>OZ243944.1:0-4229907 GCA_965214295.1 Chloroflexota bacterium
CGCGGCGCGCCTCTATGCCATGTCCGAAGAGCACGGCTTCGTTGATCTGTCGGATTGCCCACCGGATCAGCGGCCCCAGCTTGGCGACCGGGTCTCGGTTATCCCCGATCATGTCTGCGCGACCGTCAACATGAGCAACTTCCTCGTCGGTGTCCGGCAGGGTCGCGTGGAAGTCGTCTGGCCGGTCATCGCGCGAGGCCGCGTGCGCTAACCCCCTCCCGACAAGGGTAGGTTTTCTGGCGGGAGGAAGTAGGTACGAGCCGCGGCGTAGGGGCGCGATTCATCGCGCCCACGCGCTGGTCAGCCCGATTTCGCCGGAATCCAGTACCAGGCGTGGTCTCCCGGTCGGTCTGGCGGTCTGGATGGCGGCTGCTGCCGCCATGGCGGGGGCCGGGGAGCGATACGTAGCTCCACACACAAAAACCTACCCCTGTCAGCCCCTCCCTGGCGGGAAAGGGCCGGGCCCCTACGCGCGCCCGGCACCACCTCACCGTGCCTGCTGCCGACAGACTCCCCCTCTCTATCGCTCGGCGACGGGGAGGGGGTGAGGTCAGGGCAATCGCATTTTGGCTCTATCGTTCCTGTCATTCCCGCGAAAGCGGGAATCCAGCGCCGGCAAGCACCGTGGCGGCCCCGAATTGGTCCAATTGACGGTCTCTGGACTCCGGCGAAAGCCGGAGTGACGAGGGGTGATTGAGAATGCGATTGCCCTGGGGGGTGAGGTACCCGACAGCCCCGCCTCGTCAGCCGGGTACGATCTCTACGGAGCGGCCGAAAGCGCGCTCGGCCAGGTCCGCCTTGCGCTCGGCGCCCCACAGCTCGGCCTCACTGGCGCCCGTGGCGATAAGCTGCCACCGGACCGGCGTGATGCGGCTATGCGTCCGCCGGACCCGCTGCATGTGGGCACGATCCAACCCATCGGCGATACGTAGCAGGGCGGCGAGACGCTCGACCGTCAGCCGGGCCGGCACCGAGAGGTCGCGGAAGCCAACGTGCCGAGGCTTCGGCAGCGCCTTCCGGTGGTAGCGGGCCACGCAGGCGATCATCGTTGCCAGCTCATCACCAACCAGCGGGCGCAACCGCTTGCGGAGCAGGCGGAACGACTCTTTGTGATGGCGCTTCGGAGAGCGTTGGTAGCCGATGTCGTGCCCCAGCGCCGCTGCTTGCAGCACCGGTCGCGCCGAATCCGGCAGCTCGTGCAAGGCTGCCGTCTGATCGAATAGCTGCACGGCGAGGCGTGCCACCTGCTGCACGTGTCCCCACGCCCAGCCCGATTCCTGAAGCAGCTCGGCGGCCGCGGCGCGGCCAGCACGCAACGTCTGCGGCGCGACCCGCTCCGTCGGCCAGCGGGCGTCCTTCGCAGCGCGAGCGACATCGGCAAGCTCCATGCTCCGCTCTCCGTTGACCATACTCGGTCCTGAAGGCTTACTGGGGGAGGTTTGGACCTAACCCCCGGCCCCTTCCCTTCAGGGAAGGGGAGCCATTGGGGCGACCGGCCGCCGCTGCACTCCCCCTCTCTATCGCTTGGCGATGGAGAGGGGGCCGGGGGGTGAGGTGTCTGCCTCACCCCCCGCCCGCCGCCGTAGCTCGACTGAGTTGCTGCGCCAGCAGCGCCGCCCCCAGCACGCCTGCATCATCACCGAGCGTAGCGGTCACAATCGGCACGGCACGCGCCGTTTCGTCAACGATGTAGCGCCGTGCAATCCGCGCCACCCGCTGCACATAGCGCGTGCCCAGGTTCTCCGCAACGCCACCACCGAGCGCGACAATCGCGGGGTCCAGGACGTTGACGAGGGAGCCAACACCGATGCCGACGTAACGCGCGGACTTGTCCACGACCCGGCGCGTGAGCTTGTCGCCGCCGATGTACGCTTTGCGGAGCGCGCCGCTTTTGGCGCTCCGCACGTCGCCGCCGGACAGCTTGACCAGCTTGCTCGACTTGCCGGCCGCTACCCGCCGCGCAATCTCCCGCACGATAGCGGTCCGGCTGCCCAGCGCCTCCAAGCAGCCACGCCGGCCGCAGGAACAGCGTGGCCCCCCGGCTTTGACGACCATGTGCCCAATCTCGGCAGCCGCTTGATGCGCGCCCCGATACAGCCCACCGTCAATGGCCAGGCCGCCGCCGATACCGGTGCCGATGAAGACGCCGAGCAGCGAGGGAAGCTCCTTGCCCACGCCGAGACGGTGCTCGTCGAGCGCGGCAACGTTGACATCGTTGTCCACGATCACCGGCAAACCCAAGAGGTCGCGCAACGTGCTACCGACCGGCACGTCGCGCCAGGAGAGGTTCGGCGCAATCCGCACGACTCCGGCGTCTTGGTCCACGGTACCCGGTACACCAATACCGACCGACGCGACCGTATCCAACGCCACGCCGGCCGCGCCGGCGGCCGCCCGCGCCGTAGCGGCGACCCGCGCCAGCAATTCCTCGTAGCTCGACGCGCCACGCGATGACGCTTTGTCGCGGCTCAAAATGCGCCCATCGGGCGCCACGACGGCCGCGAGTACCTTCGTGCCGCCCAAGTCAATACCAATGACGGGCCGAAGCGGCGCGGATGGTGCCAGGTGTGGCGCCGCTGTGGGCCTGTCCATGACCGTGCCCGGCGCATCCGCGGCCGTCGGCGCTTCACTCACGGTTGCGCTCCTTTCGGGGTAGGTCCGACAGCCGTGCGGGTGCTCCGGTCGAGGCGCCGACATGCCCAGGTAACCTACCGGTCCGTCAACGGCACTAGGGCGTGTTTGCAAACGGGCTTTTGAGTAGGGGCGTCATTCATGGCGCCCCCCGTCACTCCGGCGTAGGCCGGAGTCCAGTCTCTCCCGCTTCCCCGCTCGGCGGTGGAGCAGGGGTAAGTCCCGTACCACCTACTCGGCCCCGGCCGACTGGCACTTTGCAAACACGCCCTCGGCAGCGTTGACATTGGGGTGAAATCGGTCGTAGGTCGGCCGTGACCCTTGCTCCAAGACAATGTTCCCACAGCTAGGAGCTTCCTGGCAACCGGCTCCCTCGGCCGCCTCCCTTGCGACGCTCTCGCCGCCGCCCGTCCACCGGGGCCGCTACTCACCAAGCCGGAGCTCCACCTCCCAAAGGCGGCCCTCCCCAGGTATGTACTGGCCGGTGCGGATTGCGGTGAAGCCGTATTCGGGGAGGCTGACGGTGGCCCAGCATTTCCCGTCGGATCTCGTGCCATGCCAGTCAAAGCGGGAGTCCAGGTTGTCGAAGCCGTATTGCTTGCGATGCGCCGGGAGGTCGTTCACATCCACCGGGTCCAGGTGCAAGAAGAACCAGGCGGCAACGTCCTCCGGTTCGCACTGTTGCTTGACGTAGATGAGGCGATTCTCGATGCGGTACACGTCGAATTCAGAGCGGATGGCCGGCTGACTGTCGCCGATCACCTCCGCCAGGTAATCGCTCACTGGCATCATCTTGACCCAGACCGGATGGACCGCATCGTTGGGCAACACGATGGCAGCCACACACAAACTCATTGTGATTCTCTCCTGTAAGAGGGTGGGCCGGGAATCGCTTCCATCCCAAGTTTCCCAGGAAACTACCGCTATATCATCCAGCTCGCAATCCCTGGCGAACAACTGCGCCATCCGGCCGTCGACGACGATCGCGACGTCCTCCGACTCGTAGTCGAAGTGAGGTTCCATTCTCGCCCAGAACCAAGCAGCGGCATCTTTCGCCGGGAGCGGCTCAACAGCCCAGAGTTTGAACGTCTTCACGCCTCTGACGCGATTGAACCTCCGCACTCCCTCGTATAGCGTATTGTCAAAGTTGTATTCGGTGGGCCAAGTCTGAGCGTAGTGGGTTATGCCAAACTCTTGATGCAACGTCTGTGCAAAATCATCCAAGTGATAAACCCCACCACCGTAATATCCGCGTTCGGCATAATCGTGAAAGAAATCGTAGTCATTCACGAGACCATCCAGATTCACCACCGGAAAGTCTGAAAAGTATCCCAAAAAGCCAGCATCCCATGATCCGACTATACTGTCCTCAGGAAGTAGGCGGTTCATAACCAATGTTCCCATGAAATTCGCAGACCAGAAATTAAGGTTAGATACCTTGCCTTGCCAGTTAACATAGTCGAATGGCTCTGTAAAACTCGCCTTTGCAAGCAGAAAAACCGCACCGAAAATGACAATGGCCGTACTCATAATGTTGACTGTACGGCGCGACTTCGGCCCAACAAGGCGGCGGATGAAATGCACAGCGACATAACATCCTACTATTGGAAAAAGTGCCATCATCAAGTACGCCGGAGCAAAATACCAGGGATATCCTGCCCAGCGGGGAGCCACAGTGAGCACGGTCTGCGCGAACTTTGCCAGATGACCGGCCGCCAAGCTGAGAACACCTACCAGAAAGATCAGCAGCAACCAATCCTCCCGGGTGCGGGAACGGCGGATAAACCACCAGACCAGCGGCGAGCAAATGCAGATTCCCAGAGCCACCAGCAGTTCGTGGTCAAAGGCAGGGATCTGCAGTATGTCCTGGAATTTCCGCGCGAGACTGTATTGGCCATCTACCCATCGCAACTCCGACCACGCCTGCTTGGTCGCGCCGCTGACCGGCACGATGCCGCCAAAGACCAGCCCGTTATAGGCGAAGTAGACCAGTATGCTGGCACCGGCGGCGAGTAGAGGGACGACTGCTTTGAGGGGGGGTATGGAACGGACCAGTTCTTTCCAGGATGTGCCGGGTGGCCGCTCCTGCCACGACCACTCAATGAGGCACAGCGCCGCTGTCGCCGTCAGCGATATGGCGACGTACTCCAAGCGCACCCAAGGCAAGGCAAAGGCCGCGGCGGAGAGCGGCCATTTCCGCCGCGCCGGGTCCCGCGCGTAGAGCATCAGGGTCAGAAAGAACAGCCCCAGCATAAACAGTCCAGCGGCCGCTTCCAGCCCGAGAAACAAGGCGTGATGTTGGTAGAGCATCGGCAGCAAGGCGAACAGCAGAATCCAGGGCAGCCGCGCCAGCCGGGCGGCTAGGGCGATGAGAGCCACGCCGCCGGCGATGAGCATGATCTCGAACGCCTTGATGCCGAACAGTGCCGCTTCCTTGTCGAGCACCCAGTAGAACGGCGTAATCAGGAACAGCCAGAGGGGGTGATAGCCGTTGGTCCGGGTGATGCCGCCGTCAAAGGTCGAGAACTTCCCCGCGGCCAAGTTCCTGGCTATCTGAAAGTAGTAGTAAGAGTCATCGGTGTTCACGTGGAATAGGGTGAACAGGTCGAACTTGACCAGCATATACCCGGCAAAACTAGCACCGTAGGCCAGGATACCGCCGAGAAACAGGGCAAACAGCGCGTTGCAGAGCGGGGCGGGCAGAGTTACCCCCCCCCCCGCACATATGTTCTATAACAATGTTCTGATACCGGGTGGTCAGGGCATGCCAAAGATTATTCGCTAGGGTCACGTCAACGTTTTCCCTTCCGGCCGGTAGCCTCCCAACGCCGAGCTGATTCATTTTGTGGTAGCTGCCCGCGGCGGTTCGTCGTTCGCTCCCGGCGGCCCGGCGACGACCCGGTCCGGGTACTTGCTTTCCAGCAGTGTCTGCATCCGCTGCCGCAGATCGAGCATCACGGATCGGGCGAGACGGTTGCCATTGACAATCTCGAAAGGATACTTCTCCCGCAGCTCGCGATAGGCCCGCTGGAGCATCGTCTGGTACTTGACGAAGCTGTCGAAGAGGTCGGGACTGAGACCCAAGTCCATCCCCGATTCCCAATAGTCTAGCACACCGCTCTTGGCGAGCGCCCGCTGCACCAGCCGCCGCGGCGTCACGCGCAGATAGAACACTGCATCCGGGATGGGTGCCATGCCGTAAATCCCCTCGCCCCATTCCGGGTCCAGCCCCCGCACCATGTCCCGCGCCATCAGCGTATAGATGTAGCGGTCGGCGACCACGACGTTGCCGGCCCGCAGCGCGGGGATGATCTGGTGCTCCAATTGGTCGGCGAGGTCGGTCGCATAGAATAGGCTCATCGTCTTGCGACCGAGCATGTGGCCCTGCTTGGCGTTACTCAGCTCGCGGGCAATCAGCGCCGAGCGGCGCAGCCCAACGGTAGTGACGGCGTGACCCTGCTCTTCCAGCCAATCCTGCAGCAGACGCACGTGTGTAGACCGCCCGGCCCCGTCCTGCCCCTCGATGACCACAAACGGTCCCGTCAGGTCCGCCGGGTCCACCCCCGGCAGCCCACTACCATAGAAGCACCGCATAGTGTCCTTTCGTGTCCTTTCGGAGACCCTCGTACCCTCGTGCAAAGCCACCACACGAGGTCTAGCGTCCCTCGTTTTTCCGTGGGCTTCACTCTTGCCGGCGCGGAACTACCTCACCAGCGCGTGGTACTGACCCACCGGCTGCACCATATCCCGTGGCCACTTGTAATCCGCGATATCGAGCTGGCCGGCCACTACCCGGCGCACTTCCTCCTGCTGTAGCTCAATCGGTTGGCTGGCGTCAATCCGCGTGAAGCCGTATTCCACGACCATCCGCTCGTATTCCTGAGCGATCCGGCCCTGGAAGATGCGGAAGCTCTCGCGGATGCCCGGCGCCAGCCCAAGGTCCATGCCGGCCTCATAGTATTTGATTTTGGCCCGCCCGGTGAGCACCCGACTCGCCGCCACGTCCTGTGCTACGTCGAAATAAAAGATGATGTCCGGCAGACGGGCAAACCTATAGAGATTGCGTAGCCAGGATCGGTCGCAGCCGCGCACCGAATCGCGCGCAAATGCCGTGAACATGTAGCGATCCGCCAGCACGACGTAGCCTTGCTTCAGCAGTGGCACCATCTCGTGCTCATAGCGATGGGCAAAGTCGGTGCAGTGGATGAGACTGAACGTGGTCGGCGTCAACAGCTGGCGCTTCTTCCCCCGCTTGGTCGCGCGCTTGACGAGCCTAGAGGAGTTCCACTCCGTAAACCACACCTGGACATTGTTCAGCTCCAGCCACCGCTTCAGCAAATAGACCTGCGTGGACTTGCCGGAGCCGTCTACGCCCTCGACGACAATCAGCTTGCCGGGGAAGGGCCTGGATTTATTGGTGTCCACCTGCCGGCGGAAGCGATACATGGGGTACCTCCAAATGTTGCGCTCTCGCTCCCGGCGCCTCAGCGCCCACGGGTCCCGGTCGTGGCCGCTCGTTGCCCCGGTGCCGAAGCTACCGCATATGAGAGGCCACGGACGCGACCATCCTATGGACCACTGAACCACCGGGCGAGACGCTTCTGCCGCCACTGCCGCCGGCTCCCGGCGAACTCACGCCACAAACTGCGGAACTGAAGCAGCAGAGCATCGCGGCGATCCGCCTGCCGGGCGAGCAGCCGGATTACCGCTGCCGCCTCAACTCCTTCGAGCATTACTCCGTTTTCGCTCCGCTCCGAGGCGTTCACAATGAGACGACGCAGCATGTCGAGCATAACATCCCCGTCGTGAAGCTCGCCAAGCACGTCTTGTAGCGCCGTAGCGCTACGAATCAGCCGCTTCAGTCGTTTCCCATGCGTATAGGGCAACAAGAACTCCGCTGCATAGCGTAGTCGCTTGCACCGAATGCGGAGATCGTGCAACTCCTCGGAGGTTGGTGCCAGGAGATGGGCTTCATCGGCCAACACCCGCATGGCTCGCCGGGCGAGTAGCCGCGGCCCGGCCGTGCGTACCGGGCGGTCGCGCTTGGCCGGGAGACCACTTGCCGGGTGGGTCAGCCCGTCGGCGAACTGGGCACGCAGGGTTGCCATCTCCCGGCCGTCCAGAAAAGCCACCAGGTTGTCCCTGGCCAGGGCGCGGTCCTGGTCGAGCGCAGCGATGATCGCGTCAATCGTCGGCCGGTCGGCGCTCTCGGCCGCCGCCTCTTGCTCCAAGCGTTCGATCAACACATCAAGGTCCCGCACCGCGCCCAGCCGCCGCGCGAGGACCCGCAGCCCGGCAACGATTTCGTCTTGGCGCGGCAGCGCCATGTAATCGCCGAAGAAGCGGAAGGCCGACCGCAGCCGCCGGGTGGCGACGCGCGCATCCGGTGTACGTTCTCGATGTCCGCGCCGGTGCGGGCGCCGGCCTCGTGGCGTAACGTGCGCTGCCAGTGCTTAAGTAGCAGCGCGCGGCCCGTGTCGCCCAACGTCACGGCGGTAGACGAACGGGTGGCCGGAACACCGCTTGTAGCCGGAGGATTGCTGTTCACCACGCTCAAAACTGTCTCCCACCTCAAGCTCACAAGGGTAGATTTTCTGTGCTGCGCCGCTTGCCCCCCCTATGTCCCCCCGCTGTGCCGGAGGACGGTATCTCCCTTCCCGGTGGGTCAGCACGGGGGCGGGCTAGGTGTGGAGGCCGATTGACCAGTTGCGCCAACTCCGGCAGCCTGGGTGGTCAGCTCGGCATACCCGGCAGTCTCGACCTGCTCATCGGATAGCCCCAATCGCCGACCAAGCGCCAGAATCTTGGCATGTGGCCCTTCGATCTCGCAGAAGTAGCCCATGGAAACCGTATCCAGCAACACTTCCACGGTGTCAAGATACCAGGTTTCGCGCCACTTCCGGTAGCCGTTCACCGGTGTATAGCCGAGCGCCGCCAGTAGCACTTGGAGCGCGGCGGCATCCTCGATCACCACCTCGATCTCCTCACGCGCCTTCACGCCGTCGGTCTGTGCCGGTGGCCCCTTGAAGGTCAGCGTGCCGCCCAGCTCACCATTGATGCGGCGCACCCTCAGCAGAGCTTGGCGCTGCCTGAGGTCGCCACGCTGGCTATCGAACAACACGTTCTCCTCGCGCTGTACCGGCGACGGCTGCGCCCCCAGCGCAGTGAGGCGCTGGCGCAACCGCTCATGATCCGCCGCGCCCGAGAGCCGGTATTTGATTTCCACTTCAAGCCGGTTCGTCGGTTCATCCATCGCGATACTATAATACATCTACTCTATACTATAATACAACCGACTATGGAGGCGGATGTGAAGGCCGGAAGCGCAATCATCAACACGGCTCATTGGGCGACCGCTGCCCACGGACGCGCTGGCCAACAGCCATCAGACGGCCGGTCGTTCGCTCTCAGGCGCCGGGAACTTTCGAGTTGGGTAGCGCGTCTTTGTCAGTAGTGCGCGTGCAGCACGGGCGCCGCAGTGGGCGCTGCGCCCGGATGGAGCACACCGATCACCGTGAGTAAGGAGCGACCGATGACAGGCCGGCTACCATTCACGCTTGGCTGGAGCCTACGCGTACTGCTGATTGGGAGCGTTGCGCTCGCCGCAGCCCTCGTTGCCGGCGTCCTGTCCGCCGGCCAAGGCGGTGCGCTGCACCCGACGAGTGCGGGCGCACAAGCGCAAGCCTCCCCCACGCTGGCAGGCCCTACCCCCACTGAGCTTCCGGCCACGGCCACGGCCACTGTCGTCCCCACACCGCAGGGGACACCACGCCCACTGCTACGCTTGCCTAGCTTCCCCACCGCCTCCCCGGCGCCACAAAGGACACCGGCCACGGCCACTGTCCCTCCGGCGCCGCAAGAGACACTCCCCCTGGCCACTGGTCTCCCGGCGCCGCAAGAAACACCTACCACACTCAATGTCGTTGGCGATGTCGAGCAACGCCATGCGCCGGATATGGCCATCGTCAGCCTCGGCGTCCAGACGGCCAGCCCCACCGCGGCCGAGGCGAGCAACACGAATAACGAGTTGATGGCGGCCGTCATCGCCGCGATCAAGGCTACGGGGATCGAAGATCAGCACATCCAATCAATGAGTATCAGCCTGATCCCCGTGTACGCCCAACCCTCGCGCGACGATCCTGATGCGCCACCAACGATTACCGGCTATCGGGCCACGAACACGGTGTCCGTGCGCGTGCTGGCTCTGGACCAAGTGGGCGTTGTCCTCAGCGCCGGTCTGGACGCGGGCGCCAACCGGCTCGGCGGTATCAACTTTGCTCTGCAGGACACGACGCAGCCCTATCTCGATGCGCTGGCAGTGGCCATGCGTGAAGCGCGTCAGAAGGCCGACGCCATCGCTACGGCCGCCGGCATGGTGGTCAGCGGCATCACCGAGATTACCGAGGAGTCCGTAGGCATACCCCGAGGAGGGCTGGGGGAACGCGGCGCGGTGTATGCGGCAGCGCCCGGTGCCCCCGTGCCTGTCCAGAGCGGCGAGATCGTGGTCCAGGCGCGCGTGCATGTGCAGTTCCGGCTGGCGGCCGCGCCGCCGGCCGCCTAGAGCTTGGGCTGAGGTGGAGTAACGGCCCCTGACAAGGGTAGATTTTTTTGTGTAGGGGCGCGGTGAATCGTGCCCTTGCCTCCCTCTCTATCGCTCGGCGATGGAGAGGAGACCGGGGGGTGAGGATCCCTCCCGCCGCAGCCGATTGACCCAGCCAGCCAGGGCAACGTATAGTGTCGGTAGACGCTTCGCCAGCCTGGTTAGTATTGCCGGCGCCGGCGGGTCTACCATCTCAACGGCAGTTGTGGACGAGCTGCGGATGCCTGTGCGAGCAGCCCTTGTCAGCGCGGCCGGCCGCCTCCTGCGGCGCGGCGCTCGTACTCGCGCCGTTAACCCGGCTGCCGTGCGCTCGATTGTCGTCATCAAGCCGTGCTGTCTCGGCGATCTGCTCTTGGCGACCCCGGCCTTGGCCGCCCTCCGCCCGGCCTATCCGCACGCCGCCATCTCCCTCGCCGTGAGCGCGTGGGCACGCCCGGCCGTCGAGAATAACCCCCACATTGACACCCTCGTAGACTGCGAAGGCTTCACCGGCCGGCACTGGCGCCGCTGGGGCGCGTACCGCCGCTTCAGCAAGACTCTCCAGGCCGGCGCTTACGACCTCGCTATCGTGCTGGATCGCTCGCTGTTCGCGTCGCTGGCCGCGTGGCGGGCCGGAATCCCGCTGCGTGTCGGGATAGATAGTGGGGGCAGAGGCTTTTCGCTCACGACGCGCGTGCCCTGGAACCAGGTGCGCCACGAAGCGGATCTCTACCTCGACGTGGTGCAGGCGGCCGGCGCGCCGGTCGGCGTGGCCGAGCGGCCGCTCTATCGCCCGGCACCCGTTCATCGGACGTTCGCGGCACGAGTATTCGAAGAGTGGCAGCTTCAAGACCGCGGCCCGGTCGTGGCGATCCACCCTGGCGGCGGCAGCAATCCGGGGATGAAGCTGGCGGCCAAGCGGTGGCCGGCCACGCGCTACGCGGCCCTCGCCGACCGGCTCGTGGACAGCATTGGCGCGCAGGTCGTGGTCGTCGGACACCCTGAAGACGCGCCGGTGGCTCGGCAGCTCCGCATGGCTATGCAGTACGAGGCGCTGGACCTCGTGGGCCAGACCTCGTTCGGTCAGCTCGCCGCCGTGATCGAGCGCAGCGACCTCTATATCGGGAACGACGCCGGCGCCACGCATCTGGCCGCAGCGGTTGGCACGCCTGTCATCGCGCTCTTTGGTCCGACCAACCCGGCCGTGTACGGACCACGAGCCGCAGCCGGCGTCGCGCTGTTTCACGCTGACGCCTGCCCGATGCGTGAGCGCCGCGCGTTTGGGGCCGTGAGCGCCTGTCCCGGCTGCCAGTGCGTCAAGGCCGTCACCGTTGACGAGGTGCGGGCGGCAGCCGTGCGCGTGTTGCAGTCTCAGGTGCCGGCGAGCCGTGCCCGACCGGACATGACACGTTGAGGGGTGTAGATGCTGCTGGCGGTTGATATTGGCAACACTAATATCAAGCTCGGTCTGTTCCAGGGGGCAACACTGGCCGGTCGGGCACGGCTGAGTACCGATCCGCAGCGCACCGCCGACGAGTATCTCATTGCGCTCGACGCCATCTTCGCCCGGCACCGGCTGGGCTGGTCCGATCTCCGTGGCGTCATTATCGGCAGTGTGGTGCCCGTGCTGACCGAGGTTTTCCACCAGCTGCTCACTACCGCCGGCGCTGCCCCCGTCGTCTGGGTCGGGCCGCAGCTCGACCTGGGCGTGCGCCTCGACGTAGACAACCCCAACGAGGTGGGCACCGACCGGATCGCCAACGCGCTGGCGGCCCAAACCTACTTCGGTGTGCCGGCGATTGTGGTGGATTTCGGCACGGCCACAACCTTTGACGCGGTAGACCGGAGCGGCGCCTACGTCGGAGGCGCCATCTCGCCGGGCCTCGACGTGTGGGTAGATGCGCTGGTCGCGCGCACCGCACAGCTGCGGCGCATCACCATCACCCACCCCGACTCGGTGATCGGCGGCAGCACGTCCGCCGCGATGCAGGCCGGCGCGTTCTACGGCTACGTCGGGCTGGTGGACGGCATCACGCGCCGGATGGTCGCCGAGCTGGGGCCGCAGACCGCCGTGATTGCCACCGGCGGGCTGGCCCGGCTCATCACCCCGGAAGTCCCGCTCGTGCAAGCAATAGACGCCGATCTGACCCTCAAGGGCCTGCGGCTGATCTGGGAGCGCAACGCGCCGGCTGCCGGGCAGCAGCCCTGACCGGGGCGGGTTTTTCAGCCCCAGAGCGTGCAGGGTAGAGGGCTACAGCATCCTCGACCCGTCCCCCTGCGGAGCGGGGGGACCATAGGGGGCCGGAGCCTGACCAGGGGAGTGAGTTGGGGTGAGGGGGTGTCAGAATCAGGATTTACGGGATGGAAGGATGAGCAGGATAGACAGCGGGGACACCGTCATTGCGGCGGAAGCCGCAATCCAGGCTACCAGTTGCCGGATTCCTGCTGGCGCTTGAGTGCTCTGGCCAGGAGGCAGGAAATGTACCAAGAAAAGCACTTCAATGCGGACGACACGCCGCGCTCGTTAGGCAATCCAGGGGTGCGCCAGCGGCGACGTGCGCTGTTGGATCGTCCCCACATGAAACCGTTGAACGAATATGTCGCCAAACTGCGGCGCGAGCGGAAATTTGGGAAAATCCCGGACTTTGACCCCCTCGATGGTGGCATCGAGGGGCAGGTGTTATTCCTTTTTCAAAAGGCAGGCAAACAGACCGTTGGCCCCAGGGGATCAGGGTTCATCAGTCGGAACAATGACGACAATACGGCGAATGCGACGTACAACTTCATGCGGGAGGCCGGGATCCCGCGCAAGTTGACGATCACCTGGAATGTCGTGCCGTGGTGGAATGATGAAGACGACGTGACAGCCCCTGAACGTCGCGCGGGCATCAGGTGCCTGAAAGAACTACTGGCACTCTTGCCGCGCTTGCGTGCCGTCGTCTTGGTGGGCAGGGAGGCACAAAGAGCATGGCGCTTCGTGGCCCGCCCCGACTTGTGTGCATTCTCGTCTTATCACCCCTCGCGTCGCGGGAAGACTTCGGAGCAGTGGCACGCGATCCCGCAAGAGTGGGCCAAGGTAAAACCCGTTCTCGGCCTGAGTTAGAGGACGTGGATTGCGGCTTCCGCCGCAATGGCGGTACTGGAACCCGCCTCGTCACTGCGGCGAAAGCCGCAGTCCAGGCACCTATGACAGGGCCAAGCTGACCGCTGCCGGCCGATAGCCGATAGCTGCTAAAGTGGGTGCTGGCGCTCCTGGACCTGGCGATCAGATGAAACCGTTCAGCGGCCGACGTGTAGTGCTCGGCGTCACCGGTAGCATCGCGGCGTTCAAGGCCGTCACGCTCACGAGCGAGTTGGTGCAGTTGGGCGCCGAGGTTGACGTGGTGCTGACTGCGGCTGCCGCCCGGTTCGTGACACCACTCACCTTCCATAGCCTGACCCAACGGCGCGTCTACACCGACCTGTTCGACGTGCTCCCCGACGAGAGTAGCGCCCACGTCCGCTTGGGCGAGCAGGCCGAGCTGCTGGCCATTGTGCCGGCTACCGCGACGACCCTGGCCCGGCTCGCGCACGGCTTGGCCGACGATCTGCTCGGCTGTGTGGCGTTGGCCACGACCGCGCCGGTGCTCGTAGCGCCGGCGATGGAGCGCCACATGTGGGCACACCCGGCCACACAGGCAAACGTTGCGACGCTGCGCGAGCGCGGCGTGTATTTCGTCGGGCCGGTCGCCGGGCGCCTGGCCTCGGGGCAGATCGGGCCGGGGAGGCTGGCGCCGCCGGAGGAGATACTCGGCCGGATGCGCGCGCTCTTGGGTCGCGACGGGCCGTTGGCCGGCCGGCGCATCGTCGTCAGCGCCGGCGGCACGCAGGAGCCTATTGACCCCGTGCGGGTGATAACCAACCGCTCCACCGGGAAGATGGGATACGCCATCGCCCAAGTGGCCCGGGACCGGGGCGCAAGAGTAACCCTGGTCACCGCACCCACGGCTCTCCGGAGTCCCGCGGGTGTTGAGACGAGGCAGGCTACAACTGTCGCGGAGATGCGGGAGGCGGTGCTCGACGCCTGTGCGGGCGCCGACGCCCTGGTAATGGCGGCGGCCATCAGTGACTTTCGTCCCGCCGAAGTGTCCGACCGGAAAATAAAGAAGGAGTCGACCAGCGATGGGATGGTCTTGCACCTGGTCAGGAACGACGACTTCTTCCTGGAGGTACCCAAGGGCGTGCTGCGAATCGCCTTCGCCGCCGAGAGCGAGAACCTGCTGCACAATGCCGCAGAGAAGCTGGAGCGCAAAGGGGCGGACTTGATCGTGGCGAACGACATCACCGAGCCGGGCAGCGGCTTCGGCACGGACACCAACCGCGTGACGCTGCTCGCTCCGAACGCCGCGCCCGAAGCCTTACCGCAGCTGCCCAAAGAGGCAGTCGCGGCCCACATCCTGGACCGGGTACAGGCGCTGCTGGCGGCACGTTAGCGCGGCGCCAGTCCTAACTCCTCCAACACGACCGCAATCCCGTCCTCGTCGTTGCTCGCCGTAATCCGGTCCGCAACGGCGTGGGCCTCGGGACTACCGTTGGCCATGGCCACACCCAAGCCGGCAAACTCCAGCATCTCCACGTCGTTGACGTTGTCGCCGAATGCCAGCACGCGCTTGCGCCCGATGCCGAACCGGCGGCAGAGTACGTCCAGCGCCAGCCCTTTGGAAACCTGGGGGTGCAGCACCTCGATAGCGGCCGTCGTGGCGAGTGCAGTACGGGAGAAGATCACGCGCCACCGGTCTTGTGCGGCCGGATCGCCGGTCAGTCGCTCGTTGACGGCGGCGAGCCGGCGCCAGTCGTCCATCATGTAGACCGCCAGCGGATTGTCGTGCAGCACAGCCGGATCGTAGGGACGCACGTTTCCCGCATTCCGCTGGGCATAGGCCCGCAGACGGTCCGTCGCCGCCGGGGAGCCGGCGAGGTACATGGTGTGGCCGCGGTGCAACGCCGGTACGACCAGCGCCGCCACGTCGGCTGCCAGACTGTGCGCGATCACGCGCCGCGCCGCCGGCACCGTCAGCGGTTGGTGGAGCACGAGCTGGCCGTTGTCCCAGACCGTCGCGCCCTGAGTCGCCACCAGGACGAGCGGCTCACCAAGGCCCAGCCCGGCAACGACGGTGCGGGCCGAGCGAGGACCGCGCCCCGTGGCAATGACGACCACCATTCCGGCGGCGCGGGCGGCCAGCACGGCTGCTCGCGTGCGCGGAGTGACGACGCGCTCGCTATTCAGGAGCGTGCCATCGATGTCGAGGGCCAGCAGGTGGTACTGTGGCACGCCGATCCTACAACGGCCTTAACCGCCAACGACCATAGGCGACGAATCCGGCGATTGCTGCCAGAATCACGTTAAGCACAATGTTCGGAAATTCTTCTCGTTGAGCGTGCCACACCATGGCGCCGACCATCACCAGGATCAGTCCGGCACTGGCCAGCGGCGTCAGGCGGGTCTGGATTCCGGTCAATCCCGGCAGGATCAGCCCCAGAACGGCCAGAATCTCTACCGTGCCGATGAAGTAAGGCACCCCGGCAGGCATCTCAGCCATCCCACGCATCGACTCGGGCAGTCCTTCCGGCGGGATAAAGTGGGTCACTCCGGCGATGGCAAAAACCACCGCCAGCACTACTTGTAGAATCCACAATGCAACGTGCATGGCGTGCTCGCTCCTCACGACCGGATATCGCCGGTATGAGCCGGCATAGGCAGTATAACACCGACCTACCCGCTGCCTGCTGCCAGGAGGGCTAAGGGTGAGGGTGGCCTCAGTGACTCCCCTTCCATCCAGGGAAGGGGCCGGGGGTTAGGTACGATATCGGCCCCCTATGGTCCCCCCGCTACGCCGGGGGACGTGGATACAGGGTGGGACGAGATGGGTTCCAGGAGGCCTAGCATGTCAGTGCAGCTAGTCGAGCAGGTCATGATCCCGATGCGCGATGGAACGCGGCTGGCGACCGATGTCTATTTGCCGGACCACTCCGGCGGCCCCTGGCCCGCTGTCTTGCTCCGAACTCCGTATGGCAGCGGCCCGGAATCGACGTGGCACGAGGCGGCGCAACAGTTCGCCGCGTGGCGCTACGCCGTCGTCAACCAAGACGTTCGTGGCCGCTACCGCTCCGCAGGACACTTCGAGCCGGAGAGCGAGGGCACAGACGGATATGACACGATTTCCTGGGTAAGCACACAACCGTGGTGCAACGGCAAGGTCGGCATGTATGGGCCATCGTATATGGCCTGGACCCAGTTCGCAGCGGCGCAGCAGCGCCCGCCCGGCTTGACCGGCCTGTTCGCCCTGGTCGGCGATCACTACTGGCATCAGTTCTCCCAATGGGGACAGCACTATGGTGTGTTGCGGCAGCTTGATCTTCAGAGCTGGTTCCTCGGCGTAGCGGTCGAGGCCCCCCGGGTGCGTGCCAATGCGAGTGCGCTGGCGCAGTTTCAGGCCGCATTTGCCCAGCTACCCGACCTGCAAGCGTGGCGGGACGCTCCCCGTGAGGGCGCCTATCCAATCCTCGATAGCGTCCTCACTGCGCCGTCTTGGGCCGACGTGTGGCCGCTGCGCGAGTGGTCGCTGCTCAGGTCTGTGCCCGACTATTTCGCTGCTTGGCAGCGCAACTTTGCCGATCCTGGCCCGCCGCCGGCACCGGCGCCGGGTGGTTCGGAGCATATCGAGGTGCCAACTTTCCTCGTGGGCGGCTGGTTCGACCTCTTTCTTGCCGGCACGATAGCGAGCTATCAGGCGCTCGTGGCGAACGCTCCCGACGAACGGGCAGCGCGGGCGCACCGCCTGCTCATCGGTCCTTGGGGGCGTAGTCTGCACGCCGAGCTGAGTGGTGAGATCGGCGCGGGAGCGGATGCCGACCTGGACCCGCTCGACTTGCAGCGGCGCTGGTTCGACCACTGGCTCCGGCAGCCGGACCCGGACTTCGCTGTGGAGCCGCCGGTGCGCTACTACACCATGGGCGCGAACACCTGGCGCACGTGCTGCAAGTGGCCCCCCGGCGGCATCACCTACACGCCCTACTACCTCCACGGTCCCGGCAACCGTGCAGCGCACCGCGCCAACGCCCGCGGCACGCTCAGTCGCCGGTCTCCTACCTGGGACCTGCCCCAACGGTACACCTACGACCCGCACCGGCCCGTCCCTACCCGCGGCGGCAACACCGTTGGGCTACCGTGGGGCAGCTATGATCAGCGGCCGGTGACTGGCGAGGCCCGCGACGACGTGTTGAGCTTCACCGGCGAGCCGCTCACGGAGCCGCTCGAAGTGACCGGGCCGGTGCAGGCCACGCTCTATGCCGCGTCATCGGCCCCCGACACCGACTTCACGGTGAAGCTGCTCGACGTTCGGCCCGACGGCCGCATGCTGAACGTCTGCGCCGGCATTATCCGCGCCCGCTACCGCAGCCCCGGGCATGAACACCCAGAGCCGCTGCGACCGGGGCGTGCGTATCACTTTGACGTTGACCTGCTCGCCATGAGCTACCTGTTTCGGCCCGGTCATCGGCTGCGGGTGGACATCTCCTCCAGCAGCTTCCCGCAGTTCGACCGCAACGCCAACACCGGACGACCCCTCGGCACCGACCGTCGGGCAGATGTCCGGACGGCGCAGCAGACGATCTACCACGATGCCTTGCGCCCCTCGCACCTCCTCCTGCCGGTCGTGTCGCCGTAGGTAGAGGCACGTGGCGCCTAGTCGTCGTGGAGCGCAAAGTAGAGGCCGATGTAGGTCTTGGGGTCAACCAGGCGTTCGGTCCCGGCCTGCTGCTCCAGCCACCGCGGGGCTGCGGCGAGCGGTACCTCATGCACAGCAATGTCCTCGTACTCGTCCCCGCCGCCCGCCGAGACTTTCCGTAAGCTCCGTGCGCGCATAAAGGTCGCTACTTCGCTGGTGCTTCCCGCCGCGTGCGGGCCGGCAACGAGCGTCTCCATCCGCTCGGCGCGATAGCCGGTTTCTTCCTCCAGCTCGCGGATAGCGCCGACGGCGAGGTCTTCGTCCTCCTGACCGGGCAGGTCGCCGACGAGACCGGCCGGGAGGGAGATGACGCGACGGTCCACCGAGGCGCGGTACTGCTCGACGAGCAGGAGCTTGGCATCGTCCGTGACCGCTACGATCACGGCGATGCCACGGATGTTCGGCCGCTCGACGTACTCCCACCCGTCTCGTGAAAGCAGTCGCAGGAACCGGCCGGTGCCGATAGTCTCGATCTCGCCCATTGCTCCGTATCCTCGGAAGCGCCCGGCCGAAAGCCGATTGCCGCCGACTGCGGAAAGCGCACCTACCCGTAGACATCCTTGCGGTGACCGGTACGCAACACCAATACAACCAGCCGATCAGCTTCGATATTGCAGATCACGCGATAGTCACGAATCCGAATCCAACTTGCGTAGCTCTTTTGCAGCGCGATCATCAAACTCAACCCTCTATGTCAAGGCCTTGCTCCATCTCGTCTAAGGTCCAGCGCTTGGCCGGCTTCTCCAAGCGATCCAAGGCCAAGTATTTCTCTTCCAGCTCATCCAAGTGCTCCAGGATGGCTTCTTTGATATAGAAAGCCTTGGTGCGGCCAGTACGGGCCGAGAGATCGGCAATGCGCCGCTCGATCTTAGGAGGCAGCCGGACGGCAATCATGTCAGTCCTCCATACCTATGTATTACATGTACTACGCATACAGCGCAGCATACATCTCGGCGCTGACAGCTAACGGCTGAAGGCGAATAGCTGATAGCTGTCAGCTCACTTACCACTCCACCACGATGCAGCTGTGGATGTGGAGGCGCGGCACGGTAATCACCAGCCGCCCATTCTCGCACACCCAGCTCGGCGTGCTGCCCTCCGGCTCCTGCCGCACCACCCGCGGCGGCTCGTCGGCCCGCAGCGAAACCTGGATATCGCGCACCTCCGGTATCCACTCCGTCACCGGCGGACCGAAGGGCCGCAGCGGCCGCTCGGCATGGTAGCTCACCAGGTGCGCGATATAGCGCCAGCGGCCGCGGTCGGCCGGGCCACCGAGGATGCCTGGACCTGGCGCCGCGTCGCCGGTTGCGGCGAGCGCACCCGCCGCCCAGCCGGCGCGCTCCGGCGGCAGGCTGTCGGCGCGAGCGGACTGGACTGCCCGCTCGGTAGCCTCCTCCGCTTGGTCAAGGCGCTGCCGGAACAACGATAGCTCGACCGAGGGCGGCCCGTGGAGTGCCACGACCCGCTGCGTCAACGGCGTGGCCAGGTCCAGGCATCGCGCCACCACGCCGCGCAGATCGGGCGCGGTATGCTGGCTATAGGCGCTGCAGATCGGCCCGGCGATATACACCGCACGACCGGCGCCAAAGTGGTGAAAGGTGATCCCCGCATAGCCGGATTGGCTACCCGGCGGCGGTCGCCCGGCCCAAACCGCACGGTCCCGTGGCGCGCCAGCCGGCGCCGCAAACGCCGGGTGTAGGCCGAGGTGCCGAGCCAACGGCTGCGCGCCGTCCGTCCGGACCGCTTGCCACCGTCCCGCCACAGGGAAGGCCATGTCTCGAATCTCCGTTCCCGCCAGGAAGGCGCTCCCGGGCCGGAGATACCCGGCAAGCTGGCTCTCGTCGTCTGCGCGGCGCACGCCGAGCACGTCGTCGAGGCCCGGCGGCGGCCGCCGCCGGCCGCGCTCGTCCCAGGCGGCCACGTCGCCGGCGGCGACCAGTCCACCCCCTCGCCGGACAAAATCGCGTAACGTCGCTACTGTCGTTTCGGGGAGCGCCGCCTGTTCCGGCAGGACCACCGTGGCAAACTCGTCAACGCGCTGCTCCAGGGTCGCCTCATCAACGATCAGTGCGTGCCAGCCGCTTTCCACCAGCATCTTGTGCGCGGCCCGCACGCTCCCGAGGCTACCGCCGCCGCGCTCGTGGTCGGTGCGTCGCAGCGTGGCCGCGCTGTGCAGAATGGCGACGAGCGGCACCACGATGGCGTCACGGCACCAATCCTCGCGCTCTATGATGAACTCGCAGGTATTGGCGAGTGCCTCGATAACGGTCGGCTCCTGCTGCCCGTCGGGATACGGCTGCGCGGTGAGCCGGCAGCGCCCGCCGACGGCCAGCGCCGTCGCACAGGCTATATCGAGCGCCGCCGTCGGGGGCAGCGACCACGAGCCGGCCGCCCCCGGCACGCGAGCTACGGAGACGTCGGTACCCTGCCGTTGCGCCGTGAGTAGGCGGCCCGCAAAGCTCACGGTGAGCGGATCGAACCGCTGGCGCCAGCCGCCGGCCCCATGTCGGCCGGCGTTGGATAGGCCACGCCACGGGCCCGCTGGCCTTCCCGCCAGTGGTAGGCCGTAGCTGCCGGGGGCTGCGCCAGCGGAGAGAATGGCGAGGCTTGGCTCGATAGCGTGCAGCCGCGCGGTGATCTCCGCTGCGATCTGCTCCTGCGCCGCTGCCCGCCACTGGCGGTAGCTGTCGGCGTGCGGCTCCGCGGGCGCGGGGACGGCGGTGTGGCCGGTCGCGCGCCCGAACGCGACTTGGCACCAGCGGCAGCCACACCACCGCGAGAGCTGCCAGCCCAATCCGTCCAGCCAGAAACCGTCAACGGCGTAGGTGCGGGCGATTTCCGTCAACTGGGGTAGTACGACCTCGTTGCGGTAGGGCGAGAGCAAACAGAGTGGTCCCTCCATCGGACTACCGTTCGCCCCTTCGAGCAGGCGCATTCGCCAGTCCGGGTACCGCGCGTTGAGCGACTCGCTGGCGCCGACGTTGAAGTACGCCACCGCCCGCAGCCCCACCCGCCGCGCCGCCCGTACCATCGTACCCAGGTAGTCACCGGCCAAGTGTGGATGCTGCTCGCCTCCGAGCACCTCGGTCGGATAGAGCGCATGACCATAGCGATCCTTGGCGATGACATGGACCGCTTCAACGCCAATTCCTGCCAACTCCTCCATTTGGGCCAGCGCCGTCTGCTCGTCGAGCGCAATGCCAAGGTCAGTGACCCACGCGGGATAGTGGAAGTCCAGACAGAGCGTGCGGAACGTGTCGTTATACCACTGCGCGTCGTCCGCCGGGCCGGGGGACAGTCGTGCGGCTTGCTCTCCCATGCTCGCTCCAGTAGACGCCGCCTCTCGCCACTTGTGGCGAGGGGCCGGGGGTGCGGCCATTCAAGTTAAGGTAGGCAGTGTCGGCCAGACTGGTCAAGTCAGCCGCAACCACACCGCCGCCCAAGGCTATAATCGGTGCCGAACGCCGCGGCGTGATACAAGGAAGCAAACGATGGTAACACTCCGGGCCGGGATTATCGGGTTGAACGGGATCGCCGTCCGGCACGTCATGGACATCGAGGCGAACGAAGAGCTACGGCTCGGTGCCGTCTGCGATACCGATACCGAGCTGGGTCTCCGCTGGCAAGGTGTGTACGACGCCCCCTGGTACAGGGACTACCGGGATATCAACCGCTCCGAGCATTGCGACTTTGTGATCGTGGCGCTGCCTCACTACCTCCACGCCGAGGTCGCGTGCGACGCGCTGGAAGCGGGCAAGCCGGTCATCATCCAGAAGCCGATGTGCATCACTGTGGAGGAGGCCGACCGCATCATCGCCACGGCCCGGCGCACCGGGACCAAAGTGGCGACGTTCCACACAGCGCACCTGGGCGAGCGCGATGCCCGTGCTCTGATTGACCAAGGGGCCGTCGGCGACATGCTGCGTGTCCACTACGCGCGGCAGGAGGCCCGCAGCGCTGCCTACTACGGCACCGGACCCTGGCGCGGCCACTGGGCGACCGAGGGCGGTGGGATGCTCACCAACCAATACATCCACGACCTGAACAGGTTGCACTACCTGTGCGGGCCCGTCGTGGAAGTCGTCAGTTGCACGCTGGCGAACGTCGGGCACCCGGGGATCGAGGTAGAAGACGCCTGCACGGCGGTCGTGCGGTTCGCCAACGGCGCCTACGGCGAGCTGAGTCTCGGTCTGTATAGCCAGCCGGGGTTGAGCGGCTACGAGATCATCGGTGATCGCGGCTGCATCGTGAAGCGGGGCGACGAGCACCGTTATGCCCGGCTGTCCAGCCCCTTGACCGAGTACCTCCACAATCCGACTCCGACCCCGCGCCGGTCCGGCGCGACTCTCGCCGACGCTGCGCGACCGACGGCAACGTGGCGGGAGATTCCGCCGGTCGCAGAGCACCGCGATGTAGTGGCGGAGTTCGCGCAGGCAATCGGAGACGACACGCCACCCTACGCGCCACCGGAGTTTGCCCGGCGCGACATCGAGCTGATGTGCGCCCTCTACATGGCCCACTTCCGGCGCCAAGCGGTGCAGATTCCCGTACCCCGCGCGGCTTACACCGCCTTGCTGCACGATCTGGCCGCCGGGAAATATCCCAGCCTCGCCTGGCCCGGTTCCGGCCATCGGATCAGTGGCCACTGACCAATCCCCCGTCATTCCCGCCCAAGCGGGAATCCATCCTGCTCATCCTTTCATCCTGCAAACCCTGATCCTGACAAAAAGGCCGGGGGGAATGAGGAATCTTTAAAAGCAGACGGCCCCGGCGGTGGAACCGGGGCCGTTCTGGCGCGTGTGTGCCGGTCGGTCGAGGGAAGGCCGTCCTAGGCCGTCGATCCGCTCGCGGGGGTTGTGCTCGGCGTCGAGTCCCCGTCCCGCTTCTTGGAACCGCCCCACCCGCGGCCGCGCCAGCCGCGTCGGCTATGCCCGCGGTAGCCCCAGCCCAGGCGACCCCAGGCGACCCGCTCCAGATAAGCATCGGCCTGCTCGCGGGTGATGGTGCCGGCGTTCACCAGCTCGTCGAGCGCCGCCTGCGCCGCCGCCTGCTGCGCCGCCTGTAGCTGCTCCGGCGTCACCCCTTTCTCCGCAGCCAACTCCTGTAGGCTCTTCTCCTTCAGGGCCTCGCCCAGCGCCTCAATGCTGTCGTAGCCGAGCGTATTGGCGAGGGCCTCCTTCATCGCCATACCTGCTGCGGCGTGGGCACGCGCCATATCCGCCTGCTCCTGGGTAATCTCCCCGGCCTCCACACGGGCTTGTAGGGCCTGGTTGCGGGCCGATTCGATGGCGGTGTCGAGCTGGGAGCGCTCGATACCGAGTGCCTGGGCCAGACTATCCAGGTAACCATTGCGGTTCCCACCGATTCCACCGTGCGCCAACGCTGGCGCAGCCAGGGCGCCAACGGCGCCGAGTCCCGCTACGCCTATTCCCGCCAGAGCAGCCTTGCGACGATTGACCTTGACCATAGCTCCGTACCTCCTCATCGGGTGTGAGTTATCGGGCTGGGTTCGTTCCCATTCGGCCTACGTCGGCCGTTGCCCGCTACGTCAATTAGTTTGCCAACCCCTTGTAAACGCACGTTCGGCCTGGCGTAAAGATGTCGTTAAATCTCGAAAGCGGAGGACTGGCAGCCATCAGCGGTCAGCCTTCCGCCCGTGGTCGGTCCCATCCACCGTTTCAAGCTGACGGCTGCTGGCCCCCGTGCTGATAGCTCGTAGCCGATACACGTATAATGCGAGGGCCTCCAACCCGACACGCCTGGAGAGATGGTATGGAGATGCCGCGGCTTGCCCGTATCCGACAGCGTTTCCCGGCCGAGGCCATTGCCGACGTGCCAGCGGCCGTGTACGCCGCCGTCGTGGAAAGCGGGGTTGCTGCCCGCTTGCAGCCGGGCGCGCAGGTAGCGATCACGGCCGGTAGCCGCGGCATTGCCCGCATCCCAACGATCCTGGCCGCGCTGGCAAGCAGCCTCCGCGGTCTGGGCACCGATCCGTTCGTCGTGCCGGCGATGGGCAGTCATGGCGGTGCGACCGCCGAAGGCCAGCGGTCGGTACTCGCCGGCTACGGCATCACCGAGGCCACCGTTGGGGCGCCGATCCGGGCCACAATGGAAGTGGTGCAGCTCGGAACCACGCCGGCCGGCGTCCCGGTCTATATGGATCGCTATGCCGCGCAGGCGGACGGCATTGTGGTGGCCGGCCGCGTCAAGCCACACACCGGATTTCGCGCTTCCATCGAGAGCGGGCTGTGCAAGATGCTCGCCATCGGGCTGGGCAAGCAGCGCGGCGCCGAGGCCATCCACGCCCGCGGCTTGGCCGACAACATCCCGGCCGTGGCCGCCGTCGCCATCGAGTCTGCGCCGGTGGTAATGGGGTTAGCCATCGTGGAGAACAGCTACGAGCAGCCCTATCGCATCGTCGGCACCCCGCCGGAGCGACTCCACGAGACCGACCGCGAGCTACTCGTCAGCGCCAAGGCGCTGCTACCGCGCATTCCCTTTACCGACCTCGACGTGTTGATCGTGGACTGGTTGGGCAAGAACATCTCCGGCAGCGGGATGGACCCCAACGTCATCGGCCTCTGGCGCCGGCTGGGCGGTGAGCGGCGGCCCGACTATCGCCGCATTTTTGTCCGCAACATCACCCCGGAGTCGCACGGGAACGCGCTGGGCGTGGGCTGGGCCGACTTTACGACCCGCCGGCTCGTCGAGCAGATCGACTACGACGCGATGTATATGAACTGCCTGACCGCCAACGCGCCGGACGTGGGCCGCGTGCCCATCACGCTGGCCAACGACCGCGTAGCGGTGGCCGCGGCGCTGAAAACCGCTGGCGCCTCCGACGCTCCGCGGCTCGCCCGCGTCCACTCGACGCTCCAGTTGGAGCACCTTTCCGTCTCGGAGGCGCTGCTGCCGGAGGTCGTGGCCAACCCGCACGTAGAGG
Organism: Chloroflexota bacterium; assembly: GCA_965214295.1. Taxonomy (GTDB): domain Bacteria; phylum Chloroflexota; class UBA11872; order UBA12225; family JAJDUF01; genus JAJDUF01. Next base: position 24,920 of record OZ243944.1, read on the forward strand.
TGCTCTCCGATCCGGCGCCGATGGAATTCGACGCGGAAGACAATCTGCTCGGCGACCTGTAGCGGCCTGGTGGTGGATACACTTTCCGTACTTAGCGGCTGGCACTAATAGCGTGATACGAATGAACGTTACCCAATACCGGCTGGCCAAGGCGATAGGTGTGGATGCACGCCGGATTCACGCCACCGTTCACGGGGAGCGGGCCATCACTGCCGAGACGGCTCTGCTATTCTCGCGCTTCTTTGGCAATAGTGCAGAGTTCTGGCTGGGGCTGCAAAGCCAATACGATCTGGAAACCGCAGCAGACCGCCTTGCCGAGCGGCTGGATTTGGTGGCGGCGCACTCGAACGCCTAGCCGGAGACCGGCGGGGTGAGGGTGAAGCTCCCCGGCGTGACGAGACGGTTCGATTAGTGACGGTAGCTACGGGGATAGAGCCGGTAATCCCCCTGAGAGGCTTTCTTTTCAAATCCTCCAATGCTTGCCATTCGTGTCACAACTGCTTGCTTTTCTCTTGCACGGCGCTGAAATGCCCCGCTGGGCCGGGGCGTCACCGGTGGTTCGAGGATGATTAAGTACATCGGATCGAAGCGCCTCTTGATCCCGCACATCTTGCGTGTGGTGCAACGGCTTCCGCGTGTCTCCACGGTCGTAGACCTGTTCTCGGGCACCTGCCGCGTCGGGGCAGCACTCAAGCGCAGCGGCTACTCCGTTCACGTCAACGACCATAATGCGTATGCGTTCGCGCTGGGCCGCTGCTACGTGCAGGCCGACCGGAAGCGTTGGCTCCCGGAGGCGCAAAGACTGATTCCCATGCTGCAGCGACTACCGCCCAAACGCGGCTACTTCACGGAGACCTTCTGCGAGCGCTCCCGTTTCTTCCAGCCGCACAACGGCGCGCGTGTGGATGCGATGCGCGAGCAGATCGCGCGCTGGGCGCTGGAGCCGGAGCTGGAGGCGATCCTGCTGACCAGCCTGATGGAGGCCGCGGACCGAGTCGATTCGACCACCGGCTTGCAGATGGCTTTTCTCAAGGACTGGGCGCCACGATCCTACAACGACCTGGAGCTGCGCGTGCCCGACCTCATTGCCGGCAGTGGCCGGGCCTCGTGTGCGGATGCAGAGCGCCTGGCTACGGATATCTCCGCCGACCTGGTGTATCTCGATCCGCCGTATAATCAGCATTCCTATCTCGGCAACTATCATATTTGGGAGACGCTCGTGCGCTGGGATAAGCCCCCGGTATACGGTGTGGCCTGCAAGCGGATTGACTGCCGCGAGCGGAAGAGTGTGTTCAACTCGCGCCCTCGATGTCTCGCGGCACTACGCAAGATCATTAGGAGCATGGATTGTAGATACATACTCTTATCCTTCAACAACGAAGGGTATATCAACGAAAGAGATTTAATCGCTTTGCTCTCCGAGAGAGGATCCGTCGCTACGGCACACGTTGACTACAAGCGATACGTCGGCGCTCGGATAGGGGTCTACAATCCTTCCGGCGAGAAAGTCGGGCGGGTCAGTCATCTCCGCAACAAAGAGGCGCTCTTCCTGGTAGGCGAGCAGGAGGCTGTGGAGCCGGCTATCCGGGCGGCCGTCGGCGCCGGATACGCTGTCCAGCCGGCGCTGCTCTAGGTCACTACGGACTCCCAACCACACGGTAGAATCATCCTCGCCTGTCATAATGCCCAGTCACTCTCGCTGAGAGCCTAGCACCGCCGCCCAAGGAGACACAGCATGACCACCGCCATAGCCGTCCCTGAGCCAACCGCCTCGCTCCGGCTGGGCACCCCTACTCGTGATGCTTTCGGTCGGGCGCTACAAGAGCTGGGCCGCGCCGACGAGCGTATCGTGGTGGTGGACGGCGATGTCAACAACTCGACGCGGACCGAATGGTTTGCGGCAGATTTCCCGGAGCGCTTCTTCAACGTCGGCATCGCCGAGTCCAACCTCGTCGGCGTCGCCGGCGGCTTGGCGGGCGCCGGCAAAATCCCGGTAGCGGCGAGCTTTGCCTGTTTTCTGATGTGCAACGCCTTCGATCAGCTCCGCATGGCGGTAGCCTTCCCCGGCTTGAACGTCAAGCTCGTCGGCACGCACGCCGGGATTTCCATCGGTGAAGACGGCCCCTCGCAGATGGGGATTGAGGACGTGGCCCTGGCCTGCTCGCTGCCGGGCGTGCAGGTGCTCGTGCCGGCCGACGAGGTAGCGACCCACCTCGCCCTGCAAGCGGCTATCGAGCACACCGGCCCGGTCTACCTGCGTGTGGGTCGCGGGGACGTGCCGGTGGTCTACGAATCGGCGGACGAATGTCCGTTTGCGCTCGGCACGGCCATCCGCGTGCGCGATGGCAGCGACGTGACCATCGTAGCCAACGGCCTCATGGTCGCAGCGGCGGTGGACGCCCACCACAAGCTCGCCGCCCGCGACATCTCCGCGTGCGTACTGGATATGGCCTCGGTCAAGCCGCTCGATACCGCGGCGCTGCTGAACGCCGCCTCGGAGACCGGGGCGTTGGTCGTCGCCGAGGAGCACCTGGCGCACGGCGGACTGGGTAGCGTGGTAGCGATGGCCCTCGCGCAAGCGCGTCCGACCCCGCTGGAGTTCGTGAACGTAGGCGACCGCTACGCCGAAAGCGGCCCCGGCGACGAGCTACTCGTCAAATACGGCCTCACCGGCGACGACCTCGTAGCCGCCGCCGAGCGCGCCCTCGCCCGCAAATAACGCAGTTCACACCCGGCGCGGTGTCACTTTCAGTATAGTTGTGGTATCCTCATTACGGATCGTTTCACTTAGCAGGTACTGGACAGGGTACTCAGGATGTTTCAGGAAATTACGATCCGCAACTTCCGCACTCACCGCGACACGACCGTTACACTAGGGCCGATCACGCTTATAATCGGCAACAATAACTCCGGCAAAACTAATCTTCTTACAGCACTCCAGCACTTTAGTCGTCTCATCGCACGTGGCCGACCGGATAATGTTCATCTTCGACATAGGCCAACAGTCAGACGTAGAGGGAGGCGTGGACCGAGACCTATATGGGAGAACGATTTCTTTCTACACCGCCATCGCCTGGCTGACCGCGAAGAGCCGATGATCTTCAAGTGTAAGTGGCACAGTCCTAGCCTAGGACAAGTCAATTACACCATGGAGCTATACTCCATAGATGCACATCAGTCTCAGGTAGGCTGTCGCGAGCGTATTCGACTCTCCGCTACCGATAGCAAGGAGAAGGAGTTTTCCTTTGGCTTCGACCACCCCACGAACATTCCGGGACTACGAACACTACTCACCGAAAGCAGTGGATTAGCTCCGAGTGAAATGATCCTATCCAATCGTTTTTTTCGCGACGCAGCATCATTTTTCACATACAATTTTCAGCCTTCATACCTGAAGTCCAGGATTGCAGTTGATTCTCTACCTCCGGATGACATGGCGGAAGAGGAGAGTCTTAGTCAGAATGGGGCATTAGAGGCTTCTACATCCAGGGAAAGGCCCGGAATAGACCGGTTAGTCATTGCTTCTCAAATTGGCTACGAGGGCGGTAGACTTCAGGACATCCTCGCTGTTCTGGAGGACAAAGATCGCCAAACCTATGACCGCTTCATACTTCAGTTGAGGCGTTTCGAGAGTACCTTTCATGGCATTCTGGTCGACCGACAGCAGGAAGACCGTACTCGCGTTCGCTGGCAATTCGATCTACAACGGCGGGGTGCGCCAAGAGTGGATGCGTTTCCAATCGAAATAGTATCTGATGGTCTGCTCAGGGCAACCGCCATCAGCCTACTGGCTTCAATGCGAAACCCGCCTGCCCTACTCATGCTCGAAGAAATCGAAAACGGCCTAAATCCTGGAAATATCGGAGCGCTTATGTCATTACTCTGGGAATCTCTGGGCACACCCGACTCTGCCCACCGTGGGTATCGTACCCAAGTGATTCTTACCTCACACAGTCCGTCCGTACTACGCGAATTCGCTGATCATCTCAACTATGTATATCATGTTCGCCTTGACAAGCATGGCTACGTCAGTGATGTGCGAAATCTAGGAGAGACGTTGGAAGTCCTGCATGGTCTTGGAACTATTGATGGTGAGCCAATAAATGTTGATGGGAAGCCTAGCGTTAGGCTGTCTCCTTATCAACTCACCGAGCTGTGGTATTCTGGGACCTTCGGCTAGATGGTCGAGCCAGTCCAAGCATTCGATCGCTACCTCGGGATTATTGCTGACGGCCCCACTGATCGCGAGATATTAGCCAAGCTCGTCTGCTGCACTATTGACAGCACAAGTGAATCGGATGATCCGAATCCCTTTACTAACATAGTGCTTTTGCACCAGACCATACGTCATCATGTAGATAAATTCTGGAATGAAGCATCCAAATCGGACGACTACAGGATTGCCAGCGGCCACGCTCGCACGTTTATAGGTAATGTCATGGCCGTACTCGATGGAAGTATTGACGAGTTCAAGCGAGAGGTGGGGCGGGATATTGAAGAACGGGATATCCTCATCATCAATACAGATTCCGAGAGAGTACTAAGAGATAAACATGTATACTTCGAGGAAGATTGGCCAGCTAATCTGTCGAAGACACTTGAGCTTGCAGTAGAGAAATACTATCATGTCAAGGCCCGTGACGGATACCTTCTCCCTCATCTTCCTTTGATCCTGCCGCTAGCTGTTTTCCCGAGCACGGAGATGATCGTTGCTGCAGCAGAAACTAATCCGTATGAGACATTTACATACCATGGGCAGCGACCTCACGAACTGAAGGCGCTTCTGTACGGGCAGGACTTCGGATTCGGTCAACTGGCTCTCGGTACCATCACCCCAGAATCCGTTGAGAGAATCTACGCGCACATCCCTGAAGCGAGGCTATTTCTCCGCCTGCTATCCTGGAGTCGGTTTGGCTGGCCCTGATTAACGCGCAGAGTAGCAGCTACCACCTCCTGCACGGCCGCGCCTGCTGGCGATCCCATTGCGCTCTCCCCTACCCGCGGTGTCAGCGAGGCGGTATGCTCCTAACAGTTGGCACCGTGCATGCCGTCTACACTGCCGGGAGTGCGCTGTCGCGCGGTGTCACTACGATCAAGTATTGAGCCGCCGGAGCAACCGCAGCTCCAGTGCCCTCAACTCGGCCTTCAGCTTGCCGATGTCACTTTGTAGCTCGGCCCGCAGGGCTGCCAGATCGGCCGGCGTCGCAGCGTGACGCGCTGTCCCGACGGCCGGTGCTGCCACCGCGGGCCGGCCCGGCTGCTCAGGCTTCTGCTCCGTTGTGTCCGGCGGACAGCTGGCCCCACGCACGTCGTCTATGCCCCGGAGCCACACCTGGAAGGCACGATCACGCGGCGCGCAAAGCTCCGTATTGTCGAAGTAGAACTGCTCTAGCGCCTTTAGCCCCGTCAAACTCTGCGGGAGCGGCCCCGCTAGGCTGTTGTGGGAGAGCACTAGCTCCATGAGATGGTCCAGCCAGCTCCATTCCGCCGGCAGCGCGCTCTGCAAGTTGTTGCGGGAGAGGTCCAGCCGCTCGAGCTTGCTCAGGCGTCCCCACTCGGCCGGCAGCGTGCCCTGGAGGTTGTTGTCGGCGAGGTTCAGTACCCCAAGACTGTCCAAGTTGCCCCACTCAGGGGGCAGTGCCCCGGTCAAGCTGTTGCCGGCGAGGTTGAGCAGCCGGAGACCGTTCAGCGCACCCCACGCGGGGGGGAGTGCCCCCGCCAGGTTATTGCCAGCGAGGTTGAGTATCCCGAGTTGGCCCAGGGCGCCCCACTCGGCCGGCAACGGCCCTCGGAGGTTGTTGCCACGCAGGTTCAGCATCTCGATGTTGCTCAGGTGCCCCCACTCCACCGGCAGTACGCCCCGCAGGTTGTTGCCACGCAAGGACAGCGACGCGATGTTGCTCAGGTGGCTCCAGGCCACAGGCAGCGGCCCACCCAGTTTGTTGCCGTGCAGCCACAGCAACTCCAGGCGCCTCAGCGCGCCCCACTCCGCCGGCAACGGCCCCCGCAGGTTGTTGCCATGCAGCCACAGCCCTTCGAGGCAGCCCAGCGTGCCCCACTCCGCCGGCAGCACGCCCCGCAGGCCGTTGTCGGCGAGATCCAGCCTCACGAGAGTGCTCAGGCGGCCCCACTGCGCGGGCAGCACGCCCTGGAGGTTGTTGTCGGCGAGGTTGAATACCCTGATATAGGCCAGCGCGCCCCACTCGGGAGGCAGTGGCCCACTCAGGCTGTTGCCGAAGAGGAGCAGTACCTCCAGATTCAGCAGCCGGCCCCATTCCGCCGGCAGCGGCCCTACCAGGCCGTTGTCGGCGAGGTTCAGCACCGTGAGGTTGTCCAGCCGGCTCCACGCCGCCGGCAGTGGCCCGCTCAGGCTGTTGTCGGCGAGGTTCAGCACCCTGAGATTGTCCAACTGGCCCCACGCGCCAGGCAGTGACCCAGCCAGGCTGTTGCGGGAGAGGTCCAGCACGTCGAGGCGTCGCAGGTGGTTCCACTCGGTCGGCAGTGGCCCGTTCAGGTGGTTGCCGGCCAGCTCCAGCACCTCCAGGCTCCCCAGGCGGTCCCAGGCGGCCGGCAGTGCTCCACCCAGGCCATTGCCAGCCAGCTCCAGCACCTGCAGGTTGCTCAGGTGGCCCAGCTCTGCCGGGAGCGATCCGGTCAGATTGTTGCCGGCGAGGGACAGCTCCATGACACAGCCGTCGGTATCGGTGGTGACGCCGTACCAGTCGCTGAGGGGCACATCACTCAACCAGTTCGTGGTGTCAGTCCAGTGCGCGCCGTCCGTCGCCTCGTAGAGCGCGACCAGCGCGGCCCGGTCCCGCTGCACCGCCTCGCTTGCTGGCAATCCCATCGCTCTCTCCCTCCGCCGGCGGCTTCCGTGAGCCGGAGCGCCTCTAGCAGTTCTCGCCGCGCACGTCGCCTATACCCCGGAGCCACTCCTGGAAGGCACGGTCCCGCGGCGCACAAAGCCCCGTGTCGTCGAAGTAAAACAGCGCAAGCATCGTCAACCCGGTCAGACTCTGTGGTAGTGGCCCTGTCAGGTGGTTGTCATAGAGAGTTAGCCAATACAGCCATCTCAACTGTCCCCACTCGACGGGCAGTGGCCCCACCAGACTGTTGTTGAATAGCATCAGTTCCGTGAGGCTCTGCAGGCGGCCCCACTCAGCCGGGAGTGTCCCCGTGAAGCTATTGTCAGAGAGCCAGAGCCGCCGGAGGTAGACTAGCTTTCCCCACGCTCTCGGCAGTGGTCCGGTCAGGTTGTTTCGGTAGAGGAACAGCCATCCGAGGTTGCCCAGGCAGGACCAATCGGTGGGCAGTGGCCCACTCAGCTTGTTGCCAGAGAGGTTCAGCACCCCGAGGTTATTCATTTGGGACCACTCGGCAGGCAGTGGGCCGCTCAACTCGTTGTTAGGGAGATCCAGTCTCTCAAGGTGATCTAGCTTGCCCAACTCCGCCGGGAGTTGTCCCTTCAGGTTGTTTTTCCAGAGTTTCAGTTCCATGACGCGGCCACTGCTGACATCAGTGGTGACGCCGTACCAATCGCCGAGGGGTGCGTCGCTCAACCAGTTCGTGTTGTTCTTCCAGTGCGGGCCGTCCGTCGCCTCGTAGAGGGCGACCAGCCCAGCCTTATCACGTGGATCCGCTGCGCCTGGTATACAGTTGGCACCGCGGACGCGGTATGTGCCTCGGAGCCATGCCCGGAAGGTGCGGCCCGGCGGCGCGCATAGCTCCGTGTTGTCGAAGTGAAAATGCTCCAGTGCTGTCAGCCCCGTCAGACTCAGCGGCAGTGACCCCGCCAGCTTGTTGTGGGAGAGATACAGCGACTCGAGCTTGCTCAGGCGGCCCCACGTGGCTGGGATTGGCCCTATCAGATCGTTGTTGTGGAGTACCAGACTCTCAAGGCTGCTCAGGTGCCCCCACGCGGCGGGCAGTGGCCCCGTCAGGCAGTTACTGGCAAGGTCCAGCCGCTTGAGGTTGCTCAACTGACCCCAAGCCGCGGGGAGTGGGCCGGTCAAGTCGTTGCCGTCGAGCGTCAGCCACCAGAGGTTGTTCAAGTGGCACCACGCGGCGGGCAGTGCCCCCGTCAAGTTGTTGCCGTGCATGAGCAGCACCGTGAGGTTACTTAGGTGCCCTAACTCTGCCGGGAGTGGTCCTGTCAAGCTGTTGTTGGAGAGGTCCAGTCGCTCAAGGTGTTCCAGCTGGACCAACTCTGTCGGTAGCTTCCCCGTCAGGTTGTTGCCGCCTCCACCGAGTCTCAGTTCCGTGACGCGGCCGGCAGCGTCGGCGGTAACACCATGCCAGGAACCGAGGGGCGCATCGCTCAACCAGTTCGCGCTCTCCCTCCAGTTCACACCGCCCGTCGCCTCGTAGAGTGCGACCAGCGCGGCCCGGTCCTGCTGTGGAAGCGAGGTCGTCAGGCTGTTGCCGACAAGCCCCAATTGCTTGACACTGTGCAGGCTGCCCCACTCTACTGGCAGTGGCCCCGTCAGATTGTTGCAGGCGAGGTCCAGTATCTCGACTTTGCTCATCTGGCCCCACTCGGCCGGCACCTGTCTCGTTAGGTTGTTGGAGCCGAGGTTCAACTCCGTGAGGTTGGCCTGGTGGGCCCACTCGGCTGGGAGCGGCCCCACCAGGTTGTTGTAACTGAGCCACAGCGTCTTGAGATTCCTCAGATGGCCCCACACGCCGGGCAGTGACCCTGTCAGGTTGTTGTTGCCCAGGTGCAGTATCTCCAATTTGCTCAGTTGGCCCCATGCACCGGGCAGTGGCCCTTCAAAGCTGTTAGAGTTGAGGACCAGGTGCCTGAGGTTGCTCAAGTGAACTAACTCCACCGGCAGTGGGCCGTTCAGTTTGTTGTAGGAGAGTCTCAGTTCCGTGAGTTGGGCAAGATCACCCAACTCGGCTGGCAGGATTCCCCTCAGGTTGTTGAAGCCGAGGTCTAGTTCCGTGACATGGCCCTCAACGTCAGTAGTGACGCCGTACCAGTCGCTGAGGGGCACATCACTCAACCAGTTCGTGGTGTCAGTCCAGTGCGCGCCGTCCGTCGCCTCGTAGAGCGCGACCAGCGCGGCCCGGTCCCGCTGCACCGCCTCGCTTGCTGGCACCCCCATCGCTCTCTCCCTCCGCCGGCGGCGTCCGTGAGCCGGAGGAGCATCGCTCGTGTAGGTCTCCTCGCCATCCTAGATTGTAGTACGGCGCCGGAGCGTGAGCAGCCGTAGATCGAATCGCGCTGCTCTAGCCGCAGGGATTACTCATCGCGCGGCGGGGCGGGGGAGACGCCGAGCGACGACGGCGCCGAGCAGGGCGGCACCGGCCAGCGAGAGGAAGGCCGGGGTGAAGCCAGCCACGTCAATGAGCTTGCCAGTGAGCGGGGCGGCCAGCGCGCCGACGGCAATGCCCACGCCCCACATCAGGCCAATCGCTGTGCCGCTGCGCCCGCCAGGCGCCAGCTCGGCGGCATAGACCAGCGCGACCGGCGGCGTGAGGCTGGTGGCGAACTGCACCGCAAACGCACTCGCCACTAGCGCGGCGATCTGCGCTGCACCGGCGAACGGGGCGAGGTCGCTGCCCGCCGCCGCGAACAGGATGACGGCGACCGTCAGCACTAGGCAGGCCCATACCAGCAGGGTCCGGCGCCCGAAACGATCCGAGATCGCCCCCCCGAGCGGCTGGGCCGGCGTCCCGGCGGTCAAGGCTATCGCCGTGAGCAGACCGGCGCCGGACAGACTCCGGCCCAAGTGGACGAAGTAAGTCGGTAGCCAGGTGAAGATGCCGATTCCCGCCGTGCCGATCAGCCCGTGGACGATGGTCAGCAAGATGAGCGGCCGGGTGATCCCGGCGAGTAGCCCTGGCTCGGACCGGCCGCGCGGCTCCCGGACCAGCGTCCAGATATACAGGGCGCCGAACACCGCCGGGAGTGCCAGGAGCAAACTGGCTTGCTGCCAGCCCAGCCGCTCGGCCAGCGTTGCGACGATGATCGGCGCCAGCGCAAACCCGATGCTGTTGCCAATCCCGTGGATACCGGAGGCCCAGCCGCGCGCCTGCGGAAACCGGTGGGCGATGAGGGTCGTGGCCTGCGGGTGATACGTTGTGGAGGCAAGTGCCAGCACCACCGCGGCGAGGAGCAGCCCGGTGTAGCTTCCGGCTAGGCTCAGGGCCAGCATCCCGACGGCATAGAGCAGAAACCCTAGCGCCAGCACCGGGCGTCGCCCGCCGCGCCGGTCGGCGACGTACCCGACAACCGGCTGGAGGGCAGCCGAAATACCGCCAGCGGTGAAGGCCAGGATGCCACCCTGGAAATAGCTGAAGTTAAACGCCGTGCGGAGGGCGGGCAAGAGCGGCGGCAGGGCCTGTCCGTACAGATCGTTGAGCGTATGGGCGGCCGTGAGTCCCAGCAGCCAGAGGCTTACCGGCCGCTTGGAACCGGGGGCTGCCGGGGAGGTGGTAGCTGGCGGGGACGCGACCCTTACAGGCGATCCTGCGGCCGGCGGCGGCTGATTCACGATGGCAATAATAGCGGCCGGGCAGCGGCGGCGTTGCTGTTGCCGGAGCTGCCGCGGGAACGCTAGAATGGACGTGAGCGATGAAAGTGTACCCAACGTCTGCCGTGCCGTGGGGGTAGACTAGCGGCTCCTCAGGCCGCCGCGTTGTATAGCAGTGCTAACCATCTCGTCCGCCCGGCTACAGGACCTCTTGCGTTTCGGCGAGTTGAGCCGGCATGGCTCTTCCTTGGTCCGGCGTCCCCGTACTTGGTCTCCGTTGTGGGCCGCGATCCGTTCCCATCCGCCGGTCGCCGGGCTGTGGCCATCGCACACGCGCACCTTTGCGTTGCGGGAGGGCCGGCGCGTCATCGGCTTTGCCCAGACGACCTTGCGCCGTGAGCCGGACCAGTGGGAGATCATGTACTTGGTGCTGGCGCCGCCCGGAAGCGCCGGGTCGCCGCCGGTCGTGGCCGCAGCAGCCGAGCGCCGCGTGGTACAGCTCCTCAGCGGCATCTGTGAGGCAGCGGAGGCGGAAGGGGCCACCCGGCTCTTCGCGCGTCTGCCGGAGGGTTCGGCAACGGTCGAGTGCTTCCGGCGCTGGGGATTCGACAAGGTGCTTACGGAGCATACCTACGCGGTCCAAATCCAGGCCCGCAGTGCATCGCCGCCGCGCTTGGACCTGCGAGCGCAGCGGCCGGCCGATTCCTACCCGCTCTGGCAGCTCTATCGTGCCTCCACCCCGGCAGTCGTGCAGACTGCCGAGGCGGTGAGCAGCCGGCAATGGGACCTGCCGCTACCGCTGCTGCCACGCTGGCTCCTGCCGCGCCGCCGCGCTAGAGGCTGGGTCGTCCCCGGCGCAGAGCGGCCCTTGGCGTGGGTGCAGCTGGCGATGGACGGCTATAAGTCGGCCGTGGCCGAGGTCATGGTAGACCCGGACGCCACCGATCTCGTCCAAGGCTTGCTCGACTACCTCGTCGCCCAAGTGGGTGGTGGCAACACGCTCCTCACCTGCACCGTCCGCGAGCATCAGACGGCCTTGCGCTTTGCCCTCGAGGCGCGCGGGTTCCGGTTGGCCGCATCGTCCGATCTGGTGGTGAAATGCCTCGCCGTACCGGTGTTCCAGCGCGGCCTCGTCCCGATCTTGGAGAAGGTAGCCACATGAGCACTGCGCCAGCGCCGACGCCGGAGCGGCCCGATCCGCTGGATATCGAGCGTACCGCGCTGCCGGATCGCGACAGCGCACCGGATGCACCGGCTGGCACGCTCTCCGCCCCGACGACTGTTACCAACGACCTGCCGGAGCTGCTGGCGGCCCTCCCGCCGCGTATTCGTCAGCCGCTAGAGGCGCTGCCGGACGTGTCCGAGCTATTGGAAGTGGTCATGGACCTCGGCCGGTATCCCGAGGCGCGGTTCCCGGACCGCGATGTCGTGCTCAGTACACAGGAAGTCGGAGCGGCCGATCTCGACTATGCTCGCGAGCGTGCGGGGCGCTTCGGCGGCGACAATCGGGCCGGTATCGAACGCACCCTCCACCGCATTTCCGCGATCCGCAACCGCGCGGGCACGATTGTCGGCCTGACCTGCCGCGTCGGTCGCGCTGTGTACGGCACCATTGACATCATCCGCGACATCGTCGAGACCGGCCAGAGCCTACTCATCCTCGGGCGACCGGGCATCGGGAAGACCACGATGCTCCGCGAAGTGGCTCGGGTGCTCGCGGACGACCTCGGCAAGCGGGTCATCGTCGTGGATACCTCCAACGAGATCGCTGGCGATGGCGACATCCCCCACTCGGGTATCGGCCGGGCCAGGCGCATGCAGGTGCCGACCCCGGCACAGCAGCACGCGGTGATGATCGAGGCGGTGGAGAACCACATGCCCGAGGTCATCGTCATTGACGAGATCGGCACCGAGTTGGAGGCGGCAGCGGCGCGCACCATTGCCGAGCGGGGCGTGCAGTTGGTCGGCACCGCCCACGGCAACAGCCTCGACAACCTCCTGGTCAACCCGACATTGAGCGACCTCATCGGCGGTATCCAACCGGTGACGCTGGGTGACGAGGAGGCGCGCCGCCGAGGCACCCAGAAGACGGTGCTCGAACGCAAAGCGCCCCCGACGTTCGAGGCCCTCGTCGAGATGCACCAGCGACAGCGGGTGCATGTCCACCATGACGTAGCCGCGACGGTTGACGCCTTGCTGCGCGACGTGCCGGTACAGGTGGAGGTGCGCGGGTGGAGCAACGACGGCACGATGACGCGCGACTATGAGGAACTGGCGCCGGCTGCCGATGAGTATGATTGGCCGGCAGCGCAACAGCAGCGTCCCTGGCGGAGCCGCCGGACGAACGGCTCACGCGGACGGGAGCGGCCCCCCGACCTAAGCGACCTGGAGCGAAACCACGACTGGCGGGCGGTAGTCGGCACGGTCGGGACGTTCGAGGACCGGGACACGGACGGCGCCGACGCGCCAGGCTCGCCGCCGTGGCGGCCCGTGCGGCTGTATCCCTTCGGCATCAATCGTGATCGGTTGGCGCAGGCCAGCCGCGCCCTCGGCATCCCGGTGCTCCTCACGGACGACCTCGATGAAGCCGACGCGCTTATGACCATCAAGAGCCACTTCCGCAAGCAGACCGGCTTGGTGCGGCAAGCGCAGGCCCGCGGGGTGCCGATTTATGTCCTCAGAAGCAACACGGTGGCGCAAATGCAGCAGTCGCTTGCCGCCGCCTTCCAAGATGATTCCGAGCAGTCCCGCTCGCCGCGCCGGCAGGCGCTCAAGGAAACCTACGAAGCGATCAAGCGGACCCTCTCGACAGCAGAGGCAATGGAGCTGGCGCCCCAAAACGCGCCGATCCGCCGCCTACAGCACGAGCTTGCGGCGCGGGCCAATCTGATCTCCCGCAGTCTCGGTCAGGAGCCGAACCGCCGGGTGCGGATCTCGTCGCCACGCAGCGGCCGGCGTTAGGAGTCGTTGCCGCTGACTCGGCAGCGACTGAAACGTTTCAACCGATTGCCGGCAAGTTACCCAGTAGGGGGTACACTGATGCTCTGGTCAAGCCGGAGGTGAGACGCTCGGCTGGAGGGTGCAATTGGAGATGGGGATGCGTGGAGAATCGGCACCTGAAGGTGGAGCTAGGCCGCGACCGTTCCACGTAGCGAGCTTCATTTCGTTCGAGGGCGTGGAAGGATCGGGCAAGACTACGCAGCTTGCCCGGCTTGGTACGCGCCTCCGGCAGGGCGGTTACGAGGTTGTCGAGACCCGTGAACCGGGCGGCACGCCACTCGGCGAGCACCTGCGTCGTATCCTGGTCGACCCGGCCGTAGGCGAAATAGACGCCGCGACGGAGGTAGCGCTGCTGGCCGCTTCCCGTTCCGATCACGTCGTCCGCACAGTGCTACCGGCGCTCCAAGCCGGGGCGGTCGTCCTGACCGGCCGCTATGTTGCCTCAACCTATGCCTACCAAGGCTACGGCTCAGGGATAAGCCCCAGTCTCCTGCAGGAGATCATGCGCCCCTTCATCCACGGGCTGCTACCCGGTCTGACCATCTTGCTCGATCTCGACCCGGCAATTGGGCTGGAGCGGAAGCGCCGGCAGCTGGAAGCCGGCGGCGGTGCGCTATCTCGGTTCGAGCGCCGTCCGTTGGAGTATCATCGCAAAGTCCGCCGCGGGTTCCTGGCGCTGGCCGCTGCCGAAACGGCGCGCTGGCTGGTGCTGGACGCGCAACAGGAGCCTGGCTGGATCAGCGACCGTATCTGGGAGCGGGTGAGCCAACAGCTTGGGCCGGAGCAAGTCCGGCCGGTAAAAGGTGCTCCGCCGCGGCTGGCCGGTAACGGCGTCCCGCTGCCGGCAGCGGCGGCCTACTCGCTGGCCGATGCTGCCACGTGATCGGCCGGCTCCACGGTAGCGCCGGGGAGCGCGCCCTCTACCCATTCCGCCCCGGAGTGGTAGATTTCCTTCTTCCAGATCGGCGCGGTGCTCTTCACCCGGTTGATGGCGTAGTGGCACGCCTCGAACGACTCGTGGCGATGCGGTGAGGCCACCGCAATGACTACTGAGGCTTCGCCGACGTGCAGGCGGCCGATGCGGTGAGCAATCGCGATCTTCTGCTCTGGCCACCGCGCGGCTACTTCCGCCGCCACCTCGGCCAGCTTGGCTTCGGCCATTTCCGGATAGGCGTCGTATTCGAGCACCTGCACACGATCCGTCTCGCCACCGGGACCGGGATCGGCGCGGACGACACCGGAGAACACACACAATGCCCCGTCAGTGGGGGCTTGTACCGCAGCGATGAGCGCACCAACGTCAATCGGCTCACGAGTGATCCGGCAGAGCGCCATCAGTGCTTCCTCCTGAGACCTTTGCATAAATTGTCATTCCCGCGCCAGCGGGAATCCACCCCTCTGAGGTACCCAACCCCCGGACCCGGCCCGCCGCCGCTCACCGGCGGTATGAAGACCACCTCGTCACCATCTGCAAGCATCGTCTCTGGAGCAACGTATTCCTGATTGACGGCCGCCGTGCAAGTCAGCTGCCGCAGGGGGGGATTGGCCGTGGCCAGCTGTCCCCACAGGTCACCGACCGTCGCGCCCTCCGGTAGCTCCCAACGCGCCTCAGTGTCGCCGATAATCTCGCGCACGGCAGCGAAATAACGCACTTGCACCCACATCGTAGCCGGAGTGTAGCACACGGCGCGCGCCGGAGACGCGCCTCACCCCCGGCCCCGTGCGTTGACTGTCAGGCAGCGCCGGGCTATCCTTACCCTGGCCGCGAGAAGCTGTGGGACTGGGGCATCGGCTTGTACGACGGCCCGGCGACCGGCAGGTGGTGGCGGCGCTGCCGCTCCTACCGTGGTCACGTATCCCCGAGCTATTCCTAGACGTTCCGGTATCGGTAATGCTCCTGCTGCCTCCGCCTAGCCACGCCAAGACCGAAGGCAGCGACAGCAGAGCGTAGCTCCCTGTGCCGCGCCGGGACACCGACAGTCAATACGCATGAGTGCCGATGAACAGCTGCCGGGGATCGATAAGCGCCGTTCGCCGGCTCGGTCTGCCCCCCGGCCCAGCCAGCAGCCACCGGATCGGAGCAACGACTACGATGCACTTGACACCGCCGCCGATTGGGAGGTCCGGGAGGAATGGCTCGCGTCGGCGGAGGTGCCGGTAGACACGGTTGGCGACCCCGCTCCATCTCCCCCACCGCCCAGCACTCACCGGCGCCGGCATACCGAGTGGTGGCTGCTGGCACCGCTGATGCTGGCCTTAATTGCGATCTTCCAGCTTGTGCTGACCCAGCGTGGCGACCGAGACGTCGTCGTCCTCGAGACCAAGCCGGAGACGGCCTCGGTCCAGCCGACGGCGGCTCCCACTGCCTCACCGCTACCGACGCCGAGCATCCGCTATAGCGCGAACCGCCTGGCACAGGTAGCCGGAGGATCGCTCGGTGCGGTCCCGATTGGTGTTATCCCCGGTATCCCGGCGCTGGATGCAAAGGCCGCCATCCTCGTGGATATGGATCGGCGCGAGGTGCTCTACGCAAAAAATCACCACACGCCCCGCCCGGTGGCAAGCACCATCAAAATTGTCACGGCTATCGTTGCCCTGGAGCATGCACCGTTGAACACGATTATTGAGGTGGATGCCGCGGCGGCGGCGATGGAGCCAAACGTCATGGGCTTGCAAGCCGGCGAGCGCCTCACGCTCGAAGCGCTGCTCTACGGCATGATGCTCGACTCGGGGAACGACGCTGCCGAGGCCATCGCACGGGGAGTATTCGGAGACCGTGCCCGCTTCATTCGCCTGATGAACGACTTGGTAACCAAACTGAGCTTGCAGAACACGCACTTTGCCAATCCGAGTGGGTGGCCCGATCCCGCGGAGCATTCCACGGCCTACGACCTCGCCGTGCTGGCAACCTACGCGCTCCAGAACCCGACCTTCCGCGAGATCGTCGGCGCGCAACGCAAGGTGATCCCGGCCAGCAGTGAGGCGGGACGAAAGCATGGCTGGTTCGGTCCAACCAATATCAATCGCCTAATCGGTTCCTATCCCGGCGCATTCGGCGTGAAACCCGGCTATACCGGCGATGCCGGATACACGCTGGTCGCGGGAGCGGAGCGTGGTGGCCGCTCGCTGCTGGCCGTCGTCCTCGGCAGTCGCAGCCATTTCACCGACGCCGAGCGTCTCCTGAACTACGGCTTTGCCACCCCGGCCGGGTAGCTTGATGTGAGCCTCGCCATGCCAACACGGGAAACACCGGGTACCGGCACAGTCGCTCTGGCCGGCCGGCAGCTGCACCGCTGGGATGTCTCGCCGGCCGCGGCCCGCGCCATCCAGAACGAGCTGAGTAGCCGCGTGGCTCGGCACACCGCGCTGGGGAACGTTCGCCTCGTCGCCGGGGCCGATGTCCACCCTCTTGAGTCACGCTCATCGGGGCGGAGCGGCGAGATGGTGGGTATCGTCTCGGTCCTGAGCTACCCGGAGCTAACCCCGGTCGAGACCGCGCACGCCGTTGTCCCGGTCGAGTTTCCCTATGTTCCCGGCTTGCTCTCGTTTCGGGAAGCGCCAGCCGTCCTCGCCGCGATAGCCCGGCTGACCCATGTGCCCGACCTACTCCTCGTAGACGGGCAAGGCTTGGCACACCCGCGCCGGTTCGGTTTAGCCTGCCACCTCGGCGTGCTGCTCGACCTCCCGGCCATTGGCTGCGCCAAGTCCATCCTCGTCGGCCAGCACGGTCCCCTGGCGCCGGAGCGCGGCGCTCGCGCGGCTCTGATCCACCAAGGGGACACCGTGGGCGCCGCCGTGCGAACGCGGAGCGGCGTGCAGCCGGTGTACGTGTCCGTGGGGCACTGCGTTGATCTCGCAGCCGCCGTTACCTGGACCCTGCGCTGCACGTCCCGCTATCGGATCCCCGAGCCACTGCGCCAGGCCCATCTGACGGCTCGCCGTGCCCGCACAAACCGGCAGCAACCCCTGTTCGGCTAGGGGCGCGCGCCCTGTGTCGTGTACGGCCGTCAGCCACCGGGAAGACCGCTGTCGTTCACTTGCCGTCAACGACGCGCCAATAGCGGTCGAAGAAGAGCGTATCGTAGAGCGCCGAGCCGACCAGGATCAACACCGCGAGCACCAAGACCGCCGCCGCGAACGGTCCCATCCACAGACTCAGCCCGGCCGGCCGGGGCAAGAAGGTGATGACGAAGAAGAGCACGCCGACCAAGGCCAAGCGGACGGCGAGGCGGGCGAGGAGGCGATAGCGGTGGCGCTGCCGCTCCGTGGCCGCGCTGTTAGGCATCGTTCCGGTCCTTCCACTTGTTGCCGAAATCCGCTCCCCGGCCGCCGGTTCACACCCTCTTGACAGGAGAGCCGGCCGCCCCTATTATAGATATCAGAGCCTTTTGGCTCCCAAATCCACAGCGGAAGGAGGCGAGACGGTGGCTGTTTTGCTTCGTAAGCATCCGTTGTCGGTCCTCGGGAGATGGCAGCTAGGCTGTTAGTGCCCCTGTACCAGGGTGTACAGGGGCGAGCGACCCCGGACCGGCCCTCCACTTGACGGTTCCGAATGGGTGTTGTTCCGGTACCCGGAACGTCCGGCCTCGTTGAGGCGCGTGAGACGCCTGGTCCGGCAAGGAAATCAACGCGAGACAGGTATCATCAACTGATGGACCTGTCTCGTTTCCTTTGTCACATCGGCTTACCGGATTGATGGTACTCGGCACCAATGAGCGAGCCTCTCCCCGCACATCAGCTGCTCTGCCCCTATTGCTACAAGCAGTTGCGGGGGCCCACCGACTATTGCTCGCGTTGTGGATTACCGATCAAGTCTGGCGCTGCCCACGTCACCACAAGCGGACAGCCGCTCGGCTCGCAGTCACAACCGGGACGTTGGTGGCGGCGGCTCCGGCGTCTCTGGCGCTGGTGGTGAGCGTGGCCGGATTGGCTACAGCGGGAGCGGACCGCGCGACCTCGCACGATGGATGCTGTATAATGACCGTTGTAGTACGCGGGGGTAGCTCAGTCCGGTAGAGCTCCTGCCTTCCAAGCAGGTTGTCGCGGGTTCGAATCCCGTCTCCCGCTCCCTTCGGCCCGACCCAGTGCCTCACTCCCCGGTCCCACTCGGTATTACTTCCTTCTCGACCGCAGGATCCACAGGATGTTCAGTCCGGCTATCCGCCGCCGCCGCAATCCAGAGGATCGTGCCGACATTCGGGTTGACCTGCAGGCCGGTAAACAGCCCTACATAGAACACTACTGCCGCAACCAGAAAAACCACCACATGGATAATAGTTTTTAACATACGTCCCCCCTTCACTTGGGATCATTGTCCATCAACCAACTCCGGCGTGTCAAGCGAGTGCGCCGGCAGTTCCATTGGCGCTACACGCCGGCATTGTCGACACCACCGGCAAGGGGACTGGTTCGACCTGCTCAGGGTCTAATGAACCGGTACTCCCGCAGGCCAGAGCTGCTCCGACCGGATTCGAGTAGCTACGGGACAGGATCGCGGATTAGGGCTATACTGCGTCACCATGGGGATGCCACCGATTGTCCTGGAAGGGTCGAGCATCGTATTCATCGGCTCCTTCAACCCAGCCATCTTTCATCCGTCCTGGTACGTGAGGGAGAGGCTGTGGGGCCAGACCGAGCTAGAGGATGCCGAAGTCGAGATCATTACGGCCGACATATGCTCATTTCACACAGAACAGTACACGCTTCAGGTTCTCAATAATAGGTTTACGGTTTCTACCACACAGGCACCACTCTATGATGCACTGCGAGATCTTGCCATCGGGACGTTCAGAATTCTCAGACACACACCGCTTGCTCAACTGGGTCTGAACCGGCATGTCCACTTTCGGCTGGATTCTGAGGAAGCCTGGCATGGTATCGGGTATAAGCTCGCCCCCAAGGAGCACTGGCAGCCTATCCTGAAAAACCCAGGTATGGGTGCCCTTACGATCGTGGGGATGAGGCCCGATGGTTTAGATGGTGCTGTGAATGTGCGCGTTGAGCCGTCGAATAGGATCGAGAACGGGTTGTTCGTTGAGATCAACGACCACTTTGAGGTCGATGACACCTTAGCCAGGAGTGCGAAGGCTATTCTGGGCATAGCGGAAGAGCAGTGGGCCGAATCGTTGCGACGGGCAGATGAGATAATCCTGCACATAGGGAGCTTGTGCTAATGTCTCCAGTGCAGTCACACCTACCGTTGGTGAGCATCCTAGAGCCACCTGAGGGTACATCCCAACACACGAAGCCGTGCCCAAAGGATACAGGCAGGTCGGTCAAGCTCGTGCGGCGTCTTAACGCGATGTCTCCGCCTGAGGTGGGCGTAAGTGCGGCAAATATGCCCGATGTTCAGTCTTCCGAACTGGCGTCTATAGCAATGACGGCAGATACCTCCGTTACGGAGACTCAGACCGCCGCGCCGCCAAGACACCAGAGACGCCTTCCCCCTAAGGGTCCGCGCGAGCGCTTCGATATCAAGGGTAAATGGCAAGGACATGTCGTGTCCGTAGGCGAGGAGACCTTCACCGCCATCATCGAAGACGTGCTCGAGCAGTCGCCCGACGAGCAGGTAGAGATCTATCTTGAGGAGATATCCCCAGATGATCGTCCGCTGGTGGTCCCAGGAGCTCGCTTCTATTGGGCCATCGGCTACCGGGACGTGATTGGTGGTTATCGGATGCGCGCCTCAATCATCAGGATGCAACGGCTACCCGACTGGACCGCCGACGACTTGCGCGAGGCCCAAGGCTGGGCAACGCGAATGCGTCACCTAGTGGAGAATGCCTGATCTCACCACACCACCTCGTGCCGATGAGGTAGAAGTTTCGCTATTCGGCCCAGGATTCGGTGAGTGCATCCTCGTGCATTTGGGTTCCGGAAACTGGTTGCTGGTTGATTCGTGCTTCGACCGGCGGCGTCGCGTGCAGCCAGCCCTAGCGTACCTGCGGCGGATAGGCCATGATCCCGCCTCTACAGTGCGGCTGATCGTCGCTACCCACTGGCACGACGATCATATCCGTGGGCTGGCCGAGGTCGTTCGTACCTGTGAGGCCGCCGACTTCTACTGCTCGTCTGCGCTAGATACGACCGAAGTGCTCACAGTGATTGGGGCGCAGGCAGCATATACTCAGTCGTCGGGTGCCCACGAGTTCCACGATGTCCTGACAGTTTTGGAACAGCGATCAGCAGTCCCCGGGCCGCCGCTCGTCCGCTGGGCCGGCGCCGAGCGGCTCTTGTTTCGGCAGCACCTGATAGACGAGCGAATAGAGAGCACCGTGCTGGCACTGTCACCATCCGATGCTTCAGTCACACAGGCAATTCGCGCCATCGGCCGTCTTCTTCCACGACAGGGTGACCCACCGCGGCATGTAGCGGCACCATCGCCTAACGACACCGCAGTTGTCCTCTGGGTAAGAATTGGCTGCACAGCCCTCTTGCTGGGCGCAGATTTGGAGAAAACGGCCAATCCTTATACGGGCTGGACGTGTATCGTCGATGCCCATGAAAGCCGCCGACCCGGAGAGCGGGCAGAAGTGTTCAAGGTTGCACATCACGGTTCGTCCAATGCCCATGACGACCGTGTATGGGATAGTATGCTGATGGCGCCTCCGTTTGCGCTCCTAACACCCTTTGTGCGCGGGAATGTGCGGTTGCCTTCCACTGACGACTGTGAGCGGATCAACTCGGCAACACCCCATGCCTACATTTGTGGGCCGCCGACTGTCCGCGCTGCGGTGAGACGGTCGGGAGTCGTCGAGAGGATGATGGCTGAGGTAACAAAGGAGCGCCACGAGCTAGATGGGGGATGCGGCCACATTCGCTTACGCAAGGCCCATGCTCCGGAGCCGGGCCGGAGCTGGTCGGTGGATCTATTCGCCGGGGCTAGCCCGCTTGCCGCTGTGGCCCGCACTCTGTAGTCACACCTCGCTCACCGTACTCCCTATACCTGCCTCTTGTACCTCCTAGTGCTCTCGCCTCTGCCAGGCGCATGGAGCAGCATGGTACCATCATCAACCGACCGATGCGGCGGCGCATGACAAGATGATGCAAGCACCCGACGAAATCCGCGCGCGGCTGCGGGGGCCGGTCAACTCCTTGCCGACGATCTTCACGCGCGATGGGGAGTTGGATCACCATGGTATCCGGTCAGCAATTGATCGCACCATTGCCAACGGCGGCAACGTCATTATGCTGACCTGGGGCGATAGCCTGATCTCCCTCTTGACCGACGACGAGGTAGCGGCGGTACACCGGACGGTGATCGAGCACGTGGGCCGCCGGGCCGTGACCATCGCCTGCGACAACATGTGGGGGCTGAACAAGGCCCTGGAGTTCGGCCGCTACGTCCGCGATCTGGGGTTTGACCTGTACATGGTCCGGCCCGCAGCGTGGCCGGGGGCACGCGGCACCCCCGCAACGCTGGCGGACTATTATCGGGCCGTCGCCGCCGAGATGCACGTGATGCTGGTGGGTGACGTCCCCCTGCGGACCTGCGAGCTGATCGAGGACGAGTCGAACGTCCTGGCCTTCAAAGAGGACTTCGGGTTGGACTACGCACACGAGGTGCTGCTGCGCTGGGGCGACCGCTGGACGATGGTCGGCGGCGGCGCCATGAAGCGACACCACCTCCTGTGGCCACACGGCTGCTATGCCTGGCTGGATGTCTTCATCCGCTGCCATGCCGAGCCGTGCCTGACATACTGGCAGGCAATCCAGCGCAATGACAGCGCCGCCGCGTGGGCTACAATCAGGCGCTACGAGCAGCCGCTCTGGCAGGAGGCACGCCGGGTGCGGTACGGCTTTGACGGGCTGATGGCCCATGCCCTGCTGGAAATCTACGGCGTGGCACCGCGCTGGCGACGCTCACCGGCGCCGAATGCCACCGATGGCGAGATGGCCGCTCTGCGGGCTTTCCTGCACGATGTCGACTTGCTCTAGCCCCGGAGCGCTCAGTTGAGAGCTTTGCAAAGTCGTCATTCCCGTGCCAGGAGACCTTTGCGTAACCCGTCATTCCCGCGCAAGCGGGAATCCAAGAGCCGATCCGCCCAGGTTGGCGGGAGTGGGATCACTACTACACATCCTCCGTCCGGGACCTTATGCAAAGTCTCCGGTTGCAGTAGCACGAGTTCGGCTGACTCGGACTGCACACGAAAAACCCACCCTGACGAAAGGACGATAGCCGGAAGGGAGCACCAGGCATGACCACCCGGACAACCCCGCGCGGTGTCCAGCGGTCGCTCGACCTCTATCGGCAGGCGTTGCACCTCATCCCCGGCGCCACGCAGCTCATCAGCCGGCGGGCGACCCGCTTTGCCTACGGTGTCAGCCCCGTCTATGCGGCCCGGGCCAAGGGCGCGCGGGTCTGGGACGTGGACGGCAACGAGTTCCTCGATTGGATGAGCTCCGTGGGCGCCATCGTCCTGGGCTATGCCGATGGCGTGGTGGACGCTGCCGTCAAGGAGCGGATTGATGCCAGCGTCATCTATACCCTCAACCACGAGCGGGAGATCGAGCTGGCCGAGGAGCTGGTCCGCACGATCCCTAGCGCCGAGATGGTGCGCTATGCCAAGGGCGGTGGCGAGGCCTGTGCCATCGCGGTACGCATCGCGCGCGGTACGACGGGGCGGGATAAGGTGCTGTTTTGCGGTTATCACGGCTGGCACGACTGGTATCTGGCCGCCAACCTGGCCCCGGACGACCGACTCGACGCCCACCTCTTTTCGGGGATCGAGCCAATCGGGGTGCCGCAAGGGCTGGCCGGCACGAGCTACCCGTTCCCCTACGGTGATCTGCCCGCACTGGAGCGGCTCTTGCAGCAGCACGCGGGCGAAGTGGCCGCCATCATCATGGAGCCGCTGCGCTCGGAACGTCCACCCACCGACTATCTGGAGCGCGTGCGCGCGCTGGCAACGCGCGAGCGGGTGGTGCTGATCTTCGACGAGGTGACGTCGGGCTTTCGGCCCGCGCTCGGCGGCGTGCAGGAGTACGTCGGCGTCACTCCCGACATGACGGTCCTGGCCAAAGCGATGTCCAACGGCTACGCGATGGGGGCGGTCGTCGGCCAGCGTTGGGTGATGGAGCCGGCTGGCCGGATGTTCATCTCCAGCACCTACTGGAGCGATACGCTCGGTATCACCGCGGCGCTGACGACTATCCGCGAGCTACGGCAGCGCCAGGCTATTGCCCACATCCACCATATCGGCCGGCTACTCAAAGCGGGGATCAATAGCGCCCTCGACGCGGCGGAGCTTGACGGGGAATGCACCGGGGCCGACTGGCACCCCACACTGCACTTCCGAGTCGCCGATCCCACGCTCCGCCAGCAAGTCCTCACGCTCTACATCCAGGAGATGGCCAAGCGCGGCATTATCGCTCCCCACGCCTTCTACCTGAACGCAGCCCATACGGAAGCGGACGTGGCGCGCACGGTAGCGGCCGCGCAGGAGGCTTTCGTCGTCATCCGCGCGGCCCTGGAAAGCAACCGTGTGGCCGAGCGACTGGAGGCGCCAATCGTTGCAGAACCATTCCGGCGGCTCGTGACGTAACGGCTGATTGAACAGCGGCAGAACCGAAATACCACCCGCATACTGACCACTGCCGGTGTGCCACCACAGCATAGCGGGCTGCGGCTACTACTACTCTCCATTACCTCCCGTCACGCCAGCGCCGGCTGGCGGCCACGTCCTCCTGCGGAGCGGAAGGCACAAAAGCGAATTGGCTACAACCGGCTCACATCTCTGAAAACCCGTTACACATGGGTATAAGATTCGGAACGCTAGCTGACCAACGCCCTAGAGACGACTGGAGCCGCTCAGGACTGCCGCAGTGCGACCGGCGTGCCCAGTCCTTCCAGCTCGTGCTTGGGGTCGCGCGTCATCAGCTCCAGGATAGCGGCGCGCGGGTCTTTACCCTCGAAGAGCACTGCGTACATTAGCTCGGTGATCGGCATTTCGACGCCGAGCCGGCGCGCGATAGTGCGCGCTGCGCGGGTGGTCGGGACGCCCTCCGCCACCCCACCCAGCTGGGCTTGAATTGTCGCCAGCGGGATGCGCCGGGCTACCTGCTCCCCGGTGCGGCGATTGCGGCTCAACCGGCTGGAACAGGTCGCTACGACATCGCCCAGGCCCGCCAGGCCCGCAAAGGTGAGCGCCTGCGCGCCAGCCGCGACGCCGAGCCGCGCTATCTCTGCCAGGCCCCGCGTCATGAAGGCCGCCTTCGCGTTATCTCCCAGCCCCAGGCCGTCACCGAGACCGGCCCCCAGCGCCACGATGTTCTTCAATGCCCCACCAAGCTCAACCCCGACCACGTCGGTGTGAGTGTAGACGCGGAAGGTGGCACTCATCAGCAAGCGCTGTACCCGCGCGGCAACCGCTTCCTCGGGCGCAGCCACCACCGTCGTGGCCGGGAGGCCGGCTACGATTTCGCGGGCCAGATTCGGGCCGGATAACGTGCCAATCCGCTCGACCGGGATCATCGGCAGGGCGGCAACGAGCACTTCCGTCATGCGCCGGCTCGTCTCGATCTCGATGCCCTTGCTCGCACTGACCACGATTGCCTCACGGGCGATGTGCGGAGCGAGGCGCTCGGCGTTCGCACGCAGCGTCTGAGAAGGAACGACGACGACGACGACGGCGGCCGTGCTCACTGCCGCGGCGAGGTCGGCAGTTATTCGCAGCTCGTCGGGAAACCGCACGTCGGTAAGGCGCTTGGGGTGGTGGCGGGTGGCGCGCAGCACCGCTGCCTCGTCCGCAGTACGTGCCCAGAGCGTCGTCGGCACGCCGTTACGTGCCGCAAGTATGGCGAGGGTCAAGCCCCAAGCGCCGGTGCCGATGACGGCAACGTGGCCGGACAAGGAAGCAGTAACCATACCACTATCCGATACTCGCCAACCTAGCCAGCGAACAAGCCGGCCCCGCATCGCTGCAATTCGTGCATCCCAGAGTCTGCTCCAGGATAGGCACACCCGGCCCGTCTCTCGCGCAAGTTATACCACACTGCTGCTCGGCCACACGGGCCGGATCGCTCGGCGCGCATAGTGGCGAGCAGCTTGGCGGCGTAGCCCCGCTGCGTGATCGTACTCGCCGCCGTACACGGTGCAGCCCTCCCCGGTCACTCAGCCGGCGCAGTCTTGCAGCACCACTGCCGCAGCGTTGTGTCCCGGGGCGCCCGTCACTTCACCACCGGGATGCGTCCCGGCCCCGCAGAGGTAGAGGCCCTGGAGCGGTGTGCGGTAGTCGGCGTAGCCGGGCAACGGACGCCGGGTAAGGAACTGGCTCGGAACGATGTCGAGATGGCGGATGTTGCCATCGGTGAGACCGACGCGCTGCTCCAGGTCCCAGGGCGTGAACAGCGACCAGTTCACGATAGCCTCGCGCAGATTGGGCGCGTAGGCAGCCAACGTATCGAGCACGTGCTCGCCGACGGGCTGCCGCAGCGTGTCCCAGGTGCCATCGCGCGGGGACACGGGTGCATAGCTCACCCAGATAGACATGACGTGCTGGCCCGGCGGGGCCAGAGTGGGGTCGTAGACGGTCGGGATTTGCACTTCCATGACCGGCGACTGCGACGGCCGGCCGTGGAGCGCGTCGTCCCAGCTTCGGGCAAAGTAGTCCGCCGAGGGGCAAATCTTGATATAGGCCAGGGCACGGGGATCGAAGTCCGGGCCGAGATAGCGGGAGAAATCCGGTAGCTCGCGTAAGGCGGCGTGGAGCTTCAGGTAGCCGGCGCGGGTCTTGAGCCGCTCCACCCGCCGCCGGAACGCGCTGTCCAGGTGCTCCGGGCCGACCAGCCGCAGGTACGTGCGTTTCGGGTCGGCATTGCTCAAGACCACCCGGCTGGCGATCACCTCCCCATTCGCCAGCTCGACCCCGCGAGCAGCCCCGTCCGCCACGTGTACACGCCGAACCGCCGTCCCCGTCCTGATGGTGGCCCCGGCCTGCGTGGCGGACCGCGCCAGCGCCTGCGTGATCGCCCCCATGCCGCCGCGCACAATCCCGCTATCCTCTGGCCGGGAGTAGCGGTCGCAGCGGATGTAGCTTTGGCAGAACGCACTACCTACCGCTGCCGGATCGCCGACGTCGTGTGCCTGGATCATGGCCCCCTGAAGCCATGACGACTCGAAATACTCGTGAACCAGGTCCGCCATGCTGCGGGTCAGCAGCGTCTCCAACACGGCCTCGTCGCCGCTACGCTGCGCCCGCGCCACTAGCTCGGCCAGCGACGGCGGCGCGGTGAGGAAGTAGGGATGGATCAGGCCCGCCGCACGCTGCCAGAAGTCGAGCCAGCGCGGATAGGCCGCAGCATCGTGTGGCGACAGGCGGCCGATCTCCGCCGCCGTGCGCTCCACGTCGTCCCAGAAAACGAGCGCGTTGCCATCGGGGTACGGCTGGAAGCGCGCCGGTTCGAGCTGATAGACCGCAAACCCGTGCTCCCGCAGGCGCAAGTCATCGATCACTTTGGCTTGCAAGAGATGGCAAATATAGGCGCAAGAGGAGAAACGGTAGCCAGGAAACAACTCCTCGGTGACACACGCCCCGCCCACCAAGTCGCGCCGCTCCAGCACCAGCACCGACCGGCCGGCCTGCGCCAGATACGCCGCCGCGACGAGTCCGTTGTGTCCCCCACCGATGATGATGGCGTCGTAATCCGTCATCGCACCCACCACCCCTCCTCCCAACACCGCCGCGCCTCCCATGCCCGTCATTCCCGCGCAAGCGGGAATCCAACCCCCTCTCCCTGTGGGAGAGGGCCGGGGTGAGGGCTACCCACAAGGGCTACCCACAGTGGGACCATAGGGAGGCCTCACCACCCTGAAGGATGGTCTATACTGGCCGAACCGTCAATCGCGGCGACAACTCAATGCGTAGTATGTCTTTTGCTGTTCCCGATTCACTCGATCCTCCTGCCGACCGCTTCAGCATTCCCGCCGGGCTACAATTCGAGACCGGGCCGTTCGCCCACCAGAGCCAGGCCGTCAAAGCCTGGTGCGACGCCGGCTATCGCGGCGTGCTGGAGATGGCGACCGGCTCCGGCAAGACCGTCGCAGCGATGATTGCCGCCCACAGGCTCTCTGCCGCCCATGCGCCACTCCTGATCGTCGTCGCCGCGCCCTACGTGCCGTTGATTCAGCAATGGTGCGCGGAGATGCGCCCGTTCGGGATCAGCCCGGTCAACCTCACAACGGCATCGGGGCCGCGCGGCCGCGCCCGTGAGCTTGGTCGCCTCCGGCGGCAGCTCCGCCATAGCGGCGGGGCACAGGCCGTCGTCGTCTCGCACGATACCCTCTGCGATAGCGGCTTCAAGGCGGCGCTGGCAGCGTTCGACTGCACCACGCTCCTCATTGCCGATGAAGTCCACAACCTCGGCCGGGACAGCTTTATCGCCGACCCGCCGGCCTTTTTCGACTACCGGTTAGGGCTATCGGCCACCCCGGTACGCCAGTACGACCAAGCCGGCACGGCGGCACTGTTCGCGTTTTTCGGGCCGGTCGTCTACGAGTTCACATTGGAGGAGGCCATCGGCAAATGCCTGGTCGAGTATGAGTATTATGTCCACCCGGCCGAGCTAACCCCGGAAGAGATGGACACCTGGTACGACCTCACGGACCGCATCAAGCGGGCCATGTGGCGCCAAGAAGATGAGGACGACCCGGATGAATATCTCACCAAGCTCCTGCGCGACCGCCGCGCCGTGCTGGAAACCGCCGAGAACAAGATCACCGCGCTGCAAGCGGCGCTCGACCGCGAGGCGCACACGGCCGACGGGCTACGCTATACGCTCATCTATACGTCCGACAAGGCGCCGGAGCAGTTGACGGCGGTCAACCGGCTGTTGTATGGTCAGGGCGTGCTCTTTCATCAGCTCACCTACGAGGAGACGGCCAACCGGCAGGAGACGGAACGCATCCTCCGCGGGTTCCAAGAAGGCACCCTGCGCGTGCTGGCCGCCAAGCGCGTCCTCGATGAGGGCGTCAACATTCCCCAGGTGCGGAAGGCGTTCATTCTCGCCAGTACCACGGTCGAGCGGCAGTGGGTCCAGCGGCGCGGCCGCTTGCTCCGCAAGTGTGCCGAGATCGGCAAAACGCACAGCGAGATACACGACTTTGTGGCACTGCCCCAGGATTTTGCTAACCTTGACCGCGATGCCCGCAGCCTCGTCCGCTCGGAGCTACGGCGCGTCCAGGCATTCGCACGCCTGGCCCGCAACGCCGGCCGGCCCGACGGACCATTGGGTATCATTGACGCGCTGGTGCGAGCCGCATTCATGTAGGGAGCAGATTCATGCCACTCAACGATAGTAAGGTGAGAGAAATCATTCGCGAAGAAGTGAAGTCCATAGAAGAACGCTGTCCCGGGTATCGGGAGGTGCTCGCGGATGCTCTCGCCACGATCATCGAATTGGAGTGGCAGCATCAGGTGCAGGCAACGAACATTCAGGAGAAGATCAGTAATAAATGCAATGCCGCCGGTCGCTGGTTGGCCGCGGAAGGCTCCCACGCCTGGCACAGCCAGCCGCGTCTATAGAGACGTCCCGACTGCGCCGGGCGGAGAGTAAGTGATGAGAATCCTACGCGCTCGTTTCGAGAACTTCCGTCTCCTACGCGATCTTGAGCTTGACTTCGCCAAGGATCCTGATAAGCGGCTGACCGTCATCAGAGCAGAGAACGAGAGCGGTAAGACCACAATCCTGGCGGCTCTCCAGTGGGGACTGTATGGGGATGACGCTTTACCAGGACGCGCCAGTGATTTCCGACTACACCCAATAGATTGGGACAGCACTGACGGTGGAGCAATCACCATCTCGGCCGAGATAGACTTTGAGGTGGTCTCGGCTAGGAGTGGTCGCACCGATACCTACCGCATCGTTCGCCAAGCACACGAGTCCGTGAGCGGTGACACCTGGAAGCGCAGACCTTTTGCAATCAAGCTGTTTCAACTGGGCAATACCGGCAGTGAGCCGATACCGTACCCCGAAGCCCGAGTCAAACGGGAATTGCCTCTGGAGCTGCGGGAAGTGTTCTTCACCGACGGCGACCGGGCCTTGGGCTTCATCGAGGCCGACATCGGAGACAAGCGGGATCGGGTGCAAAAAGCCATTAGGTCCCTGCTGGGACTGGATATCATCGAAGCATCTCTCCGTCATGTTCACCAGGCGGGTGTTCGTGCTAACCGAGAGGCAAAGAAGATTGGATCAGGCAATGAACTTGAGACAGTTACCTCTCGACTTGAAGAGATTACTGATGAGTCGGCGCAGCTTGAATCGGGAATCTCGGATGCGAAAGAGCAGTTCAGTGCGTTCGGTGAGATGATAGTTGAAGTTCGCAAGAACATAGAGGATGCTCTGGTAAAGGGTGATAAGGAGCAGTTGCAACAGGAAATTCAGAAAGTTGAGAGCCAATTGAAGCAGACTGACACCCAGATAGACGAAGCTGCAAGCGAGCATGCATACTTATTCCGAAGTTTAGCACTGTCACGTGACCTACTCGCACCAATCTTGCAATATTCCATGAGCAAGCTCAACGATTTGCGGGAGGAAGGCAAATTCCCCAAGGCAGCCGTCCCCATTCTCGAAGAACGCCTGAATGCCACTACCTGTATCTGCGGAGAATCGCTTGCCGGGCAGGACCCGCATGGGAAGCGCCGCCGAGAGCATATCGAGCACTTGATCGAACACAGCCGGAAAGCGGACGAGTTGCAGGGTAGTCTTACCGACCTCTACTATGCCGCTGCCCAGCTTCGGCTAGATCAAGTCACAGAGAAAGAAAGTTGGGTCAGCGAATATAAGGGCGTCGCATCCCGACGGGAAGCATTAGGGCGAAGCCGCGAGTCCCTAGCAAGTCAACTCCGCTCCCTCGAAGCACAGATAGACCAACTCCCCGATACCGATATTCAGGGGTTACGTGATACTCTCCGTGACCATGAACACCAACGTAATCGTTTCCGTGATATCCGGGTACGAAACGAAACACGATTGGAAACCCTGCGGGAGGAGGCGCGTGATCTTGCGAGACAGCGTGATAAATTACTTCGTGAAGAGGAGAAGGGTACGCACATCCGCGCCGAGTTGAAGGTTATCCAAGACGTAGAGAGCGTGCTCAAGAACTCCTACGAACGCATTACAAATGAAGAACTGACGAAGGTGAGTACCCTAATGAATGAGTTCTTCCTGGAAATGATCGGCTCCGATCCGGAGCAGGGAGCAATCATCCGCAGAGCCGCAATCAGCCCAGAGTTCGATATTATGGTCTACGGGCCAAACGACAGGACGCTCATTCCGGACCGCGATCTCAACGGCGCTTCCCGTCGGGCGCTGACCTTGGCCTTTATCCTCGCGCTGACGAAAGTTAGCGGAGTAGAAGCGCCTAACGTGATTGATACGCCGCTGGGAATGATGAGTGGCTACGTTAAAAGGTCGGTACTCCGGACTGCCATCCGTGAGAGCCATCAACTGGTCCTATTCTTGACTCGCTCCGAGATCGAAGATTGTGAGGAGATACTAGACACAGCGGCTGGACGAGTTATCACACTGACTAACTCGACACACTATCCCACGATACTGAAGAATGATCCACAGGTGTCAATCGCGACGATACTACGCTGTGAGTGCGACCATCGTAGTAAGGGATGCCGCCTCTGTGAGCGGCATGAAGATCCGGTTGACGGCATGGAACCGGCCACTTAGGGGGTGCGCTGTGGTGCAACGATACTACAATCCTTTCTCCGATATTACGTTGAGTTACCCAATCGAACAGCGGAAATTCTACCGGCAGTACTGCCGGCCATCCAGTCCGTACAAAGTGGACGAAAGCCCGTTTCCGCGCATGGTGGACCTCTGGTTTGCCAGCCTCTCAGTCGCCGCTCGAAAGAAACTTGAGCCTATTGGTCTTACCGGTCAGCGATGGTCTGGTTTAGAGAAGGGATTTAACTTTGACAGAGAGGATAACTGGTGTGTCCAGATAGTGATGTTGGTTGCAATTGCCGTTGAAGGTAACGTCGAAGTCGTGGCGGACCCCAATCGTATGATGGCAATTGCGAACCGTTTAGCAGCGGCCGGTGTGCCGCACATTGTCCGAATGCTTGAGGAAGGTGGTGAGGAGCCGATCTGGAACTTGTCGGATGCTTTGGAGCGGCTGCTGACGGAAGATGAGGTAAGGGAGCAGGTATGAGCACGGCAGTCGGGGAGCTTGCGGAACTACCCGCGCCGCAGCTTGCGCCGGAGGTCCAGCCGTATCTCGATGGGGATGCGGCCATCGCCTATGAGGCGATCCTACGTCTATCCCTGAGCCAGGTACGCCGCATGGGCATCGGCATCCAGGACGTGCGAGTGTTCAGGAAGCATAGTTGGGAAGAAGATTTCAGCGATACCGTCGTGCAGCTCTTCGTAGACGCCGATTTCACGCGGAGTCTGGCCCTCTGGGACTCCATTGGCGACGTTCTAGGACGCTGGCAGGCGCAGCAGCCCCAGCGCATACGCACGATACTGGCCGAGGATTTCGCCGTTTTCGTAGCGGCTCATGCAGACACCCCTTGATCCGCGTGCGTTCCTAGACAACGAGTAATGGAGAGCGAGCAGGAGGTACCTATGACAGCAGAGCGGAAAGCACAGCCGATACCCGATCAGTATCTCGATCTGTTCGAGAAGCCGAGCCTGGGCTTTCTCGCCACGCTCATGCCCGACGGCTCGCCGCAAGTGACGCCCCTGTGGGCCAGCTACGACGGCGAGCATGTGCTGGTCAATGCGGCTAAGGGACGCCAAAAAGACCTCAACATGCGGGCGCGTCCGCGCGTAGCCATCTGCATGATCGACCCCGACAACACGGGCCGCTATTTGGCCATCCGCGGCCCGGTCACGGAGATCACCAGCGAGGGCGCCGTCGAGCACGGGGCGGCCCTCGCCAAGCGTTACTCCGGCAGCGACACCTACACCGTCCCCCCCGGCGTCACGCGCGTCATCTACAAGATTCGCCCCGACCGCGTCCACGGCATGGGCTGACACGGCGAGGGCCATCAGACTCCCCCTCTCCACATGGTGGAGAGGGGGCCGGGGGGTGAGGCAGGTGAGTCCCCAGGCCTCACAGCCCGCTGCAGGCCGTCTCGATGCGCGCCAGCGCCTCGTCCAGCCCGGCGGTGCCGTGCGCGGCGGAGAAGCCGTGGTGGCCAACCACCACGTCGTAGGTGTGGAAGTAGACTCCTCGCGCGAAGCAGGCGCGCACAAAGCGTTTGAGCAAGGCCGCGTCGTGGCCCACGATGTCCTGATAGACGTGAACCGGCCGCTCCGGGTCGAGGCCGAAGTAGAGGCCGAAGCGCGGTCCCAAGCCTTGCACGCGGCAGGGGAGGCCGTGGCGCGCGAAGATGTCGCGCAAACCATCGTAAAAGCGGTCGGCGAGCGCCACGATGCCGGTCGGCCCGTCATAGAAGTCGGGCGCCGTCAGCTCGTCCAAGGTCGCCAAGGCCGCCAGCACACCGAAGAGGTGCCCGGAGTAGGTGCCGCTATGGGCCGCCGAGCCGAGCGGACTCAACGTCTCCATGACCGCGCGCCGCCCGGCGATCACCGCCAGCGGCACACCGTTGGCAACCGCCTTGCCCAGCAAAGCCACGTCCGGTGTCACGCCATAGTACCCCTGCGCGCAGGAGACCCCGGTGCGGAAGCCGGAAAGCACCTCGTCGAAGATCAGCACCGTGCCACGCTCGGCGGTGAGCGTGCGTACCGCCCGGAGATAGTCACCGTCGGCGACGAGGCAGCCGGCGTTGTAGTTGATCGGCTCCATGATGACCGCCGCCAGGTCGTCACCATGCTCCGCGAGGGCTAGCTCGACGGCCGCCAGGTCATTCCAGGGCACGACGACGACGAGATCGGCAAACGCCGCCGGGATACCGCCCGAATCGATGGTCGGTGGCAAGAGCCGGCCCGGCGCCGGCCGGCGGGCCGGCGGGTGCGTGCTGTAGAGCACGTGCTCGTGCAAGCCGTGAAAGTGCCCCTCGAATTTCAGGAGCTTGGCGCGGCCGGTGTGGGCGCGGGCGAGGCGGATCGCGGCCATCGTCGCCTCCGACCCGGAGTTGGCAAACCGCACCCGCTCGGCGCACGGAATCAGCTCGACCAGCCGGGCCGCCAGCTGTTGCTGATAGACGGTCTCCGGGCCGAGCACCACCCCCATGTCGAGCGCCTGCTCGATGGCCGCCCGCACTGCCGGGTGGTTGTGGCCCAAGATGGTGGCTCCGTAGCCGGTATGGAAGTCCAGATAGCGCCGCCCATCGGTAGCAATCAATTGCGCCCCATCGCCGCCAGCGGCGAGCAAGGGGTGGTCCAGCGCCGGATTGACCCGCGCCGACCCGGAGACACCGCCGACGAGCACCCGCGATGCCGCGCGAAAGTGATCGGCCGCCGTGCTCGTCGCCTGCTCAGGAACCACCGTCTCGGTTATGGTCACCATCGTCCTTCCTCCTTCATATCTCACCTCCCGGCCCCGGCCTGGTCATTCCCGCGCAAGCGGGAATCCACGTCCCCCTGCGTAGCGAGGGGACCATAGGGGGATTGGGGTTAGGCCCCACTGACCATCGCCTTGACAGATGAGTGCCCGGCTTCTACGGTGCTCTGTGCCGACACTGCACTCTACCGCGTCTCGATCTTTACGCCAACTACACCGGCGCGGCCAGGGAGAGAGTTGCTATGCGTATCGCCATCGGCGCCTTCATGTACGAGGCGAACAGTTTTTCGCCCGTGCAGACGACCCTCGCCGACTTTGCGGCCGGCACCCTCGTACGCGGCGCGGCCATGCTGGACTACTTCCGCGACACCAATACCGAAGTAGCCGGTTTTCTGCACTCCTGCGCCACGATACCGGATTCCGCGGTGATCCCGCTGCTGGCGGCGGACGCCAACCCGGCAGGATTGGTCCAGGCCGCAACCTACATCGCTCTGCGCGACGAGCTCCTGGACCGCCTGGCACGGGCACAGCGCACCGGGCCGCTCGATGTCGTCCTGCTGGCGCTGCACGGCGCGATGGTCGCCGATGGTGAAGACGACCCCGAAGGCGCTATCTTGGCAGCAGTGCGTGCTCGCGTCGGGCCGACGGCGCTGATCGCGGCCTCGCTCGACCTGCACGCCAACGTCACCGCGCGCATGGCCGCGGCAGCGGACGTGCTTGTCGGCTACCGCACCTATCCGCACGTGGATCAGCGGCGTACCGGTGAACGGGCCGCGGTGCCGGCGCTGGCCGCGGCCCAGGGCGGCCCGCGGCCGCGTACCGTCGTGCAGAAAGTCCCGCTCATCGTGCCGGCCGAGACCATGCAGACCACGCACGGCCCAATGCACGAGTTGCGGGCCGAGGCCGATTGGCTGGAAGCCGAGGGGGCCGCGCTGGCCGTCTCCGTTTTCGGGATGCAGCCGTGGCTCGACCTCCCGGAGGCCGGGTGCAGCGTCGTGGTCGTCGGCACGGAGGCTGCCGAGGCCCACGCGCATGCCCGGCGGCTGGCCCGGCAGTTCTGGCAACGACGGACGGCGTTCGACGTGCCGCTCGTTTCCCCCGACGCAGCCGTGCAGCGGGCGTTGGCGGCACAGCGAGGGCCGGTGCTTCTCGTCGATTCGGCCGATAGCACGTCTTCCGGCGCGCCGGGAGACTCGATAACCGTCTTGCAGGCGCTGCTCGACGCCGGGTGCGGCCGGGTGGTCGCCGATGTGAGCGACACGGACCTCTGCCTGGTGCCGCTCGTGGATCCGCCAGCAGCAGCAGCGGCTCAGGCCGCCGCCGGCGGGGAGATGCTCACCCTGGCCGTAGGCGGCGGCGTGGACCCGGCGCGCGGCGCGTCGGTCGAGGTCACCGGACGGATCGAGTGCCTGACCGACGGTCGTTTCATGCGGAAAGGGCCCGCCTACACCGGACTGACCACGGATGCCGGGCCGAGCGCCGTCTTGGCTATCGGCGCCATCCGACTGCTGCTCTTGAGCCGCGCCGTCCCGACCAGCGACCCGGAAATCTATCGTGCGGCGAGACTGGAGCCGGCCACGGCGCGCATCGTCGTGGTCAAATCACCCAACCTGTTCCGCGCCGCCTACGGACCGTTCGCCCAAGACATCATCCTACTCGACACGCCCGGCGTGAGCAGCCCCAATCTGCACAGCTTCGCGTGGCAACGCATCGGGCGGCACATCTACCCCCTCGACGATTTCTCCTGGGACCCCGACCAACCGCCCCGCTGAGTACGCCGGGCATCCCGATCTCACTGGTCCCGGTGACGTGCTCTCCCTGCCCGTTGTCATCACCCCCTCCCCATCCTGCTCATCCCCTCATCCCGTAAATCCTGCTTCTGACAGAATCCCGTCCCCCCGACCGTTGTCTTCTCCCCGCCCGCCACCAATATATCCCACCGTTGGGATGTGGCAGCTGCAAGCCCCTCCTGGAGCACCGGGCACCGCCCGGCAGGGACGCACTCGCACCATCATGCTAGTCAACCGCGGTGGCGTAGCCACCCCGCCGAGGGCACCGGGTCATGGCAGACCTCCCGCCGCACCGCCGGCGGGGGGGCATGACTGTCTGAGTGCCGTGCCTAGCGCCACCGCGCCCGTGCCGGTACACGTGTACCGGCTGCGCCAGGAGTTCTTGCCCCGCGTCCCTGTCACTCCCAACACCCTCACCGCCTCGCACTCCCATCGTCTCGACCGTCATTCCCGCTATCTCGCTCCACTGTATCGTCATTCCTGCCCCCCGTCCCGTCATTCCCGCGAAAGCGGGAATCCATCCTGCTCATCCTTCCATCCGGACCATCCTGCTTCAGATCACCAAGTGCATCCTGCCACCCAAGTTCCGCCCCGCCCGCGGTCTTGCTCCACCGCCGGCACGGGCTACCCCCACCCGCACCCCGCCCGCGCCCCACCATCACGTCCGCCCACCGAAAATCTACCCTTGCCAGCAGCCTCATCTCCCCGCCGCGGCCGCCCGCCGAAAACCTATCCTCGCCAGCCGCTTCCCCCCTCTCCACATGGTGGAGAGGGGCCGGGGGTGAGGCACGTCCCGTCCCCCAGCATTGACAGCGTGCCTATTGGCAGTCTATTGTCAACCGGAGAGGGGCGGCTATGTCAGTAGAGCAGATCAAGCAGCAAGTAGCGCGCTGCATCGCGGAGCTACGCGCCGGAGAGCTTGCCGAGGCCAGCCTGCAAGGCATCCTCGCTGCGCTCGACGAGCCGCCGCCGCAGCGCCAGGAGCTGTTGTACCTCCAGGCCACCACCACGTCCGTGACCTCCGACGTGGTAGGGATGCTCTTGGTGCAGGATGGCGAGGTCTCCGAAGGACCCGCAGACCCGGACGAGTGGCCGTATCCGACGGTGCTGGCCGCCATGCAAGACGGCTGGCGGGTGATCCGGTTCCCCGACCTGGTGCTGACCTTGGATGAGTCGCGTAGC
This sequence comes from Chloroflexota bacterium, assembly GCA_965214295.1. GTDB lineage: Bacteria > Chloroflexota > UBA11872 > UBA12225 > JAJDUF01 > JAJDUF01. The sequence goes on from OZ243944.1 coordinate 61,792, forward strand.
TACGGCTTAGGCTACGAGTTCATTCTGGAGAAATGGCGGTAACGAGCGATGAAGACCTACGATTGTCCGCCGACCTTGACCGACTCTCAGGTGCTCGAGGTCTGCAAGAAAGGCTACCTCATCATCGAGGGAGTGGTTCCCGAAGAGATCAACCGGCGCACCGTCGCGTATGTGGACAACAACCCCGTGATCGAGCCAACCGAGATTCTGGATGAAGACTGGTTTGTCGAGCAGGTGATCTGCCAGCCGGCGGCAGCGGGCGCGGTGCGCGCACTGCTAGGACGCAACTTTGTCCTGCCGATACTCATGAGCAATCATCGGACGCACATGCCGGCCGAGGCACAGCAATGGCACCGAGACGGTGGATCGCAGCATGGCCCGGCGCTGCACTACCTCCAGGTCTTCTACTACCCCGAGACGTGTACCCGAGCGATGGGACCGACCGAGCTACTGCCGGGTTCGCACCATCTCTTCTCGCACTCGCGCCAGATGGCGCACTACGGGAAGATCAAAAGCTCGGTCTACGCGGCGGTCCCGGCCGGCTCCATCATCATCACGGTCTATTCCATCTGGCATCGACGCTCCAACTCGACGGCTTCCGGCATCCGCAATATGCTCAAGTACAACTACTGGCGTACCGCACCGCCGGAGCGCGACTGGGTGATCGAGCCGAGCTTCGATGTGGTCACGGCAGACTACTCGTTCCCCGGCCCCGGAACACGCCAACAGTTTCAGGACTGCTACGACGCGGCAGAGATGTTCTTCTGGCTGAGTGGGAAGGCCGACGAGTTTCGAGTCATGGGCGGGCAAGGTTGGCCGGTGCCGGGCAAGCGGAACACCAAGCCGCTCGGCTTCCCCGGCCAGCTCACCGCCAAGCGGTTCTAATCGCGCTGCGGACCTCGTCTCCGGTCCCCATATGGACCCCCTGCGGAGCGGGGGGACGTGGCTTCCCGCTTTCGTGGGAAGCCAGAAAATGGTAGCCTGGACTCCAGCTTTCGCCGGAACGACGCACAGGGGAGGAAACGCCCGCCGCCCGGCATCGTAGCCAACGCCAGGGCGCCTGTCCCCTGTGAAGCGGGAGAGCAACTCCCGATCCCGGCGGAGCCGGGAAGAGCGGCGCAGAGGGAACACTGCCATGAACCGTCCGGCGCCCGTCCTCACCGATGTACGCCATAGCAAGGTGTGCTATAGTAAGGACACCTATTGCGGTCATCCGCGCCAGACCGGCATCTTCAACTACGGCCGCGGCGAGCTGCTGGTCGGACATAGTCATGCGCCATCTCGCTACCAGGTCCCGGATGATGTCAACCACTCCTTCACGACCGGCTATGCCAGCCGTGCCAAGATCATCTTTCAGCGCTCCTACGACCACGGCGAAACCTGGTCCGCGGAGGACCCGGTCGTCGTCTGGAACGAGTCGTTGCCTCTCGACGAGAAGCGAGCAATCCTCTACCGGGCGGACGAGGCGGCGGTACCACGTGAGCAGATTGATCTGACCGGCCCGGACGCCGCAGTGTACTTCACGCGCGCCGCCACCGGGCCGGAGCACGGCGCCGGGCAGCGGGCGCTAGAGTGCTTTGCCTTCCGCTCTGCCGACCGCGGTCGCACCTGGGAGACTGTGCCCACACGGATTGCGCCGCCACCGGGTCGAGCTACGGTGCGTCGGGACGCTCATCCGCTGGTGCAGTGCCCCGACGACACGCTCCTCGCCGTCACCATCGTGGACGGCAGCACCCCGACCAGCAACGTGTCCATCTACGGCTCGGACGACCAGGGCTTGACATGGGAGTACCTAGCGGAAGTGACCCGCGACCCCACCGGCATCGGAACCCCCGGCTACGCGGACATCCTCCTGCTGCCGAGCGGCCGGTTGCAGTGCTACATGCTGCACGGCGGACACCGGAACGTCATCGAGCTGTGCCATTCCGACGACGGAGGCTACAGTTGGACTGAGCCAACGCCCATCGTCAGTTGGGGCCGTTCTCCCTGGGCTGCCCGACGTTCACCCGGCAGCAGCCGGCGCGGCGTGTACTACCGCGCGCCCTGGCCAATGCGCTTGCGCGACGGGCGGATTGTCGTACTCTTCGGCCGGCGCAAGCCACCGTTCGGGATGGGCCTGATCGTCAGCGAGGACGACGGCGCCACCTGGTCGGCGGAGGCAATCCTGCGCGACGACGCCAGCGGCTCGGATTTGAGCTATCCGGTGGCAACGCAGCTCGACGACGGGCGCATCTTCACCGCGTACTACTACATGGAAGCCGACGGCAACGGTTTCGGGGGCACGCGCTACATCGCCGGCAGCTTCTTCCGCCTGTAGCCAAACCCTTGCCGACTACCTCACCATCGTCATTCCGGCGCAGGCCGGAATCCAGAATGGGAGGCAGTAATGAAGTTAGTTACTTATCACACACTGATGTCCGGCAGAAGCGGATGGCCAAGCTGCCAGAGCGTACCCTGAAGTGGCTGCTCCCGGTACTCATCGCTGTCGAGATCGCCCTAGTGTGGACGGGTTGGCTGGACCTGGGCACAGCTATCAGTGTTACCGTCACCATCGAAGTCTTGCTGGTCTTGGTCGCTGGCCGGCAGCTCTTTGTGGCCGTGCGTCGCTACCGCCGGCAGCGCACGGCGGGGCTGGACGGGTGGGCCGCACTGGAGGACGGTCTCACCGTGCTACTGCCGCGCCCCCTCGCTCGCCTTGTGTCGTTGGAGCCGCGGATGATTGCGTGTCTGCTCCTCTGGCTCTTCCGGCGCCGCCGCCAAGTGGCGGGGCAGTTCAGTTACCATCGGCGCTCGTGGGGCGGGGCACTGCTGATCCTGGTGCTGCTGACGGTCCCCGTCGAAATCTTTGTGGTTGAGCTATTGGTGCCCTGGGCCTGGCTGCGGTGGACGCTGCTCGTCGCCGGGCTTTATGGGGTCCTGTGGTTTGGCGGCCTCATCGCCTCGCTCAAGGTGCTCCCCCACCGACTGGAGGCCGGCGGGGTGCGATTGCGCCATGGCAACTGGGCCGAGGTACTCATTCCCTACCACGAGATTGCCACCGTGGAGCAACAATCCCTCCGGGCGCCGGGCGGACGCGACGGTCTCGTGACCGACCGCAAAGCCGGCAGCGCCTACCTGGCCGTAGGCGGCCGTACCGACGTCACACTCCGGCTCCACACCGCCCGCCCGGTCCACGGCCTACTCAGACCCACCGAACCGGTAACAACGGTGCATGTAGCAGCCGACGACCCCGCCCACCTCACCGCCGCCCTGCAACCACGGATATGAGCGGCTCTCACCTACGGGCAGAGGGAGTGACCACCAGCGCAACGCCAACCGCCGCACACCCCCTTTCCAAATGTTGGAGAGGGGGCCGGGGGGTGAGGCCCAGTCCCCCAGCCCTACGGCACAATCGCCGCGCGCAGCACCTGACGATCTGCGTCGCGCGCAAAGGCCGTATCGAGGTCCGCGAGGGCAAACCTGTTATCTACGATGTCCCTGAACGGCAGCGCCGTGCGGTTGCGGGCGACGAAATCGAGCGCCTGGACCAAGTGTCGCGGACGCCACCGGACTTCAATAGCTTCTGGCTGAAGGAAATGGAGGCCAACAACTTCGAGGGGCACCCCATCGTACCCAAGCTCAACCAGATCATTCGCGAGGCGAATACGGCGATCAATCGGGCCTATGCCGGGGGCGTCGGCGCTCGCCAGGCCATTGAGGAGGCGATGCCAAAGCTCACCTCCTTTTTGGGCTAGCGGTTCGGTCGGAGCTACAGGCAGCTCAGGGAGAATGACCATGTCAGGACGCAACGGCACGCAGGAGTTGACTGCGGCGCAAAAGCAGCAGCTCGACGAACGGGGCTACCTCGTGTTGGAGAACATGCTGGCACCCCAAGAGGTGGCTCACTACCGCCAGCGGATCCTTGATCTCGGTGCAGCGGAGCCGGACCACGGCAAGCCGCCGCAGCCCGTCCGGTGGCTGGTGAACAAAGGGGCCGACTTCCGCCGGGTCTTGCTGCATCCCCGGGTGGATCCGGTCTTCCGGCGCCTGCTCGGCGAGAGCTATATCCTCAGCACCCTGACCTCCAACATCGTCCGGCCCGGCGCGCCCGATCAACGCTACCACAGCGACTTCCAGGCGGGTGTTCCCGAGCCGTTCCCGGAGGGCTTGTGCCTGACCGCCAATAGCCTCTGGCTGCTCGACGACTTCACGCCGGAGAACGGGGGCACGTGCCTGATCCCCGGCAGCCACCGGCGCCGGCGCAATCCGCCCGAGGGTTTCGCCAACGATCCGGAGGAAATCCGCCTCCAGGCCCCGGCGGGATCGGTGCTAGTGTTCAACGGGGCGACCTGGCATTCCAGCGGGGCCAACCGGACGGACCGGGAGCGGGTCTGCCTGATCTGGTTCAATGTGCGGTCGTTCCTGAAGCCCCAGTTCGATATCGTGAATTACCTGTGCGATGAAGCCTACACCGAGGCGGAAGGGAACCCTGAGTTGAAGCGGCTCTATGGGTTCACCTCGGCCTCCCGGCCGCCCGATCTGCCCACCGACGCCGTGCCGGTGCGCCGTCTCTGATTCATCCGGAAGTCCGGCCACGACCACAGGAAGGTCTTCGAAAAGGTCTCGTCGGCGAGGTGGTCCTACCCCGGCCTCCCGTCATTCCCGTGACCGCGGGAATCCATCCCGATCATCCTTGCATCCTGATCCAGACAATCATCCACCATGGCAGCCGCTCGCCATCCAGACTCCCCTTCCCTGAAGGGAAGGGGACGGGGGAGAGGCCCCCTCTCTATCGCTCACCCCGACCTAGACCGCGACCCCATTGATCGCATAGTCGAAGATCTCGTAGCTCTGGAGCGTACCGACGGCGGCCCGTGCGGCATACGCCTCGTTCAGCGGAGCGGAGAGGATAAACGGCACGCGCCGCTCGGCAGTACCGCCGTGCGAGCGCAGGCGAAATCCCTGGAGAGCGGATAGATCGTGCGCGGCCGCCGAGGTGCCGATGGCCGCGTCCGCAGTGCTACTCACCGCCACGTCGCCCTCGCGGTCGGGCGGCAGGTCGAACGCCGCGCAGACCGCCGCTTTGTCGTAGACCGCCTCGATCCCGGGCAGCGCCCGCACCACGCGGATGACCGCCTCCGGCCCGACGCCAGCGTAGCAATAGACGCGCGCAAAGCCGCCCAACGAGCCGTGATGCACCACGTAGGGATCGGTGATCGGCAAGATGACACGGGTTCTACCGGCGCCAAACGCTCTGTCTAGCTCGTCCTGGAGGTAGACCACGTTCGGTGAGCCGTCGGGCCGCGACTTGTCGTTCATGCCGTGGTCGGCGGTGATGCCGACGACGGCCCCCAGCGCCGCCAGCCGTCCGAACGCATCGTCCAGCTGCGCGTGGAAATCGTTGCTCTCCGGCGTGCCGGGAGCGTACTTGTGCTGGATGTAGTCGGTCAGCGACAGGTACATCAGCTCGGGACGGTACCGCTCCAGCAGCTTGATACCGGCTTCGAGCACAAAGAGGGAAAGCTCTGCCGAGTAGACGTCGGGCAGCGGCCAGCCTACCAGGTCGAGCACCTGCTCGATACCGTTCGCCGCGCGCGTACATTGATCGGCCCGCTCCGACGAGAAGTTGATGCTACCGCTAGCGAGATTGATATTCCGGCCCAGCTGCCGGCGCAGCTTGTCTTTGGCGGTGATGGCCACCACCCGCGCCCCGCGCTGCGAGAACTCCGCCAAGAGCGACTCGGAGCGCACGAAACCGGGGTCGTTCATCATCACCGCAGCGCCCGTGTCCGGGTCCAGGAAGTAGTTCCCGGAGATACCGTGAACCGCCGGCGGACTGCCGGTGACGATGGAGAGGTTGTTCGGGTTGGTTAGGCTCGGCACAATGCCGTCGGCCACGGTGCCAAACCCACGCTCCATAAACCGCTCGACGTTGGGGATGATACCGTCCCGCCTGGCCCGGTCGAAGTAGGCTGGGTCGCCACCGTCTACGCACACGACAACCACCGGGCAGCGTGGCCGTTGGTAGGTCACGCCATTCAGCGTCACGGCTCGATCATTGGCTGCGCTCATGGTTCTGGTAGCTTATCAAAGCCGGGCTGGAGCGCTCGCCAGGTAGAACGGTTGGCCAAGTCCTGCGGGGTGCTGGCGCTTACGCCCGCGGCCCTTGAGCGCCGATGACCGGGCCGGCCAGCGATTGTTCCCGGCCGTACGCCGGTCACATAGTCGGCCGGCGGCGGCTCCCTCGCCGTCCGACGGCGTGGATGCGCTCGACGAGTTCCATCGTCTTGGCTGCATCGGCGAAGTTGGTCAACGGCTGCCGGCCTTCCTTGATGCAGTCAATGAAGTGGCGGTTCTCGTGCCACTGCCCCTTCCAGTGCAGCGGGCTATCACCCGGCGCGCCGCCCACGGTGCCGAACTCCTGCGAGTCGTACACCTCCGGTTCGCCATTGTCGGCCACAATGGAGGACTCGCGGTCGGCGTCCACGTAGGCGGTAACGTTCGGCCCGTGAAACTCGACCCGGAAAATGCGTCGGCCGGTCGCGTAGCTGGATTGCAGAACGCCCACGGCCCCGCTACTGAACGATACCAGCGCCGTGAACTCGTTGGGCGACGGGCCGGGCGCCCGGCGCGTGCGGACATGTGCCGCGACGTGCTCGACCTCGCCGCCACACAGGAAACGCAGGTTGTCTACCGCATGGCAGCCGTCCACGGTCAGGTTGTCGATCACGCCCCCGTAGTGCCCCGCGTGCTGGCTCAGGTCGGTGGACTTGAGGAAGCTGACGGTCGCTTGCTGGATTGGGCCTCGCTCCTCCACTCGCCGTTTCAGCGCGGTCAGCGCCGGAATGTGCCGACGCTGGAAGCCCACGGCGGTAAGGCAGGAGTGCTCCTCTGCAAAGTAGGCCAGCATCTGCGCTTGGTGTGCCGTCACGCACAGCGGTTTCTCCACGAACAGGTGCCGCCCCTGCTGCAGCACAGTGCTGGCCGGCGCAAAGAGGTCTTGGGGTGGCATGATGACGTACACGGCCTGCGGGTCAACCTCCTCCAGCATCCGCCGGTAGTCGGTATAGACGCGCGGAATGCCAAATCGCTCGGCGGTGGCCCGTGCTTTGTCGACGAATAGGTCGCACGTCGCTACTAGGTCTACGTCAGGCAGGCTGGCAACGGAGGGATAGTGTACGCCGTTGGCCAGGTTGCCGGCCCCGATAAAGGCCACCCGTACTTTGTCTGCCATTCACCCTTCTCCTTTCTCGGCCCGGCCGGATACTCAGCTACTGCCACTCGTCAACCGAGACGCTGCGCTCGTAGCTGCTGCTCATAATCCGCCAGTAGCCGTTCGTCTCGCCACCTACTACCACAACCTGAATGTCCTCCAGGCGGAACATCGGGATCAGTTCGTCATCCGCCGCCTTGAGCAGCGTTGCATACGGCTCGACACCGTTCAAGGCCTGCGGATAGACGTAGTTCTGGATGAGCTGATAGTCCCAGTATTCCCCCGCGGGGAGCGTGGCGTGCTCATGGATCCAGCGGATGAGCTGCTCCTTGCTCTCGAAACCGCCCCGGTCAACGAACTGCCGCGCCGTAATCGGGTCCAAGACCAGCGTCGGGGGGCTGTGCGGATCCATGCCACGCAGTAAGTTGATCACATGCTCCTGCCAGTAACGCTCGCGTAGTCCCAAGGTGAACGCGGTCGCTCGACACCCGGTAAACACACTCACCACGCTGTCTCCCGGCCGGAAACCGTGCTGCACGTGGAACGGCTCCCAGGGACTCCGTTCTTCATTCTCCGCGAAGGTCACGCTGTTGTAGGCGTAGCTGTTACCCTGCGAGCCTAAGTACGTCCGGCCCGGCTCCGATCCACCTTGCAAGTTCTGGGATAGCAAGCCGTAGGCTCTGCCGATGGTCGCGTTGGCGTGGCTATACGGCCCCATCGCTCCCGTTCCCCAGTTCATCCCTAGCTCGCGCCGGATCGGCCCATTCACGACGGCCATCGCCGCCATCGAGCTCGTCGTGCTGCCTCGCGCACTCACGCCGCTCGCGGCCAGGGCTAAGATCACCGGGAAATACGCCGGCTTGGCCCCGGCCATCACGGCGTTGACGGCCACCTTCTCCACGGTGTATTCCCACGCCTCGCGCGTCGAAGTCGGGCGCATCCGGCCGACCACCTCGTCGGGACGGCGGCTGGTCCCGGCCAGCATCGCTGCTACCCGCTCGTGCGTGGGGAGGATGATCGGCAAGCGGTCGGTCCACTGGTTGTCCAAGAACAGTTGATGCAGGTTGTCCTCGGTATCCGGCTCGACCCAGCGCGGCGTCGAGCGGTCGAAACGACCCGCCGCCGTCTCCTCCCGACTGAGCGGCCGGGTCAGCGCCGCGACAACCTCGTCCATTACGGGCTTTCCCGTCACCGGACTGTTCCCATCCACATACGCGCGCAGCTCCACGGGTGACTTGCCCATGACCGGCTGCGGTACAAAGACGAACCGCTGCCGCGGCATCCCTCGCGCATAGGCGACCTGCTTGACGGCGCGCGTGAACGACTCGGTCTGGATGGATGCCGTCGGCACCCCATACCGGCTTTCGAGGTTAATGCAATGCACGGCGACCGCCGGCGCACACGTGCTTCAGTGCCCAACTCCCAGGATCACCGCGTCGGCCTGCTGCTTGATCTCCGAGAAGAGCGCCGGGTCATCTTCCGTATACACGCCCGACTTGCTGGCAAACACCGTGTTGACCTGCGGCATCCGCTCTGCAAACCAAGCCTGCATCTGCTGGAGTAAGAGGTCACCGTCGTCAAAGCGGCAATCAACGAGGTACACCGTCTTGCCGTCCAAGCCGTCGAGCCGCGGCGCCATCGCCAACGGCTCGATGACAGGCGGGTAGCCCCGCGGGTTCATCACCACTCGGCGCTGACTACCGCCGTCAGCCGCACCATCGCTCGCCGGGATCGCAGTGTTGCTCATGTCGAACCTCCACGTTGTCGTCCGGGTCTTATAGAAACGAGACAGTGCCCTGTGCCGCTACGGTACCTCGCTCGATGGAGCTTGGCGCGGCCAGGATACCACAGACGGCTTTATAACTTTATAATCGGCTTGTGAGTATTCCGATGCCAGCCGACCGTAACGGGCGTATTCCGTCCGGCTCGCTGCGGCCGCTGCAACTGCCCGGCGAGCTGGACGCGCTGGTCACGCTGCTCCGTGAAGTCCATACCGATGCCTCGGCGTGGCAACGGCAGCGGCTCGATGACGAGCTGGCCCTCCTCTCACGCTTGCGCCTCGCCTACCGGCTCGCGCGGTGGGTACCTCGACTGCTCCCACTACCGGCCGGCTGGGGATAGGAGGATCGGCAAGGCCGGCTGGCCGGGGCCGTGCTGGTGCGCTCCCTACGTCCCGGCGGTACCGTGCAGTTGATAGACCACCTGGCCGTCCGACCGGCCGCGCGGCAACAGGGTATTGGCCGCTGCTTGCTGGCAACGGCGCTGTCCGCGCTGCGGCGCCAGGGCTCCCTCATAGCAACGCTTGAAGTTGACCCGGACAATGTCGTGGCCGGGCGTCTGTACGCCGCTGCCGGCTTCCGGGTGGTAGACGAGGCGGTTGACTCCATGCGCCCAGCCGCCGCGGCGCAGCTACAACGCGGTCGCGCGGAGGCCGGCCCTGAGTTTGCGGTCCGCGCCTACCGTCGCGCCGATTTCGCGCCGCTCCAGCGCCTGATCGACGAGGCCATCCCCTGGATTCCTGGTACAGCGGCCAACGGCTCCGCAGCGGTCGGGAGGCTGCAAGCCGCGCGGACCGCTACGATGCGCCGGCTCGTAGACCTGCTCCGCGCCCAAGAACGTCATAGCTACGTTATCACCGGGGCCGCCGGAGAACTGCTGGCCTATGCCGAGCTGACGCAAGCCGGACGACCGCCGGCAGCGTTGCTGGGATTTACGCCGCCCTATCACCGTCTCCGCTTGCTCGGCGCTCCTCACCTACCGGCCAGCGCAGCCGCGGCCCTCCTCACCGTCACGCTCGCCGCCTCCCGGCCGCGACCCACCTTGACCACCGTCTCGGCAAGCCAGCCGAACTTGGTGCAGGCGCTGCAGCAAGCCGGGTTTATTCCCCAAGAGAAGCGTCAGCGGTTGGCGCTCGACCTCACTGCACGTCGCCATCAATCTCTCCCCCAGCGAGAGAGGGAAAGAGGTTAGCCACCATAGGGGCGCAGTATGCTGCGCCCTGGGCGCGATCAATCGCGCCCCTACAGGCGGGCACTGGCGCCGTGGCCGGCCGGGAGCGCCGCTCTCGCTCCCCTGAGTGCGATCCGGGCACGGTTAGCGGAGATTTAACCGGCGATTAGTCCAAGGACATTCGATCCAAGATACCCTGATGTAAGGAGGGCAAGCGTGATGCGTAACCCAAGGACGATCTTCGGACGATCCCACCTCGATGCGTGTAGTGGATTGCCGGGCAGTGAGGAGCGGAAGCTGAACCGGCGTGATGATCTACTGCGGAACCTGGGAGTAGTTGGCTCCCTGACCCTGATGGGGTGTTCGGACATCCCTACCCCCGAGGCGCAAATCGCGGGCGGCAGCATTGACCCAACCGCCGTACCGGCCGCGACTGGGGCAACGCAGCCGGCGGCGGACCCAGCAGCCCCCACCGGCAGTCAATCGCCAGCCAATCCGGCCCCCGCGTGTGTCCTGACTCCCCAACAGACGGAAGGCCCATTCTACTTCGATCCCAAGCAAATCCGGCGCAACATCACCGAGGGGCGGCCCGGCACGCCATTACAAGTGGCCCTGCAAGTGGTCGAAGCCGGGACGTGTCGTCCGATCCAGGACGCCCTGGTGGACATCTGGCATACGGACGCCGCCGGCCTCTATTCCGGCTACAGTGGTCAAGTGAGCGGGCGAAACGTAGACACATCGGGCGAGACGTTCCTCCGCGGCAGCCAGATCACCGATGCCAGCGGACTGGTCCAATTCGAGTCCATCTACCCCGGTTGGTACCCTGGCCGCGCCGTGCATATCCACTTCAAGGTGCGCTTCGCCAACCAAACCGCGGTGACATCACAGTTGTACTTCCCGGAAGATGTGACCGACCGGGCCTACGCCGCGGCGCCGTACAACCTGCGGGGACAGGGGCGGACGACGAACGAGACGGACAGCGTACTCCGGGGCGCCCCGGAAGACCAAAACCTACTCGCGGCGGTTGCTGCGGCCGGCGCCGGCTACCGGTCATCGCTCACCATTGGCATCGTGCCCTGAGAGGCCACCTGGCGGCCGGCGCCGGGGTATCAGGAATCATTGGCGGTGACCACTCCCTCGTTGTGGACGCGCTCGTAGAGGCGCGCGAACTCCGGCGAGCCGTCTTCCTCCCACAGCTCGACGCGGAGGCCCCGGATCGTGCCTTCCTCGTAGCCCGTCAACCGGCTGACCGCGGGAAAGGTCGGCGTGTAGAGCGTGTGGCCGCCGGGCAGGTGTAACACGGACACGTAGCGCGGGATCACCGCGGGTTGGCGGGCCGCGGCACGCGCCAGGGCCGCTTCGTCAACCTCCACGCCTAACCCCGGCGCTTCCGGTACCGGTGAGTAGCCCTCGATGACCGGAATACGCTCGGTGGTGATGTCATCCTCGTATTGGTCGTCGAGGTTGATAGAGTGACCAACCGTCGGGAGCACCGCGGCCAGATGCAGAGCCAACGCCTTGGTCAGCGTGCCGCCGGTGAGCTGTACGATAGTCTGGACATTGGCCCGGCCGTAGGCCAGGCCACGGATCAGCGCATCGCCGATCCCGGCCTCTCCCACCATGTAGGCATCGGCGACGCCGTGGATGATCTCCTGTACGCCACCGAGCGGCGGAACGTGCATGATGAGCGGTATGCGCGTCTGCGCCCGGAGCCGCTGCCAGCTATCCAGGTCGCTGCGAACGAGCGGGTCCTCGATATAGCCCACGATAGGGTGGTCCTCTTCCAGCGCGCGGATCGTCGGCAGGACGGCTGCCAGGGTGCGATTGCCGTTGAAGTCGTAGTGCAGTCGAAAGCCGGGCGGGGCAACCTCCTCCACGACGCGGGTCTGCTCCAGGACATCGTGGATTTCCGAAGTGTGCATCTTGAAGATGGTGTAGCCCTGGGCGACAGCACGTTGGACTTCCTCGCGGAACTGCGCCGGCGCTGCAGGCCGGGTCCAGGCGGCGACCGCGATGGCCTCGCGCACCTTCTGTCCCATCAGCTTGTACGCTGGGACACCCAGGTACTTCCCCATCACGTCGTAGAGAGCACCGCCGAGGCCGGGATTGAAGTCATTGTTGATGAAGTCGAACGGGCTGCGACCGATCAGCGGCTCGACGGTAGAGCGTGGCGGCGCCGGGCAACGATAGTCACCGTAGCCGGTCACGCCCGCGTCGGTGTCGACCCGAAATACCGTGCGCCGATTGATGCTGCGAAATCGCACCTGGTACCGCTCGTTGCGGGCAGCGATACGGGGATAGATCGGAATGATCTCGATAGCGGTAATCTTCATCGGCACGCTCCTCCCGGCAAGACGCGCATCGCCCTCCGGTCCTCGCCTCTTGGTACGTGGGGGTGATCGCAGGTGTGTCCGCAGCATAACACGGCAGCCGAATTCAAGCCCCGTGTACGCCCGGTACTCTATACTGCGCTCGCCTGGTGCGCCCATCGGATACACACGGGGAAGGGGCAGACATGCGCGAGCAAGAGATTCGCCTGGAAAAGCTAACTCGTCGGGAGTTCCGCACGGCCCTCGCGGCCGAGCACTACCAAGTGGCAATTCTGCCTACGGGGAGTATCGAGCAGCACCTGGAGCACCTGGCGTTGGAACAGGATATCGTGTCGAGCACCTACGTCGCGGAGCGGGTAGCGAAACGGCTCTATCCCAACGTGATCGTCGCGGTGCCGATGGCAATCGGTATTGCCGAGCATCACATGGGGTTTGCCGGCACTCTCTCGGCCCGCCCCGGCAGTTGGCTGGCCGTGCTCTTCGACGCCGTGGAGAGCCTTGTCCGGCACGGCGTCAGGAAGGTGCTCATCCTCAACGGTCATGGCGGCAACGTGGCCGTGATCCGCAGCGCGCTCCCACAATGGCAGCTCTACTTTCGCAACGCGCACGGCGAGCAGCCGGAGCTTGGCGACACGTTAGCCAGCTTCTCGCACGGCGACTACAACCGGCGCGTGCAGGAGGCGGCGCAAGCGCCCGTTGACCTGCGTTCGTGCAGCTATTGGGACCTGATCCCGCGCGACTTCGCCAATGAAGTGCTGGAGACGGGGAGCATGCCCGGCCACGCGCAGGAATTCGAGACGGCCGTGACGATGCATGCGTTTCCGGAAAACCTGCGGCCGGAAGCGATGGCCTACAATGCCAGCCCCAATAGCGCCAAAGCGACCGGCGAGAAGGGCCGCGTACTGATCGAGCGGGCCATCGAAGGGGGGATTGCGCTGGTGCAGGAGATGCTTGAGGTCCCCCAAACCTAGTCGCGCGGCTAGAATTGGTAAGGACACAGGGGATGATAAGGTCAGTCATGCCCGATTGGACATACGACTCCAACACCTGTTTGTTCTGGGACTGCGATGAGCGGATTCGGGAAGACCACATCTTCTGCTACGAGCACTTTCAGGACTTCCAAGCAAGTGACATTGACGAATGTCCGGGCTGCGGCCTCTTTAAGGATGCCGACTACGAGGTGTGCCTCGATTGCCGCAATAGTGGACGACGGTCCTCAGCCGGGAGCAGCAAGGGTGGAAACCGGTCCAGAAGTCGGTACAAACCTGAGTATTCCCCACACTGGGAGGTGCGCGACGCCAAGACCAAAACCTTCTACGTCTATCTGCTGAAGCTGGATGGTGGGCGCTTCTACGCCGGCCAGACCAGAGAGCTACGCGAGCGCCTCTCGGAGCACCGCGACGGTCACACCAAGTCCACGGCCGGCCGGAACCCGAAACTTGTGTGGTTTGGGGTACTGCCAAGTCGTGAAGCAGCGACTTCTACGGAGGTCGAGCTAAAGAAGCTGGTTGACTCGAACCCGCGGGAAATCCGCAGAATGGTCATCGGGTTCAAGGACTTGGTGCAAGAGCTGAACTACAGCTAGTATCCCACCGTTACCCGCTCCGTAACCCTGCCTGTTACCCTCATGGGCCTATCCTGCACTGGACAGCGGGATAAATGGCCCGAGCGCGATAATCGGCGGGCCGCCCTGCACGCAAGGGAGGCGAAAACACGCCATGAATCCACGCCGCACGCAACTGTTCCTAGACGATGAGATCATCGAGCAGACCGTCCGCCTCCAGCGGATTATCCACCAGCCCCGGAAGCACCCCGCTAATCCCCTCTACACCGTGGGCGCACCCTGGGAAGGCCAAGGGATCGTCTATCTCGCTGGCGTCTACATTGACCCGCAAGACGGCCTCTGGAAAGCCTGGTACGTCACGCTCTACCCACCGGCCTACCCGGAGATCATCTACGCCATCTGCCTGATTACGTCGCCGGACGGCATCCACTGGACCCGGCCGGAGCTGGACGTGTACCGCGGGCACAACGGCAAAAAGACCAACATCGTCCTCGATCTGGGCAAGGTCGGCAGTGTCTCGGGGCCGACCATTCTCTACGAGCCGGAACGTGAGCCGACGCCATGGACGCTCATTCTCAGCGCGTCGGTACACGGAACCGCGGATTACAAGGGCTACATTCTGCGCTCGGCGGACGGCGTGCATTGGGAGTGGGAGCGCCCCATGCCGCACGGCGTCGAGCACGGCATGGGCGACCGCTGCACCGCGCTCAAGGGCACCGATCCGGAGTATCCCTACCTGCTGTTGAGCCGGGGGCTGGCGGACATGCACCAGTGGGGCTTGGTGCGGTCGGTGCATCGGGTGGCGATCAATGCGGAGCGTGCCGCGAGCAGCCCACAGCGCATTCTCACCCCCGACCTCGAAGACGACCCGGCGGGGCAGGTGTACCACGCCCACGCCTTCCGGTACGGGGACACCTATGTCGGCCTCTTCCAGTGGTACTGGGAGACCGACGATCCCTACGCCGAAATGGAGCTAATGACGAGCCGCGACACCATCACGTGGCAGCGGCTGCGTCCCCGCCGAACGTTCCTGCCGCGCGCACCGGGCGGCGCCGCGGCCGGCGCTTTCGATTGCCAGGCAACGGACACCGCGCTCTCGCCACCGATCCGCACGTCTCATGCCTCCCGCGGCCCCTACCTGATGGGGAGCATGGACACGCTCTGGTTCTACTATTGGGGTGGGCCGGCCATGCACGGCAAGCGCCACCTGACCTTCGGTCGGGCGCTGGGCCTCGCGCAGTTGCGGGCCGACGGGTTCTGCTCCCTCCGCGCGCACCGCTTCCCCGGCACGCTGGTCACGAAACCGTTCGTGTGGCCGGGCGGCATCTTGCGGATCAATGCCTCGATAGTAGGCGGTGGGGGCAACGGCGGCGTGTGGGTCGAGGTGCTCGACGAGGAGTTGACGCCCATCCCGGGACTGACCCGCGCCGACGCCGACGTCTTCCGCTACCGCGACAGCACCGCGCACCCGTACACATGGGAGCAGGATCGCCGGGCTATCGTCAAGATGACCGGGCAACGCATCCGCTTGAAGTTCTACCTGGAGAACGCCGACCTCTACAGCTTCCATGCGACAGACGGCCGGGAGGGGAGTTGAAGGGATCGCACTCCGAGGGAGGTGGGGGTGCATCCGGAAGGAATCGAACCTTCAACCTTGGGCTTAAGAGGCCCCTGCTCTGCCTAATTGAGCTACGGATGCCTGGCGCGACGCGCTGCTATTCAGATTGTACCAAAACGGGTTCGGGAATGCGTCGTCAGCCCTGGTCAGGAAAGCGATAGCGCAGAAACAGCTCGCTCCCGGCGCGGTACGCCGAGAGCAGCTCTAGCCGGACGAGCGCGAGGGGGGAGAAGCCACCCCTCTCGACAGCGGTCGTACCGCCGGCGCCACCCTGGATTTTGGGCGCAACGGTGAGGAATAGCTCGTCTACCAGACCCGCCGCGATGAGCCAGGCGTTGGTGCGCGGGCCACCCAGGCAGACCAGCCGTTGTACGCCCCAATCGTGTCGGAGCGTGGCGAGCACCTCATGGGCGTCCAGCGCAACGCTGCCGGCTGCCCCTAGCCGGATCACCTGTACCCGCTCATCAAGCGCGGCAACTTGGCTGCGGCTGGCAGCCCTCGATACGATGGCGGCCAAGTTGGTCCGATCCGTGCGGAAGAAGGGGGCGTCCAAGGACATTTCGCCCCGCCGGCTCACGACTATCCACAGCGGCCGCGGGCACAAGCCTCGTTCCTGCCGCTCCTGCTGGGTCGCGGGTGTAATCTGGGGATAGCGCAACCCGTCCGCCCGTACCGTGCCAGCGCCCCCGAGAATCGCATCGGCTTGCAGGTTGATCCGCGCCATGAGCGCGTGGTCAATGTCGCTACCGATCAGTTTTGTCGTCCCGGCGCCTCCGACGACCACCTTGCCGTCGATAGTGGTGACCATATTCATCGCCACGTAAGGGCGGTCGGCGCTCCTCGCGGCGGGCCAGCGCAGATCGGCATAGACCGCGCTGAAGGGGACGGGACCAGGTAGAGCAGCAGTCACCCGGTCGAACAGGCGATAGACCTCCGCAGACGTATCCATTGTCGTGGGCAATCGGCGACCGCTGAAGACTATTGTAGCCAACACCTACGACGGGGGTCCTCCGGCGACCCGACCGCGCCACCTCAACCGCTCCAGCGGCGCGCTCGCCGGGAGGCCGTGCAACCTGGCACAATAACCGCGGCAGTAGTGTACTGGGTCGCTCTGCCAGGAAGGGCAGGATCACAAGCATTATGTGGCTGGTACGGTTTGTCGTCACCGCGTCGCTCACCTACGTCCTCGGCGCCATCCCCACCGGGCTACTTGTCGGTCGTCTCTACGGTGGGATTGACGTGCGTAACTACGGCAGTCGCAGCACCGGCGCCACAAACGTGCTCCGCACGCTGGGACCGGGCGCCTCGTTGTGCGTTGCGGCGGCCGACTTTCTGAAGGGTCTCTTGGCGGTGCTGCTCATCCGCCAGCTCTATCCTCAGCAGCGTTGGATGCACGGGCTGGCAGCCTTCTCTGCGGCCGTCGGCCACAACTGGCCCCTGTTCGCCGGATTTCGTGGCGGCAAGGGCGTGCTGACGTCGCTTGGCGGCCTCATACTGCTGCATCCGCCGACGACATGTGCTGTTGTGGGCGTCGGTGTGCTCGTACTCTGGCGGACACGGTATGCCTCCCTCGCGTCACTCAGCGGCGCGATAGTGGCCGTGGTGTCTCTTGTGGGGGCCGCACTACGCCGGAACGTCCCGACCGCCTACGCCGTGTGGGGATTGGCGAGCGCAGCGTTGGTGGTGCTGCGACACCACGAGAATATCTCGCGCCTGCTCGCCGGCACCGAGCGCCGGCTTGGCGAGCGGGCGGCCAGCCCGTCCGACACACAGGCGCCGCAGTGAGCAGGGGCGAGACTCGCCGTTCGCGTTGACGCACTCCTCTGTCGTATTGGAGCATTCGCGACGACTGTGCAGGCGAGACTGCACCACCTTATCGAGCAACTGCCTGAAACCGAGCTTCACGCGGCCTTGCGGTTCCTAGAGTATTTGCGTCAGACCAGCGCCGATGCCGATCCTGTCTTGCAAGCGCTGCTCGCGGCACCACCTGACGACGAGGCGTTGAGCCAAGAGGAGATCGCGCAATCGGATGCCGCTTGGGAGTCCTATGTGACCGGACGTGATCGTGGCCAGCGGTTAGACACGATGCACCAAGGGCTACTTGGAGAGGAACGTGCCTGAATGGCACGTCACTCTGCTGCGTCCGGATCGACGCTATCTCGACCGTCTCGCGCGAGACGAGCAGGAACGTATCCTTGACCCACTTGCCCGACTAGAACACGACCCCTTCACAGCGGGGATCAAGTCACTTACCGGCCGTGGGGAGTGGAGTCTTCACGTCGGGAGTCGGCGTGTACTCCTGCGACTTGATCGTACCCAGCACCAACTGGTCGTGACGCGCATCGGCCCACGAGGAGACATCTACAGACACTAAGGCGCCCCGGTCACAGGAGCAGCACCGTCAGCCGGCGGCTGCGCTGACGGGCGCCGTGCCGTAGACCGGGGTACACCATTCCGCCGAGCGCGTATGGCAGCCGCGCACGAGGTCGTGGAACAGGTGCTCGATCCGGGTCGTGATGGGGCCGATACCGCCAGTACCGATACGGTAGCCGTCTACCGAGCCAACGGGAGTCACCTCCGCTCCCGTCCCACAGTAGAACACCTCGTCTGCGATATACAGCTCGGTGCGGTCCACCTCGCGCTCGGCCACCGGGATGTCCAGCTCTTCCGCGCAGAGGCGCAAGAGCGTGCGGCGGGTAATGCTCTCCAGAATGCCGCTCGTCGTACTCGGCGTAATCGCCACGCCGTCGCGGACGATGAATAGGCACGACGCCGGCCCCTCGGTGACTTTCCCGTCGGCATTGAGCAGGATCGGCTGGTCGTAGCCGTGCCGGTTGGCCTCGATCAGCGCGATGCGGCTGTTCTGGTAGTTGGAGATGCACTTGATCCGCGGCGAGAGCGAGTTATCCGAAACGCGCGTCCACGAGCTGACTCCGGCCTTGAGCACGGTCCCGGTGCCCAAGACGGTATCGAACGGCTTGGTCCAAATCAGTACACTGGTACGACTGTCTTCCAGGGTGCCGAACCAGTCGGCATCGGCATGGTAGGCCAGCGGACGAACGTAGACATCGCCACGATGATTGTTGGCCTGCAACACGTCCAAGGCCGCCGCCGCCAAGTCCTGGGGGCTGTACGGGACGGACATGCGCTGCATCTTCATGGAGTCGGCCAGCCGCTCGAAGTGCTCCAAGAACTGCCAGCCGTAGAGCTGCTCGTGGTCGGCATTCCAGTACGCCTTGATCCCCTCGAACACACCGCCCATCGTGGACCAGCCCAGGAGACTGACATGTACCGTCGCTTGCTCCCAGGGCAGCAACTCACCATCAAGCCAGAGATACGCCGGACGACCGGAAGTGCTCATTGTGTACCGCTCCTCTGCTGTTTATCGCGCTATGCCTGCCAGACTGTAGCGAGGTCAGCGCAACCGGTCAAGGAGTCACCGCATTTACGGCCGTCAAGCGCGGCATCCGGCGGTGCCGCCGCCGGGCGCGGTACACTACCGCCAGCGCGGCGCTAGTGCAGCGATCCCACCTCCACACATGGGAGGTCGTTCCATGCCCAACGCGATCTACTACAGCGATAACCTGCCGATTCTCGAAGCACTGCCGAGCGAGTCGGTAGACCTGATCTACATTGATCCGCCCTTCAACACCGGCACCACACAGATCCGCACCCAACTCAAGACCGTCCGCAGCGAGACCGGCGACCGCACCGGCTTTCAGGGCCGGCGCTACGAGACGACCAGGCGGGGCACCAAGTCCTTTGCCGATCAGTTCGACGACTACCTCTCCTTCCTCCGGCCGCGCCTGGTCGAAGCCTATCGCGTGCTCACGCCGACCGGCTCGCTCTACTTCCACATTGACTACCGCGAAGTCCACTACTGCAAGGTGCTGCTCGATGACATTTTCGGGCGCGAGTGCTTCCTGAACGAGATTATCTGGGCCTACGACTACGGCGCCCGCACGCGCAAGAAGTGGCCGGCCAAGCACGACAACATCCTGCTCTACGTCAAGGATCCCGGCTGCTACACCTTCAACGTAGAGGACATTGACCGCATCCCCTACATGGCACCGGGGCTAGTCGGGCCGGAGAAAGCGGCGAAAGGGAAGCTGCCCACCGATACGTGGTGGCACACGATTGTCAGCCCGAACGGCAAGGAGAAGACCGGCTACCCGACGCAGAAGCCCCTCGGCATCCTGGAACGGATCATCCGCGCCTCCTCGCACCCCGGCGACGTGGTGCTGGACTTTTTCGCCGGCAGCGGCACGACCGGCGTCGCCGCAGCCCGGCTCGGCCGCTCATTCATCCTGATCGACAACAACGCGGAGTCCCTGCGCGTCATGCGTGCCCGACTGGCCGTCTCTCCCGCGACGTTCGTGGAGCGACACAGTCCACACAGCATGACAAGTTAGCACCACTGCACTGTTTGCTATCATATGTGGTGTAACCCCCGGCACGTATACGTGCCGGACGGCCAGTTCTTGGGACTGGCCGTTTCTTTTTGGTCACTCCCGCCACACACCGCAGCGCGAGGAGCCGCTAGACGGCAGGTGGCCGATGAGCACCATACGATCCCGGATCACTTCAACGGGCCATTCCTGGCACAGGCACAGTTCCCGACACGTGTCCCCGATGGCCAGGGCGGGTTCATCACCAAGCCCACCGAATGGCCTTAGCTCCACCCGTGTCGCGCAGAGGTAGGAGAGGCTCGTGATCTACTTTCTGCTCAGTACCACCTCCGGCACTTTGCTAGCTGATTTCGATACCGAGGAAACAGCGCTGCAGGTTGTGGCCGCCCAGGTCGCCCGGGATAACCGGGCCTTCGCAGCGAGCTTGGCTCTCGGCGCTGAAGATGAAGACGGGGAAATCCATGCCCTTGCCCAAGGCGGAGCGCTCATCGCACGTGCTCTCGCGGCCGCAGCGGACCGCGTCGCGGTGTAGCGTGCCACGGGAGGTATACTAGGGTTATGATCTATGAGTTGTGGTCCGGAGCGTCGGCCAACCTCCTCGCCGACTTTGATCCCGAAGCGGAGGCCCTGCAGACCATCGCGGATACGATTGCCGAGCGCGGTCGCGTGGCAGCGGAGGACCTGGGCCTGTTGGCTGTAGACGAAACCAAGTCCGACGATGACGAGTCGGCAGTGATCTTCCTCGCCGAGGGCGAAGCGCTCATCGCACGTGCTCTCGCGGCCGCAGCGGATCGTGTCGCAGTGTAGCGTGCCACCGGAATGAGAGCCATGCTCCCTCTCCCCGTGGGAGAGGGTTGGGGTGAGGGCAGCCGGGGATTAGGCTGCCTAGCCCGCGAGGCGGCGCAGCGCCGCCAGGTTGGGCGCATCCGGCCCCTTCTTGTCGAAGCCCGGCACTTCCAGGACGAACGGGAGTCCCCGCAACGCCGGGTGGGCGAGCACCGCTGCAAAATCCGTCTCGCCAATCGTGCCGCAGCCGATGTTTTCGTGGCGGTCGCGGTTCGTGCCGAACGGCACCTTGGAATCGTTGGCATGCACCAAGCGCAGCCGCGACAGTCCCACCGTCTGCTCGCAGACTGCCACCGTCTCTTCGAGCGAGGCGGTCTGTCGCACGACGGTACGGCGCGACTTCTTGGGCGGCGCTGCGTCGGTCGCCGCCGGCGCCCCGGCCGACTGGTGGGCGCGGGGCGTCAAGCTGTAGCCGGCGGCGTGCATGTGGCACGTGTCGAGGCAGATGCCCACCCGGGGATCGTGATCGAGGCGCTCCAGCAGCCCGGCTAGCTCCTCGAACGTGCGCCCGAGGGTGGTGCCTTGACCGGCGCACGTCTCCAGCAGCAGCTCGACCGCACCGGCATCGTCTGCGGTCGCATCGAGACACTGACGCAGCGCCCCGGCCGCGCGATCCAACGCTTCAGGCACCGATTGACCCTTGGCCGCGCCAGGATGAATCACGATTCCCGATACGCCCAAGCGCGCCGCAATGCGGAACTCGTCGGTCAGTGCATTAAGACTGTTCCGGTAGATACGCTCATCGAGGGACGCAAAGTTCATCAAGTAGATGCCGTGGATGAAGGCCGGGCCAAGCTCGCGCTCCGCACACGCGGCGCGAAACTTGCCCACTGCCGCGTCCTTGTGGTTGGGCGTGCGCCAGCCGGAGGGGCTACGGGCAAAGAGCTGAATTGGTCCGGCGCGCAGGCCGATCCGGTCGGCATGGGCGCTGGCCTTGTTCACGCCACCATTGAGGTGTGCGCCAATCCGGACATGCTCACGTGCTGCCATCTTTCGTCATCCCCTCAGTGCGGCGCGGCAGCGGCGCGCTCCCCGCCTGGGCAACGGCGCTGCTCAGTTCCCTAACGGGCAATCGGAGCGCCGGTAGCGGGCGGACAAGCGCAACGTGATGCTACCCGCCGGTAAACAGGTCCAGGACGTTGCCGAGCGTCGAGGTGTCGCCCTTATACAGCTCGGTGTAACCGCAGTCCTGGCACGATACGGTCATGAATTTCTTGTTCTGCACGTCGAATATCTTGGCCAGATTGCCGCCCGTGGCCCGGAATTCGTCCGTTTCGTAGTCGTTACTGCCGCACTTGGCACAGACGTAGGCGGTTTGTCCGGGAGTGCTCATGTGGGTTTATCCTCCTATAGGGAGTCTAGCCGCTAGGAGGCTGGGGACCAAAGCTGGCGGGAAACGTGCCGCCGGGAGGAAAGCAGAAAGCCGCCACCCCGCAGGATGGCGGCGCATCTGGACCCCGCCCCGTAGGACGGCAGTGCATTTGGTGGACTTTTAACCTTGTTAACGGTTGGTAGTGCCGCTGGAGCGACACATCCCTAACTCCCCGCTCTCCCATCGGCACCACTGCTGCCGGGCAGACTTTAGCACAGGTCCACCCTAGCGGCAAGCACGGTAGTAGCTGGCAAAAACGGCGCCGCGCCCCCTGTTCCGGGTGTGCCGGAGACAATTTCCCGCCCCAGGAGCAACCACAACTACCAGAGAGGAACCTGGCTGCTAGTCCTGCCATCTAGTGTAGCCGATGGGAGAACGGGGAGCAACCGCAACTTTGCCGCCGCTCGTGAGTGGGCGATTGAGAGTGTAGCCGATGGGAGAACGGGGAGCAACCGCAACCACTAAAACAGCTTGATCCACGCAGCCGCAGCAGCAACGGCCGCGATCACCACACCGGCCAGGGCTACACTGGCTAGGATCAGTTTCCACGTCAGCGCATTGATTGCGCGTTCCAGGTCCGCCTTGGTCGCCAGATGCGGCAGGTGTGCTTGCACCGCCGCTAGGCCAACTTCCAACTGCCCCAGACGGCCTTCTACCTTGTCTAGGCGGTCGTCTACTCGCGTGTGCCAGCCCACGTCCGCGGCCGTTTCCGGTTCCGTCTCGGTAATCATCACGCTTCCCTCACGCTACTAGCCAGCCAACCAACGCAGGAACGCCGCCAGTGCCGCGCCCCCGGCTACCAAGATCGCCGTCAGTTTCCAGGTCAACGCATTGATGGCACGTTCCATGTTCGCGTGGAGTTGTGCCACATCGGCTTTCGTGGCGAGGTGCGGCAGCGTCGAGTCGAAACGCGCCTCCATCCGATCCAGGCGTGTATTCAAGCGCCCCACGTCAGCGGTCAGGGTATCCAGCCGGTCGTCGACTCGAGCGCGCCAGGCCACCGTCGCCGCATCCGGGTCCGCCCATGCTGGCGTTGATGCCGCCTCGGTAGCCGTCATGCTCCCATACCTCTCTCAGCCGCCACCCGTCACGTCAACCAGGTCAGCACGCGGCGCCCGTACCATAGCAAATCAACGCCGCCGGAGAGTCCGGTACCGCCCGGAAAGTGTAGCCGACGGGAGCGGGGGGCAACCGGCATAGGTCAGTTGCCTCCCAACCCTTTGCATAGTATGATACTCCCTCACAGGTTATGCAACCACACAAGGAGGGACTGTATGCGCTACCGTCTGGGGCTTGATCTCGGGACGAACTCCATCGGCTGGGCCGCCGTCACACTTGACGCGGACGACCAGCCCTGCGGGGTGCTGGACATGGGCGTCCGCGTCTTCCCGGACGGACGTGATCCCCAATCGCAAACCTCGAACGCAGCGACCCGGCGTGTCGCGCGCGGCCAACGCCGGCGCCGCGACCGCTACCTACAGCGACGGACTGACCTGGTGCAGGCACTCATCGCTTGCGGTCTCATGCCAGCGGATAAAGACGCGCGCAAGCAGCTGGCCAAGCTCGATCCCTACACGCTCCGCGCTACGGCCCTCGACCAGCCGCTTCAGCCCGATGAGCTAGGACGTGCGATTTTCCATCTCGACCAGCGGCGCGGCTTCAAGTCCAATCGCAAGGCGAGCGGCGATGACGACAGTGCAGCCAAGCAGATCGGTCCGAAGATCGAGGGACTTAGTAAGTCCATTGCGGAGAGCGGCGCGCGCACGCTGGGCGAATTCCTGGCGCGGCAATTGAAGCAAGGCCAAACGGCACGTTTCCGGCCTGGTGTGGAATTCTACCCGGATCGAGTCATGTATGAGGCCGAGTTTGCGGCGATCCGAGAGGTGCAGGAGTCGCACCAGGCATTGTCTCCGGACCAATGGAACACTTTGCACGACATCATCTTCTTCCAGCGACCACTGCGACCGGTCGAGCCGGGCTGGTGCCGGTTCGAGCACGGTGAGAAGCGCGCCGCCAAAGCCTTGCCGGTCTTCCAGGAGTTCCGCATGTTGCTGGAGATCAGCAACATGAAACTCCAGGTTGGCAGCGAGGACCGGCGACTGGATGCCGGCGAGCGGGAACGCGCCCTGCAACGGCTGCGCGCTGGCCAGGACATCAACCTGAAGAAGCCGGTAAAGGCGCTGGGCCTGCCGTCGGGTGCGACCTTCAACCTGAGCCGTGGGGGCCGGACCATAGTCAAGGGTGACGAGGCTACTGCCCGCCTCATAGAGAAGAAAGAGAGGGGGAAGAAAAAGCAAGCGCTGTTCGGCAAACGCTGGCTGACGCGCTCCCTCGACGAGCGCAATGAGATCGTGCGGTTTCTGATCAAAACGGAGGACCCGGCGGAAGTCCACCGGAAGGCGATGGCGGATTGGGGGCTGACCGACGAGCAGGCCAAAGCCGTCTCGGAAGTTGCACTGCCGAGCGGCTACGGCGACCTGAGTGAAAAGGCCATCGGAAAGCTGCTCTCCCACTTGGAGGCCGGACTGGGTTATTCGGAAGCCGTCATCGCCGCCGGCTATCCCCATCACTCCGACTTCCGCAACACCGAGGCGCACGCCCGGCTGCCCTACTACGGCGCCGTGCTCGAACGCGACGCGGTCGGCGCGGACCCCACGAAAGACCCGCAGGTAGACGGCGAGGTAGCCCGCTACGGCCGGTTCCCCAACCCCACCGTCCACATCGGCCTGAACCAGCTCCGGCGCGTCGTCAACCGGCTCATCGCCGTCTACGGCAAGCCGGAGGAGATCGTCGTCGAGGTCGGCCGCGACTTGAAGGCGAACAAGGAGGACCGCGACCGTTACCGGAAGCAGCAAAGGGAAGGCCGGGAGCGCAACGAGCGGTACAAGGAGCAGCTCGAGTCGGCCGGGGGGGACAATACGCCCGATATGCGCCTCAAGCTTCGCCTGTGGGAGGAGCAGGGCGAGCCACCAGCCCGCCGCTGCCCGTACACCGGCAAGACACTCTCTTTCGAGATGGTGGTTTCCGAGCGGACCCAGATAGACCATATCCTGCCGTTTTCCCGGACGTTGCACGATTCACGAGCGAATATGGTCGTCTGCGTCGCCGCCGCCAACCAAGTCAAAGGCAACCGAGCACCCTACGAGGCCTTCGGTCACAGCCCGCCGGGGTATGACTACGAGGCCATTCTGGCTCGCGCCGCCAAGCTGCCGGGCAACAAGCGCTGGCGCTTCCAGCCGGACGCGATGGAGCAGTTCGAGGACGAACGTGACTTCCTCGACCGCCAGCTGAACGAGACGCGCTACCTCTCCCGGACTGCCCGCACTTACCTGGCCTACCTCTACGACGAGCAGACCGAGGGCCGAGTGCGGGTGCGTGCCATCCCCGGTCACATGACCGCGCTGTTGCGGCGCGGCTGGGGTCTGGAAGGGATACTGCGCGATTCCAAGGACGGTGAACCGTCGCGCAAGCAGCGTGACGACCACCGCCACCACGCTATCGACGCCTTCGTCGTCGCGAACACGACGCAAGGATTGCTCCAGCGGTTCGCCCGCGCCGCCGCGTCCCAGTATGACCGCATAAACAGGCTGGATGCGGTAGCAGGTAAGGCGTCCCCATGGGCAGGGTTTGACCGCCGCCAACTGCAACCATACCTTGATCGCCTAGTCGTCTCTTATAAGAGAGATCGGGGCACGCGCGGCACCGCCGGCCGGACCACCGGCCAGCTGCACAACGAGACGGCCTACGGGTTTATCGAGGCACCGACCGGCGATGTCCCGTCCGAAGTCGTGACCCGCAGGGAGCTTGCGACTGGAGCTACCGGATGGCCCAAGACGCGCAAACACCTGGAGTCCGTGCGGGACGACGCATTGCGGGCAGCACTGCTGGCGCTCTGGGATCGGGTCAAGGCGGAAGGCAAGAAGCCGGCCGAATTCGTTGAGCGAGCGGCCAATGACGGTGTGCTGCTCAATGGCCAGCGCCAGCGCGTGCGGCGGGTGCGCGTGGTCGAAAACCTGCGCGTCATACCGATCAAGGACCACGCCGGCAAGCCGTACAAGGGCTATATGCCGGACAGCAATGAGTTCGTCCACGTGTGGCGGATGCGCGACAGAAGCTGGAAGCTGGTCGTCGTGTCCACGTTCGAGGCCAATCAATCCGGCTTCGATATCGAGGATATCGAGCGGTTCCGCCCCACATCTTCCAGAGGTCCCTACCGGGGAAAACCTGACCCCGCCGCCAAGTACCTCATGCGGCTGCACAAGGACGACATGGGCGTGTTGGGCAAGGGGCAGGATCGCCGCATCGTGCATGTGCGTCAGATATGGGCTACCACGGTGGTACTGGATGACCACAATGAAGCCGATGTTGATGCCCGCGAACGCCGGGGCGAAATGGATCGTAGCAAGAGCAGCTATTCGGCGAAGAAACTCCGGGAGCAGGGTTTCCGCAAGGTGCGTGTGGATGAGATCGGGCGCGTGCGGGACCCGAGGCCGCCGGCGCCATGATCGGCCGCGTCGTCGAGGTGGTAAGCGAGGGCCGGCACCTGGCGCGCTCCCACGGCTTCATGACCGTCTCGCAGGACGGGAATGAGGCGGGGCGGGTGCCCCTCGACGACATCGGAGTGCTGCTCTGCAACGCGCGCGGCCTCACCTACTCGAACAGCCTGCTGACGGAGCTGGCCCGGCGGGGCGTGGCCATGGTCTTGTGCGGGCCGCACTACCGCCCGGTCGCGTGGCTCTGGCCGCTGGAAGGCCACCACGTCCAGGCGCAACGCATGCGCCGCCAGTTGGAGGCGTCCCGGCCGCTCTGCAAACGGCTCTGGCAGGCCGTAGTGCGCGCCAAAATCGGTCAGCAGCAACGCTTGCTCACGCTGCTCCAGGCACCCGCCGACGATTTCGCAGTGCTGGCGCGGCGCGTCCGCTCCGGCGACCCGGACAACGTCGAGGCGCAGGCGGCGCGGCGCTACTGGCCGCGACTCTTCGGGAGCGACTTCCGGCGCAGCCGCTTTGGGGACGGGCCGAACCCCTTCCTGAACTACGGCTATACGGTGCTGCGGGCCGCGACGGCGCGCGCCGTGGTATCCGCCGGCCTGCACCCATCCGTAGGCATTCACCACCATAACCGCAGCAACGCTCTGTGCCTCGTGGACGACCTGATGGAGCCGTTCCGGCCCCTGGTGGACGCGGTCGTCGTCCGGCTGGTGCGCGCGGAGCACGAGGAGCTGACTCCGGAGACCAAGCAGCCGCTCGTGGAGGTGTTGACCATGGACATGGCAACGGACCGGGGAACGACGCCCCTCGGGACGTGCCTGGAGCGGGTTGCCCAGTCCCTTGCCCAAGCGTATGAAACCGGGCAGCCGGCCTTGGTTTTCCCCGGAGGGCCGCTGATGGACTCCATCCCGGCGGAGGGCTGAGAGGTGGCCCGTGCTCAGTGGCTATCGGCTCATGTGGATGATGGTGCTCTTCGACCTCCCGGTGGTCACAAAGGCGGAGCGGCGGGCGGCGACGAAGTTTCGGAAGTTCCTGCTCGAACAGGGATTCGATAGGTGCCAGCTTTCCGTCTATCTGCGCTTCTGCGCCGGCAAAGAGCAGGCGGCAGTCTACACCCGGCGCGTCCAGGGGGCGTTGCCACGCGCGGGCAACGTGCAGATCATCTACTTCACCGACAAGCAGTACGAAAACATCGTGAGCTTCGACGGCCCGGTCCGGCGACCGGCGAACAAGAATCCGCAACAGCTCACGCTGTTCTGAGCATGGTCACGCCGTTTTTTGCGGCCGGAGCGCCTGTCGAACCGTCCCTGCTACCAGATAGGACCAGGGACACCCGGCAGGCGCAGTTTAGCCGCTGGGAGAGCGGGGGGCACCGCAGCCAGCGGCCGTCAGCCCCACAACCGCAGCAACGCCGCGAGGACGGTGAGCCCAGCCAGCATCACACCAGCAAGGGTCCACGTCATCAGCCGGAGTTGGCGCTCCATATCAGCCCGCAGCCGCTCCCCGTCAGTCCGTAAGTCTGCAATGTCGGCCTTGGTAGCCAGGTACGGCAGGGTGGCCTCGAACCGCGCTTCCAGGCGCATCAGACCACCTTCCACGTTTCCCAGGCGTCCCTCTACCCCATCCAGGCGTTCCTCTACCCCGTTCAGGCGCCCCTCTACCCTGTCTAGCCGCCCCTCTACCCCGTTCAGGCGCCCCTCTACCCCGTCTAGGCGCCCCTCTACCCCGTTCAGGCGTCCCTCTATCCCGTCTAGGCGCCCCTCTACCCCGTTCAGGCGTCCCTCTACTCCGTTCAGGCGTCCCTCTACTCCGTCCAGACGCCCCTCTACCCGTTCGGATTGGCCTTCCAGTCGCCCGAGTTGGTTGTGAATTCCAGCCAGCGTCGCGGCGTCAGGTATCAGCGTGTCCGGTGCCAGTGCCGCCGTCTCGGTAGTCATTGCTTTCGCTCTCGCTGCCAGTTTAGCCGATAGGAGATCGGGGAACAACCGCAACCCCCGCCATCCCGACATGGAAAGCGCCTGCGCCTACGCCAACGTACCGATGTCGTTACGGCATCCAAGATCAAGACGATGTTCGGTTTTGGCGCCATAGGAACCTCTTGAATGTCAGATTCCTGTCAGTACGTCCAACGTACCAGCCAGTGCCGATGCCGGCAGCCACACCGACGACTGTGTTGAAGAGCACACCGGTTATCAAGCTGTACGTGGTCACATAGTGCAAGAAGTAGATTCCATATCTATGCAGGAATATGTCGGCCACTATCGCAGCAACGCCGGCGAGCGTACCGGCGAACGTGCCGACGGTGGCGGCGCTGATAACACTGACGAGCCTGCGGGCGCCGGCAATTGGGCCGACGACCGCTCCGACGATTGGCCCGATAGGAACGCCGACGAGCAGGCCCATCATGCTGCCGGCTACCACGGCGAAGCCGACGCCCAGCGATTCATCCGAGGGGGTATCAATGGTTAAGACCAGAATAATATGGTATAACACGGAGCCGGTCACTCCGATTATCACGCCAGCGATTGCACCGGCGATGAGGCCGGCGGCTGCTCCGACGATTACGTTGCCGATAACTGACCACTTCATGTCATGACGTTACCGCGCCTAGGGCAGTATAGCCGCTGGGATATCGAGAGCAACCGCAGCGACATGATCACGCGCGAATCCTCGCTCCTCGCTAGACAGTAATCCGCAGTTGCATCCCCAAGGCACGGGTAATTCGCATCACTGTGGCAAAGGTGGGGTTGCCGTTTTCGGACAACGCCTTGTAAAGTCCCTCGCGGGTCATCCCGATTTCACGGGCCAGGCGGCTCATGTTTTGAGCGCGCGCAATATCGTTCAGGGCAGCGCGAATCAGGCTGCCATCTCCTGGGTCTTCCTCTGCACACGCTTCGAGGTACAGGCATACATCCTCTTTGGTGTGCAGGTGATCGGTGATATCCCAGCGGGTGAATGTTTCGGACATATCTTACCTCCAGTCCAGCACCAATCGTTTGGCGCGTGCGATGTCGCGCTGTTGGCTGTCCTTGTCACCACCGCAAAGCAGGACAACAATGGTTGTGCCCTTGTGCAGGAAATAGAGACGATAACCCGGTCCGTAATGGACGCGCATCTCGGATATGCCATCGCCTACGAGCTTGGTGTCACCAAGGTTGCCTAGCGAAGCGTTTCTCAAGCGAGCGTTGATTCGGGCGACCGCACGTCGGTCCCGCAAGCTGCGAATCCAGCGCTTGAAGGTGGCGCTTTCGACTACATCCACCATGCCGATACTGTAAACTATAGTTCACAATTTGTCAAAGGTATTTCGGGCAGTTGCTCGTTCCTTCACACCTTCCGCGCCGAGCTCAACCGCTGGGATATCGAGAGCAACCGCAACGACTATGGCTTGTAGCCGGTCCTGGTCACTGGTCATGGCTGGTGGCCACGATGATCTCGCTCGGCACGCCCCATTGAACCACAACCTCGCGCCTGGCCAAGCGGAATCCGGCCTGCCGCACCAGGCCGGTCAGTTGCAAGGGGCGGCAGCCGCCACAGCCCTCCGGACTGATGGTGTAGAGCAGCTTCCAGAGCGCGATCAAGGCCCGGCTGGAACGGGTTACTCCTTCGGTGAGCGTGACCAAAACGAGGCGACCGCCCGGCACGAGCACGCGCCGGAAGTCGTGCAGGAGGGCCGGTAGGTCCGGTGCCGGCAGCAGATCAAGCACGTAGGCGGCGAATAGACAGTCAAAGCTGGCGCTGGCATAGGGCAACCGACGCGCATCGCCCAGACACACCGGAGTCCCGGTGCGGGTACGGGTGAGGCGGAGCATTACCGGCGAAACGTCGAGGCCGATGGCAATCCCGTCGGGCGCGACGGCCGCCGCGATGGGGGCGTGCTCTTTGCCGGTACCCACGCCGACGTTCAGCACGCGACAGCCGGGCGTCGGGGCTAACACGGCCAAGGCGCGAGTTTTGGCACGGCCCTCGAAGCGCCCGGCCCAATCCTGATACGCGCCCAAGCGATCATAGTAGCGCCGGGCCGCCTCACGCGAGATGGTGTCCTGGATCATCGCTCTCCACTCGGAAGCCGGTCGGCCAGTGTACACGTATACCGCGATCAGCGGAAGCGGCGCTTGAGGATGCGGACCACCGCTTTGTGCTCGTTGGCCGGAATGTGCAGCGTGTGCGGTCGGTTACCCTTGCGCGGCGTCAAGACGATCCGGTTGCCACGGGTATCGAAGCGGCGGAACTCGCGCCAGAGGCGCGGTGCAGTGTTATTGATCGCCACCCCACGGTCGGTCAGAATATAGCGCATGGGCAAGGCGAGCACGAGGAGCGCACCGGCGAGGGCGATATACTCGGTACCGGGCAGGTAGTAGCCTTGGCCGAGGACATAGCGCTCGATCTGTCCCAAGGCGACATACGCGGTCAGCAGCAGCAGCAGTCCCCGCAGCACCAGGAGACGGCGCAACGGGGACAGCCGGGTTTCGTAGAGGATGCTGCCGGACCGACGAGAACCGAAAGGGAACCAGACGCGGAGCAGCATTAATGAGAGCAGGAGGCTGACAAAGCTACTACCGAGCAGTTCGAGCCAGTTGTCGGGCATGCGGGTTGCTCCCGTGGCTGGTGCTCGGATGCTAACACACGACGACCGGGGCGACAATGGCCGGCAACCGACGCTCGTCCGCTGCCGGGCACAGGGCGGTGGGGGACGGAGTGCAGCGTAGCCGGTGATATACTCATACGGAGACGCCGGGCGTGGAGTGCCGGGGTTGGCAGCGGGGAGGAATCGGGTATGGCTGGTCATTCCAAATGGGCACAGATCAAACGTCAGAAGGCCGGCAACGACGCCAAGCGCGGCCAGCTGTTCACCAAACTGGGCCGGGAGATCGAGATCGCCGCGCGCGGGGGTGGTGGTGATCCCGCGACGAACGTCCGGCTGCGTTTTGCCATCCAGCGTGCCCGGAGCTTCAATATGCCGGCCGATAATATCGAGCGGGCCACCAAGCGCGGTATTGGCGAGACCGACGACGCCGTGCAGTATAACGAGATCACTTACGAAGGGTATGCCCCTGGGGGCGCGGCCCTCTATATCGAGGTCGTGACCGACAACCGCAACCGGGCAGTGGCCGAAGTGCGGAGTGTGCTGACCCGCGCCGGTGGGAGCCTCGGTGAGTCCGGGTGCGTGGCGTGGAATTTCGACCAGCGCGGGGTCCTGATCGGGTCGCTGACCCCGGAGCAGGATGCCGACGAGCTGTCGCTGGCGGCAATTGACGCCGGTGCCCTCGACATCATGCAGGACAACGGCACGCTGGAGGTCCACACCGCGCCGACGGACCTGGAGGCCGGTAAGCAAGCGTTGGAGGCCGAGGGGTTAGCGGTGACCGAGGCCGAGGTGACCTTCATTCCCAAGAGCACGGTCAAGCTGGAGTCGCGGCAGACCGAGCGGGTAATGCGGCTGATCGAGCAGCTCGAAGAGTTCGATGACGTGCAGCGGATCCACACCAACCTCGACATTGCCGAAGCCCCGGTTACCGCAGCGGCCTAGCCTCGGTCGGCACATCCGTTCCGGTAGCATGAATACGATGAACGTGGAGCCTGCGGCCGTTATTCCCCTCGACGGTGCCGATGACGAGCAGACCACCGTCCTCGGCATAGACCCCGGGACGGCCAACATGGGCTATGGTGTCGTCCGGGGGAACGTCGAGTACGAGCTACTGGATTTCGGCTGCTTGACGACCGCCGCCGATCAGCCACCGGAGCGACGCCTCCTCACCTTGTACCGAGGCTTGCTGGCGCTCGTCGAGCGGCACCAACCGCAGGTCGTCGCGGTGGAGCGCCTGTTTTTCAGTCGCAACGTGAAGACGGCGCTGGCCGTCGGGCAGGCCCGCGGGGTGGTCCTCCTCGCCGCAGCGAGTAGCGATGTGCCGGTTGTGGAGTACACGCCGCTGGAAGTCAAGCAGGCCGTGACGGGCTTTGGGCGCGCCGATAAGAACCAGGTCCAGCGGATGGTGCAGGCGCTGTTCCGGCTCCCGGCGCCGCCCCGCCCGGACGACGCGGCCGACGCGCTCGCGGTCGCCGTGTGTCACCTCCACGCGGCACCCGCCCGGCGCTGGGGGCTGCGGTAGTGATCGACTTTGTCCACGGCACGCTGGAGCGGGTCGGATCGGACTTTGCCGTCCTCCACGTCGGCGGGGTCGGTCTACGGATCTACGTCCCCGCCGGCACCCTCGCGGCGCTGCCGGCACCCGGCGAAACCGTGCGCCTGCACACACACCTCTATGTGCGAGAGGAGGTGCTGGCCCTGTATGGGTTCGCGGAAAGTGCCGAGCTTTCGCTGTTCGAGCTACTGCTGACGGTCAGCGGCATCGGCCCACGCCTCGCCCTGGCCATTCTGTCCACCGCGCCGCCGGAGCGCCTAGCCCAGGAGATCGCCAACGGCGAGGATACGCTGCTGCTGCGCGTGCCCGGGGTGGGGCGCCGGACAGCCGCCCGGCTCATCCTCGAGCTGAAGAACAAGGTGGACGCGGTACCATTGCCGGTAGGACCGGGCGAGGGCGAGCTGCTGGAAGCCTTGGCGGCGCTGGGGTACTCTGCGGTAGAAGCGCAAATGGCGGTGCGGGCGCTTCCGCGAGATGACTCGCTGACGCAAGAGGATCGGCTGCGCCTGGCCTTGGCAGAGCTAGCGCCACAAAGTGACTGAACGGCTACGAGCACCTGCGAGCCGCTGACTGCGGATAAATCATGAGCGAGCGTCTCACCGGGCCAGACATGCAGGCGGGGGATGCGGCGCTGGACCTCAGCCTGCGCCCGCAGCGGTTGGACGACGACGAGTTCGTCAATCAGGTGCGGGTGAAGGAGCAGCTACGCATCTCCATCGAGGCGGCGCGCCACCGCGGAGAGCCGCTCGATCACGTCCTGCTGCACGGGGCGGCGGGCCTTGGCAAAACCACGCTGGCGAACATCATCGCCAACGAGCTGGGGGTGCGGATCAGAACCACCGCCGGACCGGCCATCGAGCGGCAAGGCGATCTGGCCGCTATCGCGACGAACATGCGCCGCGGTGACGTGTTCTTCATTGACGAGATTCACCGTCTCAATCGGATCGTCGAGGAGGTGCTGTACCCGGTCATGGAGGACTTCACGCTCGACGTGGTGATCGGGAAAGGGCCGGCAGCGAAGACGATGCGGCTGCCACTTCCCCCGTTCACGATCATTGGCGCCACCACCCGCGTGTCGCTGCTGACGGCGCCGCTACGGGATCGGTTCGGGCTGGTCTTCCGGCTGGACTTCTACGATGAGGAGGCGATGGCGCAGATCGTGACCCGCTCGGCCGGAATCTTGGGCGTGCCGATAGCAGCCGGTGGCGCGCTGGAGATTGCCCGTCGCTCGCGCCGCACGCCGCGCGTCGCCAACCGGCTGCTCAAGCGGGTGCGCGACTACGCCCAGGTCCGCGCCGACGGCTCGATCACGGTGGCCGTAGCGCGTGACGCGCTGGCGATGCTCGAAGTTGACGCGCAAGGCCTCGATGAGGTGGATCGTCTCATTCTCAGGACGATCCTGATGAAGTTCGGTGGCGGCCCGGTGGGGCTGGATACGATTGCGGCAGCAGTCGGCGAGGAGAGCGAAACGATCCAGGATGTCTACGAGCCGTACTTGATCCAGCTGGGCTACCTCCAACCTACCCGCCAGGGCCGGCTGGCGACGCCGCTGGCGGCCCGGCACCTCGGACTGCCGCATCCCACCGACGGCGCCGACGAGTCACCGCGGCAGGGCTGGCTGCTGTAACCGAGGGCCTTTCCAAAGTCGCCGCCAAACCGGTCATTCTGAGCGGAGCGAAGAATCTCGGCCACGGGAGAGTGACCCTTCACTCCGCTCAGAGCCTGCACTGAGCCTGTCGAAGTGGTGACACAGTGGTGACACAGTGGTGACACATGGAAAGACCCTGGCTGTAATCCATGTGACCTCCGGTATCTCCTCCGCAATGCAGTAAGCTGAAAAAGATGGTACGCACGGCCGCCTTCGACTACGCTCTTCCGCCGGCCCTGATTGCCCAAGCGCCGGTCACGCCCCGCGACTCGTCCCGGCTGCTGGTAATCCACCGCGAGAGCGCCGCGCGTCGTTTCGAGCACCGCCGCTTCACCGACATCGGTGACTATCTCCGAGCCGGCGATCTGCTGGTCGCTAACGACACACGGGTCATCCCCGGCCGCCTCTGGGCGCAGCGGCCCGGCGGCGCCGGTGTCGAGCTACTCCTGCTGCGACCCGTGCGCGCGGGGTGGTGGGAGGCCCTGGCGCGCCCGGCGCGGCGGTTGCGCGCCGGCACCACCCTCACGCTGATCGAGCCACCGGGCCGCGCGGCCGGGGAGCGTCGCCCGGAAGATGGGCTGGGCCGAGCCACCCCCTCTGAGCAGCCGCCCGACTCGCGGATCGAGGTCGGCGCGCGCACGGCCACCGGTGGCATGCTGGTGCGTCCGCTGGCGGCGCCGAACGCAGTGCTGGCGCATTACGGGCAGGTTCCGCTCCCGCCTTATATCCAGCGTCCGCTAACCGACGCGGCACGGTATCAGACGATCTACGGCCAGCACGAGGGATCGGCCGCGGCGCCGACCGCCGGCTTGCACTTCACGCCGCGGCTACTCGACCGCCTCCGAGCCAAGCAGGTGGGGTTGGCGTTCGTCACGCTGCACATCGGGCTGGACACGTTCCGTCCGATTCGCACCGAGACGGTAGAAACCCATCGGATGCACGCAGAGTACGTCGCGCTCGATGCGGAGACGGCAGCGGCGATCAACGCCGCGCGCGCCGCCGGGCGGCGGGTGATTGCCGTCGGGACAACGGCGGTACGGACGCTGGAGGCCGCGGCGCTGGCGGCAGCCGGTGGCCCACCGCTGGCCAGCAGCCCCCAGGAAGCCCGCACGCTGGCCGCCGAGCCGCCGGAGCTTGGGACCACCACCTCCGCGGCGCCGGCCCACGCTCCGGGGAGCTTGGAGCGTAGCGCACCCCTCGGCTTGTCGGCGACGAGCGGCTGGACGGCACTCTACATCACACCGGGGCATCAATTCCGGGTCGTAGATGCCCTCATCACCAACTTTCACTTACCCCGCTCGACCCTGCTCGTCTTGGTCGCGGCATTTGTCGACCGCGCACTACTTTTCGACGCCTACCAAGAGGCGCTGCGCCTCCGCTACCGCTTTTTCAGCTTCGGCGATGCCATGCTGATCGTGTAGCCAGCCCACCATCTCCAATCAGCCACAGAGAGCACAGCGTAAGTACGTGCCGCGTCGTAGGGGCACGATTCATCGCGCCCAGGTGGTTCCCATTCCGGCCTAGGCCGGAATCCAGAAGGCCGCGGCCTGGACTCCGGCGCAAGCCGCAGTGATGAGGTGGGGACCTCAGACTCCCCCTCTCCCCTGACCACTAGCCACTGGTCAGAGAGGCCCAGGGGTGAAGCATGGCTTACGGCGCCGTGCGGTAGAGGTAGCGGATATCCCACAGCCCATACAGGGTGGGCGTCGTGTTGCCGAAGATATTGCGGACGGCCGTCAGCCGCTCGGAGAGGGTGGTGTAGACGACCGGCACATGCTCGGCAGCGATTTCCTGGGCGCGGTGATAGTACGCCACACGCTTGTCCCGATCCGGCTCCTGGCTGCCCATGACGTACAGATCGTCAATCTCCGCTTCCCATTCCGTCGCCGGCTGCGGCTGGTTCGGGTACCACAGGTGCAGGTCCTCACTGCTGTGCCAGAAACCGATGCCGCTATAGGGGTCCGTTCCGCCGGTGAAGCCGATGATTACGGTCTCCCAGTCATAGGTGCTGGTCAGCTGGGAGACAAGCTCGCCGAAATCGATCAGCGTGTAGTCTGCCTCGATGCCGATCTCCTTGAGACCCTGCTGAATGATCCTACCGGCCTGTTCGCGCACGCTGTTGTCCGTATTCGTCACCAGCGAGAACTCGATCTTGCGACCCGCACCGTCCTCGCGGATTCCATCCCCGTCGGTATCCTTCCAGCCGATACCGTCGAGGATTGCATTGGCCTTGGCGAGGTCATATTCGTACCTACGGACGTTCGGGTTATGGAAATCACCCGCGGCCGGGCTGATGGAGGCCCATTGCGGGTAGCCAAGTCCGTGCAGGACATCGTTGATGATCGCGTCCTTGTCGATACTGTGCGCGACGGCTTGGCGGAGTTGCTTGTTGCGGAACCACTCCAGCTTCTCTGGGGCGAGGTAGAGCGCCCCCGTCTCCGGGTTCGTGCCGGGGTTCATATTGAAGCCCAGGAACGTCGTCCCGAAAGCGGGGCCGCGCTTGTAGATCGTGAAGTTTCCTTCCGCCTCCAGCGGCTTGAGGCCGGCATACTCCTCACCCAAGACACCATGCACGTCCACCTCCCTCGCCTGGAACTTGGCAAGCTCAGTCGCCAGGTCCGGGACGAGCAGGAAAGTGATCGTATCCAGGTATGGCAAGCGGTTGCCGGCAGCGTCCCTAAGCCAGTAGCTCGGGTTGCGCCGCAGGACTATGCGGTCGCCGGGGTCGTAGCGTTCGATGGTGAAGGGCCCGGTGCCAATGATCTCGGCCGGGTCCGTGTCAAGGCTCCACGTGGCAGCAAACGTGCCGTCGTCTACGTGCTGCTCCAGGAGGTGCTTGGGGTAGATCGTGGTGCCCATGGAGCGAAGGAAGGGGGCAAAGGGCACCGGCAGCACGACCCGGACGGTGTAGTCATCGAGCGCCGCGACGGTCATCCGCGCTTCTTGCCACTGGCCGCTCTCCTCGTCCCGAAACCGGAAGTTGAATGACGAACGACTGCTGGCGGGGATGTCATCGTTGTAGATGATCCGGTTGAAGGTGAAGTCCACATCCTGGGCGGTGAAAGGTTGCCCGTCGTGCCACTGCACATCCCGACGCAGGTGGAAGGTCCAGGTCAGACCGTCATCCGAACGTTCCCAAGACTCGGCTAGTGTCGGCTCGACCCGGTTCGTGAGCCATGAGGTTTCGGTCAAGCCCTCGAAGAGGTACCCCAGGTACGACGACGACCCGGCGTCGTTGGCCAGGGCCAAGTTGAAGGTCAGCGGCTCGGAGATGGTCGCATAGGTCAGCGTCCCTCCCGACTGCCCAATGGCGTACTCGAACGACTCGGCATTTCTTCTCAGCCGAGTGACGATGGTGCTCTCCGGCGGGCGTTCCCAATCGAACCGCTCGGTGTTGAGGCGGAATTGCAGACCATACGGCCCGTTGAGCCAGGTGCGATAGCCGTCGGTGAAAGCCGTCCGGTTATCGGCCTTGCTCCACGCCAGGAGGCCACCGGTGGTCCGCTGCAGCGCCTCCCCACGCTCCGGGGCGAACCACTCGTTCTCCAAGCAGGTGCCGGCCTTGTCCGGTCCCTCGGCAGCGTCAATCAGCGTCTTGAGCGTCTTGAACCCCAGGACAAACTCGCATTCGGCTGCCGCTGCCGTCGGCACCGCGAGCAGAGCGAGCAAGCCGGCAATGAAAAGGGCAACGAACCTGTGTCTCACGATAGCTCCTCTTATGACAGCTCCAAGCGTAGCGCCTACTACCTACCCCATAAATATCGCAGTTTTTCGTCGCTGTCGCTATTGTCGAGCCGGCTCGCCCGCGCCGCACCCCCTGCCACCATCATCAACACACCCCTCTCTCGCTTGGCGATGGAGCGGGGGCCGGGTGACGGACCAAAGCCGCACCACTCGCGGGCCAAAACTCCGGCCTTGCTGGACAGACAGCGGGGGCCTGCGACCGCCGGAGTTTTGGCCCGCGACCCCTGGCACCATCCGTGCGGCTTTGGTCCGTCAAGGAGGTGAGGCGCGTACCCACGAGCAGGTTGCAGCCTAAGCGTCGTATCCTGGTTGACGGTCCGTGAATACCGTGCTATAGTCACTCCGCAAGCACACGCTGGTGCTTTAAAACTGCATACAGTAACACTCTTATCCAGAGAGGTGGAGGGAACCGGCCCTAAGAAGCCCGGCAACCAGTCCGCTCGGCGCGGACCAGGTGCCAACTCCGGCAGCGGTGTTTCGCTGCAAGATAAGGGAGGCTGTACCACTGCTACGGTGAGGCCCCTCGTCTGGAGACGGGGGGCTTTTGCTTTTGTGAAACGCATCCGCACCACTGACCAACGCTGGCCTGACCGGTGACAAACGGGCGCTAGGCTGCCGCCACGGCCCTCTACCGCCCCGGTGGACAGAGTGGCGTGTCGCACCGGTGCCAGCACTGCTCAACTCTCGAAGTGAGGATCACGATAGCTATGGAAAATGGGCGTCTCGGTGGATTGCAATGTCGGGAATGTGGCAACACGTATCCCATTGAGCCAATCCACGTCTGTGACTTCTGCTTTGGCCCGCTCGACGTGACCTATGACTACCCGGCCCTCCGGCAAACGCTCTCCCGTGAGGCCATCGAGCGCGGGCCACTCTCGCTCTGGCGCTACTGGCCACTCTTGCCGGTCGAGCGTCCCGGCGATGACGACGGCCATCGCGTGGGCTTCACGCCGCTCCAGCGCGCGCGCCAGCTGGGCCAGGCGCTGGGCCTGCGTAATCTCTGGATCAAGAACGACAGCGTGAACCCCAGCTATTCCTTCAAGGATCGTGTGGTGGCGGTAGCGATCAGGAAGGCGCGCGAATTCGGCTTCGAGACGTTTGCGTGCGCCTCGACCGGTAACCTCGCCGGCGCCGTGGCCGCCGCCGCCGCCCGCGAGGGCATGGCAGCCTACGTGTTCCTGCCCGGCGATACCGAGGCGAGCAAGCTAGTCCATGCGCGATCCTATGGCGCCCAGCTGATCGCGGTCAACGGCTCCTACGACGACGTCAATCGCCTCTGTAGCGAGCTGGCCGACACCTACCCGTGGGCCTTCTGCAACATCAACATGCGACCCTACTACTCCGAAGGGAGTAAATCGCTGGCGTTCGAGGTCGCCGAGCAGCTGGGCTGGACCTTGCCCGATCACGTAGTCGCGCCGGTCGCCTCCGGCTCGCTCGTGACCAAGCTCTACAAAGGATTCGGTGAGCTACAGAAGGTCGGGCTGGTCGCCGAGGGCCAGGTCCGCATCTCGGCAGCCCAGGCGGAGGGCTGCGCGCCGGTCTCGGAAGCGTACTTGGCCGGCCGCGAGGCGGTACGGCCCGTGCGGCAGCCGCGCACCATTGCCAAGTCGCTGGCTATCGGCAACCCGGCCGACGGCTACTACGTCATCCGTATTGTCAAGGATACGGGCGGGAGCATGACGATCAGCAGCGATGCGGATATCGCGGCGGCGATCAAGCTGCTGGCGGAGACCGAAGGTATCTTTACGGAAACGGCCGGTGGTGTCACGATCTCCAGCCTGAAGCAGCTCGCGGCCAGCGGCGTGGTGCAGCCCGACGAGTGTGTGGTGGCCTACATCACGGGCAACGGCCTCAAGACGTTGGAGGCCGTCGAAACTGTGGCGCGACAGCCCGTCTCCGTGGACTCGACCATCGGGTCGTTCGAGGCCACGCTCGGCCTCACACCGCCGCGCACGCCGGTCGGCGCCGAGCCGGCGCTGGTAGAGTAGCGCCGGTCGAGCGACGACGAGAACCTCGCAACAAAGGAGCGGTTGATGGTAGTGACGGTGCGGATTCCTACTCCCCTGCGGCAGTTAGCGGGTGGCGCCGCCGCGGTGACGGCCGAGGGCACGACGGTTGGCGGGGTGCTCGACGATATGGAGCGCCAGCATCCGGGATTCAAGGAGCGCCTTTTTGACGAGCAGGGCACGCTACGCCGGTTCGTCAACATCTACGTCGGTGGTGAGGACATCCGCTTCCTCGACGACCTCGACACCGCCCTGGAAGCCGGCCAAGAAGTGTCCATCGTCCCCGCCGTCGCCGGCGGCTGACCGGCTTGACGGCCGCACAAGTCGTCCGGGGCGAGCAGCGCAGGACGACGCTTGCCACGCTGCTCGCTGAGTCGGTCGGGCGGCAGGTACGCCTGTACCCCATCGGCACGGCAAAGGCGTTGGCACTGGTGCTCCAGACAGCGGCCGGTTCCCGTCTATAACCACGGTGTAGACCGGGGATACTCCTACGGCGCCGGATTACGGCTTCCGTTCACCTGACTACTAGCCACTAGCCACCGGCTACTGGCCAGCGGTATGATGTGGGTGTCTCGCACGGCACGGCTGGCGCTGTCGTATTAGGCGGCAAGAGGGGGTAGACGATGTTCACCCGGAGACTCGCGGAGAACCAGCGGCAACAATGGGAGCGCGATGGATACTTCGTGCTGCCGGACGCGCTGACACCCCACGAGGTGGCCAGTCTCACGCAGGCGTTGGATCAGCTCTATCAGCGGCACGTCGTGGACAACCCGGCGGCCGACGCGGCGAAAGGGATGGACCGCCGCAACGTGATGGAAGACGACGATGCCTTTGTCGAGCTGATGGACCATCCCGGCATCTTGGGCGTCGTGGTGGACCTGCTCGGTCCCTACATTCAACTGAGTATGTCCGAGGCGGTCATCCGCCTGCCCGACCCCGCATTCAAGGGCTACATCCATACCGACGGTGGGCAAGCCCTCCAGCACATCCGGCTCAGTGAGACGAGCTGGCCGCTCCAGCTGAAGATCCAATACTTCCTGACCGACGTGCTGCAGCCGAACAGCGGCAACTTTACGCTGGTGCCGGGGAGCCACCGGCAGCCGTACCCGGAGGCAGGGCTGCCCGACGGGCCGGAGTCACCCGGCACCGTGCAGCTCTCCGTCAAAGCCGGCGACGCGGCGGTGTTCACCCATGCCGTCTGGCACGGCCCGGCCCGGAACCTGTCGGGCCAGCCCCGTAAGACGCTGATCTACTGCTACAGCCAGCAGTGCTTCCGCCCTTTCGACTACGAAAAACCCTCATCGGCGCTAGTGGCGCGTTGCACACCGCGCCAGCGGCGGTTGCTCGGCGACCTCGGCGCGGCCTGGCGTCCGGGCGCCTACTTCTACTCGCCGCCCGATCAGGTCGAGGTGCTATCGGGTGCCGCGACACCGGCCGAGCGCCCCGCGGGCTGAACGGACACCCCTCTTCCCCTGGGAGAGGGCCGGGTGAGGGCAACCGGAGCGTAGGAGCACAGTATGGATTCTGCCCTGGCAACAATCTACGACTACCTGCAGCTGGAGGCACTGGGGCGGCTGCTCCTCGCCGTGGCCCTCGCCGGAGTGCTCGGCTCCGAGCGGGAAATCGCCGGGCAGGCCGCCGGGCTGCGTACCCACGTGCTTGTGTCCCTCGGCGCTGCCTGCTTTACGCTCGTATCGCTCCTCGGTTTCATTGGCTACGGCACGGTCCAGGACCCGGGCCGGGTCGCCGCGCAGGTCGTGACCGGGGTAGGATTTCTCGGTGCGGGAGCCATCTGGCGCTCCGGCGTGAGCGTGCGCGGTCTCACGACGGCCGCTAGCATCTGGATGGCCGCGGCCGTGGGGATGCTGGCCGGGAGTGGCCTCTACCTCATAGCAACGGGCGCTACCGTGTTGGCTTGGCTGACGCTGTACGCCGTCAAACGGTTGGAGCAACGCCTACGGGCCAAGGATGAGCAGGTATGAGTCGAGCACAACTGCCGACCCGTCTCCCGTCCGTCCCCGGAGGTGGCTTTCCTGACAAGGGTAGGTTTTTCGTGTGGAGCTACGCATCTGTCCCCCGGCCCCCGTCATTGCGGCGCAAGCCGCAATCCAGGCTGACCGGAGGGCCACGCATGGTCCTGGATTCCGGCTTCCGCCGCAATGCCTGCACCGGGGAAACCCGGTGACGAGCGCCTGGGCGTGATGAATCGCGCCCCTACACACAAAACCTACCCCTGTCAGAGGGGCTTTCGGGGATCGTATCGGCCAGCAACGCCCTTCAGTCCACTCCATAGGGAAAGGAACGGTAGGCAAGATGTCCATGCGTAGGCTCACCGAGGCAGAGCGGCACCAGTGGGTGCGCGACGGCTACCTGGTCGTGCAAGGGGCGCTTTCACCGGACGAGGTGGAGCGGTGTATCCAGGCAGTAGACGACCTCTACGCGCGGTACGTGGCGCCCGGCCAGGGCGGCGCCCCCCAGCGGGGAATGAACCGCCGGAACATCTACGCGGAGAGCGACGTCTTCATCGAGTTGATAGACCATCCCGGCACCTTTGGACTGGTGCTGGACTTGATGGGTTCGTACATTGGCTGCAGCGTGGCGCAGGCGACCATGCGGCCGCTCGACCCGAGCTACAAGGGGTACATCCACCCCGACGGCGGCGAGGCCCTGGAACGGATTCGCGTCACGGAGACGAGCCTGCCGCTGCAAGTCAAGATTCAATACTTCCTAACGGCGCTCCCGGAGCCGAACATGGGCAACTTCATCGTCTTTCCCGGCAGTCACCTCCGGCCGTGGCCGGCGGAGCGGCTGCCCGCCGGGACGGATACGCCGGGCGGCGTGCCGCTGTGTGTCGAGGCCGGCGATGCCGTGATCTTTCCGCACGCCCTCTGGCACGGCCCGGGACCGAACCTGTCCGACCGGATTCGGAAGACGCTGATCTACCGCTATAGCCAACTGTTCATGCAACCGTGGGATTTCGACCAGGCTACGCCGGAGCTACTGGCCCGCTGTACGCCGCGCCGACGGCGGCTCTTGGGAGACGTGGGCGCGTGGCGCCCCGGGACGTACTACCGAAACCCCAACCCCGCGGATCAGGCCGCGCTCATGGCGGGCACAGCTGCACTGGCGCCGTAGGGGCGGATGGGGACTCACCCCCCAGCGCCCGGACCGAGGGGCTACGCATGGCCCTGGATTCCCGCTGGCGCCGCAATGACGGGCGCAGCGTGCTACGCCCCTACGCCGCGGCCCGCTGCGTGCGCGTCCACTCGTCGAGGAGGGCGAGGTAGTAGGCGACGCCAATGGGTAGCGCGGTCTCATCGAGGCGGAAGCGGGCGCTATGGCCGGTGGGACGTTCGTCGAGCGGTATACTCGGCACGCCGACGCCCAGGCTGGCAAAACAGCCGGGGCGCTGCTCCAGAAAGTACGCAAAGTCCTCGGCCCCCAGCACCGGTTCCGCCTTGACAACCTGTTCTGCCCCGAGCACGCGCGTCGCCGCCCGCCGGGCCAAGGTAGTCATCTCAGCGTCGTTCACCAACACCGGATAGCCCCAGGCATAGTCGAGGGTGGCCTCAGCGCCGAAACCGCCGGCCACGCCCTGCGCCAGCGAATCGATCCGCTGCGGCATGGCGGCGCGCAGCTCAGGGGCAAGGGTGCGGACGGTGCCTGTCATCACCACCTCGTCGGGAATGATGTTGTCCTTGGTCCCGCCGTGAATGGTGGCCACGGTGACGACGGCGGCGTTGGTCGGGGGTGCTTGCCGACTGACGACCGTTTGCAGGGCAGTAACCACGTGCGCCGCGACGACCACCGGATCAACGGCGCGGTGCGGCCAGGCGGCATGGCCACCGCGACCGTGGATGGTCAGGGTAAAGTCGTCGGCCGCGGCGCTCCGGGCACCCGCTGCCAGCCCAATCGTACCCGTATCCAATAGTGGCGACTGGTGGAGGCCGAAGATCGCCGCCACCGGTGGGCTGTCGAGCGCGCCGGCCTCGATCATGCCCAACGCACCGCCCGGTTCCTGCTCCTCGGCCGGCTGAAACAGCAACACGACCGGCCCACCTGAGCTGCGGGGATGGTTGCGCTCGACACAGCGGAGCGCGGCGGCGGTGGCGAGCAAGATGGCGGTGTGGGCATCGTGGCCACAGGCGTGCATCACTCCCGGGCGCTGCGACCGCCACGGCAAGTCGGTCGCCTCTTCCAGCGGGAGCGCATCCATATCGGCCCGCAGCGCGACGGCCGGACCAGGACGCTCCGCACCGAGCACCGCGACAACGCCGTGCTCGCCGGGC
This sequence comes from Chloroflexota bacterium, assembly GCA_965214295.1. GTDB lineage: Bacteria > Chloroflexota > UBA11872 > UBA12225 > JAJDUF01 > JAJDUF01. The sequence goes on from OZ243944.1 coordinate 106,392, forward strand.
CGGCCGACGCCAATCTGCGGCTCCAGATCGAGTGACCGGAGTTGGTCGGCAACGTACCGGGCGGTCTCGACTTCCTGGTAACTCAGCTCCGGGTGCCGATGTAGCCAACGATAGGCTTTGCTGGCGTAGTCGGTCTGGGCGTCGGCCAGCGCCCGGATCGTATCAACGTCCATCGTCTCGCCCCCGCAAGAGATTTACGCCTCACCGCCGGCGGCGATTGCGCCGGCGCGGCCCGGTGACTCGTACAGTCTGCGCGGTGGACCGGCCGCGCGGCGCAGGAGCAGCGGCCCCGTTCGGCTCGGCCGCGGCCGGCGCAGCGATCGGGTCCCTGCCGTCACCCAGCGTTGCTCGCAGCTCGTAGACCTGATCGCGCAGCAGCGCCGCCTGCTCGAAGTCGAGCTGTCGCGCGGCCTCCTTCATCTGCTTTTCGAGGTCCTTGATGAGGCGGGCAATTTCTTTCTTCGGCAGCTCCTCGTCGGCCTTGTAGGCGGGAACGGATTCCGCAACCTGCTTCAGCCGCTCAGATACGCCGCGGATCGCCTTCTGGATGCCGACCGGGGTGATGCCGCGCTGTTCGTTGTAGCGGGTCTGGACACGCCGGCGCCGGGCCGTCTCGTCAATGGCCCGGCGCATCGAGTTGGTGATCCGATCCGCGTACATGATAACCCGGCCCTCGACGTGGCGGGCAGAGCGGCCAATCGTCTGGATGAGCGAGGTTTCCGAGCGCAGATAGCCCTCTTTATCGGCATCGAGAATAGCCACCAGCGAGACCTCGGGCAGGTCGAGACCTTCCCGCAGCAGGTTAATCCCGACCACGACATCGTAGACGCCCAAGCGCAGATCGCGGAGAATCTCGACTCGCTCCAGGGTGTCAATCTCCGAGTGGAGATAGTGGACCTTAATACCCATCTCCGCCAGATAGTCGGCGAGGTCCTCAGCCATGCGCTTGGTGAGCGTTGTGACCAACGTGCGCTCGCCGCGTTGCACCCGCTCGTTGATCTGGTAGAGCAGATCGTCAATCTGACCGGTGGTCGGCTTGACCTCGACGATGGGGTCCACCAAGCCGGTCGGCCGGATGAGTTGCTCGACGATCTGGGTGCAATGCTCGTATTCGTAGGGGCCGGGCGTAGCGGAGACAAAGATCGCCTGGCGGATATGCTGCTCGAACTCGCTGAACCGGAGCGGTCGGTTATCGAGCGCGGAAGGAAGGCGGAAGCCGTACTCGACGAGCGTGTCTTTGCGCGACTTATCGCCGAAGTACATGCCCCGCGCTTGTGGGAGCGCGACGTGCGACTCGTCCACGAACAGGATGAAATCGTCGGGCAGATAGTCGAGCAGGGTCCACGGCTGCTCGCCGGCGGCACGGTTGCTCAGGTGACGCGAGTAGTTCTCGATGCCTTGGCAGTGGCCGGTCTCCCGTAGCATCTCCAGGTCGAATAGGGTGCGCTGTTCGAGCCGCTGCGCCTCCAACAGCTGCTCCTGCGCCCGCAGCTCGGCCAGGCGCTCCTGTAGCTCTTCCTCGATGGTGACGACGGCGCGATCCAGCTTCTCGGCCGGGGTGACGAAGTGCCCGGCCGGGTAGATGTCCACGTGCTCGCGTGCGGCCAGCACCTCGCCGGTGAGAGGGTCTACCTCGACAATCCGCTCGATTTCATCGCCGAAGAACTCCACCCGCACGGCAAAGTCGTCGTAGGCCGGGAAGATTTCCAGCACTTCGCCGCGCACGCGGAAGGTGCCCCGTCTGAAGTCCAGATCGTTCCGGTCGTACTGGACATCGGCGAGGTGCCGGAGCACCCGGTCGCGGCGCACCACCTGACCGCGTTGCAGCTTCACGACCGAGAAGCCGTAGTCCTCCGGGGCGCCAATGCCATAAATGCAAGAAATCGAGGCCACGATTAGCACGTCGCGGCGCTCCAACAGCGAGCGTGTCGTCGAGAGCCGCAGCTTCTCGATCTCTTCATTGACCGAGGAATCCTTTTCGATATAGGTATCGCTGCGCGGGATGTAGGCTTCGGGCTGGTAGTAGTCGTAGTAGCTGACGAAATACTCCACGGCGTTCTGGGGAAAGAACTCCTTGAACTCGGCAAAGAGCTGCGCCGCGAGCGTCTTGTTGGGCGCCAGCACCAGTGCTGGGCGCTGTACCTCGGCGACAACACTGGCCATCGTAAACGTCTTGCCGGAGCCGGTCACGCCGAGCAGTGTCTGTAACCGCTGATCGGCATGTAGGCCCTGGCACAGCTTGGCGATGGCCTCCGGCTGATCGCCGGTAGCCTGGAAGTCGGAGACTAACTGAAACGGAGGCATCGGAGCATGTCCTTCTGATGAGTCGTCTGCCTCCCCCCGGCCCCTCTCCACAGGTGGAGAGGGGAGTCCGCCGGAGGCGAGCGGGGGTGAGGCGCAATCAACTCACGTATGCACGGCCTCGTGGCTCTTGAGGGTTGGCAGGGCGCTAATGCCGTCACCGGCCTTCTGCTCGGCCAGCCGCAAATCGTAGAGCGTTTGCAAATTCAGCCAGAACTCCGGGCTAGTGCCAAAGAAATGCGCCAACCGCAGGGCCGTGTCGCCGGTGATGGCGCGCTGTCCGTTGAGGATTCCGGTAATGCGGTTGGTGGGCACTTGGAGCTGCCATGCCAGCGCAGCGGCGCTCATATCGAGCGCTTGCAATTCTTCGGCCAGATGTTCCCCCGGATGGATCGCCGGTATGGTCATAACGCTGCTCCTAATGGTAGTCGACAATCTCTACCTCTGTCGGCCCTGGCTGCTCCCGCGGCCACTCGAAGCAGATTCGCCACTAGGCGTTGATGCGGATACTGTATTGGCCCTTGCGGTTCCCCTTCATCGCTTCCAAACGATTGCCTGGCAGTGCGGTCAGGTCTTTGAGCGAGGTGGCCGCCTCCAGCCGGTCGAGCTTTAGCCGGGCAGCACGTTCGACGCCCGAGAAGGCCCGCACCCGTTTTCCGGCGGCAAAATCTCTGGTTCGCTTGTCGCGATAGCTGACGATCATTGCCGACAATATCTGAAGTTACGCGTTACGTCAAGGATAACACCTATACTCTCAGGGCCTTTCCATTGTCACCACTTCGACAGGCTCAGTGCAGGCTCTGAACGGAGCGCAGGGTCTCTCCCTCGTGGCCGAGATTCTTCGCTCCGCTCAGAATGACCGGTTTGGCGGTGACTTTGGAAAGGCCCTCCTATACTCTAGGTAGCCGGTAGGAGAGCGGCGGCAGTCCCGTACTGCTTGACCGTCTCATCCCCACTCCACCACCGGCAATCCAGGATCAAGCGCCACTCACACCGAACCACTACCGGCCGGCACAGCGACGCCAAGCTCGGTGGCCACTTGGCACACTGCCATCCAGGTCTTGGCGGGGATGGGGATGCCGTCGCGGCGGCGCTGCTCGCGGCTGCGGTGCTCGGTCTCGCCGGAGATCAGCACCTCGTCGAAGCCCTCGGCCGGCGGCGTGGCCTTGATCCGGCCAAAAGCCTGGTCCACTGTCCGCTCGACCGCCTCGCTCGGCCCGAAGAGGCCAACGTCTACGGCCAAGATGAACACGCCGGTAGCGCCTTCATCGATGGCGTATCGGTCGGCGTGGGTGAGCAGCCCACCGAACAGACCGACCACGAGCGCCAGGCCGTAGCCCTTGTGCCCGCCGAACGTGCGGAGGCTGCCGCCCTGCCGGAGCACAACCGGGTCGGTGGTCGGCCGTCCATCGGGACCAAAGGCAGCGCCCTCAGGTAACGACTCACCCTTGGCCAGGGCGACCTCCACCTTACCCCCGGCAATCACCGACGTAGCAAAGTCGAGCAGGAAGGGCGGGCGTGGGCCGGCCGGGAACCCCCACGCCATCGGGCTGGTGCTCAATGCACCTTGGCGACCACCGTAAGGCGCGACACTGCCCCCGATGCGGTTGAGGTTACCGGAGGTGACGAGGCTGGCAAGGCCCTGCGCTGCCGCGCGGGTGACATACTCGCCCAGTCGTCCGATGTGGTTGCACTGCACAATCCCGACGACCGTCACGCCGACCTCTTTGACCTTGCGAATGGCGACATCCATCGCGTACTTGGCGGCGACCTGCCCAAAGCCCCAGTGGCCGGACACGAGCGCCGCCGTCGGTCGCTCCTGCACGATGGCCGGGGCAGCCGCCGGGACAATCTGGCCGGCACGGATGCCGGCGATGTAGCCGGGAATGTGCTGTATCCCGTGCGAGTCGTGACCGGCGAGGTTGGCGTTGACCAGATGCTCGGCAACGGTGGCGGCGTACTCCGACGGGGTCCCAGCCGCCGCGAAGACCTGTTGGGCGAAGGTGCGAAGAGAGTCGGCGTCAAGCGTAGGCATAGTCTCTCCTCCTGGCCCCTCTCTCACCCGCCCCCGTTGCGACAGGGGAGGGAACATGCCATTTCCCAGCCCAGCAGCAGCTCACGCCACCGTCCCCCTGCCGCAGCGGGGGATCATAGGGGAACCAGCCTTGGTAGTCAGATGGTACCAATGCCGAGACGTGTATGATGAGAGGGAGAGGCACTTTGGTAGCGCCGTAGCTGCGGCGTAGGGCCACACAGGAGTAGCCGGATGGTCGCCCGCCCTCGTGACTGGCTCAAGCAGGCTGAACGCGACCTCGTACATGCCCGGCACTCGCTGGCGGCCGAAACCTACGAGTGGGCCTGTTTCGCCTGTCAGCAAGCAGCGGAAAAGGCGGTGAAGGCAGTCTATCAGCACATGGACCGACACTACATTCCCGCCCGCTATCCGAACGCGCATCCTCAGGGTGCCCCTTACGAGTTCTACGCGCGGGCCGACGCGGAGCGAGCAGTCTGTCATGCAGAGCAGATCATCGGGCGCTGTGCGACTCTTCTGGCTGGATAGGCCACAGGTCCTGGCCCAGCTTACTGCGGCTGTCGAGCGTATGGCGTCCGAGCATCCTGAAGTGAGCCAAGTCGTCCTGTTCGGCTCACTGGCCCGTGGCGACGCTCTGCCCGGCAGCGATGCCGACCTGCTGGTGTTGCTGCAGCAGTGTGACGTGCCATTTCACGCTCGCCTACCGCGCTATTTACCCCGCGACGCCGGCATTGGCGTGGATGTCTTTGCCTACACCCAGTCGGAGTTCGCGGCGATGGCAGCGTGCTCACCGCGTTGGGCGCAAGCGATCAACGCCGGGAGGGTCTTGTTCCGGCGCCGCGCTGATATCCCAGGAGCATAGCGCCAGTTGATACGGATAGGTACGGGCCGCGTCGTAGGGGCATGATAAATCACGCCTAGGATAGTCCTCTGTAGGGGCGCCTCTGGTAGGCGCCCTGGATTCCGGCGCAAGCCGGAATGACGAGCAGGGGCTATTCACCACTCGCCACTAGACACTGGCCAGAGGCCAGAGAGGAGGCCACCGATGACCGTTTCTCGACCAGCACCCTACCGCGTCGGGGTTATCGGCTGCGGCCGCAAGGGTACACAGTACGCCAGATCGTATGCGCTGCACCCGGCGACCACGGTCGTCGCGGCGGCCGATCCCGACCCGGACAACCTCGCCCTATTCTGCAAGCGTTTCCAAGTCTCCGGCTATCGTAGCTACGAGGAGTTGCTGGCAAATGAGCAGCTCGATATTGCCGCGCCCGTCTTGCCGGTCAGCCAGAACCCGGCCGTCGTGCTCGGCTGCGCGCGTGCCGGGGTGCCGGCCATCTCCTGCGAGAAGCCGATGAGCGCCAGCCTCGCCGAGGCGGATCAGATAGTCGAGGCGTGTGCTGCGCGCCGTATCAAGCTCGGCGTCGGTGACTTGGATCGCAACCTGCCCCACTACCAACAGGCGGCCCGGCTGCTGGCGTCGGGAGAGCTAGGCGAGGTGGTGAGTATCAGTATCCTCGACGGCACCGGCCACGAGATGTCGGGGGGCGGCATCCAGCGGTATAGCCTACTGCGCCTGTTTGCCGGCGACGCCGACGTGGAGTGGGTTACCGGGTGGGTGGCCGATGACCCATGGAGCGACGACGATCAGGGCGGCGCCGGCTACGTGCGTTTCGTGAACGGGATCGAGGGCGTTATCCATCGTCAAGCCAGCGTCCGGCAGGGTTACGAGGTACTCTGCACTCGCGGCCTGTTCGTCAGCGATGGTGCCCATGTGCGCGCCTGGGAGCTTGCGGATGGAGCCGAGCGACCGACGGCGGACGCCCTGCGCCCGGTGGAGGGCGTGTTACCGCAGACTCATCTGTACCGCGGTCGCGCAACGCACGACGCTGAGGGCTGGCGCATCATGCCGCGCCAGGACGCCACCGTTCAGTCCATGGTTGATGCGCTCGAACAAGACATCGAGCCGCGCTCCAACGGGGAGAACGGACGGAAAGCGCTGGAGCTGGCCATCGCGCTGCGCGAATCACACCGGCGCGGCCATACGCCGGTGTACCTGCCGCTGGAGGACCGCAGTCTGCGGATGATCCCCAAACCGGGGCGCTGGGGAAACAAGAAGACGGTCTACGGCACAGGATGGTACGCCGAGCAAATCGGCAGCGGCACCGTGCGGCAGTAGTCGCGCCGCGCGACAGACGCCCCCTCTCCATGTGTGGAGAGGGGGGATGAGTCTCGTGCCCCCTCAGCGCGGCCCCGCCCGTTGCCAAAGACCCGCGACCAGCTGCCACTCCTCGCGGTCAAGCGGTCGCAGCGCCAGCCACACGACGACATAGACCGGCAGCGCCGTGGCGGCTACGACGAGGGAGGGACTACCGAGCCGGCCGAGGCCCAATGCGACGGCAGCACTGGCCAGTCCACCGATCAGCGGGGCGAGCGCCTCCCGCCAGAAGGGAAGTGTGCCCAGGCTGCGACGCACGATCACCGCAAACGGCACGAACAGCACGACCTCGGACGCTACGGTGGTCCAGGCGGCGGCCACCAGCCCATAGCGCGGCACGAGCAGGAGATTGGCAATCACGTTGAAGGCCGTGGCCAGGAAGAAACCGCCGGTAATCCAGCGTTGCTGACCAAGCGCGATGAGGACATACTGCGTCAGGCCGTTCCAGAAGCTCCCCGGCACGTACCAGACGAGAATTTGCAGGGCGATGGCCGAGTCGGGGAGAAAGCGCGCGTCCCAGAGCAAGCGCGTGATGTCGTAGGCCAGCACTGTGATGCCGAGCGCAATCGGCACCGCGATGCCCAACAGCAGCTTGACAGCCAGCCGATAGACGGTCAGGAAGGTGGCATCCCCAGGGGCAGCTCGCCGCGACAGGACCGGGAAGAGCGCGAGCACGAACCGCGAGGGCAGGAGACCTACTGCGTCAATAATCCGGAACGCATTGCCATAGTGCCCCACGGCCCGCGGACCACGGAACGCTCCTAGGACCTGAATGTCGCTACGGAAGAAGATGCTGTTCAGCAGGTTATTGAGCATCAGCGGCCAAGCCTCGCGCAGCTGCGCGTGTAGGTCGCGGGGGAGCAGCACAATACGAGGCGTGAAGTAGCGCCGCCGGACGAGCCAAAGGAAGATCCCGGCGGTCAAGAGGCTGACAGCGAGCGAAACGCCGCCCAGGCCAATGATGCCCCAGCCAACCGCCAATACCGCGAAGCCGAGGGCTGCCGTGAGGACTCCACCCACCAACTGGACCACCGCCGGGGTCGTCATGCGCTCGTGGCCGGCAAAAACGGCACTCAAGGCACCGGCGCTGGCTACCGGGAACAGCCCGGCAGCCAGCAGCACCACAGTAATGAGGATGGCGCGATCACCGTAGAGCGTGGCGACCAAGGCCGCGGCGGGCGCACAGGCGGCAGCGAGGACCAGGCGCAAACCGACCGTCGCCGCGGTACGCTGGGCTGCCGCCGGGCGGTCGCGGGCAACATCGCGCGTGAGGAGGGTGCCTAAGCCAAAGTCGGCGAGGATGGAGGCAAAATGCCAGACGTTCTGCGCTACCGTGTACGCCCCGATGCCCGCCGGGCCGAGCACCCGCGTGGCGTAGATTGCCAGGAGCAAACCCAGCCCACGCTCGACCACGGTCACCGCCAGCGGCGCGGCCGTGTTGCGTGCCACCCGACGCGCCAACCCTGCATCGTCCGTGCGCGCCGGGTCGTGGTCCGGATCACTCACGGTACTTGGCCCGCTCGGTCGGCATCACGTATTCCCATCCGATTGTGCATGCCGCTGCTTGTGCCGACCCGGCGCGCTAGCCTTGGCGATCATTGGATCGTGCCGATGAAGCGGTCACTGGCTACAGGACGGACTACCATCGGGCAGCGTAAGCAGTGTACCGCACCAGCCGTCGCTCCCCTGCTCAACGGCCGCTGCCGGATGACTTCCTTGTGCCTATGGACACATATCGAGTAACATAGATGTGAAGGCGTTACCGTTAGTGCTGCTCCGGCAAGGCTCTCCAGCCGGTGGGTTCATAGACGCGCGCTGGTTCATCCGGTCACTGCAACCATCTCCGAAGATTTCCCTCTGCGTCATGCGCGTCGAGGCACCACGAACCCCCAGTCCCCCGCCGTTGCGCGGGCAAGGAGCGTCATGTCCCCGACCTTCGCTCAACTAGGCGTCCCCGAGACCATCTGCAACGCCCTAAAGCATCGAGGCGTCACCAAACCCTTCGAGATCCAGGCGGCTACGGTAGCCGACGCCTTGGCCGGCCGCGATATCTGCGGCCGCGCCCCTAGCGGATCAGGCAAGACGCTCGCCTTTGGGATCCCGCTCGTCGCCAGGGTCGGCCGTGCCGAGACCAAGCGGCCACGCGCGCTCGTACTGGCACCGACACGTGAGCTTGCCGAACAGATCAACACCGTGCTTCGCTCTTTCGCCGGCGCGGTCCGCATCGGAGTCGTCTATGGGGGTCTTGGCTACGCCACCCAAATCAAGGCCCTCCGGCGGGGTGTCGACATCCTGGTCGCCTGTCCCGGACGGCTGGAGGATCTCATCGCCCAAGGCGCCGTGAGCCTCTCCGCAATCGACCGGGTCGTGCTCGATGAGGCCGACCGAATGGCCGACATGGGCTTCATGCCCGCCGTTCGCCGGCTGCTCGACCAGGCGGTACGCAAGCGCCAGACCATGTTGTTCTCCGCGACCCTCGACGGCGATGTGGCCAAGCTCACCCGCGACTACCAACAGAATCCCGTCCGTCACGAGGTCGGAGCGGAGACTCCGGATATCACCGCGGCCCATCACGTGTTCTGGAACATAGCCAAGGTCGACCGCCCGGGGATCACCGCAGAGGCCGTAAGTGCAGTGTGGCCGGCCATCGTTTTCTGTCGGACCCGACACAGGTCCGACCGGCTTGCCAAGCAGCTCGGCAAGGCCGGTATCCAGGCAGCAGCGATCCACGGCGGCCGCAGGCAGAACCAGCGCACCCGAGCGCTCGCCGACTTCGCCAGTGGTCGGGTGCAAGCCTTAGTCGCGACCGATGTAGCCGCCCGCGGCATCCACGTCGACGGCGTAGCGTCGGTTGTCCACTATGACTGGCCCGAGGATCACAAGACCTACGTTCACCGCTCCGGGCGCACCGCTCGGGGCGGCCAGGGCGGGGTGGTCGTCTCCCTCGTCCAACCTGATCAGGTGCAGGGCCTGCGCCGACTGCAGCGCCAGATCGGCCTCAACGAATCGTTCACGGCTCCCGACGCCAGCGCGTTGCGGGCTCTCTCACGCGCACCCTCTCCGACCAATCCTGCCAAAACCGCCGAGGAGCACAAGACCCGATCTCGTGCTCCTCGGCACACACTCCCCGCTTCCCCGAAGACCCACCAAGATCACAGCGGCCGCGCCCCATCAGGCCGGCGCAAGGGTCGCCCGAAGGCCAAGAACCGTAAGAAAGCGAGCCAGGCGCATGCCGGTGGCCGATCATGGGGCAGGAACAAGGCCACCTACCGGTCCTCACGCACGGGCCGTAGTGTGCCGAACCTCAGGGCCAGTCGGACGCATCAGCTATCCCGCGCTGCCGGATAGCTCGGCGGTCGCGAACCGGCAGCGCATGCCGTTCAGCAACTGAGGAGGCCCTGAGGAGGCCAGTGGGTCATAGGTGCTGTTGTCTGAGCCAGGACCGCTTCGGCACCCGCAGCGGCAGTGGGGCTTGCTTTGTGGAACGGCTACTGGCAGTGGCCATGACCTGCCGGCAGCAGGGACAGTCCCCACTCGACTGACTGACCGCGGTATACATGGCTGCCCAATGCGGGCATACCATTCCTTCCCTCGTCCCGACCAAGGTCTCCGCATAGGGGCCGTTAACGATTCCCGTAGGGTTCATGTAGCCCTTTGCAGGGGTGCTAGGGAGAGCAACGTGCTCGCCAAGCAGGGCGCTAGGCGCTAGAATGTGCGTTCGAGTAGCGACGGTAGCAGCGAGGACGGCAGGGATGCGAAAGCGGAGAACGCCACCGACAGCGCAGTTGCCCCTGTTGCGGCTGCTGACCCCCGCCATTCTGCAGCGGATGCGTGCCCAGCGGTTCCGGGCTACGGTCGCAGCCGCGCAAGCCAACCCCGACGATCTCACCCCGGAAATGCGCGAGGTCTTGGCGCGCGAGATCGCGATTCGGGAAGCACGGGCCTACCGTCGCGGCCGGCGTGTACCCCGCGCGTAGGCTCCGGGGTGCCGAGGAGCGCCTAGCGGTAGTGTTGGCCAGCGAAGAGGGTTGTCGGGTCGAGCGGCTCGCGGATCAGCGTCACCGTGCCGTTCGTCTCCAGTAAGTATTCGGCTGGCCAGGCATGGCTAAGGAAGGCCAGCGACGACATCGTTAGCCCATAGGCGCCGGCCTTGTGCAAGGCCAGCAAGTCGCCCGCCTGCAACGGCGGGAGCAGCGCAGCGCGGGCAATCACATCAATCGAGGTGCAGAGCGGTCCGCCGATGGCGTAAGTACGGGGTGGGCCGCGGTGGTCCTCAGCAGTCGCAGCAGGGAGCAGCAATGTCACCGGATGATCTTGCCGGACCGCTACTGGGCGCCGGAAGTGATTCGTGCCCCCGTCCACCAGGGCATAGTCCGTGCCGCGCGAGTGCTTCACGTCGAGCACGCGCACGACGTATGTGCCGGCCTCACCGACCAGATAGCGCCCTAGCTCCAGCGCGATCTCCTTGTCGTCAAATCCGAACGCTGCGATGAGGTCCTGCAGCCCGGACGTATAGTGGGACAGATCAAGCTCCTGGCCCGGAAAGGCTTGATAATCCACGCCCAGACCACCGCCGAGGTCCACGACCGGAAACCGCCGCCGGTAGTCTCGCTCCAACCGCCGCACAAGCTCGAAGACGCGGCGCGTATACTCCACGAGCAGCGCTGCATCGAGTACCCCGGTGGCAGCGAAGACGTGGACCCCACGCACATCGAGGTGGCGGAGGCTGAGAAGCTGCGGGAACACGGCATCGAGTTGCTCCTCGTCAACGCCGAACTTCTGGGCGCCGCCGCCAAGCTGCACCGCGGCGTCGGCGTCGTGTATCTCGAAGCGAGCGTTGATACGCAGCAAGATCGGCTGGCGTGGGGGCGCAACACGCTGCGTCCCTACAGCAGCGACAATGGAGTCGAGCCGTTGGGCCTCGCGCAGCGACTCGACGTTGATCGTGCGGAGGCCATATCGGACCGAGGCGGCTAGCTCGTCGTCCGTCTTGGCCGGCCCCGTGAACAGCACCCGCTCGCCGGCGATACCCAGGCGCCCGGCGACGGCCAGCTCACCGGCCGAGGCGATCTCCATACCCGCACCGAGCGCGGTAAGCTCCTGCACGAGCCGCAGCGACGGATTGGCCTTGATCGCGTAGTAGACCCGCACTTGTGGCGGGAGCGCCATCGTCAGCTCGCGGTAACGGCGCCGTATGGTGGCGAGGTCGTAGATGTAGAAGGGGGTGCGATCCGCAAGCGCAGCAAGAGTCTCGCGCGGCACCAAGCGCCCGACAAACAGCTCGCGTGCGCCGTCACCCATGACTTGGTGCATGCTCATAGCTTATGCCATCCCTCGGAAACGTTGCATGGAGCAACCGTATATGGCTCCGTATTCGCCTGTCAACCGCTCTTGATGTCACGCCGAGCTGTCGGCCGAGCCAGGGCGGCGCGCTACAGCAAGCAGGTGATTGGACACGACGACGATGTTCGGATGGTGGCAACGACTTGACAGCCCCACCTGATGCTGTATAATCCATAACAGTCGATAGGGCCGAAGCCGGTTGGTCCGTTGGGTGCTTGCACCCAGTCGGCTCCTTTTTCCAGTGCATATCATCTACCTGGATGAGTCTGGTACTCACGCGGAGGCTCGCTACTTTGTCGTAGCGGGCCTTGCTGTTTTTGAGCGCGAGACCTACCACCTGGCCCAAAGCGTCGAGCGCCTATTACTTACGAGATTTCCGCAAGCGACCACTCCGCTCCCGCTTCATGCCTCAACCCTCCGCGCACCACCTAACCGACAGGAACCACCGTTCGACTCCATCACTGAAGCCCAACGACGCCAGCTCATCAGTGAAGTTTACGGAGTGGTCGCAAACTCAAGAGCCAGAATCTTCGCGGTTGCAATGGAAAAGGCCGGTATTACCGGGCATCCATACGAGCGAGGTGAGCCACAGAGAGGGCTAGTGGTGATAGCAGAGTCGTCATACCGCGAGAACCTTGAAGTGTTAGCACAGCGGATCTGGACACAAGGACATCGCTGGGGTGAAACCCACAATCTCGCAGATATACCATATTTTGCACCTGCCAAGAGCACCAGATTGCTTCAACTTGCCGATTTCATCTCAAATGCTGTTTTTGGTAGATACGAAAGTGGATACTCTCGTGACTTTGATCTCATAGCACCGCGCTTCGATCAAGATGAGGGCCGCATTCACGGCCTCGTTCACATCGCCCGCGATAGGCAGTCCTGCTATTGCCCCGCGTGTGTAGCTCGTCGTGCGTATTCTCGTTCCGAGATAGATTGAGCTACGCTCCTGCTCCCTCCCCGGAGCAGCGCCCCCGCACTACACTCCTCCGGGAGCGACGCAATCGCCGTGCTCCTGGCATAGTAGACGGTCAGCCCGAATCGTCGGCCGCTTGGATGGACAGTGCGATGAATAGTGCCATCGGGAAGCTCACACCCTATGCCTTCACCGCCCTCCGCCAGCGCCAGGAGGCGCTGCAGGCGCAGGGCATCGAGCTGCTGGATTTCGGAGTCGGCGATCCCCAGGACCCCACGCCCGCGTTCATTCGTCAAGCACTGACCGACGCCCTGCGGCCGGAGTCCCGCTATCCGACTTCCGCCGGTCTACCGGAGCTACGGCAAGCCATCGCCGGCTGGTTCGGTCGTCGCTTCGGTGTGACACTCGATCCCGACGTACACGTCTTGCCGGCGAACGGCTCCAAGGAGGCTCTGTTCAACCTGGGGTTGGCGTTGCTCGATGACCCACGCCGCGGTCCGCAGGCCGTCGGCGTGCCGGAGCTGGCGTATCAGGTCTACGCCGACAGCGCCCGGCTGCACCATGCCGAGGTCATTCCCCTGCCCCTCGACGCCGACTGGCTACCCGACCTCAATGCGCTGACGCCTGACGTGCTCGGCCGCCTGCGCCTCCTCTGGCTGAACTACCCCAATAACCCCACGGGCGCCGTGGCACCACCGTCCTATTACCGCGAGGTCCTGGCACTAGCAGAGCGCTGGGGCTTCTACGTCGCCTCCGACGAGGCCTACAGCGAGCTGTGGTACGACAGTCCACCGCCGAGCCTGCTGCAAACCGGGTTGGAGCGAGCTATCGTCATCAACACGCTCTCCAAACGCAGCAATATGACCGCCTATCGCAGCGGCGTGATCGCTGGCGACGCGCAGGTGCTTGCAACCCTACGCAACGTGCGCCCGCGGATGGGGGTAGCGACCCCGGAGTTCATCCAGCACGCGGCGCGTGCTGCCTGGGAGGACGAGGCACACGTGACGGCCCAGCGCCGGCGCTACGCCGAGCGGCGGCAGCTGTTCATCGAGGTCCTGGCACGAAAGGGGCTGGTCGTAGACGCGAGCGAGGCGACGTTCTACTTATGGGTGCGTGTGCCGGAGTGGGTTACGGGGCGCTCGTCGCGGCAGCTCGCCGAGTGGCTGCTGGAGCGCGGGATTGTCGTGCTGCCCGGCGAGTTCTTGGGCGCGCGCGGCGCTGGGCACGTCCGGCTGGCGTTGGTACCACCCCTCGAAACCTGCCAACGGGCAGGTGAGATTCTCGATAGCGTGCTCTGAGCGCAGCGGAGGCGTGCATGACAAAAGGAGTGGGTTGATGGAGCGAGAGATGATGCAGGCACTGATCGAGGCCGCGGCCAGCGGCGAGCGCTCGGCGGATGATGCCACGGTCAGGGCGGCTGTGGACGCGACTATCGCGGCGCTCGACAGTGGCAACCTGCGGGTAGCCGAGCAAAGCGGGCCGGGCGAATGGCGGGTCAATGCCTGGGCCAAGCAAGCCATCCTGCTCTACTTCGGCTTGCAGGACATGGTGATCCACGAGGTCGGCCCGTTCCAATTCCACGACAAGGTACCGCTCAAGCGCAACCTAGACGCCGCCGGCGTGCGCGTCGTCCCGCCCGGCACGGCGCGTTACGGCTCGTTCTTGGAGCCTGGCGTCATTCTCATGCCCGGTTATGTCAATATCGGCGGCTGGGTTGGCGCCGGGACGATGGTGGATACCTGGGCGACGGTCGGATCGTGCGCCCAAATCGGTCGCAACGTGCATCTCGCGGGCGGTGTAGGCATCGGCGGCGTGCTGGAGCCACCCGGAGCCACGCCGGTCATAGTCGAGGACAACGCCTTTATCGGGAGCCGGTGCATCATTGTCGAGGGCGCCATGATCGAAGCAGAGGCCGTCTTGGGCGCCGGCGTGATGATTACGGCGAGCAGCAGGATCGTTGACGTGCGGGAAGGCGCGAACGGCCAAGTGTACCGCGGCCGGGTGCCGGCGCGGGCAGTGGTCGTGGATGGCGTGTATCCTCGCCAGTTCCCCGGCGGCGCGGCCTACATCCGCTGTGCCTATATCATCGGCACACGCAGCGAGCGGCACGACAAGCACCTCTCCCTCGAACAGGCGCTCCGCGACTACGACGTCACGGTCTAGGGTCAAGCGACAGCGCGCACCGAGCAGACCAAGATGAGCACAGCGGCCATGCGCCTAGGCGCATTCCTGCCTCCGGGGGAGACCGGGAACGACCCGGTTGCCATTCTTGCCCGTCCAGTGTCCCATCCCCATCTGGCTTGGTGGCGGCGCCGACCCGGTCCTGCGGCGGATTGCTCGTCTGGCAGACGGCTGGTTGCCCGAGCTACCGCCCGACGATAACGCCCGACGGGCGGTAGCTCGTCTCCATACCTATGCGCGTGCTGCGGGGCGCGATCCGGCAGCCATCGGCATCGAGCCGCTGCTCCGGACCGCGAATAAACCGGAGGCGCAATGGGTAGCGGACGCCACCGCCTGGTGGGAGCTGGGAGCGACGCACCTGGCAGTGGAGACGTGGGGCACCAAGCTGCGCTTCCCGGACCAGCACATCGCGGCGCCCAGTCATTGCTACGCGGCGCTCCGGAGCGAAAGATAAGCGGAAGCTCCGTTCCCGCCAGCGGACGTTCGCAGCTCTCCATACCTTAAACTCACCGGGCGCTCGGCTCACCCTCGGCAGGTGGGATAGTCGGGCTGGGCCGGCGCCGCGCTGGCCGGGTAGGGCGGGCCGACGGTGATCCGCTCGAAGAACGTGCCATCCACTGCCGTCATATCACACCAGTAGAAGCCCAGCGCTTGGAACGTCGCGACGTTCGGCACGTGCCGCCACTGCCCTAACTCGGTGTCGTAGGCGAAGATCTCCCCGGCCCCCCCGCCGTCGAAGCGCCGCACCAGCATGTTCGGCGCCGGGTGCTGCTCGTCCAAGGGCACCGTGATGAGCGCCTCCACCGGCGCCGTGTAGTCGCTGTTCACCGCTTCCCAAGGGGTTCTCCCGACCAGCGCACTGTCGGGAGCCACCCAGCGCCGCACGATCTGTCCATCGGCCTCCCGGCGTACTACGGTGTACGTAGCCCCGATGCCCTGGTCGCGCACGATCCCCACGACCACCTGCTCCTGGCCATCCTCCGCGATCCAGCCCACCCCGACCTCAAGCGAGGCCGCCGGCTGGTCATAACGCTCGACGGACACCCGGTCCCCGGGGCGCTCGATGGCCACCGCGACGGTGTTCTCACCCAGGACCGGCGGGGTAGGCGTGGGCGTCGGGGTCTTCGTCGGCCTGGGCGTGTTCGCCGGCCTGGACCTGGACGTGGCCGGCGGGCGTGGCGTAGCGGTCGGCACCGGCGTATTGGTGGGCGTGTCCGTGGGTGTGGGGGTGTTGGTGGGCGTAGCCGTAGCCGTCGGCGTGTTGGTGGGCGTGTTGGTGGGCGTAGCGGTGGCCGTGGCCGTCGCGGTGGCCGTCGCCGTGGGGGTCGCGGTCGCCGTGGGGGTCGCGGTGGCCGTGGGCGTAGCCGTGGCCGTGGGCGTGGTGGTCGGCGTCGGCGTCGGGGTGGCGCACACCGGATCGGGCGGGCCGGCGGAGTTGGTCATGATTAGGACGTTCAGCGCTCCCATTCCCACGGCTTGGTACGCGGCCAACTCGGCCGCGTCAGCCCATCGGCCATCACCACTGCCACCGCTTCCGCCCGGTTGGACGTCGAAATACAGCTTCGCGAGCGCGTTCAGGTCGGCTTCCGCGCAGTACGCCGGCGCCACATTGCCCAGTCCGTTGCCGGACAAATCCAGCTCTTGCAGGCTGGTCAGCCCCGCGAGCAGTTGGCTGGGCAGACAGTCGAGCTGGTTGTTGCGGAGATGCAGCACTTCCAGGTTGGTCAGCCCCGCGAACTGGTCGGCGTCCAAGCGGCCCAACTGGGTGTGGTGGAGCCACAGGTGTGTCAGGCTGGTCAGCCCCTCGAATAGGGTGCTGGGCAACGTGGTCAACTGGTTGTCGCGCAGCCACAGGCTTTGCAGGTTGGTCAGCCCGGCGAACTGGGCGGCCTCCAAGCTACTCAACTGATTGTCGTGGAGATACAGCTCTTGCAGGCCGGTCAGCTCCGCGAACAGGGTGACGGGCAACGTGGTCAGGTCGTTGTTCTGCAGCCCCAGCTGCGTCAGGCCGGTCAGCCCCGCGAAGTCTCCGGCCTGCAGCGTGGTCAACGATTTGTTACTGAGATCCAGGAACTCGATGCCTGCCAGGTGGGACTCGGTGACGCCGGCGCAGTCGTTGACCCCTGCCGCGGCGAGGATGGCGGCAACGACCGCCTGGGTGCGCCCGTGCAGCGGGCCGTTGCCGCAGGTGGCCTCCGCCGGCTGGGCCTTGACCGTGGGGGTGAGCATGACCGCCAGCGCCAGGCCCGCGAGCAGCGCCCCCAGCGACGGCCACCCCACGGCCCGGCGCATCGCCCGACCGGGAGCGGAAGCGCTCACCCCCCCCGAACAAGAGTTCTAGTGGCCCAGCGCACGGACAGCCGCCGTGGTCCGGCCCCGCGTCGGACATCGCTTGGCATGCTTCCCCCTCACGTCGGCTCGTTCCCGCGCAAACATAGGCGCGAATAGGCACGAACGGAAGCGGGGAACAAAACAGCGAGGCCAACGCCCTCTCGGTCTGGCCGGGGGCCACACCGGTAGCAGGAAAGCGAGGTGGACAGTCGGACCGCCGAGGCGGGTCCCGGTGCGAACCGCGCCGCCCCCTCGGCGCGCCTTGACAAACCGGGCCGACGGATGGTAGGAAAAGAGGGTCAGGTCCCCGCTATCTTGGGGTAGAAGGGCGATGACCGTCAGGGTGGAGTTCGGCCCCGGCAAGAGTTGAACTCCGCTCTGACGTAACCGCGGCTAAGTCACAACTGCTTCCAGTGCTCCTTTGCTTGGATGCGCTCGGCATTCATCAATATCTTGCCGGCAGTTTCGAGAAAGATTCGTTTCTCCTCCTCGCTAATGCCGCTGTAGAGTAGCTCGTCGACCTCCCGGGCAGCTTGGGTGATGTGGGGCATGAGCGCCAGCGCTGCTTCGGTCAGCTTCAGCTTGACCACGCGCCGGTCGCGCTGCAACCGGGTCCTCCGCAGCAGGCCCATCCGGCTCAGATTGGTCACGTGCCGGCTGATGGTGGCGGTATCTATGGGGATAAAGTCCGCCAGCCCCGTGACGGTGTTCGCTTGGCCGGTGTAGCACCTGACCAGGATACTCATATGGATCGGGATGATCCTAAATGGTGCTAACCCCTCCTCCATCGATCGGGCAATGGCGTTGGTAAGATTGATGGACCACATGGACCCCAAGGTGTCTCCCAGCCATTCGTCATCCATACTCACCAGCACCCCCAGTGCGAGTACCTGCCGGATGCGTCCCAGTTCAGGGGGAGAGTGTATACTACATCCGCAATCGTTGTCAAGGCAAGGAATTATCTGTGCAGCCGGACAGCTGGGGAAACGGCGCAACCGGGGACAGCGGTATGACGGGCGGTCCCGCCGCGCCGGGGGCGGTTGACCGAGGGCCTCCTGCGGGAGGCGCACGTCAGCGGCACGGCTGGCCGCCTCTCTCGCCAGCGCGCTGGCGGATGCCGAGCAACCCGGTGCCCGACGGGACGGTTCTGCCGCAATCCTGCTGGAGTGAGAAGAGAGGAAATCAGATGCCCAAATCCATGGTCAAGCGGGCTGTGGCGCTACTGGTCGTAATGCTGTTGGCCAGCGGTTGCGGCTCCGGCAATGGGGATGCCGGAACGGGGACCGCCCTCCCGGAAATCGGTGCAACGGGAGCCGCCCCCGGCCAAGGCGGAAAGTCGGAGTTCGTGGCGGAGGTGTGGGTCGACAATTGGTTCGCTCTCTACGTTGACGGGGAGCTGGTGGGCGAGGACTCGACGCCGATCACGACAGAGCGTTCCTTCAACGCCGAGACCATCGCCTTCACCGCCACCTACCCCCTGACCATCGCCATCGAGGCCAAGGACTTCAAGGAGACCGATTCGGGGATTGAGTACATCGGTGAGCGTAACCAGCAGATGGGCGACGGCGGTCTCATTGCACAGATCACCGACGTGGGCACGGGGAAGGTCGTGGCCGTCACCAATAGCGGCTGGAGGTTGAAGGTGATCCACCGCGCGCCCCTGAACCCCGAGTGCGAGAAGGCCTCGGACCCGGACGCCGCCTGCCGGTTCGAGCGCATGGAGGCCCCGCCAGGCTGGTCCAGCGCCGATTTCGATGATGGCGGCTGGAGCGCCGCCACCGAATGGACAGCGGCCGATGTGCGCCCCAAGGACGGCTACAATACGATCCACTGGGACGGATCGGCCCGACTGATTTGGGGCAGCGACCTGGAGGTGGACAACACCATTCTCCTGCGCCTGACCATCCCTGCTCCGGCCTGAGCCGCCGGCTGCCGCCGGAGGGCCCGCTCCCGGCCTCGCGATAGTCTCCCCGCTTTCGCAGGGGGACGTGGATTCCCGCGTGCGCGGGATATGGGAGGGACGCGGCCCTCTCTTGCAACTGCTACTATGGAGCACCTTCTGCGGTAGTCGCGCGTCACCGGCACTGTGCAGCACGTCTATGCAGCTCTATATCATCCGCCACGCGCAGTCGTTCAATAATGCCCTCACCGATCGGTCGGAGCGGGTATCCGATCCGCCGCTCACGGCGCTCGGCGAGCAGCAAGCGGCGCGGCTGGCCGCGCATCTCGCCAGCGCGTCAGCAGCAGCCGGTCGGCCAAGTTCAGGCGCATCCTATGTAGACCGCACCAGCCTCCGCTTCACGCGCCTGTTCACCAGCGCGATGCGCCGTTCGCTGCAAACGGCCGCGCCCATCGGTCAAGCCATCGGCCGGCAACCGGAAGTCTGGGTAGATATTCACGAGACGGGGGGCGTCTTTCTCGCCTCCCATGAAGGGCGCGGGCTACCGGGCCTGAAGCGGGCCGAGATGGCGGCGCAGTTCCCGAGTATTCGGCTGTCGCCGGAGGTGGCGGAGGATGGCTGGTGGAATCGCGGACGGGAGACCGAGGAGGAGTGGATGGGGCGGGCGGTGCGTGTCGCAGCGGAGCTGCGCGAACGCTATGCCGGTACCGACGAGTGCATTGGCTTGGTGACGCATGGCGGGTTCGCTGTCGTCCTGCTCGCTACCTTGTTCCGGCACACCATGCCGCCGCCGGTGATCTTCCCCCACCTCAATACGGCTATCACCCGCCTCGACTTCACCGACGACGGGACGATAGTGGTGCAGTATTTCAATCGGGTGGAGCACCTGCCGTCCGAGCTGTTGACGTGAGCGGGTGTATGCTGCGGGCAGGGGATGTGCCGGCGGCAGGACAGTGTGCCGGCAGCAGATGGGGGCCACACCCCCCTCTCCCCGTGGGAGAGGGGCCCGGGGGTGAGGGCTAACTTGCCGCCCGTAACTGGATGCCGGCGTAAGCCGGTATAACGGGAGGGACGCGCCAACATGCCAGCCGGCACCGGCACAGTCAAGCGGAACGTCGCGGCGCGGATGCGCGACGGCACCAGCCTCCGCGCCGATATCTACCTGCCGCGGGGCAGCGGGCCTTTTCCTACCCTGGTCTGTCGCACGCCCTACAGCAAAGCGCGCGACGTTCACGTCGAGATGGCGGCGCAGCTCGCGGAACGGGGGTATCTGGTCGTCGTCCAGGACGTGCGCGGACGGTATGCCTCCGAGGGCACGTTCCGGCCCGGTTTCTACAGCGCGGAGCACAACGACGCCGCGGACGGCTACGACACGGTGGAGTGGGCGGCGCAGCTCCCGTGGGCCGATGGCAAGGTGGGCACGTTCGGCAATTCGTATTGCGGCTGGACGCAGTGGGAGCTGGCCCACACGCGGCCACCGCACCTGGTCGCCATGCTCCCGCAAGGGATCGCTGCCAGTCTGCTCGACCGCGAGCTATCGGGTGTGCTGCGGCTGGGGCGGGTGCTCTGGTGGACGATCAATACGCTGGCCCCGGACGAGCGGCGCCGCGCCGGCGATGCGTCCGGCCCGCACACGGCGGCCGAGGCCGAGCGGATGTGGGAGGAGCGGGACCGCAGCAAGTGGCTGTGGTACCTGCCGCTGGCGGACATTCCCGACGCGGTGATGTTCGGCATGGGTGAGCATTGGCGGCGCTGGCTGGCCGATCATACGACCGACTATTTCGACTTCCTGGACAAGCACCGGCAGGTGGCAGTACCAGCGCTCAGTACCACGGGCTGGTACGACCAGCAGATCGGCACCATCAAGCACTTCACCGGGATGCGCCGGCAGGGGATGACAGCGCGCGCCAGGGAGCAGCAGCATCTCATCATCGGCCCCTGGACGCACACGAGCACGGACTGGCAGCGACGGCTCGGCGAGGTGGACTTCGGGCCGGCGGCGCAGCGGGACTACTACGAGGTGGCCGATCAGTGGTTCGGCTACTGGCTGCGGGGCGAGCGGAACGAGGTGGAGGACTGGCCGCCGATCCGTCTGTTCGTGATGGGGGCGAACCGGTGGCGGGACGAGCACGAGTGGCCGCTGGCGCGCACGGTGTTCACCGAGTTTTTCCTGCACAGTGGCGGCGCCGCGAACACGGCCGCCGGAGACGGGTCGCTCTCGCAGCGACCGCCCCACGACGAGCTGCCGGACGAGTACGTCTACGACCCACGCGACCCGGTGATGACGCTCTATACGCCAGCGGGTCAGCATGAGCCGCACGACCAGCGACCGTTGGACGGGCGGTGCGACGTGCTCGTGTATCGCACGCCGCCGCTGACAGAGGCGCTGGAAGTGACCGGGCCGATTACCATGCGGCTGTGGGCGGCCTCGACGGCGAGGGATACCGACTTTACGGTGAAAGTGGTGGATCGCCGGCCCGACGGGTTCGCGCAGGAGCTTTGTCACGGGATCGTCCGCGCCCGCTACCGCGATTCGCTGACGCAGCCGACGCTGCTGGAGCCAGGCCGGGCCTACGAATACACCATCGCGGTCAACCCGACCGGCAATCTGTTCCGGCGCGGCCACCGGCTGGAGGTCCACGTTGCGAGTAGCGACTTCCCGAACTTCGACCGCAACCACAACACCGGCGGCAACGACTACGCCGAGACGGCGCTCGTCACGGCGCGGCAGACCATCTTTCACGACGCTGCGCGGCCATCGCGCGTGATTTTGCCGGTCATTCCGTGAGCTTAATGGGGTAGTGGAGCACCGCCCCCGCTCCGCAGGGGCAGGGAGGGGCAGTACCACTATTCCCCTGCGGCGAGTGTGGACCATTGCCCGCCCCCCTATCCTGATCATCCTGCTTCTGACAATCCCCGGCTCCCCTATCCTATGAGGTACAATAGCGAGCGCCGGCCCCGGCCGGTAGGTGGCGAGGAGCACAGCCGCCCGTCGGCAGCATAAGAAGGAGAGTCGTATGCAGTACGGGTACTTCACGATGCCGTTGCATCCACCCGGCTCGGACTTCACGCAGACGGTCGAAGCGGACTTGCAGCAGATCGTCACCTTGGACCAGCTGGGATTTCACGAGGCCTGGATTGGTGAGCACTTTACGGCGGTCTGGGAGAATATCCCGGCGCCGGACCTGTTTATTGCCAATGCGCTCGGTCGCACCAAGCGGATCAAGCTCGGCACGGGCGTTGCCTGTCTCCCGAACCACCATCCGCTGATGCTGGCCCAACGCATCGCGCAGCTCGACCACATGGCGCAAGGGCGCTTCTACTTCGGGATCGGCTCCGGGGGTTTTCCCGGCGACTTCGAGCTGTTCAAGGTGGATGTCAAAGAGGGTGAGCACCGCGGCTTGACGACCGACATGATCGAGCTGGTGCTCAGGCTGTGGGATGACCCGTCGCCCGGTGACTACGATCACAAGTTCTGGCGGTTCACGGTGCCGGAGCGGCGCGAGGAGATCGGGCTGTGGCTGCACATGAAGCCGTACCAGCAGCCGCACCCGCCCATCGCCGTAGCCGGGGTGTCGCCCAAGTCCGAGACGCTGCACATGGCGAGCGAGCGCGGCTGGATGCCCATGAGCATCAACATCGTGCCATCCCGTATCCTCGCCAGCCATTGGGAGGCGGTGGCCGAGGGAGCGCAGCGGGTTGGCCGGGTTGCCGACCGGTCAACCTGGCGGGTGGCCCGCGATGTCTACGTGGCCGAGAGCACCGAGCAGGCGAGGCGTGAGGTGCTCGAAGGGGTGGTCGCGCGCGATTGGAACGGCTATTTCTTCCCGCTGCTGAGGTACTCCAAATTGCTGGAGATACTGAAGGTTGACCCGGAGATGCCCGACGACGATCTGAACGTCGAGTACATGCTGGACAACGTCTGGATCGTCGGCGACCCCGATGAGGTCGCGCGCCAAGTGCGCCAGCTCTACCAGGACCTCGGCGGGTTCGGCGTGCTGCTACTCATGGGGCACGAATGGTCCCCGCCCGGCCGGTGGGAACGCTCCATGGATCTGTTCGTCAACGAGGTCATGCCTCAACTACAGGACCTCTGAGCTACATCAGTGGTGGGGTGCAGGCCCCCCTATGGTCCCCCTGCTCCACAGGGGGACCGGGGCAACCACAAGGGTTGCCCCTACAGCGGCTACCCGGCACCACCAACCTTGTAGGGACGGCCCTGGTGGGCGCCCTGGATTCCGGCTTGCGCCGCAATGACGAGTGCCTGGCGCAACGTGCTGTGCCCCTACTTCTCTTGCTGCGGCAGGGGCACGCAACCGCCGTGCCAAGGGAAGGCGTAGGTCGGTTGGTTGACGAAGCGGCGTAGCCCCATATCGAGGCGGATGGTGGTGGCCGGGGGGAGCCAGACGGAGCAATAGGTGCCGTTCACCGGTACCGTGCGGACCGTGTGAGTACGCTCCTCCCGCAGCCAGGCCCGTGGATCCTGTGCCTGATGTGCCTGGAGTTCCTCCCGGTAGCGAATCTCCGTGAATTGATGCTCGCCAAAGGCCCCGGCCTGCACAATCACGGTACGGGTGGCACTCGTGCCGGTGTTCACCAGTTGGATGCCGACTCGGTCGGGTGAGAGCGTATCCACCAGGGCGCTCACGTCCGGGGGCAGGCCGGGTCGCGCGCGGTGGGGGTCGAAGTAGCGGACGGTGGCGCGGAGCAGGCCGCCGTTGTAGACGGACTCCGGTGCGCCCAAGGCCACCTGCGTCAGTCCCTTGGTGAGCACGGCGTGGGGTGGCGAGCGGTTTTCGGCGATGAGCGTCGCCACGTCGCGCTCGTCGCGGCGCATCGCCGTGAGCGTCTCGACGGCAAGCTGGTACTCGGCCCGCAGGATGTCCTCCGGCCAGCTAGGATTCCGGCCGTCGTAGTATTGGAAGCGTGCAAACTCGGTATTGCCACTGTTCTTCTCGCCCTCGCTCGGCACCTGATTCCAGTCGCGCTCCCGCTCGCCGGCCCGAACCTGGGCGATGAGTGCATGGTCCTCCGGCGATAGTGAAGCGTGGTACAGATGCGCCAACTCCTGCATCCGCAGCGGGCGGAAGTCCTCCCAACCGTGCGGCCCGTGCTTGTGGGGCACGAGCAGCTGTCCGTCGTCTCGCGTGCGTGCGTGGCGCAGGAGTAGCCGGAGCTGCGAGCGCAGTAGCTCCAGGTAGCCGAAGTCGCCGCTGAGTAAGAGCGCGCACTCGGCGGCAACGGTGAGCGAATGGAACATCACGTTGAAGCCGCCGAAGTGGTACCAGCCGTAGAGACCGCCCCACCATTGACCGCCGCGCTGCTCGCCGATCTTCCCCGTCGGCCCCACGTTGTCTGGCATGATCCCGCCGTTACGGCGCATGCGGTCGAGCCAGACGTCCACGTACTCCAGCACCCAGCGTTTGTATTTCTCATCGCCGGTGTACAGATAGGCATTGGTCACGAGGGCCGTGGCGCCGAGCGTGTTGGGAATGTCGCCGTTCAGCACGATGTCGTCGAATAGCTCGATGATCTCGTCGCGTCGCGCCGGAGTTTGCTCCCAGTCCTGCTCCAGGGCCTCGATGACCGGGTGGAGGGTGGCCCGCACGCCGTAATAGCGGTAGCCGGCGCCCTTGCCGCCCTCCAGCCAGGCGATCACCTCCTCAGCATTGGCGTGCAAGAAGGGGCCTGTACTGCCGTGGATGGGGGAGCGGATGATCTTGTAGCGCGGATCGTAGTTTGGCGCCGCCGGGTCCTCGCCCATGAACATGGCCGCGAAGCGCCGCGCGCGGCTCACGTTCTCGGCGCTGGTCGGATCGGCGAGACCAAAGTGGTAGAAGGCCATGTTGCCTTCGCTCTGATGGTGCCAGTCCGAAATCCAACGCCGGCCGGCGCGGTACGACGGACGCTCGCCGGGCGGCACGGTCAGGCCGTAGTACTCGTTGTGTGTCTGCGGGAGATACCAGAGGTAAAACGGATGCCGCCGGCCGCTAGCGCACGCTCGCGTCATCGCGTTCCACGAGCGGAGAGCCAAGTCATGTACGTGCCGGTCGGCGCCCAACGCATAGAAGAGGCTCCAGTTGTAGACCCGCTCATAGAGATCATCTATATCATCCGCGAAGTAGATGATGCCGCCGGGATCGGCGTACTTGGCCATCATTACCTCGGCCGCCTGCTCCATGAGCGCGATGAGCTGGCGCTGCAACAGCGCCCACGCCGGAGGAGCAGCGACCTCGGTGGCCGTCAGCGTCACCATGTCCGGGAGAGAGACGGCGTTCGGTAGGACGTTGGTCGTTGTCATGTAGCATCTCCTCCTAGCTGGCCTCACCATGCCGTCCAACCGCCATCCACGATGAGGTTCTGCCCGGTAACCCAAGCCGAGGCCTCGGACCCCAGGAAGACCACGGCGCCCTTCAGGTCCGTGTCGTTGCCCATCCGACCGAGCGGCGTGCGGTGGTTGTAGCCGGCGACGAACAGCTCCTCGTAGTCGGAACGTTCCGTGAACGCCTTATTGTAGAAGCCACCGGGGGCGATGGAGTTCACCCGGATGTTATCGGGCGCGAGGTAGGTCGCCAGCCAGCGCGTGAACTGGATGATCCCCGCCTTGACCGCTCCGTACTCAGGCGGGTTGTTGATGCCGCTTTGGCCGTAGATGCGGTGGTCAGGCGAGATCACGCCATAGAACGAGGCGATATTGACAATAGTGCCGCCATGCTGCTCCTTCATCACCTTACTGACGGACTGGGAGCAGAGGAACGTGCTGTGCAAGGCGCCCCGCGCGGCGGCCTCCCAATACTCCAGCGTGAGGTCCTCGAAGGTCGCGCCCACGCCGGCCCCGCTGTAGGCGTTGTTCACCAGCACGTCAATGCGCCCGAACTTGTCCCTGACGGCGTCGATCATGGCCTGGACCTGGTCCGGTTCGGTCACGTCGGCCCGTACAGCGAACGCCTCCGCGTGCGACGCGCTGAGTGCCGCGGCCTTGCGCTGGCAATTCTCCAGGTTGCGGGACGCGACAACTACGTGCGCGCCGACTTCGGCCAAGGCGTCGCATAGTTGCGAGCCGAGCTTGCCGGCGCCGCCCGTCACAATGGCGACCCGGCCCTTGAGACTGAACAGCTCCATCACGTTCATCGCTGCCTCCCTATCTAGCATCATAGCGCCAGTATCGGTTCTCGGCTCCCCGTCGTTGCTCTGCAAATGGCTTTCAGGCCGCTTGGAGGATGACGGTGAGGGCCACCGCTCGCCCGCCCCCTTACGTCACCTTCCACGCTACGCTCAGGCCCTCGCCGACCGGCAGGATCGTGCCCAGCAGCCGTGGATCGGTGGCGATCAGCCGATTGTAGCGGCGCAGCGCCTGCACCGACTCGGACAACAGAGCCTCGTCGTACACTGCCACCCGGGGACCGAGCGTCAGCACATTGTCCGCCAGGATCAGTCCGCCCGGCCGCACGAGGCGCAGTGCTTCCGCCAGGTAGTCGGGATATGGCGGCTTGTCGGCGTCAATGAAGACCATGTCCACACTCTCGGCAGCGCGGGCCGCCAGCGTCTCGCGGGCGTCGCCGACTGTCACCGTCACCCGCTCGGCCACCCCGGCCTGCCGGAGGTGGGCACGGGCCATCGCTGCGCGTTGCGGATCAAGCTCCAGGGTCTCCAAGTGGCCGTCCGCAGGCAAACCACGGGCAATCCAGATAGCCGAGTAGCCGGTGCAGGTGCCGATCTCCAGTACTCGCCGTGCGCCGATCATGCGACACAGCAGTTGCAGCACCCGTCCGGATTCCGGCGCTATCGCCGGCACACCTAGCTCCCGCGCCTTCGCCCCGATAGCGCGCAGCGCGTCGTCTTCCATCACGATCTGCCGGCGTAGGTAGCGAGTAACGTCTGCATCGAGATACATCATGCTCTCCTCCGCTGGTCCGTTGGTGCCGTACTCCCCCGGTGCTGGCTTGACGTGCCTAGGGGAATAGAGTATTGTTCACTCAGGATACACACCTGGTACATCGCCTGCGTAGCCGGTGTGACCCCTTGGCTGAGTACGGCCCGTACATTGAAGCAGGCGGCTACGCCGGTTGCAGGAGGTGAACAAAGGGCACACGCACACGGCTGCACACTGTTCTAGTTCGCTCGGCCCCCTTCATGGGGGTGGAGTTGGGCAGCTACAAAGAGTCGGTGCAAGCGGAAGCTTGCGGGAGGAGAATATCGTGGCTGAGATCACGCGCAGAAGGTATATCGGTGGCGCTGGCGCCTTGCTCGGTGGCCTGCTGGCCGTCGCCTGCGGCGAGGTGGAGATTCGCTATGTCCAGGGCCCGGCCGGCCCGGCCGGCCCGGCCGGCGCGCAGGGTGAGCGTGGTTCGACCGGTGCCCAGGGCGTTGAGGGCGCAGCCGGCGCGGCGGGCAAGACCATTGTCGTGGACAAGCCGGTCACGCAGGTCGTCGAGAAGACGATTGTGGCTGCACCCACCAGGAAGGTGGTCATGTGGACCGGGTTCTGGCGCGGTGGCAACATGAGCGACCGTGGCACCGGCTGGACCGACCTGACCAACCAGTGGAATGGCGAGCGCCAGGACATCATCTTCGTGCTGCAGCCCGTAGCTGGGCAGGGCAACAACACGGACGAGAAGATCATCTCCAACTACGCCGCGGGCACGCCGCCCGATCTGGTGCATACCGCCTATTGGAGCGGTGGGGTCTACGGTATCCGGGACATGCTCCCGGAGTTGATGGAGACCTACATCCGGCAGGACAAAGAGTACGCCGACTCGATGGACGACTTCTTCCCCCACTTGCTGGAGTCGAGCTACTGGGAGGGTAAGCTGTGGAGCCTGCCGCAGGAAACCAACGCCGACCTGCCGTACACCAACCTGGCTTTCGTGCGGGAAGCCGGCCTGGAGCCGCTGACGCTCGGCTTCACCTGGGACGACTGGGTGGAGTGGATGAAGGTGATGCAGACCAGTCTGGGGGACGGCAAGGAGTCGGGCAAGTGGGCCATCGGCCACATGCTGAACACGGTGGTGTGGTGGAACCTGGTCTTCCAGGCTGGCGGGAGCATCTTCAACGAGGACCGCACCAAGCTCGTACTTGATTCTCCGGCGGCGCTCGAAGCGTTGCAGTTCGTCTCCGACATCCACCACAAGCACCAGGTCGCGGTGCCGCACGGGGACTACTACAAGGAGACCGGCAAGGAGCGCCCCAGCTTCCGCAAAGGCCAGATCGGCATGTTCTATGAGACGAGCGCGTCGCGCTTGGTCTCCTGGGCACTAGACATCGGCGGCTTGGAAAACATGTACGTCACCCCGTCGCCGATCAAGAAGCAGCCGTTCGTGGCGAATTTCGGCCAGAACACCTACCTGTTCAAGACGAACACCGAGCAGCAGGAAGCTGCTTGGCAGGTGATGCGCTGGCTGACGAGCACGAATGCCGCGGCGCACTACGCGGCGGTGACGATGTTCTTGGCGCCACGGAAGTCGGTGCTCACGCATTCCGAGTATCAGGCGGTGCGCGATCGGGTGCCGCAGTTCGAGACATTCGTCGAGAGCTTGAACTACGGCTTCCGTCCGTTCCACCCCACGCTCCCGAGCATGTTCGGCGGCATTGGTGGAATGCTCAGCGAGGCCGGCAAGAACCCGAATGCCAACCTGAAGGACGGTCTTGAGGAGATGGTGCGGGTCGAGAATGCCAAGCTGGAGAAGTGGACCGCGGACAACTCCTAGCCGAAGCCGGAGTAGCCGCCCACGGCGGCTCAGTTGGATCGTCGGGCCGTCCTGCGGCTCGAATGCAAAGGTTGCACAGGAGCCATCGCGTTCCTGTGCAACCTTCTTTTTTTCTTTCCTCACCGACCGGGAGGATCGTGCCCATGAGCCGGTGATCCGTGGCGACGAGCCGGTTGTAGCGGCGCAGCCTCAGCCGGCCCGAGGCACTCTTGCAGCAACAGGTCAGTTTCAGGATAGCGAACGGGCACGCCGGCAGCTTGAGTGGTACCCGGACGGTTTCGCCGCCGGTCTTGGGGCTTGCCAAGCGCCTCCGGTGCCGGCTTGACCTGTGCGGGCAAATAAAGTATCGTGCGTTCGAGATAGATACCTGCTTCCCGTGCCTGCCGTAGCGGGTACGGCGTTGTGGCCGGGTGCAGCCAGTGCGTTGAAGCAGGCGGCTACGCCAGTTGCGGGAGGTGATTGGGCAAAGGACACGAGCGCAAGACTGCATGCCGTTCTAGTCTGCTCAAGCCTCCTGAGAGGTCTTGTCGAGCAGGTGCAAAAGCCGATGCAAGCGGTAGCTTGCAGGAGGAAGGTATCGTGGCTGAGATCACGCGCAGAAAGTATGTCGGTGGCGCTGGCGCTTTGCTCGGTGGCCTGTTGGCCGTCGCCTGCGGCGAGGTGGAGATTCGCTATGTCCAGGGCCCGGCCGGCCCGGCCGGCCCGGCCGGCGCGCAGGGTGAGCGCGGTTCGACCGGTGCCCAGGGCGTTGAGGGCGCAGCCGGCGCGGCGGGCAAGACCATTGTCGTGGACAAGCCGGTCACGCAGGTCGTCGAGAAGACGATTGTGGCTGCACCCACCAGGAAGGTGGTCATGTGGACCGGGTTCTGGCGCGGTGGCAACATGAGCGACCGTGGCACCGGCTGGACCGACCTGACCAACCAGTGGAATGGCGAGCGCCAGGACATCATCTTCGTGCTGCAGCCGGTGTCTGGCCAGGGCGACAACACCAATGCCAAGATCATCTCCAACTACGCTGCAGGGACGGTACCCGATCTGGTACATACCGCTTACTGGAGCGGGGGCGTCTTCGGCACCCGCGACATGCTCCCTGATCTGCAGGAGACCTACATCCGGCACGACAAAGAGTACGCCGACTCGATGGACGACTTTTTCCCGCATCTGCTGGAGTCCAGCATGTGGGAGGGTAAGCTGTGGAGTTTGCCCCAGGAAACCAACGCCGACCTGCCCTACACCAACCTGGATGTGGTACGGAAAGCGGGCCTGGAGCCGCTGAGGCTCGGTTACACCTGGGAGGATCTGACCGAGTACCTCAAGACGATTCAGCAGACCCTTGGCCCAGGTGAGCAGTCGGGCAAATGGGCCATGAGTGGCATGATGGGTAATGTGAACTTCATCAATCTGCTTAAGCAGGCTGGTGGAGAGTTTTACAACGCAGACCGCACCAAGATCATCTACAACAGTCCAGAAGGCGTGGAAGCACTGCAGTACGTCGCAGACCTGATCCACAACCACCAGGTGCATGTGCCCCACAGTAGCTACTTCGAGGCCAGCGGCAAGGACCGTCCGAGTTTTCGCAAAGGTAGCATCGCTATGAACTACGAGACGAGCGCTTCCCGTCTCGTCACCTGGGCGCAAGACATCGGCGGCTTGGACAACATGTACGTCACGCCGTCGCCCACGCGGAAGCAGCCCTTTGTGGCGACCTTTGGCCAGAACACCTTTATGTTCAAGACGAACACCGAGCAGCAGGAAGCTGCTTGGCAGGTGATGCGCTGGCTGACGAGCACCAATGCCGCAGCGCACTACGCGGCGGTGACGATGTTCTTGGCGCCACGGAAGTCGGTGCTCACGCATTCCGAGTATCAGGCGGTGCGCGATCGGGTGCCGCAGTTCGAGACCTTTATCGAGGGTTTGAGCTATGCCTTCCGGCCGTTCCATCCAATGTTCCCCGACCACTACGGTGGGTTTAGCAATCTGGCCGCGAAGATCTGGACGACTCCGGGCACCTCGGTCAAAGACGGGCTGGATGAGGCGGTCCGTGTGCTGAACGCCAAGCTGGACCAGTGGAACGCGCAGAACTAGCTGAGGCTAGAGTAGCCTGCCGGGGCGGCTTGGATAGGATCGTCGGGCCGTTCGGCGGTTCGAATACAAAGGTTGCACAGGAGCCATCGCGTTCCTGTGCAACCTTCTTTTTTCTTTCCTCACCCCCGGCCCGCTGCCCTAGCCTTCCAGCCGGAAGAAGCTGCCGGCGATGTGGCGGGTGCCGCCAAAGTTGTTCCCGTCGTCCTCCATGAAGTAGTAGGCCGTGAAGATGCGCCCGTCGTCGAGCTGTGTGGCGACTGGATAGCCTAAGTCGCCGCCGCTGCCATCGGCCCGCACAATCACTTCGGCCGACCAAGTAGCGCCGTCGTCCCCGCTGACAATCAGTCCGATCCCGGTGGGTGGCTTGCGCCGCGCAAAGATCACTACGATCCGCCCATCCCGCAGGCGCATCGGCCACGGCGAGCGATAGTACACGCCGCGACGGGCTACTTGCGGGTGGCGCCGCGCGGCCCACGGCGATTGCCCCCACGCCACAATCGGCCGAGGGGCGCTCCAGCTTGCGCCGCCGTCATCGGAGTAGGCTAGTTGGATGGCATTGCGAATGCCGCCGATATTGAGCATGTAGCACTGCAAGCGCCCGCTTGGCAGCAGCAGCAAACCCGCGTAGGTGGGCCGTCCCACGCCCGTAGGATCGCGCGCCACCTCCGCCACGTACTCCCAAGTGAGACCGTGGTCGTCGGAGCCGAAGACGCCCACGCCGCCAGGCATCCCTCCACTGTCCCGAACAGCGGTCATCGTCATCGTCATCACGCCCAGCAGCGTGCCGTCGGGAAACTGCACCAGCGGGTGGGCATCGCGGTGCAGTCCCCCACCGTGCGGACTCGTCACCCGCGTGGGCACCGCCTCCCAGGTGCGTCCCCGGTCCCCGGAGCGGAACGCGAAGCACTCCAGCGTAGGCTGACCACCCGGTCCGGGCGGCCCGGTCGCCGGACGTGGGAAATACACGGCGGCAGCGGGGCTGGTGAGGTCAATGTGCTCCCGGGCGACGCCCGGCTCGTCGGCGCGGGCGACAATCGCCCGTTTCTCCTCCAGCGGCAACGACTCGTCCCAGACCACAACATCGTGCTCGCGGGGCCAGGTCTCGCCGTGATCGAACGAGCGCTGGAGCAGAATCCGGGCGCGGCTGGCGTAGCCGTTCGTGAAAGAGTGGCTGATGTCGCTGATGGTCTCGTACTGGGAAGGCGCATGGCTATGTAGGACTGCCAGCTCGCCGTTGCCGTAGTTGAAGATGCCACTTTGCCGGGGATGACCGCAGTAGCGCTCCTCGCTGTAGCATAGCTTGGTGTGGCGCACGTCCGTCAGCGCCGGGCTAGCGCGTTGCATCATATTCCCTCTCCGATCTTGTGCTGTAGTCTCACTCCCGGACGAGCACGGCTTGGCTGTCCTCCGCTCAGTGTAGCCGGCGCATGGCTCCGGCGCGGAGGAGGGCACTATCGCCCGGCGCCAGCCCGACCTCCAGGCCGGCCGTCTATGGTCAAGCACCATCTCCCCTCGATGGCCGGCCAGTGCTCATTGACCGGCAGCCGCACCGCTGCGAGGCCCATACCGGTAGCGAAGGTGAGCAAGCGCAACCTGCTACGGGGCTGGACTGGCACCAGCGAGACTACTATAATCGCTCCCGGAAAGGTCCGGCTAGTGGTACTAGGTTAGCCGGTGACGCTGCACACGCTGCGCCTCCAACGGTGCGTGCGAGAGGCACCCTGATGGCTGAAAGCTGAGAGTTGAGAGAGGAGGACACGATGGCTAACCTGAAGGCGGCGCTGATCGGCTGCGGGGGCATGGGACGCGGTCACGCCCTGGCCGGGCAGCAGCTTGGAGTCGAGGCGGTAGCATTCTGCGACGTGATCGAGTCGGCCGCCGAGCGGGCGCGCGAGGAGTTTGGCGGTCGCTACGCCACCACGGACGCCGGCCGGATCATGCGCGATGACAGCATTGACTTGCTCTATATCGCCACCCACCACGACGCGCATTACCCGCTCGCGCTGGCCGGGGCGCAAGCCGGGAAGCACCTGCTGCTGGAGAAGCCCCTGTGCATCATGCGCCATCAAGCCGTGGAGGTCGCCGAGGCCGTCGAGCAGGCCGGGGTCAAGGCAGTCGTGGACCATTGGTTCCGTATCCAGCCGACGACCCAGAAAATCCGCGAGCTGATCCCCCATCCCCGCCTCAGTCACGGCCAGCTGGCCATGCAGAACTACAACACGGGGGAGGTGGGTGCTACGTGGCTATGGGACAAGGACGATGGCGGCGGCCTGCTCGTCAGCACGGCGGTCCACACCGTTGATCTGCTCTGTTACCTGATGGACAGTGCCGGAGATCGCGTCTATGCCGAAGGCCGCCTGTTCGAGCCGGAGAAGAAGGGCACGGAGGGGTATCCCGATGCGCTGGTGGGCACGATCCAGTGGCAGAATGGGGGGCTATCCACGATCATCAGTACCGACCAGGGCTTCAATCCTGCCGTCTCCAAGTGGTTCCATGAGGTCTGGGACGGTGAGCGCAGCGCAGTGCTTTCCAGCCATACGGCGCGCGTAGACTTTGGTGGGACCGATATTGACACCATTGATCTCAACGAGCTACCGGCGGCAGAGATGGCGAAGGTTCGGGGCGTGTATCCCATGCTGGCGAACTTGCTGGAGGCCATCCGTACCGATGGCGACACGATCTGCACCGTTCACGACGGCGTGCAGAGTGTGTCCATCTGCAATGCGCTCGATGCGGCGGCCCGTACCGGCCAGCCGCAGACGGTAGCGCGCTAACGGCTGCATCCGAGGATCAACCGTGAATCGCACCGCCCCGGTCCTGACGGAGGTCCGTCATACCAAGCTGTGCTACAGCAAGCAGCGGTATTGTGGGCATCCGCGCCTGAGCGGCATCTTCAACTACGGCCATGGCGAGCTGGCGGTGCTGCATAGCCATGCGCCGAGTAGCTACCGAACCCCCGAGGACATCAGCCACTCGTTCACTACCGGCTATCTGGGCCGCGCCCAGGTGCTGCTCCAGCGTTCGCTCGACCATGGCGAGACCTGGCCGCGTGAGCATGATGTCGTGGTCTGGAACGAGTCGTTGCCGCTGGAGGAGAAACGGGCGATTGTCGCCCGCGCCGACGAGCCGGGGGTGGTCCGCGAGCAGATTGACCTCACCAGTCCTGATGCCGCCGTGTACTTTGCCCGGCCGTGGACGGGGCCGGAGGACCCCGACGGAAATCCCGTCCAAGAGTGTTTCGTATTCCGGTCGGCCGACCGCGGACGCACTTGGGAGACGGTGCCCACCCGCGTTACGCATCCGCAGGGAGGCGGCCTGTGGCGAGACGGGCATCCACTGGTGCAATTTCCCGACGGTACGCTGCTGGGCGTGCTCTCCCTCTACAGCACGTTCGAGGACGGGTCTATCGGATACTTGACCGGTGAGCCGCGCACCGTAGCGGTCTTTGGCTCGGACGATAGCGGCCTCACCTGGGAATACGTTGCGGCAGTGCCCGATGATCGCACGGGCGGCAAGGGGCGCGTCTACGTGAGCCTGCTCCTGCTGCCCAACGGCCGGTTGCAGTGCTACATGCTCAACGTCATCGGCATTCGCAACGCCATTGAGCTGTGCTATTCCGACGACGGGGGCTATAGCTGGACTGAGCCAGCGCCCATCGTGGCATGGGGGCAGTCCCCTTGGGTCGCCCGCCGCGCCCCCGGCGCTGCCCGGCGTGGCGTACATTACCGCGCACCATGGCCAATGCGCCTCCGCGACGGACGGATCGTCGTCATCTTCGGCCGGCGCAAGCCGCCGTTCGGGATAGGCTCTATCGTGAGCGAGGACGACGGCGCTACGTGGTCGGCGGAAGCCGTCATCCGCGACGACGGCAGCGGCGCGGACTTGAGCTATCCGGTCGCCACGCAGCTCGACGACGGGCGCATCTTCACCGCGTATTACTTCATGCAGGACGACGGCAACGGCTTTGGCGGCACCCGCTACATCGCCGGCAGCTTCTTCCGGCTGGCATAGTAGTCGCAGCTAAGGGCGGTAGCAGGGCAGAGGAGAAGACGATGGCGAGCATGAAAGCGGCAGTGATCGGGTGTGGCGGCATGGGCAGTGGTCACGCCATGAAGGCCAAGGACTTGGAGCTGGAGCTGGTGGGCTTCTGCGACGAGATCGAGGCCAGTGCCGTGCGGCTGCGCGACACCATCGGCGGGGGCTACGTCACCACCGACAGCGGGCGGATCATGCGCGACGACAGCATTGATCTGGTCATCATCGCTACCCACCACGACGCCCACCATCCGCTGGCCGTGGCCGCGGCGCAAGCCGGCAAGCACCTGCTGGTGGAAAAGCCGATGTGTGTCACGCACGCACAGGCGGTGGAGCTGGCCGAGGTGGTCGAGCAGGCCGGCGTGAAGCTGGTCGTCAACTGCAAATTCCGCATCGCGCCGACGGTGCAGAAAGCGCGGGAGCTGATCCCGCACCCGCGGCTGAGTCACGGGCAACTGGCAATGGACAACTACGCGCTGATGGAGCCTGGAACAAGCAGTAGCTGGCTATGGGACAAAGACGATGGTGGCGGCTTGCTCATCAGCACCGCGGTTCATACCGTAGACCTGCTCTCCTACCAGATGGGCGGCGCCGCCGACCGGGTGTATGCCGAGGGGCGGGTGTTCGATAGCCGGAACAAGGGCGACGCCGGGTATCCCGACGCGCTGGTAGGCACCATCCAGTGGCAGAGTGGGGGGCTGTCCACGGTCATCAGCACCGACCAGGGCTACAACCCGTTCGTCTCCAAGTGGTTCCACGAAATCTGGGACGGCGAGCGCAGCGCCGTGTTCTCCAAACACACCGGCCGCGTGGACTTCGGCGGCTGCGACATTGACTACCTGGAAACGCAAGAGCTACCCGCGGCCGAGCGGAACAAAGCCTCAATGCTACTCAACCTGCTGGATGCCATCGAGACGGACGGCGATACCCTCTGCAACGTCCACGACGGCGTGCAGACGGTCGCCATCTGCAACGCCCTCGACGCAGCCGCCCGCACGGGCAAGACCCAGAACATAGCAAGCTGAACCATCGTCGTGGGGGGCAAATGCGCCTCACTCCCCCGATCCCCTCCCCACACGTAGGGGCGCAGCATGCTGCGCCCGTCTGGAGAGAGTGTGCAGCGGAGGCGAGGAACGTAGAGGGCCGGCACCGGGCAGCCGGGGATCGTCATTCCGGCGCAGGCCGGAATCCAGGAGCGGGGAGGGTGGATTCCCGCCCCGTATCGGAGTACGGGACATGCTGGCGCGAGAATCCCCATGGCCTGGCCGAGACTACTGAAGGGTATGGAAAAGGAGACGGCTCCACCCATCGTCACTCCAACGCAAGCCCAAGTCCAGAGCCGGGGACCTGGATTGCGGCTTCCGCCGCAATGACGGGGCTACAGCCGACGGGGTGAGGCGGTGAGGCTGAGTCCGGAAACTACACAGGAGACAGCGCATGACAAGCACCTACACGTTCAAGATGGGCATGTTCCTCGACGAGTGCGGCTTGCCTTTCGACCAAGCCGCCGAGCTTGCCCAGGAGCTAGGGGCCGGCTACGCCGAGTTCTTTCTGCCGCCGGACGAGCTGACCGAGGGACACGCGGCTCACTGCCGGCGGGTCTTGGACGCCGCCGGGCTGCGGGTCCATGCCTGCGGCGCCTCGCCCAATCCGCTCAAGCTGATCCACCTTGACGAAATCGCGCTGGCGGATATACCCACCCACCCGGAGCTCGTCCACGACATGGAGCTTATCCGCCGCTCGATCCCGTTCGCCAAGACTGTCGGATCACCGCACGTATTGGTGCAGGGCTTTGCCTGGCCCGGCGAGTACCGGAATGGCGCGCGGATCAGCCCCACCTGGCGCCAGCGGTACGCCACCGGCGGCGGCGAGATTCCGGCGGCTACGCTCGACAAGCTCGCCAAGGCGTTCGGCCTCGTCGCCGATCTCGCCGAGCGCGAGGACATCAACATCGCCATCGGCATGATGCCCTGGAACTACACGAACACCAGCCGCAACTTTCGGTGCATAATGGAGCGCGTCGGCTCACCACGCCTGCGCTGCAAGTGGGGGCCGGCAGACAACTACAACGCCGGCGAGCACGATACGATCACCACCGGCTACCGCAACCTCAAACCCTACCTCACTAGCCTCCACCTCAAGGACGTACACGTGGTAGACGGCCCCGGGCTTGAGTTCGAGTACCGGCCTATCGGCACCGGCGATCCCGACTACGCCGCCCTGTTCCGCACCTTTGCCCAAGACCACACCGACATCGTGATCGCCGTCGCCACGCACTATATCCCGGCCGACGGCACGCGCGTAGACGCGATGCGGACCAACTACGCCAACACCCAACGCCTCGCCGCGCAAGCCCTGGCATCCACGCTCTAGCGCATTGACCACTGGCCGGCGAGCATCAAGATAGATATGCTAGGATATTAGTACACCGTGTCCGTACCAAGCGGTGAGGTCGAGGAGCGAGCGATGGCTACGGCTGAGATGGATGTTGAGCAAGCGTCCAGGATACTGCAAGGAGTTGGATTCGAAGAGCCTCAAGCACAAGCGATTGGCGAGGTCGTAGTACGTCTTCAACTAGCTGAACACACCAGGATACTTGGTGATTTATCGAGAGTTGACCAGTCTACGGAAGCGATAAGCGCAGAGTTGCAGAAGTATGCAACCAAAGCTGATCTGTCAGGACTTGCAGTCAGGATGGACACTCTTGAAGGCAGGATGGGTAGACTTGAGGAACAGACGAACGACCTCATCACGAGCGTTCGTGTGCTCGAGAATACGGTGCAGCTTTCTCTGAGCTACATGAAATGGGTTATGGGTGGATTATTGGTGTTACTCATAGCATTGCTCGGTCTCTTCGGCACATTAGCCGTCAGGCTACTGTTCTACCCCTGAACACTACGATAGTGGACGCCATGCGGACCAACTACGCCAACACCCAACGCCTCGCCGCGCAAGCGCTGGCCTCCGGTCCGCCGGTGACAGCATGAGCGCACCAGCGCCTCAAGCTCCCCGGGGCTGCTCGCGTCACAGCGACCGCGAGATGTTACTGACGTGTCGCCGCTGCGGCCGGCCCTTCTGTGCCGAGTGTCTGCGCCAAACGCACGCCGGCCTGCACTGCCACGAGTGCGCGGAGATCGTACACAGGTCGCGGCCAGCCGTCTCCAAGCCGACAACTTGGCTGGCAGTGCTCGTCGGCATCGTTATCGTTGCAGTCGGCGTGGTGGTAGGCGCCGGAATAACCGGCCTGATTGACCTCAGTGCGCTGGATGAGTGGCTTCCCGGCCGCGTGCAGACACTCATTGGGAGTTCGGAGTCAACGCTGGTCGACGCTCCTACGCCAATGCCGGCGTCAACAGAATCGCAGCGTGTACCGACGCCAATACCAGCGCCTACGGTCCCTGTGGAGAGTCAAGAAAGTAGTGCCGGGACCGAGTCAAG
Organism: Chloroflexota bacterium; assembly: GCA_965214295.1. Lineage (GTDB taxonomy): Bacteria > Chloroflexota > UBA11872 > UBA12225 > JAJDUF01 > JAJDUF01. The sequence continues at coordinate 144,879 of OZ243944.1, forward strand.
CCGTGCCGAGGCCGCCTACAATCGAGGGAAGGAGCATCTTCTCGCGGGCAATTACGACCAGGCCATCCAAGCCTTCACCGAAGCCATCAGGCTCAATCCGAATTTCAGCACAGCCTACAATGGCCGCGGAATTGCCTACGTATACTACAGAAGCGAGGAAAACCGCGCCATTCGAGACCACACGGAAGCAATCCGCCTCAACCCGAACGATGCCGATGCCTACCACCTCCGGGGAGGTCTCTACACGGTCCAAGGCAAGTACGACCACGCTATTCGAGACTATACGGAAGCGATCCGGATTGCCCCCAGTGATGCTGAAGCCTATTACAACCGGGGGCTTGCCTACGCGGACCAAGGCCAGTACGATCGGGCCATCCAAGACTACGACCAGGTCATCAAGCTCGACCCCAACGATGCCAATGCCTACTACTTCCGGGGAACAGCCTACGCGGACCAAGGTGAGTACGACCGCGCCATCCAAGACCTCGATCAGGCTATCACGCTCGACCCCAACGATGCCCTCGCCTATGCCAACCGGGGACTTGCCTACGCGCACAAAGGCGAGTACGACCGGGCCAGGAGTGATTTCAATAAGGCGCTGGCACTAGGCTACGACCGGGCTGAAGTCGAGGCGGTGCTTTCCAGGCTGCCTGACTAGACCGTGCGGCCGGAGGGCTGCCGTTGGCCGGATGGCGCTGACCATCCAGATTTGCGCCCACCATAATTTACATGTTATGATGTAGTATCGTGACCGTAGCGGCGGCAGGCTGGTGCAGCATGACCTACGGCCGGTCCTATGTCTGACGACAAGCAGTGGTGGTCCCTGTGGAGCATCCGCACCCGTTGGCGAGCGGTGTATTCCGCCGTCTTTGCCACGATCTTCAGCACGGGTGTTATCCTTAAGACGGTCTACGAATGCTGCCTCGATCCTGCAGCGGACGGAGCGGTCAAGTCGGCGCTGGACATTCTGCAAGGGAGCGGCTCCCTCGCGATTGGATCGGCCGCGTATGCGCTCATCGGAACGGAGCTAGTCATGATGATTTCGGAGTGGTACCGCGCCAAGCGGTTTGCGGAAGGGAAGGCCGTAGGGAAAGCTGAAGGACGGGCCGAGGGACGAGTTGAAGGACGGGCCGCGGGGCAGGCCGCGGCCATCAAGACCCTCCGGGCACAAGGCTACGCGGCGGCGGCCGAAGCCTTGGAAGCACAGGCGCAAGAGCAGGATGCCCCACCCCAACAGTCGGCAAAAAATGCTGAGAGCAGGTAATGACCTTCTCGATGTGGTTCGCACAGTGGTACCGCGCCAAGCGGTTTGCGGCCGGAAAAGCTGAGGGATACGCTGAGGGGCGCGCTGAGGCGCGGACGGAGAGCATCAGGGAGCGAGGCTTCTACGCGGCCGCCGCGGCACTCGAAGCTCTTGACCAGGAACAGGACGCCACACGTAAGCCGCCCGGCGAGCGTTAGCCCCTTCCCGGCCGGGAGGAGTTCCGACTGGGGTAGGTATGGACCAAGCCGTAGGGGCGCGACATGTTGCGCCCGTCCCCCTGCTGTGCGGGGGGATCATAGGGGGGCCGGCCACCGTCATTCCGGCTTGCGCCGCAATCCAGCGCCACTCGCAGTCCCCCGATAACCACCCGCACCCCCCTTTCCCTGGCAGGGAAGGGGCCGGGGGGTAGGCCCGCCTACAGCGTCTTCACCGCTTGCTCGATGATCTCCGTCGCCTGATCGTAGGCAGTCCCGCGCGGAAAAGTCAGCGGCGCACCGAACCGCACCTCCACGTCGCCCCGGCGGAGCATCGGGAACGATGTCGGTGCGCCGATAGCGTGGATGTGCAGCTTCAGCGGCACCACTGGCAGGCCGGACTCGACCGCGACCAGGCCGGTGCCGCCGCGGAACGGCTGGATGGGGCCGCCGACGGTCAACTCGCCTTCCGGGTAGATGAGCACCGACCAGCGGTCATCCAGGATTCGTCCCAGGTTCTCCAGGCTCGCGCGCACCGAGCCTTGCTTCGAGAACGGAAACCCGTTGCCGAGCAGCGGGTGTGTGACCCGGTAGAGCGGGTTCTGCCACAGCTCCTCCCACGCTGCGATAGCCAGCCGCTTGCGGTGGCGCGGCGGCAACGCCTTGAGGATGAGGCCGTTGTCCGTCCGCAGGCAGTGGTTGGCCGCGAACAGCACCGGCCCTTGTAGCCCGGCAATGTCCGGAGCGCCAGTGACCTTGAGGCGGTAGAGCCAGCGCAACAGCGGGAAAACGAGTACCCGCTGGATGACACCGCGCAGTGGCCGGCACCACCAGCTCCGCCCCCAGCTCGTGAAGCTCTTCTCCTCCGGGTTGCGGGAACCCTGAGCAACCATCTCCGCGAGCACCCCAACCGTAGTCCCCGGATCGAGCGCATCCTCATCGAGATAGACCCCAAGCTCCTCCTCAATCGCCGACAGCAGCTCTACCCGCTTCAGCGAATCCATGTCGAGATCGCCGGCCAGGCTCTTGTCAGCGACCACCTCCGCCATCGGCACCTCGGCGACCTCGGCGATCAGCCGCTCCAGCGTCGGCTCGTCTTCCCCACCAGTCTGAGGAGCCGCCGGCGCCAGCGCATCGCCGTCCGCGCCCAGCAGCAGATCGGCGAGGACGCGCTTCTTGACCTTGAGCGTATGCGTGCGCGGAAAGTCCTCATCCGGCCAGACCGTGTGCCCGCGGATGCGCTGGTGATCGGCCAGCCTCCTATTGGCCCACTCCACGGCGTCTGCGGCCGCAGTACCATCGGTCAGCAGCAGCGCGGCGTGAATCTCCGGACCGGCCGACCGCTCCAGCCCGACGACCGCGGCGTCCTGCACGGCGTCATGCTTGACCAGCGTCGCTTCGATGTCCTCGGGATAGACGTTCAGGCCGCTGCCGAGCACAATCATGTCCTTCTTGCGCCCCTTGAGGTGCAGGAAGCCCTCGGCGTCTAGCTCGCCCTGGTCCCCGGTCTTGTACCAGCCACCCTCGAAGGCCGCCGCGGTGGCCTCCGGCGCCTCCCAGTAGCCCGGACTCACGTTTTCACCGCGGACCAACACCTCGCCATCGTCGGCGATCTTGACCTCGACGCCCGGTATCGGTGGGCCTGGAGAGTCGTAACGCGGCCTGGCCCGCGGATGGCAGGTGATGACGGGCGACGTTTCGGTCGCGCCATACCCCTGGACCACCTGGACACCGAGCAGGTTCCACTTCGCCCCGAGGTCCGAATCCAAGGGCGCACCGCCGACGAAGACAAACGACAGCTTCCCACCGAACTTTCCATGCACCTGCCGGAAGAGCACGCGCCGGATAGGGAACGGCACTCGCGCCGCCGCCTGCATCAGCTTGGCCCAGAGCGCCTCCTTGCCCTGCCGCCGCACCTCGCGCTCGATACCTTTCATGAACAGGTCGAGCAGCTGCGGCACCAGGATCAGCATCGTCACCCGCCGCTCCTTCATCGTCCTGAAAAGCACGGTTGCCTGCCGCGCCGTCGGGTAGGTGATGTTAGCTCCGGCGGCCAAGGCCGCCAGCAGGCCGCCCATCTGCTCTAGCATGTGGCTCAACGGCAAGATCGACATCAGCCGGTCGGACTCTTTGCCGGCGGCAACTTGCGTCACGGAAGCAAGATTCGCCGTGAGGTTGCGGTGGGTCAGCATCACGCCCTTGGGGTCCCCGGTCGTCCCGGAAGTGAACATCACCTCCGCCAGATCATCGGGCGCAATCTCCACCGCCGCCGGCGCGGGCAGGCCCTCGGTCAGCGCATCAATCTCCTCGAAGTCAATCTCCGGCACGCCCAGCTCACCGTGATAGCTTGGCGTTACCCGCGAGACGAAGGAGAGCTTGGCGTCAACCTTGGAGACGACCCGCTCTACGAAGTCGCGTGGGCTGCGGACATCTAGCGGCACGACGACCACGCCGGCCCGCAGACAGCCGAACAGGGCAAGCACCCATTGCGGACAGTTCGGTCCCCAGATGAGCGCCCGGTCGCCCATGTCAAGTCCCCGCCGCTGAAGCAGCGTCGCAAGCCGCCCCGCGTCCTCCCACAGGTCTGCGTAGCTCCAGCGCTGGTAGCGGAACCCCGGCCGGAACAGCAGCGCCGGCCGCGCTCCGAACTCCTCCGCCCGTGCCCGCATGAAGTCCACCAACGTCGCTTCTACTTGATTGCCCTTTACCCCTGCCATTCGAGCCTCCTCGTAGCCAGTCTCTCCACCAGCAGTTCCAGTTCGCGGTGTGTGTTCTCTCTCAGCGGCGGGAAGTGACTGAAGCAGATCGTATCGAAGTCCCACTCGAGCAGCTTGGCCAGCGACTGATACGCCAACCTCATATCCACGGTAAAGCGTGCGGCCGGTAGGCTGAGTCGCCTCATCCGATACTGAAGCGCATCGCCTACGACGACGACTCCCTTGCTGGGGATGAAGAGCGAGATGCTACCGAGCGTGTGGCCAGGCGTATGAACGACCCTGACCTCGTCCTCAAATGGCAGCACGTCCCCATCTTCTAGTTGAATGTCAACTGTAACGGGGCTACTGGACAGCATCCGCATAGCGGACCGCGCCACACGAGCAGCCAACCCTCGCTTACGCGGATCCGGCCAATGCTCCACACCACCAATGATCCCCGCGTCGAGCCGATGGGCCGCGACCCTCGCGGTTGTCCATTCGGCAACCCGGGCCAGACCGCCGGCATGGTCCGGGTGGTGGTGGGTGATCGCTACCGTCGAGACCTGCTCGGGCCGGAGCCGTAGCGCCCTCAGCCCCGAGACGATCAGGACAGCGCTCCCTCTGCTACCCGTGTCTATCAGCAGCGCGTCCCCTCCGGCCGAAAGAACGGTCACGCGCGCCCCAAACGCACGCAGTTGATGCAGCCCCGGTGCGACTTCTATCGGATTGCCGAGCTTCAAAGGTATCCTGGCCTCATCATAACGTGGCCCCCACTACCAAGCCAAGGCCCACCGCCCCTCCGCCAGCACTGCACTGCAACCGGCTGCTTCTTGACGCAGTCAATGTCATCCCTTACTGGAGAAGTCTAGATAATAGGCAAGTTGTAATCCCTACTTTTCCTCAGAGCTTTCGGTGATGAGATGACAAGACAGGCTCCGACAACCAAGCTCGTGCGTCCCTTGCGTAGTGGGCAAATCACGATCCCGGCCGCGTTCCGCAAGGCGTTGGGCATCACCCAGGACACCCTCCTGGAAGTGACTCTGGAACACGGCTCACTGCATATCACCCCCGCGCGGCCGGTGCAGACCACTGCCGGCACACCCTGGTTCAAGGACCTCTACGATCTCTTTGCTCCCGTGCGCGAGGCAGCGGAGGAGCACAGCGAGGCGGAGATTGACCAGGCCATTGACCAGGCTGTCGCCGCCACTCGGATTACCGGCCATGCTCACAATCGTCCTTGATACCGTCGTCTTTGTCCGCAGCCTTATCAATCCTCACTCTCGCTGTGGTCGGATCGTGTTCGCCCACGGCTCCAGCTACCGTCTGGTGCTGTTGCAGCCCGTGCTCGTGGAGATCATTGCGGTACTACGGCGGCCGGAGTTGACCCGAAAGTTCCGCCCCTTGGCGGGGCTAAGTCGCCAACGGGTGCTGGACATTATCAGCCAAGTAGAGGTTGTGACGATAGAAGCAACGCCGGCCGTGTCTCGTGATCCAACGGACGACAAGTTCCGAGCCACCGCCCGGGCGGCGGGAGCGGATTATCTCGTCTCTGAGGACAAAGACCTCTGGTCACTCGCACAACACGATAGAACGAGGATCGTGGACTGTGCAACATTCCTCACCATCCTTGACCGGCAGGGCGGTACCACCGCCTACAAGCCGTAGATGCGCTTGAGGTTCTCCCCGAAGATCAGCGCCTCGGCCTCAGCACCCAAGTCCAGCCGCTTGATCGCCGCCGCCACTTGTGCCGGGCGGTACTCATTCTGGTTGGAGCCGAATACCACCTTCTCCGCGCCGGCCCGCTCAACCGCTTCCCGCACCTGCGGCGGTGCCGCCCCGTCGGGGTCGTCACTGAAGAAGCGCAAGATCGTCGTCATCAGATAGATATTCGGCCGGCGAGCCGCTCCCTCGATAGCCTCATCCACGCCATCGGGAAAACCCATGTGGTCCATGACAATGGGCACATCGGGATGGCGCTCGGCCAAGCGCACGATCCGCGCAGCGTGGGCATAGTCGCCGCCGGAATGGATCGTGGCAACCAGGTTGAGCTTGCGCGCCGCCTCCATAAACGGGTCAACCATCGGGTCATCAACGTAATACTGGTGGCCGGCAGCCATCAGCTTGACGGCGCGGAAGTCCCACGCCTCGGCAGCCCGGTGCATCTCATCCAGCTCCGGGGCATGCTCCAGCAGCGGATTGACTGTCACGCAGCCGATGAGCCGCGGCCTGCTATCGGCGCCCAGATACGGTGCGATCAGCTCCGCCAGCGCCTCGTTCGGAGTGTGACCGGGCGCGAAGGTGTGGATCGCCACCGCCGCATCGAGCTTGATCTCGCGCGCATTGTCCAAAAACAGGTCGAGCCGCTCCTGCGTCGCCTCGCGCAGATACCCCTCTCCATCGGCGCGGAAAGACATACTCAGCACTCCTTTCCTTGTGGCACGCTGCACCTATACACCATCCGCCTCATCCGGGTCGTCCCGCTCCATTATAGAGCAGCTTTTCGTGTTGCACGTCCCTCACCTCGGTCCTCTTCCACGTGGAGCGGGAGCAGCCGCCCGGCTGGGCCTCAGTTTCATCGCCTTTCGTGGCCGAGTCAAGGCCATGGTGATTCCCGTGCAAGCGAGAATCTATACTCCCCTTCCCTGGCAGGGAAGAGGCCGGGTGATGGGCCACAGCCGCATCACACCCCTGTTCAAGCCAGGGGCAGGCTCTGGCACTATCCGTGCGGCTTTGGCCCATCAGGGGGTGCGGCGCGGCCCAACCCACCCTTGTCGCGGAACCCCAAGGAGCACGACCCGGCTACCCGCTTGGATACCCCACCGCGCCGCGAACCCTGCCGGCACCTCCAGCACGTAGTTGGCTGCCGCCGGCGGCGTATAGACCGGCAGCTCGGAATCGGGCGTGCCGGGGTGCGGCGGGGGCACATCGGCGACCACGTATACGACCTGCCCATCCCGAATCCAGATGATATCCAGCGCAAAGGTCATGCCCTTCATCCAGAACGAGTGCCGGTCCACTTCCGGAAAGAAGAACAGCATGCCCTCCTCCGCCCCCAGCGGCGCATGACCGCCGAGGCCGCGCGCGCGCTCCTCAGCCGTCCGCGCCAGCTCCACCTGCACAGTCACCGCATCGAAACGGACCTCCGGCCCGGCAACGGGAGTCGCGGACGACGGCACAGCCGAGGGTGTTGGCAGGTCGCGGCGCGGTGCGGCGATAATCGTCGCTCGCGGCGGCGGGGTAAGGAAAACGCCAGCCGTGCCCGTGCGCGTCGGCGCAGGTGTCGCTTGGCGGGTAGACGCGGGATCCGGCGGGCGAGTCACACCCGCCCGGTCGCAAGCGGTCGCCCACAAAAGCGCCGGCAGCGCCACAGCACAGCGCAGGAACCGACGCCGGCGTTGCTGCTCGCCCACTGCGTTCAGACGGCCCGGAGCGAAATGGTGCGTCGCCGGCGAGCCGCCGCAATGCTCACTTGGGCGGCCAAAGAGTGGGCAACACTGCGAAAGGCCGCGGCCTGCGGCGAGTCCGGGCGCAGCGCTGTCACCGGTCGTCCCTCGTCGCTGCTCTCCCGAATGTCGGGCGCCAGCGGCACCTCGCCCAAGAACGGTACCTCCAGCTCCTGCGCCGCGCGTTGGGCCCCGCCGTGACTGAAAATATCGTGCCGCGTGTTGCAGTGGTCGCAGATGAAATAGCTCATGTTCTCCAGGATGCCCAGAATGCGTACTTTCAGATGCCGGAACATCTTCAAGGCCTTGATCGCAATATCCAGCGCCACGTCCTGCGGCTGCGTCACGATCACCGCTCCGGACAGTTGTAGCGACTGCACCAGCGTCAGCTGCGCGTCACCCGTGCCCGGCGGGAGGTCCACAATCAGGTAATCCAAGTCGCCCCAGTGCGTATCGCCCAGCAGTTGCCGCACGGCGCTATGCACCATCGGACCGCGCCAGATCACCGGCGCATCCGGCTCCAAGAGAAAGCCAATGGACATCAGCTTGACATCGTGGGCCACCAGCGGCTCGAAGAGCTTCTTACCCTCGTGCTGAATGACCTTGGGTAATGCCCGCGTCCCCATCAGCCCCGGAATACTCGGACCGTAAATGTCGGCATCCAGCAGGCCGACCGTGGCGCCGCTTTGGGCCAAGGCGATGGCCAGATTGGCCGCGACCGTAGACTTCCCGACGCCACCCTTACCACTGCCGATAGCCACAACATTCCGCACGGTCGGCAGCAGCGGCCCGGCCGCCTCTGTGGAGCGCACCCGGGCGCTCATCTTGATCTCGATGACCTCGACGCCGGGAATGGCCTCCACGGCCTCGCGGGCCATCGCCTCCATCTGGTCCTTGATCGGACACGCCGGAGTCGTCAGCTCATACGTAAAGCTGACCCGATCATCCTTTACCTCCAGGTCCTTAACCATGCCCAACGTGACAATATCACGGTGTAGATCAGGGTCAATGACTTGCGATAAGGCAGCCAGCACCGCTTCCTCTGTCACTGAAGCCTTGCGTTCGATCAAGCTGTAACTCCTTAGCCACGGCCTCACAGCCGAGTATAGCACTGTCCCCGGCGGCCTGAGAAGCCTCCACAAGCCATCGTTGGCCCACCGGCTCACCCGTCATGCCCGCGCACGGAGACCTTTGCATAAATCGTCATTCCGGCGAAAGCATGTCCCCTACCCCGCTACGGGGCCGGAATCCAGGACTATTCGTAGCCCTTCGGTTGGTCAGGATGGCGGCGCCAGCGGGAAGCCATCCTGATGCAGACACATACCTACCCCGGTCAGGGAGGACAGACGGGGGCGGGTATTGCACAACTGAGCAAGGACCACGGCACGAAAACCTGCTATACTGGGCGCAGCCCGTCCATTAACAACTGCTCCGTGTGCTAGGGGTGCGCCGCGGCGCTGAGAGGCCCATTGGGGGCCAACCCTCCGAACCTGATCTGGGTCATGCCAGCGTAGGAAAGTGATCCGGCTCTCGCTTATCCTACGAGCAAGCCACAACGCGCCCGGTATGGTTCCCGGCGCGTTTTTTGTTGGTCCCCGCGCGCGCCCCGGCACAGGACGGGAGTGCTGGCAGTAAGGAGAGCGGTACCGCATGATCGGCGTTCGCTTCTCGCTCTACCCCATGACCGATGCGTTCGTCCCGGTCATTCTCGACGCGGTCCAAGGCCTCGACCGCCTCGGCCTCGAAGTGGAGGTTGACGACGTTTCGACCTGCCTGACGGGTGCGGAGCCACAGTTGTTCGAGGCCCTGCGGGTGGTCTTCGGACGGGCGGCCCGGACCGGTACGCACGTCGTCATGGTCGCCTCGTTCTCGGCCGGCTGCCCCGGCGAGCCTGAAGGTGACGTGTGCGCGCCGCGGCACGTCGCCCTGACCGAGCTGGCTCAGGAGCAGGGAGAAGACGGTTGGGTCGCTGCGGCCTACGACCTCCCGGAGTACGTCGCCTGTCAGTTTGCGCTCTATCCCCTGGGCATCGAGCACTACATGGAGGTCATCTATCGGGAGATTGGGGTAACAAAGGAGGCGCCGGTTAGCTCAGGCGGCCGGCACTTTGCCACCCACTTGGCCGGCGACGGCGCCGCCGTCTTCGATGCGCTGCGGACCGCCTTTCGCAACGCCCGCCGGGACGCGGCCCACGTCGTAATGACCGCCACGATCTCCGCCAACAGCCCCAGCGCACCGACCGCCTAGCCGTTGTCACAGGAGAGACCGAGCAAAGCCGGGAAGGCCCATGAGGAAGGGAGCTACGATGGATACGACAGCAGCCGATATGCCACAACGCCAGGCGTTCTCCGGACGTTGGGTCGCTATCGCGGCGGGAATCGTCGCGCTCGTCGCCTTCTTCTTCCCCTGGATCAATTACCAGGAGCGGGCCTATAGCGGGTTCGAGTTCGCTCAAGCCATGGGCGGCGTGACCAAAGGCTTCGATGTCACGCTGTACGCTATTCCGGTGCTCGCCATCATGGTGATCGCCTTTGCGCTGGTCTCGATGCTCAATGACAACGAGGGTGGCGCCATCTTCAACAGTTGGGCCATCCTGGCCGCGGTCAGCGGCCTGCTCATCAGCGCCGTCTTCCTCGCGGAGAAGGCCCTCTCCGGGGAGCAGGCCCTTGAGACGTTAGGTGCCGGATCACTGGTCGGCTTCGGGCCCGGTGTCTACGCCTCGATTAGCATGTTTGCCATTGCAGCCATCGCCGGTGCGCTAGAGTGGCGTCGCCCGGCCACACGTGCCCGTGCCGCCTGGCGCACGCAGGACTTCGTGCTACTGGCCATCCTGGCAATTGTCTTCGGCGCCATCTACTGGCAGTGGATTCAGGTCTGGATTTGGTCCCAAGCCCTCGGCGGTCCGTTCGGCCGCGAGCTGTTCTTCGGCGTGTGGTTCATCGCCGGCTTGCTGGGCGGCTACATTGTGCGGCGTCCCGGCGCAGCGTTCCTGGCCGAAAGTCTGGCAGCCCTGGCAGAGGTCCTACTGGGCGCGGCAGCCGGGCCAATCCTTGTCGTGACCGGCATCATGCAGGCGGTCGGCTGCGAGCTGGTGTTTGCGCTCACGCGCTACCGCTCCTGGGGCTGGACCACGATCATCGTGGCCGGCGCCGTGACGGCCATCGTCGCTATCCCCTGGAACTGGTTCCGCCTGGGCTACTTCGGCCTGGAGCCGGCTGTCATCGTGGGCATCCTCATCATGCGGATCATCAGCGGCGGGCTGGCCGGCGCCGCAGCGAAGATCATCGGTGACCTGCTGGCCCGCACGGGCGCCCTGAGCTTCTTCCCCATCGGCCGCGAGCGAATGGAGGAGGTGTAGCACCGCCGCGAACCGGTCGGAGGCGGCTCAGACATGGGGAAATACAGCACGGTACCAGCCGTAGGGGCGCAGCATGCTGCGCCGCTCCACACCGACCACGCGCCGGCGATCCACGTCGAGCGGCTCACCGTGCGCCACATCGGCCGTCGCGTCCCCGCCCTGCGCGACGTCTCCCTGGAGTGGGCGCCCGGTGAGCGGCTGCTCCTGCTGGGACCGAGCGGAGCCGGCAAGAGCACCCTCGCACTCTGTCTGAACGGGCTGATCCCCCATAGCGTCGAGGCGCACTGGGAGGCCGGCCGCATCCTCGTAGCTGGCCAGGATACCCGCCAAGCCGCACTCGGCCGGCTCACGCGCCAAGTCGGCTTGCTGTTCCAGGACCCCGAAGTGCAGCTGGCACTACTGGAGGTGGACGACGAGGTTGCATTCGGCCTCGAAAACCTCGGCACCCCGCGGCCCGCAATGCTGCGGCGTGTCCCGGCAGCCCGCGCCCTGCTCGGACTCGACCCGGCCCGCACACCGCCACGCCTCGATCAGCTTTCCGGCGGCACCAAGCAGCGAGTAACGCTGGCGGCCATCCTGGCGATGGGCCCTGGGGCCTTGGTCCTCGACGAGCCGACGGCCAACCTCGATCCACAAGGCACCACCGAGCTATTCGCTACGCTCGCCGACCTATGCCGAGACACCAACCGTTCACTCCTGCTCGTCGAGCACCGCTTGGACGACATCCTCGCCCTGATCGAGCGCGTCGTCGTCTTGGACGAGAGCGGAACCGGCGCCCTGAGCGGCCCTCCCCGCGAAGTATTCGCGCGACACGCCGACACGCTCGACCGCCTGGGAGTATGGGTCCCGCAGGTCGCGCGGCTCGGCGCCCTCTTCCCTGGCGCCAAGGCGCCGCTCACTATCGAGGAAGCAGCCGAGCTGCTAGTCACGGCCTGGCCCGCCAACAGCGTCGAGAGTGCAAGCTGTGAGCACCCACCTGGTGCTGCTGCCGCCGACATTCCCCCCCTCTCCACCGTGTGGAGAGGGGGCCGGGGGGTGAGGCCCATCCTCACCGCCGAGCAAGTAAGCTACCGCTACACGCCGGACGGCCCCCCGGCATTGGCAGCGGTTGACCTGACCGTGTGCTCCGGAGAGTTCCTGGCCTTAGCCGGAGCCAACGCCGCCGGCAAGACGACGCTGGCCCTGCTCCTGGCCGGGGCACTCCGGCCGACGACCGGCCGGGTGCTACTCGACGGACGCGACCTCCGCGCCGTCCCGGAGCGTGCCCTACGCCGCCGCCTGGCCTACGTCTTCCAGTATCCTGAGCACCAGTTCGTCACCGGCACCGTCCGCGCCGAGTTGCTATTCGGCTTACGGGCACGCGGCGCCTCCCCCACGGTAGCAGCCAAGCGAGCGATGGCAGCCCTGGAGCGGATCGGGCTGGCGGACTTGGCGGCAGCGCACCCCTTGAGCCTCAGTCACGGCCAGAAACGCCGCCTCTCGGTCGCTACCGCCTTGGTCACGGAGCCGGACGTCTTGCTGCTCGACGAGCCGACATTTGGGCAAGACCGCCGCTACACGGATGAGTTGCTGGCGCTGCTCACGGACCTCCACCGCAGCGGCATGACAGTCGTGGTCATCACGCACGACATGACCCTCATAGCCGAGCACGCGACGCGAGTCGTGGCGCTCGCCACCGGGCAAGTCGTGTTCGACGGGACGCCGGCAGCCCTGTTCGCGCGCTCCGACCTGCTTGCACGCTGCGCCCTGCGCCTTCCTCCTATCGCCCAGGCGGTACAGCAAGCCAGGCAGCGCCGGCCAGTGGTGCCCGCAGCGAGCAGCTTGCGGGCGCTGGCCGCGACTCTCGCAGGAGTGGAGCCTGATCCTCCGTAGGGACATGAACGTGACAGCCGTCATTGCGGCGCAGGCCGCAATCCAGTGGCCGGAGGTGTGGACTGCGGCTTCCGCTGCAGTGACGGAAGGAGAGCCATGAGCACCTTTTCCGCCGCGACCGACGACGCCGGTCATGCCCCCCCCCTCCCACCGCCGGACGGCCGGGCACGCCAACCGTATCTCCGGCGACGCAACCCTACCGTGAAGTTCACCGTCGTCCTAGTGCTCTCGCTGCTCTTGACCGTGGTGCTGGACCCCTGGACCCCGCTCCTGCTCCTCGGAATCACACTCGCAGCCGGGCTATGGCTGGGGCGCTTACCCCTGCGGACATATGGCGGCGCCCTGCTACCCCTCCTGCTGATCGGCCTGGGCTTCGTGTGGAGCAATGCGCTCTTCTCCGCCTATCCCGACGAGGCCGGGGTCCTGGGGCGCCTCGGACCACTGCGCGTGAGCACCCCCGGACTGATCTTCGGAACCGCCCTCGCGGTGCGGGGGCTGGCTATCGGGGTTCTGTCGGTCACGTTTATCTTGACCACCGACCCCACCGACCTCATCGTCAGCCTGATTCGCCATGCCCGCCTTCCCTATCGCCTGGGCTATCCGCTCCTGGCCGCCTACCGCTTTCTCCCTTTTTTTCGGCAGGAATACCGCCAGATCGCCCTGGCCCGCCGGGTCCGTGGAGTCCTGGAACAAGGCTTCATCTGGCAACGGCTGTGGCGCCGCGCCGGCTACATCGTCCCCCTGTTGAGCAGCGCCGTGCGTCGCGCCGCCCAAGTGGCCATCGCCATGGACTCCCGTGCCTTCGCCGCCGCGACTTCCCGGACCTACTACCGGGTGGTACCGCTGACCTTTGCCGATGGCCTCTTCGCAGCAGTGGCCGTCGGAATGGGGCTGGCTATTCTCGGTTTAAGCAGTTACCTCGGCTGGCTGCGGCTGTGGGACGGCCGCTTTATCGCCTGACCACCACGCGACCGCCACCGGCCGGAGACGGCGCGGCGCCCGCAGAGGCACAGCATGCCGCGCCCCTGCCCACGAGCGTGGATGGTAGACTGTCCACGCTACTCAGGCATTGCGCCCCGGAGACACACCACCATGCAGATCGCCAACCATCGCTTCCTGGTAACCGGCGGCTGCGGCTTTATCGGCAGCCGCGTCGTCCGGCTGCTCGCCACGCGCGGCGCCGCGGTCACGGTGTTCGACCGCGTGCTCCGCCCCGAGGTATGCGCCGGGCTACCCCCCGCCGCCGCGGACCGTGTGACGCTACAGGCCGGCGACATTACCAACGCAGCGGAGGTTCAGGCGGCAGCCAGCGGCGCTGCGGGCGTGTTCCACCTGGCGGTGCTCGATCTGAACAGCTGCACCGACGACCCACGGCTGTGCGTGCAGATTAACATGGAAGGAACGTTCACCGTCCTGGAGGCCGCCCAACGCGCCGGCCTCGGCAAGATCGTGTTTTCGTCCGCCTCGTCGGTTTATGGCGACACGGACGAGACCATGGACGAGTCGCATCCGCTGGGAGCACGCACGATCTACGGAGCCAGCAAGATCACCGGCGAATACCTCTGCCGGTCCTTTCACACCATGTACGGCCTGGACTACGTGATCCTGCGCTATATGAACGTGTATGGTCCGCACCAGACGATTGGCGTGGTCCCCGCCGTCCTCCGGCGGATTCGCGCTGGCCAAGCGCCCATCATCTTCGGCCAGGGCACCCAATCCTTCGACTTCATCTACGTGGACGACGTGGCCGCCGCTAACCTCCGGGCCATGGAGAGCGACGTATCCGACGAGGCCTTCAACGTGGGTAGCGGCGAGGAACGCTCGATCAAGCAGGTCGTCGAGACGCTGCTACGCCTGACCGGCTCAACCCTGTCGCCCGACTATCAGCCGGCGCCCGTCGGGCAGATGCAGCGCCGGGTCGGCAGCAGCGCCAAAGCGGCGCGCCTACTCGGCTGGCGGGCCGCGATCCCGTTCGACGAGGGTCTGCGCCGCGTAGTCGCAGCCGGCTAGGCTCTGTTGAAATTCCCCGGTCATTCCCGCGCAAGCATGTCCCGTACCCCGATACAGGGCGGGAATCCAGGGTGGGTAGGTTGGCCGCGGCCCCCGGTGGCTGGATTCCGGCGGAAGCCGGAATGACGAAAGAGGGTCGGAGTGACTCATGACTGACATTCTCGTGACCGGCGCCGCCGGCTTCATCGGCTCCCACCTTGTCCCGTGGCTGGCCCAGCGCCACCCCCAGTGGCGGGTCTACGCACTCGTCCGCCCCGGAAGCCTGCCAGCCGCGCCCGCCGCCGGCGTCCACTATGTACCCTGGGACCTCGCTGCCGAACGCCCGCTGGCGCCGCACGCTGTCTGGAATGGCGATGCCAAAGCTGCACTGGTGGACTCCCCTCTCCCACGGGGAGAGGGGCCGGGGGTGAGGGCCGAGCCGGCCGCGGTCACCGACAAGCAGCGGCTCCCCGGCCACGTTGACGCGGTCCTGCATCTCGCCCAGGCCAACGTGCCCTTTCCCGCGCAGGCAGCGGAGCTGCTTGCCGTCAACGTAGCCAGCACGCAGCGGCTCCTCGACTACGCCCGTGTCGCCGGAGCCTCGGTGTTCCTGCTGGCATCGTCCGGCAGCGTGTACGGCAGTGGTGGCGACGCCGGAGCCGCACCACCGCTGGCCCCGGCGGTCAGCCCCGGCACGCCAGCCGTGCGACCGTGGCGGGAGGACGACGCCCCACAGCCCGACGACTACTATGGGGCCACGAAGCTGGCGGCAGAATGGCTGGTGCGCTCGTACCGCGTCTACTTCCACCCGGTCATTCTCCGGCTGTTTGCGCCCTACGGCCCCGGCCAGACCGGGCGGCTGATACCGGGACTCATCGCCCGCGTCCGCGACGGCCGGCCGGTCACCCTGAGTCGCGGCGCGCGCCCGCACTTCAACCCGCTGTACGTTGCCGACCTGCTACCCATGATCGAGCGGGCCTTGGCCCTGCCAGGCGAGCAGGTCCTCAACGTCGGCGGCGATGAGGTCTTGTCCATCCGCGACATGGCCGTAACCATCGGGAGCGTGCTCGGAAAAACGCCGCTCTACGCGCGGGCGCCCGGCGCACCTCCTGGCGATGCCGTGGGTGATGTCGGACGGATGCATGCGCTCCTGCGCCCAGCCCCCCTCACTCCCTTCGCCACCGGCGTCGCCAAGACGGCATGAGCACGGTGGCTCATAATTGACCATGGCGAGGCACCCGTCATCCCCGCGAACGCGGGAATCCAGACGCCCTCTCCCCGTGGGAGAGGGCCGGGGTGAGGGCCACCGGGTACCAAGACGCCCTAGTCCTGACCGGTGCCCGCCTCGAGCATCCCCCGCAGATTTCGGAGGCATCCGTCGGCCTGCTCTTCAATCAGCGCATCGAGGTTGAGGAGCGACGCCAGCCGGCCGATGCCGGGCGGGAGCGCGAAGTCCATTCGGTACGTCACCAAGGTCGCTGCGCCGTCGTCGCCCACCGGCTCCAGCTCCCAGGAGGCGCTATGGGCCACACCCTCGACGGAGCGGGATCGAATCAGTCGCTCCGGCACCAACTCCACCACCTCATCCACCCCATCTACCACCATCCCCATGAACTCCAAGCCAAAGCGAAAGCGGGTACCCACGGCGGTAGGGCCGGAGGTTAGTCGCTCGCTATAGGCCAGGCGTGGCACCCACTCGATATTGCGCTCCGCCTGCATCAGGAACGCGAAGATGTCGCTCGCCGGGGCGTGCAGCAGGGCCGACTTGACAACTTCCTGCACGAACCGCTCCTTTCCCGCCGGCCCCGGCCGCCCCGCTAGCCGTCTACTCACCGACCGCCACCGGCGCTTCCGTGGCTGCCGCGGCGCGGTCGAAGGTGAGCTGACCGTCGCGCGTACCGACGATCACCACGTCGCCACTGCGGATGTCGCCGGCTAGCATCAGGCGCGCCAGCGCGTTCTCCACCTCGCGCTGGATGATCCGGCGCAGCGGACGGGCGCCAAAGGCCGGGTCATAGCCCTGGCTACCGAGGAGCGCGGTCGCCTCCGGCGTGACTTCCAGCTCGATCCCCAGGTCGCGCAGCCGTTCGCGCACGGCCTGAACTTCCAACACGACGATCTCGTCGAGCTGCGTCTTGTTCAGCGGATGGAACACAACCACCTCGTCAATCCGGTTCAGGAACTCCGGGCGAACCTGTTGCCCCAGCAACGCCAGCACCCGCTCACGGATTTCCGGCTCCGGCAGACCGGCTGCCTGCCACTCCCGGATTTCCAGGCTGGCCAGGTTCGAGGTCATAATAATGAGGGTGTTCTTGAAGTCCACCACATGACCTTGATTATCGGTCAGCCGGCCGTCCTCCAGGACTTGCAGCAGGATGTTGAACGTGTCCGGGTGCGCCTTCTCGATCTCGTCGAAGAGCACGACCTGATACGGACGCCGGCGCACGGCCTCCGTAAGTTGGCCGCCCTCATCGTAGCCGACATAGCCAGGGGGCGCGCCAATCAAACGCGAGACCGCGTGGCGCTCCATATACTCGGACATATCGAGCCGGGTCATGGCGGCCTCGTCATTGAAGAGAAAGCCGGCGATGGCCTGCGCCAAGAGCGTCTTACCCACACCGGTCGGCCCGAGGAAGATGAACGAGCCGATGGGGCGCTGCGGGTCCTTAAGCCCGGCCCGCGAGCGGCGCACGGCATCAGCTACGGCGTTCACTGCCGCGTCCTGACCGACCACGCGGCGGTGCAGCACCTCCTCCATCCGCAGGAGCTTCCGGCTCTCTCCCTCCAGCAGACGATTGACCGGAATCCCCGTCCACTTGGCGACCACCTCGGCGATACCCTCCGGCTCCAGAAACTCCTTCAGCAGCCGGCCATTCGCCTGCGCGGTCTCCAGCGCCGCCTGCGCTTCCGCTAGTTGTTGCTTCAGGGCCGGTAGCTCGCCATACTGCAACCGGGCCGCGCGGTCATACTCCAGCGCCCGCTGGGCCTGCTCGATCTCGCCGTTCAGCGCGTCAATGCGCTCTCTGATCGCCGAAATCTCCTCTAGCCCCTGCTTTTCCTGCCGCCAGCGCAGGTCGAGGCTCCGCGCGCGCTCCTTCGCCGAGGCCAGCTCATGCTCCAGCTGCGCCAGCCGCTCGGCCTCCGGGCTGGTAGCAGTCTCGTCCCCCGTGACCTCCTTCTTCAACGCCTCCCGCTCGATCTCCCACTGCATGATCCGCCGTTGCAGCTCATCGAGCTTGGTGGGCCTGCTCTCGGCTTCCATCCGCAGCCGTGCAGCCGCTTCGTCCACCAGATCAATGGCCTTATCCGGCAAGAAACGGTCGGAAATGTACCGCTGCGCCAGCGTCGCCGCTGCGACCAAGGCGCCATCGCGGATACTGATGCGATGATGTGTCTCGTACCGCTCGCGCAAGCCGCGCAGGATGGAGATGGTGTCCTCCACGGTCGGCTCATCCACAAAGACCGGCTGGAACCGGCGCTCCAGCGCAGCGTCCTTCTCGATGTGCTTGCGGTATTCGTCGAGAGTGGTCGCGCCGATGGCGTGCAGCTCGCCACGAGCCAGCAGTGGCTTGAGCATGTTGGCCGCGTCCATGGTGCCCTCGGCAGCCCCGGCGCCGACGACCGTATGCAGCTCGTCAATGAAGAGCACGATCTCGCCCTCGGATGCCTGGACCTCCTTGAGCACGGCCTTCAGCCGTTCTTCGAACTCCCCGCGATACTTGGTCCCGGCGATCAGTGCCCCCAAGTCCAGCCCCACGACGCGCCGGCGGCGCAACGATTCCGGCACGTCGCCGCGCACCACCCGCTGCGCCAGCCCTTCGACGATGGCCGTCTTGCCAACACCCGGATCGCCGATCAGCACGGGATTGTTCTTCGTGCGCCGCGACAGCACCTGGATGACGCGCCGGATTTCGTCGTCACGGCCGATGACCGGATCGAGCTTGCCCGCTTGCGCCATCTGCGTGAGGTCCTGGCCGTAACGCTCCAAGGCCTCGTACTTGGCTTCCGGATTTTGGTCGGTCACGCGCTGGTTGCCGCGCACCGCCGCCAGCACTTGGTAGATGCGCTCCGCCGTGACTCCGTGCCGTTGGAGCACTTGGCTGACCGCACCCTTCTGGGGGTCGGACACAATACCCAGGAGCAGGTGCTCGGTGCTGACGTACTCGTCCTTGAGACGCTCCATCTCCTCGTGCGCGCGTAGGAGCACCTGCCGCAGCCGCGGCGCCAACGTGACCTGAGTGGCCGCGCCGTAAATCTTGGCCGCGCGCGACAGGGCCTCCTCCAGATCGCGCTGCACCAACGCGGGATCGGCACCCAGGCGGCTGAGGATCGTGCGGGGGATACTGTCTTGCTGCTCCAGCAGCGTGACGAGCAGCTGCTCAACGTCAACCTGTCCGTGCTGACGTTGCTCGGCCGCCTGTTGGGCGCCAAGCAGCACTTCCTGCGCGCGGTCGGTGAAACGGTTGGTGTTCATCGCTGGATTCTCCTTTGAATCCCAGTCCGGATCGTTCGGTTGCTCTCACCCCGGTACTCTCCCGCTGGGAGAGGAGTGGTCGGAGGCATGATGCCAAGCACCAGACATCCCCCCTCTCTACCGTGTGGAGAGGGGCAGGGGTGAGGCGCGAGCCGCCCCGGCTACCGGCGCCGCGGGCTGACAACGGGTTCGCGCGGCTGGCTCGGCGCGCTCATCGTCAAGCGCACCAGCAAATCCTTAAGGCGTTGATTCTCCTCCCGGAGCCGTTGAATCTCCTGCTCTTTCTCGACGCGCAGTCGCTCCACACGCTCCTCCATATTCAGGATGACTTCCACGCCGGCGAGATTGACCCCCAGGTCCTCGACGAGCCGACGGATTCTCTTGGCACGGGCGATGTCCCGGTCCGAGTAGAGGCGAATCCCTCGACCCTTTTCGCCACCTTCCGAACGTTGTGGGTGTAGTAGCTCGATCCGCTCGTAATGGCGCAGGGTTTGGGGATGCACTTTGATGATCCGCGCTGCAATCCCGATGTGGATGTAACCCTCATCTCCTGATGCCATCTTCATGCCTCCCCTGGAGCTACCTCAGACGGCCGTTGCAGACCGCGCCTCACCCTGCCGCAGCCGCCGCAGCTCGGCGAACAGCTCCTTCTCGCGGGCCGTGAGGCGGCTGGGTAGCTGGACCATCAACCGGATATACAGATCGCCGCGCCCTTGCTGGCGAAAGCGAGGCATCCCCTGGCCGGCGAGGCGGATCCGCTGCCCGTTCTGGGTCTCCGGCTGAATGCGAAAGCTCCCGTTGCCGGTGAGCGTGCGAATTTCGATCTCCCCACCGAGTGCCACCTGCCACACCGGTACCGGCACATCCGTAACGAGGTCGTCGCCGTCGCGCTCGAACCGCGGATGTGGTCGCACCCGCACCTTGAGATGCAGGTCGCCACGTGGCCCACCGCCAACCCCCGGGTGGCCTTTGCCCGCCACACGGAGCCGTTGGCCATTGGGCACGCCCGGCGGAATACGCACCTCGATGCGCTCGGTCGAGCGCCCACCGGAGTCGTTCGGCACTTGAATCTGGAACATCCGACTCCCACCGTGAAACGCTTCCTCCAGCGAGATTTCGACCCCCTGCTCGATGTCCTCCCCCGCACGGGGCCGGCTGGCCCGCCGGCCGCCGCCGCCGCGAAAACGCTCGCCGAAGAGGTTGCCGAGCAAATCGCCGAAGTCGAAGTCGCCGGACGTGTCCCACTCCGGCACCCCACCGGGTTGTGGTCCGGCGCGGCGCGCCTGGTCCCACGCCTGCTGCCACGTGGCGCCGCCCTGGCGCCACGCCGCACCAAACTGATCGTACTTCCGCCGTTTGTCTGTGTCCCGGAGCACGTCGTAGGCTTCCTGGACCTCCTTGAACCGCTCCTCGGCAGCCCGGTCTCCCGGGTTCACGTCCGGGTGGTACTTGCGCGCCAAGCGACGGTAGGCCTGCTTCAGCTCCTGCTCGTTGGCAGTGCGCTTCACGCCCAACGTCTTGTAGTAGTCTTTGAAGCTCGCTCTCGACGCCACCGCTCCACCCTCCTGCTGTGCTGTCGCAGGTTGGACCTACCCCCGGCCCCTTCCCTCGAGGGAAGGGGAGTCCGCGGGCCGAGAGGAGGTTGGGGGCTGTCCCTTCCCCTCCGGGCGCGATCAACCGCGCCCCTACACAATGTCCATCCTGCCCTAGGCTGTCTCCGACGGACCGGCCACGACCTTCACCCGCGCCGGTCGCAAGAGCGCGCCGGCGAGGTGGTAGCCGCGCTGTACCTCCTCGACGATAGTGCCCTCCGCTTGCTCTGGGTCCACGACCGTCGCCACGGCCTCGTGCCGGCGCGGATCGAACTGCTCTCCACACGCGGCGACCGCCTCCACACCAAGACCGGACAGCACGCCCTCGAATTGCGTGACCGTCATGCGTAAGCCCCTCAGCAGCACCTGGGCATCCACCTGATCCCCGGCCTGCTCATAGCCGAGCGCCCGTTCCAGATTGTCCAGAACATCGAGCACTCTGAGCAGCACCTCCTTTTTCGCTTCCCGCGCTATCTCGGCGCGCTCGCGTCCCACGCGCCGCCGGTAGTTCTCCAGATCGGCACGCGCCCGCAAGGACTCGTCCTTATTCGCCGCGGCTGCGGCCTGCGCGGCCGCCAACGCTGCCACCAGATCGTTGTCCGCTTCGGCTCTCGTTGGCTCGGCTGGAGGGGCTGGCGCTGGCGTCGCTCCGCCAGTGCCAGACTCCTCTTGGTCGGCGGCGGGGACTGGCTCCGGCGCACCGTCGGCCGCTTCCGCCGCCGTTGGTCGTTCCGTCATCACTCCCTCCGCCTACTTCTTCTCGTCTTCATCGCTGGAGCGAAACTCCGCATCCACCACGTCGTCCCCAGCGGACCCGGTCTCGCTACCCGATGCATCACCCGGCGCCGTCTCAGGAGGCGGCGCTTCACCGGCCGCAGCCTCCTGGCCAACGTCCTTGTACATCGCCTCGGCCATCTTGTACGAGGCCTGTTCGAGCGCCTGCGTCAGCTCGCGGATACGACTAATGTCCGCCTCTTCCTTCAAGGCTGTCTTCAGGTCGTTCAACGCCGTCTCGATCTGGCCCTTCTCTTCCTCGCCGATCTTGTCACCGTACTCGCTCAAACCCTTCTCGGTGCCGTACACGAGGCTATCGGCGCGGTTGCGCGCTTCGATCTCCTCACGACGCTGCTCGTCCTCTTCGGTGTGCGTCTCGGCCTCGCGCACCATCCGCTCCACCTGGGACTGGTCGAGGTGAGTCGAGGCCGTGATGGTCACGCGCTGCTCCTTACCGGTCCCCAGGTCCTTGGCCGACACGTTCAGAATGCCATTGGCATCAATGTCGAACGCGACCTCGACCTGCGGCACACCGCGCGGCGCCGGCGGAATACCCTCCAGCCGGAACCGCCCGAGGGTCATGTTGTCGCGTGCCATCGGCCGCTCGCCCTGCAAAACATGAACGTCTACGGCGGTTTGCCCGTCCTCGGCCGTCGAGAACACCTCCGTCTTGCGCGTCGGAATAGTGGTGTTGCGCTCGATCAGGTGGGTCATCACGCCACCCAGCGTCTCGACACCGAGCGACAACGGGGTCACGTCCAGCAGGACCACGTCCTTCACGTCGCCCGTGAGCACCGCCGCCTGGATCGCCGCGCCGACGGCGACTACCTCGTCGGGATTGACGCCCTGGTGTGGATCCTTCCCGGTCAGCTTCTTGACGAGATTCTGGATCACCGGCATCCGCGTGGAGCCACCCACCAGCACAACTTCGTCAATGGCGCTCGCCTTCAGCTTGGCATCGGCGAGCGCCTGCCGGAACGGCCCGACGCAGCGGTCGGTCAGCGCCGCCGTGCTCTCCTCGAACTGCGCCCGCGTCAGCGAAACGGCTAGATGCTTCGGACCGTGCTGATCGGCCGTGATGAAGGGCAGGTTGACCTCCGTCTGCACCACGCTGGACAGCTCGATCTTGGCCTTCTCGGCCGCCTCGATGAGCCGCTGAAGCGCCTGCCGGTCCTGGCGCAGATCAATGCCCTCCTGCTGCTGGAACTCCTTGGCCACGTACTCCACGATCTTCTGGTCGTAGTCGTCGCCACCCAAATGGGTATCCCCCGAGGTGCTCTTGACCTCGAACACGCCGTCTCCCACCTCCAAGATGGACACGTCGAAGGTGCCACCGCCGAGGTCCCAGACCAAGATCGTCTCCGTCTTCTTCTTGTCCAGACCGTAGGCCAGCGAGGCCGCCGTCGGCTCGTTGATAATCCGCAGCACCTCCAGCCCGGCGATCTGACCGGCATTCTTGGTCGCTTGCCGCTGGCTGTCGTTGAAGTACGCCGGGACCGTGAGCACCGCCTTGGTGATCTCTTCCCCGAGATACTTCTCCGCATCCGCCTTGAGCTTCTGCAGCACCATCGCGGAGATTTCCTCCGGACTGTACTCGCGGTTGGTCGCCGGCAGCTTCACCCGCGCCTCGCCCTTTGGCCCCTGCACGACCTCGTAGGGCACCAGCCCCCGCTCATGGGCCACCTCACCGTAATGGCGACCCACAAAGCGCTTGATCGAGTAAACGGTGTTCTCCGAGTTCAGTACCGCCTGCCGGTGGGCCAGCTGCCCGGTCAGCCGCTCACCCGACTTGGTGAACGCCACCACCGACGGCGTCAGCCGCGATCCTTCTGCGTTGGTAATGACCAGGGGATCGCCACCTTCCATGATGGCGATGACGGAGTTCGTCGTCCCCAAATCAATCCCCACTACCCGTTCTGCCATCGTTTCCACTCCTTCTCGTTCGTTGAGTTCTGTTGATCGTGCGACTACTCTACGTTGCCACCAACGGCACGGCTGGCGACGCCTCGGCCGGTTTCAGCCAAGGCGCCGCCGGCACAGGCACGACCGGTCGCGCCGGCCGCAACACCCGTTTGAGTACTGCATTGATCCGGTCCACCCAGATCAGCTCGATGTCCTTGCGTATCTCCTCCGGAATCTCACTGAGGTCCTGCTTGTTCTCAGCGGGCAAGATCACTGCCCCCACACCCGCCCGGTGGGCCGCCAAGACCTTGTGCTTGACACCACCGATGGGCAGCACTCGTCCGCGCAAGGTGATCTCCCCCGTCATGGCAACATCGGAGCGCACCAGTCGGCCTGTCATGGCCGCGACAATGGCCGTGGTCATCGTAATGCCCGCCGACGGTCCATCCTTGGGCACACTGCCGGCCGGCACATGCACGTGTAAGGCGTGCTGCTCGAAGAAGCCGGTGTCCAGCCCCAGACTGCGGGCTTGCACGCGCGCCACCGTCAGCGCCGCCTGCGCCGATTCCTGCATCACGTTGCCAAGCTGCCCCGTCAAAGTGAGCCGGGGCTTCCCCTCCATCCACGTCGCCTCCACGGCCACCACGTCGCCCCCCACCTCGCTCACCGTCAGGCCGTAGGCCACGCCCACCTCGTCCCGCCGATCCTCGACCAACGCCTCGAAGCGTGGCGGGTCCAACTGGCCCGCCAGGTCGTCAGGGGCCACCGTCATCGCCTCGACCGAGCCTTCCACAATCTGCTTCGCCACCTTGCGGCACACGTGCGCGATCTCGCGCTCCAGGTTCCGCACGCCAGCCTCCTTCGTATACCCACGAATCAGTTGGCGTACCGTGTCATCCGGCAAGGTCAGCTGCCTATCGGTCAGGCCATGCTGGACGAATTGCCGCGGCAGCAGAAAGCGACGCGCGATGTGCAGCTTCTCCTCTTCCGTGTAGCCGGGGATCTGAATGACTTCCATCCGGTCGCGCAAGGCCGGCGGAATCGGATCGAGCAGGTTTGCCGTCGTGACGAAGATCACGCGCGACAGATCGAAGGGCACTTCCAGGTAGTGATCCGAGAAGTTCGCATTCTGCTCCGGGTCGAGCACCTCCAGCAGCGCCGACGACGGATCGCCCCGGAAGTCCATGCCGAGCTTGTCAATCTCGTCCAGCATGAAGATGGGATTTTTCGTCCCGGCATCGCGCATACCCCGAATAATCCGACCCGGCATCGCGCCGACGTAGGTCCGCCGATGCCCACGGATTTCCGCCTCATCGCGCACGCCTCCCAGCGACAGGCGGACGAATTCGCGCCCCATCGCCCGCGCAATCGAGCGGCCCAGACTCGTCTTCCCCACGCCGGGCGGGCCGACAAAGCAGATGATGGGACTACGCAGCGTGCTGCTCAAGCGCCGCACGGCCAGGAACTCCAGGATGCGATCCTTGACCTTCTCCAGCCCATAGTGATCTTCCTCCAAGGCCCGAGACGCCGCCGCAATCTCCAGCTGATCGGTCGTCTCCTTGGCCCAGGGCAGGTTCACGAGCCAGTCAATATAGGTGCGGATAATGCCGGTTTCCGGTGAGGCCAGCGGCACCGTCTGAAGCCGATCCAACTCCTTGAGCGCCCGCTCCTTCACCTCGTCCGACATCCCGGCGCTCTCGATCTGCTCCTTCAGCTCGTTCAGCTCCGCTTGCTGCGGATCCTCGCCTAGCTCTTTCTGGATCGCCCGCAACTGCTCGCGCAGCAGGTACTCCTTCTGCGTCTTCTCCATGCCCTCCTGGATTTCGGAGTGAATCTCGTTCCTCAGCTCCAAGATTTCCAACTGCTTGCCGAGGAAGGCACTCACGAGGCGCAGCCGCTCCGACACGTCGAGCGTCTCCAGCAACTGCTGGCGCTGCTCCAGCGTCAACTCCGGCGCGAAGCCCACCAGGTCGGCCAGCCACCCCGGATCGTCGAGGCTGCGGGCATCATGGAACATCTCGCTCGGCACCGAGCGTCCTTCCTCCACGTATTGCTCCAACTGACCCAATACCGAGCGCATCAAGGCCTCGATCTCCAGGCTGGCCTCCTGCGGCTCCGCCAGCGGCCGGTACCGCGCTACCAAGCAGTCCTCGACCAGACGCACCGAGGTGATCTTGGCGCGGGCCTGCCCCTGGACGATGATCCGCAAGGTGCCGTCCGGCACACGCACAAGCTGTCGAATGAGCGCGACCGACCCGTAACGATAGAGGTCCTTCGGCTTGACCTCTTCCAGTTCGGAATCGCGTTGCGCCACCAGCAACACCAGGCGGTCGGACTCATAGGCGCGCTCCACCGCCGCCAACGACCGCGGCTTACCGACCAGCAACGGGACCGCCATGCGTGGGAACACCACGGCGTCAATGAGCGGCAGCACGGGCAGCCGACGCGGCAAATCATCCAACGGCATCGTCTCACTGCCCGGCAACCGGGTCTCGGACTGCGGCATACTTGGCATCCTTATCGCTTGTTGGGGCTAGTGTACTACCACCTCGTAGGTCCTGAGCTGTTGCCGGGGCGGCTGCCCCGTCGGCCTGAGGCTGACATCCCACCAGATTTGGTGAGCGCAACCTATGACAATATCTAGTATAAAACTTGAGCCTATTCTTGTCAAGGTCTGAGTGGCCGCAGCAGCAAAGCGGCGTGGGAACACGCTGACTAGCCGCCCGGGCGCACCACCGGCGGCCCGACCGGCGTTGGCGGTACGTGAGGCACCTGGGTCGGCAACGGCTCCGGACCAATCACCGGCCGCCCGGCCACCGGATACGGGGTCCACACCGGTATAGCGGTCGGTGCCGGTGGGGCGGTGGGAGTCCCGTTGGCCGTCGCTGGCGGTGGTGGCGGCGGCAGTGGTTTCGTACACTCCTCCACTCGCGGCACGGCCGAGCGCAAGAAATACTCCGGATAGCCACAGACCGCCGATTGCACCAGACCGGGCGGCGGTATGAATTGCTGCGGCACCTGACCTCTGGTCGCCACCTGCATGAAATTGCGCCAGATCACGCCACCGCCTTGCGAGCCGGGCACCCGCCGCATCTCCGAATTGTCGGTATTGCCCACCCACACCCCCACCACCAGGTCAGGCGTATAGCCGACCGCCCAGGAGTCGCGGAAGTCGTTCGTCGTCCCGGTCTTGACGGCCGCCGGCACCCCCACGTTGAGCAGCGTGCCGAATATCGCCTGTCGGGTCCGCTCATCGGCCAGGATGTCGGTAATCATGAACGCCACCTCTGGAATCAACACCGGCTTCCCCCGCGGCCGATGCTCCCACACCGGGCGATCATCCAGATCGGTAATGCGGAGAATTGGGCTAGTGTCGTAGTACAGTCCGTTATTCGCAAACACGGCATAGGCGCGCGCTATCTCCAGCAACCGCACCCCCCCACTGCCCAGCGTCAAACTGAGCACCGGCGGCAGGTAGGTGGTGATGCCCATTGCCCGCGCCGTCTCGATCACCCGGCCGGCGCCCACGCGGTCCAGCAGAATCACGGCCGGGATATTGTGCGAATTGGCCAATGCCTCGCGCAACGTGAGGTACCCGTGCCACTTGTAGTCGTAATTGCGGGGCTTGAACTGCCGTTCCTCCGGCGCAACGCCCGGCAATTCGTACTCGATTGCCCGGTCATGGATCAACGAAGCGGGCGTCCACTTCCCGGAGGCGAAGGCCGTCGCATAGGTAAACGGCTTGAACGCCGACCCCGGCTGCCGCGCCGCCAGGGTAACGTTGACTTGGCCGTCAATCCCTACATCGTAGAAGTCGTAGCTGCCGACCATCGCGAGGATTTCACCCGTATCGGGCCGCAGGGCGACGAGCGCGCCGTTATTGACATCCTGGCCTTGCAGCTCATCCACGCGCTGTCGCACCGCGCCCTCGGCCGCAGCCTGGAGTTCCAAGTCGAGGGACGTAATGACCTTCAGCCCCCGACGCAAGTCTTCCGGGGCAACCGTGTGCTCCAAGACCTCACGCACGTAGAACACGAAGTGCGGATGCTGGATGGAGACCCGCGGTGCCCGAAAGGCCATCCGCCGGCCTTGCTCTTTGGCCGCCTCCGCCTCGGCGCGCGTAATCATCCCGAAGCGCACCATGTTCTCCAAGACACTGGCCTGCTGCCGCCGCGCCAAGCTCGGATTAACCACCGGGGAATACTCGGACGGCGCCGGCAGGAGACCGACGATCAAAGCCGCTTCCGCCAAGTCCAGATCCTTGGCATGCTTCCCGAAGTAGCTCAATGCCGCCGCCTCGATACCATAGGCCTGATTGCCGAAGTACATCTGGTTGAGGAACATCTCCAGGATTTCGTTCTTCGAGAACTGCGTCTCGACCTGGATGGCGAGGGTCAGCTCGCGCAGCTTGCGGGGGAGCGTCTGCTCCCGCGTCAGGAAGGTGTCGCGGACCAACTGCTGCGTGATCGTGGAGCCACCTTGCAAGGAGGCGGTCGTACCCGTGATGTCGCGGAAAACGGCCCGGATGATCCCCCGTGGATCGAAGCCGGCGTGCGTGTAGAAGCTGGCATCTTCGTTAGCCACCACCGCCTGAATGACATACGGTGAGACGGCATGCAGCGGCACGTTGACCCGCCGCTCCTCGTAGAACTCGTACAGCAGCACTTGGCCGGTCCGGTCGTAGATTTGCGTGACTTGCGCCAGCGGCCGCGCCCCGAGCTTGGAGGCGTCGGGGAGGTCACTGAAGACCGTCTCACGGGCATAGGCAAAGGCGGCGCCGGCCCCCGTCGCCGCCAAACCCGCGAGCGCCAAGAAGACCACTACGCTCATCAGCCCGAAGAACACGATCATGCTGCCTGCAACGGCGACAAGCAGCGGCGCCTTCGCGCCGTTGGCGGCGCGACGACGACGGTAGCGAGCGAGTAAGTAACGTGAGGCCATATCCGGTCGCGTCGTTCTCGACCCGTAGCTGTGGGCGAGACCGCCTCTCCATAACGAGCAGAAGTAGCCGGCCCCTCCCCCTACGAGGATACCACCGCCGCCGCGCGGCCGTCAGCCAGTAGCACCCAGCCGTTAGCTGTCAGCCAGCAGAATGTGCCACACCTGGACTGCGGCGGAAGCCCCAGTGACGAGGCGGCGGCCAGGACCGTCATTCCCGCGCAAGCCACCGTCCGGACTGCCTGACAACCATTTTCCGCACCCCGGCCCGGTCATTCCCGCGCCAGCAGGAATCTAGCACGCGCCCCGGATGGCGCAGACTCCCGTGTGTGCGGGCAGCACAGGCCGGGGCAGGCACGACGCCTCCCGGCTGACAACTGACGGCTGACAGCTAAACTGCCATATTGTCAATGAGATGCACGCCGGCCACGTGTACCGCAATCAGCAGCCGTGCCTCGCCCCCCACCTTATGCAGCGGCCCCAGGCTTTCCGGGTCCACCACCGCGGCGTAGTCCAGTGCCGCGCCCGGCTCCGCCGCGACCGTCTCGGTCATGCACGCCACGAGGCGGTCGCCGCGCCGCTCCCCGGCCCGGTAGGCGCGGCGGGCCGCATGCAGCGCCCGATAGAGCACGGTCGCGCTCCGGCGGTCCGGCGCCGCGAGATAAGCGTTGCGCGAGCTGTAGGCGAGTCCGTCCGGCTCACGGATCGTCGGACAAGGCACCACCTCGACGTCGAGGTACAGGTCCCCCACCAGCCGGCGGATGACCTGTAGCTGCTGGTAGTCCTTCTCCCCGAAATAGGCCCGCCGGGGCTGGCAGAGACGGAACAAGATCGCCACCACCGTCGCGACCCCGCGGAAGTGACCGGGGCGGCTCTCCCCCTCCCAGCGCGACGCCGCGCCGGTCGGCTCCACGTAGCTCGCAAACCCCGGCGGATACAGGTCGTCTACTGTCGGCATGAAGACCAACTCTACTCCGGCTTGCTCCGCCAGCTCCAGATCGCGCTCCAAGGGGCGCGGATACGTGGCCAGGTCCTCGTTGGTGCCGAATTGCAGGGGATTGACGAACAAGGTCATCCAGAGCGCGCCGCCCCCCGCCCGTCCACGCTCCAGCAAAGAGAGATGGCCCGGGTGGAGCGCCCCCATCGTCGGCACCAACTCAATCGGCCGCGACTCGGCGGCCCGCACCCGACGCAAACTGGGAATCGCTGACACGATACGCATGCGTCAGTCCCTTCTGACCTCACCCCCCGGCCCTTCCTGAACCGGGTCGGGGCACGAGTCGTCGTAGGCTGTAGCCCACTGCGCCCGTCCCCGCACAAAAGCGGAGGGACTCCGCCCGGTCACCGGGTATTGCGGACGAAGCGGCCCATTCCCCTGCTTTGCAGGAGGACAATAGGGGGCTAGGACCCCACTTGGCCTTCCTGACAGGGGGAGGTCTTTTGTGCTAGGGGGCGATCAATCGCGCCTCACCTAAGCAGAATCATCCGCCTCGTCCGCGCCGGAGCCAGGCGCCTCCCAATCGGCCAGCGCAGCCAGCGTCCGCTCATCGGCCGCAAAGCTCTCGGCTGCACCGGGAAACTTCCGGCTCCGCACGTCCGCCGCATACGCTCCCAGCGCCTGCTCGACGAGCGTGTCGAGGTGTATGTACCGGCGGGTGTGGCTCTTGGTGCGCCGGCCGGCCGTGAAGCCGAGCAGGTCGTGGAGCACCTGCACTTGCCCGTCACACTCCGACCCGGCGGCGATGCCGATGGTCGGGACGCGGACCCGCTCGGTAATCGCCGCTGCCACCTCCGTCGGCAGCCCTTCCAGCACGATGCTGAAGCACCCGGCAGCTTCCAACGCCAGCGCATCATCGAGCAGTGCTCGCGCCGCTGTGGGCGTGCGCCCTTGGAGCCGATTGCCGCCCAGCTGATAGTACGACTGGGGGGTGAGACCGATATGCCCCATGACAGGAATGCCGGCCTCGACCAGCGCGCGGATGGTTGCGGCTACCGGCCGCCCTCCTTCCAGCTTCACCGCCTGGGCATTGCCCTCCTGCATCAAGCGCCCGGCATGGCGCAGAGCGTCTGCGACGCCGGTGCGGAAGGTGAGAAAGGGCATGTCACCGATTACCAGCGTGCGCCGCGCCCCCCGGCGCACCGCTTGCAGGTGATGCACCATGGTGTCCAGCGTCACCGGAATGGTGGTGAGGTGGCCGAGCACCATTTGACCTAGCGTATCGCCAACCAAGATCGCATCCACACCGGCCGCCTCCGCCAACCGCGCCATCGGGAAGTCGTAGGCCGTAACCAGCACGAGCGGCTCGGCGGCGCCTTTCCGCGCCTGCACGTCGTAGGGGGTCAGCCGGCGGGAAGAGGTACGCCGGTTCCGAGGCGTTCCTTCCTGGTCAGTCATGGCCGTATCATAGCACTGTACCGCCAACATAATCGAGAATCGAGCGGCCCCACCACCGCCGGCTGCTTGTGTCACGCCCCAGCGCCCCGTTTACCGACCCCTACACGTCGCTGCCGCCGGTCTGTAGACTTACAAACGCCGTCGTTAGCCCCTGCTGTCCCGCAACAGGAGAGAATCATGCTGACCGAGGAGCAAGTCGCCTTTTACCACGCCAACGGATACGTCACGACCGGCCAGCCACTGTTGTCGGCAGCCGAGGTGCAGACGCTCCGTGACGCGCTCGATCAGGTCATCGCGGGCACCAGCCCCGACCGTCCCCACCTGCTCCGCAATATGGCCGGGGGCGGCCTCGATAGCGATAAAGTCGTGGTGCAGATCGTCAACATCTGGCAGGCGCACCCGGCCTACCGCGAGCACATCGCCCGCCCCGACATTGTGGAGCTGGCCTTGCAGCTGGTGCCGACCGCTACGTTGCGGGTGTGGCACGACCAAATCCAGTACAAGCCCCCCAACGTCGGCACCTCCACGAGATGGCACCAGGATTTCCCCGCCTGGCCCGTGCTCGCACCCGCCGACCTTGTTACCGCCTGGGTGGCGCTCGACGATGCGACGATGGCCAACGGCTGCCTGCGCTTCGTCCCCGGCTCGCACCGTTGGGGCAACAAGCATGTCAGCTTAGGCACCCACGAGGACTTCTCCCCGCAGTACGATCCGGCCCAGCTACCGCCGCAGGCAGAGGTAGAGGTCGTCCCGGTCGAGGTTCCGACGGGTGCGGTCAGCTTCCACCACTGCGCGACCTGGCACGCCAGCGCACCCAACCCCTCCACCATTCCCCGCCGCGCCATCGCCGTCCACTACATGCCTGCCCACACCCGCTACGTGGCCGCCGGGAGCCACGTGATGGATACGCGCATTACCGTGTCGGACGGTGACATCCTGGCCGGTGCCTACTTCCCGGTGGTCCATCCCCGCTAGCCATTGTTGTCCTCCTGATCTTAATGACCGGCACATGGAATGGGGTAGCGTGGCAGCGTGAGTGGCACCTGGCAATGCGGTGTAGGTGTTCGTGGAGTGCCCGAGGCCAACTGGTGCGTGGGCTGTGAGGCGTGCCAGGCCATTGCGGCGCCATGCTAACACCCGCTGAGTTCACACCGGTGTGAACCTGGGCTGCACTAGGAGCAAGCTAGGCGAAGGGTCTCAGCCTCGGCTTGGAAGGTGCCGGATGTGGAAACACTGGCTTGAAGCCATACGTCCCCCCAAGACTGAGTGGCGACCGCTCGAAGAGCTGCGGATGGGCGTGGGTATATCCCGTTACCTGCTGCACCGTGAGACCGGAATCGTGGGCGATCCCGCTGATGGCTCGCAGTCCTGGGTGCTCGCCCGGGAAGGCCCGCATGATCTGGCGCCCAACCGGATCGTCAAAGGGTGTGTCCATCGTCTTGGTCCTCTCGTCCTATCTCCGAGCGTACTATGTCAAGCACCTTGTCGGCAAGCAGCGGGCTTTCTAACGTCTCCTTGATCGCGTCAATCTGGCTTTGTTGCAGGGCTACTTGATCGGCTAGGTGGCGCGGATTGCGCCATAAGATGATGAACGAGCCGCTGATGAGCAGCAGCCTCCCCTAGCCAGGCGGCAGCCGATACCAGGCGGCTTGGAGCCGGTACAGCGCGGCGTACTCGCCATCGGCGGCGAGTAGCTCGTCGTGCGTCCCTTGCTCGACGAGCGCACCCTCACGCAGCACCAGGATGCGGTCGGCGATCCGGCAGGAGCCGAGCCGATGGGAGATCAGCAGCACCGTACTCGCTTCGGCCATGCGCGCGAAGTGCTCATAGACGGCCGCCTCCGCCCGTGCATCGAGCGCCGACGCCGGCTCATCCAGAATCAGAATCTCCGCCGGCCGGAAGTACGCCCGCGTAATCGCCAGCTTCTGCCACTGCCCGACCGACAGGTCTACGCCGGCCTGGAACTCCTTGCCCAGTGCCGTATCGAGACCGTCCGGCAACGCGGCGACTACCTCGTCGGCACCGCTCCGCGCCACCGTCGCCGCCAGCGCCCGGGTGTCGTCGCGGCCCTCCGGCCAGCCGAAGACGATGTTCTCCCGCACGGTGGTCTGGTAGTGCACGAAGTCCTGGAACACGGTCCCGAACCGGCGGTACCAATCGGCTAGTGCCAGCTCATCGAGATCAACGCCGTCAACCACGATACGCCCCGCCGTTGGCCGGTACAGTCCCAGCAGCAGCTTGATGAGCGTGGTCTTGCCGGCACCGTTCTCGCCCACCAGCGCCACCCGTTCGCCGGGCCGGATCGTCAAGTCCAGGTTGGTCAGCGCCGGCCGGTCGCCGCCCGGGTAAATGAACGAGACGTTTTCGAGCCTGATGCCCTCCGTGACCTGCCCAGACAGCCGACGCCCCTCGTCCATTTTCAGCCGTGGACCATCCATGAACTCGAAGTAGTCCTGCAAGTAGCGCATGTCGCCATACGCTCCTACCATCAAATTCATCAAGTCCGCATAGTCGCGCTGGAAGCGCTCAATTGCCGCGAAGAGCGCCGCGGCCGTACCGATGCTCACCCGGCCAGCGACCAGCATCCCAACGCTGAACACCAGCGCCACGATATGCACGATGCCGTTCAGCCCGTCGTGGACGACCGACTGCCGAAGCTCGTGCCCGGCCAGCCGGAGTCGTTCCCGGTCGAGACGCCGCCGCAGCACGGAAATCTGGTCGAGCAGCCAGCCGCCCAACCCGAACAGCCGTACCTCGGCGGCAGCCTCCCGCCCGGTGAGCAAGCCGGCGTAGACCGCAAAGCGCCGCTCGTGCGGCGCCAGCTCCCGCTGCACGAGGTATTTCCGATGGAGGAAACGACTATGGAGCAACACGCCCGGCGTACTGCCGATGGCGAGCAACAGGGGTAGCGCCCAGTGAAACTGCGCCAGGTACAAGAGCAGCGATACCAGCGCGACGAGGAGCGACACGCTCTCCCAGAAGCAGACCATCAGGCCGGACAGCCGGCTGGTCATCCCCCGACGTACACGATGCAGCTGGTCGTAGTGCCCGGCGTGCTCGAACCATTCCAAGGGCATCGCCTGTGCCTGCTCGTAACAGCGCCCCTCGATGTATGCTCGCAGTCGCCCCTCGAAACGGAGGTTGAGGACCCTCTTGCCCTTTTCGACCATGGCCTGGAGCAGCGCCAGCGCGCCTAGCGCGCCACCCCACCAAAGGCCGGTCGTCAATGCGCCATCTCCCTCGACCACCTGCTGTGCCGTCTCGATCATGCGCCGCAGCACATGGACCTCCGCTACGACAAAGAGACCGGCACCGGCACTCAGCAGGAAGATGGCGGTGGCTCCGCCGGCATCGGCGGTCCACAGCAAGCGAACCACGCGCGGCAAGTAGCGCAAGCGCCGCCCCCAGCGTGCAACGCGACGCAGTATCCGCCTCACCTGTCCCCCTCTCCGCCCGTTGGCTGCGTGTACCAGCTCGCCTGGAGGCGGTACATGTGGGCATAGACGCCGTCCCGTTGGAGCAGGGCGTCGTGACTCCCCTCCTCCACCAGGCGCCCATCGGCAAGCACGACGATGCGGTCGGCCAACCGAGCAGCGCCCAGGCGGTGCGAGATCAGGACCGCGCAGCGGCCGGCCGCGGCTCGGCTGAACTGGCGACAGACGGCGACCTCGGCGCGGGGGTCGAGCGCTGCGGTCGGTTCATCGAGCACGATAATCTGGGCGTCACGCAAGTAGGCCCGCGCAATCGCCAACCGTTGCCACTGGCCGGACGATAGCTCGACGCCACCCGGCCACTCCTTGCCCAGCAGCGCATCATACTCGGCCGGCAGCGTTGCGATGAACCGGTCGGCGCCACTCCGCGCCGCGGCGGCAGCGATTCGTTGCTGGACCACCTCCATCGCGGCGGTGCCATCCGCCAGCACCGCAATGTCACCATAGGCGATGTTCTCGCGCACGGTGGTCGGGAAGCGCACGAAATCCTGAAAGACCGCCGTCGCCTCCCGCCGCCACTCCTCGGGATCGAGCTTCCCCAGGCCCGTCCCGTCCACCGTGATCGCTCCCTGGGTAGGGCGATACAGCCCCAGAAGCAGCCTCACCAGGGTCGTCTTGCCGGCCCCGTTCTCTCCCACCAGCGCTACCCGCTCTTGTGGCCGTAGCGTCAGCGTCACGCCGGCGAGGGCCGGCCGGGCGGCCCCGGGATAGGTGAAGCTCACGTCGTGGAAATGCACGCCTTGGCGCAGCGGTCGCGGCGGTGCTCGGCGCGGCACGCGGCGGGACTGCCGCTCACCTTCCAGGGCGAGAAACGCCCGCAAGTGCCCCAGCTCCGCTCGATAGACGAATAGATTCTGTAGCCCGAAGCCGGCATAGCGGGTGAGGTCACGAAACCGGCTCAGTCCATAGAGCAGCGCCACCAGCTCGCCCAGACTGATGCTCTGGCGCAGTGCGAGCAGCAGCAGAACGATCACCATGACCAGCCCAATGGCCTCCTGGGCCGCCACGCTGGCGAGACTAACGAGCGCCATCTTGCGGTGAGCAGTCACCTCCGACGCAACGGAGTGTTTGTGGGCACGGCGCCAGCGCCCGAGCAGCTGATCGGCCAGCCGAAACAGTCGTAGCTCCGGAGCGGCAGTGCGATTGGCGAGCAGACCGGACCAGTAGCTCCTCTCTCGACGCCGCGGGGAGTTGCGATACTTGGCCTCGACCGAGACGCGGCTCATGGCGGACTCGACGATGGCCCGCAAAGCCACGGTGGTGATAAGCACGACGGCGAGCAGCCAATGGGCGCGAACGTAGAGAGCCATCAGCCCGGCGACGCCGACCACCGAGGTGAGGAGCCAGGAAAGATTGTCGAGGATCTCACTCAGACTGTCTCCGTCAACCTGCTGGGCCGTCTCCAGCTTGGTGTAGTAGGTCTCTTGCTCAAAGGCACCCAAGGGCAGCGCAGCGGCCTTCTCATGGACCCCGCGCTGCATCGCGGCCGCGACCGGTACTGCTACCTTCTCGCCCAAGTAGAAGGCACTGGTATTGTCTATGCTGCGTACCGCCAATGCGCCGATCAACGCCAACAGCCACGGCCCGATAGGCAGCCATGGCTCGGCTTGCGCTGCTACGGCCTCCGACAGCGCATCAATCAGTCCGGTGACGGACCAGACCACCAGGGGCGTGGTGGCACCCGACACGAGGGTGAACACGGCGAGCAGGCTCCCGGCAACCGGAGCGTGCTTCCACACCAGGCCGACGACAAACGCCACCCCGGCGCCCGTTTCGCGCAAGTGGGCCGTGGCCGTGGCCCACATTGCTCGGTAGCGTTGGAGGTTCACGGATACCCCCTCCTTCCTGTTGGCCCCCGGTCCCAACGGCCGGAGTGTGTACCGAGTGGCGGCACACGCCCAGTCCGGACCAACGACCTCACGTCATCTGGAGAGTAGGGAGACAATTCGGCCCGCTGTCAGCAGCCCGCTGGGGCTGGGGGCCTGGACCGGTTGGGAGACGGAACACACAGCGCGGAGACCCGCTGGCCCTGGACCATTGCCGGCACAGGGCACACGCTCTCTGGGAGGAGACCGGCAAGGTAGTAGCACTAGCCTGGATGCAGTATCCGCCTCCGGCCGACCGGGGGCAGTGTCTCATCCGGCAACCGACGATGCGCGTTAGGCCACGTGTGCTCCTTGAGGTAGCCGGTAATTCTACCATAGCCCCGCGTGTGCGGGGATACCTATTGTGACTAGCGGTCGCTGGCTTATCATAAAACCATAGCCCCGCGTGTGCGGGGATACCGACATGGTACGTGACATCGATGATCGACTGAACACCATAGCCCCGCGTGCGCGGGGATACCCCCGGCCCTAGTTCTGGCGGCCGCCCCGCTCGAACAGCCTTTCTCGCAAGCCGTCTAGCAGGCCCTCCAGCCGCGCCAGGCGTTGCTCCAGGCTGGGCATGCGAGACTCTAGGCCAGCGATGCGGGTCTCCAAGCCTTCGATGCGCCGGTCCGTGCGCTGCGTGGACGCCACCTGGACGGCCAGGAGTGCCACGCCCACCCCAAAATGGCTATCAACTCCGGTGTCATGCCGCTTGTCCTTACGACGAGGGCACGGGCGGAGCGAGCTTGACCGTATTGCTGTAGATCACGCCGTCTGCCACAACGTCTCGGAGGAACCAGTCCGGGTGCCGATCAATGTAGACCAGCACGTCACCCTCGCTCGCGCCGATCTCCTCAGCGATGCCCCAGGCCGTCCGCCATTCTTTACGCGGCCCTTCGAACGCACCAAGAATCTTCCGGCCCAACTCATCGAGATGGTCCGCGGGAATCCGTATCTTCGGTGCAAAGTAGCGCTCGATCAACTCTCGGCGTTCAGCGGTCACCATGATCACCCTCACCCGTCTCTAGCCTAGCGCGTTGGCGTCGCAAATCTTCCGGATATTCGCTCTGTGACTGCCGCTCATCCAGTTGCACATCGGCCCGCTTCAGGTCCACTTGGTCCGCGAGATGGCTGGGACGACCATAGAGGATGACAAACGGCAGCACCGTATTGCCCACCCAGAACACGCCGACGACCGCCAGTATCCAGAGCTTGGCTGGCTCGCTCGTATCCGAGAAGATGACGGCACCGGCAAAGAGTGCGAGCAGCAGCGCAAAAAGCGCGAACAGTCCCAAGCCACCGCGGACCGCCCCGATGATACCGGCCCACCAGCGCTGATTACCCATCCCCACTCACTTCCTACCGCCCCGGAGTGCGGCCGCTGCCGGCGTGATGGGCAGCAGTATGCCGGCAGCAGGGACTAGGTAATCGCCAGCATGCGGTCAAGGGAGACCAGCGCCCACTTGGCAACTTCCGAGTCGACTTTCACCTGGTTGACCACCCGCCCCGCAACGAGATTATCCAGCGCCCAGGCGATGTAGGCCGGGTGGATCCGGTACATCGTCGAGCACGGGCAGATGACCGGATCAAGGCAGAAGATGGTCTTGTCCGGCTGCTCCTGCGCCAGGCGATTGACC
Source organism: Chloroflexota bacterium (assembly GCA_965214295.1). Taxonomy (GTDB): domain Bacteria; phylum Chloroflexota; class UBA11872; order UBA12225; family JAJDUF01; genus JAJDUF01. Next base: position 182,766 of record OZ243944.1, read on the forward strand.
AGGTTGATCTCGGTGCCGACGGCCCAGATCGTGCCCGCCAGCGCCGCCGTGATGGTATTCGAGATGACCTCGGTCGAGCCGTTCAAGTCGGACGCCTGCACAACCTCCATCTTGCACTCAGGATGCACGATGACGTTGACATCGGGGTAGCGCTCCCGCGCCTGCGCGATCTGCTCGACGGAGAAGCGCCCGTGAACCGAGCAGTGCCCCCTCCACAAGATGAAGGTGGCCCGCTCGATATCCTCCGGGGTATTGCCGCCCAACGGCAAATGCGGGTTCCAGACCACCATATCATCCAGGCCGTAGCCCAGCTTGAGCGCCGTGTTGCGCCCCAGGTGTTGATCGGGGAAGAAGAGCACTTTCCGCCCGCGCTCCAGCGCCCACGTCAGCACCGCCGTCGCGTTGGACGACGTGCAGACCGCCCCATCATGCTTGCCGCAGAACGCCTTGAGCGCAGCCGCCGAGTTCATGTAGGTGATCGGGATGATCTTGTCCTCCGTCACCCCATGCAGGCTGGCCCAGCACGCCAACACGTCGTCGGTGGCCGCCATGTCGGCCATCGAGCAGCCGGCGGCCATGTTCGGCAGGACGACTACCTGCTCCGGGTCGCTCAGAATATCCGCGCTCTCGGCCATGAAGTGAACACCGCAGAACACGATGTAGCGCGCCTCTTTGCGCGCGGCCGCCTGCTGCGACAGCTTGAACGAGTCCCCCCGAAAGTCGGCGTACTTGATGACTTCATCGCGCTGGTAGTGGTGCCCCAGCACGACAAGCTGTGTGCCCAGCTGCTCCCGCGCAGCCGTGATCCGTTCGTCCAGCTCCGCCGGAGACATCGCCACATATTCCGGCGGTAAGGGCGCTTGCAGCGTATGAGCATCGCTCTCCGCAGCCCTTAATCGCTCCGTGAAAAGGTCATCATAGCTATATTCGTAGTTGCACGTTGATGCAGGGATCACCCGCCTGGCTCGTCGCAAAGGGATGATACGACGCGGTGATGCAGTCACCATATGCTCACCTCCCAGTCACTTTGTGAAAAGTTTCACAAACGCGGCACAACAAATAGTGTAACAATGAGTATAGCAGAGCAAACGAAATAATGCGCTCATAGGGTGTACTTCAACCCCAAAGCGCGGTATCGGCCCGTCTCGGAATGCTGCGCTAGCCGGTCCAACGGGGCCCCGGACCGGAATCGCTACACCCGGCACAGAGACCGGACCCGGCAGCCGGCCTTACCGCTCGACGACGCGGGCTTCTACGTCTACGACCTCGCCCTCGGGGTTGCTCCCCGCGGCCGCGTCGTCACCGCCGCTACGGGGCGGGAACCCGGACATCGCGCGGCGATGCTCTTCGACGAGCCAACGAGGGCAGGCCACGACGAAGAACCACACACCCAGAAAGGCAACCACCACATCGTCTATGTGACCTGGACCGAGGATCCAATCGGGGATCACGTCCAGCGGCGATACCGCATACGCCACGCCCGCCGCCGGGATCGCCTTGGTCAGCAGTGGCACCCGACCATCGCGGAAGAGGCGCCAGGCCAGCACGAGGCGCTGCACAACGCCGGCCACGCCACCCGCCAGCTGCAAAAGCATCATCAGTGGAAAGCGCATCTGCCCACTTCCTGGTTCCGGCGCGGTCAATCCTCGCGTACTATTCTAACCCATACCTCCCGCTGTCGCGGACCGTCGAATTCGCCGAGGTAGACTGCCTGCCAGCGCCCCAAGGCCAGCTTGCCCTCGGCTATGAAGACGGTAAGCGAGACGCCCAACAGCGAGGAGATCAGGTGTCCCCCGGCGTTTCCCTCGTAGTGGCGAAAACGGCTTTCCTCACCCAGCAGGTCGGTGAGGCCGGTCAGCATATCGCGCGGCACGTCGGGATCGTCGTTCTCGTTGATGGTCAGACCGGCGGTGGTGTGCGGCACGAACAGCACACAGCGGCCTTCCCACACTCCAGACGCCCGGACCACCGCCTGCACCCGCTCGGTGATGTCCACGAGCTGACGATGCGCCCGCGTCTCGATTGCTAGGACCTGTTTCACGGTACCGTTCGCTTCCTGCCGCAGTATAGAGGCCGACTGCAAGCAGCGGCAACGACCCGGTGGTGCTCACCCCCTACCCGGGGCACCGGCCAAGGCGTGCAAGTTCTCCTTGAGCGCCGCCATCAGCGCCGGCAGATCGTCGAACACGTAGTCCGGCTCGTTCGCCGTACCCCGGGCCGCCGCCGCCGCCTCAGCGGTCGTCACTCCCGTCAGCACCAGGACCGTACACAGGCCGGCGGCCTGTCCCGCGGCAATGTCGGTCGAGAGACCATCGCCGATGATCGCCGCCGCCGCCGGCGCCACGCCCAACCCCGCCAGCGCCACCTCCAGCATCGTCCCGTTCGGCTTGCCGACGATGTAGGGCGCGCGGCCCGTTGCCGCTTCCAGAAAGGCCAGGAGCGCACCGCAGCCCGGCGCAAAGCCCGTCTCCAGTGGATACCGGCGGTCGGGGTTGGTGCCGATGAAGCCGGCGCCGCGGTCTAGCGCCCGCATGGCCCGCTGCAGCCGCCCATAGGTGACGTGAACGTCCAGTCCGACGACAACCCACTCCGGACACTCGTCGTCGAGGCGAAAGCCGGCCGCGAGCAGCGGCCGGACAATCCCCTCCCCACCGATCACGAGCACCCGTGCCTCGGGTCGCGCCACCCGCCGCAAATACACCGCCGTCGCCTGGCCCACCGTGACTACGGCCTCGCTCGGCACCTGCATACCCATGCCGGCGAGCCGCTCCGCGTACTGCGCGGCCAGGAGCCGGGAGTTGTTCGTCACCAGCCGGTAGGAACGGCCGGTGCGCTCTAGGTAGGCCAGGAAGTCGGCGGCGCCGAGCAGCGGCTGCCGCCCGCGATAGATCACGCCGTCCAGGTCAATCAGGAAGGCGCGCCGGCGCACCAGCGGCGTCCCGGCCGGCCCAAGCTGCACCCGAGCGTGCTCGGCCGATGCGGCTTGCGGCTCGCCACCGTCCCGTGCTACCACCAGAGCTTCCCTCGGATATGGGACTCGATCTCGGCATACGCGCTGGTCCACAGCCCGGTGCTGAGGTACTTCCAGCCGCCGTCCGGCAACAGCGCCACTACGCTCCCCTCGTCCAAGCGGCTGGCCCAGCGGCGCGCCACATGGACAATAGCGCCACTCGACACACCGGCAAAAATTCCCTCCTGCTCCAGTAGCTCGCGTGTTGTCGCAAAGGCCGTCTCGCTATCCACCAACATGCGCGAATCGAGCAAGTCGAGGTCCAGAATGGGCGGCACAAAACCGTCGGCCAGACTACGCAAGCCCGACACGGCCTCACCCTGCTGCGGCTCTGCGGCAACGATCTTGACCTCCGGGTTGAGTTCCCGCAGCCGACACCCCACCCCCATCAGCGTGCCGCCGGTACCGAGGCCGGCCACAAAGGCCGTCACGCCAGGGAGATCGCGGGCAATCTCGGCCCCGGTGCCTTCATAGTGCGCCTGGATGTTGGCCGGATTGCCGTACTGGAAGGGCAGATAGTACTCGGAATCGCCCGCCAGCTCCGCAGCCACCTCTATCGCCCCATTGGTGCCGCGATCCCCAGGCGAAAAGACCACCCGTGCGCCATAGGCCTGCAAGAGCTGCACACGCTCCCCGGAGACGTTCTCCGGCATCACCACGGTCACGGGATAGCCGCGCAAGCGCCCCACCAATGCCAAGCCGATCCCGGTATTGCCACTGGTCGGCTCCAGAATGGTCTGGCCCGGACGCAGCACCCCCTCGCGCTCGGCCCGCCGGACCATCGCATACGCAACCCGGTCCTTGACGCTGCCGGTGGGATTTTGCCCTTCGAGCTTGGCATACAGCCGCACGCCCGGCTTAGGGGAGAAATGCGTGATCTCGACCAGGGGAGTATTGCCGATGAGGTCCAGAATACTGCCGGCTACCACGGCCTTACCGACTCCCGATGTAGAGTGAGCAGTCCACCGTTCATACTCCCATAGGATTGACGCCGGAGCACCGACCTGCCAGCGCCCTTAGCTGCCGGCGCTCCCTCCGGCCACGGCCGGCAGGATCGAGACGACGTCGCCGGTGGCGACCGACGTGCCCAGCCCATCGAGATACCGAATATCCTCATCGTTGACGTAGATATTGATGAATTGGTGCAGCTCCCCATCCGGGCCGGTGATATCGGTGTGCAGGTCCGGGTACTGCTGGCCTAGCTCGTTGAGCAGGCTGCCCACCGTCCCGCCCGCGGCTTCGATCACACTTTGTCCCGCCACGTGCTTCCGCAGCATGGTCGGCAAGCGTATCTGGACTCCCATACGTCCCTCTTCACATTACCCCGGGGAGCAGCCACTCTTCACCCCCCTGTAACGGGCCAGCCCCGGCCGTAGAGCAGCCTTCCTGCTCTCGGTGGGATAGTGTAGCACAGGCCGGCTCCCGATCCGTACCCGCGCCGGTCACCCGGAGCGAGCGCACCCGGCCCCCTGCACAGCGGCGGGACCATAGAGGCGCCCGAGCACCCACTACGGCAGCCTCCCCGGCGCTGGATTTCCGTTACCCGGAAACGACCGGACCCCCTCCTGCTATCATCGCAAACAGGCTTGGCCCGGCAGCGGCACAAGCCGGTCCGCACCCGCTTACCCGCAGTGCCAATTCCCGCTCCGAAAGAAAGGCCCGGTGCATAGCATGGCGAACACCGCGGATATTATCGAGACGAGACTGGACAACGGCCTGAAGGTACTCACCAAGGAGGTCCGCCACGCACCCATCGTCAGCTTCTACGTCTGGTATCGGGTGGGTGGACGCAACGAGCGCCCCGGCATCACCGGTATCTCCCACTGGGCGGAGCACATGCTCTTCAAGGGCACCCCCACGCTCAAGAAAGGCGCCATCGGCACCCTCGTCGAGACCCACGGTGGCAGCTGGAACGGCTTTACCTGGGTAGACTTCACCGCCTACTTCGAGACGCTTCCCAGCCGGCACCTCGACCTCGCCATCCGCATCGAATCCGACCGCCTGGCCAACGCCCTCTTCGACCCCGACGAGGTGGAGTCCGAGCGCACGGTGATTATCTCCGAGCGCGAGGGCGCCGAGAACCAGCCATTCTTCCACCTGCACGAAGAAACCGTGGCCGCGGCCTTCAAGGTCCATCCCTACGGGCAGCCGGTCGTGGGTTGGAAGAGCGATCTGCGCCGGATCACCCGCGAGGACCTCTACTCCTACTACCGCACCTACTACACACCCAACAACGGCATCGCGGTCGCCGTCGGCGATTTCGATACCGCCGACCTGCTCAAGCGAGTCGAGGACGCCTTCGGCCCCCTTCCGGCCGGCCCCTCGCCCCCGCCGGTGCGCTCGGAAGAGCCGCCCCAGGAAGGCGAGCGCCGCGTCACGGTACGCCGGCCGGGACCGGTACCGTCCATGCTGGCGCTCTACCACATCCCCGCCCTGTCCCATCCCGATGCCATTCCCCTCCAGGTCGCCGCCAGCGTCCTCGGCGCCGGGCGCAGCGCCCGGCTCTACAAAGCCATTGTCAATCAAGGCTTGGCCACCCGCGCTCACGCCAACGCCGACGCCCGCAAAGACCCCGGCCTCTTCAGCGTCTCCGTCACCCTGCGCCGCGGCGCGGCGACGACCGCGGCGGAGCAGACGGCGCTGCGGGAGGTCGAGCGCCTCGGCGAGAGTGGGATTTCGGACGCCGAGCTGGCCAAAGTACGGCGCCAGGTGCGCTCTTGGTTTCTGATGAACGCCGAAGGGGTCAGCCGCCAAGCCCGCCTACTGGGGCAGTTCGAAGTGGAGCATTCGTGGCAGGCGTACAGCACCTACCTGGAGGACCTCGAAGCCGTGACGCCGGCCGATGTAGCCCGTGTGGCGCGCACGTACCTCCATCCCGACAACCGCACCGTCGGATGGTTCCTCCCCACCCGCCAACGCCGGCAGCGAGGCCGCCCATGAGTACCGCCACCGCGTCCACCCCACCACGCCTCGTCATTGACCGCTGGCTGCTGTCCAACGGCATCCCGGTGCTGGTGCATGAAAACCCTACCCACCCGCTCGTCAATCTGCGCTGTCTGGTGTCCGCCGGCAGCGCCGCCGACACTCCTGCCCAAGCCGGGCTGGCGTCATTCACCGGCTCCGCCCTGCTGCGTGGCACCGTGTACTACACCTTCGAGCACCTCAACGAGGTCATCGATTCCGCCGGTATGTCCCTCCACACCCACGCCGGGCGCGACCTGGCCACGATCAGCGCCCGCTGCCTGAGCGCAGACCTGCCGCTCGCGCTCGACCTCATCAGCGAAGTGCTCTGCCGGCCCACGTTTCCGCAGGAAGAAGTCACGAAGCTACAGCAGCAGATTCTCACCCGTATCCGGCAAGCGCAGCACAGCACCCGCGCCGTCGTCGGCCGGCTCTTCCGCGAGGCGGCCTATTCGGCGGGCCATCCCTACCGCCTCGCCCCGAACGGAGAAGCGGAAAGCGTCAGCACTCTCACCCGCGACGACCTCGCGGCCTGCCACCGCACGCGCTACGGCCCTCAACGCACCTTCATCGTCGTCTCCGGGGATGTCCGGTCGGCCGAGCTACGCGACCTTCTGTCCGCCCGCCTGGACGACTGGCGCCCGGAGGTCTCTCCGGCCCCGGCGGTCCCCGACGCGCTCACCCCCGCGCCCACCACGTCCGAGCGAGTGGTACCCGGCAAGACGCAGAGCGATCTCATCTTCGGCGCCTTGGCCCTCCGCCGCAGCCACCCCGAGTGGGAGACGCTGCGCCAGGCCACCATCATCTTCGGTCAGCTGGGTCTGTCCGGGCGGTTGGGCGCCACGGTACGGGACGAGCAAGGGCTTGCCTACGGCGTCCACGCCTCCCTCGACGCCGCAACCACGCGCACGGCCTGGACCGTGCGCGCCGGGGTCAATCCGGCCAACGTAGACCGGGCATTGACGAGCATTCGGTCGGAGCTGGCCAAGCTGCGGGACGCCGGCGTCACGGACGAGGAGCTGGCCGGAGTCCAACGCTATCTGATCGGCAGCACGACCCTCCAACTGGAAACCAACGCCGGCATCGCCAGCCTCATGCAGCAGATCGAGCACTTCGACCTCGGCCTCGATTATGTCGAGCGACGTCCCGCGCTCGTCCAAGCCGTCACTCGGGACGCAATCCTCAATGCCGTTCGCCACCACCTCCCCGCCGGCGACGCCATCACCACCATCGCCGGCCCCGCGCGGTCCACGCCGGCCTAGCGCCTGACATACTGAAAACCGTATCATGCCGAAGTGGCATAGCAGTTGCCTCCCCGTCGTGCTGTTGCAAGCACGTCACCCCTCCCCGTCATTCCGGCGGAAGCCGGAATCCAGAGCACTTATAAGTGGCGGCAGCACTGCCATTCGGTATAACTCACGGTATAACTCACTGCATGGAAGCGAGAAATGAGTGCGCGGATCAGTCCCCAGCTAGACGGTCGTCAGCGTTATCGAGAGCAACGAGCGCGCTGGATGGCCGACCCTGCATTTCGGGCGGTGTACGCCGAAGAGGCCGCAAAGAAGGAGTTATGGCTGCAACTGATCGAGGCGCGGCAGGACGCCGGCTTGACCCAGGCCGAGGTTGCCAAACGGCTAGGTGTGAGCCAAGCACAGGTCGCGCGCATCGAGCAGCGGGGCTACGACTCGCACAGCCTGAATACGCTCCGCCGCTACGTAGCAGCGCTCGGCCCCGGGTTCACCCTGGAGGTAACGATCCAGCGGCGCTCGGCAGCATAGGTATGAGAGGGGTGTGAGCACATGACCAAGCAAGCTGATCGCCAAGCACAAGAGCGCCAGACGCAAGCCCTGGAAGCCTTGCAGGAAATCCGACGAGCCTTCGCCGCTTCTGGAGTAACCGATGGAGGAGTTGCAGGCCGAAAGGCCGTCGTATCCGCGAGCAAATCGCCTGTGATGGCTATAGCCGCGACCAGGCTGTATCTGCAAAGTGTTAGTCGGCAGGAGCCACGGGACTCACCCCCTGTCCCCCTCTGACTCCACCAATATCCACAGGGGAACAGGGCTGCAGCACACTGTAGCCCCTACATGCACCCGGATGCACCCGGCCCGTATCGTCATTCCGGCGAAAGCCGGAATCCAGCACGATCATAGCTGGCAGCCGCACCACCATCGCCGGGCTGGCACGGTTAATATGGGTAAGCCGATGAACGCCGCGCCGCAGCACGTGCCGCCCACCGGCCCTGCACGAGAATCCCTGCGTGCGAAGGGGCAGTTCTGGACGCCGGACTGGATCGCCGACGCGATGGTCGCCTATGTCCTGCTTGGCGGGGCCGACACGATCTTTGACCCAGCAGTCGGCGCCGGTGTCTTCTTCCGCAGCGCCAAAACCATCGCTGCCCAGACCAACCGACGGATCAGACTATCCGGCTCAGAAATCGACCCTAGTGCGCTACAACAAGCCGGAAGCAACGTGCTTACGACTGAAGACCTATGCAATGTAGAGCTGACCGACTTTGTGCTCCAGCCTCCCCCGGGGCCGCTCAAGGCGATTGTGGCCAATCCGCCCTACATCCGCCATCATCGGCTCTCCCGCCCAGTCAAGGCACGGCTGAAAGCGCTAGGCGTGCAGCTTATCGGCCGGCCGCTCGACGGCCGCGCCGGCCTCCATGTGTATTTCCTACTCCGCGCCCTTCAGCTACTCAGCCCCAACGGCCGCCTCGCGTTCATCCTTCCCGCCGACACGTGCGAGGGCGTCTTTGCCCCGCTCCTCTGGCACTGGATCGCCAGGCAATACCGCCTCGATGCCGTCGTCACCTTCACACCCGCAGCCTCACCGTTTCCCGGCGTCGACACCAACCCCATCATCGTCTTGATCAGAAATCTCCCTCCAGCGGATTCCTTTCATTGGGCCAAGTGTGTCACGCCTGAAACCGGCGCGCTGCGGGAATGGATACGCTCCGATTTCAAGACGGAGCCGGGCAATGACCTAGTGGTCTGCCGACGTGACCTCCAGGAGGGAGTAGCGACCGGCTTGACGCGAGCGCCGGTCCTGGCACCGCACCAGGGACCGCTGCTGGCAGACTTTGCCGGAGTGCAGCGGGGGATCGCTACCGGGGCAAACGACTTCTTCTTCTTGACCCGCGAACAGGCTGCGGCGCTACACCTACCCGCGGAGTTTCTGGTCCCGGCTATCGGCCGTACCAGAGACGTGCCGGGAGCTGCCGTGACCGCTACACTCCTGCGCCAGCTGAACAAGCAAGGGCGGCCCACGCTGTTATTCTGCCCGGACGGACGACCCTTACAGGACTTTCCCCAGCCGGTGCGTGCCTATCTGCAAACCGGCGCAGCACGCGGACTGCCTGAGAAGACCCTGATTGCGACACGCAACCCCTGGTACAAGATGGAGTTCCGCACTCCTCCCCCCTTCCTATTCTCCTACCTCGGGCGGCGCAATACGCGCTTTATCCGCAACCTGGCAGGAGTTGTACCCTTGACCTGTCTACTCTGCGTCTATCCACACCGGGCGGACCAACCATCGGTCGCTGCACTCTGGCAGGTGCTCCGTCATCGAGACACCGTCGCCAATCTCGCCTTGGTAGGGAAATCCTACGGCGGTGGAGCGATCAAAGTGGAGCCGCGCGCGCTGGAGCGCCTGCCCATTCCCCGCTCCGCCCTGGCCACAATAGAATCCTCCGGCGCAGCACGACCGACGCCCGGCAGCCGGCAGCTAGCGCTGGGCTTCGACAGGGAAGCTATACTAACTTCCCGCTAAGGCCACTAGCGGCATCGCCGTAGACACCGCGCACGCAGCGTCAACAGCCGCACCACCCCTCCCTGCCATCGCTCGCGGTGGTGCAGCCCAAGAGGAGTTCCCATCCGGCTCTTTCGCCCCTACCGCCTGCTGGCCGGCGGCGCCGCTGGTGACACGCCCGGCCTGCCCCTCCGCAATCGGATCGTCTTCCCCGCCATCACGACCGGCTTTGTCGGTCCACAGGGGGAAGTCACCGACCGCCTGCTGGCCTGGTATCGCGCTCGCAGTGCCGGCGGCACCGCGCTGATCGTGACCGAGCCGGCGCAGGTATCGGCCCTTGGCGGCCTCTATCGCCGCCGCCTCCGGGCTGACACCGACGACGCCCTCCCCGCCCTCCGCCGGCTCGCCGCGGCGATCCAGGCCGACGGCGCCAAGGCCCTGCTTCAGCTCAACCACTACGGCAGCCGCCAATCAGTCGTCAGTCGTCAGTCGTCAGTCGTCAGTGGTGACCGAGCAGGGAGCAACGACCGCGAGCCGGTGGTCAGCGCCTCTCCGACCACCCTGCCCGACGGCCGCCCTGTCCGCGCCCTCACCGGCGCCGAGGTCGAGTGCCTCATCGCAGCCTTCGGCGCTGCCGCCAGGCGTGCCCGTGCCGCCGGCTTCGACGGCGTAGAGCTTCAGGCCGGCCACGGCAATCTCATCCATCAGTTCCTCTCGCGCGTCACCAACAAGCGCCGGGATCGCTTCGGTCGCGGCCCGGCCGGCCGCCTGCGCCTGCTCCGTGACGTGCTGACCGCCATGCGAAACGCCGCCGGCGACGACTTCCCCATCGTCGTCCGTATCAGCGCCGCCGAGTTGATCGAGCGCGGCTACGACGTGGCGCGGGGGCAAGAGATCGCCCGTGCCGCCGTCGCGGCCGGCGCCGCGGCCATCCACGTCTCCGCCGGCACACCCGAGGCGCGGGAGAATCTGCCGCTCTGCGCTGGCGTTGGCGAGGCCACCCTCGCCGGCCTCGCCAACAGTATCCGCGCTGCCGTCGGACCGGCGGTGCCCATCATCGTGGCCGGGCGCATCCTCAGCCCGGAGACCGCCGAGCAGCTGCTGACCGCCGGTCCCGCCGACTTGGTGGCGCTGGGCCGCGCGCTGGTGGCCGACCCGGCCTGGCCCCGCAAAGTCGCAGCAGCGCGCTCCGACCCACCATTGTCGGCGGGCCTACCCCCTACTCCGGCGTCACGGGCCACTGACCACGGGCCACTGGCCACGGAGGTCTGGCCCTGCATAGGCTGCATGGCGTGCCAGCTTCCCGCCGCCGAGCCGGGGATTGGGTGTCCGATCAATGCCGAGTCCGGGCACGAAGCCGAGCTAACCATCGAACCGGCGCCGCAGCCGCGGCGGATTGCCGTCTGGGGCACCGGCCTGCCCGGCCTGGAAGCGGCGCGCGTCGCGGCGCTGCGGGGTCACGAGGTAACCATCTACGCTGCCGGGTGGCCGCTGGGCGGCCTGCTCGGACTGCGCTCGGTCGTCCCCGGCCTTGCCGAGATGGGCCGGGCCATCCTCGCCTATGCCACCGTCCTCAGGTCGCTGGGAGTACCCGTAGACGATGGCCAGCCCGCCGCCGCCGACGTGATCCTCGACGCCCGACCGCAACCCGAGCAGAGACCCGACTGGATCGGCGGTGAGACCTTCTGGCTGGCCAGCGATGTCCTGAAAAGCGATCTACGCGCCCTCGTCCCGCTCCAGCGGCGCGTGGCCGTCTGCGGGGATAGCTCCGTGACCGCCGACGTGGCGCTCTTCCTGGCGGGATGGGGGAAGCGCCCCACCATCGTCACCCCGAATACCGACCCGCTCTGGGACCTGCACCCGACCCTGGCCGCCCACGTCCGCCGGCGCCTGGCGGGCTACCGCATCGCCGTCGAGACGGAGGCCGCGCCATTTGTGTGGCAGCCCGACGCCGGCCCGATCCGCCTCGGCCGCTCGACCGGCCTCCTGACGGTCATCCAGCGCGACGAGCAAGCAGACCTCGGCCCCTTCCACAGCATTGTCGCGGCGCCGGGCTGGGACGAGCGCCGCCCTCCTGCTCCCGGCGCCCTCCCCGACGCGATCCCGCCCGGCGGCCCCCCGCTGCTGCTCGGCGACTCGTATCGCCCCGACCGCTGGCGCGACCTGACGCTCTACGCTGCCCGCCTCGCCCGCCGCCTCTGACCCGCTCGACCGGGCACCGCCGGAACGCAACTATACTTACTCAGACCACCCACTGCGCTACCTAGCGTCGGCAGGCCGGCCGCGATGGCTGCAACGCGAGAGGGCCACTATGCGTACCGTAGAGCCAATCATATCTGACCAGCGGGCTATCGCCCTCGACGAGCGCATGGCGTCGCTGGCTGACCTCTAGCGCTTCGTTGACCGGGAAGCAGTGACTAGCCTCCTCTACCGGCACGACTTTCTCGTGGACCTGCTCCTGGAGGCGCGAGAGCACATCCGCACGAACTTTGGCCCGAAAACGCTGCCTTCTGTTCGGCACGCCTCCGCCTTCAGCAGGACGGCGTGATGATTCCGCCGACCGGCGCAGCCCATGGAGCCGTGTGGAACCGGTATTTCACGGCGGGCAATCGGGGTGGCAGGCGAGCGACTGCGCCGCGCAAGAAACCAGGCCGACTACGACGACTACTTCCCCCAGTTGGCAAGTACCGTGCGTCTCTCACGCGCACGAGCGAGGCGCATCATCGCGGCGCTCCACAACCTGTCGGCATAGGTGGCCGGGCGCCGGGCCGCCCCCTCACCCCACAGTCGCCGGCGCGGCCGTCGCGTCCAGCCCGTAGAAGGCCATCGGGCTATCGTGCAGCAGTCCCCGCGCCAGGTCCAGCGCCGCCCCCTTGCTCAGGAAGTCGCGCTCGACCTTCTCCGCCAGCACGTCGGCAATACACGACCGGGCCATGACCAGATGGCCATAGATCGTCTCCGGCCAGGTGAGGTCGGAGCCGAAGCCCAGCAGCCGATAGTGCGGCACCAAGTCAATCCACTCGCTCAGAATCTGCCGCGCGCCGGCCATCGTGATGAGGTAGACCCAGCACATATTCAGCCACACGTTGGGATAGTGCTTCCCCAGCACCCCCAGCTCCCGCCCGTAGGGGTACCCGGCGTGGAACAGGTCGAAGCGCGTGTTGCGATGCGCCCGGATCATCGGCAGCAGGTGGAGCGGATCGCTGTCCGGGATATGGTCCCAGTTGCCCTGCATCCCGGTGTGAATCTGGAAGATCAGGTTCTCGTCGGTGCAGAGACCGGCCAGCCACCAGATGATGTGATCCTGAAACGCCCGCACGTCCGCAGCCGACGGCTCCTCACCGCGCAGCGCCCGCTGCCAGATCGCCTCGACCACCGGCTCCGGCACGTCCTCCGTCGCCAGCGTCCGGTTGTAGGCATGTGCCAGCTTAATCCCAATCGTCCCCCGCCGGACGTAGCCGTCCACGTACTCGGCCAACCCCTGCTTCAACGCGGCCACTGTCGAGAACTCGCGGTTCATGTGCGCCTCGAACGGCGCCCGCTGCGCCGCCGCCAAGAGGCTGCCTCCCCGAATCGCCGGCTCCATCCGCAAGGTCGCCGTAAAGTATTCCGGCTCCCAATCCTCGTACCACGGCACGTTGCGAATTTGCGTGACCAGGTTGCACTTCGTGCGCGTCACGTGATCGTACCAGCCCGGCCGCGCAGTCCACTCCTCGATGCGCTCGTTCAAGGCCGCCCAGTTGTCGTCCGTAAGGTCATCGTCCGCAAAGTCGAAGATGCCCTGATAGGTGGCGATATTGTGGCGATAGAACGAGACGTTGTGCGTCCGCCCGATGATCCGCTTCAACCGTTGCCAGCGCTCCTCGTCCGACCGCGCGCCCTCCAGCGAGCGCTCGTGCCCCATCTCGACGATGCTCGCCTCGTCTCGCCGGAAGTACGTCGTCATCGTGAACAGATTGCGGTCCTCGGCCGCTTTCGCCTCGTACTCGCGGCGCAGCATCGTATGTGAGTGACAATCCACCGTCGGCACGTCCACCATCTCATCGAGTACGCGCTGGCGAAAACTGCCCATCATCGTCCCCCTCCCGTCCCCGCTGGCTACAGGCCCTACAATAGCGCGCCGTCGGCCGCGTGACCAGCACCTCACGCTCGACAGCCTGCCGGCAACGCTCGCAGCGACCATAGCGACCGTGATCCATGCGTGTCAGCGCCAGCGCCGCCGCCGCCAGCCGCGCCTGGAGCCGCTGCGCCAGCCGCGTCAGCGGCGCATCGCCCTCCACCCCCAGCGCCGCTGCTCCAATCCGCCGCAGTGACGCCCGCAGCTCGGCCCGCTCCCGCTCCAACCGCCGCCGCTGCTCCACCAGCCACCCGTAGCCGTCGCGAGTATCGCGCACCCCATCCTCGCCCCGAACGCCACTCATCGCAGCAACATTCTAGGCCCTACCGCAACTACGTGCCCCCGGCCCTATCCGTGCGGCGTTGGCCCATCAGATGATGCGGCCGTTCCCCTCCCCATGGAGCTTGCTCCGGGGAAGGGCCAGGGAGGGGGCTACTGACCACCCCCGTTGTCTTTCCCTCGCCCCCACCCAATATGTCCCAACGTTGGGACGTGGCAGCTGCAAGACCTTCCTGGAGCACCGGGCACCGCCCGGCAGGGGAACACTCGCACCATCATGCTAGTCAACAGCGGTGGCACCGCCACCCAGCCGAGGGCGCCGGGTCATGGCCGACCCCGCACCGCGCAATGTGCGGTGCGGCATGACCGTCCGTGCGCCACCCCAAAGGCGCCGGATCAGGACGTACCCCGGGCCACCACGGCCCGGGCGCCGGGTTCTGATCGTCCGTGCGCCGCGCCGCGCGGGTCGGTCCCCGACCGGTCCCGCCCGGCGCAAAAGGCGCCGGGTCATGGCCGACCTCCCGCCGCACTGCCGGCGGCGGGGCATGACCGTCCGCGCGCCATCCCGAGGGCGCCGGATCAGGACGTACCCCGGGCCACCACGGCCCGGGCGCCGGGTTCTGATCGTCCGTGCGCCGCGCCGCGCGGGTCGGTCTCCGACCGGTCCCGCCCGGCGCAAAAGGCGCCGGGTCATGGCCGACCCCGCACCGCGCAGTGTGCGGTGCGGCATGACCGTCCGTGCGCCATCCTACAGGCGCCGGATGATGACGTACCCCGGGCCACCATGGCCCGGGCGCCGGGTCATCACCGTCCGCGCGCCAGTGCCGTGCCTAGCGCCACCGCGTCCCTGCCGGCCGGCCGACGCCGGCTGCATCAGGGCGTCTTGCCCCGCGTCCCTGCCACTCCCAACACCCGGATCGCCGCGTCAGCCCCCCTCCCCGCCCCTGGAGCTTGCACCGGGGGCGGGCGCAGGAGGGGGCCACTGCCCACCCACCGACCATCCCGCCGCACCACCTCTCAAGTGCATGCTGCCCTCCAAGTTCCGCCCCGCCCGCGGTCTTGCTCCGCCGCGTGGCCGGGCCACCCCCACCCCCACCCCGCCCGCGCCCCGCCGCCATATACCCCCGCCGAAAACCTATCCTTGCCAACACCCCCTTCTCCTCGCGGGAGAGGACCCTGACAAGGGTAGGTATTGGTTGCTGGAGGGTACCCACGCGCTTTGCGCCCAGAGCCGGCCCTGGACTTGATCCAGGGGGAGAGGGCCGGGGTGAGAAGCAGATATGGCCCCCACCTTGCAGGGGCGTCCCTTGTGGGCGCCCTGGATTCCCGCGTGCCCGGAAGTGACCGCACCAGCCGGCGGGAACAACCGGCCGCTGCCGCCCGCCAGCGAAAGCACGCCCCCCTCTCTATCGCTCCGCGATGGAGAGGGGCCGGGGGTGAGGCCAACCGCCGCCCCGGTCCTCCTACGCGCCGCCCGCCACCCGGACCCCGGCGATGGCCAGCAGTAAGCCGAGGGCCGCCGCGCCGAGCAGCAGCGCCGCCATGCGCGCCAGCTCCGTATCGCGCTGGTACAGGCTGTAGCCGGTCAGGCCCGCCGAGCCGCAGACCACCACGCCACAGACCACCGCGAACAGCCAGGAAAGTAGCCAGATCAGCCGAGATACTATCGCCAGCAGATCGGGCGAGGTCATGAGTCACCAAGCGCCATCGGCGGCGCTCCCGGTCCTACCGCATCTACCTGCATCAGACCTCCCCCTCGAAGTAACTTACCGCATCCTTCAACCGGAACAAGCGGCGCACGGCGCGGACGTTGACCTTGCCCGAGTCCGGGTACTCCACGTCATCGGCCGACGAGACCGTCCCCAGCATCAGGATCGTGCAGGGCGCCGTGCCGGCATTGACGAACTTGTGGGCGCTGCGCGGGCCGGGTGAGGCGGCGATGAAGTCCCCGGCCCGCACCGCCACCTCGCCCCGGTCCGTCAGCAGCGTACACGTCCCCTCCATGATGTAGAACAGCTCCTCGGTGACGTGGTGATAATGCCTCGGATACGTCGCCTTGCCGGGCGCCAGCCGCGCCACCTGATAGCCCAGCTTCCGCGCCCCAACCAGCGCGTCAATGTCCTTGCTCTCCAGGCTGTACGGTCCCGGCCCCGTCCGCGTCTCCCACGGGATGTCGTCGAGGTTGATGCGGTTGATGTAAAGGTCCGACCGCGACTCCAGCAGCGCCAACAGTGCCTCGCGGGCACCGGTGTAGATCGAATGCCCATCGCCGAGCAGCAGCGCGTCGAGCGTCGGGATGGCGAGTAGCTTGCGTAGCTGCAGCAACGCTTGCGCGTGGTCCGCCACCTTGGGCGGCGCCCCTAGGCTCACGGTGCCGGCCGGCGCACCCCACACAAAGTCCCCGATAAATGCCACCTGCCCGCCGCGCCAGATCAAGGCCATCTCGCCGGGACTCTTGCCATGCTCCAAGTGCAGCACGCGCAAGTCCGGCACGATCTCCTCGCCGTCCCCGACCGTGCGGTCAATCGGAAAGTCGAATAGCGGCGCGTCGGCCTCGTGGGCGACAAGCCGCGCGCCGGTATGCTCCTTGAAGTCCACGGCCTCCCGGTCGTGATCTCGATTGGTCAACACGATCAGCGCCGCGCCGCCCAGCGCATCGAGCTGCGCGCGGTCCCCGTCCTGCATCGGCACAGGATCAATGAGCACGTTGCCTTCCGGTCGCACCCACAGATGCCCGTTGAAGTCGAACTGCTTCTCCTCATCGAACACGGACCACGAATAGAGGTGCTCGAACATCAACCGCTTCACAACAATCCCTCCGTATGTCTACCGGCTGCCGACGGTCAGCCCGAGATTCTACCGCAAGCCCCCCTCCGCCCCCTCCTGCTACCATCCCCCAGCACCACCAAGCGACGAGGCGGCGCCAGGACCGTCATTCCCGCGCAAGCGGGAATCCAGCCCCCTCTCCCCGTGGGAGAGGGCCGGGGTGAGGGCAGCCGACGCAATCCGGACCAACCGACAACCATTTTCAGGCCAATGACGGACCCAGGACCGGAGGGTGAGCTGCGCCAGCGCCGGACCGACGGGCGGCGCCGCGAAAACATTACTCTCATCACTGCCGTCGTGGCGGCTGTTGTCGGTATCATAGTGGCTGGCTGGCGTATGGGCTTGGACGACCGCTTCATCTACCACCCACTGCCCTTCGACGAGCGGACCGCGCACGCGCTCCTCGGCGGCCTGCCCGTCGAGGAGCACACCTTCCCCACGCCCGGCGGCCTCCGGCTCCACGGCTGGATTGCTCGCGCCGACCCGGCCGACCCATGGCTGCTCTGGTGCCACGGCAACGCCGGCAACATCACTCATCGCGCCGACAACCTCGGTCTGCTGGTCGAGCACGGCCTCAACGTCTTCATCTTCGACTATCGCGGCTACGGCCGCAGTGAGGGCCGGCCCTCCGAGCCGGGCTTCTACGACGACGCGGCCGCCGCCTACGACTATCTCCGCAGCACAGTAGGCGCGGCACCGCAGCGTATCGTCCTCTACGGCCGCTCGCTGGGTGCTCCCGTCGCCGCCGAGCTGGCCCTGCGCCGCCCGGCCGCCGGGCTGATCCTGGAAGCGCCACTGGCCTCGGTGGCAGCGATGGCCCGCACCGTCATCCCGCTGCTACCGCTGGAGAAGCTCTTCCGCGCCCGTTTCGACACCTTGGCCCGCGCCCCCCGCTTGCAGATCCCGACGCTCGTGTTGGTCGCCGAGCGGGATGACGTGATCCCGCCGGCGCAAGGCCGCCAAATCTTCGCGGCGCTGCCTGGCCCCAAGGAGCTGTGGGCCATTCCCGGCGCGCACCACAACGACACCTATCTGGTCGGCGGCACCGCCTACTTCGAGCAGCTAACCGGCTTCATCCGGCGCGTCACGGCTACTACCGGCGCGTGACTCGACGTGCAGGAGCCAACGTAGGGGCGCCGCCTGCTGCGCCCTCAGGAGCAACGTAGGGGCGCAACATGTTGCGCCCTTCCATCCGCCTCCCAGCACCAAGGAACGACACCCTCGGAAAGGTGGCCCGATGACCGAGCGTAAGCAGCGCCTCTCGAACGACACCACCACGCTCACCCCCAGGATCGTGACGGACGCACCGGCGCTGGAGTTCGACTTCCCGGCGCTCCGCATTGGCGTGGCCGATTATGCCGAGGGGCCAACCGGCTGTACCGTCTTCACCTTCCCGGACCGCGTGACGGGCACGGTGGATGTCCGCGGTGGCTCCCCGGGTGTGCTGCGGCATCCCTGGGGCCGCTACGATGCGATCTGCTTTGCCGGCGGCTCGCTCTACGGCCTGGAAGCGGCGGCGGGGGTCTCCGCCGAGCTACTCGCCCAGCGCGAGTACGCCGTCTCGTTCACCACCATCGCCAGCGTCGGCGCCGCGATCATCTACGACTTCGCCCGCAAGAACTCCGTCTATCCCGACAAGGCGTTGGGGCGCGCCGCGCTCCGAGCCGCCCGCAGCGGGCAGTTTCCCCTCGGCGCATGCGGCGCCGGAGCCTCCGCCACGGTAGGCAAAGGGATCCGCTTCGCCTACCGCGAGCCGGCCGGACAAGGCGGCGCCTTCCGCCAGCTAGGCCCGACCAGGCTCGCCGTATTCACCGTCGTCAACGCCGTCGGCGCCATCGTCAATCGGGCCGGGCAGGTCGTCCGCGGCAACCTGAACCCTCGCACCGGCGAGCGCCACCATCCCCTGGATGCCGTCGAGCGCCGCCGGCACGCGCCCGATGCCCCGCCAACGCCCCCAGGCAACACCACCATCACGCTGCTCGTCACCAACCAGCAGCTCAATCCCCACGCCCTCCGCCAGCTCGGCCGGCAAGTCCACAGCGCGATGACGCAAGCCATCCAACCCTTCCACACCGTCAACGACGGCGACACCCTCTTCACCGTCACCACCAACGAGGTCGAAAACCCGGCGCTGGACACGATGGCGCTGGGCCTCATCGGCTCCGAGCTAGCCTGGGACGCCGTCCTCACCTCCTTCACCCCTCGCGAGCCGTGAAGTCGCCGCTCGTCATTGCGGCGCAGGCCGCAATCCACGAGAGCAGGTACAGGCTGCTTCTTGACACAATACACATTATCTACTATAGTCCTCTCTGCCTGAGCGACGACTCAAGCCAGGCCGCCGCTGGATTGATCCAAGACACCAAGGTAGTCACCCCGGAGACGCAGAGCATGTTTTGCCCGAACTGCGGCACCGAAATCGATGAGGGCGCCAATTTCTGCCGGCAATGTGGGCAGGCCCTGTCCGATGCGAGGGGGAGGACAAAGGAGATTCCAAGGCCACCGCGATACTCACGGTGATTCGGAACTTGGACGGAGTGGACGACAAGCTGCTGAATCGTCCTGAGATTGGCTATTTGTCGACCGTATTGGAGGATGGAGAGCTTCCGGATTTCATAGTCACATCCAGCAATGGTTGCCTAGTCGCTACGAACCGGAGGGTCATCCACATCGAAAAGTCGATCTTTAGCTCCTCTTTTAAGTCCGAATCGTTTTCGTATAGCGAGGTGTTGTCGTTTGATCCTGACATTGGGATATTGGGTAGCTTCATAAAGATAAATAAATCCGATGGGAAGACTAAACTTATCTCAACCGAAAAAAGCCGCACTCGTGCCTTCGCCGACCATTTGAACGCTAAAATCAGACCAATGGAGGAGATGGGAGAAAAGCAACCGGAAGGAGAATCTGCTGAAGAGCAAGAAACATCCGGTAGTCAGCCGGAGCATAGTGACAAATCTGAGGATGCACCATCCCTCCCGCCTGCATCGAGAACTGAGAGCCTTGAGCGACACGGAGATGAGCCAGAAGAAAATACCAAGTGGGAAACCATGTACAAACACGAATACTTCGGAAACACTGCCCAAGTTGCTAGGAAACCATTGGCAGGTGAAGAGGTTGTAGGATCATACAATAACAAAGCTCTTGAAAGCCATCTCAATAAAATGTTTGCGGATGGCTGGGAAGTCATAAATATGGAGCCTGACTGGTATTATGGTGCAATCGGAGTCAGTATGGTCCATGAAATTGCAAAGCCACTTGTGATAACTGGGTGGTACATAACATTCAAAAAACGGTAGGACAGTTAGCAAGGATAGTCAGTCGCCCCGGAGACACAGCTCATGTACTGTCAGAACTGTGGTGCCGAAAACAAGGAGAGTGCCAATTTTTGTAGGCAATGTGGGCAGGGCCTGTCCGACGCGGCAAGGGTGATCAAGGAAGACGCCAAGAAGAACCAAGAGAAAGCTGACAGTCAGAACGAGAGTAGTGGGGAATCTCAGGAATCATCCAAAACATCTGATGTGGTAGGATACATAATTGCAATTTTGGCAGGGATAGTTGTTCCTGTCTGGCTGTTTTCATCGTGTCAGGCTGCCGGTGAATCAGACATCGAGGAAGCCCCAACACAAGTTACGGTTGAGAAGCTACTAGATGACTACAAACAGAATGAAGGTAAAGCTAACCGACTGTATCGAGGTAAATCCATACGCATCAGAGGAACAGTCGGTTCGCTAGTGCATGTTCGAGGTGATAGAGACTTCCGCATGATCCACTCTACCGAGCGGAGAACGAATGAACCCGGTGTCGTGGTTATTAGCAGGTCATCTATCAATGGCGTCCGGTGTGAATTCGACAGCAATAATGCAGCGTCTTTCCGGGCGTTGGAACGTGGGAGCCCCGTAGAAGTATGGGGCGTGATTGATAGTTATGACCGCAGGGATGTTGTGGTGACGGACTGTCGGATATATTAGGCCCACGCCCACACACAATTAATTGTACCGCTCCGGTTGGAGTCAACACCGCGCCACCGGCCAACCGGCGAGAGCTTGAACACGCCGACACATAGCCGTCTCACACTCCTCGTCATTGCGGCGCAAGCTGCAATCCAGGGCGATGCATAGTCCCCGGTCCGGGCACTACTCCCCCTCTCCACCATGCGTGGAGAGGGGGCCGGGGGGTGAGGCCTCAGTCACCCCTGCTCCAAGGCAATCCGCGCCTGCTCGATGCGCTCGGCCGTCGCCTCAAGCCGCACGCGCACCAAGAGCAGCGCCACGTACAGCAGCGTCATCCCACCCAGCATAATGAGCATGCTGATGAGCATTTCCGGCGGCATCTGCGGCCCCTCCGGGGTGAAAATCACCGGGCCAGGATGCAGGTTGCGCCACCACTCCACCGAGAAGTAGATCAGCGGCACGTCGAAGAAGCCGATAATGCCGAGCACCGCCGCGGCGCGCGCGGTACGCGGACTGAGCGGGCCGCGCCGGGCAAACGAGCGCAGCATCACATAGGCCGCGTAGATCATCCAGAGCACCAGCGTACTCGTCTGCTTGGGATCCCACTGCCACCACACCCCCCACACCGGCTTGCCCCAGATCGCCCCCGTGATCAGCGCCAGGGTTGTGAACAGCAGGCCGATCTCGGCCGACGAGCGGGCGATGGTGTCCCAACGCGCCGAGCCGCGCGCGAGATACCCGATGCTGGCGACGAAAACCACGAAGAAGGCCAAGAACGCCACCCAAGCCGTCGGCACGTGAATGTAGAAGATGCGCTGCGGCGCTTGCTGAATTGCGTCTTCCGGCGCCCACAGCAGCCCGGCCAGCCCACCAAGCACGAGCAGGAGCACAGCCGCCACCGTGATGAGGGCCGTATCCCACGTCCGGCCGCTCCCTCCGGTACGCCGGCCCGCATCGAGCGCGATAGTGTCGTCGGCTCCGGGGGCCATGTGGGGTGCAACGGTCACGTAGTCAACCTATCTGCAGTCGTCCTTGGCTCGCACCGCAGTCTACACGAGGCCGCTAGCCGGTGGTAGCTTGCCGGGCGCGCACCTGGCGGTTGAGCGGCTACGGCCGGCGGGTGAAGACCTCGATGCTGACAAGGAAGCCGGTAAAGATCAGCGTCAATCCTACAAGCTCACCGAGGAAGAGCGCACCGGTGAAGCCTAGGCGCTCAAGACTATGCGTGAGCGTCGGCACGAAAGCTCCGAAGGCGATCAGGGCATTGGACACGACCCGGTACGCATAGAGCCGCCGACGCCACCACGTCCAGGCGCTATAGGCGGCCCCGAAGACGAGCGCCAGCGCGCCGGTGATGTTGAAGAGCGGCGTCAAGAGCCGCACATCCTCCGGAAATCCCAACCCATGCACGATACCCGTCTCCGGGTGCAGCATCACCGTCGTATCCACCGGCACGCTGAGTATCTTGGCGAGGCCGTAAAGCGTTCCTAGGGCTAACAGACCGAACGTCACGTGGCCGAGCCAATCCGGGCGCAGCCACGACACCAGCAGCACCAGCAGCGCCGCGCCGCTGCCGACGGCGCCGATAGTGAGGGCAGCCGTTGCCAGCGGATCGCTTGCCGCCAGTAGCCGCCCGCCTTGCAGGAGGCCCGGCAGCGAACCGAACACCAGCCCCGTGGCTACCAGCAGGCCAAAGCCGCGTGTCCTCAGCAGGTAGCATTCGCCCTGCCCGAGCCAAGCCGCCACCATGATGGCGCCGATCATATACCAGGTCCGATAGAGCGCCTCACTCCAGCCGAAAGCGTTGCCGAGGAATTCCGTCCCAGACGCCAGGCCATACCAGAGCAGCCCCAGCCCCCAGACCAGCTGATACGGCTTGCGCCGTTCAAGCCATTGGGCGAGCAACATTGCGGCAAAAAGCAGGCCGAGGGCGGTCGTCCCCAGCGGCAAGAGTATGGGCAGGCTCACTCGTTTCCTCCGGTTCTGAGACCACCGTATAATGGAGCGACGCCGCGCACGAGCGCCGCCCTCGCCGGCCCCGCTGCGAGATTAGCGGAAAAGCGTACCGGGAACCATAGGGAAGTAACCCTATTTCTGCCGGGACAGCAACCTAACCCCTCTCGCCATTCCCGCCATCCCATCCTTCATTCCCCGCCTCTTATCCGTCATTCCCGCGCAAGCGGGAATCCAGCCCTTCATGGCCCCCTGTCCGCCAAGATTGCAGCCCGCGCCGTAATCCAGTGGCTGGAGGTGCGGCGCGTGGGCCGTCGTGCCGAGGCGGCCCCATCCCTGGTATGGTCAGGCACTCACCGCGGTGTCCCCACGACGGCACCGCGGCACAGACGGACGGAAAGTGTGAGGATATGTGGGTCAACCGCGCCAAAGCCAAGCTCCAGGCCGGAGAGTCGATTCGCGGCGTGTTCATCAACCTGGATTCGATCCAAGCCGTCGAGCTATGCGGTCTCCTCGGCTTCGACTTCTGCCTCATTGACGCCGAGCACGCGCCCTTCGGCCCACAGTACGTCGAACAGCTGATTCGCGCGGCGGATGTCAGTGGTATGACACCGCTGGTGCGCGTCGCCCAAAACGAGCGCCAGGTCATCCTGCGCTACCTCGACGTTGGGGCGCAAGGCGTGCAGATTCCGATGGTCAATACCGCTGCTCAGGCTCAGGCGGTAGTCGAAGCGGTCAAGTACACGCCCCTGGGCCAGCGCGGCTTGGCCAGTGTCACTCGCGCCTCTCGCTGGGGTGTCGGCATCAACGTGCCCGACTACGTGGCCCGCGCGAACGAAGAGACGATGGTCATTGTGCAGGTCGAGACGCAGGAGGCCCTCGACAACCTCGACGCGATCCTCGCCGTGCCTCACATTGACCTCGTGTTCGTCGGGCCAACCGATCTCTCGCAGTCGTTCGGTGTCCCCGGCCAGCCGACTCATCCGCGGGTCGTCGCCGCGCTCGAAGCCGTCGTCGCGCGCGCGGGCGCCGTCGGACTGCCCGTCGGCACGGTCGCGCCGGACGCCGAGCTGATGC
Organism: Chloroflexota bacterium; assembly: GCA_965214295.1. Classification (GTDB taxonomy): domain Bacteria; phylum Chloroflexota; class UBA11872; order UBA12225; family JAJDUF01; genus JAJDUF01. The sequence goes on from OZ243944.1 coordinate 206,686, forward strand.
ACGAGCGTTTTGCCCAAGGCGTGCGATCCGTCGCCACGAACACCACTGCTCTCCTCAGCCAAGCAGCCAGCACCTTCCTTGCCTAGTCGGCATGCCGATGTGCCTAGCATAACCACGGAGCATACCGAGACACTCCACCACAAGCGGCGCCACGACCGTGAAAGCGTCGCATCCGCGCGAGTGAGGCATGGTAGGCCACGCCCCTGCCTCTGTTGGGACAGGTTGGAGATCGAGCCTGACCTTGGCTACACTTTTCTGTAGAGGCAGGGGTTGCCGTTACCCGTCGGCGAAGGATAGGAATAATGGTTGATGAGTTTCTGAAATATGTAGCCGGTTCCAGCGCCGCTCCACCGGACAACGGTGGCACGAGCGAAGATTCGCCGGAGACGTGGCTGGATACCTATTCTCAGGCTGTGACCGGCGTCGTGGATCGCGTTGGTCCGGCTGTAGTCCAGGTCAATGTGCAGCGCAAGACCCAGCGCCGGCGTCCGCAATGGCCGCAGCCCTATGACGGCACTGGCAGCGGGTCGGGGGTCCTCATTACACCCGATGGCTTCGTCATCACGAACAGTCACGTGGTAGCTGATGGCGATGAGGTGCGCCTGACTCTGGCGAATGGCCGTGATCTGCCCGCGACACTCGTTGGTACCGATCCGGACACCGACTCTGCGGTTCTGCGAGCCATGCTGCCGGCCGGAGAGCAGCTACCCGCAGCGGAGGTCGGCGATTCCGACAGCCTCCGCGTGGGGCAACTGGTCATCGCCATTGGCAACCCACACGGGTTTCAGTCCACCGTGACTACCGGTGTCGTCAGCGCCTTGGGCCGTTCGCTACGGGCACCAGGCGGCCGCCTGATCGAAGGGATGATCCAGACCGATGCGCCGCTCAATCCGGGCAACTCTGGGGGGCCGCTGGTAGACTCTCGGGGGCACATCGTGGGTATCAATACCGCGATCATTCAGGGCGCGCAGGGCCTTTGTTTTGCCATACCGGTCAACACCATCACCTGGGTGGCCGGGCTGCTTATTCGCGATGGCAGCGTGCGACGTGCCTACCTGGGCATTGGCGCCCAGATACAACCACTCAACCCGCGAGTCCGCCACGAGTTCGAGATCGAGGCAACGTCGGCAGTGCAAGTGATTGAGGTGCGCCGTGATGGTCCGGCGGCACGCGGCGGGGTGCGCGTCGGGGACCTGATCGTGGGCATAGATGGCGTCAAAGTAGCGACGGTAGACGACTTGCATCGGCACATGGCCCGCATGGCTCCCGGCACCGCAGTCCAGCTTGCGCTGCTGCGGCCGGAAAACGGTCGCTTCGTGCGTCGCTACACCTATCTACACACCGGCAACGTTGCCGCCTAGCTCAGGTTCAGGTCCCCTCTCGGTATTCCGGCCCCCGCGTATCCGCGGCCGGCTATTGAGTCTCGGGTCAGTACTGCTGGTCTGCCTGAGGTGAAAAGATAAGGCCGGGGAGCAATCTCCCTCAACAGCACATTGTCGAAGTGGATGCTGTTGTAGGTGCTGCGGACACACGGAGGCGCGGCAGCGCCGCAGATTTCGTATGTAGAGCATACGCCATATGTCAGCCGTGACGGAACATGAGCCATGACCGACAGGACAGCGCCAGCGCAGTTGCTCAGGATAGCGCGGCCGTTGCGGCGGCGCAGCAGCCGCTTCGTGGTAGCACTGTACCGCCGCGGGCTAGGCCGGATCGTGGCGAGCTGGCTGCTCCTGCTCACCACCCGCGGCCGCCGCAGTGGCCGCCAGTACACCACCCCCATCGGCTACGTGTCCGCTGACCCATCGGCGCTACCCCAGCCGCCGGGGACAGTGGTCTACCTCTTCCGCGCTGCGCCCGGCGGGGCGGATTGGCTCGCTAACCTGCGGGCGCAGCCCACGGTCAGGGTGCGGATCGGCCCGCACCGCTACCATGCCCATGCCAGCATCCTCCGCGACGAGCACCAGCGCCGCCGCGCCTTAGCCTGTTACCTGCACGGGCAAACCCTGCCGGCACGGGCGGCCCGGCGGGCGTTCGGCCTGGATCGCACCCGACCCGCCGAGAGCATCGCACAAGCCGCACGCGCCACACAGCCCGTCATCGTCGCGCTGCGCCTCGACACCCCTACAGCGGCGGACGGTGCCTGAACCCGCTCACCGGCGCACGAACTTCTGCATACGGTTGTCGGCCTCCACCTCGATGATGTAAAGGTCGCCGCGGGAATCGATCCACATGCCGTGCGGCGAGCCGACAAACTGGCCGGGCGCACTGCCGTATTCCCCCCAGCGTGCGATTATCTCACCATCCAGCGTCATCATGGTCACGTGCTGGGTGCCTAGACGCCCGCCGATGATGTAGACGGTGTTGTCCCCGTCAATCAACATCTCCTGCGGCATCGCAATGTCGCGCCACTCGTCCAGATACTCTCCGTCGCGGGTGAAAATCTGCACGCGGTCGTTGCCGCGATCCAGGACGAGCACCCGCCCGCGCTCGTCCACACAGACGTTATGCACCGGCCGGGTGAACTCGCCCGGCCCGGTGCCTTCCGTGCCCCACGAGAGCTGCCACTCACCATCCGCGCCGAAGCGATGCACACGATGATTCCCGTAGCCGTCCGCCACAAAGACCTCGCCCAACGGCGCGCGAAACGCCCGCGTCGGCCGGTTGAAGGGCGTCTCCAAGCCCGGCTTGCCGCGCGTGCCCCACGTCGCCAGGAGCGTACCGTCGCAGGTCCACTGCGTCACCGTATGCCCGTTCGTATCGGTGACGTAGAGGATGTCGTCCTCGCTCATCCAGACGCCGTGCGCCTGCTCGAACGCCCCGTCGCCCCAGGTGGTAATCAGCCGGCCGTTCGGCTCGAATACCATCATTTCCGACGTGGGAAAGCGTTGGAACACATAGACGCGATCTTGCGAGTCGCAGGCGACACCGGACACCAAGCCGAACTCCGGCCGGTGCGGCCCACGCCCCCAGTTCCCCTCCGCCTCATAGCTGAAGTCACCGCTGCCTACTATGGCGCTCATGCACGCTCCTCTCCGGTAGGGTAGTCAGTCGTTGGTAGCGTCGGCGTCAGGTGATAGCAAATTTTCGCAGTCTGTTGGTTAGCGCCCGCGACGGGCGGGTAGTGCTGTACCGCCCACGTTCACGCCAGCTAGGTGAGTCCAGCCACGGCGTTACTTCCCCGGCGATCTTGACTAACTCGTCGTGAGGCACCAGATACCGCATGCCGTTGACTGAGATGTCCAGATGCCAGCCTTGGCCGAGTTTCCTCTTATCAATACCTACGTACTTGACTTTGTGCGGTTCTACGCCAGTGCTGCTATCCCTGGCTTCCCGCGTTCCGGTGGTCGCCGGAGTAGTAGGCAGAGGTTGGGCAATCGTGGATGGTTGAGCGGCAGCCGACTCACTAGCCTCCGAAACGATAAACGGACGCAGTTTGTGGAGCAGCTCCAGCGACGGATTACCGCTGGAGTATAGACCATCCTCCCGCCAGGATTTTGTGTCCAACCACTTCGTAGTCTTCCCCACGATCTCAACCAATTCATCGTGGGGTGCCAGGCACCAATTTCCGGCAGCCGGAAAGCCGACATACAGGTTCCGGCCTTCATATTTCCTGCTGATAGTCAAGCGAGCCTTAAGCTGTACTCTCAGGGTTTGCCCTCCGTTCATGTGATCCGCCAGAAAATCGGCCCCCTGCCAGTCATCAGACATCTTGATGCAGTTGAAGCCGTAGTCGGCAAGAATGGCAGCCAACTTCTGGAAATTGTAGATTTCCTTCTGCCTGGCGTTGAGTTCACTGTAATTGATACGGTGCAGGTCCATCGCGATTACACCTTTCGCCACATGCGCCCCCGGTTGCTCTGCCCGTTAGGCCCAGACCACCGGGTCGAGTATGTCCAGCAGTCCTTTCGCAGTACCCACACCATGCGCTCGGACTGCCAGTTTTAGCTAAAGACCCATCATTAGTGAAAAATCGTAGAAATTGTCGTGCAAGCCGTCCGTCGCATGAACCACTGGGCGATCTCCATTTGATCGTCCGCAATCGTCATCCCTAGCGCCTCGGATCATAGAGTATACCGAGTTGCCCTGCTACGCTCTCAATAGCCGCACTAGACTCCCCCTCTCCAAATGTTGGAGAGGGGCCGGGGGGTGAGGCCCGTCGCCGGGAGTGAGGTATACCCCTACTCGACGGCGGGGAGCGTTGGCTGCGCTGCCGGTTCGGGTGTGGGCACGGCAATCGGCGGATGAGGCAGCGGCTCGCCCGGCAGCGGCGGAAAGCCGGCAGCCACCGGCAGAGCTTCACCGGCCGACTGTCCGGGGGCGTGGGGCTGCACGACTGCACCACCGATCAGCCCGGTCTCGCGCAGCAAGACGCCGCCGAGCACCGGCACGACCGTCTCCGCCGCAAACAGCCCCGTCGGATGGTCCACCAGCCAGCGTTGCAAGGTCTGGCGCTGAAACCGCTGCACGATGAACGGACCACGATGCCGCGGCTGTGACACCGGCAAGCCGTAGAAGTTGATCGCGTCGAGCACCGACCACGCCCCGCTGTGGCCGGGCGGTGCCTGGAAGTAGACCGCCCGGATCGCCGGGTCGCGGAGCCAAGCAATCCGCTCGGCAATCGCATCGTCGAAGGTCGCGGCCTCGCCCTCACGCGGCGCCGGTATATCGTGAACCGCCAGCAGCCAGGGGTCCAGCCCGGCGACCGTCAGTAGCTCGAACGTATTGGCCAAGCGCGTGCCCTGCTCAGGACACGCCTGTAAGACGACCCGCTGGAACACCTGATAGGCACAGCCGTCGCGGCCGAGGAAGGCGCGGCTGATCGGATACCCCAGGACCTCAGCACCACCGTACTCGCGGAACAGCGTCCCGAAGAGCGCCGGGCCGGCCGGCGTGTCGTGCCGGTCCCGCACGTCAAACCCCTGGCCCACCACGCCGGTCGGCAGCGGCTGCGCCGGGCCTTGGCCGCCCGCCACGACACCGCCCGGCCAGGCCAAGAGCAAGATCAACCCCGGCAAGATGGCGCCTAGCCCTCCCCGCAACAGCGACCGGCGCCTCATCCGCATCGCTGCACGACTCCCCCTCTCTACATGGTGGAGAGGGGGCCGGGGGGTGAGGCATAGTCCGACCGTTAGCTGCATTGAAACGCTGCTGCCCATTTCGTTGTCACATCAAGGAGAGTTGGCCGCTGCTGCCGCCATCCGAGCGATGCTAACGTTGCCAGCGGTAGATGGCAAGCTGCACCGGCCGCCCGGCTACCGGCGGCAATGGTCGGACGGTACAATCAACTATGTCGCTATGGGATGAGCTAGTCGGCGCCCTGCCGGAGTCCTGGGACCAGATCAACGTGTCCTGGGATCAATTCAATGCGGTTGACATCACCTTAGTGGTGATTACGGCCCTCCTCACCATCAACGGTATCCGGCGCGGCTTTGTCGCCTCGATCACCGGTCTCGCGTCGCTCGTCGTGAGCGTGGTGCTGGCCATCCGATTTTACCCGCTGGCTGCCGGCCTCATCCTCGAGCAGTGGGAGTTGTCGCCGCTGCTTGCGAACGGCGCGGGCTTCCTCGCGGTCCTGATCCTCTCCCAGCTAGTGCTCGCCTTCACGCTGACGACTATCGCCGGTATGCTGCGCCCACTGCGCCCCTGGCTGGCGCCCCTGATCGCGGCCGACCACTTGCTCGGCGCGATCCCCGGCTTTGTACTGGGTGTCGCCGTCGCCGCGCTGCTCCTGACACCGCTCCGCATCCTTCCCCTGCCCAACACCGTCCGGCAGTCGGTCGAGGGGGCGGCCCTCGCCGGCCACCTCACCCGTGCAACGGCGGCAGCCCTCCCCCAAATAGAGTCGCTCTTCGGCCGAGCCATCCTCAGCACGATGGCCTTGCGGAGCCAAGGCATTGCCGAGTACGGGGAAACCCTCCGATCCGATCCATTCCCGCTTTCGGAGCTACAGGTGGACGCGGACGCGGAAGCCCGCCTGCTTGCGCTGGTCAACGCCGCCCGTGTCCGCGAGGCACTCCCGCCGCTGGTGATGGACCCCGATCTGCGCGCGGTAGCCCGCGCCCACAGCGCCGAGATGTTCCGGCTCAACTACTTCTCGCATCACTCACCCGTCACCGGCAATCCGGCAGATCGCATCCGCAAGCACAATATCCCCTATCGGGTCGCCGGTGAAAACCTGGCCTACGCACCGACGGCGGACGTGGCGCACGTCGGCCTGATGAATAGCCCCGACCACCGCCACAATATCCTGGCCACCGAATACGGCAAAGTCGGTATTGGCGTGGTATCGGGCGGCATCTATGGCAAGATGTTCACGCAGAACTTCACGAATTAGCGCCGGAGCAGACCACGGACCCCGCACAGTCGGCCTTATTCCTCGATCACCCATGCTTTGACAGACGGCGCGAGAGATTTATACTCGACACACTCCCTACTCGCCGGCTGGCCCCGGTCATGGGGGGGCCTTATCTGCCGCCGCTGTCGGCACCGCGCCGGTCCAACGGGCGTCCGAACAGGATAACGGGGGAACCAAGCAACAGGAGAGCTTGATGGTGATAGCAACTGCGGTGAGATTGGCTACCCGCATGGCCGACCTCGGCACGGAATCGGCCTTTGAGGTGCTCGCTCGCGCCCGCCAGTTGGAGCGGGAAGGGCATCACATTGTCCACATGGAGATCGGGGAGCCGGATTTCCCTACTCCACAGCACGTCAAGGACGCCGCGAACGACGCCCTCGCGGCGAACGAGACCAAGTACGGCCCATCCGCTGGCATCATGCCCTGCCGCGAAGCGGTGGCGGACTATGTGTCCGAGACCCATGGCGTGCCAGTCGCACCGGAGCAAGTTGTCATCACACCCGGCGCCAAGCCGCCGATCTTCTACGCCACGCTCGCCCTCGTCAACGAGGGCGATGAGGTACTGCTCCCCGACCCCGGCTTTCCGATCTACGAGTCCGTGGTCGCGTTCGTGGGTGGCCGGCCCATCTCCGTGCCACTCAGCGAAGCCAACGAGTTCCGGTTTGAGGTCGCGGAGCTGGAACGGCGCATCACCTCGCGGACGAAAATGATTGTCCTCAACTCCCCGCAGAACCCGACCGGCAGCGTCCTCACCGCCGAGGATGTCACGGGCATCGCGAATCTGGCCCGCGAGCACGATCTCTGGGTCATCAGCGATGAGATCTACTCGCGGCTGCTGTTCGAGGGCGAAGCGCCAAGTATCCTGTCCGAACCGGGGATGGCCGAGCGGACGGTGTTGGTGGACGGCTTCTCCAAGGCGTACTCGATGACCGGCTGGCGCTTGGGCTACGGCGTGATGCCTGAAGAGCTGGCCGTGGCTATGGCCCAGCTTCAGAACAACTGCTCGTCGTGTACCACCACCTTCGTGCAGCATGCCGGTATCGCTGCGCTCCACGGACCGCAGGACTCGGTAGACGAAATGGTCGCGGCCTTCCAGCGCCGACGCGATCTGGTCGTCGGGCGACTGAATGAAATGCCCGGCGTGTACTGTCTCTCCCCACACGGTGCCTTCTACGTCTTCCCGCGCGTCGAGGTACCGGGCCTCACCAGCAAAGAGATCGCTGACTACCTCCTGGAGCACTCCGGCGTGGCCATCCTCGCCGGCACCGCGTTCGGCGCTGCCGGGGAGGGCTATCTGCGCCTCTCCATTGCCACGGCCACCGCGCAGCTAGAGGTCGGCCTGGACCGGATCGCGCAAGGGTTGACCGAGCTACGCGCCGGCCAACGGCTGTAGGCACGGGACTCATCGTCACCCGCCGGCGGCGGACTCTCCTCTCTCCACTTGTAGTGGAGAGAGTGCCGGGGGGTGAGGACAGCCGCAGCGCCGTTTGTATGGCGGCTGGCAATGGTGCTAGGATGGAGGTAGGCGGGTCGCGCGTCCGGTGTTCAGGGCCACCTGCCTGTGACGCACGCCTCTACCAGCTAGTCCGCTTGGTCAGCGACTGACTTTCGCTCGGCGGCGACCGCGCACACGCGCGTAGCTCCGGGGGAGTGGCAGGACAACCGCCGCCACTCCCTTGCCGATATGGGCCGGTCCCACCACACGGGGTCAAAGTAGGGAACCATGGCGACAGCAACGACACCAGGCTCCGCAGACACCATCACAGACAAGGCCGCACAGTATTTGGAGGCGATCTACCTGCTGATCTCGGAGGGCCGCCCGGCCATCGCTGCGCGGGTCGCCGAGATCGTCGGGGTCACCCCACCGACGGTGCTGGGCACCCTCCGCCGCTTGCAGCAGCAAGGCTTGATCCGCCTGACGCAGCGCAAGGAAATCCGGTTGACCGAGGAGGGACATGCGTTCGCCGAGCGGCTCATGCGCCGACATCGCTTGATGGAGCGCTTCCTCACCGACGTGCTCGGTTTGGATTGGCGGCAGGCCCACGAGGAGGCCGAGCGCCTGGAGCACGCCGTATCGTCCGTGCTGGAAGAGCGGCTGGCGGCGGTCCTCGGCGATCCGGCCACCTGCCCCCACGGCAATCCGATCCCCGGTAGCCGGAGTAACAGCCTGCTCGACCTCTCGCCCCAAGTGCGGCTCAGTGAATGTACCGCCGGTCAAGCGGCGACCGTGATCCGCATCGAAGAAGCGGCCGAGTGGGACCTCGACCTCCTGACCTTCCTCGAGCGCCACCAGATCAAGCCGGGCGAGACGCTCGACATTCTCGACGTGGCCGCCTTCAACGACACCATTACCGTCGCCAGCGCCGACGGAGACGTGGTGCTCGGAAATAAGGCCGCCGAGCGGGTCTGGGTTCACCCCACCACCGTCGCCGCCGAGGACGACAGCGCCGTGCGCGAGCCGACCGCCGTGGCCGGGTAGCCGATATTATGTCAAATCCGGTGCGGCTCTCGCCGGTGCCCCGCGCACTGCCCACCTCCGGCCAGCGCCACGGGGAGCCGGGTGCTCCTAGGTCTGCCGGTGCCTCCACATGAACGCCGCGGGTGGTCCGGTTGATCGGCCGTGGTGGCTACCGGACTATCGCCGGTTGCTGCGGCTGAACCGGACATGGATCGCGGCAGCAGCGGCTATCTTCCTCCTCGGCTGCCTCCTGGGGTTCGCCGGTGCCCGTGTCGCGCCGGAGCGGGCGCTCGTAGTCGCGGAACCGGTCTTCGGTCAGCTCGAAACGCTCGCCGCACAAGTGCTGGCAACCGACAATCCACTCATCCGCTCCGGACTGATCTTCGCAAACAATGCTCGCGCCTCGGTGCTGACCTTACTGCTCGGCTCCGGCTTCGGACTCGTGCCGTTCGGCGTCCTCCTCACCAACGCCTCCATCATCGGCCTGCTCATCGGTTTCAGCACCGGCACGCCGCTCCCGGACCTGCCCGACCTACCGCGCGACCCGGTGTATTTTGCTGCGGCGCTCTTGCCGCACGGGATTATCGAGTTGCCGGCCGTGTTGGTTACCGCCGCGTGGGGACTCAAGCTCGGTCTAGCACCTTGGCTCCCGTCCGCAGCGGGCGCTCGCGCCGCCGTCTGGCGTACAACCGCCCGTGAAGCGCTGCAAATTCTCGCGCTGGTGATCGTACTGTTGCCCATCGCCGCAGTGATCGAAGCGAACCTCACGTTGGCCTTGGTGCAGTGGCTACAAGGCTAATGCCTGAGCGGCGACGAGGGACCGGGGTGAGCCGCGACTATATCTGGTACATGCCGCGCTCGAAGCCATCGAGTAGCAGCAGATAGCTGGTGCCGACCACCCCCTCCTCGGGATTGCGGACCCGCACGCGAACCCGCCTACCAGCGTAGCGAATCAGCACCACGCGGTCGCCGATCTCCTCCAGCACGGCCACCGGGTCGTTGGGATACCGACAGAGCAGCTCCGGTACCCGCGTGTCCCCCACGTAAATGCGGCCGGCATTCCATTCGGGCAAGTCAGCAACGGCACCCGTCGTAGCGGTGTCCGGCTCCGTATTCATCATCCCCTCCGTCGCACTCCAACTCGTAGCTCTCAGTTTTCTGCGCCTCTGGCGGTTAAACGATAGCATCCATGCCGATACCTGCATCGTAAGGACGCAGCCTGTTGAGCCCTTACACGGCGCCTCTTTGCCCTTTACCATGAGGACTAGCCCCGACTATCTGCATGCCGTATAGTGGCGAGCGGCCGGTGCGCCCGACTACGCGGGGGGACTAGCGATGAACAAGCCAATGAGAGCGAGACCAATTGGACTGTGCTCAGGATTGCTTCTGCTTTGCGCCGTGTTCTTCCTGGAGCCGCCGGCGACGTGGGCTGCGGACTGCAAGTTTGTCCTCGGTTTCGCCACGCTCAAAGCCATGATTGACGGGGCGGAAGGGCCGGAGAAGGTCGGGCAATGCCTGGAAAACGAGCACTTCGATCCTAAGCACGGTGATGCCCTCCAGGAGACCACCGGTGGCCTCCTGGTGTGGCGCAAGGCGGACAACCGGACAGCCTTCACCGACGGCTATCGCACGTGGATCAACGGCCCCTCCGGCTTACAGGTGCGGTTGAACACCGAGCATTTCGACTGGGAAGCCCCCGCCGCTCTGACCCTAGAGCAACTTAAGAACGCCGAGTACGAATCCGAATGGCCGACCAGCGGGAAGGCCACGCTGACCGACGGCAGGTACTTCGAGGCCTACGAGCCGGGATCGGCCAGTGGGGTAACGCTTACCCTGAGCGAGCAGCTTGCTCTTGGCGACCTGAACGGCGACGGTATGGACGATGCTGTCGTCATTCTGTACGCCAGTGGTAGCGGCAGTGGCACCTTTCGGTATCTGACTGCCGTCCTCAACGAGCGGGGTCAGCCGCGGCACGTCGCGTCCGTCTTCCTCGGTGATCGCGTCAGGATCGAGGCGCTGGATATCCTGTACGGCCGGATTATTGTGCAAATGATTGCTCACGGGCCGGACGACGGGCTTTGTTGTCCGACTCAGGAGGTGACTCGCGCGTTTCAGCTAGCCGGCGATACCCTGGAGGTGGCCCCATCAATTGTGGACGTGCTATGGCACTGGGAACGCTTCGAAGACACGCGCGGTCCGTCTTGGGATATCACCGTAGCCGATCCGCAAAAGTACACGCTGCGGCTGCTGCCCGACGGCACCTTCCAGGTGAAAGCCGATTGCAACACCGGTAGCGGGGCGTACACGGTTGCCGGCAGTAGCATTACCCTGGAGGTGCAGATACTTACCCGGGCCGCGTGCCCACCGGAGTCGCGCTCCAACACCTTCCTGACCCGGCTCGGTGAGGTAGTGACCTACGTCCTACACGAGGGCAAGCTGTTCCTGAACCTGAAAATTGACGGCGGCAATATGGTCTTCGCCAAGGCCGGGTCTGTGCCGCAGTCCTGATCGTCCGCCAAGCCCGGACCAGCCACCATCATCGGCAGTGCCCGGAGGCGGCGCCCGGCGCAGGTATACTGAGCCAGCCTGCTCGCTGGGAGGTATACGCGCCCATGGCTGCCAATGATCGGCCCAACTTACTGCTCATCATGTCCGATAAGCACGCCCCCATGTTCAGCGGCCCTTACGGCCATCCCTTGGTCCAGACCCCCAACCTGGATCGCCTCGCCACCGAAGGGGTCGTCTTCCAAAATGCCTACTGCAACTCACCGCTCTGCACCCCTTCCCGCATGTCCTTTATGACCGGGCAGTATGTCCATCATATTGGCGCCTGGGACAATTCCACGCCCCTGCCCACCGACGCTGTCACTTGGGCGCACCGGCTCGGAGCCGTCGGGTATGATGTCATCCTGTCCGGCAAACAGCACTTCTACGGCCCGGACCAGCTGCACGGTTTCCGGGCGCAGTTGGCCCGCGATCTGCACGCCGAGCGCCACCATCCCATCTTCGACTGGTCCCAGGGCACACAGGAGGCGCCGCAGCCGTGGGGGGCGCTGGACCGCGCCGGTCCGGGCACCACCGAGGAGATCGAGGTGGACGACCAGGTCGAGGCCGCCGCGCTGGCCTACCTGCGCGATCCGGCCCGGCATCGGCAGCCGTGGGCACTCAACGTCTCCTTCATGGCACCCCACTTCCCGTTCGTCGTCCCGCAACGCTTCTGGGACCTCTATCCCGAGGAAGCGGTGGACGTGCCGACTATCCCGCCAGGTCACCTGGAGTGCCAGCACCCGGTTTACCAACGTCTACGCCGCATGTTCGGCATGGCGGACTTTCCGGAAGAGCTGGTCCGCCGGGGCCGCGTGGGCTACTATGGCCTGATTACCTACCTTGACGAGAAGATCGGCCGGCTGCTCGACGCGCTGGAGGAAACCGGGCAGCGGGAGAACACCCTAGTAGCGTACTACAGCGATCACGGCGAGATGGCCGGCGAGCATGGGATGTGGCGCAAGTCCAACTTCTACGAGCAGTCCGTGCGCGTGCCTCTCCAGCTCGCCTGGCCAGGGCACCTCCCGGCCGGCCGGCGGGTCAACGGGGTGGTCTCGCTGGTGGACCTGGTGGCGACCATCGTCGAGGCGGCGGGCGCCTCGCCGGCGGGCGCCCTCGACGGGGATAGTCTGCTCGCGCTGGCCCGCGGCGCAGCAGCGGAGTGGAAAGACGAGGCCTTCTCGGAATACCTGGCGCATGGGGTCGCGCGACCGATGGCGATGCTGCGGCGGGGACGGTACAAGCTGAACTATAGCCTGGACGATCCGGTGGAGCTGTACGACCTGGCCAGCGACCCCGGGGAGTTCCACGACTTGGGGAGTGACCCGGCGTATCGAGATATGCGCGAGGAGCTACGGAGCGCGCTGTTGGCATACTGGAACGATCCGGTGGACTTGGAGCGGCGCGTGCGTCAGAGCCAGTGGGACCGACTGCTGATCCGCGCCGCCGAGACCGGCGGGACGGACGAGGCGAACGCGCAGCGGCAGTGGTATGCCACCGACTCGGCCGGCGGCCCGCCGAATTGAGTGAAGCGTGACCTACCCCCAACCCCCTCCCCAAAGGGAAGGGGCCAGGAGTTAGGTCCAAAGACGACTTGTTGCAGAGACCACCGTAAGGAGCACACGACGATGACCGTACCTGCCAGTGTCCTCACCGATGAGATCACGATGGACTTCGCCGATGCCGTCCGCACGGCCGCCGACGCCGGCCTCGGCTACGTAGACATTCGCGGTGTATGGGGAGGCTTCTCCCACGACGTGCCGCGGGCGCGCTGGCCGGAGATGCAAGCCATCCTCGACGACCACGGCGTCCGGCTCGGTGCCATTCAATCGAACTTCGGCAAGTGCCCCATCGAGGGGCCGGAGTACGACACACATCGCGCTTTTCTACCAACCCTGATCGAGCAAGCGCACTACTTCGGCACGACGGTCATCCGCACCTTCCCCTTCTGGCAGCCCGACCGGGAGACCCAGGCCGCCGTGCGTCCGAACCTGGAGCCGACGCTACCCCAAATTGTCCGCCAATTCCGGCCCGCCGCCGCGCTGGCCGAGCGGGAAGGCGTGACCCTCGCGCTGGAACCGGAGCGCTCGACCTACGGCGGCAGCGCCAGCGAGGTCCGGCGGATCATTGACGCGCTCGACAGCCCGGCGGTCAGGATCGCCTGGGACGTGGACAACGGCTGGCCCTACGAGCCGCTCTTTCCCAATGCCTGGGAGCAGGTGCGAGGTTATGTCGTCAACGTCCACGTCAAGGACCGGACGTTTGCACCGGACCACCCCGAGGGGCGCAATCGGGGACTCAAGACCCTGCTCGGCACGGGCGCGCTACCGTGGCCGCGGGTGATTCGCTCCTTGCAAGATTCGGGATATCGGGGTCTCTACAGCATCGAAACGCATCTCGGCAAGCAGGGCACCTACGGCTATCAGAAGCTCAAGGCCGCGACGATCTGGTACATGTACGCTTTGCGCGAGCTACTGGAGGGGGCTGGCCTCGAGGCCGGATAGCGCCTCAGGCCGCAGGGGCAACCCTTGTGGCTGCCCGCCCTGGTACCCTCTCCGAGGTCTGGGTGCCCACCAGGGACGCCCCTACCGGGTTGACGGCCGGACGGTGAGGCGCACAAGGGAGCAGACCGTTACATACCGTCAAGTGTGAGGAGCAAGCAGTTATGGAAGCAATCGGTGCTTTCCTCGTCGTAGCGACCATCTTCGGCGGCTCCGCCTATATCGTGCGGATCGTCGTGACCAAGCGCACAAAGCGCCTTCTTGCCAGCAAAGAGACGCCGCCGGAGGTCCACGAGCGCCTAGCCAGGACCGAAGCCCGCCTCAGCGAGCTGGAGGCCCGGCAGAACCAGCTGCAAACCACGCAGGAGTGGCAGCAGAAGCTCTTGGAGCGCTCGGACTAGGGGCCGAGGTGAGGAGCAAGCAGACGTGGAGGTCATCAGTGTTCTCGTCCTCTTGGTCCTGCTCGTCACGGCCATTGGCGGCAGCACCGCCTATATCGTGCGGACCGTCATGGTCGAGCGCACAAAGCGGCTCCTGGGCAGCAAGGAGACGCCGCCGGAGATGAACGAGCGCCTCATGCGGATCGAAACGCGCCTCGGTGAGATAGAGACCGGCCAAAAGGAGCTACTAGCCGCGCAGGCGTGGCAACAGAAGCTCTTGGAGCGTTCGGACTAGGTGCCGGGGTGAGGCGGGCGGGGGCGAGACAATTATGACCCGACAACCCTTGCAGCTACTCCGGCAGACGTTCGGCTACGATGACTTTCGCGGCTTGCAACGGGAGATCATTGACGAGCTGATCGCCGGGCGCGATGCTCTGGTGCTGATGCCGACCGGCGGCGGCAAGTCCTTGTGCTATCAGCTCCCGGCCTTGGTGCGCGCCGGTGTGGGTGTCGTCATCTCGCCACTGATCGCCCTGATGCAGGACCAGGTAGCCGCCCTGGCGCAACTGGGTGTGCGGGCCGGCTACCTGAACTCCACCCTGGACAGAGCTACTGCCTACCGAGTCGAGCAAGCCCTGCGGGCCGGGAAGCTGGACCTGCTCTACATTGCCCCGGAGCGCCTGGCGCAAGAGCGCACTATCGCGCTGCTGGAGCAAGTGACCATTGCGCTGTTCGCCATTGACGAGGCGCACTGTATTTCCCAGTGGGGACACGATTTCCGGGCCGATTACTTGCAGCTCGACCTGCTCCAGGAGCGCTTCCCGCGGGTACCCCGCATCGCCCTCACCGCAACCGCCGCTGCCCGCACCCGCGCCGAGATCGTCGAACGCCTCGCGCTGGGAAGCGCCCGCCACTTTATCAGCGGCTTCGACCGTCCGAATATCCGGTACCGCATCACGCAAAAACGGAACGCGCGGCAACAGCTGTTGCGGTTTCTGCGCCGCGAGCACGTTGGCGCTGCCGGCATTGTCTATTGCCTGACCCGCAAAGGTGTGGAGAGCGTGGCCGCTTGGTTACGAGAACAGGGCTTCAACGCCTTGCCCTACCATGCCGGCCTCCCGGCGGAGGTGCGCCAGCGGCATCAGCAACGCTTCTTGCGCGAAGAGGGCGTCATCGTGGTCGCCACTATCGCCTTTGGCCTGGGCATAGACAAGCCGGATGTGCATTTTGTCGCGCACCTCGACCTGCCCAAGAGCATTGAAGCCTACTATCAGGAGACCGGCCGCGCGGGCCGCGACGGTCAGCCGGCTACCGCTTGGATGACCTACGGACTGCAAGATGTCGTCAAGCTGCGGCAGCTCTTGGCCCTTTCCGAGGGCAGCGAGGAGCGCAAACGGGCGGAACGCTACAAACTGGATGCCTTGCTCGGGCTGTGCGAGATCACCACCTGTCGCCGCCACGCCCTGCTGCACTACTTTGGTGAAGAGTCTCCCGAACGCTGTGGCAACTGCGACAACTGCCTCGCGCCGGTGGAAACCTGGGACGGCAGCGTCGCTACCCAAAAGGCGCTCTCCTGCGTCTACCGCACCGGACAGCGTTTTGGCGTCAACCACCTGATTGACGTGCTGCGCGGCAAAGAGACGGAGAAGGTGCAGCAGCACGGCCACAGCCGGCTATCCACCTTCGGTATTGGCACGGAGCTGGACGAGACGCAATGGCGCTCGGTCTTTCGCCAGCTGGTCGCGCGCGGCTACCTCCAGGTTGACGTCGAAGGCTATGGCGCCCTCCGGCTGACGGCGAAGTGTCGGCCGCTGCTCCGCGGCGAGGAATCGATCTCCCTCCGCCGCGATATCCCGGAGAAGATCGCGCAGTCGCCCCGCCGCCAGGCGCGGTCCGTCTCCGCCGACGATCAGGCGCTGTGGGAGGCCCTCCGTCGGTGTCGCCTGGCACTCGCCCAAGCGCAAGACGTGCCGGCCTACGTGATTTTCCACGACGCGACGCTCATGGACATAGCGGGCGCCCGCCCCCGCAACGCAGCGCAGCTCCTGGCGATCAGTGGCGTCGGCCAGCGCAAGCTGGAGCGGTATGGCGCAGCTTTCCTGGAGGTGATCCGCGAGTTCGACGCGGCGCCGGCCGCGGCCGGCGCGGAGCAGAGCGAGCGATGACCGGCGCGGCGGCACTAGCCCACTTGACACATTTGCGCTAGACTCCCACCAGAAACCGGGCAATCTAGCCGATCAGAGGTGAGTTGAGGCCATGAACCTATATTGGCAATCTGGTGATCGGCGGTCGAGCCTCTACCACGGCGACGCCCTCGAGTTGATGGCCTCGATTAAGGATGACTCCATTGATTGTGTCTGGACCGATCCTCCCTATTTCCTGTCGAACGATGGGATCACGTGCGTCGCCGGTCGGATGGTCAAGGTCAACAAGGGTGAGTGGGACAGAAGTAACGGGCTAGAGAACGATCACGAATTCAACCGAACCTGGCTCGCCGAATGCCACAGGATACTCAAACCGGCCGGCACCATCTGGGTCACAGGAACGGTACACGTCTACTTGAGCGTCGGGATGGCCATGCTCCAACTCGGATTCCGCATACTCAACGACATCATCTGGGAGAAGCCGAATCCGCCGCCGAACCTAGGGCGGCGCTGCTTCACGCACTCAACTGAGACGGTGCTCTGGGCTACCAAGGCGAAGAAAGGTAGTAAGGACCGGTACACGTTCAATTACGATACCATGCGTGCTGAGAACGGCGGGAAGCAAATGAAGACAGTTTGGAAGATATCCCCTCCTGGAAAGAAAGAGAAGGAGCACGGGAAACACCCCACTCAGAAGCCGATAGCACTGATACAGCGTTGTCTGCGAGCATCAACCAATCCTGGCGACGTGATCTTTGATCCTTTTGCCGGGTCAGGATCAACAGGAGTTGCCGCCTTAGATCTAGGCCGTAGGTTCTTAGGTGTTGAGATTTTGGAAGAATTTGCGGCACTCTCAGGCTCTCGCCTCAGTCTAGCAGGAGGATCTACCAAGGAATATGACTTCTCACCATTGCCACAACAGCAAAGGAGATTGCTTGAGTCCAGTTCTCCTGCATACAGTAAAGGTTGATATAGATGGACAGAGTTGAGGCCTCAGACCGTATTCGGGAATTGGTCGGTAGGGATATAAGGCGCCTGGCCGATGATCTCGGAGTGACCGTTTGGAGAGGAGACAGGATCAACAAGGGTTGGGCCGGGCATACCATTGAGCGTTATCTTGGTCTCCCTCTAAACTCTTCAAAAGCACCGAACTTTGGTTCATGGGAACTTAAAGTAGTACCGTTGAAGAGAAATCGGCAGAATCAGCTACAAGTCAAGGAAACTATGGCAATTACCATGATTGATTCAGTGGAGGTTGCAGGAAAGGAATTCCAAGACAGTCACTTGTTCCTAAAGTTGCGGAAGATGTTGATCGTCAGCCGCATCTTCGAAAGCAAGGAAGAGACACAGTCTCTAGTTCATGGTGTGGCATCATTCAACCTAGATGACCAGAATATCTACAACATCGTCAAGTCCGACTACGACTTAATCAGAAATACCATCGTATATCGTGGATTCCAGTACCTGACGGGATACATGGGAGAGTTTATCCAGCCTCGCACGAAAGGGGCTGGTCATGGGAGCACTTCGCGAGCTTTCTATGCTAGGACGAAGTTTGTTGCCAAGATACTGGGCTTATCCTGAATCACTGTCCTTGCCGCGCGATGCGCTATGAAGAAGCACCCCGGAGTTGTCGTAGCATTTCCCTTGCAAGTTCCCTGCCACGCTGCAACCCTTCCTCAAGACCTCTTTCGTATGCACACGCGGCACACTTATGTCGCCAATCCCCAGCTTGTGAATCGTTGATTTCGTCCCACGGTACGTTCCAGCTACGCGGATGGTGTTCTTGGCAGGTGGGCATAACGGCACTCTCCCAAGCCTAGTCCGGTCTCGATCTCCAGAGATAATCCTAGTGTAGCAACTGATGTCAGCACAGAGTGATCTGCTCGTTATCTTCGGCGACCAGCACCGCGGCGAGGCGCTCGGCTGCGCCGGCAATCCCGACGTGCAGACGCCCACGCTCGACCGCCTGGCGGCCGAGGGGGTGCGATTTACCCACGCCTACGCCAATACGCCGGTTTGCACGCCGAGCCGGGGCAGCTTGTTGACCGGCCAGTGGCCGCACCGGCACCGCGCTCTCAGCAATGATCTGCCGCTCGATGCCGGGCCGCACACGCCGACCATCGCGCGGTCGCTGCGGATGGCCGGCTACCGCTGCGGCTATATCGGCAAGTGGCATCTGGGCGGCTGGCCCCGCGGCCGCTTCATCCCGCCAGGGCCGGAACGGCTCGGCTTCGACGACTTCTGGGCCGCCTGGAATTGCGCTCATCGGTACTTCGAGCCGCAGTACCACCTCAACGACTCCGCCGCGGTCATCGCACCCACCGGCCGCTACGAGCCGGAGGTGCAAACCGACCTGGCCCTGTCCTGGCTAGGCGACCACGAGCGAGGCCGCGACGAGCAGCCGTTCTGCCTGTGCCTGTCCTACGGCCCGCCGCACGATCCCTATTGGCCGGCGCCGCCCGGCCTGGCCGACCGCTACCGGCCGGAGGCCCTGCACCTGCGCCCCAACTGCCCGGACACCCCGGAGGTACGGCGCGATCTCGCCGGCTACTACGCGCATATCACTGCCCTCGACGCCCAGATCGAGCGCTTGCTGTCGTTCCTGCGGAGTGGCGGCATGCTGGACAACACGCTCGTCGTCTTCACCAGCGATCACGGCGACATGCTCGGCTCGCACGGCCGCCGGAACAAGCAAGTGCCGTGGGAAGAGGCGGTCAACATCCCCTTGCTCCTGCGCTTCGGCAACCGTCTGCCCCAAGGCACGACCGACGACCTGCTCATCGGGCTGGTTGACGTCACCCCGACCATTCTCGGTCTGCTGGACGTACCCGTCCCGGCGGCGATGCAAGGCGCTGACCTTGCGGACCGGATTCGCGGCCGCGGCGGCCCGCGACCGTCCTCGGTCTACCTGCAGGAGGCCCTGTGCTGCGACCAAGCGATACAGGCCGGCATCGCGACCTGGCGCGGCGTGCGGACGGCGCGCTATACCTATGCCCGTGATCTCAACGGTCCCTGGGTACACTACGACAACGTGGCCGACCCGTATCAAGTGCATAATCTGGTCGGTGAGCCGACGGTAAGCTCGGTGCAAGCGGCGCTCGAAACGGAGCTGCAAGCCTGGATGGACCGCCTTGATGACCCGTTGGATGAGCCGGCGGCCATGCTCGCTCGCTATGGCTTGACCCAAGCGTGGGCCGCGCGCACGGCCCACTTCCGGCGGGGCTGAGGCAGCCCCCACGCGGTACGAAAGGAGCGTAGACACCAATGACTGCCAGTAAGGCCCGGCGCGGTCGGCCCAACATCCTGCTGATCGCCATCGATTCCCTGCGCCGCGACCACATGAGCTGCTACGGCTATCAGCGCCTCACCACGCCGCACATTGACCGGTTTGCCCGGGACGCCACCCTCTTCGAGCAGACCTATTCCGCCCACATCCCCACCACTCCGGCCTACGCCTCGATGCTCACCGGCCGCGACTGCTTCGGCACCGAGGTCGTGGCGCTCCGGCATCGTGGAGGGCTGACGGAGAACGTCACGACGCTCCCCGAAGTGCTGCGCGAGCACGGCTACAACACGCTCTGCGTCGGGTTCAGTGGCAATCCTGCGTCGCGCGGTTTCGACCGCTACCTCGACTACCCCGCTTGGGGCAGAGACCGCTCGCGCGGCGCCGCGCCCAAGGCGCAGCGGCTCAACGACGTGACCCAACCGGAAATCGAGCGGCTGACGCAGGAGCCGGCACCATGGTTCGCCCTCCTGCGCCACATGGATCCGCACTCACCCTATCTCCCGCCCTCGCCCTTCAATCGCCTCTTCTATCACGGCGACGAGTGCGATCCCCGACACACATCCATGGCGCCGGTCTTCGCCTTCAAGCCGTTTGCCGACTATTTCCGGTCGTGGATGCCGGCAGGGGTCACGGATCGGCATTACATGGATGCTCAGTACGATGGCGCCGTTGCCTATATGGACGCCTGCATTGCCGCACTCTTCACGCAGCTCGAAACGCTGGGCATCCTCGACGACACCATCGTGGTCATCAATGCCGACCATGGCGAAACGCTCTACGAGCACGAGTGCTGGTACGACCACCACGGTCTCTACGATCCGACGCTGGTGGTCCCACTTATCATTCGCTATCCGCGGCGCTTGCCCCGTGGCGCGCGAGTGGCCGGCTTCAACCAGCACAAAGACCTCATGCCCACGCTGCTCCAGCTCGCCCGGATCGAGACGGACCTGCGCTTCGACGGTCAGTCGCTCTTGGATTTGGTGCAAGGCCGGCAGCCAAGCTCCGAGTCCCAACTCTACATCACCGAGTGCGCCTGGATGCGGAAGCACGGCTGGCGCACGTCACAGTGGAAGCTGATCGAAGCGCTGGAGCCGGACTTCCACTCCATGCCGCCGGTGGAGCTATACAACCTGATCGAGGATCCGCTGGAAGAGCACAATGTAGCCGACCGCAACCCCGAGACGGTTGAGGCGCTGCGGGCACGCATGGCGGCCTTCATCGCCAAGCGCGAGCGGCAGACGGGGACCACAAACCCCATGCTCACGCAGGGCGATTGGCACGGACACGAGGGCATCGGCGCCTTCACCTCCAGCGAGCAGGCCTACAACACCCTCCACATCGGCGACGCCGCAACCGCCCGCCGGCTCCAGGCCGAGTCGCGCAAGTAGGGACACGATCGAGAGGGCCGGGGTGTGTGCAGGGCCAGGGGTATGGCGCGAAAGCTACAGCCCGGCAACGTGCAGTAGTCGCTGCTCCCACCGCTGCGGATCATTGTCGGGTGGCAGCCGGCCTAGCTCGTTCCCCAAAGGATCGAGCACGACGAACGTCGGTGTACCGAACACCCGAAACTGCCGCACGAGGGGCTGCTCGCGGTCAATGTCCTTCTCGATCAAGCCCAGCCGCGCGCTGTGCTTGGCGACGGTGGGCGCGACGAAGCTCGACATCATGCGACACGTCGTACACCAGGTCGCTGCCAGCATCAACAGCGTGACCTTGTCGTCGGTGCGGGGCGTTGTCGCCGACGGCACTGGGCCAAGGGAGTGATAGACGACGTGGATGCCGCGGGTCGAAGGGCTGATCTGATCCGGCGCCACGCCGGCCAGCAACGCCGCCCGCGCAATATCGTCCCCGCCGAGCGAGGTAGTTGGCGGTGCCGACGACTGCCACAGCGCGACGGCGAGGAGCGCCGATCCACCAATCCCGGCTACCGCCAGCGAGACGGCCCGGCGCCGCAGCAGTCGGCCGGTTTGCTCTTGGGGCGGCCGCCGGCTGCGCTGCGCTGCACGCCGCGCCGCTCGACCGGTACGTACCATCGCCCACACCTTAGCAAGACGGTAGCATCCTCCTCATAACGCCGTCAGTAGGCAGCCTTACGGTGTCACCGGCACTCGCAGAGATCCGTGAGATGCGCTATCTTCCTGATAGCGAGCAACGGACTACCGATCCGCTGAGGCAGAAGAGCTGCGGCCGGACTCTGCGCCCTATAATCGGCGCGCAGCGCGGGCCGGGAGTGAGGCATGAACGACGAAGAGCTGTACTTGTTCGACCTGCGCGGCTATCTGGTCATCGAAGGAGTACTCAGCCCTACGGAAGTAGCCGAGCTGAACCGGCTGCTGGACGCCCAGCAGCTCCCACCACCGGCGGAGAGTATCGAGAGCCAGCGGTTCGGTGGCTTCCTGCTTTGGGGCAAGCCGTTCCGTACACTGCTCGATCACCCCCGCATCTTGCCCTACCTGGAGGTATTGTTGGGCGACGGTTTCCGCCTCGATCACTACTACGGCATCCACATGGCGACCAACACCGCCGGGCTGCGGCTGCACGGCGGGGGTACACCCTACGAGGCGGAGGAGTATTACGTCTTCCGGGAGCGGATGCATAATGGGCTTTCCGTCGTCACCTGGGCGCTCACCGACGTACCGCCGGGACAGGGTGGCTTCGCCTGCATTCCGGGGAGTCACAAAGCCAACTATCCCTGTCCGGCGGACATACGCACTTTCGATCGCGACCCCGGATGTGTGGTGCAGGTACCGATGCGCGCCGGCGACGTCGCCATCTTCACCGAAGCACTCACCCACGGCACCCATCCGTGGACGGCCCCGTACCAGCGGCGCTCGCTGCTCTACAAGTATGCCCCCAAGCACCTGGCCTGGGGCCGCCACGACCAGCACCGGAGCGCCGAAGTACACGCCCTGCTCACCGAGCGCCAGCGCCGCTTGCTAGAGCCACCCTACATCTCCGGGCGCCAGCCGATTATGCATGCCGGGGGGCCCGGCGGAGACTACGACTAGCGCCCTCCCAATGCCGTGGCGCAAGGACGGATACCGTGCCTCTTTTGCCAGCATCGGGATTAGCGGGTTGGAAGGATAGGCAGGATGACCGGCCCTTTATCCTATCCAGCCTCGCATCCTGCGAATCCTGATACTGACAATTGTGCCGCCGCCGCACACGCCCTCTCCCCCTGGGAAGGGCCCTCACAGGGGGAGGTAGTGGTGCTAGGGCGTTGCTCGCCCAGTTCGCCGCCAGGGTAGGGGCACAGCATGCTGTGCCCCTACAAGCACTCACTGCGCCTGTTTCCCCGATTCACCTACTCTTGTCAGGGGAGAGGGCCGGGGTGAGGGTAGCCTGGGGCTGCGGCGGCGCATCATAGCGTCGACCTTTTCGTCTCAGACAAAGAGGCGGTGAAGGAGTCCGACACTGTGAAAGAGCCAACGGTCTTTCTGATCGGCGAGACGAAAGTGCATGAGGCCGGTCTACGCGCGTACCTGGCACATATCGGCGCGCCCGACTGGCAGAGTGACGCCCCTGGCGATGTCGAGCTACTGAGCGAGGTGATGGCTCGGTCCTGCTACCGCAGCTTCGGCACCGTGCTCAACCCTAACGTCACCAGGGTACGCCCAAGCAACAAAGCGCATCTGACCAACCTCATCAAAGTCAAGCACGGGAGTACCTTGGAGCACGCCTGGTTGAACTTCATGTTCTGCGACGTGAGTCGGGTTGTCACACACGAGCTGGTGCGCCACCGAGCAGGTACGGCGGTATCGCAAGAAAGCCTGCGGTTCGTGCGCCTGACCGACGACCTCGACGGCTACGTGCCGCTCGTCATCCGCGAAACGCCGCAGGCGATGGAGCTATTCTGCCGGACATTCGATCAGCTCGGTGCCCTGCAAATGCGGCTCACCGACCTGCTCAACGTGGACACCTTACCCTTTTCCGAGAAGAAGAAGATCACGTCGGCCATGCGCCGGCTCGCGCCGATTGGCGTGGCCACGAACATCGGCTGGAGCGCCAATATCCGGGCGGTACGTCACGTCATCGAGATGCGGACGGCGCCGGGGGCCGAGGAAGAAATCAGGCTGCTATTCGCCAAGGTCGGGGCACTGTGCATGGAGCGTTTTCCACACCTCTTCGGCGACTATTGGGTCGAAGAGGTTGACGGCTTCCCCTGGTACCGCACCGAGCACCCCAAGGTCTAGGGCCAGCAAGGCGGGGGGCCATACGACCTAGACGAAGAGGTCGCGGTGGTCCAGAACCCAGGCGAGTAGGGACTCGACGCCCTCTTCAACGCTTACTTGGGGCTGCCAGCCAAGATCGCGGGCCGCCTTGGCGATATTGGCCACGAAAACGCGCTGGTCCCCGGGTCGCCACGCCGCGAACCGCAGTTCCAGGCGGCGCTGCAAGCGCGCCTCGATCCGTGCGATCAGCTCCAACAGCGAGAGCGTGTTGCCCGGCCCACCGCCGACGTTGTAGACCTGTCCCTTGATCCGGTCAATGCGCTCGATGGCCCGCTCGTAGAGGGCGAGCAGATCGGAGACGTGCAGAATATCCCGCACCTGTTTACCGTCTCCGTAGAGCGTCAGGGGCTTACCGAGTACGGCAGCGATACAGAACCAGGCCACCCAGCCTTGATCTTCCACGCCAAGCTGCCGGGGGCCGTAAATGGTGCATTGCCGAAAGGAGACGGTCGGTAGGCCGTACATGCGGGCGTAGTCCACGACGTACTGATCGCCCGCCCCTTTGGAGCAGCCGTAAGGCGAGTGGAAGTCCAAGAGGCGATCCTCGGCGATACCGTGGGGGCAGTCCCGATAGGCATACCGACCGTCCCGTTCGACGACGGCCACGTCCTCCAGGCCACCATAGACCTTATTCGTGGAGGCATAGAGCAACGCCTTGAGGTGCGGGAGGCAGCGGGCAGCCTCCAGGACGTTGAACGTCCCGAGCGCGTTGCTCTCGAAGTCTGCCCGCGGCGCTTCTACCGAGGTCGTCACCGCGGTCTGTGCCGCGAGGTGCAAAACGACCTCAATGTCCTGATCCGCCCGAAACACCGCCGCCACTGCCACTGCGTCCCGAATATCCGTCCGCGAGACGGCAAGATCGCCCCCTAGTCCCCGGAGCCAGGCGAGATTCCTGTCCGTGCCGCGCCGTCCGAGGTTGTCGAGCACGACGACGCGCCGGCCTCGAGCGAGGAAGTGCGCGACGGCGTTGCTGCCGACAAAGCCGGCGCCACCGGTAATCAGAATCGTCACGTATCAATCTTCATTATCGTGGCGGTGACCGGTCATCTATTGCTGACCACCGGCCGAACAGAGAGAGTAATACCATGCTCACCAGCGCCGCCACGAGCATTGGGACACGTACCCGATAGTAATATTGTGCCTCCCGCCTGGCGGCGAGTTCAAACGGCGGCCACCCGGCTCGCTGGCGATCAAAGCCGACTACGAGCCGCCGCGACACGAAGTAGCTCAAGGGAGTGGTCGGATTGTGCGTGAGCCAGTCGAGACAGAGATGGCCGATCCAGGCAGCGATCAGGGGCGCCACCCAGGGCGGGCCACGCTGGCGGCGCCAGCAGTAGAGCGCTAGGGGCAGCTCCCACCCGTGTAGGGGCAGGATAATCCGCACCTTGTAATTGAGCCGGCCTCCACTTATCAGCCAGTCCACCACATGATCGAGGTCAACGAGCACGCCGCCCGCGCACGCCGCCAAGGCACCGCGCCACCCGGCTCGCGGCCAGGCGAGAGCGGCCACCGGCAAAGTGGCGAGGGCGTGCCAGTGAGAATAGGCCATCAGCGTCAGGGCATAGTGTAGCGCACCGTCTGCCAGCCATCAGCCGCCAGCGAGGGTACTCGTCATTGCGGCGCAAGCCGCAATCCACCTCCCGCCGCCGCCGCGGGGGATCACTGACCCGGTAAGATAGGCCCGGAGACTTGCCAACACAGCAACCTACATTGACCGCCCAGGCCGGCGGCGCCAGCAAGATCGCGGTTGGCGGTCGCTCGGAGCCAGGAGGTGTGCGATGAGCAACGTACCGATGACCCGCCCGGAAGAGGCACTCGCTCAACTGGAAACCACGCACAGTTTTGCCGCAACTTTCGTCGAGCGCGCCGACGGGCGCATCCTCCAGCTCGGCGGCACGCTCTTCACCACATCCGATGACGGCGGCCTCACGTGGTCGGAGCCATTCCGATGCCACGACACGAACGGAGACCTCGTAGGCGACGGCGGCATGTCGCTGGTGCGTTTGTCGGGCAACGGCATCGGGCTTGCAGCAGTCCGCCACGCTCTTTCCGGGGGAGTGCGGCAGTCGCACCTGCTGTTCTGGCGCTCGGACGACGGCGGACGGACGTGGGCGCCGCCAACACCGGTGACGCCGGCTGGGCTGAATAGCTCGGCCTATCACGATACGATGATCCGCACGTCGTCGGGACGCCTGATCCTGCCGGTGTATTGCTCGCTGGGTCAGCAAACTGCTGTAGGCGAGGGGGTCACACCCCGGCCGGGCAAGCTGCTCCATGGCCAGTGGGTAGAGACGAACGCTCATTTCTTCGACCGCACGACGAGCTGCTCGTATGTGTGCTACTCGGACGACGAGGGGTACACGTGGCACCGCAACAAGGACGGTGAGCTGATTGTGCTGCTGGACGGGAACGCCATCTTCAGCTACACCAACGAGCCGTCGGTCGCGGAGGGCGAGCCGGGGAAGCTGCTGATGCTTTTGCGTACCGGGTTGGGGCGCGTCTTTCAAGCGTGGTCGTTCGACAACGGCGAGACCTGGACGCGGCCGGCGCCGACCTCGTTGGCTACCTCCACCGCGCCGGCCAAGATTCGTACTCTCCCGACCGGCCATTTGTTGGCCGTCTGGAACCAGCAGAGCGAGGCGGAAATCAAGCAGGGTTACATCCGCTCGCGCATCTCGTCGGCCGTCAGCCGCAATGGTGGCAGCGTCTGGGAGTTCTTCCAGAACGTGACCTCCTGGCATGAGGAGACGCGCGTGGAGCCGGGGCCAATCCGACCGGTTCGTCCGGCCGAGCACTACCTGGCGCCGGGGTTGCCGGCGCCGGAGCGCGAGGGGGAGCATATTACACCGACCGAGGCGCTGGTCACGATGACTTACCCGGCCGTCCTGGTGCTGAAGGACCGGGTCATCATCGCTCACCGCTACCGGGAATATCGCCAGCATCCGACCCGCGCCGAGATACTGGTGAGCAACCCACAGCCAGGAACACACGGGTTCATTCAGAAGCTGAAGGTGCTCCCGCTGCGTTGGTTCTACGGCGGCAAAGAGCCGGCGGAGAATCCGTTCCTCCCCCGCGCAGAGGAGCCGGCCACACCGTAGGGCGTGGGGATGCCATGCACTGTCCCCGGCTGGTATCGTGGCTATGCAAACGTGTTGGCGGAATTTCGGCAACTGAGTGAATAATGAGTGAGACAGTTGTTACCGATCATTGCCATGCCTAGGATGATTGTCGTGGTTCAGACGAAACAGGCACCCAGCGCAAGCAACAATTCACCGGCAGCGAGAAGGCTCCAGGCGATGGCAGAACCTGAGATTCGATCCTATATCGCGTCTGTCAAGGCTGAGTACCAAAAGTACCCATTGTCCCTGGAGGAAGGGCGGAAAGTGATTGACGAGGCCATGGGTGAGCAGACCCTAACCGCAGTCCTGTACGAACTGCGACAGGGGGCAGCTTGATGTATGGCACTCTACTACCTGGACACCTCGGCGCTGGTGAAGCGGTACCGCACCGAACGCGGTATGGAGGTCATGGCCGCACTCTTTTCTGACCGGACTCTGGACGATATGTTTATCACCTCTCAATCTCACTGTTCTGGAGGTCGAGGCCGTCGCAGCAAGGGCTTTAGGGGCACGACTACTTACACAAAGAGCGCGCAGAACTCTACTGCGATTGTTTAATGATGATCTGGAGCGAGTGATCACTGTGCTCCCCTCACCAGTGCTGTTCTATCCGAGGCGATTGGCGTAGCGCGACGGTATACCCTCCGGGCCGGTGACTGTATCCACCTCGCTACGACACTACGGACGGCGCAGGCAGTGTCGGCAAATATAGTGTTTGTGACCAGCGACAGGGAACTTTATCGGGCTGCTCGGAGGGCCGGATTTACACCGCTTAACCCTGAAGATGAGCAGGCACTCGATAGGTTGCGGAGTTGGCGGCAAACACAGCAGGACTAAGACATTACGGAATGGTAAATCCAGGGCTTGACAGCGTGGCCTGTCCCCGGATGCAGTTGTTGAGGGTGCCAGTGGTATTGGCGGGCAAGCGGTTCGAGACGCCGTGGTCAGTCGGGCGGCACGAGCCGCAGCCAGCACTGCCGGGCATGACGCGCTAGAACGAGCAAGGAGGGATGATGCTTGAGGATACGCACGTACCGGTGACGGTGGTCAATGCCGCCGTTGAGGAACTGGGCTATACCACCGCCTCAATGGTGCAGGCTATCGGCTACGACCGCGCGATTAAGGAGCCGCGCAATGAACACTGGCGGCCGGTGTATACCCATGGTGGCCGCCGGCGCTGGGTGCCGAAGACGGCCCTGGGGCGTATTAGCCGCGACCTAGAAGAGAAACCGGACGGGGCTCCCCTCACGACCAAATACCACGCTCGGTACAAGCCCGCGGCGAATAGGTGGTGGCCAGCACATGGTGGGGAGGCGGCCAAGCAAGCGGCGCTCGCGCCCAATAGATCGGCCGGGCGCTGATACCTTGACCGGTAAGCCCCGAACTTATCATTCCGAGACATTATTCTCGACAGAACGTCTGTGTGTCGGGCATGGGGCCATCGCCATGCCGAGGGGGCGGTTACATCGTCCGTGGGATCGTGCCTAGCTCATCCTTGAGGCGCGCTTCGATTTCGTCTACCCGGAGCGGGCTGTCCGGCCACTCGGCCGGGGAGAGATGGGACAGCCGGAGCAGCATGCGGGCGAGCAGTCCCACATACTCGCGTAGCTCGCGTGGTCGCACCTTGTCGGCGGTGTCGCCCGGCTCGTGATGGAAGTCGGCGTCGGGATGCCGGCCGACAAACCGCCAGCGCCAGGGTAGGGCTGACGGGATGCCGCGGCGGGCAAACGGAAACCAGTCACTACTGGCGTCCAGCTGTGCCAGCACGTGGCACCGCAAGCTCTCGCCGAGCGCATCGAGCGTGCGTTGGATCAGCGGACGCAGGTGCGGGAATTGGAGGACCACGCCCTTTATCGGGCCAGCGGCCAGTTCATCCAGGTTCAGCGCGAGCCGGGGCAACGGCCCGGAGCGGTGATGGCGCGCGACGTAGGCGTAGGAGCCTTGCAACGCCTGTTCCTCGGCGCCGAACGTGACAAAGCGGATGCTGCACCCCGGCTCAACACCCTGCTCTTGCCGGAGCAAGCCGATGACGCGCGCCAGCTCCAAGACGACGGCCGTGCCGGAGGCGTTATCGTTGCCCCCCGGCGAGTCGGGCACGGTATCGTGGTGGGCGCCGATCACAAGCAGTTCGTCCGGCCACTGCGCGCCCGGTAGGTCCGCGACAGTATTGGTACCGGTCGCGCGATAGGCGCGGCTGGGTACTTTGATCGCCAAACTGTGGCCGGCGGCGGCCAGCGCGCGCAGGCGGGCGCCGTCCTCCCGCGAGGTGACGACGGTAGGTAGCGGGTGGTCCAGCTCGCCAGCGGTGCGCCATTCGGTGGCGGAGTGGTACTCCAGCCGCCCCCCGCTCTTACGCTCGACAACTACTGCTGCCACCGCGCCGCCGGCCCGCAAGTCCTGGAGGCGATCCGCGAGCGGCCGGGGCGGGCTGAACGGCTCTGCCGCCAGGTTTACAACGGCTACGGCTGCCGGGAGCCGCGCGCTCACCCCTGCGACCTCATGGGGCATCCCAAAGCCGACGTCAACAATGGGACCACGCAGGTCTACCGGAGGGCAGAAGAGGAGGGGCAAGAGGTCAATGGGCCGGCCGTCTTCCACCCGGCCGTCCGCTATGACGGAAGCCGTGGCCCGCCCGTGCTCCCACGTGTCCAGCGGGAAGCTCTCCAACCGCGCATCCGTGAGCGCGGCTGCGACCATGCGTTCGCGAATATAGGCGACCGCCTGCCGCTCGCCCGCGGAAGAGGACCACCGCGGGCCGATCTGCTGGCACAGCACGGCGAGATGCTGTTCGATCTGCGAGCCGACCCAGGCTTCACCCATGAGCCAGCGGTCAATGGCCGCCCAGTCAAGCGACATCATTTTATCTCCTTTCGCGGGGCTATTAGCGTCATTTCGGCCCCCTCTCCCGTCATCCCGGCGCAGGCCGGAATCCACAGGAGTGTGGTGTCCCCCGTGCTGACGCACAGGAGCGGGTAGTTGCTCCCTGCCCCTGCACAGCGGGGGAAGGGGACCATCCTGACAAGGGTAGGTTTTCTTCAGCTAGCTGGCTCTCCCCCCGTGACAGGCGCGCGGCCCGCGCGGGCTGGGTCCTGCAGCAAGCGCAGCCCGTCGGCTTGCCCAGCTCGTTTGGTGGTGGTGGGCACGACCGTCCACGCCACGGGGATGGCACAGTCGCGAGCGCGCCCGCTGATGGCCAGGACCACAACCCGGTTGCCCAAGGGGGGGCCTCCAGGGACAGGGCCCGTTGGCCCCCCGGCCCCCAGTTCAAGACCCACCGCAGCAAGGGGCCACAACCGGCCGCCACGGCGAGCGCTTGGCGGTGGCACCCACGCTCGGCGGCAGCCGCGGCACCACCAGGCCAACACCGTGGCCGGCGGGTGGCGCAGGTGCGGCCGGGGGGCGACGACCTGGGTCCCTTGCGCTCCGCTGGGTGGCGATGACCTGGCGGCGCTGGGGTGGGGTGGACCGCCAGCCCAGCATGCCACACGTCGGGCGCCGTGTCATGCACCTGTTTTCGAAAACACCTACCCTGCCCACTGGGCCTAGGGTTGATCCGCCCCGCGGGCACGGCCCGCCACCAGTGCGGTCCCCGTCCCCGGAGACGCAATTAGTTGGAGCAGATGCCACAAGGGACACCCCTACTGGTCCACCGGGGCCAGCTCCGCGTGGTGCTCGACCAGCTTGGTCAGCGCCGCGAGCACATCATCCATATCGGACTGCGCGCCGAGCAGCAATGGCTGCGGTAGCGCGATGACCTCGTTGTGCGACGCTTGCTCCACCACGGGGCAGTGCGGCGGAGCGTAGTCGTCCGCTGTCGGATCGTACCGACTGGCAAAGGGAAAGCGGCGGCGATCAATCTGCCACAACTCTTGCTCGTAGACCGGTAGGTAGCCTGGGGCACAGAAGATACCCTCGGCCTTGAGCGCGCTCAGAAACGTCCCCTTGGGCACGCCGTCGAACGCCGCGGCATCGTAGCGGATGATGTAGCCATAGAACGCTTGGCGAACCAGCCGCGGGTCGCGGCTGAGGGGCCGTAGGCCCGGCAGGTCGGCGATACCGCGGGTGAGGTAGTCGGCATTTCGCTGGCGGCGCGCCATCTCGGCCGGCAACCGTTCGAGTCCCGCCCGCAACACCGCCGCCTGTAGCTCGGTCAGCCGATAGTTGACCCCGTAGCGCGGTGGCTGGCCGGGATGGCGCGGCCGGCCGACGTTGCGAATCGACCAGCAGCGGTCAGCCAGCTCTTCGTCCGATGTCAGGATAATGCCCCCATCGCCGGTCGACAGGGCTTTGCTGGACTGGAAGCTGAACGAGCCAAAATCTCCCATCGAACCGGTGCCCCGCACGCTGCCGTCGGGCAAGCGCCACTGTGCGCCGTGACTGTGGGCGCAATCTTCAAGCACCCAAATCCGCTCATCGTCGGGGCGCGACATGTTATGCCGGCGACACACCTCCAGCAAGGCACCCATGTCGGCGACGGCGCAGGAGAGATGGACGGGAATGATCGCCCGCGTGCGATCCGTAATCGCTGCCGCCGCCGCCGCGGGGTCAATGCACAGGCTCTCGGGGTCAACGTCAACGAAAATCGGGACTGCGTTGATGTCTACGACCGCGCCGGCGGTGGCGACCCACGTGAGGCCGGGCACGATCACCTCGTCCCCCGCCTGCACGCCCGCGGCTTCGAGCGCCACGCGCAGCGAGACGGTGCCGTTCATCACGCAGACCCCGTGTACTGCCGTGCAGAAGGACGCGAAATCGGCCGCGAACTGCCGCTCCATCGGCCCGTCACCGCTCAGGTGTCCGCTGCGTAGAACCGCCGTGACCATCTCCACGGCCCGCTCGTCCGCTTGCGGCCAGCGTGTCCAGGGCGCTGTGCGGACAGGATCACCGCCGTTGATGGCTAAACTTGCCACGTACTTTGCCTCCTTGAGACCGTTCACGGACGGCGCGCACTGCCCCGTACGCGCTGCTGCTCGGCGACGATAATGGCCTTGACTCTGGCCACGGTGTCGTCAAGCCGTCCATGGTGGTTGATGACCAGATAGTCATACTGCGGGATATGTGCAATCTCCGCCATGGATCGTTCGACACGGCGCTGTCGATCCGCTTGGCTCTCCGTGCCACGACCGGATAGCCGGGCGACCAGCTCCTCGGTGTCCGGCGGCGCCAGAAAGATCAGGACGGCATCAGGATACTGGGTACGAATCTGCATCGCGCCCTGTACATCGGGCTTGGCCAGCACCGCCTCCCCACGCGCCAGCGCCTGCTCCACCGGCGCACGCGGCGTGCCGTAGTAGCTGTCGAGGTAGACTGCCCACTCCAGGAAGCCGCCCCGGTCGCGCTCGGCACGGAACTCCTCCAGCGTGACGAAGCGATAGTGCTCACCGTCAACCTCGTCGGGCCGCGGCCAGCGCGTGGTCGTATGCAGCGTATAGTTGATTGCCACCTCGTCCTGCTTCAATCGCTCGATCACACTGTCCTTGCCAGCGCCCGATGGCGCCGAGAGGATAAAAATGCGGCCGCGCCGGTGGCCGGCGACGTGGCGGCGCAGCTCGGCCAGCCCAGCCTGCGCTGCGGCGGACGGCATCCACTGGTCAGCCTCGGGGGAGATGTTCGGCATCGGTGCTTCCTGCGCCTCCGGCGGCCGGTCTCGTGCCGCGAGGCAACCGCTTCGACCCTGAGCGTACACAACGATAACGTGGCTGTTAAGTTGCGAGCGTGGTACCCTCGCTGGTGCTCACCGTTAGAACTGCAATGAATCTTCCTCTCCATCGTCTTGCGGCTGACCAAAAGGGCCGGTGCCGCTGCCCGCATTGTGGCAGCCGGCCAGCCGGGATTACGGTAGCACCCGCATGATTGGCCTCGGCGCCGGAAACACTGGTGGCAGCACCGGCGGGGCGGGAACGCGGGTCCCCCGCTCGCTCACTCTCGGCTCCGGCGAGGGTGGCTCGTGGCGAGACATCCTCCGCGTGCTGGGGTATCTCCGCCCCTACTGGCACCTGGTCGCCATCAGCTATTCCTGTTGGCTGGTCTCCATCTCGGTGGACATGCTTATTCCCCTGCAAATCCAGTGGGCGATTGACGACGGCATCGCCGCGGGCAGCCCGGACGTGCTCACCAAGGCCCTGTTGATCGCCACCGGGCTGTTCCTCACCAAAGCGATCATCGGCTATGGCTACTATTCGCTCTTCCACGTCTACGAGGCCCGCGCCGCCCGCGATATCCGTAAGGAGGTCTATCTGGCCCTGCAGCGGATGTCGTTCGCCTACTTGGATCGCGCGGACACCGGGCAGCTCATCGCCCGCGCCACCTCCGACGTTGACGCCGTGCAGCGGTTCATGGGCCACGGCACGACGGGCTTTGTCGTCGCGGCGGGAACCTACCTCATTACGCTTGGGGTAATGGTAGTCTGGAGCTGGCAGCTGACGCTGCTCGCTATCGTGACCTTACCGCTGATGATCTGGGCCGGTCTCAGCTTCGGGAACGTCGCCGGCCCGCTCTATGGCCGGGTGCAGCAACAGTACGGCACCGTCACCGGCATCATGGCCGAAAACGCGACTGGCGTGCGCGTCGTGAAGGCATTCGCGCAGGAGCCACGCGAGATCGAGAAGTTCCAGCAATGCATCGAGGAGCTGTTCCGGCGCACCATCCGGTTGGCGCGTGCTATGGCGCTGCGCCAGCCACTACTCACGGCCATTGCCGGGCTAGGGGCCATCCTCGTCGTCTGGTGGGGCGGCCGGCTCGTCCTTGACGGGACGGTGACCATCGGTCTCCTGATCGGCTTCCAGTTCCTCCTCAACCGCCTGATCGGACCGAGCCGCCGGTTTGGCTGGATCATCAACATGGTCGCCGGCGCTGGCGCCTCCTCCCGGCGCATTTTCGAGGTGCTCGATACGATCCCGGAGGTCAACGACCGGGAGGACGCCCGCGAGCTAGAGGAGATCGAGGGTGAGGTGCGCTTGGAGCACGTCTGGTTCGAGTTCGAGGCGGGCGTGCCCGTGCTGCAAGACATCAACCTCGTCGCCAAGCCGGGCGAAGTCGTCGCCTTGGTCGGCGAGACGGGTGCCGGCAAGAGCGCCCTGACCGGCCTTATCCCCCGATTCTACGACGCTACGCGCGGACGAGTGCTCATTGAC
This sequence comes from Chloroflexota bacterium, assembly GCA_965214295.1. Lineage (GTDB taxonomy): Bacteria > Chloroflexota > UBA11872 > UBA12225 > JAJDUF01 > JAJDUF01. The sequence continues at coordinate 240,841 of OZ243944.1, forward strand.
GGCCATGACGTGCGTGACCTCACGATCAGGAGCCTGCGCCGGCACATGACCGTCGCACCCCAGGACCCGTTCCTCTTCTCGGAGAGCGTGCGTAGCAACATTGCCTACGGTCGCCCGGACTCCGAGCTGCCGGCCGTAGAGGGCGCTGCCACACGCGCCGAGGCGCACCACTTTGCCTCGCGGCTTTCCGACGGCTACGAGACCCAGGTCGGCGACCGCGGCGCGATGCTATCCGGTGGCCAACGCCAGCGGGTATCGCTGGCCCGCGCCATCCTCGTCGAGCCGCGCATCCTGATCCTCGACGACGCGACCTCCAGCGTGGACATGGAAACGGAATTTCGCATCGAGCAGGCACTCCAAGAAGTGATGAGCCGAAAGACCACCTTCGTCATCGCCCATCGGCTCTCGACCGTCAAGCGCGCCGATCAGGTGTTGGTCATGGAGCGCGGGAAGATCGTCCAGCGCGGCAAGCACGAGGAGCTTATCCGCCAAGACGGCCCTTACCAGCGAATCTACGAGGTCCAAATGCGCGACCAAGAGGCCTACCTGGCCGCTCGCCAGCAGTCGGAAGCGAGCAACGGAACGCCTCCTGATGAGGCCTCGAACGGTGGCCCAGCACGTGGCGCTGGCGTGCGGAAGGAGTAGCGCTAGTCATGGGCGGCCGCTGGATGAACTTCTATGCTGACCTCCCGGACTACGATCCGAATGCGCGTCGCCTCACCGACCGCGACGTCCTGAGCCGCTTCGGTGGACTGCTGTACCCGTATCGGCGCCAGCTGGTCCTCGCGTTTCTCCTCGTCATGGTCGTTTCGGGCACGATGATGGCGCAGCCGGTGCTCATCCAAGTGGCCATTGACCACGGAATCGGGACCAACGAGCGGACCGGCAGCTTGGGCATTCTGAATGCAACGGCCCTCGCCTTTATCGCCTCGCTGGTCGTCTTCTGGGCCGCCTCCTACGCCCAAACATACTTGCTCTCATGGGTCGGACAGCGGGTTTTGCTCGATATTCGCAGCCGGCTGTTCACGCACTTGCAGTCGCTCTCGCTGCGCTACTACGACCGGACCGCCGTCGGTGAGGTCATCTCGCGGCAAACGTCCGACGTCACGGCCCTGAACGAAGTGCTGACCCAAGGCTTGACGAGCACCATCGCCGATTTCGTCCTGCTCGTCGGGACGATTGTGATTATGACGAGTATGAGTTGGCGGCTCACCCTCGTGACGTTCACGGTCTTGCCGGTGATGTATGTGATTGCCCGCCTCTTTGCCCGGTACGGCCGGAATGCCTATCGGCGGCTGCGGCTGGCCGTGGCCGACATGAACTCCAACCTCGCCGAGAACATCGTGGGGATGCGTATTGTGCAGGCGTTTCGCCGCGAGGAGCGCAACGCAGCCCAGTTCGACATAGTGAACGACTATAATCTCCAGGCCACCTACGCTACCATCGGCCCACACGCCGGCATCTTCCCGGTGACGGACCTGCTGGATGCCGCCGCGACGGTGCTGCTGCTCTGGGTAGGCGGGCAATGGATCCTCGGTGACGCCGCCTCCGAGTTGACCATCGGCGTGCTGACGGCCTTCATGCTGTTCATCACCCGGTTCTTCGAGCCGATTCGTGACCTCACCACGCGGTTCGACGTGCTGCAAGCGGCCATGGCCGCCGGCGAGCGCATTTTTGGCCTCCTGGAGACCAAGATCGAGGTCGCGGATCGTCCCGACGCCAAAACGCTGCCGGCGGTGAAGGGACATATCGAGTTCGACCATGTGCGGTTCGGCTACCACCCCCAGGCACCGGTCTTCGAGGACCTGTCCTTCACCGTCAATCCTGGTGACCGCTTCGCCTTCGTCGGGCGCACCGGGGCCGGCAAGAGCACGATTATCCGCCTCCTCATGCGCTTCTACGACGTGGACGGCGGCGCTGTGCGGATCGATGGGCACGACGTGCGCGCAGTGACCCAGGAGAGTTTGCGCCGCCGGATCGGTCTCGTGCTCCAGGAGCCGTTCCTGTTTGCCGGCACGGCCCGCGAGAACATCGCCTACGGGTGGCCCGCGGCTACCGACGAGGACATTGTGCGAGCGAGCAAACTCGTGGGCCTACATCCATTCATCGCCGGGCTACCGGACGGCTACGACTCGATTGTCGAAGAGCGGGGCGGCAACCTGTCGGGGGGACAGCGACAGCTCATCTCGTTGGCCCGCGCCTTGCTCATTGACCCGCGCATCATCATTCTCGATGAGGCCACCTCGTCGGTGGATACCGAGACGGAGTTGCTGATTCAGCGCGGCTTGGACCGGCTGATGCAAGACCGCACGGCGCTCATCATTGCCCACCGCCTCTCGACGATCAAGAACGCCACGCGGATTTTGGTGCTGGACCGCGGTCGACTCGTGGAGCAAGGCACCCACGAAGAGCTGTTGGCCGCCGAGGGCTACTACTTCCGGCTCTATACCACCGGCTTCAGCACCAGTGAAGACGAGCCGGACTACGTCGCAGAGCCGGTTCGCCTCCCCACCGCCGGCTAGAGCGCCCTCCCGTGACTGCCGCAGTCACACTACAAAGCAGCCGGACCTGCTGAACGAGCGACTCATCGTCCAAGTATCACTTCCCAGCTACACTTTTGCCACTCTATCCATGAGTATGCTCCCCACTTTCCAGTCTAGCATTCCCTCTCAGGGGCGGTCCGCGTCAGGAGAGGTGCCAGCGGGCTGTTGCTATAATCTTGGCGCCACATCAAGTGGCGGCGCGTGCTTATCGTGCTTCTACGGAACTAGCCAGTGGACCTGCTGACCGTCTCCGTCGTCATCCCGGTGCTCAACGAGGCCGCGACGCTGCGGCGGCAGGTGCTCATCCTCCGCGCCTTTCTGAACGAGCACGTCGCCGCGGCTGCCGGCTACGAGTGCCGCATCATCGTTGCTGACAACGGCTCGACCGATGCTACAGCAGCCGAATCTCAGACCCTGGCCCAAGAACATGCCGACGTTGCCTACCTCTACCTGGCCCAACGCGGCCGGGGGCGAGCACTCAAGCACGCTTGGCTGGCCACGGACTCGGACCTCGTGGCCTATATGGACGTGGACCTTTCGACGAATCTGCTGGCCTTCCGCCCCCTGCTCGACACGCTACGACAAGGCCATGACGTCGCGATTGGCTCTCGCCTGACGCCGGCCTCGCGCATCCGCCGCTCCTTCCGGCGCGAGGCCTTGTCTCAAGGCTACAACCTGCTGATTAAGGCACTGTTCTGGCATCATTTCTCCGACGCGCAGTGCGGCTTCAAGGCCCTCACGCGCCGGGCCGCCGATGAGCTTCTGCCGCGGATCGAGGACACGAGTTGGTTCTTCGATACTGAGTTGTTGCTCCTCGCCGAGCATTTGGGGTACCGCATCGCCGAAGTGCCCGTCGAGTGGGTAGAGGACTTGGACTCGCGCGTTAGAATCATTCCTACCGCTATCGCCGACATTAGAGGCTTGTTACGCATGCGTCGCAAGCTGCGGACCCTACCCCGCCGGTAGTTCACGTCCGCCGCGCGCACCAGAGAGCCGAGGTATTACCATGCCACGAAGCAGGCGCTCCGCTGCCAGCCGGCGTCGGGCAACTCGCGCCCGTGCCGCCAATACCCTGTCCCGAAGGAGCAGCTCCGACCGCGGTCAGCGGCGGTGGTCCACTATCATCCTGGCCGCCATCGGACTCCTCGTCGCCCTCAGTATGACGATCTCCTATTGCGGCTCCCCGATCCAGGCCCTCTAGGACGCGCCCGCAAAGCACTAATCGGCCAGGGGCCAGTCTCCCGGCGCGTGTATCAGCACGGGGAAGGGCCGGCCTACACAACAAGCCGGTCCTGCTTCATCGCTCCGGCAGCGCTGAGGCGAGGGGGGTTCGAGGGCCTGGAACGTCAGCTTTTACGCCTGAAAACCTCAATGTCTCCGATCCGCTGCCATAACTCGAAGTCTCTTGCCAGGAAGTCATCGAAGGCTTGGCGCCGTTCGTCGGTAAAAATACCACAGCCTGTTCGGCGCAACGACCACGTAGCCCAACCGACTCGACCAGATTCTTTCCCACTCGTTGGCCGGGATATAGCCATGTTCGACCAGGGTGTCTACAATATCCTCTTTCGCAATATCGGAGGGGTGGGCCAGGCGAGATGGCAACGAGCCAGGCCCGAGATACCAATACACCAGATGGTGGGTTGGCGCGTAGACTGCCCCGTCGACCGCCCCGTCCGCCCGGATGAGCGTCGCGATTTTTCGCAGGTCGTAGCGCGCCTCGCGCTGGGACCAGTCCCGCGCGAGTGCGGCGCTGTCAGCACCGAAGAGCGCAATCCCGGCAACGATAGTCCAGCCGGCACAGATGAAAGCCATGTTACGCAGCGGTCCCCGTAAGCCGTAGGATGCAAAAACCGCCAGCAGGGGCATGATCTGCAGCAGATGATGCTCAAATTGGCGTCCATTCATCAGAATGGAAAAGGAGGTGGCTGCAAAGACCAATAATAGCAGCCCTTCGTCGCCGGCAAGCACTCTTTTTCTCCGCTGTGCCGCATACACACAGAGCGTTATTCCGAAGAGGATGGTTGCCGGCAAAAAGATCGGTCTGAACCGAAGAATGAACCTTTCCCAAAGGTCGACATACGACTGGAAGGCAGCCAGCAAGCCAGCACCCTGGGAGCTGTAAGCAAGGGGGACCAGGACGTTGCCCAGGAAGAACTCATCCAGGCCGTCAACAGAGGCGTAGACGGCGAGCAGTGGCAGCAGCGGCACCAGTCCGCCCGCGCTATAGGCAAAGAGCGCCAGCCGAGGGACGCTGGGGCTTGGCCGCCACAACTGCCAGGTATAGAATCCGCCCAGAGCTAGTACCACAAAGGCGATATTCGTGCGCGTCAAGGTGGCCAAGGACAGCAGTAGGCCTATCACAAAGGTTGCCCAGAGCCGGTCGCGACGGGCCACCAGCAGCCAGCAGGCTGGCATCATAAGCGCTATCACCAAATGCTCGGTCATGGTCGGTTGGAAGTTAGGCGCACCGGCTAGGACCAGGAAAACAGCCATCGCCACACCGGCCGCCAAAGACGAGCTGCGACGCACCGCGATCCCGTAACCGGCCAGCGCCGCGACAAGTAGGCAAAAGGCCCCGAAGAAGCGGATGGTGAGCAGATTCTCCCCGAAAAGAGTCATGACACCCGCCAGAGCAAAGTAAATCCCGGGCGGTTTGTTGTCGAAAAGCTCCAAGTACGGCAACTGACCGGCTCGCAGATGGGAAGCCATGATGATGAAGGTGCTTTCGTCCCAATCAATCACCTCCCGCCCTAAGTTTCCCAGGCGAGTTACTAGCAGGAGGCCGGCAAAGAGGAGTGCCCAGCAGAAAAAATGGGAGCGGCTCAGACGAGTCGATGGCAGAGCTGCCATGTGAAACTCCGCGGCATGGTGTAGTGTAGCTAGGGCGGTCAGCGCAACCGGATGGAAGGTCGTGGCCGGCGCTCAACTCGGCCGGCATGACCTCGCCAGCCAAGCCGGGCACATTGTACCGGGAGCGCCGGGTAGTCCGCTCCACTGCACCGAGTCCTGCTATTATCCCGGTCGTGCCAACGCTGGCGCCAAAACGCCGGTGTCAATATAGAAGGAGTACGTCACCATGATGCAGCTCGGCTATAGTACCTGGGGCATGCCGACCCTACCGGCCGACGTGGCTATCCCCTACCTCGCCAAGCTGGGATTCGAAGCGGTCGAGCTTACCGTCATCCCCGGCTGGGTCACCGAGCTGTCCACGCTCGATGCCCCGGCCCGACGCGCAATCCGCCAACTCTACGATGACCACCAAGTAGACCTCCCGGCGCTTGCCGGGCACGTGCCCCTGATCGTACCGCCGGATGAGTACCGGCCGAACCTTGCACGCCTGCAAGCGACGGTAGACCTCGCGGTGGACTTGGCCGGAGCCGCTGGGCCACCACCGCTGAATACCGCCACTGGCGGCGCCCCTGAGCACTGGGAGCGCGACAAGGCGCTCCTCGTCGAGCGGGTCGGCGAGCTTACGCGCTACGGCGAGTCGCGGGGCGTGGTGATCGCCCTGGAGCCGCACGTTGGCCAGGGCTTGAACTCGCCGGAAAAGACGCTCTGGCTGCTCGACCGGATTGACTCCCCTTGGCTGAAAGTGAATTTCGACATTAGCCACTTCAATGTCCAGGGCATGAGTATCGAGGAAACCGTCCCGCCCATGGCCCCGGTAAGCGTCCACACCCACGTCAAGGATGAGCGCGGCGTGCTGCCCGACTACGAGTTCCTGATTCCCGGCGAGGGTGAGATGGACTACACGCGGTATCTCCAGGCGATGGCTGCCGCCGGCTACACCGGCTCGATTACGGTAGAAATTAGCAAGCAGGTCCAGGCCCGGCCGGACTACGATCCCTTTGCCGCCGCCCGGCAGTCGTATGCGGTGCTCAACGCCACGTGGCAGGAAGCCGGCCTGCCACGGCTGCGCGGCGGCTAGGCTGCCCGCAGTCCCTGCCACCCCCCTCGCGTCATTCCCACGTGGGCGGGAACCCACGTCCCCCTGCAAAGCGGAGGGACCAGACGGGGCCGGAGAGTAAGGTCCACCTGCTTGCCACTATAATCTACGGAGCGCGGCCTACCTGCGCTCTTGTTTGCCTCCGCTCCGGGGACCCGTGACCGTGCCGACGGCGCGGGTCATCCTCGCCGCCTAGTCGTGACGTATGAAGACGGATCCACCGCCGGCGTCCGCTGGCGAAGACACGCCCCCCCTGTCCCCGTGGCCCCAACCGTCGGCCGCAGCGCGCGCGCTCGGCCCGCGGCGGCTGCGGCATCACCTGGCGCGGTGGGCCGGGCCGACCTTCGATGCCCTGCGCGTGCGCGACTACCGGCTCCTGTGGCAGGGCAACAGCATCACCTCGATGGGCTTCTGGATGCAGCAGGTCGCCATCGGCTGGCTGATCCTCGACCTCACCGGCTCGCCCTTCTTCCTCGGCGTAGCCGGATTCTGTCGTACAGCGCCCATGCTCGTCCTGGCACCCGTTACCGGCGTGCTGGCCGACCGCGCCAACCGGCGGCTCATCATCCTCACCTCGCAGACGGTCCTCTTTGTCGTCACTGCCCTCATAACGTTCCTGATCTTCAGTGAACGCATTACCATCACGCATATCCTGATTGCCAGCACCTTCCATGGCATCGCCATTGCAGTCCAGCTCCCGGCCCGGCAGGCGCTTATTCCGCAGGTCGTGGGGCGAGAGAAGCTCACCAACGCGCTGGCCCTGTTCTCGTCCACGCAGAGCCTGAGTCGCATCGTCGGACCGAGCCTCGCCGGTGTCATCATGGGCGTGGCCGGCGTGGCCTGGTGCGTCGCCTTCCAAAGCCTGTCCTATCTCTGGGCTATCGGCAACGTACTACAGATGCGGATCCCCGGTCCCAAGCGCATCGGCCGGGCCAGCGCCGGCGTCTTCGCCAACCTGCGGGAGGGGCTGGAGTTTTGCTTCCGTACCAAGCCGCTGCTCTTCCAGCTGCTACTAGCCGTTGCGCCGACCGTGCTGGCTATGCCCTACATGACCTTGCTACCCGCCTTCGCACGCGATGTCTACGCCATCGGGCCGAGTGGACTGGGGCTGCTGTACGCCAGCATGGGGATCGGCGCCTTGACCGGGGCCGTGCTCCTCGCCTCACGCCGCGGTATTCGGCGCAAGCAGTTCGCCACCGTACTGGTCGCCACAGCGAACGGGGGCTGCTTGCTTGTGCTCAGTGTGGCACCTTGGCTGCCGGTAGGCCTGCTGGCGCTCGCTGCCGTCGGCGCCACCGGCTCGGCGTTCACCACCCTCAACGGCTCCGTCATCCAAGAGCTTGCGCCGGACAATCTGCGCGGCCGCGTGAGCGGCATCTACCTCCTCCTTATGGGCTTGATGCCCCTCGGCACGCTCCCGGCCGGAATCATCGCCGCCGCTTGGGGCGCGCCGGTCGCGGTGGCCCTCGGCGGCAGTCTCACCATCGTCTGCACACTTGCCCTCCTCGCCGCCCGGCCGCAGCTCCGACACGCCTAGACTGGTGGTTAGTGGTCGGCGGCCAGTGGCTAGTAGCCCTCTCCTAAGAGAGAAGGACCAACCGCCGGAGTTTTGGCCCGCGAGTGGTGCGGCTTTGGCCCGTCAGGGGGTGAAGCAAGACACCAAACGGCAGGCCGTGCTATAGAATCCCTAGTGGAGGTACTGCAGTGACTGACCAGCCGATCTACGACTTTCATACGCACAGCTTCCTCAGCGACGGCGCCCTGTCGCCTATCGAGCTGATCCGCCGCGTCCATATCCAGGGCTATCGCTCCATCGCTATCACCGACCACATCGGTGTCGGCGGTATCGAGCAGTTGCTCGAATTCCTGGCCGCAGACTGCGCCGCGGCAGAGCGGTATTGGGACATCCGCTGCTTGCCGGGCGTCGAGCTGACCCACCTGCCGCCGGAGGCCATTGCCCCGGCGGCAGCGCGGGCACGGCGAGCGGGCGCGGCCGTGGTGGTCGTCCATGGGGAATCCACCGTGGAGCCGGTGGTGGAGGGCACCAATCGCGCCGCCGTGGTCTGCCCGGACGTGGATATTCTGGGTCATCCGGGGCTAATCGCCGCCGAGGATGTGCAATTGGCGCGTGAGCACGGCGTCTACCTGGAGCTTTCCGCGAAACGCGGCCACAGCCTGACGAACGGGCACGTAACGCGGCTGGCGCGTGAGTTTGGCGCGACGCTCATCGTTAATAGCGATGGGCACGAGCCAGGTGACTATCTCACCCCCACTATGGCGCGGAATGTGGTCCTGGGAGCCGGCTTACCGGAGTCCGAGCTGCCTGAGCTACTCCGGCATACGCCGCAACGGCTGCTACAGCGGATTGACCAACGGTGCGCCACACGCCCTCGCGCGGTGCAAGTGGCCTGAATACCTAGACACTGGATAGGACAATGAACATATCGAGCAAGTACAGTGCTGCCGAGCGCTCGCGGGCCAAAGCTCCGGCGGTCGTTCGGGACTGGGCGAAGCAAAGCATGGCCGGAGCTTTGGCCCGCGACCAACAGCAAGCGGCGCCCGACCCGAACACACCACCGACCGGCGCAACGGAGCCGATCAAGACCCTCATCCTGCCGGTCTTGTCGCTGCGGGATCAGGTCCTGTTCCCGCGCGTGGTATCCCCCCTGATCGTCGGCCGACAGCGGTCCCTCCGAGCTATCGAGCGCGCGCTCGCCGGTGACCGCAGCATCCTGGTGCTCACCCAGCGGGATGGCGCCAAGGACGAGCCTGGTGACCAAGACCTGTTCGAGGTCGGCACCGAGGCCATCATCGGACGCCAGCTCAAATTGCCGGAGGGCCGCACGAGCATCCTCGTCCAAGGACAGCGGCGCGTCAGAGTCCGGCAGTTCCGCCGCCTCGACCCCCTCATCGAGGCCGAGGTAGAACCCATCGAAGACGACGAGGGGCCGCAGAACGAAGCGGCAGCGGCGGCCGGCCAAGCCGAGCAAAAAGCGGTGCTCAAGCTGTTCGAGGAGTGCGTCAAGCTCAACGACAAGTTGAGCGACGACACCTACGTCATGGCCATGAACACGGACAGCCCCGGCTGGCTCGCCGATGTCATCGCGGATGCCCTCGACTTGCCGCTCGACCAGAGCCAGGCACTACTGGAGACCTTCGACCCACAGGCGCGCCTCATGGCCGTCCACACCCTGCTGGAGAAGGAACGAGACCTCCTCCGGCTGGAGACGCGCTTTCAATCGGAGCGCAGCCAGGACGCCGACAAAGGCCAGCGCGAGTTCTTTCTGCGTGAGCAGCTGAAGGCGATCCAGGAGGAGCTAGGCGAAACGGATACCCAGGCACGAGAAAACGCGGAGCTGCGCGAGCGCATCGCCGCCGCCGGGATGCCCCAGGCGGTCACCGAGCGAGCCGAAAAAGAGCTGGGACGCCTCCAGATGATGCCACCGGCTTCCCCGGAAACGGGCATCATCCGCACCTACCTTGACTGGCTGCTGGCCGTACCCTGGCAGAAACGCACGACGGATCAGCTCGACATCCGTCGCGCAGCTCGGCGGCTCAACGCCGAGCACTACGGCCTCGAACGGGTCAAGGAGCGCATTCTCGAATACCTGGCGATCCGCAAGCTGTCGCCCCATACACGTAGCCCGATTATCTGTTTTGTGGGCGCGCCGGGCGTAGGGAAGACCAGCCTCGGCCAGTCCATCGCGCGCGCTTTAGGGCGCACTTTCGTCCGGATTTCGCTAGGCGGCATCCGCGACGAGGCGGAGATACGTGGGCACCGCCGCACCTATATCGGCGCACTGCCCGGGCGGATCATTCAGGCCATGCGTCAGGCTGGCACCATGAACCCGGTCTTCATGATGGACGAAGTGGACAAGCTCGGCATGGACTTCCGGGGCGATCCCAGCTCGGCGCTGCTCGAAGTGCTCGACCCCGAGCAGAACCACACCTTCTCGGACCACTACCTCGAAGTGCCCTACGACCTCTCCCAGGTGATGTTCATTACTACGGCCAACGTTCTGGACCCGGTGCCCCCGGCCTTGCAGGACCGGATGGAAGTCATCGAGCTACCCGGCTACATCGAGGCCGAGAAAGCTGAGATCGCCAAGCGCTTTCTCGTGCCACGCCAGTTGGAGGAGCACGGCCTCCGGCGCGAGCAGGTCCGGATTGGCGTGCCGGTCATCCGCCGCCTGATCCGCGAGTACACGCGGGAAGCCGGCGTGCGGAACCTGGAACGGGAATTGGCCACCATCTGCCGCAAGATCGCGCGCAACGTCGCCGAGCACGCCGAAGCCACGAACGACCCCGCCAAGACTGCCGACGAGCGTTCAGCTGGCGCGAGCTTGGCGGACTCGTCGGCAAAGCAGGACGCTTCGACACCGCAGGCCAACCGCGCACCGCTCCGCGTCCGCACGCAGGACTTGGCGACGCACCTCGGACCGGCCCGCTTCCGGCAGGAGCCGGCCAACAAGCGCCCGCAGGTCGGCGTCGCGACGAGCGTGTATTGGACCCCGGCCGGTGGCGATCTCGCTCCGGTGGAGGTAACTCTGCTCGATGGCAAGGGCAAGCTCATCCTGACCGGTCAGCTCGGCGACGTGATGCGTGAATCGGCCCAGGCGGCCCTGAGCTTTGCGCGCTCGCGGCGCCGCTGGCTCCGGCTGGACAAGGATTTTGCCGAGCACCGCGACATTCACATGCATCTACCGGCAGCGGGAATCCCGAAGGATGGCCCATCGGCCGGCATCACGATGGCCACAGCGTTGATCTCCGCCCTCACGGAACGAGAGGTGCGCGCCGACGTCGCGATGACCGGGGAGATCACGCTGCGCGGTCGCGTCCTGCCCATCGGCGGCCTTAAAGAGAAGGTGCTGGCCGCCCATCGCGGTGGTATCCGCACCATTATCCTGCCGGCTCGCAACCGCAAGGACCTATTCGACGTGCCGGAGGACGTGCAGAAGGCGCTGGAGATCGTCTTCGTGGAGCACATAGAGGAAGTCCTCAACGTCGCGTTCCCCACGTTCCCCGCAGAGAGCGCCATCATCAATGGTCCCCAGTTGGCATCCTGAGTAGGCAGCATGAGCGTCGCAGTGTCACGTCGCCGCTTCGGGCTGGTCACCGGCCTGAGTACGGCCGCGGCGCTCACTGGCGCGTGTACCATCACCGCAGAGCCGCCGGCGGAGCGCACCATTCCCCACACCAGCGGCAATCCCTGGGGTGTCAACACCTTCCTCCACAAGGAGGTCGAATCCTGGAAGAAGGACCTCTCCCTACAGATGATCCGGGACGCCGGCATCGGCTGGATCAAGCAGCAATTTCCATGGGAAGAGATCGAGCAGCCCCGCAAAGGTCAGTATTGGGACACGAAGTATAGCCAGGTCACATGGAGGAAGTTCGATGATCTGGTCGCCCTCGCCGACCAATACGGCTTGAAGGTGATCGCGCGGCTGGATCGGCCGCCGGCGTGGGCACGCTCGAATCAAGAGCGCCATAGCCATCCACCCGACGACTTCGACGACTTCGGCGACTTCGTGGCGACCACGGTAGACCGCTACCGCGGCCGAGTGGAATACTTTCAGATCTGGAACGAGCCAAACCTCGGTACGGAGTGGACCGGGCGCGTAGACCCGGACGCCTACGCCGAGCTGCTGCAGATCGCCTATACGCGGGCCAAGGCCGCCAACCCCAACGCCGTGGTGCTCTGCGCTCCGCTCGCGATCAACCTGGAGCGCGGCCCGTTCAATCTGAACGAGCTGGAATACCTGGACCAGCTCTATACAGCCGGCGCCCAACCCTATTTCGACATCATGCTGGCCAACGCCTACGGGATGGACCGGCCGCCGACGGAGCCACCGCGCGCCGATACGCTCAACTTTCAGCGCGTGCGCCTGCTGCACGACATGATGGTCCGCCACGGCGATAGCGAGAAGGCGGTGTGGTTCAATGAATACGGCTGGAACGCTTCACCGCCGACAATGCCGCCGGAGCAGTTGATCTGGCGCCGAGTCACCGAGCAGCAGCAGGCGGAATGGACGGTCGAAGGGGTCCTCCACGCGCGGCGCGAGTGGCCCTGGGTCGGCGCCATCATGATCTGGTACTTCCGGCAGGTCGGAGACATCACTCCGGCACAGTCCGAGTACTACTTCCGCATGGTCGAACCGGACTTCGCACCGCGCCCGATGTACTTCGCGGTCAAGCGGGCAGCTACAGCCCGCCGCGGCTGGTGATACGCTTGGCCGACACAATCCGCCAAGGTTCGGGGACTCGCCAAGTCGGCACCGCCGTCGCTGGCAGCGGATTGTGCAAACTTGGTGGTCGGGAGCACCGCTCGTCGCAATGACTGACGACACACTCGTTCCGCACAATCCGCTGCCAGCCAGTAGGTCGCGGAACGAGCAGTCGGACGAGCTACGTCCACCACACTTCCCACCTACGCGGCGCGGCGACTCCGGCACTGCCGACGACCGGCCTGCACCAGCCACGTGGCGTCGGCGATTCGGACCTGGCGCGGCAACCCTCATGCTCTGGCTCCTGGCGCTTGCCAGCACGACGGGCGGGCTGTTGCTCTATCGCCTCGTTGTCGAGGATGGCGTCACCTACGGCCTACCGGCCGCGCCGATTGCGGACCGCGCCGTGGCGCAGTTGGGCATCAATACGCGCCTGGAGCTGGAAACCCCCGCGGGAGTGACCCGATCATTGCAGCTTGCCCAAGCGGCGGGCATCCGCTGGATACGCCAGGAGTTCCTGTGGACCGATCTGGAACGGCGCAAGGGACAATACACGCACGAGACGACCGGCCGCACCACCTGGGACAAGTACGACCACATCGTAGACACCGCCGCGAGCCACGGCATACGGATCATCGCGCGGCTGGATCGCCCCCCCGAATGGGCACGTCCCCCCGGCAGTAGCGGCACCCACCCACCGCTGAACTACCTCGACTACGGCGACTTCGTTTACGATTTCGTCACGCGCTACCGCGGCCGGATCACCCACATCCAAATCTGGAACGAGCCGAATCTGAACCACGAGTGGGGCGACCGCCCGGTTGATCCCGCTGCGTATGTCGAGCTGCTCCGCACCGCCTACCGGCGGGCCAAGGAAGCCGATCCCACGATCCGCGTCTTGGCGGCCGGCCTCGCGCCCACCCTTGAGCGCGGCGACCGGGGCCTCGACGACCTCGCCTTTCTCGAACGCATGTACGAGCATGGCGCCAAGGGCTTCTTCGACATTGCCTCAGTGATGGCCTACGGCCTCTGGACCGATGCCGACGACCATCGCATCGCGCCCGAACGCACGAACTTTCCCCGCCTGATACTCACGCGGCGCTTGATGGAAGCCTGGGATGATGGCTCTAAGCCGATCTGGGTCTCGGAGTTCGGCTGGAACGCGCTACCGCCCGGCTGGCAAGGGCGGCCCTCACCGTGGGGATCATTTTCCGTGGCCGAGCAGCGCCGCTCGACCGTGCGCGCGCTGGCACGAGCACGGGACGAGTGGCCTTTCGTCGGCGTCATGGCGCTGTGGATGCTCCGCTTTCCGGGCGTCCATCCTGACGACCCAACCGCGTTCTTCGCGCTGCTCGATGACGACTGGCGGCCACGTCCCCTGTACGCCTCGCTGCAAGCGGCAACCACCGTCGCCGCACTCGGACCGGGCTGGCACGAGGAGTCCCACGAGGACATCCGGATCATAGGCGCCGGCCAATACACCTTCGACCCGGCTGCTGCTGGACAGCGGTACTGGGAAAGTCCCATCGCCGGCACGACGCTCCGCCTCACGTTCCGCGGCACGGACGTGGTGCTGCTGGCGCCGGTGGGTCCGGGGCGTGGTATCGCCGAAGTGACCATTGACGGTGTGCCGACATTGGCCAATCGGCTCCCGTCCGGCCCCGCCAGTCGGGCGCTACTCGACCAATTCCGGCCGGCAGCACGATCCCAGGAGCGCATTCCCATCGCTACCGGTCTCCCGGACCGTCTCCACGAGCTGGAGTTGGTCGTGACCGGCCGGCAGCACGACGCCTCCGTGGGGCCGGCTATCGGCGTGGACGCGATCTTGATCGGCCGCGCGCGCCCCCTCGGCCCATACCTCATCACCGGCGGCGTGTGGAGCGCGGCACTCATCGCGCTGCTCTGGCGCGTGCGGCGCTGGCTGCGGCGCCGCCTCGCGCCACTGCTGGCGCCGCTTCTGGGCCAACCCGGAGCGGCGGATGACGATGCCGCTTGGCACGGCCTCTGCGCGCCAACGGATGGACAGCCGCCCCACGGCCTATTGCACCGGTGGCGGAGCACGGATAGGTGGCCGCTGGCAGTCGCCTTGGCCACCGTGACGGCCATGCTCCTGCTCCCGGGCTGGCCGGCGCTGGCCGCCGCCGCCGCCCTCGGCCTGCTCGTCCTGTGGCGCCCGCGTACCGGGGTATATCTGCTCATTCTGCTACTGCCCTGGCACGCCCATGCCGTCCAGCTTGGGCTAGGGCGCGTGACCCTGACCGAGCTACTCTGGATCACAACGGCATCCGCCATCGTGACGCGAGCGGTGTGGCACGAACGCCGGCCGCGCTGGCCGGGGCCATTCGGCGGGCCGGCCGCACTGCTCATCGTGGCAGCAGCCGTGGCCACCGTGGGCGCGCAGGTGCCGACGCTGGCGCTGCGCGAGCTACGAGTCGTCGTGCTGGAACCGGCCCTGCTACTCGTGTTCATCGTGACCCTGTTCCGGCGGCGCGGCGACCCGACCCGGCTGGTCTGGACGCTGGTAGCCACCGGTGTCGGCGCCGGAGCGGCGGCGCTGGCCCTCGGCGCCGCCGGCCAGCGTCTTATCGAGGCGGAGGGCGTCGTGCGGCTCGCCGGCCTCTCCAGCAGCCCCAATCACCTCGCGCTCTTCCTGGGGCGGCTACTCCCCCTCGCCATCGCCCTCGTACTCCTCCATACCGGGCGCTGGCCAGCGGACACGCGAGCGCAGCGCCACCGCGACAATCGACTTCTGCTGTCCTGGCAGTTAGGTGCGGCCCTTCTGAGCACCGGCATCATCGGCGCGGCGCTCCTCTTCTCGTTCTCGCGCGGAGCGTGGCTGGCCAGCGCCGCCGGCGTAGGGGTGGTTTTGATCGGCCTGCTGGCGCTCAGGGGCGGCGCTGCGCCGGGAGCCTGGCGGCGTTACGTAGCGCGACAGCTCGGGAGCGCCGCCGGACGCCGCACATTCATCGCCGCGGTCGCAGTCCTCGCCCTCGCCCTCATCCTGGGCATTGGCGTGGCGACGCGCGTCGAGCGGTTGAGCAGCATTGGGAACCCACTTGGCGGCACGATCGCCTTGCGTCTCCAGCTCTGGCAAGCTGCGCTGCGGATGGGGTTGGATCATCCGCTCTTCGGCGTCGGGCCGGACGGGTTTCTCTACGCCTATCCGGCGTACCGCGAGGGTGTCGCCTGGAAAGAGCCGTTCGTCTCCCATCCCCACAACCTGGTCCTCGATTACTGGCTGCGCGGGGGTATAATAGGCATCGCTGCACTCGGCTGGCTGCTCGCAGCTTGGGGCCGCGGCGTGTGGCTGCTGATGCGGAAGGACGGCACCGCTCGACCCCCTGCCCCGCCGGGCGGGGCACACCGCTCACAGTTGCTTGCGCTGGGGCTGGCCGGCAGCCTCACCGACTTTGTGGTACACGGGCTAGTGGACAACTCCTACTTCCTACCGGACCTCGCCTACATCTGTTGGGCTAGTGCCGGCGCGTTGGTCGTGCTCATGCAACACACATTAGGCGCGCCTCCCGCCACGCGGGCGTTGGCGCCGCCACCTGATACCACGGAGAAGAGTACCTAGCAATGCGCGTGCTCGTCGTCGGTGGCGCCGGTATGATTGGCTCCTACGTCTGTGAGGCGCTCCTCGCCGACGACCACGAGGTCTGGTGTCTGGACAACCTACTCACCGGCTTTCGCGCGAGCGTGGCCGGGCTGACCGACCGGCCCAGCTTCACCTTCGTCAATGCCGACATCAGCCAGGAGCTACCCGCTGATCTGCCCCCCATGGACTGGATTCTCCATCTCGCCAGCCCGGCCAGCCCGCTGGACTTCCAGCGTCTGAGCCTGGAGATCATGGCCGTTAACGCTCGCGGCACCGAGCATCTGCTTGCGTTCGCGCGGCAGCACGGCAGTCGGTTTCTGTTCGCCTCGACCTCGGAGGTCTATGGCAATCCCCAAGAACACCCGCAGCGCGAGACCTATTGGGGTCATGTGAATCCCATCGGCCTCCGCGGCTGCTATGACGAGAGTAAGCGGTATGGCGAAGCGCTGACGATGGTCTATGGCCGTCGCTACGATCTGGACGTGCGGATTGTGCGGATTTTCAATACCTACGGGCCCCGCACGCGCCACTACGACGGCCGCGTCGTGCCCGGTTTCATCTGCAGCGCCATCACCGGCGAGCCGCTGGTCGTGATCGGCACCGGTGAGCAGACGCGGAGCTTCTGCTACGTCACCGACTTGGTCGCCGGCATTCTGCGCGTCATCGCGGCGCCCGCATCCGCCGCGCGCGGCGAGGTATTCAACCTCGGCAACCCGGACGAGTGGACGGTAGGCAAGTTTGCAGCGCTGGTAGTCGAGGTGGCCGGATCGCGGTCCCCAATTACGCAGCAGGCGGTCCAGGAAGCCGATCCGGTGTACCGGGACGACCCCGGCCGGCGCTGTCCGGACATCACGAAGGCCCGCACGGTGTTGGGCTGGGAACCGACGGTGCCGCTACGCGAGGGACTGGCCGAGACAATTGCCTGGTTTCGGGCCACGCGCGGCTCCGAGTACGCCCGGCGTCCGGACCGCTAAGGTCCTCGCGTGTAGAATCCCGGCTGCGGGTAGCGAGGCAACGTGAGCCTACTGGCGAGAGCACATCGAGGCATCCGGGACGGCACCCGGCCGGCGGCCGGCGCCGGGTCTGCGCCGTGGTCCCGCATCAGGGGCATTGTGGGACTGCTCGCCCTCGGCAGCGCGATTGCCATTGCCCCACCGCTGCTATCCGCCACGGCTCTCGCCGGCGTGCTCGTGCTCATGCTGCTGCTGATACAGCCGTTGGTTGGTGTGCTCCTACTCGCCTGGTCGGTGCCCTTCCAATCACTCGTCTCCACGACGCTGGGGGAGTTCCGGGTCAGCATCACGGAAGTGCTGGTCCTGCTGTACGTCGCTGCTGCGGTGCTCTCGCTGCGCCGGGTGCGTGGCGTGCCGCGCCCGCTGCTGCTCCTGCCCAGTCTCGTGTTGCTCGCCGTACTTATGTTGAGTAGTCTGCGCTCTCAGCAGATCGAGTCCTCGCTTGAGGAAATCATTAAGTGGGCCGAGTTTCTCGCCGTCTACGTGGTCACGGTAGCACTGCTATCACTCCACGGTCATTCCCGCAAAAGCGGGAGCCTACGGCGCGTTGACGACGCCGGACGCGCCACTGGCTGGCCGGAGCCGCACGATCCGATGCTCCCGCAGGGTAAGGTGGTGCGGCTCCGGCCAGCCACACCCCTCGTCACGCGCCACTGGCACTGGCACTGGTGGGTGGTGGGTGGCCTCTTGGTGGCGGCAACGGCCCAGGCAGCGGTGGGGCTAGCGCAGACGCTCGGCCGTATCGGGCCAGCGCACTTCCTGGTCAATGACGTATTGATGCGGGCACACGGCACGTTCGGCCAGCCCAATCCGTTTGCCGGCTATCTGGTCCTGTTCTTTCCTATCGCCTTTGCGCTCTGGGCGTTCGGCGATCTGGAAGCGCGACTGCCGTGGATCCGCTCGTTTACCGGCCTGGTGGTGGTCGCGCTCGGTAGCGCGGTGCTCGCTTCACTGTCGCGTGGGGGACTACTCGGCTTGGCCGGCGCCGTGCTGCTGGTCCTGCTGCTGGGCAGCCGCGCCACGCGACGCATCACGCTGGCCGTCGGCGCTGCCGTGCTCTCGCTCGCTATCGTCGCGGGTCTGGCGCTGCCGAACCAAGTCACCGAACCGGCGCTCGACACCGCCCTGGCCGCCGTCAACGTGCGAACCGTGGCGAGCACCCCGGTGACCCCGGAGAACTGGTCGGTGCTGGAGCGGCTCTCCCAATGGCACGCCGGTATCCGCATGTTCCAGGACAGCTACCTGACCGGGATTGGCGTTGGGAACTACGACTCTTACTACCCCGAGGTTGCGCTGCCAAACTGGCAGCAACCTTTAGGACACGCGCACAACCTCTACCTGAACCTCGCGGCGGAATCGGGCCTGCTTGGCCTCGGTGCCTATCTCGTACTCGTCCTGACCATCGTCTGGTTGGGACGCTGCGCGTTACGCAACCGGCACGACCCCACCGTGCGCGCGCTGGCAGTGGGCATCCTGGGCAGCCTGACGGCATACTCGATCCACAGTATCTTCGACATGCTCTTTGTCCAAGGCATGGGTGTGCTGCTCGGCCTGCTGCTGGCCCTGTTGGAAAACGCGGCTTCCACTCCGGAGCAGACGACCGCGCCGGCAGCCGTCCGTCTGCGTCCACAGAGCGGGGCGGTAGTCGGCCACCGTTCGGGAGCGCTGGCGTGACCTCGGCAACCAAACCGCCGGTGAACGAATCCACCAATTGGGTGCGTCGGCTGCTGAACCTCCGCACAGCCCTCTCTTTCGTCGTCGGGCTGGCGGTCCTGATCGCAGTCGTCCGCGTCGCCGACGTGAACCTCGACGCCACTTGGACCAGTATCACCAGCGCCAACCCCTGGTTCTACCTCCTGGCGATTGGCTCGTATATCTGCACGTTCCCGGTGCGCGGGCTGCGGTGGCGTCGGCTGCTGGGCAACGTGGGACACCCCTCCCTGTCCGTAGCGCGGCTGACCGAGATTATCTACCTCTCCTGGTTTGTCAACAGCATCGCTCCACTCAAGCTCGGCGACGCCTACCGCGGCTATCTCCTTAAGCGCACTGACCGCGTGTCATTCTCGCGCGCGATGGGTACCGTGTTTGCGGAGCGGGTCATTGACGTGCTGGTGCTCATCCTCTTGTTGACCGTAAGCGGACTACTGGTGTTGCAGGGCCGCGTGAGCGCCGAGTTGACGCAGTTAGCCTTGCTCGCGGCCATCGTCCTTGCCGTCCTCGTCGCCGGCGTGCTCGCCTTGCGGTATGGTGGTCCGCGCGTCATTGGCTTCTTCAGCGCGCGTATCCAAGCCTACTACTCGCGCTTCCAGCACGGCGTCTTCAATTCGTTCCAGGACCTGCCCGTCGTCAGCACGCTCACCATCCTCGCGTGGCTGGCAGAGGTCGGCCGGCTGTTCTTCGTGCTCCATGCGCTCCACGCTCCGCTGACCATCGGGGCGGTCCTATTCGTCCTGACCGCCGCCTCGCTGCTGCTCGTTGTCCCGACTCCGGGTGGCTTGGGCGCCGTCGAGACCGGCATGGTAGGCGTGCTGGCGCTGTTCGGTGTTGCCCCGGAGTTGGCGCTCGGCGTGGCGTTGGTGGATCGCTCGATCAGCTTCTGGGGCTTGATCGTGACCGGGCTGCCCGTCTTCCTCATCAGCAAGCACACGAAGTAGGGGCGGTGGGCACGCCTCACCCCCAGCCCCCCCTCCATCACCGAGCGATAGAGCGGTGGAGTCCGCCGGAGACTCGTGTACGAGACGTGTACCGTGAAGATCGCCATTGACTACACCCCAGCCGTGCGACAGCTTGCCGGGGTCGGGCGCTACACCCGATCCCTTGTCCAAGCGCTCATCCGCACCGCGCCGAGCGACAGCTACACCTTGCTGTACGCGGGCGCCTCACCCTCGTCGCTGCAAGACGACCGCTCTGTAGGGGCGCAACATGCTGCGCCCCTACTTGCGGCGGGGGAGGGAAGAGCGGCGGTAACGCTGCGGCGCTTGCCCGTCCCGGAGCGCCTGTTGACTGTCCTATGGCATCGCTGGCGCGTACCTCTCTGGGCCGACCTCTGTAGCCTAGGCAGCGCGGTGTTCTATTCGCCGAATTTCGTGCTGCCGCCGCTGCTGCGCGCGCGGGGGGTAGTCACGATTCATGACCTCTCGTTCTTGCGCTACCCGGAGACCCACGATCCCGGCCTGGTCGCCTTCCTCACAGCGGCAGTGCCACGGGCCGTGCAAGCCGCAGCCTTAGTGCTCACCGACTCAGAGCACACGCGGCAAGACACCATCGCGCTCCTGGGCGTGCCGGCGGAAAAGACTGCCGTGCTCCTCTCGGCCGCCGATCCGATTTTCAGGCCGGTGGACGACCCCGCCGCGCTCGACGCGATACGCCGTCGGCGCCGCCTCGACCGTCCCTACGTCCTCTCGGTAGGCACGGTCCAGCCGCGCAAGAATCTGCCCCGACTGATCGCCGCCGTGCAACTGCTCCGCGAGCGGACCGGCGAAGACATCTTGCTCGTCCACGCCGGTCGGCGCGGCTGGCTCTACGCCGCCGTGCAGCAGGCGGTGCAAGCACACGGGATGGCCCACTCGTTCCGGCTGATCGAGGACGCCGACGACAGCGATCTGCGCTTGCTCTACGCCGGAGCAGTGGCCTTGGCCTACCCCTCGCTGTATGAGGGGTTCGGTCTGCCCTGTGTCGAGGCAATGGCCTGTCGCTGCCCCATCGTGGCCTCGCAGGTCTCATCTCTGCCGGAAGTGGTCGGCGATGCCGGGTTGTTGGTGGAGCCAACCGACGTAGAAGCCTTAGCTGATGCGCTGTCCCGCTGCCTCGGCGACTCGACGCTACGCGCCACGCTCATCGAGCGCGGGACGGCCCAAGCGGCCCGGTTCACCTGGAAGCGCAGCGCCGCCCAGCTACACCGGCTCCTCCACACAGTCGGGGGGCGGTAGTGCTCGGCTATCGGCAGCCCGCGGTGCCCTAACCTTCCCATTCGGCCGAGACCATGAACTCGTATAGCTCCTTCTTGGAGTTTCTCTTCCTGATCAACTCCGTCCCCAGGCATCTAAATCCCTCTACCTCGAGTAGCCTTACATAGATACGTTCGACCGGCACTACCGTATCGTAGAACTTGGAGTTTCCTATGATGTAGAAGACCTTCGCTCCAGGGAGTAGCACTCTTTTCAGACTTGCCAGGTGTGCAGTAACATCACAGAAGTATCTATGGACGTAGTTTGCAAGCAGAGGGCTGTGGCTGCCAATCCTCTCCACAATCTCTCGGAAGCCTGCATATGGAACGGCTGCCCCGTTAGGCGACCATCGCGCTAACCGGCTCGTGGCGGCTCCCCAGGTTCCCCCAATAGCCCGCCAATCCAGCTCGCCCGCCTCGCGGGATTCCTTCAGGAAACCCAGCCAGTACATGTATGGCCGCACTTCACGAACATAACTGATTCTGTTCGGGTAGGGTGGTGATGTAATGACGCAATCGTAGCTTCCGATGACGAGTTGATGCACACGCCTAGCATCGCCGGAATACACCTGTGAGCATCCTGTCACCGGCGACCTAGCGGCGGGTAACAGTGCCCCTACTCGCCTAGCGAAATCATCGATCATGAGATCCGGATCGTCCTCCTGGAATAACGAGAGTCCAGAGGTATCCTTGAATGACATAGACTGATGATTGAAGGCAGCGTGAGACCAGTCAATAGCGACCTGGCAAAAGGCGATAAGTAGTAATATGACAGCTGGCGTGTCACCGACCTGCTCTCTATGGCACTGCAGCGCATGAAATATGCGCGCCAGCGTAGCTAGACGCTCCGGTGTCCACCAGCGCTCGATGAAGCGGAGGGGAGGTGTCCAGAGCGGAGAGTCCGCTGCCAGCCGACGCGCCTGTGTGGTCACTGACGCTGCCAACTGCTCCGCTTCCTCCACATCTTGTCGGGTGTAGGGATAGAGTTTTGCGCGTGACAACCAAGCCAGAAAGGGATTGATCTCCACGAGGTCGCAAGACAGTCCGAACTCTGCACAGACGAGACCGGTGGTACCACTGCCTGAGAATGGGTCCAGGACGGCGCTAGGCTTGGTAGTGTGGCCTAAGACGTATCTGACGAGCTTGACGGAATAGGCCGGCGTAAGCCGCAGCCAACCGTGTCTGCCCTCCTGGAGGTTATGCTTGAAGGTCAGGTCAGATCGTTGACCAACCATCTTCTAATCCAACAACTTTCCGAGCAGTAGCTCTATTTCGGCTCTCAGTTTGCCGGAATGACGCTGAAAGAAGCCGGCGAGATCGTATCCCACCACACGTCGGAAAAACTCGTATGTAGACTCCGTGGTATCTCCGGTGAGGCTGCCACGGAGGATGAGCCAGTTTGCTGCGGCGTAACGCTCGGCGATATCGTCATCAATCTGGGAAGATAGTAATATCAAGACCGGAAGATATGCATTGGAGTAGGCTGCTGCCGCATTCGCCACATCAGCATTCTGACGCTTTGAGCCCTTACTTTTATACCCTGCCGGACTTCAAATACCGCTCCCTGAATCACTTCTTGCACTGTTAAAGAAACGTTAGCTCTCTTACAGGCAGCTTGAAGCCAATCAGAGCCTCTGCTGGTAGGACCAAGAGGCTTGCCCCTCAGTGAGGCCCAGCATATCCATGAAGATGCGCCGCAGCAAACGCTCACAGCCAATACCAATCTGTCGGTATAGCGATGTTATACCCCCGGCTGTCCTATGGGCTGCATATATTCGTGGCGTATCCAACCCAAACCAGCTATAGAAGTGGTCGCTTGAGTATAGCTGCTGAAACTCCGAGCGCGTGAGTCCCGATCTCCGGCCGAACTTCGGTTTGTATGCCCTGCTCACCGCTAATGGGGTGAGCATAACCTCAAGGTAAGCAGCATCGCGAGCATGTGCCGGCTCCGAGGTCATCGCCATCTCCTAATACGATTGTCAGCCCACGCTACGCACAGTTCACCAGTCTACCGGGCTACAGCAAGCCCCAGTGCGCGTCTATATCGCGCTGCGCCGCCCGGACGCGGCCGGCCTGGACATCGGCAACTTTGATCGGCATACCGGCATAATCCGACTCATACAGCGCCTCGCTCACGGCCATCGCGGCCAACGCCTCGTGGCCGTCCACCTCCGGCACGGTACCCCCACGCACAGCGCGGACGAAATCTACGATTTCTACCACGACTGCGTCTCTGGTGTCGTAGGGAAAGAGCGCGTCTTTCTGTTCCGGAGTGAGCGCCGCCAGAAATCTCGCTTGCAGCTCGGCGCTGCTCAATGTGGTGCCATCGCGCCCGTGCAAGCCGTCCTGGTCGAGCGAGCCGGCGCTGCCGTAGTAGCGACGCCGCTGGAACCCCTTCCCCGGCGCAGCCTGGGTCCAGGTGAAGTTGGCCAGCAGCCCGCTCTCGAAGGTCAACACGGCCAGCGCAGCATCCTCGACATCGGAGGGGACGGGGCCGCCGAGTGTCTGCGGGTCTGTGTAGCGGGTCGGCTCGAAAGTCCGCACCGCAGCGTAGACGGTGGCGATACGACCGAACATATAGTGAAAGAGGTCGAACGTATGCACCTCGCCGTCGAGCACCCAGCCACCGCCGGACAGCAGCCGGTCGTGGCGCCAGGCCGTCCCGAAGATCAGGCCCATGCTCAGACCGACGCGCTGCGAGAAGATCATCCGCGGCTCACCGATGAGGCCCGCATCCCGGATGGCCCAGCAATTCGCCCGCGCCTCCAGCGAGCGCCGGTATTGCTCGGCCACGGCCAGGACGAGCGGCGAACGCTGGCACGCTCGCTCCTGCTCCGCCAAGAGCCGCCGGCCCGCGGCAATACTGACGGCGAGCGGCTTTTCCACCAGCACGTGGGCGCCAGCGTCGAAGGCCTCGACGACGAGGGTGTGGTGGACGTTGTGCGGCACGACCAGATCAACCGCCGCCGGTCGGTGCTCGTCAAGCAGCCGCCGGTAGTCGGTATAGACGCGCGGCGCCTCCGGCTGGAACTCGGCAACCTCGGCCGCGGCGTGGCGAGCGCGCGCCTCATCCACGTCACATGTCGCGCTCACCGTGACGAGACCCGGCGCTCTCTGCGCCAGCTCGCGGTATGCACGCAGATGGGAGCCAGCCATCCCCCCACAGCCGACGACGGCGATGCCCAGCGGATCGTTGCTCATCAATGTGCTATCTCCTTATGGGCCAACACGGCGCGGCCATTCTAGCAGCCACCAACGGCCGGTTACAGAGAGCCTAGACCAGCGGCCACCGCGCGCCCTTCCTCCAGGCCGCCGTGCGGTATCGTTGTAGCAGCACACCCAACGCGCGAGGGCCGCTGGCGAACGAAAATGAGAGTGCTTTGGGGTCTTTTCGCCACCTCGCTGCTCGTCGGCTTGTCCGGCGCCGTTGCACCGGGCCCCCTCCTCACGGCGGTGATCGGCGATGTCGCCCGCACTGGCTTCTGGACGGCACCGCTGCTAGTGCTCGGACACGCCCTGCTGGAGCTGGTCACGGTGCTGGCCCTGGCCCGCGGGCTGGCGCGGGCCATCCGCAACCCGACGGTGCTGCGGACGATTGCGGCCCTCGGCGGCATCACCCTGCTCGTGTTGGGCGGCGACCTCGCGCGATCTGCTTGGATTGGCGCCGTTCACCTTGACGAGGCGCACACGGCCTCGGCTGCGGCGCTGCCCCTTCTCACCGGCGTTGTCGTGAGCGTGAGCAATCCCTATTGGGTGCTCTGGTGGGCAACGGTCGGTGCCGGCTACACGGCCCTGGCGCTCCGCCACGGGGCCGCCGGGCTAGGCGCCTTTTACGTCGGCCACATCACGGCCGACTTCGGCTGGTACGTGCCGCTAGCACTGCTCCTCAGCGCCGGACAGCAACTCTTCGACGCCGAGGTCTATCGGTTCATTATCGGCGTCGCCGGCGCGTTCCTCATGGCCATGGGCCTGTTCTTCCTCGCCCTTGCCATCCGGTGGGGACGGTCGGCCCCGACCATGCCGGCAGCATGAGTAAGCACGGCCACACACCGCGGCGAGGAGAGCATGTACGCGACCGTCAACGCGAATCAAAAAGCCTCTGCGTCGCCACACAGAGGCCAGCATTTATCTGGGGGAGTGGTGCCGAGAGGCAGAATCGAACTGCCGACACCGTGATTTTCAGTCACGTGCTCTACCAACTGAGCTATCTCGGCCTAGTGCCCATACGACTATACCACAGGTCCATTTCCGGCGCCGGTATCCCCGGACTGGCAGGCTGCAAAATACCGGCCGCCCTATGGCTCGCAAGGGTAGGTTTTTGTCTGCATCAGGATTTGCGGGATGGAAGGATGAACAGGATAGATTCCCGCCCCGTATCGGGGTACGGGGCATGCTTGCGCGGGAATCACCATGGCCTTGACCAGGCCACCGCAGGAAATGAAAATAACGACCGTCAGTCCGGCTTGCGCCGGAGTCCGGAGCCGGGGACCTGGATTGCGGCCGGCGCCGCAATGACGGAGGGAGGCTATTTTCAGAGCAATGATGAGGGGAGCAGGAATGACAAGCACCTGGGCGCGATCATGAAAGTTGGCAACTTAATCGGGTAGCGGGATGTAGCCCCCCTATGGTCCCTCCGCTGCGGCGGGGGGGGGACGGTTAGGGAGGGTCCACTGTTAGGCCGGTAGCGCCACCTCGACGGCGGCCAGCGCGTCGGTGTCGGCATCGCGGAGGTCGCTGCGGCACTCTACTAGCCCATCATTGGCCAGTGCCAGGAGCAGGTCGGCGAGCCATGCTACGTGGTCGGGTGCAAAGTCGGCGCGGAGCTGCGGACCGAGCCGGGCCAGAGGTATCGTCTCGCCGGACGGCAGCGTGCGGAGGCTGGCGAGAATGCGCCCGCGGTACCAGCGGCGACTGCCCTCGAACGGCTCGGCCTTTGGGGCGCTGCCGGCGCTATCACTACCACCGGACGGGCGCTGCCGCCGGGTATCGCCGGCTCGGTATGTCCCGGCTACCTCCGCTGCCTGGCGTGCCGGTGTTTCAGCGTCCGCACCAGCGAACAGGGGGCCTAGCGCGGTGGTGTTCAATAGTCGTTGGCGATAGGTACACATCTGAGCGAGGGGGCAGACGCGACACGCCGGACGGGCAGCGGTACAGACGGTCGCGCCGAGATCCATGAGCGCCTGGTTCCAGGCGTAGGCGTCCCGATGCGGCAAGGCGGCCTCGGCCAGGAGCCAGCCGGTACGCTCCGAGGGCGTCTCCGTCGGCCCGTCGTCACTGCGCCAAGCATCCAGAAAGACCCGTCCCAGCACCCGGCGAACGTTGGTGTCCAGCACTGCCACCGGTGCCTCCGCTGCGAAGCAGGCGACGGCCGCGGCCGTGTAGCGGCCGATGCCTGGCAAGTCCCGCAGCGTGGCCGGGTCGGTCGGGAGCGCCCCATCATGGTCGGCTACCACCTGCTGGGCAATCCGGTGCAAGTGTACGGCTCGCCGGTTGTAGCCCAGCCCGGCCCATTGCCGGATCACCTCGCCCCGCGAAGCCCCGGCCAGCGCAGCAATCGTCGGAAACGCAGTCAGAAACGCCGCGTATTTTGGCACCACGCGGTCCACCTGCGTTTGCTGGAGCATCATCTCCGCGACTAGGATGGCATAGGGGTCGCGTGTCTGCCGCCAGGGCAGGCGGCGGCCTTGCTCCTGATACCAGCGCAGCAAGCCGGCGTGTGTGCGCCGCAGACGCGACGGCGCGAGGCTGATGGACGGTGGCGATTGGACGGTCATAGGCAGCACGGTAGTGGGGCCGGGATGAGCAATGCGTAGCCGGCAGGCGGCGCGGAAACGGCGCGGACTGTGGGGCCGACCTGGCAAGCCGGAGCCGCTTCCTAACACGCTGGGGACCAGCGGCTCTGGCTCGCCACCGCTCCCCGCTCTAGGGCAATGCGCCGCGGCCCCTACCGAGACAGCAGTATACGGCGCGGCGGCGCAGCGCGACCGGCTCGCCGCCCGCTACCAACTGGGCCGGACACCGGTGCAAGTAGGAGGTCGCTCGTGGTCCGTGCTGGGACCGGCCGATCCCGATTCGCTCATCGACTCGCTCCCGCCCAACGACGACGACCGGCTGCCCTATTGGGCGCAGCTCTGGCCCGCCGGGCAGGTGCTCGCCGCGGCCATCCTGACGACCGACGCCCTCGCCGGGCAGCGTGTGCTGGAGCTGGGCTGCGGTCTGGGGTTGACTGCCGCGGCAGCGCTCGTCGCCGGCGCCGACCTGCTGGCCGTGGATTGCGAGTCGGATGCCCTGGCGTTCGCCGCCGACAATGCCCAGGCGCTGGCCGGTGTCTCGCTCGTCACAAAGCTGGGTAACTGGCGGAGCGCCGACCCGTGTACGTGGCTGGAGCCGCCCTACGACGTGATCCTGGCGGCCGACGTGCTGTATGAGCAGCGCGACGTGGTACCGCTCGCCGCGCTCGTCCCCCGATTGCTGGGGCCGGGTGGGTGGCTCTGGCTGGCCGAGCCGCGGCGCGAAGCCGGTGGCCGCTTTGTGGAGCTGCTGGGCGAGGCCGGGTGGAGCGATGCAGTCCAGGCCGTGCCTTTCGACGACCGGGGACAGCGGCTTGTCGTCGACCTGCATCGGCTCACCCCACCACCCGGGTAGCCATCAGCGCCCAGCTTGCCACGGTGTCAGGAGCCACCCATTCGCCGATAGCCGATAGCTGACGGCTACTTGCTTCATGCAGTGATATACTTAGAGCGGTACATCCCTCGCCCCGGCGCTGCCGTTGCGGACAGCCTCCGGCCGGGTATCGCCGAGCAGGCACCAGCGAAAGAGACGAAAGGTAACCAGCGTGAAATCGGACATCCACCCGCGCTACTATGACGACACGAAGGTCATTTGCTCCTGCGGCAACACGTGGACGACCGGCTCGACGCGCCCGGAGATCCGCGTGGAGCTGTGCTCGACGTGCCATCCCTTCTTCACGGGCCAGCAGCGCATCGTCGACTCCGCCGGTCAGGTCGAGCGTTTCCATCGCCGCTTTGGCCTCTCGGCAGAAACGCCCGACACAGGCGATGCGGCGGCCGAGACGGCCGAAGCCACCGCCGGTTAGCGTACCGACGCTCACGCTAGGGGAAGGTAGGGTTGATCCGCCCTACCTTCTTTTGACGTAGCGAGCAGTACACCAGAGGCATGGGCGGCGAGTGCGCTTTGGGCCGGGAGGACGGCCACGGATGGAGAGCACGGCAGCGCCCTCGATCCCCAACTACGGGGGGCAGGCAGTCATCGAGGGGGTGATGATGCGTAGCCACCGCGCGCTGGCGGTCGCTGTGCGTCATCCGGCCGGGCATACCGTGGTTCACGTCGAGCCGTTGCGCTCGGCGCGCCATCGCAGTCGCTGGGCACGGCTGCCCCTCATCCGCGGCATGGTGCTGCTGTGGGATACGTTGGTGCTCGGCATGCGGTCGCTGGCCTTCTCCGCCAACGTAGCCGCTGCCGCAGAGCCGAACCCGGACGACAATGCGCCCACCACAGTTCCATCCGACCACCAAGCTGCCGAGGAACCGGCCGCTCCACCGGAAGAACCGACAGCGATGCCCCAAGGGGTGCTCTGGGGGACCATGGCCTTTGCCCTCACCATGGGCATCGGCCTATTCTTCGTCCTACCGCTGCTACTCGTCCGCACGGTTGACCCGCTGATCCCTTGGTCCGTGGCCAGCAACCTGATCGAGGGATTGGTGCGACTCGCCATCCTGCTGGGTTACATCACGTTGATCGGGCTACTGGCCGACGTGCGCCGCGTCTTCGCCTACCACGGCGCCGAGCACAAAGCGATCAACGCCTTCGAGGCCGGCGTGCCGCTCGAACGCGAGCAGGTGAGCCGCTACGGTACGGTCCACCCACGATGCGGGACGAGCTTTCTACTTGTGGTCATCGTGCTGTCCCTTGCGATCTTCAGCCTGCTGGGCCGCCCGGCGCTGCCCGTCCGGCTAGCCTCGCGAGTGCTGCTCGTACCCGTAATCGCCGGAGTGAGCTACGAGTTCCTGCGATTCGCCGCCGCCCGGCGCCACCGAGCGGCCCTTCGCGCGCTGATGGCCCCAGGCTTGCTATTACAACGCCTGACCACCCGCGAACCGGATGTCAGTCAGGTGGAAGTGGCGATTGAGGCGCTGCGCCGGCTGCTAACGTATGAGGCGAACCACCCGGCCGCCGCCAGCCCGGCACCCGGTTAGCAGCCTAGCCCGAAGCACGCGCTCCCGGTCAGACACTCACTGCCTATGAGAGGTGCATCATGCCACCAACGGCACCCATGATTAATCAGCTGGACCAGCTACAGTCCCGCTACACGGAGCTTGAGAGCCTCCTCACGGCGCCCGAAACCCTCGCCAACCCGAATCTGCTGCGCGCATACGGCCAAGAGCAGAGCCGCCTGAAGCACCCCGTCTCGCTCTACCGTGACCTGCGTCGCCTCGATGAGGAGCTGGAGGGAGCACGGTCGGTGCTGGCCGAGTCGGACGACCCGGAGCTATCCGAGTTGGCAAGCGACGAGATTGCGGAGCTGGAAGAGCGAGTGGAACAGCTCACCCACGACCTGCGGCTGGCCATGCTGCCCCCCGATCCGAACGACGAACGGGCCGTCATCGTGGAGATCAGGGCCGGTGCGGGTGGCGAGGAGGCGGCGCTGTTCGCAGCCGAGCTTTACCGCATGTACGTCCGCTTTGCCGAGCGCCAGCGTTGGAAGGTGGACCTCGTGAGCCTCAACGAAACCGGAATCGGCGGCCACAAGGAGGCCATCTTCCAGGTAAACGGGCGTGGCGTCTACAGCCAGCTCAAGTATGAGAGCGGTGTGCATCGGGTCCAGCGTATCCCGACGACGGAAGCCAGCGGGCGCATCCATACGTCCACGACCACGGTGGCCGTTCTGCCGGTCGCGGAAGAGGTGGAGGTCGAGATTGACCCCGAGGACCTCGTTTTCGAGACGTACCGCTCATCCGGCCACGGTGGTCAGAGCGTGAATACCACCGACTCCGCGGTACGGATCACCCATCGGCCCACCGGCATGGTCGTGACCTGTCAAGACGAGCGCTCGCAGTTGAAGAACCGGCTAAAGGCGCTCGCGGTGCTGCGTGCCCGCCTGCTCGACCGGCAGCGGCGGCAGCACGCGGCAGCACGCGGCGATGCCCGCCGCTCACAGATCGGCAGCGGGGACCGCAACGAGAAGATACGGACCTACAACTTCCCTCAGGATCGCGTGACCGATCACCGCGTCCGCCTGACGACGAGTAATCTGCCGAGCATCCTCGACGGCAGCCTCGACGACCTCATCGCAGCACTCGCGCAAGCGGACCAAGCCGAGCGCCTCGCCACCGTCGGGTAGCCGCGCCCGCCCCCGGTGCAGCGGGAGACCCTATACAGGTGCAGGCCGGTATTGCATCTACCCCCTGGCCCTACAGGTCCCGGTGGCTGAAGACGGCGACAGCGCCGCCTAACGCCGCCACACTGTAGAGGCCGGCCCAGATCAGCATGGCCGGGGCAGTGGGCGCGCTCGCGGCGAACGGCAGGCCAGTACCACTCGCCGCCGCGTTCTGCAGCAAGAGTAGCTGGGCCGGTTGCAGATAGAACGAGGCCGCGCGCCAGAGGATGTCGCTGGGCATCAGCAGGCTCACGATAATGCCCAGATTGACCATGACGTCGCTCTCCAGCACCGCGCCAATCTGCTCGATGAACCCGCCGATCCAGGCCGCGCCGTACAGCATGAAGATGATGATACCGTTCGTGACCGTGGAGAAGAGCGAGCTACCCAGCAGGGCAATGGCCAGCAGCAACGCCATCTCCAGCAGCAGCAGCCCAATGGCCGGCAGCGGCAGCGGCGGTAAGTAACCCGACAGTACCCACACAACGAGCAACAGCAGCGCAAACGTTCCGGCCATATAGAGAGCGGCAATGCCTAGCAAGCCCAGCCATTTGCCCACCACGATGTCCCCACGACGCAACGGCCGGGCCGCCACCACCTGCATCAGCCCCGACGCCACTTCACCTGCGAGAGTGCCGGCGCCCAAGAAAAGCGCTGCGCCCCCGGCCATGAGATTGAGGCCGTAAATCCCCAGAGTCGTCATCACCGGCGGCACCAGCGCCATAGCCTGCTGCGCCCCTTCCGATGTTGCCCGGGCGACTTCTTCCCGCTTGACCTCTTCGATCAAGAAAGCGAACCCGAGGCCGAAGAGCGCCACGTACAGCAGACTGAGCAGGATGATGGCCAGGAAAATGCGCCGGCGGGCGGCTTCACGGATCGTCAACTCCGCAACCAGGATAACGGGATGACTCATGGCGTCGCCCCTTCCCCGTCACCGGCCGCGCCGAGAGCGCCCAGAAAGACTTCCTCCAGGGAGTGCTGCTCGGGAACCAGCGCGAACAGTTGGCGACCCTGCCCGACGACCGCCGCGGCCACCGCCGGAGCAGCTTCCGGTCCCGACGTGACGATCCGTAGCTCCTGAGGTGCCGGAAGCGCAAGCGGCGAGCGGCCCCCTTGCGCTTCCGGCGTCGTCACCCGTTCATCCAGGCGCTCGACGGTGCCCCAAGCGCCGAGCGCCGCCACCAGTTCCGCGGTGGCGCTGTCTACCGTGAGCCGCAGCACGTGCTCACCGACAAGCAAGTCGGCCAGCGCCCCCGCGCGCACCACCCGGCCGTGGTTTACGATGGCTACGCGGTCGCACACCAGCTCCACCTCGCTCAAGAGATGCGAGTTGAGGAAGACCGTCACCCCCTCCTCACGCAGCCGGCTGATCAGATGACGCACGTCACGGCGGCCCAGCGGGTCGAGCGCCGAGGTTGGCTCATCCAGAAAGACCACAAAGCCTTGCCCTGGACCTGCTCCAGGGGTGGGCCGGTGGACAATGGCTTGCGCCAGCCCGACGCGCTGCTGCATCCCCTTCGAGTAGGTGCGGAGTTGCTTATCGGCCGCTGCCGTCAGCCCGACGGTAGCCAACGCCTGGGGCACCCGTTCGCGACGCTCGGTGCGTGACAGCCCGGCGAGGCGGCCGTGAATGTCCACGAACTCGCTGCCGGTCAGCCAGTCGGGAAAACGGAAGTGCTCCGGGAGGTAGCCGATGCGCCGCCGCGCGGCCCGGTCGCCAACCGGCCGATCCAGAACGCGCCCACTACCGCTCGTCGCGGCAGCCAAGCCGAGCAGGATTTTGAGCGCCGTCGTCTTGCCGGCACCGTTCGGCCCGAGAAAGCCGAAGACCTCACCGTGCGCGACGTGGAGCGTGAGGTCCTCCAAGGCGACGAAGCGACCGTAGACCTTCCGCAGCCCCTCGGTTTCGATAGCCCATCCTGACCGCTCGGTCTGCTCAGTCAGGTCGGCACCACCATAGCTCCTTCG
This sequence comes from Chloroflexota bacterium, assembly GCA_965214295.1. Taxonomy (GTDB): domain Bacteria; phylum Chloroflexota; class UBA11872; order UBA12225; family JAJDUF01; genus JAJDUF01. Next base: position 273,476 of record OZ243944.1, read on the forward strand.
GATTGTGCCGACCTGGCTGGGCATCGGCCCATCGGTACGCGCAGCCATGGTCGCTATTGCAGGGAGACGGCGACGGCCAGCAGCTCTTGCTCACCGTAGCTCCCGCCTACTCCGTACACCATGCCGTCACGCTGCCACACCACAACCCCATGCCGCGTCTGGGCATCCTGCACGCTGACCCCAGGCGCACCGGCAACCGTCACGTGCCGCGAGACGGAAGCGTCTTGCGGCACCGGAATCGGCAACGTCTGCGTCCAGTCGTCAATCGCCCGCAGTTGATCTACCGTGTCGGCCGGCAGACCCGGCACGCTCAACAGGAACGAGCGGAACTGCTCCAGCGTCACACCACCGGACACGGTCACCGTCGGGCTAGGTGACTGGCCAACCACTAGCGACACCTGCCCGGCATCGTCGCCGTAGATCAACACCACGGCTGCCGATACAGTCAGATGAATCATGGAGCCGTCCAGCGCTTCTGGCACGTTGACGTCGGAGTGACCCTGCTCCGCCAGGTAGTCCAGGGCCTTGTCTCGATCCACGGTGAAGCTCGCCGTGGAAGCCGGCGTCGTGCGGATCTGCGGGTCTGCCGCTAGCTCGGAAGGGAGGTGCGCGGGCTGCCGCACGGCAAATCCGGCTCGTTCCTCCGCCGCGGCAATGCTGTCTTCCGTGCGCCCCTCCCGGCCCTCGGTATATTCGGGCACATGTAATGTGCCAAGCTGCTCCAGGCTAGCGAAGTTTGCCATTGGGTCCTCTGGTGCGACCGTGATGAGCGCGAACTTCTGCACCCGGAACTGCCCGAGCAACTCCGTCGCCACGGCCCGGCCGGCCGGCGTCGCCAGCACACCTCCCAGCACGACCACCACGACGGCCACTGCCGCCGCCAGCCGCCAGTGCCATTGGCCAGCCCACGCCAGCCCAAAACGCGACAAACGCGACCTCGAAACCTCCATCGGCTCCTCTCCTTTCTGTGCCAGGCCACGACCCGGTATCTGCCGGCCACTGATCGCCGGCCCTAGAGCGCGCGCTAGGACGCGGCCGTCCGATCCGCGATCGGCAGCGGCCCCAACTGTCGTGGTAACAAGCTCTCCGTGGCGGCTACTGGCCTTACGACGGGCAGCGCTGGCGTACCGGAACGCCGGCAGTTCCTCCAATGGCCGGAGTCCCGCCTCGCTGTGCAGAGCCGTATTCACCGCCATGATCTGCCGGTCAAGCTCCGGATCGCCCGTCGCCTGCGCCAGAGCGTCGGCCAGAGCAGCCAAGTCACCGCGGTCGAATGCCTGCACATAGCGACACAGCACCAACTCCCGCTGGCGCTCGCGGTGCTCAACCAGGGCTGCACCACCGATTTCCATTGGATCGTGCGGCGCTGGCCGGTCATCCACACCATTGCTATCTGGCATCGCTAACCCTCCTCGGCCGCACCATCCCCAGCGAACCGGTCGGCCCGGTGATAGGCCGTGGCCAAGCGGCTCAACGCACGGCTCAACCGCGTGCGCGCGGCGCCATGCGAGATGCCTAACGCCTCCGCCAGCTCTAGTCCGTGCAGCCGGTAAACAAACCGCAACGTCAGCACGCGCCGGTCGGCAGCATTCACGAGATCAAGTAGCTCCAGCAGCCCTTGCCGGTCGGTCGTTGCCAGGTCGCTGACGCGCTCCAGCAGGGTGTTGGGAGCTTGCTCCGCCCCCGGAGAAGAACCACCGCTATCGGCAACGAGATACTGCCGCTCACGTAGCTCCCGCCGCCGCCGCTCCTGGAGCACCTTGATGGCAAACCCGAGCACCCAAGCGTGAGCCGAGCGCTGTGGATCATACGCCGCCGCCCGCTTCAGGACCCGCGCGATGGCCTCTTGGAGCACGTCCTCTGCGGTAGTGCGGAGCGCCTCATGGTTGAGCGGACGACCTTGCCGCACGAGGAAGCGCCACACGAGCAGCTCCACCGCGCGCTGGAGACCCACAAAGTCTCGCTCGATAGCCGCACCCAAGACGGCACCCGACGACGCACCGGAGTCGCCCGATCCGCTGGCTATAGACGGCGTAGCTCCGGCGCCATCATCAGCAGTCACCGAAACAGCCACCGGCCCACCGGGCGCCATCTCCCGTGTCACGCGCATCTCCGAAACCCCGCCAGACCCTCACAGCCGAGGCCGCCAACTTCTCCTGGCTCCATAGAACTACTTGGCCGAGAAGTCCGGAGGTGTTACAGGGACTCGTCATCTCGACGATCTGCCCCCGAGACCGCACCTAATCCGAGACCACCAGGCTCGCCACCGCTGGCGTAGCGGGCGAGACCCCATCCGGCCGCTGCACCAGCCGTGCCCGCAGCTCGTATCGGCCCACCTCACGCGGAGCCACGATCTCCACCGCCATCATGGCCGTCCCGCCGGCCGGCAGGTCGTCCGTCAGCAGCGCCTCCCCGACCAGTGTCCAGGGTGCCTCCGGCGCGCGGCGCGTCTCGACCGCTACGCCCACCGGATAGGCCGGGCTACTGCACGTCCCATACCACCGCTGCATACTCCCGTTGGTCACCTCTAGCTGGACCATGGTCGTCTCGCCCGGCGCCAGCGGCCCAGCCACTCCGTCCCCAAAGCGCAGCGCGCCCTGCAACTCGGCCGCGGCCAGGGGATGCGGAATGGTCAGCGGCACCAGCGGGGCATCGGTCGCCGCTGCGGCGGTAGCCACAACGAACAAGCCCCGCCAGCGCACCGGACACTCGCCGGGCTGCACCTGGAGCAGCACCGGTCGCAGGCGCGTGGAGTCGAGTACCGCCATCGCCGCTTCACCCTTGAGCGCGAGCGAGTTCCCCACCCAGACGTACTGGATCCCGTGCCGGTCCAGCGTCTCCGCGTGCAGCCACTTGCGGATCGCGGCTTGGTCGTCGGCCGGTAGCTCGATAGACTGCAGCGCAGCGTGGGGGGCCACGCTTGCCGCCATAAACATGGCCACTTCCCGCTGTATGACAGCAACGCGAGCGTCTGGTGCCGCGTAGCTCGCCAACCAGTGCTCCGGCGTCAGCTCCGGCGTAGAGGCTACCTGGCTAGCCGGTAATGGGGCTGTATCAATCGGATACGTGTGGCTCCGACCGTCGCGGAAATGGAGCGTCACCTCGCGGAAGGATGGTGTGTCAAGCGACTCGTTCGTCGCGGCGGCAAGGAGCAGCAGATGGTCGCCGCGAAGCAGCTGCGGGGGCAAGGGCAACGGTGCAGCCCGCGGCGACAGTACTGCGCCACCATTGAGATGAAAGACGAGCAGAGGGCCGTACCATCCCGTCGTATCCCAAATGGTACCGTCGGAACCCCTAAGCTCAACGAAGGTCACACGCTGGCCATCCACCTCCTGACCAAGCGCCAGCAGGACGGTATGATCGCGCTGGCCATCCGGCCGCTCATCCACCGTCCCCACCACGTCAACGGCCTGGTCGGCAGCGAGAAGCAAGACCGCGGTCCGTGGTGCCGGCCCCTCCTTCCCGTCATTCCCGGGTACGCGGGAATCCAACGCCAGCGTGCTGGCGCGTGCAGCATCGAGCACCGCACTCAGCGGTGGCCCGCTACCGCCGAGGGTTGGCAGGGGACGAACTACCGGCGAGCGTTGGGCGAAGGCACTGCGTCCTGCAGCCAGGGTCACCAGCACGGCCACAGTGATGAGTAGCGCGGCCAGCGGTGGTAACTGGCCGCGGCGTATCGTGGGCCAAACCCCACCAGTGGCTCGTGGCCGGTGGTCCGTGGCCCGTACATCCTTGCCCCCTGTCCCCTGGCTACCGGCTACTGACCACTGGGCCAGCGCGGCGCGGAGCATGCCGAACAAACCGGCCGCCCCAGCCGCGGCGAGGAGGTAGATGGCCCAGGTCACCGGATAGCGGTACCGCACCACAACGCCGTTGATCGTGCCGGCAGACACAACGGTGATAGCCAGAATCACGGCTACGAGCAGGGCAGACCGGCCGTAATAACGAGTCCCCCCAAAGACCGCCAGGGTGACTAGCACCCAGGCGTAGGAGCCATACTGCAGCCGGCGTGTCGCCGCGTCAAAGACCTGTGCTGTGGCACGGTCGGCAGCAGCGTCATAGTCCGCCACACCCAACGCCGCTGCTCCACCGGCCAGCGCATACTCGCGCTGCGACCATCCTACAACCTCAACTGCCCCTTCACTGGTAGTAAGATGCATTGCGAACTGTTGTAGTGTATGTCTGAGATACGCCCACGGGTCCGCCAGCACAAAGTCTCTGGCCACGCGCGTCAGCAGCGGGTCAAGCTGTGCATTCGAAAGATGAAAGCGCTCCAGCACTCGCTCATAGGGACCTACCCAAGCCGATGTGGGGTGATGACTGATCGTCGCCTTGACCCGGCCCAGCAAAGGGTCGCCACTACCTCGCTTCGCCAGCAGTCGATGCGGTGCCGCCTCGATGGGATTCAGCATACTTCGCTGGAAGGAAGCGGTCAGACCGAACTGGCCATGAGTGCGAGCATTCCATAGCATGACCGGCAGGAGAATCAACGCGGTGCCGGCTACCGCCATGCCGGTCAGTTGGAGGCGCTTACCAAAGGGAGCGGCCGCCGGGACGAGGAGCAGCACGAGCGGGAGCGGCAGTCCGACGGGCCGGACCAGCGTAGCCAGCCCCAGGAGAAGCCCAAATCCGGTCGCCGTCTGCCAGGGATAGCGCGCCACGCCGAGTACCAAGAGACCGATCGCACCGACCAACAATATGGTGAAGAGCGCCTCGGTCATGACGGCGTGCTCATACAGCGCCAGCTCCGCGTCCAGCACGGTCGCTAGCGCGGCAGCAAGACCGACCAGTGGCCCAAACAGGCGGCGGCCCAGGAAGTAGACAAGCACACCAGTGGCCAGCCCCAAGCCATGCTGGACGAAGGTCACGGCAGCGGTATCCAGATCCGCGACCCGCAGCACACTAGCCAGAAACACCGCATAGCCAGGAGGGTAGTGCAGGTCCGAGTCGAACGGCTGGCCGGCGAGAAGCTGGTTGGCGGCGTAGTGGTAGTAGCAGCAGCGACTATCGGTGGTGAAAAACGGCGCCAGCGCCAGCAGTGGCCACCGAACCGCGGCACCGGCACCGAGAATAATGAGCACGTGCAGCCAAAGCGCACCGCGAAACGCCCCAACCCGACCACTATTCATTAGCAAGTTCAATCTGAATATCATGCAACGGCTCTCCTTAGTTTAATTCGCACACCTAATAATTTGAAAAAAGCTCCTAGCGTGTCCATCACGGCGGCTGAACAACCTACGGAGGCCTCATTCGTCTCAGGGGCATCAAGTAACACGCCATGATGGAAAGCACGCGGTTGCCCGGCAGCGTCGCGGGGCTTGGCGCCGCTGATCCACTCGTCATAGCTGGCCGCGCCGTGGCCCAGCGAGCCGAAGCGATCAATCCACGCCCGGATATCGGCATTGTCTTCTCGGTCGCCGAGCGCTACCCCGCGATACGAACCGGTCGACCGCTCGCGCTGGGAAGGCTCCGGTGAGGATGGACACCCTTGCGCCGGCCAGTGCGCCGCCGGCGCGGCGTGTTGCGGGGAGATCATGAACGGTTCAGGCTCGACCGGATAGTTGAGCCTGATGCCATTGCCCAGGTGCAAGCGTAAGCTGCTGCACCAAGCGGGCACTACAGGTTGCTCTGGGACAGAGGCGAGCACGAGAAACCGGTCACCGGGGCGCAGTTCCAGCGCCTGGCTCCGGGGATCCGTGTGCTGAGAAACATACTCGCCATCATCCACCCTGATGACGAGCAACGGCTCGAACCAGCCGGTAGTGTCCCAGATCAGCTTGTTCGCGCTCCCCAGCTCAACAAACTGGAGCACTTGCCCCTGTACCTCCGGGCCGACGGTCAGCAGCAAAGGATCATCGGGTTGACCATCCGGGACCAGACCGTCCGGGCCGATGAGGTCGAACGAGAGCGGGACCGGGAGGCCTAGCGCGACGAGGCGGGGTACCGGTTGCGCGGCCGGCAAATGCTCGGCGAGTCGGTCGAGTCGGGCACGCAACGGCGGCCCGCTACCGTCGAGTGTTGGCGGGGGTTGAATCGCCAGCGGACGAGCAGCGAAGGCATTGCGTCCCGCGGCCAGGCCTGCCAGCACGACCACAGTGACGAGCAGCGTGCCAAGCAACGGTAGCTGGCCGCGGCGTATCGTGGGCCAAATCCCACCAGTAGCTCGTGGCCGGTGGTCCATGGCCCGTGCTTCCTTGACCCTTGACCACTGAGCCAGCGCGACGCGGAGCGTGCCGAACAGGCCGGCCACACCAGCCATGGCTAAGAGGTAGATGGACCACATCACCGGGTAGCGATACCGCACGACGACATCATTGATCGTGCCGGCAGACACAACGGTAATGGCCAGAATCACGACCACCAGCAAGGCCGACCGGCCGTAATAGCGGCTTCCCCCAAAGGCAGCCAGGGCCAGGAATACCCAGGCATAGGAGCCGAACTGCAGCCAGCGTGTCGCTGCGTCGAAGGTCTGCGCCTTAGCGCGGTTGGCCGCAGCGTCATAGTCCGCCACACCTAACGCCGCCGCTCCCCCGGCCAGCGCATGTTGGTGCTCTGACCAGGCCACCAGGCCGGTGGCTGTCGCGTCCCCGGTAGTAAGCATCACCGAGAGCCGTTGCAGCATCTGTCCGAGATATCCCCACGGGTCCGCCAGCACAAAGTCGCTGGCCACGCGCGTCAGCAGCGGGTCAAGCTGCGCGTTCGACAGGTGAAAGCGCGCCTGCACCCGCCCATACGGCCCTCCCCAAGCCGATGTGGGATGATACCCGATCGTTGCCTTGATTTGCCCAAGCAACGGGTCTCCACCACCACGATCCCGCAGCAGCCGGTCCGGCGCTATCTCGATGGCATACAGCATATTCCGTTGGAGGGAAGCGGTCAGTCCGAACCGGCCATAGGCGCAAGCATTCTACAGCATGACCGGCAGCAGGAACGCCACCATACTGGCTACCGCTATACCGGTCAGCCGGAGGCGCTTACCGACAGAGATGGCTGCCGGGACGAAGAGCAGCACGAGTGGGAGCGACTGTCCGACGGGCCGGACGAGTGTGGCCAGGCCCAGGAGAAAGCCGCATCCGGCCGCCGTCGGCCAGGGATAGCGCGCCACACCAAGCACCAAGAGGGCGATAGCACCGACCAACAAGCCGGTGAAGAGCGCCTCGGCCATGACGGCGTGCTCATATAGCGCCAACTCCGCGTCCAGCACGGTCACCAGCGCGGCAGCGAGGCCGACCAGTGGCCCAAACAGGCGGCGACCCAGGAAGTAGACAAGCACACCAGTAGCCAGCCCCAGTCCATGCTGGACGAAGGTCACGGCAGCAGTATCCAGATCCGCGACCCGCAGCACACTAGCCAGAAACACCGCGTAGCCAGGAGGGTAGTGCAGGTCCGAGTCGAAGGGTTGGCCGGCGAGGAGCTGGTGGACAGCATAGTGGTAGTAACAGCAGCGACTATCGGTCGTGAACAAGGGCGCCAACGCTAACAGCGGCCAGCGCACAGCCGCACCGGCACCGAGAATAATAAGCACATGCAGCCATGCCGCACGGCCAAACGCCCCAGAGAGGCGACGCCAGTTGAGCCAACTGAGCCGACTGCGAAGCTGCATACGCTGTTCGTTCTTGCGCCGTCGTATCTGTTTATCCACCAGGTATGCACACAAGGATAGCGTCTGCGATGGTCCACTGAGCCACCACGTTAACCACCACTCCCCGCCTCGACTACCAGGCTCGCCACCGCTGGCGTAGTAGGCGAGACCCGATCCGGCCGCTGCACCAGCCGCACCCGCAGCTCGTACCGGCCCACCTCACGCGGGGCCGTGATCTTCACGCCTACTCGGGCCGTCCCGCCGGCTGGCAGGTCGTCAGTCAGCAGCTTCTCCCCCACTAGCATCCATGAAGCCTCCGGTCTGCGCCGCCCCTCGACCGCTACGCCCACCGGATAGGTCGTGCTACTGCACGTCCCATACCACCGCTGCGTACTTCCGTTGGTCACCTCTAGCTGGACCGTCGTTGCCTCGCCCGGTGCCAGCGCCCCCACAGCCGCAGAACTGAAGCGAATCATGCCCTGCAACTCGGCCGCGGCCAGGGGATGTGGGACCGTCAGCGGCACCAGCGGGGCATCGGTCGCCGCCGCGGCGGTAGCCACGACGAACAAGCCCCGCCAGCGCACCGGACACTCGCCGGGCTGCACCTGGAGCAGCACCGGTCGCAGGCGGGTGGGGTCGAGCACCGCCGCCGCCGCTTCACCCTTGAGCGCGAGCGAGTTCCCCACCCAGACGTACTGGATCCCGTGCCGGTCCAGCGTCGCCGCGTGCAGCCACTTGCGGATCGCGGCTTGGTCGTCGGGGGAAACGGCGACGGGCTGAGTCCCAGCCGAGAAGGCGTTAGCTGCTTCCACTACCCGCACCTCCTCCCGCTGCACAATCGCCACCCGGGCAGACGCGGCAGCGTGCTGCGCCAGCCAATCTTGCGGCGCTGGCGTAGTGTCTCGCCGCGGAACCACGAGCGGTTCGGCTTCGACCGGGTAACTCAACACGATGCCGCTGTCCAGGTGCAAGCGCAGCACCCCGAGGTGATCGGGTATCACCGGTTGCTCTTGAGCAGCGGCGAGCACCAGCAGCCGGTCGCCAATCTGCAGCTTCAGCGCCTTGCTCCGGGGATCCGTGTGCTGCGAGAGGTACTCGCCGTCCTCTACTCTGATGATGAGCAACGGTTGGTACCAGCCGGTCGTGTCCCAGTGAGGCCTGCTTGCGCTCCCCAGCTCAACGAACTTGAGCACCTGACCCGGCACCTCATGGCCCAAAGTCAGCAGCAAAGGAGCATCAGCCTGACCATCCGGGGTCAAGCCGTCCGGGCCGACGAGGTCGAACGAGAGTTGGGCCGGTAGTCCCAGCGCAACGAGTCGGGATATTGGTTGTGCGGCCGGCAAGCGCCAGTCGAGACGGTCAAGCCGCTCGCTCAACAGTGATCCGCTAATGGCGAGTGTGGACACCATTGGCACCTCCGGCGAGCGGTGAGCGAAGGCACCGCGCCCCGCGACCAGGGCAAACCCCAGCACGGCGAGCGAGCTAACGAGTACGGCGAATGCGATCGGTAACTGACCGCCTTTGAAACCGTCCCAGCCTCGCCCGACGAGTAGAGTACGCCACCGTAGAGTACGGGCCGCCCAGGCAGTCTTCATTTCCGAAACAAGCAAGCCCACGCCAACCGCTGCCAGTAAGTAGACTACCCAGATGACAGGATACCGGTACCGGGTTTCAAGGCCTGCACTACCTGCCGCTGGCAGAAGCACAAGACTCAGGCTGGCAACAAGGAGGACCGCTCGGCCCGGGTATCGACTTAGAGCAAGAACAGCGAGTACTACCAATGCACCGGCGTAAGGGCCGTACCGTAACCAGGAAGTTGCCTGATCGTAGGCTTGTGCCTGTTCCTGATCGCGACGTAGATCATAGTCACGTATCCCGAGCCGGTCCGGACCACCAGCCACCTCGATTTCTGCCCATGTCCAGCCGACCAGTCCGGCGGCAGATGCGTAACCCTGCGGTGCGGCAAGCAGCAGCATAGCACGGCGAATGGTTTCTATAGTGTTGCCTACTGGATCAGCAAGAATATAGTCAATCGCAACTCGTTGCAGATACCGATCCAACTCAATAGTTGTGAAATCGAAGCGATACTCCAATCTACCCCATATTGATCCGCCGGGGCCTTCAGGATGATTGACTATCGTCGCTTTAATCTGGCCTAGAAGTGGATCACCAGTACCCCGATCTTGCAGCAGACGATGGAGTGATGATTCGCTTGCAACCCCCACAAGGTCATCTCCTATTCTAACAAGCATATTTCTTTGCATAGATGATGTAAGTGCAAAAACACCGTATTGATTCTTATTCCAGACCATTACCGGTAGTAAGATAACAGACAATCCCGCCAAAGCCGCAAGCGTAACCTTCGCTCGCCCTCCTAACGCTCCCCTTTGCGGAGCTACAACTACAACGGTTGCGAACATAAGCCCTGCTGGTCGCACCATGACCAGCAGCCCGGCCACTACGCCAAAGAGGGCGGCGGCTCGCCAGTGGTATCGCTCAAGCCCAAGCACTAGAATACTAACCGCACTGACTATGAGGAAGGTGAAGAGCGTTTCCGGCATAATCTCGTGCTCATAGAGGACGAGTTCTACATCCAAGACTGTAGCCAGCGCAGCAAGCAGACCTACAAGCGGATGGAAGAGGCGTCTGCCATTGGCATAGACAAGCAGGCCGGTGGCCAAGCCGAGAGCGTGCTGAATGAGCACGACAGCAAACGTATGGGTGCCAGTGACGCCCAGTATTGCCGCCAGGAAGGCAGCGTAACCAGGAAGATGCAGCATATTCGAGTCGAAGGGTTGGCCGGCGAGGAGCTGGTGGACAGCATAGTGGTAGTAACAGCAGCGACTATCGGTCGTGAACAAGGGCGCCAACGCTAACAGCGGCCAGCGCACAGCCGCACCGGCACCGAGAATAATAAGCACATGCAGCCATGCCGCACGGCCAAACGCCCCAGAGAGGCGACGCCAGTTGAGCCAACTGAGCCGACTGCGAAGCTGCATACGCTGTTCGTTCTTGCGCCGTCGTATCTGTTTATCCACCAGGTATGCACACAAGGATAGCGTCTGCGATGGTCCACTGAGCCACCACGTTAACCACCACTCCCCGCCTCGACTACCAGGCTCGCCACCGCTGGCGTAGTAGGCGAGACCCGATCCGGCCGCTGCACCAGCCGCACCCGCAGCTCGTACCGGCCCACCTCACGCGGGGCCGTGATCTTCACGCCTACTCGGGCCGTCCCGCCGGCTGGCAGGTCGTCAGTCAGCAGCTTCTCCCCCACTAGCATCCATGAAGCCTCCGGTCTGCGCCGCCCCTCGACCGCTACGCCCACCGGATAGGTCGTGCTACTGCACGTCCCATACCACCGCTGCGTACTTCCGTTGGTCACCTCTAGCTGGACCGTCGTTGCCTCGCCCGGTGCCAGCGCCCCCACAGCCGCAGAACTGAAGCGAATCATGCCCTGCAACTCGGCCGCGGCCAGGGGATGTGGGACCGTCAGCGGCACCAGCGGGGCATCGGTCGCCGCCGCGGCGGTAGCCACGACGAACAAGCCCCGCCAGCGCACCGGACACTCGCCGGGCTGCACCTGGAGCAGCACCGGTCGCAGGCGGGTGGGGTCGAGCACCGCCGCCGCCGCTTCACCCTTGAGCGCGAGCGAGTTCCCCACCCAGACGTACTGGATCCCGTGCCGGTCCAGCGTCGCCGCGTGCAGCCACTTGCGGATCGCGGCTTGGTCGTCGGGGGAAACGGCGACGGGCTGAGTCCCAGCCGAGAAGGCGTTAGCTGCTTCCACTACCCGCACCTCCTCCCGCTGCACAATCGCCACCCGGGCAGACGCGGCAGCGTGCTGCGCCAGCCAATCTTGCGGCGCTGGCGTAGTGTCTCGCCGCGGAACCACGAGCGGTTCGGCTTCGACCGGGTAACTCAACACGATGCCGCTGTCCAGGTGCAAGCGCAGCACCCCGAGGTGATCGGGTATCACCGGTTGCTCTTGAGCAGCGGCGAGCACCAGCAGCCGGTCGCCAATCTGCAGCTTCAGCGCCTTGCTCCGGGGATCCGTGTGCTGCGAGAGGTACTCGCCGTCCTCTACTCTGATGACGAGCAACGGTTGGTACCAGCCGGTCGTGTCCCAAGTGGGTGTGTCATGGCTTCCAAGCTCGACGAACTTGAGCACATGGGTCTGTAGGTCCCATACATCGTGTCTGACACTAAGCAGCAAAGGAGCATCAGCCTGACCATCCGGGGTCAAGCCGTCCGGGCCGATGAGGTCGAACGAGAACTGGTCCGGGAGGTCCAACGCAACGAGGCGGGGCTGCGGTGGCTCAACCGGCAGGTGCCAGTCAAGACGGTCGAGTTGGGCACCCAGCATTGGCTCGTCGAGTGTGACCGGCGCCAGCGCCGGCAGCGAGCGCTGGGCAAAGGCACGATGTCCCATAGCCAGGGCTGCGAGCACAACCGCCGTGACCAACAACGCGGCCAGCGGCGGTAACTGGCCACGGCGCACAGCGGGCCAGACCGGTGACGTGGGCCACAGGCCGCGCCAGCGACCGCCGGGAGACATCAACGCGACGCGGAGCGTGCCGAACAGTCCGGCCACGCCAGCCGCGGCGAGGAGATAGATGGCCCAGGTCACCGGGTAGCGATATCTCCCGACGATGCCACTGATCGTGCCGGCAGACACGACGGTAATAGCGAGGATCACGGCTACCAGCAGTGCTGACCGGCCGTAATGACGTGTCCCGCCAAAGGCCGCCAAAAGAAGGAGCACCCAAGCGTAGAGGCTAAAGTGAAGGAACCATGTGCTCTGATCGAAGGCCTGCGCCGCCTCCAATTCAGCCGCATAGTCGTACGCACTTACGCCTAACCGATCTGGTCCACCGGCGATGGCGTACTCCTGGTGTCCATACTGCACGAGATCCGCAGCTGTAGCGTCGTCTTCCACACTTCCCGTCAGGAGCGGCGGCAGACGGATCACTATATGGCCAATGTAGGCCAGCGGATCGGCACGCACGAAGTCCAGCGCCACCCGCATCAGCAGCCGATCCAGCGCCTCGTTCGAGAGATGAAAGCGCTCCAGCAACCGGTTATATGGCCCTGTCCAGGGCGATGTGGGATGATGCCTGATGGTCGCCTTGATCTGTCCCAGCAACGGATCGCCCCCACCACGCCCCTGCAGCAGACGCTCTGGGGCTTCCTCAATCGGATAGAGCATGTTGCGCTGCAGCGAGGTGGTGAGCGCAAACACCCCATGCGTACGCTCATTCCAGACCATCACCGGTACCACCATGAGTCCCGCCCCCACAAGTGCCACCAGCATCAGCCCTACTCGCCGCCTGGCATACCGGAGCCGCCTGTACCAGGTGGGCCTGGCGCCGGCTTCCGCGGCTTCCGCGGCTTCCGCAGCACCGCTCGCTGCCCCCAGCCCTGGCAGGAGCAGCACCAAGCATGGCAGCAATAGCCCCGTCGGCCGCACCAACGTCGCAGTGCCGGCCAGCATCCCAAAGCCGGCCACCTTCAGCCAGATGGAGCCGGGCCAGCGCAATAACGCCGCAGCTAGGGCAGAGAGCAGCAGCACGGTAAAGAGGGTCTCGGTCATGACCGCGTGCCCATACAGCGCCAGTTCCACGTCGAGCACGGTCAGCAGCGCGGCCACCAGCCCGACCAGCGGCCCAAACAAGCGGCGCCCAATGAGATAGACCAGCAAGCCGGCAGCGAGACCCAGGAGATGCTGGACGAGCATGGCAGCGGAAGTGCTGCCATCAGTGACCGCGAGGATGGCGGCGAGGAAGAGGGAATAGCCGGGAGGAAGATGCAGCCCGGAGTCGAAGGGTTGGCCGGCGAGAAGCTGGTTGGCGGCGTAGTGGTAGTAGCAGCAGCGACTATCGGTGGTGAAAAACGGCGCCAGCGCTAACAGAGGCCAGCGCACGGCCGCACCGGCACCGAGAATAATGAGCACGTGCAGCCACATAGCCCCGCGGACTGCACCGTAGAAAGCTCGCAGTCGTTGTCTCGGCGCCATGTTAACACGCCGGATCATCACTCTGACCGCCAAGTCGGCACCGCTATAGCTCCTTCCGACTGTGTAGAACCTGGCATGTCATCGTCTAGTCGCCGGCCTGCTCGGTGAACGCGAGCGGGACCCGTGCCCTGCAAAGGATAGCAGCATCCGGGTACGTAGTCGGCACCAGTCCTTGAGCGTAAGCCCTTGCCCGCTGAGAACCTACGCCCAGTGCAGCATCAGGATGCCCCGTGGGCAGTGCGTTGAGGCATCATTCACGACCAGCCACTTCAATTCCGGCGCCGCCTATGGCACACTAGCTGCACTGATTAGCAGAGGACGGATACGGAGCCAACATGGTGCTACGCCTCAGACTGCTTGGTACGGGTACACCGACCCCGCTCCTCGATCGGGCCGGCGCGAGCTTCCTGATCGAGTGCGGTGCTGATCGGCTGCTCTTCGACTGCGGCCCCGGGGCAGTGCGGCGGTTGCTCGAAGCCGGTATCGCGCCCACACAGGTTACGCATCTCTTTCTGACCCACCTCCACTACGACCATTGCAATGACTACCCCTACCTGGTGCTCACCCGTTGGGATCAAGGCGCCGGGCGCATCCCCGATCTGGCGGTCTGCGGCCCCCCCGGCGTAGCGCAGATGACGCGCCTGCTCTTCGACGAGACCGGTGTCTGGGGGCCGGACCTGGAGGGCAGGACCCGGCACGGGGGCAGCCAGGCCATCTATCAGCGCCGGGGTGGTGTCCTGCCGCGGCAGTGGCCACGGCCCCGCGTCACGGAAGTCCAGGATGGGGCCAGTGTGCCCGGGACCCATTGGCAGGTGACGGTGGCTGAGACGCGCCACTGCCAACCTCACCTGCACTCGGTCGCGTATCGGCTGGATGCGGCCGGCGGGAGCGTCGTGTACAGCGGTGATACCGCACCGACGCCGCGCCTGACCAAACTGGCGCAAGCGGCCGACGTACTCCTGCACATGTGCCACTTCATCAACGGCGAGGAAGCCGACCCCCGCATGACCGCCGCCTGCTCCGGTCACCTCGATGCAGCCCGCACCGCCCAAGAGGCCGGCGTGCGTACCCTTGTGCTCGTACATCTCACCGAGCAAGTGCTCGCCCCCGGCCTCCGCGAGCGCATGTGTGCCGAGGCCGCGGCGGTGTTCGACGGGACCATCGTCGTCGGAGAAGACCTCCTCGCCGTGCCCATCAGTCCTGCGCCGCCGGCGCCGGCACGCTGAGACCTCTCAGCACCCGCACACGACTGTCGCCAGGGCAAGCGTAGCCCTCTACGCCCCTACAAACCCTTATGCGGCATGGTATGCTTAGGGCGCACAATGAATGCTGCTCCTGGACCGTTGACGCACCTTGATGCTGCTGGCCGGGCACGCATGGTAGATGTTGGTGCAAAGCCCGCTACCCAGCGTGAGGCCATCGCGCGGGCCGAGTTGGTTATGGAGCCGGCTACACTGGAGTTGATTATTGCCCAGCAGAAAGGACAAGCCTCCGACCCGGCGGGCCAAGCGCTCACGAAAGGCGACGTGCTGGGGGTGGCACAGGTGGCCGGTATCATGGCGGCCAAGAAGACTGCGGAGCTGATCCCGCTTTGCCATCCGCTGCCGCTGACCGGTGCCACCTTGCGCTTCGACTGGGACCGCACACAGTCACGCTTGCTGCTCGAAGCCGAGGTACGCACCACGAGCAAGACCGGAGTGGAGATGGAGGCGCTGACGGCGGTCTCGGTTGCGGGGCTGACCGTCTACGATATGTGTAAAGCCGTAGACCGCGGGATGCGCTTGGAGCACGTGCGGTTGGTTCGTAAGAGCGGGGGACGTAGTGGCCTCTATGAAAGCAGCTAACGGCGAGGCTGACGACGCCAGAAGCACGCCACGTCTGGCTCTATCGTCCGCTTCCGGCACGTCGGTAGTGCAGCTCCCGGGCAACGATGCGCCAGCAGCGCCCAATCAAATCGAATTAGGTGCTGCTGCTCCGGCGTCGTCAATGGCTGCGGCCGAGCAGCACCGCTGGGCCAAGCTCATCGGCATCATCTTCATGCCGCCGCTGGTTGCCATCGGCACGCTGGTCGTATTGAGCGCCTATCTGGTCGCAGACCCACTGGTCGCTGCACGCACGGCACTGGTGAGCACGCTCTTCATGGCCATTATTCCGACCGCCTACATCGGCTTACTCATCCGGCGGCGGCACATTCGCGGCGGCATTGAACTGTTTTTTGTCGAAGAGCGGCTACGCCCTTATCTCGTCAGCATCCTCAGTTGCACCATCGGCGCCGTGGTGTTGATCCGCCTCTCCGCACCGCAGCACATCTGGGCACTCGCCCTCGGCTACGTGCTGCTGGGTATCCTGATGGCAGCGATCACCCAACACTGGAAGATCAGCATGCACGCAGCCGGCAGCGCCCTCCCGACCACGGCACTGCTCAATGTGCTTGGTCCCACGGCCCTGCCAGGGATACTCATTGTGCCGCTCGTCTGCTGGGCACGGGTGCGTGCATCCCAGCACACCATCCCCCAAGTTGCCGGCGGAACGCTTCTTGGCAGCCTGGTCGCCTGGCTCGATTTCGCCCTCATCCTGCCCCGGCTGTAAGCGGTCCGGCCCCGACCGGGCAGTGTAGTTCGCGTGTACCGATTAGCGGTACTCACCCGGCCATACACGACCGTCGGACGGCACAAATCGCGACAGTGCGGTATACTTACCGTACATACATGAGGCGTTTGCCGCTTCCCAAAGCATGTATCCGCAGCCACTGTTCGGCTGCGTTTCACAGCGCCTCGTTGGTCCCCGCTCTACTCACTTTATTGGCCTTGCCGCACACCGCGATCGGCCCAGCATGCAGACATACGGAGGGTCCATGACCGACAGTATCGGCATCGTGCGCCCTATTCAGTTCGAGACGGAGATGCGGACCTCCTACCTCGAGTACGCCATGAGCGTCATCGTCGGCCGGGCCTTCCCGGATGCTCGCGATGGCCTCAAACCGGTCCAGCGGCGCATTCTCTATACCATGTGGTCCAATGGCACCCGTGCCAACAGCGCCTACAAGAAGAGTGCGCGCACCATCGGCGAAGTGCTGGGAAAGTTCCATCCGCACTCCGAAGGCGCGATCTATGACGCAATGGTGCGGATGGCCCAAGACTTCTCTCTCCGCTACCCTCTGATTGACGGCCAGGGCAACTTCGGCTCCATTGACAACGACCCACCCGCTGCGATCCGGTATACCGAAGCACGCCTCACCCCGATTGCGGAAGAGTTGCTGGTCGAGATCGAGAAAGAGACCGTTGACTTCGATGACAACTTCGATGGCACGGAACAGGAGCCGCTGGCACTCCCGGCACGGCTACCCAACCTGCTGCTCAACGGCGCGGAAGGCATCGCGGTGGGTATGGCCACAAAAATCCCACCGCACAATCTGAGCGAAGTGGTTGAGGGCCTCATCCGCCTGATTGACGACCCCGAGACTTCCGTCGAGGCGCTCCAGCGCGTGGTGCGCGGACCGGACTTCCCCACCGGCGGTCTCATCGTCGGCGTGGACGGAATCCGCGACGCCTATGCCACCGGGCGCGGCCGGGTCGTCATGCGTGCTCGCGCGACCGTGGAAGAAAGTGGCCCGGACCGCTTCCGCATCGTGATCTCCGAGCTGCCGTACCAGGTGAATAAGGCTGCCTTGCAGGAGAAGATCGCCGAGTTGGTGACGCGCAAGGTCATCACCGGTATCACCGGCATGCGCGATGAGTCGGATCGCCAAGGGCTGCGCGTCGTCATTGACATCAGAAGTGGCGTACAGCCGCAGGCCGTGCTCAACCAGCTCTACAAGCACACGGCCCTGCAAAGCGCCTTCAACGTGAATATGCTCGCCTTGGTAGACGGCCAGCCGCGCGTCCTCACCCTCCGGCGAGCACTGCGCTACTACCTCCAGTACCGGCAAGAGGTCATCACGCGCCGCACCCAGTACGACCTGCGGCGAGCCGCGGCACGCGCCCACGTGCTGGAGGGGCTGACCATCGCTTTGGATCATCTCGATGCAGTCATCGCCGTCATCCGGGCCGCGAGCACGACCGAAGCGGCGCAGCAGACCCTGATCGACCGGTTCGAGCTGACCGAGACGCAGGCCGACGCCATCCTCGCCCTCCAGCTGCGGCGGCTGGTGGCGCTGGAACGCCGGAAGATCGCCGACGAGTTAGCCGATCTCCACCGCACTATTGCCGACCTACGGGAGATCCTCGCCGACCCGGCGCGTGTCCGGGCGCTCATCCGCGAGGAGCTACTTACCGTCAAAGAGCGTTTCGGAGACGAGCGGCGGACCACCATTCTCGTTGGAGCGAGCGAATCACTCAGCGACGCCGACCTCGTGCCCGACATGTCCGTCGCCGTGGTGGTCACACAGCGCGGGTACGTCAAGCGCATGCCACTGCACTACTACCGCGCGCAACACCGCGGCGGCCGCGGCGTGATCGGTGCCACCACCCGCGACGACGATCTTGTCGCGCGCCTCTTTGTCACGCACACCCACGACTCGCTGCTCTTGTTCACCACCCACAGCCGGGTGCTGCGGACCCACGTCTACGAGCTGCCGGATGCCAGTCGCACCGCCCGCGGCGCCTCCTTGGTCAACTTCGTGGCGCTGGAGCCGGAGGAACGCATTGCTACCGTCCTCCCGCTCGCAGCATTCCACGACGATGCCTACCTGCTCCAAGCAACGACGCAGGGTGAAGTGAAACGTACCCCGCTGGCGGCATATGCAACGGCCCGGCAAGCCGGCCTGAAGACGATGGACCTGGAACCCGGCGACGAGTTGTGTGGCATGCTCATCACCAGCGGCCAGGACGATGTAGTTGTCGTCACCGCATCCGGCATGGGCATTCGCTTTCACGAAACCGAGTTACGCAGCTCCGGACGGACCAGTGGCGGAGTGCGCGGCATCCGTCTAGCCGCCGGTGATCGGGTCGTCGGTCTCGTGCGCGCAGACGAGGCCGGCGCCCTACTCCTGGTCACGGACCACGGCTACGGCAAGAAGACCTTGTTCCGCGAGTTCCCTCCCAAACATCGCGGCGGAAAAGGAGTGCGCGCCTTGCTGACCAACGAGAAGGTCGGCCAGGTCGTCGGCTGTGCAGCGGTCCGGTCCGGTGATACCGAAATCCTCGCGGCGTCTGCCGACGGTCTCATGCTGCGCGTGCCCCTGCACTCGATCCGGCTCTCCGGCCGCTACACCCGGGGCGTGCGCCTCATCAACCTGAAAGCAGGTGATCGGTTGTCATCCATCGCCATTATCTCTCAGGAAGACCTGGAGTTGGCCGTGCCGCCGGAGGTCAACGGCGTGAATGCTGCCGTCGAGCTGAACGGCGGTGCAGCACCGGATGGCGCCTAGGGCGTGTCTGCAAACTGGCTGTGCTGAACCCCAGGCTCCGTCATTGCGGCGCAGGCTGCAAGCCAGACCCACTGGGGAGCCACGCCACGCACCACTAGCCGGGGCGCCGGCCGCTGATCAGCCAGCGGAACGGGATGAGGCGCTGCACCTCAATCTGCCGCCACCCGGCCCGCTGCGCGAGTGCCACCGCCTCATCGGCCGTATACGCCCGGCGCACTGACAGCGGCCCGTCGTGCCAGGTCAACGGGCTGCGGCTGAACCGACTGAGAACGCACACGGTAAGGAGCGCGAGCAGCGAGCGCGACGCATCGGTGACCACCACCCCCCGCCGCGCGGCTGCCGCCAGCGCGGCGAGCACGATAACCGCGTCCTGCTCATCGAAGTGGTGCAGCGCCGAGGCGCAGGTAACAACGTCTACGCCGCCGCGCGGGAACGGTAGCAGCCGCGCGTCGTGGCCTACCCAGCACACCGTCCCGCTGTCAGCCGTATACCGCCGTCCCAACCGCAGCACCGTGGGGTGTACGTCGGAGGCGATGACGCGAACAGGACCACGGCGCGGCGCCAGCAGCCTGGCCAGCGCGAGCGGCAGATCACCGGAGCCGGTCGCCACGTCGAGCACGGTACAGGGACCGGACGCGGGCACGAGGCGCTGCACCGCGCGCAACACCGGCCGCTGCCAGCCGAAGAGCCGATTGAGGCGCCGCATGTCGGCCAGGCTGTGCGCCAACAGGCCGGGCGGCGCAGCAGGCTGATCCATCAGCTCGGCCCGGTCGGTCTGCCGCCGTAGCACCGACCGGTCGCCCCACCAACCGCTCACGCGCCGGCCACCAAGCGGTAGCCGCGCTTCTTCACCGTCACGATCCACCCGGCGGCCTCCCGCCCGGCAGCCGCGCTCAGGCGTTGCCGGAGACGGCTGGCCAGCACGTCAATGTTGTAGTTGCTGACTACTCCGCCGTGCTCCGGCCAGACCAGCCGCGCAATCTCCGCGCGCCGCCGCACTTCACCGGGCCGCTCGGCGAGCAGGGCCAGGAACGCGAACTCTTTGGGCGCGAGGGAGAGCGGCTGGCCACGCACGTAGGCCTCCTGCCGACGATGGTCGAGGAAGACCGGCGCGTCCGCCACGCTTTCACTCAGCCCCGGCACGCGCAACGTGGCGCTCGGATCGTGGAATTGCAGCCCGCTCGATCCGAGACATAGCGTGTCGCCGTCCCGCAGCGGCCGGGACTCATCGGCACCTAGCCGCTGGCCGTTCACAAACGTGCCATTGCTGCTCCCAATGTCACGAACAGCGTAGCCGAACGACTCCCGCCGGATTTCGGCGTGCCGGCGGGAGACCAGATGATCCGGCAGGACCACGTCGCACGTCGGGACCCGGCCAATGATAGTGCGGTCGTTCCTGAGGAGAAATGACTGGCCGCCAGGAGCAACTGTCAGTTGCGCCGTCGGTAGCATAGGCTCCGGCGATGCAGACACGT
Organism: Chloroflexota bacterium; assembly: GCA_965214295.1. Classification (GTDB taxonomy): domain Bacteria; phylum Chloroflexota; class UBA11872; order UBA12225; family JAJDUF01; genus JAJDUF01. The sequence continues at coordinate 293,917 of OZ243944.1, forward strand.
GTCACTCCGATGCGGCGCGGACGTGACTGTTGCTCTTGATCACACTACCGGCGGTCGAGCACTAGGCACGGAGTACCTTGTCCGACGTTGGCGGCGGTTGCAACAGCACCTCAAGCTGCTTCTCGTACTGGCTCTGATCAATCTTCCCGGCGATGTAGCGCTCTTTGAGCAAGTTGATCAACATCCCCTGAAACTCGCCTTGCGAGAGCTGCCCGGCGGCGTAGCGTTGGCGCAGAATCTCCGTCGCTGCATCTCGACTCGCTGGCGATGGCGCTGCCGGCGCCGGCGACTCATCTCTGCGCTGCACCCACCCGGCACCCTCGCGGCGCTGCTGCGCGGCCGTAAACGGCGGGCAACAGGCCCGGAAGAGCGCGCGCAGCACCATCACCGGGACACTGACCAGCGCGACAAAAGGCGCAGCCAGCACGGCACCGGCTAATCCGAGGGCGCCGATGGTGAGCGCCAGGGCCAAGCCGAGAGCAAAGAGTACCGCCACAATCGCGAAGGCGCCGACCAAGCCACCGAAGAGCAGACCCGGCGATACAAGCGCCACCGCGCCAATGAAGATCAACGACAAGCCGAGCACACCCGCCCCGACCGGCCCATAGTGCCAACGCTCCATGTAGCGGCCCCTCATCGTCCCCCCTCGCTCGCCCAGGTGTACAGCCACGTCCCTGAAGCGGCCGGCTGCGGTCCGAGTCTCATCGCATACTATTTCGATTAGACTATTCTACCACCATCCAAGTTTCGCACCGGAACTAGCCGGGCACTGCCACATGGCAATTCCTGACCGCGTACCTACCCCCAACCCTTCCCTCAAGGAAAAAAGCTAAAGGTCGCCATCCTGTCCTAGCAGGAAGCGGCGGCCAGTCGCCACCAGGACTCCCCTTCCCTGCCAGGGAAGGGGCCAGGGGTTAGGCCCACCGGCTACGCCGGTGTTAGAACTTCTGTTAAACTTCCGACAGCACGGCAACCCCAACCCCAAAGGAGATGGCCAATGACACAGCTCTTCACCCCCAGCGATAGCCCTCCCGAAACCCCGGCGTCGTCCGAGCAACCGATCGGCTTTGTCATCGGCCGCTCCTCCCCCCAGAGCTTTGTGTTCGTCTCCGATGAGCAAACCGTGCCGCCGCGCCTGGAATACGTAGTAATCCACGGCGCTCGTGAGCAGGTGGACGATACGTTCGAGTCCGTGGACCTGCTCGCCCAGGTGACGGGCATCCGAGCTGAGGTGCTGACCCTCGGCGAAGACCTCGACTATGCGGAAGCACAAACGGTCGTCTCCCAGAACGCGACGCTCCCCCCGCGCGTGCAGGCCGAGACCAACGTGCTGGGCTACCTACAAGACGGGGTGGTCCGCCAGGCCCGGATGATGGTGCTGCCGGGTACGCCCGTCCATACCGCCCCCGACTTGCTCCTCCGCGCGTTCTTCTCGCGCGATGCAGCATCCTCGATCACCTTGGGCACACTGCTTAACCGCCGCGGCGTGGATGTGCATCTGGACCCCAACGGGTTGTCGCGCCACCTCGCTATCATCGCCCAAACCGGCGCCGGTAAATCGTATCTCGCCGGCAAGCTGCTCGAAGACCTGCTCGGTCTCGGCGCCACCATCATCGTTCTCGATCCCAACTCCGACTATGTGCAGCTACGCAAGACGCAGGCCGACGCCGACCGCCCGTACCACTACGCGACCAAGACTCCACATGCGGACCGCATCGCCATTCTCCGCGTCCCCGGCATCGAGGGCCGACGGTACCCCGACGAGCTTGTCGGCCCCACGCAGAGCTACACCATCCGGTTCGCCGAGCTGGACGCCGACGACATCGCCGATGTAGCCGGTGTACCCACGACAGCCTCGCGCATCCGCGACGCGATCACGCAATCGGTAGGGCGTCTGCGCCAACGAAACGTTGACTTTGTGCCGCGGGACCTAGCCCAAGACTTGGCCAACTTTGCCGGCGTCCCCTTGGACGAAGGCGCTACCTCGCCGGAAGAAGCGTCCGATCAAGCCGCACCCGGCCACTCGGAGCCACCCGACGGCGACAACACCGCCGCCTCCGAAGCCTGGCTGGAAGGTCTGCAAACCCTCGGTAATGCTCCCGAGCCACCGGCCAGCCGGCTTGCCACCGCATACGGGGGCGGGGAAATGCCCGGTAGCGAAGACGCGGACCTCCGCCGCGACGCCCGCAACGCCATGCGCTACGTGCGCCGGCTGGAACGCTATCCCGTCTGGGGCCACACCACCGTCAATATCGAGCGGCTCATCGAGCCGATGCAGACGACGGTCATTGATCTAGCCGGCACCGAGAAGGTCGTGATGGCCTACACGGCCGAATGGCTGCTCTCCCACCTGTGGGAACGTGCGCTCGGCGGTCGCTTACGCTGGCCCGTGTTCGTGGTCTTGGAAGAGGCCCACAATCTCGTCCCCGGCGGCGGGCCACGTGACCAGCAAACGAAGGCGTCGCGGATCATCAACACCGTGGCAGCCGAAGGCAGAAAGTTCGGCGTCTACTTGATCGTGATTACGCAGCGGCCGTCGAAGATCGCCGACGACACCCTCTCGCAGTGTGCCTCGCAGCTCATCATGCGTCTGACGAACCCCGACGACCAAAAAGCGGTGCAGCGCGCCTCCGAGGTGGTGTCCCAGGGGCTACTGAGCAATCTGCCGGGACTCAATCAGGGCGAGGTGGTCACGCTCGGACGACTGACCCGCATCCCGGCAATGGTCAAAGTCAGCGGTCGACAAGGCGCCGAGGGCGGCGCCGACCGCGACCTGGCGCAAGACTTCCGCGAGGCACGCCGCGAGGCAACCGCACAACAGTCATTCGATCACAGCAGCCCCTCAGGTGTCTTACCGCGCAGCGGCCCAAAACGTGTGCCCCTCTAATAGGCACGACTGACGCGCCGCACGCCTCACCACCCGGCCCCCTCCCCACCCTGACAGGGGTAGGTACGGCCGCCTCGCTGGAAAACGGCAGTCGCCGGTCGCCGCCCGAGACTCCCCTTCCCTACTAGGGAAAGGGCCGGGGGGTAGGTCTCCTCTGGCACACCCACCGGCCGGCAAGTATCGTTGGGATAGTGCGGAGGCGGTTGGCCCAGACACAGTCCGGGCGACGGGCAAGCAAGCCATGACTGAACAAAATGACCGGCCAGCGGGGCATGCAGCCGCCCCGCCCCCACTCTCCGTTGTCATCCCGGTCTACAACGAGGAAAACCTGATTAGCGAGGTGCTGCGCCGAGTCCGAGCCGTCCCCATCCGCAAGCAGATCATTGTCGTAGACGACGGCTCGACCGACGGAACCGTCGGCGTGGTCGAGCGTCTGCGTGACGACCTGCCAGGCGACGTACTCATCATCCACCAGGCGATGATTAACATGGGCAAAGGCACCGCCATCCGTATCGGCCTGCGCTACGCCGTCGGCGACATCGTGCTGATCCAGGACGCCGACATGGAGTACGACCCGGACGATTACCCGGCCTTGCTCGCGCCCATCCGGCGCGGGGAGGCGGATGTGGTCTATGGGGTACGGTTTCACCGCCCGATCCAGGGGATGCTCCGGCGTCACCGCATCGCCAACTGGGTTTTCGCTGCCGTCGCCTCCGTCCTCTACGGCCGTCTCATCCGCGACGAGGCGACCGCCTACAAGGTATTCCGCCGCGAAGTCATCATGAGCCTCGACCTACACGCCTCGCGGTTCGAGTTCTGTCCGGAGGTCACGGCGAAAATCTGCAAGCGCGGCTATCGGCTCGCGCAAGTGCCCATCTCCTATACCCCGCGGACCTTCGCCGAAGGGAAGAAGATCGGCTGGCGCGACGGCGTTCACACGCTCTGGACCCTCTTCCGCTACCGCTTCTTCGATTAGAGACTGGCCGAAATCTCTGGAACCAACCGGAATCCACGCTGTTGCCCGGCCTCACGAAAATGACGATCAAATCCGAACGCCTGCTGGCAACCAGCCTCAGCCATGACAACAAGATCGGTGCAATCCACTACCTCCCAGGTCTTGTCCCGGTACTCGAAGAACAATCGCAGGGCCGCCGTCTCGATAGCGCTGGTGACTCTAGCAGGACTAACAAGCGTAGGATCGTTCGCAATCTCCCATAATCGGTCAGCCTGTTGGGAATCAATACGACTCTTTAGCAATGTTAGCGCCTCGTAGACCACCCAGCTAGTTGTAATAAGATGACTTCGCTATGCATGAGTTGACGATAGGTAGACCGGGCAGCATCGTGATGCCGGCCTCGCGGATGTAATAGTGCAATCCAGGCAGAGGCACCGACAAACGTTGGTACATAAAGAAATGCACTACTCACGAGATCATCGCTTCAGCCCATAGCGGTACTCGTGCCACCGGGACGAGAGATCGGTCGGCAGCGCGGGATCGTCGAGGACGCCAATCAAACGCTCCGCCTTGGTAATGGCCTCCGGGCTGCGCTTCACAGGAGCATGGAGGCGCTCCCGAATCTCCTCAACAGACATGCCGACCTAGTGTGGAACCCGTCTTGAATGCTCGTCCGGCACCATCCTAACACGTCCGCGTGAACCGGTGGCTCTCCGCGATAGCCGGGCACGCCATCGCGCCGCACCGCGTTAGCGTAGCTCACCTCTCTCTCCGTGACGTATACTCTGAGCCGGATCCCCTACTGCTGGCGACAAGGAATGGGCAACATGGCAGTAACAACCGCCGTTGACGTGAAAGCGCGGAGCCGCGAAGTGACGATGGGTGTCGAGCACGCCGCAGCGCGCTCGATGTTTCGCGGCACCGGCCTCAGCGAGGAGGACCTGCACAAGCCGATCATCGGCATCGCCAATACCTGGACCGACCTGACCCCCTGCCAGCTCAACTTGCGCGACCTCGCCGAGAAGGTCAAGGAAGGCGTGCGCGCGGCCGGCGGTACGCCATTCGAGTTCGGAACCATCTGCGTCACCGACGGCATCGCGATGGGCACCGAGGGGATGCGTGCGTCCCTTGTCAGCCGCGAGGTGATTGCCGATTCCATTGAGCTGGTCGTGACCGGGCACCGCCTCGACGGGCTGGTGACGCTGACCGGGTGTGACAAGACACAGCCGGGGGGCCTGATGGCCCTGGCACGGCTGAATATCCCCGGCGTCTACGTGTACGGCGGCAGCATCATGCCCGGCATCTATCGCGGCAAGAAGGTCACCATCCAGGACTCGTTCGAGGCGCCGGGTCTCTATGCCAGTGGCGCGATGTCCGAGGCCGACGTAGACGAGCTGGTCGGCCGCGCGTGCCCCGGCGCTGGCGCCTGCGGCGGCATGTTCACCGCGAACACGATGGCCGCGGCAGCCGAGGCGCTGGGGATGGCACCCCCGGGCAGCGCCTCCATTCCGGCCGTTGACGCGCGGCGCCAGGTAGTGGCGTATCGAGCCGGCGAGCGAGTAGTGCAGCTCTTGCGGGAGAACACCCGGCCGCGTGACTTCCTCACTCGTGCCGCTTTCCTCAACGCCATCGCAACCGTGGAAGCCCTCGGCGGCTCGACCAACGCAGTGCTGCACCTGATGGCGATTGCGTATGAGGCCGGCGTGGATCTCCGGCTGGAAGACTTTGACGAAATCAGCCATCGCACGCCGCACTTGGCCAGCCTGAAGCCCTCCGGCAAGTATGTCATGGCCGATCTGGACGTAGTTGGCGGCGTGCCCGTCGTGATGAAAGAGCTACTCGATGGCGGGATCATCGACGGCAGCATCCCCAACGTCGCCGGCGGGACCCTGGGCGACCACTTGGACCAGGTCCGCGAAGCGCCGGATCAGGACCTCACGTTCTCGTTGGCGCAGCCCCTCAGTCCGACCGGCACGCTGGCCATCCTGCGCGGCAACATCGCCGCGGACGGCGCCGTGGCCAAAGTAGGCGGCGCCGCGCACAGCACCTTCAGCGGTCCGGCACGGGTGTTCGACGGCGAGGAAGCCTGCTTCGAGGCCGTGCTCGCCGGTGCTATTCGGAAAGGCGATGTCGTAGTCATTCGCAACGAGGGGCCGAAGGGCGGTCCGGGGATGCGCGAAATGCTGGCCGTGACGGCTGCCATTCAAGGACGCGGGCTGGGCGATCACGTCGCGTTGCTGACCGATGGACGCTTCTCCGGCGCCACTCACGGCTTGATGATCGCGCACATGGCGCCGGAGGCGGCCGTCGGTGGCCCCATTGCGGCGCTGCGCGATGGGGACGTGATTGAAATTGACATCCCGAATCGGGAGCTTGCCGTCCGGCTCTCGGACGAGGAGCTTCAGGCACGCCTCGCTTCTTGGGAGGAGCCGACACCACGATATCAGACCGGGATGCTCGCGAAGTATGCCCGTTTGGTAAGCTCGGCGGCAGTCGGCGCGGTCACCTAGTCCGAACAGCACCGCGCCCTCACCCCTTGCTCACCGGCGGGGGGCAGAGGGTGAGCACGAGGAAGGGATACGTGATGACAAAGCAGGTTCCTGGCAGCCCCTATGACGGACCACCGCTGAGTTGGCGCCCGGCCCCGCCGCGCCCGGCGCGCCGCCGTCGCTCGGAGCTAGCCGTCCCCGGCAGCAATCCCCGCATGATGCAAGGAGCAGCGACGAGCGACGCGGACGCCGTGTTTCTTGACCTTGAAGACTCCGTCGCACCGAGTGAGAAGGTGGCCTCGCGGGCCCGAATTGTCCAGGCGTTGAACGAGCACGACTACGGCGACAAGGCAACGGTCGTGCGGATCAACGACTTGTCCACCCAATGGGCCGTGCGCGACGTGGTGGACGTGGTAGAGGGCGCCGGCGCCAAGCTCGAAGCTATCATGCTGCCGAAGACGCGCGGCCCCGCCGACGTGGCCGCCCTCGATATTATGTTGACCTCGCTCGAACAACAGCTCGGCTTGACCCATACCATCGGGATCGAAGCACAGATCGAGACGGCCGCAGGCATCGCCAACGTGGAGCAGATCGCCTTTGCCAGCAAGCGGCTGATCGCCCTCGTGTTCGGCCCCGGCGACTACGCCGCCTACAATGACATGCCCGTGCTGTCCATCGGCGCGCACGACTTTGCCTACCCCGGTCATATCTACCACTTTGCGCTGCAACGGATTGTCACGGCCGCGAAAGCGGCCGGCTTGCAGACCATTGACGGCCCGTTCGGCAAGTTCCGCGACCTCGATGGGCTACGGAACTCGGCCCAGATGGCCAATATGCTGGGCTGTGACGGGAAGTGGGCCGTACACCCGGCGCAGATTCCGGTGTTGAACGAGGTGTTCTCACCCTCCGCTGCGGAGATCGAGAAGGCCACCGCCATCCGTGACCGCTACTTTCAGGCGACGGAGGAAGAGGGGCTGGGCGCAGTGGCCCTCGACGGCGAGGAGATGCTGGACGAGGCCAGCCGCAAGCTGGCCGAGGTCGTCCTCCGGCGCGCCGCCGAGGACGGCAAGCTGTAGCGGGTGAAACCAGGGCCTTGCCATTGTCACCACTTCGCTCTGCTCAGTGCCGGCTCTGAGCAGAGCGAAGGGTCGTTCCCCCGTGGCCGAGATTCTTCGCTCCGCTCAGAATGACGTTGGAAAGGCTGCTCAGAAGGGCAGGTTTGGCGGCGACTTTCACCAGCGAAGAGGCCGGGGGGTGAGGTCAACCAATGCCCCGGACGAACAGCCCTCCCGATTACTGCCATTTCCCCACGCTCCTAGCCCTACACGACGCCATCGAGTCCCTCGACCCCGCCGCCGCGCCGCACGCGGCGCTAGTCTCCTCCGAGCCAGCCCCCGCCGCCGAGCGCCGTATCGCCATCCTGCCCGGCTCCTTCAATCCACTGCACCAAGGGCACGTGGCCTTGGCTGCCGCGGCACTCGCAACCAACGCCGCCACCGAGGTCTGGCTGGCACTGGCGCGCGTCACGGTGGATAAGGAGCATGTGACCGGCGCACTACTCGAAGATCGCCTCATCGCGCTACGGCATTTCGTTCAAGATCGGCCACGCTACGGCGTGCTCCTGTTCAACCGCGGCCTGTACGTGGATCAGGCACTCGCAGCCCGTACCCACTGGCCCGATCTGGATACCCTCCTGTTTCTCGTCGGCTACGACAAGATCGTCCAAATCTTCGATCCGCGCTACTACGACGACCGCGACTCGGCGCTCCAGAAGCTCTTTGGCTTGGCGTCGTTTCTGGTAGCGCCACGGGACGACGCAATGGTAGACGATCTCGCCACGCTCCTGAGCCGGCCAGAAAACCGGCCCTTCGCGGAGCGGGTGCGGAGCCTACCGCTACCGAGCGCGGTAGCAGCGGTCTCCTCGACCGGCATACGCCAACACCTCGGCACGGCGACAGCCAGCCCCGGCCGCCGCACCCGGCCCACCGCATCCCGGCCCACCGCGTCATTTCCCCGTCATTCCCCGTCATTTCCGCGAAAGCGGGAATCCAGCGGTGAGGAAGTGCCCCCTCTCCCGGAGGGAGAGGGCCGGGGTGAGGGCACCATCCGCTCTGGCGTGTCATTGCCCGCGTCCATCGCCGGCATGGTCGCCGCCACCCACGCCTACGCCCCCCCACTCCCGCTCGGCACCGCGCTGATAGACCGCTACACGGTGCGCGCAGCCCTGCTCACCGCCCTGTTCCAGGACCGCGACTGGGCGCTGGCACACGCCGACCTGCGCCTCCTCCTGACAACGGCGCTCGGACCAACCGAAGCCGGCAGCGCCCTCCGCGCCGCCCTCCTGCGTTCCACTGCCCCGGCCCCGGGACGCCTCCGCGCCCTCATCCAGGCCATACAGACCAGCACCGGCACGTAGCGGGGAGGGCGCGGCCCTGCTTTTTTGTCGGCATCAGGATGGCGGGGCGGGTATCCGGCCCATCGTTCCATCTCGCCCATCCTGCTGCAGACAGAGAGTCCGCGGCCTCAGTAGGCGAGGGCAGGAGTTACACGCCGTCGGGCGGGTACGGTTCCTTCCTCAAAATCTGCGATAGACTTCGCGTCGATGCCGCACATAGAGGATCGTGATTCTCCTTGTCTTGGTATCCACCTCATATACAACCCGATAGTCACCAATGCGGATACGGTAGGTCTCCTCATCGCCAGACAACTTCACAGATTGATGAGGAAATGGGTTGTCAACTAGAGCCTCGATCCGCTCCATTACGCGAGGCACGATGGTTCGGGGAAGACGCCGTAGGTCCTTCCGGGTAGATGGTCTAAAGCTAATGCTATAGAAGCCCATCTTCCTTCAACTGGCGTTTCATTTCCTCCAGGCTAATCGGCTCCTCTTTTCGACGCTCCGCTATCACGGCCAGGTCGTGCAAGTCCTCCAGCAGCCGCTCGTACTGCGCTATGGGCAGAATGACGGCCGTGCGCTTGCCAGCACCGTCAACGACATACTGCTCTGCCATGGCAGTCATAGTATTATCCCCTTACCGATCCGTGAGTAACTAGCCATTCCCCACTCTCGCTCAGTGTACAAACGTATGAGATGGCTGCTTCCCTGATTGCAGAATCGAGCTTCCTTGCCTCCACATCTAGCCTACACGCTGCCGCCTCAAGCATCTCTACCGCTTCCTTTCCTCCCACTAGTCCCGGGCGACCTAGTGCAGCCCCAACTGCCCTGCGGATTGGATCGTTCGGCATCACTGTGTTGGCTCCAGCCAACATCCTGATGTACTGCGCCATTGGAAAGCCGATTCCGTCTACATCATCGATGAACTTCTGACTAACCGGCTGTTGTGCCCAATGACGCATCGCCTCCAGATCGTCGTCTATATCATGTTCCCACTGGTAGCTCAGAAACCAATCCACCAGCCGCCCAAGAGTTTGCACTGGATACCGATAATTCCAAATCGCAGCGAAACCCCCATGTCCCTTTCGCTCAATGAGCCATCTTAGGTCCGGTAATGATCGAACCCTGGGCCAATGCTGGCGGAAATGATCCATTCGAGGCCCCACGAATTCTGTGTGACTGTCAATCTGTCCGATTGAGAGCACCGTGTCCAGACAAATCAGAGCAGATTCTTCATAGTGAAATCTAGCAGGTAACGGAGCATTGAAGTCCAGATTGTGCTTCCGTACAAAACTTAGGATACGGTCGCTACTGTCTGCCATGGATGCCTCCCCATGATATACCTACCGAATCCAAATCACTCACTCTATCCGGATACAACGAGTCTACCAGAGGTACCGGAAGCGGACGGCGGGCGCTGCGTGCCCTGCCTGTGTGCTCTGTGGCAGATCGGGCGCTCGCCGGTCTCAGTAGGCCAGGGCCGCACCGCCGCCGCGCGGGTCGCTGCCACCCTGCAAGGTGCCGTCCGCGCCGCACATGATGAGCTGGAGGGCGCCGGGGCTGCTCCACGCACCGGCCCGCCGGACACGATGCCCGCGGCGCTCCAGCTCGGCCAGCACGTCCGGGTCGAACCGGTCCTCGACGATCAAGGCGAACGGCTCGTCAAGCGTCTCCGGGTCGGTGCCGGGGACGCTGATCCAGCGCGGCGCCTCGACCGCCTCCTGCACGTTCATGCCGAAATCGAGCAGATTGGTGATCGCCTGCACGTTCCACTGCGGCTGATAGTCGCCGCCGGGCGTGCCTCCGACGACGAACGGCCGGCCATCGCGGCAGAGGAGGTAGCAGTTCAGCGTGTGCATCGTCTTCTTGCCGCCGGCGATCACATTCGGATGTCCCGCCTCCAACGTGAAGCCGCGGCCGGCGCGGTTGTTCAGCAGCACACCCGTCTTGCCGGCCACCACGCCACTGCCGAAGAGAGCGGAGAGGCTATGGATGAACGAGATCGCGTTACCCTGACCGTCCGCAACGGCAAAGTAGCTCGTGTCACCATCTCGCTCCGGGAGCACGCCCGCCGTCGGCGCGTCGTTCGCGCGATCCGGGCGGATGGTGGACCGTCGTTGGGCTGCGTACTGCGGGGAAAGCAGGTCGTCCAGCGGGTTGGCGATGAACCGCGGGTCGCCGCAATAGCGGTTGCGATCCGCAAAGGCCAACTTCTTGGCCTCCACGAGCAGATGGAGCGTATCGGCCGAGCCGAACCCAAGCCCGCGCAGGTCGTCGCCAGCGATGATGTTGAGCCACTCCAATACCAGCAAGCCCTGCGATGGCGGCGCCGTCTCATACACGTCCACGCCGCGGTAGCGGGTGTGCAGCGGCTCGTACACGTCGGTCTCCTGCTCGGCAAACTCCTCCGGCCCGAACAGACCGCCGCCGGCGGTGGCGGCCCGCACGATCTCCGCCGCGACCGCGCCACGATAGAACGCCTCCGGGCCATCCGTGGCAAAGGCGCGGATCGTCGCCGCCAGATCGGGCAGTACCCAGCGGTCGCCGGGGCGCGGTGCGACGCCACCGGGGCAATAGAGCGCCGCGCTGTCGGCAAACCGGCCCAGCTTGCCCGCGGCCCCGGCAATAGACCGGCTCATATCCTCGGAGACGGCAATGCCTCGCTCGGCGTAGGCCAGCGCCGGAGCCAGCAGGTCGGCGAGCGGCACGGTCCCGAACTCGCGGTTGAGGGTGGCGTAGGCGTGCGGCGCGCCCGGCACGGCCGCCGCGTGCCAGCCGTCGAGCGGCATCGTGCTGAAGCCCTGGCTGACGTAGTAGTCGCGGGAGGCATGCCGGGCCGCCTCGCCGCTGCCATTGATCGCGGCCAGTCGGTCACGGCGCGCATCGTAGAGCACGGCAAACATGTCCCCGCCCAGGCCGCACATCGCCGGGAGGGTCAGCCACTCCACGCCGGCGACGGCGATGGCCGCGTCGAACGCATTGCCACCGCGCCGGAGCACGTGCAGCCCGGCCGCTGCGGCCCGTTTCGACCGCGAGGCCACCATGCCGTTCGAGCCGAACTGCACCCCCGGACCAGGTACGAGGCGCTCTCTACCGTTCACGCTCCACGCTCCACTTCAAGACTGCAGCGGCAGGTGGATCGGGCGTCCCCCGGCGGCGCTCGACTGCTCGGCAGCGAAACACACTTCATGGGTATTGACCGCATCGGCCAGATTGACGCGCGACTCGACGCCGCTGCGGATACAGTCCACGAAATGGTCAATCTCCTCCTGGAACGGGTGATGATCGACGGCGCCGCTGTCCGGAGAGATTGTCGGGATGGTGGAGAAGTCGGTTTGACCGGGCAGCTTGCGCGTGTAGAGCTTATTGCCGCGGATCGAGCCGTCCGGGCCGAAGAGGTCAATGTTGAACACATAGGGCATCCACTGCGCTGTGCCGGCCGACACTTTGCCAATTGTGTCGTTCGCAAACTTGACGATGGCGACCGTCGTCCGCGGCGCTGGCGTGTCCGGCTCCTCATCATAGGAGAAGGCAGAGACTTCGACAACATCGTGCCCCATCAGGTAGCGAGCCATATCCACCGCATGGCAGCCACCGGCCAGAAACGCGCTCATCGGGTGATGCCGGCGGTAGCCCCCACCGCCCGGGTACCGCGATTGGACAACGTTGTGCCAGTAGTCCGTCTGGACAAAGAACGGCTCGCCGAACGCGGCGTCGGCGAGCAGCGCCTTGATCGTCTCGACCAGCGGGTTCCAGCGCAGGACAAAGCTCACCACGGTCCGCACGCCGGCCGCCGCAACCGCCGCCTGCACGCCCGGCAAGTCGGCGGCGTCAATCGCTATGGGCTTTTCGATGACGATATGCTTGCCCGCTTCCGCCGCCTGGATCGTCTCCGCGGCGTGTAGCTCCGAGGGCGTGCAGATCGAAAGCGCGTCCACGCGCGGATTGGCCAGCAGATCGGCCAGGCTGTCGTAGAGCGTACAGTCGTTGGCACTCAGACCCATCTGGTCGCGCTTGCGCGCAGCGCCTTCAATGGTCCGACTGCCGATAGCCACCACCTCGGTATGCGGATTATTGATATAGGCGCGCAGGTGCTCCGTGGAAACGTTGCCCGCGCCCTGTACAGCGACCCCAATGCGTTCTACTGCCATGTCTCCTACCTCCGCGGCCGATTGCCAGCAAGCGTACAGCGCAAGACCGGCGGGTTGCCCCGGCACGCTCCACACGCCGATCCGACGCGAGGGATTGTACACCAGGGACACGGGACTCCCCCCCAGCCCCCTCTCTACGTATGTGGAGCGGAGGTGTCCGTTGGCGGCAGGGCGAGGGAGTACCCTGTTGCTCCATAATGGTGGCGGCTCGGAAGCAGTAGACCCTTGCCGGCCTGACTACGGCCTGGACGCAATCCCCACCCGGGCGCCGGTCCGGCGCGGAGGGCGCGTCTTGCCCCCGTTTTTACCGGCCCGGGGGAGCATCTAAGAGCCTGTGTGAGAAGGGTAGACTGGTGGTAGACTAGGGGATATGAAGAGGAAACCATACCCCAGCGATCTGACCGCGGCCCAGTGGCAGGTACTGGCCCCGTTGCTGCCCGCGGCCAAGCCCGGGGGGCGGCCCCGCACGGTAGACCTGCGGGAAGTGCTCAACGGCATCCGCGATGTGCTCCGCAACGGCTGCACGTGGCGGGCACTGCCGCACAACCTCCCCCCTTGGGGCACGGTCTGGTGGTACTTCCGCACTTGGAGACAAGACGGTACCTGGGAACACCTCCACGACACGTTGCGCCCCCGGGGCCGGCAGGCGGCGGCGCGCGACCCTACCCCCAGTGCGGCGATCATTGATAGCCAATCAGTCAAGACGACGGAAAAAGGGGGTCCCGGGGCTATGATGCCGGCAAGAAAGGGAACGGACGCAAGCGCCATATCGTCGTGGATACCGTGGGGCTGCTGTTGGCCGTCGTCGTGCATCCGGCGGCGATCCAAGCCCGGGACGGGGCCAAGCTGGTGAGCAACCAGTTGCGGGGCCGGTTTCCGCGCTTGCGTTTGATCTGGGCGGACGCGGGGTACGCCGGACAGTTGGTGGCCTGGGTCCAGGCGCGCACAGCCTGGGTGCTGGCGATTGTCCGGCGACCCCGGGGCTGCTCGCGGTTCGAGGTCCGGCCCCGGCGCTGGGTGGTGGAGCGCACCTTCGGCTGGTTGGGACGCAACCGGCGGTTGAGCAAGGACTACGAGGCCTTGCCCGCCAGCACGGAGGCGTGGATCCACCTGGCGATGCTGCACCGGATGCTCCGGCGGCTACAACCCACCTGATCGGCCTTCTCTCACAGGCTCTAAGCAGTGAGGAGCGGCAAGAAGGCTTGCGGAGCAGTGCAGTGGCCGGCACCTCCTGGAGCGTTGCCGGGTTACGCCTCACTAGAATCTTCATTCGGGCAAGGGATGGGTGAGAGTTACCTCCCTCCGTATCCTGATAATCGTCCTCTTGTGCGTGGGGGTGATGGCTCTGCAGACCGCCTCGGGTGTTGCTGCGCCCGCCATCCTGACCAGCACGCCGGTGGTGCGCTGGGCCAGCGCCACCTACCACGTGGCCGAAAATGCCGGCAGCGTGGCGCCGGTCATCGAGGTACACAACCCCGGCGCCCACAGCATCCTCGTCGATGTCTACACCATCCCGGGCGGCTCGGACCACCCCGCTGGCGCTTTCGGCGACTTCGGTAGCTTCAGCGAATCCGTGACCATCCCAGCTAATGCCGCCAGCTTCTCGGTCCGGGTGAGCATTGTCAACGACACCGAACCCGAGGCCAACGAGACCTTCCAGGTGGTGCTGGAGGCCCCGTATGGCGCGGTGCTCGGTGCCCCCTCCCGTACCACCATTACCATCCTCGACGACGACCTGCCCACGCCCACCCACACTCCCACTCCTATCCCGCCCCATACTCCCACACCTACCCCGACTCTCACCGCTACCCCGACCAACACCCCCACGCCGACAGCGACGGACACCCCGACGGCCACGCCGACGCCCACTGCTACCCCCACGCTCACCGCCACGCCTACCCCGACCAAGACGCCGGTGGTGCGCTGGGCCAGCGCCACCTACCACGTGGCCGAAAACGCCGGCAGCGTGGCGCCGGTCATCGAGGTGCTCCACCCCGGCGCCCATAGTATCATCGTCGATGTCAGCACCGCCCCGGGTGGCTCCGACCACCACGCTGGCGCCTTCGGCGACTTCGGCAACTTTAGCGAATCCGTGATCATCCCGCCCCATACCGCCAGCTTCTCGGTCCGAGTGAGTATCGTCAACGACACCGAACCCGAGCACAACGAGACCTTCCAGGCCATTCTGGAGTACCCCAGCGGGGCGGTGCTCGGCACCCCCTCCCGGACCACCATCACTATCCTTGACGACGACCTGCCCATCCCGACGGCTACCCCCATTCCCACCGCTACCCCGACCAAGACGCCGGTGCCCACTGCTACCCCCACGCTCACCGCCACCTCAACTGCTACGCCCACCAAGACGCCGACGCCCACGCCTACCCCGACCAAGACGCCCACCACCACCCCGACCAGCACCGCCACTCCAACGCCCACCGCTACCCCAACTGCTACCCCCACCAAGACGCCAGTGCCCACGGCCACGCCGACCAAGACGCCCGTCCCGACCAATACGCCTACTCCGACTGCCACGCTCACCCCGACCGCCACGCTTATCCCGACTCGTACCCCTACCCTGACCCGCACTCCCTCGCCGACAGCGACGGACACGCCGACGGCGACCGCTACCCCGACTAACACCCCGACGCCCACGGACACCCCTACTCCGACCCGCACACCGGTCGTCCGCTGGGCCAGCGCCACCTACCGCGTGGCCGAAAACGCCGGCAGCGTGGCGCCGGTCATCGAGGTGCTCCACCCCGGCGCCCATAGCGTCATCGTCGATGTCAGCACCCAGACCGGTGGCTCCGACCACCCCGCGGGCGCCTTTGGCGACTTCGGCAGCTTCAGTGAACCCGTGACCATCCCACCCCATACCGCCCGTTTCTCGGTCCGGGTGAGCATTGTCGACGACACCGAACCCGAGCACAACGAGACCTTCCTGGTCATTCTTGAGTTCCCCAGCGGGGCAGCACTCGGCACCCCATCCTGCACCACCATCACCATCCTCGACAACGACCTGCCCACACCCACCAACACCCCGACCCGCACCCCCACCCCGACGGCCACTCCCATCCGCACTTCCACGCCGACCGCTACGCCCACCAAGGCGCCGATACCCACTGCTACGCCGACCGATACACCCATGGCTACCCCGACGTCCACCAGCACCCCCACCCCGACGGCCACGCCGACCCGCACCCGCACCCCTACCCCAACCGCCACGCCTACGCCCACGCGCACCCCAACTGCCTCCTCCACCCCGACTCACACCCCGGTCGTCCGCTGGGCCAGCGCCACCTACCATGTGGCCGAAAACGCCGGCAGCGTGGCACCAGTCATCGAAGTGCTCCATTCCGGCACCCATAGCATCCTCGTCGATGTCTACACTTTCGCCGGTAGCGCCACCACCTTCGGCGACTTCAGCGGCTTCAGCCGAACCGAGACCATCTCGCCCCACACCACCCACTTCCCCATCTCCGTGACTATCCTCGACGACTCCGAACCCGAGGGCAACGAGACCTTCCAGGTCGTGCTCGAAGCCCCCAGCGGGGCAGCGCTCGATACCCCTTCCCGCACCACCATCACCATCCTCGACAACGACCCTCCCACTCCCACCCCCACGCTCACTGCCACCCCGACTAACACGCTGACACCCACCTCCACGCCGACAGCGACGGACACCCCAACGGCCACGCCGACCACCACTCCTACGAACACCCGTACCCCCGCCCACACGCCCATGCCGACAGCCACCCCAACTAACACCCCCTTCCCGACCGCCACGCCCACCAACACGCCGCTCCCGACGGCTACTCCCACCAACACCCCGCTCCTGACCACCACTCCAACTAACACCTCACTACCGACTGCTACCCCGACCAACACCGCTACCCCTACGCCACTCCCGACCGCCACCTCGACCACTACCCCCTTCCCGACCACCACGGCGACCAGCGCGCCGGCCCCGCCAAGCTCCGCACCACCGGCGGCCGACGAGGGTGAAGAAGACACACTGGCGCCCACGACCCTCCCAACGCCCGCACCCACACCGTCCCCGCCGATCCTGGGCAGCAACACCGTCGCGACGGCCTATGAGCTACCCGGCGACCGCCTGCTCTTTGAGCGCCATGACCGGCCGGATGCCTCGTTCGCGGTGAGGGTGGGCTGGTTCGCTGCGGACGGCACGGAGCCGGTGGTCGTCGGAGTCGTGCGCGACGCGACCCTCGGGGCCACGTACCTCGTGGTGCGCCGCGAGGCCGATGGGCAGATCGTGCGGCGCTGGGTGCCGCCCGACAGTGCGCTCGTCTTCATGCTCCCGTGGGCGGTGGTGAACAGCCGGTACACCGTCCCGGTGGCTGTCATCATCACCGTGCCCCTGGACGAGCAGCACCCGGCGCCGAACATGCTGGTGCGCCGCTTCAACAGTGGGGGTCTGGGACAGATCTTCACCTACGATGCCGCGCTAACGCAGTGGCGGCACGTGCCGGACGTGGCGACATTCCAGGCGCTCGGCTTCTACTGGTGCGACGTGACGGCAGCGGATGCCGCGTTCTTCGAGCGGATCGATATGGGGCCGCCCTACCCGGCCACCAGTGAGCCGGCCCGGGAAGACTACCCCAACTGCCGGACGTAGTAGTCAGTGGCCTGGTCACGGATCGCGGTTCACAGGCTACCGGTCACTGACTACCGGCCACTCGCTCCGGCACCCATGGCCCCGAACCGCTATGCTCTCTGCGCCGGCAGTGGGCGGGCCACGGCGGCAATCGGCACACGGGGAGGGCTACAGCATGAAGATCACCGATGTCCGGTGCTACCCCGTCTGGGAGGGCATACGCAACCTATTGCTGGTCAAGGTCGAGACCGACGAGGGCTACTACGGCTGGGGCGAATCGGGCGTGTCGGGACGCGAGCTGGCGGTGCAAGGCGCCGTGCAGCACTACCGCGAGTTTCTGATCGGACGGGACCCGCGGCGCATCGGCGCGCTCTGGCAAGAGATGTATCGCAGTCAATACTTCGAGGGCGGGCGCGTCCTCACCGGCGCCATCTCCGCCATTGACATCGCCCTGCACGACTTGGTGGCCAAGAAGCTAGGTGTCCCCGTCTACCAGCTGCTAGGCGGCGCGCATCGGGAGTACGTGCCGGGCTTTGTAACAACACGGTCGCCGATGGGGCCGCAGCTGGTCGAGGAGGTGCAGTCGTTGTATCAAGCCGGCTGGCAATCGATCCGCACGACGCCCGGCCAGCCCGCTACCGGCGGCGACAAGCTACTCTACGAGCCACGCGAGTCCCTGGCGCTGACCGCCGAGTGGCTGACGAAAGTGCGCGCGGCGGTCGGCATCGGCCCCGTGCTGGGCATTGACTACCACCACCGCCTCAGCGTGGCCGAAGCCGCCTCCTTCTGCCAGCGCATGCCCTCGGCCACGCTGGACTTCCTCGAAGAGCCGATCCGCGACGAAACTCCCGCGGCGTACACCGCCCTGCGCCAGCTGACCGACGTGCCGTTCGCCATTGGCGAGGAGTTCGCCAGCAAGTGGGCCTTCCTGCCCTACATCGAGCAAGGGCTGACCAACTTCTCCCGCCTCGACATCTGCAACGTCGGTGGCTTCACGGAGGCGATGAAGGTCGCCGGCTGGAGCGAGGCCCACTACATTGACCTGATGCCGCACAATCCACTCGGCCCGGTCAGCACGGCCGCCAACGTCCATTTCGGCGCGGCCGTGCCGAACTATGCCTGGCTGGAAGTGCGCGCGCTCGAATTCACCTTCTCCGACGAAGTGTTCCCGGTGCAGCCGCAGCTGGAGGGCACCGGGTACGCCGTGCCCACCGGCCCGGGGCTGGGCGTGGAAGTCAACGAAGCACTCCTCGACGAGCCGTTCCGCTTCTGGGAAGCTCCCCACCTCCACCGCCGCGACGGCTCCTACACCAACTGGTAGAACGAATATGGCATGAAGCCTGCGATCACCGCACTCGTGGCTGCACGTCGAGCGGAGGATTGAAGACCCTGGCGGCCGGCTACCGCTCGGCAGCTTCCCGGCGCCCCGTCAAGGTAGATTCCCTACTGCAAGCACAGCGGCTCCCCCAACAAGGGAGCGCCGTGTTATCGTCCGATGGAGGAGATATGCTCATGGACAAGCTGGAGTTCGTCGATGCTCACGTCCATTTCTACGACATGCAGCACCCGGAGCTGGTGTACGAGCACTGGCAGCCGGGCGTGCCGCATCCGACCCTAGGGTGGCAAATACAGAAGCTCGCCGAGCGGAACTACATCGCCGAGGACTACATCGCCGAGACCCGGAATGCGAACGTCACCAAGGTGGTCCACGTGCAGGCCGCCATCGGCAGCCCGGACCCGGTCACCGAGACCGAGTGGCTGCAGGCGGCAGCGGACCGGACCGGGTTTCCCCAGGGGATCGTCGCACACGCCGACCTGCGCGATCCCGGCGTCGAGGCGGTCCTGGAGCGGCACTGCGAGTTCCCCAACATGCGGGGCATCCGGGACTTCTCCTACGGCGACTACCTCGTCGAGCCGGACTACCACCGCGGCTTTGCCCTGCTGGAGAAGTACAATCTGGTGTCGAGTATGCCGGCCGGGTGGCCGGACATGGAGCAGCTCCGTGCCCTGGCACACAAGTTCCCCAACGTCATGATCGTCGTTGACCACACCGGCTTACCCGCAGAGCGCACGGACGAGTATTTCCAGCTATGGAAGGGTGGCATGGCCGTCGCTGCCACCTGCGACAACATCCGCTGGAAGATCTCCGGCCTCGGCATGGCCGACAACAACTGGACGGTAGACAGCATCAGGCGCTACGTGCTCACCTCCATTGAGACGTTCGGCGTGGACCGCTGCTTCTTCGCCACCAACTGGCCAGTGGACTGGCTGTGGAGCACGTATGACGTACTCGTGGACGCCTACACGGAAATCATCTCCGGCTTCAGCCGCGACGAGCAGACCACGCTCTTCTCGCAGAATGCCGAGGCGCTATACCGCATCTGACGGCGGCCGTTTAGCCTGTCCGGAGTGACGACGGATTGGTGCTCATGACGACCCAGACGAACATTCTCTACCCGTTTGCGCGTAGTGAGACCAATCGTGCAGTGCATGTCAGGGAGGCGCTGAAAGGACACCTATATCAGTGTTTCGGGTGTTCCGCGCCGATGGTGGCAAGGCAAGGCTCGATTCGACAGTGGCATTTCGCTCACAAGCCGCCCTTCGACCGTTGTACCGATCCCGATAAGGCACTCCACGATACGGCGAAGGTCTTGATAATGCAGGGCTTCTCCGCCGCGCTGGAGCGACGAGAAGAATACCACCTTGGGTGCCCATGCGAGGAATGCGGGAGGGCCGTCTCCGGGAATGCTGCGGTTCCGGGCGCCAGTGTTGAAGCAGAAAAGACTATCGTACCGGACACTCGCTCCGACCTGGTGGTAAATCGACCCGACAGAGGTCCGGTCGTCATTGAGGTAGTCGTCACGCATGACTTGGAACCAGAGGCCCGCGAGAGCTACGAAGATTCGGAAATTCCCGTGCTGAAGGTTCGTCCAACCTGGGACACACTGGTCCAGTTGGAGTCGGCGGTCAACGTGGACGATACCCTCAATATACCCCGTATCGTCTGCGCCACGTGCAAGGACGCTGCGGAGCGCAAGCGTCGTAAAGAGGAGGAGGACCGACGCCGGATCGTTTCGATATTGAAGAGATTGAATGAGCGCCGACGGTCGACTGTGACGAAGCTCCCGTTCCGCCCATGGACACACAACAAGTTCCAGCGACCGATGTTTTCGCGCATCCGTCAACGGGTGTACGCCAATGCCATCATTCTGACCGAGTTGGGATTCACCCAAGCAACAAACAAACCGTGGTTGCTCCTCTTCCGACTCCCTGGCGGCGGCGCGGTATTCGCCAACTTCGGGGCCACCGAAGGGGTACCCATCTGGGATGATCCGGCGGCACTCATTCACTGGAAGCTGGACAGGTATTCAAAGGAGATGCAGTCAGCGATAGTGAAAGGTGTGCTGGCCCGCTGCCGGGCCGCGGGTGCCGACGTTCGGGTTAGCTTCTATGACCAGATGTTCGACCAGCAGGAGGGTCCGATAGAGACCGATCCGACAGGGAGTGTTGATAGAAGGGTCCTGAATAAGCTACTTGCCCAAGCTGACCGGACCTTCCTGGAGACGGAACGACAGTTAGCACAGGACCGAGAAGCCGCAAGAATGGCTGAACACGCTGAAATCGAACGGGAGCAGGCCATGCAAGCAGAAGCGGCACGCTCACGACAAGAAGATGCAGAGAACCGAAGGAAAGTTGAGCAAGAATAGTAAGCCCAGCGCCTCCCGGTAGGACTCGAACCTGCGACACACAGTTGGGTTGACCGCCGTTCAGCCGTTGCCGTCTTGGCTGTCTCGCCACTGCTCGAATTCGCGGCGGCCTTCTTTTACTGAGCAGGTAGTATGTCTTCAACGCGCCGCCTTGCTGGAGGCGCAGCCGGCTGAAGACCTCCTATTCCTCGTGCTCAACCGCCCTTGGCCCACGGCACGTCGACGCCGAACTCCGCCGCGATGACCTCCAGGTCGCGCCGGTGCTCGGGGCCGACCGGAATCCGGTGCTCCCGGAACTCCAGCTCACGCTCGCCCTCGATTCCGCCGGTGTAGCTCGCCTGCTCGAAGGCTTCGAGCGGAGCCAGCCGCCGGCGAGGATGCCGAAACCGCCCCAATGTAAGATTGTATATAATCCCCGGTGATATCAATCTTTGCGATCAAAGGAAAGACGAATGACTAACAACTTCACCGCTGCCGATGTCCCCGCCCAGCGGGGGAAGACCTTCTTTATCACGGGAGCCAATACCGGCATCGGCTACGAGGCCGCGAAGGTCCTTGCGGAACGGGGTGCCCGCGTGCTGCTAGGGTGCCGGTCCCCGGCGAGGGCCGAATCGGCAGTCGGGAAAATCCGTGCGGCACACCCCGCCGCCGACCTCGACATTGTTGCATTGGACCTTGGCGACTTGGCATCAATCCGGCAGGCTGCCCAAGTCGTTGCCGCCGAGCCGCGCCTAGACGGACTGCTGAATAACGCCGGAGTGATGCGCGTACCGTACCGTCTCACCAACGACGGTTTCGAATCGCAGTTTGGCGTCAATCACCTGGGGCACTTCGCGCTTACCGGTCTGCTCCTGCCCACCCTGGAGCAAACCGCCGGATCGCGGATCGTTGTCACCAGCAGCGTCGGTCATCGCCGGGGCAAGATTCTGTTCGATGACATCAACGCAGCAAAGCATTACGACACCATGGAGCGTTACTACATGAGCAAGCTCGCCAACCTCCTGTTCATGTACGAGCTGGATCGGAGGTTACGGGCACAGGGCTTGGGCACGATCACGGTAGGGGTACATCCCGGCATATCGAACACCGACCTCGGTCGGCACATGCCCAGACTGAGCCGGATCCTCCTGCTCCCGCTCATGTTCTTGCTCAGTTCACCCGCGGAGGGAGCATGGTCGACGTTGCTTGGTGCGACTGCTCCCGGGGTGGAAGGTGGTCAGTACTTTGGGCCAGGCAAGCGCTTCGAGTGGGTCGGGCCAGCCAAGCAGGTCGACTCGACCGACCTGAGCAAAGACCCCGCGCTCGCGCAACGGCTGTGGGACCTGTCGGTGGAGCTTACCGGAGTCGATCCTGGTCTGAAGTCGGCGTCGGAGGGCTGAGGAGTTATCCGCTCCCCTTCAGCCGTTGCCCTCTTGGCTGTCCCACCACTGCTCGTATTCGCGCCGGCCTTATAGGGGTGTCCCTGGCAGGCGGCCTGGCTTCCGGCCTACGCCGGAATGACGGCTGGAGCGGCATTGCCTACCGGGTAAGCCGTGAGTTGACCGGCTTACAGATACCTCGTTATAATGCCACCATGTTTGGGGATATCCTCTGAGCATGAAGACTCCCGGTATGGGAACCCACACAACAAGGAGGAGGTGGGACTATGACAGAAGAGCGTATGCAGGGGGCCGGAATCTTCGGGCGGTTCTTGCAGCCACACACCGATGAGTTCTATTTGCTCTTCAGGCTGGCCTTCGCCGTCCTGCTTGGGCTGCACGGTGCTCAGAAAGCGTTCCTGCTGTGGGACTTTCCCGCTGACGCAAATCCGAACGGGATGGGCGCACTGGTGGATATTGCGGCCTGGGTAGAGCTTATCTCGGCATTCCTCATCGGGCTGGGCATTCTGACCCGACTGGGCGCGGGCGCGATGGTCGTAACGATGATTGTCGCTTACTTTGGGGTACACGCCGCCCTCAGTCCGGTATGGCCCTGGCCGCATCTGTATCCCAATCCTCCCGACGGGGGCAATGCGTTCGTGGCGCACGGTGGCGAGGTGCCGATCCTTTACTTCATCTGTGCCGGCATCATCGGTGTCCTCGGGAGTCGCAAGTGGGGTATTGAGCGGCTCCTGCTCAACAAGGAGCTCCTGTAAGGAACCGTCTGCCCTCCCCGTGCGCTACGGAGGTGATTGGTCGAGGGTCAGAGTCCGGTGCCACAGACCGGTAGGTCCGACGCGCTCGTGGTCGGCGCGGGGCCCAACGGCCTGTCGGCCGGCATAGGCCATCGCGCAGACGGGACGTTCGGTGCTGGTCGTGGAGGGGAGGTGCATGGTTGGAGGGGGGTGCCCGGTTCGCCGCCCTGACTCTGCCAGCATTCCTCCATGACGTATGCTCGGCGGTCCACCCACCGGCAGTAAGCTCCCCCTTCTTCTCCACGTTGCCCCTGCCCGACCACGGCTTGGACTGGGTGCAGCCCCCACGCCGCTGGCGCATCCGCTGGACGACGGCACGGCCGTAATAATGGAGCGCTCGGTCGCGGCCACCGCCGACGGCCTGGGGGGCGATGCGGCGGCCTATAGTAGCCTGTTTGGCCCGCTGGTAAGGAGCTGGCGCAAGCTCGCCGCGGACGTCCTGGGACCGCTGCGAGTGCCGCGTCACCCGTTGTTGACCGCCCGTTTCGGGCTGAACGGACTCCGGTCTGCGTTGTTCGGTGGCGCCGCCCGGAGGTGGTGTGCATGGCATGTGCGGTTACTTCGCCGCCCGGACCGCTCTGCGCCGTCTTGATCGCTGACACTGCACCACAGGACAGGCATGAGCGTTTGACACGCGCATCAGGCAGGTTCGGCCGATTCACCGATGTAGAACGCGGTTGTGCGCTTGGCCGCGGCACGGGCGGTTGCGGTTGATCTAAGGCCGCGCCTGCCTGCTCATCGCCGGCGTACTGGATTTCGAAGCCGGAGTGCGGAATGCTGCCGGCGAGCACTCGGCTCAACCGCCCTTGGTCCATGGCACGTCGACGCCGATCTCCGCCGCGATATCCTCCAGGTCGCGCCGGTGCTCGGGACCGACCGGAATTCCGTGCTCTCGGAACTCCAGCTCGCGCTCACCTTCGATTCCACCGGCGTAGCTCGCCTTCTCGAAGCCTTCGAGCGGGGCAAGCTCCCGGAGGCGGGCGGCGAGGGCATCCATCTCGCGCCCGTACTCGTCCGGGTCGGTGAAGAGGCCCACCTGGAACATGAAGGCGAACCCGCACTGGCCGGTCGCGCGGTAGCGGCGGGGGTGCTCCCGCCCGGCGGCGGACGACGTACCCGCCATGATGCCGCCCCAAGCCTGGGCGATCATGCCCAGGCCGATGCACCGGAAGATCGTCCCCGGTATCCATTCGGCCAGCTCGGGCCAGCGCGGCGAGATGCGTAGGTCGTACACGGGGGCGAAATCCACGACGATGGGTGGCTCGCGGCCCGCCGGGGCGCTGATCGAGACCGGCGAGCCGATGGCCGGCGTGTAGACCGGCTGCCCGGGCTTCAGGTTTAGCTCTCCGCCCGCCGTCACGAAGGCGCTCATCATGTGCTCCACGGGCATCCGCGAGTAGATGCCGGCGGCGCCGATGTGTCCGTGATTCTTCGTCTGCAAGACCGCCACGCCCAGCTCCTGCGCCTTCTCGATGGCCCGGAGAGTGCCCTCGTACATCGGGAAGTAGCCGAGGCCGCCGTCTCCGTCCATCACAACGCTCGTCGGCCCCTCGTGGAGCACCTGCACGTCGGGGTTCACGTTCAGGTCGCCGGCGCGCATCATCCGCGCATAGCGGCAGATCTGGCGGGTGCCGTGGCTGAAGACCCCCCGGAGATCGTTGCTCGTCAGCAGCTCTCCCAAGAGGTCGGCCCGGTCGGCAACAAGCCCCGCTGCCCGCGCCACGGCCGCCACGAAGCCCTGCATGTCGCCATGCGGGACGCGCACGAAGGTCTCCGGCGGCAGGTTCAGCTTGTAGACGGCCTCTGTCATCTGCGCCTCCTGGTATGCCTACTCGCCTGCGCCGGACGATGAGGGCAGACGCGCGGACTCACTTGGTATCGAGATGAATCGCACTTAATGCCTTACTTTACATACCCGATGACGCTAGAGTTGATAGCAGAAATGCCATCACATTGGGAGGATACACGTGCCTGCTCAGACTACTCGGACGACTGTCACCTTGCCGACCGATCTCTTGAGAGCCGCTGACCGAGCGGTGAGAGTAGGAGCAGCACGGAGCCGGAATGAGCTGGTGGCCAATGCACTATGTCGTGAATTGGCATCTATCGAACGCGCCGCTATAGATGCCGCCTTCGCCGGCATGGCCGACGATAAAGCGTATCTCGATGAAGCGCGAGTCATCAGCGGTGAGTTCGCGCACGCCGACTGGGAGGCGTATAAGCTCGGTGAGCAACAGCATGCCGGCAAGCAACGATGAGGCGCGGAGAAGTCTACGACGCCTTCCTCGACCTCACCATCGGCTCAGAGCAGGCCCGTCATCATCATCAGTCGTGATGCTATCAATGACGCCAGTTCAGTCGTCATCGCCGTGCCATGCACTACTTTCCGGACCGGGCGGCGCGTGTATCCGAGCCAAGCGGTGCTGCGGGCTGGCGAGGGTGGGCTAACTGTAGACAGTGTCGCCCTGTGCGAGCAGGTCCGAGCACTATCCAAGCACCGTCTCCAACGCCGCCGAGGGACCCTGTCGTCGCAGGCACTCGGCCTGATCGAGCAAGCACTCCGGATCGCCTTGGATCTGCCTAACTTCCGCTACACGTAGGCAAGCTCAAGCTCCAACCGGCTAGAGTCTACCCCTCTGCTCTCACGCCGCTCGAACCGCCGTTCAACCGTTGCCCGCCTGGCTGTCTCGCCACCGCTCGTATTCGCGGTGGCCTGCCTCACTCGGCGGATACTACGTCTTCGACGCCCCGCCCGGCCGGAGCCGCAGCCGATAGGCATGTTAAAGTCCCAGACCACATCGGCGTTTGACACATGCATCATGCGGGCTAGGCCGCTTCACCGGTGTAGAACGCGGTCGTGCGCTCTACCGCCGCACGCGCGGCGTCGGGGTCCGTGCCGGCCGCGACCGCCGCGTGCCCCCACGCCTCGCTGCTGCCGGTGATGAACGCCTTGCCATCCGGAGACGTGGCAAAGGCGGCCTCGTCCGGCTTTGGCTCATCCGGTTGCGCGAGATGGATCGCGAGTCCCACGAGCGCCAGCTCCCAGCCGACGCCGGCCGCCCCTGGACCATAGAGGTCCCAGTACTCGGTGAGGTGCGCGATGTGCGAGAGGGTCAGCTGCGCGCGGCCGGCTCCGTCGTCCGAGACACCTACCTCCACCCAGCTCACGCCACCGCCGAACTCCCACGTGAGCGCGAAATGCGCCAGCGGTTCGCACGCCGTGATCTCGCCGCTAGCGTTGCCTTCCAACTGATAGCGGCCGCCGAGTTCGAGTTCGCCGCTGATCGGCAGAAACCAGCGCGGAATACGCTCACCGTTCGTCACGGCATCCCACAAATCCTCAACCGTCGTCGCGTAGCCGCGAGCCAGCGTGACCGCACTAGCAGCTTGCCTATCCCGTTCCAGCAATGACACGGAGCGCTCCACTGCGCCTAGGTGACTCTCGACATCGAAGTCCATGGCTTCTCCTTGCTGTTCTTGATCAAGCCGTCGAACATACAGCCCTGGCAGCGGGGCTGACCGCCGTTCAGCCGTTGCCCGCTTGGCTGTCCCGCCACGCCTCGTACTCGCGCCGGCCTTCTTCACTGAGCGGGTAGTATGTCTTCAGCGCCCCGCCCTGCTGGAGCCGCATCCGGCTGAACACCTCCCACTCCTCATGCTCCGTCGCCCGCTTGACCAGTTCGGGTGCCAGCTTGATCGGCACCACCACCGCCCCGTCGTCGTCTGCGATGATGATGTCACCGGGGATGACGAGCACGCCCCCGCAGCCGATGGGCACGTTGAAGTCCCAGGGCCACATGTTCACCTGACCGGCCGAGTTGGGCGTGAAGCCGCGCGTCCACAGCGGGAGCGGTGTGTCGAACTGCCGCACCTGCGGATAATCCCGGATGCAGCCGTCCACAATGACCCCCTTGCCGCCCTGCGCCTGGAAGTAGGTCAAGAGCATCTCGCCAAAGCAGCCCGTCCGCAGCTGGCCCCGCGCATCCACCACCATCACGTCGCCCGGCCGCACATGCTCCAGCACGGCCCAGAGCGCGCTGCGCTGCTCCGTCTGGCCCGCCCCCAGCCCGGTCGTCTGATCTTCCCGCTTGGGCAGGAATTGGAGCGTAATCGCCGGACCGACCACCTTGGTGCCCGGGGTCCGGGCGATGGGGCCTTGCAGGTAAGCGTCGCGGATACCCAGCCCACTGAGCGTACCCGTAGCCGTCGCACTGCTCACCTGGTACAGGTCGGTTATCAGATCGGCCGGCGGGCGCTCGAAATCCTTGTTCATCGGCTCTCTCCCTCCCTTACGTGTGGGTGCCAGTAACTTCCATCCAGTCTACGGTCAGGCGGCCGACCGGAGCCGCAACACTCCACTGGGGCCAAGGTGGTTGTAGCTCCGGCCGGCCAGTATCATAGCGTAAGCGCGACGATGCGAGACCGTTTCGAGACCGTGTTCGAGTCTGCTTATGGAGGGAACGCATGTCCACGACACTCAAGCTGGCCTTTGTCGGCTGCGGCGCGATTGCCCCGTATCACCTGAACGGCATTAAAGAGCATGCCCCCCGCATCCGGGTCACGGCGGCCATTGACCCCCACCGCGCCAAGGCCGAGGAGATCGCCGCCGAGACGGGCGCCGCGGTGTTCGGCTCGCTGGAGGAGGGGCTGGCCGATGGCGACTTCGACGCGGTGGACATCCTGACGCCCCACCACTTGCACGAGCCGCTGGCCATCCAGTCCTTTGCGGCCGGCAAGCACGTCGTACTGGAAAAGCCGATGGCGACCACGCTGGCGGCGTGTGACCGCATTTTCGCCGCCGCCAAGCAGGCCGGCACCGTGTTCATGCTCGCCGAGAACGCCCAATACTGGCCGGAGATCGTCAAGGCGCAGGAGCTTATCGAGCAAGGCGCTATCGGCGACATCATCACGGCCCGCGCCGCCTTTTTCATGCCCCTGGACCCGTATTGGTTTCAGGATGATCAGCCCTGGCGCCTGAACCGGGAGATGACCGGCGGCGGCATTACGATAGACGGCGGCTCCCACTGGCTGCGCCCGCTCCGTATGTGGCTCGGCGAGGTGGACGAGGTGGTCGCGGTGCTCGACCACCCGGTCGCGGAGATGCAGGGCGAGTCGCACGTCCGCTCGCTCATGCGCTTTCGGTCGGGCAAATTCGCCACCTACGACGCGCTCATGGTGGACTATGAGGGGGTGATGGCCCCGGAACCATGGTGGCGCGTCACGGGCACGCGCGGCGAGCTACTGATCGAGGGCGGGCTGAAAGGCGGCGCCCTCTATATCTACGACCGCGATAACCCGGCCGGCAAGCTCGTCCAAGAGCCGCTCGGCTACCCACAGTCCTTCGGCCCGGAGCTGGCCGACTTCGCCGCAGCCGTCCTCGATGGCAAGCAACTAGAGGCCGGACCGGAAGAGTCCCTGGGCGAGCTACGGCTGGCGCTGGCGATCTACCGCTCCGCCGAGACGCACCAGTGGGAGAAAGTGTGGGACTAGGGGCACACCACCTGAGAAGTTTCCGCTTGACACGTCTGCTATGCTATCAGTAGGGGATAGTGCCGCTACTGT
Source organism: Chloroflexota bacterium (assembly GCA_965214295.1). Lineage (GTDB taxonomy): Bacteria > Chloroflexota > UBA11872 > UBA12225 > JAJDUF01 > JAJDUF01. The sequence goes on from OZ243944.1 coordinate 322,851, forward strand.
AGTTCTTGACTTGGAGTCTAGGGAGATGGCTTACGATGCGCGCAGCGTGGCAAACGAACTCATTAGGCGTGCTCACGAAGTAAGCCAGCGGATAACCATATTGCAGGTTATCAAGCAAGTCTACTTCTGTGAGGCCTGGATGCTAGGTATTCACGACCGATCAATGATAAGACAAGATATTATCGCTTGGAGGTATGGTCCGGTCATTGTTTCGGTCTACGAAAGCCTGCGTGGTTACGGTAGTAATCCTATCCCGCTAACCATTCTGCACGTTCCTGAAGAAGAGTACAAAGAAGACGAGCTTTCCATTATAGATCAGGTGCATAAGGTGTACGGGCCACTAACTGGCCTACAGTTGTCGGCTCTTACGCATCAAAGGGGTACGCCCTGGCACACGACGTGGCGCTCTTGGGGGAGGAATGCCATTATTCCCAAGACACTTATACGGAACTACTACCGTCAGAAGTACGAGGCGCAGGAACAATGAGCGCTCTTGGGAACGTCCCCGAAGCTGCACCTGAAAGCTTGCCACCAGAAGACTATATGGCAGAGCGTGAGATAACCAGACTTCAAGAGTCCGATAAGCGCGAGCGCAGGAGACTTAGCTTTTTCAACTACTCTATATTGGCTATAATGGTCGCCGTCGTAATCTGTATCATCTTCGCCTTAGTAACTTTGGTGTGGTATTATTTTGGCCCTGCTGGTAAAGCATGGATTAGCAAAGACCAGATAGAACATATCGAGAGCTTAACATCGCAACCTGCTTTTGGTGCTATTATCGGCAGTGCAGGCACGGTCCTATTGGGGGAACTGAGAAAACTCCTACCGAGAAGTGATAGCGATAATCAGACGCTCTAAAAACGCGGCTGCGGGCGGACGAGCTACTGCGCCGCTCATGGCAAGGCGATGCCGCACCGCCACCCCGATCCACCCAATGGGAGAGATACTATGTTTGAGTTGTGGCTGCGGCGGCAGCTGTGGCGGCGGATCGTAGGGAGAGACTCCGCCCACACCAAACAAGGAATCGCCTACGGCAGTAAAGGCGAGTATGACTGTGCCATTCGATCCTTCGATCAGGCCCTCCAAAACGACACATACGATGTGGAGGCTTACGCCAACCGGGGAGTGGCCTACGCGGCCAAAGGCGAGTATGACCGCGCCATTCAAGACTACGATCAGGCTCTCCGGCTTGACCCCAACGATGCTCCCGCCTACCACAGCCGGGGACTTGTCTACGTGCTCAAAGGCGAGCATAATCGCGCCAGGAGCGATTTCAATAGGGCACTAGCGCTTGGTGTCGATATGGAGAGTGGTTTCGGCAATGCTTGCACAACTGCCCGAGGCTTCTCAGCCCCAGTGACACCCAGGACGGATAGACCCGACCGCGACCCGAACCAGGCCCTCGCCTACAACTACCGCGGAGTTTTCTACGCAGAAAGAGGCGCGTTCGACCACGCCATTCAGGACTTCGACCAGGCTCTCCGGCTCGACCCCAACTATGTGGAGGCTTACGTCAACCGGGGACTTTCCTATACGTACAAGGGTAAGGCCAACCGCGCCATTCAAGACTTCGATCAGGCACTCCAACTTGCCCCCAACTATGTGGAGGCTTACGTCAACCGGGGAATGGCCTACACGAACAAAGGTGAGTACGACCACGCCATGAGCGATTTCTATAAGGCGCTGGCGCTCGGCTACGACCGGAACACGGTTGAGGCGATGCTTGAGGTGCTTCCCTGGCCGGCAGCCCGTCACCGGCAGCCCGTCATTGGTAGGATGTTGACGCCCAGCTGACGTTCCCACTGGCCGGAAATCCGACTACCGTGACACCCTGGACTCCGGCGAAAGCCGGAGTGACGTTGGGACAGGCCAGAGTGACGATTGAGTGAGGCTACCGCCACACTGACTGCGAGGGTCACTGTTGAGGAGCGATCACGACCGCCTGCGCGTCGTTACGGCCGGACCGCTGACCGTCAACACGACCGTCGAGCTGGCCCTGCGCTACACCACCGGGCGCCTGGGATTCGGACCCGGTGGCAACCTCTGGCTGTTCTACGACATCCGCCAGTACACGCAGCAGCGCACGCAGCAACTCCTGGCCGATGGCGGCATTGTGGTGACTGGGCCGGCCGGCACCACCTGGGCCGGCGCGATGCTGGCCGGCGGGCGAGTGGTGCGGACGCTGGACACGATTCCGCAGCTGCCGGAGTTCTTGTATGGCCTGCATGTCACCGGTACGGGCGGCGAGCTAGGTCCCGGCGAGACGGTGACTATCCGGCTCCGGTCGCAGCCCGAAGGCTTTGCGCTGCCCCAGAACGCGATTGACGCCTTTCACTTCTGGCTGGTCGAGGACCCCATTGGCGCGATGCGTTTCGAGCACGCACCCGGCGAGAAATACCACTACTATCAGCCGCGAGACGCGCAGCTTTCCGTCTTGCAGAGCAACCCGCTGACTATCGCGGCCGGCGCGGCCACGAACATCCGCGTCTACTGCCCGTCCCTGTCCACCGGCCGCACGACCGCCCGGCTGCGCGCCGAGGATGCCTACGGCAATCCGGCCCGGCTCCCCGACCAGCAGTTAACGGTAGCCTCATCAGTCGAGCGGAGGACGCTGCCGCCCCTCGCCGGTTCGGCTCAGGACGTGGAGCTGGCCGTCGGCGGCGCGTTCGATACGGTGACTGTGACCGGCCAGAGCCGCACCACCGATTCCCGCAGATCGTGCGGCTCTGACTGGTCAGCGACAGGTGAGAGCCAATACCGGAGCCGGAGCAACCCGATACGGGTGAGCGACGCGCCGGCGCAGCCGCAGCTCTTCTGGGGCGAGCTGCACGGCATGGCCTTCAACCAGCGGCCTTACCGCGAGTATTTCGAGTGGGCCAAGGAGGTCGCCTGCCTCGATTTCGCCGCCGGCGAATACTTCTCGTACAACGCCTGCGTGCAGGAAACCTGGGACACGCTCCTTCAGGTGTGGGATGAATTCGAGCAGCCCGGCACCTTCATCTCGCTGCCGGCCGTGGAGTACGGCACGCCGCCCGACATCAGCCACCGCATCGCCTTCTACCCCTCCACCCGCGGCCTACCCCCGATCCTCTGCGAGGAGCGCCAGGCCGCCCACGACCCGAACTTGATAGCCCGGTACAGCCCGGAGACGATCATCTGCGACGATTATCGCGCGCTATATGACCTCGTGCGCCGGTACAATGGGCTGCTACATGGCCACTTCCATACCCAATTCTACGCCGGTGAAGACCTGGCCGAGATTTATCAGAAGCAGCCCTCGGACCTGGTAGCCGAGGAGCGGAAGATCAACCGGGCGCTGCAAGCCGGCCTGAGGCTGGGCATTGTCGGCGGCAGCGATACCCACGATTCCCGGCCGACCAATCCCTTTTCCGAGCCGGGACCGGTGCGGCCGGCCGGCATCACGGGCGTCTGGGCCGACCGCTTGGATCGGCCGGCGCTGTTCGCGGCGCTCCGGCAGCGGCGCTGCTACGCGACGACCGGCGGGCGCATGATCGTAGATTTCCGCGTCAACGGACAGCTCATGGGCGCGACGGTGCGTGCGGACCGCTATCGCCTGCGCGTGGAAGCGCTCGGCACCGCTGATATCAGCCGCATTGAGCTGCTGGAGAACGGCGTCGTGCGCCGCGTATTCGAGCCACGCCGGCAGCATGCCATCGTCGAGGACGAATGGCCCGCCCCGGCGCACCACTCACCAGGCGTGTACTACTGCTATGCCCGCATCTTCCAAGCCGACGGCGAGCGCGCCTGGACCAGCCCCATCCGGCTCGCAGCCTCCACATAGGCTCAAGCCGGGCGTCGCGGCCGCTCCGGCCCGTCATCCCCGCGAACGCGGGAATCCAGGCTCCCCACCTGCCCGCGAGATTTCCGCTTGCGCGGCAATGACGGGGATGGATTGTTTCTCACAGTGATGACGATTTGGGGTTGGTGGCATTGCCTTCTTTCACGAATGTCAACACAGCCTTGTCGGCGTTGAGGGCCTTTCCAAAATCGCCGCCAAACCGGTCATTCCGAGCAGCCCTCCCAACGTCATTCTGAGCGGCCTGTCCACTGTCATTCTGAGCGGAGCGCAGAATCTCGGCCACGGGAGAGAGACCCGTCGCTCCGCTCAGAGCCGGCACTGAGCCTGTCGAAGTGGTGACATTGGAAAGGCCCTTGTCAGCGCCCCCGCACGCATGTCCGTTGGTATGCTGCTGCCGACGCTACGCCCTGGGGCGGCCACCGGGCGGTGGTGTACACAGTGGAGTGATGAGCGGTGCAAAGCAAGGACAGCACGCCACCCCCGGACCGCCTGCCGGTGGTGTCCGCCACCGGAACACCCTATGAGGTGGGCCTCACCATCGGCCGGCACCGCCAGCATCGCATCGCGGCCCGTGTCGCGGCCATGCGACAGCGGCGGCTGTCAGTCGGCATTGACGACGCCACCGCCTACCGATCCGCGCAGCCGTATCTCGCGCTGACGGAGGGCCGGCTGCCCGATCTGGTGGTCGAGCTGGCCGGCATCGCCGACGGTGCCGGTGTGCCGTTTCTGGAGTTGTTTCGCCTGAATTGCCCGGGGGCGCGGCTGCCGGCCGAATCGCCCTGGCAGCGCCGGCGGCAAGCACAGCCGGCGACCGGCGGCGGCTGCACCAGCATGGTGTCGCGCGGGCCGGACGGCGTGGTGTTGGGCCACACGGAGGACTTTGCTCCGGAATGGCGCGACGATCTCTACGTGCTGCGGATGCAGACCGGGCAGACCCGCCTCTGCGCCCTCAACTATGCCCAGACCCTGGCCGGCTGCGCGGCCGCGATCAACGGGGCCGGGCTGGTCCAGGTGATCGATTCCCTGCACGACCGCCGGCACCCGCTCGGCATCTCCGCGCATTTCCTCGCCCGCGGCGTGCTCGCACACGACGACATCGACGCAGCCGTGAGCTTCCTACGGCGCACGCTGCCCCGCGACGGCGGGTTCAACCACCTGCTCGTCCAGGGCACGCGGATCGTCAATGTCGAGGCTGGTCCAGCCGGCTTTGCCGTAACTGAGGTCACGGCTGACACCTACGCTCACACCAACCACTACCTCAACGTCCTCGGCAAGGCGCGGCCGGAACCAGCCGCCAACTCCGTCGCCCGCTTGCGCCGCGCGCTGGCGCTGTTGCGTCCCGCGATGACGGACCACGACATGTATGGTGCGCTCGCCGACCGCGATGGCTACCCGGATAGCATCTGTCGGGACCGGACCATCGCCGCCTTCGTCGCCGACACGCGGCACGGGGCGGCACGCATTGCCTGGGGCCAACCGGTATCCGACGGCTCCACGTTCCACCGCTACTCCGTTCCGTAGCCGGTGCCGCACGCCGCCCCTTGGCACTAGGCGCAGGGTTGCCGATACGCCCCATCCGGGCTAGAGTCGCTATGAAGGGAGAGCGTATGAAGTTCCGTCTACCGAGCGTCCTCAAAGGCAGCGGCGTCCGCCCCGACCGGATCGAGAAGCTGAACCAACGGCTGGCGCCCGAACAGCGGGCCAAGCTCCCACCCGGCCAGTTCGAGACCAAAGGCTGGCCGGTACTCCACTACGGCGGCGTGCCTTCCTTTGATCCGGCAACGTGGGATTTCACCGTCTCCGGCTTGGTCAAGCACCCGCTACGCCTGAGCTACGAGGAGTTTCGGGCGCTACCCACCACCACGCTCACCACCGATGTCCATTGCGTAACGCGCTGGAGCAAGTTCGACATGCACTGGGAGGGCGTGCCCATGCGGACCATTCTGGAGCGCGTCACGCCGGAGCCGACGGCCCGCCATGTCATCGCCCAGTGCGAGCAGGGTTTCACCGCCAACCTGCCCATCGAGGCCATCCTCGACGACGACGTGCTCCTCGCGCACCGCGCCGACGGGGCCGACCTGACGCCGGAGCACGGCTGGCCGCTGCGGCTGCTGGTGCCCAAGCGCTACTTCTGGAAGAGCGCCAAGTGGCTACGCGGGCTAGAGTTCCGCTCCAGCGACGAGCCGGGGTTCTGGGAGCGCAATGGCTACAACAACAACGCCGACCCCTGGGAGGAAGAGCGCTACTGGTAAAGAGCGGGGGCGGTACCTCACTCCCTGATGGGCCAAAGCCACACCACTCGCGGGCCAAAACTCCGGCCGTGCTGGACAGACAGCGAGGGCCTGCGACCGCCGGAGTTTTGGCCCGCGACACCTGGCACCATCCATGTGGCTTTGGCCCGTCACCCGGCCCCTTATGGACGATCAACAGGTTCCCCAACAGCACCCCATGGCCTTCCGTCAAGCTAATCTGGGCGCTCGTTGATGTTGACCTAGCAAAACTATCCGGCAAGACCATTCGAGTCAACATCACCATGCCGGCCCGCGTGCTGGCAATCGTGGACGAAGCTACCACTCGGACCGGAGACTCGCGCTCGGGGTTGATCACTCGCGCGGTGCTTCAGCACATTGAGCGGCAAGCCAGTACCTAGCGGTCGCGCCATCCTCTCCTGCCCACTGTGCGAAGTCATTCTAGCTCGCCGCCCGCGTCCTCTCGTGTACCGCCGAGCGGCTTCTCCATCCGATGCACCGCGGCCGCCCCCGTTGCCAGCCGCACCAAGTAGCCGTCCCAGGTTTGCGTGGTCCGGTAGCCCAGCCGCTCGTACAGCCGGATGGCGCCCTCATTCTCGCCGATCACCCCCAGCGACATCACGCGCTTGCCCATTGACCTGGCTCGCGCCTCGGCCTTCCGCAGCAGCGCCGTCCCAACACTCCTTCCCCGGCACGCTGGATCAACGGCCAGCGAATCCACGACGAATTCGTCGGCCTTGGTGCCGTCGGCCAGCAGCAGCAGATTGAACAGCATTCGGACCGCCCGCAGCGGCGAGAATCGCGTAAAGAGCGCGACCATGCTCAGGTGGTAGAACTCCTGGCCGGTCGTTCTGAAGGTCAGGAGGGCCGCGAGCTGCCCGTCAACAAGCGCCGAAAAACAGTTCGTCGTATCAACCGAGTCCCGAAAGAGCCGCCTGAGGTCGTCCGCATGCCGGAAGCCGATACGGAACTTCTCGGCGAATGCGTCGTACAACACACGTAGGGCCTCGTCTATGTATTGCTCATCAAGGCCCTCGACGATCTTCACTTCCGCCGTCGTCACGGTCCAGACCTCCTTTAGCCCGCCGTTATGGGATAGCCGCCTCGCCGGCACCCTTCACCGCACCGTGCCGGGCACATTCGCACTGATCCACGCAGCGATGCAGTCGGCCCAGGCGGCGTGCAGCACGGAGCTCGGATGTCCGCGCCCACCGACCCGGAGCCGCGGGTCGTCACCGTACCCCGGATAGGTGCAGTCCACGAAGGCAATGCCCTGCTCCTGGAGAAAGCGTGTATACGGTGCTTGGTTCTCGCGCCCGCCTGGCTGACCGGCCAGGATCGCCACCAGCAAGCGGGAACCCCGGTCCCGCGTCACCCGATCCATCCGCGCCAGCAGCCGCTGCGTCACCGGCACGATCTGTCGCTCGCGCCCCCGCAGCGTCCAGCGCAGCCGGCTCAGATGCACCAGCGAAACCAGCGCCGAGCGGTCCTCCAGCGGCCAGCGTCTGATGGAGAACGGCGCTTGGTGGATCAGCTCGCCTTGCGCGGTGAGCACGTGCGGCGGGGCAAACCGTTCGCCGACCTGCGTGCGGAGCGTGACGACGTGCCGGTAGGCCCCGACGTTGCGCTCGCCGTGAAACGTGGCAAACCCGTAGATCACAAGCCCCGGTCGGAAGCTGTCCTGCCGGAAGAGTTGCTCCAGCAGCAGGAGGGACTGATAGGTGCCGTAGCCGCCGGTGCCGTAGTTGTCCACGCTGAGGCCGGGGAAGCGGGCATCGAGCAGCCAGCCAAACGTGTGCTCGTCCGCGACCCCGTACCCTTGGGTGAACGACCCGCCGACGAGCACAACCTGAGCTACTGCTTCCGGCGGCGCGTCAGGCGCAGCACGAGTGGCGCGGCGCCCGTCGTGCCAGAAGGTCATCGGGGCATTCCCGGCATCCCAGGACAGGTGAACACCCGGTCGGTTCACCCAGCCGAGCGCCGGATGCTCCACCGCCACCCGCACCGGTGCCGGCAACATGGCGATTGGCCGAATGCCGACGAGCCGCGCCGCAACTTCTCCTACCACCAGCCCGACCCCGACGGTAATGAGCAGCAGGACAAATTCCGGGCGCCAGACCGAGCGCATGTTGACGTACCAACCGCGTCATCGCTATCAAAGATAATGTGCCTGCGATGGAGACTATCAGGTATAGTAGCAAGGATAGTTGAGACGTAGTTATGAGCTGGCAGCCGATCACTGACCTCCCCGATGATTGGCCCGGTCTAGCAGACACCGAGCTTCCGGCGCTTGCCGGCGTCTGGTCCGAGCAAAAGCAGCGTCTTGCCGACTCTGATACTCTAAAGCGGTTCAACGAGAGATTTCTCCGTGAGTGTGCTATAGAAACCGGACTTATCGAGAATCTATACTCAATTGACAGAGGTACTACCCAACTACTGATCGAACAGGGATTTCACGAGTCTCTGATTCCGCACGGCGCCACGGATAAGCCGGCCGACTATGTTACCCGGTTGTTGCGGAGTCAGGAAGCGGCGATAGAGGCCCTTTTCGATTTTATTGCCCAAAGGAGACTGCTCACCACCTCGTACATGAAGCAATTGCACCAGGTTTTGACGCAGTATCAGGAGTATACGGAGGTGATTGACTATCTGGGTCGCCGCACGCGAGTCCCTCTACTCAAAGGTGATTGGAAGCAGTGGCCCAACAATCCCCAGCGCCCGGATGGGAGCATCCATGAATACTGTCCACCCGAGCAGGTAGCCTCCGAAATAGACCGGCTTATCGCTTTCCTCAGCAGGCACAGTGATCTGGGAGTACCACCCGAAGTTGAAGCGGCGTGGTTACATCACCGCTTCACGCAGATTCACCCTTTTCAGGACGGCAACGGACGGGTCGTCCGCTGTCTGTCCAGCCTCATCTTGCTGCAAGCCGATTGGTTCCCTCTCAACGTCAGTCGTGACGAACGAGGTGACTACATCAATGCTCTGGAGAATGCCGACCATGGCGAATTGAAGCCATTAGTCGAGCTAATCGTCGGAGGGCAGAGGGATAGGTTCGTGCAGGCATTGTCTCTGTCAAGAGACGTGCTACGCAAGCATGGTCCCGTGCGTGCCGTCATATCTGCCGCCGGAGAAAAGTTGCGGGATCGTCAAGCGGAGTTGGAGCAGGAGCGAAGGCAAGTATTTTCTCTGGCTAGAACACTTGAAGGCTTCACGCATAGGCGGCTTGTAGCGGTTAGAGATGACCTGCAACAGGAGCTTGCTACCGTTGCACCAAACATCGAAGTATTCGTTGATACGGCGAGAGATCAAGAAGCAAGGGATCACTACTTTCGGAGCCAGATAGTTGCTGCGGCCAGAGAGCTGGAATACTTTGCGAACACTCGCACGTATAGATCGTGGATTCGGCTGGTTATCCGCGAGCATCGCCAATCGGTCGAGTTAGCTAATTCCGATGACCCGTCCGGTCAGACACAAATCCTCCTTTCGTTTCACGGCATCGGTCAGGAATTCCGTGGCGTGCTCGTGGCTTCTGCAATGATATTCCGACGGGAATTGAGTGAGGACGAGTGGGCGCAGACAGGCGATTCCACACCCCTGTCTCGCAGCGTATTCCAGTTCAATTACCGCGACACTGAAGAGAGTATCATAGCTCGGTTTGGCCCATGGCTCGAAGATACTCTCATCGTTGGCCTAAGAAGATGGCAGGATCAGCTATAACGGAATTTACACAGTCTCAGGGGGTGAGGTGCCACGACGGCGCTCACCGCACCGACGCCGTGGCCGGCGCGGCCGTGGCGCCGGCGAATCGCGCCAAGCGGAACAGGTCAATGTCGTGCTTTGTTTTGCCGTCCAGGGCAAGATCGGCCATGATCTCACCCACGACCGACGCCAGCTTGAATCCATGGCCCGAGCATGCCGAGGCCAAGCACACCTGGGGCCACTCGGGATGGTGGTCGAGGATAAAGTGCTCGTCGGGCGTATTCGTGAACATACACACCTTGAGCTGCATCGTCGGCCCGTCGGCCAAGGGGAAATAGCGACGCAGGAAGGCCCGCAGGGTCGCCTCGTCCTCGGCATCAACCGTGCGGTTCACCGTATTCGAGTCGACGACCTCGCCCCGATGATGATATTTGCCGATCTTGAAGCCGGGCACGCCGTACAGCGGGGAGCCGTAGGCATAGCCCTCCTCTCCCACCAGGCCCCACACGGGCAAGCGACCGACCTGGAACAACTCGGGTTGCTGCGGCTGGAACCAACCGAGCACCTGCCGCTCGACCTGGAGAGGTAGACGCAGCGACGCCAGCAGCTTGCCGACCCAGGCGCCGGCTGTCAGTACCAGCCGGTCGGCGTAGTAGGTGTCGCGCGTCGTCGTCACCTGCACCCCGTCACCGTCGGGCTGCCAAGCGACGACGGCCTCGTGCCCGTGGACCTCCGCCCCGGCCGCGATAGCCTGCTCCACGTGCCCCACAATGCACCGCTCCGGCAGCACGAACCCGCCACGGGGCTCGTAGAGTGCCCGCATCTCCTCCGGCAAGCGGCAGGCCGGATAACGCCGGCCCACCTCATCAGCCGACAGTACCTCGTGCGGGAGGTCGTGCTCCCGCGCCGCGCACCACGCACCATCGAAATTGAAGGCCCCCGGCGCGCCGATATTGAGCATGCCGGTGATGAAGAGCAGCTGCTCCTCCGCAGCCGCTTCGAGCGCGTGCCACAGCTCGTAGGCGCGGAGTAGGAGCGGTACGTAGCGCGGGTCCTCGTAGTAGGCCTGCCGGATGATGCGGGTCAGCCCGTGCGAGCTGCCCAGTTCGTGCGGAATACCAAACTGCTCCAAGCCAAGCACACGTGCGCCGCGTTGGGCCAGGTGATAGGTCGCGGCACTACCCATCCCGCCAACGCCCACCACAATCGCGTCAAAGTGCCGTTTTGTCGTTGCCATCGTCTCTGCCTCAATGTCCTCGCCGCGCAGGCTGCCCGCCTGCCCTCACCCCTTCGGCTGTCCTCACCTCCTGGCCTCCTTTTGGTCCTCTCGTCCCCAGAGTATACCACCTGCCCACGCCGGAATGACGCCCGCCGGCCGCACCGAGCCGGCGGGCGGCGAGCAACCGCGTAGCGTGCTACTCGTTCATTTGTTCGGGTGCATCGCGCGGCGCCACCAACTGCCACCGGCCGCCGCGCGCCAAGTCATACACGGGAGGCGAGGAGATGAAGGCCGGAACCAGCATCGTTATCGAGCGACCTATTGAGGACGTGTGGGCGTTCGTCGCCAATATCGAGAATATGGATCAGTGGGTCGTCGGCGTCAGTGAGCCGCGTCTGTCCAACGGCCGGGACATGGGCGTGGGCGCCACGTTTACCAGCAAGTACACCTACGGCGGTAAGACCCACGACCTCGACTACGAGGTCACGGCCTACGAGCCACAGCGGCACTTCGCTACACAGTCAACCGAGGGTCCGTTTCCCTTCAAGGGCGAGCTTGATCTGGAGCGAGCCGGCCAAGGCACCAAGGTCACCAACACCATTGACGCCGGATCGGATGGTCTCTTCACGACCATCACGTTCACGCTGCTCGGCCCCCTGGTCCGGATGTCGATGCGGCGACAGCTCCACAAGGAATTGGTCGCCCTGAAGACGATCCTGGAATCCAGCTAACCCTGGTGTATCATCGTTCATGCGCCTCGCCTTACCTCCTACGCCGCCGGATTCCGGCCTGCGCCGGAATGACGGGAGACGAGGCGGTCGTCCCCTCTCCACACATGGAGAAGGGACCGGGGTGAGGCACGTAGGAGCCGCTAGTTGGTAGGTAAGGTGCTCAGTATGCCCATCATTGATTGTCACGTCCACACCTGGGGCTGGTCCGGATTTACCCCGACCGAAGAACGGGGCGACCACTGGGACCGCTGTCTCGACTGGGCGGAGCAGCTCGATGTCACCTACCTGACGAGCTGCTTGCGGCCGGCCGGCCGGCCCAGCGACTCGTTCCCCGACGCCGCCTACCTCCACGCCGCGAATGCCGAGAACCACCGGATCGTCGAGCGGAGCCGGGGCCGGGCGCTGGGGCTGTGCTTTGTGAACCCGCATCATACTGAGGCGTCGCTGGCCGAGATGGAAGAGTGGATCGGTCAGCGCGGCTTCGTCGGGTTGAAGCTCCACGTCGCAATGCCCTGCGATCAGCCGGAGCTGGACCCCCTCGTGGCCTGGTGCGCGGCCCATCGCGTGCCGGTCTGCCAGCACACCTGGGTCAAGACGATGGGCAACCAACCGGCGGAGTCGACGCCCATGATGTTCCGCGAGCTGGCGCAACGTCATCCCGACGCACTGCTAGTGATGTACCACTCCGGCGGCGATTTTGTGTACGGCGCCAAGGCCGCGCGCGGCGTAGACAACATCTATTGCGATCTCGCCGGCACCGACGCGGTGGATGGCAGCGTTGAAGCGTTGGTCAACGCCGTGGGCGCCGACCGGGTGGTCTTCGGCTCGGACTTGCCGGGGCGCGCCCTGACCTCGCAGTTGGCCAAGGTGCTGGGTGCAGCGTTGAGCGACACCGATAAAGAGAAGATTTTGTACGGCAACATGGCGCGCCTCCTCGCCCAGCGCAAGGATCACCGCCCATGAGCACCATCGGCCATACGCTACCCCCGCTCGTTGACCTCAACTGCTACCTCGGCGAGTGGCCATTTCGCCGCTATCCCTGCACCACTGTAGATCGCCTGCTCGCCCGCATGGACCGGTTGCGGATCGAGCGCGCCGCCGTGTCCCGCCTGGAGAATGTCTTCTTCAAGGATTGCCTCGTCGGCAACCGCGAGCTGGCGGCCTTGATCGCACCCCACACCGATCGCTTTATCCCCTTCTATACGGTCAATCCCGCCTTTCCCGGCTGGGAGGACGATCTGACGATCTGCCAGGAGGAACTGGGGCTGACGCCGGGCGCGGGGGGACTCCAGCTGCACCCGAACTACCATGCCTACGACCTGGCCGGCAGCGCCGCTGCCGCGCTGCTTGACCGCGCCCAGGACGTCGGTCTGCCAGTTCGTGTCGCCACGGCGCTGGAGGACTCCCGTACCCAACACTGGTTGGTACAGGTGCCCCCCGTCGCCAACGCCACGCTGGCCAGCGCCATCACCGCCTTCCCTGCCGTTCGCTGGATCGTTGCCGGGCTGCGGACCGACCCCATTCGGAGCCTGTGGCGCGAGTTGGCGACCTACGAGCCGCTGGAAGTCGTCTTCGACCTCGCGCTCGCGCAGGGACCGCTCGACGAGTGCGCGCTGCTGGTGGAAAGCGTCGGCGCCGACCGGCTGGTGTTCGGTACCAACCTGCCGCTGACCATCGCGGAGTCGCCGCTGCTGGCGCTCCAATACGCCGACCTGCCGGACACGGTGAAGGCACGGCTCTGCCGCGACAACGCCCGGCGCTTCCTGACGTGACGGTCACGGAGCTACCGCGCCAGCTCACGGGAGAAGAAAATTGAAGTACGAATACCGGCATGAGCGTATCCAAGCGAGAGTAGATGGCATAGTTTATGGAGGCCCAGGGATAATCAAGCAACAGGTGTATCGCGAGCAAGTCGTGCAGGAGGCCCTCAATCGCTTAGGCGCAGTTGGCTGGGAGCTAGTGAGTATGGAGCCGGAATGGGTCTACGGGGTAAAGAGTGGGACTGACGGTGCTGTCGCGCCGGAGATCATAGAGTGCTGGTACGCGACCTTCAAGCGCCCACGAGAGCAGTAGCCGCAGCCGGCGGATCGGGCGGCACCGGCGGGGCCGGCGTACAATAGGCCCGTGTACGTCATTGGCCTGACCGGAGCGATAGCCGTCGGGAAGAGCACCGTGGCGCGTATGCTCGCCGCTCAGGGTGCTGTCATCATCGACGGCGATCAGATCGTCCACCAGTTGTACGCTGCCGACTGCGCGCTCGTCGCCCGGGTCGCCGAGCGTTTTGGCCCCGCCATCATCGCTCCCGACGGTTCCCTGGATCGCGCGGCGCTGGGCCGCACGGTCTTCCCGGATCCGGCGGCGCTCGCGGCCCTCGAAACGCTGGTCCATCCTTACGTGCTCGCCGAGCAGGAGCAGCTATTGGCGCGGGCACAGCGCGAGGGTCGCGCCGTCGCCGTACTGGATGCCGTGAAGCTCGTCGAGTCCGGGGCCGGGCGACTGGTGGACGAGCTATGGATTGTCACCGCGCCCCCAGCCGCCCAGCGGCGCCGTCTGCAGGACCGCGGCCTCGCTGCCGCCGCCATCGCCGCCCGCCTGGCTGCCCAACAGCCCTGGGAGGACAAGGCACACCGGTTCCTGCAAGAGCCGCCGCCGCGCCCGGTCGTCCTCCTGGACAATGGCGGCACGCCGGTTGAGCTGGCGCGGCAAGTGGAGCGCCTGTGGCGCGATCAGTGGCCCGTGGCCAGTGGTCAGTAGCCCGGCTACTGACGGTGAGGGAGTGCATCGCACCTCCCAACCCTGGAGCGCAAGCGCCGGGGGAGGTCCAACTGCTGTCAAGCGCCGTGTCGCCGCGCCCGTGCCGCCTCCAGCGCCGGCACAACTGAGGAGGGGATACTGGTCCCGCCCAGGACGTATTGGGGCAGAACCTCCGCACCGTGGAAGTCGCTCCCGCCGGTAGCGATCAGGCCGTGTCGCCGAGCCACCGCGTGCAGCTCGGCAACCTGCGCGGGCGTATAGTCGCCGTAGTAGACCTCCAGACCGTCGAGTCCCGCAGCGACGAGCCGGCGTAAAAAGGGATCGAGGTCGGGAATCAGCGGCGAGAGCGGATGGGCCACGACAGCAACACCACCGGCCCCGTGGATCAACTCGATCGCCTCCGCCGGGGTCGGCGTCGGGCGATCCACGTATGCCGGCCGGCCCTCCCCGATGTACCCCTCAAAGGCCTCCGCCACCGTTTCGACGTACCCGCGCTCGACCATCGCCCGTGCGATGTGCGGCCGGCCGACGGATCCGCCAGCCAACTGCTCGATCCGCTCCCAACGCAGTGGCAAGCCGAGCGTGGCCAACCGCTCGACCATCGCCCGGCCGCGGTCGGTGCGCCCTAGCCGCAGCTCGCGCAGCCGACTGACCAGGCCCGGCTCGGTGATGGCCACGAAATAGCCCAACATGTGGCACTCCACCGGGTCCGGGGCCGTACTCAGCTCCACACCGGGGATCACTGTCAAGGAGCCACGCTTGGCCGCGGCCGCCGTCGCTTCGGCCACACCGTCGGTTGTGTCGTGATCGGTGATGGCGATGGTGTGCAGGCCGCTGGCGGCGGCGGCCGCGACGAGAGCACTTGGCGTCAGGAGGCCATCGGAGGCCGTCGTATGCAGGTGGAGGTCAACCTCCCCGACTGGGGCCACCGCTACCGACTCCGCGCACGGGTCGGCCTGTAAGGCTGCATTGTCGCGACTACTCATCGTGGCTCTACGATCAGCTTCATTGCCGTCCGCTCCTCATTATTGACACGCACGTCCACAAAAGCCGGCACGCAAACTATATCCATGCCGGCCGGCGCCAGATACCCGCGCGCGATGGCCACCGCCTTGATCGCTTGGTTGATGGCGCCGGCACCGATGGCCTGCACCTCGGCGCGACCGGAATCGCGGATCACCCCGGCGATTGCGCCGGCCACCGCGCTCGGCTTCGACTGCGACGATACCTTCAGGACCCGCACGGACCTTTCCTACCCCTCATCGCCGGCCCACCGGCCGCGCGGCAGCCCGCCGTGAGCTGCTCTATCCTGGTCCCCACGCGATCCTCCTACAGGACACTACCAGCCTGGATCGCCCTCGGCGGCGCTGCCCCGGTGAATAATCCTGGCTAGTGTAGCCCTCGCGTCCTGGCGCGGCAATCCGCGCTGGCGCTCGCACCCGCGCTAAGACGGTGCCGGCCGCCACCGACTGCGATCAGAGGGCCTTTCCAAAGTCGCCGCCAAACTGGTCATTCTGAGTGGAGAGACCCTTCGCTCCGCTCAGAATGACCAGTGGAAAAGCCCTGCTGCGATCAGTCTTGCGCTTGACTGGCCCCGCACCAGCGCATAGGATGAGGAGGCGTGTCGAAGGATGTATTCGGTGAGGTCGAAGAAAAAGCGCCCGTCGCCATCGTCGGATTCCGAGCACGGCTTCATGCAAATCGGCGAGCTTGCCGACCGAATGGGGGTGACTCAGCGCACCCTCCGCTACTACGAATCAATCGGATTGCTCGATCCCTCCGGCCGCATGGAAGGCGGCTTCCGCCTCTACTCGGCTACGGACGGGCATCGCCTGGAGCGGATCATCGAGTTGAAGCGCCTGCTCGGCGTGCCCCTGTCGCTCATCAAGGAGATCGTAGAGGCCGAGGAGCTACTCCAGCAATTGCGCGCGGAGCGGCGATCAACCGACGACCTAGTAGCCAAACGGGCCAGCCTGGAAAAGGCGATGGGGATTATCGAAGCGCAAGTCGGCCTTGTGCAAGAGCGCATGAGCGCCATGCAGCAGCTCCAAGACCGCTATCAGCGCCGCCTCAAGCGGACCCGCGCCCGCCTCGCCCGCCTGGATACGCACCTCGCCGAGCAGGCGGGCCAGCCCTCCGGCGCTAAGAGGGTGTGCGAAAAGGGGCGCTCCAACCCTCCTCTCCCTTGATGGGAGCGGATTGAGGTGCGGGTGATTACTACGGCCCCCCATCCCAGCCTGCTCCCGCAAGGAGAGCAGGGGCTTTTCACACAGGCTCTAAGACCTAGTCGCCGAGGCGCTTCTGCACGTACTCCACGGCATTCCCGACCGTGCGGATAGCCTGCGAGTCCTCGTCCGGGATCTCTACGCCGTACTCGTCCTCGAAGGCCATAATCAACTCGACCAGGTCCAGCGAATCCGCCTTGAGGTCGTCCACGAACGAGGTTTCCTCGGTAATCTGCCCAGCATCAACCTTGAGCGTGGCGGCAATGACTTCAGCGATGCGCTCAAAGGTCACAGTCGTGTCACTCATCAGCGCTAATCCTCTCTCCAGTAGGTGTGGGTAGGCGCCCGCCATTATACACGCCGACACGCCGCCGGTCTGCAGCCAGCTATCCCGGCGTACCTACCCCTCCCAACACCCGGACTGCCGCGTATCCGTACTCCCGCTCTATCACCCCGTCATCCCCCCACCCCACGCTCCCCCGCTCCGTCGTGAGACGGGCCATCCCCTCCCCCGACCCAAGCGCCGGGGGAGGGCTAAGGCGAGGGCCACTGACCGCTGACCGCTAACGGCCGCGCCCGGCCCCGATACCCACTTGCTGGCTTCTTACGCGCTGCCGCCCGTCCATTGTGCTCGCCGCGCCGTGGAACCCCGCCCTGTACAGCGTCTTGAACGCCTCGCGGCACACGGCGACAGTCTCGGCAACGTCCTCCGCAGTGTGCGCGAGCGTCACGTTGTTCAGGCCACCGCGCCGCAGTAGCACCCCGCGCCGGGCGCACTCGGCCAGCAGCATGAACCAAGCCTTGTCCTGGCATTCGCGCGGAACGTCGAGGCGCATCGCGGCCATCGAGGCATAGCCGCTGCTGCGGAACGGCACACCGATCTCATCTGCGGCGGCGTTCAAGCCGTCCATCAGCTGCCGGCCGGTCCGCCACAGGTGCCCGACCACGTCCCGCTCCCGATACTCGCGCACGACGGCGGTACACGCCGCCAACGACAGCGCCTCACCCCCGAACGTGATGCTGATGAGGAGGTGCTCGGCAACGGACATCACCTCGCGCCGCCCGACCACCGCCGCGAGCGGCATCCCGTTCGCCATCCCCTTGGCAAACACGGCCAGGTCCGGGACTACCCCGTGGTACTCCTGAGCGCCGCCTGTTGCCAGGCGAAACCCGGTGACGATCTCGTCGTAGATCAGCAGCGCGCCGTGCGCGTGCGCCAAGTCCCGCACGGCCGCGAGGTAGCCGGCCTCGGCCTCGGCCTCATACGGCATCCCCAAGCAGACGGCGGCCACTGCGCCGCGATGCTCCGCCAGCAAACGCTCGACCGCGCTGGCGTCACCGAACGGAAACGACAGCACATAGTCGCTCAAGGCCGGCGGCACCGCCCCGTCCTGGCCGGCCGACCACGTATCGGGCCAGCCCCGATAGCCGCAGTTGAGGATGACGTGCCGCCCGGTCGCGCCACGGGCGATACGCGCCGCCGCCGCCGTGGCCTCACCACCGCCCTTGAAGAACCGCACCTGCTCGGCGCAGGGGATGACCTGCGTGAGGGCACGGGCGGCCGTCACCTCGGCCGGCCACAGTAACCCGGAAATCGTGCCGCGGTCCAGTTGGGCACGAATGGCCGCCGTGACCGCCGGGTAGTCGTAGCCGAGCGAGATCGGACCGAGTCCGTTGACGTAATCGAGATACTCGTTCCCATCCACGTCCCGGATGCGGGCACCCTTGGCGCGGGCGGCGTAGATCGGATACTGCCCGAAGGCGTAGTTCACCGGCCGCTTGCTGTTGGTCTGCGTCCCCCCAGGGATCAGCTCCACCGCCTCATCCCACAGCCGCAACGATTCCGCGAGGTCCAAACGCCGCTCAACCACGGTCATGGAGCACTCCTTTGCGCTGTCTTCCAGCTAGTGCCGGCCGGCCGGCCGGACCCAGTCCTCAACGCACCGGGAGGCGGCTCAGACCTCTACCCGACGCAACTCGTCTTGGCTCGCCCATAGCTTGCCAATAGCGGCGAGGATGCGGTCCATATCGCTGCGTGGACCGAGAAAGAGGCGGTGCTGCAACGAACACGCCTCGGTCGCGTAGATGCGCTCGGTCTCCAGGCAATCCATTCGCCTGAAGTCTACAGCCTTTGCCGAGTTCGGGGTTGCAGATGGATGCCCTTTGTCCCCGACCGCTATCCGCCCGGCAAAGAGCGGGTGCTGGTACAACGGCTGGGTATGGCCGGCGCCGCAGGGTAGGCCTTCAGCGTTGAGTGCCTGTCGGAACTGAACGCAGGTGACGCCGTTCCAGCGCTCGGGCAGGAACTTGAAGTGCCAGAAGTAAAAGCCCCAGCGGGTCACGCGCGGGTCTCGCCAGAGCGGCGCCACCCCCGGGATTTCCGCCAGACGGTTGGCCAGATAGCTCGCGTTCCGCTCGCGGACCTCCGTCTGTGCGGCCAGGCGTGTCAGTTGGGCGAGGCCCATCGCCCCTTGCCATTCCGTCATGCGGAGATTAGTAGCGGGCACGTGGAACTCATCAAACCGGCGGCCGCGAACGCGACCGATATGGTGATAGGAATAGGCGCGCTCCGCCAGGGCGGCATCATTTGTCAGCACCATGCCGCCCTCGCCTGTGGTAAGCGTCTTGCCCATCTGGAAGCTAAAGGCCCCAACGTCTCCGAGCGCGCCAGTACCGACGCCCTGCCACTGCGAGCCATGCGAGTGGGCGCAGTCGGAGACGATAGCGAGGTCGTGCCGGTGGCCGAGCGCATTGAGGGCCTCCATGTCGCAGGGCATACCGCCGTAGTCCACGGCAACGATGGCCCGGGTGCGGGGCGTGATGGCCGCAGCAGCCGCCTGCGGAGCAATGGTGTAGTTGCGTGGGTCCACGTCCACGATAATGGGCACCGCATTGACCAGCAGCACCGCCGTAGCCGAAGCGACAAAGGTGGCCGCCGGCACCAACACCTCGTCACCGGCTCCGACACCCACGGCTTTGAGCGCACATTCCAGCGCCGCCGTGCCATTCGTGACCGCGACGGCGTGCTCCGCATCCTGGAAGCGCGCGAAGGCCGCCTCGAACTGCCCAACCTTGGCGGTGCTATCATCCTCGTAGCCACCACGCCACCACCGCCCGCTGGTCAGGACTTCATGCAGCAGCCGCTCCTCCAGCTCCCCAAAGATGGGCCAGGACTTACCCAGTGGTCCCTGTACGGCCGGATCGCCACCGTGAATAGCCAATTGAGCGGACATAGTGGTCTCCTTGTCACCAAGGCTCCGCCGACAGCCGCGGGGGCGCTTGCGAAGGACGCTCCTACACGCGGTCGCCCCGCTGCGCTCGCCACGCGACTACCCGCCGGGCCACCGTCGCGACCGGCGCCATCCACAGATGCTGTTGTTGCTCCTGTAGGAGTGAGCAAAGCTGACGCAGGTCCGCCTCCGTATGGTGTCGCCGCCGGGTGCCAATCCCATGCATCGTGAGGATCACCCAGGCGCCGGGCAGTCGCGGTTCCACGACCTGTTGCCGGAGCCGGTCTACGCTCACCATCTCGACGGGCCACGACCAGAGATAGTGCAGGTCGCAGGTGGCCGGGTGGTTCCCCGGAAACTCACCCAGCCCCCGGCCGGCAATGAAATGCCGCGCGATCACCGGGACATAGCTCCGGCGTGTGGGACCCTCCCCGACATGCTCGTGGTAGCACGGGTAGCAGAAGCTCCGCCGCTGCCCCGGTGGGAGCGGCAGAACAGCCTGGAGCCGCCGCTCGGCCTCCAGCACGTCGGTTTCGACATCGGCCAGAGTCCACTGTTCGAGCACCGGGCGACCCGGATCAGCCTCCGTGCCCAACGCGCGTGAGCACGTGTGGCTGAGTGAGTGGTTGCCGACCTCGTGACCCGCCGCTTGCACGGCCTGCCAGGGCGCGAGTTGGGCACGCCATTCCGCCTCGGTGTCGCCACGGGGATTGACGTAGAACGTGGCACGCAAGCCGCACTCGGCCAGCAGCGGCGCCACGCAGTCGAGGTGCGACGGATGGCCATCGTCGAAAGTCAACGACACCGCACTGGCACAGCCGTCAGGCCACGGCATCGGGTCCGGTTGCTTCATCTCTTGCTCAGTATGTGGTGTGATTCCGATGTTGGACCAGCCGCCGGCAGAACATGGTTGCCATCCGATGTGCTCAAGTCAAAGCCACGACGCCGCAGGCTTGGCGGCCCCCTCCGCCCGCCACACCTTAGCATCTCCCACGGCCTCACCAGTCATCCCCACGGCCCCACCGTCGGTCCTACCTCTCTCCCGCCATTCCCGCGCACGCGGGAATCCACGTCCCCCGGCGTAGCGGGGGGACTAGAGGGGAGCGGAGCCTGCTAGAGCAAGCACCCCTGCCCCCTACACTTGCCCCCGCCTGCCCGCCGTGCTACCGTCGTCTTGTCACAGCACCGGTCCGAGGCGGAGGGAGACATGCCGGCGCCGAATATCGTCTTGCTGATGGCCGATCAGCAGAAGGCGACCAGCTTGGGTTTGTACGGCAACCCCGATGTACGCACGCCCGTCCTCGCCGCGCTCGCCGCGCGCGGCCTCCTCGCCCGGCACTACTTTGTCCAGCACCCGCTCTGCTTTCCCTCCCGTGCCACGATCATGACCGGGCGTTACCCCCACGCGCACGGTGTTTTCAGCAACAGCGGGCCGCTGCCGGCCGACGAGCAAGTCTTGGCCGAGCTACTCCGCGACGCCGGCTATCAGACCGGCACGGTCGGGCATTTCCACCGGACCTCCGGTGGAGATCGCGGGTTCGAGTACGCCTATGACATGGGTGAGGGCATCCTGCGCCAGCTGTGGCGCGAGCGCATGATTGTAGCCCAGTCGCAGCCGCGGCGCGTGCAGCATATGGTCGCCACAACGGCGCACCCTCCCGACGAAGACCTCAACGGCCGGATGACCGAGCTGGGCTTGCAGTTCCTGGCGCAAGCCGACCGCAGCCGGCCGTTCTTCTTGCAGATTGCCTGGATCGATCCGCACCCGCCGTACTTCGCCCCTGCTCCCTACGACACAATGTACGACCGCGACGCGCTGACCCTACCGCCCCAAGAGACCGACTTTGCGGAGAAGCCACCCGCCCAACGTCAGACCGCCCAAGACATGGGAACGTTCGACGCGCCGGAGGCCGAAATCCGCGACGCCCTCGCCTACTACTACGGCATGGTGTCGCATCTCGACGCCCAGGTTGGCCGCGTCGTTGACTATCTGGAGCGGCACGGCCTCGCCGACAACACCGTGCTCGTCTATACGGCGGACCACGGCGACTACGCCGGCGAGCATCGGATGTTCGGCAAGAGCTGTACCCTCTACGACTGCCTGGTCCGCGTGCCGATTCTGCTCGTCGGCCCGGACGACCTCGTGCCCCAGGGGCGCGTCCTCGGCGGGCTGACGCAGTCCGTGGACCTGCTACCCACGCTGCTGGAGCTAGCCGGTGTGGCGCTGCCTGACGACGCCCGTCGCGCACCACCGGAGCGCGTGCATGGGCGGTCCTGGCGACGCGCCTGGGATAACGAAGACGATGACGCCCACTTCGATACCGCCTTTGCCCAGGTCGGCGCGCAGTCGCCACAAATGGTCAACGATCCCGCGCGCGGCAACAATCTCCCCTTCGGACCGCCGGCCTCCGGCCGCCAGGTAGAGCTAACGTCGATGATCCGCACTGCCGAGTGGAAGCTGGTCCACACCCCCGGACGCGAGATCAACGAGCTGTACCACCTCACTACCGACCCGTGGGAGTTGCATAACGTCTATCCTCGTGAACGTGACGGACCAATCGTGGCCGATCTGCTACGTCGGCTGCACGACTGGCGGCAGTGACCACCGATCACTGCGGACAGGAGCAGAACGATGACGACCAACGCCATGCGAGCGCGCATCTTGGCGCAAGTCGAGCCGATCCTACTCGACACGTGGGGCTACCCCGTGAGCGCCTTGCCGGCGGCCGGGCTGGAGGTCGTGCCGGCAAAGCAGCCCGACGGCCCGTTAGCGGTACGCACCGACGGAGGCGGCCTCTTGCTCGCCGATCCGCAGTGGCTCGACGCCTGGCACGACCTCGCGGCGACCCTCACGCTGGAGCAGCTCTTTTCGATCTTTGGCGTCTTCGAGCTGGCGCGAACTACCTTGCCCGACGGGGTGAGTGTCTTCGGACCGGTCTGGTACTTCCTGGCCGACCGCCAAGCCCTAACCCCGGTACCGTCCGCGCATGTCGAGGAGTTGGCGGGGCAACCTCTGCGTGACCTCGATCCACTAATCTATTGGCACTGCTCGACCGACACTGCCAATCGCGGCTTTGCCGTCCGGGAGGCCGGCAAAGTCACGGCGCTGGCGACGGTCTGGCAGAACCCCGACACCCTCTGGGAGATCGGCGTCGATGTCCTGCCGGCCGCACAGAGTCGTGGCCAAGGACGAGCGGTCGTGTCGGCAGCAGCGGAATGGATCCTGAGCCATGCCCCGCTCGCGCTCTACACCACCGGGGCATTCAACATCCCGTCCACGCGCACCGCACACGCCCTGGGCCTGCGGCACCTCTGGACGACCATCAAGCGGACAAACGGCCCGTTCGTCGTGCCACCGGGTCCGCTGGGCAGCCCCCTCCCCGACGTCGTGCCGCAACCCTACTGGCAGGACTACCCGGAGTAGGGGCACGCCACACCACAGCCGCCCGGCTCCGAGCCTCCCACCCTTCTCCGCTCTGCAGAGGAACGGCCTACTCCCTCCCCTGGAGCGTGCTCCGAGGGAGGATTACCCTCACAAGGGTAGGTAAACCGGAAGAACCGGCGTAGAGGCACGGCATGCCGTGCCCCTACGCCTGGGCACAAAGCACATGGGTACCCTCCAGCAACCAATACCAACCCTTGTCAGGGAGGGCGAGAGAGGCGGCTACTGGCCACTAGCGAGCGAGTCGGTCCTTCACCGCACCGACGACCGCCGTATCCGTATCGTGCTCGGTGACGATAGCCGAGAACTCGTCGGCACTCAACCCCAGCTCGGCCAGCACGCGCTGGTCCAGAGGGCAGGGATAAATATAGTCGCCGATAGTTCCTTCGACCTTGGCGCGGGCTTTATCGGTCATGCGTGCCAGCCACGGTAGCCCCCCGATCACGAGTGCGCGCGAGCGTGGCTTCCATTCGGACACAGGCGCGGCCGCGGACACATTCGTAGCCATAACTCCCCTCACCTCCGCCAGTAGCAGGTTGCCTACACAACAGAGTATAGCCGGTCGCTCTCGGTGAGCACGCGGCGGAGCGCCTGCGCCGGCCCATCCCTAGCCAGCGGTCGGCGCACGATCCCGGCCACCTGCCGCCGGCGCTCGGCCGGAGCAGCCCAGGCCGCAGCGAGGTCCGGCCGCCTGCCCGCCACCACGGCCTCGACCTGCTCCCAGAGCAACAGCTCGGCGAGCAAAGCGTAGGCATCGAGCTGCTGCACGTACATGTCCGACACATCGGGCCATTGTGCAGCGGCCGCCCGTGCCCAACCCTGCGCCAGCGCCGGTGTGAGGCCGCGTACACACCGCCCGGCCGGTTGCCAGGCGCCGAGGGCGAACGTGTAGTGGACGAGCCGCCGCGCCGGGCTGTCCGGGCCGACGGCGCCCATGTCGAGGAAGGTCGCCCGCCAGCGTCGTCGCCCGCCCGGTGATGACTCATGGTTCAGCAAGACGTTGCGGGCATGTACGTCAAGCGGCCCCAGCGTAAGCCGACTCGCCGCGAGGACCGCCCAGAGCGCCTTCCACTCGGCCGCCATCGTGCCCTCCTGGCTGCGTGCCACCGGCCACTGATCCATGAGCCGCCGAACCACCTCATGCGCGGCGCGGTACTCTCGTCTCCGTGCTGCTAGCCATGCCGACCGCCGCCGCTCGACTGCCGCGGCCGCGCCGGGGAACTGTCCGAACGCCGCTTCAAGCCGGAGTAGGCCCCGCCCGGCGGCTCCGACCGGCGCTCGCCGTGCTGCGGCAGCGAGGCGTTGGCTCCAATCGTCGAGCGTGATGCCCCCACACCATCGGGTGACCAGGACTCCCGGCGCGGCCGCAAGCAGCTCCGGCACCGGAGCGCCGCGCGGCCGCAGCTGCGCTAGTACCTGCGCCTCTAACGCCAGCCGGTCCGGAGCGGTGGCCGTTGCCCGAGACTGCTCGGCGCGGGCGGCCAGCTTGACTGCGACCTCCCGCCCGTCGGTGAGCCTACCCCGCCAAACGCGGCCCTCCGGGCGTCGCGGGTCCGCTGGGGAGAGGCTGGTGCTGTCGAGCACCGCCAAGGGCATCGGCAGCCTTCTCCCCCGGCCGTCGACGCCCGACCTAGCTTGCCTCGGCCCGCACGAGGGGAGTCGGTATGGACGATCCCAGCGCCGCGTTGATCTCCTGGCCGAGGGTAGCCATCTCGATGGCGGCAACCGCAGCCTCAGCGCCCTTGTTACCATCTTTGACACCGGCCCGGTCTATCGCCTGCTCGATGGTATCCGTCGTGATGACACCGAAGATCACCGGCACATCCGTATCCAGTGCGGCCCGTGCGATGCCGGCGGCGGACTGCGCTGCGACGTACTCGAAGTGTGGCGTCGCCCCCCGAATGACCGTGCCGAGGCAGAGAATCACGTCGTATTGACCGGAGGCCGCGAGCCGCTTGGCGATGACCGGCAGTTCCAGCGAGCCAGGCACGCGCGCCACGTCAATGGCTTCCTCCGCGACGCCGTGCCGCCGCAGGGTGCCCACTGCACCGCTGAGTAATTCCTTGGTGATGAACTCGTTGAAGCGGGCAGCGACGATACCCACGCGCAACCCCTGGCCGACAACCGAGCCTTCCCACGTCCGCCCCATTGGTGGCCTCCCTCACGCTGACCACTGACGGTCTCTTCTGTAGCCAATGCTACCACTCCGCAGCGTGCGGCGATGCTTGGCTGACATTTCCCGGCCATTACCGCACCGCTACACCGTCATTCCCGCGCACGCAGGAATCCAGGGTACCCACAAAGGACGGTGTCACAAGGTTGGCAGTGCGAGAGCAATGCCGGGTGCCTGCCCTAGGGGCAGCTCTCGTGGTTGCCCTTGCCCCCCTACAAAGCAGGGGACGCCTCACGAGGACTGGCCGCGGCCACTGAGCAACGCCCGCAGCCGGGCCACCTCCGTCTCGGCCACCTGCCGCGCCCCAGCCTCGATAGTGGCCCGCTCCTCCGCCACCCGCCGCGCATCGGCCTCCACGCTGGCCCGCTCTTCCGCCACCCGCGCCCGCTCTTCCGCTACCCGTCGCGCCATCTCCTCCTCCTGCGGCGTCGGGAGCCACCGCTGGCCCGCCGGGTCGTACAGCCGCAACTGCACGCCGCGCACGTGCAGCGCCAACCCCAGCGCGGCACTCCACAGTGATCCATCCGCCTCCACCGCCAGCGGCCGGTATCGTCCCTGCTGCAAGCGGTAACCGCGGCACGGCGGCCGCAAGTATTCGCCCAGCGGGTCGAAGAGGAAGTACTCCGTCACCCCGAGCCGCTCGTAGAGGACATACTTGCTGCGGAGGTCCTCCCCTCGCGTGCTGCGCGAGGTCAGCTCGAAGACCACCGCCGGGACCACCCCTTCCTCCCACAGCTTGTAAATGCGCCGCGGGCGGTTGGGAATGCCCTGGACCACAAACACGTCAGGCGCCACCACCCGCTGGGGATCGCCTTCCTGGTAGTAAAGGAACAGATTGCCACTGATATAGACGTGCGGATCGGCGCGGAAGAACGCCTGGAGCATGCCGATCAACTCGAACATCAGGGTGCGGTGGACATCGGTTTCAGCCACGGGGCGGCCGTCCGCTTCAGGATAGGAGACTGCTGCCGCGGCGGGCGCTGGCGGCAGTGGAGGCGTCGTCGTCACCATGATTGCTCTCCTGCATCAGCGCCCCGGTCGCGCGGTCCCGCGGTCCCGCGGTCCCGCGGTCCCGCTTCAGTGTAGCATGGGGCGGATTCCCCCCGGCCTCCTCGTCCATGGTGGGGCAGATACACGCCAAGCCGGAGGGGCCAGAAGGGGGGCCGGAGAGCGAAGCGCTCAGACTTCGAGCAGGTGTCCCATCTTGTCTCGCTTGGTCCGCAGGTAGCGCTCGTTGTGCGGATTGCTTTGCACCGGAATGGGGATTTGCTCCACGATCTCCAGACCGAAGCTGCCGAGGCCGGCCAGCTTCTTGGGGTTGTTGGTCAGCAGCCGCATGCGACGCACACCCAAGTCGGCGAGGATTTGCACCCCAATTCCATACTCACGCAGGTCCATCGGGAACCCCAAGCGCTCGTTGGCCTCGATGGTGTCGAGACCGCGATCTTGCAGCTCGTAGGCCCGCATCTTGTTGTGCAGCCCGATGCCGCGCCCCTCCTGATCCATATAGAGGACCACGCCGCACCCCTCTTGCTCGACTCGCTCCATACACCAACGCAGCTCCTGACCGCAGTCGCAACGCAGCGAGTGGAAGGAATCTCCGGTGAGACAGCGGGAGTGGACCCGGACCAGCACCGGCTCGTCCGAGCCATGGAGGTCGCCTTTGACGAGCGCGACGTGCTCCTCGCCCCTGGTGATGTCTTCATAGGCATGGGCAGTGAACTCGCCGTGCTCCGTGGGCATCGGCGTAGTCGCCACGCGGCGGACCGTAAGCTCGTGTTGACGGCGATGCGTGATGAGGTCGGCGATGGTGATGATCTTCAACCCGTGCTTGGCGGCAAAGACCTCCAGATCGGGCATCCGCGCCATCGTCCCGTCATCGTTCATAATCTCGCAGATCACCGCCGCCGGGTACAGCCCGGCCAGCCGCGCCAGGTCAACCGATGCCTCGGTCTGCCCCGGCCGCACCAGCACCCCGCCATCGCGCACCCGCAACGGAAATACATGACCGGGCCGCGCCAAGTCGTCCGGTTCCGTGCCTGGATCAATCGCCGCCCGCACGGTGGTAGCGCGGTCCGCGGCCGAGATGCCGGTAGTGGTCCCTTTCCGCGCGTCAATCGAGGCTGTGAACGCCGTGCCCATGCGCGAGGTGTTCACTTGCGTCATCGGTGCCAGCTTCAACTCGTCGAGGCGCTCGCCGGTCATCGTCAGACAGATGAGGCCGCGGCCATACATGGCCATGAAGTTGATGGCCTCCGGCGTGACGTGCCCGGCCGCCAGCGCGAGATCGCCCTCGTTCTCCCGCTCCTCATCATCCACGATGATGACCATGCGGCCCCGCCGGTAATCGGCAATGGCCTCTTCAACCGTCGCCGTCGGCACGTCGTCCCTCTCTGCGGTCATCGTAGCTGGTGCTGCATCAGCGGCTTATGCGTTGACAATCCGTTGCGATGGGCAAGACCGTCGTGGGCGTAGCCGTCGCTATGCGAGCCGTTGGGCTGAAGGTGCGTGATGAGGTCGGCGATGGTGATGATCTTCAACCCGTGCTTGGCGGCGAAGACCTCCAGATCGGGCATCCGCGCCATCGTCCCGTCATCGTTCATAATCTCGCAGATCACCGCCGCCGGGTACAGCCCGGCCAGCCGCGCCAGGTCCACCGAGGCCTCGGTCTGCCCCGGCCGCACCAGCACCCCCCCATCGCGCACCCGCAACGGAAACACGTGCCCCGGATGCGTGAAGTCCTCCGGCCGGCTCTCCGGCGCAACGAGCGCTCGAATGGTCGAGGCCCGGTCAGCCGTAGAGATGCCCGTACTCGTCGCATAGCGAGCATCCACCGGATGGGTAAACGCGGTATGCATGTGCCCGGCATTGACCGGCTCGATGAGTGGGATCCGTAACTCGTCCAGCCGCTCCCCGGTCATCGGCGTGCAGATGAGGCCACGGCCGTACATGGCCATGAAGTTGATGGCCTCCGGCGTGACGTGCGTAGCCGGCAAGGCGAGATCGCCTTCATTCTCCCGCTGCTCATCGTCCACAATAATAACCATCCGACCACGCCGGTAGTCGGTAAGCGCCGCTTCAATCGTCGCTGTCGGCACGCCCTTCACTCCACTTCCTCTTAGACTGCCGGGGCAGTCGGGTGCTCTACATAGCGCCACTCTGCCGTACTTCGAGCGCCTTCGCCACGTACTTTGCGAGGATGTCGGCTTCCAGGTTAACCCGGTCCCCGGTCGTCAGCCGGTCGAATCTGGTTACGGCCAGCGTATGCGGAATCAGCGCCACCGTGAACTGCGTCGGGCTACAATCAACGACTGTCAGGCTCACGCCGTCCACGGTGACCGACCCTTTGGGCACCAGGTACGGGGCCACCTCTGCCGGCACCGTGTACGCCACGATCAGCGAAGCCCCTTCCTGCCTCTGCCAGAGCACCCGCCCGGTCCCGTCCACGTGCCCCTGTACAAAGTGTCCCCCAAACCGCCCATCGGCGGCAAGGGGACGCTCCAAGTGAACCTGACCGCCCACGCCCAGCTCACCGAGCGTCGTGCGTCGCAGCGTTTCGGGCGAGCAGTCCACGGCGAAGGTATCGCGCCCTCTCTCCACAACGGTCAAGCAGGCGCCGCTGACAGCAATACTCTCACCAACCCGGAGCGCCGCTGACGCGCCAGACGCGCACGATGGTGCCAGGTGTGGTGCGTGTCCGGTGTCGTCACCGAGGACAAGGCTAGCACGTATGACCAGTCGTAGGCCGTCAACGACCTCACGGCGCGTCGTGATGATACCCGTTTCCTCGACCAGACCGGTGAACATACTCAGTCAACCTACGTCAGGTGATAATCATATCGGAATTGGTAGCGCCGCCCCGCCTTCATCATCAATCCGGCCACTCCGCTACGGCGAGGTCCGCGGTGAGTTTCACGTCGTCTCCTAAGCGCTCGATACGCAGCGCCGCTGGGTGGATTGCCTCACTGAGCCGCGATACCCCCACACCGCCAACCGGCCCCGGGGCGTCAGCGCCGCCGATCAGCAGGGGCGCTACGTAGACCGTCACACGATCCACCAGCCCGGCCGACAGGAAGGCGCCGTGGACCATGGCGCCGCCCTCGACGAGCAGGCTCATCACCCCACAACTGCCTAGCTCGGTAGTCAGCACCGCCAGATTGAGGCGGCCGTCCGCGTCGCCGGGCAGCGTAGTGATGTCCGCTCCCTGCGCTCGCAGGGCGGCCACGCGGTCGGCGGGCGCGGCCGCAGTAATGCAGAGTGTGGTCCGTCCAGGAAGCGCCGGATCGAGCAGGCGCGCGTCCGGCGGCGTCCGCGCTTGACTATCGAGCACCAGGCGCCACGGATGGCGCGGTTCCCGGCCTAGCTCCTCTACCGACAGGCGCGTCGTGAGCAGCGGATTGTCCTGGAGTACCGTGTTGACGCCAACCAGAATGGCGTCCACCTCGTCGCGCAGGCAGTGTACGTCGGCGCGGGCCGTCCGACCGGTCAGATAGCGGGAAGCGCCCGTGCGCGTCGCGATCTTGCCGTCCAGACTCATCGCGTACTTGGCCACGATCCAGGGGCGCTGCGACGTTACAAAACGGGCGTAGTCGGCGTTAAGTGCCCGCGCACCCTCCTGCTCATCGCCAACCGCGACATGCATACCGACCCGCCGCAGCGTCTCCACTCCCTGACCGGATTCGCGTAGGTTGGGATCGAGTGTCGCGACATGCACCTTGGCAATCCCGGCCGCCCGAATCGCGTCCGTGCAGGGCGGTGTGCGCCCCCAGCGGTGGCATGGCTCCAACGTGACGTAGAGCACTGCGCCCCTTGCAGCCGCGCCCGCCGCCCGCAACGCCATCACCTCTGCGTGATCCTGGCCGACCGGCTGGGTCCAGCCGGTGCCAACGATCCGCTTACCGCGCACCACGACGGCGCCGACGGCCGGATTAGGACTGGTCCGCCCCTTGGCGCGTCGGGCAAGCGCGAGCGCACGCTGCATAAACACCGTTCGTATGCCCCGCAGTTGCCTCCGCGAAGTGTATCGGCAGACTCACACGGCAGTCAACGCCGACAAAAGCTGCCAACGAAAGAAAGAAGCCTAGCTTCCGGGATCGCAAGGCCTTTCCATATGTCACCCTGAGCGGAGCGCAGGGTCTCTCTCCCGTGGCCAAGATTCTGCGCTCCGCTTAGAATGACCGGTTTGGCGACGACTTTGGAAAGGCCCTCCCGGGATCGTTCATTCGGTTCAGCGCCCCTAGAGCTACATGGTATGATGATGACCCGCTAGCGTCGGGGCAGATAAGCAGGAGGAGTCATGCTGCAGGACGTTCTATCGTTGAAGCCGCCGCACGAGATCATTGACGAGGCGGCCCGCTTCTTCACGCAACGACGGATCAAGGTCATCGCCCGGTCCAGAAACTCGCTCCGCTTTGCCCTCTCCGCCGCCCACGCGGCCGAAGCCGGACAGGTGAAGGCCGTCCGCGAAGCGACGGGTCAGACTCGTGTGTCGGTAGAAACCGGCGGTCTGAGCGTCTGGCACATTGCAGAGTCGTACATCCGCGATCTCCGCAAGCAGTCGCGCAGCGGAGCACGGTCACGGCGGCGCCGCCGCGCCGCCGGCACGACGCGCCTCACGGGTGCCTCACTCGACTCGCTCGGCAGTGCCCTCGGCATGGAACCACCTCGACCGCAGCGGCCCGCCACCCGCCGTCCCGCACCCACGCCGTCCCCGGCTGCGCCGCCGGAGCCGGACCCTGCCGTGGCACTCGGCGACCTCGTTGCACCGCCGCCCCTAGCCGCGGCCGACGAGAGCGACGAGTGACGAGGCCTGCGGCCTCACTCCCCGGCTGCCTCGGCCCGTCGTTCCCTCGCACGAGCAAATCCACGTCCTCCTGCAAAGCGGGGGGGGGCCATAGGGGGCGGAATCCGACGTCAGCAATGATGGGCAAGACGACGGGAGCTGAGGCCGAAGGATCAGCCGCCGCCGCTCTCGGTTTGCCCATCCTGCCCCACGAGCGGCACGGCACGCACCTCGACTTTGGCCAGGCCGGTCTTGATCTGCAGATCAATCCGGTTGTCGGGCGATGCATCATAGCTCGGCGACTGGTAGACCTCGGACGAGGCGACTTGCGGGAAGGCTTGCGTGTCAACTTCGATCTGCGCCAGCCCACCGCGAGTATGGATGCGAGCCGGTGTGTCCGCCGGAATATCAATGGTAATGTTGGCCGCTCCAGCTTCAACCGTCGCCGACGTGTACCCGTGAGTCGGGAGCCGGAGGTACAGTTCCGCCGCACCTAGCTCTACTTGCAGCTCCGGAACCCGGAGCTGGGTCAGATCAAGCTCTACCTGGCTGGCTCCGGCCTGCACTTCTATCTCCATCGGAATCTCGGGACTGAGCTGCAAGTCCCAGCGCTCGGCATTGTCATCACTGCCGAATCCGAACGTGCCCGAACCGCTGATCACCTCGATCTCGGCCAGTTTTCCCCCCGCTTCTCGCGCAATCCTCGCCTCCCACGCCGGGGCCTCGCGGCCGCTACCGGCAGTGAGGTCGCCGGCAATGAGCAAGGAGCTGTCCGTGGGCAGGCTCGATAGACGCAGCTTACCCGCCCCCAAACGCAGCTCGACCTCCGCGCGCTCCACATCTGCGAGCAGCTCCTCGATGCGCGGGAGTCGGCTGCCAACCTCGCTGGAGGAGTGATCGCTGGTGATATTCACGGTCCAGTCCGCCGGAAACCGGCCTGGATCGCTGGCAAACAGCACGATAGCGGCGCTGACACCGATGCTGACGACTAGCATGACGAGTACTGCTGCACGCGGAGACCGCTGCCCGATCAACAGCTCAATGCCGACCAGCACCGGAATGAGCGGCCACAGGCGTCCCACTATGTCCCAGATCGAAACCTCGATCAGCCCCGCGTTCCGCAGTAAGAGCAGCGCCCCCAGCCCAATCAGGATCAGGGGCAAGAAAATCGAGCCGAGGCGTCGGCCACCGCTGTCCAGGAGGTTACTCATAGTAGCTCCTATTTGAAGAGATCCTTACCCCGGTCGGTGCGACGCACCAGCAGGAACACGCCGCCAAGTACGAGGAGGACCGGCCACAAGTGCCAGAGGCTCCCCCAGTCGAAGATATTGAAGTTCGCCAGGAGGAAGACCACGCCAACGGCGAGTAGGATGTAGCCCGCGGCCCGCTGCCGCCGCCGTACCGCCTGTTGCTCGTCGGACCACGTCGGCGGGATTTCCGCTGCCGAGCGCGGCAGATCACCACTGCCCTCATCGCTCAAGCCGCGCGGCTCCTCGGGTACAACGATGGCGAGAACGATATAGGCCAGCAGTCCGCCGCCACCGCTGGCTAACGTCGCCACGACGAAGAGCAGCCGCACCAACACCGGGTCAATATGGAAATATTCCGCCAGTCCACCTGCTACGCCAGCGAGCATCCGCTCGCGGCGACTCCGAAACAACCGCCGGTTTCCCCAAGATGGATCACCGCTAGCCATGTTCCCTACCTCCTGAGCGTGCTGTCCGCTGCGAACACGGCGCAGCAGCCCTGCACACTTCCGTTCTTACATTAGCTTTGACTACCGAGCCGGTCACGATGTTTCGCGCCGCTCCCATTTCGTCACCCGACGCCTCCTTTCGTCACTGCGGCCCTGTCCCTCATTCCCGCCCGCGTTCGCCATTCCCGCGAACGCGGGAATCTGGACCACCTACCCACGAGATTCCCGCTTGCGACCCAGTAACCGGGAAATGTCAGCCTAGCGCACCCGGCAAGTTGACGCTGGTTCCGGGTCATTGATAGAATAACCGACAGTTGTGCCTTAGCCCGGTATGGCTCCGAAAGCTGGGCTTCGGGTATTCTTTGCGGCTCATTTTGCCCGCATAGCTCAGTAGAGGTAGAGCGCATTCTTGGTAAGAATGAGGTCCCGGGTTCGACTCCCGGTGTGGGCTCCTTCGCGCTGTGCGAGGCTCAAGGGTGTGGCATCCTCGTGGTCCCTCTCAACCGACCCACTCCTGGATCGGTTGCCACCGCTGGTGTACCTGCCGTCCGGAGGGAGCAGGTTGCGGCACCGCCAATGTCTGCCCTGGCCATTGGTCCGTGCGAGCGCGGGTACCTAGAGAAACTACGAGAAACTACCGCAGTAGGACACGAAGTACGTAGGGAGCAGGAGCGATCATGGCGAAGGTGAAGTTCGAGCGGACCAAGCCCCACGTGAACGTGGGCACCATCGGCCACGTGGATCACGGCAAGACCACCTTGACCGCGGCCATGACCAAATATCTGGCCCGCACCGCCCACAGCAACACCAGCTTTGTCCCCTTCGATGAAATCGACAAGGCCCCCGAAGAGCGCACCCGTGGCATCACCATTGCCATCGCCCACGTCGAGTACGAGACCGATCACCGCCACTATGCCCACGTGGATTGTCCCGGCCACGCCGACTACATCAAGAACATGATCACCGGCGCCGCCCAGATGGATGGCGCCATCCTCGTCGTCAGTGCCCCCGACGGCCCCATGCCCCAGACCCGCGAGCACATCCTGCTCGCCCGCCAGGTCGAAGTCCCTTCCATCGTCGTCTATCTCAACAAGACCGACCTGCTGGACGATGAAGAGCTGCTGGAGCTGGTCGAGCTGGAAGTGCGCGAACACCTCAGCAAGTACGACTTCCCCGGTGACGACGTGCCGGTCATTCGGGGCAGCGCCTTGGCCGCCCTGGAAGCGGGCGACGACCCCACCGACCCGGCCTATGCTTCCATCCAGGAGCTGCTGGAGGCCGTGGACACGGCTATTCCCACCCCGGAGCGGGCGGTGGACCAGCCGTTCCTGATGCCGATTGAAGACGTGTTCGGGATCAAGGGGCGGGGGACCGTAGTCACCGGTCGGATCGAGCGGGGGCAGGTGCAGGTCGGCGAGACCATCGAAATCTTGGGGATGGGCCAAGCGGTGCAGTCCCGGGTGGTGACCGGGGTGGAGATGTTCCGCAAGATCCTGGATGCGGGGGAAGCCGGCGACAACGTGGGCTGTCTGCTGCGGGGGGTGGAGCGGGACGACGTGCAGCGGGGCCAGGTGTTGGCGGCGCCGGGGAGCATTGCGGCGCAGGGGCGGTTCCGGGCCAACGTGTACGTGTTGAGCCGGGAAGAAGGGGGGCGGCACACGCCGTTCTTTCCGGGGTATCGGCCGCAGTTCTACATTCGGACGACGGACGTGACCGGAGCGATCGAGCTGCCGGCAGGGACGGAGATGGTGATGCCGGGGGACAACGTGGAGCTGGGGGTGGAGCTGTTGGTGCCGGTGGCGATCGAGCCGGGGGTGCGGTTTGCGATCCGGGAGGGGGGCCGGACGGTCGGCGCGGGGGTAGTCACCACGCTGGACTAGGGCCCGCCCCACCACCGTAGCGTGACATTGAGAGGAAGAGCGCATGGCCAGAAAAGGAGACCGCGTAGTTGTCACGCTCGCGTGCGAGCAATGCCGGGAGCGCAACTACACCACTACGAAGAATCGCCGCAACGACACCGGCCGGCTAACCCTGAACAAGTATTGCCGTCGCTGCCGTGCCCACCAGTTGCACCGCGAGACGCGATAAGTAAGTCCTGCGATGCTGCCGAGTGTACCGGTTTCGAGGTTAGGAGCATAGATGGCGGTCAGACGCCGTAGAGCCGCCGTACAGCAGGAGCAGGAGCGTACCGATTCGAAGGCGGGACGCGCCGCTCGCCGGCGCATGGCCAAGACGAAGCGCACACGCACCGACAGCACGCGCCGCTCCCGGCCGTCGCCATCGCTGCGCGGCTTGGCGACCTCGCCGCGAGCGCGACCGAGGCTTGGCATAGTGCGCGACGCAGTGGCAGAGTTACGGCGGGTCACGTGGCCTACACCGCTGCAGGCCCGCAACCTCACGCTCATGGTGGTGGCCGTGTCCGCGGTCATGGGCTTCCTGCTCGGCGGCATGGATTGGCTCTTTAGTCGCGCAGCGGCGCTCATCATTGGCCCGGCGTAGGACAACGAGGTACGACAATGGTCACCCCGGAAGTGGCTAAAGAGAGCACTACCGAGACGCAGCCTGATGACGGTCGGGAGTGGTACGTGCTCTACACCTACTCCGGCTACGAGAACAAGGTGAAGGCAAACCTGGAGCACCGCATCACCTCGATGGCGATGGAGGAAAAGGTATTCGAGGTCGTCGTGCCGACGGAGGAGCAGATCGAGATTCGCCAAGGCCAGCGCCGCACCGTGCAGCGCAAGCTCCTGCCCGGCTACGTCCTCGTGCATATGATCCTGGCGAACGACTCCTGGCACGTCGTGCGCCACACCCCCGGCGTCACGAGCTTCGTAGGCGCCGGGAGCACGCCCACGCCACTTCCCCAGGAGGAGGTGGACTCGATCCTCAAGCCGATGCAGGAGGCTACGCCGCAGCTGCGGATCACTTTCCAGACCGGCGAGCGGGTCAAGATCATAGACGGACCCTTCACCGAGTTCCTCGGCATTGTGGACCAGGTGAGCCAGGACCGGGGTAAGCTGCGGGTGCTCGTCTCGATGTTCGGCCGCGAGACACCGGTGGAGCTTGACTTCCTCCAGGTGGAAAAGAGCTAGGTACTAGGGCGTGTTTGCAAAGTGCCAGTCGGGAAGGGGCAGAGCGGTCAGGTGGCGAGGCGTGGCCCCCCACGTGGGACTGGATTGCGGCCTACGCCGCAATGACGAGGCCTACGCCGGAGTGGCGGGTGGGCGCCATGAATGACGCCCCTACCAAAAGCTGGTTTGCAAACACGCCCTAGGGAACCGATTGGCCGGTCAATACGAGGTCCACTCGCCAACCGTCCGCCATAGTGATGCAGCACAGCCGGCGCAGCAAGCCAAGTCGAGGGATGGAACGCAATGGCACGCAAAGTGAAGGCCGTCGTCAAGCTACAGATCGAAGCGGGAGAGGCGCGGCCGACCCCGGCGGTCGGGTCCGCGCTAGGCCAGTACGGCATCAACATGATGGCCTTCTTCAAGGAATACAACGAGCGCACGTCGGATCAGGTCGGGATGATCGTTCCGGCAGAGATCACGATCTACGAAGATCGCTCCTTCAGCTTTGTGACGAAGGCGCCGCCGACGGCCGGACTGATCCGCAAGGAACTGGCCATCGAGAAGGGGGCGCAGGCGCCCGGTCGAGAGACAATCGCCACCATCACCCAAGCACAGCTGGAAGCCGTCGCCAAGATCAAGCTGCCCGACCTGAACACGACGGACATCGAGGCCGCCAAGCGCATCGTTGCCGGAACGGCCCGCAGCATGGGCATCGAGGTGGCGAGCTAAGAGACTACGACCCCGTAACGAGCCGCAGTGCCGGCCGCAGCATCCTGGTAGGGAGTGAGCAATGCCCAAGAACGGTAAGAAATACGAGCAAGTAGCAAAGCTGGTTGACAGCAGCAAGTTCTACTCTCTCGAAGAAGCAGTCGGACTCGTCAAGCAAGTGTCGTTCAGCAAGTTCGACGGGACGGTAGAAGCCCATATCCGCCTGGGCATTGACCCGCGCCAAGCCGACCAGCAGGTGCGGAGCACCGTCACCCTGCCGGCCGGCACCGGCCGCTCGGTGCGCGTCCTCGCGTTTGCCCAAGGCGAGAAGGTAGCCGAGGCTGAGGCCGCCGGCGCCGATTATGTCGGCGGCGCCGAGTACGCCAAGCGGATTCAAGACGGTTGGCTGGACTTCGACGCCGTAATCGCGACCCCGGACATGATGGGGCAGGTCGGACGCCTGGGCCGCATTCTCGGTCCGCGCGGCCTGATGCCCAGTCCCCGCACCGGCACGGTCACGTTCGACCTCGGGCCGGCCATCCGCGAAATTAAGGCCGGGCGGGTCGAGTTCCGGGCCGACCGTACCGGATTGTTGCACGTACCCGTCGGCAAGGTATCCTTTAGTGCAGACGACCTCCTGACCAACCTGACCGCCCTGATGTCCAATGTGAACGTTGCACGTCCATCGGGTGCCAAAGGTCAGTTTGTCCGCTCGATCACGCTCGCTCCGACGATGGGCCCGGGCGTGCATGTGGATGTCGGAGCGGCCATGGCGCTGGCGACAACTGCCGAGTAGCACGGCAAAATGGGCCAGCCTGGAGAAGAAAGCGAGCGCCAAGACAGCGAAAGACCGTGGCGAGACCGCCGCAAGTGCAGCGGTCTTGCCAGCGCCTGAGACAGCCGGTGTGCTCCGCGCACCAATCTCCCCGGCAGCGTGCCAGGGGGCCGGCCGAGGCCTCACAGCAAGCAACACCAACCCGCGTACAGCGCGTGGGTGCATGCACTGAGGCCCCTCCGTCGGCAATGCCGGCGGAGGTGTTTTGTGTTCTTGGGGGCAGTGTGCAGCGAGTAACGAGTATGGAGACAGCGTATGGTAACTGAGGCAAAACGGGCAAACGTAGCGTTCCTGGCCGATCTCATCCGGCCGGCGCAGTGCATGATCGTCACCGACTATCGCGGCCTGAACACACCGGAGATGAACGCGCTGCGTAACGACCTGCAGCGCACCGCGGCCACCTACCGGGTCATCAAGAACCGATTGATGAAGATCGCCGCCGAGCAGACGGGGGCCGGCGGGCTGGCACCGTTCTTGCAGGGGCCGAGCGCCGTTGTCTTCTGCCAAGACGAGTTCGGCGCAGCCGTGCGGGTGCTGCGAGACTTCATACGCGCGAATCAGAACCTCGGCGTCCGCGGCGGGCTGCTCGGCGGCCAGTCGCTGAACACCGACGAGGTGATGGCGCTCGCCACCATGCCGGGACGCGAGCAGCTCCAAGCCGAGCTTGTCGGCGCCATCACCGGTCCGGCTATGCAGCTTGCCGGGCTGCTCGGTCCGCAAGGGCCGGCGGGTGAGGTTCTCCGCATCTTGGATGGCGCAGCCGGTGGGCTGGTACGGGTATTCGAGGCACGCGCCGAGCAGCTGGGAGGTGCAGAAGCATAGTGCAACGGCCCCCAGCTCGGCTCCGCCCTCACGGCAACGTCGGGGGCGCCCGACAAGACGGGAGGCGCAAGAGCGATTTGTGCAGTTCAGTCGTGCAGCAAAACGAAGCTACCATGAAAGGGGAAACACAACATGCCTAGCGAGAAGGTCGAGCAGTTGATCGATGAGTTGAGCGGCCTCACGGTCCTAGAGATCGCGGAGCTTTCCAAGGCGCTCCAGGAAAAGTGGGGCGTCAGTGCGGCCCTGCCCATGGCCGCCGCGGCGCCAGCGGCCGCCGCGGCTGAAGCCGCCGAGGAGCCGGAGGAAGAAGAGCAGACCGAGTTCGACGTGATCTTGCAAGAGATCGGCCCGACAAAGGTCCCGGTCATCAAGGTCGTCCGCGAGCTGACCAGTCTCGGCCTCAAGGAGGCCAAGGCCGTCGTCGAAGCGGCGCCAACGCCGGTCAAGGAGGGCCTCAGCAAGGAAGACGCCGATGAAGCCAAAGGCAAGCTGGAGGCAGTCGGCGCCATCGTCGCAATCAAGTAGCGCGCTTGGCCCCTCCCCGCTGCGGCCGGGGATGCAGACCTACTTCCACCTCCTCCCTGATAGGGAAGGGGCAAATCGCCGCTGTGCGGACCGCTTTCCTTGGCGAGCAGCGGCCGCCGCTCGCCGCGCAGACTCCCCTTCCCTGGAGGGAAGGGGCCGGGGGGTAGGCCCTCTATTCCCGGCTCTCTCTCAGCGGGAGAGGGGGTGGCGGCCAGTCCAACGAGGACAAGTCGTGTGAAAATCGGCTTTGTCACCGACCTGCACTATCGGGAGGCACTGCCCGGCGACTCACCGCACCCGCAGCGCGAGCTGCGCCGAGTCGGCGCCTTGCTCCGGCATTGCCTGCAACACTTCCGCAGCGTCGGCGTCGAGCTTGTGCTCGTCGCCGGCGACAACGTGGACGTACCGCCGACTGGCCAGAACCGCACGAATGGTGGGAAGGGTGGTGCCGCTCTGGCCGGTCCTCTCGACGACCCACGGCTCGACGCCGACCTCGTCTCGCTGCGGGAGATGCTGACCGGATCGGGACTACCGTTCGTCATCATCCCCGGCAACCACGATCCGGCGCCTGAGGTCTTCTACCGGGTCCTGCCGCGGCCGCCGCGAGTGCTCCGCAGCGGCAAATGCGAGATCGTCACGTTCGGCGACGATACGTTCGATGCCGAGGCGCAACATGCCTCGCGCCGGGCGGAGGTGCTGGCCGAGATGCGCCAGCTCCTGAGTAGTACGCCGGCAGGCGTCGAGCTTACGATCCTGCTCCAGCACTACGTCCTGTACCCGGAACAGGAGCACCACGGTAAGGAATATCGCTACAACTACCTGAACGATGCCGAAATTCGCGCCATCATGGAAGCGTCGCCACGGCGACTGCTCTCGCTCAGTGGGCATCTGCACCGCGGGCATCCGCTGGTCACGCACAATGGCGTCGCCTACTTTATCGGCGGCGCATTGTGCGAGCACCCCTTCCGCTACTACCTCCTCCACACCGACACCGCCGAGATCACCGTCCAAGAGTGCCGCGCCACATAGCCCGGCGAGCCTCTCACCGCTCACCCGCTGCCCTCGGCGCTGCCGCCGCTGAAGGTGAAGCGGGCCAGCCGCAGCGGCGGCACGACGGCGCCACCGAACCAGCCGCGGATGAGCTGGCGGTCCCGGCCGATCATCGGCACTTCCTTGAAGGCGTCGAGGACGCTCTGCGTGAAGCGCAAGTTCTCCACCGGCCCGACCACCTCGCCATTCTCGATCAGGAAAGTACCGTCGCGGGTGGTGCCCGTCAGCGTGACACTCAGCGGATGCACGATATTCACGTACCAGAAGCGAGTAATCCACAGCCCGCGCTCGATGTCGGCGATCATCTCGTCGCGCGTGTGATCCCCGGCACCCATGACGAGATGCATGGGCAAGGGACCATAGGTGTTCGGCGCCGGTAAGGCGTGGCCCGTCGAGCGCACGCCGGCCCGCCGGCCCGTAACCGAGTCATAGACTGCCTCGCGGAGGGTCCCGCGATCCACGAACAGCACGCGACGCTTGGGCACCCCCTCGAAGTCGAAGGGGATCGGGATTCCACTGCGGTCGTGACCGTCGTCCCAGATCGAGAGCTTGGGATCGAGCGCCCGCTGTCCCTGCAGCTCGTTCAGGAAACTGCGCTCCTCCAAGACGGACAATCCGTCCAGGCCGGCGTAAGCCGTGTAGTCCAGCAGCTCCGCAACGGCCGGCGGCTCCAGCACGACCTCATACTCGCCCGGCTCGATGGCGCGGGGGTGGCGGCTGCGTACCGCTCGATCTACCGCTGCCGCGGCCACGGTGCTGGCATCGAGCGCGTCAACGTCGATGCTCGCCATGGTAGCGTAGCCCGAGGCCCCGTCGTCCATCGCGACGGCGTGCAGATCGGCGACCGTGAACGGGT
Organism: Chloroflexota bacterium; assembly: GCA_965214295.1. Classification (GTDB taxonomy): domain Bacteria; phylum Chloroflexota; class UBA11872; order UBA12225; family JAJDUF01; genus JAJDUF01. Next base: position 363,741 of record OZ243944.1, read on the forward strand.
GGCAGGTGAATGTGCCCAGCGAGTTGGCCACCGCCAGCGTCACCGCCTCCGTGCTGAACGCGCCGGCGGCTTGCAGTCCCGCAGCGGCGGCAGCGTCCGTGATCGCCGCGACCGCCTCAGCCCGCCGCCGCGGCGTGCAGGTGGCCGTAGACTCGCGGTAGGCAGCGGTCCGCTCCCAAATCTCCGGCGCCGGCAGGCTCTCGAAATCGGGGTTCTCGGGCTGCACGCGGGCAATGGTCGCGGCGCGATCTACGACCTCATCCAGGCTATCGGGATCGAGCTGGTTGCCCGATGCCACTCCCACCCGCTGGCCGAAGACCGCTCGCATGGTGACTTGGGCATCCTCTTCCGCGACGTGCTGATGGATGGTGTTATTGGCGAACCGCGTTAGCTGGCTACGCTCCGCCCAAAGCACCACCTCGGTCTGGTCGGCCGGCGAGCGCCTCAGCACGTGCTCGGCAATTGCGTGGGCTGCGCTTTCGTCGTACATCTCGTGACTATCCACGCCCTTTCGCGGATCGAGCGGCTTCGACCGACACCGCCGGCTCGCACCATCTTGTCTTCCATCCCACTCCTGCCCACTCCCGCCCACTCCCGTCGAGCTGCGCCAACCGGCACGTCACCACTGCGGCCATGATAGTATCAGGTGACACCCACCGACCGGCTTGCCTACCGGAGGGCCCAGGATCATGACCGCGGAGGAGCTATTCGCCTTGCCCGAAAGCGACGTGCAGTACGAGCTTGTACGGGGCAAGCTGCGGGAGGTGCCGATGGCCGGCTGGCGGCATGGATGGATCGAAGTGAATATCATCCTCGTGCTGGCAACCGACCACGTGGCCCGTTCCGTAGGACGAACAACCGGCGGCGACACGGCCTTTGTGCTGGCACGCGATCCTGACACCGTGCGTATCCCCGACGTGGCTTTCGTGCGCCACGAGCGACTGCCGCCCCCCTTGGTCAGCGGCCGGGCGGCCTTGCCACCGGACCTCGCCATCGAAATTCGTTCCCCCAATGACCGCCCCGGCGAGCTACGCCGGAAGCTGACCGACTACTTTGCAGCCGGCGTGCAACTTGTGTGGCTGGTTGATCCTGACGAGCAGACGGTCGAGGTGTGGACTCCCAGCGGTCTCGACCGCCGCTGCACCGCTACCGAGACGATTGACGGCGGCGCGGTCATCCCCGGTTTTCGCTGCCCCATTGCTCGCTTTTTCGAGGGCACCGCCGACACGCCCTAGTCGCTCATCACGCCCACGCGGACGTTGCGGAAGCGCGCAGCCGCCGTACCATGACCGACGCGGGCAACTTGCATCGGCTGGCCTTTGCCACAGTTCGGCGTCCCCCAGAGTTGCCATTCCTTACATACGGCATCGCAGCCCCCCCAGAACTCCGGCGTGATCCCCGTATAGGTGGCGTTCTTGAACGGACGTCCCAGCTTCCCGCCTTTGATCTCCCAGGCAATCTCGGTGCCGAACTGAAAGTTCAGCCGCTGGTCGTCAATACTCCAGCTCTTGTTCGTCTGCAAGAATAGACCGTCGTCGGTGTCGGCGATCAGGTCCGCGAGCGCCCAGTCCCCAGGCTCCAGATTGATGTTGGTCATGCGGATCAGCGGAATGCGGTTCCAGCCGTCCGCGCGGGCCGTGCCGTTACTCGCCTCCCCCAAGAGCGCCGCCGTATCGCGAGACGTGAGATACCCGACAAAGCGGCCCGCGACGACGAGCGGCGTGCGCTGGGCCGCCACCCCCTCGTCGTCGTAGCCGAACGTCCCCAGCCCGCCGGGCGCCGTGGCATCGGCCGTGATGTTGACTTGCTCCGATCCGTAGCGATACGTCCCGCGCTTCTCCGGGGTCAGAAAACTCGTGCCGGCAAAGCTGGCCTCCGTCCCAAACACCCGATCAAGCTCAGTAGGATGGCCACAGCTCTCATGCACTTGCAGCGCTACTTGCGTGGGATCAAGGATGATGGTTTTCGTGCCACTGGGACACGGCTCGGCGTGCAACAACTGCCCGGCCTCAGCGGCAATGCGGGGTGCATTCCCAACCAGGTCCATGCCCTCGACCAGCTCCCAGCCCGCCGTGCCGACTTGGCGGCCGAAACTGTTCGGATAGGAGCGTTTTTGCACCTCGTCCTCGGCGACGGCCGTCGCTTCGATGCCGGCGCCACTCTGGACAATTGTTTGCTCGATGAGCGAGCCTTCACTATTGCCGTACAGCTTGTGCTCTTCCCAGGCCTCGGCGCTGGCCTCCGCCACCTTGACGGCCGGCTCCTGATCCATTCCCTGCGAAGCAGCAAGCAGCAGCGCAATCACGTCGTCGAGTGAAACGGCGAACGGGTCCCGCTCGACGGGTGTGCGGTAGCTGTCCCGGACCACCGGGGCTGCTGCAAGCTGCGCCGGCTTGGCCCGCACCCGCGCGCTGGCTCGCGCAATCGTACAAGCCAGCGCGGCGATTGTGGCCGCCTTGTCGGTCGTAAGGGTGGCGGTGCTGGCGAAGCCCCAGCTACCGTCTAGCAGCACCCGCACGCCAAAGCCGGCCGTACTGTGCATCGCGACGGCCTCGACCTGGCCATTCTTGACGGCGACCGACCGGGTGCGCCTAACCACCGCCCGCACGTCCGCAAACTGGGCGCCGCGCAGCGCCGCCACGTTCAGTGCCCGCTCGACGACCTCTTTCACTATCTCCTCCGCTCGCAGCGCAACTCTCGGGCGTGTGCTTCGTCCGATAGGTAGAGCCACGGCTACTATGCCGCACACTCGTCGCTGCCGCCATTGCGTAGATAAGCCAACGGGAACGCCGGCATTACGTTGCCCGGCGTGGCGTGCTACGTTGAGAGGTAACGGGAGTGCAGCTATCAACGTCGCTGGTATGCAGCCCGACGGACCTCTAGGAAATGAGGGAGCAGGTACAATGTGGTCCACCTCGACGACGGTTTCACCTACCCCGACTCGTCAACCATCGGCCCGCTTGCTAGGCACGAACGGCGCGGCGGTCGGCCGGGCCGCCGACACGGCTATCCGCAGTACCCTGGCGCAGGTACGGACAGCAACCCCTCCCGACGGTGAGTCGCTGGAGCGGACGATCCACCGCGCGCTGGCCACCCAGCGTGCCGAAGCGGCGGCAGCGGGCCGGCACCTGACCCCGGAAGATGACTGGCTAACGCTCCTCTCGGCGATTGCGGTTCACGAGCATCGCCAGACGCACGATGCCGTGGCGCGCAGTTAAACGTCGACTCGCACCATCAGCCTCCCCGACGCCAACTAAGCAGCTCCCGCTGATCCCTTCTGAGAGCATCCTTACTCGGGTCCTCCCAGCCAAAACGCTCGTAGAACCAGATCGTAGCGTCCAGCGCATAGTCAGCATTGTTTGCTATCAACTCGACGACTGGGAACGGCCGTGTCCAACGCAACTCAGGCTCATGGGATACCCACTCATACGGCACGTAACGAGCCGGTTCCGGTACCCAGAGACGAAATCCCTCAATATCTTTCAACTCAATCGTGATCTCTAAGCTGCCCCGGTAGAGTTCTTGCAAGCACAGGCGCGTCGCAAACTCGAAGATCTCGGTGACGGTGTAGAGCAGGCCAAGAAAGTCTACATAACCGGGCGTCTGCGGCCCGTATGTGCGGCGTAGCAGTTGCTGCTGATGTTGGTTGCGTGGGTTGTTCTCGCTGAAGCTGAAGAGGTGCAGGAACTGCCCGCTCTGGTAGAGACGCCAATATGCAGTAGCATATTCATTATTTATCCAAGACTCCACACTGTTTGTACGCCTGCGCCGCTCTTCCTGCCGGCTGCTGAGATACGGGTATGGCCAGCCCCGAAAGCGCACGCTCGTTTGTTCGACCAATCGAAAGCACTCGGCCAGAGTAGGTATCAACTCCGGGTCATACTCGTCAGGACGAACGTTGACGCGCCAATGTGGTTGCTCCAGCACCGGCACGGGCAGGGCCGGACGCTCGATAGCTACCGTAGCCATATTTTTATAGTCCTTCCAACTCGCGCTCGAATTGCTCGATGACTGTCAGCGGCCTGACTCCTGCGGGGAACTCCAGACCGGCGCGTATTCCACGTTCGATAATGCGCCTTGCAGCCTTCACCCCGGCAAGGTCAAGCAACTCCCGCATCTGCGCGGCGTCAGTGACCTTCGTGCTACGCGGGCGCCCCTCACGTGGCCGGACATACACGCCTCCGACCTCCAACCCTTCTCCATTCCGCTTGCAAACCAGCGATATCTCGCGGAACTCCTGAAACTCAAAGGCGAGGTAGTCCTTCTCTCGGTACGGCGCCTGGACCAGGGTGAACTCTATTTCCGGTGAGATGAAGCGACCAAACTGGTCGGCAATGTCGTCCGGGTCGTAGGTCTCCAGGTCCGTCTCACTGATTCCGGTGCGTTGCTCCTGACCGGCTCTCTGCGACACGCCGACTATCAGAATCCCACCATCGCGCAGGTTGCCCATCGCCAGCGCCGTCTTGATAATCTTCCACTTCAACGCATCCCAGGGCGACGATTCCTTGAACTCGATATCCGGCGCCTCTTGCAGCCGGTCCAGCGCATTCCCCACCCGCTCGTGTAGCTGGCGGTAGCCCGGTGTATCGGTGCGAGGAATGGGTGCCATAGGGGTGCTTGCTCAGTCCTTGTCCATCAGCATACCATCACCCCCGGCTTGGTTCGACGCGCTCGACATAGGTATCCTGACGCAACCCCTCGACCTTCGCCCAAGGAGTATGACATCGTGACAGCGGTCGCCGGCCGCGCTGATCTGCCACGCTTTGGCCTGGCTCGGCTCACGCCCTCGGCGCCAGCCATTGCCGGGAGTGTCGGGACCTGGACCTTGACGTATCAGGTCGGCGCACACGGCATTGACGATGGCGGTGCGTTTCGCGTGGCCCTCCATACCACCTCCGACTGGAGCAGTCCGCAGTTCGACGACCCCGGAGCGCCCGACTACGCCGCCATGACCGTGGAGACGACCCACGGCGCCCGGCTGGAGCCGCGCTTTGACCCCGACCTCGGCGTGCGGCCCTGGAAAAAGATCGTGCAGTTGCGCGTGCGGGACGCCGCGCTGTGGCCGGGGGACACCATCACCATCACGTTCGGCGACCGCCGCGGCGGCTCGCCCGGTACCCGCGCGCAGACCTTTGCCGGCCCGATGACGTTCCGCTGCCTGGTTGATGCTTTTGGCACCGGCGTCTACGAGCTTGTCCCGGACTCGCCCGTCCTGCCGATGATCGGCGGGCCGGCCGCCACGCTCCATGTGCTCGGCCCGTCCGACGTGGCCGCCGGTGAGCCGTTCGGCGTCGTGGTACGGGCAAACGATGCCTGGGGCAACGTCGCCGGGGACTATCGCGGCACCGTCCGGCTGACGTTGCCCGCCGGTGACACGCTCGAATACCAATTCGAGGCACGCGACCGGGGGGTGCATCGGTTCGAGGGCCTGGTCGTAGACGAGCCGGGTGTTCACGCTATCGGTGCAAGCGACGCGGTGACTGCCAGGTCTGCACAGTCCAATGGGGATTTAGGTGGTGCGGACCTGGCGCGTCAGGCGCACGGCCTGGATTCCCAGCCACACCCGCTGCGTTGCCATGCCGAGACGCCGTACCGGCGGATCCACTGGGGCGATCCGCACGGCCAGACCGAGGAAACCGTCGGCATCGGCACACTCGACGACTATTTCACGTATGCCCGTGACGCCGCTGCGCTCGACTTCGTAGGACACCAAGGCAACGACTTCCAGATCACGGCGGGTGTCTGGCGCGCTATCCGCGAGAAGGTGGCCGCCTACCATGAGCCGGGCCGTTTTGTGTCCTTCCTGGGCTATGAGTGGTCGGGCAACACTCCGGGCGGCGGCGACCACAACGTGCATTTTCTCCACGATGACGGGCCGCTGCACCGTTCGAGCCACTGGCAAGTGCCCGACCGCATGGACGAGGCTGCCGACCGGCATCCCGTTTCCCGGCTGTACGAGCAGTTTCGAGGTCGTGAGGACGTGCTGCTGATCCCGCACGTCGGCGGCCGACATGCCAACCTGAGCGAGTATTTTGACGACGAGTTGATCCCGTTGGTCGAGATATGCTCCGCCTGGGGTATCTTCGAGTGGCTGACCGAGGACGCGCTGCGCCGCGGCGCCCGGATCGGATTCGCCGGCGGGAGCGACGACCATACGGCGCGGCCCGGCTTTGCCAGCCCACCACCGCACCACTTCGGCAGCCGCGGCGGGCTGACGGCCGCGCTGGCGTCGGCCTGCACGCGCGAGGCACTCTGGGAGGCGCTCAAAGCCAGGCGCACCTACGCGACGACCGGCGTCCGCATCCTCCTCGATGTCACTGCCAACGGTCACACCGTCGGCTCCACCTTCAGCGCCAGCGGGCCGGTCGAGCTATCGGTACACGTCGTTGGCACCGCTCCGCTGTGGCGCGTCGAGGTGCTGCGGTGGCCTGAAGTGATTTACAGCCATGCCTTACCGGTGCCCCGGCAGCCGGCCGGCCGCCACCGCCTGCGCGTCGGCTGGACGGGAGCGCGGATCCGGGCACGCCAGCGTCTGACCACGTGGGACGGGCGGCTCGCCGTCGAGGGCGGTCGCCTGCTGGCCGCCGAGGGCTGGGGATTCGATCATCCCGAGGAAGGCGTGACCAAGGTCACGCCCCAGGCAGTGCAGTGGCGCTCGGAGACCGCTGGGGATTGGGATGGCGTGGTCGTCGAGGTTGAGGGTACGCCGGCCACGCGCCTCCGTTTCGAGACCGCACCGGCGACCTTCAGCCTGTCGCTAGGCGACCTCCCTGACGGCTCGCCATTCGTCCATGAGGCAGGCGGCATCGGCCAGCACGTGCGGATCGAGCCTGATCCTGGGCCGGGGGCACCCTGCGAGGTGCGTTTTCGGGTGCGGGATGCCGCGCCGCCGGCGGGTCAGCATCCCCACGTGGGGCACCCCTACTTCGTCCGGGTGACGCAGCAAGATGGCCACATGGCCTGGTCCAGCCCGATCTACGTCACTGTGAGCTAATGGGTAGAGCGTGGGCGCCCCCCTGACGGGCCAAAGCCAAGCGATAGAACAGGGGGGAGCAGGGCCTGACAAGGGTAGGTTTTTTGTCTACATCAGGATGTTCGGGAGGGAGGGAGGATCAGGATGGCGGGCCGCGGGAGTGGGCCACCCCAGGCCCGGTGTTCCGGCCACCGCCGGGCAGGCCCCGGGCACTGGGCGCGATGAATCGCGCCCCTACACGGAAAACCTACCCCTGTCAGGGGCGCGGGGCGGCCGCATGATTGGATTCCCGCTTTCGCGGGAATGACGAGGTATACAAAGGTCTCCTTTGCACGGGGATGACGCTGCCGGTGGTGCGCGAGCGGGGTGCCGGAGGGGGCAGCCAGTGCTCGTGGTGGAGCAAGGCGGCGGGCGGGGTGGTAGCTGGGTGGCAGGATGCACGGGATGGGTGGTGGAATGGGAGTGTGGGTGGGAGGGGAGGGACCGTCTCGCGGCGTAGCGGGGGTGCGCGGTGTGGTGGGAGTGTGAGTAGGTCAGCGTGTGGGAAGTGGCAGCGGCAAGACCATCCTGGAGCAGCCGGCTCACGCGGGCCGGCCAGAGCGTGGTGGTGCTCGGCACGGAGGTGCCGGCGCACGGACGATCAGGACCCGGCGCCCGCGCCGACACGGCGAGGGGTACGTCCTGATCCGGCGCCCTCTGCGCGGGGCGGGGGCGCCATTGCCCCAACGCCCGGGACGCGGCGCGCGGACGGTCAAGCTCCACCGCGCTGGACGGCGCGACGGAGGGTCGGCCCTGACCCGGCGCCCATTGCGCGAGGCGGGGGCGACGTTGCCCCAGCGCCCGATGCGCGGCGCACGGACGACCATAACCCGGCGCCCGCGTCGTGGTGACGGGGGGATGGTCAGGACCCGGCGCCCTCGGCGGGTGCGCGGCCGCCCCACCACAGGCGGCCGGCACGGTGCGAGTGCTGCTCTGCCGGGCGGTGCCCGGTGCTCCAGGATGGTCTTGCATCTGCCACTCTCCACAGGGGTCATATCGGCGGGGGTGGGGGGATGACAACGGCCTTAGGGCGGCGGGCCTCACCCCCCGGCCCCCTCTCCACATGGTGGAGAGGGGGGGAGGCGGGGGCTGGATGGCGGCTTGCGCCGGAATGACGGGGCGGCGGGAATGGCGGGGAGGCGGGGGCTGGATGGCGGCTTGCGCCGGAATGACGGGGCGGCGGGAATGGCGGGGAGGCGGGGGATGTGGATGGCGGCTTGCGCCGCCATGACGAGACGGCGGGAATGGCGGGGCGGCGGGGGATGTGGATGGCGGCCTGCGCCACCATGACGAGACGGCGGGAATGGCGGGGCGGCGGGGGACGTGGATGGCGGCCTGCGCCACCATGACGAGACGGCGGGAATGGCGGGGCGGCGGGGCGGCGGGCCTCACCCCCCGGCCCCCTCTCCACCATGTGGAGAGGGGGGGAGGCGGGGGATGTGGATGGCGGCCTGCGCCGCCATGACGAGACGGCGGGAATGACGGATGGGGGAGAGGGGTGGATTCGGGGGGCGCATGGCCGGCTTTAGCGTAGCACGGCCGCGGCGACACGCTCCAGCTCGGCGAGGCTCGCGGCCTCGTCGGCCGCGTCCAGGCCGACAATCGCCCGGTCGGCGCCGGCGCCGGCGTACCGCTCGATGACCCGGCGCTCTGCCGAGACGCCGACGACGGAGATCGTCAGCGCCGTAGGCTCGCGGCCGGCCGCGCGGGCGAGCCGCTCCAGCGTAGCGCGGCCGGCCGCGACCTCCTGCGGCGTCACGTCAATGGGGATCCAGCCATCGCCCCACGCGACAATCCGCTTGAACACGTTGCGCGCCTTGCCACCGAGTAGCACCGGCGGATGCGGCTGTTGGGCCGGTTTGGGGAAGCAGTAGAGCGGCGGGAAGTCGTAGTACCGGCCATGAAACTCGCTCACCTCGTCGGTCCACAGCGTTTTCATGGCTAGGATCGCCTCCTTGGCCTGAGTCCAGCGATGCGGGAAGTCGCTACCCATGATCTGCGCCTGCTCCTGCCCCGACCCGACCCCAATTCCAAAGAGCAGCCGCCCGCCTGAGTACCGATCCAACGTCGCGACTTGCTTGGCCAGGATCAGCGGGTCGCGCTCAGGGATAACGCTGACGGCCGTACCCAGCTTGATCGTGGTACTCACGGCCGAGGCCCGCGCCAGGAGGATCAAGGGGTCTACGATATCGCCCCAGAGCCGCGGCACCGGGCGCGCGGTTTTGACGGGGAGGATGTTCTGCTCCGGTGCCCACAGCGACTCGAACCCCAGCGCCTCGGCCCGCTCGACCAGCACGGCAATGTCAATCGTCTCGGCGGTAGGCAAGATGGCGAGACCTATCTGCATGATTTGCTCCTTCAACGCTCCGATGAGCACTCGTCAGTCGGCCGGCACTGCGGTCTTGACGCCCTCAAAGGGTGCGTATTTCACGCCGGAAGCCGGCAAGCAAGCACAGTAGCGCCATCGCGGCACCCGCACCCACGAAGACCCAGCCGAGACTCAACTTGATCAACGCGCCGGAGACGGCATTGGAAACCGGGGACAAACCGATGGAGGCGACCATCAGCAGACTCATCACGCGCCCCATCATCGCCTGTGGGGTACGCCCTTGCAACCAAGCTGTGAAGAGGATATTGGTGTAGCCACCCATGATACCGATGACCAGCACCAGTCCGGCCGCTATCCAGGTGACGGTGAGAAAGCCAAAGGGCATCAGGAGCAGGCCGGACAGCGCAAGGAGGGTCATAAAGAGGGGGCCGAGATGCCGTTCGGGAGCCGGGAGCGCCCCGGCCAGCACGGCGCCCAGTAACGACCCACCGGCGTAGGCAGCGGAGATGATACCCAATGCCAGCACTCCCTCCGCGAGCTGGGTATTGGCCAGGATCGGGATGCCGACAATGGCCGGCCCTTGCACGAAAAGCTCGATCCCGGCAATGAGGATGAATAGAGTGAACATGGCCGCATCGGCCCGGACGAACCGTATGCCCTGGGTAATAGAGGCCCAAATACCATTGCTCCGATCCTGCTCCGTCGTCCGGCCGGCCACTACTTGCTCGCGCCGCTCTAGCCGCATCCAGGCCAGCAGAAGCGCAGAAACAAAAAAGGCGGCAGCCACAACGGCAAAGGCCAGTCTTACTCCGGTCGTACTTGCTTGCTCCGCCGCAGTGGCACTGTCCGACACAAACGCAATGCCCTGAGTATCGCTGAATAGTGCGATCAACGCACCTGCCATTGCGGCACAAGCCGCAATCCAGACCGACCGGGGGGACTCGAATGACTCTGGATTCCGTCGGTGCAGCAAGACGAGAACGGAAACGGCAATGGTATGCTCACCGGAGCAGCTGCCCAGAGTTAAGACGACGCTTGAGGTGAAGAAATTGAAAATACTGGTAGTCGGTGCAGGCGGGTTAGGGACACTGTTCGGGGCCTTCCTCACGCAAGCTGGCGCAGAGGTAGCCATGCTGGTCAAGCCGGAGCACCTCGGCCGCCTGCAAGCGCAGGGCAATCGCCTCAAGGTCGAGGGCGCGGAGGCGGCCGAGGTTCCAGCCACGCCCGTGACCAGCGGTGAGCAGGTAGGGGCGGTAGATTGGCTGATCTTGTCCGTCAAGACAAAGGACACCGCCGCCGCCCTGGCCGCCGCGGCCGGGTGCCAGCCGGCATCCGCTATCTCCCTGCAAAACGGGGTCGTGAAAGACGGATGGCTCCACGATGCCTTCGGTGCCGAGACCGTTGTCGGCGCGAGCACCACCTTTGGCGCCACTTATCTCGGCGTCGGACATGCCCGCTACACTTTCCCCGCAACGACATGGCTAGGCGAGATCGGCGGCGGCACCTCGCCGCGCGTCAACGAGTTCGCAGACCTACTCACCAAGGCTGGGCTGGCGGGGACACCGGTCGAGGACATCACGGCTATCGAGTGGTGGAAGCTGTGCTACCTCCTGCCCGGCGCGATGGTCACTGCCCTCGCGCGTACCGACTATGCAACGATGTTCTTTCACCCGTTGTTGGCCGAGCGGTTCTTACGCCTTACACAGGAGCTTGTCTCGGTGGCGCGAGCCGGCGGCATCGCCGTGACTGACCCGCCGGGAGCACCGTTGCCCGCCGTCGCTCTGGCCGATAGCCCCCTCGACGAGGGCCTGGCCGGGCTGCGGCAGCGCGCGGAACGGTATCGCGCCGCCGGTATGCGCGTGGTGCCTTCCCTCGCTCAGGACGTGCTCGCACAACGGCGCACGGAGGTGGATGTCCTGGCCGGCGAGGCGCTGCGCCGCGCCGACGAGCAGGGGATTGCCGTGCCGGTTCTGGATACTTGCTTCCGGCTGCTACGCGGGCTGGAGGACGGCTTCCCGGCGAGCGGCTGACCGAGGTGCTCCCGGTGGTCTCACGCTGCGGGGGGAGGACATGGATTGCGGCTTGCGCCGCAATGACGTTTTTTGCAAAGGCCGCCAAAGCGGCGGGTGATCGGAAAATGCCACACGGCTTGCGGCGCGCCCCCCGGAGCAGTGCCAGCGTAGGCGCTGCTAGAACTTATATTCTGGGGGGGGGTAGAACTCAAGCACGCCTCGCCCTCGCCCTGGTGCTCTGTTGCGCGGGCATCGTGGGACTGCTGCTCCCGCCAGCGGTAGCGGCCCAAACCCCTCCCACCGCCACACCCGGCCTCCGCATCACGGAACTCCAGGCAGCGAACACACGCACGGTGGCCGATGACCGAGGCCGCTACGCCGACTGGATTGAGCTACACAATCCCACCACCCAGCCCATCTCGCTCGCCGGCTACACCCTCACCGACGACCCCGACGAGCCGGCCAAGTGGCGCTTGCCCGTCACGACGCTGGCACCCGGAGCCTTTCTGGTGGTGTGGGCGTCCGGGGAAGACCGGGCGGGATCGGCAGGCTGGCATACCAACTTCCGGCTGAACAGCGGCGGGGAATACGTCGGCTTGTTCGGCCCGGACGGGGAGGTCATGGACGAGGTGACGTTTGGTCATCAGTTGGAGGACGTCTCACTAGGACGGCCTGTGAGGTCCGACCGGTGGGCAGCCTTTCCGAATCCGACACCCGGTACGGCGAATACGACCCAGCATCGCCTGCGGATACCAGCGGACGCCCCGCTGGTAGAGGTTACGCCGGGTAGTGGGCGCTTCGCCAGTCCAGTGACAGTGCAACTCCACACGCCAGTACCGGGCAGCTTGTTGTACTACACGCTGGACGGGAGCGATCCAACGGTGGACGGGCAGGAGTATACGGCGCCTCTGGAGGTGACGGAGACGACGGTGCTGCGGGTGGTGGCCCTGGACGAGAGGGTGCCGGTGAGTGCGGTAACCACGGCGACGTACCTGCTGGGGGAGCCGGGTACTTTGCCGGCGGTATCGCTGGTCACCGATCCTGTCCACCTGTGGCATGAGAGGACAGGGATTTACGCCAACGCATGGGGGCGTGGCCGGAGTTGGGAGCGGCCGGTGACGGTGGAGTGGCTTCCGCCAGCGGGTGAACTGGGCTTCGGTGTGGGGGCGGGACTACGCATCCACGGGAATGTCAGCCGGACGATACCCAAGAAGTCTTTCCGGCTGTACTTCCGGGGGGAGTATGGGCCACGCGAGTTGGCGTACCCGCTGTTCGGCGCGGAGCCGGGGCAGACGTACAACCGATTGGTGTTGCGGGCGGTGGCCAACGACAGTTTGCCGTGCAATGAAGCGCCGGATTGGGAGTGCCATGGAGGAGACGCGGTGTACGTGCGGGACCAGGTGGTCCGGGACCTGCATGGGGTGATGGGGCAAGTGGCGGCGCGGGGCCGCTGGGTAGAGGTGTATCTGAACGGCGCTTATTGGGGGCTGTATAACCTGACCGAGCGCGTTGGCGACGACTTCCTGGCGACACACTTCGACCATGAGTACTGGGACGTGGTTCGAACTACCTGGGAGCATGTGGCCTGGGCTGCCTTTATGGAGTGGATTACCGGTACGGACTTGAGTGTAGCGGCACAGTATGAACAGGCGTTGCGGCAGATCGATATCGGGAACTTCACCTCCTTCGTCATTCTCTGGCTGTGGTCCGGAAATGCCGAGATCGACTGGGATGCTGCCCGGATGCGTCGTGGGCCCGATACCCGGTGGCAGTTGTTCGTGTGGGATGCTGAGGTAACTCTGGGCTTGAAGGGTATTCCTTCCACAGAGGCAGTGATTGGCACAGGAGGGCAATTCTCCCACATACTGGCCAGTCTCCTAGCCAACCCCCAGTATCAAGCCTATTTCACCACCCAGATTGAGCGGCATCTCGCCGGGGCGCTGAACACCGCGGCCGTGCGGCAGCGCCTCGCCGCGCTCACCGAGGAACTGCGCCCGGTTATCGCGGCGGAAGCGGCGCGCTGGCTGCCGGATCGGGAGCCGGTGGCAATGGTGATGCAGTGGGAAGCAGCTATGCAGCGGGTTTCGGATTCACTGGATATCAGTGAGCAGCGGCTGCGCCAACTGAGCGACCCGGAGACGCTGCGGCCGCTGCTTCCCCAAATCTCGGTATCGGACACCCCGGCGCCGCTGCCGTCGGGAACCCGGATTGCCCTGCTGGTGCATCACCCCGCGGAGTTGGCGCCGAGCGATGTCGCCGTCGTGACGCAGCTGATGACACGAGGCGTGACGGTCAACGTAATCGGGACCTACGATGACAGTCCCTATGATCCGGCACAGGTCGCTGCGAGCCACGATCTGCTCCTAATTGGCTCCAGTATCCGGCTACTCGACACGGCGGCGCGCTATGCCCAGTCGACGATGCCCATTATCTTCTGGGAGCCGCAACTGTTAGAGGTGTCGCGCGTGCCGCTGTCGCCGTGGGGTGGTGCGCGCTCTGAGCAAACCTACATTCGAGTTGTAGACGCAGACCACCCGATTACCGCGGGGCTGCCTATTGACCAGCCGTTGCGCGTGGTGCACCGGCCCGATACGTTCAGCGTTGCCTATCCACCCCGAGGCCCCGGCGTCCAGGTGTTGGCGCTGCATGAGTTCGGTGACGACGCGGCGATCATGGCGGCGGAGGCCGGCGCCGAATTGGCGAACGGGCGGGTGGTGGCGGCGCGCACAGTCTTCCTGTTCTGGCACGACGACACGTTCCACCAGAGCACGGGTGCAGCGGTGCAGCTCTTTGACCGGGCGGTGGATTGGGCGCTCGGCCGCTCGCAGTGAGCGAGGGATTCTGGATTGCGGCTTGCGCCGCAATGACGGGGGCCAGGGTAGTGGCCGCCGCCTCACCCTCCGGCTGCTTCACCGAGTGGAGCTGTCTGCTCGGCCGCTACCGTTTCCGCTACCCGCACGGCGAACTCCACCTCAGGCGTGTTGTTCACGCCAACGCAGACCGAATGGGCATAGGGGAAACGCAGGTTGTAGCTGATCGCTTCCTCGGCTACGTGCGCCAGCCGGTCCTGCCCCAGCGTTTTCATCAGGCAGATGCCCGTGCCGGCGCGGAAGCACCGCTCGACCAGCGGCAAGTGCTCCGCCATCGTGCCGTTCTCCAGCATGATCCCGGCGCTGTTGACCGTGGTGAGGATCACCTGGATGTCCGGGTACACGGCGCAGCGGTCCATAATCGCGCCGGTCGAAAGATGCGTGGACAGGCCCACGGCGCGCACTTTGCCGGCCTCGCGTGCCCGCACCAGCGCATCGAGCGCTCCCTCTCTGGCCGCCAGCTCCTCTACCGTCCCTACGCCGTGCAGGAGCAGTGTGTCAATGTAGTCCGTGCCTAGCTCTTGAAGAAAGCGGTCCACGTCGGCGGCAGCACTGGCACGGTCCTTCTTGCCCGTCTTGGTGTTGACCACGATGTCGTCGCGGGGCAGTCCCTCAAGCGCCGCTTTCACGTGGGGATGTGTCCCATAGCCGTCGGCGGTATCCCAGAAGTTGACACCCAGCTCGTAGCCACGCCAGAGGATGGCCGCCGACTCGGCCGGCGTCTGATTGTGGCGTAGCTTGCTCATCAGCCCGGTGCCCCAGCAGAGCCGCGACACCATAATCCCCGTCTGCCCGTATTCTACCCGTTCCATAACTGCCTCCTCCCACGCCAGTTATACCAATTCGGCAGCCCTGGGACTCTAGGCGCGCCGCGCGACGATATAGACCTCGGACGGCTCGTAGGCAACCTCGAGGAACCGGCGCACCACGCCGGCCACGCGCGCAAGCTCCTCGCGCGTGTGTTGCAACCCGTCGGTCGCTGCGTGAATAGCGCGCTCGAGTCCTTTCCCATAGCTTGACCGCTCGAGTTGGCCCGCAACCCAGCGTGACGCGCGCGGATCGGCCTCGACCCGCGCGTCAGCGCTCGGTGACGGCTCGTCCAGCTCCAAATCGTCTAGGTCAACCGGCAAGCCGCGATCCGATTGGGGGTTAATTCCGGCCGATTCCGTCACGAGACCTGCGCCAACCGTCAAGAACTCCAGGAGTTCTACGTCGTACGGCCGCCGGTGCGTGGGGTCGCGCCAAAACTCGTGCGCCATCATCGGGAAACTACCAGGATTGGGCGTGGCCACAATCAGCCGTCCGTCGGGTGTCAGGCGGTCCGCGGCCAGCCGAATGAGCGCCGACGCTTCCCGCACCGCCAGGTGCTCGATAACGTGAAATGCGGTGATCGTGTCGTAGTGGTCGGGCGTGCTTCGCAGGAAGTCCAGGGCATCGCCTTGCACAACGGGCAGTTCTCTGGCCTCGGCCAGCATGGCCCGGTCGTGGTCGAGACCCAGTACCTGGTGACCGGCGTGGGCTGCCGCGGCCAGAAACTCGCCGCGACCGCAGCCCACGTCCAGCAGAGCGCCCGGCGCAGGAATGAACCGCAGGTACCATGAACGCGCGCGGCGAACGGTTTGCGGCGAGAATCCGCGGTAGGCGTACCAGTCCGCCTCCATTCTTTGCTCTCTGCGTGCTCTGTGGCTCAATCAATACTCCCCGCCAATGCGGACGACTTCACCGCGCTCCGCAGCGAGGTGGGCCGCATAGGTCAGCTCGAACGTTCGCAGGCCGTCGGCAAAGTCCGATTGGATGCCGGTCGTATCGCCCGTTTGGACGGCGTGGACGAACGCCTCGTTCATCAGCCGGTTGGGGTCCTGCTCGACGACGTATTCCTTGGCTTCCTCACCGGCGAACAGCACCTCGCTGCGGCCGGCCCCGACCTCCGCGACCACGCCACGGCCGACGATCTGCAGGCTCACCGTCCAGGTGGCCATGCTGCTGGGCCGCGCCTGTCCACTCGCCAACGCGCAGGTGTTCGCAATCACGCCCACCGCTCCCGATAGGAAGCGCACCGTCGCGGCGTTCACGTCGGCAATGTCCAGGTCCGGCACGTCCGTGAGCAGCACCGTGTTGGCCGCTGCGTACACGTGCTCGGCCTCGCCGGCAAAGAGGCGCATCAGGTCCACGCCGTGCGTGTGCTGCTCGATGAGCATGCCCCCGGAGCGGTCTTGCACCCGCCACCACGGCCCCCCCGGCAAGCCGCCGACGCGCATGGCGACCACCAAGCCGAGCGGCACGCCAGCCAGCGCTGCCCGTGCCTGCTGAACTGCCGAGCTGTAGCGCGATTGGTAGCCGACGCTACTGACCACCCCGGCCTCGGCGACGTGTGCGGCGATCTCCCGCCCGACGGTGCTGTTCACCGCTACCGGCTTCTCGACGAAGATCGCCTTGCCGGCGTCCAGGATGGCGTGGTCAATGTCGCCGTGTGCGAACGGCGGCAGCGAGACGTACACGGCATCGAGGTCTACCGCGGCGAGCATGTCCCGCACGTCTGTAAAGGTCTGCGGCCTTTGCTCACGGACCAGGCCGGTTCCTGGAGCATCCGGCTGGCGCTCCAGCAGTTGTTCGATAGCCCAGGTACACCGCGACTCGTCAATATCGCAGAGCGCGCTAATGCGAGCCGCCGGGATATGCACCAAATCCACCAGCTCGGCCACCGTGCGGCCACCCGTGCCGACAAACCCCAGCCGTACCGAACGATCACTACTTGCCGTTTTCACTACTGTGCTCCCCTCACTTCGTCACTCCGGCAGAGGCCGGAATCCAGATACCTGGGGCAGCAAACCATGCCCCACGCTGCATTCCTACACCAACATCCACCCGCAGCCCCTCTCAGGCAGCTCCGTGTCCTCTGTCGCAAAGACGCTTATAGCTGCCAACGCTCGTTGATCGGTCGTTGGTAGGCGTCAATCTGCCCGTCAATGACCTCAGCCACCCGGACCGCTTGGCCGGCCGCGTTGGACTCGTAGATAGCATTGGCAATCGCCTTGGCTCGCAGTCCGTCCTCCCCGGTCACTTCCGGCGGCCGGTCATCGCGCACAGCGGTCAGGAAATCGTACACCTCCAGCGCAAAGCCGTCGGTCAGGCCGTGGGGAAAGAGACGCGCCCGACCGGCCGCGCCTAGCTCCGCGAGGTACTCCTGGTGTAGGTCGGCGAGCGAGAGGGCGGTGCCGTCGGCCAGCTGCACCGTCGCGGTCAAGCGCGGGCCGTGGAACACGTCACCCGGATCAACGAGCGCGCCCGCGCTGCCGTAGTAGACGACGGTATTGAGCCGGTGCCCGGGCCAGGCAGCGCCGTAGCTCCAGAGACCGGACATGCCGTTGGCAAAGTGTAGCTGCGCGACGAACGTATCTTCCCGCTCATCGTGGACCACCGCGTCGCCCCGGCGTACCGGGCGCGGCCGCCACTGCTCGACGCGGCCATAGACCTGTTCCACGTCACCGAACAGGTAGCGGATCGTGTCGCAGAAGTGGGCACCGCTGTCCAAGACCTGCCCGCCACCACCGAGTTGCCGATCATCGCGCCACACCCACGGCGGTAGCTCCGCATTATCCGCCATCGGGCGCTGCGGCGGGCGGCTTTCTTGCACAAAGAAGCTCTGCATGGTCCCGAGCAGCTGGCGCTCGTGAATGAGCCAGTGGGCCGTGCGCGGGCCTGGCTCCCGGCGGACGTTCTCGGCAGTCGCCAACTGGCGCCCGGCGCGGGCCGCGGCGGCAATGAGCCGGTGGGTAGCCCTGACGGTGATGCCGATGGGCTTTTCGATCTGCACGTGGAGACCGGCCTCCAAGCAGGCGATACCGAGCCGGTGGTGCAGAAAATGCGGGGCGCAGATGTCCGCAGCGTCACAATCGGTCGCCGCCAGCAGGTCGGCCACGTCGCCAAAGACGGCTGGCGTCTCCTCCTGCCACGCCGTTACGGCCGTAGCGACCTCCTGAGCCGCCGCGAGGTTCGCGTCACAGACGGCGACAAGCTCGAACAGCTCCGGCTCAACCGCGCGGATCGCTGCATAGCCCTTCAGGTGCGCTCGCGCGATCCCGCCGCAGCCGATCAGCGCCAGCCTTACGGTCATGCGTTACTCCTATCGTCACCAGCTTGCACGGTCTCCCCTGCCCCACTCATGAGGTAGAGCAAGCCAGCACCTCAGAAGTAAATCAGCCCACAGGCGCTCCTGTCGAAGCGTGACCGAGCGGCAAGTCGCCGCCGGTCACGGGCGTTGGATTGGATGGATAGTGCAAGCCGCACCACGGCCGGGAGGATGAAGCGGGAAGGACTGAGGTCTAGCTCAGAGGGAGCATGGGCTGCCGAGCAGGGACTCGAACCCCAATTACCTGATCCAGAGTCAGGCGTCTTACCATTAGACGACTCGGCAGCGGCAAGCGTGACCGGAGATGAGGACTATCGTACAGTATGCCGCCGCTGTCCAGCGGGCGCAAGCCGGAACTCGCCGCCTGATAGGGATGGGTAGCGAGGGGGAGGCGTCATTCATGGCACCCAGTTGTGGCTGGCCGCTGGTCAACCTGGGAGGGCCGATGTTTGGATTCCCGCTTTCGCGGGAATGACGGTCGTGAGGCGGGAATGACGGGTTACGCAAAGGTCTCCTGGCGTGGGAATCACCAGGGCCTTGACCAGGCCACCGCAGGAAATGAAAATAACGACCGTCAGTCCGGCTTGCGCCGGAGGCCGGAGCCGGGGACCTGGATTGCGGCCTACGCCGCAATGACGGGGAGCGGACGCAATGACGGGTGGGGAGGGAATGACGGAGGGGGGCTATTTTCAGAGCAATGACGGACGGCGGGGGTGAGGCACAGCCGGTAGGGTGGTAGACTCGGCTACATGGTGTGGTCCGGGGCCGGTCGTGCTCCCCGGAGGCTGGAGTGAAGCCGATGCCACTGGCAAGTGAAGAGCAAGTACCCAAGCCGCTCACCTATGCCCTCATGTACCACGTGGTCTGGGCGCTACTGTTCGGGGCCACCGGGTTGGGGCTAGTAATCCTCTTCAAGGTCGTTGGGCACTCGTGGCAGCGGTCGCTACTGCCGCCGGCCGGCTTGATTGCTTTCGGGTTGCTCTCCGGTTTCGGTGTGCTTGTGCTGTACGTGGTCCGCGTGCAGCTGATGACTGAGAACGTCGAGCAACGGACGGCCTACCGCCTCTCACAGTGGTCCAACCGGGTGGTGCTCGTCTTTGCCCCGATCTTCTTGCTCCTGTTCAGGTTTGCGCTCGAACCGCTGGCCCGCACGGTGCTGGGCGTCAACGAATGGCCGGTGACGGCGGCCATTGCCTCGGCTGCGCTGCAAGTAGAGGTCGCCGTGTGGTGGCTCTCGCACCTGCTGAGTATGTCACAGCTAGGTCGTGCCCGGAAACGCGCCGGATTCTAGGCGCTCCGGATAGCCGGCCAGGCCGCCCGGAGCGATGCGGTAGTGTACTGGCCGCCGGTCCTGGGCAAAACGTTTAATGTACAATCAGGCTGGGCTGCGGAAGAGGCCCGAGCACGAGTGATAAGTTAAGAAGTAGCATGGATATCCCAATGGATTCGCCGGCGGCGCCAGCACCCATGCAGCTCATCGTGGCCATTGTCCAGGACGAAGACGCCGGTCTGGCCACGGATGCGCTGACCGCGGCCGGCTTCCGAGTCACGCGCATCAACACAATGGGCGGGTTTCTACGCAAGGGTAACGCAACACTCGCGATTGCCACCGAACCGTCGGAAGTGCAGCGCGCCCTCCTGCTGATTCGCGACAATTGCGAACGGCGCTCCGAGTTCTTTGTGCCGACTGCGCCCGGCGAGATCGGAGAGCCGTATCCACTGGAACCCATCCCGGTGCAGGTCGGCGGAGCCACCATTTTCGTGTTGGATATCGAGCGCTTCGAGCGGCTCTAGCACACTGTGAACGCAGGTCACGAGCAACCGATGAAACTGATCTGGGCCATCGTGCAGAACAATGACGCGGGGCGAGCCATTCAAGCGCTCGTCGAGCAGGGGCATCGGGTCACGCGCATCAATACCGTCGGTGGGTTCTTGCGGCGTGGCAACGTGTCCCTCTTGGTTGGCGTCGAACCGGAGCAAGTGGACCAAGCAATCGAGACGCTACGCGCTGCCTGTCAAGCGCAGGAGGCCAGTGACCGGATGCCCTTGGACGGCGCTCGCGGCGTTGTGTTCGTGCTTCATGCAGAGAGTTTTCTGCAAGCCTAACGCGAGATTGCACCTAAACCTGTCAAGCACCTGGCCAATTTCCTAGCCCGACCTGCGAGCAATCTCCCGCTCGAACAGCTCCAGGTAAGAGTCGGCAGTACGCTCAGGGTCGAACAGCGCCTCGATCTCCTGCCGCGGTCGCACATAGCGTTGCCGGTGCGCCAGCACACGCTCCAGTCCCTGGCACAGCGCAGCGGCCGAACCCGGCTCCACGACCTCTCCCATGCCGGTCATCTTGATGGGCTGCCGCACACCGGGCAGGTTGCTCACTACCGCTGGCGTGCCGCAGAGCATCGCCTCCACCTGGACCAGCGCGAAGCTCTCGGTGGAGTTGAGACTCGGCACCACGAGAACATCACACGCGCTGTAAAAGACCGGCAGCTGGCGTTGGTCGTCCAGCTGGCCGAGGAACTTCCAGTGGGCACCGAGCTGTGCGATAGGCTCGCGCAGCCGCTGCCAATACACATGCTCGCCGAGCACGTCCTTATATGGCCCGGCGAACAGCACTTTGGCGTGAGGAAAACGCTCCAACAAGCGCGGCATGGCCGCCACCAGATACTCCACACCCTTTTCGGTAGCAAACCGTCCCGCCATGCCAATGACCGGCCGGCCGTCAGCGCACACCTCGTCCTTGAACGCGGCCACGTCTGCCACTGGCGGAACCGGCATGACGACGGGCGGGGATATAACCTCCAGCTTGTTTTCAAATCGCCCCAGCAAGCGTGAGCTGGTCGCGTAATCGTGAGTGTAGGCGACGATCTTGTCGGCGAGATGGCCCGCGGCGTGGTGGGCCATGAAGATGGCCTGATCAAGGATGGCGCTGACCGGGCTGCGCGGGAGCGTCAGGTCACAATGATGGGTTAGGATGACCGGCTTGTTCTGCCGGTGGCCGCGGATGGTCAGCCCGGCGGCATCCACATTGGGCAGGTGGATGCTCAACACGTCATGCTCACGCAGCAGCGCGCTGACCGTGCGGCCAAGCGCAGGTGCCAGCACTCCCTTGCTCACGCGCAGCGCCACCGGTACCCGCACGATACGCACACCCGACCGCGGGGGCTGCGCCGCCTCGGTTTGCGTCGGATCATGCGTACCAGGCGTGTCACCGTTCGACCATTCCTCGCGCGGCAAGCTCGCGTCGTGCTGCGTCGCGATCACGGTCACGGTATGGCCGCGCCGGGCCAGGGTCGCGGCCAAGCGCTCGACATAGATGGTGAGGCCACTCATATGGGGGCGGTAGTAGTACAGCGCGAGTAGAATTCTCATCGCGCATGGCCTCGCCGCATCGCTGGAGCGTTCATCGGCTGGTGCAGACTGAGCGCTTCGTTAGTAGATTTCCAGGTAACGATCCAGCTCCCACTGCGTTACCTGTTGCCGGTACTCACTGTGCTCCTGCCGCTTGGCTTGCATGAACCGCTCGAAGACGTGGACGCCAAGTGCTTCCTGTGCCAGGCTGGAGGCGGCCAATGCGTCAAGGGCGTCGCCGAGCGAGCCGGGGAGCTGTTCGACTTGCTCCCGCTGCAACCGTAGCGGGTCGAATTCATACAGGTTTTCCTCCAGCGGCAGCGGCGGCTCCAGCTCGCGCCGAATACCGTCCAAGCCCGCGTGCAGCATTACTGCGAACGCCAGGTAGGGGTTGCAGCTCGGGTCGGGGCACCGTAGCTCGATGCGGCTGCTCTGAGGACGGTTGGGGATGAGCTTGGGGACGCGGATCAGCGCAGAGCGATTGGTGTGCGCCCAACTGACGTAGACCGGCGCTTCGTAGCCCGGCACTAGGCGCTTGTACGAGTTGACAAGCGGCGCCAGCACCGCACAGATGCCGCGAGCATGCTCCAAGATTCCGGCAGTGAAGTGGCGCGCGAGGTCAGAGAGACCATACGGTCCGGCGGGATCGGCGAAAAGATTCTCGCCGGTATGGATGTCCGCGAGACTCTGATGCGTATGCATCCCCGATCCGTTGATGCCAAACCGCGGCTTAGGCATGAAGGTGGCATAGAGACCGGCCTGGCGCGCAATGGCCTTCAACGTGTACCGGAACGTGACGGTGTGGTCGGCCGTCCGCAACGCATTGTCGTACTGGAAATCAATCTCGTGCTGGCCGGTAGCAACCTCGTGGTGGGAGGCCTCCACCTTCATCCCTATCGCTTCCAGCGCGACCACCATGTCGCGCCGGACCTGCGCCGCGAGATCCGTGGAGAGGTCGAAATAGCCGCCCTCGTCGTGGGGCGTTGTGAGCACGTCTCCCCCGTCGTCCACTTGCAGCAGGAAGAACTCCAGCTCCGGCCCGGTATTGAAGACAAAACCCATCTCGGCCGCCGCAGCCATTGCCCGGCGCAGGACGTACCGCGGATCGCCGGGGAAAGGATTGCCTTCGGGCGTGTACACGTCGCAGATCAAGCGTGCGGTCTTCTCATTGCCGCTTTCCCACGGCACAATGGAGAATGTCGCCGGGTCAGGATCAAGGTACATATCGCTCTCGGCGATCCGCGCAAAGCCCTCAATGGAGCTGCCGTCGAACCAGGTGCCGTGATCGAACGCATCGGGTAAGCGATGGGACGGAATAGTCACGCTCTTGACAATGCCGACGATGTCGGTGAACTGGAGGTTGATAAAGCGGACCTGCTCCCGCTCGCACTGCTCCAGGACATGCTCCTGTAGCTCGGCGCGGGAGGGCGGGACCGTCGAGACAGTGGTCATGCTACAACTCCTCCCGGTTTCCAGGGCGCGCGGCGCAGGATACCACACCTGACTGCCGGGTCGGTCGGATGGCCGCGGGCCATGCAGTATCATGCTGGTCAGCGCGAGGCGGTGCCTGACTGCCCACCCCGGCTCGGAAGATATGCGACGGCACTGAAGCAAATGACCGGTAAAAACAGCACCATCATCACCGGGCCGTCGGATCGGGCAGTTTCCGCCGGGCGGCAGCAAGCGTCGAATAGTCTACTGACGTTGACCATCGAGGCGCAGAGCGGACAAGCACGCGCCGGGCGGCTGCTCACGCCACACGGCGTCGTGCCCACGCCCTGCTTCATGCCCGTTGGGACGCAGGCAACGGTCAAGTCGGTCAGCCCCGACGACCTGAGGAACGTCGGCGCAACGATGATCCTGGCCAACACGTATCACCTACTGCTGCGCCCCGGGCCGGAGATCGTCGCCGCGCACGGTGGCCTGCACGGCTTCATGGCTTGGGCAGGGCCGATCCTGACCGACTCGGGCGGCTTCCAGGTCTGGAGCCTGGCCCGCCTCCGGCGCATTGACGACGACGGCGTGACCTTTCGCTCCCATCTCGATGGCAGCGAGCACCGCCTCACACCGGAGCGCGTCATGGCGGTCCAGGCCCAGCTAGGCGCGGACGTGGTCATGGCCTTCGACCAGTGTGTTGGCTATCCGGCCACACACGCCGAGGCTGCCGCTGCGGTACGGCGTACCGGCCGCTGGTTGGAGCGCTGTCTCGACGCTCGGCCAGGCCCCGGTCAGGCGCTGTTCGGCATCGTGCAGGGCAGTACCTTCACCGATCTCAGAACCGCCTCGGCCCAAGCCACTGTCGCCGCCGACTTGCCGGGGTATGCTATCGGCGGACTGTGCGTGGGCGAGTCGAAGGCGGAATTGTGGCGCATTGTCGCGCACACGGCACCGCTGCTTCCCGTTCAGCGGCCGCGCTACCTGATGGGGATTGGCTCGCCGGAGGACTTGATCGAGGCCGTCCGGTACGGCATTGACCTGTTCGACTGTGTGCTCCCTACCCGGGCCGCCCGCCACGCCGGCCTCTACACCGACGCCGGCCGCCTGAATATCCGCAGAGCACAGTTCCGTGATGACCTTGGGCCGATTGATCCGAGCTGCGACTGCGCGACGTGCCGCACGTTCACGGCAAGTTATGTGCATCATCTCTTTCGCGCCAAGGAATTGCTCGCCTACCGGCTCGCCACCGTCCACAACCTGCGGTATCTCACCCGGCTCACGGAGCGCATGCGGGCCGCAATTGCCGCCGACGCCTATGAAGCGTTCCGCAACGACTTTCTGGCGACCTTTCGCACGCCGGATGCCCAGGAGCGCAGCCAGCAGCAGCAACACTGGCAAGCGACGCGGCGCCACGCGGCGGTGGTGCCTCCGGCCACTCGGTCCGCACCGACCGCTGAATGCTAAGGTGAGCCCCCAGAGTGGCAGAGGACGTAATACGCATGAGCGCAGCTGACGACCCTCGTCTGCACAATCCGCTGGGCAGTACGGTGGTGCAGACGGATCCGTCACCGGCCACCGGGCCGGCCGAGCAGGCCCACGGGGGGAGTGCAGTCGAGGTCACTGAGGTGCTGCGCCTGGTACTCCAGCCGCATGCCAGAGTCTTGGCCGGCCGGGCCGGCTTCCAGCGGCGCGTGGGCTGGGTAACGACTCTGCGCGGATTGCCACCCATCTTCGAGTCGAGCGGCGGCGACGAAGTGGTCCTGGCGCCCGTGGCCACACTTGACGCCCTGCGAGCATTGAGTACCGAGTATGACCTGAGCAAAATTGTCGTCAGTCTGCAAGAGACCGGTGTCGCGGCCGTGGTCGTGGTTAGCCGCGATGAATGGCACTGTCCCGACGACGTAATCGCCGCGGCCGATGCCCACGACCTGCCCCTATTCCACGTCGAGACGACCCGCGCGGCCGCGGAGCTGGAGCGCACTATCGCGCGGCTCGTCGTTGATCGCCAAGCCGAACTTAACCAGCGCGCGACCGAGATATATCGACAACTGGCCGCGATGTCCGTCGAGGGGCAAGGCGTCGAGCGCATCCTGGAAGAAGCGGCGCTGCTCACGGGACGGCTGGTCTTCGTGGAAGATGCGGCGTACCACGTGCAAGCGACCGCGCCGACCGACACCGCAGTCCCTTCACCGTATTCGTCCCTCGTGGATCGCCAGCGTCTGGAGGCCGAGCTGCGCGCTGGCGAGTTGAACAGCTCGGCACCGCCGGTCGTGCGCCTCGACGCGGGCCGCAACGGCTTGGCGCGGTATGCCGGCGCGATTCTCAATCGCGGCCGCCGACGTGGCTTCGTCTCACTGTCTGCGCTCCCCGGCGAGCTTACCGACCTGGACGAGCTTGTCGCCGGCCGGCTGGCGGCCGTCCTGGCACTGGAGCTGGCCAAGCAGGACGCCGTGCGCCTCGCCGAGCGGCGCGACCGCGAGGTGCTATTCGAACAACTGCTGGCCGAAGCCGACGCACCCTCGCCGGAGTTGGAGCGGCAACTCCAACGCCTGGGCTTCCGCCCCGATACTTTGATTGCGGCGCTGACGGTCACTATCGAGGCGGAGACGGCCGGTGCCGCCGATAACGCGGTGCTCGATGATCGCAGCGACCGGCTGCTGGACACCGTGCGGCGCACGCTCCGGGACCGCAACCAACCGGCCATCATGCGCTCCGATAGCGGCCAGGTCGTAGCCCTGCTCGCGCTGCAAGCCGTGCCGGCGAGACGCTGGTCCGCATCATCCGCCGGGGAATATGGTGGCGCTGACGGGCGTCGTCAGGAGACGAGAGCCACCGGCCGGAGCCGCACCACACCTGGCACCATCCGTGCGGCTCCGGCCGGTGGCAGCGCCAACGCGGCGGTGAAAGCAATTTTGCAGGATGTCCACGCTGCAGCCGTCGCCAGTAGCATTGGGCCGATCACGTCCGGCGCCGGCGAGACCCATCCGCGACTGGCCGACGCACCGGCGGCCATCGAGGAAGCGGCGCAAGCAGCACAGCTGGTCCGCAGTCTCTATGGGCCGGGCCAGCAGGCGTGCTTGTCCGACTTGGGCCTCTACCGGCTGCTGTACCACCTGCGCGGCACGCCGGAGCTACGGGCCTTCTATAACCAGACCCTCGGACCGCTGGCGGCCTACGACAGACGCACCGGTGGCGACCTGCTCGCTACGCTCGAAGCGTACTTCGCCTCTCGCGCCAACCTCAGCGAAACGGCGCGGCGGCTCAACCTGCACCGCAACTCGCTGCTGTATCGGGTCCAGCGCATCGAACAGACGGGGCAGGTTGACCTGCAAGACCCTGAAGCGCTGCTCGCCCTCCAAGTCGCCTTGAAGGCGCGGCACCTCCTCGACGTGTAGGTGGCTGGCCAAAGCTGCACCGCATTTGGAACGATAAGATCGTGCAGCTTTGGCCAGCCGGCCGGTCTTTTCGCGCCGGGAGGCGCGCCTACCCCCAGCTCCCCTGACAAGGGCAGGTTTTTCGTAGAGAGCCGCGAGGGTGGGGCAGACCTCACCCCCCGGCCCCCTCTCCACCATGTGGAGAGGGGGCGTAGGGCCTGGAACAGGCCCTCCGAATGGCCCTGGATTGCGGCCTCCGCCGCAATGCCTGCACCGGGGGAACCCGGTGACGAGCGCCTGGGCGCGATTTATCGCGCCCCTACAGGAAAAACCTACCCTTGTCAGCCCCAGCTCCCTCACCATGGAAGGTTCCACCGGCCATCCGCTCGGGCCGGGTGCGTTGCGGGGGCGCTGCGAGGGCGCTGCGCCTGCTATCATGGCCGGTGCAATGTCACCTGCTGAAGGCTCGTTGCTGGAGCATGTCCGTGCTGCGTTGGCAAAAGCGCAGTTCGACCCGACGCACGCCACAGACATCTTCCTGCGGGCGGACACCGAGGCGGCCCTACAGGCGGTGCTGCCGACGGCGGTGATCGCCGTCGCGGGACGCGACGATGCCAGGCTACCGACGGCGCGCTTCTTGGGCGCTACCTACCGGCCCGACCTCTTGGTAGAGTTGGACACGGACCGCGTCGCCGTCGGACTGACGTTGCTGCGGACCGATGCCGGGCCGCTCGCCGTCGCGCTGGCGCGAGCGGTAGTCCTCTCCCAGCAGCTTCCGGTGGCTACGGTTATAGTTGACCGTCGGATCGAGCGCACCAACCCTGTCGCCGGCCCGACCAAGCAGCGGCTCCACCCGAACGATCAGGCCACCATGGACTACTTGGGCAGCCGGCATCGCGTGGCGTTCGTCGTCCGGCGACAGGCACCGTTCAGCTTCAGCTAAAGGAGGAGCACACGTCCCATGTTCGAACGAGCCGTCATTACCGACGAAATCTCCCAGGACTTTGATCGCGCCGTCGGCATGGCCAAGCAGTTTGGCCTCGACCAGCTCGAAATCCGTACCGTATGGGAGACGCGCATTGATGGGATGTCCCCGGAGCAGTTGCACCGGATCAAGGAGACCGCCGAGCGGCACGGGTTGTCCGTTGCCGGCCTCGCCGCTCCATTCTTGAAGTGCGAGCTAGGTGACGACGACGAATACGCCGAGCACCTGCATATCCTGCGCCAGTGCATCGCCGCCGGCCGGACGCTCGGCACGTCACTGATCCGCGGATTCACCTTCTGGAAGCGGGACGAGCTGGACGATCACTACCAGCAGATCCTCGATTCCTATGCCGAGCCGGCCCGCATCGCCCGCGAGGAAGGGGTCACTATCGGTATCGAGAACGAGGGGTCGTGCTACGTCGGTACCGGCGCCGAGCTGGCTCGGTTTCTCGCCGACCTGAACGAACCGTCCGTGCGGGCCGTATGGGACCCGGCGAATGCGTGCTGGGAAGGCGGCGAGACCACGTGGGCAGACGGCTACCCGCTGGTGAAGCCATTTATCGCGCACGTACACGTCAAAGACAAGCGGCAGATACACCCCGACGAGAGTCCACAAGCCGTCGTCATCGGCGATGGAGAGGTGGACATCCCCGGCCAGCTCCAGACGCTCAAGGACGACGGCTACGAGGGCTGTGTCTCCCTCGAAACACACTACCGGGTCACGCACCGGCTGGCCGAAGATATCGCCCGCATGCCGGGCGGCAGCGCCTTCTCCGAGGGCGGTGAAGAGGGCACGCGCCGGTGCTTGGTGGCGTGGAACCGGATGATGGCAGCGCTGGCATGAGTTGGCGAGGACCGTGCCAGCCAGAGCCGCACGGATGGTGCCAGGTGTGGTGCGGCTCTGGGTGGCAGCGTACCGCTGACCTGAACGCCGGCTGCACACCATTCCCATGTTGCCCGGCGGCCGTGCATCCGCTGCATCAGCGGCGCGGCAAGGAGGTTCCCGGATGAGCGCGCAACTCCTGGCCGGCCGACCCGTCGCGCAGGTGATCCGGCGCCAGACGGTCGCGGCCGCAGAGCGCTTTCAGGCCCAGCTCCGCCGCCCACCCGCTCTTGTCTCCCTCCGCATCGGCGACGACCCGGCCTCCGTGTCCTACGGTCGAACACTGGAGCGAGCCTGCGGGCGCATCAACCTCGGCTTCCACGAAATGGTGCTGCCGACCGAGCGGCCCCGTTTGACCGAGACGCTCAAGGCGCTGAACATTGACCCCGGCGTTGATGCCGTCGTGGTGCAGCAGCCGTTACCGGCTCCATTCTCCCCGGAGATGGTCGCGGAGGTACTCAATCCGCAGAAGGACGTGGACGGATTGACACCGCTGAACGTCGGGCGCGTGGCCCTCGGCCAGGGCGGTTATGCGCCCTCGACGCCCGCCGGCGGCATGGCGATCCTCCATCACTACGGCATCCCAATCGCCGGGGCCGAAGCCGTAATGCTCGGACGTAGCGCCGTCGTCGGTCGGCCGATGGCACAGCTATTGCTCCAAGAGCACGCGACCGTGACGATCTGCCACACCCGCACCCGCGACTTGGCCGCCGTCACACGCCGCGCCGACATCCTCTGCGTGGCTGTGGGCAGAGCCGGCCTGATAACCCCTGAGATGGTGCGACCGGGCGCGGTGGTCGTGGATTTTGGCACCAATGTAGTAGCGGACGACTTGGCCGGCGCCGGCCAGCGCCGCACGGATGGTGCCAGGGGTGGTGCGGCGCTGGCCGGCGACGTAGACCCGGCCGTCAGTGAGGTGGCGGCCTGGCTCACTCCCGTCCCCGGCGGCACAGGGCCGGTCACGACAGCGATCCTGCTCCGTGCAACGGTGCAGGCCGCCTGTGACCGCCTCGGTGTAACACTGACCGCGCTCCCCAGCAACGGCGCGGTCACCTCGTAGTAGCTCGTGGTACAGCTGTGGGACGATGACGCGCTCGGTCTGCACTACCTAGCCCCTAGCGGCGTATGTAGATCGCTGTATACTGGTGTATTGAGGAGACTGGATCATGGGTACTGCGGAAAGTGGCCAGGGTAGAGCGCCGGTTCGTAGGAGTATGGAAATTCCAGCCCCCGGCCGCAGAGGTGGTGAGAACCCGCCAGGAAAGCCACGCACCCCCCCGCCCCCGCCACCAACAGCGAAAAAGGACTAGCAGGCCAGAGAGCTAACCGGTGTTTCAACCATTGGGCACAGCCGCGAAGGATTTGGCTACGGTCGTTGTCCTGTTCATCCCTGGGTTCATCGCAGTATCCCTATTCGAGGCCTCCAATTCTCAGCTTACCCGCATCCGCCCTAGTCTTCAGTGGGCACTATGGAGCCTAGCCGTCAGTTTAGTTTTGTATTCCGTGGTCTTTGGTATCTATAGCTCTTTCAACTGGCCACTCAATGCTCTGGATGCACGGCTTTACCTACCACTTATGTTCTTGGCCGCAGTCATCGGATATGGGTGCGGCCGTCTTGCTGGCACTGGGGTCGGCCGACGTTTAGCGCGCTTCTTCAGAGTGTTCGTTCCGCCGTGGGTGTGGGTGGAGGTAATGCTCTCGCAGCGTCACATCATCGTGCATCTCCAGGATGGCACGCGAATCCTAGGCTATCCCCGCCGCTTCACGGATGACCCGACGCAAGACGTGCGGGAGATCTATCTGGAATACGAATACCCCTACATTTTGACCGAGACAGAAAATTCGGGGCCGGGAATATGGCAAGCATTTCCACAAACCGAGGGTGTCCTTGTTGCATCACCTCAGATTCAGTTTATCCAAGTGCTCGAGGAAGAGAACAGTGATTAAGTGTTTTGATTGTAGTACTTTCGTCGGACTTGTAGTGCATCTATCCGTTCGTGGACTAGCGTTGGCAGCTTGGAACCTAGCAAGCCACGTCGCCAGCAATATCCATGGCTCCTAATCTGCTGATCGCGCAGTCGGGCGGGCCGACTGCGGTCATCAACGCCAGTCTGGCGGGCCTCGTCAGCGCCGCACTGGAATCCGGTGTCTTCAAGCGCGTCCTCGGACTGCGCCACGGCATCCTCGGCGCCTTGCCCGGCGGTGACGGCGGTCTCGACCTGACGGCGCTCGACGCGGCCCGACTGACCGCGTTGGCCGCCACGCCGAGCGCGGCGCTCGGCTCCTGTCGCCGCAAGCTCGATGCCGCCGACTGTGCGGCCGTCATCGAGTGGTTCCGGCGCCACAATGTCCGCGCCTTTGCCTACGTCGGCGGCAACGACTCGATGCAGACGTGTCTCCAGCTCGGCCAAGCGGCGCAAGCCAGCGGCTACGAGCTGTCCATCATCGGCGTACCGAAAACCATCGACAACGACCTCCCGGAGACGGACCACTGCCCGGGGTACGGCAGCGCGGCTCGTTTCTGGGCCGTCACGACCCAAGAAGCGGCCCTGGACCTCACCGCCATGCGCGGCTACGACACCGTCGTCGTGCTGGAGTGCATGGGGCGCAACGCCGGCTGGCTGACGGCCGCCGCCGCCTTGGGCCGGCCACCCACCGGTGCAGCACCGCATATCCTGCTGGTGCCGGAAGTGCCACTCGTGCTGGACCGCGTACTCGCCAGCGTGGATACCGCCATCAGCCGGTACGGCAGCGCAGTCGTCGTCACGGCCGAGACCGTCCGTACCAACACCGGCGACTACCTGAGCGCGGCTGCCGACGCCAGCGGCGCTCCACCTCTCCCACCAGCGTGCGCCGCTGGGTCGGCACCCGGCTCGGATACAGGGCACCGGCGCGATGCGTTCGGACACCCGCTCGTCACAGGGACGGCCGACGCCCTCGCCAACCGCATCGGCGCTGCCCTCGGAGTCAAGGCTCGCACGGTGAAGCCGGGCACATTGCAGCGCGCCGCGAGCAGCCTCGTCTCAACCGTGGACCGGGACGAAGCCTGGCAGGTCGGCACCGCCGCCGCACGCCTGCTGGCCGGCGGGCAAACCGGCCTGATGGTCACGCTTCAGGCGGAGCGCGATCCCGTGTATCGCTCCTGGTGTGCGGCCGTGCCGCTCGTGCGCGTCGCCGGCTTGGAGCAGCGGCTGCCGGCTTCCTTCTTGGAGGTGCAGCCGGGCGGCGTATGCAACGTGACCGCCGCTTTTGCGGACTACGCGCGGCCGCTGCTCGGCGAACCGCTGCCCGCTTTCGTGCGCCTGTAATCCGTCAGGCCTGCATCACCGCCGCCCACAGGACTGTGCGGACCTGACGGATTACCGTAAGCTGCGGTCCGGCATACTCCCATAGACGTCATCGGATTGTGCAGCCCTGGCACGTCACTTGGACATCACGAGCATAGGACAAGGAGGCCATCATGGTCCGGAAACCGATCGCAATTGGCACGCGCACGCAGCTCCTTGTGGATGACTACCTGATCGCGGCGAGCAGCGGGGTCGTGGAGCGGCTGCATCCGATGGAACAGCTCCCTACGCCCGTGCTCCGGGCGGAAGCGGCCTGGGAACGGCCCGAGATCGGCGGCCTGTGGGGTCCGGTGACGGTCCACCGCGACCCACACAACGGTTTGTTCCGCATGTGGTACGCCAGCTACGGCGCTTTCCCCGCCTTTGGCCGACGGCTGGGGCCGATGTTTCCTTGCTATGCCACCTCCCACGACGGCCTGCACTGGGAGCGCCCCAATCTGGGCCTGTTTCAGTATGAAGGCTCTACGGCGAACAACGTCCTGCCGCGGACGGGTGCCAGCCCCGGACATGGGATGCTGGACTGCGCCGAGATGGCCGGTATCGAGCCACCGGAGACGCGGTACAAGTCGGACTCCTGGGTTGGGAGAGACGACGCCGGCTGGGGTGGCCATGGCGTGTCCTTCTCGGCCGACGGGCTGCACTGGTACCCCTACGAGCATAACCCGGTCATCCGGGGACGCCAGCGCGGCGATATGTCGAGCGCGGCCAAGCTCTACGAGGGCACGGCGCCGGAAGGGCCGGCCGACTTTCCGACCGCCAAGTACGCACTGTTCCCCAAAGTCCTCGTACCTCTCGGTCCGTGGCAGCGGCGCTGCTTTGCGGTCTGCACGTCGGTAGATGACGCCGATACCGGGTCGGGGCCCGGCACAGGCGGTCCGCCCTTCACGACGTGGACCGAGCCGATGCTCGCCTTTGCCCCCGACCAGCTCGATGACGACATGGCCGAGGAACGACTCGCCGCCGCAAAGTCCATCCTCCTCTACGACCATCCCGACGACCATCGCTGCGAGTTCTATGGCGTGATGGTCTTCCGCACCGGCGACGTGTTTCTCGCCCTGATCTGGGTGTATAACGCCTCTTTCGACGTCGCGCGGCTAGGCGGCGGAAACGAGTACGCCATCGTGGACGTGCAGCTGGCCGCGAGCCGGAACCTGATCCATTGGCAGCGGCTCGGCAGCCGCCAGCCGGTGATTGCGCGGGGTGCGCCAGGCACGTTCGACAGCCACATGATCTTCTACCACTCCATGCCGGTGACGGTGGGTGACGAGTGGTGGGTGTACTACGTGGGCTTCAACGAGGGCCACGCCGCGCGCCTGTGCTACACCGAGGCGCTACGCGAGCAGTATTGGGCCGACGTGCGGGCCGGCAAGCGGCACTTCCCGGCCATCGGGCTGGCCAAGGTGCGCCGCGACGGCTTCATCTCGCGCGATGCCGGGCCGGCCGGCGGCTCGATCACCACGCGGACGCTCCGGCCAGGAGGTAGTCAAATCGAGCTTAACGCAACGGTCGCCGCCGGGGGCGCCGTCACGGTGGAGGTGCAGGACGAGCAGGGACAGGCGCTCCCCGGGTTTGCGGCAGCCGACTGTACGCCGGTGACGGGTGACTCGCTACGGCACCCGGTCCGGTGGGGCGACCGACACGGTGACGACCGCTGGCCGGAGCAGCCGCTGCGGCTACGCTTTGATCTGCGCGATGCGAGCCTCTACGGCTTCCGGTTCACGGAGGGGTAGGGCCGCGGCAAGTGGATTGCGGCTTCCGCCGCAATGACGGGGAGGTGGATTGCGCGAACGGGGCGATGACGGGGAGGTGGATTGCGCGAACGGGGCGATGTACTGCAGCGATCACGCGACGGATTGACCGTTTTTTCGCCTTTCCGGTATGCTGTGGGTACGGCCGGCCGTCAGCCGACTTGGCAATAGGCACATGGCGACAGATCAACGGGTCAATGGTTGGTACCTTGCGGTGTTCACCCCACTGATGATCGTGGGCACGGTTGCGGCGGCGTTCGGCGCCTGGGCCGAGGGAGGTGGGTTGCAGCCGACGGTGCTCGCGTTTTTCAGGTTAGTAGCCCCAGTGGCCGTGGGGTCCACCGGGCTGTCCTTTTTTGCAGTACAAGTGGGAGGGGTGGTTGTGTTTTGGCTTGAGACGGCACTGAAGAAGCGCGATGCAGAGCGAGCAGCGCTCAGAGCCGCGGCCATCGCGGAGGGTCGCACGGAGGGTCGCGCGGAGGGTCGCGCGGAGGGTCGCGCGGAGGGTCGCGCGGAAGCCTACGCTGCCATAGCCGAATGGGATGCGCGCCGCAAGGCGGCCGAAGCACAAGGCAAAGAGTTCAACGAGCCGCCGCCCCACAGTAACTCTGCCGGTTCCTAGTACGTTAGCCCCCCTTGAACTGCCCGGTGGAGTTCGGACACTTATCGGCAATAGGTGGCGCGCTGCCCCTGGCCTGAGCGCAAGGGGTTTGCCTGTCCCCCCATGAGCAACGTCATCTATCAGCGGGCACCACGGGCCACGCGGGACGAGGCACGGGAGCGGCTGCTCTATCCCCCCGCCTCCTCTCGGAAGGGTAGGTGACAGGTAGAAGCGTCCCTTGTGGGCACTCCCGCAGGCCCCCGGCATCCTTTTTGTCCGCATCAGGATGCGAGGATGGACAGGTATGGAGGGAATAGACGGGTCGATTGTCCTGCTCACCATCTAATCCTGTACATCCTGATGCGGACAACCACATCACCTCGGTACTCTCTCAGGCGAGAGGGGGCCTGGATTCCCGCTTATGCCGCAAGCTGCAATGACGGATAGGCGTTATTTCCGTGGCAATGACTGAAGACCGCCCGGGCGGCCGCCCGACGCGGCTACCCGGGTATCCGCGCTACCCGCCCGAGGCGCGCAGCGGTACGTCGCGGCCGTCATCCAGGTCCAGGCGGTCGAACATGGTCGTGATGTCCGTGCGGTGACCGTAGCCGGCCTCTTCCAGCAGCATCCGGTGCCGCTGCCGAGCGGCCGCGTCCTGCGGGTAGCTCCTGGCCCGTTCGTTGAATGCCTCGATCTCGGTGGCGCTCCGCGGCGCACGCTCCATGAGAGCGGCGAGTACCCCCGCGTCGTCCGCATGCGCGGCGACAAGCGCCTCGAACTCGTCGGCCGAGAGGCCCAGGAACTCGAACAACTGCACGCTATAACCGGTCGTCGCCTTGTATTCCCCGAGAGTGCCGGCGAGGTGCGCGCGCATCTTGTCAATCGCCCGTGGCAGAAACACGATCCCTCCTAGCGTGTCACGGGGGCTGCGGGGCGGCTCTTTCGTCAAATCCATCGGCCCTCCTTCCCAGTAGGATATTGTAGCGTGCATGCAGCACGCCTGGCCCCCCTATGGTCCCGCTAACCAACGCCGCTCCCAGGCGTGTGGAATTAGTTGGAGCGGATGTGCATGCTGCGCCCCTACCGAGGCCGCGGGCGAGGTCACAGGCGCCTCAGCCGGGCGGCGAACTCGTCGCGCACCCGCAGCTTGTCTTCGTCAGTACCGAAGTCCAGCGAGAACGGCCCCCGGTAGCCGAGCCGGTCGAGGCGGCGGAAGACGTGGGTGAAGTCAATCGTGCCCTCGCCGGGGACCAGGTGAACCTCGTGGGTGCCGGGGTTATCGTTGAGGCGCACCTGCGCTAGGCGTCCGCTGCCAAAGCGGTCGAGAAAGCCGTCAATTCCCTCGGGAACCAGGTGGGCGTGGGCAACGTTGAAGGCCCAACGCACCATCGCTGCCGGGAGCCGATCCAGAAACCAGGCCGTCTCGTCGGCGTCACGCGGCTGGTAGTGGATTTCGGCCAAGTCCGGCTCGGCGTTGTGATTCTCGAACCACAGCGCAACATCCCATCGCGCGGCCCAGGGAACCAGGCCCTCCAGACGCCGCCGGGCGGCCTCGCGCCGTTGCTCACGGTCGCCGAAGTGGTAGCCACCATGCACGATCACATAGCCGCAGCCGAGGCGAGCGGCTAACTCGACATTCTGCCGCAGATAGGCGTCCACACCGTCGCCGACGACCGGCACGATTTCGGCATTGTTCACCGCCGACGAGGTGTGGATGCCGGCTGCCAAGCGGTGCGCCGCGCGTAGCTCCCGGAAGGCAGCGACGCGCGTGTCGTCCCATTGGGCCGGGCTATTGGGCGGCAGGTCGGCATTGAACTCCACTGTGCCGAAGTCATGGCTGGCAGCCCACTCGGTACTCGCTTCCAGCGGCCGATCCCGTGCGGCAGAGTACGTGAGGCGGCGCAACGTATTCATGTCCCGATCCTCTCCGGTGGTTAGCGGTCTTGACGGCGGACGACCCGGCCGGCGCGGGCACCGGTATGCTCGCCGTCGCGGACGGTGACTGTGCCGTTGACGACGACGTGCGGGATGCCGGCGGCATACTGGTGAGGATCGCTGTAGGTCGCCGTCTCGCGCACGGTG
Source organism: Chloroflexota bacterium (assembly GCA_965214295.1). Taxonomy (GTDB): domain Bacteria; phylum Chloroflexota; class UBA11872; order UBA12225; family JAJDUF01; genus JAJDUF01. The sequence goes on from OZ243944.1 coordinate 399,897, forward strand.
GCCGGGTCGAAGACCACCAGATCGGCGTCCAGGCCATAGCGGATCAAGCCTTTGCACCGGAGGCCGAGCCGTTCCGCCGTGGCCCCGCTCATCTTGTGGACGGCGCGCTCCAGCGTGAGTAGCCCGCGCTCGCGCACGTACTCCTGCAACACCCGCGGAAAGGCGCCGTAGTTGCGGGGATGTGGCTTGCCGGCGCCGAGTGGCCCGTCAACACGCAACGAGGAGCCGTCGGAGCCGATCATGGAAAGTGGGTGGCCAACTACGTGATCCACGTCATCCTGAGCCATGATGAAGTGCAGCATGCCGGCCTGGGCCGCTTCCTCCAGCAAGACATCGCACATCGCTTGCACCGGCGCGACCCGCCGCTCGGCGGCAATCTCCGCGATGGTGCGGCCCTCCAATTGGCGATTCGTGTCCGTATACACGGCCGTGATGTAGATGCGATCCCATTCCCGGCCGGTCGCCTCGACATCGGCGCATACTTGGGCGCGTGTTGCCGGGTCGCGGAGGCGATCCAGCAGCTTGATCTGCCCGCCCTCATGCGCCCAATCCGGGATGAGCTGGGTCAAGCCGGCGCTACCGGCAGTATAGGGGTAGACATCGAAGCGGGAATCGACGCCGCGCTCCTGCGCCCACACACTGAGCTGCGTCACCTGCGGCATCCGGCCCCAGCTCGGTCGAAAGGCGGCCTTGTGGTGGGCGATCTGTACCGGCACATGGGCACGCTCGGCAATCTCGATGGCCTCGGCCGTGGCCCGGAAGACCGGTGCCCCTTCACCACGGATATGCGTGAAGTAGAAGGCGTCATGCTCGTGCAGCGTTTCGGCGAGGCTGACAAGCTCCTCCGTCTCGGAGTAGTTGCTCGGCGGCGTCATCAAGCCCGACGACATGCCCAGCGCGCCGGCATCGAGTGCCTCGATCAGCAGCTCCCGCTGCCGCGCCAGCTCCTCCGGCGTGGGCGGCCGATAGGCAAACCCCATCGCCGCGATCCGCAACGTGACGTGCCCGACGAGCGCCAGCACGTTGACCGAGGGCTGCGCTGCGCCCAACGTGGCGAGGTAGCTACCGAACGTCTCCCACGCCGCCGCCGGCTCCGGCGGGCTACCGTCGCCGCTCTGCCCCCGAATTTCGTCGGCAAACGGCCCCACGCACGGCGCCGGACTCGCGCCGCAGTTGCCGATCACCTCGGTCGTGACGCCCTGCCGCACCTTGCTGTGCGCCTCGGGGCTGATAAGCAAGGTGCGATCCGAGTGCGTATGTGGGTCAATGAAGCCCGGCGCGACGACGTGGCCGGTAGCGTCGAGCCGGTCGGCGGCCTCGGCGGCGCGGAGATCACCAATCGCCGTGATCGTGCCTCGCGCAACACCGACGTCGGCGCGATAGCCCGGCGCACCGGTCCCGTCCACGACCGTCCCGCCACCAACCACCAGGTCAAACATCGCTGGCCTCCCAACGGCAAACTACCAGACCATTCTAGCCGGTGCAGAGGGACCGGTCGTGCCTAGACAGTCGTGATGCCGGCAGAAGCCGGAATTCAACTCCGTAGGGAGGTGGACGCAGCGTGCCGTTGCCCGCTACTCCGTGCTCAAGGTTAAGTTTTCGGCGAGCGGCGGACCTACCCCCAACCCCCTCCCTAAAGGGAAGGGTAGGTTTTTCGTAGAGAGCCGCGGGGGTGGGGCGGACCTCACCCCCCGGCCCCCTCTCCAACATGTGGAGAGGGGGCGTAGGGCCTGGAACAGGCCCTCCGAATGGCCCTAGATTCCGGCTTTCGCGGGAATGACGGACGCCTGGGCGCGGTTCAGCGCGCCCCTACGGAAAAAACCTACCCTTGTCAGCCCCCCGGCCCCCTCCCTAAAGGGAAGGGGAGTCAGTCCGGCGGCCGGGGGTGGCCCTCACCCCAACCCGCTCCCAGGGAGAGAGGGGGAGTGGTGCCCGGGGGCGGGGATATTTACAGGGATGGACAGGATGGGGGCGGGGGATGAGGACAGCTAACCCTGGCTCGGCCCGGCGGCTTGTAGGCGGCGGGCGGCGGGGTCGGACCCGAACTGGGCAAAGTTCACAAGGAAATCGCGGGCGAGGCGTTGCGCTTGGCTATCGTAGGCGTCGGGGTCGTCCCAGGTCTCACGTGGGTGCAAGAGCGTGTCGGGCACACCGGGGCAGTGCTCCGGCACCCGTAGCCCAAAGCGGGGATCGGTCCAGGAGGTGGCGCCCGGCCGCTCCAGCTCGCCGGCTATCGCCGCGCGCACCAAGGAGCGGGTGGCGCCGATGGGGAGGCGCTGACCGACGCCGTAGCGGCCGCCCGTCCAGCCGGTATTGACCAGATAGCAGCGCGAGCCGTGTTGCGCGAGGCGCTCACCCAGCAGGCGGGCGTAGGCCGCTGGTGGCAACGGCAGAAATGGGGCGCCGAAACAGGCGGAGAAGGTCGCTTCCGGCTCCGAGCCAAGCCCGGCCTCGGTCCCGGCCAGGCGCGCCGTGTAGCCGGAGAGGAAGTGATAGAGCGCCTGGTCGGTATCGAGCCGCGCCAGGGGGGGCAGCACGCCGAAAGCGTCGGCCGTCAGGAAGAGCACGGTCGTCGGATGCCCGGCCGTCCCGCCGGTCAGCGCGCCCTCGATGTAGTCCACCGGATAGGCGCAGCGGGTGTTCTCGGTGATCGAATCGTCATCGTAGTCCACCTGGCGCGTGGCCGGGTCCACGACGACGTTCTCGACGACGCTGCCGAAACGGATGGCGTGCCAAATCTGCGGCTCGTCATCTTGCGAGAGGCGGATACACTTGGCGTAGCAGCCACCCTCCAGATTGAAGATGCCCTCATCGGACCAGCCGTGCTCGTCGTCGCCGAGCAGGTTGCGAGCCGGATCGGCGGAGAGGGTCGTCTTGCCCGTGCCCGACAGGCCGAAGAACAAGGCACTGTCGCCGGCGTGTCCGACGTTGGCGGCGCAGTGCATGGACAGCACACCGCGCTGGGGCAGGAGATAGTTCAGCAGCGAAAACACCGACTTCTTCATCTCGCCGGCGTAACGAGTGCCGCAAATGACCACCAGGCGATGCTCCAGGTCCAGGGCCACCACTGCCTCCGACCGCGTACCGTCCTCCGCGGGCACTGCCTGACAGTGGGGAGCGATGAGGACGGTTGCACTGGCAGCGCGAGGCTCGTTGTCGGTTGGCGCTTCATCACGACGGAACAGCTGTCGTGCAAAGAGTGCCTGCCAGGCTTCCTCGGCAATCACGCGCACCGGCATCCGATAGGCCGACTGCGCGGCGACGGTGGCATCGGTGATATACAGGGCATCACGCTCCAGCAGATAGCTGCTCACACGCGCTGCGAGGCGAGCAAACCGCTCCGGCCGCAGCGGCCGGTTGACGTCTCCCCACCAGACTACTCCCTCGCTCGCCGAGCCGGGATAGCGCACGACGAACTTGTCCTGCGGCGAGCGGCCCGTGCGCGCACCGGTGGCGGTGACGAGCGCGCCGCTGGCAGCGAGTCTGCCCTCCCCGCGCCGTATCGCGACCTCCGCCAGCGCAGCGGGGGGCAGATTGGCATGGACAAGGGGTATCCGACCGCTGGCGGGCGCAGCCACTACGTCAAGCAGACGGGCCAGAGGGTCATCCTCTAGGGAGTTGAACCGGCCGGAAGGGGCCAGCGGCTCGGCGTTACTCATCATGGCGGCGTCCTCCTCTGCCTGACCTGGGACTGGTGGACTCGTCCCCACGGCCCACTAGCATAGAAGATAGTCGAGAGTACCGCATAGCTCTCCTCATGCCTGCTCGGAGGTCGGGATATAGCCAAGACCCCCACGAAATGAGACTATCGCTTGGTGACGGGTTGCGTCAATCGGGAAAACGCTTGCTGATGCACGAACTCTTGTGTTACCGTCCTTCGGCCAGCGCACAACTTGTAGCTATTCAGTATACTGTATCACCGCAAGGCGCCTCTTTGCCGACCAAGTATGCCGAGGGTCTTTCCAAAGTCGCCGCCAAACCGGTCATTCTGAGCGGAGCGAAGAATCTCGGCTACGGGAGAGAGACCCTTCACTCCGCTCCGGGTGACAATGGAAAGGCCCTGAAGTATGCCCGCTTCATTACCATGCAAGGAGCCATAGAACGACGATGAGACCCATTGGTGAACGCAGGATTGCGGTCCTAGCCGAGGGCGGCTTTGACCTGCTGGAGGCGAAGACCGCCGTCGGCGTCATCCGCTATGGGCGCGATGCGGTGGTGGCGGTCGTGGATAGCCGCTACACCGGCCGGACCGCCTCCGATATCGTTGGCGTCGGAGACGACGTGCCAATCGTGGAATCGGTCGCTGCGGCGCTGGCCTACAAGCCGAATACGCTGTTGCTCGGCACCGCCCCGCGCGGCGGCGTCTTGCCCGCACCGTGGCGACGGCAGGTGGCCCACGCTATGCGCGAGGGGCTCGACGTTATCAACGGCCTGCACCACTTCCTCGAAGCGGACGAAGAGTTGGCCGGTGTGGCCCGCTCTTGCGGGGTTGACCTCTGGGACGTGCGGCGCGTACCCGACGAGCACCGCGTCGCCGACACACGGGCGCATCGGCTCGACGCCACCATCGTGCTCACGGTCGGCTCGGATTGCAACGTCGGGAAGATGTCCGCTTCCCTAGAGCTTGACGCCGCCGCGCATCGGGCCGGGCATCGCTCCACGTTCGTCGCTACGGGGCAGACCGGCATTATCATCGCCGGCTGGGGGGTCGCGATTGACCGGGTTATCAGCGATTTCGCCGCCGGGGCGTCGGAAGACCTTGTCATGCAGGGCGCCGAGCAGGGCGGCGATCTGCTGTTCGTCGAGGGGCAAGGCTCGCTGGTCCATCCGGGCTACTCCGGCGTCACGCTGTCCCTGATCCACGGCAGCGCCCCCGATGCCATGATCCTCTGTCACCAAGTCGGGCGCACGACCATCCGCCGCTACACCCTCCCGGTGCCACCGCTGCACGACCTCGTGCAACTGCACGAGCACGCGACCGCCCATGTCAAGCCGTCGTGCGTCATCGGCATCGCTCTCAACACCTTTGGCTTGGATGAAGCAGCCGCACAAGAGGCGCTCGCGGCGGCGTCCGCCGAGACGGGACTGCCCGCGACCGATCCCGTCCGGTACGATGCCCAGCCGCTGCTCGCCGCGGTCGAGACTCTCCACAACCGGCGTAAGCAACGTCAAAGGGAGGCCCTTGCCGCCACCGCGGGATAGCCCTGGGCCGGCCCCTTATGGCCCCCGCTCCGCAGAGGGGGGGCCGGGCGCAGCGTGCTGCGCCCCTACACGCAACCTAGCCCCCTGCCCTCGCCTGCCTCTAACGGACTCCCCCTCTCTATCGCTTGGCGATGGAGAGGGGGCCGGGGGTGAGGCGCGCCGGCTAACTACCGGACGGAGGGTCTTGGGGCACCCAAGCCTCGTCCGGCGGGAAGATGCTGGTCCCGCGCAGCGGTTCCGGCGGCTCGGCAAACCAGTCTTGTACTGTGTCACGCCAGCGTATGAAGTGCGGCGCCTCCGTATGCGCCTGGAAGGCTGCCTCGTCCCGATAGACCTCGTAGAGGTAGATGCAATTGGGATCGCTGCCATCTTGAATCACGTCAAAGCGCAGGCAGCCCGGCTCGTCACGGACCGAGCCGATAGCATCGTCGAGCATGGACTCCAGAAACGCCTCGCGCCGTTCCGGCCGGATGTGGATCGGCACAATCAACACGTACATCGTCCTGCCTCCTGCATATACCCAATAGTGTCTCGACCGGAAACAATCATCCACCGCCCGGCTCTCTGTACCCTCCAGAGGCGGCTACCGCCCTAGGAAGAGCCGCCGGTGCCGAGCGCAGCCGTCAGCGCGGCCGCCAACTCGGTTTGGGGTACCTCGCCACTATGGGCGTAGTACACGACGCCCTGCCGATCAATGATGAGGGTCGTCGGAAACGTTCGCACCCCGTAGACCCGGCCGAGGGCCACCGCCGGATCGAAAGCGAGCGGGAAGGCGGCGCCAAAACGCGACGCGAAGTCGGCCATGTCCGCCGGTGAAGCGCGAGAGCGCCGGTCCATGGCGAACGGGCTGGCGTTCACACCCAAGAATGTGACGGCGTGCTCGCGGTAGTCGTCGTAGAGAGCGGCAACCACCGGCGCCATCCGCTGACAGTGCGGGCACCACGTAGCCAGGAACTCCAGCAGGACGACCGACCGGCCCCGCAGGCCGGCCAAGGAGCGCGTCTCCCCCGATCCGACTCGCCACCGGAAGTTGGGCGCCTTCTGGCCGACGAGGACTTCCTCGGCGCCGCCCGCCGGCGGCTCTACACCGAGCACTCGCCCGATCCGGCTATACTCGTCGTCAGTGGAGGCAGGCGGCGTCTCGGTCGCGGTCGGGCTGTCGCGCAGGCTCAATGCGATGATAACCGCAATCACGACGACGGTTGCGCCGCCGAGCATGACTGCCAGGCGCGGCAGACCGCGCGACTGCGACTTGGTTGAGCGCCGACTCCGCTCCCGTCCTCTACGTTCGCTCATGACCCCGTTGCAGCTCCCTGAGTACCCACGATAGCCTGTAGGGTATACGGACCGACACCGGTACCGTGAAACAGCCTCATTGTAGCCATGGTAACACACGACCCCGGCCCGAGCGGCCGGCAGCTACGCCAACGGCCGGTAAGTGTCGGCGCGGTGCTGTCTGCCCGGCTGCTGCTGGGCGCAGTATTTGTGCTCGCTGCCGGCGGCAAGCTGGCTGCGCCGGCCGAGTTCGCCACCGTCGTCGAGCGCTACCAGCTCTTGCCACCGCCGGCGGTGCTGCCGGTCGCGACGGCGCTGCCCTGGCTGGAGCTGCTGCTCGGCCTCTACCTGCTGGTCGGCCTCTTTACGCGGATTAGCGCAGTCGTGGCGCTGGCCTTGCTGTCCGCATTCGCCGCAGCATTGACCTCGGCCCTGCTGCGCGGCCTGCCGCTGACGGGCTGTGGGTGTTTCGGCAGCGTCGTCTTGCAGCAAATGCCGGTGCTTGGCTGGCTGCTTGGTGGCGCCGATGCCGGGCCACCGGACCTGATCCGTAACGGTGTGCTGGCCCTCTTGGCCTTGCTCGTGCTCTTCGGCCCGCCGACCCCGCTGGCGGTAGATCGCCGCCTCTTCCGGCGGTAGTCGCCGCCGCACTGTCTACCTCACCCCACCGGCGACTACCTACCCGAGCAACTTGACAGGTCGTGCCCCTCGCATTAGCCTCGTTATGGTAAGCACTGCGGAATCGATGTCGAGTCCGAGGTGCAGCAGGAAAGACAGAGATGCCTAGTGCTGCCGCTGGGGGTAAGAACCGCAAGGAACGAGAGACCATATCCATCTGGAATGTGGACAGGCGGGTCAAGGGTCTGCATTTCGTACTGTTCTCCATCGGTGTCATTCTGGTTGCGGTCTCGATCTACGATAGCGGCGTCAGAACGGTAGCGGAGTTCTGTGAGTTACTAGCGCCGGTAACCGTAGTGTCAGCAGCGGTATCTTACATAGTTGCAGACGGATTGGGGAGTATCATGGTTCTTACGGAGTGGGTACAGTCCAAGTATGACGAATGGCTGGATAGGCAAGAAGAGAAGCGGAGGCAAGAAGCAGAACGGAGGAGATTAGAGTTGGAGACAGAGAAAGCTGCTGCAAGAGAGGAAGGCCGTCGGGAGGGCCGCCAGGAAGTCTATGCTGAACTAGAGAAGCGCGGAATAGACTATCGATAACTATTCCTTTCGCCGACGCCGCTGGCGGTAGATCGCCGCCTTTTCCGGCGCTAGCCGCGACGACTGAGCAGGCGTAGTGCGAACGTGGTCACGGCGAAGGCGACGCCGAAGATGATCGCCCCACGAGTATCGAGGAGGCACCGCACCGAGCCGCTGACCTGGCCGGCAATTACCGCAAGGGCAAAGGTCTGCCGCGCCTCGACGACCGCGCCCACCAGCCATTGACTGGCACCCTGTTCGACGGTGATGCGCCCGCCGCCAACGATCAAGCCCGCCCCTTGATGGAGGCCCACGTCACGGCCAAGTGTCACCGCGCTCGCACTCTGGCGCAACCGTAGGCGGTTGCCCGCGGCCGTGCCCACGACGCTCCGGTCTACCGATACGTGCTCCGACGATACGGACCGCACCTGACCGCTAAGTCCACGCAATCCGATGACGGTCAAGGCGTGGTAGACCTGGCGCGTCACCGCTAACAGCCAGCCAAGCACGGGGGCGGCGGCAACCCCGGCACCCGCCTGCTCAGTCCCTTCCCACACGGCCGCCCGATCATCCGTCATCATCCCACTCCCTACCGTCGTGAGGACCCTCGGTGGGTCGTCAGTCCCCTACTTCCATCGCGCGGCGCGCGGCGGCGTATACGTCGCGCAAGGGCACGTTGGCGGCGCTGGCCAGCCGTTGGCAGTCCTCGTATTCGGGGGCATAGTTGCGGTCCGCCGAACCGAGCTGTGCCACCTTGACGCGCACCGGTCCCCAAGGCGTTGTCACCGTCTCGATGCGCCGCCGCAGCTTCTGCCGCCGCACGTCGTACATCCGCACGCCGAGCGTGGTCGTCTCGGCGAAGATGCGATCCAGCGCCGGCTGAACCGCGGCCGGCGTCGTCAGCACCGACAGCACGGTACCCGGCCGCCCCTTCTTCATCAGCACCGGGGTCATGGTTACGTCAAGCGCGCCCTCTTCCCGGAGGCGGTCGGCGAGGTAACTGAGCCACTCCGGGTTCATGTCGTCAATGTTCGTTTCCACCATGACCGCAGAGTCGGCGGTCTCGCCCGGCTGCTCCGGCTCCCGGTCCAGCTCCCCAATCGAAACGCGCAGCATGTTGGGGATAGCGAAGTCGCGTTGACCTGCGCCGTAGCCAATGTGCTCCACGCGCATCGGGGGCATCGGACCAAAGTCGGTCGCCAAGGTTGACAGGATGAGGGCACCCGTCGGCGTGAGGAACTCGCCCGCGTAGGCCGAGGCGTAAATCGGTCGTCCCTTGAGCAGCTCCAACGTCGCCGGGCCGGGCACGGGCAAGATGCCGTCCCGCGAGTTTGTCGTGCCGCCACCGACGTTGATCGGCGAGACGTACAGCTCGTCAATGCCCAGGTCATGCAACCCCGCGCACGCGCCCAAGATGTCGAGGATCGAATCCACCGCCCCGACCTCGTGGAAGTGTACGGTCGCCGGTGGCTGGCGATGCTCCAGCCCCTCCACCTCGGCCAGCCGCCAAAAGAGGCGCTTGCCGTCGGCCTTGACCGGATCGGGCAGGTCACTCCCGGCGATGATCGGGAGGATGTCCTCCATATCGCGCTCGGGCTGCGGCTCGGTGACGGTGATCTGCACCTGCGTCCCGAAGAGAGCGCCTTTCTGCGCTTCACGGACGGTTACTTCATAGCCGCCGAGCGGTATCTTGGCCAACGCGTCGCGCAAGGCGCTTTCCGACCAGCCCGCATCTACGAGGGCGCCCAGGATCATGTCGCCACTGGCGCCCGAAAAGCACTCGAAGTAGGCGGCGCGAGTCATAGTGCCGCCTTCCCCGTTGAGACGCCAGGTGACGTGGTAGGGGCGTCGTCAGGGGCCGCCAGGCGGTTAATCATCCCCGCCATCAAGCCGGCCCCAAAGCCGTTGTCAATGTTGACCACCGCCACCCCGGGGGCGCAGCTATTGAGCATGGCCAGGAGCGCCGCCACGCCACCGAAAGAGGCACCGTAGCCAACGCTGGTAGGCACGGCGATGACCGGCTTGTCCACGAGGCCGCCCACCACGGAAGGGAGCGCTCCTTCCATCCCGGCCACCGCAATGACCACCGCCGCTGCATCGAGCACGTGTCGCTGCGCCAGCAGACGGTGGATACCGGCCACGCCCACGTCGTAGAGACGGTCCACCGGACAACCCGTCAGCTCGGCGGTGATGGCCGCCTCCTCGGCTACCGGCATGTCGGCCGTGCCTCCGGTAGCGACGACCACGCGGCCCGGCAGCAACGGCGGTCGCGTGCCCTCGACGATCACGAGTCGCGGTACCGCTGCATAGCGAGCGTCCGGCAGCACCTCACGCACGGCCGCAAATACCTCAGGCGCAGCGCGCGTCGCCAACGCCGTTTGGTCGCGCCGGACCAGCCGTTGAGCAATCGCTGCGACCTGTTGGGGAGTCTTGCCGGGGCTGTAGATGACCTCCGGGAACCCGGTACGCAGCGCCCGATGGTGGTCAACACGCGCGTAGCCAAGGTCTTCGATATCGAGCCGGCGCAACCGGCCGAGCGCCGCGTCTACATCGAGCCGGCCGGCCGCTACCTCGGCAAGCAGACGGCGCGCTGTATCGGTGTTCACCAGCATTCCTTCGAGAGCAGGCGTGTCATCGGTCCGCTATGAGGCTCGCCGCTACGCCGTCTGACGCGCTTGCCGGCGCCGTAGTCGGGGCTTCATGGGTTAGGGCCACGGTCTTCGCGGTTGCCAGGATGAGCCAGCCAAAGATGCCGGCGGTGAGGGACGCGAGCAGAATGCCCATCTTGGCAATCGGCAGTAGCTCGGTGTCGCCAAACGCCAAGTTCGCGATGAAGATAGACATCGTAAACCCAATGCCACCTAGCCAAGCCGCGCCATAGATCTGTCGCCAGCTCACGCTGCGCGGCAACGAGGCTACACCAAGTTGGATGGCTAACCAGGAAAAGAGGGTAATACCCACCTGCTTGCCAACTACCAGGCCAAGAATCACGCCGAGGCTCACCGAATGTGTTACCGCCGCTCCCAAGTCACCGCTCAAGACCACGCCGGCGTTAGCCAAGCCGAAGACCGGCATGATGACGAATGTGACCCACGGATACAAGGCATGCTCCAGGCGCTGCATGGGCGACTCGACGTACTCGCAGGCCGATTCGAGTGCATACACCGCCGCCCGGTGCCCGTCCTTCATGTGCTGTTTCTGTGCCGAAACACCGGCCCGCTCGAAGCTGTCGAGAAAGGCGCGGCCTTGCGTGAGAAAGTCTCTCGTATTCATGCGGATCGAGGAGGGGATCGTCAGCGCCAGGAGCACGCCGGCAACGGTGGCGTGTACACCGGATTCCAGGAAGGCGACCCACAAGCCGAGGCCCAGCACGATATAGGGCAGCGGATGACGGAAACCGGCGCGATTGGCGCAGAGCAGGAGCAGGAGAAATACCGCTCCAGCGGCGAGGTGCAGCCATGAAAGATCCGAGGCGTAGAAGATGGCAATGACCAGGACCGCGCCAATGTCGTCCACAATGGCCAACGCCACCAGGAAGACCTTCAGCGCCACGGGCACCCGCCGGCCGAGCAGGGCCATGATGCCCAGCGCAAACGCGATGTCGGTCGCCATCGGGATGCCCCAACCCCGCGCGTCCTCGCCACCGCCATTCACAGCAATGTAGAGGCCTGCCGGCACGAGCATTCCTCCCAGGGCAGCAACGATGGGCAGCGCGGCGCGCCGCACCGAGGCCAGCTCACCGATCAACACCTCGCGCTTGATCTCCAACCCCACGAAGAGGAAGAAGATCGCCATCAGGCCATCGTTGATCCAATGCAACAAGTCTTCCTCAAGGTGAAAGTCGCCGAGCACAATCGCGATTTCCGTGTGCCAGAGCTGCTCGTAGAGATGACCCCAAGGCGAATTTGCCCAAATCAGCGCAATGATTGCGCTGGCCAAGAGCAGGATGCCACCGGCGGTCGAGCGTCGAGCGAACTCCTGGAGGGGGCGGAGGATCAGCCTAATGCGCGGTTGGTCGGCGGTGCCCACTGTCATCATGGTGTATGTAGTCTCTCAGCTACGCCCCGGGCCAGGCTGGTATCGGCGCGGCGGCGGCCCCGGGGCTGTGTGATGGGCTGGTAGCCAGCATCAGCTAATCGTCAGCTAGTCTTCCGCGATGTGCAACCGGATCACTCGCATCGAGCACTGCCTCGGCGAGCAGCGTGCCGAGCGCCGGCATCCCGCATAGTACTAGTAAAGGTAGCACACTGCCGCCTGCCTCCGGCGGAACGGGACCCGGCGTAAGGCGCAGACGAGCGCCGCGACGTGAAACTTCCGCCTACATGCGGCGGTCGAAAGAATAGAGACTCACCTCGCTAGGAGGGAAAGGCGATGGATACACAGAACCAAGGCTGGTTCGACCGCCGCATCTACCGGAGCCGGCACCACCGCATGGTCGCCGGTGTTGCGGGTGGTTTGGGAGCATATCTGGGCATAGACCCCACGCTCGTTCGCATCCTGTTCGTATTCCTGACGCTGGCCGGCAACGGCATCGGGCTACTCGCTTACCTGATCCTGTGGATCATCGTGCCCAAAGCTCCGCTCGACGAGGCGCTTACCGTGGATGATCTCCCCCGTTCGGCCGCCGACATTCCACCAAAGCCGCCCAACTGGGCCGACTAGGGCGTGTTCACACTAAGCTGCCAGCTGCTCCTGTCAGCCGGTCATTGCAGGCGCAGCGCGGAATCTCAAGCGCCCGCTGACCCAAACCGGTGCTCACGACAAGGAGTTGAGACCCTTCACTGCGTTCAGGGTGACATTATGGCGATATGGGAGCGGTTGTGTGAACATGCCCTAAGCTCCCCACCCCTCCCGACTGCCGCTGTAACGGCCAGGAGCCATGCGCCTGACCTTCGTTGAACGAGTCTGCTGGCTCGTCCGCCGCATTCCACCCGGTCGGGTGATGACGTATGGGGAGATCGCCCTGGCCTTGGGCGCTCCACGGGCCGCCCGCGTCGTCGGGGGCGCGCTGCGCCACTGTCCCGACCCGGAGGGCGTTCCCTGGCAGCGCGTGGTGAATGCCGGCGGCGGCATCAGTCCGCGCCACCCGGAACGACAGGTCCACTTGCAGGCTACGCTGCTCCAGGAGGAAGGGGTCGAGATCAAGCGGGACGGGCCACTCTACGTGCTTGACCTACAGCGTTACGTCTGGTGGCCGGACCCGGAGCACCTGATGGAGTTGGAAAGGCTCTCCGGGTCATCCGCTCCGCCCCCCACCGCCGACCAGCCGTTCATGCGCCAGCGCCCACCACGCCGCCGGTCGCCCTCTCGCCAGAATCGGTAGCCTCACAATCCATGGACCACTACACTACTTCTGGGAAGGCACTGCTTCGATGAGAATTGCATATGATGCGGAAGTGGATGCACTCAGCATCCGGTTCCGCGAGACGCAGGTGGTCACAAAACACCTTGCAGAGGGGCTTGCCGCTGATTATGACGCCGAAGGGCGGCTGGCTGACATTGAAGTGCTCGACGCGGTGAAACGCTTTGGTGACGACAAGACGCTGCGGCGCATTATTGTTGAGGGAATCACCTTCTCCGACCCTACCCCGGCGGTCGTGGCACCCACACGCGAGGCCAACGTGTGAAGATGGGAAGCTCACGAACCTAGCAGGGCTGTGGTGCCTGCCCTTGGGATGCTGAGTATGGCGGATAGGGGAGATCAAGCGTTCACGACGGCTGATTTTCTGGAGGATTTTGATTATCTGTGGAGGGCCTTTGCAGCAGAATATGCCTACTTTGATGAGAAAGAGACCAACTGGGAAAAAGTCCAGCAACACTATCGAAAGGAAGTTGAGTCTACTAGCGAGGTGGGAACATTCATCTCTATCTTGGAGAAGACTCTCGAAGAATTATACGATAACCATGTTCATCTCACCTACAATACACCTACATCACCGCGTATTGTCCCCTCTCGATCAGATCTTCATGCCGAATGGCGCCAAGAAGGAGCGATGGTTCTCGCGGTACGTGAGGGATTTCAGGCAGCGCTTAGTGGTGTCAAACCAGGAGACATTATACTCTCGATTAATAATATCTCCATTGCTGAAGCAGTACAATTACGCCTTCCGATCAGCGCCATAACCCCTACTATAGAGCTGCGTAATTGGGCACTGAACAAGGTACTCGCTGGCAACCGGAGTGTAAGCCGAACACTTGAGGTTGCGCGTAGTGGAAAGCGAGATTTTTTCAGGCTAGAAGCTGGCCGATTTGACCGACAGTACGCTCTACAACATAACTGCCAACTCGAAGCACGTTGGGTATCCCGTGATTTTGGCTACATCAGCTTCAATGACTCACTCGGAGATGGCTCGACGATTTTCTTGTTCGACGCTGCACTTGAAGAGTTTAGTGCAGCAAAGGGGCTAGTTCTCGATCTCCGACGTGCCGGTGGAGGGAATACCGGTGTTCTTGAAGGTATAGCCGGGCGGCTCGTAGCATCTCGGGTGGCGTATCAGCGGACGGTCAGACCTGCGGGTGAAGAGTTTATAAGCTACTTGGAGCCACGTGGCAACGGGCCATATCTCCAACCTATCGTCTTGTTGGTTGGTCCTTGGACGGGCAGCGTTGGCGAAGGACTGGCTATCAGTTTGAGCGCGATGAATAGAGTGCGTACCGTCGGTCTCAAAATGGCGGGGCTGGAAGGAGGCATATTCCATCGACAGCTGCCCAGAACGGGTGTAGGTTTCCAGATTACCGGCGAGAAGATATACAATGGTACGATCAAGAACGGGTTATTTTGCCCTATCTCAAGACAAAACTATCAGCCTGACAAATTGGTTGACTTGACAAGTCGGGCGGCCCAGAGCGGGACAGACTATGTTCGGGAAGTAGGAGTTACAATTCTGAACGATATCATCCACGATATGAGCGTCGAACATTGATAGTGCAATTAGAGTATTTCCTTGCTTATCAATTGGCTTGCGCGGCACAGCCGCGCGTCACAACAGCGTGTTTTGGAGCGCGCGGCGATGGCGGCACCGCCGGGCAGCGTCACGTGCTCGCCAGGTTAACGCCCGGATTGGCTGAGGGTCGGTAGTGTTCGGCAGCGGACGCCGTGCTAGTGATGTACGTGGTAGCATTCAGTACGTGGTGACACCTCTGCTTGTCCGGCCGTTGTGTAGATAGGAGAACGAAGGAGCAGATGTGCGGCGTAGCCGGTGTCTATGATCCCGCGGGCCGGGCCGACGAGCCGACGGCCATCGCGATGCGCGAGGCCCTCGCACACCGCGGCCCCGACGACAAGGGGCTGTACTGCCCGCCCTCGCGGCAAGTGGCGCTCGGCTTTCGACGCCTGAGCATCATGGACCTGTCCCCGAACGGTCGCCAGCCGATGCAGAACGAGCGAGGGGATATCTGGGTCGCCTGCAACGGCGAAATCTACAACTATCCCACGCTCCGTCGGGAGCTTGAAGCACGCGGGCACCGGTTCGGTTCGAATAGCGACACCGAGGTGCTGGTCCATCTCTATGAAGAGCTTGGCCCCGATCTCGTCCGGCGGCTCAACGGCATGTTTGCGTTCGCCCTATGGGACGAGACCCGCCGCCGGCTCGTGCTGGCCCGCGACCGGTACGGGATCAAGCCGCTCTACCTCGCGCAACAGGGAAAGCGCTTGCTCTTCGCCTCGGAGGTCAAGGGACTGCTGGCGGCGCTGCCACACCGGCCGTCGGTGGACGCGGCAGCCTTGCTGGAATACTTCACCTTTCAGAATATCGTCAGTGATCGCACGCTGTTCGACGGTGTACGCTTGCTCCCACCAGGCCACCTCATCGTCGCCGAGGCCGGCCAGACGCAGGAGCGGCAGTACTGGGCCTTTCGCTTCGACGGCGACGAGGCGCTGTCGTTCGAAGACTGTGTAGCCGGCGTGCGCGAGCGTTTTGAGGCGGCCGTCAGTCGCCAGCTGATGAGCGACGTCCCGGTCGGCAGCTACCTGAGCGGGGGCATGGACTCCGGCTCCATCTGTGCGGTGGCCAGCCGCCAGTTGATGACGCGGGCAGCCGCGCAGAATGGTGCGAGCAGTGGTACGCGGCTGCCCCAGCAACCCCAGATCACGACCATTACCGGCGGCTTCTCGCTCGCGGGCGCGACCGAGGAGGAGCGCAGCTGCGACGAGCGCATCCACTCCGAGCGCCTGGCGACGACGTTCGACACCGAGCACTACGAGATCGTCATTCAGCCGTCCGGGTTAGCGCGCGCGCTGCCCAGCGTGGTGTGGCACCTGGAGGATCTGCGCGTCAGCTCCAGCTACCATAACTACTACGTCGCGCGGCTCGCCAGCCGTTTTGTCAAGGTCGTGCTCGCCGGAGCCGGCGGCGACGAGCTATTCGGGGGCTATCCCTGGCGTTACGCCGTGCTCGAGGGTGCTACCGAGGCAGAGTTCGAGGATCGCTATTTCCAATACTGGAGCCGTCTGCTGTCTCCGGAAGAGCGCAGCGACTTCTTCACCGCGCGGTTCCGGCACAGCGCCGGTGATTTCGACCCCCGCGATCCCTTCCTGGCCATCACCCGCGACTACGACGCACCGGCGCTGGTTGATCGCGCCCTCACCTTCGAGGCCCGGGTGTACCTGCACGGCTTGTTTGTCCTGGAAGACAAGTTGAGCATGGCCCACGGGCTGGAATCCCGTGTGCCCTTCCTCGACGACGATCTGGTCGAGTTCGCCCAACGTATTCCGGCCCACTACAAGGTCAGCAACGGTACTGGCAAGCGCGTGCTACGCGCCGCCATGCGCGGCCTCATCCCGGACGCCACCCTCGCTCTTCCCAAGCAGGGTTTCGTTCCCCCGGAGGAAACCTGGTACCGCACCAGCATCCTGCCGTACATCCGTGAGACCATCCTGAACAAGCGTGCCCTCTCCCGTGGCTACTTCGAGCCGACGGCCGTGTACCGCGTCGTGGATGAGCATACTTCCGGTCAGCGCAACCACAAGCTGCTGCTCTGGTCGCTGATGTGCTTCGAGTGGTGGAACCGGCTGTTCATTGACGGTGAAGCGCCCGACGACCATGCCACCCTCGACCACCTCCCCGATACGGTGGAGCGGGCATTCCGCAAGTAGCCTTACGGCCGCCCGGGTGTGCTTGCCGTATGATGTATGGTGAGGAGGGCAAGGCTGATGGCAAATCGCCGCAGGACGGCCAAGTGGCGCCAGGACGGATCGCCCCGCACCTCACGCCGGCGCGCGCTCACCTACATGGTCGTGACTGCCGCTGGCGGGACGGCGACCATCGCCGCCTGTAGCACCTCCGGCGGCGGGCCGCAGGCAGCGAGCAGCGCCGCTATGCTCGCGCCGGATGATGGGGTAGCACCGCTCTCGCCGGAGGATCTGATCCCTCGCCTCACTCCCAACGACAAGTTCTACGTCCAGAGCTACCGAGAGACACCAACCCAGGAAGCCCGCGACCCGGAGACCTGGACGCTGACGATTGATGGCCTGGTATCCGGCCGACTGGAGCTGACCTTGGCCGACATCCTGGCACTGCCGGCCGTCGAACGGCAGTTTACCCTGGAGTGCATCGGCAACCCGGTCGGCGGGCAGCTGATCGGCAATGCCGCCTGGGTCGGGACACCCTTGCGCCCGCTGCTCGAACGCGCCGAGATCAAGTCCTGGGCCAAGCGTGTCGCCTTTCACGGCCTCGACGACTACGTGACCAGCATGCCAATTGAGCAGGCTATGGCGCCCGGCGTGCTCCTCGCCTACCGCATGAACGGCGAGCCGCTGCCACCCGATCATGGCGCGCCGCTCCGACTCCTGAACCCCGGCTACTACGGTCAGAAATGCCCGAAATGGCTCCGGCGGATCGAGGTCATCGAGCGGGACGACCACCGTGGCACGTGGGAGCAGGAAGGCTGGTCGGATGAGGCCGCCATCACCATCAATTCCCGCATTGACGAACCGTTCGCCGGCCAGAAGCTGCCGGCCGCCGCGCTCAACGTCACCGGTGTTGCCCTCGGCGGCCTTGCTGGCGTGAGCGGGGTCGAGGTCAGCACCGACGGCGGCGTATCCTGGCAGGAAGCGACGCTCGGACCTACTCCCTCACCGGCCGTGTGGACCATGTGGTCCTACCATTGGCGCCCCCCCGAGCCGGGCAGCTACGTGCTCGTGGCACGGGCAACCGACGGCGATGGAAACGGTCAGCCCGACGAAGATGTCGTCACCCTCGACGGACAGACCTCGCCTCACTATGTCGGCGTAGAAGTACCGCCGTAAGGCGGCGGTACGCCGACGGGTATGATAGAATATTACTATGGTGTAAATCGTTCCCAACATGGTAGTTCTGCGCCCAAAGCGGCGTTTCTGAGCATACTTGTTGTTGCAATCTGCATCCCTCTGCATCCCATGGGGCCTGTCGGATGATCGAGAACGCTTACGAGACCTCCGACGTCGCACTGATGGAGTTGGCGCTGGAAGAGGCCCGGCTGGCCGAGGCCAGCGGCGATGTGCCGGTCGGTGCGGTGGCGGTACTGGCCGGAGCTATTGTTGCCCGGCAGCATAATCGTAAGGAGGCGTGGGCCGACCCGACCGCCCACGCCGAGCTACTGGTGCTGCGCGATGCCGCCGGCCGGCTGGGACGTTGGCGGCTCCCGGACGTTACCGTCTACACAACGATGGAGCCGTGCGCGATGTGCGCTGGCGCCATGGTGCAAGCACGACTTGGTCGGCTGGTCTATGCGGTGCCGGACCATCGCGCCGGGGCCGCCGGCTCCGTGTTCGACATCGTGGATAATCCCCGGCTCAACCATCGCGTGGACGTGGTTTCGGGCGTGCTGCATGAAGAAGCGGCCGCGCAGCTCAACCGCTTCTTCGCGCGCCTGCGCCGGGAGCCGGCCGCCGCGCTCACTGCCAGCAACTAGGCATGACGGCGGCGAGCGGCGCTTGCCTCGCTGCTCACCTGGTATGCTGAACGTTACCGGCGGTTCGGCCACCGGGAGGCGAGGAGAGCGATCTATTCCGGTCGCAACGCTGGCGGTCTTCCCGGAGAGGTGTCCGAGTGGCTTAAGGAGCTCGTCTCGAAAACGAGTAGGGCAAACACCCTCGTGGGTTCGAATCCCACCCTCTCCGCCACCAACATGGCTGTCGTGCTGCGCCGCTAGCGCCGTTGAGCGTAGCCCGAAGCCGCGCCAGCGCCGGTTGCCTGGAGGTGTACGCTACCTGCAGCGAAAGCGAACGTTGCCATGAGACAAGCACCACTGTCTGCCGAGTTGTCCATCCCGGCGCCAGCCCCGGTGTCACCGTCCGAATCGCTCCGGCTCTGCCGGAGCCTGCTCGTCTTGGCCGAGCCTGGCGACGCACCGCTCGACGAGCGCGTACAGCAGCGCTGGCAGACACTCATCCGCCATGCGGCCCCTGGCGAGCTTGACGGACTTCTCGCCACCCTCAGGCGTGAGGCGGCGCTGTTAGCGGAGAACGGTGTGCCGCTCACCACCGCCCTGCGGCACGCGCAGTCCCGCACCGCCGAGCTGTGTCTCGGCGCCTTGGACAATGCACCGGCGGCGGCCGAGATGGAGACCCTGCTGACCCTACAGCGCGAAGTGGTCGGCGCGATAGCCAAGGCCTATGAGCATCGCTATCCGCGCCGGGCTGCCACCGACACGGAAAAGCTGCTGGTCGCACGTATTGCCAGGCTTGCTGCGCTGCAGAAGATCAATTCGGTGGTGAACTCCAGTCTGGACCTCGGTGACACGCTCACGCAGACTGTGAACGTCGTAGCGGAGGTGACCCACGCGGACGTGTGCTCGCTCTTCCTCTACGACGAGACGACGAACCGCCTTGTCCTGGGCGCAACGAGCGGCCTCAACCCGGCCGCGGTAGGCAGCATTTCGCTGGCGATTGGTGAAGGTGTCGCCGGGACGGCGGCGCTGGAAGGGCGTCCCGTTGCCATACGGGACGGTTGGCTGGACCCCCGCTTCAAGGTCGTCCCCGGCCTCCAGGAAGAGCCGTACCACGGCATGCTCTCCGTGCCGATCATCCTCTTTACGGTCAACAAGCTCATCGGCGTACTCACGCTCCAGGAAAAAGTGGCCAGAGAGTTTACGGAGGACGAAATCGCCTTTACCGAGACCGTCTCCGGGCAGATTGCCATCGCTATCGAGAACGCCCGTCTCTATGAGATGACCGATGAGAAGCTGCACGAGAAGGTGACCCAGCTCTCTACCTTGCGCCACGTGACAGCTTCCCTGGTCTCCACCGTTGACCGCAGCGAAGCGCTGGACATGATCGTGCAGCACGCCATGACCCTCACGGGCGCCGACATGTCTTCGATCTTCGAACTGGATACGGCCTCCCAAGAGCTGAAGATCGTGGCCCATCGGGGCCTGAGCGAGTCGTACTTGAACATCCGTTTGCGGGTCGGCGAGGGCGCTATCGGGCTTGCAGTGCAATCGGGCCAGCCCATCGTGATCCAGGATGCCCACTCCGACCCGCGTCTCCAGACGGTAGCCAGCTGGGTCGCCGAAGAGGGCTACCGGGCGATGTGCTCCGTGCCTTTGATTAGCCACGACAACGTGCTTGGTGGCATCTCGGTCTATACCCGCGAGCAGCGCCGCTTCACTCACGACGAAGTTGAGCTACTGGCAGCTTTCGCCAACGACGCCGCGCTGGCCATTGACAAAGCCCGTCTGTACGAGGAGATGGAGCGCCAGAACACCACGAAGTCCCTACTCTTCCAGGAGCTTAACCACCGGGTCAAGAACAACCTCCAGATGATGGCCTCGCTGATCCGCCTCCAGCTGCGCCGCGTGCGCGCTCCCGAAGTGAAGGAAACCCTCGCCCTCGCCCAGTCCCGCATCGAGAGCCTGGGCGCCGTCCACGATCTGTTGGCGGAGGACGACGTGGGACTGACTACGGTGCAGGACGTGGCCAAGAAGGTAGCCGACATCGCGCTGACCACCATGGCGCAGCGGCACCAGCGCGTCTCTCTCAACGTCGCGGCCGAGGGATTTCCTCTGGGACCGAAACATGCGACACTCTTGGGGCTGGTGCTGAACGAGCTAGTGTGCAATTCGCTGACCCATGGCCTGGAGCAGCGAGACGAAGGCACGGTACTGATCGAGGCCGAGGAAGATGGCGCCTCGCTGCGTATCCGTGTCACCGACGACGGGAGCGGCTTGCCGGAGGGTTTCAACCTCGCACAGGCCAACGGCTTGGGGCTGAGTATCGTCCAGGGCCTCGTCCAGCAAATGGACGGCGACTTCCGCCTTGAGAACGCTGCGTCGAACGGGCAGTCGGGCGCGCAGCCGGGAACGTGCGCGATTATCACCTTCCCGCAATTCCCTCATTGACGCGCCGCCCCGTAGGGGTGCAGGCAGGGCAATCGCATTTTTGGCTCCATCGCTCTCGTCATTCCCCCCTGGCCTGCCATTCCCGCTTGCGCGGGAATCCAGCGCTGGCTTGCGCCGGAGTGACGAGGGGCAATTCAGAATGCGATTGCCCTGGGGGCGCCGGGCGCTCACTTGACCACAGCGCACTGTGACCCTATAATGCTAGTAGCTGGGCATTCACCGTGAACTGAGAGTTGCGCTCTCGGTTCTTTTTCTTTGCATTTGTGTCTCCTGCCGTAACTTCCCTGGGATGTCCAGGAGGTATCCGATGACCAATCAGACTGTGTATTTGACGCCGGAGGGCCGACAAAGTCTCGAAGCACAGCGCTCCCAGTTGCTCATTCAGCGCCGCGAGATCACCAAACGTATTCAAGAAGAGCGGGAGTTCGGCGCGTTTGCCGAAGGCGGCGATTTCGACGAGGCCAAGAACGAGCTGGCCTTCGTCGAGGGCAAGATTCGGAGCATCGAGCAGCAGCTACGCAATGCCGTGGTCGTGAAGGAGCACACCACCCGGATTGTGGGCCTGGGCAGTCATGTGGTGGTGCGGCGCACCGACGGCTCCGAAGGCACCTATACGATTGTCGGCTCGCCAGAGGCCAACCCCCGCGAGGGTAGAATCTCCAACGAATCTCCCATCGGTCGGGCGCTGGTGGGCAAGGGGGTCGGCGACGAAATATCCGTCCAAGTGCCGGCGGGCCTGCTGTCGCTCACCGTCCTTGAGATCACCTAGCCCGGCCTCCCGATCCTACCCGGACCCCCGCGGGCCGGCTCATCGGCCCATGCTCGCCGCGCGACACCTGTTGGTTGGCACGGATGGGCAAGGAGCACGTCCCAACACCATGAATGAGGCTGCTGCCAGCCACCAGGCCGACCGGAAACCGGCACTGTTACCTGGTGACGACGATCCCCTCATCCGAACACGCCGCGCGAAGCTCCAACGGCTGCGCGCTGCCGACACCGCAGCGTTTCCGGCGCGCACCGGTCGGACCCACTCGCTGCAACAGGCGCTGACGATCCTGGGCGAGCGGCAAGCCGCGGATGAGCGGCTGACCTTGGCCGGCCGCGTGCTGCTGCTGCGCCCGATGGGACGCGCGAGCTTTGCCCAGCTTCAGGATGCCTCCGGGCGCGTGCAACTCTACCTCCGGCGCGACACGGTCGGCGCGGAGGCCTACCAGCTATTCCGCAGCACCGTAGACCTCGGCGACCTGATCGAGGTCAGCGGCTCGATGTTCCGTACCCGCACGGGCGAGCCGACCTTGCAGGTCACTGCCTGGCGGATGGCGGCCAAGGCGCTGCGGCCACCACCGGAGAAGTGGCACGGGCTGACCGACATGGAAACGCGCCTCCGCCGCCGCCACGTGGACATCCTCGCAAACAGAGACACCTTCGACCTGTTGAGCCAACGCACACGGATCGTCCAGGCGGTACGGGACTTCTACCACGCCCGCGACTACCTCGAAGTGGAGACACCCGTCCTCCAGGCCCTCCATGGCGGCGCGGCCGCGCGCCCGTTCACGACCTTCTACCAGGCCCTCGACCGCAATTTCTCCCTCCGCATTTCCCTAGAGCTGTATCTCAAGCGGTTGCTGGTCGGTGGATTTGAGCGCGTGTACGAGATCGGCCGCGTGTTCCGCAACGAGGGGCTGTCGCGCCGGCATAACCCCGAATTCACCCTCCTCGAGTCGTATGAGGCGTATGCGGACTACCACACGATGCTGGAGCTGGTCGAGCAGCTCGTGCCGACCGTGGCCCAGCAGGCGCTCGGCCGGCAGACCGTCACCTATCGGAACGTCGATTCCCGCGGCCGCGGGAATGACGAAGGGGTGGAAATTGATCTGCGTCCACCGTGGCGCCGGATCACGCTCCGCGAGGCAATCCTGGCCGAGACAGGCATTGATTACGGGCAACACTCCGATCTTCCGTCTCTGCAAAGCGCCATTGCAGCGGCCGGGCTGCGCGTCGAGCCACAGCCGACGTGGGCCAAGCTGATAGACCAGCTCCTGGATACCGTCGTGGCGCCCCGCCTCATCCAGCCGACCTTTGTGCTGGATTACCCGCTGGAGCTGTCGCCCTTCGCCAAGCTCAAGCCGGGCAGCGACGACACAGTGGAGCGGTTCGAGGCGTTCGCCGCCGGTTTCGAGCTGGTCAACGCCTTCAGCGAGCTTAACGACCCGGACGACCAGTATCGTCGGTTCCTCCAGCAGGTGGACGCCCGCGCGGGCGGCGATGACGAGGCGCACGTGATGGACCTCGATTTTATCGAGGCCCTGCAGCAAGGGATGCCGCCCGCCGGGGGCTTGGGCATGGGCATTGATCGCCTCGCGATGTTCCTGCTCGGTCAAACCACAATCCGCGAGGTGACCTTTTTCCCAATGCTACGAGCCGTCGAGTGAGCCATGCCGGCCATCCTGAACCAACCCGGCCGTTCCGAGCCAACCCGGTCATTCTGAGCGCAGCGAAGAATCTGGCGCACCATGTCCGACCACGAAAGAGAACGGTCTGAGCTTGTCAGGTAAGGACCCCTATGAACGACTTACGCTTCATCCGCGAGCACCCCGACGTGGTGCGCCAGGCGCTCACTCAGCGGCGCGATGATTCGCCGCTCGACGCACTCCTGCAGACCGATAGCCGACGGCGCAGGTTGCTGGGCGAGTCCGAGGCGCTCAGAGCACAGCGCAACGAGGTCAGCCGGCAGATTGGCCGGCTGCGGGATCGCAGCACGACGGCTCCCATGATCGCAGCGATGCGTAAAGTAGGCGGCCGCATTACCGAGCTGGAACGCGAGGTCGCGGGACTGCAAGAGCGCATCGACGAGATCATGCTGGAGATGCCCAACCTGCCCCACGAGTCCGTGCCCGTGGGCACCGACGATGACGACAACGTGATTGTCCGCACGTGGGGCACGCCAAAGTCTTTCGACTTCGCGCCGCGACCCCATTGGGAGCTTGGTGAATATCTGGACATCCTCGACCTCCCACGCGCAGCCAAGCTGTCCGGCGCCATGTTCACCATGCTACGCGGGGCCGGAGCGCGCCTGAGCCGAGCACTTATCGCCTGGATGCTGGACCTGCACGCCGAGCAGCACGGGTACACCGAGGTGGCACCCGCGCATCTGGTGCGCCGCGAAGTCATGGTCGGCACCGGGCAACTGCCGCGGTTGGAAGAGGACTCCTACCGGGTCGCCACTGACGATCTGTTCCTCATCCCCACTGCCGAGGTGCCGATCACCAATATGCACCGGGACGAAATCCTCAACGAAGCAGACCTACCGCTCCACTACACTGCCTATACCCCGTGCTATCGCCGCGAAGCCGGCGCCGCCGGGAAGGATACGCGCGGGATGCTGCGCGTACACCAGTTCGACAAGGTGGAGCTGGTGAAGATCGTCGCGCCGGAGCACTCTTACGACGAGCTCGAGTCCCTGCTCGCCAACGCCGAGGCGGTGCTCCAGGCCCTCGACTTGCCCTATCGCGTGGCTGTCCTCTGCACAGGCTCTCTCGGCGCGGCCGCAGCCAAGACCTATGATCTGGAGGTGTGGTCGCCCGGCGTGGAGCAGTGGCTCGAAGTCTCGTCGTGCAGCAATTGCGAGGCGTATCAGGCCCGGCGGATGGGCACGCGGCTGCGGCGCACCGACCGGAGCAAGCGCGGTCCGCTGGAGCACGTCCACACCCTGAACGGATCGGGACTGGCCCTGCCACGAACGATGATCGCCATCCTGGAGAATAACCAACAGCGGGACGGCAGCGTCGTGATCCCGGAGGTGCTGCACTCCTACATGGGCGGCAGGGAGCGTATCTCCGCGCCATAACGGCGCGATCCGTCCGCCCGGTCCCCGCCCACTGGGGTACCGGCCCCCTCTTTAAACCGGCCCTTACCGGCAGCGAGCGAACTTTTGGAGGCGCGTGCCTTCGAGCACCTCGCTCACGTACAGGTCGTCCCGCGAGTCCGTCCATGCCCCGTGCGGCGCCCAGAACTCCCCCGGCGTGCGGCTGCGTTCCCCGCCCAAGCGGGCCAGGACCTTCCCATCGAGATCAATGATGCTCACGCGCCCCTGTAGCTCCGGCACGTACATGATGCCTTGCTCATCCACGTACAGATCGCAGGGCTGGCGAAATCCGGTCCACTCATCGAGATACTCGGCGTCCGGCGTAAAGATCTGGATGCGGTGGTTCTCGCGGTCCGCAACGTACACGCGCTCGTCGGTGGCCCAGATGCTATGCGGTAAGTCGAGCTGGCCCGGTCCGGTGCCTGGCTCTCCCCAAGAACGGATGTGCGTGCCATCCGCCGCAAAGCGATGGACGCGATTCTGGCCGTAGCCATCGGAGACGTAGATGTCCCCGCAAGGCGCTGGGACCGCGTCCGTCGGCTGGTTGAACGGCTGCCCGTCCGGGCTACCCTGATCGTAGTTGCCCAAGGCGAGCAGCACCTCGCCGGCGGCGGTGAGCTTGTAGACCATATGGTGGAGCGAGTCCGTGGCATACATCGTCCCGTCCGGTTCTACGAACAGACCGTGTGCGTACTCGAGATACTCCGGCGCCCGGTCGAAAGCGGTCACTAAGCTCCCATCGCGCTCGAAGATAATCAGCGGATGCTCCCCGCGGTGAAAGACGTAGACTCGATCCTGAGCATCCACAGCGACGCCGGCGACCTGATGGAGCTTCCATCCGGCCGGTAGCCGGGGCCAATCCGGGACGAATTCGTAGGTGTAGTCTCCACTCCCCATCGCCATCGCGCTTATCCTTTCGGCTCTATTTACCTAACCACCGACGCTATCCACCGTCCCCCACCTGCCGCCAGCAGACTCTCCTTCTCTGCATGGTAGAGAGAAGGTCGGGGGTGCGGCCTTGCTACCTCAGTGGCTCGTCATCCCCGCCGCCGATGACTGGTCAGGTCGGCACTACTATAGCGGCAACGGAGTGTGCCGACCTGATCGGCCGGGACTCCCTCAGAGCTTGCCAATCGCCTCCAACACGGGCCAGAAGTTGAGCTGCTCGACCGCGTGCTTCCGGTAGATGCCCACGGCGTCGGCCCCGTTGCTCAACGCGCCCCGCGCCGCCGCCAGCATCAGAGCCGGTTCCTGGAAGCTGCCGGGGTGATAGCAGGATAGCTCTACGATCAAGGGTACCCGTCCCTTAATCGTGTCGGCAGCTTGCTTGGTCTGCCGCGCCAGCGCCGCCAAGTCGTTGTTGGTCCGAAACCAAAGGTAAAACTCGTCAATAAGCCCCTGCTCCACCCAAGCCGGCCAGTCCTGTAGCACCTTCGGATACTCGTCCGGCTCCGCGGCGATAATCGTCGTCGTGAATAGGGCCGACGGAAATGCGGTCTTGACCTTGCCACGCAGCTCCCGCAGGAACAGGGTGACGTAATCCGCCCGGAATTGGAGCCACAGCGGATCGTCGTTACGTAGCGAAAAGGCATCCTTCCCGTGCTGCGCGCGGAACTCGGCTACAACGCGATCCTCGTAGCCGTAGGGGACGACGCCCTGTTCGTCCTCATTGCCGATCACAAACTCCACCTGGATACCGTCGCCCCGCGACTCGGCCAAGGTCGTCAGGAACAGGTCCGCCTGATGGC
The DNA here is from genome assembly GCA_965214295.1 of Chloroflexota bacterium. Classification (GTDB taxonomy): domain Bacteria; phylum Chloroflexota; class UBA11872; order UBA12225; family JAJDUF01; genus JAJDUF01. The sequence continues at coordinate 426,500 of OZ243944.1, forward strand.
TACGGACCTCGGGAAACGCCAGGCTAAGGCAGAGCCGCTCACCAGGGGCCAAGGTGTCGTGCTTGGCCCTGGTGTAGCTCCGGTATTCCGGGTGCGCGCGCGCGAAGTCGCTGATTTCCGGCGCGGCAACGTGCGGATGGCTCCAGATGGGCCGGTGCTGGTCCATGATCCCGCGGGCCTCCGGGGCCGTCACCGGTGGACGCATGAACGGCAAAGACCATTCGTAGCTGACGCGGCGGTTGCCGTAGGTAGGAAATGCCGTATAGCCGAGATAGGGATGTACCTCGATGCCTTTGGCGTGGGCGACTTCCACAACGTAGGCGCTTGTGGCTCCGATCAGGCGCGTCACCCCGACGCTCGCGCATTTTTCGACATAATCCACGGCTTCATCGTCTTCCACGCTGCCCCAGAGGGGGAGTTGGCGTCCCATCATGCAGTACCTTCTCCACATACAGCGATTACAGCGATCAATCCGACGAGCCGGCTTGGACTGCTGCCGACTCTCTGCCTCGCAAGTAGAAGGCCAGCGCCGCCTGACTCAGCCCGGTGAACGTCTGCGGCTGCTCCGCGAGCAAGCGGCGGAGTTCGGAGACGGGAAGCCAGCGGTGGCCGGAGGCCAGGTCGCCGTCCTCTGCGAGGGCGCCGCCGGCTCGACAGCGAAAGAAGAAGCCGATGGAGTCGATGGGGCCATGGAGCGTTTGGTAGACGAATGCCGGCCGCAGGCATTCGTACTCGGCAATCCTGGCACCGCTTTGTCGTACCGCAGACCACACCAAGCGCCCGGTGCTATCCAGAATCTCCGTTACCCGCAGGCCGGTTTCCTCACGGACCTCGCGGGCCAGCCCCTCCAGGATCGGCTCGTACTCGTCGAGCGTGCCGCCGGGCAACTCCAAGGCACCCCCGTCATCCGGCCGGTCCCGCACCTGCACCAGGACCTCAGTCCCCTGTGCGGTCTCCCGCTCGATGATCGCTCGGCTGTTGACGTACATCTCCGACCTCCGGCGGCGCGCCGGCCCCGGCGCTCCCCCCGTCACTGCTCTGAAAAGAGGTTGTCCGGCGGCCCGGAATGACGGGCTGGGGCCACTGACCACTGGCTACTGACCAAGCGGTCAGAAGCGCGGCACGCCTTCCTGCAACGCGGTAATCAGACGGCGCACCTCATCCTCGCTATTGAAGCCGGCAATTGAGACGCGCATCCCCAGTGCGTTGGGGACCATCGGTGCAGTGAGCCATTGGAACTTGACGATGGTGTTATGCTGCTCATAAATGTAGGCCACCAGACCGCGCAAGGCGGTGGCGTCGTATCCGTCGAAGGTGAACGTCGTGATGCCGGCGGATTGACCCGGCGCGGTGGGTGTGAGGATGCGTACCCGCGCCAGCCCGGCCACCTGCTCGCGGAGCAGCTTGGTGAGGCGCTGGGCGTGAGCCGCTATCGTGTCCAGCCCAATCGCCGACAGGTTCTCCACCGCCCGACCCAAGCCAATGACCATCGCCGCGTTGTGCGTACCCCCCTCGGCACGCCGCGCCGCGGTCGGTGGCGGCGTAGCGGCGCTCGGCGGTGCCCAGGGGTCGGCGTCGGAGAGGAACGTCGGCCGGAAGGTGGAGAGCCGGTCGGGCGCTACCCAGACAAACCCGATGCCCATTGGCCCGAACAGCCACTTGTGCCCCGATCCCACGAGGAAATCGCACCCCAGCGATGGCACGTCCACCGGGAATTGGCCGAGTGACTGGGCGGCATCCACGACCACCGGCACCCCGCGCTCGTGCGCGAGCGCCGCCGCCGCGGCGACGGGCAGCAACCGTCCGTCCGGCGAGGCCAGGTGACTGATGCAGAGCAGCCGCGTGCGCTCCGTCAGCGCGGCGGCGAGACGCTCCAGCAGCACGGCATCACCGCGGTCGGCCGGCACGACCTTGGTGCCGACACCGCGCTGATCCCGGAGCGCCCAGGCGTTACGCACGACGCTGACGTGCTCCAAGTTGGTGATGACCAGCTCGTCGCCCTCGCGCCAGCGTAGATTATGCAGCACGCGCAACATCGCCTGGGAGGTGCTAGGCGTGATGGCTAGCTCTTCCGGCCGGACGCCCAGAAAGGTCGCCAGGGCGGCGCGTGCCCGTGCTTCCTTCTCGGCCCGTTCGGCCGCGACTGCCGGGATGCCGTGAAACTCCGCTTCCCTGACCATTTCGTCGTGGACGGTACGGAGCACCGCCTCGGGCGTAGGGCTGTGGCCGCCGGTTTGCAGATAAGCCACGTGCCGGGTGATGGGCAGCTGGCCCCGGAGGTCGGCGAGGGTCAGCGCAGCACCGCTCGATGACATTGACGACTCCTTCGATGCCCCATTGTACCGCGATCACCGGACAACGCTACCCGTCCTCCGGCAGAGCGAGGCTGCCGCAGCCGGCCATCGTCCCCCTGCGAAGCGGGGGAGCCATAGGCCCACAGGGGTAGGTATTTACATGGATGGACAGGATGGGCGGCCCTCACCCCCCGGCCCCCTCTCCAACATTTGGAGAGGGGGTGGAGGGACTGGAACAGGCCCTCTGTAATGGCCCTGGATTCCGGCCCGGGAGCGGAGGAGGGGGCATGCTGGCGCCGGAATGACGGATGCGACGGTGGGAATGACGGGAAGACGGGTGCAACATGGTGCGCCCCTACGGAAAAACCTCCCCTTGTCGGGGGGCCATAGGGGAGTACGACCAACTCCCTTTCCGCCCACTTGCACGCGCATGACCGGGCAATGTCAGCAGTGGCTAATCAGACCGCGGCGTCGCCACGTAGTCCACGAAGACGGGGCTGGTCCAGGCCATCTCCATATCGGTCTGCACAATCCGCGCCCAGTAAGGATTGATCCCCGGCCGTGGCGCCGGGTCGGTGAAGGTAAGCTCCGCCGTCTCCGGGCCACCTGATTCCGGGGCTAACGACATCACGATCTTGCGACTTAGCTGCCCGAGGTGCGGCGCCGAGTCCATACCGCCGCTGTCCGGGTGCTTTTGCAGCGGTGGTGTCGTCAGGTGTATCTCCTTCTGGCCGGTTGCCAGCTCCCGGAGGCTACAGCTAAAAGTCACGTTCTCGGCCGGCGCGTAGGACATGCGGCCCGGATCATCGTCTCCATGCCCACCGAAGTAGGGGCGGCTGATGAGCGAGGTATTCACCACCAGCCGTAGCTCGGCGTCGTCCGCCGCGTCGGCGAGGTCGAGGATGACCCCGCTGCGGTAGCCGCAGGTCACGGAGTACCAGCGCAGTGCCGTGGCCGTGCGGTCGAGCACGCGCGAGCGTGGGCTATCGAACCGGAGGCGCTCGACGGACGCGATAGTGGCGCCGACGACTTGCAGCTGGCCGTCCCAGATCACCCCGGAGTAGCTCGTCTTCCGGCTGACACCCTCCCAAAGCACCCGCACACGGTTGCTGCTGGCACCGGTACCTATGGGATGACTACAGATTCGCTCCAGCCCGCGAAACAGCTCGATGCTCTCTAACGGCGCTGTACCGGCAACCGCCAGGGAGATCGTGGGCCGGGTCAAGGTGGTGTGGTCCGCGCCGATCATGTGGCCGTCGGCCTCCAGCTGGACCACCATGCGCGCCCCGGTCGTCGCGTAGCAGCGCCGCGCCCGCAGCGCCTCGTGGACAGCTTCCAACGTCAGCGCCGGGGCATACAGCCCAGTTAGCCCCCCGTGGGCATAGCGCCGCTCCTGCCAGCCCGGTGTGTCCGCGCCGGGCCGTCCGTCGTGACTGTCACTCCCGCCGACAAACCCCATCCGGTAGCCGTGGCGCAGCGACTCCTCCAGAAACCACTCGAACGTGCCGTGATCGGAGGTGATCTCCAGCGCCGGCTCCAAGGTCGGCTCGTGATGAGTGAGGTCGGCGTGACTGCCACCGACATGGGGCGTGATGACGACGTCCTGCCCCCGGTACGCCCGGTAGACATCGAGGATATGCGGCAGATCGGTGTCCACATCCGACAAATCCGTCAGCCCTTTGTGGCTATTCCGGCGAATCGGCTGGTTGTGGCGCCGAAAGTAGACGTTGTGATGGCCTCCCTCCCTCGGCACGGCGGACCACTCGAAGCCCGGCAAGGGCACGAAGCGCCCCGGCTGATCGAAGTCGCGCTCGGCCTGCTGCTGCACGACCCAATCGTCATTCGAGAGCATGTGGTCGTTGCGTTGATAGCCCACGAAATCTATGCCGGCCACGTCGCGGGCGTAGCGAAAGAAGTCCGGTATTTTCGCTGCGAGCGCGATCTGCCCACCGTGCGGATCGCCCCAGAAGAGCGCATACGTCGCGGCCTCCTCCGTGCAGAGGATGGGATTGCTCTCGGCCCGCAGTCCCCCTGCGCCATCTACGGCGGCCAGTCGGTACCGGCCCGGCGCAGACACGGTGCAGCCCGCAAACCACCGCACGCCACCATCTTCGGCGGTAAGCGTGTGCCTCTCTACCGGGCATGTGCTCCCGGTTGGTGCCTGGAGCGTGATGCTCCCCCGGTACGCAGCGGCCGGGTTGCCCCACTGGTCCTCGGCGCGTACCAGCAGCGAAAACGGTGTCCCGGCAGTGACCGTCGACGGGGCCACGACCACCAGCTTGACCGCCGCTCCACCGACGATGGCGAGCGAGGGTGGCGCTGCCAGCGTAACGAATGTGCCGTCGCCCTCCGCGTCCACGGCCACCCAGAAATACCGCTTGGCCTCCAGGAACGTCTGCGCCCGCGTGCCGGGACCACCCCCGGAGCGGTCGCCGTAGGTCAGCACCAGCCGTTCGCCGGGTTTGAGCGCGCGGCCGTGGACGACCAACAGAACTGACGTCACCTGCTCGACCATGAGGGAGACCCGTGCTGTGCATGGCGCTTGCACGGTCATGTAGTCTGCGGCCGTAGGATCGTGGAATTGGGGCAACGCCCAGTCCGTATCGCACTCCGTAAACACCCGGATGCGACCGCCGGAAGCAACGCCCCGCTCGCCGACGATGTACGTCAATCGCTGGGTCGTATAGCTGCCCGCCACCACCTCGCCGGCCGGGTCGAGGCGTACCTGCCCGTAGGATTGTCGCTGTGCATCCGCCGTGTCAGCTTGCATGATTGCACCCCTACGAGGCGGCATTGCTCTCAACATAACCCCCAGCCGTCAGGGCGGCGGAAGCCGCCATCCAGGTCCCCGGCTTGCGCCAGAGTGACGGCCATTATTTTCATGCCCTTCGGTGGCCTTGGCTAGGCTATGGTGATCCCCGCGGAAGCCACGATCCACCTCCCCTTGCGGAGTGGAAGCCTGGCGCCGCCGGGATTATTCCGCTTGCCGCCGGCGGAGCCGCTCCCGGAGCCGCCGCAACTCGGCCGCGGCAGACAGGCGGGCCGCCCGCTCGGCCGCGGCACGGGCTTCAGCGCCAGCGGCACGATCTTCGGCCACCCGGCGGGCCGCCCGCTCGGCCGCAGCACGGTCTTCAGCACCAGCGGCGCGGTCTTCGGCCACCCGGCGGGCCGCCCGCTCGGCCGCAGCACGGTTTTCGGCAGTGTCCCGCTGTGCTCTCAGCTCCGGCGCCGTTAGCAGATACGCGCCGGCCACCGGATCGTACAACCGCAGCTGCCCCTGGTCCCAGCACAGGTCCAGCCCCAACACCGGACTGTGCCCCCACTTTAGCCCGTCCGGCTCGGTATGAATCCTGAGCGGCTCATACTCCCCAGCCACCAGCCGATCCCCGGCCAGCGCCACCTCGTGGTAGCGACCCCCGGTGGGGTCGAACCGCCAGTATTCCCCCACCCCATAGCCGGCGTACCCCGCCCGCTTGACCGTATCATCGCGTCGTCCCGTGCTGCGCGAGGCCACTTCCAGCACCAAGTCCGGTGGCTTCCCCACTTCACTGATGACATAGCCGTTGCGGGCCACGATGGCGGCGGGATTGACACCGAACGCGACCACGCAGTCGGGCGCCAGCCGCTCGGCGTCATTGCCGGCCGTGTGGCGGAGGTAGCCCTGGCCGGAGATCAATACGTCGGAACGCGGGGCAAAGTAAGCTCGCAGGATACTGTCGAAAGCGACGATCCAGAGGTGTTGCTGCATATCGGGGATCCGGGGCGGATCGGGGAGCGGCTCCAGGTGAGCGAGCTCTCCAGACGGAGGGGGGCGGAGGGTGGTTCTGGTTGCCATCGGGGGCCTCGTAGGAACAGCCGGGGCACGCGGGAGCAGTGGGGGACGACCCAGCAGCAGTATAGCCGACCGAGAGCCGCCGGAGCGACTAGGCTGGGATGGTCACAGTCTGCCCGCTCTTGGCCGCAGCCTGCCCGGCAAAGACGGCCTCCATGCAGACCAGCACGTCTGCGGTGTCTACGATGGCCGGCCGGCCGGCCTCGATACTCTCGATCCACTCCGCGAACACGCTGATCTCCGGCTCCGCCGTCTCGATCTCGGTCGTCCCGTCCCCCGTAATCAGCACGCCGCGATTGTTCGCCGAAATCTCGATCTTGCCCTCCGTCCCCAGAATACTGAGCCAGCAATCGTTGATCGCCAAGAAGTGCGTGTCAATGATCGCGGTGACGCCGTGCTCCAGGCGGTAGAGGTGCTGGCTCACGTCGTAGAAATGCTGTAGCTCGGGCCGCGAGTGATTGGCTTCATAGCCGACCGCCTCCAGGTAGCGCAGACCCGTAATCCAGCGCACCTCGTCGAGGCTATGCACGGCGGCGTAACCCATCGGCCCACCGATCCGCCGCTCATCGAACATCCATGCCGGGCGCGGCGGCTGCCGCTTTTGCTCGTAAGCGCGGCGGCTGTGGAGGGCAGCAACCTGACCGATGGCCCCTTCTTGGACCAGTCTGCGGGCCGCGCGGCGCACCGGGTCCCCGCGCAGGGTGAGCAGCATGGACAGCCGCTGGCCGGGATGGCGCTTGAGGGCCGCCTTCACCTGCTCCAGCTGCTCCGCTTGGCTGACGAGCGGCTTGTCTGCGACGACGTGGAGACCATGCTCAAGTCCCGCGATCAGCGCAGCACCTTGCACGTCCGGGACAGTGCTGGCCGCCAGCACGTCGAGCTGCTCGTTCGCCAGCATATCCTCCAGGTCGTGATAGGTCGGCAGCTTGAGGTCCGTGAGCAGTGCCACCCGATCCCCAGACATCTCTTCCGTCAGCTCGGGACGGTAGCAGACGGCCCCGAGCTCGACCGCCGCCGACGTTTCGGCGGCGCCCAGATAGTGCGGCCAATGGGTAGACGGTTCCAGTCCGACAAGCCCTACACGCAACGCCATGCTGTGCCCCTCCGCACGATGATTGGCAGGTCCCGGCTCACCGCGTTGTGCGCGTGAGCATAGCATAGACCGGCTGGGGCACTACTCCACTCTCCCGCTCTCACTGGGGTAGGCGATGGTTGCTGTAGGGCACCCACACGCTCTGCGCCCAGGGTAGGGGCACGGCATGCCGTGCCCCTACGGCGCTGGATTCCGGCGTGCGCCGGAATGACGAGAGAGGACCAATGCGGGGACACGTGACCTACGAGATGTATTATGTACGTGTTCCCGTGCAGAAGTGGATTGAGCCGGTGGATCCAAGGCGGCGGCGCCGGGGGGAGCGGCGTGGGCCAAGCGGTCAGGAGGTCATAGGCCGATGAAATTCCGCTTCGGAGTCACCCTCCCCGGGCTGCCGACCGCCGCAGAATGGGCCGGCTGGGCGCGGCAAGCCGAAGACCTCGGCTACGACATCGCCCTCATCCCCGACCACTTCGGCGAGCAGTTGGCACCGCTCCCGGCCCTGATGGCGGCCGCGTGCGCCACCACTACCCTGCGCGTCGGTACGCTGGTGCTCGGCAACGACTACCGCCATCCGGTCATGGTCGCCAAGGAAGCCGCCACCCTGGACGTGCTCTCGAACGGGCGGTTCGAGCTGGGGCTGGGCGCCGGCTGGATGCTCTCGGACTACCGGTGCTCCGGCATGCAATTCGACCGGCCGGGGATCAGAGTGAGCCGGCTGGAAGAGAGCATCGCCGTGATTAAGGGTCTCCTCCGGCCTGGCCCCTTCTCATACGCGGGAACGTACTACCGCATCTCCGACCTCGACGGGTATCCGAAGCCGGTGCAGCAGCCGCAGCTGCCGATCCTGGTGGGCGGCGGTGGCCGGCGTATGCTGCGGATCGCCGCGCGCGAGGCGGATATCATCGCGCTGCATCCCAGTCTGCGCCGGACGCGCAACGGCGCCCCGATGCTCCGGCAAGCGGCGTGGGACGCCACCCCGGCAGCCTTCGACGAGAAGATACGGTGGCTGCGCGACTCCCTGGGAGATCGCCTGGACCATACCGAGCTGAACAGCGTGCTCTACCTCCCGTTTGTGACCCAGGACACGGATACGGCCGCCCGTGCTGCCGCCAAGCAGCTCGGTGTCTCGCCCGCGGCGGCGCGTGAGTGCCCGTTGGTGGTGATCGGCACCGCTAGCGAGATCGCCGACCGGCTCCAGCAGCGGCGCGGACGCTACGGCATCTCGTACTATTTGGTGAAGCAGCCCTGGATGGAGGCATTTGCGCCGGTCGTCGCCCGGCTCGCGGGCACGTAGACCGAGGCTCCGTCAACCGTGATCCGGTCATTGCTATGAAGATAACGCCCCTTCGGGCGCCTGGCTTCCAACAGGAGCCGGGACGGCGAGAGCGGCGAGGGAGGATCCAGAGCACCATGAAGTTCACCGTAGGAGTCAACGTCGGTGGCCCGCACTACGATCCGGCGCGTATCGGGGCGGTAGCCCGCCAGGCCGATGCGCTGGGCTTCCACAGCGTCGGAGCGGCCGAACGGCTCATCATGCCGCGAGTCATCAAGTCGCAATATCCGCGCGGCAGCGGGGCAATCCCGGGGGTTGGCTCGGCCCAGAACACGCTCGAAGTCCTGTCCGTAATCAGTTTTCTGGCCGGCCAGACCGCCCGGATACGGCTGATGCCTTTCGTCGTCATGCCTTACCGCAATCCCTTACTCGCCGCAAAAATGCTGGCCACGATTGACGTGCTCTCCGACGGCCGGCTGGACATCCTGCTCGGTGTGGGCTGGAACCGCGAGGAAGCCCATGCGCTGATGGTGCCTACCCCCTTCGACAAGCGCGGCGCCGTCACCAACGAGTACCTACGTGCCTTTGTCACACTCTGGAACCAAGAGTACCCGGAGTTCCAGGGGAAGTACTTGCAATTCTCCGACGTTGAATTCGCGCCCAAGCCGGTGCAGCGCCCCCATCCACCGTTCTGGATCGGTGGCGAAAGTCCGGCAGCCATCCGCCGCGCCGCGACGCTCGGCGACGGTTGGTCGCCCGGCGCGAGCAACCCGCAGTTTCCGCTGGACACGACCGAGCAGCTCAAGCGGGCGGTGGACAGTCTGCACCGGCGGGCCGCCGCGGCCGGCCGCGATCCCGGTGCCATAGCCGTCCGGTTCGGCAGCGTCTCCTGGACGGGCGGCCAGGCCGCGACCGGTCCCGACGGACAGCGAGCGCCCTTTACCGGCAGCGCGGAGCAGATCGCCGCGGACGTGGGGGAGCAGGCCAAGCTGGGCGTAACCCATATGAGCGTCAGTACGCCGGCCGATAGCCCGGAGCAAGAGCTGGAGCTGCTGGCGAGCTTTGCCGAGCAAGTGCTACCGCTCGCCGGCGACTAGGTGCCTCCCCGCTCGTCATTCCGGCGGAATCCAGGGGGAGGATGGTGGATTCCCGCTTGCACGGGAAAAGACGGCGGCCGGAGCGGTGCCGAGTAGGAGGAGACAAGCATGGCTCTGATCGAAATTGGCTCACGGAAGCAGCTTTTCCTCGACGACTACCTGATCGAGAGCATGACCCAAGCCAAGCAAGGCGTCAATCCCGCCTTCAAGGTGGCGCACAACCCCATCATCCGGTCCGAGCACCCCTGGGAGGGCAATCACGTCATGCTGACCTCGGTGGTGTTCGACGACCAGGACGGCATCTTCAAGCTGTGGTACACCGCCCGCAACCTGAAGGTTGACCCTCAAATGCGCCCCGGCGGCGCCTCGGGAATCGTGATTGAGGGCGAGGACTCCCCGCCCGTGACGTGCCTGGCCACCTCCGTGGACGGCATTCACTGGGAGCGGCCAGTGCTGGGGTTGGTGGAGTTTGCCGGCTCCAAGGAGAACAACATCGTCCCGCCCGGAGTCATCACGGCCCCGACGTTCCTGGACCGGCACGAGCGCGATCCGGCGAAGCGATACAAGGCCCTGAAGTGGACCATGGACACGACGAAGCCGATGCGGTCCAACCTCTACTACTCACCCGACGGTTTCGCGTGGACGCCTTACGCCGGCAACCCGGTCATAGACACCACGCCCGTCGTCGGCCGCTGGGGACCGACCTCCTTCATGGGCTGGGACCCCATTCGCGAGACCTACGCGGCGTATGTGGAGAACAGCCACCACATGCGGACACTCTTCGGCAAGCGGCTCATCGGCCGTGCCGAAAGTCCCGACCTGATCCACTGGACCGAGCCGGAAACCGTCCTCGTTCCCGACGCGGACGATTTTCCCGACACGGAGTTCTATCGGCTAGTGGTCATCCCCTACGCCGGGCTGTACGTCGGTCTGCTCTGGATTTTCCGCACCACCAACCTGACGCACCACCCGGAGGTGATCGTCAGCCGCGACGGCTACCACTGGGAGCGGCGTTACCGGGAGCCGTTCATCGTCCGCGGCGGCCGTCGCGAGGACTTCGATTCCAGCAACATCTACCTGTGGCACGCCCTCGTGCATGATGACCGCGTCCTCCTCTACTACAGCGGCACCAACCACCGCGCCGCCCAGCAGTTACTGGACTTGGGCGACGCCGCCACGTCGGCCGTAGGGCTGGCGATTTGCCCCCTGGACGGATTCGTGTCGGTGGATAGCGGCAAGGGCTGGGTGCCCCCCGCCAGCGACCGGGCCGACTTGGACGGACTGCATCAGGAAGCCCTGTTGCGCGTGTCACGTAACCCTGAGGCGTTCGGCCAACTGGTCACGCGCTCCTTTGGCTTTACCGGGTCGCGGCTGCATCTCAACTGCGCGACCACGCCAGTTGCCGCCGGCCCCGGGCCGGCCGAGGTCCGCGTCGAGGTGCTCACGTCCAACCACCGCAAGATCGAGGGGTTCACATTCGACGACGCCGACCCGATCACGCAGTCGGGGCAGGACCATATAGTCTCCTGGAACGGCAACGCCGACGTGAGCCGCCTGATGGGCCGGCCGATCAAGCTGCGGTTCTACTTCAAGAACGCCAAGCTGTACTCTTTCCAGTTCAAGGCGATCCACTAGGGCAAGGCCGTCCCCGCTGGCCCCCCGTGGCGGCAGGAGACGGCAGCGGGAAGACGGGCCTGTTCCCTCCTCCGTCGCCACTGGTGAGGGTGTGGTCAGGCCGATGCGTGTATACGAGGTAGTAGTGGCATGTTCCTTGCACCCTCCCGTCATTATGCGCGGCTCGGTCACTGTTGCACGCCGGTCGCGCTGATCGGCCTGGCTGCGCTGGTGCTGCTCGCGGCAGCGGCGTGCGGTGAGCACACCACCGACCGGGACGTGCTGGTCGCGTTGTAGAACGCGACCGGCGGCACAAGCTGGCAGGACAACACGAACCGGTTGAGCGACGAGCCAATCGGCGACTGGCATGGCGTCACAACCGACGCTACCGGCCGCGTCACGGAGCTTATTCTCATCCGGAACAACCTGACCGGGCCACTCCCACCAGAGTTAGGCCACCTGACTAACCTCACCTGGCTGAACCTCTACCGGAACAACCTGACCGGACCACTCCCCGTACAGCTGGGCCTGCTGACCAAGCTCAGAGGGCTGATCCTCAGCTTCAACGACCTGACGGGGCCAATACCGACGGAGTTGGGCCACCTGATCAAGCTGGAGATGCTGTGGCTCGGCAACCTCGACCTGATCGGGCCACTGCCACCGGAGCTGGGCCACCTGACCAACCTCAAGGAGCTGCGGCTCGACAACAACAATCTGACGGGGCCGCTCCCGGTAGAGTTGGGCAGCTTGACCAACCTCGAAGAACTGTGGGTCTTCAATAACGATCTGACGGGATCGCTGCCGCAGCGTCTGACGCGACTGATGGTGCTGGAGAACTTTCGCTTCCGCGGCACGGAGCTTTGCGGCCCGGACAATAGCGCCTTCCAGGTCTGGCTCCTACGCATTACCGTCCGCGATGGACAACGAAACTGTTCACTGCCGTAGCTGCGGGCATCGCCTGCCGTATGCGCGGGAATGAGGGGACAAGGAGGCGAAACCGATGAGATCAATCAAGTTCTCGCACGGCTACGCGGGCGATGTTGCGGTCAGCGCCGGGACCGTGTGGGGCCTAGATCACCTGCGATGATGGTGCGCGGAGTCTCTTCTCGGAGGTCAATCGCGTCTGGCCGCTCCGCCCCGGACTAGATGCCACCACCTAGCGCGAGCACCCTTCAGCCACGATGGCCCTCTACGTCTCGCGGCGCTCCGCCAGGAGAGCAGCTAAAAAGGGATAGTTTTTCGTGCTGTGCGTCCCTCTCTCGCTGGGAGAAGGGGCGGCCGTCTCTCACCTCGGCCGCTCCACCGCATGCCGAAACAGCGGCTTGACCGCCGCCGGCAGCGTCTCATAGACCGGCGCACTCAGCGGTGGCTGGAGGTTCTCGCGCTTGCCCGTCTCGTCCACCATGCGGGCACGCTCGACGGTGCCGGGCCGCAGGACGTCCAGGTTGAGCCACCAAGGCGCATAGCGCACCGCGATAGTGGTCCGCGGCCGTTGCGTCCGGTTGGGCGCGATGGCGTGCCACAGGCGACTGTCGAACACCAGCACACTCCCAGCCGGTCCCGTCACCTGCATCTCCGTAGGGAAGGGTTGGATGGGGTCAATACCGTTGTCGCCCGATGGATTGTTGTTGGCACGATGGCTGCCGGGGACGATGAAGGTGCCACCGTTCTCCTCGGTGAACGGCGAGAGCAGCCAGAGCGTCGTCACGTGCATCACCACGTCGGGGTAGGGTGCCGGGACGTGACCCGCCGTCTCCTGATTGAAGGGCCAGTCCGCGTGCCAGCCCCCGCGGTTGTTGCCCGGAAAGTTGATTTGGGCCGTGGTAAAGGAGATGCGGACGTGCTCGCCGAGCAAGGCTTCCACCAGCCCCAGCAGGCACGGGTGCGCCAAGTACGGCGCGAACGATTGCTCGAAGCGGATCAGCCCCGGCACATGGCCGATACCGTCGGGGGCCGTCGCGGGGCAACACTCCGGCCGTGTTTGCTCGCCGCCGTGGGCCTCGGATCGCCGGAGTGTTGCCCCGCGAGCCGTGCTTTGGTGGGCTGCGACGGCCGCCTCCACGCGCTCCCGCACCGCAGCCACCCTGTCGGCGGGAATAATCCCCTCAAGAAGACACCAGCCGTTGATCTTCATATAGCGCAGGGCAGTCTGCAAATCCATCGTGCCTGTCCCCTCCACCGCGACGCGGCGCGTGCTACTGCAACCCTCTTTATCATATTCCGGTACCCATAGCCACGCGGGGCGGTGGTCAGTGGCTAGCTTCCCCGCTCTATCGCTCGGCGATAGAGCGGGGGCCGGGTGATGGGCCACAGCCGCACCACTCGCGGGCCAACACTCCGGCCATGCTGGGCAGACAGTGGGAGCCTGCGACCGCCGGAGTGTTGGCCCGCGACACCTGGCCCTATCCGTGCGGCTGTGGCCCGTCAGGGGGTGCGGCGCGGCCGAAGAAAACGGGCGCTTCCCCCGCTCCTCACTGAAGGGCAAGGGAAGCGCCATGCAAGCCGCAGCGATGGGCCGGGTGAGCTAGCCGCCTCGCGCGCGGAAGTCCTCGAGCAGCACGGTCATCTGCCGCGCCGCTTCATCGAAGAGGGTCTTTGGAGCGGCGTTCGGATTCTTCCAGGTCTCCTGCATCGCTGCGTTGTAGGGCCGGGACGCCTTGTTGAGCGTCGGATGGAACGGCCGGAAGCCGAATTCCTGCTGGTCCAAGAAAGTCTGATACTGCGGGGCGATCTTCATGACGGCGAGCCACTTCGGATGAGTCAAGATGGACTTACGCGCCGGCATGAACATGGTTCCCGCGGAGTAGTGCGCCAGCCCATCGGTTGAAGTCAGCCAGCGCAGGAAGCCCCAACCGGCCTCCTCGCGTGCCGGCTCCGTCCTGAACTGCGTGAACTGGCGGCCGAACGCAATCGTAAAGGCCTGCTTCTTGGTCGGCGGTGGGCTGACGTACATCTTGTCCAAGCCCCCGATATCCTGCGCCCACGTAATCACCCGCCTGGCGCTCGTCTCGTAGAACAGGGTGATCTGGCCCTTGCGGAAGCTCGGCCGGGGTAGCCCCCTGGCCTCGAACCAATCGGGGTGCGGCGTGTGGATTTTGTGCGTATGGACCAGGTCCATCATCCACTGGATCGTCTCGATCCCCTCGGGACTGTTGAGGGTGACTTTGGTGTAGTCCTCGTTGTAGACATCCCCGCCGTTCTGCTTGAGCAGGTTCCAGAGATTCACCCAGTTGTAGGCATGCCCGAAGGCCCACTTGTTGGTTTCCTCACCCGCGCCATGGAAGGTCTGGAGTGCCTGGCAGTACTCCACCAAATCGTCCCAGGTGTAGCCCTGCTCCAGGGGCTGCAACCCCGCTTGCTGCACGTGGTCCAGATTGGTGTACGGGAGGTCGGCGTCCGAGGTCTGGGGCAGGCTCCACAGCTTGCCTTTCCAGTAGCTCGTTTCCAGCAGGTATGGGAAGAAGTCATCGAGCGTCGCAGCATACTCCTTGTCCTGCTTGACCATGGGTGCCAGGTCCACCGAGATGCCCACATCGCCAAACTCGTGGGACTGGTGGAGGTTGGGGTCTACAAAGTCGGGCTGCTGACCGGCCGCGGTGGCGGCGATGATCTTTGCTTCCCAAATCCCACCTTGGCTCCCGGCCTGCCTCATGGCCTCGGTCGTGGGCGGGGGCGGCTCCAGGATCACGGGGGTATTGGTGCCCCGCTCGTTCCACATGTCCACCAGCTCTTTCATCGGCAGGGCGCGCTCGCCATTGGCCCCCGGACCATTCCAGCCCCACCATACGGTCCACGCTCTGAGGATCTGCGTTGGCTTGGCCGGAGCCGGCACTTCCACGATCTTCTCGACGACGACCGCCTTCTCCTTCTCGACAACGATGGTCTGCCCGGCGGCCCCGGCCGCACCCTTGGCGCCGGCGGACCCGGCAGCCCCGCGCTCACCTTGCTGACCGGCTGGCCCGGCCGGGCCAGCTGGTCCTTGGACATAGCGGACCTCGACCTCGCCACAGGCGGCCAGCACCGCGGCGGCGGCCCCGGCCAGTGAGAGCATAGAAGTACGCCGTGTGAGTCGCTTCCCTGTCCCGAATTGCATTGCTTTTCTCCCGCTTACCTCCCTCCGGCACTGGGACCTACCCAGAGCGGAAGGCTGGCTTGCCGCTTACAAAACCTCTCACCCCTCCATTCATCCCAGTGAGATACCGATAAACTACACAACTGAGGCGAGGTAGTCAAAAGTGTTTGAGATACCGACAAGGTGAATCCGCGCGTGCTACTGCAACTTACCATATGGCGGGTGGGGGGCCGCCTCGCGTAGAGCGCTCGTGTGCTACTAGGGCGTGTTTGCAAAGTGCCAGAGGGCAGGGGTAGAGCGGTTAGGGGGCAAGGCGTGGCCCCCCCCCAGTGGGCCTGGATTGCGGCTTGCGCCACCGGGCTACCCCGGTGCAGGCGCAATGACGGGGCCTAGGGTTCAGCCTCCGCCGGGGGACCTGGATTGCGGCCTGCGCCGCAATGACGGGGCCTGCGCCGCAATGACGGGGCTTGCGCCGGAATGACGCCCGTACTTAACAGCCAGTTTGCAAACACGCCCTAGCGTACCCAGTGTCGGAGCATAAAGAACGGCCGACTACTCGCGGCAGACCAAGCTGCCCGTCGGTTCAGTCGAGCAAATCAGCACAACCCCATTTATGGAAGGCGGTGATGGCTGCCTGCAGATCCCTGAGCCGTTGCCATCCCATTGGGGGGAACAGATTGGCGATGACGGAGAGCCGGTAATCGTACCCGCAATCGTCCCAATCGTAATCGGTGACACCGTGTGCCAACAGCCCATCGTGGTACCGACGCAGCAACTGGGCTTCCACTCGGTTTCTTCTGTCGAGATCACCAAAATAGTCGGCCGTAACGAGCATGTACGCCAGGTCGTAGACGCCGATGCTGCGCTTATACGTTTCCCAGTCCAGAAAGCAGAGCCGGTGTGTCTCGGGATCGTGCGGCAGGTAGATGTTCCACAGGCCGAAGTCGCCGTGGATGAACGTGAGGGCCTTGCCGGCCGAGACCCGGTTGAGGAACAAGCTAGGCCAGGCTGCGATTGCTCGCTCGCAGAGCTGCCGCCATTCGTCGGGGAGCTTGTCCCCAAGACTATCGGCGAAGGCCCCAAAGCCCCTTGCGATATGTTGACAGTAGGTGAGAAACGTCGCCTCTTTGGTGGCATGGACCATGCGTAGCGGACCGCCGGCCATTCCGAAAAAGTCGCTACGGCTGATGCGGGGATGCTCCCACCATTGCGTGTGAAACTGCAGCAGCCCATCTACGATCTCTTCGAGCTGTGCCTGACTGGGAGGGCCAGCCGGCGGAGCGTGGGTCTTCGAGATGTCTTGGAGTACAAGGCGGCAGTAGTGATGCTCGGGAACGATAGTAATGTCGTAGCAGGACACTACCGGTGCAACCGGCATGGCAGCGACAAACTCTTGATAGAATGCCGCTTCGGCTAGTCCACCGCCGTACCAATCTTTACGATAGACCTTCACTATGAGCTGACGAGGAGCCGAGGCCGGAGCATTGCACGGGTAGGTGACCGTGAGCGGCGTGATGAAGGCAGCGGTCGATTCAAATGACTGTCCGGGCGTAATGCGGAGCACCTCGCCTGGGGACAGATATCCTTGGTCGGACAGCCGGCTGGTGAGCCAGCCGAGGTCAAGGTACTCCGGACTGCTGGTATGATCTGGCATGATCCACCTCCTCTCGGATCATCTCAGGACCTAGGCGCTGTTGACATTTGCGCTAGCAGGCGGTGCCGCCAACCCCCTGGCGTCATGCCGACGGAAGCCGGCATCCAGGGCGATGTCAACACAACCTAGTTGGGCAAGAGTTTTCGTCGTGTTCCGGCTACCGGTACTGCGCTGATCTGGGGAATATGATGTTCAGTCTGCCTGGCCATACCATCGGCGATGCCTGGTTTGCCGTCAATGATAGCGTAGCTCACTGCTTCTTCTGCACGTCGCCCGAGCCGGACGCCGACTGGCATTGGGATATCGGCCACGCCGTCAGTCGTGACCTGGTGCGCTGGGAGTACGTTGGCCTGGCTCTGGAGCGCGGCGCCGACGAGTCCTGGGACAGCCAAACCCTCTCCACCGGCTCCGTCCTCGCTTGGAACGGGTGCTTCTGGATGGCCTACAGTGCCCTGCGCCGGCACGAAAACCCGCCCACGCGCAAGGTCCATCGCGTGGGGTTGGCCGTCTCCGACGACCTGTATACCTGGACCAAGTACGAGCACAATCCGGTCAACGAGCGCGACCCGCGCCACTACGAACGGCTCGGACCCGTACATAAGGCATACGGCCAATGGCGCGACCCGTTTCTCTTCCCCGCCGGCGACCGCGTGTATCAGTACGTATGCGCCCGCGGCAAGTTCCCGGACCGCCACCGCCGGGGCACGGTCGGCCTGGCGAGCAGCCGGGACATGCGGACGTGGCAGGTAGAGCCGCCGCTCCACGTAGACCCCATCGCCACCGAGCTTGAGGTCCCGCAGGTGTACCGGATCGCGGGCGCTACTATCTGCTCTTCTGCACCTCGACCGACCGCCTACTCCCGGCGTTCAAGCGCCGGTTTCCCGGCCGCCGCTTTCGCAATACCAACTTCTCTATGGTCGGGGAGTCGCCGCTGGGACCGTTCCACCTGCACGGCACCGGCGAGGTTCTGCCCGCGGACGCGCCGGTCGCGGGCCAAAACTCCGGCCTGGCTACACCGGCAGTGCCGGCCAACGACCGCCGGAGTTTTGGCCTGCGAGTCCAGCCCTATGCGAGCCGGCTCGTCCGGTGGGTAGGTCAGTGGGTGCTGCTCGGCACGGCCAATATCGGCGGCACGCGCTTCATCTGTGATCCTATCCCCGTCGTTGCCAGCGACCGGGGCATCCTGGCGTGCCACCGGGCACAAGGCTGTGCCGGGGTCTGAGTGCAAAAAGGAGCAGTGCCATGTCCGCCACGTTCGCCGGCAGCGAGGCCGTACATTTCGAGGCCACCGATCCCGGTACCGCCTGGTCCAAAGACCCCTGGATTGCCATTGACCTGGACAGCCCGCTGGACTCGGAGCGAATCCTCACGCCCAACGTCATTCGGCTGCCCGGTGGGGGCTATCGCCTGTACTACACCGGGCTTGGCCCCGGCCGGGCGGTGCCTGAGTCCATCGGGTATATCCTCAGCGCCGCCTCCGCGGACGCCGTGACCTGGGTGAAGGACCCCGGCGTGCGAGTAGACGTGTTCCCACCCCACGCCGCCCTGTGGACGCTGTGTCCTGATGTCATTCCCTTGCCGGACGGACGCTACCGGATGTATTTCGAGGCGCGGTCGCCTGACCAGCCGACGGTCATCCTGAGTGCCGTGTCGGACAATGGACTGGCGTTCACGGTCGAGCCGGGCATCCGCGTCGGCGACGGCCGCTGGTCCTATGGCACGCCCCGCTGTCTGTATATCGAGCCGGCGGACGGCGGCGAGTCGGCGCCGCGGTTCCGGCTCTACTACCACAAGTACACGTTCCCGCTGGTGAGCGGACTGGACGCGGGCAACGAGATCATCAGCGCCGTCTCCGACGACGGGCTGCACTTCGAGCGCGAGCCGGGTGTCCGCATTGCCCAAGAGACGCCCCGCGAGACGCTGTCGGTCTACGCCCCGGAGGTCATTCGCCTCGTTGATGGCACCTACCGGATGTACTACTCCGGCTGGACCGACGAGATCGCCGGTGGCGTGTTCAGTGCCACGTCGCAAGATGGGCTGGACTGGGTGAAAGACGACGGCAGCTGTGTCGAGCTGGGCGGCAGCGGTGCTTGGGATAGCAAGATGGTGTCGGAGCCGTGCGTCATCGGCATCGGTGACGGCCGCACGCGCCTGTTCTACGAGGCCCGCGACGACCACGGCAACTGCCGCATCCTGAGCGCGACCTCCAGGGATTAGCTATTAGTTGTCAGCCAGTAGCTGTTAGCCTCTAGCTATCAGCCGGCGGCTGCCGCCGCTTCAAGCTGACAGCGCCGATAGGCGTAGACTCTAGCGCGGACGAAATCCACCAGACGCACCAGTTATGCGGCGGGGCATGCGGAGCATAGTGAGGATTGAGACCATGTTCTTTTGCTGCATCACCGCATGTAACTATTATAGGCGCTTCTTCGTGCCGATCATTGCGCTGGTGCTGCTGGCGACCACGGCGTGCGGCGAGCCTGAGCCACCGCCGACCGGGGCGCCCTCCCGGCCGCCGCAGGCCGGGAAAATCGCGTTCGTCTCGGAGCGTGACGGGAACGAGAATATCTACGTAATGAATACCGACGGCTCCGGCCAAACGCGCCTGACCGCTGACCCGGCGGCTGACGGGTACCCAAGGTGGTCCCCGGACGGCCGCCGCCTCGCATTCGTCTCGGAGCGTGACGGGAACGAGAATATCTACGTGATGAACACTGATGGTTCCGACCAGACCCGTCTGACCGATGACCCGGCGGCTGACACGGACCCCGGCTGGTCGCCGGACGGACGCCACATCGCCTTCGCCTCGAACCGGGACGGGAGCTGGGAGATCTACGTGATGAACGCGGACGGCTCTGGCCAGACCCGCCTAACCAACTCCCCGGGGGCGGATAGTGATCCGAGGTGGTCGCCGGACGGACACCACATCGCGTTCTCCTCGACCCGGGATGGAGCCACGGAGATCTACGCGATGAACGCCGACGGCTCCGGCCAGACCCGTCTGACCGATGAATCGGGACTGTTTGACAATGAGCCAAGGTGGTCGCCGGATGGCCGCCATCTCGTGTTCACCTCGGGACGGGGGGGAGTTGGGATATCCACGTGATGAACGCTGACGGCTCTGGCCAAACCCGCCTGGTCAACGCCCCGGGGTTGGAAACCGAGCTAAGGTGGTCGCCGGACGGACATCGCATCGCGTTCTCCTCGAACCTGAGAGTCGGAAGTGAGGCAATCTATGTAGTGAACGCGGACGGCTCCCGCCTGACCCGCCTGACCAACGTCCCGGGGTGGTGGAACAGTGATCCAAGGTGGGATACGGAGCCAAGGTGGTCGCCGGATGGCCGCCACCTCGCGTTCTCCTCGTGGCGTGACGAGAACTGGGATATCTACGTGATGAACGCCGACGGGTCCGACCAAACCCGCTTGACCAACGCCCTGGGGCGGGACAGTGATCCACGCTGGTCCCTCGGCAGCATGCCGTGAGCCGCCCCTTGCCCCCGTTGCAAGCCGAAAGCTGACGGCTGCACGCTGATCGGAGTAAACTCCGGCACAGACGAAACGCGCCGAACGCACGGGCCACATGTGGGACCACGTGGAGGACTGATATCTACATCGTAAACGCGGACGGTACCGGCGAGACGCGCCTGACCGTTGACCCGGCGCGGGATGAGCACCCAAGCTGGCCCATTGGAGGCGAGCCGTCGGCCGGCACCGCTGAAAGCTGACAGCCGATAGCATTGTGGAGGACACCGTTATGACCAGCACGTCCCTACGCTGGGGCATCCTGAGTACCGGCAAGATTGCCCGCACGCTCGCAGCCGCTATCCACCAATCGCGCACCGGTGCGCTACTCGCCGTCGGTAGCCGCCGCCAGGAGACGGCCGAGGCGTTCGGGGCCGAGCTCGACGTGCCGCGACGATACGGGAGCTACGCGGCGCTGCTCGCCGACCCGGACGTGGACGTGGTCTACAACGCCTTGCCCAACCACCTCCATGCCGAGTGGGGCATCAAGGCGGCCCAGGCCGGCAAGCATATCCTCTGCGAGAAACCGTTGGCTACCAACTTGGGGCAGGCGATGGCACTCGTCGAAGCCGCGCGCTACCACGACGTGTTTCTGCTCGAAGCCTTCATGTACCGCTGCCATCCCCAGACCGCCAAGCTCGTCGAGCTGATCCAGGCCGGTGCGGTGGGCAAGGTGCGCCTGATCCAAGCCAGCTTCACCGGCAATATCGGCCTCGACCTGGGCAATATCCGCCTGCAAAACGGCGCCGCGGGTGGCAGCCTGATGGACCTCGGCTGCTACACCATGTCCATGGCCCGCCTCATCGCCAGCGCGGCCCTCGGACAGGTGACGACGCCAGGGCTGCACAATCAACTGGAAATCGGTGGTGCAGCCCTAGCACGTCAGGAGGTCGCGGAGCTGCTGGAGGTCAAAGGCTGTGCCTGGATTGGCACCGAGAGCCGCGTAGACCAGGTCGCCACGGCCGCGCTGCGTTTCCCCGGCGACATCATTGCCAGTCTCACCTGCGGCAATCAGTGCGCTGCGGATCGCACCGTCCGCGTGTGGGGCAGCGAGGGGCAACTGGAAGTGCCCAATCCGTGGTTCCCGCAGGAGCGCGACAACGAGATCATCGTCACCAGGGCTGGTGAGCAGCCTGAAAAGGTCGTCGTCCACGCCGAGCAGCCGCTCTATGTGATCGAGGTGGATACGGTAGCGGCGCATCTCGCCGCCCGTCAGGCGCCTAGCCCGTGTATGACCTGGGCCGACAGTCTGGGCCAGCAGGCGGCGCTGGATCGCTGGCGCGAGTCTATCGGCCTCGTGTTCGACGAGGAGCGGGATGAGGCAGCCCTCCGGCAGACGGTCTCGAAGCAGCCGCTGCGGCGCCGTCCGAGCGTGCCGCCGGCTATGGCGATGCGCTATGGCCGCGTGGCGGGTATCGAGCAAGACGTTTCGCGTCTGGTCATGGGCACGATGATCTACCACCCGGACCGGCAAGCGTTCGCCAACGCCATGCTCGACTACTTCTTCGAGCTTGGCGGCAACTGCTTCGATACCGCGTTCGGCTATGGCGGCGGATACTCGGAGCCGGCGCTCGGCAATTGGATTCGCCAGCGCAACCTCCGCGAGCAGGTGGTGGTGGTCACGAAAGGCGGCCATTCGGCCAGCGTGACGCCGGAGATGATTGACTCTGAGCTACCGATCAGCCTGGAGCGCCTACAGACCGACTATGTAGACCTCTACTTCCTGCACCGCGACAACCCGGCGGTCCCGGTCGGGGAGTTCGTTGATATGTTCAACCGCCACCTGGCAGCCGGGCGTGTCCGGGCCTTTGGTGGCTCGAACTGGACACCGGCCCGCCTGGCGGAGGCTAATGCCTATGCGACGCGCCAGGGGCTGACCGGGTTTAGCGCCAGCAGCCCGAACTTCACCCTAGCCGTGTGGAACGAGACCCCCTACTTCAACTGTGTCACCGCCACCGATCCGGCCTCGAAAGCGTGGTACACCGAGCATCAGCTCCCACTCTTCGCCTGGTCAAGCCAAGCCATGGGCTTCTTCACCGGGCGCTACCACCCGGATGATCTGACCGCTCCGTCTACACAATCCAATGGAAATCAAGGTGGTGCAGACGGAGCGAGTAACCGGGCCAACGACCTCGTCGCGCGCACCTGGTACAGCGACGGCAACTGGCAACGCTACGAGCGCGCGCAGGAGCTTGGGCGGCGCAAAGGAGTGGCTGCCACCCAGATCGCCGTGGCCTACGTCCTCGCCCAGCCCTTCCCCTCGTTTGCCCTCGTCGGTCCGCACACCATCGAAGAGACTCGCACGACGGCGCTCGGGCTGTCCGTCTCGCTCACGCCCGAGGAGGCAGCCTGGCTCAACCTGGAGGCGTAGGGCGGGTGGGATGCCCCTCGGCTGCCCTCACCCCGGCCCTCTCCCACAGGGAGAGGGGGGCGACTGGAGACGGACAACTGCTGTAGGGGCACTTGTGGTTGTCCGTATACCTCTGCGGAGCGGGGAGACCATAGAGGGCCGGGGGTGGAGCGGCAGCCTGGCGCCGCTGGGATTATTCCGCTCGCAGTCGGCGGAGCCGCTCCCGGAGCCGCCGCAGCTCGGCTTCAGCTACCCGGCGGGCCACACGCTCGGCAGCAGCCCGGTCTTCGGCCACCCGGCGGGCCACATGCTCGGCAGCAGCACGATCTTCAGCCACCCGGCGGGCCACACGCTCGGCAGCGGTACGATCTTCGGCCACCCGGCGGGCCACACGCTCGGTGTCCCACTGTGCTCTCAGCTCCGGCGCTGTTGGCAGATACGCTCCGGCCACCGGGTCGTATAACCGCAGCTGGCCCTGGTCCCAGCACAGGTCCAGCCCCAACACCGGGCTGTGGCCCCACTTCAGCCCGTCCGGTTCCTCATGGATCCTGAGCGGCTCGTACTCCCCAGCCACCAGCCGGTCCCCGGCTAGCGCCGCCTCGTGGTAGCGGCCCCCGGTGGGGTCGAACCGCCAGTATTCCCCCACCCCATAGCCGGCATACCCCGCCCGCTTGACCGTGTAGTCGCGCCGGCCGGTGCTGCGCGAGGCCACTTCCAGCACCAAGTCCGGTGGCTGGCCCACTTCACTGATGACGTAGCCGTTGCGGGCCACGATGGCGGCGGGATTGACACCGAATGCGACCACGCAGTCGGGCGCCAGCCGCTCGGCGTCATTGCCGGCCGCGCGCCGGAGGTAGCCCGCGCCACAGATCAGCACGTCGGAACGCGGGGCAAAGTAAGCTCGCAGGATACTGTCGAAAGCGACGATCCGGATGTGTTGCTGCATATCGGGGATCCGCGGCGGGTCGGGGAGCGGCTCCAGGTGAGCAAACTCGCCGGGTGGAGGGGGGCGGAGGGTCGTTCTGGTGGCCATCGGGGGCCTCGTGGGAACAGCCGGGGGACGCGGTAGCAGTATGAGGCTATCTAGTGGCAGCATTATAACCGACCGGGCGCCGCGGCGTCGGCCTCCGTGACCGGAGCGGAGGCCACCATGGGGGACATGGATTGCGGCCTGCGCCGCAATGACGGGAGGGGCGGGAGTGCCGGGAGTGAGGCCCATCCGGCTGTTGTCGCTGCTATAGTCAGATTGCTCGCCGCCGCCTAAATACCACCGCCGGCGAGTAGTCACTATCGGCTCAAGAGGAGATGCACCATGGGCCTTCGGAAGCTCACCGACCGGCAGATGCAGGACTTCATCCGCACCGGCTACGTCCTCGTCAAGCCGCGCTTGTCCGACGAGTTCCACCAAGATATTTTCCGGCAGACCGAAACCGTGTTCGAGACGGAGTTCAACCCGGGCAATAACCTGCTGCCCCGCATCCCGGCGCTCCGCAAGGTCTTTGATGATCCCGTGGTCAGTGGCGCGCTGACCAGTGTGCTGGGACCGAGCTACTTCATGTGGCCGCACCGCCACTGCCACTACAACGCGCCGGGCACGCCCGCCCAGCACCTGCACAAGGATGCCGGGATGCACAAGAGCCACCGCACGCGCCGGATATTTGCCCTTTACTACCCCCAAGACACCACCCTGGAGATGGGCCCGACGGCCGTGCTGCCCGGCAGCTATATCTACAACACCCGTCCCACCGACGATCCTGCTGCCGAGGTGCCCCTGGTCGTCGAAGCGGGAACGGTCGCTATCGCCGAATATGATATCTGGCACGGCGCCATGGCAAACCGCAGCGACAAGAAGCGGTACATGATGAAGTTCCTGTTCGACCGCATCGAGGAGCCGACTCGCCCCAGTTGGGATAGCAGCAGCGCGGAATGGTCGTTGCCGAGTGACGAGCCGCATCGCGGGCTACGAGCTAATCAGTGGGCGTGGCACTCCGGTCAGGTCAATGGCGTCCAGCACAGTCGCGGTCCACAGTCCAGGGAAGCCATCGCCAACCTCATTGCGGCCCTCAGCGGCGAGCCGGAAGCGGTGGCGATTGACGCTGCCTACGAGCTTGGGAATATCGGAGCGCCCGCAGCGTCCGCCTTGATCGAGGCCCTGCCGGGGCAGGAGGACGAGACGCGCACGGAATCAGGAGCCGCCAAGCTGGGCAAGGTGACCCGGCCGGAGCTGGTGCGCCGGAATGCGAGCTATGCATTGAGCGCTATGGGCACAGCGGCTGTGCCGGCACTCATCGCAGCCACCAAGCATTCCCACTGGTGGGTGCGGACGACCGCGGTGGAGGCGTTGGGTGACATTGGGTTGGCGGCCGAAAACGCAATCCCGGCGTTGATCGAGGCTCTCGGCGATAGCTCCGACCGTGTGCGGCCGGCGGCTGCCGTGGCCCTCGGCACCATCAGCCAATCGGGATCGAGCGCAGTGCCCGCCTTGATCCAAGCGCTGGAGCAAGATAATCCCCAGGTGCGCCAAGCGGCCTCGCTGGCGCTGGCGCGGATCGGCCGGCACGCCCATACCGCCGTCCCGGCGCTACAGGGCGTGTTCGAGGATGAAGACCGGTACACGCGCGGCCATGCCGTACACGCCCTCTACCGGATCGGCACGCCGGCGGCCCGTGCGGCGTTGCTGGACTATCTCCTGGCCATGCGGTGGTGCAACATCACGACCAAGGAAAGTCTGTACTGAGCCGTAGCTACGCCACCACCTCCGAGGCCAGGCGGCTCTCTATGGCGCCCGGCCGGATGTCTTGCTACCATTAGTGGTTACGCGCGGCGGCCGCCGCCGCCAATCTACGGAAAGGAGCGCCCGCAAATGAATCGGCATTGGAACGGTTATGTGCCTGCGTCGGCGCGAGTCCCCGGACTGTCGCTGCGGGCGCACATCCTGAACGGCACCATCCCCAGGTCTGGTCGAATACGTAGGTGACCAGCAGACACTACTGACCGGCGACCAGCCGTGGGGATGCGACCAGCCCCACGGTTTTTTCGTTCCTACCACCCATCTATCCCGCCACCGTGGGGCCTCCTCCAGGCCCGTTTGCTGCGTCTTACGCCCCGGAGGGAGACCGTGCCGTAGGGCCACGTCTCTGTCGCTCTTACCACTTGTCCCACCGCAGAGAGCCGGTGGGGCACCGCGGGCATTGTCCGCGAGGAGGATCACTCATCATGCCTTTCCCTGATCCCTTGCATCGTGCAGCAACCCAGCAGTGGCAAACGGTCAAGCGGCCGGAAGAGGAAGTGCTGCTCACCGCCGCGGCCGACGTGCGCGCGAACGGTTCTTTCGGCGAGCGGTGGCTCGTCGTCACCGATCAGCGCGTGGTAGTCCTGCCAGGTACCGAGCCGGGTGAGGACGGCTATCTGGCCATCGCGCTCACCGACATCACGGAAGCCACCACGGAGCACCTAGTCGGCGGTGGGCGTCTGGAAGTCCGGCAGCAGGGCGTGCCGCGCAGTGTGATCGAATACACCAGCTCGCAGGCGCCGAAGTTTGCCGAGGTCGCCCGCGGCATCCAGCAGTTGGCCAAAGGCCGGCCACTGGCCATCACCGACGAGCTACCTAAGCTACGCTGCGACAAGTGCGGGCGCCTGTTGCCAGAGAAGAACGGGCTATGTCCGCAGTGCGTCCACAAGGGCGCCATGGCGCTACGCCTGGCCGGCTACCTGCGTCCGCACTGGCAGCAGACGGCGTTCTTGGCCACGCTGGCCGTGGCCAAGACCGGAGTGCAGCTGTTACCACCGGTGGTCCAGAAGACGATCATTGACGGGGTGCTGACGCCGCCGGTAGCGGGCGCCGACACCGGCGGGCATTACGGCGACTTTGGCTTCCTGATCTTGATGGTCCTGGCTTTGGTTGCCGCCGGCCTGGCCGCCAGCGGCGCCGATGCTGCGGCCGGCTGGTTCGCCGCGTCCCTCAGCACACGCATCACCGCTGCCGTGCGGAGTGAGCTGTATCGCAGCCTGGAACGACTGTCGTTGCTCTTCCACAACCAGCGCGAAAAGGGTGCGCTCATGTCCGTGGTGACGCGTGACACCGATAACTTGAACTACTTCCTCATGGACGGGGTACCGTACCTCTTCTCGAACGGGTTGATGCTCATTGGTATCACGTTCATCATGCTGCTCTACAGCTGGCAGCTAACGCTGGTCATCTTGATCCCGGCGCCGCTGGTCGTCATCGGCGGTGCCACCCTCTGGGGCCGGCTGCGTCCCTTGTGGGTCAAGCTATCGCAGAGCTGGGCGCTCTTTTCCGCCCATCTCAACGAGTCGCTCGCCGGCATTCGGGTGGCGAAAGCGTTCTCCCAGGAGAACGCCGAGATTCGGCGCTTCAGCCGGAAAAACGCCGCTCTCGCCGACCTTACCATCCGCGAGGGGCGCGTCTGGTTCACCGCCTTCGCCGGCCTCAACTTCATCACCGGCTCCGGCGCGTTCCTGGCCTGGCTCGTCGGCGGTCGCGCCGTCATGGTCGGCGACCTCACGCTCGGAACCCTGGTGGCCTTTATCGGCTACCTGTGGCTGCTCTACGGCCCCCTGCAGTGGTTCAACCAGGTCTACAACTGGATGTCGCGGGCCATGGCCGGGGCCGAGCGCGTCTTCGAGATCGTAGACCAGGAGCCGGAGCCATACCAGGAGCCGGGTGCAATCGTCCTCCCCCGGATCGAGGGCGCGGTCGAGTTTCGAGATGTGACCTTCGGGTACGATCCCAGCAAGCCGGCGCTCAAGGATGTCTCCGTCACCGTGGCACCGGGCGAGATGATCGGCCTGGTGGGCAAGTCGGGCGCCGGGAAGTCCACCTTTGTCAACCTCATCTGCCGGTTCTACGAAGCCGGCCACGGTGAGCTTCTGATTGACGGCCATGACATTCGCGACCTCCAACTAGAGTCGCTGCGGAATCAGATCGGCATGGTGCTACAAGATCAGTTCCTGTTCAACGGCACCATCGCCGACAACATCGGGTATGCCCAGCCGGCGGCGAGTCGCACCGAGCTGATTGCAGCAGCCCGCGCCGCGAATGCCCACGAATTCATCGTGGCCAAGCCCGACGGCTATGACACACGGGTCGGGGAGGACGGCACCAAGCTCTCCGGTGGCGAGAAACAGCGCATTGCGATTGCCCGCGCCATCCTGCGCGATCCGCGCATTCTCATCCTGGACGAGGCCACCTCCAGCGTAGACACCGAAACCGAGCACCAAATCCAGCAGGCGTTGGCGCGTCTGGTCAAGGGGCGCACGACCTTTGCCATCGCCCACCGCCTCTCCACACTGCGTAACGCCAACCGCCTCATCGTCTTCGACGATGGGAGGATCGCCGAGGTCGGCACCCACGACGAGCTACTGGCAAGCGGCGGCATCTACGCGCGCCTGGTGAAGATGCAGCAGGAGGTATCGAAAATCCAGGCCGTTGCGGCCTAGCGCGGGTCAGAGAGTAGTGACGTGTACCTACCCCCAACCCCCTCCCTAAAGGGAAGGGGCTGGGGGTGAGGTGCAATCACAGTCCGCCGGGGGGTGAGGCGTAGCACACTAACAACAAGGAGACTATGACCATGAGCAACACGACAGCCCTGGACCAAGCTACTATGGGCGTACAAGCCCCGGAGCCGTCTCCGCCAGGCACGTTGGCGGTTGCCGGGGCCGCGAGCGTCATTGACCCGACACGGGTACACCTGTTCCGGGGACCACACGGCGTCCTGCGGGCCACGATTGACGGCGACCGCTCGGTGCTGCGGGCGAAGGTCGTCTGCGCTTTCCCCTTGAGCGACCGGCGCCGGTACCTGTCCATCCTCGACGGGAAGGGCCAGGAAGCCTGCCTGATCGAGGCGGCAGACCGGCTAGACGCCGAGTCGCAGCAGCTAGTCGCCGAAGAGCTGGCGCGGTTCTACCGAGTCACCGCGATCAGCCGTATTCGCCGCGTGCGTCAGGAGTACCGCACGATGTACTGGGATGTCGAGACGGAGCGCGGAGTGCGCGATTTCGTCGTCAAGTGGAGTCCCGATACGGTGCTCTGGCTCGCGCCCCGGACGGTCCAGCTGGAGGACGTGGACGGGAACCGCTTTATCATCCCCGATATCGAGACGCTCGACGCACGCAGCCGCAAGTTCGTGGCGCTCATCGAGTAGGGTAAGGGCCGCCTCACCCCCCGGCCCCCTCTCCATCGCTCGGCGATGGAGAGGGGGGGCTGCCACCCGCCATTCCTGGCGTCTCGCCCGTCACTGCTCCGAAAATAGCCCTCCATCCGTCATTCCCGCGAACGCGGGAATCCACCGGCAGGGCGGCGGCCTATGGCGCCCGGCTGAACGTCCTGCTATCGTTACTGGTCGCTCGCGGTGGGGAGTGCCAAGCATGTCCGACACACGGGAAATTATCATCCAAGCTCAAAAGGAAGTTATCAAAACACGTGGTCTGTGCAACTGGTTTGAGAAATATCCTTGGCTAACCGGTTTTATCGGTGATATACATGCTCCGGTGTGGTTTCTTGCGGAAAATCCGAGCCGATCTCGACTTGAGGAAAAGGCCGAGAAGGGCGCTTCTAACGAAAACGACCAATGGAATGCAAGCGAAGGGGGCCATTTGAGGATAAAAGAATTCAGGGATCGCATTGCAGATATTGCGAAAAGGTATGCTTGAAGAGTCACTCAGTAGCTCCGGCCTAGGCTCAACCTTTCTGGATTCCTGCTGGCGCGGGAATCACCATGGCCTTGACCAGGCCACCGCAGGAAATGACAATAACGACCGTCAGTCCGGCTTGCGCCGGAGGCCGGAGCCGGGGGCCTGGATTGCGGCCGGCGCCACCGGGCTACCCCGGTGCAGGCGCAATGACGGGGAGCGGACGCAATGACGGGGAGTTGGATTGCGGCCTGCGCCGCAATGACGGAGGGGGGCTATTTTCAGAGCAATGACGAGGGCGAGGCGGCGGCCGGGGGATGTGGCGCAAGGGTACCTCACTCCCGCGCCAACTCCGCTTTGAGCCACTCCAGGGTCGGAACCGGTGTGGGGTCTACGCCGTTGAGCAGCGCCAGGTAGTACGAGGTCCAGTCGCCGACGTGGACGGCGGTGAGCACCTCCGCGAGCCGGTTGGGTCCCGCAACAGTGACGACCTCGCAAGGGACGGCCCGCGCGGCGAGGACGCGGCGCGTGATGGCCGCGCGGCGGCGGATGGCCGGCGGATAGCGGTCGGATTCCAGGGAGACCACCGTGAGCGGCGCCGTGGCGACGGCCGGTAGCCGGTAGCCCTCGACCGCGTTGTGGTTAAGCTCGGGTAGCTCCTCGTGGAACGCCCACTGCTTGGCGTTCTCGTTGCACTGGGCTTTCCAGCGGCGGGCCACCTCCGCCAACCAACCCGCTCCGTACACAATCGGCACGCGCTGCCGCAACCGGCGCGCTAGCTGCTTGGCGCGGTTGGCCGCTTCCGGCCGCTGGGGGGCGTACTCGGCACCGACTGCCCGCACGGCGTCGAGCGCCGCCGGCAAGCTCTCCCCGGCCTCGGGCACCCAGCCGACCGCATGCAGGACGGCCAGCACCGCCGTAAACGAGTATCCCAGCGCCGCCCGTGGTTGCGCCGGCCGCGTCGAGTCCACACCACCTCGGCCCCCGGCGGGCAAGGGGCAGGTGTATTGGACGAGCGGGATACCCGCCCGCTGCGCCCGGTCGGCCAGCCGGCCGCCGGTGGTAATCGCTACCAGCTTGGCCCCCCGACGCTCGGCCTCGGCAAAGGCTGACAGGCTTTCGACCGTATTGCCGGAGTGCGAGCAGGCGATGACCAACGTCTGCGGGCCGACGTAGGCGGGCGGCTCATAGCTACGTACGACCTGTAGCGGCGCCGGGAGCCGGTCGAGATAGAGGCCGCGCACCAAGTCGGCGCCAATCGCCGAGCCGCCCATGCCTAGCACGACGATGTGGGCCGGTTGCCGATAGGCCGCGGGTAGCTGCAACATCGCCCGTGCAGCATCCCAAGCGGCGGCACAATGGTCCGGCAGCGCCGCAATGAGGCGGCCCATCTGCTGGGGATCCGCAGTCGTGCAGGTCCCCGGATCGTCGAGCTTCACCCGTCCTCTCACCCTGTCCCGAATTTCCGTCGGCGACGCTGGATACTACCATGCTGCCGGAACGGCGCCGGATAGAGGCAGCCCGCACGCTTCGTTATAATCGGGCGATTGATGACTGTAGACATCGCGCCCCTTACCTGCGCTTTAGCCGTGCCCCAGTTGGACCGCGACCTCTTGCAGGTGGCACTGACGCACCGCTCGACCCTCAACGAGGATCCGTCCGTCGCCGAAACGAACGAGCGACTGGAGTTCCTGGGCGACGCAGTGATTGGCCTGGCGGTGAGCGACCACTTGTACCGGACGTACCCGGAACACGCCGAGGGCCAGATGACGACACTGCGCGCGGCCGTGGTGCGCGCGACCGTGTTGGCCGCAGTAGCCCACGGTCTACATCTCGGCGATTATCTTCGGATCAGCAAAGGGGAAGCTGCCGCCGGAGGGCGCTCTAGGCCGAGCCTGTTGGCCGGTGCGCTGGAGGCGATCATCGGCGCCGTGTACCTCGATCTCGGCTGGAATACGGCACGGTCGCTCGTGGACCGCCTACTCGTCCCGGAGCTGAAGCGGGTTCTTGCCGCCGATACCGACGCACCTGGCAAAGACTCGAAATCGCGCTTGCAAGAGCTTGCCCAAGCGGCGCGCGGACTGCTACCAACCTACCAGGTGGTGAACGCCCTCGGTCCGGATCACGCCAAGGAGTTCGAGGTCGAGGTCCGCATCGGCGCCGAGGTCGCCATGCGGGGCACGGGACCGAGCAAGCAGCGCGCCGAGCAAGCGGCGGCCCGGCACATCCTCGAACGGTGGCAGCCGCTAGCGGGCCAGACCCAGCCCGATGAGTAGTGTGCGACTACAATCCCTCGCCATTCAAGGCTTCAAGAGCTTTGCCACGCGCACGCGCTTGGAGTTCGCGCCCGGCGTGACGGCCATTGTCGGCCCCAACGGGTCCGGCAAGAGCAACGTGGCCGATGCCATCCGCTGGGTGCTGGGCAGCCAGAGCACCCGCGCCCTGCGTATCGCCAGCGTCGAGGACGTGGTGTTCACCAGCGGCAATGGCCGCGTCCCCGCTGGGCTGGCCGACGTGCAGCTCACGCTCAATAACGAGGACACCTGGCTGCCGGTCGCCTTCCGCGAGGTCGTCGTCGGCCGCCGCGCCTTCCGCTCCGGCGAGAGCGAGTACATCCTGAACAAGAGCCGCGTGCGACTCCGCGACCTCCTTGAGCTGCTGGCACATGGCGGCCTTGGCCCGGACGGGCACGCCTTGGTAGCACAAGGCCTGGCCGATCAAGCGCTCCGTCTGAAACCGGCGCAGCGCCGCGAGCTGTTCGAGGGCGCCTCGGGGGTTCGCCAGTACCGTCTGCAACGCACCGCAGCGGAGCACAAGATTGCCGAGGCAAGGCGCAACGCGGCTCGCGTCGTCGACCTCGTCGCCGAGCTGAAGCCACGGGTTGCGGCGCTGCGCCGCCAAGCACTCCGGACCGAGCAGGAAGCACGCCTGCGCGAGCAATGGCAAGCCACGCTCGGCGAGCAAAGGAGGCGCTGCACCGGCTACGATCCACCGAAGGGACCGTCCGGACGGCGGCCGCCGTCGCCCGGCAGGCCGCGCAGGCGGCGGCGCAAGTAGAGGCCGCCACCCGCAGCGCAGCCCGCGCCGCGCAAGAAGCTGCTGCCGAGTGCGAGCACGCCATCGCCGCCGCCGCCGCACAAGCGCAGCCGGTCGACCAACATCGCGCGGCCCTCGCCGCGGCCAAGACGGAAGCTCACGCTGCCGAGCAGGCCTTGCGCGAGCACCAACGCGCCGTCAGCGCCGCCGAGCGTGCCCTCCAAGCGGCGGCGGATTATCTCTCGGCGGCCCGCTCCCACGCTACCACGCTCGCCAGCCGCGGCGAGGCGGCGGAGACACGCTTGCAGGCACTGGAGGAGCGGCAGGCGGCGCTCCGGGAGCAAGCCGCGCGCGATCTGGGCGCCGTGCCGACGCAGCTAACCCCAGCTCGCTCGTCCCCGGCGCAGCTACGCGAGGCAGCCGAGCGACTCCGGCGGCGCTGGCACAACCTCGGTCCGATCAACCAGATGGCGGTCGAAGAGCATGCGGCGCTGGCCGCTCGCTTGGAGCATCTGGCGATCCAACTGACCGACATCGAGGCGACGGCCCGGCGACTCGAACAACTGCGCTCTGAAGTGGATCAGCGGTTAGCGAGCGAGTTCAACCGCAACATCGAAGTTGTCGGCGAGCACTTCCGTGACTACTGTGCGCGTCTGTTGAGCGGCAAGGGCCGCCTGGTCGTGGACGAGACCTCCCCGGACGGGGGTATCGAGCTTGACGTGCGGCTCCCCGGCCGGCGCCGCCAGCCGCTCGCGGCCCTCTCCGGCGGCGAGCGCGCCCTGGCCTCGGCCGCCTTGCTCTTTGCCTTGCTGCGGGCCCGTCCGACGCTCTTCTGCGTCCTGGACGAGGTTGACGCCGCCCTCGACGAAACCAACGTCGTCCGGTTCTGCGAGGCGTTGGAAGAATTAGCCCAACGGACTCAGTTTCTGGTCATTACTCACAACCGCGTTACCATGGAGCATGCCGATGCGCTCTATGGCGTGTCGGCCACCGACGACGGAGTGTCACAAGTCATCTCGCTGCGTTCGATACGGGGAGCGCGGTCAACCGATACAATGACGCCAGCCGCGGGCTGATGACGGGCCAAAGCTGCACCACCCTGCCCACCATCCGTGCAGCTTGTGGCACGTCACCGGCCAAAGCCGCACCACACCGGGTACCATCCGTGCGGCTCTGGCCGGTGCCGGCCGCTCAGGTGAGGTGATGGATCGGGCGCCAGCCGTTAACCTAGAAGGCGTGGTGGAGGCATGGATGACTCGGATACGCAGAAGGCGCGGCTCCTAGGCGACCGCTACGAGTTAGAGGAACGGCTCGGCGCCGGGAGTATCACGGAGGTCTTCCGAGCGACGGACCACACCGAGCAGCGCACCGTCGTGGTGCAGTTGCTCCGCCGTCATCTGGCCGCCTCCGAGACGGCATGTGCTCGCTTCCGGCAGCAGGCGGAACGCGCTACGCGTATCGCCCACGACCACCTCATCCCGATCTACGATCTCGGTGCAGAGCAGGGCTGCCCCTACCTCGTCGCGGAGTACCTGCCCGGCGAGAGCCTCGCCGCATACGTCGAGCGCGCGGCGCCCTTGCCACTCGATGAGGCGCTTGCGCTGACCCACGACATCGCCACCGGCGTAGGTCACGCTCACAGCCGCGGCCTGGTACACGGCGATCTCAGGCCGAGCAGCATCCTGTTCACAACGGATCACCGGCCCAAGGTAGGCGATTTCGGTCTCGCCGCCATCACCGCCGGGGGCCGCGGCCGGCCGGACTCAGCCATTGCCCGTCCCTCGGCATACGTGGCTCCGGAGCAGTTGGCCGGCTCGCTGGCGACCCCAGAGTCCGACGTCTATGCGCTCGGCACCATCCTGTACGAACTGCTCACCGGCCGCTCGCCGCCCCGTCGAGCAGCCGCTGCCGTGCCCGATGATGAGGAAGTGCAATCTCGACCCGATCCGGTATGGGAGTTCCCCACCGAGGTTCCACCTGATATCCGGCATCTGGTGCTCGGCGCCGTCGCAGCGGACCCGCACACCCGCTACGTAGACGGAATAGACCTGGCCGAGGCCATCGCCGAGGAGCACGAGCGGCTCCGCTTTGAGTCGCAATACAATGACCCGAGGGCGCCGCAACCAGAGCCGCAGGACGATTACGAGCCGAGAGCACGGCAGCCGGCGCCGGACGACGACTACGAGCCGCCGGCGCAAGCACAGCAACCGGCGGTACCGTCACGTCGAGGGAGCGTGAGGGGGAGCGGGGCGCCGGGTATCGTGTTGCTGGTGGTGGTTTTCATCGCGTTCATCGTTGTCTTGGCCGGCACTGGGCTGTCGTTCCTCCGGTCGCTCGATCCTACTCCCATCACCTCGAATCCTTTCGAGCGGCCTAGGCCCGCCGTGCCGACGGTCACGGCGCCAACCGCCACACCGCCCGCACAGCCCTCACCCGCTCCCTCGCCAACGCCGTCCCTCACCGGCGACGAAGCGCTCGTGCCGCAGTTGGTCGGGGTGAATCTGAAGCAAGCCGAGCCGTGGCTGAAAGAGCTTAACCTGCCGTATACGATCAAGGAAGAGCACTCCGATCAATACGAATCCGGCGAGATCATCAGCCAGTTCCCGCTCGCCCTGCAGGCCCTACGCCCCGGTGAGCAGGTCGAGCTGGTGGTCAGCCTGGGGCCGAGCGAGCACGAAGTGCCCGCGGTCGTCGGTCTGCCGGTCGAAGAGGCCACCAAGGCGTTGGCTGCATTGAACCTCAGAGTGGTAACCGAACAAGCGTTCAGTGAGACCGCACCGCCCGGCGTGGTGCTCACCCAGTTTCCCGAAGCCGGCGCAAAGGTCCCGGCGGAAGCGACCCTGCGGCTTTTCGTGAGCCGTGGGGCGCAGCCGGCCACCGTCCCCAACCTCATTGGTCAGAACTTCCACGATGCCGGTGCGATGTTGGGTCGCCTAGGCTTAGGGGTCAGCCGCGTAGACCAGCCGGACAACACCCATCCCCCCGGCACAGTCATCTCGCAGTTTCCCCCCGGCGGCTCACCCATACAGCCAGGCTCGACGGTCACGCTGGCCGTCGCCACCCGTTCCGGCCAGTAGGGTGTTGGTCCGCGCCTCACTCCCCGGCCCCCTCTCTCTGACTGGGATAGGTAGGCCGCGCCACACGGAATCATCCCCTGGCTCCTCCCTCTGGCCCCCGGCACAGCGGGGGGCCAGAGGGGGCCAACGCCGCACGCATTTCGCCCAGTTTCCCGGTTTTCCTACCCAGTCAGCCGGCTCCTGCTCCATCGCCAAGCGATAGCGAGGGGGTATACAGCGGCCGGACGGCAAACTCTCCCGCGGGGAGCGGACCGGAGTGCGGGCGGCGAATCAGCACATACTCTCGCCTAGCAGGCTAACCGGCTGGAGTTGGTGGAGCAGCAGGCGAGCGGAGAATCTCCCGCGCTCGTACCATGGGCGGGTCCCGCCCCGCGGCGTGGTCGTCGGCCGTTTGTATCACCACCTCCTCCGGCGTGAGGCCGACTCCTTGGATGACGTGCCCGCTCGGCGTGAGC
Organism: Chloroflexota bacterium; assembly: GCA_965214295.1. Taxonomy (GTDB): domain Bacteria; phylum Chloroflexota; class UBA11872; order UBA12225; family JAJDUF01; genus JAJDUF01. The sequence goes on from OZ243944.1 coordinate 462,517, forward strand.
CACCGGGCCGTGGTGATTCGGACTGCCGATCCGTCCGACAGCTCGTGTAGTATCTGCACAGTGCCTTTGCCAAAGGTCGTCTCGCCAACCAAGATCGCCCGGTCGTGGTCGGCGAGTGCCCCGGCGACAATCTCTGCGCCGCTGGCGGTGCCCTCGTTAACGAGCACCACTAGCGGAATGTCCAGCGCTCGTCCGTCGCGCCGCGCCTTGTGCGGCTCCTGCTCACCATTACCAAGCTGCTCGATCACGACGGTCGTATCGGCCGGCAAGAACTGGCTGGCGACCGCCACCGACGCGCCGAGCAAGCCGCCCGGGTTGTCGCGGAGGTCGAGAACGATCCCGCCGGCCTGTTGCTCCTGCGCGCGGCGCAGCATCTCGGCGAGTTGGCGTGGTGTAGACGCTAAGAACCGGCGTATTTCGATGATCGCCACATCGCCGTCGGCCAACTGCAACGTGACCGCCTGCGCGGCGATCCGCTCGCGCATAACGGTGATACTCAAGGTCTCGGTCGCTAGATCATCGCGGCGCAAGATGGTCAACTGAACACTCGTGCCGGCCGGCCCACGGATGAGATCGATCACCTCGGACAAACTCAGGCTGCCGACCTCACGCTCGTCTACGCGCAGCACCACATCGCCCGTCTGCAGGCCGGCCCGCGCAGCGGGATAGCCCTCGAACGGCGCCACTATCGTAGGCTGCCCCTCCTGCAGCTCTATGGTGGCGCCGATACCTCCGTAGACGCCCCGGAGCGCGGTCTGTTGCCGGCGGTACGCTGCCGGGTCGAGGAAGCCGGAATGCGGGTCGTCGAGCGTTTGCAGCATTCCCCGTATGGCACCATGCATCAGTTGGGTAGGATCTACCGGCCGACCGACGTACTCGCGCTGGATCAGATCCCAGGCCTCCCGGAAGAGATCGAGGTAGTCGGCAACGTCGGCCGGGGGCTGGGGTGTCGGCGTACCGGGGATCGGCGTGGCCATGCCCTGGAGCGCCGGATGCGCCTGCGCCGCCTCTTGGCTGCCGACGAAATACCCGACGCCAAAGATCAGCGCAACCACTAGTCCGGCGGCGAACGTGCTCGACAACCGGCGTCGTAGACCCATCATTAGGACGATAACACAGGCCGGCGGCGAGCGGTCCTTACGGAGGCGTAGGCATCTCCTATGCTGGGAGGAAGCCTGGATTCCCGCGAACGCGAGAGTGACGGACGGAGGGCCGACCGTTGCACACCCTTTGTGGCGAGGAGGTCGGGGAGTGAGGCGGCGCCTGACGCTAGGCGCCCGCCGCGATGGCCGCGACGGCGCGACTTGGCGCCGGAACGCCGGCATCCAGTCGCATGTTCTCGGCCTTGTCGGTCGCTTCCCAGGGCGCATCGAGGTCGTCGCGCCCGAAGTGGCCGTAGGCGGCCGTCGGCTCGTAGATCGGCCGCCGCAGCCGCAGATCGCGGATGATCGCGCCCGGCCGCAGGTCGAAGTGTCGCCTGATGAGGGCCACAAGCGTCTCATCCGCGACGGCGCCCGTGCCAAAGGTCTCGACCATGATCGAGAGCGGGTCCGCCACTCCGATGGCGTAGGCCAGCTGCAGCTCGAAGCGGTCGGCGAGGCCGGCGGCGACGATATTCTTCGCCACGTACCGCGCAGCATAGGCCGCTGACCGGTCCACTTTCGTCGGGTCTTTGCCGGAGAACGCCCCACCCCCGTGGCGCGCCATGCCCCCATAGGTGTCCACGATGATCTTGCGTCCCGTGAGGCCGCAGTCGCCGCGCGGCCCACCGATCACAAAGCTCCCGGTCGGGTTGACGTGAACGGTCGGCTCGGGAGTCTGCCACCAAGCGCCCAACACGGGCCTGATGACCCGCTCGATGACCCCCTCGCGGATCGTCGCTTGACTCGTGCCCGCATCGTGCTGCGTGGAGACGACAACCGTGACCACCCGCGCCGGCCGGCCGCGCCGGTACTCCACCGTCACCTGAGATTTCCCGTCGGGGCCGAGAAACGGCAGCTCGCCGCTTTTTCGTACTGCGGCGAGCTGTCGGCAGAGTCGATGGGAGAAGGTTATCGGCACCGGCATCATCTCCGGTGTCTCGGTGCAGGCAAAGCCGATCATCATGCCCTGGTCCCCGGCGCCAACCTCGGTCTCGTCGGTGGTGCGGGTCTCCAGCGCATCATCCACACCCTGCGCGATGTCTACCGACTGCCCCGTCATATGCACGGCAATGGTGGCATCGTCACTCGTTCCATATTTGCGGTCGGTATAGCCAATGCGCCGCAAGGTATTCCGGACCAGCTCATGCACCACCGCTTCGGATGGCAGCGGCGTCGCCTCGCCGCAGACGGCGATCCAATCGTGCTCCTCATTGGACTTGGCCAGGGACTCGCAGGCGACGCGCGCCTGCGAGTCCCGACTGATGGACCAATCCAGCACAGCATCCGAAATCTGATCGCAGAGCTTATCGGGATGCCCCTCCGTGACCGACTCCGACGTGAACAGCAGTTGCTTTGCCTGCATAAAGGTCGTGCTCACCGACCGTCTCCTCTCTGCAACTGATTGATGTGTACTCGCTGCCTGCTGTGCGCTCCGCCCTCGTTCATCTTTTCCCCCTCCATCTGCTAGTATCAGAGGTTGACGAGACAGTTAGCTACTCCGCAAAGTTCGGTACGACAGGTACAACTGGGGCGTCTCAAGCGCAGTGCCCTTGCCCTTTCAGGCGAGTCTCCAGGATGCCACATTATACGTCTGCCGGTGGAGATAGACACCCCCGCCCCCCTATGGTCCCCCGCTGCGGCAGTGGGACGTGGATTGCGGCTTTCGCCGCAATGACGGGGAGGGGGAGGGATGGGGGTTGGGGGTAGGGCTGCCTTACGTTCCTTCTTCCCACGAGGCCAGATACCGCTCCTGCTCCGGCGTCAGGACATCGATCTCGACACCCATGGCGTGCAACTTCAACCGCGCTACTTCGCGGTCAATCCCCTCCGGCACAGTGTACACGCGCTGCTCCAACGACGCAGCGTGCGTGACCACATATTCCGCGCACAACGCCTGATTGGCAAAGCTCATGTCCATCACGGCGGCGGGATGGCCCTCGGCGGCTGCCAGGTTGATGAGCCGCCCCTCACCCAGCAAGTGCAGGCGGCGTCCGTCAGCGGTCAGATACTCCTGCACGAACGGTCGCACTTCGCGCGTGCTGACAGCGATGCTCTCCAGAGCCGGAATGTTGATCTCGACGTTGAAGTGGCCGGAGTTGGCAACGATGGCACCGTCCTTCATAGCCGCGAAATGGTTGGGGCCAATCACGCTGCGGTTGCCGGTGACGGTGATGAATACGTCACCGATCCGGGCGGCCGCGGCCAGCGGCATGACGCGGTAGCCCTCCATCAGTGCCTCCAGCGCGCGGGTCGGGTCTACCTCGGTGACGATCACGTTGGCGCCCATACCGCGGGCCCGACTGGCCACGCCGCGGCCACACCAGCCATAGCCACAGACCACGACGTTCTTCCCGGCGAGCAATATGTTGGTCGCGCGGGTGATACCGTCGAGCGTGCTCTGGCCCGTGCCGTAGCGATTGTCGAAGAGGTGCTTCGTATCGGCTTCGTTGACGGCCACAATGGGGTATTGGAGTGCGCCGCCGGCCTCCATGCTCCGTAGCCGGATCACCCCGGTCGTCGTTTCCTCGGTGCCACCGATGACCGCTTCGATCAGGTCGTGCCGCTCTTTGTGGAGCACACCGACCAGATCGGCGCCATCATCCATCGTGATCTGGGGATGCGTGTCCAGCACCGCCTGAATGTGCCGATAGTAGGTGGCTTCATCTTCCCCATTGACGGCGAACACCGCAATCCCCTCCGCCGCCAGCGCCGCGGCCACGTCGTCTTGCGTCGAGAGCGGATTCGAGGCGCATAGGGCAATCTCCGCACCCCCCGCCTTGAGCGCGCGCATCAGATTGGCCGTTTCCGCCGTCACGTGCAGGCAGGCGCCCAATCGCACGCCCCGTAGCGGCTGCTCGCGGGCAAAGCGCTCGTGAATAAGTCGCAGGACCGGCATCTCCACCGCCGCCCACTCGATTCGCTGCACACCCCGGGCTGCGAGTGTCGGGTCCTTGATGTCGCTTACCGGGTCGGTGCCCGGCACAGGGGATACCGCTAGATCAACCGTCATGCTTGCTCTGCTCCTTTGTCGCGACCGGTTGCACCACCCCAGCACTCTAACGGATGGTGCCACCGGTCGTCGTCATTCATCGAAATGGGTCAGTCGCTTGAACTCACGAAAGCGTGCCCGGACCTGCTCCCTCGTCAGCTCGACGAGTGCCTGAACGCCGAACTGCTCTACCGCAAACGAGGCCACGACGCTGGCGTGGACCAACGCGCGTCGGATGCTGACCATGCTCGGATGCCTTGCCGGCACCGCACCACCTGCGTCCGGCAGCGTCATATCCACACTGGCCAGATACCCCAGAAACCCGCCGGCAAAGGAGTCCCCGGCCCCGGTCGGGTCACGCGGGTCTTCGAGCGGATAGCCCGGCAGGAAGAAGTACTCTTCACGCGCCCGATGGTGGTGCGCGTCGGGTGTCGTACCCCCGTCACCGACCAAGACGGCGCCGTATTCGCCACGCTTGACGATGACGATTCGTGGTCCCAGGGCACGGATAGTACGTGCCGCCTTGAATACGCTGTACTCGCCCGTATATTCGCGCGCCTCTTCATCGTTGACCAGCACCACGTCCACGCGCCGTAGCACCTCCGTCAGTGCAGCGCGGCTATGCTCGATCCACAGGTTCATCGTGTCGAGCATCGTCAGGCGCGGCTGTCGGACTTGATCCAGCACTTGCGCTTGGAGCACCGGATCAATGTTGGCCAAGAACACGTAGGGCGCCGTCCGCTCGGCTTCCTGGAGCACCGGCCGGAACTCGGTCAGCACGTTGAGATCGGTAAACAGCGTATCCCTGGTGTTGAGATCGTAGTGGTACCGTCCACCCCAGCGAAAGGTCCGACCGGGGAGCCGCGCGACGCTCATGAGGTCGATGGGGGCGCTACCGTGGGGACGGCACCGGGTCAGGAGCTCCTGATAGCGAGCGGGAAAGTCCTCGCCGACGACACTGACGATACTGACCGGGGAGTAGAGTGCGGCGGCGAGCGCAAAATAGGAGGCCGACCCGCCAAGGGCTGCCTCGACCTTACCGAACGGTGTTTCGACCGTATCCAGCCCAATCGTGCCCGTGACGACGATCCGGGAGGGCGGTGGATTCCCGCCCCGTACCGGGGTACGGGACATGCTTTCGCGGGAATGCCGGCCGGGAGGACGAACAGCAGTCATGAGAGGTACTTGCCAACGAGCAGATCGAGGCGCTGGCGCGTGTCGGCCGGGATGTTCTCCCGCTGCGTGATGATCGCGTCACGCAGCGCCGTCGGGCAGGGACAGGTGCGTTCGATGGGCAGCGCGTCTACGGTCGTCCGCACGACCCGCTTACTCGTCTCGACGTTCTTCAGCAGATTGGCCACCACCATCTCGACCGTCACCGGCTCCTCCGACTCGTGCCAGACATCGTAGTCGGTCGAGAGGGCCAAGGTGGCATAGCACAACTCCGCCTCGCGGGCCAGCTTGGCTTCCGGAAGCGCCGTCATGCCGATCACGTCCACGCCCCATTGGCGATAAATACGCGATTCGGCCTTCGTGGAGAACTGCGGCCCCTCGATACATACGTATGTGCCGCCGGCATGGACCCGGGCGCCCACCTCACGCGCCGCCGCTACGAGCGCCTGAGACAGTAGTGGACAAAACGGATCGGCAAAGCCAACGTGGACGACCAAGCCGTCGCCAAAGAACGTGGACGGGCGGCTTTTGGTGCGGTCGAAAAGCTGGTCGGGTACGACAAGATCGAGCGGTCGGATTTCCTCGCGCATACTGCCCACAGCGCCGACTGATATCACCCATTGCACGCCAAGCTGCTTGAGCGCATGGACGTTGGCCCGCGCCGGTAGCTCCGAGGGCATGATGCGGTGCCCATGGCCATGACGGGGTAGAAACGCCACGCCCATACCGCCCAGCCGCCCCACCGTCAGCGCGTCGCTCGGAGACCCGAACGGCGTCTCCACGGCGACCTCCTGCCGGTCGGTGAAGCCGGCCAGCTCATAAAAGCCGCTGCCTCCGATCACACCGACTTGCGCCCGCGGCAACGCTGTTGTCATAGCTCAGTCCTGTAGGGGCGCAGCATGCTGCGCCCCTACCATGCAAACGGCCGTCGCCTCCGGTCGCACCGCGGCCAACGAGGCCGCCAGCGGTGAGCGGAGCACGCCGGCCTCGGTGATGATCGCGCTAATCAGGGCATGGGGGGTCACGTCGAACGCCGGATGAGCCGCGGTCATCCCGTCGGGCGCGAGCGGCGTGCCCTGCAGGTGCGTCACTTCACCAGGATCGCGCTCTTCAATCGGTATCGCCGCGCCATTCGGTAAGTCCCAATCCACGGTAGACAGCGGCGCGCCGACGTAGAAGGGGATGCCGTGGTGCTGGGCAAGCACCGCGAGGCCGTAGGTGCCGATCTTGTTGGCCACGTCGCCATTCGCGGCGATCCGGTCGGCGCCGACGACGATCTTCTGAACACGTCCCTGGGCCATGAAGTGCGCCGCCATGTTGTCGGTAATCAGCGTCGAGGGGATACCGAGCTGCTGTAGCTCCCAGGCGGTGAGCCGGGCACCTTGGAGAAAGGGGCGCGTCTCATCTACCCAGACGTGGATGTCGCGTCCCACTTCATGCGCCGCACGGACCACGCCCAGCGCCGTCCCATAAGTCACTGCTGCCAACCCGCCAGCGTTGCAGTGCGTGAGCACGCCGTCGCCATCCGCGAGGAGCGCCGCGCCGTGCCGGCCCATCGCGCGGCAGGTGGCCTCGTCTTCCGCTGCCAACTGCTGGGCCGCGTCGGCAAGACCGGCCGCCACGGCCTCACCGCCCGCGCCGCGCCGCTGCTCGGCTACTGACACGCCAGCTCTGCACCGCTCATAACCCAGCGGATGGGTGCAGAGCTGGCGGTCAACCGAGCGCATCCGTTCGAGGCCCCAGAATAGGTTCACCGCCGTCGGGCGCGTGACGCCCAGCTCACGACAGGCCGCGTCCACCGCCGCATGGACCGCCGCCTCACCGCCTGTGCCGGCCCCCGATCCGGTAGCGGCGACCGCCAAGCGCGCCGCCAGCGCCACACCCATCGCCGCCGTCACACCAATGGCCGGCGCGCCCCGCACCTGCATGGACTTGATAGCGTGGGCCACCTGGGCCACGGTGCGACACTCGACGACTGCGAGCTGGGCCGGCAGGCGCGTCTGGTCAACGAGCCGGACGCTATCACCGTGCCACTCGACCGTCTTGATATCCGGCTTCCCCATTGCTGGCGCCATCTCTCCTTGCCGGGCAGCGACCGCTCACGATGAATAATATCAGTAATGGATGAGTGAGTAGATCATGTCCGCGTAGCGGCCGAGCTGCTCCCGACCATGGAGGAAGTCCAACTCGATTACAAAGGCGATTCCCGCGACCGTTGCTCCAAGCTCCTCGACCAGCTGGATAGAGGCTGCTGCCGTTCCACCGGTGGCCAGCAGATCGTCGAGGATGAGCACCCGCTGCCCCGGCTCTAGCGCATCGCGGTGCAGCTCGACCTCGGCGCTGCCGTACTCCAGGTAATACGCCACTTGCAAGGTCTCGGCGGGCAGCTTGCCCGCCTTGCGGACCGGCACAAAGCTGGCGTCGATCCGGTATGCGAGCGCGCCGCCAAAGATAAACCCCCGCGATTCAATTGCGACAACGGCGTCAATCTGCTGATCGCGGTAGTGTGCCGCAAAACGGTCCACGACCGCACGCAGCGCCGCCGGCTGTTGGAGCAGTGGGGTGATGTCCTTGAAGAAGATACCGGGCTGGGGGAAGTCGGGTACCTCGCGAATCAGACGGGCCAAGTCCATGCCATCCGTATCCTTTCGGTGAGGGTACGCGGCGCTCCGGCGCGCTGCACGCTACGGCTCTGCCTGGCGATAATACCGTAGCCCGGAGAACGGCGCCCGGTCTGCCCGCCCAGCACTATCTCGTGCCGAACACATGGTCGAGGCGGCCGTGTCCGCTCCACAACCGAGTGTCGTCGGGGCGCGGTGGCGCCGGCTCGCCGTGACGCCCGGAGAGAACGGTACCTGGCGCATAGCAGTCGAGCCGACGCCACCGACAGTCTCACTACACAAGGTTCCACACCCCGAGGTGGACCATTGGGCGGCCGCTCCGCAGCCCGAACCATGAAGATGGGCTGCTTTCCTGACTGACGCTGCCCTAGCGGGGTATTAGTGGGAATCGCTGGCAAGCCCAGACAGCAGCGGCTGGCGAGGGGAGCGGCGAGGTGGGTGCCCAGAGAGTGAGGTGGTTGGGAAGGCGCTGGTCCTGGGGCCTGCTCCGTCATCCTGATTTCCACAACCTGTGGGTCGCCCAGACCGTATCAGATGTCGGCTCGCAGCTCACCAGCGTTGCACTGCCACTCACGGCAGTCCTTACCCTTCGAGCCACTCCATTCGAGATGGGGGTGCTAGGTGCAGCCGCGAACACGCCCGTACTGCTCGTGGGGCTGTTCGCGGGAGTATGGGTGGATCGCCTACGCCGACGTCCCATCCTCATTGCCACTAACCTCGGCCGGGCAGTGCTGTTGGGCACCATACCGGCTGCCGCAGCCCTCGGCTTGCTTCGTATGGAGATACTCTACGTCGTCGCGTTGCTGGTCGGGACATCGAGCGTCTTCTTCGATGTAGCGGTCACCTCCTACCTGCCAGCCCTGGTGCGTCGTGAGGAGCTGATCGAAGGTAACAGCAAGCTGCAGTTCAGCCACTCTGCGGCGCGCATCGCCGGCCCCGGCGTCGCGGGTGGATTGGTACAGCTCGTTGGGGCGCCGTTCGTGCTGCTCATGGATGCACTCTCATTCCTTGTGTCGGCTGCCTTCCTCAGGCGCATTCGCTCGCTGGATCCGACACCACCGCCAACGCACCGGCGAACTATTTGGCGCGAGATCGGTGACGGGCTGCGCCTGCTGTGGGAGCAGCCCGTGCTGCGCGCCATGACACTGACCAGCGGCGTTGGAAGCCTGGGCACCAGCGTACAGCGGACCGTGCTCGTGCTCTACATGGTCCGCGAGCTGGGAGTCACGCCAGTGTTGCTGGGCGTCATCCTTGCCGTTGGTGGTGCGGCGGCCATCGTTGGCGCTGCGCTCGCCGGTCCGGTAGGGCGCCGGCAAGGGCCAGGCCCGGCACTGCTCTGGGCACAACTGGTACTCGGAGGGGGCAGTCTCCTCCTGGCAGGGGCGGCTGGCCCGTTGGCGGTAGCCGCGCCCCTTCTGTTGCTGGCACACGCGCTGCTCGGCGGTGGTATGACGCTGTTCAGCGTCAACCAGATCACCTTGCGTCAGGCACTTACACCACCCCAGTTGTTGGGTCGGGTCAACGCCACCCGCCGCGTCATCGTCTTCGGCGTGGTTCCCATCGGTGCGCTCCTCGGCGGTGCATTCGGCGCCAGCATTGGCCTCCGGCTGACGCTGCTCGTCGGTGCTGGCGTGGTGATGCTGGCCTTCCTTCTGATTGCCTTCTCACGCTTACGCACGCTGCGCCAGCTCCCGCCGGTAGCCAGCACCGCACCCCTGGGTGCAAGTCCTGGGCCATGAGGGCGGTGCAGGATGGGCCCCTCGGCCCAATGCAGGGCGTTCTCCCAAGCGACAGGTCGGAGGTGATACAGACGCCCGGCTGACGCTGCTGCAAAAGTGACAGTCCGCGGCAATGGGCCAAACGCCCGGTTGACTCCGGCTTAACGTGTTCGACAAAGACGAGCCAGCTGTACCCCGGACCAGCGACCCTCGCTCCTTTACGCACAGCCGGCCTACTCGTCCTCGTCCGGCGGCGGCTCCAGGCCGGGCAAGGGGCGCGGTGCCGGCCGGCAGGACACTCCGATGCCCAGCAGTTGGGCGAATTCGGCAGCGTTGCTCACGCCGTTGTCGGCGAAGCAGTTGTTGAAGAGCACGTGAGTCTGAGCAGTCGCCGCGGCCAGCTCCCGCACCTTGGGCAGCCATTCTTTCAGCTCGGCCGGACTATAGCGGTACTTGGACTGCTTCGCTCCGTGCTGACCCGGCGCAGCCCAGGCCGCGCGATTGCGGCCATGCAGGCGTACCATGCCCAGCGCCGGATTGGTCGCCGCGACGACCGGTGGAACACTCGACCGAAACCCTTGCGGCTCGTCAACACAGACATAGGTCATGCCGTGATCGGCCAGATGATCCAATGTCTGCTGCCGGGAGCGCTCCTGCAGCCAGGAGATGTGCCGAAACTCCACGGCGAGCCGGTAGTCCGGCAGCCATTTCCGTAGCTGGGTAATGTAGTCGCGGTTGGCGCGGCTGATGCGGAACCAGGGCGGGAACTGCAAGAGAATGGCCCCCAGCTTACCCGCTGCGTGCAGCGGCCGGACGGCAGCCCGGAACTGCTGCCACAGCGTGCGCGTGAGCCACAATGGCACATCGCGGGCGTAGAGACGGGGTTGGCTCCGTAGCCGGCCCGGCAGGTCGTCGCGCAGCGCGGGCGGCAGCGTCCGCAGGTCGAGGGTATGCTGGGTCAGCGGCGCGTAGGCTTTGACATTGAAGACGAAATCGTCCGGTGTCCGCTCGATCCACCCGGCAACGGCCTGCTCGGCCGGGAGCGCGTAATAGGTCGAGTCCACCTCGACCAGCCCGAGCTGCGTGGCGTAATAGCGCAGACGCGCCGCGGCGCTCCGCGCATGAGCCGGATACCAACCCGAGCGCAGCAGCGTCGGATCGGTCCACGAGCACACCCCGACCAGTACACTCTGGCCAGAGGCCGGCGTGCCAGACGGCTGAGGCGGTTGCGCGGCGGTGTCAACAGTGCTCATGTCCAGAGATCGCAGCGCAAGCGCCTCAACCCCGTTTTCGTCATTCCGGTGGAAGCTGGAATCCAGGCGTCTGGGGGAGCAGCCAGCGGCACTTCCTTGCTCCATACGCTGCCCTTGTCCTCTACGCCTCAACCGCCCTGTCCCGCATTCTAGCAAGGACGAGGTGTTGACATTCGGGCTAGAAGGCATTGCTACCACCCCCACCGCGTCGCTCCGGCGGAATGTGCGACACCTGGACAGCGGCTTCCGCCGCAGTGACGAGAGAGGAGGCCGGCGCCGTCATTGCGGCGCAAGCCGCAATCCAGGGCCCATTCGTGGCCCCCCGGCCGTCCTGGATTCCTGCTTGCACGGGAATCACCATGACCTTGACCAGGCCACCGAAGAAAATGAAAAATAGTGGTGGCTCCTCCCAGCGTCACTCCGGCGCACGCCGGAGTCCAGATCCGGGGATCTGGATTGCGGTACCGGGTTTTCCCCGGTGCAGGCGCAATGACGGAGGGAGTGGATTGCGGCCTGCGCCGCAATGACGGGGGCGTGCGCCGCAATGACGGGTGGGCGCCATGAATGACGCCCCTACCGAAAAGCTGGTTTGCAAACACGCCCTAATCCTCACCAATGGCGGTGCGGCTAGGGTCAGGCAGTGGTGCTTCAAGATGCAGCTCGACAATGCTTTCACGTTCTACGCGCAGACGATGCCCGGTCTTGAGCGGATCACGTGGCGGGAAGTGCAGCACACCAGCCCGACGGCGAGACTGGTTGGCTATCGCCGGTATCGCCGGCAGAACGGTCTGGTCATCTTCGAGTATCGCGATGACCCGGTGCGCCTGCTGAGGCTGAGAACGGCCGAGGACGTGTTCTACCTCGCCGATCACGTCGGCGCCCTGGCGCGAGGGAGAGCCGGGTTGCAGGCGCTCGCACAACGTATCGTGCGGTCCCGCTACTTTGACGTGGGGCTGCACATCCATAGACGAGTACGTCTGACGACGCCCGCTGCACACGATGGGGCCAGGTGTGGTGTGCAGCGGGCGCGTCACCGGGGACGACGGCGTGGTCGCACGAGATTCAGGGTAGTGTCCAGGATGCAGGGCCGAGAGCACACCTACCGGAGAGCGGCTATGCGGCGAGCCGTCGAACAAGGCGTGCTGAATAGGTACAACCGGAAATGGCGGAATGTAGACGATGGCGCGGACTTGGAGATTTGGGCCACGCTCCTGGAGCGGGAGTTCATCTGCGGCATCCGGCTCTCGGATAGGACTATGCGCCACCGCCCGTACAAGCGTGCCCATAGCCCGGCGTCGCTCCGCCCTTCAGTAGCCGCCGCGATGGTGTGGCTGTCCAGGCCCCAGCCGGCCGATGTCTTCATGGACCCGATGTGCGGCGCCGGGACCATCCTGGCCGAGCGGGTGCTGATGGGGCGGTACAAACGGATTCTGGGCGGGGACCTGGACGGCAATGCCGTTGCTACAGGTCGCACGAACGTCGGTCCGGTGGCAGCAGACATGGAGCTACGTCAATGGAATGCGGAAGCGCTGCCTCTAGCCGCCGGGAGCGTTGATAAGGTGGTAGTGAATCTCCCTTTCGGCCAGCGGCATGGGTCCCACCAGCACAATCGCTCGCTCTATCGGCAGGTCTTTGCCGAGCTACACCGCGTCCTCCGGCCGGCCGGGCGGCTAGTCGCCCTCACCGGCGAGCAGCGCCTCGTGGATCGGATTTTGGCCGCCGAGCCAAGCCTTGTCCGGCAAGAGGCATGGAAGCTATCCCTACTCGGCACGCCGGCGAGCATTTACGTGATAGACAAGCGAACGACAGGGTGATTAACATACTTCCGTCATTGCTCTGGAAATAATCCCCAACCGTCAGTTCCGCGAACGCAGGCACCCAAGGAACGGCACGATGAAGATCATAGCCGTCGAGACCGTCGGCGTCAGGGTAAACCGGCGCGGCAACTGGCTCTTCGTCCGCATCCACACCGACGAGGGCCTCGTCGGTGTGGGGGAGGCGTCCCACTCCGGCGATGATCGCCTGCTCGCCGCCGCCATTCACTATCGCCTAGGACCACAACTCGTCGGGCAAGATGCGACGCGCGTAGCAGCGTTGAGCCGGCAGCTGCCGGGGGCCACCGCCGGTCACCTGCTGCGGACCGCCGCATCGGCGCTGGAACAGGCACTATGGGACCTCAACGGCCAGGCGCTCGGCGTGCCCATTCATCGTTTCTGGGGCGGGCCGGTGCGGCAGCGTATCCGGCTCTACGCCAACATCAATCGCGCTACGACGGATCGCCGGCCGGAAGGCTTCGCGGCCAACGCGCGGGCAGCGGTGGCTGAAGGCTTTCAAGGCGTGAAGCTGGCACCGTTCGACGACGTACAGCCGCGCGACCTCGATCAACCGGAGACGTGGCGCACGATTGAGCTGGGAGTGGAGCGCGTGCATGCGGTGCGCTCGGCAGTGGGGCCGGCGGCGCTGGTGCTCGTTGATTGCCACAGTCGGCTCACGCCGGCCATCGCCGCCCGCGTGGCCCGCGAGCTGGCGCCGGTCGGGCTGTTCTGGCTGGAAGACCCGGTGCCACACGACAAAATGGAGGGCCTAGTCGAGGTGCGGGCGGGCGCCGAGATGATGATTGCCAGTGGCGAGCGGTTACACGACCGCGTCGAGTTCCGCGATATGATCGTACAGCGCGCGGCCGACGTGCTGATGCCGGACATCAAGCACGTCGGCGGCCATGCCGAACTGCAGCGGATAGCGGCGCTGGCCGAGCCGTGGCAACTGCTCGTTGCCCCTCACAATCCCAGCGGGCCTGTCGCTACCGCGGCCAGCGTCCAAGCCTGCGCCTCGATGAGCAACTTCCTGATCCTCGAGTACGCCTGGGGCGAGGTGCCCTACCGGGCCGGCCTGGTTGATCCCCCGGAGCGTATCGAGGACGGGTTCCTGGCCGTCCCGTATCGGCCAGGGCTGGGCCTACGCCTCAACGACGCGGCTGTCGCAGAGCACGCCTTCGATCCGCTCACCGACTGACCCTCCGACTGGCTACCGATGACCCACCGCGAATCCGCTCCTTGCGCCGCACCGAGCGGCCTGGCCGCCCGGCCCGTCATTCCCGCGAACGCGGGAATCCACGCTCCCAGGGGCTATTTTCAGAGCAATGACGACGAGGGTGAGGGCTGGCGCCTCATCTACGAGCCGCCGGGGACCGCAGCGGACCTCTTGGGGGGCAGCGAGCGCCTGCTTGCTACGGTTAGCGCCGACGGCATCCCGGCGCTGCGCTGGTACGTGACGCCGCAGCCGGCGCTGGTGCTCGGAGTAGGGCAGCCGCGCGACGATTTCGACACCGCCGCGTGTCAGCGCGCCGGCCTGCCGATGGTACGTCGCTCTTCGGGCGGCACGGCGGTCCTGACCGATGACGGGCTGCTCAACCTCGATGTCGTGCTGCCGGCCGCGCACCGTTTGGGCCACCGCGACGTAGTGCGGGCCTATGCCTGGCTCGGCACAGCATTGACGCGAGCGTTAAGGCGCCTCGGCTGGACAGCCCGCGCCGTTGCGCCCGAGGCAGCACGCCGCGATGCCGCCGCGCTCCGCGCTGCCGAGTACCCCGGCGTGACCGTGCTCCAACGCACCTGCTTTGGCGGCCGGTCGCCCTATGAGGTGCTGGTAGCCGGGCGCAAGGTCGTGGGGCTGTGCCAAGTCCGCCGCCGCGCCGGCACGCTGTACCAGGCCGGCATCCTCCTGGGGTTCGACGCCGAGCGCCTCGCCGGTCTCCTGAGCGTGTCACCGGCCGAGCGCGCAGCGGGCGCTGCCCGGCTCGGCCGGCGCGCCGGCGGCCTCTACACGCTGCCGAGGGCGCAGCCGGAGCCGTTGACACATCAGGACAGCGCCGCACCGATGCAGCGGATGCTCGGCGGTCTAGCGCCAGCATACCGGGACTTGGCAAGGGAGGTCATCCGTAGCGTGGAGCGAGCCATTGCCGAGACGGCGCTGGATTCCGGCTCCAGGCCGGAATGACGAGTGCCGGGGCACACGCTGCCCCTAGCGCGCGTACTCGACGAAGCGCGTCTCGCGGATCACCGTCACCTTGATCTGGCCGGGGTAGTTGAGCGACTCTTCGATCTTGTTGACGATGTCCGAGGCCAGCCGATGAGCCGCGTACTCGTCCACCTCTTCGGGAGTGACCATAATGCGGATTTCGCGTCCGGCCTGTAAGGCGAACGACCGCTCCACGCCGGGAAACGAGCTTGCCACTTCTTCGAGCGCGGACAAGCGCCGGATGTAGTCCTCAGTCGTCTCGCGGCGGGCGCCAGGACGCGATGCCGAGATCGCATCGGCTGCCGCGACCAGAAACGCCTCGACCGTCTGCGGCTCCTCCTCGAAGTGGTGCGCTGCAATCGTATGCACGATCTTGGGGGCAATGTTGTGCTGACGAGCCATCTCCGCGCCAACGAGCGCGTGCGAGCCTTCCGCATCCGCCGTGGCCGCCTTACCAATGTCGTGGAGCAGCCCGCCACGACGACAAATATCCACGTCCGCGTGTAGCTCGCCGGCCATGGTCGCGGCGAGCAGCGCCACCTCCAGCGAATGATTGAGCACGTTCTGTCCATAGCTGGTCCGGAACTTTAAGCGGCCCAGCGTGCGGATCAGCTCCTTGGGTAGCCCGTGGACGCCGGCTTCATAGGCGGCCTTCTCGCCTTCCTGGCGAATGTTTGCCTCGACCTCGACCTTGGCCTTAGCCACCAGCTCCTCGATGCGGGTGGGGTGGATGCGGCCGTCGAGGACCAGCTTGGAGAGGGCGTGCCGGGCAATCTCGCGGCGAATGGGATCGTAGCTGGAGAGCACGACCGCCTCGGGCGTATCGTCAATGATGAGGTCTACGCCGGTAGCCTGCTCCAGCGCCCGGATATTCCGCCCCTCCTTGCCGATGATCCGGCCCTTCATCTCGTCGTTGGGGATGGGCACGACCGTTTGGGTCACCTCGACCGTTTGATCCGCGGCGTAGCGTTGGATCGCCTCGGTAATGATCCGACGCGCGCGACTCTCCGCTTCCTCCTGCACTTGTCGTTCGATGTCCCGCACTCTGCGGGCCGCCTCTTGGTGCGTCTGCGCCTCGATCCGCTTCAAGAGCAGCTCTTTGGCCTCCTCCTGAGATAGGCCGCTCAGGCGCTCTAGAAGCTCAGACTGCTGCTCGGCCGCGGCCTGCGCTTGCGCGTGTAGCTGCTCGACCTTCGCGCTCTCCCGCGTGATGGCACGCTCGCGCTGCTCCAGCCGCCCGGCACGCTGCTCGATGTTTTCTTCCCACTGGTTGAGCCGCTGCTGGCGGCGCTCCAGCCGCCCTTGGCGCTCACGTCCGTCCCGCTCGGCGGCTTGACGTAGCTGCGCCGCCTCGTCTCGCGCCGCCGCGAGCAGCTTTTCGCGGCGCGACTGCGCCTGGGCTAGAAGCTCGGCGACCTCCTCGTCGGGCTGACGTACAGCCGCCTCACGCCGCCGCTGGCCGAATACGGTGCCGACAGCGAACGCTGCTACACCCGCCGTCACGATGCCGATAACAAGAAATACAACCGGTTCCACTTGTAGATCACTCCCTCTTGAGGGGTGGCTTCCATTTGGCCTATCAATAGCCAGGAGGCAAGCTCGTGCGCTTACTCGGAGCGCGCCGGCGATTGTGCCGTGTCCCACCGCCAGTCCGCCCCAGCAACTGCGGCACAACGCACCGCACGCGGGTGCTTAACATGGGGTTGCGTGAGGGAGCGTGCCGGTGGAACGAGTGAAGTAGGTCCCTCGCAGGGACGGAAGCACCGCCCTGCATAGTACCGGGGGTACGGCTTGAGCGTCAAGCCTCTACCGGCGCGCCGCACCCCCTCTCCACCATGCGGTGAGGTCAACTCTCCCTCCTGCCAGCACGGAGGCCGCTGCCACAGGTACAATCGCCTCAGCCGAGGCGAGGAGCGCCAGCCTTATGACAACTGCCAGCGGCACCGGCACCGTCTACGACGTAGCCGTCATCGGTGCCGGGCCGGCCGGGGCGCAGGCCGCGATCTCCGCTGCCCACCAGGCCCGCCACGTGCTCGTACTCGATGCCGGGCCGATCAGCCATCTCAAAGGGCGGGCCTTTTGGTCGAAGTCGGTGCAGATCGAGGATGCCCCCGTTTTCCAAGGCGTCATCGGCAGCCACTTCATGCGGGCACTGCGCGACTGGATGGCCAGCCGCCCGGTGCGTGAGGTGACAATCGGCGGTCGCACCCGGCGCACCGGTATCGAGTACCAACCCGGCTACGTGCTCAAGCTCCAGGCGCTCGATGTCGAGACGACGCTCTTTGCGCTGGAAACGTCGGTCGAGCCGCTACGCGGCGGCCGCCCGCCGACCAGCGCCCGCTTCCGCGCCCGCACCGTCGTCGTGGCCTCGGGATTTGACGACGTATGGCCCGACATCGAGGTCAACGAGCAAGCGGAGCGCCTTTACCAGCGGTACCGAACCGTCTTTCGCTTTGCGGGCAACCGGCGCGGCTGGCATGTCTGCATTCGCTGCGACGGACACTTGCACATTGACGAGCACCTCGCCATCCTCGCGCTGGGAGACGACGCTTTCGGCGCCGCCCGCGGCACACAGGACTTCACCGACAAGATCACCATTCTGACCAACGGTCGTCCCCACGGCCTACGGGCAGAGCACTTGGCAACCTTGCAGCAGCAGGGTATCGAGCTTGTCGAGACGCGGATCGCGGCGCACATCGGCCGGCGCACCGACCTGCTGGGGTTTCGGTTTGCCGACGGTACCGAGCGCTACTTCGACGGCTTCCTCGTGGACGAGGGGCTGATTCCCAACACGCAGTACCTCGCCGGCTGGGACGTGCAGACCGACGAGGAAGGGCTGCTGATCGTCAACGACGACCGACAGGTGCTCACGTCGGCCGGCGAGCCGGTACCGGGCCTGTTTGCCGCCGGGGACATCGTGTCGGGTGAGCGTAATCTCATCGCCACCGCCTTTGCGCTCGGCCAAGACGCCGGCCTATCGGCCACCGACAGCCTGCGCGAGTGGTAAATCAGTAGCCAGTGGCTCTCGTAGCTAACCACCAACTACTGACCACTGACTACTGATTAGAGAGGCAAGACCTGAAAACACCGGCGGCGGCTTCCCGTGCCGACGCTATCGTCGGGAGTCGGCTTGGCATTGTCCTCCGCTGCGCCCGTGATGAGACCGTCGAGTCCCTCGCGCACACGCTCCGCGGGATGCCTGACACCGGCTACGCGACGCAGCCGCCGGCTGCCCTACGCAAGAGCACGGGCGCAGCATTCGACGCGCTGGTCCGAGCGCTGGATTCCGGGGAGGTGCGGGCACTGCGGGCGTTTGCCGTTGCGCTGGCCGAACGGCGCGCCAAGCAAGGCTTCCGCTTGTCCGAGGCGCTGCGTGCATTCGCCGAGCTTCGCAGCGGCATGAAGCGCGTGCTTGAGACCGCTTGGGCGGATGACCCCGCCGCCGTGCTGGCCGCCACGCAGCAGGTGCAGCACGTGGTTGACCTGGCCATGTTGGCGTTCGCCGACGCCTACGTGGAGGCGACCATGGCCGACACGGCGCAATACTTGCAGCGTCTACGTGAGCTTAACGCGCAGCTCACCGACGAGTCGACCCACGATAAGCTGACCGGGCTATACGACCGCGGCTATTTCGACGTGGCACTCGAACGGGAAACGCGGCGGGCGGCGCGCTACCACCGTCCCCTAGCGTTAGCACTGGTCGATATTGACCGGTTCAAGCGGGTCAACGATACGTTCGGGCATCCGATGGGCGATCTGGCGCTGCAGCACGTAGCGGGACTACTGCTCGGCGCCGTGCGCGCCACCGACTACGTGTGCCGCTACGGTGGTGAGGAGTTCGCCATCCTCCTCCCCGAGACCAACCTCAGCCAAGCGCTAACGCTGGCCGAGCGCACCCGTAGCAGCATCGAGACCCGTCCCGTCAACGTCGGGACGCCGCTCTCGCTGACCATCAGCCTGGGGGTGGCGGCCTATCCCGACCACGCCAACGACGGTCCGGCGCTGGTGGTGCAGGCCGACGCGGCACTCTACGCCGCCAAAGCGGCCGGCCGGAACCGCGTCGCGGCGGCGACCGGCGCCTCACCCCCCGCCCCCTCTCCACACCATGGAAAGGAGGGGGCCGACGGGGCTAGGGTGGTGCAGACCTGACAAGCGGAGGTTTTAGGAAACGCATGGCTACAGAACACAAGCGATCCGGTGGTTCCCTTGGCGAGGTGGCCGGCCTCTTCTTCAAGCTGGGCGTGATCGGCTTTGGCGGCCCGACGGCCCACATCGCGCTGATGGAGGAAGAGGCCGTGCGCCGGCGCAAATGGATAGACCGGCAGCACTTTCTGGACGCCCTCGCGGCGACCAACCTCATCCCCGGCCCGAACTCGACCGAGATGGCTATTCATCTCGGCTATCTGCGTGCCGGTCGCCTTGGCGGCCTCATCTCCGGCTTGGCGTTCATCCTGCCGGCCTTTGTCATGCTGTTGGCACTCTCTTGGGCCTACCGGACCTACGGCACCATCCCGGAAGTGGGGGCCGTGTTTGCGGGCCTGAAGCCGGTCGTCGTGGCGATTATCGTCATCGCCGCCTACCGGCTGGCCGTCACCGGCATTACTGACTGGCGTTTGCTGCTGATCGGCCTGGCGAGCATGGCACTGACGCTGGCGGTACGGGGAGGCGAGCTGGTCGCCCTGCTCGCCGCCGGGCTGCTCGGCATCTGGCTCTACGGCGCCCCCGGCGGGCGACTCCCAGGGTTCCCCCGCTCACCGGCCGCGGCCGCGGGGTTACTGCTGCTCCAAGCACCAACGACCTCCTGGACCGCCAACCTCACCGCCCTACCGGCCCTGATCTGGGTCTTCCTGAAGGCCGGAGCTTTGCTCTTCGGCGGCGGCTACGTCCTGATCCCACTAATCGAGGGCGACGCCGTGGAGCAGTTCGGTTGGCTGACGCACCAGCAATTTCTCGACGGGGTCGCCCTCGGCCAGACGACGCCCGGCCCCATCGTGACCACAGCGACGTTCGTGGGCTTCATGGCGGCCAGCTGGGCCGGAGCGGTGGTTGCGACAATCGCGGTCTTCCTGCCGTCGTTCTTGTACGTGCTGTTCGGCACCGGCCCATTCCTGGCCCGTATCCAGCACAATGCCTACGCCCGCGCGTTCCTCAAGGGCGTGAGCGCGGCCGTCGTCGGGGCCATCGCCGCGGCGTCAGTACCGCTGGCCGCCGTGGCCCTGACGACGCCCTGGGCCATCGCCGTCTGTGCAGTGGCCGCCGTAGCCCTGGCACGCTTCAAGATCGATGCGCTCTGGCTGATCGCCGCCGGCGCCGTCATCGGCTTCATCCTGGGCCGCTAAGATTCGCTCACCTGGCCCTCCTGACAGGGGTAGGTATTGGTTGCTGGAGGGTCCCCACGCGCTTTGTGCCCAGCGCCGGCCCTGGACTTGATCCAGGGGGAGGGGCACGGCATGCCGTGCCCCTACAAGCACCCATTGCACCGATTTTTACCTATTCTTGTGAGACCCCCGCTCCCCAGGCGGACAGGGCTACAGCCCGCTGCACCCCCTGCGACTTGGTCCTCTCCCGCTGCCTGCCCCCCACACTCCCCCTCTCCGCACATGTGGAGAGGGGGCCGGGGGGTGAGGCACCGACAGCTCTAGGTGCTATACTCGGCAGACCGGTACAGTCTGACGTAACCCCGGCCTCACTCGCCTGACAGAGGTAAGTTTTTTGTGGAGGGGTGCGATGAATCGCGCCTAGACGGTCGTCATGCCAGCACAAGCCGCAATCCAGCGGCGGGGATGATGGATTCCCGCTTTCGCGGGAATGACGTTCGGCAGACTCCCCCTCTCTATCGCTCGGCGATGGAGAGGGGGTGAGGCGGAGGCGCAGTATGCTACCAAGCGGTCGAGAGGAGTAGTGGATGGAGCTGGAGCTAGTCGCCGGACGCATTGACGAGACGGCGGCCGATGCGATTGTCGTCAATCTGTTCGAGGGCGTCACCACGCCCGGCGGAGCCACCGGCGCCGTAGACGCACACTTGGGAGGGATGATCTCCCAAGTGATCGCGGCCGGTGACTTCAAGGGCAAGCTCAACGAGGTCCTCGTCCTGTATCCCCCGCGTTCCGGTCCGGTCGATCTCCCCGCCCGCGGCGCGCAAGCAGTACCGGGTGGGGGCGCCTTTGCCCAGTCGCTGCCGGACGCTTTGCCGGCCCAGCGGGTGCTGGTCGTCGGCTTGGGCAAGCAGGACGACTTCAAGCTCGACCACGTGCGTCAGGCGGCGGCCACCGCCGCCAAGCGCGCGCGCGACCTCGGCGCGCGGCACGTGGCAACTATCGTCCATGGGGCGGGAATCGGTGGCTTGGAGACCGGCGACGCGGCCCAAGCCGTGGCCGAGGGATCGCTACTCGGCCTCTATCGCTTCCGAGAGTACCAAAGCACGGATGCTGAGGCGGAACAGGCCGCCCGCGAGGTCGAGCGCCTGACCGTAGTCGAATTCGACGCCTCCAAGCTCAGTGTGCTGCAAGAGGGGCTGAGGCAGGGCGAGACCATCGCCAATGCCGTCTGCTGGGCACGCGATTTGGTCAACCGGCCGGGGAACGACCTCCCGCCGCGCGCGCTCGCGGCGGCGGCGACCGCGATGGCCGGCGAGTCCGGTCTCCGCTGCACGGTGCTCGACCACGAGGCCATCGAGGCCGAGGGGATGGGCGCGCTGTTGGGGGTCGCGCGTGGCTCGCGCGAGCCGCCCGCGTTCATCGTCGTCGAGCATGAGCCGGAGGGCACCGCCGAGCAAGCGCCGCTCGTCCTGGTGGGGAAGGGCGTGACTTTCGATACCGGCGGCACCTCGATCAAGCCGTCCTCCGGGATGGAGGAGATGAAGATGGACATGGCCGGGGGCGCGGCGGTGCTCGGCGCCATGAGCGCCATCGGCCGCCTCGGCGTGCCGCTGCGGGTCGTCGGCTTGGTCCCGGCCACCGAGAACATGCCCGGCGGCGAGGCCATCCGGCCCGGCGATATCCTGCGGGCGCTGGACGGGACGACCATCGAGGTCATCAACACCGACGCGGAGGGGCGGCTCATTCTGGCCGACGGGCTTGCCTACGCCCGGCGGTATAAGCCCGCGAGCATCGTGGACCTCGCCACGCTCACCGGCGCCTGCCTGGTGGCGCTCGGCAACCGGGTGGCCGGCTACATGAGCAACGACGCCGACTTGGCTGCCGAGGTCCGGGGCGCGGCGGCGGCGGTTGGCGAGCTGGCCTGGGAGCTGCCCGTCTGGGACGACGTGTACAAGAAAGAGCTGAAGAGCAACGTAGCCGATATCAAGAACACCGGTGGCCGCTTTGGCGGCGCCATCACCGGCGCTATGTTCATCAAGCGCTTTGCCAAGGATACTCCCTGGCTGCATCTCGACATCGCCGGCCCGGCGATGGGGAGTGAAGAGGGGCCCTACATGCCCAAAGGCGGCACCGGCTACGGAGTCCGCACGCTGGTCGAGCTAGCCCGCCAGCGTGCCACCGTTTGACCGTCCCTGCGTGCCCGTACCCGGTTTGCCCCGTATACTGAGAGGGAGGCGTCGCGCCCACCCCTGCCTCCCTAGATAGTCTCTGCACGAGCCGCGCTCCGCAGCATAAGAACGTGTCAACGCAACCTCCCGATCCGCACAGTGCCGCCGGTGACGCCGCCATCCCGGCGGACGACGTAGCCGCGCCGCCTCCTTCGGCAGAAGCACAGCCGCTCCCCGGAGCCGATGCTCCTGCTACAACGGTCTCTCCGCATGAGCCGGTTGAAGACGAGGCCCCTGACGCTGCACCCCGCAGCCAGCGCGAAGTCGTCTTGGACGAGCTGCGCTACTGGCGCCGGACTGCTGCGCTCGGCGTGGTGGCCGCTGCGTTCTACGCCCTGACGCGCTGGGATCAAAGCCGTATCCCGACCGGCCGCCGCCTGACGGTGGGTCCGCAGACGCCACCAACCGGGAGTTCCACCGAGACGAACGTCGCTCCCGCCCTCACCCAGGCGTTGCAGCAGCTCCGGCGCGGCCTCCAGCGCCGCGACGGACTGGCGATAGCCGCGCTAGTCTGGCCGGAAGGGGTGCGCGTCGCGCCCTATCGCGGCACGCTGCCCACCGACCAAGAACGGACCACCGACCCAACGCACCTCCTGCAAGCCATGCTGACCGACTCTCGACCGCGGGTGCTGGGATGGCGGGAGGTGAGCGATGGTCACGTCGTCGTGCTCACCAACGGCTGGTCCGCACAGCGACTGCCCGTGGATTCGTCCCCGGCGCTCTTTGCCACCAGTATGATGGCCTTTTGGCTTGTGCGATTGGACCAGCGTTGGCACTGGCGTGCGCTGACGCCCGATCACAACCGCCAGCTCAACCGCATGGCACAGCGCGTCGCGTGGCGCCCCATCCCCAGCGGGTAGGTGCGGATATTACACCCCCCGGCCCCTTCCCTGACCGGGTCGGGGAGACAGCACAGCGTCCGGCAGCGTCCGCCGCCGCCCCTCTATCACTCGGCGCTGGAGCGGTTCGTGTAGGGGCGCGATTCACTGCGCCCAGGCACTCGTCATTCCGGCTTGTGCCGGAAGCCAGAGACAGGAGTAGGTTACTCCACACGAAAAACCTACCCTTGCGAGGGGCCGGGGATGAGGCCACAACCGGGACAAGCCTGAATCGTTATCACCTCATTGGTAGCGCACGGCCAAGGGGTGGCCGCGCTGTCCAAAATCGCCGCGCCCATGAACACCACGATGAACATGCCTACACGCTCTCCACACGACCCGGCCCATGAGACGGCATGTCCGCCGCACTTCCCCACGGAGGCAGAGCTGCTGGCACTGGAGCGTGGCGATCCGCAGCTGCGGCACCGCACCCGGTCGGCACTACGCACGCGATTTGTGGCGTTTCTCCTGGATCAGGAAAACCCAGCGGAAGCCGACGCACGCGCTCCCGCCGGCTGACCCCCCGCCCGTCAGAGACGAGGACCAGCTAGGCGTCCTGGCGTTCGAGCAACTCGATCTCGTAGCCGTCCGGGTCGTCTATGAAGGCCATCTTGTGACCGCCGGCAAAGACCTTGCGCCAGCCGTCGGGCCAGATTTCCAGGCCGTTCTCCTCAAGCTCGGCGCACTTTGCCGTCAGGTCGGGTACGCCGATGGCGAGATGCATCAGGTCCTCCGGCACATTGAGGTTGTAGTCGGCGGAGTAGGTCAGCTCCAGCGTCGGCGCGTTGCCCGGTAGCTCCAGATGGACCACCTGGTTGCCCTGGGGCGAGCGCTCGCTGCGGCTCTTCACCCGGAAACCGAGATGATCGCAGTAGAACTTGACCGAACGCTCAAGGTCGCTGACGCGGATGCGCGTGTGCAGAAAAACAGCCATCTGCTCCTCCTCAAGTGCAAGACGTTGGTGCAACGCAACATGCTAGTAGTGGATGTCCACGCTCGTCCGCTCGCGGGCCGACTGCAAGATCGCGTCGCAGATCACGGCGTTCCGGTAGCCGTCCTCGAACGTCGCCCCATACGGTGCCACGTCCTTGTCGTTGACAATGGCATCCAGTAGATGCGCGATCTCATGGACGAACGTGTGCTCCCAACCGATGATATGTCCCTGCGGCCACCACCACTCGTAGAAGGGATGGTTGGCCTCGGTAACTAGCACGTTCCGAAAGCCCTGCGCGTCGGCCGGATCAGCGTTGGGCAAGTGTACGTCCAGCTCGTTCAGCCGTTCGAGATTAAACGAGATCGAGCCGTTCTCCCCGTTGATCTCGAACGTGTTGAGGTTCTTACGGCCGGTGGCGAAGCGCGTCGCTTCGAGCGTGCCGACCGCCCCGTTCTCGAACTCGACGGCGGCCGCAAAAGCATCGTCCACATCCACCGACCGCCGACTGCCGCTCTCGTCCGGGTCGTCGCGCTCGCCGATGAACGTCGCCGCCAGCGCCATCACGCGCCGCGGCTCGCCAACCAGAAAGCGGCCGATGTCAATGATGTGCGCGCCGAGGTCGCCGAGGGCGCCGCTGCCGGCGAGGTCGGCATGGTAGCGCCATTGGGCCACCGTCGGGTCCGCTCCCCACTCCTGGAGGTAGCGGGCGCGGAAGTGGTAGATGCGGCCCAACAGGCCACGCTCGATGAGCAACCGAGCCTGGCGAATAGCCGGCACAAACCGATAGTTGAAGGCACAGAGGTGCTTCACACCGGCCTTGTGTACGGCGTCGAGCATCTGCTTGGCCTCGGCGGCAGTACGCGCCAGCGGCTTCTCGCAGAGGACGTGCTTCCCGGCTTCGGCCGCTGCGATGCACGGCTCGGCATGCACGTTATTCGGCCCGCCATTATCGAATAGCTGGATGCGGTCGTCCTGGAGCATCTCGCGCCAGTCGGTGTAGTAGCCGGCATACCCGAAACGCTGCGCTGCCGCTTGCACCGCCGTCTCGTTGCGTCCACAGATGGCCACCAGCTCCGGCACGGCCGGCGGCGGCCACGCCATGTACGGCAGCTTGCGGAAACCGTTGGAGTGCGCCTTGCCCATGAACGAGTAGCCGAGCATCCCCACGCCAATCGTCGGGGACTCGCCGGCCCCAGCGGCCGTGCCCATCGTCACAAAGCCCACCTGCTGCTCAGACATCGCGCTCCTCCTCAAGCATGCTCGCTCTAATCCTCACCAAAGGCGGCGTCGAAGGCCACGGCGCTCGGCGCAAAGTCAATCCGCTTCACGAACTGCGCCGCCTCCGCTGCCCCCCACTCCCGGTCCATGCCCGAGTCTTCCCACTCCACCGAGAGCGGCCCTTGATAGCCAATGTCGTTCAGCGCCCGGATGAAGTTATCGAAGTTGATGTCCCCATGTCCTGGCGAGACGAAGTCCCAGCCCCGCCGGTGGTCCCCGAACGGCAGGTAGCTGGAGATGATGCCCGCTTTGCCGTCACGGTTGATCTTGGCGTCCTTGACGTGGACGTGATAGATACGGTCGGCGAAGTGGCGGGCAAAGATGGCCGGATCCACCCCCTGCCAGATGAGGTGGCTGGGATCGAGATTAAATCCGAACTCCGGCCGGTGGTCGAGCGCTTCCAGCGCACGCTCGGCCGAGTAGAGGTCGAAAGCGATCTCCGTGGGATGGATCTCCAAGGCAAAGCGAATGCCGTGCTTGCCAAACTCGTCCATGATGGGATTCCAACGCTCGGCGAAGAGCCGAAACCCGTCGGCGATCAGCTGCGGTTCGGTCGGGGGGAACGAGTAGATCAGGTGCCAGATCGAAGAGCCGGTAAACCCGTTGATGACCTGCACGCCGATGTTCTTGGCAGCCTGGGGCCCGGCCAACATCTGCCGAGTGCCCCACGCGCGGATTTCCTCCGGCTGATCGGCCAGCTCGTCGGGCGCAAAGCCGTTGCTGCGCGCATCGTTCGGGTCCAGCACGAGTTGGCCTTGCAGATGCATGGAGATAGACCACACGTCGAGGCCATGCTCCGCCAGGATGGCCCGCTGCCCGGCGCAGTAGGCCGGATCGGCGGCGGCTTGCTCGACGTCGAAGTGGTCACCCCAACAGGCCAGCTCAAGGCCCTCGTAGCCCCAGCCGGCGGCCTTCTCGGCCAGCGTGGTCAGTGGGAGGTCGGCCCACTGGCCGGTGAAGAGAGTCACGGGTCGTCCCATCGTCACACCTCCGGTACTTGCGGTTTCACGACGCTCAGGTGAGCGACTCCGCCCTTGCCCTGAGCGCTCCGGCAACGCTCGCCCCAAGCGTCGCTACCGGTGCGGCCGCAACAGGAGTACGGGCAGCACGCTGCAAAGCATCCTACTCCCAGCGCAATAGTGCGTCAACTACGGTCCGTTGACGCTACTTGGCCCACTACAAAGCAGAGTGAGGGAGCGTACTCTGCCACCGAACACGCAGTTGTTGGGAAAAAGTGAGCTTCTGTCGCGCGAGGAAGGCTGCAACAAGCCTGGTATAATCGCGCTTGCAGAGTACCGAGCGGCTGGGAAGCGACGCGATGAGTGAGACCGCAATCCAAGACACGATCATCGAGCCACTCGCGGCGGTGCCGGGGCGGTTACTGGGGGTGCGCCGCGAGCTGAATCTGCTGCGGTACGGCCCCAGTGAGCTGCTGGTCGCCCGCCGTGGCGCGGAGATCGTCGGGGCCGTGCGGCTCGCGCAACGAGACGACCCCGAGCTACACCACGGCCTCATCACCGACCTCACGGTCGAGGCCGGTCAAGAGGGTACCGCCGACCTCCCCGAGCGCCTGATTGCGGCGGCTGAACAGCACCTCCGGGCGCAGCAAGTCACCAAGATTGATGCCCTCATCCTCGACGGGCAGGGTCTAGCGCTGCCTTTCTACAATCTGGGCTACTGGTCCTCGCGGCGGACCGTCGTGCTGGGCTGGGACCTCACCAACTTGGCGGACATTCCACTGCCGGACCACGTCCGGATTGTCCGGACACCTCACCCGGACCCGGTAGAGATCGGCCGGCTCGTCCTCAACTCGTATCAGCCCTACTGGACGTGGTGGAAAGACCCGCGCAAGGACCGGAAGTGGTATCGGGTAGAGCTTCAGCCGGCCGACCTTCCCGGCTTTGCCGAGCGCGCCGAGGTACGGGTGCGCGTGGCGGTCGAAGCGGTCATCGGCAGAGCAAACGGGCCGGGCGAACCCCAGCAGACGTACTTCATCGCCTACCACGATGGGCACCCCGTAGCACTGTGCGACGCGAAGGTCCCGACCGACGGCGAGGATGCCTTCGACTGGGGCGTCCTGGTGCTACGCGACTTCGGCGGCAAGGGGCTGGCCTCCGCCCTTCTCAGCCGGGCGCTACACTGGCTGCGGGACCAAGGGCAAACGACCGCTGACCTAACCGTCACGTCCGGCCTCGACGACTACGACCCCATCGTCTACGTTGCCACCGTCGCCAATCGCGCCCAAATCCGCGGCGAGTTCCTCAACCTGGTCAAGCGCCTCTTCGACGACTGACGCGGCCGAGCACGCGCTTGTGGAGCATAGCGAATGGAATCTAATCTATCCCGCAAGATGTCCTGCAACGCTGGGCCGTCAACTACCAGCGGCATCATTGCAGCCCCTACAGGGGACGGCTTGCTCAGACGTTCGGCAAGGTAGGCTGCGTGGTAGCCCACCAGGCGGCCGAAAGTATCGACCGGTAGAACCGCCGCCAAGTCGCGGTGAGGAAAGGAGCATCTATGAGCGCCACTGCCGATGCCCTAGCCAAGCGCGCCCAAAGCATTGCCGAGCGTGCTCAAGCCCGTGCCAGGGAGTCCCAAGCCCTGGCCGAGCGCGCCCAAGCTCTGGCCGAGGACGCCCAAGTCCCGGCCGTTACCGAGGAAGACCAAGCTACTGCCGAGGACGCCCAAGCCCTGGCCGAGGACGCCCAAGCCCTGGCCGAGCGCGCCCAAGCCTCGGCCGCTGCCTTGGAAACCGCCGCTACCGCTGCCCAAGCCCATGCCAAGGCAATGCAAGCCGTTGCCAACAACCCAGCCAACATCATCGCCAAGCGCCAAGCCCATTTCGCCGCGCAGCAAGCCCTCCAAGCCCTTGCTACCGCCGAGAAAGTCCTAGCCGAGGACGACTAGCGCCGCTGCCTACGGTCGGGAGGCCGTGTTGAGGTACGGAACCCGCCGGTCTGCTTTGCCCTTGCTCTGCTGGTCATCAAGGGTATCTTTGGGGTCGTTGTTGCCATATCCAGGGCGCGGTTGAACGTGTCCCAGTCATGCCCACACTGGCGGGAACCCGGTGTCAACACCACCTAGCGGATCGCACGCGCCAGCTCGATAATGAACTCGGTGTCGTGCAGGGCAGCCTCAGCGCCGGTGCGCGGTGGGCCGCCCTGCGTGATGCACTCGTGGAAGTGCAGCCACTCCCGCTTGAACGCCTCTTCGTAGGAGGCAGTGACGCGCGTTTCCGTATGCACCGGTCCGTCCTCGCCCTCTTCCATCGCTTGCACCGTGACGATAGTGGGCGCGGACCGCAGAAACGGCGATGGGAACGTAATCGTCACCCGCTCGTCGGCGCCGTAGCACGCGAACTCCTGCCGAAACTCCCGTAGCTGGCCCAGGTCAGCCCAGGTGTAGCTCACGCGCACACCATTGGGATAGCGCAGCAGCGCAGCGATGTTCCTCCCCCACACCTCGATGGCCAGGATGTCCTCAGGACGGCCGAGCAGCCCACGCAACGAGTAGATGTCGTGGATGCTCGATCCCATCAGTGTCCCGAAAGCGCCCCGCTGCGCGGCCGTCGCCGCCGCCCCCAACGATTCAGTCAACGCGGCTTCATGCTCCCGTTGCGCCGCCGCCCGGATCGCCGCCGGCACGTCGGGCGCGCGATGGACCGGGTGGTGCGCCGTATAGAGGTCGTTGCTGGGGTGCATGTGCCGCGCGTCAACGAAAAACAGGCTACCGGCAGCTTGCATAGCTCGCACGCGGCGCTGTCCGTACCGATAGCCGGGATCGTACCGTTTCATATACGCGAGCTGGGTCACAATGCCGCTGCGCTCACGGGCAGCCTGGGCCGCGGTAACGAACGCTTGCGCCTCGCGTCGGGTGTAGCAGAGCGGCTTCTCGACGAGCGCATGCTTGTCGGCGGCCAGGGCCGCGAGCGCTGGTGGCACGTGCGAGCCGCTGGAGCAGATGAGGGCGGCATCGAGCGCCGGGCTGGCACAAAGGTCTCGATAGTCCGCGAAGCAGCGCTCATCAGGCACGCCGTACTTTGCCGCCACCGCAGCCAGCGTGCCCGGCGACACATCGCAGAGGGCAGTGATTGCGAAGCGGTCGTCTAGCTCGCGGAGATACGGGAGGTGCATAATCTGAGCAATACTCCCGCAGCCGATCACCCCAACGCGGATACGCCCACTGCTACTCATTGTGTCTCCCCTCTCGGCACCGGCACCGACCACGCCGCACCCCCTGACGGGCCACAGCCGCACCACACCTTGGCCCTATCCGTGCGGCTGTGGCCCGTCACCCGGCCTTCTCCCCTCTGCGTTACGAACGCCGATGGTTCAAGATATGCAGCTCACCGGCGATAGGCAAGCCAGAGGCTTTCAACCGCCCGATGGATCGCACTACCTCAGATGGATACATGTCACGCCGCCGGTCGTTGTCCAAGTAGACGATCAAGATACCACCTGCTCGTTTACGAGGTGTAGCTCTTGAAAGTCGTCCGCGTCGTAGGTGAGTAGTATCAACCCGTGACGAGCTGCGTAGTCAAGGTGCAGCCAATCACCCTTACCAGCCATGCCTACGTCACGTGGACTGACCACCTCGTATCCGGCAGCAGTGAGCCGCAGCAGGTATTCGTCGCTGTCGGCCGAGTCATCGAGATAGAGGCGCAGGCTCACGCAGGTAGCCTTTCTCGATCAGCCAACGCTTCTCCGCCTCGGCCTCGGCAATGATGAGGTCCTTGTGCCGGTCATAGTAGGCAACCACTTCCTCCGCAGCGCCAACGGGCAGACCGAACTGCCGCGCTGCTTCTGCTACATCCCAGTCTTCAACTCTCATGGTAGAGACGAACTGCCCCACGGTCATCTTGCGGCCCTTGAGGGATAGCTGCTTGCGCCAGCGGTGCGGCCGCCACTCCAGGTATGCGTACTGCTCGTCCGGTGCGGTGTCGTTGCTCATGAATTGCCCCCGTGCGGCTTACTCTGCGTAAGTTAGCGCCCTCCAGGAGCGCCGCGAGACCATGAACCACCCCTCCTACAAGTGTACGCCATCGCTAGGAGCGAGTAGCTTGCTACATGTGCTCCGGGGCAGTGATCCCCATGAGCGCCAGGGTGTTGGCTAGGACAATGCGCGCGGCCTCGACCAGCAGCAGTCGCGCTCGCGTCAGCTCCGGCCGGTCCTCGTCCACTACTCGGCATTGCTCGTAGAACGTGTGGAACTGACGCGCAAAGTCGAGTGCGAAGTGCGCGAGGTGATGCGGCTGGAGCTGGCGCGCAGCATCCTCGACCACCTCCGGATAGCGCCAGAGCCACCGCATCAATTGCTGCTCCGACGCGGAGGTCAACAGGGCCAGGTCGGCCCCATGCGCGGTAAAACCGAGCCGCTCGGCGTGACGCCGGAGGCCGGCGAGCCGCGCGTGCGAGTATTGGATGTAATACACCGGGTTCTCAGCCGATTGCCGCGCCGCCAGCTCCAAGTCAAAGTCCATATGGCTGTCCGGCGAGCGGGCAAGGAAGAAGTAGCGGCAGGCGTCGGCCCCGACCTCCTGGATGACCTCCGACAGCGGCACGACCGCCCCGGTCCGTTTGGACAAGCGCACCAGCGCTGCTCCGCGCTTGAGCGTCACCAGCTGATGCACGATGATGACCAAGCGCGACGGCTCTACGCCGAGCGCCTCGGCCGCTGCTTTCATCCGCGGCACATGCCCCAGATGATCTGCGCCCCAGATGTCAATGACCATATCGAGGTGGCGCGTGAAGAACTTGTCGCGGTGATAGGCAATGTCGGAGACGAGATAGCCCGGCACTCCCGTGCTGCGGACCAGCACGTTGTCCTTGTCGTCGCCGAGCGCGGAGGAGGTAAACCACACGGCTCCCTCGCGCTCGGCGACGTAGCCCCGTGCGCGTAGCAGGTCGAGGGTGCTCGTCACGTCGCCCCGGTCGAAGAGCGTCTGCTCGTGGAACCATACGTCGAACTTGACGCCCAGCGCCTCCATGTCGGCGCGGTGACTGTCCGTCATGTGCTCCATGGCCAAGCGCCCTAGCTCGGCGGCCGCCACGGCGGCGTCCTCCCCCAGCAAGGCATTGCCCAAGGTAGCCGCGAGCGCCACGGCCTCGTCCCGCACGTAGTCGCCGTGGTAGCCATCAGCCGGCACCTCCGCGTCGCCGCCGAAGCGCTGCGCGTAGTGAGCGTAGACACTCTGGCCAAAGGCTTCCATCCGGCTGCCGGCGTCGTTGACATAGTATTCGCGCTGGACCTCCGCACCGGTAGCCACCAGCAGGTTGGCCAAAGCATCACCAAGCGCCGCGGCGCGACCACTGCCGGCGTTCAGCGGGCCGGTGGGGTTGGCACTGACGAACTCGACTTGAATACGCTGTCCCGCGTGCGCGTCGGTGTGGCCGAACCGGCCACCGGCCGCGATGATGGCCGCCGTCTGGGCTGCGAGCCACGCCGGATGGAGCCGGAAGTTGATGAATCCGGCGCCCGCGATCTCCACCCCGGCGACCATCTCGTCCGGCGGCAGCGCTTCCACGATAGCGGTGGCAATTTGGCGCGGTGCCATACGCGCGGCGCGTGCGAGCCGCATCGCCAGGTTGGTCGCATAGTCGCCATGTTCCGGCCGCTGGGGCTGCTCGACGGTGAAGTCCGGCAGCGCGACTACCGGCAGCTTGCCCCCCTCTTGGGCGGCTGCCACGCCGCGACGCAAGAGCGCGGCTAGACGCTGGCGCAGCGGCGCGATGGTAGGGTTGGTGGTCGCCATTTTGAGCCTCCTTACGGCGGGCCGTCAGGCTTGTCCCTGGCTCCGACCAGGGATCTGCGGGATGAGCACGCGCCCATTGCGGGCGAGCGGCAGACCGGCGAACGCGCAGCGGTTGCCCCAACGGTCTATCGCATCCTTTGTCTTGTATTCGTTGATGATCTTGTGCCTCGACCGGTCGGTGTAGTTGTGGCCGGCCGCGTGGAGTACCATCACGTGAATAAACAGCACGTCGCCGGGATTGGCAAGCATGGGCACGGCCTCATAGCCCTCGACCTGCTCCTCGGCCACCGTGCGACCGTCGCGCGTAGGCCACTCACCCCGTTTGTGGCTGCCGGGCAGGACGGTCGTGGCCCCGGCGTCAACACCCGTCTCGTCGAGATAGATGATGGCGGCTGCCAGGTCGGACGTACTGTGGCGCTCGTAGGGCCAGTCCTGGTGCCAGCCCTGCGTATTGGTGAAACCCGGCGGGTTGTTCCGCACCTTGCCGTTGTGGAAGTCAATGTCCGGCCCAAAGAGGTCAATGAACACGTTGACGATGCGCGGATCGGTGACGTTATTGAACCAGTACTCGTTGGCGAGCGGCTGATCCATGATGCCCCGCACGTTCTTCGGGTTGTAGGGGTCAAGCGGATAGCCGGGCACCGGCTCCAAGAAGTCATAGGACATCGCCTTGGGGCGCTGCTCGGTATTGGTGATGAGGTCGTGAAACTCACGGCGCATCTCATCCATCTCGCTCGACGAGTACAGCCCCTCGATTGCCAGGTACCCGTTGTCGGTAAAGAACCGCTGCTGGTCGGCGGTGAGCACCTTGCGCTGCCCGGAGCTAGCCATCACACCCTCCCTATACGTGGACCTAACCCCCGGCCCCTTCCCTCTAGGGAAGGGGAGTCATCGCAGCACCCAGTAGCCCCTTCCCTCTAGGGAGGGGGTTGGGGGTAGGTCTTCCTGCCGTCCTGTTGGCGACGATACAGTGCGTGGTAGAGGCAGACCGAGGTCGCCACGGCCACATTGAGCGATTCCACGTGTCCCAAGCGCGGCAGTCTTAACAGCATATCGCACTTGGCGGCCACGAGGCGACGCAGCCCCGGCCCCTCCGCTCCCACCACGAGCGCCACCGGGCGCCGGTAGTCGGCTGCGTCGTAGGTCGTCGGCCCACGCGGATCGAGGCCATAGATCCAAAAGCCGAGCGCCTTCAGCCGCTCCAGGGCCGCGGCAACACTCGTGGCTTGCGCGACAGTGAGGTGCTCCAGCGCGCCGGCCGAGGCCCGGCTGACCGTACCGCCGAGGGGGGCACCGCGACGCTCCGGCACCACCACGCCGTCAACGGCGACGGCCTCGGCCGTCCGCAGGATTGCGCCGACATTCTGCGGGTCCTGTACCTGGTCCAGCACCAGCAGCAGCGGGGCGTGGCCAGCCTGCTGCACGGTCCGCCCTAGCTCGCTCACCGTGATTACCGGGTGCGGTGCCACTCGCGCGACGGCGTTCTGGTGCCGCCGGCCCGGTACCAACTGGGTCAACCCTTCCCGCGTGACCCACGTCACCGGCACGTCTGCTTGCGCTGCTTCTTGGCCGAGTGTGGCGAGGCGGCCGCGACCGGGCGGCTCGCCCGCGAGCCACACCCGGTCCGCGCGGCCGGCGCGGATGGCCTCCTGGACGGGATGGATGCCCCAACGCCAGTGCGGCTCGGAGGGCGCCGCCGGGACCGCCCCCGGTCCCGTCCGCCGTGTGCGGCGCTGCGGCCGTGATGAGGTCAACGTCGTCGCCAGTGCGAGCCGTCGGGACGGTCCTCAATGGCGATGTCCAACTCGGCGAGGTGGTCGCGGACCGCATCGGCCAGCGCAAAGTGACGCTCCGTGCGGAGGTGCTGCCGGACCTCTACCAGCAGACCGATCACGGGGGCCGCCGCCAGCGCCGCCCGTTGGTCACTCCGGCGCCAGGCGGTACCGCCGGCCCGATCTTCGAGTGTGATTCCCTCAGCCGCCAACCGATCACGGATCACGTCGGCCAGCCCATAGAGGCGCTCACCGCGCAGCGACCGGCGCACGTCGAGCAGCAGGTTCAGGAACGGCTCGCCCGCGCCAACCCGCCGGCTATCCAGCCGCGCAGCCACCGCCGTCAGGTCCACGCCAAGAACACCCGCCAGCTCTTTGAGCGTTTCCTGCGCCTCGCTTACCTGGCCAGCGTGCTCAGGCGGCCCAGCTCCGGCGTCGTCATCGGCCGCACGGTTGATCTCCCGGGCCAGGTCGTAGAGTACGCCGAGCGCCGCGGCGGTATTGAGATCGTCGTCCATGGCGCGCATAAAGCGCCGCCGGCTCTGCGCCGCTACCGCGTCCGGTGAACCCTGGATTCCGGCTGGCGCGGGAATGACGGGAGGAGATGACTCCCCCTCTCCACTCGTGGAGAGGGGGCCGGGGGGTGAGGCCACCGATTCCCGTTGGATCGCGTAGACGAGCCGCTCCAGCCCCCGACTCTGGGCCGCGATATGCTCCGGTGCAAAGGTCATGGGCGAGCGGTAGTGGACCGAGAGCAGATACAGCCGTAGCGCCTCGGCCGGATATTGCTCCAAGAGGCTGGCGACGGTCGTGTAGTTGTTCAGCGAATGGGCCATCTTTTCGCTGCCGGCCATTAGCAGCCCGATGTGCAGCCAGTGATGCGCGAACGGCGCCTGCCCGCTGTAGGCTTCACTCTGGGCGATCTCGTTCTCGTGGTGTGGAAAGATGAGATCGGCGCCGCCGGCATGCAGGTCAATCTGCGGACCGAGCAACTCGAACACCATGCTCGTACATTCGATGTGCCACCCTGGCCGGCCCGGCCCCCAAGGGCTATCCCAGGCCGGCTCGCCTGCTGCCGCCGCTTTCCACAGCGCAAAGTCGCGCGGATTCCGCTTTTGCGCGTCTACCTCGACCCGCCGTCCGGCTTCGATGCCCTCCTCCACGCGGCCGGAAAAGCGGCCATACGCCGGAAAGGCGTCCACGGCAAAGTAGACATCTCCGCCCACGACATAGGCGGCCCCGCGCTCCAGCAAGCCGCTGATGACGCGGACAATGGCCGCCATGTGCTCGGTCACACGCGGGTAGTGGTCGGCCGGCTGGACGTTCAGCGCCTCCATCACCTCGAAATACGCCGCGGTCATGCGCCGGGCATAGGCCAGCGGCTCCTCGCCACGCTCCTGAGCGCGCTCGATGATCTTGTCGTCTACGTCGGTGAAGTTTTGGACGTAGGTCAGCGGAATGTCTCGCCAGGCGAGGTAGCGCCGGAACACGTCGGCGACGACGAACAGCCGCGCGTGCCCCATATGCGGCGGTGCCTTGGGCGTCATGCCACACAGATACATCGTCGCCGGAGTAGATCGCGGCGCGAACAGCACCTTGCGCCGCTGCCGGGTGTCGTACAGCGCCAGGTTCACGAGCGCCCTCCTGACGACGACAGGCGCCGCGCCGCGTCTCCACAATCCGCGTGGCGCTCCGGTGGTACTGTCCCAGCGGTCAGGTCGGCACCGCAGCCATTGGCTGCCTCCGCGCCGCCAGGTTCCAGGTCGCGGTCGGCCAACGCGGCCGGATCGTGGAGCGTCCCGAGGCCGAGCGGTTCATCGGCTTGGGGCGACCGAGCGGTCCTTTCGAGCCGCGCGAGGCGCGTCTCCAGCTCCTGCACCCTGTCGCTCAGGCGGCGAATGATCTCCACCTCGGGGACCGGTGGCTGACCACCAGGACTGCCCACTCCGCTGGCGGTCGAGCCGGTGCCGTCCGTCACGCGCTCGGAGCTGCCGCGCCCGGGGTCGCGCACGGATACCACGCGAGCGGGAATACCAACCACGGTTGTATGCGCCGGCACGTCGCGCAGCACGACGGCGCCGGCGCCGATGATCGCTCCATCGCCCACGTGTACGGCACCCAATATCTTCGCACCGACCCCGACCGTGACCCCATTGCCCAATGTAGGGTGGCGCTTACCACGCTCGAATCCGGTTCCGCCCAATGTTACCCCCTGGTACAGCATCACGTCGTCGCCAAGCTCCGTCGTCTCCCCGATTACCACACCCATGCCGTGGTCCACGAAAAAGCCGGCGCCAATCGCGGCCGCCGGGTGGATTTCGATACCCGTCAGGAAGCGGTTGAAGTGCGAGAGCAGCCGCGGCACCACCGGCACGCGCCGCCGACACAGCCAGTGTGCTACGCGATGCAGCAGGATCGCGTGCAGGCCCGGATAGGACAGCACCACTTCGGCCAACGAAGTCGCCGCGGGATCGCGGGCAAAGATGGCCGCGAGGTCGCGGCGCAGCATCTCCACCGGACCGGACCGCTGCGGATGGTCACGCTCGCTCGTGCTCACAACTACTCACTTTGGGGTTGCTCGGCTCAGTGTCCCGTAACGGCTTGCTCCGCGCCAGCGGGTGGCACCGCGACCAAGCGCGTCAAGAGCGCTACCGCATGGGCAGCGATAGCCTCGCCCCGGCCAACGGCATCCAACCCTTCATTGCTGGTGGCCTTGACATTGATCTGCGACGTACAGAGCGCAAGCGCGGCCGCAAGCGCCTGGCACATCGCCGGCAGGTGCGCGGCGAGGCGCGGCGCTTCCGCCACCACCGTCACATCGAGGTTCTGAATACTCCACTCTTCAGCACGCACCTTATCTGCCACTGTCCGCAAAAGCTCCAGGCTCGATACTCCCCGGTAGACCGGATCGGTACTCGGAAAAAGCTGCCCGATATCGGGCAGCCCCGCCGCGCCCAACAGCGCGTCCATGATGGCATGCGTCACTACGTCGGCGTCGGAGTGCCCGGCCAGCCCCTTGCCTTCCGGGTGCTCCAGGGCCACGCCACCGAGAATAAGCCGGCGCTCCGGCACCAAGCGATGAATGTCGTAGCCCGTCCCCACGCGCTGGATTCCCGCTTGCGCGGGAATGACGGTGGGGACGGGGGGATGTGTCGTCCGCTCGGTCCCGTGACAGTAGCGCTCTTGACCGGCAGAAACCGCACCATCCGACGGCCCGGTGGAGGTGGCGCGGTCTCTGCCGGTCAAGAGCGCCGCCGCAACTGCCACGTCGGCCAGCACCGTCACCTTAATGTTAGCCGGATCGCCCGGGAAAAGGCGCACGGCAATACCCTGACTTTCGAGCAGCGCTCCTTCATCCGTGTAGTCATCCGCCGCCGCGCCGGCCCGCCGGAAGGCCGCGTCCAGGGTCGCCCGGCGGAATATCTGCGGTGTCTGAGCCGCCCGGAGCTGGCTCCGGTCAACCGTGTGCGCCACCGTATTGTCCGGGCGGACACGCTTGATCGTATCGCGGACGGGGACCGCCGCGCTGGCCGCGACCGCGCCGGCGGCGGCAGCCAGCCCCGAGGCCACCAACGCCGGTGTCAACAAAGGCCGCGCGGCGTCGTGGATGAGCACCCACTCGGCGCCCGTGACCGCCGCCAAGCCGGCCCGCACCGAGGCCGAGCGCACCGCGCCGCCCGCGCAGATGGCCGCGACTTTCTGCCACCCCGCGGCCTGCACCACTTGGCGACAGTGCTCCGCCAGCGCCGCGCTCACGACCAGCGCAATCTCGCTCACCTGCGGGCTGGACTCCAGGGCGTCCACGGCATAGGCGAGCAAGGGCCGCCCCAGCAGCGGCAGGAACGTCTTGTCCACCCCGCCCATCCGCCGCCCCTGGCCGGCGCCGACGACGATGGCCGCGACCGATCCTTCAGTCGCCGCCGCGTCGGGCGCATGTTTCGCTGCACACATTGCTCGTCTGCCCGGACTCTACGCGGCAATGCCAGGCCAAAACTGCACGATCCAATCATCTCATATGCGGTGTAGTGTTGGCCTAGCAAAAGGCCGACTCGAAGGCCTCGCGCAAGCCGGCAGCGCCGACGAGCTGCGGCTCCTGGCTGTGCTCCAAACGTCGGGCGTCACTGGCCGGTACGACGCAACGCCGGAAACCCATCCGCTGCGCTTCCGTCAAGCGGCGCTCGATCTGATTGACCGGTCGCAACTCTCCCTGCAAACCTACTTCGCCCAGGAAGGCGAGGTCGGCCGGCAGCACCTTGTCCCGGTAGCTGGACGCGATGGCCGCCGCCAGCCCTAGATCGCACGCCGGCTCTGCCAGCTTCAGGCCCCCGACCGCATTGACGTACACGTCCTGATTGCCCAGCGCCAGGCCTAGCCGCTTGGTCAGGACGGCAATCAGGAGATGGAGGCGATTGAGGTCCACTCCGACTACCGTGCGGCGCGGCATTCCAAAGGCCGTCGCAGCCACGAGGGCCTGCACCTCGACGAGCAGGGCGCGGCTGCCCTCCAGCGGCACCGCGACCGCCGAGCCGGAGGCCGCGGCGACTCGCTGCGCGAGAAAGGCCGCTGAGGGATTGCTCACCTCCCGGAGGCCGGTCGGGGCCATCTCGAAGACACCAACCTCATCGGTCGAGCCGAAGCGGTTCTTCGTCGCCCGCAAGAGACGATACGCATGAAAGCGCTCACCCTCAAGGTAGAGGACGGCATCCACGATATGTTCGAGCACGCGCGGGCCGGCGATATTGCCATCCTTGGTGACGTGCCCGACGAGAAACGTCGCAATCTCCGTCGCCTTGGCCAAGTCCATGAGCCGGAGCGTGCATTCACGGAGTTGCGTAATACTGCCCGGGCTGGCCGCAACCGAATCGAGGTAGGCCGTCTGGATAGAGTCGACGATAATCACCCGTGGACGCAGGCGCTCGACCTCGCGGAGCACCACTTGCAGGTTCGTTTCGGTCAGGATATAGAGGTGACGGGCCGGAGCCGCACCACACCTGGCACCATCCGTGCGGCGTAGGCCCGTCACCCGACGGGCCGGAGCCGCACCACCCTTGGCATCATCCGTGCGGCGTAGGTCTGTCACCTGGGGGACTGTAGCTCCCACCCGGTCGCTGCGGAGGCGCAGCTGCCGAGCCGACTCCTCGCCGGACACGTAGAGCACCGGGGCCTCGGCTGCTACCCGCGCGGCAAATTGCAGCAAGAGCGTAGATTTGCCAATGCCCGGGTCACCGCCCAACAGGATCAGCTCGCCGGGGACGATGCCGCCGCCAAGCACGCGGTCGAACTCACCGAGACCGCTGCTGACGCGACTTTCCGCCTCGGTCTCGATCTCCGCCAACAGGACGGGGCCGGATGAGCGCGACCGGAAACGGCCCGGGGGCTGGTCGGGAGCGGCTACCTCGGTGAGGCTGTTCCAAGCGCCACATTCCGGGCAGCGCCCGTGCCACTTCGGCGTAGTTGCCCCGCAATCAGCGCAACTGAAGTGGCTTCGTTGACGGGGCACACTCCACCTCCTCGGCGGCCGGCGGCAGGTCGGCGGCACCAAGCCGCGAGTGAGGAGCACGCCGTTCTGGGGAGGGGCCTTCGCTTGGCGTCATCGTGCTAGGCGGTCGCTACCGCCATTTCTTCTTCCGGCTCCGGTTCCGGCACCGCCGACTCGACGGTCATCACGAACTGGTCCTGCTCGCTATCGTGATCGGCCAGGATACGATCCCCGGCCTTGACGTTCCCGGCCAGGAGCTCCTCGGCCAACTCGTCTTCGATGCTGTTCTGGATAACGCGCCGGAGGGGACGAGCACCGAAGTCAGGATCGAAGCCTTTGTCAACCAGCCAGTCCTTCGCCGCGTCCGTCAGCTCAAGGACAATCTCCTGCTCGTGAAGCTGTGCCATCACGCGCTTCAGCTCGATGTCAATGATGGCCTTGACGTTGCGGCGAGTGAGTGCCCGGAACACCACAATCGTATCCACACGGTTGATGAACTCCGGCCGGAACGTATTCTTGACCTCACCCAGTACCTTTTCGCGCATCCGGTCGTAGGCTTCCTGCTCGTTATGCGCGTCACCGGAGAGGGTGCGGAACCCGACCTGCGCCTCGCGCTTGATCTGTTGCGCTCCGACGTTGCCGGACATAATCAGGATCGTGTTACGGAAGTCCACGGTCCGGCCCCGGCCGTCGGTGAGCCGCCCATCCTCCATGATCTGGAGGAGCATGTTGAACACTTCGGGATGGGCCTTCTCGATTTCGTCCAGCAGGATCACGGCGTAGGAACGGCGCCGGATAGCCTCGGTCAGCTGCCCCCCCTCGTCGTAGCCGATGTAACCCGGCGGGGCGCCGACCAAGCGGGCTACCGAGTGCCGCTCCATGTATTCGGACATGTCCAGGCGGATCATGGCCTCTTCGCTGCCGAACATAAACGTCGCCAGCGCCCGCGCCAGCAGAGTCTTGCCGACCCCCGTGGGACCGAGGAAGATGAACGATCCGATGGGTCGCCGCGGGTCCTTGAGGCCGGCACGCGCCCGGCGCACGGCGCGGGAAACGGCCTTGATGGCCTCATCCTGGCTCACCACCGTCTCGTGCAGGGCCTCCTCCATGTGGAGCAGACGCTCGGACTCCTCTTCCTTGATGCGGGTCACGGGGATACCGGTCCACATACTGACGACCTGCGAGATCACCTCGTCGTCAACTTTGGGGCGTTCATCCTCGCTCTCGTCCTTACGACTCTGCTCCAATCCCTGAATTTCCTCCCGGAGGGCGGCCTCCTCATCGCGCAAGGCACTCGCCCGCTCGTAGTCCTGTTTCTCGATTGAAGCGTTCTTCTCGCTAATCAGCTCATCGAGGCGCTTCATCGTCTCCCGCAAGCCTTGGGGGGCCATGGACTGCTGAATACGCACGCGGGAGCCGGACTCGTCCACCAAGTCAATAGCCTTGTCGGGCAGGAAGCGGTCCGTCACGTACCGCCCGGCCAACTCGGCCGCCGCCTTCACCGCTTCGTCGGTGATGATGACCCGGTGATGGTCCTCGTAGCGATCCTTCACACCTCGGATGATCTCGATGGTCTCTTCGATGGTCGGTTCCTTGACATGCACCGGCTGGAAACGCCGTTCGAGAGCAGCGTCGCGCTCGATATATTTCCGGTACTCGTCCAGCGTGGTAGCGCCGATGCACTGGAGCTCGCCACGAGACAGGGACGGCTTGAGGATATTCGCCGCATCCACCGCCCCCTCAGCGGCGCCGGCGCCGACGAGCGTGTGCAGCTCATCAATAAAGAGCACGCACTCCTTCGACGTGCGGATTTCCTCGATAACCCGCTTCAGCCGCTCCTCGAACTCGCCGCGATACTTCGTGCCGGCTACCAAGGCACCCATATCCAACGTCAGGAGGCGCTTGTTGAGCAAGGTCTCCGGAACGTCGCCAGCGATGATCCGCTGCGCCAGCCCCTCGGCAATGGCGGTCTTGCCAACGCCCGGATCGCCGATCAGGGCGGGATTGTTCTTGTTCCGGCGGCTCAAAATCTGAATGACCCGCTGAATCTCCTCCGAGCGGCCGACCACGGGGTCGAGCTTGCCCTCCCTGGCGGCCGCCGTAAGGTCAATGCCCATCTGGTCAATGGTCGGGGTTTTGGTGCGCTTCCGACCTTCCGACCTTGAGCCGCTGCCACTCTGGTTCACCACCTGGATGACCTGTGTACGTACCTTCTCCAGGTTGACACCGAGACTTTCCAAGACGCCGGCGGCGATCCCCTCGCCTTCACGCACCAAGCCGAGCAGGAGGTGCTCGGTGCCAATGTAGTTGTGATTGAGACGGCGTGCTTCCTCGACGGCCAGCTCAATGACCTTCTTGGCACGCGGCGTCAGGTTGACATCGCCGATGACCATGCGGTTGCCGCGGCCGATGATGAACTCTACGGCACTACGGACTTTATTTAGCTCAACGCCCAGATTACTGAGGACTTTCGCGGCGACACCCTCACCTTCTCGCACCAAACCGAGCAATAAATGCTCGGTGCCAATATAGTTATGGTTAAAACGTTGCGCTTCTTCTTGCGCGAGAACGAGCACTTTCTTGGCGCGCTCGGTGAACTTGTCAAAGCGATCACTCATGGTAAGGCCTCACTGGCTGCGAGAAGAGCCGTAGACTATCAGGAGTATAGCATAGGCCCGCGCCGCCTCTCCGGCGCGCCGCTCATCGGTCCTCTCCCCGGTGAGCGATCCGCCTGCGGCCGGGAGCGACTGCCCATCCACCGCCCATGCTAACCGAAAACCCCGCTTGTGAACATTCCCTGCCGGCCCCTCTCTCCCTAAACGCGGGCCGGCACAGCGGTAGTTAAGGGTCAAATCGTAGGGGCACAGCACGCTGCGCCCGTCCCCCAGCGCAGCCAAGGAGCCACGGAGGCCGGTATCCCACTTGACTCTCTCCCCCATACCAACGCACCGGGGCAGGGACCCACTCTCGACTACTCCGCTGTGGCTTCTTCGTCAGGCGGCGCATACGTGCCCTCGTAACTCTCCGGGACGACCTCACCCTGCTCGTCGAGGTGCTCGAAGGCCGGAAGCAGCCGCACGCGCCGCCGCTCGTAGTCAATGTGCAGGACACGAAACGGTAAAGTACGGCCCTCTTCGAGGTAGGCCACGTCGGCGGGATCGGTGTCGGAAGGATGAAGATACCCCTCGATTCCCTCATCCACGTGGACGAAGACCCCATAGTTCGACTGCCGCAGGACCACGCCGGTAACGTCCTCACCGGGCGGGTATTGCTCTTCCACCGTCTCCCAGGGGTCATCCTCCACCCGCTTGAGGCTGAGGGCGATCCGGTGCTCCTCGTGGTCAACGGAGAGCACGTACACGGTGACGCGCTGGCCCGGCGTGAGCACGTCGGACGGGTGATTGACGTGATCCCAGGACAACTCGGAGATGTGCGCGAGACCGTCGGCGCCGCTCAAGTCAATGAACGCGCCGAAGCTGGCGAGATTGCTGACGGTGCCCTCCCGGATCTGACCCGGTTCCAGCTCGCCGAACAGCTCGTCACGGCGCTGCGCCCGCAAGGCCCGGTCGGCCAGCCGCTCGGACAGGATCAGCCGATTGCGCCGCCGGTCAACCTCGACCACCTTGACGTGGATCTTCAAGCCGACCAGCTCGGCTAGCCGCTGGACCAGCCTTTCGCGGCTCTCGGCCCGATCGCCTTCGCGCCGGAGGCTGGTCAGCTGCGATATAGGCACGAACCCCCGCAGTCCCATGTCAACTACCACCCCACCGCGGTTGTGGTCAACGACGGGGACCTCGACGATTTCCCCGCTCCGGATCATTTCCTCCA
Source organism: Chloroflexota bacterium (assembly GCA_965214295.1). Lineage (GTDB taxonomy): Bacteria > Chloroflexota > UBA11872 > UBA12225 > JAJDUF01 > JAJDUF01. The sequence goes on from OZ243944.1 coordinate 505,896, forward strand.
TCTGCCGCCAGCGCCGCTCGCGGCGTGCGCGGCGATAGGAAAGTACGGCCGGCCCTTCGTCGTCCGGTTGGATGACCGACACGAGAATGCGGTCACCGACCTCCAGCGGACGGCCGAGGTCCTCGGCCGGGTTACCGAGTTCGCGCGAGGGGACGATCCCCTCCGACTTGAGGCCAATGTCCACGAGCACGTCATCGCTGTCTATGTAGACGACTTCACCTTCCACTACGGCCCCTCGACGTACTTGCGCGAACTCAATCGTCTGCAAGTCGAGGAGTTGGGACATAGTTAGGCCTTCATCCTCCTCACTACCCGATTGGCGCTCCTGCCGCGCCAGCGCCCGTCTCTCCCGCCGCTGCTCGTCATCCATGATCTCAAGTTGGTGCCAAGTAGGCTAGTGCCTTGTCCGGCACGATTTGCGCCCTGACTCCTGAAGTGCGGGCAAGCTACCCCAGGTGACCTCCAAGCGCCACTCCTTCCCGGCACCGACGCCCCAGTATTTTTTTTATTGCTCACCTAGATCCACATGCTCAGGAGCGATTCCCGGTGCGCCGCCTCACATGCCAGCAAGTATACGCTGGCCTTCAACTGAAGGCCAGTGCCTTAGTGCTCGGATTCGGCAGCTTACGGCGGCGGATCGGGGACCCGCGGCGCAATCGCAACAGCAATTCCGCGCCAACCTTAACCCATCCAGGCACCACCGTTCACGTACACGGTCTGTCCCGTGATGGCGGCCGCGGCCGCGTCGTCGGCCAGGAACACGACCGCCGCCGCGACCTCTTCCGGTTTGCCAAACCGACCGAGCGGGATGCTCTGGGTCCGCTCGACCAGCTCCTCGGCGCTCGCGCGGCCGAGCACCATGTCCGTGCCCACGGTCGTCGGCGCCACACAGTTCACCCGCACGCCCGACCGCACCAGCTCGCGGGAAAGCGCCTTGGTCAGACCGTCGAGGCCGGACTTGGACGCCGCGTAGGCAATCTGATGCGGCGTGCCTCCCGTGCGACCGGCGTTGGAGCCGATATTGATGATGCTGCCACCACCGGAGGCCAGAATTCTGGGCGCCGCAGCGCGGCAGCACAGGAATGCCCCCTTCAGGTTGACATCGAGGATCAAGTCCCAATCGTCATCGCTGATCTCCGCCAGCAACCCCGGCCCGGCCACACCGGCATTGTTGACCAGAATGTGCAGCCCCCCCAGCACCGTGGCAACCTCGGCCATCATGGCCTCTACGGCCGCCGTATCGCGGACATCGGCGCAGACCGCTATGGCTCGCCGGCCCGACGACCGGATTTCGGCGGCCACCGCCTCTGCCTCGGCGGCATGGGTACGGTAGCTCACCGCCACGTCGGCCCCGGCCCGGCCCAAGGCCACGGCAATGGCCCGTCCGATACCGACACTCCCTCCCGTGACCAGCGCCACGCTGTTTCTGATGCTCACCTGCCCGTCTCCCGCGCCACCGGCCACTGGCCACCGCTCACCGACTATTCGCCTTGGCCTGCCGGTAGACCTCCAGGGTCATCGCCGCGGTGCGCTCCCAAGAGAAGGTGGCCGCCACGCTCCTACCCCGCTTACTCAACTCGGCCCGACGCCGCGGCGAGTCTAGCAGCGCCGTCAGCGCCCGTGTGAGCGCGGCGTGCTCGGTCGGATTCACGAGCGCCGCGCCCCCGCCCACTACTTCCGGGAGCGACGAGCGATTGGACGCGAGGACCGGCGCCCCGCAGGCCATCGCCTCAAGTGGGTCCAGCCCAAAGCCCTCGTATCGGGAGGGGAAGACAAAGAGCGTCGCCGCGCTGTAGAGGGCACGCTTTTCCTCTTCCGTCACACGGCCCAGGAAGCGGACCCGGTCCCCCAAGCCGAGGGCGTCCGCCAGTGGCCGGAGCGGCGGAAACAGGCGCCGGTTGTGTGCCGACCGGCTCCCCGGCGCGGCACCGGCGATGGCCAGCACGTGACGCTGGCGGAGCTTCGCCGGCAGGGCATGGAACGCCCGCAGGAGCGCCGGTACGTTCTTGCGCGAATCGAAGCCGCCGATATAGAAGACGAAGGGTTGGTCCAAGCCGAACCGGCGCAGGATCGCCTGCCGTTGCGTGCCAGCGGCCAGCGGCTCCATGCCGGGGGCCGCCGCCAGCGGTACGACGTGGATACGGTCCGCCGCAATGCCGAGCCGCCGCACAATATCGTCTGCCGTCGCCCGCGAATCGGCGATGATCTGTGCTGCCCGCCGGGCGGCCAGCGCGATGAGGGCGTTGTAGAGGCGCACGTGCGGACGGGTGACGTACTCCGGCAAGATCAGGGGGATGAGGTCGTGGATCGTGACGACAAGCGGCCGCGGTGCCCACAGCGGCGGCGCGAAGTACGGGACGTGTGCCACGTCGGCGGCGCGTCCCCACCCCACCCGCATCCAGGCCACCTGCTCCCACCAGACCTTGCGTAGATCGGCATGGGTCAGCCAACCCGGTAACCCAACCTGTCTTACCCCCGAGACTCCGGCTTTCGCCGGAGTCTCGGCCCGGCGTGCGGCCCGCGGAGCCGGCAGCAATGGCACCACATCGAGCGTTGGCGCTACCCTGGTGAGGGCCGGCAGCAGGTGGCGGACGTACTGGCCGCTGCCCGTGTGCGGCTGCTGCAGGAAAAAGGCGTTGACGGAGACGCGCATATTCAGCCTGCACCCTTGTATGGTATGAGGTGGTAGTCACCGGTGGCTACTCGGGCCAGGCAGATCGTAGCACTCCAGGCCCGGCAAGACCGTGGGGGAGCCGGGGTCGTCACGTTTAGCTCCCTGGAGGAAAGGCGCCTGGGGGTAGGCCCCTGCGCCTCCCCCGAATACCTATCCGTAGGAGGTTGCGATGCTTGACTTTCCGCGCTCTACCTTTACTTGGAAGGCACATCCCCGGCAGCCGGATGCCCACTTCCGGTATGCCGGCGGGTTTGTGGGCCGCCTGGGGCAGGTCTATCACGTCAGATTCAATATCGAGTCCCGGTGCATGGTGCGCGACCAGGCGAGCGGCCACACCGCCGACCTCTTCCTGGGAGCGCCGTGCCGCACCGAGTACACCATCGCCTCCCGGAACCTGTTTCAGGTGCCGAGTGCAGAATGGCGCATGGCCTTCAGCCGGAGCACCCGGCTACACATTGCGCGGCGGCCGAGCAACGAGCAGGAGGTGCTCTCCACTAAGCTGCTCACTGACGCTTTCCAAGGACACGACATCACGCTCCGCTCCCATCGCAGTGTATCCGAGCTGACAACGACCTCCCAGGTCGTGGACGCTACCCTGGCCAACGACTTACTGAACGCCCGGTCCACCTACCGCGACCCAGCACGCGGCCTGACGATTACCGTCGAGTATCCGGTCAACCTCATCAACGTCAACGCGGCAGACGGCGAGTTCCAGGTCTGCACCGGCCCCGTCCTGTTGCCCGACCTGGCGACCTGGGATGGACGTGAGGTGTCGCGCGTCTTCCTGGCGCACGCGGCGTTCAGCCACTTCGACCACGTGGAGTTCATTTTGCGCCGGGAGGTGGCAGCGGCCGAGAGCGAGCGAAAATGGCTGGACCAGCCGCGCGGCCGCGACCGCGATGAGCTACTGGACCCCAAGAACCGACCACTCGAGTACCCCAGCCCCCGGCCCCGGCCGACCGTGTTCAACGAAACGTGGGAGCTGGCGGCCACCAACGTCGTGCTACGCGCCGAGAACAACTGAGGAGAGCATCGGTATCGGGGAGGAGCGTCATTCATGCCCCCCTCCCGCGCCCGCCGGCTTAGAGCGCCGCGAGCACGGCAGCGGCGGCTTGTGCCTGCTCCGATTCGGGGTCACGCTCGATAGCCCGGCGCAGCGCCAGGTGTGCGCGCTCGTCTCCCTGCTCGGCCAGTGCCAGCGCCTCCGCAAAGCCCTTTTCCGCGTAGCTCATGTCCCGCGGGATGATCGGCATGTCCAGGTCCTGCCAGTAGTATTGCAGCTCTGCCGATTGCCAGCCGGCATAGACCTCTTCCCAGGTGAGGCCGTGGAAGATGTTCAGGTGCGGCTGGAGCATGTGCTCGGCGATGGGCAGACCGCGCGCCTGATACCGATTGTCGAGGGAGACGCGCAGCCGGTCGGCCGTCACATTGGGCAACGCCTGGTGCAGCAGCAAGCTATGGAAGATCAAGCTGTCGCCGATTTCGTAGTTCGTCGTCACCCACGGCCCGGCCTGCCGGTCGGTGTCGACCGCCAGGCTGCCGGCGCCCAAGGAGAAGTGGTGCTCCAAGACGGCGTTCTGCTTATGGGTGCCGGGCACGACCGCGAGGCCGCCCAACTCGATGGGGCAGTCACCGACGGGAGTCCAGCAGGTGAAAGTGTCGTACGATCCTTGAAAATGCACGAAATCTTGGTGGGCCGGGGTCGTGTGCTCCGTATATTGTGGGAACCAGAGACGCGCGATCTTTTGGGGATGGGGCAGTACCGGCTCGCCAATTATCTTCTCCAGTGTCTCTAGCACCACCGGCCAGTGCCCGGCCCGATGAAACGGTTCCAGCTTATAGACCTCGTGATAGACATCCGTGTAGGCCACATCCCCTTCGGCGCAGCGCCGTGAGAGGTCGGCGATGCCGTCAATCGGGTCGGTGCCGGCTCGCAGCCAGCCGCCGGCCTGAATCACCGCCAGCATCTCCGCCCGCAATTGGCGCAGCCGGTCCGGGTCTTGCAGCTTTCTGAAGAAGAGATACCCGTCCTCGGCAATCCGCCGCCGTAGCTCCGCGGCGTCATCGAGTGCGTCGTTCGAGACCTTGAATTCGCCCAATTCCTCGGCCATGTGCCCCACCTCCGCTTCCAGGTCGCTGTCAGAGGCCATCGGGATCAATCGCCCCACAGTATACAACCGCTACCCCGCTCTACGCCTCATCCTCTTTCCACACGTGGAGAGAGGGAGTCTACTTCCTGTACTCCACGCAATTCAGGGCGCCGCAATGACGAGGGGTAGAGCGGCAGCCTTGCATCTCCGGGATTATTCCGCTTACCGCCGGAGCCGCTCCCGGAGCCGCCGCAGCTCGGCCTCGGCAGACAGGCGCGCCGTCCGCTCGGCAGCGGCGCGGTCTTCGGCCACTCGGCGCGCCGCCCGCTCGGCAGCGGCACGGTCTTCGGCAGCGGCGCGTTGGGCTTGCAGCTCCGGCGCCGTGAGCAGATACGCGCCGGCCACCGGATCGTACAACCGCAGCTGGCCCCGATCCCAGCACAGGTCCAGCCCCAACACCGGACTGTGTCCCCACTTCAGCCCGTCCGGCTCGGTATGAATCCTGAGCGGCTCATACTCCCCAGCCACCAGCCGATCCCCGGCCAGCGCCGCCTCGTGGTACCGGCCCCCGGTGTGGTCGAACCGCCAGTATTCCCCTACCCCATAGCCGGCGTACCCGGCCCGCTTGACGGTGTAGTCCCGTCGCCCCGTGCTGCGCGAGGCCACTTCCAGTACAAAGTCCGGGGGCTTACCCACTTCACTGATGACGTAGCCGTTGCGGGCCACGATGGCGGCGGGATTGACGCCGAACGCGACCACGCAGTCGGGCGCCAGCCGCTCGGCATCATTGCCGGCCGCGCGCCGGAGGTAGCCTGCGCCACAGATCAGTACGTCAGTGCGCGGGGCAAAGTGGGCTTGCAGGATGCTGTCGAAAGCGACGATCCGAAGGTGTTGCTGCATATCGGGTATCCGGGGCGGATCGGGGAGCGGCTCCAGGTGAGCAAGCTCGCCGGGCGGAGGGGGGTGGAGGGCGGTTCTGGTTGCCATCGGGGGCCTCGTGGAGACAGCCGGTTTGCGCGGGAGCAGTGGGGGACGACCCGGTAGCAGCAGTATAGCCGACCGGGAGCCGCGGCGTCGGCCGCCGCCATGATGGGGGGCTGGGCGCGATTCACCGCACCTCTACGTGTGGGACCGGCCTCACCCACGCGCTACCAGGTGGAAGGCGTAGAGGCGGGCGCGGTCGAGTGTGAAGCGCAGCCGGATCGGCTGGCCGCGCCAGCGGCGCAGGTCGGCGATCATCGCGTCCACGGCGTCGCCCTCGAACGTCACCGCGTCCAATCCCAGCGGCCGTCCCACCTCATCCGTTAGCTCGATGCGGATGGAGCCGCCGCGCTCGGTCGCCGCGTTGAGCCGTAGCTCATCGCCATCCACCTTGATGGGGCGCGTGGCGAGGTGGCCACGCACGTCGCGCGGCTCGGCATGGGCGACACGATAGGGCTGGCACCGCGCGATAGCCGGTAGATACTTGGTCTGCTTGCCGTCCGCCCAGTACCCTTCCCAGGTCGTGAAATAGGGCGCATCGGCATGATTGGGGCGCTCCCGCCGGAGCTGCGCCAGCTCCGACCACCGGGCCATAATCCCGTACCCGTTGTGCCGCGTATTGATGGCAGTGTAGTGGTACCACCACTGCCCGGCGCACTCGCTGTACATATAGCGGTCGCGGATCATGCCACAGTTGTAGGTGCCGGGGCCGCTGGACTCGATCAGGCTGCGCCGGTGCGTGGTGAACCGCTTGAAGTGCAGCAGATCCCGAGTCCAGATCAACTCCGGCTCCTGCGTTTGCTCGATGCCCCAGTGGACGAGCACGGAGCCGAGGTAGAGGTTGCGCTGGGGAAAGGCCTGGTTGATCTTATGTAGGCCCTTGTTCAGGAGCGGTCGTCCCGGCGCGTCGCCCAACGTGCCCAGCCGTTGCAGCAGGCCCATCGCGTAGAACTGCGTCCCCAGGCGGTCGTAGCCGTCGGGAGCCAAGACGAACCGGCGGTGATACGTGCTCCCGTCGTCGGTCCACATGACGGCCAGGCAACGCAGCCCGAGATGCATGTTGTCGTAGGGCGCGCCGTGCGGCGGATAGGCCGGCGCGGCCGGCCGGAAGTAGAAATACAGCCGCTTGCGGGCCGGGTGGCCGGGCACTGAGCTTTCGACGTGACAGCGGATCGTTTCGCTCGTGTGCATCAGGTCCATGCCGACGCCGAGGTAGAGGATCGGCTCTCTGGTCAGCACGAGATAGAGGTCACCGCGCTGCTCGAACGGCCAGAATCCCCCCCCACGAGGACGAAAGACGTCATCAGCGGTAGGCTCCTGATGACGCGCCAGGCGCTCGATCCTCTTGCAGTCGAACGGAAAGTGCTGCTTGCCGGACGCGACAAAGACATGATCAAGGTTGACGGGGCCGTCCCGCTCCGGGTCGTAAAAGCGGAACTCAGCATGGGCGATGTCGTGTGCCTTCTCCCGCTCCGCGGCGGAGGGATTGTCGCGGTCGTCGCGCAGGATGTTGTTGGCGGTCGACCCATCATAGTCCACGAGGCCGAGGGTGGGCTTGTGCCAATGCTCACCGTCTGCACTGATCAGCAGCATCTTGAGGTGCTGCCGCCACTCCGACGTGTCCTGGCGCTCAATGCGCCCCCCGCTGTTGCGGTAGAGCGCCTCATACTGTGCGGATTCGTCGTTCCAGGTCAGAGAGTCGATGGTAAGCATCTCCTCCTCGTGCGGCGCCGTAGGCGAGACCAGTGGCCGGTCGGGTCGCTTGTCCAGCGCGTCGGGGACGAACTGAATGTCGTTGACCTCCTCGAAGCAGTAATCGTCCACCAGCACCTCGGGATAGCCGGCCAACTCCAGCGCCGCCGGTGGCGACGGCGCGGCCGGAGCTTGCTTCCAGAGCTTGCGGACGCAATACGGGCCGACCGGCCGACCGTCTACCAGCGGACGGAGGCGCATCCAATACTCTCCCGCGCCCCAGCCGGCGATGGAGAACGAGTGCTCTTGCAGGTCGTGGGTCAGGGTGTAGCGCCACGATCCCGCCAGCGGCGCAGTGCCGCCACGGCGCGTGACATCCACCTCGACGTGGCACTTCGTGACGCGCTGGCGGCGGATGCGACAGACGAACGAGACTGTGTCCTCGTCCTGAAAGAGCACCTGCCGCGGCGCGCACTCGATGATCTGTGGTCGCGCGTCAACGGCGATCACCATGCGGTCGGAAGGGAAGAAACCGTGCGGATCGAGCGTCAGGGTATCGGTAGTGAGTATCCTCCCAGCGGCCACAAGCTGCACGTCGAAGCGATATTCGCCCATCAGCCAGGCACCTTCCCAGAGTCCCGGCTTCGCGTCGTACCGCCCCTCGTCTACCAGGGGATACAGGATCGGGACGTAAGCCTGCCCATCGCGAAGCTCTACGTCCCTCACGGACATTTCCTGAACGTACCCCTGCGGTTGACGCACCTGCACCCGCGCCGTGAGACCTGTTGTATCCGCCGGACAGTCCAGAATCAGGGTCTTCCACCAGTAGTCGTTTTCGATGAGCCGCACATCGTCCTCACTCTCTCGTCACGGCGCGACGCCGTATCCATCCGCTTCTGGCCGGGAGCGTCTACCGCGTCACACTGCTACCGTGCGTCCTTCGCGCATGCTGCGGTGGACGGCCTCGGTAAACGCCATATACTGTACGCCGTCCTCGAACCGGGTGCGGGTAATGGCTCCCTCGCCGCGGATCGCCTTGATGAACTCCTCCTCCACGTGCCAGCCGGGTGGGTGCGACGCTGCCGGTCGCGGCCTGGCTGGCGGGAGGGCTATGGGCCGCAGCTCCTTGTCGTCGCGCGTGCCGCCGAACAATCGGCCGCCCTCGACTCGCAAGGTCGCCTCGGAGCCGTGAATCGTGATCTCCGATGTGCCGTGTCCGGTGACCGCCGAGAGTTGCATGTGGAACTGCGCGCCGCACGCCAGCTCCCCGATGATGTCCAGCTGATCGGGAATGCTGACGGCACGCGGCACGCCGTCTTCGTCGGTACGCATCTTCACATACGTTCGGCCCAGCGCCGCAAGACGGATCGCCGGCCCCAGCCAGTACAGGATATCCTCATATAGGATGCCCATTCTCATGATGTTCAGGCCGGAGTACTCCCTGTTGTGCCGCCAGTGGAACGGCGCTTCGCGGTCAACGTAGCCGTACAGCTGCCTGACCTCAACCGCCACGATGTCGCCGAGATAGCCTTCGGCAATCAGCCGCCGGATGGTGGCGTCGGCGTGGAGCGCTGCGCCGCCGGTGACGATTTGGGTCACGAGCTGGGGCGCTTGTCGGGACGCCGCCAGCATCATTTCCGCTTCCTCCAGGTTCATCGCCATGCGCGCCTCGGTGAGCACGTGCTTGCCGGTAGCGAGCGCCGCCAGCGTGACCGGGCAGTGCAGGTAGGGCCAGGTGCCGATCACGATGGCATCAATGTCGTCGGCTTCGACGACTTGCCGCCAATGGTCGCACGCCCGCGCGATGCCGTAGTCTCTCGCTACCCGCTCCGTTGAGGCGCGACGGCGATTTGCGACGGCGACCAGCTCCACTCCGTCCTGCGCCAGCAGCCCAGGGATGTGCTTGTAGCGCGTGTTTTGGCCAGCCCCGACAAGCCCGATCCTGATCGGCTTCTGCTTCCCCGCCATGTTCTACCTCCATCCCGGCTCCGTTACGTCCGCACGGTAGGCGCAGTGCGGGATCATCTCGTCTATGCACAGCTTGATATCGTCGTTGTCGGGAGAGCCTGGGAAAGCCGGATTGGCGAGATCACCCCCCAGTCGGCTTGCCGAGCGCATATCTCCCGGGTGTAGCCACTCATTGTACAGCGGCGGGAGCAGACATCCCCCTGGACTGCGGCGCAAGCCGCAATTCGGACCGCCGCACACCCTACTTTTATACCCATGATGCCCTTCACCCCGAGGCTCCGGCCCGGTGAGCGGCATGGTACTCTCTCTATTGCTCGGCGATGGAGAGAGGGCCGGGTGACGGACCACCGCCGCACCACATCCCTGGTCAAGCTAGGAGCAGGCTCTGACATCATCCGCGCGGCGGTGGCCCGTCAGGGGGTGAGGGGCACCATGGCTACGCACGGTCGGGACGGCTACCGCTTCAAGATCGGGATGCGGCTGATGGAGCTGGGGCTGGATTCGTTTGACGACATGCTCGCCACCGCGCAAGACATCGGCGTGGAGTCTGTCTGGTTCAACCGGCTGCCGGGCGTGGAGCGCCTTGCCGCGCTGTCTGACGCGGCATGGGATCAAATCGCCGCCCAGGTCGCCCGGTACGGGCTGAAGATTTCCGTCATCAGCCCGGAAATTCCCTTCAAGCAGCTGCACCTGACCGAGCTAGGGCCGGACAATCCGCACGATCACCCCGTCTACCGGCAGCATCTCGACGATCTGGTGCGGACAATGCAAGTCGCTGCGCGGCTGGACATCGGGGCGGTGAATCTCCACTCTTTCGCTTGGCCCGGTGAGTACTCGGCGGGGAAGCCTACGTGGCCGATGCGCTGGCTCACCCGCGGCGGGGTCATCGCGGACATTGACATGGAGAAGCTCGTCACGGCGCTGTCGCCGGCGGTGGAAGCGGCGGAGTATTACCGGGTGGACCTCGCCTTCTCGCAGGAACCGTGGATTTACACGAACACCACGACCAACTTCCGCCGGGTGGCCGAACGGCTCGGCTCGCAGCGCGTCAAGGTGATGTGGACCCCCTCGGACAACTTCAACTCCGGCGAGCGCCACGTCGAGACCGCGGGGTTCCACAACGTGCGGCCCTATCTCCATTCGTTCCACCTCAAGAACGTCCACGTCATTGACGGCGTGAGCCTGAAGTTCGAGTACCGCTCGCTCGCCACCGGTGACGTGGACTACGTGCCGATCCTCCGCCAGCTACGGGACTACCGCTGCGACGCAGTGCTCGCGCTGGCGACGCACTTCCGCCCACCTGGCGGCACGCACGTCGACGCCATGCGCCGCAACGCCGCCGAGCTACGGGCGATGATCGCGCAGGTCGAGGCCGAGGGTTGAGCCGCCGGTGGATGCTGGGACCTACCCCCAACCCCCTCTCTGATAGGGAAAGGGGCCGGGGGCTGGATTGCGGCCTACGCCGCAATGACGGGGAGAGGTGACGGGAGGGAGTAGTGATGTCGCGCTTGCGAGTGGCGGTTGTCGGCTGCGGACCGAATGGACGCCGGGGCTACATGGCACACTTGCAGACCTTTGACGACGTGGAGCTGGTGGCCGTCTGCGATCCGGTCCCGGCCGCACGCGATGGGGCCGGCGACGAGTTTGGGGTGTCCCGCCGCTATGCCGACGTGGACGAGCTACTGGCTACCGAGACCCTCGATGCCGTTTTCGTCATCACTCCGGCCCACCTCAACGCGCCGGTGGCGCTGCGCTGCCTGGAGCGCGGCGTCAATACCGAGGTGACGAAGCCGCCGGGGTTGCGCGTGGCCGAGACGCAAGCATTACGCGCAGCGGCCACCCGGACGGGCGCCAAGGCGATGGTCAGCTGGAGCTATCGCTTCCACCCGCTCGTCAATCGGGCGCTGGCAATGGTCAAAGCGCGTGGCCCGGTCGTCCAAGTCGTCGGGGAGTTCCACAAGAGCATGAGCGGCTTTGCCTCGCGCGGGGCCATGGCAACCTCGCCGGGGCGGACGGCCTTTCCCGAAATCCTGCTGGACAACATGCTGATGGAGTCGCCGATCCACTCGATAGACCTGCTGCGGGTCTTTGCCGGCTCCGAGGTGGCGGAAGTGCAGAGCGTGGTGCGCCGCGCCTGCTCGCCGTACAAGGACGTCCATGGCGCCTTGATCCGCTTCGAGAACGGCTGTCTCGGACACCTGATCGCCAACTACACGACCGCCTCGCGCTTGCAACGCTATGAGATTCATGGACGCGACATCTCGGCCTACCTGGAAGGCATCAGTCAGGGAACGGTATTCTGCGACGGTAAGCGGCACGAGCTACGCGAGCTGGGCACCGGAGGGCGGCGCGAGGACATCCGCTACTTTCTCGATTGCATCAAAGAGGACCGCCCGATCTCGCTCCCCGCTGCCAACCTCGACGAGGCGATCAAGACGATGGAGCTGGCGGAAGCCATCATGGCCGGACTGCGCGAAGACCTACCACCGGCCTGAGCACCTACGGAGAGTCGTCGGCCTAGACGAGAAGGATGATGTTTCGACAGCTGCGGGTCATCGCCCTCTGGGGCCTCGGCCTGCTGGCGGCGTTCTTTCTCGCCAGTCTCGTCCAGGGGCTGGGTACGGCCGGCCAATCGCCGGCCGCGGCACCCGCTGGCGACTCGGGCATCGTCACCCCTGCCCTGCCGGTGGCCGCCGCGCCGACCAGCGTTATCAAGGGCGCCAGGCCATCACCGCCGCCCTTGACCTACGACGAGGCGCGGCAGCAACTGCGGGCATTCGCCGCCATGCTCAAGCATGACAACGTGGTCAGCGGCTCCACGCCGGACCGAGAGCGAACGGTCGTGCTGCTGGAAAGCATCGAGTCCCTGAGCGTGGAGCTGGACGAAATCCGCTCGGCTCTTGCTGACCGGTCCGGGGCGAACGACCAGCTCGCGCGGGTCCGCCGGGACATCATCATCATGGCCGGGGTAGTAGGCGCGTTTCCGCCCCTCTATGAGGCCAGTCACGACCGGTATACGGCGCTCGTCGGCCACCTACAACTGCTCTACGGCTCGATGACCGCCTTGCAGGGCGTACTGCGCTTCGAGCAGCAGCTCCGGCAGAGCACGCCCCAATCGTGACGTGCCCGACCCGTTCGGTCTGCGCCGTCCTCTTTCGCCACTCCGGCGGAAGCCGGAATCCAGAGCCATTCGTGGCCCCCGGAGGACCTGGATTGCGGCTTGCGCCGTAATGACGGGGGCCGAGGGGTGAGAGCCGGCGGTGAGGGGCAAGCAAGGTCAACAGCGCCTAACCCAGAATCTCCACCAGGCGGTCCGCGATGACCGCCTCCTCGCCCTCCATCAGCGTTTGGGGGTTGACGTAAATGCCATCGTCCCCCTCGGGCGACAGCTCGATGGCCGGCTTGCCGTTCTTCAGCTGATCCACGATCTGATCGCGGCTCTGTCCCAGCACCGCCGCGTCGAAGCGCAGCAATGCCCGTGGCAGCGGTTGTCCGGCCTCGCTGGGCATCTCCACTCGTGCCGTGACCCCCGGCCGCCCCGCCAGCCGCTCGACGACGGTAGCGACCTGTGCTTGGAAACGGTCCGTCATCGCTGCGTGGTCCAGGCCCACGTACCACTCGACGGCGGCCAGGCAGCCGCACAGCTCTTCTTTTCCCACCTTCATCGGGCGGCCGATGGCCTGGTTGGGATTCCCCTGCACGGCACAGGCCTTAATCAGGTCGGACCGTCCGAGCACCAGTCCCGTGGCCTGCGGCCCGCAGAGGCCCTTCCCCCCACTGAAGATCGCCAGGTCGGCGCCTTCCTGGGTGAAGCGCCAGAGGTTCTCCACCGGCGGGAGCTGGGCCGCGGCGTCAACGACGACCGGTACGCCGCGCGCGTGAGCCGCCGCGACCACTTCCGCCAGTGGCAATCCGCCGCTGTGGTCCTCCCCGCGTGCGAAGTACAACACCGCTGCCGTGCGCTCCGAGAGCGCCTGCTCCAGCTCGCGGCGCACAGCGGGGAAATCGGCCGGCGAGGACTGCTCCGGGCCGATCTCGACCATGTCCACGCCCACCTGACGGACGGCGTAGTCGTAGCCACTGCGCTGGCAACGCTGGAAGATGACCTCGCAGCGCGCGCCGGGCACCCGCTGCGGGTGCGGGAGCGCCGCAATGAGGTCCGGGTCGGTGCCGGCGACGCAGGCAGCCGTAGCCAACGTCAGGCCCGCAGCGGCGCCGCTGGAGACGTAAGCCGCCTCGTTGTGGGTCAGCTCGGCAATGCGCCGCCCCACCGCTGCTTGCAGGTCTTCCAGGTCCACGAACTGCCGGGCCGCTTCGATCATCGCTTCTACTACCGGCGGAGGCATGAGCGAGCCGCCGAGGCGAGTCACGGTCGCGTAGCCATTAATCACCGGGCGCAGGCCAAGGTCCTCGTAAATCCCCATCGAACTTCCTCTCGTGTGTGTCACATACATAGCGGCCGGAAACGGACTGCACTACGATACCGGTAACCACAGCGCACACAGAGACCACCGGCGTCTGCTACTGCGGCAGCCACCGCTCGTAAAATCGCTGCCAGTTGCGGAACATGATACGCTCGATGTCTGCTTGAGCATAGCCCCGCCGATCCAGGACGGCGGCGAGCTTCTGATAGTCGGCGACGGTATCGATCTCGTAGGGCGCACCGTCCCGGCCGCCCTGGCCGTCCGTGTCGCCGCCGATGGCGCTGTGGCGAGCGTTACCGGCCAACTGGCTGACGTGGTCAATGTGGTCTACCAGGTCGTCCAAGGTCACTGCCTCCCGCGGGAAAACCGCTCGCCGGGCCGGGATGTTGGCCCAGTCGGTGCCGCCTCGGTAGAGCATCCACGTATCCATCGAGTGACCGATCACCCCGTCGCGCGCGATCACCTGCCGGAGAATATCGTCGGGTTGTTGCCGCTCGCCCGGCGTAATCGCCCGGCAATTCTGGTGGCTGGCCATCACCGGGCCGCCGAAGAGGTCCAGCGCTTCGCGGACCGACCGATCGGACACGTGGGTTACGTCCAGTATGATCCCGAGCGTCTCCATCTCGCGTAGCAAGTCTTTGGCCGGTGGGAACAGCCCTCCCTCGGTGCCCGTGCCGGTGCCGTGGGAGTAGGTACTGATGCCGTAGTGGGAGAGGTTGATAGCCCGCAAGCCGGCCTCCCACCACTCGTGGACCTGCTCCGGCCACAGAATGGGGTCCGCCCCCTCCATGCCGAGCACAAATCCGACGGGCAGCCCTGGCGTGTCATCCGTTGCCGCCGCCCACTCCTGCACGTGGGCCGCAAACTGGCTGCCGGTGGTGAGGATGCGCGCCTCGCCGGCCGCGGCGAGCACGCGATAGTAGGCGAGCTGCGCCTGGGCGGCGGCGTAAGCGCCGTGGCCGGTGCGGTAGCCCCAGATGTTGCTCTGCGGCCGGCGGATCCGCGCCACGATCTTGACCAGCGCCGCCGCAATCCGGCCCTTCCGCATCTCCGGAAGCGACGCCATAGTCTCGTCATCGGGCCAGCCGTCAATCAGGCTCCGTCGCCCGGTCGCGCTGCGGACCTCCTTGATCGGCCGGGTCAGATCGCGATCCAGGTCCACGCCGCCATAGGCCATCGGGTAGTCGCCGTCAATAATCAACATCGCTTCCACCTGTTATGGCCAGGAGGCTCGGCCTTCACACCGGCCTCCTCCGTTCCTACGTGAGCGCCGGCAAGGCGAGCGGGTCGGCCGTCTCACGCTGCCAGCGGCGCAAGCGGCAATCCAGCTCGCGGACGACTGCTGCGTTCTCGGCGTCGGCGAGGGCATTATGCCGCTCCGCCGGGTCCGTCCGGAGATCATACAGCTCATGCTCGCCGCTGGCGTGGACGTTCAGCTTCCAGGAGCCGCGGCGGATGGTGCGTACCTCCGCGCGATCCGGCGCCACCGCCCCCGGCGCTAGCGGCGCGTGCGGGCCTGGCGTCGTCGACAGCGCATCGTCTTGGAGGCTGCCGTTCCACTCGATGATCGCCTGGCCTTCCTCCGGGTCGGTGTCACCGTCTCGGAGCAACGGAACCAGGCTGCTCCCTTGCAGGTAGTCGGGCAACGACTGACCGAGCAGGTCGAGCAACGTCGGGACCAAGTCCACGTGGCCGACCGGCGTCGCGAGTTGTTGCGGTGGGAAGCCGGGCACGCGGATGATGAGCGGGATTTGCGCCGACGGATCGTAGGGCACGCTCTTGTTCAGGAGTCGATGCTCACCCATCATGTGGCCGTGATCGGAGGTGTAGACCACAATCGTGTCGTCGGCGAGGCCAAGTGCTTCGAGCCGGGTCAAGATATAGCCCACGTATTTGTCCACCAGCGTACACAAGCCCCAGTAGCGGGCCTGTAGCTCCTTCCAGCCCCACTCGTCGTTCGACTTGACCCAGTGGGGATGGCGAGCCATGTAGTCTCCCGCATAGGCCGCGCGCAGACGCCGATACCGCAGCGGGACACTCGCCTCCATCTCACCGTACCAGGTATCGGGCAGCGTCATGTCCTCGGCTTTGTAGAAGCCGTTCAGCGGCCCATCGAAAGGCGCGTGCGGCTCCAGGTAGTTCACCGATAGAAAGAAGGGCCGGTCGCGGTGGGCCTCCAGGAAGCGGAGGGCCGCAGCGGTCTGGAAGGCGGGCTTCCCGGCTTCCTCCGGGAGCACCGCGGCGGTGTGGCGACCGAAAGTCATACCGTCCAGGTGTGGATCAGTGGGCGTGTAGCCACGCGCCTCCAGAAACCGATGGTAAGAGCTATAGCCTTCCTGGGCATGGCTGCGGGCATAGCCTTCCTCGGTGCTCACCCAATGGTCGAAGCCGCGCTGCGCCTGGAGCTCGTGGCCCAAGTGCCACTTGCCGTTATAGCCCGTGACGTAGCCGGCGGGCCGGAGCAGCTCACTGAGCATCGGGATACGACGGTCGGGCACGATGTTGTTGCCCACAACGCCGTGCGTATGAGGATACACGCCCGTCAGCACGGTAGCGCGCGCCGGGCTACAGACCGGCTGGGCGCAGTAGGCGTGCCGGAAGTGCGCGCCGGTGGCGACCAGTCGCTCCAGATTCGGCATTTGGAGCCGCGAGTCCTTGCTCGGTCCGACCGTATCGGCCCGCTGCTGGTCGGTCCAGAGCAACAGCACGTTCTTGGGGCGGTCAGCCATCCCGTCCTCCTTCCGGCCACTCCGGCCCGGCCCGGTCATCTCTCCCGGCCCGGTCATCCCCCTGGTCCAGTCATTCCCGCGCAAGCGGGAATCCACGTCCCCCTGCCGCAGCGGGGGGACCATAGGGGGGCCGCCCCCACCTTACGCGACATAGAGCGCGTAGAGCCGGGCGTCGTCGCGCCGCAACCCGTTGAAGTTCACCCGCAGCCGAAACGGGCCGTCAATCGCGCCCACCGAATGCCGATCCTGCCACACCACCGGCTGTCGTATGCCCGGCTCCCGCAAGGGTACACAGGCCGCGCCGGAGTAGCCGGGCAGCGGCCGGAGCTGCTCGTCCAGCACTTCCACCGTGATCTCGCTATGCTCCCACACCCCGGCCACGTTGGCATACACCCGCGCGGGCGTGTCCGTGACTTGCACCGGACAGGTGATGCAGTGGCGCGTGCCGCGTTCCCAGCGCGCCGGCGGCCGCCTATTCAGCTCTTCGGGCCGAAAGGCGCGGAAGCAGCCCAGCCGGTCGCGCTTCCAGCGGGCCAGACGCACGCCACCGGTAATCCAGACGCTGTACCACAGCAGCGTCTCATCACCCCAGTTACACATCCCCTGCCCGTGACTGAGCGCCGGTCCGCCGATGATCGGCGGCAGCCCTTCCTGCGGGAACAGCGCGCCGGCGCCACCCTGCTCTTCGGTGGCCGGAACGAGTCGGAAGTCGGGGAAAGGCTCGTGATAGTGCAGCGCGTTGTGGCTGATGACCAGACCGAGGTCCATCGTCAACAGCCCCCGGTCGCCGGACGGATGGCCGTGCCAACTGTCGTAGACACCGAGAATCACATTGCCCCGGTCCCACAAGCCCGCGCCCAAGTGGACTTGCTCGCCGGCGTTCCGACCGGTTGCGATGCCGGCCATGTCGAGCAGCGGCAGCCGGTCGCGCCGAAAGCCGCGCGCGGTAGCCTCGGTCCACTGCTCGAAGTCGTAGGAAGCGCACGTCACCAGTTCGCGGGCCGTGCCGAAGTGGAAGCCCCCGTGTCCGTTGATGTAGTAGCAGTCGTTGAACCGGATCACCCCGCTCATCTCCAGCATCGGCCCGACCGGATTGTGCGGCGACTCGGTCCAGCGCAGGCCGTCGGAGCTGAAGGCCACGGACAAGAGCTTGTCGTACTCGCGGCACTCGAAAGCCAGCTTGAACCGCCGCTGCGGGTCCGGGTCGTCCGGGTCGTAGAGCACCGGCACGGAGAGCAGATCGCAGGCGCCGTTCCGCAGGGCAACGAGATTGTTCTCCGTGCTCCCGTTGTATTCCACCAGGCCAAGCGCCGGTTTCTCCCAATGCACGCCGTCGCGACTGACCGCGTAACAGAGGCGGTCCGCCCGATACCCGTCGCGGCTGCCACTGCCCATGTACCACATGCGTAGCTCATCGCCGCTGGGAATCACCGCCCCATAGAACCGGACGCGCATGTCATCGGGTGCCCCCGCCGGCCCCGGTAGCACGACCAGCGCCTCGCGCCCACTGGCCTTGGCGCTCACCATATGCAGCCGCAGCCCCGACGTGAACGGGATGCTGGCCGCGTCGAACGGAAACAACACCGCTTCGCGGACGCGCGGATGGGGAAATCCGTTTTGCACTTCGATCATGGCTGCTCCCGGTCCGGCAGCTCACCGCACTCCGGCGCTGCTGCCGCGCGGCGAGTTATGACGAGTACGGCGCCGCGCCACGTTACCACGGCACGGCCGCTCCTGCCGCAGCACTCCTATCCTAGCCGCTCCGCACCGCACCGGCCCGCTGCTACACCTACGGCTCGTGCGCCTCAAGCGGATCGGCACATGCCACCGGGTTAAGCCGGTCATCGAGCGTTGATCGCCCCAGGCGCGGTACCGTAGAGCGCATACAGCCGGGCGGCCCCGTACAGCCAGCACCGCAGCTTGACCCGGGAGCCGCCTAACTCCCTGAAGTGCCGCTCTCGCCATTGGACCGCTATCTGCACGCCGTTCCGGTCAATAGGCACACAATCCTCGCGGCCAAAGCCAGGCAGCGGTTCGTTGCTCGCCGCATCCAGGACCTCGACCGCCACCCAACTGCGACGCTGCTGAGTCGCACTCACGTTGGCGGCGAGCGCCACTCCCCGCTCCGTGACGGCCATCGGCGCAGTCGTCAGCTGCCCCGGTGTCTCGCGATCCGTCGTCTCCAGACCAACGAAGCCGTCGCGGGGCAGCGTCGCCAGCCCCATCCGAGCCAGCCGCACAGCGCCGGCCGAGTCGTACCGAAAGGCCGCCGGCTCATTCGAGGCCGGCCAGCCGGTCCACTCCTCACCCTGGCCGCAGTAGTAGAGATAGAGCGTGTCGTCTTTGGCCACGAGCTTATCCGCGATCACCAGCATGCCGTCATCCCAGCTGCCCCGTGGGCCGCGGGGAATCACGATTTGGTGCGGCTGGAGGCGCGTGTAGTGTTCGCCATCGCGGCTCACCGCCAGCCGGATGTCGGCGCAATAACTGCCGAAATTCCCGGTCCCGTTAGGCAGATACCAGCCATATTCATAGAGCATGATGTACTGGCCGGCATATGGCGCCAGCAGCAGGAAGTGGTTCTCGTGTTCGAGGCCGTCGTTGGGGTGCAGGATGGGGTTCACCGGGCTGGCGACCAAATGCTCGATGTCCGGCCCGTAGCCCAGGCACTTCGTCCGCACAAGCTCCGGCCCCGGCTTATTCGATGGATGGCTGGTTTGCCAGATGATCTTGTACCGGCGTTGCGGATTGGGGTCCTGGTCATCGCGCAGCAAGACGACGATATCCGGTGTGCCGCCTTGCCACGCGGGCAAGGCGATCCTGGCTCCTTCCTGCCAGTGGATACCATCCGCGGAATAGGCTGCTCGAACGGGGTTCTGCCGCGCTGGGCCCTTGAGGATGGCCTTGTAACGCCGGGCCGGATCGCCCCCCGGCCGCTCCTTGATGACCGGTCCCCAGCCCTGGAAGCAGATGTTGTTATCCTTACTGCCATTGTACTCGTGCAGACCCAAACGCGGTTTCGTCCAGTGAATACCGTCCTCACTGCACGCATACCCGGTGGCCCACCAACGCTCCGTGCTCAGGTCGGTCCCGTGATACCAACACTTGAAGAGCCTGTCTTCCTCGTCGTAGATGACGGAGCGCGATGCCCAGGGTACTGCTTGCGCCGAATCCCATTCGTGGATATCACCCAAGGGCAAGAGGGGGTTGTCGGGGTGCTTGGTTGCAGTCATCACTCGCCGGACGACGTTATGGACCGTCTCGACCGCAGTCATGTCGAAGAAGCGGAGACGTGTCTCTCCGTCCAGGCGCAATCCGTCGGTGCTTGCCGGGCACATGGCTCACCTCCCTCGGTGCTGCGACGGTAGTATGTCCGTGGCCGGGCCGGCGAGCAAATCTGCGTTGGAAGGGAGCCGAAATATGGGCAAGCTGAGTCAGCGGGAGATCGAGATCATCCTGCGGGCGCCGCATATCTCCATTATCTCCACCTTGCGCCCCGATGGCACGCCGCACATGACGCCGGTGTGGCACTTGGTGGACGGCGACCAGGTGGTAGTCGCGGTGGAAGCGACCTCGATCAAAGCGCGGAACGTGCGGCACAATCCGCACGTGGCGCTCTGTATCGCCCTCAACGAATCCCCGCAGCGGTGGCTCCTGGTGAACGGAGCTGCGACGCTGACGCAGGAGGCTGTACCGGAGATCGTCCAGGCGCTGTCCCGACACTACCTCGGCGCCGCCGCGGGCGCCACTTACGCCGCGGACGTGCTACGGAAGCTGCAATTCGTGCTGCTGCGGATCACCCCCACGAGCATGATCGGCTTCGACGGCCAGGAGTAGAGGCGGGCGGGATGGCTGACCGGGGGCGCACCGGCTATCCTCTCGTGCATGAAGAGCGGAGCGTGAACGCCCGGTCCTGCAGGAGGAGACGATGCGACTGATCTTGATTGGGTGCGAGTATGCCGGCAAGACCACCCTCGCCGATGCGCTCCAGGCCTGGGGCTTGGAGCGGGGACGCAGCTTCCACATGGACGACCATTTCACTATTCCCGACGCCCAGCACGTCAGCGAGGCAGAGCAGGCGGCCATGCTCGCCCTCCCAGCGGCGATCAAGGAACGCTACCAGCGTTTTCAGATTCAGTACCACGTGCATCTGCTGCACCGCTACGACGACATTATCCTGGTCGGTTTTCACATCGAGGAGGCAATCTATGGCCCACGCTACTACTACCCGGGCCTAGAGGTGACCTACGAACGCCGGATCGAGCCGGACTTCCCGGCCGATACCGTGCTGGCGCTGCTCACTGCGCGTCCCGAGGTGATCCGCGCCCGCATGGCCGCAGCGCCGCACCGCCATTCCGTCGTGCCGTCAGCCGATGTCGAGGCCGTGCAGCAGCAGTTCGAGGCGGCATATACCGCCTCGTGGGTGCGGCGGAAAGTGCGCTTGGATACCTCCGACCTACGTCCCGACCGCATACTCGACCGGTTCTTGGCCGTCGTGTACCCCCGATTGGCTGTCCGCGACCTGCTCCTACTCGCCAGCCGCTAGCCCCAGCGGCTACGCGGCTGGGGCTTCAGCGGGGTCTACACTGCGAATGGGTTCAGCCACTCCACACCGAGCTGGCTAATGGCAATACCTGAGTTGATATCCAGGAGATACATCGGCCTATGGCGTGTGGGTCTCGACCCAGTGTCGAGACTCGGGCCGCGAGGTTAGCTGCTCGGTCCGCGCCCCCGGCCTCAGCAGTAGCTTCTTCAAGCTGGGCCTGGTTGTGTCTTCCGCCACCGGCTCGCTGGAAGTGAGCGCACAGCGGACGGTCGAGGCAAGGTGCTGCTCCGGTGCATGCCGGGTGGAGTCTGCTTGGTTGCGATAGGAGTCTGTGCCGTCATGTCGTCATCCTCACTCCTCGCGTGCCCTCTTCCAGGTAGTGAGGGAGGCTACACGGCGCATACAATTAGAGCAACGCATCGAGCGCCGGTATGCTCACGGGTAGTAGCGGTGCCGGGGAAGGGATTCGAACCCCCACGCCCTCATCGGGCAACTGATTTTGAGTCAGCCGCGTCTGCCATTTCGCCACCCCGGCGGCCGGATCGGCACCAGCGCGGTACAGCCTGAGACCGAACGGCCCCCTGCACCTCGCCGCTCCAAGAAACAATTATAGCCATAGACCCAACCCCGGGGGCAACCCCCGGAGAGATGCCGGTTTCCCGTCGCTCGTGTACCATCCCGGAGCACGAACCGCACACACGCTGCCCAACGGCCTCTATGGGACGCATACGCTGGGCGTATCTAGCCGCCATCTGCTCTTGCTGGGGCTGGGCGTCCCTCTACCCCGGCAGTGAGCTGGTCCTCGACGAAGTTGAGCCGTTTATCATCGTGTGGGCGCGGGCCACCGTGGCCGGGCTGGCGCTCGCGGCGCTGACCTGTCTGCGCCTGGGCGGCGTCCGCCCCGGTCTCTCCCGCATGCGCGACGAGCTACGCGCACAGCCCGGCAAGCTGCTGCTGTTGGGCACGCTGGCCTTTGGCGTCACGTCGTCCCTCTCCGTGTCGTCGCAGGTGTTCCTGCTCGGCTCGGTAGCGGCGCTGCTGACCGGTATCGGGCCGCTGTGGATCGCCCTCGGCGCGGCCGTGCTCGGTCACGCGGCCCGGCCATGGTATCTGCTTGGTGGATCACTGCTGGCCTGCGTGGGGGTTGGCGTGGTGGCGCTGGGTCAAGAGGTCGCCGGTGAGGGCGGCCCATGGTGGCTGCTCTTCGCCACTGCCGACTGGCGTGGGGTTATCCTCGCCCTGACCTGTAGCCTCGCCATCGCGTCGGCCATCCTGGTGGCACGTCGCACAGTGGCCGGACGTGATGCCGTGGCGATCACCGCCGTGGCGTGCTGCTGGGCCGCCCTGGCACTGGTACCGCTGGTCCTCATACTCGGCCCAGGCTTTCGGCCGCTGTTCGCTGCCAGTCGCTCCACCCAGCTCCTTCTCGTCTATCTGGGCCTCGGCAGCACGGCGTTCAACTTTGCGCTCTGGTACTTTGCGCTGAGTCGGCTGCCCGCCACCCGCATCGCGCACTTTCAGTATCTAGTGGCGCCGCTCGGTGTGCTGTTGAGCGTGCTCATCTTGGGCGAGCCGCTGACGGCGAGCCTGGTGGCTGGCGGTGGCGCCATCCTCGTCGGTATCATCGTAGCGCAGCGGGGGGCCGGACTAGCCGTGCAGCGGACTAGCCTGCTCTCTCGGCGCCATCCGCCGCAGGCTGCGACAGTGCCGGCGCAGCATGTCGCCGCCGCTGGACCAGCTACCGGTGTGCTGGGTCGCAAGGCCGGTACGTTGGCTCGTTGGCTGGTGGGGTCCGATGATAGTTGATCGTGCCGCAGCGCCCTTCAGTCCGCAGCAGCTCGCGGCGTTCGCCCGCGATGGCTATGTCGTGGTGCCGAGACTCTTCGCTGCGGGCGAGCTGCAAACACTCATTGCTACCTGCAACGAGCTGCACGCCCAGGGCGAGATACCCGGCTGTTTTCGAGCCTTGTCCCCGGCCGAGACCTCCGATCCGCTCTTGCTGTACCCGCGCATGATGCATCCGCACCGCGTCAGCCGGACGGCACTACGCTACCTCCTCAGCCCCCGCTGGGAGCCACAGCTGCACGCGCTGTTGGGGGAAGCGCCCATCGCCGCGCAGAGCATGTTCTACTGGAAGCCGCCAGGGGCACGGGGCCAGGCGCTCCACCAGGACAACTTCTATCTACAGGCCTATCCGGACACGTGCTTGGCAGCGTGGCTCGCCGTTGACCCCGCGGACCGCGAAAACGGTGGCCTCTTCGTGGTTCCCGGCAGCCATGCCCTGGACCTCTTCTGCCCGGAGGCGGCCGATCCCACCGTCTCGTTCACCAAAGAATTCGTGCCGGTGCCCGAGGGACTGCAACCCGTACCCGTTGACCTCGACGCCGGCGATGTCCTGTTTTTCGGCGGCAACCTCATCCACGGTTCGGAGCCGAACCGCAGCCGGGATCGCTTCCGCCGCTCCTTCATCTGCCACTACGTCGGCGCGTCAGCGGAAGCGATTGCCCGCAGCTACAAGCCCCTCCATCGCTTCGACACCACCCCTTTCGAGGCGGCGACGGCGACCGGCGGCGGCCCCTGCGGCACCCCCCACAACTGAGGAATACCCTTTGTGGGCGCCTTCACCCCTCCCCCACCGCAATCCACACCCCCCTGCCGCAGCAGGGGGACCATAGGGGAACGTCATTCCCGCGCCAGCCGGTAGCCATCCTGCTCATCCTTGCATCCTGCAAATCCTGATGCAGACAAAAACCTACCCCGGTCAGTCCCTCGGCCTAGCCGCCGACCGCTGCCGGCGCCCCGGTCTCGGCCGAGCGCCAGACGGCCGCGGAGAGCTGCACGACGCGCCGACCGGCTTCCGCCGTCGCGCCCGCCAGCGCCGTCCGACCGCGGATCACGTCCACGAAGTGGTGGTCGGGGCTGGTCGGCGGCGGTGGTGTGGGGAGGGTCAGTGGCTCGGGCTGATCGGCGCGCCGCCACTCCACCCACGGCCGGCGCGGCGCTTGCCCAACGGTCCGGTAGTGCAGCGTGCCCTCACTGCCGGCAATGGTGATGTCCGTCCCGCCGCCGTGAACGTTGCCGCCGATAGCGATGGTTGCGATCACGCCGCCATCGAACTCCGCCACAATCGCCGAGTTCACGTCCACTTCCAGCGTGAGATACTGTTGCTGCGCGGCGACTCGCGTCGGTGCGCGGCCCACGAGATGCAGCACGAGGTCAATGAGGTGACTCCCGGAGTCGTTGAGTTGACCACCGCCCGAGAGCCGCCGGAGCACCCGCCACGATGCCCCGGTGCGCCGGATACGGCCCAGGTTGTTCGTGTACCACGCCTGGTGTAGCTGGGCCGTGACAAACTCCACCGCGCCGATGCCGCCGGTGGTGATGATCTGCTTCAACTGCCGGATGCTCGGCTCGAAGCGCCGCTGGTACGAGACCATGACAATCTTGCCCGTTTCGTCGCGCGTGGCGATCACCTCCGCCGCCTCGTCAGCAGTGTTGACCATCGGCTTCTCGACCAGCACGTGTGCCCCGGCGCGGAGCGCGGCGATGATCTGCGGATGGTGGAGCGCATGCGGCGAGGAGATGACCACGCCATCGGGCCGCACGGCGTCGAGCATCTGCTCATGGTCGGTAAATGTGGCCGCCGCCGCCAGCGCGGAGTGTCCTTCCCGTAGCGCCTGCGTGGTCGCCGTCACCGGGTCCACCAACGCCACAATGCTGACCTCATCCTGGGCGAGCAGGCGCGGGAGATGCGCGTTGGTCATGTTGCCCCCGCAGCCGATCAGCGCGAGGCGAGCTGGCTCTGCCATGACGATTCGTCTCCTTCCGCTTACCCCCGGTGCGCTGCGCCATCGTACATAGCCTATCCTAGTCGAGCACCGGGGCGCCGGCAAGCTCTCTGTCCGGTCTGCGCTACCATAGCGGCACGGGAGGGATCATGGCTACGAGCATCGAATGGCGGTTCTTGTCCGACCAGCAGACCTACCTCTTTACCGACTTTCGCCACATTGACCCCGGCGATCTGGAATGGCTGGCGCCGGACGGCAAGCCGCTGCCCACCAAGCCGGGCACGGAGTCGCCACCGGCAGCGGATGACCCCGCAACGCGGCCCAGCTACCGCTCACTGCGCCAGCCGCGCGGCATCCGCTTGGAAGCGCAGCCGGCCCAGAAGATCGGGCCACTCGACCAGAACATCGGCATCAACGCGCTGCTCTATGAGGACGGGCGGTATCGCCTCTGGTACTGGGTGGGGAAGCACGGACACTACGCCGAGTCCGACGACGGTTTCACTTGGCGGCTCCCGACCTTCGGCCGCTATGAGCTTGCCGGCAGCACCCGGAACAACGCTTTCTTTGGCGTCCCACCGGAGCGCGGACAGCACAACTTCGATGGCTTCACCGTTTTCAAGGACCCCAGCGCCCCGGCCGGCGAGCGGTACAAGCTGGTCTTCATGGCGCGTGTGCCGGCCGACGAGTTCGAGCGGCGCTGGGCCGAGTATCGTGCGCTCCATCCGCGCTATCAAGACGTGCGGCTGCGACCGGGGAAGTTCACCTGTGTCTACGGCGCCGTGTCGCCGGACGGCATAGACTGGACGTTGCTCCCGGAGCCGCTCTTCACGCACTTCACCGATACCATCACGACGGCCTACTACGACGCCTGGCTGGGCCGCTATGTGCTCTATACGCGCATGTACTTGCAGGGCCGGCGCTGGGTAGGGCGCACCGAGACGGCCGACTTTCGTCGTTGGCCGCCGGTCGAGCCGCTGTTGTGGCCCCGCCTAGACGAGTCTCCTACCAACGACATCTACACCAATGCCCGCACGTCGTATCCCGGCGAGCCGAGCATCCATCTGATGTTCCCGATGTTCTACGAGCGCTGGAATCAGATTTCGCGCCTGCGGCTGTACGCCAGCGCCGATGGAATCGTGTGGAACGAGGTGCCAGGAGGCGCGGTCATCGAGCCGGGCACGCCGGGCGAGTGGGACTCGGAGTTTCTGGGTGCCGGTACCGGCCTGGTCCCGTTGGGTGACGAGCGCGTGGGGCTGCTGTATTCCGGCACGTCCTATCCCCACAAGTACCCGCGCTGGCCCCACGTGATCGCGGCCGACCGTACCGGCTGGGCCTGGTGGCCCCGCGCCCGCCTCGGCGCGGTCGTCGCCGACGAGGCGGGCGAGTTCTGGACGTTCCCGGTGCAGCCCCGGGGGCGCGAGCTACGGGTGAACTTCCAGGCGCGGGGTGGCGGTGGCGTGTGGGTCGGCATCCACGGGCAACCGGGGCGGGCAGTGACGGACTGCGACCCGCTCTCCGGGGACTCGCTCGCCCAGACGGTGCGCTGGCACGGCGAGGCGGACCTGGGCACCGCCGAGGGTGCTCCGGTGGTGCTGCACTTCAAGCTACGCGCGGCCAAGCTCTTCAGCTTTACGTGGCGCTAGATGATCGCCGCCAGTGCCGCAGAGAAGTCCAGGGTCTCACAAGGGGAGCTACCTACTTGACTAGCCGGCGGTAGGCGCGGCGAGCTTGGGCCAACACCCGCTTCGGGTCCCGTGCGAACTCAGTCCAGCTGGCTACGGTGAGTTTGGCGGGATGGTTCAAGCCTTGTCCTGGCACTGATGGATCGAGGGAATCGAAGTTGACCTTCCGCCTCCACACGGATGCTCTGGTGCGCTGCATGGCTTTAGCGAGCCGGCTGATGGCCGGGTGTCGTGGGGTCAACTGCTCTTCATACGCCAGGTTGAGGTAGAGGACGGCCAGGTCTTGCTCGCGGGCCCATGGCTGTTGCGGCATAGGGTTGGCGGCCCTCACTTGTTCGCTACCCGTTCTCTTCCTCTCGGTGCTGACCAAGGCCGCCGCGTGGGCGTGGTCCTGGTCAAGCGACGGCTGGGATTGCTGTTGTCGGCGATAGGGTAATGTCATGGTACATTTATGGTATAAAGCGGCTGCCATAGGCGGCGGGGGAACTGAGGTGCTGGGAGCCTCCTCGCGTTGAGATAAGGAGGTAGCCTCTGACAAGTCAAGGGTCAAGCCAATACCCCGAACGAGAATCCATCTGGAGCGTCCGTAAGGATGATCTTGTATGGTA
The DNA here is from genome assembly GCA_965214295.1 of Chloroflexota bacterium. Classification (GTDB taxonomy): domain Bacteria; phylum Chloroflexota; class UBA11872; order UBA12225; family JAJDUF01; genus JAJDUF01. The sequence continues at coordinate 533,078 of OZ243944.1, forward strand.
CTCTCGGCTCTTCCCGCTTTTCTGGGTTGCAGGGATGCTCTACTTTGGACTGGTGGGGTTCTATTCCTGGGATGGGTATTGGCAGATAGGAGGAAGCCTGTTGACCCTGCTAGTGGAGAAGTCAGGGTTGGTGGGGGTATCAGCGGCGATCCTGTCGTTGATGGCTCTAGCAATGAAAGGAGTGGTCCAGAAAATGCCTCTGTTTGACTTTGGCCGGAGTGAGCGGGAGGCGAAGATTCGCCGTGAAGCACGTCGTGAAGGCATGCGTGAAGGCATGAAGGAAGGTGCTCAACGCTTGGAGCGAGAGCAACTGGCCTGGGAAGCGAAGCAAGCCAATGGTGGTACCACGCAACCACGTCCTACTGCCGAGACGATAGACCTCAGTTGACTGGTGGTGGTCGCCGCAGTGTAAGCAGCCCGGTCGGGAACGGCCGGGCTGCTTTGTCTTGCCTAGCCAAAGCGACTCTGCCACCAATCACGTATGCTCGGCGACCGATAGCCCCCTTCCCTTTAGGGAAGGGGTTGGGGGTAGGTCCGCCGCTCCACACGAAAAAACCTACCCTTGTCAGGGGGACGGGCACGGCCGCAGCTACCCACCCAGCGTACCGAGCAACGCGACCACGCGATCCGCCCACTGCTCCAGGCCGTGCCTTTGCTCCACCAGTTGGCGCATGGTCGCCGCCGCCGCTGCCCGCTCACCCGCCGTCCAGGCCAGCACGCCCTGCACGCGCTCGGCGAGCCGGGCACCATCACCCGCCGGGAAAGACAGGCGCTCGCCCCACGCCGCCAGCTCGTGCCGGACGGCCGGATTGCTAGTCACCACCGGTACCCCGCAGGCCAGCGGCTCCAGCGCCGCTTTGTCGAGGCTGCCTGTGCGGCTGGTATGGAGGCATACCGCTGCGCGTTGGTACTCGGCCGGCATCGCCGCGTAGGGTACGTTCCCGGCAAACTGCACCGCCGCTTCCAGCCCTAGCTCACCTACGCGGCGCCGCAAACGCTCGGCGTAGGCTTCATCGGACGGATAGAGCGGGGCGCCGCAGATGCGGAGGATCGCCGCCGCCGCCGTGCCGGCGTGAGCGTGCAGCACACTCAGCGCCTCGATGGTCGTCTCATGGTCCTTGGCCGGCGAGAGGCGTCCAACGCTGAGGAGCACGGGGCCGTCGTCGTGCCGGCAGAGTGCCGGCGGCGGTACATAGCGGTCGGTGGCAATGCCGTGTCCCACGACAACCAGCCGGTCAACGCCCAGCGGATAGCTCCGGCACGACGCGCTCACGACGCGATCAACAAGCCGGTGTGCAATCTGCAGGTCGCGGCTGACGCCACCCTGCGCGTACCACAACACGAGCGGCACGCGACAAAGTTTTGCCAGTGGCGCCGCGAGCGCCGCATACCGCGGCACCATATGGACAAAGATCGCCGTGGCCCGCTCCACCGGCGGGGCCGTGACGAGCACCCGACCCAATGTTGCCAGCAAGCGCCCGAGCTGGCGCTGGCGCGCGGCTCCCCGTTCTTTGCCCAGTGAGTGGACGGTCACGTTCGACGGCGCATCGGGTGGTCGTCTCCCGGCCTGCTGGGCGAGGACCTGCACGGAGCTACAGCGCCGCGCCAGGGCATGCACCCAATCCCCAGTGACACCGAGGATCGTGCTATCGGCGTCGTAGCTCTGGGTGACAAAGAGGAGGTTCATCTGCCTTCCCGCCCTATGCGTCATTTCCGCGGAGCGGCTACCACGCTGGCCAGCGTGGCGATGGTCCGGTCCAGCAGTACGTCCCAACGATAGGCCCGCACGTCCGCTTGGGCCGCCGCCGCCAACTGCGCTCCCTCACTCGGATTGTCGAGCAGGCGGCGCAGTGTAGCGAGCGTCGTTGCCCGGTCGTCCAGCGGGACCAAGAGGCCGTTGCGACCGGAATCGATCACCTCGGCGTTCCCCCCCACCTCCGAGGCCACAATCGGCGTGCCGGCATGCATCGCCTCCAGCATGACGTGTGATAGCCCCTCGTAGCGCGTGTGCAGCGTGAATACGTCGGCTGCCCGGAGATACTGCTGGACGGTGGCCTGCGAGACGCTGCCGGCAAAGCAGACCCGTTCCGGCACGCCGGCGGCCACGGCCTCCCGCTCCAGCTGCTCCCGCTCCGGTCCGTCGCCGACAATCACCAGGGTCACGTCGGGAGGCAGGTCCGGCACCAGCCGAATGAGAAACTCCAGATTCTTCCACGGGTACAGGCGCGCACAGGTCATCACCACGCGGCCCGCACCGAGCGCCAAGCGGGCGCGGGCGTCGCCCTCCGCCTCCGCTGGGTTCCCGCTTTCGCGGGAATGACGGAGGGAGGGGGGGCCGTCCCCTCTCCCCACTTCTGCGGGGAGGTCGTCGACTGCGAGCGCGTTTCTGATGACCACGACGTTGTCCGGCGCGACACCCCAGCCGATCACCAGGCGTTTCAGGTAGTCGCTGGGGACGATCAGCTTGGTCGCCAACTGGGCGAACCGCCGCACCAGACCACGGACAATTCGCACCTGTGGCCCGGCTCGGAGGTGTTGGAACTCGTCAATACCGGCCGTCGTCCAGCCGCGCCGCAGCGCCAGCTCCCAAGCGTTGTCTCCCACGATCTTCAGCACCACTGGCCGGCCGAGCAGCCGGCCGGCCACAATGGCAGCCATTTCCGGGCCGGCCAGCCCGTTCACGTACAGCACGTCGGCCGACCTGACGACCCGCAGCACCGCGACGAGAAAACGGGCCATGCGCTGCGGCAGGGGTAAGCCGCGCGATACCCTGGTGGTCAGCGACGACCACTCGTCGGTGGCGTCGGGCCGGTAGTCCGGCGGCGCCCCGGCCACAATCCGCACGTGATGGCCACGCTCGGACAGACTCGCCGCCAGCTTAGGCACGTAGGTTGCCGGGCCGCCGATGTCCGGGGGAAAGAGGTTGGAAACGAGGCAGACCTTCAGTTGTTCGTTCCTTCGGCTAGGGGTTGTTGCCATTCGAGCCGGACGACGATTTCATCGCATCGCGCGGAGCGAGCGTGTCACCGTTGACGCTCGGCACCGGCTCGGAGAAGGGCGCCTCGTTCGGCGTGATCGTGCGTTCGGCACTGACCACCGCCGGACTGGGCGGAACGGTCTTACGGCGCCAGGAGGCCTGGCTCGGCGCTACCCGGTCTGCGGCTGCGCCAATCCCGTCGAAGACTCTCCACGCCGCCGAGTCTTGCTGCCACAGCGCATCGCAGCCGGAGCATAGCGCGGCTTCCTGGTAGCGGCCCTCCACCTGCAAGCGACGCAGCTTGACCAGCTCCGGACCGTTCCATACCTCCATCAGTGACTGCTCCAGCAAGTTGCCGACCACTTGCTCACCGGCGAAATCGGCGCAGCAAGACACCACCTCGCCGTTCCAGTAGATAGCCATGGACTTCCACAGCCAGTTGCAAGGGTGGTAGTTGGGGCCGTACTGCTCCGGTTGGGCCACCGGATTTTCCATCATCGTGCCGGCCCAACCGTGCGCCCAGCGTGTGTCGTACTCGTCCACCGGCAAGCTCGAGAACAGCTCCCGCATCCCCGCTGGCGTCTCCGGGCGCGCGGCCGTGGGATCGTAGGGCAGGATCACCTGCATGACCGTGTAGGGATAGCGCACTTTGCGCCGCTGCTTCTCCAGCAGGAACTCGCGGACGTTCTTGAGGGTCAGCTCGAACTTGGCACCCACCCGCATCCGCTCATAGGTCTCTTTGTCCGCTCCGTCGAAGCTCACCGTCAGTTTGTCTAGCTCTGCATCGAGCAGCGCGGCCGTCTGCTTGGCCCGCAGCGTCGTCGCATTCGTGTTGACGTGGACGGCTATCCCGGCTTCATGGGCCAGCGTGGTCATCTCGCCGAGGTTCTTGTGCATCATCGGCTCGCCGCGGAAGAAGAGGTTGACCTCCAGCACGTGCCCGCGCACCTGCTCCAGAATATGCCGGTACACGTCCATGTCCATGAACCCGTTGACCTTGTTCGCCCCGATGGACTGGGGGCACATGGGACATTTGAGGTTGCACAGGCTGGTCGGCTCCAGGTGGAGCTTGAGCGGGGGATAGGGCAAGTGCGTCGAGCCGCGCAGCCAGTGCCAGAGAAACCGGATGGTGCGCGGATGCAGGACGGCCTCGTAGCGGCGCCAGTTGCGAATCAGTTTGAAGGCCGCCGCTACGTCGTTCATGGTCTCTCCTGGCCGTTCGGCGCACTCACCGGCGCCTCGGCCGCTGCGTTGAGCATCACCGGTATTCCGTCTTCAATCGGATAGCGCCGGCCACACTGCGCGTTCCGACAGGCGAGCCAACCCGTAACCTGGTCTACCTCCGCTCCACAGTGTAGACAGGCTAGGATGGCGACGAACGCCGGGTCAAGCGGTGCAGCCGTCATTGCCGTTCCGTCCGTCCGGCCGCACTTGAGGCCAACCACCCACACCCATAACGACCGGGCCACGTGAATGGCAATGCGCGCCCCCTGTAGCGTAGCCAAGGGCAGCCACGTCCGTCAACCACACCGGCAGCCCAGCAGCTACCAAGGATGGCACCGGCCGGCGCTTGTGTGGTGGTCATTATCCGCATTGCCTTAGCCGCGCCTGGAGTCTAGCTCAATTCAGCGCCGCTTCGGCCGGGAGCAGCGCCGCGACTTGCACCACGAGGCCGGGCAAGACCGCCGAGGTCACAGCGTCCCCCGGCCCGAACTGCCGGCGCGACGTGTACCCCGCCGGCCGCGCGCCGGTCAGCACCTCGATAGCACGCCCCACCGGATCAACGATCCAATACTCCGTCACGCCGGCCGCGGCATATTCGGCGGCCTTCTCCACCCGGTCGAGGCGCCGCGTACGCGGCGAGAGCACCTCAATCGCCAGATCGGGCGGATCGGCATACTGCACATGGTAGCGATCCTCGCTCCCAGCGGCATAGAACGTGATGTCCGGCTCTCGTATCTTGCCCTCCCAGAGCCGTATGGGCATTGGCGCCGAGAATACCTCGCCACCCCCTCCGGTGCGTGCCCACTCACCGAGCGAGATGAGCAGTCGTGACACGATGCGCTGATGTACTAAGCCTGGCATGTCATGTACCAGTAAACGTCCCTCGGACAGCTCCACGATGTAGTTCGTATCCGGGAGGGTGAAGTAAGCCGCCTCCGTCCAAGAGCCAGCCTCCAGCCAGGCGAGCGCGGCGCTGGCTGCCGTCCGGGGGGGGGCCGACGGTGGGGCGACGGGAGGTGCCAGTGTCGTAACCATGATCGTTAGCCATCCGAGGAAGCTCGCGCCTGGAGTCTAGCTCAATTCAACGCCGCTTCGGCCGGGAGCAGCGCCGCGACTTGCACCACGAGGCCGGGCAAGACCGCCGAGGTCACGGTGTCCCCCAGCCCGAACTGCCGGCGCGACGTGTACCCCGCCGGCCGCGGCATATTCGGCGGCCTTCTCCACCCGGTCGAGGCGCCGCGTACGCGGCGAGAGCACCTCAATCACCAGATCGGGCGGATCGGCATACTGCACATGGTAGCGGTCCTCGCTCCCAGCGGCATAGAACGTGATGTCCGGATCCCGTATCTTGCCCTCCCAGAGCCGTATGGGCATTGGCGCAAAGAACATGCGCCCCACTCCCCACTGCCTGATGATGGTCTCCATAGCAAAAGCGAGGTTCTTCACGATCTCCTGGTGTTCCAGGTTCGGCATGTCATGTACCAGTAAACGTCCCTCGGATAGCTCCACGATGTAGTTCGTGTCCGGGAGCGCGAAATAGGCCGCCTCCGTCCAATGGCTAGTCGCCAGCCAGGCGAGCACCGCGCTGGCCGCCGTCCGGGGTTGCGTCTGAGGGAGCGCGGAGGGCGGCGCCTCTGTTGTGACCATGATCGTTCGCCGTCCGAGGAGCGTATGCCTCAAGTCTAGCGCACATCAGCGGCGCTTGGTGCCCGTGCCGGGTATCGCGCTGCCCCCGGCCGGCCCTGCTGACTGCCGGGAACGCGGCCATAGTGCCACAAGCACTCCCACCGCCAGCACACCGAGCGCCGCCACGAGCGCGTAGTGTACGGCGGCCGGCTCCCGGTCGGGCCGTGCATGGACCAGGAGGTTGTCCCGTGTAACCCAGAGCTGGTCCCGGTTCGTGCCGCTGAAGGCCAGGCGGAACAAGGCATTGCCGTTGATAAACGCCCCGTTCAGGTAGAGCGCGCCGTCGCGGTAGCCGTTGTTGAAATGTGTCAGGAGCTGAAGCCGTCCGCCCGCCGGGCCGGGCAGGTATTCGAGCAGCCAGACATAGCGCTGCAAGCGTGAATCGGGGATGGGTGCAAACCGCAACGAGGTCCACTGCTCGGCCGGTTGCCCCGGGCGCAGGTCCAATACCGGGCGGCGCGGCAGTCGTAGCTCGCGCACCGGAATCTCGACCGTCCGAATATCGCCCCCGGCACGTGGGTCCACGCCCTGGACATCGGGACGCAGGTGCAAGATCAGGCGACCGTCGGGGGGAGGACGCTCCGGGTCGGCGGCTAGGACCACGTCAAGGCGCGACAGGTTATTCCGGCGGGACTCGAACGACTGTCCGACCAGCGTGGGGTGAGCAAACCGCAGCTCGAAGGTGGCCACGAAAGGCGCCGCATGGTCAGCGACTTCAGCCGGCTCTCGGCTCCAGCGCACCCCGGCGACGACCAGCACAGCACCAAGCCCGAGCGCGATCACGGCCACCCCCACGATCAGTACCTTGCTCATAGCCGCCTGCCCATCTCGCCTCATGGTATACCGGCGCGAGTATCGGATTGTGCGAAATGCGCCGCCACCAGCACTACTCCGCACGTGAGCAACGCTGCGAGCGAGAGCCAACGCCCCAGCTGCCGCGCCGGCGTGGGTTCCAGAAACACCCGTAGCTCATGCCGGCCGGCCGGCACGTCGAACACGATGATCCCCCACTCATCCAACGCCCGCACGGCTACCGGGCGACCGTCTACGGTGACGCGCCACCCGGCATACAGCAGACGGTGTGCCCACAGCACCGCGTCGCCGGTCGCCAATACGTCAGCGCGAATGTCGCGCGGCCGCTCCGAGTGTACCGTTATCCGTGCCTCGCCACGCGCCACCCGCAGCGGCAGACCAGACCATCGGTCCTCATGGTAAGGATGGCCGGGCGGTGGCCGGAAGCGCGGCACCCATCGCTGTAGACTGATCGGATTGTATTCGGCGAAAGGGGGAATCTCACTGCGCCCCTCGACCACCGGCGTTGGGTCTCGCTGTGTTCCCCAGCCCCAGCGCCACAGCTCCCACGTGCTGCCCATCGTCACGGCGGCGAGCACTACGACGAGCAGCCATGCCGCCGGGGGGCGAAAACGCGCTGCCCAGGTGCCGGCGGCACAGGCCACCAGCAGCGAAAACGGTCCGAGCAAGCGCCAGGGAAGCTGCACGAATGGAAGCAGGGGAATGTGCGGCCAGAGCGACTTGGAGATGTCGAGCAGCAGTCCAAGGGCTACCAACGCGCAGAGTAGCCATAAGGCCACGGCGCCGCGGCTGCGTGGCCCTATCACGAGCCAAGCGAGCGCGCCGGCGAGCAGGAGGACCTGCCAGGCGGACGGGCGGTAGCCCAAGTAGAACTTGTAGGTGAAGTTGCCGTTCAGGGCGTCACGGAGGGCGACGAACTGCGTCCGATAGTCCACGGCCAGCGCCACGTCGGTCGTCGCAGCGCCGCGATCAGCCAGCGCCGGCAGCCACACCGCGCTGCCGAGCGCGAGGCCCAGGGCCAGGCCACCCGCCAGCGGGACAAGTGGCGAGTGCAGAGTGAGGAGTGAAGGGCGGAGGCTGCGTGTGGTCAGAGCCAAGCCAACACCATACACCCCGGCCAACGGCAAGGCGAGCAAGGCACTGATGTTATGAGTGGCCAGAATCGTCGCTACCGCCACCGCAGTCGCCACCAGCCGCGCCCCCGATGGCCGGATCACCAGCCCATGGACCGCCCACAGCAGCCAGGGTAAGGCCGCCAGCGCGACGTGCTCCGGCAAGGCCGCCCGCTGGTAGATCGTGATGTAGCGATACGGGGCGTAGACGTACACGATGGCGGCCAGCACGCCGGCCGCCGGTGAGTGCAGCGCACTATTGACCAGACCGTAGGTGCCGATAGCCGCGGCGATGCCGGCCAGGGCCAGGGTCAGCTGCAACCCGGCCGCCGCATCAACGCCGGGCAGGAAAGTTGTGGCCGCGGCGAGGGCGTAGGTCAAGGGCGGATAGTACGCCAGCGTAGGCAGCCCGAACCCGAGAAAGGCCTTGGCACTCCACCAGGGGAGCGGATCACCGGCCAACCAGCCGTCGCGTAGATCGAGCGTGTTGACGAGGTGGAAGGGAGCGTCCGGTGTCCACAGGTAGCCGGGCGCCAGGTGGGGGATGACGGGACCGAGTCCGAGCAGGCCCACCACGACGACCGGCCACCAGGCCCCCCGGACCCCAGCACCTACAACCCCGGTGCCGGTGCTGCTGCCGGAGTACGCCCGGAGCAACACGTAGACCTGCGCGAGCAGCGTGGGCGCCAGCAGCAGGAATATGAAGCGGCGTTGGATGGTCCCGCTGTGGATGAGGTTATGGTGAAACTCCGGGTCGTTCAAGGCGACCAGCGCGACGAGCCAGCCGGCGGCCAGCGGTGCGAAAGTCCAGGCGGCCAGGCGGCTCGCGCCAGCGGACGACCAAGCGCCCGGCCGTGCCAACAGCCAACCGTGTACCCACCACCAGGCCAGCAGGGCCAGCCCGGCCAGAGCTACGATGCCGAGCCAGCCGAGCAGCGCCGCGCGCGACGGCCGGCCGAAGAGGGCCAGCCCCAGGAGCAAGGCCACGGCACTCCAGCTCGCCAGGAGCACGAGCGCTGCGCCGCGATCCAAGTCTTTCATAATGCGCCGATGCCAGCAGCCGGCGCTACCGCGTCATGCCTGCACACGCGGGTATCCATGCATGGATTGCGGCCTGCGCCGCAATGACGAGTGGTCATGCCCCCACACGCGGGTATCCGTGTGTGTACCATCCGGTTCCATGTGCGCCTATTCTATAATCTCGTTGTGTACGCACCGTCCATGGGGACGGTTGGTTGTAGCCGCGCGATTCATTGCGCCCCGCGAGCAGGTAGGAGGAGTCGAGGATGACCACCACGGATGATGCGCCAAAGCTGCACAATCCGATGGACGTAGATGGTGCAGCGTTGGCGTCGTCAGAGACAGAGGTGAGGGGCGTCACGCCCTATGTGCCACAAGACTTCGAGGCCGCCTGGCAGCGGCGGTGGGAAGCAGAAGGTCTCTACCGCACACGCGAGGACCCCGACAAGCCCAAGTTCTACGCCCTCGACTTCTTCCCCTACCCCTCCGGCGACGGATTGTCGGTTGGTCACTGTCGCAACTACATCCCCACCGACACGTATAGCCGCTTCATGCGGATGCGCGGCTATACGGTGCTGCACCCGATGGGCTGGGATGCGTTCGGTGAGCCGACCGAGAACAAAGCCATCGAAGTGCGCGAGTCGCCGCGGGCGCTGACCGACCGCTACACCGCCAACTATAAACGCCAGATGCGGCTGGTCGGTATCTCGTTCGACTGGGATCGCGAAATTGACAGCAGTCTCCCCGACTATTACCGCTGGACGCAATGGTTCTTCTTGCTACTCCATAAGCGTGGCCTCGCCTATCGCGACACCAACTGGCAGTGGTGGTGCCCCGTCTGCCAAACCACCCTCTCCAACCAGGAGGTCCAGACCGGCGCCGATGGCGAGCTGTTCTGCTGGCGGGACCACCCCGGGGTGACCAAGAAGCAAATTCCCGCCTGGTTCTTCAAGATCACGGCCTACGCCGAGCAGCTGCTCGCGGACCTGAGCGAAATTGACTGGCCGCCGCGCATCAAGCTGATGCAGGCAAACTGGATCGGCCGCAGCACGGGCACCGACATCGTCTTCACCGTCGAGGCGCCGATACCGGGTCGGGACCCGGCACAGGCGGCTGACGGCGGTACCGAGCGCGTCGAAATGCCGGTGTTCACCACCCGGCCGGACACGGTCTTTGGCGTGACCTTTATGGTGCTCGCGCCCGAGCACGAGCTGGTCCAGCGCCTGACCACGCCGGAGCGGAGCGCCGCCGTCGAGGCCTACGTCGAGCAGGCCAAACGGCAGTCCGAGATCGAGCGTACTGCGACCGAACGAGAGAAGAGCGGCATCTTCACCGGCGCCTACGCGACGAATCCCCTGAACGGCGAGCAAGTACCGATCTGGGTAGCCGACTACGTGCTCGCCACCTACGGCACCGGCATCGTGATGGGCGTGCCGGCCCACGACCAGCGGGACTTCGAGTTCGCGCAGGAGTTCGGGCTGGACATCAAGGTAGTCATTGCGCCACCGGGCTGGGACGGCCAGCCGCTAACGCAGGCGTATGTCGGCCCGGGCGAGATGGTCAATTCCGGCTCGTTCGACGGCACCTTCACCCGCGCCAACTGGCCCAAGCTGCCGGCGGCGGAACGGGCAGAGCTGGCCGCAGCGTGGGGCTTCTCCGTCGAGGCGGTGGATTCCGGCTTGCGCCGGAATGACGAGGGGCAGGACGGTATCGAATCCATCTCCGCTGCCTGTGAGCACCGCGGCTGGGGGCAACGGGCCGTCAACTACCGGATGCGCGACTGGCTGATCTCGCGCCAGCGTTATTGGGGTAGCCCCATCCCGATCATCCACTGCCCGCGCTGCGGCGAAGTGCCCGTGCCGGAGGATGAGCTTCCGGTCCTCCTGCCCGATCTGGACGACATTACCCCCGGCGGCGACGGTCGCTCCCCGCTGGTCCGCGCGACCGACTGGGTCAACGTGGACTGCCCGCAGTGTGGCGGCGCCGCCCAGCGCGAGACCGACACAATGGGCGGGTTCGCCTGCTCGTCGTGGTATCAGCTCCGCTTCACCGGCCCGGATTACCACGAGGGGCCGTTCGACCCCACGCGGGCACAGTTTTGGCTGCCGGTAGACCTCTACGTCGGCGGCGCCGAGCACGCCGTCATGCACTTGCTCTACGCGCGCTTCTGGTACAAGGTGATGCGCGATGCCAACCTGGGCGTACCGGGGAACGAACCGTTTTACAAGCTGCTGAACCAAGGTCAGGTGCATGCCTCGGACGGACGACGCATGTCGAAGTCGCGTGGCAACGTCATCACGCCTGACGAAATGGTTGAGCGCTACGGCGCCGACAGCCTGCGCCTGTATGAGCTATTCATGGCGCCATTCGAGCAGGACGTGGACTGGAGCGAGCAGGGAATCAACGGTCAACGGCGCTTCTTGAGGCGCATCTGGGACCTGATCCTGCACACCGCGAACGCGCCTCACCCCCCGGCCCCCTCTCCATCGCCAAGCGGTAGAGAGGGGAAGACGGCCGGCCATCCTTCCCGTCATTCCCGCGCAAGCGGGAATCCAGCCCCCCGTCGGACCGCTGACCCGGAGCTGGCCCGACAGCTCCACAAGACCATCCGCCGCGTGACCGAGGACATCGAGGCCTTCAAGTTCAATACGATGGTCGCCGCGCTCATGGAGTTCGCCAACGAGCTGGGCGAGCGCTATCGCGCGGGGACGTGGCAGACACGCCCCTGGGACGAAGCAATCCGCACGCTCTTGGTCTTGCTGGCACCGTCGGCGCCGCACATCGCCGCCGAGCTATGGCAGCGCATTGGCCAGCCGGGCAGCGTCCACGAGCAGCCCTGGCCGACATGGGACGAGGCGCTGGTCCGCGACGAGCTAGTCACCGTCGTCGTCCAGGTTGACGGCAAGGTACGCGAGCGGCTGGAGCTACCGGCCGCCGCCGCCGAGGCGGAGGTGCGGGCAGCAGCACAGGCGAGCGAGCGCGTCCAACGCTGGGTAGCCGACTGGGCGGCCGTCCAGTGGCGCTACGTCCCCGGCCGCATCGTCAGCCTCAACACCAAAGCGCGGCGGTAACCCCCTGCCGCTTGGAGCGCTGCCCGCCACGGCCATGACGAGGAGCAACCGTATGAGCACCCAGGAAAAACGCCTTATCGCCTTGCTTCAGGCCAAGCGCCGCGCGGACCCGAACGGCTTCCGTAAGTATCTGCCCGGCGTCACCGAGCTTCTGCCGGCGCTGCCCGCCAGACGCCGCAGCACGCGATCCCCGTTCGGGCTGACCGAGCGAGAGCGTGCCTACCATCGGGATGGGTTGGCGGACACCCTCGGCAAGCTGGAGGCGGGGACGGTCACGGCCGCGGCGGCTGTGAAGGGCCTGCAGCACTGCGCCAACCTCATCAGAGACGACAACCTGCCGGAGGAGGTGGGCTACGAGACGCTGAAGGCCCTCATTAGGGCGGCCATCGGCAAGTCCCCGGGATCGTACCGATCCAAGGCCACCGTGCCGCTCGGCGCGGGCAGCGGCGGCCCGGTTTTGGAGCGAGTCTCGGCCATCAGGGGGGTGTCCCTCGATCTCGATAGGGAGCGGCGCCTCGTCTCCATCAGCATCCATCCGGGGAAGTTCAGGGAGCGGCGGCGGCTGATGAAGTTCGTCGGAGCAAGTCAGGACCCCGCGGCGGATATCGCCGCCCGGCACGACGACTACCTAGCCATGCAGGAGCCACATGGCACTCCCTGAGCGCGTGCTGATTGATACGTCCGCCTTCTATGCCCTGCGCCGCCTACGCCCCACTCGTGCAGAAATTCACCCTCGTAGTCGGCTGCCGCCGGGGTAGGACACGGCTGCTTGGCCGCCAATTTCAGAATGTTACAAGCACATACCGGCGGTTGGAGCCGCCGTGCCTAGCCCTCGTCAATCTCGATGCGGGAGCGGCGGCGGCCGTCGCGGCCCTCGGCACGCTCCTCGGTACGCTCGATAGCCGCGTCCACCAGGCTACGGAGCGCCAGCAGCACCTCGCGCTTGGCGTTCAGCAAGTGCTGGCGGGTGTCACCTGGCAGCGGCAGAGGACGCGGCGCTTGCAGCGTGACGCGCACCCAAGGATCGCGCCCCCCGGCCGGTGCCTGCTCTTGCGGGTCGGTCTCTGCTGCGGTCATCGTCGTATCCTCCCGGACGCCGGCTCTCTGCAGCCCCAACGAGCGCTGGTCTACCTGGTCTACTTGGATTATAGTAGGCCGGGGTATTCCCCTGGTGCGGACGTCCCCTCCCCAATCCCCAGGGACCGGTACGACGGAACTGTGCGTGACCGCAGAGTTGGCACGAGGGTCAAAGCCGCTCCAACGGCGAGCAACTTCAGTAAGGTCGCGTAACCGCAATGTCTAGCAATCCTCTACCCTCTCCAATCCGGAACGCTTGTTCTAAGCTCTGGCCCGGCCGCTTCACCCTGCTCCTCGCCGCCCTCGGCGCGCTGGGCGCCGCACTCATCCTGGCGCGGGAGGCCAGCTATGGCGTGGGGCTGTCCGGGGATTTTAACACTTACCTATCCACGGCCCGGAACCTGCTGGCGGGAGAATGGTTTGTTCAAATCAACGACTGGCCCTATTTACACTGGCCGCCGCTGTATCCGTTGCTGCTGGCTGCGGCCAGCCTTGCAGTGTCCACTCCTTACGCCGTCGCCGGGCCTTTGAATGCCGCCGTCTTTGGCCTGACCATATTCGTTGCCGGTCAATACCTGCGGCAGCATATTCAACACCGCTTCCTGGTCATCGGGGCTTGTCTCGCCATCATGCTGGCCATCCCCTTGACCAGGGTGGCATCCCACGCTATAGCCGAAGCCCCCTTCATCCTGTTCGTCACGCTCGCCTTGGTCCAAACATCCAAATTCCTGGATACCGGCAAGTGGTCGGATCTGATCTGGGCGGCGGTGTTCGCCGCCCTGGCCTTTCTGACCCGCTACATCGGCGTCACCTTGATCATCACCATGTTGCCCCTGCTGCTCTTTCAACGCGGCGTTGCGCCGTGGGAGAAGGTAAAGCGTATTGGCCTGTACGTGTTGATTGCCGCGTTGCCGGTAGCCCTGTGGCTGGTACGGAACTTCCTGGCCCACGGCAGACTTCACGGCTCCAGAAACCCATCACCGTGGACCTTGTTGGAGATTCTGGATAAGTTTTTCAGCGACTTGGCCGGGTGGGTATTCCTCTACTTGCCACCGGGGGATGTGAGGGTTGCCGCCACGGTATTGACCGGAATAGCCCTGCTGGCGCTAGCCATATTCGTCGGGTATATGTTCATCCGCTCGTACAAGGACGATGGGTTCCGGGGGCGGTGGAGTCCGTTTTACCTCTTCGGCGGCTTTGCCTTGGTGTACCTGGTTTTCCTCACGGCGTCGCAATCGCAAACCGAAATCTTGCCCCTGGGCGACCGGTATCTGTCTCCCCTGTACATTCCGCTGCTGTTCGCGGCAGTATTCGCGCTGGACCGGCTGTTGAGCTATGCACGTGAGAGAGCGTCGCTGATAACCGTCGGCAGTCTGCCAATAATTAGAACAATTGTGCGGGGAGGGGCAGAACGAGTCAGTCTGCCGGCTGTTATCGCTGCCTTGGGGCTTTCTCTCTGGCTTTCCTGCGGCGCGGCGCTGAACGCGCGTGAGATCAGGCGATCAAATGAAGGCACCGGTATGGGCTTGGCCGGCCCGACGTGGACCAACTCGGAAGTCCTGCGGTACATTCGGGAAGAGCTCGCTGACAGTCCGGTGTTCAGCAATTATACACGCGCTATTTACATCTACACCGACCACGCAAACTATCACATACTACCCCGTGGAGTAGGCAGCGCGAGACGCGATATAGAAAACGCTGCGGACGGAGCATACGTCGCATGGTTTTATGATCGCTACGGTTACGATTACAGTATCCTCCAGTTGCCGAGGCTGGATCCGATAGTGGAGTTGAAAGACGGTGTCATACTCAAGGTCAATCGGGATTATAGCGCCGCCGCTGCCCTGCGGGCGGTGTACGAGTCCTACGAGTCCGGCGAGCCGGTAGTCCGCTCCAACTACGACATCGACATCTATCTCGGCGAGGGCAAGCTGACCTACATCAAGGAGCCGTGTGCTCCGGCAGACACGCAGGCGAAATTCTTCCTACACCTGATTCCCGCCAACACGAATGACCTCCCCGATCACCGCAAGCAATACGGCTATGACAACCTGGACTTTGATTTGGGCCGGCGCAGCGTGCTATTCGACGGGAAGTGTATGGCAAGCGTCCTGCTTCCAGAGTACCCCATTGTCAGCATCCGAACCGGGCAGTACATCCCCGGCGAAGGCCGGGTCTGGGAAGCAGAGTTTCCTTTCATCAGGTAGAACTGCAAATGGTCTTGTGAAGGCCGCTGCCCCCTCCGCCACTCCGGCGCAAGCCGGAGTCCCGAAGGCCGTGCAATGGATTCCCGCGTGCGCGGGAATGACCGGTCAATGTCAACAGCACCTAGCTTCTAGACCACCTCGCCGGTGGCGAGCGAAATCCCACCGACGCGCTCCAGACCCTCATAGGCCACGGCCAGCAGGCGGACGGTCCGACTTTGGCCCGGTGCCAGCTCAGACGCCGCGCCTTGCTCGACCGCCGTAGCAAGACCCGACCCCGGAATGGTGGTCCACGGTTCGAGGCCGACGTTGTAGGTCGCAGCAAACCAGGGATGGCCGGTGTTGCCACCGAATACCTGCCAGTACCAGATGTGCCGGAAGACCGCCGGATCCCAGGCCATGCCAAATCCGACCCGCCGGCTCGCGTTGGTGACGGCATACCACCCGTCCGTGAGGTCCGTCAGGTAGGCGAGGTCGGTGTGACCCAGCGATTTTGGCGGGAAGGTACTCAGGTCTACGGCGCGACCGGTGGTATCCTCGACGTGTGGCCACGCGAACCGCCGCCCGGCCGGCAGCCGGGGCGTGGGGGTAAGCGGCGGCTCGTGGACGATGACCGTGCGGGCCGCGCAATCGAGGCGGCACGTCTCGTCGAGGAACGGCTCGCCGAGCGCCGGATGGTGCCCCCACATGTAGGGCCAGGTCTCGGCACCGTAGTTCGTCAGGCGCTCGTCAATGAACAGCACCGCCTTGCCGCTGACCAACCGCAGCGTCTTCTCCAGCAGGAACGGCGAGCGGACCGTCCGGACGGAGCAGCGGAGGGCCACCGTATCGGGCCGATCCTCGACCACGCTGGCGTCCCAGGCGAGCTGCGGCGTCTCATCGTGCTGGCCGAACTGTGATCCGCCCCAGCTACATGGTGGGCCGCCGCTGGGCATGATCTCCTGCCATGCTCCCTCGTAATACTCCAGAAAGCCCCCGTCGGCGCGGGTTGTCGGCACGGTCGGCGGCCGGCGCAAGCCCTGCGGCGTCCGCCACATGAAGTCCACGTCCCGCGGTTTATAGAGCAGCTCGTAGATGTTGCTGCCCTTCTCCGGCAGCACCGTGACCCGGAGTAGCTCGTTTTCCAGCACGGCGGCGCGCCAGCCCCGGAGCACTAGGTCCGGCTCCAAGCGGCAACCCCAATTCCGCACGCTTCCTAGTGCCACGTTGCCTCCCTCGCCGTAGGCGCCGTCACCTGTCAGTCATCACCCCACACGCTCACTCCTCGGCTGCGGACCGGATACGCCGGAATTACAGGTAGGCCTCCTGGCTGTGCCGGTCGAAAATGTGCATCTTGTGCATGTCCATCATCATCGCCACGTCGTCCCCGGTCTTGAACTCGGTCCGCGGGTCTACGACCGCGACCAGCTGTTGGTCGCCGACCAGCAGGTAGAGGTAGATCAGCGAGCCGAGCAGCTCCGTCACGTCTACCTGGGCCTTGAAGTTGCTGTTGTCGGTCATGTCGGGCGGGGAATACTTCGGGTCGAACAGGTCCTCGGGGCGAATACCGAAGAAGACCTCCTTGTCCAGATGCGGCACGAGCACCTTGCGATGCTGCGGCGGTACCTGCACCTTGAAGCTGCCCGCTTCAACCCAGATGTCATCGGGATCACCGACCAGTCGCGCCTCGACGAAGTTCATCGAGGGACTACCGATGAACCCGGCCACGAACATGTTCGACGGGTGATCGTACACCTGCTGCGGCGTATCGAGCTGTTGCAGCAGCCCATCGCGCAGCACGGCGATACGGGTGCCCATCGTCATCGCTTCCGTCTGGTCGTGCGTCACGTAGATCATCGTGGTCTGGAGCCGCTGGTGGAGCTTAATCAGCTCCGCCCGCATGGACACGCGCAGCTTGGCATCCAAGTTGGAGAGCGGCTCGTCCATCAGGAAGACCTTCGGTTCGCGCACGATGGCCCGCCCCAGCGCCACGCGCTGCCGCTGACCACCGGAGAGCTGCTTGGGCTTCCGCGTGAGCAGCTGCCCGATACCCAGCAACTCGGCCGCGTCCTGCACGCGCCGGTCGATCTCGCGCTTGGGCGTGCGTCGCAGCTTGAGGCCGAAGGCCAGGTTGTCGTAGACGCTCATGTGGGGATACAGCGCATAGCTCTGGAACACCATCGCGATGTCACGATCCTTCGGCGCAACATCATTGACCAGGCGCTCACCGATGAAGACGTTCCCGTCCGTCACCTCTTCCAAGCCCGCGATCAGCCGCAGGGTGGTGGACTTGCCACACCCCGAGGGGCCGACCAGCACGAGGAACTCGCGGTCGCGCACCTCCAGGGTGACATTGTTGACCGCCACGATCTGACCGAACCGCTTCGTCAGGCGGTCAAGCGTAACACTAGCCATGGATATCTCTCCTTCATAGGGTCGTCGTCGCGCAAAGACAGAACTTTTCGGCAAAAGCCGCTCTTTACCCACCACTGCCGGCGCGAGCGGGCAGCAGTGGACGACGCTCGCTCGTCAACCGAGCTACAGCCCCCTGGGCTGCTAGGCAGTCTTCCCTCGGCACCTCCTCACCGCGCGTACTCTCCGAGCAGTATACGTGGTAGATGCCCCCCAGTCCAGCGAGCGTGGGGAGTCTGCAGGGCCTTTCCAAAGTCGCCACCAACCCGGTCATTCGTCACCGCCGACCCTTGTCATTCTGAGCGGAGCGAAGAGGCTCGCCACGTGAGAGAGACCCTTCGCTCCGCTCAGGGTGACAAGGGTGATAGGGGTGATAAGGATGGATTTTCGGCGGCCGGCCGTGGGGGGGGGGGGCGCGGGCGGGGTGCCGGTGGAGGAGGCCCGTACCCGCGGTGGAGCAAGACCGCGGGTGGGGCGGTACTTGGATGGCAGGATGCACTTGATGGATGGGGTGGTGGGCGGTGTGTTCAGTGGCTCCAGCGCTACCACCTGGGAGGCACCTTCACCTCGGCCCGCTCCCACGGGGAGAGGCTGGATTGCGGCCTGCGCCGCAATGACGAGGGGAGGAATGACGGGGGGAGCAATGCGCTCGCCGTTAGCGCCGGCCGTGGCAACGCTTGTACTTCTTGCCGCTCCCGCACGGACACGGCGCGTTGCGCCCGACCTTCGCCAGGCCGCCGGCCGGCGGCCCTCCCATGACCGGCTGTGGGCGGATCGCGCCCCGGCCGACGTGGTGCTGCGTCGGCGCTGCCGCCGCGGCAGCGGCCGGGGCCGGCTGCGGTGCCGGGAGCGGGATACCTTGCTCCAGCGCCCGCACGCGCCCGACCTCATCGGCCACACGCGCCATCCGCGACCAGGTTGCGGAAAAGAACTGCTTGTAGGACGAGCAGAAGTAGGTCAGCTCGTTGTGGCTGCCGCCGCCATTGATCCGATAGCGCGGACACTCACCGTGGCAGAGCGGTCGCCACCGACAGCGCGTGCATTCCTCGTTGACCTCCGGCTTCATACCGTTGAACTGACGGAACAGCGGCCCGGAGACCATATCGGCAATCGTGGACTCGTGGACGTTGCCTAGCCCCCACTCCGACTCCACGAAGAAGTCGCAGGGGTAGATGTCGCCATTGTGCTCCAGCACGAGATAGCCACAGCTGACGGCCAGCTGGCACATCTCGGCCGGCAGCCCGAGCGCCATTTGGATGATGTTGTCGAAGTAGCGGATCCGCAGCTTGTGGTAGCCGATCTGCACCCACTCGTCGAACACGTCGGTGAGAAAGCGACCATACTGCTCCGGCGTGATCGAATAGTCGGTGAGCGCGCCAACGTGCGGGTGCTCGGCCGGCAGCCGCTCCATGCACGGGATAAACTGGAGATCGTAGAGATCGTTGTCCACGAGGTAGCGCAGCAGCTCGCGCGGTCGCTCGACGTTGCTCTGCGACACGACCGTCAGGATATTGAACGGTACGTCGCGGGCGCGGAGCAGATCGAGCGCGTGCAGCACTTTGCTGTGCGTGGCGCGGCCGCGCGTGTCGTAGCGATAGGTGTCGTGCCACTCCGCCGGGCCGTCAACGCTGATCCCGACCAGAAAGTTGTTGTCGTGGAGGAACTGCACCCACTCCTCGTTGAGCAGCGTCCCGTTCGTCTGCAAGGCATTTGTGATCGGCACCGCGCGGCCGTTGCTCGCTGCGCTGGCCACCTCCCGCTGGACGGCTACGGCCTCGCGGAAGAAGTCCAGCCCCATCAGCGTCGGCTCGCCGCCTTGCCAGTTGAAGGCCAGCATCGGACTGACGGCGGCGTACTGCTCGCAGAACGTGCGGAACGTCTCGATGGTGAGGGCCGGGTGATCCTTCCACGGGTAGATTTCCTGCTTTTCGAGGTAGAAGCAGTAGGTACAGCGGAGATTGCAGCGGCTAGAAGCCGGCTTGATGAGCACACTCAACGGCCGGCGTACCCGCTTTGCCATCGTGCCTCCTCCCTACCGAGTGGTGAGTGGACAGTGGTTAGCGATTGTCTGGCTAAAAGGAGCGTATTGGGCAGCCTCCCTTGCCCGGCAGTCCGAGGACTTGCCTGAGTATACCCCAGCACCAACGCTAGGAGAGGGGCCAAGTCGCGTGTAGGGGCGCAGCATGCTGCGCCCGTCCCCCTGCAGAGCGGGGGGGGCCATGGGGGGGGCGGCACTACCGCACGCCCTACCAATCGGGCCGGCCGACGTACAGCTCCCGGTTGGCCAGGGGCAGGGGGATGCGGCGCCCATCCTGACGGTGCGATTCCACAAAGCCCAGGATCATCTCTTGGCTGCGGCGGGCCAGGCGGATGTGACCCTGCGTCTCGCGTCCCGTATCCAACGCCCCAACGAGGTCCTCGATGCCTTTGACCGTCCCGCTGATCCGCGGCGTCTGGGGGAATGGCGCCTCTTCCAGGACCCGGTGCCGGTCATCCGCGCGGCGTAGCTGGACGTGGGCACCGTTGTTGAGGGTCCGCACCGCGCCTTTGGTGCCGATCACCTCGAACTCTGTCCCGGCTCCGGTGACAACGTAGCCATGGATCCCGTTGGTGAAGCGCACGTAGGCGGAGGTTACCCGCGGGTCCGTCGCGAGGGAGCTGCCGGAGAACTCCACGCCGCCGAGGTCAACGGTGCTCTGCACCAGCTCGATGGTCGGATCACCCGCCAGCAGCAGCAGCATGTCGGAGGTGTGGGTCAAGCCCCACTGCGCCGAGCTAGGGGCGGTATGGGCGGTAATCCCGCGCACCTCGCCGATCTCACCACGGGCAATCAGCCCGCGCAGGCGGTGATACAGCGGCATGTACCGGCGCTGGGTGCCGTAGTTGAACTTCACGCCATGCTGCTCGCAGGCAGCCACCATGGCATCGGCCTCGACCATCGAGCAGCAGAGCGGCTTTTCACAGTAGATGCCCTTGACGCCATGCTCGGCGGCAAAGACGACGATCTCGCGGTGGGTGGCCGGGCGGGTCGCCACGCTGACGATGTCCGGCTGCTCCCGCTCGATCATCTCCCGGTAATCCGTGTAGGCGCGCTGCGCTCCATAACGCTGGCGGATCGCCGCGGCCTTCTCCGGAACCGCGTCGGCCACCGCGACCAAGCTGGTCCGCTCCACCGCCGTGTAGCCCGCGGCGTGCGAGAAGGGAATCCACAAGTCGCTGTGGGGATGGTCCTGCACTTCATCGTCAATGGTCGCACCCATCCGGCCGCAGCCGACCAGACCGACCCGATACTCCTGCGGCATCACCGTCCTCCCTCGCTACGCTCCCGTCATTCCGGCGTAGGCCGGAATCCAGGTCCCTCGCCTGGCCCCCATCCCTCCTCCAGGGGCAGCTGTCGGCGGCCGGCGCCCAACACACCAGTCG
Organism: Chloroflexota bacterium; assembly: GCA_965214295.1. Taxonomy (GTDB): domain Bacteria; phylum Chloroflexota; class UBA11872; order UBA12225; family JAJDUF01; genus JAJDUF01. Next base: position 554,076 of record OZ243944.1, read on the forward strand.
CAGTGTACCGTGCCGCCGCAGAACGGCCAACGACGCAGTTTGAGCCTGCCCCAGGGCCAGCGCCGCCGCTGCACGTCTCGCCCGGCGTCCCCCCATTTTCATCTCCTGCGGTGGCCATGGCAAAGCCATGGTGATTCCCGCGGGCGCGGGCCGGCTCTCTACTCGGTGTGCCCGATCACGGTCACGATCCCGAACCGTTGCAGCTCCCGAGAGCCGCTCTTCACTCGCTCTACCTGCGCCACGGTACACGATACGCAGATAATGGCCGTGGGCCGCGGGCGCTGCGTGGCGAGACGACTGGAGACATTACTGACCAGTACGTGCTCCAGCCGCGGACTGTCTCCAGCATGGTCCTCTAGGAGTGCCCAGAAGGGATACTCCCAGGCGTCCGCGCCCAGGACCAGCCCGAGGGAGCGGTACGGCTGCGCGTTGAGATAGCGGATGGCAGCACGATAGTCCGCGCCGAACGGCCTGGTGGCGAAGTATTGATCCGCGCGCTCGGTGGAGAAGATGGAGCGTAGCCCATAGAGTGGTCGGGTTTCGTTGTAGCCGATCAGCACCAACGCCGCGACCAGCAACACCGCAGCCGCGCCATGCCCGATTCGGCGCGACCAGCCCCGCGACAGGGCGATTCCTACGACCGGCGCCCAGAGGACGAAGAGCGGGAGGTGCAGCCGGCTGTGCCACGGCTGCCACTTGAGCACGAGACAGAAGAGCAAGAAACCGACCAGGAGCACGCTCCCGAGCTGCGGCGCCGGCGAGCTTCTGAGATCGCCGCGCAAGCAGAGCGCGGCGAGAGCGTACAGGATCAGGAGCAGGTGGAGCGGATTGCCGGCGATATCCTCGTGCATATGGAACGGTTCGAGACGGAACTGCTGACTCGCCGGCGTCGTCGCCTGCTGCCAGGTGGTGCGTGGGTCGCTCGCGTCTATCCCGATAAGCGCGTGTGCCCGATCTATCCACTGCCCTAACTGCTGACCGACCTGCGCTCGCACCTGCTCGGAGCCGACAGGCACGCTGGCGTGCAAGCTGGCGTTTCTGATGACGTTGGAGAGCAGCGTTGCCGCGCCGATGACCTCGTTGGTATAGGATGACGTGCTCGCTCCGTCTTGCCAGACCAGCGGTGTGCCGTAGAGGTTGGTGTTCCGCAGCCAGTGGCCGAGATTGAGGGCCAGGGCGACGATGGCGATCAGGAGGACATGTCGGTAGCAGCGCCACCCCATGGATCGTCCGTAGCCGACCAGCAGCCACACCAGGAGCGGCGCGGCGAAGAGGTAGGCCGTGGCCTTCGTCAAGAGCGCCAAGCCCAGGCTCGCGCCCACCGCTGCCGACACTCCCCAGCCGGGGCTACGGATCGCCGCCAGTGAGAAGTAGGTCAGACAGACCAACCAGAAGGTGACAACGTAGTCGTTTTGTGTGCTGGAGGCTTGCAGCATCCCCATCGGCAGCGTAGCCGCAACAACGCTCGCCAACACCTGCCCCGCTCCCGTCGCACCGAGCCGCTGCGCCAGCAGCGATACGCCGATGACGCTTCCGACCATGCCGAGCCACTGCACCGGATTGAGGAGCCGGTCATTGCCGGCCAGGATGCGTAGGTGCGTGAGGATGAACTCGGCCCCGGGTGGAAAGTGGAGCTGGCGCGGAATGTGCGTCGGGTAGTGCGCGACGCTCCGGTTTTGGCTCCAATGCATCACGCGAGGTAAGTGGTAGGTCATCGAGTCGTAGGTGTTCGGAGGTGCTAGGATGGTCGTAAGACCGGCGATCACCACAATAGCCCCCAAGCCGCAGATCGCAAGCACGACCATACGCTCAGGAAGGTGTGCGGGACTCACCCCCGTTGCCGCGCGCCGCCCCCTCTCCACATGGTGGAGAGGGGGCCGGGGGGTGAGGAGCCTCGTCAGCACGAGCACGCTCAACGCCGTAACCGTGGCCCAGCCCCAGAGCGCCACCAGCCACGGCCAGGTCAGCAAACCGAGCAGGCTCAGTCCCTCCGTGAAGATGACGACGAGCGCGCCCCAGACAATAGCGCCGGCCAGCAGGGCTTCCCGCCAGCGGTGCCCCCGGCCGCTCAGAACGGTGGCTTGGCCAAAGCAGAGCACCAGCAGCGCGAGGCAGACCGGCGGTAGGAGTGCGGCTGCGCTCATTGTCAGGCAGGATACACGTGGCGGAGCTATCAGCCGTCAGCTTTGATCCCTCCACCGCTTCAAGCCACGTGCTGACGGCTGATAGCTGATAAGCGGTAGCGTAGACTGGATTGCCGTGAACGTGTCCGCTGATTCCCAAGCTGTCGAGTCCGTAGTGCGGCGTTATTACGCTGCGTTAGAGGCCGGGGCGCCACTCGCGCCGTTCTTTGATCTGAATGGACCTTGGCAGCCGGTGGTCAAGATCGGCACTGAAGCGAACGAGTTCGACGTTGGCCGCGCCGCCGTCGCCGCTGTTTTGGCGAAGGTCGGCCGCGAGCTACGGGACAATCGCTTGGACTCGCGGCGGCTGTGTCTGCACGTGGCCCATGACACGGCCTGGTTTGCCGACGAGGTGTGGTGGGCCGGCACGGCCCGCGGCGCGCCGTTTGCGGGCAGCACCCGCTGGAGCGGCGTGCTCCGCCGCCGGGCAGCGCAGTGGCGGTTTGTCCTACTGCACGTGTCCGAGCCGGTGGACTAGGGCGTGTTCACACAACCGCTCCCATATCGCCATAATGTCACCCTGAACGCAGTGAAGGGTCTCAACTCCTTGTCGTGAGCACCGTTTTGGGTCAGCGGGCGCCTGAGATTCCGCGCTGCGCCCGCAATGACAGGAGCAGCTGGCAGCTTAGTGTGAACACGCCCTAATCGGCCCTCACCGCGCCTCGTCTCCCTCCCAATCCCTATTGCTCCAGGTCGAAAGGTAACAGTTGAAGATGGGAACGCCATCGCTGCATCCTGACCGCGAGACCATCGTGGTGCTGGATTTCGGCTCGCAGTACAGTCGCTTGATCTGTCGGCGCGTGCGCGAGGCGCAGGTGTACGCCGAGCTGCTACCGTGGCATGCCACCGCGGAGACCATTCGGGCGCTGCGGCCCATCGGCATAATCCTCTCCGGCGGTCCGGCCAGCGTGTATGAGGCCGATGCTCCGACGGTACCGCCGCCGGTATTCGACCTTGGCGTGCCGATCCTAGGCATCTGCTATGGCATGCAGTTGCTGGCCCACCAGCTTGGCGGCAAGGTCGCCCCGGCGCCGCGGCGGGAGTATGGCGCGGCCACCATTCACGTGGCGGCAGCCGAGCAAAGCGGTGCCGACGTAGCCCAGCGGCTCTTCTGCGGATTGCCCTCTGAGCTGCCGGTGTGGATGAGTCACGGGGACCACGTTGAAGAGTTACCTCCCGGCTTCCGCGTACTGGCGCGGTCCGGCGCTGGCCAAAGCCGCACGAATGGTGGGAGGAGTGGTGCGGCTTTGGCCAGCGGCTCGTCCGTGGCGGCGATGGCCGACGGCCAGGGACGGGTAGGACTGCAATTCCACCCCGAGGTCGTCCATACACCGCAAGGGCAGCAGCTTATCGAGAACTTCTGCTACGGCCTGTGTGGCGCCACCGGCGGGTGGACGGCCGGCTCGTTCATCGCCGAATCGACCGAGCAAATCCGCCGCCGTGTGGGGGCTGGCCGGGTCGTCTGCGCCCTCTCCGGTGGCGTGGACTCGGCGGTGACGGCGGCGCTCGTCCACCGCGCTATCGGCGATCAGCTGACCTGCATCTTCGTAGACAACGGCCTGTTGCGCCAGAACGAGGTCGCAGACGTTGTGGAGACCTTTCAGCGCCACCTGGGGTTCGAGCTGGTCGTGACGAACGCGGCGGATGAGTTCCTGCGGCATCTGCACGGTATCACCGACCCGGAGCACAAGCGCCGGATCATCGGCGAGCGGTTTGTCCGCGTCTTCGAGCGCGTCGCCGGCAACCTGACCGGCGGAAACCGCACCACCTTAACCGGGACATCGGAATGTGCGGTTTCCGCCGGTCACCTAGGCACCGTCGAGTTCCTCGCCCAAGGCACCCTCTATCCCGACGTGATCGAGAGCGGTGGTGACGACGCGAACCCCCTCGCGGCCCAGGAGGAGCGTGGAGGAGGCACCGGCCAAAGCCGCACCACACCTGGCCCTCTCCGTGCGGCTTTGGCCGGCGAGGCAGCCGCACGGATCAAGACGCACCACAACGTTGGCGGGCTGCCGCCCAACTTGCAGTTCCGGTTGATCGAGCCGCTGCGCTACCTCTTCAAGGACGAGGGGCGCGCCGTAGGTACGGAATTGGGGCTGCCGGAGGAGCTAGTCTGGCGCCATCCGTTCCCCGGTCCGGGGCTGGCCGTGCGCGTCGTCGGCGCCGTGACCGCCGAGCGGGTCGCCACACTCCAACAGGCGGATGCAATCTTCATCGAGGAGATCCGGGCGGCCGGTTGGTACCGGCGGCTCGGCCAAGCCTTCGCGGTGCTCACCCCCCTCCGGAGCACCGGCGTCATGGGTGACTTCCGCACCTACGGTCATCTCATCGCCCTGCGGGCCATCCTGACCAGTGACTACATGACCGCCGACTGGGCGCCACTGCCCCACAACCTGCTCGGCCGGGTCGCCACCCGCATCGTCAACGAGGTCCCCGGCGTCAACCGCGTCGTCTACGACATCACCTCCAAGCCCCCCGCCACCATCGAGTGGGAATAGGCTATCGTACTATGTTATGATGATACATGTTGGGGAGAGGTGGGAAGAATAGGAACTATCTACTTGACTAGCCATGCCGTTTCCTGTATACTTGGCATATGGCAAAGAGAAAGCAGCGCACTCCCGCCGCCGATTGTCAGAGCCTCTACGAGTTCCAGCAGCAATTCCCCGACGAAGCCGCGGCCGTTGCCTACTTCGAGCAGTGCCGCTGGCGTGGGCAGCCGGTTTGCCCGCAGTGCCAGTCGCCCAATGTCCGGCGCACGAAAGACGCCAAGCCCATGCCTTGGCGCTGCCGGGCCTGCCGCAAACACTTCAGCGTCCGCACCGGGACCGTCCTGGCACAGAGCAAGCTGCCGCTTCACAAGTGGCTGCTCGCTGTGCATTTCTACCATACCAACCGCAAGGGCCTCTCCAGTATCCAACTGGCCAAAGAACTCGGTGTCACCCAGCAGACGGCCTGGTTTCTGGGACATCGTATCCGTGCCGCGATGGCCCAGCACGACGGGTTGTTTCGCGCGGAAGTCCAAGCCGATGAAACCTATCTCGGCGGGAAGGAACCGAACAAGCACGCGGACCGCAAGCTCCATGCCGGGCGCGGGACGGTTGGGAAGCAAGCCGTCTTCGGACTGCGGGAGTATACGGGCCAGGTCCGGGCCTTTCCGATCAGCAAGGTGGACAAGGCTACCCTCCACGCGGCGGTCAAGGCCCATGTCGAGCCAGGGGCAGCCCTCTATACCGATACCCACGCCAGCTATCAGGGCCTCGGGGCTGACTACGATCATCAGGCGGTGGCCCACAGCCTCGGCGAATACGTCCGTGGGCGTGTGACCACGAACGGCCTGGAGTCGTTCTGGGCCTTGCTCAAGCGCGGCTACGTCGGCACGCATCACTGGTGGAGCCTCGCTCACTGTCACCGCTACGTGGAGGAGTTCACCTACCGCCTCAATGCCGGGCCAGACAATCAGCCACCGACGCTGGGCCGCACCATTGACGGGATGGTGGGCAAGCGACTGCGCTACCGTGAACTGATTGCCGGGCCACCGGCCGCTGCTTGACGCCGCTTGCGGCTATGCACTATCCTTATGGCAGCTGGCCAACCAGGGCCAGCTACTATGCCGTATGGAGCAGGTGACGAGTGACAGCAATAGCAGCACCTACGCAGACTCCGGCATCGGTTCCCCCCGCAATGCCATGTACGTGCGGCCATGTAGCTGATAGGACGCCCGAAGGGCAAGTAGGAGTGCCGGTAAACTCGCTTCTAGCAACTGGTGAGCTTTCAAGGCCGCTTCGAGCGTTAGTCCCGCTGCTGCCTGCTCCGTGGCTGCCGGCCGGGCATGAATCCGAGTAGCCTCAGCGATCAATTTGCGTGCTTCCTCTAGCTTCTGGGCCATGTCCAGAAGCTCCTGCTGATGGTCATCTAGGCTACTGGTAGCGGTCATTTCTTGTTCCTCCCATGTTTGAGGATATAGTGAGCGGCCGCCCGGGTCCGTCGGGAGGACTCCAGCGGCCGCTCTATCTTAGCCTAGCTAGTAGACTGACTACCCTCGCGGGCGCAGGGACCACTGTCCGTCAGCTCGTACAACCCAGAAACAGGGGCCACGGGCAAACTCCAGATAGGCGCTGGCACGAACGGCGCCGATCTCATTCTGCACAAGTTGAGTGCCACCGGTACAAACGAAGTAAACAATGAAGTTGCGCGACCCGGTGTGATCGATCTCCCACGGACCAGCATCCGGGGGGAAGAACAGACTACTGACATAATCCCCAACCCCACTGATCGCGGGAGTGCCATAGCTGGTCAGTGGCCGGATAGTCAGGGTCCAAGCCCCATCCGCCTCGATCTCGAAGGTGGTTGGCTTGTCGCTGAGTAGTGGCCGGGAACCGCTATAGGCCCCAATAGTGTTGACGAGCAGTAACGTGCGGTCACTGCGATGGGCCCGGACAATGAAGTTGCGCGACCCGGTATGAGTCAACTCGACATAGTTGACACCCGCGGGTGGCGTCAACGCATCAGTCACCGTCTGGCCGGCACCGCGACGTTCAACCACCTCTGGCGAGATAAAGCGTATCTGTCCACGGACCGGAGTAGGGGTCACAGTTGGCGCTGGGGTGCTCGTTGGGGTGGTACTGACGAAACAGTAGTCGAGGTTGCCGTCCCAGTGCGGCTCTTCGAGTCCGTAGGTATCCTTGCCGTCCGGTGCTTCGCACTCGGTCGTGAAGGTAGCCGCCAGCGGGGGAGGTGCGAACAGCGCAGCGCCAGTGATAACCAGTGCGAGGAGGAGGCGGCCGCCCACCTGACGGCCAGTTGGGAGTATGAACATCGCGTCTCTCTCTCCGGTAGGCTCCGACTGGCAGTGGAGCAATGGAGGTGCCCCCTTGCCAGATCGGGCGGGGTGCTTGCCACAGCGACGCCAACCGGCGAGCCGACAAGGGAGCGAGACGCTCCCCTCCCGACCAAAAGACTCGCGCGGCAATGAACCGCGTCGCTGTGGCGCCCCTAGCATACCGGAGGGAGGGCATTCCTTGACGGGAGTGGCCAGCGCCGGGTAAGGTGCCAGCAGACGGACCGCACGTCAGGGTAAGGGAGAGGGATGATGGCTGCTGCTGCCCCGCGCAAGCCGTCGCCACGAAAGTCGGAGCCGGCTGGCATGACACCGGAGCGCAACGTGTCACCGGCAGACGCCGGCACCGAGGCGAGTCTCTACGGACAGTTTGACGCGATGATCGAGGCGTTGCTGGGACCACCACTGCCCCCCGCAGCCAATCCACCGGAGCCAGCGGACCCCGCCGCATCGTAAGCCGCTGTCATCCACCAGACGCTACCGCCAGACGGCGTGAGGCGTCTGGCTAGTCAAGTAGATAGTTCCCGGAAGAATCATGAGTAGCGAGAGGCAAGAGGCATCGGGAAAGCCAATCTTGGAGTTGAGTGTTAGCGCTTATCACTTCGATCAGGAAATCTTCGACTCCGCGATAGAAGCATTACATCCCCACTTCCAGGTCGGTGGTGGACTCCTCCTTGAGTTTTCCGACGTCCCACCCGCTAACGTAACACTTGATGTGGTGTTGCAAGCCATGTCTCCTATATCGCTTGGTTTAATCTCGGCGGCGATCTATGATGTGCTCAAGAGATTTTTCCTGTGGCCTAGGAAGACAGAAGAGACCAGTTTCAGTTTCCATATGAGAGATAATAGTCGGAGTGTTGACCTCCACCTCAAAACAAGTGATTCAGAGGTTTTGCACTCGGCGCTCGACAAGATTCCAACCCTGGACTGGGGTAAGCCAGAGGGTAACGCCTTCAAATTCGATGCCCAGGATCGGGAATGGAAGAGTGATTACCAGGGCGGGATAAGCCGTTCAGAGCTTCGCACTTTGGCGATAGGGTTGGGCCCAGCGCCGCTGTCCACCAGTGGCACTGGGGCACGAGCGTGCTCCACCGATTTGGACTATCTTGCCGGCACGTGGCCGCCGGCGGAAGCCGCAGCGTTTGATCAAGCGCTCAAGTCCATGCGTCATCTCGCCTCCTAGCGCCAGTGGTGAGAACCCGCCTGGATTCTGGCCTACGTCGCCCTCCCTCGCTCTATCGCTTGGCGCTGGAGCGGGGGCCGGGGGCGCAGGCCGGAATCTGGAAGATAGTGGCCTGGACTCCGGCTTTCGCTGGAGGCCGCCCCCTCGGCTGATGGCTGTCCTCAGTACCGCCCCGTCTCGTCCCCGTACCAGGTCGTCGCCGGCAGCGCATAGGTGGTCGTGATCGGTCGCTCCGGACCGGCCCCGGCGCGCACCAGCAGCGCCAGCATCGTGACGAAATCGTCGTGGCCTTGGTGATCAGGGACAAAGAAGGTCAGCTGGCCGCTCGCGCGCGGCAGCATGCGCGCTGCCCCTACCTGCCGCCACAGCTCCGCCTGCTCGGCCGAACCGTCCGGCTGCCAGATCAACAGCCGCGCAGCGTTGACCGCCGCGAGGAGGTCGTAGCCGAGACGCGATTTCGTCGCTGCCGTGAACACAAACGGCTCCACTACGGTCGGCCCTAGCGCCCGGCGCAGGCGCATGGCGAGGTCGGCCCCCAGCCCCGTGGCGTCCACGACCACCCGCCGGCAGCGCCACACCTCACCCAACAGGTGCGCGAGCCGCGCATACTGCTCGTGGAGCGGCCGGTTGGTCCACCAGTAGACCTCGACCAGCCGCAGCCGCACCTCGTCATCGGTGCAGGTGACGGCAGCGATACCGACGACCGTGCTATCTCGCCTCTCCGATCCCTGGCCACTGGCCCCGGTAGTGGCACCGGCGACATCTATCGCGGCGATGTATTCCTCCCCGTCGTATGGTGAGGGCTGGCGCGCGTGCGTCCCCTGCAAGAGCAAGCGTTGCTCTGGGCTGAAGAGGGCACTCCGGTCGGCGACGGTCTGCAAGAGGTATTGGGTGCGGATGAGCGGGTGTTGGGCGCCCAAGCGTTCGATCTCGTGCTCGACGAATTGGCGGTAGGCTGGCATGGCCGCCGCGCCGACGGGCCAGGGAAACTCGAAATGGCGCTGCTCGCCGCCGGCCCGCTGAACGGCCAGGTTGTGTTGGCGCGCCTGTTCGAGCAGCGTGTCGTCGGTCCATGCCGTGCCGTACAAGACCACGACCGCGTTGTGGGCCGCCGCCATCGGCAGGAACTCGCGCTGAAACTTCTCCGAGTCAACGTCCTGCGCTTCATCCACCTCCAGCAGCAGCGAGGCGGTTGCGCCGACCACGTGGGCACTCGGTTGTGCCGAATAGAAGGTTGCCCTGGCCCGTCCCAGGGTCAGCGCCTGGCGGTCCAGCCGGACCCCCTGCATTGTGAACAGGGGGGTATCGAGCAACTCGCGCAGCCGCGTGAAGCTCGTCATGCCCTGGGGCTGCCAGGTCGGCGCCGCTTTGATGATCGTACCGCCGCACTGCGCCTGGTGTGTCAGCAGATAGGCCTCGATCACGGCGCTGACCTCGTTCTTGCCCATCTGCCGCGCCATCATCACCGTCCATGGCCCCCCGCGCTGGGTGTAGTAGTGACGTTGGCGAGCCAGTACGTCGGCCACGATGGCGCGCGCCACCGTCAGCTGATACGGCCGGAGCGGTCGTCCGAGCACATGCCGGGCAAAGTAACCAACGTCGGAAAGCAGCCAGCCCAAGGTACGGCGATGGTGCGGTGTCGGCTTGACGGGCATAGGATCATGCGGACGCCTCACCGGATCGACAAACTCCGCTGGCGCTGTGGTGGTGCCGATCCGGCGGGGCAGGGCGAGCAGTCCGGTGTACGTATCAGGCCATATTGGGGATGCCGCGCCAGGCCACAACGGTAGGGCACCGGGCCGCTGGGAATCTCCTGCTCCAAGGCAGCCTCTAGGGGGTCATTCGCTAAGGCGCGGCGCCGCGCCGCCTGAACCGGCGCCGCACGGACGCGAGGCCGGAGAGTCCCAACGCGCCCCGCAAGCCCCAGAACACGGCGAGCAGACCAATGACTCCCCAAACGACGGCCCAAACGACGGCCGGGATCGGTGTGATGCTCGCCGCCAGTTGGGCATCGTTGTGTACCTCCGTCGCGGTGGTGAGGGCGAAGAGTGTCCGGAGATCGCCGAGTGCGGCCAGGCACAGCTGGAGGGCCAGCAGCGCGCAGACGACCTGAAGGCTCCGCCGCCCCAGCCACTTCGCTGCGGCGGCGGCCAAGGCCGCCAGGCCCAGCAAGGCCAGCACCGCATCGAGGTCGGCGCGTGCCCACACGATGCCCACGACCGGCAGCAAGACGGCATGCGCTATCAACACCCCGCGCAGCAGGTCCGGCCGACCTAAGCTGCGTAACCACAGGGCACCGGTGACGGCACTCCCCAAGTAGCCCGCAGCGGCGATGGCGAGTGCCCAGCCCCCGGCGATCAGCGCCGCGCCGCCGCCAAACCCGCCGGCCACAAGCTGGATACCGGCGACCTGCCCGCCGGTCAGCAGGGCCACCAGCGCGTGCCAGCCCTCGTGGACGACGGTGGCGTAAGGGCGTACCGGGAGCAGCACCACGCTGCCGAACGGCACCAGCCACAGCACGGCGCTCAAGCCGGTCCCCGTCCAGGCAGCAGCGCGACCCGACAGTGCAGTTGACACCGGTACCTCCTCCCACCTGCGAACGCACAATCCTTCACTAGAGAGCCTATTGCAAGTCGTCATTCCCGCTTGCGCGGGAATCCCAAAATCGGCCCTCCCAGGTTGGCGGGGGTAGAGTCACTGCCACCACCGCATGCCGTCTTGGAGGTTATGCAAAGACCTCACTAGGGTAGACCGGCTCCGGCGCGTGCGAGTTTCAGGGACCTCATCCCGACCACTCTACCGCCGGCCTGGGTTGACCGCACACCGGCTAAAAACTGGGGTTTTCCGTAGGTCAAGACTAGGGTTTTCCCTAGTGTCTCGCCGACACCGGGGCGCTAGAGTCTATATGAGTACCGAGTGAGTACCGAGCCGGAGCGCGAGACATGGGTGTTGATCGCGGCGAATCGAACAAGTATTCAGGGGACATGGTTATTGCTAACCCTACCCAGGCCGCAGCACTGGGGAAATAGTGTTAGCCACAGTCACTCGTCGGAATCTGCTGGCCAATGCCGCCACGCTGGGCGGGGTGCTGGCTATGGCGTGCAACCTCTCCGGGGTGGGGCGGCGGCCGGGGACGGTCGCCGGCAGTAGCACGCCGCCACCACCGGTAGTCCCGGCGCCAACCAAGCTGCCACGACTGCAACCCGGGCGCCCCATCGTCCCGGCGCCAGCCAAAGGGAGAATCACCCTGCCCATCCTCGTCCAACTAGAGTGGATGAGCGCACACCGGGACATCCTCCGAGACCTCGCAATCCGGTTCACCGACCAGCATCCGCACCTGCGAATCAAATGGCAGCAACGGCCCTGGCGCACAGTGGCAAACGGCCTCGAGCGGGAGCGGGGTGTCAGAATGGCCGCTGCCGGCCAGTTGGGAGCCGTGATCGCAGACCACACCGCGATCATTGCTGTACTGGTCGCGGCGGGGGCTTTGCTCGGGCTGAACCGCCTGATCGCCCGCGACCGGTACCCGCTTGCCGATTACTGGCCCGGCGCAGTGCAGGCGCTCCAGTGGCAGGGGGACCTCTTCGGCTTGCAGACCGCAGTGGTCCCTACCGTCCTGTATTACAACCCGGTCTTGGTCGCCGCCGCCGGGGTGACGATCCCCACCCCGCCGTGGACATGGGCACAATTCCTAGCGGTGGCCCAGCGGTTGACCGCGCGACCGGTGTTCGGCTTTGCCTTCAGCGAGCAGCGGGCGGCGGATATCTTGCCGTGGCTCTGGAGCTACGGTGGTCGCCTGGTGAATGCGGACTTCCGGGAGAGTATGATCGCGCAACCGGAAGCGCTGGCGGCGCTCCAGTGGCTAGTGGGCCTCACCTTTGTCCACCGAGTCTCGCCACAGGCAGCGGATTTGCAGCGGGCAGGAACACAGAGCAGCTTGGCTCTTCTCATGCAGCGACGGCAGCTGGGGATGCTCTATGGCACCTGGCACAGCAAGTCTCTCCTTGCAAAATGGTACGGCCAAGCGCCCTATGCGGTGGCAGAACCACCTACCGGCCCACAGCAGGCTGCCACGAGCTTGGGCGAGGCGCAGGCTTTTTCATTGCAGTCTTTTTCCCTCGTCAAGGATTTCGGCAATGATGATGGAGCTTGGGCTTTCCTCCGCTGGTGGACGAGTCGGGACGTACAGCAGGAGTTTCATGCCAGCCGGAGCGGTGAGGCATACGCAGGGGTGCCGGCCCGGCGGTCGCTGGTTGATGAGCAGCCGACGCGCTACGCCGCGGGGACGATAGCGGCCCTCGCCAGTGCGCGGGCCGCGCCGCTCCATCCGACTTGGCGCGAGCTGGTGCGGATTTTCGATGCCGGGCTGGCACCGCTCTGGGAGCTCCAGCAGCCTGTCGCCTCAGCGATGGCCGCGGTGGCCCAGCAGCAGAATGCGCTCCTGGATCGGTGGTGGCAGAAACAACGCGGCTCTCCCTAGCCCTGCGAGGCTGGCCTCTACAATAGCGCGTCGCTCAGGTAGGAGCGACTGACTGGGGTAGGTACAGGCCAAGCCGTAGGTGCGCCCCTTGCGGGCGCCCCGGTCGTTCCCCCGCCACCCCGTCATTGCGGCGAAAGCCGCAATCCCCCCTACGGTAATCCATCCTGCTCATCCTTGCATCCTGCCAATCCTGATGCCGACCAGCATCGGACCGGCAGCCCCTTCCCTTCAGGGATGGGGTTGGGGGTAGGTACGCATCTCCACACCAGGGCCTTTCCAAAGTCGCCACCAACCCGGTCATTCTGAGCGGCCTCTCCAATGTCATTCTGAGCGGAGCGAAGAATCTCGCCACGTGGGAGCGACCCGGCGCGGAGTTTACCTTGAGCGTAGCCGAAAGGCTCAGAGCCGGCCCCTGGCTCGAACCGGGGGCGACAATGAAAAGACCCTGCCTCCACACAAAGACCCCCTTGACAAGCACCTCAGAGCGGCGTATATTGAACGTGACCAATGATTTTAGGGCAAGTTCTATTATTCCGAGCGAGGCGCTATTGCGCCTGACCGGTGCCCGGTGCAGGAAAAGTGGCCATGCCGACAACCGTAGCGGAGCCGGGCCGGACAACGAAGGGTGAGCAGACGCGGGCGCTGATCCTCCGCACGGCCCTCGATCTCTTCCGTGAGCGCGGCTACGAGGACACCACGATGCGCCGCATCGCCCACGAGGCCGGCGTCGCCCCCGGCAACATCTACTACTACTTCCGCTCCAAGGAGCATCTGATCCAAGCGTTCTACGCGCTCACGCTCGACGAGCACGTAGCCGCCGCCCGCCCCGTGCTCGCACAAGAAACCGACTTGCGAGCGCGGCTGTCGGGCGTGATGCGCGCCAAGATCGAGACCTCGGAGCCGTATCATCGCTTCTCCGGTATCCTCTTCAAGAGCGCCGCCGACCCTAGCAGTCCGCTCAGTCCCTTCAGCCCCGAGTCGCACCCGGTCCGACAGGAGAGTACGGCCCTGTTTGCCGAAGTGCTCGCCGGTTCCAAGACCCGCGTTCCCGACGACCTGCAAGCCGAGCTACCCAATCTGCTGTGGCTCTACCACATGGGCATCATCCTGTTCTGGATTCACGACAGCTCGCCGCAGCGTGTGCGAACTTACCGCCTCATCGAGCACACGGTCGAGCTGATCGCGCGCGTCATCGGGCTGGCGAGCGTGCCACTGCTGCGTCCGATTCGCCGGCGGGTACTGCAACTCCTGGCCGACTTACGCCAGGACACGTCGTAACGCCCAAGCGGTATTGGGGGATGCATGCAGCATGGGGTGTCCGCACTGCACCGGGGCAGCTTGTAGCCCAGAGGGGAGGGAACCATGCCCTTGCGAGCCGTCCTCGTCACACCGGCCCGACGCTGATTGGTCATGCCCTGACCGCGGACCGACACGAGGTCATTAAACCGGAGCGGTGTGCCAGGTACGGATAGAAAGGAGCAGAAGAGATGCCACATTGGCGCAAGGCGCTCATCAACCCGGAGACAACGGCCGTGCAGGACCGGTCGTTGGGCAGCGACCGGCGCGCCCTCCGGGTGCATGTCTCCGGCTTGGTCTGCGAGACCATCTGAGCGCAGCGGACGATGGCGGCCCTGGCAGGGCTGTCCCAAGTCGAGGCGGTGACTTTCGAGCGCCGGGACGATAGCTTCACCGTGCGCTATCGCGGAGATGCCCTCCGGCTGAGGCCGGTAGCTGCCGCGGTACGGACGGCAGTGGTCGGCAAACCGATTCGCCGGTTGCTCGACCGGCTGCGCCGGATGGTGGGCGGCCAGCCTACGAGGAGGTAGCAGCCCTCTTACATATTGAGGTAGCGATTTCCCATCTGTTACGCACTCCGATCTTTGGCTATCATGGCCCCTTTCATGTACGACGACAGGAGGGAAAGGAGTAGACGACATGCGAACGATCATCACCGGTGGATCGGGACTCATCGGTCGCGCACTGGCGGCGGAGCTGGCCGCTGCCGATCACGAGGTCATCATCTTGAGCCGGGCGCCCGCACGGGTCAGCGGGCTGCCCGCCGGGGCGCGAGCCGTCGGTTGGAACGGCCGCACGGCCGAGGGGTGGCAGGACCTAGCCGACGGCGCCACTGCCATCGTCAACCTAGCCGGCGAGAGCATCGCCGCCGGACGGTGGACGGCAGCGCGGAAGCGGCGCATCGCCGCCAGCCGCCAGCAAGCCGGAGCGGCCGTGGTCCAGGCCGTGGCCGGCGCGGCGACCAGGCCCCAAGTCGTCATCCAGGCTTCCGCCGTCGGCTTCTACGGCCCGCGTGGTGACGAGACGATTACCGAAGCTGCGGCGGCCGGCGACGATTTCCTCGCCCAG
The DNA here is from genome assembly GCA_965214295.1 of Chloroflexota bacterium. Lineage (GTDB taxonomy): Bacteria > Chloroflexota > UBA11872 > UBA12225 > JAJDUF01 > JAJDUF01. Next base: position 569,126 of record OZ243944.1, read on the forward strand.
GTGTGCGTGCCTTGGGAGGCCTCGACGGAGCCGGTCGAGCGCCTGGGGGTGCGTCGGGCGATCATCCGCACCGGCATTGTCCTCAGCCGTGACGGCGGCGCCCTGCCGCGGATGATGCTCCCCTTTCGGCTGTTCGCCGGTGGGCCGCTGGGGAGCGGCCGCCAGGGGTTCCCCTGGATTCACCTTGCCGACCAGGTAAGCGCCATGCGCTGGCTGATCGAGCGCGAGGACGCGAGCGGCCCGTTCAACCTCGCGGCGCCGGAGACGCTGACCAACGCCGAGTTCGGCCGCGTGCTGGGCCAAGTCATGCGGCGGCCGTCCTTCATGCCGACGCCCGGCTTTGCCCTGCGGCTCGTCTTGGGTGAGTTATCCACGCTGCTCCTCGACGGTCAGCGCCAGGTGCCGCAGCGGCTACTGGACCTGGGCTTCACCTTCCGCTTTCCCACGGCGGCGGCGGCGCTGCGCGACCTGCTCGTCTGAGCGAGCGGCGTCCCCGCTCCCGTCATTCCCGCGCGGCCCTCGTCATTGCGGCGCAAGCCGCAATCCAGGGCCACTCATGGCGCCCCGGTCGGCCCGGATGTCCGCTTCCGCCGGAAAGACCGGGGGCGGCTATTCCCTCCCCTGGAGCTTGCTCCGGGGGAGGGCGAGGGAGGGGGCCGAGTAGGGTACCGGCCCCCCTACCCCGGCTCGCTTCCTCCCCGCGCAGTGTGTAGACTGGTGCCGGTGCGTGCGTAGTGACCGGCGGCCAGCCAAAGCTGCTTCCGAGTACGCTCGGGACCAGCAGCTTTGGCTGGCCAGCGGCGAAGGAGTTCGGGATCATGCTTGGCGAGTTAGAGGCGGGAGCAGTTGGGCAGTTTCAGGAGGCGCTGGTGGAAGCGAACTACCCCCTGACAACCGACCGCTTTCTCCGGCTCCTCCGGGACGGCCAGCGGCCGGAGACCCTCGTTCGCAACGCCCTCGATGCTGCGGCGCCGTTCCTCACTGTCCCCTCCCACATCATGGTCAACCCGCAGGGCGAGTTCATGGGCGTGAACTACGACCACTGCGTACTGGGGCTGCGCGCCTCGCACCGGATGGTGCCGTATCTCCCCCGCGACCACCGGATGCTCTCGATGGCACAGGCCGTCTGGTACATGCCCCAGGGGCTCGACGTGTGGGATCAGCTACTCTGCGAGTTCCCCGGTCACTACGCCCGCGACGACAAGCACTGTGGCGACCAGCCCGGCGGACGCGCGCCGGACGGCCGGGACCGCTTTGACGGCCCAACCTGGACCGCCCCCAAACAGTGGTTCCAGACGGATCATACCCCTATCGTGGACGGCACGGTGCCCGACCGGCTCAATCGGTTCGCTGCCAGCATCATGGAGGGCGACAAGCAGACCGCCTATCAGCTTTCGCTGGGGCTACACGCCGAGCCGGACCCGGCCGTGCGCCGCCAGCTCGAGTCGCAGTTGCTCTTCTGCGGGATCATCGACCTCCAGGAGACGCTGCTCGGCGGGCGCAAGATGCAGAACATCGGGCACAAGGCGCTGCGGGCGCGGGCGCTCGTCCATCTCGCCGCGGTGATCGGCTGGGAGCACGCCGCCATGCTGCTCTACTGCGTCGTGCCGGATATCGCCACGATGCCGCGCCTCTACACGCTCTTCGACCTCTCGACGCAGACCCTGGGCATGAACTTCCGCCAGGACCTCTACACGCTCAAGCAGCGCAATGACCGGCCGATGACCGACGCAGAGCGCGCTGCTTTCGTAGACCTCATTCTGCACGCCGGAGCTAGCGAGGTCACGGCGCACATCACCGCCCTACTGCGCCAGGGGAAAGCGCTGATCCAGATTTCGGACACGATCACCGCAGCCTTTGCCAAGCATGTCGTTGACGACATCTGGAGCCGGCGCAGCTTCTTCCAATCCGGCCACGCCTACGACTACAGCAATGTCGTCAGCTTCTGGCTACGGAATTACGACCATCCGCACCAGGCCAAGGCCCCATACTTCCAGGGCCTCTTCATCAACGATGTCATCAAGGTCAACAAACAGTTCCCCCAGGACCCCACCAGCGAGGTCTACCTCGGCGACTGGCGCGAGCACAAGACCTGGGCCGCTGGCTTCACCGTCAGCGAATGTTTGGGCCGGTTGATTGCGGCCGTGGAGGACGTAGACGCGGCTCGTGCGGAAGCGCTCACCCGGTCGTACCTGGAGCGCACGTCCGAGCGCCGGCCACTCATGGAGGCGCTTGCTATCTGCTCCAGCAAGTTCCAGAACGACCCCCATCAGCAGCGCAATGCGGCCACCTCCATCGAGGAGTGGGAGCTGACCACGGCAACCAAGTACCGCGATACGATCCTCATTGCTTGGGCGAAATACATCGCCGGCTGCATCAAGCGCACTACCGCCCTCGACTGTACACGCCTGTTCGAAGAGCGGTTGGGGAAGCACAACGGCAGCTCAGTGATTGCGGTCAGCCCGCGGCAAGAGCGCGATCAAGGGGTCATGGGCATGACGCTGGCCAAGCCGGCGGACGATGCCTAACGACGATGGACGGCCCGCGATCCCTCCACAGCGACGAGTGGGCGCAGCTCAACACCGTTGTCGAGACGGTCTTCCGTCCAGGGATGTTCGAGCAGTACCCCCAGCTCTTCAACGCGGCCAACCGCGACAACCTGCACGTAGTCGTGGCGGACGGCAAAGTCGTCTCGCACGTCGGCATGATCGAGCGCCCGGCCGCGCTCCTCGGCTGCACAATCCGGGTGTGCTGTATCGGTGGCGTCGCCACCCTGCCGGACTATCGTGAGCGCGGCTTTGCCACCGCCGCCTTCGGCGCTGCCGTTGCCAAAGCGCGGGCCGATGGGGTGGACCTCATGCTGATCTCCGGTAGCCGAGGCCTCTATCTCCGCGCCGGCAGCCGTCGAGTAGGGCAGGATCGGGAGTTCACGGTGACGCCGGCCGCCGCGCCACGCTTGCAGGCCCTTACCACCGGCATCCGCGTAGCAGCAGTCACCGACCGGCACCTGCCGCTGCTCCGAGACCTCTACGCCGGAGAAGCGGTGCGGTTTGTACGCTGGTGGGAAGACTGGGAAATGGCCTACGACTGCAAATACGTGATGAACCGGCCTACGGAGTTCCACCTTATCTACCGTGGCGCCGATCCGGTGGCCTACCTGCTACTCCAGCCCCCGCGGCCGGGCACCGCAGAGGACGAACCTAGAGTCGTCGCCGAGTTCGCCGGCGACCGCGCGGCGCTAGTCTGTGCGCTGGGCCAGCTGGCTACCAAGCGTAACATCGCCCTGCGTGTTCACGTGCTCCGTACCGATACCGTAGCTCAGAGGTTGCTCGGTGGGGCGGCCGTGCCTGCCGCTCCGGCGCCCACGTCCGGAACACTGCTGGTCATCAACTTTGTACAGCTTATGGAGCGGCTGCGCCCCTTGCTGGCCGAGCGGCTGGGCGCCGAGACCGCGCGGCAGCTCACGTTCCACGCTGAAGATGACCGCTTCACCATCGCTAAGGGCGCCGAGCGGCTCACGGTGAACGGTCGCGGCGACTTGGCGCTGTACCTCTTCGGCTCGCACGATGAGCCGGCCGGCTCACCCGCGCTGGCCGCACAGCTGGCCCAGGCACTTCCCTTTCCCGCATTGTGGTATGGCCTCTCCTACGTATGATCGCCCCTCATCCCTCTGCCGTGGTATAGCGGCCGGCGGCCACGCTTGCTCCTGCCGGTGGTGAGCATGAGTAAGAGCCGAGCGCAAGCAAGAGATTCACGGCGCGCTGGCGGTGAGGCCGCCGCTATCCTACCCCTCTCCGATGACAAGCGGGCGGCCCTCTCGCTCCAGGCCCGGCACACGACTATCGGCCGCGCGGCCGATTGCGATGTCGTCCTCGATGATCCGCGTATATCGCGGCAGCACGCGACCATCACCGGCGATGGCCAGCACTACCGGCTGCGCGACGCCGGCAGCCTCAACGGCACGTTCGTCAACGGCCGGCGGGTGCTTCCCGACACCGCCACCCGGCTCTACTCCGGCGACGAGCTACGCTTTGCCGAGCTGCGGTTTCGCTTCCTCAGCGGACCGGCCGGCCGGCCGCATACGCCTCCCGACCGGCTCCGTTTCGATGACGTAACCGCCGAGGTCTACATAGGCACCAGCCGCGTCGCCTTGGCCCCCAAGGAGTACGCGCTGCTCCGCGTATTGTGGCAACGCACTGGGCAAGTCTGCTCGAAAGAATGTCTGGCGCCGGCCGTCTGGCCGGAGTACCAGGGCATCGTCAGCGATGCCAGCATTGAGTCCGCCGTCAGTCGGCTCCGCCGCAAGCTCGCCGCCGCCGGTGGTCGCCGGGCGTGGGTGCAGACGGTACCGCGGCAAGGCTATCGCTTGGCCGGTGACGAGGGGTAGGTTGCGGCAGCAGCGTTAGGCAACAAAATTCCATCCGATCTCGCAGTCCCGACAAACTAGCCCATACGACGCAGCGTGAACCTGTCCACGCAACCCTCACACCATGCGGCGCACGTCGGTACGCAGTGTATTGGTACAGTTACGTCATATGTAATATACTGAGTTCCGGACACAGGGGGACTGCGCTAGAATGGTGATTGACCTGGTGCCGATCTTCCTTGTCAAGGCTGAGGAAAGCTTGGCGGGTGCGGACAGCGAGTATCTCAACGGTCGCTATAATAACTGCGCCAATCGAAGCTACTATGCCTGCTTCCAGGCCGCAATTGCCGCCCTGATGCAGGCTGGTATCGGCACGAGTGGCAGAACAGGGCAGTGGGGACATGGCTACGTCCAGGCACAGTTCGTCGGTCAACTCATCAATCGGCGCAAGCTTTATCCTGCGAGCCTGCGTGAAGTCTTGACCCGCAACCTGGAGCTGCGCTTAGTGGCTGACTATCGGAAAGATGAGGTGACCGCCACTCAGGCCCGGCGAGCACTACGTCGAGCGCGGGATCTCGTAGCCGCAGTCCAAAGCGCCAGGTGGTGAGCCATGATGAGTAAAGAGCACATCAACGCACACGATCCACGCATCCGGCAGGCTCTCGTTGAACTGAAGGCGATGGTGAGGGAACGGTGGCCTGGAGCGAGCTTCGAGGTGTCACGAGGCGAAGACCCGGAGGGCATTTACCTTGATGCCACCGTGGACGTCGCGGACACCGACGAAGTGATGGACGTGGTGATTGACCGATTACTGGAGTTGCAGGTCGAGGAAAGACTGCCGATTTATGTCATCGCTGGTCGTCCGCTAGAGCGGGTGCTTGCGTCCCTGTCATCAGCAGGGGCAGCGCAGCATGAGCTGGTGGGAAGCGTCAGCGCCAACCTGTAAGCAGAGTCGCTGGGCAGTACTCGCGCCTCACCCCCCTCTCTATCCTTCCTGCAGGAGGAGAGAGGCGGTGGCCGCCCAATCGTTCCTATGCGACAACGTGCGAATCTACCCCCATGTCCTCCGGCTTTGGCAGCGACCAGGCGGAAGAGGTGGCAGCGCACGTCTCCGGCCTACTCCGCGGCCCTATCACGGCGCGGAGCCAGCATCACCGCCACGGCGGTCGCGACCGTGACCGCCGCCAGCGGCCCCCAGAAGGCATCCTCGGCCCTGACCGCATAGATGAAGCCACCGCCGAGTCCCAGGATGAGCAGACCGGTTTCGAGGCTGCTACGAACCAGTTTGGCCGCCAGGGCGGCGCAGACGAGGCTGTTGAGCGCGATCCATAGCCAGGAGAACGGCGCCGGAGTCCAGCCGAGGCCGGGCACCCCGATCAGCGCGTAGCCGGTCCAGGCTTGCGGGAACAGATCGAAGGCGAGATGCACGGCAACACCGAGACTCACGCTCATAGCAAACCAACGCCGTGGTAGCGACTGACTGCGCGCTACCCAGCTGAAGAGGATGCCGGGAACGAGCGGGCCGTGGGTAATGATCGAACGGTGTAGCAGGAAGCCCATCCGCTGGTCGATGTCCGGCAACTCCAAGCCCAGGGGCAGGCCGACGACAAGCGCGATCAGAGCCGGCAAATACTGCATCTCGGCACTTACAGCGGGTACTGGCCGACCTGCTCGAACAGCCGCTCGAAGCGCGCAACATTATCCCAGTTGATCTCGCTACCGAGGCCAGGGCGGTCGGGCACCGCCGTTGTGCCACCCTCCATGTCTAGCAGCCCCTCCACCAGTACGTCCTCGACGAATAGCTCATGCATGACCTGGTGCCCATCGGTGAGGTTGGGGATCGTCGCAAGGACCTGCAGGGCCGCCAGCGTGGAGAGGCCCGATTCGCCGATGACGCCGTGGCGGTTGAGCGCCAGCCCGCCGGCGGCAGCGACGGCCGCCGCCTTCTTGAGCGGCAACAGCCCGCCGGTTTCGTGGAAGCCCAGCACGATCACGTCGCTCGCCTGGCGCCGGATGACCTCCAGCACGTCGTAGTCGGTGAACACCGCTTGATCGAGCACGATAGGCACGTCTACCTGCTGGCGCAGGGACACCGCCCCGTCGAGATCGTGAAAGACTAGCGGCTGCTCGACCCAATCGAGGCCGAAGGGAGCCAGTTGCCGGATCATCCGTACCGCCGTGAGCCGATCCCAGGCCTCGTTCGCGTCAATCCGCAGGCGCGGTCCATCGCCTACCGCCCCGCGCACAGCCTGCACGGCGGCGTAGTCTCGCTGCTCATCCACCCCGACCTTCATGTACAGGACATCGAAGCCGCGCCCGACGTACCGTTGCGCGTCGGCAGCGAGCGCCGCCGGCTCATCCCCTTGCAGAAAGCCGAACCAGGGAATCTCGTCGCGTACCTTCCCGCCCAGGAGGTTGTAGACCGGCTGGTTAAGCGCCTTGCCACAACTGTCCCAGAGCGCCATCTCGACCCCGGCGAACGCCTGATGCGCGAACCGGCGCTGGTTGCTCCAGGCCCCGCGCCGGAGCAGCTGCCCCAGGAGGTGTTCGATACGAAACGGGTCTGCGCCGAGGAGCAGCTGCTCGACCCCGTGGATCGCGGCGGCCGTCGCCACGGCCGACCGCGAGCCGCAAGCATCGCCGTAGCCGACGATACCCTCGTCCGTATGCACCTCGACCAGCACGTTGTTCGTGCCCGCCGGCGCACCGGGCGCCCAGACGTAGGGGCTGTGGTGCGGGATGGCCAGCGTGTGCGTCTTGACCGCCGTGATCTTCATACGCTTTCCCGTGCTGCCATCCTTACCATAGCGGCCTCACCCCCCGTCATTCCTCTGAAAATAGCCCCCATCCGTCATCGCGGCGGAAGCCGGAATCCACCTACTCCCGTCATTCCCGCGCACGCGGGAATCCAAGCGCCCGCCCGGCGACCGGTAGCCCCTTCCCTTCAGGCAGAGGGTTGGGAGTAGGTTCGATCTGCTGCCTGGTGTACGACCGCGCCGGCTTTCAGCACTGCCAACGGTCGGCGCAGCGCCTCCAGATCGACGAGCGGGTCGGCCGCCAGCAGCACCAGATCGGCCGTGTAGCCCACCGCGACCCGCCCGCGGCGAGAAAGCCCCAACTGCTCGGCACCATTGCTGGTCACGGTGCGTAACGCCTCGGCATTCGAGAGACCCTGCGTAGTAAAGGCTTTGATCTCATCGAGCAGCACATCGAACGACGTGTGAGTCGCGCCGCAGTCGGTGCCGCCCACGATGCTGAGTCCCAGGCGCTGGAAGGGGCCGACGTTGGTCAGGCGCGCCTCCAGCCGCTCGATGGCCGTGGGATCGTCCGGATTTGCGGCCTCCCCCACTTGACGGAAGTGCTGCGCCGTGAGGAAGCCACCATAGACGGTCGGGCAGACGGCGATGCCACTATCGCGCACGCGCGCCGCCAAGGCCACGTCTACCCGTGTGCGGCCGTGTGGATCGAGGAAGCTCGCGTGCTCGATCATGTCCAAGCCGGCTGCAACCACCCGCTCGATAGCCGCCGTAGCGTGGCAGTGCGCCGTGACCTTGATCCCGTTAGCGTGAGCGACCTCGCGGGCGGTACGCATCATCTCCAGGGATAGCTCGGCCCGATGTGGCTGCGTCCCCGGCGTCAACCCCCCGCCCGAGGCCATCAGCTTCACCCACTGGGCACCCCCCGCGATCTGCTGCTCGATCCGCGCACGTATCTCGGCCGGCGAGGCCACCTCACCGCCGAAGAAATGGCAATGACCCTGCGGCCGGCAGAGCGGTGCCCCGCTGCCGACGAGGTGTGGCCCGACGATGTGCCCCGTCGCGATCTCGGCTTGCAGCCGCGCCAGCAGTGCGGCCGGGGCGCCCACGTCGCGGACGGTCGTAATCCCGGCCCGGATCGCCACCCCCACGTTATGGCGAGCGACGGCGAGGTGCTGCTCGTCGCTCGCTGCCAGATAGCTCTGCCGCGGCGTGCCGCTGGCATCGAGAAAGCAATGCACGTGCGCGTCAATCAACCCCGGTGCAAGATAGCATCCGCTCCCGTCGAGGCTTGGCCCGTTCCAAGGCGGCGCGTGAGCCAGGATATCGCGGATCAGCCCATCATCGATGACCACCGCGCCCGGGCCGTCTACGCGCCCCCGCACCACGTCAACGAGGGCTACGTCGCGGATGAGCAGTGCCGTCCCCATTGTCGCTGTCCTACCTATACCGACCCACGATCCGGTACCGAAAGATACCCGCTCCCAGCGCCGGCCGGCCACTGCCCGCCGCCGAACCAAGGCCCTGCGTAGACCGACTTGGTAGTATCCCAGGACGCCAGACAGGAGATACTCCGTGTAGCGGTGGATTGCGGTGGATTGCGGTAGACCCGTGGGACCGTGTAATTCACTGTGCCGAGGTGGTGCATTTCGTCGGCTATGGACGTTGCCACGGGAAGTTTGTGGGGAATGCCATCGTGTCCGTCGTGAAATGGCTCCCAGAGCCTCGTCTGCGGGAAGTCGTGGGTTTTGTCCGGAGCATGTGGATCGCAGATCGCTTGCGGTCGAGCAAGCTCCAATTGCACTGGAGGCGAGCATAATGGCACGGCATGACCGGCAACCGACTGGATTACTACAGAGATTGATACACTGCTCAGAAGCCTCACCTACCCTGCCAGAGCACCACTCTCTGCGAAGAGACGCTAATATTTACCCTTACTGTAGGAAGACACCACATGGATACTGGACAGAACGAGCTTGCTGAGGAAGAAAAAGGCAGAAGTCAGCTAGTAGACCCATCTGACATCAAGAAACTTCCCCCGGAAGCTATTCTATCGTTCTTTGCACACTCCGGCCCACAGAAAAAATCCTATTGTAGAGAAGATAACCGCTGAGAACATTAGTCAGATAATAGAGGCTCGTAGCAATGAGACGAATCAAGAATACAGTGATAGAAGGCACTTGCGGCTCATGGTCGCTCTATACTTGTTTCCTATTCTCTTTCGCTGGCGGTGAAATTCACCGGCCCTGAGTCGGCTCGAATAGCGTGGCGCATTTCATACGGATTTGAGCCAGGTGAGGAGAACACAACACCACCCACGACATATATCCAACTCCGGCGCGGGGCATCATCGCCGTCCGTCCAAGTCGAAGCTGCCTTCCCAAACGCGGCCTTCTCCCGGTACGAACTGTCCGGTTCTGATGCTGGCGATGTCATAGCCGGGGAGGGCGACAATCGCCATGCACTTGCCCTCGAACATCGCGCCGCGTCGGTCGAAGGCAAAGTCCAGGTTGTCGAAACCGTACTGCTTGCGGCGGTCCGGCAGGTCACGCTCATCGGCGGGGATGAGGTGCAGAAAGAAGTAGGCATCAGTGTCGGCGGGAGCGCACGGCTCCTTGAGGTAAACCAGGATCTTTTCGTGCCGGTACACGTCGAATTGCGAACGGACAACAGGATCGCCCGCTTTCTGAATGATGATCGTGCCTAGCCCATCCAACCCGATGTCGTTTTTCCAGAAGGTGTACTCCTTGCCGGCCCGATGGCCTACTCTGATCCAAATTATAGGGTACTCCGGGAGTCGGAAGACCATCAGGCACTTCCCATCGAACGTCACACCCTTCTCGCCAAAGTCGAAGTACAGATTGCGACGATATGCGCCCCGCTGCTTGACATATACGGGCAGATCGTTCGCATCAATGGGAGTGATTGACAGCACGAAAAGATCCGATATGTCACCGGGTTCGCACGATTCGTTGACGTAGGTGAGCGTGTTTTCGTGTTGGTCTCTGTACACGTCGAATCCCCGGCCGCTGGCGATCGGATCGCCCGCCGCCGCTGTGCGGTATGCTTGCCGGTAGGCGTCGGCTATGGCGTCGTCCACCAGCGACAAGTCGAGCGCGGCGACGCTCAGTACCGTGTTGTTATAGACCTCGCGGGTATGTATGACAGGAGCGAATACGTCTACCTTCCTTCCGTCCCGATAGTCCTTGAAGTGATTAGTGATATAGAAATCTGTGATGGCCTCCCCTTTGCGGTTGAGATTTATCCTCTGCCTGTCCGACTTTGGAAGGAGCCTGTAGTTCCGAGAGTCATGACCATTCGTAGCCCTCACGTGTATAGAGGCGTCGGGATACGTTTCCAGCAGCCAGCGCAGCCCATCGATGTACGAAGTCCCCCAGTATTCCATGGGATACTGTCCGGTCAGCCGGCCCGGCGTCTCACGGTCAACCAAGAAGTTGAAATAGGTTTGTTGATAGGGATGAATCTGGACCATCTGTATGACGACGACGCCCAGGCCCGCTGCCGCGAGGGCGTACACCGCGGCGCGGGCATCCGGACGCCCCCAGGCGGACGCCAGCCAATGCAGTCCGAACGCTGCCAGCAGACAGAACGGCGCATAGAGAAAGTACATCTGCCGCCATCCGTTGTACATGGTTGGGGTCACTGCGACGGCGGCGGCGATGGGCAGAATCAGGCAGCCGATGAGCAGGAAGCCGAATTTCAGGTCGACATTCCGCAGGGCGGCCAGGGGATTGATCAACCCCCGGCGTATGACGGCGGCCATTCCAACGATGCCCAGCAGGAGCGCGACGGGCGGGGTCGTGATGGCGACCCACGTTGGGATGTAGTGAGGCGGCAGGTCGTTTCCGTTTATCAGCTCGCCCCGGAACAGCTGTGGGAAGACGCTGGGGTGGTGGGATAGCGTGGCGAACATCTCGATTACGCGCCCAACGGGGTCCGCCCAGAGATAGGGGAGGGTGGCGTACAGCGTGAGCGTTGTCGCTAGCGCGAAGACGCCGCCGGTGAGCAGCCGCGCGTGCCGCCCCACCGAGTCACGCAGCAAGTCCAGAGCGCTTATGGCAAGCACGGCGGCGAACAAGAATACCCCCAATATGCGAATGTTGACGAGAATCCCAACGGCCACGCCGCACAGCAGGAAGGCCCCTACCGTGTCTTTCCTAAACGCCCTGTGCGCGAGGAACAGGGCGATCATAAACATGGAGAGTAAGGGTAAGTCCTTGGTGTTGACGAACGATTCCGCGTACATGCGCGGATGAAGCAGAAACAGCAGCATGGCGATCAGCGCGATGATGGTGCTGCCGAACAGCCTACGCGCCAGCAGATAGCAGCAGAATCCGCCCGCTATGAAGAACAGGTGCGTCAGAAAGTGGCGACTAAGCAAGATGGCGCGTGTATCGTCCTGCAGCCCCAAGACGCGCTCGGCAATCAGCAGCGGCATCTCGAACGCCGTGCCGTAGAACTTGTCGTGGTTTCTGAGAAGCTCGTCGTCTTCGCCCAGAACGTAGCTGATCGTCTCCAGCGCGATTCCGCGCTGATAGAACTCGTCCCAAGAGACGCCGTAGTCGTCGAGGACGGCGACGCCCACCGCCACGAAGACCGCGCATACGGCGAGCGCCCAAACCTGATGCGGAACGCGGGCCGCGCGGGAACGAGTTGCCCCGGATAACGCCCCAACAGTCTGCGGCGAGAGCGATTTCATCATACGATGATCCGTATACCCTAATGGAGGTGATAGCTACTATTCATTAATAATCCGCCCAGTATTTGGCCCCTGCTGTGCAGCAGCGCCGCCACCCCATGCTATAGTGTCCCGCCGGGTATCCTGACCTTGTTACCGTACCCGACTGGTCCACCGCGTGGACACCACGATGACTGCCAAATCGCTTCTCAAATCCCGTCCTCCCGGCAAATACGCGCGCCTCGCGCCGCTACCCGATCCGCCCAAGGCCCCCGACGCCATGCAACAGCTCCCCTCCATCTCCAGAGCGTACTTGATCCTCGACACCTACTTCCAGCGGCGGCCTGACGTATTCGTCGGTGGTGACGGCTACCTCTGCTACGACACTCGCGACACCACCGGCTGGGTCAAGCCCGATTGCCTGGTCGCGTTCGGGGTGGACCCTGTGGCCATTTTCGAGCGCAACGGCTACGTGATGAGCGAGGTCGGCAAGCCGCCGGACTTCGTACTGGAAGTGGCCTCGGCGAGCACGGGGCGACGCGATTACACCGCCAAGCGCGCCATCTATGCCGAGTACGGTGTGGGCGAATACTGGCGCTTCGACCGCACCGGGGGACGCTACCACGACCGGCCGCTATCCGGCGACCAACTGGTCAATGACCGGTATGAGCCACTCCCGCTGGACACCGGCACGGACGGGGTGATCCGGGGCTACAGCCCGGTGCTGGGGCTGGAGTTGCATTGGGATACCGGTATGCTGCGGTTCTACGACCCGGTGGCAGGTGACTACCTCCCCGATCTACGACAAGCTGAAGCCCGGCGCGAGGACGCCGAGGCGCAGCGGGATGCCGCCGAAACCCTGGTAGAGCGGCTCCGCGAGCAGCTCCGCCGGCTGCAATCCGACTAATCAAGAGCGACCCACCGTCTCTCGCAGCGCGTAGTTACGGGCCGACCGGTTGGCGCCGTGGCGGCTCGACGGTGCATTCGGGCAAGGCGCGCAGAATGGCCTCGGGGCCGGAGGGCGCGTACACTGCCAGCACGACCAGCTCCCCAGCGCCCGTATTGACCGTCGCGTGATAGGCGCCAGCGGGGATATGCACCAGCATCCCCGGCCCTACTTCCCGCGTGACCGGCTCGCCGTCCACCTCCACCATCTGCTGGGCGGTGCCCTTGATGATGTAGAGAATCTCCTCACTGCCGGGGTGATTATGTCGCACGTGGCCCTGGCCCGGCGCCACGGTGACCACGCCGGTACTGAACCGTTCGGCGCCGGTCACGCGCGGCTCCGAGAGCCAGTTGAGCCGTCCCCATTCGAAACATTGCGTCTCGACATCGGCAGCTTCGACAAAGGTGAGCTTCCGGGCGGTACTCACAATCCACCTCCTGAGCCGGATTCATTGGCCACAGCGCACACAAAGCATGATACCGACTCGGTGATGGTCCCCGGATTCCCACTTGCGCGGGAATTACGGGCAGGACAGCAGCCCCCCTCTCTAGCGCTTGGCGCTGGAGCGGGGGCCGGGTGACGAACCAAAGCCGCACCACTCGCGGACCAAAACTCCGGCCATGCTGGACAGACAGCGGGGACCTGCGACCGCCGGAGTTTTGGGGAGATTACTTACCTGAATAACCAGTCGGCAATTCAACATCGTGAAAGATGCTGTGCTGCCAGACAACGATACCTAGTGTAACAGCCAACATGGAAACAGTGTACACGCCAGGGCCATTCTCTCTAAGAACGTCGGCAATATCAGCCTCAATGGAGAAAGACCGCTCTCCCGCAGTGTAATCCCATACGTCGGGCTTTATGGGAGAGGACATGTGCTTCTCCGAGCGACAACTAGATGCCTTGCTTCGCTCAAAGATAAGATCGGATTCCTCAGCATTTTGCGGTGGTTGCGAGTACGACGGTGCGCTACTAGGATCAAGGCATTTAGAGATGGTTAGCTCAACAGTCTTATCTTCGGAGCGCGGATGCAGTGAAGATATTATAGCGACAGGACGACCAGCACTTTCATTGCTGGGGTAGCTATATGACCTAATGACCTGACCCACAGCAAGTAAGCTAGGCGGGGGATCATATGAGACGGTAAAGAAAGGTAGCGTGATTGGTAGCTGTTCAGTGTGGTTCAGAACACCACTCATTGCCAACTTGCCATTCTCAATAGTGGGTAGAGTAGACATGCTTACAAGATCAGACTCGAACTGCTGAACAATCTTGAAGTTGTAATCATCCCAGGCTACGCCAATGTTCACCTTAGCGTGTAGAGCATCAAGAATAGTCTTCTTGTGTCCTGGACTGTCCATCAAGCCTCTCATCAGATCATACAGCAACATTAGCGGAGGGCCTAGCGGGGGTGATATTAGTCTTCTTTCTATGTAGCAGTAGCTACGGCCTGAAGCATTTTCCGCATTGCGCTGATACCCGCCAGCTAGACTGTAGCGCATATATGGCAGTGTACCGTCTACTCCCCAATGCCCGTAGTGACAGAACTTGACCATGTTTTCTGCATGGCGTTGTGCTGCTACGTTCGTACCCAGCGTTACTTCTGAAACGCCTGCTTTGCGGCGCTCCAAGTTTATCATGTTGAGCATGTAGTCAGCGTAGGTAACTGCCGTAACTTGCTTAGGAAGAAACACACTCGCTGTAGCTGCTACACCAGCCTTGAGAAGATCGCGCTTACTGAGCATAGGAAGCCTCCCTGCGACGCGGGATAGTGGCTTCCTACCAAAAGCGGCACATTCCCTTAGCATCCGCAGGGAGACGCAATCTATCCCAGCTAAGACGCCATAGAGAATGAACCAGCTTTATGCTCTGGCGTGATACGCGCTTCTGGTAGGAAGTAGGGCAATGGTAACACGGCCAGGATTCCGTGTCAAGAAAAAGAGGAACCGGAGCACTAGGCTCCGGTTCCTTGACACACTCTACCGCTACAAGGTACTCTGGGGATACCGGCTGTAGCTCAATGGTAGAGCGCCGCTGTTAGAGGCGTGAGATTCAGGTTCGATTCCTGGCGGTCGGATTATCCTCTCTGCCGTTCCACCGCGTCCACCTTCTCAGGTGGTACTCGGAACATAGCGCGTGCAAGGTCGTCCATACTGGCGCGGATAGGCTCAATGTGGCGTCTCGCGTCGCGTTTCGGTAGCTCGCGCTTTTTGTCTGTGTCGTTTGGCATGATTCCTCTCAATGAGTGCGGGTGTACCTACATCTGTATGGTACACCCGTGTCACTGGAATGTCAAGCCGTCAAGCTCGCATACGGCAGATGCTCGCCACACATGCCGTCCGCAACGACGGCCAGACGGTCAAGCGTTTTCAGGTCACGACTATTGAAGCGCCCTTCAAGCTCGCTCAGGTAGCGGTGTAAGTGCTTGTCTGACCACCAGTGGTAGACACCGTGATAGCTGCGCTTCAGGCCAGTCCAGTAGCTTTCGATGCCGTTCGTGTGAACATCGCCGTCTACGTACTGCTTCTTAGAATGGTTGACGCTACAGTGAAGCGCAACGTCCGCCCCGACGTAGCAGGATGCCTGATCGGTAAACAGGGCAGCCATATCGCTAACCTTGCCCGCAAGCCAACTGTGCATTGTGCGACGGTCAACATCATACATGATGCCAGTCCGCACCTTACCGCTCTCGCGTTCCTTCAGGCCGATAACCGGCGTCTTCTGGCGCTGCTTGCGCTTGTTAAGGTGACGCCACTTGTCAGAGCCACCGACATACGTTTCGTCAGCTTCAACCGTCTCCGAAAACAGCGAGCCGTCTAACTTCCAAGTAGTACGCAGTCGGTGAGCCAAGTACCAAGCCGTTTTCTGAGTGACGCCTAGCTTCTCAGACAGGTCAACGCTTGAAATACCCTTCTTGGCCTCAGTAAGAAGGTACATGGCAAGTAGCCATTTCTGATAGCCCAACCGACTATCGCGCATAACGCTACCCGTCTTGACACTGAAGAACTTACGGCAAGTTCGGCAGCGGTGCGGCATAGTGGGGTGCGTAGTCCGCTCCTGAACGTTGCGGCTTTCACAATGCGGACATGTGATGCCGTTCGGCCAACGCTTCTCAATGAACCATTGTTCGGCTGAAGCGTCATCAGGGAACTTCCGAAGGAAGTCGAGCAAACTCATGCGTTTCTTCATACTATACAGTATACACTAATGGGCGGCATGTGTCAAGTGAATCAGCCAGATTGCTAAATGCCTTCTTGGTAGAATGAGAGCGCAGCGGCGGGTGTTACGGACGCCGCTGCACTACTCCTTTTGGGTTGGGGAAGGCTCGGTGGTCTACATGTGGGCTAGACCACCGAGCCGACAATCCGTTGGTTATTTCAGTAGATAATCTCCCGGCATCGTCGGCTGCGGTCGGATCGGGGCGCGGCTCGCGCAGCTGGCCCGGGCCGCCTTCGACATGCGTGTCATCGGCTTCGATCCCTACTTGGAAGCCGACCACGCGGCCGCGCTCGGCATCGAGCTGGTCTCCGACTTACCGGCGCTGCTGCGGCCCGCCGATGTGGTCAGCGTCCATACGCCCCTGACCGAGGCGACAACGGGCTTGATCGGAGCGGACGAGTTGGCGATGATGCAGCCGAGTGCCTACCTCATCAACACCTCGCGCGGCGGTGTCGTTGACGAGCTGGCGCTGGCCGCCGCCCTCCGCGCCGGACGACTGGCGGGCGCCGGGCTGGACGTGCTCGCGCAAGAGCCGCCCCCGGCCGACCACCCGCTGCTGACCCTGGAGAACGTCATCCTCACTCCCCACTCCGCCACACAAACCGAAGAAGCACTCCGCCGCACGTCCGAGCACGTCGCCGCCGGCGTGCTGGCCGTCCTCCGCGGCGACCGCCCGCAATGGTGCGTCAATCCCGAGGTCTTGGGAGACTAACCACCCCGGGCCGGCAATAATCACCTATGGCATAGTGTCGTCTTGTAGAGGGGTACCGTCGAGACCGTCACACAAAGGAGGTGCCGGACTTGGGCGTTTTCAACTGGCCCATCCGGCTGGACAGCATGGACGGCCAACGGTCGCTGGAGATAGAGGCGATGGTGGACACCGGCGCCAGCTACACCATCGTACCCGCCAAGTTGCTGCAGGACCTGGGGGTGTCGCCCATCGACAAGATCAGCCTCGTGCTGGCCGATGGGCGCGCCGTGGAGTACGACATCGGGCGGGCTATGGCCACCATCGACGGACGCACGGAGGCAACACTGGTGGTCTTTGGGGAGAATGATGCCCGTGCCCTGATGGGGGCCTACACGCTGGAAGGGCTGCGCCTTGCGGTGGACCCGACTCACGGTAGGCTGGTCCCGGCCACCACCGCCTGGGCGTAGAGAGTAGAACGAAGGGTAAACGAGGCGGCCGGCCGTGTCCCTACAGTGACATGTGCCACTCGTTTACCAGCCCCAATCAGCACCCCTCCGTATTCGTTGTTCCCACGCCCTCGTCATTCCGGCGGAAGCCGGAATCCAGGGCCACCGCTGTCCGCCAGGTAAGTGACACCTGTACAGGCTACAGCCGCGGCGGACGTTCACACACTGTACTTCCGGATGGTGATATACGTCTGCTCTTGCTCGCTCACTCGCAAACGTGCTTCTCCTGTAAGTCGGCTGTACCCTCCCAACAGCAAGCCGCTCAGGTAGATGAAGCGTCGGCCGCTATCAGAGAGGTGCGTATACAGCCTTCTCCTCACGAGATGTTCTTCTAAGATTCCTCGATTGTGTAGTTCCGGGCAAGCAGTTGCATACTTCTGGTCAAGATTGAAACACGACAATGCCCTATAATCGTTCACTTGCCTCTCTTCTTCTGGCACATCGAACACACTAAATCCTACAGTAAAGACCGGACACCACGGCTCACGCCACTTGACTATAGGCCACACTATATTCAAGCAGCTCCATACTTCCGCAGACACCTTCCTAGCCCATAGAAGCCGCAACGGAAAGCGGCCCAACATATGATCAAAGGACTTCAGCCGAATGCGAATGCCTGGCCGGCACTTCTTTCGTTTAGCCATCTCCACACCGCCACACCTTTACGTCTATTCCGTCAAACCTCGATAGCCAGTAATGGTACTTAGTTCTTGCTGAAGGGTATCTTAGCATATTGGCTTTCAAGATCAGCAGGCCGGATTGAGCGGAAACTTGGTACCTCCCTAGCCCGCCCAGTGCGTGAGCAAAGGGAAAGAAACACGTGCCTCAGGCGCCGCCCGCCTTGGCAAAGATGGCGACCAGCTCCGGTCGCAGGGAGTAGCGCAGTGGTTCGCCCGCGAAGTGTCGGCGGGCGTCTTGGCACTGTCCGAGGAAGACGCCCCGGTGCGCGCCATACGTGTGGCCGCCGCGGTGCGGCGTATGCACCACGTTGGGCAACGTGCGGAGCGGGCTGTCCGGTGGGGGTGGCTCCGGGTGATACACGTCGATGGCGGCCCGTAGCTCGCCGGCCGTCAGCCGTTCGAGCAGCGGCGCTTGCGCCACTACCGCCATCCGCGAGACCAGCACGAATACCGCCTCGCGCGGCAGCGCAAAGATCACGTCTCGATTGATGATCTCAAGCGTCTCCGGGGTCGGCGGGATGGCGACAAAGAAGACCTCGCTACGTGCAGCCATGGCGACGAGATCGGTAGCCTTGCGGCCCCCCGCGGCCACCATCCGCTCGGCCGGTACATACGGATCGAACGCTTCCCAGGCGGTGTCGAACGGCGCCAGCATCCGCGCCAGATGGCGATGAATTTCACCGAAACCGGCCAGCCCTACCCGCCGGCCTTGTAGCCGGTCCGGCGTTTCGGGCTGCTCCGGGAAGTCCTCCCAATGCACCCAGCCGTTGGCGCCGACAATCTGGTGCTCCTGCGGAAGATTGCGGAGCGCGGCCAGCCCCAGCGCCAGCTCGTACTCGGCCACCCACGGCGACATGACGGGTGCCGTTTCGCTGAGGGCGATGCCCCGCGCCAGCGCCGCGCGCACGTCGCAGAATTCGGCCTGCCGATAGTGACAGGTCGAGCCGATGTAGCGCAGCCGGGGCGCCTGGGCGAGCCGTTCGGCGGACAGGTAGCCAATACCCTGATTGCCCCACCCGCACAGCACCAGCCCGTCCGCATCGGCCAGCGCCGCATCCACCCGCGCCACCCGCTCGTCCGGGCCAAGCTCGGCCCCCAGCTGCACGGATACCCGCTCCGCAAACGAGTCCAGCACCTCCCCAGCCGCCCTGCTCCAATGCCGCTCCAACGACCGCGGACCGAACACCACGACAATCTTGGGACGCGCCATAGCCACCTCCTCCCGCGCCCACCAAGCCGTAGGGGCGCAGCATGCTGCACCCGCCCCCCTGCGGAGCGGGGCGCCAATAATACACCTACCCCCCCTCTCCACTTGGTGGAGAGGGGGCCAGGGGGTGAGGCCCGCCCTTCTGCATCCACCCATCAAGGCTCCAACCGCGGCCCGTCGTTCACCACCGACCGCCGCCGCCGTGCATCTTGCCCCCCCTGGCACCGGCTTCCCCCGCCACCCTCCCTCCCGCGCGCCCCCGCAACGCCCCGCAACGCCCCGCAACGGCTCATCACCTCCCCTGGAGCTTGCTCCGGGGGAGGGCTAGGGAGGGGGCCACTAGCCACAGGCCACCGACCACTGGTGCCCCTACACCCGCGGGCGCCGTTCGTGCCAGGGCGTGCTCTGCTCGTAGGCGTGGGCGGCGTGGAGCAACGTCCGCTCGTCGAACGGCCGCCCCACCAACATCAGGCCGACCGGCAGCCCATCAATAAAGCCGCACGGCACAGAGATGGCCGGCAACCCCGTGTAGTTGCTGGGCCGCGTGATCTGCGAGAGCATCCCGGAGCCGTGTGGCGCGCCGTTGACCATGATGGCACCGGAGCGGGCAGCGGCAATGCTCGGTGCCAGCACCGCCACTGTCGGGGCCGCCAGCAGGTCCACCTCGCGCCACACGGCCGCATAACGCTCCAGCAGCAGGCGCCGCGCGCGCAGCGCCTTGGCGTGATCGCTGGCGAGGATGAATTGCAGCGGTAGCAGACGCAGCTGCGCCTCCTCACCGTAATCCGCCAACCGCGTCCGCAGCCAATGCTCATGGTCCACGAGTGCCTCGGCACGGATGGCGTCTACGCCGTCCATCAGCACGTCGTGGTCGGGCAGCCGCACCTCCTGCACCGTCGCGCCCAGCGCCCCCAACTGCCCGATGGCCGTCCGCACTGCCACCTCGACCGGTCCGTCAACGAGCGCAAAGTAGTAATCGCGCGGCACGCCGACTCGCAGCCCGCGCAGGTCCGTCTCGGCACCCAGCATCTCCGGCGGAGCGGCGACCTTTTGCGAGGTGGGGTCGCGCGGATCGTGGCCGGACATCACTGCCAGCAGCAGTGCCGCATCCTCGACCGTGCGCGTGAGCGGCCCGATGTGATCCCGCGTGGGATTCCCGCCGCGCAGCGCCCCGCGTATCGGCACCCGACCATGCGTCTGCTTCAACCCCACGATGCCGCACAGGGCGCCGGGAATCCGCACGGAGCCGCCGGCGTCGGTGCCGAGCGCGCCCAGCGCCATGCCGGCCGCCACCGCCGCGGCCGACCCGCCGGACGAGCCGCCGGGCACATGAGCCGGGTTCCAGGGATTGCGCGTCGGGCCGTAGTGCGGATTGATCGTCGTGGTGCCGAAGCCGAACTCGTGGAGGTTCGTCTTGCCCACCATGATCGCGCCGGCCGCATGCAGCCGTGCCCAGGCCGGCGCGTCCTCGCGCGGCACGTAGTCGGCCAGGATTTTGGAGCCGGCGGTAGAGCGTATCCCGGCCGTCTCGATATTGTCCTTGACGGCGATGGGGATGCCGTGCAGCGGGCCGACCTCATTGCCGGCGGCGAGCGTGGCCTCTGCCGCCTCCGCTGCGGCCAGCGCCGGCTCGTCGCGCCGGGTGATGAAGCAGTTGAGCGTCGGCTCCAGCCGTTCGATTTGCCCCAGCACGGCCTGCATCAGCTCCACCGGCGACACCTGCCGGCGCGCAATCAGCGACCGCGCTTCGCTGATGGTCAGCCAGGCCAGGTTGGTGCCATTGGCAGTCACGGCGTCTCCTCCTCGAGACGATACGGCTGTGCCGTCAACGTCTCGTCCACGTCAATCCCCGCCTCGGCAAAGCGCCGGACGGCGGCCCGCTGCTCGCGCACCGCCTCGAGCACCTGGGGCAAGAGACGCTCCGGTATTGGTATCAAGTCCAGCATACGCACCATATCCTGCAAGTCCTCCGCTCCGATCTCGGTATCATTGTCCGCCATACGTCCTCCCTCCCACTCCAGCACACACGCGCACCGGCTCTGATTGTAGCCGCTACCGCCTTGCCCCTCTCCCGGCCCTGACTTGGGTGGGTACGTGCCAAGCCGTAGGGGCGCAACATGTTGCGCCCGTCCCCACGTCATTCCCGCGCCAGCGGGAATCCACCCCCTCTCCCTGTGGGAGAGGGCCGGGGTGAGGCCCGAGTCCCAAGCCCTATAATCAACGGAGCTTGGCATAGTGGTAGCGGAAAGGAGACGACGGTGTTTACGCCAATCAAGGCCACGGCGATCTCGCTCAAGCCGAAGAAGTGGGAGAAGGTCTACAACGCCGACAAGCTGGAGGCGCTCTGCCGCCTGGCCGCGCAGGAGCAGCCCGACCTGATCGTCGCCACCGAGGGCGTCCTAGAAGGCTACGTGGTCATGGACGTGATCGAGCATCCTGAGCAGGCCCCGGCCATGCTGGATATCGCCGAACCGCTCGACGGGCCGTATGTGCGGCGCTTCCAGGCGTTGGCCCAGGAGCTTCAGACCTGTCTCTGCTTTGGCTTTGCCGAGCGGATTGACCACGAGGTCTATAACTGCACGGTGTTCATTGACCAGGAGGGCACCATTCGCGGTCGGTATCACAAGACGCAGCTGGCGGAAGGCACCCACGACTCCTGGCAGTTCAACCGGATCGGCCGGCGGATCCGGGCCTTTGACACACCGCTCGGTCGCGTCGGCATGCTCATCTGCAACGACCGCTGGAACCCGATGATCGCGCGCACGCTCGCGCTGGACGGCGCCCAACTGCTCCTCATCGTCTCCTATGGGTCGCGGCGGAAGCAGCAGAATGCGGCCGTCTTGGCGCGCGCACGCGAGAACGGCCTGCCCATTGTCGAGGCGAACGTCGGCATGAACCTGCTGATTAGCAAAGGCGAGATCGCGGCCTACAAGTGGGGCGTAGATCAAATCACCACTGCCGTCGTCGAGGTGCCGGTGCCGCCCTCACCAGCGGCGGCACGAGCCTACGAGCAGGAGTACATGCAGCTCCAAGGGCCGAAGATGGCGGAGCAGTACAAGAAGACCGTGGAGCGGATTCAGCGCGCGGCCGCATAGCCGCGTAGCTATTGGTTGCTGGAGGGCACCCACGCGCTTTGCGCCCAGAGCCGGCCTTGGACTCGATCCAGGGGTAGGGGCACAGCATGCTGTGTCCCATACCCTTCAGGCGTCGGTTGGTATGTTCTCTGAGGCGCTACACTGTGAGCTGCAGTACCCCGGCCGACGGAGGTCATGCGCTGTGCGACAGAGTGTTCTCGTGCTGCATCCCAACGATAACGTTGCCACCGCCTTGGTGGACTTGGAAGCGGGGCAAACGGTCACTGCCCAGCGTGCGGCGGGCGCCGTCACCGTCCGCGCCCAGGAGCCGGTTGCCTTTGGTCATAAGCTCGCGCTCGCGCCCCTGGCCGCCGGCGCGCCGGTCTACAAGTACGGCGAGGTCATCGGCGTAGCCGCGGCCGACATCCCGGCCGGCGCCCACGTCCACGTCCACAACGTCGAGAGCCAGCGCGGACGCGGCGACTTGGCGCCGGCGCCGACGAGCGGGAGTTAGGGCGTGTTCACACAACCGCCATAATGTCCGTGTTCACACAACCGCTCCCATATCGCCATAATGTCACCCTGAACGCAGTGAAGGGGCTCAACTCCTTGTCGTGAGCACCGGTTTGGGTCAGCGGGCGCTTGAGCTTCCGCGCTGCGCCCGCAATGACCGGCTGACAGGAGCAGCGGGCAGCTTAGTGTGAACACGCCCTAGCCCGCGCCCTCGTTACCATCGGCGGCGAAGAGCGCCAGCGCCCGCTCCGCCTCGTCTGCCGGCAGCGCCTTGCCGTGGTAAGTGAAATCGCGCTCCACCCACGGAATCCCCTTCCCCTTGACGGTGTGGGCGACAATCACCTGCGGCCGGCCGGCTACGGCCCGCGCCGCGGCGAGGGCGTGCCACACGGCCGCTTGGTCGTGGCCGTCCACCTCTTGGACGTGCCACTGGAACGCTTCCCACTTGGCGGTGAGCGGCCGGTAGTCGAGCACGCGCTCCACGAGGTCCGTCTGCTGCGCCTTGTTGTGGTCCACGATAGCGGTGAGTGCAGCGACCCGGTAGTGGGCCGCCGCCATCGCCGCTTCCCAGACCTGCCCCTCCTGCACCTCGCCATCGCCGAGTAGCACGTAGACCCGGTAGTCGCGTCCATCCACCCGGCCGGCCAGCGCGTGACCTAGTCCGATGGACAACCCCTGGCCCAACGAGCCGGTCGAGGCCTCCACACCGGGCAGCCGGCGCATATTGGGATGCCCCTCCAGCGGGCTGCCGAGGCGCCGCAGGCTCGGCAGCCGATCCACTCCGAAATAGCCGCGCTCGGCCAGCACCGCGTAGAGGATCGGCGCCGCGTGACCCTTGCTGAGAATGAACCGATCACGATCCGGGCAGTCGGGGCGCGCCGCGTCGTGACGTAACAGGCCACCGCAGTAGAGCGCCGTCATGATCTCGACCGCAGAGAGTGAGCTGGAGGGATGACCCGACCCGGCCGCCGTCGTCATCTCGACGATTGCGCGCCGAATCCGCTGCGCCGCCGCCGCCATTGCGGCCAGCGGTGGCTCTGACACACCGGCCGGCCCAATCCGCTGGGGGTCAAGGTGGTGCAAGCCGGTGTTGTCATCGGCCGCGGGCGTTGCGGCTCCCGTTGGCATAGTGTGTCTCCTCACCGACTGCTCAGACTGTGTTCGCCGTCGCGGCCGTCTGGGTAACGCAGCCGCAATCTCCCGTCGGCTAGTATAGCGCCCACCGGGGCGGCGCCATGCTACACTGAATTTACCGACCCGTGGGTGGCGAGGCGCTGTCGGCGTTGCCCGGTCATTCCCGCGAACGGAGACCATTGCAAAACTCGTCATTCCCGCGCAAGCGGGAATCCAGCCCTCTCCCACAGGAAGAGGGCTGGGGCGCGGGCTACCCATCATTCATAGCTCAGTAATCCACAGAGAGGAGCGCGACATGGTCAGCGTTGGCGGCGGCCCAGGCATTGGCGGTGGTGCGGCGATACTCCTGGTAGTCATTGTCTTGATTATCGTGCTGTGGTGGTGGCTCCGCGATTAACCGGCTGTCGAAATGCGTTTCCGAGCGGGAATCCAGCCCCCTCTCCCCCTGGGAGAGGGCCGGGGTGAGGGCTAGTCCCCCCCGTCGCCAAGAAGGAGTATCCGATGCGGATTGCGGTTGGGAGCGACGAGCGTACTCAGCTTACCGATACCGTTGTCGAGGACCTACGCCAGCGCGGCCATGCCGTCAAGCTGTTCGGCCCGCTGGAGGGCCGGAGCGACCCCTGGCCGCAGGTTGGCCAGGACGTTGGCGCAGCCGTGGCCGCCGGCGAGGCGGATCAGGGGGTGCTTTTCTGCTGGACCGGAACGGGGGTGTCCATCGCGGCGAACAAGGTGCCCGGCATTCGCGCCGCCCTGTGCCACGACGCCGAGACCGCGCGCGGCGCACGCATCTGGAACCATGCCAACATCCTGGTCATGAGCCTCCGCGCCACGCCGCCGGTCATCGCGCACGAGATGCTGGATGCCTGGTTTGCGACGCCACCGGGCGACGATGCCACCGACCAGGCTTGCGTCGAGCAGATAGCGCAGATCGAGTCCCGGTACGCATCCCCGGCCGCGCGCTGACGGTGATTTGGACCGCGACGTGCGAGGGCCTTTCCAAGGGTCGCCGCCAAACCGGCCCTTCTGAGCGGCCTTTCCAACGTCATTCTGAGCAGAGCTGTCATTCTGAGCGGAGCGAAGAATCCCGGCCACGTGGGAGCGACCCGGCGCAGAGTTTACCTTGAGCGTAGCCGACAGGCTCAGAGCCTGCACTGAGCCTGTCGAAGTGGTGACATATGGAAAGGCCCTGACGACATGCTCCCGGGACTTGACGCCGGCCAGGCATACCAGGCATCATTACCAGTGGTCGGTTGGTGACACCGGGTCCTGTAGTGTAGTGGCCCAACACGCCACCCTGTCAAGGTGGAGATCGCCGGTTCGAATCCGGTCGGGACCGCCCAGAAGCCTTCGTCTTGCCGGCCGGACCCCTCACCGAGAGAAGGTCCGGCCGTTTTTGCTTCTCCTACTGAGCATGTCCCGATAGTCCGCCAGTGCCGCTTCCTCGCCCGCGCGGCTCCCTAATTGCCGATGCTCTCTTCCACGCGGCCGAAGATATGGAGCAGCCGGCTCCGGTCCGCGGCCGGCAAGGGCGGCCCTCCCAATGACCGCACGTTGGCCTCCAGGTGGGCCAGGTTCGCCGTCCCGGTGAGCACCGTCGAGACGGCCGGGTGGTCGGCGACAAACTTGTAGGCGGCACTCGGCACGGACTCGACGTGGTCGTGGAGCAGCCAGTCGAGTGGGCGGTCGTCTGGCACGGCATCCTGATCGACCACCCCGCGCGCCTTGAGACCCTGGATCGTCTCTGTCAGGTAGGCCGGCTGGGCGAGCACCCGCCGCACGGCAAACATCACCATCACTCCGACATCCTGGAGTTGTGCCTGCGGGAGCACGACCCGCTCGGCGCCGGGAGCCAACAGATTGTAGCCGACCATCATCGTATCGAAATGGTCATCGGCTAGGGCCTGCTGCAACATCTCGTGCGTGCCATCGGAGCGGTAGTTCTCGGTAAGCCCCAGAAATCGGAGCTTGCCTTGCTGCTGCCAGCGCCGGGCCTCCGGCAGAAAGCGCTCCATCACCTGCTCATAGAGCCGCGTCTGCACTCCGTGAAACTGGAACACGTCGAGATACTCCACGCCCAGTCGGCGCAGGCTCTCGTGGAGCGATTGCTCCAACACTTCTAACGGGAACAGCGTGCCCTGCTCCTGGTCGTTCGCCATGAACTTGCTGGCCAGCACATAACTATCCCGGGGCACGTCGCGCAGCGCCCGGCCGAGGATTGCCTCGCTATCCTTATAGGCGGCGGCTGTATCTATCAGGTTGATGCCCAAGTCGAGCGCCCGCTGGACTACGCGGATCGCGTCGGCCTCCGCGACGCCCGTATTCTGGCCCAGATTGCTCGGACCCCCGGTGCCCAGCCCGGCTACCGAGACCGATAACCCCGTCCGCCCAAACCGACGGTACTCCACGCTGCCTCCCTCCGGTAGTGCATCTAGCCCCCGGCCCCCTCACCCGTCAATCCCCCGCCTACCAGGTCAGAGCACGGACCGCCCCCCTGCACTGCGGGGGAACCATAGGGGGCCGATCCCAACCGCCACACTCCCCCTCTCTATCGCTTGGCGATGGAGAGGGGGCTGAGGTGTAGTGCCCCCTAGGCGTAATCCCCGGCCGCAAACAGGTCCAACAGCTTCTGGCGTGCCGGCTCCGGCATGCGCTGCAACGGCATGCTCACGTGCTCTTGACACAGCCCCATCGCCGCGTACAGCGCCTTGCCCGACGGCGGCCCAAATCCGGTAATGGCGTCCGAGAGGGGAATGATCTTCTTCTGAATCTCCAGGGCCTTGGCCCATTCCCCCTGCTGCGTCAGCCGATACATCTCGGCATACATCTTGGGCGCAAAGGCGGCCTCCGGCGGCGTGGTCCCCGCGCACCCGACCAGCATCCCGGCCACGAACATCTGCCCGTCCGTCACCATCACGCCGAAGTTGTCGGTCACTTCCTGTGTCTCCCACGCAATGGACTGCATGATGCGCTGATCGCCGGTAGATACCTTGATCCCAACCACGTTGTCGCGCGCCGCCAGCTCTTTGATGATCGGCGGGCAGACACCGGGTCGCACGTTCGGGTACTTGGTGTCGTGAAAGTAGATCACCAAAGGTACCTTCACGGCATCCGCTACCGCCCGGTAGTGCGCCGCCATTTCGTGCTCTTTCATCTTGAAGTAGTACGGCTCGGTGACGTGTACCATGTCCACGCCGACCGACTCGGCTACGCGAATGTTCTCGATGGTGTGCTCGGTGCCGGGCGCCCCGCAGCCGGTCACGATAGGGATGCGTCCGTTGGACGCCTCCAGTGCCACCTCAAGCTCGCGCCGATGATACTGGGGCAGGAGATTCGGCCCCTCGCCGCGCGTACCGAACATCCACAGCCCGTCCATGCCCCCCTCGACGAGGAAGTTGACGACCCGGCGTGTTCCGGCCTCATCAATCGTCCCGTCGGCGTTCAACGGCGTGGGCATGATCGGCCAAACCCCTGCAAACTTGGTCTGTGCCATCGGTATGCTCCTCTCTCCATTCCGTTTGTGGTTTTCCCTCTGCGTCTGCTGTATTCCCTCCCCCGTCATTCCCGCGCCAGCATGCCCCCTACTCCGCTACCGGGCTGGAATCCAGGGCCATTCAGAGGGCCTGTTCCAGTCCCTCCACCCCCTCTCCAAATGTTGGAGAGGGGGCCGGGGGGTGAGGCACCAAGGGGCGCGGCCGCTCCCTATACCAGCCGGAAGTGGCTCCCCGCGATGTGGCGCGTGCCCCCAAAGTTGTTGCCGTCGTCCTCCATGTAGTAATAGGCCGTGAAGATGCGCCCATCGTCCAGCTCCGTTGCCACCGGATAGCCCAAGTCCCAGTCGCTGGCGTCAGCGCGGATGACCGCCTCCGCCGACCACGTGGCGCCGTCGTCCTCGCTGACGATCAGGCCCATCCCGAACGGCGGCTGCCGCCGGCCGAAGATCACCACGATCCGACCATCGCGCAGGCGCAGTGGCCACGGCGACCGATAGTGTACCCCCTGTCGCCGCGCGCCGGACCAGACGTGTGTGCGGGTGAGGGCGACCCACGGGGACTGTCCCCAGGCGATAATCGGCTGCGGTTCGCTCCAGCTATACCCCCCGTCGTCGGAGTAGCTCATCTGGATGGCGTTGCGAATACCCTGGATGTTGAGCATATAGCACTGGAGCCGGCCACTCGGCAGCAGCAATAGTACTCCGTAGGTGGGGCGGCCGCGGCCAGTGGGATCGCTAGCCACTTCCGACACGTAGCTCCAGGAAAGGCCGTTGTTGTCCGTGCCATAGATGCCAAGAGCGGTGTTGCCCTCGTCGCTTCCGATGCTTGCCACCACCAGCTGCGTGCCATCGCCGAACTGGGCCGGTGGGCCGGCGTCTATGTGGACGTAGCTCAACCCGGTAGGCGGGTGGACTCGTGTGGGCACCGTCTCCCAGGTGTGGCCCCGGTCCCCGGACCGAAATGCGTAGCACTCCAGAGCTGGCCGTCCGTCCGCTCTTTCGGGGCCGGTTGCCGGACGGGCGAAATAGACGGACGAGCTCGGACTACTCAGATCGATCTCGGCGCGCGGCAGCGTAGGATCGTCGGCCTGTCGCAAAATGGCGCGCTTCGCCTCCAGCGGCAGCGAGTCGTCCCAGATCACC
The DNA here is from genome assembly GCA_965214295.1 of Chloroflexota bacterium. GTDB lineage: Bacteria > Chloroflexota > UBA11872 > UBA12225 > JAJDUF01 > JAJDUF01. The sequence goes on from OZ243944.1 coordinate 597,550, forward strand.
ACCTCCTGCGCGGTGGGCCACGTCTGGCCGTGGTCGAAAGAGCGCTGCAACAGAATTTTGGCGCGTCCCTTGTAGCCGAACTGCCCGTGCCGAATGTCGTTGCGGACCCGATAGGCACTCGGCGCATGGTGGTGGATAACCGTAATGTGGCCATCGCCGTAGTTGTGGATCGGACACTGCCGCGGATGCGCGCACATCCGGTCCTTGCTGTAGCACAGCTTGCTGTGTTGTACGTCGGCCAGCGTGACGACTGCACGATCCATCGGATCACCCCCTCAAGCCAATCCGCTTTCCCGCCTCATTGCTCCCAACCTCGTCGCGCCGTCATTCCCATGTGGGCCGGAACCTCTAGGACAGCGAAGTCCGCCGCCCGTCGTTCCTGCATTCGCGGGAATCTGGACTCCCTCTCCCCGGAGCAGCTCCCCTACCAGGAAGATACCCAGCGGTCGCGGTTCTCGGTGATGGGGATGGCTACACGCACGCCACCGCGGAGGTGCGACTCGTACATGGCGTAGCCGATTTCCTGCCCGATCAGCGTCGCACGCAGATTGCTGACGCCGGGCTGGCCGGTCCGCACCGATTCCACGAGGTCCTGCACCTTAGCGATAGCGCTGCTCCAACGCTCGACGGGGGGCAGCTCCATTTCTTCATAGCCGCGCGTATCCTCGTCGGCGCGCCGCGCATGGAAGGTATAGCCATCGCTCGGAATGCGGACGATCCCCCTCTCGCAGATCACTTCATACTCACCGCTGGCGCCCACGCCGTTGATGTAGATGGCGGTCCCGTTGGCGAAGGTCACGTGCGCCGACTCGATAGCGGCGTCGGGCTTGAAGCGCATATTGGCCGTGTCACCCTCAAAGGGTGATAGCGTGCCCAGCGTAGCCCTGACGCTCACCGGCTCCGGATCACCGAGCAGGTACAGCAGATTGTCGAGGGTGTGCCCCCCACACGGGTTGCCGGCAAAACTGATGGCCGCCCGCACCTCGCCGAGCTGCCCACTGGCGATGAGCGCCCGTGCCTGCTGGTAGGCTGCCCAGTTGCGGCGCATCGGCCCGAACGCCAGCTTGACGTCGTGCCGCTCGCAGGCCTCGCGGATAGCGTCCGTCTCCGTCAGCGAGCAGCACAGCGGCTTCTCGACAAACATCCCCTTGACGCCGTGCTCGGCAGCGTAGACGATGATCTCGGCATGATTTTCGGGCCGTGTCGTGACGCTGATGATCTCCGGCTGCTCCTGCTGGATCAGCTCGCGATAGTCGCTGTACCCACGCGGGATGTGCCAGCGCTCCTGGGCATTCCGCAGTCGCTCCGGGTCAATGTCGCAGGCTGCGACCATCTCCGTCTCTGCGTAGTCCAAGTATCCACCGGCATGGCAGTACGGCAGCAGCATACCGCTCCGATCCAGCTTGCCAACCACCTCGTCGTCAATAGTGCAGGCCATCCGTCCGCAACCGATAATCGCTACACGATAGGTCATGGCTCTCGCTCCTCCCCACTACCCACTGGCTACTTGCCCCCGGTGGTCAGGCCGCCGCGAGGGCGCCGGGCAAGGCCGCCAGCAAGCGTTCGACATCCGCTTCATCGTTGTACAGGTGACACGACACACGCAAGCGGCCGTCACCACCCCACACCAACACCCCTTCCTCCGCGAGCCGGGCGGCCAGCGCCCCGGAGTCGACGCCGGCCGGCACAACGCAGGTCGCATTGCCGGCGCGCCGCGCCGGCTGCTCAGGCGTAGTGACCTCCAGCCCGAGCCGAGCAAAACCGGCCAACACTAGCCCGGTGAGCCGGACACTGTGGGACTCCGGCTGCGCGGCCGGGAACCGACTGAGATAGCCCAGCGCGCTGTCTAGCAGATACGCGCTCAGGTAGCTCACGTTGGCCGCCTCGAAGCGGCCGGCATGAGTTGGCGCAGTCCACACGTCGGGCTGCTCGAGAGAAAGGGCGTCGGCCCGCGAGTGCCAGCCCACAATCGGCGGCTCTAGCCCGCCCAGGCGCTGCGGGTCGCGGTAGAACAACGCGATGCCTTGCGTGCCCAGCAGCCACTTGTAGCAGCTGGAGACCACAATATCGGCCAGTCTCGCCTCGACCGGGACCACACCGGCGCCATGAGTCGCATCCACGAGCAGCAGCGCCCCGGCGCGATCCGCGATGTCTCGCAGCTGTGCCAAGTCGTGCCGCCGGCCGGTCAGGTAGCTTACTTGGCTGGTGGCAAGCAGCCGGGTGCGCGAGTCAACAGCCGCCGCCAGGTCATCCAACGTGTAGTTCCACTGCGAGCCGTCTCGAGGACGGACGACACGCAGCTCTACGCCCCGATCCTTGAGCCTGGTCCACGGGAAGACCAAGGAAGGGAACTCGATGGCCTCGACTACGACGGTATCACCCGGTTGCCAGTCCAGGGCGAGCGCGAGGACGTTGACCCCTTCGGTCGTGCTGGACAGGAGGGCCACGGCGGCGGCGTCCACGCCGAGCAGACCGGCTGCACGCTCCCGCGCTCGTTCTACGGTGGCATCTTTATTCGCTCGCCCCGGCATGCCACCGCTCTGATCGCGAGCCAGGACCGACAGGATCTCGGTATGGGCAGCGAGCCACGGTGCCTCGCCACCGGCGGCGAGGTGAGTCACCCCTTCCAGCCCAACGAAATCCGAACGTGGAACCAGTGCTTGGATCAACGGTGCGCTCCTTGTGTCAGCCAGAGCCTCCCCTCGACTCGATCCAGGGGTATGATCTGTTCGGCATCATAGCACGGCACGGCAGCGCCGGTGCGTCTACATCCACGAGTAAAGCTGTCGGAGACACAAGCGATGCAGTCAGCAAGTGACCAGCCACCGGTGCTGGAGCAGCGCGACGGACCGGTCGCCCGGCTCACCATCAACCGACCACCGGCAGACAACCGCCTGGACAACGCTACAGTACGCGCCCTACTGGCGCACGTCGAAACCCTGGCGGCCGATCACGGCATCCGCGCCATCATCCTTACCGCTACCGGGGAGACATTCTCAGCCGGCGCCGACCTCAGCACCATGCAGGACGGAGCCACCGATGCGGTCGGCACCTGGCTACGGTGGGGACATCGGCTGACGGATGCTATCGCCGCGCTTCCCCAGCCTACACTCGCCGCCATCAACGGTCTGGCCGCCGGCGCTGGCTTCGAGCTGGCGCTCGCTACGGACCTGCGCCTACTGGCCCGCGATGCCCGGATTGGCCTGCCGCAAGTGCGTCAGGGGATGATCCCGGCTTGGGGCGGCACCCAACGACTGGCGCGTTTGGTTGGGCCGAGCGTTGCAAAGGAACTGATCTATACCGGTCGCCTCGTCGGCGCCGAGGAGGCCCTCCGGCGCGGCCTCGTGAACGCCGTCCACCCAGGAAACGAGCTGCCGGCCGCCGCGCTGGCACTCGCCCGACAACTCGCCGCGCTACCCCCTGGTGCCATTGCCGGCGCAAAGGAAGCCATCAGCTCCGGGCTGGATCGGGACCTCCCTACGGGCAATCAAATCGAAATGGCCGTTTTCGAGCGCCTCTCCGTGCGGAGGTGACCGCACCGCACCCCCCTGACCAGTGGCTAGTGGTCAGGGGTCAATGGAACAGGGAGTTCTGCCGTTCGTCATGCCCGCGCCAGGGGGGAATCCGCCCCCGCCACCAGACTCTGGCCGGCGCCGGAATGGCGGGGTGACGGCGTGAGAGGGGGCTACGCGGGGACCATCACGGCTGCTTGGCGGCCGCGGCGGTGCGGCGGCGTGCCGATGGCGGCGGCTCATCGAACGGCTCGCCGCGTTGCTCGGCCTGCATCCGTCGTTGGAGCCATGCTTCCCACTCGACATCGTTTTCATGCACCGCTCTGGCAATCTGCTCCTGCCGTCGTTTCTCGCGCCATTCCTCGAACGCCGCTGCCAACACCATCAGATACCTCCCCGTCTCCGTTACCACCATAGACACGGCCGCCGCCGTGATCGCCAGTGACGCCAAGTCCCGCCAGAGTGCCGCCGGGCTTTCCACACCCTGCGCCACGGTCCAGATTGTACCCCCACTGAACAGCACGATGAAGAGCGCGAAGTAGACGTGCTTGACGCCCTTGCTGACGCTCCAGATGGACTCGCGCTGCTCACCGATCACGAGTTGCTGCCGCCGCTCATCGTAGGCGGGTGTCACCATTTGCCTCCTCCGGACCAACTGGCCGCTCCGGGCAGCGCACCCTCCAGCCAATTTGGCATGTTGTCGCTTCTGGTGCCAATATATCATATACAAATCAGAGTTGCTACCACCTCCGTACAATCCCCGGCGGTCAGCGTGGCATGCCTCACTCCCGGCCCACTCCGGCTTATGAACGCGGCCGCGCCAGCCCGACGCAGGAGATCGCCAGTGCCGGAGCGGCCAGCGGTGCCCCACCGCCCGGTGCCACGTACTCCTCCAGGACTGCTACCGGATCGAGCGGGCTGCCCATCCAGTCCCGAAACGCCTCATCGAGCCACGTTTCGGGCGCCCCCAATACGATCTCCAAGGCGCGACCTAACACGGCTTGGAAGCGACTACCGTACACGTCCGCAGGGCCGATGGTCGCGTGCCGGTAGGTGCCATCGGCGGCCAGCATTGCGCCCAGCGGCATACGCTCCGGCGCCGGCCAGATGCCCGGCGCACCCCAGCGGCTGACCTGAGTACGCAACGCCTCCCGGTCGGCCACGCTGGCACGGCGCAGCACCGCATCCACCAAGATCGTCTCCAGGTAGTGCATGATGGTCTGGACTTGAAACTCCACGCCGAGTAATACGTACCAGGCGTTCCACCGCGTCAGCAGATCGAAGGGGCTGCCCTGGGCAAAGCCGGCATCGCACCACGGGCTGCGGCGGCCGAAAGTGTTGCGCTGTTGTGCCGTCACCATGCGCGCCAGCCGCCCCACGGCGGCGACCGAGTGAACGGGATGAAAGCTCCGCATGGCGTCGGGCCGGCGGCGCAAGGTCTCGGTAATCAGGCCGACCGTCGAGGGCGTCGTCTCATGGTCATACCAGGAGCCGAACGGTCCGCGCCGCTCGGTGAGCGTAAACGTTGGCACGACGACGGTCCCGGTCGATCCGACCGCTTCCAGAAACCCGCCGACCACGCCCTCCGGCCCACCGGTGACTTGAGGTGCCAGGTCTGCACCACCGATGCCCATATGATCGTGCAGACCTGGCGCCGTCACTTGGCCCATGCTCTTGAGCGAGCTATGGAAAAAGACGGTCTCGCCCGCCGTGATACCGAGCGCATGCAGGCCCGCCGTTACATCTGCTGTTGTCACCGGAGGCACCCCCCTCACACCGTCATTCCCGCGCAAGAATGGTACCCCGTCCGACAGACTCCCCCTCTCTATCGCTTGGCGATGGTGCGGGGGCCGGGTGACGAGCCAACGCCGCCCCACTCGCGGGCCAAAACTCCGGCGGTCGCAGGCCCCCACTGTCTGCCCAGCATGGCCGGAGTTTTGGCCCGCGACACCTGGCACTATCCGTGCGGCGTTGGCCCGTTAGGGAGTGAGGCCTGAGGGAGCTTGCCCCTGAAGACGGATACTTTGCAGCCACGCCCTAATCCTGCCGCACCCAACGGTTCTCGAAGCGGTCGCGGGGCTGCCAGCCCAGCAGCCGCTTGGCCTTCTCGTTCGAGACGTACCCGTGGGGCAGGTCTGCATTGATCAGGAAAATCTCGAACGGCCGCGGTAGCGACGGCACCTCCAGCCCCCGTCGCAAGGCCAGCGCCGCATCGTTCCAGGATACCGTGAACGAATTGATACCGTCCCTACTCTCCTCGACGGTCGCCGGGTTGGCGAAGTGGTTGAAGTAGAAGGTCGGCACCTCCAGCCCATAGGCTTCCGCAAACGTGCGTACTATTTCTTCCCCCATATACTTGCTGTGGAGATAGACCAGCACACCCGGCCGCATCGGGACGTCGGACCCCACGCCGGAGTTCCAGCGGTAGCCCGCGATCTGCTCCTGCATCACCATCTGCGGGCCGGTATGCACCACGCGCCGGATGCCCTGCGCCACGGCCGCCCGCATCACGTTATAGGCCCCCAGGCAATTCACCTTGAAAGCCCGCTCCGCCTCAGGCCGGAACACCGTGCAGTTGACTATCACATCCATCCCCGCGCACGCCGCCAGCACCTGCTCATAGTCCGTCACATCCACCTCGCGCGTCTCGTGCGGCGGCCCCAAGATGGTCGGCAGCGGCGCCCCCGCCGACTGCGGCTCGTTCGCCGCGATGATCTCGGCCAGCGGCCGCAAGTCCGTCAGCCGCACCGTATGCGTCTCCGCTAACAGCGGCGCCGTCGCCGACGCCAGCGGTCCGCCCGCTCCGAACACCACCACCTTTCGCATCGGCCGCGACCGCACCGCTGGCAGCGTCGGGGCCGCCGGCGGGTGCCGCCAGTCCTCCGTCCACCAGGCCCGGAAGTCATGCTGCGGCGCATATCCCAACGGTGCCTCACCCGCCGCTACCAGCGGAACTCGTGTGCGCGGTCCGGCCGCTATGATGTGGTACACCCACCAGCCGGTCGCCGGCTCGTCCTCCCCCGGCGTGAATCCCACCGCCCGCTCGAAGGCTTGCACCGCGTCATCCACGTGCAGCCAGCGCCCATCGAACGGCTGCCCCTCGATGTCGGACTCATCCACGATCTCGCCGAGACGCAAACCGACTATCCGCAGCGGCAGCACGCGGGCCAGCTCGCGTGCGCTGCACTCGGCCAGATAGGGCGCGAGGTGTTCCAGGGTAGGGGCTGGCCGAGGCGCCCACTGCTCGGTGACGTGCCAGGCGCCGGGGTAGGCTGCGAAGAGGTCCAGGGTGCTTCCGAGCACGACTGTCTGCACACCGGCCTCGGCAGCGGCCAGCAGGAGATGGTAGCTGCCACGGGTGGCATCGTCGAGCCGTTCGAGGTCGCTGATAGTCGCCGGAGCGACGGGAGCAAGATGGACGAGCACGTCGGCGTCGACGACGGCTTGCTCGGCAAAGGCGGGGTCGCGCAGATCGCCGACGAGATGATCTTGGGACGGGGCACCATCGGAGAGGGGGATGGCATCCACGGTGCGGACCTGGTGGGTGCCCTGCCAGCGGGCAGCGAGCGCTTGCCCCAGCCGCCCGGCGCCGCCGGTGATCGCTATACGCATCTCTCCTAGCCTCCTTACTGATCGCTTGTCGTCGTGTCTTTCGGATCGTCGGACACACTGTAGCACCGCAAGCCGAGCATTGGCGGCCCCGTCGGAGCACGGGCGTCCTGCTCGCACACCCCGTCATTCCGGCGTGATTGATTCATCGCGCCCCCACGAATCGGCCCGTACCCACTTTTATCAACATCAGGCTTACCAGCGTGTAAGGATGGGCAGGATACACAGCCCGTAATCCTGTCTATCCTCTAATCCTGTGAATCCTGATGCTGACGCTGACCGGAGGTGAGGCACAGCCGACCTGCTATGCTTGGTGCCTACATCCCGCCGGGGTACGGGCCGGAGCCGTGCCACACCTGACACAATCCGCGCGACTCTGCCTAGCCCAAACTGCACCGCAGTTGAAACGGTTGGATCGTGCAGTTTGGGCTAGGCATCCGGCCCATCAGGAGGCAGGTAGTCGTGGCTGCAACACAGACACCCGCACATAACCCGTCCCACTGGCAGGGAATCTTCACCATCCCGGTTACCCCGTTCGATGACCAAGGCGACCTCGACCTGGACTCGCTCCGGCGCCAGCTGGACTTCTGTCTGGAAGCCGGCGCTCACGGCATCGTCCACCCGGTCATGGCCTCCGAGTGGTTCACGCTGACCGATCAGGAGCGCATCCGCCTCCTACCGCTGGTCGCCGGACACATCGCCGGCCGCGTACCGTTCGTGGCTGGCGTGTCCGGGGTGAGCGTGTCGGCCGCCAGCTATTTCGCCGCCGCGGCGCGCGATGCCGGCGCCGACGCCATAATCGCAATGCCACCGGTGCTCGCCAAGCTCCCACCCGCGGAGCTACTGCGCTACTACGAGGCGATCTCCGATACGGCGCAACTCCCCGTGTGTATCCAAAACGCTCCGGTTGCGCCGATCAACCCCGATCTGGTCAGTCGCCTGGTGCGCGAAGTCGCGCACGTACATTATGTCAAAGAGGAGGTTGAGCCGGCGCATCATAATATCCGGCGCCGGCTCGAAGTCGGCGACTCGAAGGTCTGGGGCGTATTCGGCGGCGCCGGCGGCCAGAACTTCATTGATGAGCTGGCGCGCGGTGCGAGTGGCACGATGCCCGCCCCCCACTTCACCGACGTTCTGAGGCAGATCTACGACCTGTACGCAGCCGGCGATCTCGCCGCTGCCCGCGAGCTACACATGCGGCTGATGCCCGGCCTCCAACGGGAGCGGTTGAGCGGCGTGCCATTCGACAAGGAAGTGCTCGTCAGACGAGGGGTGATCCGCAGTGCGCGCAACCGCGGCGCCGGCACACCGCTCGACGCCTACGACTACCAGGAGTTGGATGCACTGTGGCCCCACCTGCAATCGCTATTCACCTGGCAAGCAAACTAGGGCGTGTTCACACAACCGCTCCCATATCGCCATAATGTCACCCTGAACGCAGTGCAGGGGCTCAACTCCTTGTCGTGAGCACCGGTTTGGGTCAGCGGGCGCTTGAGCTTCCGCGCTGCGCCCGCAATGACCGGCTGACAGGAGCAGCGGGCAGCTTAGTGTGAACACGCCCCACCTACCCACTTGCCGTGCTGGGCACCGAGTTGATCTGGTCCGGCCGGGCGCGGCGCGGCGTAGGTCTGCTTGCACTTAGTCTCGGCACCTCCGGCCTAGGAGCGCATCTGCAAAACACCCACATGGCCTATGGGTCTCGGCGTTGGGAGACTGCTGACGCTGACGCTGCGATTGCACGGATAGCCACTGCCGAGCAGGGAGGCTTCACGACCCATACCGACTACGTTGCTGGTGCGCTCCCCGCAGCCAGCCCCGGTGAGGACCCGCTGCCGGCGCGTGTGATGCGCCGCAGTGCGGAGGAAGTACAGGTCACACTCGCGGCGCCTAGCCGGACCCCGGTCCTCATGGTGCTGCTGGATAGCTACCACCCGGACTGGCAGGCCATGGTGGACGGGGAGCGCCGCTCCGTGCTGCGCGTGAACGGAGTGTTTCGCGGCGTGCTCCTCGCGCCGGGTGAAACACAAGTGAATTTCCGCTATGAGCCGCACTGGTTTCCGTGGTTGCCGGCCAGCGCCGCGGCCGTCGCTCTGGTTATGGTCCTGTCGCTGCTGCCAACCAGCCGCATGCGCCGGGTCATCCGGCGCGTTGCCCGCGGATGATCGGCGCCGATGAGTCACCTGCTACCATTCCCAGCGAACCACCGGACCCAACGATCCGATTTTCGGATGCGCGGACCAAGCGCAATTTGCGAGCGTGCGTGGCGATCAATTCGGAGAGAGCGGCATGGCAGCAGTAGTCGGACCTGCGAGGAAGGGGACCGTAGCCGGCACGGGTAATGGCGTGTGGCCAAGCATCCGGATGGAACCGGAAAATCTGCCAGCCCCGGGCGATGCTGTAGAGGACTTGGAGACGCCGGTACTGGTGGTGGACCTCGACCGGATGGAAGCCAACATCCGGTTTGTGCAGGCGTACTGCGAGCGGCTGGGAATACGTAATCGTATCCACATCAAGACGCACAAAATACCGCAGATTGCGGCGCGACAAGTGGCGGCCGGAGCAACCGGAATCACGGTGCAGAAGCTCGGCGAGGCAGAGGTGTTCGCCGCGTCCGGCCTCGGGTTCGACGACATCTTCCTTCCCTACAACCTGCTCGGCGCGGTGAAGCTCCGCCGGCTACGCGCGTTCCTCGAACGCTACCCGGAGATCGATCTGAGCCTCACCTGTGACAGCGCGGTCGTTGCCGAGGGCCTGAACAAAGTGGCGAGAGCTTCCGGCCGCCATCTCAAGGTGTGGGTAGAGTGTGACGCCGGGCTGGGCCGCGCCGGCGTCACGCAGCCCGGCCAAGCGCTCGATCTGGCCCGCATCATCGAGCAGCTTCCTGGCCTGACGTTCGGCGGCCTGATGTCGTTCACTGCCGCTGCCGCGCCGAGTGTAGCGTTCATGGCCGCAGCCCTCGCGGTGTTCGCCCACGCCGGCCGGCCGGCGCCGGAAATCACGATGGGCGGCACGCGGCAGCTGCGCTGGGTGCAGCAGGTGCCGGGAGTTACCGAGCACCGGCCCGGCACCTACGTCTTTCACGACCGCCAGACCGTGTTGCAGGGCGGCTGGTCGTTCGACGATTGCGCCGGCACCGTGCGTACAACAGTGGTCAGCCGGCCAACGGCGGAGCGCGGCATCCTCGACGCCGGCTCGAAAGCCATCACGCCGGAGACCATGGGCCTCGACGGCTTACTCGGTCATATCGTGGAATACCCGGCGGCGCACTTGTATCGGCTCTCCGAGGAGCATGGCTACGCGGACTTCTCCGCCTACCCGGCCTCCGAGCGACCGCAGATAGGAGACGTGCTCGCAGTGGTTCCCAACCACATCTGCACCACGGTCAACATGTACAACTGGCTCGTCGGCGCGCGGAACGGTCGGGTTGAGGTCGTGTGGCCGGTCGCCGCCCGCGGCCGGGTGCGCTAGATCGGCCGCGGCAGCCGCGGCAGCCGCGGCAGTCGGTATCAGGAATATGGCACACCGGCCGCCGGGACTTTGGGCTTTTGCTGCCCTTCGGTGACAGGTGGTACCCTAGGCCGCGGCTGGCTCTCGGCCGAGTGGGCGTAGTCATACGCCCACAGGAGGAAGCAGGAGGCACCGGGAAGGAGGCACCGGGATGGCAAGAATCGTGCGGAGACGCTATTTGGGCGGCGCTGCCGCCGCTTTGGGTGGTCTGGTTGTCGCCGCGTGTGGGGAGCCGACCGTCCGCTACGTCGGCCAGCCGCAAGCCGGCCCCGCTGGCCCCGCTGGCCCACAGGGGCCGAAGGGTGAGACGGGCGTGCAGGGGGCAGCGGGCGCGCAGGGCGCGCAGGGCGCCGCCGCGAAGGCGCCCGTAACACTCGACTTCCAGCACCGCTGGAACGGCCCGGCCCGTGAGCCGATTGTGGACGAGGCGATCAAGCTGTTCGAGGAAGCGAACCCCGGCATCTTTGTTGAAGTGACGATGAACCTCGCGCGCGGAGAAGGCACCTCTGGCGGCGTGCCGATCGCCAAGATCCTGGCGTCGATTGCAGCGGGACAACCACCCGACTGCTTCATGATCCACGCCAATCCCGCACATGAGTTTGCTCAACGCGGCGCGCTTGCCTGGCTCGATAACTACTTGAAGAGAGACGGACGCAGTCTCAGCGAGCTGTACTTCCTGGCAGTCCTGGCCTATATCCAACTGGACGGGAAGACCCATGCCCTGCCCCAGACAGCATCGGGAGATAACCCCTACAACCACTACAACAAAGACATGCTGGCCGCCAAGGGAGTCAATCCGGACGACCTCAAGACCTGGCAAGGTTTGCTGCAGGCGGCCAAGACTCTCACCGTGTCACAGGGCGACAGCTTCAAGGAGATCGGCTACCGCTATCCTGGTAGCTTCTCCACGTGGCACACGCTTAATGGCGGCAAGTTCTGGGATGCCGATGGTCGCAAAGTGCTGTTCGATGATGCCATTGGCCGCGAGGCGCTCACCCATTCTACTGAGGCAGTCAAGCAAGTCTACGGCTCGTGGCCAAAGCTCGACGCCTACGTCAAGGAGCATACGGTCGAGATGTCAGCTCCGGTGGACTCATTGTTTGCCAATGGCAAGCTGGCCATCTCGACGAGCGGTCCCTGGTATTGGGTGAGCGTGCCGAAAGCGGCACCCAACCTCAACTGGGACACGGAACGCATGCCGCGCAACGCCGAGAACCCGAAGTCCAAGCAGACCACGTTGGCGGGCAGTGTGTGGGCCTGGGCTACGGGCGCCGGCCCCAAGAATCCCGACGAGGCCTGGCTGCTGGAGCGCTGGATGTCGCAGGACGAGGGCCACCGGCTGCTGATGACCGGGATGGGCCGTGCCACTATGTACAAGCCTGTGGTCACGGACAAGGCGTACTACGACGCGAATCCAGGCTGGGACTTGGTCCTCGAAACTATCAACGCGGCGACCCCCCTGCCCATCGCGAAGGGAGCGGGACCTGCCATGAACCACATCAACGCAGTCACCGGGCAAGTAGTCCAAGGCGAGCTTGGCGTTGCCGCCGCCCTGGAACAGGCTGCCGAAAAGGCCCAGTTCGAGCTAGACAAGGCTCACGAGGCTGCACAGGGCTAGCCAGCACACGCACAGAATCGTCCGCGGCCGGGGTACATGCCCCGGCCGCGTGCTTTTCCTCATGACTATGTATTGGCGGTGGCGGAGGGATCTAGGCATGGAGTTGCGAGCACCGCAGGCCGCGGCAGTCGGTATCAGGAATACGACACACCGGCCGCCAGGACTGCAGGCTGTTGCTGGCCCTCAGCGACAAGTGGTAATATGGGCAGTCGTCAACTGCTAGTCAGGTGGGTATGGGCCAACATATCCACGGCAGGAATTAAGGAGGCACCGGGATGGCAGGTATCGTGCGGAGACGCTATTTGGGCGGCGCTGCCGCCGCTTTGGGTGGGCTGGTCGCCGCCGCGTGTGGGGAGCCGACCGTCCGCTATGTCGGCCAGCCGCAGGCAGGCCCGGCCGGTCCGGCGGGGCCGCAGGGACCGAAGGGTGAGGCCGGGGCGCAAGGGGCGCAGGGCGCGCAGGGCGCCGCCGGCGCCGCCGCCAAGGCACCTGTCACCCTCGACTTCCAGCACCGCTGGAACGGCCCGGCGCGTGAGCCGCTTGTTGATCAGGCCATCGAGATGTTCGAGGAAGAGTACGAGAACATCCTGGTTGACTTGACCATGAACTTGACGCCAGGCGGTCCAGGCGTTGACGGCGGGGTACCAATCGGGAAGATCATCGCGGCCATCGCGGCCGGCTCGCCGCCGGACGTATTCATGATCCACGGGCGGGCCACCGTGGATCTCGCGCGGCGGAATGCTCTCACGTATATTGATGACTACCTGACGCGCGACAAGCGGAGCTTGGAGGAGTTGTACTTCCCGGCGATCGTTCCGTTCATCCAGCTCGACGGCCGCACCTATGCGCTGCCGCAGACGGCATCGGGCGACAACCCCTACGTCTTCTACAACGAGGACATGCTGAACGCGAAGGGCATAGACCCGCAGGAGTTGACCACCTGGCAAGGCCTCCTGGAATCGGCCAAAATCCTGACCGAGCCGGACGGCGACTCCTTCAAGCAGGTGGGCTTCAACTATCCGGGGACCGCCTTTTATGTCTGGCATACGGTGAACGCGGGCCGTCTGTTCCAAGGCGACGGCAAGACGGTCGCCTTCAACGACGAGTTGGGGATTGAGGCGCTCGCCTACCCGACCGATGCCGTCAATCAGGCCTACGGAGAGTGGACGAAGTTCGACGCCTTCATGAAGTCCCAGCAGAAGGAAGGGCAACCGGGGCTGGATCCCATCTTCTACAACGGCAAGATGGGCATCTTGATGAGTGGTCCCTGGCAGTGGATCAACGCCCCCGATGCTGCGCCGAATCTGAACATGGGCGCCTCGCGGATGCCCCGCAACGCCAACAACGCGAACTCGAAGCAAACCACCCTGGCGCAGTACACCTGGACCTGGGCCATGGGCGCCGGGCTGAAGAATCCCGACGAGGCCTGGCTGTTGGAGCGGTGGATGTCCCAGGACGAGGGACACCGGCATCTGATGACTTCCATGGGCCGGGGCACGATGTATCGGCCGGTGGCCGAAGACCCGGTGTACTACAAGGCCAATCCGGGCTGGGACCTCGTGCTGGAGACCATCAACGCCGCGACCCCCGCGCCCGCCTCGTTGGGCCTGGCCGCCCTGATTCGGGCAATGAACGGCGCAGATATGCACGGGAAGATCCTGCGAGGCGAGTCCAGCGTGAAGTCAGTGCTGGATGAGACCGCCAGAGCGGCCCAGGTGGAAGTGGACGAGGCGTTCGCCCTGGCCGAAGGCAGCTAAACGCGCATTCCGGCGAGATAGTCCACAGGCGGCCGGGTGGAGCAACCACCCGGCCGCTTCTTGTTATGTCGTGACCCGCGACAGCACACCGCAGGGAGGAGTTACCGATGATTACCACCGCGCCTGCCAGGCTCAGTCCGGCGCAGGTCGAGTTCTATCGCAACAATGGGTATCTCACCGTCGAGAACGTGCTTAGTGCGTCGCAGCTTGCCACGGCCCAGAGGATCGTGGACGATCTGACCGAGCAATCCCGCAGCGTCACGACCAATACCGCGGCGTTTGCGTTGGAGGCGGGGCATAGCGCCGAGACGCCGCGCCTGGCCCGCATCAACGCGCCCAGCAAGCGCCACCCGTTCTTCGGGGAGCTGTACCGCTCGGATGCTATTCTCGATGTCATCGAGCCGCTGCTCGGCCCGGACATTCGCCATCAAGGCGAAAAGCTGAATATGAAGACGGCCGGGGGCGGCAGCGCGGTCGAGTGGCACCAAGACATCGCCTTCTATCCCTACACCAACGATGACGTGTTGGCCGTCGGCGTGGCCCTCGACGACTGTACCCTGGAGAACGGCTGCATGTTGATGATCCCCGGCTCCCACCGAGGACCGGTTCTGGACCATCACCAGGACGGCTACTTCATCGGCGCGATCACCCCCAGTCGCGGGGAAGCGGACCTCTCCACGGCCGTCCCGGTGGAGGTCGGCGCCGGGGGCATGACCATCCACCACACGCGGATGCTCCATGCCTCCGCACCCAATCGCTCCGGCAAGTCGAGACGACTGCTGATCTACACCTATGCCGCTGCCGACGCCTGGCTCCTGGCCGGCGACGCGCGGTTCGTGGACCTCGACCAGTGGAACGACTTCATGGTGCGCGGCCGGCCCACGGTGACGCCGCGCGTGATCGCCCACGACGTCCGTATGCCGTGGCCCAAGCCCCCGGTATTGGAAGAATTCCAAGCCGGCCGTGCGATCTTCGGTCTCCAGACATTGGCCAAAGAGCGTTCGTTCGGCGACCGATAGCCGCGGGCCGCGAGACTGACCTTTGGCCTCTCCCCCACGCCGACGCACCGGGGAGGCAGTTGTCGTCCTCTTGCATAGCGTGGGGAGAGCACGAGGGGAGTACGCACCGCCGTCATTTTCGGCTGGTGCCGGCCCCCCCTCACCCCGGCCCTTTCCTTAGGATGGTGTAAGAAAAGGGGCATCTGAGCGATGCCCGACCGCCGCTGCTTTCCAGGGCCGAGGGTAGCACGGCGGCCTCTAGTCCCATCCCTGCAGTGAGTGGATGGGAGCGGGGCCGAGCGGTGTTGTGGCAGACTAGCCGGGCGGGAAGGAGCCGACGATGGCAACCACGATGACCAAGCCGCTGACGGCCAAGTTGCACACCGCCGCCGATCTGTTGCGGCTGGCTGGCGAGGGTGTGCGTGGCGAGCTGCTCCGAGGGATACTGCACGAAACCATGATCATGGGCGTGGAGCACGGCAAGATCATCATGAGGCTCGGCTTTTTGCTGAATGCCTTCATCCTCCCTCGGAAACTGGGAGTCTTGACCGGCTCGGACGCCGGCGTCTGGCTGGAGCGGGACCCGGACACCGTGCGTGGGCCAGACATTGCCTACTTCTCGGCAGCGAAAATGCCGCTGGAGGCACGAATTACCGGCTATGCCGAGGTGGTCCCCGACCTGGTGGTGGAGGTCGTGTCTCCGAACGACACCCGGCGCAAGGTGTACGACAAGGCGCTCATGTGGCTCAGTTACGATGTCGCCCTCGTCTGGATCGTGCAGCCGGAGACGCGCAGCGTGGATGTCTACCGGCGGGGGCCGGCCGTGGTGACACTTGATGAGCACGACACGCTCGACGGCTTGGACGTACTACCCGGCTTCACCTGTGCAGTCGGTGCCATCTTCGATATGTAGAGCCGGTACGGTACCTCAGCCCCGGCCCGTAACCGTAATCCGTCGGAAGGGAAGGTAGGCATGAAGATCTCCAACGTCGAGACGTTCCACATCGTCGCCGACCGCGACTATATGGCGGAAATGGGGCTGCGACCGACGCGAGTCGTGGCGCGTCGCCGGGGTACGACAGCCGGCGCAGTCAAGGCACTCGAACGCAACGAAGGTCGCCATCTCTGTGCCTACCCGGCACAGGAGCAAACCCTCCTCGTCCGGCTGACCTCCGATACCGGCCTCGTCGGGTGGGGCGAGGCCCACTCGCCGCCGGTCCCCGGTGTCGCCAAGGCCATCATCGCGGACCTCTTCACGCCGCTCCTGCTGGGGCAGAACCCGCTGGCCATCGAAGTACTCTGGGATCATCTCTACTCCTCGATGCGTCTGCGCGGACACGGCTCCGGGTTTTTGCTCGAATCGCTGGCCGCGATTGACATTGCCCTGTGGGACTTGGCGGGCAAAGCGCTCGACCAGCCGATCTACCAACTGCTCGGCGGTCCCTTCAACACCGCCATCCCCTGCTATAGCGGGCTGCCCGGCGACACGCTGGAGGAACGAATTACGGCCGCCGAGCAGTACGTCGCGCAGGGGTTCACGGCCCTCAAGCTCCATCTCGGCCGCAACGACTGGCGCGGCGACCTCGCCACCATCGCGGCCGTGACCGAGGCGGTCGGTGAGCGGGCTACAGTGATGGTAGACGCACACGGCGCCTACGATACCCGCACCGCGACGCAGATCGGCCGTGCCTTGGAGCGCCTCGGCGTCGGCTGGCTCGAAGACCCACTCCCGCCCGAGGATCTCGACGGCTATGCCGCGCTGTGTGCCGCCCTGGACTTGCCGATTGCCAGCGGCGAGACCGAATGCACCCGCTGGCAGTTCCACGAGAAGCTGCGTCGCCGCGGGGCCGACGTGATCTTGCCCGATATCTGTCGTGCCGGCGGGATTTCCGAGGGCCGTAAGATCGCGCTGGTGGCCGACCTCTTCAACGTCCCCTGGTGCGCGCACGTCAGCATGGGATCGTCCATCCACGTCGCGGCCGCCCTCCACCTGGCCGCGGCGTCACCGAACTTCCTGATCTGCGAATATCGCGGTCCGGAGCGTCCGAACCCGCTCGGCGACATACTGCTGCAAGCGCCGATCCACTATGAAGCCGGACATTTGCAGGTGCCGCCCGGACCGGGCCTAGGGATTGCGTTCGACGATGACGCGCTGGCCGCCCACAGCCTCGATCCGTATACGCCGGCCGGCTAAGAGCCGGCTGGCGGGCCTCCCCCGGCCCCCTCTCCACGTGTGGAGCAATCGCCATGAAGATCACCGACATCGAGATTATCCCGACCTTCCCCCGCATTGCCGCGCGCAACGCGGCCTATCCGGCTCGCTTCCACGATATGAACCATCTTACGGTGTTCAAGGTGCATACGGATGCCGGGCTGGTGGGCTACGGCGAGTTTCGCTGTACGCCACCACCGCGAGCCAGTATCGAACCGCTCATCGGCCGCAATCCGTTCGACTTCCTCAATAACACGTTCAATCCCGGCCTCGGCGGCGCCCTCTACGATGTGCTGGGGAAATACCTCGACATACCGGCCTACAAGCTGATGGGGCAGAAAGTCCGGGCTGCCGTCGCCGTCGCGGCCTGGACCCGGACCGCCTCGCCGGAGCTATTCCGCGCCGAGGTGCAACGCGCGGCAGCGGAAGGCTACACGGTCTTCAAGATGCATACCTGCGCCTACTACGACGTGATCGAGCAGACCCAAGCCGTGCAGGAGGTCGCCCCGCCGGGGTTCAAGATTCACTACGACTTCAACGCCAACCGCACGCTCGCGGCGGTGTTGCCGATCATCCGGGAGCTGGAGCGCTTTCCTGTCGTTGGCTACATCGAAGACCCACTGGCAGCGCACGACCTCGACGGCTGGCGGCGCTTGCGCGCGCAAACCCGGCTCCCGATCCTCATGCACAAGGCCCCGCTACGCCATGCCCAGGAGCTCTTAGTCGGCGCTGCCGACAGCTATATACTTGGCAGTACCATTGGCGAGACCCTAGCCCAGGGATTCGCCTACGGCCGGGCCAACGTGCAGACTTCAGTGCAGTTCGGCGGCGGCGGCACGCTCGCCAAGGCGTTGACGCTCCATGTGATGGCCGTCCTCCCCACGGCCACCGGTCACGCGGCCAACCTGGACGATCAATACGACGAGGACATTGCCACCGCGCGCATCCCCGTGATCGAAGGCTTCTCGCCGGTCCCGGAGGGGCCTGGACTGGGTGTGGAGGTGGATGAAGAGACGCTGGCACGTGTCGCCGCGAACAAACCCACCGTCCCGCCCAAACACATCGGGATTATTCGTCTGCCCAACGGCCATGAGCTACATACCCCCTCGTTCTCTCACTGGGTCAGTCATCCCGAGGCGGGCAGTTGGTTCGGCCGGCTGACCGGGCAGGAGGAAGGAGCCATCCGCGGCATCAGTATGGAGCTGTGGGAGGACGACGGGTCGGAGGAGTTCGCCCGCGCCCACGAGCGGGCTGCCCGTCAGCTAACCACCGACCACTAACCACTAAGAAAGAGCTGCCATGTTGAGCGAGCTGCGGCAGTTCGAGCACTACATCGCCGTTGACGGCTATTGCGCCTGGCCCAATCTGACCGTCCTCGACGACGGCTCCATCGGCGCACTCATCTTCAACCAAGCAAGCCACGGCCGCGTCGAGGGCGACATCGAGCTATGGGTCAGCCGCGATGGCCGGCCGCCCTGGACCCGGCGGAGCACAGTCACACAGCATCCGCCTGGCGAGTCCCGGTTCAACGTCGCCGGCGGGATGGGCCACGACGGCACACTGATTGCCTTGGTCGGCGGTTGGCTGCGACCGCAGCGGCTCCCGATCCGCACCGACAACCTGCTCGATCCGCTGGTGTGCCGCTCCACCGACGCCGGCCTTACCTGGGAAATAGCGGGAACGATGACCGCGCCGCCCGGCGCCGGCAAACTCATACCGTTTGGCAACGTGCGCCTGGGACAGGACGGCAGTCTCTACGTCTCCGCCTACGATTGCCGCATGAGCAGCCCGGACATCACATCGCGTCTCAGCTCGACCTACATCTTCCGCAGCACCGACAACGGGCGCCACTGGGGCGCGGCGCAGCTGATCGGGCGCAACGGATTCACCGAAACGGATATTTTGCAGGCGCCGGACGGGCACTGGCTCGCCGCGGCGCGCACGCTGAACGACTATGCCAACCCCAGCAGCCCGCACAGTAACGCTTGGGTCACACTCTGGCGCGGGCGCCCGTCAGAAGCGCACAATCATCTGGAAATCGGTGGTGCGCTTCTGACGGGCGGCGATCACACTGCCACCACCTGGGAGCAGCAGTACCCCCTGACGCTCCCCTGGCAGCACCCCGGCAACCTCCTCCAGCTCCGAGACGGGCGGATTCTCTTCACCTGCGGCAACCGAGTGCGCGGCTCCTACGGGGTGTTCGTGCGGGTCAGCGAGGATCAGGGGGCCACTTGGACCCCGCCGCTCACGCTGGTCGGCGATCTCTCCCACGTCGGACGTGCCGACTGTGGCTACCCCTCAACCGTCCAGTTGGCCGACGGCACGCTTGTTACCGCATACTACGCCATCGGCGCGATGCATCATCAGCACTACCACATGGCCGTGTTCCGCTGGTCCACCGCCGAGATCGAGCACCACCTTGCCGGCGTGCGGCGCGACTTGCAGGAGTACCCACACGGCTAAGGCCGCGGAACCGGTATCCTTGCGTCATTCCGCTCCCGCATCGGTATTCCGGCCCGGGCGCTCGGATTGTGGCCTACGCCGCACGAGGCAAGAAGGAGACAGCCACCACGATGGAATTCGACCTGATCATCCGCAACGGCACGGTAATAGACGGCTCCGGGCGGCCCGGCGTCACGGCTGACGTGGGTATCCGCGGCGACCGCATCGCCGCAGTGGACAATCTCGCCACGGCAACGGCGGCACAGACGCTGGATGCAACCGGCAAAGTCGTCTCACCCGGCTTCATTGACATCCATACGCACTCCGACTTTACCCTGCTGCTCGATCCACACGGCGAAGGAATGGTGCGCCAAGGCGTCACGACCAACGTGATCGGCAACTGCTCCCTCGGTTGCTACCCCGTGCGTTCCGATGGCCGCGCGGCCCTGCAAGAGACGCTGGTCTGGCTGTCGGCGGCGGACGTGGAGTGGGACTGGACGGATTTGGAGGGCTACCGCCGCCGCTTCAATGCCCAGGGTGCCGCGCTCAACGTGGCCTCCCTGGTGGGGCACACGGCCATCCGCGTGGCCGCGATGGGCTACGACCAACGGGCACCAACGGCCGACGAGCTGGCAGCGATGCGCCGACTGGTAGCGGAGGCCATGGACCAAGGCGCCGTCGGCATGTCGGTCGGGCTAACCTACGCTCCCAGCGGATACGCCGATACGGAGGAGCTAGTCGGCTTGGCTGAGGTCGTCGGCCGGCACGGTGGCTTCTACGCTGCCCATCAACGAGTAGACATGGAGCAGCAGTACGAGGCCCGGCTAGAGACGCTGGAGATCGCCCGCCGCGCCGGTCTACCGGCCCAGATGTCCCACAACAACGTCGGGGGCAAACACTTTTGGCACCTGCTCCCCGAAATCCTCGACCTCCTGGACCGCGAGCGCGCCCGCGGCGTAGACGTGACCTTCGACGTGTACCCCTACGACGCTGGCATGAGCACCACGGACCAGGTGATGCCCCCCTGGGCGCAAGAAGGCGGCGCCACGGCGCTCCTGGATCGGCTACGCGATCCCAATACCCGCCGGATGATCCACGACGAGCTACGCGAAGGCCGCGGCCGCGGCCCGGACCCTTGGGATTGGGAGGCGATCCGCGTGACCGATCTGGAGGCACCCGGCGACCCGGCGTGGTCGGGCAAGACCGTCGGCGATCTGGCTGAGATCATGGGTGTGGACCCGATTGAGGCCCTGCTGGTGCTTACCGAGTGCCGGGCGGCGGCCACGTTCCACCTGCAAAGCCTGGACAACACCCGCTTGCTGATGCAGCATCCGCTCGGCATGATCGGCTCGGACGGCAACGCCGTCACCATCGGCGCCCCCTCCTTGCGCGGCCGGCCGCACCCCCGCTACTTCGGCACGTTCCCGCGTTTCCTCGGCGCGTTCGTGCGCGATGAAGGGCTGCTCCCACTGCCGGAGGCCATCCGCAAGATCACCTCGGCGCCCGCGCAACGGGTAGGCTTGCGCGACCGCGGCCGGCTGGCGACCGGCTGCGTCGCAGACGTTACGGTGTTCGATCCCGCGTCCATCACCGACCACGCCACGTTCGACGACCCGCTCCAATATGCTACCGGCGTCGACTCCGTGCTGGTCGCCGGTGAGTTCGTCCTGCAGCAAGGCCGGATGACTCAGGCGCTGCCGGGCAGAGCACTGGCTAGAGGCTAGTGGTCAGCGCCCTCCGTGCCGACGCGCCGGCTGCGTTATGCCAAGTCGGCGGAGATGTGCCGGGTAGGGGCACAGCATGCTGTGCCCCTACGGCAGCGGCTACCGGCGCAGCACCGGGCTTGGTTCGGGGGTGCTACAGTTAGGGCCACATTGCCGGCGCAAGTCGACAGCGCCCGTTGCCCCACCGACACCAGGCTACTAACCGCTCGTGTATAACGTGCATAAGGAGAGATAGCGATGACGAGTGCCAACGGAGGACGAGAATTCAGGCTCCCGGGACTCATCCTCACCGGGCCGGGCTGCCTCGATCAGACCGGCGCAGCCACGGCAGAGCTAGGCGTCAATCACGCGCTGGTGGTTACCGCCACTCCGTTACGCGAAAGCGGGGCCGTTGACGCGGCGACGGCTGTGCTCAACGCTGCCGGCGTTGCGACGACCATCTTCGACGAGATCAACGCCGAGCCGACGACCGACGACGTGGAGGCGGCCGTGGCCACCTACGAGGCCGCCGGCGCCAATGGCGTCGTGGGTCTCGGTGGCGGCAGCGCCCTCGACACTGCGAAGGCGGTTGCCGTGCGGGCCGTGCATCCGGGGCCGCTGTCGCTCTATCAAGGACAGGATCGGATTCCGCCGGACCGCGCGCCGCTGGTGGCGATCCCTACCACCGCCGGCACCGGTAGCGAAGTCACCCGCTTCACCATTCTCACCGACCGGGCGCGTGACGTGAAAATGCTCATTGGCAGCGCAACGGTCATCCCGGACGTAGCCGTAGCCGACCCGAACCTCACCCTGACCGCACCACCTCCGGTCACGGCCTCCGCCGGCATTGACGCCCTCACCCACGCCATCGAATCGTACATCTCGCGCCGGGCGCAGCCGCTTTCCAGCGCGCTGGCGCTCTCGGCGATCGGCATGATCGGCGCCAACCTGCGCCGGGCGTGGGCCGACGGCCAAGACTTGGCCGCGCGCCGCGCCATGATGGACGGCGCACTCGTCGCCGGGATGTCCTTCACGAACGCCTCGGTCGCGCTCGTACACGGGATGGCCCGCCCGCTCGGGGCGTATTTCGGCGTCCCCCACGGCCTCTCCAACGCCGTGCTCCTGCCACACGTGATGGCCTACACCGCGCCGGCAGCAACCGCGCAGTACGCAGAGATCGCGCGGGCGTTGGGTGAGGACGTTGCGGGACTGACCCCGGCAGCGGCGGCCGACCGCGCCATCGCCGCCGTCGCGCTGCTATGCAGCGATGTCGAAGTGCCGGGCCTGACGGCCCTCGGCGTCGGGCGCCACCGGCTCATGGCCGTGGTCGAGGCGATGGCCAACGATGCCCTGGACAGCGGCAGCCCCGCCAACAACCCGCGGGTCCCCGCGGCCAGCGAAATCGTCACCCTGTACGAGCAGGCACTCTAGCACGTGACTGCCGGTTGGCCGTGATGAGATCTGAAGTGACCACGGGGGCAGTGGGTAGGGACGCAGCACCCCTCTGTGGAGTGAGCGGACCATAGTGGGAGTACCTCCGGCCGGCAGCACCCTGAGGGCCTTTCCGAAGTCGCCGCCAAACCGGTCCTTCTGAGCGGAGTGCAGAATCTCGCCACGTGGAAGCGACCCTGCGCTCCGCTCAGGGTGACATCAGGGTGGCAAGGGTGACAATGGAAAGACCCTGCAGCACTCTCAGGTACCGTTGCCGGCCTTAGCCATCACCCCTATAATGGGGGGGGACTTTCCTGTCTGACGTTCGACGGGGACGGTTCACATGACTGGTGCCGGGGAGGGCCGGATGCCGAAGTATATTAGCATCAACGAGAATGAGGCGTGGGCCATTGACCACACCATCCGCCACACCTACCAGGAAGGGCAGCAGAACATCGGCAAAGACTTGCTGCTCAAGGCCATGAACATTGTCCTGGAGTTCGAGGAGCAGCGGGCGCAGCCTTACGCCAGCCAGGAGCTTCCCCTCGCACTGACCGAGGCCGAGTGCTGGGCCATTGACCACCAGATACGCTGCGATGTCACCTTCAACGACAAGCCGGTCGGCCGCAACCTGCTCCTAAAAGTGTTTCGTCTCCTGACCGAGTACGCGAACGAGCGCGATTCGCAGCTCGGGGTGGACACTCTCGATACCCTCGCCGACCTGCTCAAGCGCCCGCCATCGGAAGCCGATAGACCGTCCGACCAGCCCTCCGACGAACAGTGGCCGGACTCCGAGCCGGACGACCCCGCCGCCGCCCCCGAGCGCCCCACATAGCGCCGCCCCCACCCGGTGCCACTAGCTCACCGGGAAGCGCCGGCGACTGCGGTCAACCGACAGAGGGACGTTCGCAATACGCTCCAAGACCGGTAGATACACCTGCTCAACCGTGCGGCGCGATAGCCGGACCTTGCGATCCACCTTGTACAACGGGGCATTGTGTACGGTGTGGCCGCCGTACAGGGCCAACACGAGCGCCACTATCGGCTTGATAGCGCGCGGATCGGGAAGCCACGCATGCTCTAGGGACTGGAAGGAATCCCCTCGCCCCACTGCGCTGGCCGGAACATCAACGCGGAGCGGGTCGTCGTTGGGCGCCGGCCGGATATAGCAGCTCACCATCGCCGGGCACTCCGCCAGCAGCTCTTCAGCCTCCGGCTGGAGTGGAAAGCCCCCTGGTTCGGTTGCTCCGAGCAGAATAGGGTGTGAATAGCCTGTCCCGGTGAGCCAGCGGTACAGCAGTTCCGGGTCGCTGGGCCGCCCTTCCTCCGTCGGCAGACCCTCTTGCTCCAGGAGGTGCGCCATGAACTGGGCGCGAGTGGTTTTGGCCACGCCCATGACCAGCAGGCTCCGCTCGCCGGCCCACCGGCTCAACCGTACATAGTCCTCAAGGGTCCGCTCGACACGACCGGGCTGTGTTGTCGCCGTCCGCGCCCCATCCAAGCCGAGGCCGAACGTAACCCCCCAGCCATACGAGGGACTAAGGTGGGTAAGCTCGGCATGCAGTGAGCCGTCGAGCAGGAGCACGCTTTCCTCCGGGCGCTCGATCCCCTGCGCCGTCTCCAGTGCCACCTGCGACTCCAGCCGCCGCATCATCAGGTCTCGTAGGGAGGAGACGTCGGTCGCGCTCCGGCGGGCGTCCGCAATCTCCAGGTCCACCTCGGCAACGGCGTCGCGCTCGGTCGGCCCGGCCAGAAAGGCTTGCGCCACGATGATGTAGAACCCGCTATTCAGGGCAACCGTGTGCCCGGAGCCGTCCACCGCATAGAGCAGCGAGCGCTCCTGTGCCGCCGCCGGCAGCGCGTACCAGCGTTCGCGCGCCGCCTGTGCCCACTGATCCTCCGCTTCACTCTGGGCCTCCGGGGCCAAACGCGCGGCCAACTCTGGCCCTCGCTCCCGACACAATTCCACGAACCGATCGAGCAGCATCGTAGACCTCCCCATTTGTAGGGGCACAACATGTTGTGCCCACACTGCTCCACGAGCCACGCTTGCGCCACGACCACACCAGGCCCTACGACCGGCTGGGGAGTATCGCCTCCGGCTCTGGCGGCGGAAGCGTTGACGAAGCCACCCCACCGGCCTCCATGACGACGTGATAGGTGAAGAGGTGTGGATCGAACAGCGTCGAGTGACTAATCAGAAACAATTGCGGGAAATGCGAGGCAATCGTCCCACGGGTGAGGAGGTTGACCAGCGCTTGTGTGCGGTCACGGTCGAAGCTCGACAGCGGCTCGTCCAGAAAGAGGAAACCGGGCCGAGTGCCGACCTCCTGGGGCAGCGCCGCAATCGCAAATCCCAGACGCAGCGCCAGCGAAAACTGGTCCTGCGTGCCACCGCTCAGGAGCTTCTTTTCGGTGTAATCCTGCTTGCGCTCGTCCCACACCTGGAAGCGGTAGTCATCGTCCAGGCTGGCAAACCGATAGCGGCCGGCCGTCAGGTCCGGCAGCAGCAAGCACATATTATCTTCGGTACTGGGCAGCACGTTGGCGATCATCTTCCGCCGCGCCTGCGTGAGCACTTGAACCGCGTAGCGACGACTGTGCAGCTCCAAGCGCGCCTCGCTCGCTGCCTCGTTCGCTTCCGCAGCTCCCGGTACCACGTAGTCGGCGGGAAGCGCGAGGTCCTCCCGGATCCGCCGAATGTCCTGATCGCATCGCACCAGACGCTCGCGCAGCGCGCTGATCTGCTTCTCGACATCCTCCGTCGGCGGTAGCGGCTCATTGACTCCCGGCAAAGCCGCCCGGATCTGTGCGGCGCGCTGCCATACCTCTGACGACACCCGACGCGCCGGCTTCCGGTCGGAACCGGACGTAGCGGGTGTGTCATCCGCTACGTCCGCTACGTCCGCTAGCGTGACGCCTAGTCTGCCGGCCCCCGCGACCACCACCGCGGCCAGCCGTTGGCCCTCTCTCAAGGCTTGCTCTTGGCGCTCGACCGCCGAACCGCGCCGCTCCAGGGCGTCCCGCTCCGCCGCCGCCGTTTGCTCAGGATCGAGCCGGGCGATTTCCGCCTCGACTTTGCGTAGCTCCTGTTGGACGAGCGCCCCAAGAGCGTCCGTATCCGCTGGCACCGCACTATCGAGCGCGGTAAGCTGCCGCTCCACCCTTTCACGCAGCCCTTGACAACGGGA
Source organism: Chloroflexota bacterium (assembly GCA_965214295.1). Lineage (GTDB taxonomy): Bacteria > Chloroflexota > UBA11872 > UBA12225 > JAJDUF01 > JAJDUF01. Next base: position 623,530 of record OZ243944.1, read on the forward strand.
CGCCCACTCCTCCACTTGCCCCCGCTCGCGGGGGAGCCGCTCCTCGGCATCGACCGCAATGGCTACGTCCTGCTCTGCCCGCCGCACCTGCTCGTGTATTGCCTGCTCGGCCGCCCGGCGATCTCGGCCGTAGTCGCGGCCCAGCCGCGCCACCAACGCCGGCCATTGATCGTCGAGGTCGGCCCGACACGCCGCCAATGCCTCGCCAGCTTGCGCCGCAGCCGTCTTCAACGCCGGCTCTCGCTCCAGGCTGCTCGCCAGCTCCTCCCCTTGCCGCTGCAACTGTCCCCGCTGCCCCAGCAGTACTTGAAACCCCGCCTCATCCACCTCCCCGCGCCCGTCCGCACCACCGGTCCCCGCCTCGTCCTGGCCTAGCAGCCCCACCAGCGCCGCCCGTTGACCCTCCAGCTCGGCCCCACACGCCGCCAGCACCGCCTCGGCTTCCTGTGCCGCGGCCTGCAACGCCGGCTCTCGCTCCAGGCTGCTCGCCAGCTCCTCCCCTTGCCGCTGCAACTGTCCCCGCTGCCCCAGCAGTGCTCGAAACCCTGCCTCGTCTACCTCCCCACGCCCGTCGTCGCCGTCGCTCCCCAGCCGCACCGCCAGCGCCGCCCGTTGGCCCTCCAGGTCGGCCCCACACGCCGCCAGCACCGCCTCGGCCTCCTGCGCGGTGGCCTGCAACACCGGCTCTCGCTCCAGGTTCGTCGCCAACTCCTCCCCTTGCCGCTGCAACTGTCCCCGCTGCCCCAGCAGTGCTCGAAACCCCGCCTCGTCTACCTCCCCACGCCCGTCGCCGGCAAGCGCCGCCAACTCTTCCTCCACGCCGCTGAGGCGCTGCCGGACGACCGTGCCGGTGAGTGGGGCCGACGCGCCCTGCTCGTACAGGGCCGCAGCCGTGGACTGCAACCGCGCGTCGAGATCACTCGCCTGGGGCACACTCATCCCCGGCAGCAAGCCGGCGACCGCCGCGAACATCCCGGCTACCATCAGGACAGCGAAAAAGCCGATCCCACAGAACGTGATCAGAGCCGCAGGGGCACCCATCACAAGGAGCAGGGCCAGGGCGACGACCAGCACACCGGCGCCGCCGCCGGCTACACCGAGCCGCTGGCGTGCCGTGCGGATGGCAGCGCGCTGGTCCGTGATCGTCAGCCAGTCCTGGAGGTCGTCCCGCAGGTCGGTCAAGCGTTCTCGCTCGGCGCGGATTTCCCGTTGCTCCTCGGCCAGCGCAATGGCCTGCTCCGTCTCCCCTAGCCGTTGCGCCACCTCCCCCTGCTCCCGCCGCCAAACGACGCACGCCGCCACTTGTCCCTGCGCTTCCTGGTACGCACCATCGAGCCGCGCGTACCGCTCCTCCACCGCGCGGACGGCCCGGCGCGCCTCCGCTATCGCAATCGTCTGCTCCAGCTCTCCTAACCGTTGCGCCACCTCCCCCTGCTCCTGCCGCCAAACGACGCACGCCGCCACCTGTCCCTGCGCTTCCTGGTACGCACCATTGAGCCGCGCGTACCGCTCCTCTACCACGCGGACGGCCCGGCGCGCCTCCGCTATCGCAATCGTCTGCTCCAGCTCCCCTAACCGTTGCGCCACCTCCCCCTGCTCCCGCCGCCAGGCCACGCACGCTGCTACCTCCCGCTGCGTTTCCCGCTGCTCCCGCTCCAGCCGCACATACCTTTCTTCCGCCGCGCGGATGGCCTCGACCTTGTTGGCCAGGTCGTGCGCCGTCGCCGCACGTGCTTTGGCATCATGCAGCCTCTTAGCCACCACCTCCGTAGCCTCGACCGTTGCTACGGTAGCCGCGAGCTGCTGTTCCGCCTCGCCCAAGCGTTGAACGGAACCGAAGAGATCGCGCCAGGACTGCTGCTGCGTGCGGTACGCGCTGATGGCCTCGAGTCGTGCGCTGGCCGCGGCTAGGTCGCGTTCGGCGGTGGTGCGTTCGGCGGTGGCCTCGTCAGACTGATCCTTCGCCGCATCGAGGGCCACGAGATCGTCACGCAGCCGGACCAGCGCCGCGAGGCGCTGCTGCTCCTCCAGTTGCGCGCGGAGAGTGATCCGCTCTGCCTCCACCGCCGCCATACCTGCGATCCCCTCGGCCCGGCGCACCGCGTCCTCATGCTCGCGGGTGGGACGGAGCGCGCGCTCTACCTCACTCAAGCGGTCCAAGTTGAGGAGCACCGAAAGCGCCCCTTCTCGCTCCCGCCGGCTCAAGGTTTCCAGGCGGCCGAGCGCCTTTTGCACCACCAGACACGAGTTTTGGAGCGCCTCCGCGGTAAGGCCGCCCAACTCGGCAACGAGCCGCTCGCGGACCGCGCGCACGCCGCGGACATACTCTGTTTCGGTACCGCCAGCCTGCTGCACCCACAGTTGCACCTCATGGCGGAGCGTGCGTGCCGTGCGCCGGAGCCGGCGTTCAATCGAGAGACGGGTGCAGTCTACACGTGTGCCGGCCACCGATCCGGTATCAACGTCGAGCACCGCCGACGCAATAGTCGTTTCGGCGTTGTAGGTCAACGCTGCGGCCAGGTCGCCAACCAGCGGCTGGCCGTAGAGGACGAAATGGAGGCCATCGAAGAGCGTAGACTTGCCCGCCTCGTTTAGCCCCTCGATGAGCACGCTGCCCCGGGGCGGGAAGGCCAGGTCAACTTGTACCAGTCCCTTGTACTGGCTCAACCGGAGCCGGCGCAGTCGGATCATGCCGCCGCCTCACAAATAGTGGCCGGTAGCCCCCACACCGGCCCTCCCCCATGCTGACGCACAGGGGAGGGAACCGACCGTCTCCCTGCGGAGCGGGGGGACCATAGGGGGGACAGCAAGGGGGCCAACTCTCCGGTACCCGGCCAGCCCATTACTCGTCTTCCGCCCCGCCGTAGTAGGCCAGAATACGCTCGCGGCACCGCTCCACCGCCGCGCGCTCCTCATCGGTCGTCGGTTCGAGATCGCGGAGCGCAGCTTCGACTTCCTGCCGCTGAGACAGCCGCACCCCACTGGTCGCCGCCACTCCGAACTCATTGGCCAAGTGCAGGTCATCCGTGTTGATGCTGAAGAAGAAGTTGCTCCCGGCCCCAACGTCCTGGACGCGAGCGAAGTCAAGCTCCATATAGCGCTCCCGGGACAGCTCACCCTCCAGAACGAGGGTCGTCAACTGATCGGGCTGAGACGCTTCCCGCACCCGGCGGACCACGACCTCCGTGACCGATTCGTCCGGGTCGCGCAGCCCCGCCGGCGCGGCGATCAGCTCGTTGGCTCGAACGGTCACGCGCAACCGCGGCTGCGCCGGGAACGTGTGCCAGCGATGCCGGAACAGCCCCCGGTGTCCCAGCTCGATGGAGGCAAAGCCCGGCGCGTGCCCGAACTCGCCGTACCGCATCATTTCCGTGGCCCCAGGCACCAGGACCTTGCGCCCCTCGATCTCCATGAACGTGCGCCGATGCTCGTGGCCGAGGACCAGCACGTCCGCATCCAGCTCGGCGATGGCTTGCCGCCGTACATACGGCTCCTGCGCCTCGGGGTGGCGATGCCCCTCCGGGCTGGCATGGGCCAGCAGCACCTTCCAGTCCGCGCGGCCCGCCTCCGGGTCAGGGTAGGCCAGACCGGCGAGCGGGTCGTCTTCCGGGCCAAGCGTCGGGTCCCAGGACACCCCCCCGAGCTGGATGGTCAGGCCGTCACGCTCGACGATGACCGATGCCACCTCCTGCGCGTCGGTGCAGAAGTGGAGACCGCCCAGAGAGGCATAAATATCGGCGGCGTGATAGCCCCCGTGCTGCCCGGTGTGGCGCGGCGTATCGTGATTGCCACCAATCCCGACCACCGTCATGCCGGCCTCCCGCAGCCGGGCCAATTCCTGGCTGACCATCACCCGCTCCAGGTTGCGCGGATCAACCGTGTCGAACAGGTCGCCAGCGTGCAGGAAGGCCGCCGCCCGGTGCTGCACGGCATAGCCCACGGCCCGCCGAAAGCCCTCCCGCAGCCGGCGCCGACGCTCTTCCAGCCGCGCGAACGGCATGCGCGCCGCGTATTGGCCGAGATGATTGTCGGCGGTCACAACAAGCAGCACCACGATCCACCCCCATCGTCATTCCCGCGTCCACCCCCACTGTCATTCCCGCGCACGCGGGAATCTCAATCAGCCTCTCTTGGTCAGTGGATGCAGTCCACAGTGAGAGTGCCGTGACTAGGACATCCGTTCGCAAGCGGTGAGTATAGCAGTACGGCGGGAAACGTGCCGCGCCTCACTCCCCACCTCGTTACTGCGGCCTGCGCTGCAGTCCAGGATGGTCATATCCAGTGGCACTTGGTACCATGCAAAGGCCAACTTTACCCAGCCTGCACAGTGGAGAGGCAACTCGCCGGGGGTACTCGGCGAGAGAGGCCACATGGTCAGCACACGCACACGCACACGCACACGCACGACATACGAGACCCCGGCGCCCCCCTGACAGGGATAAGTATGGGCCGCGCCGTAGGGGCGCAGCATGCTGCGCCCGTCCCCCTGCGAAGCGGGGGGACCATAGGGGGCCCAGCCCCCACCTCGTCACTGCGGCGCAGGCCGCAGTCCAGGATGGTCACATACATTGGTGCCATGTAAATCCCACATCTACCCAGCCCGCATAGTGAGGAAGCAAAGATGCCTGATTTTGGGAACGCATCCGTCCTGACTAGCCCTCGCAGTGAAGAGGCAACACAATCCGCCATGGCTAAGAGCGACCCGCTCGACGACTACCTCCGGCGAGCGCAGAGGTTGATTGACTCTGGAGAACTTGATGCGCGGGAGGGCTACAAGATTGAAGTCGGGCGAAAACTCTCCACAGCACGAGAAGCAGTGATTAGTGGTGAGGATGACTGGGCCAGTATGGTAAAGAGGGGAATCGTTGGCAACCTAATCTACCGAGTGCAGCAACAGAAATTCCGCAATTGGATCGACCAGTCACCAAACGACGCATTGCAGTCCCTCCAAGCGATCTGGACGAAGGACGACAGTCCCATTTCTCAACGGATCCGCGCGTTCTGTGACCTACTGCCCCGGTCAGTGATAAGTGGTGCGGGAACCCGCCTGAATGTTACCTCCGTCTTGCTTATGGGATTGGATGTTGAGCAATACCCGCCGTTTAGAATCACAACGTTTAGAGAAACATACGAGCATATCGGGTACGACCAACCAGAGCAAGGCGTGGACGAGGTGGCGTTGTATGAACATGCTCTTGGCTTCCTCGATCAACTCATCCAGCGCAGCACCGGCAGGCCGGACAACCGTCTCGACGCGCAGGGCATCGTGTGGTTGATGTGGTTTGATAAGAGAGGCCAGAATAAGGAACCGGTAGGAGCAACCACACTGGATTCCGAGCCGGACGACGACGATCAACAGCCGAGTGACGTGCCCGATCTGGAGACGCTTGCGGACGAGCTACTGCTCGACCTCGACTTTCTGCGCCGCATCGAGAAACTACTCGAGGACAAGCTCCAGGTCATCTTCCAGGGGCCGCCGGGCACCGGCAAAACCTACGTTGCGCGGAAGCTGGCGGTGCGCCTTGCCGGGTCGCCGGAGCGGGTGCGGCTCGTCCAGTTCCATCCGTCGTATGCCTACGAGGACTTTGTGCAAGGCTTCCGCCCCACGCTTAGGAACGACCAGGCCGGCTTCGAGCTAAGGAAAGGGCCGCTGCTCGACATGGCAGAGCGTGCCAGGGGAAAGCCGGAGGCCAAGCACTTTCTCGTCATCGACGAGATCAACCGCGGCAACCTCGCCAAGGTGTTCGGCGAGCTGTACTTCCTGCTGGAGTACCGCGACGCGCCGATGCAGCTTCAATACTCCAACACGACCTTCTCGCTTCCCGATAACCTCTACATCATCGGCACGATGAACACCGCCGACCGCTCCATCGCCCTGGTGGACCTCGCGTTGCGCCGCCGGTTCCATTTCGTGGAGTTCCACCCGGACAAGCCACCCGTCAAAGGGCTACTCCGGCGCTGGCTGGACCGGAACGCTCCCGGTATGGGGTGGGTCGCCGATGTTGTTGACCGCGCGAACAGAGCGCTAGGCGACGACAACAGCGAGGCGGCCATCGGCCCCAGCTACTTCATGCGACCTGGCCTTGACAACGAGCAGGCTCGTCTGATCTGGGAGCACAACGTCCTACCATATATCGAGGAGCAGCTTTACGGGCAGCGTGATCGCCTCAGGGAATTCGGCCTCAATAGGCTGCGGCGCGCGGCCGGCGGCAACACCAAGTCAGCGGGTGCCGGTACCGATCACAGCATCCCCGAGCATCTGAACAGCGGCTTATGGCGCAACGAACACGGTGAGGGATTGCGTTCTACCCGGTATGAGCAAGAATTCACCTGCGCTGCCGACGGTCACACGATTGCTGCCGGTGAGACGCTGTATGAGTTTTACGCTGAATGTCCACCATCGCTGCGCTACGCACAGCACAATAAAGGCCAGATGTACTGTGCGAACCACGTTCACGAGCATGTTGACGTGACACGTTGGGCAGACCAAGCGGCCTGTACGCGGGTGCCGGAAAAGCTGCCACCCGATGAGCGGTCACGACCGAACGAGTAGGTACTAGCTGGGCAGCTGTACCGGCACCGGGACAAAGAGGCCGACACCAGCGATGCGTCAGATTGACCTACAGGAGTACGTCACGAGCGAGCCGCTCGAACTGTCCGCGGGTGAGCGAGACGCGCTGGCCGAGCATGTGCCGTCGCTCACCATCACCCCGGCGCGCGGCGCGGCGAACGCCTACTGCCTGACGCCCGGCGCCACCATCGGCGCCCTGGAGCTTGGTGATCTGTCGGTAGCCATCCACCCCAAGCTGGACATCTCGCGCGTGCTCTACATGGCGTCCTACGCGCTGGGTGCGTTCGATCTGCGGGAGGAACGCTTCAATTTCGAGGACACGGATGCGCCGGTCGAGGCGCTGGCCCTCGCGCTGGTGTCCGCCGCCCGGCGAGCGTTCGCACGCGGACTGCTGCATGGGTATCGGACGGAGGAAGAGGCGCTGCACACGGTCCGCGGGCGGATACTCGTCGCGGAGCAGATCAGGCGCCGGTACGACGTGCCCGTGCCGATAGAAGTGCGCTACGACGAGTTCACGGAGGACATCCTGGCCAATCGCCTGGTGAAGGCCGCCGCCCTGCTGCTCGGCCGGCTGCGAATTCGCTCCCCGCGTGCGCGCGCGGGCCTCCGGTGGATCGGCGCGCTGCTCGGCAACGTAGCGCCGGTCCGGTTTACACCTCACGACGTACCGGCAGTCACATTCGACCGGCTGAACGCGCACTACCGCGAGGTCGTGACTCTGGCGCGGCTCATCCTGCGGCATTGGGCCTTCGAGTCGGATCGCGGTGGCCTCCGAGCGGCCGGCTTCTTGATGAACATGAACACGGTGTTCCAGGACTTCATAACCCATGCGCTCCGTGAAGAGCTACAAGTCACCGAGCACACGTTCTGCTCCGACAAACAGCTTACCGGCAAGCGCCATGTCTATCTTGACGAGGCAAGGCGCGTGCTGCTCAAACCAGACCTCACGTGGTGGGACGGTCCAACCTGCACGTTCGTCGGCGACGCCAAGTACAAGAACGTTACCGGCGAACATGTCCCCAACGCCGACCTCTACCAGCTGCTCGCCTACGCCACCGCCCTCGACCTACCTGGTGGGCTATTGGTCTACGCGCAAGGCGAGGCGGACACGGCGATGTATCAGGTCCGCCACGCCGGCAAGCGGCTGGAGGTCGTCGCGGTTGACCTCGCCGGCTCGATTGACGAGCTACGCGCATCCGTCGACCGCCTCGCCTTGCGGGTCCGCGCCCTGCGTGCCGCCGCCCGCCGTCTCGCCCGCGCCGCCTAACCACCGTCATTGCGGCGGAAGCCGCAGTCCAGACTCCCGGCCACTGGATTGCGGCTTCCGCCGCAGTGACGAGATGGGAATGGGCACCGCCACTCCGCCCCCCAGCGCCTGGATTCCTACATGCGCGGGAATGACAGGGCCTCGTAGCAAGTGATGGGCGGCAGCCTCCCCCTCTCTATCGCTTGGCGATGGAGAGGGGGCCGGGGGGTGAGGCACAGCACTCCTACCAGGTATCCACGCTGAGGTCGCGGTCGGCCAGTGGGAAGTCCACGCGCACGCCACCGGCGTTGTGGGACGCATGGAGCGCAATGCATAGCTCCATCGTGCGTGCCGAATGCTCCTCGTTGTTGAGGGGCTTGCCACCGTGATCCATGCAGTCAACGATGTCCTCGACGATCTTCAGCACCGGGCTGCGGTCTTGCGGTGGCAGCGGGAACGGCGCCGACACCCACTGGCGGCCACCGTCGTCCGACGGGCGCCACAGCGTCGCATCGACGCCGTCATTATGGACGACAAGCTGCCCACCGCTGCCGGCAATCACGAAGCTGATCGGCCCCTTGCTTACCCCGTCCAGGAAGAAGCGCACGCCGTTCTGCATCTCGATATACCCACTGCCGGGCGGATCCACCTCGGCGGTCCAGCCGGTGGCGCCCTCCGGCGGCGCCTCGATACGACCGAACGCCCACGCCGGCTCCGGCTCCCCGGCCAAGAAAGACATGAGGTCGGTGTAGTGCGTCCCGCCATGCATCAGCGTCCCGACCCCGAACGCGGTAATCGAGAGCAGATCGCCGATGGTGCCATCGGCGATGGCATCGCGGAGGGCATGATAATAGGGCCGCCACCGCCGCAAGTAGGCGCAGGCGAACACCACGCCGTTGTCCTGCACCGTCTTGACGATGTGATCGGCCTCGGCCATCGAGGTGGCAATGGGCTTTTCGCAGAAGATGCCTTTCACGCCGCTCGCCGCGACAACCGGCGCAATCGCAGCGTGATCGTGGCCCCACGAGGTGGTGATGCTCACAATGTCGAGGTCCTCTTTAGCCAGCATCTCCTGATAGTCCGCATAGAGCGCCTGGACGCCCCACTTCTCGCCAAACTGCTGCAGGCGCTCCGGGTCGAGGTCCGAGCCGGCCACCAGCTCGGTGCGCTCGTGGGTCGCGTAGCAGCTCGCATGGCTATAGGGCAGCAGCTCGGGGGCGCGTGGCCCGGTCAGGTCGTCGTACCAGCTCCCGACGCGGGCTGTCCCAATAATCCCGGCTCGATAGACGCGCTCGCTCATAGTGCCTCCTTGTGTACCTAAGACTACCGTGAGCCTACGCGAATCCCGGCCACAAGGCAACGCGCCGGGCTGTGTAGGGGCGCAGCATGCTGCGCCCGTCATTGCGGCGCAAGCCGCAATCCATGTCTCCCTGCCGCAGCGGGGGGACCATAGGGGGGTGAGGCACCTGGTAGTGGCCGCCGGATGGCCGGTCGTGTATCGTTCCGGCAACACGCGGGAGTACACGACTAAGCCGTGGTAGGAGAGCCATGATTATTGATTTTCACACCCATATCGGTCACTTCGGACGCTCGGCCGAGCACGTCATCGAGCATCATCGCGTCTATGGTGGCGGGAAGTCCGTGGTTCTGCCCATTGAGCCGGGCGATTCGACGGCGACGGACGTACTGGACGACAGCTGGGCGACGGAGCACGCCCTCGCCGCCTACGACGAGTACGGCGACGAGATCATCCCCTTCTGCCACGTCAACCCCCTGGCGCTCGATGCCCTCGACCAAATTCGCCGCTACCACGCGACCGGCAAGGTGCGCGGGTTCGGTGAGCACAAGGTGCGGCTGCCCGTAGACCACCCGGTTTCCATGGACATCTATCGGCTCTGCGGCGAGCTAGGCTGGCCGGTGCTGCTCCACTTGCAGTACCGCGAGTACAGCTACAACTTCGAGGCCTTCGAGCAGGTCCTCCAAGCCTGCCCGGAGACCGTCTTCATCGGGCACGCGACCGCCTGGTGGGCCAACGTCAGCGCCGACGCACCGAGCGACTATCACGCCCCCGGCTACACCAGCTACCCTCGTGGTCCCGTGGTGCGCGGGGGGCTGACCGACCGCTTGCTGGAGGAGTACCCCAACATCTACGGGGACATCTCGGCCGGCTCCGGGCTGGGTGCGCTCACACGCGACCCGGAGTTCGGCCGCGACTTCGTGCGCCGGCACCGGACCAAGCTGCTCTGGGCGACCGACTGCCCCTGCCGCGACGGGAAAGGCGACTGGGGTGAGGGCCGGCAACGCGAGTGCTTTGCCGCGCAAAGTCTTCCCCTCCTCCGCGACTACTGCGTGTCGGAGGACCACTTTGCCGACATCACCTATCGCAACGCCGAGCGGGTCCTGGGGCTGTAGCCGACGCCGGACGGGAGGAGCCGGGAGCAAGTATCCGTCATTCCGGCGTAGACCGGAATCCAGGCCGGGCCGGGGGCACGTTCCCTCCCCGGTGCGTCAGCACGGAGGCGGGTCAGGGGATCAGAGAGGGGGGCCAATGTCACTGGTCAGCGGCCCGGAGGTCCGGCCGTGTTACCATCCCATCCATGCGGAGCGGTAGGTCGCGCGGCGGCGGCGATACGGATGAGTTGAACGCCGCGTAGGGGCACAGCATGCTGTGCCCCATATTTCTGAGGGGGCGCAAGCCTGTACCGGTGATGCGCCGGTAAGGAGAGGGCAACGTGAGCAAGCAATATCGCGCAGCGCTGGTCGGCTGTAGCCGGATGGGGGCCTTTATTGACAATGAGGTGGTTGGGACACCGCATCATGTGCCGCCCTACTCCCACGCCGCCGGCTACGAGGCCTGCGACCGCACCGATCTGGTCGCCGGCACCGATCTGCGGCCGGATGTCTTGGAGATGTTCGGCAAGCGCTACGGGGTAGAAAAGGAGCACCTCTACACCGACTACAAGGAGCTGATTGCCAAGGAGCAGCCCGATATTCTGAGCGTGGCTACGCAGCCGGAGCAGCGGACCGAGATCGCCATCTATGCGGCCGAGCACGGCGTCAAGGCGCTCTACTGCGAAAAGGCCCTGTGTGCCTCGCTCCCGGAAGCCGACGCCATAGTGGAGGCAGTGGAACGCAACGGGGTGGCGCTCAATATGGGCACCAACCGGCGCTGGCACCCCGGCTTCGACGCGATGCGCGAGGTGATCGCCTCCGGAGAGCTGGGCGCGCTCAAGACGCTCATCATCTATAGCAACGGCACCCTGTTCAACACCTCCAGCCACACGTTTGACCTGATGCAGCGGCTCAACGGAGACGTGCGGGCGACGTGGGTGCAAGGCCACCTGCCGCAAGGTGATGAGCTGATCGCCGGGGACGAGCTACTCGAAGACCCCGTTGCCGAGGGCATGTTCGGCTTCGAGAACGGCGTCACCGTCTACGCGATGAACAGCCCGCGCGCGAGCGAATATGAGGCCATCTGCGAGCGCGGCGTCTTGACCGCGCAGAACAACGGCGTCCAGTTCCGCCAGCGACAGGTGCATGAATATGAAGTCGCGGCGCGGACAATCAGAGACCTCGGCGACGGCACCTTCCCGGACTACGAGCAGGCGAGCAGCACGCTGCGCCTGATCGAGGACTTGGTCGCGGCGCTGGACCGCGGCGACCCGGCGACGCGCGGCGGCGTGCGCGTCGCCCGCGCCAACATGGAGCTGATCTTCGGTTTTGTCGAGTCCCACCGCCGCGGCGGCGCTCGTGTGTCCCTCCCGCTGGCCGACCCGAACATTCGGCTCATTCGCCACACTCGTACCCCGCGCCAGCCGCGCTACGAACCGGCGACGGGATAGGAACGGATCGGCCGGGAGCCGCAGATTCCCTCCCCTGTGCATCAGCACGGGGGGTAGGGAGGGAGCCACATAGGACACCAGCCTCCACCGATTAGCTCTCCAGGGGGTCACGCTCCGGCCTTTCCGAGTATCTGCCGAAACCAGAGGATGGCAGCTTCGCCGTCTTTGCGCGTGATCTCGTCCACGGTACGGCTGTGGGCAATACTGTTCCGTAAGTCGGCAAACTGTTGGAAGCGTGTGCCAAGCAGTTCCTTGTTTCGGAATCTGCCTTGGAAGAGCGACCAGAGCGCCCGGTTCGTAATCGTGTCCTGAAGCTCTCTCAGGTCTGCGTACTCCAGCCTACCGTCCAATGTCTCGTAATGGGCTGAATCCAGCGCCGGGTTCCTTCTCGCAGTAGCTTGGAGCCGTTCACCGATCCTCTGGAGTACATGGCTCGGGAGCTTTCTCACATCACCATCCAAACACTCCGCAATGGTACAGCGTAGCTTCAACTCAATGGCTTCTATTTCGGCATCAATCTCGCGGATCTGTGGTGCGAGGTCGAGGCGTTCCTTCACCAGCAAGTCCTCGATAGCAGCCACGAATGTACGGTGTCGTTCAGCGATGAATGCCTCGAAGTCGTCAGGAGCGAAGGGGTCCCGCATGAGGATGTCGAAGGCTTGAGGCGATATGCAGTGTGACTCCAGGATGCCGCGGATGTGGGACTCGTCGTTCCGGGCGACAAGCTCCCGCAAGTAGGTGTTGGGGAGGCGCCCCCTAATAACATCACGGTTCGTCTTCTGTGTTAGCGGCGTCCGGTTTAGGATGGTGTCGATCCGGGTACCAAGGGCATGCTCGTTGCCCCAACTCTTGGGTACGATGTGGTGGTCGTCTAACCCGTCGTGCTGCGGGACATTCCCCGTGATCCAGTCGCGTGCGTCGCGGAGCATAAGGAGGTTGAAGATTCCGTTGTAGATAGATGTGCCCCGCCTAATCTCGCGCCTGAGATCGAGGTCTCTGAATCCTCTTTGGAATTCGCCGATAAGCCCTGGTTCAGCAGCGTCGTCAGTGAACCAGGCGTGAACGTCCTGGTAGTCGCGCGCACTTGTGGATTCGACCGATCCTGAATAGCGGTTAGTGAAGACGCTGGCCCAATACCAGGAGCGAATCTTACGTTGCGCCCCAAGCCGCTGATCCGCCGGGAGCGTGCGCGCTTTGGCCTGTATTGCGGCAAAGACGGGCAAAATCGCTACGTAAGGCAGATATTGGGAGGAGATCGCACCGAACTCCTGGGGATGGCGCAAGAGGCCAATTGCCCGCTCCAATGCGGTGACGGAACTCTCCCAGCGCTCCCTGAAATCAGCCGCGTCTCGGACCAACACATCCGCACGGAGCGAGCCGTCCGGTTGTCGCACTTTCCTTTCCTGGCCGGGAAGCAGGTAGTACAAGTATTTCGGCGAGCAGTACGCCTGGCAGAGTATGGACATCACCTGCAGGATATAGACATCCATACGCTCGGTCTCGACGAAATCGAGCCGCGGAGCCGCGTCGCGCCAAAGTTGTTTGAGCTGCACACCTTTGGGCTTTATCAGGGCATTGATCAGATCAAAGACATCGAGTCGTCTGCCACGACTATTGATCTTGGTGAAAATGTCGCAGACCTTGTCGATTTCAAGGTCCCGGTCCAGTTCAATGTAGGAGATTTGGTACTGACCGGTGATGTCCCTCAGGTGCTCACCGAACGCTCCGGCGTTCTCGGCATGGCGTTGAGCCACCTGAGCCGCGGCCTCATCACCCGCTTCCGCCGCGTCGCGCCAATACCTCTCGTAGTCCTGCACCCAGTTTGGCAATTCCCAACCACCTGCTCCAACCACTGAGAGCGGAAACATGTGCTCCCTGAACTGTCTTGCCCGGTCCGCCAGAAGATTTACACCGCGGCGTGTCCAGTCATACTTGAAGGCGTCGTCATAGGCCTCCTCCATAAAACGGTCTACGCAGATGAAGTAGAGGTAGCGGTTCCGACGGCTGGGCGCCCGGATATCCGGTGCCATGAAGGCATAATACATGGCAGTGAGGCGCTGTTGTCCATCAAGGACAATGTGAGTTGGATCACCGTTTCCGTCGAAGCCGTAAATCGATTCACAGGCGAGCGCGTCGAAATTCTCGGGTTTGCCCCGCCAGAGAAGTAGGCTGCCGATGTGATAGTCGAGGAAGATCGAGCGCATGAGTTCGAGGATGTCCCATGGTTCCCACTCGAACTCACGCTGGAAGTCGGGAATTACGTACCGGCCCTCCTGAAGCCAATTGATCATATTCGTGAGACTCACATGATCGGGTTTTTGGGCATCCTTCATAGCGACGTGCCTCCTGCCATGCTTTCCACCAATGCCGCTCCTGCCAACCGTGCAAAGGTGCGGTCGAAGGTATAGAGCGGCTGCGCTCTGGCCCGTTTGGCCGCCGCGAGAATCATCAGGTCCGAGAAGTCGGCACCGCCCTGGCGGTAGGTAACAGCCGCCTGCGCTACTTCGTCGGCAGCCTCAACGACCAGACCCTCCGTAGCGATCAACTCATCCAGTACGGCTGCAATCTCATCGCGGGGTAGCCGATAGGCCCGTTCCAGCACCCAGACAACCTCGAGGATGACCTCGCGGCAGATGAAACCGGGCCGTTCCGAAGACAACTCCACTAGCAACGCCCGGGCTGCTTCCGCCTGTTCAGTATCGTCACGCACCAGATAACGAACGAGCACATTCGTGTCTATGGCAATCACTTGCTCGCCTCTGCATCATTGGGGTCGGTCAAACCGGTCCGAATAATGTATGCGTGTGTCCGCTTCAATGGCGATTACGCTTTACAGGCCCCGTCTGCGATAGCGCGCTCCATGTCCTCCAGGCTCAGTGCCGGGCCGTCATGCTTCAGCACGCCAAAGAGGCGGCCGATGGGACGTACCGCCCTGATCCGTACTTCTCCATCCTGGATGATGTAGCGCACCCGGTCCCCGGCCTGCACGCCAAGGGCCTCCCGCACCGCCTTGGGTAAGGTTGTCTTTCCCTTTGCCGTGATCCCGGATTCCGTCATCGTGAACTCACGCTCCACACTACAGTGTGGTGATTTAGGTCTTATTTTACCAGGAGGTTAGCAACGAGTCTGGCCATTCTGCAAAGTCTGGGCAACGCGACGACCCGCGGCGGCGCTCGTGTGTCCCTCCCGCTGGAGGACCCGGGCATGCGGCTCATTCGCCACACTCGCGCCCCGCGCCAGCCGCGCTACCGGCCATAGGCGGCGCCGGTGATGGTACCGTGCCTCTATCAACCCCGTGCTCTCCGGGTACGGCGCTGCATCATGCCGGCTACTCCTCCAACCGGACCGGATTGCGTAACACCCCGATACCCGTCACCTCAGCCTCCATCATGTCGCCCGGCCGGAGCGGCACCGTGGCCCCCACGTCGCCGGTCGCAATGATGTCGCCTGATCGGAGCGTTAGCCACTTCGAGGCCTCGGCCACCATCGCCGAGACGGTAAACCGCAGGTCTCGCGTGTTGCCCGCTTGTACCTGCTCGCCGTTCAGTCGGAAGGTGAGCTGGAGGTTGTGTGGATCATCGAGCTGGTCTTGGGGCACGAGCCACGGCCCCACCGGGGCGCTGGTATCGAACGACTTGGCGACCGTCTGGTAGGCGCCTCGCATGGTGACATCGTTGAGGACCGTGTAGCCCCAGATGTACTCTTCCGCCCGGTCTTCCGGGATACTGCGGCCCTCTTTGCCAATCACCACCGTCAGCTCGGTTCCGTAGACCACCGGCTCGGGATAGTGGTGCTTGGGTAGCACGACATAGTCGTCCGGCCCGACCACGACCTGGGTGAGCTTGTAGAACGGGGTCGGCTTGGGATGCGGCTCCAGCCCGCCGATGACCACGTGGCTCTCGAACGTCCGGCCCATACAGATCACTTTGGTACTCGGCGTGATGGGCGCCCGCAGGCGCACCTCCGCCAGCGGGTATGCGAGCGGCGCACCGGTCGGCCCCTCCGTGCTATCCCCGTCCAGCGCCGCGGCCATCGCCCGCCTTGCTGCGGCCAGAACGGCCCTCCCGCCAGCGAGAAAGTCTGCAAGCGTAGCCGGCACGGTCGTGCCGACGAGGGCACTGCACTGCTCAAGATCGTAGACGCGGTCCGCAACGATGCCCCCTAGCCGCGCACCGGCGCCGGCGTCGTAGATACAAACCTTCAACTCCTGCACGATGCTCTCCCTTTCTCCGGACCTACCCTCGCCCGCCTCCAGCACACTCCCCCTCTCTATCGCTTGGCGATGGAGAGGGGGCCGGGGGGTGAGGCCGGTCACTCGATCCGGAAGAAGCTGCCGGCGATGTACCGGGTGCCCCCGAAGTTATTGCCATCGTCTTCCATGAAGTAGTAAGCGGTGAAGATGCGCCCATCGTCCAGCTGGGTAGCTACCGGGTAGCCGAGATCCCCGCCACTTCCGTCGTCGCGCACAACGGCCTCCGCCGACCAGGTGGCCCCGTCGTCCTCGCTGACCAGCAGGCCAATTCCCGACGGAAAACGCCGCCGCGCAAAGAGCACCACGATCCGCCCATCGCGCAGGCGCAGCGGCCAGGGCGAACGGTAGAGCCAGCCGCCGCCGCCCGCGCCCGGCCGGCGGCGGGCTGCCCAGGGGGAGTGCCCCCAGGCGACAATCGGCCGGGGCGCACTCCAGCTATACCCCCCGTCATCGGAGCAGGTCAGCTCGATCGTGTTCCGCAGACCATTATCAATGCGATTGAAGTAGCATTGCAACCGCCCGCTGGGCAGCAGGATCAGGTTGGCGTAGCCGTGCCGGCCTCTGGCCGGCGGCTCGTTGCCTATCTGCGCCAGGTACGTCCAGCTGAGGCCGTTGTCGTCCGAGCCGTACAGCCCCGTGATGGCGTTGTAGTAGTCCCGGGGGCTACTCCCGCTGTTGCGGTTGTCCAGCCACGCCGGCACCACGAGCGTACCGTCCGGAAACTGGATCGGCGCGGCCCCGTCTACGGAGACGAAGTTGAAGCCGGGCGGCGGCGAGAGGCGTGTCGGCACCGCCTCCCAGGTGTACCCTCGGTCGCCGGAGCGCACGGCAAAGCACTCCAGCGAGGGGCGCCCCTCGGGATCATCCGGGCCGGTCGCATGGCGAGGAAAGGCGACCATCGCGTCGGGACCGGTGAGGTCTATCTCCTCTCGCGCTGCCCCCGGCTCGTCGGCGCGCTGCAGGATCGCTTGCCGCTCGGCCAGCGGGCGCGCGTGATCCCAGATGACCACGTCGTTCTCGCGCCGCCACGTCTCGCCGTGATCCAGCGACCGCTGGAGCAGCACTTGGGATCGCCCCATATAGTTGTGGTGGCCATGCGCGATGTTCTCGCGGGTCTCGTAGGTGGCCGGCGCATGGAAATGGGACACTGCGATCTCGCCGTTGCCGAAGTTGCGGACCGGCGACTGGCGAGGATGGCCACAGTAGCGGTCCTTGCTGTAGCACAGCTTGCTGTGACGCACGTCGGTCACTGGCGGTGCGGTGCGGTTCATCAACATTCGTCCTCCCGGTACTGGCTTGGCCAATGCCGTCTCAGTGGTCAGTGGAAATACACCGTACCCCCGCCACATAGCCTGATAGGGGTAGGTTTTCGCGTAGCGAGGTGTACCTACCCCCCTCCCTGAAGGGAAGAGGCGAGAGGTCCTCGTCGTGGCTGCCCTCACCCCGGCCCTCTCCCACGGGGAGAGGGCCCGGCGGGCGGCCGCCAGGACTCCCTTTCCCTGGAGGGAAGGGGCCGGGGGATGAGGCGCACATGCCGGCGCTGCCTACAGCTTGTCGGCCTGCTCCTGGTTGAACTTCTCCAGCAGCAGGTTGAGCTGGCGGGCCGTCTCGGCCACGGCGTCCTTGAGATTGAGGTTCGGCGTCTTGCCGATATCGTCCAGCAGCGATGCCGTAGCGCGGTAGTGGTCGAAGTAGGCGGGATGAGCCGGGCGGAAGGAGTAGTTGTCGAGGGCCTCCAGGAAGACCTTGAACGGTGGTGCGTTCTCCAGCGCCGCCTGGTACTCCGCGGTCTCGCGGGAGGAGCGGCGGTTGGGCAGGAAGTACTCGATGGCCGAATAGTGCGCCGCCTGATCGGCAGCCACCATGAACTTGTGGACTTCCCAGCTGGCATCTTCCAGCTCGGGCGGGTTTTTCACCATCTGCACGCCCCGGCCGAACGAGATCACGAACGGCTCCTTCCGCTTGGGCGGTGGCGACACGTACATGTTCTCCATGCCGCCGATGGCCTCGGCAAAGCTGAGGATGCGGAAGCGACTGGTCTCGTAGTACATGCCGATTTCGCCCTTGCGGAAGTCGGAGTCCGGCTTGCCGGCCTCCTTGAAGTAATCGCCATGTGGCCGGTGTACCTGGTACTTGTGATGCAGGTCGTGGATGAACTGGGCCGCATCCAGCCCTTCCGGGCTGTCGTAGCCGACCTTGGTGTAGTCACCGTTGTACATCTCACCCCCGGCCTGCTTGAACAGATTGGCAAACACGGCCGCGTTACGCATATGGGCAATGGCCCACTTGTTGGACTCTCGCCCCGGCCCCAGGGCGCCCTGCATCGTCACGCAGTAGTCCGCCAGGTCGTCCCAGGTATAGCCCAACTCCAGCGGCTCCAGCCCCGCTTCCCGGACCAGGTTGAGGTTGGTGTAGGGCAAGTCCGCATTGGGGGCGATTTCCAGCGAGAACAGCTTGCCCCGGAAGTACATGGACTGCAACACCGGCTCGTAGAAGTCGTCCAGCTGGGCGGCGAAGTTCCTGTCCGACTTGATGAAGCGATCCTGCACATCCACCAGGATGCCGGCGATGGCAAACAGCCCGGCGTGCCAGGAGGGCCAGAGAATCAGCTGCGGCTGCGTGCCGGCGGCATAGCTGGCGATCAGCTTCTCCATATGGGGGCCGCTCGGCCGCGGGTTGAGGCTGACGAAGGTGTCGTTGCTCTGTTCGTTCCAGCGCCTGACGTTGTCGTGCATGGCCTTCCGACCATAGTTCAAGGCGCTCCCATCAGCGTAGTCAACGGCCCAAAACTCGAGCTTCTTCGGCGCGATACGCTCGGCCGGCTTCTGCACCACCTTCTCGACAGTGACTACCCGCTCAACAACGACTGGCTTCTCGACGACGACCGGCTTCTCGACCGTGACCACCTTCTCCTGCACGATAGTCTGCGTCTGCCCGGCCGTCCCGGCTGCTCCGGTCGCCCCGGCCGCCCCGGTTGCGCCGCGCTCACCCTGCACGCCCGCAGGCCCGGCCGGGCCAGCGGGCCCTTGGACATAGCGCACCTCGATTTCACCGCAGGCCGCTGCCAGCAATCCGCCCAGCGCGGCTGCGGCGCCACCCAGATACCGTCTACGGATTACGCTTGCCATCGGCACTCCCTCCTGCCAGCTCTCTCCCCCGATGGGAGACTATGGCTCGCATCGCCGGTGCTCCCTGGCGCCCCGCGAGCCGGTAGGCACCGCGACTATCATACTCACTGGCCTACCTGTGTGCCACATCCCCCCTCACCTCACCTGCCGTCAGCGTAGGGGTGCGCTGTCCCCTCCCAGGCGCCCGTCATTGGCCCGAAAAATAGGTTGTCCGGCGACCCAGAGGCCAGGGGGTGTTGCGCCGGCCGAAGACGACGACGATCCGCCCATCGTGCAGGCGCAGCGGCCACGGCGACCGATAGTGTACGCCCTGGCGCCGCGCGCCGGTCCAGGCGTGTGTGCGGTACTCGGTCGGCGCATGGAAATGGGACACTGCGATCTCGCCGTTGCCGAAGTTGCGGGCCGGCAGCTGGCGCGGATGGCCGCAGTAGCGGTCTTTGCTGTAGCACATGCTGTGGTGGATGTCGGTCAACGTCGGGACAGCACGGGCCATGATCGCTGCTTCTCTCCGGAGATGCTACCGGAACAGGCCATGCCCGACCAAGTTTACGCTCCCTCGCGCTCCCGTAATAGCCGCTCGATGGGCACGCTGATACGGTCGTGCCCGGCATCATTGATGCACCGGGCATCGTCGCCACGGTGACATTCCGGCTGCGGGAAGATGCCTTGTTGACATCCTCCCCCTGCGGTACAGTGAGACTGCACGAGGTACGGTACACGTACCGGATAGCAGCCTTCCGGACCGAGGGAGCGTGAAGATGGCCAAATTCGAGCATTTGTTCACGCCAATCACCATCGGCAACGTCAGCTTGAAGAATCGTATCTATAGCAGTGGCCATATCCCGGGCTTCTCCAACGGCGGGTATCCTGGCGAACGGTACCGGGACTATCACGCCGAGAAGGCCAAAGGTGGGGTCGGGCTGACGATCTTTGGTGGCTCGACCAGCATCATGGCCAATTCACCGGCGACTGCGTGGTCCATGCTGGCGAACCGCGACGACCGCATCATCCCCCACTACCAGGAGTTGGCCGCTGCGGTGCATACGCATGGCGCCAAGATCATGACCCAGCTCACACATCTGGGCCGGCGTTCCGGGTCGGATGCAGAGCAATGGTTGCCCCTCGTTGCCCCGTCGCAAATTCCGGAACCGTATCACCGCGAGATACCCCATACGCTGGAGGAGCATCAGATTTGGGACATCATCCGTGCCTTCGGGCAGGCCGTGCGGCGCTGCCAAGCCGGCGGGCTAGATGGTGTAGAGCTTTCGGCGGCGCACAACCATCTCATTGATTGTTTCTGGTCGCCGCAATGCAACCGTCGCACCGATCAGTGGGGCGGCTCCCTAGAGAACCGCCTCCGGTTCAGTATGGAAGTGTTAGCGGAAATCCGCGCGGTGGTCGGACGCAGCTATGTCGTCGGTATGCGTATCACCGGCGATGAGCTCCGCGCTCGTGGATTGACGCTCGATGAGATGAAAGAGATCGCCCAACGGTTGGCGGCTACCGGCCTCTTGGACTTTTTCAGCATCATTGGCGGCTCGGCGGAGAACTGGGTGAACCTCGCCGCGATCATCCCCAATATGATGTTCCCATCTCAGCCCTACGCCTCGCTGGCCGCTGCGATCAAGGCGGTGGTTAACCTCCCCATTCTCCATGCGGGGAAGATTATGGACCCCATCATGGCCGAGCGGCTGCTGGCCACCGGCTGGGTGGACCTGGTAGGCATGACCCGGGCGATCATCGCCGATCCGCACCTACCGCACAAAGCGCGGGCCGGTCGGCTGACCGACATCCGCCCCTGTGTCGGCGCGAATACATGCATTGACCGGCTGTACTTTGGCAAACCCATCACCTGCATTCACAATCCCCTCATCGGCCGCGAGCAGGAGCTGGCCGAGTGGCACCCCGCAGCAAGAAAAAAGAAGGTCCTCGTGATCGGCGGGGGGCCGGGTGGGTTGGAGGCTGCACGGATGGCCGCGTTGCGGGGACACGAAGTAATTCTCTACGAGAAGACCGGTCAGCTCGGTGGTCAGGTCCTGCTCAGTGCCAGAGCACCCCAGCGCGAATCCATGGCTGACATCACCCGCTGGCTAGTAGCGCAGATCGAGCAGCTGGCGGTGGAGGTCCGCCTCACCGGCACAGCCAGCGTCGAGACGGTGTTGGCCGAGCAGCCGGATGCGGTCATCGTGGCCACGGGCAGCCGTCCCTATCGGCCCTTGCTACCCGGATTCGATGCACCGCATGTGGTCAGCAGTTGGGAGGTGCTGTCCGGGACGGTCGAGGCCGGGCAGCGGGTGTTGATCGTGGATGATGATGCCATCCCGGAGATCGGCCCGAGCGTCGCGGACTACTTGGCGCAGCGCGGCCGGCAGGTCGAGGTCGTCACGCGGCTGCGCTATGTGGGCGAAGGGTTGGGCGATACCACGTTCCCGGTGGTATACCAGCGGCTGTTCGCAGCCGGCGTGGTCGCGACGCCGCATGTCCGGCCGCTGTCTATTGACGGCCGCCGTGTGACGCTGCAACACGTGTATTCACGGTGCCAGGAGCACCGCGAGAGCGTGGATACGGTGGTGCTGGCGATGGGGCATCGCTCGGTAGACGATCTGTATCACGCGCTCAACGGTCGCGTCCCGGAGCTGCATCTCATCGGCGATGCGATGGCCCCCCGTGGCGTGCATGCCGCCATTCTGGAAGGTACGCGAGCCGCGCGCGCCCTCTGATCCCGGCCGGAAAACCCGCAGCGATGAATATGGCAGCGGCTCCTCTCCTCGTCACCCCGGCGCAGGCCAGGGCCGGGGACCTGGACGGCGGCTTCTGTCGCAATGACGGAGGAGGGCTATTTTCATGCCAATGACGGGCGCGGCAGGAGCCCCCTTTCTATCGCTCGGCGATGGAGAGAGGGCTTCTGTTGGGGGGTGAGGCCGCGCCTACGGTTAGCCCTTGTAGCTGGCGCGGAACTTCTCCATGTCGAGGTTGACGGTGTTCGCCACCTCGTCGAGCGCGTCTTTGATCGACACGTTGGGCGTCTTGAAGGTCGCACCCATGGCGCCGCCCACCGCCCGGTAGTGGGTGCCGAGGTTCGGGTGGAAGGGCCGATAGCCGTACTTCAAGACGGCATCCACGAAGGTCTGGAACTGCGGCACCTGCGTCTGGAGCGCCTGCCACTTCGACGTCTCGAAGATGGACTTCCGCGCCGGTAGGAACGCAATACTCGCCACGTAGTGCGCGTTCTGCTCCGTCGAGGTCAGCCAGCGCGTCAGCTCCCAGGCTGCCTCCTGGCGCTCCGGGGTCGACTTGTAGATCAGCCAGTTCCGCCCGAAGTTGCCGGCAAAAGCCTGCTTCTTCGTCGGTGACGGCGTGACGTACATATTCTGCAAGCCGCCGATGTCCTCCGCCCACGTCTTGATCCGCAGGGCGCTCGTCTCGTAGAACATGCTGATCTGGCCCTGGCGGAAACTGGGATTGTCCATGCCGCGCTCCTGGAAGACATCGCGGTGTAGCGTGTGGACCTGATGCTTGTGGATCAGATCGTGAATGTATTGACCGGCCTCGACCCCCTCGGGCGAGTTGAACGTGGCCTTGGTGGCATCATCGTTGTAGATCTCGCCACCGTTCTGCAGCAACAGGTTCCAGAACTGCACCTGGTTGGTCATACCCCCCATGGCCCACTTGTTGACCTCTTCACCCTTGCCGTGCGTCGTCTGGAGCTTCTTCAGGTACTCCACCAGGTCGTCCCAGGTGTAGCCTAGCTCTAGCGGTTGCAGCCCGGACTCCTTCACGTGGGCCAGGTTGGTGTAGGGCAGGTCGGCGTTCGTGTACCAGGGAAGGCTCCAAAACTGCCCCTGCCAGGAGCTGGTCTCCAACAGGAACGGGAAGTAGTCTGCGAGCGAGTCGGCATACTCCTTGTCCGTCCTGATGAAGTCGTTCATGTCTACGAGCATACCGTTCTGCCCGAAACGACCGGAATCCATGTAGTTCGGATCGTAGAAGTCCGGCCCCTGGTTGGCTGCGAAGGCGGTGATGATCTTGTCGGGCGTGCCCTGCCCGCCGATCTCCGCGTAGATGTGGCTGCCGGTCTGGTTCCACTGATCGAACAGTTCCTTCAGGCCGATAATCCGCTCACCGGTGGTGCCCTCACCGCGCCAGCCGTACCAGGTGCCCCAAAGCGTGACCGTCACTGGCTGCTTGGCAGCGGCACCTTGGGCACCCTGCGCGCCCTGCGCGCCTTGGGCGCCGGACTCACCCTTCGGACCCTGTGGCCCGGCTGGCCCGGCCGGCCCGGCCTGTGGCTGGCCGACATAGCGCACCGTCGGCTCGCCACACGCCGCGGCCAGCAAGCCACCGAGTACGGCAGCCCCCCCGCCGAGCGACTGTCTTCTACTGATGCGTGCCATAGCTCATCCTCCCTGTGGTTATGGTGGACTACCGAGCGGTAACTCCGCTGACTGTGCCAGCATTCTATGGTCGGTTGTCGGGCATGTCAAGTAGGGTGCAGGAGTCTTGGCCCCTCCCTAGCCCTCTCCCTGACAAGAGTAAGTTTTTCGTGTGGGGGGCCCGATTCGGCGCACCGAGGCGCTCGTCATTGCGGCCTGGCCGCAATGACGGGGGTGATGGGCACAGCAGACGCCCCCTCTCCATCGCCGGGCGATGGAGAGGGGGCCGGGGGTGAGGCTTCGACTACGGTGTCGGCTATCAGCCGAGGGTCGCCCAGTCTTTGTCCACCAGTGCTTGAAGCTTGGCCTGGGTATCGGACAGCCAGGCCTTGACGCCAATCTCGCCCTTCATGATCGGGGAGATATCGCGTCCCGTGCGATTGATCTGGTTGCCGGAGGGGATGCCGGGATAACGCCAGCCGTAGGGCGCCATATTCACGAACCCCGCCATCTGCTCGTCGGTCTTCAGGTAGTCCTGCAGCTCCTGAGACTCCAGCGCGCCCCGGCTCACCGGGATCGAGGTGGCGCGAATGCACGCCTGCGCCTGGGGATGAGGCGAATTCATCCACATGCACACCCGCGCTGCGGCCTCCTGCTTCTCTGGCTCGGTGCCGGCACCCTTGAAGACGGCCATATTGTGTCCGCCGTTCTGCGCGAACACCTCCCGCTTGTCCGGGTGTACCGGCGTATGGAGCACCCCGAAGTCAGGCGCGTTGTTCGCCCGCAGCGTCGGGATGCGGAAGGGCCCCTGGTGCTCGAAAGCGATGTTGTTCTTGGCCTCGCGGTACAGCTCGCCGGCGCCGTCGGGCGGGCTGAACCCACCCTTGAGGATGCTCTGCAGATAGTCAATCGTCTCCACCGATTCCGGCCGATCAATCGTGATCTTCCGCCCGTCGTCGGTAATCACCCGCGCCCCCAGCGTGCCCAGGAACCAGAACCAGCGCGTCCAGCGGAACGAAAACGCGAATTCAATCCCGGGTTGCTGTTGCATTTTGGCGAGGTCTTCCTTGAAGCCGTTCCAATCGTATTGCCCCTGGCCGCTGCCGTCCCATTGCGGGAAGGGCACCCCAGCCTGTTGGAGCCGTCCCTTGTTGTAGATCAGACCGGCATTGTTCGTGTACACAGGCATGCCGGCCAGCTTGCCACCCCACATGCTGCTTGCGAGCATCCGCGGGAAGATGTCCGCCCGCTGTGGCCCCCAATCCTTCTCGGCCTTGAGGAGTTGATCCAGGTCGGCCGTGGCACCGCTGGCAAAGATGTTGACCGAGTCGAAGTAGCTCAAGAAAGCCACATCCGGCGGCGTACCACCCGCGGACATGGTCTTGTACTTGTCCAAGTTTGTGCTGGCCCGGCCACCCGCCTCCAAGTCAACGTGGATATTGAGCTCGTTTGTCTCGTTGAACTCCTCCAGGTTGGCAACCCGCGCTGCTCCTTCGGGATGCGTCTCCGGCAAGTTCGACAGATAGAGGAGGAAGATTGGCGCCTCAGCCGCCTTTCCGGCCGCCCCCTGTGCCCCCTGCGCGCCCTGTGCGCCCGACTCACCCTTGGGCCCCTGTGGTCCCGCCGGGCCAGCCGGTCCCGCTTGCGGCTGGCCGACGTACCGCACCGTCGGCTCGCCACACGCCGCGGCCAGCAAGCCACCGAGCACCGCCGCCGAGCCACCCAAGTATCTCCTGCGGATCATCACGCCACCTCCATACCAATCCTCTCCCACACCGGGAGAGGGTGAGGCTCACAGATCAAGATTCTCGCGCCGCACCCGTGAGCCGGCGGGTGCTAGGTCGTCTCCGCCACATCGGCGAGGACAAGGCCAGTCTACAACCTCCGAGCGAGGGTAAGCAAGTGAGAGCGCATGCAGGCAACGATATTTAGGCAAGCCGGAGTCACCAAGGTCAGGGCAAGGCCACCGCAGGGCATGAACATGGCAGTGTCCCCGCCCATCGCTACTCCGGCGGCCGGGAATGACGGCTGGATGGTATGGTCGTGCCCATGACCGGGGCCGCTGCCGCGGCGCCCGGCTGTCCCGCATGAGGTCCCCGATGGCCACCGGAACCACCCTCCGCCCCCCTCCACCCGGCGAGTTTGCTCACCTGGAGCCGCTCCCTGACCCGCCGCGGATCCCCGATATGCAGCAACATCTCCGGATCGTCGCTTTCGACAGTATTCTGCGAGCTTACTTTGCCCCGCGTGCCGACGTATTGATCTCCGGCCAGGGCTACCTCCGCCACGCGGCCGGCAATGACGCCGAGCGGCTGGCGCCCGACTGCGTGGTCGCGTTCGGCGTCAATCCCGCCGCCATCGTGGCCCGCAACGGCTATGTGATTGGTGAAGTGGGCCAGCCACCGGACTTTGTGCTGGAAGTGGCTTCGCGCAGCACCGGGCGGCGCGACTACACGGTCAAGCGGGCAGGATACGCCGGCTATGGCGTGGGCGAATACTGGCGGTTCGACCCCACCGGGGGCCGCTACCATGATGTGGCACTGGCCGGGGACCGGCTAGTGGCTGGGGAGTACGAGCCGTTGCGGATCCATGAGGAACCGGACGGGCTGAAGTGGGGCCACAGTCCGGTGTTGGGGCTGGACCTGTGCTGGGACCAGGGCCAGTTGCGGTTATACGACCCGGTGGCCGGCGCGTATCTGCCAACAGCGCCGGAGCTGAGAGCACAGTGGGACGCCGAGCGGGCGGCCCGCCGGGTAGCCGAAGACCGCGCCGCTGGTGCTGAAGATCGCGCCGCTGCCGAGCGGGCGGCCCGCCGGGTAGCTGAAGACCGCGCCGCTGGTGCTGAAGCTCGCGCCGCTGCCGAGCGGGCGGCCCGCCGGGTAGCTGAAGCCGAGCTGCGGCGGCTCCGGGAGCAACTCCGCCGGCGGCAAGCGGAATAATCCCAGCGGCGCCAGGCTGCCGCTCTGCTCATCAGTACGCCCGCTTGCGCGGGCACCACCATGGCCTTGGCAAGGCTCCTGAAGGGCATGAATACGGTGGTGGCTCTGCCCAGTGTCACTCCGGCGCAAGAACGGCCTACCCCGTACTGGATACGGGGTCACCCCGGCGGAGGCCGGGGCCGGAATCCAGCGCCGGAGACCTGGCTTGCGGCTTCCGCCGCAATGACGGCGGAGACGAGGCCGCTATGGAGATACATGATGACGTTACGGTTGGCTCCCGACGATCCGCGCCTGAGCTGGCACGGGCATATCTCCTTGCAGCGCACCGCTGACTGGGTGATGCCCTGGCGTATTCCCTACCGGGAGCAAGCGCTGTTCCCGCCCGACGCTTTCGCTGCGTCCGACCGGCAATCCCGGGCGGCGATGCCGGCCGGTGTGCGCCTCGCCTTTCGGAGCGATACAACCCTGGTCGCCGGACGGATCGTGGCGCAGCCGGAGGCCAGTCCCCTCGACCTCTGCTGCGACGGGCAAGTGTATGGCTCCGTGGCGCTCGCGGGCCAAGAGCGGTTTCGCTTTGCGGACTTGCCGCCCGGCGAGAAGCTGATCGAGCTGTGGCTGCCGCAGCACGGCGAGTTCCGGCTGCAGTCACTAGAGCTGAGTGCCGGGGCGAGCGTGGTGCCCTATGCCGACCATCGCCGGCGCTGGGTGACGTACGGTAGCTCCATTACGCATTGCCGGACAGCCGCGCGGCCGACCGAGACCTGGCCCGCGCTGGTCGCCAGAGCAAGTGACCTGAACCTGACCTGCCTGGGCTACGGCGGCAACTGCCACCTGGAGCCGATGGTGGCACGCATGATCCGAGATCGGCCCGCCGACCTCCTTTCCATGAAGGTCGGCATCAATGTCCATAACGCCGGTAGCCTGAGTGTGCGTACCTTTCGGCCGGCGATCATCGGGTTTGTGCAGATCATCCGCGAGCAACACCCGGACGCGCCCTTTGCCGTTGTTTCACCCATCTACGCCGCGTGGCGGGAGACGCAGCCGAACGAGGTCGGGTTCACCATCGCTGCCATGCGCGAGGAGGTCGCCGCCGCCGTAGCCGTCCTCCAGGCGCACGGGGATCGCCACCTCCGGTACGTGGATGGGCTGGACATTTTCGGCCCGGAGCACGCGCACCTGCTCCCCGACGACCTGCATCCCAACGCCGAGGGCTACAAGGTGCTCGCTCGGAATTTCCTGGACAAAGTGATGCCGCAGCTTATGACCAGTAGTGAATGACCAGTAGTGAATGACCAGTGGTGAATGGTAATGTGGAGAGTGACCAGACCTAGCCGGGCGCGATCTCGTCATTGCGGCGGAAGCCGCAATCCAGGCCCCTTCATAGTGCATCGGGCTTCCTGCGCGCGCGGGAATGACAGACGGCGCGTGTCAGTGGTACGATGCGCCGACCGGCATAAGGAGATTGCTGCCCATGGTCCACACGCTGATCCGAAACGGGACGCTCATTGACGGTACCGGCGCGCCGCCGGTCGAGGCTGCCGCCGTGCTGCTCCACGACAACCGCATCCACGCCGTCGGCACATCCGACACCCTTCCCATCCCGGATGACACGATCACGGAACTCGATGCCGCCGGTGGCTATATCCTCCCCGGCTTCATTGACACGCACGTCCATCTGGTGACCGAAGGCGCCAGCGTGGAGAAGCTATTGAGCACGCCGTTCTCCCTCCACTTCTATCTGATGGTGGAGCGCCTACGCCGCACGGTCGAGGCCGGTGTGACCAGCGTGCGCGACGCGGCGGGCGCCGATCTCGGGGTCAAGCAGGCGGTCGAGACGGGGTTGATCGTGGGCCCACGCCTCCAGATCGCCATTACGATGCTCTCGCCCACCGGGGGACACGGTGACGGCTGGCTGCCGTCCGGCCTGGAGCTGCGGTATCCGGCCTATCCGGGACGACCGGACGGCCGGTGCAACGGTGTGGAGGAGGTCCGCGCCAAGGTGCGGGAAGTCCTACGCGCCGGCGCCGACGTGGTGAAGGTCGCCACCACCGGCGGCGTCTACAGCCCTACCACTCAGCCGACCCAGACGAAATTCGCACCGGAAGAATTGGCGGTGATCGCGCAGGAAGCCGCCTACCACGACGGAGCCAAGGTGATGGCACACGCGCACGGGGCCGAGGGTCTCAAGAACGCAGTGCGGGCCGGCTTTCACTCCATCGAGCACGGGACCTACATAGACGACGAGGCCATTGAGCTGATGCTGGAACGGGGCACGTTTCTGGTCCCGACGCTGGCGGTCCACTTGGCAACGCTGGCGGCGGCCGAAAGCGCCGAGAAGCCGGCCGAGTGGGCCATCCGCAAGGGCCGCGAAATCACCGATATCCACCGCGAGAACATCGCCAAAGCCTATCGGGCCGGTATACGCATTGCGATGGGCACGGACACGGCGATTGCCCGACACGGCACCAACCTCCGCGAGCTAGGGCTGATGTGCGACATCGGTATGACGCCTATGGAGGCCATCGTGGCCACGACCAAGGTCGCCGCCGAGTGTCTGGGCTGGGAGGATAGCGTCGGCACGGTGGAAGCCGGCAAGCTCGCCGATATTGTTATCACCAAGACCGATCCGCTGGCCGACATCCGCTCGCTAGAGCAAGTCGAGAACATCGCCGTCGTCATCAAAGACGGCCAAATCGTCAAGGATCGGCGTAGCATGGCCGCCGCAGAAGGAGAGGCAGGATGTGACTAGCCAGTGGGATAATCATGCTTGTCGGTCTGCTCGTCGGTGTCGTCCAGTGTACTACGATACAAGGTAGAGCAGAATCCAACATCCACGAGATTTACGCCTTGGTGAACGGGGTTGCGTACTTTATCGGCGCATACATCCTGGGGCGTGCGCTAGAGAACTTCACTGTATGGAAGGTGCTGAAGGATGTTCGGGACGATACAGCAAGCATCCGCAAGTTGACCCAGGAGCTTGCCGAGAACGTGAGCAAACTCTTGGTCATAAAAGAGTTGGAGCAAGAAGAGCAGGATGGCGAGGGTGAAGGGTGAGTAGGCTGATGCGGCTCATCCCTTAGCCCTCTCTACTTGTGGGGATAGAGCGGCCACTGGAGTGATGGGGAGGAACCAGAATCGTCATTGCGGCTTGCGCCGCAATCCAGGCGCCGGGGGATCAGAGAGGGGGGCCGCTACTCCCTCTCCCCGTGGGAGAGGGATGGGGTGAGGGCCGGGCAGTGAGTCCCGCCCGCGCTAGCGGGCATCCATCCCGATCATCCTTGCGTCCTGAAAATCCTGATTCAGACAGTCATCTAGGCCGCCTCCGGTTCCCCCTACTCTGTGTGCTTTGCGGCTGAGAGAGCTTGTCGTTCCCAGTGGCCATAGGCGCGGGTCTCCGCAGCCGACAGGGTGTGGCCAGGGCGCCCATTCCAATGGCCGGCTTGGACGCGCTGCATCGTGCGCTCATAGCGTTCGGCCATGGCGACGGGCTGCTCCGCCATGTACGCGCGTTCCACCCCGCGCGCCGCCGCCTCCGACGGGAGCGCCGGTAGCTCCACCGCTGCCGTCGTGATTTGGTCGCAGCCCCACTTGTACGCTACGACCTCGCCTTTGCTGATAATCAGATTGTTACCCACGTTCGCTTGTACCACCGGCACACCGTTCTCCCGCGCCCGCGCCGTGACGATGGCATTCTGGGACTTTTTCCTGGTGCCATACGACGGAATCAGCAAGCAGCGTGCTCCGTCCAGCACCAGGGTCCGGGCGATCTGCGGGTTGGCCCGGTCGTTGCAGATAAGCATGCCCATCCGCCCCAGCGGGGTGTCGAAAGCCCGAATCCGCCGCCCAATCCGGTCGAAGTACCAAGTGGAGTGGGCACCTTCCGCCAGTTGGGTCTTGTGGTAGTGTCCGCAGATGTCACCACCCTGGTCAATGAAGATGGCCGTGTTGTAGACCTCGTTGCCAATTCGCTCGGCAAAGCCGAAACAGAGGCAGGTGCGGAGCTCCTGTGCAAGCCGTTGGAAGCGCCAGATAAAAGGACCGTCTAGCGGCTCCGCGATCTCCAGCATAGCCGGCCCGCGCTCTGGATTGCGGATGACATCCATCGCCACGTAGCCTTCCAAGATACCCTCCGGGGCGACGATGAGATCGGCCTGCGCCCGCGCCGCCGTGCGGAAGTAGGTCTCCAGCTTCTCGGCGTTGTAGTCCTTGTCCCACTTCTTGGGCTTGAGCGAGATAGCCGTCACTGTAATCGTCGTATACATCGTTCCTCCCACACCGACCGCAGCATCAGGAAGCGAGAGCACTAATCCCCTTCCCATCATCTCATCCCCACGGTTTCCTCCCCGCACACCCTTGACTTAAGGACGTTATGGCGCGAGGCTGCGCCGGATGCTCCAGAGGCAGGCCCTCATGGCGCCACCTCAGTCCCTAGTGTACACCCAGTTGACCGTCCTATATGGCCGTGCCTTGTCTACACTGGTGCCGACGCCCCGGCGCTGGCTGGCCGCCCCTTCATCATTCCCGCCACGGAGACCTGTGCAAAAACCGTCATTCCCGCTGGCGCGGGAATCCATCCTGCTCATCCGTGCATCCTGAAAATCCTGATGGAGACCATCATCGGACCGCTCCCTTGTCAGCAGCCCGGCCTCCGGCCCTGCTCGTTTGTTGGGTGGTCAGGGCGTATACTTGGCCCAACGGTTGATGAGCGGATCGCCCATGTACAGGTAGACGCCGCAGAAAGGAGTTGGTGCTATGACCGAACCGATGATCTTCCGTCTTGGTGAACAGGACATCCCGCAGGCCTGGTACAACATCATCGCCGATCTGCCGGCGCCTCCCCCACCAGTGCTGCACCCCGGCACGGGGCAGCCTGTCGGACCGGACGACCTCGCGCCCCTGTTTCCCATGGCGCTGATCGGGCAGGAGGTGTCCGGTGATCGGTGGATCGAGATTCCTGAGCCAATACGCGAAGTCTATCGTCTCTATCGTCCCACGCCGCTCCACCGGGCACGACGCCTGGAGCGGGCGCTGGATACGCCGGCCCACATCTACTACAAGTACGAGGGTGTCAGTCCGGCCGGCTCGCACAAGCTGAACACCGCTATCGCCCAGGCCTATTTCAACAAGGCCGAGGGGATAAAGCGCCTTACCACGGAAACCGGTGCCGGGCAGTGGGGCAGCGCCTTGGCAATGGCCTGCCAGTTTGTCGGTCTCGACTGCACGGTGTATATGGTCAAGGTGTCGTACCGGCAGAAGCCCTACCGCCGCTCGATGATGCAAGTATTCGGGGCCGAGGTCATCCCCAGCCCCAGCGACCGGACTGCCGGCGGTCGTCAGGTGCTGACGCAGACCCCGGACTCGCCGGGGTCGTTAGGCATTGCCATCTCGGAGGCGGTGGAGGACGCCGCGACCCATGACGATGCCCACTACTCCTTGGGATCGGTGCTCAATCACGTGCTCTTGCACCAGACCGTCATCGGCTTGGAGGCCAAGCGCCAGCTGGAGATGGCCGGAGAAGCGCCGGACGAGGTGATTGGCTGCGTCGGTGGGGGGAGCAACTTCAGTGGTCTGGCCTTTCCCTTCGTGCAGGATAAGCTCACTGCGGGTAAGCAGGTGCCGGGCCAGAGCGGCACCACACCTGGCACCATCCGTGCCGCTCTGGCCAGTCAGCCCCGCATCCTGGCCGTAGAGCCGGCCGCCTGTCCCACCCTCACTCGTGGCTCCTACACCTACGACTTTGGCGATGCCGTCGGCCTGACGCCGCTCGTCAAGATGTACACCTTGGGGCACACCTTCGTGCCACCCAGCATCCACGCCGGCGGCCTGCGCTATCACGGCGACGCTCCGCTTCTCTGCCACCTCGTCGAGCATGGTGTGGTCGAGGCGGTGGCCTATCCGCAGAACCCCGTCTTCGCCGCCGCCATTCAGTTCGCGCAGAGCGAAGGAATTATCCCGGCGCCGGAGTCCGCTCACGCCGTCAAGGCGGCGATAGACTCGGCGCTACAGGCGAAAGCGGAAGGCCGCTCGCGGGCAATTCTCTTCGGCTTGTCCGGGCACGGCCACTTCGACATGGGCGCGTTCGATGCCTACCTGGGCGGCGACCTGGAGGACTACGAGTACCCGGCGGAGCAGGTCCAGGCCGCCCTCTCGGAGCTACCGCAGGTGGCCGGCTAGGGCCTGTCTGCAAAGTACCGCTCCGCAGGGGGCCAGCGGCACAGCCGGCCGCCGGCGCGTCACCTGCTCTGAATCCACTGGCAAACCGTATTGAACCGTGCTGAACCGGCCCATGCACTGTGGTCAACGGCCGAGCGGGAGCTACGGGCGTACATTGACGCCCTCGGCAGCTTTTCACGCAACGCTCGGCTCTATCTCTGGGTGGCCTTTCTCGGCGGCTTCACCGTCGGCGTCACACGGATCATCTTCAACCTCTACATCCAGGCGCTCGGCTTCGACGCCGCGTTCCTGGGCCAACTGCTCGCCGTAACGATGGCTGCCGCCGGGATCGCCGCGCTGCCGGCCGGCCTCCTCACCGACCGCTGGGGCACGAAGCAAGCGCTTGTTTGGGGCAGCCTGGGCGTAGGCTGCGGCGTCTTCGGCCAGCTGGTGCTCACCACGCCGCTCCTATTGCTCATCAGCGGTGCGCTGGCCGGGGCCGGCGGCGCCATCGCCCTGGCAGCGCAAGCGCCGTTTCTGGCGCACAACAGCTCCCAGCGCGAGCGTACCTACCTGTTCAGCACCATGGCGGCGCTCTTTCTGGTCAGCACGATTGTCGGCAGTCTGCTCGGCGGGCACGTCCCGCAATGGCTGCAAGACTCGCGGCTAGCCCTCTCGGAGGTGTGGTCCTACCGGGCGACCCTGCTGGCTGCCGGCGCTGCTTCGGCCTTCACCTTGCCGGTGCTGCTCCTGTTGCGCGAAACCTATCAACCGCCGGAGACCCGGCGCTGGACCCTGTCGCGCCGCAGTGCAACGGTGCTGGCCAAGCTCATCACCACCGACGGTCTTATTCGCTTGGGCGCCGGGTTGACGATTCCCTTCCTGAACGTCTTCTTCGTGCAGGAGCTGGGCACCTCCGCTGCCTTCTACGGCACGATGAGCGCCGCCTCGCTGGGGCTGCGCGTCGTGGCCACGCTGGTCGCGCCCGTCCTGGCGACGCGACTAGGGCCGGTCCTGAGCATTGCCCTGACGCAGCTCGCCTCCGTGCCACTGTTACTCCTGATCGGGTTTCCACCGGCGCTCGGTTTCGCCGCCACTGCCTACGTAATGCGTAACTCGCTGATGAACATGGCCTTTCCGGTGCGCGACAGCTTCGCCATGACGATTGTGGACCAGTCGAGCCGCGCCACGGTGACGGCGGCGCTGCTCGTGACCAACAACCTCGCGGCGGCCTTGAGCACTGCCATCGGTGGGCAGTTGATTAGCGCCTTCGGCTACCGGCCCGGCTTCCTCGGCACAGCGCTACTCTACGTGCTCGCGGCGAGCGCGTTCGCGCTGCTCTTCCGCGGGCCGGCCGGGCAGCCCGCACCGCACCATCGGCAGGGGTAGATAGCGGTGCCAAGGTAGGGGCGCAGCATGCTGCGCCCGTCCCCCCGCTCCGCAGGGGCAGGGAGCGCGTTCCCTCCCCTGTGCGTCAGCACGGGGGAGGGCTAGGGTGGGGGCCAAGAGCATCCCGCGACTCGTAGCCTTCATCCACCGGTAGGTCCGGCTGCGCGGCCGCGGCCTTGGCCAGCTCGTCGCAGCGCTCATTCTCGGGATCGTTGGCGTGGCCCTTCACCCAGCGGAAGGTGACGTCGTGCGTCGCGCAGAGCGTCAGGAGCCTCTCCCAGAGATCGGGATTCTTGGCGCGTTCTCGCTTGTTGCGCTTCCAGCCGTTCGCACGCCACTTCTCGGCCCAGCCCTGCCGCATGGCATCCACCACGTACTTCGCGTCACTGAACAGCGTGACCCGACAAGGCTGCTTCAACGCTGCCAGCGCTTCTATCGCCGCCAACAGCTCCATGCGGTTGTTCGTGGTCCGCCGATAGCCACCGGACAGCTCTTTCCGGCGGCTGCCGTGTATGAGCACGATGCCATAGCCCCCAGGGCCCGGATTGCCCAAACAGGCCCCGTCGGTGTAGATCACGACGTACTTGGTCCGAGTCATATTCACTCGTCAGAAGTGTAGTCGTCGCCGCCGGCCGCGCAGGACAACTGCCACGAGAGCCGCGCCAAGCACGCTCCACGCGGCGATGCTGATGGTACGGCCGGTGGCGTAGTCGGGTGGATCATAGCTGAAGACGATCTCATGCTCTCCGGCCGGCACGGCCACCGCCCGGACGAGGTAGTTCGCCCGCAGCACGGGCGTAGGCACGCCATCGAGCGTCGCCGTCCAGCCGGGAAACCAGGCGTCGGCGTGTACCAGCCAGGCATCCGTGGCCGCCTCGACCGCAATCGCTATCCGCTCCGGTCGGGCACTCGTCAAGCGCACCGAGCCAGGAGTATCTTGACCGTTGACCGGCTGCTCCCTTTCCCCGGCCCCGCTCCTATCATTCGCGGCCCTGCCTCCGCCACTCCCGGCCCCACTCCCTCCATCCCCGGCCCTACTCTCGTCATCCCCGGCCCTACTCTCGTCATTCCCGCGAAAGCGGGAATCCACCCCTTCCAGTACCACGGTCCGGCGCGGATCAAAGCTCGGCGCGGCAACGGCTTCCCAGGCTGCCGCCGCCGAATTGACGACACGTGCGGCCGGGACGAGGTAGGCCCGCGGCTGTGCCCGGCTATTGACCCATACCTCCATCGTACCGGCGTGCGCGGGCGCCGCGCCGTCGCGCAGTGGGCGCCAGCGGTGCATATCCAGGTGCGGCTTCTTCTGCGCGTCCCGGGCCAGCACGAGGTACCGGATGGCCAGCGCCTCCAGCAAGCCTTGTGGTAGCTGTCCCGGGGCCAGCCGGGGCTGCGGGAGCTGTACCGGCGCGGCGCGCTCGGAGTGCGTCGCGCCGGCGACGACCGCTTGGCGCACCGACAGCAAGTTCTCGTAGCCGCCGAGTTGTGGCACGCGCACGGCCAGCCCCCAGTTCGGCGTCAGACTGGCTCGCTGCAACGCAAACGTGGCGGCCGGGGCATTGCCCTGCGCCGCGAGCGTGGCGAGGTTCAGCTCATACGCCGCGGCCCGCAGCTTCCAGCTCCACACGCGGGCACTCCCCTCGCGCAGGCCGGGCAGCGCGGCAACCTGCGCCAGCTCATCAGCGCCGGCACTGGGCGGGACCGTCGGAAACCGCGACCACATGAACAGCAGCAGTGGCGCGATGACGACGGCAAGCACGACAAATGGCTGCATCCGCCGTGTCTGCGCCCAACGCGACCAAAACCACCACCCTGCCGCCACGAGACCCACCAGCGGCCCCAACACTGCCAGCTGGCGGGGATCGAGCGCGCGTTGGGCCTGGGTCAGGTACGCAGCAAACGTGGTCTCGTAGCGCGCGGCGGTGAAGGCGCGGGCCGGATCGGCGGCCAGGCGTTGGGCGAGTGGTTGGCCGACCTGCTCCAGCAAGAGGTTACGTCCGAATACGAGCGCGCCGGTACCGACGAGATGCCCGGCCACGATCAGGACTACCGCCAGCAGTGCCCACCGGCCGCGATCACGGGGCGACCGGGGCAGAGCCGCACGGACGGTGCCAGGTGTCGCGGGCCAAAACTCCGGCGGTCGAAGGTCCCCGCTGTCTGTCCAGCATGGCCGGAGTTTTGGCCCGCGAGTGGTGCGGCTCTGTCCCGCCACCGCATGCTCTGCTCCGCCGGACGCCCGCCACGCATCGTAGCCGTCCGCAGCGAGCAGGGCGGTGGCGAACACCCAGAGGATGAGCCAGCGCGTCGGATCGCGGAAGAGCGCAAAGCCAGGCACCTCCAGCAGCAGCGGGTAGAGCGGTGTGAAGCTGCCACAAGCCAGGATGAGACCGCTGGCGGCGTATGTGAGCAGGAGGACCTTGTGGCCGGGAGGTGGATTCCCGCGCAAGCGGGAATGACGGGGGGCGAGGGGAGGCCTCGCTCGCCAGCGCCACACCGCATAGCCGGCGAGCGCCAGCGGTACGATGCCGACGTAAGCAACCCACGTTGGCGAGAGCGCCGGCAGCACCTCTAAACCTGGCAGCGTCAGCCCGGCGGCGAGCGCCCATGGCGGTGCGGAGCCAACCGCCGCTGCGGCGTCCGCCAGCCCTTGCCCGCGTGGCGAGAGGGTAGCCACTGCGAGCGTTGGCATGATACGGATAGCTGCCAGTGGCGCGGCCGCCAGGCCCGCGGCCAGCAAGGCCACCGGCGCTATCCAGACGCGCCACACCGCCACTCGTGGCTCGTGGCTTGTGACCGCTGACCACTGGACTGCGGCCGTCGTGACTACGGCATAGACCCCGGCGCCGACGCACACGAGCGCGACCAGCTGAGGGTGCCCGGAAAGCGCGATGAGGCCGACGGCGGCGGCGGCAAGCAGGCAGCGGAAAAGGAGCGTTTGCCACGCGACTCGGTGTGAGTTTACGGCGGCGCGGCGCAGCCCATCCGCGCACCAGCAGAGGAACGGCAGTGCCCAGAACACGGTCCCGAAGTTCAGGAGCGCGGCGCCGCCGGCCACGGTCCCACTCAACTGGTAGACAGCGCCTGCGATCCCGGCGGCGGCCGGCGACCGGCCCCAAGACCGCGCTAACCCGTAGGTCGCGATACCCGCCGCCGCCGCGTGCAACGCGACGGCTACCCAATAGCCGCGCGGACCGGGCGCGACAAGCAGCCCCAGCCACGTGGGCGGGTAGAACCAGCCATACTCGGTAAAGGCCAGCGGAAAGCCGGTGAGCAAATGCGGCGTCCACAGCCACAGCTCGCCGGCCCGCAGCCCCGCGGCCAGCCAGAGATGGGCCGGAAGATAGGCCAGGAAGACGTCGGCATTGACCAAGAGCCGGTCGAAGAGCAGCATCGGCGCGTAGGTAAGGATGGCCAGGCCGACAAAACCGCTTGCCGCCAGCACACTCGTTCGGCGCCACCGCGCCTCCCTCGAATAGTGTGGGCCCGGCCGGTCATCCTGCCGCCGCCCGATGGAGTT
The DNA here is from genome assembly GCA_965214295.1 of Chloroflexota bacterium. GTDB lineage: Bacteria > Chloroflexota > UBA11872 > UBA12225 > JAJDUF01 > JAJDUF01. The sequence goes on from OZ243944.1 coordinate 660,937, forward strand.
GGTCACAGCACGTACTCGATCTGCGCTTCAAACGGAGTGGCGAGCATCCGCCGCGGGAAGTCGAGATGGCTAACGGTGCCGTGTACCGTAGGCCGGGCGTCTGCCAGCGCGGCTGGCTCGGTATCCAGTGCTCGCGCCGTTGCCGGCACCACATACAGGAGGCGGCGCAGCGGCGTCGCCACTGAGATCGCCTCCCGCACCCGCACGGTGCCGTTCTCGACGGAGACTCGGCGCCGCACGGTCACGCCCGCGAGCGGCGCGCCGTCGCGCCGTGCCGGCCGGACCGTGCCTTGTACCCCATTTGGCAGCAACCTCGGCGCGGCGTCGAGCGCCCAATGAGTTGCATAGACCTCATCCCAGGCCTGGCAAAGGGGGTGTAACCAGCTGCACCAGAGCGCGCGGACCGCTGCGAGGAATGTTCTCTGTCGCCAGCGGATGCGAGCGACGAAGAGCCACTGGCGCAACTCCCGGCCGGGACGATTGACTGCCAGGAACGCCCGCAAGGCCGCCCTCCTCCGGCGTTGCCAGGGCCAGCACGTCAGGTTGCCGGGGCTAATTGGCACCTCCCGCGCTGGCGCAATCATGTCCTGCCAGTCGCCGGACTTGTGACCGACGTAGAGCAGACTACCACCGCCGACGCCACCGCCATACAGCACGTTGGCCGGCCGCTTGCGCGTCCGCAGTAGTGCCACCGACTCAGCCGTCCCGAGGCGCACCAGCCCGGCATCCGCAAACAGACGCACCTGCGGCGCCGCGTGGCTCCCGGCAGCCACCGCCTCCCCCTTCCCACTGGTGGAGAGGGGGCTAGGGGGTGAGGCGCCACCCGGCGAGGGGTGCAAGATCAGCGCCGCGAGCCACGCGGCGTCGGCAGCGTGGAAGTCCGGGCAGATGAAATCGTCGCGGCCGGCTGGCTCCTGACAGACCAGCACCAGCCTCGCTAGGCGTTGCCGCCAGACGGCATACGCCTGCTCCGCCAGCGTACTGAGGGAGCCGTCCGCAAACCGTGCCGCTCCATGCAGCAGCGCATACACGTCGAGCGGGTGACTCCCGACCTCATACGGGCCGGCCCAAAACCAGCGCTTGCCCTCCAGCGCAGCACACTTCACCCCAGCCGGCGTGTACGTCGCTACCAGAAAATCGAGACCGCGGCGGAGGGCTGCAAGCGCTGGCCCGCGGACCGTGCCCACGTCCTCGCCGAGCATCGCCAGGGCATGCCACAGATAGGTCAGCACCCGCGCCTGGTAATAGACCGAAATATCCGCCGCGCCGGGATGGAGACCAAAGCGCTCCGGCGCCGGGTGATAGGGAAATGATCCATCCGCGTGCTGCTCCGTTAGGGACCGCTCGATACTCTCGTGTACGGCAGCGAACCATGTCGACTCGCCCAGCGCGCGCGCCGCGGTCGCCAGACCCATGGCCCCCCACAACCGTTGATTAGTGACCTCTTTCGTCGTCACCGCGTCGGCGAGGTAGGTCGTCGCGTTGCGGCGCAACGCCTCCGCAACGCACTCCTGCAGCGCAGCGTCGAGCCGGGGACGCGCCAGACGCGCACCACCGATTCCCATTTGATTGTGCGCGTCTGGCGTCGTCTCATTGGCATAGAGCAGCAGAGTTCCCAAGCAACGGGCACACTCGCCACTGTCAATAACGTTGTTGGAGCAGTTATAGGGGTCCAGGCGGCCCGGAGCGAAAACCCAAGCACCGTGCTCCGGATCACGCACCAGGCGTGCAACCACACGCCGAGCGCGCCGCTGCGCCCGCTCCCAATAGCGGTCCTGACCGGTGACTCGATGGAGTGCCAGGTCAACGACGATGGAGGTGGCGGTGCGCGCCGTATGCTCGACCCCGTGGACGGCGCAGCGCGTCTCACCACCGGGAGCCGCCTGCTGCACCCAGTAATCGGAGACGCACGCCAGCGCCGCCGGCCAGTCGGCACGGTCGCACGCTGGCGCGCTCACTTGCGATACACGGCCAATTGGAGCTTGCTCCACGGTTCGAGCAGCCGATGTAGCGGCCGAGTGAGGCTGTAGAGCGTCTGTACCGGATACTGCGCGTAGGCGAGCGGCGGACGCAGTGCCCGGACCCGGTGCCGGGCCTCGTCCTCCGGCGGCAGCGGGAAGTGGCTGGCACCGCGCTCGCGGCGGAAGCCAACATTGGCCAGTCCCTGCACCACGTCGCGCGGCCCCAACGGCACAAACGGACCGAGCGACGGATCGGTCCCCAGAACGTATTGCACGTCGCGTCTGCCCAGGAGCCAGCGAATCGGTTGCATCAACGCGAAGTACGAGCGCCGACTGATGTGCGCGAGGATCAAGGCTCCCCCCGGGCGCAGCACGCGGTAGGCCTCAGTGAGCAGCCGCATCCGCTCTGGCGGCGGCAGATTTTCGAGGCGGAAGACGCAGGTCGCCACGTCCACACTGGCATCCGGGAGGTCAATCCTTCCCTCATAGTGGTGCGATTGGGCCGGGCGCGGCAACCGACGCTGTGCAAACTGGGCGGTTTGCTCGGTCAGCTCGATGAAGTGAACGTCGGCGTCGGGTGCTGCCGGCATCAAATGCTCCAGGTACAGGCCGGTACACGGCAGCAGATCGAGCCACACGCTCCGGTTGGCGCTGCCGGAGCTGCTTCCATGTTTCACTGCTCCCAGCTCTTGCCGCAGCGCTTCCTGACCGAACCGCGTCACAACCTCGAACTCGGAGCGGATCGGCTTATTGTATTTAGGTCCGGCGCGAATGCGGGCTTGCTGATAATCGGCAACCTGCGTCAGGGTCCAGTCGCGCGGATTGGGTGACGACGGGAGGCGCGGGCGCGGATGATACTGTTCCCAGTGCGTCATATGCGAGGGATCGCGCCGCGCCGGTGCCCCCGGCCGCTCGGCCGGATACCCGAAGAGCACCGTAGCCAACACATCTACATCGTCCGGAAGGCGCAGGACCGCGTGGAGCTTGGCGCGGTCGTGGATAGTGGCTTGCCAAAAGCCGCCGAGACCTAGGGCGTGCCCCTGGAGCAGCATGTTCATGATGGACGCCGATGCGCCCTGAATATGGGCAAAGCTGCCCTCGGAGAAGCGTGTGTTGTAGCAGACGAAGATCAGCACCGGCGCCTGCGTGGCGAACGGCACCGCATCTTCGAGCTGTTGCCGCGTCGCCTCGTTGGTGACAACCACGAAGTCCCACAGCTGCATGTTGCACGCAGACGGCGCCCAGAGGGCCGCTTCGAGGAGTTCGTTGATGAGTGCCTCCGCCACCGGCCGGTCCGGCAACCAGTTGCGGATCGTGCGCCGGGTGCGGATGGCATCGCCTACACTCATGGGCAGCGGACCATCCACCCGCGCAGCGGTCTCCGGTGACACAGGTGTGACAGTGGTGCTCATCGCGGCAACCCTTCTTTCGCCTGGATGACTGGTCAAAACGACCGCCGTCTGGCGGATGCCGAGCGACACGCCCTTGCCGCGCTGGTCGCCCTGCACCTGCCCACCGGTCGGCTCCATCATAGCATGGCGCACTCACATCTACCGCACTCCCCCTCCTTATCGCTTGGCGATGGATAGGGGGAGGGGGTGAGCCGCAGCGGCAGCGACGGCTTGCAGGCCGCGGCGCTTTACGTTTCTAATGCAGGTGGCCGCACGGCGATAGCCTCCAGCGCATGCACGGCCGCCGTGTCGCCCCGGCGGTCGAAGACCTCACGGTAAAGCTCCAGGTGCGCCTCGGCGACACGCTGCCAGCCATGCCACCGCTCGACCCATACCCGCGACTGCGCGCCGACGGCCGCGCGTCGCTCGGCGCTCCCGGCGAGCGCCACTAACCGCCCATAGATCTCCGGCGTGGTCAGCGCGGACTGAATCGGAGGATTCTCATCCAAGCACCACTCGTGGACCTGCGGGTTGAAGTACATGATGACGGGCCGGGCGCAGGCCATGGCCTCCACCGTCACCGTACCGAAGCTCCCGACGGCCTCGTGGAATTGATCGAGCACAATATCGGCTGCTCGGTAGTACTCCAGCAGACGCATTTTATGCATCGGGTGGCGCCAGACCACCCGCCCCTCGATGCCGAGGTCACGACATAACTGCCGACTGGCGCGCACATCGGTTCCCCATTCGGTGAGCACTAAGGCGGCTGCGGGCACTCCCGCCGGCTCGGCCTCGCGCACATAGCGGCCAAAGGCCCGAATCACGCGGTCGCTGCGCTTGCTGTCCGACCCATTGCTCCATTCATGGCGACTGGGGCAGAAAAAGATTAGCGGCACCCGCAGCTCGCGCCGTAGCTCATCGGCGAGAGGCGTCTCACCGGGGCAGTATTTCGCCTCATCTACAGGATGCGGAATGAACCGATAGTGCTTTAGCCCCAGACGCTTGGCGGAGCCGATTACGTCGGGGTTGGTGATAATGCAGGCGTCGGCCAATTGGTAGCCGAGCGCCAGTAGCCGCCCTTGCACCGTGTTCTCGAAAGGCAGCGTCCGCATGGTCGAGTGCTCGAAGGCAATATAGGGACGATCCGGCGATAGCAACCCGGCCTTGGTCGCTTCCGGCCCGTAGAGCACGGTGAGGTCATAGTCCTGTGCTAACGGCCGGAACGAGCGCCAGCAGGTTAGATCAGTGTAGTCCAGGGGCTGTAAGCGATGACCAGCCCGCGCAATGCGTGAATCCACGCCGATCTCGCGCATATCGGTACGCATCTCTCGCAACCGATCATTCAGCAGTAGCCCCGATTGCACCCGCCACGCCCACACATAGTTCAGGGCGAGGCGCACCCACCGCAGGACATACAGTTGGATCCGTTCCAGAGTGTTCGGCTGGCCCTGACGGGTGAGGGCCGCATACCTCTGACCAGCGGCCCGCATCAGCCGCCGGAGCGTCATCACAAGTGACACCCTCTGACCAGGAACACCACCGTTGCCTGGCACCGCCGTCCATACGCGACCCGTATCGAGGAGTTGACCTGAGAGGCCGGCAGCGCCACTCGCCTCGTGGTACGTCTCGTAGCTGTAAGGGAATCGGCGACCGCTGAGGTATTTGGCCCAGGATGGGCGCACGTAGTCATTGGTGAACGGCACCGACCGCCAGTCGGGTGGCTGAAAGAGTCCCAGGCGGACATCGAAGTCTGCGTCCTCCCATTCAGGATGCCCAAAGACGAACTCGAAAGGGTAGTTGTAGGAGTCTGCTGCCAGTCCGAGGCGCCGCTGGAACTTGGCGTTGCTATAGGCATTGTTGGCGATGTTGCCGACGTGGGCAATACGCAGTGCAGTGGTCATAAGCACCCTGCTTTCGCCGGAGACCGGCCCCGCGGCTTTGTGCCGCGCATATGGATCGCGCCGCCACACTCGCCACTGATCCGCACCATTTCCGGATCGGTATAGCGCACTGGATGGGTGAGTGTGAGGTCCATGAAGCCGGCACGGGTAAACCATTCCCGGACCTCGCGCCACGTGTGGACATGGTTCCAGCGCGGGGAGTAGGCGTCGTAGGCGTCGAATTGCATCGCTGCGAGGTCGTACTGGGCGGAGGTCTGGCTTGCGTTGTAGACCTTGAGCCAGCGCTGGAGGCGGCCAGCGCGCTTCGCGTTCTTGATAACGAGATGCCTGCACACGTGATAGCGCTGCTTGTCAGGGAGTTGGCGGAGCACCAGCCGCAGCGCTTCCGTCAACAGGTGCTTGGCGCGGTTGGTCCGTTCGTAGACCATGATGTAGAGCACGCCGCCTGGTCGCACTAGGGGCACGAGCTGCTCGAAGCTGCGCCGCGTATTCGGCGTATGATGCAGCACACCCCATGCCATGACGAAATCGAAGGACTCGGATGACAACGGCAAGCTTCCGACGCTGGCTTGGACGACATGTCCGGCAGCGTATGGCCGTAGCACCTGACGGGTAGCGCGACACCCGGCCGCTGTGAGGTCGAGCGCCGTCACGTGGGCACCTAGCTCGGCAAGCGCGTAGCTCCATCGTCCGGTACCGCAGCCGACGTCAAGGGCATCCTTGCCAGGAAACCATGTCGCGGGTAGCTGCATGTCGTTAAGGAACTGAGTAACAAGGCGCGGTTGGATGTCGAGGAGGCGCGATTCGCGGGCGCGTCGGTGCTCGTAGTCGAACACGCGCTGCACGTGGCGCTCGCCGCTGGTCAGTGTAGACATGGGACTGATCCGTGTTGTGGAGGGCCGGGGAACGAGGAGGACTCGCCAGTGGCCCCGTACCATCTGCGACTCAATGCTATACTGCGCCGCCATGACTTGGCAATACCTGGGAGAACGCCCGGAAGAGCGCCCGCTGCTGGTACGCTTGATCGGCGTTGTCCGGCACATCCAGGCGTGGCGGACCATCGCCGAACGTGAGTTGCGTCTGCGCTACGTCGGCTCGACGCTCGGTTTGGCTTGGGCAGTAGTCCACCCACTGCTGTTCGTCGGCGCGTACACTTTCATCTTTGCCTTTGTCTTCCGGGCGCGCCTCGCTCCCGATGCGCCACCCGACCAGTATGCGCTGTACGTCGTACTTGGTCTCCTGCCTTGGGTGGCGGTGACGGATGTAGCCACGCGCGCGACCGAGGCGATGGCGACCCATCGGTCGCTCGTGAAGCACGTGCGCTTTCCCTTGGAGGTTGTTCCGCTGTATTCGCTGGCGGCCAGTCTGCTCTCGCTGCTCGTTGGGCTGCTCGTGATCGTGCCGGTGCTGACGTGGCGCCAGGGTGGACTGCCGTGGGGCGCCGTCGGGCTGCCGCTGATCTTGCTGGCGCAGATCGCCTTCACCGTTGGGGTAGCGTGGCTGCTGGGAGCCGTGGGGGCCTTTCTCCGCGATATCAAAGAGTTGGTCCAGATTACGTTCATGATCGGTATGTTCCTGACCCCGATCTTTTATGTAGAGTCCGTACTACCGACCCCGCTCCGCCCCATCATCTGGCTAAACCCGCTCGCGCATCTCACCGCGCTGTACCGCGGCGCGCTGCTGACCGGGCTGCCGTTCGACGCCGTGCCGGTTGCGGCCTTTGGCCTGGCGGCCCTCGTTGCCTTGGTCGGAGGATTTGCGGTCTTTGATCGGGCGCGGCGGCTGCTTGCGGATATTCTGTAGGGATACGATATGCGTAGGGGCGCAACATGCGTAGGGGCACAACATGTCGCGCCCCTACAGGCGACAAAACCATCGGCACAGCCCGACCGGCCGCTGATGATCTCCGTCCGGCAGGCAGGCAAGCTCTACAAGGTCTACGCGCGGCAGGAGGACCGCCTGTGGGAGCTGCTACGGCGGCGGCCGCTGCACCAGCAGCGCTGGGCCGTGCGCGACGTGACCTTTGACCTGCACGCTGGCGAAGTCGTGGGTATCATCGGTCGGAACGGCGCGGGAAAAACGACCTTGCTGCGCCTCATCTCCGGCGTGGCACCGCTCGACTCCGGGCTGATCCAAGTGAACGCCTCACTCCAGACCATTCTGGAGCTGGGCACCGGCTTCCATCCGGAGTTCACCGGCCGCGAGAACGTCTATCTAGGCGGTGCGCTGCTCGGCCTGAGCCGGCGCGACATTGATACGCGATTCGACGATATCGCTGCCTTTGCGGAGCTTGGCGACTACCTGGAGTTCCCGTTCAAGACCTACTCGCTGGGGATGCAAGCACGCCTGACGTTCTCGCTGGCCATCTCGGTCGAAGCGGATATTCTGATCATTGACGAGGCGCTCTCGGCCGGCGACAGCTACTTTCTGGCCAAATGCTTCGACCGCATTCGCACCATCTGCGAGAGTGGCAAGACGGTGCTGTTTGTGTCGCACAGCCTCTCGCTCATTCAGCGCCTCTGCACTCGCGTCCTCTGGCTGGATGGGGGCCGGCTCATCGCCGACGGTACGCCGGTCGAGGTCTGCTCGCAGTACGAGGCCTCGGTGCGCCGGCAGGAAGCCGAGCGGCTGGCGCAGGTGGCTACTCGGTCGGTCCAATCCGTTGTGGCTCCAGATGGTGCAGACGGAGCAGGTCAGGAGCACGCTGCCGAGCCTCTCGCCGACGGCCGCCGCTACGGGACCCAAGAAGTGCGAATCGAGCGAGTCGAAATCACTGGATCGGACGGGCAGCCCACCCACCTGCTCACGAGCAATGAGCCGGCCACCATTCGACTGTACTATGCAAGCCATGCTACCTACGACGACCTGGTAGCAGTCGTGACGATCACGCGCGTGGATGGCGTGGTGGCCTGTGGTCTGACAAGCGATGAACAGGGCCTTCCCACGCTGAACTTGCAGGGACACGGCTGTCTGGAAGTGACACTCGACCCGGTGCTGCTGGGCCCCGGCGAGTATTATCTGTCGCCACATATCTACCGTGACCAGCCGCTCCCGCGGCGCGACGACGTGATGGATTATCACGACCGCCTGTATCGTGTGCGGGTCGTGCGGCACGGCCGGGACTATGATGTGGCCCTGGAGCAGCCGGCACGCTGGCGACTCCTCCCCTCGGACGGATCACCACCCGCTAACGGTGCCTAATATCAAGTTGGCGAAGAGACGGCCTGTAGGGTGCAGAACAAGCCCTCGGATGCAGGATACGTTGTAGGTGCTATGACTACGAAATCCGGCGTGCCACTGGTCGCCGTCGTAGGCTCCGGCTACTGGGGACCTAATCTAACCCGCAACTTCGCCGAGCTACCAGGCAGACCCCTGGCTGCCGTGTGCGATCTGCAAGCGGATCGGGTGCGGGCCATGCAGCAACGCTATCCGTGGATACAAACGTTCACGTCTATGGACGCGCTGTTGGCCGCACCCGGCATTGACGCGGTGGCCATCGCCACCCCGGCCGAAACTCACCACGCTCTGGCGCGGCAGGCACTGCTGGCCGGCAAGCACGTGCTGGTAGAAAAGCCCCTGGCGACAACGCCGGCCGAGTGCGTTGAGCTGGTGGAGCTGGCCCACCGACACGGACTGACCCTGATGGTCGGCCACACGTTTCTATACAACCCCGGACTGCGCTATATTCGCAGCTTGATTGCGAACGGCGAGCTGGGCGACGTGCTCTACGTCACCTCGCGGCGCCTGAACCTCGGTCAGGTGCGCCAAGACGTCAACGTCGTGTGGAACTTGGCCCCCCACGACATCGCTATCATTCTGTACTTGCTGGGGCAGCGGCCCACGCGCGTAATCGCCCAAGGTCTGCACCTACTCCGCAGCGCCATCGCGGACGTGGCCTTCTTGCACTTCGAGTTCGATTCGGGCCAGGATGGCGTGTCACTTGGCCCGCCAGCAGCGCAGGTGCATGTCAGTTGGCTCGATCCGCGCAAGGTGCGCGAAGTCGTCGTCGTTGGAACACGCAAGATGGTGGTCTTCGACGACGTGGATCTCGACCGGCAAGTACAGGTCTATGACAAAGGCGTCGAATGGGTCGGGCCGGATGGGAACGGCCGACCGGCCGGCCAACTCCCCGCGCGCTGGGATCGGTTCGAGAGCTATGGCGAGTATCAACTCTTGATGCGGAGTGGTGATCTCGTGATCCCGCGGATCCGGCAGGCCGAGCCGTTGCGGGAGGAAGTGGCCCATTTTCTCGACTGCATTCGCCAGGGGGAGCAACCGTTGAGCGGTGGCAGCAATGGCTGGGAGGTCGTTAAGCTGCTGGCAGCGGCTTCCGACAGCGTAGCCGCCGGTGGCGCAGCCATCACGCTCGACTGGAGTAACGAGCCGAGGTCAGTGGCTAGTGGCTAGTGGTCAGTGGGTAGTTTGGGGAGGAGCAGGACCGTCACGTGGCTGAATTCTCGACAGAACGACATGCCGTGCCCCTACGCTCCGCGCAGCCGACATTCCGGCTGTATCCGGCCGTGTACTTGGGTGCCGACTGCACTGTTGGCGATTTCGTCATCATCGGCCAGCCACCACAAAGCGCCGCGCCGGGGACACTCGCCACCTACATCGGGCCGGCAGCCACCATCCGGTCCCACACCGTTATCTACGCTGGCAACACCATTGGCAGTGGCTTTCAGACCGGCCACGGCGCGCTCCTCCGCGAGAGCAATATCATCGGCGACTCCGTCTCCATCGGCAGCCATAGCGTGATCGAGCATCACGTGGTCATCGAGGATCGAGTCCGCGTCCACTCGCAAGCCTTCGTGCCGGAATACACCATCCTCAAGGCCGGCTGTTGGATTGGCCCGCGTGCCGTGCTGACGAATGCTCCACATCCGCGCTGTCCGGAGGTATCCCGCTGCATCAAAGGGCCAACGATTGAGCCGGGGGCAAAGATCGGCGCCAATGCTACCGTGCTGCCGGCGGTCACGATTGGCTGCAACGCAGTTGTCGGCGCCGGAGCGGTGGTCACGCGGGACGTGCCGCCGGAGACGGTCGTGGTCGGCAATCCTGCCCGCACGGTCAAGGACATCAGCGCCCTGACCTGCCCCTACGACTTCATCGCCGGCCCGTATGTGGACTTGCCAAGCAACGGCTAACCCGCACCTGGCGGCCCGAGATGGTGCGGCGCGGGGAGCGAGTCCAGCGGTTGCCAAATGCTATTTCTGCTGTCATGATGCGTTCATGCCAGTGCAGATCACAAATACGGGGCGCCCCCGAGGAAGTGCGCGACGAACTGGCGGCGCGTGCCGCGGTCCATGCAGGAATTTCTACGCGGCGAGCTGGAACGTATCGCGTTGCGGCCCTCCATTGATGTGTAGCTGGAGGAAGTCCGCCGCCGCAAGGCAGCGGCAGGAACCCCGGGCCTCGTCTGCGAGCATCTTGCCGGCCGGAGACGCGGGCCGCAAGTGACAGCCGTCGTTGACGCGCCCGTGCTTGTCGCGGCCCTGGCCGCCTCGGGCTATCAAGGTGAGTAGGCGGAATCCGAGGCGCACGATTCTGCTAGGCGTACCTAGAACAAGCTGGGCTGGACCAAGCGCTTGCGCGGGTCCTCGGCGGCCTTGAGGAGCGGAAACAGGCGGTCGAACTCAGCCTTATCCGGGCACAGCACGGCAAAGCGCCGCGCCATGTCGTGCAGGCGGCGGAGCAGATAATCGCGGTCCTCGTCGTCGGCATAAGCGCCGGTCGGCGCCAGTGCGCCGTCGCGCCGCTGGTAGACGGTGATCTGCTGACCGATACCCACGCCACGCGCTGCCTGGGCCAGCCGCCGGAGGCTCGGGTTCTCGAAGGTCCGTCTGGTGATGCTCTCGCGCCGCGCGAAGCTCTCCACCCCGAGCGCGCCGGCGCGAACTGCCTCGGCCGCCTGGATGTAAAGCTCGCTCACGTCGTCGAGCGAGCCGTCAATGAGGGCCAGCGTTGCTTGCTCCGCAAAGCGGCGCAAGTACGGCTCATCGCGCCGACTACGCAGGCTGCTACCCGTCGTCACCAAGGCCCGGTCGTAGGTCACAAGCACGTAGGTCTTCTGCTTCAGCGAGAGCATCCCCAGATAGCGGCCGTCGTGCGCCAAGTGGATACCCGCCGGAAGCCGACTCCCGACCGCCTCGATCAAGGCTTCTTCTGCTGCCTCGTCCCGCACCTCCGGCGGCGGCACAAAGTAGACACCGTCGGTATCCACTTCGATCACCTGGCACCCGCGCTCTTCCAGCCATCCGATGACCTGTTTGATGAGCTGCTGTCCAGTCGTGGTAATCTGCCGCGACGCCTCGTAGTCGTTGAAGTTGGCCCGGCCGTAGCCGAGATAGCCGAAGAACGAGTTGATGAGGATCTTGAAGCTACCCTGGATGGAGTCCCAGTAGGTCCGTTCGGCACCGTGGGCGGCGCGCATCCGCTGTTTCGCATCGAGACGACGGCGGGTAAGCTCGGCCAGCAGCGGTAGGAACACGCCGAGATGATCCGACCGCGGCGCGATGCGGTAGTGCAGCATGATGGCCGGATACAGGCTTTCTACGTCGCACTTGACCACCGGCCGGAAGACGCCCGTCGCCCGCACCTCGGTATAGCCCCCGGGGTAGGGCTGCGGCTGCTCCGGCCGCGGGACGCCGTAGCCGGCTGCAAGGTAGGCGCGGATCAGCAGCGCGTTGATCTTCTCGCCTGTGCCGCCGCCGGCGACATCCTGAAAGGTCCGGGGGATGAGTTGCGTCTGGTAAAACTGCGTCGGTGTCACGACGGCACTCAGGTCGCGCACGTCGCGGGCGTCGTCCAGCGCATAGTCCCGCAGCCGTTCCGGGTCGCGCCGCCACACGTCGGCAATATCCGCACGATCCACGTAGACACGACCCGGCCGTTCGAGACCTAGCCCCGGGATCACCGCCTTGAGACCGTAGCTTTCCAACGCTCCGGCGGTATCGTATTGCTGCACTTGCTGGTAGGTGTCAATGATGTGCCGACCATGGATGTGGACCCGTGTGGTTGGCAGCAGCCGGGCACCAACCTTGTACCGGTCCGTGCGTTGCCCCACCCGGATAGCCGAGCGGTCACGTCCCCACCGGAGCGGTACCCGCAGCCGTTTCGCGCGGGCCGCCAGATACGGCAGATCGAAGTCAAAACAGTTGTGCCCCTCGATAACGTCGGGGTCCAGATCGCGTATCCGCTCGGTGACGGCGTGTAGCAGCGCCGCCTCCGAGCCGCGTTGATCCGCGATCACTTCCTCGAAGCCACGGTTGTCGGTCAGGGCCACCATCAAGACCCGCGCCTCGGGCGCCTCCGGCTGGAGTGAGGTAGTCTCGATGTCTAGCTGCAAACGGTGGAGATCATCGAAGGTCATGCCGCCAAAGAGTGTCCGCCCGCCCCGCACGAGGTACTGGCTCACCAACGACGGCGGACTGACGTAGTCCACCTGCCGCGCACGCAGCTCGGCCAAGGCGTGGGTCAAGTCCGACCAGCGGGCAAACGTGACCAGGTGGTCCAGGCCACCACCTGCCAGTCGCTCGCCAAAGTTCCGGCGGTCGTTCTCGACTGGGTGAAGCGTAGCAGGGCCGGAGCGTTGGCGAGCGCGTGCTGCACCACCGATTTCCATATGATTGTGCAGTTCCGGCGGGTGCCCACCGCGCAGCGCCTCAACCTGCCGCTCCCCGGTAGCCAGCAGTGGCAGCGCGGCGGCGGCGACGAGCACCCAGGGACGGAACTCGTCTACCTCAGTGATGACGGGCGCTGCGGGCTGGTCTGGGCGGTCACGTACCGGCCGCCGGTAGAGCGTGACGGTCCCAGGGCCGGCCGGCTCTACGGCCACAATGCCAGGGAGCGGATCGTGGCCATAAAGCAGCGCCTGCACGTCCGGCGCGCCGTTGATCCCGCCGCGAGCCGTAGTCTCAGCCATCATGCCCACCCGTCCCCCTAGATCGTAGCAGCCGGCTGCGCTGCTAGACTGAACTGAGCGCCGGCCGGCAAGCTGAGGAGTGACCGCTAACGGCTGGTGACCACTACCGGCTACGAAAGAGCACCATGAGTGCCGGTTTGACGGAGCGTGTCAAGGCCTTAGCGCGAGAGGTCGGTTTCGACCGCGCCGCAATTAGCGACGCGGAGCCGCTGCATGAGGCCGAGCGCCGGATCATCGCCAGCATCTCCGCCGGTTACCTGGACGGCCTACACTGGTTCACGACCGAGCGAGCGCAGCGCGCCACCCACCCGGACACACTCCTACCGGGCGCTCGGTCCATCATCGTCCTCAGTGCCAGCTATCTGGCCCGGATGACCCCACCGGAGCCGCAGCCAGGGCGACCGCGCGGCCGCATCGCACGCTACGCTTGGGGCGCCGACTACCACCACGTCCTCCGGGACATGGCTCGCATGCTCGTCGAGCGGCTGCCCGCAGCGGCCGGCCGACCGGTGGGGAGTCGGATTTTCGTGGACAGCAGCCCGCTCGCCGAACGGCCCGTCGCCCAGCGTGCGGGCCTGGGCTGGTTCGGGAAGAACACGAACATTCTGCTGCCCGGCGCCGGTTCCTGGTCGTTCCTGGCGGCCGTCATCCTCGACCTCGACCTGGAGCCGGATCAACCGTTACGCAAGACCTGCGGCGCATGCACACTCTGCCTCCAGGCCTGTCCCACTCATGCTCTACCTGCTGCCTACGTGCTTGACGGCCCCCGGTGCATCTCTTTCCTGACCATCGAGCTGCGTGCGGCCATCCCCCATGCCCTGCGACCACAGTTGGGCGCTTGGGTCTTCGGCTGTGACGACTGCCAGGAAGTGTGCCCGGTCAATCGCAAAGCGCCAACGGCCCGGCTTGCCGCGCTGCGCCCTCGCACCATAGACGACGCCTACCCGGAGCTACTCCCGCTGCTGGCCCTCGACGCCCAGGGCTTCCGCGCCCGCTACCGCGGCACGCCGATCACGCGCCCCAAACTGTGGGGGTTTCAGCGCAACGTGTGCGTGGCGCTGGGCAACGCCGGCGATCCGGCGGCCGTACCCGTTCTCAGCCGCGTGCTGGCAGACAAAAGCCGGCACCCGCTCGTCCGCGGCCACGCCGCCTGGGCACTCGGCCGTCTCGGTGGTAGTGCGGCACGGCGCGCCCTCACCGCCACCGTCAGCAGATCGCTCGACCCGACCGTACAGGCCGAGGTGCAGGCGGCCCTGGCGATGCACCAAAGCTAGAAGCGCCGGGGCGTGTGCGCTATGATTCCCTAGAGGACATGCCATGGAGCCGGCTGCACTGCTCAAGGAGCACCGGGAGGCGATCCTCCGTCTCGCGGCCCAACACGGCGCCTCGAACGTCCGGGTATTCGGCTCCGTCGCTCGCGGCGAGGCCGATGCGGCCAGCGACATTGATTTCCTTGTTGATCTGGCGCCCGGGCGCAGCCTGCTGGACCATGTGGCCCTCTGGCAGGACCTGGAAGACCTGTTGCGCTGCAAGGTGGATGTGGTCAGTGAGAAGGCCCTGCACTGGGCTATCCGGGAAACCGTTCTGCTCGAGGCCGTACCTTTATGAGAGACGAGAAGCTGCCGCTCATCCAGATACTGGAACGTATCCAACGCATTCAGGCCTATACCCAAAATGGCCGAGCGGCTTTCATGCGGTCACCGATGGCGCAGGATGCAGTCATTCGCAACTTCGAGATTATTGGTGAGGCGGCTAAACGTGTTGCGCCTGAGTTGAGACAGGCTCATCCTGAAGTGCCTTGGCGCAGAGTTGCCGGCTTCAGAGATGTGCTTATTCACGCTTACGAGAGAGTTGATCTTAGCGAGGTCTGGGATATTGTCGAGCGAGATGTGCCTACGCTCAAGCGTAATATCCAGCATGTCCTCGCAACGTTCGACACGAGTTGATTGCGGCACGGCGCGCCCTCACCGCCACCGTCAGCAGATCGCTCGACCCGACCGTACAGGCCGAGGTGCAGGCGGCCCTGGCGATGCACCAAAGCTAGAAGCGCCGGGGCGTGTGCGCTATGATTCCCTAGAGGACATGCCATGGAGCCGGCTGCACTGCTCAAGGAGCACCGGGAGGCGATCCTCCGTCTCGCGGCCCAACACGGCGCCTCGAACGTCCGGGTATTCGGCTCCGTCGCTCGCGGCGAGGCCAGCCCGGACAGCGACATTGATTTCCTTGTTGATCTGGCGCCGGATCGTAGTCTCCTCGACCTCGGCGGTCTCTGGTGGGACTTGAACGACCTCTTGGGTGGCAAGGCAGATGTCGTCACGGAGCAGGGCCTCCGGGATCGCATCCGTGAACGGGTCCTGCAAGAGGCAGTTAAGCTGTGAGAGACGACCGCGAACGCTTGACCCATATGCTGGAGGCTATCGAGCGGATCGAGCGATATGCGGCTCGTGGTGAACAGGCTTTTCGGCGAGAGGAGCTGATCCAGAATTGGATGGTACGAAACATCCAAGTGATTGGTGAAGCGGCGCGTGCTCTGTCGCCGGTTTTGCGGGGCAACTACCCGGACATTCCTTGGTCGAGCATCATCGGTATGCGCCACGTGCTCGTGCATGACTACTTCGATGTTGATCTTGACATCGTATGGCAAGTCGTCGAGCGAGATGTACCTACGCTCAAGCGTAATATCCAGCATGTCCTCGCAACGTTCGACACGAGTTGATTGCGGCACGGGATTGGGACTTGAACGACCTCTTGGGTGGCAAGGCAGATGTCGTCACGGAGCAGGGTCTCCGGGATTACATCCGCCAGCGAGTGCTGAAGGAAGCGGCACCCCTACGACAGCCAACCGGCCGTCTGCCGCCAGCTATTGCGCGCGCGGTAGGGGAACCGGTGGGGGCGTGTCGGAGGCCGTAGGAGCCGAATCGCTCGTGCCGGTGTCCCCCGACGGCGGGGGTGACGGGGTTATTTCCGGCGGATATGGTTCCTGCTCGGTATTGGACACCTGCTTGATGTCGGGGACAACCGGCGGATATGCCAATCCACCGTACCCGCCGACCGCCGTGTCCTCATTGGCCGCGATATTCAAGAACGTGGTCCGCGGCGCGTCCGTGCTAAACCGCCGCGCGAGTGGTGCCCCGGACAAAGCCGCTCCCCGCAGGTCATGCGCGCCGCGCCCGAGGCGCAGCACGTACTCCGTGGCTGGCGCTAACGGCAGTGTAGGCACGATCAGCAATCTCGTCGCGTCGTTCTGCCACTCATAGCGCATCGGCGCCGGCGGCTCGAACTCTAGCGCCGCCTCGACCGAGGCCGCATCCATCGAGGCACTGAAGCGTAACTCCAGCTCCGGCTGGACGGTCACCCCGCGAGCGCCGTCGGGTGGTGAGGCCTCGATCACTCGGGGCGCCGCCGGATCAATCACCCCGACGAGCAGCCACGCGCCCGCCAACTGTCCGGCCATCAGGACTACCGCGACAACACTCAGCACCGCGGTTGTCAGGCGCAGCAGCGGCGTGGCGGCGAGCCTCAGCAGCGCAGTGGCCGCCGCTGCGGGCCATCCGCTTGACCGCTGCGGACGAGACGTTTCGGGAGCGAACGCCACGTCGGCCATCGCGCCCGCATCGCTCGGAGCAGTGATCGCCGGGATTGCGGCCGCGTCGGTGTCTGCATCAACGAGCGCCAGCGCGGCGCGCGGCACCTCGGGCAGTGACCACGATGGCGGCGAATCGGTCACGTCCCCCTCGGCGGCGACGGAAGCGACCGCCTCCGTCAGCGCCGCTCCCGACTGGTACCGATCCTCGGGGCACTTTGCCAAGCCCTTCGCCAGCATGGCCTCGGCACTCGGCGGCAAGCCGGGAGCCAGGTCACGCACCGACGGTGGCGGCTGGTGGAGGTGCGCCAACGCCGTAGCCATTGGGGTGTCCGCATCGAACGGCACCCGGCCAGCGAGAATCTCGTACAGGACGACAGCGAGCGAATAGAGGTCCGAGCAGCCGGTCACGGCCCCACCCTCGATCTGCTCGGGTGAGCTGTAGTGTGGGCTGCCCCAGAAGTCCCCCGGCTGTGTCACCCGGATGGTAGCCTCGCGCACCTGCGCCAGACCGAAATCGGCCAAGATCAGTCGGCCCGTCTCGGTGAGCAGGATATTACTGGGCTTGACATCGCGGTGGAGCACACCCTGCCGATGCGCGTAATCCAGTGCGCTCCCCATGGCTTGCGCCGTTGCCAGAGCGAAGCACAGCCGCTCTACCGGTCCACGGCGACCACGCAGCTGATCTGCCAGCGTGCCGCCCGTCACAAGCTCGGTGACAAGATACGGCAGATCGTCAACTTCACCGGCATCGAAGATTTCGAGAATATGCGAATGACGGAGGGACGCTACCGACCAAGCCTCGTGCTGCAGGCGAGTGCGTGCAACCGTATCGGCTGCGACAACGGCCGGCAGAATCTTGATCGCTACCGCACGCCCCAGCATGACGTGGACGGCCCGGTACACATAGGCCATGCCCCCCCGGGCCAAGAGTGCCTCGATCCGATACGCGCCAATGCGGCGGCCCGGCCGCAGGGGACTGGCGGCCCATGGCTGCCACAGCCGAGTCTGCTCGGTGGCACTCACTAACGCATCCTCTCGAAGCGCAAGCAATAGCGTACTAGCTACCGCTCGATGACGACCATCCCTTCTTCGAGGCCATCGAGGATTTCGACAATATCGTCGCCGACGATCCCTAGCTCCACGTTATGCGTGCGCTTGACACCATCCTCCAACGTTTCAACGTAGCGGCGGCGCCCAGTGCTGTGGATCGCACGGGTCGGCACGACCAATGTATTCTCTCGATGCTGAATAGCGATCTCCAGCCGGGCACGCATATCCACCTCGGCACCCGCCTTGGGCCACTCCACCTGGAAGATCGCACTATTATCGCTAATATCGGCTTGGGCGGTTGCGTATTGAGCCGGCAATCCAACCAGCACTCCCTCCAGAACCACCCCGGGGAAATCGTTAATGGTGATCTTAGCCGTCTGCCCGAGCGCCAGCTTAGGAATATCCCGCTCAGAGAGTGTGGCGCGAATGACAAGCTCCTCCTGGTTGGAGACCTTGATGATGGGTTGGAAGGCGTTGACATTCTTGACCGGACGCACCGCGATCCGGGCGATCACCCCGTCGAAAGGAGCAAAAATCTGTGCTTTCGCAATCTGCTCCTCGACCCAAGCGAGGTCCATCGCTACCACCTCCGCGTGACTCTCCGCTTCACGGACCGCCAAGGCATCCGCTTTCACGGCTTGCTGCGCCGCGCGCTCCGCTTGCTCCAGACGGATGAGGGCAGCGCTATAGGCACTCTCCGCTACCTGCAACCGGTAACGAGCTTGCCGGTACTCCGCGTCCGCCGCCGAGCCTTGCTCTAGTTGGGTGAGGCGGAGCTTGGCGGCCTCCAGAGCCGCCTCGGCGCTAGGAAAGGCCGCCTCGACGGCCTCGACCGCACGCTGCCGCTGCACTATCTGGTACCGCAAGCGCCGGATGGCATCCTCGGATGGGCCTTGCTGTGCAGCGGCAAGGTTGACCTGGGCTTGCTCCACGACGAGCTCTGCCGCGCGGATGTCCAGCGGCTGCACCCGCTGGAGCCGCTGCAGCGCATTCTCTGCGCCCAGCACCGCTAACTCCTGCAGCCGCATGGCCCACGGTGTTGGCCCGCCGGCCAGCACCTTGGCCAGGTTATTCTGGGCCGCTTCGAGGGCCAACTGCGCCAACCGGACGCTCGCCTCGGCACGCATACGCTCCTTCTCGGTCCGTCCCCCGCGCTCGGCCGTCGCCCTATCCAGATTGACCTGTGCCTCCTCGACGGCGAGGCGAGCCACATTGACGTCCGCCTGCTGCACCGGCGGTGCGTCCTGGAGCTGATCCAGCCTGGTCCGCTGAATGTCGAGCGCAATCTCCGCCGACCGGAGGGACTCCGCGCTCGTGCCGGCCTGGACTTTGGCCAACTGCAACTGCGCTGCTTCCAGCTCGCGCTCCGCGGCCGTCACCACTTGTGGGTCCGGACCGGCCAGCGCAGCCGCCAACGTCGCCTGTGCGGCTCCGAGTGCAATCTGGCGTGTAGCAAGATCGCTGGCCAGCCGGTCGAGGTTGGCCTGCGCCTTCGCCACGGCAGCCTCGGCTGACCTCAGGGCAACCGTGTCCAACCCCTCCTCGAACGACTCCAGCTCCGACCGTGCCAGGTCCATCCTGATGCGCGCGGCTTCGGCGTCGGCCGCTTCTCTGGCGGTGTCCGTGTTGACCTTCTTGGCGCGAGCCTGCTCAAGCTGCACTTGCGCCCGCTCCACGGCCTCCAGCACCTTGAGCCGCTGGTGCTGCAATCCCTCGGTGTCCAGCTCGGCCATCAAGGTCCCGGCTTTGACCTCCTCCCTGGTGTCAACGTACATCGTCGTCATTTGCCCGCTCGACAGGAAGTAGAGCGTCTGCTCCAGCGAAGGAGCCACCCGACCACTCGCCCGAAGGATTTGCGTGATCGGGCCGCGTTCCACCTTGACCGTCTTAATCCCCGGCTGCGGAGTGGGCTGTGCCTCCACCGCTCGCTGCACGGTTTCGTCGGGCGGCAGGACAATGTCGGTCTCCTGCTGCAATACGGGTAGCTCGATGTCGCACCCGGTCAGGGCAATCAGCACAGCCAAGCACATGCCGGCCACCACGCCCACGCCCGGCGACAGGCGACGCCCTACTCGTAGCACCGACTCAGAGCTATATCGCATCGTTTCCAACGACTCAGTTAACCGAACTCATCCTAATGGTATCGCTTGGAGCGCAATAGCCGCAACGTATCGCCCTATCTACGCAGGGCCTTTCCATATGTCACCACTTCGACAGGCTCAGTGCCGGCTCTGAGCGGAGCGCAGGGTCGCTCCCCTGTGGCCGAGACTCTTCGCTCCGCTCAGAATGACCGGCCTGTCCTGAGCGCAGCCGAAGGGTTTGGCGGCTTTGGAAAGGCCCTCCTCTCTATATCTACGGGCTGATAGCGAGGTAGTGATGGGGGCCCAATCGGGGCAGCCACGTAAGCCGCTATGCTGTGGAACGGAATGTCAGTCTCTCGTATCAGGGCCTCAGTCCCGCCAGGATGGCCTCCGCCAGCTCCATGGTCTTGACCGCCTCGTCCAGGTTGCAGGCCGGTGGCTCCACGCGAGCGCCGCTCTTGACACAGTCCAGGAAGTAGCGATCTTCCTCCTCGGTACCGCTCGTTGGCGGGCGCGGTAGCTCGCGGCGCTCCCCCTCACAAAACGCGACGGCCTGGTTGACGCCCTCCAGATACACCGAGATGTCCCGCCCATGAATCTCGTACCGTTCCAACCGGGCGTCACTGGTCCAGTTGAAGATCAGATTCGCCAGACAGCCATTCTCGAACAGGACCAGTGCGCCGAAGACATCTTTGTACTTGTGCAAGGCGCGGCGCACCACGCTATGCACCTCTGCCACCTCGCTTTGGGCCATTGCCCGCACCACGTCTACGGAGTGGTTGATCGACTCCCACATCATGTTGTCGAGGAACGAGTCGGAATACTTGCCCCGTCGCTCGAAAGCGGTCAGGCTTTTGTGGAACTCGCCAACCAGCTGCACGACCGGGCCACGCGCCCGGACCAGCTCCTGTGCCTGCACGATCAGCGGGTGCATCCGGCGGTTCCACCCTACCATCCCCTGCACACCCGTGCGCGCTGCGGCGTCACGCAGGCCGCTCGTTTCCGCGGCGCTCATGCCCGGCGGTTTTTCCAGAAACGTATTGACGCCGTGCTCCAGGCAGGGCAGCGCCACGGCTGCGTTGAGATGCGGTGGTGGAGCAACCCAGGCAGCGTCGAGCGCCTCGGCGGCGAGGAGCTTGTTGACATCGGCATAGCGACGGGCAATGCCATGCTTGTCGCCCAGCGCCTCGCGGGCCGCGGGCTCCGGGTCGCAGACCGCCACAAGCTCTACGTCGTCGAAGGGGGCCAGAATCCCCGCGTGCTGCCCCCCTTTGGGACCACAGCCCACAACAGCTACCCTCAGACGAGCCATTGCCATTCCTCCCTATAGCGGCTGTGGGGTCGGCTCCCACCGCTCGGATTCTCGCCCTCCGGCTCAATACTCGCGCACGGCCAACCGGTCGGTCAGCTCCAGCAAGGCCTCCCGCCCGGTGCTCAAGGGCAGCGATGCGAGGGCTGCACGCGCCCGGTCCGAAAAATCGTCCACCAGCTGCTGGGCTTGCTCGATGGCCCCCAGCCGCTCGATGACCCGGCGTGCATCATTGAGCTGCATAGCGGTAGGCTGGGCGGCTGTGAAGCAGCGTTGGAGGGTCGTGCGCTCCACCCCGCGAGCATGTGTGAGCGCGTAGACCACCGGGTACGTCTTCTTGCGACGCGCCAAGTCTGCGCCTACCGGCTTCCCGGTACGCTCCGGCGCGCCCCACAGCCCCAGAATATCGTCGCAGATCTGGAACGCTATCCCTAGCGCCTCACCATAACGCTCCAGACTCACGACCTCCTGCGCCGTCCCGCCGCCCAGGCGCGCGCCAATGCCGGTAGCGCAACGAATGATCGCAGCCGACTTGCGGGCGATCATGTCCAGATAATCGGCGGTAGTGATATTCGTCCGCTCCTCGTATTCCAGGTCCAGGTGCTGTCCTTCAGTGATACGCAAACTGGTCTCGGTGAGCAACTGGAAAACTTCGAGCACCGTATGCGCGTCAGCATGGCTACGGATTAAGTCCAACAGCGCGCTATAGGCCAGAACATGCATGCCGTCGCCAGCGTTGATGGCTTGCGGAGCGCCCCAGAGATACCATAGTGTCGGCCGATGGTGGCGGTACTCGTCTTCATCCTCGATGTCGTCGTGAATGAGCGTGAAGTTGTGCAGTAGCTCCAGCGCCGCCGCCGCCGGAAGCGCCGCCTCGATCTCCCCACCGACCGCCCCACACGCCAGCAAGCAGACCAACGGGCGCGTGCGCTTGCCGGTCGGCCCCTTTGCCGGGCGTAACTGCTCGTCCGCCCAGCCCAAGTGGTAGCGCATCATGCCGTAGTACACCCCGGGCGCTGGGCGCGATTCGACGACGCGGCGCATGGCCGCCTCGATGAGCGGCACCAACTCCGCCATGGCCGCCTCCAGCGCGAGCTGCTGGGCATTCGCTGCCGCGCCGGTCTCACCGCCGATGATGGGCACGCTCACGCCGGTTCCTCACTCTCACCGGCGGCGTCGGCCACCGCCAGGTCGGCGAGAGCCTTCCGCAGAAAGGCCGCAAACTCCGGACCGATGTCCGGCCGCTCCAACGCCATGCTGACGTTCGCTTGCAGATGGCCCAGCAATTGGCCACAGTCGAAGCGGCGTCCGGTAAATTCGTACCCGTACAGCGGTTGCTCTGCCAACAAGAGCCGGAGAGCGTCCGGTAGCTGTATTTCGCCACCATACCCCGGCGGTGTCTGCTCGATCAGGGGGAAAATGCGCGATGGCAGCACGTAGCGCCCGACAATCGCCAAGGTCGAGGGAGCCTCGGCCGGGTCCGGCTTCTCTACGAGGTCAACAATTCGATGCAGCACTCCGGTGCCGGGCGGCCCCTCATCCGCACCCACCGGCTCCGTCGCCACAATGCCATAGCGGCCGGTTTCCGGGCGCGGCACCCGCTGGAGCGCAATCACGCCGGTGTTATGCTCCGTTGCCACGTCGAGCAGTTGCCGTGTGCAAGGCACTGCGCCGCAGATAACGTCGTCGGGCAGCACGACCACAAACGGCTCGTCGCCGACGAGCGGCGCTGCAGCCAATACGGCGTCCGCCAAGCCGCGTGGCTCGTGCTGGCGGACGGACATGACCGTTGCCAACCCCGTCGCCTGACGCACTGCCTCCAGCAAATCCTGCTTCCCCTCGGCGGCGAGGGTGGCCTCCAGCAGCGGCACAGCGTCAAAGTGATCCTCGATGGCCTGCTGACCACTCCCGGTCACTAGAACGACTTCTTCCACCCCGGCGGCGACCACCTCTTCGATGCCGACCTGAATGAGCGGACGATCCACCACCGGGAGCAGTACCTTGGGGAGGGCTTTGGTGGCCGGGAGCAGGCGCGTGCCGCGCCCGGCCACCGGAAAGACTGCCCGGCGCACCTTCATCGGAGGCTACTTTCCTGAGCAGTAGTCGGGCAACCGACCGACCAGCACCACCCGATGGGCGCTACAACGATCCGGCGCGGCAGTCTGCCGGCGGCTAACGGCTCATCTCGCCTGAACATCTCAGGCATTATAAGCAACGCAGCAACGAGCAATCAGTAGGCGAGGCAAGCCTTGACATCCTCAAGAGTCAGGTGTGAGGACGCCTGGAAGAGATCATCGAGGTCAGGGTTCTCGGCAAGATGCTGGATGACGACCCGTTCCACTAGGATTCTCGTTCCCTTGACGACAGGTTTGCCCACCATAATCGCGGGGTCCTGGATAATGCGGTCAAGATTGTGTCGCTGCTCCGTCGCCATAGCAGGGTTCACCTCCTCTCCAAGATTCCTGGCCCGACGACCGGTAGTATCGCACGTGATGTTAGACTGGCCGCTCGCTGCCCTCCGACTCCACCGATCTCCGCGCCGGGAGCCGACTACCGATGTCCAACCTCGGTCGGACAACACCGCAGCAATGGCGCCTCTTCATCGCCTTGAGGCTGCCCGCGGCGCTACGCGCCGCCCTCACTCACGAACAGGAGCGCTTGCAGGCCGCGGGACTGCACGCCGCCTGGGTGCGACCGCCGGGGATGCACCTGACACTGCACTTCCTGGGAGATACTCCCGTCACTGCGCTTGAGCGCATCGAGACAGCGTGTGTGCCGGCGGCCGCCGGCGTACCGCCCCTCCGGCTCCTGGCGGAAGGGCTGCGCTGCTTTCCGTCCGCTCGCCGGCCGCGCGTCCTCGTCACCAGCGTACAGGGCGACGTGCAGCAGCTAAAGCGGCTCCATCAACGGCTGGCCCGCCGGTTCGGCCGCTTGGACGTTCGCCTCGACAGTCGGCCCTACCGACCACACGTCACCATCGCTCGGTTCCGCAGACCACTCCGCGGCCCGCCGCTTGCCGTCCTGCAACAGGCACTCGCCGCGCCGCCGGTCGCCTACGGCGAGTTTGTCGCCGATGCGATAGAGCTATTTCGCAGTGAGTTGCGCCCCGGCGGCGCGGTCTATACCTCGCTGGCCACGGCTGCGCTGCAAGGACGGCCCTCATCCCGCACCTCCCAAGATGACAGCGAGGACGCCGGGCCGCGCAGCGCACGTTGACACGCGCCGCAGCCTGGTGCTACACTAAGCGGCGCTATAGTTGAGTATTCCAGCATACTTACTCGGTTATAGCGGTGGGTGCTCGTAGCTCTCGCCCATCTGTCGAGGGCTGAAGCCATGCGGCATAATGCAGGCGGCAGCTTTGGGGTGTTCGGGAGCAAACGACGGTGGCGGCCGGTAACGATGCAGTAGCAGCCCAGCGGTTGGCGTTCTATCGCCGGCTAGTAGCCGGCAATCGGCCGGAGCTTGCCCAAGTGTGGGTCGACGCGGCGGTGCTGGCGCCCTACCGCACGCGACCGGGCTATAAGCTCTTTCGCAGCGATACAATGGGTATGCTACAAGGACCGCAGTGGCGGATCGACTTCGGCATTGCTGCCGACGACACCTTGTTGCATCTGTCCATTGCCGCCCTATGTGACCGGCTCCCGGAGCGCGAGCGCGAGCACTGGCTCGCGCACCTGCACACGCCGCCGGTCAGCCGTGCCTATCTGGTCACCCGGTTCACCCGCGGCGCATGCCTGGGAGATGGAGTGATCCGCGTTTGGGAGTAGTCGGGACCGTCGTCAGCGTTCGAGAGAAGGAGAGGAAGATGGCCGAGTACGCCAATCCCGGTGTCGTAGTGAGTACGGATTGGGTTGCCGATAATCTGGACAATCCCAACATCCGCCTCGTGGAAGTGGACGTGGATACCGAAGCCTACGCCGCCGGCCATATCCCCGGCGCCGTCGGCTGGAACTGGACCACCCAGCTCGAAGCCCAAGTGCAACGAGACATCCCCTCTCACGAGGACTGGCAGGAGTTGTTGCGCGCCTCGGGCATCGGCAACGACACCAAGATCGTCCTCTACGGCG
This sequence comes from Chloroflexota bacterium, assembly GCA_965214295.1. Lineage (GTDB taxonomy): Bacteria > Chloroflexota > UBA11872 > UBA12225 > JAJDUF01 > JAJDUF01. The sequence goes on from OZ243944.1 coordinate 686,204, forward strand.
ATAACAACAACTGGTTTGCCACCTTCGCCTACTGGCTCGCACGCATGTTCGGCCACGAGGCTGCCGTGCTCGTCAACGGCGGACGCAAGAAGTGGGAGCTGGAAGGTCGTCCGCTCGTGACCGACGTGTCGGCAGTGGAGCGCACCGACTACCAGGCGGGGAGCCTGGATGAAGGCCGGCGGGCACTGTACGATGACGTGCGCCAGCACATTCGGCAGGCGGGCGCCGCGCTCGTGGACGTGCGCTCACCGGCCGAGTTCACCGGCGAGATCATCGCGCCACCGGGCCTACCTGAGACGGCCCAACGCGCGGGGCGCATTCCCGGCGCCACCAACGTCCCGTGGCTCTCGGCAGTCAACGAGGAAGACGGAACCTTCAAGTCGGCGGACGAGTTGCGCGAGGTCTATGAAGACAAAGGGATTACTGCCGACCGCAACATCGTGGTCTACTGCCGGATCGGCGAACGCTCCTCGCACTCCTGGTTCGTCCTGAGCGAGCTACTGGGCTACGATCAGGTTCGCAACTACGACGGCTCCTGGACCGAATGGGGCAATATCATCCGCGCTCCCATCGCGAAAGGTTAAGCGCAGCCGCAAGCAGATAGCGAATCCGGAGGGGCGGCTGCCTGAGACAGCCGCCCCTCCGGATTCGCCCCTCTCGGGCACCATCGGGCTAGAGGCGTGTCCTCCTATGTGGCCTGGGCCTGCTCGGCGCTTGGTTGCAACAGCCCGATTGGCTTATCGTCCGGGTCCAGGAACCAGGCAATCGTGCCCACCCCTGGCACCGGGGTCGGGGGCATGGCCGTCTTGCCGCCCAGCGCTTCAGCCTTGGCGAGATAGGCATTGATGTCGTCTACCTGGACATAGAAGCTCACGTAGCCCGGTTTGTCGTCGAGCTGGAGGATACCGCCATCAATGCCCCCCTCCCCGCCGGTATGTACGACGCCGTAGCCTAGCGGATTGTTGTCATCAATCCGCCAATCGAACAGCGCGCTGTAGAAGTTGTGCAGGCGCTTGGCGTTCGGTGAGGCGATCTCCCAATGCACGACCGGTTGTCCCATGCTTGCACTCCTTTCGCCGCCGGGATGACCTGGATGAATCCGCGAGCGGGAGCCACCGTTTCCCGGTGGCTCCCGCCCACGCTCCCGGCGCCCTATGCCGGCTCGCTCTCAATCACCTCGTCCTGCATAACACCGATGACGTGCCCATCCGGGTCGGCGAAGTGGGCAAAGGTGCCGACACCAGGAACCGGTGTAGGAGGACTGACGGTCTTCGCACCGAGGCGTTCGGCTTTGCTTAGAGACGCCTTGACATCGCCTACATGCACATAGAACGTGAGGTAGGAGGGGATATCGTTCTCGGCTTGGAAGATGCCGCCCTCAATGCCCCCCTCCCCACCGGTGCGGACCAAACCGTAGTTCATCGGGTTGTTGGCATCAATCTCCCAGTCGAAGAGCGCTGTGTAGAAGCCATGCAGCTGCTTGGCGTTCGTTGCTCCGATCTCCCAGTGAATGACCGGGCGCCCATCGCTCGGAGGCTCCACACTGTCGGCGCTCGGGTCCCAGCTCGGCGGCGGCTGAATGAGCGCGATGAGATGGCTTTCCGGGTCGGTGATATGGGCGAAGGTGCCCACGTTCGGAACGGGCGTCGGCGGTACGACGGTCTTGGCGCCCAGGCTTTCCGCTTTGCCTAGGGACGCCTGCAGGTCTTCGACCTGCACGTAGAACGTGATGTATGGCGGCGTAATGTCCTTGTCCTGGAGGATGCCGCCATCAATGCCCCCCTCCCCGCCGGTACGGACGACCCGGTAATCCATGTATTCCTGCTTTTCGATGTGCCAGCCGAAAAGTCCGGTGTAGAACTCTTGCAGCTTCTCGGCGTCGTGGGAGCTTAACTCCCAGTGAACGACAGGGTTAGCCATGCTAGTGCTCCTTATCTCGTCGGTAAGATCGTGCTACACCGGGCGCTGCCAGCGCCTGATGTGCTCTTGACAGTGAGTGCAGTGCTCTCGTCCCGGCTTCCTTAGCTCATTGCGTGAATATGCTACTTTCCCCCTTCATCGGTGTGGTCGCGGTCGTAGCGGGCAGCGGAGGAGCCAGGCCACGCTGCCCCGCCACCGCCCCGGTTGGCCGACACCCTTGTCTGCGTACCCTATCGCCGCCGCTACGGCCGCTCGTCCTTATTATAGAACGCATGGTCTAGTCAGAGGTTGCGCGGTGGCGGGCAGGAGGCGCGTCCGATGATGCAGATGGGGAAAGGATGAGGCGTCCCGCACACATGAAACGCTGGCGGCGGAGCGACGGTTGCGGGTGTGCTGAACCGGCGGCCAGAGCGACTAGCGCCAGTCGAAGCGCCGTCCGAGGTCATCGCCGGCCAGGGCGAGGACGAGGGGCTGGCCGTGCGGGCAGACCTGCACGGGGTCGTCGCCCACCAAGGCGGCCAGCCCGTCCAACAAGGTGCGCGCCGCTTCGTCGGATAACGATGTACCGCGGCGGACGGCGCTGCGGCAGGCGATGTCAACGCACAGCGCGCGCTCCCACGTATCCCGGTTCGACGTGTAGGGAGCCGCCGCCAGCGCGTCACGGATGGCTGGGCCGAGGCGAGGCACGCCTGAGAGTGTCGGAATGGCACGCACCGCAAAGGCATCGGGCCCGAACGGCTCGCACACAATGCCTAACCTGGCCAGTGCCTGCAGCTGCGTATGCAGGGCCGGCACTTCCGCCGCACTGACCTGGAGTACTAGCGGCTCCAGCACGGTTTGCGCCGCCTGTTGTCCGCTGGCAGTGGAGACAAGCTGCGCGAAGATCGCCCGCTCGTGGGCGCGGTGCTGATCCACCAGCCAGAGGCCCCGCGGCCCCTCCACCACCAAGAGCGTGCCGTGGATTTGGCCCACGAGCCGCGCCGCGCCGAGGTCGTGCCCCCGCACAACCCAATCGTCCGCTGCGCTGGCCGCCACCCAGTCTGGCCTAGCCGCGGCCCCGGCAGCCGCTGTCGTCGTTACCCACCCCGGCCGGCCGTGAGCGGGTGATCGCTCGCGCAGACGCCGACGGCCCAGGCCCGCCAGCGGCGCGGTGCGGGGACCGAGCAGGCTGCCGGCCAGCGCAGCGCCAGCCGCGCTCCGGCCTGTCTCCGGCTCAACGGCGGCGCGCGCGGCTTCATGCAGGAACGCCGCGGCCCCCTCGCCGTCCTGTAGCCGGACCGTGGCCTTGGTCGGATGGACGTTCGCGTCGAGGTCGGCCGGCGGCACCTGGAAGTGCAAAAACAGGAGCGGATGGCGACCGCGCGGCAAGAAGTCGCGGTAGCCCGCTTCGATAGCCGCGCGGAGCTGCGGATGGTTGACCAAGCGACCGTTGACGAACAGAGTCACCTCGCGTCGCGTCGCATAGGTGCAATGCCGGCCGGCCGCTAGGCCGGTACACCACCGACCGGCTCCATCCCGTCGCGGCGTCAGTACCGTCGCCCCCACGGCCACGGCGCCTAGAGCTTCGGTCGCCGTAGCTGCCAGATCGCCGCTGCCACTCGTGGCTAACACCTGCCGCCCGTGGGTGGTGAGCGTGAAGGCAACGGCCGGGTAGCCCAGCGCGTAGCGCCGGATCAAGCGGCTGATGGCCGCATTTTCCGCTGGCGCCGCGACCAGGGCGGACAGCCGCGCCGGCAAGTCCCGGAAAAGCTGCCGGGCCGTGACGGTGGTGCCCGGCGCACGCGCGGCCGGACCGTGCCGGCGCACGCAGCCCTGCGCGACGACGATCTCGGCAGCCCGCCCGGACGCGGGAGCGCTGATGATGGTCAAGTCGGCAGCAACCGCCACGCTCGCCAGCGCCTCACCCCGAAAGCCCAACGTCCGTACCGCCAGCAGATCATCGGCGGCGCCAATCTTAGACGTGCTGTATCGCTCGACGGCCAGCCGCAAGTCACGGCCGGCGATCCCACAGCCGTCGTCCGCGACCGTGATGCGCGAGCGCCCACCGCCCTCTACCTCCACGGCAATGCGTCGTGCGCCAGCGTCGAGCGCGTTATCCAGCAGCTCGCGCACGACGGACAACGGGCGCTCGATCACTTCACCGGCGGCAATACGCGCGGCGACCGCCGGTGGCAGCGTTTGTATCCGTGCCGGCGCAACATCCACCATGCCACTATGTCCGGTCAGGAGCCTGGTTCCGAATACGATATGGAGAGCAGTACTCGCCTCCTAGCCCTCTCCCTACTAACCGATATTCTTCGCGTAGCGCCCCATCCCTGTGTCGTCTACGTAGTCAACACTTCGCCAAAAGGCCCTGGCCGGCTCTTCATGCTTGGCCACGAGGGCCGTGATGCGCTCGGCCCCGAGCCGGCGCAGGCGGCATTCTACAGCGCCGACGAGCTTCCGCGCGATCCCCCGGCGCCGGTAGTCGGGGGCCACGGCGAGCCGATACATATTCCCGCGCCAACCATCCCAGCCGCCGATCAGACTGCCCACAAGCCGGTCATTGTCCCAAGCCAGCAGGAAGAGGTCGGTATCACGCTCAAGACGCTTTCTGATCGCGTCGGAGTGATCGGTAACGCTTCCCGATGGAGCGGCTTGCTCCCACAATGCCAGCACTGCCGCAATGTCCTGCACCCGACACGGCCGGAGTTCAATTCGTGGGTGACGAACGTCCACCTTCCACCTCGGACTTCTCCCCGTGGGGGTAGCCGCTTCAGGCGGACTCCCCTCCGTGCCCCGTCTGGAGCGGACTTGGGTCGGAGGGCACACGAGAGGCAGGGCCGTTGGCCGGCGATCCTGCTGCCCCCACCAACCGCCGGGCGCGCTCTTGCCACGCTGCGAGCACGTTGAGCGCCGCCAGCGGCGTGAGGGCGCCTACGTCCACCGCCAGCAGCTCGTCTACCAGGCCGGTCAAGGCATCCGAGCCGTCTTCCTGACCGTGCAGCGGCAGCTGCCACAGGCGCGGCGCGGCAGCATGGCCGCTCTCCGTCGTGGCCCCGTTGGTGGGACGCAGCGATACCGCTTCCAGCTCGGCCAGTAATTGGGTGGCACGCGCAATGGTCTCCAGAGGCAGCCCGGCGAGACGCGCCACCTCGATGCCGTAGCTCCGACCGGCAGCGCCGAGCAAGACGCGGTGCGGGAAGATCAGCCGGCCCGCCTCCTCGACGACATCGAAACGCTGATTGACCACCCGCGGCAGCATACGTTCCAGCGCGGTCAGCTCGCGCAAGTGGGTGGCAAAGAGCGTGCGCGAGCGCGTGCGCTCGTGGAGCTGCTCGACCACGGCCCGCGCCAACGCCAGCCCGTCATACGACCCGGTACCACGCCCGATCTCGTCCACAATGACCAGGCTGCGGTCCGTCGCGCGATGCAGGATGCGCGCCGTTTCGGTCATCTCGACGAGGAAGGTGCTGGCGCCGCCGGCGAGATCGTCATGCGCGCCGATGCGAGTGAAGATGCGATCCACCAGCCCGATCCGCGCCTTGGTCGCCGGGACGAAGCTCCCGATCTGCGCCAGCAGCACAATCAGGCCCACCTGCCGGAGGTACGTGGACTTGCCGGCCATGTTAGGGCCGGTCAGGAGGATGATCTGTCGCTCCTCCGCAGCCAGGGTGCAGTCGTTGGGCACAAAGCTGCCAGAGGGCAGCGCCGCCTCGACGATGGGGTGTCGGCCCGCCTCAATTTCGAGCGTCTTGTCAGCTACCAGGTCCGGCCGGCAGTAGCCGCGCGCAGTGGCAACGTGGGCCAGCGCCTGCGCCACGTCGAGCACGGCCAGCGCGCGCGCCGTCCGACGCAGCGTCGCGGCGTGGCCGGCAACCTGCCGCCGGAGATCGTCGAAGAGCTGGCGCTCCAGCGTAGCAATGCGCCCGGACGCGGCCGCAAGCTCCGCTTCCCGCTCTTTGAGCGCCGGTGTGACAAACCGCTCGGTATTCGTCAGCGTTTGGCGCCGTTCGTAGTCGCTGGGGACGCCATGCGTGCGCTGCGCCGCGCGGGTCAGCTCGATGTAATATCCGAAGACGCGGTTGTACCCGACCTTGAGCGAGCGGATGCCGGTGCGCTCGCGCTCGACCGCCTGGAGTTCGGCAATCCAGGTCCGCGCTGCCTCGATGGAGGCCACCACCGCGTCGAGATCGGCGCTATAGGCCGGGCGAAACACGTGCGGTAGCCCGTCGGCCGTACCGCTGTCCTCGCCGGGGACGCCGGGCGCATCGAGCAGCGCCCGACCGATGAGCGTCGTGACTTCACGGCACGGGTGACGGGCCACAGCCGCACCACACCTGGCATCATCCGTGCGGCTTTGGATCGTCAGGTCGGCACGCACGGCCGCCCATTCGGAAACCTCGCCCGGCTCCTGCCTGTCAACCGGCACGTCCGGTTGCGTCAGAGCGGCTTGAACCTCGGCCGCGGCCAGCAGGCCGGCCCGTAGGCTCTGTAGCTCGCGCGGCAAGGCCGTGCCGTGCTGCACGCGGACGATCAGGCGCTCCAGATCGCCGATACGCCCCAGGATCAGCCGCAGCGTGCCCCGCAGCGCCGGCGCCGCGACGAGCAGAGCTACGGTATCGAGGCGCTGGTTGAGCGCGGCGGAGTCGTCGAGCGGCGTGAGCAGCCGCTCGCGCAGCAAACGCCCGCCCATTGGCGTGACAGTGCCGTCCAGCACCTCTAGCAAGGATCGAACCCCACGCCCGTCGGCCCCACTGCGACGCCGCGCCGTGGGCAGCACGTCGAGGTGGCGCAGCGTGGTCTCGTCCAGTGGCACGTGCCCCGGCCGGTCGAGACGCACCGGCGCTTGCACCGCGGATACAAGGGCGGCGTTGGTCGTTCGCAAGTAGCTCAAGAGACCGCCGGTAGCAGCCAGCGCCAGCGTCAGCCGTTCGCAGTCGAAAGCGGCGAGGGACCGAAGGTCCAATAGCTCACACAACTCGGATCGGCCGGTACTCGCGTCGAACGCTGCGGCGTCCACGACGGTGCGCGAGGGCTGCACGCCCGGCGATGTGGCCCGCCCGGATGGACCGCGTCGTCCGGGCAAGTCGGTGCGCGGTGGGAGCAAGCACTCCGCCGGGGCCAGTCTGGCGAGGGCCGCTGCGGCCGCCTCCTCGCTCCCGGCCCCGTGCCACTCGCCGAGGCGCAGCGCACCGGTGCTGACCTCAACGGCCGCAATGCCCCACCCCGGGCGCCGCTTGGGCGCTGCGGCGACCGCTGCCAGGTAGTTCGGCCGCGCTGCCGCCAGGAGCTCCGGCTCGGCAACCGTCCCCGGCGAGAGCACCTTCGTCACCTGGCGGTCCACCAGACCGTGCCCGGCTTCCGAGACTTGCTCACAGATCGCCACACGATGGCCACGGGCCAAGAGGCGACGCACGTAATGCCTGAGCGCGTGGACCGGCACGCCGGCCATCGGTACCCGCCCGGAGCGGCCGAACTCGCGGGAAGTCAGCGTGACGTGGGCCGCGCGGGCCAGCACCCGGGCGTCTTCATCGAAGGTCTCGAAGAAATCGCCCATTTGGAAGAGGAGCAGGGCCTCCGGGTGCTGCTCCTTGATCGAGAGATATTGCCGACGCGCCGGCGTCTCCCCCGCGCTGGTACGACTCTTGGTTGCCAAAACCACTCTCCACAGGAGGCAGTAGGCGAAAGCGACGGATCAACTGGCGGCGATTGTAGCACGTCCTCCCCGCAAACTGGCACCGGTGTCTATTGACACTGCCCGCTGCCCGGTCGTAGACTCGTAACTAGGGGCTGATGCTCTCTTGGCAGCATCCGGCTCGTTTCCGTAGGGGCGCAGCATGCTGCGCCCTTACTCTGGGACCACTAACGACCCCTCTGAGGGGGTGGAGGCGCTTAAACCTAGCGCTCAGTAGTGAGTAGGCGATCATGGTCAGTTTGTTCTCCCCCACCACTGCCAGAGCCGTCACTGGCGCCAACCGTTTCTGGCAAGGCGTGTCCCGCTGGGTTGCCGGGACCGACCGGCAGCTCAGGCGGCTGCGGGCAACGGCCGCAGCGATCAACACGCTGGAACCGGACATGGAAGCCTTGTCCGACGCTGCCTTGCGCGACAAGACAGACGAGTTCCGGGGCCGTTTGGCAGCCGGTGAGACGCTCGACGATTTGCTCGTGGAGGCCTTTGCCGTCGTGCGCGAGGCCGGCAAGCGCACCCTCGGTCAGCGCATGTACGACGTACAGCTGATGGCCGGTATGGTCCTCCACGGCGGCAAGATCGCCGAGATGCGGACCGGCGAAGGGAAGACCCTGGTCGCCACCCTGCCCCTCTACCTCAACGCCTTGGCCGGCAAGGGCTGCCACCTTGTCACGCCCAACGATTACCTGTCGCGCATTGGTGGTGGCTGGATGGGGCCGATCTACCACGCGCTCGGCATCACGGTCGGCGTCATCGCCCACGAGTTCGGCGGCCGCTACGAACCGGACTATCAGGACCCGCAGCAACACGGCGATCCGCGTCTCGACCACTGGCGCCAGGTTTCGCGGCGAGAGGCCTACGCCGCCGACGTCACCTACGGCACCAACCACGAGTTCGGCTTCGACTATCTCCGCGACAACATGGTCTTGGACCTGTCGCAGCTGGTCCAGGGCCCGCTGTACTACGCCATCGTGGATGAGGTGGACAACATCCTCATTGACGAGGCCCGCACCCCGCTCATCATCTCCGGGCCGGCCGAAGAGCCGCCCGATACCTACTACAAGTTCGCCCGTATCGTCAATACGCTGGTCGAAGAGCGTGATTTCACCGTTGACCTCAAACTGAAGGCCGTGTCGCTCACTGACGAGGGCATTGATCGCGTCGAGCGGCAGATCGGGGTGGACAATATCTACGGCGAAGGGAACTATCACCTGGTCCACTACCTGGAGCAGGCGCTGAAGGCCAAGGTACTGTTCCAGCGCGATAGCGAGTACGTGCTGTGCCGCGACGGTCGCGTGCTCGACGGCAACCGCCGCGACGCCAACGCCGATGTCGTCATCGTGGACGAGTTCACCGGCCGGCTCATGCACGGCCGCCGCTATTCGGAGGGGCTGCACCAGGCCATCGAAGCCAAGGAAGGCGTCCGCATTCAGCGCGAAAACCTGACGATGGCCACCATTACCTTCCAAAACTACTTCCGGCTCTATGAGAAGCTCGCCGGCATGACGGGCACCGCCGCGACCGAGGCCGAAGAGTTCCGCAAAATCTATAACCTGGAGGTGATCCAGATACCGACGCACCGCCCAATGATCCGCGATGACTTCAGCGATCAGGTCTACAAGCACGAGCAGGCCAAGTACGAGGCCATCATCCGCGAGATCGAGTTGATGCAGGACCTCGGGCGACCGGTGCTCGTCGGTACGACCTCGGTGGAGAAGTCGGAGCAGCTCTCGCTCATGCTCAACCGTCGCGGCATTGGCCACCAGGTCCTGAACGCCAAGCAGCATGAGGGTGAAGCGCTGGTCGTCGCGCAAGCGGGCAGCAGGAATGCCGTCACCATCGCCACGAACATGGCCGGCCGCGGGACCGACATCATCCTCGGCGGTAGTCCTCCCGATGCGGACGCGACCGAGGCGGTCCGGGCTGCCGGGGGGCTCCACATCATCGGCACCGAGCGCCACGAAGCGCGGCGCATTGATAACCAGCTCCGCGGTCGCGCCGGCCGGCAAGGCGACCCCGGCTCGTCACGGTTCTACCTCTCCCTCGACGACGACCTGATGCGCCGCTTTGTCGGCTCCGAGCGGATCGCCGGGATCATTGATCGCCTCGGCCTGGAAGACGATCAGCCCATCGAACACGGCTTGGTGTCGAAATCCATCGAAACGGCCCAGACGAAGGTCGAGGGCTACAACTTTGATATTCGCAAGTACACCGTCGAGTACGACGACATAATGAACCGGCAGCGCGAGGTGATCTATGGCCAGCGCCGCCGGCTGCTCGAAGCGGAGTCCATCAGCGAGGTCGTCAGCGACCTGATCGGCAACGAGCTGGACAAGCTGGTCGAGGCCTACTGCGCCGCGGATCGGCAGGACGAATGGGATCTTGAGGGGGTATGGGGTGCCTACCGTACACTGTTAGGCCTCCCGACCGATGCGGAAGGCCCTGGCGCCGACGCCAGCCTACTCCCCTCCACGCTGGAGGGCCTTCCGACCGCAAACGGCAATGATCTTGGCGCAGCAATGCGTGAGCTGACGCTAGAGGACCTCAAGGACCACAAGGAGATTAAGGAAACGCTGTATGCGTTGGCGTTGGACCTGGCCACGGCCCGCGAGCAGGCGGTCGGCACCGCGCTGATGGCGCAAGTCCAGCGGCAAGTGGCGCTCCAGGTCGTTGACGGCCTATGGGTGGAGCACCTCACGGCCATCGAGGACATGAAGCAGGGCATCGGGCTACGGGCCTATGGTCAGCGCGATCCCCTGACCGAGTACAAATCCGAAGCGTACCGCCTGTTCCAGTCCCTCATGGACAACGTGCAGCACAGCATCGTGCGAACACTCTTCCACCTGCCGCTCCCCACGGGCGGCACCAACGGGGCTGCGGCGCTCGACGAGGCCAATCGCCGGCCGCAACGGATGTTCACCAACAGCCCGGTCGAGCAGGTTGCCACTCAGACGCCGGCGACCGTGCGGAGCGGCCGCCGCAAGAAGATCGGTCGCAACGCTCCGTGCCCATGTGGCAGTGGCAAGAAATACAAGCGTTGCCACGGTCGCTGATCGGCCTGCCCTGTAGCCAGTAGCCCGGTGGCCAGTGACCGGCCACCGGGCTACTGACCACTAACCACTGACCACTAACCGGGAGACAGAGAGATGACAGCGAGCATGACCGACGTAGGTGCCCGGCTCCGCACACTCGCAGACCGGCTACAGCACTTCGCGGTGCGTCTTTGACCTCGCCGGCAAGCGGGCCGAGCTAGTGCGTCTCGAAAAACAGGTAATCGCCCCCGACTTTTGGTCCGATGTCGCGTCGGCCCAGGAGACCATGCGCCGGCTCTCCGGCCTGCGCGACGAGCTGGAGACGTGGGAGCGGCTGGACAACGAACGCTCCGAGTTGGCCGAGCTATACGAGCTGGCCGCAGCGGAAGCCGATCTGGTCAGCCAAAGCTGCACCACACCTGACACCATCCGTGCAGCTTTGGCCGACCATCAGGACATCATCGCCGATATCGCCGCGGACTTGGGGCGGTTGCACGAGCAGTTGGACGCCCTCGAATCGCGGCTCGCCCTCAGTGGCCCCTACGATGATCGCACCGCCATCTTGTCCGTCCACGCTGGCGCCGGCGGCACCGAATCCCAGGACTGGGCGGAGATACTCTTGCGGATGTATCTGCGTTGGGCCGAGCAGCGCCACTACCGGACCGACGTACTCGACCGCTCCGACGGTGAAGAGGCGGGTATCAAGAGCGCTACACTGGCCTGTGCCGGCCGTCACGCTTACGGCTATCTGAAGGCCGAGCGCGGCGTCCACCGCCTCGTGCGTATCTCCCCCTTCGATGCCGCACGCCGCCGGCACACCTCGTTTGCGCTCGTCGAGGTCGTCCCCGAAGTGCCGGACGACCGCACCGTGGTGATTAACCCGGACGACATCGAAGTGGACACCTTCCGGTCCAGCGGAGCCGGCGGCCAGCACGTCAACAAGACTTCCTCGGCGGTGCGGATGCGGCACAAGCCCACCGGCATTGTCGTCACGTGCCAGAACGAGCGGTCGCAGTTCCAGAACCGTGACGTCGCCATGCGTCTGCTGCGTGCCAAGCTCTTGGAGCGGAAGCTGCAAGAGCAGGAAGCTGCCCGAGCGCAGTTGCGCGGCGAGCCGGTGTCGGCGGGCTGGGGCAACCAAATCCGCAGCTACGTGCTGCACCCCTACACTATGGTCAAGGACCTGCGGACAAGCGTGGAGACCAGCAACGCCCAGGCCGTCCTCGACGGCGACCTCGATGCCTTCATCGAGGCGTGGCTCCGCAGCCAAATCGGCGCCAACGCCGACGCCGATAGCGAATGAAGAGTGGCGAGTGACGAGAGGATGGTGCGCGTCTGGCGTTGGTAGGAAGACCGCTCCGCCTAGCCCCATGCATGGTTAGGGGAGCCGGAGTGCGTCGGCCTCAGCCGGCTCCAGCAAGAGGACCCGCGAGGTACGCTCTTCGAGAAAGAGCGCGAAGTGAGCAAGGATGTCCCGGCCCAAGAGTGATGGGATGGGGGAGATAGGAGCAGTCGGTTCGAGGATCGTCAGCGTGAGCGGCAGCGCGACGTTTTCCAGGTTCAGGACGGCCTCGACGACGCGCGTTGCGACCTGCCCGCCAATACCGGTGCCCGGCTGACCGCGGCGGAGGGCGGTAAAGTCCATACCGAGTTCTGTCCGCAACCTCTCAGCGTGAGGAGGACCCAGAATGGTGCGGTCGGCACCAGTGTCCACTAACAGCCGTAACTCCAGGCTATGACTGAGTGTCGGGAAGTGGAAGACACCCTTGATGAAGGGACGGCGCCTGGTGCCGAGCGTGGCGAAGTGGCCGCGGATCATGACGCCAGGATCAGTAGCTCGTCATGGCGAGTCAGATGTTCCACCAAACCCTGACCGGGGGGGACTCCTTTTGCGCTCAGTCCTCTCAGCACCTGCTCCACTGTCGGAGCAGTGGACACCACCTGCTCGTTGAAGACAGCTACCCACTGCTCCGGGTACCGGTCGAGCAGCTCTTCGCGGTGGGCCTCATAGTAGTCAATGTCCCGCTGAAAGCGCTGTAGTCTCTGGGAAATACTGTCCTGCTGCTGAACCATCGCGCCCACCTCACTGGTCAAGAAAGCCGGCCATCCAATGGCTAGTATATGGCATCGCCCACAGGTGAGGCACCGACCTCCTAACAGCGGATGATCCCTCGCCACAGGCAGCGTGCCGGCTTGAACCCCTGGGCACGCAACAGCCGACTCTCGCCAGTGCCCTGATCCTCCGTCGTGACCGTCTCGGTGTAGCGCTGCGTAGCATCCTGCTTCCAGACGACGACGTGCTCGAGGTGGATGTCTTGCCAATCGGCCAGCAGCTCGCGCAGATACGCTTCGGAGAAGAAGCGGAGCGTGTGACCATCTTCTTGCCGGACACAGTGCTCTTCGAGTTGTGTGTGCCGCTGGAGCTTGGCCCGCAGGGGCCGGTCGCCCAGTGCATTCACGTGGAACAAGAATAGTCCGCCCGGTCGCACGATGCGCCCGACTTCCGCGAAAATTGCGCGGGTCACCACGTCCGAGAACATGTGGACCGCCACGTTGGATATTACGGCATCGAAGTGCTGGTCCGGAAAGGGCAACGGTGCGGCCATATCGGCCACAACGAACTCGGTATGCGGTTCTTCTTTCGATTGGGCATACCGAATGGCGGCCTCGGAATAATCGAGGCCGGTGACTTCAAAGCCTTCGCGGGCTAACCAACGGACATCGTAGCCCAAGCCACAGCCCAGATCGAGCACGCGCCGCCCGCCTGCAGCTCGTAATGGTCCGCGCCAGATATGGAGCCACCGAGCACCATCATGAACTTCGTCGCTCTGCGCGCGGCTCACTTGGCGGCGATAAGAACGGTCCCACTGCGCTGCCGGCGTATAGCTCATGGGAGCATCCTCATCACGCCACGCATGGCTGGAACATGCACCGTGAGCAACCGGAGCTTACAGGTAAACACGTGTCGAAAACTGGCAACCGCAGGAGCACGATAGTCCATCATCAGGAACCCACCAAGTTGGGTGGCTCATCCGACGGAGGGTAGGGTAACAGGAAGTCCTATGGAGAAGATACGGCACGCGCGCGCAAGTCGCGTAGTGCGGCGTAAGCGGAAGTAATGGTATTGTCGGGGTTGATGAGGCCATAGCCCCACTTCTGGTCCGTCTCTGGCACGACCGACCGGAAGTTCAGGTTCCAGAAGAAAACCGCCTGGACGTAGGGATATTGGGTCTCCAGCATCTCGACCGCCTCGACCAAGTAGCGCGCGCGCTGCGCCTCGCTGTTGTCCAGGCAGAACTCGTGGCCCGGCGCCGGCCGGCGGCAGCTTGTCCAGCCTAGCTCCGTAATCCACAGCGGCTTGTCGTCGCCGTAGGCGAGCAGTACGTCACGCAGCTGCGTGAACCGCCGGAAGTAGAAGCTGGGGTGGCCCTTGAACCCCACCGTGGCCACGGTCTGATGGCCGAGCCAGTCGCCGGGCGGGTTGTTGTAGCCGTAGGAGTGAACACCGAGCACGTCGAAATAGCGGCGCACCTCACCATCGTTCACCCCATAGACGTGCTCCAGAAAGACCCGGTCGTCCAGCGCCTGGCTGCGGTCGGACCCCGGCTGCTCGCCGACCCCGGTCGGAGCCAGCGCCGGGAAGACGACAATCGCCTCAGGATCAACTGCCTTGATCGCCCGGTATGCCGCTTCCTGAATGGCAACGAGCTCCGCCGGACCTTCCGGCCACAGCCGGCTTATCGCCCCCTCTCCCATCAGGTTTGGATCATTCCACGGCTCGTAAGCGTGGACGCGCCCGCGGTAGCGCGTAGCGAGCATGGTGAGGAACTGCGCCAGCTCATCGGGAATGTAGTGCGGACGGCCCGGTCTGGCGGCGTAGTAGTAGGGCGCCGCGGCCACGGAGAGCAGAACCTTCAGCCCGGCGGCCTCGGCCGCCGCCACCACACCATCGAGCGTCTGCAAACGGGCCGCGTCGTAGCGTCCGGGCGCCGGCTCGAAAGCATTCCAGCGGACCTGCTGCTTGATCCAGCCAAACTGCGCCTGCTTGGTCCAGTGGATGGCAGCCGCTTGGTGGGCAGGGAGCATCATGTCCACCTGAAACCCGTACTGCAGCGGAACGGTTGTTGGCGGCGGCGCTCCGGAGACGTCCGGGGGCCAGCTCTCGACGACGGGTAGAGGCATGCCGATGGTAGCTCCCGGCGCATGCGGCTGACGAGCCACATCAGCTACCAGTTCAGCCGCGATGGCCAGTTGGCCGGCCAAGACCGGCGTGACCTCTCCCGGCCGAATTCCGGCCGGCCCCGCCTCTTTCCACCACTGCAGGGCGATGCGCTGAAACCGCTGGCTGACGAACGGCCCATGATCTACCGGGCGCGACATCGGCAAGCCGTAGAGGTTGACCGCATCGGCCTGGGACCACGTCGCCACCTCGCCATTCGGCGGCTGCAAGTAGGCCTCGCGCAGGGCCGGGTTGGTGAGCCACCCCAGCCGTATCTCTATCGCGTGCTCCAGCGAGGTCGAGCCATCGCTGGTGATCGGTGGCGGTACGCTGTGAAAGGCGGCCAGCCACTCGTCCTTGCCAGCATGCTCCAGCAGCTCGAACGTGTTGGCGAACTGGATTTGTCCGGCGCCACAAGTCTGCAGGATCACGCGCTGGAGGATTTGGTAGACACATTGATCCCGGCCCACAAAGGCACGGCTCAACGGATAGCCGAGCAGCGCCGGGCCGCCCCGCGTCCGGACCACGCTCCACAGTGGTGTTGCACCGACCGGCGTTGCCGGCAGATCAACGATGTCGAAGCCTAACCCCGTGTATCCCGACGTCTGCTGGAAGTGCCGGCCGTTAGGCAGCGCCACTTCGAGGTTCGCCACCAGCGGCTCCGCAGCAAACGCCGCTGGCGACAGCGACAGCAGCCCTACGAGCACCAGCCCCCCAACGCCGGCACGCAGCCGGCGCGGCAGCCGCGGCGATTCAACCGCTGGCGCACGGTCCGCGTAGCGAGGGCCGACCCACAGCCGAATCGCCGTCGCCAGTGAAGCAAACATCGAGAGCTTGGCCGCAGTAGACAACATTCCGCGTAGCTATAACGAACGAGCGTCCGGCACGGCAGCGGCATAGGGACACTTGAACGCGGCAGCCCAAGTCCTCGTCAGTGAGTAAAATAATGTGTATAATAGAGACATGACGCCTACGAGCATTGGTAATCCACGCTCCGTCGAATCTGCCCACCTCTGGGATTCCCGGTCCCACCGGCACAGGCCACGAGCTCTTCGCTCGCTGTCGGCGGGACTAAGTGCCCTGCTCGATCTCCTCTTCCCACCACGCTGCCCCGGCTGCGGTGCCGTCTCCGACACTTTCTGCTCGGTGTGCCAGGTTACCATGCAGCCTCGCTACGCCTCCGGCCCACTCCCGGGCCGACGCCCGGTGTTGGCAGCCCTGTGGAGTGCCGGAGCCTATTCCGGCCAGCTACGCACGGCCATCCAACGGTTCAAGTACCGTGGGCGGACCGACCTGGCCCGGCCACTGGCCCGGCTGCTCGCCGATACATGGGTCGCCGGTCGCGGCGCCGCCGACGTGGTCGTACCCGTGCCACAGCACCCGGCCCGCACCCGCCAGCGCGGCTCGACTCCCACCACCCTCCTCGCGCGCGCGCTGGCTACGCAGGTCGGTCTCCCGTATGCGGACAAGGCGCTGGTCCGCGTCCGTGATACGCCGCCACAAGTGGGGCTGTCGGCCCGCGCACGCTGGGCGAACGTGCAGGGCGCCTTCGGCCCCGGTCCGGACAGCGCGGCGCTCCAAGAGCAGACGGTGCTGCTCGTTGACGACGTGAAGACAACGGGCGCTACGCTCTGCGCCAGCGCGACCGCGTGCCATGCTGCCGGCGCGCTCCGGGTGGTGGGGCTGGTGGTCGGACACGAGAGCACCGCGGCGGCTCGCGCTCTGCCGGCACCTCTCCCCGTAGAAACCCGTTGAGTGCGTCGAGCGGCCCAGTCGGGACAGTACATTGGCCTTCCGGCCAGCGCCTAGGCGCGGAATGGCCTACAATGTCAGCGATCTTCAAGCGGTGAGAGGGAGGTACGGAATGCTAACGGGCATTCATCATGTGGGTTACGTCTTTGGCGAGTTGGAGCCACACGTCGCGTTCTATCGGGAGCGTCTCGGCTTGGAGCCGACCGCGCACGTTGACGCAACGGAGACGATGGGCATTGAGTTGGTGGTTTATCGCCTGGGCGACGGCTCCAGCGGCCTGGAGCTTATCAGGCCCACCCGCCAGGAGGGACCGTTTTGGGAGTTCCTACAGCGTACCGGCGGTGGGCTGCATCACGTGGCCTACGGGACGGATAAAGAGCTTGCTGAAGTAGCCGGTGCGCTGCCAAATCACGGTTTCACCGTCACGACCAACGGGGCGGAAGAGAGCCCTGCTGGCTGGCGCATCATCAACGTGGACCCGGCACTGAGCATGGGGCTGCTCACGCAGCTTGCCGAGCGCTAGGAAGATACCTAGCACCATCCGGGCGGCTTTGGCTTGCCGCTACGACCCCGGCAACGTGAAGTCGCCGCCGAGAATCACGCGAATATCCACCTCCGTCGAGGCACCAAGCTCCAGGCGGATGTGCTCCGGGCTGATGTCCAGACGCTCGGCGATAATGCGGCGGGTGTACTCCTTGCCGGAGTAGTCAACCAGCTCGGTGAAGGCTTTGGCGGCCGGGGCATTGGCCACGCCCGCGACCGGTATGCCTTGCGCTTGCAGCCAGGCCGATGTGCGGCCGGCCAGCCCGTTGGTTTGCGTCGCATTCTGTATTTCTATGCGGGCCTGCTCGCTGATGAGGCGGCCATCGCCAAACACCTCGCGCACCAGCGCCCTCACGGCAGCCTGATCGGGTATCTCCACCTGCGTACCGCCATTGACAATGCTTGACGTCGTCATCGTCTCGTCAATGACCCGATGAACCGTCTTGGACAGCTTGATGTCTTTCGCCAACAGCGCCAACGCCAGTGCTTGCGGCAATCCCAGGTCCGTCTTGATGTGCTCGCCGAGAATGGAAAGCAGCTCCGGCGCCCTACGGAGGAGGTGCGGCTGTAGCCCGGCGCGCTTGAGAGCGAAGACTACTTGCTGCTGGCGCCGGACGCGATGGTAGTCGTTGTCGGCGTGGCGCGTGCGTGCGTACCACAGGGCCGTCTTGCCATCCATCCGCTGGAGACCCGGGTGCAAAAAGATACGCTGGGTCCCGTGCTGGTTGTCGGGGTACTGGTCGTCTTTGAGGGGACGCTCTACGTCAACGACGATACCGCCGATGAGGTCAACAATCTCCCGGAAGCCGGCCAAGCCCACTACCACGTGGTAGTGGATGGGCACCCCGAGGAACTGCGCGACGGTGTGGCGGGCGAGGTCGGTCCCGCCAATCGTGTAAGCAACATTGATCCGGTTTTCGCCCACACCCGGAATCTGAATCCACAAGTCTCGCGGCAGGGAGAGCATGCCGGCGGTTTTCGTGACCGGGTCCACGCTGACGACAATGATGCTATCGGTCCGCGGCGCGAAGTCTTCTCCGGGACGCTGATCCGTCCCCAGAACCAGGATGTTGACACGGCTCTTATCGGTCCACTGGGGCAACGGCGACACGGCTGGCTGAGTCGTTCCGGTTTCCCCTTCCGGTGCGACAATCGCCGCGCTCGCCAGCCGCGTGGCAACCGGCGTGAGCGGATACCGGTTCAATACCAGTATCGTCCCGACCACTGTACCGAGCGGGACGCCAATGAGCAGCGCAACGATCAACAGGGAGCTGTACCGCCGCCAAAGACCCCTTTTTGCACCGTTCTGCCGGCGGCGCAAGTTCGGGTAGGCGGGCACAGTTTCTCCGGCGTCGCGCTCGCGACGGCGCTCCTTAGGCACTCGACTCCCTCATCCTAGGGCTTGGGATTGACCCTTGGGATTGACCACCGTAGACCGGTATCGGTAGCAAGGATACCAGCCTCATAACGATCTTCCGGCCGATAGCGGTACGGAGGCGACGGCATGCCGGCGATGCACACGATTATACTCGGCACGACGTATTCTTAAACGGCACATCCGCACAGTCGGTCCCACCGTTTGTGCCGCGCCAGCCATGAAACGCCTCAACCTGCTCGGAACACCGGTTGACGATGTGACGTATGCCGAGGCGGCCGCCTACGTCAGCACGCTTATGGCGGCCGGAAAGCCGGCTGCCGTCGTCACGCCCAACCCGGAGTTCGTGGTCGTCGCCCGGCGCCACGCCGCGTTTCGGGAGGCGCTCTGGCAGTCGGCCCTCGCCATCCCCGACGGCGGCGGGCTGCTGCTGGCAGCCCGGCTGCTCGGTCTCCGCTTGCGCCAGCAGGTGCGCGGAACCGACCTGGCCTACCAGCTCGTCGACCATGCCCGCCGGGAGGGCTGGCGCGTTTTCCTGTTGGGTGCCGGCCCTGGTGTCGCGCCGGCCGCTGCGGCGCGCCTGCGGTCGCTCTACCCCGGTGTGTCCATCGTCGGGACGTTCGGAGGCAGCGCTGCCCCACCGGGAGATACCGACACGCGAGCGGCCTTGTCCGCTGCCGGGCGCGTGGACCTCCTGCTCGTCGCCTATGGTGCGCCGCGCCAAGAGCTGTGGATGCAGCGCAATCTCGCCACGCTCGACGTGGGGGTGGCCATAGGTATCGGCGGCGTACTCGATTACATGGCCGGGCGGGTGCGCCGCGCGCCGCCGCTGGTGCGGAACGCCGGCTTGGAGTGGCTGTTTCGGCTGGTCAGGCAGCCATGGCGCTGGCGTCGCCAGTTAGCGCTCGTCGTGTTCGGCCGGCTGGTGCTGGCGGCCGCTATGACCCGGAAACACTGCCGGGATTCCGTAGACGGACGAACGCCACCAGCACCACCAGCGTAAGCAGTAGCCCCACGAAGGCGAAGAGCTTTTCGACCCGCACCAGCCACAAGCTGAAGGAGCCGAAGAGCGCACACAGGCCGTAGAGCAGCAAGGCGATCCGCCGCTGCGACAGCCCACGGTAGTGGAGCCGGTGCGGGAGGTGCGCGCTATCCCCCCCCCGCCACGGCGAGCGTCCGGCGCGACTGCGCTGCCAGATGACCAACCCCACGTCAACGATGGGAATGCCCAGGACCAGAATAGTTGCAGCGATCTTTGCGCCGCCGATAATCGCGATGACCCCCAGCCCGTAGCCGATCATCATCGAGCCGGACGTTCCCAGGATGATCCGTGCCGGATTGAAGTTGTACGGAATGAATCCCAGACAAGCGCCGAGGAGCGCAGCCGGGAGCACTGCAATACTGACCTGCCCGAGCAGCACACTGAGGGCCACGAAAACGGCGGCTGCGATAGCGCCGACGCCGGCAGCGAGGCCGTCCATCGTATCCAGCCAGTTGACCGTATTGAGGATGGCCACCAGCCAGAAAACGGTGACGGGCAGCACGAGCACCGTCGGCAGCACGATCTGGCTGCCGAACGGCGCCGGGCCGAGGGGGTTCGATACGGTGGCAATGGTGCTGCCGAAGAGCACGGCGATGAGGGCAAGACCGACCTGCGCGACCAGTTGCGGCGCCGCCGAGAGGCGCTTGCGGTCGTCTATGAACGCTATCGGCAGCACGGCAACACTGCCCAAGAGCAAGCCGATGACCCGGCGCTGCTCCTCGGGAAAACGCTCGACGAACAGAAAACTCACGCCGATCCCGGCGAGATAGGCCACCGTCAGCGCGTAGCCACCGGAGCGTGGCAGCGCCGTGCTCTGCACTTCCCCCGGCCGGGGCCGGTCCACGAGACCCCAACGGGTACCCAGATGGGCGGCCAGCGGCGTGAGCGCCAACCCCAGTACCAGCGAGGTGACGAACACGAGGGCGAGCGGCAACAGGGCCTCGGCAATCACGGGCGCAGCCTTCCCGACGACGCACCTCCACCGGCCAGCGCCGCACCACACCTGGCCCTATCCGTGTGGCGCTGGCCGGTAGGCGCGCTCGCTGCCCGCTCCGTGCGTGTCCTCATCGAGCCAGCCAAACACCGCGGCGCGTAGCTCTGCTACCGGCAGTCGGTCCAGTTGGCTCGACAGCCTAGCACACCGGCGCTCCCACACCGCAAAGGGCACGATCTTGCCCGTACCGGCCAGCGCCACACCACACCTGGCCCCATCCGTGCGGCTCTGGCCGGCAGTCGCCTCCCGCGGCGTGGAGACCCGCCGCAGACCGGGCACCTCCGGCGGCGCCAACTGCTCATCCACCTGCAATAACGGTTCGGACAGCCGCTCGCCCGGCCGCGCCCCGGAGGCAACGAAGGACGGGCCGGCCTCGCCGGGGCGCAGCTGCTGCCAGAGGCGTGTGGCGATGTCCACGGGCGTCAGCTCGTCGGCAACGTCGGGCACCACGGTCAGCGACGGGCCGGCGAGCAACGCCGCGTGCAAGAGCAAAGCGAGCGCATGCCGGGGCGATATCCAGTACCGCCGCATCCGCCCGTCGGTAATGGGCAGCGGCCGATCCTCGCGGATACGCCGCACAAACGTCTCCGACGCCGCGCCCCTACTGCCCAGGACATTGACAAACCGGCAACTGGTGACGCTTGGCTTGCCCACCGACGCCACCGCGCGCAGCATTCCCTCGGCCACGCGCTTGGTCGCCCCGTAGAGGCTCGGCGGCGCAATCGCTTTGTCCGTCGAGGGGTACACGATCCGCTCGACCTGCGCTCGGACGGCGGCGCGGACCAGGTGGAACGTGCCGAGGACGTTCGTGGCCACGAACTCCACCGGGTCGTCTTCCGCCCACGGTACGTGCTTGCACGCGGCGAGGTGAAAGAGCACCTCCGGACGCCGGCCGTCCAGCACGGACTCGACGCGGGCCGACCGTCGAATGTCCGCGAGGACGTACCGCACCCTCGCACTGCCGGTCGCCTGCTCGCCGAGCGCCTGCCGCAAGCCGAACAGCGACGGCTCATGCCCATCTACGAGGGTCAGCTCGGCCAACGGGAGCGCGGCCAGGACCTGCACCAGCGGCCAGCCGAGCGACCCGGCGGCGCCGGTCACAAGGACCCGACGCCCCGCAAACCGCTCCGTCAGCCGCTCCATCTCCAGGCGTGGCGCCGGCCGCCCCGCGACGGCATCCCAGTCAATGTCTGGAGGAGCATCCGTCGGCCAAAGCCGCACCACACCTGCCCCCATCCGTGCGGCTTTAGCCGACGGCGCCAGTTGTGTCGTGTCGGGCAGTCGGCTGCTCATACCCCGTCTCCCTGACCGGCACTGGCCAGAGCCGCACCACACCTGGCCCCATCCGTGCGGCTCTGACCGGCACTGGCCAGAGCCGCACCACACCTGGCCCCATCCGTGCGGCTCTGGCCAGTGACCAGCGCAGCCCGCATCCGCTGCCAGCATTCGCGCATCTGCACGGCTCGATTGGGATCCGGATCCAGCGGCTCCGTCACCAGAAAGTCGGCGTGGGCCGCCAGGCTACGCACGACCGGATCCAGCACGGCGTCACCATCGCCATACCGTAATCCCTCACCCAACAAACCGCGGGCGTTGGAGACGTGGGCGCTGCGGATGCCCGCCGCCACCTGCGCGACGTACTCGTCCAGCTTGGCCGGGTGCGGGCGCGCCGCATAGGTAGCAACAACGGACCGCAGTGCCGGCCGGTCCGCCTCCGCGCCGACGTGTCCGGAAGCCGCGTTGATGTAGAGCTGCGCGTGGGAGGTATCCAGCGTGATACCCAGCCCCTCGACGTTGGCCGTAAACCAGGCCAGGTCACGTGGCTCCACCCCGATGGGCGTGTACACAAAGGCCGCTTCCCGCATGCGCCCCACCGGCGGGATGTTCTCGATGAGCGGCCACACCCGCTCTCTGGCGCAGGCCGCGACGAACCGACGCACGAACGGGAGCGCCGCCGCCAGCGTCTCCTCGCGCATCGGTTCCGCGAGGCTCTCCGGATCGGAGCGCGGGGCAATACAGTGGATATTGATGGCCCGCGCAGCCAGCATCCGCGCGGCGACGAGGAGCCGGTCAATCAGCTCATAGTCCGCGTCGGCAGCGCGAGTGAGGTCGAAATACGCCCCGTCGAGGGACCGGATCGGCCCCTCGATCAGCGTGACTGTTTCGGCAGGCACGGCGGCCTCCCGCCAGGCATGTGCCAGTCGCTCCTGCCAGTCCGCCCCGCTCACGTCGCACACGTCGAGGTACAGCTCCACCCCGTCGGGCGCCGGTTCGCGGAAGCGGTCGGCAAGCTGCGTCGGAGTCGGTCGGGCCTTCAGGAGCAAGGCCGGTCGCGTGATGGATGGCATAGTCTGTCGCGGATGACGCTTCGGCGGCACTCGCCGCGCGCCGCTCGCTGCCATGATACCGCCAACGCCAGCCGGCCAGCGCAGCACGCCCGACTACCTTGGCCAACGGGCGACGCCGACGGTATCATGGAGCCACTGCTGGCGCGTCGTGCCCAAGCGGACTACAGGCGGCCGAACAGCGGCCCAAGAGCGAGGGGGTAAACCATGCGTATCGTGCGCTATCTGGCACCGGGCGGGCGCGGCCCGGCCGTAGGTATCCTGGAAGACGAGCGGATCGCCGAGATTCCGGCAACCGGGGGTGATCTCGGCCCCCTGCTCTTGCTGGACCACAGCGGTCTCGAACACGTGGCCGCGGCAGCCATGGTCCACCATGATTGCAGTGCTGTGCGGCTGCTGGCGCCGGTTGGGCAGCCGGGCAAGATACTGGCCCTGGCCGCCAACTATCATCCCACCGACGCCCGAGTTCCGGTTGACATGGACGTTGACACTCCGAAGGTGTTCGTCAAGCCGAGGACCGCGCTGCTGGGACCGGGCGATCCCATCCCCTACCATGGCGTTGTCTCGCAGCTGATCGAAGAGATCGAGCTAGGCGTGGTAATCGGCCGGCCGGGCAAGGACATCCCGGTAGAGCGAGCCATGGAGCACATCTTCGGCTACACCGTCATCAACGATGTCTCGGCGCGCGAGCTACGCTTTCCGCCAGCGCGCTCCGGGCTGGAGCGGTATGAGTTCTTCGACTGGTTGAACGGCAAGTGGCTAGACGGGTTCTGTCCCGTTGGCCCTTGGATCGTGGGCCGGGACTGCCTGCCCGATATTGGCAATCTCGACCTCCAAACGGTCGTGAGCGGCGAGGTGCGGATTTCGTCGAACACCAGCCGCATGATCTTCAACGTGCCGCAGATGATCGCCTACGTCTCCCGCTACTGCACACTCGAACCCGGCGATCTGATCGCCTCCGGCGTGGCGCTCGGACCGGACGGTGCCGACGAGATATTCCTGTGCGACGGCGATGTCGTCGAGGGCACCGTCGAGGGCATCGGGACGCTGCGTAACCCGGTCCAAAGCACCGGCGGATAACGATATTGCCCCTAACCCCTGTAGGGGTGTAGGGGGCGGCCACCCCCTACACCCCACGGACCGGCGCCGCAAAATAGCTCAATACTTCTGCAATCCCTGGCGCTAACCTCTTGCGCCAGCACCAGTCCCACTGCGCGAGGCGCGACGAGAGCGTGAACGCGGCCGACCCCTCGTCGCCGGCCGCGCCTGGGCCGGTGAGCCGCACGTCCAGACCCCACCGCCGGCCAGCCTGCTGCACGAGCCGCGCCACGGCGGCGACGCTCGCCACCTCCGCCGCGGCGTTGTATACATGGTGCCCGCGCGCCAAGGGCCGGTCGGCCGCTGCGGCCAGCAGGCGCGCGGCATCGTCCACATGGACGAGCGCCGTCACGCGGCGGGCCGTCTCGTGCAGTTGGAGCGGCTCGCCGCGTGCCGCTTGCAGACAGAAAAGATTGGGCGCCGTCATAAATGGCCGGGCGGTCTTCATCACCGGGCTGAGACCATAAGCCAGGCCGAAACGCAGGGAGACCGTCATCAGATCGTGCATTCCGGCATACATGGCCAGCAGCTGCTCGACGTACAGCTTGGAGAGGTGGGATAAATCCGCTTGCTCGCCGGGCGGCGTGTCCTCCGTGATCGTCCCGGCCAAGTCCGCCCCATACAGACGGAACGAGCTGGCATAAACCAAGCGCGGTACCGCGTGGCGGACCATCGCGTCGAGCACCACGCGCGGTCCGCGCAGGTTGACCTCTTCCGTATACGCCGGCGACGCGGCAGCCGGGTGAGCGCTCGCCTGCGCGGCGAGATGCACGACGCACCGAACGCCCCGGTCCGCCAACAGCGCGTCAACCGTAGCGAAATCGCAAACCGACCCTTCGATCACGCGACAGCCGGGCTGCTGCGCCAAGCGGGCCACCGCCGCCGCGTCGGTTGCGAAACCGTTTTCGAGGGCCACGACCGGAGTACCGGTGGCTAGGAGCCGTTGCGCGAGCAGCGATCCGAAGTACCCCAGCCCGGTGATCGCCACAGTCATCGCGCGGTCTCCTGCTTCGGGTGTCGTCACCCGGATAGCGCCGGTCGGGATGGGCGCGACCGGCCGGTAATTGCTACTCCGTTGGTAGCTCGGCGCCCAAGACGGGGATAAGGAGTTCCATACCGGCCGGGATCTTCTCCGGATCTTTAATCTTCTCCCGATTGGCTTCCAGCAGGTCCGGATACCGCACCTGGAATTTCTGGGCGATAGACCAGAGCGATTCGCCCGGCTCAACCGTGTAGACAAGCATACCGTCGGGCCTAGCCGGCGGCTCCGGCGTTGGCGTAGCAGCCACCGCCGTTGGCCCCGCTGTTGCCGCCGCCCTTGTGGCTACCACCAAGGGCGTGATGGTAGGCGGCGCCCCAGGGGTATCTTCCGTCCCCGTAGGCGTCGCGTCAGCGGTATCTTCCGTCCCCGTGGGCGTCGCGTCAGCGGTATCTTCCGTCGCCGTCGGTGACACGTCCGGGGCACGTTTCGTCGGCGTAGGCAGCACCGGGACGGCAGTCGGGGGCACCATAGTGGGGACAAGAATTGCGAGCGGGACGGCGGTCGCCGTGGGCGTGCTCACAGCCTCGCGCACGGTGGCCGGCGCGAGGCGAGTGAAGGGAGCGACCACTGGTGCCGGGGCAGCCATGCGCTCCAAGAGCGGCCGGGCGCCGACCACCAAGACATAGACCAACACAGCGCCAAAGCAGACCGCGATGACGCGCAAGGTCACAAGGATGGTGGTAGCTCGCAGGTCACGCAGCCGCTGCAGCGAATGCTTATGGTGCAGCGGGCGCCAGCGCGGCTGCGGCGGCCGCGAGGAATAATCGTAGGTCACAGTCTTGGTGTTAGTACCGTCCGGACAGTGGGCTACCCCGCGAGCAGTCACCGCGGCGCTTTGTTACATGGAGCGCCGCGGTGACTGCTCGCGGGGAGCGATGCACCACCGGCACTATGCGGTGAAGCTGTAGACAAACAGCAGATCGTTGACATTGGTGTTCGTCGGCCCGGTCACCAGCAGATCGCCGACCGCATTCAGGTAGTGATACGAGTCGTTGTTGGCGAGGGCCGCCGGCAGGTCCAGGCTCAGGCCGTTACCTCTGTCAACGGTGCTGCCGTCCACCATGCCTCCGGCGGCATCCGGGTGGGCATCGGATCCGTCCGTCGCCGCGGCGACGACTAAGGTGCGTGGCAGGCCGCGAATGGCGGCGGCGGCGGCCACGGCTAGCTCCTGATTGCGGCCACCCTTCCCGTCGCCGCGCACCGTGACCGTCGTTTCTCCGCCCGCGATCATACAAGCCGGCGCCGGCAGCGGCGCGTTGCGCTGCACCAGTTCCTTGGCGATAGCGCCGGCCACCTTGGCGATCTCGCGGGCTTCTCCTTCCAGGTAGGTCGTCCAGACGAGGGTCCGGAAACCGAGCCGCTCCGCCGCCGCGCGGGCTGCCTCGGCAGCAATCTCATTGCTGCCGACCAGGATCGCCCGCGTCCGCTCGAAGATCGCCCGATCCGTCTCCTTCGGCGTTTCACCCACCTGCCCGGCGGCGCCGCGCTCGACGTGCTCCCACACCGCGGCCGGCACGGCGCGCTCCGCGTCGAACTGTCGCAGCACGGCCAGCGCATCGGCGAACGTCGTCGAGTCGGGAACCGTCGGCCCGCTGGCAATGAAGTCAAGTGGATTGCCGACGACATCCGACAGCACGAGCGTGAGCACCTGCGCCGGCGCGGCAAACTCGGCCAGCCGCCCGCCTTTGGCCTGCGAAACGTGCTTGCGGACCGTATTGATCTGATTGATGGTCGCCCCGGAGCGGATGAGCACGTCACTCATCGCCTGTTTGTCGGCCAGCGACACGCCCTCGACCGGCAGTGGGAGGAGTGCCGAGCCGCCGCCGGAAATCAGGCAAATGACCAGATCGTGCTCGTCCGCCGCCTGAGCGAGTTCCACAATGCGCTGGGCGCCTTCCATGGCTGCCTGGGTCGGTATGGGGTGCCCGCCCTCCGTGAACCGCACACGGTCGAGCGCACCGGCCCGGCTCTGGCCGGTGCCGGCGGCCAGCGTAAGTGTGTCCTCCTTGACGGTTACGGCGCCAGCGGTGAGACGGTCGCCCAAGGCGTCGGCGACCGCCTGCGTCATCGGCTCACCGGCCTTCCCCGTGCCCACGACGAATACCCGCCGCACTGCTCCCAGATCGTAAACGTGGTCGCCGGCGAGGAGCCGGTCCCCGTCGCGGCGCAGCACCGCCCGCACTGCCGCCCCCGGCTCGACGGCGGCGAGCGCGGCGTGCAGCACTTGACGGGCGAGGTCCCGGGCCGCTGCAAAGGTAGGTTGTCCGACTGTCGTCATAACGGAGCCTCCGCTCAACAGAAGGTGTGGTTGGCATCGGTATTGCGCCCCAGCGCGTGCCGGGTGGCTCGCTGGCGCGTCCGATTATAGCCGTCGGCGGGGCAATCGCCAGCGATCAGGCTGGCTCGATGCGTTAAGCTACACCCACCGACCAGAGCCGCACGGATAGGGCCAGGGGTGGTGCGGCTCTGGCCGATGCCGGCAGCCCGCTCTCGGCAGCGCCTCCGGCAGCGGATCATGCCGGTGACAGCACGCTGCAAGCAAACCGTCAGGAGCACAACTATGACCAGGCCACGTCCCCCGCAACCGGCGCGTAGCGCCGCCTGGTATGGCGGTGACGACCTCGGCAGCTTTTTGCACCGCGTCTTTGCCAAGGGCATGGGCTACGGCGACGACGACTTGCGCCGGCCGGTGATCGGCATTTGCAGCACGTGGAGCGAGCTTAATCACTGCAACCGGGGCCTCCGCGACATCGCCGCGGCCGTCAAGCGCGGCGTGCTGCTAGCCGGCGGTTTGCCGCTGGAGTTTCCCACGATATCGCTCGGGGAGTTCTTTGTCGCCCCCACCAGCATGCTCCTACGGAACCTGGCCGCGATGGACACGGAGGAGATGATTCGCGCCCAGCCGCTCGACGGCGTGGTCCTGCTCGCCGGCTGCGACAAGACCACCCCGGCGCAGCTCATGGGGGCAGCGAGCGCCAACGTGCCCGCGATCATGGTGACGACCGGCCCGATGCTCGACGGCCGCTTCGATGGGCAGGACTTGGGCGCCTGCACGGACTGCCGCCGGTACTGGACCGAATACCGCGCCGGGACCGTCTCGGCGGAGACCATACAGGCGCTCGAAAGCGCCCTGGCACGCAGCGTGGGGCACTGCATGGTCATGGGTACGGCCAGCACAATGGCGGCGCTGGCCGAAGCGTTGGGAATGATGCTGCCGGGCGGCGCAGCGATCCCCGGGCCGGACAGCCGGCGCCTCCTCTTCGCCCAGCAGTCCGGGCAGCACATCGTGCGCCTCGCCACCGAGCGCGTCCGTCCGTCCGACATCATGACGGCCGCCGCGTTCGAGAACGCCATCCGCGTGCTGCATGCGCTGGGTGGCTCGACCAATGCGGTCGTGCATCTGGCAGCCATCGCCGGCCGGCTCGGGATTGACACGCCGCTCGACCTCTTCGACCGGCTCAGTCGTGAGACGCCCTGGCTGGCCAACCTCCGGCCCGCCGGTCAGTACCAGATGGAGCGGTTCTTCGAGGCCGGCGGCGTCCCGGCCGTGATGAAGGAGCTGGAGCCACTCCTACACCTCGATGCTCGCACGGTGACCGGCCGCTCCGTCGGCGAGAATCTGGCAGCCGTCACCGTGGATGAGCGGTGGCGGGACACTATCGCCGGCCGGGCGGAGCCGCTGGCAGCAGAGGGCGGCTTGGCGATCTTGCGCGGTAGCCTGGCCCCTGCCGGCGCCGTCATCAAGCACGCCGCAGCCTCGCCGGCACTTCTGACGCATCGTGGACGCGCGGTAGTATTCACGTCACCGGACGACCTCAATCGCCGCATTGACGATCCTGACCTGGCCGTAGCGCCGAAGGACATTCTGGTCATGCAGGGCGCTGGGCCGGTGGGCGCGCCGGGAATGCCCGAAATCGGCAATCTGCCCATCCCCCAGAAACTCCTCGCTCAGGGCGTGCGTGATATGGTGCGTATCTCCGATGCCCGCATGAGCGGCACCTCGTTCGGGACCGTGGTGCTCCACGCCGCCCCGGAGTCGGCGGTAGGAGGCCCGCTCGCGGCGGTCCGCGATGGCGACATCATCGACCTGGACGTACCGAATCGCCGCCTGGAGCTACTTGTGCCGGCCGAGGAGATTACGCGCCGCTTGCGCGAGGAGTGGCAGCGCCCACCACCCGCCTACCGCCGCGGGTACGGTAAGCTCTTCCTCGATCACGTGCTGCAAGCGCCCGAGGGCTGCGACTTCGACTTCTTGCGTGACCAACCGGCCGCTGCCGCCGCCGATTCGGCAACACCCGTGACGCGGCGCTGAAGAGAGGCTGCAAGCTAACGGCTGACGGTTGACAACTCACTCCTGACGACTACTCACAGCGATTGTATTATGACGCTACCTCGCCGATCCCCGGCAACAACACGAATGAATGCTCTGCCACCGCACGCGCAGCAGCGCGAGCGCAGCAGCGCCCCGACCCTCGCGGCGCTGCTGGATATACTGCCGGACGCCGCGGTCACCGGACCGACCGGTGTCGTCGTAGCCGACGTGCGGTTCGACTCGCGGCGAGTGCAGCCGGGAGACCTGTTCGTCGCGATCTCCCACCCAGGCTACCAGCACGACGGGCACAACTTCGTCGCCGGTGCGCTCGACCGGGGAGCCGTCGGGGTAGTTGTTGGTCGGCCGGTCGCCGTTCCGGCCGACGTGGCGCGGATAGTGGTCCGCGACCCGCCACGTGCCCTCGCGCTCCTGAGCGCCGCGCGGGCCGGGTGGCCGGCCGCCCGCCTCGGTATCGTCAGCGTGACCGGCACGGACGGCAAGACGACCACGACGACGCTCATCGCCAGCGCGCTCCAGGCGTTGGGGCATACCGCGGCCCACGTCTCGACGGTCAGCCTCAGCACCGGTACCGCGGCGCTGCCCAACAAGAGCCGCCAGAGCACACCGGAGGCGCCGGAGATACAACACCTGCTTGCCCAAGCTACGGACCACGGCGCCGATTATGCGGTGATCGAGGCTACATCGCACGGACTAGCGCAAGATCGGCTCTACGGCACGGAAGTAGATGTCGCGATCTACACGAACATTACGCACGAGCATCTCGATTATCACGGCTCTATCGAGGAGTACGTAGCCGCCAAGTCGCGGCTGTTGGCGCTGCAAGTCCCGCTGCCGGGCGTGCCGGCAAAGCGACACCCCCGCGCCAAGGCTGCCGTGCTCAACGCCGACGACACGCACTATGCCCACTTGCGCTCGCTGGCGCAGGTACCGGTCACGACGTATGGCCTCCATCGGCCCGCCGACGTGGAAGCCGCCAGTGCCACCTACGACGGCTTGCGCCCCTCCGTGCAGGTGCGGACCCCTTGGGGCAACGCCCAGCTCCGACCACGGGTCATCGGCCCCTTCAACGTAGCGAATGTGCTGGCGGCACTGACGGCCCTGGGTGTGTTGGGATGCTCTTTCGAGGACGCCGTAGCTGCCCTCTGCCAGACGGCCGGGGCACCGGGGAGGATGGAGCTTATCGAGGCCGGCCAACCGTTTACGGTCATTGTGGATTACGCCCACACGCCCGCGAGCCTCGACCTCGTGCTGCGTGCGCTCCGGCCCTTGACCCCCGGCCGGCTGATCGCCGTCTTCGGGAGCGCCGGCGAGCGCGACCGCGCGAAGCGCCCCATGATGGGCCGGATCGCCGCCACACACGCCGATTTCTTCGTCCTCACGGACGAGGACCCGCGCGGGGAAGACCGCGAGGCCATCCTGGCGGAGATCGCCGCTGGCGCTGTCGCTGCCGGCGGCCGTCAAGGAACACATTTCCTCTGCTGCCCGGATCGCCGAGCAGCCATCCGCCTCGCCTTCGAGCGGGCGGCGGCCGGCGATACGGTGCTCCTCGCCGGCAAGGGCCACGAGCAGTCCATCATCGTCAACGGCCGCTCACAGCCCTGGGACGACCGCGCCGTCGCACGCGAACTCTTGTCCTGACCAGCCACGCCGCTCTGGCTCCCCACGCCCTGCTTTCCGCCACCACACTCCCCCTCTCTATCGCTCGGCGCTGGAGAGGGGGCCGGGGGTGAGGAGTGGACGGACCGCCTCCGGTACGCTATCATGCATATTGACTATCGTGAATCACAGTGTAGCCAGGCGGTCGGGGAGCAGTCCCGAGGCGCGGTTGGCCGCTTGGTGGCGCGCTGGCCGCGGCGCCACCGGCGGCTGGCTCGTCGCCGACGACGGTTCGCGCTGGCGGGTGCGCCACCCCGGCCGGGCTAACCATGACGCCGGGCCGGACTTCGTGGAAGCGGTCCTGGAGGCACCGCCGGGGGCAGCGGTACGCGGCGCCGTGGTCGAGCTACACCACCGGGCAAGCGACTGGCAGGCACACGGGCACGACCGGAATCCCCGCTACAACACAGTCACCCTGCACCTCATCCTCGTGGAGAACCGCCCCGGCATTCCCACGCTGGCCGCCAACGGCCGCCGCATTCCTCGCATCATCATTGACCCGGCACGCCTCTCGACAGCGCCGGCACGACCGGCCCACCACCGGCAAAACGACGCCGGCCTGTGGAGCTACGGCTGCCGGCTAACGGGCGCAGTAGGCCGGGACCGGCAGCTGGCCGCCCATGAGATCGGCACCGCTGGCGATATTCGGCTGGCCTGGCTGACCCGCATCTTCCGCCTCGACCTGGCACGTGCCACACCGCACGGCGATCCGGCGCCACCAGCCGCCCAGATCGTCGAGCAAGTGCTCTATGAGGGCCTCGCCGACGCCCTGGGGTTCAGCCAAAACCGCACTGCCATGCGCCAGCTCGCCCGTAGCGTGCCGCTGGCTGCACTGCCGCGCGCAGCCCCGCCCAGCGCGGACTACCCGGATACCCTAGTCAGTGCTGCCACGACCCTGCTGACGGCCGCCGAGCTAGTACCCGCTGCACCGAGTCGTGTACCGCAGCAGCTTCCGCTGCTCGACGGCACCACTGCGCCACAAATCGCCCGCGCTACCCCGCGCAGCGCCGACACCCCACCTTGGCAGGCCAATCGCACCCGGCCGGGCAACGCGCCTGTACGGCGCATCGTCGCGCTGGCTGCGCTGGCGGTCTCGTGGCCGCCGCAGGGGCTGGGCCAGACCGTGCTCCGACGCCTCGCAGCCGGTGCTCCCACTGGCTCCGGCCGGCGGCGCGCACGTTCCTGGCAAACCCTCGCCGCGCTGGTACGGCAGCCCGCGCCACCGTCCGCAGTCGTTCGGCATCTCCGTCGGCTCGGCGTCTGGTCGGACGAGGAGGTACCGACGGCCCTCATCGGCGCCAGCCGGGCCGCCGACATCGTGGTGAACGTCCTGTTGCCGTACAGTCTAGCCGTGGCGCGTGACGGACCGCCGGGTACCGGGCAGCGTGCCCGGCGGGTTTTCCTCGCCCACCCCCGCCTAGCGGAGAACTGGATCACGCGCCTGATGAGCAAGCGCACCGGCTTCCGGGCACGGACGGCGCGCGAGCAGCAGGGCTTCATCCGACTCTACGAGCACTACAGCCATAGCCTCTTCTGCAACCGGTGTCCACTCGGTGCGATGCTGCCTCCCAGGGCCGCGAAGTCCGGGCACCCCTGAGCGGCTGTCGCCCCCAATTGCGGCTTATCGCAAATCAAATACGTGTCAGCCGGTAGTGGTCATTGGCAGAGACACACTGAATCCCGACAATCTCTTAGCCGCTACTCTTGACAACCATTAACCTTACCCCTTGTCAGCCTAGTGACAGCATGGTACGCTCACCAAGAACACGGACATCCATCCGGCGTAGGCCGAGTTCTCGCGGTGAGAAGCGGGGGATCGCAAGCACTTCCGGGGTGAATCGCAGTGCCGGGCATTGTGCCCGGTCCGCGTAGGGTCGCTCTTACCCGAATCCGTCAGCTTACCCCGTAGGCCTGAAAGAGCGTTTCATGCCTCCAGGTTGTCGTGCCGGCCGGCCACTCACGGCCGAGTGCGTTGCTGTGCTGCGGAGCGGCACTTCGCCGCTGGCGTGCGGTCGCTCTCCCGGCGCTCCCACGCACGGCATGTTGCGCCGAGGAGATCGCCCGTGACAGTCAGCGGCCCAAGCGTCAGCCACGGCGATACCCAGGCCGCATGGGCTTCCCAGCCGGGTCTCCGGGAGATGCCCGAAGCCGACGATTCAGTACGACTCTATCTCCATGAAATCGGCCGTTACGCGCTCCTCACCGCCGACGAGGAGGTGGAGTTGGGCAAGCGTATGGAGCGCGGCCGGCTTGCCCAGCAAGCCCTGGAGCGTTCCGACTTGAGCCAGGACGAGGGCGGCGCGCTTCAGGTGCTCGTCGCCGACGGGGAAGCGGCACGTCAGCATATGATCGCCGCGAACCTTCGCCTCGTGGTGTCGTTGGCCAAGAAATACGCCGGGCGGGGCCTGCCGCTCCCTGACCTGATCGAGGAGGGCAACCTGGGCCTGATGCGTGCCGTTACCAAGTTCGACCACCGGCGCGGGTTCAAGTTCTCCACTTACGCGACATGGTGGATCAGGCAAGCAGTCACGCGGGCCATTGCCGCCCAGTCACGGCCCATCCGACTGCCCATCCATGTCGTTGATAAGGTGAGTAAGCTGCGCCGGGTGACCCACCATCTTGAGCAAGAGCTGGGGCGTCCGCCCACGATCCACGAAATCGGAGCCGCCGTAGACCTCCCCGGGGACAAGGTCCGGCAGCTCTTACTCGCTTCCCGCCGGACGCTCTCCCTCGAAAACCCGGTCGGAGACGACGGGAGCAGTGCCCTCAAGGACCTTATCGAGGACGCGAATAGCGACGCGCCAATCGAGGGAGCGGCGCAGTCTTTGTTGCGCGACGAAGTAGAGCACTTACTGACCAAGCTATCGCCCCGCGAGCGCCACATCATCGAGTTGCGCTTCGGCGTCGGGCGGCACTCGCCACTCACCCTGCAAGAAGTGGGGCACATGGTCGGGCTGACGCGGGAGCGCGTGCGGCAAATCGCGGGCGAAGCCCTGGACAAGCTACGGGCCGCAGTGCATTCCTCGCATCTGCGCGAGTACCTCGACTGACTCAGCACTTCCCCGGCATGGCCGCAACCTCCGCCTCCCTCGCCGGCGAGCATCTGTGCCCGCCGGTCATGCACCGCACTACACTCACGGCAACCGATAGATTATGTACCAGAAGTGCTGACCGGTGAAGACGTTCGCAGCACTCAAGCCGGGAGCATGCTGACCGAAAATTGCGATCAGGTCCTCCGCCGAGTAGTAGTTCTTGATGATGACGTGCTCGCTGCCATCCCGGAGCGTTCTGCGCCGATAGGTGTTATCGTCCCCTTCCCTGCCGATAAGCTCTCCGCCGACACTGGGGACGAGCATGTTGTCGGCCAGAAACACGCTCGATTGGGACCGCAAGATACGGTGAAATCCTGCGATGAAACGATCAATCCTGTGCTTGGGCATATGCGAGAACCAGAAATTTGCCAAGCCGCCATCGAATGTCTCGGCCTCGAAAGACAACGTATAGGCGTTCCCAAGGCGAAAGTTCACCGGACAGTGATAGGTCTTGCGCCGAGCGACGTTGAGCACCTCTTCCACACTATCCGTTGCGGTGATCTCTCTGGCAGTCCGGGAGACGACCTGGGTCCAGTACCCGGTGCCGCACGCGACTTCCAACACTCGTCTGCCACGCAGCGCCGCCTTGGCCGCCTGGATGAGGAGCTTGAGTTCTGCCTGCCGTGCCAGGTCAGCACGATCATAGACCGCCTCAAACTCCTCCGCGCGCCGCCGGTAGTACTCCTCCATTCGACGGCCTCCTCGCTCCCTCGGTATACCAGCCGGCTGTACAGGCCGCACATGATCCAGGCACGGTAGGATAGAGCATCGCCGCTGGCGCGAGTGGGACGGGACGGTTGCACTGTCGCCGCTATGCGGCATAATGAGGCGGAAAGAAATGGTGAAGGAGGTGAGCTTGGACAAGCCGCAACTGCTTGAGCAGGAGCCTGTCGAAGAAGAGAAGGACCTCGCTACTATGTTGCTGGAGCTTGCAGGAGAGGCAGGTGACACCGCGGCTCGCCTACTCGAAGTGACCGGGGTATTCCTGGATCGGTACGAGGAGGTTGAGCAACACTATCGAGCAGTGGTGGATGTGGAAACACCCGGGATGTACTCTGGAGCTTCTGCCACTATACAGGACTGACCCGTGCCGAGTTGGGGCGATATTCTCCGAGAGTTCAGGGACAGCCAGCATCAGCGAGGCCCGCAACTTGGTGCCGACTCGGATGCCATACGTCGCAAGTACATTGGCCAACTGCGCGACCTCACTGGTCATGCAGTCATTGTTTACGGTAGCGGTTGGCTCAAAAGCTCGGGGGAGTCACACCCTGACTTCTCCGTTCAGGGCGCCGACGTGCATGCCCTTATGGAGATGTGCAAGGATGTCGAGGATCGGAAACTCGACCTGATCTTGCATAGCCCTGGAGGGGAAGTCGGCGCCGCCGAACAGATCGTCCGCTACCTGAGAACGCAATTCGACTATATCCGTGCTATTGTCCCGCTCCAGGCCAAATCGGCGGCAACTATGATCGCCTTGGGGTGTGATGAGATAGTCATGGGGCACCACTCCGAATTGGGACCAATTGACCCACAGATTGTGGTACGCGGCCCTGAAGGAGTGCGCTCCGTTCCTGCACACGCAATCCTGCGTGACTTCCAAAGAGCCAAGCGGGAGCTTGCTCAGGATGCCAGCGCAATCAACGCATGGCTACCGGTCCTCCGCGCCAGACTGCAGCGGCAGGTGCTCGTACAAGCAAAGCCCAGAGATGAGGAGCAAGCGTCCAGGCAGCCGCGTGAGAATCGCCAACAGCGTCGCGCACATGCACGCAGGCAACGCAAGCGCCGTTAGGCCGAGAGCGGAGTAGTATGATGCGTTTGGCCCTATTCGGTATGGCGGCGCTGGCCGCGCTCTGGCGTCCACACTCGCTGCACGCCCAAGACAACACGGACGGCGCCGGCTTTGAGCCGCTGTTCAATGGGCAGGACCTCACCGGCTGGGTTCATGTCGGCGCAACGGAAGGCGCCTGGGCGGCGGCGGACGGCGTGCTGGTCTGCGACGGCCGGGGCCGGGGCTGGATTCGGCCCACCGGAGTCTACGAGGACTTTATCCTCCGCTTGGAATACAAAATCGCGCGCGGCAGCAATAGCGGCGTCTTCTTGCGGACCAGTGAACGAGGGCGGCCGGCGTTCGCGGGGATGGAGATTCAGATTATTGACCACCCTGACCACACCTCTGGCGTGAAGGCCACCGCCGCGATTTACGACTCCGTGGCCCCGTCCCGGAACACATCCAAACCGCTGGGCGAGTGGAACGCACTGGAGATCACCTGTATCGGGCGCCGCGTGGCCGTTAGGCACAACGGCGTGATCGTGGTGGATGCCGACCTTGATGCCTACCCGGAGCTACGGCAACGGCTCCGGCGCGGCTATATCGGGCTGCAAAACCACGGTACGCCGGTAGCCTTCCGCAACATCGGCATCAAGGCGCTGTAGGAGACCGCGAGACAGCCACCGGCCGCATGGCCTTGGTGGTAGGACTACCCGCGTGGCACCGCTCGCCCCGCGTGCTGGCCGCCCCGCTTGCTCTCCACATTGACCGGCCGGTGTGCCTCGGTCCGCGGACCGGTGTCGGCCGTTCGTCCACAATACGGGCAGATGTCCCAATTGAGGTCCAGCATATGGTCGCACTGTGAGCACTTCCGCTTGAGCTGCTGGCGACAATGGGGACACAGCAGAAAGTCCTGCTCTACGCGCTGATGGCAGGACGGACACACGTGCCGCGCATCCATCTCCCGCAGGAGCGCCTCCTCCTCGAGCGAGCGCTCGTAGGCCTCAGCCAGGGTCTCGCGGGGACGGAGGATGTAGTAGAGCAACAGCCCGAACACGTGGAACAGGAGCACCAGCGCAGTAGCAAAGACATACACATAGATGTCCTTGGAACGGGCGCGAATGTCGTAATACGTCCAAATTACCATCGCAAACCAGAACGCGATGAGATACGCGCCCATAAAGGCCAAAACGACTTGCAGAACGAACGCGATCTGGGTAATGTTCA
The DNA here is from genome assembly GCA_965214295.1 of Chloroflexota bacterium. Classification (GTDB taxonomy): domain Bacteria; phylum Chloroflexota; class UBA11872; order UBA12225; family JAJDUF01; genus JAJDUF01. The sequence continues at coordinate 723,313 of OZ243944.1, forward strand.
TGCTTGCGGCGGCCTCTGCTTGGCGGCGTCCAGTCCTAGGGGAAGAGCAGCACTGCCCCTTGCCGCTGGCGGGGAGCAGCCGGAAGTCGAGGTCACTGCGTTGGCCGGCACCCTACTTGCATACCACCATCTAGCGAGGCTATGCGGCGCTGAGAGGCTGCTCCCGCTCTCAGGAAACTGAAACGATCCGATAGTGCGTAATGCCTCGGGGAGTCTCCACCTCAACGGTCTCTCCCGGACTGCGCCCCATGACACCCTGGCCAACCGGAGATTGATACGAGAGCTTGCCGTTACGCGGATCGGTCTCCTCCGGGCTTACAATACGAAACTGCCGCCGGCGGCGGCTACCCGGACTCTCCAGCTCTACGAGACTGCCGACGACAACCTTCCCCGTCGGCTGCTCACCGTCTCCGAGTATCTCCGCGCGCCGGATCATCTGCTCCAGCTCCCGGATGCGCCCCTCGACCATGCCCTGCTGCTTCTTGGCATCGTCGAAGGCAGCATTCTCCCGCAGGTCGCCGTCAATCCGGGCTTCGTAGAGGTCACGCAGGATACGGGGCCGCTCTTCCTCCTTCAGCCGCTCCACCTCGGCCTGGAACTCGGCCAGCTTCTCCCCAGTGAGCAGTACGCTGTCCTCCGGCCCCGGTGCCTGCTCCGCGGCGGCCCGGCCCGTGCGGCCTTGCCCTCGCGGTAGGCGCACCCGCCGCATCGGGTTATCCGTGAGCGCGCCACGGTCCGGGGCACAGGCGAAAGCAAAAAAGAGCTTCAAGGGCGAGAAGTAGGCACGAGGCGGGAGCGTGGTCGAGGACAACTGTTCCTTAAGGAAGAGCTCGATCCGGTGGGGGGGCACGGTATTCGCCGTGGTAGTGGGCCCGCACCACCTCACAAACCGACGCAACAGCGCGAGATCATCGCGGGAGAGCTTGGACCGGGCATCGTCGCTACGATTGAACTCCTGCCACAGCCGGTCGAGCGTCGGGACAGCCGTCTCTGTTACCGCTCCCTCGCGCACACGAGCCTCCTTACCACGGTACCACCGCCGGGAATACTCCCCACTGGCCGATTCTACCCCTGCCACTCGGAGAGGGTCAACCGGGAGCGGTGCAGTGAAGCAACCCGCCGCCGCGCTGACTCCCCTTCCCTGCTACGGAAGGAGCCGAGGCTAGGTGAGCTACTACCGGCCGCGCTACTCCGGCCCGCTGATGCCGAGCCGCGTGCTCTCGTAGTCCCCCACCGGTCGCGGTGTGCTATCGGGAGTGTGGCCCGGCGGCGCGGCCCACTCCAGTTCTAGCTCCAGGAGCTTCGCGGGGCTGGGAAATCCCGTCTCGTGATCCCAGCCAGCCATCTGGTAGTACAACTGCTTGGCCTGGGCGAACTCGCCCGGCTCGATCCGCTCGCCCGTCAGAGGTCCACTACCGATACCCTCGAACATGCGCTTGGGGAGCGTGTCATCCTCAGCCGTAAATCCCGACCGGAAGTTGAAGAGGCGTGCCATCGTATTCGCACGCTCTCCCACCTTGAGTAGCTCGTAGAGGCTGACATCCCAGCCCGTGACGGCGGCGACATAACTGGTGAGCTGACCCAAGGCCAGCTCGCCAATCGGCACGCCGACGAAGTCGCACATCCCCACCGAGTTGTAGGCGCTCCAGACCAGCTGGGCGTAGTAGAAGGCCCGGACCTTCTTCGGCCCCAGGTCCAGCCGATCCACCGGCTCGATCAGACCGAGCGGTGTCAACGGGCTGGTGTCGTCGGCGCTGAAGCCCTCGTAGAGCGGGTCGTGTGGTGCCTCCATATGGTCGGCGCCCGTCGGCGAGATCGAATACGCCAGTGCCAGCCCCTTCTTGCCGCGCGGCTCATGCATCGGTAGCTCTTGACCCTTGACGTGCAGCGCATACTCCTCGGTGCCGCGGCCGATCTTCTGTGAGGCCCGATGCACTCCCTCGGCGAGCAGGTCGCCGAAACCCTCCCGTCGAGCGATCTGGTGGATGAGTGCCAACACCACTTCCTTGTCCCCAAACCGCAGCTCGACTCCGCCCGTGTCTTCCTTGGTGATGAGACCCCGCTCGTAGCACTCCATAGCCCAGGCAATCGCAACGCCCGTTGAAATGGAGTCGAGTACGTAGTCGTTGATGACGGTGCTGAACTGCGCGATCTTCTTCAGATCACCCACTCCGGTCAGCGTACCGGTCGCGGCAATAGTTTCGTACTCCATGCCTCCGTGTTTGGCGGTGACGCCGTACTCGGGTACCTCGACCTCGCGCTTGCACGCCACCAGACACGAGAAGCACGTGCCCGTATTGACCAGAATCGTCTCCGCCATTTTCTGCCCGGAGATGTCGGCATAGCCGTCGAACGTGCTCTCCTGGAAGTTGCGCGTAGGCAGGATGCCGTCGGCCTGCAACGCGGGAATGCCGCGCGGCGTGCCGTAAAGATGCATCATGTCGTGGTCGCGGTCATAGTTCTCCCTGAACCAGGTAATCACCGCTTTGGCCCGAGCCGGCTCCTCCGGCAACGCCCGTGCCCGCCCCCGCACGGCAATAGCCTTGAGCTTCTTGGCTCCCATCACGGCGCCGAGACCCGCTCGCCCATGGAAATGGCGGCACTGATTGACCAGCGCCGCATAGCGCACGAGGTTCTCGCCGGCGATGCCGGTTTGCAGCACCCGAATGCGCTTCTCTTTCAGCTCCGTCTCCAGTCCCGTCTGGACCTCCTGCGCCCCTTTCCCCCAGAAGTGCGCGGCGTCGCGCACCTCCACCACGCCCGGCTTATCGGGCGCTTCGACGTTATTGATCCACAGGTAGACCGGCTTGGTGGCCGCGCCGTGAATCACGATCCCGTCGTACCCGGCGAACTTCAGCTCCGGCCCCCAGAAACCGCCCGCCTCAGCCTCACCGAACCCACCCGTGAGCGGCGACTTCGCGGCAGCGGTATAGCGATTGGCGCCCGAGACCGGCGTGCCGTTGATGACGCTCGTCGTGAAGACGAGTAGATTTTCCGGACCGAGCGGGTCGGCGTCCGGCGGCATGTCCCGTAGCAGGAAATACGAGGCGAGGGCGCTACCGCCGAGATAGCGACGGTACACGACCTCCGGGAGCTCCTCGATCCAGGTACGCTCATCCGCCAGGTCTACGTGCAAAATCCGACCGGTGTATCCCTTAGGCATACCTCACGACCTCCCTCACCCCAGCGGCGCCGGCCTCACTGGCACGTTCTTCTGCGTGTCGGCCACGCGCTGCCTGACAGTGTACCGCTCCTGCCCGCGCGAGGCCAGAGCAGAGGCAGAAACGATCGGTGATCCACATCAACTTACTCATACGGCAACCTCACTTGTGAGCTTATCTACTGCACATACGCCGGATCAACCTCAATCCCGATTGGTACGCGCTCTAGTTCCTTGGCTACCCGGTACGTAGTGCCGCTGCCGAGGAATGGATCAAGTACGACATCGCCTTCATCAGTGAACAGCTTGATAAAGAACTCCGGCAGCCACTCCGGGAACGCCGCGCTATGTCCGGTGTTATGGGCCACCGGCGACTTATGCAGGACGTTGGTCGGGTAGACCAGCTGCTTGCCCTCCCAGTTGGCAATGCGGCGCCCGACCTTCGACCTGGTTGCCGACTCCCGACGAGTGCGGTCATTCACGCTCATGTTCTTCAGCCGCGTCTGAGTCCACTCGCCAATCGGTACCTTGACGGCATCCTGCCGCATTTTCACATCGCGAGTCTTGCTAAAGTGCAAAATCCGTTCCCAAGCATCCCGAAAGCGGTACTTCCACTTCCCCGGTGCTGCTGTCGTTTTGTGCCAAATATATTCCTCCACCCAGCGGAAGCCGACTTCTCGCTTCAGGGCCAGGATCAAGTCGAGGACATAGGGATGCCGCTCACCGTCAACGGCTTTCTCCTTGATGTTGAGCACCAATGAGCCGGACGGCTTGAGGACGCGCAGCATCTCCACCGCCCGCGCGGCGAACCACTCGACGTACCGGTCCGGTGCGATGCCGCCGTAGGTATGCTTGCGCGCATCAGCATACGGCGGCGACGTGACAATCAGGTCAACGTAATCTGCGGGCATCGCACTGAGGACGGTCAGACAATCCCCAAGATGAACGCGATTGCGCCACTCGCCGGCCAAAACCGCACCGCCGTTGGTACGATTGGATCGTGCGGTTTTGGCCAGCGACATATCCCTTCCTCCCCAGAACCAGCAGTGGACCTCCCCCGGTGTGGCAGTCAGCGGGAGGCGGGTTCCAGGAGTGACAGCCCGTGCCTTGGTAGTACAGATTGTGTTCTGCCGTTGCCTATCCTGTCAAGCGCGGCACTCCGGCGCTGCGGGTCTGATACCGGAGGTGCTGGCCGACGGGCGCCCGCATAGCCGGCAGTCCACGTCTACAGAGCGTTGATGCCGAGTTTACGGTACCTTAACACTTGCAGCCTACACTCTACGGAATGGTGATCTCTATGCATCTACTACGCTCGCTGCTCCCCACGCTTGTGCTCGTCCTGGCACTCTTACCCGCCCCGTCCTTGGCGGCTGGCCTGGCGCCCGGCGCGTGGCCGATGCATCAGCGCGATGCTCGCCACACCGGCCGCGCCGCAGTATCGGGGCCGATAGCCCCCCAGTTGGCGTGGTATTTCCTGGCAAAGGCCTCCTTTACTGCCGGGGCGGTCATTGACGCTCAAGGCACAATCTACATCGCTTCGGACGACGGCATCGTCCGCGCCCTGCATCCCGAAGGCCACGAGCTGTGGAAGCGCGAGCTGACGAAAGTCGTCGGGAGACTCAGACTCCCGATACCCATAGATGCCACGCCGCTGCTCACCGATAGCCACGAGTTGCTCGTCGCGGCGCGCAATGGCGTGCTGTATGCGTTTGCGACGGCGGATGGCGCCAAGATATGGGACTACGACACCGGCGCAGACATCCACGCCTCGCCGGCTATAGCCTCCGATGGCCGGATTGCCCTGCCAGCCGGGGCCAATGGGCTACTTATCTTGAATCCCGACGGCACCAAACACAAACGCCTCCGCTCCGATGGCACCATTCGCACTGCGCCGGCAGTGGGAGCCAACGACGTAGTGTATTGGGGAGACGACCATCACATGGCCTCTGCCGGCAGCCTCGGCGGGAGCCGACTGTGGACCAGCCGGCTCGATGCACCGATCACCGCTGGCCCGGTGGTCGCCGCCGATGGCACCGTTTACTTCTGCACAACGAAGCTGTGGGCGCTCGACGGCGACAATGGCAGCGTCCTGTGGAAGATCGAGCTTGGCGCGCGCCTGCTCGGCACACCGGCGCTGGGAACGGACGGCACCATCTACGCGACGACGGAAGACGGTCGCGTCGTCGCCTACACGAGCGCCGGACTGCTGCGCTGGACCTACCAGACCGGTGGCACGCTGCGCGCCGGCCCAATCGTGGGCGCCAACGACCTCGTGTACGTCGTCGCTGGCGACAGTCTGGTGTATGTCCTCGAGGCGGAAGGGAACGTCGTCGGCACCTTCAAGACCCTGGCCGGTTTGCGTGCTCCACCCGCCTTGGGTGCAGACGGTCGGCTGTACGTCGGGGGAGGAGACAAGCGGTTCTACGCCTTGCGTGAAGGTGGCCGCGACTTCGCGCAGTCGCCCCCGGACCGGCTCGGCGGCGACCTGCTGCGCGACCCGGACACCGGCAAGGTGTACGTGCTCGTGGATGGCGTCCGGCGGCACATCCCGGACCCGCAGACCCAGCTCCTACTCCGGCTCACCGGCGTCTCGCTGGTAGCGACGCCGGTGGAGCTAGTGCGCTACGCCGCTGGCCCACCGCTCCCGGCGCTCGATAACGGCAGCCTCCTCCGCAGCGCGCACGGGCCGGTCTACGTCCTACAAGGCAACCGGCGGGTGTGGCTTGACTCCCTGGCGGCGCTGGCCGCCGGGGGGCACCGGTGGGAGCAGGTCCAAACCGTGTCGGACCGCGTGATACGTTCGCTCGCGCTCAACACCGCGGAGGGCTACCTGGTCAAGGGCAGCGGCCCGGAGGTATACCTCATCGAGGGCGGCGAACGCCGCTGGATTACTACCGCCGCGGTGTTTGCGGGCCGTGGGTACCGCTGGGACCAGGTCCATCTCGTGAGCGACGGGGACCTGGAGGCCACCCCGCTCGGCGCCCCGATCAGTTAGGCGCCACGGCTGGTCCCTCCCTAGGGGGCAGACCCGCCTCCCTGAGAGGGAATGGGCTAGATATTGCTATGTGGACTCCCCTTCCCTGGAGGGAAGGGGCCGGGGGGTAGGCCCAACCAATACCGCCCCCGGCTCGCCGGGGAACGAGGGCAACTACCCTTGTAGGAACGCCCTGGATTCCGGCGAAAGTCGGAATGACGAAATAGAGTCCGCGTCCGCCTACTTCTTCTGCCGCGCCACCCGCTTGCGCCCCCCCACCGTCTTGCGGGCGCCGCGCCGCGTGCGGGCGTTCGTGCGCGTGCGCTGACCATGCACCGGCAGGTTACGGCGATGCCGGATACCGCGATAGCAACCGATCTCGATGAGCCGTTGGATGTTCTGCTGGACTTCGCGGCGCAGATCACCCTCCGTAATAACATCACGATCAATCAGCTCGCGCAGGCGCACGACCTCATCGTCGGTCAAATCACGCACACGGGTCTGCGGATCAACGCCCGCTTGCTCCAAGAGCTGCGCCGAGGTCGAGCGTCCGATCCCGTAAATGGCCGTCAGGCCGATCAACACCGGCCGCTCCAGCGGAATATCTACTCCAACAATGCGCGGCATCCTCGCCTCCTTGCTTGACGGTAGTCAACGGCATGCCGTGTAACTACCCACCGGCCACTTCCTACCCCTGGCGCTGCTTGTGCCGGGGATTTGTGCAGACAATCCGAATGACGCCGTGGCGCTTCACAACCCGACACTTATCGCATCGCCGGCGTACTGATGTGCGGACTTTCATACTGCGACTCCTGGTGCTATGGCCCGCCCGCCACCACTAGCGGCGGGCATCATCCTTACCGGTGATGCGGCCGCGACCCCGGTCGTAGCGCGCCAAGGCCACCTGCACTTGGTCCCCCGCTCCGACGCGACCCGCTTGTAGGCGGAATGCGGAGTCGAGGTGGGCCAATACAAGCCGACCACCCTCCAGTTCGACTTCGTAGAGGTCGTTGGCCAGCGAGGCCCGCACCACACCCCTCGATTGTACCATGCGCTGTGCCCTCGGCCGGGGCTTGGCCCTCTTCACTGGCAGACATCGGCGTCAAGCGTCCCCCCCGCTGCAGGGAGAGCCTGCCTCCAACTCCCTGATCAGCGTCGCGGTGATGTCCTGGATAGACCCATGGCCGTCTATCTCCCGCAAGATGCCCTGCTGCTGATAGTAGGCAATGAGCGGCACCGTCGTCTGCGTGTAGGCCTCCAACCGCCGGGCAATCGTCCCCAGCTGGTCATCCACGCGCTGGTATAGCTCGCCGCCACAGTTGTCGCAGACTCCTGCCTCGCCCGGCGGATGGATGACATCGTGATAGACGGCCGTGCAGCTGCGGCAGAGCCAGCGCCCGGTCAGCCGCGCCTCCAAGACATTCAGGGGCACGTTCAGATACAGGACACGGTCGACGCGCTGATTGCGGTCCTTGAGGGCTGCATCGAGCGCTTCCGCTTGCGGTCGGCTCCGCGGAAACCCATCCAGGATCACCCCGGCCTGGCCCTCCGGCTCTGCCAGGTGGCTCATCACAACGGCCACGGTCACATTGTCGGGGACGAGCAAGCCACGCTCGACATACTGACGAACCCGCTGCCCCATTTCATCGCCACTGGCAATCGAGCGCCGGAAAAGCTCACCACTTGCCAGGTACCACAGCTTCCCCCGCGCTGCCAACCGGTGGGCTTGTGTGCCTTTGCCTGAGCCGGGCGGACCGAGCAGAATGATGATCCGTCCGGCCCCACCCGCCTCGTCCCTCCCCTGATCCGCGCAGGGTTGGCCGGTCATCACGGGATGAAGCCCTCATAGTCACGCATCATCAACTGGGCTTCCAACTGCTTCATGGTGTCGAGAATCACGCCTACGACGATCAGCATCCCAGCGGTACTGAGCGTCAGCGTGAAGCCCGATTGGGGCGCTGCCGGACTGCTGAGGGAGAAGACTTGGCCGGCCAGATACGGTAGGATGGCCAAGATACCGAGAAACAGCGCGCCGCCCAGCGTGATATGACGCACCACCCCCGTCAGGTAGTCGGCGGTCGAACGCCCCGCCCGAATGCCAGGAATGAATCCCCCCTGCTTCTGGAGGTTTTCGGGGAGGTTCTGCTGATTGAACATCACCTCGGTGTAGAAGAACGTGAAGGCGACGACGAGCACAAAATACGCGCCCCAGTAGCCCGGACTGTCGGCATCCAGCACAAATAGCGTCCACTCCGAGACTGTGCCCAGCGGCCCCGGCACACTCTGGAGATAGGTGGCAATAGTTCCCGGCAGGAGCATGATCGAAGTGGCGAAGATGAGCGGAATCATCCCGGCCGAGTTCACCCGCAAGGGAATGTAGGTCGAAGTCCCGCCATAGACCCGATTGCCGCGAATGCGCTTGGCGTACTGCACTTGGATCCGCCGCTGCCCCTCGTTCATGTACACAATCGCCGCGATCATCACCAGCGCCAGTCCGGCCAGCACCGCCAACCGCGCTAGCCCCGATCCGAGGTCTACTTCACCCGCGACGGTCCGGCCAATGGTATCCGGCAATCGTCCGACGATACCGCCGAAAATGATGATCGAGATTCCGTTACCGATCCCCTTCTCCGTAATTAGCTCACCGATCCACACCAGGAACATCGTACCCGCCGTGAGCGTGCAGATAATGGACAGTGTCGGCAGAAAGGTCTCGCGGTTGAAGAGGTCGAAGTCCTGCAGCACTTGCACGGAAGTGCCGGCGTTCCGTAGCAGCTGACCCTGCGCGTAGGCTTGCAGCGCCGCCAACGGCACCGTGAGCAATCGGGTGTATTGGGCGATTTTCAGCCGGCCGGCTTCGCCTTCGCGGGCCAGCTCCCGCAGCTGCGGGAAGACGGGCTGCAGCAGCTGCATGATGATAGTCGCGGTGATGTAGGGGTAGACGCCCATCGCCGCGATGGAGAAGCTCGTCATGGCCCCACCCGAGAACATATCGAGCATGCCGAGTAGTGCCTGCTGCTCGAAGATAGCCTTGACGGCGTCGGGCTGGACACCGGGCACGGGGATGTGCGCGATCATCCGGAATAGACCCAGCATCGCCAGCGTGAACAGAAGCCGCTGGCGTAGGTCCGGAAGTCGAAAGGCGCGGATTACGGCATCGAGCATTGGCCCTCCTGCCTCGCTTTAGGGCCTTCGCACTGGGGAGCCATGCTTGTCCGGTTCGGTCGGCCACCGACCGCTGGCAATCCCCGGGCGCTGGCGTAGGGGCGCAGCATGCTGCGCCCCTACGGGGCAGCCGCCGCCGATTCTTCCGCCCCGGCAAGCACCACTGTTCCCCCGACCGCCTCAATCGCAGCCCGTGCGCTCGCCGAAAAGCGGTGCGCGTGGACGGTGAGCGGCTTGCCGAGCGTGCCGTCACCCAGAATCTTGAGCGGCCGGTGCGCCGCCCGCTGGCGGATCAGACCGCGCGCGGTGAGTAGCTCCAGGGTTACGTCGGTCTCTGCCGCGAAGTGCTCATCCAGCAACCCGACGTTGAGCACCTCGTAGTCAACTCGCGTCGGGTTCTTGAAGCCCCGACGCTTCGGAAGCCGCCGCGTAAACGGTGTCTGGCCACCCTCGAAGGCCCACCGGCGCCGAAAGCCGGAGCGGGAGGCTTGGCCGTTGCTGCCCCGCCCGGCAGTCTTCACGCGCCCGGAGCCATGTCCGCGGGCGACGCGGCGGCGCGCGCGGCGCGCGCCAGCGGGTGGCCGTAGCTTGTGGAGTTTCATCTGCCCTCGTCCTTGGTCGCGTCATCGGCCGGATCGGACCACGGCTCGACCTCTACCAGGTGGCGCACATGATGCACCATGCCCTGCACCGCCGGGTTATCCGGCCGGATCACGCTCTGGTGCAAGCGGCGCAGCCCCAGCGAGCGGACCGTTTCTTTCTGCCGCTTGCTATAGCCGATGCTGCTCTTCGTGTAGGTGATGCGTAGTTTGGCACCCATGACCCACCCTCTTGCCTTCGGTGGATTAGCCTTCCAGGTCCGCTATCTCAATACCACGCTTGCGAGCCATTTGCTCCGGCGTGACCAGCTCCCGCAGGGCCGCCTCCGTGGCCTTGACCACGTTGATCGCGTTATCCGAGCCGAGCGATTTCGTCAGCACGTCCCGTATACCGACGGCTTCCACAACCGCCCGCACCGCGCCACCGGCGATCACGCCGGTACCGGGTCCCGCCGGCTTGAGCATCACCCGAGCGGCACTGAACCGCCGCTCGATGGGATGCGGAATGGTCGTGCCGCGCAACGGCACCATGAACATATTCTTCTTGGCGCGCTCGATCCCCTTGCGGATGGCCTCAGCCGTCTCACGAGCTTTGCCGATGCCCACCCCGACATGGCCGGATTCGTCCCCCACGACCACGACGGCGCTGAAGCTGAAGCGGCGTCCACCACGGACGACCTTCGCCACACGATTGAGCGACACGACGCGCTCGCGCAGGTTGTCGAACTGATCAGGGTTGATACTCGATAGGGTTCTGGTCATGTTGCTCCAGCTCTCCACGTGCCTCTGCCCGGCTACTTCCCCAGCATACTGCCGATGCTACACCCGACGCGGCCCCTAACGGCCCCAGCGCCGTACCCGCCGGCTACTCACCTAGAACGTCAATCCGGCCTCGCGGGCCGCCTCGGCCAGCCGCTTGACGCGGCCGTGATACAGGTAGCCCCCGCGGTCGAATACGACTGTCCGAATACCACCGGCCAGCGCACGCTCGGCGACCAACCGGCCGACCTGGAACGCGCTGTCGGTCTTGCTTTGGGCGGCGCCGTTGCTGCGAATGGCCGGGTCCAGGGTGCTCGCCGCCGCCAACGTATGGCCGCACTCATCGTCAATCACCTGCGCGTAGACATGCCGGTGGCTGCGAAAGACATTCAGCCGGGGACGCGCCGCCACACCCGCAAGTTTGCGCCGCACCCGCCGGTGGCGTCTTTTGCGCGCCTCACCGCGCGTCTTGGGTCTAGCCATCACTCAATCACCTTATTCGCTCGGCCCTACTCCGCCGCCCGCGCCGCCTTGCCCGGCTTCCGACGCACGTACTCGCCGGCGTAGCGGATACCCTTACCCTTGTACGGTTCCGGCGGGCGAATGCGCCGTATCCGCGCAGCAGTCTCCCCGACCAATTCCTTGTCAATGCCCTCTACCGAGAAGCGCGTGGTCGAATCGACACTGAAGGCGATCCCCGGCGGCGGCTCAAGCTCGACCGGGTGCGAGAACCCCAACTGCAACACCACGCTCTGGCCAGCCGCTTGCACCCGATACCCGGTGCCCACAAGCTCCAGAGTCTTCCTGAACCCGGTGGTTACTCCCTCGACCATATTCGCCACCAAGGTACGCGAGAGACCGTGCAGCGCACGATGCGCGCGCTCGTCACTGGGACGCCGCACGACGACCCGACCATCTTCGAGCGAGGCCTTGATGGGGACGGCCAATTCCCGCCCGAGCCTCCCGCGTGGCCCCCGCACCTCGACCGTCTGGCCCGAGATGTCCACCGTCACGCTTGCCGGGATCGGGATCGGCTGGCGACCAATACGAGACATGCGCCGACTCTCCTCACACCTACCACACGTATGCCAGGACCTCGCCGCCAAGATGGCGGCGGAAGGCTTCGCGCCCGGTCATCAGACCCCGCGACGTGGACATAATCACAATCCCCAAGCCGCCGAGCACGCGGGGGATGTCCTTGTAGCCGCGATACACCCGCCGGCTGGGCTTGCTCACCCGTTTCAGACCCGCGAGCACCGGCTCGTTCCCGTCTATGTACTTCAACTGCACCACGATATTCCTGCGCGGCGGCTCCCCCTCAACCTCAAAGTCCTCCACAAAGCCCGTATCCTTCAGAATACCGGCCATGGCAATCTTGAGGCGCGATGCCGGGATAGTAGTCGTCAGGTTGCCCGCCATCGAGGCATTCCGCAGCCGCGTGAGCATATCAGCCACCGGATCAGTCATCGTCATACGGCTCAGTACTCCTTACGACCAGGGGCATCTCCTACCAGCTTGACTTCTTCACGCCAGGCAGCTTGCCTTCGAGCGCGTTTTCGCGGAAGCAGATGCGGCACAGGCCGAACTTACGCATATAGCCGCGCGGCCGCCCACACAAGCGGCATCGGTTGCGGTGCTGCACCGCGTACTTGGGGGGCCGCTTCCACTTCTCGATCTTGGCTTTTCTCGCCATGCTCTGCTCTACCTCCGACAGGACCCATCAGGATGAGGGCCGGGCACTTCCACGCCGAGCCGCTAAAACCCCAGCGGCTCCACTCCGCTGCTGCGAAACGGCATCCCGCACTGACTCAGCAGCTCCCTTCCCTCCTCGTCCGTCCTCGCCGTCGTGACCACGTTCACCTCGAAGCCGCGCACCTTGTCAATGCTGTCGTAGTCAATCTCCGGAAACACCAACTGCTCGCGCAGCCCCAGCGTATAGTTCCCCCGCCCATCGAAGGAATCCGGGGAAACACCCTGGAAGTCGCGGACGCGCGGCAGCGCAATGCCAATGAGCCGATCCAGAAAGTCCCACATGCGCCGGCCCCGCAACGTCACCATCGCGCCGATAGGCATGCCTTCCCGTACCTTGAACGCCGCGACCGAGCGTCTCGCCCGCGTAATCACCGGCTTCTGCCCGGTCATCACGCTGATGTCGTTGGTCGCCGCGTCGAGCGCCCGCGCGTCCTGAATCGCCTCACCCAACCCGATGTTGACCACAATCTTTTCCAGGGTCGGCGCTTGCATCGTGTTCTTGTAGCCGAAGCGCTCCATCAAGTGCGGGCGAATGTCGGTTTGGTAGCGCTCCAGTAGTCTTGGTGCCATGCACGATCTCCTCGCTACCGGCGTCGTTGCCGACTGCCCATAGCCGCTGCGCCTATGCCTCCGCGTCGCCCGGCTGCGCTGCGCCGCGTGGCCGCGCCTCCACCATCGCGATCACTTCGTCGCAGCGCCGACAAAAGCGCACTTTGCTGCCGTCGGCGAGAAACCGGAAGCCAACGCGCACCGGCCGGTCACACGATTCACAGACGACCGCCACATTCGAGATGTGCAACGGCGCCGGAAACTCGATAATACCCTGCGGAGCGCCCGGGCGCCGTGCCCGCGTATGGCGCTTGCGGATATTGATGCCCTCGACGACCACGCGCTGCTCCCGGGGAATGACGCGCTCCACCGTCCCCCGTTTGCCACGGTCACGACCGGACAACACTTCGATGGTATCGCTCTTGCGGATTCTTGCAGCCACGCTTCTTGCCTTCTCTGACCGGTATTCCGGCAGCCACGCCTCTCGTTGCTAGAGTACCTCGGGCGCCAGGGATACGATCCGCATAAAACCCTTGTCCCGCAGCTCCCGCCCGACCGGCCCAAACACCCGTGTTCCGAGTGGTACTCCTTGATTGTTGAGCAGCACGGCCGCGTTGTCGTCGAACTTGATGTAGGAGCCGTCCGGACGCCGGTACTCCTTGGCCACACGCACGACCACTGCCCGCACCACGGTCCCTTTGCGCGCCGCGGGAATAGCCTGCGGTGTCGAATCTTTGACCGAGGCCACGATCTCGTCACCGACATGGCCGTACCGCCGGTTCATCCCCCTCGGTACCCGGATACACAGCACCTCTCTAGCACCGGTGTTGTCGGCAACCCGCAGCCGAGACTCTTTCTGGATCATGCCTGCGTCTCCAACTCCTCAGCGGCGGTCTCGGCCACCGGCCCGGCCGCCTCCGGCTCCGCAGCACTGGGAGGTGGCCCTTCCACGGCCGGCCTTTCGGCGCCGCGCCGCTCACCGGCCCGCGTGAGGACCGCAATCAGCCGCCAGCGCTTGCGCCGACTGAGCGGCCGCGACTCCTCGATCCGGACGAGATCGCCCACGCGGCACGTGTTCTCCTCGTCGTGCGCCATGAACCGCTTCCGCCGCCGCACCACCCGTTCATAGCGCGGGTGCCGGCGGAGCCTCTGGACCTCCACCATGATGGTCTTGTCCATGCGGTCGCTCGTCACGCGCCCCTCAAGCACTCTGCGCCGACCTCTTACCACGTCTACTCCTCATCACCTCGGCGTTCAGCAGGCTCCGGCCCTGATGCCCCCGGCGCACGCTACCCCTGCCCGCCACTGGCACGGCTCCGCTCGCCGAGCACGGTCAACACACGGGCCACGTCCCGCCGCACCTCGCGGATACGGCGAAAGTTCTCCAACTGCCGTGCCGCCAGCTGCATCCGCAGATTGAATAGCTCGCGCTTGCTCTCTGCAAACTGGTCCCGCAGGTCCGCATCACTCATGGCCCGCAATTCGCTCACGTCCATCGCTTACTCTGCGCTCCCAGCTTCTTCCAGCGTAACCGCCGCCGCCGCCGCTTCCTCCGCTGCTGCTGCCGCCGCATCCTCGGCCGCCGCCTGTGCAGCCATCCGCCGGCCAAGCACCGCGAACTCGGCCTCGCCGGCCCGCTCGCCGACCACAAAGCGAGCGGCAATCGGGAGCTTGTGTGCGGCCCGCAGCATCGCTTCGCGGGCCAGCGCTTCCGGCACCCCGGCCAGCTCGAACAACATCCGATCCGGCTGGATGCTCACCACCCAAAACTCGGGATTGCCCTTGCCACCACCCATGCGCGTTTCCGCCGGCTTCGCGGTGATCGACTTGTCGGGGAACACCCGAATCCAAACCTTGCCGCCGCGCCGAATGTGGTGCGTGATCGCCCGGCGGGCCGCCTCGATCTGCCGGCTTGTCAGCCAGCACGGCTCCAGCGCCTGAAGCCCATACTCCCCATACACGACCGTGTTGCCCTTACGAGCGCGCCCGCGGCGGCGCCCGCGGTGCTTTTTGCGGAACTTGACCCGCTTAGGCATCAACATCGTCACACTCCCACCGTGCCACGGTCCGCCGCGCGCCACGCCCGGCGCACGCCCGCATCATCACTAAGTCCCGTCCGCCGCCGTCTCCGGCGCTCCGGTGGGCAGGGCCGCTTCGCGAGCCGGCCCCGCCGGCGCCGCCGGTTGCACCGCCTCGCGCCGCCGCTGGGCCGCGGCTCTGGCGCGCTCGCGCTCACGGAGCCGGTCACGGCGCTGCTCCCAGGAGTCGTCGTAGTCCATATCGCTGCGACCCTCAAGGAGCTTATCGCCCCGATAAATCCAAACCTTCACGCCCACTCGCCCGGCGGTCGTCAGCGCCTCGGCGCGCCCGTAATCAATGTCGGCGCGCAGCGTGTGCAGCGGCACCTTGCCCTCGATCTCCGTCAACCGGCGGGCCATGTCGGCCCCACCGAGCCGTCCACCGATACCGATGCGAATACCCTGAGCGCCCATCCGCATGGTGCGCTGTACCGTTTGCTTCAGCGCCCGGCGGAAAGACACCCGCTTCTCCAGCTGCTCGGCGACGGCCCGCGCCACGAGGCGCGCGTCAAGCTCCGGAGTGCGGATTTCCAAGATATTGACACGCACCTTCTTCAGCGTCAGCCGCTCCAGTATCCGGCGTGTTTCTTCCACCGCAGAGCCTTGGCGCCCGATGACAATGCCCGGCTTGGCGGTATGAATCGTGACATGCACCTCGTTGACGCTGCGCTCGATCTCGATGCGCGAGATGCCGGCTGTCGGATGCCGCTTCTCGATCAGCGCCCGAATATCGAGGTCCTCGGCCAGCAGGTCCGTATATTCTTTACCTTCCGCAAACCACTTGGCTTCCCAATTGCGATACACACCGACCCGGAAGCCAATCGGATGCACTTTTTGACCCATGTGCTCGCTTTCCTCTCCGTAGTCCTCAGCCGCAGCCGATCGGTCGCCGCGCGCTAACGTCCGTCGTCTACCACGACGGTAATGTGGCTCGTCCGCCTCGTCACCGTACCGAACTGCCCCCGCGCTTTGGCCCGGAAGCGCTTCGGCAAGGACGGCCCCTCATTGGCAATGGCCTGCGCCACGTACAGCTCCTCCCGGTCCATGCCGTAGTTGTTCTCGGCATTCGCTACCGCCGAGAGCAGCACCTTGCTCACCACCCGCGCCGCCCGCTTGGGCGTAAAGCGCAAGATCGCCACCGCCTCATCAACCGGGCGATTGCTGATCAGCCGCGCGACCAGCCGCACCTTCTGGGGCGACATCCGCACAAAGCGGGCCGTTGCTTTTGTCTGCATACTTGTCTCACTGTGACCGAGACACTACCGGGCCACGGTGGTGCGCTCGGATCGGCTATGGCCGCGGAAAGTGCGCGTGGGGGCGAACTCGCCCAGTTTGTGCCCCACCATCTGCTCCGTGATGTAGACCGGCACGTGCCGGCGCCCATCGTGTACGGCGATGGTATGCCCGACAAACTGCGGAAAGATCGTCGAATCCCGCGACCATGTCTTGAGGATCTGCCGCTCTCCCCGGCCCCGGTTCATATTTTCGATCCGCGCCAAGAGCTTCGGATCAACATACGGCCCCTTCTTGACTGATCGCGACATAATCCTCTCGCTCCGTCTCCCAGCACGAGCGGCAGCTCGTACCTACTGCCCCGTTAGCGCGTGCGCCGGCGCAGGATGAACTTATTGGTGTACTTGCGCCGCCGGGTGCGATAGCCCAGCGCCGGCTTGCCCCAAGGCGTCTGCGGCTGGCCACCGATAGGCGACTTCGCTTCACCGCCACCGTGCGGATGGTCGGCCGGACTCATGACTGAGCCTCGCACCGTCGGTCTGCGCCCCAACCAGCGGCTACGCCCCGCCTTCCCGATGCTGACGTTCTCATGGTCGGGATTGCTGACCCGGCCAATCGTCGCCAGGCAGCGCACGTGAATGCGCCGCACCTCGCCGGAGGGCATCCGCACCACTCCATAGTCACCCTCACGCGCCATCAGCTGCGCGGCCGCCCCGGCACCGCGTACCAACGCACCGCCGCGGCCGATATGCAGCTCAATGTTGTGAATGTCCATACCGAACGGGATATGCGTCAGCGGCAGCGCATTGCCCGCACGGATTGCCGCGTCCGGTCCGGACTCCACCGTATCACCGACGCGCAAGCCGTGCGGTGCCAGGATGTACCGCTTCTCCCCGTCACGATAAGCGACCAACGCGATCCGCCCAGAGCGGTTGGGATCGTACTCGATAGTCTGCACGCGCGCCGGAATGCCTATCTTGTCGCGCTTGAAATCAATCAGGCGATACTGCCGCTTGTGCCCACCACCGCGATGGCGCACCGTGATCTTGCCGCGATTGTTGCGGCCTGCCCGCGACTTCTTCGGTTTCGTGAGGGGCCGATAGCGTCGTTTCGTCGTCAGCTCGTCGAACGAGGCTACACTCATCCCCCGTCTACCCGGGGACGTTGGCTTATACTGTCGTACAGGCATGAATCTTCCTTGGCGTCAGGCTGCTGCCCACCTACAAGGCCAGCGACGATTAACCCTCGAAGACATCAATCGTCTGGCCTTCTTCCAGCGTCACAATCGCTTTCTTCCACGCCGCCGTGCGACCGAGCGTGCGCCCCCAACGACGCACTTTGCCCCGCATGTTAATCGTATTCACGGCGACGACATCCACGTCGAACGCTTGCTCGACCGCGGCCTTGATCTCCAGCTTGTTCACCCCCGGCCGCACGTTGAACACGTACTTATGCTGGACCGACATCTCGGTCCCTTTCTCCGTGATCCGCGGGCTGACAATCACGTCCCACAACTGCGCTTCACGCTCTACTGCCACGACCGCTTACTCCTCGGATGACTCCGCCACCGCCGCCGTATCTGTCGCTACCGTCGCCGCCGTGGCGCCGCTTGCGGCCTCCGCCGCCGCGATGGCGCGGCCGTTGATGCACGGGAAACGCGCCTCCACCTGCCGCGCCGCCTCAACCGCCATCACGATCCGTTCGGCACGCAGCAGGTCCAGGACGCACACGCCGGCGGCACCGACCGTGCGGACGTGCGGCAGGTTACGTGCCGACAAGCGCACGTTGGGCATGGCGTCATGCAACACCAGCAAGACGGAGCGGGACCTCGCTACCTGGAAGAGAATGTCTCGCAGCGCGCGCGTGCTGGGCACGTCCAAGCCGAGTTCGTCCAGCAGGACGAGGCGGTCCTCGCGTACCACGCTCGACAGCGCCGAGCGCAAGGCGAGGGAACGCATCTTGCGCGGCATCTTCTGGCGGTAACTCCGCGGGTGCGGCCCGAAAACCACTCCCCCACCGCGCCAATGTGGGGCGCGGCGGCTACCCTGCCGCGCGCGGCCGCTGCCCTTCTGACGCCAGACCTTGCGCGTCGAGCCGCGCACAAAGCCGCGCGTCTTGGTGCTCGCCGTGCCCTGGCGCCGATCCGCCAGTTGGCGGACGACCGCCTGGTGCAGGACCGCTTCATGCGGCTCGATGCCGAAAACGTCGTCTCGCAGGTGTACCAGGTCAACCGGATCACCTTCAACGGTCACAACTGCTACCTCAGGCATCTCGGTGCCTCTTACTAATCAGGAGTAAGCCCTCGCGTGGACCGGGAACGGCGCCGCGCAGCAGCAGCAGGTTACGCTCCGGGTCGGCGCGGACAACCAACAGATTGGGCACCGTCACGCGGCTGCCACCCATTCGCCCGGCCATCCGGCGCCCCTTTTGCACGCGGCTGAGGGTCGTCCCAGCGCCAATCGAGCCAGGCGCCCGCAGGCGGTCCGACTGTCCATGCGTCCGCGGTCCCCCGCGAAAACCGTGGCGCTTGACCACGCCCTGAAACCCTTTCCCCTTCGAGGTTCCCGTCACACTCACCCGCTCACCCGGCGCAAAAATGCTCACGTTCAACTTTTGGCCGACTTCATACTCCGCCGGGGTCTTCACTCGCCACTCACGCAGATGACGCAGGAACGGCAGGTCCTTGAGGTGCCCGCGCTGGGGCTGCTTCAACTTGCGGGGCTGTGCCGCCTCAAACCCGAGTTGGATCGCGTCGTAGCCATCGCTTGCCACCGTCTTCACCTGCGTCACGTAGCAGGGACCCGCCTCGACGACGGTCACCGGAACGGTGTGACCTTCCTCATCGAAGACCTGGGTCATGCCGATCTTACGGCCCATTAGCCCGTTGGCCATCACTATACTCCGCTTGGACCTGTCGCCGGGCACCGCTTCCCTTGCAGACGGACGCCTCGACCGACAGTGCTACAGCTTGATCTCGATGTCTACTCCGGCCGGCAGGTTCAACCGCATCAAGGCGTCAACCGTCTTGGAAGTCGGCTCCAAGACATCAATCAGCCGCTTGTGTGTCCGCATCTCGAACTGCTCGCGCGAGTCCTTGTCAATGAAGGGCGAGCGGATGACGGTGTACTTACTGATATCCGTCGGCAGCGGCACCGGACCGGCGACATCGGAGCCGGTGCGTTGGGCAGCGTCGATGATCTGGCGAGCCGACTCGTCGAGAGTCTTGTGATCGAAGGCCTTCAACCGAATGCGAATACGTTGCCCTGGCAAGCTCTTCCTCCAATGTCACGCTACGGTGGTGGGGCGGGCCCTAGTCCAGCGTGGTGACTACCCCCGCGCCGACCGTCCGGCCCCCCTCCCGGATCGCAAACCGCACCCCCGGCTCGATCGCCACCGGCACCAACAGCTCCACCCCCAGCTCCACGTTGTCCCCCGGCATCACCATCTCCGTCCCCGCCGGCAGCTCGATCGCTCCGGTCACGTCCGTCGTCCGAATGTAGAACTGCGGCCGATACCCCGGAAAGAACGGCGTGTGCCGCCCCCCTTCTTCCCGGCTCAACACGTACACGTTGGCCCGGAACCGCCCCTGCGCCGCAATGCTCCCCGGCGCCGCCAACACCTGGCCCCGCTGCACGTCGTCCCGCTCCACCCCCCGCAGCAGACAGCCCACGTTGTCGCCCGCTTCCCCCGCATCCAGGATCTTGCGGAACATCTCCACCCCGGTCACCACCCGGGACTGCACCGCTTGGCCCATCCCCAAGATTTCGATGGTCTCGCCGACCTGCACCTGCCCGCGCTCGATCCGACCGGTGACCACGGTTCCGCGCCCCTTGATCCCGAACACGTCTTCAATCGGCATCAGGAACGGCTGGTCCACCGCTCGCTCCGGGGTGGGAATAGCCGTGTCCACGGCATCCAGCAGCTCCTGGATGGAAGCATAGGCCGGGTCGGTGGGGTCGTCGCCCGCTTCCAGGGCGGCCAAGGCACTGCCCCGAATGACCGGCACGTCGTCGCCGGGGAAGTCGTACTTGCTGAGGTGTTCGCGCACTTCCAGCTCGACCAGCTCCAGCAGCTCTTCGTCGTCCAGCAGGTCGGTCTTGTTGAGATAGACGACGATGGAAGGGACTTCGACCTGGCGGGCGAGCAGGATGTGCTCGCGGGTCTGGGGCATGGGGCCGTCGGGGGCACTGACGACGAGGATGGCGCCATCCATCTGGGCGGCGCCGGTGATCATGTTCTTGATGTAGTCGGCGTGGCCGGGACAGTCCACGTGGGCATAGTGGCGGTGATCGGTCTCGTACTCGACGTGGGCGATGGCAATGGTGATGCCACGGGTGCGCTCTTCGGGCGCCTTGTCGATTTCATCGAAGGGGACAAAGCTGGTGTTGCTGTGGGCGGTGCGGGCCAGATACTTGGTCATGGCCGCGGTCAAGGTGGTCTTGCCATGATCCACGTGGCCGATGGTGCCCACGTTCACGTGGGGCTTGGTCCGCTCGAACTTCGCCTTCGCCATGATCGCTCCTGCTCCCCTACACCAGAGTCCTAGCATATGTGCTACCGCCATAAAGCCGGCAGTAGCCAACTACCTGCGTTGACGTATCCACTTGTACCGCCGCGATGGAACCTTGAGAGCTCAATTCTGGAGAGACCGCTCCTATACCGTCTCTCTGATCACTGGCTCCTGCTGAGGACACGCGCGGAGACGCTACAACGACGCGAGCGCTGCCTCAACTCGGTTGCTACGCACTGGTTCGTATAGCGCAAACTCCATGGAGTACGTGCCACGCCCCTGTGTCAGCGAGCGCAGCGTATTCACGTACCCAAACATCGCGGCCAGCGGAACCATAGCCTCGACAACGTGTGTGCCTGCACCGGCCTCCAAGCCTTCGACACGACCACGCCTTGCGCTTAGGTCTCCTATAATATCACCTAGGCTCGCTTCCGGCACGACAACTTCCACGTGCATAATCGGCTCCAGCATCATCGGAGTTGCGTCACGCACTGCTGCCCGCAACGCCATGGACCCGGCGATGCGAAACGCGATCTCCGACGAATCGACCTCGTGGTACGACCCATCGTAGAGCGTAGCCCGCAAATCCACGAGCCGGAAGCCCTGCGGCCCCCCACTCTCCAGCGCCTCCCGCACGCCGTCTTCGACCGCCGGAATGTACTCTCGCGGTATCGCCCCCCCGACGATCTTGTTGACGAACTCGAACCCACTCCCGCGCGGCAGTGGCTCTATCTCCAGCCAAGCATGGCCGAACTGACCACGACCGCCCGTCTGCCGGACGAACCGCCCCTCACCCTTGGCCGGCCGCGTAATCGTCTCGGTGAAGGCCACCTGCAGCTTGCCGACGTTGGCCCCGACGCGGTACTCGCGCAGCATCCGGTTGACGATCACCTCCAAATGTAGCTCACCCATCCCGGAGATGATCGTCTGCCCCGTCTCGTGATCGGTCCGCGTCTGGAAAGTGGGGTCTTCTTCCGCCAGCCGCGCCAGCGCAATGCCCAGCCGATCCTGATCGGCGGTGGTCTTCGGCTCGATGGCTTGCGAAATGACCGGCTCCGGGAAGTTAATGGATTCCAGAATGACCGGATGGTCGGGATCGGTGAGCGTGTGGCCCGTCACCGTGCTCTTGAGTCCCACCGCCGCCGCAATGTCCCCGGCGAAGACCTCCGACACATCTTCCCGCTCGTTCGCGTGCATCATGACCAGCCGGCCAAGACGCTCCCGTTTCCCCGTCGTAGCATTGAGCAGATAGGTGCCGGTCCGGAGCGTGCCGGAATACACCCGCAGGTACGTGAGCTTCCCCGCAAACGGGTCGGCCACAATCTTGAACGCGATGGCCGCGAACGGCGCCGCATCGTCAACTGGGCAGACCACCTCCGCATCGTCCTCGTTTCTACCGCGGATCGGCGGCACGTCCAGCGGCGACGGGAGATAGTCAATCACCGCATCCAGCAGCAGCTGGATCCCTTTGTTCCGCAACGCGGCCCCGCAGAGCACCGGCACCAGGGTAGTGCTCACGGTCGCCCGCCGCAGCGCCGCCCGCAGCTCCTCCACCGGCAGCGTTTCGCCCTCCAAGTAGCGATCCAGCAGCTCGTCGTCGGTCTCGACAATCGCCTCGACCAGTTTGTCGTGGTAAGCCTGGGACTCGGCCTCGTATTCCTCGGGAATCGGGATGACCTGACGCTTGGTCCCCAGATCGTCACCGTGGACAACGGCCTGCATCGCTAGGAGGTCAATGACGCCCTGGAACTCCGCCTCTTGCCCTACCGGCAGCTGAACGGGGACCGGGTTCGCCCCCAGCCGGTCGCGGATCATGCCCACGCAGCGGTGGAAGTCCGCACCCACACGATCCATCTTGTTGATAAAGGCAATCCGCGGTACGCTGTAGTGGTCGGCCTGCCGCCATACCGTCTCCGACTGCGGCTCGACCCCAGCCACCCCATCGAAGACCACCACGCCACCGTCGAGCACGCGCAGCGAGCGCTCCACTTCTACCGTGAAATCCACGTGTCCCGGCGTATCAATGATGTTGATGCGATAGTCCTGCCAATCCAGCGTCGTGGCCGCGGCGGTAATGGTGATACCGCGCCGCCGTTCCTCCTCCATCCAGTCCATAGCAGCCGCGGCGTCATGGACCTCTCCCGGTCGGTGGATACGACCGGAATAGAAGAGCACCCGCTCGGTGACCGTCGTCTTGCCGGCATCAATGTGGGCGATAATCCCGATATTGCGTGTCCGCTCCAGCGGACTCACGCGAGTCATAGTTCCTGCTCCTGGGTGACTGGCACCACTAACCCGTTCGCTGGCGGCACGTACCCCCTACCTTCCTTACGCTGTTGGTGTGGTGCCCGCCGCACGCGGCAAGTGCCGCAAACGAACGGCCGGCAAGCTCTTGCGCGGTGATTACCAGCGGTAATGGGCAAAGGCGCGATTTGCCTCCGCCATGCGATGCGTGTCTTCGCGCCGCTTGGTGGTACCGCTATTCCCCTGTGCCGTATCGAGCAGCTCGGCGGCCAGCCGCTCCACCATCGTCCGGCCCGGCCGGGCACGGGCGCTCTGCAGCAGCCAGCGGATGGCAAGCGAGGTCCGGCGCTCGATACGAATCTCCATCGGCACCTGATACGTGGCCCCGCCGACGCGCCGGGGTCGCACCTCGACCGCCGGGGTCGCATTCCGCATCGCCAACTCGAAGACTTCCATCGCATCGTCACGCTGCTCGGCGATCCGGTCCATGGCACCGTAGAAGATCCGCTCGGCGAGGCTCTTTTTGCCCCGCGTCATGATCTTGTTGATGAACTGCGTCACATCCACGCGCCCATACCGCGAATCCGGCTGTACGGCACGGCGGCGGACGGTTCCTCGTCGCGGCATTGTCTTGTCTTCTCTCCTGCGCCTATCAGACCAGCCCGGCGGCGCCGCCCTTCTGCTTCTTCACGCCATACTTCGACCGCCCGCGATTGCGCGGTGGCCGCTTGACCGCCGAAGCCGTATCCGGTTCTACACCGTCCGTATCCAGCGCCCCGCGGACAATGTGATAGCGCACACCGCCGACGTCCTTGATCCGGCCGCCGCGGATCAGCACCACCGAGTGCTCCTGCAAGTTGTGTCCCTCACCGGGAATATAGGCGGTCACTTCCATATTGTTCGTCAGCCGCACACGCGCGACCTTGCGGTTGGCCGAGTTCGGCTTGCGCGGCGCCGTGACCTTGACTTGCAGGCAGACCCCGCGCTTCTGGGGCGCCGGCCGCTGCCGGACCATCCGCCCCCGCTGGCTGTTGTAGGACCAGTGGAGTGCCGGCGACTTAACCTTCTTGCGGGGCCGCCGCCGCCCCTTGCGAATGAGCTGATGAATAGTGGGCAAAACTACTCCCCTCTCTAGCCGGACGGTTACTGCGCTGGCAATGAGTGCGTACTACAAAACCACTATAGCACTTCTCGGCGCTTTACTCCCTAGCGCTCAGGCACGCAAAATACCCGAAGCACCCCCGCAGTGCCATAGAAGTCGAGTATACAGGCAGACGCCCCCCACAGTCAAAAAGGCCGGTGGAGAGCCAGAGTCTTTCCCTTGTCACCCCTGCCACCCCTGCCACCCCTGTCACCCTGAGCGGAGCGAAGGGTCTCTCCCACGTGGCGAGATTCTGCGCTCCGCTCAGAATGACAGTGGACAGGCCGCTCAGAATGACCGGTTTGACGGCGACTTTGGAAAGGCCCTCACGGAGAGCGCAGGCCGATGGCAGGGTGTATGATAGTGAAGGGAGCGAGTTGGGGGCGCACCCCGCAGCCATGGACAATCCATCCAGTCTCGACATAACTGGCCGGCTGCTGGCCGTCATCCTCCTGGTCCTGGCCAACGGCTTTTTCGTCGCTACCGAGTTCGCCTTGGTGGCCGTGCGGCGCACCCGGATCGAGGAGCTTGCGGCGCAGGGCCACCCGCTGGCCCCGGCCGTGCTGCGGGTCGTCTCGCGCCTCGACGCCTTTCTCGCCGCCTGCCAGCTGGGCATCACGCTCGCTTCCCTCGGCCTCGGCTGGATTGGCGAACCGGCACTCGCCGCGCTCATCGAGCCGCGGCTCCACTTCCTGCCCGACAACTGGGCCTTCCTCAGTGCTCACGCCCTGGCCGGTATCATCGCCTTTGCGATCATCACCGTCCTCCACATCGTCATCGGCGAGTTGGCGCCGAAGAGCCTAGCTATCCAGCGCCCCGACGGGACCGCCCTCGCCGTGGCCCGGCCTATTGAGCTATTCCTGTTCCTATTCAAGCCGGCCATTGTGGTGCTCAACGGCCTGGGCAACTTGCTCGTGCGCGCCCTCGGGCTGCAACCGATGCGCGAGGAAGAGCGCGTTCACTCAGTCGAGGAGCTGCGCTACCTGGTCTCGGCCAGCGGCGCGGCGGGACTGATGGGCACCGAGGCCAAGGAGATCGTCGAGCGAGCCTTCGAGTTCGACGTACCGGCACGCTACGTCATGGTCCCCCGCACCGAAATGGCCTGTGTTCCCATCGAGGCCTCACTCGACGATGCCCTCGCGGTCGGTGTCAAGCACCACCACACCCGCCTCCCGGTCTACACCGGCGACCTCGATCACATTGAGGGCATCGTGCATCTGGTCGAGGTCCTCGCGGCCACGCAAGCGGAGCCACCACCGACCTTGCGCGACATCGTGCAGCCGGCCCTACTGGTGCCGGAGACCATTCACGCCGGCACCTTGCTCACCAGGATGCAGAACGAGCGAGTCCAGATCGCCATTTTGATGGAGGAATACGGGAGCACGGCCGGCCTGGTCACACTGCACGATCTGGTCGAGCGACTGGTCGGCCCGGTGCTCGACACGCAAGAGGTCGCGCCGGACGCCATTGAGACACTGCCCAACGGAGATTCACTGATCGGGGGCCTCGCGCTCGTACAGGACCTGAACGCGCACTTTGGCCTCCAAATCGAAGACGACGAGTTCGATACGGTCGGCGGCCTACTCCTGGCCCGGCTCGGCCGTATTCCGGCGCCCGGAGACCGACTGCCGATTGGTCGCTACGTGCTGCGCGTAGAAAGCCTCGACGGCAACCGTGTCGAACTCGTCCGGCTGCTCCGCCCCGGGCACAACCGGCAGTCCGATTCCGAAGCGGAGACAGGCGCTACGCCGGAGGACGGAGAGCAGTGCCCCTAACTCCCGGTCGGCCACTGAGCGGGTCCGTTCCCGGTCCACGGGGTAATGTGGACGAGCGCACCCTGCGGCCCCCATTGTCCTAGCCGCTCGATGGCCTGGGGATCCATGCGGATGCAACCATGCGACGATGGTGCCCGGCCTAGCTTGTCCAGGTCCTGATACACCTTCCGGTCATCCACATAGATATACGGGGAGCCGTGGATCAGAATATCTCCCAAGTCCCGGAACAGGTACCAGGCATTATCGGCGTAACCGCCGTAGGCAAAGAAGGTGCCCACGTAATGCGATACGTGGCCGGTCCACTGCGGCGTATTCGTCATCCGGCTCCCCGGTACCCCACTGCTAATGAGGTAACGCTGCACCTCTCTCCCATCCTCGTAGAGGAACATCGTCTGCCGGTCTTGATCTATCAGAATGAACTTGCCCTGCGCTGGCGGTTGGACCACATAGCTGCTCTGCGGCTGAGGTTGCGGCGGTGGCTTGACCGCAGCAGGGGGAGCCGGCCGGACGACCGGTGCCGGTACCGCTGTCGGTACGGCCGTTGGCTCGGGGGCGAAGGTTGGCTTGGACGCCGGTAACGGACTGACCATGATCGGCCCGGCGCGCCCGGAGTCCTGTGAGCGGATAACCAGCCAAGCCAATCCGCCGACGATGAGATACAGCAAGACAGCCACACCAAGACCGACCGGGCCGCTGAGGGAGCGGAGAAAGCGGCGCTCTGTCTGCGCTGGCCCCGTAGTCGCAACGGAATCGGAATCGCCGCTCATACGTGTATACCTATCAGCCTATGAGTGTGCCGGAGTGGGGAGGACGCCGCGGGCACTATTCCGCGCTGACGAACTGCATCGCCGCCAGCATGCCCTCGCGCTGCCGCGTCCAGTCGGTGCTGACCTTATCCGGCAGCAAGACAATCGCGGACATGATCCCCTCGCGGTCCATCCAGTCGCTAGGGTCACCGGTGATGGTGCGGTCTGCCCAAGTGCGGATCGTGCGAAAGCCCGTAACATCCGACAGCAGCTTCCCCATCGGGAGAGAGGCCGTGGAGGTGGCTTGGCCCAACCCCTCGCCGGGAATCACCAGACCATTTGGTACCGATGCTTGATAAAAGATCACAACTTGCGCCTTGCGCTCCCGGACCAGGTCGCGCAGGGCTACGCTCTCCGGCTCGGAGAACGGCGCGGCCCCGCCTCCGCCCGTTTTCACCCCTTCAGGCGTGTGCGGGTTAGCCGACCAGCGGATATCCCAGTTATTCCCCAGGTATACGCCGCGACTGTTCGGCCGATTCCCGGCTGCCATTCCGTCCGGGTTCAGGACCGGCACAAAGATCGCCAGCACATCGCCGGGGACCTGCTCCGGGTTCGCCGCGAAGAAGTCGGCGGCCTGCTGCATCAGATCGCGGGTGTTAGGTGCAACGCCACCTTGCAACGCACCCACGAACACCACGGCCTTGTCACCCGTGCCAACCAAAATGGCCTCGATGGAGCGGCCACCGGCAGATTGACCGATCACCTCCGTAGACCGGAAGACGGTCGGCGTGGGTTGTACCTCCACCGTCGGTACCGCCGTCGGCGGTGGTGGTGGCTGCGTCGGCTGCGTCGACACCCCGCCGGTGACGCCGGCCGGAGTGGTAACCGCCGCCACTGGGGTGGTGGTCGGTTCGACCGCTTGGGGCTGTCCCCGGCGGGTGAGCACAATGAACACGACAACGATAATCAACACGATACCGAGGGCGATCAGCCCGCCGAGCACCGGCGGCCGCACGGTAGTACCACCACCAGGACGGCCCCGGCGGGGCGGCCGGCTGCCGCGCGGGGTCGAATCAAAGCGATCAATCGGTTCAGTCGTTGCCATCATGCGCCCCCATGCGCGACCTCACACCCGTAACACTCCCGACGCTGCAATCATATCACTCGCGGTACTCAGGGTATCCGTCCACGGGCCGCTCATTCGGTCCCGTGACCGACCTTTCCGGGTGAGTGCGCGAGAACCCGTTCGATGAGGTCGCCATACTTCTGCTCGGAGTCGTCCTCTGGTGCATAGCGGATCACCTCCCGGGCATTGGCAATGCTCCAGAAAGCTCGCGTGTTGTGCGAGATACCGTAGAACACCTGAAACGGAATGCCGTACTTGTCCTCGATATCCGGCGCTTGCAGCGATTTGGTGAACAGCTGCGCCAGGTCGCGCGGACTGATATAGGCCCCCAGATCGCGCTTGAGCTGTGTCGGCTTCCCCTCATAGTTCGCCTGCGCCAGGTCGCGCGGCGCCCCGATCCGTATCTGGACAACGCCGAGCTTGCGCCCGTAGGCCCCCTGCGCGTAGAGAAACCCCAGATGCTCATACGTCGCCTTCGCCCACCCATAGAACGCCACAGCCAGCGGCCGCTCCTCCGGGAGCACCACGTCCTTCTGACCGGCATGGACCAGATTCTCGTACCAGTCGGCCGCATGGTTGGAGCTGGCCATGACCACACGCTGCACCCCCTCTTCCAGCGAGAGCTGGTACACGTAGTAGGCCATGTCCAGGTTGGTGCGCTCGTCCCAATACGTCGCCCCGTTGGCCGTGTCCTGCCATGTCGAGCGATTGAAGGCGAGGTGTACCACCGCGTGGACCCCTCTGAATAAAGAACGATGCTGCTCCAAATCGGGTTCGCGGAGATCGTGCAACACCACCCCCTCGACGCGACGCCCCTCGCGATCCTCATCCTTTATGTCAACGAGTCGCAGCCCATAATGTTGGCGCAAGGTAGGCAAAAGCTGGGCAGCAACGTAGCCACTGGCGCCCGTTACCAGCACGATAGGACGCGATTGATCGTTTGCGGGAGAGACCATCCCTACCTCCTCGCCGTTGGAGACCTTTGCGTCACCCGTCATTCCCGCGCCAGCGGGAATCCAAACGCAGCACTGCCCAGGTTCGCGGGAGGTGAACACGGCCACCCCGGCACTCCCTCCGGAGGGTATGCAAAGGTCTCCCGTTGCGGAATTGCCTGCGTCGTGTGCTCGATTGTAGAGAGCATCACTATGACAGGCAAGCGACGCTTGCTTACAACGTCCGCAGGCGGTACGGTCAGAGAGACACCAGCGCAGTGTATGAACCGCCGAAGGTGATAGGGAGGTAAGCCCCATGCAGCCAGTAATGGGAGTTGGCGAGCGCGACCGGCAGACCGGCACCTGGGAGGCCGGACCGCTGCGTTTCGAGGCATCGTTTCGGTATATCAGCGGGGATCGTGGGCCGAGTGTGCGGGTGATCGCCCGCCGGTCGCTCGGTGCGGCCACGGTGGGTAAGCAATTGCTACGCTACGACTGTTTTCAGCACTATCCCCACTCCCACCTCTACCACGCCGACGGGACGGGCGGCGGCCGGGTGCTGCGGACAGGGATGAGCGCCGCCGGGGCCGTAGCAGCTGCCCTGTCCGACTTGCGTACCGATCTACCGCAGACGTTGCAGTCCCTGGGCTACGACGAGCTAGCCGCCAGCCTCGACGAGCATGCCGTTGAGCTAACCACCGCTATCACCGCCCTGGGCCGGCAGCTGACCGCGGACGCAGCCGGCCTGTAGGCCAGCCGCCACTGGCGGAACATGTGCATGAACCCCACGCGGCCGACCGCCAAGGTCGCAGACCACCTCGATCACGGCACCCGGCAGCGCCGCGCGCACGAGAGCGCTCAGGGCCTCCACCTGAGACGGGTCACATTCGCATAGCACGTGCCCCGGACGGCGGAGCAGCTCCGGCTGCGCGGCGAGCTGCCCCAGCAGGCGGCGATACACCACCAGCCCATCCCCCCCCCCGTCCAAGGCGGTGCGCGGCTCGTAGTCCCGTACCGAGACCGGAAGGATCGGTAGCGCCTCGCTGGAGATATATGGGAGGTTGGCAACGATCACGGCGGCGGCCTCCGGGAGCGGCGCCAACAGGTCGCCGCAGCGGACCGTCACGCGCTCGGACACCCCATGCCGGCGGGCGTTTGCGGCCGCGAGGCTGGCGGCATTCCGGTCACTATCGAGCGCATAGACCTGGAACATCGGCCGCTGCACCGCCAGGCTGACCCCGATAGCGCCGGAGCCGGTGCCGACATCGGCAACGACCCGGCGGCGGCCAGCGGGCAGTACCGCCAGCGCCCGCTCGACGAGGCATTCGGTATCGGGACGTGGGATGAGGACGGCGGGGCTGACGGCAAACGTCAGGCCCATGAACTCCTTGGTACCCGTCAAGTAGGCCACCGGCTCGCCGGCGGCGCGCCGTGCCAGCAATCCTGCAAACCGCTGCCACTGCTGCGGAGCCAGCGACGCCTCGGGATGCGCCACGAGCGCCGCCCGCGACCGGCCCAACACCGCCCGCAGCAACACCTCGGCATCGAGGGCCGGCGACTCGGCTCGCACCACCGAATCCGCCCGGGACAGCCTGGCGCGAGCGGCGTGCAACGCAGCCGCCACAGTCCCCGGGATGGCTCCAAGACAATCGTTCGTCATCACACCGCAGCAAAGCTGACCGCTGACGGCCAATAGCTGATAGCCGACAGCGAATAGCTGTTATCATGGCCGGCGCTACAGCACGCCGCATGAGGAGTACGGCCATGACACCGGAAGCGAACCTTGCCAGCCTCGGTATCACCCTGCCGCCAGTCGCCACGCCGATTGCCAACTACGTGCCCAGTGTACAGACCGGCAACCTGCTCTTTGTCTCCGGCAACGGCCCCAGCGACGACCTCCCCAACCGCACCGGAAAGCTCGGCGCCGACCTGACCGTCGAGCAGGGCTACGAGGTCGCACGCGACGTCGGGATCAAGCTCATCGCCTCGATCCAGGATGCGGTCGGCGACCTGAGCCGCGTCAAGCGGATTGTCAAGCTGCTCGGTATGGTCAACTCGGCGCCCGACTTCGGCGATCAGCCGGCCGTCATCAACGGCTGCTCCGATCTGCTCGTCGCCGTCTTCGGCGACAACGGGAAACATGCCCGCTCCGCCGTGGGGATGGGTGCCCTACCGGGCGACATCGCCGTCGAGATCGAGCTGATCGCCGAAGTCGAATAGCCCCCACCACACGCCCCCCTCACCGGTCCCGTCATTGCGGCGGAAGCCGCAATCCAGGCCGTCTGACAGCCATTTTCGTGTCAATGGTGCCTAGCAGCGCGTCGCCGCCGAGGAGAGGAACCTACCCATGTTCTGCAGCCAATGCAGGCATCGGCTCGCTGATGAGGACGCCTTCTGCACGCAATGCGGGATGAAGCGATCATCGGAAACGGCGAGCCGCTCCCCTGATGATGTATCACGTGCAGATCGTGGTAGCATGCTCCCGTCGAACGTAGATTCGTTTGCCGTTGCCCAAGCAACGGCACAAGGCTTCTCGAACTACCAACCAGTTTGGCATTTCATCCTCCTATCAATAGCCATCTTCCCTATCTATGTTATTTATTGGTTCTACAGGAACTGGAAGCATCTCAAGATACACAAAAATCTCGATATCGGTCCGGGCTGGAAAACTGTTAGCCTCCTTATTCCCGTATGGGGATTTATGCCTTTTTATGGACAGCTGAGATACATACGATACCTTGCAGAAGAACTACATATTGAAGAGAAATTCTCTCCGTGGTGGATTGCATTTATTTATATCTCCGTTAACCTGATCTATTTTCTCAACGTACTCTGGAGATTTATTCCTGAACTGTATTTACTTCCATCTCTTCCCATCCTGATAATCCCTCTGTCATTCGTTCAGCGAACTCTGAACATCTACTGGGCACGAGAACAGGAAGGACTACCGAGGAGAGAGAGTTTTACTGTCGAGCAGACTGTTGTGCTAGTTATTGGTGGCATACTATGGCTTCTCTATCTGATCGGCATGTTCTTTCTTGCGGCCTAACCTCCTCAGCTGATGGCCGCGGCGACAGAAGCAGGTAGGAGCAGCGCGTCGCCGCCCAGCAGGACAAAGATCGCGCCGGCCACCAGCACGGGGCTGTAGGCGAAGGTGCTCCGGCGCGAGCCACCGCTGAGGAGGATGACCACACCCACCAGCCCTCCCAGCAGGAGGGCGGTCAGGAGCGCGGGGAGCACCTGCGGCCACCCCAAGTACAGGCCGATCAAGGTCGCCAGCTTGACGTCGCCCAGCCCCATACCCTGCCGGGAGAGCAGTACCAGTGTTCCGAAGATGATGAGCGCCGCCAGCCCACCCCAGAGTGCGTCGCGCACGCCAAGCCCCGGCCAGAGCCACGCGAACAGCGGGCCGACGGCCATGCCCGGGTAAGTCAGCCGATCCAAGACGCGCCGGCATTGCACGTCCACCACCGCGATCACCAGCAGCAACGCGATGCATCCCCCGGCCAGCGCCAGTTGTCGCCCAGCCCCGAACACGGCTGCGGCGAGACCAAAGAGTGCCGCCATCGCCGGAGCCAGTACCCAGACCGGCACACCCGCCGGATGGTCCGCGGCGCGACAGTCGGGATGGCGCGGCCGGCGCCAGCCGGCACGCGCCCAAGTCGTGAACGGCAGGCGCACCCCGCACCCGCCGCAGCGCCAGCCGGGCAGCGCGGTGCTGCCCTCTCCTGCCAGGAGGAGCGCAGTCGCAGCCACGCGCACGGCCAGCCCGACCACCGCCCCCAGCACAGTCGCAGTGGTCAGCCCCAGCAGCGGCAGGAGTGAGTCGAACACGGAGAACGCTACCAACGTTTGGCTGGCGAATGGTGGGGTCGCTGTAGGGACACAGCATGCTCCGTCCCCTCTGGGAGAGGCCGGGGTGAGGCGCGCCTCTCTCGTCCTCTCTGTGAACTCGGTGTGCTCTGTGGCTTACTCCTCGGACTGCAACGCCTCGCGCGCCAGGTTCAGGGCATAGAGGGCGGCGCGGCGACGCACCGTGACCGGAGACGTCGTCTCGACGCGCCGATGCTCCTCCCAGTCTCCGTCGCGCCCCAGCGCAATGGCGATCCGCTTCCCCCGGCTGCGCTCCGACAGCTGTACGTCCACTGCAGTCACCGCCAGCCCCAGCTCGGCATCCCACTGCTTCATGGCGCCCACCGCCAGCTCGCGGGCACGCTTCTGTGCCAGCAGGTTGGCAGCCTGCTCGTCTATCGGCCCCATCGCCCCGGGCGTCAAGGCCACCGGCAGCACCGTCCCGCCCCGAAACCGGTCGCCCGCGGCCTCACTCAGCTCTCCGGCGACCAAGCCGCCCGTGTAGTCCTCCGCCGTCGCGATAGATAGGCCACGCGCCCTCAGCAAGCCGGCAACGACGTCCGCCAACGCCTCGTCGTCAATCCCATAGATGGATGCTCCCAAGATGGCCCGCACCCCCGGCTCGAACTCGTCGAGCATCGCGGTCGCAGCCGCTTGATCCGGCGCCTTGGCCGTGACCCGGACGTGAATACCGTCCTGTTTGGCATAGGTCGCAATCGTCGGATTGGTCGAGCTAAGGAGGGGATGGATCATTTCCTCGACCGTGGACTCGCCGAGGCCGAGCACCTTCAGGATGCGCGTCAGGATAATCGTGCCCCCCTGTTGCTGCGCGAGCCGCGGCAGCACCTCTCTGCTCCACATGCGATACATCTCGCTCGGCACACCGGGCATCGTCACGATCACGCGACCGTCGCGCTCCACCCACCAGCCCGGCGCCGTCCCGACCGGGTTGTCGAGTGCCTGCGCCGAGCGGATGAGAGTCGCCTGCTTGACGTTGCGCTCCGGCAT
The DNA here is from genome assembly GCA_965214295.1 of Chloroflexota bacterium. GTDB lineage: Bacteria > Chloroflexota > UBA11872 > UBA12225 > JAJDUF01 > JAJDUF01. Next base: position 756,916 of record OZ243944.1, read on the forward strand.
CACAACGTCGCGCCGCGCGAAGAACGCCCGTAGCTCGGTCTCCAGGTCCGGCTGCACGACCATCTCCTCGTCGAGCACGGCGCTAATCGCCTCGCGGGTGAGATCGTCTTCCGTCGGGCCGATGCCACCCGTGATGACAACGAGGTCGGAGCGGTTCCAGGCGCGACGCAGCTGATCGGTCAGCCGCTCCAGGTTGTCACCAAGCTGGCTGATCCAATAGCAATCAATACCGAGGGTCGACAGTTGCTCCGCCAGATACGACGCATTGGTATCGGTGATGTGTCCTAAAAGGAGTTCGGTTCCCACCGATACGATCTCGGCACGCATCTTCTTCGTTCCCTTCCCACGCAGTAGCCGCGGCAGTATAGCAGGGGCAGAGGGTCCGAAGGGGGTAGCCATGGGCCAAGCCGTAGGGGCGCAGCACGCTGCGCCCGTCCCCCCGCTCCGCAGAGGGGACAGCAAGCAACGGCGGCTTCCCGGTGAGTACGGTACGATTAGAACCGTCAAGGACACCGCCGATGGCACAGCGAGAGTCCGCTTCACCCACCGTCACCACCCCGCTGCATCCCGCGCCAGCCCGTCGGCGCGCGTTGTTCACCGGGCTACCGCTCTTCTACCAGTTGTTGCTTGCCAACCTGATCGTCGTACTCATCGGCGCCATCATCGGCACCTCGCTGACGCGCCGGTTCGTCGAGACAGGAGCCTTTACGCCCTGGGTCCATGTCCTGATGGTCGTTGCCGCCGTATCCCTCAGTGTCCTATTCACCGCGCTCATTCTCTACGCCGCCTTCCGGCCGATCCGCTCGCTGCGCCGGGCCATCCATCAGTACCGGGCCGGCGACGGCGTGACCGGCTCAAACTCCGGCGGTCGAAGGCTCCCGTTGGTGAGCAAGCACGGCCGGAGTTTGGGCCGGTCAGTGCCGCACGTGCGGGTGGAGCCACGCGGCGACCCCGATCTCCAAGCCGTGGTCGAGGCCCTCAACACCCTCTGGGCACGGCTCAGTGAGCACCAGCGCCAGCTCGAACGCACCAACGCGCGGCTGGCCGAGAAAAACCGCGAGATGCAGCGGCTGGCCGCCCAAGTGATCGCCGCCCAAGAGGAGGAGCGACGCCGGGTCGCGCGCGAGCTACACGACGAGACGATGCAATCGCTTGCTGCCCTTAGCGTGGGACTGGAGCACGGCCTCCAGGCGATGCCGGCGGAAGTGCCGCGCCTCCGCCAGGCCCATCATCTCGTCGCCCGCTTACAGCGGCTGGCCGAGGATACGCTCGACAATCTGCGGAAGCTCGCCCTGGCGCTCCGCCCGTCCGTCCTCGACGATCACGGCCTCGTCGCAGCCATTCACTGGCTGGCTTCCACCCACGAGGAGCACCACGGCATACCGGTAGAAGTGCAGATTGCCGGCGAGCACGCCGCCGGCCGCCTCTCCCCGCCGGTAGAGACCGCGATCTTCCGCATTGTGCAGGAAGCGCTTTCCAATGTGGCCAAGCACGCCCGCGCCGCCTCCGTCCTGGTCCGGCTACACATAGACGAGCAGCTCCTGACCGCCGAGGTCGCCGATGACGGTATCGGGATTGACGAGCGCCTCCTGGCACACACACCGCTGGATGGCGTCGCCTCCGCTGCCCAGCCTGACGCTGCCGGAAGCGCACCACCGAATCCTATAGGATTGTGCGCTTCCGGCACACCACCGTCACCAACGGCCGCCAGCGCGCCCTTGGGCCTGTTCGGCATGCGCGAGCGCGCGGCGCTCCTCGATGGCGAGGTGGTGGTACAGCGGCGCACCGACGGCCACAGCGGCACACGCATGCGCGTGACAATCCCCCGGCCCTCGGACACCGCCGCGAGCGAGGCCCCGGCCTGATGACAACGGCGGCAGCGCACTCGTCTATCGGTGCGGCCTCAGGACAGCCGCCGCCCATTCGCGTGCTCTTGGCCGATGACCATGCCATGCTGCGCGAGGGTATCCGTCTCTCCCTCGAAGCGATGGGCGACATGGTGGTTGTAGCGGAGGCCGAGGATGGCGCCAGCGCAGTGCAGCAAACGGCCGAGACCCAGCCCGATGTCGTGGTGCTCGACGTGACGATGCCCCGGCTCAACGGCCTGGAGGCGCTGCGGCAGATCAAGCGCGCTCACCCCGACCTACCCGTGCTGATCCTCAGCATGCACGACAACGAGACGTATGTGGTGCAAGCACTCCAGGCCGGTGCGAGCGGCTACGTGCTCAAGCGCAGCGCCGCCCGCGAGCTGGCCTCGGCGATCCGCTCCGTCCATGCCGGCGACGCCTACTTGCACCCCGGCATTGCCAAGCGCGTCATCACGGATTATGTCCGGCGCCTCGATCCCGCCGAGGCCGCCGGACCGCTGTTTGCGCTGACCGCCCGTGAGCGCGAGGTCTTGCAGCTCGCGGCCGACGGCCGGACCATCCGCCAGATCGCCGCGCGGCTACACCTCAGCCCGAAGACGGTCGAGCATCACCGCGCCGCAGCGATGCACAAGCTGGACCTGCACAACCAGACCGACCTCGTCAAGTATGCTATCCGCATCGGCCTCACCGAGCCATGGAGCACGAGCTAACCCTCACTAGCTCTCGGCCGTCGCCGCACTATCGTCAGGGCTTGTAAGTTGCCCAAGGGAACGCTCACTGCGTTGCTGAAGCCGGAGCAGTAGCCCCATTGTGTATCCTGTGCCCAAGGGCTAATCTCCGCGCAGTCCGACCATCGGTGAGGGCAGAAAGAGCAAGGCGCGTGCGGAGGAGCAAAGTAGGATGCTAACCCATATACGCCTGGAGAGCTTCAAGTGCTTTGAGTTGCTGGAGCTGCACCCGCGCCGCATCACGGTGCTCATCGGGCCGAACGGCGCCGGCAAGTCCAGTGTGCTCCAGGCGCTCATGTTCCTGCGCCAGTCGCTAGGTCACGACGTCCCCCAGTGGCAAGGCCCGTTTGTCAACCTCGTCGGCTTCTCGCACGCCCTCCACAGTGGCGCTACGACCGGGGAGCTTGCCATCGCTCTTGAAGGAAAGCGCGGCCTCGACTTCAAGGGACTCGGTTTCGTATACCGAGCCGTCCTCTTGGAGGAGGGACTACGTGACAACATCGGCGAGATTAATTGGGAAGGTCCCCAGCTCTACGTTGCATGGCGCCGGGGCAGAAATCAAGACGAGACCAGAGTAGATTTCGACTACAGGGGGGGCCTGCGCTTTGAATTTGAAGTCACTGGCTCGTCAGTGATCGGCAAACCTCATGAGAACGTAAAGACGTGGGTAAGTGGGCCAGCCGAAGGGCAAGAAGAAGCTATGCACGTGCAGCGGAGGTTGATCGACACTATCCCGGAAGCAATACAATCCTGGCGGTTTGGCACTCCGGTTCGCGGGTTTCTCCAGCACGGCTACGAGCTTGCTCCAAGCGCCCCCGACGAAATTCATCTGGCCGAATCATACGACAGTCTTGCCTCCGGGATTGCCAGTTCACTTGGCTACGAGGACAATGCGAGAGATAGTGTTGCAGCACTCACCGAGAGAATCACAGGTGTCCCTATCGAGCACGGTCTTGCAGAGGGAGGACTCGTGACATTCAGCGCCAATAGTCGCATAAAAAGAAGAGTCCCGATCGTGAACGAGGGATTTGGAACGAACCAGCTCACGTGGTTGCTATATCAGCTTGTCAAGACGCCGGAAGGTGGCCTCGCTGGCATCGAAGAGCCGGAGACGCACCTCCACCCAAAGGCTATTGCGAAACTCGGCGATGTATTCGTGGAGGTAGCGACCCAGGAGCACAAGCAGTTGCTCCTCGCGACCCACAGCGATCACCTGCTCCTGAGCTTGCTCAACAACGTGGCCGAGCGCAAGCTGGCCGCCGACGATCTGGCGATCTACTACTTCCAGCTAGAGGATGGCAAGGCCACGGCCCGCCGGCAGGAGGTCACGGATGACGGGTTGGTGAAAGGCGGCCTGCCGGGCTTTTTCGATGCTGCGCTAGAGGCCCAGCGCCGGCACCTCGACGCTGTAACGAAGCACCAGCATCTCGAAGCTGTAGTGCAGCGGCCATGAAACATACCTTTGTGCTCAACGAGAACATCGCCATTACCGTCTCGACGCTACGTAACGAACGAGGCGAACTCGACCGCACTTCTGCCGAGTTGGTCAACGCTATCGTGGCCAACTGCCACCGGATCGCCTGGAGTCCTACCATCTATGGACGGTGGTCACGTCAGGTACAGACACTCCAAAATCAGGGGGGCGCCATAGCGCCATCATTCATGGTGCTGTTTTCGCAAGCTCAATTCGTTGACGGCAAATGCCCCTGGCCGAAGACTGGTGATCCCCCTCCACTCTCGGAAGAGGATTCCTGGAGTACGAAGCTCCACGACGACCGCGACTTCCTGCGGCTCGCCGCCTACTTCCCATCTTCTTTCCTCGTCACGACTGATGCGCCGCTCCGAAACGATGTAGAGCACCTCGGCTTGGACAAGACGCATTCCTTCCGGGTACTGTCTCCGGAAGATGCGATCCCCCTTGCCCGACAAGATGACGCTGCCGACAGCCGAAACAAGGAGGTGTGGGCATGAACCTGGTGCTGATGGTGCTCGATACGCTGCGCTACGACGTGGTCCATCATCGGGGCATTACACACGTCCACACCCCCAATCTCGATGCCCTGCGCCGCGATAGCGTCAGCTTCAGCGCGGCGTTTGGTGAAGGAGAGCCGACGATCCCGGTGCGCCGTGCCCTCATGACCGGCATCCGCTCCTACCCCTGGCGCTACGACTACGACACGCAAGGGCTGTGGCCGCGCATTCAGGGCTGGCACAAAATCCCGCCGGAGCAGCCCACTATCGCCGAAATCCTAGTGGAGCGCGGCTACAAGACGGCGCTGATCGGAGACGTGTATCACATCTTCAAGCCCACGATGAACTTCACCCGGGGCTGGGTAAACTGGGAGTTCGTGCGGGGACAGGAGAGCGACAACTGGCAGGGCGGCAAGCTCGACTTGATCCGCGCCGAGGCCCAGCGCTGTGTCAAGGGACCGTTCACGCCGCAAGAGCAGGCCGTCTTGATCCAATATCTCCTCAACAAGCGAGTGTTCGCCCAAGTGGACGGTCTGACCTCCGGCACCGTCTTCCGCCGCGGCATCGAATGGCTGGAAGTCAACCACGACGACGGCCCGTTTGCCCTCTGGCTGGAGGCCTTCGATCCCCACGAGCCATGGGATCCGCCGCGCGCCTACGCCGACCGCTACTGTCCCGATTTCGAGGGCACGGAATTCATCCTCCCGCCGGCGGCGGCGCAGGTCGGGACCGAGCTGGAAAAGGAGCGCACCAAGGCGCTGTACTACGGCGAGATTACTTATATGGACGAGTGGATCGGCCGCTTGCTGGATACACTGGCTCGGCTCGGCCGCCTTGAAGACACCGTGGTCATGTTCACGTCCGACCACGGCACCGAGCTGCTGGATCACGACCGTTTCGGGAAGAGTGCGCCCGCCCTGCACCCGTACATCACCCAGCTCAACTGGCTGGTGCGCCATCCCTCCGGCCTCGCCGGTGGCCAGGAGTTGGCGACCTTCGTCCAAGGCCACGACATCCTGCCCACGGCGCTAGACATGCTCGACATCGCGGAGCCGGAGCGAGACGACACCGCAGCGGCACTGGCCGGCCGCAGCGTGTGGCCGCTGATTCGCGCAGCCGGGGGCGAGGCCGTGCCCAGCGGGGCGGTGGACGCGGCCCAGTCCGGTCGTGACTACGTGATTACCGGGTGGGGTCCCTACGCCAGCGTGCGGGACCGGCAGTGGAACTACATCGTCGACTGTGAGCGGCCGGACGAGGACACCCGCCTCTTCGATGTCGTCGCCGACCCCGGCGAGCACCGCAACCTCGCCGCAGACCATCCCGCCGTCGTGCGCGAGTGTCGCCGGCGCCTCGAAAACCTCCTCGACCGAGACCTACCGACCTCCTTCCCCACCCAGTATGTATCGGGAGACGCCCCGACGCGGCTGTACTACGGCTCCCGCGCCTCGCAAGCGGATCAAGAAGCCGGATTCGTGTAGGCCACCGGATTCGCCGTGCCTCATCCCCGCTCCCCGTGGTATCGTGCTGCCAGGGGACAGTATTTCCCTTGCGATGCAGACGGTTGGTCAACGGGTGCAGCCAACAGTAAAATCCGCCTATGGCCCCCACAGCCCCGCTATCGGTTGCCGTCATCGGCGCTGGCGCTATCGGCGGCTACTACGGGGCGCGCCTCGCCGAAGCCGGCTACGATGTCCGCTTCCTCCTGCGTAGCGACTACGCAGCCGTCTCCCAAGATGGCCTCCACGTTACCAGTCACGTCGGCGATATCCACCTCCCGGCCCCTACCATCGGTCGCACCCCCGAGGAGCTTGCCGAGCACGGTACCGTCGATTGGCTGATCGTTGCGCTCAAATCCTACGCCCTCGGCCACCTCCCCCGGCTCGCCGCGCCGCTGCTGTCCCCCCACACGCGCATCCTCGGCATCCTCAACGGTATCGGCATCGAGACCGACATCGCCGCGGCACTCCCCGGCTACCAAATCTTCGGCGGTCTCGGCTTCATTGGCGTCAGCCGCCCACAACCCGGACATGTTTTCCACCAGGAATTCGGTGCGCTCGACATTGGCCACCACGGCGACGACCCACAAGCCGTCCAGGAAGCCGTCGCTCTCTGGGCGCCTACCGTCGTCGCTGCGCGTCCCGTCGCCGATCTCGTCCACGCCCGCTGGATGAAAATGCTCTGGAACGTCCCCTTCAACGGCCTCTCCGTCGCCGCTGCCGGCGCCACCTGCGAATTCATCTCCACCCCCCCGCATTCGGCGTCTTTGCGCGACTCATCATGGAGGAGGTCGCCCAAATCGCCAATGCTGACCTCGCAGATCGCGGGCTGGAACGGATCGCCGACGTTCAGGCTGCCTGCAACCGCACCATGCGGCTCACCGGCGTAACCGAAAACTTCGTACCCAGCACTGGTGCCGACCTCCTCCGCCGGCGACCGCTCGAAGTCGAAGCTATCTTCGCCCGCCCGGTGCAACGCGCCATGGCGCTCGGCGTCGACGCCCCGCTCACGGCTTTCGTCGCCGCCCTCGTGCGACGTCTCGATCCAAGCCGGCAGCGACCATGACAAAGAGCCATCCGGTCATCGTCGTGAGCGACTGGCCGGCCGACAGAGCGGACGAGGAGCTGCCGGCGCTGACCCCGGCACAGACCGGGGGGAAGGGGTGCCCTCAGTAAACTATGGGCGGCCTATCTCGGGCACCGCTAGGCGGCGGCAAATCTTGCGGGCCAGGTGATTTGGGATCTCACTGTGCCGCGGAATAGCCTCCACTGCGCCGGTCGTCGGGTTCCACCACGGTGTATGAGCGTGTCCTTCACGCTTGAGATAGCAGCCATGGCGACGCAGGTGACGCAGTAAGGTGCTCTGCATCTTGCAATCCTTCTTGGAACCTTCGGTGGCCCACCGACAATGCTGCTGACAGCGAGCCTGTCGAGGTAGCACGGTCGTCACCCGCACCCGGAGTATCGCCGAGCTCCTGGCGACGGTCAATGTCCAGCCTGGTCCGTTCAACGCGGCAGTACAACCGACGAGGGTACCCCCGGGGTGATTCGAACACCCGACCCACCGCTTAGAAGGCGGTTGCTCTTCCACTGAGCTACGGGGGCGGAAAAGCGGGTACACCGGCAAGGTTAAGGTGCCGACGCCGCCAGCTGAGTCCCGCCCGCTAACCGCTCCTACAACCCCAGCGCCGCGACCAGGCTGCGGACCGCGGCGGCGGTCTCGTGCAGGGCGGCACGCTCGTCCGCCGACAGCGGGATCTCGACAATCTCCTCGACTCCGCCAGCGCCGAGCTTGACCGGCACGCCGACGTAGAGGTCGTGGATGCCGTACTGCCCCTGCAGATAGGCCGAGCAGGGGAGGATGCGCTGCCGGTCGAGCAGGATCGCCTCCAGCATCTCGACGACGGCGGCGCTCGGCGCCTGGAAGGCACTGCCCGTCTTGAGCAGGCCGACGATCTCCGCGCCACCATCGCGCGTGCGCTGCACAATCGCGTCCAAGCGCTCCGACGACAGGAGCTGCCCGACCGGCACGCCGCCTACCGTCGTATAGCTGACCAGCGGCACCATGTCGTCACCGTGGCCCCCCAAGACGTAGGCTTGCACGTCCTTGACGGACACCTGTAGCTCCCAAGCCAGGAAGGTCCGAAAGCGCGCCGTGTCGAGAATACCGGCTTGCCCGACCACCCGCTCCGGCGGGAAGCCGCTGACCTGGAGCGCCAGCTGCGCCATCGCGTCCAGCGGGTTGTTGACCATCAAGAGGATGCAGTGGGGCGAGTATTTGGCAACCTGCCCCACGTTTTCCGTGACGATCTTCTTGTTGACTTCCAGCAGATCGTCGCGGCTCATTCCCGGCTTGCGCGGCGCGCCCGAGGTGAACACGACAATATCGGAGTCGGTGGTCGGCCCATACTCGGTCGTGCCGGTGATCTGCACATCGAACCCCACGACCGGCCCCGCCTCCGCGAGGTCGAGCGCCTTGCCTTGTGGCAGACCGTCAACAATATCGTACAAGACAATATCGGCCAGCCCGGTCTCCGCCAAGCGTTGCGCCGTCGTCCCGCCGACGTTCCCCGATCCGATAATCGTTACCTTTTTCCGCACCGAACTGCTCCTCTTCCGAGCCGCGGACATGGCTCGTATAGCTCCCGCTCTGCTCCCCACCGCGGACCACAATCCTCTCCCGCCGGAGACGCTCGACACCCCAGGCAGACCTGTCACCGGCCTCCCGAGGCGAGGATAGCAACGGCCTTTTGCCGCGGTCAACTGCCACGCCGCCGCCGGACCGCTGTAGCGTAGCTGGTTTGCTCGCTCTACTCAACGTCGTGGCTCACCAGCGCCAATGTGCCAGTGCAAGTGCTGCGAGTCCTGATACTCGCCAAGGTTGGTCACGACCCGGCAGCCACCCTGCTCTGCTACGACCTGAGCCGCGACCCTTTTCACCACAGCCATCAGTTCGATGAGTAAAGGATCGTCTTCACCCTTGAGGTCGAGCAATGAGCCGATGTGTCGCTTGGGAATGACGACGATATGCACCGGCCAATACGGACGTGTGTGGTGGAAGGCGAGCACAGCGCCGGTCTCGACCACCCTTTTCACTACTGTACGACCGCTCAACACTTCGTCGCAGTAGAAATCGGACATTGCGGATAGTGGCATGGTACCGGCTTTGCTGCCCGCTGAGGCGCGTGCGGTTCTGTCCGTGGCCTCAGCAGCGAGATGTGTTCGGGCAAACACCGTCCGTTGGCTACGACTTCCGCTGTCCGCCCGCTGTAGCCGAACACAGAGTCGGCGCCAGCCTCCACAAACATAGCACCTGACCGGTAGTGGCACCCTCCTATGCCGCCGGTGAAGCGGCTAGACTTGTAGACAGGATGGCGCTCTCGTTGGTATGCTTCCGGGTCGGGCGCGAGATTTCCACATGGGGATGCCCGCGCTTGTTATGTGGAAAGGATACACTGAGGTAGCAAGGGCTGATGATTAGTCATGACGTGTTGGTTATTGGCGCCGGGCTGGCCGGTCTGCGTGCCGCGTTAGAAGCCCAGTGGCAGGGTGCCGACGTTGCGATTATCACCAAGGTCCACCCGGTCCGCAGTCACTCCAATGCGGCCCAAGGTGGTGTCAATGCCGCCCTCGAAGCCGGCGACTCCTGGGAATCACACGCCTTCGATACCGTGAAGGGCAGCGACTATCTCGGCGATCAGGACGCCATCGAAATCTGCGTGCGCGAGGCGCCGCAAGACATCGTCGAGCTGGAAAACATGGGGGTGATCTTCAACCGCGACGAGACGGGGCGGTTGGGCACCCGCAACTTCGGCGGCGCCTCCTTCGCCAGGACCTATTTCGTCGCCGACATCACCGGCCAGGCCATGCTCCACGTGATGTACGAGCAGCTGATGAAGGAGCAAGTGCGCGTCTACGAAGAATGGTTCCTCACCGACCTGGTAATCGAGGACGGCGCCTGCGTCGGTGTGCTGGCCCTGGAGATACGCAGCGGTCGGCTAGAGTTGTTCCGCGCCAAAGCGGTCATCCTCTGCACCGGCGGCCTCGGCCGCGTCTTCGAGCCGAGCACGAACGCCTTGATCTGCACCGGCGACGGGATGGCGCTGGCCTACCGCGCCGGGGCGCCGCTGATGGACATGGAGATGGTGCAGTACCATCCAACCACCCTCAAGTCCAATGGGGTGCTCATCACCGAGGGCGCCCGCGGCGAAGGGGCCTACCTGCTCAATGCCAACGGTGACCGCTTTATGTCCTACGAGCGTTATGGCGCGATCAACGCGATGGAGTTGGCGTCGCGCGACGTGGTCTCCCGCGCCGAGCAGACCGAGATCGACGAAGGCCGGGGCATTGACGGCTGTGTCCTGCTCGACTGCCGGCACTTGGGAACGGAGCTGATCCGGACCAAGCTCTACCAGATTTGGGAGTTGGCCCACGACATCGCCAACGTAGACCTCACGCAGGATCCGGTGCCCATCCGTCCCGGAATGCACTACCAGATGGGCGGCATCAAGACCGATGTCCACGGCGCCACGTCCGTACCGGGTCTCTATGCGGCCGGAGAAACGGCCTGCATCTCCCTACACGGCGGCAACCGCCTCGGCGCCAACTCACTACTCGAAACTATCGTCTTCGGTCGCAGATCGGGCGCGGCCGCCGCCGAGTACGCCGCTGCGCGTGCTTTCGCCGCCCTCAGCGAGGCCAAGCTCCGCGATGAAGACGCCCGCATTCAGCAGATCATGGATCGTCCTGCCAACGGCGAGCGCACCGCGGCGCTGCGCCTGGAAATGGGTCAGACCATGGACAGGCACGTCGGCGTCTTCCGGGACGAAGCCGGGCTGCAGGAAGTCGTCGGTGTCCTGCAAAACCTGAAGGAACGGTACACGAAGCTGCCCGTGGAGAACCGGGGCAAGGTCTTCAACTTGGACTTGGTGTTCCACCTGGAGTTGGATTTCATGCTCGATCTCGCCGCGGTGATCGCCGTCAGCGCGTTGGATCGGCGCGAAAGTCGCGGCGCCCACTCCCGCACCGATTACCCTGAGCGCAACGACGACGAGTGGTTGAAGCACACGCTGGCCGCATGGTCCGCGGACGGTCCACAGATGTCCTACCTGCCCGTGACCATCACACGCTGGAAGCCGGAAGCACGCGCCTACTGAGCAACATCGGCTCAGTTGTTAGTAGCTAGTTTTCAGCAGTCAGTGGGAGTGGGCTTGTTCGAGGTGCTGCGGGTTTGGTCCAGAGGGCGACCTACTAGAAACCGGCCACTAAAAACTGGAGTGAGGACGGGAGGAGCCGTTGACTATCGAAGCACGTCTGCGCGTCCGCCGCTACGATCCCGAATCCGGGCAGGAGCCGTACTACCAGGAATACGCAACCCGTGTCCCGGAGTGGGGCACGGTACTGGATGCGCTCATCCAGATTCGTGAAGAGCAGGACGGAACCCTCACGCTGCGCTGCTCCTGCCGCAGCGCGATTTGCGGCTCCTGCGCCATGAAGATCAACGGCGAGTCGGCCCTGGCCTGCAAGACCAAGCTCGTGGACATCGCGCCCGACGGTGCAACCGTGACTGTCGAGCCGATGGGCAACCAGCCCGTGGTCCGCGATCTCGTCGTGGATATGGAGCCGTTCTGGGACAAGGTCCGAGCTGTCCAGCCCTACCTCCAGCCGGCCGGGCCGCCGGAGAGCGGACGCGAATACCTCGCGCCCGATGCAGCCATGCAGCACCTCACCGGGGTAATGAACTGCATTATGTGTGGCGCGTGCGTCTCGGAATGCACCGTCCTCGAAGTAGACGAAAAATTCCTCGGCCCGGCGGCACTGGCCAAGGCTTACCGCTTCGCCGCCGATCCGCGGGACGACAAGACCCAGGAGCGCCTCGTTGACCTGTTCGACGTGGACGGGGGGATGTGGGACTGCACCCACTGCTTCGAGTGCGTGCAAGTCTGCCCCAAGGGCGTCGAGCCGATGGAGCGAATTGTCAAGCTGCGCGAAATGGCCATGGATGCCGGGCTGAAAGATCACAACGGCGTCCGGCACAGCAAAGCGTTCGCCGATTCGGTCGAGCATAGTGGCTGGCTGGACGAAAGCCAGTTGGCCGTGAAGTCCTTCAGCATGCTCAACGTCAAGGATCAGCTCGGCAATGTGCCGGTGGCCCTCCGCATGCTCATGGCCGGGAAGATGCCCAACCCCATCCACCGCCCGATCTCCGGCGTGCGGGAAGTGCGGCGCGTGTTCGAAGCGACCGAACAGCAGCACCAGCGGCAGATCGCCGAATCCACTACGCAGAAAGAGGCCTAACAACCGATGAATGCACTGCGTTACGCCTGGTTCCCAGGCTGCGTGTCGCGCGGCGCCTGTCGCGAGTTGTACAAGTCAACGCGCGCGGTAGCCGAGCGGCTCGGTATTGAGCTGGTGGAAATGAAGGAAGGCGCATGTACCGGCGCAGGCGTGTTGAGCGAGCGTAACCCGGAGTTGGCCCAGGCCCTCAACGCCCGCACCTTCGCCATGGCCGAGGCCTGGGACCTGCCCATCCTCACCATTTGCTCGACCTGCCAGGGCGTGATGAGTGGGATCAAGCACATCCTCGATACCGACGCCACCGCGCGGGAGCAGGCCAATCAGGCCCTCGCAGCCGATGGCTACACCTACCGCGGCACTGGTCGGGTCACGCACCTGATGTGGATTTTGGTCGAGGAGTACGGGCTGGAGCGGCTGCGCGAGCAGGTCGTCCGACCGCTGGCGGGGCTGCGCGTCGGCCCCTTCTACGGTTGCTACATCTTGCGTCCCCGCGAAGTGCTGGCGTTCGACGAGCATCCCGGGCGCGGCACCTATCTGGAGCAGATTATCGACGTGCTCGGCGCCGAGCCGGTGGATTACTACGGCAAAAGCAAGTGCTGCGGCTTCCCGATCCTGACGATGAACAAGGCCAACTCTCTGACGATGGCCGGTACCCATATCGCCGAAGCCCAAGACCAGGGCGCCGATTGCATGGTGACCCCGTGCCCGCTCTGCCACCTCAACCTCGACGCCCAACAGCCCGATGCGGCGAAGTATGTCAACCGCCCTCTCGACCTACCCATTCTCCATCTCCCCCAGTTGATCGGACTGGCCCTCGGCATGGAGCCGGGCGAGCTAGGTCTCGGCCAGCACATCGTCAAGACGAACGCGGTTGTCAGCAAAGTCTTCGCCGCGGCCGCCTAAGCGTGCGGAACAATAGACTGCTCGCACGTTGATGGCTGGGAGGCGCAACGATGCAGCCCTTGCCGGACGATGAGCGGCTGATCCCTCCCGAGACCCGGTCTGTGCCCTGGCGCGAGCGTCTCCTGCAGTGGGGTGGTGGTCTCTTGCTGCTGGCCATCATGGTCGTCGCCCTGGGGATGATCGAGCGAACGGGCGTCGGACTGTGGTTCACCGGGGTCCTGACCGGCCTGGTGATTTTCGCGTCCCTGGCGGTGTGGGCCGTGCTCACGCTGCTGGGGTTGTCTGCGAGGGCCCGGCTGGTCGGTGCCGGCATCGTCTTTGTGGCCGGCCTAGCCGGGTTGGTGGCGGCCGGTTTCGCCGGCTTCCTCACTCGTCCGTGACGCTCGCCATCCTCGCTCCCACCCGCCTCCGGCAGACTCCCCCTCTCCACATGGTGGAGAGGGGGCCGGGGGGTGAGGCGCAATGACCCGTCCCTACAGCGTCGGCACCAGCCGGCCAGCGATGATGCGGGCGGCGTTCTGCAGGCTCTCGGTCAACGACGGATGGGCATGAATGCTGTCCAGCAGATAGGTGTACGGGATTTCGTTGTCGATCATCACGGCAGCTTCACCAATCACACTGTCGGCCTGGGCGCCCACCGCACGCACGCCCAAGATGCGATCATCGCCTGGCGGGCCGACGACCAGCTTGACATAGCCATCGAACGACCGCATAGCATGGTAGCGGTGGTTGCGCGCATTCAGGAACTTCGCCACGCGCACGGCGCCATACTGCTTCCGGGCCAACGTCTCTGTCAGCCCGGCGCCAGCAATCATCGGCATGCTGAAAATGATGAACGGGATATGCGATGAGCGGAGCGTCGAGGACTGCTTGAGCATGTGCTTGACGGCCAGTCGACCTTCGGCCTCCGCGATGTGGACGAGGGCGAGATCGAGGGGTGTCTTCCGTTCGCCAACGTCACCGACCGCGTAGATGTGCGGCACGCTGGTTTGCATACTGTCGTTGACATTGATCACCCCGGCGCGGCCCGGCACAATCCCCGTCACCGCCAGGTTGAGCGTGTCGGAGCAGGCCATTCGGCCGATGGCCACCAGCGCACGGTCGGAGATGATGATTGATCCATCGTCCAGCACTGTCTTCACTCTGCCGCCGACGATACTCACGGAGCGCGTGCGCGCGCCAAAGCGCACGTGGATCCCGTTGCGCGTGAAGACGGTGGTAATGAACGCGCTGATATCCGGGTCCTCGTGGCTGAGGAGGCGGTCGGCCGTGTCCAGCAGGGTGACGTGGATACCGAAGGCAGTGAAGATCGAGGCAAACTCACAGCCGATCACGCCGGCACCGATGACCGTGAGCGAGCCGAAGCCTTCAGCCACGTCAACCACGTGGTCACTGGTCATAATCAGCTTGCCATCCACCTCCATGCCGGGCAGCACCCGCGGTCGCGAGCCGGTAGCAATCAGGAAGTAGGGCGCCCGGATCTGCCGGCCATTGACTGCTAACGTGTGAGGATCAACAAAGCGCCCGGTGCCGTTGACCACCCGTATCCGCATCTGCCGGAGATAGCCCAGGGTAATCTCGGTCAGCTCTGCCGTTCCCGTGAGCAGCTGCTCGTGGATTTCGTCGAACCGAACGTCCGGCCCGGACGGGACATAGCCGCGCCCCATCTTGAGCGCAACCTGCCGATCCTTGGCCAGCTCATACATCCCCTTCGACTTGTAGGCCCCGTGGAGGCCATAGCCGAGGAGTCCCCCTCCGTTGATAAGCGTCACCGTCATGCCCTGCGAAGCGGCGTAAAGCGCCGCCGCCATGCCGGCCGGCCCGGCGCCGATAATGGCGAGGTCGCAGTGCTGATCCGATGATCCCATTGCTCTCGTGTAGCCAACCACGCCGCCACCACCACAGGCGGACAGGGGCGCTCCTTCAAGCATATCATTGCCTCTGGCGAGCGGAGCTTCCTTGTACCGCACACGCTCGGAAGGAGCTTTGGTCCGTCATCTTCCTCAGCAGCCTGCGCCGGAGCGGGGAGGTGTTTGGTACGATGGAGAGAGATACCGGTATATTCGGTTATCCGGTGGTACGGAGATCGGTGATGGCAGCACTCCCTCCGCAGGTGGTAGGCAAAATCGGGAAGCGCGGCACGATTGTCATTCCGGCGCGACTGCGGCGCCGCTACGACATCACGGAGGGTTCACTGGTGATTGCGGAACCGCACGAAGACGGCATCCTCGTTCGGCCGGCTGTGGTGCTGCCGGTAGAGGTCTGTACGCCTGTTCGTCGGGTTGAGCTTCTGCTCGCAAACGCGATTGATGCCCCGGACTAAACACGCGCGCTAAAGGAAGTGTGCGAGATGGGACTTGATCCCACATCAACCCCTCACTCGCCCCCACCCTAGCGGCGCGCGACTCGTAAGGGCGTGTGGACCGGCTCTTCTTGGATGCAAATGTGCTCTTCTCCGCAGCGTACCGCAGCACCTCGGCGCTGCGGCGGCTGTGGCAGTTGCCGGATGTGGCACTCCTTACCGCCGCGTATGCAGCGGAGGAAGCGCGCCGCAATCTGGACACCCCGGAACAGCGGGCAGAGTTGGAGCGGCTACTGCAAGCCGTGGAGATACTGCCTCTTGCGGATGAGGCGGAGGCCCTCGTTCCCGCCGACGTGGAGCGGCACCCCAAGGACCGGCCTACCCTGGGTGCCGCACTGGCTACACCGGCGACATCAGGCACTTTGGCCATCTCCACGAGCGTAGCGTCGGCAGTGTCCTCATCGTCCTGCCCAGGTCCTATTTCCAGGAACGTGAGCGCCGAGCAGCACCGTAGCAGTATAATTACGAGGGTCACTCGACGCGGCACGCCTCTTGAGTTTTAGGCAGCCCGGCCTCCTCGCGCAGCGCCCGCGCCGCTTGCCGTCTGCCCGACGGTCTCAACGCCAGCGCCGTCGTCGGACCCCGCCCCACCTCCGAGGTAACAACACATCATGCTCCACGTACACGACATCACCATCCGCTATGGCGGACAGGAAGTGCTCAACAAGGTGACCTTCTTCGTCGGGCCGAAAGAGCGCGTCGGGCTGGTCGGTGACAACGGCGCCGGCAAGACCACGCTGCTGGAGATCATCGCCGGCCAGCGCAGTGCCGACGATGGGTTCGTCAAGCTCGATCCCCACAGCACCCTCGGCTATCTGTCGCAAGAAAGTCAGTGCCGGCTCGGCATCACGCTCGAAAACGAGATGCTGTCGGCGTTTCCGGGTGTGCTCACGGCCCGCGCGGAGCTGGCCCGGCTCCAAGATGAAATGGATGCCGCTGCCACCGGCGGCGATCTGGACGCGATTGATCGCTTGGTGGCGGCGATGGCCACCGCGCAGGACGAGTACGACCGGCTCGACGGCTACACGGTAGACGCGCGGGTCGGCGAGGTGCTACACGGGCTGGGGTTCGCGCAAGATGACCGCCCCCGCCTGACCGACGAGTTCAGCGGTGGCTGGCAAATGCGGATTGCCCTCGCCAAGCTCCTCGTCAGTCAGCCCTCCTTGCTACTCCTCGACGAGCCGACCAACCATATTGACAAAGCTGCCCGCGACTGGCTCGAAGGCTACCTTGACGGCTACCGCGGCTCGCTGATCGTGGTGTCGCACGACGTTGCCCTGCTCGACAACGTAGCCAAGCGCATTATCGAGTTGGAGGACAGCGTTGCCACCTCCTACACCGGCAACTACTCCGACTACCTCCGGCTGAAAGCGGAGCGACGGCGCCATCACGAGTCCGCCTATCGACGTCAGCAGAAGCTCATCCGCCGCCAGCAAGCCTATATCGAGCGTTTCCGGGCCATTGCCACGCGCGCCGCACAAGTCAAGGCCCGCGAGCGGCAGCTAGAGCGGCTGGAGCGGGTCGCCCCACCGAAGCCGGATCCAAAAAGCATTGACTTCCGCTTCCTGGGCGGTGGGCGCGGTGTACGTGAGATCATCACCCTCAAGCACGTCACCAAGGCGTATGATGACCTCGTGGTGCTACGCGACGTCTCCTTCACCCTAGAGCGCGCGGACCGCGTGGCGCTCGTCGGCCCCAACGGCGCCGGCAAAACGACCCTGCTCCGCCTTCTGGCCGGCGACGAGGCGCCAACCACCGGCGAGGTAATCTTGGGCAACGGCACCCGCGCCAGCTTCTACGCCCAGCACCAAGCCGAAGCCCTCGATCCGCACAAGACGGTGCTCGCCGAAGCCCTCAGCGCCTCACGCACCGGCTCGACGGCCGCGGCCATGAACGTCCTGGGGCGCTTTCTGCTCGCTGACGACGCCCACAAGCAGGTGCGCGAGCTATCCGGCGGCGAGCGCAGCCGACTCGCCCTCGCCAAGATGCTGCTGCGACCGGCCAACCTCTTGCTGCTCGACGAACCAACCAACCACCTGGATCGTCGGAGCACGGCGATGCTGGAGGCAGCTCTGCTGGACTACGCCGGTACCGTCGTAGTCGCCACCCACGACCTCTCGTTCCTGACCCGCGTCGCAACCAAGGTAGCGACCTTCGAGAACGGGGCAGTGACCGTGCGACTCGCCGACCGGCCGCTCGACGGCATTGAGCCAACTCCCGCCCGCCGCCGGCGCTCACGTGCCGCAGCTACCAAGCAGCGCAGATCGAGCAGCCAACCCGCAGCGCGTCGCCAGCCGGCCCCCGTCTCGTAGGGGGGCAAAGCACGTGCCGGGGCGCGATGAATCGCGCCCCGGCGCTTGTCATTCCCACCTCCAACACACTCCCCCCCTCTCTATCGTTGGGCGATGTAGAAGGGGGGCCGGGGGACGGGCCACAGCCGCACCACTCGCGGGCCAAAACCCCGGCGGTCGAAGTCCCCCGCTGTCTGTCCAGCATGGCCGGAGTTTTGGCCCGCGACACCTGGCCCTATCCGGGCGGCTCTGGCCCGTCAGGGGGTGAGGAGCACCAGATACCCTTCATCCGTTAAGGCCCCCGCCCATAGGAGCCAGCCGCGCCGTGCGGCTCACTGCAAGCGCGTCGTGGAGGTCGCCAATGCCGCGCAATGCGCCCCAGCCACCGGTCGCGCCGGGCCAACCTGCGCTCTTTACCCCACCTCCCGATCCGCACCAGCCGCTCGCCGTGCGGATGCGCCCCCGCACGGTGGACGAATTCGCCGGTCAGGAGCACTTGCTCGGTCCCGGCAAGGCGTTGCGCCGTGCCCTAGAGCAGCGCCGCCTCGGCTCGGTCATCCTCTGGGGGCCACCTGGCACCGGCAAGACCAGCCTGGCCCAGCTCCTCGTCCGCGCGTTAGCGATTGAAGCCCACTCGCTCAGTGCGGTCACGTCCGGCGTCGCCGACCTGCGCCGCGTCCTCGCGGCCGCCCGCCGGAGCCGCGCCCAAGGCCGCCGGGTGGCGCTGGTGCTCGACGAGGCCCACAAGTGGAGCCGGACGCAGCAGGAGGTCTTGCTGCCGGCCGTCGAGGACGGCCTGATCCTATTGATCGGGCTGACGAGCGAGAACCCCTATTTCGATCTGGTCCCGGCGCTCCGCTCGCGGGTACGCATCCTCCGCCTAGAGCCGCTGCCGGCCGAGACGATCAAGCTGCTCCTGGAGCGTGCCCTGCGCGACGACGAGCGCGGCTTAGGCCGGGAAGACGTGGCGGTGGCCGCCGACGCGCTCGATCTGCTCGTCGCTACCTCCGGCGGCGATGCGCGCATCGCGCTCAACGGCCTGGAAGCGGCCGTGGACATTGCGCCGACTGGCGCTGTAGACCGCCGGCCCGTGACGGTCGAGACCGTCGAGACGGCGATCCAGCGCCGGCAGGTGCGCTACGACCAAACGGGCGACGATCACTATCAGACCATCTCTGCGTTCATCAAGAGCATTCGGGGGAGCGATCCCGACGGCGCAGCGTTCTGGCTCGCCAAGATGCTCAAGGCCGGCGAGGACCCGCGCTTCATCGCCCGCCGGCTGGTGATATCCGCCTCGGAGGACATCGGCCTCGCCGATTCCCAGGGCCTCATGGTAGCGACGGCGGCCTATGAGTCGGTAGAGCGCGTCGGGCTACCCGAGGCGGGCCTCATCCTGGCCCACGCCACCGTCTATCTGGCCATGGCCCCGAAGTCGAACAGTGCCGCCAAGGCCCTTTGGCAAGCGCAAGCAGCCATCGAGTCCGGGGCCAGCCTGGAAGTGCCGCTCCACCTCCGCAACGCCTCGTTCCGCGGCGCCCAGCAACTCGGCTACGGGCAAGGTTACGACTACAGCCACGACTTTCCCAGCGACGATCCGCGGCGCTATCGGCAGCACTACCTCCCCGAGGGCGTGTCGGGACCGTTCTACCAACCGGGCCGCGACGGCGCCGAAGCGACCATCCGCGAGCGCCTAGCGCAGATCAGGCGCTGGCGCGCGGCCCCAGCAAAGCGGCCGGGCCAACGAGCGGACCGCCAGCGGTGATGGCGGCGGACCCGCCACACCCCCCGGCCCGGCCTCCGTCATTCCCGCGCAAGCGGGAATCCACGACCCCGCCGACCTGGACAGCGGCGCAAGCCGCAATCCAGATACCCTCTCCCCGCGGGAGAGGGCCGGGGTGAGGGCCGCCGGATGCTTGCCAGCACCCCACCCAGATTGTAGCCTTGCCATGAGCTATTCCTGGCGCGTGGGCCGGCTTGCCGCAGTGCGTCCGGGGGCTACGATCCTGGGAGGGTGTACCGATGCAGTTCGTGGCAATGACTGAAGAGCAGCAGAGCTTCTTGGAGACGAACGGCTATCTCATCGTGCCAGGCGTGCTCGACCCGGCAATGATTGAGCGCCTGTCCACAACGGTAGACCGCCTCTACCAAGCGGCTGTACGTGAGAACCGGCTCAACCAAGCCGGCGCCTTCGAGCTACGCAACTGCATTGCCCACGACGATGCCTTCCTCCCGCTGCTCGACTGGCCGGAGACGGTCTCCTTGGTGCCGTATATCCTCGGCTGGAACGTCCAGCTCGACACCTCCCACGTCATCGTCCGGCCCCCACAACCGCCGGATACGGCCGCCGCCTACAAAGCCATCGGCTGGCACCGCGACGGCGGCATCGCCGTCCGCCAGCTGCCCGAGCCGCTGCCGCGCATGCGCCTGAAGATTTGCTACGTCCTCAGCGACCTCAGCCAACCGGGCCGCGGCAACACCCGCTTTGTCCCCGGCAGCCACAAGCGCCTCGGCCGCCCCCCACAGCAGCCGGACGCGGTTGACCCCGACGGCGCCATCGAGGTCCTCGCCAACCCCGGCGATGCCGTCCTGTTCGAGAACCGCCTCTTTCACGCCGTCGGCCCCAACCTCAGCACCATCACCCGCCAGACCATCTTCATGGGCTACAGCTACCGCTGGCTCCGCCCCCTGGACTACGTGACCCAGCCCCCGGAGTTGATCGCCAAGGTGCAGGACGACCCCATCCGCTGGCAGCTTCTCGGCGCCTGGGCCACCCACATGGCCTTCTCCCTGCCCAAAGACGAAGACGTGCCGCTACGCGCCTGGTGCGAGCAGCACGGCCTGGACGCCGACTATCCGAACCTAGTAAGGCCAGCCAAGTAAACCGCCCCGGAGTCCAGTAGCGTGTATGCTTTTACTGGAAAGACCAGGGCGCGATGGAGATTGAAGTAACCGACTACCACTGCTTGACTCCAATAGCCCGAGCGCTATAATCAGCTTAACATCTTCCCTGGCGTCCATTACGGCGACAGCCGCGCGCACGTCAGGTTTAACATCCCGCACTCTTACTGTTGGGACTGGGGACGCCCGGTCCCTGTCTTTTTAATCACTGGGGAGGAGGACCTATGGCACGGCTGGCAATCCTGTTCATCCTTGCATCCTCAAAATCCTGATGCTGACGCCCAGCCTCTCCCGCCCCACCGGCCACTGACCACTAATACGTCGCCCGCCCCCCGCTGATGTCGAAGACGGCGCCTGTGCTGAACGAGCACTCCTCCGAAGCCATCCACGCCACCAACGCCGCGATCTCCGCGATCTGTCCCGTCCGCTTCATCGGAATCCGGCTAATCATGTACTCCACCATCGCCTCGTCCGTCTGGTCCAGGATGGCGGTCCGCACGACGGCCGGCGTGATGCAGTTGACGCATACCTCCGTCTCGGCCAGCTCCTTGCCCAGCGCCTTGGTCAGCCCGATGACCCCTGCCTTGGTGGTCGAATAGGGCACCACCCGCGGATTGCCTTCCTTGCCGGCAATCGAGGCGATATTCACAATGCGGCCATACTCCTGGGCGAGCATGTGCGGAATCACGTACCGGCAGCAGACAAAAACACCGCGCAGGTTGGTGCGGTAGACGCGATCGAGGTCGTCGGCAGAAATTTCCCACAATGGCGCTGTCGGGCCGACGATCCCGGCGTTATTCACGAGCACGTCAATGCGTCCCCAAGCGGCCACCACCTGCTCGACGGCTGCCGCGACCGCTTCCTCGTCGCCCACGTCGGCCACCGCCAGCCGCGCCGTGATCCCCTCGCCCGCCAACGTTGCAACGGCGCGTTGACCGCCAGCCTCGTCAACGTCCACCACAAATACCCGTGCGCCCTCGCTCCCCAAACGGCGGGCGATGCCGAAGCCAATCCCGGTGGCCGCCCCGGTCACCAGCGCCACCCGGCCCGTAAATCGCTGCATAGCTCCTCCTATCATCACTCTGCTCCCGATAGTATATGCGTAGACGGCAGTTGGTCCTCCTGACAGGGGTAGGTACAAGGCCGGCCGGAGAGTCGCCCGTCATTGCGGCTTCCGCCGCAATCCAAGCTGGGCCTAGTCCCCGATCCGGGCGCTACTCCCCCTCTCTATCGCTCCGCGATGGAGAGGGGGCCGGGGGGTGAGGTGCTTCCCTACACTGTGCCGGCGCCGCCCCATTCGTGCTACAACTTCGGCGCCGGAGAGCGACAACTACCCACCCTTGAGCATGGAAAACAAGCCACCTGCAGGCAAGGTTGCGACGGTTGGCGAAGCCGCCGCGCTGGTGGCAGACGGCGACACCGTGGCCGTCGGCGGCTTCGTCGGCATCGGGCACCCGGAAGCGCTGACCGCCGGCCTGGAGGCGCGCTTTCTCCGCACCGGGCGACCGCGCCACCTCACCCTGATCTATGGCGCCGGTCAGGGTGATCGGGCACGGCGCGGCCTCAATCACCTGGGACACGCCGGCTTGCTGCGTCGCGTGGTCGGCGGACATTGGGGGCTGGCGCCGCGCATTTGCGAGCTGGCCCTGGCCGGCAAGATCGAAGGCTATAACTTCCCGCAAGGCGTCATCATCCACCTTTTCCGCGATATCGCAGCCGGCAAACCGGGCACCGTCACCCCAGTCGGTCTCCACACCTTTGCCGATCCTCGCCTGGAAGGTGGGCGTATCAACCGCCAGGCTACCCCCACCGACCTGGTGCAGGTGATCCGCCTGAACGGCGACGAATACCTCTTCTACCCGCGCCTGGAGCTTGACATCGGCCTGATCCGCGGCACGACGGCCGACCCCGATGGCAACATCAGCATCGAGCGGGAAGCGGTCTATGGCGAGATGTTGAGCATTGCCCAAGCCGTGCATAACTGCGGCGGCCGCGTGATCGCGCAAGTGGAGCGGGTGAGCACCGCCCGCCTCCCGCTGCACACCATCAAAGTACCCGGCATCCTCGTAGATACCGTTGTCGTAGCCGACTCGGATGAGCACTGGCAGACCTTCGCCGAGCGGTTCAATCCCGCTTACGTGGCGGATACCAGCGCCGACCTCCCGGAGCTACCCCGGCACCCCTTGGACGCGCGCAAAGTGATCGCCCGGCGGGCAGCGCTGGAGCTACGGCCGGGTGACATTGTGAACCTAGGTATCGGCCTGCCGGAGGCCGTCGCGCCGGTCGCCGCCGAAGAAGGGATCATGGACGATCTCGTCCTGACCGTAGAAACGGGGGCGATTGGCGGGGTACCCGCCGGTGGCCTATCGTTCGGGGCCTCGCACATGCCCACGGCGATGATAGACGCGCCGTACATGTTCGACTTCTACGACGGCGGCGGCCTCGATATCGCCTGTCTTGGCGCGGCGCAGATTGACGCCCAGGGCAATGTCAACGTGAGCCGTTTCGGTCGCGTGATGCCCGGCGCGGGCGGCTTTGTCAACATCAGCCAGAATGCCAAGCGGGTCGTCTTCTGCGGCACGTTCACGGCCGGCGGACTAGCGGTGACGATTGACGATGGCGCCCTGCGTATCCGGCAGGAAGGCCGGCAGCGCAAGCTCGTCCGGCAGGTCGAGCAAGTGACCTTCAACGGCGCCTTCGCCCAGACGGCGGGACGACCCATCCTATATGTCACGGAGCGGGCCGTCTTCACCCTCACCCCCGAGGGCCTGACCTTGATCGAGCTGGCCCCCGGCGTGGACCTGGAGCGTGATGTCCTCGCGCAGATGGCCTTTCGACCACACCTCCGGGAGCCGCTGCGGCCCATGGACCCGCGGCTCTTCCGGCCGGAGCCGATGGGCCTCACTGCGGTATAGTCAAACCTTGGGGAGACAAAACAGTGAACGCTACGGACCCGGTCATCCTGTCGGCAGCGCGGACGCCGTTCGGTCGCTTTGGCGGCGTGTTCCGCAACCTGTCCGCCGTCGAGCTGGGCACGGTCGCCGCACGCGCGGCCCTCGCACGCGCCCGGATCGCACCGGACGATGTTGATACGGCGGTGTTCGGCCAAATCTACCAGGGTGGAGCCGGGATGAACCCGGCGCGTCAGGTGGCGATGGGCGTCGGTGTGCCCCACCGCGTCCCGGCAATGACGATCAACCAAGTCTGCGCTTCCGGCTTACAGGCCGTTGCCCTAGCCGCCCAGGCGATCCGGCTCGGCGAGGCCGAGGTGGCCCTGGCCGGCGGTATGGAGAGCATGAGCCAGGTGCCCTACGTGCTGCCGGATGCACGGTGGGGCGCCCGGCTGGGCCACGCCCGGCAGCTTGATACCCTGATCCACGACGGTCTGTGGGACGCCTTCCACGACTGCCACATGGCGACCACCGCCGAGCACCTCGCCGGAGAGTACGGTATCACACGCGCGGCGCAGGACGAATTCGCGCTGCGGAGCCAGCGACGCTACGCCGCGGCCCTCGCTGCCTGCCACTTCACCGATGAGATCGTCCCGGTCGAGGTAATGCAGCGCCGCGGCGCTCCACGGCGCGTGATAGCCGACGAGCACCCGCGACCCGATACCACGCTGGCGGCGCTCGCCCAGCTGCGGCCGGTCTTCGACGGTGGCTCCACCATCACCGCCGGCAATGCCGCCGGCATCAACGATGGTGCCACCGCCTTGATCGTCGCCTCACCGGCGTGGGCCACCCAGCATGACCACACGCCCCTGGCCACCCTCAGATCGGTGGCGGTCGTCGGCGTCGAGCCGCTGCGTATGGGCATCGGGCCAGCGCCCGCTATCCGCGCAGTGCTGGCCAAGACGGGCCTGACCCTAGCGGACATTGACCTGCTCGAGGTCAATGAAGCCTTCACCGCCCAAGTGCTCACCGTCGAAGCGGAGTTGGGCTGGGATCGGGCCAAGGTCAACGTCAACGGCGGGGCCATTGCCATTGGCCACCCGCTGGGAGCGAGCGGCGCGCGCGTGCTGGCGACGCTGATCTTCGAGCTAACGCGGCGCGATGCCGCCCGTGGCATCGCCGCCCTCTGCGTCGGCGGCGGCATGGGCATCGCCGCGCTCGTGGAGCGAGCCGGCGCACTGTAGCAGCGACGCTCCGCGAGCAGACCTGCTCACTCTTGGCACTCACTAGCCCCGGCAACGGCCGCAGGTTCATCCGAAAACACAGTCACTATCATCCGACGCACTACTGCCAAGCTCTCAGTGGCGTCGGCCGCCGCAGATTCGATGGCGTCGCGCACTCTTAATTTGCATAAGTCGTCATTCCCGCGAAAGCAGGAATCCAAACAGCGGCCCTCCCAGGTTGGCGGGGGTGGAGTCACGGCCACGGAGCACGCCGTCCTGGGAGTTATGCAAAGGTCTCCAATTGCGGAAGATGCATCCCGCGCCATGCGCTACTATAGAGACTGTCGGCCCGGCCAGTCTGCGAGGACAGGAGGCACAAGCCTCACCGGAGTCCGAAAATGGCTGAGACAGTAGCACAAGTGGCCGCGGCGACGCCGGTTCGTCGTAAACAGAAGCCGATCCGGGGCAAGGTCGCAGCGGTGCTGGATGAAGAGCGGCTTGTGCTTAACGTCGGTACGGATCACGGCGTCGCGCAGAAAATGGTGTTTGGAATCACCGGGACTCGCGTCATTCGTGATCCTGATACGGGAGAGAAGCTGGGTGAGGTTGAAGTCCTGAAGATTAAGGTACAGGTGGGGGAGATCAAGGAGAGAATGTCCATTGCACATCCTTATCAGGACTACGATACAGACTTTTTCCTCCGTCCAATACGTCGGAAGTTCAGGAGTAAGGGCATAAAACCTTCTACGATAGCATCAGCTATAAGCACTCAGTACGTAGAAGTCGCTATCGGTGATCTGGCCGTCAGCGACTAGCCCGGCCAGCGGGTGCTCCCGGCGCGGTGCTTACGCCGCGCTACCAGCCGTAAGCGAGCCGGCGGGCTAGGCGCTCCGGCAGTCCGGCCCGCTGCATCTTCTGCTGCACACGTTTCACCGGGTAAGGCACCCGCCGCAAGGTGATGGTGGCCGCGTCCGTATCGAGGAGCATATAGGCCGCCTCGGGATGGCCGTCGCGCGGCTGACCCACCGCACCGGGATTGATAATCAGCCGCCGGTCGTCCAAGTGCATCGGCTCATCGGGCTGCGGCACCATAGTCTCGCAGGTCAGCGCACGTGCCTCGGGCCAGGGTTGCCGGAAAACCAGCGGCACGTGGGTATGCCCCACCAAGCAGTACCGGCTCGCAAAGTAATCAAAGTTCAACTGGGCCAGCCGCACGTTGGTCAGATACTCCCAGACCGGGTCCAGGGGACTGCCATGCACAAGGGTGAAATCCCCGTGCTGCTCCTCGGTGGGCAGACTAGCGAGGAAGGCGCGGTCCGCCATGTTGAGCTGTTGCGCCGTCCACTGCACGGCTGTATCCGCCTCGATGTTGAACGCCTCGGAGGAGTCCACCTCCCCGGCGGCAGCGAGATCGTGGTTGCCGGCAACGCAGCTGAATTTTCTTTCACGTGCCCGCCGAATGCAGGCCGCCGGGTCCGGACCATACCCGACGAGGTCACCCAGACACCAGATGCCATCCACGGTCCCCATGTCGTGTAGCACCTCATCGAGGGCCTCCAAGTTCCCGTGAATGTCCGAGAGAATTGCAATCTGCATTGGCGCTCAAAGGCCGATTATAGCACAGCCCGCTCCCCCTACCCGGCACCCGACCGGAACAAGGCTGCCGGCCGCGGCGGCGTATCTCGCCCTCTTCTCCGAACAGCGTGCCATGCATCAATACACATTTCTTTATGCAGATGATACACGCTCCGATGCATACCGTGTTCACAAGTATGCATGCCGGTGCCGGCGGCCGCGTCGCCTGCCGTGTGATTGATCGCCATGCCCTGGAGAGCGGATCCCGCCCGGCACACAGCTAGACGCCGGCCGTCTCCGCGAGTTCTTCCGCCCGTGTGATCAGGCGCCGTAGCTCCGCGAAGCCGCGCTCCCAGAATGCCGGATCGCGGTAGTCCACGCCGAGCGGCGCCAGCAGCGCAGCCGGCGTATCTCCGCCACCCGACCGCAGGAGGTCGAGAAAGCGCGGCACAAACGCGCGGCCTTGCTCGCGATACAGGCTATACAGCGCCAGCACCAGCAGTTCCGCAAAGGTGTAGGCGTAGCAGTAGAAGCGTGTATGGATGAAGTGTGGTATGTAGGACCAGCCCCAGCGGTACCCTTCCGTCAGCTGCACGGCGTCGCCGTAATACTTCCCGTTGGCCTCCATCCAGAGGTCGGACAGTCGTTCGGATGTGAGACGACCGCCGCCGCGCGCCGCATAGGCGGTTTGCTCGAAGCGGGTGAGCACATTTTGCCGGAAAACGGTAGCGAAAATGTCCTCGATCTTCGCACAGGTCAGCGCCAACGCCGTCGCCGGGTCTTGCTCGGCGACCACCAGGCGGTCGAAGACGGCGATCTCACCGAACACCGACGCCGTCTCGGCCAGCGGCAGCGTGGGATGATAGTTGAGTAGCGTTTGCTCCCGCGCCAGCCAGCCGTGAACACCATGACCGAGTTCATGGGCGACGGTCATCACGTCGCGGAAAGTGCCGGTATAGTTGCACAGCACATACGGATGCGTTTGAGGCGACGGCGACCAGCAGAACGCCCCGCCCCGCTTGCCCGGCCGCGGGTCGGCGTCAATCCACCGCCCATCGAAGAACCGTAGCGCGATGTCCCGAAACTGCAGATCGAAAGCCGCGTAGGACTCCAGCACCATCTCCCGCGCGTCACTGAACGAATACTGGCGGTCTACGTCGCCGACCGGCGCGTATTGGTCATAGAGCAACAGCTCCGGGAGCCGGAGTAGTCGGCGCTTGAGCTTGAAGTACGCCTGCGCTACCCCGTAGTTCGCCTCCGTCACCTCCATCATGGCCGCGACGGCCGCCGGGTCCACCTCGTTGGCGAGATGCCGCTGCGCCATCGCATCCGAGTAGTCGCGCAGCCGGTCCATGTTGAGGTGATCTTGGATCAGCGTATCGTAGACATACGTCAAGACCGCGCCGTGCTCTTGCAGGACGGCATAGAGGGCATCGTGGGCACGGCGGCGTAGATCGCGGTCCGGATGATGGAACAGGGCCAGCACCTCATCAAGGGTGTGGTCGCGCAGCCCCGTCGAGTCACGCTCGACCGGGAATGTCAGCGACGAGGTAATCTCGGTGTGCAGCCTGGCCCAGGCCAGTGAGCCGCTCAGATCCTTCTCGTTGACGATCTTCTCTTCCGGCTCGCTCAACAGGTGCGGCCGGTACTTACGCACCTGCTCCAGATAGTGGCGATGGGTAGCAAGCCGCGGATCATCCAAGAGTGCCTGGGCAGCCGCATCGTCCACGCGGGACCACTCCAGATCGAAAAACAACACCAGGTTTTGGATTTCGGTCAACTGCTGCTCCGTCCGCTGCTCCAAGTCGCGGTGCTCGTCCCGGCCCGTATCCGCGCTGTAGAGCAACCCGGCATACGCCTGGAGGCGGCTGCTCTGCTCATGCAGCTCCTCCAGCGCGGTGATGGCTGCCACCAGCCGCTCGGCCGGAGGGCCACCGTCCACGTCCACCGTGCCGCGATAGGTCTCGGCAAACGCCGCGGCCTCACCCCGCAGCCGCTCTACGTCGGCAGCGATCTGCGGGTCGTCATAGGCTCCGTACAGGTCCGAGAGGTCCCACGTAATCCCCCGGGCCACAGCCTCGTTCGTCGTCGGCATCCTTTCCTCCCCGGTGACAGGCGTAGTCGCTCCAGCGACTCTAACAGCTTGCTGCGGTAGGCGTGGCCTTGTGGCCTCACTCCCCGACCCGTCATTGCGGCGCAAGCCGCAATCCAAGCCGACCGGGCGGCCGCGAATGGTCCTGGATTCCGGCGGAAGCCGGAATGACGAGCGCCTGGGTGTTAGACTTCCCCAACGCTAACGGGCAGCAGTAACATGCCAGGTCTGCACCCACACCATCGCCTCAGTCGCGTTCGGTGCGCCTGGTGGCCCTGGTGATAAGGAGAGCACTATGGATATTCCGCTCGGCTGCTTTAGCCGTCCGTGGGCCGCCTTCGAGTTCGAGGAGACCCTGGCCGGGATCGCCGCCGCCGGGTTCGACCACTTTGGCTTTCTCGGCCTCCAGCACGACCAGCCCTCGCTCGACGACGATGGCTCCGCGGCCCCCGCGGCGGAAGCGGCCGTCCTCGCGGCCCTGGAGCGGCACGGCCTCGCTCCGGCCATCCTCGTGAGCACGGCCCTCCTCGACGCGCCGCAGGAAGCGGGCTTGGCCCGTCTGCGCGGGTTGGTGGACCAGGCCGTCCGCTTCAACGTGCGCGTGATCCTGGAGCAAGGCCACAGTCGGCCGGCGAGCTACGACCGCTACTTCGACCTCATGCGCTCGGCCGCTCCTTACGCGGCCGAGCACGGCATCACCATCGCCGTGAAGCCGCACGGTGGCCTCACCACGACCGGCGCCGATTGCCTGGCGGCGATCCGGCGGGTCAATCACCCGGGGTATCGTCTCTGCTACGACCCCGGCAACTTGCTCTACTACGCCGGCGAGGACCCGGTTCAAGCGTTGCAGAGCTTGGCGCCGTATGTCGCTGCCATGTGCATCAAGGATGAAGTCGGCGGACAGGGCGGCTCGGTGACGGTCTCGCCCGGTGACGGCGACGTGGACTTCCCCGCCATCTTCCGCCTCCTGAATGACCACGGCTACACTGGCCCCGGCATCGTCGAGACCCTTGGCGCTGGCGGTAGTCGCGCGTCCGGTGACGCCGGCGAAGGCCAGGACACGCTTGAAACGGTCAACCGTGAAGCCATCCGCGCGTACCACTATCTCCGATCCGTGCTAGGCTCCATCTAGCTCGGTCAATGGTCGGTGTAGACCACTGACCACCGGCCAGGGGGGAGTGTCCTGTGTCTGACAACCCAGCGCACGAGCAACGCCAGCCCAACCGCCTGATTAACGAGACCAGCCCGTATCTCTTGCAGCACGCCTACAACCCCGTGGACTGGTACGCCTGGGGGCCGGAGGCGCTCCGGCAAGCGCGCGAGCGAGATACGCCGATCCTGCTCTCGATTGGCTATTCGGCCTGCCATTGGTGCCACGTGATGGAGCGCGAGTCGTTCGAGGACGAGGCGACGGCGCGGCTGATGAACGACCTGTTCGTCAACATCAAAGTGGACCGCGAAGAGCGCCCCGACCTCGACTCGATCTATATGCAGGCGGTCCAGGCGCTCACGCAGCACGGCGGCTGGCCGATGACCGTCTTCTTGACGCCGGACGGCGAGCCATTCTACGGCGGCACCTATTTCCCGCCCGTTGACCGCTACGGGATGCCGAGCTTTCGGCGCGTGCTGCAGAGCGTGGCTGCCGCCTACCACCAGCGGCGGAGCGAGGTCAGCCGCACCGCCACCCAGCTCACCACCCTGCTCCGGCGGTCCGCGGTGGAGGTACGTCCTCCCGACAGTGACGCTGCGCTGCCGACGGCTGCCGTGCTTACCGAGGCCACCCAGACGCTCACTGCCGCGTTCGATACCCAGCACGGCGGTTTCGGACGCGCCCCCAAGTTTCCGCAGCCGATGAACTTGGAGCTATTGCTGCGGCGCTCGCAACGGCCGGACGCAACACACGCGTTACCGCTGGTGGAGAAGACGCTGACAAGCATGGCCCGCGGCGGCATCTACGACCACCTCGGCGGCGGCTTCCATCGCTACTCGACCGACGCGCAATGGCTCGTGCCGCACTTCGAGAAGATGCTCTACGACAACGCCCAGCTCGTCTGCGTCTACCTCCACGCCTATCAACTGACCGGCAAGGAGCTTTACCGGCGCGTTGTCGAGGAGGTGCTGGCCTACGTCGAGCGCGAGATGACCGACCCGGCCGGTGGGTTCTACTCGACGCAGGACGCCGACAGCGAGGGTGAGGAGGGCCTATTCTTCGTCTGGACGCCCAACGAAATTCGGCAATCCCTCTCGCCCGACGAAGCGCGGCTCGTCGAGCTACACTACGACGTCACGCCCGACGGGAACTTCGAAGGCAAGAATATCTTCCACGTGCCCCGCGATGAAGACGTGGTGGCGCACTTAGCCGGGGTCTCGGTAGAGCAGCTGCGCCAGACGCTCGCCCGTGCCCGCCGGCGCCTGTGGGAGGTGCGCGAGCGGCGGGTGAAGCCCGACCGCGACGAGAAAGTCCTGACTTCCTGGAACGGCCTGATGCTGCGGGCCTTTGCCGAGGCCGGCGCCGTGCTCGACCGCGACGACTATCGCCGGCGAGCGGTCACGAACGGCGAGTTCCTGTGGGATCAGTTGCGGAGCACCGACGCCGCCGGCCGAGTACGGCTGTTCCACTCCTGGAAGGAAGGGCGCGCGACGCTCAACGGCTATCTGGAGGACTATGCCTACCTCGCCGACGGGTACCTAGCCCTGTATGAAGCGACCTTCGATCCCGTGTGGATTACGCGCGCGCAGGCGCTCACGGACACTATGCGGACGCTGTTCCTCGATGGCTCCGGCGGCGGCTTTTTCGACACCGCCAGCGACCACGAAACGCTGATCGCCCGGCCCAAAGACCTGCTCGACAACGCCACACCGGCCGGCAACTCTGTGGCCGCCGAGGTATTGATCCGCCTGGCCGCGCTCACCGGCGACTGGGACGCCGCCGAGCCGGCGTTGGCGCTCTTTCGCGCTCTGGGTAATACAATGGCCCAACACCCCAGCGCCTTCGGTCGTCTGTTGAGCGCCCTCGACCTCTACCTCGCGCCGCCCAAAGAGGTCGCCATCGTCACCCCGCCCGGTACGACGGCGGCCGACGATCTGCTCCGACCGGTGCTGGAAGCCTACCTGCCCAACTGCGTCCTGGCGTTCCGCTCCGAGGACGATGCGGCCGCCGCCGCCGCCGTGCCGCTACTGGCCGGACGTGGAGCGATCAATGGCAGCGCCACCGCCTACGTCTGCGAACGGTTCACCTGTAAACTCCCCGTCACGGAGCCGCGCGCGCTCCAAGCACAGCTCACGGCCTAGCACAGCGGTCGGTGGCACGAAAATGGACATCCATCCGTATTCCCGTCCTATTCGTCATTCCCGCGCAAGCGGGAATCCATGTCCACCCCGCAGCAGGTGGACCATAGGCTCACAGGAGTAAGTATGGGCCAAGCTGTAGAGGCCATGCTGCGCCCGTCACCCCGTCATGCCCGCGCCCGCGGGCATCGCTCCCTCTCCTACGGGGAGAGGGCTGGGGTGAGGGCCATCGTGGCCTCGCCACCCCTGTAAGAGTGTCCCTTGTGGCGCCCTCATCGCCTCCCCCACTCTGCCGCACTCCCCCTCTCTATCGCTTGGCGATGGAGAGGGGGCCGGGGGGTGAGGATAGGTACGCCTACGTAAAAGGAGCGATTGCGATGGCACAGCAGCTACCAGGCCGCCGGGTAGTCTTCACCGGCGAACGACAGGTGCAGCTGGAAGACTTCACCCTCGACGCGGCGCTCGCCCCCCGCGAGGCGCTCGTGCGTGGCAAATACAGCGTCGTCAGTCCGGGCACGGAAGGAGCCAGCTACACCGGTCTGGTGCAGCAAATGGCCTCCATGCGCGAGCAGCGCCCGGCCGGTGGCCGTCGCCAGCCGCCGTATCCACGAACGACCGGATACGGGCACTTGGGCGCAGTGCTGGCGGTCGGCAGCGCGGTCGAGGGCGTGCAGGTCGGCGATACGGTCACGAGCTTTGCCAACCATGCCTCCCTCGCCAAGGTAGACACCGGCCACTTCTGCCTGCCGATTCCCGCGTCCCTCGGCCTCGACGACCGGCGCGCCGTTTTCGTGCGGATGGCCGGCGTCGCGATTACGGCCGTCCGCAGCGCCAACGTCTCGCCCGGCGACAAAGTGCTGGTGATCGGCCTGGGCCTGGTCGGCAACTTCGCCGCGCAGCTCTTCCAGCTCGCCGGCGCCGAGGTACTGGCCAGCGACCCGATAGACGCACGCCGCGCCATCGCCGCGCAGTGTGGCATTGCCCGCACCGTGAACCCGACGAGCGACGACCTCACGGCCGCCGTGCTCGATTGGACCGGCGGCCATGGCGTGGACATCGCCGTAGAAGCCATCGGCCGCTCCGAGCTGATCGCCGCGGCCGTCGAGCTGACCCGCCGCCACGGCGAGTTGATCCTGCTCGGCAGCCCCCGCGCGCACCACACCATGAACGTCACCCCGATGCTCACCCGCATTCACTTGCAGGGCATCACGCTGCGCGGCGCCCTAGAGTGGCTCTACCCCATCCCCGACACCCCGGGCCTGAAGCACTCCATCACCCGCAACTACCGCCAGCTGCTCGAATGGATGGCCGCCGACCGTCTGCTCGTTGATCCCCTGCGGACCCACGTCCTGCCGCCGGCCCGATGCGCCGCGGCCTACGCCGGTCTAGCCAACCAGCAGGACCGCTACCTCGGCGTCCTCTTCGACTGGACCGCCACCACCGCCTGACTGCCCTAAACGTGCCCCGGCCCCGTCATTCCCGCGCCAGCGAGAATCCACGTCCCCCTGCGGTGCGGGGGGACCATAGGGGGCAATACCCCCCAAAGCTGGCTTCTTCCCAAACGCCGCCTCGCGGCATCGTATCTCTTGAGGGCCGCGGCGGCGCACTGACGCTTTGCAGCCCGGCAACCCCCTCGCCACCGCCCAGTACGGAGGCCGCCCATGAGTGACGTAGCGACCGCATCCACTGCCGATCTCGTCCGCCGTGGGCAGACAGGGGATAAGGGCGCGTTCGGGCAGCTGGTCGAGCGGTTTCAGGCGGAGGCCTACGGACTCGCTTACTACCATCTAGGCCACCGCGAAGATGCCTTGGACGTTGCTCAACAGGCATTCCTCGCCGCGTATCTGCACCTTGATGGCTTGACTGACCCGGCTCGCTTCGGCGGCTGGCTCGCCCGCATTGTGGCCAACGAATGTTTGCGTTGGCGTCGCCGGCGGCGTCCCACACTCTCTCTTGATGTCCCGGCCTTGGGCGATCTTCAGGACGGGCGGGTGGTGTCCCCGGAGCGTGCAGCCGAGCACGGCGAGTTGCACCGGGACCTGAATCGTGCCCTGATGGCCTTGCCGCGACCACAGCGCCTGGCCCTCACGCTGTACTACGTGGCCGGCCTGCGCTACCGCAAGATCGCCGAGGTTGTGGAGCTACCCATCACCACGGTGAAGGGGCGCATCCAAGAAGGACGCAAGCGTCTGCGGCGCATCCTCGGACCTACGTATGAAAGGAGGCTTACCCCCCGGCAACCCGCTACCGCCAAGCGGCAATCAAGAGCCGCAGTAAAGGAGAACGTCATGGCACAGCTTGAGGAGTTGGCTATCCGCTACAAGGTACGCGATGTGTACGATCTGGGCGACCAACTGTTGATCGTCGTCAGTGATCGTATCTCCGCGTTCGACGTGGTGCTCCCTACGGCGATCCCCGGGAAGGGCAAGGTGCTCAACCAGCTCTCGGCCTATTGGTTCGAGCAGACCCAAGACCTCCTGCCCAACCACGTACTGACAACGGATGTGGACGACTATCCGGCGGAGCTACAGGCACACGCCGCCCAGCTCGTCGGTCGCAGCATGGTGGTGCGGCGCGCCGAGCGGATTGATGTCGAGTGCGTCGCGCGGGGCTACATCACCGGATCGGGCTGGGCCGAGTACCAAAAGTCGGGGACCGTCTGCAGTATTCGGCTGCCGGCGGGGTTGATCGAGGCCCAACAGCTCCCGGAGCCGATCTTCACGCCAACGACCAAGGCCGAAACCGGGCATGACGAGCCGCTGACGTTCGAGGAGGTCGAGACCATGGTCGGCCGGCCGCTCGCGGCCCAGCTACGCGACGCGACGCTCGCGGTCTACTCGGCCGCCGCGGAGCAAGCGCGGCAGCGCGGCATCATCATCGCCGACACCAAGATGGAGTTTGGCATCATCAAGGACAACGGCGGCGCCGAGGGCCAGCTGATCTTGATTGATGAGTTACTGACGCCGGACTCATCGCGCTTCTGGGATACCGAGACCTATCAACCGGGCAGCAACCCGCCTAGCTACGACAAACAGTACGTCCGCGACTACCTCAGCGCCACCGGCTGGGACAAAGCGCCACCGGCCCCGCCGCTACCGCCCGAGGTCGTCGCACGCACCCAAGAGAAATATGCCGATGCGCTCCGCCGCCTGACGGGCCGCGAGGTCGCGTAAAGGCACATCCGGCCCCTGCCTACTCAATAGGAGCATGAGGCCAAGCGGACACGAGCACTGAGCAGCAAGTTCAATGGCAACGCTCACGGTAGACCAGACCTTTGCATAACCGCTGGGTTTGCCGGACAATGGGGCCAGCCAGGAGTACGGAGGAGCGATCATGCATCGGGACCTGGGACAGCCGTCGTGAGTGGAGACATTGCTGCCAGAGAATCTGATCCAGAATCGGCGGCTGGCCACATCGCGCTGAACGGCGTTGGAGAGTTCGATCTTGCTGTGCATCCAAGCGCAACCGAAACACGCCTCGACCTGACCCCTCTCCTCGCCAGCTGACCACGAAGTACGACTCCGCCCTCGGCCGACTCCCCCTCTCCATCATGGTGGAGAGGGGGCCGGGGGGTGAGGCCAGCCCTTGTCATTTCACGCGAAATGCGGTATGTAACATAACCGGGAGGAATGAGCCAGTGAACCTCATCGTCATCATGCTGGATAGCCTACGCCAGGACCACGTCAGCCTCTACCACCAGGGGCAAGGGCCGTTCGATGACGTTGCGCCCTGTCACACCCCCAACATTGACGCCTTTGGCCAAGAGAGTCTGATCTTCGAGCATGTCTACCCGGAGGCGTTCCCGACGATCCCGGTCCGCACGGCGCTGCTCACCGGCCAACGCACCCTCCCCTACCGCCCCTGGCAACCGCTGACCGCCGAGGACGTGACCGCCACCGAGCTACTGCGCGGCGAGGGCTACATCTGCGGGCTGATCTCCGATACGTACCACTACCGAGCGCCGGGCATGAACTTTCACCGCAACTTCCACTCCTACCGCTGGATCCGCGGTCAGGAGTACGACCCCTACGATTCAGGGCCGGCGCAGCGCAACCTCGACGATTACGTCAACGCCCACTACCCGCCGCTCTGGCGGGAGCGAGTGCATCAGTTCCTCGCCAATACCGATGCATTCACCGCGGAGCAGCGCTGGTTCCCGGCGCAGGTCGTGGACGAGGCCGGCACCTGGCTCCGGCGTAACCGCCCCCACGACCGGCTGTTCCTCTGGATTGACAGCTTCGACCCCCACGAGCCGTGGGACCCGCCGCCGCGCTGGGATACCTATACCGACCCGGCGTACCGCGGGCCGCGCCTCATCCTACCGATGGGCGGCCCGGCCGCCGAGTGGGCCTCGCCGGAGCAAATCCGCCACATTCGCGGGCTGTATGCCGGTGAAGTGGCTTTCGTAGACCACTGCCTCGGTCAGCTATTCGCCACCCTCCGCGACCTCGGCTACTACGACGATTCCCTCATCCTGCTCGTCGCGGATCACGGCCATCCCCTCGCCGACCACGGCAAGTTCCTCAAGGGCACCGACCGCCTGTATAACGAGCTGCTCAAAGTCCCGTTCTTGCTCCGGCTGCCCGGCGGCCGTGGCGGCGGCCAGCGGATCGACGCACTGGCCCAATTCCATGACGTGCTCCCCACCCTGCTGACCTTGCTGGACTGCTCCAACCTCACCCATGACATGCACGGGCGCAGCTTCGACCGTGTGGTGCAAGGGGAGACCGCCGCGCACCGCGAGCGCATGATTACGGGCTACCATGCCGGCCACGAGCGGTGCATCCGCGATGCCCGTTGGAGCCTGGTGCTGCGGCCGGCCGGCGAGCCGGACGAGCTATACGACCTCGCTGCCGACCGTGGCGAGCGGCACAACCTCATTGACGCCCACCCGGAGGTTGCCACCGCGCTGGCCCGCTCCTTCGGCTCCCTCTACCATCGCAGCGGCGCCCCCGTAGCGATGGTCAAGGGCGTGCAAGGCGCCTATGAGGTGGCCTCGGGCAGCGTGGAGTAGCGCCTGTAAGGGCACCCCGCCGGCTGGCGAGCCGGCCCCCGGCCCGCCGCTACGCGGTGAGCGCATCGGCCAGCCGAGCGAGCAACGTGGCCTCGTAAGGGTTGCCGAGCGAAAGCACGCGGCCATCGAGCAGAAACGTCGGCACGGCAAAGGCCGCCGCGGGGCCGGCTGCGGGGGACGCAGCGAGGTCTATCAAGCGTACCATCAGCTCCGGGTAGCACTGCCGCGCGACGGCGGCCAGCCGCCGCGCCTCCCCACACTGCGGGCAATCGGCAGCCACCACTACCGCCAACTCATGCCGGGTCATGTCCCCAGCATAGCGCCCCACACCCTCCCGTCCTGTAATCCCGCTCACGCCCCCCTCATCCCCCGGCCCGCCGGAGGCTGGCGGGAGTGAGGTGAGAAGGCCGCTGGGATGCACTGGATAGTGCGGCGGGTCAAGCTTTGCCCCGAACAGCTCCCGGACCTGGACGATGAGTTTCGCCCAATCATCGGGATGCTCCTGATGAATGCGGAAGCAGAGGTTCCGCAACACCTCGGCCGTGCGACCTTCCCCGACACGCACATTCACCGCCCCGTGATCGAGGCGTGTCTCTGTCGCTGCGAGGCCGGACATGGGGGGAAGGAAGACGATCTGCACAGCCCCGGCCTCTGGCGGAATTGGCATCCGCTCCGGCGTCTTGCCGTCACCTCGCCGCAGCGGACGGCAGTAGAACGACTCCTCGTTCGCGAAGTCGAACTCCAGTCCACAGGCCCATTCGCTACCTTGAGTGACGCCATTGACGATGACATCAACTCGGACGTTGCTTGTCCGCTGGCGGCCTTCAGTTACCTGTACGTCGCGTACACGGCGCCCATGCCATAAGAGCCGCGCATTGGGGACGGGGATCGCGAGGAGGTCCCGCCGGTTGACGGTAACGCCCGGACGCTTCTCCGGCGCACTCCTTCCCGAGCGCTTCTCGTTCCAACGCTTGAGGCCGATGTCCCAGAGTGCTAGGGCCTGCATCGCCGCGGTCTTGCCCGAGTTGTTCGGGCCGATGAACACCACGGGATTGCCCAGCTCGATCTCGACCTCATCACCAAAGCGCTTGAACTGGCGGATAGTGAGCTTAGTAAGCATCGGATATCCTCTCGGCTGGCCCTCCTATGGCCCCCTCGCTCCGCAGAGGACGGGCGCGATCCGTCACGCCCTAGTGCATCCCCTGGATTCCGGCCTGCGCCGTGATGACGGGAGCGCACGCCTTAGCTTCCTACCTCACGCCGGCACCTCACCCCCGGTAGCTGCCGGGGACTCCATGCTACCATGATACGGACGGTCGCCCGCCGGACGAGACTTCCAGGAGCAACGTGGCATGACGGCAACGCCTACGCCCACCGGCGCCGCGCGCACCGCGGCGAAAATCGGCTATCTCTCGAACACCGACCTCTTCCAGGACCTCACCCCGCCCGAGCTTGCCGAGCTTGATCGCAAGACAACCATGCAGACCTGCGAGCGCGGGCGCGTGTTTTATCTCCCCGGCGAGACGGGGGAGGTGCTGTTCATCCTCAAGGAGGGGCGGGTCCAGCTGTATCGCCTATCCGCGGAGGGGCGCAAGCTCGTGTTCGCCACCCTAGGGCCGGGCACGGTGTTCGGAGAGATGTCCATGATCGGCCAAGGCATGTACGACGCTTTTGCCGAGGCGGCCGAACCATGCACGATCTGCGTGATGAGTCGTCGGGACGTTGCGGCGCTGCTCCGCAGTAAGCCGCAGATCGCCATGCGCCTCCTGGAGCTGGTCGCGGTGCGGATGCAAGAGCTGGAAACTCAGCTGGAAGACATCGCCTTCCGCAGCGTGCCGGTTCGGCTCGCCACGCTGCTGCTCCGGCTCGCCGGCGGTAGCGAGGGCGAGGTGCCCCCCGCGGCGACGGTCGGTGGCCTCACCCACCAAGACCTGGCCGATATGCTTGGCGTCTACCGCGAGACGGTGACGTCCGCGCTCGACAACTTCAGAAATAACGACATCATCACCATCGGGCGCCGGCAACTCGTCCTCCGCAACGTCCCGCGGCTCCGCGAGCTAGCCGCAGCGAGCCGCTAGCCCCTGGCCCTTGTCCCGCCCGCCTCTGGCGGTCTCCCCCTCTCCACTTGTGGAGAGGGGGCCGGGGGGTGAGGCGCAGCGGCCCCTACATCGGTGCCAACGGCGACACGCCCTCCGGGCCCCCATCGACCGGCCGCAGCAGCAGGAGCGGCTGGTCGGCGTGGACCAATTGGCCGTTCTGCGTGACGATGTGCTCCACCACCCCGCGGTGCTCGGAGCGAATCTCGTTGAAGACTTTCATTGCCTCCACCAGCGCCACCACCTGCTCCACCTCGACCGGATCGCCGACCTGGACATACGGCGGGTCTTGCGGCGTTGGCGACATGTAGAACATGCCGGTCAGCGGGGTACGGACGGCGAGCAGGTCTTGGTCGGCAGCGGCAGCGGCCGGGGGCGCCGCAGCGGGAGGCGTCGCAGCGATAACCGGCGCACCGACGGCCGTCACCCGCCGGCGCACATACACCCGCAGCCCGCCCATGCCCAGCTCCAACTCCGCGAGGCCCGCGGCTTCAACGGCAGCAAGCAGGTCCCGCAGCCAGTGGAGGCGTTCGGGGAGCGGCCGGGCGGTGTCAGGGGGCATAAGCCCGGAAGATGAGACTGGCGTTATGACCACCGAACCCGAAACTGTTGGTCATGGCTACGTCCACTCGCGCCGGCCGCGCCTCATTGGGGACGTAGTTCAGGTCACACGCCGGATCCGGATACTCGTAGTTGATGGTCGGCGGGAGCATATCGTCTAATAGCGCCTTGATCGTGAAGACCGCTTCGATGCCCCCCGCGGCCCCCAGCGCGTGGCCAACCATAGACTTCGTGGAACTTATCGGGAGCCGGTCCGCATGCTCCCCGAACAAGGTCTTGACGGCCTGCGTCTCCAAGCGGTCGTTGGCCTCGGTGCTCGTGCCGTGGGCGTTGATGTAATCCACCTCGGATACGTCGAGATCGCCCTTTTGCAGTGCCCGCTCCATCGCGCGGCGCGCCCCGGCACCCTCCTTCGCCGGCAGCGTGATGTGGAAGGCATCGGCCGTGGCACCGTAGCCGACGAGCTCGGCGTGGACCTGCGCGCCTCTGGCCTCGGCATGTTCGAGGCTTTCCAGGATGACGATGCCGGCACCTTCGGCGGGCACGAATCCGTCGCGCTTCGCGTCAAAGGGCCGCGACGCCCGCTCCGGCTCGTCGTTCTGCCTGGTGAGCGCCCGGGAAGCGCAGAAGCCCGCCAGTCCGATGGGCACAATAGAGCCTTCGGTACCGCCGGTAATCATTGCCTCGGCATCGCCACGCCGAATCACCTCGTAGGCCTCCCCGATGGCATGTGCCCCGCTGGAACAAGCGCTCACGATCCCCATATTCGGTCCGCGCGCTCCCACGTCTATGCTGACCTGGCCCGAGGCCATATCGGCGATCATCATGGGCACCAGAAACGGACTCACTCGCCGCACACCCCGCTCGTCGAGCACTTTGATCTGCTCGGTCAACGTAATCAGGCCGCCAATGCCCGTGCCGATATAGACACCCGTCTGGTCCGCCCGCTCCTCCGTGATCTCCAGGGCAGCATCGCGCAGTGCCTCCTGAGTCGCCACCAGGCCGAACTGCACAAAGCGATCGGTGCGTCGCACGTCCTTGGCATCGAAATAGTCGGTCGGATCGAACCCCCTGACCTCACCGGCAATCCGGCACGGGTAGCCGGTGGTATCGAACGTCGAGATCGGTACCACCCCGGACCGCCCCGCGACGATCCCCTCCCAACTGCTTGCCACGTCCAAGCCCAACGGGGTAATCGTCCCCATCCCGGTGACTACTACTCGGCGGCGCTCGGTTTCCGCCATGTTCGCCTCTTCTCGTCCAACTCGCGTTCCTGAACGGCTGCACATCCCGTTAGGCTGCCGAGTATAGCATAGCCCATCGGGGTGCCATCCCGGTGCCGCAGCACCCGGGGTGACGACCAATGGCTTCTTTGGTCCGGAGATACAATGACAGCGGCAACACGTGCGGTGTGCCGCTGTCAGGTGCAAATGGAAGCGAGCACCCTACCCCCCTGTGTGCCCCGCACAGCGAAGCGCGCCCACCCCAGACAGCTATTTCTACCGGCCGCCGCTCACGAGTCGGCGTAGACACTGACTTGGCGCCGGTTGCGTCGCCGGTACTCCCACTTCACACGCCCGGACACGAGTGCGAAGAGGGTGTAGTCTCGCCCTAGTCCGACGTTGTTGCCGGGATAGTAGCGAGTGCCGCACTGCCGCGCCAGGACCTCGCCGGCATGCACGAGCTGCCCATCGAACCGCTTTGCGCCGAGGCGTTTGCCCACGCTATCACGGCCGTTCTTGGTACTCCCGACACCCTTTTTGGAGGAC
Organism: Chloroflexota bacterium; assembly: GCA_965214295.1. Lineage (GTDB taxonomy): Bacteria > Chloroflexota > UBA11872 > UBA12225 > JAJDUF01 > JAJDUF01. Next base: position 798,239 of record OZ243944.1, read on the forward strand.
ATCCGTTCTTCCTCTCTCGCTACCGCGCAGACCCCTGCTGCCCTGGAACTCGCCTCAGTTCCCCGCGGCTCTCCGGCTGGCGCTATCGCCCGGAACACTATCGCCCGGAACAATGGAGGTGATCTTCACCCGGCAGTAGCGTTGCCGATGGCCGGTCAGACGACGATACCGCACGCTCGACTTGTACTTGAAGACCGTGACCTTGCGACCCTTCACTTCTTCCAGCACTTCGGCGATCACCCGCGCGCCCGGAACCGTTGGCCGGCCTACCGCGACATGATCGCCGTCGCGCACCATCAACACCCGATCCAACTCAAGCCGCTCACCGGGCGCGGCCACCCGACGGGCGAGATCCAGCACTTCACCCTCTCGTAAGGAGTATTGCTGCCCGTGATCATCTACAATAGCGTACACGCCCATTCTTCCTTACTGTTATGGCGTTGGGCGCCGGCTGTACCGCGTCGCCCGCGCTAACACAAGCCGTACATCGTGACGCCGGCGTGCCAGCGGCTCGCTGCCTTCGGGGATAAAGGCAGCACTCAAGGCCACCTCCGTACAAACTTGAAGTCTAGCAACGTAGCGACGATTCCGTCAACCTCGCTGCTCAATAGTAGCGATACCTGGGCCCCGCCACCCCCTAGTGCAGGTGGCGGATAATGCTGATCGCGCGTCCCTGCACGAGGACGTGCTGCGGGTCGGCATAGATCGGCTCCATCGTCGGATGCGCCGGTTGTAAGCGAATGCGGTCGCCCTCGCGGTAAAAACGCTTCAACGTGGCGACGCCCTCGGCATTGGGGCCATCGGTCAAGAGCGCCACCACAATCTCGCCGTCCCGCGCGGTTTGCGTCGGCTCGACCACCACCAGATCCCCGTCGTCAATCAGGTCTTCGATCATGGACTGGCCGCGCACGCGCAGCGCATACGTGTCCGGAGGTACCTGGTCCGCGCTGATCTGGATGACGTCGCCCGGATCGCTGATCGCATCAATCGGCTGACCGGCGGCGATCTGTCCGATGACGGGTACGGTACGGATGCGCGGCCGCGGCGCCGCCGGCCCATGCACCAGCCGCAGCCCCCGGCTGGTATGACGTTCGCGGACAATGTAGCCTTTCTTGGCCAGCACTGTGAGATGGTAGTCAACGTGGCTTGTCGATCCGATGCCGGCCGCCGCGCCAATCTCTCGATTCGTCGGCGGTCGCCCATTTTCCTCGATGTATTGCTCGATGAAGCGCAGGATGCCTTGCTGCCGCTCGCTGAGAGTTTGCATCAGCTTGCCTTTCTCCTCGTTCGCTCTGTCGGCACGCCACCCACGGCAACATTGGCAGTACACTAGGCACTATGCAACACCTGCCGTTCGGAGAACGCCTGTTCTATGGAGAATATAAAGGAGTGACCGGGTAGTTGTCAACTACAAGAGAAGACAAGTACCATCAAACACGATGAGCAAGGATAGCGGCGGGATCGAGTGGGCCGCGGCATCGGTTTGGGGAGGCAAGCGTCGTACCGAGTCACCCCAGGCCCAGCACCATCACCTCCCGGCGGATGAAGCGGCTGGCCGGGGTACCAGTGACCTCTTCCTTGTGATTGAGGGGGTTGGTGACGACTCGTGCCTCCTGTTTGGCGAGACGCTCGTCCAAGCACTACTGGCCGAGCCGGAGGCCCCTCCCGCCTCGGCCTTGAGCCGCGCCTTGCGCGCGGCCTGCGTCCGCCTCGAAACCCACGCCCTCGCCCCGGCCCGTGAGCTTGTTGCCCTAGGCGCCAGTGCGGTGCTGATCCAAGAGCACGGCATGGTGCTCGCACAGCTACTGCCGGCGCAGGTCTATCTCCTCCAGCAGGGGCAGGGGACACTGCGGATGTGGCCGGACACCCCGGTCCCGGCACCGATGGGCGAGGCGCTCCGGCGCGGTCAAGACCGGCGCTGGGACCTGGAGATCGAGCACGCGCGGGCCACCCCTCGTCTGGGCGCGACGCTGCTCATCAGCACCTCGGAGCTTGCCGCTCGGCTGCGCCCCAGCCACGTGCGGCGCGCGCTGGATCAGGACAGTGCCGAGCAAGCCGCAGCCTGGCTCTGTAACCACCTGGCGCGCGGAGCACCCCACTTCGAAGCCATGGTCGTCCGCATGGCCCCGGCGGCTACGAGCGAAACGGGCTGGTCGGAGGGACAGGAAGACCTGGGACCGGAGTGGGAAGAAGCCGTTGGAAGTGATACGCCAACGGCGAGGCCGAGACCTGCACAAGCCGGCTATGGCCGGCCCGTGTCATCAGCGCCGGTGGCCGGTTTTTCAAGTATGGTTGCGAATGCTTGGCAGCGTCTGAATGAGGTGCTGCAGGGGCGCCTGCGCCTCATTCTCGTCGGTCTGGTGGCGGTCATCTTCCTGATCTTCATCCTCAGCCGGTTGAGCGGCGCGGGGCCAGTTCCTGAGGTGGCCACCTCACCCACCCCGGACGCCCAGTCCCTGGCGGCGGCCGAACGGACCGTTGCCGATCTGGCCAACGTGACCGACCGCGAGCAAGGGCAGGCCGCCGTCGTCGAGGCGCTGGCCAAAATTAATGCCCTTGATGAGCGCTCCGGCGAGCGCGCTGCCGAGTTGCGGGCGACCGTGGCGGCCCAGAGCACTCGCATCGCCGGGTTGGTGCCCCCACCCCCGCCCCAGCCATCCATCCTCTCGGCCGAACGGATCAACCGCCCCACGCAGTTCTCCGCAGTCACCCGCTTTGGTGATCGCCTCTTCATCTTGGATGCGCCGCGCGCCGTGCTGGCCGTGCGCCCCGGCGAAGGACCTGAGCTGCTGCTGGAGCGCGGCGGCAACAAGGCCGGTCAGACTGTCGGCGATCTGGCCTATCTGGTCACCACGACCGATGGAGTCGTATCCATTGACAGTACAGGGCACTACTGGTTCCTCACCGCCGACGATACGATGCGCTCTGGACGCTTGCCAGGATCGGCAGCCTGGCAGCGTGTCCTCGGCTTCGAAACCTACACGGTCAATCTCTACGCGGTAGATGCCGGCGCCAACCAGCTCCTCCGCTGGAAGCCGACTGCGCTCGGGACCTATGCCCTGCCGCCGGACGAATGGTTTGGCACCTCGGTCCCCGCTGAGATCGCGACGGCGCTCGACCTCGCCATAGACGGCGACATCTTCGTCCTCGCCGCCGACGGTGGTATCACGCGGTACCGCAGCGGTGAGCCACGGCCCTTTACCTTGCAAGGCCTCGAACGTCCACTGCAAAATCCCCAAGCAATCACGACCTCTTCATCCGCCAACTCGCTCTACGTGGTGGACACAGGCAATGGTCGCATCGTGCAGCTAGCCAAGAGCGGGCAGTTCGAGCGCGAGTTGGTCGGAGCCGTCAGCCCGGACGAAACAATCCGCGACGTGTGGGTTGACGAGGCCGGCGACCGGATTTTCGTGCTCACGGGGGAGCGGTTGAGCGAGTACGTCATACCCCCCGCTGGTGGCTCGACCGTGACGCTCACCCCGGTCGAGCTACCAGCGGCCCAAGGTAGCTAGAGCCGGAAGCCGCTTCCCTCCCCGGTCGAGGGCTAGGGAGGGGGCCGGATGAGGTAGGCCCCGCCATCTAGGGCGTGTTCACACAACCGTTCCCATACCGTCATAATGTCACCCTGAACGCAGTGAAGGGTCTCAACTCCTTGTCGTGAGCACCGGTTTGGGCCAGCGGGCGCTTGAGATTCCGCGCTGCGCCCGCAATGACCGGCTGACAGGAGCAGCTGGCAGCTTAGTGTGAACACGCCCTAGTCTGGCGGCTGCCGGCGCCAGCGGAGCGCACGCCAGCCGATGAACACTACAACGACCAGCACCAGCACGACCAGCGTGCCGTTCTCATAGGGCTTCATATAGTCCCGGATATCTATCCAGTTCTCGCCGAGGACCCGGCCAACGTAGGTCAGAAGCAAGCTCCACAGCGTCGTGCCGAGGGTAGTATAGAGCAGAAACCGGCCAGTACTCATCCGCGTATAGCCGGCCGGGAGGGAGATGATACTGCGGATAATCGGAACGAGCCGCCCGAAAAGGATGACCGCCTCACCGTAGCGCTCGAACCACGCCGCCCCGCGGTCGAGGTCCTGCTCGGAGATAAAGATATATTTCCCGTAGGCTGCTACCAGCCGCCGCACGCCGGCCTCGCGCGCCACGTACCCGATAGCATAGAGCACCACCGCCCCGATCAGCGAGCCGGCGGTTCCCGCCGCCACCACGCCCCAAAAGTTCAGCTCACCCTTAGCCGACAGCGCCCCGCCGAACGGCAGCACCATCTCGGACGGAATCGGCGGGAAGATATTTTCGATGGCCATCACGACGACGATGCCAAGATAGCCGATGGTGATGATAAACTCCTCGATCCAGCCCCCAATCTGCTCCATGAGGTGCGTCATACCGCGTTATCCCTTCGTGTTTCTGCGCTAGTTAGCCTCTCGGTCACATGGACGGTGTTGCTCCGTGGGCCATGGTCCGCGCCAAAGAGCCGTGTAGCCGGCCGCTGGATAGCCCATGCATCTCTGCGGGCCACGCCGGCGAGGACAACCGGCAACCGCCGCACACACAAAAAAGGGCCTGCCGAGCGGCAGACCGAAGTGGCAACCAAGTCACCGTTAGGAGCGGGCAAAGGGACTCGAACCCTCGATCTCAACCTTGGGAAGGTCGCGTGTTACCAACTACACCATGCCCGCACGAACCAGCACAGGGCATCGTAGCACGGCCGCCAGGCATCGTCAAGCGGCCGCGCCCCGTTGGCAGGGCCTTTCCGAAGCCGCCGCCAAACCGGCCATTCTGAGCGGCCAACCTTGTCATTCTGAGCGGCCAACCTTGTCATTCTGAGCGAAGCGAAGAATCTCCCTACGGGGGAGAGTCCTTTCGCGGAGTTTACCTTGAGCGTAGCCGAAAGGCTCAGGGCAACACAGGAAACCAGAATGACAATGGCAAGGCCCTATCCCGTTGGCTAGGGTCGTGCAGGGCAATCGCATTTTGAGCTCCATCGCTCCCGTCATTCCCACCCCCGGCCCGTCATTCCCGCGTAAGCGGGAACTCAGCGCCGTCTCGCGCCGGAGTGACGAGGGGCAATTCAGAATGCGATTGCCCTGGTCCCGTTGACTAGGGTCGCATTCCTGCCGCTCGGCACACAATAGGACGGTGGTATGGAACGTTGTGTACCCTTCACGCACAAGAGCGGTCGGCGGCGTGCGCCGCTGCCGCCTGACCCTGGGTAGTTTGCGAACCCGCACAGCATCGGCCCACAGTGCCGCCGGCGCTGCTCGTGTAGGAGAGGATCAAGAGACGGTGCAGGCCAGAACCATGGACCTTCAGCTCAGCCGCGTAGGCGCCGTAGACCGTGACGGGCAACCGTATGACCGCAGCGATCCGGCCGGCTATGGCACGTCCGTCACGAAGCCGGCGGGCTACGATACTTTCTGGCAGGAGACGTGGGACCGGCTCCAGGATATTCCCCTGGCGCCGGAGGTGCGGCTCGTGCCGCTACGCTCTACCGACGAGGTCGTTGTCTACGAGGGCTTCTACACCAGTTGGGAGGGGCTGCGGATCGCCTGCTGGTACTGCGTGCCGCGCCACAGCGCCGGTCAGCGGAATCCGGCCCTCGCCATCATGCCTGGGTACGTCAGTGAGCCGCAGCTAGGCACGGCAAAGCAGTGGGCGCGGGAGGGCTATGCCGCCATGGCCGTTGCCCCCCGCGGCAAGCTACGGTCGAATGGCGTCTTCAATCCCGGCTACCCCGGCCTGCTCACGCATAACCTGGCCGACTACCAGACCTACGGCTACCGCGGCTTCTACTGCGATGCTTGGCGGGCAATTGACTTGCTCCTCAGCCGCCCCGAGGTGGACCCGGAGCGCGTCGCCGTCACCGGCGGCAGCCAAGGCGGCGCCCTGACTATTGTCACGGCGGCCTGGCATCCCGCCATCCGCGCGGCCTGCCCCGGCGCGCCCTACCTTTGCGGCATGCGCGAGGCCATTGACCTGACACACACCTATCCGTATGAAGAGCTTAACGACTACCTCCGGACCTATCCGGACCGCCGCGCGGCGGTCCTGCGGACGCTTGATTTCTACGACGGCATCAACATGGCGCCGCGCATCAGTTGCCCGACGCTCATGAACATCGGGCTGGCCGACCCCGTCTGTCCGCCGGAAACGGGCTACGCCGTCTTCGCGGCGGTAGGCGCGGCGGTCAAGGAGCTACACGCCTACCCAGGCGAGGGGCACGGTGCCGGCGGCGCGAAACACACCCCGCACGTCCGCGAGTGGATGCGCCACCATCTTCAAGTCGCCGCCTAGCGCCGGACTGCCTGAGCCATACTCCTGCACGGGCAACAAGCAAGGACTCGAAGGAAATCCAATGCAGACACCTACGCTGCCTCATCAACCGGAGCCGGCGGACTTTGATGCCTTCTGGGGCACCATAGCGACCGAGTTGGCGAACACGGAGTTAGCGCCCGAAGTCGAGCTACTGCCGCTGCGGTCGTCAGCGGAGGCGCTGGTGTACGGCGTGCGCTTCACCGGTATCGGCCCCTACCGTCTGTTCGCGTACTACGTCCACCCCCCGCCGCCAGCGGCCGGCGCCGGACCGCGTGGCGTGGAAGTGCAGCTGCCCGGCTACGGCAGTGTGGTGCATGTACCCGTGGGTGCCCTGGACCACCGCTGGCCCGAGCAGCGGGCCGTGCTGACCATCTGTCATCGCGGCCAGCGTCTCAGCGACCGGCCCTACGCAGCAGCCTATCCCGGCCTGCTCACTGATGGCATCGAATCGCCGCAAGCCTACGCCTATCGCGGCATCGTGGCCGACGCTTGCCGCGCCGTGGACTTTGTCCTGAGCCGCCCACCGGAAGAAGTGGACCACAGCGCCATCACGGTCACTGGCAACGACGTGGCCCTCTTTGTGGCGGCCCTCCGTGGCCGAGCGGTATCTAGCGTGCGCGCCGCGCCGTCCTTGTTCTACCGCCTGGCCGCTACGCTCCCCACGACCAATGACTACCCCCTCGAAGAGTTCAACGACTACCTGCGGACCTACCCGGAGCGCGCGGCCGACGTGGCTCGCACGCTAGGCTACTTCGATCCTCTCGCCGCGGCGCGCCGGGCGGCCTGTCCCGTGCAGGTCGGTGACGATGAGTTCCTCGCCCCCCTGCGTGCAGCGTTAGGCCCGCACCTCGCACCCCCGTCCTGACGGACGGCACGACCTACCCCGGCCCTGACTGGGGTAGGTGGGGGGGAAGCCGTAGGGGCGCAACATGTTGCGCCCATCCCCCCGCGCAGTGGGGGGACCATAGGAGGGGCCGGTACCCTGACAAACCGGTGGTTGGCTACCCCCGTCATACCTGTTGTCCCACTCGTCATTCCCGCGCAAGCGGGAATCCAAACCCCTCTCCCCCGCGGCAATCCATCCTGCACATCCTGATGCAGACTATCATCGCGCCCCGGATTAACACGATAGGGACACAGCACGTCGTATGCTGCGCCCCTCCCCCGTCAGCTCTGAAAATACCACCTCTCCGTCATTCCCGCGTACTCGGGAATCCACGTCCCCCCGCGCAGCGGGGGGACCATAGGGGGGCCGGAGAGAGGCCATAAAAACAGGCAGGTACCGGCGATCTCGCCGATACCTGCCGCGGTTGAGCTATTCGCAAGCGACCGCGCCCCGGAAGGGGTGCAGTAGCCCGTTGCTACAGGGCTTTCGTGCCCAGCCCAGCGTTCAGGAAGACCTCTTGGGCGCGGGCTGAAAAGTCGCGCGAGGACATCTCGTTGTCCTCGTGCTTGGTCCAGTCGTCCTTGATCGCGTCCCACGCATCCGAGTATTCCTCGTACTTCAACATCCCGCAGAAGCTCGGATACTCGGTCAAGGCGTTCTGCAGCGGCGCGCCGCTCGCGACGCTATCCACACCGGTAATGCTCTCGAAGTCCCTCTGGGCCACGTCGGAGTACGCCGTGTCGAGATACGGCGCCACGATGTGCTGGTTCGACGGTGGCATCAGGCCGCCGTTCCTCGGATCCTTCAGCAGCCACGTGAAGAACGTCCAGGCTGCCTCTTGCTCCTCCGTCGTAATCTCCTTGGCAACGTGCATGTTGTGTGGCCACACACGCCCGGAGATGTTCTTGCCGGGGAACAGCGTGTTGCCGTTCGTGTCCCAGCCAGAGAACGGCAGCGTCGCCATGCCGGCCTCGACCCCAGTTGTTTGCGCGTCCCGCAGCACGTTGTGCGGACAGCAGGTGTAGTACATCGCGACCTTCCCCGCCGGGAAGCCCTTGCCGATGCCACCAATCGCCTTCGAGAACTCCGAATCCATGATCAGCCGGTGCTTGTGCTTGAGATCCTGCCAGAACTGGTTGCCCTTGATGAACAGCTCGTGATCCATGGTCGGCTTCACGGCCACGTCATCCCACGACGAGTGGCCGTACCAGGTACCCCGGTTCCAGTGGTAGCCGTGGCCGTTGCCCATCGCGGCGGCATCCTCGCCCAAAGCCTGCTTCAGCTTCTGGAGCGTCTCCAGGTACGTCTCCATCGTCCACGTCTGGTCCTCAACGTCCGTCGGCGGGTGCGGCAACCCGGCCTTGTCGAAGAGGCCCTTGTTGTACGGGAACGAATCGGACGACTGGGACAACGGGAAACCGAACATGCGGCCGGCGTAGCTGTATTGCTCCACCGACCAGCGCAGGAAGGTCTCCGTGGGGACGACCTTCTCCCGCTTGAAGTGGTCGGTCAGCTCCAGGATGCTGCCACCGCGCGCCAGGTCCAGCCACACGCCCCAGTCGTTCTGGACCATGTGCGCGGGCACGCCAGCGGACGCGCGCACGATGAACGCCTCCTTGCGCGAGGTCGTGATCGGGCTGTGCTCGAATACGATATGCGGGAATTCCTCGCCCATCCGCTCGTACATGCGGAAGTCCCAATCGTAGTTCACCGTGCCGGGGAAGTGCTTGTTGAGATAGGTGAGCTTCACCGGCGCCGCCTTCTGTACGACAACCTTCTCGACGACCTTCTCGACGGTGACGACCTTCTCCTGCACGACCACTTGCGTCTGCCCTGCTTGCCCGGCAGCCCCCGTCTGGCCGGCCGCGCCGGCCGCGCCGGTCGCACCACGTGCGCCCGCCGGACCCGCTGGACCCGCCGGCCCTTGGACGTAGCGGACTTCGATCTCACCACAGGCAGCGGCGAGTAACCCCCCAATTGCCGCTGCCGCGCCTCCCAAATACCGTCTGCGGATTACACCTGCCATCGGCGTACCTCCTAGATACTCGCTCCCTGCAGGGAGCGGTGTGTGTGCTCGCCCAGTGTGACACGACGCCCGGCGAGCGATCAGGCATCTCACCCTTGCTGCACTCCTCACAAGCTGCAAGGGTAACGCGCATAGGATACAGTGCGGAGTAGGTTGCTGACAAGTAACGAGGCTGCACTAGGAAAAACGCCGACGCGGTGAGCACTGGCAGCGCGCCTAGGTCCAGCCCGGCGTGCGGATCGTGTCCGCAATCGCCACTGCCCGCTGCGTTTCCCCCTCCGACAGCGACGGCACCTCGACTGCGGCCGCGTTCCCTTCGATCTGCTCCCGATTCTTGGCGCCGGCAATCACGCACGACACGCCGGGCTGATCCAACACGAAGCGCAGCGCCGCCTGCGCCATCGTCCGCCCCGTCCCGGCCGCGAGGAAGTCGAGCTGCGGTAGCTTCTGCAGCGCATCCACCGCCTCCGGCAGTTGGAAGCGGTCATAGCGCACGTCATCCTCCGGCACAACCACCGCCCGCGCCCCGACGTACTTCCCGGTGAGCATCCCCTTGGCCAACGGCACCCGGATCAGCGTCCCGATCCGCTCCTCCCGACACCAGTCCAACAAGGCATCGGCCTCCCGCTCCAGCAGGTTGTAGCCGATCTGGAGCACGTCAATCGGGCCGAGCGTGCGGAGCTGCCGGATCGCCGCGTGGTCGTTGGTGGAAATACCATACCAGCGGACCTTGCCCTGCTCGTGCAGCGTCGCCAGCGCCTCCATCACGGCCGGCATCGCCGGCGCGGCGGGGATCGCATGCAGCTGATACAGGTCTATGTAATCCATCTGGAGGCGGCGCAAGCTGCCCTCACACGCCTCGATGATGCGTTGCCGCGCCGTGGCAGCAGTCAACGGGCTGCCGGCCGACCCCATATTGGGCGCCGGCCTCGTGAAGGGACTCACTTTCGTCGCCACAATCCAGCGGTTACGTCGCCCGGCCAGCGCCTTGCCGGTGATGATCTCGCTGTGACCGGCCCCGTAGGACTCCGCCGTATCAATCAGGTTGACGCCCAGCTCTTCACCGCGGTGGATCAGCGCCACGGCCTCGCGGTCATCGGTACCCGTCCAGCCGAGCATGCGCCCGTCGGGCTGCTGGCGCATCCCGGAGAGCGGAAAGGCACCTAGCCCAATGGCCGAGACCCGTAAGCCGGTCGCGCCGAACGTGCGATATTCCATCACCAACCTCCTTGCCCTCGCTCCCATCATTGCGGCGCCGCCCACAATCTCCCCCCGCCGCAGCGCGGGGCCTCTAGGCTGACAGGGGTAGATTTTTGTGTAGGGGCGCGATTCATCGCGCCCAGATATTCGTCATTCCCCCGCCAGGAGACCTTTGCGTAACCCCTCATTCCCGCGCCAGCGGGAATCCATCCTGCTCATCCTTGCATCCTGCAAATCCTGATTCTGACAAAATCGCCCCAGTCTAGCCCGCCCACACCCCCTCGAACAGCCGGGTGAAGTCTCCAAACGGTACGGTGTTGTCCATATTCTGGCACTCCAAGGCCAGCGGTGACGTGCTGCGGTCGGTGTACGTCCACCGCGGCGGGGAGGTGAAGTGCCAGCGCCGCAGGGAACGGTAATACGGCGCCAGCAAAGCGTCGGTCCGGGCGTTGCGCGAGCCGCTCGGATAGGCGAAGTGCGCCGGCACGACGCCCAGCGCCTCCCGATACATGGCATGGGAGCGCTCTATTTCGGCTACTACCTCGGCGTCACCCGCCACCGCCTGCACTTCGGCCAGCCGCGGATGCGTAGCGGTGTGGGCGCCGATCTCCCACCCGTCGGCCAGCAGCTCTGCCGCGTGCTGCCATGTCAGGCCGGGCTTGGCGACCGCGCCCTCGGTCGAGGTGGCCACCGCCACCGGCTGCCCCTCCGTGGCCGCCGCCAGGGTGCTAATCAGGTAGCAGGTAGCCGTCAGTCCGTACTCGCGGAGGATCGGCCAGGCCACCGTGTAGGTATCCAGCCAGCCGTTGTCGAAGTGGAGCACGGCAGCCCGCCGAGGGATACTGACGCCCTGCTCCAGCCAATCCACCAGGCGCGTCGTGGAGATCACCTCCCAGCCCTCGGCGACCAGGTAGTCGAGCTGCCGCCGCAGCACCGTCGCCCCGATCACCCCGGTGGCCCGCTCCCCCGACGGCGCTCGCAGCTCCCGCTGGTCATCGCGGTGTACGTGATGGTAGACGAGTATCGGCACCCGCTGCTTCATCCCGCTCACCTCCCCATTGCCCTCTCGGTCCTACAGCCGCAGATAGTTGGCCGAGGCTGCGAACAGCTCGTCCGTCATCCGCCGCGCCTCGTCCAGGCTACACTGCGTCGTCGTCAGCGGATCGAGCGCAATGGCCTGATACACCGCCTCGCGGTCCCGGTTCAAGATCGCAGCGACCGCCAGTTCCTGCACGTTGACGTTTGTCCGATTGATCCCCGCACACTGCGCCGGCAGATCACCGATAGCACAGGGATGCAAGCCGGCACTATCCGCCAGGATCGGCACCTCCACGTTGCAGCCGGCCGGCAGGTTGGAAATCAGCCCCTCGTTGGGCACATTGCCATTGAACCGAAAAGGCGTGTTCGTTTCGATGGCGTGTAGGATGAAAGAGCAGTATTCGTGCGTGCGCTGGAACGGCAGCGGCTCGGTGCTGCGAAGCTCCTCCCGAATCTCGTCGAAGTGCTCCGCTCGGCGCGCGGCGTCACCGCCAGGCACTTCCACCGCCTTGCTGCCGCCACCGGCCGTCCGGGCCGCGCCGGCACCGGGCGGCCCAAAGCGTTCGCGTAGCTCGGCGGTGCGCCGAAACCAAGGCGTGTACTCGGACATGTGCCGGCTCGACTCGGTGACAAAATACGCGAAGTGCCGCAGCACCTCGAAACGCACCCGGTCCTGGGCATAAACCGCCGCGTCCTCCAGCTTCTCCCGCAGCAACGGGTACAGGTCCTCGCCCCGATAGGTGCCGCGCCGCAGTTGCAGAAACCAGGCCTGATGATTGATCCCGGCCACCCAATAGGCCAGGTCTTCATACGGCAGGCCCATGTACCGCGCCAGCTGCCCGGCCGTGCCTTGGACGCTGTGACACAGCCCAACTGCCGGGATACTCGTCGCCTCGCCAATCGTCCACATGTTGATGTTCATCGGGTTGGTGTAGTTCAGTAGGAGCGCCTGCGGGCACAGCGCCTCCATGTCGCGGGCAATATCCACCAGGACCGGCGTGGTCCGCAGCGCGCGGAAGACGCCGCCCGGACCAATCGTGTCGGCCACGGTTTGGTAGACACCGTACTGCTGCGGAATCGCGACGTCGCGCTCCCGCAGTTCCCGACCGCCAACGTCAATCGAGGTGATAACGTAGTCGGCCCCGTCGAGTGCCCGCTGGCGATCCTCGGTGACTTCGATCTGCGTGGGCAGGCGTTGCTCCCGGATCATGCGCTGCGCGAGCTGCCCCATGACGTTGAGGCTCTCGGCGTCAATGTCCATCAGGGCGATGGTGCCGGCAGCCAGCTCCGGCCACGATAGGATGTCTATGGTGAGACGCCGGGCAAAGACGACGCTGCCGGCGCCGATGAGCGCAATCTTGGGCATGCTCTCCTCCTGAGACCTTTGCAGACTGAGACCTTTGCAGTAATCGCCATTCCTATGAAAACAATCCCTATTCCGTCATTCCCGCTCCAGGAGATCTCTACATACCTCGTCATTCCCGCGAAAGCGGGAATCTAAAAACCGGTCCTCCCAGGTTGGTGAGGTGGAGTCACCGCCACCACCGCGCGCTGTCTTGGAGGTTACGCAAAGGTCTCCGCCAGCGGGCATCCAAAACAACCGCCCCCCAGATTGGCGAGAGTGGTGCCACGGCCACCGTGGCACTCCATCCGGGTAAGCATACAAAGCTCTCCTCCGGCTGAACCGCTACGCCTCCGCCGGGCCAAGCTCCTCGGCCACCTCCAAGGCCCCCTTGACCAGCGCCGGCTCGACCTCCGAGCCGAACGATCCCGGCCGCAGATATTCGTAGAACGAAGTCGCCGGCTCGTAGCCGCCCTCGGTGATGATGCTGGCAGAGCACAGATAGCCTACGTACCCGTTGGCGTAGCCTACCGCCAGCGTCATATCACCCCGCGCCGGGTCGGCCAGCCCGCGCTCGACCAGCCCACGTTCAATCGAAAGACCGATCTCCAGCGTCGTTTCACCGGGCAAGGCTACGAGCCAGTGCCGCCCCACGCGCAGCACCTGCACCTCTGCCATCTCGGCCTCCGGCAGTTGCTCACCGCGACCCAGGCGGTCCAACAGCGTTTCCGCCCAGAACCCCTTCGGCCCGGACAGGGCCGCCCGCAGTTCGGCCGCGTCGGGGACGTGGCTGTACGGTAGACATACCGGCCGCCGCCCCATGGCGATGGTGCTCACCGGCGCCGTGGCGATGCGCTCGGCGACCTGCACGACCTCGCTACCGAGCATCCGGCCCAACACGGTCAGCTCGTGTTGCGTACCGGAGCGGAAGCCGCCATCGGGCGCAAGTAGGTGAGGCCGCAGATTGCCGAAGCACCCCGGCAGGAACATCGCCGGCGGGCCGGTGCCCCCTCCGTTGGCGCCATACATAGCTGCCGCCACCCGCCGCGCCGCCGCCGGATACTCGCCACTGTAGAGATAGCTCTCGTCGCGCAGCACGCCGGGGTGGGTCGCGTAGGAAAACAGGATAGCGACCGGATCCGCCTGTGGTAACGGCGCGCCGCCGAGCATGCCCGGTGCCGCCGGCGCGTCCGCCGGGTCCAGCCGCAGCACCCGCACGCGCCGATCTGCCAGCCCCACCGGATTGGCACGCATCACTGTGCCCGCAGCGGTACGCACCCGCCGGTTGACGGTGAAGTTGACCTCGCCGGTGCCGACGCCCAGCGTGACCGGCGCCAGCCGCCCGCTCGCCGCGATGATCGCCTCCGCAATGGTCCGCTCCATCCAGGCCAGGTACTCGCCGTCAACCCGCTCGGCAGCAAAGGGAGTTACCAGCGGCGCCGAGTGCGAATGCGAGTAGGTAATCATGATGTTCTCGCCGGGCACGCCACTGGCCTGCGCCGCGACCCGTATCCGCTCGGCCGATTCCGCTTCCAGGCCGCACAAGTCCGCGGCGACGATGGCCGCGCGTGTGCTCCCATCGTCCAGGACGAGCGCCTGCGCCTCCACCTCGTCGAGCGTGCCCGTAGCCGGCCCCTGCCGCGCGCCGTAACCTTCCAGCGAGAGGGGACGGTCCGGCGTGATCGTCACCGGCGCGATGCCGGCCTGTAGCTGTGCCGTGCCAGGTCTGCTCCACATACCTCCATTTGATTGTGCAGACCTGGCAGCGTCAGTTCCGTCTGCCATGCTGTTCCTCCCGTCATCGGCGCGACCCGCGGGCTGCCTCTCCTCCGTCAACCCTCCTCACAAGGGTAGGTTTTTTGTGCCTGGGCGCGATGAATCATGCCCAGGCACTCGCCATTCCCCCGCAAGTGGGAATCTATACCCCCTCTCCACATGTGGAGAGGGGCCCGGGGTGAGGACCATCCTGATGCAGACAAAAACCTACCCTTGTGAGGTCAACCCTCCCCCTACCGACGCCCTGCAGTCCGTCTCTTGGCTTTGGGACGTCTCGGTTTGAGGTACAGGCAGTCCATTCTGGCGACCTCGAACGCCGTCTTCCCCCGCCTGTTCTTGATCGTCGTGTCGGTACCGAGCGCGATAAGCTGCTCGGCGGCCGCGGCGCATCCCCCGTAGGTGGCGAGGTGGAGCGGTGTACGCCCCTTGTTGTCCTGCGCGTTGACGTTGGCGCCGTTTTGTACCAGCAGCGCGATGACCTGTTCGATGGGCGGGAATGTCCAATCGGCCGGCGCGGTGCCGTGCGGCTCGGCGGCCTTGTGGAGCGGCGTCTTCTTGCCGGAGTTGAGCGCCCCGACGTCCGCGCCGCCGGTCAGCAGCACCTCGGCGCAGGTTACGGCGCCGGCCGCCGCGGCCCAATGCAGCGGCGTCGTCCGGTCGGAGTGCCGCGCACCCACGGCGGTCGGCTCCTCCGCCAACAAGGCCCGCAGCCGTTTCCCGTCGTCGAGGGCGCAGGCCGAAAAGATGTCGTAGTACGCCCCGTGCGCGAGCAGTATCTTGGCAACCTCACGTCGCCGGCCCCGCCAGAGTCCCGCCTGCGCGGCCCGCTGGAGCGCCGTATCGGCGTTTCCGTTCAGCCGGGCATCAATGACCTTGGCTGCCCCATGCTTGAGCAGCAGCTCGGTCAGCGCCGGGTGGCCGAACATGGCCGTGATGTGCAGCAGTGACCGGTGGCCGGAAGTCAGGCCGTTGTGTGGCGGCTCGATACCGACCTGGGCAGCATCGGCCAGGCCGGCCTCGAAGATGATGCGAAACCTTTCGATCCCACCCTGCCCGTGCGCCGTGCTCCACGCCGCTTCATGCACCGGGCTGAAGCTGTCCTTCGGGTACTCGAACCGGGCACCGTTCTCAACCAAGAACCCGACCACCTCGGCGCTCACCTCGTCCGGCTCCCTAGAGCGGATCGCGGTGGACAGGGCCGCCGCGCCGGCCCTCTCGATGATGGAGGGATGGTCGACCAGCAGGGCTTTGAGCCGTTCGAGGTCCTGCCCCCAGTTTCCCTCCTCGTCCAGCACCGTCGCCTCGACGAACTCCTGCTCTGGCGCTGTCAGCTCCGACCGCGGCCGCCGGCACCAGTCCAATTTGTCGAATACGTCCCAAACCCAGGCCGGACTCATCTGTCACGTCATCCTTCCCGGCGGTCCGCGACCGACCGGTCCTGCCTACTCTACGGCCTCGACCCGCTCGACCCGTCCGGAGCCGCACGAGCGATAGCACGCCTCGACCACCGCCAGGTCGCGTAGCCCCTCTTTGCCCGTGCTGGCAGCTTGTTGCTCACCGCGCACCGCCCGCAGGAAGTCGGCAATGCTCATGTTGTAGCTATGGTCATAGCCGTCGTGGGGGATAACCACCCGTCGACCGCCGGGCAAGTCGCCGCGGTGCAGTATCAGGCCACCCTGCGCCGAGATAACGTCCAGGCTGCCACGAGTGCCGTAGGCAGAGCCGACCGCACCGTGATCGGGTGTCCGCGTCGCCCAGCAATACAGCGCCTCACCCAGCAGCCCGGACTCGAAGCGCAGCACCACCACCGCCGTATCCTCGGCACGCCAATCCTCACGCACCGTCCCGGCCAGCGCCGACACGTGCGTCACCTCGCCGGCCACCGGCCCCGCCAGCACGCGCAGCATGGCGAAATAGTGCGGCCCCTGGTCCAGCAGCATCCCGCCACCGGCCCGCGCCGCATCTTGGCGCCAGCCGCGCGCCATCCAGCGCTCTTCCAGATACCCGATCCGATGAGCACGCACCACAGCCGGCGTGCCGATCTCGCCGGCCGCGATCATGTCGCGCGCCCTCAGCACCGGCTCCTGCACCCGCAGCTGCTCATTGACACACAGGATAACCCCGGCACGCTCGGCCGCGGCCAGCATCCGCCTCCCGTCGTCGAGGGTCGTCGCCATGGGCTTCTCGACCAGTACGTGCTTGCCCGCGCGAGCGGCCGCGCGGGCCGGCTCCGCATGATGCGGGTGCGGCGTGCAGATGTCTACCGCCTCCACCCGCGGATCGGCCAACAGATCATCGAGCGTCGTATAGACGCGACAGTCGGCGCCCGACCGCCGGGCGTGGGCGGCCAGCTGCTCCGCTCGCTCCGGCACCGGATCGCACGTCGCGACGACCTCCGCGAGATCGTGCAAGGCCGGATAGGCGCGTTCGACCCGCTCTGTCGCCACCGTCCCACAGCCAATCAGCCCGACTCCCACACGCTTCACCATCAGGCCCTCCTCACCGCCGACCAGGGCAGGTACCGTCCCAGCCGTAGGGGCGCTTGCAACCGCCGCTGCGTCCGTCCCCCCGCGCAGCGGGGCAGCCACCAATCCTGCTCATCCTCTAATCCCGTAAATCCTGATTCTGTCATCCCCCGCACACCACCAGCGACCATGCTAACCCCACCGCAAGCACCTGTCCAGGCACCGCCGATACGCGGCTAGGGCCATGCCGCGGGAGACCTTTACAAAAGGGACGTGCGGCCAGTGGCCGTTTACTCTCGCATATAGTTCTCTTTGCAAAAGTCGCCAATCCTGCCTCCCCTCCGTCATGCCCGTCCACGCGGCAATCCATCCTGCTCATCCTTGCATCCTGCAAATCCTGATTCAGACCCAAACCCCCACCCCGGCCAGCACAATGGTATCCTCACCCTGGACGTGCCCGGCACGCTGCGGGCTGCTGGCGCTCCGATACACGCCGCTGACCGGGGAAGTGTTGTGCGACAGAAATCATCACCACCATCCGGCAAAGCACGCGGTCCTAGCCCCTCCAAGCCGACCCTGCCGTTACCGCCCCGCTTCCTCACCATCGCCGACTTCCCCGGCACCAGTGTCCAGGCGGAGGAGTATTCGCGCCTCATCGGCGCCTGGGGCGAAGCCGCTGCGCTGATCGGCCGCCGCTGGGAGGAGCTTGGCCTCACCTTGCTGAGTAAGCGCCTGCCCTGGTCCGTCCCCCTCGGCGCGGGCCGCACGGCCACGATCACCCACCTCATCAGCGTCGACTCGGGGCCTGACGCCGGTCCGGCCCTCCACACCGCTGGCGTGTCGGCCCCGGACCTCTTGCTGCTCGGCACCCTGGGGCGCAGCGGTCGTCTGGTTATCCAGGCCGCCGATTTCAAAGTTTCGCTCGATATGGCCAACCCGGCCCAGGTGTCGGCGGTGCGCCTAGCCGGCAACCTGCCGCGCATCGCCAGCGAAGTGCCGGACGTCGCCGCGGCCATCGTCGCCCAGGCCCCCTCCGCCGCCTACCGCGCGGCACTGACCGCCCTGATGGCCGGGAACGTAGGCAGCACGCTCGTCCCGGAGGGTATCTTCATCGCGCCGGACAGCGCCTTCAACCGTTGGCTCCACAAGCTGCTCGCCAACGTCCGCCCCGGTGTCCGCCTACCCCGTCTGCCGCGCGGCGCCCCCGCCACGCGATCCCGCAGCAGCGGCTTTCAGCTGTTGGCGCATCTCGAACCGGTCCCCCCAGCGACCATGTTGGGCACACTCGAAGGCTGGTCCGAGGGAGAGCGGCTAGCGGCGCTCGACGGGCGGCGCTTGGCCGCGGCAGAGCTGACGGTCGCCGAGCGCTACTGGCGGCTGGGTGCCGGCCTCCACGGCGCGCTGCGAACCCTCTACCGCCCGGTCCTCGCCCAGCTCCCGGCCGCTTGGGACGCCACGCCCGCGCTCGCCCGGCTCGTGCGCCGCGTCCGGCCCGCCGATGCCGCGGCGCTCCTCAGCGCGCTGGCCCGTGCCGTCGAGCAGCGCCGGCCACAATGGGCGCACGAGCAGGAAGTCTTGCGCTGTCCCGTCAGCTACCATGCATGGCTCCGACACGCTGAGGCGGCCGGTTTCGACCTCGAAACCGGGGAGTTTGCCGGTATCGTGCGCCGCAAACACGGCTCGTTGGCGGCCAGCCACCGGCAGCGCGTCACCGCCGCGGCGCTTCAACTGCACCACCAAAGGCAGACCAACCGGCAGGTGCTCGCGGCGCTGGCCGCGCGCCGCAGCGAATGGTCCGCCGCCACCGACGCAGACATCGCGGCGGCACTAGCCCAGCTACAGGAAGAAGAATCCGAGCAGTAAGCGTCTGTAGGGGCGCGATAAATCGCGCCCAGCTGCTCGTCATTCCCGCGCCAGGAGACCTTTGCGTAACCCGTCGTTGCTCTGAAATAGTCCCCCCTCCGTCATTGCGCCTGCACCGGGGTAGCCCGGTGGCGCCGGCCGCAATCCAGGTCCCCGGCTCTGGACTCCGGCGCAAGCCGGACTGACGGTCGTTATTTTCATTTCCTGCGGTGGCCTGGTCAAGGCCATGGTGATTCCCGCGCCAGCGAGAATCTAAAAGCAGCACCTCCCAGGTTAGCGGGAGGTGAAACGGCCGTCCCAGCACTCCGTCTTGGAGGTTATGCAAAGGTCTCCGCCAGCGGGAATCCAACTCCCTCTTCCCCGGTGAGGAGGGCCGGGGGTTAGGCCCAATCCACCCCCTCTCTATCGCTCCGCGATGGAGAGGGGGTCGGGGGGTGAGGCACCGCCCCCTACCGCGCCGCCACCGTCCGTTGCACCAGCGGCTTGAGCGCGATCAGTGCGATCAACGCCGGCAGAATCATCTCGGCGGATCGCGCGGTGTTTTCGAGGAGCGGCACCAGCCAGTCCAGCAATACCGTCGCGCCGCCGAACAGCCCCAGCAGGGCGAAGAACGGCGCCGCCCAGGCCGAACCGGCCGCGCCGACCAGCCAGTCTACCGCCACCACCAGCAGCGCCGGCGCGGCCCCACTGCCTAGGAGCAGCGCCGGCACGACCGCCAGCGCAGCAGCGAACGGCCACCACTGCGCCACCCGGTTATGCTGTGCCGGCGGCAGCGGCGCCGCCTGCGCCGGCAGCGCGCCGATAATCCCCGGCAGCAGGTCCGGTGTCGGCGGCTGCTCCGGGCCGGCCCACAACCCCTGCTCGATGCTCAACCAGCGCCCCCACTCCCGTTTGCAGTCCACGCATTGCCGGACGTGGCGCGGCGGCGCCGTCTCACCGGCCGCAGCCGCCCGCGCGGCCAGGCCCGGCAAGCGGCGGCGGGTGAGCGCACAGATCAAGGCCCTCAAGCGCATCGCATCGTGCTCCCGTCTAGCATCGTCGGTCGGTCCAGCCGGACTTGCGCCCGTGTGGACGGATCGCCCTCGGGATCGGTGGGCATATCAACTGTCGGCCCCCCCGGCCACTGATGTTCGAGCCGCTGCTTCAGCCCCGCCTTGGCCCGAAAGAGATGCGTCTTGACCGTCCCCAGCGGCAGTTCCAGTATCTCCGCGATCTCGTCGTAAGACAGCTCGCGCAAATAATACAGCACCAGCACCGCCCGGTAGCGTTCCGGTAGCAAGTCTACTTGCTCCCAGAGCCACTCCCGCAGCTCCCCCGCCTCGGCCGCCCGCACCGGATCGCCCTCCCGGGCCGGCAGCGCAGCCGCCACCGCCTCACCGTCTACGACGCGCATCCCCTGCCGTCGCAGCGCATCCTGTCGGTTCAGGCTGAGGTTATAGACAATCCGATACAGCCATGTGCCAAAGCGCGACTGACCGCGAAACCGCGGTAGCGCCTGCCACGCCCGGATGAACGCCTCTTGGGCCATATCGGAGGCGTCGTCAGGATTCCGCAACAGGCGCAAAGCCAGCGCGTAGGCCGTCCCCTGATAGGCCTGCACCAGCACCGCAAAGGCCTGCTGGTCCCCACCCTGACTCCGCCGGACCAGCGCAGCCTCATCCGCCCCCGGCGCAATCGCCGCCACCCTGTCCGAGCCTCCGTCTTGCTGCCCCACCACTCTCTCCACCTCGGATCAACCGCCCGCGGCCCCCGCGGCCGCCCCACTCTCTGCCCCCTTAGACCACCCACACCCCACCAACCTTGTAGGGGCGTCCCTTGTGGGCGCCCTGGCCTCCCCGCGCAAGCGGCAATCCAGCCGCCGTAGGGGCGCAACATGTTGCGCCCGTCATTGTGGCGCAAGCCGCAATCCAGTTGCCACGGCCCCCTGGACTCCCACTTCTGCGGAAATCCCGCCGCCGTGGGGCCACAGCACACCACTCCCGTCCCCCCCACCCGAGCACATGGAATCCCACGCTCACCCGACAACGACAAGCGACAAGAAACCCCCTCTCCACATGGTGGAGAGGGGGCCAGGGGGTGAGGTCTGCGCCTGCCGTTTAGCTACCCGTCGTCTCGATAGTGATCTGCCGCGGCCGCTGGCGGCCGCATACCTGAGTGACCAAAAGATGCTATTCCAGTCTATTCTTCCACCGCGACGTTCAACCTCCGTGACTGCGCGGGTGTCTCCAAGCCAATGATATGAGTTCGACTGCCAGCATGGTTGTGAGCCTGGGCCGCCTGCCTGCCTCTGAGGCGCTCCTTGTACCCACAGATGAGGCGTGCCTCGCAGCCTCCATAGCCTCCTGACATTAGCCGTAGGATGTGTCAGGAGATAATAGGTCGGGCAGGAACTGTCAGGCCCATAGGCCTTTACGCTGTGAGAAATAGCGAGTGTTGTGCCAGTCGCGACGCCCGCCTTCAGTAGATCACGCTTGCTGCCTAGCCACATAAGCATTACTCCCTTGTAGATCGGATCGTGGATCACTCCCAACGAACCGCACCATCCCAGCAACGTACCGCAACCAAGCGTGAGGCCACGGTCCCGTCGGACAGCGCGCCGCTGGGTATCGGCCTGCGGTCACTCATTGGTCTGTGCGCCCAACACTGTGTCGTGAATACCGCTACACGGTATCCAGGAGCGCCATCATAAGTAAATCACACGAGGAAGTCAAGCACGCCACCCGAGGACGTAGATTCCCGCCCACCCGAAAACGACACGCGGCAAAAACCCCCTCTCCACATGGTGGAGAGGGGGCCAGGGGGTGAGGAATGCGCCTCAGCCGCCCGTCGTCTCGATAGTAATCCGCCGCGGCCGCTGCGCCCGCGCCTTCGGCAGCGTCAACTGCAAGATGCCCTGCTCCAGCTTGGCCTTCACCTCGCTGCCCTCCACCTCGCCGGGCAGCCGCCAAGCGAAGCGAAACTCGCGCGGCTGGATGCCCTGCCAAATGGGAGCCGCCTTCTCCGGCACCGCCCACTCGCTCTTGCCGCTGATCGAGATGACCTCGCCCTGCAGCGAGATGTCGAGCTTGTCGGCCTGCGCGCCGGGCACGGCGACGTGGAGCTCGTAGCCCTCCTCGGTCTCATAGAGGCTCGGCACTCCGGTCGCCGCGATCCGCTCATCGCCCTCCACAAACCGCGGCAACACGACGCTGTCACGGAAGAGCCGGTCCACCATCTCGCTCAACGGCCGCCCGGCACCAAAGGGATTGTGTCGCGTGATATTCTCCATCGTCCTTACCTCCTACGGCTCCTAGTGCCGGCCGCCTCTGGCCGGCCTATCCGCTCTCGTCACCCACCATCGCGGTGACACTCCTATCCTATCATCTTATACTCCAACTGTCAATATTTCCGATGGTATTACTATCAACTACCCCTCAGCCGCTATAATGCCCGCACACCGAAAGGAGGTGCGACCCCATGAAAATCGTCATCCCCGACGACTATCCCCCCGCCTACGCCGACTACCCCGACGAAGTGGCCCGCCTGCAAGCGGCCGGCGATGTCGCGCTCTACGACACGCGCGCAGCCGACCGCGACGAGCTGGTAGCCCGCCTGGCAGACGCCGACGTTGCCGTCACCGTGCGCGCCTATACCGTGTTCGATGCCGCCCTGCTGGCCCGCTTGCCCAATCTCAAGCTGATCGCCATCGTCGGCACCGGCACGGACCAAGTGGACCTGCCGGCCGCGACGGAGCACGGTGTCCTGGTCTGCAACGCCCCCGGCGCCACGACGCAATCCGTCGCCGAGCTGACTATTGCCCTGATGTTCGCCGCGGCCCGCCGCCTGCCGCTCACCGACCGCCAGGTGCGCGCCGGCACTTGGTATCACGAGCAAGGCTGGGAGCTGCGCGGCAAGACGCTGGGCCTCGTCGGCCTCGGCCTCATCGGCCAGCAGGTGGCCCGCATGGGCGCCGCCCTCGGCATGCGCGTGATCGCCTGGAGCCTGACCCACGATCCCGACCGGGCCGCCGCCTGCGGCGCCGAGTTGGTGCCGTTCGATGAGCTACTCAGCACAGCGCACGTGCTGTCCCTCCACCTCCGGGCCACCGACCGCACGGCCAACATCATCGGCACGCGCGAGCTGGCACTGCTACGCCCCGGTGCGCTACTCGTGAACACGGCTCGCGCGGCCCTGATTGACGAGCCGGCGCTCCTCGACGCCCTCGACCACGGACCGTTGGCCGTCGCCGGCCTCGACGTGTATTGGCAGGAGCCGCTCCCGCCCAACCATCCCCTGCTCACCCGCGACAACGTGATCCTAGCCCCCCACATCGCCTGGGTGACTGACGTAGGCTCGGCCAATCAGGTCCGGCTGCCGGTGGACAACGTACTGGCCTATATCGCGGGCCGGCCCCAGCATGTCGTCAACCCCCCGGCGCTCCAACACCCCCGCCAAAGGCGGTGACGTGACATAGCAATGGCTCCCACCTCCCGCCCTCCGTCATTGCGGCGCAAGCATGTCCCGCACCCCGATACGGGGCCGCAATTCATGTCCCCACGGCGCCCGCCCACCACCGCCACACACCCCCTCTCCACAAGTGGAGAGGGGGCCGGGGGGTGAGGCAGGCCAACAATGCCGCCGCAGCCCGCACCCGCTCTGATCGCCAGCCCCCGTAATCCGCGGATCATGCAGGTCCGCAAGCTGGCCACCCGCAAGGAGCGCAGCCGCAGCGGCCTGTTCTTCGCCGAGGGCATTCGGCTCGTGGTCGAGGCGATCCGCAGTGACAGCGAGATCACGTCGCTGATCGTCGCCCCGGAGCTACTGACCAGCGACTTCGCTCACGACCTGATCGCCCGGCAGGTGGGCCGCGACATCCCCAGGTTGGAGGTCACGACCGCAGTGATGCAGCGCCTCGCGGCACGCCAGCATCCGCAGGGACTCGCGGCCGTCGTGCGCCAGCGCTGGCACCCCCTCGCCACCGTGCGGCCCGGCAACGAGCTGTGCTGGGTTGCCCTCGACGCTCCCCAGGACCCCGGCAACGTCGGCACCATCCTACGCACGCTCGACGCGGTTGGCGGCGCCGGACTGATCCTCCTCGGCGACGCCACCGACCCGTATCATCCCGCGGCCGTGCGCGCCAGCATGGGCGCCATCTGCACTCAACGCTTGGTACGCACGACGTTTGCCGAGCTATGCACCTGGAAACAGACGCATGGGTACCGGCTCGCCGGCACCGCAGTCACCGCCACGCGCGACTATGACGCCGTTTCCTACGACGCCCCGCTCGTCCTGCTCATGGGCAGCGAGCGGGAAGGGCTATCGGCCAATCAGGCGGCAGCATGCGACGACCTCCTACGCCTCCCCATGGTCGGTCGCGTCGACTCACTCAACCTCGCGGTGGCGACGAGCGTCATGCTCTACGAGATATTCCGGCAGCGCCTCTTCATAGTCTCCAACTTCCACCTCCGAGCTTAGGTAGACTGGCAATGTGCCGGCAACCGGATAACTGCGGGTGATCCGGGGGTCCACGGCTGCATACAGTGTCGTGGTCCAGCCCCCACCGGAGACCCCGGTCATCGAGACCGACCGAAAGTCATGCTCTTGCTCGACGTAATTCAGCAGAATGGCAACCGGTTCGAGGAAGAGCTTGAGCGACGAAAACGTAGCGGTATCCAGATAGCGCAGATGGTCATGCGTGTGTAGTCGTAGCTTGCCGAAACGAGGGAGATCAACAACCGGCTGATTGTTCATACCGAGCAGCGGCATGGCAAAAGCAGCAACCGCATAGCCCTTCCCGAGGAAATAGGCAATCGTTTCTTTGCCCAAGAGAAATCCGCCACGATGCCCCTGATGATAGATCATGAGCTTGTGATTATCGCGCACCGGATGGAGCAGATAAATAATAGAGTTGATACCATGATCCATCGCTACTGTGATCTGATCAATACTTTTGAGGTTGTCCAAGCTGCTAAAATCAGGGTCGAAGATATCCTTTGTAATCAATGTAGTGGATTGCTGCGGAAACCCCCGATCATGCCAGATGTAACGGACAAGCTCGTCTCTCCGTGCCAAGAGCTTGCTTTCGCTCGACAGGGTTATCAGGCGCGGCACGTCAGTACCGTATGGCGCGGAGCTACCGGCGGGTTCGGGGTTCCGCCGCTCCTGATCGAGGAGGACCTGCACGTGTGTAGCCTCGAAGTCCGGCGCAAAGAGCGCTGTCCGGATACTCGCCAAGAGCTCCTGCGGCAGGATGAGGTTGACTGCGATGAGGCACAGCGCCAGCAAGAGGTAGACCGGGGGCGCAAAAAGCCGCCGAATCTCCGCGCGATGGCGGAGTGCGGCAAACGAGCGGCGCAGCCGCAGCATAGCCGGCGGTGCCCCCTGGACCGCGATGCGGCCCGACACCGCATCAGTACCCACCAGGATGTGGTACAGGGAAGCACCTGTGGGCCACGCCCTCGGCATCTAGGTTGTTCGACGCCTCCACGACCGGTAGGAGAGCGCTGGGGACGCCGCTCCGAACGGGAATACTCCCGACGGGGAGGACTCTACTACACGCGCGGACAACGCGCTACTCCCGCTCGATGGTGCTGGTCAGCTTGAAGCTCCGCAAGCGATCCCGATACAGTTCGGCCAGTTCCAGCAGGCACACGATGACGGTAGCCACACCCTCCTCGTGTGCCTCAAGCATGATGGCCTCCGCCTCTTCCCTACTCAACGACGGCACCGCCTTCTGGAGCGCGCGGACCACTTAGCCCATCTCGTTGAACTCGTCATTGTGGAGCAGCACGCGGTAGCGCGGAATGAGACGCGACCGGCGCTCCATGTCCGGGGCAAGCTCCGGGGGCGCTACCTCCGGCATGACCATACCACTCTCCCCTCTAAGACCGTTGCAAAAGTCGTCATTCCCGCTTTCGCGGGAACCCAAAAATCGGCCCCCCAGGTTGGCGGAGAGCCGACGTTGTATGGAGTCACCGGCACCATAGCACTCCGTCCGGGGAGTTACACAAAGGTTTCCTCGAGCACGGCTGTCCACTGCCGCAGGCCCGACCGCCGTGCCCAGCCACCTGCTAGTAGAACGTTGGGCAGCGCCCCCCCGTTGCTGACACGGCGGAGCCACACTACCCCCCAGCAGCACTGCGGCGCGCACCGCTGCCTATCACTTATGACTCTGCGACCGGCTCTTCCAAGCGATACCCCACGCCGGGGACCGTGCGTAGGTAGACTGGCTTTCCCGGGTCCGGCTCTAGCTTCTGCCGCAGCCGATGGACATGCACCTTCACCAAGTCCTCGTTCCCGGTGCCTTCATAACCCCAGACCTGCTCCACGATGGCCGAGCTTGCCAGCACGTGACCGCGGTTAATCATCAGGTAGTGCAGAATACGGTACTCCAGCGGCGTCAGGCGCAGCTGCGTATCGCCGCGCGTGATGCTCCGCAGATGGGTATCGAGCACCAAGTCACCACAGCGCAGCTCGCGGTCGGACCCGGCGCTCGCCGGCTGATACCCGCTGGCACGCCGGAGCACCGCGCGGATGCGCGCCACGAGTTGACGCGGACTGAAGGGCTTGGTGATGTAGTCGTCGGCGCCGAAGTCCAGCGCCTCCACAATGCTCGGCTCGTCTTGGCGAGCAGTCAGCATCACCACCGGCACGGTCGACTCCGCCCGCACACGGCGCAGGAGCTCCACCCCGTCCACGCCGGGCATCGTGATGTCCAGCACCACCAGCTCCGGCGCCGACCGTTGGAACTGTTCCCAGGCTTGCCGGCCATCGAAAGCCGCCGTGACCTCGATGCCGTCTCGGCGCAAGATGTAGGTGATTACGTCCACCAAGTCGCGATCATCGTCAACGACGAGCACACTCATCGCACGATCTCGCCAGCAGAGCTTCCGGCCATGCTAGGCTTCACCCAGTCCCGAACGACCGCCGGAGCTTTGGCCGGCGACCGCCTCTCGCTCGCGCAGCGCCGGCCCAACTCCGTCATTCCCACGTGCGCGGGAATCCAGCGCCAGGTCCACACCATCCGTTGCCATTTGATCGTGCCGCCCTGGCGTCGTCCGGCTGGCGACGGGGATGGTGAACCACACGGTCGTTCCAACCCCCTCGTCGCTCGTTAAGCCGATGCGACCACCATGGGCCTCGACGATAGCCTTGGCGATAGACAGCCCTAGTCCCGTGCCCGGCGACCCCTGCGGCGTCGTGGCGGAGCGGAAGTAACGCTCGAAGACCGTCGCCTGGTCGGGCAGCGGGATACCGGCGCCGTGGTCGGTGACGGCAATCCGCACCTGCCCCGGCGTCGTCAGCTCGCCCTGCCAGCTGGCCTCGACCACAATGTCGTCCCCGGCCGGCGCATACTTGCTGGCATTGGTGAGCAGGTTCGTCAGCACCTGGATGAGGCGGTTACGGTCGGCCAACAGCGGCGGTAACGTGGCCGGGAGGTCGCGCACGTCGCTGGTCAAATCCCCCTCCGAGCGTCGCCGGTACCGGGAGCTTGTGACCAGCGAGACGCGCTGCCTCCGACCTTCGAGCAGCGGACGGACCGTTGCTACCGCCTGCCCGAACACCACGTCGAGGCGGGTCGGCGTGACATAAATATCGAAGCGTCCCGCCCGGATGCTGCCGGCGTCCAGCACGTTGTCCACCAACGTCCTCAATCGCACCGAGCTACGCGAGATGCGCTCGACCGCTGACCGCAGCTCGGCTGGCGTCATCAGCTCGTAGTCGCCCGCCAGGATTTCGACGGTGGCCAGCAACGCCGTCAGCGGTGTCCGCACCTCGTGCGCCACGCTGAAGAGGTATTCGTCCTTGAGCTTGTTCAGTTCGGTCAGGTTTTCATAGGTTTGCTGCAAGCTGCGGCGCATCTCTTCCATCCGCCCCGCGAGGAGCGCCACTTCGTCGTCACCGGTGATGGCAATTGGCGTCTGCAGATCCCCCTGGCTGATCTGCTCGGCAGCCTTGGTCAGACGGCGCAGCGGCCGGGTCAGCCGCATCGCTACCACATAGCCGACCGCAATCGCCACCAAGGCAATGGAGCCGATCACCGGCAAAAAGACGCGCAGCAACGACGCTCGATCATCCGCCAGCGTGTGTGCCGGCACACCGACCGCGTACATGCCGATGCGCTTGCCCGACCGCGTGAGCAGCGGTTCGTACCGCGTGAGCATATTCGCTTCGAATACCCGGATCAGGCGCTCACGCGATTTGCCCTCACCCAAGACCCCATCGCGCACCCGCACGTCGGCCGACTGCCCCAGCGCCGGCTTGAGCAGCGGAAAGGTGGTGGCAGCGAGGCGGTCCAAGCAATAGATGCTCAAGTCCAAGCCAATGTCGTCTTTGATTTGCTCGGCGAAGGCTTGATCGAGCGGATACGCCACGTACACCGTCCCGAGGAGGTCTTGTTCTACGCCCAAGCCTGTACCGGACTGCGATCCGGTAATGGGCATGGCTACCGACATGGCCAGCGCACAGGTGGTGTAGTCTGGTGCAGGGTTCTCCGGCCCGCCGGTCTGATAGACAATTGCCGGCGGCGGCCGCTCGCCCTGGAGCGCATGGGAGACACCGGGCAGGTGCAACAGACTTGTAGTTGGCAGACTTGCTCCGGCCGGTGCCGAGCGGGCGACGACGCGCCCGTTGGGATCGGTCACCGCAAGGCTATAGTGCGGGTGGAGATCGCGAATCGGCTCCAGGAGCAAGGTGATCGCCGCCCGCTTCTGATCAATCGGAACCCCGTCCTCGGCAGGCGGGTCGGTGTCCAGCTCGTGCTGCTGGACGGAGAAGGCGACTTCCTCCGCGATCTGCTCACCCACGCTACGCGCGGCTTCGATCCGCTGCTCATACAGGAACGCAAACGTCTTCGCGGCGTCACGAAGCCGGTCACTGGCCGTCTGCACTAGCTTCTGGTCGGCAATAAACCAACTGGCGGCCCCGGTGCCGCCCACGGCCAGCAGCACCAAAAGCACCGCGCTCGCCACCAAACGCACACGGAGGCCCATCCGGCCCGTGCCACTGTCTTCCGCTGCGTCGCTACCGGCAAATGCCGTCGTGGACATGGTCCCCCGCACCAGTCACCCCTAGCAGGGCGTAGGACACTCCTCCGATACTCCGCGTATCGCTGTTGCCTTAGTATACGCTGCGTGCCCCCAAGCCACCGCAGAAACGAGGGATACCGCCGTCCCCGCCTCCCGGAACGCCGGCGCTGCAGCCCCAGCCTTCTCCCCCCTACCAAGAGAACGTGGCTTCAATCTGGAGCTACGCCTTGCCGTCAGGGCCTTGCCACTGTCACCCTGAGCGGAGCGAAGGGTCTCTCCCTCGTGGCCAAGATTCTGCGCTCCGCTCAGAATGACATTGGACAGGCCGCTCGGAATGACCGGGTTGGCGGCGACTTTGGAAAGGCCCTCCCTTGCCGTAGCTACGTCTTGACGGCGTAATTCGGGGCTTCTCGTGTGATCACGACATCGTGCGGGTGGCTCTCCCGCAGCGCCGCCGGACTGATGCGGACGAAGCGCGTCTGTGCCTTCATCTCCGGAATGGTCCGCACCCCGGTGTAGTGCATACCGGCCCGCAGCCCGCCCACGAGCTGATAGACGACCTCGGACAGCTTGCCCCGGTACCGCACCCGGCCCTCGATACCCTCGGGTACCGTCTTCACCACCCCGTTCTGCGCGTAGCGGTCACGCGCAAAGCCGCGCGACTGCATCGCGCCGACCGACCCCATGCCCCGATACTCTTTGAAGTGCTCGCCTTGGAAGATCACCAAATCGCCAGGCGACTCTTCGACACCGGCGAGCAGCGAGCCAAGCATCACACTGTCCGCGCCGGCAGCGATGGCCTTCGCCACGTCGCCGCTGTATTGGACACCGCCATCGGCGATCAGCGGCGTCCCCGTCTCTCCGGCCGCCTGAGCACATTCCATGATCGCCGTCAGCTGCGGTACACCGGCAGCCGCCACGATGCGCGTCGTGCAGATCGCGCTGGCGCCGATACCGACCTTGACGGCGTCGGCCCCGGCCGCGATCAAGTCCCGCGTCGCTTCCCCCGTTGCGGCGTTACCGGCGATCACGTCGAGGTCGCTGTAGCGGCGCTTCAATGTCTGCACCATCGCCATGACCCCGGCCGTATGGCCGTGGGCCACGTCCACCACGAGCGCATCCACCCCAGCGTCGACCAGCGCTTCCGCCCGTTCCAGCGCTTCGCCGCCCACCCCCACCGCCGCGGCCACGCGCAACCGGCCGCGCTGGTCCTTCGTCGCGTGCGGAAAGCGGAGCTTCTTGTCTATGTCCTTGACCGTAATCAGGCCCTTGAGCATCCCGTCCGCGTCCACAATCGGCAACTTCTCGATCCGGTGGCGGTGCAAGATGGCCCGCGCCTCGTCGAGCGTGATCCCCACCGACGCCGTGATGAGCGGCAGCGGGGTCATCAGCGCCCGAATCTCCTGCTCCAAGTCGTCCTGAAAGCGCAAGTCGCGGTTGGTCAGAATACCGACCAACCGACCGTTGTCGGTGATGGGCACCCCGGAGATATGGTACTTCGCCATGACGGCGAGCGCGTCCCCCACAAGCTCATGGGGGCCGAGCGTGACCGGCTCGACGATCATGCCGGCCTCCGAGCGCTTCACCTTGTCCACCTCGGCGGCCTGTGCCGCCACGGGCAGGTTGCGATGAATAACGCCAATCCCCCCCTCACGCGCCAGCGCAATCGCCAACCGGGCCTCGCTGACGGTATCCATCGCCGCCGAGACGATAGGCACCTGCAAGCGAATCCGCGGTGTCAGAAAAGTGCCGACATCGGCATCCCCCGGCAAGACATCCGAGCGACCGGGCACCAGCAAGACATCCTCGAAAGTAAAACCTTCGCCGATGATCTTGGCCTCGCTGGCGGGATCAAGGGCCACACTGGGAGAGCTACCGACAAACGTACCGGCCAATTGGCTCATCTGCACGCTCCTTTCCGTGTACCCAGCACCAAATCACAGTGTAATTAGCCTAGTGTAGCGGCGGCTGCGACCCGGCCGCAACCACTACCAC
The DNA here is from genome assembly GCA_965214295.1 of Chloroflexota bacterium. GTDB lineage: Bacteria > Chloroflexota > UBA11872 > UBA12225 > JAJDUF01 > JAJDUF01. Next base: position 829,160 of record OZ243944.1, read on the forward strand.
GTGCAGCGCAGGGCCTTTCCAAAGTCGCCGCCAACCCTGCCATTCCGAGCAGCCTTCCCAACGTCATTCCGAGCAGCCTGTCCCCTGTCATTCCGAGCGGCCTGTCCCCTGTCATTCTGAGCGGAGCGAAGAATCTCGGCCTCGCGAGTGCGACCCGTCGCTCCGCTCAGAGCCGACACTGAGCCTGTCGAAGTGGTGACATATGGCAAGGCCCTGCGCGCAGCGACAGCCTCCCCGCTATCAGGAGGCTGTCGCCACCTTGCCGTTTCGGGCCACCGGCAAGAAGGCGCGTGGCCGGTAGCGCCGGAAAATCACCTCCAGCCCCGGGTAGATGGCCAGCACCGTCAGCCACCGTTGCCTCGGAGTTTTCCTGCAACCCGGTTGAGCTACTCATACCGGCACCCGAGCGATGAAGTACAGCACGCGAGCGATGATCGCGCCGCTCACCACCGCTCCCGTCGCGATATAGAGCAGGCCCGTAGCCGCCATCATCGAGCGCGTGCGAGCCGTCCGCCAGATCATCCAGCTCAGGACCAACGGAAACGCCACGCCGATACCAACCCGTAACCCGAACCACCAGCGATAGTGCTCCAGGAGTGCCGCCGGGCCGATCTCCGCCGGCGCCACCACCAGGGCCACCCCGACCATACTCAGTGCCAAGAGCGCCTGCACACCCAGCGCGCCCGCGAGGCCGGCATTGATGAGCAGCAACGGCCGCGGCGAGAGCTGCGGCGTCACCAGATACCAGTGACCCAGCATCCAGCCGCTCCACACACTCCCCAGCACCAGCGTGCTCGCCGCCGTAGCGAGCAGCGCCAATAGCAAGAGCACACCTGGCGTCGTCACGGGCGGCAGATACGCGGCCACGCCGGCGGCCAAGGCCACCAGCCCCACGCCACCGGCCACCAGCCCGACCCGCGTGGCCAGCCGCGGTCGCTCTGACGACGCCAGCCGCGCACCACCCCTCCCATCATCGTGCGCGGCTGGCGCGTCATCGGCACGCACCAGCAACAAGTGAACGACCAGCAGCGCCGCGAACAGCACCCACAGCACCGGCTCATACGCCACCCACGGCGCGCGCGCCTCATAAGGCAGCAGGGACGGCAGCGGCAGGGCCAACCGCAGCCACAGGCCCAGCACCATGAACAGCAGCAGCACCGCCCCGTTGAAGAGGAGGTACCCACGGGCCAGCGGCGTGCGGAGGTGTACCGCCAGACTGGTCAACAGCCCACCGGTACTCAGCATCACGAGCACATGGAAAAAGCTAAGTGGCACTGCCTGCACCGCTTATTCCTCCCTGGTGAACGGGAGTGCCAGCAGCATTATACGCCGCGCCGCCCTCGCCGCCGCGCCTCGGAACCCCTGTCTCCCTGCGGAGCCGGGGAACCATCGTGGGGGCCGGTACTTTGCAGCCATACCCTAACCCGGCCACACAAACACCGGATCACCCCGGCGGATACCTAGAACGCCAGCCGCGCTCCCCTCGCGCACGGCCAGCTCGAGGAAACCGGCGCTACCCCAGATCACCAACGGCTCACCGACCGCAGCTCCGGCATAACTCTCGACCGGACCGAGCAAGGTGTGGGTCCGTATGTCCACCCTCAGCCCGTCCCCTGGCCTAGAGAGATGCTCCGGGCGGATGTTGGCGACGGCGTTCCCGAAGTGGTCGATGTGCAGGATTTCGCCCCGCAGGCGGTCCCCGTCCCGCGTCGGCCGCGGCAAAGGTATCCCCGCCAGCGCGCCGAGGGGGCTACCGAGCCGATCCAGTGCCACGCCGGCCGCGAGGTGGGCCGCGACCGGCGCCATGATGTCGCGCCCGTGAAAAGTGTGGCTGACCTCACTCGCTGGCACCAGCCAGTACTGCGGCTCCGTAAGCTCCACGGCTCGCCAGCTATCCGCAGCCAGCCACTCCACGATCCAGCGGAGCAGACCGTTATCCGGCCCGACGAAGGAGTGGCCGCCGGCCTCCACCGCAATCAGCGGTCGGTCGGTCCCCACACCGGGGTCCACGACCGCGAGGTGGATGCTGCCGGCCGGGAAATACGGACAGGCCACGACCAGGTGGAATGCGCCGGCCCGGACATCCTGCGGCGGCACTGCGTGGGTCAGATCCACGACCGCAGCCTCGGGACAGATGCTTCCGATCACCCCCCTCAGCACGCCCACGTAGGTATCCCGGCTGCCAAAGTCGGTCAGCAGGGTGATGAGCGGCCGACGAGACGGCATAGTATATCCGCAGCCCAATGACTATCCGGTGCAGTGGATTGTATGATAGCGAGTACGCCAGGAGCACAGACGATGCTGCCGCGCTGCGCCCCGTCGGACGCTGATCGGTGTAGCACTGGCCCCCCTCTCGCCGGGGCCGAGAGCGCCTCCCGCGTGCCACTGCCCACTGAACAGGGTGTGGGAGCTACCCCACCTCACGCACCCTCCTGCCGATTTCCTCACCGTGCTATACTCATCCCATGCCAAAGGCCAGCGCAGCAGAGTCCACCTCCATGACTATTCCCTACGATGAGTTTGCTCGCAATCTCGCGGGCATCCTAGAGCAGCTCACCCCCGGCGGCGAGCCGGTCATCGTCGAGCGCAACGGCACATGCTATCAGGTTGTAGTCGCACCTCCCGCTCACCGTGAAGACCGGCGGCTCACCAGGGACGACCCGCTCTGGGAGCTTGTCGGCTCCGCGACGGATGCGCCGCCAACGGACGCCGCCAAGAAGCACGAGTACCTGGCGGATGCGTATACTCCTCAGCCGTGAGCATCCGAGCGGTCGGCTCCCAGTGGGTATTTCTGGATAGCTCTGGATTCTTGGCCCTAATCCACCCCCGCGATGCCCATTACCAGGAAGCACGTACCTGCTGAACGTGGCTCTCCGACCACTATTGGCTGCCCGTCACCACCAACTTCATTGTTGCCGAAACACACGCGCTCTTACTGTCTCGCCTCGGCCACACCCATGCGACCGCCTTCTTGCGTCGGCTTCCCCAGAGCGCCACGCAGATCGAGCGAGTCACGGTCGCTGACGAGCAGCGCGCTTTGGCGATCATCTTCCAGTACGCAGATATACGCAGATAAGGGCTTCTCCCTCACAGATGCCACCAGCTTTGCGGTGATGGAACGCCTGGGGATTACCCACGCCTTGGCGTTTGACCGCCATTTCACCCAGTACGGGTTGACCGTGCTTACATCCGCAGCACTACCATAGTCTCCGCCGGGCTGTGCCGCCCCGGCACTCGGCGGCGCTAACCCACGTAGCTGATCCGGTAGATCGCGTTGGTGCGGTCATCGGTGACGTACAGACTGCCGTCGCTCCCAACCACCGGCTCGACGGGGCGCCCCCAAGCGTCGGCCGGACCGCGCGGTCCGGTGAGCCAGCCACGCGCGAAGTCGAGCGGTGGCTGCGGCTGACCGTTGATAAACCTGATGCGGACCACCTTGTACCCGGTGGCCTCGCTCCGGTTCCACGAGCCGTGGTAGCCGACGAATAGATCGCCCCGGTAGGCCGCGGGAAATTGCTCCCCGTCGTAGAAGGCCAGCCCCAGCGGCGCCGAATGCGCCTGCACCGGCACCGTCGGCACCGTCAGATCGGCGCAGGACGGGTTCCGCGCCGGCACGCGGTCATCCACCACCCAAGCACCGTCCCCGCGCTGATAGCAGAAAGGCCAGCCATAGTGCGCGCCCTCCTGCACCCTCGTCACCATGTCCGGCGGGATGTCATCGCCGAGCAGGTCCCGCTCGTTCACCACCGTCCACAGCTCGCCGGTCGCCGGGTTGATCGTCAGACCAACCGGATTACGCAGCCCGGTGGCATACTGCCGCCCGTCCGTCCCGTCCCGCCGGTACTGCATCACCCCGCCGCGCCGCCCGTCCCGCTCGATACACACGTTACACGTAGAGCCTAAGGACACGTAGAGCAGCCCGGCGCCGTCAATGGCCAGCCCGCGATAATGATGCGCGTGGCACCCCGATTCGGGCAGCCCGTCCACAATCACCTCCGGCGACCGCACCGCCAGCTCGCCGGGCACGTAGGCGTAGCGCACGACCTGCCGCGAGAGCGCCACGTACAGCGCACTCTCGTGAAAGACCATGCCGTAGGGACAATCGAGGCCGGTAGCTACCGTCTCTACGCTGTCCACCACCCCGTCGCCGTTGCGGTCGGGCAATCCGACGATCCTGCCCCGCCCCGGCAGCGTGGCGTACAGGTCCCCGTTGGGCGCCACGGCCATCGTCCGCACCCCGGGCAGGTCGGCCGCGAAGACGCTGATCCGAAAGCCGGAGACCAGCTGGAGTTCGCGCGGCCGGGCAAACGGCCCCTGCTGGAACTGTGTCGGCACTTGGAGCGGCGTAGCGACCAGTGTCCGCGTATCAACCGCCAGCGCCGGTGCCTCCGGCGCGGCAGTAGGTGCAGCCGCTACCTCAGCGACCGGCTGCGTGGACACCGCGGCCGGCGCCGCCATCTCCCCACACGCGACGACAGCGACTCCGGCTACCAGCAGCACCACCGTAAGCGCCAGCGACCGCCAACCAACCAAGACCACACCTCTGATCCGTCAGGTCCACACCATATTCCGGCCCCGACCGGAATCTACGTCCTCCTGCCATGCGGAGGGACCATAGGGGCCCAGCCATCATCCCGTCATTGCCGCGCCTCCGGCAATCCACCCCCTCTCTACATGGTGGAGAGGGGGCTGGGGGGTAAGGCCCGCTCACCTACTCCCCCGCCGGCCGCTCGGCCAGCTGTGCCAAGTAGCGCCCGACCTCGTAGGCGTCGGTATCGATCAGGAGGTGCCCGTCTATCTCGACGACCGGCGCGAGCCACTGCCCCGACTTTTCCACCATCTCGTCGAAATACCGCCGATTGCCGTAGACCTCGCGCTCCTCATACACGATCCCGCGACTATCGAGCAGACTGAGCACCTCGTAGCACCAGCCACACCCCCGCTTCGTGTACACGATCACCCGCTCCGGACCGGTGCGCGGCGTCCCTGACACGCCAGACGCGCACCGCCCCTCCCACCATCGTGCATGTCTGGCGTCGTCACCCCCGCCATCACGCCCGCCGTTGCTTCCCGTCATCGGCCCACTCACCCCTGCTCAGAGAGCCTCAACCGCCCCAGCGTCGTCACCGCCGCGCCGGCCTCCACCATCTCCGCAATCGCCCGCTCCGCATCCCCCGGTCCCACGTTCACACCACGGATAGCGTCGAGCAGCACCGTCGCGCCAAAACCGGCCCGCAGCCCGTCCAGCACCGTCGAACGCACGCAGTAGTCCGTTGCCAGCCCGCCCACGAACAGGTGCCCCACTCCAAGCTCCCGCAACGCCGCCGCCGCCCCGGCCCCCCGCGCCGCACGGCCCTGAAACGCCGAGTAAGCATCCTCGGTCGGATCGTCGCCTTTCGTCACGATGACCGCACCGTCCGGCAGCCGCAAGTCCGCGTGAAACGCCGCCCCCGGCGTGTCCTGCACGCAATGTGGCGGCCACAGCCCACCACCCGACTGGAAATGCACCGTCTGTTCGGGATGCCAGTCCCGCGAGGCCAAGACCGGCAGCCCAGCGGCGGTGAAGCGGGCAATGTACTCATTCAACGGCGCCACCACCTCATCGCCCCTGCCCACCGCCAACGCCCCACCCGGACAGAAGTCGTTCTGCACGTCGACCAGCAGCAACGCCCCCGTGCCCATCGTCCCTGGCCTCCCTCCCCACACTCTAGCACACCCCCACCAGGGATAGATACAACCCAAGCCGTAGGGGCGCTCACATCCGTCATTCCCGCGCAAGCCGGAATCCGCGCCCCCCGCCACGCGGGAGGACCACAGGGGGCAGACCATCCACCCCCTCTCCAAATGTTGGAGAGAGGCCTGGGGAGTGAGGAATACCCCTCCCCCCGCCGCCTTCCCCCCCTCTCCAAATGTTGGAGAGGGGGCCGGGGGGTGAGGAATACCCCTCCCCCCGCCGCCTTCCCCCCCTCTCCAAATGTTGGAGAGGGGGCCGGGGGGTGAGGAATACCCCTCCCCCCGCCGCCTTCCACCCCCTCTCCAAATGTTGGAGAGGGGGCCAGGGGGTGAGGAATACCCCTCCCCCCGTTGTCTTCTCCCCACTCCCACCCAATATGACCCAACGTTGGGATGTGGCAGTTGCAAGACCATCCTGGAGCACCGGGCACCGCCCGGCAGGAAAGCACACCTACCATCGTGTCTACCAACGACGGTGGCATAGCCACCCAGCCGAGGGCGCCGGGTCACGGCCGACCCCTCACCGCACAGCCGGCGGTGAGGCCTGACCGTCCGTGCGCCGCGCCACGCGGACCGGTCCCCGACCGCTCCCGCCTAGCGCAAAGGGCGCCGGATCAGCACGTACCCCGGGCCACCACGGCCCGGGCGCCGGGTGCTGATCGTCCGCGCGCCGCGCCTCTGGCGCCGGGGCCACGCCGCCCCCGCCACGCGCAGATGGCGCCGGGTGCTGACGTACCCCTCGCCACCACGGCGGGGGCGCCGGGTCCGCACCGTCCGTGCGCCGGCACTGCCGTGCCTCGCGCCACCGCGTCCCTGCCGGCCGGCCGCCGCTGGCTGCGCCAGGTAATCTTGCCCCGCGTCCCTGCCACTCCCAACACCCTGATTGCCGCGTATCCGCACTCCCGCTCCATCGCCTCGGCCTTCCCCCGCCAGCACGAATCCAGGCTGCCGCCCGCCACCCCGGTAGGGGCGCAACATGTTGCGCCCGTCCCCCCGCTAAGTGGGGGAACCACAAGGGGAGCCGGGCGGCGGCCCGCCCAGGTCGGTACCGCTGGAGCGACTATCCCCACCTCTCAAGTGCATCCTGCCACCCAAGTTCCGCCCTGCCCGCGGTCTTGCTCCACCGCGGACACGGGCTGCCCCCACCCGCACTCCGCCCGCGCCCCTCCCTCATACACACCCACCGGTGCCAATGCCTTCTCCCTTCTCCACATGTGGAGAGGGGACCCGGTCGGGTTGTTGTGCGTGTTGATGATGCCCCCCCTCTCCACACATGTGGAGAGGGGCCGGGGGTGAGGATTAGAGGGGGCATACTGACCCCTAGCCACTGCTATGGGCACAGCGGCGTGAACAGCAAGCGCGGCTGCCAATACGCCAGCGACGGGTCCGTGGGGCCACTGCCCCGGCGTGGCCCCCCGCCCGCCGTCTCGTACCGGCCGACGATGCCATACAGCGCCACCCACTCCCTGGCCCGGATCCGGTTGCACCGCCACTCCACTTCCCGCACCGCGAGCAGTGTGAAGCGTGCCGGGTCGGCGAGCGCCGCGCGGACCGCCAACGGCCACCGTCCATAATGGGTGGACGACACGTGCAGATACGCCACGCCGAGCCGCTCGATGGCCGCCGCGTCGAGCGTCCCCAGCGCCGCCGCATAGTCGCCGGTATCGCCGTTGATGAAGTGCGGCGCCAGGGTGGACGGCGCCAAACGGCCAGCCAGCGACGCCACCCACTGCGGATTGTCGCTGAGAATCCGCACCGACGGCGGCACCAGCTCGACCACACGTGCCGCCAGCTGCACCTGCGCCGGACGCAATGCGGGCATCTTCGCTTGTAGCCCGTCCGGCGGCCATAGCGAAATAGCAAAGCTGAGACCCATATAGGTCGAGCCGAGCACAAAGACGCCCAGCAGCACATAGGCCAAGCGGTTCCAGCGCAGCCCCCGGGTCACCTCCACGGCGGTCAGCGCACAGAGCACTAGCCACAAGTAGCCCGCCGTCCGACTGAACGCGGCCATTGCAGCATCATCCCGCGCATACTCAAGCACTAGCGGCACGACAAACCCGCTCACCGCCGTTGCCAACAGCCACGACTTCAACGGCGTCGGGCGGTGCCAGCACCACCACACCACCACCGGCAGGAGCAGCAACGGCAAGCCATACTCGGCCAGCAGCACTTCCCACCACCACCCGCCATCGAGCTGCCCCACGTCCCCGGCCAGCCGGGGCCATCCCGGTGGACTACGCCAGCCGAGACTACTGCCCAGCGGCAAATCGCGCGCGCGCAGCAACAGGTCCGTGACGGCGCCGCCGGACAGCGAGCCTACGCCCAGAGTCGCCAGCAGCAGCACGCCATCGCGCCCCACCGCCCGCCACCCCCCGTCCCCGCTCGCCAGCGTCACCCCCGACCGACGCAGCCGGCCGACCGCCAGCCGCCCGGCCCGCAGGCCGACAACGGCCGCCGTCCCCGCGAGCAGGAGCACGAAGTCGCTCGTCGCGGCTAACGCCGTTGCCCCGCCGATGAGTACCAGCAGGCCCGCCGCCAACCACCACGTCCGCGGCTGCCGCGAAAGGGCGTGTACACTGAGCCACCCGTGGCTATAGGCAATGAGGCACACCAGCCCCAAGGCCGAGGGATGCTCGTGGACGATCAGGGCGAGAGCTTTGAACAGCTCGCCCATAACAATCGGCTCGGACTGCATGCCGATGAGCGGCCCCTCGGCGTGTGTCAGCCAAAAAGGCAGCCGCTCGGCAAACCATCCCGGTACCCAGCCGCCACCGAAGAAGACGAAGAATGCCCCCACGACCGCCAGGTTCATCGTGGCGCCAGCGCGCCGCAGGAGGGCCGCGACGCCCCAGAAGACCGCCAGCGCGACCACCAGGGTAATGACATCAATGGACCACCATACGGGCAGTCCGCTGAGGTGGTGTGCGGCCGCGGCCAGCAGCGCAAAGCCGTAGTGATACACCGCCGGCCATGCCGGCCAGAACGGCAGCCGCGGCGGGAAGTTGCCCTCGGCGATGGTCGCCGCCAGCGGCCAGTGCTGCAATTCCTCGTCGTACAGCAGCGTTGCGAAGGCGCCAGCCCCCACTGCCCCCATAACCGCCAGCCCGGCGACAAGCCAGATGAGCGTGTCGGCGGCGTCTACCGGCGCGCTACGCTCCTCGTCAGCCGCTCGGTCAGGCGTGGCCGCCCTGCGCTGCCACCACCACCAAACCACCGCGGCCAGCGCGAGGAGACTGGTGCTCAGGCCGGCCGCCCACCCGGCCGGTACGATGAAGGCCAGAGCGTTTGTTGCTACCAGGCCCAGCGCGAGACCTACCCCCGGCGCCACGCCCCACACCACGTCGGCCGCGCCCAAGCGCCAGCCCCACCGGGCCGCCGCCCAGCCGACGATGACCACCCCGGCAATCCAGAGCACTGCTACGACCATTCGTTCACCTGGCTGGCCCAAAGCTCCACGATCTTATCGTTCCCAATGCGGTGCAGCTTTGGCCAGCTACCATTCAGGATAGTACCGTTGACGCGCCAACCCTGCACCATCCGCTGACCACTGGCTACTGGCTACTGGCTACTGACTTGGTGGGAGGCTACAATCAGGAGGGACGTGCCCGGTGGCTTATACTATCTCGATAGTGCCACCCGCGGCGCGCAACAAGACGACGGAGACGACATAGCGTGCAACGCGCTCTACGTATGTTCAGTTGGGATACGCCGGCCAAGTGCCCCCAGTGTGGGGCGCCGACCACCACCCGCGAAGCCGGGTGAAGCGGCGGATCGTTTGCAGCCCTCTGCCCGGACTGCCGCCGCAAGAGCCAGTCGGAATCGTTCTTGACGGTGCAGTTCTGCCAGGGTGGGTGATGCAACGAGGACGGCGCCCGTGCGGCGCTTCCCGCCGTAGTAGATGCCCTGCGTCAGGAGGGCATCGCGGCCAACGTGTCCGTCGTGCCCGTATCCTGCATGGGCGTGTGCGACATGGGCCCGGTGTGTCGTATCGTCCAGCAAGATCGTCTACATAGTAGAATCACGGCCGCGCGGGCGCCGGCATTCGCCGCGCGGCTGGCGCGTATCATTCGCGCCGGCCGCCTTGCGGTCCGCAAGCGGCGCCGGCACCGGTAGCGACGACCGGTTCGCCGGCCGTCCGGACCGTAACGTCACAGGAGACCTTTGCAGAAGTCGTCATTCCCGCGAAAGCATGTCCCGTACCCCGATACGGGGCGGGAATCCGAACAGCGGCCCTCCCAGGTTGGCGAGCGTGGAGTCACGACCACTGAGCACGCCGTCCTGGTGGTTATGCAAAGGTCCCCACAGGGAGCACAGCATGCTGCGCCCGACCACCGTACCCCAGTAGCGAGGCGGATATGCGTATAGCGCTCGATGCGATGGGCGGCGACCATGCCCCCGGCGAGATTGTGCGCGGCGCCGTGCTAGCCGCTCGTAGGCACAGCGCCGACGGCCTCCATGTCGTCCTCGTTGGACACGAAGCCGTCATGGAGCAGGAGCTGCAAGCAGCAGCCGGCACCCGCTGGCGCCGCACGAATGAGAGGCGGGGTGGTGCGGCGCCAGCGGGTGACCCTGGCGAGCTGCCCATCACGGTCGTCCATGCGCCGGACGTGATCGCCATGGACGCCCACGCTGCCCACGCCGCTCGCCGCCAGCGGCAGTCATCCATTCATCTCGGCCTACGCCTCGTCCGCGATGGCGCGGCCGACGCCTTCCTGTCGGCCGGCAATAGCGGCGCCACGATGGCTACCGCCATGCTGACGCTGCGTCCGCTCCCCGGCGTGGATCGACCCGCGATAGGCGCGGTGTTTCCGCTGCCGAGCGGACAGACCATCATCGTAGACGTGGGTGCCAATGCCGACTGCCAGCCACACCACCTGGTTGACTTTGCCTACCTCGGCGCCGCCTACATGGAGAGCGTGTTTGGCCTGCAGCGGCCCCGCGTCGGCCTCCTCAGCAATGGCGAGGAAGCCGGCAAGGGCAATCGGCTGGTCCAGGAAACCTACCCCCTGCTCACCGCCAGCGACCTGAATTTCATCGGCAACGTAGAGGGACGCGACGTTACGTCCGGCGCTGCCGCTGTCATCGTCTGCGACGGCTTTGCCGGCAACGTCATGCTGAAGCTCGCCGAGGGCATGGTCGCCCTGATCTTCGACCTCGTCCGCAGCGCCGTCCGCAGCCGCTTCCACTACAAGCTCGCCGGCATGGTCTTGCGACCGGCGTTGCGTCGCGCGGCGCGGCGCCTCGACTACCGAGAGCATGGCGGCGCGCCCCTCCTGGGCGTGCGCGGCCTGGTCTTCATCTCACACGGCCGCTCCGACGCAGCGGCGATTGCCAGCGGCCTCCGGTCAGCCCACGCCGCCGCCCAGCGTGGTCTGCTCGATCATATAAGCGCCCAGCTCGCCGCCCGCCCGCCCCGGACGGCGAGCACCACAGCAGAGTCCGCATCGTGATGCCACGCTCGTTCCCCGGCACCCGACGGAGGGCCTGGGGCTAATCGCCGTCGAGCGCCGGGCGCTGTGGCGACCCGGGCCGACGCGGGACTTCAGAACGGTTGCCGTGGGCGACATCGAGGCGTGGAGGGTGCTCGGTAATCTACGCGAAGACCTGTCGCAGGTGCAAAGATGGTTTTCCGGGTGATAGTGTCCAATCGCGGTTTCCGACCGTGGGCCACCGCCTTGGCAATCGTCGTGCTGGCCACCACGATGGGAACCCAGTTCAATAATGCCCTGTGGGAGCAGCCGGCCCTAACGTTCGCGCTCACTTACCTACGAGAGGCGCTCGGCTGGCTGTGGATGCTCGCTGTGGCGCTAGTAGTGGGGCGAGCCGCTGTCTCCTTCGCACAGAGCCGCGCAAGACCCGGGGGCTTTGCTGAACCACCCACAGCTACCATGCCGCCAGGCAAGCGTGCGCCGCGCCCACGGCCCTGGGGACAAGTCGTCGAGCGTGCCGTCCTCATCACGGCACTGATCTTGCCACGCTTCCTGCACGATCTGCCGACTGGCACCGTCATGGCGTTCTGGCTGGTAATCTTGCTGACTTGCGGCTACCTCGCTCTTGAGGGTGTGTCGTCCACTCACCACCAACGATGGTATCGGTGGCGGTACCGCCGTCGCCCTGTAGAGAATCGGTAGCCTCTCCCCAGCCTGGCCATCGTTGATATAGCTGTTGAGTTGGCCTAGAGCGTGTCTGCAAACTAGCTTTTAGGTAGGGGCATCATTCATGCCCCCCCATCATGGCAACTCCCCTCCCGTCATGGCAGCTCCCCTCCCGTCATGGCGGCTCCTCCCCGTCATTGCGGCGCAGGCCACAATCCAGGCCCACCAGGAAGCCACGCATCGCCCTCTGCCGACTGGTACTTTGCAAACACGTCCTAGTTCAGTTTTCTCAGCACCACTAGGGGGAGCCAATCCGGTTAGGCATGACCCCGGCCACACTCCCGCTCCCTATGCCTTTGGCCCAGATCAACGAGCGTGGCCGACCAGCGTGAGATTGGTCACGTGCCCGGCCAGCTCCTCGTCACTGAGCCGCTCGCTGGCATCGGGATGCGGCGGAATGACCATCGCCCGTCGTGCCGGGTCGGTATCGATGATCTTCAGTTCCAGGTCCTCGCTGAGGCGCAGCCCCATAGCCAGCAAGGTACCGGCTGCATCGCGGTTGATCTGATCCTTGTAGTCCGGCGCCTTCCAATACGCCGGTGCGGCGGTGAGCCACCCCGGATAACAGGAGCACGGCGTACACACGATGGCGTGGTGGATTGAGCCGGTATTGTCGTGTACCTCCAACGCGATGTCCTCCGCATACTCGATACCCAGCTCCATGAGCGCCGCGCGCGGATCCGCCAACAGCCGCGCTTTGTACGCGGGATCGGTCCAGGCTTTGACTACGACCTGCGCTGCCGGGTCGGCTGCCGTCTGCTGCATCATCCCGTGTCTCCTCTCCGTGTTCTCTGTGCGCTCTGTGGCCCAAAATCCTTCCATGTCGTGCGGCCCACTCGCCAACCCACTCAGAGACCTTTGCAGAAGTCGTTATTCCCGCACAAGCATGTCCCGTACCCCGCTACGGGGCGGGAATCCCAACATCGGCCCTCCCAGATGGGCGGGCGTGGCGTCACGGCCACGGAGCACGCCGTCCTGGGAGTTATGCACAGGTCTCACTCAGAAGTAGATGCGGGTGAGCGTCTCGGCGACCATACCGGGCCGTTCCTGGCCTTTTACCTCCATGGTCTGCTGGTACATGAGCTGCAGCGCCTGCGGCTGGCCATCCGGCCCGGCCCCAGGCTTGATAGCCTCTACGTCGAGCAGCCTGGTGCGGAGCCGAATCCGGTGCCCTACCGGCACCGGCCCCGGAAAACGCACCCGGTTAAGGCCGTAGTTGATGGTCATACGACACGGCAGATTGATCCGTATGCCGTCGCGCTCGCGGCTCAGTCGCGTGACCAGTGAGAGCGTGAAGTAGCCGTGCGCGATGGTCCCGCCGTACATCGTCTGCCGCGCCCGCTCGGGGTCCACGTGGATGTACTGGTGGTCACTGGTGAGATCGGCAAACGCCTGCACCTGCTCCTGGGTGACGGTAAGCCATGGGCTGACGCCCAGCTCCTCCCCAACGAGCGCCCGGACCTCAGCGATTGACGACGCCATCCCTCTACCTCCCTACATGAGCTATAGCACGCTGCACCCGTCCCCCCGCCGCCAACGCCGTAGGGGCGCAACATGTTGCGCCCGTCCCCCGCACCGGAGACCTTTGCAAAATCGTCATTCCCGCGCCAGGAGACCTTTGCGTAATCCGTCATTCCCGCGCAAGCGGGAATCCAAAAGCGACACCTCCCAGGTGAGTGGGAGGTGAGCATGGCTACCCCAGCACTTCATCCGGGTAGTTATGCAAAGGTCTCCGCCAGCGGGAATCCACCCCCTCTCCCCGTGGGAAAGGGCTGGAGTGAGGGCCGCTGGAGTGAGCGCAGCCTCAGCGACGGACCGGCACCGCCATCGCTCCCCTGCCCTGCCAAGGAAGGGGCCGGGGGGTAGGCCCAATCCGCCCCACACAAAAAACTACCCCTGTCATCACCATCTCCCAGCCTCGACTTACTCCCCCTCTCTATCGCTTGGCGATGGAGAGGGGGACGGGGGTGAGGATAGGTCAAGCAAAGGCCGACTCTCCCGTGATATCCCGCCCTACCGCCAGCGTGTGTATCTCGTGTGTGCCCTCGTAGGTATACACCGTTTCCAAGTTGACGGCATGGCGCATCACGCCATAGTGGAGGCGAATGCCGTTGGCGCCCAACATGGACCGCGCCGTCCGCGCTACGTCCAGCGCCAGCGCCACGTTCGTCCGCTTGCCCAGGCTCACCTGCTGGTGGCGGAGTCGGCCGGCCACTTTGAGCCGGCCCAGTTGTACGGCGAGGAGCTGGCCTTGGGTGATGCCCGTCAGCATATCCACCAGCTTCTGCTGGGTTAGTTGGAACGCCGCGAGAGGCTTACCGAACTGTATCCGCTGCTTGGTGTAAGCCAATGCCGTCTCATAACAGGCCATCGCTGCACCCACCACACCGAAAATGATCCCAAACCGCGCCTCCGTGAGGCAGCGCAAGGCCGCGCCTAGCCCCACCGCGCCCGGCAGCAGCGCATCGGCCGGCACGCGGCAGTCGGTGAAGGTCAGCTCCGAGACCGCCGCGGCACGCAACGAGAGCCGATCCTCGATGTCGCGAGTAGAAAAACCGGGTGCCAAAGCCGCACGGATGGTGCCAGGTGTGGCGCGGCTTTGGCACCCGGACCGGTCACGCTCGACGAGAAACCCGCGAATGCCCTCCGGTGTGCGGCCCCACACGACCGCGATGTCCGCCAGCGAGCCGTTACCGATCCACGTTTTCGTGCCGTTGAGCACCCAGCCGTTGCCATCGGGCGTCGCGGTCAGCTCCATCGCGCTAGGGTCCGAGCCATGCCTCGGCTCGGTCAGGCCGAAACAGCCGATCAGTGTCCCTCGCGCCATCTCCGGCAGGTAGCGCCGCTGCTGCACCTCGGAGCCATACGTGTAAATCGGGAACATACACAACGCGCTCTGAATGGAGAGAAAACTGCGGAGGCCGCTATCGCCCCGCTCCAATTCCTGGCAGGCCAGCCCATAGGCCATCGGCGTCAGGCCCGTCCCCCCCGTCCCGTCAGGAGGGAGCGTGCCGCCGAGCAGCCCCAGCTCGGCCAGCCGCGGGATCAGCTCCGTCGGAAAGCGCCGCGCCTCGAAACAGGCCGGAATCAGCGGTAGCGCCTCCTCCTCCACGAACTGTCGCACCCGCTGTTGGAGCTGGCGAGCGTCGTCGGGTAGCTCGATGTCCAGATAGTTCAGCATGTCGTTGATCCTGTCTCGCTGACCGCTTGGTTAGCACTATCCAGAGGGCTACGGCATGCTGCGCCCCTACGACCGCAGCGGGCCGGGGCGCGGCCGGAACTTGGGCAAGGCTATCTCCGGTGTCACATCGTCGTACACCACCTCGACGGGCAGACCGACGTGTACGTGTTGTGGATCGGGAGTCACCTCCACGAGATTGCTCATCATCCGCACGCCCTCGTCCAGCTCGATCAGGGCCACGACGTAGGGAGTATCCGCGCGAAAGGCGGGCGTGGAGTGGTAGTGGACAATCGTGAACGCATGCACCACTCCCCGACCGCTCACCGGCACCCAC
Source organism: Chloroflexota bacterium (assembly GCA_965214295.1). Lineage (GTDB taxonomy): Bacteria > Chloroflexota > UBA11872 > UBA12225 > JAJDUF01 > JAJDUF01. Next base: position 844,566 of record OZ243944.1, read on the forward strand.
CCCAGGTCCCGGCTGAAACAGGCCGGGCAGTGCATCCGCGGATAGAACACGTACCTCCGGCACACGCTACACCGCTGGATGCTCATCGCATGCGCCTTAACGCTGTCCCAGAATGGCTGCGTCACCGGGTCGGGCCGCGGCAGCGGCTTGCTGTAGCCGTCGTCAGTCATCGTGTCCCGTTCTCCACTCCGAGACCTTTGCATACCTCGTCATTCCCGCGAAAGCGGGAATCCACCGAGGCAACTCGCACTCCGACTCGTCCACGGGTAGTCATTCCCGCACCAGCGGGAATCCACCGCCGTAGGGGCGCAACATGTTGCGCCCGTCCCCCCGCACAGCGGGGGGACCATAGGGGGGGCCGGTATTATCCTCACCATCTGGTGCTCACACCCCCAAGATCGCCGTGCCGGTTGCCGACAGCACCCCGCCGGTGCCGTGTACGAGCGCCAGCCGCGCGCCAGGCACCTGTCGCTCTGGTTGGCTGGCGGCAGCGTAGTCCCCCCGCAGCTGCCGGACCGCCTCGATGATCGTGAAGATGCCGAACATACCAGGATGGGTGTAGGACAGCCCGCCGCCCTGAGTATTCAGCGGAAAGTCGCCACCCGGGGCGGTGCGTTGGCCGGAGACGAAGGCGCCCCCCTCCCCCTTCCGGCAGAAGCCCAAGTCCTCCAGGGAGAGCAGCACGGTATAGGTGAAGCTGTCGTAGATTTCGGCCACGTCAATGTCACCATGGCGGACACCGGCCATGGCAAACGCCCGGGCGCCGGATACCTGCCCTGGCCCCACCGTCAGATCGGGCATCTGGCTGATGATCGCGTGGTCGTGGTGCTCGCCAAACCCCAGCACGGCAACCGGCTGGCGCTGGGTATCTCTGGCCCGATCCTTGCCGGTCAGTACCACCGCGCCGCCGGCGTCCGTCACGAGACAGCAGTCCAGCAAGTGGAACGGCCAGCTAATCCAGCGGCTCTCCAGCACGTCGGCAATGGTCAACGGATCGCGCATCAGCGCTTTCGGGTTCAGCGCGGCCCACTTGCGCGTCGCTACCGCGATCTCGGCCAGCTGCTCGTGCGTCGTGCCATAGCAGTGCATGTGGCGCGCGCAGGCCATCGCGTAGGCGCCCAGCGGTCGCGGCAGCCCCCACGGCTCCTCGAACTGTGCGGCGTTCCGGCCGTACAGGTCGGGCGGCGGACCGCTCTGGCGCGAGCGCCCGACCTGGCCATGGCTAATCAGCGCCACCCGACAGAGTCCGTTGGCGATGGCGCTCACGGCATGACCGACATGGATGACAAACGACGAGCCGCCGACGTTCGTCCCGTCGGTGTACGTCGGCCGAATACCGAGGTATTCGCCCAACTCGATGGTCGAAAGCCCGGCGGCGAACAGCCCGTCCACCTCATCCTTCTCGATACCGGCATCGGCCAAGGCATTCTGCGCCGCCTCGGCGTGAAGCTGCAGCGCCGTCTTGTGCGGCACAACGCCGAGCTCATCCGACTCGGCGACGCCGACGACGGCCACTTTCCCAGTCAGTGCATTCATAGCCTATACTGCCCCGGCCGGCCCCTCTATGGTTCCCTGTCAAGGGTAGTTTTGGGAGAGGGGCGCGATTCATTGCACCGCCCCGTCATTGCGGCGGAAGCCGCAATCCATGCCCCCTGACTGTAGCTCGGGGACGGTCCGTTGCCTCCCCTGGATCTTGCTCCGAAGGAGGGCTAAGGAGCCGACAAGGGTAGGTTTTTTGCGGAGGGGCGCGATTCACCGCGCCTACACGCTGGTCATTCCGCCTGCACCGGGTAGTCCAGGGGCGAAAGCATATCCCGTACCCCGCTACGGGGCCGGAATCCAGGACCATTCGTGGCCCCCGGTCCGTCTGGATGCCGGCTTCCGCCACCATAAGGGAGACCGAGGAGAGGTACGTAGCTCCACACACAAAAACCTACCCTTGTCAGCGAGATCAATCCTGCTCCCAGAACCGCACCCCGGGCGCCACGTCGCTGCCACCCGCGGGAATTTGGTCGAGTACGCTGAACGCTCCCCCGACCGCAGGCGGCGGGTGCAGATCGCTGCCGAGGGTGGTCGGCACCAAGGCGCGTAGCTCCTCCGGCTCCCAGCGTCGTGAGTGCCGTAACCCGCGGATGAAGCGCGGCTGCGCCAGCAGTGCAATCTCGTAGCCAAAGCTGCCAAAGACCTGGCCGTTGACCGCTTGGGCCGCGTCGCTGGCGAGGTAGACCACCAGCGGCGCTACGTTGTCGGGGTCGCGCTCCGTCCCGGCGGCCGTTTCACTCGGCCACTTCCCCGTCTGCTCGAACTGCTCCTGGGCACGCGGCGTCGTGTCAATCATCCGCGTGTCGGCGAACGGCATGATCGCGTTGGCCGTCACGTTGTAGCGCGTCAGCCCATTGGCACAGGACCGGATCAGACCCAGAATCCCGGCCTTGGCCGCACCGTAGTTGGGCTGTCCCGGCGCACCCAGCGCCGAGGTCGAAGAGAAGGCAATGATGCGCCCGGAGCGTTGCTGCCGAAAGCGCTGCGTGGCCGGATGAATCACGTTGTACGCGCCCTTGAGGTGTACCGCTATCACGGTGTCCCACTCGTCCTCGGTGAGATTGAAGATCATCCGATCACGCAAGATACCCGCCGTATGCACCACAATATCAATCTTGCCGAAATGATCCACGCAGTCCTGGACCATCTGCTGACCTTGGGCATGGTCCGTGACCGATCCGGTATTGGCAACAGCCGCACCACCGGCGGCGCGAATCTCCGCAACGACTTGGGTGGCCGGGCCACGGTCAGCACCCTCGCCCGTGAGTGAAGCGCCGATGTCATTGACTACCACGCTCGCTCCGGCTCGCGCCAGCGCCAGCGCAATGCCCCGCCCGATACCCCGTCCGCCGCCCGTGACCAAGGCCGTCTTGCCCTCAAGCATGCCCATCGTATCTCGCCCGTTTCCTCTCCGGCTCCCGTCTCGTCACTGCGGCGGAAGCCGCAGTCCAGGCCCCTTCCGTCATTCCCGCGCAAGCGGGAATCCATCCGCACACTGCACAATGCCCTGCTCGGCCCATTCGGCCACCGTCTCCGGCGAGCAGCCCAGCATGTCAACCAGCACGGCCTCGGTGTGCTGGCCGAGCAACGGCGGCGGTCGCGGCGGCGCGTCCGGGTGAGCACCGCGGTCGGCCGGCCGGCCATAGCGCCAAGGTAGCACCGTAGTAGGCACCGGGCCGATGGGATGATCCAGCTCACGCACCAGCCCGCGCGCCTGCACTTGCGGGTGCGCCGCCACGCGGTCCATCGTATTGATCGGGCCACACGGCACGCCCTCCCGCTCCAACCGCGCCAGCCACTCGTCGGCCGGCCGCGTCCTGAACAAGGCTTCCAGCTCCGGCAAAAGCTGGTCGCGGTGGCGCACCCGGTCGCCGTTCGTCGCAAAGCGCGGATCGGCGGCGAGGTCCGGCAGCGCGACGGCGCGGCAGAAATGCTGCCAGAGCCGGTCGTTGTTCACCGCTATGGTGATCTCGAACGTCGCTGTCTCGAAAACCTGGTAGGGCACAATATACGGCAGCGCATTGCCCATCCGTCCCGGCAGCTTCCCGGAGAGCAGTGTGCCGACGAGGTGATACCCGAGCAGGGAGACCTGCCCCTCCAGCAGCCCCACGTCAATGTATTGCGCCGCCGCCCTGTCCGCGTGCGCGGCTCGCTCCCGCGCCAGCAGCGCCCCGAGCAGGGCGGCCAGCGCGTTGGTCCCGGCGAGAATATCCGTTTCCGCGACCCCGGCCTTCACCGGCGGTCCGTCCGGGTGGCCGGTGACACTCATCATACCGGCCTCGCCTTGCATAATCAGGTCATAGCCGGGTTTCCAGGCATCCGGCCCATCCTGACCGTAGGCCGAGATCGAGCAATACACCACGTTGGGACGGACCGCACGCACTGCCTCATAGCCCACCCCCAGCCGGTCCGCGACCCCGGGGCGAAAGTTCTCGATCACGATATCCGACTGCGTGGCCAGCTGGAGACAGAGCCGTACCCCCGTCGCGTCCTTCAAGTCGAGCGCCACGCTGCGCTTGTTGCGGTTCATCGAGAGAAAGTAGGAGCTTTCACCGCCGTAGAAGGGCGGGCCCCAGTGCCGAGCCTCATCGCCGGTCGCCGGTCGCTCGACTTTGATAACATCGGCGCCCAAGTCACCCAGCAGCATCGTGCAGTACGGTCCGACCAAGGCACGAGTCAGGTCGAGCACGCGGTAGCCGGCAAGCGGCAGCGCCGCAACGAGCGGCTGTGATGCGCCAGGTCTGCACCGCCTATTTCCAGTTGATTGTGCAGCCCTGGCGGCGTCATGCGAAGAGAGACTCATAAGCTGGCTCTACCTTATACTATCCCGACCAGTTGCTCGTCGCCGGAGGCCCGTCACCCGTGTTCCTGGCCACCGGCTACTGACCGCTGACCACTGCCCTGGGGGTTGAGGTGATCGTCGGAGTACCCGCAGAGACGTATCCAGGCGAACGGCGCGTAGCCCTGATACCGGCAGCGATGCCGGCCTTAGCCAAGGCCGGGCTGGAGACGCTCGTGGAGCGGGGCGCAGGGGCGAAGGCCGGTTATCCCGATTCTGCTTTCGAGGTGCAGGGAGCGCGGCTCGCGCCGGACCGGACTCAGCTGTTCTCCACGGCCGACCTGCTCGTGTACGTGCATGGGCCGGACACCGGCTCCACCGACCTGGACCTGCTACGCGGCGGTCAGGTCGTGATCGGGCTGCTTAACCCGCTGGGAGCGCCGGCGGCGGTCCGCGCGCTGGCGGAAAAGGGTGTTACCGCCTTTGCGCTGGAGCTGGTCCCGCGGATTAGCCGCGCCCAGCCGATGGACGCCCTCTCGTCCATGGCCACCGTCGCCGGCTATAAGGCCGCGCTGCTGGCCGCCGAATCCCTACCGAAGATGTATCCCATGATGATTACCGCCGCCGGGACCATCACTCCCACGCGGGTCTTCGTGGTTGGAGCCGGCGTCGCCGGTCTCCAGGCTATCGTCACGTCGCGCCGCCTCGGCGCGGTCGTACATGCCTACGACATCCGCCCGGTAGTGAAAGAGCAAGTCGAAAGCCTGGGCGCCAGGTTCGTGGAGCTTGGCCTGGAGACCGAAGGCGCCGAGGGTTCAGGAGGGTACGCCCGCGCCATGGGCGAGGCGTTCTATCGTCGCCAGCGCGAGGTGATGACCCAAGTGGTGGCCGAAAGCGATGTAGTCATCACCACGGCCGCGATCCCCGGCCGTAAGGCGCCGACGCTCATCACCGCGGAGATGATCGCCCGGATGCGTCCGGGGGCGATCATTGTCGACCTGGCCGCCGAAGGCGGCGGCAACTGCGAGTTGACTCGGCCCCGGGAGACGGTAGAGGCCCATGGCGTCACCATTGTAGGCCCGGTGAACCTCCCAGCCGCCATCCCGTACCATGCCAGTCAGCTGTACGCCAATAACATCGCCGCCTTCCTAGGCAACCTGTTTGCCAGCGGCCAGCTCCGACTGAACCTGGAAGACCCGATCATTCACGACACCCTCCTCACCCACGAGGGAGAGGTCTACAACGACCGGGTGCGGGAGCTGCTCGGACTACCCGCCGCGAACGCGCACACTGCTGAAGGGAGTGGCTCCTAATGGAAGAGCTGGACGTCTTTGTCAAGGCACTGACCATCTTCGTGCTGGCGCTCTTTGTGGGCTTCGAGGTCATCCGCAAGGTCCCACCGCTTTTACACACCCCACTCATGTCCGGGGCCAACGCCATCTCCGGCATCACCCTGGTCGGCACCCTCGTGACGGCCGGCCAGCAGCTTACCCTCTTCACCACTATCCTGGGGGTGATCGCCGTAGCGATGGCGACCGCGAACGTGGTGGGAGGCTTCCTCGTGACCCACCGCATGCTAGGGATGTTCCGCGGACGGAAGACGTAGCATGCCACAAGCAGTCATAGACCTCTGCTACCTACTCGCCGCAATCCTCTTCATCCTCGGCTTACGGGACATGTCCCACCCGCGCCGGGCCGTGCAGGGCAACCTGCTCGGCTCGGCGGGTATGCTCGTGGCCATCGTAGTCACCCTGCTGGATCGACGCATCGTCAGCTTCGAGGTCATCATCGTGGGGCTGGTGTTGGGGGCGCTGATCGGCGCGGTCATGGCCTACCGCGTCCCCATGACCGGCATCCCCCAGGTCGTCGCCATCTTCAACGGCTTCGGCGGTGGCGCCTCGGCCCTGGCCGTCGGCGCCGCGCTGGAAGAAGCACTCAAGGGCGGCTTCGTCGAGGAGATTTCGGTCCAGTTCACCGTGTCCGCCGTCGCCGCCGGGCTGATCGGCGGCGTGGCCTTGACGGGCAGCGCCATCGCCTTTGGCAAGCTCCAAGGCCGCATCCCGGAGCGGCCCATCCTCCTACCCGGCCGTCACGTCATCAACGTTGGATTGGCGTTGATCTGCCTGGGCCTGAGCGTCTGGCTGATCCTGGACCCGACCTCCTCGGTACCGTTCTGGCTCCTGGTGCCCGTGGCTGCCCTCCTCGGCATCTTCCTCGTGCTCCCCATCGGCGGTGCCGACATGCCGGTGGTGATCGCCCTGCTCAACTCGTACTCCGGCCTGGCCGCTGCGGGGCACGGATGGGTCCTCAACAACAGCGTGCTCATCATCGCCGGCTCCCTCGTCGGTACCGCCGGGTTCATCCTCACCGTCCTGATGTGCCGAGCGATGAATCGCTCGCTGACCAACGTGATCTTCGCCGGCGTGGGTGCGGAGGTGGCTACCACGACCGAAACCGACGACATCTACGCCGGGCGGGTGAAGTCGGCGTCACCGGACGACGTGGCGCTGCTCATGGACGGCAGCCGGCGCGTGGTCATCGTCCCCGGCTACGGAATGGCTGCTGCCCAAGCCCAATACGTCGTCGGAGACCTCGTAGCTCTGCTGGAGGACCGGGGCGTGGAGGTGGAGTTCGCCATTCACCCCGTCGCCGGGCGTATGCCGGGCCACATGAACGTCTTGCTGGCCGAGGCGGACGTTCCCTACGAGAAGCTGAAGGAGATGGACCAGATCAACCCCACCTTCCGGCAAACCGACGTGGCGCTGGTCATCGGTGCCAACGACGTGGTCAATCCCATGGCCCGCACGGCCGACCCCTCGCTGCCCATCGCCGGCATGCCCATCATCAACGTGGACGAGGCCCAGTCCGTGATCGTAGTCAAGCGTAGCCTCAGCCCCGGGTTTGCCGGCCTCCCCAACCCTCTCTTTGCCGCCGACAACACCCTCATGCTCTTCGGCGATGGCCGGGACATGATCCAAGCCCTCGTCGCCGCCCTCAAGGAGTTCTAGGCCGCGTCCGCAAAGCGGTTGTGCTGGCGCATAAGGGGGGTAAGGGCAGAGCCGCAGCACGCTGCACCCGTCCTCCCGCTTCCGCGGGGCCGTCAACTGACAGTCTCCCCCTCTCCGCATGGTGGAGAGGGGGCCGGGGGTGAGGCCACAACGTCTAGCCCAAGAACCGCTCCAGCCGCTCCAAGGCCGCGCTCAACACGTCCCTGCTGGTGGCATAGCTGAGACGTAAGTTGCCCTCACCGTAGAAGTCGGCACCCGGCACGGTAACGATATGCGCCTCGGTGAGCAGTCGGTCCGCAAAGTCCAGCGATGAAGACTCCCCGGCCGGCAGGCTCGGATAGGCATAGAAGGCGCCCTCCGGCCAGGCGCATTCGACCCCAATCCGGTGCAGGCCGTTGATGAAATACTCGCGGCGCTTGGCAAACTCGCCGACCATTTCCTGCACGCAGTCCTGCGGACCGGTCAGGGCCTCGACGGCCGCCCATTGTGAGACGGAGGCCGTCTGCGTGGTGCTCTGCCCCATCAGCGCGGTCATCGCGCCGATGACCTCGGCTGGGCCGGCAGCATATCCCACCCGCCACCCGGTCATCGCATACGTCTTGCTAACCGTATTGACCTCGATGGTCCACCGCTTCACTTCCTCATCGAGCGCTGCCGGCACCACATGGGTCGCATCGCCATACAGGAAATGCTCGTAGGTTTGGTCGCCGATCAGGTAGATACCCCGCTCGACCGCCAGTTCGGCCACGGCCCGCACCTCGGCCGGGTCCATGACGACCCCGGTCGGGTTATTCGGGCTATTCAGGAAGATCGCGCGCGTGCGGGCAGTGATGTGCGGCTCCAGGTCGGCCCGGCGGACCCGGTGATCGCCGCCTAGCTCGACCAGCACCGGCTTGCCCTCCGCGAGCTTGACCTGCTCCACGAACGTCTGCCAGACCGGGATCGGCACCAGCACCTCGTCTCCGGGGTCGCAGATCGCCATGCAGATGTTGTAGAGCACTTGCTTGGCCCCGACGGCGACCATCACCTCGGCAGGCTGATAGTCCAGACCGTTCTCCCGCCGGAACTTCTCGCAGATCGCCTCCCGCAGCTCCGGGATACCACTGGCCGGCGTGTACTTGGTCTTGCCGTCACGGATGGCGCGGCGCGCGGCCTCCTTGAGGTGCTCCGGTGTATCGAAGTCCGGCTCGCCCAACGTCAGGTTGAGGACCTTGTGTCCCTGCTGCTGGATAGCGGCCGCCTTGGCCGCCATCGCCATCGTCGGCGAAGGTGCCATGGTCCGAATGCGTTGCGCGACGTGCGGCATGGAGGTAGTCGGTGCTGCTGTGGACATTGATCGAGATCCTTTCGATATGAGGTAGTAGATCTGACCGCCAGGTCTACACAATCCAATTGGATTATAGGCGGTGTAGACCTGGCGCGTCATTGGCCGAAGCCAATCGGCAGGAGTCTACCCACGCGCCCCGGCGAGCGTCAACGCCGTGCGCGCCGCCATAAGCGGCGGATTGTGCGCGTCTAGCGGCCAGGTGCCGCGTGCGCTTGGATCGCCTCGCCATCCAAGGCAAACTCACCGGTCCCATCCTCCCCGGCGTCCAAGCATTGCTGACGCACGGGACACCAGCCCCGGCAGATGGGATGGGAATGTGGGTCCCACGCGCGCGGCGGGAGCGCCTCCCCCTCTAGGGCCTGCAGGATAGCTGCGCCACGCTCCGTTACGAAGCGTCCCACCTGTTCCAGAGGCAAGAGCGGCACGCGCCGCTTATACACTTCGTTGGGCGCCAGGTAGACGATCCCGAGCTGCTGAATATCGTAGGCGACCCGCTCCCCGGTCACGATGTCCTGACCGTCCTGCACGATCCACCGATACAAATTGAGCTGCCAGATGTGCTCCTCGCGGACTTTTCTCGGTAGCGTCTTGACGGTCTTGTAGTCCACGATGAGTCGGCGGTGCAGATCAATCTCATCCGGCTGACCGGTCAGCACGACCTCCGGTGCAGCGCTCCGCCGAAAGCGCCGCTCGGCGATGATCTCCTCATCATCCCCCTGCTGCGCTTCGATGCCGGCGTGCATCAGCGCACCGCGCAGCCGGGGATAAAGCTGGTGAGGATACGCCGTATAGTCAACCAGCAGTTCCAGCGCGGTCTGGCGCGTGCAGCCGGTCAGCCCCGTAGCGGACAGCACTACGCCTTCGCGGCCGTTATCGCTCTGAGCGAGCGCACGCAGCAGTGGATAGGTGAACTGGCACCGGCGGCCACGCGGCGGTGAGACGGCGCGGGAACAGCGCAGGCACTCCCCGAACTCGACCGGATTGTGCTCTACTTCGCAGCGAAATCGCGCTAACGGCACCCTGTCGCTTTCCTTGCCCCGCCGGCAAGCCGCCACGCCGCGGCGCGGCGGCGACCGGCAGCCGACCCCCGTCCCATCTACTCAACCATGCAGGAGTACTCACGGTTTCGCCGCCCCGCCGTCGGCAAGCATAGCACGGCCCTGTAGCTGTAACGCACCCAGCGCTGGGTACCGAACCTGGGCGGACTCTCATGGTCACGTTTGACGGCTGACTCGAAAGCAGGCTAAGATGTAGGCAAGGTCGCCTCCGGGTGAATACCAGGGAAGGTAGCACAGGGGGAACGCACATGAGTGAAGCCGGCAGCACCACACAGACGGGTGGATTCTTCGGTAAGTTGCTTGCGCCGTTTCGCGAGTTCCGGGAGCGCGAGCGGCAGCGCCAAAACCGGGAGCAAGCCGAAATCCGCCGCCGCCTCGACGCATACGTCCGCGAAGTTGAGGAAGACTACGCCAACGGGCAACACATCGAACCCAAGTCCTATAAGGAGCTAACCGCCGGTGAAGTGCGTCAAGGGACGACGCCATCCTACGAGCACGTCCAGAGCACCGGCACGATCCGGCTCCATATGCTCCTGCCACCGGAACAGATGGACCGTGCCCAGCTCGTCCAAGCGCTGGCTCGCCCGATGGATGAAGAGCTGCCCGACCTCTTCGACGTCAAGCCGCACGAGGGCCGCTCCAAGGAGCACGGCTACGTCATCATCGGTCCGGCCGAGCAGTTCTTGCACACCCGCGGCGAGAACTGGCGTCTCTACGTCGAGCTAACCTACAGCATGGCCTCCCACGGCGGTCGTGCGACGATCAACCGCCGGTTCTACGTGCTCGACATTGTGCTGTAGGCGCTATCGAAGGTCCGCCGGTTGCCGCTGATGTCTACCGGGCACGATTTGCTCACGCTTCCCCTCGCCGCAACGGCCCAGCTACTCGCCCGCCGGCAAGTCTCGCCCGTGGAATTGGTCGCGGCAGCACTCGACCGCAGTGCCGCCGTGCAGCCGCACCTCAACTGCTACCTCGACCTCTACGCCGACCAAGCGCTGGCAGCGGCCCGCCGCGCCGAAGCGGCGTTCGCGGCCGGCCAGGTACTCGGCTCTCTCCACGGCATCCCCTACGCGCCCAAGGACATCTTCACCGAGCCGGGTGTCCGCTGCACGGCCGGCTCGCGTATTCTGGCCGATTGGATTCCCAGGCGTGAAGCGACGGTATTGGCTCGCCTGCGCGCCGCCGGCGCCATCAGGATCGGCCGGACAAATCTGCACGAATTCGCCTACGGAATCACCAACGTCAATCCGCACTATGGCCCCGTCCGCAATCCCTGGCAGCGCGACCATGTGACCGGCGGCTCCAGCGGCGGCTCGGCCGCGGCGGTGGCCGCCGGCGCAGCCGGATTTTCGCTGGGTACTGACACCGGCGGATCGGTACGCCTGCCCGCCGCCCTCTGCGGGATCGTGGGCCTGAAGCCGACGTATGGCCGTGTCTCGCGGACCGGGCTGCTGCCTCTAGCGTGGTCGCTGGACCACGTCGGGCCGATGACCCGCACCGTCGCCGATGCCGCCCTGGTGCTGGCGGCCATCGCCGGCCACGACCCCTCCGACGCCACCTCATCACGGACGCCCGTACCGGCCTACGCCGCCGGGCTGGAGGGCAGCCAGACGCGCCGGACGCGCACCACACCTGGCACCGTCCGTGCGCGTTTGGCGCGTCACCTGAGCGGGCTACGACTAGGCGTGCCCCAGGAAGACGGTTGGGGCGAGGTAGACCCGGAAATCCGCGACCTGGTCCAAGCGGCCGTCTCCACGCTGCGTAGCCTCGGGCCGAGCGTCGAGCCGGTGTCACTGCCGGCGCTCGATGACTTCGGCCCCGCCTTCGACCCGATCATTCGCTCCGAAGCCACCACCGTTCACCTCAAATGGCTGCGCTCGCGCCCCGACGAATACGGAAACGACGTGCGCGAGCGCCTGGAGCTTGGCTTGGCGCTCCCCGCGACGGCCTACCTCACCGCCCAGCGTGTCCGCACGGTCATCAGTGAGCGGATGCGTGCCGTGTGGGAGCAGGTAGACCTCCTCGCACTCCCTGCCATTCCGGTGCCGGCCCCCAGAATTGACGAGGGCCTGGTGAGCGTACAGCCGGGGACGCCGCCCACGGACGTGCGGCGCGTCCTCACCCGCCTCACCAACCCCTTCAACTTGCTCGGCCTCCCGGCGATCTCGGTGCCCTGCGGCCTCACCAGCCACGGCTTACCCGCCGGCCTCCAGCTTGTCGGGCCACCCTTCACCGAGCAGCGTCTCCTCCGAGCCGCCCACGCCTACGAACAAGCCACCGCCGACACACCGGACCGGCACCCCCCGCTGCCGTCCTAGGGGGTGCATACCTTATACTGACAATAGCGGTCTGAGAACGGATCGTCGCGCTGAACAGCGTGCCCAACAGCCCAGAATTGAGCAGGGGGAAACATGAACCAAGAAGAGGATCCCAGTCCACTGCGGCTTACTCAGGGCACCAGGCGTGTCTACACCTTCAAGGACCTGTCGAATGCTTGTTTTTGTTCCCTAGAGCTGGCAAGAGAAAGTGAGAAGGGAAGATTCTATAACTGCATGTTCAGCATGATTGGTGCAGCATTTGCCGTAGAAGCCTACCTCAACCATCTCGGACAGTATAAGTTTGGCCAGAAGGAATGGGGGAAAATAGAACGAAAGATGAGGCCAGAATCCAAACTACGAGTGTTGGCCAAGCTGATCAACCACAATCTCGACTTCAGCAGGCGGCCGTGTCAGACGTTTACCGATATGTTCAGGTACCGAAATGCAATTGCCCATGCCAGGACTGAAACCCTTACCTTTGAGGAACAGACATACGATCCTGGGGAAAGCCCAGCTGAACCCGAGACCAAGTGGGAACAAGCGACAAAGCTGGAAACGGCAGAACGCTTCTACAGAGACGCCCGGGAGTTGGTACGGCAACTGCATGAAGCGGCTGGACTGCCTGAACACCAACTCTGGTCCTCAGGAATGAGCGAATGGAGTGGATCGCCCGTATCAGAACACGAGTAGAGCACGAAATCACCACCCCACCGCTGGACTCCAGCTTGCGCCGCAATGACAGGCGGCCCCACGCGCCTCACCTTTCCAGCCCCCTCCCCCGCTGCGGCGCGGGGACAAAGCTACGGCATGCTGCGCTCAGGGTGCTCGCGGCCATCTGGAGCGCACGACCTTGATGTATGGTAACGCATAGGGTACCATGTGTCTATGATCACTATCCGGGAGTACATTGATGACCAAGGCCGTAGTCCATTCGCTCGCTGGTTCAACCGGCTCAACGCCCCGGCTGCGGCCAAAGTGGCCGTCGCTCTCGCCCGGATAGAGACCGGGAACCTGTCCAACGTCAAGAGCGTGGGCCGTGGCGTGTTGGAGTACCGCATTCATTTTGGCCCTGGCTACCGGGTCTACTTTGGCCGGATCGGCGACACCCTCATCATCCTGCTGGGCGGTGGGACCAAGAAGCGGCAACAGCAGGATATCGCCAGGGCACAGACCCTTTGGCAGCAGCACCAACGGCGTAGGCGAGAGGAGACATAGAGTGATGGCCCTCACACGTGATTTCAAGGAATCCATCCAAGCTCGCGTCCAGCGTGACCCCGACTTCCGAGCGCACCTGCTGCAAGAAGGCATGGAGTGCCTGCTTGCCGGTGACCTGGCTACCGGCAAGGCCGTGCTGCGGGACTACATCAACGCCGCTATCGGGTTTAGCGAGTTGGGTAGCCTGACCGATAAATCACCCAAGAGCCTCATGCGTATGTTCGGTCCTCACGGCAACCCCCAAGCCGGCAACCTGTTCGAGGTCATCAACCGTATCCGGCAGCACGAAGGGGTGCAGTTTGAGGTGCGGGCAATCAAGTCCGGCTCACAGCGGCCACGCCCCGAACCGGCCAACGCGGCACCCGCAACCCGGACCGCCAGCCCCACTTAAAGGCCGAGGCGGTCGTAGTATCCGTCGGCCCTCAGCCTGAAACGATGGCTGGAGTCGACCACGGGCCGAAAGCTGACAGCTGATCACGGTCCGCCCCCTACACGGTGCTCTCTGTGGGTAAAAAGAGCGAGCCGTCGCGCCTAGACCCGCTCGATGGCCGAGGCCGGGAGCCACGTCTCCCGGTCGTCGCGCAGGCGCACCAAATACCAACCGGGGCGCTCCTCGACGATAGAAAGCTCCACGCCGGCGTGCAGGGGTGCGCGGAAGCTCGGCTCATAGCCCACCGGGTCCGGCCCCTTGCGACCCACCACCTGCTCGGCCACGATGACCCCCTCGTTCGCACGTCGGCTCCCCACCTCGTCTACGACCAGCGATCCTCAGCACAGCGCAGCGACCACGGCGAGCATCGCCACGGGCAGACGTAGCGAGAACCGCGCTAGGTTGAAGAGCTTCAGCGCGGCCAGTAGCCAGATCAGATCGAACGCCAGCACCAAGACGGCCAGCCGGGGCAGCACGGGCAAGCCGGTGTGCCAAGCCAGGACCGTGTCCAGCACCCGGCGCTGGGGCGGCACGGGGATGCTGTCGCGCACCTGACTGCGTGCAAAGGTGAGGTTGCCTTGCAGGTTTCGGTCCTCCGGCGTCAGGCGCTCGGCGCGACGGTAGTTCAGAATAGCTCTCCCCACGTCGCCCTTGAGCAGGTAGGTGTTCGCCAGATTGTAGAAGAGCTTGCTATTGCGGACATTGCCCGCGCTGATGATCTTCTCGAACCGGACAATACTCTCCTGATAGAGCAGCTTGGCGGCTGCCGGGTCCTCCGGCGCCACCCGCGTCGCTTGCCGGAACTTCTCGCTCGCCTGCTCCAACAGACCTCGCAGCGCCTCGGTCCCCAGCGTCGGCTCGGCAGCGAGGCCGGTGGCCGGCAGCAGCACGATCACAACCGCGATGAGCACTACCTTTAGCCGCTGCATGGTTCGTACTCCCCCCGCGTGGCCAGTGACCGGTTCACCGCCCCCTCGCCCCTAGCCACCGGTCAATGGCGCCGAGGAGCCGCTCCGCCTCGTCGCACAGTTCCCCGGCAGCGCCCGGTCCGAGGCCGGCAAACCGCGCCGCGTCGCACCGCTCCAGCAGCTCCCGCACCGCCGCAGCCTGTGGCACGCCCCGCGCCCGCAGCAGGCGCTCGGCCTCTGCCGGAGTCAACCCAGCGACCGGAACGTCGAACGTCGCTGCCAGGTAGCTATGGACAGCTCGGATCGTGCGGGTAGCCTCCGTGGATGACACCGCCAGGTCTGCGCCACCATATCCTGTCGGAGGCATTGAATTGTGCAGACCTGGTGCGTCAGACTCATCGCTGCGCGTGGCGCGTAGCTCGCGCCGGGCCTCGCGTAGCGCCCGGCGCCGCCGCCGGTCGGCGGTGTCGGCGCCCGACCGCTGGCGCACGACGTGTGCGGCAGCGAGGCTGAAGTAGATCGCCATTGGGCCCAGCAGCGCAGCCAGCCACGCCGGATGGCGCAGCCGGTCCAGCAGCCCGCCCCCCTGATCCGTCAACACCCCGGCATCCTCGTAGTTGTGGGCAATTCCCTCTACCCGCGTCTCCACCTCGGTAGCCGCGGGCGCATCACCGCTCCCACCAACGGCGTCCGCTGCGGTGACTTCGCGCGTCGCACGCACGACCAGTGGGATGGACGCGCTCCGCACCGTCCGGTACACGCCTTGGTCCACGTCAAAGAGAGCTAACTCGAGCGGCGGGATTGCCGTTACTCGGTCGTCGAGGGCACGCACGGTCTGCGTGAACACGGCGCTACCGTCCTGCACCACCGGCGCCGCCGGCTCATCCGACACCTTGAAGTTCTCGACGAGACTACGCTGCGTGTGCAAGGCCGGCGCGGGGATAGTGCCGAGCGGCTCCGGGCCGCGAATGCGGATGGTGAGCGTAATCGGATCGCCGACGTTGACCTCGGTCGGCGCCGCCGCCGTCTCGATGCTATAAGCGCCGACCAGTCCCGTAAAGCTGGGCGGGCGCGGCTCCGGCAGGGGTAGAACCTCCAGGTTCAGCTCGTTGGAGGGGACAACTAGCTTGCGCGTCACCTCGCGGCTGAACGGTGAGTTCCGGAAAAACGAGCTTCCCGAAAAGAAATCGTCGAAGAGGCTGCGGCTCGGTGTGCGGCCCGTCACGACGTTCAGCTCCACGGCCGCCGGTCCGATCCGAAACTGCCCCGTCTCCTGCGGGATCAGGACCTTCTCCAGCGTCAGCGTCGTGAATTGCTCCCCGTTCAGCGTGCTCTCCCCTCTACGCGCTAGGACCTCGCTCCCAAGGAAATCCACCGCCAGATACTCCCCACTGAGCAAGCCTTGCCGTGCATCGGCCGGTGCCGCCGGGTCGCCGGCCGCGAACGCGCCGGCCAGCGGCATGGATAGCGCAAACCCGCGCACGTTCTGCCGCAGGTACCAGGTCAGCTGGAGCTTCACCGGCTCGCCGACATACACCTGCTCCTTCTCCAACGCCAGCCTCAGCTTGAAGTCTTGATGCTCGGTCGGCTGGACAACGGTAATGGCCATGGGCTGCGTCCGGTACGTCCGGCCGTCTATCGTCAATGTCGCCGCGGGAATGGTGTGCTGGCCGGGCGAGAGCGCCGTCATCCGGTATTGGAAGTAATACTGCTCGGTGACAGTCTCGGTCGTGCGACCGTTGATGACGGAAATTGAGCGCGACGACACATCCCGGCCACCCTCATACCCCACCTCGAAGGCGTCGAGCGCCGGGAGTTGCGGCTCGACTTGCGGTGTCGCTCCCTCGACAATCACCCGATAGACAAAGCTCTCACCGGCATAGACCCGGTCGGTTTCGACCACCGCCCGCACGCTGATCGGCTCCGCGCCGGACGCCGGGACGGTCAGCGCCAGCACGAGCAGCACGGTGGCCACGGCCGCTACGGTGGCTACGATGGCCGTGAGTCGTCGCATTGGTCCGCTCACCAGTTCTTCTCCACCGGCGACGTGCGCGGCAGTATTCCCCGTTGCAGCTGCTCGCGCGCCGCCCGGTCCCGCCGTTCTTTATCCAAGATTTGCGCTGCCGTCGCATCCTGCGGAGTGGGCGCCGGTTGCTCCTGCTGCCCAAGAGCCGGCTGTTCACCGGCCCCCGCCCCCTCGGGCTGCGCCGCAGGAGTAGGACTTTGCCGACCTGACGCATCAGGCGTGTCCTCCTGCCCCTGTGACTGCTCCTGCGGAGCGCCGGCTGTTCCCGCGTCGTTGGGATCACGCAGCGCCTGCATCGCGGCTGCGATGTCCTCGGCCGCGGCGCGCTGGTGGGCGGCGGCTGAACGCGGCTCCTGGCCTTCCAGCCGCTCCTCGGCACGCTCTTGCTGGCTCTGCGCGTCTTGCAGCTTTTGCAAGGCTTCCTGGCGGCGCTCGTCGCCGGCATCCGGCGTTGCGGACGGTGACGGCGTTCCCGACGGTTGCGCCGACCCCGCCTGCTCTTGGAGCTGCTCTGCCGCGGCGGCAGTTTCCTCGCTAATCCGTTGCTGCTCTTGCCGGAGCTGCTGCAGTGCCTCCGCCGCGTCCGGCGGCGGCTCGTTTGCCAACTGCGTCGACCTGGCCGCGGCGTCTTCCTGTCGCTGCTGCAAGTTCCTGAGCTGCTCGGCTACCTCGTTCTGCGCTTGCTGCGCCTGCTGCTGGTCCTGCAGTTGATCGAGGATGTCCTTGATGGCGAGCCGGACCACCTCGATGTTGCGGGCGGCCTCTTGGTCATGCGGAGTAAGCTCGAGTGCCCCCTGGTAAAACGCCACGCTTGCTTGGAGCGCGGAGAGTGCCTGCTGCACGTCACTCTCGCGCTGCGCCATGCCTTGCCGGAACTTACTGTTGCCGAGGTTGTACCGGGCCGCGGCCACAAGCTCCAAGTCCCGCGCCGTCCGATCCACCTGCCGGAAGCGTTGCTCCGCCTCGCCGTAGTCGCCCAAGGCATACTGAGCGACGCCCTGGTTGTAGGCCACCTCCGGCGAATCCGGGAGCTGGGCCGCTGCCGCGGTATAGGCCTCCAGCGCCGCCGCGTAGTCCTGCCGGTCGAAGAGCGCATTGCCCCGGCCGACCTCATCCCCCGGCCCGGCCGCGGGCCGGCCTGGGGGAGCGCACGCACTCAACGCGGCCCCCCACAGCACAATGAGGAGGACAATGGCGCTAGGTCGTCTTGCGTTCACGGATGAATGCCTCCCCTACTAGGAGCGCCAGGGCCAGCAACAGGAAAATTTGGTATCGCTCGTCATAGCGAATTACCGATTGCGACTGAGCTTCGCGCCGCGCCGCTGCTTTGACAAACTGCTCGTACACCTGGTCCAGGTTGATATTGCCGGTGGCGACGTTGAGGTACTTGCCATCGTGCGACGCAAGAGCGGTCTTGCGTAGCGTCTCGCCGTCCAGCTTGCTCCGCACCTCCTCGCCCTTGTAGGTCAGGAAGGTGCGTTGGCCGGCCTCGTCGGTGATGGGAATCCGTCTGCCGTCGCCCTCGTCACCGAGGCCGATAGCGATGATGCGGACCCCCGCCGCGCTGGCCTGTTCGGCAGCCTGGATGGGGAAGCTCTCGTGATCTTCTCCGTCGGTGATGAGGATGATGTCCTTGAACCCGCGCTCGCTGTCGTCGAACACCTCGTTTAGGGCCACGCGAATGGCATCGCCTATGAGCGTGCCGCCGCGAGAGACACTCTCCGGTGCAAGGTCTCGGAGCGCCAGGCGCATGAAGCTGTAGTCCAACGTGAGCGGGCTTTTCACGACGGCCGTGCCGGCAAACGCCACCAGCCCTACGCGGTCCCCTTCCAAGGTGTCCAGCACGTCCGCAATGGCCAGCTTGGCCCGCTCCAAGCGGTTGGGAGCGAGGTCCTCGGCCAGCATGCTGCGCGACACGTCCACGACGAACACAACGTCACGTCCCAAGCGTTGCAGCTGCTCCGGCTGGGGATTCCACCGCGGCCGCGCCAGAGCGACGGCAATCAACCCCAGCGCCAGCAGAACCAGCGCCGCCTTGACGATCTGGCGCGGCCGGCTGACCGAAACGTTCACCACGGGGAGCAGCCCCGGCTCCCGGATGAACGTCCGCAGCGCCACGCTCTTGCGGTGGAAAGCGTAGGCATAGAGCGCCGCCAGCGCCGGGAGCAGCCATAAAGCGTGCAGCCATTCGGAGTTGTGCATCAGGGCGCTCTCCGTAGCCACGTGTTGCTCAGGACGATCTCGGATAGCAGCAAGAGGCCCGCCACCAGCGCGTAGGGTAGGAACGCTTCATCGTGCCGGGAAAACTCCAGCGTCTCGATCTCCGTCTTCTCCAGACGGTCAATCTCCCGATAGACATTCCGCAGCGCGTCGCCGTCGGCCGCCACGAAGTACCGACCACCGGAAACCTCGGCGACGGTCCGCAAGGTCGCCTCGTCCATTCCGCCGGTCGGTACCCGCACGGTGCCCAACGGAGTCTGCACGGTGATGAACTCCTCGCCGCCCCCGATCCCGATGGCATAAATCTTGATTCCCCAGTCGCGGGCCAGTGCGGCGGCCTGGCCGGGCGTCAGGTCACCGGCGTTGTTGCGCCCGTCGGTGAGCAGGATGATTGCTTTGCTCTTGATCTTGAAGGCATCGGCGTTGCCGCTTTCCGTCCAGCGAGCGAGGTCTTCCTCGGCCCGTTTGAGACGCGCGGCAGCGAGTGCCAAAGCATCACCGATGGCCGTCCCGTCTTCCGCCTCGAATTGGACGATCTTGGTGCCGCGCACAAACTGCACCAGGGCATCGTGCGCCCGCACCAGCGGCGCGGCCGTGTCGGCAAACCGGGCAAAGGCGATCATGCCGACGAGGTCATGCGGCCGGCCGGGGAGATCGTCACCGTTGCCCACGACGAACTCGGTAAACACCCGCTTGACCACCTCCAGCCGGTTCAGGCGCTCACCCTCGAAATCCATCTCCGCCCGCATGCTGCTGGAGCGATCCACGACCATCTCCAGGGCTACGCCCTCCGTGGACACCCGTGCCTCGGATCGGCTCGTCTGCGGCCGGGCGATGGCGACGACGAGCAAGGCGAGCGCAGCCAAACGCAAGATCAGCAGCAGCGGTCTAGCCCGCAGACGCACACTGCGCCGCAGGCTGCCGACGTGCCGGAGCGACGAAAACCGCACGGTAGCTGTGCGCCCACGCCGCAGATAGAACCACGCCACCAGCGGCAGCAGCGTAAGCAGCAGAAACGCTTGGGGCGCTGCAAAACGCACAATCACGCCTCCAATTCAGGCCGCAGCCTCGACCACGACCTGTCGTTCCTCGGTCCTGGTCTGCTCGATGAATGTCCGGGCCGTGTCGAACGTCCGTTGGACCTCCGCTGTCGTCGGGGTAAGCTCGGCGAACTTCACCTGATCGCAGTGCGCGAGAAAGTTGCCGAGCGTGTCCGCCTGAGCCGTCGTGAACACGGCCGACCGCCGGGCCTCGCGCAGAAACTCCTCCGTCGTCCGTTCGGGCGCGTGGAGCGCGAACCGATCCTCGATGTATTGGCGCAGAATCTGCGACACCTCCCGGTAAAACGCCTTCACTTCTCCCCGTTCGACGAGGTTCCGCTCCGCCAGCCGCTCTAGCTTGGCGGACGCCAGCTCGTCCGCCGTGTAGTGCAGCGCCGCCGCCGGCCGTTGCCGGCGCCGCCGGACATAGAGCACTCCCAAAGCGCCCAGCGCGAGCACGGCGCCGCCGGCGATCCACAACCACGTGCGCGAGGAGGACGGCAACGCGACGACCGACTTGATCGGTCCCACGGTCAATGCGCTGCGTTGGTCGTCGAGCAGCGAGGTCACCTCTACCGGGATACGCTCGGTGGTGAGCGTGAAAGAGTCCGGCGCTGTGCCGTCGCCGCGGCCGGCGTGGGCACGGACGCTGAAGGTCAACGGCGGAATCTCATAGCTTCCCGACAGGAACGGGTGTAGCTCGTACTCCCGCGTCGTGACGTGCCGGCCCTGATCGTCGAGCGATACCGGCGCCGACGTCTGGTCGCCGATGGACCAGCCGCCAAGCTGCTGACCGAGCTGCGGCTCAACCAGCGTATAGCCCTCCTGCAGCACGGTCACAACCACGAGACGCAGGTGCTCGGCGATAGTGATGGTGTCCTTGTCGAGACGAACCCGGACCGTGAGCGGCCCACGCTCGAACGGGCGGTCCACGGCAAACGCCGGCGTCTCCGCCGCACTCATCTCACCGACCTCGCACCCGACAGGGAGCAGGGCAAGCACGATGAGTACCCCCACCACCACCGGCGCAGGTACGGGCCATGTCGTAGGGGCACAGCATGCGGCACCCGGGCCCCTGCGGAGCGAGGGGACCATAGGGGTGCCGATGTTGCATCTACCCACAACCATTGTGCCGTTCCGTTCAGCCTACCGTCGGCGTTCCCGTGTGTGGAAAAATCGCACCAGGTCCTGCACATACGAGGTGCCGGTGGAGAGGGCAATAGAGTCGGCCCCGATCCGCCGCAGATCGCTGTGCAGTTGCTGGGCCTCCCGCTGCGCGCCGGCCCGGTACTCGTCGCGCACCCGTGCGCTGCGCGTATCTATCAGCAGCGTTTCACCTGTCTCCGCGTCCTCTAGCTCGATCAACCCGACGTCCGGTAGCTCCCGCTCGCGGTGGTCCTCGATGGTCACGGCGATCAGGTCGTGGCGGCGGCTGACCCGCCGCAGCGGCCGGTGAAAGTCCGAGGCGATGAAGTCCGACACCAGGAACACCACCGCCCGCCGCTTGAGCACCTTGGCCAGGTAGTCCAGGGCGCCGGGAATATCCGTCTCGGCCGCGCGCGGCTCGAAGCTGAGGAGCTCGCGGATCACCCGCAGGACGTGGCGGATGCCCTTTTTCGGCGGGATGTATAGCTCGATCCGCGCGGTGAAGATGAGCAGCCCCACCCGGTCGTTGCTCTTGGTGGCTGCAAAGGCCAACACCGCGCACACCTCCGCCGCCAGCTCGTTCTTGAGCCGCTCGACCGAGCCGAACCGACCGGAGGAGCTGAGGTCAACAACTAGCATGACGGTCAGCTCCCGCTCCTCCACGAACTGCTTGACGAACGGAGCGCCGGCGCGAGCCGTCACGTTCCAGTCAATGGTGCGTACCTCGTCACCGGGCTGGTACTCACGCACCTCGGCGAACTCCATACCGCGGCCCTTGAAGGCACTCTCGTACTCACCGGCAAAGGCCTCATTGACCACGCGCCCCGTGAGAATCCGAAGACGATGAACCTGCCGCATCAGCTCGTTAGAGATCATGGAGTCTCCCGATCACCAGATCGGCACCATCGAATGCCAGCGGTAGCGCAGACCCGGCGCGTCACCGGCCTACGGTACGAGCACATGATCGAATATCTGCTTGACCAAGTCGTCGGCGGTCCGCTCTTCCGCCTCGGCCTCGTAGCTCGGGATGAGCCGGTGGCGCAGCACGTCCGGCCCGATGGTTTTCACGTCCTGGGGCGTGACGTAGCCGCGCCCCAGCAGGAACGCATACGCCTTGGCCCCGAGGGTGAGGGCGATAGTGGCTCGCGGCGAGGCACCGTATTCGATCAGGTGAGCCAGATCGAGCCCGTATTCGCCCGGCGTCCGGGTGGCCTGGACAATATCTACGATGTAGTCCTTGATCTTGTCATCCACGTAGATTTCGTCCACCACCATTCGCGCCTGCAAGATGTCCTCCGGCTGCACCACCGGCTCCACGTCCGTCTTGGGCTGCGTCGAGGCCATGCGGTCCAGTATCCGGCGCTCTTCCTGCTTCGAGGGGTACGTCACCTTGAGCTTGAGCATGAAGCGATCCACCTGAGCCTCGGGCAGTGGGTAGGTGCCTTCCTGCTCGATTGGATTCTGGGTAGCGAGCACGAGGAACGGCTCCACGAGCGCATAGGACTCATCACCCAGCGTGACCTGCTTTTCCTGCATCGCTTCCAGGAGGGCGCTCTGGACCTTCGGTGGGGCACGGTTGATCTCGTCTGCCAAGACGAGATGGGCAAAGATCGGCCCCTTCTTCGGCGTGAAGGAGCCATCGCGCGGGTTATAGATCAGCGTCCCGATGAGGTCCGCCGGCAGTAGGTCCGGAGTGAACTGAATCCGCTGAAACTGCGCTTGGATGGCCTGCGCCAGGGTAGTCACCATCAGGGTCTTTGCCAGCCCCGGCACCCCTTCTAGCAACACATGTCCGCCGGTGAGCAACCCGACAAGCAGACGCTCGATCATATACTGTTGCCCGACAATCACTTCTTCCAGCGCGAACATGAGCGTTCTCAGGAAGTGGCTGTGATCTTCGACTGCTCTCCCAATCTGCTTTACGTCAACGGCCATCACGTCCTACCTCCACGGCGACCACCCCCGACTTACGATTTTAAGCGACTCACGTCGCCTCCACCATACGCACAAAACTGTCCTGGCCCCCTTCCCTATAGTCCCGCTGCTCCGCAGGGGGACTATAGGGGGGCCTTCATTGGAGCAGCTGGTTACGGCCCCATACCCCATTACCCGCTCGCCTCCGGCAGACTCCCCCTCTCCATACACGCGGAGAGGGGCTTAGGAGTGAGGAGAGCTGGCCGCGACCGGCAGTACGACTAGAGACCATTGTGCGGCGTGGAGGTTCCGGGCCGGTTGCGAGCAGATTACAGCCTCGCAACCGGCCGTCGGAGGGGCAGCGCGGGGCAAGGTAGAGAGCAAAGGAAACAGCCCGTCGGATTGCTCCGACGGGCCGTTCTCCAGTAGTATCCCCGGAGGGATTCGAACCCCCGACCTCTTGGTTCGTAGCCAAGCGCTCTGTCCAGCTGAGCTACGGGGATAGCCGCGGGCGCCGCACATAACCTGCCGGCGAGACACCCGACGCCATAGAGTATTGTAGTGAACTCCCTCACCGGAGGTCAACTACGCTTGCCGTGGTCGGCGCCCGCGTGCCGGTCTCGTGCCGGTACGGAATACGGCGACAACGCTTGGGCATCGCTACCCTCCCCGGTTCCACAGTTCGGCGCGCTTGAGGAATACGGACGGGTCTGCCACCCACTCACCATAGCCGATACGCCGGTTGTCCGTCAGCCAATTGATCTTCTCGTCGAGGCAAGCGGCCAGGGCCGCATCGCTCACGGCCAGTGTAAAGCCGCCGAACTCAACCGCGTCATCGAGGGCAGTGACCACGAATACCCCACCGGCAACGTGGGCAGCGTCACGGTTGCCGATCTCGCCTCTGGCCAGCGCGTCTATCGTACCGGCACCCAGGGCCGCCAGTAGCTCCGTTTCACCGGCCACGTCACCGAGATAGACTACTTGCGGCATGGCTTCCATGGGAGGCTGGAGGTGCCGCCGGCCCGCGAGATTCGGCGACTCGCCGGCGGCAGTGATGACGTACGCCGCGCTGCCGTCGGCAACCACCGTGCCCTGCGGCGTTTCGATGCGCGTACCGACGGCCAGCACACCGTTGGCGTCAACGAGGCCCGTCAGCTCCAGCAGGCGGAACTCCCCTGTGGTACCGGCCAGCGCGCCGACGCGCACGTCGCTGGTCAGGTCGTCATGCGTGGCTAGGCGCTCCGCGTCTGCGGCGCGTACCAGGAGCGACTGGCGAAACGCGATATGGCCCGACGTAAAGGCGACTACCGGCCGGCCCGTCGCGTCGCGGGTTCGAGAATCGAGAATCGTGATGCCGCCGCCGATAATATCGTATTGCGGGCCGGCGGATCGCAGCCAGATGCCGTCCCACACGTCAATACCGCGGCGAGAGAAAGACAGCCCGGCACCATCCAAGGCTTCGAGCGCGGTCAACAGATCCGCTTCATAGCCACGGTGGATATGGAAGCCGGCGGCGGCCGGGTTTTCGTCGGCGCTGTAGCTCACCGGCTCGAAAAAGGCATAGAAGCCGACGTTGAGCGCGCGGTCGCCATCCGTGCAGGCCGGCGGGCTGGGCAAGCGCCTAATCGCCACGACCGCCACCGGGTTGCGCCAGTCGTGCTGGGCCGGGTCGAGCCCCCCGCCACCGTGAACGCCCGCGTGGACGTGGACGTAGCCCTCAGCTGCCGCAGTATCGTCGTGGACATGGTTGCCACAGGCCGGGCCGGGGATGTAGGCACAATTCTCGCTGTTGGCCTCGCTGCCCGCGTCGTAGGCGACCAGCGTCATCCGCCGGTTGTAAAGCTCCACACCGTTCGCGCCGATGAAGGCGTCGTTGGTGTTCACCAACATGCCCGCCAGGGAGAGATACCGCGCCTTGCCCTGGACCGTGATTGTGGCCGTGACGGTCTTGCCCGGCAGGATCGGCCCGCTGTCGCTGGTGACGAACTGGGCCGAGCCGACCTGCTCGTTCGTTGCCGGGTTCCACGCCGCCATAAGACCGGCAGCGTCGGCATCCTCGGCCATGGCTGCCAGCGCCGCGCTGGCGGGCTGGCCGAGCGTGTAGAGCGGCTCCACGCCCTTCGTATGCGTAGCCAGGAAGATGGGCGAGAGGGGCTGCCCGCGGGTCAGATTGGTGATGGAAACCTCGTAGGTGACTGCCTGTGTAGCCACGCCGCTGTCACCGCCGGCAATGACCAGGCCCCAGGTCAGCCCGGCCAGCGCAGCCACGCCGACCAAGGCGGCGGCGAGCTTTCTCCCCAGAGCAAAGGGCAAAGGTAAAGTGTTCGCACGCATACTCCCTCCCCATCTCCCCTCAACTGTTGTCTCTTCCCGTCCGGCAAGCGTCTCCCCTCCGAGCGACCGGTGACTATAGCATGGGGGGTGTCCGGCAGGAGGTGGGCCGCGACTAGGCTCCCGTCATGGCGGCGGAAGCCGCCATCCAGGGCCATTCGTGGCCTCCTGGTCGACCTGGATTCCGGCCTGCGCCGGAACGATGAGGGGTGAGGCGCAACTCCCATCGAAAAACCTACCCCTGTCAGGGGTGAGGGAAGGGGCCGGGGGCTAGGTCGAAATCACCGGTCCGGAGTTAGGGCTGGGGAGCCAGTGCCACGTACTGTTCAGGGACGTAGCCGACCCTACCCTCCGGGTCCTGCACCTGTAGCCAGGCCTCGCCGCGCGTGCGCGGCGCTTCCGTGCCGTTCGCCTCGGCCGCCAGCACTTGGAACTTGGTACCTTCACCCCACGCTACCCACTTGCTCGACCAGTTCGGTTGGCGCCGCAGGTAGAGGCCCTGACCGTCAGTGTTGGCGACGACGACCCACCCTCCTACCGACACTGCGCTGGTAGCCGGCGTGGGGACGACCGTCAAGGGTGGTTGCGTCTCGGCCCCCTCGCCGGTGCCGGCCTCCGCTCCGGTAACGGCCGGCTGTGCTTGCGCTGGCGCCTCGGCACCGCTGCGCTGCTGAAGCTCCATCACCAGGGCAGCCGTCACTAAGACCCCGATGACCGCGGCCACCACCAGCAAGGTCCGTGGTATGGCCCGGTGTAGCCAACGGACGCGCCTGAACGCCAGGAACGGCCCGCACAGCAGGAGATAGAACGACCACCACGAACCCAGCGCCGACTGGCGCGGACGGGTAGCGTTGGGCCGGCTATCGGACAGGGCCGGAAGCACTTCCCCGGACCAGGACAGCGAATCTGCGCTCGCCCGGTGGCGCCGCAGCCGGCGGGACGCGGACCGGCCGGGGATCGCGCCGGCAATCGCCTCAGGGCCGGTCGGGCCATCACCAAGCACCATACCGGCCGCTTCCCACTCACCTAACGAGGTGATGTGCCATGCCAGGCCGCTCGGCCTAGCTCGCCTGGCAGGATCGGTCGCGGGCCAAAACTCCTCCAACGGAGGACAAGCTGCGGCGTAGTCGGGCCATGTGTCGCCAAACCCGGCGGCGGCCGGCCGGCCAGCGTCGAGTGCCGGCGGCCGGCGCTCGATATCCACATCTGCGGCGACCGGCCCATCCGGTGAGCTACTCGGGGGGTATGGCCACTGCCGGGGAAGTGTTGTTGCCACGGAGGGCCTCCTTACACCTGCCGAACGTCCGCAAGAGGGGATACGTGAGAGGAGAGCGCTTTCTGCCACCAGGACAGGGGTAATGGTTGGGGCGACCGGCCAATCGCCCCAGCGGGCTGCAAGCGATGCACAGCGTTCGGTCTAGCCGGCCGGCTCGACGTAGCGGGCGGGTACGAAGCCTTCCCGCCCGACCGGATCACGCACCGGCACCCACACCTCGCTGCGACCCGGCTGCGACCCGGTTCCCGTTACCTCCGGGCCGCGCACCTGAAGCTGCGTGCCTTCCAGCCAGGCCACCCAGCCGTGATGCTCCCACGCCCCTTGCTCCTTGGTCTCTCCCGCCGCGGCCGGCCACCGTGCTGCCCACTCCGGACGGGGGCGCAAGAACACGCCGCTGCCGTTGGTCCCGGCCACGACAACGTACTGCGCGGTTGCCTGTCCGGTGTCGCTAGCCGACGGTGCCGCGGTCGGAACGGCAAGCGCCGCCGCCTCGACACGCTGGAGATACCGTGCGGGTAGGTAGCCTTCCCGCCCGACCGGATCCCGCACCGGCACCCACGCCTCACTACTGCCCGGCTGCGACCCGGTTCCCGTTACCTCCGGACCGCGTAGCTGGAGCAGCGTGCCCTCCCGCCAAGCGATATTGCCGTGATGCGGATAGGCCCCCTCGCGTTGAGTAGCACCCGGCTCCGCGCGCCACCGCGCGGTCCACACCGGCTCCGGGCGCAGGAAGACACCCGTCCCACCGGAGTTGACAACGACTACCCACTCAATGGCCGGGGCCTCGCCCGCTACCGGACTGGCTGCCGGCTGGGCCACCGGGGCCGGTGTGGGGATCACCGTCGGTAGAACGGCCGGGGTCGCTACCGTCGTCTCCGCCACAGCGGTCGGTGCCGGTTGCACCGCAATCTCCGTTGCCGGTCGAGTGACAGTCTCCACTACCGGCGCCTGGGCCGCAGCCGGGGGCACTACGACCGCCGTTGCAGCCGGCGCTTGCGCCTGTCGTTGAGTCGGCGCGTCCGTTCGCGGTTGCGCCGTAGTATTCACGGCCGGCGCCTGGGCCGCAGCCGGGGATGCTCCCGCGGTTGTGGCTGGCGCTTGCATCTGTTGTTGGGCCGGAGGTACGACGACTTGACCTACACCGGATTCTGTCACCGGACTGCGGAAAAACAACCCACCGTTGACCACCAGCAGCACGGCAACGACCACAATGCCTGCCAAGACGCCGACGGCCAGCAAATAGCGCAACGCCGCCATACGGCGCCTAAAGCCCCAGACCGGAACTCGCGACGGCAAGAGCACACGGGCTATTGCCGCGAAGACCAATCCCACCAGCAGAAACGGCCCCACTGCCACCATGTACAGCAGCCAACGCCAGTCCATTCGTTGGCGCGAGCTATGCCCACTACCACGCCCGGCGCCATCGGCGATCCAGCGTGCGAGTTCTTCGTCGGAGTACCACTGCCTGCCCGCGTCAGCGCCGCTGCCCGGCATCGCGGCCGGCCGAAGGGGTGTATCTACGCTCGATGCTTCATCTCCACTGGCGCCGCTCCCCTCGCCTGCCGCGGGCGAGGGCGCTTCCACGAAAGCACCCAGCAACATGCTGTCGCGCAGCTCGGTAGCCCCACCCTCCGTATCGTCCGGTGCAGCATCCGGCGCATCGGCCGGCGGAGCTTGCACGTCCTTCTTCGGCACATGACCGTTGGATCGATCCCGTGGTTCAGCAGCAACCATGTTTCCGGCACTCCTTAGAATGTGCCCTCCGTTACCGAGCAAGACACCGTTGGACGGTGATGTCTTGCGGGATTAACGGGTTGCCGGAATACGGAGTAGCGGCCGCAGCAACGGTGACACGCCAGCTTGCATCCGCTGGGGATATAGGCTAGGCATGCGCTTGCGGTCTTGATGCCCCATAAGACACAGACACCACATCTGCCATCTACTGATGTATGATATGATTGCCACGGCGTCAGGCACTGGAGGGCTGATGTGAAAACCACCATGAACATAGATGACCAGCTGGTGGAAGAGGCCCAGCGACTCACCGGCATTGGCCCAAAAACCGCTCTGGTGAGAGAAAGCCTACGCGCTTTGATCGAACGGGAGAGCGCCCGAAGACTGGCACGTCTCGGTGGGAGTGAGCCACAGTTGCAGTCCACTCCACGCCGCAAGATTGAGCCGGCATGATCCTGGTCGACACTTCCGTCTGGATCAATCACCTGCGCGCCGCAGAGCCACGCCTCGTGTCCCTGTTGAACGACAACCGGGTACTGGTCCACCCGATGGTGATTGGTGAACTGGCTTGTGGCAACCTGCACAATCGGGGCGAAGTGCTGAAGCTCCTCAGCAGGTTAGCTGAGATATCCGTAGCCGCTGATGACGAGGTGCTCTTTTCCATATGAACGGCACCGACTGATGGGCCGCGGCATTGGGTACATTGATGTCCACCTGCTGGCAGCTACGGCGCTCGCCGGCCCCGCCCTACTTTGGACGAGTGATCGCCAGCTCATGACCGTGGCGACAGACTTGCGCCTTGCCTACGAATTGCCTCGTTCACAATAGCCGTCGCGGTCGCTGCCGCTACAATGGGGAAAACCGATGTCCAGGGCACGTTGGCAAGGAGTCAACCTCGCCGGCTGGCTGTCGCAATCTCCGCTTGCACCCGCGCATATCGCTTCCTTCGTGAGCGAAGCCGACATCCGGCGGATCGCCACGTGGCAGTTCAACCACGTGCGCGTCCCCGTTGCAGCACAGTTCCTGTGGGACGCGGAGCGGGTGGCGCTGCACGAGCCTGGCGTGGCGGCGGTGGATCGGCTTGTGGATTGGTGTGCGCGGGCCGGTTTGCAGTGCTTCATTGCGCTGCACCTCAGCGGTAATACGGACCCGGATCCCCTCAGCGCACTACACCGGGAGGACGACCGGCAACAGCTCACCGCGCTCTGGGGCGCGGTCGCCGACCGTTACGCCAGCCGACCGGGGAGCCACCTGGCGTATGACTTGGTTCACCGGCCGACCGGGATCACCGCAGCTTCCTGGAACCGGACTGCCCGCTCTATCACGGAGGCCATCCGCGCGGTGGACACCCGGCACACCCTCGTAGTCAGCGGGGCGGATGGCGGGCGTCCCGCCGGGTTTGACTCCTTGCGCCCAACACGCGACCCCAACACCGTGTACGCCTGTCACTTCTACGAGCCGGTGCTTTTCACCCACCAACAGCTAGCGACCACAGTGATGACACCAGACGCGCCCCATCATCGTGCGCGTCTGGCGCGTCAGGAGCACGGCGACGCCTATCGTGAGGCCGTGCCCTACCCCGGCAGCGCCCCGACGCCGGCGGCGTACCCGGAAGGTGCCATTGGCGAGTATCTGCGCGCCGAGGTGGGCCGGCGCTGGGACCGCGACGTGCTGGCGGCGGCGCTCGATCCGATCCTGGCGTTTCAAGAGATCTACGACCGGCCAATCTATGTCGCATCCTTTGGGGCCTCGTGTCGAGCGTCGCGGCGCAGCCGGCTGACGTGGCTGCGCTCCGTGCTGACGCTCTTCAAGGCGCACGACCTCAGCTGGTCATACTGGACCTACAAGGGGCTGGGGTTCGGCCTCATGGACCCCTGGGACGACCTCAGCGCGGCGACGGCCGACGATCCGACCGCCGGCTTGGACTACGACCGCCTCGCCCTCTTGCAGAGCACGTAGCCGCGCCCAGGACGGCGGACCGAGGGTGAGGCGGTCGCGCTTACGAGCCGGTTGGAGCCTGCGCTGGACTTGATCCAGGGATGGTCAGGCGGCGGTAGAGCCGCAGCGCCACCTGCCAGGCGCGATAGAGCCGGGGATGAGGCACACAATCGTAGGCGCCCAGCCAGCGCACATAGCGTCCGCCAAACCCCTGCTTGAACCGATATACCCCCCACAGCGGGTCATCTTCCCGTAGCTCGCTCGGTGCGCCCCACATATCGTAGGTATCGCAGCCATGCTCGCGTGCCCACTGCATCGCTCGCCACTGCAACAAGTGATTCGGCTGGTCGCGGCGATGGCGTGCGCCGGAAGCGCCATAGAGAAACCAGGCCCGGCGACCGTAACGACACACAACCAGGCCGGCCACCGTCTCGCCGGCCACGTCCGCCAAGAGCAGCACCGCTCCCTGCTCCTGGCGCAATGGCGGGCCAAAGCTGCCGGTACCGGCCCTGCTCGGAGGCAGCTTTGGCCCGCCAAGATGCTCCCACAGAACCCGGTAGTAGTCCAGTGGCCGGATGACAAAGTGATCGCGGGCGGCCGTTTCCTCATACAGGCGGTAAAAGGTCGCTAGATCGCCCGTGCCCCCCTCGCGGACCTGCACTCCACGTCGCTGCGCCAGCCGCACGTTGTAGCGCCATTTCGAGTGCATCCGCGCCAGCAGCTCATCATCGCTGCCACGCAGGTCCACGAGCATGGTTGCCGGGAGCTGCACTTGCTCCTCGGCAGGAAGGAACCCGGCAGCCTCTAGCTCGCGGGCTACGACTCCGTTGTCCACCTCAACGTCGGGATCGAGCTTGAGCCACAGCACGCGATAGTCCCGCGCCCAGGCCACGAGCGCCCGCGCCACGTCGACCACATTCTGATCGTTCCACTCGGCCAGGACAGGGCCTTTCGGGACGTAGCCAATGCCGAGTCCCCGCACCGGCAAAGGGCGGCGTAGGACCAAGGCGGTCCCTACCAAGCGCCCGGCACGACGAAACGCCAGCCGATGCGGCGTCCAGCCCAGTTGCTCGCGGGCCGCCCCCCACGCCGCCGACTGTAGCAGGTGCGCGCCGGGCAGACTGCGGACCAGGTCGTCCCACTCGTGCGCGGGGACCGTCTCGGTCACCAAGTCCGCCTGCTGCTGCGGATGTGCCACCTGTGTTCCCGTGTGGAGGGCGATGGTGCCGAGCGCGAGCGGGCGGGCGGTGACTTGGGCAAAGCCGGCCGCCTGGAAGCGGTGTTGGAGTTGGCGACGGCTGAGAAACGCTTGCACCGAGGTCGGTAAGTAGCGGTAGGCTGCCCCATAACCGGCTACCGACGCACCCACGAGCGGCACGATGTGCCGGAAATAGTACCGGAAGAGCGTCCGAAAGACGGGCAATGTCGGCGAGGTAATCTCCAGCGAAGCCAGCCGCCCTCCGGGACGCAAGACGCGCTGGAACTCGGCCAACGCCCCGTCCAAGTCGGCCAGGTTCCGTACCGTAAAGGCGGTGACGAGAGCATCGAACGCATCGGCGCGCAACGGAAGGGCCAGCGCGTCTGCTTGCACGGGGAGCACGACCGCCGCCGGTCGGCCATCCCGGCCCGCCGCTCGTCGTTGCAGCTTGGTACGCGCTACGCCGAGCATCTCCGCAGCAAAGTCGAGCGCCACGATCCGGCCGCCGTCCGGCATGGCGTCGGCCACTGCCAGGCTGAGATCGCCGGTCCCGGCGCCCACGTCGAGCACCGTCCGGGTTTCCGGATCAATAACCGCCGCCGCTGCGATCTTGCGCCAAGCAGCGTCGCGCCCCAGTGTCATCAACCGGTTCATCAGGTCATACCGCTGGGCGATAGCGTCAAACAGTGTACGCACGTACTGCGCCCGCGCCTGTCCGGTTGGGAGGTCGTCGGCCAAAGCCGCACCACACCTGGCACCATCCGTGCGGCTTTGGCCGACGTCGGCCGGCATGGACTGCCGTTCAGGTTGCATCGCGCACGTGCCCCTCTCGAAGCGCGGTAGACAGTAGCCGTGCCACCGGCGGCACTTGACGACACCAGGTCTGCACCACTATAGCCGTCATCGGATTGTGCAGACCTGGCACGTCATTAGGACTGTCTGCTGAGGGCGTAGCGCACCAGCTCGGCCAGCGCCGCCCCCTGTGGGCTATCCGGCAGCCCCTCCAGACAGCGCGTGGCCGCGGCGCCAAACCGGAAGGCGACCGCGCGGGCGCGGCCAACGGCCGCGGACTCCCGTATCTCCGCCACAAACTGCCGGACGCGGCGCTCGTCCGTCGGCGTGCCGTCGGCCATCAGGATGTCCACGAGGGGATGCTGCGGTTGCGCCTCGAGGAAGTAGATGATCGGCAGCGTCATCGTGCCCTGGAGCAGGTCACTACCCACCGGCTTCCCGAGCACTTCCTCGGTGCTCGTCAAGTCCAAAATATCGTCAATAATCTGGAAGGCCACGCCCAACTCCAGGCCATACTGCCGCATGCGGGAGACCACCACCTCGTCGGCTCCGTCCAGCATCGCGCCCGTCTGGCAGCACATTGCCAGCAACGAGGCTGTCTTGCTGCGTACCTTGGCCAAGTAGGTGTCCTCCAAGCGGCGTAGCTGCCCCGTGACCCCGGACGCACGGCCGGAAGCAGGATCACCGTTGAGGCTCAAGGGCAGCATCTCCCCCTGGCACAGCTCCATCACAGCCCACGCGAAGACGCCCATAATCGCTGGGCTATCCAGGCTCGCCACGAACTCCGCAGCCTTGGCGAACAGATAATCGCCGGTCAACACGGCCAACGAGTTCTCAAAGACCGTATTGACTGTGGCCCGGCCCCGGCGGGCCGCACTCTCGTCGAGAATATCATCATGCACGAGGGTCGCCGTATGCAGCAGCTCTGCCGCTACGGCCAGGCGCTCGCGCCGGTCCAACGGCGTGCCGTTGAAGCCGGAGGCGAGCAGGACCAGCGCGGGACGTAGGCGCTTGCCCCCAGGACCGAGGATCAGCCGCAGTGTCTGACCCAAGATCGGATGGTCAACGTCCGAGACGGCGTTGAGACGTCCCTCGACACCATCAAGCTCCGACAACACCGAGCCGAAGGGCGTGGAGGCAGCCGGCGGCCCGCCAGAGTTGAACGACGGTGGCAGGAGTGGTGCGGCTCTGGCGTCGTCAACGTCAGTAGTCACGCCGTTGTCCTCTGACCCGTGTGTCCGGCACTGCCGAACAAGCGCTCGGCGTTCGCGGTCACGAGGGCTGCACACGCCGCCGTGGTCATGCCCCGCACGGTTGCCAGGGTCTCGACCGTCGCCGGCAGGTACGCCGGCTCGTTACGCCGGCCCCGCCACGGCTGCGGGGGCAAGTACGGACAATCCGTCTCGACCAGCAGCCGCTCGGCCGGCACTACGGCCGCCGCCGCCCGCAGCGTATCGGCGCGGCGATAGGTCAGCGGCCCGGCAAACGAGAGCAGCAATCCGGCAGCTACCGCCCGCTCTACGTCGCTCGACTCCCCGGCAAACGCATGCAGCACGCCACCAGCCCTCAGCCGGCGCTCTTCAACCGCCGTCAGCGCATCCGCAATCGCCGCGCGACTATGGATGATGACTGGCAAGTCCAAGTTCTCGGCGAGATCGAGCATCGCTGCAAAGGCTTCTTGCTGTCGCGCCCGCGGCGCCAAGTCACGGTAGTAGTCTAGCCCGGTTTCGCCAATAGCGACCACGCCCGGCTCGGCAGCCAAATCTCGAATGGCCGCAACGCCGGCCGCGTCCGCTTGCTCGGCGTCGTGAGGGTGAATACCGACGGCTGCGTGCAACCGCCCCGGATAGCGCTGGGCGAGGGCCACCGCCCGGCGACTCGAAGCGAGATTATAGCCCACGACCACCAGCTGCGACACCGTTTTCGACTGCGCGCGCGCCAGTACC
This sequence comes from Chloroflexota bacterium, assembly GCA_965214295.1. Lineage (GTDB taxonomy): Bacteria > Chloroflexota > UBA11872 > UBA12225 > JAJDUF01 > JAJDUF01. The sequence goes on from OZ243944.1 coordinate 878,712, forward strand.
CGGCCCAGATCGTGAGCGAAAGCCGGGGCATTGAGATGCGCGTGTGTATCGAAGAGCATCAGGAGCGATGATAGCAGAGGGTGCCGGCGCAGGAGAGAACCGGGTTAGCCACAGCGTAGAGAGCTACAACACGCTGCGTCCGTCCCTCGCGCCGCTCCCACTCGTCATTCCTCCCGATGCAGGCGGCGATAGACCTCACGGCGCGGCTGCCCCGTTTCGGCGACGAGCCGGACCAAGGCTTGCCGGCGATCACCCAGCGTATCGCACAACGCGGTGAAGCGCCGGGCCAGCAGCGCGTCGTCGCAGCGCAGCAGCTCCGGCTCTCCCGCAAGGACCGTCGTCGGCCCGTCACCACTGCCTCGCAGCACAAGGACGAACTCGCCGCGCGGTGGCTTGAGTGCGAGCCGCGCCGCGACAACGGCGGCCGGCCCGCGCACGATCTCCTCGTGGAGCTTGGTCAGCTCGCGGCCCACAACGAGCTGCTGCGCGCCGGCAACGGCCGCGACGTCGGTAAGCGCCGCCTGGAGCCGATGCGGCGTCTCGAAGCACACGATGACACCCGGGAGGGCAACATAGCGCTCGATGAGGTCGCGGCGGTCCTTACGCTTGCGAGGCAGAAAGCCCAGAAAGTGAACCGGCCCCGACCCGCAGCCGGCTACGGAGATCATGGCGCTCAACGCCGAGGGGCCGGGTAGCGGCACGACCGCGTGGCCGGCGGCGGCCGCGGCGTTCACCAGCTCCGCGCCAGGATCGCTGATGCCGGGCGTGCCGGCATCGCTGACCAGCGCGACATCGCCCTTATCCAGCAAGGCCAGGATGCGCGGCAACTGCCGGCGCTCGTTGTGCTGGTAGTAGCTGATGAGCGGCGTAGCGATCTCGTAGTGGCGCAGCAGCTTGGCCGTATGGCGCGTGTCCTCGGCGGCAATGTGACCGACGGAGCGCAGAACGTCCAGGGCACGCAGCGTAATGTCACCCAGATTGCCGATGGGCGTCGCAACGACAAACAATCGGCTCATGGCGCTACGCGATCATGGCCTTACGCCATCGCTGAGGCCATAGCTCTGGCCCTAGCCAGAGTGAGTGTGGCTAGCTCCGGAGGCTGCATCTCTTCCGGGAGCGGCTCGTTCCCGGAAGCCATGCTCTCCAGCACCAGACCGATAGCTTCAGCAGCCATTGCCAGCGCTTCCTGACAGTCGGCCCCTTCCGTAATACAGCCGGGAAGCAACGGCACGGTCACGGTAAACACTCCTGATTCCTCGTCCGGCTCCAGCACGATGGTATACGTGCGGAGTATGGGCCGGTTGACTTGGACACGGGCCAGCACTGCCGGCCCTCCGGCTGGCGGATCATCCAAGCCCGCTGCTGCAAGCGACGCCAGGTGTTCGGGCAGCGCAGCCTGTGCCCGCTTCAGAACGAGGCTACGGGATGGCGCCGTCAGGCGATCCGAGCCATAGGGCGGCAGGACGACCGTCCAGGGAGCGCTATGCCCGGAGCTTGGTATAAGGACGACGGTTACTCGGCGCATATGCTTCTCCATTTACATGATACACCGCTGTCTCCCATGGCTAGAGGAGTACCCGGAACTTGTCGGCTGTCAGGTCAGCTTGCTTGAGGATTGTATTGAGCACGCGCGGTGAAAGTGTTCGGCCAGCGTGCAGCGGTACCGCTACTCGGCGACCGGGCTTCTCCGGACGGTTGAGTTGATGGTGGCTTCCCCGTGTACGTACAATCTCCCAGCCACTACGACGCAAGGCACGCAAGCACTCGTTGCCGGTGATGCGAGGCAGACGAGGCATGAGGCGCTACCGTCCCCAATCGCGCGAGTAGAGGAAATCGCGATCTATTGTGCGTTGCGAGACCTTGGCGATCAGAGGCAGTTGGCGCTTGAACTGCGAGCCTTGCACCAGGCGTTGCACCCGCCGAACGAAGGCTGGATCGAGTCCCTCCGCGATCAACTCGTCGGCTGAGTACCGCTCGTCTATCAGCAGGTACAGCAGTTGGTCCACCTGTTCGTAGGTGAAACCCAGCTCGCCCTCGTCCGACTGCCCTGCCCAGAGATCGGCGCTGGGCGGCTTGTCGAGAATGGCCTGGGGCACGCCGAGCGCAGCCGCCAGCTGGCGCACCTGCGTCTTGTACAGGTCGCCGATGGGGTTCAGGGCGCTGGCCATGTCGCCCCAAAGGGTGCCATAGCCCAGCAGTAGCTCCGTTTTGTTGCTGGTGCCCACGACGAGGGCCTCAAAGGCCTCGGACTGGTCGTAGACGGCGATCATGCGCGCGCGCGCCATGACGTTGCCGCGCCGCTTGGGAGTCAGCTCTTCTTCCCAGTCGGTATACGCTTCCACCATCGGCGTAATCTCGAAGATGCGATAGTCAATGTCGAGCGCGGCCACCACCCGATGCGCGTCGCCGAGACTGGCCGGATTGCTGGTGCGATAGGGCAGCATGATCGCCCGCACACGATCCGGTCCCAGCGCCGCGACTGCCAAGTAGGCCGTCAACGCCGAATCAATGCCCCCGGACAGCGCCACCACCACGCGCTCGTACCCGACCTTGGCAATCTCCTCCCGTATGAAGCCGTGCAGCAGGCGCGTCGTCAGCTCGACGTTGAGGCGCATCCCTTGATCTGCACGCGCTGCCAGCGCCGGCGGCACAGTGAAGGTGCTTGGGGCGGCTTCGTCGGTGCTGGTGGTCATGGTAGATCGTAGTGGGAACGGTAAATACGGGTCAGCTCACGATAGGTCAAGTCCAGGCGCTCATCGCGCAGCAGGGGCAGGCGGCTCCGCTGCCGGCGCAGTGGCAGTGGTGAGAGCTTGGCAGTGACCAGGCACTCTTCATAGTAAGGTCCGTGGGCGAGGCGTTGTCCGTCCGGTCCGAATACACTTGATCCGCCGAAGAAATTGATCCCGTCCTCGTAGCCGACGCGATTGCAGTGGACAACATAGCAGGTCAAGAACTGCGAGTAGAACTCTCCGATGTGTTCATAGGCCAGCGCACTATCGAGATCGGGCGATGATTCCGATGTGCCGCGCCCAGGAGAGCTGGAAATGCCGATCAAGACCTCCGCGCCGTCATAGGAGGCGATAACGGCCGCGGCCGGGTGCCACAGGTCCTCGCAAATCAAGATCGCGGCGCGTCCGCAGCGACTGTCAAAGGCGCGAATGCGATCACCGGCCCCGAAGAAGCGGCCGTCGTCAAAGATGCCGTAGGTCGCCGGATAGACCTTACGATGGACATGTTTAATTTGGCCGTCTTCCAAATAGGCGGCGGCAATGTAGAACTGCTGGCGCTCGGACTCCTCGGCAAAGCCGACAATCATCGGCAGGTCGTGGCTCGCCGCCAACAGCGGCTCCCACGACGGGTCATCGCACCGCCACGCCACGTCCGGGACCAGGTCTTTGACATAATACCCGGTCAGCGACAACTCCGGGAAGATAAGCATATCCACCCCGGCCTCGCGCGCCTGTTCGATGCAGGCCAAGTGCATCTCGACGTTTGCCGCCACGTCACCGAGACGCGGGGAAACCTGCGCCAGCCCGAGCTTGCAGCGCGGCGGCCGCCTCGGGGATGCCGGCTGCTGCCGTCGGTTCTCCGTCACAGTGCCGTCTGCCTCCAGATGCATTGTATCGCGCCAGGGCCTATCCGGCCCCTACCCCGTCATCGCGCGCCCCCGCTTCATTGCGGCGCAGGCCGCAATCCCAGGGGCACGATTGCTCGCGCCTAGATGCTCGTCATTGCGGCGCAAGCCGCCATCCAGGCTAGCGGCCGTGAACTGGAAGTCCCACCGGGCGCTCCACCAACCGGCAGCCGCCATTTTTCAGTGCCGGGCCTCCCCCCGTTGCGTTCCGCCGCCCGGCCGCGATGTACCTGTACGTGGGCGTGGGCACGACCGCTGCCGGCACGCAACGACGCGCCTCCAGGCTCCCCTGTCAAGAGCTCACCGGGGAGCCGGGCCGTCCTGCGGCCCGGCTGACGTGCCCCGCAGTCCCGCGGCTTCGGCCGCACGCACACTCGCACACTTGCTCTTTGCGCTCTTGCTCTTTGCACTCTTGCTCTCGCGGGCACGCCAGCCCACGCCCACACACCACTACCCCACACTCAACCGGATTAACCCACCGAGAGACCGGCGGACAAGAGGTGGTACGCAGGTAGAGGTGGTACGCAGGTAGGGGCGCCATTCATGGCGCCCAGAGCCGGCCCCGAGCGTGACCAGGGGCCGCGATCAACCGTGCCCCGCCCCTGGCGGCTGCCGCCGCAGTGCCTGCACCGGGGAAACCCGGTGCCGAGCGCCAAGGCGCGGTGAATCGCGTCCCTACACAAAAAACCCACCCCTGCCGGCGGCCGGGTCACTGGCCACGAGCCACTGGTCAGGGGGCCACGATTGCTCGCTCACCTCGCTGCGGTCCTCCCCCAGGCGCCCGCGCGCCCGGCCCGCCGGTTGAGGATACCGGCTCAACCGTCAACGCCGCTCGCCAATGGGCCGCGCCGGAGTACCACCGACGACCTGGTACGGTGCTACGTCGCGCGTCACCACGGCCCGCACCGCCACCACGGCGCCCCGGCCAATGGTGACACCCGGCAGCACCACCACGTCGCTGTAGAGCATGACATCGTCCTCGATGGTCACGGGCGCCGTGCAGATCGGTGCCGCCAGCACGGGCACCGCGCGCCGCGCCGTATCGTGGGTATGAGTGTAAATCTGAGTCCACCGGCCGATATGGACACCGGCGCCAATGCGGATCGGCGCGGAGCAATCGAGGTGGCAGTCGGACAGCACCACGCTCCCCTCCCCTAGCTCGAAGCTCGTCGCACCCGCGACCGGCTCATCAATACCGAGGCGCACCCGATCGCGTATCTCGCAGCCGGCGTGGAGCCGGAGACGTAAGCCGCTCGTGAAGTAGAAGCCCTCGTGCAGCGTCACCCCGCCGCCAACGGTACAGCCGGGCCGCCGGCGCAGCACCGCGGCCCGCGCGCCCCGCAACGTGTGCCAGTAGGGGCGGAGCCGGTGCAGGTCGGGCAGCGCGCAGAGCCAGCGGCAGAGCGCGAGGTTGCCGGGTGAGCGAGGCAAGCGAGGCATGGTGCCTTGGGTTTGAGTTATACCAAGTCGGCAACGAGTCGCCGTGTAGAGTGGGCGTAGCCTGCTACACCCCTACGAACATCCCACCCTCACTTCAGGAGCGTTACGATGCCTTCTCGTAGTGGGACCTGGTGCCGCTGCGTATTATGGCCCCACTTCCCCCCGCGCTGCCGCAGCACTTCGATTTCATAGGCGGAAAACCCGATACTCACACCCAACCGACCGATCAGCTCATCGGTCGGGATGTGGACCCCATAGGGCGCCGAGTCTCCCAGCACCAGCACGAACCGACCACCTGGCTTGAGTACGCGGTAGGCAGCCTTGAGCACCAGCAGCATGTCCTCGAAATAGCCGGCCGTCACGAGATCATACGTTTTCTTCCCACGCTTCACCCGGCGCTGCTCTCGCAGCTGTGCGATGATCGCTTGCAAGTCCGCATGAACCTCGGCATCCACTTTCCTAATCCCCGGGCAGGAGCGAACGCCATTCATGGCACTCACGCGCACTTGGGTCGTGGCCGCCATAATCAGGTGATCTCTGACCTGGGCGGTGATTTCCCCCCAACTCGTATAGATACCCCAAAAGTACGTCTCTAGCCGTGTCCGGTCAGCATAGTCATAGTTATTCATATACGGCGGGGAGGTAACGAGCAGGGCTACCGATTCCGGGTCAAGGTAGCAGTCAATCCGACGCGCATCGCCTCGAATAAGGTAGTGAGGTGCCGATAGAGCGAGCAGTTTGGTCGTTTGGACATCGCTAATCATCAAGTCGCAGCGTCGGCTGAACTCCGTGAAGGGGTCTCGATCTACGGTACGCGCATGATACTTACTCGGCGCGATATAGGGCCAACCGGCCCCGGCGGTGTTCACGACTCGTAGCGTCGTCGTCAAGGCCAGCTTGAGAAACTGCGTTTCCGGCTGCTCCTGATCGAGCGCCAGCAGGGCCGCCCGTAGAGCAGCGAGCTTCCGCAGGCTCTCGGTGGTAAAGCACTTGTAGATGAGGTCGGGCCACAGACCGGCTATCTCAATCCGCCGGTGCCGCTCCTGAGCAACGCGCAGCACCCCAGCCACATGCGACTGCACGCGGTCCCGGTCGTAGTCGAGATGGAGTTTCGTTTCGGCCACCCAATGCACAAACGCATGCGCCTCGACACCGACGGAGCGGATGCCCAGCAGCTTGGCCGCCAGCAAAGTAGTGCCGGTCCCCGCAAACGGATCGCCAATGACATCGCCCGGTTGCAGCTCTAGCTCGCGGCTCTTCTGCTCGACCAGCTTATAGGAGAAACCGGCCGGATAGGTGAACCAACGATGGATCGGCGCCCGGAGGCTATCGCGGAAGGAACCGTATAACTGGGTCTCGGCGACCGCTGGCACGTGGTCCCCCTTCTTGTCTTGTCCAAGAACGGTCAAGGCGGCCGCGGCGGCGCTTCGGCGCCCTCAGCGGTGAGCCGGCAATTCACCCATCCACTCCAGCACGCGCGCGGCGCGCTCCTCCCACGTATAGCACCGCACCGCCACCGCGGCCGCCGCGGCCAGACGCCGGCCGCGCCCCGGGTCCTCCAGAATAGCGGTGATACCGGCGGCGAGTGCCGGCGGCGAATCGGGCGGCACCAGCCAGGCAGTCTTGTCGTGCGCCAGCACTTCACGCAAGGCCGGCAGGTCAGCGGCGACAATTGGTCGCTCCGCCGCCATGTACTCGAACAGCTTCAGCGGCGACGTATACGTGTGGGCAATCGGTACCGAGCCGCTGTTCGGGAGTACCAGCAGGTCGGCGGCGGCCAGATAGGCGGGTACCTGCGTCGGCGGCACATAGCCGGCGAGATACACGCGCTCGGCCAAGCCCTCCCGGCGGAGCCAGGCGGCGAAGCGCGTGCGGTCCGCCGGTGTCCCGCCGACGATCACCACCTGCGCCGCCGCCGGCAGTCGTGCCGCGGCGCGGGCCAGCGTGTCCACCCCTTTCCAGCGATACAGGTGGCCGGCATAGAGCACAATCTGCCGATCCACCGGGAATCCGAGCCGCCGGCGGGCCGCCGCCGCGGATAGCGCCGGTGCGAACCGCTCCAAGTCCACGCCGTCGGGCGCGACGTGGACCGGCGGCATGGCACGTCCACCCCACCCGGCCAGCTCGCGGGCCAAGCCGTGCGAGATGGACACTACCCCGTCCAAGCGCGGCAGCAGACGGCGCAGCGCCCGACGTGCCAGGCGGCCTTGTGGGAGGTCATGCGCCTCCCAGATCACCAACCGCGGCCGGCGTGGACCGACGACGACCGGCCACAGCAGCGGCCAGTCGCGCGAGTACACCAGCGGGCCGGTACCTAGCTCCCGCCGCGTGTACGCTGTAGCGGTGAGCGCAAAGCTCGCCGTTTGGACGGCAAACGCTGCCGGATTGAGCGGCGTCTCCCCCAGAGCCGGAAGATCAATCGTGACGAGCTTCACCGGGTCGAGGCACGGCAGCACCACGAGCTTGGGGGGACGCCGGACGCCATAGAAGGCCGTCGGATCACCGACATCCCGCAGCTCGTCCAGGTTTGCGCGCCGCGGGTAGATCAAGCGCACTGCGGCGCCGCGCGCAGCAAAGGCATCGCACATCTGGAAAATCTGATAGACGTGTGCCTTCTCGCTGGGAACGCGTACATTGGCCAGATAGAGGAGGCGACCGAGATCAGACATGGGCCTTCATCATGCCTCCAGGCTGGCCCTCCGTCAGTGGTGTGGTCTGGGTCGGGCTTGACGCGACCCATTGCCGGACTGCCGCTCGGCCTCGCCCGGCACCGTCACCAGCGCGTGAAAGGAGGTCGCAAATAACGGGTCGTCAATGCCGTCGTCGAGCCGAGCCAGGGGCTGCACCAGCGCCTTGAGCGCGAGGAGCATCGGCAGCACCAGCCAGCCCCGCGTGCGCTTCATGTGCCGCAGGGCGTGCCACAGCAAGTAGTCGAGCAGCACGAGCACGCCGCCGTTCGTGCCCATCTCCACGATGTCAAAGCCGGCCGCTGTGAGCATGCTGGGGAAGCTCTGCCCGGTCCAGCGCCAGTAATCGGCAGCAGCGTGCTCCATTTGCAGGAACGGCACTGCGACGTAGGCGTGTCCACCGGGGCGCAACGCCCGGCGCGCCTCGGCCAGCACGACCTCCGGCCGCTCCACGTGCTCCAGCACGGCGACCAGCAGCACCCAGTCGGCGCAGCCGTCGGCTACCGGCAGCTGATGGCCGTCTCCCCGCAGATGACTGGCGCGCCCGGACAGGTCGAGACCGTAGTAGCGCGCGGTCGGTGGGAGGGCGAACTTGTCACGGAAGGCGCCGCAGCCGATGTCGAGCACCACCCCGTCCAGCCCGGCCAGGAACCGCTCGTTGAAGTAGCTCGACCGATCATACTGCCGCGGCCACAGTGCCCGCCTTACCCAGCTACGCATATAGAAGCTCTCCGCCGATACCGGGTACGCCTTACCTCACCCCCGCGCCGGCACCGACCACTGCCTACTGCCCACTGCCTACTGCCCACTGCCCGGCCGTGCGCGTCCAGAGGTCAATCAGCCGCTCCAGGAGCGCCTCCGGCTGGAAGCGATCCCGCACGTGGTCGCGGGCGCGGCGTCCCATCGTCCGCGCCAGCCGGCTACTATCCAGTATGACATTGAGGCGGTCCGCCAGCGCAGCATCACCCCGGATGGGGACGATGAAACCCGACAGCGCCTCCTGAATGACATCCTCCGCACCGGCCACGTCGGTTGCCACCGCCGGGCGTTGCGCCGCTGCCGCTTCCAGCAAGACTAAGGCCGTTCCTTCGTAGAGCGAAGAAAGCGCCAAAACATCGCAGGCGCTGAAGTAGGCCACCACTGCCTGATGGTCCACCGCGCCCGCGAAGTGGACGTGGTCCCCGAGCCGCAGCTTCTCGGCGTAGGCGCGTAGCGCCCGCTCCTGCGGCCCCTGCCCGACCAGCACAAACCGGGTCTGCGGTCGCTCCTTGACCACCCGCGCGGCGGCCTTCAGGAGCGTCTTCCCGTCCTTCTGCGGCACCAGCCGCGCTACCCATAACACCAAACGAGTGAAGCGCCTCGCCAGCAGCGCGTCCCGCAGCAACCGGCCGTTGGGGCTGACGAACCGGGTCAGGTCAACCGGCACGGGCGCCACTGTCACCCGCTCCGGGGCGAGACCGTAGCCGCACAGCTTGCGGTACTCGCGCGTCGTGCCGACGCGCACCGTATCGGCGCGGCGGACGAGCCAGTGCGCCAGGACATGCAGCGCGAGGTTGGCCGGTCGTTCCAGCAGCCAGTATGGATTGTCCAGGATGTCGAAGTGAATCTGGAGGTTGAACGGCAGTCCGTGTCGCCGCGCGAGCAGCCACCCCACCAAGCCGGTGAGGAACGGGTCTTGCGCCGTAATTACGTCAACCGGCGTGGTGCGGAGCAGCTCCGTACCCAGACGATAGGCTACCGCCGGGTAGCGCCACCGCTGCGAAACGGCAAAGGGATACGACCAGAGCCGCGGGCCTAGTTCCAGCCGGTCGTCGAGACGCCGGAGTGAGGCTCCCGCATGCGAACGTACCAGCACGTGCAGCCCGTCCAGGCGCTCCGCGTATTGGCGGTGCCGCGTCAGCGTGTCACCGACGTTGACCCGGTCCTCGCTCGGCGGAGCGGCGAACTGCTGGTCGAGGCTCAGTGCCAACACCGCCGGCCCTCGGCCGGTTGCCGTCATAGCCCGCTCCCGGCCGCCGGTCGGTGCGTCTCGCCGGCCAGCAGCGGCACCAACCCGGCCGCAAAGTGGCGGGTCGTCAGGCGGGACTCGATGGCTGCTCGTCCGGCTTGGCCTATCCGGCGCGCCAACTGCCGGTCGTCGAGCAAGCGCCGGAGCGCCGCAGCGAGCGCCGCCGCATCGCCGGGTGGCACCGTCAGGGCCTCGCGTCCCGGCACGATGTAGTCGGCAAGTGCCCGCCGCTCGCTCACGACAGCAGCGCGACCCGTCGCCATGGCATCCAACAGTACCAACGTCCCGGAGCAGTCGGAGCCGTGCGGCCAGCCGTCGCCATAGGTGGGAACGGCGATGCACGCCGCTGCCCGATATAGCTCCCGCAGCTTGGCCGGCGGTTGGTCGAGCAGCAGCTCCACGTTGGCCGGGAGCCGCCGGCCTGCTCGTGCCACACCACCTTGGCCGTTACCGACAGTCGTCAGCCCGGCGATGTTGGCCCGTCCGGCAACAATCCGTAGCGGCACGTCGAGCCGGGCCGCTGCGCTAACCAGTGTGCCGTAGTCGCGCCCGGGATCGCGCCCGGCGGCGAGAATAAAGGGCTGCTGTTCTGTCGACTGGCCGTCGGCTGGTGGTACTGCCGTGTGGAAGCGCACATCTACTCCCGACGGCACCACCGGCAGCTCGCGGCGCGGTCGCCCGAGGCGCGCGGCGAGGTCGTCCGCCTGCGCTTGCGCCACACAGACGATGCCGTCAGCGCCGCCCAATGCCCACCGGAGCACGTGCTGCAAAGGCGTCCGCCGGCGCAGCAACGTCGAGAGCGTCATGTTGAGCCAGAGCATCCGCGGCCGTTGCCAGCGCCGGAGACGCTTCACAAGGAGCAACGGCCAACCGGCAATGAGCAGCGCCGCGTCCGTATGACGTAGCTGACGCCACGTGCGGAGCTGTAACAGGTCCGGTCCGAGCCGCCCGATCTGCTGGGCAGCCCACCGCCCCACAGCCGGATACGTCGGCTCCCACACCGTCGCCTGGACACCGAACGCGGCGAGATGGTTGTAGCCGAAGAGGAGCGTATCGGGTTGCTGTCCGGCACGCCACTGCTTGAGCAGCGGCAGCTTGCGCTGTGAGAAGACGTAGAGCACACGCATCAAGCAATCAGTCCTCAGCTTTCAGCCTCGCCTGTCGCGCTGTTGTACACATACTCCCTGCTCTCTGTGGCTAAAACTGGCTTCTTTGCAATCACGCGTTACCGCCGGGTAGCCACTGCGGATGAGTTGCTGCCAACTGGGCGCGAAACTGCTCGAAGGCATCGACGCTTGCACTCTCATAGGGTGGGAGTAGCCGCAGCGGGAAGTCCGGCTGATGGAGCTTGCAGAAGAACTTGTCATAAGCGCCGTCCATGTGCGCCGCAGCGCCAACGGCCTGCTGTAGCACAGCACCCACTGCCCGTAGCTCCCGCAGCATGCGCCGGAGCGTGGCCGCGTCCTGCGCGACGCCGGCCGCATAGTACCGGCGCATCCGGGCCAGGTTGGCGGTGGAACTTGAGGCCAGTAACCCACAAGGACCGATCAGGCTACCCGCACCAAAGCCGAACTCGGTGAAGAAGTGGCGAACCTGTGGTACCAGCGTGAGCAGGCCGACTACCGTCCGCAGCTCTCCCGCGCCGTACTTGGTAGCGACGAGATTGGGGTGCTCGGCGGCCAGCGGGACGTACTCCTCCGCAGTGAGTACCCGTCCCGCCCGTGGCAGGTTGTAGTGGAGGAAGCGCAGCTCGGAAAACCGGCTACAGACCTCCCGGAAGAACGTGCGTAGCTCGCGGTCGCTGAGACTTCCCCAGCTGGGGAGCGAGATTTGGAAGACCTCAAACCCCAGCGCAGCGGCACGCTCGATCCGCTCGATAATCGTGGTGAGGGACAAGCTAATCACCCCCACCATCGGGTACACGTCCGGCGCGCGCGTCTCCTCATGAAACACGCGCGTAATCTCGTCGAACTGCCGGTCGCTGACGGCATAGCCCTCGCCAGCGGTTCCGAAGACGTAGAGGTCTTTCAGGCCTTGCCCGATCAGCCCACGCACCTGGGCGCGAAAGAGGTCCTCGTCCAAGGACCAGTCCGCTCGCCAGGGCACGCAGGCGGTCCCCAGGATCGTGCGTGGGTAGCGGACCTCCCGTGCGGTTTGGGCGGTAGTCTCTGTCTGTCTCATGGCGCTTTCCTGCTGGGTTCCGTTGACATCTTCCCGTCACTCCCGCGAACGCGGGAAGCCAAGGCGAGTGTGCCACCTGCGGTCCCAAGTGCCTGGATTCCGGCGGAAGCCGGAATGACGCGCGGGAGGCAACGGTGACGGCACCATAGCACCATGCATCGAGGCGCGACCGCAGGTACACTCTAGGATGCTATCACCCCAGGGTCTACGCCGGAGGGTGGCGGCAGTTCCAATGAGGTGAAATATGGTTGCAGATGACGGCGCCGGCAGCGCACCACCGATTGCCGCAGGATCGCGCGCTGCCGGCGCGGCACCGGCGCTCAAAGGCCCTGTGATCCGCACGGAGCTGCCAGGCCCGCGCGGCCGCGCGTTGCTGGCCCTGTCCAGCGAGTACGAGCCGCGCTCCATGACCGACCAAATGCCGCTCGTCTGGCAGCGTGCCGAGCGCGTCTGGGTCGAGGATGCCGACGAGAACGTCTTTCTCGACTTCAGCTCCGGCGTGGTGGTGGCCAACGCCGGGCACTCGCACCCGCGGCTGGTGGCTGCGATGCGCGCGCAGGCCGATCAGTTGGTCAACTGCTACGACTTTCCGAGTGAGTGGCGCGTGCGGCTCGCGCAAAAGCTGGTCGAGATTACGCCGCCCAACCTGGACAAGGCCGTCATCCTGACGACGGGCGCCGAGACGACGGAAGCCGCGATGAAAATGGCGCGGCTGGCGACGGGGCGCTACGAGATCATCTCCTTCCACGGCGGGTTTCACGGCCGGACGTTCGGCGCCATGACCATCGGCGGGCGCCGGCAAGGCGCCGGCACGCGCGGCTACGGCCCGTTCCTGCCGGGTGTCGTTTTTGCGCCGTTCCCCTACTGCTATCGGTGCCCGTTCGGCAGTACGCCGGACTCGTGCCGGCTGCATGGCACCGACTATCTCGATTGGCTCGTCGAGACGGAGACCGAGGGCCGGATCGCTGCGGTCATCACCGAGACCTACCAAGGCGCCGCCGGTTCGGTGATGGCGCCCCCTGGCTGGTTCCCGAAGCTGGCGCAGTGGTGCCGCGACCGCGATATCCTGCTCATCATTGACGAGGTGCAGGCGTCGTTCGGCCGGACCGGCAAGCTCTTCGGATACGAGCACTACGATGTTGTGCCCAACATCCTCTGCCTAGGCAAAGGAATTTCCAGCTCCGTCCCGCTTTCTGCCGTCGTCGCCGAGTCTCGGATTATGGAGGTGCTGAGTCCCGGCTCGATGGGCAGCACGCACGGTGGCAATGCGTTCTGTTCGCGGGTGGCGCTGGAAAATATCGAGGTCATCATCGGCGAGCGGCTTTCGGAGCGTGCAGCGACGCTGGGTGGGCTGTTCGGCCGGCGGTTGCAGCAGTTGGTGGAGCGGTGGGACTGCGTCGGCGAGGCGCGTGGTCTCGGCCTGGCCTGGGGACTGGAGATCGTCCGCGATGCGACCTCGTGCGAACCGGCGCCGGATGCCACGCGAGCGATCATCGAGGCGGCCTACCGGCGTGGCCTGCTCCTGATTGCACCGATTGGCTTCTACGGCAACGTCATCCGCATCTCACCACCGTTGGTCATCACGGAAGAGGAAGCGACGGTCGGGCTGGACCTGCTCGAAGCGGCCATTGCCGAGGTAGGGGCCTAAGGGCGTAGCTCCCTGCGGCGGACATGCCTACTCATCCGGTTCGACGCGGGTAATCCCTGGCAGCTTGTCGAAATCCGCATCCCAGCTATAAATCTCGGTCAGTTGACGTTGGTGCATCGCGGCGGCGTTGTAGGCGTCGGTGAAGGAGATATTGCGGCGCACATAGAGGTCCAGAGCACGGTGGTAAACCTGCTTATTAGGAACGTGTAGGCTTCGTAGCGAGAGCAGGTCGCTAACATGCCCGCGTATCCGTTCCTTGGGTAGACGATAGTAGTGCTGCAAGGTAAAGATGGTCTCGAAGACAACCATAGGCGAGGTCATGACTTTCTCCTCGCCTCGCTCGATCCGTAGTAACAGTGCCAGGGCGCGGTGTGCCTTCTCCTCGTCATCTCCGGTCAAGTACCGGAGTAGAATGTTGGTATCTCAGAAGCGGGGGGGCATCGGTACACTACGCTTCGGCCGCTACATTCTCGGCGGCGGCTTGCTCTACAGCGGCACGCACTTGCCGCCAGTCTTCGGGGCAGTACCGAGGCCGCACAGTGCCATAGCCGCGCAGCACTTTCGAGGTCGCCGGTCGCAGAGTGACGACATCCCCATCCAACGTAAAGCGCACCTTGTCCCGAGGCTTCAAACCCAGGCGAGAGCGGATGGCGGCAGGAATGATCACCTGTCCTTTCCGGGTCATTGTGCCTTCAAGCTCGCGCATGGCCCTACCTTGCGAGTACAGCATACTCTTGCCGGATGTGGGGACACTATAGCAGGTGCTACCCCGGATTGGCGGTGTTGGCACGTCCCCTTACCATCCCTAGGATGGTACAAACCTGGCGGTCAGTGGCTGCCCGGCTCCTTCCGGGCCGAAATAACCTCAGCGCAGCACGTCGCATGGTGTCGAGGAGGCCGCAGCTCAGGTGGACATCAGCACTCCACTGTCGGATCGTCGTCCGGCACAAGCGCTGGGAGCCGGCTATGAGTGAGTCACCGCTGAGTATCTCGGCCTTCTTTCCCTGCTACAACGACGGCGGTACCATCGCCTCGATGGTCATCGAGATGATGCGGGTGCTCCGCGAGCTGACCGACGACTACGAGGTCATCGTCGTCGAGAACGGCAGCACCGACTACACCAACGACATCCTCGACGAGCTGGAAGCACTCTACGCGGCCGACGCTGATGCCGGAGCTACGCGATTGGACGAGCGGCTGTGGCGTAGCTCCGTCACGGCGGATGGCCGGCTGCGGATCATGCGCTACAAACAGCCCTTGGGGTACGGCGGGGCACTGCGCGTCGGCTTCGCGGCGGCCGCGAAGGAGCTTATTTTTTATACCGACGGTGACGCGCAATATGACGTGCGGGAACTGCGCGTGCTGGCGCCTCGCATGGTAGACGGGGTAGATTTGGTGATGGGGAACAAGATCACCCGCCATGATCCCCTCCATCGCATCATCATCGGGCGGCTCTATCATCACCTGGTCCGGCTGCTCTTCAACCTGCGTATCCACGACACCGACTGCGACTTCCGACTGATGCGCCGGTCCATCTTCGACCGCGTGACCCTGACGCAGAACAGCGGGGTTATTTGCCTGGAGTTGATGCGTCGGGTGCAAGACGCCGGTTTCTCCGTCGTCGAAGTACCGGTCCACCACTACCACCGCGCCTACGGCGTCTCGCAGTTCTTCAACCTCCGCCGCCTCTTCGCGGTCGGTATCGGCATCCTCGTGCTGTGGTGGCGGCTGGTCATCCAGGGCGAGGGCAAGGAAGCGGCTCCGCACCTCCCGGCTCCCGTTCCACTCGTAGAAAGCGGGAAACGGCCGCCGGCGGATACCGGCGGCGCGCAAGAGGGTACCGGGGAGCGATGACCGGTTCGGAGCTTATGGATAACACGGACCTGGCGCACCACTTCGCCGGTCGGCGCATGCTCGTCACCGGAGGCCTCGGCTTTATTGGCAGCAATTTGGCGCGGCGGCTCGTCAGTCTCGGGGCGCAGGTGGTACTCGTGGACGCTATGATCCCGCATCACGGTGGAAGCTACTTCAACGTGGACGACGTGCGCGACCGGCTCACCATTGTCGAAGCGGACATCCGCGATCAACCCCGCCTTAGCTCGCTGGTGCGCGAGCAGGATGTAATCTTCAACTTGGCCGGACAAGTGGCCCACATAGACAGCATGAACGACCCCTTCATGGACCTGGAGATCAACTGTCGGGCACAGCTGGCGCTCATGGAGGCCTGCCGTTGGCACAACCCGGCGGTCAAGGTAGTGTTCGCCAGCACCCGGCAGATCTATGGCCGGCCGGAATATGCGCCGGTCGATGAACACCATCCTACCCGCCCAACGGACGTCAACGGGATCAACAAGATCGCTGGCGAGCGCTACCATATCCTCTATCACGAGGTCTACGGCATTCGCGCGACCGCGCTCCGGCTGACGAATACCTACGGGCCGCGGCAGGCGCTCCGGCTCGGACCGCGGCAAGCCTTTATCCCCTACTGGCTGCGGCTCGCCATCGAGGATCAGGAGATCGAAGTATGGGGTGACGGTCGTCAACTGCGCGACTTGACTTACGTTGACGATGTAGTCGAGGCGTTCCTACTGGCCGCTGCCAGCGATGCCGCCGACGGTGAAGTCTTCAACGTCGGGGGGCAGCAGCCGATCAGTCTGCGCGACTTGGCCGAGTTGATCGTGCAGGCGGCCGGCAGTGGTCGGGTGGTCTACCGCGCGTTTCCGGACGAACGGAAGCGCATTGACGTGGGGAGCGTCTATCTGGAGTCCGGCAAGATCGCGCAGGCGCTCGGTTGGCAGCCACGAGTGGACGTGGCCGATGGGGTGCGCCGCACGATTGCTTACTTCCGGGAGTATCGGGCGCAGTACCTACCCCCCGATGCTGCACAATAACGGCCCGCTATGGCCTCCCCGCTTCGCAGGGGGGCGGGCGCAGCACACTGTAGCCCTCTACCTCTGTCGGGGAAGGAGCCGGGGAGTGAGGAGTGTGATGGCGTCCCGGAGAACACACCAAGGACAAGGCGAGTGAGGCGCGAAATCCCTTTCTTCTTGACCAAGCCGCAATACCTCACCATCAAGAGTGAGCTGGATGCGGCGGTGCAGCGCGTCTTGGATACGAGCTTCTTCGTGCTCGGACAGGAGCTTACGGCATTCGAGGCGGCCTGGGCGGACTACCTAGGCGTCGCGCGGGCTATCGGCGTCGGCTCCGGCACTGAGGCCATTCACCTGGCACTCCGGGCGCTGAACATCGGACCGGGTGATGAGGTGCTCACCGTCGCACATACCGCCGTGGCGACGACCGTGGCGATCTCTTCCACGGGAGCAACCCCGGTCTTCGTAGACATTGACCCACACACGTACACGATGGATCCCACGGACCTGGCGCGGCGGATCGGGCCGCGCAGCAAGGCCATCGTTCCTGTTCATCTCTACGGCCATCCGGCGGACATGGACCGCATCCTTCCGCTGGCCCGGCGTCACGGCTTGGTAGTGGTGGAAGACGCCGCACAGGCACATGGAGCGGCCTATCGCGGCCGACGCTGCGGCACACTCGGCGCTGCGGGTGCGTTCAGCTTCTATCCCACGAAGAACCTCGGCGCTTACGGTGATGGCGGCGCGGTGGTCACGAACGACGTGGCGCTGGCAGAGCGGTTGGTGCTGCTGCGGAACTACGGCTGGAGTGAACGCTATTACAGCGCGATCAAAGGCTACAACTCCCGCCTCGACGAGCTTCAGGCAGCCGTCTTGGGGGCGAAACTGCCCTATCTGGATGCCTGGAACGCCCGCCGTCGCCGGTTGGCAGCGCTCTACACCTCAGCACTGGCTTCTGAAACGCTCGATGCCGCCGGGGCGAGCACGATCCAAGTGCCTACCGCGGCCGCGTGGGCAGCGCACACCTACCACCTCTATGTTGTGCGTGTACCGGAGCGCGACCGAGTGCAGGACACGATGCACGAGCGCGGTATCGCCACACAGGTACACTACCCGGTACCGGTGCATTTGCAGGAGGCATATCGGGACCTCGGCTACACTCCTGGCAGCCTCCCGCACACCGAGCAAGCGGCCGCAGAAATCTTGTCGCTACCGTTGTACCCGGAGCTACCCGACGACGACGTGCGGTACGTTGCTGCGGCGCTCCGCGAAGCCGTTGCCGGCCACTCGTGCGGAGCGGGAAACTGAGGGCTACCGGCCAAAGCCGCACGGATGATGCCAGGTGTGGTGCGGCTTTGGCCGGTAATAGTCCATCGCTGATAGCTACCTATGAATCGCGACGAGTACGCGCGCCTCTACCGGCTCGAAGACCGGCTCTGGTGGTTCGTGGGCATGCGCCGGATCACCGAGGCGCTCCTCGCGCCCGTCTTCGGAAGTGACATCCTCCGTATCCTCGATGCTGGCTGCGGGACCGGCGGCGCCTTACGCTGGCTCGCGCCGTATGGCCGGGTGTGGGGTGTGGACCGCTCGACGGATGCACTCACGTATTGCGGACAGCGCCAATTGACGCGGGTCTGTCAAGGTTCCCTCCTGGCACTGCCGTATCCCGCCGCCGCCTTCGACCTCGTCACCAGTTTCGACGTGCTCTACCATCGCGGCGTGTCCGACGACGTGGCGGCGCTACGGGAGTTACGTCGAGTGGTGCGCCCGGGCGGCTGGGGGCTGGTGCGCGTGCCGGCCCTGCCGGCGCTGTGGAGCGCGCACGACGAGGCCGTACACGCTCGACAGCGGTACCGGCTGGGTGAGCTACGGGCCAAGGCCGAGCAGGCGCAGTGGGCAGTGGTCCGTGGCACCTACGCCAATACCCTGCTGCTTCCGGTTGCTGCGGCGGCCCGCTGGGCAAAGGCGGTCCGTCAGGAAGCCGTCAGTCAAAGCCGCACGGATGGGGCCAAGTGTGGTGCGGCTTTGGCTGACGGCGGCCACACCAGAGAGTCGGAAGTGCAGGAGGCGCCCGGTTTCGTCAACGCGGCGCTGACCGCAATCTTGTGGCTGGAAGCACAGTGGCTACGGCGGGCCGACCTGCCACTAGGGCTATCCGCCCTCGTGCTGCTGCGTGCCCCTAAAGCTGATAGGGCTGAAAGGTGGCCACCAGCCGTTCGGGAACGGTGCCGGTGATGACGGTCCCCTGGGCCTCGTACTGCTCATCCTCGATTGTGCCGGAGGTGTGGAAGAGCTGGACCAGTCTGCCCAACCGATACGGGATACGGACCCGTAGCTGGACCTGGTCTTCCGTGGCGATGATGGCTTGGATCACTTGGAGCAGGTCATCGAGACCATTGCCGTGCGCCGCGCTGATGAGCACCGGATTGGGCAACTCCACAAATTGATCGCTCGGCTCATCTCCCTTTGCACCGGCAGCGGATTGTGCGGCATAGGTGGTCAGGGCGCGCCTGGGAGCAGGCGGGAGCAGGTCCATTTTGTTGAGCGCCGTAATCATCGGCTTGGCCGAGATTTGCAGGGCGTTCAGCGTGTGACCCACGGTGGCGATCTGCTCGCGCATATTGGCGTGCGTGGCATCCACGACGTGGACCAAGACATCGGCCTCGTCCACCTCTTCCAGCGTGGATCGGAACGCGGCGATGACGTTGGTAGGCAGCCGTTGGATAAATCCGACCGTGTCGGTCAGGAGGATGGCTTGTCCGCCCGGCAACTGTACCCGCCGCGTCGTTGGATCGAGGGTGGCAAAGAGCTTGTCTCCCCGGAGTACGTCGGCGTTGGTGAGGGCGTGGAGGAGGGTGGATTTGCCGGCGTTGGTGTAGCCGACGAGCGCGACAATCGGTGGGCCGCTGGCCTTGCGCCGGGACCGATACAGCCCACGCTGGGAGCTGATGGCCGCGATCTTTTTCTTCAGCTCGGCAATCCGCCGCCCGATACTGCGCCGGTCCGTTTCCAGCTGGGTTTCGCCGGGACCGCGGGTGGCGATGCGGCCGCCGCGCGCACCGCCGGTGCCAGCCTCGGCGCCACCGAGACGGGACCACTCCTCCCAAATCTGGCTCAAGCGGGGACGCAAGTACTCCAGTTGAGCCAGCTCGACCTGGAGCTGCCCCTCACGGGTCTGGGCACGTTGGGCAAAGATGTCCAGAATGAGCGCCGTCCGATCTACCACCCGGCGCCGCAGACGTTCTCCGAGGTTCCGCTGCTGGGTAGGGCTGAGGTTGAGATCGAAGATGGCGAGGTCGGCCTGCTCCGCGGACAGAAATTCGCCCAACTCGGCCACTTTGCCGGGGCCGATGTAGGTCGCCGGATGCGGCCGGTTGAGCCGCTGCACGAGCGTCCCCACGACCTCCGCGCCAGCGGTGTTGGCCAGTAGGGCTAGCTCGGCGAGCGAGTCTTCCAGCGGGAGCACGGCAGCACCAGGAGCGTCCGTGTTCGGCTCTCCGGCGCCGTGACGCACCTCGACGCCGACCAGAATGGCGCGCTCGGGACGGGTGCGGACCGTTGTCGGGTCAAGCGCTTGCTGTGCCAGCCGGCTATTGAGCCGGTCCATGGCCGCCTGTGCCCAGCGAGTAGCCATATCGTCTGCAAACCTTCGGACCTACAAGACAACCGGCACGGACCGGCCCTGGCCTAGTGTACCACTGCCGCGACCCGTCCCATGCCCGTTACCCCTGACCATCAGTCAAGCTGTGCTGCTGCAAGCTGG
Organism: Chloroflexota bacterium; assembly: GCA_965214295.1. Lineage (GTDB taxonomy): Bacteria > Chloroflexota > UBA11872 > UBA12225 > JAJDUF01 > JAJDUF01. The sequence goes on from OZ243944.1 coordinate 898,943, forward strand.
AGTGGTGCAGATCGAGTGGTCGGCTATACCCTGGGTACCATGCTGTTACGACCTGCCTCTCTTCCGCGGCGCAGCCTCTCGCCGATGACCATACTGGTAGTGATCGCGGTGGTGGGCATGGCGCTGGTGACCCATGTGCCGAACTGGCTCGCCGTGCTGCTGGTCCTCGTGTTGATGGTCATGGTAAGCGCCGGTTTCGACCTCATCTTGCGGGGTGCTGGCCGGGACCGGCCCGCTTGGGACCAGTTTATCTTGCCCAATCTGCTCATCGTCGGGACAGCGCTGTTCCTGCGCCTGGTGGCATCGGGAGGAGAGGGCATAGTTATTGGGCTAGCCCTCTTCGGTGTCCTCCTCGCCCTGGTTGTCTGGGCGGAGCAGCACTATTGGCTCGATGCCACCGATCACCAATGGTCTACGCTGGTGTTGGTCGTCATCGCCTACATCGTCGTCTTCGTGCTCTACACCGCCATCTACCAGCTAAAGGCACGCACGCTACTCAACGCACTGGCCATCGTCATCATTACGTTTCTGATTGCGGTGCGCCTGATCCGTCTCACCGACGATCTGCTGCCATATCCACGGCTGGCGCCCTACGCGGCCTTTGCGGCGCTGGTGATCGGCGAGGTGACGTGGGCGCTCAACTACTGGCCGCTCAACGGCTTGCTCGGCGGCGCGTTCCTGCTGACCGTGCTGTACTTCCTGGTACAGATACTCGTTCAGCACCTCACCGGCCGCCTCACACCGCGCACCCTCATCGAGCACGGGGCCATCGGCCTGCTCACTGCCGTGCTGATCCTCTGGCGTGGGCTGTAGGTCGTAGACTGGCTAGGCAGCCGAGATTCGTGGCATGGCATATACTCAATGCTGTCCCTTTGCCTCGGATTGTGGTGTGTCGGCTAGGATCCCCCCCATGCTTGTATACTTCACACACTCTGAAAACGGAGTCATGGGCGGCATGATTACCAGATTTTCTGTAGAATCCATAGGGGGAGTCGGTTTGGCTGGTTGCCTGGAGATTAGCCTTGGCTATTGCGGCCGGGTGCGGCGCTCAGAGAGATAGGCAGGTGCTTGAGTTTCTTGCAGGCTCCTCGATCAGCCATCTCAGTACGAGGCCGCAGTGGTGTCTGTTCAGAGCTAACGTGAGAAGTTGGTAATGCCGTTTCCACCAGTCCAACGGGTGCTGTACAGCAAGAACCCGCTTGTACGGGTTATCTGTCAGTTGCGGTTTCCGCGTATCTTGCGTGTCGGAACCGAGGCGCCGGTGCAGTTTCAGGATGGAGTTAGAGACGAGTATCCTGTGTACGAAGTTTCCGATGAGAATACCCAACTTCCCAGAGGAGCGGCACAAGTTCTAGCTCGTGTAGGCTTTGCTCTACCAACTGGCAACCAGTTACATAGGTTTAAGACAACTGACGAAAGGAGAATTCTGACACTTGCTCAGGATTTTTTATCTTTGGAGGAGAGGAGCTACACCCGATGGGATGACTTCGAGGATCATCTGCGGAATGCCGAGCAAGTGCTAGGGGAAACCTACAGGCCGGCTTTCTACACTCGGGTGGGCTTACGCTATCAGGACGTGATCCGCCGCAGTACGCTTGATCTCGCAGATGCAGAATGGAGAGAATTGCTGAATCCAGCGTTACTAGGGGAGTTGGCCGACGAAAGGCTCAGTGATCAGGTTCAAGATCACCGATGTCAGATAGAGATTAAGCTTACTTCTACGGAAGGTCTAGTGCGTATCCGACATGGAATTACCCTTGATGATGATGAACAGTGCTACCTCGTTGACGCCGACTTCTTCACGCAGGAGAGGAGAGACACTGATGGTGCCTTCGCTGATCTCTCGGCGTTCAACCGACTCACCCGATATCTTTTCCGGTGGGCCATCACGGATACCCTCCATCGAGCGATGGGACCAGTCCCCTTGGCTGAGTCCGACTGAAGACAGCCCGTGGCTTGATTTCCCCCCTGGGTCGGATGATGTGACTAGTGTCAGAATTGAAGTGACCGGTCATCGTGCTAAGTGGGCGTTTCTCGGTTTTGGTCTCTTCGCTCATCTTCCGAACGAGGAAGCCCTGGCAGAGGCTCTGGAAGCGCTCAAGGATATTTACGAATTCTACCTGGAGTCAGCACAAGAGAACCTACTGCCAAGTGGTCCTGGAGAGCGCTTTGTCGGGAAGGTAACGTCGAGGGAGACTGTACCGCCCCTGGTGGTTGCGGAAGAATAGTCGAGCGAGGCCCCCTTGGCATTCTCCTACTGTGCTCCTGCAAGTGGAAATGTGCTGCTTCAGGGTGAGATATTGCAGGGCATATTTGAGATCCGTCCCGATCTGTCTCGCGGTGATACAGTTCCCCTCGATCTGGCCGATCTAGAGTTGCGAAGATATGACTACCCGTATTGTATCGTGGTCACGAATGATTGTGACCTTTTTCAAGAGCATGAAGCATTCAAAAACTCTGATGCTAGATACGAGGTGAAACGCCTCGTCCATATTCTGCTTTGTCCACTGTGGACAGCAGATCGGAGAACCGATGCTGGGATTGCCAACGCATCCCATCTCAAGAGAGCGAGGAGCAATAACGACCTGCGATACCACAGCTTTCCCGAAGCTCCCGTACATGATAGTGAATCTCTCCCTGAGCTCCTTGCTGACTTCAAGGCGATTGTAGGGCTACCGACAGACTACCTGTACGCGCTTCTGAGACACCCCGATGTCAAGCGACTTGCCCAAGTACCTACTCCGTATATGCAGCATTTTATGCAGCGATTCTACTTCTGGCAATCACGCATAGCCCTGCCCGACGAATGAGGGGAGACGCCCTGGGGCGCTTACCCGCCGAAGCCGCCGGGGAGGCCGCGGGGCATTCGGCCGCGGGCGAGATCGCGCATCATCCGCCGCATCTGCCGGAACTGGTTCAGGAGTTGGTTGACCTCGCGGACAGTGGTGCCGCTGCCGCGGGCAATACGGCGACGACGCGAGCCGTTGATGATCTGCGGTTGCTGGCGCTCCTGTGGCGTCATCGAATAGATAATCGCCTCGACACGGCGGAGCTGGCCTTCGTCAAGCGCCTCGGCCATGCCGGGCCGGTTGGCAATGCCGCTAAAGCCGGGCACCATCTCCAAGAGCTGTGACATTGGGCCCATGCCACGCACCTTCTGCATCTGGTCCAGGAAATCCTCCAAGTTGAAGGTGGCGGTACGCATCTTCTTTTGGAGCGCCGCGGCCTCCTCTTCGTCAATGGTCTCCTGGGCACGCTCGATCAGGGACACCATGTCACCCATGCCGAGGATGCGTGAGGCCAGGCGGTCGGGATGGAACGGTTCGAGTGGCTCGATCCGTTCGCCTACGCCGATGAACTTGATCGGGATGCCCGTCACCGACCGGATGGAGAGCGCGGCGCCGCCGCGGGCGTCCCCGTCCAGCTGGGTGAGGATGAGGCCGGTCAACTGCACCTGCTCGTGGAATTGCTGGGCGACATTGACCGCTTCCTGCCCCGTCATCGCGTTGGCGACCAGGAGCACATCGCGCGGCCGGACCGCCAACCGCATGGCGGTCAACTCTTGCATCAGCTCTGTGTTGATCTGCAGGCGGCCAGCCGTGTCAATGATCGCAGCCGTATGACCTTCCCGTTTGCCCCAGGTGATGGCGTGGGCGGCGATGTCTACCGGGTTGGCCTGGGTGCCCTCCTCGTAGACAGGAATGTCGATCTGCCGGCCGAGGGAGAGCAACTGCTCGACAGCGGCGGGACGATACACGTCGGCGGCAACAAGATAGGGCCGCTGCCCCTCGCGCCGCAGCATGAGGGCGAGCTTGGCGGCGGAGGTCGTCTTGCCGGAGCCTTGCAGCCCCACGAGCATGAGCGGTGTTGGCGGTGCTCCAGAGAGGTCGAGCGGCACGCTTTCCCCCCCCAGCACTTCCACCAGTGCGTCGTCTACGATCTTGAGTACTTGCTGGGCCGGAGTCAAGCTCTCCAGGACCTCGGCGGCCAGCGCCCGCTCACGAATCCGATTGGTAAAGGTGCGCGCTACACGGAAGTTGACGTCGGCTTCAAGCAGCGCCAAGCGTACCTCGCGCAACGCTTGGTCTACATCTGCCTCGTGCAGGCGCCCTTTGCTCCGCAAACCGCGGAACACGTCCTGTAATCGCTCGGTCAGCGCTTCAAACACGGGAGTAGTCCTTTTCTGCGCTGCAGCGGCCAGCCACCGCCGCACCACACCTGGCCCTATCCGTGCGGCGGTGGCCGGCCGTTCTGCCGGCCATTGTAGCGCGTGTGCAGCAGGGGGTGCTGCCGGCTCGTCGCCGGCTCCGTACACAGGCCGCGGCGGCTCAATCGCGCTGGAAGAGGGCGCCGACAAAGCGGTGCGGATCGAAGGGAGTGAGGGCGTCGAGGTGCTCGCCCGTGCCGACGAACTTGACCGGCACGCCAAGCTCTTCGCTCACCGCGAGGACCACGCCGCCTTTAGCCGTGCTGTCGAGCTTTGTGAGCACGACCCCGGTCACGCCGATAGTCTCGGTAAAGGCCTTGGCCTGAATAATGGCGTTTTGGCCGGTCACGGCGTCGAGCACGAGCAGCGTTTCGTGCGGCGCGCCGGCCTCTTGGCGGGCAATAGTGCGACGCACCTTCCCCAGTTCGGCCATCAGGTTGACCTTGGTGTGCAGGCGACCTGCCGTATCCACGATTACGCAGTCGGCGCCGCGCGACCGGGCGGCGGCCAGAGCGTCGAAGACGACGGCGCCAGGGTCGGCGCCGGCTTGGTGGGCAATGACCTGACAGCCGGTGCGCTCACCCCAAATCTTGAGCTGGTCAATCGCCCCAGCGCGGAATGTGTCCCCGGCGGCCAGCAAACACTGTCGTCCGGCGTGGTGTTGCAGCCAGGTGGCCAGCTTGGCGATGGTGGTGGTCTTCCCAACACCGTTCACACCGATGACCAAGATCACTGCAAGATCGTCGGGGGGCAGGGCCAGCGCCGGGGGCCGGCCATGTTCGCACACTCCGCTGGGGGTCAAGGTGGTGCAGACCTGGCAGTTGGGGCCGCCGTCGGATACCAACTGCCGGATCAGTTGCGCTTTCAGCGCCTCTTCCGCTTGTCCGGCGTCGGTAATACCTTGGGCGCGCACCGTCCGTTGCAGGGTCTCGGTCAGGCGGGCGGTGGTCATCGCGCCCACGTCGGCAGCGAGTAGCAGCTCTTCCAATTCGTCCCAGAAGTCGGTATCGAGCCGGCGGCTGGTCCGGAAAAGCTGGCGGATGGCGCCAAACAGGCCACCGCGCGTCGGCGCCAATGTCTCGCCGTAGTCGGCGGGATCTGTGGCTGGTAGCCGGTAGCCGGTGGCTGGTGGAGCTGTGGCAGCCGGCGCCTCGTCCGGCGGTGGCTCCGAGGGCGGCGCCGCCGAACGCTGCCGGAATCGGTTCCAGATCACAGTGCTTCCTTTCCGCGTGCAGTTTCAGAGCCGTGCGTTGCCCGGCGGTAGACCCCGCCGTAGGCGGCGGAGCGAGGGACGACGCGGCCCTCACCCCGGCTCGCTCTCTTGATAGGGGTAGGTAAACCGGGAAAACAGGCGCAATGCGTGCTCGTAGGGGCGTAGCACACTACATCCCTACTCTGAGGCTGAAAATCCTACCCATGTCAGCATAGCAGGGGACGACCGGGGCGGCTTGCGACCCGCTCTCGGCCGGCGCGTAGTGCTCTCGCTCGGCCCTGGGGCTGCTATCATGGGCAGTATGGACGGGCAGCCTTTCCCGGGACGGCGCGGGTCCAACCGCGCCGGCGCCGGTGTAGTTGAGGAGGCCGTCACCGTGGACAGCTTCATTGTCGAGCAGTCGCTTGACTTGTCCGATCCAGGCCGAAAGACGCGCCGGCCGCCGCCGCCCGGCCTCGCTGCCGAGCGAAGCTCGCTCGTGGCTTCGGGCGACGCGAGTTCTCTGGAGGAACGGATCCCGCGGCGGGGCCTGTTGGGGCTGCTGGAGGCATTGCCCTTTGCCCCGCCGTCACTGAGCCGCGCGGCACAAGCGAGGGCGCTGGCTCCGCTCATCATTCACGCCCCCCGCATCCTACCGGAAGTGGCGGTGAGCATTGACGACGGCTGGCATCCCTACTAGGTAGCCCGGTCTTTGGATATCCTCGATCCTCGACGCCTTTGACCTCAAGGCTACCCTTTTTCCGACGGGCGCCGTTGTCCGCCAATCCCCCCATCTGTGGCGGCGGGCATACGCGGCCGGCCATGAGCTTGGGAACCACACCTTCACGCACCGCCCGCTGCCACAGCTTACGAACCAGGAAATCTTGACCGAGATTGACCGGACACAGGCGGCAGTTCGAGACGCAACCGGAGCGCCTACACCGATGCGATTGCTGCGACAGCACTACCGGCTCGTGACCATCTCGCAACTGTTCGAGCACATCAACGAGTACATCGTGGAAGAGGCCCTGAACGAAGGCATCCGCTGATAGCCGCTCAGGGTGGTGCTTCGGCCGGATAGACCTCCACTTCGGCGAGCGAGGTGAAGCCCGGGTGCCCGTGGTTGGAGAGGATGCGGAGCATCACCCATATCCCCCGGGTCTCGGGAAAGGTGAACCGCAGCGGCGCCGGCACCGGGTCTTCGCGGCGGCGAGTGGCGTCACGCAGGAGCCGCTCCGCTTCTTCCCGTGGGAAGGTGGCTTTCAGGACGGACCGGTAGCCAGAGTCGGGACCGGTGACCGAGATCAGCAGCTCGAAGTCGCGGGGCCACGATTCCGGTGGTGAATCAGGGCTTACGCGCAGGATGAGTTTTCCCATTGACGAGTTCAGGGCAGCCCTGAACACCAGCTCTGTCGGAAACTCGGCCTTCTCCGAGCGCCAGTCCGCGACGTTGGCCTGCCAGAACGAATCGATGAGCGCCCGTGGCCCATGGCCGTCCTGCGCGGGAACATTGGCGCCGATAAAGCTCCCCCCGAACACCGACAGGAGCACGTTGGTGCCCTCCAGCGAAGTAAAGCCGCCGCGCAATCCGACCGCAATCCGCGCGGCCTCCTCGGCGGTCAGCGGTGTCTTAGCAGCGTAGCCAGCGACGATCCAAGCCGGTACCACGACGACTGCAACGATAAACGTGCCGATGAGCAAGTTACGCAGCGCGGCGCGCGAGGGCCGCCATTGCCAGATGGGTCGGTTCTCTGTCTTGGCCGCCGCAGCGAAGCGGCGTAGCTCCGCGGCGCACTCGTCACAATAGCGCGCGTCCGGCGGGTCCGGCGCCGGCACGTGCCGGCGCCAAGGCCGGCGCCGCTCAGGTGGGGGGCGCTCTGCCGGGGGGACCTCGTGCAGACAGAAGTCGCAGAAGGGCAGGCGGCAGCGGCTACAGCGCTGCTCGGTAATGCGGTGCGGGTGGTTGTAGCACCGCTGCTGTTCGAGAAGGCCACCACGTAGCATCGGAGATCACGCGGAGAGAGCAATAAATGGGGGCCAGGAGTGCCTGAGCATGCCTGTCACTAAGCGCAAAGGGTTGCTCCCAGTATACCAGTGGGCAGCCGGGGCCTCTCGATGCCGACGCGCAGCGCCCGCGCCTGTGCTCTGGGCTGCTACCATGGGCACAGGCGCCGGCACGGCTCTTTGCTGCGCCAGGGCCGGCTCCGCCTGAGTGTGCCCGATTTTGCTCAACTTTGAGGAGGCCACCATCAACGAGCCAGTGCTGGAGACCATAGACAGCTTCATTGCCGAACAAGCCATTAGCAGGTCGAGTCCGGGCTGGAAGACACGCCTGCCGCGGCCGCCGGCCCTCAGCTTTGATGCCACCAAGAGCTACTACTGGGACCTCGACACCACCCTCGGCGCTATCGCTATCCGGCTCCTGGCAGACATGGCACCGGCGCACGTTGCCAGTACGCTCTATCTCACCCGGCTGGGGTTCTACGACGGCCTCACCTTCCATCGTGTCATCACCGATTTCATGGCGCAGGGAGGCTGTCCGCTGGGGACCGGCACCGGCGGCCCCGGCTATCAATACGATGGGGAGTTCGATCCCGGTGTCAAGCACGACCGGCCCGGTCTCCTCAGCATGGCCAACGCCGGACCGGGCACCGACGGCAGCCAGTTCTTCCTGACTTTCGTCCCGACGTCCTGGCTTGATGGCCAGCACACTATCTTCGGTGAGGTTGTCTCAGGCATGGACACGGTGCGCGCATTGGAGCTGTGTGGCTCCCAGAGTGGCCGGCCGCGCCAACGTCTGGAGATCAGGAAAGCCGGTATCCGGATCGAATAAAGCGTGGACCGCAGCTTCCGCTTGCAGTGGCGAGGCGAGGGCCAGGACCGCCATTGCGGCGCAGGCCGCAATCCGGGGCACCAAGCCATTGACGATAGCGGCACAGCGGCCTAGACTAAAGGGGGTGCTCGGTCTGCGCCCCATTAGCCGTCACCGGATGATGCAGACCAACGCGCCGGCGCCGATGGGCATATGATGGTGCGGGGCCGGTGCGATTGCAGTCAGGAGTGCAATTGTGGCAGAGCTAACACCGTCGTTGATTGCCGAGCTGGAGCGAATTGTCGGCCCGGCCAATGTGTTCTGGCGCGATGATCAGTTGATCTCATACTCCTACGACGGCTCGATTGATCGCGGCCGGCCCGCTGCCGTGGTACTCCCCGGCAGCGCCAAGGACGTGATAGCCATTGTCGAGGTGGCGCAGCGTTACGACCTGCCTATCGTCGCGCGCGGTGCGGGTACGGGACTGTCCGGGGGGGCCATCGCGCACCAAGGGATCATGCTCGGCTTCTCCCGGATGCGGCGTATCCTGGAGGTTGATACCGACAATATGCGGGCGACGGTCGAGCCGGGGTTGGTCAATCTCGATCTGTCGAAAGCCATTGCGGGCCGCGGTTTTTACTACGCGCCCGATCCGTCGAGTCAGGCGGCCTGTACGCTCGGAGGCAATGTCGCCGAGAACTCGGGGGGGCCCCACTGCCTCGCCTACGGCGTGACGACCAACCACGTAATCGGGCTGGAGGTCGTCCTGCCGAATGCTCGGGTGGTGCATCTCGGCGCCGCCAGCGCGGCCGGAGAGAACGCCGGCTACGACCTCACCGGGGCCTTTGTCGGCTCGGAAGGCACGCTGGGCATTGTGACGAAGATCACGTTGCGCCTGATGCGCTTGCCCGAGGCCGTCCGCACGCTGTTGGCAATCTTTCCGACGATTGACGACGCCAGTCGCACGGTCTCGGCGATCATCGCGGCCGGCATCATCCCGGCAGCCCTGGAGATGATGGACGCGCTGACCATCCGGGCACTCCAGCGGGCCGGGCATCACGGCCTACCCGCGGACGCCGGAGCGATCCTGCTGATCGAGCTGGAGGGGCTGGACGAGGGCATGGCGGAGTTGGCCGAGGTGGTGGACGGCAGCTGCCGGGAGCACAACGCACGCGATGTCCACGTGGCGACGACGGCCGAGGAGCGGACCAACCTATGGAAGGCGCGCAAAGGAGCGCTCGGTGCGCTCGGACAACTCGCTCCCAACTACTATCTGCAAGACGGCGTCATTCCGCGCACGCTCCTGCCGGAGGTGCTGCAAGCCGTCCAGGCCGCCAGCGAGAAGTACGATCTGCCGATTGCGAACGTTGCCCATGCCGGCGACGGCAACCTGCATCCCTGCATCGTGTTCGACGAGCGCATTCCCGGGCAGACCGAGAAGGTCATTGCGGCGGGCGCCGACATCTTGTGGAAGTGCGTGCAGGTCGGTGGCACGCTGTCGGGTGAGCACGGCGTTGGGCTGGAGAAGCAGGCGTACATGTCGTGGCTGTTCGGCCCGGCCGACTTCGCGGCCATGCGCCGGCTGAAGCGGGCCTTCGACCCGGAGGGACGCCTCAATCCGGGCAAGGTCTTCCCCACGGAGGAGCAGATGGCGGCGGCCGAAGCGTGGGTGCAGCGTGAGGACGGTGCCGTTGAGCTACCAGCGGAACAGGAAAACCTGGCGCGGCAGGAGGCGGCAGCGACGGCGGCCCTCGCCGCAGCCACGACCTTGACGGCGAAGTCACCGGTGCTTCAGAATAGGCCGGTGGCCGCACCGTCTCCCACCGGAAGGAACGGAACGCAGCACCGGTCCGGCCAGGTGCCTACCGCATGACCGTCCCCCTCAGCGCACAGCACGCGGCGCTCGCCGCCCAGCTCCGCACCCTGGGGCACCTCGACGTTGCCGAGGCGCAGTTGGCTCCGCTCACCATTGACGGCCGGCAACCGGCGTTGGCCCTCAGTCCCGATTCGCCCGATGCGGTTGCTGCCGCCGTGGGTATGGCGGCTGAACATGGCGCCGCCGTTGCCCTATACGGGAGCGGGACCAAGGTTGGCTTGGGCAACCCGCCGGAACGCTACGACGTGGCGCTACGGCTCCATACACTGGATCGGATACTCGAATATGAACCGGCCGACCTGACGGTGACGGTGCAGGCCGGCATTCGTCTCAACGCGGTGCAGCACCAGCTGGCTGCAAAAGGTCAATTCCTGGCGCTCGACCCGCCCCACGCCGCCGCGGCCACCATCGGGGGTATCCTGGCAACGAACGCAAGCGGCCCCAGCCGGTTGCTGTATGGCAGCGCCCGCGATCTGGTGCTGGGAATGCGCTTTGCCACCGCCGACGGTGAGGTGGCCAAGACCGGCGGCAAGGTCGTCAAGAACGTCGTTGGCTACGACCTGAACAAGATGCACATTGGCGCGCTCGGCACCCTAGGCGTGCTGCTCGAAGTGACGTTCAAGGTCGCGCCGCTGCCCCGCCAAGAGCGGACGCTGTGGGTATGCTTTGCCGAGTTGGCGGAGGCGCACGGCTTCAGTGGGCGGCTCTATCGGTCCCAGCTTGCGCCGCGGGCCGTCGAACTGCTGGATGGGGCCGCGGCGCGGCAGTGCGAGGGGCCGGGTGACGAGCCGTGGCTGGTGCTCCTGCACGCCGCCGGCTCGCCAGCGACCGTTGCGCGGCAGGTCAGCGACGCCGAGCAGTGGGCACGCGCCGACGGGGCTACCGGCTACGGGCAACTGGATGGCGATGCCCATGCGGACCTCTGGACGGCGGTCCGCGCTTTGCCGGGGCGGGCAGTGCCAGGCGGCGTGCGGCTCAAGATCGCCACCCTGCCGACCGAAATCGTCGCCGTCTGGGAGGTCTTGGAGCGGGCGGCGCGCTCGGCCGATGCCACCCTCACGCGGCTGGCCCACGCCGGCAGCGGCATCACCTACGGGCTGTTCGGCGCCAAGACCGAGCACGGCCTGGACCTGGCCGCGGCCGCGACCATCGTGACGGCCGCGCAGAGCGTCGTGTTGCCCAGTGGCGGCAGCGTCGTGGTCGAATCGTGTCCGGTGGCGCTCAAGCGGCACATCGACGTGTGGGGGCCGACGCGCGATGACTTTCCGATCATGCAAGCACTCAAGGCCCAGTTCGATCCCCAGGGCCTCTTCAATCCGGGCCGCTTCCTGGGCCGGCTGTGACGGCGCGTTGGTGAGCGTCGCCATGACGCGAACAGTAGGCCCGGCACCAGCCGCCGGCGGTGCGGACGATTCACCGGAGCAGGCGCTGCATACCCTGCCCAAGGTCGAGTTGCACCTGCACCTCGAGGGCACTATCCGGCCGCGCACGGTGCAAGAGCTAGCCGCCAAGTACGAGCCACGGTCGCCGCTCACCGCGCCGGATTGGCACGAGCGGTACTGGACCTTCACGGACCTGGCCGGCTTTGTGGCGCAGATGCGGCAGGTGTCGCTCACCTGTCTGCGGCACCCGGACGACTACTACCGTCTGGCCGCCGAGTGCTTTGCCGACCTGGCGGTGCAGCACGTGTACTACGCCGAGGTGATGTTTGGCTTCCGGTCCCCGGAAGCGCCGTACCCCATTCCGTACCCCGATTTGGTCGCCGCTCTGTCGCAGGCGCGGCGGGAGGCGGAGGCCCGCTCGCCGCTGCGTATCGGCTTGCTGCCGTCCCTCATCCGCACGCAGCCGGACAGCGCCGTACCGCTGGTCCGACAAGCCCTTGCGGCGCGCGAGCGGAGAGCGGCCATCGTGGGGATTGACCTGGTCGGAGACGAGGCGGCGGGGCAAGACTTTGCGGCGCTCGCGCCGGCCTATCGCCTGGCCGGCGAGGCGGGGCTGGGGTTGAGTGCCCATGCCGGCGAAGCGGCGGGACCGGAAAGCTGCTGGGGCGCCCTCCGCTTGCTCGGCGCCCGGCGGCTGGGCCATGCCACACGCGCCGGGGCCGACCCCGCGCTCGTCGAGTGGCTACGATCCGAGCGGATCACCCTGACGATGTGCCCGACCAGCAATCTCCGCACCGGCGCGGTCTCCACCCTGGCCGCCCATCCGATTCGGCCGTTCTATCGGCAGGGGCTAGCCGTGACGGTCGGCTCGGACGACCCCACGCACTTCGGAGCGACGCTGACCGACGAATACCTCTTGCTGGCGCGGCGTCTGGGCTTCTCGTTAGCCGACTTACGGCAACTGACGCTGAACGCGGTCGAGGGCGCCTTTCAGCCGGCCGCCGTGCGGGCGGCGCTGCGGGCCGAGGTGGAGGCGGCCTGGTCGGCGACGCTCCCGGTGTAGCCACTCTGGTAGTGTATGCTGGTAGTGGAGATTCAAGGCACCACTTCCTAGTGGCGCCAAAGACAGGAGAGGCGTTATGGCTGCATCGGCTGTCAGTGCGGATCAGCAGTTTGCTACGAAAGCTGATTTGGAGATTGCGGAGGCCAAGCTGGCGGGGAGAATCACGGCGGAGATGGCCAGGCTGGAAGCGGGAATCGCAGCAGAGACTGCCAAGTTGGAAGCGAAGATCGAAGCGGAGATGGCCAAGCTAGAGCTACGTCTGCTCTGGCGGCTCGGTGGCCTCGTGACCGCGGTCGTGGCTGTGATCGTAGGGATCGCTACGTTGATCCTGAAGCTCTAGCCTCTCGGACCATCCTGGCCGGACGCTTCACCCTGAGGACATCAAGGGCCGGATGCCAGCCAAACGGCGCCCCTGCCGTGATGGGTATGTACTCGGTCCGCTCATTCCCTAGCGGATCGCCTCCCCCGAAGCCCGCCGTCCGACTCCTCTCCGCCCCCCACGCCGCCGCAGCGGCCGATCCGCTTGCCGTCGCGCTTACGGGAGCCGCGAGTGGTAGCGCAATAGGGGCAGCGCGGCGTGGCACCCCAGCGCACCCGTTCAAGGTGTCGGATACAGGCGTCTTGAGACGCAAAGCGACGAAAAACGGCGAGCAGATCCACGCTGCGGCCCCCCAAAAGCAATGTATTCTAGCAAGAAATAGGTGTTTGGTCAGGGAGAAGCAGTAGTGGATTAGTAGCCCTTCAGCCGAAAGAGGTTCACGCCTTCAACGCTCAACAACACCGCCTCGTGACTTTCGACTACCACGCCTTCCGGCTGCTCCAGGTAGCTGATCCGCTCAAAGCTCAACGGGATCCCCGTCTCGGCGTGGAACCGCATCATCTGGCGCTCGCCCTGCAGCTCGATAGCCACGACCACCTCCGGGCCATCAAGCTCACGCACCACCAGGCCGCCGACCGCCGATGCCCGGTCAGCGAACTCCGCCTCGGTCACTAACCAGTCCCCCGGAGTGATACGCCCAACTCGCGGCCGTGGCTCGACCAGTACGATCTTGCAGTCCACCCGGCGGTACAGACTCCCATGAGTAAGCCAGACCGTATTAGCCCAATACGGACCACTCAACGGATCGCCGCCAACACGATCCCGCACCGTCTCTTGCCAGTTGCAGTCGTCGCGGTATTCGAAGTTGTAGCGGATGAACACCCCATCATGCACAACCTCATGCTCCATAATGAACGGCGGAAAGCGCGGCGGAGGACGCAAGACTTCGACGGCCACCGCCGCCACAATGATCCCCAGCCAGAGCGCCAGGACAACGCCCAGCGCAATGACCTGGGTGCGACCGAGACCTTGCCAGTGCGGCTGTCGTAGCGTTCGCATGATGCCCCCCTCACTCTCATGCCACCGAGCCAAGTCCCCCCTCCCCAATGCTGGAAAGGGGGGCTGGGCTTTTCGGCCGGCAGTGGTTAGCGCCGCGTCGCTGCGTACTGCTCGGCCTCCGCTCGCGTCGCCGAGTACTGCTCTGCTTGCTCCCGCGTCGCAAAGACCGGATGATCGCCCGGGTCTCGGTGCAGCGGGTTGGCGATCGCATCATCAAGCTCGAGATGCACACCATTCTCATAGAAGGTGTAGGTTGCCCCTGCCCGTGCTTCCCACACGACCGGGAACTCACCTCGCTCTATCGCCGCCTTGATATTCGGCGGCAGCTCGACGCTCGCATCGTCCGCTGGCGGGTCGGTCGGGACTTGCGGGATTAGGTCCAGCCCACAATCGTCCCGACGTTATTATGGATCGGCACCACATCCGGCAGCTTCGACGGATCACCAGTACCATCAGCGCGAATCCAAGGTGGGCGCGGGGTGGGACTGCCGGTTTCGCCGGTCAGTACGAACCACGACCCCACCGCCGCAAAGCTCACCACCGCGACCGTCAAGAGCCAGCGCCACTGCTGTCTGGTCTGTTTCCAAAGCATCATCCTGGCCTCCTTTCACCAGAGCGATGTGCTCGGCGACAAGCGCGTTCGACTTAGCTGAAGTAGTGCCAGCCCGTGTCTTTGCAGATGCTTGTGCTCGACCCGTTGTGGCGGCTCAGGATCACCCGGACCTTCGGGGCCCGCCGCCCCAAAACGTGCAGTCGCGGCCGCCCACCCAAAGTCCGGTATCTATCATCCATTCGTCTAGGTCTAGCAGTGGATCCTCCCAAAAGCCTGGGCCTAGTGCGTCGGTCACTAGCCATATCGGAGGCCACGAAGAACAGGCCCACCACCAGGCAAACACGGCGCCGTAGCCAACGAGAGCCACGACCGTCGCCAGGACGAACAGGAGGAAGTGTCGCTTGTCGCGCAGTTTGCGAGTCATGTTGCACTCCTTCCTCATCTCCTGCGTTGCAGCTTGATGCTCCTAGTTGAAAACGCTGTTTTCCTGCGCCCGGCGAGCAAGGGGAATGGGGATGGCAAGGTGGTGGCAGCGTTACCCCTCGTGGATCGTGGGGGCCTCCTGGTGAGTGATACCAGGAGGCCTTGGCACGATCCGCCGCTATGCCTAGCGGACCCGTTCTCCGGTCGCCAGGACCAGGGACGTGACCCGATGGCTTTCGACCAGCTCCCCGGCCACGTGTAGCTCGTAGTGAACGGGAATACCCGTCTCGGCATGGAACTGGACGGTATGCCGCTCACTTCCGTCCGTCATGGTCAGGTGGGGGGCCGCTCCCCGTTGAGCGGCTGCGATCTCTGCGCGTCGCGCGGAGGCTCGCCCTCTGAACCAAGCCTCGTTCACCAGCCAGTCGCCGGGGACGTGCAGGCCATCGGTCGGCGCCGGGGCGCTGTGCGTGGACCCAGCGACCGTAAAGATCATGCGGCCATCGCGTAGCTCCATCGTGTGACCCGCCCCGATGAGACTGCGAGGATCGCCGTCGTGAGCGAGAAGGGTTTGCCGCCACGTGTGATCGTCCTTGTAGACGAACTCATAGGTGCGTGTCACCCCGCCGCTTGTTTCCTCGCGGATCATGGTGAAGGCTGGAAAGCGCGGCGGGAGTGAGAGGGTAGACGGTCGTTTCGGCTGGATCATGCCCAGCCCGACGACGGCTAAGGATGCCGCCAAGATCGCCAGGATCGCCGTGCTCAGGACGATGCGCGACTTGCGAGTCATGTTGCGCTCCTTTCTCTGCGCTTACTCCTGGGGCGACAATGCGACAGTGCGCCTAGTTGAAGACGCTGTTCTCCTTCTCGCGGTACTTGTATTCGTAGGAGCACCCCATCATCTCATTCGGCCTATCATGGCTCACGTTGGAGCAATGGTAGTGCTGGAAGACGGTGTACCACGAGATGCCCTGCTTGCCGTACACGTTGCGGGCACCGCTGATCGTATCGCCATCCCAGGGGTCCCTGTTCCTGTACCACTGGGACGCGCCGTACTTGTGGACCCGCGACCAGCCACCGTCGTACACGAAGTCGCCACCCCAATAGAGTTGCCACTCTTCTTCGCTGTGCTGGGTTCCACCGAGGCTGCCACCATACTCGCGCTTGTCAAAACGCCAGTCCGTGCCCTCGCCGTTCCCGCCAAGAATGGTGTAGTGCAAGTGGCCCCGCGCGTATTTCGCTGCGTCAACGCAGTGGTTATTTGTCCCACCCTCGCAGGCCCAGGGAGTCGTGGCGGCCTCCACAACCGCCACGACGAGACAGGCCATGATGACCGCCACCATCCCACCGAAAGAGCAGCTTCATCCGCACCCGTCGCAGAACTTTGAGCTGTACCATTGCTGACCTCCTCTCGGCGCTGACAGCGACCGCTCCGGTCACATATCCCATTGTACGCCGCTGGGGCGGCCAAGGCCCTATGGAAAACCCTAGTCTTTCCTTAAGGAAATCCCTAGTTTTTGATTAAGGAAAACCTTAAGGTGCCGTCCCAGATAGCGCCGGGGGAGAGGAGCATTGCCGCGGCCGGTGGGGTGGAGGAGGGCGAGGGTGGGGGACCTGCGGCGCGGGCCAGCTTAGAGCAACCCCTGCTCCCTGGCCTTGTTCACCACCTCCACGCGCGTCTGGGCATCCAGCTTCAGGAACAGGTGGTGGACGTGGTATTCCACCGTTGCCGAGGTGAGGTGGAGCGCCGCAGCGATTTCGTTGTTGTGCTGCCCGGTGGCGAGCCGGGCCAGTACTTGCTCTTCCCGTTCCGTGAGCACGACGCCGCTGCCCGCGACGCTTGACGGTGCCGCGCTCGGCGGCCAGAAGGTCTGCCCGGCGACCACGGCCCGAATGGCCGCGACGATCCGGTACACTGCTTCCCGCTTCTTGAGGTAGCCGCGCACACCCAGGTGGTGCAGACGCTGCAAGGTGGCCTCATCGTCGTGCTCGGTGAAGGCGACGATCTTCACCGTCGGCTGGGTGTCATGCACGTGCTGCGCGACTGCCAAGCCACTGCCATCGGGCAGCGTCAGGCCCAGCAAGACGACATGGGGCCGTAGCTCGTGGATGGCGTGGATGGCCTCAATACTGGAGCCGGCGACGCCAACAACGGTGACGTCTTCCGCCAGCGATTCTAGGTATGGCGGGAGACACTCCCGCACGAGGGCATAGTCATCCACAATCAGGACGTGGATCGGGGTATCATCCTGTGGCAAGGTGGTCCCCTTCCAGATCAGCACACCGTAGTTAATCATGGTACGTGTGGGGGTGTCAACCGGAGCACGCGAGCACATCGCTACTCGCTGACAGTAGCGGTAGCCAGCACGTAGCAGTGGATCTCGTGCAGCGCCGGGCAGCGCGGCCGCTGGCGACAAGGCTGCCGGGGTGCTGCATTGGAGCGCGTGGCTCGGTACTCCGGGTGGCCCCCGGTCAGGGAGCTACGAGCCGAGGAGCGCCGCGCCGGGCGGCTCGCCATTGGTGCTCCGCCACAGATTCCTGAGCCAGCGGCGCGCCCGGAAGAGGACCAAGCCGGTGGTGGGCAGCGCAAACACGATGTAGACAATCAACTCTAGCCCTTGGGCATCGCTCCAAGGCGACACGAGGTCGGCCCCGGTCTGCCAGATCGCGAACGATGCCAAGAGGATCAGCAGATACTTCAGCGCGGCGTACCACGGCGCCCGGCCGCGCAGCAGGCCCACGCTGGCGAGGATCGTGCCGAGCAGGCCGCCGCCGATGCCGGCGAGGAGCAGCGGCGTTGCCAGCCCCCAGAGCGGGTAGATCAGGAGGAGTGTGGGCAGCGATCCTAAGTTGAACACCTACTACTCTCCACTCGGCCGCTCATCTATAGTAGTCCTACCGAGCTTGCCCTTGCCTTGTGCTCCGTACTACGTGTACGTTTCTGCGGTGATGATAGAGGATTCGGCCGCTGCCGTGCATTGGCCGGCCAGGTCCTCCGGCGCTCCGCTACCGGAGATCGGACGTGGATCCGCCACAGCGCAGCGGCGCAGCATGCTAGACTTGTGAATCGGTTCACAAGCGTTGACGGGGTGGCGAGACACATGCTAGCATCGCCGCAGAACTTGCCGAATGAGCCGCGAGGGTTGAGCAGCACGTACTCACGGATAGAGCGACCCCGCGTTTCCCTTCTTCGCCGCTTCCGGCTTGCCGGGACATACTGCAAGTCAACTCTATGGGAAAATGACGAGTAGCATGACGACTGTTCGTGGCAGCTCCTATGTACGAACCGCGCTCTTGGCCGTGGTGGTGCCGGGGTTACTCCTCTTGGGGGGCTGTGCGCCCGACCTGCCCCAAACGACCCTCGTCCCCAACGGCCCGAATGCCCGGCTGATCAATGATCTATTCGGCCCGATCTTCTGGATGGCTACGGGCGTCTTCGTGGTGGTCGAGGGCCTCCTGATCTTTGCCGTCTTCCGCTACCGCCGGCGGGCCGGCGACGACCGTATGCCGGCGCAGGTGCATGGGAATACGCCCCTGGAAATCGGCTGGACGATTGCCCCGACGATCCTGGTGATCGCCATTGTTGCCATGACCTTCAATACTCAGCGGCAGTTGGACGCGGCCCGCGAGACACCCACCATGACGATTGAGGTGATCGGCCACCAATGGTGGTGGGAGTTCCGCTACCCGGACGAGGGGATCGTGACCGCCAACGAGCTGCACATTCCCGTTGGCGAGGTCGTGGCACTAGATGTCTCGTCGGTGGACGTGATTCACAGTTTCTGGGTGCCCAAGCTGGCGGGTAAGGTGGATGCCGTGCCCGGTCACGTCAACGAGATGTGGCTCCAGGCAGACCAAGCAGGCATCTATTTCGGTCAGTGCGCCGAGTTGTGTGGTATCCAGCACGCGCTGATGCGCCTCCGGGTCATCGCCCAGTCGCCCGCCGACTACGCGGCCTGGGTCACGCAGCAACAGACCGTACCAGGCGAGCCGGAGACCGAGTTGGAGCAACGCGGCGCGGAGGTGTTTGCCGCCGGGGCGTGCATCGGCTGTCACGTCATCGAGGGCACGCCGGGGACCGGTGTGACCGGGCCGGACCTCACCCATTTCGGCAGCCGGACAACCCTCGGTGCCGGGATACTCAAGAACACGCCGGGCAACCTCTATAAGTGGCTACGCGATACGCAGAGCGTCAAGAAGGGCGCCCTGATGCCCAACGTGGAAATGAGCGACGAGGATGCTCGCGCGCTCGTCGCCTACCTGCACAGTCTGAAGTAGTCATATTGCGAAGGCTGCACGATCCGAGCGCAAGCGACGGTGGTGCGGACCCGGCACTGCAGCGATGGTCGGAGGTAGCTGATGGTAACAACGACAGCCGCTCCACCAGTCCAGGCACCGGAGCAGGTCGAAGCTGCGCCGGCAGCCATGCCGGGCTGGATGAGTTGGCTTACGACAGTTGACCACAAGCGCATCGGCATTCTGTACACCGTCACGGGGGTGCTCTTTTTCCTCGTCGGCGGGATCGAAGCGCTCTTCATGCGGACGCAGCTCGCCCTGCCGGCGAACACGGTCCTGGATGGTGACTGGTTCAACCAGATCCTCACCATGCATGGCACCACGATGATATTCATGGCGGTCATGCCGATCAACGTCGGGTTGGGCAACTACATCATCCCCATCATGCTCGGCGCGCACGACATGGCCTATCCGCGCCTCAATGCCATGAGCTACTGGCTGTTCTTGTTCGGCAGCCTGCTGATGACGGGCAGCTTCCTCAGCGGTGGCACGCCCGATGCCGGCTGGTTCGGCTACGCCCCGCTGACCGCCTCCCAGTACGCGACGACGCACGGGATTGACTTCTGGGTACTGGGTCTGCTCATCCTGGGCGTCGGGTCAATGGCCGGTGCCTTCAACTTCATCGTCACCATCGTCAAGCTGCGGGCACCGGGGTTGACGTTCAACCGAATGCCGATGTTCGTATGGATGACCCTGATTACCTCGTTCCTCGTCATCTTCGCTTTCCCGAGCATCACCGCCGCGCTGATCCTGCTGCTCTTCGACCGCTACATCGGTACCAGCTTCTACATGGTCGAGCAGGGCGGGGACCCCTTGCTCTGGCAGCACCTCTTCTGGTTCTTCGGGCATCCCGAGGTCTACATCATGATCCTGCCGCCCATGGGGATGATCTCGGATATTCTGCCCACGTTCTCCCGCAAGCCGCTCTTTGGGTACCCGGTCGTGGTGTACTCCGGCGTGGCTATCGGCTTCCTGGGCTTCAGCGTATGGGCACACCATATGTTCGCGGTCGGCATGGGGCCAATCGCCAACGCCGCGTTCGCCACCACCAGCATGTTCATCGCCGTGCCTACCGGGGTGAAAATCTTCAACTGGATTGCCACGCTATGGGGAGGCGCCCTGCGGCTCACCTCCGCCATGCTCTTTGCTATCGGCTTCGTGGCTATGTTCATCATCGGTGGCATCAGCGGGATAGCCCTCGCCGCGCCACCGCTGGATTTCCAGGCCACCGACACCTACTTTGTCGTGGCCCACTTCCACTATGTGCTGTTCGGCGGCAGCATCTTCGGGATTTTCGCGGGCGTCTACTACTGGTATCCCAAGATGTTCGGACGCCTACTCAGCGAGCGGCTCGGCAAGTGGCACTTCTGGATCATGATGCTCGGCTTCAACATCACCTTCTTCCCGCAGCACTATCTCGGGCTGGCCGGGATGCCGCGCCGGATCTACACCTATCCGACGGGTATGGGCTTCGACGACTGGAACATGGTCTCCACCATCGGCGCCTATCTGCTGGGTGGCTCGTTCCTGTTGTTCATCTGGAACGTGATCGTGACCGCTCGGCAGGGCGAACGGTCGCCGGCCGATCCGTGGTATGAAGAGGATGATATGAAGGGGGGCTATAGCCTGGAGTGGGCCACGTCATCACCGCCCACGGAGCACAACTTCGTCGTTGTCCCGACGGTACATAGCCGGCATCCGATGTGGGATCAGCGTAACCTCGTCGCCGTCGTCGCCGGCCGCGGCGGAGATGGCAGCCTAACGGAGGCGAACGGCGACGGTCAGGGCAACGGACGGGGCAACGGTGAGTCGAGAGCACACGGGGAGATGACCGAGGCGGGCGTCCACGCGGTCGAAGCGCACCATGGCGGCGCCCACGAGCTTAATCTTCCCGGACCGACCGCTTTCCCGCTCATCCTGGCGTTGGGCATCGCGCTCTTGGGCGCCGGGTTGATCTACCATATTCTGCTCAGTATCGTCGGATTGGTGTTCTTTGCAGTTGGTCTGATCGGCTTCATCTGGCGCACGACTCAGGACTAAGTGAGCTACAAAATGGCTCCCATCCCCGGCCCGGCTCCGTCGTGACGGGAGCCGGGGGCCGGGTTCCCTCCTACGGGAGAGGATACGGATGGGAGCCATAACGGGGAGCGAGATACATGGAAGAGGCGGTTGCACGTCTCGATAATCGCAAGCTCGGGGTCTGGGCCTTCATCGGCTCGGAATCGCTGTTTTTCGCCGCCCTGATCGGCATGTACATGGTGTATCGGGGCCGCACCGGGCCGCCGGCCCACGAGGCGCTCGACATCAACTTCACGGCCGCCCTGGCTTTCATCCTGCTGATGAGCAGCTTGACCATGGTCCTGGCCTTGAAGGCGATTCGGGAAGGGAATCAGGGTGGCCTGCGCTTCTGGCTCGCGGCGACGATCTTCCTGGGGATATGCTTCTTAGGCGGGCAGGTCTACGAGTTCTACGAGCTAGTCCACCATGAGCACGTGACCATCACCAACAGCCTGTTCGGGGCGAGCTTCTTCACCCTCACCGGCTTTCACGGCACCCACGTGGCAGTCGGCGCAATCTGGCTCGGCGCGGTGCTGGCCAGAGCCTATAGGGGCGGGTTTACGCCGCAGAACTATATCGCCGTGGAGATTGCCGGTCTCTACTGGCACTTTGTTGACCTGGTGTGGGTCGTGATTTTCACCCTGATCTACCTGATCTAGCGTAGCGAGAGCGGCCCAGTGGATGGGCCCTCCTCGGATAGCACGGTGCGGAGCGAAGTCCATGAGTGAAGCGTTAGAGGCCAGCAAGGCAGCTACCCCCGGCACGCCTGAGGAAGAGCACGCCGAGCACGAGGCGCATCCCAACTATATTGGGATCGCGATTGTCCTCGCCATCATCACTGCGGTTGAGGTTGCGGTGCCGCAGTTCCTCGACCTAGAGCGGTCGCTCATGGTGACCTGTCTCTTGATCTTGATGCTCCTCAAGGGTGCCGGCGTGGCGCTCTATTACATGCATCTGCGGTTCGATAGCCGCATCTTCACCAGCTTGCTCGTCTGGCCGCTGGTTGTCGCCACCGCGATGCTCATTGTCTTTCTCATCATCTTCCGCCCGGTGCTTATCCCCGGTTGAGCAGTGAATTGGCCAGTTGCCTGGACGCTTGACCCCGGCCTCATCTTGGGCCTGGTGGTACTGCTGGAGGCCTACATTATCGGGGTCGGGCCGTTGCGCCGCCGCTATCGGCTCGGAGCGCCGACCACCAAGCGGCAGATCACCTGGTTTGCGCTGGGCTACCTCGCGCTCGTTGTGGCGCTCGTGTCCCCGCTGCACGCGCTCGGCGAGACCTACCTGTTCAGCGCACACATGGTCCAGCACGTACTGATCACCCTGGTCGCGCCGCCCCTGCTGCTCTTGGGCACCCCTGGCTGGCTCCTGTCACCACTCCTGCGTATCCCGCTGGTCGAGACGCTTGCCCGCAGCGTGACCGCCCCGGTCTTTGCGTTCCTGGCGTTCAACGGGGCGTTTGCGCTGTGGCACGTGCCCTCGTTCTACGACGCGGCGCTGAACCGGGAGCTGCTGCATACGCTGGAGCACGGGAGCTTCTTTGGCGCAGCGATGCTGATGTGGTGGCCGATCCTCAGCCCCATGTCCGAGCTACCGCGGCTGCCGCTGGGTTTCCAGGCCTTCTACTTGTTCCTGCTCTCCATCCCGCAAAAGATCATCGGGGCGCTCATCACGTTTGCCGGCGAGGTGCTGTACCCCACGTATGAGATCGCGCCGCGGGTGACAGGGCTATCGGCGCTGGCCGATCAGCAGCTCGGGGGCATCATCATGTGGGTGCCGGGGGGCCTGATTATCTTCGGCGCCTTCACGACGCTGTTTTTCCTGTGGATGGGGCCGTCCGATCCAGGCCCGACGCTGGTAGTGCGGTCAGCGGCCGATCCGGGGCGGCGGAACGGTCACGCCAAGCCAGACATGCTCTCCACCCCACCGACCCCGCCATCCTCTCCGGCGTGACGGGCAGCCGATGCAGCCAATCCTCGCACCGCGCCGCTCTGTCCCCGCGTGCGGAGAGCTTTGCATAAATCGTCATTCCGGCGAAAGCCGGAATCCAAAAACCGGCCCCTCCAGGTTGGCGGGAGCGTGTGTACTACTAACCCATCACTCCATCCAGGGGTTATGCAAAGGTCTCCGTGTGCGGGGGAACCGGGGGCGATTTTCACCGTGCCGGCGGTGGGCGTGGGCCACCTTACCGGAAGTCCAGGCTCTCCAGCGTCGGCCGTGGCTCGTCAAAGTCCCGGCCGGCCGCGCGGGCGGCATCCCGCCGTGCCAGCCACTCGTCTACCGCCTGCCCCAGGCGCTCGCCGGCTTCCTGCCGGCCTTCCTGTCGGGCCCGTTCGAGCCGCTGCACGCGCCAATCTTCCAGCATTCCCGTCAGGCTCATCATGCCTCCTCCTAGCTCGGCTACAAACACGGCGACGACAGCGGAGCCGATGCCCCAGGTGGCGAACGAGGGCACCACGTCGAGGGACGGCTCCGGCGGCCACAGCCGCCAAACGCCCAGCCCCATCAGGGCGATAAAGATGATGCTATAGAGGTTCCGCACGCGGTACGGCACACTCCAGATCGGCACCCGTTCCCTCCGGGCCGGCGCGCACCTAGCAGCCCACCAGCCCCACACCTGGCCCAGCATCCGACGCATCCATCCTCCTTTCGGGCCAGACCACAACCGCCAGACCAAGCCGGATATGCACACTACGCCGCTGCCCTACCCAGCGGTCAAGCAGAGGCTGGCAACGAGCGTGCCCGCTACCTCCACCGGCAGGACAACGAGCCGCCAGCTGCGGGTATTGATCGCCGGCTGCCGACTTCCTTGGTCGCTAGATGGCGCCCCTGTGTCTCATACCGTCGCCATTGGAGTATATCCCTCTGGTTGATTATAGCCACTTGCGATAATCGGCGATAACCAACCGTCGTCGCTACCGTCGGCTATGGTCTTGCCAATGCCCCTGAGGTCTTGGGGAGGTTGGGACAGAGCATGAAAATAGAAATCGGCGAATCCCTGGGCTATTCGTATCTGCGGCACGTCAAGCAGTGCTGGCTGACGCAAGCCAACTGGAAAGCGTCCGAGCATTGGCCCAGACGCTTGGCCGTCAAGAAACTGGATGCGATATTTGCCGATATAAAAGGGAGATTCGACCCGGACGGCAGCGTATTCAAGAAAACTGCCAACGCCGCACAGTTCTTGCGGCAGGCCGAAATTGATGTCGTCGGTGTGGACTGGACGGGCGGCGTCCACGCCCTGGACATCGCTTTCCACGAAGCCGGCCTAAATTACGGGGGCGGTACTGACAAGAGAGTGCTCAAGAAACTGCTCCGCACCATGCTGATTCTGAACGTCTACCATCCACCGGAAACAAAGCTCCACCTCCACTTCCTTTCGCCGAAAGTGAATCCCGGCGTTCAGAAACCACTGGAAGCTGTGTTCACCGGGCTGCGGAAGGAATACCCAATAATCGAGTGGAACCTCATAATCAACGACGACTTCTACCGGCAGGTCGTGTGGCCCACGCTGGAGAGAGCGGATACGGTAGCTGACACGTCCGAGTTGTTCGTGCGCTCCGCCAAGCTGTTGCACTTGGCCGAGGCTACCGGCCCGGCCCACGCTGGAAAAAGCCGGCGCGTTGCGGACGATGCCGGGTGGTTTGGGTACAGAGAAACGGCCACGGCGTCAAGCAGCCCGACACGCCGCAAGGTTCAGCCGCTTGTGCAACGCCTGATGAAAACGTTGTTGGAGGACTACCCCACACTCCTTGACGACACCGACATTCGCAATCTGCTGAATCGGGACTACTGCAAAACCAACCTGGGTCTACAAATCGGCAATCATGCGCTTTTACGCAGAGTCGAGGACGGCAGGATGATTAACGGACGCAGCAGGTATTGGGCGAAACTATACGCAGGTAGATTCTATGTCTGCTCCCAATGGGGAAAGCTGATCATATTGACAACGCCAGGAGCCTGCTACGGTTCGTAGAAGGACTCATCGAAAAGATGCCGGCCCATCCCGGCATACCGGCGTTGAAACGGCACCGGCAGACCCTCCGCGATTACATCGGATAGCCGTTACCTCCCACCGCTTGCCGGAGGCATTCCTTGTGTAGGCAGGGAGCCGTAATGGGTAGCCCAGCGCCAAGGATCAGCGGCTAACCGTCTCCAGCTCTGTGGTGGTTAGAAGCTCTTCCGGCAGCGTGCGGCTGGCGTCGGAGACTTCGATAGCCATGAGCCGGTCGTCTGCATCGAAGTGCAGGTGGAGCGGGCGAACACGACCGTCGAACCCCACTGGGTTGCAGAGTTGGGTATGTGCGATGAAGGGCTTGCCGGTCGTAGCGAGCTGGGGCTGGAGATAGATTGTGGCCGTATCTGCTTCAGGATCGTAGTGTGCTTGCACAGCCCCTCCGTCGTCCATCAGCAACTCCTCTGAGAGGAGCCGCCGTGCCTCAAGGGCCTCAATACCAACCAAGCGGCCGGTCTTGTCGAAATCGAGATGAATATAGGCCCCGGTCTTGGTCTCATCAACGGGACAGGTCAGCACCGCCGGGCGCCACTCACGACTAATGTAGATATATGCAGCGTCTAACGCTGGGTCATAGGTGACTTTCATGGAATCACTTCCCAGTTACTTCGCACGTATCCCAGCCGAGAGAGCAAGATTGTCACGATTCGACGTTCTTGCTCTATCACTAACACTTTCGTCACCGGGTCGTAATAGCCCGTCTGTGTGAAACCCTTGTAGGTGCGGGTGAGTCCGAGGCCACTGCTGATAGCACGTTGGACCTGTACGAGTGTGGTGCCTCGTTGCACCATCCGTCTGATGGCATGATCCCGCAACTCAAGTGCCTGACCATTGCGGTTGACCACTGGCCGCCGAGCGACATCCAGCCTCAGTGCTTCGAGCAGATCATCCGCATCAACAGGATGCGCCATCACCGGCTCCTCCGTTGATGCCCGTCAGTACCTACTCACTGTTATAGTACGCTGCATCATCTAGGCGAGCAACACCCTTCCGGTACCACAGCCGAACCGAATCTCCGGTACGCAGTGAGACTGCTCCCGTGTACGCCCGTTCAGTCGCACGGAACAGGAGTGTTAGCTTCTGCGACTACCGGAGGCCACCCGGTCGGTCCGCTAGTAGCGGCTGTCTACGGTGGTGAGGGGGCACCAGCGCGTGGTCATCAGGTAGTCCACGAGGATGGCTTGGGTCGCCGGCGTATCGAGCCGATAGAGCGCTTCGACGGCTTTGCCGCGCACGTAGCGGTCGTCGTCCTCCAGGACGCGCTGCAAGGCCGGTACGGCTTCCTCGGCGTGCTTGCCGATGCGGAGCAGGGCCAGGGTGACGTTGCGACGCACTTCCGCGTCCTCGTGCCGCAAGGTTGCGGCGAGTGTCGGCACTGCTTCCGGGCCTTGCTGGCTGGTTGTGCCAAGGGCCTGGGCGGCTTGCTGTTGGACAATCAGTGATTCGTCCCGCAGCGCCGCGATCAGCGCCGGGACGGCTTCCCGCGCGGCGAGGCCCATTTCGCCGAGCGCGTTCACTGCGGCGGCACGCACCCACCACTGCGGATGACCGGCCGCTTCGATGAGTGCCGGCACCGCGGGCGCACCGACGGCGCTCAAAGCATAGCCCACGTTGCGGCGGCGGGCCTCCACCTCGCTTTCGTCCGCGAGCCGCCCATACTGGCTCAGTCGCGCGGGGGCCGGGCCGCCGGCCGGTCGCAGCGTGCCGGCTTTGCCCATCAATGCGTCGATGAGCGCCGGCACCGCGGGGGCGCCGATCTCCCCTAGCTTGTAGGCGGCGTTGAAGCTCTCGACTTCCGAGTCACCGATCACGGCCGCGACCAACTCCTCGATAGACGCCGCGTGCCCATTGCTCCCGTTGGCCTGACCGGTGTGCCACTGCCAGATATGTCGCCAGAGCGCCGGCGTGGGGGAGTCGTCGCCCGGCTCCCACTCGGTCCGAGTGCTGTCCCAGCTCGGCGCCGTCGGCTCCTCGATCCGTGTGAAGAGGAGCTTATTCATATAGCGCTTGTGCGGGCTGGTATTGGCCGAGCCGCGATGCCAAATATCGTAGTTGGCGATGACTACCGTACCGGCTTCGACCGTGAGCGGAAGCTCGCGCTCCGCCCCGTCGGGGGGCAGGGTGTTGTAATACTGGCTGCCCGGCACGATGACCGTCGGTCCCATGTCGAGCGTCGTCGCTTGGGGATAGTAGAACGCCAAGAGCCAGCGCGTGCGATGGCCTCGGCGCGAGAAGCCGTCTTTGTGAAGCCGCTGGCCGGGGTTGCCCGGCGGGTTGTAGTGGCAGTGGCGGTGAGGGTGCAAGTAATAGTTCGGCCCGACGATACTGGTCAGGGCGCCAACGACCGCCGGATCTTGCCAAGGCTTGAGCGTGTCCGGGATTCTGGCGAGTAAGTTGTTGCCGGGGTTGAACTCGTGCTCCCAGACGTATTCCGTCTGTTCGTAGAGGTGGCGATGAAAGTCGGCCGGCAAGTCCGGCTTGACGACGACATACCCGTCGGTGATGAACTGCTGCAGTTGTTGATCGGTGAGCAACGTGGTCATGGTATGCATGGCCCCCTTTGCGGTTGGATGGAGGTGCTCGTGCCTCCGGTTCCGATGCCAAGTCCGCTACTACCCGCGACGTAGCCGGCGCTACACCCAGGCGCCCGACCTAGCTCGGCATAGGCGCTGACTGGGAGCGGCCGATTATAGCAGTGCTCGTTGCGCTGGCCGTCATTTCGGCGCAAGTCGGAAGCCAGAAGGGGGCAGTCGGGACTCCGGTCTGCGCCGGAGTGACGAGACGGGAAGGGGCGCCGTCACTCCAGTCCCGAATGCCTGGATTCCTGCGTTCGCGGGAATGACGGCGGCCTGGATTGCGGCTTCCTCCGCAATGACGATCTGGGCTGTGTTGGGGCAACGCGGCTGGTCGCTCCGGGCTGCCGGGACGCTATACTCGGTGTGGCTCGCACGAATCACGATGAGGTAATCTCGCGGCTACGGAGGAAATATGCGGCTTGGTCTGGTGACATACAACATCGCCATGGATTGGGACCTCTCCACGATCATCGAACGCTGTCCCCGGTTGGGATATGAGGGGGTTGAGCTGCGGACGACGCACGCGCACGGCGTCGAGGACACACTTTCGTCAGCAGAACGCGCCGAGGTGCGCCGTCGCTTCGCGGACTCCGCCGTCGAGCTGGTCGGGCTGGGGACGATCTTCGAGTACCATGCGCTTGACCCGGCCGTCGTGCGCGAAAACGTCGAGGGCACGAAACGGTACGCGCAGTTGGCGGCGGATATCGGTGCCGGTGGGATCAAAGTCCGGCCGAACGGCCACCAGGAAGCGGCCGGCGTGCCCCGCGAGTATACCCTGGAGCAGATTGGGAACGCGCTGCGCGAGTGTGGGCCGGCGGCGGCGGACTGTGGGGTCACGATCCGCCTGGAGATGCATGGCACCGTGGCCGATGCCCGCGACATCTGCCGGATCATGGATACCGCCGACCATCCCAACGTGCGCGTCTGCTGGAACTCCAACCCCGTGGACGTGAAAGATGGCTCAGTGGCCCACGATTTCGCATTGATGCAGAACCTCATCGGCCTGGTCCACATCCACGACCTGACTGATGAAGGGTATCCTTGGGCCGAGCTGTTCGGCTTGTTGCGTGGGTGCGACTACGCGGGGTTCTGTCTGGCGGAAATCCAGGCCAGCAGCGATCCTGAGCGCGTCCTGACCTACTTCCGCTCCCTCTACCGGGCCTATGGTGGCTGACCTCGAACTCCTAGCTCCTGCTCAGTCGGCGAGAGCACGGGGCACAGTGTCCGTCCGGTCAACGGCAGATTGTGGACTACGGTTGGGCCGGCTCGTGGCGGTCGGTCTGCTGGCCTGGCTGCTCATCGCCTGCGGCGGTGGAGACGGCGGCAGCTCTGGTGCGAGCGGCCCCCCGGCCGGCCGCACGATCAAGATGACGATGCTGGACACGATGAAGTTCGTCCCCGATCGCTTCACAGTCAAGGCGGGAGAGACCGTGCGCGTGGAGCTGACGAACAAGGGCGTGCTGATCCATGACTTTGTCTTCCGCGACGGGGAAAAGGACGTCAGGGTGGAACTGAGTGGGGGTAAGAACGGCGTGGCCTCGTTCATGGCGCCGACGGTGCCGGGCGAGTACGAGTTCGCCTGCATCGTGCCAGGCCATACAGAAGCCGGGATGAAGGGGGTCATGCGTGTCGTCGCCTAGTGGCGCCGGTCCGGGGAGCGTGATCCCGGACGGTGTCGGGCGGGCGCCGGGGCGCTTTCGGTGGCTCGTCCTTGCCACCATCGCTGCGACCTACCTCCTGATCGTGATGGGCGCCGTGGTGCGCGTGACCGGCTCTGGGCTGGGCTGCCCGGACTGGCCACTCTGCTACGGGCGCCTCTTTCCGCCGCTCGAATTCGCGCCGTTGCTCGAATACACGCACCGGCTCGTAGGCGCCATCGTTTCGGCGCTGATCGTGGCCGTCGTGGGGAGTATCTGGCTGCGCTTCCGTCACCACCGGCGGCTGGTGGTGCTAGCGAGTGGCGTCGTAGTACTACTGGTCATCCAGATCGGCTTGGGGGCGGTGACGGTCCTCACGGAGCTGTCCCCGCTGGTGGTGCTCATCCACCTTGGGTTGGCGATGCTGGTGTTGGGTGCCCTGGTCATGCTCGCGGTATACACGGGGCCGGTCGGTGGTGGCGCCCCGACGACCGGCGATAGTCGGCAGCCGGAGCAATGGGTGGGGTTCCGCACGCTGGTCCTCACCACCGCAGCGGCCATCTACGCCTTGGTGCTGACCGGCGCGGCCGTCCGGGCCACGGGCGCTACGTGGTCCTGCATCGGCTGGCCCGACTGCAACGGAATACTGCTCCCGCTGGGGGTAGACCCGCTCGTTGATACTCACCTGCTGCATCGGTTTACCGCGTACACCATCGCGGTGCTGGCAGTGCTGACGGTGGTGCGGGCGCGGTTGTGGCGGCGCCGGTTTCCGGCGGTGTGGTGGGGGGCGCTGGCGCTGGTGGCCGGCGTCGTTGCCCAAGGCGCAATCGGGGTTTGGGGAGTCACGGCCGGGTTCGTGCCGCTGGTCCAGGCCCTCCACGTCGCCGGGGCGTCGGCGGCCTGGACGGCGGCCGTGGCATTGGCCGCGCTGGTGACGCGCTCGTCTGCACCAGCCGCCAGTGGGGGTGTAGCGGAGCCGCTGCCGGCCGATGTTGGCCACCGCCGCACCACATCTGGCCGCATCCGTGCGGCGGTGGCCGACGACCCACCGCCGCCCCCTCTCTCTCCGCTGGTAGAGAGAGGGCCGGATGGTGAAGCCGCCGAGAGATCCCTGTACCGAGCAAGCGCGGAGGGCGTAGGGGCGCAGCATGCTGCGCCCCTACACGACCGCCGTAGGCCACTGTCCGGCTTCCTGCAGTTGACCAAGCCGCGGATCGTGCTGCTCTTACTCGCGCCGACGCTCTGCGCGATGATCGTCGCCGCCGACGGCTGGCCCTCTCCGCTCCTCGTCGGCGCGACCCTGTTGGGCGGGGCGCTGGCCGCCGGGGCCGCGAACGCCTTCAACCACTACCTGGATCGCGACATTGACGCGATCATGCGCCGCACCGCGCACCGCGCGCTCCCGGCGGGGGTCCTCCGGCCGCGGCAGGCGGTGTGGTTTGGCTTGGTGCTGGCCGCGCTGTCGTTCGTCGTGCTGACCGTGTTTGCGAACCTGTTGGCGGCGCTGCTGACACAGGCGGCTATTGTGTTCTACGTCTTCGTCTACACGCGCTGGCTCAAGCGGTCGTCGCCCAGCAATATCGTCATCGGGGGCGCTGCCGGGGCAGTGCCCCCCTTGGTAGGGTGGGCGGCAGTGACCGAGAGCATCGGGCTGCTCGCGCTGTACCTGTTTGCCATCATCTTCTACTGGACGCCGCCGCATTTCTGGGCACTCGCGCTGCTCATCAAGGACGACTACGCCCGCGCGCGTATTCCCATGCTGCCGGTCGTGCGCGGCGGTGCCGAGACGCGGCGGCAGATCGTGCTGTATTCGCTGCTCATGGTGGCGATCACGCTGCTGCTGGTTCCCTTCCAGCTGGCCGGCCCGTTCTACCTGGCGAGCGCCGTCCTGCTCGGGGGACTGTTCGTCTTCTATGCGGTGCGTCTGCTGCGCGAGGCCTCGGCGTTGGCGGCCCGGCTCCTGTTCAAGTATTCGGTGGTCTACCTCTACCTCATCCTAGCGGCTATTGTGGTGGACCAGAAGTTCATCGGCGTTTAACGAACGGTCCCCGGACTGCGTGACTGACTAGCGGGCGGAATGTGAGTAGACTACCACCGGTGAAGTTTGATAAACGTGAGCGTCAAGAATCGCCTACAGCCGGTGCATCCGGGCGACATATTGCGTGACGAGTTGGCCGAGCTTGGTATGTCGGTTGGCGCGCTCGCCGAGGCGTTGGCTGTGCCAACCAACCGCATTATGGCGATTTTGAGGCGTGAACACGGAATTACTGCCGATATGGCACTGTGCTTGTCGCGTTATTTCGGCACGACGCCGCAACTGTGGCTGAACCTACAGCAGACGTTTGAGCTGCGAGCGGCGGAGATTCAAACCGGGCAGGACATCGCGGAGCGGGTAAGGCCGAGAGAGCCGGCGCTAGTTGACTGATTAGGTTGTGTTGACATTTGAGATAGAAGACAATGCCGTCACACCCGTTGCGTCATTCAACCCCTCTCGTCATTCCGGCTTCCGCCGGAATCCAGATGCCTGGGACCGTAGACCGCAACCCCGCCCCGGATTCCCACTTGCGCGGGAATGACCGGGCAATGTCAACACAACCTAGTGGTCCGGCCGGGAACCTCTCGTGACATGAAGACTGCGACGAGGCGCGTCCTCGGTGGCGTCGGGTTGGGGCTGGCGGCGGCCGCGCTGGCCGGGTGCGGCGCGGCCGCGAAGGAGCTGCCGAGCTACGGCGCGGCGCCGTCCTTCGCGCTGACCGATCAACACGGGCAGCCGTTCGGTAGTGCGGATATCGGCCAGCGGACGGCGTTGGTCAGCTTCGTCTTTACGACCTGTACGGAGTGGTGCCCAGTCCTCAGCCCCAAGCTGCGCGCGGCACAGGAGCAGCTCCGCGCCGATGGCTTGCTCGGCAGCAAGGTGCTGCTACTCTCCATCACCGTAGACCCACAACGGGATACCCCGGCCAAGCTGGCGGCCTATGCCCGGCGCTACGCGGCCGATCCGAGCCACTGGCGCTTCCTGACGGGGACTCCTGCCGAGATACAGCGTGTAGTCGTCGGTGGTTTTCGGGTAGGGTTGCTGCATCCGGCGCCAGCGGCGAGCGGCAGTGCAGCGGTGCCGCTGGCGATCACGCACAGCAACCGCTTCGTGATCGTAGACGGGGCCGGGGAAATCCGCAGCTACCTCCGCGGTGAGGAGGTCACGCCCGACGAGATTGTGCGTACCATTCGGAAGGTCGTTGTGTAGACCGGTGGGGCGCCGTGGCTAGTGGCCAGTGATTAGTGGGCAGTGGCCGTTATCCTAACGTGGCCCTTATCCTGGGAGTGAAAGGGAGCAAGGAAGAGCGATGAGCAAGTTACAAGTGGCGCTGATCGGCTGTGGCGGGCGCGGGCGCGGGTATCTCCAGGAGTTGACGAGCTTCGACGACGTAGACGTGGTGGCAGTGTGCGATCCGGTGGCGGCTGTGCGGGAGCCGGCGGCGGCCGAGTTCGGGGTGCCGCGCCAGTATGCGTCCATCGAGGACATGCTGGACGGCGAGACGCTCGACGCCGTGTTCGTAGCAACCCCAGCGCATCTGAACGCCAAGTGCGCGCTGCCCTGCCTGGAACGCGGGGTCAATACGCTGCTGGAGAAGCCCCCGGGCTTGAGCGTCGCCGAGACGACAGGGATACGCGATGCCGCGCGGCGCACGGGCGCAAAGGCGATGGTCGGCTGGCAGCGCCGCTTCAATCCCTTCATCCGGCAAGCGCGGCGGATGATCGAGGAGCGCGGTCCAATCGTGCAGCTGGTCGGTGAGTTCCACAAGAGCATCACCGGGCTGGAGGCTGCGGGACGCTGGCCGGAACAGGTCATGGACAACATGCTCCTGGAGAGTCCCATCCATGCCATAGATGTCACGCGGGCGCTGGCCGGTGGCGAGGTCGTCGAGGTGCATAGCGTGGTGCAGCGGCGGCTTTCACGTTACAAGGATGTCCACGCAGCGCTGGTGCTCTTCGACAACGGCTGCATATTACAGGTGAGCGCCGCCTACACGAGTGGTGGCCGGCTGGAGCGGTATGAGCTTCACGGGCACGACATCTCGGCATACCTGGAGGGCGTCTCGGGAGGCGTAGCGGTCTACGACGGCCAAACGCACGAGTTGGCCGGAGAAGGGTCGGCGGCTACGGTAGCGCAGAACCGCTTCTTCCTCGACTGCATCAAAGAAGATCGTCCGGTGACGCTGCCCGCTGCCAACCTCGACGAGGCCGTCAAGACCATGGAACTGGCCGAGCGGATTCTGGCTGGGTTGCGCTGATCGCCTCACCCTCTGACGGGCCAAAGCCGCACGTGGAGAGGGAGGATATGGCGGCCGGTTGCTGCGCGGACTCCCACTCCCTGGAGGGACTGGGCCGGGGGTGAGGTCCCGGTCCTACCGATACAGATCGTCCACGGCCACGGGCTGGCCGCCGGCGTTGGCGGAGCGATAGGCGGCGTCCAGCATTTCGACCACCCGCAGACCCACCGCGCCCGGCGAGCCGTTCGGCGCCCGGCCGAGGATCACGTCTACCAGATGGTTGGCGGTGGCAAAGCGCGGGTACGACTCGTCGCCGTAGAGGGGACCGTAACGTTGCTCCGTCCCGTCGTGCTTGCGGACGGTCAGCGTGCCTTGCACTTGCTCCAGTAGCAGATAGCCGTTGGCACAATAGACGCGAATATCGAGCTGACCCGGATCACCCACCCCGATGTTGCCGGTGCTGCCGAACACCCCCACTGCGCCACCGTCGAACTGCACCGCCATGGCATCGACCAGATCAACGGGTACGTCGTAGTTGTTCATAAAGGCGGTGACACTCTGGGCGCGTAGTCCGGTAATGAAGAAGAGCGATCCGGCGGAGTGGGTGATCTGCAAGTGGGCCTGCCCGCCACCGGAGCGCTGCGCGTCGGCATAGACGTTGCCGGGGCCGGTCACGGGGAACCGGAAGACCGGCCGATAGGCCTCCGGGTTAGCACGGTAATACTCCACGACCATGGAAGCGAACAGGCAGGAGGTGTGCTGAACGGGGCCAAGCTCCCCGGACGCGAGCACGTCGCGGGCGGTGCGCGTGATGTCGGTGAAGTGCCAGGGATAGCCGACGATGATCTCCCGCTCCTGGGCCGCTGCGAGGTCGAGCAGGGCGCGTCCGTCCTGGGCGGTCAGCACCATGGGCTTTTCAAGCATGATGTGCAGCCCGGCTGCGAGACATTGCCGGGCGACGGCGTAGTGCGCGGCGTGGTAGACGGCGACGACGGCACCATCGAGCGACTCATTGGCCAGCAGCGCGCCAACGTCGTCGTAGGTCCGGTCAATGCCGTAACGCTCGGCTGCCGCGGCGAGCGCCGGCGGGTTGCGGTCGCAGAGGGCGACCAGCTCGGCGTCAGGGTGCGCGATCAAGCCCGGAATATGGGTATAGGTAGACCACCACCCCGTCCCGATGACCGCGACGCGCGCCTGCTCTGCCATATCGCACCTACCCACACCTCCTTATGAGTGGAGGCGTTCGTGTGGAGATGAGTATACCTACTCTCCTGTGCGCGACGGAGGCGGTCGTGGGCCGGCGAGACGCGGTGCGTGTCCCCATCCAGTGCTGCCTGTGTGCCAGAGTGTCTTGCATCCGCCAACCTCCCGTCAGTGTGTCCATATTGGACTGGTGGGGGGTAGACAACAGGGAGTAGAGAGTGGACTGTGCGCCTCACCCCCCGGCCTCCCGTCACCGGCAGACTCCCCCTCTCTACCGCTCGGCGACGGGGGGCGGCTTGCACGGGAATGATGGCGGCCAGGGCGCGATGAATCGCGCCCCTACGACGCGGCCTGGAGTCCCTTTCCAAAGTCGCCGCCAAACCTGTCATTCTGAGCGGAGAGAAGAATCTCGGCCACAGGAGAGCGACCCCTCGCTCCGCTCAGGGTGATATATGGAAAGGCCCTGCGCGGCCTGAACCTACCCTTGTCGGTGGGTACCCAGACGGTTATGCTCCTAGGAAGGGCGAGTCTCAGTACCGACCGGTGATGTACGGTTGGCTGGCTATGGGTACACGGGGAGTGAACCTACGTAAGGAGGATAGACGTATGTTTGAACCGTTCACCGCTGAAGCCTTACGCACTGTGCTACGCGCGCGAGCTGAAGCAGAGTCCCTTAACCATCACTGGATGGGGACGGAGCATGTCCTGCTTGCGCTGACTAAGCCCTACCCGGACGATATGGTAGCAGCCCGGCAAATCCTCCGGCAGATTGGTGTAGCAGATGCAGCCATTCGCAGTGAAGTCCTTGAGATCATTCCGCCCAACGAGGCATCCGGCGAGGCTGGGGAGCCGCAGCCCACGCCGCGGTTGCGGTACGTGCTCAGGCGGTCGGTACAGCTGGCGGCGGCCATCGGCCATACGCACGTCGGGACCGAGCACCTCCTGCTGGGACTCCTGTGGGAGCGGGGGGGAATTGCCGGCCAGATTCTGCGCCGTCACGGCGTTGCTTTCGAGCCGCTCCTGGAGCGCGTTCGCCGGCGGCAACGAACCGACGAAACCGTCCCGCCGGAGCGGCAGTGGCCGCTGGTTCCCGTCACCTCGGGCGCGGCACGTATTCCTGAGCTGGCGCACCAGCAGGCGGTGCATAATGGGGCAGCCGGTCGCGTGGGCACGCAGCACCACTTGCTGGCCTTGATGGCAGAGTCGGACGGCCTCGCCGCCAAGGCGCTCGAATCATTCGGGATTACGTATGACGTGCTCAAGGAGCGGCTGGCGGAGATCGGTGTGGCCGGCACCGCCGATGCCCCGGAGCGGCTACAGGTGCCGGGGGTGAGCATGGAGAGGGGCTAGGACTAGGCTCCGTTCTCGCTGGCGTGGGCGGCGACGGCGACCGTTACCTTGGTTGCCACGGCAACCGCTCGGTATAGTGGTCACCTGTCTTTGTAGACCGCGACAAGCTGCTCCGCTTGCTCCTGCAAGAGGCCGTGGAGGTCGAAGCGGAGGCTGATGCTGGCGAAATCGGCCAGGTGATCGGGGTGTCGTGCTCCTTCGATGGCGACCTCGGCCCGTTGCAGCGGGAAGCCATCCTCTGCGGCGCGGCCCTCGACCAGGAGCGCCCCACACGCCGAGATACCGGCCAGGAACGACTCCGCCGGGGTCAGCGCCTCGGCGGGGCCGCCGGCGTGCCCGGCGTGGTCAATCACGAAATGGTTGGTCCGGGCGCTATTCAGCGACCGGCCGGGGATGCCGCTGGTCACCGACCGAACCCGATTGATCTGCATGCCAGTACTCATCCGGCTACCTGCCATTCGCCATCCGGCGCCTCATACGCCTCACAGATCCGCTGGCTCATTCCCTTATTCCCTCCCACGCCGGCCGTCCAGTCTAGTGAGCAGTGTGGCGCCGTCGCTGTGGTGGCGCCCCGTCGGTTCCTAGCCCCAGAGGCGCAACAGTGCCGCCAATACGGTCAAGCCGGCCAGCATCACGCCGGCGAGGGTCCACGTCATTAGCCGGAGCTGGCGCTCGAAATCCGCCCGTAGCTGTGCCATATCAGCTCGTAGCCGCTCGCTGTCAGTCTGCAGGTCCGCAAAGCCTGCGTGCATCTCAGTCCGCAGGTCTGCAACGTCCGCCTTCCGCCTTGGTGGCGAAGTGCAGTAGCTGGCCCTCTATGCGCCCTAGCCGGTCATGAATCTCGGTCAGCAGCGCGGCATCCACTACCGGCATCTCCGGTGCCGGTGCCGT
The DNA here is from genome assembly GCA_965214295.1 of Chloroflexota bacterium. Lineage (GTDB taxonomy): Bacteria > Chloroflexota > UBA11872 > UBA12225 > JAJDUF01 > JAJDUF01. The sequence goes on from OZ243944.1 coordinate 936,123, forward strand.
CTCGGTCGTCATTCCTGCCCTCCTCCCTTGCGGCGGCGGCTCCACGTTCGGCAGCGCATTGCAGGGCCAGTGTCACTGCTGTTTTTACTTTGGCAGCCAGCGGCGCAAATACTTTGTGACTACTACATGATAACCGAGAGCGGAAACTGCCCCCGTTCCTCCAAACGTCAGGGCTACGTCTATAAAGGCGGTCACTGGATCACTTGCCTCAATCATACCGCCTGTAGCCCCCCAGAAGATCCAACCCAGAACGGCGCCAAACAAGAAGCCTACGACGATAGCGGTTATCTGAGCCATAGGCTACTCCTTTACCGAGAGGACTGCTTGGCGCCTGCTGTGGATTCCCGCTTGCGCGGGAATGACGGATGGGAGGTATTTTATAGCAATGACGGGGAAGTGCCAACAGAGCCTAGCCCGTAGCCCAGTCCATAGCAAGGAGCCTGGGCCGTCAGCGCCGGGCAGAGACGTGCAGCGGCGGCCCTGGGGCGGGTTGGTCAGGATCAGGAGGGCACGAGGCTGGCTACGGCTTGACCGGCAAGAGCCGCGCTGGTCGTGAGACCAAGCCAGTAGATGCTTGAGGTCACTCGTCCCGGTGGTAGTCCTACCGGCCGGGACCGACCATCGCTCGTACCGAGCGAGCGCACGCGCTGGTGCCGCCACCGTGCCCAGATAAGCGCTCCGGCACAGCCGGCGGCAATCACCAAACGAATCGCGGCCTGCAACTCCATTGCGTCTCCCCGTGCGACGTTGCGAGTGAGATGTGGCGGAGACATCGGGGATGCCTCGTGTCATCAGCCGTACCGGGCATCGCCATGCACCGCGGAGTAGATGCAGTGAAAAGAACGATTCGGGCCGAGATGGAGTCGCAGCGGCAGGACGCGCCGCGCCGCAAGGCCCGCTAGGTCGTGAGGCTGCCCTTGGTGCTCGGTACCTGAGCCGAGCGCCGGGGATCGATTTGGGTGGCCATATCCAGCACGCGGGCCAATGCCTTGAAGACCGCCTCCAGCCGGTGGTGGTCATTCTGTCCGGCCAATACCCGTACGTGGAGCGTGAAGCGCCCGGCTTGCGCCAGCGATTCCAGGAAGTGCCGCCACAGGTCGGAGTCGATGTTGCCGGTGGCCGGGCCGCGTAGCCCCAGGTCGCAGACCGCATAGCCCCGGCCACTGAGGTCCACGGCGACCTGGGCAAGGGACTCATCCAGCGGGACGAGCGCATCGGCCATGCGTCTGATACCGAGGTGTGCTCCGAGCGCCTCGTGGAAGGCTTGACCGAGCGTGAGGGCCACGTCCTCGACAGTGTGGTGGGCGTCAACTTCCAAATCCCCACGCGCACGCACAGTCAGGTCGAACAGGCCGTGGCGGCCAAGCTGGGCCAGCATGTGATCGAGAAACGGCAAGCCCGTCTCCGCCGTCACTGCGCCGCTCCCGTCGAGGCACAGTGCGACCCGGACATCGGTCTCGGCAGTTGTGCGGTGGACCGCAGCGGTCCGTACTCCCTGATCGTCCATGTAGCTCTTACCTGCTCGATACCCGCACCGAGGACCTACCCTTGTCGCTGTTCCCGGCTTGCCGTTAGCCGGTACACATGAATCATACGCTGGATGACGGTGTATTGGGAAAGTACCACGAGGACAATCAGACTGACTATGGGGACGGGACTGGGCAACAGCAGGCCCACGCCGAGCACCACCATCCGCTCCGGCCGCTGGAACCAGCCGACCTTGCACTCCAGCCCCAGGCCCTCGGCGCGCGCGCGCGCATAGCTCACCATCAGGGAGCCGAGCAGCGAGAGGTAGCAGAGGACGGCGCCCAGCCAGTGATCGGTGCGCGTAAACCACACCAGCAAACCGCAGAACAGCAGGGCCTCCGAATAGCGGTCCAGCGTCGAGTCGAAGAATGCGCCGAAGCGGGTCTCGCGGCCGGCGACCCGCGCCAAGGCACCGTCGAAGAGGTCAAAGGCACTGGCGACGAGCACGGCAAGACCACCGGGCACGAGCCAGCCGAGCGCCAGGATGGCCCCGGCCCCGGCGTTGAGGAGCAGGCCGGCGACAGTGAGGTGGTTGGGAGAGACACCCCAGCGGGCCAGCGGGCCGACGGCTCGCTCGGCTGCCGCGCGGGTCCGCCGTTGGATTGCCGGCCGCCACCCGGTCATGTCGTCTTCTTCTCCGGTGCCGTCACGCGGTTGGCGACATGTGACGACGCCAGGGCTGCACTAGATGCCGACTTCCGCCGGAATGACGGGGGGGAGTGCAGTCCTGGGAGGTCATGGGCAAGGCCGTGTGCGGCAGGAGACGGCGCGGTTGCTGCCGTGCGATGGTTTCCGCATAGAAGTCGAGCAGCTGCCGCGCGACGATGGGCCAGCCGTACCCTTGCGCTCGCGCCAGTGCCCGCCGCCCCATCTCCTGGCGCAACGCTGGGTCGCTGAACAAGCGGACAATGGCTACGGCCAGCGCAGCCGGACTCTTTGGGGGCACCAGTAGCCCCTCAAAACCGTGGCGCAAGACGGCCCGATACCCGTCAATGTCGGAGGCAATGACCGGCTTGCCGGCCGCCATGGCCTCCAACAGGACGATCCCTTGACTTTCCCGACCGAGCGCCGGAGACACGAAGAGGTCGCACAACTGGTAGTAGCGAAGCTTGTCTTCCGTGGAAACAAAGCCCTTGAAGACGACATCGTGCAGGCCAAGCTCCGCGACGATCTGCCGATACTCTCGCATGTCTTCTTCGTCGAAGGCACCCACCACGATCAGGCGTAGCGCCGGGAAGTGGTGCTGCACGTAGGGCAGCGCACGGAGCAGGTAGACCAGCCCCTTCCGTTTTTCCAATCGGCCCACAAAGAGCATCGTGAGCTTGCCGTCGTTCAACTCCGGAAAGAGCGGCCGCTGCACGCGAAACGCATCCACGTCAACACCGTTCGGAATAATCCGATAGTCGCCGGGGAAGTAGTGACTCACGAAGTCCCGCGCGGCATTGGAGACGCAAATACGGCCGTGAATACGCCGGATGTAGCGTTTCAGGAGGGGACGCCCATAGTAATACCCGAAATACTTCCGGCGACTGGCATGGAAGGTGCCGACGTTGACCGAGTGCGAGCGCCGCAGCACGGTGGGAGACAGCGCCGGCACCAGCGGCTCGTGCAGATGGATCACGTCGAAGTTCTCGGTCTCGAGGATACGCTTGACGGCACGTGACAGGTTCAGCGAGAGGGTGATGCGGGCAATAGACTGGTTGGCCGGAACACCGATGATGCGCTTGCCGACGCGGTACACATGCTGCATCCGCTCCTCAACGTCGTCATGGGAGGAGGGCGCCAGGATACGCACCTCATGCCCGGCCCGCTCGAAGTGGTAGTTCAGGTACGAGATGTGCTCGGTGATCCCACCCGGATAGGGGTAGTCATACGGCGACACAAGCGCAATCTTCATCGCTCGCCCGGACCTCGCCGGTCATTCCCGCGTTTCACGGTATCTCTTGCTGTGCCACTCACTGCGTCAACTCTCGCGCCCGCACATTTCCGTGTCATATGGTGATCGCTGGACACGCTCATGTCAACCAACACGGTCGGGCGACGGGAGGAGGGGATGGCTGCCGCCGCGTCCGGCCCCCCGGATTCCCCGGGCAGGCAGGCCGTCCCCCCGGCCGGCCGACGACATCCGTCGTCCGGTTGCAGAGCGGTTGCGAGGCGCTCAGAACTCGTCGGCTGAACTGCGACCCGCTGGTCCCGGTACATGCTCCGCGTTGGCTGGCCGGGGCCAGACCGGGTGAAAGAGTACCCATTGCGTCGGGTCTCGTCTGATCGCAGCCTCAAGCGACGCGGCGACGCTCTGCATGATAGCAAGGATACGCTGTTCGGCGCCGCCCGTTGTCGGTACGTGGATGGGCTGCTCCGCCCAGGCAGCGTACCGGCCGCCCGGGCGGCGATGCACGAAACAGGGGACAAGCGGTGCTCCCGTGCGGAGGTGGAGCACCGCTGGCGCTGCCGGGAGCCGGGTCTCGCGGTCGAAGAACCGGACCGGGACTCCGTTACCCCGCTGATCCCAGTCGTTGATGAGGGTGACGATCCCTCCCTGACGCAAGGTCCGGAGCGCCGGTCGCAACGCCGCTTCGGCCGGTACCAGGGTCAGGCCATGGCGCGCCCGGAGCGCCGAGACGTATCGGAAGAGACGCGGCGGCCGGAGTTGCTCGACGGGAACAAGAGCACGGTGCCCACGCAAGGCCAGTATTTGGCCTACCACGTCGAGGTTACCGATATGACCGCTGACGATAAGCACGCCGCGTCCGGCCGCGTGTACCTGCCGGAGATGCTCATAGCCCGACACCTCGATACGTCGGAGCAGGGCAGCAGGCGGCAGCCGCCCAAGCTGCAAGAGGTCTACGTAGTTCAGCGCCTGGTACGTGAGCGCACCGCGGGCCGCTGCGCGAACGACCGGGTCCGCGGCCGGGCGGCCGTGGACAACCGCCTGGTTCGCTGCAGCCACGCGGAATCCGCTGGCGCTGGCGCCGGCCAAGAGCGACGCAAAGGCCCGAGCACCGGCATACGCAAGCGATCGGGGCAACCACGGGGCAAGGGTCATCCCCAAGCGAAAGAGCGTTGTCGTTATCACGGCCGCCTACTCATCCTCCCGATCCACTAGGACAACGCACGCGGATGAGGCTGCCCGCCAACCTGCCAGCGCCAGAGTATAACGCGCCAGGAGGGGCCGATAATGGCGCTGGGCGTGGTGGCGGCGCAGCAGTGTGGTCCTCCCTAGAGCGCGGCGATGCCTGGATTGGCCGGGCGGCTCACCTCGACGGCTAACTGCCCCAGGGCAACGACACCTACCTGACGGCGATCCTCACCCTGGGGCCCGCTCCCGCGGGGAGAGGGAACGTCCACCGTAGGGGCACAGTAGGCTGTAGCTCGGCTCCCGTCATGTCCCTGGCACGGGCCACATGCGGCGGAACATATACCACTGATCCGGGTGGAGGCGAATGATCTGCTCCAGCGACTCGACGATGCGCTGCATATTGCGCCGCAGATCGCCGTCACGGTCGTCGGTCGTCTCACAGCGGATCGGCGGCGCCACCAGGCCGGAGTACGTATTGTCGGGATTGCGCCAGCAGCCGCCAGGCAGAACCAAGGCACCAGACTTCATGGCAAGCGCCGCAGCGCCGCTCGGCCACCGGGTATTCCGGCCGAAAAGGCGTACCGGCACACCGCTTCCCTGCTCGTGTACCGGGCGATCAATAACGAGCGCCACGATCTCGTTGCGTCGCAGCGCCCGGAGCACCCGCCGGGCGGCGTGCTCCATGGGGATGGTGGCCATCCCGTGATCGGTGCGCGTCCCCTGCACCAGTGCATCCAAGCGGGGATGCGGAAAGGTCTCCACAACGACCGACACCGGATGACGCCCGGCAACAACTGCCCCGGCAATGTCCCAGTTGCCGAAGTGCGCCGTGACGAAAATGATGCCCCGGCCGTGCGCCAGCGCCGCTTCAATGTGCTCCCAGCCGGTCACTCGTCTGACCTTTGTCAGCACGTCAGTCGAGGTGAGCAACGGTAACTGGAGGAACTCCACCACGTACTTCGCATAGTTGTGAAAGCATTGGCGCGCCACTACCCGTACCTGCCGGTCACCCGGAGGCCGGCCGAGCACTTGGGCGGCATTTTCAATCGTCGAGCGGCTCTTCTCTTGCCACAGACGGAACACCAGCTCTCCTGCCAGCACGGCGAGGCGATCACAGGTGGGGACAGGCAACAGGGCCGCGAGGCGCTGGGCCAAGTACATTCCCCAGTATTGCCACATAGTACTTGCCTTGATGCACGCCAGGGCCGGTGACAGGCGGCGGAGCGCAGCCGGCCACCGGCCCAGCAATGCCGATACTGCTCCAAGGATAGCAAAGCCGCCGAGTGACGGGCCACAGCGGGCAGCGTCGCTAGTACACGCTATAATCCCTGTGACCAACGCCGGACCCGGCCGAAAGCAGGCTCGCTGCCGCGTAACCGTGCGATGTGACTAGCAGCATACCAAGCAAACAAGACTGAGAGGTTGGTGGATGCGTACTGCGGAGCAGGCCAAAGCCACAACGCAAATCGCCCGGGGACTGGAAGGGGTGTTCGCGGCAGCTACACACATCGCTGAGGTTGATGGCGCCAATGGGCGGCTCACCTTGCGGGGCTACGATATTCGTGAGCTGATCGGCCGAGTTACGTTCGAGGAAGTCGCGTATCTGCTCTGGTATGGCCGGCTCCCCAACCACCAGGAATACACAGCGCTCCGCGGCGAAATGAACCGCGCCCGTGACCTGCCACCAGCGATCATCGCCGCGCTGCGCGAGCTAGCCCCGCATACCGGCGGGATGCACATGCTGCGGATGGCGGCCGCCATGTTATCGCTCGACGACTCCGACGTGGACAGCTTGGACATCAACGCAAATTTGCGGCGGGCCGCGCGGTTGCAGGCACAGATTCCAGCGCTCATTGCTCACACCTGGCGCCTCAAGAACGGTCAGGAGCCGGTGCTCGCCAAGCCCGAGCACGGCCTAGCCGCGGGATTCCTGTATATGCTCGAAGGGCAAGAGCCGTCCCAAGCGCGTGTTGACGCCTTCGATGCCTACTTGGGTGTGATCTCCGAGCACGGCCTCAACGCCTCCACCTTCACCGGCCGGGTGGTGATCTCGACGAACTCGGATATGGTGTCCGCCTTGACCGCGGCCATCTGCGCGTTGAAAGGGCCGGCACACGGCGGCGTGCCCGGCCCCGTGCTCCACATGCTCGAAGAGATCGGTACCCCCGATCGGGCCGAGCAGTGGGTGCGGGCCGAGTTGGCGGCGGGTCGCCGGATCATGGGATTTGGGCACCGGGTCTATAAGGTGCGCGATCCACGTGCCGCGGTGCTTACCACCGCCGTAGAGCGGGTGGCGGCCGCAACCGGCGAGCGCACCCTGCTCGAATTGACGCAAGCCGTCGAGCAGACTACGGTGAAGGTGCTGGCCGAGGTGAAACCGGGGCGGGACCTCTACGCCAACGTGGAGCTATACGCCGGACTGATCTTGCATACCGTGGGGATTCCTTCCGAAATCTTCACCCCGATGTTCGCCATCGGCCGGACCGCTGGGTGGACCGCGCACATGGTCGAGCAGCTTGACGGCAATCGGCTGATGCGGCCACTCGCAGTGTACGTAGGCCCCTATGATCGCACGTGGCAGCCGATGGACGAGCGCGACTAAGCGGCCAAGGGGATAGCTTCGTTGGCCTCACGCCCCAGCCCTCACTCCACATGTGGAACGGGGGAGTCCGTCCGGAGCAGTGAACCGGTATGACGGCCTCCGATCAAGCTGGCGACGCCGCGCCGCTGGTCCGAACCAGCGTGGCCGGTCCGCTGGATAACAACGTCCTGCTGGTGGTAGACCGCGCAGCGCGAGCGGCTATGGTGGTTGATCCGGCGCTGGGCGCCACCGCGTCGGTTCTGGCCGCTGCCCGCGAGATCGCGGTCGAGATCACGCTGATCGTCAACACGCACAGTCACTGGGATCACGTGGCGGACAATGCACCGCTGGCCCAAGTCACCGGAGCGCCAATCGCGATCCATACGGCCGACGCCGCGCAGTTGTCCCGGCCCATGAGTGCGTTCGGCTCTCTGCCGTGGGCTATTCCGCCGAGCCACGCCGACCGTACACTGACGGAGGGCGATACTGTGCAGGTCGGCACAACCACCTTTACCGTGCTGCACACACCCGGTCACACGCCGGGGAGTATCTGCCTGTACAGTGCCGCTTGGTCGTTGCTGATCAGTGGCGATACGCTCTTTGCCGGGTCCTACGGTCGCTATGACCTACCGGGGGGCGATCCCGCTGCGCTGCAGGATAGTCTCGCCCGCTTGGCGGAGCTACCGGCAGCGACGCAGGTCTATCCGGGCCACGGCGGCACGACCACCATTGGCGCCGAGAGCTGGCTGCCGCTGCCAACGAGATAGTGCCGACCTTATTGCGCCTGTTCTTCCGGTTTATCTACCCTTCTATCTTTGTGCGGGCCGGGGGATAGCCACGCTGCTCCGCGCCGTGTGCGCCGTGCGCGCGATGGCTTACCATACAGGTGCCGGAGGAGGAACGCAGATGAATGCGGGAGCACAACGGGTGCGGGAGCTGCTAGCGGCGCCGGGGATTATCGTCTTGCCAGGATCATACGACGCCGTCTCTGCGCGGTTGATGGAGCACGCCGGCTTCGACGTCGTCTTCACGTCCGGCTATAGCCTGGCCGCCTCGACCCTGGGGATGCCGGACATCGGTCTGCTGACCGCTTCGGAAGTGCTGGATCGTGTTCGCAACATCGCCGCCGCGGTGTCTATTCCGGTCATTGCGGACATGGACACGGGCTACGGCAACCCCCTCAACGTCGTGCGGACGGTGCGCGAATGTGTCGCGGCCGGCGTTGCCGGGATCATCTTGGAAGATCAGGAGTGGCCGAAGAAGTGCGGCCATATGGAAGGCAAGCGGGTTATCCCCCGCGATGAGCATGTGCAGAAGATACGCGCGGCCGTGGCGGCGCGCGGCGACTCCGGGCTGGTGCTGATCGGCCGCACCGACGCCCGCGCCGTCGTCGGCCTGGACGACGCGATAGAGCGAGGGAAGGCGTATCGCGATGCCGGCGCCGATATTGTCTTTGTCGAGGCGCCGCAATCGCTGGAGGAGCTGCAGGCCATCGCGCGGGCCATTCCCGATGCACCGCTGTTCGCCAACATGATCGAGGGCGGGGTCACTCCCGTGCTGACGGCCACCGAGCTGCAAGAGCTGGGGTTCAAGATGGTGGTCTTCCCGCTCTCCCCGCTTTACGCTGCCGCGGCCGCTGTGCAGGAGGTGGCAAAGCGCCTCAAGACCACCGGCACCACCGCCGGCAGCACGCTCCTCCCGTTCGGTGCCTTCAACGAGATCGTGGACGTGCCGGGTTGGCGCGAGCTGGAGCAGGAATACGTAGCCTAACGTCCAATGGGAGAAGGTGCCGCCGCGAGCCGCTCCAGCCAGTAGTGGTAGAGGTCGCGGAGCGTCTCGGCCAGGGTGTAGCGGGGCTGCCAGCCGGTCAGCGCGCGGAAGCGGGTAGCATCGCACACGATATGGGGCACGCTGCCGGACTGCTGCCGGGCCGGGTCGGGGCACACTTCCACTTGGCCGGTCAGGCCGCCGGCCGCGATCAGCATGTCCAGCAGGACGCCGATCCGCACACCCTGGCCGGAGCCGAGATTATAGACCGCGCCGCACTCGCCGCGTTCGAGGGCCAAGACGTAGGCCGACACCATGTCCCGCACGTCGGTAAAGTCCACTACCGGCGTGAGGTTGCCGACCATGACCCGCGGCGGCCGTTGACCTAGCTTGATCGCGGCCAACTGGCGCGCAAAGGCCGAGGCGACGAACGCCTCCAACTGACCAGGGCCGGTGTGGTTGAAGGGTCGCACGCGCACGACGTGACACTGCCGGCCGACGGCGAAATGGTAGCCCAGCATGTCCTGGGCCACCTTCGTCACGCCATAGAGGTCGAGCGGCGCCAGGTCGGCCGACTCGTCGGTGCGCTGTGCCCCCGGTGGGCCAGCGCCATACTCCTTGCACGAGCCGATGACCAAGACGCTGGCCCGATTGCCGGCAGCCATGACTGCTTCGAGTACGTGGAGCTGGCCGTGGACATTGGCCGCCAGGATGCCGGTGGGATCGGCGTGGGCGGTTGCCGGATTGCTCCAGCCAGCGAGGTGATACACCGCATCGGGCTGCGCTGTCTGCACCGCCGCGATGACCGCCGCCCGATCAGTGATATCGGCCGTACAGAGCCGCACCGCCGCCGGCAACGGCGGACCAACGGGCGACGTGCGCGGCCGGTCCAGCCCCCAGACTTCGTTGCGCGTGTCCTGGAGGCAGTACGCAGCCAGATGCCGCCCGACAAAGCCGCGGACGCCGGTAATTAGGATTCGCATTGTTGCTGGCTGCCGGCCTCAGCCCCGGCCGCTCCCCGGTGCCGGTGGCCGGGTGGGGACACGGGTGCGGGTTATTATCGCCGCAGCCCTCAGTGCTACGCAAGCCGGGCGGGAGTCGCGGGTAGCCGGCATGACGACACCAACGCTGCACAATCCGCTGGACATATGTGGCAAGTCAGGGACGGATCACGGTGCCGTCAACGCGCCGGACGGGTGCCCAGGAGCCGTTGAGGGGATCGGCCGGAGCCGCACGGGCGGTGCCAGGTGTGGTGCGGCTCCGGCCGGTCAGGGGATGATCAGGGAACGGGAAGCGCCCCGCCAGCGCCTCGTCAACGTCCACGCCCAACCCGGGCCGGTCGCTAGGCCACATGTAGCCGTCGCGGATTTCGGGACAGCCGGGGAACACCTCCTGGGTGTTCGCGCCAAAGACGTGCTGCTCCTGGATACCGAAGTTCCAAACCGCCACGTCCAACTGGAGATTGGCGGCGTGACCCACCGGGGAGACGTCTCCCGGCCCGTGCCAGGCGGTACGCACACCAAAGAACTCGCACATGGCCGCCAGCTTGCGGGCCATGGAGAGGCCGCCAATCGTCGAGACGTGGACACGAATGAAGTCTATGAGGCGGTCGCGGATGAGGGGCACGTACTCGGCCTGATTGACGAACAGCTCGCCCATGGCAATCGGTGTACTGCACTGGGCGCGGATCATGCGGAAATACTCGTTGTCCTCGGGCGCCAGTGCATCTTCGAGGAAGAAGAGCTTGTACGGCTCCAACTCCTTCGCCAAGCCCACCGCCTGGATGGGCGGGATGCGCTCGTGAACGTCGTGCAGCAGCTCCACTTCGTCGCCGAGCTGTTCCCGTAGGTACGCGAATAGCTGTGGCACCCGCCGGCAATAGGGCGTCGGCTCCCACGCCGCTGGCACATTGCCGCTGGTGCCGTAGGTGGAGAGGCCGGGGACGGCGACCTGGCAGCGCACGTAGCGGTAGCCTTGTGCCATGTAGGCGCGCACCTGGTCCGCCACTTCCTGGAAGTCGCGGCCGGAGGCATGGGCGTAGAGCGGCACCCGGTCGCGGCACTGGCCGCCGAGGAGCTGGTACACCGGCATACCGGCCCGCTTCCCTTTGATGTCCCAGAGCGCCTAGTCCACGCCGGAGAGGGCGTTGTTCAGGACGGGGCCGCTGCGCCAGTAGCTACTGACGTAGCCGGACTGATAGATGTCCTCGATGTCGTCGGGATTGCGGCCCAGCAGGAACGGCCGGAGATAGTCCTGCACGGCCGCAACGACGGCAAGGGGACGCTGGGTGAACGTCGCGCAGCCCAGGCCGTACAGCCCCGGCTCATTGGTCTCGACCTTGACGACCACCAGCCGGATACCGTCCGGCGCCGTGCAGAGCGCCTTGACGTCGGTAATCCGTAGATCGGGTAATCCGCCGCGTACTCCGTGCTCGACCATCGATGCCGCTCCTTTATCAATGCACGTGATTTTACAGGTTATAAATCTGCGCTGCTCGTGCTCCCAGACGGCTCCGCGCGACATTTCGGGCAAAAAACTAGGGTTTTCCACAGGTCAAGACTAGGGTTTTCCACAGTGTTTTTCCAGCGCCGGGCAACTAGAGTCTATGTAGTACCTAGCCGGAGCGCGAGACATGGTTGTTGACCGCGGCGCCTCGCACAGCGACATCGAGCAGGTCCTGGGTGCTCCGGCAGGTAGCTGGTCGGGGAGGCGCGGTCGCTAGAGAGGAGGGAGACGGAAGGATGAACATTGCGACAGTGCTGGGTGGTGGTCGAGCGTGGTTGGCGCGGCGGGTGGGCGCTTGGGGGTGGGCCGGCAGCGCCCAGCGACGGCCAGCGACCGGCCCACTGCACCCGCGTAGCCGGGCGTTTTGCTCCGTGCCCCTGGCCCTCGCGACGGTCGCGATTCTGCTGGGGATGGTCAGCGGGGTGGTCTACGCCGATACCGTAAGTGATGACGGCTGGGTGTATGCGAGCTCAACTGTTTGCGTGAAAGGCCGATCTGAACTTTCCCACGGTAGTGGTGGCGGTCGCACGGAGGGGGAAGTTCAATCGCGTTATCGGACACCCGTTATATCGTGGGACTGTCAGACTTGGATCCACCGGCCGGTAGGCTACCTTAAGGTCAACGTCAAGTATTTGTACTGGACGGAGGATCGGTGGAAGGAGTGTGGTGGCACCGGCTGGCAATACAACACCAGCGGCTCTGCTTGGAAAATGAAGGTTGTACGTAGTTACGGCTCCACACCGGACTGCGGGAGTGGCTACTACGGTACGGACACGGGAGCCTACGTCAATAATGGGGGATGGCATGGAGGTTGGGTCTGGTCCGGCCAGCTCTATCTCTCGTGAGCGCGGACCGGCGTTGAGTGCAGCATGGCTCAGGAAAAGGAGGCCATAGTGATGGGAGCGCACATGGTGATCAAGAGACTGGTGTTGTTCGGAGTCGTCTGGCTGGTGAGCGCTGTCGTGACGGTCGGAGTGCTGACCGTGGCGGCGGGGGATTCGGAGGCGGACGCACCGCCGCCCGATCCCCCGTGGGTCCGGGCGGATGGCACTGTTGACATGTCCAAGATGCCCGATATATGGGAAGTTGCCGGCTCTAAGGGAGAGACTATCGGGTGGGCCTATTCACCGAAAACTCCAGACTTGGTTCCCTCGCAAGCGCTCTCCGACCATGTTGGAAAGGTCATCGAGAGTGGCCCAGAGCGAGTGGTGATCCAGGTGGGGCCGGGTGTCACAAGGACCATAGAGAAGGGGGTAGAGACGTTGGTGATCGAGGAGGGAGCGACCGGCTCTGTCGGGGGCCGTCATCCGATCTTTAGCACGCGCGAAGAAGCGGAACGCTACCGGGACTCGCTGCTGGCCTCAGGCTCCGGCGGTGCCCCGGTGAATGTCAATGATTAGCGGCTCCCCGACCCGGTGAGCGGCGGCGCGCGGGGCTGCATTGGTGTTCGGAACTTGCTTCGGAATGCCAATGCAGTCCGGCGCTTTGTAGGGGGCTATAGCGATGGGAGCGCGAATGGTGATCAAGCGAGTGGTAGTGTTCGGAGTCGTCTGGCTGGTGAGCGCTGTCGTGACGGTCGGAGTGCTGACCGTGGCGGCAGGGGTTTCGGAGGCGGACACCCCGCCGCCCGATCCCCCGTGGGTCCGGGGGGATAGCATATGGCCGGTTGCCGGCCCTGAGGGGCGGCAAATTGGGTGGGTCTATCATCCGCCCATTGATCTGTCATCCCCGCCGCCCTCGGAACTACCAGCCGACCCCGAGCATAGCAGAAGGATCTTCGATGACCAGGGAGGGGAGACGTTGGTGATCGAGGACGGACCGGAGGACCGTCATCACGTGGGACCGATCTTCAGCACCCGCGAGGAAGCGGAACGCTACCGCGACTCGCTGTTGGACGGCTCCGGCGGTGCCCCGGTGAATGTCAACGATTAGCGGCGCTCCGGCCCGGTGAGCGGCAGCGCGAGGGGCTGCATTGGTGTTCGGAACTTGTTTCGGAATGCCAGTGCAGTCCCGCGCTTTGTAGGGGGCTACAGCGATGGGAGCGCGAATGGTGATCAAGCGAGTGGTAGTGTTCGGAGTCGTCTGGCTGGTGAGCTTTGCCGTTACGGTCGGGGTGCTGACCGTGGCGGCGGGGGATTCGGAGGCGAACTCACTGCCCCCGCCCCCGCCGGGGGTCCGGGCGGACGGCAGTGTCGACGAGTCCAAGTTGCCCAACATAGTACCCGTTGGTGGCCCTGGGGGGCGGCAACTTGGGTGGACCTATGAATCGTGGGGTCCGGACTCGTTTCCCGCGGAACCGCTTGCCGACTCCGAGCATAGCAGAAGGATCTTCGATGACCAGGGAGAGACGTTGGTGATCGAGGGAGGAGCGACCGGCTTTGTCGGGGGCGTGTACGATCATCCGATCTTCAGCACGCGCGAGGAAGCGGAACGCTACCGGGACTCGCTGTTGGCCGGCTCCGGCTCCGGCGGTGCCCCGGTGAATGTCAACGATTAGCGGCGCTCCGGCCCGGTGAGCGGCGGCGCGCGGGGCTGCATTGGTGTTCGGAACTTGCTTCGGAATGCTAATGCAGTCCGGCGCTTTGTAGTGGGCCGGCCGATAGCGGAGCTTGGTATGCAGCCAGCCAGCCGGAGGGCAGTGAGGGCTGGGAGAGGGAGGTTGCAATGGGGACTCGGCGCCGGAAGTTGTGGGGATGGGCAGCAGTCGTCTTTAGTGCGGTCTTACTTGGCGTGATCATGGGGGTGGGAGTGTTCTGGTGGGATGAAATAGTGAATAATTACGATATCTATGGCATCTATCTGTATGTGCGGTTTGTGCTTCTTATAATGTTTGCTATAGGAAATTGGTTTGCTCATGTGGTGGTGGTGCTCGGATTTTACTTTCTACCTAGTCTCATCGTCGGTGTACGGCAGGTCAGAGCGGTGCCAATATCCCAAACACGCGACTTCCTCATCAGGCTCGTAGTCGGCATATGGCAGGGAGGCGGTACACCCGGTTGGAGAACCGTATTTCTGATCAACATCTTCTTGGGGTGGACGGTGATCGGCTGGTTTGTGGCCTTGCTGATGGCGTTTGCGCGGGAGGATCGCGTGACTCAGACGAGGGAATGAACCGGGATAGAAACGAGCGAGGCAATGGGGTTTATTCCGAGCGGTCCCGAGGTGTGGTTTGTGCTGCCGCTTTTGTTCGTTCAGGTGGTGGTGTTTCTCGGGCTTTACTTCCTCCCCAGCATCATAGTCGGTGTACGGAAGGTGAGTGGTGGTACAAATCGTTGGATGACTGTATGCCTAGTCAACCTATTCTTGGGTTGGACGGTGATCGGTTGGTTTGTGGCCCTGTTGATGGCGTTTGCGCGGGAGGATCGCGCCACTCAGACGCGGGAATGACGTACGGCAGATGAGCATAGGAATGACTGCACCGGTGGATTCCCGCATGCGCGGGAATGACGACTTTGGCAAAGGTCTCCTGGCGCGGAAAACATGGCGCTTTGCCAGGGACTCCTATGGCCCCCCGCGGCGGGGGGACGGGCGCAGCGTGCTGCGCCCCTACGGCTTGGCTCGTCCCTACCACAGTCGGCGGGACGGAGGGCAGCGGTCAGCCCTTGGCGGCGGTAGACTCGGCCGGCTCGGTCGTGTTGGCGAATCCGAACAGGCGGGCCGGTGTTTCCCAGAGAATCTGCCGGCGCTCGTCCGGCGTCAGGGGTAGCTCCTGCTCGACGTAACGCAGGGCCGCCGCCAGTGGGACGAGCCGGGCGCTGCGGGGATACCCGGTGCCCCAGAGCAGCCGCGCCGCTCCAAAGCGGTCGGCCAGCAAGCGCACGAAAGGCCACGTGTCCGCCCACGGGAAGGCTTGCTCACTGGCGATCTGATAATCACCGATCTTGGCGTAGACGTGCGGGTAGTCGGCGAGGCGCAACACCGGGGCGAAACTAGGATACGGCGGCACCTCGGTCACGTCAGGCTTGCCGATGTGGTCCACGATCACCCGCACTTGCGGATGGCGCTCGATCATGCGGGCCAACGCCGGGGCGTGCTGCGGCAGCATATGGAACTGGAGGATCGCGCCGGTGGTGGCGGCCGCCGCCCAGAGGTCGTCGTGCTCCGGCGCGTCCACCCACCAGGCGCCGCGCGGCTCGCGGTCGTAGTAGAGCGGGTGAAAACGGAAACCGGCCAGTCCTTGCGCCATCCACCGCTCCAGGTCGCGCGCGTTATCGGGACTTTCCGGGTCCACGAGGCCGATAGCCCGAAACCGGCCGGGGTACCGTTCCAGGCACTCGACCAGATAGGTATTGTTCCAGCCGAACGCGCTGCTCTGCACCAAGACGCAATGGGCGACATGGTACTCCGCCATATCCTGCAGCAGCCACTCCACCGGCGCCGCGGCCGTGGGGGGGGACAGCTTGGCATCGGCGGCGGGTTGGTGGCCCGGCGCATCGTCCAACGGCCACACGTGGACGTGGGTGTCTATCACCTGACGCTCCGAACTGTCACTCCCCATGCCTTACTCCACTGTGCTTGCTCCGCAACGGCGACGAAACGCTATGCTACTCGTGGGTAGTGAATCGGTGCCATCGTCATTTCGGCGAAAGCCAGAATCCATCGAATAGTACACCGGAGCCGCGCGTTAGTCACTCGGCCGGCTATGCCAGCGTCTCGTTCACCAGCAATAGGCCCGCCTCTAGTCTGCGCGGCCAGTCGGGCGCGAGATGGCGGATAGGATTGGTACACACTCGGAAAATGCAGACGGCCTCACGCAGGTTCAGCGCCCGCTCTTCCCAGCCGAAACGCTCCAGCGCGGCGGCACGCAGGAGGCGATGATAGGCGTCACTGGCTTTTGCTTCGGCTTCACGCCCGAAATGAGCCGACCAGCGTAGATGGGCCAGGAAGTTGCCCACGTCGAGCAAGGGGTCTCCCAGCCCGGCCTCCTCGAAATCTACCAGCGCCAACCTCCCATCGAGAAGACGGATCAGTTGGTCGTCGTAGAAGTCGTTGTGGGCAATGCCTGATGGCTGCCACGATTTGACGAACGGGTCCAGCGCAGCCGTCGCTTGCTTGAGGGTGCGGCGCGGCCCGGCCTGGTCCCGGAGTACCTGCCGGAAGACGCGCCTGGCCCGGCGGTAGGCGCCTAGGAGATTGAAGGGGCGGCGCCCGTTCGCTGCGTAGGGCGTGTCCCACAGCCGCGCCAAACTATCGATGATTGGCTCCGGTTCTAGCGGATGACCCTTGCGGATGAGTTTGCGTACATTTTTCCCCGGTATCTCGGATAACCATACAACGCCGCCCTCGGTCCAGCAGCCTGCCAGGCGGGGCAGCGCAAATCCCGACTGCGCTACCAGCTCCGCCGCTGCCATCAGTCGGGGCACTCGTTCGGGCCGCATGACCCGGACATAGAAGCGTACCCGGCCCAGCCGATGGCGCAGCACGGCATGCCCGCCGGGTCTGTAGCGCACAACGTCCACGCGCACGCGCTGCACCGGAGCCGCGACGACATACCTGTTGAGCATCCTAGCCGCCGCCTCCGCGGAGGCGGCGGCAGCCAGCCCTGGTAGGTAGGGGTCTTGCGGATAGCGAAACAGCCGCGCCGGTTGGTCCCGCGCAAGCTCGATAGCGAACCGCTCCTGCCTTACGAACTCGTCATCCCACGGCCACTCGGCCAGGCAAGTAACGATGGCGCGTCGGCCGGGGTTGTAGCTGATCTGGCGCAGGCGCAGGAACTGCGGCCTCGCCTCCGGCCGGCCAAGCCGAGAGCAGTAGGCGCGCCAGACCCACTCACGGTCAAAGAGGCGAGAAAACCCCGGCAAGCCCCGGTCTTCCGGCAAGGCTACCGCCGGAGACAAAGGCGGAGCAGTGAGCGAGCCAGGCATAGTACTCCCGTTTCACGCTGCCACTACTGCCGGTTACTCCACTTTTAGTCACTATCACTGTCATCATCGGTGTCAGTGTCGGTGTCGGTGTCGGTGTCATCGGTGTCACCAGTCGCCGTGGCCGTCGCCGTATCGGTAGCCGTGTCGGTATCGTCGTCGTCAGTGTCGTCGGTAGCAGTATTCGTCACCGAGGTCCCGTCGTCGGTCGCCGTGGCCGTGGCCGTGGCCGTCTGGCCGTCGGTGGCAGTGGCCGTCGCTG
Source organism: Chloroflexota bacterium (assembly GCA_965214295.1). GTDB lineage: Bacteria > Chloroflexota > UBA11872 > UBA12225 > JAJDUF01 > JAJDUF01. Next base: position 953,705 of record OZ243944.1, read on the forward strand.
TGGCCGTCGCCGTGTCGGTATCAGTGTCGTCATCGTCGTCATCATCATCGTCATCGTTGTGGTCGCCAGCGGAGGATGGGCGGGAAGGCACTGCTGCCTTGCTATCCGGGGACGCCGGATGCGACCTAGGCTCCGGGGGGGGTGGCGGGGTGGTGGTGGCCGCGAGAGTGGAAAGCTGAAGATCGGCTACTGAGAAACCAAAGTGGCTCTCCCAAGCTGGCTTTCCCATCACAAAGGCACCGTAGTTGGTGCTATTGATCCCAAATAGCTCGACATCGCCAATGGATTGAATGTGGAACAGCCGCGGCTCCGGCCAGTCGGTCTCCCACTTGGCCAGATAGATCGGATCGCCGTCCTTGAGCAATCCGGCAGACAGCCAGGGAGCACCGCGCGATAGGGTACGCAGTTGCTCGGAGCTTACTTCTACGCGGTTATTCCAGTTGATGGGACGCCCGGCCAGGGCGCGCGTATCACCGCCCCAGTGCAAGATGCCTTGGGCGTCAGCGAACCAGAGATGCGGGGTGCCCTGTAGTGCGACCACCGTACCGTGAGCGAATACGCTCCGTGCCTGCACCGTAGACGCCGGAATAAGTATGCTGCCGAGCAGGCCGGCGACGAGCAACACACTGAACCATGACCGTATGCTCTTCATTGTGACCTCCATGTGACCTCTATCGCGGCGGCAGAACCACTATGATTGTACCACAATTGTCAACTCTTGCAACGTAGTCCATATAGTCACTATCCCACATAAGATACATCATCACCCGCGAATACCGTCTATTTTTATCGGCTAATATCGGATATTTGGTCACATAATGATTGCATCTTACCTAACAGCCAACCGGCCGTTACTTATGCACCGACAGGCGCCGGCCGGCCGCGCGTCGGTCAGCGCCGGAGCGCGCTGATCTGCGTCTCGTAGTCGAACGGGAAGACTCGTTCCTGAGCCAGCCGGAGCGCCTCATCGCGGGCGGCTAGAGCACGTTCGACAACCTCATCGGGGTAGCCTAGCTCGACCCGGTGCTGCTCGAACTCGTCCTCATCGAGCACTTCCGGTGCGCCGTCTCGGTAGCAGCGAATATCAATGTCCAGATCAACCCAGCGGAGCGTCTCGCCGTCGAATTCGGCCGGCATTGCGACGTTGCAGTACCATAGCTCCATCGTGTCGTCGCGGACGTGCCAGACGTTGTACCAGCGATCCGCGAAGTACAGCTCCACCGCGCAGGTGGTTTCCCCGCTCTTGACCCAGCGGCTACGGTCCAGCACGTACACCGGCCTACCTCCAGGCACGACGGATCGCAGCAGGTCCCCAGTGTGATCGAGCAACTCACTCTCCCAGGCGGCCTGGACGGTACCGTCATACTTGGCTTTCTCGACACGTATGGTCCGCGACACTATCCGCTCCCTTGCACATCACTATCCGCGCGCTCCGAATTCATCGACCAAAGCACTCATTATACCGGGTGATCGCCGGCAGGGACATGCTACGCTTACCGACCACAGGGCCTTTCCAAAGTCGCCGCCAAACCTGTCATTCTGAGCGGAGCGAAGAATCTCGGCCACAGCGGAGAGACCCTTCGCTTCGCTCAGGGTGACATATGGAAAGGCCCTGTAGCGACCAGTGGTGCCGGACCCCGAGCCGGTACCGGCCAACGGAGGCTGACGGATGCCATCCATGACCCCAAGTGAGCTGGAGCGTAAAGCCCTCCGCATCCAGGCAGTGGTCGAGAAGCACACGCTCCAGGAGCATGGGATGGTGCCGATGTTCGTCCGCTCCACGGACTACCAATTGCCTACTGCGGAGGACTACCGTGGTATGGCTCCGCATCGCCACCTGATGGGGAAGACCGAAGCCGAGCTAGGTCTGCCGCCGATGCATGTCTGGCGAGCCTGGGAGAACACTTCCGCCGATACCGGCTTCTACCTCGGGGCGATGACGTACCGCTACCGCTGTACCAACGATCCCGACGTGCTGGCGATCTGCCGCCGCACGTTGGCTGCCCTGAGACACATCTACGATATGGGCGCCGAGTTCGACGAGCCGGGGTTCCTGACCAAGCCGTATGGTGGCGTCGCGACCACGCAAACCTCCGGCGATCAACTCCAGTGCGTGACCGTGGGCTTGGCTGCCTACCGCCATATCGCCGGGCCTGAGGACACCCGCACCATTGACGAGATGTTCACCGGCTTCGCCGACTATGAGATTCGTCAGGGGTATTGGCCGAAGCCGGGCGGGTACTTCGCGCTCACGTTCGAGCCGTGGGATTGGACCAAGGGTGACTGGAGCTACGCGCTAATCTACGCACCCGTGCTCTATCACGCCTGGATCGCCACCGGTGAGCCGCGATACCTCGACGAGATTCAGCGCTGGTATCGCGCCTGTGAGAATGACACGAAATGGCTGGGTGGTGTCAGCGACTCGTCGTGGGGTGCCCCCGGGCGCATGCTGTATCTGCCGAGCCTGATGATGGAGCTTGATCCGAGGCACCGTGACAAGTGGCGCCGCTTCATGGCCAACGCTTTCGGGATGGTCAAAGATGCTGTGCTCCCCGACGGCACCACCTACTCGTCCGGCCGACGCGACCCCCAGACGGGGAAGCTCATCCCGGTGGATCGCGGCTGGGGTGGCGGCCCTACCCGTACCGGACGCAGCGCCACCTTCGGCTGGGGCTGCGTCAACGCGCAGCGCTGGCTGCCGGGCGAAGACTTAGTCGGGGTGGCACGTACCATCCTGGAGCAGCTCGACCTCGATACCTTCCGCTTCATCATGCCCGCAGACCCGGCGCAAGAACTCCCCCCGGACTGGAAGATCGAGGGCGAGCTGCTCGACCACGACGCCCTGGTCAGCTGGCTGTGGATGTACTGGGAAGGGCGCTTCCGTGGCTACTGGTAGGTCGGCACGAAGCCAAAGCTAATCCTCTTTAGCCACAGAGAGCACAGAGTAGGGGCAGAGCGGGGGCACAGCTGACAGGGGTGAGGGACCGGCGCAGGGAGGCAGAAACCCATGTGTGGACGGTACACTATCACAGCCGATGCCCAGCAGCTGGCCTTCCGCTTCGGCGCGGAGCCACCGGCGGCCGGGGTCGCGGCCCGGTACAACGCTGCGCCGACGCAGCAGTTGCCCGTGATCGTCAATGCGGAGCCAACTACCATTCAGTTGCTCACTTGGGGCTTGGTCCCGGCATGGGCACGGGACAAGACCGGCGGGACACGCCTTATCAACGCCCGCCTGGAAACTGCGGCCGAGCGACCGAGCTTCCGTCACGCTTGGCGGCAACGCCGCTGCCTTGTGCTCACCGACAGCTTCTACGAATGGCAGCGCACCGCGCGCGGCAAGGTACCGCTGCGGATCGCCCTCAAGAGCAACGAGCCGTTTGCCTTTGCCGGCTTATGGGAAGAGGTGACGACGCCAGAGCTGCACAATCCGCTGGAAATAGGTGGTGCAGCTCCGGCGCGGCAGTGGCGCGGCACTGAAGGGGCAGCGATGCGTACGTTCACCATCCTCACCACGACCCCCAATGATCTCATGGCACCCATCCACAAGCGGATGCCGGTGATCCTGCACCCGGAGCAGGAGGCGGCCTGGCTCGATACGGAGTCGGACCAGGACTGGCAGCGCGTCCTGGGCCCGTTCCCGTCCGATCCAATGACAGCCTACCCGGTGTCGTCGCGGGTCAACTCACCCCGCTACGACGATCCCTCCCTGATCGAGCCGCTGGTCACTACCGACCAACTCCGGCCGCTCGGGCTGTAGCGATCCGGCCTGTGGAGGCCGGCCACTCCGGGGCATGGTTGGCTCCGTGCGAGTGGTAACATGGGGAGGACTAGGGTTATGTGTCCCCGTTATTCCTTGCGGAAATACTGTCCATCCGTCATTCCTGCTGGCACGGGAATCCCCGCCGACCGGGGCACACGGCTATATGCTAGATTCCCGCTTGCGCCGGAATGACGGCCAAGTCTGTGCCGACTTGGCCCTACGTGTGCAGGTGCAGGTGATAGTCAAGATGTCCTATCTCGCCCTCGACGTGGGAGACCGGCGCATCGGCGTGGCCGGCGCGGACCCGGAAGGGATCGTCGTCACGCCGCTGACCACCTTCACCCGGCGGTCCGACCGGCAGGTCGTGGCCGCCATCACCGCGTTGGCCGCCGACCGGAGAGCCGAGACCATTGTGGTGGGGATGCCTTATACGCCGCAGGGCGAGATCGGGGAGCAAGCGCAACGAGTGCAAGACTTCACGCGCCGCTTAGAGCAGGTGCCCGGCCTTGCCATCGTCTATTGGGACGAGCGGTATTCGACGCTGGAGGCCAGCGACCGGCTGCGCGAGGCCGGCGGTCGCCGGCGACGGCGCGGTCGGCCGGCACGCCTCGCCGAGCGCGAGCGCTTGGATGCAGCCGCGGCCGCCGTGATCCTGCAAGACTATTTGGATGCCTTGACCGCTGCCGCGCCAGCGAGTCACTGGTGCGAGGCCGCCACGAGGCCCTACTAGCGACATTCCATGCGTATCGTTGTCTTGTTCCTGATGCTGGTAGCCAGCATCGTCGTGGGCGTCGTCCTGCTCTTCAGGATGGCCGGGGGGCCGGCGACGCCGGCGGTCGAACAGACCCCGGCCGGCCAAGCAGACAACGCAGCGGTGGTCCCCTTCCTGATCCACGAGGGCCAATCTACGGAGGAGATCGCGCAGGATCTCCAGCGTGCGGGACTGGTCAACAACACGCTGGTCTTCCGGGTGATGGCCCGCCTGCGAGGTGTGGACGACAAGCTCCAGGCCGGCGAGTACCAACTCCGGCGCAACATGAGCGTTGACGAACTGCTGGTCGTGCTCCAACATGCGCCGGTGACGGAGATGACCGTCACCTTCATCGAAGGGTGGCGGATGGAGGAGTTCGCCGCGGAGCTACAGCATCGTCAGTTGCTGAACGGATCGGCGTTTCTGGCGCTGGCCCGGGGAGGGGCCGCTACCTACTCATGGCTGCGCTCGCGCCCCGACGGAGCATCGCTGGAGGGCTATCTCTTTCCCAGCACCTACCGGCTCACCGCGCAGACGACGCCGCAAGACCTCATTGACACGCTGCTGCAGAAGTTCGGGGAGGTGCTCACACCGGTGATGCGGGAAAAAATCCGCAGCCAAGGGCGCACGATCCACGAGGTTGTGACGCTCGCCTCTATCGTCGAGCGCGAGGCGGTACTGCCCGGTGAGCGTCAGCGGATTGCCGGCGTTTACGTCAACCGCCTGCGCGAGGGCATCGGCCTGTACGCTGATCCTACCGTGCAATATGCGCGCGGCTACCAGCCGGATACCGATACGTGGTGGAAGCGCCCGCTGCTGTTCCAAGACCTGGAGATCGACTCACCGTACAATACCTATCGGTATGCCGGGTTGCCGCCGGGGCCGATTTGTAGTCCTGGTCTCGCCTCTTTGCAGGCGGCCATAGACCCGGAGGCACACGAGTTCTTTTACTTTGTGGCGAAAGACGTGGCCGGCGACGGCTCGCACGTCTTCGCCCGCACCTTGGCCGAGCATGAGCAGAACCGCCAGCGGTACCAGCGCCAGTCGTGACGAGCGTCGGTGCCGCCGCCCGTCATTCCGATGGCAGAACGTCACCCCGACACAAGAGCATCACTCCAGCGTAGACCGGCTTCCACGACGCGCAACCTTCTGGATTTCGGCCTCCGCCGGAATGGCGAGGAGTACAATCACCACCAAGACAAGGAGAGAGCGCCGTGTCAACCGCTGACCGCGTGGGCCGACTACGGGAGAAACTCCGGGAAGAAGGCTGCGACGCGGTACTGATTACGCAAGCCGATAACCGCCGGTACGTCACCGGCTTCACGGGCACCGCCGGGGCCGTCCTCATCACCGCAAGCACAGCGCGGCTGCTGACCGACTTCCGTTACATCGAGCAAGCCACACAGCAAGCGCCGGAGTTCGAGGTGGTCAAGGTGCAGCGGCTGCACGAGGAGCTTGGGGACCAAGTGGACGAACTGGGGGTCGTAGCCCTGGCCTTCGAGGCCGAGGACATGACCGTCAAGCAGCACACCATGCTCTCGGAAGCTCTGAGCGAGGCCGGCAGCCCGGTAGAATTGCGGCCGGTGACGGATTGGGTCGAGGCTTCACGAGCGTCCAAAGACGCGAGCGAGATCGCGGCGCTCCGGCGCGTCGTGCTCATCGGCGACCGGACTATCGAGGCCGTGGCGCCCACGATGCGGCCCGGTATAACGGAGCGCGAGGCCGCCTGGGAGCTTGAGGTCGGTATGCGCGAGCGCGGAGCGGACGGCTTATCGTTCGATATCATCGTGGCGGCCGGACCGAACGGGGCGATGCCGCACCATCACCCCAGCGACCGACCGCTCCAAGCCGGTGAGCCGATCGTCATTGACATGGGTGCTCGCCTGGACGGCTATTGCTCGGACCTGACGCGCACGTTCGTCTTGGGCGAGCCGGACGAGCGCTTCTGGGAGGTCTACACGACCGTCCTGCGGGCGCAGCAGACGTGCGAGATGGGCCTCAAAGCCGGTCTGAGCGGCGTGGAGGCCGACGCGCTGGCGCGTGAGGTCATCGAGGCGGCGGGCTACGGCGATCAGTTCGGGCATGGCACCGGGCACGGTGTCGGGCTGGCGATCCATGAAGCGCCGCGCCTCTCGCCAATCGCCTCGGACGATCCGTTTCCGGAAGGATGTGTGGTCACGGTGGAGCCGGGGATTTATCTGCCTGATTGGGGAGGGGTGCGGATCGAAGATATGGTCGTGGTGGGTGCGGACGGCGTCGAAGTGCTCACTAGCGCCCACAAGCAGCCGACCGTGCCGGTCAGTGGCCGGTAAGCCAGTGGCTAGTGGTTTGTGGGGACGGGCGCGGCAAGGGGGCGGGGGGTGCGGGGATGAAAAACGAGCGACAAAAACCGAAAACGGGCCGAGGCCGAGGAAGGAGCAGCAAGACGTGATCACTGCCGGCGAGCTACGGCGAGGCATCGCCATCGAGCTTGATGGTCGCCCATTGGCCATCCTGGACTACCAGCACATTAAGATGGGACGCGGCGGAGCACTGGTGCGGCTCCGACTGCGTGACCTCCGCGAGGGGCACATCACCGACCGAACGTTCCCGGCTAGTGAGCGCTTTACACGCATTCGCGTCGAACTGCGGCCCGTGCAGTATCTCTACACGGACGGCGATCTGTTCCACTTCATGGACACGTCCACCTACGATCAGATTGCGCTGTCGCCCGCAGCAGTGGGTGAGGCGACCAAGTATCTCAAAGAGGGGATGACACTCGACCTCAACGTCGCAGCCGACGAGGCCATCGGTATCGAGCTGCCGCCCAACGTCGAGCTGCGGGTGGCCGAATCGGAGCCGGGCCTCCGCGGCGACACGGCGAGCGGGGTCACGAAACCGGCGACGCTGGAGACGGGGGCTGTGGTGCAAGTGCCGCTCTTCGTCGGACCGGGCGAGCTGATCCGCGTAGACACGCGTACCGGCAACTACCTGGAGCGGGTGAGGGAGTAGCTTTGGCAAGCCGCAACAGAGACCCCAACGACAGCCGGCGGAGAGCACGCCGGCGACGCCGCTTGTCGCGGGACGCGGGGCAACGCCTGGTCGCAGCGCTGCACCGCGACCTACCGGCGGTCGTAGACCTCCTGGAAGGCACGGCGGTCGAAGAGCTGCGTATCGAGCAGGATGAGACGGTCTTCGCCATCAAGCGACCTCTGGGCATTGCCGCGCCGCCGGAGGCAGTCACCTCCGACTCCGACGCAGAAATCCCCGAAGCAGGCATCTCCGAAGCCGCCATGGAGCAACACCCGCCGCCACCACCGTCGCCGCCCGCCGAAGAATGGACGATGATCGCGCCGTGCGTTGGCATCTTCCGCGCCGGCAGCCATGCGGACACGGCGCCACGGGCCGAGGTCGGCACCACCGTGCAAGCGGGGCAGGTGCTCGGCTACGTCGAAGTGATGGGCGTGATGAACGATGTAGAGGCCAGCTACGCCGGCCGTGTCAGCGAGATTGCGGTCGAGGACGGTCAGCCGGTCGAGTACGGGCAACCGCTGTTCGTGCTCCGGGCCGAGGATGAGATCGCCAGCCAAAACTCCGGCCGTGCTGGCGATCCACCGAAGGACTAGGACCGCCGGAGTTTTGGCTGGCGAGACGGAACCGGCCGCGCCAGCAGAGTAGTCCTGCTACGGGCATGATTGCAGCGCAAACGGTGATGGGCCAAAGCCGCACGGATAGGGACAGGTGTGGTGCGGCTTTGGCCTATCAGCGCGTGCTCGTGGCCCGGCCCGGCGCCCTCGGTGACACGCTGCTCGTCGCTCCGGCACTGGCACGACTGCGCCAGGCCCAACCCCAGGCCGAACTGACGTACTGGGGCAATGAACCGGCCGCCGGCCTCCTGCGCCAGCTAGGCCTCGTGGATCGGGTCGTCTCGTTCGAGCACCTCGCGCTGGTCCCCCTCTTCATCGGCGCCGGTAGTATGCGCGGCCCGGGGGCGGCCAGCCGCATTGGGCGGCTGCTCAACCGTCCCGAGGCGGCAGTGCTGTGGCTGCGGCGGAGCGACGATGTGCAGCAGGCACTCGCCGCGCTGAATTGCCCAACGGTGGTCAGCACACCGTCGCTGCCGCCGGGCGCACGCACCGACGGCACCGTCGAGCCGGGTACAACCCCGTCCCACGTGGCCGTCTACCTCGTGCAGACCCTCGACACCTGGCTCGGGCCGCGTTCGGGCCGCGCGTTACCCTTGTCGCGGCTCGTACCGACGGCAGAAGCGCAGGCGTGGGCTACAGGCCTGTGGCGGCGGCTAGGCCTCTCCGACGATCAGCCGGTCGTCGTACTGCACCCGGGCAGCGGCAGTGCGCGCAAGAACTGGCCGGTGGAGCGGTTTGCGTCCGTCGCTACGCTGCTGGCCGCCCAGGACGTGGTCACACTCTTGATCGCGGGGCCGGCGGACGTCACGGCCGCGGCCCGGGTGGCGGCGCTGGCCGGGGAATCTGTCCGCCGGGTGCCGCCGGCAACGCTCGACGAGATCGCGGCGCTGCTCGGCCGCTGCCGGGCCTATCTGGGGAACGACTCCGGTATTACCCACCTGGCAGCGCTCACCGGGACACCGACCGTGGCCATCTTCGGCCCGACCGATCCCACGGTATGGCGGCCGCTGGGGCAGCACGCCCGGGTGGTGCGCGCCGCCGGCCAAGGCGATGCGGCTTGGCCGACGGTGGAGGAGGTGGGTGAGGCGGTGTTGCTGGCCTTGGATTGTGGCGCCGCACCCCCTGACGGGCCAAAGCCGCACGGATAGTGCCAGGTGCGGCTCCCCGGTCGGTCCGGATGGCGGCTTGCGCCGCAGTGACGGGGGCCGGGGTGGGGATGTAGCCACGCACGAAAAAACCTACCCCTATCAGGTGGATCTGCTACCCGTCGGAGGACCAACTGGCGATGAAGGCCTCCGTCTCGACGCTGGGGGGGAGCTCGTTGAAGTAGTAGTACATCGGACGCGACTGAAAGGCCGGCTCGAATAGCTCGTGATCGGCCTGGAGATCGGCATCGAGCTGCTTGAACCGGCTCCACAGGGTCTCGATCTCTGCGATGGAGAAGCGGTCGGCAAACTCCGCGCCCCAGTTCAGACTGATCGGGTGTGGCCCGTAGGCCCGTGACCGGGCGTCCTCGGTTACTGCGGCGTCGGGGATTTTCAGGACACGCATGTGGATCACGGCCTTGGACAGGTAGATCGTCAGCACCGTCTTGCCGCTCGCGCCAGCGCCCGGTTGGAGCGCCGCCAAGCTGGACCGGTAGGCCGCTGCGTCGCGGGCGATGACCGCGCGCAGGGCAGCCGCCGTGAGGTCCTGCATGCGGGCGCTGCGACGATTCATGCTCTCGAACCGCTCGCGTGCCCAGGGCGCCAGGCTCTCGGCGAAGCCAAGCTCCGGGTAGTGCCCAAAGATGGCGTGGCCGCCGTGGAGCGTGCGGCGCAGCTTGGTGGTGTAGTCGCTGCCCCAGTGGATCAGGAAGTTGCTATAGATCACGCCGTCTCCGGCCCGCAACTCGACCGGGATACCACCAGTTACCGCCTTCATTCTGTCCGCTGACAGCTCGGCGTTTTCCTGGGCGGTATTCAGGCGCTGGTGGCTGCCCGGGATGACCCAGAGCACGTTGTCATCGTACAGAGGCACGTTCCACTGGGTATAGCGGGGGCCATTCTCCAGGAAGTCCGCCTGGAGCGCCGCCAAGGGAGCCATATCTATCGGATGAACGTCGCGGTGCCAGCCAGTGCCGCCCGGATGGTCGCGCACCGGGCTGCACATCATCATCATCTGCATCACGTTCGGCTCGGGGTTACAGAGAAGCTGGCTGCAAATGTCGAGGGTCCGGTCCGCAACCCAGAAGTCTTCGACGACATTGGCGGTCTCCGCGTCAATCAGCCCCGGTCGCTCCATCATCACGCGGGGCTGGCGAGCCGTTTCCCACTGGCCGCCGGGTGGGTCGCCGGGCTGCCGCTCGCGTGCCCAGACGGCCTTTTGCCGCTCCAGGATGGTCTCGCAGCTGGCGCGCATGGCATCGATCTTGTCCGGCGGAATGATCTCGGGGATGACAAGATACCCCTGGTCCATGAACCGGTCGCGGTCTACGCGCATGTCCGTACCCTCCCTCGCCGGTGACTTACTAGGATAGCTAGGCCCACTCGCGGTAATGTTCCTCTGCAACCCATACACTCACCCGAGGCTGATAGCAGCGTGTTGCAGATGGTTATCGGAGCTTACGGCCGATGTGCGGCGCTTGTCAATCGGCGTGGTCTGCGTAGAGGAGACGGCTGCTGGGAGCGGTGCTCCGCCGCACAACTTCCTGCTCTGGCTCGGTTCGCTCCAGGGGGCGCCCTCTTGTATCCTGGGGCCGGGTCGCTGGAGGGTGAACATGAGGACAATTCGGGACGTGCTGTGGCTCTGGGGCACGACAGTGAATGCTCTGCATTACTATGGCTTTACCACATCCAAGCTGTCGGTCGCCGAGGGGCTGGACATCCTGGGGCTACCCAGAGCAATGATGTGTGGCAACTTGCCGCCGACGGAGGAGGAGTACGCTGGCGTCGCGCACTGCCGTGAGCTGTTGTGGGAGATGAGCTTCGACGCCGGATTCGCGTTCGAGCGGCCGCTGGCGCCCATCGTGAAGCTGCACCAAGGCCACCCGAACGTCACTGGCGTACTTTTGGACGACTTCAGCACGGCGGAGATCAGCCGGGGAGCGACTCCCGACGCGCTGGCGCGGATGCGCCGTGCCATGCCGTCCTCGCTCCAGCTCTGGGCCGTCATCTACTCGATGAGTCTGGACATGCCTAATCTGGCCGAGTATCTCCGGTACCTGGACGGGATCAGCTTTTGGGTATGGCACGGCCGCGACCTCCCCACCCTGGCCGCACAGGTCGAGCAATGCCACACCCTGAGCGGGGACAAGCCGCTCATCCTAGGTCTCTACTTCTACAACTTCGGCGAGCGCCGGCCACTCACCACCGAGGAAATGCGCGGGCAATTGGAGACGGGACTGGAGTTGGTGCGCGCCGGTCGCTGTCGCGGGCTTTGTTTTCTCTCCTCCTCGGTCATGGATGTAGGTTTGGACGCTGTAGCGTGGACCCGGCAGTGGATCGCCGCGCACGGCGACGACCCACTGATAAAGTAGTGAGCGCTCAGGGTGAACGCAGAGGCTCGGGTTAGTCGTACCCGGTGATGTACACGTTTGCACCGCCTTCATCCGGGGCATAGGATGGTGCCAACGGGCGTCGTCAGAAGTACGGGAAACTCTGCCGCCCGATGGAGGTGTTGCATGAGTGTTGAGCAACTGCGCGAGCTGTGGCGTGAGGATCGGCCGGTCAGTGCAGCCTGGCTCTCGACGACCGATGGCCTGATCGCTGAGACGATGGCCCACAGCGGGTTCGACGTGCTAGTACTCGATATGCAGCACGGCATGACGATTGGGCCGGACCGGGCCGCAGCCTGGCTGCAAGCTGTCGGGAACGCCGACGTCGCAGCCCTCGTGCGCGTCCCTTGGAATGAGCCGGTCCACATCCAATACGTCCTCGACGCCGGGGCCGACGGGGTGATCGTCCCCTTGATCGCCTCACCCGCCGACGCGGCCAAGGCTGCCGGGGCCTGTCGCTATCCACCGCTGGGGTTCCGTAGCTGGGGGCCTAATCGCGCCCGTTTTCGCGCCACCGGTGACTACCGCCGCTGGGCGAACGAGCAAGTGGTGTGTATTGCGCTGGTCGAGCACATTGACGCCGTGAACCAAATCGAGGCGATTGTCGAGACGCCGGGTCTCGACGGCGTGTTCATCGGGCCGAACGATCTAGGCTTCAGCATGGGTCAGCTCCCAGGGGAGCACGACAAGCAGCATGCGGCCGCCTGCCAGCGGGTCGCCGACGTAGCACGAGCGGCGAACAAGGTCGCGGGGATCTACAGCGGCGCCGACCCGGAAGATGCACTGCGCTACGTGGCACAGGGGTTCAACTTCTGCCCGATTGCCAGCGACGTAGGGCTGGTCCGCGATGGCGCCGCCGCGGCCATCGAGCGCTTCCGACAGGGCTAAAGCTAGCGGCCACAGTGGCGGATCAGCTAGCCACCCGCGACTCGTGTCGTGGCTCCTCAAATCATTACCCCGACTGGCTCAGGTCACAGTGGCCATGGGCAGGGCTGTGCTGCGAGGCGGTCACGCAGCGACGGTGCGCTGCAGCACCTATGCCAGGTTCAGAGCCGCAGGCGTGCCCAGCGGACGCCGACGGCAGCATCGTCGCCAGCGTAGAAGACCACCAGGATATCGCCACCCGGCAGGTGTACGGCGCGCGGGTGGCCGAAGCGCCAGGCGAGCATGTCCTGCCATAGCTCGCGTTGATCGCGCGGCGTCTCCGTCCCGGACTCGGCCCCGGCCGGGCTGGCGTACACTGCAAGATCGCGGGTCCGGTCCCAGGTGCGGCCGAAGTCCCGGCTGACGGCGGCACGGATCCCCGGTGGCTGGCGCCGGTGGGCGTAGACCGCCACCAACCGGTCGCCGCCGACGGGCAGAGGTTGGCAATGCTGGCCAGGTAGACCGGTCCCAACAGGCTGCGTCCAGGAGCGGCCATCGGGAGCACCCCAGGCAATGTGGATATCCCGATCTTGGCCGGTGGTCGCATCGTGGGTCCAGAACATCGCGACCAACCGGCCGGTGTCCGGCTGCCGGCCGAGGCGCTGATCCCAGTAGTAGAGCGCGGCATCGGGATGTTCGGCCACGGTGACGTACTCCGGCCAGGTCACACCGGCATCGTAAGAGAGGCGCAGGCGGGCGCCGGGCCGCGGGCGGATGTGGTCGTCGTAGGCTTTCCAGTGCTCGTAGGGCTGGGCCAGCACAGCTCGCCGGTGCAAGCTCCGGCGGTCGTTGGCCTCGGCTGCCAGTCTAGCAGGGCCGGAGCTTGCACCAGCGACATCGGGCAACGCCAGGATGGGCGAGGAGCAGGGCGATGCCGCGACGTGCGGCGCGGTAGCCATCGGGCGCCGGACACCCCAGGTACGACCGCCGTCGGTGGAGGTGGTATGGAAAACACGCATCGGCAGTAGCCCCTGGGTCTGCGGGCTGATCCACGGCAGCTCAGGCCGCGAACGATCCACCCACAGGCTCGTGCCGGTGAGCTTACCGGGAGTCAACTCCGTAATCGCGAGGCACTTGACCTCGCCGGGAGTATCGTCCCACGCACCGAGACCAACACCGTCGTGGCGCTGCTCCCAGGTCATGTCCTGATCCACGCTGGCATACACGCAGACGTGCCCATCCAACGAATCGCGGGCGCTGCCGCGCCGAAAGGCAACGAGCACGGTGTTATCATGGAGGAGGCTAACCGTCGTGTGAGCGCACACGCGACCGTGGCGCGGCCCCGTGCTCGCATCGTACACATAGCCGGATCCGATAACGCGCATCAGTGGTTTCTCTGCTTCCCGTCACACCAGGTTTCCCCGGTGTGACGGGCGTTGCGCGAAACTCCCAACTCGTAGCCCATGGTGTTACACTAAGGATAGTCCCCTCGCCGCTGCTTGCCACGGCCGGCGTCCTTGCCTACACCCAAGGAGCACCACTCAACCCATGAGCACCCTTGCCCACCGCAGCGACCTGGCCATCGAAGCGACGGATCTCACGAAAGTCTACAAGGACGGCGTCAAAGCCAATGACCAGCTTAACGTCCGCGTGCAGCGAGGTCAGGTCTACGGTCTGCTCGGACCCAACGGCGCTGGGAAAAGCACGTTCGTCCAGCAGGTGCTGGGCCTGATCGAGCCAACTGCTGGGAGCATCTCGGTCTTTGGAGCCGACCCGGTACGTGAGCCGGACACCGTGAAGCGAATGATCGGCTACTTGCCCCAGACGACCTTCGCGATGCGTGATCTGTACGCGGAGGAGGCTATTTACTTTACCGGACGGCTCAAGGGCCTCTCGCATCGGGCGACGATAGACCAGCGTGAGGAGTTGTTTCGCGTGTTCGACTTGGAGGAGATACGGCGCAAGGCGGTGTTTCAGGCCTCCGGTGGGATGCAACGGATGGCCGGCTTCGTCGCCGCGCTGCTGGGCCATCCGCCGCTGCTGGTCCTGGACGAGCCGACGAACGATCTCGACCCGCTCCGGCGGCGGGCCGTTTGGGACATGATTCGGCGCGTCGTCAATGAGAACGGCGCAGCGTGCTTGCTGGTTACTCATAATGTGCTGGAGGCCGAGCGCGTCGTGGATCGCGTGGCGCTCATCAACAACGGGCGCGTCGTTGCCGAAGGGACACCGGGGGGGCTAAAGGAGCGCCTGGGAGACTCATTGCGGGTGGAGGTGTGGCTGCGCGAGGACTCCCTGCTCAGTGCCGACCAACTAGCAGACTTGTCGGCACTGGGCACCCTCCGCCAGCCACGCCCGCAACAGCTCTCACTCCGCGTGCCGCTCGACGGTGTGGGGACCACGGTGGACCGCACGCTGGCGACGGTTGGCTTGGAGGCCATTGATGACTTTCGGGTCGCTACCGCCTCACTGGAAGATGTCTACATAGAGCTGGTCGGACAATCCATTGCCGACGATGGCGGGGAGGTAGCGGCGGTGCTTCCCGATGAGGCACCGGTGGCGGCGGGGTGATAAGTCTGCTGCAAGGATTGAACAGAGGCTAGACCATTGAAACGACTCTGGCTGAACTACATCCACCTGACGGCGGTGATCGTGCTGGAATTCCGGCAATGGCTCGGCATGGTCCTGGGACTATCGGTCTTCCTTAATCTGGGAATGATCTTCGCCTTCTCCTTCATTGCCGACAGCCGCGAGCCGGCGCTGGGGCAGTACTTCGTTCCGGGCGCGGCCGTCATGGCGCTAGTGACGCTGGGGGTCATGATGGTGGCCTCGGACCTGGCGCAACAGCGCCGCAATGGGGCCATCGTCTACTACGCCTCGCTCCCGATCAGCAAGACGGCCTATATCCTGGCCGTCGTGACCGGCAATAGCCTCGCGGCCATCCCCGGAATGATCATTACGGTGCTCGTCGGCGGCTGGCTCTTCAGCCTGCCCTTGTCGTTCAACCCCCTCGTCCTGCTCGTCGTGCCGTTGAGTGCCGTTTCGCTGGCTGGGCTGGGGGCCATGATCGGTCTCGGCATCAAGAACTGGCGCGTGGTGGGGATGGTCAGCCAACTCACGATGTTCTTCATCATGTTTTTCGCGCCGGTGATGATTCCGCCGGAGCGCCTGCCCGGCCTCCTGCAATGGACCGGCCACCTGCTCCCGCCAAGCTACGCGGCGCGGGCGTTCCGCGCCGCGCTGGAGCCAGGCATCTCAATCCAGCTACTCAGTGATCTCGCGGTCTTGGCGCTGTTCTCGCTCGGCTCCCTGCTCGTCGTCGCCCGCGTCCTCAAGTGGCGGCTGGAATAGGCCGCATCTCCGGCAACCTTACCGCCGCACCTCCAGCCCCTCGTTGGCCCCCCCGACTCCCCGGCTTGCTGTAGGCTATCTCCTACCGAGCCGCGAGGAGGGATGACATGGCAACGATGGACGAGCTGCGCGCGAGCGTGCGGCGGAGCTTCCCGGAGCTTGACGCAATCGAGGACGCCGCGCTGCGTGACAAAGTGGTGGAGGCGTGGGCCTTTGCCCTCTCGCAGACGGAGTTTACCGCTATCGAGCAGATACGCGGCTCCGGCAACCCGACGACGCCGCGTCTGAAGGAGGGCACGCAGACCGAGCATCTGCGCGGCGTCGCCCGCTTGGCGTTGGCTATGTCTGAGTCGTTAGAGCAGGTCGTCGGCCCGGTGGGGATCAATCGCGATCTGCTGATTGCCTGTGCGCTGTGCCACGATGTCGGCAAACCGTTCGAGTTCAGCCCGCGCAACCAGGCCCGCTGGCGGGCCGATCCCGCCGCCGTGGGCTATCCTTCCATCCGCCACCCTCCTTACGGTGTCCATGTGGCCCTCACCGTCGGTCTCCCGGAAGCGGTCGCGCATACCGCGGGTGCCCACTCCGGGGAGGGCGAGCGCGTCGAGCGGAGCCTGGAGAACACCATCGTCCACCTCGCCGATCACGCCTTCTGGACAATCCTCGGTCGAGCCGGAGCATTGACGGAAGAAACGTAGCCGGGACGCGACTTGACCGCGGCAGTGGCGTTACCTAGACTGGTGACACACGGCGGCCAGGGAAAGGGAGGGCGTGCCAGCCACAGAAGTCACCGCGCGGAGGCAAGTAGGTACACCTGGTACACATAGGATGGGGAAGATGGCTACGAGCGTAGACGAGCAAGCCTACGATGTGCAGATTGAGTTCACCGTACCCGAGGAGCACAACCGCTTCTGGGCCATTCCAATCCTGGGCATCGCCGTCAAGCTCATTATCCTCATTCCGCATATGATTATCGTCTATGTACTCGGCATAGTGGTAACAGTGCTCGCTCTTGTCACTTGGATACCGGTGCTGTTCGGCGGCCACTATCCCTCTTGGGGCTACGAAATCGTCGGCGGCTCCTTCCGCTATAGTACGCGGGTGAACGCCTACCTCTTTGGCCTGACGGACCAGTACCCGCCCTTCCGCTTGGGCCGGTAAGTACGGTTGGCAGTGTTGAACGGGCATTATCGTGAGGCGACGCCGTAGGGGCGCAGCATGCTGCGCCCCTACCTAAGGAGGGAACCGGTATATGGCACGACTGGCAGTAGGAATCGTCGGCTGCGGGGGCCGGGCGCGCGGGCACATGCAGGCGTTGCACCAGTTTGACGACGTAGCGATGGTCGCCGTGTGCGACCCGATCCCAGCGGCGCGCGACGCGGCCGGGGACGAGTTCGGCGTGGCGCACCGCTACGCCAGCGTGGCGGACATGCTCGACAACGAGGCCCTCGACGCCGCGTTCGTCGCCACCCCGCCGCACATCAACGCTCAGGCCGCGCTGCCTTGCCTGGAGCGCGGTGTGAACACGCTGGTGGAGAAGCCGCCAGGGATGAACGTTGCCGAGGCGCGAGCACTACGCGACGCGGCAGAGCGTTCGGGCGCCAAGGGCATAGTAGGCTTCCAGCGCCGGTTCAACTGGGTGCTGGTCCAAGCGCGCCGGATGGTCGAGGCTCGCGGGCCGGTTGTGCAGTTGGTCGGCGAGTTCCACAAGAGCATGAGCCGGACCGAGGCCGGCGGCACGTTTCCGCCGGCCGTCCTGGAGAACATCCTGCTCGAAACGCCCATCCACTCCATTGACCTGCTGTGCGCGCTCGCTGGCGCGGACGTGGCCGAGGTGCATAGCGTCAGGCGCCGCGCCCTCCACCGCTACGTTGATGTCTACGCCGCGCAGATCGTCTTCGAGAACGGCTGCGTCGCTCATCTCATCGCCAACTACACCACCGATGCGCGGCTGCAACGCTACGAAATCCACGGTCGCGACATCTCGGCATATCTGGAAGGCATCTCGGAAGGCGTCGTCTTCAGCGACGGCGAGCGCCACACGCTGACCCTCGGCGGGAGGAACGACACGGCGGACCAAGCTCGCTTCTTCCTCGACTGCATCAAGGAGGACCGGCCCGTCACGCTCCCCGCCGCCACGCTCGACGAAGGCATCAAGACGATGGAGCTAGCCGCAGCGATCCTCGCCGGTCGAGAGCTGGAGAGCGCAGCGTCCTGAGTGGAGAGGCCCACGCACCGCACCCTCCGGCCCCCTCTCCATACGCCGAGCGATAGAGAAGATGAGTCTGCTCCGCAGGGGGACGGGCGCAGGACAACCTAGATTCGTGCCCATGATGGCCGGGGGGGTGCGGCCAGACTAGGAATGTCGTGCCCATGAACGACGACGCGGCGCTGGTCGCGCTGGCGCAGAGCAGCGACCGCTCGGCGTTTAATCGGCTGGTCGTGCGGTACCAAGACCGCGTCTACGGCCTCTGCTGGCGCCTGACCGGGGACCCGGATACCGCCGATGACGCGGCGCAGGAGACCTTCATCGCAGCGTACCGGCACCTGCAAGACTTCCGCGGCGGCTCGTTTCCGGCGTGGCTCATGCGTATCGCCACGCGCCGGTGCTACGACGTCCACCGCCAGCGCCAACGACGCCCGGCCGTCTCACTGGATCATCCGGGCCGCCCCAACGACGAGTCGGACGGGCCGTTGGCCACGCTACCCGATCCGCAGCCTGGCCCGGAGGCAGCGGCCGAGGGGCACGAGCTGGCGGCCGTGCTGCAAGCGGGGCTGCTTACGCTGTCTCCGGACCAACGAACGGCGCTCACCATGTGCGACGTACACGGCTACGACTACCAAACCATCGCCGAAAGTACCCAAGTGCCCCTGGGCACGGTACGGTCGCGGATTAATCGTGGCCGGCGGCGGCTGCGCGAGTATCTGGCCAGGCAGCGGGAACTCTTGCCGCATCCGTACCGTCATGCCTTCAGTGAAAGGGCCTCCCTGGAGTCGGCCGATGTCTAGGTTGTCATTGCGCCGCACCCCCCGTCCCCCTCTCCATCGCCGAGCGATAGAGAGGGGGGGCCGCGCAGCGGCGGGGGTGCGGCCGTGAGTATTCGTCAGTCGCCGCCGGCTGCCGGCCACGCCTGGGCGACCGAGCTGCTGTCGGCGCTTTTGGACGGCGAGCTGGACGAGACGACCGCGGCCGCGGTTACGGATCACGTGCAGGCGTGCGCGGAGTGCAGCCGCGATTGGGACGAGCTACGGGCCACCAAGCAGCTGCTGGCCACGCTGCCGGCAGCTCAGGCACCGCGCTCCTATGCGATCCGCGCCGACGATCTCGGTGAGCCGGAGCACACCTGGGCAACCTTCTGGCAGCGCCTACTGGGACTGACCTGGCGGCTATCCGGCGCCGTCGCGGTGGTGGTCATCCTGATCGGCACTATGCAGATCGCCGGCATCAATCTAGGCAGGGAGGCGGAAACCCAATACGTCCAAGCGGAGCCGCAAGCGGGGCCGGCCAGACCACCGGGCGAGCTTGGCGCGACCGGAGCAGCCGGCGCACCGGCGGCCTCAGACGTAGCCAGTCAGGCTAACATGGTAGCGAAAGAGCAGGCGATGGTCGTCGAGCAGGTCGCGGAAGAGCAAAGCGCGAAACTGAGGTTAGCGGAGCAGGCCGTTGCTGCCGCGCGCGCACCGAGCACAGCCGATGCTCGCGCGCCCACGCCGGATGCTGGCCCAGCGGCAGCGGCCGCTCCCCCGCCCGTTGGGAGGCAGCAATCCAAGCCTGCTGCGCCGCCGGCCGCACCGGCTACCAAAACCGAGATCGCAGACACCGCAACGGCACAGCCGACGGCGCCTCCTACTCGGCCCACGGCAGTACCGCCACCGGAGCGAGCGGCCCCGGCGGTTGCCCTGCAACGGGAGCCGGCCGGTCCGACGTTCGCTCCGGGGGTGCTATGGCTCATCGGCGGCGCCGTCGTGGGAGTCGTGGCCGGGGCGGCCGGGCTGGGAGAGCGCTGGGTTCGCGGGCGTCGGAGCTGACGCCTGCGCGGTCGGATCGTAGGGGCAGGTAGCCGGTGTCCAGGTAGGGGCACGGCTACCTGCTGAGGTGTCCGGCGGACTTAGGCTGCCGCCGGCTGCTCGACCTTCGTGGGTGTGGCCGGCACGATGAGGTGCTCGACGGCCCAGGTAAGCTCGCCGTCCGCGACATCCACGCGGACCCGATCACCAGCGTTGTAGTCACCGGCGAGTACGCCGCGGGCCATCGTGTTCTCGATCTGCTGCTGAATGAGCCGGCGCAACGGCCGGGCCCCGTAAGCCTCGTCGTAGCCACGGTCCAGGAGCCAGTCGCGGGCCGCCGCCGTCAACTCCAGCGCGATGTCTAGCTCGTTCAGCCGCTGGCGCAGGTCGGACAGCAGCTTGTCCACGACCGCGCGGAGCTGCGGCCGCGTGAGCCGGTGGAAGACGATGGTTTCGTCAATCCGGTTCAGGAACTCGGGACGGAAGGTGCGCCGCAGCGAGTCCATGATCCGGTCGCGTAGCTGCCGCTCGGCTTGATCGGCGGCGCCGTCGCCGCCAAAGAAGCCCACCGGCCCCGCCCGTAGGGTGAGGCCACTTGTGCCCGCGTTCGAGGTCATAATGATGACCGTGTTGCGGAAATCCACAACGCGACCCTGACCGTCCGTGAGCCGCCCATCTTCGAGAATCTGAAGCAGCGCATTGAAGACTTCGGGATGTGCCTTCTCCACCTCATCGAACAGAATGACCTGGTAGGGCCGGCGCCGGACGGCCTCGGTCAACTGACCACCGCGGTCGTAGCCCACGTAGCCCGGCGGCGCCCCGAACAGCCGGGAGACGTTGTGGCCTTCCACGTACTCCGACATGTCGAGGCGCAACAGCGCGTCCTCGTCGTCGAAGAGATAGGCCGCGAGGCTCTTGGCCAGCTCCGTCTTGCCGACGCCCGTTGGCCCGAGGAAGAGGAAGGACCCAATGGGCCGGCGGGGATCTGCCAGTCCCGACCGCGAGCGCCGGATCGCATCGGCAACGGCGACGACGGCCGCCTCCTGTCCGACCAGGCGCTCGTGCAGCGCCGCCTCCAGATGCAGCAGCTTCTCGGCGTCCTCGGTGTAGATGTTGGTCACGGGCACACCGGTCCACTTGGCGATCACTTCCGCCACGTCGTTGGCCGATACTGACACGGCTGCAAGTTGGGCCGGATCCGGCTGCTTGTCGGCCAAGGCCTCTTCCAGTGCCAACCGCTCCTGACGCAACTGCATCGCACGCTCGTAGTCACGCTCCACGGCCGCCTGCTCTTCTTCTTCGCCGATCTGGCGGACGCGCGCGATCCGCTGTGCAACCTCCGGGTCGCGCATCGAGGTCCGCAGGCGCACCTTCGCGGCGGCCTCGTCCATCACGTCAATGGCCTTATCGGGAAGGTAGCGTTCGCTGATGTAGCGGTCGGCCAGTTTCACCGCTACCGCCAGCGCTTCATCGGCGATGTGGAGCCGGTGATGCTCCTCGTATTTCGGTCGCAAGCCCTCCAGAATCTTGATCGTAGTCTCCTGGTCGGGCGGACCGACGTACACTGGCTGGAAGCGCCGTTCGAGCGCCGGGTCTTTCTCGATATGCTGCCGGTACTCGTCCGGCGTGGTGGCACCAATCGCCCGTAGCTGCCCACGGGCCAGCGCCGGCTTAAGCAAGTTTCCGGCGTCAATCGCCCCCTCGGCACCGCCGGTACCGACCAAGGTATGCACTTCGTCAATGAAGAGAATGACCGCGCCCTTGGCGTCCTGCACCTCTTGGATGACCCCTTTGATGCGCTCCTCGAACTCGCCGCGGAACTTGGAGCCGGCCAGGGTAGCCCCGATGTCGAGCGCGAGCACTCGCTTACCTAGCAGCGGCTCCGGGACAGTCTCGGCAGCAATGCGCTGCGCCAGTCCCTCGGCGATAGCGGTCTTCCCAACACCGGGCGGACCGATCAGGACGGGGTTGTTTTTCGTGCGCCGGCTGAGGACCTCCATCAAGCGCGTGACTTCCTCATCGCGCCCGATCACCGGGTCGAGCTGATTGTCCTGTGCCAACTGAGTCAGGTCAACGGTGTACTGGGCGAGCACCCGGGCTTGGTTTTCGGCCGTGGGGCTATCCATCGGGCGCGAGCCGCGCACGTCCTTCAGGGCCTTGGCGACACGGTCGGGGGTCAGACCGGCCGTGGCAACCAGCCGTGCTCCGGCTCCACCTTCGGCTAACGCCGACACCAGCAGGTGCTCGGCGCTGACGAACGCATCGCCGCGCTGACCGGCGGCGGCGAGGGCGGCATCCATGACCCGCTTGGTCCGCGGACCGAGGTAGATCTGCGTGCCGCCCGGCACGCGCGGCTGCTGGGCCAGCACGCCGCGCACGCGCTGGGCCAACGCCCGCCCATCCAAGTCCAACTCTTTCAGGGTTTCGGGGATGATGCCTTGCGGCGCTTCCAAGAGCGCCACCAACAGGTGCTCCGGCTCGAACGTAGTGTGTCCGAACTCGGCCAGGAGACCTTGACCACGCATCAGGGATTCCTGGGCGGCATGGGTGAAACGGTCGAGAGGTAACATCGCTGTAAATCCTTGAGTGTATTCGTTACAACTTTAGTGTAGTAAAACAGATAAATTATGTCAAGATCGGGCGTTGACAGCCCGGACGGGACGCGGGTAGAATGGCACCGGAGCAACCTCCTCCCTAGGCCCGTCTCCCGCCCATCGGCAGCGGCGGGCGCGGGGCCGGGGCCTCGCAGGCACACTGCCAACCTCCTACCACGCACTGGATAGCACGGATGCGTAGTGAAGAGATTCGCCGGCGCTTTGTCACGTATTTCGAGCGTCAAGGACATCTGGCTCTGCCAAGCGCCTCGCTCATCCCCCACGACGATCCGAGCGTGCTGTTCACCTCGGCGGGGATGCAGCAGTTCGCCCCCTACTTCGTCGGGGCCGCGGCGCCGCCGGCGCCCCGTCTTGTGACCGTCCAACGCTGCGTGCGGACGGACGACATCGAAGAGGTCGGTGACAATACGCACCACACCTTCTTCGAGATGCTGGGACACTTCTCCTTTGGTGACTACTTCAAGCGGGAAGCCATCGCCTTCGCTTTCGAGTTTGTAACCAAGGAGCTAGGACTTCCTGCCGACCGTCTATGGGCGACGATCTTTGCCGGAGAGCCTGGCATTCCCCGCGATGATGAGGCGGAAGCAGCGTGGCAGGCAGTGGGTATTCCGGACAGCCGTATTCGGTCGTTCGGATTCGACGAGAATTGGTGGGGACTGGAGACCGGTCCGTGTGGGCCAGACTCGGAGATCCATATTGATCTCGGCCCAGAGGCCGGCTGCGGCCTCCCTGACGACCAGTGCGGACCGAACCACTGCAACCGTTTCTTCGAGTTCTGGAACGCGGTCTTCAACCAGTACAACAAAGCTGCCGATGGCACCCTGACGCCGCTCAAGCGCACCGGGATTGACACGGGCGCCGGTTTCGAGCGCATCGTGGCCCTCCTGCAGGACAAACCGTCAGCCTACGAGACCGATCTCTTCGCTCCCCTGATCGCTGCGGCGGCGGCGCAGACCGGGGTGGCCTATGGCAAGGCGCCGGATACGGACCTCTCGCTCCGGGTCATCGCCGAGCACCTCCGCGCCGCGACCTTTCTGGTGGCCGACGGCGCGCTGCCCTCCAGCGAGGGGCGCGGTTACGTCGTGCGCCGGCTGATCCGCCGCGCTGTCCGGCACAGCCGCCTACTCGGCAGCGAAGTGCCAATTACCGGTCCGGTTGTCGCGGCCACCCTCGACCGGATGGCCGAGCACTACCCCCACCTGGCGCAGAAACGTGCCCTGATCGAGCGAGCCGCGGCGGACGAGGAGGCACAGTTCGAGCGGACCCTCGACGCCGGCACGCAGCTGCTGGAAGCGGAGGTCGCCGCGCTGAGGGCACAGGGAAATACCACCCTGCCGGGCGAGACGGCCTTTCGGCTCTACGATACGTTCGGCTTCCCGCTCCCGTTGACCGAGGAGATCGCCGCCGCGCAGGGCATGGAGGTGGATACGGACGATTTCGAGCAGCGCATGGCCGCGCAGCGCGAGCGCAGCCGGGCGGCGCAGCAGTTCGAGCAGTGGCGTGGCATCACGCTCCCGGCAGTCGAGGTCACGTTCGAGGGGTATGCCGGGACCGCGGTGGACGGCGCCGAGGTGTTGTGGATCGGACCGGTGGCGGTGCCAGATAGTGCGGAATCGGCGCGTCAGGACAACGAGCCCGCCACCGCCGCACCACACCTGGCCCTATCCGTGCGGCGGTGGCCGGCTCCGGTAGCCGTAGCCGGGGCCGCGGCGATGATCGTCCTCGACCGCACACCCTTCTACGCCGAGGGCGGCGGGCAGGTAGCCGATAACGGGACCATCACCGGCCCACACGGACGCTTCACCGTACAGGACGTGCAGCGACCGGCCGGCAAGGTCATCGTGCATATCGGGGAAGTCGCCGAGGGCCAGCTGGCAGTCGGCGAGCGGGTCAGTGCCCACGTTGACCGCGCGCGGCGCGCTGCTACCGCTCGTCACCACAGCGCGACCCACCTCCTGCACGCTGCGCTGCGGGCAGTGCTGGGCGAGCACGTCCAGCAGTCCGGCTCCTTGGTTGCGCCGGAGCGGCTGCGCTTCGACTTCTCCCACCGGGGGGCCCTCGACCCCGACGAGCAGCGCGAGATCGAGCACCGGGTCAACGCCGCGATTCGCGCCAACCTGCCCGTGGAGCCGACGGTCATGCCGCTGCAAGAGGCATTGGCGAGCGGGGCGCTCGCGCTCTTCGACGAGCGTTATGGCGAGCAGGCACGGGTAGTCCACATCGGCGATCTCAGCCGTGAGCTGTGCGGTGGGACCCACGTCGCGCGAACGGGCGACATCGGCTCCTTCATGCTGACAGCGGAAGGGGGCATCGGCTCCGGCCTGCGCCGTGTCGAGGCGGTGACGGGTGCTGCCGCCGAGTCGTTGGCGGCTGATACCCGCGCCACGCTGGAGACGCTGAGTCACACGCTGGGCGTCCCGGCGGCCGAGGTGGTCGGGCGCGTGGAGCAGCTGCAAGCGGAGTTAGCGGAAACGCGCCGCCAACTGGCAGCGGCCAGTCGTCAATCCGACCAAAGCACGCTGGAAAGCGTCCTGCAGGAGGCGGTCGGGGTCAACGTGGCGACGCCAGAGCCGCACGATCCTATGGGAGTCGGTGGTGCGGCTCTGGCATGCCACGCGCATGTCTTGGCGACAGAGGTCGCGGTAGCCGACATGCACGCGCTGCGGGAAACGGGCGATTGGCTCCGCGACCACCTCCCTGGGCCGGCGGCGCTCATTCTCGGCACCACGCGGTCCAAACGACCGCAACTGCTGGTGACCGTGCCGCGCGAGCTGGTGAACAACGGCCTGAGTGCGGGCGCTTTGCTGCGCGAGGTGGCGGCGACCATGGGCGCAAAAGGGGGCGGCCGGCCGGCCATGGCTCAGGGCGGCGGCGGCGATCCTTCGCGCCTGGCAGCGGCGCTGGCTCACGGCCGCGAGCGGGCAATCGCGATTTTACGCGGTGGTGACACACCCGATCCGCATAAGGCAGCGCAATCCAAGGGGGCGCGGACCAAGCGGCCGGGTGGCGCCTCGTGAGCGACCCGGGGTCAGTCAGCCTTCGGTGGCGCGATTCCAGTATCACCGGAACACTCGGCCCGGAGCGGATGCCCCAAGAGGGCGTCCTGGAGAGAGTGGCCATGAAGGCAGCGGCGCCACGGGCAGGGACCAACGAGACACTGTCCGGTGTGACGGAAACGACGGCGGTAGCGGTGGTGTAACCCAAGCGGTCAGAGCATCCACCATGGCAGCAGACGAGCACCCGCCACCCACCACGGACTCCGGTTCGTCGTGGCGCTTCGTGCCGGTGGATTCAGCCGACGACCCGGCGGACCTGCTCCGCCGAATTGCAGCCGAGCAAGCGCCACGGGTCTGCCTGGTCGCCGTCGGAGCGGTCCCGGCCCTGCAGAGGCCGACCGTCCTGCGGGCGCTACGCAGTCGAGCCGCCGCTGGGCAGATTACGCTAGGCCTTGCTACTCACGACCAGAGACTACTCGGGATGGCGCAGGCGGCCGGTTGGGAAATATTGTCCATTGACGCCACGGAACTGGCGGCGGCAAGCGGTACCGATCCCCGCCGCCAGCGCAGCGGCAGGAGGCCAAGCAGACCACCGCGCCAAGCAGCAGAGCCAGCACCAGCGCAGCAGGAGCAACCGCGCACGGCGGCAGAGGCGTTGGCGGCCGTCGCTGCCGGCTCGTCGGCGCGTCTACGGAGCGCCCGGACGGGGAGACGGTCGCAGGAAACCATGCGGTCAGCGCGGCAGCCGCAGGAAACTACGCGGCCCGTCCGGGATAACTCCCGCCGCGTCGCGGTCGACACTACCGCCGCGGCAGTCGAGCGCGATGATCCCCGGCCGGCGTCGGCACCACGGATCACATGGCGGCCCGTCTTGGCTGCCGTCCTCACGGTCGTGTTGCTGGTCGCTGGCATGTTCTTTGGCCTCCCTAACGCTCGTGTGACGCTCCAGACGATGCCGGTGGAGTTCAAGTCCGACATGACCCTGATTGCCGATGCGCGGGTGCGTGGGATAGGTGTCGCCGATGGCAAGCTGCCGGCGCAGGTCGTGTCCGTAGAAGCATCCGAAAGCCTGGAAATCCCCACGACGGGCCAGGACGCCGTGCCGGACCGAAAAGCCACCGGCGAGGTGTTCTTTACGAACAAACTCAGTAGCCGGGTCGTCGTGCCGCTAGGAACGGTCGTGCAGGCCGGAGCCGGTCAGAGCCGCACGGATGGTGGGAGGGGTGGTGCGGCTTTGACCGGTGTCGTCAGCTTTGTGACGACCGACGAGGTGGTCATCCCCGGCAGCGTCACGACCGGATCGCAGCAGAGCTTTGGGGTCGGCCGCGCCAAGATCGAGGCGGTGACCGGCGGCACGGCCGGAAACGTCGCCCCGGAAGCGATCAAGGCAGTTGCTGGGCCGTTGAGTGAGAGCCTGGTGGTGCGGAATGACGAACCGACCCAAGGCGGCACCGACCGGGAAGTACGCTTCGTCACGGCCGGAGATCGCCAGCAACTCTACAACACGCTGCTGGCTACGCTGCAGGAGCAGGTCGAAACACGCCTGAGCGAGCGCGAGCGCAGCGGCGAATCGCTCGTCGTATGGCCCGAACCCAACCCGGCCATCACCGAGGAGGTCTACGAGCCGGGGAAGGTGCGCGCCGAGGCCAACTCTGTGCGCCTCCGCATGAAAGTACGATACAGCGCCACGCAGTTCCGGGGGGACGACGTAAATCAACTGGTCAATGAAAAAATCGCCGCGCACGTGGCCAGCATTGCGCCCGGGTGGGTCGTGGTCAACGAGACGTTGCAGGTCTCGCCGCCGGTAGTAGAGCGCGTGGAGCTGGGCGGCGCAGTTCACATGCAGATTCAGGTCCGAGGACACCGCGAGCCGAACGTGGACGTAGGGCAAATCCGTAGCAATCTCGCCGGACGAACGCGAGCCGAGGCACAGGCCTATCTCGACGCTCGGCCCGGCTTCGCGGGCCGAGAGCTCTCCATCTGGCCGGGCTGGCTCAATAGCCTCCCACGGCTGCCATTCCGCATCGCCGTCGAGAAGCAACGGCAGGGAGTGGAAGGCAACTAGGGCGCGCCTAGTGCCACAGGAAATCCAGCCACCGGGCGAGCTGGCGCCAGGGCCAGCGGCGCGGGGGCGGCTCTTCGCGCGCCAGCACGTCGGCGACGACGAGAGGCCGGGGCTGCTCCAGCACTTCACCGGCAGCAAGGGCCAGGGCCAAGGGGCGCAGCATCGTCTCCGGGGCGGTCCGAATGAGCGAATCGTCGGCCAAAGCCGCACGGATAGTGCCAGGTGTGGTGCTGCTTTGGCCGACGGCGCGCCGCGCTACGGCTTCCAGGAACGTATCGAGCGCCCGCATCGGGTCGAGCGAGTAGCGCCGAACGCCTGCTGCCGTTGCCACGCTCAAGGCAGCGGGTGTGATCGTGACCTTGACCGCTGGCACCTCCACGACCAACTCCCATGGCGTCGTGAGGCTCATCGTGCCGGTGACCACGCCGGCAACCACGCCCTGTAGGTGCAGCGCCGGATTGCGGCTCCGGGACGGCGCCGGCTCCATTACGCGCACCCGGCCCGCCAGCAACTCCCAAGTATCGAGTAGCTCCGGGGGCGGGGGCGGCGGGAGATCGGACGAACGGGCGGCGCGGGCCGGATTGATCTCACTGCTAGGGAGGCGATACCGCCCGGCCAACCGGGTGATGGGACGCGCGGCGAGCAGTGTCCGGGCAGGCGGCACGTCAGGCTCGTACCGCACCGCATAGTCCAGCGCACAGAAGGCGCCGGATTGCCCGACCTGCCGCACCAAGCGGCGGCCCGCGGGGATTGTCGCCGCCAACGGCGGCGCCAAGAAGACGTGGAGACCACGCTGCACGGCATCGGCGGCGATGAGGGGATGATAGCTTGCGGGGGAGGCTACGATCAGCGCGTCCAGGCCCTCGTGCAGCAAGACCAGTTCATAGCGTGTATAGACCCGCGCCCGGCTCATATGGCCGGCGGCCGCTGCGGCCCGGTGGTTGACATCGCACACTGCCCGCACGGCTACGTTGCCACGTCTGAGCAAGTGAGTGAGGTAGAGCTGGCCGCGCCGACCGGTGCCGACAATCGCCACGCGCAGGGTCATAGCCTCTCGTATCTCGGCGGCAGGGCGCTGGGTGTGGGAGCTACATCCGTCGTCGGCGGCCCCCTGACTGTCGGCTAACGGTCGGGGGCACAGTTGGTTGGCCTAACCGGTATGCATACGCCCGGTACCGTCCGCCGAGACCCGAACAATCTTGCCGTCCCTGAACACGGCAACTGCGCCCGAGGTCTCCATGGCGCGGCGGCGCGCAATCTTGGCGGCTCTGTGCATGGCGGCATCAGCACCGACAAAGTCCGGATCGCGGGGCTGCTTGGCCGGCTCAGGCGTATCCCGTTCCCGTGTCGTCATCGTTGCCTCTCCTCTACCACAAGCACAGCAGCATCCCCCGAGTTATCATACACGGCCCACTCACCTACCAAATCCCGATAGATCGACTGGAAGTTGCGCCACCCAGCATGAAATCGGCGACGAATGACCGGCTCCGGTACATCGTGTCCACCCTCCATCACCCGCTGCCTCACACGGGCGATGGCCATCTCCGGCGTCGGCAAGCGCAGGAAGAACAGCTTTACCCAGTAACCCTGTGCTCTCCAACGGGGGATCAGGTGAGCATAGCCGCGTCCGCTCAAGGTGGTCTCGAAGGCGAAGCTCTCCCCTTTCCGCACATAGTGGTAGATCAAGTTCAGCATCACCCTGGCTGACCGGATTGCGGCCAGGTCCGGTCGAAATGGACTCAGGCCGGCCGCTATGAGATCTGCGTTGATGAAGGTGAGGCAGTGTGCTTCGTTCGGTAGGAATTCCGTAGCAAATACAGTCTTGCCCGCCCTGTTTGGCCCCGCGATAATCAGTATCCTTTGGGAGTCCGTCATGCCGCTGTCTACCCGATCGGCTCTGCCACCTCGTGCAGCGACCAGAGGGTGGGCATAGCGACAAACGATTCACGGCCGCTGGCGAGCAGTTTGGCAAACAGGTCCCGCACATGCCCTCAAGGGCCTCTTCACAGTACCATATTCAAGCCGATCATCACACGTGTCTTGGCGGCCGGGCATGGGGTGTGGGAGCTGCATCTGTCTGCAGCACCCCCCCAACGGCAAGCAAAGACAAACCCCTGACTGTCGGCCGACAGTCAGGGGCAAAGTGGGTAGCGCATGCGGGATTCGAACCCGCGATCTCCACCTTGAGAGGGTGGTGTCCTAGGCCACTAGACGAATGCGCCACGCCCCGGGGGAGCCACCTGCACTGGGCAGTAGCCCCAGCGCGTCAATATGTTACCATCATTAGTGTCCCTTGGCAATATCCCCAGTAGCCGGTCAGGGTCTTTCCTTTGTCACCCTTGTCACCCCCGGTTCGAGCCAGGGGCCGGCTCTGAGCGGAGCGCGGGGTCGCTCCCACGTGGCGAGATTCTGCGCTCCGCTCAGAATGACCGGGTTGGCGGCGACTTTGGAAAGGCCCTGGTAGCCGGTGAGAGCACGGTAGCCTAGAGTTGAGGAGTTGCATGGCATCGGTTGTCAAGAAGCGTCGCCGCAAAATCAGGCGACATAAGTTTCGCAAGCGCCTGCGTCGCATGCGGCACAAGAACAAGTAGCCACACCCTCGCGCCCCTCGTTTTTGCGCTCACCGCTAGCGCCCAGGGCCATGTCGCTGTGGCGGTGATCCGTTGGCATAGCGACATGGCCCTGGTGTAGGCCGCCAGCGGGTTGCATCCAGCCAGTCACCCCGTTAGCATGAGAGACGGAGGCTCCGAGCCACGATGCTCAGATTGCTGTTTATCCTGGCGGCGCTCATGATGCTGGGAATGGTCTTCGGACCGATGCGGCGTCACATCCTGCGCCGCCTCGACATCACGGCGACGATTCTGCTCATCGTGCTACCGCTCATGGCCGCCGGGCGCCTCTTCTACACCGTGCAGCAAGGTGGGTGGGAGGAGCGCGATGACATCGCATTCGTCGTGCTCATCGTCAGTGCGCTAATCGGCTTGTGGATTGGGCTGTGGTGGCTCACGAATACCCTGGAGCGGCGGCGGCCGACCCCTGGCGGCGGGCTACCGCTTTTCCCGGGGCGCCTGGCGCAACGGTGGTTGGGACTCCCACCCGTACCGGCGGTGCCGACGGCCGAAGTCGAGCGCACGGGGCTCGGCTTGGCCCGGTTCACTGGCCGGTTCTGGGGACGCGCGCGCGGCCGCCGCGGCCCTCGTCAAGGCCAGAGCAAGCCGGCCAACAGCCCGGCGGCTCCGTCAGCCGCCACACCAGCAACTACGCCGGCTACCACGCCGGCCGCGGCCTCGACAACAGCCTCGGCCAACCGCAGTGCCCGGACCACGGCCAAGTCACGGTCGGCGGCAACTGCCAGACGTCGCTCCCCTCGGCAGCGAGCGGCATCGTCCTCGAAAATGGACAACGCGGCCATGACCTTGGGACGAATCGGTGGGCATTTGTTCGGAAAGGCCGAGAAGGCGACCCGCCCCAAGTCCTCGCCGTCCCGCCGCCGGCGACGCAAATAATCCGCGCCGACTAGCTCAAGGCACCGTATACTGAGGCGACCAGCACCAGGAGGGTGAATCATGGCCAAGCAGTACCGGGCCGCCGTGATCGGCTTGGGGCGCATGGGCAGCACCTTTGACGACGAGAAAAGCGCCTGGGACCGCTCGCCGCGGCCCCACGCCCACACACCCTGCTATCGGGCTGCGGGTGTGGAGGTGCTGGCCGGCGCGGACCCGCATGAGGGGCAACGTGAGGCGTACCGTCGGAAGTGGGGGATCGAGTCGCTCTATGCCGATTACCGGGAGATGCTGGAGCGGGAGCAACCCGACATCCTGAGTATCTGCACGACCGCCAAGCCACGGGCGCGCCTCCTGCTCGATGCCGTGGAGATCGGTGCTCCACGCGGCCTCAAGGCGATCTGGGCCGAGAAACCGATCTCCATCTCGCTGGCCGAGGCGGACGAGATGGTTGCGGCGTGTCAGCGGGCGGGTATCGCGTTCGCCATCGGCTGTAGCCGCGCCTGGAGTCCCATGTACAACCGGATGCGCGAGTTGATTGACGAGGGGGAGCTGGGCGATCTGCTCCAGGTGATCGGCTTCGGGCAAGCCGGCGTCTCCCACAACGGGAGCCATCTGTTGACCACGGTCAATCGGCTCGCCAGAGGGCGCGTGCAGTGGGTGTTCGGGCACATGGAGAGCGATGAAGCAGCGGCCGGCGACGTAGACTTGCAGGGGAATGGCTACCTGCACTATGACAACGGCGTGCAGGGCTTCGTGCGAATGATCGCGTGCGGCGGAGCAAACTGGGAGATCGAGGTCATCGGCACGCGGGGAGTGCTGCGTGCCATCGCCGACGCGCAGGAGGTCCAGTTTTACAAGACGGTAGAATCGAGCCTGGAGGGGCGTCGCGCGGAGCCGGCCCAGCACATCTTCCCCTTGCCAGCCACCAGCCACAGCAGCAACACGCGCACGGTGCTCGACCTCATTACGTGTATCGAGACGGGCAAGGAGCCGAATTGTAGTGGCGACGACGGGCGGCACGCGCTGGAGGTGGCGATTGGCATGCGCGAGTCGCATCGGCGCGGCGGGACGCGGGTGGAGCTTCCGCTGGCCGACCGCTCCTTGCACATCCGCTCTTCCGAAACGCTGCACGGAGATGAGCCAGCCATCGTGCGGCGGGCACGTGCGGCCGCACAGACGGCCAGATGAGATAGCGGACCACAGGCATGGTCGAGCGAAAGGAGGGTGAGCGGAGTAGAGCATAATGTCGAGCAGCGTTCGCAGGCGATCCAGCGTCTCTCACGACAGCGGACACCAACGGAGTGAACCAAGGAGGACCTCATGGTAGCCGTGATACGACGGAAGTATTTGAGTGGTGCCGCCGCCATGTTTGGCGGGCTGCTGGCCGCGGCGTGCGGTGAGCCGACCGTGCGCTACGTGGGCCAGCCGCAGGCCGGGCCGGCCGGGCCGGCGGGGCCAGCCGGCCCCAAGGGTGAGACCGGCGCGCAGGGCGCCCAGGGCGCGCAAGGTGCCCAGGGTATTGCCGCCAAGAAACCCCCGGAGGTGCAGGTCTGGCACTGGGCCGGCCCCCAGCACCGCTTCAGCCTGGCGAACGCGGCAGTCGTCGAAGACTTCAAGGCCCGCAACGAGCGGGCGGCCCTGGTCGAAATTCAGACGGCGGGCGACGGTCGCGCCAACATGTCCAAGATCAAGTCGTTCCTGGCGGCCGATACACCGCCGAACGTCTGGACCCCGTGGCAAGTCGAAGCCGCAGACCTGTTCTCGCTGGGTGCCATCATTGATCTGGAGCAAGCCCTGCGTACCAACCAGGATTGGGCAACGGTCAAGCCCAACATGATCTCGTTCCTCATCAATGGCGTGCTGTGGAAAGGGCAGCAGACATTGATGCCGATGTTCCCCGACCCCCACGGCCTGGGCTATAACACCCACATTCTCAAGGAGGTGGGGCTGGAATTCCCGGCCGATGGCTATACCTGGGCAGACTTCATCGAGCTTGGGCAGAAGGCCTATATCCCCGAAAAGCGGCGCCTCGTGGACTTCTACTACGATGGGCACCGCATGCTCTGGTGGATGGGCAGCAACGGTGGCTTCCCGATTGACGACACCCGTACCAAGCTCCAGTGGGATAGCGCGATTGCCCGCGAGACGCTGGAGTTCGCGCATGAGCATGCCAAGCGCACGCGGCTCTTCATTGCCGGCTCGGAGTTCCACAAGGACAACTCCGAGCCGTATAACCATCCGAACGTGAACTTCAACAAGGGCGGGCGCCTGTCGAACATCATCAATCCCGGCACGGTCACGCCGCCGCGCTATCCCGATATTGACCCCGGTGATGGCAGTGGGATCCGCGTGACACACTACCCGCTCGGCCCGAGCAACAGCGCGAAGACACCGCTCACCCCGGGCAACGTGTTCGGTATTGTGGTATTCAAGGTACAGGACGAAGAGGCACAGCAGCTCTCGGCCGACTTGGCCGCCTGGTCCGTGCGCGAGGACGTGCAGTTGTTGGTCACGAGGGCTTCCGGGCACCCGCCCTCCAACCTGGCAGCGGCGCGCAACCCCGGGATTAGCGCGGCGCTCAAGAACAACCCGATCCTGAACAAGCTCAACGAGCTGGCGCAGTACGATCAGCCGACACCAAACCCGCCGAGCTACCTGAAGATTCTCGGTATCGTCAGGGAGCAGCTCACGAAGGTGGATATGGGTGAGCTGACACCAGGAGATGCGCTCCAGGAAGCGCAGCGCCTGACGCAGCCGTTGCTCGACGCGGACCTCAGCAAGTAGGGCGACAGCCAGCACGCTCACGACCGGCTAGGTCGTTATGCAGAGCACCAAGCGCCTTCTGACCATGGTCGGGGGGCGCTTGCTTATGCTCGCCGCAGACCCGGCGCTATACACCAGGCATGGTTGCAGCTTTCGCAGCCGGTAGTTATCCTTGACGACACTACGGACCATAGCTATGGTCGAGCGAAAGGAGGGCCGTCAGCGCAGCGCGTCATGCCGGGTAGCATTCGCGTGCGATCCATCCCTCATCCTCTCACTACACAGGACAACACAGGAGTGAACCAAGGAGGAACCTATGGTAGCTGTGATACGACGGAAGTATTTGGGCGGTGTCGCCGCCACGCTTGGCGGGCTGCTGGCCGCGGCGTGCGGCGAGCCGACCGTGCGCTACGTGGGGCAGCCCCAGGCCGGGCCGGCCGGGCCGGCGGGGCCAGCCGGCCCCAAGGGTGAGACCGGCGCGCAGGGCGCTGCGGGCGCGCAGGGCGCGCAGGGTATTGCCGCCAAGAAACCCCCGGAGATCATCTTCTGGCATCGCATCGCGCCGCCACACCGCTTTGGCTTGGCCGACCAGGCGGTCGTCGCGCACTTCAAGGAAAACCATCCCCGCGGCGCCTTAGTCGAGATCCCCACGGAGAACTCGGGTGGGGCTGGCATGGACAAGATCAAGAGCTTCCTGGCGGCCGATACGCCGCCGAACGTCTGGACGCCCTGGCAGGTGGAGGCCGCTGACCTCTTCGCCCTGGGCGCCACCG
Organism: Chloroflexota bacterium; assembly: GCA_965214295.1. Classification (GTDB taxonomy): domain Bacteria; phylum Chloroflexota; class UBA11872; order UBA12225; family JAJDUF01; genus JAJDUF01. The sequence goes on from OZ243944.1 coordinate 988,315, forward strand.
TGGACCTTAACACTGCCCTGCGGACGAACACGGACTGGGCCAAGACCAAGGGCGAGATGATCGAGTTCCTGATCAATGGGGTGCAGTGGAAGGGGCAGCAGATTCTGATGCCGATGTTCCCTGATCCCCACGGCTTGGGCTACAACACGGCCATCCTGAAGGAGGAAGGGATTGACTTCCCGGAGGAAGGCTACACCTGGGATGACTTCGACGAGATCGGCAAGGCCACGGTCACGCGCGATGGAGGTGCCGTCACACGCGCGCTGTGGAGCATGCGCTACAGCTTGTACTGGACGGTGATCGTTCTGGGGCCGATGAATGGGGCTTTCCCGCGCGACCCGACCCATACGACGTGGCAAGTTGACACCCCCGGCATGCTGGAGGCGCTGGAGTACGTGTACAAACACCACCGGGAGCTGGGCTACGCTCAGACGGATATCGGGAAGGACGGGAAGTACTACTTCAACAACAAGGCCAAGGTTACCGAGGTCATCAACCCCGGGACCGTGACCCCGCCGCGCTATCCCGACGTGGACCCCGGCGATGGGAGCGTCATCCGGGTGACGCACTACCCGCACGGGCCGGCGAATACCAAGAAGCAGATCACGACGCCGGGCAATTGCTTTGGCTGCGTGGTGTTCAAGGTCCGCGATCAGGATGCCCAGGAGGTGTCCGCGGATCTGGCAGCGTGGTCGGTGCGCGAGGACGTGCAGCTCCTGGTCTCGGAAGCCTCCGGGCACCCGCCCGCCAACCTGGCAACCGCGCGCAATCCGGGGATCAACAAGGCCTTGAGGGACAACCCCATTCTCAAGCAGCTCAACCACCTGGCGCAATACGACGTGCCTACGCCGGCTGCACCAAGCATGGCCAAGATGCTGTTCGAGATCGGTGGCGAGATATTCAAACGCCTGGAGAACGGCGAGCTGACCCCCAAGACTGCCCTGGAGGAATCGCAGCGGCTCACGGCACCCCTGTACGAAGAAGACCTCAAGAGGGGCTAAACCCAACCGGCAGCACGCTCACAACCTTGCGGGTCGTTGTGCAAAGCACCAAGCGCCGCCCGGCCATGGCCGGGCGGCGCTTGGCTTGTAGGTGCTGTGAGCACGGATATGCATAACGCCAGGGTTGCAACTTGCACGGCGTACAGCTATGCTTGAGGCACCACAGGCCGCAGGCATAGTCGAGTGAAGGGAGGATTGTCAGCGTAGAGGCTGCTCCAAAATAGGGAGCAATACCGAGCAGCGTTCGAGTGCGATCCATTCCTCGTCTCTCAGGGCACAGGAGTGAACTAAGGAGGACCTATGGTAGCTGTGATACGCCGGAAGTATTTGGGCGGTGCCGCAGTCGCGTTCGGCGGGCTGTTGGCCGCGGCGTGCGGTGAGCCGACCGTGCGCTACGTGGGCCAGCCGCAGGCGGGGCCAGCCGGGCCAGCGGGACCGCAAGGGGCGAAGGGTGAGACCGGTGCCCAAGGCGCGCAGGGCGCCCAGGGCGCAGCGGGCAAGGCGGCCGAGCCACCACCGAAGCTCACCTTCACGATGAGCCATGCACCGCCACACCGCTTCGGTCTGGCGAACGTCGCGATCGTCGAGGACTTCAAGGCACGACACCCCAAGGGCGCCTTCACCGAGATTCCGGCCGAAGATAACGGTCGGGCCAACACCGAGAAGATCAAGACGCTGCTGGCTGCGGATACGCCGCCGAACATCTGGACCTCGTGGCAGGTACCGGCCACGGACCTCTTCGCGCAGGGCGCGACGATAGACCTCAACCAGGCGCTACGCACGAACACGGACTGGGCCAAGACCAAGCAAGAGATGATCCAGTTCCTGATGGAGGGGTCATCGTGGAAGGGGCAGCAGGTCCTCATGCCGTCATACCCCGACCCGCACGGCCTGGGCTATAACACGGCCATCTTGAAAGAAGAGGGGATTGACTTCCCGGAGGAAGGCTACACCTGGGATGACTTCGACGAGATCGGCAAGGCCACGGTCACGCGCGATGGGGATGTCATCACGCGCGCGCTCTGGAGCATGCGCTACAGCCTCTACTGGACCGTGATCGTCCTGGGGCCGATGAATGCGGCATACCCGCTCGACCCGTCCAGGACGAAGTGGCAAGTGGACACACCCGGCATGATCGAGTCTCTTGAGTACGTGTACAAACACCACCGGGAGCTGGGCTATGCTCAGACGGATATCGGGAAGGATGGGAAGTACCACTTCAACAACAAGGCCAAGGTCACCGAGGTCATCAACCCCGGGACCGTGACCCCGCCGCGCTATCCCGATGTCGACCCCGGCGATGGGAGCGTCATTCGGGTGACGCACTACCCGCACGGGCCGGCGAATACCAAGAAGCAGATCACGACGCCGGGCAATGTGTTCGGCGTCATGGTGTTCAAGGTGCGGGATAAAGCGGCGGAGCAACTCTCGGCGGACCTGGCGGCGTGGTCGGTGCGCGAGGAGGTGCAGCTGCTGGTCTCGGCAGCCTCCGGACACCCGCCCTCTAACCTGGCGGCGAGCCGCAATCCGGCGATCAACAAGGCCCTGAAGGACAACCCGATCTTGAAGCAGCTCAACCACTTGGTACAGTACGACGTTCCCACGCCGCCCTCCCCCAGCATGGCCAAGATGCTCTTCACCATCGGGGGCGAGATCTTCAAGCGCCTGGAGAACGGCGAGCTGACCCCCAAGACTGCCCTGGAGGAATCGCAGCGGCTCACGGCCCCCCTCTACGAAGAGGACCTCCAGCGGGGCTAAACCCGGCCGGCAGCATGCTCACGACCTTGTGTCGGTAGCGCATAGTACGAAGCGTCTCGCTGGGCAACGGCGGGGCGCTTCGTTTGCTTGCGCGTGGGTTGATGGCGCACAGTAAGGGGAGTTGCGCCGGGGTCCGCCTGCGGCGGGTGTGGCCCGGCCGCGCCGCACAGATTCCAGCGAGGGAGGCAATAATGCCGGACATGATGTGGCAGACGGCCAAGCACGAGGGCGTGGGTAACGTCGTCCTGGAGCGGGTCCCCATCCCCGTGGTGGGGCCGGAGGACGTGCTCACTCGGACCAAGGTGAGCCTCATCAGCCGCGGCTCGGAGCTGTGGCGCCGTTACGTATATGAGGAGGCCCTGCCGCCCAGCATGATGGGCTATTCGACCACCGGGGTAGTCGAGCGGGTCGGCGGCGACGTGCGCGACTTCTCGCCCGGGGATTGGGTGGTGGTCGGTGCGCCCCATGCCGAATACTCCATCGCCTCCGGCATGCCGGGCAATCCTCCGGCGGTACGCCGGCTGCACTCTGACATCTCGCCCGCCGAGGGCACCTTCCACCCGCTCTGCACCAGCGCCACCTCGTGGACCGGATGTGCCCGGATCACACCGGAGGATCGGGTCGTCGTTCTGGGGCAGGGGATTGTCGGCAATCTGGTGATGCAATTCGCCCGCCGGTATCGGCCCGCCCAGCTCATCGCGGTGGACGCGCTCGATCTGCGCTGCCGCATCGCGCAGGAAGTCGGCGCCCCGGAAGTAGTCAACGCCAGCGCGGAAGACCCGGTAGCGGCCGTCCGGCGGCTGACCGGCGGCGCTGGCGCCACCATCGTTGTGGACTGCGTGGGGGGCCGCGCCGGAATACAGTCGTTTTCGCAGGCCCAGGACATGCTGGCGCGCGGCGGCCTGATCCAGCTCATCGGCATCTACCACGGCGCACCGCTACAACTGGAGGCCGGGAAGATCATGGGCAACCGCTTGCTCGGCGGCATGCTGCCGGGGAGGGATCGCGCGGAGGACGCGCGGGTGGCGATGGCCGCGCTGGCGGAAGGCGAGGTGCGCGTCAAGCCGTTGATTACCCATCGTTTTTCGGGGAGGCACGTCAAAGAAGGCTACGACTTCCTCTACGAGCACCCCGATCAGGCGCTGGGGCTGCTGTTCGAGTGGTGAGCGGGGGGTAGGGACACGGTGATGATCTGAATCAGGATTTTCAGGATGCAAGAATGAGCAGGATGGATTCCCACGCACGCGGGAATGGCGGTTTTGCAAAGGTTTCCTTTCGCGGGAATCACCATGGCCTTGCCAGGCCACCGAAGGGTATGAAAATAACGACCGTCGCTGCGGCGCAAGCCGGGGGCCTGGATTGCAGCTTCCGCCGCAATGACGGGTGGAGGCTATTTTCAGAGCAATGACGATCCGTGTGGGGACGGCTCACCGGAACATACCTGTGGAAGGAGCGTGCAGATGGCCGACCTGATGTGGCGGACGGCGAAGCACGAGGGCGTAGGCAACGTTGTCCTGGAGCAGGTACCCATCCCTACACCGGGCCACAGCGAGGTCGTGGCCCGCACCCAAGTCAGTCTCATTAGCCGCGGCTCCGAGATGGGTGGGCGCTACCTCCGCGAGGACGTCGTTGATCCGCAGCGGATGGGCTACTCCACAACCGGAGTCATCCACCGCATCGGCGCCGGAGTGAGCGAGTTTTCGGCGGGCGACCGCGTGGTAGTGACCGCCCCCCACGCCGAATACTCGCTCCAGAAGCTAGACGATCCGCGCAGCCCGCGGGTCTTCCATCTGCATCCCAACCTGTCGTTCGAGCACGGCACCTTTCACCCCCTCGCAACGAGCAGCGCCGGGTGGACACGCGCCGCCGGGATCGGGCCAGCGGATCGGGTGGTCGTCTTGGGGCAGGGGATTGTCGGCAACCTGGTGATGCAGTTTGCCCGCCGGTATCGGCCCGCCCAGCTCATCGCGGTGGACGCGCTCGATCTACGCCTCCGCATCGCGCAGGAAGTTGGCGCCCCGGCAGTGGTCAACGCCAGCGCGGAAGACCCGGTAGCAGCCGTCCGGCGGCTGACCGGCGGCGGTGCAACCATCGTCATGGACTGCGTGGGCGGCCGTGCCGGGCTGCGCTCCTTTGTGCAGGCACAAGACATGGTGGCCGACGGCGGTCTAATCCAGCTCATCGGCCTCTATCACGAGCAACCGCTGGCCCTAGACGCCTCGAAGATCATGGGCAAACGGTTGATCGGCAGCTATCCACCAGCTACGGATCGGGCCGCGATGGGGCAAGCGGCGCTGGCGGCGCTGGTCGCAGGAGAAGTGCGCGTCGAGCCGCTGATTACGCACCGCTTCCCGGGCCGGCAAGCGAAAGAAGCCTTCGATCTCCTCCATGAGCACATGGATCAGGCCCTAGGCGTGCTACTCGCGTGGCAGTAGCGACCTACGGTCGTAGGAGCAATATACCGCTGGGCCGGTTCCTGAGGAGCTTGTAGCAGCAATGAGTAGAACTTTTCGTCTCTGGGCTACCGGCTGTGCTCACGTGGGCACCGACCTCCGCGAGGCCGGTCGGGAGAGTCTCGCGGAGGCTATCCGCCAATCGGAACAGGGGGGCAGTGAGGGGGGGCCGCCTTTCGGCTGGGATATTGCGCTGCATCTCGGCGACCTCTCGGGGAGTCAAACACCCCCGGCGGACGCGGAAGGGCAGGAAGTGGTACGGCAATTCGCTGCTTCCCGCCAGCATCCGCGAGAGCACTTCTACAATCTGGTCGGCAACCATGATGCCAGCGGTCCCGATGAGCCGTGCCAGTGGTGGTTTCGCAAGTGGGTGGACCCGACCGGCGAGCACTCGGAGCACTCCGGCGTGCATGCAGAGCGCCGGCCCTATCCCATCGAGGGCACGTGGGAGCGGTACGCGTTCCGCGTGGGCAATCTCCTGTTCTTGATGATGGGGGATCGCAACGACGGCGGGCCGCCGGTCGGTCGGGGGCCTCGCGGGGGTTATCCGGCCGGTGCGGTCACCGGTGCGACGTTGGCCTGGTGGCAAGGCCTCGTCGAAGCCAATCCAGACGCGCTCATCATCTCGGCACATCACCACATGCTCAAAGAGACGACTGTGGCCTCGGGGCGGTGGGAGGGGATGCGCCAGGATGAGCAGGGGCAGTGGGGATCGTATTACCACGGCTACTTTGCCGACGGCGCGCCGGAAGGCGCCTCCTACCTGTACTTCGTGGACGGGCAGCCGGATGCACAGGCGTTCGAGCACTATCTCGCGGCGCACCCCGGCGCGATGGCGCTCTGGCTGGGGGGACATACGCACACCAATCCCGATGATCGCACGGGCGGGCGGTCGCACATCGAGCGCAAGTGGGACACCTACTTCATCAACGTCGCGGCCCTGAGCCGCTATCATGGCTATTGCAACGTGCCCATGAGTCGCCTGCTGACCTTCACCGAGGGGAGCGACCAGGTGCAGGTGCAGTGTTATCTGCACACGTCGGACCATGCGCCGCAGGGATGGTATGCGCCGGCCGAGCGCACCTTGCACGTAGCCAGGGCCTTCCGGTTTTGAGCGTCGTCCGTGACGGGCGCTGCGGTGAAGGTCGGCACATACGTCCCGTATCGCATGACCGTCGTCACCGAACGCCGACAAACTACCACTAGCAGGTATCCTTGAGTGCCGCCGCACGGCGCGGCACAGGCATACCCGATCACTAGATTGTGTTGACTTTTCCTGTCATTCCGGCGAAAGCCGGAATCCAGGCACCGGCCAGCACGTGCTACGGATAACATCGAGGAGGAGCACTATGGGGGCGAAGTATCGCGTGGCGATCATCGGCACCGGTCGCATGGGGGGGCTGATGGAGGACGAATTCCCGCCGGGGAGCCAGTTCCACAAGCCCTATGGCCATTTCAGCGCCTACCAGGCCATCGAGGAAACGGAAGTCGTCGCCGTCGCCAATCGCGGCGAGGAACGACTGAAGCGTTTTGAGCGGCGGTTCGGCATCACCAATACGTATCTCGATTATCAGGAAATGATCGAGACCGAAAAGCCCGACATCGTGAGCGTGACCACCCCGTCGGTACACCGCGCCGCGCCGATCATCTTCTGTGCGGAGCATGGGGTGCGGGGAATCTATTCGGAGAAGGGGCTATGCGCGTCGCTGGCGGAAGCGGACCGCATCCGCGAGGCGGTCACGGCGCATAACGTGGCCTTCAACTGGGGCGCCATGCGCCGCCACCATGATGGCTACAAGCAGCTCCGCGCCGCGATTGCGGACGGAGCCATCGGCGATCTGCTCTACGGGGTTATGTACAGTCGCACCGACATTATCAAACATCATCCGCATACGCTGGACCTAGTGTCCATGATGCTGGGTGATCCGACGCCGGTCTGGGTCGAAGGGCGGCTCGCCGAGCCGGGCGAGGGCGATACGCCCGGCTCCAAGCCGTACCCGGAATACGATGCGGTGGGGCACCGGTACCTCCCGCCGGCCGGGGAAGAGCTGGCCGACCCTATTGTGGGCTTCTTCCGGGTCGGCTATGCCGACGGGACGGAGGGGGTCTTCGTCCCCCGGCCCGGTAGCTTCGACGTGGACGTGCATGGCACGGGAGGTCGGGCCTATGCCTGGGACAACGGCGAAGAGTTCATTGTCCGGGCCGCGACCAAGGGCGGCTCCGGGGTCTCGATGCAAGTGCTCCGTGCCCAGGGCGAAAGCCCCACGGTGAGCACGATCCGCAACATCATCCAGGAGCTAGAGACGGGCGAGCGTACCAGTGGGAACATTGACGTGACGATGCAGTCCGTGGAAGTGCAGTTCGGGATTGCCCATTCGCACCTACAAGGCGGTGCGCGGGTAGCCCTGCCGGTCGCGGACCGCAGTCTGTATATCCCGGGTGGGTGAGGCCCCGCTTGTCTCCCTCCCGGATCGCTGCTGAGAAGGGGAGAGGGGAGGGCGGCGTGCGCCGCCACGACGAGGGGCTAGGCAAGACTCCGGAGGTAGGATATGAGTCGTTCAACGCTCAAAGTCCTAAGAATCACCGGTCATGTGCTGTTGTTCCTGCTCGCGGCGGTGGTGTTCCTGAGGGGAATGTTTATCGGCCTGCAGGTTAACGCGAACGATGGCACGCTGCTGTGGATTGCGGCGGCGGCAATAGCCGGACTGAACATGTTGTGGATGGTCCGGTCCGAGAAAAGCTGAGGTGAGCAACGATGCCGGACGATACTGCACCGCTGCGCGTAGCGATGGTCGGAGTTCACCGCAGCTTGGCCCGCACCCCGGCCGGTCATAACTGGGCAACGGCCTTCGACGCCGTGCCGGAGACGAGCATTGCGGCCGTCTTCGACTTGGGGGCGGAGACACGCGACGACTTTCTCGCGTGCTGGGGCAGCGAGATACCGGCCTACGACGACTACCGGCGCATGCTGGCCGAGGTGCAGCCGGACCTGGTGTGCATCGCCACGCGCCAGACGATGCATGCGGAACAGATCGAGCAAGCCGTCGAGGCCGGCGTGCGCGGCATTCTCTGCGACAAGCCTTTGGCGACGAGTCTGGCCGAGATGGACCGGATCATCGCGGCCTGCCGGAGCAAGGGCCTGCCGCTGGCCTTCGGCCTCGACCGGCGCTGGACACCGGCCTATCGCTACCTACGACGAGTGCTGGCAGAGGGGGCTATCGGCGCCGTTACGAGCGTCCTGGGGTACGGCTTGCCGAACCTCATCAACCACGGCTGCCATTGGTACGACACGATGCTGGCACTGGCCGGCGACCCGGAGCCAACTTGGGTGAGCGGGTTCGCCGAGGACGTATCCGGCGAGCCAGCCGACTCACGAGCACGCCTGGACCCCACCGGGCACGGACAAGTGGGGCTGTCCAACGGCGTCCTCGGCTACGTCAGCCAGCACGGCGCTTCTACCGGGCCGTCGTTCGAGGTGCTGGGCGAGAATGGGCGGCTGTTGATCTTGGATGACGCGCGCACCGTCTACCTCCTCGGCGTCGAGACCGGCGCTACATCGGGCGCCATGCCGCAGCATCGGCCGCAGCCACTCGACCTCCCGGCGCCCTCCGGCGGTTGGACGGCGGGGCCGGCGACCGTGCAAGACCTCGTCCAAGCCGTACAGATGGGCGGCAGCACCGCCTGCGACGTGGATGAGGCCCGGCGGGCCACGGAGATCGGGTTTGCGCTGCATGCCTCCTCGGTGGCAGCCGGCACGAGGGTGGAGGTGCCCATCGCGGATCGCTCGATGCGTATCGAGTCGTATCCTTGGGGCAACGAGTGACTATGTTGTATTGTAGGGGCGCAGCATGCTGCGCCCCTACGGGGTGGGGGATTGTCTGCATCAGGATTTTCGGGATGCAGAGGTGATTGAGGATGAGGGAAACGGGAGTGAGGCGCAGCGTTGATAGCGCCGAGTGAGGGAGGACCATGATGACAGCGGCCATCCCGCAGCCGGCCGACACACCGGGCAAGACCGACTGGTTCGTCCATGATCGGTTCGGTCTGTTCATTCACTGGGGCATCTACGCGATGGCGGCCCGCCACGAGTGGGTGAAACAGCGCGAGCGGATCACCGACGCGGACTACCAGCCGTACTTCGACCACTTTGACCCGGACCTCTACGACCCCGTGGCTTGGGCCGCTGCCGCCAAGAGTGCCGGCATGAAGTACGCGGTCATCACGAGCAAGCACCACGACGGCTTCTGCCTTTGGGACAGCCGGTTCACCGCCTACAAAGCCCCGAATACCCCGGCCGGGCGCGATCTACTGCGGCCGTGGGTGACAGCGTTCCGGGACGCGGGGCTGAAGATCGGCTTCTACCACTCGCTGATCGATTGGCACCACCCGGAGTTCACGGTGGACGGAATACACCCCCAAGCGCACGATCCGGCCTTTCGCGCGGCCAACCAGCAGCGCGACATGACCAAGTACGTCGAGTATTTGCATAACCAAGTGCGTGAGCTGGTAACGCTGTTCAACCCACTCGACATTCTCTGGCTGGACTTCTCCTACTCGCAGCGCGATTGGGGCTGGAGCCGGGGCAAAGGGAAAGACGACTGGCAAAGCGAGCGACTGATCAGGATGGTGCGCGACATCCAGCCGGATATCCTCATCAACAACCGCGCCGAAATCGAGCAGGACTTCCGCACTCCTGAGCAGTTCGTGCCGCGCGGGTGGCTGCACGCGGACAGGGAGCCGGTCATTTGGGAAGCCTGCCAGACGTTGAACGGCTCCTGGGGCTACGACCGCGATAACCTGGACTGGAAGGACCCGGATCTGCTCATCCGTATGGTCATCGATGCCGTATCGAAGGGCGGCAACATGCTGCTCAACGTCGGGCCGACCGGCCGTGGCGAGCTTGACCCGCGGGCGCTCGATACCCTGGCCGAGATCGGCGCGTGGATGCGGCTGCACGGACGCGCCATCTACGGTTGCACGCAGGCGCCCTTCACCCCACCGCCCGATTGCCGGTACACCTACAACCCCGAGACCCGGCGCCTCTACCTGCACATTTTCGCTTGGCCGCTCAAGTACCTCTATCTGGACGGCTTGCGGCAGCGCGTGACCTATGCCCAACTGCTGAATGATGCGTCGGAGATACGCAGCTTGGATTCGCCGCAGCACCACGATAGCCCGGACCTCGGCGCCGATACCCTGGTGCTAGAGCTACCGATCCAGCCGCCGGACGTAGCGGTGCCGGTGATTGAGCTGTTCCTGGAGGAGTAGCGGACCTACCCCCAACCCCCTCCCTAAAGGGAAGGGGCTAAAGATCGTCGTAATGCCCCCCTGCCCTGGAGGCCGGGGGCTAGGTAGACAACCCGGTCGCAGTGAACAAGGAGGGAGCAAGGCAATGGCAGCGATGATGTGGCGAGCAGCGAAAGGTGAAGGAGTAGGCAACGTCTTTCTGGAGCAGGTGCCAATTCCCGAACCTGGCCCTCAGGAGGTGCTGACGCGCACCCAAGTCAGCCTCATCAGCCGTGGCTCGGAGCTATGGCGGCGGTACGTGATGGAACATCCGGTCAGCCCCGAGGCGATGGGGTACTCCACTACCGGGGTCATCGAGCAGGTCGGCGCAGACGTGACGAACTTTGCCCCTGGCGATAACGTCGTGGTGAGCGCACCACACGCCGAATACTCGCTGCGCCCGGTTGCCGAGGACGACCCGCATCCCCAAGTACATCAGCTGCACCCGGCCATCTCCTTCGAGGAAGGACCTTTCCATCCGCTCTCGACGAGTAGTGCCGGCTGGGCGCAGGCACTCGAAATCACCGCAGCAGATCGTGTGGCCGTGCTGGGGCAAGGTCTGGTGGGCAACCTCGTCATGCAGTTCGCCAAGCGTTACGGGCCGGCCCAGCTGATCGCCGTAGATGCGCTGGAGCTGCGCTGCCGCCTCGCCAAAGAGGTAGGGGCGCCGGAGGTCGTGAATGCCAGCGAGGAGGACCCGGTCGAGGCAGTGCGACGTCTGACGGGGGGAGAGGGGGCCACCATCGTCGTAGACTGCGTAGGCGGGGCCGCCGGCATCAAGTCGTTCGAGCAGGCACAGAAGATGGTCGGCTCCGGCGGGCTGATCCAGGTCAACGGCAAGTACCAAAACGCGCCCCTGCCCCTCGACGTAGACAGCTATCAGGGCAAGCGCGTGATCGTCAGCTACCCGCCGAGCACCGACCGCGCGGAGATCGGGCGGATTGCGATGGCGGCCTTGGCAAACGGTGAGGTGCGCGTGCAGCCGCTCATCACACACCGTTTCGACGGCCAGCAGTTGAAGGAAGGCTATGACTTCCTCTACGAGCACCCCGACCAGGCGATGGGCGTCTTGTTCCTTTGGCAGTAGGCCGGGGTTGAGGCCGGCGGTACATCCCCTCTCCTGGAGCTTGCTCCGGGGGAGGGGACCAAGCGGATACCGGCCCCCCTATGGCCCCCCCGCTCCGCAGGGGGGCAGACGGACGGGGGTTAGGTCCGGGCAGCGATAGGAGAGGTGAGGAGCAATGGCAGGTAAGAGCGCGAGGCACCGGGTCGCGGTCATCGGCTGTGGCCGCCTGGGCCAAATCTACGCCCAGGCCTACTCGACGTACCCGGATACCGAGATCGTCGCTATCGCCGAGTACAATGCCGAGCGGCGACGGGCCGTCGGCGAGCGGTTCGGCGTCAAGGCGCTGTATCCCGATGTCCATACCCTGCTCGGGGACGTGGTGCCGGACATTGCGGCCGTCGTCACGCCGACCAAGTTCTACAAAGAAGCCGTCATCGCCTGCGCGGAAGCCGGCGTGAAGGGCATCTCCACGGACAAGCCTATCGCCGGAAAACTCAGCGATGCCGATACGATGGTGGAGGTGTGCCGGGAGCGCGGCATCGTCTACGCCGGTGGCAACCTGCAACGGGCGATGTCCGAGGTGCAGGAAGTGGCGCGGCGCATCCGCGCCGGCCAATATGGCCCGCTCATCGGCGCCAGCGTCCACCGCTGGGGGAGTGGCGAGATTTCGGGCGGTGGCTGCCAGCATGTCGCGGTCCTGAGCCTGTTAGCGGACGCGGAAGTGGACGAGGTAATCGCGTGGGGTACGCCCGCGGAGGCACTCGCCGGCGATACAGACGAGGGACTCATCATCAATGGCCGGTTCCACTTGACCAACGGCCTCGATTGCCCGGTGTTCGGCATGGAAACGCCGTACCGGGGCGTGGACGTGTGGAGCGAGGACACGCTGATCCGCTGGGACTGGGGGCCGCCGGAGATTTACCAGGGCTACGACAAGGACGGCACGCGCCAGCGGATCGAGGCGCACTACGCGCCGTATCGCTGGAGCGAGTTCGGCTACCTCACGTCGTCCATCCGGTCGTTTCTGGCAGCGGTGGAGACGGGCAGCAAGCTGGCGATCTCGGGCCATGACCTGCGGCAAGCGTTGGAGGTGGCTATCGCCGCGAAAATCTCGGCGCAGCGCGGGAGCATCCCGATCAAGCTCCCGCTGGCAGATCGCTCGCTGAGTCTCTATCCGCGCCGGTATCGCTGGTTGGGCGGCGACGCCGACGGCCTGCCGCAGTCGGTGGAGGAGGCTGCGGGCCGCTGAGACGCGCCGCGGCACAAGTCCGGCCAGGGATAAGGACAACTGATGGTCCTTCGGGTAGGGATAGACACGGGCGGCACGTTCACCGACCTGATCGGTGTGGTGCAGAACGAGCAGTCGGAAGGCTCCGGCCGGCTGATCGTCACCAAACGGCCCTCGACACCGCGCCACCCCGAGGCCGGGGTGTTCGAGACGCTGGCCGACTCCGGCATCAGCCCTAGCGACATCGACTCGCTGATCCTGGGAAGTACGATGGCGATCAACATGCTCCATACACGGAGCGGCGCCAGGGTGCTCTATCTCACCACACGGGGCTTTGAGGATGTGCTCTTCATCCAGCGGATCAATCGCCGCTTCCACTACGACCTGGACTGGGTGAAGCCGGCGCCGTTTGTCGAGCGCCGCGACTGTCTAGGCGTGCGGGAGCGGATCACCAAGGATGGCGACATCCTCATCTCACTGGACGAGCAGGAGTTGGCCCGGCTGCGCGCCGTCGTGGCGGAGCGTCTCGCCGAGGGCACCGCAGACGACCGTCCGGCGGCTATCGCTATCAACCTGCTGTTCTCCTATGTCAATCCCCGGCACGAACAGGAGCTGGCGGCGTTCTTGCAGCGCGAGCTGCCGGACGTGCCTGTATCCCTGTCGCACGCCGTCGCGCCGATCTGGCGGGAGTACGAGCGCGGCAGTACCACCGTCGCCGATGCCTACATCAAGCCGCACGTGGCCACTTTTGCCGGTAGCCTGGAGCGCGGCTTGCGAGAGCGGGGCTTGGCGGCGCCCTGGGCCTTGATGAAGTCGAACGGCGGCACGATGCTCCCGGCGGCCGCGCCGCAACAGGCGGTTCAACTGCTGCTGTCGGGGTTGGCCGGGGGGATTATTGCCGGACGCTACTTCGGAGAATTGGTTGGCAGCAGCAAGATCATCTCCTTCGACATGGGGGGCACAAGCACCGACGTTGGGCTGATCATTGACGGCGAGTATGGCTACACCACGGAGTATCAGGTGGAATGGGGCATTCCGGTCGCGGCGCCCTTCATTGACATTACCACGATTGGCGCCGGTGGCGGCTCGCTCGCCTGGGTAGACAAGGGCGGCTTTCTCAAGGTCGGCCCGCAGAGCGCCGGCGCCGATCCTGGGCCGGCGTGCTACGACGCCGGCGGGACCGAGGCGACCGTAACCGACTCAAACCTGGTATTGGGGCGGCTCAATCCCGACTACTTCCTGGCCGGGACGATGGCGCTGAACCGGGGCCAAGCCAGCAAGGCCGTCGCTACCATGGGCCGGCGGGTGGGACTGGGACCGGTGGAGGGCCAGAGCCGCAGGGATGATGCCAGGTGTGGTGCGGCTCGGGACCACCAAGACGACGCTGCGTTGGCTATCGTGCAGCTGGCGAACGAGAACATGGCGAACGCCCTGCGGCTGCTCACAGTCGAGCGGGGCATTGATCCCCGCGACTTCGATTTGGTGGCCTTCGGCGGCGCCGGCCCGCTGCATGCGGTAGCGCTGGCCGAGGCAGTGGGGATACGCCGGGTGATCGTGCCGCCGCACGCCGGCCTGACCTCCGCCTTGGGCACACTGCTCGCCGACCTGCGGGTAGATCGGTCCTGGACGCATGCCTATCGCTCCAACGACCTGGACGTGGCGCGAATCAACGAACGCTTTGACGAGCTGACGGAAGCGGCCTTGCGGGACCTGCATGCCGAGGGCTTTGCCGGCTCGCCAACCATTGCCCGCTCGATTAGTATGCGGTATCTGGGGCAGAACTACGAGCAGGACGTACCGGTTCCGCCCGGCCCCATTGTGGACGAGAGCATTGCCACCGTGATGCAGCGGTTTCACCAGCAACACGAGGCCTTCTACGGCTACAGCATCGCCGACGAGATCATGGAGCTGATCCACTTCAACGTGAGCGCGATTGGCGCCACGCCCAACGTGACCCTTCCCCGATGGCACACCCAGTCGGACGACGGAGGAGCGCCCAGCCCCCGGTCACCCCGGGAGGTGTACTTCGCGGAGTCCGGCCGGGTCCGCTGCCCGATCTACCGTCGCACAGACCTGCCGGCCGGCGCGGCGCTGACGGGACCGGCGATCATCGAGGACGCGGACTCCACCACACTGCTCCCCACCGAACGATATCTGACCCTCACAGAGCACGGATTGCTGCTGATCGAGCTGTAGGGGGAGATGGTAAGTGATGATGGCAGCTACGCATAGCGTAGATGACGCGGCAACTGTGGCGTCGTCGCAGGTCACGCAGAGCGTGATCCACAATCGTCTGGTGATGATCTGTCGGGAGATGGGCATTGCCATGATGAAGACCTCCTACTCCACCATCTTCAATGAGGGTCTCGACTTCTCCTGCGTTATCTTCAATCGTGACGGGGACATGATCGCGCAAGCCGAGTTTTGCCCGGCGCAGCTCGGGGCGATCCTCTTTACCGTGCGCTGGGCCATTGACGAATACGGCCTGGAGAACTTCGATCCGGATGACGTGCTGATCCACAACGATCCCTATCGGGGCGGCTGCCACATGCCGGAGCACACCATCATCAAGCCGGTGTACTACGACGACGAGCTATTCGGGTTTGTCGCCAACATCGGGCACGTGGCGGAAATCGGTGGGATGGCACCCGGGTCCTTCGCTGCGACAGCCACCGAGGTCTACCAGGAGGGGTTACGGCTGCCGCTGGTCAAGATCATGCGCCGCGGCGAGTACGTGCAGGATATCTGGAAGATCATCCTGGCAAACCACCGCACGCCACGGCACACCTGGGGCGACTTCCACGCCATGATCGGCTCGCTGCACATCGCAGAGCGCCGGCTACACGAACTCCTGGACCAGTACGGAGTTGCCGTCATCAACCGGGCTTGCGCCGCACTCATGGACCACGCCGAGCGCTGGATGCGGGCGGAGATACGGCAGATACCCGACGGCGAGTATTCCTTCGCGGACTGCGTGGAGGACGACGGCGTTACAAATAGTCCCACCTGGATTCGCGTGACGATGGTCGTCCGTGACGACGAGATCATCGCCGACTTCAGCGAGTCCGATCCGCAAGCGAAAGGCATCGTGAACGCCACCTATGGCGTCACGGCGTCGGCCACCTATAATGCGCTCTTCCACGTGACTGATAACGAGATTCCCCACAACTCCGGCTGCTACCGACCGATCAAGATCATCGCGCCGCCGGGGACGGTGATGAACGTGCAGCATCCTGCCCCCTCGGTCGGCGGCAACACGGAAACCCACCCGCGCATTGTGGACATCATCTTGGGCGCGTTGAGCCAGGCCATACCGGAGCAAGTGGCCGCCGCCGAGGGGGGGACCTCGTGCAACTTCCTCTTCGGTGGTCACCACCCGGAGACGGAGCAATACTACGTCGTATACAGCTTCGAGGGCGGCGGGTGGGGCGCAAGCCACTACAAAGACGGCAACAACGTCGTCGTCGTGCCCAACGGGAACTGCCGGAATACGCCGGTAGAAGTGTTCGAAACGCGCTACCCCTGGCTCACGCATTCCTATGGGCTGGTGCCGGACTCGGCCGGCCCCGGGGAGTTCCGCGGCGGCTTAGGCGCCCGGCGCCTGCTGGAGGTCGTCATGCCGGCGGAGATCACAGTCAGCGCCGTGTTCGAGCGCATGCAGGTCAGCCCGTGGGGACTGCTGGGCGGGGGCAAAGCCACGACCTCGGCGATCTTGGTGCAGAAGCGGGGCGATGACCGTTTTCGCACCTTCTCCGAGGTCTACGGCACAGTCAGCGCGGCCAAGTTTGCCAACTGTGTGGTCGGGCCGGGCGACCGGATTCTCATTCAATCGCCCGGCGGCGGTGGCTATGGGCCACCGTCGAGCCGCGATCCGCAACTGGTGCTGTCTGACGTGAAGCAGGGGTTCGTCTCCAAGCAGGCAGCGCAGGAGGTGTACAAGGTAGCCGTGGTACGCAGCGGCAACCGGTATGCCGTCGACGAGGCGGAGACGGCCAGGCTGCGAGGAGAGTAGGGGGACGCAGTGGGCTATTGGGAAGACCTGGAACTGGCATGGTGGGATACTAACGTGGTCAATTGCTCTTTCTGTGGCCAGATGATTCCCAAGCGACGCTGGGTTTCCGAGATTAATGGGCAAGCCCAGAGCTTCTGCTCCCTGGATTGTGAGCAGCTTTACGTCAATTACTGGCTGCCCAAGCACGGCTCCACTATTCCAGCCAATCGGCCGGGGACCGAGTAGAGAGCTACGGCACGCTGCGCCCCTACGGCGGTCTCTACTGCAAGCCTCTCGCTACACCCGTCCCCCTACGAAGCGGGAGGACATAGGGAGGCCGGTGTCCACTTGGCCCCTCACCCTCACCCGTGCCGACACACGGGAGAGGCCGGGGCGTCAGACGCAACCGACCCGTACCTACCGCTATCAGCTCCCCGGCCCGCATTACCCGCTGGCGCGGAAGCTGAAGAGGTGGGCGTCGCGGAGGGTGAAGCGTAGCCCGATGCGCTGGCCGGTTAGCTCGGCCAGACGGCGCTCGCCCGGCCAGCGGAGGGGGGCCGGGCCGATCAGGTGGCGGGAGGGCACGTTGCCGATAAACTCGGCCCGGTCGTGCCCGGCAAAGCCGGCGATGGGCTGTTCCGCCTCGTCCAGCACCTCGACGAATAGGGCGCCGCCGCCGTCGAGAGGGTAGCCGTCGAGGTGGCGGGTGGTGGAGGCGTTCAGGAGGAGGTCACCGCCGGGCCAGATCAGGGGCTTGGTGAGCAGTTTCCCGTCTTGTACCCCAGCGGAGAGAGAGACGAAGCGGTCTTCCGTGATGGTCGCCAGGCCGATGACGCCATATTGGATCGGCCCCTGCTTGACGTGCGTATGCGCTCCGGTGCGCCCGCCGAAGTAGAAGCGGAGCTGGTTGCCGACCGGGATGGGTGGGGCGGAAGAGCTACTGGACCAGCGCTGATTCCAGTAATGGGTCGGGCCGATGAACGCCGCGCGGGGGACGGGCCAGTGCCACCGTCGGAGGTCGTGGCTCCAGCCGAGAACGATGTCAATGAAGTCGGGGATACCATTGTAGCGCCAGAGCAGTCCCAGGTAGAGATCGGCATAGGGAAAGGCCGTCATGCCATAGTACTCGACCTCCGGGCCATCTACGAGGTCCGGCTTGAGCAGTACATCGAACCGGGGGAAGCGCCGAAAGTCGGGGCTGCTCGTGATGCCGACGGACCGGGCGCCATACCGCTGGCGGCCGTGATGCGGCTTCAGCAGCAGCACGTATTGGCCATCCACCTTGTGAAACAGGATGTTCTGGACATCGCCAACCGGCGCTAGGAGCGGGTCCGGCAGTGAGGTCCAGCGGTAGCCGTCGCGCCGCGGATCGCGCCGCCCTTTTGCCAGATCAGCTTGAACGGCGCGGCGGTGTCGTCAGGTTCGTGCATGACACTCGGATGCACGATGCCGGTCAGCACGATGTTGTTCTCGCGGTTGCCCCGATACTCGACGGTGCCGACGATGGGCCGGTACCAGCGGAGGCCGTCCTCGCTCTCGGCCACGCATACGAGCGACGGTTGGCCCGGATTGAATGTCGAGTAGTACATCCGGTAGACGCCAGCGAGGCGGAATACGGTGCCGTAGAAGATGAGGTCGGTGCCCTCCCAGGGCATGTCGGGCCGCAGAAGCGGCTCGGGATACACCTCGGCGGGATACCAGCGGCGCTGCAAGCGTTGCTGGTCGGCAACCCAGATGTCGTCGAGAAACAGCTGGCTCTTGGTCAAGTCGGGCTGAGTGTTCATGGTGGCACCGAATGTCGCTCGCTGGGCACTGGTTGCTAGGGCGCGTGGGGTTCGTGCTCCAACTGTACGATATCTCGCGCAGCGTTCTCGGCTAGCGCCTTGAAATCACTATAGGCTGCACTGGCGGCGGCGGCGTGACTGCCCAAGGCCCCATCTGCAGCCGTCAGTCTAAAGATGGGCTTGCGCGCCTCCTGAGCCATTGGAACAAGGCTGCGATAGTGCTTGACCGTAGCCAGGGAGTTCCGGTCCTGGCCAGGTGACGGCGGGTAGGGACCTTGTCCGTTCTCTAGCAGGTTCATGGCGTATTCTCTGGGCATCCGGTTGACCCACTTGTCGTATGCCATTACCGGGCGGCCCAAACGGACGCTATGCTGCTGCACCACGTAGCCGATAGGCCGCATGGTTCCTTCGGGAATGGAAAGGTCCGGAATCGGGTTGCGATTGCGTCGCTCTTCCCACTCACTGCGCCAGCTCCGCAGCGTCGGACCAAGATTACGAAGCCCCTGGAGAGAATACAGATCTGCCGCAAGAGGCACTAGCACATGATCCGTAGCTACAAGCACTGCTCTGTTCAAGGCGCCAAGGTTCGGTCCAACATCTACGAGAATAATTCGCGCATCGCTCGCGTTGGCCGCCATTTGTATAATGCGCCATAGCGCCGAGATGACACGGAAGGCCCTGGGTTGACGGTCCAAGCAAGCCGGCCATTGGCTCGACAACTCCTCTTCAGCAGAGGACAGCTTGAGGTCTCCCACGATGAGGGACAGTCCCTCCTCAGGCCGCTCCAGGTGAGGGGATCGAACGTCTCCGGTTCCTTCCAAAAGCGGCTGGAGAGCACCGTAGATCGTGCGTCTGGGGCCGCTCTCGGCCCAAAGGACTTCAAGGCGCTCTTCGTCGAGGAACATACCGGTGAGGTTAGCCTGGGGGTCGAGATCGGCGGCCACGACGTTAAGCCCAAGATCGGCATACATCCAGGCGAGGTGATACACGAGGGAGGTCTTGCCGACGCCACCCTTATTGTTGAAGAAGGTGAGGACCGGAACGGTCATATCAAGCCTCCTTCTCTTGCGAGGCCGTTCTTACGGTTACAAACACACCACTCTGATCAACGGTAAATTCCGCTTCAGGATGTCCAGCTTGCTTCAACAGACGTTGTGCCGTAGGTATTCCGAAGCCGAAGCGTTGCACGAAGCCCAAAGTCTTCATGGCATCCGCCAAGTTGGGGTTGCGGTAATCGACTACGCCGGGGCGACCGAAGTTGTCGGCAGTTACTCTCCCGAAAGGGCCTCCGGGGCTGGTGACTTCGATTCGATCCTCATACCAATAGACCTGTACCGGAGCGTTGGTCGCTTCATAGGTGCGGTGCATGATCGCGTTGCGGGTGATCTGCTGAACTGCCGGGATGGGATAGAGACTCGTGCGTCGTTCGACATCGGCTGATGTGAAATCGACGGCAATCCGATTGTAGGCCTTCAACTTTTCGTCCAGTCGCCGGAGCACGTCAGGGACGGAACCGCGAATTTCCTCACTGTCAATGATATCATCGAACGGTTCTGTCCCAGCTATTCTGAGGAATTGCACGTATGCTCCTGGTAGGAAATCCTGTGGATTCTTCCCAAGCACAAGCATTCCCAGGACGGTGGGAGTTGGATCATCGACGGATGCAATCATTTTCGTGGCTGCCAACTGCTCTTCCCGGCTGCGGTCATTGACTTCCAGAACCTCACGCGCGAACGCTTGCTGCAGGTACTGGTATTCGAAATAGAGTATGTCGAGATCATTCAACACAGCCGATGGGATGGGGTGTATATCGAAAGGGATGTCTCCATAGCGTCGCCTTTCGTTGAGGATTCGTTCGTCTTGAGCGGTCGCAATCCCACGCCGCGGACCGATCCGAACCTGCACTCGGCCTCTGCAGCGGACCGGTGGAGAGGCCGACGGCTGTACCGTGACCACTGCAACGTCCTTACCACACAGGGAGCGCCTTTCGACCGCAACCGACGGCGGCGGAACGATGTTGCCGTCGGTCTTCATGTCCGCCAGCTGCCTAAGCAACTCATCCGTAACCGACAAGCCTGAACCGGTGCCGTCGGTTCGGACGCCGACGAGCACTACCCCGGGCTTGCCGTGCCCGGGTAGATCGTTGGCGAAGGCGCAAATCGCTTCCCGAATCCTCGTGGGCGCATCCCCTGACAGCGACTCTTTGAATTCGACGCGATCCGACTCGCCTTCATGCAGCAGTCGTAGCAAGTCTTCGTTGCCGAGAGTTGTCATGGCCGCCCCTGTTCAAGCTCCCACGAGCGGCACTCGCAGCGCCTTCAGCGCGTTGTTAGCGCCGGAGCGCTTGGACGAGGCATCCGCCCTTTCGGCATACCGGCTGAGGCCCCTGGAGGGGCTTGCCAAGCGGCCGGTGCGCTTGAATCACCGATTGCATGCATAGCTATTATACGACTAGCGCGCATCCCCCGGGACGGTGCCTCCCACCGTCCGCTAACGCTCGTGGCGGTGGAACTCGCCTACCACGGTGATGCCGATGCGGACGGCGGGGGCGTCGCCAAGGACACGGATGTGGTGGAAGGTGTTCTTGGGCGCCAGGACGAAATCACCGGCGCGGGCGATGATCGGCTCGTCGTAGCCTTCCATCTCCCAGGAGATTTCCCCCTCCATCACGACCCACCACTCGTCGTGGAGGTGGTAGTGACGGTCATTGAGAGTGTCGGACGTCTGGTAGATAACCGACGCCTGCATCTCATCGGTGAGCGTCAGGAGTGTCGACCAAGGCGGTGGTCCCATGCGGGCCTTGATGGCCTCAAGCCGGGCGTGCAACTGCCCGACGTTGAGGATTGCCGAACGAGGCTTGGCCGGTGGGCGGCGCTTGGGGGGCGACGATACTGCGGTCATCAGCACAACCTTTCTTCTTCTTATACCACGACTTGGGGACCGTGGCTGGCATTTCGCCTGCCCATACAAGTATGCAGCAAGTATGCATACAGCCACACACAGCGGTCGGCACTCCCACCGCCTCGTACCCGATCCAACGCAGCAGCATGACGACCCCTGGTCCAGTTGTCAAACTGCCGGGTCTCCGTAGGGGCGACCGTCTGGTTCCTCAATGCGGACCACGACCGCCAAGAACGCGCCCGGTGTGAGGACCGAGATCCCTTGGTACGCGCGGAGGTGCAGCAGATGAGCATCCCCGCTCACGATATACGCCGCACCACCGGCAACCGCGCACTCCAGAAACATGTTATCCGCCGGATCGGCGGCAATCACGTCTACCTGCTCAGTCGGGGTTACGAGAATTGCGACCTGACGTAGTGTGGCGACAAGCTCGGCAACTGCCGCTGTGCTCATGCCATGCCGGTCAGACAGATGCGGGGACTGGAGCACGCGCTGATATTCGGCGAGGATCGGCTCGGAGACGAGGAGGTCGAAAGCATGGCGTTCCCATCAGGTGAAGATTTCCGCTGGCGGCCCCCTGGGAGAGAGGGAGCGACTGACAAGCACGTTGGTATCAACGACGACTCTCATGGGAAAGACACGGCACGCACCGCTTGCACTGCCTGATCGGCCAAGGCTTGCGCCTCGTGCGGCGCGAGGTCCGCACGCTCGGCGGCCGCACTAACCTGGGCAAAGAACTCGCTGCGGGCACGCTTCCACTGCACATAGACCTCAATCGGGACCAGCGCCGCCACGGCTTCGCCATGCCGCTCCATGACGACGTGATCCCCGTCACTGAGAACCCCCTGGAGCAGCTTGCCAAACTGCCGGCGAGCTTGAACGGCCGCGATGGTCTTCTCCACGAGCAGTAGCCTCCTTACCGGTACACCTGTCCTGAGCATGGATTACACGATTATCACAGATTGCGTGCCCAACTGTCACCCGGCCAGCGGCGCACCACCCTGGGCTGTTCCCTCCCTCGGACTACCGGCCGGTCGCTCCGGATCAACCGGCAAGTCCCCTGCCACCGCGCCGGAGTGGAGCGTGTAGACTGAAGCGCGCTGCCGGGTGGGCAGCCGACAGCGGCACCGCTCGCGGCACAAGGCTGCATTGAGGAGGCAAGATCGTGATCGACACCGATGCCCTGCCCATCGAAGTGGGGATGATTTCTTCGCCCCATCCGCACGCTCCCATGCATGTCAAGACTCTGGAAGTGCTCCCGGAGGTCACGGCGATTCACTTGTGCGGAGTCGCCGATGAGGATACCGACGCGCTCGGCGAGGGCGCAGCCAAGGTGCAATCCGTGACCACGAGCGTTGACGAGCTGCTGGCGCGACCGGAAATCGCCGCGCTGGTGGTCTGTACACGTAACGACCTCTGCCCCGACATTCTGCACGCGGCGGTCGAGGCCGGTAAGCCGGTGTTGTTCGAAAAGCCCGGGGCGCTCACCGCCGCCGACCTGCGGGCCGTCGCGGACCGGGCCAGAGAACGGGGCCTGACGATGGGCACCTTCTTCCAGAATCGGTGGAACCCGGCCATGCGCGATGCGTACCAGGTCTGCCGCAGCGGCGCGCTCGGCCGGATCATGGCCGTCGAGGCGCGGATGGTGACGTCGCAGGTACGCTACCGCAACCCGGGGCACTGGCTCTTCCGCAAGGACACTGCCGGAACAGGCATTCTGTCATGGCTGGGGTGTCACTATCTGGACTTGCTCTGCTATTTCCTGGACGACCGGGTAGTCGAGGTCGCAGCACTGGTCGGCCAGCAGAACCCGGAGCAGATCGAAGTCGAAGATACCGCCTGTCTGGCCCTGCGGTTCTCCAGCGGTGTGCTAGGCACCCTGCACGCGGGTTATCACCTGATCGGGAGCGCAGCCGGCTACTCCGGCGCCGCCTACGACACGTTCATCGGCTTTCGCGGTACGGACGGCTACCTACGTCTGCCGCGCGAAATGGACGGCTTCACCGTCCACAGCCTCGCTCCCGGCTGGGTTGGCAAGGGCAAGCAGGACCGCGTCTTCGAACCGGCGGAATCGCCAGCCTACGGCGGAGTCAGCGGCGAGGAGTTTCTGCGCGAGTTCTTGCAGGCGTCGCGCACGAGCGCACCCGGCCCGGCACCGATTGACTCTGCCGTACACGTCCTCGAAATCATCGAAGCGGCCATCGAGTCATCCAGGACCGGCCGGACCGTGCGTATCGGATAGCAGTGGAGACAGCCCGCACCCCTCGGCGGCCCTCTCCCCGGCCCTCTCCCACGGGGAGAGGGCTGACAGGGGTAGGTATTGGTCCCAGGGCAGTGCTCGCCGTGTTTGTCCCCCGGATAGGGCGAGGCGGGAAAGGGGCAAGCGGGATGGAACTCGGAGGGCAAGTAGCGGTCGTCACCGGAGGTGGCCGCGGCATCGGGCGGGCTACGGCGTTGGCGCTCGCCGGCGCGGGGGCCGCGGTGTGCGTCTGCGCCCGCACGGCCGAGGAGATCGAGGCGGTAACGGATGAAGTACGGCGGCTGGACCGCCCGGCACTGGCCGTGCCGTGTGACGTCTCCGATGCAACGCAGGTGCAGGCGCTCGCGGACCGGACCATTGCGACGCTAGGACGGGCCGACATCCTGGTCAACAACGCCGGCGGCGGTCAAGAGAAAAGTAGGGTGGGTGCAGACGACATGGATCGCTGGCGCCACACCATCGAGGTCAATCTCATCGGCCTCTATCTAGTCACGCGCGCGTTTCTGCCCCACCTCGTCGCCGACGGCGGGGGCAAGATCATCAACATCGGATCGGGCATGGGGCACGCACCGGTCCCCGGTAACTCCTCCTATGCTGTTGCGAAAGCGGGGGTGTGGATGTTCACGCAAGTGCTGGCGCGAGAGGTCTGGGAGCACGGCGTGGAGGTCAACGAGATCGTCCCCGGCCCGGTGGCCACTCGTCTGACGACTGGCCGGATGCGCCTCGGCGGCCCGCCTCCCTTCGATCCCAGCGAGCGGGTCAAGTCGCCCGCAGAGGTAGCCGACCTGGCGCTGTGGCTGGCCACGCGGCCGCCGGGCGGCCCGACCGCTCAATCGTTCAGTCTCGCCCGCCGACCGCTATAGCCGGCACTCCGATGCAGCGCGGCAGGCGGCCAGGAAGTCGCGGTTGGAGGTGCTAAAGCCGTGTTGCTGCTCCACTTCGCGCACCGCAAGCTCCGTAGCTTGCAGCGTGTCCAGCGTATCCGGGAACTCTACGCCCATGGTGGCATCGCGCAGGAGAATAGTGTTGTACCCGCGGTCCTGCATCACCCGGATGCCGTAGTCCTTGCCCAAGACGCACCAGTTCGTGGCGAATCCGACATAGAGCAAGTGCAGGATGCGGCGGTCCTGCAAGAGCGCATGGAGTTGTGCGCCGGTCGCAACGACGGCCTCGTCGTCCTGCACCTCAATGTGCGGCGACAGCTCCAACCGGTCTGCCCAGTGCAGCGGTCGCCCCGGCGCTTGCTCGCGGGGGTTCCGGTAGACGGCATACGGTCCAGTACGGCTGCGAAAGGCCGGCGGTGGCCACTCCGGCGGCGCGGGCGCCGGCGCTGAGGGGGATTGGTAGCACTGCGCTTGGGGATACCGCTCGGCCACCCGTACCGAGGGGGCATGGACAATGGTCAATCCCGCCTGCCGTGCCGCCGCCAGGACCGGCACGATAGCGGCGGCGGTCACTTGCTCCGCCCGCTCCCGCCAAGACTCGATGAAATGCGTGTTCCAAATATCCACCAGTACCAGGACCGTCTGCGCTACCGGCAGCGGCAAGGAGACCTCTCGCCGGCAGAAGTGCTCTTCTCGGCAGGCCACGCCGGCCGGTGTGCTGTCCTGGAAGTACCGTACCGTCAAGTCTAGCCTAGTCACCGCCATCTCCTCATACCACCTCAGGAATGCCGGCGGCATCTCCCATCGTCACTCCAGTGAAGGCCGGAGTCCAGGGAGCCGCGGCAGTTGGATTCCCGCGCACGCGAGAATAACGCCCCCCTATGGTCCCCCCGCCGCGGCAGGGGGACGTGGATTGCGGCTTCCGCCGCAATGACGGCCGGAGCACACCGGCTCCCGTTAACGTACACTCTTTGATCGGGCGTGCCGGACGCGGCCGGACGGAAGCACCCGCAACCCGGAGGGCACATGTTCGACGGCTTCACGAGAGCGAGGATCACTGCGAACGGCGTGTCCATCAACCTCCGACACGGTGGGAGCGGGCCGCCCATCTTACTGCTCCACGGCTATCCCCAGACCCATGTGATGTGGCACAAAGTCGCGCCCCGGCTGGCCAGGCACTACTCAGTGGTGGCACCCGACCTGCGCGGCTACGGCGACAGCGACAAGCCTCCGGCGGCGGAAGGGGACCTAAGCGTCTATTGCAAGCGCACGACGGCACAGGACCAGGTAACGGTGATGGCGGCGCTCGGATTCGACTCGTTCCACGTCGTCGGTCATGACCGCGGGGCACGGGTCGCCCAGCGGATGGCACTGGACCGCCCGGAGCGGATCAGGACCTTCACGTCACTCGACGTGGTCCCATCGCAAGCCGCCTTCGACCACATGGACAGCCAGCTGGCCTTTGCCTGGTTTCACTGGCACCTGATGCGCCAACCGGCACCGCTGCCGGAAACGCTGATCGGCAACAGCGCCCAAGTCTACCTCGACTTCTTGCTGGAACGCTGGTGTGCCACCGACGGCGCGATTACCGCCGAGGCGTATGCCGAATACCTGCGCTGCTTCAGTAATCCCGAAACGATCCGGGCGACCAGCCTCGATTACCGGGGGATCGAGCTTGATCTGCAGCACGACGAGGTGGATCGGAGACGCAAGCTCAACTGCCCGCTGCTGGTGCTCTGGGGCGGCAACATGGCCAAGCGACCGGGCTGGCAAACGGGCGCCAGCCTGGACATGCTCACCGTCTGGCGAGAGCGTGCCCACGACGTACGCGGCCGGGCGCTCGACTGCGGTCATTTCCTGCCCGAGGAGCGGCCGGAAGAGACCGCGGCTGAGATTCTGGCGTTCCTGTCCACCGTGCCAGGCTGAAATCGTGACGAGGGCGAACTGGATTCCCGCGGGGGCGGGAATCACGGGCCGGGGAGCGGCCGGCTACTTAAAGAAGAGGGCGATGAGCGCGGCGATAATTGTCACCCACGAGGCGATCATCAGCATGACGAGTGTGTTGTAGCGGTTGTTCAACTCGCCGAACCGGCCGTTCATTTCATCGAACCGGCTGTCCATCCGGTTGTTCGTCTCGTCGAGCCGGGTGTTCATATCGTCGAGTCGGCGGTCTAATTGCTCGTAGGCGTCTTCCAACCGGCTGATCCGCTCTTGTAGGATGTTTCCGACAACCACGATGCTATCTCGCTCGCTATCCGCGCTCTTGCTCCATAGTAGCGGAGGTAGCGGAGGCGCGGCTTTCGCGCCAGCCTCCGGTGCGTCGTTGCAACTCCGTAGAGCGCAAGTACCGAGTAGACGCTATACTGACCGCACATTCCGGCAGCAAGGGAGGAAGTGATGCGACTGGCGATCTTCGAGCATGCCGCGGGCCTAGGGCAAGGCAATCTGCGGCTGGGCATAGTGGATGGCGAGCAGATACATGATGCGACCGATGCCGTGCCGGGGTTGACGGCAGCCGATCTCGGCAGCCAAGGCCTGGGGCCGGTGATTGCGGCGTGGGAGCAAGTAGAAGCGGCCTTGCAAGAGGCTGCAGCGGGCGGCGGCGGTACGGCCTTGGCTGACGTGCGGCTACGCGCTCCACTGCGCCCAACCACGATCATCTGCTGCGCCGGCAACTACATGGAAGGCGAGGACCGGCCGAAACGACCGCTGAACGGCTTCATGAAGTCGCCGCAGGCGGTGATCGGCCCCGGCGATACGGTCAATCTGCCCCCGCACGACTGCTCGATCTTCCATCACGAAGCCGAGTTGGCGTTAGTCGTCGGGCGCCCGGCGTTCCGCATCACCGAGTGGGAAGCGGCGAGTCACGTGTTCGGCTTTACGGCGTTCATTGATGTCTCCGGCCGCAATTGGCCGCCGACGAACGCGGGCGCCAGCTTTCTGGGCAAGTCGTTCCACACGTTCGCGCCGCTCGGTCCGTCGTCGTCACCGCCGACGAGGTGGGCGATCCGCAGAATCTGAGCGTGAAGCTGTGGGTGAATGACGATCTGCGCCAGGACTACAACACTGACGACATGGAGCATTCGGTACTGACAGTGCTGGCCTGGGGCGCGGGGGTCGTGCCGCTGCTGCCGGGCGACGTGATCGCCTGCGGCACCAACCACCATGGTCTTAGCCCGCTCCAGGAAGGGGACGTTTGCCGGATCGCCATCGAGAACATCGGCGAGTTCTCGGTGAATGTGCGCGATCCGCTGGGCCGTTCCTGGCCGTGGCCGGAATAGCTGTCAGCGGTCAGCTATCAGCCGTCAGCAGGGACCGGCCGGCGGCTGGCATTCGGCTCAGGCCGCTCATTAGTCCTAGTCATAGGGGCGCGGCTAATCGCGCCCCTATTAGCCTGCTCGAACACGCCCTCCGACCTTGCGCTAGGAGCAGCCACGAGGCGTGGTTATGAGCGATATCGCCGAGCTAGAGGCAGAGATTCGCTATTTGGAGAAACGGTTGCTCACACCTCAGGGCCGTGCCTCACCGGAAGAACTCACACGCTTGCTCGCAGACGATTTTCTGGAGTTTGGTAGTTCAGGGCATGGATTTGACCGGCAAGAAGTCATCGCCACGCTCCCGCTTCAACCCAAAGAGCAGCTTGCGCTCATGGATTTCCAGGTAAGGCTCTTGGCACCCACGATTGCTTTGGCAATGTATCGCGTTGTCCGGTCGGGGGAACAACAAGAGGCACCTCAAGGTTCATTACGCAGCTCAATATGGAGATGCACGGCCGGTCGGTGGCAAATGGTGTTCCACCAGGGCACGCCGACAACTAGAGGCATCACGAACACGGCGCTTAAAGTCTAACGCCCGTCCCAGCCGCTCTGCTCGTACAAGCGCCAGATCGTTTGCAGCGACTTCAGGCCCTCGCGGCCGTCCGTGAGCGGGGTTTGGCCGCGCTCGATGCAGTCGAGGAAGTGGTTGATCTCACCGAGCGTGGCCCAGCCGGGCGGCGTCTCGCCAGGGCCGGGGGGAGGGAAGACTTCCTCGCGCTCCCGGCCTCGGACCACCTCTATCGTCGTGTAGTTGCTCACGAGCAAGGCCTCGGGGCAGTGGATGTGGATGCCGTTCAGTACGGTGTGGCGCATGCCCCAGCTACAGTCGTAGGAGGCCAGCACACCGTCGGGAAACTCCAGGACGGCGTGCGCCGTGCCCTCGCCTTCGAGCCAGTCGGTGCCGCGCCGCGTGCCGACCATCGCCATCTTGAGCGGCAGGGCGTCCAGGTACCACTGGATGAGATCAATGTAGTGGCAGCCGTGGCTGAAGAGCACGCCGCCACCGAGCTGATCGCGGCGCGCCGCCCAATATCCGATACGGGCACTGTGGTCGAGTAAGCCTTGGGTCCAGGCACTGACCTTGAAGGGCGGGCCGTAGCTGCCGGCGACGAGCAGCTCTTTGAGCCGCGCCGGCGCCGGGCGATACCGCATCGTGTACGCGACCATCAGGCGCCGGTCAACCTCGTCGGCCGCCCGGATCATCTCGCGGCACTCGACCTCGTTCATCGCCATCGGCTTCTCGACCATGACGTGCTTGCCGGCCCGCAGCGCGGTGATCGTCTGAGGGGCGTGGAGGTGGTGCGGGGTGCAGATGGTGACCGCGTCTACATCGGCGAGGCCCGCCGTCCAGTCGGTGATGGCGCGGCAGCCCACCTCGTTGGCGAGCTGTCGGGCACGGTCTCCGTCCACGTCGGCGACCCAGGCGAGCGAGCAGCGCGAGGCCGCCAAGTTGGTCCCGTGCGCGTGCGAGCTGCCCATCCCACCGCTACCCACAATGCCGAGCCTCAACATCCCTGTCCTCCGATTGCCTTTCTCCGTCGTGTAGCCGGCGGCGGCACAACGTACCGAGCGCCGGCCAGCGCCGCTGCCAGTATGCGGCGGCCGGGGGGTAGTGTCCACTGATCTACCCCCCGGCCGCCTCCTTCAAGGGAAGAGGAGCCATGGCTGCGACCGGCCGGCGCTTCCCCATTTAAGAGTGGAGGGTAGGTATGGTATGGTCCGGCGGATGCGAGTAACTGACCTAGGAGGCTTGGAGTGGGAGAGCAGGGCAGGGCGGCGGCGCTCGTGAAGCGGTTCGGTGTCGCGCCGATCATCAACGCCGGCGGACCGAATACACTGCATGCCGGCAGTCGTCCGCGCGACGTTGTGCTGGCGGCGATGGTGGAGGCCGCGGGGCTGTTCTTCAGGATGGATGAGCTGGTGATCCGGGCCGGGGAGATGATCGCGGCGGCGGTCGGCGCGGAGGCGGCTACGGTGACCGCCGGTGCGGGAAGCGGGCTGACGTTGCAGGCGGCGGCGGCGATCACGCGCGGCGACCCGGAGAAGATAGCCCGCTTGCCCGACACACACAGCATGGCCAACGAGCTGATCATCCAGCACCGCCACCGCTTCGTCTATGACCACCTGTACCTCACCCCGGGCGCCAGGTTTGTCGAGGTGGGTGACGCAACCGGCTGCGATCCGGACACCTTGGAGGCTGCGATTACGGACCGGACCGTGGGTCTCATCCATCTGGAATCGTCGTTCAAGCAGGGAGGCAGTGTTCCACTCCCAACACTGGCTGAGATTGCCCATCGCCACGACCTGCCGGTGTTGTGCGACGCGGCCTCGCGGCTGCCGCCACGGGCCAATCTGACCAAGTTCCTCGATGAAGGCGCCGATTTGGTGAGTTTCAGTGGTGGCAAGGCGGTGCGCGGCCCGCAGAGCACCGGCCTCTTGCTGGGCAAGAAAGACTGGATCGAGTGGGCCAGGCTCAACAACGCGCCCAATGCAACGGTCGGCCGGGCCATGAAGGTATCGCGTGAGGAGATCGTCGGCCTCGTCGCTGCCGTCGAGGCGTTCGTCGGGGAAGATGAGGCCGCAGAGACGGCGCAGTACCGCGAGCAGATGCAAATGATCGTGGATCGGATTGCGGACATTCCCGGGCTGCGGGCCGTCGTCGAGCACAACTTCGACCACGTGCTGCCGCACGCCGTCGCCTACCTAACCCCAGCGTGGCGTGGGCCGAGCCGCGAAACCATCCACGCCCGGCTGCTCGCCGGTACGCCGCGCATCTATGTCTCGATCTTCGGGGTATCGGATGAAATGTACGTGGACCCGCTGAACATCCAGCCGGGAGAGCTAGCGATCGTGGCCGAGCGTTTCGAGCAGGAGCTACGCGCCGCAGCCGCGGAGGGGTAGTCCTGGTCTCTACATCATGCGATAATAGGATTACCCCCTAGCCGGGAGGAGGTGAGCAGGCGATGACAGCCGCAGCGCGACGCTATCTTGACCACATTAGCCAAGACCCACAGGTCATGGTGGGAAAGCCGGTGGTGAAAGGCACCCGTATTCCTGTGGAGTTGGTGCTTTCCAAGCTGGCCCAGAATCCCTCGCTGGACGAGCTGTTTACCGACTACCCCCGGCTCACGCTAGAGGATGTCAAGGCGTGCCTTGACTATGCCAGCGCCCTCGTCGAGCGCCACCCACGAGCCACAGCAGATACATCGAAGGAAACACTGCTTCACACGGTATGAAGTTTCTCCTTGATGAAAGTGCCGAGCTTCGCCTTGCGATCCTCCTCCGCCGAGAAGGCCATGACGTCAAAGCGATTGCCCACGACTACCCACACGGGCTTCCCGATGATGACGTGCTCGCGCTTGCACGGGAAGAACAGCGCATCCTCGTCACTAACGACCGCGACTTCGGCGAGCTAGTGTTTCGTCACCGACTCACTCACAGTGGAGTAATCTTTTTCCGGATGCGCGATCAGGCCACCACCACAAAGCTCGCCCGGATGCAAACCTTGCTTCAGAATTACACCGACCGGCTTGACCAGTTCATCGTCATCACCACCCAGGATTGAGGGTGGTGCGGGTAGCGAGGACGCCGTGCCCATCGGACAGCACCACGCCGTCGCGCAGCACCCAGCGGGTTCGACTGAGCGCGGCGATGTCGCCGGTCACGTCGCCGTCAACGACCAGCACGTCGGCGAGATGGCCCGGCGCGAGTAGCCCGATCAAACCGTCCAGACCAACCGCCGCGGCCGACCGACCGGTGACGGTGTGGACAGCCATCTCCGGCGACAAGCCGGCATGCGCGGTGACTACGGCAACCGTGCGGGGGAACTCCTCCACCTGTTTGAGCGGTGCGCTGGCGTCGCTATTGAAGACAATCCGTACTCCCAGATCGTGCTTCTTCCGCACGATCGCACACTGCTGGCGCAGGCCCTCGGGCAGGTCGGCCGCCGGCGAGGTAGGTGTGACGTCGCGGGTGGTATTGCCGATGGTGATACTGATGTAGGTGCCGTGATCTACGAACTGCTTGGCCACCTCCGGCTCAAAGCGCGTGTCGCCGTCGGGAGTATTCCAGCTACAGTGCTCGATCATGTCCACGCCGGCCGCCAGACAGTTGAGATGGCCGGCGGCGCAGTGGGAGTGGGCGGTGGTCAAGCGCCCCGAACGTCCGACCTCGGAGGGGGTACCGAGGCGTCGCGCCTCGCGCACAATGGCACTGAGCGCCTCCGCATCGTACTGGGGCTGGGCCGTATTGGTCCCGACGGTCATCCCGCCACCGGTCGCCATGATCTTGATGAAGTCCACGCCCTCACGGATCAACATGCGTGTCGCGCGGATCACGTCGTCGCGCGAGTCGGCTTCCAGGCCACACCACCACAGATGTCCGCCCGTCGTCGTGATGGGCATGCCGCTGGCCAGTAACCGCGGCCCGCTGATAAAGCGGTTGGCGATCAGGTCGCGGACCCGGAGGGTCACGAAACCGGGCGCACCGCAGTCGCGCAGCGTCGTGGTGCCGCCGGAGAGCGCCGCCTGCGCCGCTTGGATGACGCGCCCACCCAGCAGCGTCAGATCATCGGTGCGTGTCTGCTCGATGACCGCGGGCACGGAAGCCGCCGTCCGCGTATTGAAGGCGAGATGCACATGCGTATCAATGATACCGGGCAAGACCGTGCCATCGCGAGCGTCGAGTTGCTGGTCGACCGGCACCGACGGGACTTCAGGCGCGTCGTCCGGGCCGACGAAGGTGATTACGCCATCGTCGATCACGATGGCGGCATTGCGTAACGCCGGCCGGCCGCTGCCATCAATCAGACAACCGGCCCGGATCACTCGTGGTATCTGGCCTAACATCTCCTGTTCCTCATCCTCCCGAGAGTAGGTCCACACGGCAGCGTGGCGTGCCGGGCCGCCGCTGCGGTGAGCAGAGTAAGCGTATCAGGACATGGTGAGTAGTGAGAGGGTATAGACTCAGTGGCACCACCCCCGGTCGTGCCGCTGCACACTCGCTCAGAAGAGGAGCACGCGATGGCCACGTATCCGTCCCGACGGCGACTCGGCGTCCGCAAGGTCGCGGTGCGGGAGGTCGAGCACCTGCGGGTCCACTACGATCCGACGCTCTACCTGTACGGTCCCAACCGTGGCGGCCTCTGGAACTTCGGTGACGGTGAGCTTGCCGTGGCCTACTTGGCGGGACCGGTGGATTACCAGGCTGCGCTGGCCCCGCTCCGAACGGGCCGGCACGCCTACCCGGTCACCGAGCGCGGGGCCAGGGCCGGCGGCGTGCTACTCAGTCGCTCCTTCGACTACGGGCGGACCTGGCCCGCTAGTGAGCGCGCCTGGATTTGGCACAATGACCGGACCCTGGATGAGATTCTCGACTGGCTGCGCCCGGTTGCACCAGAGCGACGCGAGCAGATCGATCTCGCCGATCCCGATGCGATCATTCATTTCTGCCACGGCGAGTATTTGCAGTTTCCCTTCGGCGGCCGCATGCTCAACGCCTCGCCACTCGATCCGGGCATCAACTTTCACTTGGGTCGCCGCGAGCATCCGCCGTCCTTTTCCCTCCGCAGCCGGGACCGTGGCCGGACCTGGGAGCGGCACGCCACGCTGATCGAGGGGCCATCGTGGGCACCCGACGGCGGATTTCTCTGTGTGAACCTGGGCCACGTGCAGTTTGACAACGGCGTGTTGGGTATTGTGGGCAGCACCTACCACCGCAACACTGTCTGTTTCTATGTCAGCTACGACCATGGCCTGAACTGGCAGTACGTCAGCGAGGTGGCCAGCGCCCGGCGGGCACCTGACTACACGCACGGCTACAGCTACGTGGGGGTACATCGGCTGCCCGATGATCGGCTGATGTGTGTCATGCACCAGCTTTCCGAAGGCTGGCCCCACGTGGCATTTTCGGAAGACGACGGCATGAGCTGGTCGGCGCCACGCGCGATTGTCAGCCCCGGAACGTACAACTTGCCGCTCACCGGCTCGCTCCCCGACCGGGCGCCTGGAGACCGCAGCGGCCCGCGGTACCGGTCGCCGCGTGGCTTGGTGCTGCGCGACGGGCGCATTCTCGTCTTGTTTGCCCGCCGCGAGTATCCGGCGCGCGGCGGACGCGGCATTCTGGGGGTGGTCAGTGACGATCTGGGGGAGACGTGGAGCGAGGAGTTTGTGGTCCGCGGTGACGCTTACACGTGGGACTTGGGGTACGAGGTGCTCACCGAACTGCCGGACGGGCGGCTGTTCACAGCCTACTGGATTACCTCGCGGGATAGCGAGGAGCCGGTGCCCGAGTCGGCCAGCGTGCGGTACATCGCCGGGACCTTCTTCCGGCTGGAGTAGCGGTTAGGGTTTAGCCGAACTCTTGCGAACAGGCGGCTTACCTATCGAGGCTTGACCGCTGGTGAGCAGGCCACTCCGTAGTTGGCAAGCAGCTATGTACCTTGGTACACTACAGCTAGGGGAGGCTCAATTCTTGCTGGGTTGTCTAGCGAGGCAATGCGTCACCCCATTGTGAACAACAATCTTGGGATCAGGCAAGCCGCTTGCCCCCAACGTCCCGTCCGGTCGCCGATAGAGATGCACGAGAGCCACTCTCTCCATCCCATTCATAATCCGCCACACCTGCGACCGCGTGCCGATTGGCTCATCTGGATAGCGGCACGGACTTTCTCTTTCGAGGATCAACTGATACGCTCCGGCCTGTGCTCTCGGCCAAATGCCGCTGGCATTGAACACACGCCGGAGTTCAGACTGGCAACAGTAGCGGCGGTTGCTTGGATCGGTCGGATGGGAGGCATTCATGGACGCTCATCAAACCCTTGCTGAAGCGACGCGCCGTTATCTCACTACTGACATCTCGCTTGCCGAATTGTGGGATGTTGGGTGTATGCTCGACCATCGGTTGGGGCAACTGCCAGTTAATCACCTCGAACGACGGTTGATGGCTGCCATCGTGCAAGGCATGACCTTGATGGATGACGGTATTGGTACCGAAGATGATCTGCGGCGAGTCTTGCACCAAGAGTTGGCTGCCACTCCGTTCCTTCTCGCGGCTGGAGCCGCTTCCCTCGTTGAGCAGCCCGCCTGAATTCCTAGGATAGTCGTTGGCAAGAGTGGCTACAAGTCCGAGTTGCACCCAGGGTGGCGCAGTTGCGGCCGCTTCGTGACGCTTACACGTGGGACTTGGGGTACGAGGTGTTCACCGAACTGCCGGACGGGCGGCTGTTCACAGCCTACTGGATTGCCTCGCGGGATAGCGAGGAGCCGGTGCCCGAGTCGGCCAGCGTGCGGTACATCGCCGGGACCTTCTTCCGGCTGGAGTAGCGGTTAGAGTTTAGCCGAACTCTTGCGAACAGGAAGGAACTGGCGGTTCACTAGCAGTGAAGCCAGCATGGTACTGTAAAGTGCCGTCCGGGGCGTTGTAGAGCGCTACTGGCTTCAGTTCCTTATTAAGGCTCTGCATCGCTACCCGTCCCGTTAGTGCCCTGCTCACCACTGTTCCTCAGGGAAAGCGATGCTCCGAGCGCTCCGTCTTAGCCCTAGCCGCCGCGCTCGGGTTGCGTTAGCCTTCCACTTTAACTTTAACGGGATGCCAGCGGGATGATTGAGGTTCGTGGTCTCACCTTCACGTATGCCCAGAGCAGCGATCCGGCCATCGCCGGCCTGGACTTCGCCGTCGAGCGGGGCGAGGTCTTCGGCTTCCTGGGACCGAGTGGTGCCGGCAAGTCCACTACACAGCGCATTCTGATCGGTCTCTTGCGGGGGTACCGGGGCCAAGTCACCGTCTTGGGCAGAGACCTGGCCGACTGGCACCCCGACTACTACGAGCTGATCGGCGTTTCACCGGAATTCCCGAACCACTTCCTCAAGCTCACGGCCCTGGAAAACCTGCGCTATTTCAGCGCCCTCTACAGCCGCGCAACGCAACCACCGACGTCCTTGCTCGCCATGGTCGGGCTAGACGATGCTGGCCCGCTGCGCGTTTCGCAGTATTCCAAGGGCATGAAGCAGCGCCTGAGTGTGGCTCGCGCGCTGTTGCACAACCCGGAGGTGCTCTTTCTGGATGAGCCAACCGCCGGGTTGGACCCGCTGAATGCGCGCCGCATTATGGACCTCATCGAGGAGCAGCAGCGAGCGGGCAAGACGATCTTTCTGACTACCCACAACATGGCGGTGGCCGAGGAGCTTTGCGACCGCGTGGCTTTCATCGCGGCCGGTCGGATTGTCCTGGTAGATACGCCGCGGGCGCTGAAACTGCGCTACGGGCGGCCTATCGTCCGCGTGGAATACATGGCGCGTCACCCAATAAACGATGCCACGACACACCGGGACTTTGCCTTGGATGGATTGGGGCACAACGCCGATTTTCTGCGCCTGCTCCATACTGGTACCGTGCAGACGATCCACACCCAGGAGGCAACGCTAGAGGCCATCTTCATTCAGGTCACCGGACGGAGCCTGCAATGAAGCGCCTGCTGGCGACGATGTGGTGGGATATCCGGCTGCAATTCCGCAACGGCTTCTATTACGCGACCGCCTTCATCGTGGTGGCCTGGGTGGTGATCCGCAATCAACTCCCAGCGCTCGATCCGGCGAGTCAACTGGGCTGGCTCATGCCCGCCCTCGTGTCGGGTAACCTCATCATCACTACCTTCTACTTCGTCGGCGCCTTGCTGCTGCTGGAGAAGGGTGAAGGGACGCTGGAAGCGCTCGTCGTCACGCCGCTGCGTATCGGCGAGTATCTGGCCTCGAAAGTGCTCACGCTGACCCTGCTGACGCTCGTCGAGAATGTCGTTCTCGTAGGGCTACTCTACGGTCTCGAGTTCGACATCCTGCCGCTGATCGCCGGGCTGGCGCTGGCGTCGGCACTGTACGTCTTGGCCGGGTTCCTAGTCGTCGCACGCTATGACTCGCTCAACGAATACTTGCTGCCTTCCCTGCTCTATACGTCGGCACTCTCGGTACCGTTGCTCGTCTATTTGGGTACGTGGACTACCTGGGTGATCTACCTCCACCCGCTGCACGCTCCCCTGCTCGTGCTGGCAGCGGCCTTTGGGCCGATGGATACTGCCCGCCTGCTCTATGGGGTGCTCTACTCGACGCTCTGGATCGTCTTGGTCGCGGTGTGGAGTCAGCGGGCCTTTCGCCGCTTCATTGTGGCTCGCGCCGGGGTCCACTGAGATGGGTATGCTCCAGGTCGTGCGCGCCCTCGGTCCGATTGACGTCAAGAGCGTGGGCCGCGACTCCCTGTTGCGCTGGGTGCTCCTGCTGCCCCTGCTTCTAGGGGCAGCGGTGCGCTGGGTGCTCCCGGATATGGTGGATCGCGTCGGCGCACTCATCCAGATCGAGCTACTGCCCTACCTCCCAATCGTCCTGAGCTATGCACTCCTGCTGCTTACGCCCATCATGGCCGGAGTGCTCGTTGGATTTCTCCTGCTCGATCAGCGCGACGACCACACCTTGACAGCCCTCCAGGTGACACCCTTGCCGATGCGTAACTACCTGGTCTACCGCCTGGCCGCACCCATGCTAATCAGCTACGTCTTGACGCTCGGGGTGTTTCCGCTCGCTGGGCTGATGGACGCCGGCTTGGTGCCCTTGCTGCTGGCGGCGCTGGTCGCAACGCCCTTGGCCCCGATCTTCGCGTTGGCGCTAGCGGCGCTCGCCGAGAACAAGGTGCAGGGGTTCGCACTCATGAAGGCCCTCGGCGTCTTGTACTTCCCTCCGCTGATCGCCTATTTTGTGCCGGCACCGTGGCAGTGGGCATTCGGTATCATGCCCAACTTCTGGCCAGCGCAGCTCTACTGGCTGGCTCAAGCCGGCGACCCGTACTACTGGCTCTCGTTGCCCATCGGCTTGGCCTACCAGGCGCTCCTGTTGGTGATACTCGTGCGCCGCTTCAACGTCGTCATGCACCGTTGACGACGCCAGCTTTGCTGCTACGTAAAAGGCCGGGGTAGGTCTGTAGGTTGGGGCGTCATTCCCGGCGCCCTGGGAGGGGCGCGTTGAAGCGCGCGCCGGGGGCATCGTGTTCCGGCCGCTGGGCCGGGCACCATGCCGGCGCTGGCCGGGCTGCCCTGGGCGCGATTCAGCACGCCCCTCCATGCGGGGGGCGAGGCGGCCTAGCACGATGGATAACGGTAGGGTCGGTTAGCTAGCGGTCAGGGGGCGTGCTCCTTCCTCGCGGGCGGTGCGTCCACGCCGGGCTGTCCAGGCTCTAGCCCGATGCGGTGGCGGCCAGGCCGAGCGGTCCAGGCACTCGCTCGGCGCGGTGGTGGGGTGACGGGAGGTTGGGCCTAGCCCGGCGCCGGCGGGGGCCTGACGGGGACAGTCATAGCCCGGCGACGACGACGGGAGCACGACATGGGGACGGGCGGCGGCCGCCGCGGTGGCCGTCGTGGCGCACGGACGGTCAGGACCGGCCACCCACGACGGGGTGGCGTGCGGTTGGTCCGGACCCGGCACCTTTACGGCACTCAGACGATCCTGACCCGGCGCCCGCGTCGTGCCGACGCGGGGTACGTCAGGACCCGGTGCCCTGATGGCGCACGGACGGCCACGCCCCGCCGCGCGCATTGGCGCGACGGAGGGTCGGTCGTGACCCGGCGCCCTAACGGCACTCAGACAGCCCTGACCCGGCGCCCACGCTGGGGTAGCGCGGGGTACGTCAGGACCCGGTGCCCTCATAGCGGCACTCAGTCGGCCATGCCTCGCCGCAGACAGCGCGGCGGGGGGTCGCTCATGGCCCGGTGCCCTCGGCGGGGTGGCGCGGGATCGGGCCGGACCCCGCGCCGTAGACGATGCCACCGCGGGCGGCCGGCGCGACGCGGTGCGAGTCCCCAGCCGGCACTGCCTGTGCGCCAGCGTGTCGTGCATCTGCCAACCTCCCGTCAATGGGGGCATATAGGGCCGGTGGGGGATATGACAACGGGGGAAGTGGGGATTGCTCGGGTTAGTAATAGAGGGAGGCTTGCCATGTCCGGCTCATTGGAGGGTAAGATTGCGCTGGGTACGGGCGGCGGCTCGTGCCTCGGCCGCGCCGGTGCCAGGGTCATCGTGGCCGACGTGGATGCGGCCGACGGCGCAGAAACGGTACACCGAGTCGCGGCGGCTGGCAGTGAAGCCCACTTCATCCTGACGGACGTAGCGCCGGCCGCCGCGGTCGAGGCGCTGATCCACAAGACCGTTGCCGTCTATAGCCGGCTAGACTGTGCCTTCAACAACGCCGGGGTATCGTCGCCGCAGGTGATCGCGGCTCATCCGCTGGGGTAGCTGGGCCAGCCGAACGAGGTCGCGGCGGCGGTCGTGTGGCCCTGCTGGGAGGCCGCCGCGTCCGTCACGGGGCACGCGCTGCCCGTAGACGGTGGCTACGTCGCACAGTAGCGCGAGGGGCCGATCAGCCACAGAGCGCCTAACACCCCTATGCACTCCGTGACCAACTGTGGCTACAGCGAGGAGGACATACCGTGCAACTAGGGGCCGTCTTTCCGCAAACCGAAATCGGTGCTGATCCGGTCGTGATTCGCGATTACGCCCAGGCCGTAGAAGGCTTGGGCTACCACCATCTCCTGGCTTATGAGCACGTGGTTGGCGCACATCCGGACCGCCTCACCCACGGCTGGCGGCTGTACACGCACGAGGACCAGTTCCACGAGCCGCTGGTGCTCTTTGCGTATCTGGCGGCGGTCACCCGGCGGCTCGAATTCGTGACCGGCATCCTGATCTTGCCGCTGCGGCAGACGGC
This sequence comes from Chloroflexota bacterium, assembly GCA_965214295.1. Lineage (GTDB taxonomy): Bacteria > Chloroflexota > UBA11872 > UBA12225 > JAJDUF01 > JAJDUF01. The sequence goes on from OZ243944.1 coordinate 1,027,986, forward strand.
GCTGGTCGCCAAGCAGGCCGCCGAGCTTGACGTGTTGAGCGGCGGTCGCCTGCGGCTGGGGGTGGGGATTGGACGAAACCGGGTCGAGTATGAGGTGCTGAACGCGAGCTTCCACGACCGCGGCCGGCGCAGCGAGGAACAGGTACAGGTGCTACGCGCTCTGTGGACGCAGGAGCTGGTGACGTTCGATGGGCAGTGGCCCGCCAGAGTCGCACAATCAAATAAGATCGGTGGTGCGGCTCTGACGGGCCAGTGGCACACGATCAACCGGGCCGGTATCAATCCCTTGCCGGTGCAGCGCCCGATTCCCATTTGGTTCGGCGGCGGCGCCGACCCGGTGCTGCGCCGGATTGCACGACTGGGCGACGGGTGGTTTCCGCAATTCCATCCGGGCCAGGACGCAGAGGAGTCGGTAGCACGCCTACACGAGTATGCGCGAGCGGCCGGACGCGATCCCGCCAAGATCGGCATCGAAGGGTCGGTGACCTTTGCCGGGGGGAGCGAGGGCGAGTGGCAAGAGCGCGCCGCATGGTGGCACACACTCGGCGCGTCCTACTTGACGGTGAACACGATGGGGGCGGGCTTGAGCACCGCGGACGAGCACATCGCCGCCTTGCGCCGTTGCCAGGAAGCACTGGCCGGGGTGTGAGGCGGGTCAGCTTGGCCCTCACCTCCTAATCAAGGCAGGGCAGCGGCCAGCCCTAGTACATGATGAGGTGGGTTGGAACCAATCGCTGTTCCACCGGGTCAACCGCCAATGCCAGATCTTCCAAGGTATAGGCACCGAGCAGGGCAGGAGCATCGTCTGCTCCAAAAACGACCAGGGTTGTCACGGTCTCGCCATCCACGGTTGCCCGGGCCTCTCCGTAGTCCATCTCGATGCGTCGCCCGTCGGCCAAGAGCAACCTGCGCTTCCCCAGCGGTGCAACCCCTAGCGCACGCAGCAGGGGAGTGGGCAGTGTAGTGTAGGTGGCACCGGTATCCACCGTTGCTTCGATGTCCTGGGACCGCTGACCGTCCACGCTGGAAATCCGCACCGGCCAACCGAATGTTCCCATAGCAGAGCCTTGCCTTCGCGTGCTGTACCCTCATTCTAACTAACCGCTGGCGACAAGCCCTCCCTCCACCTCCCGCTGCCGCAGAGGGGCCATAGGGGACGGGGGGCCACAGCGACCTCAGACGGGAGGCTAACACGGTGAAGCTCGAATCGAAGGAATTGCTCAGGCGGCTCGGAGCCGGCGAGTCGATCCAGGCGGTCTGTGCTGCCGGCGGCCTGTCTCGCGCGGAGTTCGATTCCTGGTGGCGGGAGGAGACGCGCGCGCGCGTTCCCGAGCAGAGCGGCCGGCAGCAGGCGGCGGTCAACGGGGTGGTCAAGATTGACCGCAATCGCTGGGGTATCCCGCACGTCTCCGCCGACACCGACGAGGACTTGTTCTTCGGATTCGGCTACGCGATGGCGCAGGATCGCCTCTTCCAACTCGACTACCTGCGGCGCAAGGCAGTGGGGCGTCTCTCCGAAATCCTCGGTTCCGATGGGTTGGACCTGGATGTCGTTGCCCGCATCCTCGATATTCGCCGTATTGCGGAAGCCGAATGGCAGCAGACGCCCGACGAGACGCGGCGGCTGGTGGCGGCTTTCTCCCATGGCGTCAACGCGGTCATTGCGGCGAGCGGGGACCGTCTGCCCATCGAGTTCGATCTGCTGGATTACGCCCCTGAGCCATGGTCGCCGGTGGACTGCCTCGCCATCGCCGGTGAGTTCCGCGCCTACCTGACGGTGCGCCTGCCGGTGATCTTCATTCCAGAACTCGGCAAGCGTACTCTCGGGGAGGGCGCGCGCTACCGCGCGTTCCTACAGGGCGAGGCCGACGACGAGAGCATTCTGCCGCCCGGCTCGTATGCCTCCGCACGAGTCGGGACGCAGCCGGTCGGGGTGGGGGTCGGCGACCCCGAAGAGGGGGTGGTGACAGGCCAAAGCTACACGGATGATGCCAGGTGTGGTGCAGCTTTGGCCTGTCAGGGCAGCAACAACTGGGTCGTCGCCGGGTCGCGGTCTACTACCGGCAAACCGCTGGTGGCAAGCGATCCGCATATCGCCTTCGCCGCGGTGTCGTGCTGGTACGAGGTGACGCTGTCCGGCGGCTCGTTCAACGTGACCGGCATGGCCTACGCCGGGATGCCGGCAGTGATGTTCGGACGCAACGAGTGCGTGGCCTGGGGGATTACGAACAACATCTGCTCGCAACGCGACCTGTACCAGGAACGCACGGATCCGGCACACCCAGGCGCTTTCCTCTACGACGGCCGCTGGGAACCGGCGCGGGAGCGGGTCGAGGAGATCAAAGTGCGGGACGGTGAAACGGTCAGGAAGACCATCCGCTCGTCGCGCAATGGCCCCATCGTGGACGAGCTGCTGCCTGCTTCGGCCCGCGCGGCCGGCCCGGTGTCGCTGCGCTGGCTCGGCACTATCTATTGGCCCACCAGAGCCGCACAATCAAATGAGATCGGTGGTGCGGCTCTGGTGGACCACTGCGGCTGGCTCACGTCGCTACTGGCGATGGATCGCGCCACAACCGTCGCCGGGTTGCGGCAGGCGGTCAAGGGCTGGCGCGTGCCAACGTGGAGCCTGGTGATGGCAGATGACGCGGGGCACATTGGGTATCAGGCTACCGGTCAGATCCCTATACGCACCGTGGAGGAACGGGGCTACCGCCCCGGCTGGGATCCGGACCATCAGTGGCAGGGACTCGTGCCACGGGAGGAAATGCCGCAGTGGAGCGACCCGGAGCGCGGCTGGATCGCTTCCGCGAACAATCGGACCGCGCCCGACGACTTCCCTTACCCTCTGTTCGGCCGCTGGGCCAGCGGCTATCGCGCCCGCCGCGTGCGGCAACTGCTCGAAGCGCAAGCCAAGCACTCGCGCGACGACTTCGCGCGGATGCACCAGGACGTGCTCTCGCTACGTGCGGTGGCCGGCGTACCGGCGCTCTTGCCGATCCTTAACGGACACGCTGCCGGACGTGCCGACCCGCGCATCCAGGAAGCAACGAGGCACCTGGCGGCGTGGGACTGCCGTATGGAGACGGATCGCATCGGGGCGACGATCTTCGACGTGTTCTTCGGCCACTGGAGCCAGCACGTGGCCGCGGAGCGGTTCCCGGACGATACGGCCGCGCTCGTCGCCGGCGGACTCGCCGGCTTGGCCACGGCGCTCCTCGCAGGGGATGAGGCCGGTTGGTTTGCGGACGGCCAGCGCGAACCGGCGATTGTGGCCGCCATGGCGGCGGCGCTCGACGAAGCTCAAGCTCGTCTCGGCCCGGACATGGCGGAGTGGCGCTGGGGCCGGCTGCACAAGATCCACCTGCGCCATGTGCTCACACAGCGCGGCGACCTCGGCACACTGCTCGACCGCGGCGGCCGGCCGGTGCGTGGCAACGGCATGACCGTCTGCAATACGGGCTTCGACCCTAACTGGGGCGCGGCGATGGGCGCCAACTACCGCTTGATTGCCGACTTGGGCACCGATCCGCCCGGCCTGTGGGCCGTTGACGCGCAGGGGCAATCGGGGCACCCGGGCAGCCCGCACTATGGCGACCAGCTCATCGAGTGGCTCAACGGCCGCTATCACTACCTGCCTCTCGACCGCGCCGCCGCCGCGCAGGAGGCAGTGACGACGTTGAGGCTGACGCAGCGGGACTGATCATCGTACTGCCCAAGAGCGACCTGAGCGGCGCCGATGCCGGCACCGTCGGGGCTAGGCTGAGGTGAGAATTGCCAGGAACACACGCGGACTGACGATCCGTACTCCCCGGTAGGTCTGCAAATCCTGAAATGCCGCATCTCCTGTCACGAGATAGTCGGCTTGCCCACTCACGGCGGTCGCCAGCACCAAGTCGTCTTCGGTATCGGGCGCGATGCCATGTACCGGCGCAATGACCGGGGTGAGTGTGGCTTCCTGGCGCAGCAGGGCGACGAAAGTAGTAATCTCCGCAGCAGTGAGCCGCCGCTGAAAGTAGGGCTTGGCCAGGGTCGTTCGGAGCGTGGCCAGGATAGGCTCGGAGACAATCAACCGAAAACTGCCCGCCCCCCAGGCGCGAGGCAGCAAACCGGGTGGCGTAGAAGGTTGGAGGAATCCTAGAACACCAGACGCCAGCACGTTGACATCAAGGACCACCCTAGTCATGAAGAGTCGGCAGCACGCCGCGCGATGTTCTCGCGCTTGACTTCGGCATAGGCGCGATTGACTTCACGCTCGATCTCTTCAGCAGGCACGTCCTTGAACGCCGCGCCGATTCTGTCCAGCATCTCGAAACGCTTTCGGCGATCTGCGTCAATGCGATCCCGGCGCTCAACATCACGCTTAGAAACAGTCTCTACCATGGCATTCTTCATCATCTCGACTACGACCGACTACGACCGACTACGACGCGGTACACCCGCCCAGTACTTACTCTAGCAGTGTACCAGCAGCCACGCTGGGGCCGGCTATCGTGATCGAGCAGCCGGGTCTCGGACAGGCCGGCCCCTCCGCAAGGGACGACTATACGGCGCTGGTGCCGGTATGACGCCTCCGACCGACCGGAGCCGGCAGCGGCTCGGCCGCGTCTACCGGCGTGACGAACCGGGCAGACCGGTACAATAGGTGGCCCGGTCGGGGTAATCGGCACTGCACCGAGGTCGAGCCTACTCTTGCCTACCTGAAGAGCATCCATGGGCCGTGAACGCTGGGCCTTTCTGGCTGCCGCCTGCTCCAGCCTCGGCTGGGCCTCCATGTATGCGGCTGCAAAGTTGGCGCTGGCCGAGGTCGAGCCGCTGCACATCGTCTGGGCGCGAGCGGCCGTCGCCGGGCTGGCGCTCGCGCTGATTACCGTGGTCTCGAAACGTGGGCTGCGGCGCGGCTGGACGCAACTGCGTGCCGAGGGCAGGACGCGGCCGTGGGGCTGGCTGCTGCTCGGGCTGATGAACTTTGTGGGCACCTCGCTGCTGGTGCTGTCGGCCCAGCGGTTTCTGGCAGCATCGGTGAACGGCCTGCTCAACAACATGTCCCCGCTGTGGCTGGCGCTGGCGGTAGCGCTGCTCGGTCGTGCCGTACACCCGGGCCGGCTGCTCACGGGATCGCTCATCGCGCTCGTCGGCGTGGGTCTCGTCGTGATCGGCGCGGACACTGCGGCGAGCAGCGGCCCTTGGTGGCAGGCGTTTGCAACGGCCGACTTACGTGGGGTCGGTCTCTCGCTGGCCGGCAGTATGCTCATCGCGATAGCAACTATCGTTGCGCGGCGGGTGATGCCCGGCCGAGACGCCGTGGCCGCCACGTCACTGGCATGTCTTTGGGCAGCACTGGTGCTCACGCCCCTCGTGTTTGCGTTTGCCGGCGGCTTCGCGCTCTTGGACAGCGTCTCCCCCGGCACACTGCTCCTGCTCGTACATATGGGGCTATTCAGTACGGCGTTCAACTTCAGCCTCTGGTACTACGCACTCGGCATCCTCCCGGTGACGCAGGTAGCCCCTCTCCAATACCTCATCGCGCCATTGGGGGTGGCGTTGAGCGTCATCTTCCTCCGCGAGCCGCTGACGTTGACCCTCGTAGTTGGAGGGACGGCCATTGTGGCCGGCATCATCATCGCCCAGCGCGGCGCCGAGCCGGTGCCGGCGGCGATAGCTCAAGAGCGGAGGAGGTTACGGAGGTAGGGCGATGGTTCATTCCAGCGGAAGCCGGAAGTCAGCGCCATTCGTGGCCCCCCCGGTCGATCTGGATTGCGGCCCTCGCCGCAATGAGGGGCGGCGGGGAGTGAGACGGGTCGGGAGGATGCACCGTGGCGCCATTGGGTGGGTGAAACGCGCTCGTGAGCGCTTGGCTCCAGCGATAGAACCGGGGCACGCGGGCCAATAGGCGAGTAACGACCTCGTAGTTGGTGCTCCCGCTGGCCGCCGCTACGTCTTCGGCGGTGATAGCCGCCGCGCCTTGTTGCCCGATGAGGACGGCCGTATCCCCTTCCCGTATCCCGCGGCCGTCGCGACAGTCCACAACGAGCTGATCCATACACACGCGCCCCACAATCGGACAGACCTGGCCGCCGAGCAGCACTGCGCCGCGGTTGGAGAGGGCGACGCTCAGGCCGTCGCCGTAGCCGGCGGCGATGGTCGCAAGGCAGGTGGCCTCGGTCGTGCGGTACGTGCCGCCGTAGCTCACCGGTGTGCCGGCCGGCACGCCGCGTAGCCGGATGACGCGCGTCTTGAGGGTAAGCACGGGGCGGAGTGCCGATGCTAGGGATGCCACGCCGGAAGCGCGCCACCGATTTCTTAACTGTGGGCCGCCGGCATCAGCACTAGCGTCAGCCGTGTGCAGGCCGTAGAGCGCCGCACCGACGCGCACTTGATCGAAATGCGCCGCCGGGAGCGCCAAGGTGGCGGCGCTGTTGGCCGCATGGAGCACGGCCGGGGCGATGCCGGCTGCACGTAGCCGGCCGACGACATCCAGAAAAGCGGCCAACTGCTGCCGGGTAGTGGTCAGGTCAGCTGCATCCGCAGCAGCGAAGTGAGTGTAGAGACCTTCGACTTCCAGCCCTGCGATGGCCGCCACGACGCTCGTGAAGGCGACGGCCTCGTCCGTCAGGAGACCAAAGCGGGTCATGCCCGTATCAACCTTGATATGCACCGGCACCGACCGCCCGGCAGCGCGCGCAGCGTGCGCGATTGCTCTGGCCACCGTCAGGTCATGGATTGTCGGCGTGAGACGCAGCGCAATGCAGCGTGTGGCGGCGGACGCCGGCAGCGGCCCCAGCACGAGGATAGGTGCCGTGATGCCCGCGTCGCGTAGCTCGACGGCTTCGTCCAGCCGCCCCACCGCCAGGCCGTCCGCGCCGGCTGCCAGGGCCGCCGTAGCAACCGGCACAGCGCCGTGTCCGTAGGCGTTGGCCTTGACGACAGCGAGAAGGCGGACGCGCGGCCCAACGTGGGAGCGCAGCGCCCGGACATTGGCGGCAAGTGCATCCAGGTTGACTTCCGCCCAGATGAGCGCCTCCGGGTCCAGGCCGGGATGATCCGGCGCCACCGCCGCGCCGGCGATAGCCAGCACCGGCGCACGGAGCGCTCTCGTCCGGGGACTCAACTCTGCCGCGTTTTGCACCACGGGATTACCGGTCTCCTGGCTAGGTTCCGTCGATATTTGCGCTAGAAGGTGGCTCCCTCAACCCCCTTGCATCATGCCGGCGGAAGTCGGCATTGAGGCGCTGGGGGCAGTAGCCAGCGCACGTGCCCTGGATTCCCGCTTTCGCGGGAATGACGAGTTATGCAAAGGTCTCCTTTTGCGGGAATGACCGGGAAATGTCAACAGTGCCTAGTGCGTCAACGCTGGGGTTACTACCGCAACGGGCCGGTGGCGCTAGCGGCCTCGCAGGTAGCGGAGGGCGGCGGGCAAGTACGTTAGCAAGTCGCTCGCCGCTGCGCCCGCTACACCGAACTGGGCGCGCACGCGCTCGCCGGCGGCGCCGTGCAGCCACACGCCGAGCCGCGCGGCTGCATGCGGCGTCACACCCTGCGCCAGTAGCCCGACGATGGTGCCGGCCAGCACGTCGCCGGTGCCAGCAGTGGCCAACGCCGGGTTCGCAAAGGGAATGACCGTCGCCAGGCCGTCCGGGGCGGCTACAACGGTCGGCGCGCCCTTCAGAACCACGATCTGCTGCCAGCGTTGCGCGGCCTCTCGTGCGATAGAGACACGCTGCGCCTGCACTGCGGCTACCGAGCACCCCACGAGCCGAGCCATCTCGCCGGGATGGGGGGTCAGGATGCAGCGGCCGGGCGCCAGCTCCGACCAGACGGCCGTACCGGCGAGCGCGTTGAGGGCGTCGGCATCCACAACGACGGCTTGGGGCTGCTCGCGCGCTACCGCCAGTCCCCGCACAACGGTCGCCACAAACTCGTCTACGCCAGGCGCCCGGCCCAGACCCGGCCCGATGAGCACTGCATCGTAGCTCTCGGCAACGGCCAGCAGGGGAGCGGCCGCCGGTGGCCCAAGGGAGCCGGTAGTGCCGTCGGGGAGTGGCCAGTAGGTGGCATCGAGGAGGGTGGCCCCGATAATCGGCTGAATGCTGGCGGCCAAGCCGAGGCTCACGAGGCCGGCGCCAACGCGGCCGGCAGCGCGCGCGGCCAGCCCCGGCGCGCCCGTATACTGCACGCAGCCACCGACCACGAGGGCCTTCCCGAACGTCCCCTTGTGGCCGGACGACGGGCGCGGCGGCAACTGCGCTGCGAGCGCCGGGGCCGTCGCGAGCACCGTGCTGACAGGGACCGCCGCCTGCGTCTCGGCCGACAACTCCAAATCCACGCGCTGTATCCGGCCGACCAGGCCGACAGCGGGGGGCAGGTAGAGGCCCAGCTTCACTGGCCCGGTGGATATCGTCGTGTCGGCGGCAAACGCCAGGGGATCGGCCTGTCCGCTGTCGCTGTCAACGCCGCTGGGCACGTCCACGGCGACGGTGCGCGGCCACGCGCCCCGGCGTTCCTGCCGGACGGCGGCGAGCACTTCCTGGGCCGGCTCGCGCAAGGGCGGGGAGGCGCCGATACCCAAGATCGCATCAACAACTACGCTGGCCTCCCGCAGCCAAGCGGTGAGCCAGTTGCGGCCGACATCGGTCGTGCCGGGCTGCACGACGGCGCCAGCGGCCTGTACTGCCGCGACGAGGGGGGCATCGCCACGGTCACGCACCAGATAGATGCGCGTCGCCCGCGCATATGGCGCCAAGGCTCGCGCGGCGATCAGACCATCACCGCCATTGTTCCCGGACCCGATGAGGTAGAGCAGCGTCTCATCGGCGAGGGTCCTCCGACGGGACGATGCAGCGGGTCGCGCCTCCGCTGCACGGATGGTGCCAGGGGTGGTGCAGCGGAGGCGCGAGCGTGCCGTCTGGGCGAGACAGGATCCGAGCCAGCGCCGCAGGACACGCGCCACACCCAAGCCGGCGGTCTCCATCAGCGCTGCCGGCGTGATGCCGCGCGCAAAGGCGGCTTGCTCCAGGGCACGCATCTCGGCGACGCTGACCAAGCGTTGGCCGGTCGGTGGCAAAGCGTCAGTTGACATAGTTGCTGCTTCGAGCCGCAATGACGATGACCGGCCAACGCCGCACGGATGGTGCCAGGGGTCGCGGGCCAAAACTCCGGCCATGCTGGACAGACAGCGGGGGCCTGCGACCGCCGGAGTTTTGGCCCGCGAGTGGTGCGGCTTTGCCGCGCCAGGTCTGCACAATCCAATGATCGTCTCGGTGGCGCAGACCTGGCGTCGTCATTTGGCTTGGTCGGTGCTCGCTCCGCTACCGCGCTGCGACCATCGCCACTGCGTAGGCACGCGCATGGGTGAGCGAGATGGCCCACTCCAGGAGGCCGAGCGCCTGCGCCCGTGCCGCAGCGCGGCCGTGCAAGGCGACGGTCGGCTTGCCGCGGTGATCGGGCACCACTTCCATATCGCGCCAAGCCAGGCCGCGAATGCCCGTCCCCAACGCCTTGGCGACCGCTTCCTTGGCCGCAAACCGGGCGGCAAGCTCCGGCACGCGCCCCCGGCAGTATGCCAGCTCCTCCGGCGTGTAGACGCGCTCCAGAAACCGCTGGCCGCGGCGGGCGATCACCCCCTCGATACGGTCAATCTCGATCATGTCCACGCCTACAGTTAGCATAGTCTTGCCTGCGGCCTGATTTGTGAACGGCGCCGGCCCCGGCTGCTGGGGAGGGTGCCGTGCCAGGTCTGCACAATCAACTGGAAATCGGTGGTGCAGACCTGGCAGCGGCCCTCAGTCAATGACCAGCCGCACGTTCCGCACCGCGCTGCGATAACTCCAGCCGGCAGCCAGCACTTCGAGCCGCTCGATGTGCGCGGGTCGCGGCACCAGGTGCAGCAGGTTGGCCTCGTAGGACGACCATTCACCGGCCCGGACCTGCGTCGCCGCCCGGACCGGCAGGTCGTCGCGATTGTGGACGAAGAAGCCATGCGCCCACACCGTCTTCGTGCGATTGATGTCCTCATAGATGACCCGCAGCATCAGTGGATATTCCGTACCGGCAAAGCCGCCTCCCGACAACGAGTGGCTATCTACACGCACTTCGGCAGACAGCAAGACGGAAGCGGTGTCCGAGAGATCGCGGCCGACGGACTGCCGAATGATCGTCTCACCGTGTCCTTCACCGACACGCTCGAAGGAGACCTTGCCTTGACCGGCCTCGATTTCCCACGCGGCCAGACCAGGCGGCTCTCGCTCGGAGAGATCGAGCACCGTCCAATGGCTGGGCCGCCCCGGCTGGCCGGGTGCCCCCGGCACCCCGTCTTGCAGGCTGCCGTTCTTCAGCACATCGCGCGGGATTGGTAACGGCCCGACCGGAGCAGCGTCGGGCGGTTCGGTCGGTATCCGGACACGTTGACTGGTGCCCACCGTCAGACTGGATCCGGCAGCGTGGGCGATGGCCTGGCCTACGCGCACGAGCACGGTGCTTTCATCGGGGGTTACTTCCAGGGAGTAGCTCCCATCTTGCAGGCCCACCAGCCCCGAGGGGGTCTGCACCTCGAAACTCCCTTGGAGCGTCTCATACGGTGGCTCCTCCGGTGCTACGCCAACGTGGATCCGGCCACTTTCCAGGCGCAAGACGACAGTGCGATCAACAGGACCGAACCGCCCGCGGCGCAGCTGTACCACCTGGAGGGTGGTGTCGGGGTAGATGAGGACCGTGCTGAAGTCGAAGAGGCGCATGAAGACCCGCGAGCCGGCGCTCGTGCGGATGGTGTCGCCTTCATCCAAGATAGAGATGAGCGGCAACTCGACCCATTCAGTGTGGTCAGTCCGCTGAATGAAGCCGACGCCCTCGACCCGTTGGCCGAATCCTTGATTAATGACTATGGCATTGCCGATATACCACCGGACGGCGTACCAGCCGCCGAGGACAAGCCCCAGGAATAACACGGCCGCCAGGAGCAGCAAGCGCCAGGCAAGCCGCTCCGCTTGCCAAGGCGCGCCGGTGAAATCGCTGACAACCGGCAGGGCGCGAGCGAGCGGCGGCTCAACCGCCGACGTAAGCTCTGCCTCCGTTCCACCCGCCGGAGAAGCAACAGCGCCGCGTCCAACCACTACCAGTCTCCAGATATGCTCGTCAGGGTAGATTGATCGGCTGAGACGTAATCCGGGCCTCGTCAGCGGCCCCTTGGGCGGAGTCGCCCGTATGGCTCTAACGAGCGAGGGCTGCTATCCGGGCTATGAGCGTGGGATAATCAGCCCGCTCGGCCGCGCCTCGTGTCCTGGCATGCCCGGCGCGCCGGGCACTGTCGGGGCAGCGGGGGCCTCGGGGCCGGGCGACCACAACCCCGCCAGCGCACCCTGGCTCTGCTGACGCTGGAACTCTGCCGGGTCCACGCCGAGGGCGCGCGCCACACTCCGTTGGGCGAGAAGCAGAACCCAAGGGTGCTCATCGGGCGGCCTATCCTGCGGCTCCAACGCCAGCGCGGCGGCCAGCGCCAGCTGTGCCGGCCAGCGCCGGTCATGGCGCACGAAATGGTAGGCCATCTCCTCTAGGCGCCGCCGCCAGCGCAATCCTTGCTCATTACGGAACTGACTCGTCACAACCTCACGGATCGCCGCCGCGAGGCGATCACGCTCCGCTTCCGGGGGCAGTGAGAGGGTGCTCGTCCCCCGCTCACGAAAGACGGCCGTGATCGGGCCAACGGCATCTTCGGATAGGTGCCAGCCCCGCATTTCCGATTCGTCGAACACCTCCGGCGACCGATCGAGTAGGTCGGGGCGAAAGCGCACCTCCGTGGCTTGCAGGTAGTCGTAGACTGGCGGGAGCGGTGGCGCCTCCGGGCCGGCGAGGTAGCGGCCATAGACGGCATAGTCGGCCGGAACGCCGCGCTGCTGGGCGATAGCCGCTTGCGCGGCGCTCGTGAGCAGGTGCAGCGTATAGGGCACCGGCACCTCAGTGACGAGGAAGGAACCGCGCGCCTCCATTTCCGCGCGCGTCCGGGCGACTTCCTGGTCGAACTCGGCCCGAGACTGGCGCGTAATCGTAAAGGACTGCAACCGCCCACTGTCGTAGACGACACCGTTGGCCATTGAGCGCCCGGTGCCGGGGATATCGAGCGCCAGCCAGAGTACGCGTGCCCCGTCCGGGTCACAGGAACTGAGGAACGCCGGCCCGGTAGCCACCGGCGCGGCAGCCGCGCCCGCCGTCGCGTCACGTGGGGCGACATCGGTGTTGATGCCGGCTTGCTTGAGGCGGTGTAGCGCCCGCCGCGCCCGCCGGCGCACCTCACGTGGCCACTCTCCCTTAGCCAAGGCGTTGGCCAGGTGGGCAGCGGCCGGCAGCCGCACCTCGCCCAACGACTCAGCGGCCGCGCCGGCGAGCGGCCACGGTGGAGCCGCTGTCAACTTCTCAATGAGGGAGAGCGCCGCTTCCGGGTCGTCCTGGGCCAAGGATCGGAGGCTGGGAAGCAGCGATGCCGGTCCTGCACGGGCTAACGACTCGCGGGCGTCGTCAGGCGAGAGGCCGGCCAGGGCTACCACCACCGGGCCACTACGACGCGCGGCCTTGGCGCTGGCACGGGGTAGACCGCCCCGGCGGCCGCGTGACCGTCTCCGCGCTACTGATCGAGCGATGCTGTGTCCTCCTCTACGCCACGCTCCCGCTTACGGCGACGCTTGCGGATCACTTCTACCATCGGCGTCGGCTCCAGCGCTTCTACGACGCGGTGCGCCTTGGCGCTGGTCGCGGCTTTCTTCGGCCGGCGCCGTTCGCGGCGCTGCGGGGTTCTTCTAGGCATGTCCTGCACCTCCCGAAGGGCCGCCAGCAAAGTATCGCTGGCCTTCGTGCCGAGGACGGGATTCGAACCCGTATGGCCCATACGGGCCGAGGGATTTTAAGTCCCTTGCGTCTGCCAGTTCCGCCACCTCGGCTAACCTGGCTCAGGCGAGCGGAACCGCCAGGCGGCGACGAGCCAGATTATTCTACCAATTTTGCTCCGGCGTGAGGGCGCAGGGGCCGTGCCTCACCCTCGTAGCCAAGATTCTTCGCTCCGCTCAGAATGACCGGGTTGGCGGTGATGAATGACCGGGTTGGTGGCGACTTTGGAAAGGCCCTGCGGGAAACACTGCGGCAGGTTGAGTGCCGGCGGCCATCCCGACTATAATGGGGGCTGCCGCTTGTGAACTATTTCGCAAACCTGCCGCGCGGCTGATCTGCTTGGGGAGGAAAGCGTGGCCAACACCACCGACCAGGACAGCCTGGAGCGCAAGCTGTACGATAGCCGAATCTGGCGCTCGATCTTCCGCTACGGGTATCCCATAGACCGCCGCAACCGGATTATGACGGTTGCCAAGAATGTCTTCCTCCACCTCCACCCGAACTTCGTGCCACGAGGGGCCGTCAAGCTCACCTATACGTGGTGTCTCGGTGGTCTGTCGTTCATGATGTTCCTCATTCTCACCGTGACCGGTGTCCTGCTGATGTTCTACTATGTCCCGTCGGTGGAGCGGGCGTACCAGGACATCAAGGACCTGGAGACGGTCATCATCTTCGGCATGCTGATGCGGAACATGCACCGCTGGGCAGCGCACGGGATGGTGATTACGGTGTTCCTGCACATGTGTCGGGTCTTCTATACCGGTTCGTACAAACCGCCGCGGGAGTTCAACTGGGTCGTGGGGGTGATCCTCTTTCTCCTCACGCTGTTGTTGAGCTTCACCGGCTACTTGCTGCCTTGGGATCAACTCGCCTTCTGGGCGGTGACGGTGGGGACGACGATTGGTGGAGCAGCGCCCATCGTCGGGGACCAGGTCAACCTGCTCCTGCTGGGCGATGCCCAAATTGGCGGCAATACGCTCATCCGCTGGTACACCCTCCACGTCATCGCGTTGCCGCTCTTGCTGGCAGTGTTCTTGGCGGTACACTTCTGGCGCGTGCGTCAAGACGGTGGTCTTTCGCAGCCTCTCTAGGCTAGGGAGCAGTGGATCACATCGGCTAGCCGCGAACTTGCGTCAGAGACACTCACTGAATCACGATGGAGAACTAGGTAGACGGGTGAAACACAGCAGCACCGGCGCAGCTTTACCGGCCTCTAGTGGAGAGAGGGGTACGTTGACCATCAACTGTTGTGGAGAAGAGCTATGAGTGGACCGCGCCCGCTCACTGTGAGCACCGCAAACGACAAGTCGCCTTGGATCGGGGTCACTCCGCCCGGGGAAGACACAGCGATTGCGGTAGGCGAGGAGGTGGTGTTCTGTACGCAGTGCAAGAACCCCCACCACGCCAGCGCGTGGGAGGCGAACAACAACACCTGCCTCACCCCCGACTGCGGCCGGGAAGCGCCACTCCGTCGGCGTCGCCAGCGACCGGCAGCCGCCGCGGCAGCGACAGAGGCTGCACCGGCTGCGGCCACAACGACAGCCCCGGCAGCGGCGCCGGCCGCGGCGGCCACACGACCGGCGGCTGCGCGGGCGCCCCGTCCGGCAGCGCGGCCGCCGGCTCGTCGGGCCGCCGGCGCTCCTTCCTCAGCCGCCGCGCTCCGTTCGGCGGCGCGGCGCGCGCAGGTCAACGTGACGGTCTGGCCGCACCTGCTGATGCCGGAGTTTTTGGCAACCGCGCTGTTGACGGTCGGCCTGATCGTGATGTCCTGGTTCATCAATGCCCCGCTGGAAGAGCACTCCAACCCCAATCGCACGCCGAACCCCTCCAAGGCGCCCTGGTACTTCATGAACCTGCAAGAGCTGCTCCTACACATGCACCCGGGGCTGGCAGGTGTGATTGTGCCGACGATCATCCTGATTATGCTCGCGGCGATCCCCTACATTGACGTGAACTCCGAGGAGAGCGGGCGCTGGTTCACCTCGCCCGTCGGGCTGAAGATCACGATTGTCATTGCGATCTACACCACCGTTGTTACCGCCGGGCTGGTGGTATTCGACAACTATATCGGTGTCCGAGCGCTGATGGGCGCCATTAACCCGGAGCTACGCACCGGCATGGTACCCGAGGTGATCATCCCCACCGTCATTATGTTCGTCTTCGCCTACGCGATATGGTTTATCATCCGTCCATTCAAGCCGACGATCCGTGAGGTGATGATCGCCTATTTCACCGGATTTGTGGTGGCTTGGGTGGTGCTGACCTTCATCGGCACCGCGATGCGCGGACCGGGCATGGAGCTTTACTGGCCGTGGGCGTTACCGCCACGCCAGGCCTAACGCCGGGAAACGCTCGCCTCGGTACGAGATACGGGAGAAAAGTTGATGGCAACCGCAGCGGCAGCTCAGAGAGCCGGGGCCGCGACTGTGCCCCGGCGCGGCGTGCTGGCCATATTCGGCCTCGGCACCATGAGCCTCCTCACTCTGCAAGCCCTCGTCGCGTTTGTCGTGTTCTTCTGGCCCCGCAAGCGCGGCGCCTTCGGCAGCGTCATCTCGATGGGTAACGTTGACGACTATGCGGTCGGCTCCGTCACCTACAAGATTGACGGGAAGTTCTATCTGGTGCGGTTAGTCCAAGGGTTCATCGCCTTGTTCCAGACGTGCCCCCACCTGGGCTGCACGGTCCCGTGGCGCGAGACCTTCACGTTTGCTTACGAGGGGCAAGATGTTACGGGGTGGTTCCGGTGTCCGTGTCACGGCTCGACGTATCTGCCCAACGGACAGATCATTGCCGGGCCAGCGCCGCGGCCCCTTGACTACATGGCGACCAGGATTGACAATGGCGAGGTGCTCGTGGATACCGGAGACATCCAGCAGCGCTCGAAGCACGAGACCGAGCACGTCACGCCAGCCTAGGGATAACACAGTGGCGGTGCCGCGAGGCAGCCGCCCAACTTCTCGATGAAGGAGCAGTAGGTGCTCACATTCGTCATCGTCACAGTGGCACTGGTCTTTCCCGTGGCCGTGATCCTCGATTCCTGGCGCCGCCGGCGGGTGGAGGTGCCGGAAACGGGGAGTGAGCAGGAAGTGGACCTACCCCTGACGCAGGGCAACGGCCGCAAGCTGCTGTTCGGGGTGGTGCTCATCATAGAAACCTTTTTGCTGATGATCGCCTACACGGCCAACGAGCCGGGCCGGCAGGAGGCCGCGGCCGCCGTGCAGCACGAGTTTCTGGTCGAGCGGGGGGCGCACTCCTACGTCAGCCTCTGCATGAGCTGTCACGGCCTGGAGGGCCGGGGCTTCTTGGAAGGTGGGCCGGGGGTCTACATCGGGCGGCCGCTCAACACCGGGGCGTTCCAGGTCGAGAATACGCCCGACAATGCCGAAGCGTTCGAGGAGACGCGAGCGTTCCTCTACAAGACGATCCAGAATGGACGAGAAGATACCCCGATGGTGGGTTGGGGCCTGGAGAACGGCGGCCCGCTCAACTATGAGATGATTAACGAACTGGTAGCGCTGATCATGAGTGGCGAGTGGGAGCTGGTTGAGCACTTCGCCGAAGAAGAGCGGTTGGCGACACCGACGGCACAGCCCACCGAGAGCGAGGAAGAGCTAGGCAAGGTGCTCACCGTCTCCGTCTGCGGTGCCTGCCACTCCATCGAGGGCACCGATGCCATCGGCGTCGCGGCCCCGGCGCTCGACGGCATTGCCAGCCGCCAGATTGCCGGTGTGCTGCCCTTCAGCCGCGAGAACGTGGTGCGCTGGGTGCAGAACCCACCGGGGATCAAGAAAGGCTCGCAGATGCCGCCGTATCCGCTGCCCGAGGACCGCCTGCAAGCCATCGCCGTCTACCTCGAAACCTTGAAGTAGGGACGGACGACTCGCATTGCGGGCGTAGTCGTCGCTCCTGTCCTTGGCTCCACGGCAGCCGCATGCCTGAGAAGATACCCTATCTGACGGTGGCTATCGCCGCCTTCAACGAGGAGCATCGTCTGCCCCAAGCACTCGACCGCGCCCTGGCGATGCTCACTACCTGGCCGCAGACCTTTGAGGTCGTCGTGTGCGATGATGGCTCGACCGACCGCACGGTCGAGGTGGTGCAAGACTATGCTCATCGGCGCGTGCGGCTGGTCCGATTGCCCCGAAACCGGGGGAAAGGGGCCGCAGTACGGGCGGCGGTCTTGGCGTCGCGTGGCGAGTACGTGCTGTTCTCAGACGCCGACTTCTCCACCCCCATCACCGAGCTACCGAGGGTCCTGCGACCGTTAGAAGCCGGCGAGGCGGAGATCACGATTGGCTCCCGGCGCCAAGCCGACGGGGCGGACATGCGGGCAAGCCAGCCGCGCTACCGGCGCGCATTCGGCAAGCTCTTCCACATTTTGGCCGCCCTGGTTGCGGTCCGCGGCATCGGCGATACGCAAGCCGGGTTCAAGGCGCTGCGTGGCGACATCGCCCGCGAGCTGTTTGCGCGCCTGAAGCTCAAGAGCATCGTCTTCGACGTGGAGCTGCTCTATCTCGCCCAACGGAGCGGCTACCGGGTGCGCGAGGTGCCCGTCCGTTGGACGAATGCCGGCGGCTCACGGATGCGCGTGACGATTCCCCACGCCGCACGGGTGCTGGGGGACTTACTCCGCATCCGCTGGCTGCACCGCGGCGAGCGCCGGACGCGGGTCGGACCGTCATCCTGAGGGAGGTCGCACGCTTACTCCTCGGCCCTCGTTCCACGTGTGGAGCGGGGGGCCAGGCAATGCGGCGCGCTCGACGACATCAAGCTGGCACTCTGCGAAAGCAGGCGGATGGGGCTACGGCATGTCGTAACCCCATCCGCTGTGCTCTCTGTGGCTAAAAAGCCTTCCGGGAGAAGTGTGAGTCCCCCCCTGCCGCACAGTCATTTATTTGACTCAGAGCCGGACCATCCTTAGACTGACGCTAACATCCGGCCGAGGGTCAGTGACTCCCTGGTTTGCCGCCGCACCGGCGACCACCGGCCAGACATCGGCAGGTCCCGGGTGAGGCAGACCCATCGTAGAAAGGGGATGATACCGTGGTAAGCACACAGGAAGTATCCGCGACGATTAACGGCACCACCCGGACAGCCAGGGTTGAGCCGCGCACCCTCCTCGTTCACTATTTGCGGGATGCGTTGGGCTTGACCGGAACCCACATCGGCTGCGATACCAGCCAGTGTGGTGCCTGCGTCGTGCTGATGAACGGCAAGACGGTAAAGTCCTGTACTGTCTTTGCGGTGCAGGCCGACGGGGCAGAGATCACGACCATCGAGGGGTTGGCGGCGACGGCTCCTCAGGATGGTCTCCATCCCTTACAGGAAGGCTTCTGGGAGGAGCATGGCCTGCAATGCGGCTTCTGCACCCCTGGCATGATTATCTCCGCCCACGAAATCTTGGAGCGCCATCCCGACCCTACCGAGGAGGAAATCCGCGAGGGTCTGGAAGGCAACCTGTGCCGTTGCACCGGCTATCACAACATCGTCAAGGCCGTGCAGCACGCCGCTCGTCAATCCCAAGGCATGGCGGCCGGCTAGTCCCGCCGTAGCCTAACTACCGGAGGGTGAGTTGCCGGGGCGCCAGGTTTGACGCCCCGCGAGCTACCGACAGTCAAGACTACTGTGAGGCAGTCGGCATAGAGGTTGAGAGGAGGACAATCATGGCCGTCAGTCGTCTATTTGGAGCCTCGGTCCGGCGGCGCGAAGATCCTCGTCTGATTACCGGTCAAGCCACCTACTGCGATGACATCCAGCTGGCGAACATGGTCTATGCGGTGATCGTCCGCAGTCCCTATGCCCACGCCCGGATCACTAGCATAGATACCAGTGCCGCCGCCGCCCAGCCGGGAGTCATCGCCGTCTATACGGGCAGTGATCTAGAGGGCCGGGTGGGGAATATCCCGTGTGCGTGGCTCATTCCCGACTCCGACCTCGTCGTGCCCGACCATCCGCCGCTGGCCATAGACCGCGTGCGCTACGTGGGTGACGGCGTGGCTGCCGTCATCGCCGAAGATCGCGGGGCCGCCGCCGACGCGGCGGAGCTGGTGGAGGTCGAATACGAGGAGTTGCCGGCCATCGTGGACCAGGAAAAGGCCACGGAGGAGGGCGCGCCGCAGCTCCACGACAATGTCCCGGCCAACACCGCCTTCCGCTGGGTGCTGGGTGGCGAGGGGACCGACGCGGCGTTCGAGGTAGCCGAGGTCACCGTCGGCCACCGGTTCCACAACCAGCGTCTCATCCCGAACTCGATGGAGGCACGGGGGGCCGTCGCCCAGTGGGACGCTGGCGCCGAAGAAATGACGATTTGGCTCACCTCTCAGAACCCGCACATCCATCGCGTCCTCATGTCCGGGGTGCTCGGTATTCCGGAGCACAAGCTGCGGATCGTCGCCCCGGAGATCGGCGGTGGCTTCGGGAGCAAAATCCACCACTATCCCGATGAGGCCATCGTCGGGTTCGCCGCCAAGGAGCTAAACCGGCCGGTCAAGTGGACCGAGAGTCGCAGCGAGAACTACCTCGCGACGATCCACGGCCGCGATCACATCCAAGACGTGGAGATCGCGGCGACAAAGGACGGGATGATTACCGGCCTGCGGGCGAAGGTCTGGGCCAACCTCGGCGCGTACCTCTCTACGGCCGCGCCGGGCATTCCCACGATCCTGCATAGCCTGATGTACTCCGGCGCCTACAAGATTCCCAACATCTCTGCCGACGTGCTGGGCGTGCTCACCAACACTACGCCGGTGGACGCCTACCGCGGCGCCGGCCGACCGGAAGCGACGTTCCTGGTGGAGCGCATGGTTGACCTGCTCGCTGCGGAGTTGGAGATGGACCCGGCGGCCATCCGGCGGAAGAACTTCATCGGCGCCGACGAGTTCCCATACACCGTGGCGACGGGTATCACCTACGACAGCGGCGACTACGATACGGCCTTGGATATGGCGCTGAAGATGGTGGACTACGACGGCTTCCGCCAAGAGCAAGCGGCGGCCCGCGAACAAGGCCGCTACTTGGGTATCGGCCTGACCTCCTATTCCGAGATTTGCGGTCTCGGCCCTTCGGAAGTCGCTGGCGCCGTGGGCTTCCAAGGGGGGCTGTGGGAGAGCGCGACGGTGCGCGTCCATCCTACGGCCAAAGTGACCGCCTTTACCGGCGGCAATCCGCACGGCCAGGGTGAGGAAACCACCTTTGCCCAGATCGTTGCCGATGAATTCGGCATTCCGATTGAGGATGTGGAGATCGTCTATGGCGATACCAGCAAGATTGCGATGGGCTGGGGGACCTACGGCAGCCGCACGACGGCCGTCGGGGGCACAGCGATAGCGCTGGCGGCGCGGAAAGTCACGGAGAAGGCCCGCCGCATCGCCGCCCATCTCCTGGAAGCCGACCCGGAAGATGTCGAGTTCATGGATGGCAAGTTCTTCGTCCGCGGTGCGCCGGAGAGCGCGCAGACCTTCGGCGACGTGGCGCTGCAAGCATACTTGGCCTGGAACCTGCCCAACGACATCGAGCCGGCGCTGGAGGAGAACAGCTTCTACGACCCATCCAACTTCACGTACCCCTTTGGCACGCATATTGCCGTGGTAGAGGTGGACGCCGACACTGGGCAAGTGGAGCTGCAACGGTACATCGCCGTGGACGACTGCGGCAACGTCATCAATCCCATGATCGTGGACGGGCAGGTACACGGTGGTGTCGTGCAAGGGATCGCACAGGCACTCTACGAGCAGGCCGTGTACGACCAGGAGACGGGGCAGCTGCTCACCGGATCGCTGATGGACTACGCCGTGCCCAAGGCCGGGATGGTTCCCTCTATCGAGACGGATCGCACGACCACGCCGTCACCGGTGAACGCCATCGGTGTCAAGGGGGTCGGGGAAACCGGCACCATTGCCGCCGGCTCGGCCGTCATCAACGCCGTGGTAGATGCGTTGGCTCCATTCGGTGTGCGCCACATTGATATGCCGGCTACCCCAGAGAAGGTGTGGCGCCTGATCGCCGAGGTGGGCAAGAGCAGCGGGAGCGAGGGCGAGAGCAAAGGCGGCTAGCCCAACTGCCGGTGGCCATGGCGCTAACTATCTGAGGAGAGCGTTGAGGAACGCAAGAGGTCCCGCACCGTTGGTCCTGACCGATACGGGAGGCGCGGCGGGAGCGGCCAACCGGGAGCACTAGGAAGCGCGGAATCTTCGGAAGGAGGCAACCGAGATGATCCCAAGCGCGTTTGCATACGAAGCGCCGACCACCATCGAGGAGGCGGTGGCGCTGCTCGCCGAACACGGGGACGAGGCGAAGATACTGGCCGGAGGGCATAGCCTCATTCCGTTGATGAAACTGCGCCTGGCCGCCCCCGAGGTGCTGATAGACATCGGGAACATCGAGGGGCTGTCCGGCATCAGCACCGACAGCGGTCGGGTCATGGTTGGGGCCGGCACCACGCACAGTACCCTGGAGGACTCGGAGACGTTGGGGATGGCCTGCCCGCTGCTCCAGCAGACGGCCGCCATCATCGGCGACCGCCAAGTGCGTAACTGCGGCACGATCGGGGGCAGCCTGGCGCACGGCGACCCGGCCGCGGACATCCCGGCCGCAGTGCTGGCGCTGGAAGCCGAGCTGACGGCCATGAGTGCGACCGGTAGCCGGACCATCGCCGCCGACAGCTTCTTCACCGGCCCGCTCATGACTGCGCTCGGCGACGACGAGCTGCTGACGACGATCACCGTGCCGGCCACGTCCGGTCAGAGTGGTGCTGCGTACGTCAAGAATGCACATCCGGCATCGGGGTATGCGCTCTGTGGCGTCGCCGCCGTCGTAACCATCGGAGCTGATGGCAAGTGCGAGCGGGCGCGGATCGGGGTTACCGGCGCCGGGAGCGCGCCGATGCGGGCCATGGCCGTCGAGGCTGCGCTGACCGGTCAGGGGCTAACCGCCGACAACATCACTGCTGCCGCCGAACAGGCTACCGAGGGCCTCGACCTCAACGACGACCTGTTTGCATCTGCCGAATATCGCGCTCACCTCGTCCGCGTCTATACGCGGCGCGCGGTGGAGCAAGCGGCGGCGCAGGCGGGGAGTTAGTAGCTCCGGTAGGCGCGACTTGCCGGACGCTTATTGTCTATCCCACGGCGCTCGGAGCGCTAAATGACATAACCGGTGAAACTCCGATACGGTCGGGTGTTCGCCGGCTCCCTCATTCGGCGATCCAGCGAACACTAGGAGGCTGCAACGATGACCACTGCAACGCCGACCCTGCCCAAGTTCGTCGGGGCGCCCATCCGCCGGCGCGAGGATCCGCGACTGATCCAGGGTGGAGCTACCTACGTTGACGACGTGCGGATTCCCGGCGCGCTGCACGCGGCGTTCGTGCGGAGCATGGAAGCGCACGCTCGTCTGACCCGCGTGGATACCAGCGCGGCTGAGGCAGCCCCCGGCGTGGTGGCAGTGCTCACGGCGGCCGATCTCGACGGTGCCATCGAAAACAATATCGCCGCGTTTGCCGCCGTGGAGGGCATGACGGAGACGGGGCTGCCGTTGCTCGCCACGGACACCGTGCGGTGTGTCGGCGAGGCCATCGCGTGTGTGGTCGCCGAGGATCCGTACCAGGCCCGCGACGCGGTTGATCTCGTCGAGGTGGATTATGAGCCGTTGCCGGTGGTCACGGACATCGAGCAGGCCATCGCAGCGGACAGTCCGCTCGTCCACGAATCGCTGGGCAGCAACGTTTCTTTTCGCACCGTCGCCGAAGCGGGAGATATCGAGGCCGCCATCGCGCGGGCCGACCGGGTGGTGAAGCTACGCCTGGTCAACCAACGCTTGTTGCCGCTGTTCATGGAGCCGCGCTGCCTGGCAGCCGACTACAACGCGGCCTCCGGACAGTTGACCATTTGGGCAACGAGCCAGTTTCCCCACCTGCTGCGGACCCAGTTCTCCAAGCTGTTGGGAATCCCCGAGCACAATCTGCGGCTGATCGTGCCGGAGGTCGGCGGTGGGTTTGGCGCGAAAGCCAACTTCTATCCCGACGAGGTGCTCACCGGGCACTTGGCCGTGCGTTTCGGTCGACCGGTGAAGTGGGTCGAGGATCGGAGCGAGGACTTCCTCACCTGTATCCACGGGCGGGATCAGATTGACTACATCGAGGCGCCCGTCACCAACGACGGCAAGCTGCTGGGCCTACGCATGCAGGTACTCGCCGATCTGGGCGCCTACCAACATGCCACTACCCCGGCCATCCCGGGGCTGACGGCCGGGATGGGCAACGGCTGTTACGACTTCCAGGATTATCATGCCGAGGTCGTCGGGGTCTACACCCATAAGATCGCGACCGCCGCCTATCGCGGCGCCGGCCGTCCCGAAGCGACCTACCTCATCGAGCGCACGATGGACGCTATCGCCGCCGAGCTGCAGCTCGATCCCGTCGCAGTCCGGCGCCGCAACTTTATCCCGCCCGACCGGTTTCCCTACACCACCCCGCCCGGCAACGAATACGATAGCGGTGACTACAACGCCGCGCTGGATCGGGCGCTGGAGATGATTGATTACGACGGCTTCCGACGCGAGCAGGCCGCTGCCCGCGAGCAGGGCCGCTATCTGGGGCTAGGCTTGTCCTCCTATGTTGAGATTTGCGGGTTTGGCCCCTCGAAGGACCTGGCCGGCATGGGTGGCTGGGAGAGCGCCACCGTGCGCGTAGACCCCAACGGGAACGTGACGGTGCTCACCGGCACGTCGCCGCACGGCCAGGGGCAGGAGACCACCTTCGCCCAAATGGTCGCCGATCAGCTCGGGGTGTCGCTCGACGACATCGTGGTGTTGCACGGCGATACCGGCCAAGTCCAGTATGGCGTCGGGACCTTTGGCAGCCGCGGGATCGCCGTGGGGGGGCCGGCGGTCCACTTTGCGACCGAGAAGGTGCGCGACAAGGTGCTCAAGATCGCGGCGCACCTGCTGGAAGCGGCCCCCGAAGACCTGGACTTGGCCGACGGCCAAGCACAGGTCCGCGGCGCTCCGGGCCGCAGCATCACCTTTGCCGACGTGGCCGCCGCGGCGATTACGCACGTTGACATCCCCGAGGGGATGGAGCCGGGCCTTGAGTTTACGCACTTCTACGATCCGCCCGGGTACACCTTTCCGTTCGGTACCCATGCGTGTATCGTCGAAGTGGAGGCCGAGACCGGCCAGGTAGATATCAAGCGTTACGTGGCGGTGGATGACTGCGGCACGGCCATCAACCCCAAGCTGGTGGACGGGCAGGTTCATGGCGGGTTGGCTCAGGGGATCGCGCAGGCACTCTACGAGGAAATCGTGTTCGATCCTGAGACCGGCCAGCTGCTCACCGGGTCACTGATGGACTACGCGGCACCGAAGGCCGCCATGCTCCCCAGCTTCGAGACGGACCGGACGGAGACTCCCACGCCGAATAACATCCTGGGGGCCAAGGGGGTCGGTGAGGCCGGGACCATCGGCTCCACCCCGGCCGTGGTCAACGCCGTCCTCGATGCATTGCGCCCGCTCGGCGTGATGCACCTCGACATGCCGCTCAAGCCGGAGCGCCTCTGGCAAGCGATCCAACGAGCTGGCGCCTAGGCGGTGCTTGGCCCCCTCCCTAACCCTCCCCCGTACTGACGCACAGTGGAGGGAACACACCATCCCGCTGCGGGAGCGGTCGCCTTTCACCCCGTCCCCCGGCAGAGCGGGAGAACCATAGGGAGGCCGGACACCTGTTAGCGCAAGCTACTCCGTATCCCGCCGGTACACCGTTAACTGCTCGCGCTCTCTTGCGATCAACTCTGCTGGGGCAATGTTCTGGTGGTCAGCGAGGCGGTCAATTTGCTCCGCCGGACTGGGTTGGTAGCGGCCCAGATCGCCCGGACGCAGCGTGAAGATCTGTGCTCGGTGTGAGAGCCGAGGCACTATTTGTCCCAGATAAAGCATGACCAGGCCGGTAGCCCGGATTGGATCGTGACCAACGCCGGCTGCGAGGGCGAGGCAGGCCTGAGACAACACCACCATCTCGCGCGCTAGCTGCAGGATGTTTGCATCATTGGTGATGAAGCCATCCACGTGTGGTGCGGCTTTGGCCTGTCACCTGCCCGTGAGCAATCCCGGCCGCAGTGTAGCATCGCAGCCGCCCGTTAGCACGGCCTAGCTCGACATCCACTGGGGGCTGCCGGGTGCGGGCTAGCGGAAGCTGCGGCGCGGAAAGACTGGCCAGACGGCTTCGACTTGGCCGTTACGCACGCCGTACAACTCGTCGTGGAGGAAGACGGTCATGTCGCCGTAGCCGGCGTAGATCTCGATCTTGTCGCCGAAACGGATGGTATCGTTCGGCGCGTCCAGACTAATCGTGCCGTGCTCGGCCGACAGCCCAATGCTCGTCACTCCGGCGAGGTCGCGTGGCTGCGGGTCGGTCAGCGGTCGCCCCAGGGCCTTGAAGCCGGCGTCTACGATGATCCGCTGGGGGTCCGGTCGACTCACGACAGTAGCGAGCAGCGACAACCCGATGGGATGGTCCACCCATTTGCTGTATTCCATGTCGCAGAAGATGCCACCACCGGCCTGTACCTCGGTGATCCCCGGCAGTGTCGCCGTAATCTGATACGTATGGGTTCCGCCGCAGCTCACGATCTCGCAGGGCAGTCCGGCGGCCCGACACTGCGCCGCCGTCGCTACCAACTCGTCTATCGCCGCCGCAATCGCTTGCCGCTTGGCCGCCGGGTCGGGGATATCGGCCGCGTGCCCCTCCCAGCCCATCAGTCCGCGGAGCGTCAGGCCCGGTAGCGTATGGACCTGACGAGCTAGGGCCACGGCCGGTTCCCGCGGCAGCACACCGGAGCGATCCATGCCGACATTAAGCTCCAACACCACGTTGATCTTGACACCGCCGTCTTGTGCCGCCGCGTCCATGGCCAGCGCCTGATCCGCGCTATCTACGGCGACGATGACGGTGGTGCCGCGGCGTACCAGCGCGACGAGGCGCTTTAGCTTACGCCGGCCGACCAACTGGTTGGCGATAAGAATGTTGTCAATGCCCCCGGCGGCCATCGCCTCGGCATCGCCTAACTTGGCGCAGGTGACCCCAATGGCACCGGCGGCAAGCTCCTGCTGGGCAATCCCGGGCACCTTTACCCCCTTGGTGTGTGGCCGCCAGTTAACACCGTACTTGGCGAAGTAGGTGGCCATGCGGCGAATGTTACCTTCCATGACATCGAGGTCAACGAGCAGGGCCGGGGTGTCCAGCTCCTGTACGGGTTGGCCAATCAGATCCGTCTGCGCTGTCATCATCACTCCTTGTCCTGAGTTTGTCGGGTTGAGCGTACCACAGACGCCCCAAGCAGCCTCGGCAGGGCTACCGCAGGGCTACCGGGCGAGCGGCAGCGGTCCCGCCATCAGGAGGCACGTGCCCAAGGATGGTGGCGGGACCGGGTGGCCGTCCGGCCCCTAGAATGGCTGGGATGGTCGGGTTGTGTCGTAGGCAGTGGGCATCAGCGTAGGCGGTGGGGATGTGGGGATGATTCGCCGGGAACGGGGACGGATGTCGGTCCGGTTCAACATGACGCGGCGCCGGTGGACCAGCGCCGCGTACACGTCTTCCAGCGTGTAGGCACCCCGCTGTATTTCAGGCCGGAGCACGGCTACGAGAGCAGCTTTTGGACAATCGCGTCGCCAGCCTCCGACGCCCGCTTGGCGGTATCGGGCATGCTCCACTTGCCGCTGAAACCCTCCTGCAAGATCGGCAGGATGACGTCGTACCAGCCTCGCCAGTGCTCCCACACGGCGTAGCCGCGCGCCCACTGATCCGGCAGTGTTTCGAGAATATCCGTGGTGACCTTCATGTTCAGCTCGGGGAACTCGTTCAGATACGTCGGTGAGTTGGCGGCCTTCTTGTTGACGGGGAAGGCCGCACCGGTCTCGGCATTCACCAACTGCGCCTCTTCACCGCTCAAGAAGGTCACGAAGTCAACGGCAGCCTCGAACGCGCCCCGTTTCTCTGCCGTTGTGGTCACCACGCCGGGGATGTTGTTGAAGTTAGTGACACGGTTCTTGGTTCCCTCCCAGCGCGGGGTGGGCATGACCTGCATCCTGAAGGCGCCCTTGATGGTCTTGAACGACCCCTTGGGGCTGCTGTTGCCGGCCATGGCGAAGTTGCCCTTGTTGAAGTTGAGATCGGTGTTGAGCCGCTTGCGGTCGGCGTCGAACATCTGGGGATGTACCGCGTACTTGTGAATGGTGTCATAGGCCCATTGGAACACCTCAAGCTGCTGTTCGTGGTGGAACAAGGTCTTGAACGGCGAACGCTCCCACACGTCGGCGCCGTTGGCGTAGACCATGGGCCAGGTGAGGGCAGGGAAAGGTCCGGCGTGGTAGATGCCCCACTGCTTGTCGTCGGCATCGGTGAGCTTGGTCGCGGCTTCGAAGACGTCGGCAGTGGTCCACGTATCGTCGGGGGGGCTAAGGCTAGCATTCTCGAACATGTCTACGTTGTAGACCCACGAATTGACGTTGAGATGCCACGGGATGCCGTACACCTTGCCGGCGACTTCCGAGTGCATCGGTGAGTAGTAATGCTCATCCTTCTGCCACTTCCGCACCTTCAGCTCGGCCGTGAGGTCCGCAACCAAGCCGCGCTTTACCCAGCCCTCCAGGTAGTAGGCAGCCATGCCCTGAATGACATCCGGGAGGGTGTCGGAGGCCGCCCAGGTGGTCAGCGCCTGCTGGTAGTTCCGATCTTGTCCGACAATCGGGTAGGTATCGAGGACGACGTGCGGATACATGGGCTTGAAGAGCGCCTCGGCACCTTTGACCGTCTGGGTGCGGGGGTGCTCCGGCGCGCGCAGCCAGTAGTGAGCGACCTCGAGATTCACCGGCTCAATGGTCTTACCCGCTGCGCCCTGGACGCCCTGCGCGCCTTGGGCACCGGTCTCGCCTTTCGGTCCCTGTGGCCCCGCCGGCCCCGGTGGTCCGGCCTGTGGCTGGCCCACGTAGCGGACGGTCGGCTCGCCGCACGCAGCGAGTACCGTGCCGCCGGCCAGTGCGGCCAGGGTCATCGCCGACGTCCGGCGCGTGAACCTTCTGCGTGCCCAGGATTTCATCTCCCCGTCTCCTTCTTGTTGAGGCTACCTGTGCCTGTCATCTGTCCGCTTCCCATCCCAAGCTGGGCAGTCCCGCATGTCCCCTATTATACCATTCTCTGGGCAGGCAGGCGGGTACACTCAGAGTAGGGCAGCAACGCGGTCCGCTAAACAGGCTCTACGCTCTGAGCGCGGTACTATCAGCATCGTTATCGCAGTTATCGCAGCGTGGCGATACGCGCGTGTCCGCAACGAATGGCCGGCCCATCGTGCGACTCGGCGGCCTTTGGGCATGATAAGGCGTCACCATCACCGAGACGGATATTGCTGAGGCGCGGCGAGAGATGTGGGGAGGGATAGGTGAGGACAAGAATCTAGCGCCTACATTTGCCGGACCACTTCAGGCGTCGCGCCAGAGTTGGCCGCGCTGCTTGACGCACTCCAGGCGACGCGGGTCGAAAGGTGCCGGGGCCGGGTGGCCGTGGGGCTGTGGCGGCTGGACATCCGGCCCAAGAC
Source organism: Chloroflexota bacterium (assembly GCA_965214295.1). Classification (GTDB taxonomy): domain Bacteria; phylum Chloroflexota; class UBA11872; order UBA12225; family JAJDUF01; genus JAJDUF01. The sequence continues at coordinate 1,056,437 of OZ243944.1, forward strand.
GGGCTTGGATGGCCGGGTTGGTGTAGTAGGCGGTGTACGTCAACTCGACCAGTGTGCGGAACGGTTCGGGGTGCTGCGCCTCGACGGCGTGCAAGATGGCCACGCGGGCAGCGGCCGAAAGCGCCGCGAACGATGACGTGGGACTAGCTCCGCCAGACTGTCCACCAGTGTGGGCTTGCGCGGCGGCAACCACCGCCTCCAAGACGGTGAGCACGTCCGTCCGTAGCGGCGGCTGTGCGTGGAGATAGCCGTCCACGGCAGCAGCCCCGCCGGACTCACCGGCGCCGGGAAACTCGCCATCAGGTGGCACAAGCTCGTCCTGAATCGCCGTGAGGGTCGCTCGCTGCGCCGCGGTCAGCACGCGATAGCCGCCGGCCGGGCCGGTCATGCGGCCACCTCGGAAAAATTGTTGGCGAGCCAGTCTGCGGTGCGGAGCGCCAAGGCTTGAATGGTGTCGTCGGATTGATCGGCGCGCAGGTCACAAACAGACTGCCATCTACGATGAAGAGATTGGGAACATCGTGTGTGCGTCCCCAACGATCCGTGACGGAGTACTGGGGATCGCCACCCATCCGCGCGGTACCCATCAGATGCCAGCCGGAGTTACGCAGCGGCAACTGGCTGAACACCGCAGTAGCCCCGGCCGCCTCGAAAAGCTCGGTCGCCCGCGCCACACCGAAGTCAAGCGCGCGGCGACTATTCTCACTCAGAGTGTACTCAATCTTCGGGGCCGCGATGCCGTGCCCATCCCGCAGCACCGGGTCCAGCGTGACCCGGTTATGCGGTTCCGGCAGGTCTTCCACCATCACGGTCACGGTGAGCGTATGCCCAAACCGCTCGCGCCAGGCGCGGTGATGATCGGCGCCCCAGGGCAGGAGCTGTCCCGTGAAGGAGCCTAAAGCCGCTCCCAGTGGCCCGACGTCGCGGGCGAACTGCAATTGCAGGCCGCGCACGAACCCGCGACTGTGGTCGGTTTCGTAGAACTCCTGGCAGTGGAGGAGTAGCCCGTTGGGGCCCCGGTAGCCGTCGACCCGCTCGGGAAACACCCCGCTCACAAACGCTACCGGATGAAACATCAGGTTGCGGCCGACCAATCCGCTGCCGTTGGCCAAACCGTTCGGAAAGCGGGGTGAGGTCGAGTTGAGGAGCAAGCGTGGCGTGCCTACCCCGTTACCGGCCAGCACCACTACCTGCGCCGCTTGGTGTAGCTCGGTACCACCCCGGTCGTAGTACACGACGCCGTTGGCGCGCCCGGCCTCGTCTACCGTGATCTCGCGGACGCGCGCGTGGGTCAGGAGGCGCACGCCCTGGGCGAGAGCGGCCGGCCAGTAGGTGACGTGGGCGCTGGACATGGCACCGATGGGGCACCCGAGGTCGCACGGGCCGCAGTAGTTACACACGCTGCGACTCTCACCGTGTCGCGGGCCAAAACTCCGGCGGTGCTCGGCAGGAGGAGTGGACACTGGACGGCCGGAGTTTTGGCCCGCGAGCGGCATGGTAATCAGCGCACAGTCCGCGGGCCACCAATGCCAGCCCAGCCGCTCTAGCCCCCGGACATAGACCTCGCCGGCGCGGTCGAGGCCGAGGGGTGGCGACTGCCGGGGCTGGCGCGGCGGATTGGCCGGATCACCGCTCAAGCCGGTGACCCCGATCAGCGCGTCGTTCTGCTCGTAGTATGGCTCCAGGTCCCAGTAGGTCAGGGGCCAGTCGTCGGCGATACCATCGAGGGTGTGGACGCGGAAATCAGAGGGGCGAAAGCGAGGGAAGTGCCCACTCCAGTGGATCGTGCTGCCGCCGACGGCATTGAACATGAGCGGGACAATCGGCGTCCGGTCCACGTTGACGGGATAGTCCTCCGGGCGCTGGCGGACATTCGGGTCCTTGGCAAAATCGGTGGCCCGGTGGTGCTCCCAATCGGGTCGGTTGTGGGGATACGATTGTGGGTCAACCCAGCCGCCCTGCTCCAGGCACACGACGGATAGCCCGGCTTGCGACAACGACCAGGCCACCGCCGCGCCCGACGCCCCCGCACCGACGATGAGCACATCCGCTACGCTATCCTGTGCCGACAACGCCGTCCTCCTCCCGGCTCACTCACCGCAAGCCGGACCATTCGCTCGCGTACAAGCATAACCGGCGGATGCCCGGCCCGGCCACTGCGCCGCTGTGCGCGGTCAAGGCCTTTCCATTGTCACCACTTCGACAGGCTCAGTGCCGGCTCTGAGCGGAGCGAAGGGTCTTTCCCCTGTGGGCGAGATTCTTCGCTCCGCTCAGAATGACCGGTTTGGCGGCGACCTTGGAAAGGCCCTCGTTCGCGGTAGGCTGCACTTGCCCTGAGCAGGCTCCGGCGGTACACTCTGAATTACCAGCGCCGCAAGCGGTCCCTATAGCTCATGGCTCAAGGCGGCGTACAAGCATTCGCTCGCAATCATTCCCGATATAAGATTAAGGTTCGAGTGCTTGTGGTATGCACAGCAGCGTATGTGTACTCTCGGAGTGTTGTGCAGTGCCCCCGGCGGCGCACGACGACCTCCGACTAACCTGATGCGTATGGAGGGCTGCAACCATGATTGAAGCGGATACCCAAATTGCCGACCGGCTCTGGGAATTCACGCGCATGGAGCGCCAGTACCGGGTGGTCGGCGAGCAAGGGTTACAGAGCACTAACGATCTACTCCGCTTCATCGAAGAACGCAAGAGTAGACAGCGCTCGCTCCCCAAAGTGCGCCCGACGGATCGCGCAGCCTACGTGCAGCGGGCCTGCGACGTGGTACTGGCACTCGACGAGCTTACGCCGCGCAGCCGTTACGTGCAGGCCGGCGCGCTCTATGCGGCCAATGCCCTCAGTGGGGAGGCCCTGCGCGCGTTGGCCGATGAGGGCAGTGTGTCGTTGGAGAGCTTCCAGGAGCTGTTCGACTTGGCTGGGGAGGCCTTACGCCTCTATGACGAGGTGACCTTCACGCGGCCGGTGGCCGGCCCGGCCGTCGAGCTGTACCTGGAGCTTGCCGCGATCTGGGCCGCGAGCGATGGCTGGCACTACAGCGAATTCGTGGAAGAGTTCGCCGACACCGCGAACGCCGAATCGGACCTGGTGCGCTGGCAGAAGTTTCTCCCGCCGGTACGGGTTGCGCCGCTCGCGGCGCGCATGCGGGTACTGTTTTTGGCCGAAGTGCTGCGCCGGGCCGGCTCGGGGGACGCGGAAGCGTGGTCACGGGCGCAAGATAGCTACGAGCAAGCCGGGAACGACATCGAAGCGGCCGTGGATGCGGCTAGCGATCAAGAGATCGCGGACGGGTGGGACGTCCTGCTGGACCGCGTCCGTGCGGATGGCGAGGGGAAAACGGTCGCACTCACGCCCTTCGCCGTTGACATGGTGCTGGCACAAGCCTACGACGGTTTCGAGCCGGAACCCGATGAGCCACCGGCAACGTCGGAAGCGCTCGTCCGGCTGCTCAACACGCATGAGGTGGGCGCCGATCTCCCTGGGGACCTCTGGCTGGGAGAGCGAGAAGCACGGATCAATGAAGCCTATCGGCAGCGGCGGCAGGAAGAGGAACTGGAAGCCTACCTGGAGCACGGGCGGATTAGCGTGGAGCAGGCGCTGTCACTGGCGCCCTCGATTGACGCGGTGCGCCGGCGCGTCCGCGCCTGTCGGTCGCTACGCTTCTTGGCGCTGACGGTAAGTAGCCTGGGGCTGAAGTCCAGGAGTACCCATCTATCCTCCACCCCGCCGGCAGGGGTACACCCGCTCATGGCCGCATTGAGCCTGGAGGACCTGGAGGCTATCGGTGGCGACTCCGTGCGATTTTTCTCGCTGGAAGTGCAGGCGCAGGAGCGGCAGCAGCGCATAGTGCCTGACTTTCTGATCGGTGGCCTGGAGAAGGCGATCTTCGTCTGGCTGGAGCTGCGGGCACGGCGGCAGGCGCAGAACGAGATCATCCCGGTTCAGGAGTTCACGGCAGCCGCGAGCGAGGAATTGGAGCGCCTGTTGCTGCGGCCGCTCGTCGGCGAGGAGGACTTCGTCACGCTCCACGGACATGTCTACTACGTCGTTCAAGTTGCGGAGCATAGCGGCGTACAAGGGCGCAACGAACTGGACGAGTTCCTGTCCACGCCCGGCACGCTCGACCCGCTGCGCGCCTACCACGCCCGCGGCAGCGGCGAGTGGAACGAGCGCGTGCGCCGGCTGCTGGCCATGCTGGCCCGGAACGAGACGCCAACCATCCTACCGACCACCATGGACGGCCCCACTTTGCCGCCGCTACGCACGAGCGAACTGAAGCGTCGCCGTCGCTTTCAGCGGTCTACGTAGGGCGCTGGTTAATCGCTATCGGACATCAGCTTGCCTCCCGAGGCCCAGTCTTCGCGCTGGACTTCCTGGAAGACCACCGAGGTCCCGGCAGGGGTCGTGTGCAGGTGCTCCACAATGGCCTGCGTGATCGCCTCCGCACACGCCCGCTTCTGATCCACGGTGCGACCGGCCAAGAGCTGCACTGTCACGTGGGGCATTCGCTCACCTCCCACAGCGTTGTTCTCGCGTGACCATCAGCATACGGGCGGGCAGGGCAACCCGTCAAATCATCATCGGTACGACCGGCTGGCAAGCGCCGCCCTGTTGCCCGCTGTCGTGCCCGGTGCTACGCTCTGCATACCATCCCCGGCCCCCTCCCTAACCCTCCCCCGTGCTAACGCACAGGGGAGGGGACAGGCTCCCGGCCCCTGTGGAGCGTGGGGAGAGGTGGGCAGGTCAGAGGAATCAAGTTGGCAACGGATAGCACGCCTATGACCAACACCGTAGAGCAAGACACCACGCAGACGGGTAGCGCCAATCATCGTCCGAGCCGCGAGCAGCAAGTCGCACGCCTGCGGACACTCAAAGCGGCGGCACTGGAGGGCGGCGGCGCGGCGCGGATCGAGCGTCAACACAAAGCCGGCAAGCTGACGGCCCGCGAGCGGCTGGACCTGCTGCTCGATCCTGGCACCTTCGAGGAGCTGGGGACACTCGTCCGCCACCGCTCGTCAGCGTTTGGCGTAGACGGCAACCGCCCCCTCGGCGACGGGGTTATCACCGGCTACGGCCGGATTGACGGTCGGCCGGTGGCGGTATTCTCCCAAGACTTCACGGTCTTCGGCGGATCGTTGTCGGAGCCGCACGCGGAGAAAATCTGTCGCGTCATGGACCTGGCCACGCGGAACGGGATGCCGATTATTGGCCTGAACGACAGCGGCGGGGCGCGTATCCAGGAAGGGGTTGCCAGTCTCGGCGGCTACGCCGACATCTTTGTCCGCAATACGCTGGCCTCCGGGGTCGTGCCGCAAATCTCCGCGATCATGGGGCCGTGCGCGGGCGGAGCCGTCTACTCACCGGCGATCACGGACTTTTGTCTGATGGTGGACGGCACGAGCTACATGTTCGTGACTGGCCCGGACGTTATCAAAGCGGTCACGCACGAGGAGGTAACGTTCGAGGAGCTGGGTGGCGGGCTGGTGCATAACGCGACGAGCGGCGTCGCCCACTTCCTGGCGGCGTCGGAGCCGGAGTGTCTGCACCTCACCCGCCGGCTGCTCGGCTTCCTGCCCTCGAACAACCTGGACGATCCGCCCATCGTTCCCACCAGCGATTCGCCGCAGCGGATGGACCGCGCGCTGGATACCATCGTGCCGGAGCAGCCCAATCGGCCCTACGACATGCGGGCCGTGATCCGGCACGTCGTGGACGATGGGGACTTTCTGGAGGTGCAGGAGCGCTGGGCCGAGAACCTCGTGACCGGCTTCGCCCGGATGAACGGGCGCTCGGTCGGGATTGTGGCGCAGCAACCGGCCGTGCTCGCGGGCGTGCTGGACATTGATAGCTCGACCAAGGGCGCGCGGTTCGTGCGCTGCTGCGACTGCTTCAACATCCCGCTGGTGACGTTTGTGGACGTGCCGGGGTTTCTGCCCGGCGTGGCGCAGGAGCACGGTGGCATCATCCGGCACGGGGCCAAGCTGCTCTACGCCTACTGCGAGGCGACGGTGCCCAAGGTGACGGTGATTACGCGCAAAGCCTACGGCGGCGCCTACGACGTGATGAGCAGCCAGCATGTGCGCGCCGACTTCAACTTTGCCTGGCCGAGCGCCGAGATCGCCGTCATGGGCGCAGACGGCGCCGTGGGACTCATCTTTCGCCAGGAGCTGGCCCAGGCCACGGACCCGGCGGCGCGGCGCCAGGAGCTGATCGCGCAGTACGAGGCGCAGTTTGCCAACCCCTACAGCGCGGCCGAACGGGGCTACATTGACGACGTGATCGAGCCGCACGAGACGCGCCCGCGCCTGATCGCCGCGCTCGACATATTGCAGAACAAGCGCGACACCAACCCGCCGAAAAAGCACGGCAACATCCCACTGTAGGCTGACGGCCGCCAATGCCGGCTCCGCATATAATTGGGTTGTTGGCGCAACTTAGAGGGATGAACCGTTCCCGGCCCTTGCTCTGAAAACACTACCTCCGTCATGCCCGCGCAGGCAGGAATCCAGTGGGCGGGGCCTGGACTGCGGCTTCCGCCGCAGTGACGAGCCGGGGCAAGGCTACAAGGATTGACCATGAGCGCAGCGACCGGCTACCAGCCCACGCTGCCCCTAGGCATAGCAGGGAAGTTTCCCTCCACTCGCTACCAGGGCAGCAAGGCCAAGCTCGCCAACTGGATTTGGGAGCAAGTCGCGGGACTCGACTTCCGTACCTGCCTGGACGCTTTCGGCGGCACCGGCGCCGTGGCCTACCGCCTCAAGCAGGAGGGGAAACAGGTAACATACAACGACTGCCTCCGCTTCAACTACCATATCGGGGTGGCGCTCATCGAGAATAGCTATGTCCATCTTACGCCTGATGAAGTGGAGTGGCTGCTTCAGAGACACCAGGGCATTGCATATCCTTCATTCGTCGAGCGCAATTTCGCCGACATCTACTTTACTGAGGAGGAGAACGCTTGGATTGACCAAACTATCACGAATATCCGCCAGCTTACCGATCCGTACACATTTGCCCTTGCGTTCTTCTCCCTGTGTCAGTCGTGTATAGTGAAGCGACCGTACAATCTCTTTCACCGCAAGAATCTCTACATTAGGTTGGCCGACGTGGAGCGATCTTTCGGCAACAAGACTTCATGGGACAAGCCGTTCGACGAGTGGTTCCGCATTTTCGTGCAGGAAGCGAACGAGGCCATCTTCGACAACGGGCAAAGGAATGTTGCACTGCATGGCGATGCCGCCGCCGCTCCGAACAAGTACGATCTCGTCTACATTGACACTCCTTACATCTCCAAGAGAGGCTCATCGGTTGATTATCACTGGTACTACCATTTCTTGGAGGGTCTGGCAATGTACGATACCTGGGGAGAGATGATCGACTATAGCTCCAAGCACCGGCGGCTGAAGGCGCATCAAAGCGAATGGGGCGATAAAAGAAAAATCTACACTGCTTTCGATTGCGTGTTCCAGCGGCACAAGGATAGTATCCTTGTCGTTTCGTATCGCAGCGACGGTATTCCCTCCGAGCAGGAGCTACAGGTGCTACTCCAGCGATACAAGCGTCATGTCACAGTCCGGCATTACGGACACTACCAATATGTGTTGTCTACGAACGGTACGTCGAGGGAGATTCTCCTGATCGGAGCATAGCTCCCGTGCGAAACGCGAATAAGAAAGGGAGGCTCATCTAATCTTTGCCGCATTCGGATTCCGCGGCCCAAGCCACCTCCGCGGCACGCTTCTCTGCCTGGGGGGTGAGGGGAGGGTGGTCGTTGCGGAGGACGCCCGCAGTGCGAGCCACAACACCAGCGGCGGGGAGAATCTGGACCTGTTCACCGTTCATCAGGAAGACGATCTTGTCCAGTGTAGTTACTCCCAGCCGCCGCCGGACTGCCACCGGGATGGTGGCTTGCCCCTTGGCAGTGACGCGGGCGGTATGCCGCTCTACAGCCAACTGTGACTCCGGCATGATGCTACTATCCTAGCACGGAAGTCGCAGGGAAGAGCTACGACGTCCAGGTAGTCTCATGCCCACGCACGCGGTAACTCAGGGCACCCTTAGCACACAGCCGAACGCGAGATTCCCGCTTTCGCGGGAATGACAGGCCGGAGTAGAGAGAACTGTGCCATGTTCCGCAAGCTGCTGATTGCCAACCGTGGGGAGATCGCAGTGCGGGTGATTCGTGCCTGCCGCGAGCTGGGCATCAGCCCCATTGCCGTCTACTCCGACGCCGACCGCACGGCGCTCCACGTCCGGCTGGCCGACGAGGCCTACGGCATCGGGCCGGCGCCGGCCACGGAGAGCTACCTGCACAGCGCCAACATCCTCGCCGCGGCCAAGAAGGCCGGTGCCGAGGCCATCCATCCCGGCTATGGCTTCCTTTCCGAGAGCGCGGCCTTTGCCCGGGAGTGCGCGGCGGCGGGACTGGTGTTCATCGGACCGCCCCCGGACGTGCTGGCGGCGATGGGAGACAAGGTAGCAGCGCGCCGCTTGGCGGCCGCGGCCGGTGTGCCGACCGTGCCGGGCACAGCCGATCCGTTGCCCGACGATCCGGCCGCGGCGGCCGAGGTCGCGGCGCACATCGGCTACCCGCTGCTCTTGAAGGCCGCCGGCGGTGGTGGCGGGAAGGGGATGCGCGCCGTTGCGACGCCAGACGAGCTGCCGGCGGCGCTGGAGCGCGCGCGGGGGGAAGCGGCGGCGGCGTTCGGCGATAGCCGGGTATACGCCGAACGGCAGGTGCAGCGGCCCCGGCACGTCGAGGTGCAGATTCTCGCCGATACGCACGGCAACGTGCGCCAGCTGGGCGAGCGCGATTGTAGCTTGCAACGGCGCTTCCAGAAGCTGATCGAGGAAAGCCCCGCGCCCGGTCTTCCCACTGTGACCCGGCGGGCGCTCTGGGCAGCGGCCGTGCGGCTGGCGCGCGCGGCCGGCTACGTCGGCGCCGGAACGGTGGAGTTCCTGGTAGAGACGGCGCCGGATTTGCACAACCATCCGCACGGCGATGGGCCCGCGCGGGCGGGTCAGGAGCGTGGCTTCTACTTCCTCGAGGTTAATGCCCGGCTGCAAGTCGAGCACCCGGTCACGGAGGTCGTGCTCGGTGTAGACCTGGTCCAGGAGCAAATTCGCATCGCCGCCGGCGAGCGCCTCGCACCGCAAAGCGATACGGTGCCTATGGGTGCCGCTATCGAGGCGCGAATCAACGCCGAGGACCCCGACGCTGGCTTTGTGCCGTCGGTGGGGGTAGTGCGTATCTTGCGCGAACCGTCCGGGCCGTGGGTGCGTGTGGATAGTGGCTGTTTTCTGGGCCAAGAAGTAACGACCTACTACGACGCGCTGCTGGCAAAGGTCATCGCGTGGGGTCCGAACCGGGAGGCGGCACGGGTGCGCCTCCACCGGGCGTTGGAGGAATACCGCTTGGCCGGCGTGGCAACGACCATCCCGTTCCTGCGCGACGTGCTGGCGGACGCGGACTTTGCCGCTGCACGCCTCAGCACGTCCTTCCTGGACGAGTACCAGCAACGACGTGCCCCGCCGGGCACTGCCGATGGAGCGGCAGACGTGCCGGGGATCGCCGCCGTCGGCGCGGCGCTGCACACGCTCCGTGAGCTACGCCAACAAGCGCCAGCGGCAGCCGTGACGCCAACCGGCTCGCGGTGGCAGGCGGCGGCGCGGCGCGCGGCACTGCGGGCTAACGGCTGACGACTGCTTGCCCCGGCCACGTTGGCTATCATCAGGTCATGCAATTCACGGTCGAAATCGGCAACCGGCAGTGGGAGCTTGAGATCGAGCCGGGCGCGCCGCCGGTCGTGCGGGTGGATGGCGAGGCGGTGCCCGCTACGCTGCACGCGGTAAGCTCGGATCGGGCGGGTGCTGCCGGTCACTATACGCTGCTGGTGGGCGGCCGGGCCTACGAGCTTGCCATCACGCCACTGTCCGACGGAGAACTGGCGGTATCGGTGGACAGCCACCTGGCCATCGTGCGGATCGAGGACCCACTGACCGCTGCGCTCCGGGCGGCCGATACGCGCTCAACGACCACGCAAGGGGAGCAAACCATCCGGGCGCCAATGCCGGGCCGAGTGGTGTCCGTAGCGGTGGAGGCGGGGCAGGAGGTGGCGGCCGGAGCCGCGCTGGTGGTCCTTGAGGCGATGAAGATGGAGAGCAGTATCACGGCTCCCTATGACGGCACTGTCGAGCGAGTGGGGATACAACCGGGCCAGACGGTCTCCCGCGACGATGAGCTCGTCGTGCTGACCACCAAGCCGGCACCAGCTTGATCATCCTTTAGTACGGCCCCGCTCCTCATAGCGCCGGTCTCTATAATGAGGACCAGCAGACTCTTGCCACGATGATTACGCCGGAAGCGCCGGGGGCGCTGGCGTATACTAGGGGGTGACACGCCAGGTCTGCACAATCCGCTGGAAATAGGTGGTGCAGACCTGGCGGTCAGGGAAAGCCGGCTCTCCGCGCGGAGTCGGTTTCTGACTGGACAATCTCCACTCGCCTACCACGTTCTACGGTAGCCGAGGCCGGGGACATCGCCCCATTAGCTCGGCGTACTGCGCGACCTCCCCGCGGCTCGGTCTGCCTGCGCTAGACGGCACCGTCAACAGTGACATGCCAGGACGACACAATCGGACGGAAAGCGATGGTGCGGTCCTGATGGTCAAGAGAGAGCAGCATGAATGAGATACGCGCCGCTACCGGCACCGACAACCAGCGCAAGCGAGCGACAGCAACACCAGCTGCCCCAGCGGGGAATGCCAGCCAGCCGCCGCGACCGACCCGGCGGCGGCGCACTCGGCGGCGCCGCGGCCGTAGCGCAAACACGGGCGCGGCGCCGGGCAGCCCGGCCGAGCAGCCGGTTGTGGCAGCGCCACCCACCAAGCCGGCTACGGCGGCCCAACCGGCGGCAGCACCCCGCTCGCTCACCTGGGACCCCGAGGTCGAGCTGACCGCCGACCTGCGGGACGTGCCCACGGACAAGCTCGCCGCCCGTATCCGGCACGTGCTGGACCAGGTCTCCAGGGAGGTGACGCTCATCATCTGGATTCACGACCGCCCCGACGCCACTCCGGTACTCCCGGTCATCTACCAGGAGCTACGCGCCGCCGGTTACTACTCCGATACGACGCGGTTGCCGCAGGGCGGTCAGCGGATGCGGATCAGCCGGCGCCGCTGGGGCCAGGCTGCGGCGCCACCGAGCCAAGACAGCGCCCCCAAGCAAGCACCACCCGCCACGTCACCGTGAGGGCGTGTAGTACCGTAGTTGAAAATTGGTTCGCAATCGGAAAGGGGACTTGAAGGAGTCTGCACAAGGAGAGATAGATGAGTATCGACCTCGCATCGCTGCTTGAGCGCCCGGAGGGTGAGACACTCGACTTCAAAGCGACTAGCTACGACCTGTCGAACAAGCGCAAGAAGCGGGACTTTGCTAAGGACTTGGCGAGTCTTGCCAACACGCCTCGTGAAGGCAACGCTTACATAGTCTTGGGTGTTAAGAAGCGACTCGACGGCAGCTTCAAACTCTGGGGGGTCAAGGAGAAGATCGACGACGCCAATCTTCAGGATGTGGCGTCGAGCCTCTTGGAGCCCACGCCGCGCTTCGTGTACCAGGCTATCCCGCACGATGGAGTGGTTCTTGGGTTGGTGACGATTCCGGCGGGTCAGGAGACTCCGGTTGCACCCCAAAAAACGAAAGATCCCGGCTTTGTCGAAGGCAACATCTACTTCAGGCGCGGATCCAAGAATGACGTGGCCTCAATACAGGAGCAGGCTCGTATCTGGGAGTGGTTCCGTGATGGGACAGTGACGGACATTACACCGAACCCGTACACCCTTGATCGGCCGTGGGCCCGGTATCTGGCGGTGGTCGCACTCGGTCCTGCAGAGCGGCACATCCTCATAGCCGACGATCGGTTCCGGGAAGACGCGGATGACCTTTCCGGGATCGGCGCCGGCCCGTGGGCTTTTGTCTTCGACTTCGACACCCGGAGTGACGTGGACGGCCTGCTGGCTTCAATGCGGGATACCGTCGAGCGTCACCGGGCGCTGCACATACGTGTGAAGGGCGATCCGCGCACGAGCCGATCACCCAACTTTACGACAACATGGTTCTTCGTCCGTGGGCTCGAAGGGCGAGTTGACTCGATCACCCCTGGTAGCGTTCGCGACTGGAGGCGAGCGTATCGACAGGTGCTCAGTGATGAGTGCGAACGGCTGGCAGGCGAACTCACGCCCGCAACAATCCATGTGACCATTCTCTGGCGCGACAGTGAGTTCAACGATCACTTGTTGGAAGTGCTTCGAAGCATGGATTACTCCCTCCACAATTCGCTACGACCTGTCTTCGTGACAGAGGCTCCAGCGGCGTGTAAGTCAATTGCAGACGAATTCGACGCGCCGGTTATCGAGATGCCGCTTTACCAGTTCGCTAGCGGGATTCAGCAAGTCGTCGGCAACAAGCAACTGGTTGACGCCAGCACCATGACGCTCCCGTCTGGCTCTGGCGTAGCCATCCCACTGGAGCCGCAGATGGCGAACTGGATTGGCGAGGAGATTGAGATGGTGCCGTTAGGAGCACCAAAACCCGAAGAGGAGGATGTCGACACCTTCCTCCGTGGCGGTACCGCGACTTGGACAGACCTCGAGCGGAACGTAGACGCTCGCCGAGATGTCCAGACCCGGCTTACCGCGGCTGTTCGAAGGGATCTTGAGGCCGGGCGCATCACCCGAATCAACCTGTTCCATCGCCCCGGCGCGGGCGGGACAACGGTAGGGAGACGAGTCGCATGGGAACTGCACGACGAGTTTCCATGCGGCCTGCTCAGACGAACCATCCCAATGGAAACGGCCGAGAGAGTTGCTCGCGTCCACGAACTGACTGAGCAGCCGGTGCTATTGATCGCCGATGGTACCGATATCGCCGAACGCGAACTTGATGAACTTGCCGAATATCTCGGAGCCCGACGAACACCCGTGGTCCTCCTACAGGTGAGGCGGCGACAGACAGCGACCCAACAACAAGGAGACCGCTCCTTCGATCTCGATTCGGAGTTGAGCACCCGGGAGGTAGCGCGCTTCGTGAACACGCTTTCCCAAGATGTTCCTGATCGCGCTGCCGCAATCGAGCGGCTTGGGAAACCGGAGAGCCACGCGCTCCACAGGCCCGTGTACTTTGCTCTCACAGCATACGAGCGTGATTTCCGAGCCCTTCCAGAATTCGTTTCCTCGCGTATTGCGGAACTCAACGATGGCCAAGAGAGAGTACTCGTGTACGCCGCCATCGCGCTGCGATACGGCCAGCGTGCGCTACCAGGGAGTGCATTCAGTGCCGTCTTTGGGCTGTCTCCCCGCAACTCGATCAACGTGCTGTCCCTGTTACCGCCCACCACGGACGAACTGTTCGTCGAGACCGCACCAGGAGAATGGCGTATCGGTCACTCCCTGGTGGCGGATGAACTGCTACAGCAGATGCTTGCCTCGGGAAGCGACCCCCGAACATGGCATAACCGCCTGGCGAGTTGGGCCATCCCCTTCATCAAGTTCTGCCGAGGAGAATTGCCCGTTCCCAGCGATGCAATGCTGGATCTGGTCCGGCGCGTATTTGTGTATCGGGACGATCTCGACGTACTAGGGCGAGAGCAATCAGGACAGCGAAGATTCTCCCGCTTCATTGAGGACGTTCCGGTCAGCGAGGGCAGGGTCCGCGTCCTGGATGCACTCGTTGAGTCGTATCCCAATGAGCACCACTTCTGGGCACATCTCGCAAGATTCCATGCAGTGGAACGTAAGGATTTCGACCGGGCGCTGGAAGCTGCGGACTACGCTGTTCAACTTGCCGGTCACGACTCCGTTGTCTATCACATGCGAGGTATGGTCCGCAGGTACCAACTGAGAGAGCTACGGCGAGGCGAAGATGTCGTACTCAAGGATTTGGTGGTGGTTGCCGAAAAGGCATCCTCCGACTTCGAGCGGTCACGAAACCGGAGTCCTGAGAATGAGCATGGTTACATCGCAGAAGCGCAGATGCTCATTGAACTTCTTGAGCATGTTGCGGGCTCTTCCGGTGATCTATTCCAATTCCTCACTCGCCACGGTGTCCCACCCTACCTACGTGAAGCACTGGATCGTGTTGAGGGTCTCCTAGCTTATGTGAAACGAAATCGAGAGGGCGTCGGCGCAAGTCAGTACGAGACACGAGCTTCAGCAAGGGCTCACGCGCTGTACGGTGACTACGCCGGCGCAATCCAACGGCTCGATTCACTGCTCACGCGGTCTGACGTATACCAGCCGCCCGTCCGCCGCCAGTTGGCGTGGGCATATCTTGGCCGGGCCAATGGAGACTGGTCGCGAGTTCCGAAACGGAATGTCGACCGGATTGTGGAGTTGCTGGCGAGGAATCTTGAGGAGGAACCTCGACGCGACCAGAACATCAGACTGTGGATGCAGGCCGCGCGGTTTCAGGAAACGCCGCCGTCCGTGGAGTCCGTCTTCGAGCAGGTGCAATATTGGCGGGCGGAGCCCGGGTCGGTCGATGCCGCTTACTACGCATATGTTCTGAACGCATTGATGGCGATGGACGGTTCGAACCTTGCTCTTCAACGGTACGAGCAACACCTGGAAGAGTGCAGAGATCTGACGCGGTTCCGCCGAAACCGCGATCGCAGCTATGAGTGGCTGGGCGACAAGCCTGGTATAGCCCAGCTCGTACATCAGTCCCGCCTCGGCGACTGGGATCGCGACCGGGGTTTCTGGAGGAACACGGAACCGCTCATGCGTGTCGGTGGTCGAGTCGCACGAATCAACGGGCCGCAAGCTGGCTTCATTGAGTTAGCGGGAGGGTTGAAGGCTTTCTTCGTCCCGGCCAGATCTGGTCTCTCGCGGGGTAGTGAGAACACGCCTGTGTTGGCGTTCCTGGGCTTCAGCTATGACGGGCCCCGCGCGTGGGATATCTCGCGCGACGACGGGTGATAGACCACGAGGCCAAGCGCTTCACCGCCAGCGATATGGAGGTCCCTTGGTCTTGCGGAGTGTACGCAGATCGACGGAGTCCCGTTCTGGTGCATCCATCTAATTTCAAGCTGCATAATTCAGGCTGTGGCACTACGTGAGGGCGGCTCCGTGCCCAGGAGGCTTGCCGACGCAGAGCGGTTGGGGTACACTTGGCCGTGGCGGGTTCTCACGCCTGACCCTCTGACCGGGCACCTGCGCTGTCCGGCACACGCGAGGGCAAAGGGGATTGGTGTCCTCGAGGCTACGGTGATTGGTTGTCAGGAACGCTTCTCACCGGGGTAGCTCCGGTGGCGCAGGGGTCGGGCTGCTCCCCAGAGAAGAGGTTTCAGCGATGACCAAGCAAAAGCACCTCAAGCAGCGTATCCGTGCCCGGATGGCGCAGACCGGGGAACGCTACACTACCGCCCGCCGTCATATCGTCGGCGCCTCCACGGACAGCGCCTCCGACACGTCACCGCCTCCACCGGGTCGGCTGCACTTTCCGGGCATCCACCCGGAGACGACCGCCCTGCGTGTTCTGCTGGCGAATGCGGACGTGCGGGCGCCGCATACCGGCAAGTATTTTAGCGAGCCGATGGTGTTCGGCATCGGCGGGGGGATTGGCGCGGGCGTTTTCAGCTTCTTCTATGAAGCTCACGATTTTGCGAGCTTCTACATCGCCGGACGTCACCTCTGGCAGGATAACCACGCCTACCTGGGCAGGGCCGCGCAGCGATTCGGCGTGACGACCACGTTCAAGGAAACCGGCGGGGCCAAGACGGCTGCCAAGCAGTTGGCCGACGCGCTCGCGCTGGGTGGCCCGGTACTGGCCTGGGTGGCGAGCGCCCACCTGCCGTACCGCGGGATGCCCGACTACTGGAGCGGCGGCGACTACCACGTTGTGACGGTCTATCGCCTCGACGAGACTCACGCACTGCTCGGCGATCTGCTGGACGATCCGGTCGAGGTCACGGCCGTGGAGCTGGCTGCAGCCCGCGCGCAGATCAAGAAACAGAAGCACCGAATCATGACCGTGGCCCCTGGGCAGCGGCTCGATCTGCGCGCGGCCGTGGGCGGGGGGATACGCGCCTGCTACGAGGGGCTGGCACAGCAGCGCATCAAGAACTTTACTCTCGATGCCTTCAAGACGTGGGCCGCGAACATCCATGGCAGCCGGGGCAAGCAGAGCTGGGCGCGTCTCTTCCCGCCCGGCCACCGCCTCTGGCATGCCCTCACCTGGGTATACGACTGCATCGAGCACCAACACACCGGCGGGGGACTGCTGCGGCCGCTGTATGCCGACTTCTTTGCCGAAGCCGCCGACGCGCTACACGACGACGCGCTGCGCCGGATCGCTGCACGCTACGCCGAGCTAGGGGAAGGCTGGAGCGACATAGCGAGCGCCGCGTTGCCCGACGACGTGCCGGCCTGCCGTGAGGCCAAGGCGCTCATGGCCCGGAAAGAAGCGTTGCTCCTGACCGAGGGCGCCGCGGCAACCGACGGGATCAAAGGTATCTGGGCACGCCTCGACGAGCTACAGGAGGCGGCACGCGACGACTTCCCACTCACGGACACGGAGAGCATGCACTTGCTGTCCGATCTCCAGCAGCGCATCCGCCGGGTCTATGATCTGGAGTGCGCCGCGCACGAGGCCTTGGGCGCCGCTACACAGTGACAGCAGTAACGTCCCTCTCGTCACTCCAGCCTGCGCCGGAGTCTAGTGGCTAAGAAATGGCCCCCCGCTGGTCCCCGCGCTGCCGGGGACCAGCGATTGCGGCTTCCGTCGCAATGACGGAGGGGAGCTATTTTCAGAGCAATGACGACTGCCTGGACTTTCCAATAAAGTAAGTCACAATGAGTGAGCAAGGATTCCAACGCACTCCCTCCGGCCTCACACTTGGGGCAGAGTTGGAGTTTTCCTTGTCGGCTACCAATCCCTGGTGGCAAGGCAAGCAGCCACACCCGGCGCCTCCCTATCGTCGTTGGCTGTTTCAGCACACTCTGAAGAATCTGAAGAACGGGCTTGCCCCGGTGACTGTGCTGCGCGGCCCTCGTCAAGTCGGCAAGACTACCTTACAGGAGCAGATTATCTCCCATCTGCTCGATGAGGAAAAGATTAATCCAAAGAGGATTTTCCGCGTCCAATTCGATGATCTTCCATCACTCAACCTCCTGGAAATGCCTATTCTGAGCTTGTGTCATTGGTTTGAGGATCGTATTCTGGGTGAAACTTTCAATACGCAAGCCCACAAAGATGAGCCGGTATTCTTGTTCTTTGACGAGGTGCAGAATCTCTCCAACTGGGCGCCGCAGATCAAAGCGCTGGTTGACCACCATGCGGTGCGAGTGCTGCTCACCGGCAGCTCTGCCTTCCGTATCGAACGCGGGAGAGACAGCCTGGCCGGGCGTATTTCAACACTTGAGTTGAGCACACTCCTCCTACGGGAGATCATCTCCCTGCGCCAATGGGGTAATCTCAAGCCTATGATCTCTGTCAATGGCATACAAGCGCTCAAGAATCAGCACTTTTGGGAGGAGCTACGTCAGCACGGCTTGCAGCACCAGGGCCTACGCGACCGGGCGTTTGCAGCCTTTTCGGAGCGTGGCGGCTACCCGGTAGCCCAGGTTCGCGCCGAACTTCCCTGGGAAGAGGTTGCGGATTACCTCAACGAGACGGTGATCCGTCGGGTTATCCAACATGATCTGCGGTTAGGTGAACGTGGCCGGCGACGAGACGAGAATCTGCTGGAGGAGGTCTTCCGGCTCTGCTGTCGGTATGCTGGACAAGCACCTAGCCAAGCCATCTTCGTTTCGGAGCTACGCTCTACGCACGATGCGAACATCGGATGGCAACGTATTCTGGCCTATCGGCGCTTTCTCAACGATACGCTGCTCATCCGTCTGGTAGAGCCGCTGGAGCTACGTCTCAAACGGCAGCGAGGGAATCGGAAGGTCTGTCTCAGCGACCACTCTCTGCGGGCCAGCTGGCTGCAGGAGATCGTGCCACTCACTCCCGACGGACTGCACGCTGCACCGCACTTGAGTGACTTAGCCGGACATATGGCAAAGAGTATCGCCGGATACTTTCTGGGCGCCATTCCCGGCCTGGACCTCGCTTGGTTCCCCGAACGAGGCGCAGAGCGAGAGGTGGATTTCATCATCACCGTTGGCGAATATCGCATTCCGATAGAGATCAAATACCGACAGCACATTGACGGACACCGCGATACGCTAGGAATACGATCATTTCTGGAGAAGACGGTCTACAATGCACCATTCGGCCTGCTGGTCACGCTCACGGATGATGTCTCAGTCACCGACCCCAGAATCGTAACGCTCCCGCTTTCGTCGCTGCTACTGATGAGATAGCATAAACCTCAGCCGCCTGCCGTCATTAGTGCCCGCTGTGCTACTTCCGGTAGCTCTATCGGGGCGAATATTGCGATCGGGTAGAGCTAGCCGTCCGGCTCCGATCGGTCTTCGTCAATCACGTGGAGCATGCGGTGTGCTGCCGCAGCCGGGTCCGACAGTGTGCGGTACACCTTGCCCACGATGAGGCTCGCCGGATTGCGGTCATTGTTGATACAGATTACGAACTCGCTCATCGCATCTTGTGCTGCTACTGTACGTCGCGGAGGCGTGGCTCGATGACACGGCGCAGGGACTCGACGGTGGCATCCACGACAAGCGGGGGGTTGGCAAAGGAGCACTGTAGCTGCTTGCCGTGGGAGACGACGTGGGTTTGGGTGGTGAACTCTTCCCACAGATCGCCGTTGTGGTAGCGCACCGTGTACTCCGGGTCTTTGAGCTGATTGCCGGTCAGGATGGCGACTACATCCTCGTCCGGCTGCACCGGCACATCGGTTCCCTCATGGATGAGGCGCCGGATACCGGCCAAGGTGGTTGCAGACGCCGGCTCGCACCCGATACCGTCCGAGCCGATCATCGCCTTGGCGTCGGCGATGGCTTGCTCGTCCACTTCGGTACACCAGCCATCGCTCCAGTCTACCGCGCGGCGGGCCTTCTTCCAGCTCACCGGCGAGCCGATCTTAATGGCCGTGGCCAACGTGCGGGGATGCACGCTGACCATCCGGTCGGGCTGCTCGTCGCCTTGGTGGTCGTGGAAGTAGTGGTAGAGGGGGGCCGCGCCTTCCGCCTGGACGATGGTGATGTGCGGGCGCTGGTCGAGGAGACCGAGGTCGTCCAGCTCGCGCAACGCCTTGCCGTAAGAAGAGCTATTGCCCAGATTGCCCCCGGGTACCACGATCCGGTCGGGCGCCCGCCAGTCGCATTGCTCCAATAGCTCCAGTAGCACCGTTTTCTGGCCCTCAAGACGGAACGGATTGACCGAGTTGAGGATATAGATTCCGAGTTGGGGCGCAATCTCCAGGAGCAGCGACTGAGCAGCGTCAAAGTCACCGCGCAACTGCAAGGTGAGGGCGCCATAGTCGAGCGCCTGCGACAGCTTGCCAAAGCTGATCTGCCCCTCGGGCACGAGCACGATAGCCAGTAGGCCGGCGCGCGCGGCGTAGGCTGCGAGGGAAGCACTCGTATTGCCGGTGCTCGCGCAGGCCACCGCTCGCATGCCCAGCCGCCGTGCCTGCGTGACGCCGGCGGCCATCCCGTAGTCCTTGAACGAACCGGTGGGACTGAAGCCCAGGTGCTTGAACCGCAGCCGTCCCACGCCAGCATAGGCGGCGCTGCGGGGGGCATCCAAGAGCGGAGTATCGCCCTCAGGGTAGGTGACTAGCTCCGAGAGCCGCCGCCAGAACGGCAGTAGCTCGCGATAGCGCCAGACCCCACTGCGATCTACCGAACGTAGCGACCCCCGGCGCCGACGCCACCGGCACCGGAGCTGCTCGACGGTCAACGTGGGACGGGGATAGACGACATCGAGCAAATCACCACACTTGGGGCAGCGATAGATGATGGTATCGAGGTTCTGCAAGGTACCGCAGTTGATGCACCGCAGCCCTTTGGCCGGTGCCCACGGCGCCCACCCCGCGCCGCCGAGGGTCGTGGCAGTGGAGCGCGGCTGCCGCTCGTTCAGCGTCGCCGGCCCCACGTGCTGCATTGGCGTGATCATTGATGGACCTCGCTCCCCAAGACGGCCCCGTACTGCTGACCCCACGGCCAGCCGGCTCCCCGGCGCTTCCATTATAGCCCGCTCACTCCTAGCGGCAGATGGCGTGCTGGGCACCATCGCTCGACATAAAAACATGAACGGCTCATTGGCCAGGCCAGGCCCGTCAGACTTGTGCAACTCCACATCCTGCGAATCCTGATACCAATGCAGCGGCACAAGTCTCTCGGCCACTGGATTGCGGCTTCCGTCGCAATGGCGGGAGGGGGGAGCAGTGGTCGGGGTGGGGAAGGGAGAATTGACGAAGCGAGTTTACATAATTTATGCGCGGTGACTTGCTACCGTCTGCTGCTCAGTGGTCATCGGCTGGCCATGGTGCGGCGTGATCGGAAGCAAGGGCCGGAAGTGACGTGTCGGTGAAATGCGCGGAGCGACACGTGCAGCGTGGTGCCTGCCCGTCGTCTGCGGGAGCGATGGTCGCTGGCGCCCGACTCCCCCCAGCCGTCGCAGCACCTCTGACTACCCTAACCACTGTCTTGACTTGTGCTTGGTTCGGCGCCGCCCACGGCGACCGCGCAACACGACGACAGGCGACGCGCTGCGGCGTTCACCAGCGACAACCGGTGGGGCGGCTCTCTGCCCCTCTGCCCTAGCAGTGTCGCGGTCGGCTGGCCGTAGATTCCCGCTTTCGTGGGCATGACCAGGCCGTGGGAACAACGACGGAGGGGCCCACCGGAGATATTTTGTGAAAGCTAAGTAACCTTATCGTTCTCAACACCCTTTCACGGGAGTGACGGGACTGACACCATTGCTGCTCCCCACCACCCGCGGCCCCGTCATTGCGGCGCAAGCGGGGGGCCAGGCCAGGGCGAGCCAGCCATCAACCCTCACCAGGGGGGAGGCCAAGCGCCCAATCTACCACCCGGTCAAAGAGGCGGGCCGCCCGGCTTGTGCTCCAATGAAACGTGTCGTGATGCCCAAACCAAAAGGCGGTCCTCGCTCGCGCCGGTTGTCCATCGACCAACTCGGCGCCTACCTCCGCTACCATGATCGCCGCGTCACCGCCAATCAGATGCTTGGCCAGCACGTGGACCCCGGGACCGGCCGGCGGGTAAGCCACACTGAGCGTATCCGGCCACCGCACCACCCGCAGCCGCCCGTTAGGGGGTAACCCGGCGGTGATCGGATGCGCCACATCGACAATCCGAATGTCGGTTTGCTCCGGGCGTGTCCCTCCCCCACGCGCCAACTGGGTCGCCTCTAGCAGTTGCGGCTCCCAGAAGATGAGCGGTGTCGTCGTTTGGGCATAGCGCGCTACTATGTCCAGTTCCCGGACACTTGAGCTTATCAAGATCAGATCGTGGCTCGCGGCGACCTGCGCTGGGTCATGCAGATGGCCGTCGTGAGTCCCGATCACGTTGACCGTCGCACCCCGCGTCTCCAGGTGCGCCACAACCGCGACCTCACCAGCCTCTAGTGCCTCAGGATGGTCCACCAGCAGGGCAATCCGGGTAGCCGGCAATAGCGGCGCTGAGTCATCCAGTGCCAGGAAGTTCGGGAGCAACGGCCGCAGTATCCCCGGATCACTCAGGTGGCGTAGCCGCTGGGCATTGCCGTCCAGCGCCGCCGCAATCCGCTGCATCGCTGATTCCCACTGTGCCACCAGCGCTGCTGGGTCCTGCTCCGGCACCCAGCGGGCCGCTTCCGCCGCGATAGCCGGACGTAGCTCCATCGTGAGCGCGGCGAGGCGCTCATGGACCGCCTCGGGGGACAACGCCCCGGCGAGATGCCGCTCAACCTGTACAGTGAAGTACGCTTGGTACTGCGGATTCGCCAACAGGCTGGCGAGGATCGGGATAAATGGACCATGTGCGCCACGGTCAATCACTGTTTGGCTGAAAGCAGTATCCTGGGGAGTATCAATTCCCTGAGACAAGCCAAAGGTCCACTCAGCATCCCACACAAACGCCTTCCACCAGGGATTAGGCCCATGTTGCATCCGCGCTACGTACGAGTTCTGGGTATTCCAGTCCATACTTCCGGCCCAGAGGTGCAGAATGGTGAAGGATGTGAAGTTCTCGATATCGATCTGCTGCTTGGCTTGCTCATATTGAGCACCATCACTCAAGTCCGTCCCAGTGATCCAGTCCACAAACACCGGCCACGCTTCAGGCTCTCTAGGGGAGTGACCTACATCCTAGTAGTCATAGCCAAAGTGCCTCGCCAGGAAGTTCTCGTCAATGCGTTCAGTCAGGTTATACAGGCCCCAGTATTTCCCGTTCAGGTACAGCGCCACCCAGCGCCCCCGGGCCGCCACTTGCCCCATCGCCTCGTGCAACTCCCGCATCACCTGATCCCGCACGTACACTGGCTCACCGTGATACCCAAAGAAACTGTCATTATGTCCACCTCGCAGAATTAGCTGGTCATACGTCTGCTTCGTACCCCCCTCCCCCCATAATGGGTATGCTAACTCTCTAGGACCATACTCCCCCCGAAAGTAAAGCCGGAACGATTGCTTGGCCTGTCCCCGTGCCCCATGCCCATGAATGCGAAGTCCTGCTCCCACCCTGAAGCCCGGCGCTCCTTCCGGCGATAGCCACTCCATCTCTACTGGCCGCTCCCATTCGCGGCCGCGCTCCCCTGCGTTGGTGTAAATCCCCGTCGTCTCGTCCCACAGGTGGGCCGGGTCCGTCACTAGCGACAACACAGGCAAGCCGGTAGCCTCGCCAATCAGGTAGGTCGCCGTGGTCACGGCACTCACCGGCACGCCGTCCCGCAGCGCCACCGCCCGTAGCACCGTCGTCTCCGTCACCTCAATAGGCACCGTGTACGCCTGGCCATCTACCGTCGGATCAGTCCCATCCAGCGTGTAGGACACCGTCGCTCGCCCAGTTGGCGCTGCCAGTTGCACCAATACCGGCCCAGTGAAGAACCCACTCTCCGGCGTGACTAGCACGGGCGGCGCTTCTGGCCCTGCTCGTGGGCTGCTGGTATTCGCCGCGCCTGGTGTCGGCCTCGGAAACGCTACCCACTGGTCGCTCCCTGGCAGCCGCCCCCAAGAGACATCTGCTCGCTGTGACCCGAATTCCACCGCATCCACCACCTGTCCATCCGGTCCGAACAAGCCGACGTACTCCCCACCACGGCTCAACCGGAAGTTCGTGTGCCAGCCTTCTGCTCTCATCCGGTCTGCCCCGGACGCCCAGACCAGCAGAAAGTCCCCCGGCGTTAGAGTAATGGTGGGCAAGCCCCACTTGGCCGGCTCGTCTGCGTCATCAGTGAGCGTGTAGCCCGCGAGGGAGACGGGCCTGTCCGTAGGGTTATGCAACTCAATCCAGTCGGGGTAGCGGCTCCGGTCATCGGCGATGGTGTGGGTGTTTGCCGCCAGCACCTCGGTAATCAGCACCTCCGGCGTAGCGGCCTGCGCTACCGGCGCGCCGAGAGTCAGGGTGACCAACAGCAGCCCCACCAGCAAGACACACCTCTTTACCAACGAGGAAAGCATGCCTTTCCCCATAGCTAGTTTAGGATTCGTAATCATCTACCGCAGTCCACCTCGCTACAGCACCATCATAGCGCCCCTGTTCCCATCCAGCCAAACGATACTACCAGAACGTTTAGCCGCTCACAACAGCACAAGCTACCGCGCTGCGAACGTTGACCAACGTTGGACCGAGAGCTACCTCCACATACCCGCGCTACCGGAACCAGTCGTAGTGTAGGCCAAGCGAGCGGTCTGCGAGCGGCAGGTCTACTCTGACGCCTCTCTGCGCGGCAGACTGCTTGAGCGCGATCTCGACCTCCAGGGCAACGGCGACGCGGCGGCCGGAGTTCTTCGGCTCGTCGAGCCGGCCCTCCATGCAGGCGATCACGTCATCGAGCGAGTAGATTGCGCCGTAAGGAGGTACGAAATTCGGCCCCGGCCAGGGCATCTCGACCCGCCGGTCGGGCGCCAGCCCGGCCACGTGCTGCCACAGCCGCCATCCCTGCTCGTAGCTGTAGGTAATCTCGCCTTCAGAACCGGTGATGCGAACGCCCGGTGCGCCCGTTCTGTAGTGAACCACCTGGCCGTCGACCGTCACCAGCATGCCCTGGCCCCGGAACTCATCACTGCCGCTTGCCCGGCGTGGGTCGTCGCCAGTGCCAACGACCCACGCCGGGGTGCTATCAATGAAGTACGACCAGCTCTGATGCTGGGCACCCGGCCCGCTGGCCTCGATAGAGACGACCTCGCCAATGGCGCCGCTCGTGACCAACTCCTTGGCTTTGGCGAAGGAAGGATGCGTGGTGCTGATGGCGCCGCAGCTCAGGGCTACACCCGCGTCGGAGCACGTCCTGACCATCCGGTCGGCTTGCTCTAGGGTATGGGCCATCGGCTTTTCGGTCAAAATACCCTTGGCGCCGTACTCGACCGCGAGGCAGGTAAGGTCGGCCCGCATCTTGGTGTTGGTGGCAATGGCAACGATGTCCAGCCGCTCCTGGGTCAGCATCTCGGCCGCGTCGGTGTAGACCGCTGCCAGGCCGTAACGCTGGGTGAAGGCCGTCAGGCGCTTGCCGTCACGATCCGTCCCCGCGATCAGGGCGACCTCGGGCCGATCCCACAGCGCCTCACAGTAGGAGGCGGGCAACCCCTCACTACCCGGGTGCTCGTGGTGGCGGATATGGCGGTGGACATCGAGCGCCGGCGTGGGCCGGTCTATGTCATCCACGTCGAACCGGTCGGGGATGCGCGTGGCCATATCGTACAGCATCCCCATCCAGCCGAGACCAATAACGCCGGCGCGATACTTCGCCATAGGGGACTCCCTATTCACCGCCGCGGCCGGTTGCACTTCGGAGGAAGAGCCTCCCTGACAAGGGTGATGGGGGCGATAGAGTTACCTACGTACCCCCGGATCGTCATTCCCGGCCGCTAGACAACCGATGTTCATAATAATGACAAGCACCTGGACGCGATGAACGCTCCCCTACACACGGGAATACCTCCGGCTAGCCCGCGTCCGGCCGAACGCGCCGTTCGTAGGCCGCCAGCTGGACGACCACCTCGTCGCCGGGGAGATCGCGTCCGCGGAACGCCCGCACCGTCGCCAGCGCCGTGGCTGCCGACGCGCCACGGTACTTGATGAGGTACGCTGACAGGGCCGTACCGGCCCCTCCATAGCCCGCCCCTCAGTGGAGGAGGACTTTATCACCGGCGGTGACGGCCGCGTGGACGGCCGCGACTGCGCGATCCAGAGCATCCAGTTCGTCGGACACGCCGGGCGAATGGACGGCACTCATGCCGAGCATGGCAATGGTGTCGTAGTCCGGGGTAGCCTGCGTGACCGAGACAATCCGCTCGATGCCGGCATCGGCAACGTAGGCCAGCTCGTCGGGATTGTCCGGCAGCCCCGAAACCGCGATGGAATCCGGCTCGAACCACTGGAACGCGCGTGGTGGCGCGTGTGCTGCTGGCGTGCTGACCATCTTTCGTTTCTCCCTTCCGAACGCACCGCTGCTAGTGGGTGCCCAGTACACAGAGAATACTACTGTATTCCCGGCTCCACGTCGTGGACTACTTTCTTCGGGTCAGGCAGTCCACTTGCCCCCAACGTGCCGTCGGGACGCCAGTAGCCATGCACAACGGCGACGAGATTCATGCCATCCACAATCAAGCGCATCTGCGCGCGCGTTCCGGGTGGCTCATCAGTATAGGGGCACGGACTGTCCCGGCGGATGGTCATCTGGTATTCTTGCGCTTGCACCCGCTCCCATATCCTGGCGACGTTGAAGACTCGGCGTACACTAGACTCGTCGGGGTAGACACGCTTGGGCGGTTCGAGGGGAGCGGAGGATGACATGGACACTACTCAGACACTCGTTGACGCGACACGCCGCTATCTCGCCGGGACACTCAGCCTCCCGGAATTGGCGGATATCGAAGCATCGCTGGTCCACCTATGGCCCCAACTGCCTGGAGAAGATTTGGTATCGCGCCTGATGGGAGCCATCGAGCAAGGACTAGCCTTCATGGACGACGGCGTGGGCACCGCAGATGACCTCCGAGCAACGCTGGAGCGAGAGTTGGTTGTAGGGGGGATCTCAAAAGCGCCGCCGGTAGACCTCGCGGCGGTGTCCTATTCGCACTATAAGCACCACCCGCTCCGACTCCTCCACCCGGTAGATGGCTCGGTAAGCGCCGATGCGAAGCCGGAGCAGCCCCGCGCCACCTGACAATGCCTGCACTCCTTCCGGTCTCGGATCAAATGGCAGTGCATCTATGCGTCGGGCAACACGCTGCTGCACGTGCTGCGGCAGTCTACCCAACTCCCGTGTAGCTGAACGCAGAAACTCAACACGGTAGGAAGACACCTGGCCCTACAAACCTAACCTGGCCTTGACTTGCTCCCACGGAATACGCTCGCGATTCTCCGGGCTGGCGAGGGCTTGGTGCGCTGCTGCTATGTCGAGGTACTCCTCGAGGGCCTCCAGCAACACTACGTCCTCGACGGGCACGACAGCTGCAAGCTCCCGTCCACGGCGCGTCAGCAGCACACGTTCTTTCTCGAAGGCAGCGCGGTTGACCACAGCAGCAAAGTCATCGCGGGCCTCCGTTGCGGTCATCTGTCCCATCTCGCCCTCCGTACAGCATGGACACAGCACACTTTCGTACCGAATTATAACGGCAGCGACAATTTGAGCTAGGTTCCGGTACTAGATGACTTCCAGGTAGTTCAGATCCGGGAGCGCCGGGAACGGGGCGTGCGGCTCGGTCTGGTACCAGCAGGTAGTCGAGGCGATGTCGTCCTGCAAGGGAAGATAGCGCCGCTGGCCGGCGAGCGGCCGGCGCCAGCCGAGCGCTTGGATCGTCACGCGCAGGTCCCGCTTGAACCGGATAGGGTCGAGCACGTGCCAGCGATACAGACCGAAACGTTGCTGAGTCCGGCTCACGCCTGCCGGCGCGATCACTTGGGGCAGCCCCAGAAACGGCGTGGAGAATACTCCATACTCCCCGGCCGGAAAATGGAACCCCCAAGCGCCGCCAAAGTAGTCCTCGGTACCGGTGCCGCAGATCGTGGGCCACTCCTGGTCGCCATCGAGGTAGAACTTGATCTCGCCTTCACCCCACCAGCCGGTGTTGTTGACCCCCCACGCCAGGTAGGTGCCAACGTAGTGCCCTTGGCCCGCCACGTCATCCAGCAGCGTATGGACTTCCCCGTAGGGCAACGGATTATTCCGCCGCCACTGCGCGTGAAAATAGGCCCGGTCGGCCGGCACCTCGGTCAGCGTGTAGTTGATCTGATAGAAGAAGCTGCGTACCTCGTCGGGACCGAGGTTTTCGATGGTGATTCGGGCATGACGGCGAAACGGCATCTCCCAGTAGCTATTGAAGCCCCCGGCCGGATTGACGGAGATCGGCAGTGAGTTTACGTTGCAGCGCTCGCCCCAGCCACTACAGAAGAAGTCCCCTAACGGCACCTCGACCGAGGGGTGGGTCTCGTGATCCCAATAGCAGCGCAGGACGAGCTGCCGCCACGCCTCCGGCTTGACGGTCATCCACATTTGCTGGATAGCGCCCGGCCCCGCGACGTTGGCCAGCTCGACCACGCCGTTCCCGGCCAGATGGATGCAGGGCGCGACCTTCCAGCCCGGCCCTAGCTCCCGCGCGGCCAAGGCACCCGGCCCCTCGGTCGCCCGGCCGCCTTGGCCTTTGCCCCCGGTGGGGTTCTCCGCGCTAATCGAGCGGGTCTCGGCGTTGGAGAGGCGGGCGAGATTGCCGAGGTGCAGCCCCAACCCATTGAACGTGATGCCCATGCTTCTCGACCTCCGGGAGGAGCAGCCCTCCTCCCTATCCCCATGGCAGAATTGCACCCTCCAGTTATTTATGTCAATGCGACGCGCTGACTACCTGAGCGGTTTCCCAACCCGAACGTTATACCACGTTGTAGCCATGCCGGGGGGCGTCCTGCTCGCCCGCGTCTACCAGCCTTGCGGCTTGGTGAGCGTGCCGTGGGCATCGGTGAGCATGGCCGGGAGCTGGCAGTTGATGGAGAAAGGCGGAACCGATTCGCCTAACGAAGCAGTGGACCGACCTGGGCAACACGCTCGTAGGGAGCCTGCCTGTTCCGACGCTGGTACTTGCCAGCCTGCTCCAACTGTTTCAGCCATTTTCCTGCCTGCGGTCTGCTAACTCCAAAACATTTCGCCACATCGGCAGGTTTGATTGGCTTGTCAAACTCCTCTTTCAGAATTTGCTCCACCGCCCCTAACAACTTATCGGCAGGAGTCGTACCTGGCATACTTTCCGGCTCCGTAGGCGGGACAGACGGAACAATTTGCTCTCCGATATCATCATCGTGAGCTTCAGCAGCTTCGCCACAGTCCAGGGAAAAAACGGATTGCTGGCTGGCTTCCGTTTCCGAATGGACTTGTTCCCCCGCGAGAACCGCCCGGAAGTCATCGGCGGTTTTAGGGGCAGGCCAAGGGCGCGCGCCCTTGCATTGCAGTTCGCGTATGCCCTTGCTAATGTCGCCGTCAATGCGGGCGTATATCGGCACAAGACGCAGTTTATTCAACTGCTCAACAGCGCCGGCCCAAGTACCGCCCTTGTTGTAATCGGATTCAACTATTAATCCAGCATCAGCTAACCCGTAAATAAGTTTATTACGCTGCATGGCGTTGCCGACGTTAAAGCCGGCTTTGGGGTCGTAAGGAGAAATCAGAACCAGCCGGCCGGCCATTAACGCTTCGCGGTTCTCGCGCGCTATTGCCGCTCTCTCTAGGCTATCGGCAAGCACGCCTACGGCCGTGCCTCCTGCGGTCAACGCTCCATGCACGGCTGCTTGATCCACCCCCCGCGCACCGCCGGAAATAACAGTGCATTGCGCCGCCGCCGCTAAACGCCCGATGCACTCGGCGTACTCTTTCAACTCGTCGCTTACCTTGCGGGAGCCGACCACTGCCAGTCCGCCATTTTCCAGCAGGGTCTTCTCGCCACAACCATAAAGCACCGGCGGGGCGAGCTTACGCAATTGCGACTTGAACCGCGTGGGGTAGGTGGAGTCGGCCCGGCTGATCACCCAGACCGCCCGGTCTTGCCAACGCTTCAACGCCAGGCTGAACAAGACCCCACGGCCCAAAAGTTGTCTTATTCGCGCGTCGTCAAAACCGGGCTGGCACTCGCGCAGCACCGCGCCGGCTTCTGTCCCCAGCAAGTCAGCCGGCTGCCGGCCGCGCTCATGGAGCCGACGCGCTAGTTTGTCGTATTCCGACACCGACAGGGGATGTCCCGAGCTTTTGCCGCGCCCTACCAGCAAAGAAGCCGTGAGTAGCACAATTGCTTTGGTGTTGGCCGACAACTCCGCGTTCATCAGCCTTGCCTGCTCCCGGTATCCGCCAGGGCGAACGGGAATACTGCGCTACAGCCCCGCTCGCGCAACAACGAGGCGGCAACTGTGAATGTCCAGCCGGAATCTACTATGTCATCCACCAACAGAGCCGGCCCTGGCAGTACCGGACTCTGCGAAAAGCCGAGGGAGCCTTCCACGTTGCGCGCCTGCTGGGCACTGTTTGCCATCGCTTTCTGCTCCGGGCGGTTGTCGGTTTTGATAAGGCAAGCGTGAAACGGCAGGCCCAAAGCAACCGCCAATCGCCTGGCAAAATCGGGCACCAAAACAGGGTGACGCAGCGACGGAACACAGGTTACCCAAACCAGAGCGGGTTGCGGCTGCCATTCCTGTATCAGTTGCGCGGACGCCTCCACCAGCTCGTTCGCAAAACGGCCGTCCTGGTGTTTGCCAGACTGCACCAAACTGCCCCATCCAGCGTCACCCCAATAGCAAAGCGCTCGTCCTTTTTCGGCTCGACTTTGGACCGGGATTCGTCGACGCGTGGCCCACTGCCGTCGCGGTGCAATTGACACACTGGTGCGACGCAGAAACTCGACAGCCTGCAGTACCGTTCCTTGTTCCACGCTGACGGGCAGCGGTGGCAAGTCCGGCTGATGTACCGTTTCCGGGTTGCCATCCAGGGCACTGATAAGAAACTCCATATGCCCAGAACTCAGTGCCACATAATCTTGCATTTGCTGCTGCTCTTCATGGCGCAGGGTAGTCAAGCGTTCTGCACGCTCCCAGAACTCGTTACTCAACTCCGCCACAGTTAACTGCCATTTGGTTCCCTGTTTGGCAATCGGCGCCGGGGATTCGAGCGACAGCAGCTTAGTAGTTTGCTCAATGCGGCTTTGACTGACGTTAACTTCTCGACACAACTGCGGTATGGAAAGACCAGCCGAATCGCTTTCGAGGGCTGTAAGTACTTGACGGACTTCATCCTTTGTCGGAAAAGCACTGCGGATGAAAAAGTCCGTGATTTCCGTATCCTCGGCGCCGCTTAACAGCACGCCATAAGCGGCGTCCAAGTCGCGCCCGGCACGGCCTACCTGCTGATAGTAAGCAACCACCGAACCCGGCGTTTGGTAATGGATGACAAACGCCAAGTCCGGTTTGTCGAAACCCATGCCGAGTGCCGTCGTCGCTACCAGTGCCTTGACGCGATTTTCAAGCAACGACGCCTCCAACTCCTCACGATTCTCGGAGCGGCTGGTATATGCATGTACGTTCAGCCCCTGGGACTGTAGCCAGCACGTTATTTGCCCGGCATCACGGATGGTAAGGGTATAGATTATTCCGGAGCCTGGAATCTCGGCCAGCCGTTCGGCGAGCCAGCCTAATCGTTCGACTTGGCTCGGCAACCTGATGGTTTGCAGCAGCAGCGATGGACGGTTCAAGTCTCCGCGCATCGTCTCTATATCAGGGCCAAGTATCTCCGTCAGATCATCCATCACCCGATTATTCGCGGTTGCCGTTGTCCCCAGCAGCCGGATATTTTCAGGCAGGGTTTTGGCAATGCGTTCAATCCGCCGGTAGTCAGGGCGAAAATCGTGGCCCCAGTCGGAGATGCAATGCACCTCGTCAATCACCAGCACTGAAACTCGCGCTGCCATATCAGCGAGGACACCCTCGACAAAAGCCTCGTTAGCCAGCCGTTCCGGGGAAATGAGCAGGATGTCCACCGCATCATTGCGTATCCGGCATGTCACGTCGTTCCACTCATCCGCATTGTCGGAATTGATGGTAGCTGCCCGGACGCCCATACGTTCCGCCGCCGCAATCTGGTTCCGCATCAGCGCCAGCAACGGCGAAATCAGCAAGGCTGGGCCGGCGCCGGCTTCCTGCAGCAGCCTGGTCGCAATGAAATAGACGAAGCTCTTGCCCCAGCCGGTTTTCTGGACGACAAGCAACTTTCCTCTTCCTTCCATCACGTGGCGGATGGCGTCTTCTTGCCCTTCCCGGAATTGTACATCCGAAACGCCGGTACCGATGCGGAGCAGCTCAAGGGCTCGTTTTTCGTCATAGTACATTGCATCACCCCCCTACCCTATCGGGCCCGCTTCGCAGCTATTATTTATGTCAATGCGACGCGCTGACTACCTGAGCGGTTTCCCAACCCGAACGTTATATCACGTTGTAGCCATGCCGGGGGGCGTCCTGCTCGCCCGCGTCTACCAGCCTTGCGGCTTGGTAAGCGTGCCGTGGGCATCGGTGAGGGCGGCCGGGAACTGGCTGGCCTGCAATGCCCGGCGACTCACTTGCCTCCAAAAAGTAGCTACCTGGAAGAGTGCCCGGCTGCGCCGTTTACGAGGATGTGGATTCAAGATGCCTACTGGGCGCCCAAGCTGCTCACGCACGACCTTGATCGGGGCCAATAGATCGGAGTCGTTGGAGATGACCACAGCCACCTCGAAATCGTGGGTAAACGCATCAACCAGCAGCGCGGTCGCCAAGTTGACATCCGACCCCTTCTCCTCGGTTCTCACGACTTCGACAGTACGCGGCCCATCGGCAGGAGGCTGCGCCAGCGGTAACCTGACCACATGCGACAGAAAGTGCCTGTAGTGTATGGAGAGATTCGGGATTGTACGGAGTGCCCGCAAGTAGGTCTGCTGGCGCTCCGGCTGCTGTGGATCGTCCGATCTTGGTTGGATAAGGGCCGTGAAGTAGCGAATACGATAGATCCGGTCTGAGGGGAGGAGCACTCGGCAGAGCCGCGCCAGGTCGAGCCAGCGGTAGGGCGAACCCTTCAGGCAGCCGTAGTAGAGGTTGAACCCGTCAACGTAGACGTTTGTCCTCATTAAACTCGCTGAGGCCACCCCGCGGGGTGGCCTCGCGCCCTGCCCCCGAAGTGACAGGGGGGATTACTTACAATAGTAGACTATTGTCAAGCGATTCTGCCAACAGTAATCCGGACTGCGGCGCAAGCCGCAGTGACGAGGCAGAGTATCCCGTCATCGCGGCGCAAGCCGCAGTCCGGCTCGCCCAACAACCTATGTTCATGCTAATGACCGGAAAATGGCATGGGAACGACCAGGCAATGTCAACAGCGCCTGGACACGGGCCGGGCAGCTAGATAACGGCGGAGACGCCACCGTCAATGTTGACGGAGGTGCCGGTGATGTAGGCAGCGCGGTCGGAGACGAGGAACGCCACCAGATCGGCGACCTCTTCAGCTTCGCCGATGCGCCCCAGCGGCACGTTCCAGCCCACTGCCTCGTACAGCTCCTCCACCGGCCGGCCAGCGGCTTGGGCCTGGCGAATGATCTGCATGCTCTTGATGGACCCAATGCAGACCGTGTTCACGCGGATGCCGTCGCGGCCGAACTCTTTGGAGGCCGCCTTGGTCAAGGCGATGCCGGCCGCCCGGCTCACGCTCGTCGGCACCGATTCCGCTGGCGGTGCTTTCCCGCCCGGCGTCGTCATATTGACGATAGCCCCGCCACCAACCCGGCGCATCGAGGGCACGACGATCCGGATCAGCCGGATGGCAGCCATCAGCTTGAGGTCCAGGTCCTCCTGCCAGTATGCATCGTCGGCGACCAACAGCGATTGCGCCGCCGAGCGCCCGGCGTTGTTGACGAGGATATCAATGTCCCCCAGCCGCTCGGTCGTGGTACGCACCAGCCGTTCCAGATCGCCGGGCACGGTGACATCGGCCGACACCGCCAGCACGTCGCGGCCCGTCGCGGCCTTGATTTCTTGCTGTGCCCTGTCCAGCGGTCCTTGGCGCCGCGCGCAGATGGCGACCGCCGCTCCTTCCACCGCCAGGCGCTCGGCAATCGCCCGACCGAGACCCTCGCTACCGCCTGTAATGAGGGCAACCTTCCCTTCTAATCCCAGCTCCAGCGCCATCGTCTGCTCTCCCTTCGTCTTGTCGTGCCACGCCGCTGCGGAGGTAGCGCCGGTCGTCGGGAATCCTGCATCGGCGATCTCTACCTCGGCCAACACTCGTGTCTCACGCCCGCTATGGTACCAGCAGGGGGTTTCCGCCAGTCGTCTGCCGGAGTCCAGCACCGTAGGGGACGTCCCTTGTGATATCCTGACCCAGCCTCCGACCGAAACCTTACCCTGCGTCAGCAAGTTCTATAATTAGAGCACGCCGGTACAGACTACCAAGTCCGGCGGGAGGGGCCACGATGAGCAGCGAGGATACGGCCGTGATCCGTACCCAGGGCTTGAGCAAAGTGTATAAAGGGGTGACGGCGCTCCAAGACCTGGATTTGACCGTTCATCGGCACTCGATCTGTGGGTTCTTGGGGCCTAACGGCGCCGGCAAGACCACTACCATCAAGCTGCTGCTCGGACTGATCCGGCCGACCGGCGGCACGGCCACCGTGTTCGGACACGACATCGTGGCCGCGAGCACCGATATCCGCCAGCGCGTGGGGTATCTCTCCCAGGAACCGCGCTACTACACCCACCTCACCGCGCGGGAGACCCTCCGCTTTACCATGGGCTTCTTCTACAGCGGGCCGCAAGCCAAGATCGAGGCGCGGATTGCGGACATCCTGGAGCTGGTCGGCTTGGCGGACAAGGCCGACCGGCCGATCCGCGGCTTCTCCGGCGGCGAGCTGCAGCGGTTAGGGATTGCCCAAGCCCAGGTCAATCATCCCGATCTGCTCATTCTCGACGAGCCGGCGGCATCACTCGATCCGATGGGCCGGCGGGATGTCCTGGCGATCATCGAGCGGCTCCGGCAACACACGACGATCTTCTATTCCACCCACATTCTGAGCGATGTGCAACGGGTGAGCGACACGGTGGTCATTCTCAACCACGGGAAATTGGTCACGGAGGCGCCGATTCAAGACCTGCTCAGGGGCAGCGAGGGCAGCGTATACACCTTGACCGTCCGCGGCGACACCCGCGACGCTAAGGCCCGCCTCCTCGACCGGCCCTGGGTGACGGCTATCACGGTCGGGGCGCAGGGGGACCAAACGACGTGGGAGGTACACGTCACCGATGACGACGCCGCTGAGGACCAACTGCTGCGGCTCGCGCTCGCCGACCGGAGCCTGCAAGTGACCGCGTTCGGGCGCAAGCAGTATGAGCTGGAGGAGACCTTCATGCAGCTGGTTGAGGAGGGGGGAGATGGTTAGCGCAAGTGACGCGCCAGAACTGCACGTGATACCGGGGCACGGCTGGCGCAGTGGCCTGGGTCATATGCTGCGGTGGGAGGGGGCACGCTGGTGGCACACGCGGCAGTGGTGGATCCATACGCTCCTGTGGACCGGTGTCATCAATGGCTATCCCGCCCTAGAAGCAGGCCTTGGCATGGGTGGAGGTGTGAACACACTTCTCGTGTTCCTGGGTATATTTGCAGCGATTGGCGTCCTGGTGATCGCGCAAGGGACCATCATTGAGGAGAAACAGTCGGGGACGGCCGCGTGGGTGCTGTCGAAACCGCTCACCCGCAGCGCGTTCGTGCTGGCCAAGCTGGGCGCCAACGCGCTGGCAATCATCAGCATCATGATCGTGCTCCAGGGCGTAGTAGGCTATACCTTGCTCAATCTAGTAGCCAGGTCTCCGCTGGCGGTGCTCCCCTTCGCGGCAGCGTTGAGCTTGATGAGCCTCTACCTGCTGTTCTACCTCACCTTCACCGTGATGCTGGGGACGCTCTTCCGTAGCCGCGGGCCGGTGCTGGGGAGCGCCTTGGGCCTGCTGAATTGGTGGGTCACTGGCAGCTGGGTCGCTGGATGATCCTCTAGGAGCAGCACTGCTGCCGAGCAACCTGCCGGCAGTGGCCATCGCGGTGACAGGTGGCCACACGCTCCCGCCATGGTGGTGGCTCACGATCTTGCTGGTAGTGACCTATACCATCGCCTCGGTCGGCGTCGCCTTGTGGCGGTTTGGGCGGGAAGAGTTCTAGCGTCCCACCCGCGCTCTGGCGGCCGTCCCCATCATTCCGGCACCGGCCGGAAGCCAGGGGCGGGCGTTTCGCCAGCACACCCACTCCCACCCTGCAGGGTGTATAGACTGGAGACAGAGTGGCCACCGGGCTGTGGGGACCGACGGACGTGACGACCCCGGCTTCCCGCCGGTCTTGGTGGACCCCTGGGGCAGACGGTCTGTCACGCCCGGGTAGCTCCTGGTGCCTACCACCCCCTAACATACAAGGGGCTTTATCGCGCCTCACTCCTACCCGACTCCCTGGTAGGGGTGGATACAGGTCCCGTCGTAGGGGCGCGATGAATCGGGACCAAGGAGGGCAGCGTGCCTAGCTGGGCGTCATAAATGGCGCCCCTACCTGTTACCTAACCTTGTCAGCACCATTAGTCCCCTCCCTCGCCCTCTCCCTGGGGAGAGGGCGAAGTCTGCCGATGGTTCCTCAAGGTGAACCTTGCTACCCTCTCAAGCAGATTGTACCGCCGCAGCGATAGCGGCCCGGTAGCGAGGCCTGAAGGAGCGAGCAACGATGGCTAATGATGACGCGCTGCGTGATCGGAGCGGGATTCCCCTACGCGGCCTGAATGCTGACGAGATACGCGAGTTCTTGGCGCAGCCGTGGACGTGCCGGTTGGCGACAGTGCAGCCCAGCGGAGCGCCCTACGTTGTGCCGCTATGGTATGAGTACGATGCGGATGAGGACTGCTTGTACATAATCGCCCGTGAGCGCTCGGCCTATGTCGAGCATATCAAGCACGAGCCGCGGGTAGCGGTATCCATCGCCGACGACTCGGCCGGCAACCGGCGCGTGCAGTTCGAGGGTCGTGCCGAGATCGTGGAAGGCCCCACGACCGAGGGCCAGTGGGTGCCCATGGGTCGCCGGATGGCCGCGCGCTATCTGGGCGCCGAGGACGGCCCCCGGTACCTCATCCCGACCATCAACCGACCGCGCTACTTGATCCGCATCCGGCCGGACAAGATGCGTTCCTGGCAGGGCGGTGAGTGGCATCCCCGCTATCGCTAGTAGCGCTGTTGTCATTTTGCAAGATTCCCGCGCACGGAGACCTTTGCATAACCTCTGAAGGGAGCGCTGGGGTAGCAGGGACTCGCCTCCCGTCAACCTGGGCGGCTCAGTTATTAGATTCCCGCTTGCGCGGGAATGACGGCTTTTGCAAAGGTCTCCGCAAGCGGGAATGACGGAGTGGGGCGGCAGGAGGAGTCCGAGATGATGACAGAAGTGCTACCCGGCCTGTTTCACTGGTACGTGGTGTGGCCGGAGTACCGGCTGGAGTCCTACTGGCTACGCACCGAGGCCGGGAGTGTTCTGATTGATCCTCTTGAGGGGATCGGTCTCGATGAGATCGAGGAGGCGGGTGATTGCCGGGCGGTGGTTATCACGAGTAGCTGGCATGAGCGGTCGGCATTGCTGTTTGCCAAGCGGACGGGTGCCCCCATCTACGTGCCGGCCGGCCATGAAGATCGCCTGGAGCTGGTCGAATCATTCCGGCTCTATCGGGATGGCGATGCGCTGCCAGGCGGCCTACGGGCTATCTGGGTGTTGGACGAGTGCGCGCTGCTATCCGGGTTGCACGGCGGGACGCTGTTCGTCGGGGATGCGCTGGGGACGACGGCGAAGTGGACACCTGGCGGTATCCCGCTCGGCTTGCATCCCCGAGGCTTGCCGCCCAGAACAACGCTCAGTCCCACCGAAATTCTCGGCCACCTGCTCGATTACGAATTCCAGAATCTGTTCCCGGCCCACGGACCAGGCTTGATCGGCAATGGTAAAACCGAGCTAGCAGCGCTCATCAGAGCGGGATGCTGTTGAAATTGCCCGGTCATGGACACGAAAATAACCCCAGCCGCCGGTGCTAGCTATCCTTGACGAAGCGCTGATGCCGCTCCTCCGACAGGAGCGCCTCACCACGAACCATGAGTGAGCGAATAACGCCACCGTCGTCTTCCTCAAAGATAACGTCGAGGGGCCATGACTCTGCCTGGAAAACGTTGTGCGACTTGGAGAGCAGCCGGTTCCGGGGCCAAAGCGGTGGTAGTCCGCATACGTAGAGATGCCCCTGTTCAAGCGCTACCTCTGCTTCGCACGCCTCATCACCGTCGTAGCCAGAATACGTCCCGACAAATCGCGCAAGATAATCAGTGGGAGTGCTGACTGCCTCGGCGGAGCAGAGGTCAAGGAAGGAGGCAACCTGCCTACGATACGCCGGCCAATCTCCCCCGCTGTTCTCGATTGACAACTTGGCGCAGTCAATGCGTCCATAGAGTTGATCCGCCAATGTCTGGTATTCCTGCCAGTACGTAACCAGCCCCGTAAAGCCGCTCAAACCCCGGCCCCATCCATACGGACTCCTGGCAACTCGACCGACATACGACTGCTCGATCTGCTTACCGCGCATGGAGCACACCCGTCGGAGCGCTTGACCAATGTCCTGCTGGTAGAAGTAGATCAGGCGAGGTTTCGTTGGTGAGACAGCTTCGGCGATACGCAGCACGAAGTCGGCGATGACACCCCTAGGCACGTCTGCGAGCAATAGGGAGCAGATGCTGTGATTGAAGAAGCAGCTATCAAGCGCGACAACCTCATCTGACGACACGATATCCTCGATAAGCGTCTGCCATCTCGCAAGGGTCGCCGCAATGAAGCGCTCATAGCAGCCGAAGTACAACTCGCTTACCAGGACTGGGATGCCCTGCACGTCTTGGAAGAGGTAAAGCGGGTGATGCTTTGCCTCTTCGTACCACCAGCGCGCTTTGATGCCTTGCTGCTGGAGTTGCAGTGTCGCCCATTGCGCCATGGTAGACTTCCCGGCACCCGGGAGGCCCTCAAAGAGGATGAGCCGTGCCAGTGCGACCATCGCTCACCTACCCTATCGCGCCAGGGAAATCACCGATCCAGGGTACGGCTGGTAGCTCCCTAACCCGCCGATAGAGCCAGCCATCGGCGGTGATGAAGGGCACATCCAACTCTTGCGCCAGCGCGAGGTAGAGTACATCGTAGAAGGCGCAGTCGTATTCATGCGCGAGGCCATAGGCGAGGCGGACAATCCTGCCCCCACGCACAGTTTCCAACTCCACGGCAAGGATTCTTCAATCGCTCGCCGGCCCTGCTCCAAAGTAAGGCGCGGGGAACGACCCCGTGTGGCAACGGTGATCGCTGATGCGACTTCGTAGCGGATGTGCTCAGGAACTGCAAGCTCGATTTCATCTTGAAGAAATTGGCTGAGTAATGCTCCAGACTGGTCGGCATAGTCTTCATCCAGCAAGTACCACTTGACAGCAACCGATGCGTCCACAACCATGCGCGGAACGGCCGATGCCATGTGGTTAGATTCCCCACTCCCGGCCCTTTCTCACCAACT
This sequence comes from Chloroflexota bacterium, assembly GCA_965214295.1. Lineage (GTDB taxonomy): Bacteria > Chloroflexota > UBA11872 > UBA12225 > JAJDUF01 > JAJDUF01. The sequence continues at coordinate 1,095,158 of OZ243944.1, forward strand.
CGGCCGTCGTCATCGGAGCGATGTTACGTTCCTTCCGGTTGGCTAAGATTTGCTCCACCACAGCATCGAGTCTTGCTTGCTCGGCGGGAGTGCCTGGACGGTCCAGGCGCTTCTTGAGCGCCTCGTAACTCTCGAACTCCTCGTAGACGCCACCCGGCCCCCAATAGTGGATAGGCGCACGATTCCGGGGACGGACCGGGTTGACGACCACCGCGTCTTGCCCATTGTTCTCGACGACGACGCTGTCCCCCTCACTGGCCACGCGCTCGATAATCGTGGCGAGGTTCGCAGCGAACTCGCCGAGCGAGATTCGTTTCGGCTCCGTAGTCATCGCTGCCGCTCCTTTCTCCGGCTATAGACACTGTACCGGCCGCACGTGCCGTAGATCGTGATCCCTACTCGTCGTCACTCGTCCATAGATAACGAGGTAGGGACGTCATCCATGGCGCCCAGTCAAACAGGCTGGCTGCCCTGGCACGATGGACCGCGCCCCTATGACGCGGCAGCGAGGTGCGCCTACGCTCTCCTGCTTCGTAGGGAAACATGGATTCCCGCTTGCGCGGGAATGACGGAGGGAGTGGGAATGACGAGTGGGGGCCCTATCTATTGCCCCCAGGTGCCTGGATTGCGGCTTGCGCCGCAATAACGAGGTGAGGTGCGTTCAACGCTGGGCCGACGCGGCACGTAGCTGCTCGGTCATGGGCCAGTCAATGTCGCCGGCGGCGGTGATCGCTACACCGTAGACGTTGCGAGCGCGTTGCCGCGAGACCTTCTCGTTGCGGACATCGGCCAGGACCAGCTCCGGGTCGCGTTCCAAAGGGTTGCCCCAGCCGCCGGCACCGGCCTCGGCATGGCGAAACACCTCGTCGCGGCGGATGGTGAGCGTGGGCTTGCTCGACAGCACTTGGGAAGCACCGTCGGGATTGAGGATATTTTGTGTGGGGGTGCCGGCTTGGCCACCGGCCAAGCCGTAGGGCAGATGCTTGTGGCGGTCCGTGCGGAGCTGGAGCGTGGCCGTCTCTTCCAACAACCGGTACTCCCGCACCAGGGACAGTCCACCCCGGTATTGGCCAGCACCTTCGCTATCGGGGACATAGCCATAGCGCTCCAGACGCAGCGGTAGCTCACTCTCCACCACCTCGACCGGGTTATTGGAGAAGTTCACGACGATGCTGGTCAGGCCGTCCGTGCCATCGCCCCACGGCCGCCCGCCCGAGGAGCCGTACAGGAACTCCAGATAGACAAACGGAGTGCCCGCCGCATCATAGCCGCCGATACTTACGCCGGTATCGCCGCCCATTTCGCAGGCGGGAATGCGCTCTGGGGCCAGCTGCGCCAGCGCCCCTAGCACCGCGTTGGCAATGCGGAAGCCAGTTAGTCCCCGCGCCGCCACCGGGGCCGGCATACGGGGGTTGACGATGGTTCCGGCTGGGGCGATGACCTCAATCGGGCGGAAGTAGCCCTCGTTGTTCGGCACCTCTTCGCCGAGCAAGCAGCGCACGCAGGCATATACGGCCGAGCGCGAGAAGGGGATCGGGGAGTTGATGCCGCCGCGTACTTGTGGCGCCGTGCCGGTGAAGTCAGCTGTGATCGAATCGCCGTGGACCCGCACCGCGACGGTGATCGGGATTGGGCCCGGATCGAAGCCGTCGTCGTCGAGGTAATCGGTGAACGTATATTCGCCGTCCAGGAGGGCTGCAATCGCCTGCCGGGCCAGTCGCTCGGTGTAATCGAGCAGCGCGTCGAACCGCTCCAGCAGCTCTGTCAGACCGTAGCGCTCGAACAGCATGGTTACGCGCCGCTCGCCTATGTGACAGGCTGCGAGCTGCGCCCGTAGGTCGCCGAGCACCAGGCGCGGCACGCGGACGTTGGCTTCGATGAGCGCAAAGAGACTTTCGTTCGGCTTGCCGGCATGGTAGAGCTTCAGGGGCGGGATGCGGAGACCTTCCTGATAAATCTCGGTCGCATCGCATCCGTTACCTCCAGCGACCTTGCCCCCGACATCGGCATGGTGAGCAATGGTGACCAGGTAGCACGCCAACATGCCCTGCCAAAAGATCGGCTTCACGACATAGATGTCGGGGAGATGGGTGCCACCGGCGTAGGGATCGTTGAGGATGAAAACATCGCCGGGTTGGGTGTCCTCGCCGTAGGTGGCGCGAATGGACTGCATGGCGTGGGGCACGGAGCCGAGGTGCAGCGGCAGGGTCAAGCCCTGAGCAACCAGCTCGCCGGATGGCTGGCAGAGCGCGGTGGAGAAGTCCATGCTGTTCTTGAGATTGTTGGAATACGCAGTACGCAAGACGGTCATGGCCATCTCGTCCACCAGCGATTCCAGGGCGTTCTTGAGAATCTCGGTCTCTAGTGGGTCAAAGCGTTGCCTCATCCTGCCGATCCTACCTCAAGCACTACGTTCTGCCGCGCATCGCGCCGCGCGGTACAGCCCGGCGGCACGACGATGGTGGTGTCATACTCCTCCACAATCAGCGGTCCGGCCTGCGCTCGCGCGGTGAGGTCGCGCCGGTCCAGCACCGACACCGGTAGCTCCCCGACAGCCGCCCCAAAGTAGGCCGAGCGAGGAGCCGCGCCGTCACGCTGCACCGCTGGCCGCACCGACTGCCCCCAGCGCAGCGTCGCCGCCTGCGGCACTGCGACTTCCGCCCGTATGTTGACCAACTCCACCGGGTCGTGATCGGCGCGGTGGCCATAGGTGCGCTCGTGCTCCATGGCGAACGCGGCGCTAATCGCGTCCGGGTGCGGTTCGTCCACCGGAATGCTCAAGGCAAAGGATTGCCCCTTGTACCGCACGTCGGCAGACCGGTGAATACGGACCAACTCCCGATCCGCCGCAGTGCCGGCCATGTCGGTCAGCAAGCGCGCTTCAAGCTGCGCGAAGTGGCCGGCCAGATCACTCGACGTGACCTCAGAGAGTGGCAACAGCACCGTGCGGACATCGTGTTGGGTCATGTCCACGCAGAGCAGGCCCAAGGAGCTGAATAGTCCCGGAAAGGGCGGGATGACCACCTGCCGAATGCCTAACTCCCGCGCCAGGTCGGCGCCCAAGAGCGGCCCGCTGCCGCCAAAGGCGAAGAGGGTGAAGTCGGCCGGCGTGCGCCCGCGCTCAACCGTCACGGCGCGCACGGCACGGCTCATATGTGAGACAGCTAGCCGGTAGATGCCGTAGGCCGCTGCCCGGAGCGAGACGCCAAGCGGCCCGGCAATCCGGGTGGTGAGCGCCCGCTGGGCGAGATCCGCTTTGATGGGCAAGCTGCCGCCGAGGAGGTGCGTGGGGTGCAGATAGCCCAGGGACACGTTCGCGTCGGTCAACGTCGGGGCCGCGCCGCCGAGATCGTAGCAGGCGGGTCCCGGCTCGGCGCCGGCGCTCTGCGGGCCGACCCGGAGCGCCCCGGCGGGATCGAGCCAGGCGATGCTGCCGCCGCCGGCGCCTACTTCGGCCAAGTCCACGGCCGGCACACGCAGCGCATAGCCGCCGCCGCTCTGCAACCGGGCGCTGTGGCTGATGCCGCCCCCTACTTCATAATCGTGGGTGCGCGTGATGCGACCGTCCTCGATCACCGACGCTTTCGCTGTCGTGCCGCCCATGTCGAGGGTAATCACGTGGGGCACTTGCATGGTCGCGGCCAGCGACGCGGCGCCCATGACCCCGGCGGCCGGCCCGGACTCGATCACGTGGACCGGCCGCTCGGCGGCTTGCGCGGCGGTCATCATGCCGCCGGCCGACTGCATCACGAATACCGGGGCGCCCAATCCGCGCTGCGCCAGCGCGCGCTGCAAGGAGGCGAGGTAGGTGCGAATCACCGGCGCGATGAATGCATTGATCGCCGTCGTGCTGGTCCGCTCGTACTCGCCGATCTCGGCCAGGACGCGGGAGGACAGCGAGACGGTGACGTGCGGCGCCAGCTCGCGCAGTAGCTCGCCGATGCGCGTTTCGTGCCAGGGATTGTGGTAGGAGTGCAACAGTACGACCGCGACGGTCTGCACGTCCGCGTCCACCAGGCGGGCGATGGCGCGGCGGGCATCGGCCTCATCGAGCGGCCGGATCACCTGTCCCTGCGCGTCTACACGCTCGTCCACTTCCATCCGCAGCGCCCGCGGCACCAGCGGCGGTGGCGGCTGCCAACGGAGGTCGTAGAGGCGCGCCATCCGCAGGCGCCGGATTTCGAGCACATCGCGGAAGCCGGCGGTCGTAATGAGGCCAGTACGGGCGCCCTTGCCTTCGAGAATAGCGTTCGTGGCAATGGTGGTCGCGTGGACAATATCACTCAAGGCCGGGGCTGCCGGCCCCATTTGAGCCAGCAGTGACTCCAAGCCCTGAATGATGCCGCGAGAGTAGTCGGCGGTCGTCGAGGAGACCTTGGTCCAGGCACACAGCCCGTCCGGTCCCATGAGGACAACGTCGGTGAACGTGCCGCCGATGTCTATGCCGACGCGCAGTGGCCCGGCAGTGGTAATAGTCGTCATCCAGCCGCTGTGGGGACCACTAGAGACTGGAACTGTGTCAGCAACTGACCATAGCCATCAATGGTCCCGGCAAATCCCAGCACACGCAGGCATTCCCAGTAGGTCGCCTGATTACTGGTCACGACGGGAACGCCGGTTTCCTGCTCCAAAGCATCGATCACCGGGACGGTGGGCAGGTTGGTGCAACTGAGGAACAAGGCGTCGGCACGCGGGTCGAAGTGCTCCAGTGCATAACGCTGCACTTCGGCCGTCGGGACCAGGCCAATATCGAAGGCTTCGTGTATGTCCATGCAGGCCTCGCTGACGACCTCGAAGCCGCGGGCGGTGAGGAACTGCACCTCCAACTCGTTGAGGTGGGGATCGTAGGGCGTCACCATCGAGATACGCCGCGCGCCGACGGCGTGAAGCGCGGCGGCGACGGCCCCGGCAGTGGTGACGGTTGGCACGTTGCTGCCCCCGCGCAGCCGCTCGCCCAATGCGCGCTCGCCTTCGTCGCCCTCGAAGAAGCTGCCGGAGGTGCAGGCAAAGGCAACGACATCTACATGCGCGCTCAGTAACTCGTCAACCCCGCGGTCTACATGCACATTCATGCGCGCCAGGTCCTCGGCGCCAACTGCCTGGTTACGCATGCGTGTAGCGTAGGTTTCATAGCCCTCCGGCAGGAGCATGCGTCCTTCCGGCTCGACGACCGTGTTGACCGATGGCACCAGCAAGCCAATGCGTCCGCGGCTCCCGTACATCTCAATCCTCCCTCTCCGTCGCTACCGCTCGCCCGTTCTGTGAGGTGCTGTCATTGTACCCTGGATCATCGATGCGCGGAGCACGCCAGCCGCAGTGCCGCGTCTAATGTGTGGCCCCCCCTTTTACGGCCTATCCTGGGACGACTCCCTGGAGCAGATGCCTGCCGCTACTAGGGAAATCGCCCGAGGCCAGTTGGTGTTGAGGCTTGGCTGGCTGACAGAGCGCACACCGTCATCCTAACATGGATTTCCTCCGCACTCGATGGCAAGGCGGCTAGGCGGTACGTGATAGGGATAGGGAAGGGGGAGGTGGCCCCGGGTGGATTTGAACCACCGACCACGTGTTTATAAGACACGCGCTCTAACCCCTGAGCTACGGGGCCTGGTGTGCTCGCTAATAGTGCTCAACTCCGGGATACGGACACTTCGAACGGATCGCAGCCCAAGGAGGGCGCCGGAAACGCCCTCCAGTAGCCCGTTTTCGCGCTCTGCCGCGCAGCCATCACCGCATCGGAGTTGCGAGCTTACGGGCTGTGAGCCGCTGACCGCTCAGGACGGCGCTGGCGCCGGTCGCGGCTGCTGCTTAGACGGTTCTTCCGGTTCCGACTCGGTCTCCGCCGCCTCGTCCGCGGCCGCTTCCGCTTGATCCGAGACCGGCGCTTCTCCGTCGAACATGGCGTGGAAAGCCTCGGAATCCAGCGTTTCGACTTCCAGCAGCTTCTCGGCTATTTCGTCGAGCTTGCCCTGATGCGCCGTGATGATCCGGCGCGCTTTCTCGTGGGCTGCGTCAATGAGGTCGCTGATCTCCTGGTCAATCAACAGCGCAGTCGCATCGCTGTAGTTCCGGGTTTCGCTGATGTCCCGACCGAGGAAGACCAACTCCTCCTTCTTCCCGAAGGTGCGCGGTCCCAACTTACTGCTCATCCCCCATTGGGTCACCATGCGGCGAGCCAAATCGGTCGCTCGCTCCAGGTCGTCGGTGGCCCCGGTGGTCACTTCTCCAAAGACAATCTCTTCGGCAGTGCGACCACCCAGCGAGAAGGCTAACCGCGCCTCGGCCTGCACGCGGCTCGTAAGCATACGGTCTTCCTCGGGCAACAGCGACGTGTAGCCGCCCGCGATACCGCGAGCGACGATAGTCAGCTTGTACACGGTGTCTTCCTCGGGCAGCATTTTCGCCACGAGCGCATGACCAACCTCGTGATAGGCTTTCATCCGTCGCTCGCGGTCACTGATGACCCGGCTCTTGCGCTCCGGCCCCAGGATAACCCGGTCAATGGCCTCCTCCAGCTCCGCCATCGTGATGGCGCGCTTGTCGCGCCGCGCCGCAAGAATCGCCGCTTCGTTGAGGAGGTTGTTCAGGTCTGCGCCGGAGAACCCGGGCGTCTGCCTGGCCAGCCGGTCGAGGCCGACGTCGGGAGCCAGCGGCTTGCCGCGAGCATGGATTTCCAGAATGGCCTGCCGCCCCCGCACGTCGGGATTGTCAATCACCACCCGGCGATCAAACCGGCCCGGCCGTAGTAGGGCCGGGTCCAACACGTCGGGACGGTTAGTTGCGGCCAGAACGATCACATTCGTATTGGTATCGAACCCGTCCATCTCCACCAGAATCTGGTTCAGAGTTTGCTCGCGCTCGTCGTGGCTGCCACCCAGACCGGCGCCCCGCTGCCGCCCCACGGCGTCAATCTCGTCTACGAACACAATGGCGGGGGCGTTCCGCTTGGCCTGCTCGAACAGGTCGCGTACGCGACTGGCGCCGACGCCGACAAACATCTCGACAAACTCGGAGCCACTGATCGAGAAGAACGGCACCCCGGCTTCCCCGGCGCAAGCGCGAGAGAGGTAGGTCTTGCCGGTGCCGGGTGGCCCGACCAAGAGCACTCCACGCGGAATACGGGCACCCAGCGCCGCGAACTTCTCCGGGTACTTCAGGAACTCCACCACCTCGGCCAACTCTTGCTTGGCCTCTTCTACCCCGGCGACGTCAGCGAACGTGATCGTGGGCTTGTTGCTCATGAACAGCCGCGCCCGGCTCTTCCCAAAGGAGAGGGCCTGGTTATTGCTGCCTTGCGCTTGACGCATCATGAAGAGCAACAGCGCGCCGAAGATAATCACCGGGAGGAAGGAACCGATCAACCCGAGCCACGGACCGAGCCGGCCGGGCTGGCGCACCTCGACGTTGACCTGCTCATCCTTAATGCCGCGCGCTTGCAGCATCTCCATGATATCGGAGCGCTCCGGCTTGATGGCCGTCTTCTTGCCGTCACTGGTATCGGCAATCAGGGTGTTCCCGTCAACGACGATGGTATCTACGCGGTTGTTCCCGGCGTCGCGCTGCACAATCGTCATCAACTCGGTGATGGGAATCTGGGTTTCTTTCGGCGATGGGTTGACTAGCGTGAAGAAGATCGCCAGGACAGCGACCATAATCACGAGATAAACGAAACTATTCCGTAGCCAGCGTGTGTCCATGGGGCTGCCGTCCTTCCGTGGAAAGCGCATGCACTATACCGCCGCGCCTGGCCCCGAGCCTACGGCGCAAGCCGGGAACGCAAGCAGTGGGAACACCTAAAGATCATTATAGCACCGAGCCGCAAGGAGGGATAACTACTCCGCCCTCACCACCAGTGCCTTTCCATTGTCACCACTTCGCTCGCCCGTGGCCGAGATTCTGCGCTCCGCTCAGAATGACCGGTTTGGCGGCGACTTTGGAAAGGCCCTCCCTGACCATGCGCCCCCTCCCCTGGGAAAAGAAACCTGGATTCCCGCTTGCGCGGGAATAACAGACATAGGGCCAGGGGGTGATTCGCATACCAACGCGCCTCCCACACGAACACCGATCCTGGTCAGCATCACTCGGCAGGCTGTGGATCGTCGGCGAGGAGCGCGAGATGAGGCATGTTCCGGTACTGCTCCTCATAATCCAGCCCATAGCCGACAACGAAGCAGTCGGGGATTTCGAAACCCACGTAGGCCAACGCGACTTCCACTTTGCGCGCCTTGCGTTTGTTCAGCAGCGTGCAGACGCGCAGGCTCGCCGGTCTCCGCGCCTGCAACGTCCGGAGCAAATAGTGCAGCGTTGCGCCGGTGTCAACGATGTCCTCGACGACCAGCACGTGGCGGCCTTCGATACTCACGTCCAGGTCCTTGATAATCCGCACTATGCCGCTGGACTCGGTTCCCGGTCCGTAGCTCGACACGGCCATGAAGTCCATCTCCAGCGGCAAGGCCAGCTCGCGGGCGAGGTCCACCATGAACGTCACCGCCGCTTTGAGTACGCCGACGAGGAGCAAGTCCACGCCCTCGTAATCGGCGCGGACGTGTCGGGCCAATTCGGCCACGCGCTGCCGGATGGCCGCCGCGCTAATCAACTCACCGGCGAGGGCCGGTGGCTCTGCAGGCATAGCCGTCGCCGCCATCACGGTGCCGTTCCTTCCAGGTCATCAGCCAGCGCCGCCGAGACCGCTACACCAGTGCTGCCGTAACCGCCACGGCTCGGACGACCGGTGCGGTCAACACCGGATCGGGGTCCGGCGCAGGCTTCGAGCCAGCGCGTGCGCCCAATCCCGACGAGCAGACCCTGCGCTAATCGGGTGCCGCGCGGCACATGCACCGGCTCGGAGCGAAAGTTCAAGAGCTGGATGTGAATCTCGTCGTCCGGACCACAATAGTCCTGATCTATCACCCCGATACCGTGTGGCATCAGCAACCCCCAGCGCGCCGGAGTGCTACTCCGACTGGTGACGAGCAGGGCATAGCCCGGCGGCACTTCCACGATCATGTTCGCTGGGATGCGCGCTAGCTCCCCGGGAGCAATATCGGCAGCTAGCCGCGAGGCCAGATCGAAACCGACGGCGCCGGCGCTCTCGTAGCGCGGCAACGGCAACGACCGGTCAACGCGACGGATGTGTACGGTCAGCGGCGCCGGCGCTGGCGCCGGTCGCAGATCGTCAGTCACGGACCGTCTCCGTGGCGATCATTTCCGTGGCGATCATCGCTCCACTCTCTAGGCCGATCCAAAGAAGAGCTTCAGCCACTCACCGACGTGTCCGAATCCGGTGAGTGGTACGGGAGGCACCAAAGCGGGTTGCGGCTGGGGCGCGGCCGCCGGCACCGGCAAGGGCTGTGGGAGCGGCGCTGGCGGTGGTTGCGCGCGCAGCATGACGAGCGGCCGATCACCCGGCCGGATCATGTTGAGGCGCTCGCGGGCAACCAACTCGACGTACTCATCGGTTCGTGCCCGAGCAACCTGCGTGGCCAGTGCTTGGTTCTCGCTTTCGAGGCGAGCAAGCTCCTGCCGCACAGCCTCGGCACGCTGCTCCAGCCGATAGCTCTCGACGGTCGTGTCGTAGAAGCGGACCAGGAGATATAGCAGCACCAGGACCACGCCCCCTATAAGCACCAAGGCGAGACGCGGCGACAAGCCGATTGGCCATTTCATGAGCGTCTAACCAGCCCAGGAGAGGCCCGAGACGGCATCCACGGCAGCCCCCTTCGTCAGCCGGCGTGGCGCATCGCGCACCGTGCCATCTCCCGTCGCGGCGCCGAGCGGCGGCGTGACCCACACGTCGAACCCAGCATCATCATCGCTAAGATAGGCCACCGCGTCACCAGCCGGTGACCAGCACGGCGAACGTGCGTGGCCGGTGGTCGTGACGGGCACCGCGCCGCTGCCGTCCGCGCCCATGATCCAAATGTCGTGCCCGCCCGCTTGGCGCTGCGTGTAGGCGATGCGCGTGCCATCCGGCGACCAAGCGGGGTCGTAGGCGCCTTCGGCCGCGTGTGTCAACTGCTGCCACGGGCCGTCGGGTAGTCCCCAAGTCCAGACTTGCGGCTGCTTCTCCCGGTAGGAGGTGACCAGTAGGCGGCGCTCATCCGGCGAGACGGATGGGTGGTCCAGCCCCCCCTGGCCGTCCGGCGCGCGCAGCAAGGGGCGGCCGGGCCGACCATCCAAGTCAAGCTGCCACACTCTCAGGTCATAGGTCCCGTCGTCGGAGAGGAATAGCAGCCGATCCCCACCCGGCCAATAGCGTGGCCGGAACGCCCAGCGACGATGCTCAAGCGGCTGCTGACCGTAGTAGGTCAAGCGCCACAGCTTGGGGCCGCCCGCCTCCATCACCCAGATGTCCGAGCTACTGTTTTGCACCTTGACGTGGGCGACGAACAGCCCATCGGGTGACCAAGACGGTTGGCGGGAGGCACCATCGTTCGTGAGCTGCCTAATCGCACCACTGGCCAAGATATGGATATTGTTCTTGCTCACAAAGGCGATCCGACCGGCCGGATGATCGCGGGAGTCGCCGCCGGCGGCCGGGGCCGTCGTCCCAGGACGCTGCGCCGGGAGGATCGGTTGCATGCCGGAGTCGGCACACGCCGCCAGAAGTACACTCCCCATGCTCCCGAGCGCTTGGCCCAGCCAGGCGCGGCGGCACTGCGTCCCCATCCGGAACCGCCTACGATCTCCCATGACGATAGTGCAACCTTAGCCGCAAGATGCTCTCCGAATCAAACTAACGAACGAATGCAGGCCCCCGGACTGAGCGGCGGGGTACACTCAATACAACGCTCTTACGCGATTATCATTATGTCAACAAGGTCTCGTTACAGCATTGCTCAGAGTCGAGGTACTCCCATGACAGCGCAGCCGAGCAAGCAGCTCGAAACGATCGCCAATAGCCATCCTGACCGCGAGTACGAAGTTGATCTCACGCACCCGGAGTTCACCTGTCTGTGCCCGAAGACGGGGCAGCCCGACTTTGCGACCTTTCGGATCGTGTACGTGCCGGGGCCACGGTGCGTCGAGCTGAAATCGCTGAAGCTCTATCTGTGGTCCTTCCGCGACGAGGGGCACTACCACGAAGACGTGACTAACATCGTGCGCGATGATCTGGTCGCCGCCCTCGATCCGGTACGCCTTACCGTCACGGCCACGTTCAACGTGCGCGGCGGGATCACGACCGTCGTCCGCACGAGCTACCAACGGCCAGGGTCGTTGGAGTAGGGGCAGAGGCTAGGGACTCATCCCCGGCTCTCTCCGCAGGGTGGGGAGAGGAGTCCGAGCGCCCAACCCACCGCTCGGTCAAAGAGCCGCACCGCCTCACCCGTGCTCCGGCGAAACGTGTCGTGCTGCCAGAACAGGAAGACCGTCCTAGCCTTTGCGGTTTGCCCATTCAATAACTCGGCTCCCGTCTCCGCCGCCAAGATAGCATAGTCGCCACCAAACAGCTGTTTTGCCAGTACTTGCACCCCTGGGCCATTGGACGGCCAGGCGACACTGAACGTATCGGGCCGGCGCACTACCCGGAGCGGCTGATCAACGGATAGCCCCGCGGTGATCGCATGACCAGCGTCTACAATCCGAATGGCTGTTTGCTCAGGGCGCGTACCTCCCTGAGGGGACAGTGGCGCGCCTGTCGCCAGCAGCAGCGGTTCCCAGAAGATGAGCGGCGTAGCGGTTTGGGTATAGCCCACCGCCGGGTCGAGAGACTGAATACTGGAGCTGATCAAGAGCAGATCGTGACTCGCGGCGACCTGTGCTGGATCATGCTGACGGCCTTCGTCGGTGCCGATCACGGTGACTGTCACGCCCCGCGCTTTGAGGTGCGCCATGACGGCGGCATCACCCAGGGTCAGTTGCGCGGGGTGCCCCACCAGCAGGGCAACCCGGGTGTCCGACGGCAGCGGCGGCGGTGCTAGGTCATCCAGTACCAGGAAGTTCGGGAGCAGCGGCCGCAGCGTCTCCGGATCCCTCAACTGGCACAACTGCTGCTCACTGACGGCCAGCGCATCCGCGATCCATTGCAGCGCCGCTTCCCACCGTGCTACCGCCACAGCTGGCTCCTGCTCGGGCAGCCAGCGGACCGCCTCCGCCGCGATGGCCGGGCGCAACTCGGTGCCGAGCGCGGCGAGACGGTCGCGGACGGACTCGGTGGCCAGGGCCCCAGCCAGATGGCGCTCGACCTGGGCGATGAAGTAGGCTTGATACTGGGGACTGGCGAGGAGGCTGGCCAGGATTGAGATGAATGGGCCGCCGCGACTAATCGCTGCTTGGCCGAAAGAAACGTCCTGTCCTTGACGCAAGCCAAAGGTCCACTCAGCATCCCACACGAACAGCCGCCACCGAGCATCAGGCCCAGCACGCCTTCGGGCCGCATACCAATTGTTGCGGCCCCAGTCGATGTTTCCGGCCCACAGGTTAAGGATGATGAAGGAAGTGAAGTTATCAACGTCAAGCTGCTGCAATGCCTGTTCATACGGCACCGCTGCACTCAAGTCTGCGCCAGTAATCCAGCTCACAAACGCATCCCACGCTTCATGCTCCCCAAGGCTGCGAACTATATCCCAGTCTTCATGGTCAAAATGTGTGGCCAGGAAGCGCTCGTCAATCCGCTCGGCCAGGTTATATAATCCCCAGTAGTCCCCGTTCAGATAAAGCTCCACCCAGCGCCCCTGGGCCGCCAATTGCCCCATGGCTCCGTGCAGGTCCCGCACCAACTGATCCCGCACGTATACTGCCTTAGCCTCATGCCCCAACCAATTATCGTTGCCCCCGCCTCGCAACACCAGCCGGTCATACGTCTGCCCCAGTTCAGCCCCAAACAGCGGGTGCGTCAGCTCGGTCGGCCCATACTCCCCCCGGAAGTACAGCCGGAACGACTGCTTGGCTTGCAGCCGGCTCAGATTCCCGTGGATACGCAGCCCAGCACCCACACTGAAGTCCACCTCCCCTTCCGGTGACAGCCACTGCACCAGCACCGGCCGCTCCCAGCGCCGCCCTCGCTCCTCCGCATTGGTGTAGATGCCGGTGTCCGCATCCCACAGGTGGGCTGGGTCCGTGACTAGCGAGAGCACCGGTAGACCAGTGCTCTCGCTCACCAGATACGTTGCCGTGGTCACGGCACTCACCGGCACGACCTCGCGCAGCGCCACCGCTCGCAGCACCGTCGTCTCCTTCACTTCCAAGGGCGCTATGTACGCCTGCCCATCCACCGTCGGATCGGTCCCATCCAGCGTGTAGTACACCGTGGCTCCCCCGACCGGTGCTTGGAGCCGCACCGCCACCGGGCCGGCAAAGCGGCCACTGCCCGGCGTGACCACCACCGGCGGCGCACCCGGCGCTGCCCGCAGGGTATGCCGGGCTGTATTCGCCGCGTCGGGTGTCGGAATCAGGAAGGACACCCACTCACCGGATGTTGTTCCCAGCCGCCCCAACGAGACATTTGCCTCCTGTGCCCCGAACGTCACCTCATCCACCACTTGCCCGTCCGGACCGAACAAGCCCACGTACTCCCCGCCGCGGCTCAGGCGGAAGCTCGTGTGCCAGCCTTCCGGCGTCACTTGATCTGCCCCGGACGCCCACACCACCAGAAAGGCACCCGGCGCCAACGTGGCGGCTGGCAGGGACCACTTGGCCGGCTCGTCGGGATCATCGGTGAGGGTGTAGCCGGCGAGGGAGATGGGCGTGTCCGTAGGGTTGTGTAGCTCGATCCAGTCAGAGTAGCGGCCCTGGTCATCGGCCACTGTGCGCGCATTCGCCGCCTGGACCTCGGTGATGAGGACGCCGGGGGTGGCGGCCTGCGCCACTGGCGTGCCGCTAGTCAGCAGGACCAGGAGCAGCCCCAGGGCCAGGGCACAGCCAGAGGGGATCAACCGACGCATCGCAATCTCTTCTGTAGAGCAAGGTCGCCAGTGCTGCACAGCCTACTCATTTGCTCGGCTCAAGTGCCAGCGGCCGGAGAGAGGCCGAGCGCCCAATCCACCGCCCGGTCAAAGAGCCGCACCGCGTTCCCCGTGCTCTGGTGGAAAGTGTCGTGATGCCAGAACAGGAAGACCGTCCTGGCCTTTGCGGTTTGCCCACTCAATAACTCGGCTCCCGCCTCCGCTACCATGAGCGCCGCATCGCTACCCGTCAGATGCCTTGCCAGTACGTGTACCTCGGGGCCGCTGGGTGGATAGGACACACTGAACGTATCGGGCCGCGTCACCACCCGGAGCGGCCGGCCGACAGGCAGCCCGGCGGGTAGCCCCGCGGTGATCGGATGGTCCGGGTCGACAATCCGAATATAGATCTGCTCCGGGCGCGTGCCGCCCCAGCGCGCCAGTTGGGTCGCCTCCAGTAGCAGCGGCGCCCAGAAGATGAGTGGTGTCGTCGTCTGGGCATAGCGCGCCGCCGTGTCGAGCAATCGGACACCGGAGCTGATCAAGAGCAGGTCGTGGTTTGCGGCGACCTGCGTTGGATCATGCGCGCTGTCCTCGTCGGTCCCGATCAGGGTGACCATCACGCCCCGCGTCGCCAGATGGGACACGATGGCGGCATCGCCCGGCGCCAACTCCGCAGAGTTATGCACCAACAGGGCAATCCGGGTACCCGGTGGCAGCGGGAGCAGCGGCGGCCGGTCGTCCGACACCGGAACAACGGGAAGCAACTGCCGCAGCGTCTCCGGGTCGCTCAACCGGCGCAGCCGCTGGGCATTGGCCGCTAGCGAATCCGCGACCCGTTGCAGCGCGGCTTTCCACTGCGCCACCGCCGCCGCCGGTTCCTGCTCGGGCAACCAGCGGGCCGCTTCCGCCGCGATGGCCGGGCGCAGCTCCGTCGTGAGCGCGGCGAGACGATCCCGCACAGATTCGGCGGCCAATGCCCCGGCGAGATGCCGCTCGACCTGTGTAGTGAAGTAGGTTTGATACTGCGGACTGGCCAGCAGACTGGCCAAGATCAGTGAACTGTCCAAACCACCGTAAATCACTACTTGACTAAAGGAAACGTCCTCGGCGGCATCGATCTCCTGCCCCAAGCCCAAGGTCGTCTCGGCGTCCCACACGAACAGCCGCCACCGAGCATCGGGACCAGCACGCATTCGGGCCGCATACCGATTGTGGCTGCCCCAATCGGTGTTTCCGGCCCACAGGTGCAGAATGATGAAGGAGGTGAAGTTCTCGATATCGAGCTGTTGTATTGCCTGCTCATACTGATTCGCCGCACTCAAGTCTGCGCCGGTAATCCAGCCCACAAACGCATCCCACGCTCCATGCTCCTCGGTGAGAACCAGGTCCCAGTCGTCATGGTCGAAGCGCGTGGTCAGGAAAGCATCGTCAATGCGCTCGGTGAGGTTGTACAGCCCCCAGTACGTCCCGTTCAGGTACAGCGTCACCCAGCGCCCCCGGGCCGCCACTTGGCCCATTGCCCCGTGCAGGTCCCGGACCAACTGGTCCCGCACGTAGACTGCCTTAGCCTCATGCCCCAACCAACTATCGATGCCCCCTCCTCGCAACACCAGCCGGTCATATGTTTGCCCCGGCACCGCCCCGAACAGCGGATATGCCAACTCGGTCGGACCATACTCCCCCCGGAAGTACAACCGGAATGACTGCTTGGCCAACCTCCGGCCAGAACCGCCGTGGATACGCAATCCTGCCCCCACGTTGAAGTCCGGCTCGCCCTCCGGGGATAGCCACTGCACCGTCACTGGCCGCTCCCAGTCCCGGCCGCGCTCCTCCGCGTTGACATAGATCCCCGTCTCTTCATCCCACAGGTGGACCGGGTCCGTTACCAGCGACACCACCGGCAGGCCGGTGCGCTCTCCCACCAGGTACGTCGCCGTGGTCACGGTGCTCACCGGCACGCCGTCATCCAGCGCAACGGCCCGCAGCACCGTCGTCTCCCGCAACTCCAGCGGCGCCATGTATGCCTGCCCGTCCGCCGTCGGATCGGACCCGTCCAGCGTGTAGTACACCGTAGCTCTCCCGACCGGCGCTTCCAGATGCACCATTACCGGGCCGGCAAAGCGGCCGCTGCCCGGCGTGACCACCACCGGCGGCGCGCCTGGCGCTGCTCGTAGGCCACCGGTATTCGCCTCGCCTGGTGTTGGCGTTGCAAACGCTACCCACTGGTCGGATACCGTCCTCAGCCGCCCCAGCGAGACATCCGCCTGCTGTGCCCCGAACGTCACCTCGTCCACAACCTGCCCCTGTGGCCCGAACAAGCCGACGTACTCCCCGCCGCGGCTCAACCGGAAGTTGGTGTGCCAACCATCCGATGTCACCTGGTCGCGGCCGGAGGCCCAGACCAGCAGAAAGGCCCCCGGTGCCAGGGTGGCGGCCGGTAGGGACCACTTGGCTGGCTCGTCGGGATCGTCGGTGAGGGTGTAGCCAGCGAGGGAGATGGACGTAGCCGTGGGGTTGTGCAACTCGATCCAGTCAGAGTAGCGACCTTGGTCGTCGGCTACCGTGCGGGTATTCGCGGCCAGGACCTCGGTGATGAGGAGGCCCGGCGCGGCGGCTTGGGCCGCCTGGGGGAAGATAGCCAGCAGGGCCAGGAGTAGCCCCAGCATAAGCACTCGACTAGGGGGGATCAGCCAACGCATGGGGACAGCCTTGCTACCACGCATGCAGTGGGAAAGCCTAGGGTCCGTCCATTCCCAAGCGACGATGACTCCGAGGCTAACGGTCCGCTCATGGATAATTAATCATACCTAATCGGGTATTGTGCTAAGGAATATCAGCAGAGTCTAGGGTTCGTCGTAGCCGTCGGGGACAGCCGCGCCGCGTTCCTGCCAGAGGTCGCGGACGACGGCGTAGGCCACGCTTGCAGGGAAGCCGCGGCGAGTGAGGAAGCCCCCCAGGCGGCGAGCAAAGGTCTCGAAGTCCGCGCGGGCGAGTCGCGCCAGCCGCGGGCCCGCCGCGCGACGGGCCTGTGTGTAGGAATCGCCGGCTGCCGACGCCACGGCCTGCTCGGCCACGTGACCGGCAATGCCATGCTGGAGCAGCTCGTGCCGCAGGAGGGCAGCCCCGCGAGGGCTGGTCCGCTGCCGGGTCTCTATCCATCGCTGCGCGAACGCTGCGTCATCGAGGTAGCCCAACTCTTCGAGCCGAGCGACGACCCGCTCAATAATCGTCGGGGAATAATCCTGGCGCAGCAGCCGGGTGCGTAGCTCGGCCACGCTGCGGGCGCGCTGGCCGAGGAGCCGCAGCGCAACCGCCATGGCCGCCTCGCGTTCGTCGGTGCCCGCCAGCGTGGCCAGCGCGTCTGCCGAGAGGTACTGCCCCGGACGGAGCTGCCGGGCGGCGGCGGTGAAGGCGCTGATTTCGCGGGACAGGCGACCGTCCAAGTAAAGCTGCAAGCGGCCGGCCTTGCCCGGTACAGCCTTCAGAGCGGTAATCGTGCCCTCGGCAGGTGTGTCGGCGGTCATGGTAGCTTGGTCATCGGTCAGACGCTCGCCAGCACCTCCCGCAGGTGGCGAAAGCGTCGCCATACCGTTGCCGGCGTGGGGACCGGCTCTATCCACGCGCTTACATCGTCCCAGGTTGCGGTACGCCGGGCCTGAATCCGCTGCCGCTCGGCCACCAGCTCCCGCCAACGACGCAGCGCGGCCCAACGGCCGAGCAAGCCGCTTCTGTCTCGGTAGGCAAGCAGCGCCCAGAGCGTCGCCGCGAGGTCGTATCCGATAATCGCGCTGCCATACCGCAGCAGTGGGCGACTAGGTAGACAGCGGGCCAGCACGGCGAGCTTGTTGCGCCCCAGGTGCCACAGCTTGAACGGCGAGCCTTCGCCCGCGCTGGCCGAATGGAGATGACGCACCACCGCTGCCGGTTCGTACACGCACTTCCACCGCCGGAGGCGGGCACGCCAGGCGAGATCAACGTCCTCCAGGTACATGAAGAACGACTCGGCAAAGAGGCCCACGTCGTCGAGCATGGCGCGCCGATAGAGCGCCGCCCCGGCCGAGGCGCCAAAGACTTCCGTCGCCGGACCGGGCCGATGACGCGCGGCGCCCACCTCTCGGTCCCAGGCGATGCCGGCCCGGTCGAGGGCGATACCGGCGGAGTTGACGACCGCGGGCCGGCTGGCAAAGACGAGCTGCGCGGCACAACTGCCGATGCTCGGGTCCGACTCTGCGGCCGCGACGAGCGCCGCCAGCCACCCCGGCTCGGGCCAGGCGTCGTTGTTCAGCGTGGCTACGAAAGGGGCACAGGACTCGCGAATGGCTAGATTGTTGCCGGCGGCAAAGCCCAGATTGCGCTTGCTAGCCAGAATCCGCACGGGCGCCGCCGGCGGCGAAGCGGCCAGGGTAGCGGATAGACGCCGGAGCCAGTCGAGACTGCCGTCGCCGGACCCGTTATCAACAACGACGACCTCATACGGCACGCCGCGCTGTGCGAGCACCGGCGGCAAGCAGCGGCGTAGTAAGGAGAGGCCGTTCCAGTTCACGACGACGACAGTGACGAGCGGAGACATGATGATCGAGCCGTAAGGTACAATCGCCTCAGTAGCAGGGAGTAACGACCTTGGCAGCATCAGAGCCAGACAGCGAACTCGCGCACCTCGGTCCGATAGCCCGGATGATGATAGCCGTTGCCGGCCACGCGATCACCAGCCACATTCAGGTTCGTGCCCTGGTTGAACTGCTCATCAGTCAAGGGGTCGTGGACCGCGAGGCGCTCGAAGCGCAATACAGCCTCATGCGAATACACGAGCTGGAAGCGACGATTGACGAGTGGTTCCCGCCCGACATTGCCGTCCACCTCAAGGAGGCCATCCAGGAGGGCGGGGCGGACAGCGCCGCGGCCGACGGCTAAACGGGTAGCCATCCGTGCCGTCGGCGCGTTCTAGCCGTGGAGCGCGACCGGAGGTCTCCTGTCAGCAGCAGTCTACCGCCGCAGCGTGCTACAATCGCCCGGTTCAGGCACCCGCTGTGGTGCCGGTCCGGTTGCTGTCCCCGCTAACAAGGCAAGCTCCTGTGCGTTTCCTGCCAGCCACCCTCGACGTCCTGCGTGAGACATGGGCATACCGCGATCTGTTGCGGAACCTCGTGGCGCGCGATCTCAAGACTCGCTACAAGCGGTCGGTGCTGGGGTTTGCCTGGTCGTTTCTCAACCCCCTGTTCATGGTGATGATCTTCACGGTGGTCTTCACCGTGATAGCCAAAGCGCAGAACGTCCCGAACTACCCACTGTTCGCCTTGTGCGGCCTGTTAGCGTGGAACTTCCTCGCCGGATCGGTCTCCGGCGCAGCCCGCAGCATCGTCGGGAATGCCCACCTGATTGACAAGGTCTATTTCCCGCGCGAGCTACTGCCGATCTCGGTCGTGTTCTCCAATCTGATCAACTTTGTTCTGAGCCTCGTCGTCTTCTTTGTCCTGCTGCTGCTGTTTCGCGTTCCCCTGTCCTGGTGGGTGTTGAGCCTGCCGATAATCATCGCTGTGCAGTTTGTGCTCGTCGTCGGTCTCGCGTTGATCGTGGCGGCGCTGAACGTATTCTACCGCGATGTCGAGCACGTGTTGGACGTGGGACTGCTGGCGTGGTTCTTCTTGACGCCGATCTTCTGGGAGTTGGAGCTGCTACCCAACAAGCTGCCGCTGCCCTGGGGCGGCAGCGGCGTGGATGTCTGGCTGCTGGAGTATCGCCTGAATCCGATGGCGTCGCTCGTCACCGACTATCGCTATATTCTGCTCTATGACTACGGCATTATCCGGCATACTGTCGTGCCCTTGGCCGTCGGGCTGGTCTGTCTGGTGGTGGGCTGGTATTTCTTCCGCCGCAACGCCCACCGCTTTGCCGAGGAGATCTGACACACTGACGAATCGCTGTTGGGTTGGGACTCAGACCCAGCCCAGCCCCCGAAAACGCATGGACACCGTCACCCTCTCGAATATCTCCAAGTCGTTCACTATCCGGCACGAGCAGAGCCGCACGCTGCAAGAAACGGTGCTCGGTTTCCTGCTCCGGCGGCGCGAGGCCCCGGAGGAGTTCTGGGCGCTGCGGGAGGTTTCCTTTCGCGCCGCGCGGGGCCAAACGCTGGGGATTGTCGGGCAGAACGGATCGGGCAAGAGCACGATCCTGAAACTCATTGCGGGGACGCTGCGCCCTACGTCCGGCACCGTGCAGACCAACGGACGAGTCTTCGCGCTGCTGGAGTTAGGCGCCGGCTTTCATCCCGATCTGACCGGACGGGAGAACATCTTTCTGAACGGATCGTTCCTGGGGTTGAGGCGCCGGGAGATGGCGCGGCACTACGAGTCCATTCTGCGCTTTGCCGAACTGGAAACCTTCATTGACACGCCGCTCAAACACTATTCCTCGGGGATGCAGATGCGGCTCGGCTTTGCTATCGCAGCGCACGTTGACCCCGACATTCTGGTGATTGACGAGGTGCTAGCCGTTGGCGATGCCTCATTTCGTCAGAAGTGCTTTGCCACGCTGTCCGACTTCAAGCGCGAGGGGAAAACGATCATTTTCGTATCGCACGACGCGGTGGCCGTGCGCCGCTTCTGCGACGAGGCGCTCTGGATCGAGGCCGGCCGCGTGCGCGAGATCGGCGATCCCGAACGGGTGACGCGGGACTATCTGGCCGAGGCGCAGGCCGGCCGGCCCAAGAACGGCAGCGCGGCCCGCGACGACGACGCCACGGAGGCCGTCGCCGCGCCACCGCTCTCGCTCCGGCTGGTGGAGACCATTGATCCGGCTACACAACCAACGACCCACTTCTTTCCCGGCGTGCCGGTGACGGTGCGGCTGTCGTATCAGGCGCGTGTGGACTGCGAGGACGTGACCTTTGCCGTGGGGCTGCACCGCCCCGACGGGAGTACGCTCCACACCGTCACGACCCGCGCGCGAGGCGGACTGACGGTGCCGGCCGGAGAGGGCGAAGTGCTGTGCAGCCTGGGAGTGCTCCCACTCGGACCGGGCGAATACGCGATCTCCGGCGGCGTATGGCTGGGCGCCGACTGGCGCGGAGCCGGCGAGCGCCGCTTTCGGGCGGCCCGCTTTGCCCTGGAGCCGCGCCACGCTCCCGGCACGACACTGGTGGCACTGGCGCCGCGCTGGCTACGCCTGCCCGACGCGCCTGCGGCCGGCCACACGCGCCCGGTGCCAAGCACGGGCGGAGATTCCCGTTTGTGCGGAAATGACGAGGGACGGGAGGGGGGTGTAGACGGCGGACGGGAGGGGGGGGCAGGTGGCGATATTCCCGTGTGCTGGCAGCGGCCGCCGCCGCGCGTGGTGATGGGCGCGGGGGAAGAGCAGTTCTTGGGTCACGGCTGGTACCCGACGGAGGACTGGCCGCCGCCGGTGCGCTGGATGGGGCTGTTGGCATCGGTCTTTCTCACCCAAGACGACCTCGCGCAGAGTGTCGGGGTTGCCATTGTCCGGCCGCATCACGGACCACGCCCGGCGACGGGGCGCGTGCTGGTGAACAACCGGGTAGTGGGGACGTTTATGCTCGCGTCGCCGGGGCTGGAGCGGTTCAGCTATCCAGTGCCGGCAGTACCGGCACCGCGCCCGGTCGAAGTCAAGATCGAGGTGGACGAGCCGCTGGTGCCGGCCGACCTCGGTCTGAGCGACGATACCCGCGCCCTCGGCGTCGCAGTGCAGGAGGTTTGGTTCGAGTGAGTGCCGGCGATCCTGCACCCTACGTCTCGGTCTTTATCCTCAACTACAACGGGCTGGAGGTGCTGCCGGCGTGCTTGGAGGCGCTGCGCTACACGGACTACCCAAAGGAGCGCTGGCAGGCCATCGTGCTCGATAACGGGTCACGGGACGGCTCCGCCGAGCGGGCCGAGCAGGCGCATCCTTGGTTGGAGGTCCGGCGGTTGGGCCGCAATCTCGGCTTCGCGGCCGGCAACAACGCCGGATTGCGGTCGGCGCCAGGACCTTACGCGGCATTGCTGAACTCGGATACCGAGGTGGAGCCGGGGTGGCTCACCGCGCTCGTGCAGGACGCCGAGGCCAACCCGGAGGCCGGCGCCGGCACCGCCAAGCTCCTCTTCCGCCATCGCCGCCTGCCGGTGCAGCTGCAAACGGCCGGTTTCGTCCCGGCGTACTCCGGCATTGGCGATACGCGGCTGTTGGGATTGCAAGTGCAGGATGCTACCTCGCTGGTCGGCGGTCAACGGGTCGCGGCCCACTGGGGAATAGACTGCTTTGCGCCGGAAACCGGCCCCTACGGTCCTTTCCGCTGGACAAGCACCGCCGGCACGCTGGAGATCGCCGCCGAGCCGGGTGAGCAGACCGAGCTTTATCTGCGCCTCGCCGCCCCCCGCCCGGACAATGCGACCGTGCCGTTCTCGGTGACGGTCGGAGATGAAACGGTCGCGCGGAGCAGCGCCGGGGCCACCTTCTCCGACTACCACGTCTCTCTGCCGGGGAGGCTGACGACCGCCGCGCGGCCGATCATCCAGAACGCCGGGACGCTGCTGCTGGCAAACGGCGCCGGCCGCGACCGGGGGGCCGTGTTACGCCAGGGCCGGCCGGCCCACGAGCCGGACGAGGGACAATACGACGAGCCAGAGGAGGTCTTCGGCTTTTGCGGCGCAGCCTGTCTGCTCCGCCGCAGTGCCTTGGATGAGGTGGACTACTTCGATCCGCACTTCTTTCTTTACTACGAGGATCTTGATCTGAGCTGGCGACTGCGGCTGCGCGGCTGGACGATCCGGTACGTGCCGCAGTCGGTCGTGTGGCACTACCACGCGGCCACGAGCGGCGAATGGTCGCCGCTCTTTACCTACTATGTGGACCGCAACCGTCCGTTGATGCTCACCAAGAATGGGCCGGCGCGGCTGGCCGCCCGCGAGCTGGCCGGTTATGCGGCCGACGCCGGGCTAACGGCGATGCGACTGGTGCGAGCTATCGGCACCCGGCAAGCCGCCGGCGCGGCGGCGCGGCGGCTCTGGCTGCAAACCCGCGTGTTAGCATCCTGGACTCGCGCCGTACCGCGAGCATGGCGGCAGCGGCGCGCGATTCAGGCCGGTCGCACGGTGGACGACGCGACGCTACGCCGGTGGATGGTGCAAGAATAGGGACGAGGCGAGCACAGTTGTGAAGATCACCTACGATAAAGAAGCGGACGCGCTCTATTTCCGCCTGCTGGAGGAAGATTATCAATGTCGCGTCGTCCGGCTCAACGATGACATCGCCTTGGACTTCGCCGCCGGGGAAAAGCTCGTGGGCATCGAGATACTCCATGCCAGTCAGCTCTTCAAGCAGCCGGAGAACCCGGTGATCGCATTACAGGACCTAATTCCCCGCATGGTCGCGTCATAGGGGCTTCCGAGCATCGTGAAAGTCGGTATCTATAACCAGTGGCTACACACCATGGGCGGAGGCGAGCGCCACATGGGCAAGGCTGCGGAGGTCTTGGCCAGCCTCGGCCACTCGGTCGAGTTCATCACTCATCGCCCGGTGCGCCGCAACGCGCTGGTGCAGAAGCTGAACCTGAATCTCGACGGCGTTGCTATCCGTGTCGTGCCGCTGCTGCCCTGGAATCAGCTCACCGACTACTCTGCCGAATACGACCTCTTCATCAACGGGTCGTTCCTCTCGGTCGTCCCTTCGCGGGCGCGGTGGAGCGTGCTGTTCATTCTCTTCCCGTTCCCACTCGATACCTCGCCCCAAGGCCAATTCAAGCGCTGGCTGGCGGGCCACCTGCGCCGCGAGCTGCTGATTCCCAAGTACGTCGAGGGCTTTTTCGGACCGGAGGAGCTAGGCGGTAGTCGCTTCCGCTGGACCGCCGGCGAGGGTGAAGTCATCCTGCCGGCCCTGCGGCGCGGTCGGCCCTGCCCGGTGCGCCTCGTCCTGGGCAGCTTCCGGCCGGCGGGCGCGCCGCCGGTTCCGGTGCAGGTCTACGCGCAGTGCAGGGCGAACTCGGCGCGACCGTGGGAGCCGATTGGCGAGTTCCAGGTCGCTACAACGCCGGGGAATTATGTCACGCTGGACTGCACTGCCCCGGCCGAGGCCACGACCTCCGGCCAGCTACGCTTGCGGATCAACTCGCCGACCTTCCGACCGCACGAAGCGCTCGACGATCCCGACGACTTCCGCGGTGCCGGTGTGGCGGTAGCGCGGGTGATGGTGCCGCATCCACGGCACTGGCTCTATGAGCTGCTGTTCGAGCGGTTGGTGCCTGAGCTAGGCGCGCGGCTGCACGGCCTGCCGGACCTGCGGGCCATGACCTATATCCGGACCTACGACTTGATCTTGCCCATCTCGCAATTCTCGCAGCACTGGCTGCAGCGGTATTGGGGCCTGCCCGGCCAGATCCTCTACCCGCCAGTCTACGTCGAAGACGTGGTTGAGCGGCCGAAACGACCGCTCATCCTCGGCGTCGGGCGCTTCTTCGACCGCAGCCACAACAAGCGCCACGACGTACTCATTCGTGCCTTCCAACGGCTGAGTCGGGACATCCCGGCGGGTTGGGAACTGCACCTGGTTGGCTCCATCGAGCCGGGGCGCCAACACGCCCGCTACTTCGAGCGGCTGCAACGCATGGCGCGGGGCTGGCCGATCCACTTTCACGTGGACCTGCCTTTCGCGGAGCTGCGGAAGCTGTACGAGGAGGCCGCGCTGTACTGGCATGCGACCGGCTACGGCGAGCGCGAGGACCGCAATCCGATCCGCTTCGAGCACTTCGGCATTACGCCGGTCGAGGCGATGGCCACGGGCTGTATTCCGGGGGTGTTGGCCAAGGGCGCCCTGACGGAGACCGTCGAGGACGGGAAGAGCGGGTTTCTGTGGCGCAGCATCGGTGAGCTGGTCAGACGGTCCCGCGAGATCATAGACGACCCGACACTGGCAGCGCGATTGCGGGCCGGTTGCAAGGCGCGCGCCACCACGTTCGGCGACGAGGTCTTTCGCTCGCGCCTGATCGCGCTGCTCGACGAGCTAACGGATGGCGCCGTTTCCACGAGTGGCTCGTGACGGGTGGCTCGTGGTCAGTGCCCTCCGGCCTCTGCCGGCGAGCCACAGCGCCGCGGCCGCCAGTACGACGCCGACCGTCGCCAACGCAGCGCCCAGCTGGAGCGAGCGTGGTCGGAAGTCGAAGGTTATCTCGTGCTGTCCTGGCGGGACAGCGACGGCGCGGAACAGCCCGTCGGCCGGGTAGATGGGAGTCGGCTGGCCGTCTACGTAAGCTCCCCAGCCCGGATAGAACGCATCGGCGAGCACCAGCCAGCCCGCAGCCGGGGCGGTCACGCGCAGGACGATGCGCGTCGGTGAATCCTGGCGCCACCGAACCGCCGCTTCCGCCGCGCTGCCGGCCGCGGCCGCGCCTCCCGAAATCGCTGCCACCGTAGCAGGAGGGGCCTCGATAAAGATGGTCCGCCGGCGGTCGTCCCCATCCGCGCGTACCCCAGCCAACGCCGCAGCCGCATCGGCTACCGACTGCACCGCCGGTACCCAGCGCGCGCGCGGCAAGCTGGCGGCACGCTCGTACACCGGTACATCCTGTGTCGCTTGGCCCGCGAGGGCTGTTCGCTCATCACCCCCCGGCCCCCTCTCTACCGGTGGAGAGGGGGCGTCCGCCGAAGACCGGCGGGGGGCAGGTACGGCGACCGGGCGCGGCGTCTCGCCCGCCTCATCCAGCCACACCGCCTCGACGTGGACCATCGCCCTCGTCCCCGTGGGCAGTGCGCGGGCCGCGATGCGCTGGATTCGCATGGCGTCCGGCAGTCGCAGCGTGGCGACGTATTGGAAGACCTCGACGGCGCCGGCTTCGACCGACAGCAGCCGCGTGCGCCGGACCACCGGCGCTTGTCGATGCTGCACGATGGTTGTCACGTCGGGATGCCCGTAGGCCCACTCCGCCGTATCCACGCCGGCCCGCAGGACCGTCGTGTGGCGGACCGGAGAGCCGGCGGCAGCGACGAGGCGACCGACCACCTCGACCTCGGCGACAGGCGTATTGTCCCGTACCGCGGTGGCCTCACCGAGGAAGGTCACGAGTCGTACCACGCGAGCCGGCGGCCGGTCAGCCGGTTGCACTAGCACGACCGGCTGGCCGGCGGTCGGTAGCGCCCGCTCGATGATGTAGGGCTGCCCATAGACCTGCCAGCGCGGCGCCGCGGACAGCACCCAGCGCACCGCCAGCTGGTCCAGCAACGGCGAGCGGAGGTTTCCGAATAGCCCCCAGTGCGAATCCGGCTCGGACTCGTTTGCCGCGGCCGCGTAGGCAGTGTAGCGGCGGAGCAGCAGGGGACCGTACGCCTGGGCATCGCGTAACCCCACCAGCCCGGGCATGTTGGGCGGCAGCTGCGCCGTCCGAACGTGCTGAGGGAAGGCGTTGAGGAAATGCGAGTCGCCGTGTATTGCGAACCCCAGCATGCGATAGGCCGGGTCTGCGAGTGGCACCGCCGGTCGCGGCGGCGGAAGCCACGCCGCGGCCGGCACTGTGGATAGCTGCTGGTGGCCGTGCCACACGAGCAAGTCCAGGACAACCAGCGCGGCAAGCGCGAGCGGCAGGGGTTTGGGCACAGAGAACACAGAGCGTGCTACTAGCCCACTGGGCCGCGGCCAGCGGCCAGCGGCCACCAGCCACAACACTGCCGCTACCAGCCCAAAGCCGACGAGGTGTGCTTCCTGGACGTGGGTCAGATACGGTCCACCGGCAAAACGGCCGACGTTGGTCAGGAGGCGCCGAAAGGGATCGTAGCCATCGGACCACCATAGCTGTGCCAACGCCAGCAGCCCCAACAACGCCGGGGCCGCGCTCGCGAGCACCGCCACACGCCAGGTGACGCTCGTGGCACGATCCATCCCCCGCCCGGCGAGCAGGGCGAGGCCGCAGACGACCAGCAAGGCACACCGCGACGGCACGTGGATCACTTGGAAGCCGGGCAGCCACTCGTAGAGGAGGCCGAAGAGCGGGAAGCGTGGTCCCATGCCGAGGCACCACACCAGCACCGTGCCGAGCAGCAGGCCGGCGGAGAGCCGGCGTCGGTTCAGCGGCGCCAGCGCGCCGACCAGCGCCAATCCGAGTACCACTACACTGCTATAGAACTGGTTGCTTTCCTGCTCGCCGGTGCCGCCGGCCGCCCCAAAGACCGAGAGCACCGTCACATAATCGGCTCGCGCGGCCTCGGCCAGCGTGCGACTTTCGGCGTAGTGCGTCTGGGCAATAAACTCCAGGGCCGGGACGACGAGAAAGGCGCTCAGAAGCGCCGTAAGCACGGCTGCCAGTAGACCAACCGCGATGCGGTTCCTCGCCACCGCGAGCGCAGCGACCACCGACCACCGACCATCAACCACCGGCCATAGGTCACGGGACAGACGCCACAGCCCCATCGCGGCCAGCGCCAGGATCGTCAGGGCCGAGCCGGGCGGCCAGCCGGCCGACAGCTGCACCACCAGGAGGACAGCCACGACGACGCACCAGCGAGCAGTGGCCCGTGGCCGGTCAAGGCAGCGGTGCCAGGCGAGCAGCACCCACGGCAGCCAAGCCGTCGCCAAGGGCGCCGGCAGGGTGCCGGCGAGGCCGCTAGTAGCGAAAGGGCCGCCCGCGTACACTGCCGCTGCGACGAATGCTCCGGCCGGACCGGTACGCAGCGCGCGTCGAGCGCACCAATACATCCCGGCCGCCGCCCAGGCCAGATGGGCTACGAGCAGCAGCCGGATAGCGTCGGCCGTGCTTAGGACCAGCAGCGCGAGCCAGCTCGGCGGATACCAGCCGGCGGTCCCGGGATCGGCCAGAAAGGGCACCCCGGCGCCGACGGATGGATTCCAGAGCGGCAGCCGGCCGGCCTGAAGCTCAGACTGGAGGAACGTGGCGTTCGGGGCGAACTGGAGCAGGAGATCGAGGTTCTCCGGCAGACGGCCAGCGACAACCGGCCAGGTAGCCCAGGCCAGCAGGAGTCCCAGACCGAGGGCGGCGGCGAGGTGGGGAGCATGCCGTTCGATTGCCACTGGGCTTACAGCGCGTGCCGCGCGCGCGATGAGTGCGACTCGATGGTTACGGGTCACTGGTCCCTGGTCCCTACCTACCGGCCAGCGAGGGCCTGTTCGTAGTGGGCACGGGTACGCCGCGCAATCTCCGGCCACGACAGGCACCGTGCATAGGCCCGCGCTCCGGCCGACAGCCGGGCACGCCGGCCGGGGTCACGTCGCAGCGCCGCAATGGCCTCTGCCAGCGCCAGCGCGTTGGCCGCCGGCACGTACCAGATGGCCTCCTCATGGGCTAGCGGCCAGTGGTCGGTGGTCAGTGGCGCGTGGCCAGTGCCGGCTTCCGGACATTGACCGCTGACCACCGGCTGCGGCGGCGCTACGGTGATCGTGGGTAAGCCGTGCGCCAGGCAGCCCAGCAGCGACGTGCGCCGCTGCGAGGCGCCATCGAGAAAGGGTAGCGCGGCTACGTCCGCACAGCGGAGCCACGCCGCCAAGCTCTCCGACTGCTGGAATCCGGTCCAGTGGACATAGGGCTGTAAGCGCAGCCGCTCGATGAGCGCCGTCACTTCGGCGAGATAGCGCACGTTTTCCGTATCGCTCGACCCGACTTGCTCGCCAATCATCAGCACGCGGACATCAAGCCCCTGAGATAGAAGCCGGGCAAGCGCGCGGATGAGTATGTCAACCCCTTTGCTGCGGTTGACAAAGCCGATATGCCCAACGACAAGGGTGTCCGGCGCGGCGCCAATGCGCGCCCGCCAGAGATCGCGGTCAAACCCGGCCGGGGGCGACGCATCGAGGTTATTGCCAACCGCGATATGGGCCAAACTGGCTGGCGCGGCGGGCCGGTTGCGGAAGGCGAACCTAGGGCCGCGGGTATGCCACCGCCACAGTAACGGGACGTCCTCGGCGGCAACGGCGATGACCGCGTCGCTGCGGTTGGCCAGCAACCTCACCATCAGCTGCCGCAACGGGCCGGCCTTCGGGAATAGGTAGGGCACCCGCAAGTCATGGAACGTCGTGACGACCTTCAGGTGCGGCATGGTGCGCTGCAAAACCCACGGCAAGAGGGTAATAGCGGCACGTAGCTCGTAGGCGGCCGGCTGGTACTGGACATGGACGAGTTCCCAGCGCTGCCGCTGCGCCAAGTGCGCCACCAGGCGCCAGCTGGACCGGTCCCAGCGCCGGACGTGGGATAGAACCCAGGGGGCCTGCCGCTCGGTCGCGGCTTGCCGGCTTGTGAGCACCGACGGTACCACGTCGAGATCACCCAGCGCTCCCACCAGTCGCTGCGTGTAGTCGGCGATACCCCCGCGCAACGGAGGGTACTCGCCGGTAATCATTCCTACGCGCACTATGACCGTCCTTCACTACCGCGTTGGCGAGGCTGAGGCCGCTCTCGGCTCGTCACGCTCTCGTGCGAGCGGCGACCGGCCGGTGACGTGCCAAATCAGCATCGGCCACAGGATTGCCAGGCGGCGCGCGTGGTGGCGGCGGGCGGGCGCCACGGTGTCGGGCGGCCGAGACACGCTTTGCAGAAGCGGGAGCAGCAGCCACTTCAGCGCCTCCTCGCCAAGTTGAGCAACTACCGTCAGCGCAATGAAGCCACGCAGTGCAACCGCCGCCGCGGCACCCCACCACTTACGAACGAACTGATATTTGCTCCGGTGAAAGTAGAAGTCCCGCGCCAGCAAGTTCTGGTCGGCACTCCGGCTACCGTGATGAACGACTCGGGCTTCCGGCGTATAGCGGACCGACCAGCCGGCGCAGCGCAAGCGTCGCGCCGCGTCAAGCTCCTCGAAATACATAAAGAAGCGTAGATCGAAACTTCCTACCTGGATAAAGGCAGCTCGCCGGACCAGCCAACAAGCGCCCATCGCCCAATCTACGGCGCGCGGCAACGTGTGCGACCGATCCTCCTCATAGTACCCGTGCAGCAAGGGGCAACCCGGCCACCACCATTGCACCGCCGTACTTTCGACAAACAGGGTGGCGAGGCGCGGAAAGCGCCGCAGTGACCGTTGTGGCCGGGCGTCACTATCAAGGAGCATAGGGACGGCCACAGCCGCCGCCGGGTGGTCGCGCAGACAGGCCAGGAGCACAGCCAAGGCAGCGGGGAGTAGCTCGGCATCGGGGTTGAGAAATAGGAGCCATTCTCCACGTGCTACCGCCAATCCCCGCTGGCACCCGGCCGTGAAGCCCTCGTTGCGCGGCGTCTCGATGAGGCGTATGTGGGGAAATGCAGCGCGGACCATGTCGGCGCTCCCGTCGTGGGAGGCGTTATCCACGACAATGATCTCTCCATCGGTACCACTGCGCTCGTACTCCGCGGCGATTGAGTGCAGGCAACGAGCGAGCTGCGGCGCCACGTTGTAACTCACCACAATCGCGGAGCATTCCGGCCGGCCCACAGCTCTCCCCTGACCCGTCATATCGGCTGCTACCGCATCGGTGCGTCGCCAGTCGGACGCGGCTTGCACTGCCGATGGAGCTTCCACAGGTGGCGGTACGTCACAAACGTAAACCAACTCAGGGCCAAACTGAGTTGTAATCCCAACAGCCCCTCCCGGTGACCTTGCAGCTCCCAGTAACGCCGGCGTAGCTCCCGCAAAGGCTGGATGATGAGACTATGCGGCTTCGGTCGGATGCCCTCGCCTTGCAGCCGCTCGGCCTCCAAACGCGCGTAGCGGCGCTGCTTGGCCCAGAACTGTCTCCAGGAGCTGTAGTTCAGGTGGACCAGTGGTGGGGTCAGTCTGCCGGTCTCCCCGGACAGCTGCACAAGCTCATGCACCGGACGGGCAGGGTCGTAGCGACCGCACGACCGTCGGAAGAGACGAAGCTGGTAGTCGGGATACCAGCCGGCATGGCGAACCCATTGCCCGAGGATCACGTTCTGACGAGGAACCCAATAGCCGACCGGCGGATGGTGGTCGGTGGTCGGTGGCCGGTGCCCACTAAGCACCGCGCGGATCGCCGCCGCCAGGTCGAGTGTCACGCGCTCGTCAACGTCAACGAACAGCACCCAGTCGGTCGTTGCCTGATCGAGGGCGTAGTTACGTTGCTCCGGCCAGTTGGTGAAAGGCCGCGAGAGCACCTGCGCCCCATGCGCTGCGGCCAAAGCGGGAATGTCTTCGTCGTCGCCCGAATGGACGACCAGCCGGTGATCGGCCCACTGCACGGTACGCAAGCACGGGACGATGTGTGCAGTTTCGTTGTAGGTCAGGACAATCGCCGTCAGTGGATCGCTCATGCGTCTCATCCCTTACAAGCGGATCACCGCGCGGTACGCGGCCGCTTCCGCTTGTAGCTTCGACCGCTGCTCCGGTGTGGCAGCACCGATGGTGGAGAGCAGCAAGGTGGCCACCCGGCTGGCGGCGCCCAGCCGCACCAGCCAGCGCAACACCTCCTGCTGCCAGGCGGCACGGTGCTTGGCGTAGAGCCGATAGCGGCTGCGGTAGAGCTGGACCAGCATCTCCCCGCGCCGCTGGCGCGTGCTTTGCGCCTCGTGATGGATGGCCAGCACCGCCGGGCAGTGGACAACGTGCCAGCCGGCTTGCTTGAACCGCCAGCACCAATCCACCTCCTCACAGTAGAGGAAGAACGATTCGTCAAGTAGCCCAACCTCCGGGAGCGCCGCGCGTCGCACCGTCATGCAGGCGCCCAGAGGATGATCTATGGCAAACACCCGATGGTAGTCGGTAGACGGGAAGCGCCCATTCACGCGGGAGCTTGTGAGGCGGTGATTGATCGGAAAGAACTCCAAGAAGGCCATCGGGAGGGAGGGAAACCGAAACGCCGAATGCTGAAACCGCCCGTCATGGTAGATGAGCCGCGCCCCGACCACGCCGACCTCCGGACGCGCGTCGAGAAAGTCCACCACGCGCGGCAGCGATCCCTGGTGTAGCTCGGCATCGGGGTTGAGTAGCATGACGTACCGCCCCCGCGCTTGCCGTAAGGCTTGGTTGGCCGCAGCCGCGAAGCCGCGGTTGTCGTTATTGGCGATGAGCCGGACGGCCGGAAACACGCGACGCACCATGTCGGCGCTGCCGTCGCTCGACGCATTGTCAACAACGTAGACTTCGGTGCCCGGGGGAGCATCGGCCAGCACGCTACGCACGCCCCGGGACAGCAGGGCAACGGTGTTATAACTGACAATGACCACAGAGAGCGGCGGTGCGCCCTCGCCCGGATCGCCGGCCGCCGCGCAGTCACCCACCGGGGAGGTCTCTACCAGCCACTGTTCATTGGTCACTGGTCACTGGCCTTCGGCATAGTGCAGTGGGGAGTGATCTGGCGCGAGGCAGTAGAGCCTGACCTTCAATTGAGCCATTCTATCAAGGAGCTGGGCCGCACTCGCTTCGGCGCCCTGGGAAGCGTACGCCTTGACCGGAGACGGCATGAACACCAAGACACCGCCCCACGCAGACCGGACCCCGGTCTCCGGCGTGGTGCTGGCGGCGGGAGAATCGCGGCGGATGGGACAACTGAAGGCGCTCCTACCCTGGGGGCCACCCGACGATCCTACCGCACCACCGATCCTCGTCGCGCAGGTTCGGGCGTTGCGGGAAGCCGGCATCGGCTGTCCCCGCGTGGTGCTCGGCCACGAGGCGGAGCGGCTACGCGCGGCGTTGGCGGAGCACGGCTGCCTCGCGTACACAGAAGTCATCGTCAACGACGATTATCGGCAGGGGCGAAGCACCTCCGTCATTGCGGGCGTCGCGGCCTGTCCGGCCGGCCGCGACATCCTGCTCATCAACGTGGACCAGCCGCGGCCGGCATGGCTAATTCGCCGGCTCTTGGACGCCCGGCAGTCGGCAGAGGCGCTCATTACCTTGCCGCACTACGAGGGGCGGCCGGGACATCCGCCGATCTTCGCCGCCCGGCTCCGCGACGAACTGCTGGCGGTCGAAGAGGCCTCCGAGGGGCTACGGGCAGTGGTCCGGCGGCACCGGACCACGGTCCAGCGTATCCCGTTTAACGAGGCAGTGGTGCTGGTCAACCTCAACACCCCGGCCGATTACGCAGACGCCCGACAGCAAGTCTTCCCGTCGGTCGGTACACCAACCTAGCAAGATCGGTTGCAGCGCCGGAGTCCCAGGTGCCACTTGCCGTAGCCCAGGCAGCCAGAAAGAGTGTTCCAGCGGTCAGTCGCAAGTGGATCAGTTCGGTAAGGCTACATATGGTGAGTCGCTTAATTCCGCCTAGGCACTCCCCGGTAGGTGGCGGCCGTACCGGAGTGGAGGGGTTATGGCCGGTGTGTTGAGCGCCGTGCTCGGCCTCTTCTCCGCGGACCTCGCGGTTGACCTCGGTACCTCCTCGACCCTCGTGCATGTCGAGGATCGGGGCGTGGTGATCTCCGAGCCGTCCGTCGTGGCCATAGATCGCTCCACCAACCAACTGCTGGCCGTTGGCGCCGAGGCCCGGCGGATGCTTGGTCGCGCGCCGAGCCACATCGCAGTTATCCGTCCGCTGCGAGACGGGGTCATCGCCGACTTCGATACGGTTGAGCTGATGCTGCGGCACTTCTTCCACAAGGCACAAGAGCAAGTAGGCGGCAGCACGCGACCGCGGGTTGTGGTCGGTATTCCCTCCGGCGTGACGGAGGTAGAGAAGCGCGCGGTACACGATGCCGCGCTGAACGCGGGAGCGCGGGAAGCCTACCTCATCGAAGAACAGATGGCCGCAGCGATCGGGGCCGGTTTAGCCATCCACGATCCGGCCGGCAGCATGATCGTGGACATCGGCGGTGGCACGACGGAGGTGGCCGTCATCGCGCTTGGTGGCGTGGTCCTCAGCCGCTCCCTCCGCGTCGGTGGCGATGAGATCGATACGCAAGTCATCCAGTACGCCCGGCAGGCCCACGACCTTTACATCGGCGAGCGCACGGCCGAAGCAACCAAGATAGCCATCGGATCGGCAGCGCGAGAGCGCGATGACCAGCGGACTACGATGCGCGGGCGCGATCTGGTGACTGGCTTACCCAAGGCGGTCGAGGTGAGCAGCCGCGAGCTACGCGCGGCAATCGCCGGCCCCATCAACCTCATCGTGGAAGCCGTGAAGCTGTCACTGGAGGAAACACCCCCGGAGCTACTCGCCGACATCATGGAGCAAGGGATCACGCTCGCCGGTGGTGGCGCGCTGCTGTATGGTATGGCCCGCCGGCTGGCTACGGACACCGACATTACGGTGCATATGGCGCGCGATCCGCTCCTCTGCGTCGTCCACGGCGCCGCCATCTGCCTGGAGGAAATGGACATTTACCGTTCTCTCTTCACCTCCGAGAGCGCCCCGCGCCTCCGTCTCTAACGGCGGCCGTAGCCTATACTCACAGTGAGGGAGGCGCCGGCCCGGGTCGTCGCTGCGCCTTGAGCATGCGGGCAGCAGAACCGGCACGGCCGACACGTAGGCCACTGTGGCATACTGCGGCCAGAGCGTATACGGTCGGCCTCCGCTGTCAGGGCGCGCAGAGAGCACCGCCAGGGTACCCTCCAGGGGCGCGCCTCGGCGCCACAACCCCCTCAGAGCAGGACCAGAGACACCGTGAGGCGACCACTGGCCCCCCCCTTCTTCAGCCAGTCGGCCTTGCGCTGGCTCGGAGCAGTGGTCGTGCTCTGCGTTGCCGTGATGATTGCCGACCAGCGCCAGTGGCTAGTGTGGCCGCGCAATGTTGCCTCCGGCGTGCTTGCTCCCGTGCAGCAACGCTTGGCGGCGGCGACGCGCGACGGGGTACGGGCAATTACACAGCGCGGTGAGGTCGGCCGGCTCCAGACCGAGAACGAAGAACTGCGGAGCACGGTGGGCGCCCTGCGCCTGGAGCTGGTCCGGATGCACGCAGCCGAGCTGGAAAATCAGCAACTCCGCGAGCAACTGCGGTACGTGGAAGCTCATCGCCAGTTCACGTTCGTCCCGGCGGAGGTGATTGGGCAGGACCGGAGCAATCTCCTGGGGCGCATCGTGGTGGACCAGGGCCGGACGGCGGGAATAGAGGTCGGGATGGTCGTCATGGCGCCAGCGGGACTCGTCGGCCGCGTCATCGCGGTTGCGGACCACAGCGCCACCATCCTTCCGATCACGCATCCGACCAGCGCGATCAACGCCAAGGTCCTGGGGAGCGCCGACGCCACCGGAATCGCCAACGGCACGGCCAACGGACGACTGGTATTGCGCTATCTCCCGCAGCATGAGGCTATCGAGGTCGGCGATACGGTAGTAACCAGCGGACTCGGCGGCACCTTCCCGCGAGGCGTAGCCATCGGCCGGGTATCGTTTGTACGGTCCCGCGACATCGAGATGTTCCAAGAGGCCGAAGTCGAGCCGCTGGTAGGGATGGTCGGGTTGGAACGAGTGCTTATCGTGACCAACTTCTACCCGCCCGACCAGGAGCAGCACACCGCGGAGCCACAGAAGTAGTCCGGCCATCACGTGGACTCTCCTTCCCCGGAGGGAGGGGCCGGGGGTAGGCTCAAAGCTAGGCATAGCCATGAGTAAATCCAGCTGGATCGGCGCCGGGGTGCTCTTGATCGCGGCGCTGGTACAAGGGTCAGTGCTACCGTTCGTCATCGGCGGCCGCGTGCCCGTCAATCTGGTACTGGTGCTGGTAATCGGCTGGGCACTGTTGCGCGGGCTAAAGTCTGCGCTGGTCTGGGCTGTGGTCGGGGGACTGTGGCTGGACTTGCTGGCCGGCGTGCCGCTGGGTACGGCTATGCTCGCGCTCAGTCTCGTCGCCTACGCCTGCACGATGGGGGTCATCCCTTGGCTCACGTCCACCAGGTTGATCGCGGTGGTTGTGACGGCGGGGGGGACCCTGCTCTACACTGGCAGCTACTTTTTCTTGCTCCGCACGCGGCAGCTGGCCGGCGGCGAATCGTGGTGGGCGATCTGGCAGTCGCACGCCCTGCCGGCGGCGGTCGCCAACACCTTGGTCGCCATCCCGGTGTTCTGGCTCCTGGCCCGCTTTGCCGGCGGCGCTCCACTCCGGAGGTCGGCGTCATGAGGCTGTTGCGCGAGCCGCAAGGCGACACGCGGCGGGTTGCGCTGCTGCGCGGTGCGGCTCTGGCGTCCTTCGGCGTGCTTGGATACCAGCTCTGGAACCTGCAAATCGCCAACGGGCCGGGGTATCGCCAGCGTGCCGAGCACAATCGCCTGCGCCAGATCACAACCAAGCCGTTGCGCGGCCTCGCCTACGACCGCAACGGTCATCAGCTCGTGAGAAACGTCCCCAACTTCAGCGTCGTGATTCGCCCGGCCGACCTGCCGGAGGGGAAGCAGGCGCTCGATGACGTGTTGCAGCGATTGAGCTTGGCTTTGGACACGAGCACCGAGACACTGGCCGAGCGCGTCGAGGCCGGGCGGGCACATCCGTATGAGCCGCTGCGGGTGCAGTCGTATATCGGGCGGAGAGCCGCACTCATCCTGGAAGAACAGCGCCACCTCCTGCCTGGCGTCACCATCCTGCCCACACCGATTCGGCACTACCCGGATGGCGCATTGTGGGGGCATCTCATCGGCTATACCAGCCCGATCCCGGCCGAGCGTCTCGAAAGCCTGCTGCTCCAGGAGTACAAGCGCGACGACGTGATCGGCCGGTCGGGCTTGGAAGCCGTGGCCGAGGCAGAGCTGCGCGGGAGTCCGGGGCGGATACAGGTGGAGGTTGACGCCGTGGGGCGTACCGTCAAGGTACTCGACACGCTGGTCGAAGCGCAGCCGGGCCACACGGTCATTCTCACGGTGGATACGCGGTTGCAGGAGGCTGCGACGCGCCTGTTGCAGCAAGCGCTCGACCGGACCGGTGCACTCAACGGCGCGGCCATCGCCATGGTGCCGCAGACGGGTGAAATCCTGGCGATGGTGAGCCTGCCGAGCTACGACAACAACCTGTTTGCACGCGGTATTTCTTCCAGCGACTATCGGCGCCTGAACGAAGACCCGCGCCGCCCACTGGTCAATACCGCCATCGCCGGTCAGTATCCACCCGGCTCGACCTTCAAGATCGTCGTCGCCGCCGCGGCGCTCGAAGAGCGCATTATCCGGCCCGACCAGAAGATCAGCTGCCGCGGGCGGATAGAACTCCCCTCCGGGCACGTCTTTCGCGATTGGCTCCCCGGCGGGCACGGATCGCTGGCGGTCGTTGAGGCGGTAGCGCAGTCATGCGACGTGTATTTCTATTCCGTGGGCGGCGGCTGGGAACCGGCCGGTATTAGCGGCCTCAGCGCAGAGAAGCTGGGGAGCTACATGCAGCTCTTCGGCTTCGGTACGCCGGTTGGCCTGGGATTACCGGGGGAAGAACCGGGGCTGATACCGACGCCGGCCTGGAAAGAACACACCAAAGGCGAGCCTTGGTATCTGGGCGACACCTACAACATCAGTATTGGGCAAGGAGACTTCTTGGCAACTCCGTTGCAGGTACTCAACGCAATGAACGTCATCGCCAATGGCGGCACCCTGTACCGCCCGCAGCTGGTGCTGGAAGTGCGCGATGCCGAAGGGCACCCGCGCCAATCCTTCGAGCCGGACGCCATCCGCCGCGTGCCGGTGACGGCGCGACACTTGGCGCTCGTCCGTCAAGGATTGCGCGAGGCGATCACGTCTCCCGATGGGACCACGTATGCAGCCCTCCGGGAGCACACGCTGGCTATCGCCGGGAAGACCGGTACCTCCGAGGTGAGCCAGTCCGTCGCGCCACATGCCTGGTTCGTCGGGTATGCGCCGGTACACAACCCGATGATTAGCGTGGTCGTGTTCGTCCAGCATGGCGGCGAAGGATCGCGGGTCGCCGCGCCCGTAGCAGCCGACATCATGAACGTGTACATGCGTGACCTGGCAGCTTGAGCCACGAGGAAGAACACCGTGGAAGAACGCCGCTGGCGCAATCTCGACCCATGGCTGCTTCTACTGCCGGTAGGGTTGAGCGGCCTAGGTGTGGTCATGATTCTCAGCGCCACGAGCGTGCCCGGAGCCGACCTTGCGCCGGAGGTGGGGGCACACGCCGTCGCAGCGCTCATCGGCGTGGCACTGCTGGTCGTCGTGACACTGATTGATTACCGGTGGTGGAGGTCACTCTGGTGGCTGGCCTATCTGGCCGCCATTGCGTTCCTCGTGTTCGTGATCGTGAGCGGCGAGACCCGCTACGGCGCGCAGCGCTGGGTCGATATTGCCGGCATTCCCTTCCAGCCGTCGGAGTTCGTCAAACTGGCGTGCATTATCGCCCTGGCCCGGATCCTCGCCGACCACGCGCGAGACGGTCGCCATTCCCGCGGCTTTGCGCTTTCGCTCATCCTGCTGCTGCCACTGCTGCTGCTCATCTATCAGCAACCGGACCTGGCGACGGCGCTGGTGTTGGTCGCCATCTGGCTGGGCATGACCCTCGTCGCTGGCGTGCCGTTGTGGATGCTCATAGCGTCGCTCTTCGCCCCGGTCATCGCGTGGCCGTTGATCTGGCGATTTCTCAGAGACTACATGCGGCAGCGGCTCATGTTGTTCCTCTCCCCGGACAGCGACCCTTTGGGCGCCGGCTACAACATGATCCAGGCGCGTATTAGCATCGGCTCCGGTGGCTGGTGGGGCCGCGGGCTAGGGGAAGGAACGCAGACACAACTGAGCTTCCTCCGCGTGCGGCACACGGACTTCATCTTCGCCGTCGTCGGCGAGGAACTGGGCTTTTTCGGCGCCGTCGGTATGCTGGTGGCCTACACTTGGCTTATCCTGCGGTGTCTGGCCGCCGTCACCAGCACCACTGATGTCTTCGGCCGGCTCCTAGCGACCGGCGTCGCGACCATGCTCCTCTTCGAGATATTTGTCAACGTGGGGGTGAACTTGGGACTCGTGCCGGTAGCCGGCATACCGTTGCCCTTCCTATCCTATGGACGCTCGGCCTTGCTGGCCAATTTCCTGGCGTTGGGTCTCGTCCAGAGCGTGCGCCTCTACGGACACCGACGGCGCTATGACTCTTCACCGGCAACGCAACTGCCGCTGGCCGCGCGATTGCGCCGCGCTGCATAGCCAACGATCAACCACAGAGAGCACAGCGTATGGGCAGCGGAAAGACGACCGCCAGCAGTAACGAGCAAGTGGTCACGCTGATCGTGCCGGCATCCACCTCCAACCTGGGACCGGGCTTTGACACACTCGGCTTGGCCCTCGATCTGTGCAACGAGGTAACGCTGCGAGTTGGACGTATCGGCGAGGCCAGTGGGATAGATCGCATCAGGGGTGTGGGCGCAGACAGCCTCGCCACCGACGAGAGCAACTTGGTGCTCCGCGCAGCCACCGCGCTATACCGCAAGCTGGGGCAGACGCCACCGCCACTGCGGGCCACCCTGCACAACCGCATTCCACTGGCTAGGGGGTTAGGGAGCAGTGGCGCCGCCACTATCGGCGGTTTGGTGGCAGCGAACATCTTGACCGGAGAGCACCTCGATGCGGCAGGACTGCTCGCGCTGGCCACCGACCTTGAGGGCCACCCGGACAACGTTGCACCGGCCCTCATGGGCGGGCTGGTGATCTCTGCCCTGGTCGATTCCTACGACGGGCGGCGCATTCTTACGCACCGGCTTACGCCACCGCCGGCGGCGATTGCGCTCTGCATTCCCAACCAGCCCTTGGCGACGGAGGCTGCACGGCGAGTGCTACCCCGGCGTGTCCCGCTCGCTACGGCGGTGCATAACCTCGGTCGAGTGGCTCTGCTGGTCGCCGCCCTGGCTACCGGCGACTACACTCACCTGCGCCCGGCAATGGACGACCGCCTACACCAGCCGCCGCGGGCCACCATTTTCCCGCCGCTCGCGCCGGTGATGGCCGCCGCGCTGGAGGCCGGTGCTGCCGGCGCCTGTCTCAGCGGCGCCGGCTCGACGCTGCTCGCAATCGTCCCGGATGGTACCGGCGCTGCCCACGCAGTCGCGGCAACAATGGTGCGGGCCTGTACGGCAGCCGGCTATCCGGCACAGCCAGCCGTGGTGCAGCCACGGGATCAGGGTGCGGTGATCTTGCGGAGGACCGGCGTGTAAGCGGTCGCGCTGCACGAACGAGGCGCGGCCACACTAAGCAAGACGCGCCGGCACACGCTCAGTTGAGCCGCGGCTTGGAGGGATACTCCCGATAACGCAGCGAGGTACGCAAAATCTCATTTTCGCGCCGCAGCAGGGTCATCGCATCCTGTAGTCGATCCGCCGTCGTCTCGGTGCGGAGCAACCGCTGCCGGTCGCTGTGTACCGTCTGGATGAGCGCTCCGAGGAAGAAGGAGAAGGCACTGGGGGCGGTGGGCGCTCGTTTCCATACCCGCTCTAGCAACTGGCTGCCATCGTCGTTATCGCGCGACAGGGCTGCTGCGAGCAGACGCAGGTAGCGCCGACCGAGCGTGCGGGCCGTTTCCGACAACTCGTTCAACGCCGCCGCGTCGGCGCCGGGACGGTCATCGAGATAGGTCACGCGCGCGACCAGGTATGGCCCCGGTTGCACTACCTCCTCAATCCGAAAACGTGTGTCTCCCAGCACAACCAGGTGGATCGTCCCCTCGTCACGCTGATCCACTTCGACAATACGACCGAGGGTGCCGACGCTGTGGGGTACCGCAGTGACAGTCTGGGTCGAGGCGGCCGATTCAACTTCCGGGCCGTCTTTGATGAGCACCACACCAAAGGCCGGCGTCGGCATGGCCAGACAGCGCGAGATCATCTGCTTATAGCGCGGCTCGAAGACGCGGAGGGGGACGGCCGTATGCGGGAAGAGCACGACGGACTGGAGCAGGAAGAGCGGTAACTCGGCTGGCCGGTCGTTCATAGGATCACTGTAGCCCGTTCGTGGCCGCGAGTCAAAAGGAGGGCGGCTTTCAGCTACCCGGCGTCACTGCATCTGCGTCCGCAGCACTTGTTAGGTAGCACACAGTCACCTATCATCAAATGAGCAGTTTCTTGGTACTCACCCGGCAGGTGACTTGAGAACATGGTTGGCAGCCGCAGCACGGAAGTCCTTTCGGCAATGCCTAGGCATTTTTCGCGGATTGTCCGGGATCCCGTGATCGTTGGCGGCGAACCAACGGTCCAGGGTACACGTGTGCCGGTCCGCTCAATTGTAGTGCTGCACCAGCTCTATGGTGATACCGAGCGCCTGCGGAGGGCCTTCCCACGCTTAGGCGACGACGATATCCGGGAAGCCCTCGACTTCTATAGCGCTCATCGTGAAGAGGTGGACGCCCTTATCACCGAGAATGAAGATAGCGGTGCGGCCTAGTGCCCGCGCCATCGGTATATCTGGACGAATGCGTAGACTACGCATTAGCGGAAGCCTTGCGTCAGCGGGGCTTTTCCGTTTTCACCGTGCGAGACGAAGGGTCTCCCGGTGACTCTGATCCTGAGCAACTCGCCTACGCGAGAGGGCGAGGCTGGCTGCTCCTCTCGCACAACAGTCGTGATTTTGGGCGCTTACACGCTGACTACCAACGTCATCAATGGCCGCACAGCGGCGATGATGCTAGATTGGTTGCAGTCACTACGTGACTATCGCTCTCAGCTATTTTCGTGGGGACAACTTCAGAGCCAGCTTGAGCGAGGTCAGCGTCTACGTGGATATAGCGAGGAGGAGCATCTAATGGCCGTGGGACTCCGGCGGTAAGACGAACCACCTCACCCCCGGCCCCTATCCAAGTGTGGTGAGGGGGCGTGTGCCGCTCGTCATCCCCGTCGTCCCACCGGTCATTCCCGCTTTCGTGGGAATTCAGCCCCCGCTCCGCAGGGACGATGTGTTCTCTCCCCTGGTAACATGCTACGCTCCTACCGGCACTCATTGCGCCCGTTCTTCCGGTTTATCTATCCTTGTGAGGAGAGATGGTGATGGCAGACTTGGTGGTTGACTCGCACCAGCATTTCTGGGACGTCGCGCGCTTCGAGTATCCGTGGATGGGGCCGGAAGTGGCGCCTATTGCCAAGACGTTCCTGCCGCCCGACCTCGCACCGACGCTGGCGGGGCTGGGGATAGACAAGACGGTGCTCGTGCAAGCGCGCAGCGCGCTGGAGGACACGACCTGGTTTCTGGAGTTGGCCACGGAGTACGACTTCATTGCCGGCGTCGTCGGCTGGGTGGACTTGCTCGACCCCAACTTGCCGCGGGTACTCGACCACCTGCTCGGCCATCCCAAGTTCAAGGGCGTGCGGCACCAAGTTCACGACGAGCCGGACGAGGCGTGGATTGTCCGC
The DNA here is from genome assembly GCA_965214295.1 of Chloroflexota bacterium. Taxonomy (GTDB): domain Bacteria; phylum Chloroflexota; class UBA11872; order UBA12225; family JAJDUF01; genus JAJDUF01. The sequence continues at coordinate 1,137,210 of OZ243944.1, forward strand.
GATGACGTGCTGCGCGGTCTCCGCGAGCTTGCCAAGCGCGACATTCCCTACGACCTCCTGCTGCGTCCCCCGCACCTGAAGTACGTGCCGCGGGTGGTGGATCGGCTACCGAATCTCCCGCTAGTCATAGACCACATCGCCAAACCGGAGATCGCCCACGGCAAGATTGACGAGTGGGCACGCGATATGGAGCGGGTCGCCGTCATCCCACACATCTACTGCAAGGTGTCGGGCATGATTACCGAGGCCGATTGGGGGGCCTGGGCGCCCACGGATCTGCGTCCCTATGGCGAGGTGGTGGTGGAGCAACTCGGCTACGACCGCCTGATGTTCGGGAGCGATTGGCCGGTGTGTCTGCTGGCCGGCACCTATCGGCAGGTCTGGGACGCAGCACACACGACCGTCGGGCCGTTGAGCGACGAAGCACACGCCAAAGTGTTCGGAGGCAACGCCGCGACTTTTTATAAGCTGGCCGTCGAGTCGTGACACCCAGGCGCGAGGTGTATACTCTTCCATCCGAGAGTCGAGAGAAGATTGCCGGCAGCGTTGGTCGTCTACTCTGAGCCGATCCGTCATTGACCCAAAGGAGACTAGGCATGGCTGCCTCCGCTACACGAGAACACGCCGAGAACATCTGGCGATACCATGAGAGTAGTGTATTGGCGCTGCTCCAGCGCTATAACAAAGAGATAGACGACCTGCGACGGAGGTCCATCATCGGGCAGCTTGCCGCGGACCTGGAAGCCGGCGCGGACAAGACCTATGGCGAGGAAATGCTGGTCGCCTACGCGATATTGGTCGGTTTTACCAATCCCGACGGCAGTCTGGGTCTTTCGGTGAAGGACATCGGGAGGTGGGCTTGGGAGAGCTTCAGCACAAAAATCCTCTTCCTCCGCTGGCCCCCCATGGCGTGGCCCTATCGCCGCCGCCTCAGCCGGCTGCACCAGGAGCGCATGCAGTAGCGCTCCCGCGGCCCCTCTTTCGAGCCTCCCCGGACCCTGCCCTCGCCGGGAAGGGGTGTCTTGACCTGCTCCGACCCGTCATTCCCGGGTACGGAGACCTTTGCATAACTCCCGGAGGGAGTGCCGGGATGGCTGTGCTCACCTCCCGCTAACCTGGGAGGTGCCACTTTTGGATTCCCGCTTTCGCGGGAATGACGGGTTGCGGAAAGATCTCGGTACGCGGGAATGACGGATGGGCAATGACGGACGAGACGGCGAGGATGACCGGCGGCCCCCGGCCCCCTCACAGGTATCATAGTGACGCAGCCCTACGAGCGAGCGATGGATAGCATCACCGTGACCGATCTGGTCAAACACTATGGCGAGTACGTAGCCGTCAACGGGATCACGTTCGCCGTGCCGAAAGGCGAGGTCTTCGGCTTTCTCGGTCCGAACGGGGCCGGGAAGACGACGACCATCAACGTGCTCTGTACGCTCATCAAGCCGACCGCCGGCGCGGCTACGGTCAACGGCTACGACGTACACACGCAGCACAGCGAGGTGCGGCGTTCAATCGGTCTCGTCTTCCAGGAGCCGACGCTCGACGATTACCTCACCGCAGAGCAGAACTTGCTCTTTCATGCGTATGCCTATGGCGTGCCACGCGCGGTCCGGGAAGAGCGGATGCGCGAGCTATTGACGCTCGTGGAGTTGTGGGACAAGCGCAAGCAGAAGATTCGCACCTACTCCGGGGGCATGCGGCGGCGGCTGGAGCTGGCGCGGGGGCTGCTGCACCATCCTGACGTGCTGTTCCTCGACGAGCCGACGCTGGGACTCGACCCGCAGACGCGCCGCCGTATCTGGGACTACATCATCGATCTCCGTGAGCGAGAACAACTGACTATTTTCCTCACCACCCACTACATGGACGAAGCGGAGCACTGCGAGCGCATCGGGATCATTGACAATGGCGAGATCGTCGCCCTCGATACGCCCGACCGGCTGAAGGACGCTGTCGGTGGCGACCTCATCACGCTCAAAACGGAGGACAATGCGGCGGCCGAGCGCGAGCTGAACACGCAATATCACGTCACGCCGCAGATCGAGGACGGCACCGTACGGTTTGCCGTGCCCCACGGCGACGAGTTTCTGCCCACCCTGCTCCGCAGCTTCAGCCAACGTATTGTGTCCATTGGGCTGCGGCGGCCGACGCTGGACGACGTGTTCCTCAAGCTCACCGGCCACGCCATTCGCAATGATGAGCCGAGCACCCGACAGCAGATGATCGAGACGGTAGCGCGGCGCTGGGGAGGACGCTGATTGTGGCCGGGGTGTACCGGGGGCTGTGGGTCATCGCCTACCGTGAGCTGCTGCGCTTCACGCAGGATCGGCCGCGCATGGTCTCGTCGTTTGCTTTCCCGCTGATGTTTCTCCTGATCTTCGGCGCCGGCTTCAGCAACATCATCGGGACGCTCACGCCCGGCGTGGACTTCATGATGTTCATGTACCCCGGCATCATTGCCATGGCAGTGCTCACAAACTCCCTCTTCGCGGGTGTCTCCATCGTCTGGGACCGCGAGTTCGGCTTCCTCAAAGAGGTGTTGGTTGCGCCCCTCAGCCGGACCGGGGTAGTCCTGGGTAAGGCCGTCGGCGGTTCGATGGTCGCCTTGGGCCAGACCATCGTGTTGTTGGCGCTCGCGCCGTTCATGGGCCTGACCGTGACTCCGCTGCTGCTCCTCAAACTCATCCCTACTATCGCTATCGTCTCGCTCTGTCTGTCCAGCCTGGGCATTCTGGTGGCCTCGCGGATGCGCTCCCAGCAAGGCTTCCAAGTAGTGATCCAGGTCTTGATCTTCCCCTTGATCTTCCTGGCCGGGGTGTTCTTCCCGATCAGCAGTGCGCCCGACTGGCTCCAGGTGATCTCCAAAATCAACCCCTTGACCTACGGCGTGGATGCGATTCGCCAGATTTTTCTCGGCGATGAACTGGCAGCGGCGACGGCAGCCCCTGGCCGCGAGGGGATCACGCTCGGCGTCACGCTCTTCGACCACACGATGAGCGCCGGTGAAGACCTGCTGGTCATGGCGCTGCTGGGGGTGGTGCTGATGAGCGCCGCGATCTGGGGATTCAATCGGCAGGAGTAGCCACGTGTGACCGTCTCCGGAGGGCGTATGGCAATGACCGCTCGTACCGCCGCGCACGACGAGTCCCCCGGCGCAGCTTCCTCTGCTGCGTTGTCGGGAACGGTGTTGTGGGTCAGCGGCGGCTTCTACGACGTGCAAACCGCACACGGGATCGTCCGCTGCGTGCTCCGGGAGCGGCTCCGCAAGAATCTCGTCTACCCGGAGAGCCGGGGCCGGCGCAAGCGCGTGCAGGCGGTACGCAAACAGGATATCGTCGAGCCGGCGGTGGCCGGGGACCGGGTGCGTATCGCTCCACCCACCGCCGCGCAAAGCGGCACCGAGCCTATCGGTACCATCGAGGAAATCCTGCCGCGCACCAGAGAGTTCACCAGACAGGCGGTGCTTGGCCACGACCGCGGCAGTCACACAGCGGGACAGACGATCATCGCCAATCTCGACCAACTCATTGTGGTCATCTCGGCCCGCCGGCCGGAGCCGCGCGTCGGGCTGATCGACCGCTTTCTGGCCGCGGCCGAAGCAGCCGAGCTAGCCGCGCTCGTCTGCGTCAACAAGCTCGACCTCGGCCTCTCCCCGGCCCTCGACGCCGAGCTACGGGTGTTCGAGGACATCGGCTATGCCGTGGTACGCACGAGCGCCACGAGCAGCCAGGGGATTGACGTGCTCCGCGAGCAGCTACGCAACCACGTATCGGCGTTTGTCGGCGCCTCGGGAGTAGGCAAGTCCACCCTGCTCAATGCCCTACAACCGGAGTTGGCCCTGCGTATCGGCGCCGTGAGCGAGGCGACCGGCAAGGGGAAGCACACGACCCGACACGCCCGCCTAATTCCCCTGGAGAGTGGCGGCTTCGTCGCCGATACGCCAGGGCTGCGCCAACTCAACTTGTGGGAGGTCAGCCCGGAAGAGGTGGAGTGGTGCTTCCGTGAGTTCCGCCCGCTGCTGGGCACCTGCAAGTTCGCCAACTGCGCCCATGTCGGCGAAGTCGGCTGCGCCATCGCAGAAGCCGTCGAGTCCAATGCGATTGACCGGCGCCGGCTGGAGAGCTACCGGCGTCTGTATGCCGGCCAAAGCGAGCAGCTGCCCTATTGATTGGCCTCACTCCCTGGCCCCTAGTTGACGGCTGTTAGCCAATAGCGCATAGCCGATAGCTACTCCGCGTAGCCGTGTGGGTGGCGGCGATGCCATTCCCAGGCACTCGCTACAATTGCTTCCAGCGCCGCATAGCGCGGTCGCCAACCGAGGTCGGCCGTCAGGCGGGCGGAGTCGGCCACCAGCACGGCCGGATCGCCGGGCCGGGCCGGCCGCTCGACTACCGGGAGTGGATGGCTAGTGACGCTCCTGGCCGCCGCCACGACCTCGCGGACCGATGCGCCGGTCCCCGTGCCGACGTTATAGGCTGCCGCAGCCGGGCGTCCCGCTGCCAGCGCCTGCAACGCCAGGATGTGCGCCCGTGCCAGATCAACCACATGGATATAGTCGCGGATGGCGGTGCCGTCCGGCGTGGGATAGTCGGTGCCGAATAGCTGCACGGCCGGTCGTTGCCCCAGAGGGACCTGCAACACAAGGGGGATGAGATGCGTCTCGGGGTGGTGGGACTCGCCGAGCCGCGCGCTGGCGCCGGCGGCGTTGAAATAGCGCAGCGAGATCGAGCGCAGGCCGCAGATGCGGGCAAACCAGCCGAGGGCCTGCTCGAAGGTTGCCTTGCTCTGGCCATAGACGTTCACCGGTGCGAGCGGCATGGTTTCCGCCAGTGGGGTGCGCGCCGGCTCGCCATAGACACCGGCGGTCGAAGAGAAGACAAGGAGCCGCACGTCGGCTTCGAGCATGGCCTCGACCAGATGCAGGCTATTGATGATGTTGTTGCGGTAGTATCGGGCGGGCTGCCGCATGGACTCCGCCACGAGGCTGGAAGCTGCCATGTGGACAACCGCTTCGATGCGCTGCTCGTGCAGCAGCGGCGTGAGAGCGGAGCGATCACCCAAATCGGCAACGATAAGGCGGGCCGCCGGCGTCACCGCCGCACGGTGCCCCTTGCTGAGATTGTCGAGGACGACAACCCGGTGGCCAGCGTTCGCTAGCTCCTCGACAATCACGCTGCCGACGTAGCCGGCCCCACCGGTGACGAGAATGTTCATCGGACGCTGCCAGAAATGAGCCACCTACTCTAATCGAATTATGCAGCGCTGTCACGTCCGCCCGGCAAGCGTGCTCGGAGCTGTGCCAACTCCGGCGCGCCCAGCAACCAGGCGACCAAGCCGTAGACGAGCACCCCCAGCCCGGCGAGCGTCAGGGCGTGCCCCACGCGGCGCGCGAGCGTCACCAAGGGCGTCGTGACCGGCGGCGGATCGAGCCAGCCCAGGATGGCCACGAGTATGAGCACGACAACCAGCGCGGCGGCGGCGAGCGCCGTGCGGAGGAGCGAGGCGGGCAGATCGGTCCGCGCGAGGCCGGGCAAGCGGCGCCGGAGTAGGGCAAAGAGCACCACGGCCTCGACCGTTGTCACGGCGGAGAGCGCCAGCGCTAATGCTACGTGCTCCAGCCGGCCCACGAGAAGCAGGGCCAACGCCACGTAGCTCACCATCGCAGTAGCCCCGGCCACCACCGGAGTACGGGTGTCGTAGAGCGCAAAGAAGCTGCGCGTCAGGATTTCGAGGGCTGCGTGCGCCGGCAATCCTAGAGCGTACCAGGAGAGCGCGGCAACGGTGATGGCGGTGGATTCGGCGGTGAAGGCATTGCGTTCGAGCAGCGCGGCGACGAACGGACGACCGGCAATAGCGAGAAGGACGGCGGACGGCACGGTCAGGAAAAGCACGAGGCCCAGCATCCGGCTACTGGTCCACGCCAGCGCCTGAGAGCGGCCTTGCGCTGCTAGGCTGGCAAGGGTCGGAAAGATCGCATCGCCGAGGCTCATCCCGAAGATGCCGAGGGGCAGCATCATCACGAGCCACGCATAGTGCAACGCGGCCAGCCGCCCCTCGGGTAGTACCGAGGCGATACTCACCGTTAGCAGGATGTTGAGGTGTACGACTCCCTGCCCGATCAAGCGCGGCCCCATCAGACGCGCGATGTCGCGCACAGCGGTATCGCGCAGCCCCAGCCGCGGTGTGTAGTACACGCCGCGGCTGATGAGCGCGGGAACCTGGATGAGCACGTATAGCCCCGCCCCGCAGACGGCGCCGACCGCCAAGCCGGTCACTCCGGCCGTGCCGCGGGCCACCGTCAGCGCCGCCGTGAGAATGGCCGCGTTGTACAGCACCAAGCCAAGCGCCGGGGCGAGAAAGTGATCGAGCGTGTTCAGCGCGCGCCGCGTGACCTCCCCCAAGGCAAACAGGACCGGCGAGAGCGCCAGGATACGCACGAGGAAGACCAGCCGTTCAGCCGCCGCGCCGGTGAAGCCGGGGAAGATGACCACCAGCCACGGGGCAAACAGCACCAGCGCCAGCGCCGCAAGACCGCAGAGCAGCACGATGACTGAGCTTACGGCCGAGGCCAACCGCCAGAGCGCCGCACGCTGGTCTCGCGCCAACGTGCGGGCGAAAACTGGGATCAGCGCCGAGCCGAGCGCGCCGCCCGCCAGGAGACTGAAGATCGTATCGGGCAGCCGAAAGGCCGCCACGTAGAGGTCGTTGTCGAGCGAGGTGCCGAACTGGGCACCAATGGCAATGTCACGGGCCAGACCGACCGCACGGCTGGCGATGAAGGCGCCCGTGAGAATGACCGCCGGGCCTAAGAAGGAGACGCCGCCGGACTCAGCGCGAGGGCCGGGGGACTCGGTGCCGGCGGGATGAGCGGCGAGGCGACGCGACACGGCTACATTCTACCCGGCACGCGGCGTGGCGCGGCGGGCCATTGCTACACTTGTGTGTACCGCACACTACCACCGTCCTTCCCGCACAAGCGAGAATCACAGCCAGTATGTTAGCTGTCCTTTGCTACACCCCCTCTCCCTGCTAGGGAGAGGGGCAGGGGGTGAGGCCATGTCCGTACACGCCGGCCGGCCCGGGATCACCCCCGACACGGCTGAGTTTGTCATCCTTTCGTTCGAGGGGCCTGACCAACCGTACTCGCAGGCGGGCGGCCTCGGCGTGCGCGTGACCGAGCTATCGCAGGCGCTCGCCGAGGCCGGCTTCCGCACCACCCTCGTCTTTATCGGTGATCCGACCCTCCCCTGGATCGAACGGCGCGTTCACGGCCACCTGACCCTGCGGCGCTGGGGACAATGGCTCAGTCAGCACCATCCGCGCGGAGTCTACGACGGCGAGGCGGCCAAAGTTGCGGACTACAGCGGCTCAACTCCCCACTTTGTGCTCGACGAGATCGCCCGGCCGGCCGCTGCGGCCAACCGGCTGCTGGTGGTGCTTGCCGAGGACTGGCAAACGGCGGACGCGCTGTGCCACCTCAGCGATCTGCTCTACGCTTGCGGTCTCCGCGACCGTGCCCTGCTCCTGTGGAACGCGAACAACGACTTCTCGTTCGGCCGCATCAACTGGGGGCGCTTGCGGTACGTGGCCACGATTACGACCGTCAGCCGCTACATGAAACACGTCATGTGGGAGACCGGGATCAGTCCGCTCGTCATCCCGAACGGCATTCCGAGTAGCTCTCTCGCGCCGCCCGCCTCTCGACAGGTCAAGGCGCTCCGGGACGCCGTGGGGGATAGTCCCTTTCTCTTCAAGATCGGGCGTTTCGATCCCGGCAAGCGCTGGCTGATGGCCATAGATGCAGTAGCGCGGCTGAAGGGGCAGGGGCAGCGCGTCAAGTTCGTCATGCGCGGAGGGATGGAACCGCACGGCGGCGAGGTACTCCATCACGCCGACAGCCAAGGGCTGGCTGTCTACGACGTAGTAGCGCCGGACCAGGAGTTCGAGACGCTGCGCGACGGTATCGCCGCTGCGGCGGACGCCGACATCATCAACCTGCACTCGTTCATCAGCGACGACTTCAAGCGCGTCTGCTATCGCGCCGCTGACATTGTACTCGCCAATAGCGGCCACGAGCCGTTCGGTATCGTCGGTCTGGAGGTCATGGGCGCCGGTGGTATTGTCGTCCTCGGCGGCACCGGCGAGGACTACGCCATCCCGTTCGAGAACTGCCTCGTCGCCGAGACCGATGATCCGGAGGAGATCGTGGGGTACGTGACCACCCTGCAAGCGCAGCCGGACCTGCTCACGAAAATACGGGCCGAGGCACGCAAGACGGCGGCGCTCTTCACGTGGGGCCACGTCATTGGCAACCTGGTCAGTAGACTCAACTATCTGGCCGCGTCGCAGCAGGCAGTCTTCGCCGGTCGCGGAGCGTAGCGGTGGCTCAATACCTGACCATCTACGCGCTTTGTCACCAACCGCGGCGGATTAAGCTGCCGGCTCAGGGCATCGGGCCAGGCGCCACGCTGGCGGCCATCGAAGCGGCGCTCTTCGATGAAGCAGCCAACCGCTTCTACTTCCAGGAAGTCGCCACCTATTGCTACCATCCGGCGATGCAACTGTGGCGCCGCCTCCTCGACGCCGGGATGGCGCTCGGTCTCGGCGTCTCGGTATCGTTCCTGAAACAGGCCGAAGCCTGGGACGAGCGCCTGCTCGACCGGCTGCGAGAACTGGCAGCCCATCCGCAGTGTGAACTGGTGGCAGTCGAGCCATATCACAGCTTCCTGCCCCTGGTGGACCTGCCGCACTTCCAACAGCGCATGCGCTGGGGCGATGCTTACGTGGAATCTTTGTTGGGGAGGCGTCCGCGTGTTGCCGACACCACCGAGATGCTGATGTCGGATGCCATTTACACGACGCTGGCCGCTGCCGGCTACGAGGCGGCATTCCTCGACGGGCGGGAATGGGTGCTCGGATGGCGGCAACCCACGCACCTGTATCACGGTGGACGCGCCGCCGGGCCACACCTGCTGACCCGCCACCGCGACTTGAGCGATGACGTCGGCTATCGTTTTTCCAACCACGCCTGGGACGAGTTCCCGCTGCGGGCACCGACTTGGGCCGCTTGGGTCGCCCAAGCGGGTGGCGACTTTGTGTGTGTCTCTTGGGACTTCGAGACGTTTGGCGCGCACCATACACGCGATAGTGGCATCTTCGAGTTCCTGGCGGCGCTACCACAGGCGCTCAACGAACACCGCGTCCAGTGCCTACCACCTTCGGAGATCGTCGCCCGGTTTCGAGACCGGTCGCATCACCTGCCGCTGCCCCATTTCGCAACCACCTGGGCCGGCGACGGAAACTGGGAGTTCTTTCTGGGTAACAAGGCGCAACAAGCACTCTTCCAGCTGATGCTGGCCGCATATAACAAGGCGCGGCTGACGGAGAACGAGCGGCTCGTTGATCTGGCGCTCTGGCTACTCCAGTCGGACAACCTGCACTGGCTCCAATGGTACGGGCACTGGGGGCCGGAGGCCGAGGTTTCGGCCTACTTCACGCCCCGCGAGTGGTGGGCGCTGGGGGCCGAGCGGATTGTACGGGAGCAACAGCAGGTTTACTTGAACTTTCTCTCGGCGCTCGATTCCTACAGCCCAACCGGCCGCACAGACCACGGCCGTCTCTAGGGCGTGGCTGCAAACTGGCTGTGCTGAACCCCAGGCTCCGTCATTGCGGCGCAGGCCGCAATCCAGTCCCACCGGGGCGCCACGCCTTGTCCCTGCCGACTGGTACTTTGCAAACACGTCCTAGGCTGGTGACCGCGACGGGACAATGGTCGCGGGCCTATCCCCGTCTCGGCCAGGAAGCCGGCGTCTAGCGGACGGCCGTGCCCACCCTCCCGTATTGTGTATACAATAGGGTCACGGTGTACGAATGGGACGAAGTCAAGCGGCGCGCCAACCGAGCCAAGCATCGCCTCGACTTCACGACTATCGAAGCCTTCGATTGGGACACTGCCTCGACCAAGCCGGACAACCGTCACGGAGAACCACGATTCGTTGCTACGGGGTATATCGGTAGCCGCCTCCATATCGTCGTCTACACCGAGCGCGGTAACAACATTCGCATCATCAGCCTGCGTAAGGCTAACCCTCGGGAGAGGAGAGATTATGTCCAAAGCCGCGGACAAAGATGATATCGCTACGATGACGTTTGACGAGATCGCCGCGAAGTACGGCGAAGAGGCAGCAATCAATGCCGGCATCGCCGCCGATCCCGACACGTGGGAGCTTACCAAAGAGGACTTTGCCCAGATGCGACCCGCTAGCGAGGTGCATCCTGAATTTGTGGCGCGCTGGCGGCGCACGCGCGGCAAGCGGCAAGCGCCGCCCAAGGAGCACATCTCTATCCGCCTCGATGCAGACCTCGCGGCACACTTCCGCGCCAGCGGGCCGGGCTGGCAAACGCGGCTGAACGACATGCTGCGCCGGGCCGTCTTCGGTGATTCCGGGTAGCCCGCACCTAACTGCGACCCGGATTCTCACCTCTTGCAGCCGCGGCCATCCATCCTGAGCGGGTAGGTGGTCCAACCTGTGGTAGGCTGTCTGTCACACCATACGAGCCAACCGAAAGGTGAAGGGGCGGAGGCATGACCAGCGTTAACCAGCAAGGATTCATAGATTGGGACGCGGCGCCGGCAAAGGAGGTCTTTCCAGGCGTGACGCTGACCATCGTGTCGGGGGAGAAGATCATGTTCTCGCGGGTTGATTTCGCACCCGATGGTATGGTGCCGGAGCACAGCCACCCCCATGAGCAGGCCGGATTCGTCGTGTCGGGTGAGGCCGAGTTCACGGTTGGGGGCGAAACGCGGGTGCTGCGGACGGGTGACTACTACATGATCCCCGGCGGTGTAACGCATAGCGTGCGCCAGCTCGCCGGGCCACTGTGCTGCATGGACATCTTCAGTCCACCGCGCGAAGAGTATCGTTAGCAGGGAGTTATGCGCCGCTAGCCGTTAGCCAGTGCGTTGGGGGCGTGTCGGCGCTACCAAATCGGGGACGATCATCGGTACAATGCTCCGTTGCACTCCAAATTGAGCAACCGGGTGAGGAGGAGTTATGGCGATCTACGAGTATTGGTGCGACAACTGTAAGCAAGAGTTCGAGTTGATGCGGCCAATGAGCCAGTCAGCGGACCCCGCTACCTGTCCGACGTGCAGCACGACGACAACCGAGAAGCTGCCGTCGGTGTTTGCCTCGAAAGAGGGCTACGCGATCAAAGTGCCGGAGAAGGGTGCGCTACGGGACGCAGCACACACGTCGTCCGCCACGGACACCAACTGACCACTGTGGCCACTGGGCCACTGGTAGGCCGCCGGATCACGGCTGCTTTTCGTCCGCCGGTATGCGGACCGCGATGTGGACCTCGTCGAGCTGCGCCTGGCCCACCGGGCCGGGCGCTTGCATGAGCAGGTCGGCGGCGGCCTGGGTCTTGGGGAACGCAATCACTTCACGGATGGACTCCTCGCCGGCGAGGACTGCGATGAAACGGTCTATGCCCATTGCGATGCCACCGTGCGGCGGCGCGCCATATTCGAACGCCTTGAGCAGGTGCCCGAACTGGCGCTCGATCTGCTCCGCGCTATAGCCCATCAACTCGAAGATGCGCTCTTGGAGCGCGCGTCGGTGGATGCGGATGCTCCCTCCGCCGATCTCATGCCCGTTCAGCACGAGGTCATACTGGTTGGAGACGGCCCGCCCGGGGTCGGTGTCCAGCCATCGTGCCTCACCGGGGCGCGGCGAACAGAATGGGTTATGCGAGAACGTCCAGTGTGCCCCGTCTCCGTCCCATTCCAAGAGCGGAAAGTCCACGACCCAGCAGAAGGCGAGGACGTTCGGGTCCGCAAGGCCCAGCCGCGCGCCGAACTCGGCCCGCAGCCGCGCGAGCACGTCGTTCGCCACGTTCGGCTGGTCCGCCACGGCGAGGATGAGGTCGCCGGGCACCGCTGCCGTGGCCTGGAGTAGCTCGGCGACCTCGCCGTCACGCAGGAAGCGGCGCATCGGAGAGCGCACGTCCTGCTCGCCTACCGTGAGCCACATCAGCCCCTTGGCACCGAACTGCTTGGCGAGCTCCACTAGCTCATCGAGCTGCCGCCGGGTGTAGCTGCCGCAGCCCGGCACACGCAGCGCCTTGACCACGCCCCCCTGGGCCAGGACCGTGCGGAATACCTGCACCTCGGTCGCGCCAGCAAGCTCCGAGATGTTCGTCAAAGGAAGCTCGAAGCGCAGGTCCGGCCTATCGCTGCCGTATCGCTCCAGCGCCTCGGCGTAGGTCAGCTGGCGAAACGGTTTGGCGACCAGCTTCATCGCGGAGAACTGCTCACAAAGCTCGATATACAGTGCCTCGATGAGCGCCATCACGTCTTCGCGCTGTACAAAGGACATCTCCAGGTCAAGCTGCGTGAACTCCGGCTGCCGGTCGGCCCGCTGGTCCTCGTCCCGGAAGCAACGCGCAATCTGGTAGTAGCGATCCAAACCGGCCACCATCAAAAGCTGCTTGAACTGCTGCGGCGACTGCGGGAGTGCGTAGAATTGCCCTGGGTAGAGGCGACTCGGTACGAGGTAATCACGCGCACCTTCCGGCGTCGCGGCGGTCACGATGGGCGTCTCGATGTCGAGGAAGTGGCGCGCGTCGAGGAAGTCGCGCATGTGCTTGACGACGCGGTAACGCAGCACCAGGTTATCGCGCATGCGCGGGCGGCGCAGATCGAGGTAGCGGTAGCGCAGCCGCAGCGCCTCGTCCACGCCACCCTCTTCATGCAGATAAAACGGTGGCGTCTGCGCTGCACTGAGCACTTCGACGGCGCTGGCCAGCACTTCAATCGCGCCGGTGGCGAGGTTGGGGTTCTCCGTGTCTGCCGGTCGCAGCGCGACGGTACCCTCGACGGCCAGCACGTATTCCGGCCGGACGCTCGCTACAACCTGGTGCGCCTGCGGCGATGTCTCCGGGTTGCACACGACTTGGGTGAGACCATAGCGGTCGCGCAGGTCAATGAAAATCAGTCCGCCGTGATCGCGACGGCGATGCACCCAGCCGTTGAGCACCACACTACGATTGGCGTCAGTGTCACGGAGGCTCCCGCACGTATCGGTGCGCCGCCACCGGGTCGTGGCGGTGGCAGGGGCGGCTCCAGTCGCAGCTGACATCTGACTGATCTCCTCTCGCGGTAGTGGTTGAACCATACAGTGTAGCACTACCTGGCCATCCTCACCTCCCGGTCGAGGCACGGCCGGTCGGTTGCACGCTATAGTGATCCCGCCGCCGTATAGGCGAGGCGGGCGACTGCGCCTGAAATACGGTCTTGCGGCCGGTTGCCGGCCTTCCGCATCCGTGGCGGCGTTGTTGCAAGCGTGAGCACCGACCGGCCGGCGAAAGGAGTGCCCGATGTCCCTGAACACACCAGTTGATCTGCAACGCCACGTCAATGGCGGGACGCAGGCCAGCACGCCGCATTGGCATCCGGCGGTTGCCGAGGCGTTGGCGGCGCTGCCCATCGAGCCGATGACGTGCTGGGGTACCCCCTTCACGCCCGCGGCGGCGGGTGCGGAGGGCGAGGACCCGCCGCGCTGGCTGCTGCTGGGCAAGAGCTATCCCGATACCGTATTGGTTGATCTCCCGGCTGGGACTCACGCCAGTCACGTCGTCTTCCTGCACTTCTGCGATCAGACCTACGACCCTCACGCCGGCCCCCAGCCGGAGGAATACCGCGGCGGCCACCTGACACAGCCAGGCGCCCAAGTTGCCAACTACGTGCTCACTTACGCCGACGGCAGCGAGGAGAGCCGCGAGATACGGGTACGCTTCGAGATCAACGATTCGGGGACGGTGCGGGGACAAAAGGCCTTTGCCGCGCGGCCAGACGGTCAGGACGACTACATCGACTTCCGCGCCACGCACCCGGGCGAGGCCTGGGGACGCGCCCAGATGTCGGCCAGCCAGGGCAGCGGCCGGTACTGGGTCTATGCGCTGTCCAACCCGCGGCCGGCGGCCGAGCTGCGCGGCGTGCGCTTGGAGACGACCGGGGACACCGTGGTGGCCATCGCCGGCATGACGCTGTACCACGGCCAGGAACATCCCTTGAAGCGCCGGCGGCTGGAGAGCTTTCGTATCACGCTCGCAGCCAACGGCACCGCCGCCGAGGACGTGGCGCTGGCGGTGGACCTCGGTATCCTGGCGCGGCGCTATCAGGTGCGTCCTTTCGATCCGGCCGCCTGGACCGGCGATCCCCTGGCCGAACCGACCGGTCCGGCCAGTGACCCTATGGGCGGACCGTCCGGCTCCGACGGCGACCCCGATCCCCGGCAGCTGATCGTGGACATGACAGCCAGCGCGGATGCCACCTTGACCGTCGACAACAAGGAGGTGCCGCTGCGTCCGGCGTATGAGCGCGGCGAGAGCCGGTCCGCCGATGGCTCGGTGCGCGTCGAGCTACTCACCCCGGACAAGACCTGGGTACATACCGTTGTGCGTGGCGCCGCTACGGGCCGGCCCACACCGGTCCGCGTCCATTTTCGCGCCCCGGACGGACGCTATTTCCCGCCCTACGGACACCGCCACGAGGTGAACGAGTATTGGTTCCAGGACTACGGGAACGATCTCAAGATCGGGGACACCGAATACGCTTACGTAGATGGCACTTTCCAGGGCGAGCTACCCGTCGGAGACGTGTACGTCGAGCTGAGTAAGGGCTTCGAGTACCGGCCGATCCGCCAAAAGGTCACAATCAAGCCGGGGCAGCGCGAATTGTCTCTGACCATCGAACGCCCGCTCGACTGGCGGGGCCGTGGCTGGATGACGGCTGATACGCACGTCCACTTCCTCTCGCCGACCACGGCCTGGCTCCAGGGGCAGGCCGAGGGGCTGAACCTGGTCAATCTGCTGGCATCGCAGTGGGGTGATCTGTTCACCAACGTTGGGGATATTACGGGCGAGATGTCCAAGGTCAGCGGCAAGGACACCATCGTATGGGTGGGTACCGAGAACCGCCAGCATCTCCTGGGCCACATCAGCATGTTGGGGACGCAGGGTGAGCCAGTCTACCCGATGACCGCGAGCGGGCCGGGCGAAAGCTACCTGGGTGATCCTACGTGGTCCAGTCTCGGCGGCTGGGCGGACACGAACCACGAGCGGAGGGGGATCGTCGTGACGCCGCACTTCCCGAACCCCTACGCGGAGGTCGTCGCCGACGTCATCCTGGGCAAGACCGATGCGCTGGAGATGACGAACTTCACGCCGGCGTTCGACGGCCTGAATATCTCCGAGTGGTACAAGTTCCTCAACTGCGGCTATCGCGTGCCCTGCGTCGGCGGCACCGACAAGATGTCCGCCGCGATGGTCATGGGGTCTATTCGGACCTACGCCTATCTGGGCGAGGCGCCGTTTACGTTCGCGGCGTGGGGCGAGGCCGTCAAGGCCGGTCGCACCTTCGCCTCGACCGGCCCACTGCTCGATCTGCGGGTAGAAGGCCGGCGGCCGGGCGACGTTATTGACCTACCCAAGGGTGGCGGTACGCTGGCGGTGGAAGTGGTGGCCGAGTCACTGGCACCGTTGGATACCGTGGAGGTGGTCGTCAACGGCCAGGTCGTGGCAACCGCGCAGCCCCAGCCTGGCGCGCTCAACACGACAATGCGGGTGCAGGTGCCGGTAGCGGAGAGTGGCTGGATTGCGGCCCGCTGCACGAGCAATCAGTTGGGGTGGGCACTCTCCACCCGGGGGATCGCCGCGCACGCCTCACCGGTCTACGTCGTCGTAGACGGCGCCGAACTCTACAACCCCAACTCGGCGACGTACATGCTGACCTTGCTGGAGGGGGGCATGACCTGGGTGGACACGCTGTCCATCCCGGCCGACCCGCAAACCCACCAGCGCGTGCGGGGTGTTTTCGAGCAGGCCCATCAGAGCCTCCACACGCGGCTGCACGCCGCCGGTACACACCACCAGCACGCTCACGGCCACAAGCACTAAGGGTAGCCGTCAGCTTGCAGCCGCCGTTGTAGCTGCTTCGGGTGCTTCCTCAACCGCGGCCGCGGCGACGACGGCGCGGAAATCGTCATAGGCCATGCCGACCGAGCGTATCCAGTACCAGTTACAGTCCGACAGCTTCATGCTGTACGCGCAGACCTCCTCCGCATCACCTTTCTGCCAGGGCTTGCGGGGCCAAACCGTGTGCCCGGATTTCGAGCAGACTTGGAGCGACTGCGTATGGAGACTCAGGTGGATGCGCCGCTGGTCAATCCACTGCGCCGTCCGAGGAGACAGGAACATCGCGGCGGCGGTCGTGTCCTGACAGGCAAAGAGCCACGCTGCTACGCCGCTGCCGGGCAGCGGGATGGTCTCCGGCGGCTGGGCGCCGTACAGAAACCGTGAGTCGTAGACGGTCATCTCGAAGCGCAGCCGTGGCGCGTGCTTGAGGCCGAGATACTGGGCGAACGCCCCGCCGTACCCCGGGACGCAGCCCTCGAACGATTCGCCCCACACTTCAGCGGTTACGGTGCGAGGATCGAACCGGAGCTTGGAGGTGCTGACATGCTCGCGCACGCAGTCCGCCAAGTCCACATAGAGCTTGTGCCGATCGCCGGTATTTTCCGCCTCCGGGAAGCAGATGTAGGGCGCGCCGAGATAGCTGCGAGCGAGGTCAAGCAGGTACCGGGGGCCGCCGAGCTGGACGTACAGGGTGCCGCGTGGCCGTGCGGCTAGGGCCGCGAGCCAGCGTTGCTTGACCTGTTGCTCTCTCCTGACGAAGAGCTGCCAATTTTCCTTCCGTACCGTCGCGGCGTCCTGTTGCTCGTAAATACACGGGTGGATCAGGAAGATCACATGGTCGCAAGGCAGGAGCTTGTTGTTCATCGTGCCCTAGCGTGCCTCCCGCATGGTGCGATGGATGCGCGGCCAGGGAAGTAAGTCGCGCAAGAGCACGAGACCCACACCCTGGAGGACATGTACCAGAGGCATGATGGGGACCCGGTAGCGCGCCTCGCCGAGAAACGGCATATGGGAAATCCAAATGAACACTATCGTCAAAAGGACCAGCCACCGGCCAGCGCGTACGATGCCGGAGGAACTCTGCCGTTGAGCGATCCCGACCGGCCAGCAGACCGCAAGGGCACCGACCGTCAGCGTCAGGAGTGAGCACACATGCAGCAGCGCCGATGCGGCACGCAGGGACTCTTCATCGAGCCAGCCGCCCAAGAAGGCCACCATGCGGCGGTTGACGTGCTCGCCCATCACATCGGGTTCGATAGCCCACCACACACGGTGGAGTTTCTGCAGTGCGAGACGTAAGGCGGACGACGGGTGCGCGGCGATGTAGCGGAGCGCCAGCTGCGTGTAGGCACGAGTTTCGCTGGTCGCCACGATACCTTGAGCGTGGTAATGATGGAGAAGCTGCCAGAACTCCTCCGGTTGCGGATACGACTTGGTACCGCCCGTGGCGCTGGGGTTATTGCCGGTCCAGAACACTACCCCGCCGGAAACCGTCGTCGGGACGAATTCTCCCCAGACGCGGAGGTTCCGGACGCCATAGAGTGTGGGCGGGAACAACGCGAGGAGCCACAGCAGGGCAATGAGCGGGACCATCCGCAGTGTGAAGCGCAACCGGGAGACGGCGCCGCCGCCACCGCGGTGCTGCTCCACGTACCAGATGTATCCCGTAGCAAGCACCAGCAGCACCGCCATCTTGAGCTGCAAGAAGAGGCAGAGGCCTAGCGTAGCACCAGCGCCGCCGAGCCAGAGGAGACGGCGTTGGTGCCGGGAAGTGTGCGCGTAGTTTATGAGGCACCAGACGGTGACGACCATTCCGAGGGCCAGCCATAGCTCGTAGGCGATCAGCTCGGCGCTATAGAGCCACACTGGTGAAAGTACGGCGACGGCACCAGCCAGCCGGGCCGCGCGCGTCCCGAACAACCGTCCGGAGATCAGCACCACAAAGACGGCGATACCCACGGCGGGCGCGATCTGTACGACCTTGACGACAAGCGGGTGGATCCCGGCCACAGCGTACACCGCCGCGATGAGAAAGGAGTACGCGGAAGCCGTCATCCTAATGACATGGCCATGTCGGGTCAGCAAGCCCTCCTCGACCAACGCGCGGGCTGCGGTATGGTAGCCTAGAGCATCCCAGCCGTCGGGTACCCAGGGAAAGAGCAGCACATAGTAGAGCTTGAGGACAACGGTGATGGTCAGGATCAGGGCCAAAAGGTTCCAGGCATAGCTCTGCCGGGACCGCCGGCCGGTGTCCCAGAGCCACAGGAGCACACCACCCAGCAGCGGGAGTAGCACGACCGGCAGGAGCCAGCGCCGGACCGGATTGCCCACGGGCCAGCCTTCGGGGAGGGCAGCAAGCTCCGCTGCTCCGATGGGTTGCGCGTCGCTGGGGCGCAGGAACAACGCTGCATACGCATCGTCACCAATGACACGCCGCCGGGTGCCTTCATAGACAATCCACACGGTACCGTCAGGATCGCGGTAGACCGGTCCGGCGCGCACGTCATCGCTGCGAGGAATACGCATCAACTCTTCGGGGAAAAGCGTCTCTACATTCTCCCAGCGATAGCCATAGTCCTCGAATACTTGCAACGACGTGATCAGACGCTTGTATCGCCCCTCCAGCACATAGACATCGGGAGAGTTTTCAGCGCGCAGCAACCGACCGGCCTGGAGACCTCGGCGCTCTCCCTGAGTTTCCTGGGCATGCGCCGTTGTGACCGGCAAGGGTGTCGCCAGGGCCATACCGAGGGCCAAGCCCAGCACAAGCGGCCAGTTGAGCACGCGCCAGGAGTGAAGGGAGAGAATGCGCGCAGTCACCGCACTGCTGATGGAGCGCATCACGGCCTTTGCTCCGCTCGCCAAGCTACGAGTCTGCCACCGGGACCAGGGTGCCGACCGGCGCCATTCTCCTAATACGCTCGCTGCGCGCCTACTACTCCAATAAGTTCAGCCGTGCCGGTAGTGGCACTCTGCTTGGGGCCGAGCCTTGGCGCTATTGGCGTAGCGGACAGCCGGCGCTCGTCGGTGAGGTCCAAGCCGGCGGCAGAGACTAGACTAGGTGCCACGGCGCCTTAGCTGGGGGGAGGGCCGCGCCAGAGGCGCCGGGCGGTAACACCGACGATCAGTACGAACAGTGGATCAACCAACGCCCAGATGAGCAGGTGAGTGTCCCCCTGCGGATCTGCCCCCACGGTAAGGTTGTCGACCCAATTCCAGAAGAACCAGAGAGCCAACAGGACGGTGGCGTAGAAAAGCAGATTGATTTCCAGGTACTCAAGAGTAACAGCCCCGTCCGCCTGGCGCCGGCCCAGCACGGCCTTGCGTATGAAATGCACAACCAGCGCGACCATCACCGCAACCGCCATGAACCAGTTCACGACATCCCACACCAGGCCAGCGTCTACCCACTCTTCATAGAACGGAGAGGCTACGAAATGTACGGCCACCACGAGCGCTATCGCACCGAGGAGCACCGCAAGCAGCTTTCGGGACAGAACCATGGCTTTCCTCCCCTAGCGGCAGACTGCTGCCGCACACTCTACTGATAGCGCATATTTTACGCCGCCGTTCTGGCCGGGGATGAGGTGTGTCCCCCGCTAGGTCCTGCAGTTGGGGTAGCCGGGTTGGGTCGGCTCCGTGGTGGCCGGGTAGGGCGGGCCGACGGTGGTCCGCTCGAAGAAGCCGATATCTCCGGCGATCACGTCGCACCAGTAATAGCCCCGTGCCTGGAAGGTCGCCACGTCCGGCACGTGCCGCCATTGCCCTAACGCAGCATCGTAACCCGCGATGTGCCCGCCCCCCCCGCTATCGAAGCGCCGCACCAACTGGTTCGGCGCCGGGTGCTGCTCGTCCAAGGGCACAGTGATGAGCACTTCCACCGGGACCGTGTACTGGCTGTTCACGATATCCCAGGGGATTACGTAGACCAGCGGACTGTCGGACGGCACCCAGCGGCGCACGATCTGACCATCGGCCTCCCGGCGGACCAGGAGATACGTGGCGCCGAGGGTCTCGTCGCGCACAATCCCGACGACGACCACCTCCGTGCCGTCCCCGGCGAACCAGCCTACGCCGACCTCGAACGAGGCGTCCGGTTGGTCATGGCGCTCGAAGAACACCCGGTCGCCGGGGTACTCCCAGGCCGTCGCGATGGCGCTGCGGCCAATGATCCGTGGGAGAGACGGCGGTGGTGGCGGTGGCGGGGCCGCCGGCGCGTCATCATCATCGTCGTCTGACGACGTTGACGTTGACTTTGGCGTACTCGATGGTGGGACCGGTTGTTGCTCTTCGAGCACGAACGTTGCCACCACCGTACCCTGCTGCGTGAACGTCAGCGTCGCTGTACTCACACCACTCGGCAGCGTAAACGTCAACAACTTGTCACCCGGCCCGAAGTCCAGTGACTTGCCTATTGCCGAGACCGTCGTCGTAGCCGTCGGCGTGATCTCCAACCACTCCGACCACTCCGACAATTTTTGCTCAATCGTCAGCTGGGTCTCCGACGCGGTCGTCGGCCTGAAAGTCAACTCGTCACCCGGCCCGAACATCAGCGTGGTCGTGGTAGCCATCGTCGTGACAGTCGTCGTAGCCGTCGTCGTGGCCATTAGCGGGTTCGTCGTCGTGACCGTCGTGGTGGCCATCGATCCGACGCTATTCTCCTGTCCCAAGGCGGTCCTGGCATTCCCTAGCAAGGTAGCCAGGATGATCAGCAAGACGATACCGAAGCTGATCCATAGGGGTGGAGACCGTACCAGGGGAATAGTATGTTGGCGCATCAGCTTTGCTCTCTTCGCGGCTTATTCCCTGAATGGTAGCCCCTAGCAGGGTCAGAGCCTGCTAGGCCG
Organism: Chloroflexota bacterium; assembly: GCA_965214295.1. Classification (GTDB taxonomy): domain Bacteria; phylum Chloroflexota; class UBA11872; order UBA12225; family JAJDUF01; genus JAJDUF01. The sequence goes on from OZ243944.1 coordinate 1,158,038, forward strand.
CAGCCAAGCGTATCACCTCGGTAGAGGCAATGCAAGCGCATGTTCACGCAGCAGCCGCTATGATTGACGGCTGGTGGGGAGGGTGTTGGGCCAGGATGCCGTCCTCGAACCCGGCTCGCTGCAACGGTCGCTGGAGGTCCTCCCCGCGCTTTGCGTCCAAGGTAAGGGCACGGCATGCCGCGCTCCCCCACTCGGCAGCGGCGCAACTGCGCCGGCTCTAGGCTATCCCACTTGTGTCGCCACCTTGGTCAAGCTCCTTACTCCCCAAGGCATACCTGACCAGCTCTTGACTCTCTCTCGGTACGCCGGCTCCCAGGCCGTTTGACCTGAGCTTGTCGACACCCATATAATCACCACGGAGCGATGAGGACCAAGCAACCGCTTACGGCTGACAAGATCCGAGAGGCGCCGGTATTTACGTCGCCCGTAGGTGCAGTGATCGGTACTCCCCCGATCATTCGTGATGGGTATAAGCGAACCTTCGACCTTACACTCGTGGTTCTGGCCCACCTTCTTTTTCCGCCGCTTTGGATCGTACTTTGGATCGTGATTCCCCTGGCCATCTGGTTAGGTGATCGGGGGCCGATCTTCTACACGCAAGAGCGGTACGGCTTGAACGGTAAACGGTTCGATATCATCAAGTTCCGCACTATGGTTAGGAATGCTGAGGCCCAAACCGGGCCGGTTTGGGCGAGCGATGGCGATTCGCGGGTGACAATGATAGGCCGGGTGCTTCGCCGGCTCCACCTCGACGAGATACCTCAACTCATCAATGTCGTGCGAGGTGACATGAGCCTCGTGGGGCCACGGCCAGAGCGTCCGGTCTTGGCCGATCAGTTCAATCGTCAGGTGCCGGGGTTTTCCCAGCGCCTCAGAGTGAGGCCGGGTATCGGGGGATTGTCCCAAGTGCGTGGCGATTACTCGACCTCCCCGCGGAATAAGCTCAGGTACGACAACCTGTACATCAAGACAATGAACCCTTGGGTGGATCTAAAGCTGATCTTCCTCTCCATTGGGAGGGTAGTTTTCCCGGTGGGCCGATCCGCTGACAGGAGCCACACTACTGTAAGGTGATAAAGCGCCATTGATATCGGTTGGCGCCCGAACACGTCCCCATTTGTCGGAAGTCATCGAAAGACCTGCGACGATTAGTCACACGCATCCCTTGCGCCCAGTCTGCTGCCCGGGGGCGCCGGTAGAGCCACGTGGCCGGCCACCCAGCGCGGCCCGCCGGCCAGCGTCAGAGGGTGCTCGTTGCCGCTGTAGTCGCTCGCGGTCATGCCGTTACCGTCGTCGAAGTGCCAACCCGCCACCAGGTCCGCATCCGCCCCGCCAGACACGCCTCGCCCCGCGGCGTAGCGCGCCGCCACCTCGCTCGCCGTCAACGCCCGGCGGTAGATCCGCAACTCGTCCAACTCGCCGCCACCGAAAAGGTTGGTACCCCCACGGCTCATCAGCGCCAGCGTACCCGTACCGAACACGCCAGTGACATTGTCCGTATTCGGGTGGCCAACTAGCGTAAGCTGAACGCCGTTATGGTAGACCGTAATCGTCGGCGGGCTGCCCCGATCCATGATGACGACTAGATGCTGCCACGGTGTTTCCAGCACGTCGTTATACCAAACACCCCACCGTATTCCGCCGGTCCCATCGAGGTACACGCCTAAATTCCCCGGCGTACTGCTCATGCGTAAAATCCAGCGGTTATGCCCGGCCGTAAATTCCAACAGTCGCCCATAAGGGCCAGAAGTGCTCGGCGCCCGCACCCAAAAGTCCACGCTCACTACGCTGGTGTCGCTGAGGTCCAAATCCACGGTCGCCGTGTCGTCCACCCCGTCGAAGGCCAGCGCGGTGCCCGGGGCCGGGGGTACCGGCCGTGCCACGTGGCCGTCCTCCCAGCACAACTCGCCGCGTTCCTGCACATTCCTGACCGTCAGCGTATCCAGTGTCTTGGGAGCCAACCTGACCGCTGCTTTGACGTGCCCCCTGGCAACTGCCAGGTACTCCGGCTTCCGAGCGGCGGTGGCCTGGTAGAACTGGGCCAGCGTGACCTGGAGGCGCCAGCTCTCCGGCTCGGCCGCTAGCCCCTGCTGCCCTACTGCTGTGACTAGGTCCACCGCCGGCTCGAACTCTGCCTCGGGCAGGGTGCCGATGCCCTTGGCCGTTGCGGTGATCATGTAGATTCTGGGATAGTTGGCAAGTCCAGGGAACCGTTCGATGGACCGGTTGAAGTACGTGACCTGCTCGGCCCAGGAGGTGGTGGCGGTCCGCGCCTGCAACACCGCCGCTGCCGCTGCGTAGAGCCGGACATTGAGCAGGAGCAGTGACCCAACGGTCACGGCAGCTACCACCAGGACCAACAGGGTTGCTCCCCAGGACGTGCGTAGTAGCCCGACCAGCGGGCCAGTGGCCAGTGGCCCGTAGCTAGTGGCTAGTGACGGCTGGCGACTAACCCGGCCACTGGCCCGCTGCTGTGTTGCCGCTGCGTCGTGTCTACGCACCCATCCTTCCTCGGACATCACGAACGCCACGAGAATCGCGAACAACATCATCGTTGTCGGCGTTTCGAACGAGACGAGGTTCTGCACGAAGTAGGCCACCAGTGTAGCACCCAACAACGAGACGAACATCCGGTCATAACTCTGTCTGCGCCGCAACGAGCGGATCACGACTGCGGCCATGGCTCCCCATATCAGCAGGTAGCTCAACAAGCCGCTGGCGCCCGTCGTAGTAATTGTCTCCACGACTTTGTTGTGCGCCTGATCAAATCGCTGATCAACACCGGACTCTGCGTCGAAGTATCGGCCCCAGGCAACGATGAAGTTCTCGGGCCCCCAGCCAAGGAGCGGCTTATCCAAGTACGCCCTCAGCCCCGCACCGGTCGCTACGGCACGGCCCTGGGCACTCCCGATTGAGATTGAAGTCAGCCGCTGCATCATCGCGCTGGACTCCACGAGCGGATCAAGTATGGGACTCGATCTGGCAACGATGAAGAACGTGACGGCGGCGATAGCCGCTACCAAAATCCCGTAGCTGGCCCACCGTAAGGCTGGCAACACCTGCCGATTGAGATGGCCAAGAGCAAACGCGATCATCCCCACGACAAGGCCGAGAGCAGCCCCCCGGGAGGCAGTCAGCCACAGCGCCCACAGGCTAACCAGAATCGCCAATACCCAAAATGCTCTCAGCCATGGCCAGTAGTCGAACCTTGGATTCCGGCGCTTCGACCGGCGGTGGCGGCGACGTGTATCCGTGCCTCGGCGCCTCTGCTGCACCCGCTCCGGGTCTTGATGTCCCAGTGATTGGAGGAGCAGACTCAGACCGATTATGGCGCTTACCGAGGTGTATGTGCCCATGTATATCGGGTTGCCCACGGTAGACGCCAGCCGTTCCGGACTCTCCCATAGCAGCCAGGCCTGGTCCCAGAGGCCGTAGTATTGGCCTAGGCCCAGCGCGGACACCAACGCGCACAACGCCAGGTTTATTGTGAACAGTAGCCGCCAATCCGCAAATGTCCGGAAGGTCGACCCGGCCACCACTATGAAGGCGAACCAATGCGCCAGATCAACGACCCCCTGCATCCTTTCGTAAGTGGACCACAGGCTCCTGACCAAACTCACGCCCGCGAAAGCGGCTAGTGTCGAAACCAGCAGCCAGAGGCCAAAGGCCAGCAACACCCAGGATTTGGTCGGTCTGTGCTGCGGATAGAAAAAGATCAAGAGCAGCCACAGGGCCAACGTGACCTCGATGACCATACGGGCGAAGAGCGCCTTCCCCACTACGAATGGGAATAGCGTCCCCGGTGTCACGATCAGAGGTACAACCAAAACCAGCAATACGCCGGCTCTCACCACCCAGAGCAAGAGTTGGTCGGCACCCCTCCGGCTGGCGCTGCGGGGCACCCGTCGGCTCATCGAGGTGGCTTCCAGGTGCTCATGGCTTGCCCGGCGTCGGCTGAGGTTCTGCCAATCGCGTAGTGATCGCCGAGAGCAAGCGGATAGCTGCACGTATCGTCCATGAGGCACATTTATAGCAGCCTGCGCGTGCCGACTGCCATACCTAGCGCCAACTATTGCCATCGACAAGTGTCTCCGCGCCGGCACCGCGTCTGCCAATACGCGACCGGTCAAGATACGGGACTCCGGCGATCTCGCGGCGACGTCAGAATCACCCCTGCAGGTGGCACTCCGCACCACATGCGCTGAACATGACCGCCGGAGGAACGTGCGCTCTCTGGACTGTGACTTGTGCCGCAGTCCAGCCCACCTAACACCCTATTTTTGTGTCAATGCCGGTGGAGGGTCAGGCGCGACCGAAGGGCCGGCTCCTTTGGCTACGACCTGTGCTAGAATCTGCGCTCCGTGAAGCAAAATCGTGCCTGGCTTACCCGCGCGGCCTGGCCGAGCCGCGAATTGTATGCAACCGCGAGGAAACGAGCACCATGACCGACCACTCGGCCCAAGGAGTTATCATCCCCCCCTACGGCGGGAGCCTGGTGAACCTGCTGGTACCTCCGGAGGACAGAGGGCGCCTCGAAGAGCACGCTGGTCGCCTGCCGTCCATCCAGCTTTCGGATCGGGCAGTCTGTGACCTAGAGCTGCTGACCACCGGGGGGTTCTCTCCACTCGACAGATTCATGGGCAGCGAAAGCCACGCGCGGGTCCTGGAAGAGATGCGTCTGGCCGACGGACACCTCGCACCGATCCCGGTCACACTTCCGGTCGAGCGGGAGGACGTACACCTGGATCAAGAGGTCACGCTCCGCAATGCCAAGAACGACCTCCTGGCGATCATGACGGTCGAGGAAGCCTACGAGTGGGATCAGCGGGAGGTCGCCCGGAAGGTCTTTGGCACCGAGGACGAGCGGCACCCGCTCGTCGCCGAGATGGGTCGCTGGGGGCCCGTCAACATCTCGGGGCGGCTGCGCGTGTTGAACCTCCCACAGCACTTCGATTTCCGTGACCTGCGCCTGACCCCGGGGCAGTGCCGGGCACGGCTTGAGGAGCTTGGGATCGGCAATGTGGTTGCGTTCCAGACCCGCAACCCGCTGCATCGCGTCCACGAGGAGCTGACCAAGCGTGCCACGCGGGCCGTACAGGGCGTGCTGCTCCTGCACCCGGTCGTCGGCCTCACCAAGCCCGGCGACATTGACCATTACACCAGGGTCCGTACGTACCGGGCGCTGGCCGAGAGCTACGAGGCCAAGCGCATCGTACTGGCGCTGCTGCCGCTGGCTATGCGGATGGGCGGCCCCCGCGAGGCCCTGTGGCACGCGATCATCCGGCGCAATCACGGGGCGAACCAGCTAATCCTGGGCAGAGATCACGCGGGACCGGGCAACGACTCGTCGGGCCGACCCTTCTACGGCCCGTACGACGCGCAAGAGCTGGTCGAAGCATACAGCGACGAGGTCGGAGTGCGGGTCGTCCCCTTCAAGGAGTTGGTTTACCTACCGGAAGAGGACCGGTACGAGGAGGCGTCCAAGATCGCTCCCGGCACGGCAACCGCGTCGCTCTCCGGGACTCAAGTGCGCGAGGAGTACCTGAAAAACGGCACGAGGCTACCGGATTGGTTTACCCGCCCCGAGGTAGCCGAGATTCTCGCCGAGAGTTATCCGCCGCGCTATCGGCAGGGTGCCTGCGTCTGGTTCACCGGACTCAGCGGGTCCGGCAAGTCCACGACGGCCGAGGTCCTGACGGTGCTGCTCATGGAGTGCGGCCGCTACGTATCGGTGCTGGATGGAGACGTTGTACGCACTCATCTCTCCAAGGGGCTGGGTTTCAGCAGAGAGGACCGAGATACGAACATCTTGCGGATCGGTTTTGTGGCCGCAGAGGTCGTCCGGGCGGGAGGTATCGCTGTCTGCGCTGCCGTCAGTCCCTACAGGGCAACCCGTAATGCGGTGCGGAACATGGTCGGCGCCGACCGTTTCGTCGAGGTGTTCGTCAACACGCCGCTGCGGGTGTGCGAGGAACGCGATACCAAGGGTATGTACGCCAAGGCGCGGCGGGGCGAGCTCAAGAACTTCACCGGTATTGACGATCCGTACGAGGCGCCGACGAACCCGGGGCTGGAGATCGAGACTACTACGAAAAGTCCTGAAGATAATGCCCGCCTCATCCTAGAGACACTCCAGCGGCGGGGTTTTGTGCGGCCTATCGCGCGAGCGCCTAGCGGAGTAGTGGCGCGCCAAGCAGGCGCCTCTCCGCGGAGCGCCGCCCCGTAGCGGCAACCCAGGCCCCGGAGAGGCCGCGGCGGGGACCAAGAGTGGACATCCAGCGGCGCCATAGTAGCGCACTTACCGGGTAGTACTACCCAAACCAGGTAAGGAATGGTCCCAGGGGCTGGACTCGAACCAGCGACCAACGGTTTTACAGACCGCCGCTCTATACCAACTGAGCTACCCTGGGTGGCGAGAGCACCTCATTCTACCAGGAATCGTACTGCCGGCGTCCATGAGAGGCACCCCTACGCCACACTGCGGACGCGCAGCCGGTGCGGTAGACTTGGTGCCAGGGAGAGCAAGGTCGCCGGTATGTACGTCCACGGTGCCGCCGAGCACGACACACCTGGCATGCTGGGATACGGAGGGAGCGATGACACCGGAACTGGTGGCGATTCTGAGCGTCGGCGTGGCGATCCTAGCCGTCTTGGTAGTCTCGGCGCAACGCACCGATAAGCGTTTCGAGCAGTTGGAAGCGCGGCTAGAATCCCGCTTTTCCCAAGTAGATAGCCGCTTTGATCAAATGGAGGAACGGCAGGAAGCACGCTTTTCCCAGATTGATAGCCGCTTCGAGCGACTAGAACGGCACCTCAGCGCACGGATGGCGGCCCTGGAGCAACGCCAAGCACGGCTGGAAGGGCTGTTGGACGGCCTCCGGGAGGCGCTGTTCGAGCGTGCCGTCCGTTAGGCTGGGGGTACCGGCCGACTGACTGACCGCGGCCGGCGCATACCCACGGGGAATTTCGAGCAGGAAGGAACCCAGGACATGCTTACTGTCACTACCCCCACGTCGCCGCCAGCCTGGGCATTGCTGGAACGTGAACTGATCTGCGCTGCCTCCGAGGCAGTAGCAGCCTTCTATGACCACTACTTCGACGAGCGCGGCTACCTGCTCTGCGTGCCCCGCTGGGGCGGCGACGACGGCCCCGATGATGCCGCGGAAAACATCGCGAACTGGCCTGAGCTACACGCCCTCGGAGCACCGGATACCATCCTGGAGCTGTACAAGCGGGGCTGGGAAGGCCATCTGCGCCAATACACCGCAGCCAAGACGGTGGAGGTGCCACTCGCACGGGAAGGGATGTACTTCAGAGAGTTCCCGACCCAGTTCGATTGGATGCACAACGGCGAGGGGTATACGGCCTTTTTCCTGCAAGGCCTCGCCGATCCCTATGACCGAGCGTTGCTGGACCGGACCAGGCGCTTTGCCAGCTTCTACATGGACGAGGACCCGCTGGCCAAGAACTACGACCCGGAGCACAAGCTCATCCGCAGCATGTTCAACGGCAGTCGGGGGCCGCTGCTCCGCAAAACGTCGGGGCTGGACTGGGCCGGCGATCCGATTGAGGTCGAGGGCCGGTTTCGACCACTCCACGGCGAGCGCAGCTACGAGGAGATGGTCGCTCACTTCAAGGATTACAACGACGTGGTCGGCGACAACCCGACCAACTTGGCGACGACCGTGCTGGCCTTCAATGCCTACGCCCACACCGGCGAAAAGAAGTGTCGGAATTGGCTGCTGGAGTACGTGGACGCTTGGGTCGAACGGACCCAAGCCAACGGCGGCATCATCCCCAGCAACGTCGGACTCGATGGCACCATCGGCGGCGCCTGTGACGGGAAATGGTACGGCGGGGTCTACGGGTGGGGCTTTACGGTCGTCGTGCCGCAAACGGGCACCCTGGCACATCGTCCCTATTTCCACCGTTGTCCCTATGGATTTGGCAATGCGCTGCTCCTCACCGGCGACCAACGCTACGTGGATGTCTGGCGCGGCGTGATCGAGGCGGTCAATGCCAAGGCCAAGGAGGTCGCCGGCCAGCACTTGTATCCCCACATGCACGGCGATGACGGCTGGTACGACTACACGCCGGAGCCGTTCAACGTGGGCGCCTTGGAGGTCTACTACTGGTCCATGCAGCCGGCGGACCTGGACCGCGTGCTGATCCCTAGAGATGGCTGGGTAGCCTTCTTGGAAGGGCAAAATCCGGACTATCCGGAGACGGCGCTGCGGCACGATCTGGAGACGGTGCGCGAGCGTATGGCGCGGGTGCGCGCGGACACGGCAACCCCGGACACTCGCATGTCGGACGACCCGAATGGGAACAATCCGGCAATGGTGGGGACGTTGATCCAACTGATGCTCGGTGGCCTGCCAACGCAGCATCACGGGCATCCGTTGCATTGCCGGGTGCGCTACTTCGACCCGGCGCGGCAGCGCGCCGGCATCCCGGAAGACGTGGCGGCGTTGGTAGAGACCCTGACCGCCGACGAGACGACGCTCCGGTTGGTCAACGTCAACCAAGTAGAGGCCAGAACGGTCGTCGTGCAGGGCGGCGCGTATGCCGAGCACCAAATTGAGCATGTGACACTGGATGGGCAGACAGTTCCAGTGGACAGAAGCTCGTTCTCGGTGCGTTTGGAGCCGGGCTGCGGCGCGCGCTTGGCGCTCACGATGCAGCGGTACGCCAACCAGCCAACGTTCACCTTCCCCTGGGATCGCACCTAACCTCCTGGTCCCTTCCCTGACAGGGTGGGGGCGCGATGGCGGCAGGCGGCCGCTAGGCCGCTGGTCGGCTCTACACGCATGCGGCCCGCTCGAACAAGGCCTCGCGGAGGCCATCCAACAGCCCTTCCAGCCGGTCCAGCTGCTTATCGGTGCGTTGAGCGGACGCGACCAAGACTGCCGCTAGCACTATTCCCACGCCCAAGATCGTTAGGATTTCCGGGGTCGTCACTACCACCCCTTCCCGCCTCACCCCTTGGCTAGCGCCCGGTAAGCTCGCGCACGAGCTTGTTGACCTGGCCGAGGTCGGCGCGGCCACGCAGGGCGCGGGCGGCCGGCGGCATCACTTGGCGGAACTCGCGCCCGTGCTCGGCGATCAGCCGCTCGACCGTGGTGCGAATCTCATCCTCGGAGAGTTGGGCCGGCATATACTGTTCGAGCACCGCGATCATGGCCTGCTCTTTGGCAACCAACTCAGTCCGGGCAGCTTTCTCGGCGTATTCGAGCGCCTCGCGATGCGCGGCGATCTCTTTCCGCACGACGTTGAGCAGCGCCTCGTCGGATACGGCCTTGCCGGTCGGATCGCGCGGGCCGCGCTGCGAGATTTCATAGTTGACAATGGCAGCCCGCAGCATGCGAATTGCAGCAACCGCGTGCTCGTTGCGTGCGAGCATCGCCGCACGTAAGTCGGCCACGACCTGTTCTCGTAAGCTCATCGCTACACCTCTTGGCTCAACGTTCCACTACTCCCACCGCACAGCGCGCATGTCCCTCCCGAGAGCACAACACCCGGCCCGGTGAGCGCCACGACTGCTGTCGCAAGACGGCCGGTCCCACCTCAGCGCAGTTTCCCGGACGGCCGGCCAAACGGTAGAATAACACAGAGGACTGCTGCTCCGTGAACCTGATCTTCGATGCCGGCGAGCGCGAGGCGCCCAAGGGGCATGCCCTTGCCTACTTCCGTGATCGGGCCGATCCGGCCCGGCATCTCGTCACCTACTTGGTGATCCTGCCGGTGGCGATTGATCCCTCCCGCTATGTGCCGCAAGCGCTCGCGGGCAGAGCGTCGCGCGAACTGACTACCGTTAATGCGACGGCGCTGCCGCCCATCCCGGAGCCGGTAGAAGACTTGGACCGGTTGCGGGCCATCGCCCAGCATCGCGGCGACGACGTGCTCGATGGGGGCACGGTGGACACCGATGAGGTCGAGCGGCTCATCTACCTGGTGCATGAAATGACCCAAGCCTATGAGCAACTCTATCGCGCGGCGGCCGATCAATGGGCGGTGGAGTCAGTGACGGAGCCGGACGCCGAAACGGTGCAGCTCCTGCTGATGAGTGAGCTGGACCGCCTGGAAGAGCTGGCGCGGCTGACCGGACAGCTGCGCTACGCGGTTGAGGGGCAGGACACGCGCCTCGTCCAAGAGACGGCGACCGCCGTGGAGCGCATTGTCGGGCTGTTGCCGGAGAGCTACAACCTGCGCGGCTATACTGCCTTGGTCCAGGCCGCCGGCGAGCATAGCCGGCGGCTAGCAGCGCTCCTGTTGGAGCGCTCCTTCAAGCTGTGCAACGAAGAGTATGAAGCGCTCGCCGCCCTCGACGAGCAGATTGACGCCGAGCGTCGTCTGCACGAGCAGGAGTCGTGAGCCTTGGCGCTCCCGCAGCCGCTAGTCCTGGACGTTGATACCGGCCTCGATGACGCGCTGGCACTACTCCTAGCCCTGCGCTCCCCGGAGCTCACCCTCGTCGGCGTCACTACCGTCGCCGGCAACGTGGCGCTCCCGGACGTGCTCCGGAACACCCGGCACGTGCTCGACCGCGCTGGCGCGACGCGCGTGCCGGTCGCGGCGGGCGCAGCGGCGCCGCTGGTCCGCCCCCTGACGACAGCCACCTTCTTCCACGGCCCACACGGGCTGGGCAACGTTGTTGTGCCGGAGCCGACGAGGGTGTCCGTAGCGGAGCCGGCCGCTCAACTGCTGTGTCGCCTCGCGGCAGAATACCGGGGGCAGCTCACCGTCATCGCAACGGGACCTTGGACGAACATCGCGCTGGCCAGCCACTTGGATCCCGGGTTTGCCGGCAATCTGCGCCAGCTGGTCGTGATGGGAGGCGCCGTGACGGTACCCGGCAACGTCACACCGGTGGCGGAAGCCAACGTCTACAACGACCCGGAGGCCGCGCACATGATCCTGGCAAGCGGCGCCAGGCCGCGCCTCATCGGGTTGGACGTGACCCACCAGGCGCTCTGGCGGCCAGCCCAGCAGGAGGCCGCGCGCCAGCGGGTGCAGGGGCAGTCGGTGCCGAACCCGGTCGCGCGGCTCGCAGTAGACTTGCTGGACTGGTATCTGCGGGCCGATCTCGCCGCGGGACTCGCCGGCAGTCCATTGCACGACCCGGTCGCAGTGGCGGCAGCCATGTGGCCGGACCTCTTTACGCTAGAGCCGCGGCACGTCTCGGTAGAGCTCGCCAGCCAGCTGACACGCGGGCAGACCGTCGCGGCGCCCGAGTGCCGCCGCGAGCGGCTGGAGATCAGAGGGGGACAACGGGACGTGGTCGGGGTAGAAACGGTGTCGCCGAACTGCCACGTCGCCCTCAAGCTCGACGGCGACCGCTTTGTGGAGCGCTTTGCTGCACGGCTGGACTTACGGTAGCCGGACACCGAGCAGGCCGAGCGCAGAGAGAGGCAGAGAGAGAAGGAAGCAATGACAAGCGCGTATGCGTTCAAGATGGGCGTCTTCTTCGACGAAACGGGGCTGCCGTTCGAGCAAGCTGCGGCCCTGGCCCAGGAGCTAGGGGCACGCTATGCGGAGTTCTTTGTCTCCCCTGACCAGCTAACCGCGCAGTACGCAAGGCACTGCCGGCGCGTGCTGGACGACGCCGGCTTGCAAGCACACGCGATGGGCAGCTCGCCCAACCCCTTCAAGCAGATTCATATTGACCGGATCGCGCTGGCCGAGCTACCGACGAACCCGGAGTTCACCCACGATCTGGACCTCGTGCGCCGCTCAATAGACTTCGCACAGATCGTCGGCGCGCCCAATGTGCTGGTCTCCGGCTTCGCTTGGCCGGGCGAGTTCCAGAACGGCAAGCGGGTCAGCCCTACGTGGCCCCAACGCTACGCAACCGGCGGCGGCATCATCCCGCCGGCCGAGCTTGACAAGCTGGCCACGGCCTTCACTATCGTCGCCGAGCTAGCGGAAAGCCGGGACCTGAACGTCGCGATCAGTGTGCATCCCTGGGAGTACGCCAACACGAGCCGCAACTACCGCCGCATCGTCGAGCGGGTCAATTCACCGCGCCTGAAGGCCAAGTGGGGGCCGGGGGACGCCTATAACTGCGGGGAGCTGGATACGGTCACGACCGGGTACCAAAACCTGAAGCCGTATCTGACGAGCCTGCACCTGAAGGACCTCCGCACGCTCGACGGGCCGGCGTGCGAGTTCGAGTACTGTGCCGTCGGCACCGGGGACGTGGACTATGCCGGTCTTTTCCGCACGTTCGCACGCGATCACACCGACATCGTGATCGGGGTCGCCACACATTTCCATCCGCCTGGCGGCACGCAGGCGGATGCCATGCGGATCAACTACCGCAACACCCGGCGGCTCACCGAGCAAGCGCTGGCCGCGCACGGCCAGCGGTGAGGGGACTGCGTCACCTCACCCCCCGGCCCCCTCTCCACACATGTGGAGAGGGGGAGTAAGGCCGCCGCTACGTCCGGCAGTTGGGGTAGTCGGAGCGGACCGGCACACCACTGGCCGGGTAGGGCGGCCCCACGACGATCCGCTCAAAGAATGCAGCATCCGCCGCCGTCACGTCGCACCAGTAGCCCCCCAACGCCTGGAACGTCGCGATGTCCGGCACGTGCCGCCACTGCGCCAGCCCAGCGTCATAGGCAAAGATACGATCATCGCCCCCGTCGAAGCGCCGCGCCAGCATGCTCGGCGCCGGGTGCTGGTCATCCAGAGGAATGGCCGCGATCACCCCCACCGGGAAGGTGTATTGGCTATTCACGATAGCCCAGGGGACCGCGTACACCAGCGGACTGTCGGGCGCAATCCAGCGCCGCACGACCTGGCCGTCACCTTCGCGCCGGACCACGGCATAGGTCTGGCCCAGGGTGGCGTCGCGCACGAACCCGATGGCGATGAGGGTCTGGCCGTCCCGGGATATCCAGCCGATACCGACCTCGACCTCGACGCCCGGCTGGTCGTGCCGGCGGATTACCAACAGATCGCCGGCCAGCTCGACGGCCGTGGCGGCGGGAGTGGCGCCGATGATCGGGGAGCGCGGCGGTGGCGGTGGCGGCGATGGGGGAGCTACCGGCGTGCCGGTGCGCGTGGCCGACCAAGCGCTGCGGCCGATGCTGTTGACCGCGCGCACCTGCACCTCGTACCGGCGGCCGTTGGTCAGGTTGGTGATGGTGTGCTGCCGCGCGCCGGTCGTGGCGGCGGCAAGCTCTGTCCAGGTGGCGGTGCCGGTCCGCCGGTAGCGCACGTCGTACGCGGTGATAGGTCTCCCCCCGTCGGACAACGGGGCGCTCCAAGCTACGGCGAGGGTCTTGTTGCCGGGGGTCACGGAGTTGATGATGGGCGTGTCCGGCGGGACGGGGACGGTGAGCGTGAATGTCTCCGACACATTACTCCGGCCCCCCTCGAACGTCAGCGCGGCCCGATCCACACCGGCCGGCAGCGTGACCGCCAGCCGATCAGCCGGCAAGAACGCCAGCGTGCTCGTCGCCGTATTCTGCGCGTCGAACCGCGTAACCGTCGTCGTGGCGTTCGCCGTAATCTCCAGCCGCTCCACCACCGGCTGCGTGATCGTCAAATTGACCGACGCCCCGGTCGTCGTGGCCGTCGGCATGAACGTCAACTCGTCACCCGGCGCGAACGCCAGCGTGTCCGTCGTGGTCATCGTAGCGACCGTCATCCTGGCCGTTGTCTCGGTCATCAACGGGGTCGGCGCCCGTAGCTCGGCCGTCAGCGTGGAGCCGAGCGCGACGGGCGGCAGCGGGAGCCGGGCGAACCCATGCCCCCAGATGTTGTTGGGGGCCGTATTTTCAGGACTTGGCTCGGTGCGCTGCTGCGCGTGGTCTTGCAGGTATTGGGCCACCTGGGCCGGCGTGGCGCCTGGGAACGCCTGCAGTACCAGGGCGGCCAGGCCCGCCACATGCGGCGCCGCCTGGCTGGTTCCGTACAAGCCGGCCGGGCCGTAGGTCGCCGAATCGCCGCCGTCCGCGCCAACCAGGTCCGGCTTGATCCGACCGTCCGGCGTTGGGCCACGGCTGCTAAACGGCTCGATCTCCGCAGTGCTCCACCATGGCGCGGCGCCGATGGCGAGCAAACCAGGGTTGGCGCTCTCGGCCGGATTGCCGATGCTGCCCCTCAAGGTGACGTGCTCCATAGCATGGGCAGTGCCGTAGAAATCATTCAACTGAATCCAACTGGGAGCAGCGCCACTAAAATGCTCCACCATCAAATAGTAAAATCCTGTTATAATAGGCACATAGATAAACACCTCGTATGCATGATGGTCGCCTTCTCCTGATTGTTCGGAATTGCTGCCTGCAACGATCTCACTGATGTCAAGATCGCCATCATTATTGGAGTCGTAGATCAGGTAAAGGTCAAGATCGCGGCTGGCGCCACTCCAACGATCATCCCACCGCAACTGCGCTACAAACGGCACTCCCGCTACTAGGCCGACGCGGTTGGTCTCATCATTCGGGCCAAACTCGAGCAGGCCGTTGGAATCTGCGTCCGCGTAGGCCCCGAACCAGGTCTCATCGGCGCCGTTCCCGGCGGCGTTCGCCCAGAGGATGTCGCCAGCGACAGCCCTATCCACAACCCTGAGCGGGCTATCCCGGAACGGGGACGTGCCGTCGCCTGGTCCGTCCCAGAGATAGGATATCGAGTGGTTGATGATATCCACACCTTGCGCGATCATCCAGGCGACAGCATCCGGCACGTCTGCCCGTAACTGGGGATTGGATAGGTATAGCACTGCGTCCGGGGCCAGGTCTATGATCGCCTCCGCGACCGCCGTGCCGTGATCGCTGCTGTGTTCGCAGGCGGAGAGGTCCGCGGGGTCCGGTGCTAATCCCATGTCGGTGTAGCAGCGGGCCACCACGGTCGCGGGCAACTCCGTACCCATCAGACTGCTGAAGCCGGCGAAGTCGTCCAGGATGCCGACCTTGATGCTCCGCCCGGTGAATCCGGCTTGCTGCCAGGCCGGCACACCATGCATCTCCGCCAAGGCGGGCACCGGTCCGGTGGACGCGATGGTCAGCGTGAAGCTGCCCGTGGCGGCAGCGGCCCAGGTACTCACCTCCACCGTGTAGGTTCTCGCAGGACTACCGGGCGTCAGACCAATCCGTATCCGAGAGTTCGAGTCTATGCCCCCATCATTATCAACCGTGATGATAGTACCGCTCTTCCCGCCATGTAACAGGCGCAGGTAGGTATTCACATCGGGAGAGGTTAGGTCAATGGTGACCTGTGCGTTCTGGCTTACCGTGAAACTGTAGTAGCGCGCATAGTAGCCCACCGGATCGTTGGCGGAAGCGCAGGTACCATCCCAGCTCCCGGAGCGCGTCACTGTCCCGGAGAGGCTGCCCAACGACTCCACACACGGATCCGGCGGGGTCTGATCGCGCCGTGGCGGGATGATCGTCCGGACGCGGCGCACCCCGGGTTGTTCGGACAGCCGCCCGAGCAGGGTTACGGGCACGTAGGCTTCGATGTAGTCTGCGCCGACGTTCCGCGGGGCGGCACCGTTGCTTTCGAGGAGGCTGCGGATGCCCGCGACATTCTCGCGGACATAGATCGTCACGGCAACGCTGCTCGCGCGATGGACCGGCGCCCGGCTGGCGGCGGCCTCGGCCGAGAGTTGGCGCACCTCATAATCATCGACCAGACCGTTGAGGATGGAATCCAGGCGCGGATACCGCTGGGGGACTTTCTGCCGGGGTAAGCCCTGGATGCTGCTTGGCTCCGTGAAGAGCGTGTCGGTGTCGCCGGGAGCGTCTTTGCCTTGGGCGGCCACGCCCGAGAAGGTCAGCAAGCTCACGATTCCCGCGCAGAGCAGGGCGACTGCCAGCGTGAAAGGAGCTTTTTCCCCACGCCCTAATGTCCCGATGGGGACCAAGCCACGCCGCAAGTCTCGTTTCATTCCCCTACTCCTTTCGCAGACCCTGTCAGCTCTCCAGGTAGCTACCGGTCGCCGGGTCATAGAGCCGCGTCCAGCCCTCATCCCAGCACAGACTCAGCCCTAGCACCGGGCTGTACCCTTTCAGGATGCCGTCCGGCTCGATGGTCAGCGGCAGCGGCCGGTACACCCCGTCGACCAGCCGCTCCCCGGCTAACCGCGCCCCGTGATAGGCGCCCTCCACAGTCGGATCAAAACGCCAGTATTCCGGCACGCCGATCCGCGCATAGATCGTCCGCTTGCGGCCGGTGTCCACTCGGCCGGTGCTCGACGAGGCCACCTCCAGCACCCAATCCGGCGGCTTGCCCACTTCCCAGGGCAGGTAGAGCTTGCGCGGCCGGATGGCTGCGGCATCCACCCCGAAGGCCAGATACACGTCCGGGGAGACGCGGACGTTGAGGTTACGCGGGTCGTAGCAGATGATCGTGTTGGCGTCGAGAAAGACGTCGGGCCGGCGGTTGAAGTCGGTGACGTGGGCCTGTTAGGAGGCCGAAGATGGCCAGCAGTTGGAGGTTTTGCTGCATCGCGTCAGGCTTCAGGACCGGCTCGTCGGGATCGTAGTCGAGACTGGCGTAGTCAATGGGTCCCCGTTGGCGGTAGGGTCGCACGGTGGTAGCTGCGGTGGTGATGGCAGTCATCGTAGGCTCCACACGCATACTCTTGCGCTACACACTCCGACACCACCGGGCACCGTCTCGGCGCTGAAACAGCATCGCCGGCCTACCCGCTCGCTGGCCGCCGGCGCAACTCGGCCTCCAACTGCCGGATGCGCGCCTCGGCGGTCTGGCGGGCAGCCTGCTCGACGGCGATACGGGCTTCGGCGGCATCCCGTTCGGCCGCCACTTCCTGCCAGCTCTCCAAGTAGCTACCAGCGACCGGATCGTACAACCGTGGCCAGCCGTCATCCCAGCACAGACTCAACCCTAGCACCGGGCTGTACCCTTTCAGGATGCCGTCCGGCGCGGTGGTCAGCGGCAGCGGCCGGTACATCCCGCCAACCAGCCGCTCCCCGGCTAACCGCGCCCCGTGATATTCCCCCTCCACAGTCGGATCAAAACGCCAGTATTCCGGCACGCCGATCTGGGCGTAGATGTGGCGCTTGCGACCGGTATCCTCCCGACCAGTGCTGGACGAGGCGATTTCCAGCACCCAATCCGGCGGCTTGCCCACTTCCCAGGGCAGGTAGAGCTTGCGGGGCCGGATCGCCTGGGCGTCCACCCCGAAGGCCAGATACACGTCCGGGGAGACGCGGACGTTGAGGTTACGCGGGTCGTAGCAGATGATCGTGTTGGCGTCGAGAAAGACGTCGGGCCGGCGGTTGAAGTCGGTGACGTGGGCCTGTAGGAGGCTGAAGATGGCCAGCAGTTGGAGGTTTTGCTGCATCGCGTCAGGCTTCAGGACCGGCTTGTCGGGATCGTAGTCGAGACTGACGTAGTCAAGAGTACCCTTTCGCCGGTAGGGTCGCACGATGGGAGTAGTTGCAGTGGCAGTCATCGTAGGCTCCGTTGTGGCGATAGGTCGGCCCTAGCAGGTGATGTCCTTACCGTCGGTGCCGAAGATCGCCATCCGCTCCTCTTTGGAGGTGCGGGGCGTGCCAGCCGGGATGTAGTGCAGCTGGAGCGCACGCCGACGCTCGGCCGTGCGGTTGGCAGGGGTGCCGTGATGGGTCAGGCCGTTGAAGAAGAGCACGCCCCCTGGCTGGAGCGGCACCATGACATCCCGCGTCAGGTCGAGGTGTGCGTCACAGATCTGCCAATCGCGGCGCTCGAAATGCACCACCGGCCCCTCTTTGTGCGTGCCGGGCTTCACGTGCATGCAGCCGTTTTCCGGCTTCGCTTCATCGAGCGCAATCCAGCAGCCGATAATCGGCGTGCCGAGTGGCAGGTCGAAGAAGGCATGGTCCTGATGCCACGGTTTCTCACGGCCGATGCCCCGGGGCTTGAGGAGGGCCTGGTCCTGGAATAGCTCCGGCTCGGTCGTGCCGAGGAGCCGGCCGACTACCTCCCGCAGCCGGGGATGATCGGCGATGGCCCGCAGGCGTGGCTCGTGGTCCACATAGTTCTGGAGCTTCCGGACCATATCGCGCCGCGCCTCGGAACTGCTCATGCTCAGGCGGTCGCGCGTGCTGGCTTCATACTGCACGAGCACCGAGCTCACGGCGGGATTCTTGCCGTCAATGAGGTCCATCAGCCCCGCGAGCGCGAGCGCGATCTCAGCCGCGGTGAAGAAGTTGTTGATGGCGAGAAAACCGGTCTCGCGGTAATAGTACACGTGGTCCTCGGTGAAGCTGGCGATCCCCTCGATACCGGAGGCGACATTGTCGAAGCTGAACAGGTACTCCGGGTACTCCTGCCAGCTATAGCGGTCGAAGACCGGCTCATCGGCCAGCGTTGCGGTCGTCGTGCCTTGTTCGGTTGCCATTGTTCTTCCCTCGTCAACTCCACACTATAGCAATCAGCCGCGGTGCCGAGGCTGTGCGACCGGAAGCCGCGACCAAGGCGATCCCATTGTACGCCATCGGTGATCGCGGCGGGATATTCCTGCTACCCTTGATACGGTTCGCGCTGCATACGGGGAATGACAGGACAGGAGGCAACCGGCGATGCGATTGGCCAACAAGGTAGCGGCGATTACGGGAGCAGCGCAGGGGATCGGGCGCGGCATCGCGCGGATGTTTGCCCGTGAAGGCGCCGCCGTGGTGATTGGCGATATCCAGGATGCAAAGGGGGCAGCGGTGGCGGCCGAGATCAGCGCGGCCGGGGGGCGCGCGGCGTTCATCCACACCGATGTCGGCGTCGCCAGCGACTTAGAACGGATGGTGCAGACGGCGGTAGAGCAGTTCGGTGGCCTCGATATTCTGGTCAACGATGCGATCTGGAGCAAGGGAGGGACCGCAGTCACGTTAGAGGAGCCGGACTGGGATCGAGCGGTCGCTGTGGGGCTGAAGGCATGCTACGTCGGCGCCAAGTACGCCGTCCCGGAACTGGCGCGGCGCGGCGGTGGCAGTATCATCAACATCTCCTCGGTACACGGCCTGCTCGCGGCGCGCAACTCGCTGGTCTACGAGAGCGTCAAGGGTGGGTTGATCCTAATGACCAAGGAGCTGGCCAGCGACTTCGGTCCGCAGGGGATCCGGGTCAACGCGATCTGTCCCGGGATGATCGTCCACGAGGGCCATCGCCACCACGATCCAGCCAGCGCGCAAGCCCGCTTTGCAGCCGAAATCTACCCCGTGCGACGCTACGGCAACCCCGACGACATCGCCTATGGCGCGGTCTACCTGGCTGCGGACGAGTCGAGCTTTGTGAGCGGACACGCGCTGGTTATTGACGGCGGCCTGACGGCCCAGCTCCAGGACGACCTCGCCGGCCGGATCGCGCAGTACGTGCGCGAGCACCCTGACGAATCCTGAGCTAACCATCGGAATCAGGATTGCATTCCTGAGATATGGCCCCTCGGATCATGCTCTGCAACAGTTGTGGTGCATCACGCCAATTTGCTCCCGATAGGTTGTACCTTATGGATGCCACTCGACACGGTCTTCAGTGGCTTCCCACGCCTATCCTGGCGCTCACGAACGACTCGCGGCTATGACCATCGCTCTGCTCATGGACGCCGCCCGCATCTTCATCTGGCTACTCGTACTCCTCGGCGCCCTGATCGGTGGCGCCGCTGTAGCCCGGCTCCTGCTCGGGCGCACGGTCCCCCGCGCGGCGCTGCTGCCCGCCGGTTTCGTCTTGGCCGTCGTCGGCGCTGACGTTTCCGCAATGCTGCTGCTCCGCATCCTGTCCATGAAGGTCTTCCTGACCCTCCTCGCAGCAGTAGGCCTATTCGCAGGGATACTCACCCTGGCGCTCATGCGCCGCGCACAGCGCCAGACTATCCCCACCGCTCCGAGCACGACGGCGCTCATGAGCTGGGGAGTCACTCCAAGTTGGCTAGCCATCAGCGCAGCGGTGCTGGTGCTGATCGCCCTGCATGCCCTCAGCATGAGCCGCTACGCTCACTCCGGTGAAGACCGCGAGAATCTCTTCTTCCACTCGGCCGTCGCTGGACAGATTGCCCTAGACAGTTATCCCCCGCACAATCCGTTGGAGCCGGACCATCCGTTCGTCTACCGCTATGCCTATCACGTGCTGGGCGCGCTCGTGCAAAGAGCGTTGGACATCCCTCCTCCCCCGGCCTTGGCGCTGGTCAATGCGTTTTCGCTGACCGGCGCCGCCGCCCTACTGATGGCGATTGGGCTGCGATGCTTCCGGAGCTGGAAACTGGGCCTGATTAGCGCGATAGTGTTCGTCTACGGGGGATCCCTCGAGTGGCTGCCAGCCATCGCTGCGGAATTCTGGCGCTGGTCGGACTTGAGCAGTGGATTGCTCCTCACTTCCGGGATCAGAGCTTTCTACTATTATACCGTGGGGGGGTATTTTGCTGCTGGCAACCCCCTCGATATGCTTTTCTACAATCCATCCATCTCGTTCGGCTATCCGGTGTGGCTGCTGACGGCCTGGCTGTATGTGGAAGCACGGAACGCTCGTAGCCGACGCGGCTACCTCACCCTCACTTTGGTCGGTGTGTTACTTGCTTTCTTGTTCTCGGCAAACGAAATCCTCTTCGGCGCTTTGGCCGCCGCCATGATTGCAGTCGAGCTAGGGTATTTCTTGCCGAAACTACGTCGGATGCCAGGCGGCCCCGCCGCCCGCCGCCTGGCACTCACACTTGGCCTCGTCGTTGCCTCCCTCATTGGCAATGCTTTCCTCGGCGGGTCCGTTCTCCGAGCTTTCTTCGACCCCGGCGCCGGGACAACGTATGGGCTAGTCATTAACAGCGACCACCTGGGCCAGATCGTAGGGGCTCCTAGTAAAGGTGGAGCTTGGGCACCCATCGCCAGCAAATCATTCGTCCTCCAATCAGTCTTCCTCTTGCCACTCGGACCGCTCTTGGTTGCGATGGCCTTGGCCAGCGGCGTCGGCGGAGTGATCACCGCGCTCTTTGGCCTCAGTGCTGGTTTCGCGTTCGGCGGTGGCGCCTTAGTGTATCCGGAGGCATTTCCACCAGACAGCTATCGCTTCAGCCAAGCCGCCTTCTCCATCTGGCCCGCCACTGCCATACTACTCGTCGGAGGGCTCCTGCAGCGATGGCCTACTGCGACAAAGCTGATAACGCCAGTTGGTGCTAAAGGCTTGTCCAGTGCCCTGGTCCTCGCGCTCATTGGGGGCCATCTCATCTGGCTGCAGGCGCTGCCCAGTCCGCGGGCATATTCACAGTTGTCTCAGCCTCCACCCGGCCCGGAAGCGGCGGCGGCGGCGGTACTTCGGGACCTCGGCCGGCCGGCCCGCATCCTGGTTGCTGGTGGGGCAGAATGCTGGGGATGCCTGTATGAAAACAGTCTGCGTGGGCTGATCACTGCTCGTCTACTCGGGTTCAGCGGCGCCTCGGCGCCCATGGGTTGGACAGCCCGCTGGGCACAACCCCACTTGTATAGCCCTTTCTACGTCCCGGCGGTAAGAACGCTCGACTGGCCAGCAGTGCAGCACCTGGGGATCGAGTACATCTATGCGGACAACCGCCTGCTGAACCAGTCGCAGCGTGCGGCGCTGGCACAGCGGCTCGCCAGCGGCGAGATTAGTGAACATGCGCGCTTTGCGACAGGTAACGGAACCGCTGGGAGCGCTGCACGCCTCTACAAGGTGAGCAGGATAGATCGCCTGGGAGAGGCCCAGCAATGAGCCGCCCTCCAGCACACGCTGACCTGCGCTTTCTCTCCCTCGCGGTCGCGGCCGTAGTGACGGCGTGGGGGGCCGCGACGTGGGACCGCACCGGCGAATCATTTAACATCCCTACCTTAGCCGAGCAGTTCCGGGTCGTGGTAGGCACTGCGGCCTTACTGACTGTCTGGACACTCTATCGGCCACGACCCGCGTTGCACCGAGCGTTCAGGACTAGCAGGGCCGCACGCCTGTACTTCACTGGCGGAGTAGTATGCTTGGCCAGCTTTGCAGCGTGGCGGCTTATAACCGGTCTGGAGGCTTGGACCGATATCCCCGCTCCATCGTCTACGATCAACACAATCCCGTTGCCGCTCACCATGGTGGTGCAACTCTCGATCGTGGTGGGCATTGTGGCCATACTGACCGTCTGGATACTCTATCGGCCGCGATCCACGCTACGAATGAGCGGAGAGGTGCCCTCCGCTCCACCCCTCCGCCGAGCGTTCGGGGCCAGCACCGCGCGCTTGTACCTCACCGGCGGGCTGATATGCCTTGCCAGCTTTGCAGCGTGGCGGTTGACAACAGATCCTGGAGGTTGGCCCGATATCCATATCCCCTTGCCTGCGATCGACACAACTGCACTGGCACTGCCGGGAGAGAGAAAACCACGTGTCTTGGTGCGAGAGTGGCTCCTTGAGGACCAGGCAGAAGCCCTCGACATCATAGTTGGGCTGACTTGGCTGAAAACACACCCTCCGCCATGGGCGATTACCTTGCAGATTCACCAAGCGGGCCAGGAGCGCGGTGCCATCTGGCACCGCATCTATACGATACCGCCGTTGCCAACCAATGAGGACATGCCATACACACTCCGGCTGCCTCTTCCGGAGCGTCACCTATTTGGCCCGGAGCCGGTGCTATTGCACATCTTTTTTCCCGAGACACGTAGCATCAGAGTCGCTCTCTTCTCGGACGCAACACAGTATGCGGACGAGGCTGGGGTTCCACGCGCGGCGATACTGGTTGATGATCCAAAGTTAAGCACCAAGATTCCAATTATGCGACTCGTGCGTCGGCCGTCACCCTTGTGGTGGTTACTAGAACAGGTTGGGATGTCACGCTTGGGTAGTTTTATGCATGTCACCCATTTGACTTTTGGGGCGGTCGTAGCCGCTGCTGTGGCAGGGATAGGCATGCACATCCTGGGTGCCGGTCCTTGGCAGCGAGCCGTCGCGGCCGGGGCTGGGGCCGTGCTCGGTCTGAGCGCGATAGCATCCCTGACTAGCATTAGGATCGGCTCCCTGGTGCTGGCCTCCTGAGCGGGGAGGGGGCAAGCACACCCGCACCGGATCGGTATGAGAACAGCCATGCTAGTGAAGCTGCTCGCGCAATTGTTGGTGAAAATGCTGACCGCGATGACGGACCGCCAAGCAGTGCTGTTCGTCGTCGGATGTATAGTGGTACTAGCCACGCTGCGGATAGTCACCTGGCACCCCTTGGCCCATGGGCCACGTCCCCTGCTCCTGCAGGGACTCCTCATCGCGGCGAGTATGGCCCTTCTCGCGGCTGGCTGTACGGCCCTGGCCACCAAGCGCGGGTACTGGGCCGTGGTCATCGCGCTCATGGCCTTCGGATGGGGTGATCTCATG
Source organism: Chloroflexota bacterium (assembly GCA_965214295.1). Classification (GTDB taxonomy): domain Bacteria; phylum Chloroflexota; class UBA11872; order UBA12225; family JAJDUF01; genus JAJDUF01. Next base: position 1,181,329 of record OZ243944.1, read on the forward strand.
CACTACGCACGCCTGGTTCAGGTATCCGGTGACGTAGTACGTCGCGGCCCGGAAGCCCCGCTCGAACGGCCGGTATCAGCAGAGCTACTGGCCACGTGGCTGCGGGTCAGCCCGGGTGCTACTGTCAAGCACGATGGCGATGCTATCGAGGCGCGTCTCGCGCCCGGAGAGACAGCCTTTCTGGAGCTGCCGGCCCAGCCACCACGCAACAGTCTCCTGCTCGCCGGGTTCACACCGCACGCGCTGCAATTCCAGATTCCTACGCTGGTCATCGAATGGAGCGCTACGGCCACGCTCCAAGGGGATTTTCTCTTTCTGTTCGACGCCGGTAGCTGGCATGTCCAGTCCCGTCCGTGGGGACTCACCATCACCACACAGGATCGCAGTACCGGCGCCTTCACAACGGAAGATCACCAATTTGTCGAACAATACGGCGAGCCGCATCAGTGGCGTGTCGAGCTTGGCCCGCACGATGCAACCCTGTTCCGCGATAACGTGGTCCTCTGGCGCGCGACGAATCTCCCTAGTCGGGAGTTCGTACGCATCGGTGAGACCCGGTCGGATGAGCTTCACGGTGGCACCCTGCGTATAGAGCAGCTTCGGGTATGGTGGGAGTGGCCCAGGCGCGAGCCGCAATAGTGCCCGGCTGACCTTGCCATGCTACTACCTCACGCCATAGTCAGGTGGCATTGTTTCATACCCCTGCGGCTCGCGCTTACCACCGCAACCCGGGCGCCCACGTCAGCAGAACCACAAAGTGGTACTGCCCGAATACGTCAGCCAGACTCACGGCCAGTTGAAAGATGACGAGCGCCGCTAGAGCGCATCGTGCAGTCCAGGTTGGCCAGTTCCTGGCAGTTGGCCTCCCGGCCGCGTTCCGCGACCACCACTGCGTCACTGCCTCGCCGACCCTCCGGCCGAGGAACCAGACGCCCTCTGCAGCGGCAAGATACAGCACCGGATAGACCCAATAGATGTAGCGTGGGGTGAACGGGGCCGTCGTGATTTGACTGGCAGCCACGCCAGCGCCCAGACCGGCAACCAGCACCGCCGCGTACCACTGTTGCCGACGAGGACGCGCAACAATGATCCCTACCAAGCCAGCGAACAGGAGTGGGTAGTAGAACCCTCCCACGAGACCACCGATAAGCTGATATCGTGACAGATCAGTGAGCAGTGGCTGCGGTATCTTATCCCAGAACTCCAGCCAATTGGACAGTGTTAGCTGGAATCCCACATACCCCATCGCCGCGTTGATGCGAGGATCGAAAGGCAGCCCCCCGATCTTGCCTACTATTTCCCACAGCCGTGACAAAGCAACGGCCATGGCTGCCGCAAACAGGATGCCCCACCATGCTGCCCGGCGCAGCACGAACATACCCATCCAGCCGAGGACTACTTGTGGGACGATATAGAACAGACCGGTAACTCCGACCAGCCAGCCGAAAGCCAGCCGGTGCCTCACCGACGAGCCTCCCCAGCTGGCGATGCGCCAGTGGCTTGCGACGGCAAGCACGATCGCAACCCAGGACAGGCCCACTACGTAAGACATGGGCGTAGCACTCCAGTAGGTGAGGCCCTGACTCGTCGCCGTGAGTAAAGCCGCAGCGATGGCTCGTGGCCCATCGCCAAAGAAGGTACGGCCGAGGCTCCACACGGCTATGCTGGCGATCCACCAGAAGAGACCGTTGATGAACAGCGCGGCCGGGTAATAGCCGAGCACGGAAGCCGCGAGCGCCAACAGATAGCCATACCCGGCCCGATCGTCATTAGGCCCACCAAGCTCCTGCCCGGAGGCAGCTTCACCACTGAAAGCCATCGCGAGCGGCACTACCTCGTTCTGCACTTCCAGATAGACGGGAACGCCCCCCAGAAAGCTTATGTACCCCTCGGCGTGTGTTAGGGCGGCTGGAAAGCGTGTGTGGTGGAGAGCAGTAACGTGAGGACTCCGGGGTCCCGCGTGGGCCAGTATTTCAACCGCAACCACAAGGGCCAGTAGGCCCGGGACACTCCAACGCCGTAGGTAATCACCGAGCCGCAACCCTGAACCGGTTTCCGCGGCGCGGTGCGCGGCTGCACTAGAGCGGTCGTCTGACGGGGGCGGTGCAGTCGCAACTCGCCAACTGGCTGGCCGCCACCGCCGTAGGCTACGCCAGAGACCATCCAGTACTGCCAGGAGAAGATAACTGCCGGCAAAGAAGGTCAGGCCTAGGTTAAGCCATGCTTCCAGGGTGAGCCTGTACCAGAGGGCCGAAACGGTAGCACCCTCGACTGCAACCCCCAGTGCAATCACGAGCGGGCCGGACCGCCCTCGAATCCGCTGCCCGGACTCGCCGCCGATGGTAACCAACAGCACATAGCTCGCGATGAACAGCACGAGCACGATGCTCAACCAGCCCCCGACGGAATCCAGCTCGTGCCAGACCATGACGGCAGCCCCACCCCAGAGCGCAACCACCAAAGCGGTCAGGAGGCGGCGGGGGTGTCGGACACGCAGCGACTGCACGTGGCTCACCAACCGACCGTTCAACCGCGACCAAGTGCTCACCAGAGCCACACCACCGATTTCCATAGGATTGTGCGGCTCTGGCGAGCAGGACAACAGAGTCATGCTACTCAGTACCACACGGCTAACACTTGGTTATCCTGGTCATGCACTCGCAGCTCGATCAGCCAACGACCCGGTTGGCGCCCGGGAGTATCAGGGTCCACGTCCACAGAGTACTCGTCCGGCCCATCAAGCAGCGCACTGGCGTGTGCGCCGGCTCCCGGCGGCCGGAAGTAGTGTGCTGCCCCTAGTCTTGGCGTCCCGTTTCCTTCCGTAGGCGAGGCCGGGGCTACAATGACCTCCCAAACCGATTGGTTGCGGACGGCTGACCAGGGTACCGGCAGCCGATACCAGGGCAGCGCGCCGCCGTTGAGCTGGGGGGGGCCTTGCAGCCGTCCCAGCAAGTGTCCGTCCCAGACGACGTTGAGTACTGTACCCGATGGTAGCTCTGCCGATATGTATAAGTAGAGTCTGGTGCCGGGTTGCTCCAGTACCTTGACACTAGCGTCGCTCCGGTCCAAAGCGAGGCGATGTCGTGCCCGGACCTCTGGTCTATCCAAAGCAACGTCCCACTGTGGCGACGCCAGGTCCGCTTGCCGGACCGGCAGCACTGCTTGCGCCAGAGTAAGCGTCAATATCCCCCCGGACACTGCGAACGCAGCCCGCAGGCCTCCCACAGAAGCGGCAGCGATGCTGGCTACCGGTACGAATGTGGCCACGAAGAAGACGCCAAAGAGAGTACGCACCGGAAAGGTCGGGGCACGGACAAGCAGGATGAGCACCATGAGGAGCGGCAGCACACCGGCGGCAAGTACCAGTGGGTGTGACTTACCCCATTTCAGGAGCGGACGTGCGACGTGGGTAAGTCCTACCATAGCTCGGTCATCTCGTCGGCTGGCGAGCAGCGGGGGCATATTGTCCTCAGGCCAAGCGCAGGGGTAGCGGTAGGTCCAGGGCTTGGGCGAGGGCTAGCAACGGCTCCCAAACTGCTCGAACGGGTAGATGCATCCCCTGCACGCGGGCATCTCACAGGGACTAAGTCCCGGCAGTTGACAAGCGAAAAATCCGGCCGTTCCAGTCGAGCACGTACAGCTCTCCGTCTGGACCCTGGCCGAAAGAGGTGACTACTCGGCGCCCCGGATCCCGGGATAGTTCTGTCTGCTGCCAGGCTCCATCGCTGGTCGGCGTGAGGACACGGATACTGCCGAAACAATGATCACCAAACACATAGCTCCCGACCAGGCCAGGCAGACTGCTCCCTCGATAGACGTACCCACCGATGATAGCGCATCCCTCCGTGTGTGGATACTCCGCAATCGGAAACACGAGCTGCGACCTATCTATGCTGGCTACCCTCTTACCGCCTTCATCCGGGGCGAGCCGGTACATGCCTTCGTAGAAGTTCCAACCGTAGTTCTCCCCACCACGGCTCGATGCGGCCTGGAGGTTGATCTCCTCCCTCTTGAACATCCCCACATCAGCGATATAGAGGTCGTCAGTTTGCGGATCAAAGGCGAACCGCCATGGATTGCGTAGACCGTAGACCCAGATTTCCTGGCGTCCCCCGGCTTGACCAACAAACGGATTACTCGGCGGGATCACGTAAGGGTAATCGCCATGTACGTCGAGGCGAAGAATCGCGCCGAGCAAGGACATAGTGTTTTGGCTATTGCCTGATTCGTCTCCGTAGGCTGGCCCACCATCTCCAAGTCCGATGTAGAGGTAGCCATCTGGGCCAAACACGAGCAGGCCTCCATTGTGCTCCGGCGTAGGCTGGTCCACTTGGAGGATGATTGCCTCGCTAGCGGGGTCCGCGATATTGGGATCATTAGTCACTCGATAGCGAGCAACCACTGTATCACCCGCTGTATCCGTGTAATACACAAAGAAGTAGCCATCGCTCGTGAATGTCGGGCTGAATGCTATACTAAGCAGACCTTGCTCTCTTCCTTCGGCACCGACTTTATGGCGTAAGTCGAGAAACAGCCGGGCGCGGCGTACACCATCTTGCAGGATCGCAATTGTCCCCGCTTTCTCGACAACGAACAACCGACCGCTTTGATCCCCTGGGGCAAAGGTGAGATACACCGGAATATCGAACCCATCTGCCACGATCACAAGCATGTAGTCGCCCGGGCGCGGCAGCCTTGAGTCTGTTCCCGAGGAGGCATCTTTTGTTGGGCTAGTGGCAGAAACCGCGGTTGCCGACCCACTACCGGCTACTGGTGCGATAGTCTCGTCCAGACCGGGCGCCCTGGTATCAGAACCGGTCGCATCACAAGCTACACAGAGCACAAGGAGAAACCAGAGGTACAACCACCGCACGATCATCAGCATTCCGTCCTCTCATACCAGCCGCCGCGGCCAGCCTCAGGCCAAGCGCAGGGGTAGCGGTAGGTCCAGGGCTTGGGCGAGGGCTTGCAATGGCTCCCAGACCGCCCGACCGAGTAAATGCGTGCCCCGCGCGCGGGCCATGCGCTCCAGGCGAGCGGCGCGCTCCCCAGGATAGAAGATTTCCGCGACCCCAGCCTGTCTAGGGGTGGCCTTGATCCGGTGGATATGGTCTTCCACGCGCTGGGCAAATTCGGCTGGCGGCAGGAACAGGCCAGGATCGAACACGAGCAGGAAATGTCCCACTTGCCCCTCGGCACCACTCGCTGGCCCATAGCCGGCACCGGTGAGCACGGCCCCTAGGATTTCCGAGACCAGCGCCAGCCCATACCCTTTGTGCTCGCCGAGCGGCAGGAGCGATCCGAGCAGCGCCGCCGCCGCATCCGTCGTGGGGTTGCCGTCCTGGTCAAGTGCCCAGCCCTCCGGGAGCGGTCGGCCCTCCTCGGCGTACATTCTGACTTTGGCGAACGAGGCGGACGGCGCAATGTCCAGCACAATGGGATCGCGCCGCCCGGCGGGAATACCAAAGGCCCACGGATTATTGCCCAGCACGCGCCCCAGCCCCCCGGTGGGCGCCAGGATCGGTTTTGCGACGGCGGTACAGAGGGACAGGTATCCGGCGCGCGCTGCTCGCAGGACGTAATGCGCCGGAATGAAGAGGTGGTTGGAGTTCCGTACCCCGGCCAGTCCCACCCCGGTAGCAGCCACCTTTTGCAGGCACCGCTCCAGACCAAGCGTCATCGCCAACGGGCCGTAGCCGCTGTCAGCATCAACGAGCACGCTCACCGGCGTCTCGCGGATGACGCGGATCGCCGCCTGCGCGTTGACCGGGCCGCCATGGGTGGTGGTCTTGTACGCGAGCACCAGGCGGACGCCATGGCTGTCGTGTCCACGCAGGTCCGCCTCCACGGCAACGGCGGAAAGCACCTGGGCCTGCTCAGGGGCAACACCCTGAGCAATGAAGACTTGGGTACAAAACTCCTCCAGATCGGGAATCGCGATACTGCGGGCGTCGTCCATAGAAGCGTTCCTGGCTTTCGTCAGCCTCCAGCCATCAGCCCTCAGCTTGAAACGGTATCGAAGCGGCCGGGAGCAAAGGCAGCTAGCGGCAACGGTGGCTCCCGCCCCATGACCACGGCGGCAATGGCTTGGGCGGTGATGGGGGCGGAGATAATGCCCATCTTGAAGTGCCCCGTAGCATGATAGAGGCCGCGGATCCGGTGGTCCGGCCCGATGATCGGCAGCTCATCAGTTGTGCAGCGCGGGCGTAGCCCGGCCCACAGCGACTCCAGCCGGCAGTTGCGGAGCACCGGCAGAACCGCGAACGCGCCGCGCAGCAGCCCCTCAATTGCGCCGGCCGTCACCGTCGTATCGTACCCAACGTTTTCTACCGTAGCTCCACACAGCAGTCGGCCGTCGGCCCGCGGCACGAGCACGCCATGTCGAGAGCCGATGATGTGTTGCACCGGCGGCGGTCGGGTCTCGAAAGCCAGCATCTGCCCTTTGGCCGGCCCCACGGGCAGCCACGCCCGGGCATCGAGCAGGCCCGCCCAACTCCCGGCCGCGTTGACTACCACGTCGGCGGCGAGACGCTCACCGGCGAGGTCTACGCCCAACACGCGGCCATGCCGGACGTATAGGCCCGTGGCCGGACGGCCGGTGAGGATGGTCACGCCACGACGCGCCGCTGCCATCGCCACGTTCGCCGTCAGCCGGGCATTGTCAACCAACGCATGGTCGGGGAAAAAGAGCGCGCCGGCGGCAGTGGCAAGAGCTGGTTCTGCAGCACCCACGGCGGCCGCATCCCACACTTCAGCCTTGATACCGACATCGCGTTGAGCCTGCCGAGACTGCTCCAGGGTGGCCGCTTCCGCTGCATCGAGGGCCAGCACGAGGCGGCCGGTCACACGGTACTCCACGGGCAAGCCGGTGTCGGCCAGCAACCGGGCCATGAAGTCGCCGTAGAGGCGTAAGCTCCGCTGGTAGAGATCAATGATCTCCGGCGGGCGGGCGGGGTCCGCTTCAGGGATCAGGATCCCAGCGGCCGCCGAGGAGGCCCCGGCGCCCGGGCGGTCGCGCTCGATAAGCGTGACCTGCAATCCGTGCCCGGCCAACTCCCAGGCAATGGAGCCGCCAATGATCCCCCCACCAACGACAATGACATCCGGCGTTGTCTCGTTCATAGTGCTTGCAAGGTTACGTTCTCGCGACGGATCAGGGGCGCTCTGCCCTGCGCTGCGGGAATTGGAAGGCGTAGAGCTTCATGTCCCGTAGCACGAACCGGAGCTTGACCGGCCGGCCAGCCAACTCATCTACGCCCCGTCGGCCTTGCCAGGTGACAGCCTTGCACACGGCATTGCCCAGCACCGCATCGGCCGCGGCGAGGTCGTACCCTGGGAGCGGCTCCCCCGCCGCATCCTGGATTTCTACCTTGAGCCAGCCTCCGGCGCTGCCATCGAGATTCAGCTCCAGGGAGTCGCCGCCAAAACGGAGCGGCGGGGTGGTGAACTCACCGCCGCCGTAGCCGGCGTCGGCCGAGACGAAGCCGTCCCGCCGCATGGTGGCGCGGAAGAGACCGCTGTTACGCCCGTCACGCTCCTTGTCCGCATGGCTCCCGCCGCGGCCACTATAGTAGAGCCATAGCTCATCGCCTACCGGCACGAGCCAGGGATTGGCGACGATGATCCCCGCGGTTGCGCTGCCATCGGGTCCTTGGCGTAGAAAAGGGCGGCGCTCGCCGGCTCGTTGCCAGCGTATCCCGTCGCGGCTGGTGAGGAGCTGGACATCGAACATCGCCGGAAACTCGTTCTCTCCCCAGTGGTAGAACGCCGCCGGCAGCATGAGGTAGACATCCTGGGCAGCGGGATACTTCAGCGCGCAGCTGGTGTAGAAGTCGATCACCGGCCGCGGATCGTCGCTACGGTCCGGCACCGGAATGGTCAAGTCGGTGGCGTCGGCCTCAAAGACGATCTCCAGCGGCGACCACGTGCGTAAGTCCGGGGAGGTGATGCGCCCCACGGCCCGATACCGTCCCTGCCCCGCCGCGTTAAGCTCTGCCCCCATCACCGCTGCCTCGCCGTAGGCTTGGGTCTCGCGCACACGGGTATAGCCCACGTACAACTCCAGCCGATCATCCCAGAACAGCATATTCTGGGTATCGCACATCGTATCGGGCGGGTTCGGCTGCCCGGGGTAGGCTTGCCAATGGATGCCGTCCGCCGAGTGCATCGCCCACAAGCCCGGATGCACACCGGCCGCGATCTGCCGGTCGGTGGGCTGGAACTTCGTCCAGAGCTTGTACCGCTCCGCAGGCGCGGCCTGCTCGTCACGGAGCACCGTCGCGCCTTGCTGGCTCTGCCGTTCCAAGGGCGGGGCAACGATGTTGTTGGCAGTCGAGCCGCGGAACGGGATCAGCCCCAGCGCCGGCTTTTCCCAGGACAGGCCATCGTTGGACTCGGCATAGCAGAGCCGCCGCGCCCCTTCATGGGGCAAGCCGCCCTCCAGCAAAGCGTCGTACCACAGACGAAAGCGGCCGTCGGCCTCGCGCAGGACGGTGTTGTAGCTGCCGATGCCGAGCGCCTCCCAAGGTCGATCCGCCCGCAGCACCGGCTCCGGGTGCTGGACGGGCGGGTTCATGCATAGGCGCACCCCGTCGGCAGCGCCGAAGAACCGCTCGTCAATGAACAACTGCTTCTGCGTGCCGATATCCATGTCCATATCAGCGCCTCACCCACCAGCCCCCTCTCCACCATGTAGAGAGGGGGAGTCTTGGTCTCTTCGGTACCGTGTAGACACGACGCTAGAACCAGCGCGTGATGACTACTTTGCGGTCGGTGAAGAAATCAATTGCGTCGCGACCCTGGCCGTGCAGCGTGCCGAAAAAGGATTCCTTGGCGCCGCTGAAAGGGAAGTAGGCCATGGGTGCTGCTACTCCGACATTGATCCCGACGTTGCCGGTGGGCACGCGGTAGCGGAACGCCCGCGCGGCAGCGCCGTCTTGCGTGAAGATGGACGCCGCATTGCCGAACCGCTGCTGCTCGATAATCTCGATTGCCGCGTCGAGCGTGTCCACGTGCATGATGCTCAGGACCGGCCCGAAAATCTCGTCACAGGCAATGGTCATGTCGGGTGTGACGCTATCGAAGATGGTGGGGCCGACGTAGTACCCGTCGTCGCTGCCGGCGACCGCGACGCGGCGACCGTCCAGCACCAGGGTTGCACCTTCCCCCTCGCCTTGCTCGATATAGCTCAGAATGCGCTCCTGGGCCGCCCGGGAGATCACCGGCCCCAGCTCTACGTCGCGGTCCAAGCCGTTGCCGACCTTCAGCGCCGCCGCAGCCTGCGCCACCGCGTCGCGCACCCGCTCGTGCCCGGCCCCGACCGTCACCAGGACCGAGCCGGCGAGACAACGCTGACCGGCGGAGCCAAAGGCCGAGTTGATAATATTGGAAACCGAGCTATCCAACACCGCGTCGGGCATGACCACCAGGACGTTCTTGGCCCCACCCTGGGCCTGCACGCGCTTGCCACGCTCGGCACCCCGCGCATAGATATATTTGGCGACCGGCGTAGAGCCGACAAACGACAGCCCCTTGACATCGGGATGGTCGATCAGGCCGTTCACGGTGTCTCTAGTGCCGTTGACCAGATTGATCACGCCCGGTGGGAACCCAGCGGTGTCGAGAATCTCGAAGATAAGCTGCATACTGGTGGGCACTTGCTCGGAAGGCTTGATGATGTAGGTGTTACCGCAGGCAACGGCATACGGCCAGAACCAAAAGGGTACCATCAGTGGGAAATTGAAGGGACAGATGGCCGCAAAGACACCGAGCGGTTGCCGCACGACATCCTCGTCTATGCCGCGGGCCGCCCCATCCTCCAGCCCGTAGCCCATGAGCAGCGAGGGAATACCGCTGGCAACCTCGACGTTCTCAATCGCGCGCCGCACCGAGCCGCGGGCATCTTCCAGCGCCTTGCCGTGCTCCAGCGTCACTTGCCGCGCCAGTGCCTCGAACCGCGCTTCCATTTGCTCGCGGACGGAGAAGAGATAGCGCGCGCGGTCGAGGGGAGGCGTGGCGCGCCAGGCGGGAAAGGCCGCGTGCGCCGCCGCGACGGCCTGCTCCACGTCGGCCCGGTTCGACAGGGGCACGCGGCCCAGCAGCGCACCGGTGGCCGGATTGGTCACGTCGAGGTACTCGGTCGTGTGGGGCGTGCGCCACTCGCCACCGACGTAGTTCCTAAGCGCCATCATGTCCGCTGGCGCCTCCGTCACGCCGGGAGCTTGGGTCGTAGCCATCTCTCTCGCCTCCTACAGCTTTAGGGCCGCACGGCGAGCCAGCACCGTCGCGTGCAGTCGCAACTGGAGTATCCGCCGAGGGCCTGCCAGCGAGCCAATACACATCTTATACCAATTCGCCAGGCGCCCCGGCCCCGCTATTGATACGAACCTCTCCCCAGCCGTCATTCCGGCGTAGGCCAGAATCCAGGCGCCGGCAGACGCCATCCTCCCACATCAGCAGGACAGACACGCTCGTCGTTATCGTATGAAAACATTGTTTCTGTGCCATGACAGAAAATCGGGGCGTGGGCTAAACCGAGATGGCAGTTTAATTTTCTGCCCGCCATACCCAAGCAACATTTTACGTGCAGCATCACTTGTCGAATGCGAGATCTGGCTACTGACCACAACGGTATAATCATCTGTAATGGCAATCAGTCCCCGGTCAAAAGCGCGATCATGTAGCGCATTCAAACACAAGCCGTTTTGCGGATTTAGCTTTTCGTTCTTATCGGATTCCGCCCACGGCTTGATATGGCTTGCAACAAGCAATAGCTCGATATCAATTCCCGTAACGCAACACTTATTTTCATAGGCGGATAGTACTGTTCTTCGGAAGAAATCCTGATTCTCCCGAACTCTGCGGACAGCCATTCTTTCTTTTCCTTCTTTTGGGGAATTCCCCTGGTCTTGATGCGAAATACCCATCGCACGCTCCCTTTCGGAGATCAGCCGTTCACTTTCTTCAATAAGCACTTGCCAGTTGCTATGAAATTCATTCCATACCTCCTGGTCAAGACGAGATGCGTTGCGGAGACCTTTGATTCCCCTTTTCTTCAATTCTGGATCGAAACTACCGAAATTCCCGATTTTCATATTTACGGCATCGGGCGTTCGGCTAACTAATTTAGCGATATGTCGAATACCCGGATGATTTTTACTGGAATCCTTGAATGGAATCCGGCAGTACAGATTGAATACGATAAGCAATTCTTCGCGAGTCCATCTCCGAAAGCTAGATTTGGTCGCCATTTTACACGTCACTGTTTGAGATTAGGAATCCGCGACAACGTAGTCGCCGGCCCCGCAGTAGAAATCAACGGCCAAGAACTTGGGTACACTCTCAGCGTCACCCGGCATCGTTGTCCATCCTGGTGACAGTGCATATCTTACACCAACTCGCCGCCGCGGCCGGGGTGGATTCCCGCTTGCGCGGGAATGACGGGGCGGGATGAGGGCGCCCCCAAGGGATACCCCTACAGTTGGATTTCGGCTGGCACCGGAATGACGAGGCCTCCCGGCCTCCCTCGGCGCGGTCCGGCGCTCACGGGAGCGTTGGAGGTGTTAGGATAGCTCTCTCAGGGGATTACCGACGGTCGGCGGCTGTCCGTTGTCCGGCCGGGGGGAGGAGCGAACGATGGTAGTAAGACAGGCTACGACTGCCCGCCAAGGTTCTGCAGCGCTGTACGATGTGGTGTACGAGCGCGACGTGATGGTGCCGGCCCGCGATGGGACGCCGCTGGCGACCGACCTGTATTTCCCGGCCTTGGGTGGCCAGCGAGCGCCGGGGCCGTTTCCGGTCATCTTGGAGCGGACACCCTACAACAAAACGCGCTTGGGTGCCCGCAACGCCGGCTACTTCTTTGCGCGCCGCGGCTACGTCGGGGCCGTCCAAGATGTGCGCGGGCGCTATGCCTCGGGCGGCACCTGGTATCCGTTTGCCGGCGACGGCACGGGTACGCAGGGCGAGGGCGAGGACGGCTACGACGCGGTGGAGTGGCTCGCTGCTCAGAAGTGGTGCGACGGCGCTATCGGCACGATTGGCGGGTCGTATGCCGGCGCGACGCAGAGCGCGCTCGCCGCCCTCGATCCGCCGCAGCTGCGCGCGATGGCGATTTCGGTCGGCCCCCACGACTACTTCGAGAACTCGATGCGCCATCACGGGACGGCCGAGCTGCGCTTTTTCATCTACTCGTTTCGGATGCTGCATACGAACGAGTGGGACGATACCATGCCGCCCGGTGTGACCGACGCTTTTCGGGAGGCTCACGAGCATATCCACTGGTGGGTGCGCCGGCTGCTCGACGGCCCGTTTCGCGCGGGCACTTCACCCCTCCAGCACTACCCTAGCGTCGAGCGGTACGTCCTGGACTTACTCGCGCGCGGCGAGGACGATGCGTTCTGGGCGCGGCCCGGCTTTGGCCCACGGCGGTACTACGATCAGCACGCCGACGTGCCCACGATCTACCAGGGGGGCTGGTACGACTCGTATGGGACGAGCACGGTGACGAACTTCATGGAGTTCTCGCGCCGGAGCCGTGCGCCGCAACGCCTGCTCATGGGGCCGTGGATCCACGGCGCGGGCGAGGAGCACCACGCCGGGGAGGTCGAGTTCGACGTCGAGGCGGCTCAGGATTCGTGGGACGACGTGCGCTTGCGTTGGTTTGATCGGTGGCTCAAAGGGCTGGACAGCGGCGTAGACCAGGAGCCTCCAGTCCGGCTCTACGTGATGGGTGGTGGCGACGACGATGGTCGCATGACGACGGACGACCGGCTCCGGCGAGGTGGGGTTTGGCGTGAGGCACAGGATTGGCCGCTGCCGCAGACCGAGCCGACACCCTACTATCTGCACGCCGGCGGCGGCCTCTCCACAGCGCCCCCCGCTGCCCGCCTCCCCTCCGGCTACAGCTTCGATCCGCGCTATCCGGTCCCGACGACCGGCGGGAATATCTCCGCCGCCGATTCACTGATGCCGCCGGGTGGGTTCGACCAACGCAACCGTCCGGCCCTGCACGGCTGGCTAGGCCCGGCCTACCAGCACACGCTCCCGCTGGCGGCGCGGGCCGACGTGCTTGTCTTCCAGACGCCGCTGCTGGCGCAGCCTATCGAAGTGACCGGCTCGGTCGTGGTCGAGCTATGGGCGTCGTCATCGGCTGTTGATACCGACTTCACCGCCAAGCTCATCGATGTCTACCCACCGTCAACCGATTGGCCGGACGGGTTTGCCCTCAACCTCGGCGATAGCATCGTGCGGGCGCGGTATCGCGAGGGCTACGATCAGCCTCGCTTCCTCACCCCGGAGCAGCCGGTCAAGCTCTCCATCCTGCTGTATCCGACGAGCAACCTGTTCGACCGCGGCCACCGCATCCGCCTCGACATTGCCAGCTCGAACTTCCCGCGGTTCGATGTCAACCCCAACACCGGCGAGCCGCTCAATGCCCATACGCACCACGTCGTTGCCCGTCAGCTGATCTACCACGACCCCGACCACCCCTCGCACGCGCTCCTTCCGATTATCCCCGGCTGACGCGGGTCAAGCACATCAGGGTGACAGGATGCTCAGGGTACCCGCTGACGCAAGCTCGTCAGCCTTGTCTCGTAGGGCTAGGTGGAGTAATAAACCGAAGTTTTCCCAACTGATCGACTCTATAGATAAACGGACGCGGCGTCGTAGCGAAGCTGCTTTCCATCTGGTCTAGCGTCTGGACTAGCAGCTTCAGGTATTGCCAGCGGGTCGGGTCTTGCTTCTGAGTGAGGCAAAAGCAACCAACATTGTTTTCGAGGATGGCTCGCCGTTCTCCTGGGCGCGTCCTGATCTTCTTGTCTCGGGTGATGACGAGCCAGTCGTTCTGGCCAGCTATCGGTAGCCAATCAGCATCTTTGGTATCGTGCGGGAAGTAGTCATCTAGCCAGAGTACATCGTCTCGAACCGCTTTGAGCGCAGTGGCAACGCTCTTGGGAATCGAGCGATCTATGAAGATCATGCAGCACGTTGCAGCTCAAATTGGAGCGCTTGCTCTACCTGAACAGGTTTGATATTGAAATCTGCTGAGATTTGCTCGCTCAGATCGCCCGCTCTGAACCGCTCCAGGATGATCTCGGTACGCACCCCTGATTGGGCCACTACAGGAAAGCCGAACCCGTACTCCGGATCAATGACAATCGGAGTGCTCCGGCCTAGGGGCCACCAACGCGCAGCCATCCGGTGCGCGCCGTACTCTAGCTCCTGCAAGAACGGTTCCAGCACCTCGTTCCACGCCTGCATCCGCTTCTTCCGCCCAACTCCGAGCAGGGTATCTCCGCGGTCAACGAACACTTCGCGGCCATCCGTCTTGAACCGCAAGGTCGCGAGCGGACGTGGCACCCCTAGAATCTCTTGGCAATTGTGGACTATCTCGCGGATCATCCGTAACGAAAAGCCCGCCTCTTTCAAGCGTCCGATAGCGCCAACCTCTACGAGTTCAACAAACGAGACGTGCCCTTGCTTTTGGGCACCAGGGGTGACCGGTGGTTGGACTATCCGTTGGCCCTGGGTACCGTAGTAGGCGTACCCCTCAAGCCAGCGCTTCGAGGTACCACGTGGCACGTTGGCTAGATGGTCTGCGTCCGCAAAGCCGTAGAGAGGGCGGATCAAATAGTCGGGAATAGCAAGCGTATCGTCCACCGCTCGCCTTCCTACCCGTTTACCTGTGGCAGTGGTTCCTGAGCAACGCAGGGAATGCCCGGAGTTACTCCATCCGACCGCAGTGTACTTCACAGGGGCACGCCCAATCCACATGCCGGTGCCCCTTACTCCGGGAGGGGTAGGGAAACGGGGCGGCCCTCGCGGGCGGAGATTTCGGCGGCGAAGATCAATTCGTGGGTCTTCACCGCATCGCTCATCGGGATTTGCGCCTCGCGGTCCTCGCGGATCGCGGCAATGAAGTCATTCACCTCCCCCGGGAAGGGGTGGTGCGTGACCTCGGGGGTATCGGGCATGACGGTCGGGAAGCTCGCCCAGCCGGTCTGCCCAGGCAGGTGATCCGAGAGGAAGTACTCGTTGTCCAGTGTCCCTTTCGGGCCGTGCAGGCGCAGATTGAACTGGTATTTGAGATTGCCCTCCAGGATGCAGCCGATCTTGCCGATGGCGCCACTGTCGAACTTCACGACGGTCACGGTCGTCGGCTCCCATTCCATCACATCGGTAAACCGGCCCTCGTAGCTAAAGACCTCGACGACCTCGCCGGGCATGAACCAGCGCAGCGCGTCTACGGCGTGACAGCCCGCGCAGATCAGCGCCCCACCGGCCTTCGCGCGCTGTCTAGCCCAATGGTAGCCGGGATACCACTTCTCCCAGTTGCCGCTGAAGTAGTCGCATTCACCGTAGTAGATCGAGCCGAAGAAGTCGGCGGCAACCATCGCCTTGACGCTCTCGAAATAGGGGTTCCAGTGCAGCACAAAGCCCACCTGCGTCTTGACGCCGGCCGTTTCGACCGACGCATTCAACTGGCGTAGGCCAGGAAGATCAATGGCGACGGGTTTTTCGAGCAGGAGATGCTTGCCGGCCTGCGCCGCGGCCACGCCCTGGTCCACGTGGAGGTTGTTCACCGAGCAGACGGCGACAATATCAAGCTCCGGGTCCTGCAGGAACTGCTCATAGTCGGTGTAGAGGCGCGCCGGCTCCAACCCATGCGCCTGCCGCACGCGCTCGGCATTCGCGCGGCTACTGCTGCACAACGCAATGACGCTGGCGTGCGGATTGGCCCCAAACGCCTTGATGTGCTCGCCGGCTACCCAGCCGATACCGACAATCCCTACGCCCAGCTTGCCGTCCAGTGTCATCGTTTCTCCTCCATACCAACCATACCAACGCGCCAACGCGAGTGTAGGGAGCCACTACCCCATCCAGAGTCTCACCAGGATAAGTGCTACCCCGATCAGAATTGGAACGCCAAATCCGATCACCCACATGACGATCCGCTTGCTCTCTTCCAGCCGTGTCAACCGTTCCACCACATCGCGCAAGCGGGAATCCAGCCCGTCCAGCCGTGTCTCAATGGTATTCAACTGCTGCTCTAGGTGGAGATTCCCGGCCCGCATGGTCGCTAGGATCTCATCACAGGCGCTTGTCCTGTCGCGCTTCCGAGGCCCGCAGGTACTCCCGTTGGCGCTGCTCCGCGGCCCGCAGGTCATCCATGCTGGCAAAATCCCGCTCCGCTGGGATCACGCCCTCCTGCGGCGGCGTTCGCGTCACCATCACCTCCTCTCCAGTGTGCTATCAGCCGAGCAACTAGGCCAGCGTCTTTTCCGGCAGCTTTCGCACCCGCCACGGCCTACGAGCCGCGAGCGTTACTCATAGACCGTCTCGCCGGTCTTGCGCGCGTTGATGAACGACCAGTCCAGCTCGACTCCCAGCCCGGGCCCCTCAGGCACATCCACACAACCGTCCGCATCTACCGAGTCCAACTCATCCAGCCAACGGCGGTCGGCATAGATCGGCGGCTTCGTATCTTGTATGTTGGGATGGACCAGGCCCAGCTCGTAGTAGTTGGTGTTGCGGATGGAGGCCATGCAGTGCCGATGGGCCAGGCCGCCGCCGTGTAGCTCTACGTCCAGCCCATGGGCCTCCGCGAGCACGGCAATCTTCATGACGCCGGTGATGCCGCCATCCTCGCCAACCCCGGCCCGCACGTAGTCGGCTGCACCGGAATGGATCGTATCGGCCTTCTGCTCCAGACCGCGCACGTGCTCGCCCATCAGCAGCGGTGTCTTGATGAATTGACGCAGCTTGGTGTGGGCAAAGCCGGAAAAGCCACCGCCCCGGAACGCATCCTCGTACCAGAAGTAGCGAGACTCGTCGCACGCGCGCCCTACACGCAGCACATCGTCGAACGTGTTGTAGGCGCCGGCCGGATCGAGCATGATATCCATATCGTCCCCGACGGCCGCGCGGATAGCGTGTACCGCCGCGACCTCGCGCTCGATGGGCACATCGATCCAGCCGTGAATCTTGAAGGCCGGATAGCCGAACCGCTCTTTGCACTGCAACGCAAACTCGCCGTAGTCCTCGGGACGGGTCAGGCCGCCGTTTTCGTCGCCATGATAGGTGCTGGCGTAGCACGGGAGCTTCTTGCGCCAGCCGCCGAGGAGAGCGTAGATCGGGACGCCGTGCAGCTTGCCGGCGATGTCCCACAGGGCCACGTCTACCGCGCCGGGCGGTGTGCCACCGGCACCGCGGTGGACGCGCTTGAGATCGTGCCAGATGACCTCGCGCTCCAAAGCGTTGCGCCCGAGGAGATACTGCACCACGCGCGGCTGAAGGTGCCCGCCCGGCACCTCGCCACGAACGCCGGCATCGGTCTCGATGGTCAGGATACTCCCACCCGAGGGGAGACGACTGCCGGCCTCATACACCATGTCGAAGCCGAACTGCGCTTCCATGCTCAGGTTGGCGATCTCGTGCTCGTAGTGGGTGACGGTGATCCGCGTGATCTTAACCTCTGACGCCATAGCCTCTACTCCGTATGCTGCTGTGCCGTTGCCGCTGTGCGCTAAACTCGCCGACGCTCCTTACAATACCCTCGGCGCCCCTCCGGCGCCACCACGCCAGCGGCGGGAGGCAGGGACCTCGCGCCGGCCGGGAAGGTATGATGCTGAAGGCCATGACACCGTATCCGACCGACGACCACTCGTTAGCGGGTGACACAGACATCGAGTTCATCCGCGACTCCGGCCCCGGCGGTCAGCACCGTAATAAGGTGGAGACCGGGGTCCGGCTACGCCACCGACCCTCGGGCGTGGTGATTCGGGAAGGGCGCCGCCGCTCGCAAGCCCGCAACCGCGCGGTGGCCTTTGCCCGCCTACGGGAGCGCCTGGCAGCGCTGAACCGGCCACCACCGCGCCGCATCCCGACAACCGTGCCTCGCAATGAGAAGCGCAAGCGCCTGGAGGCCAAGCGGCAGCGCGCGCAGATCAAGCAACTGCGGCGGGCGCCGGCGCCAGACGACTAGGCCGCCGGCTATGCCCGCGGGGCCAGGCGTCTCACCCCTCGATTGACGCAACACCGGCGAGGACCGCCGCGGCCCAGCGCTCGAACACGACTGCACCGACCTTCTTGGCCCGCGGCTGACAGGCCGCCGTGTCGGCCAGGATCGTCTCTGGCGCTACGCCGGCGCCCACAACCTCATCGCGGAACGTCTCCACCATCGCCGCGATCTGGCGGCGCCCCATTTCGAGGTGAAAGAGCAGTCCGTAGGCACTGTCGCCGTAGCAGAAAGCCTGGTGCTCGGTCAGTGCCGACGCGGCCAAGGCCACCGCCCCGGCCGGCAGATCGAAGATATCGCCGTGCCAGTGCAGCGGCGTGAAGGTCTGCGCGACGCCGCGCCAGAGCCGATCTGCGCGCGCAGCTTTCCGCAGTCGCACGTCGTACCAGCCGATTTCTTTCCGCGGCGCCGGATAGACGCGCGCACCGAGCGCGGCCGCGAGTAGCTGGCTACCGAGACAGATACCGAGGATCGGGACCGGTGCGCGCAAGGCAGCTTCAATCAGCCGCAGCTCGCTACGCAAGTGGGGATAGCGAGCCGCCTCGTAGACAGCCATCGGCCCCCCCATGACCACGAGACCGGCGGCGCCGTCGAGCGCGCTGGGCACGGCCTGTCCCCGATCTATCCGCACCGGCCGGGTCTCGATATCGCGGTCGGCCAGTGAGTCTGCGATGGCACCAGGCCCCTCAGGCGCCACGTGCTGCAAGACAATGACGTGTGGCATGGCGTATCTCCAAGCGGAGGGCATAATGGCCGGCGAGCATAAGCGTAGCAGTTGGCAAGCTGGCTGGCTTTTGCCACGGCGCGGCCGTGTGTCGCTGCTCGTGAGATTCGCGGACGCGGTACAGTAGCTCCGCTGCAACGCGACGTGGCGGCCGGCGGCCGCCGGAACCGACTACGGCTCAGAAGGAGAAAGCGGACATGAACGGCTGGGAGGCGCTGGCGGACATCCTGCGTCGGGAGGGAGTGGACTATCTGTTCTGCTTTCCTAGCAATCCACTCATCGATGCAGCGGCGCGGGCAGGCATTCGTCCCATCCTTGCCCGTACCGAGCGAACCGTCGTCGGCATGGCCGACGGATATAGCCGCTATAGCAACGGCGCGCAGATCGGGGTGTGCTGCGTCCAGGCCGGGCCGGGAACTGAGAATATGTACGCCGGTGTGGCCCAAGCCTACGGCGACTCGGTGCCCATCCTCGTGCTGCCCGGACAGATGGGACGCAACCGGCTGGCCGTCCATCCCAACTTCGAGGCGCTGCCCAACTATGCCGGAGTCACCAAATGGCTGGCGCAGATCAACCTGGTAGACCGAATTCCCGAGTTGCTGCGCCGCGCGTTCATGCACCTCCGCTCCGGCCGGCCCAGCCCGGTGCTGCTGGAGATGGTGCATGATGTGATGGATGAGGAGTTCGGCGCGCCACCCACCGATTATCAGCCGGTGCAAGGCGCCCGGTCGGCGGCTGATCCCGACGACGTGGCCGCCGCGGTCGAAGCGCTGCTGGCCGCCGACAAGCCGGTGCTGCACGTTGGGCAAGGGGTGCATTGGGCGCAGGCGTGGGATGAGCTACGCGAGTTTGCCGAGCTGGTGCAGGTGCCCGTGGTGACGACCTTGGCCGGCAAGAGCGCCTTCCCCGAAGATCATCCGCTCGCTGCGGGGACACTGGCCAACACGAGCGCCGAGCCGGCCCTACAACTGCTCCAGGAGGCCGATATCGTCTTCGGCATCGGCGCCAGCTTCTCGAAGATGCCGCTCTCCACACCGATCCCGGCGGGCAAGGTGCTCGTGCAGCAGACGATAGACCCGGCCGACCTGAACAAGGAATACGCCGTGGATCACTCGTTGCTGGGTGACGCGAAACTGGCACTCCGCCAACTCTGCGCCGCCGTCAAGGAGCAGCTTGGTCCGGACGGACGGCGCACCCAGCCGGACAACGCCGCGACCGTGGAGCGGCTCAAAGCGGCCTGGATCGCCAAGTGGCAGCCGCACCTCACCGCCGATGACGTGCCCCTCAGCTCCTACCGGGTGATCTGGGACCTGATGCACTCCGTAGACCTCACCCAGACGATTGTCACGCACGACTCGGGCAATCCACGCGACGCGATTGCGCCCTTCTGGCAGCCGGTAATCCCGCGCGGCTACCTGGGCTGGGGCAAATCTACGCAACTCGGCTACGGCCTGCCATTGGTCCTGGGCGCGAAACTGGCGGCGGCGGAGAAGCTGGCTATTCACTTCCTCGGCGACGGCGCGTTCGGCATGTGTGGGCTGGACTACGAGACCGCCGTCCGTGAGCGCATCCCCATCCTCGCCGTGCTCATCAACAACAGCGCCCTCGGCGGCTACGAGAAATCCATGCCCTACGCAACCGACAAGTATCGGACCAAGTACCTCTCCGGCGACTACGCGACGGTGGCCAAGGGCTTGGGCGCTTACGCCGAGCGGGTGGAGCAGCCGGCGGACATCAAGCCGGCCATCCAACGTGCCCTGTCCGCCATCGCCGACGGCCAGCCGGCGCTCATCGAGTTCATCACTCACGAGGAATACAGCTTCTCCGGCCGAGGCGGCTGATCAGTGGCGAGTGGTCAGTAGCCAGTGGTCAGTGGTCTGCGGCTTGCGCCGCGCCTCACCGCTGCCAGGCCTCCGGCCGGCACCGGAATGCCGCCGGAGGGTCGCGCCCGCAACTGTGCCATGCTCGTTTCGTGGTGTAGGCACCACGAATTGGTACGAAGCGGTCACTAAGCGCCCCTTTTGGCTCTCTATCCGTTAGGTGCGGAGAGGAGCTCATGGGCGCGCCACGCGCAGGCAGAAGGTGTGTACGATGCTGATTACTCCCCGGCAGAGCCGGCTCGATTTCGATGACGCCCAATCGGCCGTCGAGCGCGGCCTGCAGGTGGTGCGGGCCACATTTCGGAGTGTCGAGCCATTCGACTGGCACCTGTTCGACGGCTTTGATTCCCTGCGCGTCCTGACCTACTCGGCGAGTACCCGAGCCATCATACGGATGCTCAACCGATATTCCTTCCGGCGTTTCGAGTGCGTCTTCGGCTATGAAGGCGGTCTGGGACGTCTCGCCGACGTGATCGCTTTCCAGCAACACGTCATTGAGCAAGTGCGGGAGTGCGCCCTGGAGCTAAAGGACGAGCACCAGCGGATCATCCTCGAAAAGATCCACGCCGGCACGGTGCAGCTCTACGTCGTGAAAGACTACATCGCCCACGCCAAGCTGTACTTGCTGGAGGCCAAGGAACCCCAGCGCCGCCGGGTCATCGTCGGCTCGGCCAACCTGTCCGAGCGGGCCTTTAGCGGCAAACAGCCGGAGACTCTGGTGGTCTTCGATGACGACGACCGGGCCTGGGAGCATTATTCGCGCGAGTATGCGGCCGTCAAGGAAACGGCAGCCGACCGGATCGAGCTGCCTACGGACTTGAAAACCGCAAAGATCGACTTTACGGACACGCCGTTACTCCAGGACAAGGGTGTGACGGTGTTCCAGGCGCCACCGGCTGAAGAGCTGGCGGTTCCGCAGGTCGTGCAAAAGGTCGAGGAGCTGGCCCAGCCGGTGGAGCGCATCGTCTCGCCCCAGGTCACACACAAGAACGGACGGTTCACCCTCACGCCAAAGGTGAAAGCGGAAATTATGCAGCAGCGCTGGCGCAAGGGCCAGCAAGAAGCGGAGGACACCAAGCCTACCACCCTCACCATCCACCAGGAGTCGCGTCACGTCAGCGTCTCCGGCGATCCCGTGTCACTGGAGACTGACACGGAGGGCGTGCGGCGCAGCGCGGCCGCGCTGATGGACTACTTCAACAACTATGAGCGGGGTTTCGTCGGCGACGTGCCGCGCTTGCAGCGTGATTACTTCACGTTCATGTCTTGGCTCTATATCTCGCCGTTTATCTGCGATCTCCGCACCCGCGCCGCCGTCGCGGGGAAGAGCATCTTCCGCTATCCGTCGTTCGCCATCATCTACGGCAAAGCGAACTGTGGGAAGACCAGCCTGGTGGATACGCTGATCGCCAGTATGTTCGGGAATCCGCGCACGGTGCAGAAAGATAACTTCACGCGCCGCACGCTGCGCGGCCTCCAGCAGAGCTACCGCCGCTTCCCGGTCGTCTTCGACGACATCACCCGCCGCCGCTTCACCGACCATGGCTTGGACGTTGTGAAGGACGAGAATCTGCCGCCGGTGCAAGAATGGCCGTGCTTCATTCTCTCGATGAACGCCGAGCCGCAGTCATTCCCGGATGAGGTGGTCAAGCGCTGCCTGATGATCTACGTCAACACCTCCCTGCCGATGCACCAACACGCCCTAGCGGACGAGCTACACGCGAGCGTGGAGGACGTGCGGAGCCGCCTGACGACCAATTTCTACCGGCGGTATCTGTCCGTCATCATGGACAAGCTCGACGCCACGCCCCGGCCGGGCGACATTCTCCAGCTGTCGTCCGAGACGATTTGCGATCTCTTGTCCGGTCATGGCGCGGCGTCGCTGCCGGCCTGGTGTCGGCCGGTCTCCTGGGCGGATTACGCCGACCGGCGGTACGAGCGCCCGGCCAGACGGCTCGCGGCCTTACTGGCGCCGGAGAACTACCGCAAAAAAGCGGCCGACGACGACCAAGGGTGGACGTTGCAGGACAAGACCATCGTGGTGTGGGAGAAGGCCGACGCCTTTGGTCGCACGTCAATCAAGGGCGAGATACCGGACTTCCTCTACGACGACACCGAGAGCGTGGGCAACACTTTCGTACTCTACCGTCAGCAGACCGAGGACTTCCTCGGCCGGAAGATCAAAGCACCGGGTTTCCGCTGGCGCCCTTGGCGCAGCTGAGGTCCCTCAGAGCAAACAGAGTAAAGCCGGGTAGGAGGCGCGCGATGACTGGTGAAACGCAGGCCGGAATGTATGGAATCGGGCCACAATCGAAGAGCGATAACGACTTCGCACGGCGGATGCGGCGGCATCAGAGCTGGTACCGGGCTTGTGTGCTCAAGGTTCCGTATGGAACTGGGCCGTGGCCGTGGTCGCACACTCCGTATGGAAATATGCTGACCAAGCAGTCGGCGGCAGCCGGCCTCAGCTTCCTGACTCCCGGGATATTCGATCTGGCCAAGCGTCGGATCGCCGCAGGGACGGGAACGGTGGAGCCATTTCGACTCATGCGAAATATGCTGTCGAGTCAGCCGATGTGCTTCAACCTGTTCGGCAAGCTCTCGCTCGACCATACGCTTGCGACCGAACTGGTGCGCGTCCTGTGGGGAGAGCACATCGCGCGAGTTACCGGCGTACATATCGAGTGGGCGCCGGAGCCGGCCGCCGAGTACCTGGACGACCGCACGGCGTTCGATGCATTCATCGAGTACGAAACGCAGGACGAACGGGCCGGGTTCATCGGGATCGAGACGAAATTGAGCGAGCCGTTCTCCATATTACCGCATTACCGCTACGACAAGCCGGCATATAGGCGGTGGATGACGCCGGACGGCCCCTGGCGAGCCGATGCTGGCGACGAGGTTGCCAAGCGAGAGCACAACCAGCTGTGGCGTGACCATCTGCTCGCATGGTCACTGCTGCGGCATCCCGCATCGAAGTACGCAGAAGGCGGTTTGTCGGTGGTGTATCACCCGGAAGATCGCCGCTGCCGGGAGGTGATCGCGGGGTATTGTGCGCTCTTGCGCGACGCGGCGACGTTCTCGTCGTTCGATTTGGCCCAAGTGGTATCGGTCTGGAAGCCGCTGGCCGGGCCATGGCTCGCGAAGTTCGAGCAGCGATATTTGGCGTTGGAGCAGAGCGCAGGAGACGAGAACTGAGACGAACCGCGTGACTCCCGAAAACGCGATTCTAGGAACAGGCGCCACCGTGTCCGTTCTAGCCAACAGGTTCGACGGGGAGGACGGTAATCAACTCGGCGTAGCGGGCAAAGTCGCCCGTATTGTATGTCCATAGTCGGCGGATGTCATGCGCCAGCATCGTCGCCACTATGTTGGCATCGTGTACCTGTTTTCCACCCACGGCAAACCGTTCCACCAAGGAGAACAACTGCTCGGTCACCTGCGAGCTATCCTCGGCGAGGCGAAAGCGTTCCAGAAAGTCGCGGACCTCGGCAGTGACGATGTCCGCCGGCAGGGGTGGCGTGAAGGTCTGGGGGCGGGTGAGCGTGGCCAGGTATTCACGTACCACTTGGCGACTTATCCACAGATCACTCCCCGTCTGAGCCAGTTGGTGCAGAGCAGTGCGTGCCGTGGTATGGAGCGGTGCCTCGGCAATGCTGGCATAGACGAGCACATTGGTGTCAAGAAACACCGGCTCATCGCCCATCGGCGCCATATAGGTCCTCGCGCCGGAGGGAGAGCTGCGCCGGCCATGTGCCGACGTGGAGCACCGGCATATCCGGCGTCAAGGCCTGCCCTTCGTGCTCAAGGACCGCTTTTACCGCCGCTCCATCCACGCCGGGAAACCACTCTAGGAATTGTTCTATTGAGGCGCCGTCCTTGAGGTTCTCGAAGAGGGTGGCTATGGGCACCCTGGTCCCACGAAACACCCACGCGCCACTGAGCTTGTCCGGATGGCGTTCGACGGCCGGGCACATCTGCCAATCGGTCATGCGTTCACCTCGCTTCCCCGAAGCGCGTAGTGCTTCACACTATAGTGGATCGCGCTGGATTCCCGCTGGCGCGGGAATGACGGGCCGGGGGCGGGAATGACGAGAGCGATGGAGCCAAAAATACGATTGCCCTGCGGGCGTCCAGGGCCTTTCCATTGTCGCCACTTCGACAGGCTCAGTGCAGGCTCTGAGCGGAGCGAAGGGTCGCTCTCCCGTGGCCGAGATTCTTCGCTCCGCTCAGAAGGACGTTGGAAAGGCTGCTCAGAAGGACGTTGGAAAGGCCGCTCAGAATGACCGGTTTGGCGGCGACTTTGGAAAGGCCCTCACGGGCATCTTGGCTGACTTGACGCGATGGGAGCGCCAGCCGTATACTCGGAAGGACGGGACTCGCTCCTGTCAGGACCGGCCGAAGTGGCGGAATTGGAAGACGCGCTACGTTCAGGGCGTAGTGAGGTACCCCCTCGTGTGGGTTCGAGTCCCACCTTCGGCACCATCGTTCTGATGTGCCTCGCCCCCGGCCCCCTCTCCACATGTGGAGAGGGGGTGTTTGCCGCCGGCATGTGGAGGTACTCTCCCTCCCCCGTGGAGGCCTTTGCATAACTCCCAAGGCGGCGTGCTCCGTGGCCGTGACTCCACGCTCGCCAACCTGGGAGGGCCGATGTTTGGATTCCTGCCCCGTAGCGGGGTACGGGACATGTTTTCGCGGGAATGACGACTTATGCAAAGGTTTCCCGTGGGAGAGGGCCGGGGGTAGGGGAGCCGAGTCGCCCCTACGGGTGACTTGGCGGCCTCAGTCCCGCGGCCTCAGCCATCGCGTTGGCCCCAGAGCACGATGTCCCGGCGCGTGAGGCGGATATCGTCGCCCTCGCGCACGGGGGCCAGGCCGGTCCGGTCGTCATCGAGCGAGGCCCGGAGCAGGCGGCGGATTTCGGCTTCATCCTCCAGCGAGGTGTTGGCCGTGGATGCCCAGGCGCTCGCCGTCGTCTGTCGGGTGAAGTGCCGGACGGCGCGTACCGGGCAACCCACATCCGCCATCAGCGCCCGTAAGCGCGACTCGCTGAACGCCTCCACGTGCGAGGGATTACGCAGCCGCTCCAGGTGGTTGAGGCGGGCCGCTTGGTCCGGGTCCTCGGGCAGACAGAACTCGCCGATGACCAGCCGGGCACCGGGCCGGAGGACACGGGCCATCTCGGCCAGGCCGGCCGCGGCTTCCGTGAGGTGGTGGACGCTGAAGCGGCAAGCCACGACCGCAAAACAGGCGTCTCGGAAAGGTAGCCGGGTGGTGTCGGCGCTGGCAAGCTGCACGCGGCGCTCCGGTGCGTGAGCTGCGCTCGACCGGCGGCGCTCGGCGGCGCGCTGCAGCATCGCTAGGGTGAGATCCACGCCGACGACGCGTCCCTGATGGCCAACGGCGGGCGCCAGCGCAAAGGCCACCGCCCCGGTGCCCGTGGCTACGTCGAGCGCGACCGCCGTAGGGGTCAGCGCCGCAAACTCGACCATCGCCGCCAGGGTGTCATCCCCAGCGCCCTGATAGGTGGCTGCACGCGCGGTAAAGTGCTGCCGGACATCCTGGGAGGACGGCCTTGACTCGCTCATTCCGCTACTACGTCCTCACGGCGGGCGGCCCAGGCGATCCCGCGGGCGAGCAACCGCTGGACCATCGCGTGCTCGAACACAGCGCCGACATGGCCGAGGCAGGTGATGAAGAGCCGGCCGGCGCCGATGTCCTTGACATACGACGACGGCTCGGCGAGATTCTCGCCCGCGTGGTGTCCCGTCATCACGACATGGAGGGAAGAGCGGTCGGGATACTCATTGACGTAGCACTCATCCTCCAAGTCAAAATCGGTAATGCCTTGGGTGATGAAGTGGTCGGGGTCGGCCACGCGGCTGGTCATGGGGCTGAAGGGTGGATGGCCGATAAATCGTCCGCCGACCAACTCGTGATACTCCGGCCGACCGTTGACGTTGATCGTGGCGCTGTGGATACCGACCAGCGCGCCGCCGCCATGTACCCAGTCGCTCAGGCCCTCCATCTGGGTGTCGGTCAGCTCGCCGGGGCTGCCGAAGACGAGCAGGCAGGGTGCTTGGGTCAGCCGCTCCGCGGTGAGTGCGTCGTGATCTTGTGTGATCGTCAGATCAAGCCAGTCCAGCGACCAGAGGAACCGGACGAGCGCCGCGCGGGCATCGAGGTCTTGCGTATGCACCGCCGCGATGAGCAATGTCGCCCGCAGCTTGCCGTTGGAGTCGGTAGTCATGTTGCCATCTGCCTCCCTTGCGCCGTAGCCTGGCGGCAGCCGCGCTACACAGTGCGGCTGTGATCTGTGAGCCGACTGTACCATGCCGGCTCCCTATGGCCCCTCGCCGCGGCGGAGGGAAGGGGAGTCGGCGTGGGGGCCGCCCCCCGGTCTGGAACCGCTGCCCGCAACGGTGTACACTCCGGGCGGCGGGTTGCGGAGCGTAGCACAGCGCATCACGGTATCCGATGACGCTGCTGCCTCTCGTGCCGGGTGTGTGTAGGGAGGGTGAGCGTGAGAAGGAGTAACCCATGCAGGTAGACCGAGACCTATTCCTGGAGCAGGGGTTTCTGATCCTCCGCGATTTTATCCCACGGGACAAGTTGGATACCATCCGCGCCAGCTGCGAGCTGATGCTGGAGCGCCAGAAGGACATCTGGGCACGCGAGCGGAAACCCGGCGACCCGCCCGGGGGGCTGTGGGAAACGGCCCGGCAGCCGCGCGTGTTAATGCAGCTGCCGGGGATCATTGACGAGCAGACCGCCAACGTCGTCGAGGATTTCTGGATTGCCGACGCGACCCTGGAAGTCGCCGACCGGCTACTCCCTGGTGAGCCGAAGATTCACGAGATGATGATGATGTGCAGCCCGCCGGTGCATGACCATCCGGGCGGCACGGGCTGGCATCGGGACATCAGCGCCATCAACACGGCGCCGTTGGCGGCGCTCCAAGCGGACCTGATCGAGAATGGACCGCGCTATACCCAGTGGAACGTCCCGCTCTACGACGACAACGTGCTGTGGATCGTCCCCGGTAGTCACCGGCGACTGAATACGCCGGAGGAAGACGCCGCGCTGCGGCGCAGCAATCGGCAGCCGGTGCCTGGTAGCGTGCCGGTCGAGCTACGGGCCGGCGACGCTGCCGTCTACACTCACTACCTCCTGCACTGGGGCAGCAACTACACGACCAAGCTGCGCCGCACGCTCCACGGTGGGCACGTCACGCTGGCCGAGTTCGGCGATCTGGGGTTCACCGAGGGGCTGTCGCCGCGCGGCCGGGCGACCTTTGAGGACTGGTCGCGGCAGGGCAAGGCGATGCAAGATGCTACCGAGGCGACGCTGCGGGCGGTCATTGCCGGGGATGCCGCCGCCTACCATGCCGGACTGGAGACGCTAGAGCCGGGGATTGGGGAGAAGGGCAAGACGGTGTTCACCATCTACCTCTGCAAGACCGCCCAGCAGATCAAAATACTGCAAGACCCGACGTTCGAGGCCCACGATCTGGCCCGCTCGTTCGCGGGGATATACCATCCCCTGACCTTGAACTGGGGGCCGGGGTTCGCGGAGCGATTCACGGCAGATGAAGGGGATGCGCTGTGGCGCCGGTTTGCGGTCCTGGACGCCCAACTCCAAGCGGGCGAGGACCAAGATGATCCAGGCTTTCAGAGAGAACACACCCCCTACTTGGTCAACACCGTACCCGAGAGCGTACACACAGAGGCGTTCATCACCAGTTGGAGCGGTTGATCGGCCCCCCTAATGGCCCCCCGCTGCGGCGGGGGGGCCGGAATTTCCCTCCCCTGTGCGTGAGCATGGGGATAGGCCGAGAAGGGAGAGCATGCTATGGCCTTGCCCGCACGGATGAAATTCGGGATCTTCTTGGCACCGTTTCACCGGCTCGGAGAAGACCCTACCCTCGGCTTGGAGCGTGATCTGGAGCTGCTCCAGTGGCTCGACTATCTGGGATTCGACGAGGCGTGGATCGGCGAACACCATAGCGGTGGCTGGGAGACCATTGCCTCGCCCGAGGTGTTCATGGCCACCGCCGCCGAACGCACGAGGCACATCAAGCTCGGTACCGGGGTCATCAGCCTGGCCTATCACCATCCGTTGATGGTCGCCAACCGCATGGTGCTCCTCGATCACCTCACGCGAGGGCGCGTCATGATGGGCGTGGGACCGGGCGCACTGTCTCCCGATGCCGTCATGCTCGGGGTGGATCCGGTCAGCCAGCGCCAGCGCATGCACGAATCGCTGGACATCATCATGCGGCTGCTCACGGAGACGAAACCGATCACCTACGAGGCGGATTGGTTCCAACTGCATGACGCCCTGCTGCACCTGCGGCCCTATACGCAGCCGCACTTTCCCATCGCAGTCGCGGCCTCCGGGTCGCCGTCGGGCATGGAGCTGGCCGGCAAGCATGGGCTGTGGGTGCTCTCGGTCAGCGCCGTGAACCCGCGTGGCGGGATGACTACCGACCTGAACGAGTTCTGGCAGATTGCCGAGGAGAGCGCCGCTAGGTACGGCCAGGCGGTGAGCCGCGACGAGTGGCGGCTGGTGCTCCACGTCCACCTGGCCGAGTCGCGCCGGGAAGCCATCGAGCAGGTGCGCGAGGGGGCGGCGGCGTTCCAGCACAGCTACTTCGAGCAGACGCTGGGCATGGGCGCACTCACCGACGGCCCCCCGGAGACTATCGTCGAGGCGGCGAACGAGCAGGACGTGTGGTGTGTTGGCACGCCGGACGATCTCGTTGGGAAGATCAAGCGGCTCAGTGAGGCGAGCGGCGGCTTTGGTGGCTTGCTGCTGCTCGCTCATGAGTGGGCCACGCGCGAGCAGACTTACCACAGCTACGAGCTACTGGCACGTTATGTCAAGCCGCAATTCCAAGGCTCACTGGTCAATCTCACGACCTCGCAGGCGTGGGCCACCGACAAGCTCGCCGAGATCAAGGCCAAGCAGCAACTGGCCATGGAGCGCGCCAAGCGCGACTACCTGTCCCGGCGGTGAGGCCGGCTGGCTGCGCCTCATCCCCTGACGGGCCAAAGCCGCACCACTCGCGGGCCAAAACTCCGGCCATGCTGGACAGACAACGGGGGCCTGCGACCGCCGGAGTTTTGGCCCGCGACACCTGGCATCATCCGGGCGGCTTTGGCCCATCACTCGGCCCCCTGATAATCTCCTCGCTCCGCAGGTGGACATGGATTTCCGCTGGCGCGGAAGTGAGACCCTCGGCGCCCTCCCCCTGGAAGAGGGCTGGAGGCCAGGGCACACTAGCCTCGACAGCCGGGGTAGTCGTGCCGGGCCGGCATGGTGCTGGCCGGGTAGGGTGGCCCCATAGCGATCCGCTCGAAGAACCCGGCGTCCGCGACGGTCACATCACACCAGTAGAAGCCTAGGGCCTGGAAAGTCGCCACGTCCGGCACATGGCGCCACTGCGCCAGGTCGGCATCGTAGGCTAAGATGCGAACATCCTCCCCATCGAAGCGCCGCACGAGCTGATTCGGCCACGGATACTGCTCGTCCAAGGGCACCGCCGCAACAATCTGCACCGGCACGGTGTATTGGGCGATCACTTCATCCCAGGGGACGAGGTACACCCACGGGCTATCCGCGGCGATCCACCAGCGCACGATCTGCCCGTCGGACTCTCGGCGGACAATGGCATACGTCTGTCCCAAGCTCTCGTCACGCACGAACCCCATGAGAGCTTGCTGGCTGCCGTCCTGGCTGATCCAGCCGACTCCCAGCTCAAACGAGGCCTCCGGCCGGTCGTGGCGCTGGTACCGTAGCGTGCTCTGGCCGGGAGTGCCCACACGCTCAGTGACGGTCACAAGGCTGTTGCCGAACATGAACAGCAAGGTAGGACTAGGCGAGGGGGGCGTGACGGCCTGGGCAGTAGCCGTGGCGGCGGTCGGGGGGAGAACCGGTGTCGCTTCTTCGCGGTTGGAATAGTCGCTCCAGCAATCGCACGCCGCGCTATATGCCCCTACCACCACCCAGTAGCACTGGCCGTTCGTCAGCCCGGTGATGGTGTGGGTGGTAGCGGCGATAAAATTATCCCGTTGGAGATCATCCGTCGTGCCGCAGGGGGCGTATGTCACGGTGTAGTCGGTGATGGCCGAACCAGTGTTATCCACGGTCCAGGACGCCGTGATCTGGCCGTCACCGGCCACAAGCGGCGATAGGACCGGGGCGGTAGGGGGCTGGGGAGTGGGGGTCGACTGCACCTGCGCCGTGGACGACTGGGTGCCCGAAAGGAGGACGATGCCTCCCACGATAACCACTAGCACGATAGCAGTGAGACTACGCATACGTTAAGAATTACACACGATAGTACCCAATTGTATGTAATTTCCCATACGTTGCATCCAAGCCTTCCCCTGCAACTCGTATGTTTGTGCGTACCTGACCTACGACTAGCTCATCCCGGCCGTCTCCCAGGGGAGTCCCAACATCGCCTAGACGCAGCCGGGAAACTCTTGGCCGGCGACGAGCAGGTAGCGGCGGTTACCCGCGACGATATTGTCCCGGATATGCACTCCGTCGGGACTCTGGTAGTAGGCGTGCTCCCACCAGGGGTCGTCGTTGGCGAAGTTGCCGAACTGTGATTCCGCGTCGCAGAAGTGCATGGCCCAGCCGCGGCGATGCCGGCCGGTCTCGTTTGGTCCGGTGGCGTGCATGGTCCAGCGGTCGTGGAAGGCCGCATCGCCGGGTTTCAGAGTGACGAGCACCGTTTGCTCCAGCTGTTTGGCCGTCAACTCTTCCGCTACGCCCTCGTCGAACCGCACCTGGCCGTAGTCGGCAGCGATGGGCACGTAATGGAAACAGCCATTCGCCTCCGTCACCTCATCCAGGGCAATCCAGCAGGTCACGCTGCGCCGGCTGAACTGGAAGAAGCCGTCCTGATGGAAGCGGTTGGCGCCGCCATACGGGCCGCCATGGTTGTACGGCGGCTTGTTGTACAGGTGGTCGAACCACAGCTTGAGGTTGGGCGCAAGTAGCTCTTGGAGCACCTTGACCACGTTGGGATGCGCGGCGAACGTGCGGAACACCGCGTCGTTGTCGGCCAGGTGATCGAGGGTGCTGCCGAAACGCTGCCACGGATTGGCGGAGGCCTGTGCGGCGGCCACAGCGGCCTCGTCTATCGGACGCTGGCGTACCGGGTACACCCGGTCGCCGCGGCGCGCGTAGCGCCCGGTGATCCGCTCTTCCGGTTGCTCCGCGAAGGTGTTGTATCTGGGCAGCTCCTCCACGTCCTGCTTGTGTAGCTCCTGCAGCCGCTGTCGCTCGGCCGTGTCGCGCTGCCGGTAGGCTTCAACGTCGCCGATGATCTCATCGGCGCGCTGGCGCAGCGTCTCTACCTCGTCCGGGGACAATACGTTGCGGACGACCATGAACCCGTTCTCGCGGAAATCGGCGTGCTGCACCTCGTTCAACTCCATGAATCACCTCCTGCGCGGTGCTCCCGCTCTGGTGCCGGCCTCACCCCCCGGCCCCCTCTCCAACATTTGGAGAGGGGGCGTGGATTCCCGCTTTCGTGGGAATGACGGTTTTGCAAAGGTCTCCCTTCGCGGGAATGACCGGTGCTGACCCAGGATACAGCAAGGCCGAGGAGCATACGCCCCTCGACCTCAGTATCGGCACACACTCCGAGCGACTCGCGCCCGGGGGCTACTGCATCATCTTGATGTCGTCGTCGAGCATGACCTGCGTCTCACGCTGCGCGGCCTCCAGACCGGACTTGGCGCCGATCTTCTTCTTCATGATGTCCTGGACGGCCGTGCCAATCCTACCGGTGATCTTGGTGTAGGACGGCAAGCCGGGCCAGCGCCAGCCGTATGGCGCTAGGTCCACGAACCCGCGGAACTGCGCGTCATCCTTGAGCGCCTCGCGGAGCTTGGGATGGTCGAGGCCCTTCTGGCTGATGGGAATGGTGATCGCCCGGATCATGTGCTCCACCTGGGCATCCGGCTCGCTCAACCAGAGCGTCACCTGGGCCGCGGCCTGCTGGCGCTCCGCAGTGGTCTTGAAGACAATGGAGTTCCAGCCGCCGTTGATCGCTGACTTCACCTTCTTGACCGGGTGCAGCGGCACGTGGACTACCTCAAACGGCGGCGCTTGGTTCTGCCGCATGGTGGGAATACGATAGACCCCCTGATGCTCGAAGACCACGTTGTTCTTGGCGTTACGATACTCTTCGCGGATCCCCCACACCTGCTTCTCGTCGGGATGGTCGAAGATGATCCGGTTGTCGAGCCACCGGAGCCACCGGGTCATCGTCTCCAGGAACTCGGGGGTGTCCACCTGCATCTTCATGGCATCATCGCTAATCGGGTTCTTGCCCGCGCTCCGCACAAAGTCCAGGTAGAAGTACCAGCCCATCGAGAGTGGGATCAGCCCACTCTCCAAGGGATTCCCCCGTGGGGCCGGCTCGAACTGCTCCGCCTTGGCCTCGAAGTCGTCCAACGTCCAGTCTTCCTTTGGCGCTTCCACGCCATGCTGCTGGAGCAGGCCGACGTTGTAGATGAACGCCACGTTATTCGTGGACACCGGCATCCCGACCACCTTGCCGGTCCACATGCTACTCTCCAGCATGTGCGGGAAGATGTCGGCCCGCTGCGTGGCCCATCGCGGATCCGCCTTCAACTCCTGATCGAAGTCCACGGTCGCACCGGTGACGTAGAACTCCTGACTCTGGCGGTAGGCGAGGACGTACATGTCCGGCGGCGTGCCGGCGGCGACCAGTGTCTTGATCTTGTCTACGTTATTGCCACCCTTGTTGGGGGCACTGGCAGTCGAGTTGCTGAGGTCCACATAGATGCCCTGCTCCGGTCCCACGGTATCGTTGAAGATCTCCAGGGTCCGCAAGCGGGCAGCGCCGGAGGGATGCGACTCCGGGAGTCCCTGGTAGAAGACTACCGGGGTCGGCGCCTTGGCCGCGGCGCCGGCTGCACCTTGGGCACCCGCTGCGCCTTGGGCACCGGTCTCACCCTTCGGACCCTGTGGCCCCGCCGGGCCGGCCGGCCCCGCCTGGGGCTGCCCCACGTAGCGCACCGTCGGCTCACCGCACGCCGCCAGCACGGCCGCGGCGGCCCCGGCAAGCAGCACTCCTGAGTTACGTCGCGTCATCCGCTTCCCTAAACCGTAGCCCATCGTTCAAACCTCCTGTATGGGCAGCACAATACTCCGCCGACCACCAACGGGTCATTCTCAGCGCGGCGCCCTTGCCTTGGCCGGCAAGTCGCCACATTATACGTCTACCGGTGGAGATAGACAAACAACCGGCCCCGTCACTGTGGCGAGACGCAAAGATGCAGCCTGGCAGCGCTGGAATTATTCCGCTTGCAACCGCCGCAGCCGCTCCCGCAGCCGCCGCACCTCGGCTTCAGCACCAGCGGCACGGGCTTCAGCACCAGCGGCACGGGCTTCAGCACCAGCGGCGCGGGCTGTGGCAGCAGCAGCGCGGGCTGTGGCAGCGTCGTGTTGTGCTTGCAACTCCGGCGCTGTTGGCAGATACGCTCCAGCCACCGGGTCGTACACCCGCAAGTTGCCCTGGTCCCAGCACAAGTCCAGTCCCAACACCGGGCTGTGGCCCCACTTCAGCCCGTCCGGTTCCTCATGGATCCTGAGCGGTTCGTACCTCCCAGCCACCAGCCGATCTCCGGCCAGCGCCGCCTCGTGGTAGCGACCGCCGGTGTGGTCAAACCGCCAGTATTCTCTCACTCCGTAGCCGGCGTACCCGGCGCGCTTGACCGTATCATCGCGCCGGCCGGTGCTGCGCGAGGCCACTTCCAGCACCAAGTCCGGCGGCTTGCCCACTTCATTAATCACATACCCATTGCGGGCCACGATGGCGTCAGGGTTGACGCCGAATGCGACCACGCAGTCGGGGGCCAGCCGCTCCGCGTCGTTGCCGGCCTCGTGGCGGAGGTAGCCCGCGCCACAGATCAGCACGTCGGAGCGCTGGGCGAAATGAGCGCGTAGGATACTGTCGAAAGCCGCGATCCTGACGTATTGCTGCATATCGGGGATCCGGGGCGGATCGGGGAGTGGCTCAAGGTGAGCATACGCACCGCCGGGCGGTGGAGGACGGAGAGTGGTTCTGGTGGCCATCGGAGATCTCCGGGGGAACAGCCGATGCGCGCGATAGCAGTGAGAGACTCTACCCGGTTGCAACAGTATAGCCGACCGGTCGCCGCGGCGCCGGCCCCCATCCATTGGCGCGAAAATACACCCAGCTGTCATTGCCACGCACGCGGGAAGCCAAAGCACCCACCAGGGCCACCCCTACGGAAGGGGGTATGTTGTAGAGGCAACCCTGGTAGGTGCCCGCGCTCGCTGCTACCCGCTCCACCGGTGGCGTCCCTTCCCTGTCGCCACGAGGGAGGGGTGAGGACAGGCCGGCCGGCACCAGCAGGCTAACCGCCGTACTGCTTGAGGTCGTTATCCAGCACGATCTGCGCGGCGCGCTGACCTTGCTCCAGCGCTTCCTTGAGACCCAACTCGTTGTCCAGCCCCTTCTTGACGAACGCGCTCAACTCGCCCTCCGACTTGCGCCCGGAGGGGAACGTCGGCACGCGCCAAGCATAGGGAGCTTGGTCAATGAAAGTCTTCAGGATCGGGTCTTCCTTGAGGCCGGCCTGCAAGGTGGGGTGATTGAGCGTAGCCCCGGAGATGGGGACATTGGAGCCTTCGAGGCAGAACGGCACGCCCCAGCCTGGCCCACTCTTCCACATGGCATACAGCGCGGCCCCCTCCTGAACTGCATCGTCCGGCACCTTGATAATGCTGTTGACCCAGCCGTGGGCCATGGTGTAGTTCACTTGGTTCTTGGGCATCGGGGCTGCCCCGGAGTCCACGCCGGCCTGGACGAGCGTAGGATGGCGGAAGTTGCCGGTGATGTCGAAGGCGACTTTGCCTTCACCCGTACGCATCATCTCGCCGGGGGGCGGGGAGGGAACAATCTGATGCTTCCAGGAGAGGTCGTAGAGCCACTGCATCGTGTTCAGAGCCACGTCGTTGTCCACGGTCCACTTCGTCTGGTCGCTGTTCATCAACTGGCCACCCCAGCCGCCGTAGAAGATGAGGAAGTCCAGCGAGCCGGAGCGGTAGGTGAAGCCCCAATAGTCCGGGGGATTGGACGCCTTGTCAATCTTCTCCTCAAACTCCTGGAACGACCAGCTCGGCGTAGGCTCCGCGACTCCGGCCTTTTGGAGTACGCCCTTGTCGAAGTAGATGCCGCGGTTGTTCGTGTCGGTCGGCAGCGAGGTGAGCTTCCCGCGCCACAGGACCGTATTGAGCATCCCCGGGAAGATGTCTTCGCGGTGCGCCGCCCACTCCTTGACGTGCTTCAACTCATCGTCGGGGCTGACAGCAAGGCCGGGCGCATACAGCACGGCGCCATCCCAGAAGGGAATATGCGCGTTCGTCGGGGGCTGGCCGCCGGCAGCGGCGACCACGGTCTTCTCGGTCGCGCCGGAAACACTGAGCACGCTCACCACGATGTTGTACTTATCCAGCAGTTCCTCAGCAGCACGCTCGACCGCGGCATGGTTGGCCTCGCCGGACGGATGCGTGCGGGGCAAGCCAATCCAATCTTCCACATTTACCGGCACCTTGGCCGCTGCGCCGGCTGCACCTTGGGCACCCGCTGCGCCTTGGGAACCGGCCTCACCCTTCGGCCCCTGCGGTCCCGCCGGGCCGGCCGGACCAGCTTGCGGCTGCCCTACATAGCGCACCGTTGGCTCACCACACGCCACAGCCAGCACCCCACCAAGTAGGGCGACACCCCCACGCAGATACGTTCGTCGGACTACGCTTGCCATCGGGCTTCCTCCCTAAATAGGATCTCGCTCCGTACCACGTCGGTCGGAGACGGATGGCTCACCCTATTCCCTGCGCCCGGCGAGCCGTCAGGCGCTTGCTCCACGAGCAGACTGTCTACCGAGAGCGCCCCTAATCATACGCTAATCGGGGCAGGGAAGGCGAATCGGCGACCGCGCCGCCCCCCCTGAAGGGCCACTCGTCCGGGCACCGGGATCATCCATTGAACTCCCCGGCTTCTTCGAGCACTTGGTGGACAAGGGTTTCCGAAACCCAGAAGCCATACCGCTAGAGTCGCTTGATCTCCTCCTCAAGCGAGGGAAGTAGCGAACGCTTCTTCGCTGCCAGCAGAAGCCCCACCGTCCCAACCGGTTCTAGCCCCAAGCGGCGGGACACTCGCCATGCATCCAGGTCATCAAGCACTACACTCGTGATATCTTCCTGTAAGGCCTGGGCGATCACCTCCCGTTCCCCGGCTCCCAGATCGGGTACGATGGGTAGCACGTCTGCTTGAGTCCTCTCACATATCTTCAGCCAGGATTCGAGATGCTGTTCCACCTGCTCGGTACTGTGATCGCGCTTGGCTCGTATCTCCGCGCAATACCACTGCGGGCACCAGCACCTCATCAACTCCCAAGAGAAGCAGCTCCAGGTGTCCGAGCCGGGCCAGATAAATCAAGGGCGAGGCGTCTACCAACCGCTGTCTCATGCGTCGGCCAGCTTGGGGGCGGCTGCGATCTCATGCTCAACCTCATCCCCCTGGAGGTTGATAGCGGCAACGCCGTAGCGGGAAAGCAAGGATAGAAACGTCAGGTGGTCGGTCCCGGCGAGTTGCGCTGCACTGGCGGCAGCATTCGCGCCTCCCGGCCAAACTCCTCATCCGACATCTTCAAGACTTGGGGCAATTCGTCGGGGATCGGGATAGTCACCAGCTTCATGCCGCACCTCACTCCGGCTTAGGAGATATCCACACGGCAATCCAGTTGCCGCAGGCCCCTCGCACACCGCCGGTAGCGTCAGCGGGCCGGCCGGGAGCCGTTGTGCTAGGCAAAGAACGGCTCATCGGCGACCGCATATTTGCGGGTCTCGTGCTCATCCAACTCCACACCCAGCCCCGGACCATCCGGCACCTCAATGTGGCCGTCGGCGATCCGGGGCCGGTAGCCGGCCAGAATCCGGTCCCAGCCCGGCATAGCGTGAAACTCCAGGGCCAGCAAGTTGGGGATAACGGCACAGGCATGGACGGCCG
This sequence comes from Chloroflexota bacterium, assembly GCA_965214295.1. Taxonomy (GTDB): domain Bacteria; phylum Chloroflexota; class UBA11872; order UBA12225; family JAJDUF01; genus JAJDUF01. The sequence continues at coordinate 1,219,035 of OZ243944.1, forward strand.
CGGCGACTCCAATGGCGCTGGCGGACATGTGGGGACAGGCCAGCAGGTGATACAGGTCGGCCATTTCGCAGATTTTCTTCCCCTCGGACAGCCCGCCACTGATCTGGAAGTCGGGGGCTACAAGGCGCGTCGCCGCCTTGCGGTAGTACTCCAGGAACTCGTGGCGGAGGTGCAGGCCCTCGCCGGTGAGGGTGGGCACCGGCGAGGAGGCCGTGAGCGTGGCCCAGGCATCCACGTCGGTAGGCGGCAGGAGGTCCTCGACCCAGGTCAAGTCGTATGGTTCCATCGCCCGCAAGAAGCGCAGGGCGTTGACCAGCGTGCCACAGCGGCCCTCAACGGCAACCTCGATGTCATCGCCGACGTGCTGCCGGATTTCGTCCACTAGCCTCACGAGGTGAGCCAACCCTTTGCGGGTCAGGTGCTCGCCCATCATGCCACCGGGGATCGCGCGTGCGGCCCTAGGCGTGGTGTCGAACTTGAGGATGGTCGTACCCATTTCCTGGTAGACCGCTTCCATCTCCCGATAGGTCTCCAGCGAGCCGACACAGTTGTAGATGCGGACTCGATCCCGGTGCTTACCGCCCAGCAGCTTGTAGACGGGCACCCCGGCCGCCTTACCCGCCAAGTCCCAGAGCGCCGTCTCGATGGCGCTCACTGCATGCACGGCCAGGCCGCTGTCAAAGTGGGAGGCGGTGGTGCCGGCGTAGGCTTGCGAGACCATGCTGCGGTGGAGCACCTCCACGTTCGTCGGGTCCTGCCCCAGTAGCATGTCCCGCAACGTCAGCACATGTGCCTTGACTGGGGGGCCGGCCGCGGTGTCACCATACCCCTGGAGTCCCTCGGCGGTATCTATCCGCACCAGCAACCACCTGCGGGTCCACGGACCCCAAGGCGCCTCCAGGGTGGCGGTCTTGATATCGGTGATCGTCAGCGTGTTGCCCTTGGTCGCGCTCGACATCGTACCTGCCTGCTTGGCCTCGCTCGCCACCCGCGCCTCGCACTATCGACTCAGTGGCCCCTCGCTAGATTATACCTGGCAACGTGATCGCGCCACCGGCTCGCATCCAACTCGTATCCAAGAGGAGGCGGACGTTCATGCGGCTCTCCCGGATACCCTGGATACTATAATTTGACGAAGATGGCCACCTCATCGTACACCCGTTGGACCAACTCTCACCAGCCTCGTCATGCCGGCTATTCGTCAAAGCGGATCTCGCCTGCCCAGTTGTAGCCTTTCGCCCGGGACGTATTGGTCGGTCTCGATGCGGGCGATGTCGTAGTCGGGCCGGGGGCGGGCCGGCGGTACACCGTTCGCCACTCCTGGCGTAGTACAGCGCCGGCACGAAGATGATAACCGCCCAGGCTCGCGCATCCACCGGTCAGGCACCCGCAGAACGCACCATACGCTCACAGACAGCCAAGACAAAACAACCCAGCAGAGGTTACAATTACTGCCATGACCACCGCGACCACCACGACCACCATCACGAGCATCGAGGACTTGGTCCGCATCCTGCGAGAATAGCCCGACTGGCACGAGATTGTACGGGGTGTCATCCTCGGCGAAGAGCTGTTGAGCCTCCCAAAGCAACTGGCCCAGTTCATCCAGACCACCAACGAAAATTTCCAACTGGTCAACGAACGGCTGAATCGGCTAGAGGCCGGGCAGTCGGAAACCAACCAACGGCTGGATCGGTTGGAGACCGGGCAGTCGGAAACCAATCAGCGGCTGGATAGCCTGGAGGGGCGCTTCGACCGGCTGGAGGGACGCTTCAGCAACTTCGAGGGAAGCGACTACGAACGCAGAGTCCAGCACAGATTCCTCAGTCGCGCCACATTGCATTTCAACCTGGACACCCCACACATCGCCTTTTCTCAGCAGGGACACCTGCCCCCCGGAATGAACAGCATATTCAGCCGGGCCATCAAAACCGGTCTCGTCTCACCGGAAGAGTTCCAAGAGCTGCATACCATCGACCTCATCATAGCTGATGACAATAACCGCTACATCGCATGCGAGGTCGCCATGACGGCCGACAGTGACGACATCACTAGGGCCAAAGAGCGCGCCAGAATCCTCAGTGCGGCCACCAACAGCGCCGCCCGGCCGGCCGTTGTGACCACAACGCTCAACGAACCACAGCGCCTCCTGGCAGTCAGCCGGGATGTGCCAGTATTTGTCATTCCCTATCCCTGAAGCCTGGAAGGACCTTCAGACCGCACCGGTTCCCGTCACTCCGGGGCAAGCCGCAATCCAGGGTCCCTGCGGATTAGAGGGACCTAGGGGGCGTCATCCCCGCGGTGCCCTGGACTCCGGCTTGCCTCGGAGTGACGATGGGAGGGGCCGCCGCCATTTTCATCGCTTGTGGTGCGGAGTGCAACCCGCATGGGTGATTCCAGCGCAGGCACGTCACTCCGGGGGAAGCCGGAGTCCGCTACTGCTCAAGCCGGAACTCCCCTTCCCATACTCGTCCCTCGCCCCTTATGTACTGGCCGGTTCTGATGGCGGCGAGGGCGTACTCCGGCAACTCCCGTCTCGCCACACAGACTGCTCCCTCGAAGAGGCGGTAGCCCCTGAAAGTGAAGTCGAGGTTGTCGAAACCGTACTGCTTGCGATGTTCCGGGAGGTCATTCAAGTCAACCGGAATTAGGTGCAGAAAGAACGGAAGATCAACATCATCCCGACCACACCACTCCTTGACATACAGGAGGCTATTTTCGGCGAGGTATACATCGTAGTTGGAGTGGATGATCGGCCGACTATCTCCGATTAGCCGCTCGATGTAGTCGTCCACTAGGAGCCTGATGAAGTCCTGGTACACCTGCCCATCACGGTGGCCATTGATGAGATAGCGGTCGAACGCGGCGGTGCGACTGATGGCGAAGATTTCGTCAAGCTCGTCCACTTGGCCCTGCTCCCGAAACTCCGGCAGGAACCTCCAGGCCGTTCTGGCAACATAGGCACAGTTATGATCCCCTGGGGCTTGGCAGCGCTCTAACTCCGCGCGGAGCAGCCTGACCGACAGATTCGCCGCCAACCGGTCAATGAGCTGCCTTTCGGCGGATGCCGATGACCTGAGAATGTCCTTGCGAACCCAGATGCCGGATTGTGAGTCCGGGTTGGATTTGCACTGCTCCTTGGCCCAATTCGTCACTCGCACGTCAAGGGGCTGATAACGTTGGGCAAACCGGGGATCGGAGAAAATTTCGCCATCATACCGACAAGACCAGGAACCGTGGCTTTCGATGATGTCCGGGGCCGCGTATTCGAAGAAGTAATCCGCTCGGAGCGGCCCGGATGTTTGCGCCATTATGGGTGAGCCGAGGCGCCCCAGGTCCACCACGTTGAACTGCTTGTGCCAGCTCATCACGCCCAAATCGGGATTGGACACCGTGGGGCGCGGTAGCACCTCCGCTGCGGCGATATTGGCGAATTCGAGCCTGTAGGAATCAAAATCGGTAGTCTGGCAGCACACTTTGTATGGGGCGACTACATTCATACTGAACACGGCAATCACGACGATCCCTAGCACCGGCACGGCCCACAGCGCATGCCTCCTGTTCCCGAGGCCGTAGAACACCATGGCGGTCCCCACAGCCCGAACACGAGGAGCGAAAAGTACGCGCCGCGCCAACTCCGAAAGGACACAAGCCAGAATACGGCAAAAATAACCAGCAGCGGGCCAATGTGATAGATGCTCTCGATCCTGGAAATCGTGGCCCAAAATACTGGTACTGACAGGATGTAGATTATCCTCCCCGACCGAGTGAAGGAAAATAAGATCAGCACAGTCGCCAGGAAGAGTACGTGCGTGATGGCGTTCTCCATGCCGGAGCCATGCCATTGAAGAAAGGGCCGGAGATACGCGAGAAACAGCGCGGTCAGTGCGGTCAGGATGAGGGCAAGCGCCTGACGCTCCTGAAAGAACAGCACGAACAGCGCGCCGAGCAGAAATGTCGCGACCACGGTCTGCGCTGTGGCGTAGGTGGCGTAGTCTATGCCAGGGAGAACAGTGTATACCCAGGCGAAGAGGAAGAACTGGGCGGGGGCTGAGTAGCCCTCGACACGGCCGCCGGAAGGGTTGACTCCGATGAACCCGTAGTCCACCAGATTTCGGGCATGGCTCAGGGTGATGACGCCATCATCACGAACCTGATAATAGCTATCCGGTATGCCCGAATAGGCCCAAGAGAAAACCAGGACGAAAATCAACCCGCCCAGCAGCGGCAGCAGCCAGGGAGGGGCTTGCCTTCTGAGCAGTAAGCTCAATGAGCTTACCCCCCCCCCAGAATTAATGTTCTAAATCTCATGTCCTGCATCAGCGGTGTGCCCCTAGTCCGGTTGGTGTCCTGAATGCGTTCACATACTAGGTCCATGGTTGCCGGGGCCAGGCTCGCTGTTGACTCGTCCGGCAGCAGGGGGGCTCCTGGCGCTGCGCGGCCGTGGCGATCTGGCCCGACAACGAGCGTTGTCGAACGGCACGTGTTCATTGCGACCGGCCGTTCGGCAGTTGCGCTCCCTTAAGCGGACGTTAGCCGGCGGCAGCGACGGCCGGCTCGGCCATCGTGGCGGGCAGATAGGGGGTTAGGTACGGCCGCACTTCCGATGGCACCAGCTTCGCCGACACCGTCAGGCGAATGAGCGCTTGCTGGCCCAAATCTTCGATGGCGACGGTGTTGTGGTGGTCGTACATGCCCGAGCTTTGCGAAATGCTCAAAATACCGCCGGGGGTCAAGGCGCACGGCTCGACGTGCCAGGTCAGGCGATCAAGCTGCACCACCGATCCTGGTGGGGCCACAAAAAGGGCGTGACCGCCCGGATCGAACGCCGTGTGGGACATCTTGGGATCGGCAACGACCACCCCAAACCAGCCCTGGAGGCAGCGGAATACCTGGCCGAAGTTCAGGTGCCGGTTGGTGCGGAAGAGCGGCTGTGGTAGCGGCCCGACCAAGCTGATCTCTTCATGGATGCTATCGGTATCGTTGACCCACAGATGGTCAATGCCCCCTAGCTCGCTCTTGTTCGGCCAGAGAGCCGTCAGCGGGTCGAGGGCGGTCGGCGGCACATACGCCCGGCCGTAGGGTGCGAATGCCTCCGGGGTCAACGGCTCGGCCACGATCTCGAAGCTCGGCAGTCCCGTCTCCGCATCCATAGGCGCCCCGGCGACCAGAATCTTGACATCATCCGGTTGGTGCGTATTGACCATGACCATGCTTCCCATCTCCTTACTACAACTTCGCTCCGCGGTGACGGTGGCAGCAAGTGTACCGTACCGCATGCTCTCGGCCAGTCTGCTCGTGTGTCCAGCCGCAGGTCCCCTGAAGTGTACCCTGTACGGGCTAATTGTCCATAGGAGCGTACCGGGGGGCTGCCGGCAGACCGAACGACTGCCGCTCCTAACTCATGCGACGGAACACGTAGGCTGCGGGTGAATTGGTATAGGCGAGTCCCCGGCCGGTTCGCTCGATAGCGGCACGAGTGGCTTGCTTTCCGGACCGGGGTTCGAAGTACGTGTGGAGGTCCTGGTCGATCAGTCGGTGCTGGCCGCTGCGCCGCGTGACTACTGCGACGAGGGCATAGTCATCATCGAGTGCGGCAAGGCTGGCATCACCATGGCTATCGTTAGCGACTAGGACGCCGCCGATCATCAGGTAACGTTTGCACGCCGGGGAAACCGGGCCGGCCCATTGGGAAATGAGCAGATCGAAGCTGGCCTCAGGCTCATCCAATGGCATCGAGTAGTCCGCATGGTGAAACACGATCTCCGGCTCGCCATGGTAACGCTGCCGCTCCTTGACCAGACGCCGGACAGCCGCAGCCTTGAAGAAGGGTGGGCACCGCCGGTCAGTGTCAACGTAGGTGACTGATGGGATCACGCACGAGGGACTGACGTGGACGAAGCTCCCTGGGTAGAGGGCGCGGCGGATTCCGAAACGCGCGACGAGGAGCGCGAAGAGGTCAATCCGCTCGAAGCCCTTGTCTGCGAAGTGCTCCTTGTAGAGCCGTAGAGCCGCGTTCGACACCAGGGTGCTCCTTGGTGCCGTTGCCGCGATTTCCGCGGCAACGGCACGCATCGCTCGCTCTCCGGCCAGGAGGTGCGGCACGCCATACCCACCGATCAAGCCAGACTGCGAGGGTGGCAGCGGCGGCGCTACGACGGGCGCCCTTACTCCACACGCAAGATGGGGGTGAACCGCGCGATCACGAAGCCGACCACGGGGGCCACCGGAAAGGTGCCAAGGAGCACGACGACGGCATACTTATTGAAGAACATGATTAGGAAGAAGAAGACAAGGAAGGTGAGTCCCACGACAAACATCCATCCGGTCTGACTCACGCCGAGCATCGGTGCCCTCCTGCTCGTTAGGCTAGTGGGCCGGCCCGCACGGACCGGCCGGCCCGCGCAAACACAGCAGCGGAATGCTCGCAGTCTAACATACCGCTCGCATCCCGCCAGCGGCCGGCTGGCGCCAGGGTCGGTACCCGGCTGCGGCCCAGGTGAGGTACTATAGATGGTGTACCGGCCGCTACCACGCCAGTAGGGGGCTATGATGCCGCTGTACGACTATCGTTGCCAGGAGTGTGGTCATCTGTTCGAGCAGCGCCACGGCTGGAATGAGCGCGCGGCGGCCTGTCCGGCCTGCGCGTCGGCATCCGTGCAGCGCCAACTGCCTACGTTTGCCGTCATCGGCCGCGCCGGGAGCGCTCAGGCAGCGGTGGCAGAGGCCGATCCTTATGAGTGTACACCGGTGGGGTGCGAACGACCCGGCTGCGCCGCCCGCCTCAACTGAGCGACTATGTCAGTTGGATTTTAGCCTCACGTAGAATTTAGCTTTCGATCCTCGTGTCTCAATCAACGCGGGACAGGATTTCACAAGCAGCGACAATTGCTTGTGACCGTAGCTGCGGGGGTCGAATGCGGGATCCAATTTGCGTAGATAACTCCCGACAGATGCCAAGTGCGCCCAGCCGTCATCTTGGGCGGCCAGATGGCATCAATAATCAAGGCACTATCCGTAGCATTTTTCCCAGTCGTGCAGCGGAACTGTTGCACCGGTTGGACTGCGTAGGAGTGGAGAGAGTCCTTCCACCCAGTCATCTGCGGCGGCGTCCAATCGCCGTAGATCCGCCGTGTAGTCACAATTCCATATTTCGCGGTCTCGGCCAACACGTGCTCGATCAGCGATGACTGGGCATTGTCGCCGTCAATCAACATGGCTATGTAGCGCGACTCTGAATTCATGACTTCCGCCAACTCACTAACGCCAGGAACGTGATGAGGGCACGCTGAAGCTGCGGGCAAGAGGAGCGCGCGTGTCCAGTTTGGTGGGCGGTGGAGGTCTCGAACCTCCGACCTCGACGGTGTAAACGTCGCGCTCTAACCAACTGAGCTAACCGCCCGGTCGTTCCAGTCTAACACGCGCACGTGGGGGTAACAACGCCCCGGTCGGCCTTACCCCAGTCTTCCGCCGCTCCGCAGCGATGGTGCAGGATCCTTATAGCCCCCTTGGCCGGGAGAGGTTTTTGTGTGGAGAGACGCGGCAAAGGATCAGGGGCGACCATCCAAGCATCAGAACAACCCACTGAGCGCCTCTTGCGGGCTGACCGCACGGATTGGAGAACGTTCGTAGTCCCTGACGTTTCTTGTGACGATGTGCCGAGCGCCGCAGGCACGGGCGGCGGCCACTTGCATGGCATTCTCGAAGTCCGCCATCGGAAGCTCGACGGCATAGCGGATGCCCTCGGTGTCGGTGGTTGCCACAGCCACGAAGCGGGTCAATTCGAAAATGAAGTCGCGAGCGCTCACCCCGCCACGCGCCGGAGCCATGATGTAATAGAGGTTCGAGCCGGAGTGTCACGCGATGTGTGCGCTCTCAGCACCATGTTCGATCCGATCCAGGAGTTCCGAGGTCGGGCCGGAGTGCGGACGCCTGTCGAGGGCGACGTCTATGAGCACGTCGGTGTCCAGAAGCATCATTGGAGGTACTTCTTGGCCAATGCATCGTAACGCGGGTCGTCGTTACGCCCAGCCGCCCGAAACTTGCCCCGCCACCGCGAGGCGAATGACGGAGTATGCTCTCCTGCCACCTGCCTGAGAGACTGCTCGATTATGGTGACGGTGAGCTTTTGCTTCATCGTGAGTTGGCCCCTCTCTACGTATACTGATACTTTACTCAAGTATACGTGTACATCACTGGGAGTTCAAGCGTTCGAGGGCGCTGATTCCGAGACCCCATTGGTACCCAAACGGATCGTCACTCCGACACAAGCCGGGGACCTGGATTACGGCGCAGGCCGCAATGACGGAGGGGGGCTATTTTCAGAGCAATGACCGGTGAGAGATGAATGTGACGGGCGGCAGACGCACCCGCGCCACCATGTGGCGCGGGTGCCGGGGATGAGGCGGCTACTCGCGTAGCTTGAGGTAGCTGGCGATATTCGCCGCGGGGTCGGTGTGGAGGCGTATCGCGCCCGAGGCGCTAGTCAGCAGCGACGTGACGCCCGGCCCATGGCCGGCTATGAAGCTGTCGCAGTGGGCTACTACCGCAATGGTCAGCGCGCCTTTGCGGTAGCCCCGACCGTAGCTGTGATCCGCGTCGGGGAGCGCCACCAAGTCACCCAGTCGGAGCTGCGCCAACCCTAGCTCCTCCAATGTTGTGCGGTCGGCGGTCTGAATGTCGTAGTCGCCACGGTCGGCGGGCGAGCCAAGTCCCGATCCCATCAGGTACGCTGGGGCGCTGCCGACCACCGGCACAACCAGCGTTCCATCGTCGGCGGTAGACAGCGGCAACGCCCGGAGTAGCTGCACCGACATGTTCAAGAGCTTGACCGCGGGATGGTCGAGCAGCTTCAGACCGCGACCGTAGGCTTTGACTAGCACTTTGTCGCCGGGGATCAGCGCGTCGAGCGTTTCCGCGTCGAAATCCACGAGCACGTGCTCGATGCCACCGTGCTTGCCCGTGACCGTTCCCGACTGGCCCTTGGCCGCACCCGACACGACGCGCGCCGCGTTACCTACGCAGGCCAGGGTGTTAAGGGCGCTATTGGCAGCGTCGTCCGCGTTGTGGATGGAGGCGCCCGGCTCAATGTGGTCGGCAGCCCAGCCCAGCGCGCGGTCGCCCACGCGCACGTTGTAGACGACGCCCCCCGGCCCCGGCGCGACAAAAACGTTGCCATCGGCGCTTACCCGAAAGGGTGAGCGGCTCATCGGCGGCGCCCGCACCTCGCCCAGCACCGAGATCATCACGATATCGTCGTAGTTCGCCCGCATCGTCCCGCCTCCCGCGGCTTCGTCTTGTATCGGTACAGGTGGGCATCATAGCATGGCACGAGGGGAGACTGGACGCCGTACCGCCAGGCCGGCACCAACCGGCGCCGCCTCCCTGGTATGCTGGAGCGGTATGCAATCCGTCAAGGCCGCTGCCCGCTGGCTCCCTACACCGGCTGCGGCGCTGCGGCAAGAAGCCGCGCGGCTGGCCAACGACTTGGCCGGTCTGGGTGCAGAGCTGGTGCTGCTGTTCGGTTCGGTCGTCCGTGATGACATTGGAGAGACGAGCGACGTTACGCTCCCGACGATAGCGCGGGTGCCTTGCGGCTGGCTACCACGGTTGTCGAGGCGGTGGAGTCACGACTGCGGAAGACGGAGTAGTCAGCACTTATCCCCTCTGGATCGTGCCCTTGGGTCCTACTCCCGGCTAGGGCGTGGCCTCGGCTAGGTGGGCATTCGAGCGGTAAGGGGGTGCCATTGGCCCCGTGGCTGGTAGCGAGTCTAGCGCGGTGCGAGGGCGGGTTGAGGCGCGCGTTCTACCTCGATCCATAGCTCTTCGAGGCCGCGGAGGACGATCTGCTTGCGGTGGCGCGGCTCGGCGGCCAGACGGATGGCAGAAAAGCGCCGGAGCAGCGCGGTGAAGGCGATGCGCGCTTCGAGCGTGGCGAGGGCCGAGCCGAGACAGTAGTGTACGCCGCGTCCGAAGGATAGGTGGCTCTGCTCCCGGCGGCCGATATCGAGTGTCTGGGGATCGGTGAAGACGGACGGGTCGTGGTTCGCGGCCCCGACGAGACAGAGGAGCACCCGTCCGGCCGGAATGCGCTTACCGCCGATCTCGACCTCTTCGGCAACGAAGCGCCGGACGAATTGCACGGGGCTGTCATAGCGGAGCAGTTCGTTGACGGCCAATTCGATCAGGTCGGGATGGTCTCTGAGGCGCTGGAGCTGGTCGGGGTTTCGCAGCAGCGCCAACAGGCCATTGCCGATGAGGTTTTGGGTCGTTTCATGGCCGGCCACGAGGAGGAGCATGAGGGTGCCGATCAGCTCTTCGCGGGTCAAGCGGTCGCCTGTTTCCTCGGCAGCGAGCAGAGAGGTGATGAAGTCGTCCCCCGGGTCGTGGCGCCGCCGCTCGATCAGACGCTCGAAATACGCATACAGCTCATCATTGGAGCGTTGGATGCGCCGCAGCTGCTCATCGCTGATGATTGGCTCAATACTGAGAGCCAGGTCACGCGACCATTGCTTGAAGGCATCCATGTCGGACGGGGGGACGCCAATCATCTCGGCAATCACGGTGATGGGCAAGGGGTAGGCAAAGTCGGCGAGCAGATCGAAGCGTGGCTGCTCGCCGATGTTGTCTAGGAGGTCGTCGGCGATGCGGCGAATCCGTGGTGCGAGGCGGGCGATGGCCCGTGGGGTGAAGGCCAGCGAAACGAGGGCGCGTATTCTGGTGTGGTCGGGCGGATCGAGGTCCAGCATGACGAGGACCCGGTGGCTGGTGCCCCCATAGTCCGGGTTGTAATTGCGGAAGCGCCGGTGATCCCGCAGCACGGTATTGCAGTCTTCGTAGCGGCTGAGTACCCACGCCCCGCCCAGTCTCATGCGGTGAACGGGGTCTTTGTGTCGCAACCGGTCATAGATAGGATAGGGATTTGCTCTGAATTGCTCGGAAGTGGGATTGTAGGCGACACCCGATTCGAGGAACTCCCTGGTCAGAAGGGCTTGGCGGACGACCGGCGTGAGCACCCGGACGGCGAGCTGGCGTAGCGTGCGCCACGCGCGGCGGGTGGGGGCTGGGTGAGGCTGAGGACTGCTCATAATGGAAGCTCACTAGGGTGGATTTAGCCGTTCGGACAAGGACACCGCTAGGCAAGCAAGCTCTTCGCACGATGTCGCCGGGACAGTTCGTTACGGCTTAGTTGCCAGAGTATCAAAACCGCTCGGTGAGGCACAAGAGCAGGCCGTGCCTCAATCCCCGGCCCCCACTCCACTTGCAGCGAGGGGGAGTCGGGCGGAGGCAGGACGCCGCTCTGGCACCAGTACCGACGCTTAACAGGAGCCGGGGCGGGGCTGCGACCGTACTACCTCCCCATATCACTCCCCGTCGGCCGTTTGCGGTCGATACTCCAGCTACAACTATTGAAGGAGGGTCGCACTTCTTGCTACACTATCCCGGTAGCCGGGGCGGGTAGCTCAGTTGGTTAGAGCGCGACGTTGACATCGTCGAGGTCAGGGGTTCGAGACCCTTCTCGCCCACCCTCAGAGGAGAGTACGCCGCCTGATCCCTTAATCCATAGGTTCTATCGTTGTCGCTGGGGCAACGTTCAAGGGCTCAATTGTACGCCTCCATCGTACTTCTCTCAGGCGTGACTGGGTTCCGGCTCCGTCGCGTGGCCGCTATGCGGTGATAGCCGAGCTTACCCTGACGAGCGGCCTCCAGTTTCACTGCTTGTGTCCCCCCGGCAGCATCCAGCCGGGTGCCGACCCTACTTAGGTAGCAACTTACCCGACAATTCGATATTCTAGTAGTGCCACCCCAGCCATGGCGGCATACTCGGCAAGAGCGAGTGCTCGCCGGCTGAGGGCAAGCGTCTCTCTACCACGGCCCAAACGAGGGGGCCAGCTGCGAAAGGGAAAGGGGGGTAAGCCCATGTCAAGCATCATCCGTAGACGGTATCTGGCGGGAGGAGTTGCGACCCTAGGCGGTCTGCTCGCTGCCGCTTGCGGCGAGGTCGAAGTTCGCTACGTTCAAGGGCCAGCGGGGCCAGCGGGGCCAGCGGGCGCGCAGGGTGAGCGTGGTGCGACCGGGGCCGCCGGCGCAACCGGAGCCACCGGGTCAGCGGGGCAGACGCAGACCATCGTGCAGGAGAAGGTGGTGACCGTCGAGGTCGAGAAGCCGGTCGTCGTCGAGAAGATCGTGGACAGGCCGGTTGTGGTCGAGAAGGTGGTGGAGAAGCCGGTTGTGGCCCCGGATCCACTGATTGTCGGCCACCTCAACACTTTTACCGGCTCACTTTCCTACTTTGGGCCGGCCCACCGCAACGCGGCCGCGCTGGCCGCCGATCACATCAACCGTGCCGGTGGCATAGCCGGCGCACCAATGGTCATCATCAGCGGTGATACGGGTACCAATCCGGTCCAGGGTGTTGACGCCGCCCGCGCCCTCGTGGACGTGGAGAATGCTGTGGCCATTGTCGGCGCGCTGGCCAGCGGCGTGACCCTGCCCGTGGCCACGTCGGTCACGGTACCCAAGAAGCGCGTGCAGATCAGCGGCGCCTCCACGTCCCCGGCCATCACGGTGCTGGAAGATGACGATTACCTCTTCCGCACGACGGTATCCGACGCTGCCCAGGGCGTTGTGCTGGCGCGCTTGGCCCAGGAGGAAGGCTACAAGACCGCCGGCGTCATGTTCATCAACAATGCCTACGGCGAGGGGCTGGCCGATCAATTCGAGACAACGTTCACCTCCCTGGGCGGGGAGATCACCGGCAAGATCCCGCACGAGGACAGCCAGCCTACCTTCAAATCCGAGCTGGAGAAGGCCACCGCGGGAGACCCCGACGTGCTGGTCGCTATCAGTTACCCCGGACAGGCGGAAGTCTACCTCCGCGAGTCCCTGGAGGGCGGCTACTCCAGTAAGTTCCTGCTCGTTGACGCCACCAAGTCCCCGGAGATGATCGGGACCGTTGGGTGGGACTTGCTTGAAGGCTCACTGGGCACTGCTCCCGGCGCCCCGGATAGCCCTCAGCGGCAAGCGTTCCTGAACTCCTACGCCGCTGCACATGGGGGGCAAGAGCCTGAGCATCCCTTCGTCTCCGAGACTTATGACGCTGCGATCCTGATCGCCTTGGCTGCCGCTAAGGCCGGTACGACCACCAACTCCACAGCCATTCGTGACGCCCTGCGCGCGGTGGCCAATCCGCCCGGCGAAGTGGTCGGCCCCGGCGTGGACGACATCAAAAAGGCCTTGTCGCTCATCGCCGCCGGCCAGGACATCAACTACGAGGGCGCCGGCGGCCCCGTGGACTTCGATGAAAACGGCGACGTAGCTGGCCCCATCGAGATCTGGAAGGTCGAGGGCGGCAAGATCAAGTCCACCGGTAGGTTCGAGGTGCCCTAGCGACTGCGTGACCGCAAGCCAATGCGCCAGGGGGCGGCTCCTTTCGAGCCGTCCCCTTTGCTTTGTACTCGCTCCGCCACCTGATAGCGGCCAGTCTGTGCATCGGATTGGTGTACGATAGGATAGCCGGCGATTACACATACGGCCCGCGTAGCAAGATCGGAGAGCGACTATGGTCACCGCCAAGCCGGCCATCAAGCGCACCTACGCCGACTACAGCCGCACTCCGGACGACGAACGCTACGAGCTATTGGACGGAGAACTGATCATGGTTCCGGCACCAAGCCTCGGGCACCAGCGAGTTGACATGAAGTTGGGATGGCGACTCGCGCAATTCGTGGAGGAGAGGAACTTGGGCGAGGTCTATTCCGCACCCTGCGACGTGGTGCTGTCGGAACTAGACGTCGTGCAGCCCGACTTGCTGTTCGTCTCCAACGCGCGAGCACACATCCTCTTCAGTGGTGCTAACGTTCAGGGCACCCCGGACCTGGTCGTCGAAATCCTCTCGCCGTCCACGGCGGAGCGGGATCGGACCTTCAAGCGCGCGCTGTATGCCCGGTATGGCGTGCTGGAGTATTGGCTCGTGGACCCGGATAGCCGGACCATCACGATCCTGCGGCTCAATGCCGACGCCTTTGAGGTGGTAGCCTGCTGGGGTCCGGGGCAGACGTTGACCTCACCGACGCTGCCCGGCTTCACCGCCAACCTGGACCAGCTCTTCTAGGGCGCGGGAGGACTGCTATGGTCAGCAACGCCACGTCCACCATCAAGCGCACCTACACCGACTACAGCCGCACCCCGGACGACGAACGCTACGAACTTCTGGATGGAGAACTGGTTATGGCCCCATCGCCGATGGAGTCCCACCAGATAGTTGTCATGGAACTGGGGGCGCTGCTCCACGTGTTTGTGAAGGCGCGGGGCTTGGGACAGGTCTTTTCTGCTCCCTATGATGTGGTGTTGTCGGACACCGACGTCGTACAGCCCGATCTGCTCTTTGTCTCCAATGAGCGGGCACATATCAGGACCCCTGCTAATATCCGAGGCGCTCCGGACCTGGTGGTCGAGGTACTGTCGCCCTCAACAGCGAGGCGGGATTGGAGGGAAAAACTCGATCTGTACGCGGAACACGGTGTCCCCGAATACTGGCTGGTGGACCCCGACGCCAAGACGGTGACGGTCCTGCTGCTCGACGATGGCACCTTCGCGGAGGTGGCCCACTACGGCGCCGGGGAGACCTTGATTTCACCCATCCTGGCCGGCTTTGCCGCCAGCCTGGACGATATCTTCTAGGGGAGGAGAACAGCGATGGTCACCATACAGCCGGCCACCAAGCTCACCTACGAGGACTATCGCCACATCCCGGACGACGAACGCTACGAGCTATTGGATGGAGAGCTGGTTATGTCACCGTCGCCGAATAGGGCACACCAAAGAATCGACACGAAATTGGGATGGCGACTTGCACAATTCGTGGAAGAGAGGGACTTGGGAGAGGTCTATTCCGCGCCGTTCGACGTGGTACTGTCGGAAGTGGACGTGGTACAGCCCGACCTGCTGTTCGTCTCCAATGAGCGGGCGTACATCATCACCGAGGACAATATCCGCGGGGCGCCCGACTTGGTGGTCGAAATCCTCTCACCGTCCACGGCGGAGCGGGATCGGACCTTCAAGCGCATGCTGTATGCCCGGTATGGCGTCCCCGAGTATTGGCTCGTGGACCCGGATAGCCGGACTATCACGATCCTGCGGCTCGATGCCGGCGTCTACGCGGAGGTGTCCCGCTATGGCCCAGGGCAGACGTTAGCCTCACCCACGCTGCTCGGCTTTACCGCCAATCTGGACCAGATCTTCTAGGAAACGGGAGTCCCGCTATGGTCATCAGCGCCACGTCCACCATCAAGCTCACCTACGAGGACTACCGGCACATCCCGGACGACGAACGCTACGAACTTCTGGATGGAGAGCTGGTTATGTCACCGTCGCCTAAAGAAATTCACCAGCGGATTGACATGGACCTGGGCCGGCTAATTGGCAACTTTGTGGCCGAAAACCATTTGGGAAGGGTCTATTCCGCGCCGTTCGACGTGGTACTGTCGGAAGTGGACGTGGTGCAGCCGGACCTGCTGTTCGTCTCCAGTGAGCGGGCGAACATCATCACTCCCGATAATGTTCGCGGGGCGCCGGACCTGGTGGTCGAAATCCTGTCTCCCTCCACGGCCGAGCGAGATCGGACGCGCAAGCGCGCGCTGTATGCCCGGTATGGCGTGCCGGAGTACTGGCTGGTGGATCCCGACGCCAGGACGGTGACGGTCCTGCGGCTCGACGATGGCGCCTTCGCGGAGGTGGCCCACTACGGCGCCGGGCAAACCCTGACTTCACCGACGCTGGTCGGCTTCACCGTCAACTTGGACGACATCTTCTAGGGGGAGGAGAACAGCGATGGTCATCAGTGCTACTCCCACGATCAAGCGCACCTACGCCGACTACTGCCGCACCCCGGACGACGAACGCTACGAGCTATTGGGCGGAGAACTGAGCATGGTTCCGGCACCAAGCCTCGGGCACCAGCGAGTTGACACCAGGCTGGGGGCACTGCTCCATCTATTTGTGCAGGAGCGAGGCTTGGGAGAAGTCTTCCATGCGCCTTGCGACGTGGTGCTGTCGGAAGTAGACGTGGTGCAGCCCGACCTGCTGTTCGTCTCCAACGCGCGAGCACACATCCTCTTCAGTGGTGCTAACGTTCAGGGTGCCCCGGACCTGGTGGTCGAAATCCTGTCTCCCTCCACGGCCGAGCGGGATCGGACGCGCAAGCGCGCGCTGTATGCCCGGTATGGCGTGCCGGAGTACTGGCTGGTGGACCCGGATAGCCGAACCATCACGATCCTGCGGCTCGATGGCGGCGTCTTCGCGGTGGTGTCCCGCTATGGCCGGGGGCAGACGTTGACCTCACCGACGCTGCCCGGCTTTGCTGCCAGCCTGGACGACATCTTCTAGGGGGAGGAGAACAGCGATGGTCATCAGTGCTACTCCCACGATCAAGCGCACCTACGCCGACTACTGCCGCACCCCGGACGACGAACGCTACGAGCTTTGGGATGGAGAGTTGATCGTGGCTCCAGCACCGAATAGCGCTCACCAGATAGTGGACGCGAAATTGGGATGGCGACTCGCGCAATTCGTAGAGGAGAGAGGCTTGGGCCAGGTGTTTTCCGCTCCCTATGACGTAGTGCTGTCGGAGACGGACGTGGTGCAGCCGGACCTGCTGTTCGTCTCCAATGAGCGGGTGTACATCATCACTCCCGATAACGTCCGCGGCGCCCCGGACCTGGTCGTCGAAATCTTGTCCCCCTCCACGGCGGAGCGAGATCGGACCTTCAAGCGCGCGCTGTATGCGCGGTATGGCGTAAGTGAATACTGGCTGGTGGATCCCGACGCCAGGACGGTGACGGTCCTGCGGCTCGACGATGGCGCCTTCGCAGAGGTGGCCTACTACGGCGCCGGGCAAACCCTGACTTCACCGACGATGGCCGGCTTTACTGTCAACCTGGACGACATCTTCTGAGGGGAGTGCGTTGGTCGTTCCTGTGCCGGACTGCGCCGGCCCCGCTCCGTATCCGAGAGGCACTACGTCCAGGGACCGCAAGCTCATCCTTTATTGCCTGGCGGTCAGCGGCATCGGGGCAGCCGGTGGGCGGAAGAACCGGGCGGGCGGCTCCGTCCCGATGATACTATGGGTGTCTACGGTGGTCTGACTGTGATACTCACCGTTGAGAGGTAGAAGAACGGGAGCATCGTAGCTACGACGCAATGGTGAGGGGCCACGACACTTCAAGGGAGTGGGGACACACACGCGCACCGGCTGGCGCCGGGCAGCGCGAGCAGAGGAGGATGGGGCAATGGCTAAGAGAAGTATCCTGGAGCGGCTGGAAGAGGGCGTCGTCCTAGGCGACGGAGGCTACATCGTCGAGCTGGAGCAGCGCGGCTATGTCGTGACGGGCGCATTCACTCCCGAAATTGCCATCACCCACCCCGGCGCGATACGCGAGTTGCACCGCGAGATGAAGCTCGCGGGCTGTGATGTTCTCCAGGTGATGGCCTTCTACGGCAGCCGGGAGAAGCTGAACACGGTCGGCTACGGCGACAAGGTGCTGGAGATCAACCGGGCGGCAACCGACATCGCCCGCGAGGTCGCCGGCGACGAGTTGCTGGTCGCCGGCGACCTGAGCACGACTTGGCTGTGGGAGTCGGACGATGCCAAGTCCAACCGGCTCGTTGCCGAGATGTTCGACGAACAGATCGAGGCCCAAGCCGGCGTGGACTTTGTCATCGGCGAGCTTTTCTTCAAGCTCGGCGAGGCGCTGCTCTGTGCCGAGAGGATCAAGCGCAAGACCTCCCTGCCGGCCATGATCACCATGTCATTCCGCGAGAGCAACGTCTCCGAGGACGGCTTCACGGTAGCCGAGTGCGCCCGTCGCCTGCACGACGCCGGGGTCGACATCGTGGGCCTGAACTGCATGAATGACCCGCAGCACATGCTGCCCCATATCCGCGAGATGCGGGACGCTTTCGACGGCTACTTGGCCGCGCAGCCCGTCGCGTTCCGCTGCACCGACGAGACACCCTGGTTCACCGGCTCGCCAGCCTTCCCGGATCGCCTAGAGCCGACGCAGCTTACGCGGTACGAGCTGGGCGAGTTCGCGGCGACCGCCAAGGAGATCGGTGTCAACTACATCGGTGGTTGCTGCGGCTGCAGGGCCATCCACATGCGTGAGATGGCGAAAGCACTGGGCAAGTTCGAAGAGCAGCACCGCTGGAACATTCGCCCGGACACGCCCATGAGCGAGACGGAGTACAACCGGCCGCGCCGCGAGGCAATGTCGGAGTAGGACTCGGCCTACGTCGTCATCTCGTTGCTGCGGACTTCCCGGTCCACCCGGCCCAATCGGAGGATGCGCCGCTATCCGTCGGCAGTCCGGGCCACGCGGCGCTCCTCCCCCAGGAGCCCGCCGGGGCGGAGCAGGATCACCGCGACGATGAGCACGCCGATCATGAAGAAGCGGAGGTTGGGGTCGGAAAACACGCCGGGTAGAAACTGCGTCCCCGACCAGATGCCCCAGACCACGAAAGCCCCCAGGATGGCGCCCCGGTTGTTGCCGGAGCCGCCTACCATCAGCATGGCCCAGATGACGAAAGTCGCCAGGAGCGGGTCGAAAGTAAGCGGGGAGAGGAACCGGACATTGTGGGCAAAGAGTGCCCCGCCGATGCCCATGATGACCGCTCCCAGCACGAAGGCTTGGAGTTTAAAGCTGAATACATGCTTGCCGCTGGCCGCGGCCGCTACCTCGTCCTCGCGGATGGCGCGGAGCACGCGGCCCCAAGGCGACTTGACCGCTCGCTCCACGGCCAGGAAGAGAACTGCCAGAAGGACCAGGACCACCACCAGGTAGAGGTAGTCGTACCGTTCCGGTGACACCCAGTCCCCCAGGAATTTGGGGATCCGGTACAGGCCCTTGGACCCGTTGGCGAGCCACTTCTCGTTGAGGAAGAACAGCCGGATCGTTTCCGCGATGCCCAGGGTTGCTATCGCCAGATAATCGTCTCGCAGCCGCAGGGTGACGTAGCCAATGATCAGGGCGATGATCCCACACGCTGCCGCGGCCGCCCCCAGGCCCAGGAAGAACCACAGGTCGATGCCCAGGTCCAGGAAGGGAAGCCCCGACCAGTTGCCGCCGAACTTGAAATCCTCGAAGAGCGTCGGGTCGGGTGGCTGCGTCGTCAACAGGGCCGTCGTGTACGCCCCCAGCGCGAAGAATCCGGCGATGCCGATATTGAACAGGCCGGTAAAGCCCCAGTGGACGTTCAGCCCCAGCGCGAACACCGCGTAGATGGCCGCCATGATGGCGAAACCGGCCAAGTAGCTGACAATGCCGCTCACGTCCATGCCGCGCGCCTCTTCACTCCGATGCTCCGAATAGCCCGCGTGGCCGCACCAGCAGCAGCACGATCATGATGGTGAAGGCCACCGCCGGCTTGTAGCTGGGATTGATCCACTGGGTCGAGACCTCGGAGGTCACTCCGACGACGAAAGCGCCCACCAGCGCGCCGTAGGGGTTGCCGATGCCGCCCAGGATCACGGCGGCGAACAGGGGAATGAGGAACTTCCAGCCCATGATGGGTAGCAGCTGCGCCTGGAACACTGCCAGCAGAATGCCGGCGGTCGCAGCCAGCACCGCGCCCAGTCCCCAAGTCCACCGGATGACGTGCTGGGTGTTGATCCCGCTGACCAGCGCCAACTCCGGGTTGTCCGCCGTGGCCCGCATGGCCTTGCCCATTTTGGTACGGGTCAGCACGAGGTATACGCCCACAACCAGGATGATCGCCACGATGGCAATGAAGATGCCGTCCGGGGGGACACGCACATCCATGGGCAGGTGCAGGACCTGCCGAAACTCTCGGGGATAGTGCTGCGTTTCCCCGCTCCAGATAATCTGCACCAGGCCCCGTAGCGCGATAGCCACGCCGAGGGAGGCCATCGCCAGCACCACGGTATGTACGCCCCGGTCGCGGAGCCGGCGGTAGATGGCCAGGTCCAGCACGATAGCCCCGCCGGCCACCACCGCTACCGCCACCGGCAAGGCGATGAGCAAGGGGTAGCCGAAGGTGAACGGCCCCAACCCTTGGCTCTCGATCCCCAGCGCCGGCAAGACGCTGCCGACCATGAACAGTGCCAGGTAGGCACCCAGCGTCATATAATCGCCGTGAGCGACGTTGGCGAAGCTCAGGATGCCGTAGATCAAGGTCAGGCCGATGGCGCCCAGCGCGATGATGGCGCCGAGGACAATGCCGTTGACCACCAGCCCCAGCTTCACGAAGGGCAAGAACCCGCTGGCCAGCGCCACGACCACGATGGCGAGCGCGGTGTACCCCGGCGTCCACGCCCGGCGGATGCGTCTCGCGGCATGCTGCAGGGTGCTCATCGCGCCTCCGGCAAACGGTCCTCGCTATTATTCCAAAGCGGCAGTTTACCCCCACGCGGCCGCGCCGCGCACATGCCGGCCAGCGCGGATGCATTATTTGTGGGCTGGCGGCACTACTCGCCAAAGCGGAACTCGCCTTCCCAGATGCGCCCTTCTCCAGGCACATACTGACCGGTCCTGATCCGACGAATACCATAGCCGGGCAGCTCACGCACTGCTACGCAGCGATCACCAACTCTGATTCCATGATCCCTTAAGGCAAAGTCGAGATTGTCAAAACCATATTGCTTGCGATGGCCGGGAAGGTCCTGCTCGTCAACCGGAATCAGGTGCAGGAAGAACGGGTGCTCAATATCGTCCCGGCCACACTGCTCTTTGACATAGACGAGACTGTTTTCGTTGAGATATACGTCGAAGCTGGAGCGGATGATCGGCTGACTGTCTCCGATTAGCCGCTCGATGTAATCGCTCACTGACATGGTCTCAACTCGAACCGGATGGATCACGTCGTTGGGCAGCTCAAAAGCATTCACGCAGAAACCCAGGTGATTTTTCCTCGCGTCCACCCATGGAAACCAGGGGGCCGCAACGGCCTCACTCCCTTTGGTTGTCCAGGAAAAGACAACCAGTTTGTCCCGCAGAATTTCCGGTTCACAATCTTTGGCGAAAATCTGCACCAACCGGTCATCAACGAAAACCATGATTTCATCCAACTTGTAGTGAACGTGCGGCTCCATCCGCTCCCAGAACCAGGCACCATTGTCAAGCTCACCGGTTGATCCCTCCAGCGGCTCTGCGGCCCAGAGTTCAAATTTCCTATTCCCAGATCGGGGAAATGACACACCCTCAAAAAGCAAGTTGTCGGGCTTTCTTTTGCTATCCTGAACGTTGGCGAAGTGCGTTATTCCGAACTTCCGGTAGAAGGCTTTGACAGCTCCATCTCTTCTCAAGCGCACGCGCACATAGGCGTAGGAATTCATCAGGCCATCCAGGTTCACCACGGGAAACTCGGAGAAATATCCGATGACACCGGAATGCCACGACCCGATCACGCTGTCCTCGGGCAGCACGCGGTTCATGATCTGCGTACCCAGGTACGAAGTCATCTCCCATTCACGGTAGGCTGAATCACTCACTCGATCAACATACCGAAATGGGTGGGTGAAGTCCGTCTTTACAAACAGAAAAACTGTGCCGGCGGCGACAATTCCCAGACTCAGCATGTTGGCTACCAGGCGCGACCTCGCCCCGATGAAACGGCGAATGAAATGAATGGCGACATAACATCTTACGAAAACAATCAGTGCCATCATCAGATACGCCGGAACGAAATACCAGGAATAACTCCCCCAGTAGGGATGCACGGCGAGCACGGTCTGGGCGAACTTCACCAGATGCCCCGCCGCCAGACTGAACGCGCCGACCAGAAAGACCAGGAGCAGCCAATCATCTCGACTGGGGGAGCGGCGGGCTGACCACCAGACCAGCAGGACGTAGGCGCAGATTTCCAGCGCAACCAGCAGCTCGTTATCGAAAACGCTCATTTGCAGCACCTCTTGGAAGTTCTGCATGATGCTGAAACCGCCTGCTTGCTCCCAGCGTTCTTGCGAATACGCCTGCTTGACCGCCGCGCTCACGGGCACGAAGCCACCGAAAACAAGGTAGTTGTAGGCAAAATACACCAGG
Source organism: Chloroflexota bacterium (assembly GCA_965214295.1). GTDB lineage: Bacteria > Chloroflexota > UBA11872 > UBA12225 > JAJDUF01 > JAJDUF01. The sequence continues at coordinate 1,241,090 of OZ243944.1, forward strand.
ATTCCTGAACAGGCGCCAAGCAGCGTCTTGAGGTAAGCGAACGGCAACTTTTTCTGCCGCAGCCACTCAATGAGACAGAGACTCGCCGTTGCCGTCAGCGCTATAGCTACGAACTCGAGGCGCACCCAGGGTAGGCCAAAGGCGACGGCAGCGAGCAACAGCGACCACCGCGCCGGGTTCCTGGAGAAGAGGCTGAGAGCGAGGAAAAGTAGCCCTAGCATGAAGAGCGCGGCGGCGGCTTCCAATCCATGATAGAGGGCACGGTGCTGATAGAGCAACGGCAGCAGGGCAAACAAGAGCATCCAGGGCAAGCGGCATATTCGTGCCGCCAGAACAACCAGCGCGACACCGCCGGCGACCAGCATAATCTCGAATGCCTTGATGCCGAACAGTGCAGCTTCCGGGTCGAAGACCCAATAGAACGGCGTGATGAGCAAAAGCCAGAGCGGGTGATAGCCGTTGGTTCGGGTGATGCCATCGTCAAAGGTCGAGAACTTCCCGGCAGCCAGGTTCTTGGCCGTCTGAAAGTAGTAGAAGGCGTCATCGTTGTTCACATCGCGGAGCAGGTTGACCAGGTCGAAATGGGTAAGCATGTACCAGGCGAACGCCGCACCATAGGCGAGGCTGCCGCCGATAAACAGGGCAAACAGCGCGTTGCGGAGCGGGGCGGGCAGAGTTACCCCCCCCCCCGAACAAGTGTTCTGATGCCGCCGTCAAGGCGCGCTGTAAGTCAGCGATGGCTGCGCGGTTGGGGAGGGCTATGCTCCAGCTAGCCCGTGTTTTCATATTCCTAGCCATGGCTTTATGGAATCTTAATGCAACACTACCCTAAATGCAACACTACCCTATAGGTGGCTTCCCCGCGCCAAAATGGCAAAGGCGGCAAGTAAGCAGGCCATGAGCATGGTCGACACCAATGGGCGAGGCATCGCCTCACCCACGGCCGCCCAGATACAGACGGCCCACCTCCGGGTTGTCGAGGAGCGCCGGGCCGCTGTCCTCCAGGCGATTCTCGCCGGCGGCCAAGACGTAGCCCCGATCCGACAGGCGCAGCGCCTCACGAGCGTTCTGTTCCACCAGCAGCAACGAAACTCCGGCCTCATTGATGCTCCGAATCCGCTCGAACACCATGTCCATAATCACCGGGGACAACCCGGCGGAAGGCTCATCCAGTAGCAGTAGCACGGGATCGAGCATCAGCGCGCGGGCGATAGCCAGCATCTGGCGCTGCCCGCCCGACAGGCTACCTGCTTGCTGCGTAGGACGCCGCGCCAGGTCCGGGAACAGCGCGAACAGCTCCTCGATACGCCCCCGGTAGTCGTCACGGCGGACGAAGGCTCCCATCTCCAGGTTCTCCCGGATGCTCAGGGAGGGGAAGACGTTGGCGGACTGCGGCACGTAGCACAGTCCGGTCCGGACGATCCGCTCCGGCGGCTGGGAGGAGATGTCGGAGCCGCGGAACGTCACGGTGCCCGTCCTGACCCGGACCAGGCCCACCACGGCCTTCATCAGCGTGGACTTGCCGCAGCCGTTCGGTCCGATGATCGTAACGATCTCGCCCTCGTACACAGCGATGGATACGCCGTGTAGGATTTCCGTCTGGCCGTACCCGGCCACCACGTCGGAGACCTCAAGCAGCGTCATGGCCGGAGCCTCCCAGGTAGGCCTCTAGGACCTGCGGGTCGCGCTGCACCTGAAGCGGAGTTCCCTGCGCCACTACCGCACCGTTGGCCATGACGATGATGGGGTCACACAAGCGCATGACCAGGTCCATGTCGTGCTCGATGATGAGGAAGGTGACGCCGCGCTCCACGCTGGCGAGGAAGATGCTGGCCGTCAGGTCGCGCAGCAGGGTGCGGTTGACCCCGGCGCCGGGTTCGTCCAGCAGCACCATTTTCGGCTCGGCCATTAGGGTCCGGGCCAACTCCAGCAGCTTCTTCTGGCCGGAGGAGAGGTTGCCGGCGTACTCGTTGGCCAAGTGCGAGAGCTTGACGAAATCCAGCACCTCCAGCGCCCGGGCCTCGATGCGGCGCTCCTGGCGAGCTACCCGCCAGGGCAGGAGCCACGAGGCCCAGACCCGCTCGCCGAGCTGGGGCGCGGGCACCAGCATCAGATTTTCCAGGACGGTCATGCGCTTCATCTCTCGGGGAATCTGGAAAGTACGCATGAGTCCCAGCTTGAAGGTCTGGTGCATTTGCATCCCATCGATGCGCCGACCGTTGAAGACAATCCGGCCGCTGGTCGGTGCCAGCGCACCGGACACCAGGTTGAACAGTGTCGTCTTACCTGCGCCGTTGGGGCCGATGAGTCCCGTGATGGCGCCCGGCATGACCTCCAAGGTACAGTGATCCACGGCCCGCAGCCCGCCGAAGTCCTTGACCAGATCGCGCACCTCCAGCACGGGCGCCGTATCACCCATCACATTGCCTCTCTTGCGAGCGGTCAGCCGTATATTAGCAACCGTAAACACTGTCACCTGACTGCCAGATCTGCACAATCCTATGCGAGATAAAGGCAACGCGCCAGAACTGTACCACTCACGTTCAATTCACTACGCATTTGGGTCATGGTCAGTAGTGTAAACCTGGCGTGTGGCCGGATCGCTCCGCCACAAAGTTAGTTGGCATTGCCATTGTCCAATGCTAGCTGCCCGGTCGCCTGTCGAGCGCGGAGCGGCGGCTGGCGCGCCGCGCCCGTCGGGGGCGGTAGCTCGTGCGCCGCAAAGAGGGCCGACGCGCAACTCCTGCGCCGCTTCATCATACGAGAAGTCTGCCGGGGCGAGTACCGTTCCAGTGCTACCGCCTTTGTACGTCATGCCATTCCCGGGAGCACGGAATCAGGGAATTACATTCGCGTATTGGATACCTGGAATTGGCTTCGGCCATTCTTGATCTCTTCGGAGTACAACGTCCCGGGTAGGTGGTCGAGCCAAGGTTTGAGATTCAACCCGAAATAATCGGATTCCTCGGCGAAAGGTGGGCTATGTGTACAACGGGAAGCCGTCGGTGTCGACCGCGCAGACTTCCAGTGTGCCGTGTTCGTCTTCCGTCACGTAGATCCGCTGGGAGCCTGGTGGGCCAAAGGCCAGGTTCGTGGGCATTGACCCGGCCAGGGCGATGCGCTCGGCTACGGCACCGTCGGGCGCCAGCACCGTGACATCGCCTTGCCCGAAGACGGTTACATAGAGGTGCCCGTTGGTGCCGAACTTCATCCCGTCCGGCCCCTTGAACTCCGCCGGGTGCTGCGGGTCCACCGTATTCCCAAAGGCCTCGCACTGTCCGGACAGCGCCCCGTCTGGCCAGCGATAGCGATAAATCATGCCGGTCATGGTTTCGCTGACGTACAGGTCTTGGTCAAGTCCGAAAGCGATGCCGTTGGGAAAACGTAGGCCGGAGTCTAGCGCCCTGATTGCCCGTGTTTCGGTATCGATCCGGTAGACGCGCCCATCCATGGCTACCTGCCGATAGTCCGGTCGTACCTCGGTACCTTGCATGAAGTCCGCAAAGCGAATCCCCGAATCGGTCATGTAGAGTGCGCCATCCGGCCCGAAAGCCACGTCGTTGGGCCACAGGAACGGCTTATCGCCGTCCGTGGTCAGCACTATCTCGACCTGGCCGTCCATCGTGAGGCGCAGCAAGGCGGGGTCTTGCGATTCGGCCACCCAGATATCCCCCGCCTTGTCTACCGCCAGGCCGTTGGGCCGTCCCGTTCTGGCCAGCCGACGCTTGGTCTGCCCATCCGCGCTGATGTGCGTCACGCAGCCCCGCTCCGGCCCCATTTCGACGACAAGCCAGTTCCCGTCGGGCAGCAAGACCGGCCCTTCCGGGACACTGAGACCGCTGGCAAAAATCATAGGCTCCTCCCGGCCCGCTCGTACTCGAACAATACACCCGCCCCAACCACCGGGAATACTACTGCCGCTCAGAAACACCGTCAATCCGGCCGGAGGGTGAGGCCGGCTGCCGGGTGCGCGTGCCGTCGAGCCACAGCCAGGCGGCGCCGCGGCGCGCAAATACGCCGCGGAGGCCGGCACGGCCCGCCAGCCACTCGGCTTCCGCCGGTGTATAGGCTGCCGCCACCGACGCCGCCGGCTCGCCGCCCGGTACCTGTGCAACCCGACCGACGCACAGCGTCGCCAGTCGTGCCAGCAACCAGAGCGGCAGCGCCACGTCGCGCCGCAGATCGAAGAGCAGCACTTGCCCGGTAGCGGGTAGGACCCGACGCACCTCTCGTAGCACGCCTTCTCCGTCGCGCCAATGGTGGAGGGCCAGGGTGGCTACGGCGAGATCAATGGCCTCGTCTCGCAGCGGCAGGGCCGCGCCGTCGCCTTGAATGAGGTGGACGCGGCGCTTGTGCGGCTGCCGGCGCCCAGCGTGCAGCATAGCGGCCGAGCGGTCCAGGGCAAGCACCGTGGCGTCCGGTTGCGCCGCGGCGATGGCGTTGGCCAACGTCCCCGGCCCGCAGCCAACGTCCAGCACCCGTAGGGGGCGGCCGGGGACGCTATCGGCCGTAGCGAGACGCTGGCCGGCCAGGAGCGCGATCCGGCGGTAGACCGCGGCTAGCGGCCAGCGCGCTACGAAACGGGCGTACTGCGCGGCCGATAGGCCGACCTCTGCTTCCGAATCATGGGGTCGGCGCAGCCGGGGGCGGTCTTCCAATGCATAGCGCAGCCAGCGCGCCGTGACGGCCGTAGCGAGGGTCGTGAGGAGCCAGCGGCCCGCCATGCGCCACACTCGATTGGATACCATCGGGGATACGCCTCAGGCGAGAAGAGCCGCGACGGACCGGTCAGTCTGCAGGGTGGGGATACCCAACTTGTCGCTCAACGCCGCCAATTCGGCAGCGAGGGTCGTGGGGAGGGGAATGCCTTCCTGCCGGCGACGCTCACTCAACTCGTGCTCGATTTCGCCAGGGAGATAGATCCGCTCCACGCCCGGCGCTCGCGGGCAGGCATGAATCTGGTCCACCAAGGCGCCCATCCGCTCCAGGAACTCGACGGCGGGGACAAACGAATCAATCCGCAGCGCCTGGACGAAGTGGCTCGAACCGGCTGTTCCAAGTCCTCGCCCGAACCGACCGCCGGCGAGCACGCCGGCGAGGATATCCAACACGACGGCCAGCCCATAGCCCTTCGGCCCCCCAATGGGGAGCAGCGAGCCTTGGCGGCCAATGGCCGGATCGGTGGCCGGGTGGCCGTCCGGCCCCAGCGCCCACCCGACGGGAATGGACTCCCCGCGGAGGAGCGCTACGTCCAGCTTCCCCCCCGCGACGACACTCGTGGCCATATCGAGCACCAGTGGAAACCCGCGGCCGGTCGGTACGGCGTAGGCCAGGGGATTGTTCCCGACCATCTTGACTTGCCCGCCCCAGGGCAACATGTTCATGCCGGCATTGGTGACGGCAAAGCCGATGCAGCCGGCCGGCGGTGCCATCATGGCAAAGTAGGCCAAGGCGCCGCAGTGGGTGCTGTTACGAATAGCGACGGCACCCTGCCCGACCTCCGCTGCGCGCTCCAGCGCCAGTCGCATGGCTGCGTGGGTGGCCACTTGTCCCATCGCATGATGCGCGTCAACCACCGCCGTAGAGGCGGTATGATGCACGACCTCGGGCTGCGCGTCCGCAACGATGGTACCTGCTTGCAACTGCTTCACGTAGCCGGGGATGCGCTGGACACCGTGCGAGTGAACACCGCGGAGGTCAGCCTGCACCAGCGTATCGGCGACGAGATCGGCATTCGCCGCGGATAATCCCAGCGCCGCGAGCACGGTTGCCGTCCACTGAGCAAGCACGGGGGCCGTGACAATCTGCTCGTCGGCGTTGTCTCCCTGCTGCCTGGCGGTCGGTGCTGACGCACCCATCTTCGCTCTCGACCTCGCGCTGCTTGGTGGACCGGCGCCGGCTGGGCTAACGTGCCGGTGATCCGAAATCACTACAGGGTAACCGGAGTACATTGCGCGGGCATCGGCTGCATGCCTAGCATGAATGATAGCAGGGCAACCAGATAGCCGGTGTGCGGCCGTCACTGTGTTAGAATCGACCGGTAGTAATAGCGGAAACGTGCCGTTCTCGTGCAGCGCGTCGGGCCGGAGCTACAGTATCGCGGTAGTAGCGAGCGAGAGTAGGATGAACTCGCGTGTCCTCGTCCTTAATCAAAACTACGAGCCGCTGAACATTTGTAATGTTCGGCGGGCCTTTGTGCTGGTGTTCCGCGGCAAAGCCGAAGTGCTGGAACTGCTGGCGGATCCGCTGGTGGGTGTCAGCCAAGTCTACCCGCGCCCATCGGTCATCAAATTGATGTATATGGTCAAGCGGCCCCGGCTCATGGTGCGTCTCAGCCGCCGGGAGGTCTTTCTGCGGGATAGCTACACGTGCCAGTACTGTGGGTATGAGGGCCGCGATATGACCGTTGACCACGTGATACCAAGACAGCGGGGTGGGCGCCATACGTGGGATAACGTCGTCACGGCTTGTCGCCGCTGCAATCATCGGAAGGGCGCCAGAACACCCGACGGCGCGCATATGAGCCTCATCCGGCAGCCGCGCCGGCCCTCGCCGCTGCATTACTTCTGGTGGCAGCAGCAAGGCTTCAACGGCGCTGCCAACGGGTGGGGAAAGTTCCTGCCGGAGCCAAAGTAGACCCAGCGCCCACGCACCGGTTGACCTCACCCCGGCCCCTCTCCCACGGGGAGGGGAAGCGATGCCCGCGTGAGGGGCATGATGGGGGGACGGGCTTCTCGCTGGCGCAGGAGCCGCACCGCGGCTCCTATGAAGCCAGCGCACAGGCAGCGAGCGAGGGGGCATCATGGCCATCGGAAACATCGTACAAGAGCGGGTCAGCCGGCTGGAAGGCGCCTACGAGCAAGTAGACCGCCGGCTCGATGATATGAACAGCCGACTCGACGAGACGAACCGGTCCATCGATGGTTTGCGCGGTGAGATGAACAGCCGGTTTGAGGAGGTGAGCCGATCCATCGATAGTTTGCGCGCCGAGATGAACAGCCGGTTTGAGGAGATAAGCAACCGGATGGACAGCCGGTTTGGGGAGATGAGCAACCGCTACAACACGCTCATTATGCTGATGATCGCCTCGTGGGTGACAATTATCGCCGCGCTCATTGCCCTCTTCCTCAAGTGACCAGGCGGCAGCCTCCCCCTCGCTATAGCTCTATAGCTCGGACACGGAGAGGAGCCGGGGTGAGGACAGCGACCGTCCCCCTGCCGCAGCGGGGGATCACAGAAGGGGCTAGGGCTTACTCCGGCGCGCGGTCGGGATCGTCTGCTGGCGGCTGGGACGGCGCTGCGCCTGCGGTGGAGTCTTCCTCTGGCTCCATCTCTCGCTTGTACTCCTCCACAAGCTCGCCCACGCGCTCGGCCGTCAGCTGTCCGAGGACCCACGCGCCTATCCAAAGGGCTGCCGCGATGACCAGCAGCACAATACCGGCCGGCCATGCTCCCACCGCCAGCGTGAAGGTCGCAAAAAAGCCGATCAGCACCGCCGCGACCAACAGCAGCTTGCTGGCGAAGCCTCCCATCATGGCTTTCTGATCGCTGGTGCGGGCCGACCAATCGAGCACCTGCACCACCATGGCACCGATCATCGTGCGGTCGGCCAGCAGCCGCTCCTCTTCGGCTAACACGTCCCACCACTGCTCCAACGGCCGACCGTCGCGGACGAAACGGTCGCGGAGGGTGGCCACAAAGGTATGCTGCCGACGCTTCACCGAGTCGAGGGCGAGGTCGTCGTCGCTCTCGTACCGAGCCGGTTTCAGCAGCACCTGCTCTTCCTCGGCGGAAAGGAACTGGCGCTGCCGTTCCAACTCGGTACGCAGGATGTCTATGTATTCAGCCGCCATGCCCATTCACCTCTCCGCACCACCGGGAGCGTGGTAGTCAAATCGTGTAGGGTTCGGCAGGAAGAGGGACAACCCGACAGCCATCAACGGTATACCTTGTCACGGCTACCAATCCTCACCACCAAGACACGCAAAGCACCGTCCTGAATGGCGCAGATCACGCGACACCCCCCACCCGATAACGCCGCAATCCACCCAGGGGACCAGTCAGCGCCTTGCCCATCCTCCGCGGGTCATCCAGTCCCGCAACACGCTCGTCCATGTAGTCTACAATGCGTCGAGCTAGCTGCTTGTCAAGTTTGCGAAGCTGGGTTCTGGCCGTTGAGGTGTACTCAATCGTCCAAGTCAAGGGCTTCCCTCACTTCGGCAGCGGAATACACCTGCTCCTGGCCTTGGCGAAGACGCTCCAACACATCCACTGCAAGGTAGTAATCATCCACATCCTCCAGGCCACGCTCAATCATCTCTCGCAGGTAGAACGACTTGGGGCGCCCGGTCTGTGCCGCTAGAACGTCAAGCCGTCGCTCAGTTTCGGGAGCAAGCCGAATCGAGGTCACCATGTCATAGTCTCCCGTCCACGAATATGCGTATGTATTATACCACAAATATTCCTGGGCCAGCGCAGACGATACCAAGTACCGAGGCACACCGACGGGTAATCGTAGCCTCGCATGGCTGCTCACCGATAGCCTACGCCTCGTCGATTTTGGTCATGGGGGCAATGCTGCCGAGCAGCAGCTTGACTCCGGCCGTATCAAAGCGCACCCGCACTTCTTGCTCACCACGCTGGTTGAGCGTACACTCCACGACACTGCCCTCGCCAAACGCGCCGTGGCGAACCCGATCACCAACTTGGTAGGTGGACGGTCCGGCGCCGGCATGCTGTTGCGGTAGCTCGGCGGCCGAGCGAATACCGAGCCGACGCCAATCGGGGTCACCGCTCGTGGGCCGCGTCGCCGGCGGCGTCTGCGCTTGGGCCGGCGTACCAGCGCGTGGCGCCGGGGTCCAGCCAGTCGAAGAAACGTGGCCACTCCAGGAGCGAATCGCCGCCGGGGGAGCCGGTTGGCTCCCTCCGGCCCGGATGCGGAGCGCGGGGGTCTGCATTTGCTTCACGCTATTCGTCGGGATCGCAGTGAGAAAGCGGGAGGGATCGGCTTCACGCGGCGCACCCCATAGAGTACGTTGTCGGGCATGGAGCAGATAGAGCTGCTCCATCGCGCGAGTAATCCCCACGTAGCAGAGACGCCGCTCCTCATCCAGCTCCTCGAGAGTATCTTTGGATCGGCTATGGGGGAGGATGTTTTCTTCCAAGCCGGTGATGAAGACCACCGGGTACTCCAGCCCCTTGGCGCTGTGGAGCGTCATCAGGGTGACGGCATCGCGGTCTTCACTCAGCGTATCGAGGTCGGCGATCAGCGCCGCCTCTTCCAGGAAGGCCAGCAGTCCCGCGGGTGGCGCCAGCTCCGTGTACTCGCTGACGACGTTGCGTAGCTCCTGCACGTTCTCCCAGCGTTCCTCGAACCGATCGCCTTTTTCGAGCGCGGCGCGATAGTCGGTGCGGGCCAGGATTTGATCGAAGAGGTCATCAAGGGGGCGCTCTTGGGCAGCGGCGACCAACTCGGCCATCAACCGCGCAAACCCGAGCAGGGCCGCGCGCGCGCGGCCCTGAAAAGGGTGCGCCAACTCCGTATCGTGCTGCTGGGCCGCGTACAGAGCCAGTAGTGCGATCAGCGGTGGCTCGCCGCGCCGGGCGGCCCAATCGTCCAGGGCCGCCAGGGTGCGGGCGCCGATGCCGCGGGCCGGCACGTTGATGATGCGCCGCAGGCTCGCCTCGTCTGCCGGGTTGTAGGCCAGCCGGAGGTAGCAGAGCAGGTCCTTGACCTCGCGGCGGGCATAGAACTTGGTGCCACCGACCAGCTGGTAGGGGATACGCCAGCGGACAAAGGCTTCCTCCAGGCTCCGCGATTGGGCATTCATGCGGTACATCACCGCAAAGTCCCGGTAGCGACGCCGGCCGGCGCCGACCGAACGCCCGATTTCGTTGGCGACGTAGCCGGCTTCATCGCGCTCGTCGAGCGCCTCGCAGACAGCTACCTCGTCGCCTGGTGCTTTATCGGTCCACAGCTGTTTCGGCTTCCGCGCGCGCAGGCCCTGGACCACGGCATGGGCGCTGGCGAGGATGTGCTTGGTGGAGCGGTAGTTGCGTTCGAGCTTCACCACCGTCGCATCAGGGTACTCGTCCTCAAAGGCCAGGATGTTGCGGATGTCGGCTCCTCGCCACGAGTAGATGCTCTGGTCGTCGTCGCCAACGACGGTGATATTGCGGTGCAAAGCGGCCACCAGCCGGACAATCTCGTACTGCGCCCGGTTCGTGTCTTGGTATTCATCCACCAGCACGTGCTGATACCGCTGCCGGTAGTACCCAAGCGCGTCAGGCACCTCCTCGAACAGCCGGAGCGTGGTCAAGAGCAAGTCGTCGAAGTCGAGGGCGTTCGCCTCCTCCAGGGTCGCTTGATACCGCCGATAGACCCGCGCGACGGCCTGCTCGTAGGGTCGGTCGGATACCTGCTGCGCGTACTCAGCGGGGAGGACCAGCTCGTCCTTGGCCCGGGAGATGGCGGCGCGAATTTCCGGCGGCGTGACGATGCGCTGGTTAATGCCGGCGTCGGTCATGCACTGCTTGATGACCCGGAGCTGGTCGTCGTCGTCGTAGATCGTGAAGCTGCTCTCGCGGCCGAGGTGGCGGATGTCGCGGCGCAGCCAGCGGGCGCAGACGGAGTGGAACGTGCCACATGTTACGTCGCGGCCCGCAGCGCCGGCGAGCGCCGCAATACGCTGGCGCATCTCGCCGGCAGCCTTGTTCGTGAAAGTGACGGCCAATAAGCGATACGGAGGCACCCCCTGATCGCGGATGAGGTAGGCGATCCGATGGGCGATAACTCGCGTCTTGCCCGAACCGGCGCCAGCGAGGATCAGGAGCGGCCCGGCCGGAACCGTGACCGCCTCGCGCTGCGCCGCATTGAGGTCGGCCAGGATATCGGCGGTGCTTTCCCGTATAGACACGATGGTTTGCCTCGTTCCCGCGCTGCTCCACCACGACCATGAATCCTACCCGATAAGCCCGATCAAGGTCGATCAAGGTCGATAGAGCCGGCGAGGGCGGCGGCAGCGCACTGGTATCATTCGCGGCGAGCGCACGGGGGCAACGTAGGTAGGTATGGCGAGTGGAGCGGAGCGGACACCCAAGGCCGCGCTGGTCGAGCGGATGAAGACGGCCGGCATTATCGCCATCATGCGCCATACGGCCCCGGCGTTGGCGCGGCAGACCGTGGAGGCGTTGTGTGCCGGGGGGGTGTCGGTCATCGAGGTCACGATGAATAGCGCGGGCGCGGGCGACATGCTCCGCGAGCTGGCAGTCGCCTCCCGGGACGACGTGCTGCTCGGCGCCGGGACCGTGCTGACCGTTGTCAGCGCCGAGCAAGCGCTGGGCGCCGGGGCGCGCTTCATCGTCGCCCCGAATACGGACCGGCAGGTTATCGAGTATTGCCGCCAGCGCGACGTTCCGGTCGTGCCCGGTGCGTTGACGCCGACCGAGATTGTGACCGCCTGGCAGGAGGGCGCCGATCTGGTGAAGATTTTCCCGGCCGGCGGCCTCGGACCGCGCTATCTGCGCGATCTGCGCGGACCGCTCGGCGACATTCCCTGCGTCCCGACCGGCGGCGTGACCCTCGACAATGCCGCCGACTTCATACGCGCCGGGGCCGCCGCCTTGGGCGTGGGTAGCGACCTGGTCCATCGTGACCTCGTGGAGCAACGGGACTTCGCTACCATCACCGCCCGCGCCCAGGGCTTTGTGGCTACCGTCGCCGCGGGGCGGCGCTGATCTATTCATAGCTCCGGGGTCTACATCGAACTGAACGACGTGGCCGCGCACTTGCACCGCCCTCATCCTCAGCGGGAGGTCAGAAAAGGTACGGTAGAGTCCCTGCGGCGGTTCCTGAAGGAGGCCGGGATAGAGCCATGACGGAGTACAAGGGCTACCGGGCGGCGATAACTTTCGATGATGATCCCGGTGTGTTCCATGGCGAGGTTGTAGACACCCGCGATGTGATCGTGTTCGAGGGCATCTCGGTCGAGCAGCTGCATCGAGTGCTCCGCTACTCGGTAAATGACTATCTGGCCGTCTGTGCCGAGCGTGGCCGCCCACCGGACCGACCTTTCTCCGGGAAGATTCCGCTCCGGGTCTCACCGGCTGTCCATCGGGCAGCCACGGCCGTAGCGAGGGCAGAAGGCCAGAGTCTCAACGCCTGGCTCGCCGAAATCATCGCGGCCGCCGCCGCCCGGACCACCTCCGAGATGCAACCGTGATGGTCTTCCATACTGCACCCGGTTCGCTCGACCAGAGGTGACGTGCTGCTTTGCGGCCAGCAATCAGACGGTCAATTGGATATGCGTCCCCGAATAGTGTCACCCTTTCTAGCAAGTAGGAGGCAGCGGCAGAGGTATGGAACGGATCGAGCCACAGATGGTGCCCGGCCCCGTCGGTACGGCAGCCACGATCTTGTGGGATCGGTGGGGGATCGCACACGTCAGCGCCGACGAGCCGTATGACCTGGGCGTGGGGCTGGGCTACGCCGTCGCCCGAGAGCGGCTCTGGCAGTTGGACTACATGCGGCGGCGGGTCCGCGGCGAACTGGCCGCGGTCATGGGGCCGGAGGCGCTGGCGAACGACCGTGAGATGCTGACCGTCGGTATCGCGGCAGCGGCCGATACCGCAGCGCAGACGATCAGCGGCCCTACGGCAGAACTGCTGGAGGGGGTGGCCGCCGGGATCAACGCTTGGCGCCGGACCGCCATCGAGACCGCTGCATTGTCCGAGGAGTTCAGCCTGCTCGACTATCAACCGGCGCCCTGGACACCCGCCGACTCGGTCGCGCTGTGGCGGTGGCGCTGGTGGATGCTGACCGGGCGGCTGGAGCCGGTTGCCCTCATCGAGGCGGCGCGTCGGACGCTGCCGGCCGACCTGCTGGAAGCCTTTCTGGAGGTCGAGGCCGGCGAGGAGACGATCGTGCCGGGGCCGGGTAACCGCACGCCCGGCCCGATTCCCGGCGGTGACGCCAGCGGCGAGGGGAGCAACAACTGGGCCGTGGCCGGCTCGCGCACGACGACCGGCTACCCGGTACTGTGCAGCGACCCGCACAACGAATTCGATCAACCGAGTCAGTGGTTTCAGGCGCAGTTGACGTGCCCGGCTATCGGCTTGGACTCTATCGGTGCGGTCTACGTCGGCACAGCCAGCGCATATATCGGCCGCAACCGCCACACGGCCTGGGGCGTGACCAACCACGTGGCACCCATCCGCGATCTCTACATCGAGGAGACTGATGCTCCCGACGGCAACCGCTACCGCGACGGCACGACCTGGCGTCCGTTCGAGGTGGTGCGGCACACGATCAAGGTGCGCGGTGGGCCGGACGAGACGTTGATCGTGCGGCGCACGGTCCGCGGGCCAATCGTCAATGACCTGCTGCCCTGGACACCGACGGCCGACCGTGGAGGCGCGTCGCCGATCAGCTTGCGCTGGCGGGGAAATGAGGCCGGCGTGGAGTCCGGGCTGGAAGCAATGCTGGCGATCAACTGCGCCCGCAACGCGGATGAGACGCTGGTGGCGCTGGAACGGTGGCCCGGCCCGGTGCTGAACTTCGTCTTCGCCGACCGCGACGGGCGCATCGGCTATCACGTTGCCAGTCACATTCCGCGGCGCGCGACGGCGCTGCGGGGTCTGCGACCGGCCAATGATCCGGCCCACGCTTGGCAGGGCACGCTGCCCTTCGACCGGCTCCCGCGGCTGATTGACCCGCCGCGCGGCTGGGTGGCCACCGCCAACAATCCGCCGTGGGCGCAAGACCCGCCGGATATGCCGTATCTCGGCTTGGGTGGCTGGGCGGATGGCTACCGCTTCCGGCGCATCCGCGAGCGGATCGAGGGCGGGCCGGCGCGGCTCTCGCCCGACGAGATCGCCGCCATCCAAGGCGACGTGCGCCATGCCCGCGCGGTAGACTTGCTGCCGGCGCTCATCGCGCTGCTACGCACCGTCCCCGGCCAGCGGCCCCGCGCCGCCTACCGCCACCTCGCGGCTTGGACCGGCTCGTTCGACACCGAGGCGGTGGGCGCCAGTATTTTCACCGCGTTCTGGCAACGCTGGCTCGAACGCATCGCCGCCGCCCGCTTCCCGGAGCAGCTTGCGCCGCTCGTCGCCGGGCAGGGCGGGGCCGTCGCCCGCCGCTTGCTGCTCGGCGACGACATGGGCTGGTTTCCCGATAGCGACTACCGCGAGGAGGTACACGCCGCCTATGTAGCAGCCATCGAGTGGCTGGTCGAGATAGCCGGGCCTGATCCGACGCGCTGGCAGTGGGGACGGCTGCACCAAGTAACCTTTCCGCACCCGCTCGGCGGGCGCTCACCCGACTGGGCGCGGCGGTTCAACATTGGCCCCTTCCCTACGAGCGGCGGCAACGGCACCGTGCGCGCTGCGGGCACATCGTTCGAGCAGCCTTTCCAGGCGGTCAGCGGCTCGACCTACCGCTTCTGCGCCGACCTCTCTCGGCCGGGATACGCCGAGGCGATCAGCACGAGCGGCCAGTCGGCACAGCCCGCGAGTCCGCACTACCGGGATCAGGTGCCGCTGTGGCTCCAGGATCGGCGGCTGCCGCTCCAGATGGCCGAGGCCGAGGTGCGGGCCAACCTAGAGGCCGAAACCCGGCTGGTCCCGGAGAGCTGATAGTGCCTCACCCGCCGGCCTCCTCTCCTGGCGGGAGAGGGGCAAGGGTGAGGGAGACGTTGCTCCACACGCAAAAATCTAGGCACCGGTCATGAGGAATGCTCCTTGCTGGCGTTCTGTCCGGTGCGGTTCGATCCACACCTTTGGGGTGCCATACGGAGCGGGGTGGGGCGATTGATCGCGCCCCTACAGATATACCTCCCTTTGTCAGGCGTAGTGGGGTGGGTGACGAGGGTTGGGCGTGGCCCGGCGGCGTTGGGCACACGACGGGAGCGGTCGTGCGCCGGTGGCGCCAGCGGGAGCGAGACGTAGGGGCCGGCGTGGACCGACGCGGGGGCGAGCGCGGCACTCAGACGATCCTGACCCGGCGCCCGCGCCGTGCTGGCGCGGGGTACGTCAGGACCCGGTGCCGATAATAGTGCGGCACTCAGACGGCCATGCCTCGCTGCCCGCAGCGCGGTGGGAAATCGGCCCGGCGCCGGCACCCACAGGTGCCGGGTGCCGGACCAGTGGTAGTCCACCGTCCGCGGCGCGGCGGGGGGTCGCTCATGACCCGGTGCGCGCCAGGCGGCACTCAGACGGTCATGCTCCGGCGCAGACGCTGGCGCGCCGGGGGGGTGTGCATGACCCGGTGCCCTCGGGGCGGCACTCAGACAGTCCTGACCCGGCGCCCTGGCCGTGGGGGCCAGGGGTACGTCAGGACCCGGTGCCCTCGGGGCGGCACTCAGGCGGCCATGCCCCGCCGCGCGCGGTGCGGCGAGGGGTCGTTGATGGCCCGGTGCCCTCAGCAGGGTGGCTACGCCACCGCTGTCGGCCGGCATGCTGCCGAGACGGCTCCCACCTGGGGCTACGTGCGGTGCTCCAGACCTGTCTTGCATACGCCAACCCTCGTCAATGGGGACATATTGGCGGAAGGAGGCAGGGGGCAACGGGCATCGAGTGGAGTGTGGATTGCAGCGCAGGCCGCAATGACGGGTGGAAGGTCATTTTCGTGCGAACGACTGGGGCCGACGCCCATCACTACTGACCACTAGCCGCTGGCCACTGCTCGAGCACGGCGCGGGTGTTGGGGGCGGGGTGGGGGTCGGTGGCAGCGAGGGCGGCAGAGAGTCGGTCGAGGTCCGCGGCTTCGTCAATGTCGTACCACTCCGGGGCGAGATGGACGCGCAAGCTGGCCGCCGCGCACCGCTGCAACGTGACGGCTACCACCTCGCTCGTGCTCCAGGCCATGTTGCGAAATAGGTCGGGATAAAGCGCGTTCGCCGCCAGCAGATAGTACCCGCCGTCCTCGCTCGGTCCGATGGACACATCGCTGCCGGCCGCGAGCGCAGCATAGGCCTCCGTCAGCGCCGCCGGTGGGAGCGTCGGATTGTCACTGCCCAAAACACCGACCGCGGTGCATCCTGAGGCGAAGCCGAGCCGAAAGGCCGACTCCAGGGCAGCGCCGAGACCGTGACCCGATTGGACGGCCACCGTCGCTTGGTCGCCGACCAGGCGCGCCAAGGCGGCCCGCTCGCTCTCGTCGCGGCAGATGATCCGCGCTTCCAGCCCGGCCTGCCGGACGATACGCACCGAATCCAACAGGAAGGCCGCGGCCAACTGTGCCGCTGCCGCCGGGGTGAGCGGGGGGCACAAGCGCGTCTTACTGACACCTGCACGCGGGGCTTTCGCCACCACGTAGACCGCGCGCTGCTCCGGCATCACGCGCGCTCCGTGTCCCCGGCGGCGTTGATGCCGGGGACGGCTGCCGGCCGCCAGCGGGTATAGCGCAGGGCGCACGAGCAGAGCTTCCAGGCCGCGCCTAGCGTGCCGCGGACCGTGCCCGACACTTTCGACCGGCCGGCCAATCGCGGGCGGTACGCAACCGGTACTTCAACGATCCGTAGGCGGGCACGGATGGCCTTGACCACGAATTCGGTCGTCCAGCCGTAGGTCATCTCGGACATCGCCAGGCGCCGGAGACAGCTCAGGCGGATCGCCTTGAACGACGGGAGATCGCGGAGTCGTCGCCGGAGCAGCAGCCCTAGCATGGTCAGTACCAGCCAGTTGCCGAACCGGGCATGGAGGCGTTGGGCTTCCGGGTGCTGGGAGAGGTCGCGCGGGCCAAGCACGACATCGGCTTGCCCGGTCAGAAGGGGAGCAAGCACGCGCGGTAGCTCGGCGGGGGGATCGGCATAGTCGCCGTCGAGAAAGACGACGATCTCAGCCCCGGCTTGCTCCGCGGCGCGCACGCCCGCCCAACAGGCCGCGCCATAGCCGGGCCGCTCCTGGGGTAAGGCCGCGGCTCCTAGTCCGGTAGCGATCTCATCCGTGCCGTCGGTGCTGTCGCCGGTGACGACAAAGACACGATCCACCACGTCGGGCGGCACCTCGGACAGCACCGCGCCGATAGACTCGGCTTCGTTCCAGGCGGGGATCACCAGGGCAATACGAGGCGTTGGCACGCGCTTACTATACCTATGACAGCCGGAGGCTATGGAGCCGCCACGCACCCTTCCTTGTCAGGGAGCATCCTTCCCGCGACACCCTGGATTCCGGCTTCCGCCGGAATGACGGACAGCTGGAGAACTGCCCACTCTCTCCTGGGAGAGGGCCGCGGTGAGGGGAGATGGGGATGCGGCGCGCCGTTAGTCGTTCGTGGCGCCACTGAGCCACCGCACAATGTCACCACGGCTAACCACTCCGGCCAGCCGACCGTCGCGCACAACCGGCATGCGCTTGATGCGGCGGCGCGTCATCTCCGCCGCGACCTCGGCGATAGACACGTCGGCTGCGATTGTGTACGCTGGCGTCGTCATGATGTCCGCGACGGTCTGTCCCTGGCGACCAATCACATCCGCTTCACTGACCACGCCGATGACGGCGCCGGCATCGTCAACAACGGGCAGCCCCGTGATACCGTGGAAGCTCAAGACCGAGGCGACTTTGGCCACGTCTTCAACTGGCTGCGCGGTGACGACCGGGGTGCTCATAATGTCGCTAGCTACACCGGGACGACCCGGCACCGTGGCCGGCGCCAGCTGCTCCCCTTCCGGCTGCTCCAGATAGGAGGCGTCGCCAACGGTGGACAGCCCAGCGCCGGCGCCTTCGTGACGACGATAGTGCAACGCTGCCGGCTCGTCGTCGAAGAAGGCCCCGGAAGCGTCGCGATGGATTTCGAAGATGAGCACCCGCTCGTTCTCCAGCCGTAGCGCACCCCGCAGGACGGTGGCATCCATCACGACCAAATCGTCGGGCGTTCCACCCTCGACTACCGTCGTGATCTCCCCACCGCGGACGGCGAGCAGGACGACCTCATCGGCCTCTTCGGCGGCCGCCCCCTCCTGATTCGGGTTGGCCTCGCCCGCAAACGCCTCTTGGATGTTCAACCGCTTCATGAAGGATCCTCCTCACCACACACGTCATGCGGACTGTGCCGTCCATCAACCTTTACAGCAGGGGAACCGGGGACTGTTGGCCGCCTCCAGGTAGCCGATAGCGCAGCGTGAGACGGTCTACCGTTGCGCGTTCGAGCGATTGTAGGAGCAGCACCAGACAGCACAGCCGGAAGCGATCGCGATGACCTGCGAGGGCTGCGCCGCCTGAGTGCCAACTGATCGCATGGTCCTGAGGGCTGGGGGTCAGTCTAGCAGATAGGGGATACCAACGGTGGAGCAGCGGGGATGACCGCCCGCTCGGCCCTCCTCACCACTGACAAGGGCTGGTAAACGAGTGGAACACGCCAGAACGGGCGCTGTAGGGGCACGGCATGCCGTGCCCCTACCCCTGATCGATGGGCAAGCTCTGGTCGTTGCTCCAGTCCTGCCAGGAGCCGTCGTAGTTCCGCACCTGCCCGTAGCCGAGCAGCTTCAGGATGAAGTACGCTTGGGCGCCACGCACGGCAGACTGGCAGTACGTGATGACCTCTTTGTCCGGAGTGATGCCGGCGTCTGCGTAGAGCTGTTTCAGCTCGGCCAGTGCCTTGACGACGGGCACCTCACCGGTGGTCACACTGTTGACCCAGTCGATATTGATGGCCCCCGGCACGCGGCCGCCGCGGCCGGCGCCCTTCCGCACGTCTGCGCCGGTGTATTCCTCCGGTGTGCGAGCGTCGCAGAGCGCCACGCTGTTCTTGCCCATGTTCTCCAGGATGTAGGCCCTGTCGGCAATTTTGCTGGGATCGGCCTTGGCGCTGAAGGTCGCCGCCGGAAAGCGCGGGGCCTGCCGCGTGACGGCGCGGTTCTCGGCCGCCCACTTGGGATAGCCGCCGTTGAGGATCGAGATGCGGGGATGGCCGTAGTAGTCCAGAACCCAGAACAGCCGCGCAGCGATGACGGTACGGCTGTCGTCGTAGATGACGACGTGGTGGTCGTCCCCGATGCCGGCGGCGCCGACGATCTCGGCGACCTCCGCCGCCGGGCGAACGTCGCTCACAAACTCGTTGACCTTGTGATCCACGGCACCAATCGTGAGGTTGACTGCTCCCGGAATGTGGGTCTCCTGGTACTTCTCCGGGGAGCGCACGTCCACAATCCGCAGGTTGTCGTCCTCCAAGCGGCCAGCCAGCCAGTCGGTTTCGACGAGCAGGTCGGTCGCGAGACCGCTGGCTCCGTCCGTGGTAGACGCCTCTTCTTCCCCACACGCGGCCAGCAGTAATGTCGCGGTCAATGCGGCGCTACCACCGAGCAGGCTGCGACGAGATACCTGTAGCTCCATCGGTCTTCTCTCCTTAATTCCTTACCAGCTGGTTACTCCGGGGGGGCACGATCAGGCTGAAGTGCGATTCACTCCGGCGGCGCGCTGTCCGGGCCGCTCAGGTGTCGTCGTCCAGCCGCGAGAGGGTGATCTGCCACTCTGCTCCCCCTAGCTCCTGGACTTCAGCGGTAAACCCCAGCTTCTGGGCCTGCCAGGGCACCGTCGTCAGCGCGGGGGGATGGTCGGTCAGCAGATCAAGCACCTCGCCGAGCGCCGCACCTTCCATAGCCGCTTTGGCTCGCAACATGGGATATGGACAGATTTCACCGCGCACATCGAGCGTCGTCCTCTCCCGCGTAGCTCGGCTCATAGTCTGCACCTCCTTACGTGTACCCGATTATGTACCCGATCAGCCGATCCGGCGGATAGCCCCGACCCCGGCCCAGGCACCGCCGAGCAACCCCAGGCCAAAGACCCAGCCACTCAAGCTCAGGCTAGGGATGCCGGCGAAAAAGGCTCCTAGGGTACAGCCAATCCCCAAGCCGGCACCGTAGCCCATCAGGATACCTCCGCCGAGGGTCTGCACATACCGCCGGCCTTGCCGCGGCACCCGGAGCTTGAACTCGCCGGCCAGCAGCGCCGCCACGAACGAGCCGATGACCAGGCCCAGCACCATATACAGCTCTTTGGTGGCGAATGCGGTGGCAACAACGGTCATGCAGGGGCCAAGCTCGGCGCCGGCCAACTCGACGTGCTCGCCGCCGAGCGCCGCGAACAGTCCGTGCGACCAGCGGCCTAGCTCCCCGGTCACACCGACCGGGCGTTCGTACAGGTACGACAACATGCCGATGACCCCGAGCGCGACGCCACCGCCGACGGCGGGCCAGCCGGTCACAAATACGCGCCGGAGGACACCGGCCCAATGCTCGCGCACGCTCGCCGGCGGCAACTCCGGGCCGGCGGGGAACGTAGGCATGAGCATGTCGGCGCGTTGCTCCCACCAGACGAGCAGCGCATAGACACCCAGTAATCCCAGCAGGGTCAGCACGACGGCACCGGTCCATCCCAGCGTGTGGGGCAGCCACACCGTCGGCTGACGGGCAATCAGCGCCGAGTACCACCAGTTCCAGGTCAGCATCATGGCGATGAGGCCGCCCAGCATCCCGAGCAACGCCACCACTGAGGCGACGTAGCCCTCGCCAATCCGATACAGATTGCCCGACATGCACCCCCCGGCGATCACCATGCCAAATCCGAAAAGCAGGCCGGCGATCAGGGTGGTGGGGCCAACGGGGCTAATGCCGGCAAAGGCCGGCAGTAGCTCCGGGGCCAGGCGGGGGACATAGTTGTACATCACGAAGGCGAACCCCATCGTGGCGACGCCTAGCCCGGCCAAGACACCGCGCAGCATCCGGCCATCGCCGAGGAGGAAGAGATCGCGGAAGGCCGCGGTGAAGCAGAAGCGGCTACGCTGGAGCACAAAGCCAAAGGCGAGGCCCACAATCCAGTAGACCGCCGCCGCGGCCCACACCCGCCCCAGCACCAGCGCGAGCACCAGTGCCACCGCAGTAGCAAGCACGCCGGCGGTGGCATGGCGGGGCCACCGCGACTGTGCCGGAGTGGTCGGTGCAGCCACAGAGGTTATCGTTGCCATGAAGCCAATGCGCTCCCGGCGCCGTGCCGGGTAACACTCTAGTTGAGGAAGTCTAGTATTCTTTGCAGGATACTAAATAATCGAGAGTGGTGTCAAGATGGTATTGGCTTGCGCCAGGGTCTTTCCATATGTCATTCCGAGTGGATGGAAGGGTCACTCTCCTGTGGCTGAGATTCTTCGCTCCGCTCAGAATGACAATGGAAAGGCCGCTCAGGATGACGTTGGAAAGGCTGCTCAGAATGACGTTGGAAAAGCTTCGCAGAATGGGAGGTTTGGCGGCGACTTTGGAAAGGCCCTGGGCTTGTGCCGGAATGACGGCGCACCACTGGTGCGGTTAGGTGACGTCAGTCCCACTTGAGGAGGCGGGTGGCGACGAGCAGCGCACCGACCGTCCAGCCGGCGAGCACCAGGAGGTCCAGCTGCATGTCGAGCAGGCCGCCGCCGGTCATCATAACCGTGCGTAACGCATGGTTGAGATAGGTGAGCGGCAAGGCCTGGATCAACGGCTGTAAGAACGCGGGGGCATTGTCGGTGGGGAAGTAGGAGCCGCCGAGAAACATCATGGGAAACGAGACGAGCATGGTCACGCCGGCGGCGCTGTCGGCGTCACGGGGCATGCTCCCCAGGAGATAGCCGACAGCGAGCATACAGAGGGTGCCCACGATCACGACGAACGCCAGGAGTCCGTAGCTCCCGGCCACGGTCACGCGGAACACGGCAAAGGCCGTCAGTAGCATCACGACGACCTGCCCTAGGGAGAATAGCAGATGCGCGGCCGCTTGGGTGGCCAGTAGCTCGATGGGCCGCAGGCCCGTGACCGCGAGGCGCCGGAGCACCCCTTTCTGCCGCCATTCGACCAGGCGGGTGCCCACAAAGAGGTTCGCCCACATGATGACCATGCCCACCAAGCCCGGGGTCATGAAGTCAATAATGCGTAGGCGCTCGGCCTCCACTTCGGATTCTTCGAGTCTGACCGGATCGGGGCCGCTGTCCTGGAAACTGCGATTCAGGCCCGCAACGATGTTCTGGATTGCTGCGCGTGCCATGGCCGCCGTCACCGGGTTACTCTTGTCGTAGAAGGCCTGAATGGTGGCATCTCGCGCCGCCAAGCCGGCCTGAAAGCCGGCGCCGATTACGAGCACGGCCCGACGGTCGCCGGCTTCCAGCGCCTTCAGCTCGGCGTCGCGCTCACCTTCCACAATCTCCAGCGCCTCCAAGCCTTTCAGGGACTCGATAAGCTGAGTAGAGGCTGCCTGGCGATCCTCATCAACGATCCCCAACCGGAGCTGGTCGCTGCCCTCCCCGCCCAAGAGGGCACCGAACAGGAGCATGGAGATCAAGCCGATGCCGAGACTGGTGACGATGGTGATGCGATTACGCAGGAGCATCCGCGTCTGCATGATCGTGAGCACAGTGAGGCTTCGGAGCATCGCATTTCCCTCCGGGGAGAGCACCATGAGGCGGTGGGATTCGGCTGTGGTATGCCTTAGCTGCGGAGTCGATGGCCAGTGAGCGACAGGAACACGTCTTCCAGCGTGGGGGTGCGTACTTGCAACGTGTTGAGGGGGAGACCTAGCTCCGTGAGCAGTTGCAAGAGCGCCACCAGCGTCCCGTTGAGGTCCACGGAACGCAGCACAACCGTCTGCTCTAGGCGCTCTTGGTGAACAACGCCGCTGAGGTCGTTCAACACGTCGGTGGGTAGCTCATCTCCCAGACTGCACTCAATCGAGCCTTCCTCGGTGAGCTGGCCGATCAGATCGCGCGGTGTATCCAAGGCCACGATCTTGCCGCGGTCCATGATGGCGATACGGTCACAGAGCGCTTCGGCCTCTTCCATGTAGTGAGTGGTCAGTACGATGGTCTTGCCGTCCTGCCGAATCTCGCTGATAAGCTCCCACACCGACCGCCGCGCCTGGGGATCGAGTCCGGTCGTCGGCTCGTCGAGGAAGAGCAGCTTGGGATCGTTGACGAGCGCCAGCGCGAGCGAAAGGCGCTGCTGCTGCCCCCCGGAAAGCTCGGTGGCATAGGTGCGTTGCCGCTCGCCGAGGCCGAGCCGTTCAAGCAGACCGTCACGGGACAACGATCCGGGGTAGAGGGAGGCAAACAGGTCCAGCGCCTCGCCCGCGCGTAGCAGGTCCGGCAAGGTCGAGGCTTGGAGCTGAACGCCGATACGCTGTTGCACCGCGCGCCGCTGCCGACGCACGTCCAGGCCGTCAACCGTGACCGCGCCGGCATCGCCTTGGCGCAGCCCCTCGATGATCTCCAGGGTCGTCGTCTTGCCGGCACCGTTGGGACCGAGAATACCGAAGATTTCCCCGGTGCGTACTGCAAAGCTCACGTCGTCTACGGCTAGAACGTCGCCGTAACGCTTGACAAGTCCATCCACCTGGACAATGGAAGCGGTCATCGCCGTTGCTCACCCATCATCGCGTACACCCCACGTATCCGGCTATACGACCGACGTGGTCCGGCAAGTGTTTCACCTACCGATACCGGGAGGCGGAGCTACCCCCCTCTCCCCGGCTCACAGGGATAGTTAAACCGGAGAAACAGGCACCATAAGTGCCCGTAGGGGCGCAACATGCTGCGCCCCTACGACGCGGGCCATACCTACTCCTGTGGGAGAGAGCGGCGGCGGGGTTGAAGAGGCTGCGGGAGAAGGCGCGGCGCCTTATTCCTCGCAGCCGCGCTGGACCGCAGTCGCCACGGTCGCCATGGACCGAACGATGCCCTTGTCCAGCAGATACGCTTCAACTTCCTCGCCACTCACGTCGGGAAGGATATCGTCACCGACTTGGAGCGAGGGTTGGAGATACTGCCCCGTCAAGCGGACCATCTCCGCGTAGTTGAAGGGGTTGTTCACGATGTCCTTGTCTTCATACTCCAGATCGTACTTCCCCAATACGGCCCGGACACCTTGGCTCCAGCCACACACCGGCTTCATGTAGGCCACGATTTTCGGCTGATCTCCTGCCATAGGAGCACTCCTTCTCTCGGATACGAAACGGCCGGTCCCACGACTGCCGACTGCTTGGATAACTCTAGCACATCTGCCACTCGGTGAGGTAGTACGGCCCCCCTATGGTCCCCCCGCTCCGGCAGGGGGACGGGCGCTGCATGCTGCGCCCCTACATGTGGACTGCCCTCCTACCCGTCCTGTCTCTGACAGACTCCCTCCTCTCTATCACTCGGCGATGGGGAGGGGCCGGGTGATGGGCCAAGAATCCCTAGCCCGGCTCGCGGACGAAAGAGAGCGCCGCGGCCAGTGCGGCCTGGGGGGTCGAAAAGGAGCCAATGTTGCGGTAGTCACCGTTGCTCTGGTGTCCGACGACCGTGTACTCGACTTCACTCAACCGGGACACCTCCGCCGCTTGCCCCGGTTGGGCCCCCTCGGTACGGATGTCATGTCCCAGGGTCACGTAGTCGCCCGTGCGAGCAATCCGGCAGCGCACCTCCAGAACACGGGCTGCCGCTGCGAGGGCAGATTCTTCCGCCATGGCGCTCTCCCTGGTTCCTTGGATGAAGGATACAACATCAGGCGGATTTGGGAGGGTTGGCCCCTGCTAGGGCTAGGCCCGATGCTGGTCTGAATCAGGATTTGCAGGATGCAAGGATGAGCAGGATGGATTGCGGCTTCCGCCGCAATGACGGGGCGGCGGGGGAGTCGGCCAGGGCACCCACAAGGGACGCCCCTACGGCTTAACCTGTGCCTACCCCAGTCAGGAGGGAGGGAGTCTCAACGAGCGGGAGTGGGTCAGCGGACGGTGTGCATCGGCATGATGACGTGGAGATAGTCAGGCAAGCCGCCTCCCCGGACGACACCCGGGCTTAACGGACCGGTGATCTCGACGACCACTTCATCAATGTCCTTGACCTTGTCCGTTTCGGGGTCAATGGTACCGCTGGCGAGGGCAGTGGCGAACTCGTTCAGATACTCGGCGTTGAAGGCGAGGTGGGTGCTCTCGCCCTCGATACTGGCGTCCAGCTCGTCGTGGCTTTCGCCAAGGTCTTGGGCCTGGGCCTCAATCATCAGACGCCCCGGCGTCAACTTATCGCCGTTCTCGCCGGCCTCAACCTCCAAGCGCACGACGTTGGCGCTTTCGCGGGCAAAGAGCGACACGCGCCGCATCGCATCGGCGAAGGGTTGACGGGCCACAACCACCTTCGTCGCATAGCTCTTCGGGATAAAGTTCCGCACGTTCGGAAACTGCCCTTCGATCAGGCGTGAGACTAAGTTCACGTCGCCGGCGCGGAACAACACCTGACTGCGGTTGGGTGTCACCGTCATTTCGACGGCACCCTCGTCATCGTCGAGCACACGTTCCAACTCCTGCAAGGCCCGGGCCGGGACAATGACCTTCACCGGATCCGCGACCTCCTGGTCCAGGGTCGTGTCTCGCATGACCAAGCGGAAGCCGTCGCTTGCCGCCATCGTAATCTGCGCCTCATCCAACTCCAGGCTCACGCCAGCGAGCACCGGCCGGGTATCATCGCGGGCGGCGCCAAACGCGACCTGATTTATCAACTCCTTGCAGAGGGACTGATCTATGCTCACCGTTGGCTGATCCTCGGCCGTCGGGATCGGGGGGAACTCCTCCGGGTCAATGCCTCGGACCTCGGCACGGCTTTGCTGACACGTCACGGTCAGGGTGCGAGTTTTCTCCTCTTCACGCAACTCCACGTTCTGTCCTATCGGCATGGAATTGACCAGATCGGTGAGAAGCCTCGCCGGCACGGTGACCGTGCCCTCTTCCTCCACGTTGGCTGTGACCCAGGTCGTAATCCCGAGGTCGAGGTTGGTGGCCGAGAGCTTGAGGCGATCTCCGTCGGTGGCCAGGAGGACGTTCGCCAATACCGGCATAGTTGGGCGGCTCCCCACTGCCCGCGTTACCGTGGAAAGTCCCCGACTCAGGTGGTCTTGGGTACAGGTGATACGCATTGCCGTACTCCCTCTGTTCAGCTTGCTGATTCGATTCTCGATTCCTCACCGCCGCCGTCTTCGGGGTGTGGATTGTGTGGATGCTGGGGATACCCAACTCGCTCGGTCAACACCCTCGGTAGTAACTCCGGTCGTTCACCGATGCCGAATGTGCTCGGGATTGTGGATGAGTTGGTGATAGCATGGGAATAACGAGCGCGGCGGCCTCGGTTCCTCTGAGATCGTGGCCTATGGTGGCGCCATAGTTTGTCGTGTTGCTCCGGTTATCCCCAGTCTGGACCGGTTGTCCACACCAACGCGGCAGTTATCCACACTCTGCCGGTCAAAACGTCCGCTCCCATCACTCTCCCGCGAGCATTGCCCGCACCGCCTGGACCTGCTCGCGGATGGTTGGGTTCCGCTCCAACTCCCGACCGATCTTCCCGACACCGTGTAGCACGGTGCTGTGGTCCCGGCCGCCGAGCAGACGCCCGATCTCAACGAGCGAGGCGCCGGTGTCTTCGCGTAACAGATACATCGCGACCTGCCGCGGGAGGACGACCTGTTTGGCACGCCCCTTGCCCCGTAGTGCCTCACCCGTAATGCCGGAGAAGCTGATGATAGCCTCGATGATCCGCTCCGGCGAGAGCGCCTTCGTGGCCGGAGGACTAACGACTCCAGACAAGGCGGCGGCGGCCTGGTCCGGGGTCAAAGGCCCAGGTTGCAAGCCGGAGGTCGCCACCACGCGCGTAAGAGCGCCTTCCAACTCGCGGATGTTGCTCGTGACACGCTGGGCGATGAAGTCGAGCACCTCCGGTGGTACCTGTGCCTCTAGGGCGGCAGCCTTGGTCCGCAGGATGGCGACGCGGGTCTCGAAATCCGGCGGCTGAACGTCGGCGATCAGGCCCATTGCAAAGCGCGAGCGTAAGCGGTCCTCCAAGGCGGCGATTGCTGCCGGCGGCCGGTCACTGGTGAGGACGATCTGCCGGCTTTCGCCGTGGAGCGTGTTGAAGGTGTGAAAGAACTCCTCTTGCGTTTGCTCCTTGCCACTCAGGAACTGGATGTCGTCAATCAGCAGGATGTCCGTGGTGCGGTACTTGCTGCGGAAAGCGTCGGCACGCCCGCGCCGGACATGGTTGATGAAATCGTTGGTGAAGGTCTCCGAGGTGACGTAGAGCACCTGCGTGCCGGTATGGCGCCGCAGAACATGGTGTCCGATAGCGTGGAGGAGATGAGTCTTGCCCAGACCGACCCCCCCGTAGAGAAAGAGGGGGTTGTAGGCCCCGGCCGGTGTGTCGGCGACGGCTCGCGCCGCGGCGTGGGCCAACTGGCTATGCTTGCCGACGATGAATTCGCGGAAGGTGTAGCGGGGATGGAGGCCGGCATACGGCGAATCGTCGGCGGACTCCGCAAGACGCGGCAGCGGCAGTGATTCCGCCGGCGGCCGCTTGGTCGGCTTACCGCGCCGTTTGGTGCTCGACCGCGCCGGCCGCTTGCGTGTCGTCGCGGCGCCGGGCGCCGGAGTACCGTTGCGCCGGGCCGGGGTGGATGCAGCGACCGGGGCGGGTGGCTCTGCGGTACTTTCCGTCACCACGAACCGTACTTCCCCCGGCGCTTGCCCCACGACCGACTGCAAAGCTCCTTCGACCAACGGCCGGAAGCGCTGTTCGAGCTTGTCGCGGGCGAAGACGTGCGGGGCGCCGATGACGAAACGGCCGCCCTCCTGCGCTACCAAACGGCTCTGTGCCAAGCATGTAGCGAACATGGCGCGGCTGACCTCGGAATGGGCGGCCAGCGCGGCCAGCGCCTGCTCCCACGTTGCGTCTACATTCATCGTGCCGGTGCGTGTAACCCCTAGAATTGAGTGGCGGCGTCGTGCGAGGAAGCCGCACGCCCATGCCTCTTTTCCCCATAACGCGCGGCTGGGCCGCTGGGTGCGCGCCGCTGGCGTTGGCGGCGTCAGCGCCGTACATAAGGAGGGTAGCTGTGCCGGATGTCCGACCGCCCCGGGTGCTGCGGATCAAGCGCAAGGTGCCGGGGCGCATTTCGCTCGGCGATGCGGCCACGTTGGAGGATGGGCCGGAGCTGCTCCAGCGCCTTTTGCGCCCGGAGCCGGGGCAGGTGTTCCCGCTCGGTCGCGGGATTCACCCGATGACGACGGTGCCGCTGGGCCTGGCGATTGAGGCGGCGATCACGGCGATCAACGGCACCGTACACGACGTGGGCGTGCTGCGGTACTGCTCGTGCAGCATGGAGCATTTCACCTCCAACCGCCGGCCGTTGCGGGCGGTGGCGCGGGTCGCGGAGCTGGGCGCCCGGCACGTCGAGTGCGCCGTCGAGGTGTGGGAGGGGAAGCGGCTGATCTGCAGGGCACAGATCGGGCTGTGCCAGGTGCGCGGCGGTCGTGCGGCGCCGCTCGCGCATCTCTATGCGCCGGCGCCTCGTCCCTCGGTCCCTGCTCCCCCAGGAGCCGAGCCGGGGTGAGGGTAGCCGGTAGGATTAGCGCCCCATTGGGAGGGAAGTATGGCAGCAGTCTCGGAAGTGCGTCGGCCGCGCGTGATTGCGGAACGGCGGCGCGTGGCGGACCGGATTGCGCTCGGTGACACCGCGACGCTGGAGGACGGCCCGGCCTTGCTCCGGCACCTCCGCGAGCGGGTGCCCGGCCAGACCTTTGCGCTGGGTACGGCGATTCACCCGCTCACGACCGTCCCGCTGGGCCTGGCGATTGACGCCGCCATCCTCGCCGCGAACGGCCGGACGCTCTCGATCTCCCACTTGCGCTACTGCTCCTTCAGCATGGAGCGCACCATCTCTACCGACCGACCGCTGCGAGCGACGGCGCGGGTCGCGGAGTTGGGCGCGCACCACCTCGAATGCGTGGTCGAGGTCCGGGATGATGAGCACCTGATCTGCCAAGCGCGGATTGGTCTGTGCCAGGTCCGCGAGGGCCGCGCCGCGCCGCTGGGCCGCTACTACGTATTATGAGGTATTCACATGGATGGACAGGATGCACAGGATAGGGTATGAGCTCGGTCGATCACCAGGGACCTTGTCTGGTGGGAGTAGGGAGAAGGAGGCTGTTGATGGGTTAGAATGCGTGGCTGTTACCATCGGAGAGGTAACATCGGATGATCCCGTTCACTCCTACCGAGGATGTGTTGCATCCTTTTGGGGTGATGTCCACACTATCCACTCATTCAAGGAGAGTGAACACAGTGTTCATTCTCTCTAGGCATCCCCGAGGGAGGACGGTTGTGAAGATCCAGGATATCGCCAAACTCACTGGACTGAGCTACGACCAGGTATACGAACACATCTACACCAAGAAAACTCTCCCAGCCCGGAAGCGTTTGGGGAGATGGGAGATTGATGAGAAGGACTTCGAGAAGTGGAACCGAAAACGGAAAATCAATCCCGATTCCGTCCGTCCCAAAGGTGTCCTGACGGTCAAGGAAGTAGCCGAAAAAGTAGGGTTGACCTACGACCAGGCCTATGACCGGCTGGTGAGAGATAGGCTCCTCTTCAAGTCTGGAAGGAGAGTCTACGTGAAGGTCTCCGATTTCGAGTCCTGGGATTTCAAGGATCGTATCCAGTCTACCAACCGTGAATCTCCTAGTGTAAAGCGAGATGGGTCTTCCGAAGGCGATGTTCTCAGAACACATGATCATTTCAGCCTTTTCCAGTCTCCGGAACCTCTCCTAGAACCTCTAACGGCTAATGAGTTGAACCAGATGAGGCACTGCATGCTTCGGATGATGAATGGCATAGAGGGTAGGAGAAGCAAGGAAAATATTACGGCTCGTGTCGAGAGGCTTAAGCGTGATGAATGGGTTCCTCGTCTGGTTGCTCGGATGATGCTAATGGTTATCCAAGCAAGGAACGACCTTGAATATGAGAGAGAATCATTGTCACCGGCGGAAGAAACCGCAGTGAGAGCAGCGTGGGAGGTGATAAGAGAGTGGGCGTCAGCTGAGGGGTTGGAGGCAGCTTTGACTGTTTAGCCGGGATACTCATAGCCGATAGGCTACACTTTGGGGTCGGAGATGAGGCGCTGGCCCCTAGCTGGCGGCTTACGCCGCCAGCTAGGGGCCAGCGAGCGGCCGGTCATTTGATGAACAGGGCGATAAGCGCGGCGATGACGGTCACCCACGAGGCGATCAGCAGCATAATGAGCGTGTTGTAGCGGTTGTTCATCTCCCCGAACCGGCTGTCCAACTGGCTACTCATCGCCTCAAACCGGCTGTCCGTCTGGCTACTCATCGCCTCAAACCGGCTGTTCATCTCGGTCCGCAAGCCATCGATGGACCGGTTCATCTCCCCAAACCGGCTGTCCAGCTGGCTGCTCATCGTCTCAAACCGACTGTTCATCTCGGCTCGCAAACCCTCGATGGACCGGTTCGTCTCGTCGAGCCGGGTGTTCATATCGTCGAGCCGGCGGTCTACTTGCTCGTAGGCACCTTCCAGCCGGCTGATCCGCGCTTGTTCGATGTTTCCGACAGCCATGGTGCCCCCTCGCTCGCTGCCTGGGCTATGGTTGCATAGTATCCTAGATGCGGCTCTGGCGCCAGCCTCCGGTATTTCAGGACAATGGCGGAGGCCGTTGCAATAAGTTGGCGCGGGTGAGGGTGGCAGGCGATATGGATATGACGGTAGGGGTGGAGCGTGATGTGCCGGCGGCGATGCGCGACGGCACGTTGCTGCGGGCGGACGTGTATCGGCCGGTGGGTGTCAGCGAGCCGCTGCCGGCGTTGGTCGCCCGCACGCCCTACAACAAAGAGGGCATGGAGGAGACGTGCCGCGCGATGGCGGCGCGTGGCTACATCGCCATCGTCCAGGACATTCGCGGTCGCTATGCCTCGGACGGCGAGTGGCGGCCGATGTACGACGGCACTAACCTGGAGCCGACCGACGGCTACGATACGGTGGAGTGGGCGGCGCGGCAGCCGGGCTGTACCGGGGACGTGGGTACCTTCGGCGGCTCCTACGTCGCGCTGACTCAGTGGCGCCTGGCGCCGACGCGACCGCCGCACTTGCGGGCGATGTATACCTCCGGTTTTCCGCGCTTCGCGTATGACCGCTGGCCGGGCATCTTCCGCACCGACCGTCACCTCCAGTGGCATATCACGACCACGGCTCCTGACTACCGCCGGCGGCAGGGCCTTCCGGGGCCGACGACCGTGGACGAGGCGCGAGCGCGTTGGGAGCAGCACGAGCGGCACAAGTGGGTCTGGTTCCTGCCTTTCGACGATATCCCGGCGGAGGTGCTCGGCGGTCTGCGCCGGCAGTTCCGTGCGTATCTCCGCAAACATGCCGAGGACTGGAGCGGAGTCGGGCACGTACACCGCGATATCGAGGTGCCGGTCTATCATCAGACCGGCTGGTACGACCGGCTGATCGGCGCCATTGACCACTACACGGCGATGGTCGCGCAGGGACGTACCGAGCACGCGCGGCGCAACCAGAAGCTCATTATCGGCCCGTGGACGCATAGCAACGGGGGCACTCGCTATCAAGGCGACCGCGATTTCGGCCCTGCGGCCGAGGTACCCGTCGCCGACCTGATGACCCCGTGGTTCGACTATTGGCTGAAGGGCCGCGCTACCGGGGTGCTGGACGACCCGTCCGTGCGCTACTTCGTGATGGGCGTCAATCGGTGGGAGACGGCCACGCAATGGCCGCCCGCCGGCGTACAGCCCACGTCGTTCTATTGCCGAGCGGAGACGGCGGCCAACCGCTTTGGCGGCGGGGGACTTCTGGATCGTGAGCGGCCGGGCGCCGAGCCGCCGGATCGCTTTGTCTACGATCCGCGCGACCCGGTGATGTCGGTGCTACCGCCGGTGGCACAGGACGCGCCAGGCGATCATCGCGTGCTGTTCGGCCGGCAGGATGTCCTGTACTACACGAGTGGGCCGCTCGCTGCGCCACTCAAGATCGTCGGCCCGGTCGAGGCGCGGCTCTGCATCGCCTCCAGCGCACCCGACACCGATTTCACGGCGATCCTGCTGGACGTGGCGCCGGGTGCAGCCGAGGGGCAGCCGGGCTATGCCCAGAACCTATGCAGTGGTGTCCTGCGTTGTCGCTACCGCCATGGGGTAGACCGGCCGGCACTACTGCGGCCGGGGCAGGTCGAGGCGATCACTATTCCCCTGACGCCGGTCGCGCACGTCTTCCGCCCCGGCCATCGGATTGCGGTGGCGATCTCGTCGAGCAACTTTCCGCTCTTCGACCGCAATCACAACACCGGCCGCGACTACTGGAGCGACGCCGAGTTGCGCCCGGCCGACCAAACCGTCTTCCATGATAGCGAGCGGCCATCGCGGATCGTCCTGCCGGTAGTAGGGTAGCGGTTGGTTGGCCTCATCCCTCGGTCCCCTCTCTACATGATTGTGGAGAGGGGGAGTCTGTTGGGGCCGAGTAGCGTGGGCGCGCAGCACGCTGTAGCCTAGCTCCTGCGGAGTGTTAGGGCCATGGCAAGTAGGTAAGAGGAGGCGAGTGGTGGTGAGTGAGGCGGAGCGCGCTGCGCGCCGGCGCCGTGCCGGTGAGCGTGCGGCTACGCTCGTCGAGGACGGGATGGTGGTGGGCCTCGGGACCGGGCGCACTGCGGACTATGCTACGCGCGCCTTGGCAAAGCGGGTCGCGGCCGGCTTGCGGATCGTCGGTGTGCCCACGTCGCACCGCACCGCGCTGCTGGCGGCGTCGCTCGGTATCACCGTCGGGACGCTGGAGCGGCACCCGCGCCTCGATATCGCGATTGACGGCGCCGATGAGGTGGACCCGCAGCTGCGGCTGATTAAGGGGTTGGGCGGTGCCCTGTTGCGCGAGAAGATCGTCGCGGCGGCCAGCGCCCGCTTTATCGTGGTCGTGGACGACGCCAAGCTGGTGCCCCGGCTCGGCGAGACCGCGGGGGTACCGGTGGAAGTGCTGCCGTTCGGCTGGCCGCTGGCTGCTGCGCGCTTGCGCGCGCTGGGCGCGGAGGTCGTGCTGCGCGAGACGACGGCCGGCGCTTTCGTAACCGACAATACTCACTACTTGCTCGATTGCCGTTTTGGGCCGCTGGCCGATCCCGTGCGGTTGGAGCGTGACCTCCAAAGCATCCCCGGCGTGCTGGGCACCGGCCTCTTCATCGGCATGACCGATACGGTCATCGTCGGCACGGCCGAGGGGATCGAGGAGCGGCCGATGTTGTCACCGCCCTCGACCGGGGCCGTGCCGCGCTAGGTGACGGTCTTGGCGCTCGCGTCGTTGCTGGACCTTGCCTTGTTCGCGGCGCTAGGGTTTGTCGCCGGGGGGCTGAACGGTCTGCTGGGGATTGGTGGCGGTATCCTGCTCATTCCCTTGCTGATCTACGTTGGGGACGTGGATATCCACCTCGCAGCGGGCATGACGGCCGTGCAGGGAGTCGTCAGCGGCGCCACGGGCGCGCTGGTACACGGCCGGCGCACACCCGTTGACGTGCCGGTTGGCCTGGTCATCGGCACTACCGGCATCGTCGCGGCAGTCACCACCGCACTGTTCTCCGAGCATATTCCGTCGCTTGTCCTCACGCTGTTCTACTTGACGATGGTGGTCGGCGCCCTCGTACTGGTTTTGCTGCCCCGTGCCAAAGATGGCGAGCAGCGGGAAAAGCTGCACGGTCTCGAACGTTGGCTCTGGTGCGTCGGCATTGGGGTCGTAGGTGGCATCCTGACCGGGCTGGTGGGAGCAGGCGCCGGCTTTGTCGCGGTGCCGTTGATGCTCCGCCTGCTGGCCATGCCGCTGCGCGTAGTCATCGGGACCTCCCTGGTCATCATTCTGATTGCCTCGGGTGCCGCGGCGGTCGGCAAGGCGCTGACGGATCAGGTGCCGCTGGTAGGTGCGCTGGGCGTGATGGCCGGCAGCCTCATCGGCGCACACGCCGGATCGCGGTTCAGTCAGCGTGCCAGCCCCCGGCTGCTCCACTGGCTGCTGGTCGCGGTCCTGAGCCTCATCCTGGCACGGGTGCTCTGGGATGTCGTCCCCCTGCCCTGGCCGTAGCCGGCGCGTCGCTGCGGCAGCACACCTATGGCACTATCGTAGTGGTCTTGTCAGCGAGTGCTACGACCGAGCTTGTGGCCAAATCGCGGCTCCGAGAGGGAGGGAGGCATGAAGCGCACCTTGACGACGAGCGTGTGGCGGGAGGGGGAGTGGTTTGTAGCGCAATGCTTGGAGGTGGATGTCGCGAGTCAGGGTGAGAGCGAAGCGGCGGCACTGCGGAACCTGCGGGAGGCGCTGGAGCTGCACTTCGAGCCGCCAGTGGCGACCATAAAGGGATGACCGGACCGATGAGCTTGACGGGTGACGAGCGAACGTGGCTGCGACGTTACAAGGCGGCGCTGGACGAGCAGTTTCCCGGCCTCATCGAAGAGCTGCTGCTCTACGGCTCCAAGGCGCGCGGCGACGATCACCCCGACAGCGATCTCGATATCCTCATCATCACCGGCGACACGGACTTCCAAACCCAGCATTCGATGCGCTGGGTCGGCTATACGCTGGCCGCAATGTCGAGCGCCCTCCCCTCGATCATGGTGTACACCCGTGCCGATTGGGAGCATCGGAGGTCTATCCGCCTCCCGCTGGTGCGGGAGGTAGAGCGCGATGGGGTGCCATTATGAACAAAGAACTACTCTTGGGAGAGTGGTTGCGCGGGATATCTGCCTTGCGTGCAGCCCAGCCCCTCCTTGCTGATGGGCTGTATGCAGATTCGGTCTCGCGTGCCTATTACGCGATCATGCATGCTGCCAAAGCGGCGCTGTACGTGTTCGATGTGAGCGCCCGGAGCCATGATGCTGTCCGTCGCCTCTTTGGTCTTCATCTGATTCGATCAGGACAACTCGAACGGCAGTTGGCTACCTATCTGGCGCAGGGTGCTGACGACCGCCTAACGGCTGATTACGATGTAGAAGTTACATTCGGTCGAGAGCGAGCAACCTTGGAGTGTGAACGCGCCGAAGCGTTCCTACGGCGCATCCGCGAGTACCTGTTGGAGCAAGGCGTAGCCCCGACGAACCTGCCGCTGACTCCTCCTAAGCGATAGTCGCCCGGTGGGCGGCGCCGCGTCACGCTTGCAGGTAGCGGGCCATGAAGTCGTAGGCCAGCCGACCGCTCCACTCGTGGCCGGCATCGAACTCGTCGCGCCAGAGGTGCTCCCGCACGCCCAGCAGCTCGTAGGCCCGTTCGAGGGTGGCGTGCGCGGTGCGACTGGCGGCGATGGGAAAGGTCTCGTCCCGGATACCGGCCTCGATCAGCAACGGACGCGGCGCGATCAGCGCGGTCACGTCGGGGAGGTCGGCCCAAGGGAGCAAGCCGGGGATGAACTGGGCGCCGCAAAGCTGCCGATCCAGGGCGTAGACCTTGTAGGTATTGAGGTAGCCGCTGATGACCGTGGCCTTGATCCGGTCGTCGAGGGCGGACAGAAAGGCAGAGCGCGTGCCGCCGTAGGACAGCCCGGCGCAGCCGATGCGCTCCGGGTCAACATCGGGGCGTGACCGCAGCAAGTCAAGGCCGCGCTGGTCGTCGTAGACTGTGAGAGCGAGCAGCGTCCGGCCCAATAGCGCCGTCTTGTTGCCGCCCCGGTCACACTGATCCGCGCCGCCAGTGTCGGGCGGCAGACCGGGGCCGCCGCGGCGCTCGCCAAAGAGGCGGGCGTCGGGACAGAGCACCACATAGCCGCGACGGGCGAATTGCAGCCCGTAGGCGTAGTTGAGACGGGTGATGGAGGCGCGTATCCGTGGATCGCCGTGATCCACGTCGGCAACGAGGTCTTTGCCGTAACGACTGCCGTGACCGTGCAGGGCAAGGACTGCCGGTAGTCGCTGCTGGGTTGGGGTACACGGTCGGAAGAGCCAGGCCGGGACCCACGTCTCCGGCTCCGACTGATAGACCACTTTCTCGCGGATGAGGCCATCGTCCGGTAGCTCGGCCGTCTCGATCACCTCCGGCGCCAAGGGACAGGGATCGGGGCGTGGCCCCGACAGCTCGCCAATCTTCGCCCGCAGACGCTCCTGCCAGTCGTGCCAACCGGCCTCATTGGTCGCGCGAAACCGTAGTGGTGGCGCTGGGAGCGCGGCATACTGCCGGTCTATCCAGGCTGCTAGCGAGAAATCGTAGGTTCGGCCGCTGGGTCCGGTGGCGGTCGTGGCTAGGGTCATAGTGCCTCCTTAAGCCGCGAACATGGTGCTCCTCCGCAGTGTGGCACGCACGCGGCCCGGGAGCCAAGTCCGAGGGGGAGTGTGGAGCGGCTGGCCGCCGCTGGCCGGTGCTATACTGTTGGAGCGGCTGATGGCAGTTTCGGTCCGCGCCTTGGGCCTCGCGGCACGGCCGGGCCGGACAGTTGAGGCGTAATCGACTCGAAAGGAGTGCCTGGGTGCAGTCAAGTCTAATCGGGAAGGTGCTGAAGGCGAGGCAGTACGCGCAAGAGCCAAAGCGGATCGAGATCGAGCAGCTGAGTCTTCGATTTCGCGGTGAGAACGGCGAGCACACGGTAACGTACGATGATCGTGCCTGGCATTGCACCTGTCATTTCTTTACCGGCTGGGGATTCTGCTGTCATACGATGGCCCTCGAACGCCTCCTCGGTGTGATGGTGCCGGTGAAATCCTCCTACCCCGAGGCTCTCCAGGGGGCGGAGGTGCTGATCCAGTCACCTTGACGGTCGAGACACCCTCGTCTACCGAGCTGGCGTCGGTGGATGCCGCTCCCCTCTAGTTTTTCTGTGCGGTGGTAGCGCGGCTCCCGTGATCCGGGCCGGTTGCTCTCGTACACGCGGCGCGTGCCGCGCTCGACACCTCCGCACTGCCCTAGTCTTGGCCGATGGTTCCGGCGTGAGTATCCTCTAGGGGATGGATAGACCGGACAGCGCCCGCTTGCCTGCCCGCCTGCCACCGGTACACGTTGCGGCCGAAGCTGCAGCCGAGCGACCGGCCGGTATTTCCGACGTGCAGGTCGTGCGCTCGGCACGCCGCAAACGCACGGTCAGCGCGCGGCTGGTGGGGGCGCGTCTCGTAGTGCGTATCCCGGCGACGATGAGCGTGGACGAGGAGCGGGAGGTCGTCGAACGCTTTGTCCGGCGCTTTCGAGCGCGCGCCGCGCCGGGCGACCAGCTTGATTCCGCGGCGCTGGCGCGGCGGGCGCAGGTGCTCAACCGGCGCTATTTCGGTGGCAAGCTGCGGATCGCTTCTATTCGCTACGTCACGAACCAGCAGCGGCGGTTTGGCAGCTGTAGCGTACACACGGGGCGGATACGGATTGCGGATCGTGTGGCAAAGCTGCCAACGTGGGTGCGCGACTACGTGCTGCTGCACGAGCTGGCGCATCTCGTGCAACCGAACCACTCGCCGGCCTTCTGGCGGATCGTGAATCGCTATCCGCT
The DNA here is from genome assembly GCA_965214295.1 of Chloroflexota bacterium. GTDB lineage: Bacteria > Chloroflexota > UBA11872 > UBA12225 > JAJDUF01 > JAJDUF01. The sequence goes on from OZ243944.1 coordinate 1,278,356, forward strand.
CACCGAGCGGGCGCGTGGCTATCTCATGGCCGTCGGTATGGAAGCGCTCGATGAGCAGTCACCCGACGAGCCGCCGTTGCCGGGTATGCGCGCCGACCATGGAGGGCCGGGCCAATGAGTGCAGCGCGGCAGCGGGAAAAACGAGGTCACCAGGATAGCAATGCGCTCATCGCCAGGAATCGGCGTGCCTTCCACGACTATGCGTTCAGCGACCGCTACGAGGCCGGTATTGCGCTGCAAGGTACCGAGATCAAATCCATCCGTGCCGGGCAGGTGAGCTTGCGGGAGGGCTACGTGCGTCTCGTAGACGGCGAGGCGTGGCTGGAGGGAGTGCATATCGCCCCCTATCTGGAGGGGAGCTACTACAATCACGATCCGACACGCCCCCGGCGACTGCTGCTGCACAAGTCCGAGCTGCGCCAGCTCGCGCAACAGACCGGCACCCGTGGCTACACCATTATCCCGTTGCGCCTGTACTACAAGCGGGGCCGGGTCAAGGTCGAGCTAGGCGTCGGTCGCGGCAAGCGCCAGTACGAGAAGCGGCAGACGCTCGCGGCCCGCGAAGCCCAGCGCGAGATGGATCGCGCCTTGCGCTCGCACGGGCGGTAGCCGTTATTAGCTGTCAGCAACCAGCCGTCAGCCGAGGGGCGTCATTGCGGCGCAAGCTGCAATCCAGGGCCGGATGCCTCACCTAGCCCTACAGCCAGACAGATAGTGTATGGTTAGGGGTGATGTGTCACAGCCGATGGGAGTGGCCTGACGCGCCCGGTGCTGCTGACGCAGAGAGGTGAGGCCACGGATGGCTAGGTTGCGTTTTCAGGTGCAGGGGGAACTGGGTAATATCACCCTGGCCGGTTTTATGGGCCAGATCAACGATCATCTCCGGATGCTTCGAGAGTATGACCTTGCCATTTCTCGTGAGAAAAAGGCGAGTTTGGAGTGGCTGATTACCAATGTTTCGACAGGCAGTCTCATTATAGAAACGGAATCGCGTAGCCGTCTGGAAGAGAAAAACTTCGGCCCGGAGGTAGCCAAGGTCTATGTGGCTGGTTGGGACCGTATTGAGCATAAAGGGTTGAGTCCGGCTTATCTCACCGAACCGGGTATGAAAGCTGCTCGGCGGATTGTCCGGCGAATTGGGAAAGATGGTATAGAGGGTATCGTTGTTTCGGGGCCTGAGCAGTCTGTCACCATCTCCCCAAAGGCTTCTGCACACATGGATCAATTGATCCCGGTGAAATATCGGTCTCTCGGCTCGGCGGAGGGAACACTGGAGACTATTTCGATCCATCGTGGCTCTCGGTTTACGATCTACCACAGCCGCACCAAGAAGGCGATCCGTTGTGACATCCCGGCGGTGGAAGAGCAACTGCTTAACTACGCGAAAGAGGCCCTCGGTCGGCGGGTACATGCGAGTGGCCGCTTGGAGAGAAATGCCCGCGGCGAGCCGATACGGATCAAGGCCGAACGACTGCGTATCCTCCGCGAACGAGAGGAGCTACCCACCATAGCGGAGCTTGGTGGCAAGTACCCGGATTTTACCGGGGGACTCACTACCGAGGAATACATCAGGAGTCTTCGCGATGGCTGATCAATATACAAAGCCTTACTTGGACTCCTCAGTCTTTATCGGTTGGCTGAAAGGAGAAGTTAGCAACGGTGTTGACCGTAAGAAGATCGCAGAGCATATTCTCATCCGCGCTGGGAATGGAGACTTCATGATCCATATCTCTGCGCTGACTCTTGCCGAAGTTCATAAGAAACGAGGACATGGACGGCTTACCGAGAATGAAGACGAAGAAATACTTGCTTTCTTCGAAAATAGTTTCATTGTCGTGACTGACGTAGATCGGCAGATCGGAGAGCAGGCCAATAGCTTCTGTCGAGAGTACGGGCTGTCACCTGCTGATGCTATCCATTTAGCCTGTGCCCTGCGTGCCGGCTGTGATGTCCTCCTTGCGTGGGATAAGAAGCTGGTAGCGGTCAAGCATCCGCACATCCGCTGTGAGCGACCGCAGATGCTAGGGCAGCTATCGTTACCAACCGATGACGAGGGTGTACGGGAGAGGTAGTAGCATGCTCCCTCGCTCCACAGGGGGACGTGGATTCCGGCCCGCGCCGGAATGATGGGAGTGATGCTCGCCGCTGTTTTGTCTGTATCAGGATTTTCAGGATTAGATGATGGGCAGGATATACGGCCCTCCATTCTGTGTATCTCCTCATCCTGATAATCTTGATGCAGACAAAAGTGGCAGATTAAGGTAGGGGCCAGGTGGGGATGGCGGCGTCGATCTCGGCCATCAGGCGGATGGTCTCCTGCAAAGCCGTGACGATCCGTCCGTAGTGCTCGATGTCGTCGTATCTGAGGGTGCGACCGCGCCGATCTTTGAGCCACTTGTCGCATACTTGGTAGCCGCCGACGTGGAACGCCCACACCTCCGGCGGTATGCCCTCGAAATACTGTCCCTGCTTACCGCGACGTGCCCCGGCGCGGCTGATGTAGACGCGCCCGGCCGTGAGCGGCTTTCCTGTGGTCGGGTCCGGCTCGCCCGGCGCTAGGTAGCGCGGGTGGCCCTTTTCGACCAGGTGCTCGCCGGGCACCGGGTACTGCACCGTGCCGGTGGCGAGGGCCGGCGCTTCCAGCAGGTGGTAGGCGACGAGCGCGGCGCCTTTGGCGGCCAGGGTGCGGAAGAGGGCGCGGTCGCGCGTGAGCGGGACGCGGGGGAAATCTATGCGGAGGAACTCGGCATAGCGGCTGCGATACGTGGGGGCGTGCAGCACGGCATAGATGTAGTGGAACAGGTCCTCCGGGGTGATCTCGAACGGGTCGTCGGCATGACGAATGCCTGGATTGCGGCTTGCGCCGCAATGACGGGGGGCTGCAACTAATCCGGCCGGCTTGTGCTCCGGGCGCCCGTCCGCAATCCACTGCCCGTTCAGCCGGTCGCACACGTCCCGCACGAATGCCGGGCTGAAGTTCGGCGAGCGTTTTCCTTGACTGGCTCCTTCTTCAGGCAAGCGCCTCTGTCCATCCTCTCTCTCATCCGGCTCAGGGTAGAGATACAGCGGGAAAACACTGGAGCCATCCTTGATCTCTACGAAAACCGCCGGCGTCGGTGCGTTAGCAACGACCGCGTGTTCCCAGAAAGGCAGCCTCGTCTGGCGTACCGTGTTCAGGGAAAGATTCCGTTGAAGCATGTGTTGTTGCAATTCTGGCCGCGGACGGTCCATCGCTACTGTGCTGAAGTAACACGAACGCCAGTCGAACGGGCGGTAAAGACAGTGAGTCAACCACTGCTGCCAGTTATCGTCATTCTGTAGCCGTTTTCGAGCAGCTGGTAGCTGCCAACTACTATTATCGCGCAATCCATAGGTATCCCGAAGATCATTGTCAGTGCGGGTCGGATTACGCAGGTCGGCGACGCGAGCTTGTATCGTGGCATCATCGAAGGCGATAGCGAATTTGTCACGGTGGCTCTGGAAGCCCAATACATTAACCGGCATGGCGTCGGTGATCTTCCAGCCGTGCTCGTACTCGGTACGGAGGTCTACGTTCTGGGGCACAAAGAGATAGAACGGCGATTGGGGGGCGAGCGTGGTCCAGTTGGTCATCTCGATGTCGGCCTGGGCCAGCCGGTTGTACTTCTCCTCGCGCTCGCCCCATAGGTCGGCGTGGTGGACCCGCGCCGGGCCGTCCTGCTCCGGCGCTTTCACAAAGAGGCCGATGGCGACGCCCTGCTCGATGTCGAACACGTTCTCATCCGGGCCGCCGTCGGGCGCTTGCTCCCGCTTGCGGGCGTTGCCGTGTAGGTCGAGCACGTAGATGTCGGTGAAGGTCTGCAGCAACTGTTGGCGCATCCCCCGGAAGGTCGGGTTGTCCAGGTAGCCGTGGTTGGTGATGAACGCCAATATACCCGCGCCGGTTTGCTCGATCCGCCACTGACCAAAGCGGATGAACTTCACGTAGTCGTCTTGCAACCACTTGGGATTGCGCTCGCCGAGCGGCTGTCCATCCACCCGGTAGTATGTTTGGAGCTGATCGCCGATCCAGGTCCGGACCCGGCGCGTGCGTTGTCTCGCTCCGGGCCGGCCCACACGCTCCATCCGCCAGCTGGCGTTCGCCGAGTGCCCGGCATACGGGGGATTGCCGAGTACCACCATGATGGGGAGGTCGCGCTTCACGCGGACGGCTGCGTTGGCCTCGTCGGAGATAAAGCGGGCCAACAGCATGTCCGAGCGCCGCACCGCCTCCTCCAAGGTATTGGTCAGGTAGACGCCGAGGCGGTCGTCGCCGGCAAAGTCGTAGGCCCAGGTGTCTCGGTCGTCCGACGGGAGGTCTTGGGCCGCGAGCTGCATGCCGAGCTTGAAGTGTGCGACGGCATACGCGCCCATCAGTAGCTCGAAACCGAACAGCCGGGGCAGCAGGTGCTCGCGGACAAAGCCGGACCACATGCCGGCGTTGCCTTGCTGCCGGAACGAATCCCGGATGTGGTCCACGACGGCATAGAGGAAGGTGCCGGTGCCACAAGCCGGATCGAGCACCAGCACGCGCGGGTGTCCGTCCGCCGTGCGCGCCGTATCGGCGAGTCCCGCCGGGCACTTGAACCGTGTTTTGAGCAAGTGATCCACCGAGCGGACGATGTAGGAGACGACCGGCTCCGGCGTATAGTAGACGCCGCGCACTTTGCGTAGCCCGGCGTCATACGCTGCCAGAAATGTCTCGTAGAAGTGGATCATGGGGTCTTCACGCCCGCCGCGCCGGCCAAAGTCGGCGAGCACGGTTGCCATATCGGTGTCGGCGAGTAGCTGCGCCAGATCGTCGACAAAGCCGGCGTATGGCTCGTCGTCCAGCGCCGTGCCGGTGATCGTGTCGAAGAGGCGGCGCAGAAAGGGGTTGGTTTTGGGGATTTCCGCCGCTGCGCCCAGGCGTCGGAACGGCGCCGGCCCGGTATGGTTGCAGCGGGCCGCGAACAGCCCGTAGGCCAGTGTTTGGGCGAACATGTCGGCGAACTCCGGCGCCGTCTGGTTGGGCACCAGCGTTTGCTCGCAGGCCGAGCGTAGATCGCGCAGCAGGTCGGAGGCCTCGTCGTGCTCCAGGGCGCGAACGATCACGCTGCGGATCAGGTGGGTGAGGCGGGCCAGGCGCTCGGCCAGCTCCCGTGCGTCGTTGACCGGCTCCGGTGCATGGGCGAGGAAGGCTCGCAGTAGCTCGATGGCCTGTGACCGTTCCGCTGTCCTTGCCGGGCGTAGCCGGCCGTCGGAGTCCAGCTGTCCCAGCCGTACCTCTTGGCGCAAGGTGCCATCCACGTACCAGCGGAAGGTCAGGAAGTCGGTCAGCAGCAGGTTGGGTAGGGTCCGGTACCGTTGCAGCTGCTCCGATTGCTCGATGCGGTCGAGCGGGGCGCCCGGCTCCTTGGCCTCGATATAGCCGCTCGTGACCGGCCCGTGGATGGTCGCGCGAGAGAGGGCAACGTCCGGGGCGCCACATTCGATCCGCTTGGGATTGCTCGTCGCGGTGATGCCGGGCGCCAGCGCCTGGAGGAATGCTTGAAGGTGGGGATAGTAGCTCGGCTCGGTTGCGTTGCCGGCCTGCAGCGTCGCTCTGAGGTCATCGAGATACGCGCCGATGGCCGAACGCACCGTGCTCGTCTCGCTCATAGGATTGCCGCGCTCATCTTAGCATCTGAATTAGGATGAGCAGGATGGATAGCCGCGTGGGTGGAGCTCACCCCCTGACGGGCCAAAGCCGCACGGATGGTGCCAGGTGTCGCGGGCCAAAACTCCGGCGGTCGCCGGCCCCCGCTGTCTGTCTAGCATGGCCGGAGTTTTGGCCTGCGAGTGGTGCGGCTTTGGCCCGTCACCCGGCCCCCGCTCCATCACGGAGCGATAGAGCGGGGAGTAGATTCCCGCTTGCGCGGGAATGACGGGGGGCAGGGCGCGATTCATCGCGCCCCTACGGCTTGGTCTATACCCAGGCTAATCGTGCTTCTCGTCGGGCGGTGGGAGGAGGTCGGGGCGGCGGGTGCGTGTGCGGGCCAGTGCCTGCTCGCGGCGCCAGGCAGCGATGGCGGCGTGGTGGCCACTGAGCAGCACGTCCGGCACGCGCCAGCCGCGAAACTCGGCCGGGCGCGTGTAGTGGGGATACTCCAGCATACCGGCGCGGAACGATTCTTCCGTAAGCGACTCGGGGCTGCCCAGCACGCCGGGGAGCAGCCGCGTCACCGCATCGAGCACGACCAGCGCCGGCAACTCCCCGCCACTGAGCACGTAGTCGCCGATGGAGATTTCTTGGTCCACGGCGTACACGCGAACGCGCTCGTCCACCCCTTCATAGTGACCGCAGACCAGGACGAGGTGCGGAAGCCGGGCCAGCTCGTCGGCGAGCGGCTGGCTCAACGGTGTTCCTTGGGGCGTGAGTAGGATGACGTGCCCGGCCGGGTCGCGCACTGCTTCGATGGCGGCGAACAGCGGCTCCGGCTTCAGCACCATGCCGGCGCCACCACCGTAGGGATAGTCGTCCACGACGCGGTGGCGGTCGGTGGTCCAGTCGCGGATGTTGTGTACGGTGACGGTCAGTGCCCTGCTCTCGATGGCCCGCCGGAGGCGGCCGGTGCCGAGTACGCTGGTGAACAGGTCGGGGAACAGCGTGAGGATGTCTACGCGCACGGCGTCTCACCTCCTGGCCCGGCGGCGGTGCCGGCGTATCGCGGGCTGCTTGGCCGTAGCGAGCAGTCCTGGCGGAAGCTCGACGATGAGCTGCCCGGTGGCAAGGTCTATCGTGCGGATTACCGTCTTCAGGGCCGGGATGAGCACTTCACCGCGCGGCCCCGGCACGACGTACACATCGTTCGCGTCGGTGCTCAGGACCTCTTCGACCACGCCTAAGTGCTCCCCGGCGGTGGTGTGTACCTGTAAGCCCACGATCTGATGCACAAAGTATTCGCCGGGCGGCAACTCGATCGCTTCGGATTCGGGCAGGTACAGGTAGATGTACCGCTGGGCGACGGCCGCTTCGCGGGTCTCTATCCCTTTGAACTTGAGCAGGACCTCGGCGCCGCGCACCCGGCAATACTCGATCTCGTAGCGGTCATGTGCTTCGCCGACATAGAGCCGCTCCAGCTGCCGGAAGCGCTCCGGGGAGCGTCCTGTCGGAATGACCTTGACCTGACCACGAATGCCGAAAGCGCCGACGATACGCCCTATAGCGATCCAGTCGGTGATGGACTCCCCCTCTCTACCACTGGAGAGGGAGCCGGGGGGTGAGTCGACGCGCTCAGGCAATTTCGAGGATGACCCGCTGGCGTTGGCGGTTGGCCGGGACGCCGAGGAGCGTGCGGATCGCGCGGGCGATGCGCCCCTCCTTGCCGATGACTTTGCCTTTGTCATCAGGATGCACGCGCAACTCCAGGATGACTGCGCGCGGCACTCTCCGTTCTTGCACCTCGACCGAGTCGGGGTGGTCCACCAGCGAGCGGGCGATGTAGAGGATCAGCTCCCGCACATTCCCCTCACTCTGCAGCGGGGGCCGCGGTGGGGGGCGGCGAGGCGGTAATCCGGTCGTGTTCATCGAGCACTCCGACGATCTTCAGTAGCTTGCGTACCCGGTCGGTCGGCTGGGCGCCTTTGCGGAGCCAATCGCGTGCCCGCTCGGGATCAATCTTCACGGTTGATTTGCCGGTTTCGGGGTCTTTGACTACCGGACTGTAGTACCCGACCGCCTGCAAATAGCGACCGTCGCGGGGTGCGCGCGAATCGGCGACCACCACACGATAATGGGGTTGTTTCTTCTTGCCCATCCGGGTCAAACGTATACGTACTGGCAAGATGCCCTCTCTCCTTAGGCTGCGGACCGCTCGTTGCTCGATCAAGCGCGGTAGCCGACGCCAACGCTGCTCACCGGCGGCGACCTCGCCAGTAAGTCTACCGGCCGGCACGCCCGGCCAGCAACTAGCAGTGGTCAGCGACGAGGCGGCGGGTCAGCCATCATCTTGCCGAGCAGGGACTTTATCTCGTCCCGCATGCGAGCATCCTTCAGCCAGCGCTGCTCTAGGGACCATTGCAGCCATTCCACCGGCGTCTTGCCGAAGCAGTCTACGGCAATGTCCGCGCCGTGTGCCCGTAACAGCCGCACCACATCGAGGTGTAGCCATGTTACGGCCCGACACAATGGCGTGCTGCCGCCCTCATCGCGCTCCTGGATGAGCGCCTCGCCGCCATGGGCCAACAGCACCTCGGCAATGGACAGGTCCCCGTGTTCTGCGGCGTAGTGCAACAGCGTCCATCCGGCATGCCCGCGCGTATGGATCAAGTCAGGATCGTGCCGGAGCATCGCCATGAGACGGTCCGACTGTGCCCGGAAGATGACCAGGAACAGATCACGAATCCGTTTATCGGGTGGCCTGACGTAGGCATCGAAAGCGCCGTGTGCGATCAATACCTCCATGATGTCTTTGTGGCGCCGCTGCATGGTGTAGTGCAGTACTTGGCCGCGATCAATCGTGGCGTCGGCGCCATATGCTAATAGGAGCTCGACCACGGCCTGGTGGCCGTGGTGACCGGCATGAAAGAGCGGGACCCAGCCGTGCTCATCTCTTGCGTTCGCCAGCGTTGGCGTGGCGGCCAGCAACGCTTGGGCCGCGGCCAGATCGCCCCGTGTCGCTGCCGCATGGATGGACGGGATTGTAATCATATACGGTCTCCTTCCGGATACAATGCCTATCGGTTCAGGCTGCGTGTTGGTGCAGTAGCGCGACCAGCGCGGCGTGGCCTTTGCGCGTGGCGACCGTGAGCGGGGTGCGCCCGCGCGTATCGAGGGCCGCGGTGTTGGCGCCATGGGCGAGCAGGAGCTTGGCGAGGGCGCGGTCGTTGTCCCGTGTGACCTTGTGCAAGGGGGTTTCGCTGCCCATCCGCACGTTCGGATCGGCGCCCCCGGCGAGGAGGGCGGCGATGGCCGCCGGCCGCCGCTTGGCCTTGCTCCGCAGGGCAGCGATGAGCGGCGTGTTGCCGGCCGCGTCTCCGACATTCGCATCTGCGCCGTATGCCAGCAAGACGGCGATCAGGTCGAGGTTGCCAGCCTGCGCGGCGTAGTGGAGCGCCGCGCGGCCGTCGGGACCCCGGGCGTTCACGGCGGCGCCGTATTCGAGTAGCGCCCTTACTACCGCCGGGCCGCCGCCGGTATCGGCGCGAGAATGCTCGAAGACCAGCGGCCGGCGGTGGAGGTCGAAGCCGTGTGCGATGAGTGCGTCGGCGATGGCTTGGTCCTTGCCGGGACCGAGCGGCCCCAGCACCAGCGATTCGCGGGCGTCGGCGCCGTGCGCGAGCAGTAGCTGCACGAGATCGAGGCGGTTCCGCACCGCGGCGTAGGTGAGCAGCCACCGGCTATGCCGCGCCACGTCCGCACCGCGCGCCAGGAGCAGGTCGGCTACTTTGTGCTGGCCACCGCTGATGGCGTGGTGCAGCGGCGTTCGGGGCAGGAAGTCCTCCGCCGGGTCCTCCGCATTGACCAGCTCGGGATTGGCGTCCAGCAGCGCAGTGACGCGCGGTACGTCGCCCAGGAAGGCGGCGGTGTAGATGTCTATGATCGCGCCGTGAGACGAGAGGTAGGCGGCGAGGTCGTCGTATCCGCGCCACATGGCGAGGCAATAGGGCGTAATCATTACCAGCGTCGAGCCGGCGCGAGCGTAGGGGAAGTGGAACATTTGGTCGCAGCCGGGGGCGTTGACATCGGCGCCCTGCTCCGCCAGCAGCTCGACGACCGGCCGGCGTCCGCGTCTCGTGGCCTCCCACAACAGGGTGCGGCCAGCGGTCGAGCGCAGCGTCACCAAGCCCGGATCGCGCGCGATCAGCGGTCGCAACCCCTCTCGGTCGCCGCGGGCGGCGAACTTCCAGGCGGTGGCTATCCGCACCTGCCGCTGCCGCATTGGATTGCTGTCGCTGGGCGTTTGCGCCTTTTCGTTCACCATGCGCCGGGCCATCGGAGCCAACCGGCCCATGATCTTGCTCACGAGGTCCGGACCGATCCCGCATTCGCGCAGCGACGCGCTCATGTGATGCAGCCAGCGCCCGGCCGCCTGTGCCGTGATAGGGAAGGGGTAATGGCGCCGCTGCAACCCCTGCATAAGCGGTCGCGCTTCGTCGTTTGTGTAGTGGTCGCCGCCGCCCAGCCACGCCTCGAAGAAGCGCCGCTGCCGGTCGCGGGCGATGATGTTGTGCCGTGCGGAATGGTCGAACAGGGGGCCCAGCAGTGGGTCGGCTTTGATGCGGTCGTAGAAGGTGTCAATGATCCGGGCCACGACCGCGCGTCCACCGATCCGCGCGAAAAGCGCCGGGTGGGGACGGAGCCGCGCCGGGTCGTCCGTCAGACCGCCGCGGTGCAGGTTATGTCGCTTTGGGCCGCCGCCGGCTCCTGGATAGGTACTCATTGGTTTGCCACAGAGCGTAGAGCGCACACCGAGCATGATACCGGCGCCCCTATGGCGTGGCCCGGCGGGTGGCTAGACGCCGCCCGGCACGTCTACGCCGCTGATACGCAGATACTCAGGCTGGGGAGACCGGCCGGTGTAGCGAGACTCGATAGCCATGTAGCTCATCGTGATCGCCCGCCGCGGCAGCGCCGAGCGGTTCTCGGCTGTGCCGTGCAGCAGCAGGCTGTGGAAGAACAGTCCGCTCCCTGGTTCCATCGGGATGGCAACCACGTCGTCGAGATCGTAGTGCTCGGTGGGAATAATGTAGTCGTCGGTCACGCGGACATGAGGCAGCGGGCCACGCTTGTGACTGCCGGGGATGGCGGTCATGCAACCGTTCTCCAGCAGTGAAGGGTCAAAGGGCAGCCAGCACGACCAGAGCGCCATCGGCTCGATGGGCCAGTAGGGCGAGTCTTGGTGCATCCCCTTGGCCGAGCCGACCCCGGCCGGCTTCATCAGCACGTCGGCGCGGAACAGCTTCACATTCGGACTGGTCAGCGCCTGGATGATCCGCACGATCTCCGGCCGGAGCACCAACGCGCCGAATAGATCGTCGCCCCGTGCTACGCCACTGATCTTGCGTACATCATCGCCCGGCGCCGCCTGGAGCGTGCCCCGTGCCACGCGCGGCTCGCGCTGGATCGCCAGCCCGGCGGGGAGCGGCCGCCGAGCGTGAGCGTAGTCGTCGAGACGTTGAATGTAGTCTTGGCACGCCGCTGGCGAAACCAGCCCCTCTACCACAAAGTAGCCGTCCTCCTCGGCAGCGCGACGTTGGCGCTCCGTCAACACCGGTGGCGCGGTCTGTACCATGAGTGCTTCTGCTCCTTCATTGCCCGGTCCCCGGTGGCACTCGGCCATGGGGCATCGCTCGCCCCTGTATGGTATCAAACGCGCTGACCGCCCTAGTCCGGCCGCTTGACGCTGTGGGTGAGGCGGCCGTCAAAGCTGTAGAAGGGGTCGCTCTTATCCAACGGCAGCGTCACCGGCCGGTGCTCCTCGGCCGACTTGTAGATGGCCCGCACCACCTCCACGTGATGGCGGGGCACCTCGATGGGGACTACCGGGTCCGATCCGGTGGCGATGCTCTGTAGGAAGAGGCGACTCTGGTATTCCTCGCTCGCCTGTTCCGGTACGTCGGCTACTTCCATGCGTAGTGCCTCAAGGTCTTGCACCGCGGACGGCGTGTCGTTGGAGCCGAAGGTGGTCTGGGCCTGCCAGTAGTTGGACCGCGGGACTGTCCCACCCAACTGCCCTTTGTAGTACGCTTCCCCGACCAGCAGGGAGGCATCGTGGCCGAGGATCTCGATGCGGCCTTTCGGCGTGTGCGGCTGCTCATGGTTCAGCAGGGAGGCATGGATACTGCCAGTGGCGCCGTTGGCGAAACGGACCACCGCCTGGCTCAGGCTCTCGTGCTCGATCCGGCGCAGCATTGGCCCGGCATAGGCAAAGACTTCGACGATGCGCGAGCCGACCACCCACAAGAAGGGGTCTATGATGTACCGGCTGTGGTGGAAGGCGGCGCCACCGCCCTCTCCCTCCCACGTGCCGGCCCAGCGCCGGTAGTAGGTTTGGGGACGGTACCAGTTCAGCTCGACGCGGGCGCTGCCGAGCGTGCCCAGCTTGCCGCTGGCCACCGCCCGACGGGCCAGGACCATATCGCGGGGGTAGCGCGCACCGCATTGGGAGTGGAACTTTACGCCGGCTTTGCGAACGGCAGCCACCATCGCGTCGGCCTCCGCCACGCTGCGGGCCATCGGCCCTTGGGTGAAGATATGTCGCCCGGCCTCGGCCGCTGCTATCGTCGGCTCGCCGCGCACCGACGGGGCGGTGAGCAGCACCATCGCCTGGACTGCCTCGTCTTTGAGCAGCTCCTCGTGGTTGTGGTACTTCCTGATCGGCGTCGCAGCGGCAGCCGCGGCCGCCTCTGCTCGACGCTGATGTGCCTCCCGTGTCTGGGCGTCGTGGGCCTCGGCGGCTGCGACGTGGGCGGTGTGCGCTTCCGCGGCGTAGGCGTCGGCCAACACCTGGCGGCGGTGCTCGGCCAGGTCGTCTACCAGGTCGGCCACCGCCACCACCTGGGCGATGTCCACCAGCCCGGCATAGATGTCGGTGTACAGGCGCGAGATACCGCCGCAGCCCACTAGCCCTACCCTGATGCGGTCGTCGGTCATCGCTTCCCTCCTGGCTTGCTGCCGGCAATGTAGCTACCGGCGACAGATACAGATCATGAAAGAGCATACGTTATGCAGACATGTTCGGGCGGTGACGTCACGAACTCTGGACCCCGTGCCAGCCCCAAAGCGAGCGACGCCCCGCGCCGTGCGGGCCCGCGTTCGTGCGACTGTCTGTGCTAGGCTACCCGGGGTGTATGTGGGAGAGCACGGGTAGTGCCTGGCGATCACTCCCGGAAAGGGAAAGACAGACCATGACCGTGCGAATCGGGATGCTCGGTAGCGGGTTCGTAGCCGACTTCTACATGCAAGGGCTGCGAGATGTGCCCAATCAAGAAGTCGTCGTCAACCACTCTCGCTCCGCCCAGCGTGCCCACGACTTTGCATGCCGCTGGGGTATCCCGGCACACACGACGCGCATCGCCGATGTCTTGCATCGCACCGATATTGACCTGGTCGTGATCGGGTTGCCCAATCATCTGCACCACGATGTCGTTATCGCGGCAGCGGATGCTGGCAAGGCGATGGTTATCACGAAGCCGCTGGGACGTTCGGCCGCGGAGGCCCGCGAGATGCTGGCGGCGGTACGTCGAGCCGGCGTCTGGCACGGCTATGCTGAGACAGAGGTCTTTTGTCCATCCGTGATGCACGCGCGGCAGATGATCGTTGACGGGGCCATCGGCGACGTCCTGACCATGCGGCTGCGTGAGGCGCACAGTGGATCGCACTCCCCCTATAACTGGCGGCGGGAGCTGGCTGGAGGTGGCGTGTTACTGACCATGGGCAGCCACACGGTAGAGGCGGCGCGGTATCTGATGGGTAAAGAGGCTCCGGTCGTAGAAGTGATGGCCTGGGGCGATTGTCTCTTGCATCGCGAGAAGATGGACGCGGAGGATACTGCGGTGGCGCTGCTCCGGTTCGAGGGCGGACAGCTCGCCTACACGGATGTCTCTTTCAGTGCCCGGGGAGGGTTGGACCTACGCAACGAAGTGTACGGTACCAAGGGAGCTATTTTTACTGATGTCACGCGCGGCACACCCGTGCGGGCCTTCACGCTGGAGAGTGCCGGCTACGTGCTGGAGAAGGCAGAGACCGACGCCGGGTGGGTGTTTCCGGTCCCGGACGAGGCGCGCGTATACGGTTATCACGAAGAGTTGCGTCATTTCGTGGAGTGCCTCACCCTCGGAATACCAGCGCGCGAAGACTTTGCCGATGGCTACGCCGTTAACGTCATCATTGATGCGGCCTATCGCTCGATGGAGAGCAAGCGCTGGGAGCCTGTATCGTACTGAGATTACTGAAGGCCCCCAGTGCGAGGCCGACTCAGGCGCACCCCCGGCGAGTGCCCTGGTAGCCGGCCTAGTTGTGCGCGGCGGCGGCTTTGAGGGCCATGATGTAGCCCATCTCCCAGGCGAACCCGATCCGCCCGTCGTCGTCGCCGGCGATCCCGACCGCGTGATCGGGGTCCACCGAGCCTCGGTAGTTGTACGTGTGGAGCAGGCGCATCAGCTCCAACATGTCAATGTCGCCGCGGTCGAGAAAGTCTTCCTGGTAGTAGCCCCCCGGTACGGTGCCGCGCGGGTTGCGGAAGTGACAACTGAAGATTTTCTCTCGTTGCAGGAAGTATTCGATGGCGCCCAGGGTATCGCCACCCATCTCGTGGAGGGTGCCAAAGCAGAGCAGTAGCCCGTTCCGCGGGCTGGGCACCAGCTCGGTGAGCCGCTGTAGCCCCTCGAACGTGTTGAGTACCTGCTCTACCCCGCGATAGTGTTGCTCCGGCGGGTCGTCGGGGTGGGCGCCCACGTTCACGCCCGCCTCGTCGGCGACGGGGATGACGCGCTCGTAGAAATACTGCACGCGCTCCCACAGCTCGTCCGCGCTGATCTGCCCATAGGGGGCCACGACCTCCGCCGGGGAGCGCGCCGCGTCCTCGGCCGCGCGTGCTTTGCTGTGGGTCAAGAGCACTGCGCCGCCCCGCCCGACGGTCCGCCGGTAACGGCCGGGGCCGGAGCCGTTGTCCAGGTCACCCGGGCCGGGGCCGGGCACGCCAGGATAGCTGCCCCAGGAGGTGCCCAAGCTGCGCCAGACCGTGAGGTTGTAGAACACCGTGGGGATGCCGACCGCGCCGGCAGCCCGCACCGTGGCGCAGATATGGTCTATCGCGCGGTCCCGGTCCGGCCGGCCCTGGAGGATGGGAGCGGTGTCCGTGGCTTGAGTCCGCAGGTTCAGGATTTCCAGCCCGTAGGCCGCGACCGTCCGTTGGGCCGCGGCCAGCTCATCCGCGGTCGCATAGCCGCGCTCGCTATAGCCGGGCAAGATCCCGGCATCGAGGAAAATCCCGTCGCTGCCCAACTGCTTGACGTACTGCAAACGCTCTTCCGATAGGTTCTGGGCGCTCATCCCTAGCTTCATAGTGTTGCCCTCCTCTAGGAAAAGATACGCGCCGGCCCCTGGGAGAGGCCGGCACGCTCATCCACGACGATTGTCGCCGCCGGGTCATGGGAAAACGGTCCTGCCCGCGATCAGGATGTTTCGCGCGGCTTGTCCATGATCGCCTGGATCTGATTCGCGATGTTCTCGAAGAACCCGGTGTCGTACGCTACCTCTTGGCGCAGGGCCTTGAGGAGGGCCGGGTTGATCACCTGCTCGATGGCCGAGGCCATGAAGTTGGCGGCGAAGGAGAACGGCTCATCCAACTCCATGGAGCGGGCGACGGTCTCCATCACGCCCTCCGGCATCCCCGGCGCCGCGAGGAAGCGTGGATCGGCGTAGGCATCCTTGCGCGGCCCCATGTGCGACGTGTTGCGTGCGCCGGGTGGGGCAGTGCCCATCACCACGGCGCTCTCCTTGTTGGCGAAGAACTTCAGCAGCTCCCAGGCCTCGTCCGGCACCTTGGAGACGCGGGCAATACCGGTCGGAGAGTTGAAGAAGGCGCCACCACGGCGGCCGCCCGGCCCCTTGGGCGCGAGCACCAGCCCCCAGCGCCCGCCGGCCTCGTTCATGGCTCTGGCCACGGCGAGACGGTCGCCAGGGTTGTAGCCTACGGCAAAAGCCGACTGGCCCTGCTCCATCATGGCCCGCGGGTGCAGCGGCTGATTGTCAATCAGGTCTATCGCCAGGACCTGATCCTTCAGGCGACGGTCGAACCACCAGGTAATGGCTGTCTGCGATTCCTTGGTGCCGATGAGCGTCTTCGTGCCGTCCTCGTTGTAGAGGTCGCCGCCGAAAGCACGCAGGACCGCCATGAGGGCCAGGTCGCCGCCGAACTTCCGGCCGCCACCCCAGTTCTCGACCTCGGAGCCTTTGCGGACCGTGAACTTCTCGGCCGTCTCCCGCATCTGGTCGTAGGTCCAGTCGTCGGTCGGCAGCGGGATGGCTTCCTCCTCGAACTTGCCGATGTTGTAGAACAGCCCGCAGCGAGCCATGAACGCCATGTAGGGAAAGCCCCAGTACTTGCCGTCCACGATCTTGAGTGAGTGCAGCACCTGCGGGAAGAACACGCTCATATCGTATCTATCCCGCGAGATGTAGGAATCGAGCTGCGTCAACACGCCCTTTGCCGCCCAGAAGGCGTACATCGCGGCGTCGTCGGCCTCGAAGACGTGAATATCGGCTGGCGTATCGGCCGCGAAGACCACCGCCAGCTTCGTGTGATAGTCGGGAGTTGGCTCGAAGATGGGGGCGATGGAGGGGTTTTCCTGCTCGAACACCGGCAGCCGCTTTTCCATCGTGTAGTTTGCCCAGCCGTCGGGGAAGGAAATCCGGACCGGCTTGGCGGCAGCCCCGGTGGCACCCTGCGCGCCCTGGGCACCCTGGGCGCCGGTCTCTCCCTTGGGACCTTGCGGTCCCGCCGGCCCGGCCGGCCCGGCCTGGGGTTGACCGACGTAGCGCACGGTTGGCTCGCCACAGGCTACTGCCAATAGCCCTCCGACCATGGCAGCGGCACCGCCTAAATATCGTCGGCGTACTACTCTCGCCATCGCAGCTCCCTCCTTCGCTGACGCTCTCCCGGTGTGGGAGAGGCTCCGGCTCACCGTCTTCGCACGATGCGTCTGTATCTTAGTGAGCCTATAATCGCCATATTACACTGCTCTGGCACATCTGTCTAGGCTATGGACGGCAGCGATCATAGCGTTTACGGTGTAGGTCGGCCCGGATGGTCGTATTTTACGCGGATGGCAGCTTCTGGCCGGGAAAGAGCGGACAAGATGAGCACAGCATACTGCGAGAAAGTGGACGTGTTCCTCCCCGGACAGGGCGAGACGTTGCTGGCAGCGCCCGACTATCACTGGGAGCGCGCCGAGGGCATGGTAGGGCTTTTCTTCTTCAGCACCCGCGATCCCAATACCGTGCTCATCACCCCCGCCAGCTCGACGCGCGAACAAAAGCAACGGTTGGCGCAGGCACGGATCATCGTGGACCATACGAATCAGCAGTTCCACGACCTCGACGGGTTTGGGGTGCATATTCCCGGCCTGCTCGTCACCGCACGAGGCACGGCGATTGCCGTGTGCCAGCGACGGCACGACTCGACGAGCGATGGTCGCACGGCCAAGGACATCTTGCTGTCGCGGAGCGAGGACGGCGGCCGGAGCTGGACCCGGCAGGAGGTGCTCTACACGGACCCGGCGAGCCATTGTTGTCCCAGTGCCCTCGTCGAGGACCGCAGCACCGGCGCTCTGTTCCTGGCGTTCTGGAAGGTGCCCGCATCGGTGGTGGACATTCTGGATTACTTCCGTACCTCCGGCAAGCGGTGCGCCGAGTGCTGGCTGCTCAAGAGCACCGACGAGGGCTGTACGTGGTCGGCGCCGGCCCGGATCCGGCCGGTGCCGAATAAGGCGGGCTGGGTGGCCTGGTCGAGCAACGGCGTCCACGGCATCCAGCTAGCGGTGGGGGCGCACGCGGGGCGGCTGGTCATCCCGGCCTTCCTCTATAAAGCCGGCGAGCCGGGACAGGTACCCGGGATGCGCGGCGGGCTGCTCTACAGCGACGATCACGGGGAAACGTGGCACGCCGGTGCCGTCTTGCCCGACGGGTCCGATGAGGCCAGCCTCGTGGAAACGGTAGCGGGCGACATTTACGTCAGTTATCGTAAGAACACCCGGCGCACCGGCTACCGGCACTACGCCCGCAGCACCGACGGCGGCGAGAACTTTGCCGAGGTGGGGCAGCATGAAGACCTGCCCGGTCCGGGCGTGGACGCCGGCTTGGTGCGCTACGCCAGCCCCGCCGACAGGCAGCCTCCTACCCTGCTCTACTCCCATCCGCCGAGCCGCCCCCGGCGCCCGGATACGCCATCGCCGCGCATGGGCGGATCGGACCTGACCGTCTACTTGAGCCGCGACGAGGGGCGGACGTGGCCGGTCTCACGGCTGATCGAACCGGGACCGGCCCGGTACTCCGATCTGGCCGTGGCCGGGGACGGGACGATTCTCTGCCTCTACACCAATGGCCGGAGCCGCGACCTCGAAAAGATCAGTGTCGCCCGCTTCAACTTGGCCTGGGTGCTGGCGGGTCATGGTTGAGCCGCCAATGGCTTTCCCAGACCTGGCTGCCGCGGCAGCTTTGGCAGAGCATAGTTGGGTTGGCATAGGGACAAGCTGATGAAGAGGGGCCTGTCCCTACAGGCAAATGAAGACGCTACGCTACTTGCGCGAGGCAGTGCCGGAGATAGCGGGCGGTCTCCTGGAGCGTTTGGTCGCGCGGCTCGGCGACACTGCACTCCAGGGCACCGTAACCGGCGTAGCCCATGTCGCGGAGCGCCCGGAAGCCGCTGACGAAATCGGTATGTCCCCGGCCGGGGACCTGGCGGTTGCTGTCGGCGAGATGGATATGGCGCACGTGCCGCGCGGCCGCCGTGAGGCTGGCCCCGATATCGGCTTCCTCGACGTTCATGTGGAAGAAGTCGGCCATTAGCTTCAGGCCGGAACTGTCTACCTCGTCACAGATCGCGGCGGCCTCGGCCAGGTCTTGGGGGAAGTTGGATTCGTAGCGGATCAACGGTTCGAGCAGGATACACACGCCCAAGTCGGCCGCCTCCTGTGCCAGGGGGCGCATGATCGTCACCAGCAGCTCGCGTTGCAGCTGCTCGGTGCTGGCATACGGTTCGAGACTGAGCACCCGTGGGTCGCGGTTGAACAGCGGGACCGCGATACAGCCGAGAGCGCCGACTGCCGAGGCCAGCTTGAGCACCTGGCGCAGCTGTCGGACCGCGGCCTCGCGGTTGGCCTGATCGCGGTGGATAAACTGGGCACTGTGGCCGCCGCAGATCGTACTCGCCTGGATCGGACTCGCGGCCAGGGCCGCCTTGATCTCGTCCCCTCGGGAGAGCAGCCGGCCGTCGAAGTCGGTCAGCTCTACTCCCTCATAACCCCACGCCGCCAAGTTGGCCAGGCGGTCGGCGAAGGTGTCGCCGGGGACTAAGTGCTCCTGACAGGAAAGCCTCATCGGTCGCTCCTCTCTCCTGCGGGTCGTATTCGTGAGCCGGCTCGGGGGGCGCTATGAGCGTCTCCAACGGCCCAGTGCCACCAGTGTACCTGCTGCCACACCTGCTGCTGGCGGTCGCCTCCTCAAGATATTGATAGTGATACGATCACTTCTATTGACAAATAAGAAATAAGGTGCTATGCTCTCTACTGCCACTATGAAGATGGGTGGCAGTGACACACAATGAGGCGGCGGGACGCGGCAGTCCCGCTAGAGAGGTTCGAACGATGGCGACGATTGTGCGGTATGAGCCGTTTGCAGTAGCGCGCCCCTTCGGTGGGCTGGCCGACCGGCTGCTCCGAGACAGTATGGCTTTCCCCCGGTCGTGGAGCGGCCGGACAGCGCCGGGCAACTATCCGGCCCCTAGCCTCTACGAGACGGCTGAGGGCTACGAGCTACAGGTGCCGCTGCCGGGGGTGAAGGCCGATGATCTGGAGGTCTCGATCCACGACGACGTGGTGACGATCAAGGGCCAGCGCACGGTGACTGTGCCGGAGCAGGCCACGCGGTTGTGGTGGGGCGTGCAGTCCGGTGATTTCCACTTTGCCTGGCGGCTGCCGGGCGAGGTGGACGCCGAGGAGGTACAGGCGCACTTGGCGGACGGTATGCTGCGGCTCACGCTGCCGAAGGCGCCGCATCAGCGCTCGCGCCGCATCGCAGTCGCGGCATAGATTGCGGGTCCTCATCCCCTGACGGGCCAAAGCCGCACGGCTGATGCCAGGTGTCGCGGGCTAAAACTCCGGCGGTCGCAGGCCCCCGCTGTCAGTCCAGCATGGCCGGAGTTTTGGCCCGCGAGTGGTGCGGCTTTGGCCCGTCACCAAGCCCCCCTCTCTACCACGGTGGAGAGGGGGGTGTTTGTTGGGGGCTGGTGAGAAGGCGGGCTGTTAGCCTGCTGCCGCGACTTGTTGGGCCGCCGCGAGCACGTCGTCGTAGTCCGGCTCGGCGACAACCTCCGGCAGATAATTCGTGTAGCGGATCACGTTGTCCTGGTCCAGGATAAGGACGGTGCGGCTGAGGAGGCGCAGGTCATCCATGGTCACGCCGTAGTCGATGCCGAACTGTGGGTTGCGATACGCCGAAAGGAGTGTATGGTGGCGCACGCCCTCGGCCTCAGCCCAGCGCTTGAGTGCAAAGGGTAGGTCAATGCTGACTGTAATGACATCAATATCGTCCAGCTTGGCCGCTTCCTCGTCAAAGCGGACCGTCTCGGTGTGGCAGACCCCGGTGTCTATGGAGGGAACGAGACTCAGAATACGCACCTTCGACCCGGTATCGCCCAGGCTGACCTCCCCCATGTCCGTGTTCACCAAGAGAAAGTCCGGTGCTTGGTCGCCGACCTTCAGCTCGCGTCCCAAGAGGGTGATAGGGGTACCGCCCCGCGTCACTGCGCCAACCCGTTCTGCTACGTCCATCGATATGCCTCCTATGGTCAGTTTTCGTACATTCGTACATAGGTATAGCACAATTGCGCCGGTACGGTGGTCTCCAAGTGTCAGCGCAGCGGTGCCCCCCGGCCGCCGCCAGTCTAGCGGACAACGGCCAGCAACTCCCACGCTTCATCCGCCAATTCCAGCAGGAAGCGTCGCCACTCGCCTTCGCGATCCATGATCTCCGCAATGGGCCGGCCATGCCGCTGCTCCAGCCGGGCGTGGCGATGCTCGCGGAGCACGGTGCTGATCGTTCCCCCGACAAAGGCCAGGAGATAGCGTAGCGCCGCCGCCGCCGTGTACCCGAACCGCACCCCCCGTGGATCACCCTGCCAGCCGGCTGCGCGCAGTCCAGCGAGGTAGCCAGCGAAAGCCAACTCGTCCAGTTCCCGAGCCACGGCCATCTCCACCATCCCACGCCAGAGGGCCGACGAGACGAGTCCGACGATCTCCGCCCCAAGCGGCGCGATGCCCACACACTCCCAGTCAACTGCTACTGTCTGTACCTGGCCACCTACCCCTCGCCGGGCGAACAGATTAGACGGGTTCGCATCGAGATGGCACAAGGTCTGCGGTAGCTGATCGAGGGCATCGAGCAGCGTGTCCATGTCTCGCCAGAGACGCAAGACGCCATCGGCAACGGCCGGTGGAAACGCGCGACGCACCAATGGGTGCTCCCGAATACCGGGAAGTTTGGCTGCGGAGGTGGCACGTCGCGTGACCCACGCCCGCAGAAATCCGCGACTGAGCCACGGATCGGCTGGCAAGGGGCGACCAGCTAGGTAGGCGCCGTTAAACTGACCGAGGTGTCGGGCGGCCAGCCGATAGCGGGCTAGGGGCCAGGGCTGACCCACGTGATCCGTAAGCTCCTCCAGCCACATCCAATGGTATCCGGCCTGTTCTTCAACGGCAAGACAGCGTGGGGCTGCCATGCCTCCAGGCAGGTCGGCGAGTAGTCCCGATTGGTAGGCCTGGGCCTCGCGCGTGCCGCTGTCAAGCTCGGCGCGCCGAGACACGATTTTGAGGATGATGGCCCAGGATATCCCTTGCCTGGAGGTGGGATCGGCCTCCTGATGGTGTGCATTGCCAGCCCAACGATACATAAGGTTGTCGCTATAGCTATCGATAGGGTGATATTTCCAGTCGGTGACCTCGACAGTGTCGCTGCCTAGCGCCTGCCGCACCAGCGGTGTGAGCCTCACCCGATCAATAGCGCGCAGGCGTGCCTCGATTTCTATGGTGACTCTCCAACTGACCCCGGTCGCTGCTGGAGGCGGTTTCCGGGCGGGGGCCGGCGCTTTGAGCTAAGGACGCTTCCGCAGCACGAGCACCCAATCGTCGTTGATCCGCTCCTGGCGGGGCACCTTGATAAAGTGGCGGATTACTTCCGAGCAGAAATACGTCTCTAGCTCGAAGCCGACCTCTTCCGCGATCTCGGCGAGAAACTGATGCGTCGGCACGCGGCGCCGGCGGATCATGTTGTTGCCGACGACGACGACGTAGCGGCCGCCCGGTCGCAGCACGCGCCGCACCTCCGCCAGGTTGCGGCGCATATCCTCGAAATACTTGTAGATGATGAACGAGCGCCGCCGGTCCACCGCGTAGATATCGGCCAGCAGCGCGTCGAGGTCTACGATACCGGTCTGCTGTAAGTCGGCGTACTCCTTGGCGCGGACTACCTCGGTGCCGATGTGGTGGCGCTTGAGGTTCGCCATCGGGCCATCCGGCCATAGCTCCAGCCAGCTCATTTCCAACTGGTGGGTGCGCGGATAGTCCACCGCGTTGATGTACGGCGGCGAGGTGACGGCCAGTTCGACGGACTCGTCGGGGTGCGACAGTACACGTGCATCGTCGGCCATGATCTTAACCGGGACGTCGCGTGGACAGACCGCCTCGAACTCCTGCATGCGGGCAATACTTTGCTCGGCAGCCTTGCGGAAAAGCTCCAGCGCCATACCGGGGATGATGCGCTTGTTCAGCTTGGCGCGCACCACGGTACGGGTGCAGTTGTTGTCGGCGTTGGAGACGGCGCGGACGATAGACGACATCGCCACGAGGAAGAAGTCCCGATACTGCTGCCGGTCGGCCTTGCGTATACGGAACTGCGACCAGAACGGGATGGCGTGGATGGCGCTGCGGATCAACCCCAGCTCCTCCGAGATGTCCGGTCGAAACCAGAGGGTATCGCGCCGCGGAAATTCGGGGAGGACGATTTGGAAGGAATGCTTGCGCTCCCAGATGGCGGCGACGAGCCAAGCCCAGATTTTGGCCAGCGTTTGCGCCGACAGCGGCGTCGTCTTGACGCCGGCCAAGAGGCGGGCAAAGGGGTCCACGTCCGCGCCAATCGAGGGTCGCCGGGTCAGCAGTGCCTCGATATTGACGGTCCCGGAGCCGCACATCGGATCAATGATCGGACCTTCGCGGGCGTAGCGCCGGACGGCCCAACGCGGTAGCTCCGGGAAGAACTTGGCCGGGTACTTGTGGAGACCGTGGGTCAGATACGACTGGTGCCGGCTGATGATGAGCAGACGCGAGCCGGTTTTGATCTCCCTGTCCGGCGCCAGGTCGCCCTCGACGATGCGGCGTGTGCCACTGGCCTGAAGGCGAATTGGCACAGTCAAAATCGGCGCCGCTTGCGGCGCCACAGCGGCACGTTGAGACAGTCGCGGCAATGTCCACACGGTATTCATGGCGGGGAATGTACAAGTTGCGCCGCCCGGCCGCAACTTTTCGGGATATTGGTCAGCAGAGTGCTTGCCGTGCGTTGCCGCAGCGGGCATGATAGCGGGGGTAGGCTGCTCGCGGTTAACCTTCAGCCAACGTGTGAATCGTAGGGGCACAGCATGCTGCGCCCCTACGCGGGGACATTGAGATGCTTGCGCCAACGACACCCATCGAAGACGTCCCGCTGGCCGTGGTAGACGTGGAGACGACGGGGCTGAAGCCGCTGGCCGGCCATCGCGTGTGTGAGATCGCCGTCCTGCGCGTGGATCCGGGGGCCGAGCCGCGCCTCTTTGTGTCGCTGGTCAACCCCGGGCGGCCTATCGGCCCCGGCGCGCGTGCCGTGAACGGCATCGCGAATCGGGAGGTTGCCGATGCCCCGTCTTTCGACTCGCTCATCCCACGGATCAACGCTGGCCTCGACGGGGCGGTGCTGGTGGCCCACAACGCACCCTTCGACTTGGGCTTTTTGCGTGCGGAATACCGCCGCGCGGGAGGCGGTTTCCGGCCCTGCCGGTCCTCGATACGCTGGCCTTGGCGCGCGGTTGCTTCCGGTTTCCGGGCAACAGCCTGGCCGAGGTGGCCCGGCAGCTAGGGGTGTCGAGGAAGGGTCTGCATCGGGCGAAAGGCGACGTGTGGGCCACCTACCGGGTGCTGCAACACATGATCGAGGAGCTGCGCGAGGTCGACTGCCGCACGCTGGGCGACTTCCTGGCCGCGCATCGCTCCCTGCCGCTCGACCGCGCCATCGAGTCGAGCGATCTGCCGGAGCCGCTGGCGACTGCTGTGCGCGACGGGCGACCCATCGCTATGCGCTACGCCAAGCCGGGTGAGACCAATGAGCGGGTCGTCAGTCCGCTCTTGGTGGAGGGGCGGTACCTCGTCGCCTACTGCCACCTACGCGCTGACGAGCGCACCTTTCGCCTCGACCGCATCGTGGCTACCTGGTGGCCGGACGAGGGCTGATCGGCCGCAACTCCTGATGGACCATCACCGAGCGATGAAGCGGGGGAGTCTGCCGCCCGTCATCGCGGGGGAAGCGGGAGTCCAGTGGCCGGGGGACGTGGATTGCGGCGGAGGCCGCAATGACGGGCAGGGAAGGCGAGGGAGAGTGTTGGGGTGAGCGCAAGCATGGTATTGTTGCGCCACTACATTAATTCCTGGCAGCGCGCTGTGCCGGAGTGTGTAGAAGCCGGAGCATCAATACGCCGCTGCGGCGACCCGGAATGCTACTTAACTACCTAGAGAGGAGAAGCCATGACCAGCCAGACGGCGCTCATCGGTCAGCCGGTAGAGGAGCTGGACACGCCGGCCCTGTTGGTGGACCTGGACACTATGGAGGCCAATATCCGCCATATGGCCGACTATATGAGCCGGCATGGCGTACACTGGCGGCCGCATACCAAGGGCGTCAAGGTGCCCGCCATTGCCAGGCAGGAACTAGCGGCCGGGGCGTTCGGCGTGACTTGCGCCAAGCTGGGCGATGCGGAGTCGATGGCCGCCGCCGGGGTGGACAATATCCTTATCGCTAATCAGGTGGTGGGGAGGCGCAAGATCGAGCGTTTGGTTGCGCTCGTGCAACGCGGCACGACGGTTCTGGTGGCGGTAGAAAGTCTGGGCAACGCGCTGGCGCTCGACTCCGCAGCCACGGCCGGCGGGGTGAGCCTCAACGTCCTGGTCGAGGTGAACGTCGGCATGGACCGCTGCGGTCTTCCTCCCCATGAGCCGGCGGTGGCCTTTGCTCGCCGGATGCACGAGCTACCGGGCCTCGCGTTGCGGGGAGTGATGGCTTGGGAGGGGCATACCGGGCGGATCGAGGACCCGGAGGAGAAAAAACGCGGGATCGAGTACGCGGTCGGCCTGCTCGTTGCGACGGCCGAACAGTGCCGCGCAGCGGGGCTGCCGTGCGAGATCGTGAGCTGTGGTGGCACGCTCACCTACCACCACACGGCCACGCTCCCCGGCGTCACCGAGGTACAGGCCGGCGGGGGAATCTTCTGCGACATGCAATACCGGAGCCGCGGTGTGGATCACCCCATCGCACTCAGTCTGCTGGCAACGGTCGTCAGTCGTCCGACCCCGCAGCGCATCATCGTGGACAGCGGCTTCAAAGCCTTTGGGCAGCCGGTGGTGAATCCCCACCCCCGCGACATCGAAAACGTCGCGAGTCTCAGCCTGTCGGCGGAGCACGGCAAGATCGAGCTGGATACGCCGAACGACTCCGTGCAGGTAGGGGACAAAATCGTGATCTACGCCGGCTATGGGGATATGACCGTCTTCCTGCACGACGAGATGTACGGCATCCGCAACGGCCTGGTGGAGACGGTCTGGCCGGTATTCCCGCGCAGCAACTTCCGGTAGGCCCTGTTGACAGTGGTGGCCCCCACCCTAACCCTCCCCCGTCCCGACAGGGGAGGGAATTACAGCCCCCTGCCACAGTAGGGGGACTCTAGGGGGCCGTCACTAGACAGCGTTAGACAGCGTTCGTGACGCCGACGCGGGGGCACAAGTCGGCGACCGGGCAATCGCTACAGCGCGGTCGCCGAGCAGTGCAGGCGGCGCGCCCGTGGGCAATGAGTAGGTCGGTCCAGGCGATTCGCGCCGCCGCCGGAACGACGGTGAGGAGGTCGCGCTCGACGCGGAGAGGATTACGGTGGTCGGTCAGGCCGAGGCGGCGACTGAGCCGCATGCAATGCGTATCCACGACAATGCCTGGTGCTAAACCGAAGCCGTGTCCCAGCACGACGAGGGCCGTCTTGCGGCCGACACCGGGGAGGGCGGTCAGTGCCGATAAATCCGCCGGTACTTCCCCAGCGTGCTCTGCCACCAACTGCCGGCACGTCCCCTGGATGTAGCGGGCCTTGACGCGGAAGAGGCCGAGGGTACGCAGGTAGTACTCGATCTGCTCCGGCGGCGCCGCCGCGAGGTCCTGGGGGGAGGGAAACTGCGCGAACAGGGCCGGCGTGACGCGGTTCACCTGCTCGTCGGTTTGCTGGGCAGACAAGATCGTGGCGATCAAGAGCTGCCAGTGGGCGCAATGGTCAAGCGTGACAGTGGCGTCAGGATAGGTTTGGCGTAGCCGAGCGAGGAGCTTGACGACCCGCTGGTCCGGGGCAAGGCTTTCGGCGGCGGCAGTGGTGTCGGTCACGTTCACCTATGGTGACAGAAGTGAAGGCGGAAGCCTAACCGGGCCGGTATTGGAGCTACCCCCCGTCCCCTTCCCTCCAGGGAAAGGGAGTCCGCTTAGGGAGGGAGGGGAGGTGGTGTGGCTCTCTCTTGCCCTCCAGCGCAGCCCCGAACAGCCGAATTGAAGCCATGCCAATGTAGTATATTGCACATTATTTATAACATGCGCTATGATGATAGTAGCTATGTCCG
Source organism: Chloroflexota bacterium (assembly GCA_965214295.1). Lineage (GTDB taxonomy): Bacteria > Chloroflexota > UBA11872 > UBA12225 > JAJDUF01 > JAJDUF01. Next base: position 1,305,002 of record OZ243944.1, read on the forward strand.
ATGAACACCTGGCGGCAGCGGTACCAGAGGGCGCGGCACCGACGACACGATGGCGCCTGGTGGCCGCCCTTGCGCTCGCGGCAATGTTTGCCTCCCTGCTGGTAGCGCTGGGCTGTCAGCGTCGTCAGGAGCCGGTTTTTGAGGTGCTGGCGGCGCCGGCTGAGGAGGCCAAGGTCTACGTCACCGGCGAGGTCGCGCAACCGGGGGTCTACCCGATTGCGCCGGGTGATCGCGTAGTAGACGTGGTGGCGCGGGCGGGCGGTTTGAACCCCGAGGCCGATACCTTGCGGATCAATCTCGCCGTTCGCTTGCAAGACGAGATGCACGTCCATATCTCCACGCGCCCCGGCACGCCGGAGAACCGACAAGCGCGGCCACTAGCGTTGTCGTCGGCCGCCGCGCCGGGTAGCCCGGTCGCCGCCGGAGGGCCGCCAAGCGCCGCGCCGGCCGCAGCCGCACGTCGTGTCAATATCAACACGGCGCCAAGCGCCGAGCTGGAAGCCCTACCGGGGATCGGCGCCATCTCCGCCCGCAAGATCGTGGAGCACCGCACGCTTCACGGTCCCTACCGGACGCTCGATGACGTGCGTCAAGCCGGAGTGGGCGCGGCGCTGCTCCGGCGGGCCGCGCCACACCTCGCCTTCGAGTAGATGGTGTAGCCCGTTGTGTCCGCAAGCGCGCAAGGGATATGGCTCGCTGAACCGGCCTCGTGCCAACGGCGCTTCCTGAGGCGCGGGGTAGGAGGGACACACCATGACGACGCTCACCGCATTACGAGCCGATCTTCGCTTGGATCTCAACGATCCGACCGGCGCTCAGGAGCGCTTTGCCGACGCCGACCTCGACCGCGCTATCGCGCGCGCGCTCACCGAGTTCTCGCAGGCGTTGCCCGCCGTGCAGGAGGCAACGCTGCGTACTACCGCGGATAGTCGCCGCATTGATCTCTCCGGTCTGATCGGCCTGTGGGACGTAGAGGCAGTGGAGTGGCCGGCGGGAGCATACCCGCGCCGGTGGCGGCGCTTCGAGCTAGCGCCGGATAAGCAGAGCGTGACCTTGCTGGTCGCCGCACCGCCGTCGGCCGCAGATGATGTTTTGGTGCAGTGGACCAAAAGTCACACGCTGGACGGTCTCAATGGCGCCACGCGCACAACCGTGCCGGAAGAGTTCGACGCGCTCCTGCTGGTGGGCGCCTATGGGTTCGCGGCGTGGGCCTATTCGACTCCGGCGGCCGACAACTTCCGCTATCAAGACGGCGCGCAGTTCGCCCAAGTTGACGACAGCATGATTGCGCCCGAATGGCGGACGCGCGGCGAGCACGCGCTGACGACCTTCCGGTCGCGGCTCGCCGACTTGCAGCGCAGCCGGGTGGTGCAGGCGGCGTCCACCGTGGTGTGGAGCGAGCCACGGCCGGCGCCACGGTGGCCCCACACCGCTGCGGGTAGAGAGCCGTAGCGCGTAACGCAGCGTCCGCGTGGGGAGATGTCGAGGCTGGTGTGTACCGGATGGTGACGGGAGTAGCGAGCGATGCCGTTGGATAGTCGCAAAGTCGCACACATTGAATCCAATCGGGCGCGGATTAGGGCGGGACGCACCGAGACAGTGGTCTTCGTCAGCGGCACAGGACCGGTGACCTATCAGGCCATCACCGACTGCCTCTGGCAGGAATTTGGCCGAGTGCCGGCGGGCGTTGCCAGTCGCGCCGGTGCGGTCACTCGAAAACCGTGGGATGCCCTTCTGGAGCTACCCGGCAGCACCAGCTTCCCGACGCACCTGATCTTGATTGCGCGCACATCCACGGCTACGGCAGCGGCGGTGCAGCGGGCGGAGCGGTATCGGGTGCTCGATCGCATTCGGATCGGCGTAGGTGTAGGTGCGACGGGACCGGGCAATCGTTGGGAGGTCAAGCTGCGCCGCCTGAAGTGAGGCCGGCAGCGGCGCGGACGGGCGCGGATTGGCAGTGAAGGAGCGAGCGATGCCAGGAGCATTGCCGCTGGGTAGCGGCGACAGTAGCACGGAGCAAGAGCAGCTAGGACTAGGCTTTGGCGCCACCGATCGGGACTTGGCGGCGGAGCTGGACCGGCTGCGCGCTTACACGCTCAGTTTGGGAGAGATTCTGGAAGACCTGCGGGCGAAATACAACGCCCATACACACGTGGAGAACATAGAGGCTCGGTATACCCGGAATGCGGCTACGCAACCGCCGCCGGCCGGTACACAGAGCAGCGTGGCGGCAACCCCGGAGTAGCGGGCGTCTGAGCGAGGGAGTACACACTGCATGGCGACGATAGGCGTGGATTGTAACATTCGGCTGACCAGCATCAATGTCAATCTGGGTGAAGCGTTCGGCTTTTTCATCAAGCCGGATAGCTTTCGGACCTGGCTGCCGAAAGTGTGGTATACCGGCACAAACGTCAAGATGCCCATTCCAACGTCGCCGCTGGCGGCTGGCAAGCGGGTTTTCGAGTTCGTCGTCCTCTGCCGCGGGGGCCTGGTGGACGTGAACGGCGTGCCCGTCACGTACTCCGCTACCGACTACCACGACATGATCAGAGCCTATGCGGCCCGCGTCAACGAATCCATGACCATCGACGACCCCGAGGGCGACTCCTACACCGTAGCCATCGAGGAGATGGAGGATCGCTGGAGTCCGCTGGGCGGTCAGTTCCTGCTGGAGTGGGAGACCCGCATCGTCGCCGTGGAGCAGTAGACCGTCCCCTGCCCCGCTCGCCTAGCCGGCCGCCCGCCGATGCGGTATCCTGTGGGGTGCTGCACGTTTCACTGCTCCAGCTGCCTGGAGGGGCCCTCCGTCGCAGCGCGAAGGGCATACGGGGGAAGTCCGGTGCAAGACCGGCGCTGTCCCGCAACTGTGAGGCGCGAGTGCCGACAGCCCACCGGAGGGCCGTCGAGCGTTGCGCCAAGCCAGATTACCCGTCTCCGGGTTGTGCCAGACCTTCGAGAGAAAGGAGACGGCATCCCCATGATGAAGCTCCGTCGAGAGGGGCTCCCTCTCTCCGCATGCCCGCCGCAGTGAGTCCGTACTAGTGGGCGGATTCACTACCCACCAATACTAGGCCGCACCGCTGGCTCTTGGCGCCGGTACTGCTAACCGGCGCCACTCGGTCGCGGCCTAGCTTGATCTCACGCCTCACCCCCGCCCCCTCTCCACCATGTAGAGAGGGGGAATGGCGAATGAGGCGACGGGCATGACGGGCGGCCTGTGTGTAGACACCCCCGCTGCGTATCGACGAACGATCACAAAACTGGTAAGGAGAGCACAGCGAATGAACCGGCGCTTCCGTCACCTCGTAGCTATCGTTTCGACGCTGGGGGCACTGGTGCTGGCGTTCATGGCAACGCTGCTACTGGCGCAGTCGGCGCCGGATTGGCCGGTCGCCGCCGGTCGCTTCTATACCCAAGCTAGCGGCGTCCCCGATCCACAGCTGGGCTTCGCCATCACCAACGGCGACGACGTGTCGTTCTGGGACGAATACCGGCGCTGGGGCGGCCCCGCCGCGCTCGGCTACCCCATCACCAACCGTTTTCGGCAAGACGGTTTCTGGGCACAGGCTACCGAGAAGCTCCTGCTGCAGTGGAATCCCCAGGCCAAGCGCGTGGACTTTGTCAACGTCATGGACCGGCTCTCGGACGAGGGCTACGACACGTTCCTGTTCCTAGCGCGGCAAATCCCTAAGCCCGACGCCTGGCCGGAAGAGGCCGGTCTGACCGAGTGGGAAATCGTCCAGAATCGGCTCAACGTCCTGGCGGACAACCTGGACATCAGCGCGGCGTACTGGGCGGGACAGCCCAGCGCCTTGGTGTCGTTCGGCCTGCCGACGAGTCGCGTGGTGGACCAGGGTACTGTGGTGGCCTTGCGTACCCAGCGGGCAGTCCTGCAGCTATGGAAAGTCACGACCCCTTGGGCGCAGAAGGGCGAAGTGACCGTCAATTGGGGCAGCCAGCTGGCGCGTGAAGCCGGCGCTATCCCCGGCTACGCCGCGCAGCCGTTGGACGACCAGGCCGCCCTCCGGCCTGTCGATGCTCCGGTCATGGTGGCTGCCGGCACGTTCCCGCGGACCGTCGTGGATGCGTCGGGCCAAGCGCATTACATTAGGGAGCGGCCGCAGCGGATCGTCTCGCTGATGCTGGGTACCGACGAGATTCTGCTCTCGCTGGTGTCCCCCGAACGTATTGCGGCGGTCACGTACTTGGCCGCGAACTCGATCTGGAGCAACGTCGTTGGGCAGGCGCAGGGGGTGACGACGGTCGGCGCGGACCCCGAGCAGATCGCTGCGCTCCAGCCCGATCTCGTATTTGCTGCGACCTATACGAATCCGGACAGCGTCAAGCTGCTCAAGGACCTCGGCTATCGCGTGATTACCATGCAGCTCTTCGACTCGGTGGATCGGATCAAGGACAATATCCGGTTTGTCGCCCGGGTGGTAGGCGAAGAGACGCGGGGCGAGGCGCTGGTCGCGCAGATGGAAGCACGCCTACAGGAGGTCGAGGCGGCCGTGGCGCAAGCTACCAGCAAGCCGCGGGTCCTGTTCTACAGCTCGTTCGGCACCACTGCGGGCGTCGGCTCTACCGGGTCCGACATCATCGAGCGGGCCGGCGGGATCAACGTGGCGGCAGAGGCCGGGATTGGGCCGTTCGGCAGTATCTCGTTGGAGAAGGTCGTCGAGCTTAATCCCGATGTCATCATCATGGACGAATACAGCTCCGACAACCGGCCGCGGTGGCGGGAGGAGTTCGTCGGCCATCCGGCGCTCGCCACGGTCAACGCGGTGAAGAACAAGCAGACCTACGTCATCCCGGCCAAGCACATGACGGCCGTGTCACAGTTCATCGCCGAGGCCGTCTACGACATGGCACAAGTGTTGCACCCCGACCTGGTGCGGTAGCCAGTAGCCAGTGATCAGTAGTCAGTGGTGAGAGGGTAGGTCCGGGCCGCGGCGTAGAGGCGCGATTCATCGCGCCCAGGGTGGATCGGAGGCCGGTAGGGGCGCAACATGTTGCGCCCCTACGTTGGTGGGAACGTCTGGTTGGAGATCTATGGCAACGCAGGCGCTGGCAGCGGCCAGAACGGTATGGCAGCTGCCTACCGATGTGCGGATACCCCTGCCGGTCCGGTTGGCGCTCGTGGTGGGGGCGCTCCTCGCCTTGCTGGTGCTGGCGTTGATCGTGACCACGGCGTTGGGGGCGGTCGCCGTGCCGCTCGACGTCTCGGCCTCCGTCTTGCTGCGTCACGTCGGCATCGAGACCGGCGTGCCAACGACGGAGTCCCAGACGCAGATCATCGGCCAGATTCGGCTGCCTCGCGTGGTGGTCGCGGCGCTGGTCGGTGCGGCGCTGGCCGCCGCTGGGACGGCGCTGCAAGGACTGTTCCGCAACCCGCTGGCCGACCCCGGCATCATCGGCGTCTCCACCGGCGGGGCGCTCGGCGCGGTGCTGGCCATCTATCTGGGTCTCCACCAACTGCACTATCTGGCGCTGCCCGGCCTAGCGTTCGGCGGGGCGCTGGCCGTCGCGCTGCTCGTCTATGGCATCTCGGTGACGCGCGGCGTTGCTCCGCTGGCGACGATGATCCTGGCCGGGGCGGCGATTAGCGCCTTCGTCTCGGCCATCATCTCGGCCATCCTCACGCTGCTGGCCGATGCCAACGCTCTGCGCGAGATCATCTTCTGGCTCACCGGTAGCTTGACGGCCCGCAGCTGGACCCACGTGCAGCTGATCGCACCGCCTATCCTGGTGGGGATCGGCCTGTTGTGCGTCTTTGCCCGTGACCTCAATATCATGCTCCTGGGTGAAGACTCGGCCCGCAGCTTGGGTGTCAATGTCGTCCGCACGCGCCTGATCCTGCTTGCCCTCTCGTCGCTCGTGACCGCCGTCGGCGTGGCCGTGAGCGGCGTCATCGGCTTCGTCGGCCTGATTGTGCCCCACGTTTTGCGCCTGCTAGTGGGGCCGGATCACCGGCTGCTGTTTCCGGCTAGTATCTTGGGCGGCGCCATTTTCTTGATCTGGGCCGATTTCGCGTCGCGGCTGCTGTTCCGGCCCCAAGAGCTGCGCGTGAGCTTGGTCACGGCCTTTCTGGGGGCGCCCTTCTTCCTGTTCTTGCTGTATCGCAATAAGCGACGGAGTACGACGCTATGACCATCCTCCCGCGGCTCCGCTCGCGCCCGGCCGGTCCCGCCGAGCTGACAAACGGAGCGGCGGCGCCAAACGGTGTTGGGGGCGCAGAGATCGCCGCGCACCAAGTCGCCTACGAGATCGAGGGCCAAGCGTTGGTGGAGGCGGTGGACTTCAAGGCCAGGCCCGGGGAGTTCGTCGGGCTGATCGGTCCGAACGGCGCCGGTAAGACGACCCTGCTACGCACGCTCAACAAGCTGGTGGCGCCGAGTGCCGGCAAGGTCTACCTCGACCGCCAGGACCTCGCCCACCAGTCGGCGCGACGGATTGCCCAGCAAGTTGCGCTGGTGCCCCAGACGACGGTGTTGGACTTCGGGTTCACCTGCTTGGAAGTCGTGCTCATGGGGCGCAACCCCCACTTGAACCGCTTCCAGGTCGAGACGCAGCAGGACCGGGCGCTGGCCCAGGCAGCGATGCAGCGCACCGCGATCCAGCCGTTTGCCACGCGGCTCATCACCGAGCTATCCGGCGGCGAACGGCAGCGGGTGGTCGTGGCGCGTGCCCTAGCGCAGGAGCCACGGTTGCTGCTGCTCGATGAGCCGACCGCCAACCTGGACGTGCATCATCAGCTCCAACTACTGGGGCTGGTCCGCGACCTCGTAGATCAGGGACTGACAGCGGTGGGCGCCATCCACGACCTGACGCTGGCGGCGCGCTACTGCGACCGGCTGGTGCTGCTGCACGAGGGGCGGATACTCGCGGCCGGCACGGTCGAGGCGGTGCTGACCCCGGCCAACCTGGCGCGAGCCTTCGGCGTGCGCGCGGTCGTCGAGTGCGACCCGTGGCTGGGGACGCTGCGGGTCACGGTGCTGGAGGTGCTGGGCGAGGGACCGGGGGGTGAGGTGACTACGAGGAGCCGTCGTTCTGTGCGCGGACAAGCTCCTGCTCGAACTGCTCCCAGCTCAGGCGTCCCAACTGGTTAATCACGCACAGGAGATCACCGGCCTCGATCACCGTCTGCGCTGCCGGGCAGTTATCGGGCGCGCCGTTCTTGATGATGGACAGCGGATTGATCTGCACCTGCAACCGCTCCGCTGTCAAGGCGCTCCGGACTTGCAGCTCACGCCATGTCCAGCCGACGATCTGCTGGGGCTGCACGGTATCGAGGTTGGCGCCCTCGGTATTGTGCATGAGGCGCTGGATCGCGGGAGCACTATGCGGGTCCTGGCACTCTTGGACGACGGCCAAGACCTCCAGCGTCTCCAAGACGGACGTGGAGTGCGAATCCGCGAACATCCACTCATTCTCCGGGTCAACCAGCACGTAGATCACGCGCGCGTCCGCCTGTACGAATCGCTCGACCAAGTCCACTACCGTCTTGGTCGTAGCATCCGAATCGGGCACCGAGAGATCAATCGGGAACACAATCACCACGCGGTTGTTTTTCAGACCGGCTCGCTCATAGGTTGCTCTATCGAGAATGGAGCCGCGCACAAAATGGATGGACGGCAGCGCGGCGACGCTATCGGGCAGCTCTTCCAGCCGCCCGTCCACCACGCAGATACCAACGTCCTCCTCGACATGGCGTAGCTCTCGCACCAGCGCCATGAACCGTGCCTGCCCTGGGAAATTGAACACGACGTAGCCGTCACGATAAGGATTGTTCATCAGGCCTATTCTCCTCCGCTGACGCTGGTTGGTACGATAGTCGAAGACGGCAGTAATCGTTGCGCCGACCAAGGCAATGCCAATCGTACCGAGCACCATCGTCGCCACGCGCCCGGACGTCGACTCCGCCGGGCGGCTGCCATAGCCCACCGTGGTATTGGCCTGCCACGCTTGCCAGACGGCTTCTTCCCATGAAACGTCTTCGAGGTACTTGAAGGCGACCACAAACGCAATCGAGATCAGCAACGCCAGCGCAACGCCGTACAGCAGCACGGTCAAGGGCCGATGCTCGTTCACCAAGCGCCGGAGATGCAGGTAGCGCAGGAAGATTATCATGGCACGCGGCGCGCTCCTCGCCAGCTCTCGTAGCGGTAATAGTCCAGCACGCGCGGCGCCATGAGGGTACTGATGTCGGTATGCTCGCTTTCCAGCCGCCCCCGGCCAAAGACAAACGCCTGACGCACCACCTCCGGGGTCAGGTAGCGGGTTGGCACCGGCAAGGAGCGCAGACGCGCTAGCTCTCTTCTGATCTCCATTTCAGGGGTATCATACCAGGCCAGAATCCAGCCCCAGTCGCCAAAGCTGGGCACGTTGTCGTGGTAGGGCAACGTCCGAAAACCCGCCGCGTGGAGCGTGCGGTTGATGGCCAAGAACGACTCCTGCGCGTGGTACGGCGAGGTGGCTTGCAACGCGACCATGCCACCCGGCGCCAGCACCCGGCGCACCTTCCCGTAGAACTCCCGGCTATAGAGCTTGGCCAGCTCAATCGAGCTGGGGTCCGGGAGGTCAATGACCACCGCGTTCCAGGCGCCGCGGGCCTCACCCAGGAAGCGGTCGGCGTCAATCGTGAAGACCTCGACGCGCCCGACCGGCTCCGAGGACGCTGCGCTGCGCGAATATCTTTGCCGCGGCGTCTGGTGCAGCAGGGCGCGTTCGCCGCTGGCGACGACACCGGGCGAGGGCTGGGCAGATACCCGCGCATCCGCAAAGGCGTGCTCATTGAGCATAGTGAACACCGGATGGGTCGCTGCTACGCGGATGACCGCCGGGTCTATGTCCACCAGTGTCACCGTCTCGACCTGTGGATACTTTAGCAGCTCGCGGAGCGCCAATCCGTCACCGCCGCCGAGCACGAGCACGCGGCGGCGATCCGGGACCAGCGACATGACCGGGTGGACCAGGTGCTCGTGGTAGATCGCCTCATCCACACTGGAGAATTGCAGGTTGCCGTTGATGAAGAACCGATAGTCGTTCGCCGCCCGGCTGTGCGTGAGGACCAGCTGCTGGTACCGGGTCAGCTCCGAAAAGACGACCGGATCGCGGTAGAAGCTCTGCTCGAGGAGCCGGCTCCAGTCCCGATTGTGCGTGTAGCCGTAGATGAGGGCGGCACCGGTCACGAGCACGGCCACGATGGTCAGCCAGCGTGCGGCGATGAGGCCGCGGGACAGAAAGTAGGCGAAGGTCACGGCGGCAATGGCAAAGTTCACGCCGGCGACGAGGAAGCTGATCTCGGTAATCGGAAAGGTGCGGAGCAGCACGTAGGTCCAGATCACCGCGCCGACAAACCCACCCACGTAGTCGAAGGCGTAGGTCGTGGCCAGGTTGGCGCCGAGGGTCTTGACGTACTGCTGATTGATCCGCAACACCAGCGGAATCTCGAATCCGATCAGCAAGCCAATCGCGATGACGAAGAAGTATTGGATCAACCGAAAATGGGAGGGCAGATACCCGAACGACGCATAGATGGCGAGGGGTGCGAACGCGGCGAGCAGCGCCAGGCCGCTCTCCACGAGGATGAACTTGTCGAGCAGCTGCCGGTCGCTCAGGTAACGCTGAAGATAGCCGGCCAGCCCCATCATCAGGAGCATCAGCGCGATAATCACGCTGAACTGCTCGATGGAGTTGCCGAGAATGTAGGTACTGACCGTGCTGAGGACGTACTCGCTGACGAGACCGGCGGCGCCGGTGAAGAACATGCAGGCGGCGAGCAGGACGGTCGGGAGGTGGGCCGACCAGCTACCGTTCGGCACTGCCGGAGCGGTCCCGGGCGTGTCCTGCTCCGGCGCCTGTGCCATGCCGGTGACTACCTCACTGCTGGCCGGTGACGACCGTGTCCTAGATCACGACGCTGATAATGATGGCGACGGCAATGATCATCCCTTCGGTGAGCGCCAACGCGGCTACGTTCCGGTCGCGCTCGATCTCGATTTGGAGCGTCGTGCGCGGGAGGAACAGCCAGTCAATCACCTTGCGGCAGGCCAACAGCAAGATGACGCCGGTGAGCGCGCTGATGGCAAACGAGACGAGATCGGCCGTCCAGCTCACAAAGGGGCCGGCAATGCTGGCGCTGAGGATCACCCCCTGCGCCGTCAGAATCCCGCCTACGGCCAGTCCGGCCGCCGCGTTGCCCTTCTCGATCTCCTCGGTGACGTGGAAAGACGTAATCCACTGATACAGCTCATAAATGACTAGCAGCACGACTTGCCCCAGGACGAAGAAGACGATGGGATTCCAGAGGTCCCCGCCCTCGCCGGTGAAGGAGCCATAGAGGATCAACCCGGTGGCGATGTAGGCCCCGGCCTCGACCAGTCCCACCGCGACGTTGCCCTGCGCCACCGCGTCGTCGTGGTTCACCTTCCGCACCATCAGCATGTCGCTGACGAGCCGGGCGACGTTGAGGAGCACCACTACCAATATGCCGTCAATGGCAAACTCGATCAGGTCGTTGACGAACCCCAGGGACGGCCCGGTGAGAGCCCCGCTCATCCCGATGGCCACCGCCACATACAACCCGGCCCGGCGCAGCCCCACGGCCAGGTTGCGCCGATCATCAAGCTCGTGATCGGCGTCAAAGGGCGTGCGCCAGTCGTGCCAGAGCTTGAGCAGGTACATGAAGACCAGCGCCACGATCACGAAGACCACGCTCTGCCACAAGGGGGCGATGCTCTCGATCAGCTCATCCACGGTCATGGCTCTCCTCCATGTCGCTTCCGCTCGTCCAGCTGGCATGCCGGCCGTTCCCGGTGCATGGCCGTGGCGGGATAGCGCGGCTACTTCCCACCAACGCGCACCCCCCCACCACGCGAGGCCGATCCGGCGCTGCGGACCGAAAAGTTGCTGACCCGCGCCGGGGGACGGACCGTCTGCGCTACCTGATTGTTCCACGACGAGCGGGTGCTGCTATTGATGGCGGTCGTGCCAGGCCGGGTCACGCCGCGCGCGGTACTGGTCCGGCTGCCGGTGCTGACCGCCGCTGCGCCCGGTCGCGTGACGCCTTTCGCGGAGATGGTTTTCGGCGTGGACTTGGTATCCGCAGCGCCGGCCGGCCCGTAGCTTGTGTACTGCCGCCCGGTGCTGGACGTTGACGGGAGGTCCGCTCCCGACCGGACCGGGCCGCCGCCGCGGGGTGCGTCGAGCACCGGCGGCCGGGAATACCCAAAGGCGTAGGGCCGATCCATGAGCCAGAGCCAGAAGAAGGGGTTGTCCGTGATGCCGCCACCGCCGCCAATATAGCCACCGGGCGGCACGGTGTCTCTGGCAACCCCGGCCGGTATGGGCGGCGGCGTCACTCCTTCCGGCAGCAGCACGACGCTGACGGTCTCGATCTCGTCCTTGGAGACATTGACCTCGCGTCCCTGATTGTCGAGCGGCTTGCCGGCGGCGAACGTCGGATCGTCATAGACAAAGAGCAGGCCGTAGTCGCCGGTGGGCACGTCGGCAAAATGATAGGTGCCCGCAGCGTCGGTTTCGGCCACGCAGTTGTCCGCGCGCGTGCCGCACTCGATGCGATTGCCGGCGATGAGTACCGCCGCGCCCGCCAACGCAACCGGCTGCTCGCCCACACTGGGCATGCCCAGCACTTGGCCCTCGATGTCGCCGGTGGGATTCGCCGTATCGCGGCAGCCGATCAACAGCACCAGTAGCAAGAGCGCACCGCCGGCGATCATCCAGACCACCCAAGGCAGTCCTAAGGGGCCGGCGGACCGGTTCCGGCCGTCGTCATAGTCACCGTAGCCGCCGTAGTCCTGGTCCATTGATCTCATAGGCTCTCTCCGACTGCTGCGCGGGAGGTAGCGGCGCAGGTCAGCACGATTGCGCTCTCGTTCGGATACGAATGCGCCGTCTCCACTATAACCATTGCTTGCGGGGCAGCGAGACGCGCCGACACGATAGTCTGCGGCGGATCCAGGTGCGGCCTGGTCGGAAACTGATAGACCAGGCCCAGTCCGTCCCCGGCCTTGACCTGCCGTTCCAGCCGGCGGAGCGCGGCGGCACCGGCCGACCAGTCGGTGATGGTGGCAGAGAAGGTGTAGCGCGTGCGGGCATCCGGTGCGAGCGCGACCGGTTTGGTGAGCGTGGCCACCGACTCAGTATACAACTGCCGGTGCCCGGCAGGGAGTGGTACGCAGGCAAAAACCTCGTGCCACACGCACGCGCTCACGGCGTAGCGGATGACGTGACTGCTGCCGATAATCGCGGCGGCGACCCGGATCTGCGCGCCAAACCGCTGCTCGGCGCGGGCGAGGACCCGCAGATCGGCGCCCTCAAGCTCGCCCGCAACCAGGGTCAAGCGCAGCCGATGGGCAGAGTCGTCCTGGTACACCGGCGCCGCCTGCCGGCCCACAGCAAGCATCGCACCGCCGCGGCGCCCCGCGGACTGCTCCGTACTGCCCATGTCGTCACTCCGGCGAAAGCCGGAGTCCAGGCTACCATTTTCTGGATTCCGGCCTCCGCCGGAATGACGGGCGAGACGCTGGCCATCGTACTCCCCTCTCTATCGCTTGGCGATGGTGAGTGGGCCGGGGGGAGTCCCGTCGCCGGCTACCGCTGCCGGAGCGGGGTGTCCTTGAACCGGTAGACGGTCTCGGTGATGGCTACTTCGACCGGTAGGCGCTCCATCGAGCTGGCGCCGATGAAGCCGACGGCGTCCGAGCGTTCTTGCACGTAGCGGGCGTCCTCGGGGGTGGCAATCGGGCCGCCGTGCGAGACCAAGATCGTCTCTTGGTTGATGGTCCAGGCGGCCTCACCGATGGCCTGGACTTTGGCCGGGGCGTCCTCCAACTGCATCGCCACGCCGCCTTCACGTGCCAAGCCGATAGTGCCGCCCACCGTCAGGCCCATGTGTGCGATGATGCAATCGGCGCCGGCGCGGGCCATCTGCGCGCTCTCTTCCGGGGTGAAGACGTAGACGATGGTGAAGAAGCCGAGGTCGTGGGCAGTGCGGATCATCTCTACTTCCCGATAGAAGCCGAGATTGGTCGCCTCTAGCTCGGCGCGAAAACGCCCGTCGATCAGGCCGACCGTCGGGAAGTTGTTGATGCCGGAGAAGCCCAAGTCGTCGAGCTGCCGGAGGAAGTGCGGCATTTGGCGCAGCGGGTCGGTGCCGTTGACGCCGGCGATGACCGGAGCTTCCTGGACGATGGGTAGGACTTCCCGCTCGCCCATCTCATAGACGATTTGGTTGGCATCGCCAAAGGACAATAGCCCGGAGAGCGAGCCGTGCCCGGCCATGCGGTAGCGCCCCGAGTTGTAGATGATGATGAGGTCGGCGCCGCCGGCCTCGGCAAACTTGGCCGAAATGCCGGTCCCGGCGCCGGCACCCACGATGGGCCGGCCCTGGGCCGTCTGGGCACGGAGCCGTTCGAGTACCTGCTCGCGTGTGTAACGCATGGTGTCCCCCTTGTGCTCCTGTATACCTAGTCCGTTCGATCCTCACCCCCCGGCTGCCCTCACCCCCTGGCCCCCTCTCCAACATTTGGAGAGGGGGTGGATTCCCGCGAAAGCGGGAATGACCGGTAGCCATTAGCCACTGACTACTAACCCAGCATTGCCAGCAGGGCATCGGTCGTCGCCTGGGCAAAGGCCGGATCGTTGATATTGACATCTAGCTCGTGGACGGGGACATCGGGGCGAATGTGCCGTTTGATGGCGTCGAACAGTGCCCGATCCGCTTCCGGCCACCAGAAGGGCTGCGGCCCCTCGTCCGTCACGCTATCCACGATAGAGATACCTTGCAGGGGCAGGAAGACCTCTACCGGTCCTTGGGCGGCGTTGGCCTTCTCGGCCACGATCTTGCCGAGCTGGGCATTCTCCGCCACGGTCGTTCGCATCAGCGTCACTTCCGGGTTCCACACGTAGAATTTTCGTGCCGGATCGTCTTTGTATTGGGCGGGGACGGTCGCCTCGTTCCCGAAGTTGACCATGTCCAGGCAGCCCGGCGCAATCACCTGGGGAATGCCCCGCTCGCCGGCGGCATCCAGGCGGGTCGGGCCGGCGCTGAATACCCCGCCGCACAGCTGATCCGCCCATTCGGTCGTCGTCACGTCGTAGACACCGGCAATAAAGCCGTCGCGGATCAGCCCTTCCATCGTCTGACCGCCGCTGCCCGTGGCGTGGAACACCAAGACCTCGTAGCCGCGCTGCTCGAAGATGGCGCGCGCGGTGTCCACCAGCTCGGTGGTGTTGCCGAACATGCTCGCTGCCAGCAACGGTTTCTCGTCGTCGGCCGGCTGGTGCATATGCTGGGTAGCCGCTTCGACGGCGCCACAGACGGCGCCGGCGGCGTTGGTCAACACGGCGCGCGAGAGGCGGTTGAGGCCGGCGATGTCCACGACCGAATACAGCATGGCCACGTCTTTGGTGCCCACGTAGGGCGCCACGTTGCCCGAGGCGACGGTGGAGGCCAACACCTTCGGTACCCCTACGGGCAGCGCGCGCATCGCGGCCGACCCGATGGCGGTGCCGGCCGAGCCGCCCAAGCCGACGATGCCGTCGAGCCGATCCTCCCGCCGGAGCCGGGCGGCCACGACGGCGGCGCCGCGCGCCATGGAGGCTATCGCCTCCCCACGATCAGCCCGTTCGCGCAAGACTGCCAACGAGGTGCCGCCGGCCTGCGCTACGTCGGCCGCCCTGACGTCGGGCGCAAACCCCGGCTCGCCGATGACACCGGTATCGACGACGACGGCCCGGTGACCGCGAGCGACGATGACGTCGCGCACGAGCCGGGCCTCGGCGGCCTTGGTATCGAGGGCCGCGAACAGCGCGATACTGCGTCCGGTGGCAGTGGAGGGCATAGTCTGGTTCATGGCTCTCCGATTGTCCTTTCGTAGCCGTCTCTTGCCGAGCGGTGTGCCCCAGCATACTGCCCTGGGCAACATCGCACAAGGGGGACGAGTGGCGAGTGATGGCCTTTCCAAAGTCGCCGCCAAACCGGTCATTCTGAGCGGAGCGCAGAATCTTGGCCATGAGGGAGAGACCCTTCGCTTCGCTCAGAGCCGGCACTGAGCCTGTCGAAGTGGTGACATATGGAAAGATCCTGGTGGCGAGTGCGAGTGGTGGTCGGTGGCTGGTCTGGGTTGCGGCCTGCGCCGCAATGACGGAGGGCGGCCCCCACCCCCGGCCCCTCTCCCACGGGGAGAGGGGGGCTGCCGGTGCTCGGTGCGGGCTACTGGCCACTCGTCAGCTGGCCGACGTCAACGATGTAGAGCTGGCGGTGGCCTTCGTGAACCGAGTCGAAGCAAATCTGCGTACCGTCGCGGTTCCAGCGCGGGTGGAGGTCGCAGCGGATTTCGCCGGTAATCTCCGGCGGCGAGTAGAATCGCCCAATATCCACCCGCCGATCAGCTACCAAGTCGTACAGGATCAGGGTGCGATACGGCTCGGTCACGGGATAGGTGTCGGTGAGCAGCCAGCGGCCGTCGGGTGAGTAGCTGCAATGGCCGTCCTCGGTCAGGATACCCTCGCCCAGTACTGTGACTTGGTGGGCGACGCGATCCCGAAACACGAAATAGCGGTCGCCAATGCCCCGCTGGTGTGCCCAGGCCAAGAGGTGGTCCGGATCGCGCCAATCGAAGTGCGATACCGCGCCGTGCCAGGCCACAATTGCCACCTCGCTGCCATCGGGCCGGGCCGTCATCATGCGGTGCTGCCGGGGGGCATCGGGGCCGGTCTGCCAACGGTGCAGGAACACGAACCGCCGGTCGTCGGGCGCGAACTGGAGGTGGTTGAAGCGGTGGACGGCGCCATCGAAGGTCGGGCGGCGCTCCAGGCCGGCCACCTGCGCGAGCGAGAGGATCAGGTGGTGCGCGCCCGTTTCGACGTCGAGCCAATAGATGCCGTCGTCCGCCGGCTCCGGCGCGTCACGCCAAGGATCAGGCACGCCAGGGTAGCCGTAACCGGGCCGCTGGTGCTGCAAGCGGGCAAAGTTCAGCGTCACTGCCTGCCGGCCATCGTGGCTGAGGGCGTAGATCGGGCGCGGGAGCGTTCGCACGACCGCCCCGGTCGCCGCGTCCCGCACGACGGCAACAAAACGCGCGCCGCCAGCCGACGGATCATCGTCCCAGCCGCGCGCGCTCGGTCGCTCCGGTGCCTCGCCCGGCGCCAAGCGATCATTGTGGATGATCTGAGGAGTCACCGGCTGCGAGTGCTGGTCGGCGACGTGCCCGGTGGCGTGCGGCACGGGCAGCCAGTGGAGCATCGTACTCTGCTGCCAGCACCAGGCGCGCGTTCGGCCGAGGGGCCGGAACCGGCCGTCTTCATCCAAGTCAACGACGCCCACGGTGGCACTATCGGCCGCCGTCGGTGGTCGGTCAATGAAGTCCACCTCCAGACAGAGCAGGAAACGGCCACTCCCGTCCCAGCAGGTCTTGTCGTAGTACCCGAAGAAATGGTGCTGGGGGCC
Organism: Chloroflexota bacterium; assembly: GCA_965214295.1. Classification (GTDB taxonomy): domain Bacteria; phylum Chloroflexota; class UBA11872; order UBA12225; family JAJDUF01; genus JAJDUF01. Next base: position 1,321,476 of record OZ243944.1, read on the forward strand.
GCGCGTCGCGGCACGGATCGGGAAATCGGACTCGCAGCGCGGCAGAGTGGGCGGTACAGCGATCATTGGTCGTGTGTGCTCCTCGTCAATGCGTGGGCGTCGCTCGCCGCGGCGCCGCACTGTTTGCCACCGGACGGTCGTTATTGTGCTGCCGAGGGCCGGGCCGGGGCAAGCCGGAGGAGCCACGGCATAGCCGCGCGGCAACGGCGGAACACCTGCTACCTGCTACCATCAGACGGTTCAGCATGTCGCGGCGCGCGGCGCGAAACGGTGGTGGGCAGAGGCAGGGTATTGGGCAATGGGTATGGAGAGTCGGGGCCTCTATCGTGATGTGCAGGGGCAGACGCTCTGCGACGTTGGCTTGCGCCATCGAGACGGGCGACGCTTGGCCGTCATCAAGGTCCGCACCGCCGGTCATACCCACACCGGCATCGCCAGTTGTGTAATCGTTGGCGATGGGACCGAATTCGTACTGGCGGAGGCCTCGTGGGACTGCCGCGAGTGGCAATGGTGGCAGGATCACGGCTATGGGGACGAGATGCGTCCGCGGTTCGTACCGGCAACGTCAGGCTACGAGGAGCTACCGGATGGCGTGCGTATCAGCAGCGCCTATACGTGCGATGGGATCGAGACGGTCCAGGAGTGGTGGTTTCGCCCGCAAGAGCGCGACGACGTGCTCACCTATGACTGCCGCCAGACGATCACCAATCGCTTGCCCGCCGTGCTGACCGACTATGGCCAGTTTTTCGCCTGCTACACTGAGCCGAATAGAGGCAAGAGTCAGTTCTATTGGGCGCAGGACGGACAGCTCAAGACGTTTCGCAGCCTTGGCGGCCGGCACTTGGATGCGTATATCGTCGCGCCAGGGTCGGCGTTCGAGCGGTCCGGCGTCATTCCCCATGCGCCACGTGGTCGCGGCCGGGTGGCCGCTACCTGGCACCGGCTGGTGCTCGTCGGGCATCCCACCGCGCAGGGATGGCGCCACATCGTGCTCACCGAGCCGGCAACGACGGCTGCGCTCGCCTCCGGGGGGGACGGTCTGGCGATGGACTACATCGGCTATCCGGGCAAAAGCACCTTTGAGGTGGACGAGACGTTCGCGCTGCACGTGCGGCACCACTTGGCCAAGCTGCCGGAGCCGCTTGACCGCGATCTGTTGGAGGCGCTGTGGCAGGATTTCGCTGCCGGTCTCGCGTAGGCACGGGCGTACCTACCCCCAACCCCCTCCCTAAAGGGAAGGGGCTACAGGCCATCGTGTCGACTGCCTACCGGATAGGCAATGAGCCGCTTGAGGAGTAGGAATGTCTGCGGATACGAGCCTGGCCGATCCCGACCTGCACCTGTTTCTGGCGGACGACGAGATCGACTCAATGGTCGGTGTCACGCGCCTCATCAACCAGTTGCGCCGCGATACACCGGAGCCGGTCCTGCCGGCCGATCAGCCTTGGGAATGGCACCACATCCAGGCCAGCAAGGTGCTTCACGACCCCGTGGACGACCGCTACAAGTGCTGGTATCTGGCCGCGATCAATGGCCGGCCGTGGCCCGCGAGCCGTGGCAACTGCCTGGCGATCTCGCGCGACGGGATCGAGTGGGAGAAGCCGGACTACGGCGTCGTGCGTCTGCCCGATGGTACTCCGACCAACGTCATCCAAGTGCCGCACGAGACCGGCGCGCGGCTGCTCATGCCCTACCTCGATGTCCCCGGCGCTGAAGAGCGCTTTGTCGCCACGCTCTACCAGAGCACCGGGCGCACTGCCCGGACCTACGATCCGCCTGAGCTGGAGCAGCGCGGCCGAGCCAGCGGGATTCATCGTGCGGTCTCGCCCGACGGGATCCACTGGACGGTGAGCGACCGGCCGGTGGTGTGGGCCGGCGACCGTAACGCCACAGCCTACGACCCGGTTGACCAACGCTGGCTGCTCACTACCCGCCGGCCCAGCGCCCAAGGGGTTATGCGCCAGCGCGACCTCGCACTCTGGACGAGCACCGACTTCCGTACTTGGACGACGGCAGCCTGGCTCCTCCGGACCGATGAACACGACCGCCCTAACACCGAGTTCTACGGCATGCTCCCCGTCCGCTACGGCGCGGGGTTCATCGGCTTCTTGGAGGTCTACCACCGGGCCGTCGAGCGCCTGGACACGCAGCTGTGCTGGAGCGGCGACGGTGTGCATTGGCAACGGGTGGGGCACCGCGATCCGGTGCTGGCGCGTGGTGGGGAGGGCGATTGGGATTCCCACTGGGTTTACGTCACCAACAACGATCCGGAGCCGGTTGGCGACCGACTGCGCTTCTGGTACGGTGGCGCCGGCACCCATCATGGATCGAAGGGCAAGCATCGGCGCGCGATGGGCCTGGCCTCGATCCGCCGCGACGGATTTGTCTCGATTGAAGGGCGAATGGACCCCGGCTACCTGCTCACTGCCGCGCTGGATGCGACGGTTCCACGACGGCTGACGATCAATGTGGATGCCGAAACCGGGGATACTCGGGTAGCGGTGCTTACCCCGGATGGCAGTGTGGTCGAGGGGTTCGGCGCCGATGACTGCCGACTGTCCGCAGACGACGGCGTGGCCGTGGCCGTGAGCTGGCGTGGGGGCGACGTCGTGCCGGCGCAGACCGGTGGCGAGGTACACTTACAGTTCCACCTCCGCAACTCCAGCCTCTATGCGTATCGCTGGTCCCTGGCCAGCTAGGGAGGACAAGTAGCTTCGATGACACATATTGGCGTATTCCGCCGCGATGACTTCGATCCTGGAGCCTACGTCGTAGCACTGTTCCAGGCCCAAGCGGCGCTGGCCGGCACCGCGCACCGGCTCTCGCTGCACACCTTTCCGGCCGGCGGCTTGGCGGCGGTCGCCGAGGCGGCGACGGATGTTGACGCGCTGCTCACCTTTGGTCCGGAGGGTGCCGACCAGGACTACTTGCGCGGCGCTGCACGGCCCGCGGTCGTGTGCGAGCGGATCGTCGAGGGTTGCAGCTACATTGCTCCCGACAACCACGATATCGGCCGCACCGCCGCGCAACACCTGCTCTTGCTCGGACACACCGAGCTAGCGGTCGGGCTGCCGGGATCGCGGGGTGCCCTCAGCGCCTACCATGCCTTCCGGGCGCGGGGCTTCCTCGAGACCGCGTTGGCGGCCGGGCAGCAGGTGGCCGGAGACAACATGCTCTTCGCGGCCCAGTCCGTTGCCGGGGGCCGCGATATCGCGCAGGCGCTCCTGGAGCGGGATCACCTCGTACCGGCGCTCTATATCCAGAACCTATCGCAACTGATGGGCGTGCTGCCGGTCTTCCGTGCGGCCGGGGTGCGGATTCCTGGGGACATTTCTCTGGTAGGCACCTCGTTTGTCCAGTTGAATGCACCTGAGGCGGCGGCCTACATGGATCCGCCGATCACCACCGTGACCTTTGCCAAGGAAGAGATGGGTCGCCGCGGCGTGGAGTATCTCTTGGCGGACGTAGACGGGACGACCTCATCGCCCCTCACCACTCTGCTACCGGGCATCCTGGTCGAGCGCGCTTCGACGGCGCCGGCGGAGTAAAGGGGCCAGGTTGCGTGGGGGGAGGTCAGTGCTCGTCCATCTCGGCTTCTCCGGTATCCGGGGAATTGCGCTGCACTCTCAACTCCTCTGCAGCCAAGGATGCAACGAACTCCGAGCGATCCATCTTGAGCACAAGCTCTGGAAGCTCTGCGGGTGCTTCCGCTAGGAGGGTTTGGATTGGCTCGCGAACATACTTCCGCAAGAATTGACTGAGTGGCCGACCAGCCTGATTATTAAGATAGTCCCAAGCGTCGTCGCCCACATAGACTGCGCCATTTCGATCAAGGAACGCTCGTCGGAGCTCCGTGAGCTTGGGATTTGGCGTCGGGTCTAGGACGAGTAGAACGGGCGTATAGCCACTGGCCCTGCAATCTGCCGGGAAGTCTAGCTCTTCTTGCCAACGACCCTGACCTGAAGCAGCGATTGTCACTCGTAGCTTGATCTCAAATGCCTTATTGCCCTTCAGACAGTCTACTTGTCGTCCCCGGCCTGTTCCTTTCCTAAGCACCGGGCTTCTCCGAGCACTTGCCGGCGCGCCACCGATAGCTGCGGCGATGATGGGTTCGAATACGTAACCGGTCTCTTGCGCTGCCCTATTGTCGATGTCGAATACCCACTTTCTCCAGAAAAGGAAAGCTGTTAAGGCTTTGGGTATCAAGCTGCCGTACTGCAGAAGACCACGGGGGCCTACTTGGTCAATAGTAGGAACAGGTTGGGTCTGGAGTATCCGCTCGTACTTCAGCCGGCTTTTGTGCAGTGCTGCCAGACAGGAAAATAGGTGTCGACATTAGGTTCGAGGGTGACAAGACGCTCGAATAGTGCTAGGAAATCCTGGCCGGGTAGCCGCAGACTGCTCAACGGCTCTGAGCCGAAAAACTGAGCAAGCCTCTCCCGGAACTCGGGAAATTGCTCAAGCAGCCCAAGGTCTTTGGCGATAGTGCCAACGAGATAAGTGCAGACACTGTCGTCCAGCGCCACCCCCTGTCGGCCACCGCCTAACGCACGAGCCTTTTCCACAATGCCCCGCTGTGCCTGCGTCAGACTCATAGTAGGGCCAGCTGTCGCGTTACTTGCTGTCGAGGTACGAAGGTCGAGAGGACTCTGCCGGTCACTCTTCCGAGGGCCGGACTCATCCCCTGCGATAGTGTTGGCACAAAACTTAGCAGTTTCCCTGGCGAGTTTGTCTGCTTTGCCACCTGAAGGTCCTTGCGTAAAGAACGCGCGATACCAAAGGCAAGGCGAGGGGGTACTGCGTCGCCAATGAGCCGCCCCCGCTCAGTAATCGTGCCGGTGAACAGAAAGTCGTCCGGGAAAGTCTGCAACCGGGCACACTCCCTCTAGGTGAGATTACGGTGCTCGATAGGATGGAGAAACTCGGAGCGAGCGCCCCTGGTGATGGCTTTTGACGGCTCGTCCCCGCGGAGTCGTAGGATACCCACCGGTGCTCCGCCGCGACGCTCGGTCGGGGTGCCATCCATGACTCGTCGAAATGCACGCCGACGGTAACTATCGTGCCACAAGCGTTTTGGCAAGTCACGCATCCTTTGCCCCGGCCTCAGCGCGTGCGCGCGTTCCAGGTCAAGCCCATCTAAGGGACGATAGACATGGTCTTCAGGACACCCAGGTGCCTCGGCCAACGGACGAGGCAGGTTCACTAGCGCTTCCAGCACAGTCGGGGCGAAGGGCAAGTGCTGCCCGGCAAGGTGTGCTCCCGGCGCACCGTAGGCCGAGTGGGTCGGTTGTGGAAAGGATGGCTCCCATCCGAGACCACCGATCGCGATCACTCGCTTGCGGTGCTGTGGTACGCCATAGTTCGCAGCGTTTACCTTGCACAGATGAATGCGATAACCGACCGCAATGAGCGGCGTGAGTAGCTCCAAGACACGATCGCCATTTTCGGCTGTCAGGAACCCTTCGACATTCTCGAACACGAAAGCGGCCGGGCGGAATCCGGCGACAAGCTCTGCAAAACGGCTCACTAGGCTGTTGCGTTGATCGCCAGGCTTGCGCTGTCCACTGGAGGAAAAGCCTTGGCACGGTGGGCCACCGACGAATACGGTTGCTGCCGGGAGAGCCAAGTCCCAACTGAGGTCTCTACGGATGGCGTGGTTGCCTACGTTCATTCTGTATGTTCGGACCGCTGTAGCGTGTTTGTCCACCGCGAGGACTATCTCAAAACCGGCCTGGGTAAAACCCAGCGAGAGACCGCCACCGCCACAGAAAAGATCAACAACCGTGATGTGGAAACGACACGTGCCCTTCAGCCCCCTTAGCGTATGTGGACATGGTACCCCACTGCTCTTGCGGCTGCACATGACGATGGCGCTCGGCCTTGGCGAGGCGGTACACTGATAGTAGGTGGGTGCGTCGGTGGTGGGGGTTATGGCTCTGCGCCGCTGTGCCGGCACCTGAGCAAGACGACGCTTGCAGCGTGAGCGAGTGTTCCCCTAGTGCTGCTCAATTTCCGCGATCCGATCGAGACGCTCATCATCGTGGTGGCCTTTGTGGTGGCCATCTCGGTCCACGAGGCGTCACACGCCGCTACCGCTAACTGGCTCGGCGACCCTACCGCCCGCCTCATGGGACGGATGACGCTCAACCCGCTGCGGCACCTCGATGTGCTCGGCACGATTTTCCTCGTCGTGGTGGGCTTTGGCTGGGGAAAGCCGGTCCTGGTGGATGAGCGCCGCCTGCGTCACGGCCGGCAGGGGGCGGCGTTGGTTGCGGCGGCCGGTCCGCTGGCCAATCTGGCGACTGCGCTCCTTGTCGTGAGCGTGTTGGTCATCGCGGCTACGCTCGGCACGGATATTCGCGGCACCTGGCGCGACGCGGCGGGGATCATTATTCTCATCAGCGTCATTCTGACAGCGTTCAACTTCTTGCCCATCCCGCCGCTCGACGGGTTCGGAGCGTTGCTGGGTGTGCTCCCCGGCGAGCTTGCGGAGCAACTGGAGGGACTGCGGCAGTATGGCCCCGGCATTCTCCTGGCCATATTCGCGCTGAACTGGATACTGCCGATTAATCTCTTCTGGACAGTGATGTCTCCGCTCGTGGAGGTTATCCAGCAGATCATCGCGTTGTGGGAACAGGGCTTGCGTGCAGTTCTGCTATCGTAGCCGTCAGTGGTGGCGCAGCCTCGGCGCGGAGCTACCCGCTGCCGACCGCGACTTGGTCCGGGCGCACTTGAGCCAGCCGCAGTACACTCTCTTCGCGGCGCTGCTGTCACGAGACCAAGTCCATGCCGTCGCCGTGTACCGAGCGATCCTCCGCGACCACCCCGCCACCGCAGACGATCCCGACGTAGCGGTCGCGGCGCTCTTGCACGATGCCGGGAAGGTGGGCACGCGGCTTTGGCACCGCGTTGCCTACGTGCTGCTGCAAGACTTTGCGCCGGGACTGCTCCGCCGGCTGGCGCCGGTGAGTCCGCACGACGCTCGCTACCCTTTCTATGCCTTGCGCGAGCATGCCCGGTTGGGGGCCGGGCTGGCTCATGCCGCCGGGTGCAATGCGCGGGTGGCGCGAGCCATCTCCCAGCACCACAGGCCGGCAGCGGCGCGGCACAGCGAGGATGTCCTGGTGCGGGCACTGCAAGCTGCCGACACGCAGGAGTAGAGCCGAGAAACGGCACGATTGGCCATGGCAACTGAAGTGTCCGGAACCCAAGCGCCGGCACCGCGGACACCTACGACCGCTGCGTCGCTCCTGCCGGGCTTCCCGTTCGTGCGCTTGCCGTCGTTCGATGTCCACCTCCCAACCTTCGACGGGCCGCTGGAGCTGCTGCTCGGGTTGCTGCGCGAAGGGGACTTGGCAATCACGGAGCTAGCCCTCGTCCAAGTGACCGACCAGTATCTGGCGCACGTGCAGGCATTGCGCGAGCTGGACGTGGAGGCTATCGCCGGTTTCCTCGCGGTGGCCGCCCACTTACTGGTCCTGAAGTCACGGGCGATTGTGCCGCGCGAGCAGCCGGTCCACACGGAGGAGGATGAGGCGGAATCGGAGGACGAGCTGGTCGCGCGGCTGCGTCTCTATGCCGCCGCTCAACGGGCCGCCGGAGTGCTGGCGGTGCGGCAGGCCAGCGGCGAGCAGGCTTTCGCGCGCAGTACACCACCGGCGTTGCCGCAGCCGTCCCCGTCGCCCGGACCCAAGGCCGAACCGGCGCAGCTGGCCCTGGCCTTGCAGGGCATGCTGGCGGCCCGCTCCGCCGACCTCCCCGCGGCGGAAGCCCAACTGCCGCGGCTTCCGTCCCTCGACCGCCGCATCGAGGACATTCACCGGCGGCTCCGCACGAGTAGCCGCGTGTCCTTTGGTGATCTGACTTCCCCATCGGCCGGCTCGGCCGAGTTGGTTGTCACCTTCCTTGCCGTGCTCAACCTCTGGCACACTGGCGAGATAGCAGTGCAGCAAGAGCGGCTCTTCGGCGACATCTGGATCGCGCGGCCGCAGCATTAGCGCACCGTGCGCCGGATCGCCCCCTCGACAGGTGGCTGGGAGAGACGTGTCTACCGAGCAGGACAATACGCAAGCGCCGGCGCTCGGCTTGGCGGCCTTGGTCGAGTGTCTGCTGTTTGTCGCTGGACGGCCGCTCGCGGTCAACGAGCTGGTGCGTGCCCTTTCGACACCGGCCGCAGCGATCCACGCCGCCATCGAGGAGTTGGGGGCGCGCGGCAACGGGCACGGTCTGCTGGCCCAGCGTTTCGGTGACCGGGTTCAGCTCGTCACGCACCCGGCGGCGAGCAGCCTGGTTCAGCGCTTCTTGGGGGCGGAAACGCGGTCACCGCTGAGGAAGGCCGAGCTGGAAGCGGTTCGTGGCGTGAGCTGCGACCGACCTTTGGCGCAGCTGCTCGCGCGGTCTTTGATCGAGGTTACCGGGCGGCGGGAGACACCCGGCCGGCCGTATATCTACGCGACGACGCTAGAGTTCCTCGAAACCTTCGGCCTATGCTCATTGAAAGAGCTGCTTCCCATTGAGTCGGACCATTGACGGGGGAGTGGTCAGTAGTTCCGCCTCACCGCCCTGGCCGGGCCCCCTATGGCCCTTTGACAAGGGGTGGGCCTATTCCCTGCTCCCTTCTCTGAAAGGAGGGAGTGATGCGCTGCTCCGTAGCGGGAGGTGGTTGGGACTTGGCGCGTCATGGCGTAGACTCAAGGAGACAACTGACCAAGCGTCGCTGCCGGTCCTGGCACCGCCAGAGGCAGCGTTGCCTGGTCACAAGCACCACAAGGAGTAGCACCAGTGAGCACAGCGCAGCCCGCTGCCGGAGCAACCCGCACCGAACGCGACACGATGGGGCCGTTGGAGGTCCCGGTGGACGCCTACTATGGCGCCTCGACCCAGCGCGCCGTCCTGAACTTCCCGATCAGCGACTTGCGCTTTCCGCGGCGCTTTATTCGCGCCATCGGCCTCATCAAATGGGCGGCCGCGGAGGTCAATTGTGATCTCGGCGTGCTGGACCGGACCCTGAGCGAGCCTATCGCCGCGGCAGCGCAAGAGGTGGCCGACGGGAAGTTCGACCGCGATTTCGTGGTGGACATCTACCAGACCGGCTCCGGCACTTCGACCAACATGAACGCGAACGAGGTGATCGCCAACCGGGCCGTCGAGCTGATGGGTGGAGAGATTGGCTCGCGCCTGGTACATCCCAACGATCACGTCAACAAGGGACAGTCCTCGAACGACGTGATTCCCACGGCCATCCACCTCGCCGCGCTCCTCGGCATCGAAGAGGGGCTGTTGCCGGCCCTTGCCGAGCTACGGGCCGCCTTGATGGAGAAATCGGCGGCATATTGGGACATCATCAAGACCGGCCGCACCCATCTGCAAGATGCCACGCCCATCCGCCTCGGCCAGGAGTTCTTGGGATACGCCGGACAGGTGGAGCGCGCCGAACGACGCTTGCAGCACGCCCAAGCCGAGTTGTCCGAGGTCGCCTTGGGCGGTACGGCCGTCGGCACGGGAATCGGCATGCATCCCGATTTCGTGTCGTCCGTCTGTGATCGCATCGCCGCGCTGACCGGCATCACCCTCCAGGAAAGCGACAACCACTTTCAAGCACAGAGCACCATGGACGCCGCCGTGGAGGCGAGCGGGGTGCTGAACACGATTGCGGTGAGCCTGCTCAAGATCGCCAACGACATTCGCTGGCTCGGCTCCGGACCACGCGCGGGCATCTTCGAGCTTTTGCTGCCCGAGGTCCAGCCGGGTAGCTCGATCATGCCGGGCAAGGTCAACCCGGTCATTCCCGAAGCGCTGATCCAGGTCTGTGGGCAGGTGATGGGCAACCACGTGGCGGTCACCGTTGGGGGGCAGTGGGGATTCTTCGAGCTGAACACGATGATGCCGCTGATCGCGCACAACTTGCTGCAATCCATTGATCTCCTGGCCGCGGCCACCGCCAACTTCAGCCGGCAGTGTATCCGCGACTTGACGGCTACCGACCGTGGTCCGGCGCTGGTCGAGCAAGGGCTGGCCATCTGCACCGGCCTCCAGCCTTACATTGGCTACGACGCAGCCGCGGCCATCGCCAAGGAAGCCTACGCGAGCGGCCGGACTATCCGTGAAGTGGCCCGCGAGCAGACGGAGCTATCCGAGGATGATCTGGACCGTGCGCTGGACCCGGAGGCGATGACCAAGCCGGGGCTGGGCGGTCCACCGGCAGGTGGATAGGAGCTGCCGATAGTCAGGTGTCACGGAGCGACGGCGACGGGACGCCGACCGTTGTTCGCGGGACGAGGAGAAAGGCCCGGTGTGCGTAGCTCCGCTTGAAGCGACTGCCGCAAGTCTTCTTCGGTGCCAACACCGTCGTAGATGAAGGCCAACCCTTGGGTAAGCGCGCCGATCAAGCGGACGGTCAGCGAATTGCCCTGCAACTGCGGCAAGCGGTGGACCTGTGCCGCCTCGATGCGGAGCAGCTCGTGCAACGGGATGCTCCCGTCGAGATACTGCCGCGCGGCGTTGGCGAGGGTCTGAGAGGTGTCCATGTCTAGCTCCGGATCAGCTGCGACTAGGCTTTGTTGGTGTCTGTCTGTCGTTGCCATAAAAAAATACCATCTATCTGTTATTCTCCCCGGCCGGCGTGTTCCCGCCGCCGTTGCGACAAGGGGACATGGATTCCCGCGTGCGCGGGAATGACGGGCCAGGGCAAGCAGAGCGACCGGCGCTGTGTTTCGGAAAGGAACAGCCATGAAATCGGCATTGATCGTCCAAGGCGGCTGGCAAGGCCATGAGCCGGCGCAAGTAGCCGAGATTCTCGCCAGTGCCCTGCGCGACGAGCAGTTTGAGGTGACTATCTCCGATACGTTGGAGTCATTTGCCGACGGTGAGCGTATCTCCGCCCTGGACCTCATCGTTCCCGTCTGGACGATGGGTACCATCGAGCAGCACCAGCTCCAGCCACTACTGCGGGCCGTGCGGGAGGCCGGCGTCGGTATCGGCGGGGTGCATGGCGGGATGGGCGATGCCTTCCGCACCGCGACCGAGTATCAGTTCATGGTCGGCGGGCAATGGGTCGCGCACCCGGGCGGCGACGGTGTAACGTACACGGTGCAGATCGGCCCAGCTCCCAGTCCGATTACCGCGGACCTCAGCGATTTCGAGGTCACGAGCGAGCAGTACCTGATGCACGTTGATCCGGGGAATACCGTGCTGGCAACGACACTGTTCGGCGATACCGTGATGCCGGTGACGTGGGCGAAACGGTACGGCAACGGACGGGTCTTCTACTGCTCGCTCGGCCATCAGGCAGCTATCGTCCGCATGCCACCCGTGCTGACGATGGTGACGCGCGGCCTGGTGTGGGCCGCCGCCGGCAAACGGTATGCCTAGCGGGGGGCGGGTGAGGGCTAGAACCCTGGGATAGCTGCTATGTCGGTACGTAAAGAAGGCGACACGCGCGAAGTGGTCGTTGATCTCGACGACTGGACGGACCTTGCCGATCGGAAGATCAAGGAAGCACAGGCCGCCGGCCACTTCGACAAGCTGCCCGGTTTTGGCGAGCCGTTGCAGCTCTACGACAATCCGCACGAGGGCGATTGGGCTCTGGCGCACCGCATCTTGCGGAACGCCAACATCAGTCCGCCGTGGATCGAGCTACAGCAGCAGGTCCAGCGCCGCAGCGACGCCCTCCGCACCAGGCTGGCGCAGGTCGGACGGCAGTTGCATGACCGGCACCAACGGCTGCTGACGCTGCCTCTTTCGGAACGGGTGCGCGCTGCCGAGCGACTCCGTGCGGACAGCGCTGCGGAGCGGACATGCTACCTGCGCGCGGCGGCGGCGCTGGACCGCCTGCTGACTGCCTACAATGTGGCGCTGCCCCGGCACCTCTTCTGGCTCCAAAAGCCGCGCTTCACACCACAGCGCGCTGCTGCGACCTTCGACAAGGCTTGCCCGCCGCTCGCCGGTGACTCGATGGCACAAGAGGAGGTACCGGTGAGTTGAGGCACTATGGGGATGCGGGCGTGGAGAGGACGAGTGAATCATCGAAGGTGATCTCGCTGGCCAGGGTTTTATGCACCGGACAGCGGACGGCGATCTCGCGCAAGCGACCCACCTGATCCTCGTCGAGCGGCCCGGTCACGGTTACTCTGGTGCGGATACGGTCGAGTAGCCCCTGTTCGGTTTCACAATCGGCACAGTCTGCGGCGTGGATGCGGTCGTGGTCAAGCTCGACAACAACATCCTCCAGCGGCCACTGCTTGTGGGCGGCGTACAGGCGCAGCGTGATCGCCATGCAGGCCCCCAACGCGCTCAAGAGCAGCTCATACGGTGTTGGTCCTTGGTCACGCCCACCGACCTCTAGCGGTTCATCGGCCGTCAGCGTATGACTGCCCGTGTTGATGCGCTGGGTGTAGCCGCCGGCTGCGGTCCCACCGACGATGACGTTCTCGGCCATTGGAAGTACTCCTTTGTAGGCTTGTGTCGGCTGGCGGAAGTATGCCAGCGCGGGTTTCGGGGGCCGTGTGCGGCAGTGCCGGAGGTCAGTCGGGGCGCTGGTGGATAACGAGCAGGAGGCCGGTGGCAACGGAGATGCTGGCGACCGGGGCCGTCATGACGTTGCTGACGCCGCGGGCCCGGCCAAAGGCCAAGTCTTCACCGGCGAGTGCATACTGCAAACCGCGCGTGGTAATCCCGCTGGCCCGGCCGGCCAGCGGGAGGAGTGCTACGATATCGCCGACGGTGCCCGGCACGTCAACGGACTGCCCGGCACGCACCACCAGCGCCGTCGCCGTCGCTTCGACCAAGCGGAGGCGCACACCCGTGGGCCAATCGGCTGCGAGCAGCAAGACGTTGGCCAGGCTATGATCGAGACGTGCCCCACCCGTCGCGCCAACCAGATCAATGTCCGTCGCGCCTTGGTCCAGGGCCAACTCAATGGCTAGCTCAGTGTCGGTGGCATCCTTGTCGGCCGGGTGGCGCTGTACCTGGCAACCGGCGGACGTGAGACGCGCGACGGTCTCCTGGGGCAGCGAATCGAGATCGCCGACCAGATAGTGTGGCGCGATGCCCACGTCCAGCAGCCGGCGCGCGCCCCCATCGGCAGCGATGACGAGGTCCGCAGCACGCACCGCCGCCAGCGCGGCCCCGGCCAGCCGGCCCGACCCATTGGGAACTACCACGGCATGGATGGCGGCGGTAGGATTTGTCATGGGCACGTCGGGGGGGCCGGATTGCTGCTCTACTGGCAATGCTACTCCGTTAGCGTAGCGGCTGACCATGTCTTGGGCTATGCTGGTGGGAGTTGTGGCGTGACCGGCTCTGTCTGCACTGTCACCCTAGCGCCGGCAGAGGCCGGTGGCGCGCTGCCCTGAGGCCTACGATGACGACGACTGCCGATGCAAGCATGGCCGCCACCATGTTGCCCTACCGCCAGCAGGGCGACATTGACTACGCCGGCCTCGACGTCGATCCCGGCGAACGGGAGCTACCGCCCGACGCCATGGAGCAAGAATCGGCTGTCCAGGAACTGCTCGGTCTGCTCGCCAGTCGTTTCATCGACTCCGGGCAGCGCCCGGACCCCTTCCTTAGTAGCAATACGATCCTCTGCTACGACCCCAAAGACCTCAATGTCCGCGTAGCCCCGGACGTGTACCTGGCCTTTGGGGTGGACGCCCCGGCGATCCGGCCACGCAAGCTGTACCTACCCTGGGAAGTGGGCAAGCCGCCGGACTTGGCCGTGGAAGTGGCGTCAGCCAGCACGGCGCGGCCGGACGTGACCGCCAAGCGGCGCATCTACGCCTGCATCGGCGTGCCCGAATACTGGCGGTTCGACCCGACTGGGGGGCAGTATCATGGGCAGGCATTGGCTGGGGAGCGGCTAGTGGAGGGGTTGTACCTCTGCTGGGCGCGGAAACTAGAAACTACCGCGACTGTATGGCCCGGCCACGGAGACCTACGTAGAGCACTGGCGCGAAGTGGCGGCTGCCCGGCTGGCAGCCGAGGCCGAGCGCGATGCAGCCGAGTCTCGTGCCACTGTCGAGCAGGCCGCCTGGCTAGTTGCCGAGGAGAGGGTACGGCAGCTTGAGGCGGAGTTACGTCGCCGGCAAGCGGAAAGATAGCTTTGCTACTCTCCAGGGCTGCCTCTACGATGCCGGCTGGCGGCTTTCGCCGCAGTGTCGAGGTGCGGACCAGTACCGTCAGGACGGCGTGAGCCGAAATCCGGACCGCCTGACACCATACGCTCATGCCAATGACGGGAGGCGCGAGAGACGGCTACGAGAGGCGGCGGAGGGCGGGCACGCGCGTCAGGAAAACCAGTGCCAGGAGCGCACAGCCGGCGCCACTCACAGCGATAGTCAGGGGCGCACCGGCGTAGCTGGCGAGGGCGCCGATGAGCAGCATCCCAACCGGCGCCAGCCCTTGGTCCAGCAAACGAATGCTCACCACGCGCCCCCGTAGCTCGTCGGGTGTGGTCGTGATGATTAGTGTTTGGGTCATAGTGGACTGGATGGCCGCGGCCGTCCCCACCCCGATCAACAGGAAGGCCGACAGCGGTATCCACCGGGCGAAGCCGAAGGCCGTCAGGAGCAGGCCGTAGCCGACGATGGAGCCAACGAGCACGGCGCCCTTGGCTCGGAAGTCTCCGACGACGATCAGACCGAGCACGGCGATGATCGAGCCGATGGCGGTGGCGGCGGTCAGCGTGCCCAGGAGCGCCGGGCCACCGGTGAGTACGTCTCGCGCGAAGACCGGCAGTAGCTCCCGATACGGTTGGGCCAGAGTCACCGGCACTAGCCCCAAGAGCAGCAGCGCCCGAATGGCCGGATCGCGCCACACGTAGGCAAAGCCTTCACGCAGGCTACTGCCCGCCGACCGTCGTGGTTGCGGTTTGCTCACGGCCGCCCTACCGAGCGGCAGCCAGATGGTCAGCAGGGCAGCGAGGGCGTGGGAGAGCGCCTGCGCGATGTACGTCACCAGCGGCCCGCGCCAAGCTAACAGCACCCCGGCTATCGCTGGGCCGGTAAATCGAGCCGTGGTCATGGCCGCGGAGCTGAGTGTCACTGCGTTGAGGAGGCTGGAGAGTGGCACCAGGTTGGAGAGCAAGGCTTGTCGCGCCGGCAAGCGGATGGAGCTGGCCGTACCCAGGACCGCCACCGCGACGAAGAGGTGCCACACCTCCAGCGCATCGAGCGCTACCAGGAGGGCCATGACGGCGTGCGTGAGCGTGTTGGTAGTCTCTGCCACTAGGATCACGCGCCGCCGGTCAGCGCGGTCCGCCAGCAGCCCGCCGACGAGGCTGAACAGGAGCCGGGGCGCCCCGCGCACGGCACCTAACACACCTAGCAGGAGGATGGAGCCGGTCAGCTCGTACAGGAGCCAACTGTGAGTGATGGAGGACATCCAGTAGCCGGCCGACGAGGACATACGGCTGGCCCAGAACAGCCGATAGCCGGCGTACCGAAAGGCCTCCAGCGACTGGCCGGCTCCACGGTGGAGCCACCAGCGCGGGCGGACCGGCGCGGCGGTGCCGGCGGGTGTGGTGGCAGCTACAGGTAGCGGCGGCGCCGCTGGCTCCGGCGCTGTTTGGTCCCGTGGGGGGATCACGTCGAGGATGCTGCCCGAACTCGGCAGCGCACGTCAAGCGGACGCAGAGACGAGGCAGGGAGCCGTCACCGTCATTGCGGCGGAAGCCGCAATCCAGACCCAGCGGAGTGCCGGCTCCGCCTCCCTATGGTCCCCTCGCTGCGGCAGGGAGACATGGACTGCGGCGCAAGCCGCAGTGACGAGACAGTAGACAACACCGTCGTTAGGCCGCCTGACAACCTATGTTCATGCCAGTGACGGGGCAGGAGGCGTGCTTGCACCGCTTTCCCCGACCCTAGGCCATAGTAAGCATGGGGCGCACGGATCGCCGGAGCAGTTTCGGTACGACGGTTCGCGCTATCTCTTCTACGCTGTCCTGCTCTTCTACGCTGTCCTGAACCGTCCGGGGATTGCCAGCATCCTGGAGTGCAGCCGTGATCCTGGCTGCGCTCCGGGGTGCCCATGCTGCTCCAGCCAGGCCGTGAACACGGGAATGATGACTGTCAATGGCTCCCCAGTCGGGTAATCTCAGCGGCTTGACGCACTGTATCGTTAGTAACCGGCTGAAACACGAGAAACTCGCCAGCATCCTGTGCAAAGCGGCCTAAGAAGGCTTCATATGCGACTTGATCCAGCAACCGTGCCTTCCACTTCGAGCGACGTGAAGTACGATGTGATGAAGGTCTCGTCAGGACGGCGCTGATCGAGTAGTGCCACAACGACCTCTGACCCCGGCTCCGTCCGGTAGCGATTAAGCAGCGCCGAGGTCGTCATATAATACAGGGGCATCGTTAATCAAGGGTTTGCTTTGCGGGTTTCGTAGAGGACTTCCGTTAGCAGCTTGGTGCCCATAGCTCGGTCTACAATGCGCCGTACCTCTTCTGCCGACCGCTCGTCTTTGCCCTAGTGCTGGCGCAACTGCTCGATGTGCTCCCGAATGGGTGGTTTGCCAAGCCCCTGAAGATGAAGTGGCGACTCAGTCTTCGTGCGGGGGCGCTTCACCTTGAGTTGGCCCATCTTGCCTTTCCGTCCTACTGTGCTTCATGAGCACCGACCCCTCCGGCGCTGATCCTGCCCGGCACCGCATGTCTACAGTCCGCATCCCGCCACTACGTTTTTGAGGATACCTGATCTTAGCCGATGACAACTTACCACAAGAATGAATCCGCATGTGCTCCTTGTCCCTTCGGGTGCGGTCGGTGTGGGAAGTTCGTGCTCGGTCGGCAGCAGTGCCGCCGCGTAGCGCGTGGTTAGGCGGGGGCGGGTCCGTACTTGAACTGCATGGCGTGTAGCTCCTGGTAGTGGCCACCGGCTGCCAGGAGCTCGGTGTGGGTGCCGCGCTCGATGATCTCACCATCGCGCAGCACGATAATCTGATTCGCTGCTTGGATAGTCGACAGGCGGTGGGCGATGACGAACGAGGTCCGCCCGCGCAACAGCACATCGAGCGCTTCCTGGATGAGCTGCTCGGTGGCCGTATCAACGCTTGCGGTCGCCTCGTCGAGGATCAGGATGCGCGGGTCGGCCAGCAGTGCCCGCGCGAAGGACACCAGTTGGCGCTGGCCGTGCGAGAGGGTCGTGCCGCGCTCGTGGACGACCGTATCGTAGCCGAAATCGAGGCTCTCGATGAAATCATGCACGTTCACGGCCCGGGCCGCGGCTGCGACCTCCTCCTCGGTGGCGTCGAGCCGGCCATAGCGGATATTGTCGCGGATAGAGCCGCTGAAGAGGAACGGCTCTTGTAGCACCAGTCCCACTTGACGGCGCAGCGATGACCGGGTGACCTGCCGGATATCGTGGCCGTCAATGGTGATCGAGCCGGAGCGGAGGTCGTAGAAGCGTTGCAGGATATTGATAATCGAGCTTTTGCCCGCGCCAGTGTGGCCGACGAGGGCGATCATCTCGCCGGGCTGTGCTGACAGAGTGATGCCATGCAGCACCGGCCGATCCCGCTCGTACTCGAATACCACGTTGTCGAACGTGACCCGACCTTTGATCTGCGGCAGCTCACGGGCATCGGGTGCATCGGTCACGTCGGCGGGGGTATCCAGAATCTCGTAGATCCGCTCGCCGCCGGCGAGGGCGGCCTGGAGCGCGTTGTAGTTGGCACTCAACTCGTTGATGGGCTGGAAGAACCGGACGATGTAGGCGATGAACGCCGAGAACGCGCCAATGGAAAGGTCGCCGGCCAGGACCCGCGTGCCGCCGAACCAGATGATGATGACCAGCGCAATGGCGCTCAACAGGCCCATAATCGGCTGGTAGCCGGCTGCAAAGGCGACCGCCTTCAACTGCGTGCGGAGATAGTCCCGGTTCAGCCCCTCGAAATGGGCGGCGTTGCGGTCTTCGCGGACAAACGCCTGCACGACGCGCACGGCGTTGATGTTCTCGGCCAGATTGGCGGTGACAATGCCGTTCTTGCGCCGCACGGCGCGGTAGTGCAAGCGGGAACGGGAGCGGTAAAAGTGGGTGGTCACGGCAATGATCGGCATGACCGTGAAGGTCAGCAGCGCCAGCTGCACGTCCATCGTGAGCATAATGACCATGATGCCCCCGAGGATGAACAGATCGCTGACAATGGTCACGAGGCCGCCGGTGAGGAACTCGTTGATTGCCTGCGCGTCGCCGGTCAGCCGGGACATGATTTCGCCGGCCGAGGTGCGGTCGTAGTAGGAGAGCGACAGGCGCTGGAGGTGGAGGAAGAGCTGGCGCCGCAGGGACATCAGCACGCGCTGGCCTACCCAGCTCATGATGAAGGTGTGGCCAAAAGTGCCAATCCAAGCAATGCCGGTCGCCGCAACGTAGCTCAGGGTGAACAGGGTCAGCAAGCCCAGATTGCCCTGGGGAATCGCCACGTCGAGCACTTGCTTGATGATGAGCGGCTCGACGAGATTGGCGGCGGCCACGATGAGCATGAGCACCACCGATATGCCCATGCGCCAGCCATACGGACGGATATAGCGTGCCGTCCGCCGCAGGATGCGCGGGCTGTAGGTAACGTCGCTGGTGTCAACGCCACCACTCCCGAACCGTTGGCGCTGACCGATACCCATATTCAGCATCGGATCAGGCCCTCCCCCCGACAGCGGCAAGCGTGGCGGCGGCCCGCGCGTCCGTCCGGTCCCCGGCCTGCGCCAAGGTAATGTCCCGATACGTACCCGGCAGCGCGACCAGCTCGTCGTGGCTGCCACGCTGGATGATCCGGCCCTCATCGAGCACGATGATCTGATCGGCGTGCTGCACCGTGCTCACCCGCTGGGCGATCACAAACGTCGTGCGCCCCTCCATGATGCTACGGAGCGCCTGTTGGATGCGGTATTCGGTCTGCATGTCCACACTGGCGGTAGCATCGTCGAGGATCAGCAGCGGTGGGTTGAGCAGGAGGGCGCGAGCAATGGATACCCGCTGGCGCTGGCCGCCGGAGAGCGTCGAACCGCGCTCACCGACAATGGTGTCGTAGCCATCCGGCAGGTCGGCGATGAATTCGTGGGCCTGGGCCGCCCGCGCGGCCGTCTCGATCTCGCGTTGCGATGCCTCCGGTCGGCCAAAGGCGATGTTCTCGCCGATGGAGACGGCGTATAGGAGTGATTCCTGCATCACAATGCCGACCTGGCGCCGCAAGTCCGGGAGCACAAGCTCGCGCACGTCGTGGCCGTCAACGCGGACCGCGCCGTCCGTAACGTCGTAAAAGCGAGGAATCAGCGACACCAGACTGGACTTCCCCGCGCCCGTGGCGCCGATGACGGCCACTGTCTGACCGGGGGCAGCATCGAATGAGAGGTCCTCCAGGACAGGGCGGTGGGGCTGATACCCAAAGGAAACCTGGTCGAACGTGACCTGGCCGCTCAGGCGGCCGGGTGCCGTGGCGTCGGGGCGTTCGCGTACCGGCGACGGATGATCGAGCACCTCGAACAGGCGCTCGCCGCTGGCGATCACACGGGAGAAGCGGTCAACGGTCATGCCGATCATGCGCGTGGGCATGGCGAGCTGGAGCAAGTAGGCATGAAAGGCGATCAGCATGCCGATGGTGAGATTGCCCCGGATCGTCTCCAGCCCGCCGTACCACAGGATGACGGCCACACCCAACGCCGAGATGAAGAGCAGCAGCGGTCGTACCGCTGCCGACAGGCGGAGCGCGGCCAGCTCGCGCGTCAGGTAGCGCTCGTTCTGGAGGTCGAACTTTTCGGTCTCGTGCGGCTCGCGGGCAAAGGCCTTGACCACGCGAACACCCATCAGGCTTTCCTGCAGGGCATCGCTCAGGGCGGCAAACTGTCGCTGGAGTTGGCGGTAGAGCGGCCGGACTCGCCGTGCGTAGAGTGTGGCGGCGGCGAACATGAAGGGCAGCGTGGCAAAGGCGAGCAAGGCCAGCTGGGGGTGCTTGCTGAACATGGCCGCGGCGACGGCGACGTAGATGAAGAGGGTGTTGGCGATCCGAATGAAGTCCTGCCCCGTGAACATCCGCACGAGGTTGATGTCGCTCGTCATCCGGGAGATCAGATCGCCGGTCCGGGAGCGGTCGTGGTAGGCGAAGGAGAGGCGTTGGAGGTGGTCGTAGAGCAGGTTACGCAAGTCATAGGCCACGTGCTCGGAGACGTACTGGTTGAGGAACTGCACACCGAACTGAAACCCGCCGCGAGCGACGTGAATGGCGATCATGACCAGGGCAGCGAACACCAGATATTCGCTGTCTCCCCCGACGAGACCACGGTCCACGATCTGCTCGAGCATCCACGGCACCGCGAGGTTGGTTGCCGTCGCGCCCAAGAGGCAGAGATAGGCGAGGCCGGTCCAAAGGAAGTACCGGCGTGCGATCATCAGTACACGCCAGAGGATTTTCATACTACCGGCTCCACGGCACAAGACGGTGCCGTCGGTGAGGTCGTGGCATCAGTAGGTCAAGGCTCCGCAAGCGCGTTGCAGACTTTCGAGGGGGTACCGCTAGGCGGGGGCTGAAGACAGGGCTGGCGATACCTCTGCCCGCATCAGGGGCAGCAAAGATGGTGAGGCGGCACGACAGCTATCTTGCTTAAAGTATGGCAGAAAGACGGCATCGCTGCCGGCCGGCAGGCAGGTGCTATACTGCCGCGTGTGTCCACAGAGGGACTACCGGCGCTCATTGTAGACCTGGATACGTCCGCAGTGCGGGCGTTCGTCTTGGAGCAAGTCGAGGGCGAGCGGCGCATGGTGGCGCGTGTCAACGTGCCGGTACCTCACCCGGCCGTGCCGGCGGCCGTGGCGGCAGCCGTGGCCACCGCCACCGAGCAAGTCTTACAACTCAGTACGGACCCGGAGGCGCCCGCCACGGAAATCCACCTCCTCACCAATCGGCCGGCGGCGCCGCGCACGCTGCTGGTGGCGCCGCGCGCCGATCAGGTCGCCGAGTATACGTTGGCGACGCTCGATGAGGTCGGTGTCCACCTGCTCGAACCGCTCTATCTGCATGGCCGCCACGCTGCATCGCTGACCAGCGTTGCCGAATACCTACGCACCATGCCGGCGGACATCGTTATCCTGCTCTGCACCGGCCGTCAGCAGGAGTGGCTGCCGATTCAGGCCGTGGCCGAGCTGTTGACGCATGATGCACTGGGGCCGTCGCGGCCAATCCCGATTGTCGCCGGTGATATTTCGCAGGCGCTCGATGCCGTGACCCGGGTGCTGGAGCCGATCCTGCCGCCCGGCGCCGTCCCGGCGAAGAACGGCTCCCAGCTGATCGGGAGCGTGAACATCTTGCAGCGTCAGCGTGCCGAGGCGGCGCTGCATCGGGACGGTATTCGCCGGCTCTCGCCTACCCTGGAGGCGGCCGCCCTTTTTGCAGCGTCCATCCCGACGACTGCACGGGGCAGCCAACTACTGGCACGTCGCTACGAGCTGGAGGCCTACGGGTTGGACATCAGCACTAGCCACGGCGCCGTCTATGCGGCTTCGGCTGACGAATCAACGCAGCGTGTGCGCGTGGACTTGGGCGGCCGGCTGGGGCCGACGACTATCCTGCGGGAGGTCGGGGCGGAGGCGGTGCTGCGCTGGCTCCCGACCGATGTGCCGGTCGAACGGCTCGAAGAGCTGGCCACGCTGCGCCTGACCTATCCGAGCTGCCCGGCGACGACGCGGGAAGAGTTGCTGATCGAGCACGCCTTTCTGCGCGAGCAGGTGCATCTGCTCGCCCTTGGCGCCCAACGTTACGTTGGCGATGGGCCGGGCGCGGTTGACCGCCCGATGGACCTGCTCATCGCCGGGGGCAACGTGCTGGCCCAGACTCCGCGCATGATGCAGGCGTTGCTCATCCTGTTGGACGCGCTTCAGCCGGAGGGCCTTACCCAGGTTGCCGTGGACCGTGCCGGGGGATTACCGCTGCTTGGGCTGCTCGACTCGACGCTGGAGGCGCCGGCTGCGACCCTGTTGGAGCGCGACGCCGTCCTGAACGCCGGTCTGGTCGTGGCACCGGTCGGCCACGGTCGCGTCGGCCAACCGGCGATCACCGTCGAGGTTGCCTACGCCGACCGTGCCCCGGTCGTAACCGAGGTACACTACGGATCGCTCGCCGTGGTCTCGCTGCTGCCGGGAGAGCGCGCTGTACTCACACTCTGGCCGGAACAGGGACTCGACGTCGGGGTTGGTGCGGGCAATGCGGCGATGCCGCGTTTCGAGATCGAGGGTGGGGCGGTGGGTATTATCGTAGACGCGCGCGGCCGCCCCTTAGAGCTGCCCGCGCACCCGGACCGCCGGCAAGCGCGGCTACTCGATTGGTTCCAGTCCACCGGCGCTTACCCCCCGCTGGCGTTCGTCACCGCTCCTGAGCTGGAGGCCGGCGCCCCCTCGCCCGGCGAGTGAGGGCCGGAGCGGGATATGTCCCTCCGCTGTGCCGGGGGGGCATTGACGGCGTGAGAAGCAGACGCTACCCTCACTGAACGGAAGAGAGGGAGTAGTGGAGACGTTTCCGGGTTATCGGCGTCCCGATGGGGCAGTAGGGGTGCGGAACCACGTGGCGATCATTCCGGCGGTGGTGTGTGCGAATACGGTCGTGCAGCGGATCGCGCAGCTGGTGCCGGGGACGGTGGCGCTGCCGCATCCGCATGGGTGTGCCCAGATTGGCGACGATGTGCAGCTGACGATGTGGAGCCTGGCCGGCGCGGCCGCCAACCCGAACGTCGCGGCCGCACTGATCGTGGGACTGGGCTGCGAAACCTGCCAGTCCACCGACGTCCTCGACCTCGCGCAGGAGCGAACCCCCGGCAAGCGACTGGAACGCTTCTCGATTCAGGAGGCCGGCGGCTCGATCAAGGCCATTCGGCGCGGCGTGGAGACCGCTAGGGCGCTCGTCGCCGAGGTAGCGACGCAGCAGCCGGAGCCGACGCCGGTGAGTGAGCTGATCGTGGGGACCGAGTGCGGCGGCTACGATGCCACTTCGGGCGCGGCGGCCAACCCAACGGTGGGAATCGTCGCGGACTGGCTCGTGGCGCAGGGAGCGACCGTCCTCCTGGGTGAGACCGCGGAGTTTTTCGGCGCCGAACAGGCGCTGGCCCGCCGTGCCCGCGATAAGGAAACGGCCCAGCGGCTCTACGAGATTGTGGCCCGCTTGGAGGCTGAAGCGCAGTACGTCGGCGAAAGCATCGCCGGGCCGGCCACGCCGACTGCTACCGGAGACGATGGCTCCGGCGCGCGGGCCGAGGCGGCGCTGGGCTGTATTCGCAAGGGGGGGACGACGGAGGTGCAGGAAGTAGTGGGCTTCTCCGACCGGCCCACTCGCGCCGGGCTGGTCGTGATGGATACGCCCAGCCACGACACGGTGGCGCTGACCGGGATGGTCACTGGAGGCGCGCAGTTGTGTATTGCCACGACGGGCCGCGGCTCACCGGTCGGCAACGCGCTGGCCCCGGTCATCAACGTGACCGCCCATCCACGCACGGCCGCACGGATGGGCGACAATATAGACTTGTCGCTGGCCGGCATCGTCGAGGGGACGGCCACGCCGGACGCGCTCGCAGCGGAGCTGACCGCGCTGACGGTAGAGGTGGCGCGGGGCGAGCTGACTGCCGCAGAGATCATCGGGCACGAGGAGTTCGCGCTGTACCGCATCGGGCCGCAGGTGTAGGTGGTGTTGACATTGCCCGGTCACTCCCGCGAGATTCCCGCTTGCGCGGGAATGACAGACCAGAGTACTGCCGTAGCTGAGGATCAATGAGCACGAGGGAGTGTAGGTAGGTGCGGACGTTTCTGGGCTATCGGCGCCCGGACGGGCAGGTAGGTATCCGCAATCACGTGCTCGTTATTCCGGCGAATGCGTATGCCAGCACCGTCGCCGAGCGCATTGCTCGCCTCGTGCCGGGGGTAACTGCGCTCGCTCATCCGCACGGGGCGGCGCAGCTCGGGGACGACACCCGCCTGACCGAGTGGACGCTGGCCGGCGCTGCTGCCAATCCCAACGTCGGTGCGGCGCTGCTGGTCGGGCTGGATGGCGAGCACGGCGAGGCCGAGCGGGTACGCACGCTAGCGGCGCAACGCTCGCCCGGCAAGCGTTACGAGGCCATTGCGATCCAGGACGTGGGCGGCTCGATCAAGGCGATCCGCCGCGGCTGTGCCATTGCCAAGGATCTGCTCCGTCACGTGGCGGACGACGAGCGGAGCGCGGTGCCCGTCGGTGAGTTGATCCTGGCTACCCAATGCGGGGGGTCTGATTCCACATCGGGGATGGCCTCGAATCCGACGGTCGGCGTGGTCTCGGACTTGCTGATCGAGCAGGGCGGCACGTCCATCCTGGCCGAGACGCCGGAGCTGATGGGGGCAGAGCATATCTTGGCGCGGCGCGCCCGCAATGAGCAGGTGGCTCGGCAGTTGTTCGAGATCGTGGCCGACGTGGAGAAAGCGGCGCAGCACGTCGGCGCGACGGTGGCCGGCGGCAATCCGACGCCGGGCAACATCGCCGGCGGCTTGACAACTATCGAGGAGAAATCGCTCGGCTGTATCTACAAGGGCGGGACGACCACCGTCGAGGAGGTCATCGGCTATGCCGACCGGCCCACGCGCCGGGGCTTGGTGGTGATGGACACGCCGGGTCACGATCCCATTTCGGTCTCCGGCGAGTTTGCCGGGGGCGCGCAGGTGTGCATTTTCACGACGGGGCGTGGCTCACCGGTGGGCAACGCGCTGGGACCGGTGATCAAGGTCACGGCCAACCCCCGGACGGCAGCGCGGATGGCCGACAACATGGACTTCTCGGCCGGGGGCATGATCGCTGGGACGGCCGACAAGGAAACGCTGGGGCAGGAGCTATTCGAGCTGCTGCTGCGTGTCGCTGGCGGCGAGCCGACCCGCGCGGAGATTATCGGTCACACGGAGTTTGCGCTGTACCGCATCGGGCCGCAGGTGTAGAGTGTCAGTGGGCAGGGGACAGGGACGGCGCGATCAATCGCGCCCCTACGGTGCTGGATTGCGGCCTGCGCCGCAATGACGGGACTGGCCCTCTCGCTGTAGTAGGATGGGTGCGCTAGGGCCTATGCTTAGGCTGCTCTGGGAGCAGGACAGGCGATGGCAATCTGGCTGATCGTTATCGGCGTGGTCGTGTTTGCGTTGGGACTGGTGGCACTGCTGCTGGCCGAGGTGGTGGCGGCGCGCTTGGCGACGGTCCACAACCGGCCGGAGCTAACGCCGGTGGCGCGCGGTGGCACCAGCCACGACCGGATGGAGGCGCTCATCGAGAGCCAGACTACCACTCGCCGGCAACGGCGGGTCTTGGCGCGCGCTATCCGGCGTATCGGGATGGCGCTGACCGTGATTGCTATGCTGCCGCTCGCTGCGGGGGTGATTATCCTGCTCTCGCAGTAGCTGGAAGGCGCGGGCTATGAACGGCCGACGTTGGGCTGCCGCACTCCCTGACGGGCCAAAGCCGCACCACACCTGGCCCCATCCGTGCGGCTTTGGCCCGTCGCTCGGCCTCCGCTCCACGGGCGTGGAGCAGGGGAGGCGCGTCGCTTGGCTTATCATGGTGCTCCTGGTTTTGCTGGCCCACGCACAGGCGGGGCCGGTGGCGGCGCAGGAGGCCGAGCGGCCGAGCAGATGCGATAACTGGCAGCTGACGGGACGCTGGTCCGCCGCTACGACGGAAGCTGGCAAGAATAGAAGCCTCGCCAACACCCCGCTGCACCTCGTGCAGCGGGGTAGCTCGCTGGTTGGGCGCTGGACGCCGCTCGAAGGCCGCGAGGTAGTCGTCGAGGGCAGCATCGCCGCCGGCATTGCGCGGCTGACCTTCTTCAAGCCGGAGGCGCCGCGCGAGCTGGTGCTGGCCGTTGCCAGCGACGGTACCCGGATCGGCGGACGCTGGACGGAACCGGGCACCGCCGGCGGGGAGTTCTGGGCGCGGGGTGAGGCTACCTGCCCGCCAGCGCAGGCCGCGCCGGTGCCGGCCGTGCCAGATCCAGCCGACGCTACCTGCCTGACCTGGGATGTCACCGGCCAGTGGGGCGTACACTGGCCGACCGGCGGTGCCCGGCTCGGTAATACGCCGGGGCCAGGCGCTTGGACGCTGCACCTCTGGCAGGATCAGCAAGACCTCATCGGCTGGTACCGGTCGGCCGACCGCTCCTCGTATTGGCCCGTGGACGGCGAGGTGCTGGGCCGGCGGCTCAAGGTGACGCTGCGCCTGGAGGAGTCGTTGTGGGTTGAACGCAACTTCCTGCTGTCCAGCCACGGCCGCAGCGCCCGTGCCTCCTGGCCTACCGACTTGGGGGCGGTGGGGGCGGAAGTCATCACCGGCCAAGCGGCCTGCGCTGCGTCTATTGTAAGGTAGCCGGTGCTTCACCGCCCTGGCCCTGAAGGGAGGGCTGGTTCTTGGATTCCCGCGAAAGCGGGAATGACAATCTTGCAAACGTCTTGAAGGAGGAAAGATGGCTGTACAACGTACCGTGCTGATCGGTGGCGGCACGGCGCGCACCGCCCCGGCAGTGATCGGCGCCTTTCTGACGGCCGGCTATGCGGTCACGGCGACCGGACGCGATCCGGACCGCCTGCACGCGGCGCTGGCGGCGATTCCCGGTGGCGAGGCGGTCCAGGCAGTCACCGCAGACTTGGCCGAGCCGGCGGGTGCCGAGCACGCCGTCGCGGCGACATTGGAGCGCTGGGTCCGGATAGATGCCATGACCACGCTGGCTCAAGCAGCCTTGCTGCAACGCCCCTTTGCCGAGACCACTCTGGACGATCTTGAGGCGCTCATCAGCGGTGGGCTATACACCACCTACAATCTGGCACGAGCCGTGTTACCGGCGATGCTGGCGGCCGGTGGCGGGCATATCGTGACCATCGCCGGCGGGAGCGCCGTGGACCCGGCGCCGGGACGCGCGCTGTTCGGCGCGACGAAAGCGGCCGTCGTGACGCTGACCAAGGGGATTGCCCGCGATTACAAGCACCGGAGTATCGTGGCCAACTGCCTCGTGGCCGGGGGAATCGGTACGGAGGAAGCGCAACGGTATCTCAGCGCGGCCGACTTTGCTGCGGCTGCCACGCCCCAGGAGTTCGCCAATGCGCTGGTCTTCCTCGCCTCTGCGGAGGGATCGGGTATCAACGGCGCCGCGGTCGAGCTGAATGCGCGGGAGGTGGATTAGCGGGGTGGGGACGTGGCGGTAGAGGCGGTGTTCGGGTGTGTAACGGAAGGGGTCCATGCTACTGGTGTTCGGTGCGGAGAGTTAGGGCCGCCAACTGAGTTCGTTGTCGTTCAAGCGAGGCCCTTCCTCTCCACCTTGGTGGAACGGACACTTCCGATTCCAGATCATTGATCCCGCTGTCCCACAGTTCTCACCGCACTGCCGGCAGTGCATGACATATACGTATTGGATGCCTTCATAATACTCAGCCAGACGCTGAGGCACACCACGGCCGAGATTGACCAGACCATTCCCGTTCACGTATCCGGCATCCGTAGTTGCCATTTTGCACCCCCTTTGACATTTGAGATGGTCAGCCGCATCATTGCCGGCTAGTCCGGAACCTTGAGCATGCCGCGCGCCTAACTCCACAGCCGGACTGTCGCGATGATTACTGCTGTGGCGGTGGAAATCAGCCCACCCAAGCCTAGTCCGAGGATTGTGCGGTAGATAGAGATCACCCTTGGCGGCCGGGCGCTCTAGCGTCGTCTCGATGGGCGTCAAGCAGATATCATCTCCCGTAGCCACGTCAAGGTAATACTCCTTTTCCACACAGGGATGACCGCGGGACGGGTTGCCCTTTACTTCCCAAGACCGCCGCAATACCCTTGTCCTCTCCATCCACAACGTCTGCTCGTTCCTCTTTTCACTCTGATTCTAGCATCCGAGCATCCGACGAGCGACGCTGGTTGGAAACCTGAAGATATAGGTGTAGCTTCTGTTGAAGTCTTCACCCTGCCCCAGCCTATCCGCCGGATATTGCCAAGTGGTAGCCACAATGCCCGGACTACGGGCAGTGTTCCCGAAGTGGTTCTAAAGCGGTGGTCAAACCAATCACGTCCCAGGTAGCAGTAATTGATGTCTGATCGTATTTGGCTACACGCGCCGCAAATCGATCAACCTGTGTAAGCTTCATCACAAAGGCAAAGTTTTCGAGTCGACTGGATAGACGTGGGACGAATGTTGATTGTCCACTTGTAGAAAGATCCCAACGAGCAGGAACCATATCTTCAGTTCCAAAACGCTGCCATGCAGGAGGTTTTTCACTGCCAAGATATGTATCCCAATTGATGAAGGCATCCCAACGTGGATGCTCATTTCCATCATAGCTGCAGCGAATGAACAAGATCGCTTCATTACCACCACTGGACGAGGTATAAGTTGTTGAGCGTAGAGCGATGGTCATGCGCTGGCGATCCGTCATCTCATCGACGGATGTTGACATCTCCCAGTCTCCAGTATTCGGCTGTGCAGTTGGCGATAAATCCGGTTCTGCTGCGCCACAGGCAGCGATGAGGCCGGCCAGGACAACCAAGACGACACTACCAGGGAAATGGCCCATGAGAATGCTCCCTGCAGCCAGGATGGTGATTACTCTGCCAAAGTCAACCGGCATCCTTGGGTGAGCCGCGAGAAGGGGTGGGTCACCATCTGGCGCTTGCTCTCGCCATAGAACGCGGCAACAGACTCCGCCAGGGTCGGCGCTAGTATAGGGGGAAGCACATGACAATGCAAGTCTGACGGCCAATGGACTGGAATTTCGGTGTAGGTGTACTGTGGTCGCCGCTGCGCCCATCCCGACCGCACATGACACCGAGCCGCGGCGACTAAAGAGAGGGGAGAGGTGCAGCGCCTTGGACGCTGGCCGGTGCGTAGGTTATGCTGGGAGGGAAGAGATGGTGGGCACTAGCCATCCATGGGCACTGGTGCCGCAGGCGGCAGCGTGAGTGGTTGGCAGCTACACCGGTGGGCCAGGTATCTGTATCTCGTGCTGTTCGCCGGTCAGTTGATCGGTGGGAGCGCTACCTGGGTCTGGTATGCTTGGCCGACCGAACAACCAATCCTTTTGGCATTGGTCAACCTGTGGATAGTAATAGGCTCATTGGCAGTCGCGTCGGGACTGACGACGCTGTGTAGCGTGGAGGGAGGGAGTTCAATTATGGTGATACTTTCGCGCTATCTCAGGCAACGGGAGCGGGAACGCGAGCAACTCCGCGCCGAGGGTCGCGCCGAGGGTCGCGCCGAGGCCAACGCGGCAGCGCGGGAGTGGTATGAGCGAGAACGTGCGAACGGGCAGCAGTTTCTCGATCCACCATTCATGAAGGACGAAGACGCGGAAGACACAGAAGACGAGTAACCCGGTCACGTCTAGGTCCCGCGACCGTCTCCGATAGCCCCTCGCAGGTTACGTCTGCGGGGGGGCATCCGTTTCTTGCGGCTTGACAAAGAAGTCTCGCTAGGTAAGCCGCTTGCCGACCATGCCATCCGAGGTATGGCCCATCGTGGGCGGATTGTTGTCCGGGCCGGCATTCAGCCGATAGGCGAACTCGTCCACTTGTAGCTCGCTAGTACAGCGTGCCGTAGGTGGCGCCTTCTTCGTCAATGGATTGGAAAGCGCCGGGGAAGTAGCAGTTGACCTGGTAGCCGAAGTGCGCCAGCAAGGCGCCGTCGAGCCGGTCGTCGAGCGCCCATTCCAGGGTCAGGTTGTGCAGGTCGGCAAGTGCGGTCGTCTCACCGGGCTGGCCCTCCAGCCCATACCGGCTCGCCCAAAATACCGCTTCCCAGCCGAAAGCGATTGCCTGCTCTCTGATACAGGACCGACCGCTGATCTCGTGCCAGTAGCGGTGGAAAAAGATCGCGTGGACGGTCTGCTTAATCAGGGCTGCAGCGAGGCTGTCGTCAGATTCCCCCTCGACAAACCCGGCGCCAAACGCGATGACGTTATTCGAATCGCTATATTGGGGCAAGAGGGACCTATCTTCATCTTCGACGATCAGCGACACGCCCGCCCGCTCCAGAAACTCGGGCCACCGGCTGGTCGGCGCAAAGGAGCGCATCAACTCCAACGCCGGGAGGAACCGGGGATCAACGGTCCGCTGCTCCGGCTCCGGCTCCGGCGCGAAGCGGTGCGGCGCCGCGCCGAGGTAGGGCAACGGGGCAGCGGTTTCGGACGGTGAGTCCCAGCCCGTGACAATCCAAGGGAGGGCGGGACCGGCCGCCACCGCTTGTAGCTCTGCGACCCCGGCCGGGCGCACCTGCGACCAGGCCAACCCTAGCTCAGTGAAGGTCAAGAGGTCCGGTATCCAGCGCCGCCGGCCGTCGGCGACGAGGTACACCCGGCCGGTTTCCTGATCCTGCCGGAGCGATCCCATGACCAGCGCCGGCCCGACCGGCCACTGCCGGAGCCAGGACGGGCTGACGAGCACTATGTCATCGGCATGCCCCCCCTGTGCCTGGAGGCTCTGCCGGTCGGCAAGCCAGCGCCGCTGTCTGTCTGGCGCGATAAGCCACAACGCCGCGCGGTCCGGTACTTTCACCACCTGCGGCCGGACCGCCGCCGATTCGGTACCGGCCGGCGCGCGGCTCTCCGCGTGCAGGACGGCCGGCGCCGGCAGGAGACTCGCCAGCACGGCTGCCAGTAGTGCGATGAGTAACCGGAGCAGGGGGGCGCGCCGGGGGCAGGTTTTTTGTGTAGGGGAGCGATTCATTGCGCCCAGGCGCTCGTCATTCCCACGAAAGCGGGAATCCAGGGCCATTCGTGGCCCCTTGGTCGGCTTGGATTGCGGCTTGCGCCGCAATGACGGGGCCGGGGATAGGAATGACGGAGGCCGGGGGGTGAGATACACCATCGCGTGCGACATGGCCCTATACTAGCACTGATGGTTGGCACTTGGATGCCGCACGCACGCACGAAACGTCCCCGTCGGGCCGGGCACCGCTGGCCGGCGCTGCACCGGTGGCTGCACGTCGGCGTCATCGCGGCGCTGGTGAGCATACTGCTGCCGGCGCCGGTGGTGCAGGCGGACGGCGCCACGGCGACAGTGCCGGCGGCGGCGCTGCCGGTACTGCGTCTGGAGCTGGCGGCGGAGCCGCATACGCTCGATCCACAGCGCGTGGTGGGGCCGGACGAGATCGCCGTCGTGCGCCAGCTCTACGAGCCGTTGCTGCGATTCGATACGGCGCTGCGTCCGCAGCCGGCCTTGGCCGAGAGCCTGCGGAGCAACGCCGATAACACGGTCTGGACGTTCACGCTGCGGGCCGATGCGCGGTGGAGCGATGGGGAGCCGGTCACGGCAGCGCAGGTCCGCGATGGCTGGCTCCGCATGATGACGCGGGAGATTCCCCAAGAGTTGAGCCGGCCCTTCCAAGTCATAGAAAACGCTCGCTTCTTTCGCGTCAACCTCATCGTCAATCCGGCGGCGGTGGGCGTTCAGGCGCTCAATGACCGCACGTTGCAGATTACGACGGAAAATCCGGCGCCCCAGCTACCGATGATCGCCGCCCTACCGGGCGCCGTTCCCTACCGGGCCGATGCGCCTTCGCCGCGCGGCGAGCGGGCGGCGGGGACGACAGAGCTACCGCTGCACATCGGGAACGGTCCCTTCCGGCTCACCGCTTGGCATCCGGGCGAGGTCTTGCGCCTCGAACCGAACCCGCACTATTGGGGCGGGCCGCCGGCGGTCGCGCTGGAAATCCACCTGCCGTATAGCGCAGTGCCGGCGCACGGCGAGGATGCCGTGACCCGCTTCCGCGCCGGCCGCCGGGACATCGTCGTGGTGCCGCCGGAGCGGGTGGCCGAGGTTCTGGCGGAGATCCCGGCGGGTGCGCGCGTGCTGCGCCAGCCGCTTCCGCAAACGACCTGGCTCAGTCTGAACGTCACCAAGGAGCCGCTCGATACGGTTGAGGTGCGGCGGGCATTGTCGTATGCGTTGGATCGCCAGGCGATCATTCGGAACGCACGCGGCGGGGTGGGGCAGCCGGCCTATAGCCTGCTGCCGCCGGGCGTGCCAGGGCACAATGCCGGCGCGGCGGTGGGGCGCGAGGCCAACGCGACCACCGCCCAGTTGATGCTGGCGGCCGCGGACTGGAACGTGCCGTGGGGCGCCGGCTTTGCCGGCGAGGACCTGCCGCGATTCACGCTCCGCTATCCGGCGCTGCCGCAGCCGACGCGGCTCGCGTTCGCCATTCGTGACCAGCTGGCGTATGCGCTCGGTGTTTGGATCAGGCTGGATCCGCTCGATCCCCTGCGGTACGCGCATGTGTTGGAGACGAAAGAATTCGAACTGGCGTTGAGCGGTTGGCGCAGTACCTACCCGGACCCCGAGGCGTGGTTTTGGCTGACGTTTGGTGAGGGGAAGCTCGCCAATCGCACCGGCTGGTCAAGCCGGGTGTTCGACCGGCTGTGGCGGACAGCGGAAGCGGCGCCGACGGAAGCGGAGCGGCTGCGCCTGTACCACACCGCGCAGCATCTCCTCACGGAGGCAGCGCCGGCGATCTTCCTCGTTCACGAGGCGCGGCTGATTCTGGTCCGCGCGAGCATCGCGGGGATCGAGCCGGCCCTGATGGACGATCTACCCGGCGCCGCCTCGCTCTCCCGGGCGCGGGTGCGCCGATAGTATCACGCGGTGGGAAAGAGGCTCTAATTGGGTAGTGTTGAGAGCAGCGCAGGACTGATCCAGTAGCCGGAGGCGACCATCTTCTCCGCGAGCGCCGCCGCGTCGTCAATGATACCCCGCTGGTGGGCTTCCACAAGCACCCGCAGGTTGCCGAACACTTCAACTCCGATACTTCCTGCGAATCTGCGCCCTCGACGTTCGTCTATGAGTAACGGCAGCCCCAAGGTGTGGGCGAGGAGAATAGCCTCACGCTCTCCCGCGTGGATGTTCGACGGGAACCGTGCCAAAGCGGCGCGGTCCGTGAGGGGCCGGTGTTCAAGCCACGAACTCGCTGCTACGTTCTGATAGCCTGGTCGCCCGCTTCCTGCTACCACGACCTCGTGGAATACTGCGCCTGGAATCAGGACTCGGCGGAAGATGGTCGCTAGAATATCCAAGCGCCCGATTTTCCCAAACGCGATCAGCGGCTCGCTGTCGGACACTATCACCGCGGCTCTGTGCCCTCAAGCGGCCTGGCGAGCTCCTCGTGCCATTCGTCAGGAGATAGACTGACTGCGGGGACGTGGTGCGCCGCCATAACATCAAGCAGGGCCCACCTGTCCAGGCCGAGTATGGCTGCGGCCTCCGCTTCAGTGAGGCGGTTCAGGCGCAGCAACTCCATGACCAGCGTCTCGCTGATGCGCCGGGACGCCTCGGACTCGTTCCAGCCGAAGGTTGCCAGGATGCGGGCTGGCAAGCTGACCGTGAAGCTTTTGTCAGCCATGCCTGAAGTATAGCGTATTTATGTCTGCAACTTGACGGAAGAATCCGAGAGAATATCGAGTTACTGGTGAGGTCCGACAAGTACCCTTCAGTAACCAAGGCGGTCCTGGCCGCTGTCGGGTGGGGGCTTGAAGCGAAAAAGAAGGAGCTTGAAGAACTTAAGGAACTGCACGACGGGATCAAGGAATGGCACGATGAGATCAAGCACATTCTCCTGTAAGCGGTGGGACGCGGCAGGTGGATTGCGGCTTGCGCCGCAATGACGAGGCGGGGAGCGGGTATGACGGGCGCAGCATGCTGCGCCCCTACGGCGGCTGGATTCCCGCTTTCGCGGGAATGACGGGGGAATGTCAACGGGGGCTAACGCGGTCTTAGCTCGTCGGGGAAGCTGCGGCGGAGGCTGAGGTAGGGCATCGGGGCGGCTTGGCCGAGGCCGCAGAGCGAGGCGGCGGTGATGACTTCGGGTAGCGCGTCCAGTTGCGCCCGTGCTGTCGCGTCCGCGGTGCCGCGGCGTACCGCGCCGATGAGGCGGGTCAGGTGCGCCATGCCTTCACGGCAGGGCGTACACTTCCCGCACGATTCGCGGGCGTTGTAGGCCGACAGGTGCTCGACGACTTCGATTAGGGGCAGGCGGTCGTCAATGACCACCATCCCGCCGGCGCCGAGCATCGCGTGGGTGTCGGCGAGCGGCCCGCCGACGATGGGAATTTCCAGCCGGTCGGCCGGGATCAGGCCGCCCGAGGGGCCACCACATAGCACGGCCCGGAGCTGCCGGTCGGGGAGGGCGCCGCCGCCGAGGTCTTCGACGATGGTGCGGACGGTCGTGCCGAACGGCACTTCGTAGGTGCCCGGCCGACGCACGGCGCCACTGAGACTGATGACTTTGGTGCCCGGGAAGTCCGCGGTGCCGACGGAGCGGTACCAGGCGCTGCCCTCATGCACGATCAGCGGCACGTTGCCCAGGGTCTCGACGTTGCTGATGACGGTTGGCTGGCCCCATAGCCCTTGCTCGACGGGCAGGGGTGGCTTCAGCCGCGGCTCCGCCCGGTGGCCCTCGATGCTGTTGAGAATGACCGACTCTTCGCCGCAGACGTAGCCGCCGGCGCCGCGCCGCACCTCGACCGGGACCGACAGAAGGCTGCTCGATTTGGCCTGCGCCAGCGCAATGCCCATCCGTTCGGTAGCGAGATCGGCCTGCCCGTTGATGTAGAGGTAGATGCACGCGGCTTCGAGGGCGAGGGCCGCAATCTGCATCCCCTCCACGAGCAGGTGCGGATCGTATTCCATGAGGTACCGATCCTTGGAGACGCCCGGCTCCCCCTCTTCTGCGTTCACCACGTAGTAGCGCGGGCCGGCATGCCGGCGTGCCGTTTGCAGCTTGATGGCCAGCGGGAAATAGGCGCCCCCCGACCACGCAGGCGAGCCGTGTTAAGCAGCTCGATCACTGCCGCCGGCCCCAACGCCTGCGCCCGTTCTAGGGCCTGATAGCTACCAGCGGCACGGGCGGCCTCCAGGGAGAGCGGATCAACCGTCCCGCAGCGGCGCAGCACGCGGCGCACTTCCGGCGGGCGGGTGTCGCGGACCGGCCGGACGGGATGGGGCGGTGGTTCCGACGAGGCCAGGAGGTCGCGGAGCCGCTCCGGCGTGGCGCCGGTGATGCAGCGTCCGTCTATTTCGGCCACGGGGCCGGCGTCGCAGATGAACAGACATTCGTGCTCGACCACCGTGCAGCCACCAACCTCGTCCGCGAGGCTGCGGGCCGCGGCCAGTAGCTCGTGTGCCCCGTGTTGGCGACAGCTGAGGCAGGTGCAGACACCGATGACTCGGCCGCTGGGCTGCTCCAAGCGCAGCTCGTTGTAGCTGGTCGCAATGCCGTAGACGGTGCTTTCCGGCATGAAGAGGTGGCGGGAGACGGCGCGTAGCCCCTCGGCCGCGAGATAGCCGTCGGCAGCGTGGATTGCCCGCAGCGCCGGCAACAGCTGCGTTCGCTCTCGCGGCAGGTTAGCCAGGATCGTGTCGTAGTTGGTGCGCGCCATGCGGCTATCCCTTCACCGCGTCGTCGTCCGCCTAAATCTAGCGTAGCACTCCCAATCTGTCAGCCGCGCGCCGCTTGCTACCATCTTGGCGCGGGCAGCAGCAGCCGCGCGGGCGTTCGACCGGAGCCTTGACCGGGAAAGGCCACGTAGCTCGCTGCGCCGGTACAAGCAATGCCAATCGAGGAGCCAATGCCCCCCGCAACTGAGCGCCAGCAGCTTATGATGCGCCGCCCCAACCTCGATGGATTGCCCCGGCTCGTCGTGCCGTCGGGGTATACCCTGCGATCCTATCGTCGTGGGGACGAGGCGGCGTGGGCGGCGATCATGAATACCGGTATCGGCAGCGATTGGACGGCGGCGCGCTGCGTTGAAAGCCTGACTGGGCAACCCCAATTCCGTCCCGACGGTCTGTTCTTCGCCACGGTAGGAGACACGGCCGGCCCGGCGATTGGCTCCGCCTGCGCCTGGACCGAACACCCGAACGAGCAAGATGAAGGCCTCGTCCACATGGTCTGTGTGCTCCCAGAGCACCGTGGCCACGGCCTCGGGCGAGTGGTGACGCTCGCCGTGCTGCACTACCTGCGGCAGCACGACTTTCGCTCGGCGCGCTTGCGGACGGACGATTGGCGGCGCTCGGCCATCCGCGCCTACCTGTCGTTGGACCTGGAGCCGTTTTACCCGCCCGATCCGGCGCCGGGTGACGATCATCGGGCGCGGTGGGCCGCGGTCATCGCGCGGCTTGGTGCGTCTCCAGCACATGGAACCGACGGCCCATGAGTAATCGGACAGCTCGCGCGCCGCTGACGCGCCGCCGCGGGCGACGGGCGTTGCTCGGAGCGGGGATCATGGTCGTCGCCGCGGGCGGGGGCGCGGTGGGGGCTGCGTTGTGGGGGAGCTTCATCCGCTCGGAACAAGCGACGCCGAGCGGGCCGCCAACCCCGGTGCCGCTCAACGCCGTCGCAACACAGCCCACCGACCGGCAGCTCTGGCCAAGGCTGGCGGCACGGCTGGCCGAGCGGGAGCCGGCCGTGCCGCTGGTGCCGGAGGTGGTCGGGCTTGACGATGTTGCTCGGTCGCTCGCTGCCGGGGAGGCGGCCGGCCTCCTGGCGGTGCCGGACTCCCGCGTGACACAGTTGGCGGCGACGGCTGGCCTGGCGGCGACGGCTGACCTCCTGCACGGCAAGAACGCGCCTACCCGCGACGAATTCGTCCACCGTCTGTTCGGGGCGTTAAGCCTCGAAGGAGTGCTGTACGGCTTGCCCTGGCGCTGGCACGGAGCCGCGTTGCTGCTCGACAGCGCTACCTGGCAGCGGGCTGCTCTAAAGCTGCCGCCCGACCACTGGCGGGACGACCGCTGGTCGCTACAGGCGATGGAGGCTGCTATTGCGCGATTTCAGGAGCTGGCAACGGCAAATGCTCCGGGGCCGCCACCCTTTCGGGGCGGTATACGCTGGTCGGATTGGCTGCCGTGGCTCTGGGTGAACGACGCTGCGTTGTGGCGGCACGGCGCTACGGCCACGACACTCACCGAGCCGGCTGCCGTAGCCGCTTTGCACCGTTATACCGAGTGGCGCACGACGCCGCGGATGGCTACGGGAAACGCCGGTGCTATCGGCATGGTGGAACCGACCTGGCGCACGACGGGCCAAGCACTGGCAGCCGGCCATGCGGCGTGTTCCCTGCCTCGCGGCGTGTGGCGCACGACCCTGCTACGCTCGGATGCGCTACTGCTGACGAGAGCGGCGGCGCAGCCGGATGCGGCGCGGCGGGTGCTGATCGCCTTAGCGACGGACGCAGGACAGGAGATCGTAGCCGCGGACGGCGCCGGCTTTCCCGTGTGGCGAGCGACACTGGCGGGGCGGACGCTGTGGGAGCAATGGCGAGAGACGCCGCTCTTGGTACGGGCGCTGCGGACCTTTATCGAGATGGGAACGTATGGCGCAGTGCCACCCTACCCGAGCCGCTGGCCCGAGGCAGAGCGGCTCCTCAATCGCGAGCTGGGACCGGCATTGGACGGTCACGCACCGCTGGCTGCGGTGGTACAGTCGGCGGCAGAGTCCCTGGCGCCGCTCCTAGCGGCATCACGCTGGCCGTAGGAGCACCGGCTGTCCGGTGCCGCGGTACTGAGAGGGAAGCTCTCCCATCGTTGGTCTGCCGGATGGACCCTGCTTCTGGTTGCGATGAAGGTAGCAAGCGATGATACAAGCGCGGCTTACGAAGCTCTTCGATACGGCCTGGCCGGCGTTGGCGCTAGTGTTGGTCGTGGCCGGCGTGGTGCGGCTCGGTTACGTCCTGACGCTGGAGAATGCGCTCAACGTCACCTTTGAAGCCGATCCGATTACCTACGATCAGCTGGCCCGCAATCTCCTGGCCGGCCGACCTTACGTCGGGGCCAGCTTTTACTTTCCGGCCGGTACCGAGAACCCCACGGCCCTCTGGGACCCGCTCTACCCGCTGTTCCTCGCCGGCATCTACGCGCTGGTGGGCCACGACTTCCTCGCGGTACGTCTGGCCCAAGTGGTGCTGGGCGTGGCCTCCTGCGGCTTGTTGTACGTGCTCGGACGCTCCATCTTTGGCCCCCGGGTTGGGCTGTTGGGTGCCGGGTTTGCTGCCATCTATCCCTTCTTCATCTATTACACCGGACAGCTACTGACCGAGACGCTCTTTATCTTCCTGCTGCTGCTGCTCCTGACGCTGGCGCGCTACGTCGCGCAGCGGCGTATCCGAGGCATGATAGCGGTCCTCACGCTGGGCATCACCGCCGGCTTGACGGTGCTCACTCGTGCCGAGGCGCTGTACTTCGCAGTGATCCTGATCGTTGTGCTGGGGTGGTGGTCGGCCCCCCTGTATGTCGGGGCACACCACGGCCTGTCCCGACCGGCGCGCCTCACTTCGCTTATCGCGCTCGTGGTGGTGTTTGTGGCCACGTTGTCACCTTGGGTCGGGTTCAACTACGCCCGGTTCGACCGCCTCTTGGTCACCACCAAGCTGGGCTACAACCTCTACAAGTATTATCATCCCCGCATGACCGCCGATCAGCGCGTGCGTAGCGACGACATACCGCTGCCGGACCTGAGTGGGCTGTCGGAGCCGGAGCGGGAGGATCGCTTGTTGAGCGAGGGGCTGGGATTTATGGCCGACGATCCGGCGCGGACGGCGCGGTTCATGGTGGCCAAAGCCGGGCTGCTGTTCAAGCTGACGCCAAGCAACGAGCTCAACCGGCGCTATGCCCTGGTCAGCCTGCTGTCCTATGGCGTGCTCGTCCCGTTCATGGTCGGTGGCGCCCTACTGAGCCTACGGCGCTGGCCGCTGACGTGGCCTTTGCTGTTGTGGGTGGTCATGGGGAGCGCCAGTGGCATTCTCGTCTTCGCCGGCATCCGTCTGCGGATGCGTATCGAACCGATCTTGCTCTTATTCGCTGCGGTGGGGGGCGTCGAGCTTGTGCAGTGGCTTTGGTCGCGGCGTGGTGCCAGGCGTGAGGCGGGGCAGTCGGAGCAAGTCGGCGGCTGATGGTCGCTGGCGAGCAGACTGCGAGCAGACATTGTAACTGCCACGAGAAGAGCTACACTCTACAGTCGTGTTGTGTACCTCTAGCTAGGTCCTACTAATGGTCACTGACGATGCCGCAGCGCCAGCGATACGGCGGTTCTACCGCTTGGTACGGAACATTCCACCTACGTTAGAAGACTTCCTGTCTTATGCTGCCCTCGGTATCCGTGTGGGCACCGATGACGCGGAAACTCGTCGTCTGAGCCGGGGCATCTCCGTGCAAGCCACAGAAGCTCAGGCCAAGCGGCGCCGCCGCCAGCTGCCCCAACTGGGAAATGCTATTGCTGTCCTGGAGATACCGGTTGGTGGCCTGATTCGCTACGAGCGGACCACTCGTACATCCGGCCACCATACAGTCTGGGGGCCGCCGGCAGCGCTGTTGCGCTGTGTGGTCGCCGTGATCCGACTGGAATAAGGTAGACTAGAAGGGAGGTGAAATTCCATATGGCTACGATCTTTGCACTCTGGGAAACGCGGTCGGGAAATATCATTAACGACTACGCTACCGAAGAAGAGGCGCTGGCGGTAGTACGTGAAACTATCGAGCAGTACGGCCTTCCTGCGGTGGCTACCTTCTCCTTGGTGTGCGAGACTGCTCAGGACACGATGTTGCTTGCCGAAGGTCAGGCCCTAGCTGAACGTGCTCTAGCACTCGCTACTCCCCGTATAGGCTCACTGGCGTAGGTACTGGGGCCGCCGGCCCCCAGCCGGGAGGCCGGGTGGCCTGCCGCTGCCGAGACTCAGTTGTCGCCCGGTGTGTTCTCGAAGATGTCCTGGAGATCCAGTCCCGTCTCCTTGGTGATGCCGCTGACGAGGTAGTAGAGCGCGATGACGAGAATGATGATTGAGGGGACGGTGATGACCGGGAAGCTCAGGGCGGTCATGCGCCCTAGCTCCTCGTTGAAGGCGGTGCTACCCGGATCGCTGACGACGACGACTCGCGCCAGGACATAGTTCAGCACGGTCGAGACGAGTAGCCCGAACACTACCATGTACGTCACGATGACCAGCCGGCGCTCGTAGGCTTGGACACGGCCCCGCTGCTGCAGCGCCGCGTAGACCCGTTCGACAGCGATGACTTGGTGGATGATCGTCTTGATAAGCGGATACCGGGTCCGCAGCGAGACGAGCACCGCGACCCCAGCGACGAACGGAACGGCCGCTTCCTTGATCGCCAGCCACTCGACCGGTAGCTTGAGCAGGCCGATGCCGCCGGTGAGCAGCACGCTGACGAATCCCAGCGCCGAGTAGAAGTTGAACCCGCGCCGTGCTACGAAGTCATATAGCCCATAGCCGACCGGAAACGCCAGGGCCAGGAGCAGCCCGTATACCGGCCCCAACCGGTCCTCGCGGCTGAGTTGCATCAGGACGATGGCCGGGAGGGCAATGTTCAGCCCGATGTTCAGTAGCGGGTTTTCGCGGCGTGCTCTTTTGGCGTTGGCACTCATTGGATTTCCACTCCGACTCTAAAGCCGCCGTCTCGATTCCGCCACCCGGTTCGCAAGAGACTGTCAGCGGTGACACCGGCACGAGAGGGCAGCGTAATACTCACTCTATGCAGGATGGTAGCCGCTGCCGGCAGTCCATCGTTGCACCGGACTGCCCACTATGCCCACTACCCCAGCGTATCGCGGACCAACTGCCAGGTGAAGGAGGAGCCATCCGGTAACGCAGCGCCGACAGCAGTAAAGGGAATGCGCCCCTCATCGTCCGGGTTGTAGAGGCGGGTAGGATAGTTCAACAGCGTGCCCGGCGCCGGCCCGGTGACCAGGAAGCCGTGCAGCGTCCGGCGCGGAATGAGCACGATGAACTGACCGTTGCCGGGCGCATCCGGCCCGATGTGAAAGAGGTTGAGGCGCCCGGCGGTGGGCGATTCGCGCCGCCAGTCATAGATGGCTATCACAAGCTGCCCGGTGATGCACAGAAACCGATCCTCCTGATGCTGATGGACGTGCCATCGCTCCTCGTCGCGGGCCACGCCTGGCTCCGTCCGCGAGTAGTAGCACTGTGCGAACGGCCGGTTGACCGGATCGTAGACATCCTGCCAATCGGTACGCAGGGTCTCTACCAAGATGCCCCGCGGATCGGCGTTCACCCGCAGCGGCCGCAGTACAACATCGTGGATCAAACCCTCCGTCCGGTCCGGTGTGAGCAGCGGCAGCTTCTTCATGGTGCTCTATGCTCTCATGTCGCGGGTATAGATCGTCAGGCGACGGCTACGCGGCCGATTTCCGCGGACGGTTCCGGAAACGGCAAACCTTTCTGGCGCAGGCCTTCGAAGTGAAAAGCGGTGGCTTACCGAAAGGTGCGCTCACCTCAGCCCGGGTCTTGCCGGTAGCAATACAACCAGGGATATCCGGTGCATACGCCGCCCGGTTTCCCTCGGATCTTTCGTAGATCACGAGGTAGCCCTTCATGGCCTTTGTCCGAGCGCGAGTGTCCGGCGCTCGCCAACGCCTCGTTGACCACGACCAGGCCCCCTTCAGCCTCGGCCCACAGCTGTTCATTCGCATTCAGCAACTCGATCCCATACACCGTCCCGTCCGGCGCCACGTCCGCGTAGATCGCATCGTTGACGCGAACAGTCTCTACCTCCACAGTTTTTGCGTGTAGTCGTAGGTAGGCGATATTGTAGCGGGGGTCGTAGGTCAGCTTCATGGTGCTCCCTCCCGAGACTTAAAAGTACCGCACGATCACTGTAATCACCAGCCAACCACTTGCCTCTACTGCGTAAGCCTCGACCTACTTAGTGGCATAGTATCTCCCGCGCCACTCACCATGGAAAGGGAAATCGCGACGGCATCCAACTCTCCCAAACTTTGCTGCAAACCGTTCACCGTCCTCGATGGTGGCGATAACTTCCGCCTCGGTTGCTCCTCGCTCGGCCATTCTTGTAATCGCATGAGGGTGCAACCGTACTGACACCATGTAGCGCCTCAACCCAAGTACCTGACTTTCCGAAGCGATGCCTCAATCGTGCAAGTCATTCTCTCTATGCTCTCTGGGGCGCTCTAGCTAAAGCGCAGCAGGTCACGGAAATGGTCGGGATCGTTGAAGGGACCGACGACCGAGAGGTTGAGCCAGTTAGGGCCGTAGACACGCTGCGCTACTCGCAGGATGTCGGCGGCGGTCACGGCCTCCACGCGCTCGACGACCTCATCGGCCGTCAGAATCTCACCGCGCAGCAATTCTTGGGCGGCGTACCAGCCGGCCACACTGCGGCTGTCTTCCAGGCCGAGCCACAGCCGTCCCTTCACGAACTCCTTGATCTTGCGTAGTTCGCCCGCGGTCACGGCTTCCTGCCGCAGCCGATCCACCTCGCGCAAGATCGCCGTAATGGCCGCTGCCGCTCGTGTCGGGTCAACACCCGCGCTCACGAGGGCCGCGCCGGTATCGTGGAATTGGCTGATTGCCGAGTGGACATCGTAAGCCAGCCCTTGTTGTTCCCGCACCTCCAGGAAGAGCCGCGAACTCATGCCCTCGCCGAGGATCGCGTTGGCCAACGCCAGGGTAAAGCGATCGGGATCGGCGTGGTTCAGGGCGTGCCCGCCCAGCAGGAGATAGCACTGCTCGGTAGGCCGCTCGTCGAGCGCAACGAGCGGTTGCCCGTTTGCCAGGGTTGCCCGTGACCACTGTGGAGGAGGGCTACCGTTCTGGTTCAGCTCCGCTGTGCTCCGCTTCATCACCCAGTCCACGTCCACGTCACCGGCTACGGAGACGACCAGGTTTCGCCGGCCACAGGACCGCATG
Organism: Chloroflexota bacterium; assembly: GCA_965214295.1. Classification (GTDB taxonomy): domain Bacteria; phylum Chloroflexota; class UBA11872; order UBA12225; family JAJDUF01; genus JAJDUF01. The sequence continues at coordinate 1,364,163 of OZ243944.1, forward strand.
AGATAGCTCTGGAGATCGGCGCGAGTAAACGCCATGATCGTGTCGTGGCGCCCGACCGTTTCCCATCCCAACGGATCGTCCGGCCAGAGCAGGGCATCGAACTGCACCGCCGCCCAGTCGCCGGGGCTGTCTACAATCGCATGTAGCTCTTCGATGACGACGCGCTTCTCCTTCACCACCTCGTCCTCGTCGAAGAGTGGGGCACGCACCATGTCCGTCAACAGGTCGAACGCCTTGGGCAGATGTGCGCTCGCTACTTTGGCCCAATAGACGGTCAGCTCCTTGTCGGTGCCGGCGTTGAGGATGCCGCCGACGCCCTCGATTGTTTCGGCGATGATCTGGGCCGAGGGGTAGCGCGCCGAGCCTTTGAAGAGCATATGCTCGAAGAAGTGGGCGATGCCGGCTTGCTGGTAGGACTCGTAGCGGCTCCCCGTACCGAAAAACAGGCCCACGGTGGCCGAGCGGGTATGGGGCATGGGGGCAACCAGGATACGCAGATCGTTGGGGAGCGTGACACGGTGATATTGGCCGTTAGCACTCGTTGTAGTCACATCTTCCTCTTGGCTTGGTCGTAGTTGTGGCGTAGGTATGCTCCTGCAAGTTACTCGGGACCATATTTGCCGGAATGGGTGCGAGCGCCAGCGCCAGGTGCCGCGCGACCGCCACGGTCACGCATTCGGCGGCCTCGTCCACGGTCACACGACGTCCCAGCAGCCGCGCGACCGAGGTCACGCCGCGGCCACTGATCCCACAGGGAACAATATGCCGGAAATACGTGAGGTCGGGATCGACATTGAGTGCGAAGCCGTGCGTCGTCACCCAGCGCGCCGCCTTAATCCCAATCGCAGCCACTTTCTCGCCGTCTACCCAGACGCCCGTCAGCCCGGCAATGACCTCGCCGCGCAGCCCCCAGGCGGCCAGCGCCTCCGTCACGATGGCTTCCAGGGTACGGACATAGCGATGGAGGTCGCGCTGGCGGCGACTGAGATCAATGATCGAATAGCCGACCAGCTGGCCCGGCCCGTGATACGTCACATCCCCGCCGCGGTCAATCGGGATCACGTCGGCTCCTAAGACCGCGTATTGCTCCGGCGTGCGTAGGAGGTGGTCGGCGCCGCGGGCGCGGCCCAGCGTATAGGTGTGGGGGTGCTCCAGCAGTATCAACGACTCGCGGCCGTGCCCCGCGCGCAGCGCCGCCGCCAGCTGTTCCTGGTAGGCCCACGCCGCGCGATAGGGAGTGACGCCTAGGCGGATCAGCCAGGCCGGGAAGGATACGCCGGGGGAGGGCGCCGGGAGGAAGGCCTCGTCCCCTGACGGGCCAAAGCCGCACGGATGGTGCCAGAGCTTGCCCCTGGCTTGAACAGGGGTGTGGGGCGGCTTTGGCCCGTCACCCGGCGCCCCCTCCATCGTAGGGCGATAGCGAGGGGACGTGGGACGAGTGACCTCAGTGACCGGCACCCTCGGAGCAGCGGGCATGGTGGTCACGGCCGGTGCTTTACTCAGGCGCCGACGATGGCGCCGTGCGAACTTGCTCGACATGGCGGCGAGCATGGTAGGAGCTACGCACGAGCGGCCCGGCTTCGACGTGCTTGAAGCCCAGCGCCAACCCCTCCGCGCGATACTGCGCGAATTCCTCCGGCGCGACGTAGCGCTCCACCGGCAGCTTGGTGGCCATTGGCCGGAGGTACTGGCCGATAGTCAGCACGTCGCAGCCCGCCGCGCGCAGGTCGCGCATGGTCTGCACGACCTCGGCGGGGCGCTCACCCACACCAAGCATCAGGCCCGACTTGGTGGTTACGTCGCCATCAAGCTCCTTGGCGCGCCCCAGCACCCAGAGTGACCGCGCATAGAACGCCTTGGCGCGCACCCGGCGCTGCAATCGCTCAACCGTCTCGACGTTGTGGTTGAACACGTCCGGCCGCGCGGCGCTCACGGTGCGGAGGGCCGCTTCATCCCCTTGAAAATCCGGTACCAAGACCTCAATAGCACAGTCCGGCGCTCGCTGGCGGATGGCGCGGATGGTCTGCGCGAAGATGTGCGCGCCACCGTCGGGTAGGTCGTCGCGTGCCACCGAGGTCACGACGGCGTGACGCAGCCGGAGAGTGGCGACGGCCTCGGCCAGGCGCTCCGGCTCGTCGGTATCCACGCCGTCCGGCACACCGGTCTCGACGGCGCAAAAGCGGCAGGCCCGGGTACACACACGCCCTAGAATCAGGAACGTTGCCGTGCGCTGGTCCCAGCATTCGTAGATATTCGGACAGTGAGCCTCTTCGCAGATCGTGTGCAGTGCGAGACCGCGCATCAGCTGGGAGACATCTTGGAACTCCGTCCCCAGGTGCATGCGGACTTTCATCCAGTCCGGGCGGGGTGGGTCGTCCGCCGGCAGGCGAATGCGCTTGGGAAGGCGAGAGGCCTCCGGTCGGCGGCGTTGCAGTTGGATCAGCTGCGGTGTAGCCACGTTGCCCTCGGTCGAGGCGCTATTGGGGCAAAGGATAGCACTTTGGCGCGTTGGCCTCACGCCTTGTACCTACTCTCCCCATCCCTAATAGGGAAAGGGCTACAGGTCCCCACGCTGACCTCCTGTCCTGGAAGGAAGTGGTGGTTGAGGGACATAGGGTGAGGAGGCCGGCGGCGGTTACTTGAGGAATAGGGCGACGAGCGCGGTGATGAGTGCGGCCATGATCGTCACCCACGAGGCGACTATCAGCATCACGAGCGCATTATAGCGGTTGTTCAACTCGCTGCGCAGTCCGTCGATAGTCCGGTTCACCTCCTCAAACCGGCTGTTCATCTCGCCGCGCAGTCCGTCGATAGTCCGGTTCATCTCCTCAAATCGGCTGTTCATCTCGCCGCGCAGCCCGTCGATAGTCCGGTTCACCTCCTCAAATCGGCTGTTCATCTCGCCGCGCAGCCCGTCGATAGTCCGGTTCACCTCCTCAAACCGGCTGTTCACCTCCTCAAACCGGCTGTTCATCTCGCCGCGCAGTTCGTCGATAGCCCGATGCATACCGTCGAGCCGGCTGTTCATATCATCGAGCCGGCGGTCTACTTGCTCGTAGGTGCCTTCCAGCCGACTGATCCGCTGTTGCTCGATGTCTCCGATGACCATTGCTCGTCCTCGCCGTGCCGGGGTCACGTACCATAGTAAACGAGGCACGAGCCTCCGCGCCAGCGGGGAGGGTTCGGGAGATGATGTGGCGGGGAGCGCACTGAAACACGATGGCCGATACTCCGGTCGTAGCAGGTGAGTGCAGCGCGGGCGGCCCAGAGCAAGCGCACTCCAATCGTTCCGCACCCGCCGCGACTACGCTCGCGGCGATAGATGGTAGAGGGCAAACACGATGGCCGAGAACCTGGTCATAGAAACCACGGCACTCACGAAGCGGTACGGCAAGATCGTCGCCGTAGACAATCTCGCATTGGAGGTGCCGCGCGGCCACGTTTTTGGGCTACTCGGCCCGAACGGCTCGGGCAAGACCACGACCATGAGTATGCTGCTCGGGCTGGTGCGGCCCACGGCGGGCAGCTTTAGCCTGTTCGGATCACCGACCCGCCACGAAAAGGCCCTGCACCGGGTCGGAGCCATTATCGAGACGCCTTCCTTCTACCCGTACCTCTCCGGGCGCCAGAACTTGGCCTACTTTCAGGGCATCTTGGGACAGGGCACGCCCGCGGAGCTGGACGATCTGCTGGAGCAAGTCGGCCTGGCGGAGCGTGGGAACGACCGCTTCCACACCTACTCGCTCGGCATGAAGCAGCGGCTCGGGCTGGCGTATGCCCTGCTCGGCGATCCCGAGCTACTCTTTCTGGATGAGCCGACCAACGGGATGGACCCGGCGGGCATGGCCGAGGTCCGCGAGCTGATCCGCGGCCTCGGAACCGGCGAGCGGACGGTGCTGCTGTCGAGTCACCTGCTGCACGAGGTCGAGGAGGTGTGCGACAGCGTGGCCATCATCTCGAAAGGGAGGCTCATTGTCCAGGGGAAGGTGGCCGACCTGCTGCGGCAGTCGCGGGAGTTGATTCGCGTGCGAACGACCGACGACGATGCAGCCGTCGGCATCATCGCGGCCCTGAATTGGGTCGTGGCCGTCACGACGGAGGCGGGGGCGCTCATGGTGGCGGCACCGGTGGCGCGCTCGGGAGAGTTGACCGCCGCCCTGAGCCGGTCCGCGGTCTACGTCACGGAGATGACGCCCATTCAGGCCTCCCTGGAGGAATACTTCCTCGACGTGACGGGCGAGGGGGGAGGAGCGACCGGATGATCGCGCACGTCCTACGGCTGACCGGATGGGAATGGTACAAGCTCCAGCGGCGTTGGATGCCGCGGGTTTTGCTGGCCATCATGATTCTCTTCAATCAGGTCGTCTTCTGGGGCGCGTACATCAGTTATCGTACCGAAGCCTTCAGCCCCAGTTTCCACACTACCATCGGCAACGACGAAGATAAGGTTGACCTCAGCTTCACCTGCGCTGATATTCGAGGTGGAGGCATCCCGCCGGAAGTCGAGCGGCTCGACGAACCGGGGCGGAAGCAGGCGCTGGAGCAGATCGAGGTTTTCCGTACTGACTCCTGTGCCGGCTACGAGGGAAACCGCGAAGTCATCCGACAGGGACTTTCGTTCCCGAATAGCATTGGCTTCAGCCTCGGGCTGTCCTACATGCTCTGGATGATCCTCCTCACCATCTTGGCTGCGTCGGCGATGGGAGTCGAATACGGGTGGGGCACGCTACGGATGGCGCTGACCAAGGGCACCGGCCGCTGGCAATTCTTCACGGGGAAGATTTTCGCGCTCGTGCTGATGGGCACTGCCGGGCTGGTTATCGTGGCAGTCACGGTCTCCATCAGCAGCCTGATCACTGCGCTGACGTTGCCCGTGCCGGTTGAAGGATCCGCACTTGCCGATGCCGGGGAAGACTGGTTAGAGGCCGCGCTGACGCTCGGTAGGATGTTCGGGAAGGTGCTCTACGTCTTCCTCCCGTACATGATGCTGGCGCTGTTCTGCGCGGTGCTCACCTCCTCCGCGGCCACAGCCATCGCAGTCACGCTCACCTACCGCATGGTCGAGCTGATCGCTGTCCCCATCCTGGTCCGTCTGTTCGACTGGTTCCAAGACATCGCCGACTATCTGCTCGGCCCCAACGTCTCGATCTGGCTGAGTCCGGAGTTGCAGCTCGGTGACACGAGCGAAGAAGCGAGCATCCTCCGCGCCTTTCTGGTGCTGGCGGCATACATCGTCATTCTCGGCGGCGCCACGTTCGCGCTCTTCCAGCGCCGGGATATTGCCGGAGCGAAGGGGGCGTGACTGTGGGCATGGGCTAGAAGGATGCGATCAGGGACGGGTGATGGAGATATGGCAAGATTCTACGCAGCTACACTTCACCTTGTAGGGGAAAGTAGCGCAAACGTGGTAATACGTAGCTATTCGCACCCGGACGCCGCTTGTGCCGGCAGCGGCCGCTATGTCAACATAGTGACACACCGCGTTCGGTACCGAACCCTGAGCGGCCGGGCAACCGGCGGTCAAGGGGGAGGAGTGAACTCTTGATCGGGAGGCAACTCCCTGCTGTGAGCTACGCAAGTAGGGCGGTGGAGCCGGTGGGCCAGTTCCGCTACTTCGGTACGGACTGCCAGTGGATGGGCGCCCATTCACCGGGGGCTGCGTAAGCAGAGTGGCAATACCGGCAGGCCGATCCGGTACATGAAGCAAGATGAGTGTGCCGGTGAGAGGGTAGCCCGGTGTCTTGTCCGAAGTCTGGGTAGCTCCCAGCTTTGACCGGGGTCGTCGGTCGGGGACATGTCCTAAGATGCCGAAAGGTTTCTTAGGACTGTTTCTTTTAAGTGTGGGGGCATCCTGCCCGGCGGTAGCGCAAGTACCCGCGTCTCGACCGTATCGCGGCCCGGAGTCGGCAACGTCGGAGGTGGTTTCTCTATGTCCGAGCATCCGCTCATCGTCCGGCTCGACCGGCAGGAGGCCGCTGATGGCGACCGCATCGGCCTCATCGGGGGCAAAGCCGCGGGCTTGCAGCGGCTGATGCGCGACGGCCGGTGTGTGCCGCCCGGGTTCGTCGTCACCACCGCAGCGTATGGCCGCGTGGCCACATCCGTCGCGGCTGACCGGCGAGATAGCGCCGCTGCTTGGCCGCTGCCGCCGGCCTTGGTCGGCGCGATTGGGGCGGCCTACGAACGCTTGGTCGGGCCGAGCGGCGCGGGCCAACCGGCGGTCGCCGTCCGCTCCTCCGCCACCCTCGAAGACTTGCCGGACGCAGCCTTTGCCGGCCTCTACGCGACGGGCATCGGTATCCGTGGCGTAGAGGAGGTGCTGCTGTGGGTGCAGCGTTGCTGGGCGTCGCTCTACGATCCGGCCGCAGTGACCTATCGCCGCGAGCATGGCTTTGCCGAGGGGCGCGCCGCGATGGCCGTTATCGTGCAACGCCTGATCCCGGCGGAGGTGGCCGGCGTGGCCTTTACGGTGGGCCCGGTCAGTGGCCAACGGGATCGCGTCGTGCTCAATGCGGCCTGGGGGCTTGGCGCCTCGGTGGTGGACGGGCTGGTCGAGCCGGACACGTTCGTCGTGGAGCGGGCCGGCTTCAGGATCGTGAGTCGGACCATTGGCGACAAAGCCACCCGCGCTGGCACGACGCCCACCGCCCCGCGAGAGGCCGTGCCGGCCACCCAGCGACGCCGGCCCGCGCTGGATGACCCGACGATCATCGCCATTGCAGAGCTTGCGCTGCGGGCCGAGGCGCTGTGGGAGCAGCCGGTGGATGTCGAATGGGCGCTGGCGAATGGGCAAGTCTGGCTGCTCCAGTCCCGCCCGGTGACCGGGATTGCCGGCGCCGCGGCAACGGGGCCGCAGCGTGCCGCCGCAGAGAGGGACAAGTCGCCACCATTCGAGGTCTCCTGGCCAACCTCCGAGGCGGCCAACTATCACTGGAAGCTCGCGCAAGGGCAAGGGCCGCCCGAAGCCTGGCGGCCTCTGGAGCAAGATATCTCGTCGCGGTTCCGGCGCGGACGGCTGCACGCGACCCGGATCAAAGGCCAGGAAACCTACGACGAAACGCTCTGGGTGCAGGGCTATCGCTACTCGCGCACCGCGAAAAACGCGCAGAGCGAGGCGGAGCGCGCCCGCCGCGAACGGGAGTTTCAGGCGGCGGTAGACGTTTGCACGGAACGGGGAGACACCTACTACCAAGCCGTCGTGGAGCCGGAGGTGCTGGCCCGCAACGCGGAGCTTGACGCCGTAGACCTCGCCGCCCTCGCGCCGGAGCAGCTCGCCGACCACCTCGTCAAGACGGTAGCGATGCTGGAACGGCACTGGACCCTGCACTGGCTCTGGGGCCGCGGCGGGCCGCGTGAGCGGTTCGAGGCAGTCTACAAGGAGTTGACGGGCGACGAGGGGGAGGCAATCCCCAAGAAACTGCTGGAAGGTATCCCGAACAAGTTCACGGAGACGGTGGACGGGTTGATCGCGCTGGCCCGCACGCTGCAAGCCGGACCCGCGCTGCGGCAGGCCATTGAGACCGAGCAGCCGGCTGACTTCCTCGCCCGGCTACCGGCGCTACCGGGCGGCGACCGCTTCCGGGAGCAATTCGATGCTTTTCTGACCCGCTGGGGCCTGCGCTCCGGCATGGGTTTCGGCACAAATCGTTCTCCGGACCTAGTCTGCTGGCGCGAGGACCCGGCGCTGGTGATCGCCATTCTCCGGCGCTACGTCGGGCAGGACCTGGACCGCATCATGGCGCCGCAGCGGCACACTGCCGCCGAGCGGGCGGCGCTGCTTGCCAAGATAATGGCTGCTATCGGCGAGGACCCGGCCCGGCGGGAGCGCTTTACGTTCTGGTACACGGCGGCGCAGCGTGCGGCCCGCAACTTCGAGGACCACAACTATGACATCGACTCGGTCTCGTATGCGCTGGTCCATCTTGCCGTAGCGGCCGGTGGTCAGCGTCTGAACGCCGCCGGAGCACTCGCCGATCCCCAGGACAGCTGGATGCTGCACCTCACCGAGATCGAGACAGCCCTGCGTCAGTTGCCGCGCCCACCTGCCGAGCGGCGCGATTGGCAGGCGCTGGTAGCGGCGCGCCGGGAAGAGCATCGGCGGCAACGGACGCTGCGCCCACCGCCGACCATCGGCGCGCCGCCGCCGGCAGACGATGAGCAGGAAACGCGGCCTGAGCAGCAAGACGAGGTCGAGCCACCGGCGTTGACAAGCGAAGAAGCGGCCCGGCTGCTGGTGCGCGGGCAAGCCGGCTCGGCGGGCGTGGCAACGGGCCGCGTGCGCTTGATCCCACGGACAGTCAGCGTACCGGACGTGGCGCCGGGCGAGATTTTAGTGAGCAACAATGCCGGGCCACTCTGGACACCGGTCTTCCCGACGGTGACGGCTATCGTGCTGGATGAAGGCGCGCTCTTCCAGCACGCGATGGGGGCAGCACGCGAATACGGCATTCCGGGGGTGCTCCAAACGAAGGAAGCAACGGCCGTGCTGCAAGAAGGCCAACTGGTTACCGTAGACGGCAATCGCGGCCTGGTCCTCCGACCGGAGTAGGGCCGGACAGGGGGACGTAAACCAGGCAACCGGGCGGCAGGAGTGCTTGGCGGGGCGGAGTGTGCTCCGCCAGTCAAGCGCTCCCCCTGTGAAGCCGGGGGCCGGTGGTTTCCTTCTCCTGGAGCGTGTGCCGCTTGGGGGCGTCACAATACACCGGGGATGCGTATACTTCAGGGCAGAGTAAGGCGGAGCGAGGAAACGGTAGAGGCTGCCGCACATGGAGACATTAGAAGCATTCGCGCTGTACCTGCCGACCGGATTGTACGTCATAGTGATCGAGCTGCTGGTGCTGGGGATGGCACTGGGTATCTTGCCATCCCTACGCGAGCAGCGATGGGGCATCCTGTGGGAGGCGGGGTTTGTCGCCTTGGGCGTCGTTGCCCTCGGCCCCCTCTTCACGCTCATGCCGTCGGCGGTGGCCGGCTTTGGCCTCGTAGCGGGGGCGGTGGCGATGCTCTTTCCGCTGGGGATGCTGTGGCGGCGCTATGAGGACTGGGCTAGCTCCTTCGCCCCTGGCGAAGAGGCCGAGTACGAAGAGCCGGCGATGTAGGAGGGTGGACCTACCCCCCTCCCTGAGGAGAAGGGGCTAACGTCAGTGGTCAGTGGCCTGTTTACTCGCCATCCATTATTGATTACCGGTCGCGGAGCAGAAGAGGCCGGGGGTAGGATCATCCCGCCGCTTTCCGGTCATGGGGTGTGCTGAGGACGAGAGACCGACGATGGTGACGACACAGCCGGCGGCCCCCCCGGCCCCGTTGCTGACGGCGGCAGACCTGCTGGCATTGCCGGATGACGACTACCGCTACGAGCTGGTGCGGGGAAAGCTGATTCGGATGCCGCCGCCAGGGTCACGCCACGGCCGCACTGTGGCGCGGATAACGATCAGGCTCGGTCATTTCATCGAGACTCATAACCTTGGTACGATCCTCAATGAGAGTGGCTACCACCTGGAATGGGACCCGGACACGGTACGGGCACCGGACGTCTCGTTTATCGCCGCGACGCGGCTGCCACCCGACGAGTTCCCGCACGGCTATCCCACGCTGGCGCCGGACCTCGCCGTCGAGGTGCTCTCGCCGTCCGAGCGACCGGGCGCGCGCCGTGAGAAGGTGCAGGCGTACTTCGCCGCTGGGACGCGCCTGGTGTGGGAGATTGACCCGGCGCAGCGGACGCTGACCGTCTACCGCTCCGTCCACGACCGGACCACGCTGGTGGCCACCGACGAGCTGACCGGCGCGGAGGTGCTCCCCGGCTTTGTCTGCCGCGTCGGCGAGCTGGTCCCGTAGGCAGCTACCGCGACAGAGAAGGGTTGAGCAGCAGTGAGTACGTTAGACCAAGACGCGATCCAAGCTATCCTGCCGCACCGCAAGCCGTTCCTCTTCCTCGACCGCATCGAAGAGGTCGAGTATGGGCAGCGTGCCGTGGGCGTGATTGATGACGTAGCGGACTACACCGACCGCTTTCAGGGACACTTTCCCGGCTATCCGATCATGCCGGGGGCGCTGCTCGTCGAGGCGCTGGCCGAGGTCGGCGGCGTAGCGGCGCTGGGGCAAGGAGCGCACCAGGGCAAGCTCGCTTTCCTCGCCGGCTTGGATAGCTGGCGCTTCCGCAGCCCGGCCTTGCCGGGCATGTCGGTGCGCCTCGAAGCGGAGCTGGTGCGGATGCGCGGTCGGTTCGGCATCGGGCGCTGCAAGGCCACCAGTGACGGCGAGCTGCTGGCCGAAGGCGAAATCCGCTTTGTCATCGTTGAACGCCCGGACGAGCTGAACAGGTAAGATAGGAGACTTAATCCCCGGCTCCTTCCCGCATGAAGGCTGACAACTTGATGCGGTAGTGTACTACCCCCCCTATGGTCCCCCGCTTTGCAGGGGGGGCAGTGTGCCATAGCCCGCTACGCTGCGCGCTCTGTGGCTAACGTGGCTGCCTCACCCGAGGCGCACCGGGTCGCCGACGCGGTGAACCTTGACCATATTGGTCGTGCCCGGTTGACTGACCGGCACGCCAGCGACAATGACCACCAAGTCGCCGGTGGCCACCACGCCGGCTTGCTGCGCTAACGCGATCCGCGACTCGATAAGCTCGTCGGTCGAACCGATCTTCGCGCCCAGAAGCTGGGTTACGCCCCAAGTCAGCGCGAGTTGTCGCCACACGGTCGCGTCGTGGGTGGCAGCGACGATCCGCGTCGCCGGTCGGTAGCGGGCCACCATGCGGGCCGTATGCCCCGAAGTCGTCGCGCAAATGATCGCGCTGGCTGCCAGCTCCTCGGCCAGCTGCACACTACCTTGGGCAATCGCGTCAGTCACACCCTGCGCGGACCACCGGCGCCATTCCCGGCCGCTGCGTGGCTGCTCGGCAGTGCGGGCAATCGCGTCCATCATGCGGACGGCTTCCACCGGGTAGCGCCCGATGGCCGTTTCCCCACTGAGCATGATCGCATCGGTGCCGTCGAAGACGGCATTGGCCACGTCGCTGACTTCGGCTCGCGTGGGCTGGGGGTGCTCGGTCATGGATTCGAGCATCTGGGTGGCGGTGATAACCGGCTTGCCGGCAGCGTTGGCCGCGGCGATGAAGCGCTTCTGCAGGAGCGGCACTTGGGGCGCCGGCAGCTCGACGCCTAGGTCACCGCGGGCCACCATAATGCCGTCGGCCGTTGCCAGGATGTCCTCAAAGGCTTCGACCGCTTCATGCTTTTCGAGCTTGGCCAGGAGTAAGGGGGGGCCGCCAGGGGCCTGCTGCGAACGGACCAGTACACGGAGCGCGGCGATGTCGGCGGCGCTGCGGACGAAGCTGAGGGCAATCGCGTCAACGCCGTGCGCTACGCCCCACGCCGCATCGGCGCGATCCTTCGCGGTCAGCGTCGAGGCGGACAGGGTGGCACCGGGCAGGTTGAGACCCTTAAAGCTGCGGACGATGCCACCGCGGACGACCTCGCAGGTGATGAGGGGATCATCGGTGGCGCGAACCTGCACCTCGATCCGGCCGTCGTCAATGAGCATCGTGCCGCCCGGCCGGACCTCACGAGCCAGCGGCGCATACTGCACCGGCAGCGCGCCCCCACCGGTGGCAGCCGGGTCAACGGTGAGCAGCAGCGTGTCGCCGGGGGCGATGGGACGACCGGCGCCGGGTACCGGCCCCAAACGTATCTTGGGGCCTGGCAAATCTTGGAGGATGGCCAGCGGCCGGCCCTGCTCGCCGGCAATCCGCCGCAGATGCTCGATCACCAGGGCGTGGGTAGCGTAAGTGCCATGCGAGAAGTTCAGCCGCGCCACATCCATGCCGGCGCCGATCATTGCCCGCAGCGTGGCCTCATCCTCGCAGGCGGGACCGATGGTGGCGACGATACACGTGCGGCGGGGTGTAGCCATCAGGAGGTAGCGTGGCCCAGTGTACTGGCCCGGAGCAATCAACTGTCAGCCGTCAGCCACCAGCGCTTCACCTCCTGACGGGCCAAAGCTGCACGGATGGTGCCAGGTGTGGTGCGGCTTTGGCCCGTCACCCGGCCCCCCGCTCCACCGTTGAACGGTAGAGTGGGATGCTTGCTGACCATCATTCCCCTGCACGGAGGAATCCACTCCTCCTAGGAGCAGGCCGGGGTGAGAGCGGCTAAGGGTGAGTACCTAATGGCGCCGCGCTTTACGCATCCGGCCTATCGCCAGCAACATGCCTCCCCAGGCAGTGACAGCGGCCAACGCAATCGCTGTGCGATCCACCACAGAGCGGACATGGACGCCTTCCGGCCCAATCTCGATGACGGCGACCGGCCGCGCGCGCGAGGTGCCGCCACCGCCGCCACCACCACCGCTACCTTCTCCGCCGGCTTCGGCTGGGTCGCTGGCCTGACCGGAGCCAGCTCCGCCGCCGAAGCCGCCAGCCGCAAACACCTCGGCAAGCGGAATCACCATCCGTTCACCCTGATCCTGGGCCGGGCCAACGCACGCATCGGCGCGGGCTGTCGCTAGTAGCCGGTCAAACATTCCCCCGATGCGCTCGATCAGCCGATCATGGGCGGCTAAACCGGCCGGCTGATCTCCCTCCTGCGGGGCTGACGGCCCGGTGCCATCATTGCCAATATCGCTCATTGCTTGCTCTCTTTCCGCTTCCGCGTCCGCACTCGTGAGGGTCGCCCCGGTACTTGCTATCGCCAGCAATGGCCCTGGCCATTTCCACCGGACGAGCTTCGAGATAGGAAGCACCTCGTCCGGGCCGGCTGCGTGAGCTACCTGTACGCGCACTGGCGCGGCCCAGGCCACACCGCCGGCAAGCCTTCCTCCGGCAGCCTGCACACCGATGGCCGCGACGCGCGCCACGACTGTCACACGCTCTTCCGGCCGGCCGACGGCGGCCAGGGAGATTGGCGTGGCGGTGTGCTGCCCCGACTTGAAGATCAACCCCAGCATCACCTCAACAGTGTACAGCATCCCCGCGAGCATCGCGCAGTCTCCCGTAGCGTGCCTCGCCTAGCTGTGCAGAGGAAGGGTAGGGCTGGGACGGAGACACTCACGCCGGCTTGACTAGGCATAGTATCGAGTGATACACTATGTTGAGTTACGTGTAATTCAGATACGAGAGTGGGTCAAATGGGAGGAACCGATGAAAAGGATGTTCCGCCGCCGCAAGGGGTCGTTCACTGCGGCGGCCCAGCGAGCGCTGCAAGGCGCAGAGGAGGAGGCGCGGCGCTTGCAACATGGCTACATTGGCACCGAGCACCTACTGCTCGGGTTGCTGCGCGTAGAGGATGACGTCACCGCGCGGCTGCTCGCCGGCCTGGGGGTGGACCTCGCCAACGTGCGGAGTGCCGTCGAGCTTATCATCAGTCGCGGTGAGCAGCTTACTATGGGTACTACGCGCCCAACGTCCTCCACCACGATGCATCTGACGCCGCGCACAAACAAGGTGCTCGTGTTAGCGGTCGAAGAGGCGCAGCGCCTCGGCCGCGATTCCGTGGATACTCCGCACCTGCTGCTCGGCCTCGTGCGCGAAGGTCAAGGTGTTGCCGCCGGGGTGCTGGAGAGTCTGGGCGCCAAGCTCGATCCGCTGCGCGAGGCCGTCGAAGTGCTCCTGGAAGATGGCGAGAGTGAGCAGCACCGGGAGGAGCGCGAGGGCGACGGCGATGCCAGCGGCACTCCTTGGTGGGAGCCGGTTGACATCTCGACTGTGCCGGGCGATCGTTTCGACCTGCTCACGGCGCGGTGCAAGAAGGTGCTTGTCCTGGCGACGGAGGAGGCGCGGCGCCTCAACCATAATTACATCGGAACGGAGCATCTGTTGCTGGGACTGGTGCGGGAGGGCCAAGGAACAGGGAGTGTCGTGCTGGCCGATCTCGGTGTTGATCTCAGCAAGGTACGCAGCGCGGTGGAATCCGTCGTTCGTCGGGGTGAGCATCCGGCGGCCAGGGAAGTGAAGCTGACCCCACGCGCTACGCAGACCATCGAGCTGGCCGTCGGTGAAGCGCACCGGCTGCGCCATGGTTACGTCGGCACCGAGCATCTCCTGCTGGGCCTCATGCGTGAAGAAGGAGGGCTTGCAGCGATCGTACTGAGCAGCCTGGATGTGCCGGTGGAACAGGTGCGTAGTGCGGTGCAGCACCGGCTGGCGCTAGCGGCTTCCGCAGAGCCGGCGAGTCTCCGCACCCGTGTCGAGCAATCGTTGCGTATGTTCTTCAGTGGACCACGCGATAACGTGCTGAGTATCCGGGTGGACAATAGTGACGTGGCTGCCGTTGACGCGCTCGTCGAGGCCGGCGTGCTGAAGACGCGGAGCGAGGCGGCTGCCTGGCTCATCAAGTCCGGGATCGAAGCCAATCGGTCGCTGTTCGAGCAGGTGCAAGCAAAGACGGCCGAGATTCGGCGCTTGCGCCAGGAGACCCAGGAACTGGTTCATCGTCACATCGAGGGTGAAGCCTTGGCGGCGGGAGAATCACCAGAGCCATCCGGCGAACCGGAGAAGGACGAGCAGGAGAGACCCGGCTGATCTTGTGTCTCCGGCCCCTCACCACCCGGCCCCTTCTCCATCGCCGAGTGGTAGAAAGAGGGGCGGCGGGGGCCGGGGTGAGGACAGCCGACTGATGGATGATGGCTAGACTTGCAGGAACGGGGCGACCGGGAGCACGAAGACGATGCCTGGCGTTGCGTCGGCGGTGCTCTGGCGACAGGCTTGCCGGAGCAGGCCGATGGCGTGATCTACTTGGTCGGGCGCAACGCCGGTCAGTAGCGTGGCGTTGCCCCGCCGGAGGAAGCCCCCGACGGTCTTGATGTGTGTGACGCGGTAGCCGGCGTGGAGCAAGGCTTGCAGGCATCGGCCGGCGTTGGCGGCATGCACAATCGCAGCCACGAGCATGTGTGGCGCGTCTACCGTCACCGGGTCGGGCAACGGCAGCCGGTTGGCCGTTTCGGGAGCGGCCAGCCCCTCGAAGCGCAGCACTGATAGCTCGAAGACGGTCGCCCCGCCAACCTGGACCGACTCCACGTTGCGGCTGCGACCGCCGAGGAAGGAAAGCTCGTCCACGGGCAGCAGGTAGCGGGTGCGTGGCTGGCAGGTCTCGCGGATTGCCGTCAGGACATCCGGCGCCCGCTCCGACGCGACGATAGACAAGATGGTCGCGTTGCCTTCGAGCAGGAAGCTGCCCACGGAATCGATGCGGGTGGCACGCAGGCCGCGCGTCGTGATCGCCTTGAGCAGCGCCGCCGCATCGTCGAGCTGCACGATGGCCAGTAACAGGCGATATTCGCTTGCTCTCTCTACCGCTGTCATCGGATGCTCCAGGAGTGCAGCTTCCCACATACCTCCACCCCACCGACACACCGACGAGTGCCCGTCTCAAATCTGCCGGACAAGCATACGGACCGTACTCTGCCAGGAGAGACCGGGCGGCACGGTAATCAGGCCACTCTCGATACCGCGGGCAGCGAGGTTGGCGGCGTCCCCGGTACAGGTATACGGCTCCAGACAGACAATCGGCCGGTCGGGCGGCGCATACAGCACCCACTGGAGAAAGCTCGCGTCGGCCTGCACGGCGATCTCCAGCCCTGCCCAGGGGTTACGGAGCGTCGCTTCGCTCCAGTTTACGAGCGTGCCCGGCGCGTTGGCAACGAGGTCGGTGAAGATATGGTCGTAGGCGTGCCCGGCCAGCGCCCGCGGCTGCCGCAGGTCCAAGCGACCTTGCACCGGCCGGGTGTGCCCGGTCGGAAGTAGCTCGTCCGTCAGCTGCCATATTCGTCGCCCCGGCACCTGCACCTCCGCTTGGTCGCGCGACCCCCCAGCGACAAACGCGGCCGGAAACCAGGGATGGTAGCCGAGACCCATCGGCAGGGTGCGGTCCCCGGTGTTGTGTACCTCACTGTCCAGCGTCAGGGTGGCGTCGCGCAAGGTGAACGTCACGGTCAGCCGACAGGCGTAGTTGTATTGTCGGCGGATGGTCTTGTTCGTGCCGAGGTCGAGGCTCGTGCGGAGAACGGCCCCGGCGCTACCGCCCGCAGCACGCTCCACCGCCCAAGGCTGCGTGGCGACCAGCCCGTGAATGTGATGGCCGTTGTCCGGGTCCACGTCGAGCTGATTGGTTTGCCCCTCGAACGTGAAGCGCCCCTGGCGCATCCGGCTGGGAAACGGGAAGAGGATGGGGTTGCCGGACATATAGCCGGTCGGACCGATGTCCGCCACGCCCGAAAGTGGTGGCAGTAGGTCTACCAAGGGA
Source organism: Chloroflexota bacterium (assembly GCA_965214295.1). Lineage (GTDB taxonomy): Bacteria > Chloroflexota > UBA11872 > UBA12225 > JAJDUF01 > JAJDUF01. The sequence goes on from OZ243944.1 coordinate 1,380,401, forward strand.
CCGGCGGCGCCGACGGGCGGCGCCCGGAAAGCGATGCAGTTGGCGCCCAGCGCCGGCACGATCTGGGCTGCGGCGCCGGTGGTAGCTTCGCGGAGGAGATAGGCCTCGTGGCCAGCGAAGTCGCTATGCTCGACGGAATAGTCAGCCACCGATCATGCTCCAGCCGGGTTAGCCCCTATGCGCTCGTCATTGCGGCGCAAGCCACAACCCAGCGCCATGCATGCCCCCCCGCTGCGACAGGGGGATGTGGATTCCCACGCAAGCGGGAATGAAGGGGCCGGGCGAGGTGTGTAGTCCCACACAAGAAAACTTACCCCGGTCAACTCTCGACCTCCGGCCACTCTAGCAGCTTGCCGCCGGCGATGCCACCGCCGAGGCGCCGGCACGAGGGAGGGTCGCGCTAGTGGCTGTGGCCGTGGTGATCCGTGTGAGCGGACAACCCGAAGCGGCGCCGGAGCGCCGCGTCGGACGCCGTGCTCTCGGCGGCGGAGGGGGCCCGGCCGAGGAGTCGCATACCGTTGAGGATGACCACGACGGAGGCACCGGTGTCGGCTGCGATAGCGGCCCACAGGTTGGCGATCCCCAATGCTCCCAAGCCGAGGACCAGGAGCTTGGTGAGCAGGGCAAATCCGACATTGAAACGGATCGTGCGGGCCGCGCGACGAGAAAGCTGTAGCACCCAGGGCAACCGGTCGAGGTCGTCGGCCACCAGCGCCATGTCGGCCGCTTCCAAGGCCACGTCGCTGCCGCCGGTGCCCAGAGCGATGCCGACGGTCGCGGCTGCCAGTGCCGGGGCATCGTTCACGCCGTCGCCGACCATCGCCACGTGACCCTCGTTACGGGCGTACTCCTGGATTATCTTGAGCTTTTCCTCCGGCAGTAGCTCGGCGCGCACGTCTTCAGGCGCAATGCCCACCTGCTGCGCGACAGCCTGCACCGCCAGGTGGTTATCGCCGCTCACTAGCGCCACCCGGCGCACACCCTGCCCGCGCAGAGCGGCAACGGTCTCGGCGGCCTGGGAGCGGACCTGGTCCGCCACCGCGATGATCCCCAGCAACCGCCGGTGCTCCGTTGGCTCACCCGCGCGGACCTCCTGTTGACCAACGCCGATCGGCGTCTGCCCGGCGGCGGTGATGGCTGCCAGCCGTGCGGTTACCTCGGCCGGATCGAAGCCGTTGGCGCGGAGCCAATCGAGACTGCCTACCCAGAGCAGGCGGTCTCCTACAACGGCGCGAATGCCCTGGCCCGGGAAAGCCACGAAGTCGCTGGCGCTCAACGTCTCATCTGCGGCAAAGCGTCGTCCGGCGCGGACGACGGCCTGGGCGAGGGGATGCTCCGAACGCGCCTCTGCTGCGGCTGCGACGCGCACGAGATCGGCAGCCGACAGGTCGGCGCAGGGCGTCACCGTGACGACCTCCGGGACACCGCGCGTCAACGTTCCCGTCTTGTCGAAGGCCACGACGCGCACCGTGCCGGCCCGTTCGAGGTACGCGCCTCCCTTGATGAGCACTCCGCGCCGGGAGGCATTGCCAATCGCAGCGACAACCGTGACCGGCGTGGAGATAACGAGCGCGCAAGGGCAGGCGACCAGCAGCAGCACAAGCGAGCGATTGAACCACGGTACGAGCGGCTCGCTGAAGACCAGCGGCGGGACGATGGTGAGCAGCACGGCGCTAACGACGACAACGGGCGTATAGATCCGCGCAAAGCGCTCGACAAACCGCTGACTCGGTGCCTTCTCACTCTGCGCCGCTTCAACCAAGTGGATGATCTTTGCCAGGGCGTTCTCGGCGAGCGGTTTGGTTGCCCGAATCTCCAGATACCCGTGCCGGTTGATCGTCCCGGCGTAGACAGTCGCGCCCGGCGCTTTCTCGACCGGCACTGCCTCGCCGGTGATGGGCGCCTGATCTACGGCCGAATGGCCGGCGACCACCACTCCGTCGCGCGGAATGCGGCCACCGGGGCGCACGACGACGATGTCCCCAACCGCCACTTGCTCGACCGGCTGGGTTGCTTCGCTCCCGTCGGGGAGTTTCACCTGGGCGGTGTCCGGGGCCATCGCCATGAGCGCCTGGATCGAGCGCCGGGTGCGAGCGAGCGTCAAGTTTTCCAGCGTTTCGCCCAGACTGAACAGAAAGACCACCGTTGCGCCTTCGCTCCACTGCTCCAGCCCAATCGCCCCGGCCACCGCCACTGTCACCAGGAAGTTGATGTCCAAGGAGCGTTCCAGCCACACACCGCGTAGCCCGCGGGGAACGATATCGACTGCCCCGGCCAGGATCGGTACGAGAAACAGGCCAATCCGTAACAACTCCGGCCAACCGAGCAGCTCCGCAGCCAGCCCCACGCCTAGACAGACACCGGAGACACCAAGCAGTAGTAGCTCGCGCCGCTGGCCGGAGGGTAGCCAACGGGCAATCCCGGCACCGTGCTCGCCGGCTAGGCCGTGCTTGTGGTCGGCCGCGTGCTCGTGCTCGTGCTCGCCCTGCTCGGCGGCAGTGGTGCAGGGTGCCGTGGCCGGCAGCGGCGATTCCTGGCTCGGCTGGACCATCTCCGTGTTCCCTTCCTGAACGGCGCTTACGACCGGCTATCGGGATGCAGCCCTGGATGATGGTAGACGATGAGCAACGCCGGTCAGGAGAGCCGAACGATTGATGTGCGGTAGTTAATCGTCGACTCGTGACCGGCAAGGAGGGCCACCCCGAGCAAGGGCTGTACTGCGCCGTTGCTATCCTCGCTGCGCTCCACTATGTAGACATCTACAGCAAGGGACTGCCCGTCACATTCAATTTGCGCTTCCGAGACAGGTAAATCCACGCTCTTGCCGTCTGCAAGTATGACGAAACCAAGACCGAGTCTTGGCAGTCCAAGGTCATCCGCAAGATCACGATTAAGGACCAACCCTATACTGCAACCGGTGGCAATAACGCACTCTTCTACCTCCTTGTCCCCCAACGGCCCCCGAATCGTTATAGTCAAGAAAGCGGTGCAGCTATCATCAATCCGCCGCTCAAGCACCCCAGTATGAAGAGGCATCGGTGTTCACAGGATACGGGCAACGGCTGGGTGTCCAATCCATATCACATAGAACGTGCCACCTGGCCAGCGTTCGTGGGCGTGGGCTAAAGCGTTTCTAACGCTGTCTCCTAACGCATACTGACCAGTATCTACGTTTATGGCGACATAGCGGTCGCGGTGCTCTGCCTCCGGCTTGTCCTGGATACCCCGAGCGTAGGTGGCGCGGGCGATACGACCAATCTCCGCTGCACTCAGAGTGGAAACGGGGGCGGGAATAGCGGAAGTCTCGAATGTAGACATGAAAATACCGTCCCTCCCTACGACGATACCGTGCAATCCTAACATATGCCCGTGTCAGTCAGGCGTCCCTGGCGGATCGCACACGAGGAAGGCGAGGCTGGCGGTGTAGCCGTGGACGTAGCTGCGCTTACCCAGTCAGGCACTTTCGTACTGGTACTCAATGAGCTTGCACACAACACACAGTCACTCGATCCGAACTACTGATGACGGATAATCAAGCACGAGCTTATGACGCGCAAGGAGTTTCAGGCCGAGTATGGCTAAGGTGCCACTGCCGACAAGCACCTCTACCGACTGACGACTACCAAGGCACTCAATCTCTGCGCGATAGACAGGCACAGTTTGTAGTTGACCGTTTGCAAGCAGGACCGCTCGCAATGCACGCCTGGCGAGACCCAATCGGTTGGCAACAATTTGACTGAGCTGGAGCGCACCTGTGAATCCCGTGTCAATGATGAACTCGACATTTTCCGAACCGGCTGGGCCATGAACTTCGATTGTGACACGAGCGAGTCCGCGTGCATTGAGACGAGGATTCAGCACTGCCGCGTGAAGAGGCATATCGCTGCTCAAAGCAGATAGTCGATAGCAGCGTAGCCAACTCGTACCGTATAGAAGACCTCACTGGGCCAACGCTCGAAAGCCTCATCTTCAGCCTCTTGCGCGCTATCGGCCAGCGTGTACTCACCGGTGAGAACGTTGATGGCGATGTAGCGGCCAAGCTCTTTTGGCTCCAGGTAGACCCTGATATCCCGCTCATAGATGCTGCGGCCCAGGCGCACAATCTCCTCGGCGCTCCACGTCGCAGTCGAATTCCGTTGACTGTCTACCTCCGGAATGGTAGCAGATGCCATGTCACTCTCTCCTGGCCCATGATACGACAGATCGGCGACTGCCCGCTCATTCTGGCGGATCGCACACGAGGAGCGCGAGGCTGGCGGTGTAGCCGTGGACGTAGCTGCGCTTACCCACCGGGCCGATCTCGCCATTGCAGAAGAAGCCGGCCAGCGGCAAGGGGCCGAGGGCGCGCGCCACGGCGTCGGCGTCGTGGTCGGGCGTGCCGAACAGGCCAGCGCCCCGGCCCGTGCAGGAGCACAGCAGCGCCGCCAGCGGTGGCGCGGCGGCGACCTCGGCTCCCGCCGTGGAGAGCATCGAGTGCAGCTCTTCGGCAGCGGCCGCCCGGTCACGGAGGTGAAACTGGAGCGTTTGGCCAACCTGCGGGTGTGCGCCGACGGCAATGACCCCCCGCTCACGGTCGAACCCCAGCAGGTTACGCACGAGAAAATCGCCGGGGCCGAGCGTTGTGCGATGCTCGTCCACTGCGAGACCGACGAACGGGCCGCCGCGCTGGGCACGACGCTGGACCTCCGGCGGCAGCGATTGCAACGTGTCTACCAGCACGTCGAGCGCCGGCCGGCCGGCGATGGTATGAATGATCGGCCCCTCGCTCTCGGTGATCGTCCACGGCTCACCGATGGGAATGCAGCCCTGGGCAACGAGCGTCCGCACCGTCCAGTCACCGCCCAGCCCAATGAGCAAAGCGCCCTCGTCGCGGACAGGCACCGGCTGGTCGCCATCGTCAATGAAGAGGTGGGTCTTGCGCTGCCACTGGTTGCCGGAGGCTAGGCCTCCCACGACCGTCGCGTCAGGAAAGGTCTGTGCCATCCCCACGACCAGGGCCTCGACGTCCAGCCGAAACGGATCGGCGAACAGAAGCCAGGCGCGGGCGGCGTCCGCGCCGGGGCCGAGTGCATCTTGCAGCGCCGGAGCGAGCCGGTCCTCGTGGCCCTCCTCGGCGCCGGCAGCGTCGAGTGTCTCCTGGGTGATGTAGCGCGGCGTCAGACGCACGCCCGGCAGCCGCAGCAGGAGCACGGAGAGCGCCGGTTGCTGCTCGATCTCGCGCCGCGGCCCAATGACTCCGGTGCCACTACAGCCCACCAGCAGGCGAGCGTGGGCCGCCGACCGCGCCGCGGTCACGATGTCGGGGAAATCGTCCGCGTAGTGGGCGCTGGCGAACAGCAGGGCCAGGTCAACGGGTGGCGGCTCAGGCGTATCACCAGGCGGCGTAGCGGCGTCCGCCAATTGGGTGCGCGCCCGCTCGATAGCTTGTGCGAGCGCCTGCTGCCAGTCATCGTGCAGCGCAATCCCGGCTCCTGCCGCGCCGCTGGCTGTTCTCACCCCCATCATCATGGCATGGCCGCTCCTTTCTCCCTTCGCTCCTCCTATCGAGGATAGCCCAAGGCGCCGGTCAAAGGCAGGTTTGCCTCCTATGCTGTCACCCTGAGCGGAGCGAAGGGTCTCTCCCTTGTGGCCGAGATTCTTCGCTCCGCTCAGAATGACCGGTTTGGCGGCGACTTTGGAAGGGCCCTGTCCGAACACTAGGGCTGCTTGGGCAGTGCTCCCGCTACTGCGTATACTGAGAGGACCCGCCGGTGGCCGGTTGGGTGGCTAATCGGAAGCAACGCCCAGACGAGGGAGACAATGGCAGGAGCAGAAATCCGCAATCCGGATGAGCCGTTTGCCCGGGTTGACGTGGAACGGACCAAGGAATTGGTCGCCGAGGGCGCCGCCGTGATTGACGTGCGCGAGCCGGACGAGTGGAACAAAGGGCACATCCCCGTGGCGAAGCTGGCGCCACTCCAGCAGTTCATGATGGCGCCGCAGAACTACATCGAGCAAGACAATATCGTCTTCGTTTGCGCGGTGGGACAACGCAGCGCCATCGCGTGTGAGATGGCCGCGGCCATGGGGCTGGAGCGGCTATACAACCTCGAAGGCGGGACCATTGCCTGGATACGTGCGAACGAGCCGACGGCGATCCCGGACCCTCCCGTCACCGAGTAGCTGCCGCGCCGGCGGACATTCGGCGAATAGGTGCGTTACGTCTGTCCGGTGCCGTCTATAATCCGGCCGATGAGTCACCCGCAGCCCACCGGTCACTACCGGCCAGGCCTCCGCCAGGCGGATTCATCGGCCACCACGTGTACTACCGGTGGAGGATGGCCGTGAGCCAGCGGCGGCGACAGCCCAGTATAAGGGTAGCCATTATCGGCCTGGGGCTGATCGGTGGCTCGCTCGGCCTCGCCCTGCGGGCGGGCGGCTACCACGTCACCGGTTTTGCTCGTAGACCGGCCGTGCGCCGTCGGGCACTGACCCTCGACGCCGTAGACGTGGTGGCGACCGACCTCCGGGCGACGGCAGACGCCGAGATCATCGTCCTCGCCGTGCCCGTGCTGGCTACGCAAGCGGTCTTCCGGCAGCTCGCGCCGCAACTCCCTCCCGGCGCTATCGTAACGGACGTAGCCAGCACAAAAGCCCGGATATTGGCCTGGGCGGCCGAGTTGCTGCCGGCGACCGTTCATTTTGTCGGGGGGCATCCGATGGCCGGCAAGGAAACGGCCGGGATCGAGCACGCGCAGGCCACCCTCTTTCGCGGCCGTACCTGGTGTATCGTCGCCCCGGACGCGACCCCGCCGGCAGCCGTGGCGACCGTCACTACGCTGGCGACCGCGACCGGCGCGTTGCCCCTCGCCCTCGACGACGCAACACACGACGCGGCCGTCGCGGCTACGAGCCATGTCCCTTTTCTGGCCGCAAAGGCGTTGGCCGAGGCCTCGTTTATGCAACGGGATTGGCCGCGCCTCCAACCCCTGGCGAGTACCGGCTTGTGCGACACGACGCGCCTGGCGAGTGGCGACCCGCTGATGCACCGCGACATCTGCGTCTCCAACCGCGCCGCCATCCTGCAACAGCTCGACCACTTCATGGGGCGGCTAGCGGCGCTGGCAACGCTCATCCGTCAGGGGGATGACGAGGAGCTGCTAACGTACTTCGAGCGGCTCAAGACGGAGCGGGATCGTTTTGTGGCCTACTTGGATGAGCGCCGCAACGCCTAGGGCTGCCGGGATGCACTGAAAGGTTGGCCTACACGAGGAGGTCGAACCGCACGCCATCGTCGTCGCGGCGGAGCAGCTGGCGCAGGAGACGCCGCGCGGCCCGGCGCCGCTCCGGTCGGAACTGTAAGCCTAGGGCCGAGCCGAGCAGGAGACCGCAGGCCGTACCTACCAGGACACCGGTGAGAAACACACGGTCATCAGCATGCGCGCCCACGGCGATTCTCCTTCGTCCGGCGACCACTACGGCATGTGGAGGAGAGTCGTCGCCTCAGCCCAGAGCCGCTCCAACCGATAGTAGTCACGCGCTTCCGGCGAGAAGAGGTGTACGACAACACTTCCGTAGTCCAGCAAGAGCCAACCGGAGCCGCCGCCGGCCATGCCCTCGGTACGGAGCGGCTTCTCTCGCCATTTCTCCCGGATGCCGTCCACGATAGCGCCGACCAGCGCCTTGAGCTGGCGGTCGCTATTGCCGCTACAGATGACGAAATAGTCGGCCACGACCGAGGTGCGCTGGATGTCGAGCAGCATGATGTCGGTGGCATTGCGGTCGGCGGCACAGTCAACGATGTCTTGGGCCAGCGTGAGCGGCGCGGGTACTTCAGCAGCCATGCCGGCACGACGGTCGTGGTAGCTGGCTGCCGCCTCACTCGGCTCAATCAAGGAACGTTCGCTTACCATCTACTAACGAGTATAGCACCCTCGCGCCGCGTGCTAGCGGCTACAGGCGCCCCGTTTATGCAGTAACGTACAAGTGATGCTCGCGGATGTACGCCGCAACGGCCGGCGGCACCAGCGTGTGGATAGCGCGGCCAGCCGCGATACGGTCGCGGACCAGGGTCGAGGAGACATGCTGCATCGTAATAGGCAGGACGGTAATCCGCGACTGCGCGGCTGGGAGGGCCGCAACCAAGCCGGCCGGTACCGCCTGCGGGTAGCCCGGTCGCCACGCGACGAGCACCCGGCAGAGCGACAAGAGCCGGTTGGGGGCGCGCCAGTCCGGGAGGTCGAGCAGCATATCGGCGCCGGCAATGAGGAAGAGGGCCGGACCCGCGCCGACCTGGGCGCGCACCGCTTCGACCGTATCGGTCGTGTAGGAGGGGGCCGACCGGTCCAAGTCCACACGGGAGATCGCAAACCGGGGCTGATCTTGCAGGGCCAGGGCGAGCATGGCCAGCCGGTGGTGATCGCTGGTGGGCCGGCGAACCTTGAGGGGTGAGCGGTGCGCCGGAATAAACCAGACTGCATCCAGGTTGCTCGCCCTGGCCACCTGGGTAGCCAGCGCAAGGTGGCCATTATGCACCGGATCGAAGGTCCCGCCAAGTAAGCCGAGCCGGACTCTCCGGCGGCCGCGGCCTGGCTGGAGCGCGGACATAGCCTGATTGTGCCTGTTCGCCGGTGGGTGTGGCGCAGTGTGCTATACGGTCCAGGGTAGCACTTTGGTCTCTGGCCATTGTTCTCGCTGGTATCATGCGCGTTTGACCGACGGATGCGCCACACGCCCACAAGGGAGCGAGGGAATGATCGTCGTCATCAACCGACTGCACGTACCGCCCGACTACGCGAGCCATCTTGAGCGCGCCTTTGGCAATACGCACCGCATGGATGAGGTGCCCGGCTGCCTCGGCTTTGAGCTGCTACGCAACGAGGCCGGTGGTGAATACCTGGTTGTGACCAGGTGGAATACCCGCGAGGCCTATGACACCTGGCGAGTCAGCGAGGCTTTCCAACAAGCCCACGCTCGCACCAACCCCGACAGCCCGGTCAAGGCCGAGCTGGGCGTGTACGACGTGCTGACGCACACGCCATAGAGCCACGTGACAGCGAAACCGTATCGAATACGATATGGTATTACGAAGAAGTGGATCGGAACCAGCTACGACAGCGGATTGCTCGGCGACCGCACGCAGTCCGCTTCCGCGAGCATCAGCGCTTATTGGAGGCCTATGGCTGGGAGCTAGACCGAGTCCGCGGCAGCCATCATATGTTCCGACGGGGTGCCCAGCGGTTCCCTGTGCCGTTCCGTCGTGGGTATGTGCTGGCGGTATATGTCCACGATGCACTCATGCTCTGTCGGGAGTGGGAACAGACGCGTGTCACTGGCAGCCACTACATCTTCCAGCGCAGTGGACAGCACATCTCTGTCCCATTCCACCGCCCACACGTACTCGCCGCCTACGTGCGACTCACATTGAAGCATTGTCGTGAGGAGGAACCATGACGAAACTTGATCCTCGCGTCCCAGTGCCCCCGGAGATCGCCGCTAAGGTGCAAGAGTACCTACGCCGTCCCTATCATACACAGCTCTATGGCGATGCGAAGGAGGGGTACATTGCCGAAGTAGTGGAGCTCCCCGGCTGTGCAACAGCCGGAGAAACGCCTGCCGAGACTCTCGAACTCTTACCCGATGCGATGACTGGTTGGCTTGAGTCGGTGCTGCTTGCCGGCCAGCCGGTCCCCGAACCGCTCCACGAAACGACGTATAGCGGCAAATACGCACTGCGAATGCCGAAAAGCCTCCACGAGCGGCTGGCCAAACAGGCTGAACGTGAGGGGATCAGTCTCAACCAGTGGCTCGTAACGCTGCTGGCCCAAGGGTCGGGAGCGGCAGGATGAGTGGGTGGCGGGGAAGATGTTTTCTGCCGCTCAGGCGGTGATCTCGACGAGCCGGCCGGTTTCGGCCGACTGGTAGAGCGCATCCATCACCCGCTGTACGTTCAGCGTCTCCTCCGGTTTCACCAGCGGCTCGGCCCGGCCCAACGCCGCCTGCACAAAGCGCTCAACGGCCGGCTGCCGGCGCCACGTAACCGCTGCCTCGGCGGGAGCGACCTCCGCACCGGCAGCGGCAGCTGTGGGTGCCGACGGATCGGGCTTCTGCGGTGGTGGTTCCGGTGCTGGCGGGGGTAACTCCGGGGTGACATCCTTAGGCGCCCCGTCCACGTCGCGCACGATCTGGAACGGGTTAAGGCGGGCGCTCCCCTCGGTACCAAAGAGCTGGGTGTGCATGTTGCCGCGCTCGGTCATTTGCAGCAGCCAGCTCGTCTCCAGTATGAGCGTGGCGCCGTTGTCGAAGCGGACGAGGGCGGCCGCGAGGTCTTCCACGTCGTACTCTTCGACATTGATCGTGCCCATCCGGTTCTGCAAGCCCGGCCGATGCGCCAACGCCATGTAGGTCGCGCCGAAGACGGCGACCGGGCGGGGGCTGCCCATCAACCACATCGTCACGTCGAGGGCGTGGACGCCAATGTCAATCAGCGGGCCACCGCCGTTGAGCTTCTTGATATGGAACACGCCCCATGTGGGCGCGCCACGATTGCGTAGCGCGGCGGTCTTGGCGTAGTAGATGTCCCCTAGCTCACCAGCGTCCACGGCCCGCTTGACCGCCTGCGCTGCCGGCGCAAAGCGCTGCTGATGACCGATGGTGAGGACCTTGCCGGCGCGTTCGGCAGCCGCCACCATGTCCTGCGCTTCTGCGACGTTCATGGCCATCGGCTTCTCGCATAGCACGTGCAGGCCGGCGTCGAGCGCCGCCACCGTTGCATCGCGGTGCATGAACGGGGGCGTGCATACCGAGACCGCGTCAAGCTCGGGGAGGGCCAGCAGTTCACGGTAGTCTGTGTACCAATGTGCCAAGTCAAAGCGCTCGGCAAAGGCTTTGGCCCGTTCGGGGCGCACGTCGCAGCAGGCCACCAGCTCGCAGTCGTCGGAGAGCGCCTTGTATCCCGGCGCGTGTACCCCGTCGGCGATACCGCCGCTGCCGATGATGCCAACCCGCAGCTTGTCCGTCATCGTGGTTACTCCTTCAGTCCCGGTATAGCGCAGCGCCGCTGTGAGCCTACCTGTCGCCGCCACCACGGGCAACCGCAGCGGCGCCGTCGATGCTCTCCGGTGGAATGATCCGCGAGCAGACCGGGAAGCAACCGTGGTAATCACGACAAGAGGGATGACCGTTGCCGAGTGCGATCGGTAGCCACCCAGCATTTCTCCGACGGATATCACCGGTCTTGAGGGCGATGGTCGCTATCAGTCACCTGGTTCGTGCAAGGCCTAGTCCCCCTAAAGCTCGGTTATGCCGCGCAAGCCGCGTAGACAAGCATTCCGCTTCCCTCGGGGGGCTGGACTGGCCTCTTCAGCGGATTGCAAGCGGCCAACAGGCGAGATAGAGTTAAACCATAGAAGACTGGATGATAGAGAACGCGATACCAATTGGCGTCGACCGGGGGGAATCATGCGGGAGGTCATTGGTCGAGTGCTGCCGGTGCTTGCGGTGTATCGCGGCGTACCACGCAGCGTCTGGCTCATCGCCGAAGCTGCACCGTGGCGGGTGCTGGTGCTGGTGCTCATCTACGTCGTCTTCAGCGCCGTGGGGCCAGCCGGGGTCTGGTTTTCCAAGCTACTGGTCGACGCGCTGGTCGCCCAGCAGGCCGCTCTCGCCCTCACGCTCGCGGGCCTGTACACCGGCTTGCGAATCATCGGCACGGCGGCCGGCTGGCTCTATGAGCCGGTCTACGCCGGCTTTCGGGATCGCTTCGTCTTCCACCTCCAGAGTCGGCTCATGCAGAAGGCCGGCTCGATGCCGGACCTGAGCCTCTTCGAGACGCCGGTTTTTTATGACAAGCTCCAGAACGCCCGCCGGTCAATGGACGCGGCCCAGCGCCTCATCGCCACCGTCATTACCGGGTTTTCCATCATCCTGGTCTTTCTGACGCTGGTTGGCATGCTGGCGTCGCTCCACCCACTGGCCGCAGCCATCGTCGTGGTTTCGACGCTCCCTAGCTATCTGGCGCGGTTGCGTTTCGGTCATGGGTACTGGCAGGTCTATCGTGGACAAGCACCATACGTGCGGCGACTGGACTACTTTTTTCAGCTTCTGACGACGGAAGCTGCGGCAAAGGAGATCAGGCTCTTTGGCCTGAGCGACTGGTTCCTGGGGCTGTATCGCCGGACGTACCGGCAGGTGTTGGGGCGCTCAGAGGCGTTTCGCCGCCGGCAGGCGCTTCCCATGATCGGCTTCCCATCGATTGGCTCCGTCGGCGCCGGCGGAGTGCTCGTCTACCTTGTCTGGCAGGTCAGCCTCGGCCACGTGAGTGTCGGCGATCTCGTGCTCTATTTGGGCGCAATCTTCCTCATTCAGGACACGGTCCGGAGCGTCTTGGACAACTTCAGCGCGCTCTACGAGTCCCAGCTACACACGTCGCATATCGTGGAGTTTCTGGAGCTTGAAACGCCAATGCAACCGCCGGTCAACGGGCGGGTGGTACCGCTGGTCTGGCGCGAGGGATTGGAGGTACGCGCAGTGAGCTTCCGGTATCCTGACACGGATCGGCCGGTACTGACCCAGGTCAGCTTTACGATCCGCCCCGGAGAAAGCCTGGCGCTGGTGGGTCCCAATGGTTCCGGGAAGACAACGCTCGTCAAGCTGCTCTGCCGCCTGTACGATCCTACGGCCGGGCAAATCCTACTCGACGGGCAGGGCCTACGGGAGTACGACCTGGCCGACTGGCGGCGCCATATCGCAGTCGTCTTCCAGGACTACGCCAAGTATCACCTCACGGCCGGCCAGAACATCGGTCTCGCCGACCTCGCTCGCCTCGATGACAGCGCAGCGATTACTGCCGCGGCCAAAGCAGCCGAGGCCGACGATGTGATCGCCGCGCTCCCGCAGGGACCTGATACCCTGTTGGGGCGACAGTTTGAGCAGGGCGTCGAGCTGTCCATCGGCCAGTGGCAGAAGATCGCACTCGCCCGAGCGTTCTTCCGGGAGGCGCCCCTGCTGATCCTCGATGAGCCAACTGCCGCGCTCGACGCGGAGGCAGAATACGCAGTGTATCAGCGTTTCCGTGACCTGACCCACGGTCGCACGACCCTCATCATCAGCCACCGCTTCTCGACAGTACGCATGGCGGACCGAATCCTGGTGTTGCAAGACGGCCGGATCGTGGAGCATGGTTCGCACGAGGACCTCATGGCGGCCCAGGGCAGCTACGCAGCAATGTATGAAAAGCAAGCTTCCCGGTACCGTTGACGAGGGCGTGGACAGACTTGAGGAAGAGATCATGGTAGTCGCAACAAGACGGATGACCGTCGCCGAGTTCGAGCAGTGGCAGTTGTCCTGGGACGATGCCTGCCGCTACGACCTCTGGGACGGTGAGGTGATCGAGATGGCACCGGCGGGGGAAGCGCACGGAGCAATTGCGTCTGAGATAGGACGCTTAGTGGCTAACTACAACCGTGAAAATCGACTGGGACGCACCTACGCGGCCGAGACCGGCTTTGTGCTCGATGAGGTGCGCCAGCGGGTACTGGCGCCCGACGTGGCTTTCGTTACGCGAGATCGCGTGCCATCCGGTTCCCAATGGGGCTTCTTCCGCGGTGCCCCCGACCTGGCCGTGGAGGTGCGCTCGCCCAGCCAATCGGCGCGGGAGATGGCGGCTAAGGCCGCAGGCTATCTCGCCGCCGGCACGCGGCTTGTCTGGCTCGTTGATCCGGACCGCCGAACTGTGACGGTGTATCGCCCAAATCGGTCACCGGAAGAGCTAGGTACTGAGGCTTCCCTGGACGGGTACGACGTGCTGCCGGGGTTCCGAGTGGCCGTGGCCGCAATCTTCGACGTGTAGGGCCGGGGCAGGAGTAGACCATGGTAGTCACGCCGGCAGTTACGACCAAGCGGATGACCGTCGCCGAGTTCGAGCAGTGGCAGCTGCCCCTGGACGATGCCTACCGCTACGACCTCTGGGACGGCGAGGTGATCCAAATGGCGCCAGCGGGATACGCGCACGGAGCACTTGCGGCCGAGATAGGCCGCCTAGTAGCCAACTACAGCCGTGAACGCCGACTAGGAGACACCTACGCGGCCGAGACCGGGTTTGTGCTCGATGAGGTGCGCCAGCGGGTGTTGGCACCCGATATGGCCTTCGTCGCGCGGTATCGCCTCCCGGTGAGGCAAAGCACCGGCTTCTTTCCCGGCGCTCCCGACCTGGCTGTGGAGGTGCGCTCGCCCAGCCAGTCGGCGCGGGAGTTGGCGGCTAAGGCTGAAGGCTACCTCGCCGCCGGCACGCGACTCGTCTGGCTTGTTGATCCGGACCGCCGAACTGTGACGGTGTATCGCCCAAATCGGTCACCGGAAAAGTTGGCGCTTGATGGATACCTGGACGGGTACGACGTGCTGCCGGGGTTCCGGGTGGTCGTGGCTGCAATCTTCGACGTGTAGGGCACGCTAGGATGTACACTGTGACGCCAGCGACAGGCTTTTCAGCGAGCCGCACTACAGCGGGGTGGCCGCTTTCGTTGGTTGCCGTCGCCAGCCAGCAGAGAGAGGCAGTATAGATGGCGACAGAGGCCAAGCACGACGAACCGAGATTCAACTTCGGCGCTGGCATGCCCGACCCCAAGATGTTTCCATCGCGGGACTTAGCCGTCGCAGCCGCGCGCGTGATCGAGCGCGAGGGCAGCTCCCTGGTCCGCTACCCCGGCAACTGGGGCTACCCCGGTCTGCGGGAGGTGGCGCGCGAGCGCTTTCATCGGAACCACGGCGTTGAGGTCGGCATTGACGACATCGTGCTGGGCAATGGTTCGATGCAGCCCATCAATCTTGTCGCCGCGGCCTGGGCCCAGGCCGGCGCCCCGGTCGTCGTGGAGGAATTCACCTACTCCGGTACCCTAGGCGTCTTTCGACATCATCAGGTGGACCTGGTCTCGATACCGTTGGATGAGCAGGGGATGCGGACCGACATGCTCGACGCGGCGCTCCACCGCCTACGTCAAGCCGGTACACCTGCACAGTTCATCTACACTATCGCCAGTCACCAGAATCCGAGCGGCACGACGCTGCCGGTCGAGCGCCGGCGGGAGCTACTGGAGGTGGCCACAAAACACGAGGTCGTGATTGTCGAGGATGACTGCTACGCCGACCTGCGCTATCGCGGCGCAGAGGTGCCCTCGCTCTATGCGCTGGCCGAACCGGGCCAAGTCCTGTACATCGGGTCGTTCTCGAAGATTCTCGGTCCCGGCGCCCGGCTCGGGTACTTCATTGGCCCGCCGATCTTACGCGATCAGCTCCTGGCCCACCGGAGCGATGGTGGCACGTCCTCGCTGGCAGCGATGATCGTGGCCGAATACTTGCGAGGGCACATGTGGAGCCACATCGTCGAGGTGAAGGCCCTAATGGCGGCCAAGCTGGCGACCCTCCACGGTGCCCTCGACGAGTGCTTGGGCGACATCTGCTCCTGGACCCAGCCCACGGGCGGCCTCTTCCAATGGCTCAAGCTGCCGGACGATGTGGACACCGCGCAGCTGCAAACCCGCGTCGCCCGGCAGGGCATCGCCTGCGGATCGGGCCGCTCCTTCGACGCGCAGGATCGCGACATCGCCTACCTGCGGTTGGCATTCGGATACATTGACGAAGCCGACATCATGGAAGGTGTCGCCAGGCTCGCCGACAGCATTCGGAAGTCCCAGACGGGGACCGCCGGCAACGGTGCCGAGCCGGGGGATACGGCATGCTGCTGACTGTCCCCGGCGCAGTGTCCCACACGGTCGCGGCGGCCGGCTATGCCGTTGCCCGGCCGTAGGCGATAAAGCCGTAGCCGGTGTCCTCGAAGTAGGTCTCGCCGGGGTAGGACAGCACCTCGTAGGCGATGAACATATCATCCACCGCCGCTGCCACGTTGAGGGCCACGGCGGCCAGCACGGTGGCTGTGAACGCACTACCCACGGCGATCAGCACGGCGGCGGCCAGCAGGATCAGCGTCAGCAACACCAGCGGCGCCAGGCCTACTGCGAGGTATTCGTCCCGGCGGAGGTAGCTCCCGGGGGCACTCACGTAGAAGACCGTGCCAATCTTCGCCCGCCGCCTGATTCTGAACTTCGGGCGGACGCCAAACGCGCGAAAGGCAACGGCGTGGGTAAGCTCATGGATCGCCAATATCAGCACGAGGCCAACGACCATCATAGGGAAGCTCGTGTCGAGCGTTCTCATATCGGTCGTCATCACCACGAACGCGATGGCAACGAATAGTGCGGCGAGGAACAGCGCCAGCGTGAGGCCGGCAATCGCTATCGCGGTCCGGACCGGGGTCTGACCGAGCATCCACCTGGCTATTTCGACATAGTCGCTCGGCAAGCTCTTCCCCATTTCAGCCCCCTTAGCTTGGTGCCGGCATGCGCCGCGCGAGCAGCCGCAGTGCCGCGTAGAACCAGCGCTGCACCCGTGAGTGGGCCAGTCGGCTGATGATATAGGCATCGTTGGCCTGGTGCAGCGCGTAGCTGTACGTAGGATACGTATGGATCATCGTGAGCGCGCTCACCGGCAGCTTGTGGTGCATCAGCAAGGCGAGCTGCTGGATTAGCTCGCCGGCACGCGGGCCGACGATGTGTGCGCCGAGGAGTCGCTGTCCCAGCAACACGAGCTTGATGAAACCGTCGGTCGCAGCATCGGTCACGGCACGGTCGGTATGGCTGAGAGGGAGGCACTCCACCGTGACCTTGCGCCCGTGGCGCTCGCGTGCTTCCTGCTCGGTGCAGCCAACCCGCCCAATTTCCGGTTCGGTGAAGGTTGTCCACGGCACGACCGCGTAGTCCATCTTCTGCTTGAACCAGGGGAACATGATGTTGCGTATGATGAGGCGCGCCTCGGCCTCGGCGACGTGGGTGAAGCGATACCCGCCGCTGGCATCACCACAGGCCCAGACGCCTGGCACGGTCGTCCGCAGGTAGGAATCTACGCGCACGCCATTCGCGCCGACTGCGCCGCCAACCGCGGTCAGTCCCAGCCCCTCGACGTTGGGGCAACGGCCGATAGCGACGACAATCCGGTCGGCCACGACCGCGCCGTGTGCATCATCCTTACTCCGATAGATCACGCGGTGCGCGCCGTCCGCTGCTGCGGGCACCGCCTCCTGAGCAGTCACCCCGGTACGGAGGACGACGCCCTCGCGCTCCAGGAAGGTCTGTAGCGTCTGCGACACTTCCCGCTCCTCACGCGGTAGCAGGCGTGGGGACCGACAGAGCACCGTGACGCGCGATCCCAGCCGCGCAAACACCTGGGCCAGCTCGACGCCAACCGGCCCACCGCCGATGATCGCCAGTCGGGCCGGCAGTTCCGAGAGCTGATCGAAGACGGTCTCATTGGTGAAGTAGCCGGCGGCCTTCAGTCCGGGTAGCGACGGGACTGCCGGGCGCGATCCGGTGGCGATCACGATATGGCGTGACCGGAACTGCCGCTTATCGACCGCAACGACCCCCGGTGCGGCGATGCGGGCAGTGCCTCGGACGACCGTGATGCCCCGCCCCTCCAAGGCCTCCTGGTTTTCGGACGCCTCAATCGTCGTCCGTGCCGCATGAACGTGTCGGATTACGGCCTGGAAGTCGAGCGGCGGCGCGCTGGCATCGCTGCCGTTCCAGCGCGCCGCCTCACGTGCCGCTTGGGCCAAGGCTGCCGCGTGTAACAAGGCTTTGCTCGGTACACAACCCGTCCAGAGACACTCACCACCGATGCGCCCCCGCTCGACGAGGGCAACCCGCAGGCCGAGCGTGACGCCGGTGATGGCAGCGGCGAACCCGCCGGAGCCGGCGCCAATGACGGTGAGGTCGAATTGGGGCTGCGTACTGGCCATCGGGTGTGCTCAATCTGATCCAAGCCCCGGGCGCCGGAGGCAATAGACTACTCCGCGATGCACCACTTTCTTCGGATCGGGCTTACCACTGGCTCCGAGTGTGCCGTCGGGATGCCGGTAGCCATGTACCAGCGCGACAAGGCGGCTGCCATCCAGGATATCCCACGTCTGGGCGCGAGTCCCAGGAGGCTCATCAGGGAAAGGGCATGGGCTGTCTCTTAGCAACCGCCGCTGGTATTCACCTGCCTTAGTACGTTCCCAGATACGCAGGTCATTGAAGCGCTGGCGTATACTTGCCGTGTCAACGTACCGCCTGGTTGGTGGCTCGATTGGTCCGGAGGCTGACATGGATGGTATTGCAGACGCTACCGAAGAACTTGTGGAAGCAACGCACCGCTACATACGGAGCGAGCTTGACCTTGTCACTCTAACAGACGTATCGGACCGGCACATCCATCTGCTCCCACTGCTCCCGGATACGGCCCTGGCGCGCCAACTTATGGGCGCTATCGAGCATGACTTGGCACTCGTGGACGACAGCGCCATGACCGAAATCGAGGTCCGGCAGGACCTCCGGGCCGTACTCGATAGCGCGTTGACCCTCGCTGTATAGACAGGCTAACTACATCGGCAGCTCGTTGCTGCGGTCGCGGACGGTCGTGGGGCGGATGACGAGCTCCTCGACTATCACCCGCGCGGGCATCGTGGCGATGAAGAGAATCGCCTGAGCTACGTCCTCGGGTCGCATCATCGTGGCGCGGGCCGCGGCCGAGGGAACCACCGTGCGGTCATCAATCATCGGGGTATCCACCTCGCCGGGGTAGATCACGCAGGCGCGAATGCCGTGCCGGCGCTCTTCCTGGTTGATCGAGCCGTTGAGTGAGGCCAGCGCGGTCTTCGTGGCGCTGTAGGCCACCCCGGACACGTGCGAGGGACGCCGCCCGGCACCCGAGGAGACGTTGACTATGAGGCCGGTGTCCTGCCGGCGCATCACCGACAGCACGGCCCGCACACACCAGTAGGCACCGTTCAGATTGATATCCACGACCCGCGACCAGTCGGCGGCCGAAATGTTGTCCAGGCTCCGATATTTGGTGTTGATGCCGGCGTTATTGACGAGCAGGTCGAGACGGCCCGTGCCCAACGCCTGACAACGCTTCACCGCCGCCTCCACCGCTGCCAGGTCGGTCACGTCGGCGGGGAGCGCCCAGCCTTGTCCTCCGGCCTGCCCGATCTCCGCGGCGACCTGCTCTAGGGGTTGCCGCCGGCGGCCGAGCAAGCCGACGCCAGCGCCCGCTTGGGCCAACGCGCGCGCCGCGGCCGCGCCAATACCCGTCCCGGCGCCCGTGACCAGCGCGACTTGTCCGGCGAGCGGTTGCGACACCGGCTCCTCGCCGGCCAGCGGCGCGAGCCAAGGGAATTGCCGCGACACATCCATGCGTCTTTTCCTCCGTCGGGGGTATCACACCAAGGGCCACAGCACATCCACCCCGAATTCCCGCGAAAGCGGAAATGATCGGCAAACGTCAACAGCGCGTGAGGCCGTAACGATGGTGGGGCTGCTCCGGCAAGCCGATCCAAGGGCCAGTAGAGTGGTGCTGAAGATGCTACCACACGCCGCGCGCCGAGATTCACCCTTTTGGGTTCGTCCTCGGCGGCAAGCTCTAGGAGGCACACCGATAATGTGTGAACAAGCCGACAAGCCGACAAGCCGACAAGCCGACAAGCCGACAAGCCGCACGTCAAGTCCTCCCACACCGCACCCCGGGGGACACAGGAATGTGCGGATATCGAGCGATACGTGCAAGGATACCGCGAGTTTCCGGAAACGGACGCGGAGATTCAGGCGGTACACGCAGCCGGGCAGGCCGCGCTAACGCAGGAACCGTGGGAATAAGGTTTCTTGCTAGAGGGTACGGCGGCTCAGGTTAGGCCACTGCGTGGTGTGATCGCCGGATGGTCTCGTCAGGTCGTCAGCCTGGGGCTAGTGGATGACCGCAAGCAGCCTCCGCGCCTCGTCGGCTCGGCCCAGGAGAAAGCGCTGCACCGCAGCAAAGTGGTCTAGGACCTCCCCGATGGGGCGCCCTCGCACCTGCTCCATCCAGGTCTGTCCGCTTTCGTCGAGGCCGTAGCTCAGGGGTCTGCGGATACAGGAAGGCCCATAGCGGAGCGCCAAGCTCGCGGCGTAACCAAAGCGCGCGGTGCTGGGATCACCTTGCCAGCCGGCCTCCTGCAATCCGCTCACGTACCCGGCGAACACACGTCTGTCCAACTCCTCCGCCTGGGCTGGGTCCGACCCGTTGTCCAGGAGGCTATAGAAGACCAGCGGCGCGAGATCGTGTCCGATCTCCGCGATCCCCGCATGGGACCAGTCAATCGCGACGGTTTGCGCCCGCTCGGACGGGTCGCGACGAGCAAAGACGTTCGATGGGGCAGCATCGAGATGGCCGAAGGTCTTGGGCAGCCGATCCAACGCCGCCAGGAACAGCTCGCGGTCATCCCAGAAACGAAGCAGGTCATCCACACTCCGGCCAGGGAAAGCGCGGCGCAGCAGCGGGAGGCGTTGCAGTCGCGTGACGTCGAGAGCATCGTCCGCAGCGTAGCTACGGATCCATTCGCGTAGCACCCACGGCTCGGTGGGGAGGGGACGGCCGCCCAGATAGGCACCGTTGAGTTGGCCGAGATGGCGAGCAGCGAGGCTATAGCGGTCCAAAGGCCACGGCCGGCCCACCTCGTCCACGACCTCTTCCTGCCAGATCCGGAACGTATCCCCGTGCGCCTCAACACCGAAACAGCGCGCCGCTGCGAGTCCGCCGGGCAGGTCACGCAGCAGCCCGGCGGTATTGGCCTGCGCCTCCCGCCTCCCCGAGGTACGATCCCGACGGACAACCTTGAGGACCAACGACCAAGCGACCGTCTTGCCCGCCGTGCAAGCATGTCCAGTGAAGCGGAACACGTTCCGTCTCTCGGCAGGCAGGGGGCCACCTGCCAGTCGGTGACCGTGGCCGTCTCGTTGTCGAGGGCCTTCCGGACAGGATGATTCAGGGTCTCCCGGTCAATTGCCTGTAGCGCCGTCTCTCTATCCACGATGCTCCTCACTGCGCTCCCGGTAGCCTCCGGTACCACTTCCTTGTTGCCAAGGTAGACACTGGGAGGTGGCGGGTCAATTGACCGTCAGTCAGGTTGGGCACAGCGCCACCACACCCCGGCAGTGTCCTTGAAAATCGAGAGCGAGCACCACCGCCGGCTGCGTCGGCAGCCGCCGCGTCGAGGCTTGCCGGGGCCAGCATCCACAGCTACAATCTCAGGGCTTTGGCCGGTATTATCTACGCCTGTCAGAGGTGAGCGCCGCACCGGTGCCCACGACTACCACCAATCTGCTGCAAGCAAGGGAGCCTAGATTCATGCCGCGTACGCATACGGTGACGTTCATTCCCGGGGATGGCACCGGGCCGGAGATTGCCGAGGCAACCCGTCGCGTGCTGGAGGCCGCTGCCGACGTTGGCGGGTTTGCTTTCGATTGGGACATGCAATACGCTGGCGCCGAGGTCGGCGAGCGCACCGGGGAAGTGCTGCCGGCGCACGTCCTCGATTCGATCCGCACCAACAAGGTTGCCATCAAAGGCCCGCTGACCACGCCGGTCGGCAAGGGCTTTCGCAGCGTTAACGTCGCCCTCCGCAAGGAGCTGGACCTCTACGCTTGCCTGCGTCCCTGCCGCACCTATGCCGGCGCGCCCTCGAAATTTCCCGACTTCGATGTTGTCGTCGTCCGCGAGAATACCGAGGACCTGTACGCGGGAGTCGAGTTCCAGGAAGGTACGGAGGAGGCCGCCCGGCTGATCGCGTTCATCGGCGAGATTGGCGGTGGCACCATCCGTCCCGACTCGGGTATCAGCATCAAGCCAATCTCGATCGGTGGCACCGAGCGGATTGTCCGGTTTGCCCTGGACTATGCGCGGGCGAACGGACGCAAGAAGGTCACGGCCGTCCACAAGGCCAACATTATGAAGTTCTCCGACGGTCTCTACTTGGAGGTAGCCCGTCGGGTGGCCATGGAGTATCCCGACGTCGAGTTCGACGACTGGATCGTGGACATTATGACGCAGTTGCTCATCACGCGACCGCACGACTTCGACGTGCTGGTGCTGCCCAATCTGTACGGTGATGTGGTGTCGGACCTGTGCGCCGGGATCATCGGCGGCGTGGGACTGGCGCCCGGTGCCAATATCGGCACCGAGGTCGCCGTGTTCGAGCCGACGCACGGCAGCGCACCGCGGTACGCCGGCCAGAACAAGGTCAATCCCATGGCGATGATCCTCTCCGGTGCCTTGATGCTGCGTCATTTGGACGAGCCGAAGACGGCTGACCGGCTCGAAAGCGCCGTAGCCACGGTGATTGCCGAGGGGAAGAGCGTCACCTACGACCTCAAGGCCGACCGTACCGATCCTACCGCAGTCGGGACCGCGCAGGTAGGCGACGCGATCATCGCGGCGGTGCAAGCGGGAGATTAGTGGGAGCGAGGCGGACGGGTGGTGAGGCGGAAAGGGGTCGGGAGTGAGGTCGCAGCACAGACCAGGACGGAAGCCATGAAAATCCACGAGTATCAAGCGAAAGAGCTGCTGCGGCCCTACGGCTTGCCTATTCCACCCGGCGAGGTGGCGTACACACCGGACGAGGCGGCCGCTATTGCGGCCCGCTTGGGCGGGCAAGTCGTCGTCAAAGCCCAGGTGCTGGTCGGCGGGCGCGGCAAGGCCGGGGGCGTCAAGCTGGCGGATACACCCGCCGAGGCGCGCGCGCAGGCCGCCGCGATCCTGGGCATGGATATCAAAGGGAATCGGGTCGAGCGAGTGTTGGTGACACAGGCGGCCGCTATCGCGCGAGAAATCTATCTCGGCTTGGTGCTGGATCGTGCCACCCGGCGCGTGACGCTGATGGCCAGTAGCGAGGGCGGCGTGGACATCGAGGAGGTCGCCGCGACGGCCCCGGAGAAGATCATCAAGGTCGGTGCCGATCCGTTCCTGGGATTACAGGATTTCCAGCTACGACAGGCTGCATTCGCACTCGATCTGCCCGGCGAGCTATTGCGGCCGTTCGGCGCCATCGCCCGGAGCCTCTATCAGGCGTTCATGGACTACGATTGCTCCCTCGCTGAGATCAACCCGCTGATCGTCAACAGCGACGGTGCGCTGCAAGCGATTGACGCCAAGATCAACCTGGACGATAACGCGCTCTACCGCCATGCCGACCTGGCGGAGCTACGCGATCCGCAGGAGGAAACCGCCGCGGAGCGTGAGGCGCGGGAGCACAGTCTGTCGTATGTCCAGCTCGACGGCACCATCGGCTGCTGCGTCAACGGCGCCGGCCTGGCGATGGCGACGATGGACCTGGTGCAGGTCGCCGGCGGCCGGCCCGCCAACTTTCTCGACATCGGCGGCGGTGCCCAGTCCGACCGCGTGATCGCGGCGCTGCGGATCATCCTGGCCGACGAGCGCGTGCAAGCCGTGTTGTTCAACATCTTCGGCGGGATTACGCGCTGCGATGAGGTCGCGCGCGGGATTGTAGCGGCGCTCCCGCATCTGCCGCGACAAGTGCCGTTGGTCGTGCGCTTGGTCGGGGTCAATGAGGCAGCCGGCCATCGGATACTGCGCGGAGCGGGAATTACGGCCGTGACCTCGATGGCCGACGCGGCCCGCGCGGTAGTGGAGGCGGCGCGATGAGCATTCTCGCCGACGAGAGTACGCGGCTTCTGGTGCAAGGTATGACCGGCCGGGAGGGAGCTTTCCACACCCGGCAGATGATCGAATACGGAACGCAGGTCGTAGCCGGCGTAACCCCCGGCCGCGGGGGGCAGGAGCAGCTGGGTGTACCGGTCTTCGATACAGTGCAGGCGGCGGTGCAAGCGACCGGTGCCACGGCATCCTGCATTTTCGTCCCGGCGCCGTTCGGCGCCGACGCGATCCTGGAAGCGGCCGACGCCGGCCTCGACCCCATCGTGGCCATTACCGAGGGTATTCCGGTGTTGGACATGCTGCGCGTCTACCATACGGTCAGACAGCGCGGCGCCCGGCTGATCGGGCCGAACGGGCCGGGGCTGATTAGCCCCGGCAAAGCGAAGATCGGCATTATCCAGGGTGCTATCGTTACGCCGGGGCCGATTGGCCTGGTGTCACGCTCCGGCACGCTGACCTACGAGGTCATCCAGCACCTCACGAACGCCGGCTTGGGTCAGAGCACCTGCGTCGGTATCGGCGGTGATCCGATTGTCGGTAGCTCCTTCATAGATATGCTGGCGCTCTTCGAGGCGGACCCGGCGACCGAGGGGATCGTGCTCATCGGCGAGATCGGCGGCGACGAGGAGGAGCAGGCGGCGGAGTACGCGCGGGAGCACGTTGGCAAGCCGGTCGTCGGCTTCATCGCCGGGCGGACAGCACCGCCAGAGAAGCGCATGGGGCACGCCGGCGCGATCATCTCCGGCGGCGCCGGCATGGCGGCCGGGAAAATCGAAGCCTTGCAGGCTGCGGGCATTCCCGTCGCCGAGCTACCCTCGGACATCCCGCGGCTGCTCACCGACGCGCTGGCGTAGCGGTTTCCTGCCGAGCGCTCACTCTGCTATGCTCGGCGCAAGGAGCGCGTAGGCATGCCGTCAACTGCGGTCCAGTCCCCACCTCGCCGGCAGACAGCGGACCTGCCCACAGCCTTGTTGCCTCGTTTGCGGGAGATGGCCGAGCGGTGGCGGACCGTGCTTGAGGCCGAACGGGTGATTCTGTTCGGCTCAGTTGCGCGCGGCGAGGCCACTCCCGATAGCGATATTGACATCCTGGTCGTGGCTGCGACCATCGAGCCGCTCTACCAATGTCTTACAACCGCTCGCCGGAGCGTGCGCGATCTCCGATACGGCCTGCCGATTTCGCCACTCATGTTAACGCCGGAAGAACTACAAGAGCGGCTTGATGGCCGTGACCCATTCGTCACGGAAATCCTCGCCACCGGGATCGAATTGTGATGGCCAGGCCCCCGTCCTTACGGCGCAAGCCGCAATCCAACTGTCGCAGCATCCTGGATTCCGGCTTTCGCCGGAGTGACGCCAGGAGCCGCCGCCGCTGGATTCCGGCCTGCGCCGGAATGACGGAGGGCGAGAGGAAATTCGTAGGGGCGCGATTTATCGCGCCCAGGGAGACCAGCGCGGGATACCGCCCTCTATATAGGACCTCTTGCTACGGGGGGACGGGCACAGCATGCTGTGCCCCTACGCGCTCCGCCGACCTCCGACAGACTCCCCCTCTCTATTGCTTGGCGATGGAGAGGGGGCCGGGGGGTGAGGGGCGGGGGCAACGTCCGCCGGCTACTCGGCGCTGGCGCTCTCCGCGTCGCGTTCCTCCTCTAGCGAATCCGGCGTGATCTCGTCTACCGTCGCGAGCAAGTCCACCCTGGCTTGCACCATCTCGCGTGCTTTCCGCACTGTCTCTTCGTCCGGTGCGTCGTAGACGCAGTAGCACTTGCTCATATCATCGGCCAAGAACGTGGATTCCCACTTGCACTCGGGGATCTTGGGATAGATGTCCAGCGACTTCACCTTCTTGGCCATGTACTTGTCTTTGGTGAGGTCTTTGGGCAGATTCCACTCCACCATGAACTTCGGCATGACGACTCTCCTTCCGTGGATGTGTGTGATGAGGTATAGCAGGTCGCTCGATATTCGGCCAGTTCCAAGCATGCGCCGCTCCCCGATCCACGCTCTCAGTAGGGCAACGGGATGGGCCGGGGATTCTCCGGTGCGACGTAGATCGCGTCGGTCGGGCAATACTCCTCGCAGATGAAGCACGACTGGCAATCTGCCTGGTAGGCAATATAGGCTTTCCGCTCCTTCTCCGGCCCCTGGAGGCGAAAGACATCAACCGGGCACACGCGCACGCACAGATTGCACCCGATACACAGCTTTTCCGAGACGACCTCTACAGCCATGGATCGCGCTTCCTACGTGCTCAGACGGTCATGTGTGTGGCAGTGTCAGCCCGCAGCGGCCGGGAGCGGCATTGCCGGCGTGGGCGCGATGCCGCGGGCCGCGTAGGCCTCCAGCGGCACGGGGAGGCATCGAAACTCCGGCGCGGCCCAGAGCGCCGCCGGCCCGGTGTTGCCCTGCGGTGCTGCGACGAGCCACACCCGCCAGCGCGCATCGTCGCGTGCCGGAAAGTCCTCGCGGTAGTGCCAGCCGCGGCTCTCTTCGCGCAAGAGCGCCGCGCGATACATCAGCTCGGTCGTAAAGCAGGTGGCGATAGTCTCGTGGCACTTGACTAGCTCGTGCCAGTCGGCGGCGTGGATCACCGGCAGCAGGCGGTCGCGCACCCGCTCGGTGGCCGCCAGCACCTCCCGCAGACGGTCGCCGTGCCGGTAGATGTTCGCGTCGGCGCCGATGACCTGCTCTTGCAGGCGCAGGTAGATGCCGTCGGGATTTGCCCCCGTGTTGCGTCGCCGCGGCGCCAACGCTGCGGCAATAGCCGCGGCGACGCTGGCCGCGCGCGGGGCCGCGGCGTCGTGGCGTTGGGCGAACTGCGCGGCGGCAATGCCGGCCTGTGCGCCGCTCACGCCGGCCCACGCCAGGTTCAGGAACGTGATGCCACTGCCGGCGCCGATCAGCGGGCTGCGGCTCGCGGCGTCGCCGGCAGCGTAGAGGCCGGGCACGGTCGTTGCGCCGCTGCGGTCGAGCAAGCGCACCCCGGCGCTGGCCGAGACCGTGCCGTTGAAGCCGGGAAACCACTCGCGCGGCTCGTCAAACGCATCAATGCCGGTGCGCTCCATGCCTCGCCAGATCAGGGCAAAGTCCCGCTTCCACTGCTCGCGGGCGGCGGGCGGAATACCGGTGAGGTCGTATCGGATTGGGCCGCGGCCGGCGCGTACTTCCCCGGCCATCGCGCGCGGGATGAGGTGCGTCGGTGCCGGATCGCGCGGCGCGTAGCGATGGATGAACGTCTCGCCGTACTTGTTGATGAACTTGCCACCAATCGCTGCCAACAGGCACTGCCCGTGCGTATCGGCGTGGCGAAAGGTGGCCATGTAGCCATTGCCGAACTCCATGCTCATCAGCTCGGCGCCAATGTCCCACGCCAGCTTGTACGCCTCGCCGCAGACCATATCGTGGCCGAAGTGGGTGCCGCGCCAGCTACATCCCCCGGCCGCGAGCACGACGGCCTTGGCGCGGATGACCGTCACGCGCTCCTCTTGGCGGCGCAGGGCGACGGCGCCTCCCACGCGCCCGGCCTCGACCAGCAGGTTGGTCACGACGGTCTGGTCCAGCGTCTTGACCTTACGTCTGCCGACAGCCACCTGCCGCATGAACTTCAACAGCTCGGCGCTATCGAAGGCGACCCGTGCGACCGTGTGCCGGCCGTGGACTTGGCCCCGCCGGCGGATGAGCTGCCCATCCGCGTCCACCGGGATGGGACCACCCCAGGCAACGATTTCTCGCAGGCGCTCGTAGTTGTCGCGGACGACGAACTCGGCCCACTCGGGGTCGAGCAGATAGTCGGCGTCTTGGGACTCTTCGGCGATGAAGGTGTCCAAGTCGTCGTCCGGGGTCAGGCAGAGAACCACCGCCCCGGCGAACACGCTACACCCGCTGGCGCCGGCAAACCCCTTCTCCACGAGCAGCACCCGCTGCCCCTGCTCTCGTGCCCGGATCGCGGCCCACAGGCCGGCCAGCCCGCCGCCGATGACGAGCACGTCGGTCGTCAGGTGCTCCGCGGTCCCGGCTCTGGATTCCCGCCCCGTATCGGGGTGCGGGACCGGCTTGCGCGGGAGTGGCGGTGGAGATGGTCTTGTGTCGCTCATGCGTCGCGAATACCTAACGTCCAGGAGAAGCGATAGCGCAGCCGTTGGATAATGGCATCCAGCGTGTAGCCGATCACACCGATAATCAAGATGACCGTCATCAGCTCGCCGTAGCTGAAGCGGTCACGGGTGTCGAGGATGTAATAGCCCAAGCCGTTGTTGACGCCAAGCATCTCGGCCGGCACCAGCACCAGCCACGCCACTCCCACCGCCAGGCGCAGGCCCGTGAGCACGTCGGGAACGATGGCCGGAATGACCACGCGCCGCAGCACCGCCCGTTCATTTGCGCCGAGGGCGCGGGCCGCGCGGATCCACTGGCGATCCACGTGGCTCACCCCGGTAGCGGTGTTGATGAGGATCGGCCAGACCGCCGCAACGGCAAGCAGAAAGTAGATGGGCCGGTCGCCCACACCGAAGAGCATGATCGCGACGGGCATCCAGGCCAGTGGCGAGATCATGCGAATGAACTGGAACAGGGCGGACGTGCCCAGCTCCAACCGGCGCCAGTAGCCGATCATCAGCCCTACCGGCACGCCGATGGCAATGGCCAGCGCGAGGCCAATGCCCACGCGGAGCAGCGAGGCCACCATATGCGGCCAGAGCACGCCGGTGCTCACGAGCCGCACGGCGTCCGCGAAGGTGCGCTGGGGCAGGAAGGACGCCGCAATGGGGAAGCGCGTGGCCCAGATCGTCGCCCCGATGTGCCAGATGACCAGGCCGACCAGTAGACCGACTACCGGCCACATCCAGTCACCCGCCCGCCGCTTGAGGCCGCCCAGCCAGCGGGGGCCGGTGCGCGCGACCGCCGCATGTCCCTCGGTAGTTAGCGGTCGTGCCAATTCATCGGTGGTTTCCGCCACCATTGATCCTTCCCAGCGGCTTGTCGGCGCCGCCGTAGTCGTCTCCTACGCCGGAGCCGGCGGAAGCCAGCGTGCTGTTAGAGTGCGATGACCTCTTGGCGGTCGAAGGCTTGCTTGGGGTCCACGCCGAAGGCCGACGGCCCGCCAGCCTTCTCGTAGGCATTCTTGACTAAATCATACTCGATTAAGTCTTTTGCTGCGAAGTCGGGGGCAAGAGCACTCAGGAACGACCGATCTCCTTGCACCATCGTCTGCTTCAGCTGTGTGACCAGCTCCATCGTGTACGACGGGTACGGGTACGGCTGGAAGCCAATCCGCCCGACGCCCCACTCGTCGTTGCGGATCGCGTTGGTCCCTTGCGGACCGTAGGTATCCAAGTCGTACTTGTTCATCGCCCGATTGATGACCGGTGTTTCCAGCGGCAGATATCCCTTTCCACCCTTCGAGAGCACGCCGGGCACCTCGTTCGTATGCTGGTGCGCCCAAAGCTGCGCGGCCACCAGCCCGTTGAGCACGCGCTGCGACCACTCCGGCCGCTCCTTGATGCTCTCTTCGTGCAGCACGGCAACGCAGCAGGCATGGTCCCGCCACACGTCACCCGTAAAGCGGATGATCTTGCCTTGGGCCTTTAGCTCCCCCGCGGCGTTGAACGGCTCGGCGACGATGTAGCCATCAATGCCGCCGGTGCCCAAGGCGGTGGGCATATCGGGGGGCGGCATCACGAACAGGTTGACCTCGGACGGCTTCAGGGTGGCGCCCCGGTTCTGCGCGACGGCCGTCAGCCCGGCGTTGCGGAGCAGCATTTGGAGCACGACGTTATGGATCGAATACCAGAACGGCACGGCGATCTGCTTGCCGGCCAAGTCCTCGATGTCGTTGATGCCCTCACCTGCGACCGTGAGCGCGGAGCCGTTGGTGTGATCCCACGCGACCACCTTCACCTGTTGCTGCAAGCTGTAGCGCATCCAGACGGTCATCGGCATGAGGAAGTGCGCCAAGTTGACACTGCCCGCGAAGAAGGCTTCCGCCAGCGCGTTCCAGCCGCGGAAGAGCGTCGGCTGCTCCACCGTCAAGCCCTCGGCCTGGAAGAAGTCGTTGGCATGGCCGATGAGCAACGGCGTCGCGTCAGTGATCGGGAGATAGCCGATCTTGACCGGCGTATCCAGCTCGCTGCTGGTGCCCGCCGACTGTGCCGGTGCTGCGGGGGCTTCTCCCGCGGTGTCGCCACAGGCGGCCACCAGCGGTCCCAGGAGGGCGCCCGCAAACGCCAGCCCGACGGTACGAAAATGACCACGGCGGGTCAGGGGCCGGTGCCCCCGGGACGGCACCGCCGCGGTGCTTGGCGTCGGACGATCCTGTCTGTCCGCGGCTTGATCCATCATTCCTGTCTCCTTCTCTCGCTCGTTGTGTCCTGCACTTTGCTCTCACCCCGGCCCACTCCCTGGGGACCTGGTTCCCACTTTCGCGGGAATGGCGGGCTAGACGGCAAGGATGGCGGCTAGCAGCCACTCCCTCTCCGCCTGTGGAGAGGGGAACGGGGGTGAGGTCGGTCCAACCCGTCCCCGGTACTATCAAATGCTGTAGTGTCCTTCTTGGCGCACGACCAGCCCAAACTCCCGATAGACGTGATCGCGCAGGCGCAGCAGTTCCGGGTCGTTCCGGTCGCGGGGGCGGGCAATGGGCACCGGGACGATCTCCCTGACCCGGCCGGGTCGAGGGGTGAGGATCGCCACGCGGTCGCCGAGGTAGAGCGCCTCGTCAATATCGTGGGTGACAAAGATCGCGGTCATCCCGCGCTGCTTGACGATCCGCACCAGCTCATCCTGCATCGCCATGCGGGTGAAGGCATCGAGCGCATTGAATGGCTCGTCCAAGAGCAAAATCTCCGGCTCATTGACGAGCGCCCGCGCAATGGCCACCCGCTGGGCCATGCCTCCCGACAGCTCATGCGGCCGGGCCGCCTCGAACCCTTCCAAGCCGACGAGTGCCAGCAAATCGCGCACGGCCCGATCCTTGACGCGGCCGTCCAGACCGGTATTCCGGGCATCGAGACCAAAGCGGACGTTTTGGTACACGTTGAGCCAGGGGAACAGTGCGTACTGCTGGAAGACGAGGCCCCGGCGGTGGCTAGGCCCCTCCACGGGACGGCCGTCTACCGTCAACGATCCGGCCGTCAGCGCCTCCAAGCCGGCGACGATGTGGAGGAGCGTAGACTTGCCGCAGCCGCTCCGTCCGAGCAGGCACAGTAGCTCACCCTCGGACACGTTGAGGGAGATACCCGTGAAAGCTACGACCGTCCCGACCTCGTCCGTACCGTTGCCCGGCTCGCCCGCCGGTGCATCGGACTGCGTCGCCTCGGCCCGCCCCCCCGACGCAAACACTTTCGTAGCGTCGGCCAGCTCGATTTTGCCGGCCGCGGCCCGCCCGGCCGGGGGCACGGCTGCACCGGGACGCTCTGCAGCTAGTGGCACTTGGTACATCGCTCGATGCACTCCGCTTCACCCCCCGTCCCCCTCTCCACCGCCGAGCGATAAAGAGGGAATTCCTATGGCGGGCAGGGGTGATGCACAGCCTATACTACGGTTAGTTGATAAAGTTAGTCAACTTCTCCGACAACTGCATCGTAGCAGGCCGGCTGCGGCCCTGTCAAGGTAGTGCTGCCCACCCCTCGCGCCCGAATGAGGTATACTAGAAAATATGTCCACCACTGAAGCAGCGCCGCTGCTGAAGACTCACAAGATCGCGCTGGACCCGACACAGTGCCAGCGGCGGGAGTTTGCCCGGAACTGTGGAGTGGCACGGGCCGCCTATAACTTCGCGGTAGCCACGCTGCGCGATACCTCGCGTGATGAAAAGTGGCCCAGCGATTTCGACATCAACAAGCGTTGGAATCAATACAAGCGGGAGCATCGCACGGATAAGCCGTATTTGACCGACGCCTTCGCCTATGCTGGCATGCATGCCATCGTCAAGCAATTTGGTGCAGCTCGCCGGAATTTCCTGGCCAAGCGGGCACAGTTCCCGACGTTTCATAGTAAGAAACAGGGCCGCGATAGTTTTTGCATCGCTGCGAAGTCAACCTGTCTGCGGTGGGAGCGCCGTGGCCAGCGGGGCCGCGTCCGGGTGCCGAAGATCGGCTGGGTGCGGATGCGTGAGGCGCTCCGATTCGCGGGCCCGATCCACTGCGCCACCATCAGTCGCACCGCGGACCGCTGGTTTATCAGCATCACGGTTGATGTGAGCGCGAGCGAGCCACCGCTGCCGCCGAACGGCGGCCCGTCCGTCGGTGTAGACGTGGGACTGAAGGAACTCGCCGTGCTGGCCCCAACTGCTGACCAGGACGATGCCTGCCGCTTTGCCAACCTGCACCCCTTGCAGCAGGCGCTCCGCAAGCTCCGGCGGGTCAATAAAGCGATTGCTCGCTCCAGGAACGTCCACGGTAAGCACTGCCGGTCCAAGCGCCGCGTCCGGCTCTACCGGCAGCGCCAGCGCCTCTATGCGCGGATTACCTTTCGACGGCAGGACATGCACCATCAAGCCACGACGGCGATAACCAAGCAGTACGGCTTGATTGGTGTGGAGGATTTGCAGGTCAAGGGGCTGTTGCGGAACAAGAAACTCGCGCGACACATTGCTGACGTAGGCTGGGGCGAGTTCTTGCGGCAGGTGGAGTACAAGGCGGGATGGTATGGCAGTACCGTCGTCAAGGCGGAACAATTCTACCCGTCGACTCAGACCTGCTCGGCCTGTGAATTCCGGCACCAGGGGGAAGAGAAACTGTCGCTGAAGGAGCGGCGGTTTGTCTGCCCGCAGTGCGGGTGGCTTTGCGACCGAGATGTGAATGCGGCGCTCAACCTGCGGCACTATGCGTTGACCACAGTCGCCCAGAGACCAGGGGAGACTCAAAACGGACATGGAGGCTTGACGAACTCGGACGCTGGGGAGGTGGAGACACCGTTGCCAGCGCCGAGGGGCAAGCGCGATGAAGTGTCTACCGCTACGTCGGCACTGCCGGCGAAATACGCGCAGAGGGTACTGCTTCCGTGAGCGCGTTAGGGGTACCCCCGTGCGTGCGCGGAGGTCGGCCAGCTACATGACCTCGGCGGTGGACGATATCAGGTACCCCCGTGCGTGCGCGGAGGTCGGGCCTCTCGTCGGTCATGGCGGATCGGCCAGACCGGTACCCCCGTGCGTGCGCGGAGGTCGGTAGTTGCCCGGGGGTAAAAGGGTGGCGGGCCGCTCTATGGTTCCGCAGTAGACTCGACAGCAACTGGGAAAGGATCACCCCCACGCTACGAGTAGAATAGCTATGGGAAGCCCGGTTTGGAGTAGCGCATGGTAGTTCAAGCCGCCCAGCTAGAGGTTGTGGCGCATCGTGGCGTCGTTGAGCGTGCGCCCGAGAATACACTGCCGGCCTTCCTCCGGGCACTCGCCGTGGGTGCAGACGCCGTTGAGCTTGATGTGCGTCTCACGCACGACCGGGTTCCGGTAGTGTATCACTACTACTATCTGCGTGAGATCACCGCGCTCTCTGGCCCAATCTATGACTACACACTAGACCAGCTGCAAGCCGCCCGGTTCCTCTCCACCAGCTACGGCACCGAGCCGGCGAGCGCCGATGACTGGCGCATTCCGACGCTGATCGAGGTCTTGGACGTAATCGGTGGGAAGATCGGGCTGGAGATCGAAATCAAAGGGCCAGAGCCGGAGGCGCCTGGCATCGTGGCCGAGGTTCTCGCCAAGTACCGGCAGTTGTGGGATGGAATCGAGGTCACAGCGTATGAGCCAATGCTACTGCGGGACATCCAGCAGCGGTGTCCAGGCCTGACCACCGACCTCCTCATGCCGCGGTCCCCGGATTGGATGCGACAGGATGTGCTGGCGTATGAGGCCATCCAGCGCGGCCGCTTGGCCGGAGCGAAGGCAGTGCATCTGCAAGCCACGCAGCTCTCTCCGGCAGTGGTCTCGGTCGTCCGCTCACACGGTCTTGACATCCATGTCTGGGACGTGAACGATGACGAGACGCTTGCTCACACAGACATGCCTGTTGCCGGGCCAAGCAACGGGCGGCCGCCTCTTGCGGCCGGTGGTACCTTGACTGGCTAGGGGGGTGGTGCTACCATCCTCTATGAGGTATCCGCTGCCTTACCTACGTTATGGATGGCAGGCAGTAGTAGGAACGGCTGGAGAGACAACGAGGGAGTCCGCGCAGATGGTAGCCATGGAACCGCTAGTGGCCGAGCCGACGGTGGCGCTCACCGCCGAGGCGACCACGGAGTTGCGGCGTATTGTGACCGAGGAAGGCGATCCGTCCTTAGGGTTGCGCGTGTTCGTCAGCCCGGGGGGCTGCTCCGGGCTATCGTATGGCATGAGCCTCGAAGACCACTCCGATGACGGCGATGAAGTGATCGAGCAAGAGGGGCTGACGGTCTTCATAGACGAGTTCACGGCCAACTTCATTCGCGGGGCGCAGATTGACTACGTGAAAGGGCTAATGGGTGCCGGCTTCACGGTCCACAACCCCAATGCTGTCAAGGCATGCGCGTGTGGGTCGTCATTCGACACCGGCGGTAACGCCGAGACCGCGCAGAAGTGCTCCGACTAGCCCGCTCGTGTCCCCAAGCGGTCATCGGCCAACCACTCCCCGCCTGTGCTGCCCATGTCGGGACCGTCGTGGGCGGCAGCGCGGCGAGTGTACTACATCCACTGTGGCCGTAGCGCCGACGGGGTGTGGCTCAGCCTGGTAGAGCGCCTGGTTTGGGACCAGGAGGTCCCCGGTTCAAATCCGGGCACCCCGACCATGCTCTGGACCTATCCCCACTCCCCTCCCTGAAGGGAAGGGGCCAAAGGTCATCATGCGAATCGCTTTCCCTGGAGCGAAGCGGCCGGGGGTAGGTCCAACCCGCCGCCGCTAGTGGCTCAGGTCGCGCAGGGGTGCGACCTCCTCTTCTTGCCCAGCAACTACGAGCACGTCGCCGGCGGCCAGCTTTCTCGACCCGGGAGGGTGGGGGGCGAACAGCCCTTCGCCGGCCGGCTTGACGGCGATCACGGCCGGTCCATGGTGCTCAGGTGCAATGCGAGCTTGCATCTCGGCAATGGTGAGCGTACACAGCGGAGAGGTCGGCGCCAGCTCCACCTGCTCCGTGAAGAAGGGTAGATCGTCACCGTAGAGCACGGAGTCGATGTACT
Organism: Chloroflexota bacterium; assembly: GCA_965214295.1. GTDB lineage: Bacteria > Chloroflexota > UBA11872 > UBA12225 > JAJDUF01 > JAJDUF01. Next base: position 1,415,099 of record OZ243944.1, read on the forward strand.
CGGCTACCACCGGGCGCGTGAGTAGCGTGGCCAGCTTGCGCCCACCGACCGCCGTAGGTGCCAGCACGTAGTTGGCGCCGGCCCGATACAGCTTGCTTTCGGCGCTCGGCTCCTCCGCGCGGGCCGCGATGACGAGGTCCGAGTTCAGGCCGCGCGCCGTGAGCGTCACATAGATGTTGATGGCATCGGTGCTCGCCGTGGCGACCAGACCGCGCGCCTGATCGATCCGCATCCGCTGGAGCACTGCATCCTCGGTCGCATCGCCGGCCAGATACGGCGCGTTCCAGCGCCGCAGATCTTCGGCGTGCTTATTCTCGGGATCAACCACGCCGAAGACGGCACCCTGTTGGTGGAACACCAGGGCCACCTGCCAGCCTACTCGTCCCAGGCCACAGATGATGTAGTGATCGTGCAGATCACTGAGTTCTCGTTCCAATTTGTTCTCTCCCCACAGGCGGGCCAGGGGACCACTCGCCAGCTCCGCCGCGACCGAGGCGACGATGAGGAAACCGGCGCCGATCACCACAATGCTCCAGATGCGACCGGCGATTGTCAATGGGTGTACCTCTTGGTAGCCGATGGTGAAGATGGTGATGATGGTCATGTAGAAGGCATCGAACCATGACCACCCTTCGATGAACCGATAGCCCGAGGTGGCGGTAGCCATCCAAGACAAGAGGATCAGCAAGGCCCAACGCAGGCGATGCCCAAGCCGGACCAACACCTTGATCGCTAACATGAGTCCTCTGCGGGTATAGGTAGGCGCCACACCCCACTACACGTAGCCGAAACACCGGTAGTGTCAAGATACGTTGGACGATAGCACTACCCTCTGATGGCGTCAATTCCCGCCGCAGTGGCCCGAAATCACGGCCGTCGAGCCGGGTCATCGTGGCACCATGTCCTTCGTGCTCAAGCGTCATTGTCAGGGAGGAGACCGAGTGCCCAGTCCACCGCCCGGTCGAAGAGGCGGATCGCCTCGCCCGTGCTCAGGTGGAAGGTGTCGTGATGCCAGAACAGGAAGACAGTCCTCGCCTGCGCCGGTTGCCCATTCGCCAGCTCGGCGCCCACCTCCGCCACCAAGAGCGCCGAGTCATTACCGAACAGGTGCTTCGCCAGCACTTGCACGCCTGGTCCTTTGGAAGGCCAGACGACACTGAGCGTATCGGGCCGATGCACCACTCGCAGTCGCCCGTCAGGGGGCAGCCCGGCGGTGATCGGATGGTCCGCATCGACAATCTGGATGTCGGTTTGCTCCGGGCGCGTGCCCCCCCAGCGTGCTAGCTGCGTTGCCTCCAACACCCGCCGCGGCTCCCAGAAGATGAGCGGTGTCGGCGTCTGGGCGTAGCGCGCCGCCGTGTCGAGGTCCTGGATAGTGGAGCTGATCAAGAGCAGATCGTGGTTGGCGGCGACCTGCGCCGGATCATGTTGACTGTCCTCGTGGGTTCCGAGCACGGTGACCGTCGCGCCCCGCGCTTCCAAGTGCGCTACGGCGGCTGTGTCACCCGGTGCCAGCTCCGCAGGGTGATGCACCAGTAGGGCAATCCGGGTATCCGGGGGCAGTGATGGCAGCGGCGCCAGGGCGGCCGCGGCCGCCAGCTGCGGGAGCCGCTGCTGGAGCGTCGCCGGGTCGCGCAAGCCGCGCAGGCTCTGGGCCTTGGCGTCCAGGGAATCCGAGAACCGTTCCAGCGCCGTCTCCCACCGCGCTACGGCTACCGCCGGCTCCTGTTCAGGCAGCCAGCGGGCCGCTTCCGTAGCCATGGCCGGGCGCAGCTCGGCGGCGAGTGCGTCAAGGCGATCCCGCACGGACGCGGTGGCCAGTGCCCCGTCAAGGTGTCGCTCGACCTCTGCCGTGAAGTAGGCTTGATACTGCGGGCTGGCCAGGAGACTGGTCAGGATCGGGATGAGGGCGCCACGCGCCTCATTGCCGGTCACGGCCTGACGGGAGGGGAGACCATACAAACCTGAAGGCACGTCGGTATCTCGCAGGAACAGCCGCCAACGGGTATCAGGCCCATTACGCATCCGGGCCGCAAGCCAGTTATGGTTATCCCAAGCGGTGTCCCCGGCCCACAGGTGAAGGATGATGAAGGCGGTGAAGCTCTCGATATCGAGCTGCTGCACTGCCCGCTCGTACTGCGCCGCCGCGCTCAAGTCCGCACCCCGTAGCCAGTCCACAAAGAGGTGCCAGCGGTGCGAGCTACCGGCCGAGTGGGTATACCATTCGCCCGTGTTGAAGTGCGAAGCCAAGAACGTGTCGTCAACGTGCTCGGTGAGGTGGTACAGGCCCCAATAGGCCCCGTTCAGGTACAGCGCCACCCAGCGCCCGCGGGTTGCTATCTGCCCCATCGCGCCGTGTAAGTTCCGCAGCAGCTGGTCCCGCACGTACACCGCATCCGCTATACACTGCGGCCCTGTGCGGCACTGCCAGCTGTCCTGATCCTCGGCCCGCAGGACCAGCCGGTCATATGTCCGCCCCGGCTGCAGCCCAAACAGCGGGTACGCCAGCTCCCGCGGCCCATGCTCCCCCCCGAAGTACAGCTCGAACGACAGCTTGGCCGCGGCCGGCTGGCCCTCCCCGCCGCGGACGCGGAGTCCCGCTCCCACACTGAAGTCCAGCTCGCCTTCCGGTGACAGTCCCTGCACCGTCACCGGCCGCTCTCTGGCCCGCCCCCAAGCGCGGCCCCAGGCGGCCCACGCCGGCGCGTTGGCGTAGATGCCTGTCGCCGCGTCCCACAGGTGGGCCGGGTCCGTGACCAATGACACGACCGGCAGATCACTGCGCTTGTCCACCAGATACGTCGCCGTGGTCACGGCACTCACCGGCACGCCATCGCGCAGCGCCACTGCCCGCAATACCGTCGTCTCCTCTAGTTCCAAGGGCGCGGTGTACGCCTGCCTGTCCACCGTGGGATCGGCCCCGTCCAGCGTGTAGTACACCGCGCTGTCCGGCAGTGGTGCCGCCAGTTGCACCGTCACCGGCTCGGCAAAGAATCCACTGCCCGGCGTGACTACAACCGCCGGCGCGCCCGGCGCTGCCTGCTGGCGATGCCGAGTCGTATTCGCCGCGCCGGGCGTGGGGTTCGGGAAGGAAACCCACTGCTCGGACCCTGGCAGCCGCCCCAGCGAGACATCTGCGACCTGCGGGCCGAACGTCACCTCGTCTACTACCTGCCCGTCCGGATCGAACAAGCCCACGTAGCCGCCCGCGCGGTTCAGCCCGAAGCTCGTGTGCCAGCCATTCCCGGTCGCCTGGTCTACGCCGGACGCCCAGACCACCCGAAAGGCGCCCGGCTGGAGCGTCGTGACGGGCACGGGCCACTTGGTCGGCACGGCGGGATCGTCGGTGAGGCTGTAGCCGAGGAGGGTGAGGGGTGTATCGGTGGGGTTGTGCAGCTCTAGCCAGTCGGAGTAGCCGCCCCGGTCATCGAACGCCGTGTGCGTATTCGCCGCCAGGAGCTCGTTGATGCGAACCTCCGACGGGTCGGCCGGTGAAGTGGCCGGCGCTGGCGCCGCGAGCTGCGGGAGCGGCCGCAGCAGCGTCTCCGGGTCGCTCAACCAGCGCAGCCGCTGGGCATCGGCGGCCAAGGTATCCGATATCCGTTGCAACTCCGCTTCCCACTGTCCCACCAGCACCGCGGTCTCATGCTCCGGCAGCCAGCGGGCCGCTTCGGCCGCCATTTCCGGGCGCAGCTTGGCGGCGAGTGCATCGAGGCGTGCGCGCACAGACTCGGTGTCCAGCGCCCCGGCCAGCTGGCGCTCGGCCTGCGCGGCGAAATATGCGCGATACTGGGCATTCTGTAGTAGGCTGGCCAGCATCTTTCCGAGCCGGCCTTTATCCAGCACCACGCGCTCGAACGTATCCTCATCGCGCTCGAACGTCGACTCGGCATCCCAAACGATGAAGCGCCAGCGCGTGTCTGGCCCCTCCCGCGGGCGCGCCACGATCCAATTATTGTGCGGCCAGTCTGTGTTCCGTGCCCAGATGTTCAGCAGATAGTAACTGGTAAAATTCTCGATATCGAAATACTGTACTGCCTGCTCGTACTGTGCCGTCACGCGCAAGTCCGTCCTGGCCAGCCAGTCCGCAAACCGGTACCAGCGGTCCGCGCTACCGGGGACCAGCTCTCCCGATTTCGAGTGGGCGTACCACGCGCTGGCATCGAAATGCGTGACCAGGAACGTGTCGTCAACGCGCTCGGTGAGGTTGTACAGCCCCCAGTACGCTCCGTTCAGGTACACCACCACCCAGCGTCCCTGCGGCGTCACCTGTCCCATCGCCGTGTGCAGGTCTCGTACCAGTTGGTCCCGCAGGAACACCGCATGCTCTCTGTAACACCCCGGCTTGTCCGCGCATGGCCACAGCCACCCGTCGTCTACCCCTGCCCGCAAGACCAGCCGATCATACCTCTCGCTGGCCACCGCTCCGGCCGTACTGGCGCCCCGGCGTGGGCCTTCGACCGCCGGAGCGGTGGCCAGCGATTGCCCCGGCTCTGCCTCAAACAGCGGGTATACCAACTCGGTTGGCCCATACTCCCCCCGGAAGTACAGCCGGAACGAGCGTTTGGGCACACGCAGCCGGCTGATATTCCCATGGATGCGTAGCCCGGCTCCCACGCTGAAGCCCAACTCCCCTTCCGGCGATAGCCATTCCACCGTCACCGGCCGCTCCCAGTCCCGGCCGCGCTCCTCCGCGTTGATATGGATGCCCTGCTCCGCGTCCCACAGGTGGGCCGGATCAGTGACCAGCGACAGTACCGGCAGACCGGTGCTTTCTCCCACGAGGTACGTCGCCGTGGTCACGGCACTGACCGGGGCGCTGTCATCCAGCGCCACCGTCCGCAGCACCGTCGTCTCCGCCACCTCCAAGGGCGCTATGTATGCCTGGCCATCCACCGTCGGATCGGACCCGTCCAGCGTGTAGTACACGGCGCTTCCCGACACCGGCACTTCCAGTTGCACCGTCACCGGCTCGGCAAAGCGCCCACTGCCCGGCGTGACTATCACTTGCGGTGCGTCCGGCGGCGCCCGCCGGCGGTGCCAGGTCGTATTCGCTACGCCGGGTGTTGGGATGGGGAAAGAGACCCATTCGCCGGACACCGTCTCCAGACGCCCCAGCGAGACGTCCGTCTCCTGCTCTCCAAACGTCACCTCATCCACGACCTGCCCCTGCGGCCCGAACAGGCCGACGTACTCCCCGCCGCGGCGCAGGCGGAAGCTCGTGTGCCAGCCGGCCGGTGTCACCTGGTCGCGGCCGGAGGCCCAGACCAGCAGAAAGGCCCCCGGCGCCAGGGTGGCAGCCGGCAGGGCCCACTTGGCTGGCTCGGTGGGATCGTCGGTGAGGGTGTAGCCGAGGAGCGTGATGGGTGTATCGGTGGGATTGTGTAGCTCGATCCAGTCGGCGTAGCCGCCCCGGTCATCGGTCACCGTGCTCGTGTTCGCGGCCTGGACTTCGGTGATGAGGACAGTGGGGGAGGCGGCTTGCATCGCTGGCAGGTTGCTCGTCAGCCCGACCAAGAGCACGCCCAGCGCGAGAGCACGACCAAGTAGAATCAACCGGTGCAAAGGGATATCCTCGCTACACGACCGTGGGCATTTTCGGGCTAGGAGTAATAGATGTCAACCTTTTCGACCTCTTCAATCTGATACAAGGATCGCAGCATTTGGGCTTGGCTCCCGTTCCGCGGCGTGGCGATGGTGAGGTAGACATTGAACTCGCCTTCATAGCTCCCGGCACTGACGATCTTGGGGTCAGTGCCGGACGTCTCACGGATAGTGGCCACAATATCGGCGAAGAGGCGCTCGTCTACACCCTCTGGAGCCTTGGCGCTGACGACGAGGCTGGCCTGTTGGGCCGGCTGGAGCCAGCGCAGCACAAACCGGCTCTTGAGCAGGGTGTAGATCCCGACGGCCAGCAACAGACCGACGGCAATAGCGAACTGATAGATCGCGCAGGCCAAGCCAGTGGCAATCACGAGCAGGATGAAGGCGATGTCCTCCGCACGCTTGATCGGGGTGCGGAAGCGGACAAACGAGAGGGCACCGAGCAAGCCCAACGAGAGCGGAATCGAAAACTGGATGACCCAGAAGATCGTCGTCACGGCCGGCAAGAGCAGCACAAAGCTGCGGTGCAGACTTTCGTTGGTCACCTCACTGCCGCTGAAGTACCGCTGGTAGATCAAGGCATAGCCGAAGCCCAGCACCATACTCACGGCTACGACCAAAGCAAACTCGACGATCCCGCGCTGACCCAAGTTGGTAATGGCAGAGCCGTCGAGCAAGCTATTGATACTTTCCATCCCGATCATCTTCTTCCAGCAGCGCGGAGATGCCGTAGGCGTACTTCGAGAACGACACCGGTTCCAGCGAAAACATCCTGAGGAAGGGTGCTTCCGGCACCGCTGCGGCCGACTTGATCTCGAAGATAGTATAGGGAAACGCTACCCGGCGCCGGCTCCAGCTCGATAGCCCCGGCATCGCCACACAAGCGATGTTCTGGTCGAGACTATACCGCTCCTGGGCATGCTGGTTCACAAAGCGCAGGCGCTCACACGAAATCGCCAGCGTCGGTCGTAGGCACTGGCGCACGTGGGTTCGCAACGCGGCGGCCGACGCGCCCGGCACGCTACGGAGACGGTCGAGCAGGCTGCCAAAATCGGCTATTGGCGAAAGCCGCGTCCCGGCAGCCTTCAGGAGGATCTTGGTCTTGTTGACTAACTGGCCCTCCCGCCGCTTGATCTCGATACCATAGTCGGCGCCTACACCGCTGGGATTGAAGTATTGGCGAAAGCGGTATTTCATCTTGTTCAGCAGACCGTCCCGCGATTCCCAGTAGGAACTGAGGGCCAGATCATCGTAGTAAGTTGTCGTGAGCTTGCTCTGCCAGTACGGCGAGCTACTGGGATAGACCCGACATAGAAAAGCAGCGATAGCCGGACCGGCCTCCGCTGGCAACACAAACTTGGTCTCGTAGTACGGTTGCCCGAAATCCTTTCTGTAGAGCAGAGTCAACATGACTACCTGGCCTTCTCGCTTGTTCACTCAAGTGCCAGTGTTAAGGGGCAGGCCGAGTGCCCAATCCACTGCCCGGTCAAAGAGCCGCACCGCCTCGCCCGTGCTCCGATGGAACGTGCTGTCATGCCCGAACCAGAAGACGGTCCTGGCATGCGCCCGTTGCCCATGCGCTAACTCGGCTCCCGTCTCCGCCACCATAATCGCGGCGTCGTCACCGGTCAGATACCGTGCTAGCACTTGCACGCCTGGTCCACTCGGCGGATAGGCCACACTGAACGTATCCGGCCAGCGCACCGCCTGGAGCCGTTGGTCGACGCGAAGCCCGGCTGTGATCGGGTGGTCGGCGTCCACAATCCGAATGTCGGTTTGCTCCGGGCGCGTGCCTCCCCACGGCGACAGGGGTACGCGCTCCGCCGCCAGCAACTGGGGTTCCCAGAAGATGAGTGGCGTTGTCGTCTGGGCGTAACGTGCTGCTGTATCTAGCTCGCGGATACTGGAGCTGATCAGGAGCAGATCGTGGCTGGAGGCGACCAACACCGGATCATATGGGCTGTCCTCGTGGGTTCCGATCACATTGACTTTCACGCCGCGCGCCGCGAGGTGCGCCACGACGGCTGTGTCGCCTTCCGATAGCTCGTCAGGGTGATGCACCAGCAGGGTAATCCGGATATCAGACGGCAGCGGCGCCGGGTCGTCCAGCGGCAGGAGTTGTGGAAGCAGCGGTCGCAGGATCTCTGGGTCGCTGAGGTGGCGCAGCCGCTGCTCACTGGCATCCAGCGAGTCCGAGATTCGCTGCATCGCCGCTTCCCACTGCGCCGCGGCCGCCGCCGGCTCCTGATCCGGCAGCCAGCGGGCCGCTTCGGCCGCGATGGCCGGGTGCAGTTGCTCGACGAGTGTGGCGAGCCGGCTCCGCACTGCCTCAGTGGCCAGCGCTCCAGCGAGGTGTCCCTCGACCTGCGTGGTGAAGTAGGCTTGATACTGAGCATTCGCCAAGAGGCTGGCTAGGATTGGGATGAATGGGCCCTGTGTACCACTATCGATCACTGTTTGGCTGAAAGCAATGTCCCGGGTAGCATCAATTCCGATGAACGAGCCAAAGGTCATATCGGCATCCCACACGAACAGTCGCCACCGAGTATCAGGACCATATTGCATCCGTGCCACATGCGAGTTGCTGGTCCCCCAGTCGGTATTTCCAGCCCACAACTGAAGGATGATGAAGGAGGTGAAGTTCTCGATATCGAGTTGCTGCATAGCCTGCTCATACTGCGCCGCGTCACTCAAGTCCGTGCCAGTAATCCCGTCTACAAACGCATCCCACCCTCCATACTCCGCAGAGCTACTACCCATATCCCAGTAGTCATAGTCAAAGTGCGTGGTCAGGAAGGTATCATCAATGCGCTCGGTCAGGTTGTACAGCCCCCAGTATTCTCCATTCAGGTAGAGCGCTACCCAGCGCCCCCGGGCCGCCACCTGTCCCATCGCCCCGTGCAGGTCCCGCACCAGTTGGTCCCGCACGTACACTGCCTCAGCCCCTGCCTGCAACCAACTGTCGCTGCTCCCGGCTCGCAAGACCAGCCGGTCGTACGTCTGACCCGGCTCTGCCCCAAACAGCGGGTATGCCAACTCGCGTGGTCCATAGTCCCCCCGAAAATATAGCCGGAACGACTGCTTGACCTGGTTTCGTCCCACAGATGGGCTGGCTCCGTCACCAGTGACACCACTGGCAGGCCGGTGCTTTCCCCCACCAGGTAGGTCGCCGTGGTCACGGCACTCACCGGCCCGCCCTCGTCCAGTGCCACCGCTCGGAGCACCGTCGTCTCCGTTATCGCCACAGGCTCCATATATGTCAGCCCGTCCACCGTCGGATCGGTGCCATCCAGTGTGTAGTACACTGTGCTCCCCGGTGCCGCCGGCGCTACCAACTGTATCGTCACTGGACCAGTGAAGAACCCACTGCCCGGCGTGACTAACACTTGCGGCGCATCCAATACCGCCCGCGGCCCAGTCGTATTCGCCCCCCCGGGAGTTGGGAGTGGGAAGGCCAACCACTGGTCGGATCCTGGTAGCCGTCCTAGCGAAACATCTGCCTGCTGCTCATCAAATGTCACCTCGTCTACCACCTGTCCGTCCGGGCCGAACAAGCCCACGTACTCCCCGCCGCGGCGCAACCGGAAGTTGGTATGCCAACCGGCCGCTCCCACCCGGTCTGCACCCGATGCCCACACTAACAGAAAGGCCCCCGGTGCCAGGGTGGTAGCCGGCAAGGCCCACTTGGCCGGCTCGTCAGAGTCGTCGGTGAGGGTGTAGCCGGTGAGGGAGATGGGCGCCGCCGTGGGGTTGTATAGCTCGATCCAGTCGGTGTAGCGGCCCCGGTCGTCGGCCACCGTGCGCGTATTCGCCGCTTGGACCTCGGTGATGAGGAGTCCCGGGGTGGCGTTCTGTGCCGCTGCCCCGCCGGTGGTGAGCAGGACCAGGAGCAGCGCCAGCAGCGAGGCACGACCAAGGGGGATCAACTGACGCATGGCGACATCCCTGCTCCCACGGCCGGCCGCTTCGGAAACTCGGCCGTCATCATGTGCCACGCACGCACGTCACCTGCGCTTATCACCTGTTCCCTTTGCCAGCTGGATTGCTGGCTGGTCCCAAACCAGCCCCAGTCTAGCAGGTTGAAGCGGCGGGGTAGCGCCAGCGCGTAGAAGGTGCTCATCGCTTGCTCAAGCGCCAGTGTCAAGGGGGAGGCCGAGCGCCCAGTTCACCGCCCGGTCGAAGAGCCGCATCGCATCGCCCGTGCTCCGATGGAACGTGCTGTCATGCCCGAACCAGAAGACGGTCCTGGCATGCGCCCGTTGCCCATGCGCTAACTCGGCTCCCGTCTCCGCCACCATAATCGCGGCGTCGTCACCGGTCAGATACCGTGCCAGCACTTGCACGCCTGGTCCACTCGGCGGATAGGCCACACTGAACGTATCCGGCCAGCGCACCGCCTGGAGCCGTTGGTCGACGCGAAGCCCGGCTGTGATCGGATGGTCGGCGTTCACAATCCGAATGTCGGTTTGCTCCGGGCGCGTACCTCCCCACGAGGACAATGGTACGCGCGTTGCCTCCAGCAGCAACGGCTCCCAGAAGATGAGTGGCGTCGTCGGCTGGAAATAGCGCACGGCCAGATCAAGCAGCCGGACACTGGAGCTGACCAAGAGCAGATCATGGCTGGCAGCAACTAGCGCCGGATCATGCGGACGACCCTCGTCGGTCCCGACTACGTTGACCGTCACACCCCGCGTCGCGAGGTGCGCCACGACGGCCGCATCACCTTCCGTCAACTCCGCAGGATGATGCACCAGCAGGGCAATCCGGGTGCCCGGTGGTAATGGTGGCAGCGACGCCGGATCATCCGACACTGGGAGTTGCGGGAGTAACTGCCGGAATATCTCCAGGTTGCTCAGTTGCCGCAGCCGCTGGGCATTGGCGTCCAGCGCGGCCGCGATCCGTTGCAGCGTCGCTTCCCACTGCGCCACCAGCGCCGCCGGCTCTTGATCCGGCAACCAGCGGGCCGCTTCCGCCGCGATAGCCGGGCGCAGTTGCTCGACGAGTGTGGCGAGCCGGCTACGCACTGCCTCAGTGGCCAGTGCTCCGGCGAGGTGCCGCTCGACCTGGGCGGTGAAGTAGGCTTGATACTGCGGACTCGTCAAGAGACTGGCCAGGATCGGTATGAGTGGGCCTTTCGCGCCACTGCCAATCACTACTTGGCTGAAAGCAATGTCCTCAATAGCATCAATTCCGTGAGTCAAGCCAAAGGCAGTCTCAGCATCCCACACGAACAGTCGCCATCGAGCGTCAGGCCCATAATGCATCCGGGCTACATACCAGTTGCCGTCCCCCCAATCGGTATCTCCAGCCCATAGCGCGAGGATGATGACGGAGGTGAAGTTCTCGATATCGAGTTGCTGCAGCACCCACTCATACTGTGCTACTTCGCTCAAGTCTGCACCAGTAATCCAGTCTACAAACAAATTCCATGCTCTATGCTCTCCAGTGCGAAGCAGGTCCCAGTAGTCATGGTTGAAATGCGTGGCCAGGAAAGACTCGTCAATGCGCTCGGTGAGGTTGTACAGCCCCCAATAGGCCCCGTTCAGATACACCTCTACCCAGCGTCCCCGGGCCGCCACCTGTCCCATGACCCCGTGCAGATCCCGCACCAGTTGGTCGCGCACAAACACTGCGTCCCCGCCCGCACATCTCGATACTTCATTGCACAGCCAACCGTCGTTGACCTTGGTCAGCAGTACCAGCCGGTCATAGGTCTGCCCTGGCTCCGGTCCAAACAGCGGATACACCAACTCGCGGGGTCCATACTCCCCCCGGAAGTAGAGCCGGAACGACCGCTTGTCCGTAAACATCCGGGTCCCGCCCCCGTGGATGCGTAGCCCCGCGCCCACACTGAAGCCCGGATCGCCCTCCAGTGACAGCCATTGCACCGTTACCGGCCGCTCCCAGTCCCGGCCGCGCTGTTCAGCGTTGGTGTAGATCCCCGTCGACTCGCCCCATAGATGCGCTGGATCAGTGACCAGCGACACCACCGGCAGGCCGGTGCTCTCCCCCACCAGGTAGGTCGCCGTGGTCACGGCACTCACCGGCACGTCCTTGTCCAGGGCCACCGCTCGTAGCACTGTTGTCTGCTCGATGACCACGGGCGCCGTGTATGCCTGCCCGCCTATCGTCGGATCGGTGCCATCCAGCGTGTAGTACATTGTGCTTCCCGGCACCGGCGCCTGTAACTCGACTGCCACCGGGCCTGGAAAGAACCCGCCGCCCGGCGTGAGCACCACTGGCAGCGCGTCCGGCACCGGGAGCAGCGCCGCCCGCGGGCGGGTCATGTTGGCCGCACCCGGCGTAGGGATCGAGAAGCTCACCCATTGCCTGGACACCGTCTCCAGCCGCCCTAGCGAGACATCCGCCTCCTGATCCTCGAATGTCACCTTGTCCACTACCTGTCCATCCGGACCGAACAAGCCCACGTACTCCCCGCCGCGGCTCAACCGGAAGTTCGTGTGCCAGCCTGCCGACCCCACCCGGTCTTCACCGGACGCCCAGACCACCAGGAAGGCTCCGGGAGCCAAGGTAGTAGTGGGCAAGCGCCACTTAGCCGGCACGTCGGGATCGTCGGTGAGGGTGTAGCCGGCGAGAGAGATGGGGGTGTCCGTGGGGTTGTGTAGCTCGATCCAGTCGGTGTAGCGGCTCTGGTCGTCGGTCACGGTGCGCGTATTCGCCGCCAGGACCTCGGTGATGAGGAGTCCCGGTGTGGCGGCCTGTGCCGCTGTCCTGCCGCTGGTCAGCAGGACCAGGAGCAGTGCCAGCAGCGAGGCACGACCAAGGGCGTTCAACTGACGCATATGCACACCAGCTTGACCGGAGATTAGCCGCAGCTATGTATGGTGGGGAGTTGCCCAGAGCCTACCGGCGTGGAGTTAACGATACGCTCCCATGGGTAGTTAGCAATGATACCCGCCCGGACATTGCCAGGCGAACCATGATGCGGAACACGGTATTGGGATCACTGGCCCTATTACTGGAACGAACCGGAACAGGTGCGGGGTGCGGGGTAGCTTTGCCGACTACGGCGTGGATTAGGCGCAACACGCGCCCCGAGGAGGTGCCAGACCCATAGTGGTCATCTCGCCCTAACGTAGGATGCGCGAGTGGCTGCAGAAAGTATAGAGGTGGCACCCTATCATTGCAGCAGCGCAAGACGCTCGTAGCGTCGAGGAGATAATGTATGGAACGACTGGCCAACAAGGTCGCGCTGGTGACCGGCGGCGCGCAGGGGCTTGGTGGCGCCACGGCGCGCCGTCTCGCCGCGGAGGGCGCTACCGTGCTCATCGCCGATATTGATGACGAGGCTGCCGACCGACGGGTCGCCAGTATCACAGCGGCCGGCGGCATGGCTGCGGCCTTCCACGCCGACGTAGGAAGCCACCAAGATATTCAGGCAATGGTGGCGTACACCTTGGAGCGTTGGCAGCGGCTCGACATCCTCGTCAACAACGCCTTTCCGGTCATCAACCCGGTCGGTGCCGGCAGTGCGCTCGAAGTGAGCGAGGAGGGCTGGGACCAGGGCATGGCCGTGCTCACCAAGTCCATCTTCCTGGCGGCGAAATACGCCATACCGGCGATGCAGGAAGCCGGTGGTGGCAGCATCGTCAACATTTCCTCCGTGCATGGCCTGCTCATGGCGCCAGGTCACATGGTCTATGAAACCGGCAAGGCGGCGGTGATCGGACTGACGCGCCAGCTGGCGACGGAGTTCGGCCCCTGGGGTATTCGCGTCAACGCGATCTGCCCCGGGCATATGGTGACTGGCCGAATTCAGGAGCTTATGTGGGCGGGGAATCCCAGCGGGCTACGGTTCTTCGAGCAGCAGTATCCCCTGCGCCGCTGCGGCCGGCCCGTGGACATTGCCAACGCGGTCGTCTTCCTCTGCTCGGACGAGGCCGCCTTCATCACCGGCCACGCGCTGGTGGTCGACGGCGGATTGAGCATCCAGCTCCAGGAGAACTTGAGTGTTCGCTTGGGCCAATACCTCCAGGAGCATCCCGACACGCACCTCCCCTCCTAGCTTGGCGTGGCACCGGCCGGGCAAAAAAAGAAGTAGCCCTGGCAACGTCCTACCGTCCCACTCGCTCTCGCCGCAACGGCCGCGCTACGGCGCTACGTCTCGGCGGGAAGCCGCGTTGTCCTCGCCGGCGGGCGACGCAGGCGCTTGACGACAGCAACCCATGTCGGGCTAATCAACAACGTCAACGCGATCACGGCGACGGTCGTCTGATAGGCAAAGTCCGTGATGAGTTGACCTTGTAGTCCAACGGCAGCGAGTACCAGGCTGAACTCACCGATCTGCGAGAGCAACGCTCCGGCGTACAGGCTCTCTCGCCAGTCATCACCGAGCATCCGCATAATGAGGGAGCTGATGGGGGTGTTAATCAGGAACACGGCACCGGCCAAGAGCAGGATCACCGGCCAGTTGTCGCGGGCAAAGGTCAGGTCAATGGACATGCCAATCGAGACGAAGAAGATGGCGACGAATACGACATAGAACGGCTCCATGCTCTTGGTAACCCAGTGCTCCTCGGGCGTGGCGGCAATAAGAATGCCGGCCACAAATGCGCCAATAGCTACTGACAAACCCATTAAGCCGATGACAAAAGCGAGACCAAAGCAGACAATCAAGGCAGCGAAGACCTGTAGCTCATGGTCTGCCCGCAAAAGGCGTGCAAACGGCAGATGGAACTCGCCGCGCCTGGCCACCCAGGCGAGCAGGGCGATGAGGAGGACACCACCGAGTGCCTGGAGACCGACTGCTGATGCGGCGGGGGGGTCCCCACGCAAGAAGTCCAATGTAATCAGCATAGGGATCAAAGCGAGGTCCTGGACCAGCAACACACCAGTAACATCGCGGCCGACCTGGGTATCCGTCTCGCCCCAATCGCGAAGCATCTTGAGCACGACGGCTGTGCTGTTGAGGCTCAGTACGAACCCGAGCAAGATGATCCGCGCCGTTGGCCAGTCCAGGCGGCTGCCGATCAGCCACGCGCAACCGATGCCTACGACGACCTTGAGCAGCATCCCGAACAGCGGCGCTTGCCAGCTGGCCAAGAGGCGCGGCAGAGAAAGCTCTGTGCCGACAAAGAAGATCAGCAGCACCACGCCAACTTCACCGAGGCGGATGATCACGTTGGTGTCGCTGACCAGCCCTAGTCCCTGCGGGCCGATCACCACGCCAGCGATCAAATATGCAACCGCCGCGGGCTGACGCAGCCCCCGCAGCGCGAGACCCAAAATCAGGATGGTAAGTACGAATCCGACGAAGACGGGCATCGCCGGGTCCATATGCATCGGTTTCCTCCATCAGCCGCAAGATGGGGACGAGGGTACGGTTGCAAAAAAGCCCCCCAGCAGAGGGCACAGCACCCTGAGCGGGGTAGTGGTGCAATGAATTGCGACCAGCTGTCTGGAGACTGTCCTGTGATGGGCAGTTTGTGCCGCGGATTCTAACATCGCGCCCAGTCGTCCTGGAATCCACCACTTTGACGGAGGCACAAGTCCCGACAGTGCGCCACCGGCCGGCTGCCGGCGCAAACCGAAGCCAACACGCCGCCGTGCGCTCCGCTCTCGACATGTGGCGAGCGGGCGGGAGGTGAGGTACCACGACTAGCAGCAGCAGGGCAAAAAAGAAATGGCCCTGGCAACGACCTATTGTCCCACTCGCTCTCGCGAGCAGTATCGTCGGCGCTGAGGCAGTTCACTACCGTGTTCGGGATGGGAACGGGTGGGGCAGCCTCGCTAGAGTCACCAAGGCCATTTCCGAATGACCAAGAAAGAGCACACCGCTTTCCGGGTGGAAAGCCGGGCGCAGAAGAGCGAGTAACCTGCGGAGTTCAGAGTCAAAAATGCCGATCGAGGCATCGTAATGAGACGGCGTCGTCCAGGAGGATGGCTCCCCTACACCGGTCGCCCGGCTTCCAGGTACCACCTCACACCTCCTCATCTCGGAGGGGACTCTCCCGCGCGCCGTCGCCAGCGCGCGGCGGGACGGGTCATCTTGGGGGCGGTTTCGCACTTAGATGCTGTCAGCGCTTCTCCGGTCCTGACGTAGCTACCCAGCGGTGGGCTTGGCAGCCCAACTGGCACACTAGCGGTCAGTCGGCCCCGGTCCTCTCGTACTAGGGGTCGCTCCCCTCACCCGTCCGGCGCCCGCAGCGGATAGAGACCGAACTGTCTCACGACGTTCTGAACCCAGCTCGCGTGCCGCTTTAATGGGCGAACAGCCCAACCCTTGGGACCTGCTCCAGCCCCAGGATGCGACGAGCCGACATCGAGGTGCCAAACACTGCCGTCGCTATGAACGCTTGGGCAATATTAGCCTGTTATCCCCGGGGTAGCTTATATCCGATAATCTACGCCCCTGCCACTTGGAGACGTAGGGTCACTAGGCCCTGGTTTCCCATCTGTTCGGCGTGTCTGCCTCACAGTCAAGCCCCCTTGTGCCCTTACACTCGCGAGCGCGGTTTCCCTGCGCGCTGAGGGGACCATTGGGCGCCTCCGTTACACTTTAGGAGGCAACCGCCCCAGTTAAACTCCCCACCTGGCACTGTCCCGGGCACACTATCCCAACGGGGTGTACACCGGTTAGACCTAAGCGACGTTCAGAGTGGTATTTCACTGTTGCCTCCCCCACCCCCACGAGGATGGGTTCCCAGGCTCCCACCTATTCTACGCAAAACGCAACTCGAGCCCATGCCAAGCTAGAGTAAAGCTCCACGGGGTCTTTTTGTCCTGCTGCGGGTCGTCCGAATCTGCACGGACACTTCAATTTCGCCGGGGCCTCGGCCGAGACAGTGCTCAAGTCGTTACGCCATTCGTGCGGGTCGGAACTTACCCGACAAGGAATTTCGCTACCTTAGGACCGTTAGAGTTACGGCCGCCGTTCACCGGGGCTTCGGTTCAGGGCAGAAAACCCCTCCCCTTAACCTTCCGGCACTGGGCAGGCGTCAGCCCCCATACTTCCCCTTACGGGTTTGCGGAGACCTATGTTTTTGTTAAACAGTCGCTTGAGCCGCTGCGCTGCGCCTCCTGGCTCCTCCGGGTGCATGTCCCTTCAAAGCCGGGAGGACCCCTTCTTGCGAACGTACGGGGTCAATTTGCCGAGTTCCTTAGCCGAGACTCTCCCGAACGCCTGGGGGTCTTACTCCCCTGCCTACCTGTGTCGGTTTGCGGTACGGACACGATGTGACTCGCTAGAGGCTTTTCTTGCCGGTACGGCGTACCACGAATTGGTTTTGGGTTGCCCCGCCACCTTTCCATCACCTCTCACGGATAACAGGGTGTCGGATTTGCCTGACACCCCCCGCTACCGGTTTGGACGGCTATGGCCAGCAAACCGCTCGTGGGAGCCCGCCGGGTCCCCTCGTCGCTCAAATGTCGCACCGTGGGACGGGAATATCAACCCGTTGTCCATCGCCTTCGCTGTCACCTGCGCGGCAGCTAAGACTTAGGCCCGCCTAACCCGGAGCGGATTGGCCTTCCTCCGGAAACCTTAGGCTTTCGGCGCGTCTGGTTCACACAGACGTTATCGCTACTCATGCCGGCATTCGCACTGCACCCCGCTCCACGACTGCTCACGCCGTCGCTTCACTGCCACACGCGGAGGACTTCCCGTCCTCCGGAGATGCACGCTCCCCTACCGCCCCAGCAGTATGCTCCTACTGAGACCCCGAGCTTCGGTGTCTGACTTAGCCCCGTTACATTGTCGGCGCCAGGCTACTCGACCAGTGAGCTGTTACGCTTTCGTTCGAGGATGGCTGCTTCTAAGCCAACCTCCTGGCTGTCTACGCATCCTGACCGCCTTTGCCACTTCAGTCAGAACTTGGGGACCTTAGCTGCGGGTCTGGGCTGTTTCCCTCTCGACGATGGAGCTTAGCCCCCACCGTCTCACTCTGCTCGCAAAACCTGACGACGTTCGCGGTTTAGCGGTGTTTGGTAAGCGCTGTGCTCCCGCACACTACCAGAGCCTTACCGCCGCCAGAAGACCGAACAGGCTGAACCTCAATCCATTTCGGGGAGAACCAGCTATCTCCGAGTTCGATTGGCATTTCACCTCTACCCACAGCTCATCCACCCAATTTGTAACTTGAGTTGGTGCGGGCGTCCAGTCCGTGTCACCGGACCTTCCCCCTAGCCATGGGTAGCTCACTCGGTTTCGGGTCGGCCCTACGCGACCGGGTCCTTCCCGTAAGAAGGACGGGCGCCCTATTCGGACTCGCTTTCGCTCCGGCTCCCCCGCATTTCCCTGCAGGTTAACCAAGCCACGCCGGGCCACTCGCCGGCTCATACTTCAAGAGGCACACGATCAGGGACCACACTGCGCGTCACCAAGCGTCATTCGCGCCGCAGCGCGGCCGACACGATACGGGATCGCGAAGTGCAATTCCCCTCTCGCTGACTGTAAGCAGGTGGTTTCAGTGTACTCTTTCACTCCCCTCGCCGGGGTACTTTTCACCGTTCCCTCACGGTACTCTGCGCTATCGGTGGGTGATGGTATTGAGCCTTGGAGGGTGGGCCCCCCAGCTTCCCGCAGGGTTTCTCGTGTCCCGCGGTACTCGGGTCGCAGCAGCAGAAGAGCACGCTCACTTTCCTACGGGGTTCTCACCCTCTCGGACCGGCCTTTCCAGGCCGTTCGGTCCACGTTCGTGCATACCTTCCGAGGCAGCGGCCGCCGCCTCCCTGCTACGCCCACAACCCCGCCGGATCCATCGGCCGGCCGACCATGATCGGATCCGCGGTTTGGGCTCTCCCCCGTTCGCTCGCCACTACTTGGGGGATCTCATACGGTTGATTTCTTTTCCTCGGGGTACTGAGATGTTTCAGTTCCCCCGGTTCCCCCAGTCGGCACAACCGTCGGCTGCACCGACCGTGCTCCGATATGACTCGGAGCGGGTTTCCCCATTCGGGCATCTGTGGATCAACGCTTGCTGACAACTCCCCACAGCCTTTCGCGGCCTACCACGCCCTTCATCGGCCATCACCCCCGAGGCATCCACCACACGCTCTTATCCCGTCTCAGGATGTTCTCGATCGGCAATTTTGAAGCTGAACCCGTATTGCAGATTCTCGCTCTTCTTCAGTTGTGAAGGTGCGCCCAGTGGCCGGAGTGCCACCACGGAGAGACAACTGCGCTGGCCGTTGCCCAGCCACGCCCACTCATCCCTCGGCAAAGAGATACTATACCGCTTTCGGCCGGCACGTGTCAAGCAAGCCGCCAGGAATCGACCGGCCGGGGTGCTTCCCGGACAGGATGCAGCCGCATCAGACGATGCTCACCGCTTGTCCGAGGTGGCGTCCCAGCGCTTGCAGGTACGTAATGAAGATCGAGCCAGAAGGTCCAGGAGCGCGTGAGGCCACCAACACCGCATATCAGCCCACTTGACGTGGCAGCCGCCTGGTTCAAGCCGAGCATAAGCATCAAGATCGAGTGGAAGATAGTCGTATCAGCCCCAGAGTCAATTTAGTCCCAGCGTCCGCAAAGACTCCTCAGTACCTTCCAGACGTACATCAACATAAGGCCTGAGAATCCGTCCTTTATAGGGCAAGATATGACCATACTGTACGGTAATCATTACCAATTGTCGTCGCGTGGGCAACTAACGCCGGACCATCAATCGCCAACCACTCGCCGGCATAGTGTGCCTCAAGCTCGTCCTGGTGCTGCCCCAGCCAATCTAGCTCCGTCGAGCGGTAGATGCCCTCCGGCGCCGGACTTGCCTGTCTTCCGGAAACGGTCTTTTGTGCCATAGCTCCTCTCCTATGTACGAGCCGGCGCCGCGCCGCGCTCGGCGGCGGCGCGCACTGCCGCCAGCGCCGCGACCGGATCGGCCGCGCCAAACACTGAGGTCCCGGCGACGAGGTAGGTGGCGCCAGCCGCCGATGCCGCCGCCGCCGTGTGGCGATCAATGCCCCCGTCAACGGCGATGATCGGCGGCATCGGTTGCCAGGCCGCTTGCTGCGCCAGCTCGCGGACCTTGGGCAGCAGCTCGGCTCGGAAGGGCTGACCGCTATAGCCCGGCTCGACGGTCATTACCAACACCATGTCCAGCGCATCCCACAGCCCGGTGAGGAGCTGCGCCGGGGTGAGCGGTCGGAGGGCAACCCCGGCGCGGGCGCCACCGGCGCGGATCATGCCCAATACCCGCCGCAGCGCGTCCGGCTCCGGCGCGGCTTCGAGATGTACGGTTATCTGATTAGCCCCGGCCGCAATCATCGGCTCGATGTGCCGCTCGGGGTTGAGCACCATCAAATGCACGTCGAGCGGCAGCGGCGTGCGGGAACGTATCGCCGCGACCATTTGCCGGCCAAAGGTCAGCTCCGGCACAAAGTGGCCATCCATGACGTCTACGTGGATGGCGTCGGCCCCTCCGTCGGTCACGACATCTACGGCAGTCCCCAGTGCGGCCCAATCCGCCGCCAGCAGCGACAGGGCGATGGGAATGGGTGGGGGAGCAGAAACTTCACCACGGTCGGAGTAGTTCACGAGCTGTGCCCCTGTACGTGCAGTCGCCGCCGCACGGTAGTTTGCAGTTGACCACACGCCGCCTGAATATCGCGGCCCATCTCGCGGCGGATTGTCGCGATGAGACCGGCTTGGCGGAGCGCCTGATGGAACACCTGCACGGCCTCGTCGGACGAAGGCGCATACGGCAGCTCGGCCACCGGATTCATCGGGATGAGATTGATATGGCAATCGAGTCCCCGCACCAGCTTGACCAGCGCGCGCGCCAACGCGGGCGAATCGTTCACCCCGGCCAGCAGCGTGTACTCGAACGTGACCCGCCGGCCTGTCTGCGCCTGGTACGCACGGCACGCCGCGAGCAGGTCTTCCACCGGGTACCGGCGATTGAGGGGCACCAGCTCGTCGCGGACATCGTTGGTCGGGGCGTGCAGCGAAACCGCCAAGCGCACCGGCCACGGCTCGTCGGCCAGCCGCGCGATCCCCGGCAGCCAGCCCGAGGTCGAGATCGTCAGCCGCGGAGGGCCTAGCCCGGCGCCGAGCGGATCGCACAGCCGCCCGACCGCTTCCAGACAGGCCGCATAGTTCAGCAGCGGCTCGCCCATCCCCATGAAGACCACGTTCCGCACGACCGGCGGGCGCTGGCGGGTACGGCGCAGGAAGTGGAGCGCCTGGTCAATGATCTCGGCGGCGGTCAGATTGCGCGTCAGCCCCATCAGCCCCGTGGCGCAGAACGAGCATTGGAGCGCGCAACCTACCTGGGTACTCACGCAGACCGTGCTGCGGTCGGCGCCGGTGCCGTCGCTGCGCCGATGATATTGCATCAGCACCGTCTCGATGAGGGAGCCGTCGGCCAGCCGCAGCACCGCCTTGGTGGTGTCCCCATCGGCCGAGGCGACTTGCGTGACGACCTCGGCCGAGTTGAAGGCGTAGGTCTCGGCTAACCACGTCCGTAGCGTCTGGGGGACGTTGCACATCGGCGCAAAGTCGGTGATTGCGCTGCGGTAGACCCAGCGCGCTACCTGCTCGGTGCGGAACGGCCGCTCGCCGCGCGCAGCCAAAACCTCCTGCAAAGTGGCCCAGGACAGGCCGGTGATCGGCGGATTGGGACGCGCGGGCGGGGCAACGTGCTCCGTCGGGTGCGCCGCAGCGAGCGTAGCCATCGGATGCCGTCTCAGGCGGTCACGGGTTAGTATCCGGCCCGGGCTATACAACACAGCGGCCCATCCCGGATCGCCGGGCCGCCAGAAAATGTGCTCTGTGGCGACGCTTGCTACTCGTCGCTGCGTCCCATCAGAATGAAGAGGAAGTAGAGCAACGTCGAGAGTGCCTGCGCCAGCGCCGCCACGTAGGTCAGTGCAGCGGCGTTGAGCACCGCCTTGGCCTGGCCGCGCTCCTCCGAGGTCACCAAGCCATTATTCGTGAGGAGTCGGAGGGCGCGGTTGCTGGCATTGAACTCTACCGGCAGCGTGACCAGCGCAAAAATAGCCGCGGTGCTGAAGAACGCTACCCCTAGCCACGCGAGCTGTGGGATGATGAACAAACCCACGAAAAACAAGATATAGCCTAGGGTGCTCCCAATGTTGACGACCGGAACCAATCCGGCTCGCCACCGCAACGGCGCGTAATTCTGGGCATCCTGCACCGCATGACCGACCTCGTGGGCGACAACGCCTACTGCCGCGACCGAGTAGTTGTCGTAGTTGGAGTCGGAAAGCCGCAGCACCTTGCTACTGGGGTCGTAATGGTCACTGAGGTCCCCAGGAACCCGCTCGATCCGGACGTGGTAGAGTCCCAATGAATCGAGCAACCGGCGGGCAACGTCAACGCCCGGTCGGCCCGCATACGTAGCTACTTCCGCATATTTCGCATAGGTATTCTTGACCTTATACTGCGCGTACAGCGCCAGCAACAGTGCTGGTCCGGCAAAGACAAAGTACAGCGGGTCAAAGAAGAACATCCTTGTATCCTCCTAGCAGTGCGCCTACAATTCTAGTATAGCATCCCTGCGGCCTCCTCCCGGTGAGGGGCCGTAGGCGGGCTACTCACCACTCGGCGGCTTCCGGCACGGCCACGATCCGAAAGCCGATGTCCACGGCGCCGTCGAGCGCCGGATGGCTCATCTTGGCCCACAAGACCGTGTGGGTAACGCGGGCGAGGAAGCAGCCGCCTTGCATTGTGATGCGAGCGTTGCGGTCCACGCCTAGTTCATCGAGCTGCGGCACGATGGCTGTCCGCTCCGCGACCGGTCGCTGCTCGTAGGTTGCCGCGTTCGTGTAGTTCCAGACCCAGACATTGCCCACCATGTCGTAGAAACCGCGCTCGTTGGGCGGGAACGCCTGCACCGGCGAGGTCAGCGCGTAGCCGTCGGCGTATTGCTCGTGAATCCACGTATAATCGGTTAGCTCGGCAGTACCGAAGTTCATCCGCTTGTCGAGATCGCGGAAGTCGTTGCCCCAAGGAAAGGCGCATACCTGCTCCGCCAGTGCCGCCGGGCGGGCTGCCAGAATCCACTCCTCCTGGGTTGGCATCCGGCAGACGATACCCGCCTTGCAGCTCACCCACGCGGCGAAGCTCATCGCGTCGAACCAGCTCACCTGCACGACGGGGTGCTCCGGCGCCCTTATGGGCCAGGGCTGAAGCCGGTAGCTGTTCGATCTCCCTTGCTGCCACTGTGCCCGCTGGTCAACGATCCAGCCCGTCCTATACCGCTCGACCGTAGTCGTGTACCGTGTCTCATCGACAAAGACCTGGAACATCCCGTTGGTGATGATCGTTTCCGACATGTAATACGGATAACTCACCGTAACTTTATTTTGCCGATGGACTTCGAGCATGTCTCGCCACCGCGCGAGGTCGTTGCTGCGGTTCGGAATGGCGATGAGCCGGTCGCGGAGCGTTTCGTTCAGCCCGTCGATGTACGAAGCCGGCTCCACTCTGATGAACTCGATGATCGGACCGCCCACATCCAGCTCCACTGCAAACCGGTCCTCCGCGCAGAGGGCGGCGGCGTTTCGGTCGGAGCGTGGTCGGCTCCGTAGCCGTGCCGTTTCGTAGCGGGCGGCTACACGCAGGTAGTCGTCGTCGGTCCGGATCGGCCGCGGCGGCTGCATGGCGGCTTTCTCATCCAAGGTGATATTGGGGCGGGCGGGCGCTCACTAT
This sequence comes from Chloroflexota bacterium, assembly GCA_965214295.1. GTDB lineage: Bacteria > Chloroflexota > UBA11872 > UBA12225 > JAJDUF01 > JAJDUF01. Next base: position 1,438,335 of record OZ243944.1, read on the forward strand.
AGAGTGAGTTGGCACCGCCTCCGATTGAGCGGCGAGTGCTGCGGCCCCGGGTCGTGGCTCGATTGTCCGTTCCCACAACCCGCTGGCGATCTGTGGCCGCTCGTGTAGCATCTCACAAGGAGTATCCGGGTGCAGAGAGGAGTGACCGATGCAGACTGAGCAAGACACGCCGCCACGGACCACGCGGTTCTCCGATGTCTGTGGCACGACGGATGAGCTGAAGCGGCTGCTCTACGAGGAGCCGGAGCGCGTCGCGGCCGAGCCGGCCATCCTGCGCGAGCTGGTGACGGACCAGCTCTATATGCTGGACCGGATGGAGCTGCGGCTGCGGGACTACCGGCAGTTGCGCGACGACGTGGCGCAACTGCACCGTGCGCTCGAGGCCATTGACCCGCCGCGCCGCGCCGCAGCCGACCGGGCCGCCGCCGCGCTCCGGCCGCTGCTGGAGGACGGCCAGCCGTTGGGTGACGCGGAGACCACCGCCATTGTGGACTACGCCGAGCAAATCCGCTCGGTCGCCGGCCACCTGGAGCAAATTCTGCGTGCCCATATGGATGTGGCGCTGGCCCTCGTCGAGAGTTACGAGCGTGCGCGTGGCGGGCGACCCTGGCCGCTACCTGGCGCAGCAGTGGAAGCCGCTCCGGACGCCGCGCCGGCGATACCCAGCGTCTGGGAAGCGTGGCTACCGTCGGAGCCGCACCGCGCGCGGCTCGTGGACTTCCTGAGCAAGAGCCGCGCCTACGTCATCTGGCCCGATGGGGCCGCCAACGGCCGCGGCGAGCAGCCACTCGTGCAGTTCGAGGATGGTGGCTTGATGCCCATGTCCGAGGTGCGCTGGTCCGATGCCGTCCGCAACTTCTATCCGGCGAGCCAGGGCGAGTCACCGGTGCCCGCTAGACAGTACCGGGGTTCATCATAGCCGCGGTGCCGAGCTCATCCCCGGATGACAACCTACCCGTGCCCGGAGGGGGCCGGAGGTGAGGCGACCCCTCGTCGCCGCAGCCTGCGTATAACGGCCTACCATGGATAGCCTCGCTGCACGCCTGCGGCCCCTGCTGGTGGCGGCCGGATCGCGCCGGATATTCCCCGGCGTGGTCGTGGCTGTAGCTGGCCGCTCCGGTCGCCCGAATGTCGTCACTGCCGGCCACCTCACCTATGCCCAGAACAGTCCGGTGGTCGGCCCCCGCACAATCTACGACATTGCGTCAGTCACCAAGATCGTCACGCTCACGGCCACGCTGGCCCTCGCCAGCGCTGGCCGCCTGCATCTCGACGCCCGGTTCGGTGATCTGCTCGACTGCGCTACCTTCCGCGACGTCACCGTGAGGCAGGTGTTGGCGCACACCGCGGGGTTGCGACTGTCCCTGAGTAATCTCAAGGACCTGCCGCGACCGGAGATTGAGGCCGCGATCCTCGCTGCCGGGCCGATGACGGAACCGGGCGCCTGCTTCTACTACTCCAGCCAGGGCTACTATCTCTTGGGCAAAGCCCTGGAAGCAGTATCCGGGCAGCGACTCGCCGACTGCTTGCGGATAACCGTCCTCGGTCCACTCGGTATGAATACCACCATCTTCAACCCACCCGCGGCCTGGCGGCAGCGCATTGCGCCGACCGAAGACGACTCCCGGCGGGGTGGGGTGGTGTGCGGTGTGCCGCACGACGAAAGCACCTTCGCCCTCGGTGGGGTAGCCGGTCACGCCGGGCTGTTCTCGACCGCTGCGGACCTGCTAGAGCTAGGTCGCCTGTGGCTGAACGAGGGCCTGGTCGGCGGGCGGCCCCTCATCCGGCCCGCTCTGATCCACGAGAGCATCGAGGACAACTACCCGGGCGCCGCCGGCGCTACGGGGTTCCGGGTGCAGCGTTTTGCGCTCGGCTGGGGACTGGACGACCGCAGCTACATCGGCTCGTTCGCCTCATCCCGCGCCTATAGCCTGCTCGGCTTCACCGGCCCGGCCCTCACGGTAGATCCCGAGCGAGGGGCCGTGGTCGTGATCCTGAACAATCGCGTCCACCCCACGCGCGACGGGCCGAGCCGCGCCCGCTGTCACGCCGCCATCACCACGGCGGCGCTACAGTGGCTCTGTGGAGTGGGCCGCCACCCCTAGCGGTCTGTCACCATAGAGTGACGAGGGCCGACAGGCGGCTACAAGGAGCAGCTGACTATGGACATTGCTCTACATGCATCGGTAAACGACGCCGACACACTGATTGCCCGCTGCCGGCACCTGGGAGTACGCCACGTGTGCCTGAGCTTGGGCGCCGTGCCCGGCTTCGCCGACACCGGCGTCCCCGACCGGGCCTATCTCCGACGGTTCCTGCGCCGGCTGGCGGACGCTGGCGTGGAGGTGCCCGTCGCAATTGCCTGGTTCGGCAACGATCCTGACCTCGTGCTGCGGCCGGCGGCGCACCGGGCTGAGATCGCGGCCAAGCTGCACACGCTGGCAGCTCTCAGCGATGCCGGGATCGGCACGTTGCTGCACTACGTGGACGTAGCGCAGTCGCCCGACCCGGCGGACGATGCTCGCTACTGGGACGGCTTCCTCACCATCTTCCGTGAGCTAATACACCAAGCCGAGGCCTGCGACGTGCGACTAGCCAACCATGCGATCTGGCGCTGCCTGCCTCATACACTACGCGGAGCGGCACTGCGCGCGAGCGTGACATGGCCGATTATCGTGCCTACCGTCCACACCCTTGGCGCGGCCCGTATCTCCTCAGCTCACACGAGCACATTGTCCGCCTACTCACGGCAGTACCAAGTACCCACAACGGTGTCTGCTTCTGCACGGGTATGCACATCATGGGTGGCGATGTGTCGACGCTCGTAAACACGTTCCAGGGCAAGATGTACTACGCGCAGCTGCGCGATGTGCGGGGCCGCTGGCCCGCGGCCGAGGAAGTGTTCCCCGGCACCGGCGACCTCGATTTCCCGGACATTCTGCGCCGGCTCGCGGCCGCCGGCTACCGGGGCACCATCGGGCCTGAGCATCTCGGCCAGCCTCGGTACCCCGGCGAAGACCTGGAAGCGGCTGCCGTTGCCTTTATGCAAGCATCCCTGGCGCAGCTCCCTCCCTCGCGCTGATACACCGGGGAAGGCACTTGCCCCTGGCGGCAAGATGGCAAGCGTCGGTAGGATAAGCCAGCATTCGTGTGGAGGGCCACAATGAGTCGTCTACGTGTCGCGGTGATCGGCGCCGGCAATATCGCCCAGCAGCATCTCCCCGTCCTGACCAACCATCCCGCGTGTGAGGTGGTAGTCCTCTGCGACGTTAACCCCGCAATGCTGGCCGAGTCGGCCGAGCGTTTCGGGATTGGCGAACGGGAGGAGTCTCCCGACGCCCTGCTCCGGCGCGACGACCTCGACGCCGTGTACGTCCTAGTCAGCGTGCTGCACGTCGCCCGCGTGGCGAGCAAGTTCATTGCCGCGGGTGTACCGACCTTCCTGGAAAAGCCCCCGGGCATCTGCTCGGCCGATACCGCACGCCTCGCCGAGCTGGCCGAGCAACACGGCACCGTGGCGATGGTGGGCGTGAACCGGCGCTTCTACAGCAACAATCTGGCCGTGCGTGCGCGCATGGCCGAGCTGGGACCGCTCGCGACGATCACGGTGGAGGCGCACGAGGACCAATGGCGGCTCTATCAGCCCGACCGGCTGACCAAGTTCACGCCGCTCGTGCGGCGGCGCTGGGCCTACGCGAACGGCATCCACGCGCTGGACATGCTCCGCTTTTTCGGCGGCGAGGTAGCGGATATTCACGCCATCCGGTCGTCCTATCATTACGATTACCCCGATAGCTTCTCCGCGGTGCTGCGCTTCACGAGCGGCGCGCAGGGACGCGCCCTAGTGGACTGGTTTGCGCCGGCCAACCATCGCTACGAGCTGCGGACCGTGGGCGCGCGGGCCGTGTCCGGCCACGGGTTCAACACCGTCACGGTGAGCGTGCGCCACCAGCCGGACGAGCAGTACGTATTGGACGAGCCGGACCGGCAATACAAAGCCGGCTTTTGGCGGCAAGCCACGGCGTTCTTGGCGGGAGCGCGCAGCGGCCGGCAACCGCCATTCCCGGCCGCCTCGCTTGCGGACGCCCACCGCACGATGCAGCTGATTGACGGCATCTGCCAGCTCTCGGCCGAAGTGGAGGAAGACCGCGAGCAATACCTGCCCATGTGAGCTAGGGCCTTTCCAAAGTCGCCGCCAAACCGGTCCTTCTGAGCGGAGCGAAGAATCTTGGCTACGCAGGAGAGACCCTGCGCTCCGCTCAGAGCCGGCACTGAGCCTGTCGAAGTGGTGACATATGGAAAGGCCCTGCATGCGAGCAAAGTTGTGTTGGCACTTCCCGGTTATTCCAGCGCAAGGAGACCTTTGCGTAACCCGTCATTCCCGCGCAAGCGGGAATCTGGCGTAGGTACGCTGACTGCTGGCCGGGGCGCCTGGATTCCGGCTTCCGCCGGAATGACGCAACGGGTTGGTGGCACCCGTCCTATTTCTCATCTCTCGGTGATCCGTCCCGCCCAATTTTCCAGGTATCGTTTTCCGGGTATCGGCAGTGTCTAGGCGGGATCAATTGACAGGGTGGTAGCGATGAGTGCGTCGGATGTGCTGCGGGTGGTGGTCTTCAGCGGTTGTGGGCACGCGGTCATCGCACAGACGCTGGCGGTCCACCCGGGATTCGAGGTCGTCGCGGTAGCTGATGATGACCACCTCCCCGATCAGCAGCACCGACGCAACGAGCGCCTGGCCCGGAGCCTCCATGTCCCCTACTGCCGCGACGTCGCGGCGGCCGTCCGGCAATTCCGACCGCAAGTGGCCTGTGTCTCCCCCGAGATCGAGCGACATGCCGACCTCAGTGTGCAAGCCGCGACCGCCGGTCTCCACATCATCCAGGACAAGCCGCTGGCAGCGAGTGTCGAGGAATGCGACCGGATCGTCGCGGCGGTGAAGCGGGCCGACGTGCGGTTTGCCTTGTGGAATCGCAACACCTTTCCGGCCATCGAGCACACGCGCCGCCTGCTGGCGGCTGGCGCCATCGGCGAGCCGACGGCCATCCACGTTGACTTCTACTTCGCCAAGGACGCTGGCGTGCTGATCGACTCCGACGAGCCGGAGGAGGTGCCGGCCGACTGGCGCGGTCACGGCGAGCTAATGGTCGAGGGTATCTACCCGCTCGCCTACGTCCGCTATCTCCTGGGCGTCGAGGTGCAGCGCGTGTTCGCGCGGACAACCTCGCACTTCTTCCGCAAGTACGCCGACCGCGGCCTGGAGGACCTGGCGACCGTGACCCTGGAGCTGGAACGTGGCATCGTCGGATCGCTGTGCATCGGCCGGATCGGGCGGCCCAGCCATGCTAACCTCGGCGAGTTGAAGCTGCACATCATCGGTTCGGCCGGCGCCCTCGTCGTCTCCGAGCCACGACCGGAGATCGCCGTGTATACGCGCGGCCTCCAGCCCAGCGACTATCGCCACCGCCGCATCGGCGTGTACTATGAGCGCCGGCTGCTGGACGACTTTGCGCGCGCGATTGACACCGGCAGCAATACGATGTTGGATGCGCGCGCTGGCCGGGCTATCGTGGCAACCGTACAGGCGGCCCTCGAATCCGGTCGGACGGGACAGCCGGTCGGGGTGTCCACCGGCCAGCGCAGTCTGGGAGCATGAGGCACGCGGTATGATTTCACTGCCGGTCGCGGCGTGGCTGTGGAGCCGCCTGCGCTGGGGGCTAGTCCTCATCGTGAGCTGGGTCGCTGTGGGCACGATCGGGTACTTGCTCATCGAGCGCTGGTCCTGGTTCGACTCGCTCTACATGACGATCATCACGGTCTTCACGATTGGCTTCCAGGAGGTACATCCCCTCACCGAAACCGGTCGTGCCTGGACACTGATCGTCATTGCCGTTGGCGTTATGATCGTAGCGGCCGGCGGCTCCTACCTTGCGGCGGATATTTCGAGCGGTGAGCTGGGGCGCTTGTGGCGGGAGGGCAAGTTGAACCGAGACTTGAACCGGCTCCGCGATCACTACATTGTGTGTGGTCTCGGTCGAGTCGGCTGGCAGATCGTCCTGCAGCTACGGCAAGAGCAGCGCTCCCTCTGCACTATCGAAATCATGGACAAGCATCTCGACGAGCTAACCGCCTGGGGAATACCGCATCAGATAGCGGATGCCACGGACGAGGAGGCCCTGCGGCGCGCCGGCATCGAACGGGCACAAGGCTTGGTCGTGGCAGCCGACAGCGACGCGGTTAATCTCCTGGTCGTGGTCTCGGCCCGCAGTCTCGTGCCGCAGCTCAATATCGTAGCGCGGGTCGAAGACCCGGCCAATGAGTCCAAGCTGCTGCGCGTTGGTGCCAACCGGGTGCTATCACCCACGGTCCGCGCGGGCCAGCGTATGGCGCAGATGCTCACCCGTCCGGCCGTCGTCGAATATCTCGATACGTTGCTGTACCGCGACGGTGAATCACTACCCTTTGTCATCGAAGAGATAGAGCTTGCCGCTACCGGTAAGCTCTGCAATCGCCCCCTTGCCCAGATTGACGCGGAGTTCCCGCACAGCCGCGGGCCTACCGTCTTGGCCATCCGGCCGGCGGGCAAGGACCTCATCCTGCATCCGCGCGGCTCTCAACAGTTGCACAGCGGCGACCTCCTCATTGTCGCGGGCCAGCCGGAAGAGTTGGATCAACTGGCAGACTTGTGTCGTTGAGGGCATGGGCAGCCCGCTATCATTGTCCCCGGGCGAGCACTCACAAGGGAGGCGCGGTGAAGTTATCCGTCCTGATCCCGGTCTACAACGAAAGCGCCTCTATCGAAACCCTGCTGCGTCGCGTTGCGGCCGTTGACCTCGCGGTAGTTGATCCCGCGGCTCACACGCCATCAGGCAGCGCCGCCAGCACGCGGCCGGTGTCCATCGAGCGGGAGATCATCGTAGTCAACGACTCCTCGACCGACGGCACCGGAGCAATCCTCACCCGGCTGGAAAGCGAGCCGTTGCCGAGCTTGTGGGTGGTCCATCATCAACACAATCAAGGCAAAGGCGCCGCCGTCCGCACGGCATTGACCGTCTCCACCGGCGACTACGTCGTCATCCAAGACGCCGACCTGGAGTACGATCCCGTCGACTACACCCGCTTGCTCGCACCGATTCTCGCCGGCGAGGCGCAAGTGGTCTATGGCGTGCGGTCGTTTGCCGGGCAGAAGCCGCTCTTGCGTTGGGGCAACCGGTTCCTCACCTGGGTCACAAACCTGCTCTACGGCACTCGACTCCACGATATGGAAACCTGCTATAAGCTCTTGCCCGGTGATCTTTTCCGCACCCTCGATCTGGAGTGTAATCGCTTCGACATGGAGCCGGAGATTACAGCCAAAGTGCTGCGCCGCGGCTACCGTATTCACGAGGTTCCCATCAGCTACGAGCCACGGGGGGCGAAGAAGCTGTCGCCGTGGCGCGACGGCTTGCCGGCCCTGCGGGCGCTGCTCAAGTATCGCTGGCAGCAGCGATGATTCCGTGCCGGGTCCAGTGGGCTGTCTCCCGGGTGTGACGTGTCGGCATAGCGTGGATCAACCGCTCAGAGTGGGAGGAACAACCACTGGATATACCGATACCGGGACGCACTGGCCGCAGCGACGTAGGCTAGGTCGGCAACCGTCACTCTGGGGAGGGAGAGGGCACTATGGACCTCGATCCGGCAGTTTTATCGCCCCGTGAAGCGTACCAGCTACTGATCACCTCGATTGTGCCGCGCCCCATCGCCTTTGTGTCCACGGTCAGTCCGCAAGGCGTGACCAACGCGGCGCCCTTCAGCTTCTTCACCGCGCTCAACGCGCAACCGCCTCTCTTGGCCTTCTCCGTCATCTCTCCTGGCGGTGAGGAGAAGGATACACTCCGCAACATCAGGGCGACCCGCGATTTCGTGATCAACATCGTCAGTGCCGACTTGGCCGATGCGATGAATACGGCCTCCGGCGACTTTGCCGCGGAGGTGAGTGAGATCGAGCTGGCCAACTTGACTGCCCGGCCGAGTGTGAAGGTCAGCGCACCCTGGATCGCCGAGTCGCCCGTCAGCATGGAATGTCGACTGACTCAGATTATCGAGATTGCGGAATCCTACGTGAGCATCATTATGGGCCAGGCAGTGCTCTTCCACACCCGCGACGGGATCTACCAGGAGGGCCGCCTGGACGAGATGCAAGTCCGCGCCATCGGCGCTCTAGGGACCAACAGCTACTGCCACTCCGACAAAACCTTCGGCCTGGTACGTCCCAGCATCCGCCCATCCGGGCCTTCCCGTTAGACCGAAGTGCCGCGGCCGACCCAGCTCTACCATTCGACCAGCTCGGCGCCGATAGCGCGGACGACGGCCTGTCCCTTGGCCAACGTCTCCCGATACTCCGCTGCCGGCTCGGAGTCGGCCACGATGGCGCCACCGACTTGCAGGTACATACGTCCCTCGCGGACGACGAGCGTGCGAATCGTGATGCTGGTATCCATGTCGCCCGTGAAGCTGAGATAGCCGATCGCGCCGCAATAGACACCGCGCCGCACCGGTTCCAGCTCCTCGATGATCTCCATGGCCCTGATCTTCGGACAACCCGTGACTGATCCACCCGGAAAGCAGGCCCGGAGCAGGTCAACCGCCGTGAGTCCCGGATGCACCGTTCCGCGCACGGTACTGACAAGGTGCCAAACACTGGCGTATCCTTCCAGCCCGAACAGCTCCGGCACCCGGATCGTCCCCACCTGGCAGACCTTGCCGAGGTCGTTACGCAGCAAATCCACGATCATCAGGTTCTCGGCGCGATCTTTCTCACTCCAGGCCAGCTGTCGAGCCAAGTCCTGATCTTGGCTGGCAGTCGCACCGCGCGGCCGAGTGCCCTTGATCGGCCGTGTCTCGACATTGCGCCTATCGAAGCGCAAGAACCGCTCCGGCGAGGCGCTGAGGACCGTACAGCCGTCGAGCGCGAGGTAGGCTCCATAGGGCACCGGCGAGGCCGCGCGCAGGCGCTCATACAGCGGCCAGGTTGGGCCGGTCCAGTTGCCCTCCAGCCGATGCGAGAGATTAACCTGATAGATGTCGCCGGCCGCAATATATTCCTTGGCCCGATGCACCTTTGCTAAGTGAGTGGTGCGTCCGACGTTGGAACGGAGTCGGGTGCCGGCCAAGGTGCCGTTGGCGGATGCCGGCGGCCTGGCCTGTACCAGGCACGCTTGCAACTCGTGCCACCGCCCGCGGGCCGCCGCTGAACCACCATGCGGCAACCCGGTACTAATGAGCCACCGCTGCCCAGTGCTATGATCGGCGGCGAGCACCCAATCGTAGAATCCCACGTGGAGGTCGGGCATGCCCTCGTCTCTGGCGCTGGCCGGCCAGCGCTCGAACAGCCGACCGAGGTCGTACCCGAAGTAGCCCATGGCACCACCGAGCAGGGGTGGTAGCTCCGGCTGTCGCGGGACGGCGTAGCGCTGCAGCAGTCGTTCGAGCAAGAAGAGGGGATCGGTGGCGACCGTCACACTGCCGGCCGGCCCGGCCAGCTCGCTGCGCCGGCCACGACTGCGTAGGACGAGGAACGGATCGGCACTGACATACGAGTAACGGCTGGTGGCGGTAGCGCCGGAGCTGTGGTCCAGCAGCACTAGCTGTCGTCGGTCGAGGAGCCGGGCCGCTGCTTGCACGGGGCTGAGTGCTACCGCTCCGACAACCGGCGTGACGTCACCCAACGGAAACGTCAAGCCGATACGCGCCAGCAACCGACCCAGCTCGTCGTCCTGGTCCGCGCAGCTGCGTGCTCCTGGCGGCGCGTTCCCGACGCCGGCCCCTCCGGCGTGCGGCCGTCGCGTGCGTACCGGGGCTATAACCACCGCCCGTCGGCCTCCCGGCTGGCAGTATGTCATATCCGGCGCTGCCGCGGAGACCGGCCCGTAAACGAGCCGTCGGCCTCCCGTGCTACACTGCCGGAGTACGGCACGACGGGTGCGAGGATGCAGGAGAGCAACGATGGCAACGGCTGTGCAAGCGCCAGCGGTAGCGGAAGTCTTCTATCCCGAATCGGACGGCCAGCCCGTGGCTGAAACCGATGTCCACCGCGACCTGATGTTCGAGCTGATTACCACCCTGCGCGAGCACTTCCGCGACGATAAACATGTCTACATCAGTGGCAATCTGTTCCTCTACTATCAGGAAGGCGATCCCCGTCGGTCGGTTGCCCCCGACGTTTTTGTCGTCAAGGGCATTCCCGACCACCAACGGCGCATCTACAAGCTGTGGGAAGAAGGCCGGCCCCCCGATGTCGTCTTCGAGCTGACCTCGCGCAGCACGCGGGGCGAAGACCTCCGGACCAAGCACGCGCTGTACGAACGGCTCGGCGTAGCCGAGTATTTCCTTTTCGATCCGCTCGACGAGTATCTGCGACCGCCGCTCCAGGGGCACCGACTGGCGCACGGCCACTACCGGCCGCTGGCGCCCGCAGCCGACGGCTCCTTGTGGAGCGCCGTGCTGGGACTGGGGCTGCACGTGCGCGGGGCGCGCCTGCGGCTGTTCGACCGGGAGCGTCAGCGGTGGCTGCCCCTCCCGCAAGAAGAGACGGCAGCGCGGCGCACGGCTGAAGCCCAGGCCGCAACGGCTGAGGCTCAGGCCGCAGTAGAGGCTGGCGCCCGGCAGGTGGCGGAGTCCCGCGCCACAGCCGAGGCTGGCGCCCGGCAGGTGGCGGAGTCCCGCGCCACAGCCGAGGCTGGCGCCCGGCAGGTGGCCGAGGCACGGGCGGCGGCGGCCGAAGCGGAGCTGGCCCGGCTACGGGCGCTGCTCGACGCACACGACCAGTCCTAGGCAGCAGCCCGTCATTCCGGCGCCGGGGGCACTACTGCCCCGCAAGCTGCGCCAAGCGCGCCGCAACCTTGGCCAGGCGCTCGCGCTGCTCCTGCAACCGGCCGCGCTCGCGCTCTACAACGGCCGCCGGCGCCTTCTCCACGAAACCGGCCCTCGTGAGCAGTGCCTCCAGGCGCGCTACCTGCTGCTGCGCTTCCGCTTTCTCGGCTTCCAAACGCTCCCGGCTCTCTGCAGCGTCCGCCGCCTCGTCGGGTAGGAGCCAGATTTCGGTGCCACCGGCGCGCGCCGACAGCGCGTGTACCGGCTTCTCCGTGAGTGTCTCCACGATCCGCAGCGGTCGCACGCGAGCCAGCACCTCGATCTGTGGCGCCAGGGTATGCAGCGTTGCCGTGTGCCCGTGACCGGCGATAGTCGCCGGTATCCAGCGTCCGGCTCCAAGCTGCGCCTCCGCGCGCACGTTGCGGATCGTGCGTATCACCTCGATCATCGCGGCCACCCCGGCCTCGATCCCTGGATCGCGCTTACCGGGCTGCGGCCACGGCGCCACCATCAGGGCCGGGGCCGGTCGTTGGTCGCCATGCAGCTGCGACCACACTTCCTCCGTGACAAAGGGCATGATCGGATGGAGCAGCCGCAGGCTGATGTCGAGCACGTAACGCAGCACCGCCAGCGCCGTTTCACGGGGCGCAATGCTCGTAGTCCCATTGCGGGCCACGTCTTGCCACGGTCCTTGTCCCCCAGCGTAGAGCGACAGCTTCGACAGCTCGATGTACCAATCGCAGAACTCACCCCACAGAAAATCCTCCAGCGTGCGGCCGGCCTCACCGAACTGGTACGCCTCCATCTGCCGAGTCACTTCCGCGATGGTCGCGTGACAGCGCGAGAGAATCCACCGCTCCGCTAACCCCAGGTTGGTCCAGGCGCCGTCGACGCTGCCGCTGCCGTCGGCGCTGCGGTCACGAGCGAGCACGACGAAGCGAGCGGCGTTCCACAGCTTGTTGGCGAAGTTCCGCGCGTTGGCGATCTTCGGCAGCGAGAAGCGCACGTCCTGTCCCGGGGTGCTGCCGGTCACAATCCAGTAGCGCAGGGCGTCGGCGCCGTACTCCTCGATCACGTCGAGCGGATCGTCGCCGGGCTGCGGGTTGGATTTGCTGATCTTCGAGCCATCCTGGTGGCGGATGATGCCGTGCATGTACACGTGATGGAAAGGTGGCTCGCCCATGAACTCGATCCCGGTCATAATCATCCGCGCTACCCACAGGAAGATGATCTCGTAGCCCGTCTCCAATACGTCGGTGGGATAGAAATAGGCCAAGTCGTCTGTCCGATCGGGCCAGCCCAGCGTCGAGAACGGCCACAGTGCCGAGCTGAACCAGGTATCGAGCACGTCCGGGTCCTGTTCCAGCGCGCCACCGCACGCGGGGCACTGCTCTGGATCGCCGGCCCCCGGCTGCGGCACGACCGGGTCCGGGCACTGTCCGCAGTACCAGACCGGGATGCGGTGTCCCCACCACAGCTGGCGTGAAATCTCCCAATCGTGGACGTTCTCCATCCAGTTCAGGTAGATCCGCTCGAAGTGCTGTGGTACGAACTTGATGCGCCCGTCCTTGACCGCCTGAATAGCCGGCTGGGCCAGCACAGTCTGCTTCACGAACCATTGCTCGGAGATGCGCGGCTCGACTACCGTACTACACCGATCACAGGTGCCGACCGCGTGCGTATGTGCGGCCACGTTGCGTATCCGCTGCTCGGCTTCCAGATCGTGGAGCAGCGCCGCGCGAGCCGCGTACCGGTCCATACCGGCGTAGGGGCCGGCCTCGTCGTTGAGCGTGGCATCGTCATTCATAATGCTGATGGTCGGCAGGTCGTGGCGTTGCCCCAGCTCGTAGTCATTGGGATCGTGACCGGGCGTGACCTTCACTGCGCCGGTGCCGAATGCGGCCTCCACCGCTGCGTCGGCAATGATGGGAATGCGCCGGCCCAGCGTTGGCAGGATGGCCCGGCGACCGACGAGGGGGCGATAGCGTTCGTCATCAGGATGCACCGCGACGGCGGTGTCGCCCAGGATCGTCTCCGGGCGTGTCGTGGCCACCTCGATGTGACCGCCGCCTTCGAGGTCGTAGCGCACCGTCCACAGCTTGCCTTCCGTCTCCTCATGCACCACTTCGAGGTTGGAGATCACGGTGCCGCAACGCGGACACCAGTTCACCAGGTACGGACCGCGGTAGATCAGCCCCTTGTGGTAGAGGCGCACGAAGGCCTCGCGCACGGCACGGGAGAGCTGGTCATCGAGCGTGAACCGCAGCCGCGACCAATCGCAGGAGGTGCCGAGCTTACGAAACTGTCGCTCGATGGTGTTGCCATGGTGCTCGCGCCACTCCCACACGCGCTCGACAAACGCTGCGCGCCCCAGGGCTTGGCGCGACCGCCCCTCCTTCTCCAGCTCCCGCTCCACCACGTTCTGCGTAGCGATGCCAGCGTGATCCGTGCCGGGCAGGTAGAGCGTGTTGTCGCCCATCATGCGCCGCCAGCGGGTCATCACGTCCTCGAAGGCGATCATCATGGCGTGGCCGTGGTGCAGTACCCCGGTGATGTTGGGCGGTGGCATCATCAGCGTCCACGGACGGCGCGTCCAATCCACCAGCGGCGTAAAGTGACCGTCATCGAGCCACTGCCGATAGACGCGATCCTCAGTGAGACGATGATCGTAGGCGCGGCTCATCACCGCCTCGCGGCCCTCTTGGGCCGCCGGCGGTCGTCCTGCCTGTTGCGTCGTGGTCATCCGCCCCTCCTTACTGATTCTCTTCGTCAGGTGCCGGAGCCTCGGCTCCTTAAAGCAAATGCGCCATATTCGCCGCGGGGCACGTGCCCGCGGGACGAACATGGCGTGTCGTGGTACCACCCGATTTCAGCCCGACTGCCGTCCCCGCCGCCACCTCATGACGAGGGTTGGACCTAAACCCTCGCCCCCTTCCCTCTAGGGAAAGGGAGTCATTGGGACGACCTTGAACCGCTTCCCTTCAGGGATAGGGTTGGGGGAGATGCGTTCCACCCCGCAGTCGGACTCTCGATTACAGCGCTAACGGGCTTACCCGAAGAGGCTTATTGACGCCCTACACCGGCCCTGCCGGTGCTATGTGGTTCGCGCTCTCGGCCTCTCAACTCCCAAGCGACCTTCGGCTACCGCTACCGGAGATGGCTCCCAGCCGGTGACCATCTCTCTCTACGCAGTGCAGGCGTAGCCTACTCCTCTTGTTCGCTGCTATTGACCTATGAAGTTGTCCTCTCCACCAGTATAGGTGGCTGGTATGGGACTGTCAATGACCGTTCCGATGTTCATACTGTGCAAAAGCCGCGATTGAGACAACGACGGACTGCCACCTGGCATCCGTCCTTGGGGGTGCAGGGGTTCCCAAAGGGCCACATAAGGATAGTCTCGCGGTGTAGTGGTTGGCGGGATCCCCGGCCCGCCGTAAACATGAAGGAGAAGATACTATCCCGGAACGGTACCGCCGCTACGTTGCTTTTTTGCAGAATGGCAGCCCGGTGCGCCCATTCTCCATGATGACGTACCCGACCGGCACGTCGTCGAGGGTCGCCCCTGGCCGGGGCTGCTTGGCAAAATAGTAGATGCGCTGCTCCCGCCTATTCTTGAGCACAACGTCCTTGTAATGGAGATGGTAGGTCTGCCCTTTGCTGTTGACGTGCGTGTACGCCACGATTTATCCCCTATGCATTTGTCGGATTGAGCACTGCGACGTACATTCACCTCGGCAGTCGCTCGCGGGACTTTCGGAGCCTCTCCAGTATAGCGGAAATGGTGAGCGGAAAAAGGTATCATATACTGGAATGGGTTGTAGTTGAGGGGAGCGGGCAACAATGAGCGCCACTACCTACTGTTCTCGCTGTCGGATCGGACGCCTCGATGACGAAGGTGTCTGTCCGCTCTGTGGCGGCATTGGCGCGCACGTCGGGCGGCGGAAACGTTGGGCATTCGCCCTAGGACAGCTATTGAGCAACCTCAACATCGGCCTCGTTGTACTCGGGTTGTTCCTGGCCTGCACGGCCCTGTTCCTCTGGGCTGCCTCCTCTTGGCCTGACCTTGTTACGCCGGAGGGTGCCCAAGTTCCCGCTGGCGTGAGCGAGCTATTGGCCAAGTCGCGCTCCGATCCTGGTGGCCTCCTGGTGGAGCTGATCTGGCGTGCCCTAGCGCAAGCAACCATCGTGACGGCAATCATTATCGCCGTGGGCTACATGCTGTGGAAGCGCCAGCAGCGCCAGGCCAAAGCCGAAAACGTCGGCAACGACGACCAAGGCTGACGCTTTTGTGCCCCAACTGCCCTCACTCCAGACCGATGAAGTAGTGGTAGTGCGGCTGCTCTCCCGGTGTGACCTCGATCTCGGCCAGCGGCAGCCATTCCTCCAGCCGGGCAACCAGCGCGTCAGTGGTGTCCGCCTCCGCGTCTGCGCCGGGGTACACGCTGACCACCTCGTAGTCATCGGTATCCAAGGTGTCGAGTGCCCCACGCAGCGCACTGAGCTGATCGGAGCCATGTGCCACGAGCATATCGTCAACGAGGGCAATCGCCTCCCCCTCACGTACCGCCAGGTTGCCACTTGTCGAGTCTCGGACGGCGTAAGTCAGCTCAATCGTGCAGACGGCCTGCGCGGCCTCGATCATGGCCGCCGCGTTCTCGTCCGGTGAGTCTTCACCATTGAACGCCAACTGTGCGGCGATGCCTTGCACGACGGTTTTGGTGGGCACAACGGTCACGCCCACGTCGTCGGGCACGAGCTGAGAAACCTGTTCCGCAGCCAGGATCACGTTCTTGTTATTCGGGAGGATAAGCACTTGGGCGGCGTTGGCTGCCGTGCAGGCTGCGAGCAGCTCTTCCGTGCTGGGGTTCATGGTCTGACCGCCCCTGACGATCTCATGCACCCCGAGCGAGCGGAGCACTGCTACCAGCCCCTCACCGGCCGCAACGGCTACCGTCGCCAGCGGCGCCAGCGGTGCCGTATCGTCCGACACTTCCGGCTCTGCTGGCCCTTGCGCCAGTCGCGCCTCCCGCTCCAGCACTTGCAGGTCCATGTCCTCGATATGGATGTCCGCGAGCCGTCCGCTTCCGACCATTGCACTGAGCATTTGGCCGGGGTCTTCCGTGTGTCCATGTACCCGTATGACCTCGCTGTCGCCGACGACCACCGACCAGTCGGCTAACGACTGGATCATCTGGCGGATCTGGTCCATGTCGAGGTCCCGGCCGGTAATTAGGAACTGGGTGCAATATCCCCAGCCCTCACCCTCGGCAGCACCGTCCCCCATCGTGCTGTCGGCCATGGCGCCGATAGCCGGCGCGACCGGGACAACCTCGTCACCCAGGGTCGCCTCAGCCCCCCCCTCGGTCTCCGCGTACAGCATCCCCTCTAGGATGAGCCGGTAGCCTTCGCCGCCGGCATCTACCACGCCGGCCTCTTCGAGCACCTGCAGTTGGTAGCGCGTCTTCCGCACGGCCTCGGCCGCCGCCATTGTAGCGCGCCGAAGCATGGTGACGACATCGTGGGACTCTGCCGCCGCCTGCTCGGCGGCGCGACCGACCTCCCGCGCGACCGTGAGCATCGTTCCCTCGACGGGCTGGGCGACGGCGCCATAGGCTGCCTCGGCCGCTTCCGTCAGTGCCCGCGCCATCGTCTGAGCATCGCTCTCCCGGTGTCCCTCCAGCCCTCGCGCCATGCCGGCGATGATCTGCGAGAGGATGACCCCCGAGTTGCCGCGCGCACCCATCAGCGCACCGCGCGCCGCCTGTTTCCCGATGGCAGCGGCCTCGTCGGCAGTGGGGTCAATCCCCGCCAGAGCGGCCCGCATGGTGAGCAGCATGTTGGTGCCGGTGTCGCCATCCGGCACCGGGAACACGTTGAGGTCGTTGACCGCCTCGCGGTGCTGCTCCAGCCGCGCGGTGCCACCAAGGAGTGCTGTCCGCCAGCGCTGGCCATCCCAGGTGGTCTGTTGCACCAGCGCCGGCTCCTGTGTTACCATCACCGATACCCTCCATGTAATAGGTACTCTAGCCGCCTTGCGCTGCCCAGAGCACCAGTAGTTGTGTCAGCGAGCGGCTTGCCGAGCATTGCCAGCTATCGCCAAGACTGGATCATATTATAGTGCCCGGTATGCCTTGGCGAGGGTGATTTTCCTGTTAGCGCCGGTGAGGTCAACGAACCGTGAAACGATGTAGCTTCTGCGGCAAAGGGCCGATGGTCGGCCGCAATATCCGCCACAAAGCCAAGGGCAAGTGGACCTATCGCGCCCCCAAAACCCGGCGCGTGTTCCGGCCCAACATCCAGCGCACTACGATCTTTCTCCGTGGCGAGCGGCGGCGTGTCCACATCTGCACCCGCTGTCTCCGCACGCTCAACAAGACGGCCTAGCCGCCCGCCGCCTCACCCCTCGTCATTCCGGCGCAAGCCGGAATCCACCACACCACCGCTGGCCCCCGGCTTGCGCCAGCGTGACGAATGAGGGAATTATCTCCCCGCCTCACCGACTGCCGCTTGCCGCAGTTCCCTCGCGGCTTCGAGTAGGTACGCATTGATCTTGTCCAAGCGCTCGGTTGCCTTGGCAATGCGCTCTCGATCCTCGGTATCAATGGCGCTCGCGTAGTCCGCTACCATCGGCTTCGTCTCGGCATTGACTTGCTGGAGTAGCTCGCCGGTGCGCGTCAGCTCCGGTGGCACCGGCTGCACCGAGGCCATGTCCTCCGCTGCCAGCTCCATCATCTTCAGGACGAAAGTGGCTTGAGCGCGCCATTCCTGATCGCGCAGCAGACTCGGCTCCTCCCCGGCCGCGGCTCCCAAGTTGTCCAACACGGCCAGCGCCTGAGCGTACACACCGGCCGCCGGTGCGACCTTCGCTGCGAAGGCGGCAATCGGATCGCTCGGTAGCGGCGCTTCACGTCTTGCGACTGGCGGCCGCGGCCCGGCCGCCGGGCCACCGGGCCGCAGCGGCGCCCGCTCCCTATCCAACGCCGCGCCGGTAGCCACGATTCCCGGCTCCGGCAAGCTGCGCGGCCGCGCGATAATGGCGAAGACGATGAAGGCGCCAATCACCACCGCCAGCACCGCACCGACCAGCCCCAGACCGCCGAGCAGAAGTACCCGCCGCATCACCCTCGCCCTCCACTCCTAATAGTGTACCGGGCGCCGCGTTGTCTCACGTTGGGCTTGGCTGATTATGTACAGCCGCGTACCCCAGGGACTCGTCAATGTCTTCCGGCTCCAGGTACGGGTATTCCTGAGGTACGGTCTCTTTCGTCTCCCCGGCGGCCAGGAGCCCCAGCACGCGGGACACCGGAAACCGCAAGCCGCGGATACACGGCTTGCCCGTAGCGACCTGTGGGTCTACGGTAATACGCTCAAAGCGCATGCTATTGCTCTGGCCAGCACCTTCTTGGGTTAGTCGCACTCGGCTTGGAGCCAACGTGCTGCGGCAGCTAGGCCATCTAGGTGGAGTTCGATAGTACGGACGCCACGATCAGATGTGATCTTGAGTTGCAGTGGTCGCTCGCCGCGTTCTCCTTCCACAGCTATCTCCAACAAGTCGTGTGCGTATCTCGCGTTGCTCGCGTCTTCCCAATAGATCCAACCAGACCTACTTGGCGGTTTCCATTGCATGGGGGGTAGGGCTCGTTCTGGGGGGGGGTCGGAGGGGCCTGGTAGATGCAATAAGCGTGCCTCGACCTGAACGTGTGAAGCACTTACCGCCACTCCGGCATTGATCCAGATGCGCCGACCTCCAC
This sequence comes from Chloroflexota bacterium, assembly GCA_965214295.1. GTDB lineage: Bacteria > Chloroflexota > UBA11872 > UBA12225 > JAJDUF01 > JAJDUF01. The sequence continues at coordinate 1,456,937 of OZ243944.1, forward strand.
CTCCCCCCTTCTCACATCGAAGGGTGAGTAGTCGGCTTTGGAATTTTATATCGTACAGAGAAATCCCAGGCCATTTACTATCCGGCTGTTTCTTCCATGTCCCCCACGTTGCCGGCTCAAGAGGCTTCCGCTCAAGGGAGTCCACGTCGAAACCATACTTTGCCTCCCAGTTCGCGCGATCCAAGACAAAGCGACCATAGTTGTCAGCATTGATGCCGAACAACTCTACATCCTCGATGGACTGAATGTGGTGAAGCTCCGGCTGCGGCCAGTCGGTCTCCCACTTGACAAGGTAGATCGGATCACCGTCCTTGAGTAGTCCGGTGGATAGCCAGGGATCGCCATAGCGGAGGCGTATCCTGGATGATCGGAAGGTCCTATATGAGAGGTCCGTCAAGTGATTCCAGAGCACAGACCTGCCCGCCAGTGCCCTGGTATCGCCGACCCAATGCAGGGTATGGGAATACTCACCACCAGAGTACGCATCACCGAATACCCAGATATGCTCAGTGCCCGTCATTCTGATGGGTACACCAGGCCAACCACTCATGCCGCAGAGTCCCATTCCGCAGCCCCAGTCAATCGGCTTGCCCTGAGCTAAGGCCGGTTTTACCAGCGTGGTAGCAGCAATCGAAGCCATGGTGCCAGTTACCAGCTTGCGCTTGTTGATCTTCATGGTGCTCCTCTGCGCCACACGCTGCTCGCCGGATGTGACGACCGATTGTTAATAGTAGCGTGGATAACGGCGAATCGCTAACGTAGGGTCGGTCGCATGCGGCATGAGGCCGGAGCGTGAAGGTCGCGCTCCGGCCTCGACTGAGCAGGGGGCTGCCTGCGCTTAGGCGACTTCGCCGATGTAGGCGCCGCGGTAGTCCAGCCAGCCACCGCCGAACTCCCAGCGAACCTTGAAACTGATCTGATCGTTCGTGAAGACCTGCCCATCGGTCGGCGCATCCTGGAGCAGCAGCTCCGGCGTCTCCTGACCGCCCACGAAGCCCAGCTCGATGGTCGGCAGCACCGCCGGATCGGTCAGCAGGTACCAATTGTTCGTGTCGGTGAACTGCGGCACCGCGACCACCTCCAACTGGTTGTGCAGAGGATTAACGTCGTTGTCGCTCCCGCCCGGCGTCAACGGCGATCCGACGACGATCTTCGCCGTGAAGAGCAGGTCCGGCGGCACCAACAGGAACCGCGGATGCTGCCCGATGCGCTTGCCGGCCTCGTTCGTCTGCTTCAGCATCGCCAGAATGCCCGCCTGCACACTGTCGCCGGAGAGCGCGCTCGTGCCGCGGTTGGCATGGCTGGTCTGGCTGCCCTCATCGAACACCTTCGTACCATCTGCCATCGTCGGGTTGCCGGTAATCAACGTCGTGTAGACGTACTCGTTCATAGTAATGCCGGCCGAGACGGCGAGGCGCGTGGGAATCTTCCGCACGGCTTCCAGGTCGTCGTTGAGGATCGTCTCCCGCGTGACTACGACGAGGTTGCCGCGCTTGGCGGGCGTATAGCGCTCCTTGCGGTCGTCCCACGACAAGTTCTGATACGCGGCGCCCTCGCTGACGGTGGCAAGACTGGCAAAGTCGTGGGTCTTCACCCGATCCTGCGTCTTGAAGTCGCGCACGGAGGAGAGCGTGCAGAAACGCCGCCACGCCTGCGGCTGACCGGCATAGTCTTGGATGAGCCGCTTGGTCATCGAGTTCAGCACCACCTGGTTGAGTGTGCTGGTAGTGACCTCGTTCGCCTCCCGGACCAGCGCAAGCTGCGGCTGATACACCCCGGAAACGAGACTGTCGCCGGTCGTCTGCACATACGCCTCGCGCAACGAGGTCCAGCGGGGCACCGCGCTGGTAGCGGCTAGCCCTAGTTGCTCCAGCTGGGCGCGATCACCCTCCGATTCGCGGACACCGAACAGCCGATCCCACGCCGTCTGGAGCGCCACCATGCCTCGTGAGACGCCATCGTGGCCCATTTCCCCACGGGCGGCCCCGTGCCCACTGACCAAGCCGCCCGCTGGCCCGCCGGCCGCAGCGGCGTCGTACTGGCGTAGCGCGTCCAGTGCCTCGATCTCCTGGACAATGGCGCTGTCCAGATCGCGGGCAAACGACTCCCGTGTCTGCCAATACGGCCGGCCGCCCCTCGCGCTATCCGGTTCCAGGGGCGGCTCGAAGCAGCGGCGTAGCTTCTGCTTGACCGGCTCCGGCAAGTGGGCAAGGGCCAGGCGGTCATAGAGAATCCGCGCACAGGCCAGCTGTTCCGCCGCTTCGCGTATCGCGCTACGGCCCTCGTGCCGTTCGGTCGGTGTTCCAGGATCGGCAACCGCAGTTTGTGTGTTCACTTCGTTTCCTCCTCTGCTGCTCGCACTGTTTTGGTCCGCCGTCTCCGGGGGAGGGAGCAGGAGACGGCCGGCCGTGCGGGCGTCCGGCCGCTGCCGCCTCCTGCTCCCCACCGCCGCAGACTCCTCGATGGCCAAGAACTCGCCACCGGCGCTGGCTCGCGTCACAACGTCGCAGCTCTTCAATACCGGCACCGATTTCACGATCTGCACCGTTCGTCCGGCGCGACTCTCGATGACCAGTGTGCAGAGTGCGTCAATGGACAGGCCGATAACGTCTTTCTCTCCTAGCTGCACAACCTCCTTCACGAGTTGCCAGAGCCAGTCGGCGTGCTCCAGCACATGCAGAGAGGCCTCCACCTGCGTCGGCTCTCCGCCATTGTCCACCAAGCGAGGTGTACGGAAGACTCCCACGATGTCCCGCACCGAGCGGGCGGGGCGCAGACGGTCTTCGAGCGCCGTCGGGTGATCGGCAAAGCAGCGCAGTCCGTCGGCAGCCGCCGCAATATCTGCGAGCGCTCGCTGCGTGAAGACCCGCCCCGACTTCGCTTCGCCGGCCCGAATGAGCACCACGCGGACGTTTCGGCTCTCGGTATCCACCGCATCCGCGCCGGCGAGCCTCCCCGTGGCTTCGTGGATGGCTACAAGCTCTCCGTCCGTAGCGCCGTCCTGCTGACCCCGACTCATGCCTATACCCTCCTCGCTGTCCGTTCCGGCGCGGCCTCGCCCAGAAACCGCAGCAATAGCCGCCGGGCCTGCTCCGACTCCAGCCAGCCCCGATCAACCGCGGTGCCCAATGCGGTCGTGAACGTCGCGGCAGCGCGGCCAAGCTCGACGCTCCGCTCCGTATCGCTCAACTCGTCGAACTCCACGCGGAAGGCCTGATTGATGCGTGGCCCCAAAGCCCCGGCGCGTACCCGTGCCTGGATGGCGCGGCGCACGATACGTACCAAGAGCTGCCGCAGGTATTCCTGTCGTCGCTGGAAGCGTTTGAGCGCCGGCAAGCCCATTTCTGCCGCCGTCGCGCGGTTGACGTGCCCCCCTTCCCCCAGAAAGTGCTCCGGCACGCCAGCACCAGCCCCGATCATCAGCTTGAGCGCCCGCCCGTCGCTGGATACGTCGTCGGCGCCGATCTGCGGATTGACCGCCTGCCACCGCTCGGACTCGTTGTGAAATAGCACGGTGCCCGGCTCCGGCGGACGGCCCATCTCGGCCCGTTTCCGCTCCAGGTCTGCCCGCGAGGCCCCTGCCAGCGTCACGTCATAGAGAAAGGCTCCTTTGTAGCGGTTGATCCGCACGCGATCCGTGAGCCAATCCTTGTAGCGACGCAGCCACGGCAATAACGTGGACAGGTCCGAGCGGCCCCGCGTCGCGTTGCTGACCTTGTTCACGGCGGCAGCTTCGATCTCACCCGCCGCAATCCACGTGTCCTCCGCCGGCAGCGGCCCCGGTATCCCACGCCCGCTGCCGGGCGGCGGGGCGTACCGATAGCGCAAGGGGCGCTCGACATCTTCCGGGTCGGTTTCGATCTCGGTGACGTAGAGCGGATCGAGCTGCCGCACCACCGTCCGACCGGTCAGGGGATCAACGAAGAACCGCACGAATTGCTCGCCAAAGAGGGCCAGCTCCGTGAGCAGCGCGTAGATCCGCTCGTCCATGCGGTTGTCCGCGTCCTGCCAGAAGTCATCAATGATCCGCTGGACACGGTGATCCTCGGCGATAACCCGTACCCCACCGCCGAGCACAAAGTTCGTGCCTAGCTCGATGACGGCGTGGGCCAGCGGGTTGGTCAGATACGCTTCGTAGACCTCCAGCAGCAGCGCGCGGCGATCAGCCGGTGGGAGGTCCCGCTCGGTCTGGGGGGTGAGCAGCGTGCGGTAGCCGCGATCTTCGACCGTATGAGTGGTCGCTTCTTGCACGGCCGTCGCCGCGTCTTGGTGGCCCGCGTGCCGCGCGGTGGGGCTATCCGGTTGCTGCGCGCGGGGCTTGGCCCCGCCGCCGAATGGCCACCACCATCTGCTTGCGGCCGCCGGAGCTTGTTGCTCGGTAGCCTGCTCACTTGCCGATTCCCTCGCTGGCGACATCTGCCCATCTCCCATCTTCAACCCGTCGTCACTGCGCCGACGGGTGCTGTCTAGTGGCTCATATATGGGAGCGGGACGATGAAACAACGGTCCACCCGGCCCGTCATTCCCGCGCACGCGGGAATCCACGTCCCCCGGGGCTATGTTCAAAGCAATGACAGGAGGCGAGTTGGTCTCCCCCTCTGGGAGAGGGCCGGGGGTGAAGTCCCCTCCCACTTCCTCCGCTGCCGGGCAGGCCCTTACAGGCAACGAGAAGTGCTATGATTCAGATAGGTGCCCGGCCTCGAACGGCACTGGCCCGGCCAAGCCACCGCCTGACCACCGAGCCGCTAGCTCAATTGGCAGAGCACCGGCCTTTTAAGCCGTAGGTTCTGGGTTCGATTCCCAGGCGGCTCACCCCCAGCCCCAGCCCACTGGCGGGAGCCGGCCGGCTACGGGTGCCCGACGCGGTGCTTGCCCTACTCGTGTGCGGTGCCGGTCACTCCGGCCGGTTGATGAGAAAGGTAGCGGCCTCATCGAAATACCGGTCCATGGCCGCCCGGGCCTCGGCCGGCAGGTCGACTTGCTCCAGTGCTGCCGTCATGTTGCGTACCCAGGCGTCGCGGACCGCGTGGGTGATGGGGAACGGCAGATGACGGGCACGGAGCCGTGGATGGCCCCGCCGCCGCGAGTAGGTGGGATGACCGCCGAAGAGCTGAATGAGGAAGAGCGTCAGGTGGCGCTTGGCCGGGCTGAGATCGTCGGGGTAGAGCGGGCGCAAGAGCGGATCACACTCGACACCGGCGTAGAACAGCGCCACGATCCGCTCGAATGTCGCGTCTCCACCAACCGCTTCATAGACTGTCATCGGCGCTTCCCTACCGCCGGCAAGGATGCTACACGCAACAGGATGCGGCAAGCTGAACGATCTCCTAGCCGCGCCCAGCCAGCCAGCGGAGTGCGTAGTAAAATTGCCGGGGAGTATAACCGGAGGAGAGGAAGCCTATGGCAACGACAACACTGCTGACGGCCGAGGAATTCCTCGCGTTTCCCGAAACCCTGCACAAGCCGGAGCTGGTCAAGGGGGAGCTTGTAGAGATGGCGCCGGTCGGAGGGTACCACAGTAATACCCAGCTTGCGCTAGGGATGCACCTGCGCCTTCACGTTCAACGGCGGGAGCTAGGCCATGTAGGTGTAGAGCTAGGTTTCATCCTGACGACTGACCCGGACACTGTGCGTGCGCCTGACGTGTCGTTCATCTCAACCGAGCAGCTACGGGTCACGCCCTTGGGCGCCGGCTTCTACTCCGGCTACCCTGACGTTGCCGCGGAAGTGGTCTCGCCAGGCGATACTGCCGCCCAGCTCGACGCGAAAGTCCACGACTACCTACGTGCCGGCACCCGCCTGGTGTGGGTGGTCAATCCTGGCACCCGCCGCGTCGCGGTCCACACCCCCGCCGGCCCAGCACGAATACTCGGCACCGCCGATGTGCTCACCGGCGGCACGGTGCTCCCCGACCTGCGGATACCTGTGGCCGATCTGTTCCTAGGCCAAGACGGATAGCGTCTCACTGCTCTACTCGCCTCACCCTCCGGATCCCGTCATTGCGGCGGAAGCCGCAATCCAGGCCGCCTGGCGGCCACGCATGGCCCGGGATTCCGACTTCCTCTGTCATGCCTGCACCGAGGAAATCCGGTGACGAGCGTCTGGGCGCGCTGAATCGCACCTCTACACAGAAAACTTACCCTTGCCAGGGACCAGTGAGGAAGCTACTGCCACTCGCCACCGGTCAATGACGGCCGAATTCGCGGGCGAGCTGGTCCTGGCTGAGGTGGATCATGGTTGGCCGACCGTGCGGACAGGTGCGGCCCAGGTCGCAGGCTTCAAGCTCCCGGACGATATCGGCCATTTCCGCGGTAGTGAGCGTATCACCCGACTTCACGGCACCGTGACAAGCCACCGACCAGCGGGTGCGGTCGGCCACCGGCCCATCGCCGTACTCGCGTCCGAGTGCACCGTCTATCACCTCGGCGATGGTGCCGGTATGCGAACGCTGCACCAGCGTCGCCGGCACCGCACGCACGAGCCACGATTGGCCCCCGAACGGTTCGAGGCCGAAACCTAGCTCGGCCAACACCTCCCCATGCTCCTCCAACCAAGCGTGCTGAGTCGGCGACAAAGCGACTACTTCCGGTGCAAGCAGCAATTGCTGGTTGCGGTCCTCGGACGCAACGGAATCGGCCGCCTCGCGCAACAACTGCTCGTAGAGTACGCGCTCGTGGGCGCTGTGTTGGTCAATGAGGTAGAGTCCGGCCCCCCCGGCCGCGACGATGTAGGTCTTGGCGATCTGGCCCAGCACTTGCAGGTGGTCTTGGGGTACCGCCTCATCCGGTAGCAGGGACGGTGGTTCATCCTCGGTTGCTGTTTCGGCTCGTGCAGCCCCGGCCGCCGCAGCGAGCGCAGCGCCGAAGGGTGCGGCCGCGCCCTCACGCTGGCGCGCGGGCAACGGCCGCCCTCCCGGGACCGCCCCGGACGTTGGTGGAGGTGAGGAGCGACGGGGTTCCGGTTCCGGAGACCAGCCCGACCACTCCGGTAGCGTCGCGCGATCCTGGGCCGTCAGCGCCTCGCGGATGGCGCGCTGCACTAATCCGTAGACCAAGCGCTCGTTACGCAGTCGCACCTCGGCTTTCGTCGGGTGGACGTTGACATCCACATCATCGGGCGGCACGTCGAGCCGTATCACTGCTACCGGATGCCGCCCGCCCGGCAGCATCGCCCGGTAGGCCTCGGCGACGGCATGCGCCAGGAACGGGCTACGCACCCAGCGACCATTGACGAGAAACGCGAGGTACTGCCGGTTGGCGCGGTGCTCGTCGGGCAGTGCCGTAAAGCCGGAGATAGCCCGGCCACGCTCTTGCAGCGCCGGCAGCGGGACCAACCGGCCGGCGACCTCCGGCCCGTACACGGCAGCAATCGCGTCGAGCAAGTCGCCGGTGCCTGGTGCCTGCAGGGCGTCGCGGCCGTTGTTCGTGAGCGACAAGGCAATGTCGGGGCGGACCAGCGCGAGGGCGCCGAGCGCGGTAATGATATGACGCGCTTCGGTCGTCGGCGATTTCTGGAAGGCAGCCCGCGCCGGGACGTTATAGAACAGGTTACGCACGGTGACGGTGGTGCCCGCTGGCCCGCCGGCTGCTCCATGGTCGGTGATTTCCCCACCTACCATGCGGAGGCGGGCGCCCGTCGCGGCGTCGGGCGGGCGACTCACGATCTCCAGGTGGCTGACCGCACCAATGCTCGCCAGCGCCTCCCCACGGAAGCCGAGCGTGGCTACGTGGGCGAGATCGTCTGCTGTCTCCAGCTTACTCGTGGCGTGGCGTGTGACAGCCAGCGCCAGCTCGTCGGCCGGAATGCCACCGCCGTCATCGGTCACACGGATCGCGCCTAGCCCACCGCGCTGGATGGCCACCCGTACGCCGGTCGCCCCGGCATCGAAGGCATTTTCGACCAACTCCTTGACGACCGATGCCGGTCGCTCGACGACTTCACCGGCGGCGATGTAGCGCACGACCTCTGGCGACAATTGACGGATCGGCATGGTGACTCTCGCTCATTAGCTCCGGCGAGTTGCGCGTGCTCCGCGCCAACTGGCACGCTTGGCCCTACCCTGAGGATATAACGAACCAGGAGCCGACACGATGCCCGATGACGAAACTCATCCACAGCCGGCAGCGGCACCGGAGCAGCCGATAGTCACGATTGAGGGTGAACGGGTAGCTCTCGGCCCGCTGCGCCGCGACCTCCTACCACTCTATCAACGCTGGATGAACGATCCGGCGGTCCTTCGCACCCTCGGAGAAACCCTCCGGCCGCTGCTGCTGGAAGATGAGCAGCAATGGTACGAGCGCAGTGTTGGGGCAACGAACGACGTGGTTTTCCAAATCTATGTTCGCGCTGGCTGGCGCCCGATTGGGACGACGGCAGTCGTCGGGATAGACCAGCGCCACGGAGTTGCTAACTTCGGGATTATGGTTGGCGAAAAGGATTGTTGGGATCGAGGTTATGGCACGGAAGCGACCCGCCTGGTACTGGATTATGCCTTCACTGTGCTCGGTCTCCACAATGTCATGCTCGCCGTCCACGACTTCAATCACCGCGGCGTTCGTGCCTATGAGAAGGCTGGCTTCAAGATCATCGGGCACCGCCGCCAAGCGCAGCGCCTCGGTCACGAGCGGCATGACACGATCTTCATGGACGCCCTCGCCACGGAGTTCGAGAGTCCCGTCCTCCGGCGCCTCTTCATCGCCGGCTAACAGGAGACGCGGCCTACAAGCTAGGCACTGGGCCCCCTATGTTCCTCCGCTGCGGCCGGGGGACGGGAGTTCCCTCCCTTGGCGTAACGGGGGAGGGTTAGAGTGGGGGCCTGGATTCCGCTGGCGTGACATCAGGGTGCTACACTGCACGCGAAGGGATGAAGGATATGGGCAAGCCTAAGCACATCACGTTCGATGAATTCGCTGCCAACCTCAGCGCAATATTCGAGCGCGTTGTCTGCGATCAGGAGGTCGTGGTGGTCGAGCGCAATGGCGTGGCAGCCGTGATCCGGCCAACTGAGGAGGCCGCGCCGCGTCAGCGCCAGGCCAAGAGCAAGGCTGACCACGAGGCGTTTCTCTCCACCTTCGGGGCTTGGAAGGATGTGGACACCGAGAAGTTCATCAAGGAGAATTACGAGCAGCGGAAACGCCCCACCCGGCCGCCGGTAGAGCTATGAAGTATCTTGTCGACACGGATCGGGCGGTAGATTGGCTCAAGGGCCGAGCAGACGCTCGACAACTGCTGGCTACCCTGGGCAACGAGGGCTTTGCCATCAGTCTTATCAGCTACGGGGAGGTCTACGACGGCATTTACTACGGTGCCAACCCACAGCGGCGCGAACGGGACTTCCAGGATTTCCTCCGCTCAGTACCGATCTTGCCTCTCGATCAAGCGATCATGCGGCGCTTTGCCCGCGTCCGTGGCCAGTTGCGCCGCCAAGGAAGGGTCATCGGCGATCCCGATATCCTCATCGGGGCTACGGCGCTACACTACGATTTGAGCCTAGTTACGCGCAATGTCGCGCATTTCGAGCGTATTCCCGGGCTGAGGCTGCACCGCTCGGGATAATGCCGCGGCGGCACAGGTAGCCCACGCCGGCGAATTTGCAGCAAGCGACTGCATAGTGCTGTCACGCGGGCACTACCTATTTGTGGGAAGTAGCGCTTCTCGCTCGGGTGAGGAGCTCGACACCATGATGAATAACCACCTTTGGATCGGGCTGCCCGCTCCCTCCGAATCGCGGAGGGCCGAATAGGACCGAAAGAAAACATGGAACTCATGGCTGCGACCACGGCATTGCTTGACGCCGTGCGCCAGTATCTCCGAAACGAGATTGACCTTGAGATGTTGGAGGATACCGCAGCCCAGTACATTCATCTCCCGGTATCTCTCCCTCCTACTGCTACCGTAGTGCAACTGCTCGGTGCAATCGAGTTAAGTCTGGCGGAGTTGAGCAACGGCGACATCACCGAGGCTGAGTTAAGGCAAGACTTGCGGGAAGAGCTTAACTCTATGGTGGCGGACCTGCAGCAAACGACCGCCGCACCGTCCGGGGCCGCTCCTCTACCCCCCGTCATTCCGGCGTAGGCGGAAATCCAGGGGAGCGGAACGCATTGCCGCTGGCTGGTGCTATACTCCGAGCCAATGGAACAGGTGTCCCCCTCTCCTGCGGCTCCGGTGCCCCCTCCTCAAGATGGTGCTCCCTCCCGGTGGTTGCAGTTGCGTGCCTGGGGCCGGCAGGCGCGAGACCGAGGGGCCTCGCCCGAGTTAGCGGCTGCCCTGCTGGGCATCACCACGGCCGGCCTGACCCTCGCCTGGTGGATCGCGGCTGATCCGCTTGGTGAAGCAGTACGGATCACGCGGCTCATTGCGCTCCCCGGCCTGACGGCCCTCGCCTGGGCCGTCGGAGTGGGCACCCTCCTAGCGACCGCGCGGTTCGTGCAGGCACGGGCACCGAGCATCAGTCGTCGCGCGGCGCTCCAGATCGCCTCGCTCCCGTGGTTTCCTTGCTTGGCCTTCATCCCCGTGGTGCTCTCGATCACCCAGTCCGGGCGCACGGCCCACAACCTCCTCTCCGTACCTAACATAGCCCAGGACTTCACTTTCTACCTGCTGGTGTGGTGTGTGCTGCTAGAGGCTGGTGTACTGGTCGGAGCCATACTGGCGAGTCGTCCCGGCATTGTGTCGACTCCAAAGAAGAGCGTGTCGACATCACTCCGTCTGCCCTCCGTGTGGGTGGCCATTGTGCTGACTGTTGGCCTGACGGTCCTGTTCAACTGGGGCATTCTGGATCAGTTCAGCATGAAGCAGGGTGAGTTCCTCAGCCACCGACGGGCGGCCGAGATCATGCTGCACGAAGGCCGCTTGCCTTACGATCTGGGGCGTCCCGTCTGGCAGCGGATCAACGTGCCGCCGTCAACATTTGTGCTCTTCTGGGGGCCTTGGACCTTGCTGCCTGCCCAGGTTGGCCTCGTCATCCACTTCTTCACTCACTATGTCGCCTTCCTCGTGGCTGCCATCCTCCTATTTCGTCACCACGTGCCAAGGCTGCGGCCCCTGGAGCTTGGTCTCGTGCTCCTGTTGCTCGTCTCGCTGTTTGTGCCCTGGAAGTATTCCATATGGTTAGGCCAGCCGAATGGCTTCATTCTTCTCCTGGTTGTGCTGGGGCTACGTTGGTTTCTCGCCGGTCGCACGTGGCCACTGGCTGCCGCCATTGCCGCGGCGCTGACGCTCAAACCCACGACAACCTGGCTGCTCGTCTACTTTCTGGTACGCCGCTCGCTACGAATCCTGATCGCCATTGGCGTCGTTGGCTTGGGGACGATTGCGGTGTCCGTTGCAATAGGAGGGATCGAGCCGTGGCGCGTATGGCTGACGGAGCAAGTCTCACGCCTACGCATTTTGGGAGGCCCTGCCCTACTTGCCACTGGCCCAGGCACTCAACTACGTGGCCTTGATTGTTGGCGCGTGGCTGCTGCTGCGCCTCGTGCGGCGGGATCGCCCGGACAGTGACCGCATCGGCAAGACGCTGGAGTTCGGGTTAGCGCTGGCGCTCTCGCTTACCCTGTCGCCGCTGACGTGGCTCCACTACGCGACCACGGTGCTCGTCGGCTTTATCGTTCTCCTGCACCCGGCTGTGCGCGCCGCGTTGCCCCGCCCGGCACACGCACCGATCCTGGCCCTCGGCGCATTTGCTTTCGCCACGCTCTGTATTGATGGCGGGCTACTCCAGGCTCGCACGGCTGAGTGGTGGATCGAAGTGCCCTTGATCGGTTCCGTAAACAATATCGGCCCCCCGGCGTTGGTGGCTACGTTGGCGCTTGTGCTCTGGCTCTACAATCGTCATCGAGACCGCCTCGGCACGCCGCCCCCCCCCGGCCCCCTCCCCATCACCGAACGATAACGATAGAGCGGGGGAGTCCGTTGGCGGTAGGCGGGGTGCGTAGAGGGCTACAGCATGCTGCGCCCGTCTCCCTGCGCCGCAGGGAGACAGACCAGACTCCTGCCTCGTCCTACTCACGAGTGAAGTATTCGATGCCCTGATGTGCAACGACCTTTGGATCGGGATGGGCGCTCCCACCAAGCGATCCATCGGGTCGCAGATGCAGCTGCACGAGGGCCAAGAAATCAGTGCCATCGGTAATCGCTCGCATCTGACTCCGTGTCCCAGGCGGCTCGAAAGTCTGCCAGCAGGGACGGTCTTTGACCACAGACATCTAGCATTCACTCGCTACGACACGTTCCCATACACGCAGATGATTGAAAAGCTGTCGTATACTGAAAACATCCAGTTCCTGGCGCGGGCGCGGCCGAGAAGGATCGGTTATGGACATAGACACGAGCTACCTCGCCGAGGAACTGCTGTTGGCAACGAGGCACTATCTGCATGGCGAGATTGATCTCGGCGCCCTCGAAGACGCGGCCCCGCAGCACGTCAGCATACTGCCAAACCTCCCTCCTGCCGTGCCTGCAGCTCAATTGCTCGGGGCGATCACCCTCAGCTTGGCTGAATTGCGTAACGGCGACATCTCCGAGAGTGAGTTGCGGCAGGATTTGCGGGCAGAACTGGCCGCTCTTGCCACGGCCGCTCGCGTACCCACCACTGTCCCATCAGCATCGCGTCCATAGTAGCCACGCCCGGCTGCCCACATCCCCGGTTAGCCTCTCAACGGAGCTTGGCTCGCAGGGGCGCCACGAGGTCGCGTAACCAGTGGCGCAGCCGCACGTGGGGCGGCAATACGTCGAGGGACAGCACCGGCACCCAGCCGTCGGAAGCGCCAAAGGCCGGGAGTGCGCCACCACCATTGAGCCGTAGGCGGAGCCGGAGGTGGTACGTGCCCGGGGGCAATGTTGTGGGTAGGCGCAGCGTGTGTCGGTCGAAGACCGGGTCGGCGGAGCGCCAGAACCCGGTCGGTGTTGCCCCGGCCAGCGGGCGCCGTTCCCAGCGTCCGACTTGCCTCCCACTACGGTCCACCAGCGACCACTCCACGAAGTGATCACTGCGGTAGGCTCGCTCGGCACGCCACGCTACTTCCAGCGTCAGCACGTCGCCGGGTGCATACGGCCCCGGGGTGAGAGTACGGATACCTTCGAGCAGGAAGTGGTCCCAGTCGTCGGTGATAGTCGCCGGCACCGGCTGCAAGACAGTAGTTGGCCCTAGCGGACGTGGCTCCGGCGGCATCGTGACATCGAGCAGGCCAATAGCCACCGCCCCCGCAACGAGATCGCCGGGCCAGGATGGAGCGAGCGGCCGCAGATTTGCCCCGTCGTAGACGACAAGCTGCACCTCATACGTTCCTGGCGCCAGGCCAATAGGCAGCCATAGGCCCTGGCGGACCTCGACCTCTTGGTTGGGCGCCCAGCGACTCGTCGGCTCTCCGGTCAGTGGCGCCGTGCGAAGGTCGAAATCCTTGGCTATCCGCTGGCCGTCCCAGCCGACCAGGCGCAACGATGCGCGGTAGTCTCGGTCCAGCTTCTGTCGGGCGCGAAACCGGAGAATGAACGGCGCCACGTCGCCGCTGACAATCTCGTCTACCTCCATCAGGCCGCCCGTCAGCTCGATGGCAGCACCGAACTGAGCCGGCCGTAGCGGCGCCTCCAGCTTGCGGGGATGGAGCTTGAAGACACTCAGCTCGGCGGTATCGAAGGCCTGCCGAGTTCCCTGCCATGCATGGGTTAGCAGCCAGCGCTCGACGAGCCGCTGCGGGTCGCTCTGAGCTAGCCCCGACAGGACGAGCCAGATCCGCTCGTGCGACGCGGCGAGGTCCCCGAGGACTGTCTCGACAGTCTCCTGATCCACTGCCGGCGGAGCCGTCGTCGGCAGCACGTGATGAAAGAGCTTCCCACGGAAGTAGTAGTCATAGTACCAGGCCTGCCACGGCCCTGTGAGTAACACCACGTCGCCGTGACGTTCCAGCGCCGCAATGTGTGTCGTGATTGCACTGTAGTCGGCGCGGGTATAGCCGGTGTAGTACGTGGCACCGAAGGCGACCAAGCCGACCCCGAGAGGGACGATCCCCAGCGCCGCACCGCGTCGTCCCCATTGCCGATGCAACAGCGCCATCCCTCGCGCTGCCAGCAGCACGGCAAAAGGCAGTGCGTTCAGCACGTAACGGGGGCTAAAGGGCTTGTCAATGACCAGCACGGCACCGGCGCCGAGCAGCGTGATGGTCAACCCGAGTACAAGCAGGGCCACTGCACCGGGACGATCCGCCGGCTGTGACCGCAGTCCGAGCAGCACGAGCGCCAGCCAGACGGCGGCAATGGCGATGGCCCAGGGCCAGGCCGCAACGGGGCCGACTGCGAGCGCCAGCGCTGTCGTGCGCGCGGCATCCAAGACCGCAGCCCCGGTCAGGTGCGCGGCCGAGGCCGCCGGCAGGCTGGCCACCACTCCCGGCGCGGCCAAGGCCCAGGGCAACGGACCGAGCAGCGCGAGGAGGCACCCGAGGGTAGCCGCGCGCCACGGTAACGCGATCCCGCGCCAGCGCGCCAGCAGCAGCCACCCGGCCAGCGCCAGCGGGACGGCTATCGCCAGCAAGTGGGTATACAGCGCCAGCCAGTTCACCAGGACGAACAGTGCCCAGCGCGGAACGGACGGACGCTCCACGGCCCGCCACCAGAGCCAGATGGTCAAGGCGACGAGCGTCGTGAGCGGAGCATACATCCGTACCTCCCGCCCGTAGAACACCAGTAGCGGCGCGGTGGCGGCGAGGAGCGCAGCGTAGCGTCCGACCGACTGCCCACCGGCACGCCGAGCCAGCGCAGCGACGAGTGGGACCAGCAGCGTGCCGGCGAGCGCCGAGAAGGCGCGCGTCAGCGCTTCGGCGGTGCGAACGTCTACCAGGTCCCGGAACAGACTCTGCCAGGCGCCGAGCACCAGATAGAACAGGGGAGGGTGCTCGAACGGCGCTTGCGCGACTTTGGCGATGAGGGCCGCCGGCGACAAGACGGCGTAACGTGTACTGACGATCTCGTCGAACTCCAGGTCGCCCAGGCCCGGCAGGTTCCACAGCCGCAGCGCGAGGGCAGCCAGGGCCAGGAGGACGATGACCGGATCAGGGCGCCATCGTCGCATAGTAAGTAGTCACTCGCGCCGCTGCCCCCGTCATTCCCGCGTGTCTGGGAATCTATGCCCCCCGCTCTGTGGGCGGACCATAGGGAGCCATTTCCCGGCTCTGCTCTCGTCACTCACCACTAGCTATTGGCCACTGGCCTCACGCGCCGGCCGCCACCCGCTCTGCGTCGGCGAGATGGCCCTGTTGCCGGTAGCGTGTAAACAGTGCGCCCCAGGGTGAATCGCGCCGCCACGCCTCGAAAACCGCCCGGTCGCGTGCCGGCCAACGATAATAATCATGGTATGCCTCGGACCCCATGATGAATAGATGTACCAGCGGAGTGCGGAAAAAGAAACGCTGGAGCGCCTTCAGGGGGCTGAACCACAGCAGATTCCCGATGATACTCGCCGCATTATCGCCAACGGTGAACCCCCAGCCGCGCTCCAGGTCTGCGCTCACGTCATCCCCGACGAGCACGATGCGCCGCACGTCTCCACAGCCCAAGCCCTGCTCGTGTGCCAGGCGGATGTAGGGAATGGACAGTGGATCGAAGCCCATCAGCTTTGCCGCCACGGCGTCTATCGCCACTTGATCCGCCGCGGCGAGGAGCACGTCCTTCTGCCGTGGGCGCATCGTCCGCGGGCCAGGCCCATCCCCGGCGGTCGTGCCGTCCATCACGGCAAAGATACCGGAGTGAATCTCCTGCTGGATAGCGAGCAGGTCTACCAGCGTTTCGTGAATCCAGCTATGGGTGTAGTGGCGCTTCGTGTTCAGGAGACCGCCAAAGGCGTTTTTCATCGCCCCGGTGGTGGTGGTATAAATATGGCACTTGACCGTGGGGAGATGGACGATGTTCTTCCCGATGAAGTAATCGGGCACGAAGATGCCCTCCGGGTAGATGTCGTGGAGCACACGCATCGGCGTGCGCGGCTCGTAGCGCACCCAGCGCATGTCTTCACCCTTGAAGTTGTAGCGCACCGGGATATTGTAGTGCTCGAAGATGGGCACATACCCGTTGAGGTCCTCGCCCTTGAACGCATCCGTGACGACCGTCCGGTTCTGCACGCAGACCTGATGGTCGTAGCCCCGCGCGCGCAGTGCCCGGACGGTCCCCTCAAGCTGCCAAGGAGTCGTATTCGCACCCGGAAACGGGAAGTGCCAGGAGATATTGTCCTTGAGAATGGTCGTCAGGCTCGGCTGCAAGGAGCGCTCGACACCTGCAAGCTCGATCAGCCGATCCACATCGTCGAGCACTGCCTCCGGGCGCGTCCGCACCACGGCCACCACCGGCGGATCTGCCGCTGTCGTCCCATTACCCCGGTTTGCGCTGCTGCTGCCGTTCCCCGCGTCCAACCTTACCCTCCACGCATCCTTAATTATGCCAATCACATTTGCAGTCGTAGTGTCCCTCACCGTCGTCATACCCGCGCAAGCGGGAATCCACCATCCCCTGTGCGTCGGCATAGTGGCAAGCTAGGGCGAGCCAGTGCCGGTAGCCAAGTCATCCAACGCTGCTTTGCCGCGGCGGAGCGTGGCGAGATGCTCGTCCACCGAGCGCAGGCCGCCACCCATCGTGTTCAGACTCAAATGCGTAATGCCGATGTCTAGCCAAGCGGCAACTTCGGCACGCCACGAATCCTCATTGCCCTGCGCGATGTTCAGCCGCGGCTCGATGCCGATCTCGCCGGGGTCGCGGCCGGCTGCACGGGCAAATGCTCTGAGCCGCGCGACCGTCGCTCGCCCAGTGTCGTCCGGTTGTAGCTGCGGAAACCATCCGTCCCCAAGCCGCGCGAGACGGCGGAGCACCGGCTCTGCCCCGCCCCCAAACCAGATCGGGATGGGTTGTTGCACGGGTAAGGGGTTAAGCCCCGCATTGCGTATCGTGTGCCAGCGCCCCTCGTAGGTCACCAGCTCTTGTGTCTAGAGTGCCCGCAGCACTTCGATCTGTTCCTCGCAACGACGGCCGCGGTTGCGGAAGTTCTCGTTCAGCGCCTCGTACTCCACGTCGTTCCAGCCGATGCCAATGCCCAGGCGCAGCCTTCCACCTGTCAGCACATCCACCTCGGCGGCTTGCTTGGCGACCAGCGCCGTCTGGCGCTGCGGGAGGATAATAATACCGGTGACGAGTTCGAGGCGTGTCGTGATAGCCGCCAGGTAGCCGAAGAGCACGAACGGCTCGTGGAACATATCTTCATGAGTGTACGCGCCGCGCCAGTCCGGGCGACGGTCCTCCGGGTACGCTCCCAGCACGTGATCGAACACGAGCAGATGCTCGAATCCGATTCCCTCGACCGCTTGCGTATAGGCACGGACGGCGTCCGGATCAGCGCCGATCTCGGTTTGCGGAAAGACAACGCCAAGCTGCATCTTCACCTGCTCCTCATACCAGTGCCGTGTCGTCGTAAGCAAACCCGCTAATTGTCCGGGTGCCTGTTCCCTACCAGCGAGGCGGTGGCAGGCGGCGAGCAAGGATATGGACGATCCCCCAATGCTGGCGGTTGTCCTTCAGCCATTGATAGCCCCAACGCTCGTACAGCCGCCGGGCGTAGCGATTGGGTTGGTCAACGCCGATGGTGACGACGCTGTACCCCCGCGAGTCCGCCGCCGCTTCTGCTGCCTCTACCAGCGCCCGACCGATACCCTGGCGCTGATGCGCCGGACGAACCACGAGGTTACTGATATGCGCCGAGTGCTGACCACCGGCGGTACGGTAGTGGGGGCTGTTCCATTCCAATGCCACCGTACCGACCGCATAGCCTTCATACTCGGCAACCAGGACCAGCCGCCTCCCTGCGGCAACACTTCGGAACTGGTCGTGTACCGTGTCGCCCGACCAGCCGACCGAGCGCCGCACCGCGATCACCGCCTCGGAGTCGCCCCACTCGTAGCGAGCCACCCGCACCAGAAGCGGATTTTCCGTCGCTACCGCCATCTTCGTGTTCCCTCAGCCTTGCTACTTTTGTTTCCCGCTTGCCGGCGTGGTCGCGGCAAAGAGCGGTGGTGGGCCGCGCTCGCGCCACGTCGTGTACAGCCTATAGGCCAGCCAGCCGCCAAAGACCAGCACTGCCAGTCCACCGAGCAAGAAGTTGTGCCGCCAGGGACCTAAGACGGTCTCGCCAAGCTGGACCGGGCCGAAGAGCAGCGCCGTATCAATCCGCACCGTTTCGAGCCAGAGCCGCACTAGGCCATAGCCCGTCAGGTAGACCAGCGTCGCCGTCCCGTGCGGCCACCAGCGGTCGAGCGGCCGCAGATACCAGAGCAGACCGAACAGGGCCAGGTTCCACAAGGACTCGTACAGAAACGTGGGGTGGAAACGCTCTACGTCGGCAAACTCCGCCGGCCGGTAGGCGGCATCCACGTACAGCCCCCACGGGAGCATCGTCGGGCCACCGAACAGCTCCTGGTTGAAGTAGTTCCCCCAGCGTCCGATAGCCTGGGCCAGAATCAGGCCCGGCGCGATAGAGTCGAAAGTGACCTGCCAGGGCAGGCGGTAGTAGCGCGACATGAGCCAGAGTCCCAGCGCCCCGCCGGCGATGGCGCCGGGCATCCCGATGCCCCCCTGCCAAATCTGGAAGGCGCGAACCCAGTTGTCGGTGTAGTGTTCATACGTGGTGATTACGTGGTACAGGCGTGCCCCGATGATTGCCAGCGGCACCACGACGATGGCCATGGCGCTGGATAGATCGTAGGAGTAGCCCTTGCGCTCCAGCTCACGGCCCGTGAGATGCATGGCGACAAAAATACCCAGCGCAATTAGCAAGGGATACCAGCGCAGCACGAGCGGGCCGATCTGTAGCAGCGCGTCACTTGGCGGAGGTGGCATTCTCGGTTATTCCCCTGTAGTGGCTGGAGGGTTGGCGCGTCGAGGGCGTGTCCGCCACCTCGTAGCCGCGCCGCTTCCGCTCTCCACGTGTAGCGACACGCCTCCGGCAAGCAGCGTATTCCCCTCCGCACCAGGGAGCATACCACGCCGGAGCCGCCGGCTGGGCACGCAGCGGCCTACCCCCGCAGTGATAGCGCACAGAGATAGGTACGGTCCAGGTCGTAGGGGCACGATTCACTGCGCCCAGCCCCCGTCTTTACCCTGTCAGGAGACCTTTGCGTAACCCGTCATTCCCGCGCAAGCGGGAATCCAGTCACCATCTCTCCCTGGGAGAGGTCCCTGACTGGGGTAGGTACAGGCCAAGCCGTAGGGGCACACCATGTTGCGCCCGTCTTCCCGTCATTCTCACCGGCTCCTCCGGCATTCCGGCGCCAGCCGGCCCCCTCCTCCGCTCCCGGGCCGGAATCCAGGGCCATTCAGAGGGCCTGTTCCAGGCCCTCCACCCCCTCTCCACTATGTGGAGAGGGGGTGGAGGGGTGAGGGCCGCCCCCCGCGGCCAGCCCCCTCCCCGCCCATCCTGCCTATCCATGTAAATACCTACCCCTGTGAGGGGAGAGGGCCGGGGTGAGGGCAGTAGTCACCCCCCATCCTGCTCATCCCTGCGTCCCGAAAATCCTGATGCAGACAAAAACCCACCCTTATGTGGGGGCCGTAGGAGGCCATAGGCCGGCCGGACCGGAGCCTGACCGGTGGAGTGATGACCCGATATGGTTGACACGATGGCAGCGGCCCTTCTATTCTTAGCCCAGAGATACTCGCTATGGATGAATCTACGGTGTCCACGCCGACGCAGGGGCCTGCCGACCCAGGTGATCCGCGCAATAGCCCCCCCGGAATGGCCGATCCCTGGCGCTACCGCAAGGTCCTGGTGTCCCCCGACCGCGGATCGCTGTCGCGCCGCGCCGTTGCCTCGCTGGTCATCGTGCTCCTCTTCTGGCTGGGAGTGCTGATTGTCTTTGCGCTCCTCGGCGGTACCATCGGGCCGCTGGCCTGAGTAGCGTCAGCCTCCC
This sequence comes from Chloroflexota bacterium, assembly GCA_965214295.1. Lineage (GTDB taxonomy): Bacteria > Chloroflexota > UBA11872 > UBA12225 > JAJDUF01 > JAJDUF01. Next base: position 1,476,871 of record OZ243944.1, read on the forward strand.
GTACCTATCCCCAAACCTCCTCTCTTCAGGGCACGGGCTACAGGTCGCCGTGCGGCTTGTTTTCTCTGGATGGCAGCACTATCCGGTCGCCGCGTTGACTACCCTTCCCTGCCAGGGAAGGGGCCGGGGGTAGGTCCACCTCGCCGCCCGCCCGCCGCCGCGCACAAAAAAGAGGCGACCCAATCACGGGTCGCCTCCTGAGTGCCTAGCCGAACGTGCCGTGGTGTATATGGGGAGTCTAGTACATGCCCCCCATGCCCCCCATACCGCCCATGCCGCCCATGCCGTCCGGGTCCGGCGCCGGCGGTGCGGGTGGCTCTGGAACGTGAGTCACGAGTGCCTCGGTCGTCAGGATCATGGATGCGATGGAAACCGCATTCTCGATGGCCGACCGAGTGACCTTCGCCGGGTCCGTAATGCCTTGATTCACCATCTCGACGTGCTGCTCGGAGATCACGTCGAACCCGTAGTTGCGGTTGTTCTCGTTGACCTGCCGCTCGCGCACCGCGTCTACCAGGACCGAGCCGTCCAGTCCGGCGTTGTGCGCGATCTGGCGCAACGGCTCTTCCAGGGCGCGGCGCAGGATGGCGATACCGGTCGCTTCGTCACCATCCAGCTTGATGTCGTCGAGCGCGCGCGCCGCGTTGATCAGGATGACGCCGCCACCGGGGACGATACCTTCCTCAACCGCCGCGCGGGTGGCCGACAGCGCATCCTCCACGCGATGCTTCTTCTCCTTCAGCTCCGTCTCGGTCGCCGCCCCGACCTTCACCACCGCCACACCGCCGGACATCTTCGCTAGCCGCTCTTGCAGCTTCTCCTGGTCGTATTCCGAGGTGGTCTCGTCGAGCTGGGTGCGAATCTGCTGCATACGCCCCTGGATGTCCTCTTGCTTGCCATGCCCTTCGATAATCGTCGTGTTGTCCTTGTCGGCCACGACCCGGCGCGCGCGACCCAAGTCATAGAGCTGCACGCTGTCCAGCTTGCGCCCCACTTCCTCGCTGATGACCTGGCCACCCGTAAGGATCGCAATGTCCTTGAGTAGCTCCTTGCGGCGGTCCCCGTAGCCTGGCGCCTTGACGGCCACCACGTTGAGAATGCCCCGCAGCTTGTTGACGACCAATGTCGCCAGCCCCTCGCCTTCCACGTCCTCGGCGATGACAACCAGCTCCTTCTTGCCGGTTTGCATCAGCTTCTCCAGCAACGGGACCAGCTCTTGCACCGAGGAGAGCTTCTGCTCGGTGATGAGCAGATACGGGTCCTCAAGCTCGGTCCGCATGGTGTCCTGGTTGGTCACGAAGTAGGGGGAGATGTAGCCCCGGTCGAACTCCATCCCTTCCACGTAATCAATCTCGAACTGGAGACCGCGCGATTCCTCGACGGTGATGACCCCGTCCTTGCCGACGCGGTCCATCACGTCGGCGATTAGCCGCCCGATCTCCGGGTCGTTCGCGGAGATGGCGGCGATATTGGCAATGTCCTCGCGTCCCTGTACGGCGACGGCCATATCGCGAACCGCCTGCACAACGGACTCGGCGCCGCGCGCGAGGCCGCGTTTGATGATCATCGGGTTGGCGCCCGCTGCCAGGTTACGCAGCCCCTCGTTGACGATGGTCTGAGCGATCACCGTGGCCGTCGTGGTCCCGTCACCCGCCACGTCGTTCGTCTTGGTCGCCGCCTCCTTCAGGAGCTGCGCGCCCATGTTCTCGAACGGGTCCTCAAGGTCAATCTCCTTCGCCACCGTCACCCCGTCGTGGCTGACCGTAGGTGTGCCGAAGCTCTGGTCGAGCGCCACGTTACGCCCCTTCGGACCGAGGGTCGTCTTGACCGCCTCCGCCAGCACGTCCACCCCCGTTTTCAGGTGACGCCGGGCCTCGACGTCAAATACCAACTGCTTGGACATCGCGCCTCCTCCTCATTCACGCACTGCGCCGAAACACACGAAAGGCTCTGTTTGGCTGAACCACGCCCGCACCAGACTGCGGCTGTCTCAGCAGCCCATTGTAGCAGCATTTAGCACTCGTTGCCAGCGAGTGCTAATCGCGAGGCAGGCCGGGGTGAGTCCCGCCTGCGATGGACTCCCCTCTCCGCATGGTGGAGAGGGGGCCGGGGGTGAGGAGCGACGCTGCCGCCCCTACGACGGCGTGCCACAGGCACGCAGAACGGTCTCCTGGGTGATGAGATCGTGCTCCCTCGTGTAATCAATCGGCTCTTCACCGCGGATGACCCGTGCCAGCTTTGCGAGGTCGCGCTCGTAGCGCGGGATGTTCGGAACCTCCACGTCTTGCCAGCCGGCCTGATAGCCGCCTCGCGGTTCCTGGAGGCACAATCGGATGGCGGGTGGTTCGAGCGGCTGGAGCATGATGCTCCCTTTGGTGCCCACGACCTCGAACTGACGCCGTACCATATGCTGGACTTCCATTGCCGCTGTCTCGACGACCGCCACCGCCCGCTCGTACTCGAAGACCGCTACCGTGTTGTCCGCGAGCGTATCGGGGTACCCGCTATCGTGGCGCAAGAAAGGTGTCACCTTGTTTGGCCGGCCGAGCAGCTCCACCACGCGGTCAATGATGTGGCAGCCTAGCTCCAGCATCATCCCCCCCGGATGGAAGGCCAACCCGGCCCGCCCGCGTAGTGGGATGCCGGGAGCGAACGTGTCCTCCGGCTCGAAGGGAATGTTACTGCACATGCTCGCGTGGACGTAGTACACGTCGCCCAGCCAGCCCTCACGCACGGCCCGAAACACCAGCTCGAAACCGGCATTGTAGCGGAACATATAGCCCAGCTGGACGAAGCGGCCGCAGCGGTTGGCCTCTGCCAGGAGGGACTGCAATTCCGGCAGGGAGGTGCCCGGCGGCTTGTCGAGATGAATGTGCTTGCCCGCCTCGACGGCGCGCCGTGCCAGCGCCAGATTCGGCGCCACATCGCTCTCGACGGCGATCAGCTGCACACTGGGATCGTCGAGCAAGTCCGCCGCCTCGATCCAACGCGCGTCGGCAAAAGCCGGCTCTTGCTCACGGATGGCCCGCCAACCCGGATCCGGCTCGGCCACCCCCACGACCTCATAATCGTCGGACTGCTCCATCACGTTGAGCTTCCCGGCCGCATGGCCGTGTCCCGTCCCCAATAAACCGGCACGAATAGGGTTCACCATCGTCTCCGTCTCCTGTCCCGGCCCTCACCCTCTCGGACAGCGGTCAGTGGCCAATGGCGAGTGGTTAGTGGAGCCGTGCCACACCCCTGTTCACCTCCGACCGACTCCCCCTCTCCACTTGTGGAGAGGGGGCCGGGGGGTGAGGCATGCCTACAACACCCCGGCGTCAGTCAGACCAGCATAGCGTAGCGCCTCATCGAGGTCGGCGGCCAAGACAAAGAAACTGATCCCCCGCGCCGTTTCGCCGGGCCCCAGCCGCAGCGGGTGGTGGGCGGTGAGATGTGCGCCTTCCAAGCCCATGTCCAGCGGCCCGATGTTGAAGTCGTGGCAGCCGGCGACGGCGCATAGCACACGTCCCGTCTCGTCGTTGCGTACTGCCATCCACGTACCGGCCCCGCTGGCGTCGCCCCCATGGACGCGCTTGGCCTGGCGTAGCCCATGGCGCCGATAGAAGAGACGGCCAACCTTGCGATCACCGTCCACCTGCAAGAACGACGTGAGCCTCAGGTGGCCGTCGAAAGGCGCGGGGCCGTTGGTGAACTCCGTACTGACGGCGAGCAGGTTGGAGCTTCCCAGTGTGAGGTAGGACAGGCTCAACCGGCTGCCGCGGCACGACTCGTGCTCCAGGTCGGCAGTGAGCCGGACCCCGTGCCAGCGCACACCCCCCGGTCCGTCCCTGGTCGTCTCCTCCCAGCTGAACCGGGCTTCATCGAGCGGCCCGATCGAGCGCCGCGTCCCCGGGCCGCTGATGCCGGGATTCAGGCCGCCGTACCAGGGGTTGAACCAGACGAAGATGCCCGGGGCCGGCCGCGCCGCATGCAGGTGCTCGACTATTCGCCCCTCGGCCCGACGCTCCTGCCAGGAGGCTATGCCGCCCCGGTGCTCCGGTACGACGAGAAACCGCATCCGGCCGTTGTCAATGGCTACCGCCGCGCGGTCTCCGGCGGTGGTGTTCTCGACCGTAACCGGCTGCCGGCGATCACCGCCGCGAATCACGGTCAGCGTGCGTCGCTCGTCCCAGAGTTGGTGCTCGATATCCACCGCGAGGTCGTGCGCGCCGGCAGCCCCGTCCGCAAACGTCACGCCGAGGTCGTGGCTCTGGGCAGCGCCGCGCGCCAGATCGGCCAACGGGAGCGTCGCCGGCGTCACGTCAACGCCGGCACTGGTAGACAGGCGCACGTCCCCGGTGAGCACCCGCTGCCGGTAGCTCGTTAGGGCGAGTTGGGTTGTCGCCGTGCGGGTGTCGAATAGCAGCGGCGCCACGGTAGCCGTGAGCGCCTCGTGGGCGCGCGGCGGCTCTTTCGGCGCTGCGGGTGCGACGTAGCTGCGCCACAGCTCCCGCACTATCTTCCAGTCGCCGCGCCCCGCATAGAGCAGGATGGGCGGTGTTTCGCGCGTCACGCCGGGCGGGACCTCGCCGAGATCGAAGGTCAGCGCCGGCACCGACCAGGAGACCTCAACCCGCGTGGCGTCGCGCCACACACACCCCGACACCAGACCGTCGGCGTACTCGGCAGTCCACGTCTCGGCCCATTGGTCGGGAGTGCTCCACTCGGACTCGGCCGAGTCTGGGAACTGCATACGCTCATCTACGACCAAGCCCTCCCGCAGGGGCAGCGCGACACGCGAGCGGGCGATGTCGTTACTCGTCACCGTTTGCACTTGGACGGCGCGTGGTACGCGCCCGTTGTTCGTGATGCCATACCAAGCGCGGATGATCGGAGCGCCGCCGATTTCGAGGCGACGCCGAAATACGACCCCCGGCCAGGTATCGGATTGTGCCGTCAGCCCGATGACCACCCGGCTGCTCTCCGTTCCCCCGCCGACCACCTCGGCCTCAAAGGTCTTCCGCCCCGCCTCCGCGGGCCAGAAGGGGGGGCCAAAAGCACCCGATTGCCAGACCAGATCGCGGCCCGTTGCCCGATCCGTCACGGAAAAATACTGGTCACCCCAGCGGCCCTTCAGCGAGGCCCGGATCACCGCTTGGTCGCTATGCACGGAGATAGCGTCCTCCTCGCGCTGCACCAGCAGCGCACCCGGAGCCAAGCAAGGGATCGTCAGGCGCTCGGTGCGGGCCGGCAGCGTTACCGGCTCACCGTCCTCGCCGGCAGCACCCCGGGACGTTTCGATGTACGCGCTCAAGCGGTGGAGACCCGCGTGGGCGGCGTGCGGCGCGAGCCGAAACGCCGTGCGCCCTTTGGCCGGCAGATCATACGCCTGGGTGGCCGTATCCTCAGGGGCGAGGGCGAGGCCGTCGGTTGCCCCCAGCGTGACCGAGCCGCGCACCGGCTCATCGAGGCGGTTGGTGACGGTCAGCCAGGTCGGTCGCGGCACCTCCGGCACCAGTCGGTAGTGCTGTTCGAGCGCCACGTCCACCGGCTTGGTCGGTCGCGCCGCCACCGCCAGCGGCACGACTGCATCCCCAATGATGGCCGCAGTACGCACCCGTGGAGCCTTGTCCGCAGCGGCTTTCGGGTCGGCATCCCGCTCGGCGGTGACGCGCTGCGTCCAAACCTGCCGCTCACGCACCGCGGCGCGCACTTGGAACGACGTACTCAGGCCCGCGTCGGCCTCGGCGACCAGCGTGACCGGCAGTGGGCCGGCCCGCTTGTGCTGCACCTCCCACGTCAGCGTGCGCTGCCCGCCGAGCGGCACTGCGGGATCGTCGAGCGTACACGAGATCGCCCACTCGTCGGTTTCCAGGGCCAGCAAACCGCGCGCGTGGCGATCAATCGTCGCGCGTAGCTCACGCCCGTCGCGGCGCCAGACGTAGGTGAAGACCTCGGTATTGCCTCGCTTTTCCTTGTCGGGGCTGGCCGACAGGTCCCGCACCTGTGTTGTGTACCAATCGGCGCCGTCGAGGAACTCCTGGACCGGCCGCAGCGCGAACAGCAGCGGCAGGAAGTTCTGCATCGTCACGCTTGTATCGGGCACCCAGAAGAAGCCGGTCTTCTTGTAGAGCGGAATAGACTTCATGTTCCCCGCCCACGTGCCGAGACTTAGCCGCTGGTAGCCCAGCGCACACGTATGCGCCAGGGCACGCTTGAGCAGGTCACGACCGAGACCGCGGCCCTGAAACTGTGGGCTGACGTTCAATAGTGGCACCCAGGCGGCCTGCGGATCATCGCTGTCGTCCCCCAACGAGCAATACCCGGCCACCTGGCCGTCGGCGAAGGCGAGGTAGGTCTCGATCAGCTGCGCTTCCACGTACTCGCGGCGCACCCGTTCGGCGGTGTGCAGTGTCCCCTCCGTCCAACTGCCGGGCCACTCGCTATCGCTGTCGTTCCACATCGTGGCGACGCCCTCCGCATCCTCGTCGCGGTAGGGGCGAATGTGTGGCAGCGTGGCCGGGTCCAGTACCGTGAACATAAGCCACCATCATAGCACGGTCAGGAGCGCTACCCGGTGCGCTCCGCCTGACTGTGAGTCAGGCTGGGATGATATGGGGGTAGAATGGATGGTGGGTGTGCCGGAGCCACCACCTCGCGTGGTGTGAAGCGCAACGGTCACGTCTCTTATTGCATGGAAAAAGGCCGGCTGCGCGAGCTTGTGCCAATAAGGGGGGTGCTGGATGGATGAATCGGGGAGCGTAGCAGTGGATGATGGCGTCCGGATCGCCTATACGCTTCGCGGGCCGCAAACTTCGCCTGCGCTGCTTTTCTGCCCGGGGCTTGGGGCAACGCAATTAGGGTACGCGGCTGACGCCGCCTACTTTGCCAGAAGAGGACGGTGGACGCTTACTTTCGACCTGCGCGGCTCTGGCCGCTCGTCAACACCGCGGCAGATGGCGCCAGAGTCCTTCACGATAGCTCGGTTGGCCGACGACGTTATTCAATTGCTCGATGTGCGCGGGATGCAAACCGTGGATGTTGTCGGCCATTCCTTGGGTGGTGTGGTGGGGCTGGAACTGGTCAGCCGCGCGCCGTCGCGGGTGCGAAGCCTGATTACATACGGCACGACTTATCGGATCAACTGGCCCTGGATTTCCTTGGCGGCGCTGAACCTGTTTTATCGGCTGGCCGGGACGAAACTCCATGCCGCGCTGATCGCTAAGGTAGCCACTTACGAGCATACCCCTGCCTTGATAAAAGCGATGCTGGCGGAATTTCCGGTATCTGTCAGTAACCACATTCGCTGGGGTATACGCAGCTACGATTACCTGGCCGCCGCCGTATCGTGGTCCGGCCCAATCCTGCTGATTCGAGGGTCGCTGGACCAAGCAGTCAACCGCAGCCTCGGACCGACTCTGGCGGCTCTGGAGCGCAGACCGAACTTTCACTTGGCCGAACTCGAAGGCGCCGGGCACTATACCAACCTCGACAAACCCCGGGAAGTCCGTGAACTCATGACGCAGTTCCTTGAGCCAAGCAAGAATTGACCAAGATCAAGATACATATGGATGGTGGGCGTGTCGGAGCCGCCGCCCGGTATCTCCCCTACACAGGGCGCTCCAAACCGTCAGACCAACGCCGGAGCCGCCTCGTGTGGTGCGAAGAGCGGCGGCCACGTCTCCTCCCGCTCGCGCCGCTCAACCACACTGCTCGCCAGTTCCCGCACCTCCGCAGCGACCGCGGCCGGCACCGCGTCATCGTCGAGGTTGCGGAGCACGCGGGCGATCAGCCGGCCAATCGTGCGGAACTCGTCAGCGCGAAAACCGAACGTCGTGGCCGCCGGGCTGCCCATGCGGATACCGCTGGTGACGAACGGCGACTTGGTATCGAAAGGAACCGTATTCTTGTTGACCACCAAGCCCGCCGCTTCCAGCGCCGCGGCGGCCTCCTTTCCCGTCGGCCCGGCCGCGGGAAAGCGCACCAGCAGTAAGTGATTGTCCGTGCCGCCGGCGACGAGCGTCAGCCCCTCGGCCAGCAGCGTCTCGGCGAGCACCGCGCAGTTGTCCACGACGGCCTTCGCATACGCCGCGAAGTCCGGCTGCGCCGCCTCGTGGAACATCACGGCCTTGGCGGCGATGACGTGCTCCAGCGGCCCGCCTTGCAGGCCGGGGAAGATGGCCCGGTCGAGGTCACGGCGCAGTCTACGCTCGCACAGCACCAACCCGCCGCGTGGCCCGCGCAGGGTCTTGTGCGTCGTCGAAGTCACGTACTGCGCGTAGGGAATGGGCGAGGGGTGTACGCCGCCCACGATGAGTCCGGCGACGTGAGCGATGTCCGCCATGTGTAGGGCACCCACCTCGTCGGCAATCTCCTTGAAGCGGTCATACTCCCAGACGCGGGGATAGGCCGTGGCGCCGGTGACAATCAGCTTCGGCCGGTGCTCCCGCGCCAGACGGGCCACCTGGTCCAAGTCAATCCGCTCGGTCTGCGGGTCTACGCTATAGTGGACGAAGTTGTAGAGCTTGGCCGAAAAGTTGACCGGTGAGCCGTGGGTGAGGTGTCCGCCGCTGGTGAGGTCCATGCCCAGCACCGTATCGCCCGGCTGGAGGGCCGCGAAGTAGACCGCCATATTGGCGGAAGCGCCGGAATGGGGCTGGACGTTCGCATGTCCGGCCTTGAACAGCCGCCGCGCCCGCCGCCGCGCCAGGCTCTCGACCTCATCCACCCACTGACACCCCTGGTAGTAGCGCTGGTTCGGGTAGCCCTCGGCATACTTCTGGGTCAGCACCGACCCGTTCGCTTCGAGCACGGCCGCACTAGGGTAGTTCTCGGATGGGATCAGCTGGATGTGCTCGCGCAGCCGCCGTTCCTCACCGACCACGGCCGCGTAGACCGCGGGGTCCTGCCGTTCGAGCGCACTGGCCATGAGCCTCACCCCCTCGTTACGTCGCTGGTCCTGGGCCGGTTCGTCTGCCTCGCCAGTATCGCCACACCTCGGCAACCCACCCGCCACTGGCAGCGCCAACCAAGATCAAGAAATCTCCGAGCAGAATGCCCAATATATTCATGCGCGGCAGCACGGCCGGGCCGTATTGTTCGACCAGCCGCCCCTCGAAGATGGCGTTCTGCACGGCCCAGCCGACGATGTAGACGATTCCGACCGCGCAGCCGTTGAGCGGGCTGGCAATCCGGGCCATCCATCCGGCCAGCCCCCCCCCGACAAAGAGGGCCGCAAACGTGACCAGCGGCCGCACGATCAGGTTGTCGCCGAGTCCGAGCTTGGCGACGACGTACCCCAGCGCCACCGACAAGAGATACGCACAGAGCGCCCCGGCCACGACCGCCCGCCAGCGAAACGCGACCGGTCGGTCGGTCGGGTCAGCCGGCGGCGCGGCCTCTGCCGGCTTGAACTGCGGTGTGGAGGTGATGGCGCGTGCTCCTCTCGTCAGAAGTCTCTTCCGACCGCATTCTATCAGGTAGTATGCCGCCGGTAGCCGGCTCCCCGTCATTGCGGCGAAAGCCGCAATCCAGGTGGCGCAGTAGACTCAACCACAGCCGGGAGAGAGTATTCGCGGTTTCAAGGCATCTTGGTGAATAGAGTAGTCCGGCCAGCGGCCCCCTACTACTCGTTGTGCTCATGAGCAAGGAGGTCATATGAGCCAGCGTACCCTTTCCGTCACACAGCTGCGCCGACTGCGGAAGCCTACCTTTCGGGTACCTCTCCATGTCTCGCCCGACGGCGCCAAGCTAGCCGTCAGCGTGATGCGCGACGAGCCAGGGGCCGAAGTGTCGGACGCCCAAGGCTTCACGCCTTCAGGGCTGCCTAGCGAGGCCGTAGGCAGCCGGGTCTTGGTCGTCAATACGGCGACGGGCGCGGTCGAGGCGCCGTTCTCGGCCGCCAGGACCAGTTGGGGCGGTCAGTGGTCAACCGACGGCACCATGCTCGCCGCCTACGTGCAGCAGCAGCAGGAGCCACCGGGCCTGGGTATCTGGCACCGTGCCACGGGCGCCGTGCGGCAACTGCCGGTTCCGGTGCGTCCATTCTTCGGATTCGAGGTGCCGCGGTGGACCCCGGACAGCCGCAGCGTGATCGTGAAGCTGACGGCGGCAGCGTCGCTGGCTGTACAGCAGCAGACTGCCCCGGCTGCTCCTGACGGTCCGTCGGCGATACGGGTGTTCTCCTTCGACCCGGAGCCACCGGATGCCCCGCCGAGCACGACAGCCAAGACGGAAGCACCGACGACCTTGCCAGGCTGGGCGGACGGCTATCGCTGTGATCTGGCACAGGTGATGGTCCATACCGGGGATGTGACCGTGCTCGCGCCGGACTGGTCCTTGATGGGCTGGGAAGTTGCCCCGGACGGCCACGCCGTTGCCGTGTTGCGGTACACCACGGCCGACCCGACCAAGCAGCAGTTCTACTACGACCTGACCACCGTTCCCCTCGACGGTCGTAGCCCTACCGTGCTTGCGCGGCGTATTCCCCAGGAATACGGTATCAAGTGCTCCTGGTCGCCGGATAGCCGTTCGCTGGCGTATGTCTCGCGGGGGCGCACGTACCCTGGCCGGTTGTGGGTGGTTCCGGCCGACGGATCAGGCGAGCCGACGAACCTCGCCGTCGGGGAAGACCTCCGGCTCGTGAGGGACGACGAGGTGCCGCGCTGGAGTGCAGATGGCGAGCGCGTCTACTGCCTGTCCCAAGACGGTTATTGGGAGTGCGCCGCCGACGGTAGCGGCCGGCGCTGGATTGCCGCCGGTACGGAGGATGAGCCGCAGCAGTTGCTCCGCTGGGTGCAATCCCCTCGGGGTTCGCTTTGCTGGCAGCCGGAGCACGGGGCCATGCTGCAGCTTGCCCGGCACACCCAGACAAGGCACCTGCTCCTCACTGCGCTGAACCTAGCGAGTGGGCAGACGGAGGTGTTGGCAGAGTTGGCCAAGGCGCCGGTTGGCGGCCCCTACGGCATGGAAGTGGCCCCGGACGGACCCACCGTCTACCTGCTACTCCGGTCCGCTGACCATCCCACCGAGTTGTGGCAGTTCCGCGACGGCTTCCGGAGGGCCCAGCGTTTCGTTTCCTTCAACCCTGACCTGGGCGATATCGCGCTGGGGACGAGCCGGCTGGTGACGTGGCGGGGAGCGGACGGGACGCAGCAGGAGGGTACGCTGCTGCTACCACCACAGTACGAGGAAGGTCAGCCGCTCCCGACGATTGTCGAGATGTATGGGGGTGCAAAAGGATCAAGGTATCAGCATGTCTTCGGTGGGAGCGGAGCGATGGTGCCGGGGCAGTTCCTGGCGAGCCGCGGCTTTGCTGTCTTCTACCCGGACATGCCGATGGAGGAGCGCGATCCCCGTCGCCAGTTGCCGGGGTTGGTGCTCCCGGCCGTCAACCGGCTGATTGATTTAGGTATTGCCGATCCGCAGCGCCTCGGCTTGATGGGAAACAGCTACGGGAGCTACTGCACGCTGGCCTTGCTGACGCAGACCGATCGCTTCCAGGCTGCCGTGGTCAGTGCAGTCTACGCGAACCTCACGAGCGTCTACGGCGCGTTGGACGAGCACGGACATAGCCGGTGGCTCGGCTGGTGCGAGAGCGGACAAGCCCGTCTGGGAGGCTCCCTGTGGGAGCGGCGGGATGCCTACGTCGAGAACTCGCCCCTTTTCTACCTCGACCGGGTGACCACGCCCCTGTTGATTGGCTGCGGGACAACGCTTGCCGAGGAGCCGGCGCAGGCGGGCGAGGTCTTCAGCGCCCTGCGCCGGCTCGGCCAGCGCGTAGAGCTGCGATTATACGAGGGCGAGACCCACGCCCCTGGTGGGTGGTCGGAACCCAGTCACCGCGACTTCGCAGATCGGGTAGTCCAGTGGTTTGCCACCCACCTCAACGGGGCCGAGGACTAGGAGGCTGGCCCCCACAACCCTCCCTCGTTCCGACGGGAGAGGGAACACACCCGTCCCCCTGCCGCAGCGGGGGGACCATAGGGGGGCTACCCCTCTCCCGGCTCCGGTGGATTGGGCGGTGTGTCGGCGGCGGTTTGCGCGGCGCCAGGCTGATCTGACGTCACCACGCCGGGCAGATGCTTCAAGGTGCCCAGCAAGTCGATGCCGGTCAGCGCCTCGACCAGCTCCGGCAGTTGGGCAACGGTGTTCGCAACGTCTCGCGTCACCTTGCTCGTCCCGGCGCCGTCCGCCTCACCGCCACCCCCGCTGATTACCACGATCCGATCCGTCTTCGCCAAGGGCTGCGCCACAGCATTAGCCACCGCCGGCAACGATTCGAACAGCTGTTGGAGCAGCGCCGCCTGGCCGTACTCTTTCCAAGCGTCAGCCTTCTGCTGCATCGCCTCGGCCTCCGCCAATCCACGTGCCTTGATCGCGTCGGCCTCGGCCTGTCCCCTGAGTCTCGTGGACGCCGCGTCCGCCTCCGCCTCGGCGAGGACCCGCGCCTTCTCTCCCTCAGCAGTAGTTTGTAGGCGATAGCGTTCGGCTTCCACGGGTCTCCTGACCGTCGCATCCAGCTCTCGCTCCCGGCGGATGATCTCCTGCTCCTGGATCTCGATCTGCTTCTGCCGCTCCACGACCTCGATCTGCAGCTCTTCCTCTCTGATCTGCTGCCTGGTCTTCGCCTCCTGAAGCGAATAGGCCAGCTCGGCCTCCGCCTTGCGCGCATTCACCTGCTGGTCATAGGCGGCTTTCTGGCTCTCGAAATCGCGCTGGGACTGGGCGATGCTGGTATCGGCCTCGAACCGGGCCGCCTGACGTTGCTGCTCCGCCTGTGCTTCCTTGATGCCCGCGTCGCGCTGCGCTTGCGCTTCCCCGATGGCGGCATCGCGCTTGACTTCTTCCGTCCGGCGCACCCCGAGCGCTTCCAGATAGCCCTGCTCATCCTGAATATCCCGAATCGCAAAGCTGACGATCTCCAGTCCCATGTTGGTCATGTCGGCGGCGGCTACCTCGCGCACACGCTCCGCAAACGCCACGCGATCTTGGTAGATCTCCTCCACCGACATCGTTCCCAGAATGGCCCGCTGCTGTCCCTCCAACGTCTGCAGAGCGATGTCCGCTACCTCTCGGGGCGACTTCCCGAGGAACTGCTGCGCTGCTGTCCTGATGGCCTCTTCACCACGGCCGACCTTCACCTGGGCCACGCCGTCTACGGAGACCGCCACACCTTCCGAGGTGTAGACTTTGGGGGTGTTGACCGTCAGAGTCATAACCTCTAGGGAGAGATACTGCGCTTTTTGGACGATAGGGAACACGAACTTCCGTCCCCCCACCTTGATGGTTGGCTGCTGCCCGCCACCCGAAACGATGAGCGCCTCGTTCGGCCCTGCCGTATGAAAACCAGCCACGCTTCACCTCCTCGTGGTGCCTGCACCGCGTTGTGATGACCAACACCGCTCTACTACGTCATTACTATGAAAATAGCCCCCCTCCGTCATTCCGGCGCAAGCATGTCCTGTACCCCGATACGGGGCCGGAAGCTATCCCCCCACCTGCCGCTGCCGGAGTGACGGGCAACTTGCCCACTAGCGGCGGACTCCCCTCTCCCACGGGGAGAGGGGCCGGGGGGTGAGGTCCGGACAGTGGTGAGGAGCGCCGCAGCCAGCGGAAACGGCTCCTGCTAGGGCCGCTCCACCTTTAGAATGTCGCCGTACACTCCGATGACCTTCACCTCCTCCCCGGCCCTAATCGGGTCGTTGGTATCGGCAGTTGCGGTCCACTCTTGGCTGTCCACCCACACTTTGCCCGCAGGCGCCAGGTCCGACGCGGCTACCCCCCACTCCCCCTCAAGGGCTGCTTCGGACGCCGAGATATAGCCCGAGGCAGTTCCCCCTTCCGTTCGGACCAAGCGCACAAAGGCGAGACCGGCGATAGCCGCGCTGCCTGCCAGCGCCCCGATCAGCCAGGGATTGACCATGAAGCTGGGTTCCGGGATGTCCGAGGTGCTGAAAAACCCGCCGAAAAGCAGCAACCCGCCCAGCGCCAAACAGACGACGCCACCGATGCCAAAGATGCTGACTCCCGGCTCTATAGTCTCCAGGTAGAACAACACCGGCGCGCACAAGAGGATGCCGACGGCCACCCAGTTCACCGGTAGATGTCCGAATCCCAGGAGAGACAGGGCCAGCGCGAGGCCGCCGATAACTCCAGGACCGATAAAGCCAGGAATAACCGCCTCCACCAGCAGCCCCACCCCGCCGAGCACGAAGAGCAAGAACGCTAAGTTCGGGTTGGCCAAGACGCCGAGAAAACTGTTGAGCAGGGTCGGTTCGATTGCGCGGATCTCAGTATTATGGGTTCGCAAGACAACCTCGCCGGCGGCGGTCGTGGCGCTCCGTCCATCTAGCTCCGTAAGCAGATCGGCCATGTCGTCGGCGACGAAATCCACGATATCCAGCGTCACCGCCTCGCTCGCCGAATACGACCGTGCCTTTGTGACCGTTTCTTCGAGGGCCGCCGCGTTCCGGCCGCGCTGTTCGGCGATACCCCGGATAAATGCCCGCGAGTCCTCGTTGATCTTCTTGGCGAGGGTCGGCGGGAGGTCCTCGCCACCGGGCCGGACGGGGGAAGCCGCGCCGATAGTAGTGCCCGCGGCCATGGCTGCAAAGCTGGCGGACGCTGCGATGAAGGTGCCGGCCGAGGTAGCCTGTGCCCCGGACGGAGAGACGAAGACGACGATGGGAACCTCCGCGCTGAGGATAGCCCCGACGATATCCCGGGTAGAGCTGTACAATCCACCCGGAGTATCGAGCGTGATGACCAACAGCTCGGCCCCCTCCTCGGTTGCTTTGGCGATCCCCCTGGCCAGCTGCCGCGCGCTCAGAGCGTCTATGGTGCCGTCCAGAGCAATGACTGCGACCGTAGGATCGGCCGCAGCAGCGGAGAAGGGACTCGCGACGCTCAGGAGCACTCCCCCCACTAGCAAGAGAATCGCTATGGCGCGCAGCATCAGTCGCCCGCGACGGACGATCCGCGGGGCCCAACCTCGGCACGACACGGAGTGGGCCTGTCCAGGCGTTAGACTGGTGGAACTCATAGTGAGCACCTCCTGGGTATCCTAACTCACCTTGTCCCTAAAGTATTCTACGCTCACCATGACCGGCGTGCCAGGAACGCACTTGTGAGGCGAATTTTCGCTGGTTGGCACCCGGCTACCATGACTTTGCCGGTCGGATACTCCCCTGGTTTGCAAACTACTACAAGGGCGCCGATATAGATGGATAGGCGTGCAGTAGGCCATATCATCCTGGTCGTGCCGCTCCTGTTCTTGGGGTGCCAGCGCGGCCCGGCCCCCTCCGCCGCGCCAGGCACCGCTGTTCCGCAGCCGGCGCATCCCGATATGATCTTGCTGACCACGACCAGCGTCCGGGACAGCGGCTTGCTGGATATTCTGGTCGCCGATTTCCAGCGGCGGACCGGCTACCGCGTCAAGCCTATCGTGGCCGGCTCCGGTCAGGTTTTGGCGCTCGGAGCCAACGGAGAAGGAGACGTGCTGCTGACCCACTCGCCGGTGGCCGAGGTAGCATGGCTCGCGGCGGGACACGGACTGGAGCGGCGGCTGGTGATGTTCAACGATTTCCTCATCGTCGGCCCCCCCGACGACCCGGCCGGGGTACGGGATAGCCCCTCGACCAGCGCCGCGTTGCAGCGCGTGGCGTCGCAGCGGGCGCTCTTCATCTCGCGGGGCGACCAGTCCGGTACACATACGCGGGAGCGCCAGCTCTGGCAGCAAGCCGGCATCGTGCCGGCCGGGAGTTGGTACCAGGAAAGCGGGACCGGTCAAGGCCAATCCCTCCAGATTGCCTCGCAGAAGCGCGGCTACGTGTTGACTGATCGCGGCACATACTTGGTCCAGCGCCTGGCGCTGGCGCTCGTCCCGTTGGTCGAGCGCACCGGCCCGGAATTACTGAATATCTATCATGTGCTAACCGTCAACCCGGCCCGCGGACAACGAGTCAACGCGGCTGGCGGCCGCACTTTCGCCGAGTACATCGTCGGACCGGCGGCCCAAACGCTGATCGGCTCTTTTGGCATTGAGCAGTATGGGGAGCCTGTATTTACCCCCGCCGCTGGCCGTGAGGTAGCCGATCTCCCCTAGTGCGTCTTCGGATGACTTTGTGGACATTTCCTGTAGGGGCGCGATCAATCGTGCCCTGGGCGCCATGAATGATGCCTCTACGCAAGGCCCACAAGAGGTCCTGATTTTGCACTAGGTAGGGAATGTGCTAGACGAGATAGAGGGAGCGGGTATGGAAGTAATCTGGGACGGTCTCCGGGAAGCCATCGCGATCATCCTGAGCGGCGACCGTGAGGTCGGGCAAATCACGTTGCTGTCGCTGCAAGTCTCGGCCACGGCTACCGTGCTCAGTCTCGTAGTGGGTATCCCGCTCGGGGCGCTCCTAGCGTTCGGTCGGTTTCCGGGGCGCCGGCTGGCGCTAGGCGCGGCCCATACCGGCATGGGGTTACCGCCGGTCGTCGCCGGCCTAGTCGTGACCATTCTGCTCTGGCGCAGCGGGCCGTTGGGCATGCTCAACATCCTGTACACGCCGGCGGCCATCGTGCTGGCCCAATGGACCATCGCCGTACCGATTGTCACCGCGCTGTCCGCAGCCGCACTCCAGCAGCTCGATTCCCGCCTCCGCCTTCAGTTGCTGGCGCTCGGCGCCTCGCGCCTCCAGGTGCTCTGGCTCCTGGCAAAGGAAGCCCGCTTACCGCTCCTGGCGGCGGCGATGGCCGGCTTCGGCGGCGTGATTTCCGAGGTGGGTGCCAGCATGATGGTGGGCGGCAACATCGCCGGGCAGACCCGAGTCCTGACGACGGCGACAGTCTTGGAGACGAGCCGGGGCAACTTCGATCGGGCCATCGCCCTCTCCGTGCTCCTACTGGTCCTCGTCTACACTGTCAATATGATCCTCACCTGGATACAACAGCGCGGCCGGGCCTCCTGAGCCGCAGCCCCGGCCCCACTGCCGTTGCTTCACCGGTTCGACGGGTCTGAACCACCGGTACCACAGCGCATCGAGAATATGGCACCGACGCTACAACGACTATGACCTCTCCGCTGCGTGCCCTGCGCGCCCTATGGCCACAGAAAAGAGCGAGCGCCGGCGCCGCGCCGGCTACTCCCGCGCCCGCGGCGCTCCCACCCACCCGCGTTGTTCCACCACACCATCCGACGGATGATGCCGGCCGGGTGTGTCACCTGGCGCTGCGCGGCATCCGCGCCGAGCGCACCGGGCACGTCGTCCTCGACGTGCCGGACCTGGAGCTATATCGCGGCGAAGTGCTGGTCGTGGTGGGGCCGAACGGTGCCGGGAAGAGCACGCTGCTGCGTGTGATGGGGCTATTGGAGCAGCCGGCCGCCGGTCAGCTGTTCTACGCTGGCGCGCCGCTGCGGCGCTCCGGCGAGCTGACCTACCGCCGCCGCCTGGCGGCCGTCTTTCAGCAGCCGCTGCTGCTCCACGGTTCGGTCGCGGATAACGTTGCCACCGGGCTGCGCCTGCGGGGTGTGCCGCGGCGAGAGATTCGGCCGCGCGTGGAGCGTTGGCTGCACCGACTCGGCATCCCGGCGCTGGCGCGGCGCTCCGTACACACCCTCTCCGGTGGCGAGGCCCAACGGGTCAGTCTGGCCCGCGCGTTCGCCGTCGAACCGGAGCTGATCCTGCTCGACGAACCCTTTGCCTCACTCGATGCGCCGACACGAGCGACCCTCACGGCCGAGATGCGCGACCTGCTCGCCGAGACGAGTACAACGGCCGTGTGGGTGACGCACGAGCGCGACGAGGCACTCACGCTGGGCCATCGGATGGTCGTCTTGCTCGACGGACGGCTCTGCCAAGTGGGCACGCCGACGAGCGTCTTCGGTCAGCCGGCCAATACGCAGGTGGCGGCGTTCCTCGGTGTCGAGACCGTGCTGCGCGGGCATGTGACGGCGGCCGACCGGGGCACCGTCACCGTTGTCCTCGACGGCACTACGCCGCCCGTGACCGTCGCCGTGGCCGGCGCTTGGCCGGTCGGCAGCCAGGTGTACGCTTGCCTCCGCCCGGAGGATGTGACCCTCCTGACCGCTGGGCCGGCACAACCCAATGTGGATCAAGGTGGTGCCGACCGCGCGGCTTCGGCAGCGCCGGACGAGCAGGGGGACCGGTGGTGGCTCTCGGACGATGTCCAACACCGGCTCTTTGCCGGCCTGAGTGCGCGCAATGCCTGGCCGGGTCAGGTGCAAAAGGTCGAGCCACGCGGCCTGTTGGCGCGTGTTGCCGTTGATTGCGGCTTTCCGGTGATCGCCCTCGTCACCCGTGCCGCGGTGGACGAGCTGGACTTGGCGCCTGGCCGGGCCGTCATCGCCACTGCCAAAGCCACGGCCATCCACCTCGTCACGGCAGCGTAGCCTTGGCGGCATCCTGGTGATGACTACCCGCACAGCCTGGCGCTGGACCGAAATAGATCCACTGGGCCAGGCCGGACAGTTTGTCGGCTATGTGCAGACCGCTTATCTGCCAAATCGCTTGCTGCGTCGGTCCCACTTACAGTGGGAGCACCGTCCATGAGCACGCCGACTGCCGTCACCAATGTAGTCGAGCAGGTCATCGCCGGCTTGGCTGAGGCTACCTGGGACTATCTCGCCGACATCGGCTGGATGGAAGTCATCTTGCCGGGTGGTAGCGGTCGCGGGGGAGTTGCTTACCTCGTCGGTGACGATCTCTACGTGCGCCTCGATGTCGAAAATGGTGACCCGCTTAGTGTTAGCATCCCGGCGCTCGATTCCTGGCTAGCGGAGCAAGAGGGCCGAGCGTTCT
Organism: Chloroflexota bacterium; assembly: GCA_965214295.1. GTDB lineage: Bacteria > Chloroflexota > UBA11872 > UBA12225 > JAJDUF01 > JAJDUF01. The sequence goes on from OZ243944.1 coordinate 1,495,659, forward strand.
CGATACCTAGCACGCCCATTGACTATGCTGCTGCACGTCAGCGCCTAGAGCGCGTACTGCGGGCCGGCCCAGAGTTAGCTGCCCGTTAGCGCGGGAGCAGCCTGGCGATGCTACCGGAGGCGCCAACCGAACGGGCGGCGCTTCAGCCGCTCCCCTCTCCGAGATCTGCGAGGCGTGCGCGCAGCCGCACGACTTCCTGATCGAGGCGAGCGCGCGCCTGGGACTCGGCATCCGCCGCGGCTTCGGCTTCACGTCGCGCAACTTCAGCTTGCTGGCGCGCAGTTTGTTCTTCGTGCAGCGCGGTTTCGATCTGCTCTTGTCTTGTTTCGGCTTTGATGAGTGCGACTTCAGCCTGGTAGCGCGCCGATTTTTCTTGATCCAGCGCGGCCTCGACGCCATCGCGCGCGGCACGCATCTCGGCGATTGTTTCCAGCCACTCCCCGGAGGCGGGGTCGCGCAGTCCCAGCCTGCCATCGCGCCGCAGCCGGACCTCCAGCCCCAGTTCCGGGCTGAGGTATCCCGGCTCCTCGGTCAGGAGCGGCATCTCCCGGTAAGCGGGTCCATTCGCCCTGTCTTCGGCCAGTACCCAGGCTTGTAACCGGGGGGCCAGGTAATCGCCGGTAGGATCGTACATGTAGTATTCGCGCACCCCCAGTTCTGCGTAGAGGTGGCGTTTCCGGCCGGTATCCTCCCGGCGTGTCGAGCTTGAGGTGACCTCGAAGACAACTTGCGGCGCGCGCCCCTCCTCCCACAGCTTGACCACCCGCCGCCGGTATTGGCGCACGCCCTTGATTACCAGTGCATCCGGTGCCACCGAGCGGCGCGGATCGCCTTCGACGTAATAGACGAGGATGTTCCCCGAGACGTACACGTCATCGCTTTGCCTCGCAAACCATTGTCGGAGCATGAAAATCACGTCCAGCATGATGTCCCGGTGCAGACCACTTTCGGCCATCGGCTTCCCATCGCTGTCGGGGTAATAAACGCCGTCGCTCGGTGCCGAGCGTAGGACTGTGGGAGTTGCGGTCATCGGTTCGGTAGTCATCATCTTCTACGGCCCCTCACACAGTATAGACACCCCGCGGAGACGTGGCTCCCGTCAATCCGGCGGCACGAGTGCCCGTGCGTAGACCACCTCGCGCGGGATGGCCAGCCCCTCGCCCTCGCGATACGGCTCGGAAAGGTGGTCGAGCTGCCGTCGAACGTGGGTTCGGGTAGCCGCCGGCAGTCCCCGTAGTGGTGCTCCCAAGTGCGGCCACGCCGTATACCAATTCCATAGGTCAGCCGCGGTGCTCCAGCGTAGCTTGTCGCGCACCCGCTCGCTCTCGATGGCCACAAATCCGGCGTGTTGGAGCAGGATTTCGACTGCCCCGGGGCTGCCGAGCGAGAACACGTCCGGCCGCGGTCGGGTGAGGCGCTGCCCGGCTGCCCCGGCCGCGCGTGCCACCAGGACGGCCCAGGGGTTGTGCGCCGCCCGGCCCCACACGGCCAGGGCGATGCGACCTCCCGGCGCCAAGACGCGATACACCTCTGCCAACGCCTCGTCCGGCCGGGCGAGGTCGTGGAGCAAATGGATGCAGAGCGCGGCATCAAAGCTCTCGTGCGCGAAGTCCAGCGCAGTAGCGTCGCCCCGGTGCCAGCGCACCGGCCGCACACCGGCCAAGCGTGATCGCTCCTCGGCAATGGCGAGCATAGCGGCCGAGGCGTCCACGCCCACGACGGCGGCATCCCTATCGGCCTGTGCGGCAACCAGAAAAGCAGCCAGCCCGGTCGTCGTGCCGAGGTCCAACACCGTATCTCGCGGCTCGATGGCCGCGATCCGCACGACGCGCACGGCAACCGTCATCAGCGTCGGTACAACGTAGCGCGCGAATTGGGCCGCCGGTTGGGCTGCGGGTTCGCTCGTCATGGCAGTGTGTCGGCCAGGGCAAGGCGGGCGCGCACCAGAGCCAGATCGGCAGCCACGGCCGCCTCGGCCGCGACGCGTTGTTGGCTGCGGAGCCGCAGCAAGTAGGCCGGATTGTAGGTAGGCAGGACGAGTATACCGCCCGGTCCCGTGGCCCACCGTCCGCGATCCCGGCGCAGCTCGAAGCCGCGGCCCAGCAGCACCCGCCCCGGCGTGGCGCCCAAACACAACACGACCTCGGGGGACACGAAGGCCAGCTCAATGTCCAGCCAGTACCGACAGGCCCCGATCTCACTCGGACGCGGTGGCCGGTTCCGGGGCCGCCGGCCTACAAAATCCGCAGCACGACAGCGCACCACGTTGGAAACCCAGACCTCCGCCCGCCCCGTGCCCAAGGTACGCAGCCAAGCATCAAGCACTCGTCCTGATGGGCCACTGAACGGCTCGCCGCTCGCGTCGTCGCTCTCCGACGGCCCCTCGCCCAGCACGAACAGCCGCGCCGGCGCCGCCCCGGCGCCAAAGACCACCCGCTGCCGCGTCCGCGCCAGCCCACACCGCGTACACGCCAGCGCCGCAGCGCGGGCCGCATCGAGCGTTGCAAAGGCCGCGGCCGGCTGTGCAGCTGCGGTATCAGGGCGATCAAAGAGCGGAAGCTGCATAACTATCGGTGCTCTTACGTAGCTGAACACCGCAAATATACCCTGCCGCCACCGGCGGTCACTGCCGGCAGCGGCCAGCGCGCAGCAGTAGGTAGACTTGTACCACCAACACCGGTGTACGGAAGCGCTTGACACCCGATGACCGAGACAGTCGCTCGCCCAGCCAGGAGGCACGTCCGCGCTCGCCCGAGTGGTGGGGCGAGCGTGCTCGAAACGGTGCGGAAGGCGCTGGCGTTGGAGTCCCGCCAGGCGTATCAGGATCGGTCTACGCAAGGGGGCCTGGCAGCCTTTATCGCCGCACGGGTGGCCGAGGCGCCACCGGAGAGTCAACTGCACGCGCGTCTGCAACGGCTCCATACTCTGCTGGCCGACTACGAGGGGCTGGCCGCGGACGCGCGGCAAGCTGCAATCCGCCGCGCGGCGGCGTTGGTTGCCGCCGAGCCGTCCGTGGATCAACCGGCTGCTACCACCGGCGCACCGACGCGCCGCCCGGCTGCGCCGCGCACTCCCCCTGCCGACAAACCGGCCACCGCGCGTGAGCGTCAGCAAGCAGCGGCGCGTGCAGCCCCCGCTGTCCCCACCCCCCAGGCGTCGCCGGCAACTGGCCCGCGCCAATCGCCTCCCCCGGCGGCGCGCCCAGTCACGCCGGCCGCGACAAGGCGCGCTGGAACCGCTGGTCAGCCGGCCCATCCGTCGCGCGGCCGGCGCCCGCCGGCGCTGCAATTGGACGATCCGGTGCAGCGCCTACCGCGGCTCGGCACCAAGAACGCCAAGCTACTGGAGAAGCTGGACGTCCGTACCGTTCAGGACTTGATCTTCATTTTCCCCGCCGCCACGCGGAGATCAAACGCATTGCCGAGTTGGCCGTAGGCGACGAGGTGGCCGTCAAGGGCACGGTCTGGCACGCACAGATCATACGCACTCCCCGACAGCGTTTCCCGATCACCGAGGCGATCATTCGAGACGAGAGCGGCGCGCTCCGCGCTACTTGGTTCAACCAGCCCCACATGAAGCGGATGCTCTCGCGGCCGGGCGCGGTGCTGCTCATCGGGAAGCCCCAATCCTCCTATGGGGGCGGGCTGGAAATGGCCTCACCGGAGGTCGAATTGGGCGCCGACGAGTTCCATACCGGCCGGCTCGTGCCCGTCTACCCCAAGACCAAAGGCATCACCGACCGCTCCCTGCGCCGCTGGATCAAACTCGCGCTCGACCGGATTGAGGAGCAGCTGACCGACTACCTCCCGGCAGCGATCCGCACCGCCGGTCAGCTCGTCCGCTACGACGAGGCCGTGCCGGCGTATCACTTCCCGTCCGATCCGTCCTCCTACAAGGAGGCTGTCCGCCGGCTGGCGTTCGACGAGCTATTCCTGCTCCAGCTCGGGCTACTCCGCCGCAAACGGGAGTGGCAAGGCGCCGTGCCGGGTATTGCTATCCCGATCCCGGACGACTTTACGGCGCGGTTCACCGCCCAGCTGCCCTTCACCCTGACCACTGCCCAACGGCGCGTCCTGAAACAACTGCTGAACGACATGGCGCAGCCGGTCCCCATGAGCCGCCTGCTCCAGGGCGACGTCGGTTCCGGCAAGACCGTCGTCGCCGGCGGCGCGCTGGTCGCCGCTACCGCGGCCGGCTACCAGGGCGCGCTCATGGCGCCGACCGAAGTCCTAGCCCAGCAGCACTACCGCACCCTGACGGAATTACTGGCCCCTTTCGACCTGTACGTCGAGCTGCTCGTCGGCAGCATGAAGAAAACGGCCAAGCGCGAAGTCTGGGCGGCCACGGCGGCCGGCGAGGTGGACGTGCTGGTCGGGACGCACACGCTGATTCAGGACGAGGGCCGCTTCCACAACCTTGGGTTGGTGATTGTGGACGAGCAGCATCGGTTCGGTGTGCGGCAGCGCACCACCCTCCGCGAGAAGGGCTATAACCCCGATCTGCTCGTGATGACCGCAACACCGATCCCCCGCACGCTGGCCCTGACCGTCTACGGCGACCTCGACGTGTCGGTGATTGACGAGTTGCCGCCCGGAAGACAGGAAATCAAGACCATGTGGGTGCCGCCGCTCGGCCGCTCCGGGGCCTACGAGTTTCTCCGCAAGCAGGTCCGACTAGGCCGGCAGGCGTTTGTGATCTGCCCGCTGATCGAGGAATCGGAGCAGGTCGTTGCCCGCGCTGCCCGTGCCGAGTTCGAACGTCTGCAACGCCAGTTTCCCGACTTGCGGCTGGGCCTGCTGCACGGCAAGCTGAAGCCGAAAGAGAAAGAGCAGGTCATGCGCGACTTTCGCGACGGCCAGCTCGACATCCTAGTCTCCACGTCCGTCGTCGAGGTCGGTATTGACGTGCCCAACGCGACGGTCATGGTCATCGAGGGGGCGGAGCGGTTCGGATTGGCGCAGCTACATCAGTTCCGGGGCCGGGTCGGCCGCGGTGCCCACCGCTCGTACTGCCTCCTGTTCAGCGATACGACCGACCCGGGGCAGAACCCGCGCTTGCAGGCTATCGAGGATATTCACGATGGGTTTGGCCTGGCCGAAGCAGACTTGGAGCTACGTGGTCCCGGTGAGTTCTTCGGCACGCGGCAGAGCGGCATGCCCGACCTCCACGTGGCCAATCTGTCCGACCTCAAGGTACTTTCGCTGGCGCGGGAGGCGGCGGACGGTATAGTCCGCGAGGACCCGGACCTGCTGCGGCCGGAGCACCAGGCGCTCCGCGCCAAACTGGCGACCTTCTGGGAGCGCGGCGCGGCCGCCGCGTGAGCCGACGATGCGCGTGATTGCCGGCGCAGCGCGTGGTGCGCGTCTCTGGGCACCCCCCACTCGTGAGACCCGGCCCACCCTCAATATGATGAAGGAGGCCATATTCGCGGCGCTGGGGGCAGCCGCCGGCGCGGGGCGAGTGCTCGACCTGTATGCCGGCAGTGGTCAGCTTGGCATCGAGGCCCTGAGTCGGGGCGCCTGCCACGCCGACTTCGTGGACAGCGGCCGCCTCGCGCGGCGAACCATTGCCCGCAACCTGACGCATACCGGCTTCACGGCCCAAGGGCGCATCTGGCGACACCGCTTGCCGGGGGCACTCGCCATCCTCGCCAAACGAGGCCGCGGCCCCTACGACCTGGTGCTCATCGATCCGCCCTATGCGGCGCCGGAGCTGGACGCCGTGCTGGCTGAGTTGGGCACCGGCGCACTGCTGGCCGACGAGGCCTGGGTGGCCGTGGAGCATACGAAACGGCGCACGCTGACCGCGCGTTACGGCGAGTTGGTACGTACTAGCGGCCGCCGCCACGGCGACAACGTCTACGCCATTTACCGCCGGCAGCCGCCTGGATTCCCGCACATGGTGACCATTGCATAACTCGTCATTCCCGCGCCAGCGGGAATCCATCCTGTTCATCCGTGCATCCTGAAAATCCTGATGCAGACAAAAACCTACCCTTGTGAGGGGCCAGGGGGTAGGTCCGGCGCACACCGCTCCCAACCTGATATAATCCCCCGCGTGAGCGGTTGCTCGCGGATTGCGCTCTACCCGGCGACTTTCGATCCGCCGACAAACGGCCATCTCGACATTGCGCGTCGAGCGGCGCGGTTGTTCGATCGGGTTATCGCCGCCGTGTATGCCGAGCCGAGCAAGAACGTCTGGTTTGGCTTGGATGAGCGAGTGGCGTTGCTGCGTGTGGCGCTCGAACAGGAAGGTTTGGACAACGTCGAGGCGCGCCCGTATCAAGGATTGACGGTGACGCTGGCCCGCGAGGTAGGCGCCGGCGCCATCGTGCGGGGCCTGCGGGCCGTATCGGACTTTGAAGGGGAGTTCCAGCTCGCCAGTATGAACGAGCAGATGGCACCCGATGTCGAGACGGTGCTCCTGATGGCTGGAACGCGCCACTTCTACCTCAGCTCGACGATTGTCAAGGAAATCGTGTGGGCCGGTGGTGACGTGACGGCATGGGTACCAGCGCCGGTCGCCGCGGCGCTCACCGAGCGGAGCACCACCTTGCGAGTGCAAGCGGCTGACCGTACTTGAGCGTGGCACGCAAGGCACCGGAGGCATGCAGGATGACGTGCGCGTATTGGCCGGTCGTAGGAGGGTGAGCCGCCATGGACATTCTCTATCTCGTTGATCGGTTGGAAGCCGTCATCCACGCGGGGCAGCGCATGCCGCTCACCAACAAGATTATGGTGGACGAGCGCGAATGTCTCGACATCGTGGATCAGATGCGTATTGTCGTGCCGGAGGAGATCAAGCAAGCCCGCCGCGTGAGCCAGGACCGTGATCGCATCACGACCCAGGCGCGGGAGGCGGCCGAGCGGATCACCGCTCGGGCACAGCAACGCGCTGAGGAGATCATTGCCGAGCGCGGCCTGTTGCAGACGGCCGAAGATCAGGCCGCGGAGCTGCTCCACCAAGCCGAGTCCCATTCGCGCGATATCCGCGAGGGCGCTGATGACTATGCGCTCCAGGTGCTCCAGGCGCTCGACCAGCACCTGGAGTCCATCCTTGACGAGGTGCGTCACGGCATGGAGGCGATCTCCGACCGGCCACCGCCGCTGCTCGAAGAGGAAGAAGAGCCGGTAGCCGAGCCGGAGCCGGTCTCCTGACGAACACGGCGGACACTCCGGCCGATGGCAGTTCCTGGTCGGCCCGAGCTTCTTTTGTGCGGACATGAATACCCATGAACGGACTGCGCTTTAACGTTGCCGCCTTGCTCAAAGAGCCTACCGGCGCCGCGCGGGAGCGGATCATCCGCGTGTCACCGACGACCATCGGCGACCGCACGCTCATGGCTCCCATCCAAGGCCAGGTCAAGCTGCTGCGGGTCGGGCCGCGGCGCCGTCAAGCCGGTGCTATCCTAGCGTTGGGCGAGCTTACTACGGCGGCGGCAGCCGAATGCAGCCGGTGCCTCGCGGCAATCGCGCATCCGGTCTCGCTCGCGTTCGAGGCCACCTACTATCCGCAGGTAGACGTTGTGACCGGCCGCGCGGTAGCGCCACACCACGATGACCTCGGATTTGACCTGAGCACGAACCACGAGCTTGATCTGACCGAGGCTACGCGGCAGCATATCGAGCTGGCGATGCCCATGCAGCCGCTCTGCTCCGCAACCTGTGCCGGACTATGTGCGACGTGTGGACGTAACCGGAATCACGAGCAGTGCCAGCACGAGGCGGTGGAGATTGATCCGCGACTCGCTCCCTTGCAGACCCTCCTCACTCCCGATACGCTCCGGGAGGTGGTATGAGCGGCTCTAGCGCGAGTCATGCCCGTGCAAGGAGGCCTTTGCATAACTTGCCATTCCCGCGAAAGCGGGAATCCATGTCCCCCTGCCACAGCGGGGGGGCCATAGGGGGGCCGGCCCCCCCTTGACGCGGCCGGAACCGTAATCGGTCACATAGATGTAGATAAGGAGACCAGTTATGGGCGCCCTACCCAAGAAAAAGGTGTCGAGACGGAGACGCAACAATCGGCGGCAGCATCATGCGCTGCGCCCGCCCCAGTTGGTACGTTGCCGGAATTGTGGCGAATACCGGCTTTCGCACCATCCCTGCCTGAGCTGCGGGATGTACCGTGGCCGCGAGGTCCTGTCCAGCGACGAGCTTGCGACCAGCGCCCTCTAGCCCCGGCAAGGAAGCCGGCTCGGTCGAGCGAGCACACTACACCTGACTGGGAAACCAAGCCTTGAACATAGGTCTGCAACGCCTCGCCTGGTTGTTTCCCGGACAGGGAACCCAAGCTGTTGGCATGGGACAAGCGCTCTATGAGTGCTCTCCGGCGGCGCGTGCCCTCATGGACGTGGCCGACGCGGCGCTTGATGGAGACCTGCTGAAGCGCTGCTTCACCGGGCCGGCCGACGAGCTACGCCTCACCCTCCACGCCCAGCCGTCAATCGTGGTCGTAGCGCTGGCCTCCCTGGCGGCGTGTGTCGAGTCGTTGGCCGAGGAGGCCTTGACCGGTGCCCCCGAAGAATGGTTTGGCGCTCGTCTCCCCCAGGAGTTGGCGCCGGCCTATGTTGCCGGGCATAGCGTCGGAGAGCTTGCCGCTCTCATCGCTACCGGCGCGCTCTCCCTGGTGAACGGTCTCCACCTGGTGCAAGCGCGAGCGCAAGCGATGCAGGCGGCCGCCGCCGCCCACCCCGGCACCATGGCGGCAGTGCTCGGATCGACCATTGACGAGGTAGCCGCGGCCTGTGCCGCAGCGCAGGACGAGGTGCCGGACAGCTACGTGACGGTCGCGACGCACAACGAGCCAACCCAGGTCGTCATTGCTGGCGACCGGGCGGGAGTCGCGGCGGCCGGCGCCGCCGCCCGGCAGCGTGGAGCCAGGCGGGTCGTGCGCTTGGCGGTGAGCGCCGCCTTTCACTCGGCAGCGATGCAGCCGGCCGCCGCGGCGCTGGCCGCACCCGTAGCAGCGTTGGCAATCCGGCCACCGCAAGCGCCGGTGGTGCTCAACACCTCGGCCCAGCCGACCCGCGATCCGGACGTGATCCGCGCCGCGCTGACCGAGCAGGTGCGCCGGCCGGTACGCTGGGCTGATACGGTAAGCTATCTCCTCGCACAAGATGTAACACTGTTTCTGGAGTGTGGGCCGGGGCAGGTACTCACCAATACGGTAAGCCGTCGCAATACCACTGCCGAGACATGGGCAGTGTGTACGCCGGACGATGTAGCGACCGCGACGGCCGGTCTCCGCCGGGCACGTTGGGGTTAAAGTATGGGGAACTTACGTGATCGTGTGGCCGTCATTACGGGCGCGTCCAGCGGCTTGGGCGAGGCGATGGCCCGTCGGTTTGCATCCGCTGGCGCTAGTGTCGTGGTGAACTACCGCGGCAATGCAGCCGGCGCTACCGCCGTCGTCGCGGCGATTCGCACCGCCGGCGGCCAGGCTGTTGCTCACCAGGCCGACGTGACCAAGAGCGCGGCCGCCGATGGCCTGATCGCTCACGCGGTACAAGCGTTCGGGCGGCTCGACATCCTGGTGAACAACGCCGGCATGCGCCAGGACGCGCTCCTCTTGCGGATGAAGGAGCAAGATTGGCAGGACGTACTGACGACCAATCTTACCGCTGCCTTCCTCTGCACCCGTCCGGCGCTCAGGACGATGGTGCGCCAGCGTTACGGCCGCATCCTCAACGTCGCCTCCGTGGTCGGAGTCACCGGCAACGCCGGCCAGGCGAACTACGCCGCAGCGAAGGCCGGCCTCATCGGCTTGACCCGTGCGACGGCGCGCGAGGTCGCAACGCGCGGGATTACGGCCAACGTCCTGGCGCCGGGATTCTTTCATACGCGGATGACCGCCGATGTCACGGAGGAGATGCGGAAATTCGTGATGAGCCAAATTCCGATGGGCCGCTGGGGCGACCCGGTGGAGACTGCCGCCGCCGCCGCCTTTCTGGTCAGCGATGATGCCGCCTACATTACGGGCCAGGTGCTCAACGTAGACGGCGGTCTGGTCATGGCCTAGCAACCGTCCCGCCGAGCACGATCTCCAGGTCGAGCACCATGCTCCAAAAGGTACTCATTGCCAACCGCGGCGAGATTGCCGTGCGGATCATCCGCGCCTGTTGCGACCTAGGCATCGCCACGGTCGCGGTCTACTCGGAGGCGGACCGCGACGCCCTGCATGTGCGCCTCGCGCACGAGGCCGTCTGCATCGGCCCGGCGCCGACGGCCCAAAGCTATCTCCACATTCCCAACATTGTCAGCGCAGCACTCATCACCGGTGCCGACGCTATCCATCCCGGCGCCGGCTTCCTGGCCGAGAATCACTACTTCGCGGAAATCTGCGAGAAATACCAGCTTGTCTTCATCGGCCCACACCCGGCGGTCATCGAGCGGCTCTCCGACAAGGTAGCGGCGCGCCGGGCGATGCGGGAAGTAGGGTTGCCGGTGCTGCCGGGGTCCGAAGACTTCGCGCCGGACTTGGCCTCAGCAGCCGATACGGCGGCGGCGATTGGCTACCCCGTCATGCTCAAAGCCGTGGGCGGCGGGGGCGGCCGCGGTATTCGTCCCGTCGCCAGCGAAGCCGAGCTGTCCCGCCTCTACCCCATCGCGCAGGCCGAAGCCGAGGCCTCGTTCGGCAGCGACCACCTCTACGTCGAGAAGCACTTGGTAGCCGCCCGGCACGTTGAGGTGCAGGTGCTGGGAGACCGCCGCGGGAACGTGATCCACGTCGGTGATCGGGATTGCACCTTGCAGCGTCGCCATCAGAAGATCGTCGAGGAAGCACCCTCTCCGCAGCTATCTCCGGCGCTCCGGCAACGGCTGCGCGAGGCCGCGGTCATCGGTGCCGAGGCGGTGGGCTATACCAACGCCGGGACCTTCGAGTTCCTCGTGGATCGCGCCGACGACTACTACTTCCTCGAAGTCAATACCCGCTTGCAGGTGGAGCACACCATTACCGAGATGATCTCCGGCCTCGATCTGGTGCGCGAGCAGCTCTTGATCGCCGGTGGTGAGCAGCCGGAGCGTCGTCAGGAGGACATCGTTCTGTCCGGCCATGCGCTGGAGTGCCGCATCAATGTCGAGGATGCCGCGCACGGGTTTGCCCCTAGCGCCGGGCAGGTCACCGCCTACCTGCCGCCCGGTGGACCGCAAGTGCGCGTCGATTCGCACCTCTACACGGGCTATCATATTCCGCCCCACTACGATTCCCTCGCAGCAAAGATCATCACGTGGGGCCACGACCGCGCCGAGGCGTTAGCAGTGATGCGGCGGGCGCTCGACGAGTTGACGATTGAAGGCGTCGCGACGACGGTGGCATTTCAGCGGCAGATCATCGGCGATCCGTTGTTCGAGCGCGGGGAGATTTCGACGACCTCCGTGGATGAGTACTTTCTCGCGCAGCCGGCCGAGGCCTATTGATCACAGCGGACAGCAGAGGATAGCCTAGCTGTGAGTGCTCCGACCCCAGTCACCACCATAGAGCGCCCCCGGCGCCGGCAGCGGCGCTGGACAGGCCGGCGGCAGGCACGCATGCTGGCCTTTCAGGCCCTATTCGGCCTCGACCTGAACCCCCATCCGCCCGCAGTGGTCATCCGCCAGCGTCTAACTGAAGCCGGTGAAATCAATGAGCAGGTCGCAGACTACGTGACTGCGCTGGTGGAGGGAACCTGGGCCAGCCTGCCGGAGATTGACACGCGGTTGGCCAGCGCAGCCCCGGCCTGGCCTTTGTCCCAGATGGCGCGTGTAGACAAGAGCATTCTGCGTCTGGCAATCTACGAGTTACTGTACCGTGCCGACGTACCCGACCGAGTCGCCATCAACGAAGCCATCGAGCTAGCCAAGGTCTTCGGCCACGACACCACCGCGCGATTTGTCAACGGTGTTTTGGGCACCATCCAGGCCGAAAAAGAAGCTGCCACTGCCGCTACCGGGGGGGGAGTGAGGAATTGCTGAAGCGATGAATCCGTCACAGGCCGCGGATGCTCCCACCCCCACCTCGATCCCTCCTACCCCTACGCCGGTACCCACGCCGGTGCCGGTGAGCGCCCAGGAGCTATTCCAAGGATTCTCCCTCACCGAGGGCTGGACCCCCTACATCGTGTTCCCGGCGATGGGGCTGTTTCTGCTGCTGATCCTGCTGGCGGTCTCCCTAATCCTCAAGTGGCCCGCGTGGCTCCCCTGGGGCCGGCCGCGCCGCGTGCGGCCGGTAGACGAGCGCGGCGTGTCCACCGAGGAGCTGTCCCTCGGCGAGCACCTCATCGAGTTACGCAATCGCCTGGTGATCTCCGCTGCCGCCGTGCTCGTGACCGCGATGGTGGGCTTCGTCTTCTGGCAGCCCCTACTCGACTTCGTGATGGACCCTTGTAAGGGCTGCCTCTTCCAAGCCATCCGGCCGACTGAGCAAATCTTCGTCATTTTCAGATTGGTCCTCTTCGCCGGCGTCATCATGGCGATGCCCTTGATCGTCTGGCAGATTTGGGCCTATGTCGCCCCGGGGCTAACGTACACGGAGCGCCGCTACATCGTGCTCCTGGCACCGGGCGCAACGGTAGCGCTGCTGGCCGGGGTAGCCTTTGCCTACTTCCTCGTCCTGCCGTTGGCGCTGTGTGTCTTGGCCGGCGAGTGCGGCGAGCTGAGTACCCTCTTCCGGTCGCCGTCAATCACCATCAACCTGTCCATTGACGAGTACGTGCGGTTCATCACCCGGATGCTCCTCGCCATCGGGATTATCTTCGAGCTGCCGCTCTTCATGTATTTCTTTGCCCGTGTGCGCTTGATCCATCCGCGTATGCTCGTCCGCATGCGGCGCTACGTCGTCGTGATCGCCGTCGTCCTAGCCGCCATCATTACCCCCACCGTTGACCCCCTCAACCAGGCGCTCGTGGCGATCCCCATTCTGATCCTGTACGAGGTCGGCATTCTCCTGACGCGGCTCGCCTACCGCCAGGGCGGCTCGGATGAGCCGGAGCCGCCGCCGGAGGCCGTCACACCTTGATGCTGGCCCAATACCCGCGGCGATAGCGCCACGTCATGACCGCCGCTTCGATGGCACTGCCCAGCGCAAAGCTCGCAAAGTCCCCCGGCAGGCCCCACCCCAGCTCTATCGCAAACCACCATGCCACCGGCAGCCGCACAGCCCACATCCCCAGGCTGGCGACCAGCATCGGGAAGCGGGTGTCCCCGGCGCCCCGCAGCGCGCCGGCCACCACCATCGAGCAGGCAAAGAAGGGCTGCCCAACGGCGAGCGCTTTCAGCCCTGCCGCCCCAATGCGGACAATCTCCGGATCACTGGTGAACAGGCGGACCAACCACGGTCCGCCGAAGAAGAACAGCACGGCCAGCGATCCCATCCAGAGCAGCGCCGAGCGCACCGCAAACCAGGTCGCTCGCCGCGCCCGATCCGGCCGCTCGGCCCCCAGCGCCTGACCGGTGAGCGCCGACGCGGCTATGCCGAACGCAAAGCCGGGCATGAACGAGAGAGACATCAGGGCGAATACCACCCGCTGCGCGGCAAAGACGGTCGTGCCCAGCCCGATCACGATGGTCGAGAACGTGAGGAAGCCCAGCGACCGCGACAACCCCTCGATGAAGGACGGCAGCCCGATCTGCACCAGTCGCCTGATGATGTCCAAGTTGGGGCGCCACCCCTCCCGCCCCAGCAGGCTCAGACGCTGTCTCGACGACGAGCGCAGCAGGAAGAATGCCAACGCGGCGGCGCCGGCACTGCGGCCGATGGCCGCGGCCCACGCGGCCCCCTCCACGCCGAGCGCCGGAAAGCCCAGGTGCCCGAAAATCAGCACGTAGTCCAGCGCGATGTTGACCACGTTGATGATGAGCGCCGCCATCATTGGCTTTCGGCTGTCACCGACGCCGCGTAGCCCGGCACCGAGCACATAGGAGGCGATGAGGACGCCGGAGAAGAGGAACGTGATCCGCAGGTAGCTGCCGCCGAGCGTGACCACCGTGGGTTCGGCTCCCAGCAGCCGGACGATGTGCTCGGCCGCTGGTACACCGCCGAGGGCCAGGAGGACTCCTGCTCCCACCGCCAGCAGCACTGACTGCTTCAGCACCCGCGAGGCCTCAGCCGGTCGCCGCTCGCCGGTACGTCGCGCCACCAACGCCGTAGTACTCACCGCCAGCGCGCCGATGGACATGAAAATGACGAAGAGTACCTGCGTGCCGATCCCCACGCCCGCGATGGCCGCCGCGCCCAACCGGGAGACCATGAGTAGGTCAACCATCCCCACCGCCGTTTGCAGCAGGTTCTCGACGATCACCGGCCAGGCCAGGCCGAACACCAAGCGGCGGATCGAGCGGTTGTCGTCGAGCACGGCCGGAGCCGGCGTCGAGCGCGCCGGTACGTCGGGGGCGAGCGTGGTCTGTCCTTGGGGCGTCGCCGCGGCCGGCTCCGGTGCTGCCTGGCTGGGGGTGCTGGCCCGGCGCTCGTCACGTAGCGGTGTCGTCATCGCCCCTTCATCGCCGGGGGGCCGCGCTCCGTGGAGGGACGGGCGCGGGCGTTGGCTCGGATGCCATTGTAGCACTCGACCCGCCGAGCGGGAGCGATCCGGCCGTCCCCGGGTTGACGCCAGCGCGGGCACGGCATACACTTGAGAGGGCCGGCTGCCGGCCAGCCTGCGCTCGGGACCCTTCTGCTGCGGCACCGCGCAAGCGAGGCACCGTCCGGGCGGCGTAGCCAAGTGGTAAGGCGGGGGTCTGCAAAACCCCTATTCAGCGGTTCGATTCCGCTCGCCGCCTCCAAACTCAGCCCGATTCCCCCCCTAAATCTGTCTGTGTACCAAATCTGTACCGATCCAAAACGATAGGCTCCCGTCTTTTCAGCCGAATTGGAATCCAACGGAGGGCCTACTGGTTGTTCACGGACAAGACCTTTGGCACGCTGGCGGCCCCGGGTACGGTCAGGGGCATGGAAGACGAGTGGGACGAAGCGAAGCGCCGCTCGAATCTGGAAAAGCATGGAGTTGACTTCTCGGCTATCGAAGCCTTCGAATGGGGTAGCGCCGTTATCCAGCCAAGCTGTCGAGGTGAAGAGTTGCGCTACACCGCCACCGGCTTCATTGGAAACAGGCTCCACTATGTGGTTTATACCATCCGGGGCGACACCCGCCGCATAATCAGCCTACGCAAGACCAATGCCAGGGAGAGGAGACGATATGAACAAGTACGCCGACATTGACAGGCTCCCATTCGCCGAATACGCCGAGTTGATGATGGAGCAGGGAGCGAAAGAGCGCGGCCTCCCTGATATGCCCAGGCTATCGTTTGCACAGCTTACCGAGAGCGCAATGACTTTTGAGGAGATAGCAGTGCAGTACGGCGAGGAGACCGCCATCAACGTCGGTATCGCTAGAGACCCCGACGCTCCTGAGTTAGGTGATGAATGGGTCAAGCAGACTCGGCCTGCTATCGAGGTTGACCCAGACTTGGTTGGACGCTATCTGCGGATGCAAGACAACAAGACAAACAGAAGGTGAAGGCGAGGCCGTAGCCGCGAGCGGCTCAGAATGGTTGCAAAGAGAGGCGCTGGGGACAGCTTTATCGGACCGAGGCGGCCGCGTGGAGAGGGTGACACGGAGGTGCGCGCTGCACCGGCAATATCCCCTATGGTGGCGAGATGGCCGTAAGCGCCTGCGAGTCTGCTGAATCGCTCTTCTGTTGTCGTGCCGCCTTCTTCTTGCCGCGCGTTCGGCGGTAGCGCTCCACGATATGGGGCAGGACTTCTGATACCGGGCGCATGTGGGCAATCTCTTCGGTTGTGAGTTCCCGTGCGTCCGGGTCCGCGGCGATGCCCGCCCGAATAGCGGCGTCTTCTTCAGGCGTAGGGAGCAGAATCTCACGTTTGGTATTCGGCATAATCGCTAGCCTCCCTTCGAGTGGCTTTGCGTAGGCTGATGATGCGGAGCGCGGCGCCGCGCTCTGTGAAGGCGACGGTATGCAGAGCTGTCCCGATGAAACCCTTCGCTACCCACCGCGGTTCGTCGTGCCGCTCGTCAAACTCGATAACGGCGGTGTCCCACTCGAAATGCGCCATGGCGGTGAAATCAACGCGGTGTTTGGCGAGGTTCGAGCGTCGTTTGGGTTCATCCCACTCATATTCCACGCTACCAGTGTATCACCCGCCCGCGTTCTTCCCAAGTTCCACATATGCTTATAATGCCCCGCGCATTCTCTCCCGTGCCTATTCAGCGGTTCGATTCCGCTCGCCGCCTCCTCCCCACCGCTCCTCGTATACCTTCCTCTCGGTCCGGAGCGACAGACGGTGCCGCCGCGCGTCCGCCAGAGCGTATCGGGCAGCCGCGTTGCCTTGCTGGAGCAACGGCCACCGGCTATACTCCTACCGGTTCCGCCTACGCCCACCCGGGCCTGACCGTGCCGCTTGTGAGGCTGCCGGGTGGTGTTGCGCCTCCGTAAGGTGCTTGCACCGGCCAGTAGCGACTGGCGCCGTCGAGGCCAATCTTCTTTATGAGGGAAGATATACATGAGTGACTACACTACGGTCTATACGCCTATTATCGCGGCCACTATTCTCGGAATTGTCTTCATTGCGATCACACTGTTCTTGGCCAGTCTGCTTGCTCCCCGCATCAAGAGCGAGAAAAAGGCCGAAACATACGAATGTGGGATGATCCCCCTCGGTACTAACTGGGCACAAATGAACATCCGCTACTATTTCTTTGCGATCCTCTTCCTCATCTTCGAGATCGAGGCCGTCTTCCTCTTCCCGTGGGCCGTCACGCTGAAGGAATTGAGTGTCGTCGCCTTCTACGAAATGATGCTCTTCCTGGGCATTCTTCTGTTTGGTCTTGCCTACGCCTGGCGCAAGGGGTTACTAGCATGGGAGTGATGACACCGGCACCGACCGACGAACAGCTTACCGCCGTCGGCAAAGCGGTCGGCCTGGACGTGTATACGGCACGCACCGGCGAGGACCTGAAGCCGGAAAACCTGTTCGCACAGCTACCCAAAGGGGTAGTGACCACCAACCTCGACCTGCTGCTCAACTGGGGGCGCAAAGCCAGCCTCTGGCCGATGACGTTCGGCCTCGCCTGCTGCGCTATCGAGATGATTGCCTCCTCCATGCCCCACCACGATCTGGACCGCTTCGGGATCGTCCCGATGCCGGCCCCGACGCCGCGACAGTCGGACGTGATGATCGTCTCCGGCACAGTCACGACCAAGATGGCGCCCGCGGTCAAGCGACTCTACGACCAGATGCCGGAGCCGAAGTGGGTGATCTCCATGGGCGGCTGCGCCACCTGCGGCGGCCCCTACTACCGCTATCCTACGGTGGTGCAGGGCGTGGATCAGGTCATCCCGGTGGATGTCTACATTGGCGGCTGCCCGCCCCGCCCCGAGGCGTTGATGCAAGGCTTCATTGATCTCCAGAAGCGTATCCTGCGGGAAGCCAGTAAGGATCGTCGGTCGTGAGCGCAGACAGCGCGGCTCCGCGGCCGGTGCGCGCCATTAACACCAGCGAGCGCAGCCCGTGGCTGGGCAAGGAGTGCCCCCACTGTAAGCAGCCGCTCGCCGTCGGTGAGCCGGTGGTCGTGTGTTCACAGTGCCGCACCCCCCAGCACGCCGCCTGCTGGACCGCGCAAGACAATACCTGTGGCGCCGAAGGCTGTGGCTTTAGCGCCCCGGTACGGGAGCGGCGGCCACGGCGGCCCGCCGCTGCCGCCGGGCAGGATGCGGCCGCACGCCCGGCGGCGCGGCGCGCAGCGGCTGCGAGACGACGCCCGGCCGCCGGCCGCCGGCCCGCAGCACGCCCAGCCCGCGCGTCCCTCGCGCTAGTCCCCCGCGAGGCGCCGGGGCTACGGACCCGCGCCGAAGTGCAAGCACGGCTGGAGCGGGTGCTCGGCGACTTGCAGCCCAAGTTCTCCACCGCCGCCGATGAAGTGATTGCCACCTTCCGGTCCGACCGGATCGCAGAAGCGTGCCGGCGTGCCCGCAGCCACGCCGACCTACGGTTCGACTACCTACGGTGCCTGTCCGGTGTAGACTGGCAGGACCAAGGGCGGGACGTCGTCTACCACCTGTTCTCCACCGAGCTATTCCATAAGTGTACGTTCAAGGTGCGGGTGCCGAACGACAATCCGGTCGTGCCCACCGTGACCACCGTCTGGCGGGGCGCCAACTGGCACGAGCGGGAGACGGCGGAGATGTTCGGCATCACCTTTGCCGGGCATCCGTACCCGGAGCCGCTGCTCCTACAACGCGACGAGCAGGGGCGCATCATTCCCGGCCATATCTTGTTGAAGAGTTTTCCCCTCCGGCCACCGGAGCCACCCGTCGAGCTTGACGAATGACCGATGTGGCGCGCAGCGAGGACAAAGATGGCCATTAGTACCGCCGCCCGCACCGCCGATCCGCTGACCGGCGCGCCGCTGCCGGCTCGTGACGGGGACCAAGAGCTTGATACCGTCGAGATGACCATCAACATGGGGCCGCAGCACCCCAGCACCCACGGCGTCTTTCGGATCGTCTTGCAGCTCGAAGGGGAACGCATTCGCGGAGTGACCCCCCACATCGGCTACCTGCACCGTGGCGCCGAGAAGCTGGGTGAGGCCGCGAGCTACGTCGAGGTCATCATCCACCTCGACCGCACCGAATACCTCTCGGCCTTGCTCAGTGAGCAGTGCTACTGCATGGCCGTCGAGAAGCTGGCGAGTTTGGAGGTGCCGGAACGCGCCGAATATATTCGGGTCATCCTCGCCGAGTTCACGCGCATGGTCTCCCACTGCATGTTCTATGGCGCCTTTGGCGCCGACGCCGGCGCGACCACCCCATTCGCCTACGCCTTTGCCCTGCGTGAAGAAATCCAGCAGCTTTTCGAGTTCGTCGGCGGCGCCCGCATGTTCCCCAACTACTTCCGGCCGGGCGGCCTGAAGGAAGAGGTCCCCGACGGATTTGAGCAAAAGGTCCGCGATACGCTCGACTTGGCCCACCGCTCGATTGACGACTTCACCCGGCTCCTGTCCGAAAACGAGATTTTCCTCGCCCGGACGCGGGGTGTGGCTACGATTACCGCCGAGGAAGCGCTCAACTGGGGGCTTTCCGGACCGATGCTGCGCTCCACCGGCGTTCCCATTGACGTGCGCCGTGCGGAGCCGTACTCGATCTACGACCGCTTCGACTTCGACATCCCCGTCGGTACGACGGGAGACTGCTACGAGCGATATCTGATCCGCATCGAGGAGATGCGCCAGAGTACCCGCATCATCGAGCAGGCGCTGAAGGACCTGCCCGGCGGCCCGATCCTGGGCAACGTGCCCAAGTCCCTCCGCACGCCGGCCGGCGAAGCCTACCAGCGCATCGAGAACAGCCGCGGCGACTTCGGCGTCTATCTCGTCAGCGAGCAGAACAAGACGGAGCCGTACCGCGTGAAGTATCGCTCCCCATCCTATTGCAACCTCCAAGCCCTGGGGCGTCTGATGATTGGAAACTACGTTGCCGACGCCGTGCTGGCGCTCGGATCGGTGGACATTGTGCTGGGTGAGGTGGATCGGTAGATGCTTGACTACGACTATGAATCCGTAACCTCGTTGCTGCCCGGCTTCCTCACCGCCGATTGGGTGCCGGGCCTCAACCTGCTCTCTTTCCTCGGTATCTTCATTCTCCTCAACATCGTCCTGTTTACCGTCATGGGCTTGATCTGGCTGGAACGCAAGACCCTCGGCAAGATTCAGCTGCGCCCCGGCCCGACGATCAACGGGCCACATGGGCTGTTGCAATCGCCCGCCGACGCCGTCAAGCTGCTGGTCAAGGAGGACCTCACGCCCGCCGCTGCCGACAAGCGCATTTTCAAGATGGCCCCCTACTTGGTGTTCATCCCGGTCTTCTTGGTCTTCCTCGTCGTCCCGTGGTCCCGCGACGTGGTGGTGCGTGCACTTGATCTCGGCTTGCTCTACATCGTGGCCATCCCCGCAATCTCCACGGTCGGGCTGGTGATGTCCGGCTGGTCGTCGGGCAACAAGTACTCCATGCTCGGCGCTGCGCGGGCCGTCGCCCAGCTCATCGCCTACGAGCTACCGTTGGTCGTTGCCCTGCTCGGCGTGGCGATCCTAGCGCAAAGTATGTCCCTTTCGGACATCGTCGTGGCCCAGGCGCCCCTATGGTTCGTCTTCATTCAGCCCCTCGGCTTCTTCATTTTCGTGACCGCCTCCCTCGCCGAGAATAACCGCACTCCCTTCGACATCAGCATCGCGGAATCGGAGTTGGTGTTCGGCCCCTTCCTCGAATACAGCGGCATGCGCTGGGCGCTGTTCTTCCTGACCGAGTACGCCTCCGTCTTCCTGAACGCCGTCCTTGCCGCCACGCTCTATCTCGGCGGCTGGACCTTCTTTGGCCTGCCGGAAGCTATCGTAGCAGCCTTCGGCTTGTCCGCCTCGGTCGGACTTGGCGGCACCCTGGTGATGCTGCTTGGCTTCGGCTTCTTCTTCCTCAAGACCACCCTGATCATTCTCTTCATCATCTGGCTGCGGGGGACCCTGCCGCGCCTGCGTATTGACCAGTTGATGGCCTTTGCGTGGAAGGCCCTCCTGCCCGCGGCCCTGGCCAATCTGGTGCTCACGGCGATGCTCGTGGTGTTCGGCAACTGGCCGGCGGCCATTGCGACCGCCGTCACGGTCCTCGCCTTCGCCATCGTCTATCTCACCCTCCGCCGCCGACCGGCAGCCACACCGGCGGCTCCCGTGCGTCTGGCGCGCGTGCCGGCGCGGCCGCTGGCACCGGAGGCCTGATCGGGTGGCAGGTAGCGGCGCTTGACCAAAGGAGCGAAAAACATGCTCGGCGCACTCAAAGGGATGGTCCAGACGGTTCGCACCGCCTTCTTTCGGGAAAACGTCACCTGGCATTATCCCAAGGAGCAGCGCCCGCTGCAGCAGCGGTTCATGGGCGCCCCAGGGCTGCTCTGGGACAAGGAGATTGACGAGATCGTCTGCGTGGCGTGTCGGATTTGCGAGCGCGCCTGCCCCGACGACTGTATCTCGATGACCGCGGCGAAGTACGAGGGCGACAAGAGCAACAAGAAGAACATCGTCACCCAGTACTGGATTGACCTCGGCCGCTGCTCCTACTGCGGTATCTGCGTCGAGGTCTGCCCGTTCGACGCCAACGAAATGACCCCCCACTGGCAGCTCACCGTCTACGACCGACAAGAGCTGGTCTACGACATGGATAAGCTCGTCGAGATTGCCGAGGGGATGCAGCGGCGCTTGGGGAAGGAGACGCCGAAACCGCAGCCCACGCGGCCCGGCGCTACGGCGTAACGGGCCGCCGCGTGCATGTTCCGAGTATCTATGGCAGCATAAGCACCGCCAGCGTAGCGGCAGCGCGCGTTCCTTCGACGCAGCGCCTCCGCACCGAGCATCGGCGAATCCACACAGCCCTTGAGGTCGTATCACGCCATGTTGGAACCACGTCCACGATGACCTTCGCACAAGGCACGTTCTACGTGCTCGCTGCCGCCACCCTAATCTCTGCGCTCGGTGTTGTCATCGTCCGCAACGTGGTCTATAGCGCCCTGCTACTTATTCTCACGTTGAGCCTCACCGGGCTGGTCTACCTCTACCTCTACGCCGACTTCCTCGCCCTGGTGCAAATCCTGATCTACGGCGGCACCGTCAGCGTGCTCTTGCTCTTCGCCTTGATGTTGACGCGACCGGATCAATATCGCGTCCGCGCCCATACGCAGTGGCCCTTGGCCGTCGTCGCGTCCATTGTGGTGTTTGTCGTCCTGGCATACCAAGCACTGGCGACCGATTGGCTCGGCGGCCGCACACCGGTCCTGCAGCGTGCCGGCCCCGACGTGCTCGGTGAGCAGCTCTTCGGACCGTGGGCGGTGCCGTTCGAGATTGCCTCGGTAGTCCTGCTCGTGGCCTTGCTCGGCGCGCTGATTCTAGCGCGCCGCACGGAGGGCGAGTCATGATCCCCCTGGAGCACTTCCTCCTTCTCAGCGCCGCGCTGTTCGCCATCGGCACCTATGGCCTGCTGGCGCGGCGCAATGCCGTCCTCGTACTCATCTCCATTGAGCTTCTACTCAACGCCGTGGCAATCAACTTGGTCGCCTTTGCCACGTACTTGGACCCTGGCCGCGTGGCCGGGGTCATCATCGCCATCTTTGTCATCACGATTGCCGCCGCCGAGTTGGGGTTGGGGCTTGCTATCGTCTTGCGCGTCTACCGCCTACGTTCGTCGGTCAACGTTGACGAGGTGGATACCTTACGCTGGTAGCATTGCGCTCGCCGACGCTCATTGTCGATAACGATAGTCGAACCTAGCGCGTCAGCAGTTCCGGAGAACGCATGGATTTCGCTTGGCTCGTACCCACCCTCTGCGTGGGTGCCTTCTTCTTCAACATCGTCATCACCCGCTGGCTCGGCCCGCGGAAGCAAGCCCTCGGAGCGTTCGTCTCCTTGGCCGCGACCGCCGCGGCCTTCATCGTCTTCCTGATCGTCTTCGTCGACGCCGCGGCCACGCCGGACTTGACCGAGCACGCCCACCTCATCACCTGGTCCTGGTTCCAAATCGACTCCTTCGCCTTCCCCGTCAACCTGGCGGTGGATTGGCCCGCCATCGTCATGCTCGGCGTGGTCAGCTTCCTCTCCTTCCTCATCCAGTTCTACTCCGTGGGCTACATGCGCGGACACAACCGCTTCTGGTGGTTCTTCTCGGTCATCGCCCTGTTCACCGGGGCCATGCTCACGCTCGTCATCGCCTACAACTTCCTCATTCTCTACATGGCCTGGGAGTTGGTCGGGCTGTGCTCCTATCTGCTCATCGGCTTCTACAACGAGCGCCGCTCGGCGGCCGAGGCCTCCAAGAAAGCCTTCGTTACCACCCGCGTCGGCGACGTTGGCTTCTTCATCGCCATTCTCATTCTCTTCAGCCAGACCGGCACCTTCGACATGGGCACCATCTTCGCGGCCGCCACCAACGGCGAGATTAGCTCTCCCTTGCTCACCTTGAGCGTGCTGCTGCTCTTCCTCGGCGCGGTCGGCAAATCGGGGCAGTTCCCGCTGCACGTGTGGCTCCCCGACGCGATGGAAGGCCCCACGCCGGTCAGCGCCCTGATCCACGCCGCAACGATGGTCACGGCCGGCGTGTTCCTGGTCGCGCGGGCCTATCCACTGTTTGTCGCGGCCCCCGCTGCGCTGGAGGTCGTGCTCGTCGTCGGCACCTTCACCGCCATCTTTGCCGGCGTTATCGCGCTGGTCCAGCCCGACATCAAGCGGGTGCTCGCCTACTCGACCGTGAGCCAGCTCGGCTACATGATGATGGCGCTAGGAGCCGGCGCCTACACGGCGGCGCTATTCCACCTCTATACGCACGCCTTTTTCAAGGCCCTCCTGTTCCTGGGATCGGGTGCGGTCATCCACACCATGGAAACGCTCCTGCATGGGCGTGCCGTCAGCCCCAACGACATGCGCTACATGGGTGGGCTGGCTCGGCACATGCCCATCACGGCCGCCACCTTTGTCATCGGCGCCCTCGCCCTCGCCGGCGTATTTCCCCTCGCCGGGTTCTGGAGCAAGGACGAAATCCTGGCCGGAACCCTGCACGCCGGCCACTGGCTGCCTTTCCTGGTGGGCCTCGTGACGGCAACCCTGACGGCCTTCTATATGTTCCGGGTCGCATGGCTGACGTTTGGTGGCTCCCCCCGCTGGCACCTCGCACCGCTGGCGGCGGATACCCCTGAAGCTGACGCCTCCGTAGCGGCGCAGCACGCTGCACCCTTACCCGGCACGCAATCTGATGAGCCGGAAGGCCACGACGCGCCTGCCGCAGAGCACCACGAGCCACACGAAGCGCCCTGGACCATGTGGCTGCCGCTGGTCATCATCGCCGTCTTTGCCGTGATTGCCGGCTGGATCAACATTCCCGGCCTATACACCGGCTTTGCCGACGTGGTGCATTTCGGCGAGCATCACGAAGAAGCGTTTAGCTTGCTCCTCGCCCTCGCCGGGACCGCCGCGGCGCTAATCGGTATTGTGGTAGCAGTTGCCGTCTACAACTTCGGCCTGATCCCGGCGGCAATCCTGGGCGAGAGCTTTGCCACCGTCTACCGCTTCTTGCTGCACAAGTTCTACTTCGATGAGCTGTACGACTGGATTATCAACCGCATCCTCTTGAGTATCTCCGCCCTCACTGCGCTCTTCGACCGCAAAATTGTCAACAACTTTGGTGTTGACGGCTCCGGCTGGCTCACGATCAAGTCCGGTGCATTGATCCGTTACCACCAAACGGGCCGCATCTACCACTACGCGCTGGGATTTGTCGTTGGTGCCGTCCTCGTGCTGCTCATGATGACGGCCTATCCGGCGCTCGTCGAGTTCTTCCGGTAGGAGAATTACCCATCGCCTTTCCGTATCTTGCAGCCATCGTCCTGATCCCGTTGGTTACGGCGATCCTGATTATGCTGGTGCCGCGCCGCCATGCCTGGACCATCCGCCTCCTGGCAACCCTGGCCGGCCTGCTCACACTCATCCTGTCGGTGTGGGTGTTTATCGGCTTCGACTGGGGCAAAGCCGGGCTTGGAACCACCAACGGCTATCAGTTCGTCGAGTGGTACGAATGGCTACCCGAGCTAGGTATCACCATCCGCCTCGGCATTGACGGCATCTCGGCGCCGATGGTGCTCCTCACCGGCCTGGTGATCTTCACTGGCGCCATCGTCTCCTGGAACATTGCCGACCGGAACAAAGAATACTACGCCCTGCTGCTCGTACTCGTCAGCGGTGTGTACGGCGTATTTGTCGCCCTCGATCTCTTCTTCCTCTTCTTCTTTTACGAGATCGCCGTGCTCCCCATGTTCCTGCTCATCGCCGTATGGGGCAGCACCCGCAAAGAATATGCCGCCATGAAGCTCACGATCTACTTGGTCGCCGGCAGCATTCTCGTCTGGGTAGCAATGCTGGCCGTATTCGTCGAGAGCGGCGCCCAGACCTTCGACCTGGCCGCCCTCGCCCAACACGAGTACCCCCGATCCTTCCAGCTTGTCTTCCTGCCGATGTTCTTTATCGGCTTTGGCGTCCTCGCCGGCATGTGGCCGTTCCATACCTGGTCGCCCGACGGCCACGTGGCCGCGCCGACGGCGGTCAGCATGCTCCACGCTGGTGTCCTGATGAAGCTCGGCGCTTACGGCATTCTGCGCGTCGGTTTTGGACTGCTCCCGGAGGGCACCGTCTTCTGGGCGCCCTTCTTTATCGTGCTGGGGACGATCAACGTGGTCTACGGGGCACTCTCGGCGATGTCCCAGCGTGACCTGAAGTTCGTGATCGGCTATTCGTCCGTCAGCCACATGGGCTACGTCGTCGTCGGCCTCTGCACCCTCACCCTGATCGGCGTGAACGGCGCCGTCTTGCAGATGTTTGCCCATGGGGTGATGACGGCGCTCTTCTTTGCGCTCGTCGGTGTGATTTACGATCAGTCCCACACCCGCGAAATCGGCATCTTTGGCGGGCTGGTACGGCGGATGCCCTGGTTCGTCGGCTTTTTCGCCGTCGCCGGACTGGCGTCGCTCGGACTGCCCGGCCTCTCCGGCTTCATCGCCGAGCTACTGGTGTTTATCGGCGCCTTCCAGAGCTACCCCATCATCGGCGTCTTCTGCGTGATCGGCGTAGCGCTGACGGCGACGTACATCTTGCGCTTGATGGCCAAGGCCTTCTTCGGTCCGGCCAACCCGGCCTGGTCCCACTTACGCGATATGCGGCCCTCGGTCTGGGTGGCCTGCATGCTGCTCGCGGCGACCATGCTCTTCGTCGGACTGTATCCCGCGCCGTTCCTGGATCGCAGCACTGCTTCCATAGTGCCGCTCTTGGAGCGTATCGAGCAATTCAGATAAGGGCTGAGAATGGCTTCCCTCGATTACGGACTACTCACGCCGGAGTTCTTGCTCCTGGGACTGATCTTCCTCGTGCTGCTCCTGGACCTGGTCTTCGCCGAGCGTGGACGGTGGCTCATCCCGTGGGTGACGGTGGTAGGGTTGCTCGTCGTGCTCCTCGTTGGCGGCTGGACCTGGGGTATCCGCGCGACGTTCGCCGACCTGCTCCGCGTTGACGAGTACACCTCCTTCTTCCGCGTCCTGTTCGCCGTCGTCGCGCTTGGCGTCGTCTTCGTGTCCATGCCCTACGTGCCCCGCTTCCTGCCCCACCAAAGCGAGTACTACGCCTTGGTCCTGGCCGGGACGTTGGGCATGATCCTCATGGCGATGGCCGACGAGCTACTCACCGCCTACATCTCCCTGGAGCTATTGAGCTTCAGCAGCTACATCCTCGTCTCCTACGCCAAGCGCGACTTGAAGAGTAACGAAGCGGGTATTAAATACCTGATTATCGGGGCGCTCTCCTCAGCCCTGCTGCTCTACGGGATCAGCCTGCTCTACGGCGCGACCGGCACGACCAAGTTCCCCGGTATCGCCCAAGCCATTCAAGCACCCGGCGCCCTCGACAGCCCCGGCCTGCTCGTAGCACTGGCCCTGATTACGGTGGGCTTGGGCTTCAAGGTGGCGGCGGTCCCCTTCCACATGTGGACGCCGGACGTGTACGAGGGCGCTCCGACCCCCATCGCGGCCTACCTGGCCGTCGGCTCCAAAGCGGCCGGGTTCGCGCTCGTCGTGCGTTTCCTGGTCGGAGGGCTGCTGCCGGCCGTTGACTCCTGGCTCCCGGTGTTTGCGGTCCTCGCTGCGCTGACGATGACTGTCGGCAATCTGGTCGCCATTCACCAGCGCAACCTGAAGCGACTGCTCGCCTATTCCAGCATCTCCCAGGCCGGCTACGTGCTGGTCGGGATTGCTGCGCTCCAAGACGGTGATATCGGTGCCATGGCGACGCGCGGCGTGGTGTTGCACCTCGCCGGCTACGTGTTCACCAACCTGGCCGCCTTCGGCGCCTTGATTGCCTTCGAGTCGCGCACCGGTCGCACCGACATTCGGGATCTGGCCGGGGTGGCGCGTCAATCGCCGTTTATCGCCCTCACGCTCATGGTGGCGGTCTTCTCGCTCGCCGGCATGCCGCTGTTCGCCGGCTTCGTGACGAAGTTCTACCTCTTCGCGGCGGCGGCCCGCGCCGGACTGCTCTGGCTCGTCGCGATTGCGGTCATCAACTCGACCATCTCGCTCTACTACTACCTGATTGTCGTGAAGGAGATGTACGTTGGCGAAGCGCGCCCCGGCCTCCTCTCCCTACAACGTCCGCAAGGTTTGCTCACGGGCATTGCCCTTGCGGCCGGAGTCGTCGCCGGCATCGTAGTCTGGGTGAGTCTGGGCGCCAGCGGGTGGCTCTACGACTTCTACGGGCCGACCCTGCCCGTCATCATCGCCGTCGGCAGCGGCGGCCTCGTCGCCACGTTGGTCGGGCTGGCTTTCGGGGTGGTCGAGTTGCCGCTCGCCGCCATGTTGGCCGGCGTCTTTGTGCTCGGCCTCTACCCCTACCCGGTGCTCGACCTGCTCGGCGACGTCAGTAGCGCCGTCTTCACCGCTACCGCTGCCCTCTCGTAGGCCAAAGCAAAGCGCCGGGTGTGTCACCCTCGTGACACCCGGCGCAATATCTCCTCCGGCCCGGCCTTACTCAGCCGGTATAACGCTGGATGAAGTAGATTCCTCCCCAGACAAAGGCCAGCACTACCAGCACGATGACCAAGTTCATCGCTTCACTAACGACAACCCCGCAGACAATGCGGGCGCATTCTTCAGCCATCGAGTATTCCTCGCTCCTCGCTCTGTTCCGGCAATTGTAGCAAAGCTACCACGCCCGATCATTCCCGCTTGCTCGGGCATCCAGGGGGGGCCTTCCCCCGCGAATGTCAACGCAACCTAGTGGGCCGCCGGCCCGGCGCTCTCCGGCACCGTGCCGCCGAGTTGCCGAATTGCTCGTTCGATCAGGATGAGATTGCCGCGCAGGTTCGCCTTCCGCATTTCCTGGTGCGCGGCGACCGCTTCGTCGAAGAGCACCTGGAAATAGCGCCACTTCTCGTACAGCGTCTCCAGGCGCTCCTCGGTGGACGGTACCTGTTCCGTAGCAGCCATCACTCTTCCTCATTGATCGCAGCGCCAAGCGGTCTCCCGACCCGGCGGCTGGCGCTGGATAATCGAACCTACAGCCGATTGTACCGCATGCAGCCGGATGTCCGGGGTTACTGTGGAGCGCCGGGATAGCCCGTCACCGGCTCGACGACCGGCGCTCCGGCGGCCCGCTGGCAATGGTAGTCGTAGAGCGCCACCAACTGCTCGGCCGCCGTGCGCCACGGCAGCACCAGCTCCCGGCCCCGCTGGCCCATGGCGGCGGCCGCCGGAGCGCCGAGTAATCGGAGCGCCGCCCGCGCTGCTGCCTCAGGGTCGTCGGGCGGCACCAGAAACCCGTTCACCCCGTCTTGGATCGCGTCCACGGCGCCGCAGCCGGTCGTACCGATGACGGGGCGTCCGCAGGCATTGGCCTCCCAATACACCAGGCCGAACCCCTCGAACTGGTACCGATCCATCACCGGCAAGAGCCACATCAACGCGCACTGGTGGTACAGGCGAATCAGTGTTTCGTCGTCAACCCGCCCCAGCCAACGCACCGCCCCGGTCAAGCCCAGCGCGTCCACGCGCTCCCGTAGCTCGGCCAGCAAAACCGGGTCGTCGGTTGCGCCGGCAATCCAATACTCCACGTCGGGACGCCGCGCATGCACGCGGGCAAACGCCTCGATGGCGACGTGATAGCCCTTGCGCCGTTTGATTGGCGCCACCGAAAGCAGAAAGGGGCGCTCGACCGGCGGCGGTGGCGCGATCCGAAACCGCTCCGTCTCGATGCCCTCCGGCACCACCGCAGTCTTGACTGTAGGGAGCTGTACGCGCAGCTGGGCGCGGGTGAAGCTGCTGACACAGACGACCCGCGCCGCTCGCTGGTAGGCCCACGCCAGCCACCAGCGATCCGGGCGGCGTGTCAGCGGACGAATGGCATACGTGCCGTGCGCGGTCACCAGCAGCGGCCGTCGGCCAGTTGCCAACGCCGCCGGGACGACGTATGGCTCGGTAAGACAGTGGATCACGTCGCACTCCCGGCTCGCCGCGAGGATGGCCGGCAACGCGCGCCCGGTGAGGCGCAGCAGCCCCCGCGCCTCCTGGACGAACGAGGGCACGCGCCGGTGGTCGGGGAGGCCAACCAGGTCCGGCTGATCGCACAGGTGCCGCGGGCTGACGAGCCGGATAGCGATGCCGAGGTCCCGCAAGGCACGAATGACCCCCAGCGCGTGCCGGCCCCAGCCATACGTTGGCGAAAGGTAGTCGGTAATCAGACAGACGCGCATGGCCGCTCCCAAGTATCCCAGAAATAGCACCGGGCGATATGCGCGTCGCCGGAAAGACCACGCCCATGCTTCAGCGAGCGCAGCCGCTCGCTGCCGCCTCGCCTCACTACCTCTACGAACCTGCTGCACGAAAGTAGCGGTAGTCAGCCGTTCCGCGCCCAAGATTCGAGCAGTCGGATCACTAGCCACAGCGCCGCCAGCAGGAGCATCCCGCCGATCACGATACCGACGGTGATCAACGCCACTACTGGCCCAAACAGCAGCCACGCCAGACCGCCACCGAGCACCAGGACGATCAAGAAGCCACCGACAATGAGCCGGCTCTCGGTGCTACGACGAAACGTCCCATCCATCACTAGAAACTATACACGCCCCGGCAGCATCAGCCTGACCCGCCTCACCCCCCGCCTGTAGGGATGGGATTCTAGTATATGTCAATATATGATATAATGGCGTCACATGCCATCATCTTAGGTGACTGCCTCCCGGCCAATGAGAGAAGCGAGTGCTGGCACATGCCGTTGTGGTATGTTCCTGAGGCGAGTAGGCGGAGCATTTGGCAATGGGCTATCCTGCGGTTCTTGATCTTTTTGCTGGCGCCGGTGGCCTTAGCCTTGGGTTCCAGCGGGCAGGCTTCCACGTACATACTGCTATCGAGTGTGATGCTTGGGCTGCCGAAACGTTGAGGATGAACCACACCCAGACGCACGTGGTCCAGAAAGACATCGCAGAGATTACTGACGAGGAGGTCAAGGCTCTTTCGTCCGCAGTGCGCTATGTCGGAGTTATTGGGGGGCCTCCATGCCAGGGATTTTCACACAGCAATATCGTAAAGCGCGATCATCGAGATCCTCGCAACTCACTATTTCAGCATTTCGCACGGTTCGTTAGTATCATCAGGCCCGATTTTTTCTCATCGAGAATGTTCCCGGCTTACTTCGTACTAACCTAGCAACTGGGCAACCGGCTATCGAGGTGATTGACCAATGCTTCAAGGATGTCGGATATCGAACCCATCGGTGCCTCCTCGGCGCAGAGGCATTCGGTGTCCCTCAAATCCGGGAGCGGTTGTTTATTCTCGGCACGCTTGGTTGTGCGCTCAAACACCCTATGCCCTCCCCTACGCATTCTGGCGTTTCACAAGGCCAGCTCTCTCTGCTAGGGACAGACGAGCAGTTGCCGAAGCCCATCACCCTTTGGGATGCTATTTCGGACCTTCCTGAGCTAAAAGCTGGAGAGGGATCAAGTCCGTCGAGGTACGCTGGATTGCCAGAGACAGAGTACCAGAGAGCGATGCGAAACGATTCTGATATGCTTTGGAATCATGTAGCTATGAAACATACGAAGCGTGTTGTTGAGCGTTTTAAGCAAATATCCTTCGGAGAATCACAATCTGACGTAGTTGATGAGTATGCCCCACGAGTGCGTAGCAGTGGTCATCTGATATCAAGAAAACGATACGATCAGAATAATCGCCGCCTTCATCCGGATCGGCCAAGCCATACCATTCCTGCATCCTTCTATGCAAACTTTGTCCATCCCTTCCAGCACCGAAACTTCACTCCTCGTGAGGGAGCACGCTTACAATCCTTTCCTGACACCTATGTCTTCTGCGGCAAACCTACGGTGGTGAGTCATAAGCTCCTTACCCGTGAGGGCCGGATAGGGGAGAGGCACTTGTGCCAATATGCTCAGATTGGCAATGCTGTGCCACCAATTCTTTCCCATGCAGTCGCTACAAACATTGCCAGACAGATGGGTTACTGATGCCTACCTTCGTACACGGCGATAATATCGCACAGAAAGCTGATCACCGGACGAAATATCGGGATCACGAATCTCGCCAGTTCTTGGGTGAGATCGCAGTTCGCTACTCCTCATGGAAGGAAAATAATCTTAATCTAATAGATTCGGACCGAGAAACTGTGAACCGGCGCACTGAATTGCTTAGCGAGTACAAGGATTTTATTGATCAGCAGCACTATGCGGAGAAATTTGACTCGCGGAGCAATCTTCACTCGACGGTTATCGAGGAGTTCCTGGTATACCTGTTCCAAGGTTCGGTTCCCAATATAGATATGGAGCCTGTTATCGGCAAAGGTCGCACATTCAAGTCATTCTATCTCGCCGCCAAGAGCTTTGCAGATCTTCTTGACAGACCAAGTATCCGTGTTGAGACAAAAGACCATGACTTTGTTATAGGAACTACTATTCGTGCGAGGTTTGAGAACCGACAGAGCGAGGAGCTAGGCAGTCAGTCGTTCCAGATTCCGGCAGTGGTAATCGAATGCAAAACATATCTCGACAAGACAATGCTGGAGGGTGCGGCCGGGGCTGCGGAAGATTTGAAGCGTATCAATCCAAGCGCACGCTACATCATTGTCGCTGAGTGGCTGAAACTTACCCAGAGCGTGAATCTACAAAAGTATCGTATCGATCAGATTTACGTTCTGCGCCGCCAGAGGAACACGGACCGAGAGTTTCGATTTGGGGAAGGATATGTAAAGAACCCAATCTATCCGGACCTCGTCTGGGATTTATTCCGAGAAGTGACCGGCTATCTTGCGGCAGACCGATGGGATATCGAGGCTGCAATCGCACGTGGAAAGCTCCTATAGCCCATCCATCGTCATGGGTCAACAGTCGTGTGCTACGTCACCTGCCGCATCCCGCTCGTATTCGCCGGCCTCCCCGGTGGCGACTGGCGGTGACCCGCCGAGGCCACTGGTCGCGGCTGCCAGCGCCACGCCGATATACAATAGCACCCCGGAAGCGAGCATGGGTGAGGGGCCGACGGAGCCTCTCGCAACTTCCCACCAGCGTTCACTGAGCGACATCGTCTCCCAGCGGTCGGCGTAACGGAAGTCCAGGGGTGCTGCCTCATAGTTCGCCTCGACATGCTTCCAGATACCCACTGCGGCCATCGCGATTGCCAGCACCGCGCAGGTGCGTGCGAACCAAACCGTTGCTTGTGTCCGGCGGATCAGGAGGACCGTTAGGGCAAGAACGATCCCTCCCAAGGCCACCCACGGGAGCAGTTGCCACACGTCGTGCCAGTGTCGGTCGAGCGCCAGCTCCGCAGCCGTACCAATCGTTCCTACGCCAGCTAGCAGGAACAATGCCCCCCGCCGGAACCCGATCCTTTGCCCACTCATCACGGAGCGCCTCATGGCAGGTGCAGTTGGGCAATGATCGTCTCCACCACGCCGGGGGCCGGATTGTACTTCGCCAGCTCGCCGCGCAGTTTGGTGTAGTTGGTGTCGTCTACCGAGTAGGGACGGTACTCGTCCACCTCGCGGGCCCACCGCCTCGCGCTCCCGATACCCGCTGCCTCGAACGCCGCCGTAAGCTCCGCAATGCTCGCATTGTTCACTGAAAGCGTTCCGCTGGTGGCCGCCGTCGTGTTGGTAGCCACTTCCGCTGTAGGGGCTGATTGTGGTGCCGTCGCCGCAGATGGCTCACCATCCGCACACCCTACGGTAAGCATGATCGCGAGGGCCAGACCCGCCGCCCGGACCCCGTGGGCCAAGGTCACCCAAGGACTTCTCATCTTCCTCCAGTGCATCTTTCTATCGCGGGTAACCTGCAAGAAGGCGTCTCCTTCTTCTTTGGCAAAGCCTTTCTGACGATCTACTTTGGCCATAGCTCTGTATTGCCTCACCCGACGTTAGTCAATGGGCTGGATTCGTTCCCATACGGCCTGCATCGGCCGTGCCCGCTACGTCAATCAGTATGCGGCATCTCGGTAAACGTACTTTGCGATTCGCGTAAAGATGCAGTTAAATCCGAAAGCGCTCGGGGAGCAGCGCTTTCTGCCGCAAATGTCAACCCAGCCTAGTGACCGCCGCGGCGATCCCAGTTCAGGACGCCGCCGGCGAGCGCCATGAGGGCCAGTCCACAGACAACCAGCAGCTCGCGCCATCCCGGCAGCCAGATGGCGCCGATCCAGAGCAGGACGCCACCACACGAGAGACCGACTGCAAGCCAGCGTGGATTCACCATCTACCTCGCCGCCGCAGCCCCCCGGTTGCCAAGGCCGAGCTGCTCCCTGAGCAGGTCACTCACCGCGGCGGCAAGGAGCTCCCGCCCCGCCTCCGTCGGATGTACCCCATCCGGCCCGAGGCCCTCCTGGCCGCCGGCTTGCGTAAGTGCCTGATAGAGGTCGTGCGCGGCTACGTGCAGCTCCCGCATCACCGTAGCGGCCGCCCGGTTGTAGTCCCGCACGTCCGCATCCCGGCGGATAAAGCGCTTTTCCCGCCGATGCCGACCATCGTGTATCGGCGTCGTCGCGGCCCACACCAGCTCTGCCGCCCGGCCGGCCCGGAGTAGCTCGACGATAGCCCGTAGGTTGCGTGCATACTCCTCTAGTGGGACCGCACACCCACTCGCATCATCTTGGCGCGCGATGTCGTGCAGCCCCACATTGAAGTGGATCAGGTCTACCTCACTAGGCAGTTCCCCGGCTGTGAGCAGCGCCAGGAAGTGCCGCGTACTCCACCCGGACGCGCGGTAGTAGTCCACGGCGATGCCTCGGTCGCGCAGCCGCGCTGCCACCAGCGGCGCATACCCGCCGGAGCCGAAAGAGTACCCCGGCGAGGTGCAGATGGAGTCACCTAGCAGCAAAACACGCGGTTGCACGGCCAGGACCTTTCCATGGTCGCCCTGAGCGGAGCACAGGGTCGCTCTCCCGTAGCCGAGCTTCTGCGCTCCGCTCAGAAGGACCGGTTGGGCGGCGACTTTGGAAAGGCCCTCTTCCACGGCGTCCGCTTCTTCCTCACCGGCCTCAGCGCGCGGGGACAATGGTGGCCTTGACGCATTCCATCCGCATCGCGCTCTGCACCGCCTGCGCCATGCCGACCTCCGTCAGCGGGAACGTCTGCTGCATTTGGGTCCAGTCGTAGTTATCCTGGACGGCGTACAGTAGCCGGATAGCCTGCGCCACTTCATCCGGTGTAAAGGCCCAGCTGCCCAGCACTTGCACTTCCTTCACACAGAGGCGGTGCCAGTTGGTGTCCTGGCTCCCGGCGTCGGTGAACTGCCCCATCTCCACGTAGGTACCCCCGTCGCGGAGCATCTCGATCCCCTCCGGCCCGGCCAGAGGGCTGCCGCTACAGTCCAGCACCACGTCGGCGCCGAACCCGCCAACGGCCTCACGCACGGCCTCCACCCGCGCCTCCGGCGTCGGATGCGTCTCCAGCGAGATCGTTGCCTCGGCGCCATACGCGCGGCAGAGGGCCAGGCGCGGCACCTCCGGGGCACCGACGACCACCACCTTCCCGGCCCCACGCTGCCGCGCGGCAATCACCGCCAGCACGCCGATAGGCCCCGATCCCTGGATAACGACGGTGTTTCCTGGCTGAAAGCCTTCCGATCCGAGCGCACTGGCCCGATTCAGGGCACGTGTCACGGAGCTGAACGGCTCCACGAGACTGCCGACGAGTAACGACATATCATCGGGGAGGCGGAAGACTTTGGTTGCCGGCAGCGCATCGAGGTCAATGTAGACCATCTCGGCCCAGCCGCCCCACAGATGCGGCGGCCGCGCAAAGCCGATCTTGCGTCCGTAGTAGGTCGGGTTGCGGCAGCGATTAGCCCTGGCCGGGTAGTGCAAGCAATAATAGCACTGGCCACACGCCATCAGCGGCGGTAGCATCACCGGCGTGCCGACCTCCAACGGCTGCCCCATGTAGTCGCTGGTAAGCTCTGGCCCGATCTCCTCGATCATGCCCGCCAGCTCGTGTCCCAGCGTGAAGGGCCACGGCAAGTCACCCGGCCAGTGCCCGCGCAGGATGTGCAGATCGGTGCCGCACACACCGCAGGCATGGATACGGATCAGGGCGCCGCGGGGCGGCACCGCCGGCCGCGGCACGCTACGCAGCACCGGCGCTTCACCAGGCCCATCGTAGGTAATGACCCGCACCGAGGAGTCCGGAGACATGGTGAGATAGTAACAGAGCGAGGCGGTTCGAGATAGGGTGCCCACAAGGAACGCCCTCACAAGGTTGGCGGTGCCAATTGGCTTCCGTAGGGGCAACCCTTGTGGTTGCCCTCGTTCCCCCTCTCCACACGTGGAGAGGGGCCGGGGGTGAGGCCGCGTCTCGCCCGGCGTTCAGCCGACTTCCTTGCCGATGGTGGTCAAGAACTCGCGGTTGGTGGCCGCCTTGCTCATCTGCGCCAACATCGCCTCCACCGCATCGCTGCCACCCATCGCGTTGAGCATCCTGCGGATTGTGATGACGCTGCGGAGCGTCTGATCGTCGAGCAGCAGCTCTTCGCGCCGGGTGCCGGAGCGGGCAATGTCAATAGCCGGGAAGACGCGGCGGTCCGCGAGCCGCCGGTCGAGGATCAGCTCCATATTACCGGTGCCTTTGAACTCCTCATAGATGACATCATCCATCCGGCTTTCCGTGTTCACTAGGCAGGTAGCCAGCAAAGTGAGACTGCCGCCCTCGTCAATGTTCCGCCCCGCCCCGTAGAAGCCCTTGGACGGATAGAGCGCCGCCGGGTCTACACCGCCGGAGAGCGTGCGTCCGCTCGCGGGCACTGCCAAGTTGTACGCCCGCGTCAGCCGGGTGATGCTATCCAGCAGGATCACCACGTCGTGCCCCACCTCGACCAGCCGTTTGGCCCGCTCCAGGCACATCTCGGCGACGCGCGTATGGTTATCGGGCGGCTCGTCGAACGTCGAGCTGATGACCTCGGCGTTGACCGTCCGTTCCCAGTCGGTCACTTCCTCCGGCCGCTCGCCGATCAACGCGACCATCACGTGTGCTTCCGGGCAGTTGGTCGTAATACCCTGGGCAATCCCCTTGAGCAGCATCGTCTTGCCGGCCTTCGGCGGAGATACGATCAACCCCCGCTGCCCGCGGCCGATAGGTGCCACCAAATTGATGACCCGATTGGACATATTGTGCTGCTTCAGCTCGCGGGTCGTCGCCGCCGCGCCTAGCTCCAAGTCGAACAGCTTGTTCGGAAAGATCGCCGTGAGGCTGTCGAAGCGCCGCCGCTGCTTCGCTTCGTCCGGTGCTTGGTTGTTGACCGCTTCGATCCGCAGCAGGCCGTAGAACTTCTCGCTGTCCTTCGGCGGGCGGATCTGGCCGGTGACGAGATCGCCCGTCCGCAAGCCGAAGCGCCGAATTTGGGTCTGGGAGACGTAAATATCCTCCGACCCCGGCAACCAGCTCTTCCCTTGCCGCAGCATGCCATAGCCTTCGTCCATGATCTCCAGGACGCCGGTGCTGAACAGGTGCCCCTGCCGTTCGGTCTGTGCTTGCAGTAGCCGGAAGATCAGCTCCTGCTTTTTCAGCGAGGAATGCCCCGGCAGCGCCATATCGCGTGCCATGCCCCGCAATTCGGTGATGGTTCGGGTTTCCAGTTCGGCGTATTGCACTGTTGCACTCCTGGGCGAGACTCTCGACGTTGGTAGTGATCCGCGCCGCACTCCAGTCGGCTGGTCTAGGCGCTATTGACGTTTCCCGGTTGTTGCTATGCAAAGCACTCCGGGCCTGCCATTCCCGCGGAACCCGTCATTCTCGCGCAAGCGGGAATCCAGAGCGTGTGCGCTGGCCGCTGCCCCAGGCACCTCGTCGGTAGCACACCGGCACCGCCAGGCTGCTCGTAAGCGAACTGCCTAGACCGGCCAAGCGCATTGCTCCGGGATGCCCCCGTAGCCCCTTCCCCGCATACTGCTGCGCCTCTCGGAGCACGAATTCCCAAGGCATAACGGCGCTCGGTGGCACACGGCACAGCGGCGGCGCTGTAGCGGCCTCCGCAATCCCGGACCGCGACGACACCGCTCCCTACGCGCAAGTCCCCGCCCAACGCTGGACGCTACGACACAACTGATGTCAACGCGGCTTCATGCCTACCGGATGTCGCTATACGACGCTCAGAACGGATGCTCCCCCGGCCTTGCTCGCGGCTCAGAGTACGGAGGTAGCATGCTTTTTCAAGTGGACGGCATACGCCGGCCCCCATACCGCTCGGATACAACCGGATGGTATCGGCAGCGAACAAGGGGCCCTACTCAAGACAAGAGCTTTGCCTGAACAGCGTCGTGGGATCGGGCCGTGAATCCGGCTCGAAGTGACGTAGGGATAAGCTGGCTATCGCTGGTGTGAGTTGGGGAAACAGGTGACTACCCATGCGCGCAGTCACCATATATCCGCCACTGTAGCATAGTTTGCGACTCCCGTCAAGCGGTCCTCACCGACGGTCAGGGCCTTTCCAAATCCGCCACCACCCCGGTCATTCATCGCTACCACCCCGGTCATTCATCGCTACCACCCCGGTCATTCTGAGCAGCCTTTCCACTGTCATTCTGAGCGGAGCGAAGAATCTCGCCACGTGGGAGCGACCCGGCGCGAAGTTTACCTTGAGCGTAGCCGAAAGGCTCAGAGCCGGCCCCTGGCTCGAACCGGGGGTGACAAGGGTGACAATGGAAAGACCCTGTCCGGCGGACGTTAGCACACATAGGCGGCGCGGATACCACCGTCTACAGTCAGCACAGCGCCTGTTGTCTTGGCGCTTTGGGACGACGCAAAGAACAGAATCGCCTCTGCCACGTCATCGGGCGTAACGTTCACCTTGAGCGCCGTGCGGTCACGGTAATACGCTCCCAGTTCTTCCGGTTCGATGCCGTAGGTCCGCGCCCGCTCCCGGCGCCGCGACGCCGACCACAGCTCCGATCCCTCGATAACCCCATCCGGGCACACGCAATTGACGCGGATGCCGTGCGCTCCCCCTTCCTCTGCCAGGCAGCGTGCCAGGTGCAGTTCGCCGGCTTTGGCCGCGCTATAGGCGGCCATCTCCCTGCCGGCGGCAAGCGCGTTTTTCGAGGCCACGAAGATGATCCTGCCGCCGGTCCCCTGCTCTTGCCATAGGCGAAAGGCCGCACGCGCCACCAGGAAATAGCTGGTCGAGAGCATATCACTGACCACAATATCCACGCCGCCGAACGCCACCGCGGCCTCGCGGAAGACGCGACGGACAAGCGTCTCATCCCTTACGTCGGTCGGTACGGCCACTGCCCGCCCCTCGCCGTGTGCGGTGTTGATCGCCTCCGTGACGGCCAGCACGCCGGCCGCATTGCTGTCAGCAGCTACCACGTGCGCGCCGGCCCGAGCCAGGCAATTGGCGGTAGCGCGCCCGATACCGCCGGCCGCGCCGGTCACGAGCGCCACCTGCCCGGAGAGCGCGGCCGGCGGTGGCGCCAGCGCGAGCTTGTACCGTTCCAGGGGCCAATACTCGATGTCGTAAGCGTCTCGCTCCGACAAGGACACGAACTCGCCAAGCGCCGTCGCTCCGCCCATGACCGCAATGGCTCGGTGGTAGGTGGCAGCCGCCACCCTGGCCGCCCGCTTGTCGCTGCCGGTTGCGAACAGCCCGACGCCGGGAACGAGCACAATCCGCGGCTGCGGATCATCTTCCGGATCGCCCGGTGACTGGTGCGCGTGCAGGTAGGCTCGGTAGCGTTCGGCATAGGTGGCCGTGTCGGCGCGGATCGCCGTCTTCAGTGCCGCCAGGTCGTTCCTCCGGGCATCCCACTTCACCCACAACGCGGTGGCCTTGGTGCGGATGATGTGGTCGGGGCACGCCGTCCCACGCGCCGCGAGGTCGCGCGCCTCCCGCCCCGCCAGAAACTGCAACACCTCCGACGAATCGTCGAAGTGGACGATCACACGCTGCGCTGATCCGCCGGCCCCCCGCAGTGTCGGCGCGACCGCCGCCGCGACCGCCCGCCGGCGATCCGGCGGCAATGGCGGCTGCACGACCGGGCCGAACACCCGCTTCCCTCGGGCCGCAGTCTGCACTGCCTCGGCACAGCGCCCCAGCACCGCGATGGTGTTTCGGTAACAATCGAGAGCGGTTTCACCCCAGGTCACCAAGCCGTGATGGCCCAGAAACGCCACGCGCACCCGCTCGTCGGCATTGACCAGCGCCGCCACCTGCTTGGCGAGCGCAAAGCCGGGGCGCCGGTACGGCACCCAGACCATCGTCGGCCCGAAGACGCGCCGGGCCAGCTCCTCGCCGCCGGCGGTAGTACAGAAGGCCGCGCCTACGTCGGGGTGGGTGTGGTCAATGTGCCGATGGCGGATGAAGGCGTGGAGCAGTGTTTCGATAGACGGCCTAGGTGCTTCCGGCACGGTGATCGTGTGGGCGAGATAGGCTACCATCTCCCCATCGGTCATCCCTACCCGCGGCCGGAGCGGGTGTATGTCGTCGAGGCGGAGACCGACAAATCCCGCCCGCTCCATCGTAGCGAGATCGAAGCCGGACGCCTTGACCCGCAGGACGCTCACCTCCCGACCGCGGAAGTCGGTTTCGGTCAGCTTGGCCGAGGTGTTACCCCCGCCGGCATTGACCAGCGTGGCATCGCGGCCCAGCAGATTGGAGCGATAGACGAGCAGGCCGAGCTTGTCGAGACCGGCGGCGTCCTCGGCTCGCCACCGGTTCTCCGGCGCTTGCCCCAGCGCCGGCTCAGTAGCATGGGTTTGCATCGCGGCTTCCTTCCCATCCATTGCCCACCCGTGTACCTTCAGGGTACCTCGCGGAGCCACCCGTCCCCCCTGGGAAGCGGGAGGGCCAGGGAGCTGACAGGGGTAGTTTTTGTGTAGGGGCGCGATTCGTCGTGCCTTGGCCCTCGTCATTCCCGCGAAAGCGGGAATCCACACCCCCTCTCTATCGCTTCGCGATGGAGAGGGGGCCGGGGGGTGAGGCTGGTCGGCCCCGCCGAAATACCTACCCTTCACGGTTTCGCCGCTCGGCGTCGGTCAACGCACGGGGAAGAAGATGTCGGTACGCCACTTGGACTGGTCCGGCTCGGCGCCGGGGTCGGTCATGTAGACCTCCCAGGGCGCTCCGGCGGCTTGGAGTCCCTGCGTCTCCATCCACTCCGTCAGGGCCGACCACGTCCGCGGCAGATCGTCGTATGGCCCCATGTGCGTCACGGTCGCCACGGTGCCGGCCGGAAGCTCGGCGGCTTGGATGCGGCCCATTCCCTCCAGCGGCGCGGCGACGGGCATCCCGCACTCCATGTCGATCTCGCCACCGTTCGTGGACGTGTCACACTCGCTATCGAGCGGGCCGCCATCCATGCGGTGGTAGATCGTGAGGGGCATACCGGCTGGGGCCTGCCCACTCTGCTGAATGTACCCGAATATCTCCCCGAACAGGGGCCCCATCGCTTCGCCGATCTTGTCATGCTTGATCACGGTACGGATACCCAGGATGGGCTGTGCATTGAGTTGCTTGGTTGCGAATTCCAGTGTCATCTACGGTTCCTCTCGATGTTTCGTTGGCCGCGAGTCAGGTGATCGCAGTCTCTCCATAGTTAACGGGGACGTACCCCTGCCGGTTGTCCCTGCGGCTGGAGTTTGCCCTGCGCCACTCCGAGAGGATGGTCCGGTGACGTCTCAGTATGCACGGGCCGCAATCCGTTGGAGAGGTGAGTGTCCTTACTGAACTGAGGAAAGAGGATACGTATGGAGGCCGCTGCCACCGGTTAGCCCCCGGTGCCGTCCCCTCCCATCCAGACCGGGGAAGTATCGGCAACGAGTTCGGACAGCAGCGCTTCGGCGGCGGGTGCTTGCGCCAGGTGGTCAATGAGCCAGTCAGTATCTACCGGATAGGGCATGGCTCAAGCTGGCCGCCCATTGCTGACTTGGCTCCGACGGCGCGGGTAATTTCTTTCTTTGCTGCCTCTACTCTCCGATACCCAGACACGTCTCAAAAGGTTGTACCACTACGGCCGCCGCTTGCCCAGCGCCATTCCGCTGGCAAACCCCGATAGGAGCCTGTGGCTTACCAGCGGCCGCCGCCGGGGATGGTGGATTGAGGATAGGAGCCGAGCACCTTGGCTTCGCGGCACACCCGCGGACGGTGGCTCACCAGCTCGTTGAAGGCCATGTAGAGCGACGGCTCGTTGATGTGACCTTCGTAGTCGAGAAACCAGTAATACTCCATCCGCTCTAGCTCGGCGTTGTATTCCAGCGGTCGCTGATGGATGGTCAGCAGGTTCAGCTCGCTCTCGGCGAAGATGTCGAGCAGATTACGGAGCGTGCCGGGGCGGTTCTGGAGCTCGACCAGCAAGGTCGTCTTGTCGAAACCCGTCGGGTCCGCAAAGTTGCGTCCCACCACCCAGAAGCGGGTCACGTTGAGCGGACTGTCGCCGACGTCGCGCGCTACGACGTTGAGACCGTGTAGCTCGGCAGCCTCTTCTGTACCGATGGCGGCGGCACCCTCCTCGCTGGCGGCGCGCCGCGCCGCGACTGCCGTGCTCGCCTCGGTCCCGATCTCCGCACCGGGATGCGCTGCGCGAAACTGGTCGATCCAGCGCCGGCTCTGCCGAATAGCCTGCGGATGCGAGTAGATCGCCGTAATCGCGTCCATTTGCTCGGTACGCGACAGCAGGTGGTGGACGATGGGAATGGTAATCTCGCCATAGATGCGTAGGTCCGAGGCGCGCAGCGCGTCGAGCGTCTCCGTAACCACCCCTTCCAGGTTGTTCTCGATAGGCAGCACGCCATAGTCCGCCTCGCGCAGTTGCACGTGCCGACACACGTCGGTATGGCTCGCGGCGACGCCGGCGATCTCCTCGTAGAGCACGAACTGCCCGCCGCCGAAATTCTGCTCGGCATACTGATGCGCCGCCGTTGACGTAAAAGAGCCTGGCCCGCCGAAATAACTCATCCGAACGAGCCGGGCTTCCGGCGACGGCTGGCCAGCTCTCGGCGGCGCGGCTTGACCCGCGCACGATTCCGCGGAATCGCGTCCTGCAGCTTGCATCATCGTGGTGGAATTATACCGGCCGCACGCCAGCGGCCGGCGCTGCAATGACCGGACGGGAGGCTCCCTCACCACGAGCTACTGGTCGGAAGGAGGCCGCAGTTCGTTGGCTACTCCCGGCCCAGCAGCCTCTCCAGCTCCGCAAGCATCTCGCGCGGGCCTGGCTCGTCGAAGTGCCGACGCGCCGGCTCCAGCAGTTCGGTCAGCCGCTCGGCCACGCCATCCTTCAGATCGAGCGGATGCAACGCCCCCGACCTATAATCCCCGGCAAGGTCGTCGAATGAAGCGTAGGTGATCGCGCCGCCGTTGGCCGGCGTCCGGGCGATAGTCAGCTCCACGTCGTCAGCGCGGAAGATAAAGTGCTTGGCCCAATCCAGGATCGGATTGAACTCGATCTCCTGCGGCGGGCAGAACGCCTTCCGAATCTTACGCCGAATGTCGTCCGGGCTGTCGTGAATGAAGATCGCCGACCTCGGGTCCGACTTGCTCATCTTCATCGCTGCCAAGAACTCCTGCCGGTTCTCTTCGGGCGGCGGCCAGAACGGCGGCTTGCCCAACCCCATGACCAGCGGGTGATGGATAGCCACCGGCTTGAGCTTGCGTCCCCGCGCGTCCAGCAAGGGCCGCAGCTTCAGCTTCCGCGCCGTATCTCGCGCGATGACGTGCGCTTTACGCTGATCCATCCCCGCATGCGCCAGTTGCACGCCCTGAATGAAGATATCCGCGACCTGCATTGGCGGGTAGATCAGCTTGGCAAAATCAACCGCCTCTCCTTCCTGCCGGCCGAGGATGGTGATGCTGCGCTGCATCCGGCCCAGGGTCGTGTTCTTGCTCACGTCAATGACCGTTGCCCAGTAGTCGTCATTCCCCTCATAGAGGTCCGTGCCGAGCAAGAATTGCAGCTTGCTCGGATCACCGCCCCAGCAGCGTATCGATGCCTTGAAGCCTTCCTTGAAATACTCCGCCGCCACACCCTTGATGACCTCGCGGTCTCCACCGAGCTTGTCGTTGATCCAGGTGTGCCAGTCGGCGAGGAAAATGGTGCATTCGACCCCGGCATCGAGAAAGTCCTTGACCTTCCCCATGCACATCAGACCCGTACCGAGGTGCATCTTGCCGGAAATCTCGAAGCCGATATAGTGCTTGATCGGCTGACCGGATGCCAACAGGCGGGATAAATCGCCGGGCGTCAGCACCTCGGCAGTGTTACGAGTAATCAGATCAAAGCGCCGGCCCTGAGCCGCCCTTGACTCGGACTGGGACGCACGGTTCGTTTCGGTCGCGACGGCCATGATACTTTGCCACTGCTTCCTCTCTGGCCGCCCGCCCGCGCCGGTGCCACCTCCTTCCACGGGCGCCGGACCGGGCCGGGAGCCGGACTCTCCCTCAGTGTAACGGGCAGCGCCGGTCCGGCCAAGGCTCGCCAGCCGTCGCCGGGTATGCACTGTTCCTGCCGGTGATGCTAGACTGAGCAGTGGCAGCTTACGAGCGACGGCTCACTCCTCCTTGGTAGCGCCATGCCCCGGAGACTGCGTCGGCCTCGGTTTCGGAGGCTGCCCGTCGCAGGAGTCCGTCTCTCCGCGTATCCCTGTCGTATATGCCGGCTCCTGTCACCCACTGCCGGGTCGTCTAATGGTAGGACACGTGACTTTGAATCACGCAGTCGAGGTTCGAGCCCTCGCCCGGCAGCCCCTCACACCACGATCTGCACCTACTTCCGCCGCTCGGATAGCAATGCTGCCTGGCTCGCCACGGCCACTATCCACGACCATGCCAACGGCTCCGCTCCCGGTTAT
Organism: Chloroflexota bacterium; assembly: GCA_965214295.1. Lineage (GTDB taxonomy): Bacteria > Chloroflexota > UBA11872 > UBA12225 > JAJDUF01 > JAJDUF01. The sequence continues at coordinate 1,539,541 of OZ243944.1, forward strand.
CCTGTAGCAACGCTAGGGCGCCCCGCTCGTCATTGCGGCGCAAGCCGCAATCCAGTCGCCCGGTCATTCCCGCGCAAACGGGAATCTACCCCCGGCCGACTGGTACTTTGCCGATACGCCCTAGTATGCTATCTCTGGTTCAGGGACAGCACAGCGCCGCTCACGCGGGCCGGGAGGAGCAAGAAGCATGGATGTATCCAGCTTGCAATACCGCCTCACAACTGACGAACGCCTCGCATTCGAACGGAACGGCTTTCTCATCATCGAGCACGCGCTACCGGATGACCTTGTGGCGCGCCTCACCGCGGTCGTGGACCAGGTTGACGCGGCATACCGCGTCGAGCACGGGGTCGGTCCTTATGAACGGGTCAACATTCTTGACTTTGTGGGCCACGACGCGCTGTTTCTGGAGTTGCTGGATTGTCCCACAACGTTTCCCAAGGTCTGGGGCCTGCTCGGCTGGAACATCCAGCTCTATCATTCGCACATGCCCATCTCACCGGTGATGCCGCCGGAGGCGCGACCGTCGGAGATCGAGCTAGGTCTGCACCAGGACTCCGACCGCCTGAACAAAGAGCTGGAGACGGATCCCCAGCCGCGCATATCGCTGAAAGTCGCCTACTTCCTCACCGATACCCGCGAGTTAGGACGGGCGAACCTCTATGTGGCGCCGGGCAGCCATCTGCGCCGTCGCACCGCCGGGAAGATGAGCGCGGACGAAGCGGTTGCCGTGCAGGTTGCGCCCGGCACGGCCGTCCTCTTCGACCGGCGTATCTGGCATTCGGCCAGCGACAATATCTCCGACGTTGCCCGCAAGGTGCTGTTCTACGGCTACAGCTACCGCTGGCTGCGCCCCCGCGACGACATGACCGCTTCCATCCGCTTCATGGATCGCTGCGATCCCATCCGCCGGCAGCTGCTCGGCGCCAGCACCGGCGGTTACGGCTACACCTCACCCAGCGACGATGACGTGCCCCTCCGGACGTGGATCCGGGAGCACGCTGGCGCGGCGGCGGTAGCGCCGTGAGGTCACAGCGATGAAGATTACGGCCGTCGAATCCTTCGATCTGCAACTGCCCGCCTCCGAGTCCGAGCAGTCTATGGGTGCCATCACCACCACCGGCGTGACCCGTGTGCGGACGGACGAGGGGATTACCGGCTACGCCTTCCATGGCGTCGGCGCCGCCGGGGCCGCAATGACCGGCACCATCGCTCCCGTGCTCGTAGGCCAAGACCCCCTCGCCATCGAGCAGCACCTCCAGCGCGATCCTAGCCTCCTCGCGTGGCCGGCCGTCGAGCATGCGCTGTGGGACATCGCCGGCAAGGCCGCCGGCCTACCGGTATCCAAGCTGCTCGGCGGCGCCCGCGAGCTTATCCCGGTCTACCTGACCTGTGTCTGGCCCGGCGCGGCCGATCAATCCGACGTGCCCCCGCAGCGCCAGGTGGACGATGTTGCCCGCTATGTCGCGCACGGCTTTACGGCCATCAAGTACCGCGTCTGGCGCCCCGATCCGCTGGACGACGTAGCCGTCGCCCAAGCAATCCGATGGCGCGTGGGCGGCCGTGAGACGGTCGAGCTGATGCTGGACCGCACGGCCCATGCCCCCGGAACGGTGTGGGACTATGACACGGCCTACCGCGTGGCGCGCGCTTTCGAGCAAGCCGACGGCACCTGGTTGGAAGAGTGTTTCGACCGCAGCGATGTCGAATCACCGGCCCGCCTGGCCGCAGCGGTGGACATTCCGATTACCGGCGGAGAAGGGGACCGCGGCCTGGGCAAATTCGCCCGCTACCTCGCCGCCCGCTCCTTCGACATCGTGCAGCCCGATGCCTACAACTGTGGCGGCATCCTCACCCTGCGGAAGATTAGCGCACTGGCCCAGGGCTTCGGCATTCCCTGCATCCCTCACGGCACGCACGGCCTCGGCCTGGCTGGCTGGCTGCAAGTCGTCGGTGCCCTCCCCAACTGCCGTCTGCTGGAGCTGGCCATTACCGTGCCGCCGCTGCTGCCCTGGGAGCAATGGGCGCCGCTGGAATGCCTACTCAAAGGCGGATCGCCGTTCCAAATCGAGGGCACGGTGATCCGCATTCCCCAAGGTCCGGGCTTGGGCCTAGACGTAGACGCAGCCGCCATCGAGCGTTACCGCGTCTCCTGACCCACCGCCCCTTCCGCCAGAGAGAGCAATGACCGGTCAGCGCGGTGACGAGGGGTCCCACCTGCTCGCTTCTGTCCGCGGCTGGTTCAACGCATCCTCTGAAATAGCGCAACGAAGTCGGGAAGCGGACGTGGGGCTGTCGAAAACGGAGCGTCGTCTGCTGCGTCCCCTGCCGCCGCGCAGCAGACTGCTCGACATCGGCTGCGCGGCCGGCCGTGCCTCGTTGGCCTTGGCCCAAGCAGGCCATGCCGTCACCGGCGTGGACGTGGCGGAGCACCTGATCGCAGCGGCCCGACGCAAGGCGGCTGCTTCCGGGCAACCGGTGCTCTTTGCGGTCTGCGATCCGCTCACGCTCCGGTTTGCGGCCGGCTCGTTCGATGCCGCTCTGTTGCTGACGAGCACCTACTGTTACGTGCCCCAGCGCCGTAATCGCCTCGCCTGGCTCCGGGAGATTGCGCGGGTGCTGGCGCCTGGCGGCTGGCTATTCCTCAGCCAACATCTCATTGATGACATCACTACCTATGCGGCTATCCGCGAGGATAACCGTGGACGCTTTGGTGCCCTGGCCGAGGAGCTGGAGGACGGCGATAGCTTCACCATACCGGACGCTGACACTGCGCCGGGTTTCATGCACTCCTTCCTGGCGGCCGACTTGTTGGCCGAGCTGCGCTCCGCTCCTTTTGCGCTGATCGAGACGCTCCGCCGTGAGGACTTCATCCACTGTACCCTCAGAAAGAGCGGCGGCAGGGGAGCGCGGCCGCGGCCTCCCGCCCCACCGCCGCTATAATGGCCCACTGTCTACAGGAGAGACGCGATGGCTAACCGAGAGCCGACGAGCGCGGTCCACGAAGCGCGACTCGTCGAGACGTTCTGCTCCCTCGCCAGCATTGATAGCCCTTCCGGCGAGGAAGCGGCGATCAGCGCCGTCGTCGCCCAGCGCCTGCGCGACCTGGGCTGTGCGGTGACGACGGACGCCAAGCACAACGTCATTGGCCGGCTGTTCGGCACTGCCGCGGCCGACCCGATCATCCTCAGCGCCCACCTCGACACCGTAGAGCCGGGTCGCGGCGTCCGGCCGCGGCTGGACGATGGCATAATCCGCAGCGACGGCACGACGGTCCTGGGCGCCGATGACAAGGCTGGCGTCGCCGCCATTCTCGAAGCCCTCCAGGCCGTCCGCGCCAGCAGTCAGCCCATGCGTCCGGTGGAAGTCGTCTTCACCGTCAGCGAAGAGGTAGGGCTGCTGGGCGCCCGCGCCCTCGACATGTGTACACTGCGGAGCAGCACGGCGGTCGTCCTCGACAGCGCTGGCGCAGTGGGCACCATTATCAACAGTGCCCCGCAGCATGACCGCATAGACGCCACCATCATCGGGCGGGCGGCCCACGCCGGCGTCGCCCCCGAAACCGGAATCAGCGCCATCGTCGTGGCCTCGCAAGCCATCGCAGCGATGCGTCTCGGCCGCCTCGACGCCGAAACCACGGCCAATATCGGCCTGATCTCCGGCGGCTCCGCGATGAACGTCGTCCCGGAGCGCGTGACCGTCACCGGCGAAACGCGCAGCCACGATCCCGCCAAGGTGAAAGCCCAGATGCGCCACATGGTCACCGCTTTGGAGGACGCCGCGACCGCGGCCGGCGCCCAGGCCGATGTCGAGGTCAGCACGCTCTATCGAACGTTCGATATCCCGGAGGATCACGCGCTCGTACAGTCGCTGGCGGCGGCCATCCGCCGCTCCGGTCTCGAACCCAGCATGCATGCCACCGGCGGCGGCAGTGACGCCAGCGTTTTCAACGAGCGTGGGATCGTGACGGTGAACCTCGGTGTTGGCTACGAGGCCATTCACAGCACCGACGAGCACATCGCCGTCGCCGAGCTAAAGCGCCTCGCGCAGGTCTTGGTAGCCCTCCTCGTCCCGTAGTGTCCGTCGCTCCCCGGACGGCGGCGGCGCGCGAGCAGGGCAACTGCCGTCCGGGGAGAGATGCAACGATGGACACAGTCATTACCCAATTCCTCAGCCAAGTCGAGGGCCGCAACGGCCGTCCCTTTTCCCGCAACACATTGGCCGCCTACCGCCGCGACCTGGCCCAGTTCCGCGATTTTGTCGTCGCGCAGGGCGCCACGTCGTGGGATATCGAGCCGGCCACGTTGCTAGAGTTCCGGCAATGGCTACGCGAGCGCGACTTGGCGCTCGCCTCGCAGGCCCGCAAGCTCGCGGCGGTCAAGTCGTTCTTCGGCTACCTCGCCCGCGAAGGCATTATCCCCAGCAATCCGGCGGCGGCGCTGACCGGTCCGCAGGTTGACCACGTCCCCCCGCAGACGGTGGCCGCCGCTGACCTACAGGCGCTCCTCGCCGCGGCCGGCGACGGGGCTGGCCCCGAGACCTCCCGCGACCGAGCGATGCTGGCCTTGCTCTGCACCACCGGCCTCCGTGCCTCCGAGATGGTCGCCCTCGACGTTACCCATCTCGACTTACCTACCTGCACCGTGACCTGCGTGCGGTCCCGGCGGCAGGATACGCAGTTACGGTTTGACGAGGACGTTGCCGCCGCCCTGCGCGACTATCTCGATACCGGGCGGCCACGCCTGGCCCAGCATCCCGACGAGACGGCGCTCTTCCTCAATCATCGCGGGGGGCGCTTGAGCCGCCAGGGATTCTGGCTCATTGTGAAGGCCATCGCCCGTGCCGCCGGTGTCGCGGCCATGGTCAATCCCCGCACCCTCCGCCACACCGCTGCGACCGGGATGGTCCGCCGGAGCCAAGACCTGACCCAAGTGCAAACGGACCTTGGACATGCCAGCCCCACGAGCACGCGCGTGTACGCGCAACTGGCCGGGCAGCAGGAAGAAGCGGCCGCTGGGACGACGGCGGAGCCAGCCGAGTAAGGACTACCCGGCCGCAGCGTGCTGCCGCGGGCTGGAGCGCCGGCGCTCCTTGATGCGCGCGGCCCGGCCCGTCCGACCCCGCAGGTAATACAACTGGGCGCGGCGGACCTTGCCCCTCCGTACTACTTCGATGCGCTCGATCCGGGGCGAGTGCAGCAGGAAGATGCGCTCGACGCCGATGCCGTGCGTAGCAATCCGGCGCACCGTGAAGTTGGTCCCGCTGCTGCCACCGCGATAGCGGATCACGGTGCCCTCGAATATCTGGATCCGCTCGCGGTTGCCTTCCACGACCCGCACATGGACCCGCACCGTGTCCCCGGCTCCGAACTCAGGCACCGCTGGCTTTTCATACTCTTTACACAGCACATCCACACTCGTTGTCATACCATCCGATCCTTCTCAGCCCGGATAAGCCAAACCTAGTCCTACTCTTTGTCCACAGTCACCGACCAGATGAGCGCGATGACCCAGCCGATAAACGTCCAACCGAGCAAAAGATTCATGAGGAAGATGGCGAGGGTGTTTCGCTTTTTCCTCAGTAAAGCGACTATGAACGGAAGAAAGTAGGCGACTGTTCCCAGAATCCATCTCCACAATCCAGCCCGCCTCCGACACGAAGCACTCGCCAGGGAGAGCAACCGCCGCCGGCGTAGGAAGCACCGTGCGAGTGACACCGGAGACGGCGAGCGCCAACGGACAAGTATACACCATCTCCGGCGCCCGGCTGATCGGCTATGATTGGTGAATCCAGGGTAAGCGCATTTGGAGGGCAACGGCGAAACGCAGCCCCCTCGTCACTCCGGCTTTTCCCAGAGTCCAGCGCAGCAAGAAAAGAGCGTGTGTCCCCTCCCCCGGACTGGGCGACCAGGGGAGGAGAACTGCTCCCTGCCCCTGCGGAGCGGGGGAAGGGCCGGGGAAGGGGGCGGAGGTGCGGTCCAACTCGCCTTCCGCCGAAAACCTACCCCTGTGAGGGGTGAGGGCCGGGGGGTGAGGTGCATAATACATTACTACCAGGGGAGCACTCATGATTATCGGTGTCGTGCGGCTCGTCTTCCACCTCCCGGCCAGCGACTCGCTCAAGGCCAAGCGGCGTATCGTCCGCCCGCTGGCCCAGCAGCTCCGCCGCAAGTTCAGCGTCGCCGTAGCCGAGATCGAAGATCAGGACCTCTGGCAATCGGCCGTCCTGGGGTGTGTCTGTGTCTCATCGGATAGCCAACACGCCGACGCCGTGCTGGCCGAGGTCGCCAATTTTGCCGAGCGCCACCGTGAGGCCGTGCTCACCGCTTACGAGACCGAGCTGATCCACGCTTTCTAGCCGGCACGCGCTCCGCCGCTGCCAAGGCGCGGGCGATGGCGTCGTCTGCCGCGAGCGCCGGGCGCGGCGCGGTGGGCACCGGCCCTTGGGCGAGCACGAAGAACTCTACGTTGCCCGCCGGACCGCGTAGCGGCGAGGGTGTCAGCCCTACCGGCGTGTGGCCGAGCCGCGGCAGCGTTGCCAGCACGGCATTGAGCACCAGCCGGTGAACCGCCGGGTCGCGCACCACACCGCCGCGGCCAACCCACTCCGGGCCGGCCTCGAATTGCGGCTTCACTAACGCCAGCAGCTCCCCCTCCGGCCGCAACGACCGCAGCACTTCCGGCAGCACTTTCGCCAGCGAGATGAAGGCCACGTCAACGGTGACGAGGCCAACCGGCTCAGGCAGCGACTCCATATACCGGGCGTTCACGCCCTCCATCACGACAACCCGCCGGTCCTGGCGCAGCTTCCAGGCCAGTTGGGCCCGTCCCACGTCGAGCGCATACACACGGGCGGCGCCGCGCTGGAGCAGGGCATCCGTAAACCCCCCGGTCGAGGCTCCCACGTCCAGGCACACCCGGCCGGTAACATCCACCGCGAATACGTCGAGGGCGTGGGCCAGTTTCTCACCGCCCCGGCTCACGAACGGCGGCGGCCGACGCACCTCAAGGTCGGCGGTCGGCGGCACCGATTGCGCCGGCGCCCGGCCGATTGCGCCGTCAACCCGCACCTCGCCGGCATAAATCAAGCGTTGCGCCTGCTCCCGGCTAGGCACGAGGCCGCGGTCCACGAGCAGACGATCAAGACGCTCACGAGCGGGCATCGGATACACCAACTCCGGTCATTGCCCTGAACATACCCCCCATCCGTCATCCCCGCGCCAGCAGGAACCCACGTCCCCCTGTGCAGCAGGGGGGCATAGGGAGGCCGTCGCCAGCCCCTCAATTCCGGCTTCCGCCGGGATGATCGGATACTATCAACCTAGTAGCTGAACCGGCTGACCTCGCGTCCGGTCGGGTCGAACAGGATCGCCGTATCGCCGGCATTATTCCAGACGTTGCGCCCGGTCCATGCCAAGTCCGTCGGTGGCGCGGCGGCCGCGGCGCTACCCTGCCCACTGTGTACGCGCACCGTCGCGCCCGGCGCGACGGTCACTGCCGGGAAGGTGTAACGCTGCCCACCCGGCGCGCTCTCCAGCACCCACCCTTGCAAATTCTGCGCCTGGCTGCCCTCGTTGGTGATGACCACGTGCTCCCTCCGCCCCTCGTTGAAGACCGTCACGACCCGCAACACCGCCCCCGGCGCGACGGTGACCGGTTCCGGTGCTGCCGTTGCCGTTGCCGTCGGTGGCACGGCCGTCGGCGTCGGTGTCGGCAGCACCGGCCAATCGAGCGCTGGCCGCGGCGCACGGGCGACGAGCCGCCCACCCACCAGCGTATCCGGGGCAGTGGCTAGCCCCTGGAAGACGGAGGTATGCGCGACGAGTAGGCCGAGCGGCAGTACCTCCACCGTACCCGTTGGCGGACCATCGGCCGGCGGCGTCACCCACACGATCAGGACGGCGCGTTCGAAACGCTGGGCGATGTAGGCGCCGCTATGCTCCGGCCGCGACTCCGGCCAGCCATAGACGGTCAGCCCCGCTGGTGCGGCTCGCGGCTCGCTGTCCGTGCTTTCCTGCCCGTCGACTGGCGCCGGTCCGCGGTAGTGGGCGGCGATGGCCGGTTCGGTCAGCCATTGGAGGCGCACGCTCGGCGTGGGTGTGAGCGTGCGGCGGTCGCCCCGCGGCGGCGCTCGCCGCGGCACACCCAGCCACCAGAGCTGATCCTCCAGACCGTGGAGCGTGGTGAACGCCAGCAAATCCACCGTCGTCACTGCCACCGCCGGCGTGCCGGGTTGCCAGCGAAGCAAGCCGTGGGCAAAGAGCTGATAAATGGCGCCATCAGTGAGCCGGAACGACCGCGTGACTGGTCGGCCGAGCGCAGCAAACCCACCGTTCAAGTGGTAGGCGGTGGCAAACGCCGGGCCGTCCTGCTCATCGAGCACGGCGAAGCCCCGGTACGGCGTCCCCTCCGCCAGCGGGAAGAACCGGCCATTCGACAAGGTGACGGCGCCGGGCACCTCGGCCGTGGCAACAGCGGTGTTCGTTGCCGCCGGAGTGCCTGTAGCGACAGCCGGCGCAGCGGGCGGCGTCGGCGTGACGACCGGTGCCAGCGCGGGAGTCCCAGCCGGTGCCACCGTTGCACTGGCTGGCGTAGCCGTCGGGCTGCCCTGGCTCGGAGCGCGTGACCAGGCCGCAGCAGCGACGAACATCCCCCCGGCGGCGACGGCACCGACAGCGACCAACACCCGCAACGATAGCGTCATCAGGGCTATATTTGTCGGCGGTTCGGCAGGGGCGGACCCCGTCATTGCGGCGTAGGCCGCAATCCCTTCCCCAAGCCGCATGTGTAGGGGATACAGCATGTGACGCTCCTACGCGCGCTGACCTACCTCCGTTTAGATTTTAGATTCCCCCTCTCTATCGCTTGGCGATGGAGAAGGGGCTAGGTGCCGGGCCAAAGCCGCACCACTCGCGGGCCAAAACCCCGGCGGTCGCAGTCCCCCGCTGTCTGTCCAGCATGGCCGGAGTTTTGGCCCGCGACACCTGGCACCATCCGTGCGGCTTTGGCCCGGCAGGGAGGTGAGGTGCAGTCCCCCCACCGCTCACGCCAACCCCAACAGGGCCGGGAGATCGCTGAGTGAGCGTAGGACGGGCACGCCGCGCGGGGGTGTGCAGGAGCCGGAGCGATCCAGCAGGACCGGTCGGATACCGACGGCCTGGGCGCCCTCGACATCGCTCGTAACGCTGTCGCCGATATGGACCGCTTCCTCCGCGGTGGCACCGCTTTGATCTAGTGCCGCGTGGAAGATCGCCGCATCGGGTTTCTCGGCCCCGACCTGTCCGGAGATTGCCAGGGCGTCGAAGTAGTGGTGAATCTGCCGGTGGTGGAGCAGCGGCTCCAACCAGCTCTCCCAGTTGGATACGAGCGCCAGTGTCACGTCGGCTCGGCGTAGCTGCTCCAAGCAGGCAGGAGCATCGTCGTACAAGGCCCAGGTGTCGAGCATGGTGAACCGCTCGTAGAAGGCCCGCGCCAGCGCCTCGTGTCGGTCGTGCGGTGTACCGAGCTTGGTCAGCAGCCGGCCGTAGAACCAGAACCAAAAACGTTGCGACCGCCCCGTCGAGAGCGTAGCGCGCTCGCCGGCCTCGATCCGCGCCTGCGCTTCCGGCTCGACGCTATCCCAGGCAGTACGGACCTCCGCGGTAGTGAAGGGGAAACCCGCTTCCCCGGCGACGGCCGCGGCTATCGCTGCGGTCGAGGGCAAAGCGTAGAGCAGCGTTTCGCCGGCATCGAGCAGAACAACCCGCGGCGGTGTATCGAACATCTATTCATACCACCCAGTCGCTATTGAATCTCCCGGTCTTTCCTCTGACAATTACCCCCATCCGTCATTGCGGCGCAAGCCGCAATCCAGGTCCCCGGCTGGCGCTGGAGTGACGGTCGTTATCCTGAGCATCCTTGCATCCTGCAAATCCTGATGCAGTCCCTCCCCCGCTCCACAGGAAAAACCTGCCTCTGCCAGGGAGACCGAAATTCCGAACCAAGCACGAGCGCCTATGCGCCTCGCGCCAATCACGGATAGACCGGCACTCGTTCCAGCCCCAGCGTCTCCGGCAAGCCGAACATCACGTTCGCGTTCTGCAACGCCATGCCCGCTTGCCCCTTCAGCAAGTTGTCAATCGCCGAGATCACGATGAGCCGGCCATTCTCACCGTCCAGCGCCAGAGCGATGTTACACAGGTTGCTGCCGGCGACCGTCTTCACCCCTGGCACCACGCCGAGCGGCAGCACCCGCACAAACGGCTCGTTGGCATACATGGCCTGGTACAGCCCATGAATCCGTTCGAGCGCGTGGTCGCCGCTGAGTGTGGCATACGTCGTGCAAAGAATCCCGCGCGTGATGGGGACGAGATGCGGGACGAACGTGATCCGGCTCCTACTGCCGCACCACCGCTCCAGCGCGATCATCGCTTCTACCGCGTGCTGGTGGGCCGCAATCCGGTAGGCGGTCACGTTATCGTTGGCGTCAGGAAAATGGTACAGCGCCCCCGGCTTCTTGCCGGCCCCGGAGATACCCGTCTTGCCATCACAGATGACCGACCGCGGCTCGATGACACCGCCTTGCAGCGCCGGAGCCAGAGCCAGGATGATCGCCACTGCAAAGCAGCCCGGATTGCCCACCAGTCGGGCACCGGCCACGTCGCCTCGGAACAGCTCCGGAATACCGTAGGCCGCCCGCGACAGCAGCTCGGGGCAAGTGTGCGGCCGCCCGGCCACCGACGGCTGACGGCTGGCGTAGCGCTCGTACTCGCCGACGCTCCGAAAGCGGAAATCGCCGCTGTAGTCGAGCACCGCCACTCCTGCCGCCACGAGTGCCGGAGCATAGCCCATACCGATCCGGTCGGGTGTCGCACAAATCACGAGGTCCACGTCCCGACCGACGCGCTCCGGCGTGGCCTCCTCGACGGGCAGGTCACAAACCCCGCGCAGGTGTGGAAAAAAAGCACTGATGGGCTGCCCCACGTCGTTCTTTGCCAGCAGCGAGACCGGCTCGATCTCCGGGTGCCCCACCAGCAGTTCCACCATGCCCAGGCCACCGTAGCCCGTCGCCCCGACCAGCTGCGCTCGAATCATGTCCCTGCGTTCCCCCTGTAGTCTAAGCCAAGCGTAGGCCCGGTTATCCCCATCTCCCCTCCGTCATTCCCGCTTGCACAGGAATCCAATCCCCACGTCCCGTGGGAGAGGGCTAGGGTGAGGGCTGCCCCATGCTGCGGCCGTGCTCCCGACCGTCCCATTCACGCCTCATTGGACTCTATCCGAATGGCTCAGACGCGACATAGTATCGCACGCGGTCGGTTTGCAGGGTATCATGGTACCTGCCCCTCAATCCTGTCATTCATTTCGAAGCGCGGTCCGCTCGACCGGAAGGGAGAAGGGAATCATGGCTGAAGAACACGCCCACAAAGGACACCGGCACGGCCACGGCGAGCAGCGTTCCGGCGTCGCCGTCGGAGTCTTGACCTGCAGTGACCGCAGCGCCCGCGGCGAACGAGCGGATGTCGGCGGCCCCACCGTCCACAACCTGGTGCTCGACCGTATCCCCGGCGCCAAGGTGACCCAATACAAGGTCGTCCCCGACGACCGCGAGCAGATTTCCTCCACCTTGATCGCCTGGGCAGACGACGAGCGTCTCGATCTGATCCTCACCACGGGCGGCACCGGGCTGGCGCCGCGCGACATCACGCCCGAAGCGACCACCGCGGTCATTGACCGCGCCGTGCCGGCGTTCCCCATGGCGATGCTGTTCGAGAGCCTGCGCGTCACACCCTACGCCATGCTCACCCGCGCCGCCGCCGGCATCCGCGGCAAGACGCTCATCATCAACTTGCCCGGCAACCCCAAGGCGATCCAAGAGAATCTCGACGCCATCATCGAAGTGCTCCCCCACGCCGTCCAGATCGCGCGCGGTGAAGATACGCACGCCGAGAGCGGCGGTGGTCACCAGGACCACGCCGGCCACGGTGAGCAGCACGGCGGTCACGACCAGCACGCGGGCCATGGCGGCGGCCATCGCGAGCATCACGCCAAGCACGACGACCACGCGGAGGCGGAGCATGGTCACGAGCAGCACGGTGACGGCGGCCACCACGAGCACGAACCCGCGGCGACACCGGCGGATCGCGGGGGCATCGCCCGCAACGTCGGCGGCCCGCCGTGCTAGTAGCTGGTGGTCAGTGCCGCGAGGGAGCGCGGCAGCAGCCAGCGTGGGCACCGTCATTCCCGCGAAAGGAGACCTTTGCATACCCCCCGGAGTGCGGGCCAGAGCGCGTATGCTCCCCCGACCGCAATAAGCTGGAGTAGGTGGTAATGTCCCCGCCCTTGCACCAGGCGAAGCCTATCGCCTGGTGGCGCAACAGTGGGCTGGTGCTCCTGCTCCTGCTGTTTCTCCCGCCGGTCGGCGGCATACTCGCCCTCTTCTCACCCTGGCACATCGCGCTGAAGCTGCTTGTCATCCTATGGGCGCTGGTGTGGAGCGCCGCCCTGCTGGTCCTATGGCCGCTCCTCCAGCCAATGCTCGCCACCGCGCTAAACGGCTAGTGGCGGCTGCGGAGGTTTCCTGGAACGATGCCGATGCCACCGGCGGCTCCGGCACCAGGCTGGCAGCGCGTCGCTGCCTACCTCCTTGATTACCTGGTCATCGCCGCCTACCTCGCCCTCCTTACCGGCGCCAGCGTTGCCTCCGGTGCGAGCCGGAGGCTGGACTTCGCGCTGTCGGGCAACCCGGCCATGGGCCAGCTTGTCGCCTTTGTCGCGCTGACTCTGCCGGTCATGCTGTACTTTGCCGTCAGTGAGGCCTCGCAATGGCAAGGCACCCTCGGCAAACGGGCCTTGAAGCTCCGGGTGGCCGCCCACGGCGCTGGCGGTCGGCTCTCGTTCCGGCGCACTCTGCTGCGCGCGGCACTCAAGTTCGCACCCTGGGAGCTAGCGCATACCGTCATCTGGCGTGCTGAAGGCTGGCCCTCGGACGCGCCGCAGCCCACGACCGCCCATTGGCTCGGCTTTGCCCTTTCTCTGCTCTGGGCCGGCTGGTACCTGGTGATGCTCTTTGTAGGATCACGACGCACCTTCTACGACCGGGCAGCCGCGAGCGTCGTGATCCGGTCAGCATGAGCCGGGCGCATCAGAGCTACACGATCCAATGGCGACCTTTGCAAAAATCGTCATTCCCGCGCCAGCGGGAATCCAAAAACCGGCCCTCCCAAGTTGGCGGGCGTGGGATCACTGCCACTGAGCACACCGTCCTGGGCGTTATGCATAAGTCTCCACTGGGCGTCAAGGTGGTGCGTAGCGAGCCGTCAGTAGCTTCCCCAGCCCCTTGCGTGGTAGAACTTGGATACACCAGCGAGGCCCGCGCCGTATGTTCGCAGCAGCGTCAGGCAGCGCAATGCTGCTCCTCCGCCAGCAAGATCCGTCCTCCGAGCGACGGCGGTGCTGGTGGTGGGCGGTGATCGCGGCGGCGGCGTTCGTTGCCCTCTGGCTGGACTGGCCGGCGCCGGCTGCCGCGCAAAGTAGCGCCGCCGACGTTCGGCGCGTAGCCGACCAGCTGCGCTGCGTGGTATGTGACCACCAGTCGGTTGCCGAATCCAATGCCGAGTTGGCGACCCAAATGCGAGAAGTAATCCGCCAGCAGCTAGCTGCCGGTCGCACCGACCGCGAGATCATTCGGTTCTTCGTCGAGCGTTACGGAGACACCATCCTCTACGCCCCGCCGCGGCGCGGCTTCTCGCTGCTCGCCTGGTGGGTACCGGTTATCGTCCTGCTCGTCGGCGCGGCTGGTGCGGTCGGCTTCTGGCGCCAACGCCAACGCTCACACCCGGCGCAGCCAACCCCAGCGGCGCTGTCCGCGTCTCCGCAGGAGGCCGCCCCCGACTTGCCCGACCTCTCGGATGCCGATATCGCCCACTACCGCGAGCGCCTCGCACAGGAGCTAACAGTCGAGCCGAGCGATCCTCCTGATCGAACGCGCTAGGGCATGTCTGCCGAACCAGTCCGCTGGCCTCACCCCCTGCCTCTGGCCGAGAAACCAACCCAATCAGCCTATAATCTTCGTGTCCCCTAGGGGAACGGGGATTTCTGCCAGTTCTTTTCTGTCCCTCGCTACCGCACGCTTAACCAAGCTCGGGTGCATCCTGAGTAGTGAATTTGCGGAGAATGAGCGGAGCAGAGATACCCACGTGGAACGCCAGAATGACGTTGGTAGCTGGGAGTTGTTGGTGATAGCCCCAGGCTAACGCGCCACCGATCAGCCACATACCAAGGCCCGTCAGCCAGAAAAACCAGGATGTGGCCCAATGTGGGCGCATCCTCTCCCGGCGGTACGCATAGAGCGAGAGAAAGTCGGCGATGGAGCCACCAAGCACCCCCAGCGCGAAAGGCTGCCAATCGGCCATATGCCATTCTGGGAGCTAGGGCACTTCCATAGAGGCATACACGGAGAAAATCTTCCGGTATTGCCGCAGTCTCCGGCGCCATCCAGGATGCCGCAGAGTATAGACCGGCTCTCCGGTGCGATTGGGAAAGTCGAATGCCTGAACGTATTCAGGATACCGTTCCAGGATAGCGCGGACTTCCTCTTCAGGTATCCCCATCTCGTCGGCAATGCCCCGCGGAATGCGAAAATCCCACCGCGGATCGGCGAGCGCGTCGAGTACCTTTCGCACCGTGGGGTCCGTGACGGCCGTGCGGTAATCACGACCGTTCGTGTGTGTAGCTTCCATTGCCCGACTCCAATGCCTACTCGATGGTCGCAGCGGATTGCTGCCGCACGACGCCACCTACATTCTCAGGGTATCACGATGGGCTGGCCGCGTCTGCAAACTGGCTTTGCTGCTCCCCAGGTCCCGTCATTGCGGCACAAGCCGCCGCACCCGTCATTGCGGCGCAGGCCGCAATCCAGCCCCCCTGACCTTGCCTCCTACTGATCGGTACTTTGCAAACACGCCCTAGCTGTATAGCAGCCGCGACGCGCCATAACACGGACGACGGCTTGCGTACTGCTACTCCTGTTTGTGGAGGTCGTTTAGCAACCGGTTGGTCTTCGCTGCCAGGATGAAATCGCTCTCGGACAGGCCACCGATGGCGTGGGTGCTCACGCTCAGGTCTACACGCTTGTACGAGACGCAAAAATCGGGGTGATGCCCCTCGTCTTCCGCCAGGTCCGCCAGCGCGTTGATAAAGCGCATCGCCCGCGGGAAGCTGCCGAAGGTAACCGAACGGGTGATTGCCGTGTCATTGTCGGCCAACGACCAGGCGCTTCCGATCTCGGCGATGTATGGTTCGGCGGCAATGCGCGTGAGCGGTGGCACACCCCCTCTGCACGGCACACAGCGTCGCGTTACGAGACCGCCTGTTGCTCCACTCTCGGACATCACCTTGCTCCCTCCCATCCGTGTAGACATATGGGGCTGGGCTATGCCTCCCCAGGGCTTGTTGGGAGCATACACCGCCGCCGCTGCCGGGGGTAAGGTCATAGTGCTACCCTGGGTGCAAAGCGCGTGGATACCATCCGGCAGCCAATACCTACCTCAGTGCGTCTCCACCGGTGGAGCGGGGGCCGGGTGACGGGCCAAAGCCGCACCACACCTGGCATCATCCGTCTGGCGGACCGACTACAACGAGGAGACGTGGAAGCAGAAGACTATGAAGATCACCGACCTGCGCGTGCAGTTGATTTCGGCCAAGCTGGCACGGCCGTATTGGATGAGCTTGGAGCCGTATCAAACCTCGTCCGAAATCGTGGTCGAGATCGAGACGAATACGGGCGTTACCGGGATCGGCGAGGTCCATGGCCGCCCCCTTGAGCAAATCAGCGCCATCCTCACCGATGTATTCGCGCCGGTACTCCGCGGGCGCGATCCGCTAGCGCATAACGTCATCTGGGAGGAGCTTTTCCTCTACGCCCACTCGCGCCGCGGCGCGGCCCTATCGGGCAGTCACGGGCAGCCCCATTTCGGCGCCGGCGCGCGGCCACAGCTCATGGCTGCCATCGCCGGCGTAGACCTGGCGTTGTGGGACCTCAAAGGCAAGCTCCTCGGCGTCCCCGTCTACACGTTGTTGGGCGGCTCGAATCCGCGCGTGCCCTCCTACGCCAGCGGTGGCTACTACGGGCCGGAGGGTGAGCCGGCCATTGATGCCCTCGTCGCCGAAATGACCTCGTACACCGCCCTGGGCTTCACCGCCGTCAAGATGAAGGTAGGTGGACAGCCGCTAGACGTTGACGTGGATCGAGTGCGTGCCGTGCGCGAGGCCGTGGGCACGGCAGTAGACGTCATGCTCGACGCCAACAGCGCCTACGACGTGCCGGAGGCCATCCGCGCCGCCCGTGCGTTCGAGCCGTATGCGCCACGCTGGCTGGAAGAGCCGCTACGCTGGTACGACAGCGTGTTCGGGTTGGGGGAAGTAGCCCGCGCCACGGACATTCCCCTGGCCTCTGGCGAGAGCGAGATGCACCGCTGGGCTTGCCGCGACCTCATCCTGCACGGCGGCGTGCGGATCATGCAGTTCGACGCGACCCGTGCCGGCGGCGCAACCGAGTGGCTGCGGGTGGCCGCCTATGCCGCCGCCCACGGCGTACTGATGGCACCACACCACGACCCGCAGACCCACGGCCACCTCGTCGCAGCCGTCCCCAATGGACACGTGCTCGAAGTATTCCCCAACAAGCAGCGCGATCCCCTCTGGGACGAGCTATACCTGCACCGCCCGGCCGTCGTGGACGGCGTAGTCACCTTGTCGGATCGCCCCGGCTTCGGTATCGAGCTGAACCCCGATGCTCTGCGAAAGTACGGCCACTCCTAAATGCTATCCCTAGCCCCCGTCATTGTGGGAGTCTGCCGAATTGCGTTATTTGACGGCGGTTAAGTTGCTGCCGGTGCCCGCGGAGGTCCTGAATGACTGGATAGAACACAATGGCGCTGACGGGCGACTGCTCTACGCCCTGGAACTGCTCTGGATACATAACGTCGATAAATGGCGCTCCCGATACGGCCAGCCCCTGGCCGAGCGCCGCACGAAGATCGTGTGGGGCAGCCTCCCGGAGAATGTCGGCGGGCAGTATTCCCGGGCTGCCAACCGCATCACCATCAGCGAGTCCTATCGGTCCGAGCCGCTGTCCGTGCTGGCGGCGACCTTGGCCCATGAGGTGTACCATGCCGTGAGCGGCCGAGCATCATTGGACGCCGCCGATTGTCTGGAAGAGGAGATGACCGCCTTCGCCTGGGGCACCGCCACATGGAAGCCGTTCCGACCGTCGCTGAAGTGGAGCCGGTCCCATGACATCACCACGGATGGTGAGCTTTGGCAGGAAGAGATCTATGAAGCCTGGGGCGACCGAAAGCTGCGCGAGGCCGTGCTCAACTCCGAGGGCTACCAGCAGCAATGCTTGGCCCGCGTCCTCCCCGCCTCCTAACCGCCCCCGGCCCTTCATCCCTAGGCGCCGTCACTACCTTGGCGGATGTCCAAGCCGTTGACCTCAGTCTCGGCGGCGCCGGGTTGCGCTCCGGACCGGACGAGGCGCCAGCATCGGAAGGAACTGAGGGTCTACGGTTCACCAGCACCCACTACCTCTCCGAAGGCGCCAAGGTGCGGCTGACCATTCGGCCGGCACGGCTCACTGGTGACGAGGAGTCCGTGACAATCACGGGGCGGCTGGTGCGGGTGCGCGGGCTGATGGCCCGGAACGCTGCCGGCGAGTTGACGCTACGCTATCGCTATGGCGTGCAGTTCGCGCCGGATTCGGCCGCAGCAGCCACCCGCGCTTTGGCCGCCCTGGAGACCTAACCCGGGTAGCGCAGATTTCCCTAACGATAGGCCTGGAGCGAGGGGAAATGCGAAAGACTACCACGAGGTTCTTATCAACGGTATAAAGAATTCGGAGTGGCCCCACACGGATCCTATATGCAGATGCCGCACCTCTCACCTTCTTACAGCCAGGCGGTCGTGGGTTCGATTCTAGCCCGATCAATGCCCACTGCACCCTCGCCCTCTGATCTGCGGATAGCTTGCGAAACTCTCGTTGTGCAGTGTTCTCCAGTCTGACGTCATACATGCGTCTACAGCAGGCCCTCTGCGTGCAGAAACTCCCGCAGAGGCTTTGTGGGATTGTGCTTGCGTTCCTGGATGATCCGTGTATCCTCCAGGTCGAGTGCTTCCTGGGCGGACTCTAGGGTGGGAATAGGGACGCTTAGTTCCGAGCGCAGCCCTTTCATGGCGCTGTTGACAGCCATTGCCGGATACTTTGCATAGATCACGTCGCATAGCTCCTGAAAGCTACGTGCCTGAACCCACTCCACGACGGCATCGAGATACGCAAGCACCTCGTCTGGAAGTTCCTCCAGTAGAGAAAACGCCTTCTGCTGACCGGCTGGTGTGGCTGCTATCGTGTCGTGTCCTTGCACCAGCCCATCGTCTCGTAAAGCACGCCAGTCCGCAGAGGCTTCCGGGTCGAACGGGCCGTATTTGTAGGGGCAAAACTGGTAGTAGTCCGCTCCTACCAGTTGCGGTAGCTCCTCGCCAAGCAGAAAGAGCGACTTCTGAAGCTGTGCGGAGTCTAGCCCCTGTTCTTGGGCTATGGCAGTGACGACGAGTATCCAGTCCTGGCGCTTCATGGCAAATATCCTTAGCCTCCACGCCCCCAGCGTGGGCAGCAAGGGGGCCAGGAGTCCCATCCACGTGCTCACGTTGAGCCGGGAGGTGTAGCTTATGAACAGTAAACATTCGACTATACCCCCGTCCGGGCTATCCTGCAAGTTTCTCGGCGGCACGTAACCTCTACGTGCCTCTCACCCCCCCTCGCTCGTTGTATCATCAGAGGCGGTGGATGGTGGCCGAGCGATGGCAATGGCTTTGGGCAGTGCGTCTCTTGCCGAACGGCCGGACAGCCGCGCGCTGCCGGGCGGCTGGGCCGGCGATCTCGCCTGGTGTGGAGACGCCGCCTGGGTAGCGTGGACGGCCTACCACGACCCGGAGCCGGCGCTGCTGACCTATGCGCGCCAGGAATGGCCCCTGCACCCCGGCCGGACCCTGACCGAGTGGCGCCGCCGCTCGGCCAGCGCCCGGTGTACGCTCTCGCTGACCCGCCTCGACGATCCGGCGGCGACAACCGGCCGCGAGCTGGCCCGGAGCCGGCACGTCCTCGCAGGGCCAGCCCTGGCAGCGTTGCCGCAACAGGCTACGCCGGCCGTGGTTTGGGCCGAGCGGCGCGACCATGGATGCCGCTTGCTGGCGGCTGTGGACGGCGACCGACCGGAGGTCGTTCATGCGGCGACCGGCGCCATCCTTGCCCCGCAAACGGCAGGAGACCACGACGGGCGACTCTGGGCAGTCTGGCAGCAGTGGCCGGCAGCCGGTAGCAGCCTCGCGGCCCGCCCACGCATCGTGGCCGCCCACCGGACGGCCAACGCAACCGCGGCCGCCTCCCCTACCTGGTCCCAACCAACGCCGCTCTCACCCGCCGCGCAGTCGGCTTGGTCGCCTACGCTGTCCGCCGCTCCCGACGGTGGGCTGTGGTGCGCCTGGGCCGCTTGGGACGGCACGACCTATCAAATCTGCGTCTGCCATGCGCCGCCAGGCGAGCCGTGGGGGGTGCCCGTCCCGGTTGCCCCGACGCCGGCCGGCGCTTTCCACCTCACGCCCACTATCGCCGCGGCCGCCGAGCACGCCTGGGTAGTGTGGCGCCGTACCACCCGCTGGGGTGAGCTGAACCACCGCTTCAACCACATTCGCTCCCTGCACGCCGCCATCGTGACGCCGGATGCGGCCGGAGATCTCAGCGCCGCGCCCGCGCCAGGGGAGTCCTCCACCGGGGAGCCGGGACGCCTCCCGGTGGACTCCATCCCGTTCCGGCACTCGACCGAGGACGAATTCATCAACCCACAGGCGCCACGCCTCCGCCTCGGCCCGCAGGGGCCGGTCGTGTGCTACCGGCAGTTTCGTAGCGCCGAATTCAAGGATTTCGGCTGGGCCATCTGGGCAGTACGGCATACCGGCAATGACTGGACTTCGCCGGAGCGTCTGAGTACCCACACCGGCGCGCCGGATAGCCCCTACGGCATGATCCCCGCCGGAGCGGACGGTGCCTCCTGGCTCCTGGCCTACCATGCCGGCGACTACACCCGGGGCCCATCGCAACATCCCTCGCACCCGGTCGAAAACCACCGCCTGGTGATAGAGCGAGTGCGGCTGACTGCCCCGGCGTCGGCCCTGCCCACCAAGCATCCGCTCCCCACCGCCCCCGCCATCCTGTCCGCCACCGACACGCCGGACGCGGTACGGCCGGCTGGCCCGGAGCCGGCTCGCGCCGCGACCGTGAATGGTCGGTCCTACACGCTACTCTTCGGCGACCTCCACCGGCACAGCGCCTACTCCAAATGCCTATCCGCCAACGACGGCGACCCGCTCAACCATTGGCAATGGGTCCAAGACGTGGCCGAGCTGGATTTCTACGCGCTCACCGAGCACCTCGAATACATGAGCTACGCCGAGTGGCGGCACGTCGAGGACTTGGCGGCGCTGCTTGCTACCGGGGACCGCGTGCTTGCCCTGTACGGCTTCGAGCTGGCCATCCCCCCAGGGCACACCAACTTTTTCTATGCCGATCAGGCGGTAGGGCACGATCTACGAGTAGCCTGCCTCTCCTCGCCCGACCTGGCCGCGGTGTGGCCCAAGCTCGATGCCTGGCTACCACCGGGGCAGGTCGTCGCCATTCGTCATCACCAAGGACACCGCGGCGACGACCTGGCCCGCACCTACGATCCGACCTATGAGCCGGTCGCCGAGATCATCCAAACGCGCGGCGAGTACCCGCAGTGGGTGCAATCGCTCTGGCGCCAGGGCTTGCGCGTCGGCGTCGTCGGTGCCAGCGATCACTCCCGCGCCGCGCCGTTCGTCCAAGGTCTGACCGGCCTCTGGCTCCCGGCTGGTGAGCGCTCGCGCGCGGCGGTCTTGGCCGGCTTGCAAGCGCGCCGCACGTTCGCCACCAATGGCCCGCGGATGAGCGTCTTCCTCTCGGCCACGGACTCGGAGCGCGGTACGACGTTGGTCATGGGCGAGGAGGGGAGCATTGCCGGCCCACCGCGCTTGCGCCTCGCAGCGAGCGGTACGCGCCCGCTGGAAACGGTGGAGTTCTACCGCGATGACCGACTGCTCTACGTCGAGACGGTCGCAGCGTCGCAGGTACGGCTCGAATACACAGCCGAGCCGCCGCCGCCCGGCGTGTACGCCTACTGGGTCCGTGTCACCCAACAGCCGGATCGCAATGACGCGCGAAAACAGCCCGGTATCGCCTACAGCAGCCCCCTCTGGCTCACGCCCCGGCCCTAGCCCCCGCCCCGGCCTTACCCTCGTCATCCCATCCCGGACCGTCATTCCGGCGCCAGCCGGAATCCAGGCGGCCGGTGCCCTACGTGTCGAAGATGTCGCTGATCGCGCACGTGAAGCCGGGCAGTACGTCCAAGCCGTCGAGCGTGCTATCCTCGGTCAGCGTCACCACCGCGCGCCCCGGCACGTGTACGTCTACGGTGCGCGTATCCGGCTGCACCACCCACACCAAGCGCACGCCGTACCGCAGCCACATCTCCGCCTTCCCGCGGACCTCGCGCCGGCTGTCACTGGGAGAGGCGATCTCTACCACCAGATCGGGGACGACCTCGGCGTAGCCGGTATCCAGGGCGTCCGGCGGGATTTTCGCCGCCGAGAAGTAGGCGATGTCCGGCTCACGCACCGTATCCGGGTCCCGCTCCAGCCAGACGCCCGAGTCCGAGGCCGTCAAGCTCCCCAGCTTCCGCGGCTTGACGAAATACCTCAGCTCGGCACTCAGATTCACTACGATCTTCCCGTGTGCATATCCTGTTGGCATGGTCTCGTGCAATACCCCCCGGATCAGCTCGCCGCGGACGCCCTGGCTGTACAGCCGCAGCAGGTCGTCGGCCGTCAGCAGCCTGGTCGCAGTGATCGCCATAGCTATCTCCTTCCCGGCCCTAGCCCCCGACTCCCCCTATGCCCTCCGCTCCGCAGTGGGACGGCGTTCCCTCCCCTGTGCGTCAGCACGGGGGAGGGTTAGGGAGGGGGCACTCATCACTCACCCAGCCGGTCCCGGTGCCGACGACAACCCGCTCCCCACGCTGGTTCTCGCACCACACCTGCAACTCAAACCTGGTAGTGCCCACCTCCGGGTGCCTTGTGGATACGCTCGCCCGCGCGGTGATCGTATCCCCCACGTCCACGATGCGGATGAACTTCAGGCTCAGTAGTCCCCGCTCCAGCCAGCGCGCCCCGAAGAGGTCAATCATCAGCTCGGACAGGTAGCCCTGCATCATCGCCCCGGAAGCGGCCCGCGTTGGCAGCCCGCTCTGCTGGGCGAATGCCAGGTCGGTATGCACGTTCTTGGCCGGCCAGCCGTCGAACCGCGGCCAGCCGCCGGAGAACAGCCACGTCCGGTACGAGGTCATCTTTTTCGGTGTCCCGGCCACCTCGTACCCCACCGCCGTGTTCTGCGTGCATGGTTGCACTATCCCACTCCGGATCATAGGGCCTGTCCTCCTATGCCACAGTAAGAGACTACTGACCACTAACTACTGGCCGCTGGCCGCCCGTGTAGGTGTACGTGGTCCGCCGCGTCAGCACCGGTCCCCCGTCCTCGTCAACGATGGTAGCCTCCACCACTTGATACTGCCGCCCCCGCCGCTCGTACCGAGCCGTCACCTGCCACGACACGCGGAACCGCTTCCCCACTCGCGCCCGGCCGGCGTGCTCCACCTCCTCGTGCGTGTGGATGGCCGCCATGCCCGGCAGCAGATAGAACGAGGGGCTTCTGGTGTTGTTGCTGAAGTTGATGAGCAGCGCCGGATGCACCAGCGGCGGACCGTCCGCCGTCGCCTCCACATACCGCGGGTGCAGGTCCTCGACGGCGTGCAGAAAGTTCTCGTTCATCTCCTCCGATACGTGGAACTCCAAAGCAGCAAACTCCTCGCCCACCTGTAGCTCATCCGCTCGCCTACCACTCATCATAATCCTCAGCCACTTGTCATGGTCGCGCGTTCCACCAACCTCATTCTCGCCATTCCGGTCCTATTTCGTCATTGCGCCCTGGAGTAGGTACCGGCCAAACCGTAGGGGCGCAGCACGCTGCGCCCGTTCCCCTGCGGAGCGGAGGGACCATAGAGGGGCGTCATTCCCGCGCCAGCGAGAATCCACTGTCCCTAGCTTGCGGCGTATCCCACAATGACGGGTGCCCGCGTTCTGGCTCGTACCCTCGCCTACCTCCGGTGGACACCCCCTCTCTATCGCTCGACGCTGGAGGGGGGGTGAGGCGCGCACTCACCGCATCCCCTACCGCTCGTCCACAAAACGGCTGAACTTGTAGCTGCCGGCAATCTCGGCGAAGCCGTCCGCCGGCAGGAACTCCAGGTGGGGCGTCACTTCCACCGCCCGCTTCACCAAGCGCGATACCGCCCGCGCCGCTCGCTCCTGCATCGCCTCGTCGCAGGCCACCCGCACAATGAGCTTATCCTGAGAGAACGGGTCCTGCCGATCCTCGCGCCTGACGGCCACCTGATATTCCGCGACGCCTTGCTGCAACAGCTGCGCCAGTTGCTCGTGCAGCGCGGCCGGATTAATCAACGTCCCACGCACTTTCGTCAGGCCGTCCGCCCGGTGCGGTCCGCCCAAGAACCGCGGCTCCCAGCGCCCACAGTGGGGACAGGGCTTGTGGCTCAAGGCCACCATGTCGCCCGGTGCATAGCGCAGCAACACCGTGCCCCGCCGGTTGAGGTGGCTAATCACCAACAGCCCCGGCTCGCCGTCGGCGACGGGAGCACCGGTGTCGGGGTCAACGATCTCGGTGTAGAGCTGATCGGGTACCGCTTGATGCCGACCACCGCCCTCCACGCACTCGATAGCCGGCCCCTGGACTTCCGTAAATCCGTACCCATTGTTGATGATCGGCGCCGGGCTGCCCAGTGCCCGCAACCGCTGGCGCAGGTCCTCGCGCATCGGTAGCGGGCACGGCTCGCCCATCACCATCGCCAGCCGCACCGCGCTGAAATCCTTCCCCAGTGCTTGGGCGCGGAGCACCACCCGCCGGACGTAGGTGGTAATTCCCCAGAGCACCGTCGCGCGCTCCCGCTCGATCATCTCGATGGCGTCGTCCATCCGCTTGTGGACCGGATAGTCGGCGTAGGCACTACCCGTCATCCCGGTGAGCAGCTTGCTGCCGACCGCCATCGCACCCCACATTGCGCTCAGAAACCCTTGATGCGGCACGGCACTCAGGGGAAAGAGGTTCATCACCGTGTCGTGCGGCCCGACCCCGGCGATAGTGGCGACCCGCCCCAACTGGTGGATGCGGGCAAAGCGGTCGTGGACCGTATCGTAGAACGGCGTCGGTTTGCCGGAAGACCCCGACGTATAGATCACCTCGGCCAGCGTCGTCTCTTCCGGCGCGAGGCCGGCGATACCCTCCAACCGCAGCCGGAACTGCTCCGGGTCCTGCACGTACTCCCGTTTGCGGAGGATCGGCACCCGGCGCAGATCCTCGACGGTCCGGAAGTCGTCGGCCGTCAGCCCTCGCTCCCGCAACACGCGCCGGTAGTGCGGATGCGCCAGCGCACACAAGCGCATCATCCGCGGCAGTTGCCTATCCTGCCGCTCCCGCAGCCACGCCCGGTACTCACCCATCAGCACCCATCCGCCATCAGCACTCGTTCCTCACTCCGGCGCAAGCCGGCGTCCAGCCCCCCTTCTCCCGCGTCCTGGTCCCGGCCGCTCGCCGCGCCCCATGCCACCACCCCACACCTACGCCCCCTCTCCAAATGTTGGAGAGGGGGCCGGGGGGTGAGGCCTATGGGGTTAGGGGTAGGTCCGCCCCTGCGCCTCACCTACACCACCAGCTCATCCAGCCGCGGCCCGAACACCTGCTTGAGCTTCAGCAGCCGCTCCACCATCCACGCTCGAATCTCCGTCAGCGTCTCCTCATAGTCATCAATGCTCCCCTGGCGATACGCTGCTACGAGCGATAAGTTGTAATCGTCCTTGCGCTCCCATGCAAGGGTTTCTCCAAGTTCAGACTCAATATCAGCCTGTTGCTCACGCGACAGGTCGAATACAGCTTTGTTCCAGTCCTTGTCACCGCTACCGATGTAACGCTCAATACTGACCCTTCCTCCCGAAGGGAACCTGGTGTAGTACTTAACACGTTGTCCGAATGCTGACAAAAAGGCCAGTGGCCGGCCCTCACCCCGCCTCCGTCATTCCCGCTTTCGCGAGAATCTGGCCGCCAGCAGAATCCCCCGCTCTATCGCTCCGCGATGGAGCGGGCGCCGGGTGCCGAGCCAAAGCCGCACCACTCGCGGGCCAAAACTCCGGCCATGCTGGACAGACAGCGGGGGCCTGCGACCGCCGGAGTTTTGGCCCGCGACACCTGGCATTATTCGTGCGGCTTTGGCCCGGCAGTGGGTGAGGCCCACACCCTAGGCTCGTGCAGCCGCGCGGATTGCCGCGAGGGCCGCAGCCGGATCATTCAGCACAGTGTCATTCGACAACCGCACAACGCGATAGCCGCTGGCACCGAGGACTGCCTGCTGCTCCTCATCCGCCGCCCGCTGCCGGTCATGGATTGATCCATCCACCTCCACGATCAACCGCCGCTCGGCGCAGTAAAAGTCAACAATGAACCCGTCCACCGGATGCTGCCGTCGGAACTTCAGACCGCCCAAGCGGCGGCCCCGCACGGCCTGCCACAAAGCAGCCTCTGCGAGCGTCGAAACACGGCGGAATGAGCGCGCCAACCCCACCGTCTCCTGCCTACCCACCCCCCTCTCCTCACCACCTCGCCCGCCTCAACCCGCCCCGCCTTCCACCCCCTCTCCAAATGTTGGAGAGGGGGCCGGGGGGTGAGGAATACCCCACCCCCCGTTGTCTTCTCCCTACCCCCACCCAATATATCCCAACGTTGGGAGGTGGCAGCAGCAAGCCCTTCCTGGAGCACCGGGCACCGCCCGGCAGGAGAGCACACGTACCATCGTGTCTACCAACGACGGTGGCAACGCCACCCAGCCGAGGGCACCGGGTCATCAACGACCCCTCGCCGCACCGCGCGCGGCGGGGCATGGCCGCCTGAGTGCCGCCCCGAGGGCACCGGGTGCTGACGTACCCCGGGCCACCACGGCCCGGGCGCCGGGTCAGCACTGTCTGAGTGCCGCCCCGAGGGCACCGGGTCCTGACGTATCCCTCGCCAGCACGGCGGGGACGCCACGTCATGACCGTCTGAGTGCCGTATCTAGCGCCACCGCGTCCCTGCCGGCCGGCCGGCGCCGGCTGTGCCAGGGGTTCTTGCCCCGTGTCCCTGCCCCTCCCAACACCCGGACTGCCGCGTATCCGCACTCCTGCTCCATCGCCTCGTCATCCTACCACCCCACGCCCCCCCGCTCCGTCGGGAGACGGGCCATCCCCTCCCCTGGCGCTTGCGCCGGAGGGGAGTTAGGGAGGGGGCCACTGCCCACCCACCGACCATCCCGCCGCACCACCATCTATCAAGTGCATGCTGCCCTCCAAGTCCCGCCCTGCCCGCGGTCTTGCTCCGCCGCGTGGCCGGGCTGCCCCCACCCGCACTCCGCCCGCGCGCCCCCGGTCTTGTCATGGCGGCGCAGGCCGCCATCCAGCCGCCACCCATCCGGTAGGGGCGTCCCTTGTGGGCACCCTGGTCTCCCCTTGCCATATTCCCCCCTCTCTGCATGGTGGAGAGGGGCCGGGGGTGAGGCCGGTAAGCGCCCGCCTACCGCCCCTGCCATTGCGGCGCGCGCTTCTCCTGGAAGGCCGCCAGCCCTTCTTGCGCGTCCGCCGTCGCGCCCACCCGCTCGAAGATCGTCGTCGCCACGTTCAAGCGGTCGTGCAGCGACAGGTGTAGTCCTCGCACCGTCGCCTCCTTCATCGCCCGCACGGCCAGCGGCGCGTTCTGCAGTATCTTGCCGGCCAACGCCTCGACTTTCGGCAATACCTTCCCTTCCGGCACCACGTAGTTGACCAGTCCGAGGTCCAGCGCCTCGGACGCGGACAGGAAATCGCCCGTGAGCAGCAGCTCCAGCGCCTGGCCCAGCGGCACGCGATGGCCCAAGATGACCGGTCCGCTGATAGACGAAATCCCGCGTTTCGTCTGCGGCCAGCCGAGCTGCGCCGTCTCGGCAGCGACGCGAATATCGGCGCCCAAGGCGATGCCGGCCCCTTGCGCCAGGCAGTAGCCGTTGACCGCCGCGATGATCGGCTTCCAGATGTGCTGCACCATGAAATACAGCTCGTCGGTGCTCCCGGCGCCGGTCTTCCCACCGCTACCCATCTCCTCCAGATCATGGCCCACGGAGAAGGCCCGCCCCCTCCCGGTGACAATGCCCAGCCACACCTCCGGGTCGTCCCGCAGGTTGGTAAAGGCTTCCCACAAGCCCTCCAGCATCTCCCGGTTCATCGCATTCAGCTTCTCCGGCCGGTTCATGGTGATCGTGGCAATCCGCCCCCGGACCTCATACTCGACCAGTGCCATCGCTTTCCTCTCTTTCCGCACCCGTTCCCGCCTCGTCACTCCCCCGCCCGCAGAAATCCACCATCCATGCCGCCTACCGTCGCAAATACGGCCGTGTCACTCCCACGCCCACGGGAACCCACTCCCGTAGGGGCGCAACATGTTTCGCTCCCCGTCATGGCGGCGCCAGCCGCCATCTACGTCCCCCTGCGGAGCGGGGCGACCATAGGGGGCATCATTCCCACGCCCTCGACCCCTGGGCGAGGGCCACCCTCTCACCGGGCGGATACACTATCCTGTCCATCCTGTCCATCCACGTAGAAAACAAAAAACCTACCCTGCCAGGGAGAAAAGACCACCATCCGAAAGCTGGCCGCTCGCCGCTAACCTCGTACCTCATCCAGCTTCTTGTTGATGCGCTTCCACTTCCAGATGGTCGGCTCGTCCAGATGCGGCACACCATTGTAGGGCCGCCCTTGGGGCCTGACCTGAAAAATAGGCTTGTCCAAGCGACGAGCGAGCTTCACTTCCGTCCTGACGCCGGGAGCATTGTGCGTATTCTGACCCACGAGCACAACCACCACATCACATTCTTCGATTGCGGACCGCGCCTTTTCCACCCACTCAGCATCAGGATAGGCCTCCTTGAGCGAAAAGTTACGGACGCGGTGCGTAGTGTTGCCTTTGGCCTGTGCGTAGAAACTATCCTTGATGTCCTTGTCCTTATCGAACTCGAAGCTCACGAATATACGGAGTGTTCTTCTGCGTGGTGACATCTTTGCCCTCCGGCCGCTGGCTGCGGCGCCGCAGTGCCCGCTCAACTATAGGCATCGCCGCCGTCACCGCGCCCACCACCACACGCCCCCTCTCCACATGGTGGAGAGGGGGCCGGGGGGTGAGGCCTATACCCCGGCAACCGACCCATGCTACGATGAACCACAGACCTACTCTCTTGCCCTCCGGCAAACCACTCCCCCTCTCCACCATGTGGAGAGGGGGCCGGGGGGTGAGGTCCAGCTAGTCCCCATGAAGGAGAACGGCGGATGGCACGTACCGGCGGTGAGCTGATTGTCGATGCGCTCGTGCGCGCTGGAGTCCGACACGCCTTTGGCATCGCGGGCGTCCACAACTTGCCGATCTACGATGCCATCCACGACCAGGATACGCTCACGAGCTTTGCCACCCGCCACGAGCAGGGCGCGGCCTACATAGCCGACGGCTACGCCCGTGTCTCCGGCAAACCCGGCGTCGCGCTCGTCACCACCGGCCCCGGCCTGACCAATACCGTCACGCCGCTCGCCGGCGCGTGGTCCGACTCCGTCCCCCTCTTGGTCATCGGCACCGCCGGAGAGCTGCCGCTACTGGGCAAGTACAAGGGCTATCTCCACGAGTTCAAGGATCAATCCGGCGTAATGGCTGCTGCTGCCGGAACACGCCTCGTCACGCGCGTCGAAGACCTGGAGCGCGCGACGCTGGAAGAGCTGGCGCGGATGCAGACCGGGCGCCCGCGTCCGACCGCCCTGGAAGTACCCATTGATGTGTTGGGGCAAACGGCCGACGTGGCCGCCGCGCCGTTGCCGCCGCTTCCGCCACCCCAACCGCCATCGGAAGCGGCCATCAGCCGCACCGCCGCGCTACTGCGCCGCGCCCGCTACCCCTTGCTGTTCGCCGGCGGCGGAGTAGCCCATGCGGACGCCAGCGCGCTGCTCCTCCGGCTGGCCGAGCGCCTGCGGGCCCCGGTCCTCACAACCATCAGCGGCAAAGGCGCTATCCCCGATACCAGCCTCTGGTCGGCCGGCTGCACCTGGCGCACCTCGTCCGGCCCGACCGACGGCTACCCGGCCTTGTGGCGCCAGGCCGACGTCGGCTTGGTGGTCGGCAACCGCTTGACCGGGATGGCCACCCGCGCCTGGCGCCTGCCCTTGCCGCCCACACTCGCCCACCTCGACCTCGACGCCAGCGAGATGGGCAAGAGCTACCCGGTCGCCGAGCGACTGGTCGGCGACGCACGGCTGGGGCTGGAAATGTTGCTGGCGGCGCTGGACGACGGCGCTGGCGCTAGCCGCTGGGACTCCCGCCACATTCGCGCTGCCCGCGACGCCGATGACGCCGCCGGGGAGCAGCGTTGCCCCGAGGCGCTACGACTGGTGCGGGCACTGCGGGACGGGCTACCCCCGGAGGGCATCCTGGCCTGCGATCAGGCCATCGCCTGCTACTGGTGCGTCCGCCACCTGCCGACGCTCGCGCCGCGTCGCTTCCTCTATCCCGCCGGCTCGGCCGCGCTGGGTTTCGGTCTACCGGTCGGCATTGGCGCGCAGGTGGCCCGGCCCAACGCACCGGTCGCCGTACTCGCGGGCGACGGCGGCTTCCTCTTTACCCTGCAAGAGTTGGCGACGGCGGTGCAGTACGCGCTCCCTATCGCCATGATCGTCGTCAACGACAACGCCTATGGGATGATTAAAGCGGCCCAGCAACGACGCAACGGCAAGGTCCTCGACACCGACCTCCGCAATCCCGATTTCGTCGCGCTGGGCCGGGCGTTCGGCGCCCACGCCGAGCGGCTATCCCACATTGACGAGCTACCCGGCGCCATGGCCGCCGCCTTCAAGCGCCGCGGCCCGTCGCTGCTGGAGCTACAGCTATCGTTGGCCCCGCCATTCCATTAGGAGACCTTTGCGTAACCCGTCATTCCCGCGAAAGCGGGAATCCACCCCCTCTCCACATGGGGGAAAGGGGGCCGGGGGGTGAGGAAAGTAGGGAGCAGAGCAAGCGCCATGTCCGCAACAACCCCACGTCCGGCCACGGCCGCCAAGTACCCCAAGCGGCTGGACGACCTGCGCCGCCTGCTGGACGCGGTCGGCTGGGAAGAGTTGCGTGCGGAGTTCGACGCCGCCGCCCCACCCCGCCTCGCCATCGTCGGTCCCGTGAACGCGGGCAAATCCACCCTGTTCAATACGCTTGCCGGCGCCGAGCGCTCCGCGGTCTCGGCGGTGCCGGGGACGACCACGACGCCCATCGAGCAGCCGGTCGGCCCCCTCCGGCTGGTAGACACGCCGGGCGCCGGTGAGCCGGGCGACGATCAGCGCTGGGGCGCCGCCTGGCAGCAGATCGTCGCGGCGAGCGTGGTCGTCTTGGTCCTCGATGCAGCGGCCGGGCTGCGCCAATCGGACGTGGCCCTCTGGCAAGCGATTGCCGCCCTCGACTCCCCGGCGTTAGTCACGTTGAACAAGATTGACCTGCTCCGGGCCCCTGACCTCGCCGCCGCCATCGCCTACGTCGAGCAGCAGCTAGGCACGAAGATCATCCCGATCTCGGCCGAGCGCGGCACCAACGTCGCCGAGCTACTGATGCCGGCGCTCCTCGATCTGGAGCCGACCGTCACCGTCGCGCTCGGTCGCGCGCTACCGGGCTTTCGCCGCACGGCCGCCGAGCGTATCGTGCGTGAAGCCGCCGGGCTGTCTGCCGCGGCTGGTGCCGAGCCGGTCCCTTTCGTGGACATTCCCCTGGTCTTGGCGGCGCAGGTACGCATGGTGCTCCGTGTCGCCGCGATCTACGGCGAGACACTCGACGCCGAACGGGCCAAGGAGATCATCGGCGCCGTCATGGGTGGGATGATCATCCGCACGGCGGCCAGACAGGCCGCCCGCCTCGTGCCGGTCGTCGGCTGGGCCGCGGCCGGCGGCGTCGCCGCCGCCGGAACCTATGCCCTCGGCCGCACCACGATTGAATACTTTGCCCGCGGCAAGACGCTGGGCCAGCGCCAGCTGCGTGACTTGTACCGCCGCATGCTCCGCGAGCCGCCACCGGCCGACCTCGCCGCCGAGTTGGCGCCGGACGATCCACCCGCCGACCATGCTGCCGAGCCGGCGCCAGCGGCAGCACCCTCCGCGCAGCGGAGGTCGTTCGGCGCCCGCCGGATGCGTGCTCTATACCGCCGGATACGCCGGAAGCTGCCGTCGGCCGACCCCACCGATCCCCCCGATTGGACCAGGTAGCCTGCACCACTTCCCTCCCTTATGCGTCAGCACGGGGGAGGGTTAGAGCCTGTGTGAGAAGGCGGGTCAGGTCGGTTGCAGCCGCCGGAGCATCAGGTGAAGCCTCGCCAGTTGCCTCCCCGCCTCCGCGCTAGCTGGCACAGTCTCGTAGTCCTTGCTCAACCGGCGCCAGCGGCCCAACCACCCGAAGGTGCGCGCCACCACCCAGCGGCGCGGCAGCACCGCAAACCGCTGACTGCCCCGGGGGCGCCGCACAATCGCCAAGCTCCAGCCCGTATAGGTCGCCACCCAAGCCCCCAACCGGCCCGCGTACCCCGCAGCCGCCCAGATCAACCGGAGGCGGGGAAACCGCCCCCGCAGCTTGGCGAGGACCAGCTTGGCGCCATCCCGATCCGGCCGGTCAGCGGGATGCACGACGACGGCCAACCGCAAGCCCAGGGTATCGACCACGATATGGCGCTTGCGCCCCGTCACTTGCTTGCCCGCATCATCGCCCCGCGCCCCCCTTTTTCCGTCGTCTTGACGGTCTGGCTGTCGCTGATCGCCGCCCTGGGCGTGGGGTCGCGCTCGGCGGCTTGCCGGACCTGGGGGCGCAGCGTCTCATGGACTCGTGCCCACGTGTCATCCTGGCGCCAGGTGCGGAAATACCACCAGACGGTGCCCCCCGGCGGGAGGTCGTGCGGGAGCGCCCGCCACGTGCAGCCCTGGCGGAGCACGTACAGGATGCCATTGATGACCTCGCGGAGGTCAACAGTACGCGGTCGGCCCCCCGGCTTGGCCGCGGGCAGCAAGGGGGCGAGCACCTGCCACGGGGCAGCGGTCAGATCGCTCGGGTATGCTTTCCTCTTCATCCCTCCTAGGCTACTACAGTTCCACCCTTCTCACACCGGCTCTGAGAGATGGGGCCAAGCACGCTCCCGTCCCCTAAGGCCCTCCCGCTACGCTGGTGGACGGTCGCAGCATCCCGCCCTCCTCCACCATACTCCCCCTCTCCACATGGTGGAGAGGGGGCCGGGGGGTGAGGTCTGCCCCACCCCCGCGGCTCTCTACGAAAAACCTACCCTTGTCAGGAGGAGGCCGGGGGGTGAGTCCCGCATCCCCCCGCACTAGCCGGATAAATCCGCCTCGGCTAGACTGTGTTGCGGTGCGCGCCTGTCGTGCCACCGCAGACGGGAGCACAACGTATGGAGAGGGGAGCAGAGACATGAAGCTGGTCACATTTTCCGCAGCAGCGGACGGCGGAAACCGCGTCGGCGTGCCGCACGGCGATACCATCATTGATCTAGCCGCTGCCGGCGCGGCCGCCGGCCTCGACGCGGACGCCATCCGGCAGTTCCGTAGCGTCAAGGCGCTGTTGGGCGCCGGCGACGCCGGCCACGCCGCCGCGCAGCAAGCGCTCGACTTTGCCGCCGGCCGGAGTGGTGCCTGGACGGTGCCGGCGGCCGCGGCGGCCCTCCTGGCGCCCATCCCCCGCCCCGACAAAATCTTCCTCCTCGCCGGGAACTACATGTCGCACCGCGAGGAAGGTGAGACCGGCCCGGTCGAGGTCGCGGCGGTGCCCGAGGTCTTCATGAAGCCGGTCACGTCGGTCATCGGCCCGGAAGACCCCATTCTCCTCCCCGGCCCGATCTGTACCACAGTAGACTACGAAGGCGAGTTGGGTGTCGTCATCGGCAAGACGGCCCGCAACGTGAGCAAAGCGGACGCCCTTTCCTACGTCGGTGGCTACGTGAACTTCAACGACGTATCGGGCCGTGAGCTGGACCCGGGGATCGAGCGCGACGAGAGCGCGCGGAGCGGCTTCTTCGACTGGCTCATCGGCAAGTGGTTCGATACCTTTGCGGCGATGGGCCCCTCTATCGTCACGGCCGACGAGGTTGCCGATCCCCAGGACTTAACCCTCGAAACCCGCGTGAACGGCCAGCGGCGGCAGTACGGCACCACCGCCGACATGATCTTCTACATTGCCGATACCATCGAATGGATCAGCAAGTTCATCACCCTCTCGCCCGGCGATGTCCTCGCCACCGGTACCCCGGCCGGCGTCGGCTCGGTGCAAGAGGTGTACCTCCAAGCCGGCGACGTGGTCGAGGTCGAGATTACCGGCCTCGGCGTATTGAGCAACACCGTCGCTGCCTCCTAACTCGCCGTCTCGTCACTGCGGCGGAAGCCGCCGTCCAGCCTCCCCCGGCCACCGGATTGCGACTTCCTCCGTAATGAGGGCTGTCATGTTCATGCCCTGCGGTGGCTGCCCCCACTGGTCGCCGCCATGACTCCCCTTCCCTACCAGGGAAGGGGCCGGGAGGTAGGCCCCCCCCTCAGGCCCCGGCGCCGATGCGCCGGCCGTGGCCGGTTGCCGCTGACGCGCCCAGGCGGTCGAGGCGGCGCATAGCTGCGCCCAACAGGATGGTCAGCACCACGGCGCTCACCGGGAAGACAACTATCACTTGCAAGGCCGTCAGCAGACCCCAGCGTTCGGCAATCAGGCCGATCAGCGGGACAACTAGACCGCCGACGCCGAACGCAAATCCCACCATCATGCCGCTCGCCAGCCCCACGTTCTCCGGCCAAAGATCCTGCGCCATCACGACAGTCACCGCGAACGACGACACCAGGAAAAATCCGGCGAGCGATAGTGCCGTGGCGGCTACGATGCCCTGACTGTTGAGGAAGAGCAGCAGCGCCGGGGTCATCAACGCCAGCGTTGCCGCCAGCACCCGCAGGCGACCGATCCGGTCGGAGATCGGGCCGCCCAGCAAGGTGCCGATGGCGCCGCTGACGAGCAGCAGCGAGAGCATCCGGCTCGCCGTCGTTGCGGACTCGCCCACAACGTCAATGTAATACAGCGGGATGAAGGTATTCAGACTGACGGTAGCGGCCGAGCGCAGGATTACCACCAGCGTCAGCAGGATCATCGGTGCGAGCCGCGACCGCAGTGGCACCGCCATGCCACCACCGAAGCGGTGCAAAGAGACGCGCTGTTGCCGGGGCACGCACCACCAGATGAGGCCGGCAACGAGCAGACCGGGCACAGCGATGCCGAGCGTACCCGGCTCGCCGAACTCTAGTACCAGCGCCGTCGCCAACAGCGGGCCGACGGCGACGCCGAGGTTTCCTCCGACAGTGAACAGCGAGGTCGCCGTGCCTCGCCGTGTGCCACTGTGCTGGCTGGCCAAACGATAGCCAAGCGGATGGAAAGCGGCAACGCCGATGCCGGCGAGCGCAAGCAGCAAGAGCAGGCCGCCATAGCCCGTTGCAAAACCGGTGAGTGCCACCATTATTCCGGCTATGGTGCAGCCTAACGGCAGCAGTAAGCGTCCGGGGATACGGTCGGTGATGAGACCGACGAGGGGCTGCGTGACCGACGCGGCGAATTGGAAGGCGCCGTTCAGAAAACCGAGACTGCCGTAGCTGAGGCCCAAGCTCCGCTGGAAGAACGGCAGCAGCGCCGGCACCGCCCCGGCGCTGAGATCCGTCGCAAGGTGGCCGAGGCTGAGGAGAATCAAGATGGAGCGGTTCAAGAGCTACGGCCCTGCCCCACCCACGGAGTAGCGGCTCAAGTCATCACCAGCGGCAAAAGCTACCGAGCGCGTTACCATGCACGGTGCGGTTGACCAAGGGCGTGCCTATACGGCAGGTGCCAACACCCCGGGCGGCAGTGGGACACGCTACCCAGCCGGCAAGCCGGCAAGGCGTCTCACGCGCTGATTGCGGTGAGCAGCCGAACCGCTACTCGCTATCCGCGTCCTCCGGATTGATGGGATTCCCTTCCAGATCATATTTGGGATCGGGAATGGTCAGCTGAGTGCCGGGGTAGATTTCCCCTTCCGCATCCTCCAGGATACGGGCATTGCGCCGGTAGAGCCTCTCCCACTGCGCCTCACTGCCGTAGAACTTCCGGGCGATTGACCGGAGAGTCTCGCCGGAACCGGTGCTATAGGTGATCGGCGGTGTTTCGGGCTCCGCCTCCTCTTTGCTCCCCCCGAACAGCCAGTCTAAGATGCCCATGCTCCCCCTCCTGCGCTATGGAAAACCCCTGCGTTCCGTCGGATCGAGCGCCTGCTTGCCCTGCGGCCGGTACTTGCCCGGCGCGCGTATTGCCCCCTGCGCCGCGATTATAGCACTGAGTTGGGCATGGTACAATCGCGCGCAGCTTGGCGGGCCGATTATCCCCCCACAGGGCCTTTCCATATGTCACCCTGAGCAACATTGTGTCACCCTGAGCGGAGCGAAGGGTCTCTCCCTCGTGGCCAAGATTCTTCGCTCCGCTCAGAATGACCGGGTTGGCGGCGACTTTGGAAAGGCCCTCATCCCCCCACAGTTGTTATAGACTCCAAGACTGGCCTGCTGCGCCGGAGGACGGCGCAGCGGCCAATGGGCATCGCCACCGGCCTCATTCCGCTGCGGCGTCCTCAGCGTCGGTTACCGCTCGCTGCCACTGACCGCTCGTTCTGCGCCGCACGAGACTGCATCGGATTGTACGGAGCGAGCGCGTCAACCTTGGCGGTCGCTGGCGCGAGGGCGTCCTCGGCGTCACCAAGCGAGTCAACGCGACGTCTCGGCCGACTGGGCGGTGCCACGATACGGTTTTCCGCGTGGAGAGCAGATGCGCGTTTTTTTCGCCATGACCGGCCAGCTCTGGTACGGCGGCGTGGTCCAGCAGTCCATTCTGCTGATCCGCCACCTGCGCCAGCTTGGTTGTCAGGTGCTCCCCTTTGCGGCCGTAGCGCCACCCCACAACGACGAAATCCTTCCTGAGTTGTTGGACTACGAGCTAGGCTTCAATGTCGGCGACTACGCCCTCCGGCAGAAACCGTTTCCGCTCCGCTGGCTGGCCGGCTGGTTTGCACGGTGGCGTGTCGCGCACGGCGATCCGTTCACCGCTCGTGGTGGACATGCCGTTACCGGTCTCGACGTGGGACAAGTCGCTCACGAGCTAATCTATCGTCCCTCCCCAGCCGATATAGAGCGTGTCAACCGCCTCCGGCGTGCCTTTGCCCCCGACGTGGACTACGCCTGCGAGCTTTCGATGGCTCGCTATTTCGGTCTGCTGGACGATCTCGACGTACCGCTGGTGGTGGCTGCCCAAGGCTTCGAGGTGATGAAACGGCGGGGCGTGGATATTACCCCCGAAATTCGCCGGAACGTCCAGCGGATAGACCTGGTCATCTCGGGATCGGCTGCGAACGTGCGCCAGAACATCGCCGCCGATGTCCCGTTCCTCACTGCCAAGGCCCGTGTGGTCCCGTATGGCATCTCCACCGACTACCTCACCGAGCTATCCGCCACCGAGGCGCAAGAGCGGACACACCGGTTCGTTCCCGCCACCGGTTCCACGAGCGACCGCGACTTCGTGGTCAGCGTCCTCAGTCGCATGGATATCGAAAAGGGCACCGACCTTGCGCTCCACGCCCTCCGCATTCTCCGCAACACTGGCGTCCCGGCACGGCTGCGGCTCATTGGCGATTCTCTGGATGGCGCCGCCTTCCGCTCCGTGATCCAGGACAAGATTCGGCTCCTCGATCTCACGGGCTACGTGGACTTGATCGGCCTGGTGCGGAACAAGCGGGACAAGATCGCGCTCCTCCACACCAGCGATGCGTTTGCGGGCTGCTTCATTCGGTCCGAGCCGTTCGGCTTGGTGCTCCTTGAGGCCATGGCGACCGGTCTACCCGTTGTTGCCCCCGACACGGGCGCTGCGCCCGAAATCATCCACCGCACCGCTCGCCCTGCCGGTTGCCTCTACCGCACGAACGATACCGGGCAGCTTGCCGATCGGCTGCGCTGGCTGTACGAGCATCCCGACGAGGCGCGGCGTATGGGCCAAGCCGGCCGCGAGGCGGTCGCACGCTATTTCCACGCCGAGCGCATGGCCTTCGATGTGCGTGCCGTCTTCGAGGAGGCGATTGTGGCGCGGCGCCGGCAGCGCACACGAGCGCACCCCCGGCTCACCTCCGACGCTGCCGTCTAGGGTCGCAGGGTCGCCATGCCGAGCACCCACCGGCATCCATGTTTCCCCGGAGATGTGGATGGGGCTAAAGGGCGGCCGCAGAGCAGGGCTGAAACCGGCGTGCCAGCGATTCGGTCTTTGTTAAGGGGCTGGAGTTGTCTCCGGTAGAGTAGCGGCCAGGGAGCTATGACAACCGCGGGTGTGCTCGTCTGAGACTGCCAGGAATGCTAGAGTTATCTGGGTAGGAAAGTGCTTGAAGTCGCATCGAGCCGGTAGTAGCGGCTAGGAAGGGATGAGTGCAGCAGCATGGGCCTACTGGACCGAATCTCAACTATCTTGCGGACCAATGTTAATGCCCTCCTCGATGCCTCCGAGGACCCGCGGCGCACATTGGAACAGGTGATCCGAGACATGGCCGAGGCTATCGCCCAGGCGCGCGGACAAACGGCCGAGGTGATTGCCCAAGAGAAGCTGATCGAGGCCGATTACCTCAAGAACTGTCGTCTGGCCCAGGAGTGGGAGCGTAAGACCGAGTTGGCCTTGATCCACGGCGCCGATGACTTGGCCCGTGAAGCGCTCCGGCGGAAGATTGACTTCGAACGGAACGCGGAGATGCTCGCGCGGCAGTTGGCGGCCCAGCAAGAGATCACGGCCAAACTGAAGCGCGACCTCACTCAGCTGGAAGCAAAGTACGATGAGGCGATTCGTAACCGCGATGCGCTGATCGCTCGTCACCGCACGGTGCTGGCCCAGCAGCAGGTCGCCCGGTCGTCTGCCCGCTTGAATCTCATGGACCCTAGCTCCGAGCTGGCCCGCATGGAAGCGCGTATCCGCGGCGAAGAGGCGCGTACGGCGGCCTACGCCGAAGTGACGGAGACGAGCCTGGACAAGCGGTTTGAGGCGTTGGAAACGGACAGCGATATCGACCTGCAGTTAGCGGATATGAAGGCGCGGCTGCGTGGTAAGATACCCGCGCCTCCGCCAGCGGAAGCCGCAACGCAATCCAAGCCGGCTGCGCCAGCCGCCGATACCCCCTGATGCGGTGCGAGGGTGGCGGCTCTCCCCGCTCGTCACTCCGGCGCAAGCCGGAGTCCAGGCGGCCGCGGCCACGGGATGCGATGTTCAGCGCAGTGACCGGGGAAATGTCAATAGAGCCTAGGCATCGGGCCAAGTTGCCCCGTCGACACCCGGCTCATCCTCCTGAGAGCTTTGCATACCTCGTCATTCCCGCGCAAGCGGGAATCCAAAAACCGGCCCCGCCAGGTTGGCGGGAGTGTGGGTACCGTCACCCCATCACTCCATCCAGGGGTTATGCAAAGCTCTCCTCCTGGAAATACCCCCGGACCGGACGATCCGCAGCGGCGATGCGCCGGTACAACGTCTGCACGTGGAGGGTCGTGATCAGGATGCCGTTCGCAGTCACGATAGCGGAGCGTGGCGCTCCGGCCCCCTGGCTATCGCCTGGCGCTGCGGCACAGTTGGGCCGCAGCGCCTCGGAGATTGTTGCCAGGTTGAGGACGGCGACGATGCTTTCCCTGGATACCCACTGCCCCGCACCCACGTCAACCAGGCCGAGCAAATTTGATGTGGCCACTCTCTCCTGACCACGCCGGGACCGCGGCATTCGATTCGCTCCTGATCCGCCTCGGTCGGCAGCTACGCCGGCTCCCGCCGCGGCTGCGGTGCTCCTGGCGTCAGAGTATACGGAAGCTGCCGGAAATCACGATTGCCCCCCGTGCGCTCGACCGGCGGTACGCCTGGCTGGCTCTGACGGTTGCCTTCCTGGCAGCGCCGGGCGCAACCATCCTTGCCGTGCTGGCCGTTGCCCCAACCGGCACCTCCGGCCCAGTCCGTATCGCCAAGCCGGCGGTTGTTGCGCCGGCCGAGTGCGTGGACCGCCCCCAAGCGAGCCTATCCGTCGCGTCCGAACCGGGCACCCCGTTGCCGGACCAGCTCAAGGCCGGAACGGCGCGAGCTACGCCCGAGGCGCCACCCCCGGCCGAGTGGGCGATGTCTCCACGCAACGCCATCGTCCCGGTCTCCGAGCAAGGCCAAGCCCCGGGAGACACGACGGATGGGGAGCCACCACTGCCGACCGCCACCCCGCCGTTCCGCCCAACGGTGTCCAAGCTAACCCCCGACGGCTGCTGCGCGACGTTTCTCTGGGCAGACGACAGTACCCATGTACTCTATTACGACCGGCGCAGTAGCGACGCTGCCGGTACCTGGTTGGTCAATGTAGACACCGGCGAGGAATGGCTGCTGCTACCGCTCTATGGCTATTTTTCACCCGACCGTTCGACGGTTGCCGTGCCGGAGCCTGAGAGTAGGCAGCTGCGGTTTCGGAAGTTGGCTACCGACGAGGAGTGGGTGCTCCCCAACCTACCTAGCCGGGTCCTCTTTGGCCCGCGAGGAGAGCTTATCGCGTTCACGCTGCGGCCCGCCGAGCGCCCGCTCGAACGAGGCGCCATCGGCCGGCCGGCCCAAGGCACCGCCCGCATCCTCGGCCCCATTGTGATCTGGATTGCGGACGTTCGTGGCACGGAGGCGAAAGCGCTCGGCACCTTGCCCGGGGCACGCATTCATAGCTGGCTGCCCGACGGCTCGGCGCTCCTGGTGACGTGGCGCACCGTCGGCAAGCTGGAGACTTCACTCGGCCTCCTCGACCTGGAAACGGGCGAGGTCACGCTCCGAGCCACGGCGCCCCGGCTGCTGTCCGGTCGCCTCTCACCGGATGGGGAATGGGTCGCCTACCTCGCTGCCTTCACTGGCGATTTGCAACGCGATGGCCTGTGGGTCCAGCGTGTGCGTGGCGACGAAGCCCGCCGCCTCCCTATCTGGGGTGACTATCGCTGGGCGCCCGACTCGGCCAGCCTGATCGTGCTCCCACCGCGCCCCAAGGGAGCCGACAGCGACCGTTTCTGGCGTGCCGACGTAGACGGCGCGCCACCGCAGCCTCTGACCGACCCGGACGAGACGCGCTTTGCGATCACCAACAACGGCTGGGAGCTATCACCCGACGGCAAGCGGATCGTCTTCACCTCCGCCACCGACCACAGTCTCTGGCTCCTCCGGCTCCAGCCCTAGTACCGCGCGATCCGCTGCCGCGCAATCCTGCGCTGCGCCTCGTCAAGCCGCCGGGAGGCACGGTCGAGCTGCTCGATCCGTGCAGCGATCTTCTGCCTAAGCTCCTCCGGGAGACCGAAGCCCTGAGGGCGAGCGCGGCGCTTGGTGCTATCCCGTGTGTCGGCTTCCTGGCTCGCCATCATTCTCTTCCTCCTCCGCAACACCGCTGATTTCTTGCAACAGGATGCGGTCCTCATTCATCTCCTGCTGGGCGGCTCGTAACTCCTCACGGCTTACCGCCTCCGTGGCCTCCTGCGCCTCGATTGCAGCTTCAGTACGCCGCGCGGCCTCTCGGGCCACTCGTTCACCGGCGTTAGCACCGAAGTAATAGCCCAGTACGGCACCAACGGAGCCGCTCATAGCCCCAGGTCGTCGCGGATTCCCTGCATTGCCTCGACTCCAATGGTTACGAACTCCGCCAAGGACAAGCCCAGATTTGGCTCGCAGGTGAGGATGTCGTCGCGGTCCACGCCGCGCGCGAAGGCCGTTTGCCGGAAGCGTTTGAGCACCCCTTTGGTCTTGACGCCGGCCAACCCCTGCGGGTGAAGCAGTGCGTAGGCCGTAATCAGCCCGGAGAGATGATCGCAAGCAAAGATGGCGGCATTGAGCGTATTATCCAGCGGCGCTTGGCCGCCGTGAGCCAGAATACCCTGCACAATCCGCTCCGATACCCCTTCCGCCCGGACCCGCTCGACGATGACGTGCATATGACGGTCCGGGTCTTTTTCCGTTACCTCGTAGTCGGCATCATGGAGCAGGCCCACCAGTCCCCACTCGTCCTCGTCGGCCTCGAAGTGGCGCGCTAATGCCCGCATGATGGCCTCTACGGCCAGACAGTGCTTCTTCAGATTGGGGTCCGTCAGCATCTCGTCCACAATCGCCATCGCCTGGTTACGATCCATCCTTGCCTCTTTCTCTTCCTAGCCATCCCTCATGAGGCGCTGTTGACAGTTCCCGGTCACTTCCACAAATCCCGGTCATTCCCGCGAAAGCGGGAATCCGTCCCCTCTCCCACTAGGAGAGGGCCGGGGTGAGGGCCAGTGGCACCATCTTCTATCACCAACTTCAGCACAGTCTAGCACCGCGCGAAGTCCACCAAGAAGCGCCGGACCACCTCAATGGTCACTTCGAGCAAGCGCTGCCCCCGCTCACCGGAAGCCCCGCCGGCATCGTCGCTCACGCCGCCGGCCCGCTCGAAGGCGCCACGCTGCCGCACCAGCCCACCGAGCCGCGGCGTTGCCCAATTCTCGTCCGCTGGCGCCGCCGGCACACCGGCGCCCCGCTGATCGAGGTTGATGATGTCCGGCCGCAGCGCCAGCATCAAGGAGGTCTCGAAGCCACCGGCATGACCGGGGATGCCCCCAAGTCCCTCCAGCCCCTCCGCGGCCAGTTCTTGTTCTGCCAGCGTCCAGTAGGAGACGGCCCCCACCGCGATATCGAGTTCGAGGGCCAGAGCGGAGGTCACGACGTC
Organism: Chloroflexota bacterium; assembly: GCA_965214295.1. Classification (GTDB taxonomy): domain Bacteria; phylum Chloroflexota; class UBA11872; order UBA12225; family JAJDUF01; genus JAJDUF01. The sequence goes on from OZ243944.1 coordinate 1,581,587, forward strand.
GTGAGGCGCCACGTTGCCGCCGTGCCCGTTCACCAACGCCACCCGCTTGCCCCCATGATGGGCAACGCACCGGATCAGGTCCTCGATCACCGCCATATAGGTCTGCACACTGAGCGACATCGAGCCGGCCCAGGGCAAGTGGTGGTGCGAGCTGCCATAGGTGACCGTCGGCGCCACGACAATCGGCACCTCACCCGCGGCGCGCGCCGCCGCGCTGCGAGCGATATGCTCGGCCACGCAGGAATCCACGATCAACGGCAAGTGCGGACCGTGCTGCTCCGTCGAGCCGGTCGGGATCACCACCGTCGCCCCTTGGTCGAATGCGTCTCGCGCTTCCAGGCGCGTCATCTCCGCCAACAGCAGTTTCATCCCCTACCTCCCTCTGCCCCACTGTGCCACACGTGCCGATCTCAGGCCAAGTAGCAAGACTACTGCCGTGCTCACTGGGAATCGCTCGTCCCTCTCACCGCCAGGGTAGGGGCGCAGCATGCTGCGCCCCACGAGGCGGCCATCATGCGTCTTGACTGATCGCCTGGTAGGCCCGCCAGGTCCGCTCGGCGATGCGCTGCTGCGTGTAGTGCGCCAGGACGCGCTGCCGCCCCCGCACCCCCAGCTCCCGCCGCAGCGCCGGGTCGTGGCGCAACCGGGCCAGCTGCTCCGCGAGCGCCGCGCTGTTGCCCTCTGGGAAGAGCAAGCCGGCGTCACCGATCACGCGCCGAATCTCCCCCGAGTCGGACCCGATCACCGCCGTTTCGCAGGCCATCGCTTCCACCAGGACCCGCCCGAACTGCTCTTTCCATTGCGGCGTGGTCAGTGACGGCAGCACCAGCACGTCGAGCTGTCGGAGGAACGCCGGTACCTCCGTCGAAGCGCGAGCGGTATGGATACGTAGCCGCTCTTCTAGGCCACACGCTGCGGCCAGTGCCCGCAGCCGGCGCTCTTCCGGTCCCCAGCCCAGCAGATCGAGCCGCACTCCCGTACCGAGGCGGGCACACGCCGCCACCAGCACGTGTACGCCCTTCTTCCACTCCAGCCGACCGACGTAGCCGACCCGGAAGAGGCCGTTCGCGGTAGGGCGCGGCGCCGCGCGGGCAGAGAACAGCTCCGGGTCAACGCCAAACTGCGGGATGACCCAAGCCGGCCCGGCGTAGCCTTTGCGGCGGAGCACGGTCCGCGCCTCAGCGTTGCCGGCAATGGCGCCGGCCACTCGGCTATAGCAATAGCGCTCCATGAGCCGTACCGGCAGCGGATAACGGCGGAGCAAGTTTTGCCAGGTGAAGAACAGGGCGCGAGCGCCGGCCCGCTGCGCGAGCGCGATAATCTGAAGCGTGGCAAGGTTGTATGGCTCTTCATCGGCGTGGACCACCTCCCACCGCTGGCCCCGAAAGTGGCGACCGAGTCGCGGATAGAAGTGGGTGTGAAAGTGGCCGTTGAATACCAGCGGCTCGACCACCAGGCGATAGCCTCGCGTGTGCCGGCGGTCCAGCTGGAATACCTGCCCGCCATGATCGCGCCAGGAGGGCGGCACCACGACGGTCAGCTCGGCGCCGCAGCGGGCCAGCTCATCCAGCTTGCGCTGGTATGCGCCGTGAATGCAGGCTTTCGAGACCATCAGGACGCGCATGGCGCTTGCCCACCATCACTATCGGCCACGACACCTACCCCCGTAGGAGACCTTTGCCAAAGTCTCCATTCCCGCGCAGGGAGACCTTTGCATAACTCGTCATTCCCGCCTCACTACCGTCATTCCCGCGAAAGCGGGAATCCATCCTGCTCATCCTTGCATCCTGAAAATCCTGATTCAGACCATCATCGGGCTTGCTTCCGGCTTCCGCCGGCTGCCGGCACATCGAACTCCGAGCGCAGCACGCCCATATAGATCAGGTCATGCCACACGCCCTCGACGCACATCTCCTCGCGCAGCACGCCCTCCTTGCGAAAACCGCAGCGTCCGTAGCAACGAATAGCCGCCGTGTTGTACCACAGCACCCGCAGGTAAATCTTGTGCAGGCGGAAGCGCTCGAAGATGTGCCGGAGACCCAGCCGTAAGGCTTCCGTGCCGTAGCCGCGGCCCCGATAGTCGCGTGCCAGCCACATGGACAACTCGGCGGCGTGGTGGGGCACGGCTCGCTCCCAGAACGACAGCAGCCCCATGATCCGGCCGGTGGGACCCTGGAGCACGAAGTCGGCCAACGCGCCGCTGGAGGGCCCCACGAAGACGTGATTCAAGGCGGACCCCTCAGGCGCAGTGTCCACCCCCATGTACCGGTCAATCTCCGGGTCCGCCCGCAGCCGCTCCAGCTCGGCCCGGTCGCTCGTCCGCGCCTCCCGCAGCACCATCCGCTCTCCCTGCAACAGAACCTGCTCTCGGTGCAGCAGCATGGCACAACTATACTCCACTGCCCCGGTGGCAACGATCACGAGGCAATCGCTTGTCTCCCCGCCGGGCAGTCAGGTATCATGGCCGCATTCCTCGCTGGAGATGGATGTAAGCGCAGCAGGACAAACCGAAGGAGGTTGCTATGGCACGGGTGATCCGCAGACGCTATCTCGGTGGCGCCGCCGCCACGTTGGGCGGTGTGCTCGCCGCTGCCTGTGGCGAAGTCGAGGTACGCTACGTCCAAGGCCCGGCGGGCCCGGCCGGCCCTGCTGGCCCGCAGGGTGAGCGCGGGGCCGCGGGCGCTGCCGGCGCCAAGGGGTCGTCCGGGGCCGCCGGGCAGACCATCGTGGTCGAGAAAGAGAAGCCGGTCGTCGTCGAGAAGGTCGTCGAGAAGGTCGTCGAGGTCGAGAAGCCGGTGATCGTCGAGAAGGTCGTCGAGAAAGTGGTTGCCCCCACGGCTGGTCCGAAGCGAATTCTCTTCGACACCGACTGGGGCCCGGACGGGCCGCGCGGTGAGGTGGTCAAGCGCAGTCTGGCCCTCTACAAGGAGCAGCGCCCCGAAGTCACGGTAGACGTGCGCTTTAGCGCCGGTGCGGAGCAGGCCAAGAGCAACACTGTCTTTGCGCGGACGGCGGTGTTGATCGCGGCCGACGACATGGGCGACCTGTTCCTGTGGGCCGCGTATGTCTTCGTCTACTGGGCCAAGCGCGGCCTCTTTGCCGACCTGACCCCTTACTTCAAACAGTTCAAGGTCACGCTGGATGACTACGTCAGCATCCCGCAGCACGAGATCTACCCGTATCCCAACGGGAAGGTCTTTGGCTGGCCGTTCCAGGTAATTACCCGTGACTGGATGTACAACAAGTCCATCCTCGACCGGCACGGCATCGAGCCGAACGAGAACTGGACCTTCGACGACCTGATCGCCGCCGCCAGGCAGGTCCAGGAGCCGGACAACGACATCTACGGGATGCCTCCGCCCGGTTGGTGGACCCACGTCATGACGATGTACCAGATCGGCGGTGAGAACGGCGCCCACAACGGCGAGTACTACCTCTTCAATTCGCCCGCCGGGATTCAGGCCGGCCAGTTCTGGGAAGACATCATCTACAAGCACCAAGTCGCGCCCCCGCCCCAGGTGGCCGGCGAGAAGAAGCTCAGTACCGCCAAGGGTAACTACGCTTTCTTCATCACCTATCCGAGCGCCGCGTTCCGCAAGGCCGTCGGCACGAACTTCGAGTTCGATTTCATGTACGCGCCGAAGTGGCCGGCGAACGGCGAGCGCGCCGTGTCCCAGCAGGATCAGGCGCATATGGTCACCAAGTGGGCCGGCACCCGGGGCGTCGTCGCCGAGAGCGCCGAGCTGGCCGCCCACCTGGCCGGCCCGGAGACCAGCGACCTTATCCTCACCCACGGCAACACGCCGCCGACCTGGAGGGCGCTGTTCGACTCGGATCGCAACATTCCCTCCGACACGTTCCGGCGGGACATCTTGATGGACGGGTTCAACTACCGCTACGTGCATCAGGCGCATGAGTGGTGGTACCCCATGGCCCGCGCGTGGCGGCCCGTCATCAACCAGGTGTGGGCCGGCGAAACCTCGTATGTCAATGCGGCCCAGGAGGCCGACCGCCTCAACAAGCTCATCGCCGAATTGCGGACGCTACACCCGACGTCGGACGTGCTGCAAGCCAAGCTCTAAGCAGCAGGTCGCTCTTTCGTCGAGGGACTGTTGCCGGGGGCTGGCAGAGGCAGGTAACTAGGGAGGGGTGCCGTTTATGGCGCCTCTCCCGTCATTCCGGCGTAGGCCGGAATCCGGAATTGCCACCCTGAGTACAATACATTGCGCTGAATTCCTGCTTGCGCGGGAAACACCATGGCCTAGCCCAGGCCACCGCGACGAAACGGAAGCCGGCACCGTCATTGCGGTGTCGGCCGCCGTACCCGTCATTGCGGTGTCGGCCGCCGTACCCGTCATTGCGGCGCAGGCCGCAATCCAGCCCTCTGGAGAGCCTATGTTCAGAGCAATGAAGGAGAACGGATGATCGCCACGCCCGCAGGCTTGGCCGATCCCCACCTCCATCTCTTTCTCGCCGACGAGGAGATCGACTCCCTCGTTGGCGTGACGCGGCTCATCAACCGGTTGCGCCGCGATTCCCTGGCGCCCGTGCTGCGGCCCGATCAGCCCTGGGAAATGGGGCAGGTCGTGCCCCGGTGCATCCTCTACGACCCCGCCGACGGACTCTATAAATGCTGGTACCTGGCCGCGACCACCAACAATCCGTCCCCCTATCGCTATGGCATCGGGTACGCCACCTCACCCGATGGCGTCACCTGGGAAAAACCGGCCCTCGACGTGGTGCGCCACGAGGACGGAGCGCCTACCAACATCGTGGACCTGCCGCGCGGTACCAGTGCGCGGCTGCTGTTCCCCTACCTCGACATGCCGGGTGCGGCGCCGGGCGAGCGGTTTGTCGGCACGCTGTATCAAGGTGGCGGCCCCCGACAGCGCGGCATCTATCGGGCGGCCTCGCCGGATGGCATCCATTGGACAGTCGGTGCGGAGCCGCTCGTTCACGCCGGGGACCGGTACGCCATCGCCTACGACCCGGTACGCGATCTATGGATGCTGACCACCCGGCGGGCCAGCGCCGCCGGCGTGCTCCGACAGCGGGAGGTCTCCCTCTGGGAGAGCGCCGATTTCCAGGCATGGGCCTACCAAGGCCACTTGTTGCGATCCGACGAGCATGATCGACCCAATACCGAGTTCTACAGTATGCTCCCGCTGCGCTACGGCCCCGGTATCCTCGGCTTTCTGGAGGTCTACTACCGGGCCGTGGAGCGCATGGATACGCAGCTCACCTGGAGCCGCAACGGTCGCCACTGGCAGCGCGTGGGCCACCGCGATCCCATCCTCGCGCGAGGCGGTGAAGGCAGCTGGGACTCTCATTGGGTTGTGCTGACCAATAATGCGCCGGAGATCGTCGGCGACCGCTTACGTTTCTGGTACGCGGGCGGCAGCACCCACCACGGCTCGAAAGGCGGGCATCGCCGGGCGATGGGCGTGGCCTCCATTCGGCGCGACGGTTTCGTCTCCATCGAAGGGCGCATGGATCCCGGCTTCCTCCTCACCGCGGCGCTCGACGCCACCGTCCCCCGCCGGCTGACGGTGAACCTGAATGCGGAGACCGGAGACGCCAGTGTCGAGGTGCTCCGTCCCGATGGTCAGGCGGTCGCCGGGTATAGCGCCGATGACTGCCGGCTGTCCGCGCAAGACGGGATCGCGGTGGCCGTAAGCTGGCACGGTGGTCGGGTAGTACCACCACAAGCTGCCGGGCGCGTACACCTGAAGTTCAACCTCCGCAATGCAAGCCTCTACTCCTACCGCTGGGCACCGGCCGACCAAGGTTAGGGGCACCGCATGCCGTGCCCCTACCCCAGTGAGAGGCTAACAGAGGTAGTTGCATGACGAGGGGCGCGATTGATCGCGTCCAGGTGCTCGTCATTCCTGTACACGCGGGAATCCACGCCCCCCGGCGTAGCGGGGGGACCAGCGGGGACCAGATGAGAGGGCGCCGCAACGACTCCCCCTTCCATACTAGGGAGGGGGCCGGAGGGTAGGTCCAACTGTGCGTCAGCACGGGGGAGGCGAGCGAGGAGGCCAGTCGCACACGCCCTAACGCGACCCCGTCGGCCCCGCCATGAAATCCCTATCATGCTCAGGCAGCATCGGAAGCTCTTCCATGAAGCGGTAGAACCGGCCGGTGGGGCCACCTGTCGGCAGCGCGGCCAGCCAGAGTGCCGTCGGCACCGCCTCGACCGGGTGGGTAGCCGCCGTAGGGTTCATGTCCGTGCGGACCGCGCCCGGACTCATGGCATTGACCAATACGTCGTGCTCCTGCACCTCTTTCGCCAGCGCGGCAGTCAGGGCATTGACCGCGGCTTTGGAGCCGGCGTAGGCGGCGCTCCCGGCTTGACACATGAAGGCGGAGGCCGAGCTGACGTTGACGATCCGCCCGTAGCCTTGCGCGATCATGTAGGGCAGCACGGCATAACAGCAGGCATACAGCCCCACGGTGTTGACTGCGAACACGGCGGCGAATCGCTCTGGAGGTATCTCGGCGACCGGGCCGTTGGCGAAATTCACGCCAGCGTTATTACACAGCACGTCAATCCGCCCCAGCTCCCGGACCGTCCGGTCGACGACGCGGCCGACTGCCGTGTACTCGGTAACATCCAGCCGGAAGACGCTGCTGGCCCCGCCATCCGCCGCAATCTGCGCGGCGACCGCCCGGAGCCGCTCCTCGTCGCGGGCCGTAAGGACGACGTGCGCCCCGGCACGCGCATAGCCCAGCGCGATCTCCGTACCGATCCCCCGGCTGGCGCCCGTCACCAGCGCGACTTTTCCCTTCAGCTCCATCGGTGCCCCTCCTCCCGCCGGTCGTTCAGCTCCACCGCTCGCAGCCCTGAAACGGCATGTGCTCCCCGGCTCGATAGCGGGGACGCGGCAAGTAGTCGTTGACGTTGGCCACCGCCTTGCCCCGCAGTAGGAATGCGGAAGGCCACTGCTCGTCGCTGACGATGCGTGTCGTCGTGGGAATATAGCGGATGGTCAGGCCGGTGCGTGTCGTGTCCGAGGTATTGGCGTTCGATCCGTGGATGATATTGGGATGATGCACCGACACGTCGCCGGCGCTGAGGACGACGTCCACGGCCCGGTCCCCTTCCACCAGCTCCGGGGTGATCTGCGAGTTGAGTACGTTCGGCACGTCTACTCGCCGCTCCATCTCGTGGAGCTGCATCGCCTGCGTCCCCGGAATAACCCGCAGGCAGCCGTTCTCCGGAGTTGCGTCATCCACCGCCAGCCACAGCGTTACCACTTCCATCGGCTCCAGCGGCCAGTAGGAGCCATCCTGGTGCCAAAGCACCGACTGTCCGTCCTCCGGCGGCTTTGAGATGTAGTGCGAGGCGAAGAGCGCGATGTTCGGCCCGACGTATTCCTCGGCAATGTCCAGCAGCCGGTCGTCGCTGACCAGCCGCACCCAAAACGGATCGTTCCGCATCAGCTGGTGGTGTAGCTGCTCCGGCCGCACCCCCGGATTCCGCTCCAAGAGCCAGACGACGTGCTCACGGGCTTCCTCTACCAGCCCGGCATCCAGGACCTGCCGATAAATCGCATAACCGTCGCGCGCGAACTGCCGCTGCTGGGCGCTCATGCTCGTCTCCCCCTCCCTGTCCTTTCCGACAACCGTGTCAGTACCCCTTTGCCCTCGTCACGACGTTCACCAGCGGCTCGCCGCGCAGGTACCGCCTGAGGTTGGTGAGGAACAGGTCCTGTGCTCGGCGGATGTAGTCGGGATTGCGGTTGCCCGACACGTGCGGCGTCATCAGCACGTTGTCGAACGACCACAGCGGATGCTCGGATGGCAGCGGCCGGGGGTCGCTGAACAGCACGTCCAGGCAAGCGCCCTGAATGGCGCCCCGCTCCAGCGCCCGGACCAGCGCATCGTGATCCACGACCCCGCCCCGGCTGACGTTGATGAAGTAGGCGCTGCGCCGCATCGCTGCGAACGCAGCGTCGTCGAAGATATACGCCGTCTCCACGGTCAGGGGCACGGTGGACACTACGAAGTCGGAGCGCGCGAGAAGCGCAGGTAAGTCCTGCGGCCCAAAGATCATCTCCGGAATGCTGCCGTCGTGATCGCCGATGCCGGCCAGCTCGAAACCCTCGGCCCGCCGCCGTTCCGGGTGGCGCTTCAGGGCCAGCACCCGCATGTTGAAGCTCTTGGCGAGCCGTGCCACCTCCCGGCCGATGTGTCCGTAGCCGACGATCCCGACCGTCTGTCCCCATAAATCGGTGAGCGTGCTATGCGACCGGTCCCGTACTTTCCGCTGCTGGTCGTGATAGAAGCCCAGCAGCCCACGCGCCAGCAAGCCCATCGCAAAGAGGCAGTATTCGGCAATGGGGACGGCGTGGCAGCCGGCAGCACTCGTGACGACGACCGCGTTGCGCGGATCGAATACCGGGTTGGTGAGTTTGTTGTCTACCCCGGTGGAAGTCATCTGCAGCCACCGCAGCCGCGTACCCGGTGCGAGCGTCTCTGGAAACCAGAGCGTGTACAGGATATCCGCGTCTCCCAGCGCCGCCGTGACCTCCGCCGCAGACCGACAGGTCCGCTGCGCTATCTCCAAGCGCGGCGATACGGCCCCGATCTCCGCGAGCAGGTCCTCCCGCCCCTCCAGTTCCGGCACCGTCACCAGCACCTTGGCTGTCGCCGTCATGCGTATCTCTCTCCTGGCCTGGATTATGTACTATGCACCGCGGGCATGACGCTTACGCCTACAGGCGGCGCGTCCCCTCACCCCCATCCCTCCTCCCCTGGAGACCCTTGCAAAAGTCGTCATTGCTCTGAAAATAGCCCCCCTCCGTCATTGCGCCTGCACCGGGGTAGCCCGGTGGCGCCGGCCGCAATCCAGGCCCCCGGCTTGCGCCGGACTGACGGTCGTTATTGTCATTTCCTGCGGTGGCCTGGTCAAGGCCATGGTGATTCCCGCGCCAGCATGCCCCGTACCCCGCTACGGGGCGGGAATCCAAAAACCGGCCCCTCCAGTGTTGGCGGGAGTGGAGTCACTGCCACCGAGCACGCCGTCCTGGGAGTTCTGCAAGGGTCTCCGGGGGGAGAGGGAGGGGCCGCCGGCGTGATGCCAACCGCCACCCCTCTCTATCGCTCGGCGATGGAGAGGGGGCCGGAGGGTGAGGCGCGATCCAATCCACGTCCCAGTCGAAACACCTGCCCCGGTCAGTTCACCACGACACCGTATCCCGCTCCGCCGGGGTCCAGTCCGGTGCCGTTGGCCGCGGAAACGGCGACCGCCCGTGGGAGATGCCGCTGTTCGGGATGAACGGGTACTGCTCGATCAGGCTGTCGGGCACGTCTATCCCCAGGCCGGGCGCCCCGGTAGGACGAATATAGCCGTCCCTGAACTCGAAGGCTTGTTCGATGAGGCCCAGTCCGAACGGGTTGTATTTGGTCGGGAAGCGCACCATGAAGCAGTTTCTATTCACGAACCCGACGTGAAAGTTGGCGGCGAGGCCGACAGCGCCGCTAAAGCTGTGCGTGACCGTCCGCATGTCGTGCGCTTCCGCCGCGGCCATGATCTTCATGTCCTCGCTGATCCCGCCGCACCATGTCGCATCGGGCTGCACAATATCTATCGCGCGCTTCTCGAAAAACGGCTTATACCCATGCAGCGTCGTTTCGTTCTCCCCCGCCGCCAGCGCAGTGGTCGTGAGCTGGCGAATGCGTACATAGTCGTCGACGTTGGTTTGCAGCACCGGCTGCTCCATCCAGAGCAGGTTGTAGACGTCCAGCGCCTTGACGACCCGCAGCGCAATGTCCACCGACCACGGTCGGCGATAGAACGGCATACCGGGATCGAGCATCAGATCAACGCCGTTACCCAGCACCTCCCGCATCGCCTCGACTTTGGCACACTCCTGCGCGATGAGGTCCGGGATGGTGATGTAGGGTGCCTGGAGCATCTCTCCGATATGGGCCACCTTGAGGGCGGTGTAGCCCTCTCCCAGCAGCTTGTCGGCGGCCGCCCGGTCGGCGCGTGCGATGCTCGTATAGCAGCGCAGGGCATCGTGCGCGGGGCCACCCAATAGCTGGTAGACGGGCAGATTGGCCACCTTCCCGAGAATGTCCCAGAGCGCGATCTCAATAGCACCCAGCACCGAGATGGCCGGCCCCATTGGCCCCCAGCGCAGCGACTTGACCATCATCTTGCGCCACAGCGCATTGATCGCCGTCGGATCTTCACCCAGCACGACGTTGCCGAAGTGCTCGACGAGCGGCGGCACGACCTCGGGGTTGTACCACGCGATGTACGTCTCGCCGAAGCCCACCACCCCGGCGTCGGTCTCCACCCGCACAAATCCGTAGGTAGAAGGCCGCATGCCGTGCTCCCACGGCTCCGGAACCGTCACCAGGACCGGACGAACGGCGGTAATCTTCATAGCAGTGCTTCTCCTGCGTTGTAACTTGTGCTCATGGCAAACCTACCATTGTCGTCAGCTTCCTTGCTTGGCTGTCGCTTACGCCGTCGGCCCCAGGGCGTGGGCCGCCCGCCGGTACTCCTGCATGTCTATCGCAATTCCCCCGCCGAGACGCGATTCCTCGGCGGCAAAAGCCATCAGGTGACTCTCCAATGCCTCCTCGGCCGTGCTCAACAGGCCGGCGCCTTGTCCCCGAATTGCCCGCACGAGGCTCTCCAAAACGCCTCTGTCACCCCCACCATGTCCACCACCGGCACGCGGCTCGATACGCTCTACCGGTTTCCCTGGCCGGTGGTCGTGGACCGTGATGTCTGCGCGGAACCGACCTTCGAGCGTGGCCAGAGTGCCGTCGTAGCGCATGGTGCGCGAATCGTGATGGGAGTGGCCCTGCATGATGAGATTGGCGGTGGCGCCGCCCTCGAACTCCATGTGTACGGTCTGGTGATCCACCACGTCGTTCGAGCAGCGGTAGACGCAGCGGCCGAACGGACCGGTACGCAGCGCCTGGAGCACGCTGGCCCGGTCCAGGTCTACCGTGAAGTGGCGGGCAAAGGACTCCATAAAGTCCGGCTCGTACATGCGTGGAGCATAGTAGGCGCACTCGTCTTCCACCGGACAGCCGTCGGTACACCGCTCCGGTACCTCCGGGTGCGGCGCCCGGTCGGGGCGGAAATGCAGCAGCGAGCCGAACGAGGATAAGCACACCGCCCGGCGACCGAGGATCCAGAAGAGCAAGTCCAGATCATGGCAGCACTTACTCAGAATCATGGGGGCAGCGATCTTGCTGTTGGAGTAGAAGCCGCGCACGAAAGAGTGGGCCATGCGAAACCACGAGACATTCTCGGAGTGCCGCACCACCACGACATCCCCCAGGCGACCCGCTTGGACCAGCCGCCGGATCGTCTGGAAGAAGGGGGAATGGCGTAGGGTGTGCGTGACCCACACGGACCGCCGGAGCCGAGCCGCCGTCTGTACCAGGGTAACGCTCTCGGCTAACGTGCTGGCGATAGGTTTCTCCAGCAGCACGTCGTAGCCGGCTGCCAGCGCCCCCATGGTCGAGGCAAAATGCACGCCGTCGTTGGTGGCGTTGATGAGCACGGGCGCCAGCTGCTCGTGGGCCACCAGCTCTTCCCACGACCCGAAGCAGCGCTCCGGCGGCAAGTCGTGGGCACGAGCAAAGCGCTCCCGCTTCGCCGCATCAAGCTCGGCTACCCCCACAAAGCGCAGTGTGTCCGGATGCTCACAGGCGTACCGGCCGTGGCTGTAGTAGCCGCGCATCCCGGCCCCGACGAGCACGGCGTCCACCGGCCTGGGCATCATCAGCCTCCCGCGGCGTCGAAGCCGTAGGCATAGAGCCGAGCACGGCCATAGAGCCAGAGCTTCAACCGGAACCGCTGCCCGGCCAGGCCCCCCAGGCTGCCCCCGTGCCAAGACACTTCCTGCCGCCACCCGTCCGTACACAGGTCGCGGCAGTCTTCCCGCTGATACCCCTCTAGCGGCTCCAAAGTCGTGGCGTCCAGCACTTCGACCTCCACCCAACTCCGGTTCTGGCGTACCTCTCCCACGTTCACCGTCAGCGCCGTCGTGCGATCCGTAAGCTCGATAGGGGTGGTGATCGCCCAGCCGGGCACTTCCCGGTCCGCCGACTCCAGGCACGTCCACCCGTCCTCGCGCAGCGTGGCCAGCCCCAGTCTCGACAGGCGGATCTGGCCGGTGCTGGCATAAGGGTAGGCTTCGGGCGTGTTCTCGCCGGGCCAGCTGGTCCACTCCTCACCATTGCCGCCATAGAAGAGGTGGATCGTCCCGTCCTTGATGGCCGGCTTGTCGGCGATCACCAGCAGGCCGCCGTCCCACTCCCGATTATCCCCGCGCGGAATCAGCGGCTGGTGTACGTCAATGCGCTCGAAACGCTCGCCGTCCGCGCTGACCGCCAGCCGCACGTCGGCGTAATAGGTGCCGTAGACGCCGTAGCCGTTCGGCACGTACCAGCCGTACTCGTAGGCCATTGCCCAAGCGCCCCCGTAAGGCGCAAACAGCACGTGATGGTCCTCGTACTCGAAGCCGTCGGCGGGCGAGATGAGGGGGTTGTGCTCTGCTGCCCGTAAGTGCTCGATGTCCGGCCCATACGACAGGAACTTCGCGCGGCCCCGCTGCTTGTCCGGCTTGTCCATCGGTACTCCCGCCTGCCACACCAGCTTGTAGCGGCGCGATGGATCGCGCTCCTGGTCATCTCGCACCAACGCGCCAGGATCGCCATAGGCCAGCGAGCGATCCCGCCACGCCGGCAAGCGCAGGCTTGCCCCCTCCGTCCAGTGGATACCGTCCGGCGAGTACGCGACCCGCATCCCACGGTTGGGGCCCGTCGCCGGGGCAACCGCGCCGTCGGTGCGCGGTCGCGGCCCCCGCAGGATCATCTTGTAGCGCCTGGCCGGATCAGGCTCCGCGGTATCCTTGAGCACCGGGCCATAGCCCATCACCACGATGTTATTGGCGCTCGATCCGCGGAAATCGTGCAGCCCCAGCCGCGGCTTCTCCCACGTCACACCGTCGGTACTGGTGGCATAGCCCACCGCCGTCCACCGTTCGGGCGCGATGTCGGAGCCGGAGTACCAGGCCTTGAAGATGCGCTCCTCCTCGTCCCAGATGACCGTCGGAGACGACCACGGTCGGGCCTGAGTAGCGTCCCACTCATGCATATCGCCGAGCGGAAGCACCGGGTTATTGGGGTGTTTCTCGGCCGTACACACGCGCCGGACGACGTGATAGGACGACTCGACCCCGGTCAGGAGCAGAAAACCGTCGCGGCTGCCAGCGGACGTATCCATAGTTGCCCTAACACCTCTCTGTCATTCCCGCATACGGAGACCTTTGCAAAAACCGTCATTCCCGCGCAAGCGGGAATCCAAGCGGCGAGTAGTTGGACCTACCCCCACCCCCTCACAAGGGTAGGTTTTTCGTGTAGGGGCGCGATTGATCGCGCCCCGGCGCTCGTCATTGCGGCGGAGGCCGCAATCCAGAGCTATGCGTGTCCCCCGGCCCCCGTCAAGGCACCGGAAAGCGCCCGGTGCCGCCCCAGCGCTGGCCTGGACATCCGGCCCGGTGCCGCCCACTCCCGCGGCCAGCCAGCCTGCTCATCCTTCCATCCCGAAAATCCTGATGCAGACAAAAACCTACCCTTGTGAGCTACCTGCCCCTCCCTAAAGGGTTGGGGGTAGGTCCGCACCGGCTAAACCTACCGCCCGGGTGGCCGCATTGTCGATATTGTTGACACAATGCCGTGAAATATACTATGCTTGGCCTATTGTTGCAGCAGGAGCCGGTTTCCCACAGGGAGAAAGATACCATGGAGACCATGGAGATAATCTACAACGTGGCCGGGGTCTTGACGTTAATTGGAGCACTCAACTGGGGGCTGGTTGGCCTGTTCAAGTTCGATCTCGTCGCGCTCATCGCCGGCGGTCTCAAGTTTGGCGAGACCAACGTGATTTCCAGGATCATCTACGTGATCGTGGGCCTAGCCGCCATCGTGGCCGTGCTCACCGCCCCCGGCGGCGTACTGAACCAGTAGCGCCCCCAGCAAGGCCGGCGGTGTCGGGGATTCCTGCTGACCGCCCGCATAACGCCGGGTGTGCAACCCTGCCTCATGGTGGGGTTGCGTCTTTTAATGCGGTACGCCGCCCTGCGCGGGCTATACTCCGGCCCGACAGGAGCCAGCGCTGGAGAGTGAATGCCGTCCCCCGTCATTGCGGCGCAGGCCGCAATCCAGACCGACCGGGCCCCCATACCTGTCGGGAGATGAGGCTCGCGGAGGAGTAGCGCACATGAAGGTAACGGACGTGAAAGCCTGCCTCGTTCATCCGGGAACCGGCAAGAACTGGCTGTTCGTGAAGGTCGAAACGGATGCCGGCATTCACGGGTGGGGCGAGGCGTATACCCAAGCCGACCGCGACCACGCCATCGCGGTACACGTGGAGCAAATGCGCCGGTATTTGCTCGGACGCGATCCATTTCAGATCAAGCATTTCACCACGGTCATGTACCTGGATTTTGCCGGCAAGCGCGGCGCGATGGACTTCTACTCGGCGTTGAGTGGCCTGGAGCAGGCGCTCTGGGACATCGTGGGCAAGGCGCTCGACGTGCCGGTCTACAACCTGCTGGGTGGGCCGTGCTGCGACCGGATTCGCGTGTACGCCAACGGCTGGTCGAGTGGCGACGATGCGCCCGCGGAGACAGCACGAAAGGCCGTGGCACTGGTCGAACGGGGCTTTACCGCGCTGAAGTGGGATCCCTTTCCGGGTCCCTGGCGTCCCTATATCAGCCGTGCGGAGGAGCAGGCTGCTGTCGCCAGCGTCCGGGCTGTCCGCGCGGCCGTCGGCCCGGAGATTGATCTCCTCATCGAAGTCCACCGCCGGCTCGCCCCAGTCCCGGCGGTGCGGGTGGCGCGCCTGATCGAAGCGTGCGATCCCTTCTGGTACGAGGAGCCGGTATCGGCACGCGACCTCCCGGCGCTGGCCCGGGTGCAGCGCGATATCCCGCTGCCGGTGGTGACGGGTGAAGAGTTGTATACCAAAGCTGAGTTCCGCCCTGTCTTTGAGCTGGCGGCAGCCGACATCATCAACCCCGACGTCTGCAACTGCGGTGGCATTCTGGAGTTAAAAGAGATCGCGGCAATGGCCGAGGCATACCACGTCGCCGTCGCGCCCCACAACTACAACAGCACCACCATCGGCCTGGCTGCAACCATCCACGCCGCAGCGGTGATGCCCAACTTCCTCATCACCGAATACTTTGTCAACTTCGAGTCCATCGGACAGGAGATCGCCACACCGCCGTTCGTAGTCGAGAACGGCTATATCGCGCTGCCAACGGCCCCTGGCCTCGGCCTGGACCTGAACGAAGACGCCCTCGCGCGGCATCCCTATCATCAGTTTCCGACACGGAGCATCCGCCACCCCACCTACGAGGGGCCGTAGCGCCGCTGCTCGCTCCTCGCACCGGGGGAGCAGTGCCGGCCGCGCTCTGCCGGTCCGTCATTCCCGCGAAAGCGGGAATCCACGTCCCCCCGCCGCAACGGGGGGGCCATAGGGGGGCCACTCTGTCCCGGTCGAACGACAGATGGAGGACGGAAATGAGTGAACGGGTAGCTGTCGTATTGGGATTCGATCCTGGTGGTGCCGAGAAATTTGGCTGGAGTATCTGCCCGATCGACGGAGGAGAGTTGGGTATCCTCAAAACCGGCGTAGCAAGTGACGCCCTGGAAGTGATCAGAGCGGTATCGTCTGTGCTGCCGCCCAATACGCGCGTTTTGGCAGCCGGCATTGACGCTCCAATGTTTTGGAGCACTACCGGGACCAGAGAAGTTGACCCCATTATCAGGGATGAAATACAAAGGCGTGGGTGTGGTACTGCGTCCAGCACCGTTCAGCATCCCAATTCGTTGCGCGGCGCGTGCTTGGTGCAAGGTGTTTTGTTGGGACGATATATCCGCCAAAGATTCAACGATGTGCCGATTACGGAGGCGCATCCCAAAGCATTGCTTTGGTTACTAGATGATACAGAAAGAGACCGATTGAACCGGTTGACAAATGGCCTGTCTGAAGACAAGCGCGATGCCGTGCTGGCTGCATTCGCCGCGTGGTCTATGTATAGACGGGCACAGGGCTGGCGGAATCTTTACTTGGATGAACCCAATCCCATTCTGCCGTTGGGGACGCCGGTAAGCTATTGGATGCCAATTCCACCGGTATCATCAGAAGGAGGAGGGAGGCGTGACGCAGACAGCGCGTAAACCGTCGCCGGGCCACGCACACCCAGAGTCACCGGCGAATGGCGCCGCAGTGCCGGCGCCAGCGGCCAGCACGGCAGACAATAGCCTTGAGCCGGTGTTGGCACGCCTCGCGGCGTCCTTTGCCGCGGCCGGCCATCAGCTCTATCTGGTGGGTGGCGCCGTGCGCGACCGGCTCCTGGAGCAGCCCAGCCCCGATCTGGACCTCACGACCGACGCGGTACCGGCCGTCGTGCGCCGGTTGACGCGCGACGCACGGCCCGATGCTATCTATGACGTGGGCGAGAAGTTCGGAACCATCGGCCTGGTCTTTGCGGGTCGGAGAATTGAGATTACGACCTTCCGTGGCGAGCAGTATACGCGCGGCTCGCGCAAGCCACAGGTGCAATACGGCGTGTCACTCGCCGAGGACCTAGCGCGTCGGGATTTCACCATCAATGCCATGGCCCGCGACCTCCGCACGGGCGAGCTTGTTGACCCCTACAACGGGCGTGCCGATCTGAACGCCGAGTTGATTCGCGCCGTGGGCGTCCCCCGCGAGCGGTTTGCCGAAGACCCGCTGCGGCTCCTGCGGGCGGCGCGCCTCGCAGCCCAGCTGGGGTTTGGTATCCACCGCGAGACACTACGGGCCATCCGCGCGCAGGCCCCACTGCTGCAGACGATCAGCCGCGAGCGTGTTGCGGACGAGCTGAACAAAATTCTGCTGTCGCCGCGCCCGGCCTTTGGCATCCGCCTCACCGTAACCCTCGGTCTGATGCGGTACCTCATCCCGGAGGTGCTGAAGCTGAGTGGCGTCAGCCAACGGCCCCTCCACCACAAGGACGTGTTCGAGCACACGTTAGGCGTGGTGCGGAATACGCCGCCCGATCTCCTGCTACGTTGGGCGGCGCTGCTGCACGATATCGCCAAGCCGCAAACCAAGTCGGTACGCGACGGTCAGGTGCATTTCTTCGGACACGACGAGGTTGGTGCCCGCCTGGCACGGCGCATTCTCAACGACTTACGGTTCGAGCAGGGCTTCATCCGGCGGGTATCAAAGCTGATCCGCATGCATCTGCGCGTGAACTCCTACGCCTCTACTTGGACCGACGGAGCCGTCCGGCGGCTCGTCCGCGAGGCCGGCGACGAGCTAGCGCCATTGATCGCGCTGTCCCGTGCCGACGTGACGAGCTACCGCGCGGAGCGGGTACGGGCCGCAGCGCAGCGCGCCGATGAATTCGAGCGGCGCTGCGCGGAGCTTGAGGCCGCCGAGGACATCGCCCGCATGAGCAGCCCGCTCGACGGGCACGATCTGATGACCCTTTTCGGCGGCGGGCCGGGGCGCTGGATTCAAGAGATCAAGGACTACCTCTTGGCCCTGGTCTTGGACGGCGATCTGGCCCAAGACGACCGTGAGCGCGCCATCGCGCTGGCCGTCGCCTTTGCCGAGGAGCGAGGCATCGAACCTGATACCTACCATGTACCGAAATGACGGGGACCGGCCCCTCTCCCGTCACTCCCGCGAAAGCGGGAGTCCAGAGGAACACGCACCGACGATGGAGCACTAGGGCGTGTTTGCAAACTGGCTTTTGAGTAGGGGCGTCATGCATGGCGCCCCCCGTCACTCCGGCGTAGGCCGGAGTCCAGTCTCTCCCACTCGGCGGTGGAGCGGGGGTGAGGCCCGTACCACCTACTCGGCCCCTGCCGACTGGCACTTTGCAGACACGCCCTAACGTTGCTTGGTCACGACGAGAATTTCATGCCACGCTTGCGACACCAGGTCCGCGCCGCCTCATGCTTCCGCCGCAACGATGGGTACTGGCCCCCTATGGTTCCACCACGGCGGCCGGGTGACGGGCCAAAGCCGCACCACACCTGGCACCATCCGTGCGGCTTTGGCCCGTCAGGGGGTGAGGCGCGCGTTCCGTTAGCTGCGGGCTGGTTGCTCGTCGTCCGCGCCAGTAGTAGCGCGAGCGGCAAAGTCGCCGAAGGTACGCATCAGCGTGGTCAGCTCCATCGGCAGGACAAACTTCGTCGCCGGACTGGCGCCAATCGCCTTGAGCGCGTCCAGGTATTGCAGACTCATCGTCTTCGGATCGACCTGCTGGGCCACGGCGTAAATACGCTGCAAGGCGTCGGCAAAACCTTCGGCCGTCAGGATAGCCTCTTGGCGCCGACCCTCGGCCTCGAGGATCGTCGCTTGGCGGGTGCCCTCGGCATTGAGAATCGCAGCCTGCTTATCGCCCTCGGCGACGCGAATGGTCGCCTCGCGCTGTCCCTCGGCCTCCGTCACGGCGGCGCGCCGCGTCCGCTCGGCCGACATCTGGCGCGTCATCGCCTCCTGAATGTCCTGCGGCGGCAGAATCTCCCGAATCTCGACCGCATTGATCTTGACGCCCCAGCGGTTGGTCACTTCATCCAGCTTGGTACGCATACTCTCGTTGATCTGATCGCGTCGCGAGAGCACCTCGTCGAGCATCATGTCGCCGACGATGGCGCGCAGCGTGGTGATCGCAATGCCGCGTGCCGCTCCCGTGAAGTCTTCCACCTCCACCACGCTGCTGACCGGGTCCACCACCCGCATGTAGACGATGAAGTCAATCGACAGCGACGCATTGTCCGAGCTGATCGCTGCCTGCGGTGGCACGTCAAAAAAACGCTCACGCAGGTCCACGCGCACCGGACGATCAATATAGGGAATGAGCAGCACCAGGCCGGGACCACGTGCGCCGATAGAGCGCCCGAGCCGGAACACGACGAGACGCTGATACTCCGGCACAATCCGAATAGCCATCGCTAATAGGACGACGGCGATCACAACGACCACAAGCGCGCTAATCAGACCGGGTTCCATCGCTGTGCCTCCTTGTACGGCTACTCCAGTGTACGCCAGACTCGCCGGCCACTGTCAAATAGCCGGCTCCGCTTGAAGAACGTTGACTGCACCTCACCCCCCGACCCCCTCTCCACGAGTAGCGAAGGAGTCGGAGGGGGAGGTATGGTGAGGCGTGGTGGCAAGGCTGGGCCGGACGAGGAGCGTCACGCCGCGGACCTCCGTGACCTCTACCGCTTCCCCGACCGCGACAGACGACTCGCGGTAGAGCGGTTCGAGGCTCGCGCTCCAGGTGTCGCTTGCCACGCGCACCTGCCCAACGCCATCGGCGTTCAGCGGCGTGAGCGCCGTGCCCGTCGCGCCGATGAGCCGTTCTTTGCCTGTGCCGATAGGCGTGTCACGTGCCCGCAAGACGCCGCGCATGACGATGAAGACAAAAGCGCCGAGGATAGCGGTCATACTGGCAATGACGGCGGGATGCACCGCCACCGTGATCTGAATCGGCGACGGCGGCGTAAGCGGGAAGAAGAGCAGGATGGCACCCAAGACGAAAGCGATGATGGAGCCAATCCCAAAGGCACCGAAGCCGGCGACGAAGACCTCGGCAATCAGTAGCACCGCAGCGAGCGCCAGCAACGCCAGGCCGGCCCAGTTGAAGGGGAGATTGCCGAGCGCCACCAGCCCGAGAATCAGCGCGCCGCCTCCCAGCACACCGGGGAGAACGGTGCCGGGATGCTGCATTTCGGCGAACAGCCCCAGCGTACCGAGGCTCACCAAGATCAGCGCGATGTTGGGGTCGGCAAGGACCGCGAGGAGCTGCTCCAGCCAGGTCATCGCAATGGCCTGCATGGGCGCGCCGGCCAGTTGGAGCGTAACCGGTTGCCCAGCCACCGGTACGGTGTGACCCTCTACCTGTCTCAGCAGGTCGGCGACATCGGTAGCGACAAAATCGATCACGGTCCGGTCGAGCGCCTCGGCAGCGGTGATCGCCACGCTCTCGCGTACCGCCTGCTCGGCCCAGGTGGCGTTACGCTCGTAGGTGGCGGCCAGCGAGCGCACCAGCGCCGCGGCGTCCTCGGTGGCCTTGGTCAGCGGCGTCGTTTCGGCCGCTTGCCCGTCTTGGCCGAGCGCCACGGGATGGGCCGCGCCGATATTGGTGCCGGGTGCCATCGCTGCGACGTGGGCCGCGAGTGTCACGAACAGGCCGGCGGAGGCGGCGCGCGCGCCGGCCGGAGCCACGTAGACCATCGTCGGGATGTGGGCGCCGAGGAGGCTCTGGGCGATGTCCCGCATGGCGCTATCCAGCCCGCCGGGCGTGTCGAGCCGGATGAGTAGCCCCGCCGCTTGGTCCCGCTCGGCACGGCCGATGGCGCGGCGGAGGTACTGGGCAATGATGGGCGTGATGGCGCCGTCAACCTCGGCGGTATAGAGTACCCGTTGGGCCTGTGACGCCGGTCGAGCTGTCTCTGCCGCCGCGGCCAGTGCAGCGAGGCCGGGCGCCAAGAGACTGCTTCCCAAGCCGATCAACAAGAGCAGCACATACACCAGGCGACGCGCCGTGCGGCCAACCATCGGACCATCCCCTCGCCCTCGTCACCTCGCTGTCGCCGGAGCATCCTCTTTACGAGGATACGCCGCGCACCGTCGAGTTGGCAATCGCTCACGCGCCGCTGCACTATCGCTCCCCGAGGGTGGTGTCCGTTGTCCCCGCGGCACGCGCTGGGAACACGTGGTCCGACGAACGCAGCCAGGCGGCGATCTGCCGGAGGCTCGGTCGCTGGCCCGTCATCAAGATGCCGATGCGGAAAATCTTGCCTGCTGCCCAGAATGCTCCGGCAATCGCCGCCAGGAGCAGCAGCGTGGTCAGCGCGTACTCCCACAGCGGAGGCGGACCGTTGATCCGATAGAGCATGGCAAACGGCGTAAACGGGGGAATGTACGACAGCACCCGCGGTACCATACCGTCGGGGTCTTCGGTACTCGCCAGCAAGAACATGGGAATAAACACCGGGAGAATCACCGGGAGGAGTAAATTGTCCGCTTCCTTGCTGGTATTCGCCGTTGAGCCTATCCCGACCAGGATGGCGGCGTAGAAGAGATAGCCGAGGATAAAGTAGAGCGCGAACGAGGCGAGGTAGCCGGGGTTCAGCAGTTCGCGCGATAGCTCATCCACAAAGTCGGGAATGGCACTTGCACCGACGATGGTGGGCAGCAATGCTGCCGTAACCACGAGGCAAAGTGCGGCCGATCCCACGGTGAGCAGGCCGGTGAACGCAATGCCCAGAATCTTCCCGGCCATCAGCTCAAGAGGCGAAACCGACGACAGGAGCACCTCGATAATCCGATTGGACTTCTCCTCCACCGTATTGGAGAGCAGCCGGCTGGCGAGGATCATAATCGAGATCAGGAGCGGATAGATTGTATAGAATCGACCCGTAAAGCTGCTCTCGTCGGCTGCGGAGGTGTCCACGGCAGCCTCATCCGTCGCCGTGACCTTCTGCTCCCGAAAGACCAAGGGCCGGTCAATCCACCCCACGACCTGGGGGCTGATACCGGCTTCCGCTACACGCCGCCCCGCAATGACCTGCGTCACCTGGTCGCGGAACCAGCGGCGGAGGCTACTATCGGCGAGGTTATTCGCCACGTATTGGTGCTCGGCGCCTGGCGCCAGCGGGTCTGCCGGGATGACGAAGTAGCCGAAGATTTCCTCGTCATCGAGTAGCTCGTTAAGGGTTGTTTCCAAGTCACTGCTGCCGGCGTCCGGCGTGATACGGATGAAGCGACTCTTCGCTAGATCGTAGTCGAGGCGCTGGGCATCATCCACTTCCAGCGCCTGCCACCACCGGCGCAGCTCCGGTGCCGCGTCGCGCACGGGTGCCGGCACCGCTGCAGCGTCGACAGGAGTGAGCATCGTCAGAAACGCCGCGACCGCGGTCACCTGTGCTTCGTCAGCGTCCACGAGCGCCGGTGCGACCGCGCGCAACGCTTGGGGGAGGGCTGCAAAGTCCGGGCCTCCGATCCGGTGTCGTTCTTGCACGAGCGCCAGCACGCGAGCCAAGTCAGCGCTCGCCGCCCGCGCCTCAACCTTCGGCAGTACCCAGCCCGAACGGTCAATGACAGCGTACCGGCGCACTGTGGGCGGCCGTTGCTGGAGCACGAACAAGATCGCCACACCGATCACCAGCAGGACCGGTACGGCGAGAATGAAGAGCCAGAATGAGCGGAGGCGTACGCTCGCGGTGAACTCTCGTGCCGCGACCAGGTAAGTCTTCTGTACCATGTCCTTCCTTCAAGGTATGGAGCCGCGCGCTTCGCTAGGGAGCGTTGCCGTTTACCTCCCCACCTCCGGCCTCCGCCCGGCTGCCGGCTGCCGACCCCAAAGCCACCGGGCGACTTCACGGAAGCTGGGGCGCTGGCCGGTCATCAAGATGCTCACGCGGAAAATTCGCGCCGCTGCCCAGAACGCGGCGACGATGGCCAAGCCGAGCAGCGCCGTCGTGAGTACGAGGTCCAGCACGCTGGGCGGTCCAGCCACTCGGTTCATCATCACGTAGGGCGTGAGCGGGGGGACATAGGACAGCACGCGGGCGAGTGTGCCGTTGGGATCTTGGGCGACAGGGAAGATCGTCGCCATCGGAAGAAACATGGCGAACATCACCGGCACCACCATACTCTCGGCTTCCTTCGTGCTCCGAGCGATAGCGCCAATGGCGACCAAGATCGCTGCGTAGAAGAGGTAGCCCAACAAGAAGTACAGCCCGAAGAATCCGATGTCTAGGGTGATCCAGCTCGTGATGTCCGGCATCCCGTCAATGAAGTGGGGCAGCAGTTTTACGGCAACATAGGCCGAGACCGCTGCCATGCCGAGGACGGTGAGGCCGACGGCGGCGAGTCCCACGATCTTCCCGGACATCAATTGCAGGGGAGTAAGCGAAGACAGCAAGACTTCGATGATCCGATTGGACTTCTCCTGTGTGGTGCTGGTGAGCAGCCCGTATGCTCCGAAGAAGATACCCATAATCAAGACATAGGTGAAGGCGGCCGGGGCAAACTGCCGGATGAAGTCTGCTGGTCCCACCTCCTCGGTACCACTTGCGCTCGCCGTGTAGGTGTTGAAGTTCGCTGACTGCTGGAGTTGCCGGGCGACGAGCGGATCAATCCCGGCGGTCGCAATACGCTGTGCCCGGACGACGGCGCTCGCGTGGTCGCCAAACCACTCCTTGACGTCGCGTCCCCCTCGCCCTCTGGAAACATACGTGTTTGCTTCTATGGGGTCGCTTCCCACCGCTCCCACCGGATCGGCGGCGATAACGAAGTAGGCCGACAAGTCTCCGCCGGCTACTAAGGCATTGAGCGCCGCCACCGGGTCGGCCGTACCCTCCGGCACCGGTACCGGGATATACCGGCCCCCCGACAGATCGTCGTCGAGCGCCCTGGCCGCAGCAGGACTGAGTCCCTGCCACCACAACCGCAGGTTGCCGCTCGATGCCGCCAGCGCCGCCGGCACGGCAGCGTCCCCCTGGGCTGCCGAAGCACTGGCAGGCGCGGCTACAATCCATGCTGCGAGCGCACGGAGTTGGCCGGTCTCCAACTGCGCGAGCGAGGGCGCTGCTTGCCGCAGCGCCAATGGCAGACGCTCGAAGCGCTGGCCACCTTCCTCGTGCCGCCGGATGGTGAGGTTGAGCACACGCAGCATGTCGCCCGTGGCCACTCGTGCCTCGATAGCCGGCAAAACCCATCCCGAATGATCTATCACCGCATAGGTGCGAACCTCCGCTGGCCGCCGGGCCATGAAAATGCCCATCGCCATGATCGCCGCGATAAAAGCTGGGAACGCGAGCAGCCGAATCCAGAAGCTCCGCGTGCGTACGCTGCCCAGATATTCGCGCTGCGCGACAAGCAGGGCCTTATTCACTGGCGTTGCCCCCGACGGCTTGGACAAAGATTTCGTGCAGCGAGACTTCGCTCACGTCGAATCGGCGAATCGTTAACCGCCCCACGAGCTGGGACAGGACCTGCTGCGGATCGGTAGCATCGGCGAGGACCAGCTCCGCGGTCTTCCCGGCATCGTTGACGCGCCGGATTCCCGGCAGCTGCCGCAGCACCGTGCCGTCGCCGTCGTAGTCCAACCGGACGCTATGTCCGCCGCCACGCTTGACTTCCGCCAAGGGGCCGTCGAGTACCTTGCGTCCTTTGTTGATGAGCAGGATGTAGTCGCAGAGCTGCTCGGCCTGCTCCATGATGTGTGTCGAGAAGATGACGGTCTTCCCGTCGCGCTTCATCTGGAGGATGAGATCGCGCATCAGCTCCACGTTCACCGGGTCCAGGCCGGAGAACGGCTCATCGAGGATCACCAACTCGGGGTTGTGGATGATCGTCACCACCAGCTGTACCTTCTGGCGCATCCCCTTGGAGAGCGCCTCGTTGCGCTTGTCGAGCCAATCACCAAGCCCGAAGCGGGTGAGGAGTGCATCGGCACGTTCCTTCGCCTGGCGAGCATCCATTCCCTTCAGCCGACCGAAATAGCTGACCACATCGCCAACGGTCATCTTGTCGTATAATCCCCGCTCCTCCGGCAGATAGCCGAGCCGGTCCTTGACCCTTTCGGCGTTGGAGTGACCGAGCACGCGGATCGTGCCGCCATCGGGGTAGAAGATGCTCATAATCATGCGGAGCGTGGTGGTTTTGCCGGCGCCGTTCGGCCCCAGGAAGCCGTAGATACTGCCACGTGGTACCCGCAGTGAAAGGGCATCTACGGCGACAACATTGCCAAAGCGCTTGACCACATCCTGTAAGACCAGGGCATCATCAACCACGACTTCTGTCTCCTCCTGGCACAGAACCCCCTATCCGGCCGCGGCCGGCTCTGCTACACGCTCTCCCACCGTTGCACCAGGCTCGATGTCCGGGCAAACCTGTGCCTGACCGTGTGACCCGAGCAGCCGCTTCACTTCGTCCACGATCTGCGGATTCGCGTCCACCTCATGGGGCAGCGCCAAGGCCACCTGTGCCGCGCTCATCGTGATGGTCAGCCGCACGCGATCCAAGCCCGGATGGCGCTCGAGCAAGGTGCCCAGATCGTCTAGCCGCTGTACGTCATCCGCGTCGCTCGCGGTGCGCCGCAGCACGATATCGAGCCGCTGCGGAGTCAGCGCATGGGCGATTCCATTGTATCCATTGTGCCCGTTTGCGCTGGCGCTAGGTTGGACGGCCGGCGGCTGGCTTTGCTCCAATTCGCCAGCGACCTCGCTGGGCCGCGGGTGTACCGACTGCTCCTGTGCCACCGACCGCTCCTCTACCACCGGCTGCTCGCGCGGCGCCGACTGCTCGCGCGACGCCGGTTGCTTGTGCGGTACCGGTTCCTCCTGCTCCTCGCCCGTGAACCAGGATGGCGGACCGTCCTGCGACTGGTCCGCCTTCGTGGCGACGGCTGCGCGAGGAGTGCTCGGCACGTCCGCGGCTGCCATCTCGACGGCCGCTTCCTCGCCGACCGTCACCGCATGGGCCAACTGGCTATGCCGTTCGCCGGACGGCGCTGCTTCCTCGCTCCCCTCGAACAGCTTTACCCGCTCGCAGATGACCTGTACCTGCTCGGCCCGCACGTCCACGCGGCCGGCGACCAGCACCACGTTGTCTTCTTGCCACAGATCGCTCGTTTCGGTGAAGGTGCGCGGAAACACGACGACCTCGATATTGCTCGCCAGGTCTTCCACCTGGACTGCCGCCATGATATCGCCCTTGCGCGTCGGAATCCGCCGGACTGAGGCCACCGCTCCGCCAATCCGCACATTCTGGTCGGCAAGCTCTTCGTTCAGCTCTCCCAACGAGTGGGTACTGGCCGCTTCGAGACTCTTAGCGATGCTCGCCAGCGGATGCTCGGAGACGTAGAAGCCGAGCATTTCCCTCTCCCAGTCGAGGCGCTGCTTGCGTTCGGCCGGCGCAGTCTCCGGCAGCGCAAAGCCCATCACGTCGGCCGCGGAGTCCGCCGCCTCGGCAAACTGGTCGAGCAGCGAGAGCTGTCCGGCTTGCCGGGCGCGTTGCTCGGTCTGGGCCAGGCCCAACGCGCTGTTCAGCCCCTCCAGGAGTGCGGCTCGCTCGCCGAGATCGTCGAGTGCGCCGGCTTTAATCGTGCTTTCCAGCGCGCGGCGATTGAGCTGCCGCAAGTCCACCCGTCGGCACAGATCGGCGAGGTCCGTGAACGGATCACCTTCCTCGCGGGCCTGGACGAGGTTGCGGATCGCGGCGCTACCGAGATTCTTGATCGCCGCCAGCCCGAACCGGATCGCCGCCCCATGGGTACTATCTGGAGCGTCGGCGATCTGGAAAGCCAATCCGCTGTGGTTCACGCTCGGCGGCAGCAGCGGTACGTCCAGACGCCGGCACTCGGCCGCGGCCTCGGCAACTTTCGTCGCGTCACCGGCGGCAGCCGTCAACACCGCCGCCAGGTATTCCACCGGGTAGTTGGCCTTCAAGTAGGCGGTCTGATAGGCCACCACCGCATAGTAGGCGGCGTGCCCCTTGGGGAACCCATAGCCGGCGAACGGCTCGATCAACTGCCACAACTGCTCGGCAAACGCCCTGTCGTAGCCGCGCTGCACCGCCCGAGCAATGAACTTACCCTGCTGCTCGGCCATGAGCGCGGCGATCTTCTTGCCCATCGCTTTGCGTAGCACGTCGGCCTCGCCCCACGAGAACCCGGCGATCTCGCGGGCAATCTGGAGCACTTGATCCTGGTAGACGATGATCCCGTAGGTCTCCTCCAGCAGCGGCTTCAGGTCGGGATGCAGATAGTCAATCGGCTGGGTGCCGTTCTTCGCAGCCACAAAACCGGGGATGCTCTCCATCGGCCCCGGGCGGTAGAGAGCGACAATGGCGATCAGGTCGTTGATCTGATTGGGACGCAGTTGCTTGAGACACCGACGCATACCGCCGGACTCAAGCTGGAACACGGCCGTCGTCTCTCCCTGGGCCAGCATGTCGTAGGTCCGCCGCGCCCGTTCGTCGGCATAGTCCATCGGCAGCGCCTTGAGATCAAGCTCCTCGCCCCGGTGCTCACGCACGAACCGCACGGCACGGTCGAGGACGGTGAGGTTGGTGAGGCCGAGAAAGTCCATCTTCAGCAAGCCGACCTTTTCGATGATCCCGAAAGGCCACTGGGTAATGCTGCTCAGGCTCCCTTCCTTGTTGTCTTTCGTCGCTCGCTGCAACGGTACGTGCTCGATCAGCGGATCGGCAGAGATGACGACGGCCGCGGCGTGCGTCGAGGCGTTGCGCGGTGTGCCTTCCAGCTTCTCGGCCAGCTCGACCAGCTCTTTGACTTGCGGCTTCTCGTCCACGAGTGCCTGCACGTCGGCTACCTTGCGCGCCTCGGCCAAGTCCATCCCGAACGGAATCGCTTTGGCCACACGATCCACCTCGCCATAGCTTATTCCCAAGACCCGACCTACGTCCCGGACGGCCGCGCGCGCAGCCATCGTCCCGAAGGTGATGACTTGTGCGACGTGATCGTGACCGTACTTCTCGGTCACGTATCGGATGACCTCGCTGCGCCGGTCGTCGGCGAAGTCCATGTCAATGTCGGGCATCCCTAGCCGCTCGGCGTGCAGGAACCGCTCGAACATGATGTTGTACTTGAGCGGGTCAATGTTGGAGATGCCGAGGCAGTAGATGACGATACTGCCGGCCACCGACCCCCGCGGGTCGGCCAGGATGCCGCGCGCCCGGGCATAGCGGACGAAATCGGCGACGATCAGGAAGTAGAGCGCGTAACCGGTCTTGGCGATCACACCTAGCTCGTAGTTGAGCCGCTGGCGATGCTCCTCCGTGACCGTCTCGTAGCGTGTCGCCAACCCTTCCTCGCAAAGCTGCCGAAGGTATGTATCGGGCGTATGCTCGGCCGGGATGTCGAACTGGGGCAGCAGAATGCGGTCGAACTCCAGCTTGAGCCGGCAGCGCTCGGCGATAGCCACGGTGTTACGCAGCGCGTGCGGTAGCTCGCCAAATACATCGGCCATCTCCGCCGGCGAGCGCAGGTAGAAGTTCGGCTTCTCCATCCGCATCCGCTTCTCGTCGCTGACGGTCGAGCCGGTCTGCACGCACAGCAGGATGTCGTGTGCCCGCGACTCCTCCGGCCGGACGTAGTGCGTATCGTTCGTGGCGACCACGTCCAGATCCAATTCGCGCGCCAGCGCGACGAGTTGGCGGTTGAGGGCCGCTTGCCCCTCAAGCCCTTGATCCTGTAGCTCGATGAAGTAGCGCTCCGAGCCGAGCAGGTCGCGGTACCATGCCGCGACCGATCGTGCCTGCTCCTCCTGGCCGGCGAGCAGCAGCTGCGACACCTCACTGGACATACACCCCGAGAGGCAGATCAACCCCTGGTGGTGCTGCGCGAGCAAATCCCGATCAATACGCGGCTTGTAATAGAAGCCGTCCAGGTGAGCACGGGAAGAGAGTGTGAGCAGATTGCGGTAGCCGGTTTCGTCCTGGGCCAGCAACGTGAGGTGGTAGTTCTTGTCGTCAACCTTTGGCTCGCGTTGATCCATCCGGCGCGGTGCGACGTAGGTTTCGCAGCCGATGATCGGCTGAATGCCGGCCTCCTGCGCCGCAGTGTAGAAGTCCACGACACCGTGCAGCGTGCCATGATCGGTGAGCGCAAGCGCCGACATACCCAGCTCGCGTGTACGCTCGATCAGGGTATTGATGCGGGCCAGGCCATCGAGGATGGAGTATTCGGAGTGGACGTGGAGATGGACGAATTCCGAGGACATCGCGTGGCTCCCTTCCGAGTATGACGTATGGCTATGATTGGGAGCACAACGGCCGACCCAAGCCTGGAGCTGCACCGGCCAGTCGCGCTGTAACTCCTTAGTATAGTGGCGGCCGGGCAGCGGCCGCAGGCGTCGCCATAGTCCGCCGATAGCCCTCTTTGCCCGCCTCACCCTGCCCCGCCAGGATAGAGGTGTAGCAGGCTATCCCCCTACCAGCACGCTTTCCGCCTGGGTTTTCGGTTTACCTACCCTTGTGAGGGGAGGCTGTCGGAGGCAGCCGGGAGTGAGGTGCGCCGTTGGGACCCGCAGCGTTACAATCGGGGTGAGCATCAGGGCCGCCGTGTGGTAGGCGGCCAAGGAGTGATGAGTTGGACTTCAGTTTTCTGCCGACCATCGTGATTGTTGCCGCCCTCTTACTTGTGGTTTCGTTCGTCATATCACGGGTCTTCCGGTCGGAGATGAAGTGCAACCGCTGTCAGGGTACCGGCGAGGTCAACGAGCATTGGCCCGATCCCTCGGAACTGAGCGGCTTTCATCACGTCGAAGGGCCCTGCCCCAAGTGCAAGGGCCGCGGTAAGGTGCCGGTCAAGTAGCGCCCTTGCCCGGCGGAGGGCTGGCGGTCGGGCTGGAAGCGCCGGTGCCCGGAAGTGGGGCAGTAGTCGAGCATGAGCCAAGCAATTGACGGCGAGTTGGGCCGTGCCCTCAAGGTAGCCGGGCTACCCTGGCGCCCGCGCCGCGGCGACCGCTGCATGGATCGGCTGGGTATCTACTGGATCGTGCTGGCCGACGGACCAGCCCAGGATGGCGGTGTCGAGGTCCACAACGGCGCGGTAATCGAACGGCGGCACGTGCTGGGCCTATGCTGGCTGCCCCGTCCCGATGACCTGTTGGCGGCGCTCCACCGCTACGGGCCGGTCACGCTCGCTGGTGCCGCCGGCCGTTGGACCTGCACCGTCGGCGCCACGACCGCGCCGGGTGGCTCGCCGGCCGACGCTGCGGGCAAAGCGCTGCTGGCGCTGCTTGCATAGCGTCCTGGAACGGCTACCGAGGCGCCTCGCGCTCGCCATTGAACTCCCCCTCTCCACAAGTGGCAAGGGGGCCGGGGGGTGAGGTAGAGAAGCCGCTCCCTTCCTCAGTGAGGCCGGCCGGCCTCGGCACTCGTCATAGGAACCGGGTAAGCTATATCACCATGTCGTCCCCACGTGCGCCGGATACGACCTCGGCCCCCGCCGGCTGGCTGCTCCAAGCGAAGGACACGGTACGGCGGGCCGTCCGTGCCCGGTTCGCGCGCGACGTCGCCGCCCTGCAGGTATCCAACACCGCGCAAAAGGCGCTGGCGGCGGTCTTCTGGTTCGTGCTCATCCGGTTGCTCAGTCCCGGAGAGTACGGCCAATACGTCATCGTCCTGGCCTTCTTCGGCACGATCAATCTACTCGGCTATCTTAATCTCGGACCGAGCCTCGTCACCCGTCTGGCCGAGGCGGCCGCCGCGCACGATCCCGTTGAGCTACGCCGTATCATGGGCTATCTGCTCAAGATCAACGCGGCGTGGGCGCTGCCGGTGACGGCGCTCACCTGGCTTGTGGCGACACCGCTCGCCGTGTGGTGGTCTAGTGAGCCGCTGTACGGCGATTTGATGAGAACCCTGGCGCTGGGCGCGCCGCTGGCAGTGCTCTCGCTCGTGATGACGACCGCCCTGCAGAGCGTCAGCCGGATGCACGCCATCGCTCTGGTGGAAATCTGCGCCAAGACAACCCATACGCTCCTCGGCGTTGGCGCTATCTTGGCGGGACTAGGCTTATCAGGTCTGGTCGGCGCCATCGTCATCAGCCAGGCCGTCGGAGGCCTACTGGGGCTGCTGGCCTACCAGCGCATCCTACACCGCCACCATGCCTTTGCCTCCCTGCCGGCGGTGGTGGCAACGGCGATCACCGTGCCGTGGCGCGCCTACTTTCGCTTCAGCGCCCTGGCCCTCGTGGACAAGAACATCGCTGCGCTCTTCGAGCGGACGCCCTACCTCCTCCTCGACCGCTTCATGCCGCCGGAGCAAGCCGCCTTCTACGACGCCGCTCGCAAAGTGTTCGCGTTCCTCGCCGTCTTTCACGGCGCCGTCGCGCGTAAGCTGCGGGCCGCGCTGGGAGAGCGGAAGGGCCAAGCCGGTCTCAGCGCAGCGCGGACGGTCTTCTGGCGGGTGACGCTCCTGTGGACGCCGCTGGCCCTGGCGCTGGCAGCGGTCCTGACCCTCTGCTTGCCAATCTTCCGCCTGATCCTCAAGCCCGAGGTTTTCCCCTCGCTCACCCTGGTCATCATCTTTGCCCTGCACACCGGGCTGATGGCCCTGGGGGTGGGCTTTGGATCCGTCTTCCTCCTGACGGACCGTATCGGTCTCAATATCGCGATCAAGACGCCGATCAATCTGGCCTTCCTGCCCCTCGGGGCGCTGCTGGTGATGCAATGGGGCGCCGAAGGGGCGGTACTCTATATGCTGACGGCCTACAGCGTCGGGTACGTGGCCTATCTCAGCCTCCTGGCCTCCAACTGGTTCTGGCAGACCAGCGCCCGGCCGCCTATCGCAGCCAATGAGCCGGTCAGCGCATGAACGTGCTCCACGTCTCACCGCTGTTTTTCGGCGCGGACGGCGTTGTAGGGGGCGGCGAGCGCTATGCGCTGGAATTGGCGTTGGCGATGGCCCAGCATACGCCGACGCGGCTGTTCTCCTTCGCCCAGCGTCCGCGCCGCGAACGACGCGGTGCGCTGGAGATCACCGTGGCGCGTCCGCGGCACTACTTAGGCGGCAAGAACGTCAGCCCGCTCTCGCTGGCCTTTCTGCCGCACCTTCTCTGGGCCGACGTCATCCACTGCCATCAGGTGCATACCGTCCTGACCGATCTGTGTGTGCTCTTTGGCCGGGCCTTGGGCAAGCGGATCTTCCTCACCGACCATGCCGGCGGTGGCAAGAACTACGCACATCGCCTCCACACCGTCGAGCGGGCCACCGGCCTCTTACTCGTCTCGCGGCACAACGCCCGCGGGTTCCGCCGCTGGGCCGACAAGACCACCATTATCTACGGCGGCGTTGACCATCATCGCTTCCTGCCGGGGCACGCCGCGCGTGTACGCCGCGCGCTCTACGTCGGCCGGATCATCCCGTACAAAGCCATCCACCACTTGATCGAGAGCACGCGACCGACCACCGACGTCCGCATCATCGGAGCGGTCTACCACGAACGGTACGGCGAGTATCTGCGCCAACTGGCTGCCGGGCGCTCCGTCACGTTCCTACCGGCCCAGCCGCACGACGCCTTGCCCCACGAATACCGGACCGCGCGTGTCTCGGTGCTTCCCTCAGTGGAGGTAGACCTGTACGGCAAGCGTTACCCCAAGTCCGAAATCCTAGGGCTGGTCCTCCTGGAAGCGATGGCTTGCGCCACGCCGGTCATCTGTTCGGCCATCGGGGGGATGCCCGAGCTAGTCGTAGACGGCGAGACCGGCTGTACCGTGCCGCCAGGCGACCCGGCGGCGCTCGGCGCCCAGGTCGAGCGCCTCCTCGACGATCCGGCGCTCGCCGCGCGCCTCGGCCAACAGGCCCGCGCGCACGTGCTCGCGCACTTCACCTGGGACCGCGTCGCCCAGGTCTGCCTGAACGCCTATGTTCCCCGTCATTCCCGCGCAAGCGGGAATCCACGTCTCCCCTGCAGAGCGGGGGGGCCATAGGGTCCCCTGCGAAGACAACGGCAGAGGGTCATGCGTATCCTGGTACTCTCCGACAACTTCCCTCCGGCGAACCCCGGTGGCGCTGGCGCGGTAGCCGCCGCGGTGGCCCAACGCCTGGCGGAGTGGGGCCATGAGATCACCGTCGTGACCTATGGTGCCGCTGATCGCTTCGGTAACATATCTCGCCAGGACGGCCTGACGGTCCATCGCCTACGCTCGCCGTGGCCGCGCCGGCTGCGGCTCTACCTTTCCTTGCTCCATCCCGGGCTCGTGGCTCAGGTCACGCAGCTGGTCCGCAAGCTACGGCCGGATGTCGTCCACGCCCACAACCTGCACGAGCACCTCTCGCTGGCCGCCCTGTCCGCCGCGCGTGTCACCGGCGCCCGCCTCATCCTCACGGCCCACGACTACCGCCTGTTCTGTCTGACGAAGTTCCTCTGTGCGAGAGAGCCGAGCGTTGGCGGTGAGCGTCAACGCTCGGCCGGGAGTTTGACGGCGCAGCCCCTCGCCTGTCGCTACTGCGGGCCGCGCCTGCGGTTCTTCCCGGTCCGCAGCCGCCTCATCCGCTGGCTGGTTGACCGCCACGTCGCGGCGCTCGTCTGCATCAGCGCGGCACAGTGCGCGGCGCTGGCGGCCAACGGCTTCCACCGCGCACCCCTCACGACGATTCACAACGGCGTTGATCCGGCCATGTGCTGGTCGGCACCAGGAGAGCGCGCGGTTTGGCGTCGACGGTTTGGCCTCGACGAGCGACCGATGATCCTGTTCGGAGGGCGCATCAGTGGCACCAAGGGCGGCGATCAGCTCGTGCGTGCGCTCGCCGTCGTGCGCTGGCGTGTGGATGCCCAGTTGGCCGTCCTCGGCGACAACACCAACTATCTGCGTTTTCTCGAACGTCTTGCCGCCAAAGAGGGCGTAGGTGGGCAGGTACACGGCCTCGGCTGGCTCACCGGTGACGATCTCCGGCAAGCGTTCGGCGCTGCTGATGCTGTCGCTACGCCCTCCGTCTACCCCGATCCATTCAACCTGATGAACATCGAGGCCATGGCCCACGCGCGGCCGGTCGTCGCGACCTGTTACGGTGGCGCGCCCGAGATCGTGGTCCATGGCGAGACCGGCTTCATCGCCGACCCATGGGACGAAGCTACCTTTGGTGACCGCCTCGCGACGGTACTCACCGACCGCCAGCTGGCCCAGCTGATGGGCGCCGCCGGCCGGCAGCGCGTACTGGACTGCTTCACGCTCGACCGGCAGGTGCGCGCCTACCTGGCCGCGTACCGGGGGGAGACCGCCAGGCCGAACGGGCCGACCGGCAGCGCGCCGGCGAGTGCGAACATGCGGCCGGCGTCTAGCGAGGGATGAGCGTGGATGTGACCGTGTACGTGCCTTACACTGGCGGATGACCTCGCCCCTTACCTGCGCCGCCGCTTCCGATGCTGACCACTCCGCCTCACCAACCGCTACCTTCGCGGCGCGGCGTCTGTGTTAGCGTCGCTCGGTGAGCGTGCCGACAAGCCAGAGCGCAGCGCCGGCCATAGCGAGTAGCCCCAGCAGCAGGAACAGGAGCACCGGACCCGGCCCGACTGCAGCGCTGGCGCCCACAACCGCGGTTATGCTCCCCGCGGCCACGAGCGCGAGCAGGAAGCCGATTCTGTGCGGGTCGAGCAGGAGCCGGAGAGGCGAGCTGCCGGGTGGAAGGTGGAGCCGCGAGCGCACTCCGGTCGTCAGCATGTCCTCGGCGAGCCGCCGGGTCAGACGCGGCACGTCGTCTGCAACTTGTGTCTCCGCCTGGATGACATCGAGCGCGGTCAGCACCGCTGACCGCCGTAGCGTGGCCGGTAGCGCGCGAGCAGTGGAATCCAGCGTTTGTGCAGCCTGGGCCAGCGCAGTATCCAAAGTGGCCGCAGCGGAGGAGTGTGCGCGCGGGCGTAGCTGGAGTCGGAGAGACCCACTCAACCGGTACTCAAGGAGGCCGCGCAGGGCATCACCGGCTCGGCCGGCCGGCCAGGCTCGGCCGAGAACGTACCATGCAGTGCAGTGCCACCGCCGCCCAAGCCCCATTGCCGCGATGAAGATGAGCAAAAAGGGCGCTACCGTCACTACGTACCACGACGGTGAATGTGGCCAGTCGAGGCAAAGCCCGACGAACAGGACAATACCGGTAGCGACGAACAGAGAGCGCAACCCGTGGATTGGCTGGTTTTCCAACAGAGACAGCTGCATATGCGGGTATCCTTACGCCCATCAGGAGCTTAAGCGGTTTAATGGCAGTATAGGGCAGTTGCTTGGAGTGGTCAAGAGGGGGGTGGAGACTGGCAGGGCCTTTCCACTGTCACCCTGAGCGGAGCGAAGGATCGCTCCCACGTAGCGAGATTCTGCGCTCCGCTCGGAATGACCGGGTTGGCGGCGACTTTGGAAAGGCCCTGCCCTATTGCGCCGTGCCGTTGACAGGGTAGTGGTGCTACTTGTATACTCCCGGCGACGATGTGCCGAAACACGCTTGTAGTTACTGGCGCGTATTACTTTAGCCGGTTCGGTGCGATACCGGGCTAGCGAGAGTAGCCCGCCACATCGCATCGGAGAGAGCAGGAGTAAAGTCCTGCTCTTTTTGTTTGAGCCGCGGCGGCCGCACCGGGAGTAGAACACGAGGACCGAGCGCCGGTCGGCAAGCGGAGGTGAGGAGAGCAGCATGATTATCGTGATGCGGCACGGTGCCACAACGGAGGAAATCCTGCACGTCGAGGAGCGCATCAGAGGAGAGGGCTTGCAGCCACACCGTTCCGGTGGAGTGGATACGACCGTCATCGGTGTCATCGGCACCCCGACCTACGGGATGTTGGATCGCATGGAGCTACTGCCGGGGGTCGAGCGCGTGACGCCGATAACCAAGCCCTACAAGCTGGCAGCGCGGGAGTTCACCGCCGCGCCCACCGTGATCGAGGTTGGCGATGTCGCCATTGGGGGCGCTGGCATAGCACTGATGGCCGGGCCGTGTACGGTGGAAACCCGCGAGCAGCTCCTGGCGGCGGCGCGCGGCGTACGGACCGCCGGTGCCCACCTCCTGCGCGGCGGGGCCTTCAAGCCGCGCTCCACGCCCTATAGCTTTCAAGGCCTCCGGGACGAGGGCTTGGAGCTACTGGCCGAAGCGCGGACCGAGACCGGCCTGCCGGTGATTACCGAGGTGATGGAGCCGAGCAAAGTGCCGGCGGTCTACAAAGTCGCCGACGTACTGCAAATCGGGGCGCGGAATTGCCAAAACTACCCGCTGCTCCACGAGGTCGGCCGCACCGACAAGCCGGTGATGCTCAAGCGCGGTCCCGGCTGCACGATTGACGAGTGGATCCAGGCGGCCGAGCACATCATGGATCAGGGCAATATGCAGGTGATTCTGTGCGAGCGCGGGATTAAGAGCTTCGAGTCCTATACCCGCTATACCCTCGATGCCAGCGCCGTTCCCGTCGCCAAGCGCCTGAGCCACCTCCCCGTCGTCGTTGATCCCAGTCACGCCACCGGCAAGTGGTATCTGGTCAAGCCGATGGCGATGGCCGCTATCGCTGCCGGCGCCGATGGCCTGCTCATCGAGGTGCATCCTAGCCCGGACACCGCCTTGTGCGATGGCGCCCAGAGCTTGACTATCGAGAACTTCGCCGACCTGGCTGCGAGCGTGCAGCAGGTTGCCCAGGCGATTGGTCGCGGACCGGCGGCGCTCCCGGACGCTGCGCCGGTTGCTGCGGGATGATCGCCTCCGGTGCTGCCGCCACGGTCGAGCTGCGGAGCGTGCGGGCGCCGACACGCCTGACGGGCCGAATCGCGGTGCCGGGCGATAAGTCCATCTCCCACCGTGCCATCCTGCTCAATGCGATTGCCACGGGCAGCGCGCGCGTGACCGGCGCCGGGCTAGGGGCCGATTGCCGCGCGTCCATCGCCAGCATCGAGGCATTGGGCGCCAAGGTATGGCGGTGCTGGCCGGACGGTAGCCTCTCCCCAGCGCTGGCCGTACCGGATTCGGTCGCCGGCAACGGCGCCGCTCATCGGGTGGCCGACTTGGTGATCGAAGGCGCCGGCGGCGCCGGGCTGCGCGAGCCGGAGGACGTGCTCGACGCTGCGAATTCGGGCACGACGGCCCGGCTATTGAGCGGCATCTTGGCCGGCCGGCCCTTTTTCTCCGTCCTCACCGGCGACGCCTCGCTGCGGCGCCGGCCGATGGGCCGGGTGATCGAGCCACTCACCGCGATGGGTGCTTGCATTGTAGGCCGCGACGACAATCGCCGCTTGCCCATGGCGCTGTCACCGGCACAGCTGCGGGCCATCGAGTACGAGCTACCCGTTGCCAGTGCCCAGCTCAAGTCGTGTCTGCTGCTCGCTGGCCTCCAGGCCACCGGGACGACGGTTCTGCACGAGCCGGCGGCCAGTCGAGATCACACCGAGCGCATGCTCCGGGCGCAGGGCGTCCCGCTCCGAGTCGAGGGCCGGCACCTGACTCTCGCCGGGGAAGCCGCGCTGGAAGCCGTTGACGTAGCCGTGCCCGGCGATCTCTCCGCTGCTGCATTCTGGCTAGTCGCGGCGCTGCTGCATCCGCGGGCGAGCGTCACCGTCAAGCAGGTGGGCATCAATCCTGGCCGCACGGGGCTGCTCGACGTACTGACGGAGATGGGCGGCCGTATCACGCTTACCAACCGGCGGCCGGCCGGCGGCGAGCCGGTGGCCGACATCACGGCCGAATCGAGCCGGCTGCGTGGCGTGCGTGTCGGTGGTGAGCTGATCCCCCGGCTCCTCGACGAAGTGCCCATCCTGGCGCTGGCGGCCGCGCTGGCGGAAGGAACGACTACGATCCATGACGCCGCCGAGTTGCGCGTCAAGGAATCGGACCGCTTGGCCGCCGTTGCCGGCGAGCTGACCGCCCTGGGGGGGCAGGTGGAGGAGCTACCCGACGGCCTGGTCATCCGGGGGACGCGCGACTTGGCCGGTGGCGAGGCCGACGCGCACGGCGACCATCGGCTCGCCATGATGGCGTGCATCGCTGGACTGGTCAGCACCGGTCCGGTGGTCGTCGGCGGCGCGGAAACGGTCGAGGTCTCCTATCCCGGCTTTTGGCACGATCTCGAACACCTCGCACCCGGAGCCGCCCGTGTCCTCTGAGCTACCGCGCCGCGCCGCAGACACCGTGCGCTTCACGGCGGTAATCGGCTATCCCCTTGCCCACTCCATCTCCCCTCGCTTCCAGCAGCCGGCGTTCGACCACCTGGGCCTCTCGGTGCTCTACATTGCCCGCGAAACACCGCCGGAGGAGCTACCCGAGTTTCTGACCGAGCTGCGCGGACCGCAATGGCTGGGAGTGAACGCCACCGTGCCGCACAAGGAGGCCGTCGCCGCTGCCGTTGACGACCTCAGCACGGAGGCCTGGCTGATCGGCGCCGTGAATACGGTCCGGAAAGCCGGCGCCCGGCTCGTCGGACACAATACCGACGCCGCTGGCTTCCTCCGTGGCCTCACCGCCGCCGCGTGCGACCCACAGGGAGTATCGGCGCTGATTCTGGGCGCGGGCGGCGCGGCGCGGGCGGTCGCGGTGGCCCTCCTGCAAGCCGGCGCCCGGCACGTGACCATCGCCAACCGCACCGGGCGCCGGGCCGAGCGTCTGGTTGCCACTTTATCTGCCACCTTCGACGTTGCCCGCTTGGCTGCCGGCCCGCTCCGGGCAGCGGCGGTACGTCCGGTGCTCCAAGGCGTCGACCTGCTGGTCAACACGACCACGGTCGGCATGGCGCATGGGCCGGCGGCCGCAGCCTCACCGCTGGCCGACGTGCTCTTGGCGCAGCTATCACCGGGGGCGCTCGTCTACGACCTGATCTATAACCCGGCCGAGACTCCGCTGCTCCAGGCGGCGCGGACACAGGGGTACCGCACGCAGGGCGGCCTACCGATGCTGATTTACCAAGGCGCAGCCTCGTTCGAGTTGTGGACCGGGCAGCCGGCGCCGGTCGAGTTGATGATGGCGCACGGCCGGCAAGCGATGGCCGAGCGCGGGCCGGCCGGGTAGGAAGGTGCCGTGGGGCAGGACGCAGGCCACCCGGCCAACGTGCAACGGGTCGTCCTCATCGGCTTCAGCTGCACCGGCAAGTCGCGCGTCTGCTCGCTGCTGGCACAGCAACTGGGCTGGCGGCCGGTGGACACCGACGATCTCATCGTCGCGCTGGCCGGCAAGCCCATCGAGCGCATCTTTGCCGAGGATGGCGAGACACACTTTCGCGCCGTCGAGCGAGCGGCAGTCGCGCAGGCATGCGCTGGCGAGCAGCGCGTCATTGCCACCGGCGGCGGCGCTCCGGTCGCGCCGGAGAACCGCCGGCTGCTGTTCCGGTCCAGCCTCGTCGTTGCCCTGCAAGCCAGACCGGAGACCATTCTGCAGCGCCTCCGGCGTCAGTTGGCCGCTGGCGCC
The DNA here is from genome assembly GCA_965214295.1 of Chloroflexota bacterium. Taxonomy (GTDB): domain Bacteria; phylum Chloroflexota; class UBA11872; order UBA12225; family JAJDUF01; genus JAJDUF01. Next base: position 1,620,537 of record OZ243944.1, read on the forward strand.
GTGCGCCCGCTCCTCGACACGCCGGACCCTCTGGCCCGGATTCGCTCCCTACTGGCAGAGCGCCAGTCCGTCTATGCACGCGCACACCTGACGGTGCAGACGGATGCCTTGCCGCCGCCGCGCGTGGCCGCAGCCATCCTAGACCACTTGACAGCCACAGAGAGCACAGAGTCCGCAGAGCGTAGCTGACCGCGCGCGCCTCACCCCCTGACGGGCCGAAGCCGCTCCACACCTGGCACCATCCGTGCGGCTTTGGCCCGTCACCAGGCCCCCTCTCTATCGCTTGGCGATGGAGAGGGGCCAGGGGTGAGGTGTAGCCCCTCCTACTCGCAACCGAGCCATCGTACAGTATGATGACCGTAGCTCCGCACGCTGCCGCACCCTGAGAAGGAGCGCCTGACTATGGTTCAGACTGCCCCGGCCCCCCAGGTAGAAACGTCGCCGCGGACCACCGAAAAGCAAGACCTCGACTATGTCTTCTACGAGTTGACGCGGAGCATGTGCCCCGAATGCCGGCGCATCATTGACGGGCAGGTCATCATCCGCGACAACAAGGTCTATATGCGAAAGCGCTGCCCGGAGCACGGCTGGTTCGAGGGATTGATCTACTCCGATGCCGAGGCCTACACCGCCTCGGTGAAGTTCAACAAGCCGGGCACCATCCCCCTGGACTTCTCCACTGAAGTCGTCGAAGGCTGCCCCTATGACTGCGGTCTCTGCCCGGAGCACAAGCAGCACGCCTGCCTCGGCATCATCGAGGTCAACTCGGCCTGCAACTTCGATTGCCCCTTGTGCTTTGCCGACGCGCAATCGGGGTTCAACCTGACCCTCGAAGAGGTGGACCGCATTCTCGACCGCTTCATCGAGACGGAAGGCCAGCCGGAGATCGTGCAGTTCTCCGGCGGTGAGCCGACCATCCATCCGCAGATCGTCGAGATGCTGCGCCTCGCCAAGGACAAGGGACTGCCCCATGTGATGCTCAACACCAATGGCCGGCGCATTGCCCGTGACGATGACTTCCTGGCCGCACTCGCGGACCTGGACATTTTCACCTACTTGCAGTTCGACGGCTTCAAGGAACAGACCCATCGCACTCTCCGGGCGGAGGAGAACCTGCTCGCGGAGAAGGAGCTGGCCCTCGACCGGCTGCACTCCATCGGTAAGCGCGTCATCCTCGTCCCGGCCATTGACCGCAACTTGAACTTGGATGAGGTCGGTGAGATCGTCAAGTTCGGTCTCGAGCACCCGGCAGTGCGGGGCATCAACTTCCAGCCCGTCTTCCACTCCGGGCGACATACGACCGGCCACGATCCGCTACGACGGGTGACCAACCCCGACATTTTGCAGGCCATCGAGGAGCAAACCGACGGGCTGTTCGTCAAGACCGACTTTGTACCGATCCCTTGCTGCTTCCCGACCTGCAACTCCGTGACCTATGCGTATGTCGAAGACGATCTGGTCGCGCCGCTCCCGCGGATGTTGGAGGTGGAGGACTATCTCGACTACCTCACCAACCGGACCGTGCCCGACATCGAGGGCGAGATCAGAAAGGTGCTGGAGGACCTCTGGTCCACGTCCTCGGTGGCCGGCTCGACGAGCGTGGCAACGCAGTTCCAGCTTGCTTGCGCTGCCTGCAACTTACCCATGATGGATATTGGTGAGCTGGCCGACCGGGTATTCATGATTATGCTCACCGACTTCCTCGATCCCTATACGTTCAGCCTGAAAAACGTGATGAAGTGCTGCAAAGAAATCCTCCTGCCCGACGGCAAGCAGATCCCCTTCTGTGCCTACAACAATATGGGCTACCGTGAAGCGGCCCGCATGCAGCTTGCAGCCCGCGAGCGCGACCGCGCACGGGCACGCCACGCCGGCAATGGAGACGGAGTCATCATCGGCGACGTGGAGCCGCTGCGCTTTGTGCCCGGTCCCGGTGGTCGGGGAGTCGTCACGCCGCCGGAGCTGCGCCAGCGGATCGTCGAGCGGTACCCGCGGCTCGCCAACGACCACTTCACCACCGGACGATGAGCGTTGTCACTGCCGAGACGTTTACTGCAGCCGCTGATGGTGACGCAGCCGCACTCAAAGCCTGCTGCGCCGCCGTCTACGGGCAGGAATGGCTCTCGCTGCTCGTCGGGGAGTCGTTGCACCCCGGCGGCTTGGAGCTGACGCGACACCTCGGCCAACGCCTCCGGCTCGGCCCGGTGGATCGCGTGCTCGACATCGCCTGCGGTACCGGCACGACGAGCGTCTTGCTGGCACAGGAGTTCGGATGCCACGTCACCGGCGTAGACTATGGGGAGCAGCAGATCGAGCGTGCGACCGAGGCAGCGTCAGCGGCCGGTGTCGCCGACCGAACCACCTTCGAGGTCGGCGACGCGGAGGCACTCCCGTTCGACGATGGCAGCTTCACGGCAGTAATTTGCGAGTGTGCCTTCTGCACCTTCCCCGGCAAGGCGCAGGCCGCATCCGAGATGTACCGCGTGCTGGCGCCAAGCGGTCGGGTCGGTATCACCGACCTCACGGCCAACGGCCCCCTGCCGGCGGCGCTCCAGGGAGTCGCGGCGTGGGTGGCCTGCGTGGCCGACGCCCAGCCGGCGCATCGCTACGCCGCGATCCTGACTGCCACCGGCTTTGCCCGGATCGTTAGTGAGGAGCACAACGAGGCCATCGCCAAGCTGATCGCCGACCTCCAAACCAAGCTCCTCGGCGTCTCGATTATGGCCGGCCTCGGAAAGATCGACCTGGGCGACGTAGACCTCGGCGCCGGCCGCACGATGGCGCGCGCAGCCCGCCAAGCCACCCACGCCGGCCTCCTCGGCTACTGCCTCCTCACCGCCACCCGACCGGCGAGTTGACGGGCCGACCGGGCGGGCTATCCAAGGCTTCTGCAGCGGTGGCCCTTACTCGATATCAGGGGGGTGTCCAGGTCCCGGGAAGGCGTCCGGGTCCTTTCCTTCCTGGATGCGGTCGTACACTCGAATGAACTCGTTAACCGCTGTCTGTCGTCGCTCGGTCAGCGCGCCGCTTTCGGCCAGCCGGCGGGCACGGTCGGCGATCTCCGAGACGTTGAGGAAGTAGCTCACCAGATCAGGCTCAAGCCGATCATAAGCCCCTGTGGCCGTACTGAATGCCGTACCCAGCAACCGCTCCAGCAACTCGGCGAGGCCGCTATCGGTCCGAGCAATCTCTACCACCCACTGCTGCGCCTCTTCCGGTCCGGCCCAGTCCCACCACCGAAACAGCACGTTTGCAAGATTTTTACTCCGCAAGAGCGTGTTGTTCGCAACGGCTGCGCGAATCTTCTCCAGGGCCAGGTCTCGCAATACCCCGAGGTGCTCGGCATTGACGATCCTCTGATCTTCAGACCATTTCGGCTGCCTCTTGTGCCCCTGCTCCAAGATACCCACTTCGCGCACGATGGTCGTCAGCGAATCGCTGGCCGAGATGGCACCTCGCAGAATCCCGAATCGTTCCGGTTCTTCGAGCCGCCGGAGCAGCTGGCGGATAATCCGACCAATGCGGAGCTCGTTCCCGAAATCGAGGATGTTGCGCGGCTCATCTTCGGGTCGTAGTAGCTTGTCACCTACCCGGAAGAGTGCCTGCACAACTGGCGCGATGTGCTCCGCGGGGATTTCCTGCTCAGTGTAGTCCTCAAGTCGGTCCAAGAGCGCCCGTAGTCGTGTCCGGCCATCCGGGCGTAGCTGCCTGGATAGATCAACGAGCTTGGCACCGAATGCGTCCGGATTGCTTGCCAGCGCAAGAGTGGCCTTCATCTCCGCATGACCAATGCTCCCGTCAGGTATTGCCAGTCGAAAGTAGGCATCGGCAATCTCTCCTCCGGCAGCCACACGCCGTTGTTTAGCCCACGTTGATACCGTTGATACCATCGGTGCCCTCCCAAATCATCCGCAGTTTTGGGTACAGTAGTGCAAGCAGTCGCTTGATTTGCTCCCTTGTCTCTCGTGAGATCTCAAGTTCATCTAGCCATTCTTCATGGAATCGCCGGAGACTCTCAACTTCGGTCTCTCCCAAAGACTCGTCGCCCCCTTCAAATTGCTCTCTGTTTCTCCTAATTCGGTCATAGGCCGCCGGGTGAAATACACGTAAGGTCTCCAGGCCGATGAAATCGACTGCATTGACTTCGCCTGCCACCTCCGAATGGGAGTACGTCACCCGAAAAGCGTTCACCAGACGCACTACATCCCGAGGAGTAGTAATGAAAGGGTCTATACCCCCAAGATAGACATCTCGCCAGTAGTTTTGGTCAAATAGCTCATCGGGGGTACCTTGTAGTACTGGGGTAAGATGATCAAAAACCATATTCTGAAGAGATAATCGGTCGGGAAGGGGCAGATCAACGGGAACCTGCACAATTTTCTCAAGGTATTGGTCCCCCGGCAAATCCTGTTTCTCTGTCAATGCCTTTATCACCATCTCCCTGTCGAACGCAAGCAGATAGAGCACATTAGGAAAATCGGCAACAGCTTTGATAACGCGGAAGAGTTGCCTAATTTCTTCCGACGTGAGTCGGTCTATGTCATCAATGACGATCACGATGCGTTTATCCTGTTGCCGGAGTGTTGCCGCGATGCTTCGCTTTAGTTCATAGATGTCCGGCTGTCTTGGCTCGATGACTCGCTTGGCCACCTTACCCGCCGAGGCGTAAGGGATCGGCGCTTCGGAAACTAACCCGGCAAACTGAGCGAGGTGTCGCCGTGTCCGGCGCCAACCGGATTTCAGGCGCCCGGTCAAGGCTGCCTGAAGCTGGTCGAAGAACGCCCGGATGAGATTCTCGCGCCCGGAGAACCACCAGGGGTTGAAGTGGACGATGATCGGCCGCCTGTCCTCCGGCCTGTCGTCGAGATAATGCACGATGAAGTTCACTACCGTCGTCTTGCCGGAACCCCAAGAGCCGTAGAGAGCAATAACAAATCCATCGGGTGGCGCCATCGCCAAGAGCGATTCGGCGAGACGCTTGGCAAACGGGCCATAACCCAGCCGGTCAGCCTCCGGATTAGCCAGCGGCTTGTCCGACGAGAGAACGTTATCGTTCGCTTCTGCCATCGCTTTCGTCCTCGCCGCCTGGCGGGCTGGGCCGGCGTCATGTCAGCCGCTCCTCTATAGTACCCTGTTCTCCCGGCTCTCGTTGACGCAATATCCGCGGAGGTGTATGGCGCGTGAAGAAGCTGCGACTAGGGCTGCCGGCTGGCAGTCTGCAAGAGCGCACCCTGGCCCTGTTTCATCAAGCCGGCTACCGGATTACCCTCAACGACCGGTCGTATGTCCCCCATATTGACGATTCCGAGCTTGAAGGGCTGCTGATCCGCGCTCAGGAAATCCCGCACTACGTCGAAGCGGGTATCCTCGACGCCGGCATCACCGGGCTGGACTGGATCAAAGAGCGTAACGCAGTGGTCGTCGAAGTCGCTGAGTTGGCCTACAGCCGGCATACGGATCGGCCCGCCCGCTGGGTCTTGGCGGTCCCGGACGACTCGCCCGTGCAGCGGCCTGAGGACCTCCAGGGCAAGAGGATTGCGACCGAGTTGGTGCGCTTCACCCGACGCTATCTGGCCGAGCGTGGCGTAGAGGCCGAGGTCGAGTTCTCGTGGGGGGCGACCGAGGTCAAGGTGCCGGAGCTGGCCGACGCGATTGTGGAGCTAACCGAGACCGGCTCTTCCCTGCGTGCCAACCGTCTCCGCATCGTCACAACGCTGCTCGAGTCGACGCCGCGGCTGGTGGCGCATGCGGCGGCCTGGGCCGATGTGTGGAAACGGGAGAAGCTGGAGAATCTGGCGCTCCTGTTGCGGGGCGCGCTCCAAGCCAGCGGCAAGGTGGGCCTGAAGATGAACCTCCCGGCGGACAGGCTGGAGCAAGTCACCGCCCGCCTGCCGGCCCTGCACACCCCCACGATCTCTCATCTCGTGGGCGGCGACTGGATCGCCATTGAGGTCATTGTGGATGCCGCGGTCGTCCGTGACCTAGCGCCCTCGCTCAAGCGGGCCGGCGCCGAGGGCTTGGTCGAGTATCCCCTGAACAAGGTGATCTACTAGTTCCCGGAGACTGTGCCTCACCCCCTGGCCCCCTCTCCACACATGGCGGAGAAGTGGAGGCTGCTGCCCATTATTGCTGCCGACTCGGCAGTTTAGGCCCAAGGGAAGGCCACTGTCGGTTGGTTGACGAAGCGCTCCATCCCCAGGGCTAGTTGTATCTCGGTGCCCGGTGGGAGCTGCACCGTGAGGTGCCTGCCCTGGACCTGCTCGAAGCGACCCGGCTCCGCGTCGTCGTCGTCAGCCGGTGCTTCCAGTAGCCCCGGATAGTGCTGTACGCGCTCGGAGCGGTCCGACTCCGGTTCCGTCGGGTCAATAGCACGGGCGGTCGTGAAGCGATGCTCGCCAAAGGCGCCCGCTTGGATCACCACCGCGCGGTCATGCACCGGGCTTAGGTTGACGAGGTGGACCACCGTCCGCCCCGCTTCGACTTTCGGGACGAGTGCCGCCACGTCGGGTGGCAATCCGGCGCGCCGGCCTTGCGGATCGAAGTACCGCACCGGAGCCATCAGCAGGCCACCGTTATAGACGACCTGCGGTGCGCCCAAGGTGGTCTGTACCAGGCCCTCCGTGAGCACCGGGTTGAGCTGCTGCCAGTGGTGAACGTTGGCTTGTGAGAGGTCTTCCTCGTCCTCGCGTATCAAGTGCATGCGGTGGTAGACCTGCCCTAGGCTCTCGCTCAGGATGGCCTCCGGATAGGTCGCGTTGTCGCCGGCGAGGAACCGCAGCCAGGGCGCCTCATGGCCGTCGTCGTGCTTGTTGCGGAAGGAGCGTACTTCCCGCCAATCGCTTGCGCTGGACGCGCGGAGGTACTCGATCCGCTCCCAATCGGCCGCGGCCATGGACATGTTCCACACCGCGACCGGATAGAGCAGGTCCATCTCACGGTACTCGAACCAGCCGTCATCGCTGTAGCGGTATGGCACCTTGAGCGTGCCGTTTTCCATGATACCCTGCTCGATAATGCGGTCTATCTGTGTGCGGGCCAGGTCGAGGTAGCCCCGGTCGCCGGTGAGCAGCAGCGCGTTGGAGGCGGCGATAATCGCGGCCATGCCGATGTTGTAGAAGCCGTGCGGCCACGTCCAGCCGTAGAGTCCGCCCCACCACTTGCCATGGTTGTGCTCTCCGATCTTCCCGGACAGGCCGACGTTGTCCGGGAGGAGACCACCGTTCTGCCGCGCCCGCTCGATCCAGGCCTCCACGTAGTCCAGCACCCAGCGCTTGTACTTCTCGTCCCCGGTGTGCAGGTAGGCGTTCGTGACCAGGCTGGTCACCGCCAGGTTGGCCGGCACATCGCCGCGCCCGAGACGCTCGTGCATTGCCTGCCCCATGCGGCGTGCCAGCGCCGGGTCCTTCAGATCGTCGTAGTGAGTAATGCCCGGCACATCGTGAAACGGCAGCCCGTAGCTCCGCATACTGGCCCCCCAGCCATAGCTCGGCGGGTCCCCGTCCGAGAAACCCCAGCGAGGGCCGCCGCTCCCGTTGTGTGGGGCGCGGATCAGCTTCAGATCAGGGTCGTAGTTGGGTGCCTCCGGGTCTTCATTGAGATAGAACCCCGCAAACCGCCGGGCACGCGCTACCTGCTTCTGTCCTGCCGGATCGGCCAGGCTCAGGTAGTAGAAGTAGATGTAGCTCTCGCCCTGATGGAACCAGTCGTAGCCGATCTCGAACTCCTTGTGGATTTGGCCGTAGCCGGTGAACTGCCACGTGACCGCGTCCCACTCCTTGATAGAGAGCGGCAGTAAGTGGTCGCCACCACCGAGGATGTAGAGCAGCGGCCAGGTGTGGAAGCTCTCGTAACCATCGTCGGCGCCGTCGCGGGTGATGAACTCGTCGCGCCAGATCAGCGTACCGTCGTCGTAGGTGTACTTCTCCAGCATCGGGTAGACCGACTCGTTCATGGTGGCAATAAGCTGTCGTTGGAGCGCGGCCCAGGCTGGTGGGTAAACGGAGCGAGTCGTGGCTGCAATCGTGGACATGTCACAATCCTCCTGTTTTGAGGCGGGCTGCGCCGCCCTCGGCGCGTCCGCAGCCTCGCATAGGTTACGCCGCATACTGTACCAGTATCCACCGCACCAAAGGCCACTGGACAGGGCCTTTCCATATGTCACCCGGATCAACTTGTCACCCTGAGCGGAGCGAAGGGTCGCTCCCCCGTGGCCGAGATTCTGCGCTCCGCTCAGGGTGACGTTGGAAAGGCACTCGTCATTGGAGTACCACTATTGCCACAGCCGCGTCACGATGGTATATTGACGGCAATATTGTGCCTTGACCTATCTGGTGTGGTGCCGATGGGGCAAAGAGTGGCCGTCGCTTGGGACGGTCCGATTGGTACTGTCCGCAAGTGCCGGATACTTGTGGATAGAAGGAGGCAGGTTTGGTGGCAGGGATAATTCGCAGACGCTATTTGGGTGGCGCCGCGGCGGCGTTGGGCGGCCTATTGGCCGCCGCCTGCGGTGAAGTGGAAGTCCGCTACGTGCAAGGCCCGGCCGGCCCGGCCGGCCCGGCTGGCCCACGCGGGGCGCAGGGCGCCACCGGGGCGCAGGGCGCGGCTGGCACGGAGGGGGCCGCCGGACAGTCGCAGACCTTCGTACAGGAGAAGGTCGTCACCGTCGAAAAGATCGTCGATACCTCGCAGGGCATCCTCACGTCGAAGGCCCCGGTGACCATCTCGTGGACGACGTTCCGGGCGAAGAGTGACTGGGGACCGCTGATGCAGAACAGCTTCCGCGAGAAGTTCCCCCACATCACGGTGGACCTGCGCCACTTGCAGGACATCAAGGCCCCGGCCGAGGGCCAGCACGGGAACTATCCCAAGATGTGGGCGCTGGTCGCCGCTGAAGACCTGGGTGATGTGTTTGCCTGGGACCCATCGCACTGGGTGTTCTACAACGCCATTCGCCGCGAGGTGGTGCGCCCGCTGGACGACTTCATGGCGCGAGACAAGCTGGACCTGAGCCAATGGTTCGAGCCGTTCATCACCTACCAACGGTGGGAAGGCAAGATTTGGGGGCTACCCAGCTGGGGCTGGACCGGCCACGACGGGATGCTCTACAACGAGTCGATGCTCCAGGAGGCGGGGCTGGAGTTCCCGGACGTGAAGTCGCCGGACTACAGCATGGAGTCGCTGTACGAGTTGGCGGTGCAGGCCAACCAGTTCCACCAGCGGAATGGGGGCTTTGGCATCCGTACCACCCTGCCGGGGGCGATTGGGGTCACGATCATCACCCGGGCGTTCAACTCGGACAACCTGACGCCGGACGGGACGAAGTTCATCGTGCATTCCGACGCCAAGGCGCGAGAGGGGATGCGCTGGGTGTACGACCTCTCGAACCGGGAGCGGGCCATGGCGGTGGACAAGGACCATGCCACCCGGCCGCTGCCCGAAGGGACCAGCTTCAATGGCGGGAAGATTGCGATCCAGCAGGCGGGGTCGTTGAGCGTGTTCGGGGCCATCCGCACGGTGGAGGCGGATGATTCGCCGCTGTTCAGCTTCAAGTCGGCGCTGTTCCCCCGGCGCACCGATGGCAAGCGGCCGTCGCAGCTGCGGGGTGGCACCTGGCAAGTGGGCGAGACCAAGTCCGGCACGAAGCATCCCGAAGAGGGTTATGAGTTCATCAAGCACCTGAGCAGCCGGTTCGGGTCGCTGACCTTCAACACGGTGGGCCGGGCCGGCGCCTTGGTGCGGCCGGACATCATGGACGACCCGTGGTTTGCCGACCCACGGTTCCGGGTGTTCCTGGAGAACTTCAACAACTCGATGCTGCACATCGTGCCGGTCAACTTCCGGGGCGCCGACTACGAGGGCGCCGTCGCCAATTCGATCCGGCCGTGGCTGCAAGGCAAGGTGGGGTTCGAGAACGGGTTGATCTCGGCGGAAGAAGCGGTGAACATCGTCTTGGCCAAGGACCCGCTGTAGGTAGGCCGCCGGGGGCGCTGCCCCCGGCGCCTAGTGCTGTGAAGCTGTGGAGGCGCTCGGTCGTGTATCGGCCGGGCGCCTTCTGCGTCGCTCGCGGCGGTCGAGCGCCGCCAATTTGGAGCGCTACTATTGCCACAGCCGCGTCACGATGGTATATTGACGGCAATATTGTGCCTTGACCTATCTGGTGTGGTGCCGATGGGTCATAGGTGGCCGTCACTTGAGACGGTCCGTTGAGCACTACCGGCAAGTGTCGGATACTTGTGGACAGAAGGAGGCAGGGATGATTCGTAGACGCTATCTGGGTGGCGCCGCGGCGGCGTTGGGTGGCCTGTTGGCCGCCGCCTGCGGTGAAGTGGAAGTCCGTTATGTCCAAGGCCCAGCCGGGCCGGCCGGTGCGGCCGGCCCACGTGGGGCGCAGGGCGCTACCGGGGCGCAGGGCGCGGCCGGCGCGGCCGGCGCGGCGGGGCAGTCGCAGACCTTCGTGCAGGAGAAGGTCGTCACCGTCGAGAAGATCGTGGACACCTCGCAGGGCATCCTCACGTCGAAGACCCCCCTGACCCTGGTGTGGACGACCTTCCGGGCGAAGAGCGATTGGGGTCCGCTGATGCAGAACAGCTTCCGCGAGAAGTTCCCCCACATCACGGTGGACTTGCGTCACTTGCAAGACATCAAGGCCCCGGCCGAGGGCCAGCACGGCAACTATCCCAAGATGTGGGCGCTGGTCGCCGCCGAGGACTTGGGTGATGTGTTTGCCTGGGACCCGTCGCACTGGGTGTTCTACAACGCCATTCGCCGCGAGGTGGTGCGGCCACTGGACGACTTCATGGCGCGAGACAAGCTGGACCTGAGCCAATGGTTCGAGCCGTTCATCACCTACCAACAGTGGGAAGGCAAGATTTGGGGGCTACCCAGCTGGGGCTGGACCGGCCACGATGGGATGCTCTACAACGAGAGCATGCTACAAGAAGCCGGGCTGGAGTTCCCGGACGTGACCTCGCCGGACTACACGATGGAGTCACTGTACGAGCTGGCGGTGCAGGCCAACCAGTTCCACCAGCGGAATGGGGGCTTTGGCATCCGTACCACCCTGCCGGGGGCGATTGGGGTCACGATCATCACCCGGGCGTTCAACTCGGACAACCTGACGCCGGACGGGGCGAAGTTCATCGTGCATTCCGACGCCAAGGCGCGGGAGGGGATGCGCTGGGCGTATGACCTCTCGAACCGGGAGCGGGCCATGGCGGTGGACAAGGATCACGCTACCCGTCCGCTCCCGGAAGGCATCAGCTTCAATGGCGGGAAGATTGCGATCCAGCAGGCGGGGTCGTTGAGCGTGTTTGGGGCTATCCGCACGGTCGAGGGGGGCGATTCGCCACTGTTCAGCTTCAAGTCGGCACTGTTCCCCCGGCGGCAAGACGGCAAGCGGCCGTCGCAGCTGCGGGGTGGCACCTGGCAGGTAGGGGAGCCGAAGTCCGGTACGAAGCATCCGGAAGAGGGCTACGAGTTCGTCAAGCACCTGAGCAGCCGGTTCGGATCGCTGACCTTCAACACGGTGGGCCGGAACGGGGCCCTGGTGCGGCCGGACATCATGGACGATCCCTACTTTGCCGACCCGCGGTTCCGGGTGTTCCTGGAGAACTTCAACAACTCGATGCTGCACATCGTGCCGGTCAACTTCCGGGGCGCCGACTACGAGGGCGCCGTCGCCAATTCGATCCGGCCGTGGCTGCAAGGCAAGGTGGGGTTCGAGAACGGGTTGATCTCGGCGGAAGAGGCGGTGAACATCGTCTTGGCCAAGGATCCGCTGTAGGCGGACTGCCGGGCGCTGTGTTCAACGCGCGACCTGGCTGCTGTCCAGCGACCAGCATTGTCAAGCCGTGGAGGCGCTCGGCCGTATACCGGCCGGGCGCCTTTTGCGTGGCTCGTGGTGATCGGATGCCGCCAATTCGGAGCACTACTATTGCCGCAACCGGGTCACAAGTGGTATATTGACGGCTATATTGTGCCTTGACCCATCCGACACAGTATTGATGGGTCATAGGTGGCCGTCACTTGAGACGGTCCAGTAGTACTAAGAAGGAGGCAGGTTCGGTGGCAGGGATAGTTCGCAGACGCTATTTGGGTGGCGCCGCAGCGGTGTTGGGCGGCTTGTTGGCCGCCGCCTGCGGTGAAGTGGAGGTCCGCTACGTGCAAGGTCCGGCCGGGCCGGCCGGTGCGGCCGGACCACGTGGGGCGCAGGGCGCCACCGGGGCGCAGGGCGCGGCCGGCGCGGAGGGTGCAGCGGGGCAGTCGCAGACCTTTGTGCAGGAGAAGGTCGTCACCGTCGAGAAGATCGTAGACACCTCCCAGGGCATCCTCACGTCGAAGGCCCCGGTGACCATCTCGTGGACGACGTTCCGGGCGAAGAGCGACTGGGGACCGCTGATGCAGAACAGCTTCCGCGAGAAGTTCCCGCACATCACGGTGGACCTGCGCCACTTGCAGGACATCAAGGCTCCGGCCGAGGGCCAGCATGGCAACTACCCCAAGATGTGGGCGCTGGTGGCGGCCGAGGACCTGGGTGATGTCTTTGCGTGGGACCCCTCGCACTGGGTGTTCTACAACGCGATCCGCCGCGAAGTGGTGCGACCGCTGGACGACTTCATGGCGCGGGACAAGCTGGACCTGAGCCAATGGTTCGAGCCGTTCATCACCTATCAGCGGTGGGAAGGCAAGATTTGGGGGCTACCGAGCTGGGGCTGGACCGGCGTGGATGGCATCCTCTACAACGAGTCGATGCTCCAGGAAGCCGGCCTGGAGTTCCCGGACGTGAAGTCACCGGACTACACGATGCAGTCGCTGTACGAGCTGGCGGTCAGTGCCAACCAGTTCCACCAGCGGAACGGGGGCTTTGGCATCCGCTCGTCGCTGCCTGGGGCGGCCGGTGTGACCATCATCTGCCGGGCCTTCAACTCGGACAACCTGACGCCGGACGGCAAGAAGTTCATCGTCTATTCCGACGCCAAGGCGCGGGAAGGGATGCGCTGGGCGTACGACCTCTCGAACAAGGAACGGGCCATGGCGGTGGACAAGGAGCACGTCACCCGCCCGTTGCCGGAAGGGATCAGCTTCAACACCGGCAAGGTCGCCATCCAGCAGGCGGGGTCGTTGAGCGTGTTCGGGGCCATCCGCACGGTGGAGGCGGATGATTCGCCGCTGTTCAGCTTCAAGTCGGCACTGTTCCCCCGGCGCACCGATGGCAAGCGGCCGTCGCAGCTACGTGGTGGCACCTGGCAGGTAGGGGAGCCGAAGTCCGGTACCAAGCATCCCGAAGAGGGCTACGAGTTCGTCAAGCACCTCAGCAGCCGGTTCGGATCGCTGACCTTCAATACGGTTGGCCGGAACGGTGCGTTGGTGCGGCCGGACATCATGGACGACCCGTGGTTCGCCGATCCGCGCTTCCGGGTGTTCCTGGAGAACTTCAACAACTCGATGCTGCACGTGGTACCGGTCAACTTCCGCGGTCCCGACTTCGAGGGGACCATCAGCAAGTCGCTCCAGCCGTGGCTGCGGGGCGAGGTGGGGTTTGAGAACGGGCTGATCTCGGCGGAGGAAGCGGTCAACATCGTCTTGGCCAAGGATCCGCTGTAGGCGGGTCCCCGTTCGTCATTCCGGCTTCCGCCGGAATCCAGGTACCTAGTGCTGTGAAGCAGTGGAGGCGCTCGGCCGTGTATCGGCCGGGCGTCTTCTGTATACTCGCAGCAGTCGAGCGCCGCCAAGGAGGTGGACGTGCGGATCACGGACATCCTCGTGTATCAGCCGCTCGGTCTGGTCCGCATCCGGACCGACGCCGGGATCGAGGGCCTCTGCGATGGGGCCAGCGAGGAAGCGGCGCGCGTCATTCCCGCCATCTATGGGCCGGTGCTGATCGGGCGCGATCCGCTCGACCGCGAATGGATCTGGCAGCGGCTCCACAACTTCGACCGCGAGCGCTACGTCACCGAGAACCGCATTCGCGGGCTGATTGACGTGGCGTTGTGGGACCTAGCGGGCAAGGCTGCCGGCGTGCCCGTGTGGCAGCTGATCGGCGGCGTCCGCGACCGTATTCCCTGCTACCGCAGCGGCCACGAGCTACCCGATGTCGAGAGCTACGTGAACGACGCGCTGCACCATCAGGCGCAGGGCTTCAAGGGCTACAAGGACCACTGCCATAACGGCCCGGAGTTCATGCTGACGGTCGCGCAGGAAGTGCGGTCGGCGGTCGGTCCCGACTTCCACCTGATGCACGACGCCAACGCCATCTATATCTACACCGAGGCCCTCCGCGTCGGCCGCGAGCTGGAGCGTCAGGACTACACCTGGTTTGAGGAGCCGCTGTCCGACTACGACTATCACGGTCTCCAGCGGCTGGCGGCCGAGCTGGACATTCCCATTCTGGCTACCGAATATCTACCCGGTAGCATCTGGTCCACGGCGCAAGTCGTCACCATGCAAGCCTGCGACATCATCCGCGCGAGCATTCCCTGGCGCGGCGGCATTACCGACGTGCTCAAGCTGGCCCGGTTGGCCGAGGCGTTCGGGATGAAGATCGAGATCACGTCCGGGGGCGTGTGCTGGTACTTCGCGCATGCCAACTGCTACGGCGCCATCCACAACACGACCTTCTGCGAGCATTGGGAGCGGCCGCTCGATCCGATTGTAACCAACCACTTGCCGGTCGCGGACGGCCACATCCACATGCCGACGCAGCCGGGTCTCGGCTTCGAGCTGGACTGGGACCTCGTGGAGGCGCGTACCGAGCATGTAGTGTCGGCCGCAGCAGCGGCGCAAGCCGGAAGCTAGTGGGAGCGAGGGTGGATTCCCGCGAACGCGGGAATGACGGTCGGCGAGGCGCCGGCCCTCCGAGCAGACGAGGAGAGTGCTATGAAGATCACGGAGATCAAGCTCAGTATCCTTGAGCGACCCGGTGGCGGGGAGCACCGTCTGGTCCAGGTACCGGGGCTGCGCCGTATCCAGTACACCCATAAAGGGTTCCCCACCTCCCGTCCGGAGTACCATGTCTTCCTCATCGTCCGCACCGATGACGGGATCGAAAGCATGGCCCAGTACTCCGGGTCCGTGGCCGCAGCCAAAGACATGGTTGATCTCTTGCGGGGGATGGCCATCGGCGAGGATCCGTTTCGCCGCGAGCACTTCTTCCAGAAGTTCGAGGTGGCGCGGCGCTGGCTCTATCGTCCCTATGCGTGGTCGGGGGTCTTCGATCACTGCCTATGGGACATTGCCGGCAAGGCGACCAATCAGCCGGTCTACAACCTGTTGGGCAAGGTGCGTGACCGCATTGCCGTCTATCTGATGGGCGGCAACACGGACCTCGACGGCTACAAGCAGCACATCGAGCAGGGCCGCGAGAACGCGGGCATCTTCGCCTACAAGATTCACAGCTACAAAGGCGGCAAGGCCGATGTGCCTATCATCCGCGGCCTGCGGGAGTACGTTGGGCCGGACTATGACCTCATCAACGATCCGGTCCGCTCGTACACCCTGGAAGAAGCGATCATGATCGGCCGCCTGATGGAGGAGCTGGATTACGTTTGGCTGGAAGAGCCGATCCATGAAGAGAACATCCTCCAGCTCCAGGAGCTTTGCGCGGCGTTGACCATCCCCGTGATGGGGCAGGAGCCGATGCAAGCCGATATGGAAGGGTCGTGCCAGCGGCTGCTGCTGAAGGCTACCGATCTTATCCGCGCGACCGGGTTTCATGGCGTGACCCAGACGATGAAGACCGCCAACTTCGCGCAATGCTATGGCGCGAACATCGAGTTGAATGGGCACGGCGGCCTCTTCGGAGCCGTCAATACCCACCTGCAGATGGCGATTGCCAACACCACCTACCACGAGGTCGGCGGTGACGGCTTGGGCTTGGCCAAGCTGGCGGAAGAGCTGGGCGCGATGAATGCCCCAACGGTCAAGGACGGCTACATTGCGCCGCCTGACGGTCCCGGTTTCGGCATCGAGTGGGACATGAAGCAGTTCCGGCGCCACCTGGCCGAAGAGTATTGACCGGCAGTCTTTCCGGCTCATTGCGGCGATGTACCGGCGGACTCCCCCTCTCTATCGCTCGGCGATGGAGAGGGGGCCGGGGGGTGAGGCACGGGCAACACGCCTGTCACTCCGGCGAAAGCCGGAATCCAGGGTGCCCACAAGGGACGCCCCTACGGGGTTGGCAGTGCCGGAGTGAGCCGTGGGCAGAGCGAGTCTCCGGCGTAGGCAGGAAAGACCGATGAAGATTACGGACCTCGAAATCCATCTGCCGTTGGGCTTGCTGCGTATCCGGACCGATGCCGGGATCGAGGGGCTGAGTGACGGCTGTAGTGCCACCTGCGCCGAGTTCATCCAGCAGGTGTACCGTCCGGAGCTATTGGGCCACGATCCGTACCACCGTGAAGTCATCTGGCAGCGCCTGATGCACCTGGAGCGCCTGCGTTATCCGCCATCCAACGTCTATCGCGCCGTGGTGGACAACGCGCTGTGGGATTTGGCCGGCAAGGCCGCCGGGATGCCGGTGTGGAAGCTCTTGGGCGGCTACCGGGACCATATTCCCTGCTATCGCAGCGGCCCCGATCTGGAAACCGTGGACGAATACGTGGAAGACGCCCTGCGGGTGCAGTCCCTCGGCTTCAAGGGTTACAAGGATCATTGCTGGCGTGGGCCGGCGACGATGATCGCCGTGGCCAAAGCCGTGCGTGCGGCGGTCGGGCCGGACTTCCACCTGATGCACGATGCTGTCCAGGTCTACGACTACAACGGGGCCGTCAAGGTGGGCCGCGAGCTGGAGCGGCAGCAGTTCACCTGGTTCGAGGAGCCGCTGCGGGACTTCGACTACCTCGGCCTGCGGAAGCTCTGCGCCACGCTGGACATCCCCATCGCCGCCACGGAGTTCCTCCCCGGCTCGCTCTACAGCACGGCGCAAGTGCTGGCGCTGCGGGCGGCGGACATTGTGCGGGCCAGCAACGGCTGGCGCGGCGGCATCACCGACCACATCAAGATCGCCCAGCTCGCCGAGGCGTTCGGCGTCAACCTGGAGATTACGTCTCTTGGCTCCAACTGGGGCTTTGCCCATGCCAATCTGTACGGCGCGATCAAGAACACCACCTTCCACGAGAACAACTCGGACCTCGACCGCGATCCGATTGTGCGAAATCCGCTCCAAGTGCGGGACGGCATTCTGTACATGCCTACCGGGCCGGGGCTGGGTTTCGACCTCGACCCGGAGATCGTCGCCCAACGCACCGAGCGCATTGTCTAGCCGGCGTTACCAATCCCGTCATTCCCGCGCAAGCGGGAATCCAAAGCAGTGGGGCAATTACCCCCCGAAAACAAGCGCAATGCGTGCCCGTAGGGGCGCAACATGTTGCGCCCAGGGCGCGATTGATCGCGCCCCTCCCCCGGCGATGAGCGGCCTCCGCCGGGGTGATGTTCTTGCGCGGAGATAACCGGAGGTGGTAACAGTACCTATGCATGAGGAGCGACGGCGATGGCTGCACGGCCCAACTTCCTCTTCCTGATGACCGATCAGCAGCGCGCCGATCATCTCGGCTGCGCCGGTCATCCCGTCCTGCGGACGCCCCATCTCGATGCCCTAGCGGCCAGCGGTATCCACTGCATCCGCGCCTACGTCACCAACCCGCTGTGCATGCCTTCACGCTCCACGCTCTACACCGGGCTGCCCCCACGTGGTCACGGGGTACGCACCAACGGGATTGACCTTGATCCACGTATTCCGACCTTCACCGAGGCGTTGCGCCGGGCCGGCTATCGCACCCACAGCGTCGGCAAAATCCACCTGCGCGTGTACGGTCTCCCGACCGGCGCCTCGGAGGAGGACGTAGCCCCGGCGGACTTCCCCGAGGCCCGCGCTCTGTGGCGCAGCGGCCGACTCACCGGCCTCCCGTCGCCTTACTACGGGCTGGAGACAGCCGATTTCACCGGCGGACACGGCGGCGGCATCTACGGCCACTATTTGCAGTGGCTCCGGACCGGGTACCCCGGCGCGGAACGGCTACTGCACCCGGCAGCCGGGCCGCCACCACGGACCGGCGCCGCCCAGGCTTGGACGATGGCCCTCCCCGCGGCGCTGCACTACAATACCTGGTGCGCCGACCGCACGATTGCCTTCCTCGAAACGGCGGCCGCGACCGCCAGGAACGGGCGCCCTTTCCTAGCTTGGTGTTCTTTTCCCGATCCCCACCATCCCTACTGCCCCCCGCGCCCCTGGGACCGCGCCTACGCGCTCGACGACGTGCCTCCCCCCACCCGCCGCGCCGGCGAGCTGGACGACCTCCCTCCGCACTTCCGCCGCGTCTTTGCCGCAGGGCTGCCGACGAGCGGACGAGTAGCGCCGACGAATATCCCCGACGAGCAGCTACGTGAGATTGCCGCCCTGACCTACGGGATGGTCAGCTTTGTAGATGTGCAGGTCGGTCGCGTCATGGCGGCACTCGACCGCCTGGGATTGCGAGAAAGCACCGTCGTCGTGTTCCTAGCGGATCACGGCGAGATGCTGGGCGATCACTGGCTACTGAACAAAGGCCCGTTTCATTTCGACGGTATCCTCCGCGTGCCCTTGATCTGGAGTTGGCCCGGCCGTTTTCCGGCCGGCGTGCAGAGCGACGCCCTGGTGAGCCTGCTCGACATGGCGCCGACGATCCTCGACCTCGCCGGCGTGCCCATCCCGGAAGGCACGGTACCGCCCACGCCCGAAGCGCCGGCCATGCTGCCGCCGTGGCCGGGGCAAGTCCTGACGCCGTTGCTAGAGGGACGGGCTACGTCGGTCCAGGACGCCGTGGCAATCGAGAACGACGAGGACTATCTGGGATTACGGCTGCGGACCCTGGTGACGGACCGCTACCAGTTGACGGTCTATCCGGGGCAGCCCTATGGCGAGCTATTCGACATGCAGGAAGACCCGGGACAGCTACACAATCTCTGGTCACAGCCCCGGTACGCCGGCTTGCGGCGCGACCTCCAAGCCCGGCTCCTGGAGCGCCTCGTGCTGACGGACAACCGCCTGCCGCGTCGCCTGACCCACGCCTGATGAGTGGCGAGTGACCAGGCCCCCACTCTGGCTTTCCCCCGTCATTGCGGCGGAAGCCGCAATCCAGGCACTGCCCCCGGCCCATCATTCCCGCGCACGCAGAAACCTGTTTGACCCATATGTTCTAATATGAAATGATATGATAATATATCATCGGAACACGGCGGCCGCGGCCGCCGTCTCATATGTTGTAGGGTGTACGATAGGAGCGAGGGTACCATGACTGAGCCAGCGCGAAGAGGCGAGCCGGTGGCTACGACAACGCCGGACTTGGTGGCCGAACGAGTGCAGCAGCTCCAAGCGTTGTTTCCCGACGTGGTGACGGAAGGTCGCGTTGACTTCGACAAGCTCCGTGCGGCGCTCGGCGCAGCCGTCAACGGCGAGCCGGAGCGTTACTCGTTCAGCTGGGCCGGGAAGCGTGATGCCCTCCACTTGCTCCAAATGCCCAGCCGTGCCACGCTCGTCCCCACTCCCGACGAGTCGGTGAGCTGGGACGATACGCAGCACCTATTCATCGAGGGCGACAATCTGGAAGTGCTGAAGCTGCTCTACAAGGCGTATTTCGGCCGCGTGAAGATGATCTACATTGACCCGCCCTATAACACTGGCAACGACTTCATCTACCCCGACAAATTCGCCGACCCGCTCGACACCTACCTGCGCCTCACCGGCCAGCGCGACGAAAACGGCAACGGCCTCACCAGCAACCCGGAGACCAACGGCCGCTATCACTCCGCTTGGCTGTCTATGATGTACCCCCGGCTTTTCGTGGCCCGCCAGCTGCTACGCGACGATGGCGTCATCTTCGTCAGCATTGACGACCACGAAGTGCATCACTTACGGATGCTGATGAACGAAATCTTCGGAGAAGAGAACTTCGTTGCTTTGGTTGTAGCGCAAACAAACCCACGAGGCAGGACATTAGATCGATTCTTTGCCAAGACACATGAATATCTTCTGGTATTTGCTCGTGATGCTACCCAGCAAGCAATCCGTGAGATACCTAAAAATCAGCAAGGAATCGCTGCATATAATAAGCATGACGAAGGTGGTGATTTTCGTGAATTAGAACTTCGCAACCGAAACCCAGTATTTAACCGGAGAAACCGGCCGAATCTCTTTTATCCTTTCTACGCCAACCCTGAAACTGGCGAAGTTAGGCTAGAAAGAGAAGGTATGTTCACTGTCGAGATATTGCCAAGGAACTCTGCTAATGAGGACGGGTGCTGGACTTGGGGGAAATCTAAGTCCAGCCGGAATCTACAACTGCTGCTTGCGAGACAAGTACGTACAGGAGCGTGGAGGGTATTCCGTAAGGACTACCTCCCACTAGAGGGGGCTACTACGAAAGAGAAGGCGCTGTGGCTTGATAAGGAGATCAACCATGAGAATGGCAAGGAGGAGCTAGGGCGCTTGTTCGGTAGGACTCCATTTGATTTTCCCAAGTCTGTCGCCCTCATGCGGAAGTGTATTGCACCGGGATCCAGTACGAATGACGAGGACATCATCCTCGACTTCTTCGCCGGCTCGTGTTCTACGGCGCAGGCCGTGTTGGAGTTGAACCGCGAGGACGGCGGCAACCGCCGCTTCGTCATGGTGCAGCTGCCGGAGCCAACCCCGGCCGACTCCACGGCCCGACAGCAGGGCTTCGAGACGATAGCGGACGTTGGCAAGGAGCGCATTCGGCGCGTCGCCGCCAAGCTGCGCGACGAGCGGAACGGCCGGCTTGATCTGCGTGACCGTGCGACACCGGAAGACTTGGGCTTCCGCGTGTTCAAGCTGACCGAGAGCCACTACCGGCGCTGGACAGGCTCCGATGAGCGCGACGTGGAACGCTATATCGAACAACTGGAGCAGTTCATTGACCCCTTGCTGGACGGCTGGCAGCCGGAGGGGGTGATCTGGGAGGCTGCGATCAAGGAGGGCTACGGCTTGAATACCCGGATCGAGCCGGTACCCGAGGTCACCACGAATACGATCCTGCGCGTCTCCGATCCCGACAAGGGGCAGTTCTTCTTGATCTGCTTGGACGACACATTTGCCCCCGAAACGCTTGAGACCCTCACCCCCGCAATATCCGATGCGCCGTTACTGACCAAAGATGACCTCCTCATCTGTCGCGACGTGTCCCTCGACGACACGCTGATCTCCAATGTGGTCCTCCGCTGCCGGCTCAAGACGATTTAAAGGTATCACTGATGGAATTTCGCTTTGATGCCGACCAGGACTACCAGCTTCAGGCCATTGCCGCCGTCATCGGATTGCTCGAAGGGCAGCCACGTGTCGAGGTGGACCTGTCTTTCGGGCCGGGCAGCGGTTTTGCTGCGGTGCCCAATCACCTCGACTTGGACGAGCCGACTTTGCTGGCCAACCTGCAAGCCGTCCAGCGACAGAATGGGATCACACCGCACGACAATCTCGCGTACATCGCAGCGCCTATCGAGACGGCGGGGGGCGAGAAGATTGCGCGCTTCCCCAACTTCTCGGTCGAGATGGAAACCGGCACCGGCAAGACCTATGTCTACCTCCGCACGGCGCTGGACCTCTTCCGGCGCTACGGTCTCCGCAAGTTCATCATCGTCGTGCCCTCGGTAGCGGTGCGCGAGGGCGTGCTCAAGACGCTCCAAGTAACAGAACGGCACTTGAAGGGCCTCTATGGGAACGTCGCCTACCGCTATGCCGCCTATGCTTCGGCTAACCTGGCCCAGGTGCGGCAGTTTACCCTTTCCGATGGGGTAGAGCTTTTGGTGATGACGATTGATTCCTTCAACAAGGAATCGAATGTCATGCGTCGGACCACCGACCGCTTGCAGGGCGATACCCCCATCCATCTGGTACAGGCGACGCGGCCGGTGTTGATCCTCGACGAGCCGCAGAACATGGAGAGCGAGCAGCGGGTGCAGGCATTGGCGGCCCTCGATCCGCTGTTTGCCTTGCGCTACAGTGCCACCCACCGCAATCCCTACAACGTGGTCTACCGCCTCACCCCGTTCGAGGCCTACCGGCAAGGATTGGTCAAGCGCATCGAGGTGGATTCGGTCGTGCAGACGGATGACGCCAACCCGCCGTTTGTGCGCTTGGAGGCGATGAAGGCACAGCGGACCAGGATGACGGCGCGAATCAGGCTGCACAAGCTGATGGCTACCGGCCGCATCAGCGCACGGACGGTAACGGTCAAACCGGGTGACTCGCTACAGGAGAAGACGGGCCGGCCGGAGTACGCCGGGTTCGAGATAGACGAAATCAACCTCTTTCGCCGCTTCGTGCGGTTCGCCAACAACATCGAGCTACAGGTCGGCGAAGAGCGGGGCACGGACAAGGAGGCAATTTTCGAAGCCCAAATCCGCGATACCATCGAGCAGCACTTCCGCAAGCAAGCGAGCCTCAAGGATCGCGGCATTAAGGTGCTCTCGCTGTTCTTCATTGACCGGGTGGACAACTACACCCGCGAGGACGGCTTGATCCGGCATCTGTTCGACCAAGCATTCGACGACCTGAAGACCGGCTACCCGGAGTGGGCCGACCGCCAGCCCGCCGAGGTGCAGGCCGCGTACTTTGCCCAGCAGCGGAGACGGAGCGGGGCGGTCGAGCTTGTGGACTCCCGCACGGGTGAGGCCCAGCGGGACGAGCAGGCGTACAACCTCATTATGAAGGACAAGGAACGGCTGCTCTCCTTCGATGAGCCGACTGCGTTTATCTTCTCGCATTCGGCGCTACGTGAAGGCTGGGACAGCCCGAACGTGTTCCAAATCTGCACCCTCAACCAGACGGTCTCGGAAATGCGGAAGCGCCAGGAGGTCGGCCGCGGTGTGCGCCTCGCCGTGGACCAAGCAGGCGAGCGCGTTCACGACGAGCAGGTAAATGTCTTGACCGTGGTCGCCAACGAAAGCTACGAGCGTTACGTGGCAACGCTGCAAAGCGAGATCGCCTCCGAGTATCGCGCCGAGATCGAGGCGCGTTACGGAAAATCAATCGGCGCGCTGACTGCCGAGGAGCGCCAAGCCATTGAGGCGGAGTATGGAGAGGGCATTTTACCGCCGCAGCCGGCGGACGCGCGCCAGCGAGGCGTGGCGCGGCTCCGCAAGCACTACACGTTGCGGCCGGAATTCCAGGAGTTGTGGGAGCGGATCAAGCACAAGACCCGCTACGCCGTGCGGGTTGACACCGAGCAACTGCTTGCGGACACGGCGGCCGCCCTCGATCAGGAAGCAATCCGACCGCCGCGCGTGACCATTACCAGAGCGCACGTGGAAATTGACGCCGCTGGTGCCTTGAAGGCGCTCCAGTCCGGCGCCGCACAGACGGCCGTAGACCTCGCCGGCCGGTATCCGTTGCCCAATCTGATCGATAGTATGACCCATCTCCTTGCACACACCACAGCCCCGGTGCGCCTCACACGGCAGACGCTCATGGAAGTCTTCAAGCGCACGTCGAACAAGCAGGCTGCCCTCGACAATCCCCACGAATTCGCAACGGTTGCAGTGCAGATCATCAAGACCAAGCTCGCCGACCAGTTGGTGAACGGCATCCGATACAAGAAGATCAACGACTGGTACGAAATGACCCGGCTCGATACCGAGATCAATACGTGGCAGCAACACCTCGTACCGAGTCAGAGGATTGATGGCAGTGAAGGAGCGGCACTCTACGACCACATGCTTTGCGAATCGGGGGTGGAGCAATCGTTCGTGGAAGCCCTGGAGGCACGGAGCGACGTGCGGCTCTACCTGAAGCTGCCGGGCTGGTTCACGGTGCCCACACCGGTCGGAAGCTACAACCCGGATTGGGCCATTGTGATGGAGAACGCGGCTGATCCGGCGGGTGATCCACTCCTGTATTTGGTACGGGAGACCAAGAGTACGACTAGCCCGGATGAGCTGCGCCCGAATGAGCAACGCAAGGTTCGCTGCGGCGGACGGCATTTCCGAGAAGCGCTCGGCGTGGACTTCAAGGTCGTAACCTCTGCCGCCGACCTGCCCTAGCCGGCGTGCTCTCCCGGCCGATGGCGCGCTGCTATACTCCCGCAGCTTGCACCGCCGGCGGATGGCATCGTCGCGCTGTCCGTAATGCCAGCTAGGAGGCAGCCATGCTCAAGATCGCCGTCGTCGGCATGGGCGGCATCGGCAACCGCCACGCCGGCTGCTATCGCCACAATCCCCACACCGAGGTCGTTGCCGTCTGCGATGCGCTCCCGGAGAAGGCCGAGTCGGCCAGTCGGGAGTACGACTGCCCGGCCTTCACTTCCGTCGAGGCGCTGCTTGGGGCCGGCCTGCGTATTGACGCAGCGAGTGTCTGCACCGCCGGAGAGGAAAACGGCGGCGACCACTACGCGCCGACGATGGCGCTCCTGGGCGCCGGCATTCCGGTGCTCGGCGAGAAACCTATCTCCAACCGGATTCCCGAAGCGCGGGAGATGGTCGCCCTGGCCCAGGAAAAGCGCCTCCCCTACGGCATCAACCTCAACCACCGCTTCACCCCGGCTGCCCGGCGCGCCCGCGCGTGGCTCGATGCCGGTCGCCTGGGCGAGCTGAACTTCATCAACATGGCCATGTGGATCAGTAACCCCAACGAGAGCAGCGAGCACTTTCACATGCGCGCGCTCCACCCCCACTCGCTCGACGTCATGCGCTACTTCGCCGGCGACGTGCGGAAGGTCCACGCCTTCTTCAAGCAGGGCCAGGGCCGCACCATCTGGTCCAACGTCCAAGTCAATCTTCTGTTCGAGCGGGGCGTCATCGGCCACCTGCTCGGCAGCTATGATGGCGGCGGACCGGGCCGACCGTGGGGGCTGGAAACCTGCGAGCTGATCGGCAGCGAGGCGCGGATCATCATTCGGGAGGCGTGCGAGGTGCTGGAGTTCCAGCCCCGTTTCGGCCTTGAGCACGAGGTCTACCACCACCCCGGCGGGATGGAGAGCTTCAACGCCACCTTCCAGAGCCGCATAGATCAGTGGATCGCAGACCTACGTAACCAGGTCCCGCCGGAGCAGGTGGATGGCAAAGCGGAGGATGCGCTGAAAGTCCAGCTCATCATCGAGGCGGCCATCGAGAGCTGGGCGAACGAGAGCGTCGTGACCGTACCGGAGTAGAGGCGATGAAGTTGGGTTTCAACTCGGTCCTGTTCGGTGGCTTCCCCATGGAAACCGCCTTCCGATACGCAGCCATCTGCGGCTACGACGGTATTGAGGTGTCGGCCATTCCGGGCATGAGTGAGCACTTGGTCTTGGAACGTTGGCGCGAGATTGTGCCCCAGATCAAGCGTCTCGCCCAAGAGTATGACCTAGAGCTACTGGCGATGGAGCAGCCTTCGCGCAATCCGGAGCGGATGGAGGCCGCGATGCAAGCCGCCGTCGAGGCCGGCATTCCGATCATCAACTGTGGGCCGGGCGGCATGTCCGATGATCCCATATCGCTCACTGAGGTCATCGACGCGCTCGGCCGGCTCGCCGACCGCGCGGAGCACTACGGCGTGACACTCTGCGTCAAGGCGCACGTCGGTCATGCTGTATACGACACACCCACCTCGCTCCAGGTGCTCGATGCGATCACCTCGCCAGCGTTCGGGTTGGATATGGACCCCAGCCATATCTATCGTGCGGGTGAGGACCCCGTCGCGGCGCTGGACGCGGTGGTCGGTCGCGTCAAGCATGTCCACATCCGCGATTGCCAGGGCCGCCAGCACGGCCCCGGGGCGCCCCACCTCCAGGCAAACGGTCGCGGAGACATTGACCTCCTCGGCTACGTCCGGGTGCTGCACGAGCACGGCTACACCGGCGCGCTCGACCTGGAGATCATCGGCGCCAAGGAGTACGCGCTGCCGGCGTGCGTAGCGATAGCAGCGGAAGCCCGCGGCCACCTCCAAGCCTGCCTCCAAGCCTGCGGTGCCCGCTAGACCGGCGTTCTCCTCCCCTGCCTAGTTGCCAACAGCAAAACTTCCCTCCCAGGTGCGGTCCTCCCCGGATGTGAGTTGGCCGGTCTCGATGCGGCTGATGGCATACTCCGGCAACTGGCGGATGACTAGGCACTTCCTTCCACTCCTGAAGCCATGTCCGGCGAAACTGAAGCCGAGGGTGTCATATCCACGCTGCCGGCTCTGCGCCGGCAGGTCGCGTGCGTCAACCGGATAGACGTGTAGGAAGAAGCGTGGCTCAATGTCAGCCTGGGAGCATGGCTCTTTTACGTAGATCACTCTATTGTCGTCGAGGTAGAGGTCATAGTCGGAGCGGATGATCAACCTACCCTTTTCGAGGACGATGCTGGCATGGGCATCATCCTTGTCGCGCAGCAGTGAAAGGTACCAGTCGAGGAGGTCGTAGGTCATGTATTGGCTATGAAGCTTTGGATGTAGTGTAAGCCAATAGCTCACACTATGCTGCTCGTAGTGGAATCCGCCCAAACTGTGATGATTGGTGGCTCGCAGGACCTGAAAAAAGAGATTGAAGGTGCCAATGCCAATCACTACGATCAGGCCCACCAAAGTGAGCCCCCGACCGCGCGTGAGTGAGGACGGGTGGCCGGCCAGGGAATTGG
Organism: Chloroflexota bacterium; assembly: GCA_965214295.1. Classification (GTDB taxonomy): domain Bacteria; phylum Chloroflexota; class UBA11872; order UBA12225; family JAJDUF01; genus JAJDUF01. The sequence goes on from OZ243944.1 coordinate 1,647,111, forward strand.
CAAGGTACCAGCAGAGCAGCACTAGGGCGGGCAGCGACGCGCGTCGGCTGAAGTCACCATGGATACCCATCTGGTACCAGGGCACCAGCAGCAGTGTGACCACAGAGATTAGGAAGAACGGTTCCCGGCGCAACTGTGGTCGCAGTAGCCAGAGCAAGCCGGCCAAGATCATAAACTCGATCAGATACCATACCGGCAGCTCTTTGGCCACCAGTTTCCACCCGTGAAATTCCCATAACCAGCCCTGGGGAAGATTGGCCGTGCCGCTGGCCAAATATACTCCCAGCAGTCCGGCCAGCGGCGGTGCTAGGAGCAGGTTGGGCCAGCGGAGAAACGGCCGTAGCCCATTGCTCCGGAGCAGCACCCCGACCAGTGGTAGCAGGCCAAGGGCCACGAAAGGTGACCAGAACAGACTCGCCGCTAGTGGGACACCACACACCGCCAGGAAACGGGGATGCCGATGCAACTGGGACAGCAGCAGGGTATACAGTGCAGCGGGCAGGAAATGCTGAGGTATCCACATCAGATTGGTCATTTTGGAGTTGTACCCTATGTTGAGTGATCCCCATACCCCGTCGATGGTGCCGCTCCCGTCGAAGGTGGTCTTCACAGTGCTCCAATCCCAGCCTCCGTACAGCATGATGCCAATAACGTCCATTCCGCCAAAGCAGATGAGTACCAGCACTGCCAGGATCGCGCGCCAACCGCGCCAGCCGCGGGTGAAGAGCAGCAGGATGAGGGCGACGCCGCCCCAGGTCCAGAGCGGCACCGCCCAGTTCAGGGCCGCTGGTCCTAGCCATTGGCCGACCAGCCCCGGCGCCAGGTAATAGCCGAGGGGGTAGCGCAACAGGGGAGCAGTGGAAAAGTACGAGGGCGTGTGGGTAGGCCACGATCCGTTGCTCAAGGCGATGAAGAGCGCCCGGTGTTTCGGCCAATCGGCGTTGTAGAAATCGAACACGCCGCCGGCGGCCGTCAGCAGGACCCAACCGGCGGCCACCAGCAGCAGCGCTATTGTCGCCGGAGGCAGTTCTCCACGCCGGGGGCCGGTCAGCGCCCGCCAGAGCGCGAATGCCAGCAGTGCCGTTGCCGGCAGGCCGGACCACACTTCAATGTTGAGGCTGAGTAGACCACCGGCAATCGACGCGATGAGCCAGGCCAAGAGCACCAAACACAGCGCCAGCGTCAGCGACGGACGCCAGGAGCCGGCGAGCGCTGGCCAGAGGCCGGCCAAGAGCAGTAGCGTCGCCGGTACACCGAGCCACCAGTGAAACCAGCCGAGTAGCCAGATCAGCACTGGCAACATCAGATAGATGATGGCCAGTCGGTGCAGCGTCGAGAGCTTGGGAGCGGCATCGTGCGTGGTGAGCAGGGAATGCCACACTCTGCCTGCCATCAGAGCTAGTGACATCCTCTGGCCGGCCAGCGCCGCAGCGTGGCTAGCCGACCGAGCGCGGCGGAGAAAAGGGCTGAGGACTAACTGGCTACCGCCACCCGCCGCGCGGTGCTGACTGACGGATTGCTGGATTTCTGGCATAGCTGCTTTTCGTCGGCCCGATGATCACAGCTCGAAGACCGGCTCCATCAGCGCCCACCACTCGTCGGGACTTGCTTCCGGGGCACGCTGCTGAAACGTCCGCATCAGCTCATCCCACTCTCGGGCCTTGGGGTCGTCGGCATACCGCGGGAAGTCCACGCGCGGATCGAACTCGTCGGTCGTCTCCATATACATGAACAGGCGCGTGCCGAGTAGGAAGATTTTCATTTGGGTAATCCCGACCGCACCGAGCCGGGCCGTGACCTCCGGCCACACGCGGCGATGATACTTCTTGTACCGCTCGATAGTCTCCGGATCGTCCTGCAGACAGAGGGTCAATCCATAGTACTTCACGGCAAACCTCCTCATTTGGTCCAGACGCGGGCCGGTACTCCAACCGGCTGTGACCGCCACGCTGTCCCCAACGTCAATCGTGCGCCGCGCCAGAGCGTTGTCCAGAGCATTGCCTGGCGTATCCCCAACGAGACGGCGCAACGGCCCGGCTCGGTAGGCCGTCATCACCGGCTCGAAAAGGATACGCTATGATTGCGGTTGGAGGGCTACACCATGGTCAATCTCGCCAGTTCGGTGCTGACCACCCCATCAACCGATACCCTACAGTGCCCGGTACGTGTACCCGGCCTGAGTGGAGTGAGCATCGAGTCACTCAGGCCGGACGATGCATACTACGAGGTAGTTGATGGGGAGGTCTACCGTATGCCCGGGAGTGGCATGGAGCACGGCGTCCGGGGGATGCGTCTTGCTGTACCACTCACAATGTACGTCCATCAGCACAGCTTGGGCGAAGTGCTCCACCCGGATACACGCTATGTGCTCGCCGAGGACGAAGCGGGTATCCGGCGCATGCGTGGCCCCGACCTGAGCTTCATCCGGCGCGAGCGCATGCCGCTACCCCCCTACCCACCGGGATTCGTGCGCTTAATTCCTGACCTGATCGTGGAGGTGCGCTCACCCCATGACACGTTCTCCGAGTTGCGGCGGCGCATCAACGACTTTCTGGATGCCGGTACCCGGCTGGCCTGGCTGGTGGACCCGCTGAACCGAACGGTGACGGTCTTTGCCCCGGAGCGGGAGCCGCGCACCCTCGACGCGGCCGCCGAGCTGGATGGCGAGGAGGTAGTGCCCGGCTTCCGGCTCTCCGTGGCGGCCATCTTCACATGATGAGTGTGCTCACGGTGAGGTAGGGGAGGCGCAGCCTGCTGTGCCCCTACAAACGCCTATTGCTCCTGTTTTTCGGTTTGCCTACCCTGGTGAGCCATCCTGCTCGATCAACTGCCGCGACCTACCAGCCGGCAGCCTGGCCGCCGGGCGCGCGAGGATCGGCGCCACCGCTGCGCGCCCCGGTGGCCGGGTCTACCACAATCGCGCAGACGCGGGAGACGCCGCCCCAGGCTTGCTCGGCATGGACCTTGTGTCCCCAGGCAGCGAGCTGCTCGCGCACGGCGGCCGGCACCCGTGTCTCGACGTTCAGCCGGCCCGGGTGGTAGACGTGCGGCCAGAACGAGTTCGGGAAGTTGTCGCTGCAAATTCGCGGCGCCTCGATAGCTGCTTGGGGGTCGAGCCCGAACTCCACCACGTTGAGGAACACCTGTAACATTCCCTGCACTTGCTGATCGCCGCCCGGACAGCCGAAGGGCATGAAGCTGTGCCCGTCACGCAATGCCAGCGCCGGGTTGGGAGTCAGGCGCGGCCGTTTCCACGGTTGGAGGCGTGAGGCGTGCCGTGGATCGAGCCACGTCTGCGTACCCCGGGAGGAGACGGCGAACCCCAACCCGGGGACAATCGGACTACCGAAGATGCCGTCGGAGGGCGTAGCCGAGAAGGCGTTTCCGTCGGCGTCCACGACGCAGACGTAGGCCGTGTCGGCCTCCGGCTCACGGTAGTCCGGGCGCGGCGGGGTACCGGTGGAAACGTCGGCGCCGCGCCCGTTCTGGTAGCTCCACGGATCGCCGGCCGGTGGCATCTCGCCCCAAGCCTGGCCCTCGCGGATCAGCTCGCGCCGCGCCGCCGCGTAATCCTTGGACAGCAGTCCCACCAGCGGCACGTCAATCAGGTCCGGGTCGCCGTAGTATCGCTCCCGGTCGGCAAAAGCCAGATCGAGCGCTTCGGCGACCGTGTGTAGGTAGGACGCCGTACCACAGCCCATGTCCTGGAGGTCGAAGCCCTCCAGCAAGTTGAGGGCTTGCAGCAGCGTCGGCCCCTGGCACCACGGTCCGCAACTGTAGACATCGTAGCCGCGGTACGTCGTGTGCGCCGGCGGCTCGACTTTCACCGCGAATTCGGCGAGGTCCTGCGCGGTGAGAATGCTGCCTTGCTCCCGGTAGAACGAGACGATCCGCTGGGCCAGCTCACCACGATAGAGCAGATCGCGGGCCGCCATGATCCGCGCCGTCCGGTCGCCGCTGGCGTGGGACTCGGCGTCGATCAGGCGCCGGAACGTCGTGGCTAGGTCGGGCTGTCGGAAAAGCTCCCCGACCGCCGGCACCCGGCCATTGGGCAGCCACACGGCTGCGGAGGAGGGCCATTGGGCTAGGGGATAGCCAGGCCGCGCGGCGCTGGCAATGGATTGGCGCAGCCCCGGCCACATGGGGAATCCCTCTTGCGCCAGCTCCAACGCCGGCTGTAACACCTCGGCCAGACTCAGCGTGCCGAACCGCGCCAATGTCGTCAGCCAGGCGTCGGGAGCGCCCGGCGTCACCGTCCGCGGCACGCCGGCCGGGAGATCACCGCCGTAGCGGGCGAGGTAGTCGTCCAGCGCGGCGGCCCGCGGCCACCGACCGAGACCGCTCACCGTGAATACGCGGCGACGCCCGGAGCCGGTGGTGCTGCTGCCCGCCTCGTCGTTGGCACCGTTGGCAAGGAAGACGACGATAGGCGCCACACCACCGAACATCGCCGATTGTGGCTCCACGACGTTCAAGCAGATGCCAGCGGCGACACCGGCGTCAATCGCATTCCCACCCTGCTCCAGAATTCGCAGGCCCCCCATGGTGGCATGGTAATGCACACTCGAAATCATGTGCCGGCGTCCCAATACGGCCGGCCGATGCACAAAATCCTCCATTCCCCTCATAGCAACGGCCGCCTCGAACTCGGTATGCATCTCTTGCAGGTCGGGTGTCGTTGTCGCCATTGGTCTCCTACCTCCTCCGACGTGCTGCAAGCGTCCGCTCGGTTCCTCTACTAGCGCCCGGCCAAGTCAGGGCTGGCCCGCAGCACCCGCGCGAGGTGCCTACGCGCCATAGCTCGGTCAATCGAGGCTTCGGATGGTAGGGAGTTATCCAGCCCCGTTTGCTCGACAAACCAAGCGTGAAAGGGGTAAATCGTCAGGCTCAAGGGCTGGCCGGTTTCTACGTCAACCCGCAAATAGGTATAGTCGTCCACGTCATGCCATAACCCTTCCCGCCCGGTACCCCCAAGGAGCGTGATCTCCATTTCGTCAATCTCCGAGTCGTGATCCCAGGTCGACGCGGCAAGTGCGTCGATAACCTGCTCGACCAGTGGCCGGATCGTTGGCTGGCTAGTCATCGCAGCTCTCGTCCCCAGTACCATTGTAACCAGCGGGGGATACGGTTGGTGAGATAGGCGGTGCGGAGGTACCCGACGAGCTGGCCTCCTGGCCCTTCAGGAAGCCACTTGACAATCACGCGCAGCAGTTTGCCGGCATAGTAGCCTCCGGTATAGCCAGTCCCGTAGAAGTCCTGCACGAGTGCCGTAGGGTGGGTTGCCTTGGCTGTCGCGTGAGGATTGTCATAGATCGTGTCGGGAGTGCGGAGTGTGGCCCGCACTGCCGCCTCGTACCGACTCATTTCCGGGTGCCTGACCAGAATATGCTCCTCCCACTCGCGCTCACCGCAATGAATCGGCCGACCAAGGGGATCGGCTTCCGTCCACCGCCAGCGTTGCTGCTCAGGCATCGGCACTAGCGCCCGGCCAAATCAGGGCTGGCCCGCAGCACCCGTGCGAGGTGCCTACGCGCCACAGCTCGGTCAATCGAGGCTTCGGATGGTAGGGAGTTATCCAGCCCCGTTTGCTCGACAAGCCAAGCGTGAAAGGGGTAAATCGTCAGGCTCAAGGGCTGACCGGTTGCTACGTCAACCCGCAGATAGGTGTAGTCGTCTACGTCGTGCCATAGCTCCTCACGCCCGGTGCTGCCAAGGAGCGTGATCTCCATATTCGTCAATGTCCGGGTCGTGGTCCCACTTCGACGCAGCAAGTGCGGCGATAATCGGTATTCTCTACACGCGCTGATATTATATCCAACCCTCCCTGAGCCACACCATAGACAGCGACCCCACCAGCGGCTCCACTGAGGGCGGGATTGGCCGGGGCTGCGGGTGGGCCGAGCCTCGCCTACACTTAGGCTGCCCGGCGTGCTATGGTGGCAATGACTCCACTTCTGCCAACCTGGGCGGGCCAGTTTTTGGATTCCCGCCTGCGCGGGAATGACGATTGCTGCAAAGGTCTCCTGAGGGAGTAGTCAGCACGATGACGACCACGGAGCAGCCACAACGCACCCTGACGGCGCGGGTTGTCTTTACGTCCCCCGGCCAGCAAGCTAACGGTCTCGCCGCGGCGCCGGAGGGCCTGTGGATCTGCGACCAGCGGAACGATCACTGCTATCTGGTGCGCTACGACACTGGCGCTACGATCACCGCGTTTCCCAGCCCGGTGCGGAATGCGAGCGGCATCGCCTATGGCGCCGGGTCGGTGTGGCCGGCGGCGAACCGTGTGCCGGCGGCCGCTTACCGGCACGACGCCAAGACCGGCCACTGTTTGGCCGACCTGGTGTTCCCGGACGGCGACCGAGGCGGCGTCCACGGTATCGAATGGGTGCCCACCGACCCGGCGGTGCTGGCGACGCTACCGCCCGCGAAGCCGGCGCCCCCGCCACTGCGGCGGGAGGCGCCCGGCGGCGAACTCAGCGGCCAACGTGGCACTGCCGGGACGCTGTGGGTCACGCGGCCGGGCCTGCGGATCATCCAGTGGATTGACGCTGAGACGGGCGAGCTACTGCGAACTATCCCGTTCCCGGAGGCGCGCTCGCACGGAATCTATCGGGATGCGGCGGATGGGAGTATTGTCTGCGCCGAGACGAACCACAACCATATCTACCGGCTCGACGCGACCGATGGGACGATACGCGAAATGTGGGTCGTGGATAGCATTGCCGGCCCGCGCGATTTGGTCAACGAGGCGCTGCACGGTGACGAGACGACACCCCGGTTCGAGGTCCACGGCATGACCCGCGACGCCGAGGGGCGGATTTGGGCCTGCGACGCGGCGACGAACTTGGTTGCCGTGCTCGAAGACTGAGCGGCGAGCGCGCCCGCGGAGACCGGCTAACGTCGGAGAGAGAACCGCTCGGCGGTCGCATACAGGGGAGCCGCTTTGTCCGTGGCGCTGAGGCAGTCCGCGTGGTCACGGATGAGCACCGGCACGGCCGGGTAGTCCGACCGGGGATTGGCCATCGGGATCGGGCCGCTACTGTCGCTTTCCCTCCCCCAGCGCTCCGGGCCGGAGGCCTCCACCACGCGGCGGATCAGCGGGAGGCGGTCGAGGGAGGGCGCTCATACGTTCCCGGCCTCCGCCGTATATTCCTGGCGGTAAGCGGCGCTGGCCGCGTTTAGCGCGACCAGGGCATCGGCCGGGAGCGCGAGACGGGTCCCGGCGAGGTTCTCGTCCACGTGCGCGGGACTTTCGGCGCCGGCGAGCACGCTGGTCACTTCGGGATGGATCAGTACCCAGGCCACACACACGGCGGCGCGGCTCACCCGCAGACCGGATGCTACCTCGTCGAGCACCTGCACCAGCCTTGCCAGGGGGCTGTCCGGCTCAACGGTGCGCCCCGGCGCCAGGTAGCCGGCATCGAGGGGGCTGTAGGCCAGCAGCCCCAGGTCGGCGGCCCGCACGACCGGGAACATCTCGTGCTCAAGCTGCTCCACGCGATGTTGACCGGTGTCCGAGAGCGCGGCACCGGCGATGGTGCAGTATTCTTCAAGTCCGGCAATGGGCGCACGGCCGGACTGCGTAGACAAGGCTACGAACTCGCGTACCTGCGCTGCGGGATGGTTGGAGGCACCCCAATACCTGATCTTGCCGCTTTGGACCAGCGCGTCCATCGCACCGACGATCTCCTGCGCCGGTGTGTCGGCGTCCGGCTGGTGGAGCAGATAGAGATCGAGGTAGTCGGTACCGAGCCGCCGGAGGCTGCCCTCCGCCTGTTGGAAGAGAAAGTCGCGCGTGAACCGCGCCGTTCGCAAGGCGTCGCCCTCGTGTGCGGGCGGGTGAGACGGCGCGACTTTTGTGCAGACCACGACGCGGTCCCGGTGGCCCCGTATTGCCCGGCCGAGCGCCACCTCGGAGTCGCCCCAGCCATAGGCCACCGCCGAGTCGAAGAAGTTGACGCCTTGCTCCAGGCAGTGGCGCAAGACCAACTGACCGCGTGGCTCGTCGCGGATACGCGGGAGGTGGCGAAAGGCGGTACCTTGGCACAGGCGCGAGACGTACAGGTCGGTGCTCCCGAAACGCACCCGTGGCGCGCGCTGCTCGACCGGTGTTGGAGGACGAGGCATCTTGGTCATGTTTCTACTGATAGACAGTCTCGCCGGTCTTATGTGCATTGATGAATGACCAGTCGAGCGGCACGCCTAGTCCCGGCCCTTGAGGCACAGGCACGTATCCATGCTTGTCCACCGAGTCAAGTTCGTGGAGCCATCGCCGCTCCGAATAGATCGGTGCTCTGGTGTGCCGCACTTTCGGATGCACCCCTCCGGACTCGAGATAGTGTGTATTGCGGATGGCTGCCATGCAATGGCGGTGTGCCAAACTGCCACCGTGTAGCTCAACGTCCAGCCCGTAGGCTTCGGCCAGCGCCGCCAGCTTCATCACGCCGGTGATGCCGCCATCCGTGCCCGCGCTCGCCCGCACATAGTCGGTAGCCCCAGCGTGGATCATGTCCGCTTTCGCTTCCAAGCCCCGGATATGCTCACCCATCAACAGCGGAGTCTTGATGAAGTCCCTCAACTTGCGATGAACGAACATTGACAGTCCGCCACCGCGAAAGGCATCTTCCAGCCAAAAAAACCGTGCCTCATCACAGGCCCGCCCCACCCTCAGCACGTCATCGAAGGTGGTATAGGCCCCCGCCGGGTCGAGCATGAGGTCCATGTTATCGCCCACGGCACGACGCATCGCCAGGACCGTCGCGACCTCCCGTTCAATGGGGCCATCAACCCACGGATGGCTCTTGAAGGCCCGATAGCCTAGCTCTTCCTTGCAGTACAGCGCGAATTCGGCGTAGTCCTCGGGCCGTGTCAACCCGCCGTTTTCGTCACCATGGAACGTGCTGGCGTAGACCGGCAGCTTGGTTCGCCAGCCACCCAGCAGTTCGTAGATCGGCGCGTCGTACAGTTTGCCCGCGATGTCCCACAACGCAATGTCCACGGGACCGGGCGGGGCGTTGCCTCGACCACGCAGCATGCGCTTGAGGTCGTGCCAGATTGTGTCGCGGTCCAGCGCATTACGGCCCAGTAGGTATTGGGCAGTGGCCGCGTCCACCGTACCGGGCAGCTCGGCACGAACGCCGGCATCGGTTTCCACGGTCAATATGTGATCTCCGGTAGCCCCACGCCCCCCTGAGGAGACAGTGCTGCCAGGTTGATAGAGCATATCGAGCTTGGCACGCCCGGCCATCGCGCGTCCGGGAATCCGGTAGTCGAAGTGGGTCACGATGATACGAGTGATCTTGACGAACCGAGGCATCGTTGTCCTCACGAAATGGTGCTAGGCTGGGCAGCCCGATTGGCCGCTACGCCGCGTGGGCCAGGGCCCGGCCGGGGAGGGCGGTCGTCATCTTGCTATGCTCCAGCACCGGCTGGCCGGCGACGATCACGCAGTCCACCCCGGTGGAGTATTGGCTTGGCTCGGTGAACGTGGCGTGGTCCGCAATGGTGTGCGGATCGAACACCGTAATGTCGGCAACGCGACCGGCCGCCAGCAGCCCGCGGTCAGCCAAGCCCAGCCGTTGTGCCGGAGCGGAGGTCATCTTCCGCACGGCCTCCTCCAGCGCCAGGACGCCCTCATCGCGCACGTAGGTCCCCAGCACGCGGGGGAACGTCCCGAAGAAACGGGGGTGGGGCTTCCCGCGCAGCGACGGTGTGCCGATGGTTACGGCGTCACCGTCGGAGCCAACCATCCCCAGCGGATGCTGGAGGAGCAGGCGCGTGTTGTCCTCGCTCAGGTGGTGGTAGGTCGCGCTGGTCCGGTACTCGGTAAGCGTGAGTAGCGCCTCCAGGCCGTCAACGCCAAGCTCCTCCGCGACCTGACCGACCGTGAGTCCCTCCCAGTGCTTGTGGGCAGGTGAGGCCACGTCCGTCAGGAGGATGGATTCCCAATCCCAGGGCACTTCCGGGCCGCCCCAGCCGGGCGCCATTTCATCGTAGATCCGCTGGCGCGATACCGGGTCCCGCAGGCGAGCCAGCAGGCCCTCGACGCCGCCTTCCTGCGACCAGCCGGGCATGAGCTGATCCGTGTGGGACATCCCCGCGAGATACGGGTAGACATCGTAGGTCACGTCCACGCCGGCGGCGCGCTCTTGCTCCAAAAGCTCCAGCATCTCCGGAACCAGGTGCCAGAACGGGCGGAACATCACGTTGTTGTGGGCCATCTGCACCGGGATACCGGCACGCCGCCCGATCTCCAACGTTTCCTGGCGGGCCTTGAGCTGCTGCCCGGCGTAGACGCGCATGTGCGCCGCGTAGTAACCGCCATAGCGGGCAGCGACTTCGCACAGGGCTACCAGCTCGTCGGTGTCGGCGTAGCCGCTGGGCGCCAACGTCAGTCCGGCCGAAAAGCCGAAAGCGCCCTGCGCCATGGTCTCGGCCAGGAGCCGCTGCATCGTGGCCAGCTCGTCGGGCGTAGGTGCGCGTTTGTCGTACCCCATCGCGATGACCCGGATGGCCGCGTGTCCGGCCAGCGGCGCGACGTTGATCGCGGCGCCTCGGCGGTTGTAGCGGCGGCGGTAGCCTTCCAGGTCGGCCCAGTCCCAATCCAGTAGCTCGGCGCCGTGCATGATGCGCTGTGCCTTGGCCTCGGCGATATCTTGGGGCCGCATCGGATACGGCGCATAGGAGCAGTTGCTGACCACCTCGGTCGTGACGCCCTGGCGCACCTTGCTCTCGCCGCGCGGATCGAGCAGCAAGCTGAATTCGGAGTGGGTGTGGATATCTATGAAGCCGGGCGTGACCACCAGCCCGGTCGCGTCCAGCGTCTGCGCTGCGGTCGCTGCCGAGAGATCGCCGACGGCACCAATCCGGTCGCCGGACACCCCAACGTCGGCCCGCCGCCCCGGCTGACCGGAGCCGTCAACGACGGTCCCCCCACGGATAACGAGATCAAGCTCCATCGGCACCTCTCCTTTGGTATGAGCTGTCAGCCGTCAGCTATCAGCCGTCAGCACTGCGTCTTACACTGTCGCCCATGATTCCCGCGCAAGTGGGAATCCGGCGGCGGGGGCCACTGACCACTCGCCACTCGCCGCCGTCGTCGTGGGGTACGATACCGACGCCAGCCGCGCCTTGCCAGTATGCCTACGCACCGGTCGCGGCCGGCATGGCGACTACGACCGGAGGGATAGCCCCCATGAGCGCCGGATCCGTGCGTCCACTCGGTATCGCGCTGCTCGGCTTCGCGCATCCGCATCAGCGCGGCTGGGCCGCGAGCTTCCGGGAGTCGCGCCACGTCCAAGTGGCCTGTGCCTGGGACGACGATCAGAACCGGGGGGAAGCCGCCGCGGCGGCTCTCGGCGTGCCGTTCGTCGCCGACCTCGACGCAGTGCTCGGCCGCGATGAGGTGCATGCCGTCACCATCTGCACGACGAATGATACACACGCCGATATCGCAGTCGCCGCCGCGCAGGCGGGCAAAGATATGATGGTGCAGAAGCCGATGGCGACGACGTTGGCCGACTGCGACCGGATCGTGGCTGCCGTGGAAGCGGCCGGTGTGCGCTACTACCAGTCACACAACCTGCGCTTTGATCCGGTCCACCAGGAGATCAAGCGGTTGGTAGCAGCCGGAGAGATGGGCCGGATTGCCACCGTCCGGCGGCGCCATTCCCACGCCTTCGCCTTGCTGCAACCGGAGGTGCTGGACTGGATGCAGGACCCCGTACACGGTGGCGGTGGCGCGTTTATGGACGAGGGAGCGCACGTGGCCCTCTGGTTCCTGTGGATGTTTGGCATGCCGGAGGCCGTGACCGGGTTCGTGGCCACGTCGCTGACCGAGCAACAGCCCGGTGTGGAGGACGGCGGTGTGCTGCTCTATCGCTACGCCTCCGGCATGATCGGCATTCACCAGAGTAGCTGGGCGGAGCTGGCCTCGACGTGTACGGTCGAGATCGCTGGCGACCGGGGCGTCATCATCGCTACGGGCACCGACATCACGGCGGCGCGCAGCATGTCCGGCGACGAGCCGCCGCTGCGGGTCTGGCGCCATAACCCCGGCGGCCCGGCAGCCGGCCCGGGGCCGGCCGCACCTGACCAACCTAACCCGGCCGGCCACTGGGATTACCCGCAAGTGGCCTTGCCGCGCAGTCGGCTCCAGGGTACGGCGGAGGCGTTCATCAGGATGCTGGTGGAGGGCGCGCCTTCACCGGCCGACGCACGCACGGCCCGCACCGCCGTAGAGATGGTGCTGGCCGGCTATCGGTCGTCGGGCGAGGGGCGCACGGTCGAGCTGCCCTTGCCGCGCTAGGGGCGGCGGTCGGTCGTGGGGGGTGCGCGGGAAAGGTGCTGGAGGGAGAAGCCCGTACACGCGGTGGAGCAAGACCGCGGGCGGGGCGGTACCTGGATGGCAGGATGCACTTGGTGACCTGAAGCAGGATGGTCCGGATGGAAGGATGGGCAGGATGGATTCCCGCTTTCGCGGGAATGACGGGACGGGGGGCGGGAATGACGATACAGTGGAGCGAGATAGCGGGAATGACGGTCGAGACGATGGGAGTGCGGGTAGGTCAGGGTGCGGGGATTGGCAGGGACGCGGGGCAAGCCCCCCTGGCACAACCGGTACACGCCGGCCGGCGAGGGCGCGGTGGCGATAGGGGTGGCACTCAGACAGTGCTGACCCGGCGCCCTGGCCGTAGGGGCCAGGGGTACGTCAGCACCCGGTGCCGGCGAGGCGGCACTCAGGCGGCCATGCCCGGCTGCACGTTGCGCGGTGGGAAATCGGCCGTGACCCGGCACCCAAGGGTGCCGGGCGCCGGACCAGTGGTAGTCCACCGCCCGCGGCGCGGCGGGGGGTCGCTCATGACCCGGTGCGCGCAAGGCGGCACTCAGACGGTCGTGGCCTGGCACTCCCGCCGTGATGGCGAGGGGGCGGCCCTGACCCGGTGCCCTCGGGGTGGCACTCAGACAGTCCTGACCCGGCGCCCTGGCCGTGGGGGCCAGGGGTACGTCAGGACCCGGTGCCCTCGGGGCGGCACTCAGGCGGCCATGCCTCGCCGCGCGCGGTGCGGCGAGGGGTCGTTGATGACCCGGTGCCCTCGGCTGGGTGGCTCCGCCACCGCTGTTGACTAGCATGATGGTGCGAGTGCGTCCCTGCCGGGCGGTGCCCGGTGCTCCAGGAAGGGCTTGCAGCTGCCAATCCCCGTCAGGGGGACATATCAACGGGGGATAGGGGAAAGACAACGGGGGTTGTCAGAAGCAGGATTTTCAGGATGAGGGGATGAGCAGGATGAGGGTGGGTACATGATTGGGCCCCTGTGGCCCCCTCATAGGGGTAGGTATTGGTTGTCGTGGGGCACCCACACGCTTTGCGCCCAGAGCCGGCCCTGGACTTGATCCAGGGGGAGGGGCACGGCATGCCGTGCCCCTCCAAGCACCCATTGCGCCGGTTTACCTCCCCTTGTCAGGTCAGGGGGAGGGGGTGGGATTGCCGCGATGGGGGCGGCGGGTGAATCTTCCCGTAGCCAGTGCCGGGTCAACACCCGCAGTTGATCTCGGTGCCGTCCTGCGCCTTCTCGCCGGCGGTGGCGTAGCCGTCTCGCTTCCACCAGTCTAGCCCGCCGATCAGCTCACGCACTCGAAAGCCCGGCGTCAGCAGCTTCAGTGCCGTTTTTGTCGAGGCATTGCAGCCGATGCCGTCGCAGTAGCAGACGTAGAGCTTCGATTTGTCGAGCGACTCGGTGGAATTGAAGCAAATCTCCTTGTGGGGAAGGTTGAGTGCTCCTGGGATATGCTCTTGGGCATAGGCATTGGCAGAGCGTCCATCAACGATGATGATGGGTTCGTTCTTGCCCAAAGCCTCGTAGAGGTCCCACGAATCCATTTCGTAAGCGAGCTTGCGCTGGTAGTGGTTCAGCTGCTCGATGCTCACGGTGTTTTTCCTTCATCAACGTTTTGAGTTGTCGAAACCGCGGCCGGCACCGCGCTGCACACTCGCGTCTGCCGGTCCAGAAAGGGTGTGCGGGGGAGGCTATCAAGCGATCTTGCTGCGATTCTACCGTAACGGAGGTGCTGTGGCGGCGTCCCTGCCAGCAAAGGGTACAATGGCTGCCCGCATAGAACCGTCGGTTCAAGCGTGCTCGATTGGCGGCCAGGCGCGAGGCCAGTGCATCGCTGGCAAGGAAGGATGCTCATGATGGACTATCGTCGGCTCGGACGCACCGGCCTCACCGTCTCCGCGATTGGCTGCGGCACTTGGGAGCTGGGTGGGCGCGAATGGGGCGAGATCGGCACCGAGGACGCGCTGGCCGTCCTGCGCCATGCCTACGATCACGGCGTCACTTTCTTCGATACCGCCGATCAGTACGGCGGTGGTCGCAGCGAGCGGCTGCTCGGCAAGGCGTTCGGCGGGCAATCCGAGGTCGTGATTGCGACTAAGGTTGGCTACCCGCCGGAGTCGGACGGCTGGTTGGTTCGGCGTGGCTCCCCACCGCAGCTCAATAGCAGCCGCGCTTATATCACCGCTGCCGTCGAAGGCTCGCTGCGGCGGCTGCGCCGGGAGGCGATTGACCTCTATCAACTGCACCAAGCGCCGCCGCCGGAGCAGTGGGGCGAGGCGTTTGCCACGTTGGAGGCCCTGAAGCACGCCGGTAAAATCCGGCATTACGGCGTATCGGTGAATGTCGAAACCGGCTTGCGCGTGCTACGGGAAACCGACGCGGAGTGTCTGATGCTCGTCTATAACCTGCTCACACCGGAGCCGGAGGCCGAGCTACTGCCGCTGGCAGAGCTAAACGGCGTGGGTGTCGTTGCCCGTACACCGCTGGCCTCCGGCTTCCTCACCGGTGAGGTCACCGCTGCTACGCAGTTCGGTCCGGGCGACTATCGCGGCCTCTGGCCCCGCGAGCGGCGCGAGCACGAGGCGGCGCACGCAGCCGCTTTCTCCTTCCTCGCTACGGACGCTCGCACGCCGTCCCAGGCGGCGCTGCGCTTTTGCCTGGCGCATCCGGCCGTCTCCACCGTCGTACCGGGGATGATGAGTGTGGACCAGGCGGCTGATGGCATTGCGGCGCTGGCGGCCCCGCCGCTTTCGGCGGCGGAGCTAGGCCGGGTCCGCGCCATCTGGTCTACCTGGGAGTGAGCGCCAGCGCGACGCTAGACGAGGTGTGGAACGACGCCGAGACCCGGACGGTCCGGCGGGGTGAGCCGGCCCTGCTCGTGGGTAGCGCCGCTGAACGGGTCGGCCGCGAGGAGCAAGTGACCGTCGAGGTCGGCATAGTCCAGCCACGGCAGCAGGTGGGTGGCGGCGGTGATCGCCAAAGAGCTTTCCACCATGCAGCCGACCATCACCTGTAGCCCGTGCGCTCGCGCGACCTCGACGAGGCGTCGGGCGGGGCGCAGACCGCCGCACTTCATCAGCTTGATGTTGATGCCGTCGCAGGCGTGAGCAATGCGGGGTATGTCTGCCGCCACAATACAGCTCTCGTCGGCGATCAGCGGCAGCGGCAGTTGGGCATACACGTGGGCCATCCCCACAAGGTCGCTCGCCGCCACCGGTTGCTCCAGTAGCTCGACGCCGGCCGCAACGAGGTCAGGGCCGATCTGTAGGGCCTCTTTCGGCGACCAAGCGGCGTTGGCATCCACCATGAGCCGCGCGCTCGTCGCCTCCCGCACGGCGGCCAGAATAGCCCGATCCTGGGCCAGATCACCGCTGCCGAGCTTGATCTTGAGCAGCGGAAACCCCGCCGCGGCAGCGGCCTTGGCTCGCTGCGCGACAATAGCCGGTTCGGCCATGCCGATAGTGAAAGAGGTCAGCGGGCCGGCGTTACGGTCCAGTCCCCACCAGCGCCACAGGGGCAACCCGGTAAGCTGCCCGGCCAGATCGTGCAGCGCCATGTCTATGGCCGCGCGAGCGGCGGCGTTGTGCCCTAGCGCCCGCGCCAGCCGCGCCAAGATCGCCTCCAGGGCGAGCGGGTCATCGCCGAGGAGCGGCGCGTAGGCATCCAGCGCAGCCCGGACAGTGGCGACGTTCTCGCCGTAATAGGCGTTCGGCGCCGCCTCGCCCAGCCCGACCAGCCGGCGCCCGTCGGGCGCTTCCCACGTCAAGCGCACCAGGACGTTCTCGGCGACGGCCCTCGTACCACGCGCAATCGTGAACGGCACGGCCAGGGGCAGCGCGAGCGGCTCGTGCTCCAGCTCGATACGCATGCTTCAGGCCTCCTCCGGCGGTTCCCGGCCCTCTGCCCAGACGAGGGCGCGGTGGACCCCCTCCCGCAGGCGCACCCGTGGCTCGTATCCGAGTTGCTGCCTAGCGCGAGTGATGTCGGCGACGTAGTAGGTCACTTCGCCGGGACGGGAGGCCTCGATCTGCATGCGTGGCTCCTGCTCTAGGACGGTGCCAATGAGTTTCGCCAGCTCCGTGAGCCGATTGCCTTCGCCGTAAGCGAGGTTGAACGTCTCCCCGGTGAGCGTACCGCCAACGAGCCGTTCGATGCCGCGCCAGAGGCCGTCAACGGCGTCGTCCACATAGGTGAAATCCAGCAGCTTCTCCGCGCCGTACACGGTGATCGGCTCGCCGCGCCCGATGGCACGGGCGAAGATCCACAAAACCCGATCCAAACGGTGCAGATCGTTGTCGTACCGGCCGTAGACGTTGCTGAACCGGAAGACGAGATACGGTAGCCCGTAGCAACTCCGGTAGGCCGCCGCCAACGCTTCACTGGCCAGCTTGGCCGCGGCGTAGGGGCTAGGCGAGGCACCGAATACGGCCGCCGCCTCCGGCACGGGGCCGCGGTCTCGTGGCTGTTGGCCATAGACCTCCCGCGAGCTGGCCAGGACAATGGGCGTATTCGTAACGCGGGCCAACTCCAGCGCATTCGTCACCATCAGGTGATTCTCCAGCGCGCCCAGGGGCCGCTCGACCAGGGCATGGACCTTGGCGTGGGCGGCCAAGTGGACAATCACGTCGCCGGGCGGTAGCGCCACCTCGCCGAGGCGCCAGCCCCGGATGGGATGCGACACGGCGAGGTCCATCAGGATTGTCTCGAAGCGGTCCGTCCAGGAATTGGGGCGCCGGTCAAGCCCCACGACCTCGTGGCCGTCAGCAAGACAGCGCAGGGCGAGATTGGTACCGATCTGCCCGCTCGATCCGGTGATGAGGAGACGCATCAGCAGGAAACTCCCAGCCGCGGCGGTCCGCACACCCAGCCGGATTCCCGGGAAATCGGGGATGACGGTGGGATGTCAACAGCGCCTAGTCGTTTCCCACGACGCAGCGGATACCGTCGCGGTTAGCGTGCGACGCCGCGGGCCTGAGACACGCTCTAGTGTAGCACTATCGTCAGCACGATGAGGACGGCCAAGAGCACGGAGGATACGAGACCGATCCGCTTCAGGTCGCCGGGTAAATAGTCGAGATTGGCGGCTGCCAGGTCGAGCGGCGACACGCGGGGGCGGGCGGGAGTGCGGCGGCGCGGCGCTTGGCGGGGTGCAACCTGGGTTGGCCGTGGCAGCGGTTGCGCCGCCTCCGTGCTGGCGCCGGCAGCTACCGACGCCACGGCTACCGGCCGGCTTGCCGCCCGGGCGGCTTTTTGCTGGCGGGTGGCGCGCCGCTTGGGCTTGCGCTGGCGGCCGCCGCGATGCATCTTCTTTGGTCTACGCGGCACGGCTCCCCCTCCTCCGGTAGCACTGGTTGATTCTAGCGCAGGAGCTAGCCGGCTGGTAGCTGCCGGGCGGGCAATGTTTCACGTGAAACAGCGGCCAGAGCAGCCGTTGACCTACGCTGACTTCACCAACCCGAGCACGAACTCCTCATGCATACGCAGTTCAATCCCATTCATCTTGGAGTTACCCCAGCGGGCCGGCATCATCCGCCGATCCCGGTCGAGCGCGCGCTTGCCAATTCCTACCACGTCGAACCCGAGCCGCGTACTGATCTCTGCGAGGTGCTCTTGCGTCTGCACACGGATGCCGCGCATCGTGGATGGCCCGACGACAATCCCGGCAGCCGTGCCGGTACGCAGCACGCGATACATCTCGGCTAAGACGGCTCGCAGCTCGACAAGGTACTTCTGCAAGACCCTAGCCTTACGGGGGTCGCGTTGCGCCAGCTCCGATACACACCGCGCTGCTCCCGCCGGCAAGTCGTCGGCGATTGTCCCGTGGCTGTTTTCGGACCCGATATAAGTCGAGCGTAGCGCCGAGAGTGAGCTGATCGGCTCGCCAAACCAGATCAACGAGAATTTATACGCCCGCATGTAGTCCAGGGCGTTCGCATACGGTGGCGAGGTTATCACCAGATCAACCGACTCATCGTCAATAGGTAGCTCGCGGGCATCGGCACGGTGGAGCGCAACCGGGAATACGTCGTCCGGGAGTGACCGCAGCGCGGTCACGCTCTTCCGCAGCCGAGTCTTGAATTGTGCGATGGCACTACGCACCGTTTTCGAGGGCGCGCGGTGCGGTCGTGTATGCGCGAGGTCACGGGCCAAGGACACGCCCCCGCTTTTGGTAATGATGATGGAAGAGAAGACCACCTCGAGTACCTCGCGCACCTCGGTATCCGGTTCGTCTTCGACGTTCAGCAGCAGCGCCAGTAGCTCATGCTGCGTTTCAGGCATAAACCAGTAGTCGAGGAAGTCTCGCGTCGCCGGGTCAAACCGACGTTCGATCTCCGTCTCCAGAGCAGGCTTGTCCATGAGTAACATCGAGGCGTTGGCGGTAACGGAATCCCCGGCTGCACGCAACTGCTCATGATCTACGGATCGCGTCTTCACCCGGCTCACCCGCACGGCGAGGGGATCGAGGTCCACGCCGATAGCCCGGCGTCCTAAGAGCGCCGCTTCGAGTACAGTCGTGCCGGAACCCATCATCGGATCGAGTACGGTATCGCCGGGGCGCGTCAGCTGCTCGATGAACGTGCGTGGCAACTGAGGGGGAAACTTCGCGGCAAAGGCGTGGATCGTGTGCGTGGTGTAGGAGCTACTCGCATTATGGAAATCCAGATCGCCGTTGATAATGGTATGTAGGCGTTCGCGCGCGTTAACAGAGGTCATTCCGGGTCGCTCTTTATGTGCTCGGTCCGGCTAGAGACCGAGTTCGCAGTAGTTTGAACCGGCGACAGCGGTAGCCTCGCAGCACACGATACCGGATAAATATGAACATGCAGCTATTAATCGGCAAGGGCCAACTGCGGGTTCCGGCGGTAATGACGAACGAACGGTGCGGCGGAAGACTGCGACTCAATGGGCTTCGAGCCAGGAGATGACCGCGGCGATGTCGTGCTCACGCGTCGAGGCGCCGGCGGCCAAGCCCACTGTCTCCACGCCGTCGAACCACGCTGCCTCAAGCTCGTCCGCCGTGACGATGTGGCGCGTGGGGCAGACCTCGGAGCACACTCGCACCAGCTGGTGGGTATTGGAGCTATCCCGGCCGCCGACGACGACCATCATGTCCACGGTGCGTGCCAGCTCTACCGCCTCGCCTTGGGCACGCTGGGTCCATCCGCAGATGCGGCCGCGGTCGTCGAATACGTCCGCCTTGGTCGCCAGCACCTTACACAGCTCCACGTAGTCGGCCGTGAGCATGGTTGTTTGCGCGATAGAGGCAAGCTTCTCGTAGTGCCCTAGCTCGGTGGCCTCTGCGACCGATTCGATGATGATACCGTGCTGCGTGTGAGCAACGGTGGCCCGCGCCTCGGGATGATCGCGGTGGCCGAAGACGACCACCTGATACCCCTCGTCCTCAAGCTGCTTGGCGATCTTTTGGACCACGGTGACGATGGGGCAGGTAGCATCGAGGACGTTGAGACCAAGGTTCTCGGCACGTGCAAACGCCGTGGGACTTTCGCCGTGCGCCCGCATCAGGACCGTGCGGCCGACCAGCGGCGCCGTCTCTGCCGCCGGGAGGTCGTCATCCAGGAGAGAGACCGGGAGAGGCCGCACGCCCATCGTTTCCAGCTCCTGCATGGCCGGAGTGTTGTGGATCAGCTTGCCCGAGATAAAGACCTCCTCGTCCGCACCGTTCTCGGAGGACTCTACGGCGAGCTTCCACGCCCGCTTGACCCCGCCACAAAACCCGACAAACCGTTCTCCTCGAACTACGCGCATCGCTTTCCTTCCAATCGAGTCTCAGCCCCGCAGCCCCAAGCAGCCGGCACACGCGACGACACCGCGCGGACCGCCGCTCTGCCTATTCTAGCCTATTCTAGTGCTCTCAGGAGGTGCCCGGCACCCTTTCCTCGCTCTATCATGCTGCACGCAAAGCTCCTCAGCTCATTTGCCGTTCAGATAGCGTTGGAAGCTCAAAGTCAGCTCGACGGGATCGGGGAGGAAGTAGGGGCTGGGAGCGTTCTCTAGTGTGATTTGCACGTGCAGAAATCCTGGCCCCGACCCCTGCCGTGCCTCCGCCAACGCCGCCCGCAACGCCTCCTCGGTAGCAACGCTCCAGGTGCTTACGAAGCCACAGGAGCGGGCCGCCGCGCAGAAGTCCACCGCCGCCGCCGCCGTAGGCTGGTCGCCGGTCGCGGCATAGACGCCATTATCCAAGACGATCAACAGCAGTTGTCGGGGTCGGAGCAGCCCGATGGTGGCCAGCGTAGACATGCCCATCAACATGCCCCCGTCGCCCTCGATCACCACTACCTTCTCATGCTCGCTTGCGTCCAGTCCGAGGCAGAGTCCCAGCCCGATAGCCGGTGGCAGCCCCATGGAGTCCAGGACGTACAGGTGGTTCGCCGCCCGCCCGACCAGCAGCATCTCGCGGACCATCGTGCCGACGGCGACGACGTATGGCTCCGTCGGATAGGCTGCGGCGGTGGCTTTCAGCGCCGCGAGCCGCGTGAGCTGCGCTGCCGCCGCGGTCGTAGTCATGCGTGTCCTTGCCCTCGCCCGGTCATCCGCTTGGAGTCGTCCCCTACTGCCCGGCCATCAAATTGCACAGCACGGCTACCGGTCTGTGCGTCGTTTGCATGTACTGATGCGCCAGCGTCACTGTTGGCGTCCACTCCTCTAGCGGGATACGGGCGTCCAGCTTGAAGTACCGGATGCCGGCCGCGTCCAGGATTGGCTCTACCCGCTCGCAGAACGTATGAATCATCGAGTTGTATTCACCCAGGCCACCGCGCTGCGAGACCAGTAGGAAGATCGGGATGTGATACGCCTGCGGGAAGGTGGTGAGCGCCGTCAGCGCATTGCCGAGGCCGTTGTCCTGAATCACCAGGACCGGTTTGCGTCCGGCCAGCGCCAAGCCTGAAGCAATACCGATACCCTCCTCCTCCCGTGTGAGCGGGTGGACGGTGATTCCCAGCTCGTCCAGGCCGGCCAGAATACCCTTGAGGGTACTACTTGGGAGGTGGAACACATAGTCCGGGGCGATATCCCGGAGGCCAGCGAGCAACGCTGCGCTGCGCGCTTCCGGACTTGCCATGGGTCTATGCTCCTCTCACCCCTTGCGGCGGCGGGGTGGTGTAAACAAGGGACGCGTGGCGGGCGCCGGCCGTGTGGATGCAGCATGATGTGCCCCTCCGCACCGTCCGCGTCATACCACCGCCACAATCGTTATGGGGTAGACTGAACTGCTACACCTTATAGTACCCACTGGACCGAGGAGGCCGCTCGATCACTATGCTCCCGACGACACGCACTCTGTCCCCTCTGCGCCGCATCGCCAAGTCGCTGATACTGACGCTCTGTGTGCTCGGCCTGACGGCAGCGGCCGTGTTGGCGGCGCCAGCGCGCCAAGCCGCGTCCGACGAGGCCATTCCCGATGGCTGGCACTATCGCCAGGCGTCCGGCACGGCCGACGGTCGCGGGTTTGATCTGCGCGACCTCCCGCATACGCCGGTGGGACCGGTGTCGTTCTGGACGCACGCCGAGAACATGGGCGGGGTTGAGATCCTCGGCTACCCGGCCAGTCGTGCCTTCGTCGGGCGCGACGGCTGTGTGTACCAGGTCCTACAGCGCGTCACCTTGCAAGCCTGCCAGGGACACGGTATCCGCTTCGCCAACACGTTCCAGATTCTCGAGGAGGCCGTTCAGGACACCTTCCTCGATTCGGTCCGGCAGATTCCCAGGGGACGTGCCGACGGCGCTCGCTCATTCGATGAGGCGGTCGCTGTCCGCCTGGGCTGGTTGTGGGATGATGCCATCAGAGCGGCGTTCTACAATCCGCCCCATGGCGTGGCGCCTTCGGATCCTTGGACACCCCACGATGCGATCAACCTCTACGGTCTGCCGATGTCCATACCGGAAGACTACGGTCCGTTCGTCTCTCAGCGGTTCCAGCGCATTGCCTTCCAGCGTTGGAAGGTGGACCACCCGGCGGGCATCTTCGCCGCGGGCAGTGTAGTGCCGGTGCTCGGCGGTGATCTATTGAAGGAAACGGGAGTGCTCAGTGGCGAGGTGACGACGCCGCACGCAGCCGGCGCCTCGCTGATCGCGGCCTTGCCGTCCGTGCCGAGCTTCCCACCCGTCCCCGGCAAAGCGCCGCCGCCGCTGCCGCCACCACCACCGCCTCCGAAGCCGATTCCTACCCCGGAGCCACGACCCGTCGCGCCCCCGACGCCGGTGGCTACCCAAGCGCCACAGGCCACTGCGGCCCCAATTCCACCGACGGCCACGCCCATTCCGCCGACGGCTACGCCCGTACCGCCGACCGCCACGCCGCGGCCCTTGCGGCCCTTGCCGGCGGGCCGGCCCTTCCGGTTGGAATATGGCTTCCAGGCCCATCTGCTCGACACCCGCTTCGGCCGGCGTGCGAACGCCATTCGGCTGACGCAGGAGGCCGGCTTTACCTGGATCAAGCAGCAGGTCGTCTGGAGCCAGATCGAGAAGCAACCCGGTATCTATGATCCGCAGGAGATGAGCTACCTGGACGGATCGGTCAACGACTCCGCCGCGGCTGGCCTCAAGGTACTGTTGAGCATCGTGAAGTCCCCCGATTTCTACGCTGTGACCGGGGGCCACTCGCCGGCCGATCCGACGAAGCTCGGCGACTTCTTCCGGTTCCTCGCCAGTCGCTACAAGGGCAAGGTGCAGGCCTTCGAGACCTGGAATGAGCAGAACTTGGCCGGCGAGTGGGGCCAAGGACGGCTGTGTGGCAACTTCCCGGCCGAGTTCCTAGCACTACAGAAAGCCGCCTACGAGGGCGTGAAGGCCGGTAATCCCCAGGCCGTCGTCGTCTTCCCGGCGCTGACGCCGACCGGACACGGTGACTGCAACGCCGCGCTCGACGACGTGGTGTACCTGGATCGGCTCTACCGAGACACCGGTGGGCAGATCAAGAACTACTTCGACGTCATGGGCACGCATCCGTCCGGCTACAACAGCCCGCCCGGTGACGGAGTTGGTCGGTCAACGGCGCCCGGTTCCGGCTTCCGCAACCACCCCAGCTTCTTCTTCCTGCGGTTCACGGAGCTACGGGAGGTGATGCTGAGGCATGGGGACGACAAGCCGATGTGGTTCACCGAGTTTGGCTGGAGCGTGTGCGACCCGAACAACCGCGTACCGCACTATGAGTACTGCGGCGACAACAGCGAAGAAGAGCGGGCCAGGTACTTCGAGCAGGCCTTCCAGATGCTCTGGGAGCAGTACCCCTACGTGCAGGTGGCCATCGTGTGGAATCTCAACTTCCGCGACATTGTGCCCTCGACCGACGAGAAGTACGGCTTTGGCTTGGTCAACAACGATGGCAGCACGACCCCGGCCTACGACGTGCTGAAGGCCCAGCTCAAGTAAGCGCAGGATTAGGCAACGGCGGGAGGCGCCGGAGGCCGCAGCCCACGGACGGTTGCAGCCTCCGGCGTCCCCCCGCTCAGGTTTCTACATCATCATGACTATGTTACGTTGGTGGTTAGCGCTCTTGATGCTGGCAGTCGGTATCACCCTCGCCGGCTGCGACGGTGACGACACGGCGCCGGAGACAGCACCGGTCGCCGCCACGGCCGCCGCGGCGCGCAGTACGTCGGGGCTGCAATACGGTTTCCAGGCCCATCTGCTCGATACACGCTTTGGCCGCCGCGAGAACTCCATTCGACTGACGCGAGAAGCCGGCTTTACCTGGATCAAGCAGCAGGTCCGCTGGAGTCAGGTCGAAAAGGAACCGGGAGTCTACGACCCGCAGGAAATGAGCTATCTGGACGGTACGGTGAACGACGCTCACGCGGCGGGACTGAACGTGCTGCTCAGTATCGTCAGCTCTCCCGACTTCTACGCCGTACCGAACGGTCACTCACCCGCCGATCCGACGAAGCTCGGCGACTTCCTGCGCTTCCTCGCAGCGCGCTACGTCGGGAAAGTGCAAGCATTCGAGACCTGGAATGAGCAGAACTTGGCCGGCGAGTGGGGCCAAGGACGGCTGTGTGGCAACTTCCCGGCCGAGTTCCTAGCACTACAGAAAGCCGCCTACGAGGGCGTGAAGGCCGGTAATCCCCAGGCCGTCGTCGTCTTCCCGGCGCTGACGCCGACCGGACACGGGGACTGCAACGCCGCGCTCGACGACGTGGTGTACCTGGATCGGCTCTATCGAGAGACCGGTGGAGAGATCAGGCACTACTTCGACGTCATGGGCGCTCATCCCTCCGGGTACAACAGCCCGCCCGGCGACGGAGTTGGTCGGTCAACGGCGCCCGGTTCCGGCTTCCGCAACCACCCCAGCTTCTTCTTCCTGCGGTTCACGGAGCTACGGGAGGTGATGCTGAGGCATGGGGACGACAAGCCGATGTGGTTCACCGAGTTCGGCTGGAGCGTCTGCCCGAACGTCGTCGTGCCTGGGTATGAGTATTGCCGGGACAACAGCGAAGAAGAGCGGGCCAGGTACTTCGAGCAGGCCTTCCAGATGCTCTGGGAGCAGTACCCCTACGTGCAGGTGGTCATCGTGTGGAATCTCAACTTCCGCTCCATCGTCCCGGAGACGGATGAAAAGTGGGGCTTTGGGCTAGTCAACGAAGACTGGTCCACAACGCCGACCTATGAAGTGCTGAGGGGACTACCCAAATAGGGACGTAGCACGAACCGGCCGCCAGGCCGCCGCACCTCGCCCACCAAGCCGGCGCCGGCCGGAATCCAGCGCACCCACCGGGCCGACGGTGCCGGGCGCGCGTCATTACGGCGGAAGCCGCAATCCAGGCTGTCCGGGGGGGGGCCAGAGAGCAACCAGTACCTCTGGTCGCCGCCGCACGCCCCCTCTCCACTTCATGTGGAGAGGGGGCGTCTAGTGCCGGCCGCCGGCAATGAGGTCGAGTGCGCTAGAGCGCCGCGCGGCTACTCCAGCCAGCCATTGCGGAAGGCGACGGCGATGGCCTGCGACGTGGAGCGCACGCCGAGCTTGGCGTGGACCAGCCGCAGGTGGTTATGCACAGTGCCGACGCTCACGCCCCACTCCGCGGCGATTTGGGCACGGGTGAGACCATCGGCCAGCAGTTCGAGCGCTCCTAGTTCGCGGGGACTTAACGGATTGGGACGGTCGCCCATGATGTTTACCTCCTCATAGTTGGCTGCGGCCACTATTCTATATCGAATGAGTGCAATGGCGCCACTCCCGCACCGTTTCCCGCAGGGCCTTTCCATTGCCACCACATTGTCACCACTTCAACAGGCTCAGTGCCGGCTCTGAGCGGAGCGCAGGGTCGCTCCGCCGCGGCTGAGATTCTTCGCTCCGCTCAGAATGGCAGTGGAAAGGCCGCTCAGAAGGACCGGTTTGGCGGCGACTTTGGAAAGGCCCTCCGTTTCCCGGTCATTTCCGCGGAGACGGGAATCTATGCTTGTCGCTGGATACCGGGCCCCCTATGCTCCCCCGCTGTGCAGGGGGACGTGGATTCCCCGCGGGTGCGGGAATGACGGGCCGCAGCGGCCGGCCGCAGCGCAGACGGAGCGTAGGCCAGGCTACCGAACCGATCGGGCCGAACAGGCTATGATAAGCAGGGTAAGGCTGGCGCTCGGCCGGTGCCGGCACGAGGACGTCATAGCCGCACTGAGGCGAGGAGGAAACTGTGAACCGTAGACAATTCGGCGAGACGACCGTGCGCTTGCTGGCGCTGGCCGGCGCATTCGCGCTGGCAGCCTGCGGGACTGACGAGGTGGGCGGACCACCAACGGCGAGCGGCGGGACCGTTTCGGAGAGCACGAGTGCGCCGGCCAGTGCCGCCCCGACGGCGGCCGCGGCCCAACCGACGACGGAGCCGCTCGCCTTGGCGGATTTTGACCCTAGCGAGATCCTCACGGTCCTGCCGCGCGACGCGATCCCGGCGATTTTCGATCCGGAATTCATGACGGTTGACGAGATTCAGCAGCGTCAGAGCCTCCAGGACGAGGAGCCGGTGCTGGGCTTCGAGCACAATGGCGAAGCGCATGCCTACTCTGTCCTACAGCTGGACCGCCACGAGATCGTCAACGATATCGTCGGCGGCCGGGCTATCGCGGCGACGTGGTGACCGCTCTGCTTCACGGGCATCGTGTATGCTCGCGACATCAACGGTGATCGCTACGAGTTTGGCGTCTCCGGCAAGCTCTTCCGCAATGTCCTGATTATGTATGACCGGCAGACCAAGTCCCTGTGGAGCCAACTGCTCGGGGCAGCAGTTGACGGGCCGCTGAAGGGCACCAGACTGGAAATGCTGCCGGCCATCTTTACCACTTGGGGAGTGTGGCGGCGTGAGCATCCTGATGGCATGGTGCTCAAGAAGCTGGAGCCGAGCCGCCAGACGTATGGCGGGTACTGGCAGTCGCAGGATGCGGGAATCTTGGGCGAGAAGTACCAAGACGAGCGCCTGAAGACCAAGCAGTTCGTGCTCGGCGTGCGGATCAACGACCAGCCCAAGGCATACCCGTACCTGCGCCTCAGCGAGGAGCCGGTCGTGAATGAGACGTTTGCCGAGACGCCGCTGGTGGTGGTGTTCGATGATCGGTCGGCCAGCGGGGCGATCTTTGCGCGCACAGTGGCGGGCAAGACCCTCACCTTTAGGTTGGCCGAGCGGACCGAGACGGCACCGCTCATCACCGATCAAGAGACGGGCACGAAGTGGCATGGCCTCTCCGGTGTGGCCCTCGATGGTCAGCTTGCCGGCCAACGGCTCACCGCGATTCCGGCCACGCCCTCCTTCTGGTTTGGCTGGAAGGACCATTTCCCCAACACGGCGGTCTACGGCGAGTAGAATCGTCCTGCTCCCACTGGGGAGACTTTTTTTAGCCACAGAGAACACAGAGTAAGGGTGTCCCCCGGCGGAGCGGGACACTGGCCCCGCTAGGGTCCCTCCGCTTCGCAGGGGGACATAGATTCCCACGTGCGCGGGAATGACGAGTGGCGAGGTGCGCCTTTCAGGAGTTGTGTCGTAGCGTGCGGCGAGGATCGCAACGATGGTCGCACGTTGATTATCGCGGGCTGTTGTGCGATAATCTCGGCACAGGCAAATACGCTGGCCTGAATCAGCAAGCTGGGAGCCAGCACTGTAGCAATTACCACAGATGAACCGGCGGCATCTTTGTCGGTGAAACCCAGTCCCTTGAGCGGCCCGGTGACAGGAAGGGCAGACCGGCATGGACCAAGAAGTTGTCGGTCATATGCCGCAGTGAGATTGTGTGGCCGGCAGTTGCCTAAGACGAGGCTTGGGAATATGACTATCTGTCTGGGTGTCCTATGTGCCGATGTGGGCAAGGGATCACAAGCAGTAGTTGTTGCTTCAGACCGCATGGTAACTTGGAGCGGCCTTGCCGAGTTCGAGCACGGAACCCCAAAGGTTGAAAGCGTAAGTGATCGAGTCGTAGGTTTGATTGCAGGGGATGCCCTTCGCGGTGCGGAGTTGGTCCGCAGATTGCGGATTGCTGTTCCAGACACATCCCCCTTGGTAGAGAAGGTGGCTAGTGCTGCTGGCGATGTATATGCCGAATGACGCCGGGAACAACTTGAAAGTGATTTGTTTACGCCTCGTGGTGTCTCCATGAGGGACTTTTATGCAGGATTACAGCAACAGTGGATGCCAAACATAGCACTAGCAATTGATGAGCGGGTTCAGGATTTCGACTATGGTGTAGAGTTGATGATTGCAGGTGTTGATAGTGCGGGAGCGCACCTTCACATGGTATCCAATCATGGGGGGAACTATCGTGATTATAGAAAGATCGGCTTTGCGGCAACGGGGAGTGGTGGTATACACGCTATCCAGTCCATTATTGGCTTTGGGCATGATCCTACTTGTACGCTTCACGAGACATTATTCCGGGTATATGTCTCAAAGCGCCGAGCAGAGGTCGCACCTGGAGTGGGACGGGATACCGATTTGACTGTCATCAGGGCAGGGGACGGATGCCGCATTAATCTGGACGAAGAAGCACTTGAAGCTCTTGAAAAGCTGCGTGTTGAACACCAAGGGCCAGCAGTCGAGGAAGTAGAAGCGCGAGTAGCTAAGTTGGCACTGTTCCCGGATGAGACTGATGATGGCAAACAACTTGCAGCTAACGACTAGCGCCGCTCCACCTGAGCATGGCGCCACACGACCACGAGTAGTCTACG
The DNA here is from genome assembly GCA_965214295.1 of Chloroflexota bacterium. Lineage (GTDB taxonomy): Bacteria > Chloroflexota > UBA11872 > UBA12225 > JAJDUF01 > JAJDUF01. The sequence goes on from OZ243944.1 coordinate 1,675,611, forward strand.
CTGAACCTTGGCGTTGGCAAATCAAGCAGTGGCAGAACGAGAACAAACTGTTCAAGCTACGTATGGCCATCGCCAGGCGACTGGGGCGTACCAATCTTCATATCCCGGAACCTGTAGAGCCTCCTGATCCAGGCGAGCGCAAGGACCGGATACAGCCGGCAGGTGGCGAGTAACGCGAGGGCAGCAGCCGGCGGGCTGCAATCCGCTACACTCGACCTACCGACAAGACCAAGCGCGTTGGAGGTCAGTGCATGCCCCCGTATGATGTCGTCACGTTCGGCGAAGCGCTCCTGAGGCTGACGCCGCCGAGTTTCCAGCGGATCGAGCAGGCCACCACCTTCCACGGGAGCATCGGTGGCGCCGAGTTGAACACCGCCGTCGGGCTGGCGCGCCTGGGCATGCGCGTCACCTGGGTCTCCCGCCTGCCGCGCAATCCGCTGGGGCGGCTCATCGCCAACAGCGCCAGGGAGCACGGCGTAGACGTATCCCACGTAGTCTGGTCCGATACGGACCGGGCGGGGGTGTATTTCCTGGAGGAAGGCGCGGCCCCGCGGCCGTCGTCGGTGCTCTACGACCGCGCGGATTCGGCCTGCGCGCGCCTCAAGCCGGAGGCGCTGGATTGGGACGCGATCCTCGCTGGCACGCAGGTATTCCACGTCACCGGGATTACCCCGGCCTTGAGCGCCGGCTGTCGCCAGGCAACGTTCGAGGCCATCGAGTCCGCTAAGGCCGCTGGTGCGCTGGTCAGCTTTGATCCCAACTTCCGCAGCAAGCTCTGGAGCACCGTGGAAGCCAAGCAGGTGTATCTGGGGATTGCCCCCCAGCTCGATATTCTGTTCTGCTCGCACGAAGGGCTGCGTGATTTCTACGACATCGTGGCCGACGACGCAATTAGCGCCGCCCGGCAGGCGCAGGAGCGCTTTGGCCTGCAAGCGGTGGTCATGACGACCCGCGAAGCGCGCGGCGTGCATGACAACACGGTCGGCAGCATTGTCGTCGCCGACCGGGTGTATCGGGATCGGGAGCGCGAAGTCGAGGTGGTCGAGCGGCTGGGCGCTGGTGATGCATATGCGGCCGGGTTGCTGTTCGGGCTACTCACTGGCGGCTGGGACAAGGCGGTGGCCTACGGCGGCGCAGCCGGCGCCCTCAAGCACTCGATTCCCGGCGACTTCCCCCTGCTCACCGAAGAGGAAATCCGCCAGGAGATCGAGGCGCCCTCCGTCCGCATCAGCCGCTAGTCCGGAATGTGCATGAATGCGGAGAGTGCTAAGATATAGCATCCCCTGTCCCCATTCCGGATGAGTTGGTGATGGAGTTTTTGTACAGTCCTGACGTGTACTCCATGCCCGCCGTCGCATTCATGGTGGCAACCGTAGCACTCTCTCTGCTACTGCAACTGCGCCGTCGCTACCGTGATAACCTCGCGCTTTATAAGCGAGATAAGAAAGTAGCACTTGTTCTACTGGTGCAAATGCACCGTTACGATGTGCTGCTGGTCGGGTTGCTATGCCTGGCCATCCTGGTGTATAGCACGGGTAACCTCTCGCTACAGCCGGCCTACCCTTATGGTGATGGAATACAAAACTTGGAGCTGGGAATCCGACTGGCGCAGGAGGGGCGCTACAGTATCTGGGACGTCACCGGGTTTCACGAGCGCGAGCCGTTCGTGCCATTCCTGATTGCAGCCATCGACCTGACGCGGCGAGTACTCGGGCACGAGCCGGTGCTGCTGGTTTGTGTAGATCCCGACGTGGCAGCCGCACCAGCGTGTCCCCCGACATATCTGACGTATGCGCCGTACAAAGTCCTGAACGTCGTGTTCCTGCTACTTGCCGGGGTGAGTGCTTTTTTTATTGTGCTGTGGTTCACCAGGGTAAAGTTGCTGGCGTACGCCGCGTTGCTCCTCACGACGCAGAGCAGGGAGCTATTGTCAAGCGCTGACAGTTTCTACACCGAAGTACCCGCCGCCGGCCTCATGGTGGCAACCAGCGTATTTGCTCTGCTGACGATAACGCGGCGCCGCCCGATATACAGCGTGTTGCTGGGGTTGGTGCTCGCCGCGCTCGTGTTGACCAAGACCATTTTCGCCTATCTGTGGATCTTTATCATCATCACCTTCGTGTTGTTGGACCTATCGAAGAAAAAGCTCGGCCGGTCAACCTTGACTCTCGTCGGGTTTTTCCTTGTCGCGTACTTCATCCCCCTCGGCGCTTGGATGACGCGCAACTACGCAACGTCCGGAGACTTTTCATTGGTGGCTGAACGACCAGCGGCCGAAGAGTGGGGTATACGCGCCGCGTATAACGAGATGCGCGACGATGAGTTTTTCGCGGGCTTCTTGTTGTTCTTTCCCGTAACACGTTCGAATATTAACAACTTCTTCCCAAAAGAATCCTACGAGCGTCTCACGTCGTTTTATTTCGAAGATCTAGGCCGACGGGGTAAATTCTATAGTAGAGAAAGAGAGTTGAATGACGGAAGAGACAAGCATATGGAGAAGGTGCCCCCAGGAATGACGTTCAGGCAGTGGAGTATAGACACGCTCGCAAGCGAAATGAGGGCAGAAATGCTTGCCGACCCCTGGCAGCATTTCAGGGTATCACTGCTGTTGGGCTGGCGCGGTGTGTTTAGGTGTTGTTTTTTTGGGCTTGGGTATGACTTCATGCGAAGTGACCTGCTGCTCGCCGACACATGGGGATTCACAGACTGGCCATCCTGGAGTTGGAGTCCGTTCGGCCCGGTTTGGAACAGCCTCGTCAGGATCACTACGTTTCTTGCGCTCATTGTTGTGCCGTTATGGTTCTGGTTTTCTCAGCGGCGGTTCGAGACGGTGCTCATTGTGCTGCCGGCACTCTATGCACATGGCCTGTATGCCGTGGCGTCATCCTTCATTCCCCGCTATGGATTTCCCCTGATCCCACTGCGGATAGTGGCGGCGATGTTGCTCGTGTTCCTGTTGGTGTCCGCGCTGTACCGGCTAGGGATGAAGTCGGTTGAGTTCGTTACCGAATACCGGAAGAGATGCGGCAAAAGTAGATGGCAGTAGATTTTGCGGACTTGATGCCTAGCATGAGGGATAGCGCGCGCGAAAAGGAGAAGAGAGGGGGAAGAGGGCCTTTTGACCAGTGCGAGGCTTGGAACTCTCGCAGATGTAGAGGCGGGAAAAGATGATAGCAGCTTTGGGTCTACCTCCGTCCGCATCAGCCGCTAGTCCGGGTGATTAATCGAGCCGGAAAAAGGTGCCGGCGATGTAGCGTACTAGCTCGTGCTCATGCACCGGCTCGTCGCCGTCCTTGGTCGTGAACCAGTAGGCCGTGAACAGCCGGCCATCCGGCAGCTCGGTGACGACCGGATACCCCAGGTCCCAGCAATACGCGCCATCGCGGACCACAAACTCCTCGCTCCAGGTCTCCCCTAGATCGTCGCTCACCACCCCCAGAATGCCACGACCCCCGCGCGCCGGATACTCGCGGCGAGCGAACAGGACCAGAATGCGCCCATCGTGCAGCACCAGGGCACGGGGCGAGCGATACCGGGGGCCGCTGTCGTCTCCAGGTGCCCGGTCGGGGAGTGGGCCGGTGAGGGGCAGGTTATACGTGCCGGGGCTGACAATCGCGCGCGGCGCCGACCAGCTCATGCCGTCGTCCTCGGAGAAGGCCACGTGGGGCCAGTTTTCGGGGAGCCGGTGCATGACGCACAACAGCCGGTCATCGGGCAGCCGGTGTACCCCCAAATAGCTGTAGCCATAGAACATATCGGGCGCATGAGCCGCGCGAGCAATCTCGCTGACGTACTCCCACGACAGGCCGTGGTCGTAGCTGGCATAGAAGCAGGCGACGTTGCGCCGATAGGTGGCTCCCACCATGCCGAGCACACCGTTGTCGAGCTGCACGTGGCCGAGGTTCGCGCAGAGGAACCCGCCGTCGGGTGCCCACGATGGCCCCTCGATCAGCGTGGCGTGCCGCTCCCAAGTGCGGCCACGATCCCGGCTGCGGAGGGAAAAGGACGGGGGATGCTCGCGGCGGCCCAAGTGGAAGTTGATGCCCGGTGGGAGCTGTGGATCGTTCCGCAGCTCCCGACCACCAAAAGGAAACCTTAGATACTCGCCGTGGCAGAAGCGGCGCTTGGTAATCCACCGGCCCGGCCAGGTAGGCGACGGCAAGCTCGCCGTCGCCGAATTTCCAGATGCCGCCGCGGTTCGGCGCATACAGGTAGAGATGATCGTCGTAGTGGACGCGGATGTGCTCCACGTCATGCACCTCGACCTTTCGGGTGCCGAGTCTTCTTCTCGATGAGTGCGTTATCATCGTGTGCTCCTTTCCCTATGGGGGTGGTCAGCAGCGATCAGCGCTGGGCTGATAACCGGACACGGAATGCACTCATCGCTTGCGGAGCGGGGCCGGGGAGCGGCTGCCGATAGTGCTGCTCACGCCAGGCGTTCGCCGAGCAGACCGCTGATGCCCTCGACAGCGCGCTGTGACGCCTCCAGTAGCATGACACTATCCAGGCCATAGCTCATGAACGTCGCGCCGCGGTCGGCCCACTTGCGGACGGCCGCGGCACTCCCGACGTGCGGGCCGCCCGCAATGCCGTTTTGCCGACACGCGGCCAGCATCCGCTTGATAGCCTGCTCCAGGTCGGGGTGGTCCAGCTGGCCAGGGATACCCATGGTGGCCGACAGGTCACCGGGGCCGACCAGGATAGCGTCCAGGCCGGGCACGGCTGCGATCTCCTCGACGTTCTCGATGCCTTGGGCGCTCTCCACCTTTACCGCCACCAGTAACTCACGGTTCTGCGCCTCGATCCAGGCAGCCGCGTCGGGATGCTCGAAGCCGGTATGTGTACCTACGGTGATCAGCCCGCGCGTACCGGCGGGCGCGTAGCGACAGGCGTTGACCACCAGCTCCGTTTCCGCGCGGGTGCTTACGTGGGGGGCAATCACGCCCATCGCTCCATTGTCCAAGGTCCGGGAGATCAGGAAATCGGCGATACCGCTCGGCCCGGCCAGCGGCACCGTACCGGCGAGCTTTGCTGCGGTGCAGAGCGGGGCCACATCCTCCATCGTGAGACCGGAGTGCTCCATATCGAAGTAGAGGAAGCTGAACCCGGCTTGGCCGGCGATCTGCGCCACCGCCGGGCAAGGAAAGGTGATACTGAGCACCCCGACACAGACTCGACCCGCGCGGAGGGCGCGGGTGACCGGATTGACCCAAGGGCTGATCGGTTGGCGCTGCGAACGTTCGCTCATTGGATGCTCCTCTCCGCAGCTCGGTAAGCTGGCCGGCGTTAGGCCAGGTCGCTCAACCGGTAGTATTGGGTGGGAGTGCAAAACAGCGCTTGAGGATTGGTGCGCTCCAGGGCGCCAAATGTCGTTCGACGGAGCGAGCTACTATCGGTAGTAAAGCCCAACAACCGGGCAGTGGTCTCCGACCGGAAGGTCAGAGTAGTGCCTTGCGCGTCCTCGGCTACGAAAAGGGGGGTGTCCGCGGCGAGCGCGGGTGGGGCCGGCTCGGCATCGCTCGCGGTGACATCTCTGCGGAAGGGCGCGATCCGTGCTTCGGCCGCGCCGACGCTTTCCAGGAACCCGAGCAGAGCGGCGTGCAGCTCGCGGGCTACGGCGGGATGCTCGGTGAGCACATTGCGCGCTTGTGCCGGATCGCTGCCCAGGTGATACAGCTCGGAGGGCTGACCGCGGGGGCTGGAGATCAGCGCCCACTCCTCCGTCGTCACCGTCAGCGCCTCTACCAGCCGGGTGGTGTCCGTATCGGTAGCAGCGGCTCCGTCGAAGGTAGCGACTTGGGTAGCTTGCCCTCGATGACCGGACATCAACGCGACCGGGAAGCGCCCACTGAAGGCGTGTGTGCGGATACGATCCGTCTCGCCGCGCACCAGCGGCCAGAGCGAGCGACCCTCCACCCCTGGCGGCGGTGCCACGTTCAGGAACTCCAAGATGGTGGATAGCAGGTCTACGTGCTGGGTCAGACCGGCAATCCGTTTGCCGGCGCCGAGGCCTTGGGGGTGCCGGATCATCAGCGGGATGCGGATGCTTGGCTCGTAGAGTCGCCCCAACGTCCCACCCGGTTTGCCCTGCAAGTCGTGGTCGCCAAAGAGGTGGCCATGATCGGTGAGATGGACTACCAGGGTGTTGTCGGAAAGCCCTAGGACGTCCAGCTTGCCCAGTAGGTGCCCCAACCAGCGGTCGGACAGTGTGACCAGCGCGGCGTACAGGGCACGGACATGGTTATGCTCTTCCGGCGACAGGTAATCCGGACGCCCATATTGGGGATAGATCACCTGGTCGCCCGTGAAGGACCGATCGGCATAGCGAGCCACGTCGAACGCGGGGGCATCGAACGGCTCGTGGGGGTCCCACATATCTATGTAGAGCACAAATCCCGGTGGTCCTCCGGGCTGGCCCCGCCGATGGTTGCGCTCTAGCCAATCGGTCGCCGCCGAGATGGTGCGGGCGCACATCCAGTCCCGCTCGTATACGCGGCCGGCGGTGTTGCGGAGATACAACTGCGTGGCCGCCGGGCCTTGAAAACTGGATTGTCTCAGCTTATAGGGCGCAGCGGGCAACGGGATTTCTACCGCGTCTACGTTGTAGCGGTCGGCGTGCTGGCCGCGAATCCACTCCCAACCGGCAAACCCACGGGTGAAGTTGTAGTCGTCATGGCCCAAGGCCGGCGTATCGAAGAACAGCACCGGCAGGTAGCCGGCGCCACTCACCAACTCGGACAACACCACGTCGTCCGGTGCCAACGGCTGCCAGGGCCGGTGGGGAAAGCTATAGCGCCCGGTAAAGATGTCGGTGCGACAGGGAATGGTCGGGTAGGACGAGACATAGAAGCGGTCGAACAGCGCCGATTGCGTGGCCAGCCGATCCAGCTGGGGGGTGTGAATAAACGGCTCGTCGGCCGCGCGGCCCAGCCGGGTCCATGGCGCCGGATCGCCATACGCAGCAACGTGATCGCGCCGCAGGCTGTCATTCATCAGGATGATGACGTTCATGCTCGGAGGCCTCCGCTGGGGAGATGGACCGGTGGAACGACTCTGCGTATGGTTCGGGACGAAGCTGCCGGCTCGCAGCCGACAGTGTTCTAGCGCTCTGCTCCTCCTTCTCTAGTGGACATTTCCCATATCAACCGACCGGCGCACGGCAACTCTTGATGGAGGGGATGCTACAAGCATCTTCCGACCATGTCAAGACTTGCCGTAGCGCAACGCACGCAATCATCATCGGTTGAGCGTCATTGATCGTCGTGCAAAGCCGCTCCAGGGTAGGGGCACGACATCTGCGCCCCACAAGCGGTATTTCCGCATGTTTTTATCGTTTGCAGGTCCTTGTCAGTCGGCCCCGACCGCTGTATGCTAAGGCCACTGTCCGTGCCGCCAGGGAATACGGGGCACGGGCGGAAGCGCCTGAAGCTCGCCGGGCGTCGCGTCACTGGGCGAGCGCAGCAGCCGCTCCCCCTGGGGAGCGCGTGGCGAGAGGGAGAAGCCAATGGCAAGCGTGATTCGCCGACGGTATCTGGGAGGCGCCGCCGCTGCGTTGGGTGGTCTGCTGGCCGTCGCCTGTGGCGAGATCGAAGTCCGCTACGTGCAAGGGCCGGCGGGGCCGGCGGGACCAGCGGGCGCGCAGGGCGAGCGGGGCGCGACCGGCGCGGCTGGTGCCAAGGGGGCCACCGGGTCAGCGGGGCAAACGCAGACGATCGTGCAGGAGAAGGTGGTCACGGTCGAAAAGCCGGTGGTCGTGGAGAAGGTAGTCACCGTCGACCGGCCGGTGGTCGTCGAGAAGACGGTCGAGGTGCCGGCCAAGGCGGCACCGCTGCGGCGGGTCGTCCTGTGGACCTACTTCTGGCGGGCCGGTGCCAACATGAGCGAGCGCGGTACCGGCTTCCTGGACCTGACCAACCGGTGGAACGCGCAAGGCACGAACATCACGATGGGCCTGGAGGCGCTATCCGGGCAGGGCAAGACGAATACTGCCAAGGTGATTGCCAGCTACGCGGCGGGCGTGCCGCCCGATCTGCTGCACAGCGCCTATTGGGACAAGGGCGTGTATGGAATCCGCGACATGGTGGTGGAGCTGGAGGGGACGTTCATCAAGGCGGACAAGGAGTATGCCGCCACGATGGATGACTTCTACCCCCACCTGTTGGAGTCGAGCTACTGGCAGGGCAAGTTGTGGAGCCTGCCCCAGGAAACGAACTCCAACCTGCCCTACACGAACCTCGCCTACGTGCGGGAAGCAGGCCTGGACACGCTGAAGCTCGGCTACACCTGGGACGACTGGGTGGAGTACCTGAAAAAGCTCCAGCAGTTCCTCGGCCCCGGTATCGAGACCGGTAAGTGGGCGATGACCGGCTTGGTACAGCGCGCCTCGGGCTTCATCAATCTGCTGAAGGAGAACGGCGGCGAATACTTCAACGAGGACCGGACGAAAGTCGCCTTCAATAGCCCGGAGGGGGTGGAGGCGATGCAGTATACCGCTGACTTGGTGCATAGGCACCAGGTCCATGCGCCGCACCCGGACATCATCAAGGCCGCCGGGTTGGAAAACCCCAACTTCCCCAGCGGTACCATCGCCATGGAATGGGAGACAAGCGCGTATCGCGTGGTGCAGTGGGCCGAGCGGATCGGCGGCTTGGAGAACATGTACGTTGCGCCCTCCCCCACCAAGAAGCAGCCGTTCATCGCCAACCTGGGCCAGAACACGGCCATGTTCAAGACCAGCAGCCAGCAACAGGATGCTGCTTGGCAGGTCATGCGCTGGCTCACGAGTACGGAACCGGCAGCGCATTACGCGGCCGTGACGTTCTTCCTGCCGCCGCGCAAGTCGGTGCTGACGACGCCGGAGTACGCGCAGAATCTCAAGGACGTGCCGCAGTTCAAGACCTTCGTGGATGCGCTCGAGTACGGGTACCGGCCGTTCCACCCCGAGTTCCCCGAGATCTATGGCACCTTCCAAAACCTAGTATCGCGGCCGAGTTGGAAGGAGCTGCGCTCGGTGAAGGACGACTTGGACGAGGCGGCCCGCGTCATCAACGCCAAGCTCGACGAGTTCCAGCAGCGGACCGGCTCGTAGCGGCGCTGGCCGGCAAGCGAGCGAGAGCATACGCCGCCGGGTTTGTCCTGGTGGCGTATTGCGTTGTTTGGCCTTCAGCCATCAGCCATCGGTGGGCCGGCGGGAGCCTCGCCGCTCGCGGTACGCTGCTGGTTGACCACTTCCACAGGGAGGCACTTCGTGACGAAAGCGGCATTGATCGGCTGCGGTGGGATGGGGCGTGGCCATGCGCGGAGCGCCCCGCAGCATGGTGTTGAGGTGGTGGCCTTCTGCGATGTTATCGCGGCGGCTGCCGAGCGGGCGCGGGCAGAGTTTGGCGGTCGCTACGCCACCACGGACGCCGGCCGGATTATGCGCGACGACAGCATTGATCTGGTCATCATTGCCACGCACCATGACGCCCACCATCCGCTGGCGGTGGCCGGGGCGCGGGCCGGCAAGCAGTTGCTCGTGGAAAAGCCGCTGTGCCAGACCCGTGAGCAGGCTGTCGAGGTGGCCGAGGCGGTGGACAAGGCCGGGGTCAAGCTGATCGTCAACTGCAAGTTCCGCATTGCGCCCACGGTGCAGAAGGCGAAGGAGCTGATACCCCATCCCCGAATCAGTCACGGTCAGCTGGCGACCGCCAACTACGCGCACAAACCGCCGGGCGCCGGCGGCTCCACTTGGATATGGGACAAGGACGATGGTGGTGGACTGCTCATTAGCACGGCAGTCCATACCGTTGACCTGCTTGCCTACCTGATGGGCAGCGCCGCCGACCGGGTGTACGCCGAGGGGCGGCTGTTCGACCCCCAGAACAAGGGCACCGCCGGGTATCCCGATGGGTTGGTGGGAACGATCCTGTGGCGGAACGGCGCGCTCTCCACGGTGATTAGCACCGATCAAGGTGTCGGCTACAATCCTCTCGTCTCCAAGTGGTTTCACGAGCTGTGGGACGGCGAGCGCAGCGCCGTGTTCACCGCGCATACCGGCCGCGTGGACTTCGGTGGCTGCGACATCTCCTACCTCGACACGCAGGAGCTGCCCGCCGGGGAGCGGCGCAAGGCCTCCATGCTGCTCGATCTGCTGGAGGCGATCCGCACCGACGGCGAGACGCTATGCGACGCGCATGATGGCGTGCAGACCGTCTCCATCTGCAACGCCCTCGACGCGGCCGCCCGCACCGGCCGGCCCCAGACCGTGCCGAGCTAACAGGTGGTCGGTGGTTCCGGCCGTCATTGCGGCGGAAGCTGCAATCCAGTTCATGCGGAGGGCGCAGCGCGCATTTCCCCTTGCGGCCCGATCCAGGCTAAACTCACTGCGGCGCTAGTGCTCCGTTCCTCCTGCTCATCACAAGTAGCGGGGCACTGAGGCAGCCGGTCCGAGGAGGAGACGATGGGAGCAACACCAGAGATGGCTGGACAGGTCGCAATTGTCACGGGCAGCGCGTCGGGGATCGGTCGCGCGTCGGCGCTGGCGTTCGCTCGCGCCGGCGCCCGTGTGGTCGTCAACTACAGCCGGTCCGCGGACGAAGCGCAGGAAACGGCGGACCTGGTGCGCGACGCCGGGAGCGAGGCGCTGGTGATCCAGGCCAACGTCGCCAACGCGGCGGAAGTTGACGCCCTGGTCCAGCAGACGCTTGACGCCTGGGGACGGGTGGACGTGCTGGTCAACAGCGCCGGTACGACGGTTTTCAAGCCGTACACGAGCCTGGAGGACCTCGACGCGCTCACCGAGGCCGACTGGGACCGGGTGCTGGCGGTGAACGTCAAGGGGGTCTACTTTGCCTCCAAAGCGGTCGCTGCCCCGATGAAGGCACAGGGCAAAGGCGCCATCATCAATATCTCCTCCGTCTCTGCCCTCAAGCCCGTCGGTAGCTCCATCCCGTACTGCGCGTCCAAGGCTGCCGTCCTCTCCTTGACCCAGACGATGGCCTTGGCGCTCGCTCCGGAAATCCGCGTCAACGCCATCGCCCCAGGGTTCGTGGCCACGCGCTGGTGGACCGGTCGAGAAGACATCGGCCCGGCTTTGGCGGCGACTACGCCGTTGCAGCGTGGCGGCACGGCCGAGGATATTGCCGAGCTGGTCTACTTTCTCGCCACGAGCGCCGGCTTCACGACCGGAGAGACGCTCGTCGCCGACGGTGGGCGCACCCTGCGGTAGGGACTCCACCTGCCGTTTTCGGCGAGCAAGCCTACAGAACCCCGCGCCGGGCCGTTGCGGGTGGTTGTGGGTCGGGGCGGAGCGGCGGTGGTGAGCTGCGCCTGAGCAGCACGTTGGCCGCGTAGGGGCGTCCGCTGTACGGGTCGTCGAGCATCAGCATCCACTCCCACAGCCGATCTGCCAGCCGCTCATAGGTAGTGCGGTGGCTTTGGTCGTGGGCCAGGTTGTGCAGTTCGTGAGGGTCGCGGTCCAGATCGTACAGCTCATCGAAATCGAAGGCGTTGAAGACGAATTTGTAGCGGCCGTCGAGGAGTTGCCGCTGCGTGAAGTTGAAGATGTTGCCGTGATCCTCCATGAACAGCTCGCGCCGCTCCAGGGCCGCCGCAGCATCCGGCTTGCCGGTCAGGACCGGCAGCAGCGACCGGCCGTGACACGACGCTAACGGCTGGGCACCGGCGATCTCCAGGTAGGTCGGACCGAGGTCGAGGGTGCGCGCATAGGCATCGCACACCGATCCCGGTGCGATCATCCCTGGCCAACGCATCAGCAGTGGCATGCGGTGGGTCTCCTCATAGGGGTACACGTCCTTGAACCACAGTCCATGCGCGCCCATCATGTCGCCGTGATCGGACGTGAATACGACCAAGGTGTGCTCGGCTTGGTCACTTTCGTCGAGGAACGCCAGCAGCTTGCCTATGAAGTGGTCAATCATCGTGCAGTAGCCCCAATAATGGGCGATGGACTTGCGGGTATGCTCCTCCGTGATCTCACCGAACCACGACTCTCGGACGCGGCGCACGTAGGCCGGCTTACCCTCACCGGTGTCGTGGTAGCTTGCCGGCAGAGGCACGTCGCGCCAGTCATACAGCGAGGCATACGGCTCCGGCACCAGGTAGGGGTTGTGCGGGCCGGTGAAGTTGGTCCATAGGAACCACGGGCGCTCGTCCGGCTCGTCGGTCAGCGCGCGCAACTGCTCCAGCCCGGCCGCGGCCTGCAACGCCGTGCCGGTGGCCTCGGGTGCCCCGGCTGCTCGTCCGTAATGCCGCCAGTAGAGACCGCCGGCATCGGTGAATCCCCACTCATCCGCGGCGGAGGTATTGGTAGCCCCGCTGGCGTTGCCACTCGCGCCGAGTCCCATCCGCCGCCGGTACGCGGCAGCGTCGAATTGCCGGTTTTCGCTGTCGAAACCGAGATCGGCGGGCCCCTGCGTCCAGCCGACGTGCCACTTACCGACGTAGCGCATCCGGTAGCCCGCCTCGGACAACTGCCTCCCCCACGTGGCGCACTCGGGACGGATTTCGCGGGCGATGGCATAGGGCACGTGGCAGTTGTTCAACATGCCGTGCGCGTGCGGGTACAGGCCGGTGACGACGGAGGCCCGTGCTGGTGAGCAGGGCGTAGTGGCGGTATAGGCACGGCGGAACCAACTGCCCTCCGCGGCCAGCCGCTCCAGTGCCGGTGATCGGCCGGGTGCCGCTGGGCCGGCCGTTGCGTACTGCTGCTGGTCGGTCATAATCATCAGGACGTTCGGGCGTGCAGGGGGCTGTGTGCTCATGGGTGCTGCACCTCCTGGGCTACTCGACGTGGCTGCTTCCGTTATGCTGGGATACTATCTGATGGGTTCGACCGTCCCCGGCTCTCTCCTATGGAGGGAAGGGGGGTCTTGAAGGCGACCGGCAGCCCTTTCCCTTCACGGAGGGGGTAAAGGGAGGCGTGTGCGCCGGGCACCAAGGAGCTTGCAAGTGAAGATCACCGCTGTCAAGACGTTCCTCGTGGATGCGTCGCCGCCGGGTGGCTGGAGTGGTGGTGGGCGCAACTGGCTGTTCGTCAAGGTCGAGACCGACGCCGGCATCTACGGACTTGGCGAGGCGAGCGGCTGGCCGCGCGTTGTCCGGACGGCTATCCAGGACCTCACCCCCGTCGTGGTCGGCGAGGACCCGGGCCGGATCGAGTATCTCTGGCAGAAGATGCTGCTGGCCATGATGGGGCACGGGATGACCGGCGTCGTGGGCGGCGGGGCGATGACCGGCATCGAGATTGCTCTCTGGGACATCCTGGGCAAGAAGCTCGGCGTACCGGTATGTGACTTGCTGGGCGGTCGCCTGCGGGACCGCGTCCGCGTCTATGCCCACGCCAGCACCCCGGAGCGCGCACAGGAGCTAATCGAGCGCGGCTATACCTGCTTCAAGTGCGGCAGCTTGCAGCACCCGGTCAGGACTGTCAAGACTCTGCGGGAGGCCGTCGGCGACGATATTGACTTGTGCATTGACGTGCATGGGCCGCCCTGGTTTAGTGTGCCCGATGCCATCCGGGTTGGGCAGGCGCTCGAAGAGTACGGGCTGCTGTTCTACGAAGACCCCGTGCCGCCCGAAAATATCGAGTCGCTGGCAAAGGTGGCACGAGCCATAGACGTGCCCCTTGCCTGCGGCGAGCGGTCCAGCACCATCTACGGCTTTCGCGAGCTGATCGAGCGCGACATCGTGGACGTGATCCAGCCCGATACCGGCCGCGCCGGGGGCCTGTTGCAGATGAAGAAGGTCGCCGCTCAGGCCGAGGCACACCACATCATGGTCGCTCCCCACGACGGGTCGCTCGGACCGATTGCCGAGGCGGCAGCGGTGCAGCTGATGGCCACGCTGCCCAACTTTCTCATCTTGGAGCACATGGCCGACGACGTACCCTGGCGGTACGAGCTAATCGAAGAGTTTCCGCTGCACGACAGCCACTTCAGCGTGCCCGACCGCCCCGGCCTCGGCATCGAGCTAAACGAAGCGGTCGCCCGCGCCCATCCCGGCGGGTCGAACGTCAACCGACCGGGGCCGGCAGTACGCACCTACGTCGAATCACGCCTGAGCCGCCGCCGGCTGACGCAGCCGTAGCCCCTTGGTAGCCGGAGACGACACAGGCTATCATCTGGGGTATTGGGAAGAGGTTCGCCTATCTGGACGCACTCCGCCTCGCGCGGTGGAGAGGCAAGCGAGATGACTGAGGCATTTGTCACGCCGGAAATCATCACGTGGGCACGGGGCCGCTTCAAGTGGGACCACGAGATGCTCGCAAAACGAGTGGGCGTCAACGTGCGTACCGTCATTGCCTGGGAAACTGGCAAGAAGCGCCCCACTCAGCGGCAAGCGACCAAGCTCGCCGCCAAACTTCACGTTCCCTTGGGGTATCTGTGGCTCAACGCGCCACCAGCACTTGAGGTACCGATACCTGATCTTCGCACTGTTAGCGGTGTCGGGCCCCAGCCACCCAGCGCAAACTTTATAGATGTTCTGTACGATGCACGTAGAAAACAGCAATGGTATCGAGAATACTTGCAGAGCGAGGGGGCACGACCACTCCCATTTGTGGGCAGATTTCCTCTGAAATATGATCCTAGATTCGGTGATGTTGCTGATGACATGAGAGCTACTATAGGCGTTGATAATGCACGACAGAAATCCAAGAAACACCTTCAATTTCTCGGTTTTCTTGCGGAAAATGCAGATAAAATAGGGATACTTGTATTGCGGAGTGACAAGGTGGGGAATAACACACGCCGAAAAATAAATGTTGATGAATTTCGTGGCTTTGCGTTCGTTGATGACTTAGCACCACTGGTTTTCATCAACAGTGCCGATACTCCTGCTGCCAGGATATTCACACTGGCGCATGAGCTTGCTCACGTGTGGATCGGAGAAAGCGGAATATCTAACCCAACCGCAATCGGCATGGTTTTGCAGAAGGATAATCGCATCAATCGCTTCTGTAATCAGGTTGCGGCCGAGCTTCTTATACCAGCTGCGAGTTTTGTGGAAAAATGGCAACAAGGTGGAAATGTCGAAGAAAACATAACGGCGATGAGCGAATTCTATCACGTGAGCCGCACTGCGGTCCTGATTCGAGCCTATGAGCATGAGCTTCTGCCTGATGAAATCTATCGTCTTAAGCTTGAGCGACTGCAGCAATGGGAAATTCAGGAGCCTCAAGGTGGTGGCGGGAGTTTCTGGAACAACTTCCTTGCCAGCAATAGCCACACCTTGGTTCACGCGGTGCTTACCTCTGCCGCGGAGGGCCGCATTTCCGAGCGTGATGCGGCAACCTTGCTAAGTCTCACCAATCGTAAGACGCTGAGATCGGCACAAGAGAAATTCATTCGTAGGCAGGTAGTCGGTGCCTGACTACTGGCTTGACTCGGATACTTTGATTCGGCCGTATCGGGAGCTTACCTTTGATTGGCTGCCGAGCCTCTGGACGATCCTGCGGGAGAAGGGTGTGGAGGGAATCATTGCGAGTAGTTTGTATGTCTATGAAGAACTCAAGGATGGTGATGACGCTCTAGCGAAATGGGCTGAGGAGTGCCGGGACTTTGGGTTGTGGGTGCCGGCCGACGAGAGTGTCCAGCATGCCTACTCCACAATTGCAAACTATGTAGTGCAGCATCGGACTTATTCTCCGGAGCATGTGGCTATGTTCCTGGGCAAGGCTGATGCATGGATCATCGCGCATGCTCTGGCCGGTGGTGGCAGAGTGGTCACGTTCGAGGTGTCTCAGCCGCTATCAGCGAGGCCCAAAATCCCGGATGTCGCTGGCAATTTCGGGGTGGACTGCTTAACGCTACATGAAATGCTCAGGGAAATGGAGGTAAGAATCTAAGGTGCTTCCGTGTTGCGGCGTATCCATGCGCCGTCTTCCTCGGCCGCTGGCACGGTTAGCTTACGAGCCGCTGTCGCACCAGGTCCATGTCCAGCTCTATTCCGAGGCCCGGTCCGGTCGGGGGAATGATGTAGCCGTTCTCGAAGACGAGCGGCTCCTTGAATATCGTCCGGTGAATTGGGCCTTGGTTCGCTTCCTGGATCAAGAAGTTCGGCGAGCACGTATCGAGCTGAATGGCCGCCGCGGCGGCAATCGGACCACAGGCCATATGCGGCGCGATCATCGCGTAATGGGCTTCTGCGATGCTGGCGATCTTCTTCGACTCCAGGATGCCACCGCACTGCCCCACGTCGAGCTGGATGATCTGAGCCGCCTGCTTCTCGATCAGCTCGGCAAACTCGTATTTCGTCACGAGACGCTCACCGCTGGCGATGGGAATGCTGGTGTGGGCGGCAACCCTCGCCATCTCGTCCACGTTCTCCGGGGGTACCGGCTCTTCGAACCAGAAGGGTTGGTACTTCTCCAGAGCTTGAGCCGCACGGATGGCGCTATAGGTAGTAAGCTGTCCATGGGTGCCGATGCCGACCTCCAGCCGGTCGCCGACGGCATTGCGGATGCTCTCGAAGATGCGCTCGGCGTAGGTGATCTCCGCCAACGAGATGTCGCGTGGCAGGGGATACAAGGGCCTGAACGGGTCGAGCTTGCAGGCGGAATTGCCCTGCTCCAGTAGCTCTATGGCGATTTCTCCGGCCCGCGCCGGGTTTTCGTCAAAGCCGTCCCTTGGCATATAGGCGTAGGCGCGTAGCCTGTCATGATATTGGCCGCCGAGCAGGTTGTAGATCGGTTGGTTGACCGCTTTGCCGATGATGTCCCAGCACGCCATTTCAATCGCACTCAGCGCCGGCGTGGTGTGCAGACTTGGATGGCGAAAGTCGTGCCTGGAGCCATACGCGCGCTGCCAGATTTTCTCTATCTGGAAGGGGTTTTCGCCGATCACGAACTGACGACCGATCTCTTCGATAAGACTGATATGGGCTTTCAGCCCAGCGAGGTGGTCGGAAAAGACATTGCCGGTCACGCGCTCGCCGAGGCCGACGACCCCCTCGTCGGTGACGACTTCGAGGAAGAGCAGGTACTTGCCGCCGCGATGGGGCGGGATGTTTTCGACCACCATGGTCTTGATGTCAACGATCTTCACCTCGCCCTCCTCCAACCCCGGCCCGTCATTCCCTCGTTCGCGGGAATCTACCGTGCAGCCGCGTGCCCCGGTTGCCCTGGATTCCCGCTTGCGCGAGAGTGACGGATGAGGGGCCGGGAACGACGGGGCTGCTTGTAGTCATCCATGCTAGCCGGTGAGCTTCGGCTCCCGCCACCTGGCCCCCTGCTGCCAGGTATCCCGGTCGGCACGGTGCATCCGCAGGTTACTCTCCCGGAGGGGCAGCGCAATCCGCTTGCCGCCCTGGAGGTGGGACTCCAGGATCGCCACCATGATCTCGACGCCGTGGCGCGCCGACTCCACGCCACCGCGCGGCGGACCGCCGGTGTCCAATGCCCCGACCAAGTCCATGATCGTGTTGATCGTGGTGCTTTGGCGGGGGAACGTGGGGAACTCCACCGGCCGGTGGCTGCGCGCGCTGCCCTTCCGCATGACCCAGTCCAGGGTATCGTTGAAGGTGCCCACCATGCCGTGCTCACAGTTGGCCTGGTATTCGTAGCGGTTGGTGCAGAGCAGGTACAGGGTGACGCCGTTCTCGAAGCGGATCACGCCGTCGCCGCCGGGGTCGTCGCGGTAGACGTGGCCGTCACGGAGCGGCTCCGACTGGGGCGCGTTGCCCTGTACCCACACGGCGCGGGCATCGCCGTTGAGATACAGCGCCAGGTCCATGGTATGGCAGCCGTGGTCGAAGAGACCGCCTCCGTAGGTCATCACCAGGCTTTGGAGGGCACCTAGCTCACCCTGCTCGATGATCTCCCGCATCTTCCCAAAGCCCGGATGGTAGCGGCGCTGGGTGCCCATGTCGAACGCGGTGCCGTGGCGCTCGCACGCCGCGGCCATGGCGTTGGCCGTCGCCAAGGATGGCGCCATACCCTTCTCGCAGTAGATGGCCTTGACGCCCTGCTCCGCAGCATGGATCACGATGTCGGCGTGGTGCTCGACGTGGGTAGCGACGCTCACGATGTCGAGGTCTTCCCTGGCGACCATCTCCTGGTAGTCGGTGTATTGCCGATCCTTGGGTACCGCGTACTGCTCTCCGAATACCGCCATCAAGTCTTCGCGGAAGTCGGAGCAGGCTACCAAGTCGGTCCGGTCGCAGGCGTAGAAGCCGGCGCCGTGAGCATAGGGCGGCACGTGCCCGGGGGCACCGACGACCTCGTTGTCAATGAAGCCACCCATACGCCCGCAGCCGATCACCGCAGCTCTGTAGATTTTCACCGTTCTCCTCGCTCCCGACCGGTCGTGATGCATAGTATGGTCGCCGCCGGCGCGGCCGCGCGCTCGCCTCCGACCGGCCCTTATCGTACCGCGCGCCGCCGATAGCCTCCGACCACGTCGCCTGCAAGTGGTAGAATGCCCACCGGACCACCGACGGAGGATAGACGGCATGCCAGGACTGACGGCGGCGCAGTTGCAGCAGTATGGGGAGGACGGTTTCCTGACGGTGGAAGGGGTCCTGACCCCGGAGGAGGTCGAGACGCTGCGTCAAGCGTGCAGTGAGGTAGAGGAGCTGGCACAGGGCCTCACGGCTCGGACTCCGGCCATCCAGCCGCGTATCCTCCCCTCCGGCCGCCGCGTGGTGGACATTGTCAAAGGAGCCGTGTTTCAGCATCCGCAGTTCCTCGCAGCCTGCACGCACCCCGGCGTACTCGACATCATCGAATCGCTGGTCGGCCCGGATATTCAGCATCACCACAGTAAGCTGAACTGGAAGCCCCCGCTGCCCCCGGAGCAGGCTGCCCAGGGGTGGAAGATCGGGTGGCACCAGGATTACGCCTTCTTCCCGCACACCAACTATGATCTGCCGGCGTGCGCCATCTATCTCGATGACACCAACCTGGAGAATGGCTGTATGCAGGTCATTCCCGGCAGCCATCGCGGCGGACCGCGCAATCATATGCAGGACGGCGCCTTCAGCGGCGTGTGTCAGGAGCCGGAAGCCTACGCGGACGAGTCGCGGTGGCGGACGGTGGAGGTTCCGGCCGGCGGCATCTCGCTCCACCATTGCCTGATGCTCCACAGCTCCGGCCCCAACCACTCGGAGCGCGCCAGACGAACATTCGTTATTCAGTATCGGGCGGCCGACAACGTGCAGGTCGCCGGCCGCACCAGTCATCTGGGCTGGGGCTTTCAGGTCCGCGGACAGAACCATGCGCTGATCCGCTTCGAGAACGGAGTCACCTGCCCGCTCCCGGAGGGGCTGACGTCGCACTAGGAGCGACCCCATGAACACTGCGGAGCAGCAAGCGCACTTCCGCACCTTCGGCTTCGTGGTCCAGCGTCAGGCGTTCACGCCCGACGAGATGCGGGCAATTACGCACGAGTTCGACGCTCTGATGACCGAGCTGCGCGAGGGCCAGCCCTTTATGGGGGAGAGCAGTGAAAATCGCGCTCCGTTCGTCGAGCTACGCCCGGCACTGTCCCGGCTGGCGGTGGACGACCGCATCCATGGCACCGTCGAGAAGTTGCTCGGCCCGGACTTCCTCTGGGCCAGCTCCGAGGGCAACATCACCGTCGGCGACCATCTCTGGCATCCCGATAGGCCGGGCGACGAGGAAGAGATTTCGTACCTCCGCCTCAAGACGATGATTTACCTGGACGAAACGACCCGAGATGCCGGTGCCATCCGCCTGATCCCCGGCTCGCATCGTCTGCCGCTGCACGAGGAGATCGAGCGTGAGCAGCGCCACCAGCACGGGCCAACGTTGGCGCCGTTCGGTGTGCCCGGCGCCGAGGTGCCCTGCTTCGCCTACGAGTCCCGACCCGGCGACGTGCTCTTCTTCAACCAAAGCCTCTGGCATGGGGTCTTCCACGGGTGGGTCGGGCGCCGCTATATCGCGCTGAAGTACGCCGCCATGCCGCAAACGGACAAGCAGATTGGCTCGCTCGACTACTATTCCCGCGGCACTATCTTCCAGCCGGTCGATTCGTTCGCGCAGAGCGACAATCCCCGCATTCGGCGCATGGTGGACCCGCTACCGGCGCTAGGACGCAAGCAGGTCCCGCCCTTTGTCCCCTTCCGCTGAACAGGCGAGATGGGTCTCTATCCATTCCGTAACGGTGTCTCGCCAGGCGACCGGGGCAAAAAGCCTCAAGCTAAGGTACGACCGTCGCTCATCCATTCCCAGTGCCGCCACTGCTGCATTGTGACCGATAACCAGGGGTACTAGGGTCGTATACCGAACGTAATGTACAGACATGTTTGGAAACTCTATGGCCGACGTCAGCTGCTCCAAGAAGGGCCGAGAAAATAGATTCCGGTTCTCTTTCCTGGACACCACAAAATAGCTTGCGAGTGGATTCATTGCTAGTTGTAGACACTCCCAAGAAACATCCCCTGTTGCTCTAGTTAGGCAATATGTGAAAGCCGGTCCGCTGGTATCCCCAAGTCCGATCTCAATCGCGTCAGGCCGTTTGGCATTCACCACTTCCCAGTTTCTATGACCGTCTATTCTTCGCTGTCCCCGCCGCGACCTCGACTGCCAGTATGTTCCGAAGATGTAGCAAGCCCCAAAAACCTCTTCTAGCAGTGACCACCCCACACGACGCATCTGGTACAACAGCCGGTCAAACCGATACTCTCGCTCATCGTCCTTCATGAGTCCCAAAAGCCTGATCTCGAAGCCACTGATCTGATCCAACACCTGAGTTGGCACTTGCGCCCGATCCGCCTCTTCCGGGAACCAACTGAGTTCAGCAATGTCCCGGGGAGTCAGAACCGGGTAGGCTACAGCCCGTATCGGTAGGTCGGGGGCATGCCGCCAGAATACTTGCTTGTCATGCTGCGCTCGCCAGAGATGGCGGCTCTGTGTACTCCCCCCATCCAGTTCATGGCGAACGGGCTTGGGGATCATGCCCCGGCCATCCCAAGTAGCGATATGCCACGTTGTACTCGCCACCGGGAGCACGGGACCATCTGGGTCGGGGCCAATGAGATGCTGTTCAATCCAGGCCGCGATCACAGGACGCAGTTCAGCCGGCATAAGAATCTGCAGACCACCGCTACTAGCTGAGACGAGTGCCATGCCATGGCGCACCACCAGAGCAAGCAGGGCCGGGTAGTTGACCTTGACTTTCCTGCGGCGTGTCTCCACATGCAGAGTATTAATGACCTTGGAGAGAAATGCTTGAGAGATGATTTGGGTATCCGGCGTGGTAGTTGAGATGAAAGGGGACATAATGGCATAGTGATCTTCAACAGAGTCCAGGTATCCTCCGATATTCACTCTCCGCAAACCAACTAGAAAGCTGTAGCGTGGCTCCGTATCAACCTCACGCTCTACGACCCCCTTCTCTCTGAGCTTGCTTTCCTCCCAAAATAGTCCTTTATATGATCGGATTCTATTCTTCATTTCGATATTACTTATACGGAGAAGATGATTTGATTGAAACACATCACTGAGAATACTCTGTGTAATCATCCTCTGCAGTTTGGAAACACGATCAAGGAGATGACGATAACGATCATCCCGGCCCTCGAAGTCAATAGCAATACCGCTAACCGGTGGGGGTGTCCCAGTCGGCAATTGTGCTGTATTGGCACTTTCCGGATGCCAATGCAGGTCGGGTATGTCCCCTAGCCCTACTTCTGGATACTCCGTCACATGGAACGTGATATCGTACATAGCTCCCGGCGTCCCTTCCGTGGTGAGAACAGTAAGCAAGGACCAGGTCGGAGGCTATACTTAGCGTCAGCCCTCAACATAGCGGCGGCACAGCATCGGTCCGGCGGAATCGGCAGCGATGGCATCCGTCCGTCCCATGTTATGTGGCCCACCTGATGGGTATCATACAGTACCCGGACATCCCTGCCGCCCGCACTGCTACTTCACGAGGGCTTGCGGCGCCCACAACGGTAATCAGAAGTCAGGAGGCCACACGATGAGCAGCCGGAGCGAGCCGCCAGCGACCGCCGGAGCCGCCGCCAGCGGGCAGCGGGTTGATCTCGGCATCACGCGGCTGACGCAATCGGACGCCGGACACGCCAACGGCGCCGCCATCGTGCGCGCGCAAAACGGGTCGCGCCCCGAACGCATCGCCACCGATTTCTCCGCGGCCCGGTCGCGCTATCGCGTGAGCGTGGAGGAGTACGTGCGGTTCCTCGTGGACGGGTTCTTGATCGTGCGCGGCCTGGTCGGTCCGGAGGAGGTGCAGGAGTTACTCACTCACACCGAGGACCTCCTGTATGGCCGCGTCGAGGCGCCGGGCTTGGCGCCACCCCCGCCAGGCGCCAGCGTAGCCGAGATCGAGCGCCGGTACCTCCGCATCCATATGCTGCACCAACATCTGGAAATACACGAGCGCTTTCTGCTCCATCCGCGTATTCTCGACGTGCTCGAAGCGCTCATCGGCCCGGACGTGATGGCGATGCAGACGATGCTCTTTTTCAAGCCGCCCGGTGGCGCCGGCCAAGGCTATCATCAGGACAGCTACTACATCCCCACCTACCCCGATACGCTCTGCGGCGCGTGGCTGGCGTTGGAGCGGGCGGATGAGGAAAACGGCTGCGTGTGGTTCACGGGCGGCACGCAGCACGAGCCGATCTATCCCAGTGCGGACCGGCTCACCCAGAATCACGCCAACCTGGCGCTGACACCCGTGGAGCACGTGTCGCATACGGACACGGCAGTCAACACGTTGAGCCGGATTGCTGCGCGGTATCCTGGGCGGGAAGTGCCGGCCGTCGCCGAGCCGGGTGACGTGGTGTTCTTTGCCGGGCACATTCTCCACCGCTCGCACACCAATCGGTCCCCGGATCGTTTTCGCCGGGCGTTCGTTAGCCACTACGCCAACGCCCGCTCGTTCACGATGTGGGGTGGCCCGAGCCGGCAGCGGCAGACGAATGATCGGCATATTCTGGCCCGCGGGTGGACGCACTTGCCGTTCGGCCTCCCCCGGTTCGAGACACCCTGCGCGGCCAACGGGCCGCCGCCCGCTGCCGCCCAACGGGGTGACGAGCCAATGCCCAGCGCCCTCATGGCGGACGGCGCTGAGATGCAATCGGCGGCACAAAACCCGCAGCGGAACGACCCGGCGCTGATGCGGCAGCACGATACTGCCGGCGGGCGCTAGAGACACACGGGCGTCACAGACGGGACCGCTGCGATGTTATTGACGATTACCACAACCTACCAACCTGCCACCGACCTGGGCTTTCTTCTGGCCAAGAATCCGGCCCGGTGTCAATCGTTCTCCTTGTCCTTCGGTCAGGCCCATGTCTTTTATCCGGTAGCGCACGACCGGGTCTGCACGGCGGCACTGCTCGTTGACCTCGATCCGATCCGTCTCGTGCGGCGGCGACGAAGCCGTCAGAGCCAGGACCGCACGCTCGGCCAGTACGTGAACGACCGGCCGTATGTGGCCTCATCTTTTCTGAGCGTGGCGTTGGCCCGCGTGTACAAGTCGGCATTGGGCGGCCAGAGTAAAGAGCGACCGGCACTTGCGGCTACGGCTATTCCGCTCGCGGTGCAGATCACTGCGGTCCAATGTCGCGATGGTGAGCGCATGCTGCGGGCGCTCTTCGAGCCGCTCGGCTACAACGTCAGCGCCGAGCGCCAGCCGCTCGATGTAGCCTTTCCGCAGTGGGGAGAGAGCACGTATTGGTCACTCGCTCTCGATGCCACCCACCGCCTGCATGACCTCCTCACACACCTGTATGTCTTGCTGCCGGTACTGGACGACGACAAGCATTACTGGGTTGGGAGGGACGAGCTGGAGAAGCTGCTGGCAAAAGGAGCGGGCTGGCTCTCGACTCACCCGGAACGTGACTTGATCGTTGACCGCTACTTGCGGTACCGGCGCCTGCTCACCCGCGAGGCCCTCGCCAGACTGGTGGTCGACGACGACATCAATCCCGATGCTACCGAGGAAGCACAGGCCCGCGAAGAGGCGGTGTTGGAGGACAGAATCAGCCTCAGTGAGCAGCGCATGATGGCCGTGCTGGCTGTGCTCAGGGGAGCCGGCGCTACACGGGTGATCGACCTGGGCTGTGGGGAGGGGAAGTTTCTCCAGGTGCTACTCAAGAATACGGACTATGAGCAAATCACCGGTATGGATGTGTCCTCCCGGGCCCTAGCGTTAGCAGCGAGACGTTTGCGGCTCGACCGGTTACCGGCGAGACAACGCGCGCGCATCGAGCTTTTTCAGGGAGCGCTCACCTACCGGGATCAACGACTCACCGGTTACGATGCCGCCTGTGCGCTGGAGGTTATCGAGCACATCGAACCATCGCGGCTGGGCGCTTTCGAGCGGGTGCTCTTCGAGTTTACACGGCCGTCAACCGTAGTGATTACCACGCCGAACACAGAGTACAACGTGCGATTCGAGGACCTTGCCGCCGGTCGGTTCCGCCACCGCGATCATCGCTTCGAGTGGACCCGCGCGGAGTTCTCACGCTGGGCGCAGCGGGTGGCAGATCGCTCCGGCTATGCGTTTCGGTTGCTGCCTATCGGTCCAGTTGACCCGGCCGTAGGTCCTCCGACCCAGATGGCGGTATTCTCACGATGAATATCACTGTCCCGGCACTGTCGTTGGTGGTCTTGATCGGCCCTTCGGGCAGCGGCAAGTCTACGTTTGCCAGCAAGCATTTCAAGCCCACGGAAGTGCTGTCATCCGACTATTGCCGCGGCCTCGTGTCCGATGACGAAAACGATCAAGCTGCGACGAAAGATGCCTTCGACGTACTCCACTTCATCGCTCGCAAACGCCTCGCGGCTGGCCGGCTCACCGTGGTAGATGCTACCAACGTTCAGGCGGAGGCACGCAAGCCGCTGGTGGCGCTGGCACGAGAAGCCCACGTGCTTCCTGTGGCCCTCGTCTTCAACCTGCCGGCCAAGCTGTGCCAGGAGCGCAACCGCGACCGGCCCAACCGCGACTTCGGTCCCCACGTGGTTCGGCAGCACAGTCAGCAGCTGAGACGCTCGCTCCGCGGCCTGCGGCGGGAGGGTTTTCGACACACCGCTATCCTGAGCACGCCGGATATGGTCGCCGCCGCCCGTATCGTGCGGCAGCCTTTGTGGGTCGACCGGCGGCAGGAGCATGGTCCGTTCGACATCATTGGCGATGTCCACGGCTGCTTCGATGAGCTTGTCGCGTTGCTGGAGCAGCTGGGCTATGACATCGGCGGCCCGACTGGTCGGCCCACGGTGCGCCACCCGGACGGTAGGCGTGCGGTGTTTGTTGGCGATCTCGTGGATCGAGGCCCTAACTCGCCTGGGGTGCTCCGGTTGGTCATGGCCATGGTGGCCGACGCGGCAGCGCTGTGTGTGCCGGGCAATCACGACATCAAGCTCATGCGAAAACTCAAGGGGCGCGATGTTCGGATCACGCATGGTCTCGCGGAAACGCTGACGCAGCTGGCCGCAGAGCCGGATGACTTCCGACGGAGCGTGATGGAGTTTCTCGACGGGCTGGTGAGCCATTACGTGCTCGACGATGGGCGGTTGGTCGTTGCTCATGCTGGCCTGAAGGAGGAGCTGCAAGGGCGCGCCTCGGGCCAGGTACGGGAGTTTGCGCTCTATGGCGAAACCACTGGCGAGACCGATGAGTTCGGATTGCCGGTTCGTCACAACTGGGCTGACGACTACCGAGGATCGGCCACTGTCGTCTACGGACACACACCGGTACCAGCCGCAGAGTGGCGCAACCGGACTGTCTGTATTGACACCGGTTGCGTGTTTGGTGGGAAGCTGACGGCTTTACGCTATCCGGAAAAGGAGCTGGTGCATGTCCAGGCGCGCCGCACCTACTATGACCCGGTGCGTCCTCTACTACCACCAAGCCAAGAGGCGCCGGCTGTATCGCGCCGTCCCCACGATGACATACTGGATATCAACGATGTCTTGGGTAAGCGTGTCATTACCACACGCATTCACCGCAACATCACTATTCGCGAGGAGAATGCTTTGGCGGCTCTCGAGGTCATGAGCCGATTTGCGGTGGATCCGCGGTGGCTTATCTATCTACCACCGACTATGGCTCCTCCGGATACCTGCAAAGATGGCGAGTACCTTGAGCATCCACGCGACGCCTTCGCTTACTTCCGAGGGCAGGGAGTGGCTCAGGTTATCTGCGAGGAAAAGCACATGGGCTCACGGGCTATCGTCGTTCTCTGCCGCGATCAGGAGGCGGCCCAGCGCCGATTCCAGGCGGACAATGGCCGGCTCGGTCTCGTCTATACGCGCACGGGACGCCCCTTCTTTTCCGATACCAAGATGGAGGGCACGCTGCTCGCGCGTATGTCTGCCGCCTTGGCGCAGGTGGACTTCTGGGATCGCTTTGAGACGGACTGGCTCTGCCTCGATGCCGAGCTGCTGCCGTGGTCGGCGAAGGCTCAGGGGTTGCTACAGGATCAGTACGCAGCTACGGCGGCCGCAGCCAGCACTACGCTCGATGCCGCCGTCTCCTTGCTGAAGAAGGCCGCGGGCCGCGAAGAAGAGCGCGCGGCGTTGCTCACTCGCTACCGGAAGCGCCAGGAAATGGCGAGCCGGTTTCGCGCGGCCTATCGTCGCTACTGCTGGCCGGTCAGGAGTGTGGCCGACCTGAAGCTGGCGCCCTTTCACCTGCTGGCGACGGAAGGGCGGACATACACGGACAAGGACCACACCTGGCACATGGAGATGGTCGCGGCCCTCTGCCAGGCTGATGGAGCGATCTTCGCTGCTACTCCCTACAAAACTGTCGACCTGACCGACCCTGACAGCGAGACAAGAGGGATCAGCTGGTGGAAAGAGCTGACTGCCGCTGGCGGCGAGGGGATCGTTGTGAAGCCGCTCCGGTGGATCGTGAGAGGGAGTCGAGGCCTCGTTCAGCCGGCCATGAAGTGCCGGGGACGCGAGTACTTGCGATTGATCTATGGCCCGGAGTATACGGCTCCTGAGCACCTGGAGCGGCTCCGGTCCCGCAAGGTCTCCGTGAAGCGCTCGTTAGCCCTGCGAGAGTTTGCGCTGGGTGTCGAGGCGCTCCATCGGTTTACGGAGGAAGAGCCGCTGTATCGGGTGCATGAATGCATCTTCGGCGTGCTGGCCCTGGAGAGCGAGCCGGTCGACCCTAGGCTCTAGGTTGTGCTGACGTTTGAGCTGGAAGGCAGTGCCACCAATCCCTTTCCGTCATCCCGGTGGAAGCCGGAATCCATGCCCCCCTGCGAAGCGGGGAACATAGGGGGCCGGGGGGTAGTCTTAACCACGGACCGTGAAGCGGTCTTCCAGCTCGTTCTCGATGGCTACCAGCCCGGTGTAAGCAAGCTCGGCGTTGGACGCCATCGCGGCTCCGAACCAGCCCTGCCGGCGCATCGCCAGACCCTTCTCGACCGCGCCACGACGGACCGATTCCCAGAGGCTGTCGGCAAAGAAGTCCACGATCTCCCCGGTGAAGTTTCCGGCAGCGTCTACCGAAACTCCAAGCGCCGACACAATCGGTTGGCAGTACACAAAGCGCACTTCACTGTTGATGGGGACGGGCGTAATCGGCATCACGTGGCTGCCGCGTGCGTCGCCGGTCACGTAGGGACAGATCGCCCACGGCAGGAGCACTTCCTCCGGTGCCGGAAAGATGCCCTGGGTGCGTATAATCGCCACCGGGTCATCCTTCCCGACGTAGGTCCCGGCGATGTTGTGCAGCCGACTCGTACTGGCCGCGAGTAGCTGCTGGTCGGGATGGGCACGCGACCAAGCCGACTGAATGGCGAAACGCGCTTCATCGCGCAAGAGGGCCGCCAGCCGATAGTAGTCCTCGGGTGCATGGAGGGTAATCTCCCGATCTCCCTCCGTATAGTCCATATCCATCAGGCAAAAGCTGAACCCTTGGCTCATCTCCGGCTTGAGGAGCAGGCCCCCGCAGTACATCGGGTCGGCAAGGGGTAAGAAGAACGGCAAGTTGAAAGCGCCGGGCGCGCACTTATCCGCATAGAAGAAGAGCACCGTTTCGGCCGGCCGGACCTTGTTGTCCTTGACCGGATTATGCTCGAACTCCAGCTCGGCGACGGCCGGGCCGGCGCCCCGGATGTTGCCGGAGGGAGCATCCACCAACAGGTCTTGCCCGGCGCCATAGTCACCGCGCTCCTGAGCAGCCGCCGTCCCGTTCTGGAAAGCGTCCCAGGCCAGCTGGTGTAGCTCCGTATTATCGGGGCCGACGGTATGGCTGCACGTGATCGCGATATCGTCGCCGGTGTGGGTGATCATCATGTCAATAAGCAGGCCGCGCTCTTGGGCGGCGGCAAATGTCTCCCGCACCGCCGCCAGCACCGCCTGCGAGGGGCGGGTGTGGCCCCCCGGCGACCCGATGTCCGCCTTGAAGATCGAGAGCGTCAATTTCATCGTCCCCCCTTGCTCCTGAGCATGAAAATACCTGCGAGCATCCCTCACCAACCCAGTCTCAGGACAGTCTCGTCAGGTTACTGCGACTGTAGCATTCCCCCACGGCGTTGCCAAGTGCATCGGCCCAGTGGCACGGAACCGAGTGCGTGGTTACTCCTGCCCTTGAACGATTGAGCGGGCCTGAAGCATACGAGCTAGCTACCCGGTGGCGCCGGAACGGGCGTCTCGGAGTAGGGCATGAGCGTCGCAAGCCCGGCCGCACCGGTCATGATCTCGGCGATCTCCCGCTGGGCCTCCGGGGTGAGCGCCACGTCGAGCGCCCCGACGTTCTCGTCAAGCTCGGCTGGCCGCCGCGTCCCGGAGAGCGCCACCGCCACCTGCTCGTTGCTGAGGACCCAGGCCAACGCCAGGCGCGGCAAGGTAGTCCCCAGCCGGGCAGCGATCCGCTTGAGCTGGTCAACAACCCGCAGATTAGCCCCAAAGTTGTCGGCGCTGAACAGCGTTTGACCAAAGATCGGCCGCTCCCGGCGCCAGTCCCCCTCCTCGAAGGTCGTCTCCGCATCGAATGTCCCGGTCAGTAGCCCATGGGCCAGTGGCCCGTAGGCCATAATGCTCACGCCAAGCTCTTGGGCCGTAGGCATCATCTCGTGCTCCCAGCGCCGGTCGAACAGGTTATAGCCCACTTGGTTCGCCACCAGTGGCGCCAGCCCACACGCCGCGTGGAGCTGGCGCGCCTCATAGTTCGACACCCCAACGTAGCGGGTCTTCCCGGCCGCCAGCAGGTCATGCAGCGCCCGCGCCGTTTCCTCGAAAGCGGTCTCGGGATCCGGCCAATGGATGAGGTAGAGGTCCACGTAGTCGGTGCCTAACGACTGAAGACTGGCCTCGCAGTCCGCAATCACCGAAGCGTAGCGGGCGTCGCGGCCAGGATTGAAGCGCGGCAGACCCGGCCGGGTCGGCTTGTCGTCCATCTGCCCTGCGCGCGTGGGCAGCGCGCCCTTGGTGACGACAATGGCCTCCTGGCGCCGGGCACCCAACCCTCTCCCGAGCAATTCCTCCGAGGCCCCGACACCGTAGCCGCGGGCCGTATCGAACAAAGTGATGCCCAGATCGAGCGCCCGGTGAATGGCGGCGATGACCTCCGTGGTCTCGAAAGACCCATAGCCGCCGCCCATTTCCCAGCAACCGAACCCAATGACCGATACTTCCAGGTCGGAGGTCCCCATGCGCCGATATTCCATCGTAGTGCCTCCCTTCCGATGAATATAACCCGGACCCGCCATTCCCACGCACGCAGGAATCCACCCTCCCCGCCGCTGGATTGCAGCCTGCGCCGCAATGACGGTGCTGGCCTGTGCCTCGTCACTGCGGCGGAAGCCGCAGTCTAGGGCTTCACGTTCCGCCGGCCGTCATTTTCATCGCTTGTGGTGCAGAGTGCAAGCTACAAGAGTGCTTCCGGCTTGTGCCGGCATGACGAGCACCCGGGCTAGGCCCATAGCTCTGCTCGCTGCCACTGAGATACCATGCTCTCCAGGAGGGTCGCGGCGGCCACGCCGTCCGCGACGCGGTGGTCGAACGTGAGGCTGAGATGCACCGTCGGCCGCACGGTCAACGCCCCGTCCTCGGCCACCGCCGGCCGCGGCGCAATGTTGCCCACGCCCAGAATGGCGCTCTGCGGCGGGTTGATGATGGGCGTGAAAGCGTCAATGTGCAAGGCGCCGAGATTCGTCAGCGTCGCGGTACCGCCTTCCATCTCCCGGGGCTGTAGCCGCCCCTGCCGTGCCCGGTCGGTCAGTCCGGTCAGCTCGCGGGCCAGATCGAGCGCCGGACGGTGGGCCGCATCACGCAGCACCGGCAC
Source organism: Chloroflexota bacterium (assembly GCA_965214295.1). Lineage (GTDB taxonomy): Bacteria > Chloroflexota > UBA11872 > UBA12225 > JAJDUF01 > JAJDUF01. The sequence goes on from OZ243944.1 coordinate 1,705,844, forward strand.
GACAAGGCCGTCCTCCACGGCGACGGCAACGCCGATATGTACCTCCCCCAGCAGCACGACCTCCTCACCCTCGATCACAGCGTTGAGCGCCGGGTGCTCTAGCAACGCCGCGGCCAGCGACTTTGCCAAGAGCACGTCATAGGAGACATGCACCCCCTCGCCGGCTGCTCTGGCTACCAGTAGCTCTCTGGCTTGCACCAGTGGGCGGGCATCCACCTCGCGGGTCAAGGTCAGCTGCGCGGTGGACGTGAGGCTATGCTGCATCCGCCGGGCAATCAAGCCGCGCATCCCCGTGAGCGGGACGCGGCGCAGCACGCGCGGCCCGCCGGCCTCACTCCCTGGCCCCCGCTCCACTTGTGGAGCAGGGGAGTCCGTTCCCGCTGGCTGCCGACTCGCCGCGGCCGCCTGCACGTCCGCCTCGGTGATGCGGCCGCCAGGCCCGCTGCCCGTGACACTGGTGAGATCAATGCCAAGCTCGCGGGCGCGGCGCCGGGCGACCGGGGTGGCGCGCACGCGGCCGCGGCTGGCGCGTGCCGGTGGCGGCTTTGCCGGCGTGCGTGCCGGTGTGGCGGCAGGAGCGGCCGCCGGCGCGGCTGTCGGTGATCCGGCGGCGGGAGGGGACTCACCCGGGGCGAGGACGTGGCCCAGTATCCCTTCGACCTGCACGCGCCCGCCTACCGGCACGACCTGATGGAGCATACCGGCCGCCGGGGCCGGGATTTCGACGGTGGTCTTTTCCGTGGTCAGCTCCAGCACGGGCTGGTCTTCCACGACTGACGCCCCGTCGGCCACCAGCCAGCGCGTGACCTCACCCTCAATGGTGTACATGCCGAGGTTAGGCATAGCGATTGCTACGGCCATGATTTACCTCCGGCCCGGCTCCGTCATTCCCGCACCGGCTCCCTACCCCGTACCGAGCATCTCGTGTACCGCATCCACGACCCGTTGCGGCGACGGCGTATAGATCGATTCCAGGGCCGCGCTATAGGGTACCGGCGTGTCCGCGCTGTTGATGGTCTTGATGGGCGCATCGAGAAAGTCGAAGCCGGCATCGGCGACGCGGGCGGCGATGTCGCGTCCCAGCGAGCAGGACGGTGTGTCCTCGTCCACGACAACCAAGCGTTGCGTCTTCTCCACGGATTCGACGATGGTCTCTTCGTCCAGCGGCGACAGACTAAGTACGTCGATGACCTCGGCCTCCAGGCCTACGGCGACCAGCGCCGCGGCCGCCTCCAGGCACACGTAGGTCATGCGGCCGATCCCGCAGAGGGTGAGGTCGCTTCCCCGCCGCACGATCTCGGCCTTCCCGAACGGCAGCGTATAGGCTTCCTCCGGTACCGGCGTGCGCGCATTCAGCCCCAGATAGCGGTGTTCGAGTACGATCACGGGGTTGTTGTCACGGATGGCGGCGATCATCAGACCCTTGGCGTTGTAGGCCGTGGTCGGTGCGACGCATTTCAGGCCGGGCACGTGTGCCAGGACCGAGTAGAGCGTTTGGGAGTGCGTGGCCGCCGCGCCGCCGCCGGCCGTCTGGCTGCTCGGTGGGCGCGCGCCATACGACATCCGCACCGTCATAGGAATCTGTACCTGGCCGCCCATCATGTAGTGCATCTTCGCCGCTTGATTGATGAGCTGGTCGTAACAGCAGCCGATCAGATCAATGAATCCCAGGTCCACTATCGGGCGCAGGCCGCTCATGGCGGCCCCGACCGCCGCCCCGACAAACCCCATCTCCGCAATCGGCGTGTCCAAGACGCGCCCGGAGCCGAACTCGGTAACTAGCCCCTTGGTTGACCGGGTGGGGCCACCCCAGGCGTCCTTGAAGCCTAGATGCTCCCGCCCGGCCGCTCCCGCCACGTCCTCGCCGATGACCACGATGCTCGGATCGCGGCGCATCTCCTGCCGGATCGCTCGGTTCAGTGCCTCCGGGAACGTCAAGACCTCGGCGGCCGTCTCGGTAGCAGCCGGCGCTACTGTTGTCGTGACCATGACCCTTCCTTTCCGGCCCCCTCCCTCTACAATGAGCTGGAGCAGATGAGGTACTAACCCGCTACGATCTCCGTCGTTAGCTCCGCTGCCGCCGGGAACGGCGCTGCTTCAGCGGCGGCAACGGCCTCGTCCACGGCCGCTGCCGTGTGGGCATCTATTTCCGCCAGATCGGCGGCGGTCAGCGTCCCGGCTGCGACGACCTCCTGACGGAAGCGAGCGATGCAATCCCGTGCGCGGGCGGCCTCGATCTCTTCGGCCAGCCGGTAGGCCGTCCCGTCGTCTCCGGCCGAGTGTCCGTAGTAACGGTAGGTCCGCGCCTCGATCAAGGATGGCCCGCCGCCGGAGCGGGCACGCTCGACCGCCCGTGCCGTCGCCTCGTACACGGCAAACACATCCTGGCCGTCCACCTTCTCGCCGGGCAGGCCGTAGCCGGCGGCACGTTTCCAGACCTCGCCAGCGGTGCTGTACTCGACCGGCGTGCTCTGCGCGTAGCCGTTGTTCTCGCAGACGAACACGCAGGGCACGTTCCAGACCGCAGCCAGGTTGATCGCCTCGTGGCAGGCACCGATATTCGCGCCGCCATCGCCGAAGAAGGTCACGGCCACCTGACCGGTCCGGCGCACCTTGGCGCTCAAGGCGGCGCCCACCGCGTGGGGAATACCGGCCCCGACGATCGGGTTCACGCCGAGCATGCCCACGCGCACGTCCGTGATGTGCATGGAGCCGCCCTTGCCGCGGTTCGCGCCGCTGGCCTTGCCGTACAGCTCGGCCATCATCGGTGCCACGTCCATCCCTTTGGCGATGCAATGCCCGTGACCACGGTGCGTGGAGGCAATCCAGTCGTCCGGTCGCAGGGCAGTACAGACTCCTACCGCCACGGCTTCCTCGCCGACGTAGTAGTGGGCAGCGCCGAACGCAATGCCGCCATCCACCAGCGCCTTAACGCGGTCCTCGAAGGCCCGAATCAGCACCATGCGCTCGTACATGGTCAGCAGTATCGCACGCGAGAGCGCTGCTGCGGTCGTACTGCTTGTCATCGAGCGGCCTCCTCGCTGGTGCCGGCCGACATGGCCATCTTCCGGTGCCCGGCCGCGTCCCCCGTCATTCTTGCGCCAGCGGGAATCCATGTCCCCGTGCGGAGTGGATGCCGCGCCGGAACCGGCGCATCTTCCAGGCTAAGGTAGCGTTCCCGACAAGCGCATGCAAGCCGGAGGCCAGCTGCAGTCGGGGCAATTGCATCGGAAAGAGCGCCTGATCTGTGGACAACCACCAGAGATACCACTCCGAGCTACTGGCCACTGGTCACTGGTCACTGGTCACTGGTCACTGGTCACTGGACGGTAGAGGCTGGCACAGTAGTCCCGCGAACGCGCGGCGCGGCGGCCGAGCACATAACCACAGGGAGAGGCAAATGTCTGAGAATGGAGCCGTGGAATACGTTGTCGAGCCACAGAAACGGGTGCCCGTCGCCTACGACGTGGATGTGGCCGTGGTAGGCGCCGGCATTGGCGGGTTGTTCGCGGCGCTTGCGGCGGGCAAGCAAGGCGCCAAGACGCTGCTGATTGATCGCCTGGCCGCGCTCGGCGGCAACATCGGTCCGGCCATGATCGTTGCCGGCGGTTTGTATAACGAAGCCGACGGCACTCTGGTCGGTGGGCTGTCCGGCATCCCCAAAATGTTCATTGACACGATAGAGAAGCGCCGCACGGCCAACAACTACGCGGACGAGACGAGCCTAGTGTCGTATCTGGGCGCCAAGCTCAGTGAAGAGTGGGGCATCGAGCTGTTGCTGACCGTATGGGCCGGCGATCCGATCATGGAAGACAACCGCGTGACCGGCCTGTTTGTGGAGGGCAAGTCGGGGCGGGTGGCAGTCAAGGCCAAGGTCGTGATAGATGCCACGGCCGACGTTGACATCGCCCGCCGCGCCGGTGCGCCGGTCATCATGGCCTCGCCACCCGATCCGGCACACGGGCCGCTGGTCAGAGAGCGGCGGGGCGGCGCGCCGTACCGCGTTTGGAACGATACGGCCCTGTTCTATATCGTCGCCGGCGTGGACTTTGCCGCCTACGACGCTTTCGCGGCGACCCGCGTGCCACTCAGCGACGCGGATCGAGAGTGGGTACGTGGCCGTAACCCCGGCCGCTTTCCGCAGCCGATGCTGCCGCTCCTGCGCCAGGCTTGGGAGGACGGGTCGTACCGACACATGCGCGACCTGGAGCCGACGGTGCATACCGAGAGCGCGGCGATATTGCAGTTCGATGGACACGTCGGCTCTTCGCGGCTCAACGTGCGCGGCGAAATCCGCCGGGAGGACATGAAGCAGCACTCCAAGATCGAGACCGCCGCGCGCGTCCACGCCCAAGAGACCTTGCACTTCTATCGGGAGCACGTGCCTGGCTTCCAGCGAGCCTACATGCTGTTCATGGTCCCGTACTTCGGCGCCCGCGGCGGGCCGTGCATTGACGGAGAGCGCACCCTCACCGCCATGGAAGCCTACGAGGGCAAGAAGTTCCAGGACGTGATGTACCGGAATATCCATGAAGGGCAAGCGATGCACGGTGGAGAAAAATCGGGCCACGACGCCCCGTATCGCATGATCCAGCCGAAAGGGGTGGAGGGTCTGCTCGTGACTGGCCGTGGCGCCGCCTACGTCCGCCGCGGTCACGACCCGACCGGGATGCGGGCGCGACCGAGCATCATGGCCCTGGGAGAGGCCACCGGCATTGCCGCCGCTCTCTCCGCAAAGCTGGGGGTCACGCCCAAGGCGCTCGACGTGAAGACGCTGCAACGGGAGTTGCTCCGCCAGGGCGCCTACTTGGGTGACGCGGTGCGCCTCGCCGAGCTGGGACTACACTAAGCGCCGGGTGCCCTGGGTCGCACCTAGGCACACGTCATGGCGGCGGAAGCCGCCATCCAGGGCCATTCCTGGCCCCCATACTCCCCCCGCTCCGCAGGGGGACAGCGTATTCCCTCCCCTGTGCGTCAGCACGGGGGGAGGGCAAGGGTGGGGGCCACAGCTGCAACTGGCTAGGAGGACACCATGACCGCTATTGACTTTGCCAGCTCGTATATGACCTGGTTTGGCCCTGGAAATCATGCGCGGATCCAGCTCGATGCGGCCTGCACCATCGTTGACGAGCAAGCGGGGGCGGAGGAGATCTTCTACCTGATTGCGCCTTGTCGCTCCGAGCGTTGCTACATGGATGATCCGCTGTTCACGATGCCCAACTATGAGTTCTGCGGTATCTGGTCCCAGGATGAATTCCTCCTTATTCGGACGCATTGGGTGAGCGAACGGGACAATCGCCAATACGGTGTCATCCGTGAGCACTGGGATGCCGTGCAGCTGGACATTCGCCGCTTTCCGCAGGCGGAGCAGCTCCCGGATCGAGCCGCTATCGTCACGGCGACGCTCGCCAACCGCCCCCTCATTGCCCGCACCGAGCTGCACGATGAGGCGGGCCGGCAGCGGGCGGTGCTGGAGTATCCGGTGCGGACGATGAATGTGCTGCCGGGGCCGGCGGCGCGCGTGCCCCGCAATCCACCACAGTTCCAGGTGGACACCGGGCCGCTGATCGTCCCGGACTTCGCATCGACCGCGGACCATCAGATCGAGCGCTTCGACATGGGATACCTTGTCTACCAGGAGTTCGATCAGGCAGAGTTCATCTTGCGCCGGCCGGTGCCGGTCCCGTCGGCAGAGCAGCCGGCGACCGAGACAACGGACTACTCGGCCGTCCGAATAATCCCGGCCCGCAACACCATTCTCGCGCCGCCGGCCCCGGCGTGATGGGGGCGAGCCGTTGGCCGAAATTGGTATCCTGCCTGGCGCTGCCGAGCTTGTGTACGAAAGGCGATGAACATGGGTATCGAGCGTGCCACCTATCAGGACACGTATCGCGCCGGGGTCATTGGACACACCGGCCGCGGGAACTACGGTCACGGCTTGGACGTGGCCTTTGTCGGCTTACCGAACGTGCGGCTCGTTGCCGTGGCCGATGCCGACGACGCGGGGCGCGCGGAGGCGGTGGAGCGCACGGGCGCCGAGCGCGCCTATGCCGACTACCGCGACATGCTCGCGCAAGAGAGCCTCGATCTGGTCGCCATTGGGCCGCGTTGGCTGGACCAGCACGAGGCGATGACCATTGCCGCTGCCGAGGCCGGCGTGAAAGCCATCTATGCCGAAAAGCCGATGGCGCCGTCGCTCGCGGCGGCAGATCGTATGCTGTCGGCCTGTGACCGGCATGGCGTGAAGATTGCCTACGCCCACCAGAATCGCGCTTACCCCGGACCGGCGCTCGTGCAGGAGTATCTCGCCCGCGGCGAGCTAGGTCGGTTGCGCGTCATCCGCGCTTTCGGGAAGCAAGACCGTCGTGGCGGGGGGATGGACCTGCTCGTGCTCGGCACCCACCTGCTCGACCTGATGCGCCTTTTCGCCGGCGATGCTCGCTGGTGTCACGGTCACGTCACTCGGAATGGGCGCGACGCAACCGTCGCAGACATCGAGGTGGCCCAAGAAGAAGGGGGGCTGATCGCCGGCGACGATGTGATCGCGCAGTATGGCTTCGATCATGGCGTCCTGGGCACCTACGAGTGCGGGCGGGCGGGAGACGGCGGCGGCTCCCCTTACTTCCGGGTAGAGGTCTGCGGCACTGATGGCATGCTGACCTTCTGGAGCAGCCCCGATTCGCCGATCTACCTGTTCCCCGGCCCGTTTGCGCCACCGGACCGGCTCTCCGAGTGGCAGCTAGTGCAGCCGGGGCCGCTGCCGCCGGCGCTGGGGCCGGAGAGCTTGCGCGGCGGCATGCACACGGCGAACCAGCTCATCGTGTGCGACTTGCTGGCGGCGGTCGAGGCAGACCGCGCACCGGCCATGTCGAGCGGGCACGACACCCGGGCTGCGCTGGAGATGATTCTCGCCGTCTACGAATCGCACCGTCAGGGTACGCGGGTCGCGCTCCCGCTGGCCGACCGCCAGCACCCCCTCGCCCGCTGGCAGCGCGAAGCATAACTACGCCTCCTGCTCCGGTATTGCACCTCACCCCCGGCCCCCTCTCGACCACGGTCGCGGGAATGACGGGGAGAGGCGGGGGAGTGGAGTGTCACGCCGCGCGTGCTTCGAGCCAGTCCAAGGTGATCTCAAGACCAAAGCCCGGCGCGTCCGACGGCCGGACGTAGCCGTCCTGGACCGGGGGGGTGCCGGGTAGCAGGGTCATCTCCGCCAAGGGTACACCCGGCGGCGCTACGCCTTCGGAGCGCTCGCCCCAAGCGATCACCGGCATCGCGTAGGCAAGATGCTGGCCGTAGGGATAGTTCATGCCGCCGTGTCCGATCACCGTCAGTCCATGGGCCTCCGCGATGTGGCAGATTCGCACGCTGGCGGTGACGCCGCCCACCCATTGGATGTCCGGCTGTAGGATGTCTACCAGTCCCCGCCCCGCGGCCTGCGCGAACGGATGGATCGTGTACCAGTGCTCGCCGGTCGCCAGGGTTTGCCCCGGCACCCGGGACCGCAGGTTGGCATAGCTCTCCATGTCCTCCGGCAACAGGTAGTCTTCGAGCCACTTGATCCGATACGGCTTCAGCGCCTCCACCACGCGCACGGCGTATTCCACGTTCAGCGACAGCCACGAGTCCACGGCCAGCTCGACGTCGGGGCCGACCTGCTCTCGTGCTCGCGCGACCAGCTCGACGTTCTTGTTCAACCCGGCCAGCCCCGCGTCAGGCCCATGGCGCAGGAAGACCTTGACGGCCTCGAAACCAAGCTCGAGGTACCATTCCAGATAGTCGCTGGTCTTGTAGTCGAGCATAGTGTTGGAGGCATAACAGAAAATCCGGTCCTTGACCGGGCCGCCGAGCAGCTCGTACACCGGCCGGCGCAGCAGTTTCCCTTTCAGGTCCCAGAGCGCGTTATCAACGGCGCTGATGGCGTAGCTGGCTACCCCGGTGGCGCCGTATGGCGCGGCGGAGCGCCGCAGCATGTCCCATAGCTTCTCGGTCGCCAGGGGATTCTGCCCGGCCAACAGCTGGGCAAAGTGATCGTTGATGATCGAGCAGACCGGCCCCGCCATATGGGTAAACCCCAGTCCCCAGGTGCCGTCGTCGGCGGTGACGACGCAGGCCGTGCGTGGCCAGCGCTCACTCCAGCTGCGGCCGGGCTTGTCGTAGGCATACCGGTCCATCGGGCTGACGAAATGGCCGCCGTCGGGGTCCTTGGCCACTCGTGCCGGGGTCGTCGGATGGGGCGCCAAGTACACCGGTACCGCCCGGACCTCTCTGATGTTCATGCGTACACGTCTCTCCGGCGCGTGATGGGGGTGCCGCGCTGTCGAGCGAGGCCACAGCGAGGATACCAACGGAGCGTCGGTCGCTCGCCGGGATCGTGCCAGGGCCTTTCCATTGTCACCACTTCGACAGGCTCAGTGCCGGCTCTGAGCGGAGCGCAGGGTCTCTCCCGTGGCCGAGATTCTGCGCTCCGCTCGGAATGACAGTGGACAGGCCGCTCAGAATGACCGGTTTTGGCGGCGACTTTGGAAAGTCCCTCGGATTGCGCGGCTGGCATTGACCGGAACCGGGGGCGTTGCTAGACTGTGGCGCTCGCACGACGGTACGGCGGGCATACGCTCAAGCGGAGGTAGTGTGTGGACACGCACTGGAGTAACTACCTACAGATCGGCCTCGTGCATTTCATGATGTACCCGGAGACGATGGGAGGGGACGGCCCCATCGTCGAGACCGTTCAGCGGGTGGCTGCGGACCCGTTCTTCGACGTGCTGGAAGTGACGCGGATGCAAGACCCGGCGGTGCGGCAACAGGTCCGGGAAATCGTGGACATGGCGCACATGGACCTGGGGTTCGGATCGCAGCCGGGCATTCTGGGCAACCAGCTCAACACGGCGGCACTCGATGAAGACCTGCGCCAACGTTCCGTGGCCGACATCAAGGCGTCCATTGACCAAGCCTACGAGCACGGTGTCCGATTGCTGGCGATGATTGACGGGCTAGGCTCGTGGCCGGGCGAGGACCACAAGGAGCAAGCTATCGAGCAGGTGACCAAGAGCCTGCGGGAAATCTGCCAGTACGCCCAAGACCAGGCCGGCGATTATTGCTTGACGATCTCTTTGGAGACGTTCGACCGCTCCATCGAAAAGAAATCCCTACTGGGGCCGACCCGCGACGCGGTGGCGGTGGGGGAGCGAGTGCGGGAGACGCACCCGAACTTCGGTCTGACCATTGACCTGAGCCACCTCCCGCTGCTGGGAGAAACCCCGGAGGAGTCGCTGACACTGGCTCAGGACCTGCTGATCCATACCCATATCGGCAACTGTCTGATGGGCGACCCCGATCACCCGGCCTATGGCGACAAGCACCCTCGCTTCGGCGCCCCAGGCACCGAGAACGACGTGAGCGATTTGGTGGAGTTTCTACAGGTACTCCGGCGTATCGGGTTCTTCGACAAGGAGCTACCGACGCGCAAGCCGCTGGTCACATTCGAGGTGCGCCCGATGGAGGGTGAATCCCAAGACGTGCTGCTTGCCAACTGCCGGCGCGTGTGGCAGGCGGCCTGGGCACAGCTATAAGTGAGCACCGACCGGTCAGAAATTAGAAAAAGGAGAGAAGGCCATGCCAACGGTCTACGTCACTCGCCGCATCCCGGAGAATGGCCCGGATTTATTGCGTGAGCATTGCACCGTTCGCCAGTGGGACAGCGACGACGTGATCCCGCGCGACGTGCTCTTGCGGGAAGTGCAGGACGTGGACGGGCTACTCAGCCTGCTCACGGAGCCGATCAACGATGAGGTCCTGGACGCGGCGCCGAATCTCAAGGTCGTGGCCAACCTGGCGGTCGGTTTCGACAACTTCGATGTGCCTGCCCTGACAAAGCGCGGCGTGGTCGGTACCAACACCCCGGAAGTGCTCACCGATACGACGGCTGACCTGGCCTGGACCTTGATGATGGCCGCGGCGCGACGAATCGTGCCCGGCTACAAGTACGTAACGGACGACCACTGGAAGACGTGGGGACCGCTGCTGCTCATGGGCCAGGATATTCACCATGCCACGCTCGGCCTGATCGGCGTGGGACGGATCGGCGCCGGCATGGCCCGGCGGGCGCAGGGTTTCTCGATGCGGGTCCTCTACTACGATGTCTTCCGCCGCGAGGACCTGGAAGAGGAGCTAGGGATTGAGTTCGCGGACCAGGAAACGGTGCTGCGCGAGGCGGATTTCATCAGCCTGCACACGCCATACATGCCGGCGACGCACCATCTCATCAGCCACGAGCAGCTGAAGATGATGAAGAACACTGCGGTGCTCGTCAACTCCTCGCGCGGCCCGGTGGTGGACCCCGACGCCTTGTACGAGGCGCTGCGCGACGGCGAGATCGACTCCGCCGGCTTGGATGTCACGGAGCCGGAGCCGCTGCCGGCCGATCACCGCCTGCTGACGCTCGATAACTGTCTCGTCGTGCCGCACATCGCCAGCGCGAGCTACGAGACGCGGGCCGCGATGTCGCAGCTCGCCGCCGAGAACATCGTAGCCGTCCTGAGTGGCAAGAAGCCGCCTACGCCGGTCAACCCGGAGGTGGTGGTGGCGCAAGGACTCCGGTAGGGGCAGCGAACAGGTGTGGAGGGAGAGCGGACAGCGATGAACGCCGTGACCGGACGCACCATCCGCATCCGTGCGGGCGGCGTTGAAGCGCTCGCGGATCTCAATGCCGGCGAGACGGCCGCGGCCGTCTGGGACGCGCTCCCTTTCACTATCCCGGCGAACACGTGGGGCGACGAAATCTACTTTACGATCCCGGTCGGCCTGGAGGAAGACGCTGCCCAACCGACGGTAGGGCTGGGCGATTTGGGCTATTGGCCCCCGGCGCGCGCGTTCTGCATCTTCTTCGGCCCGACGCCGATGAGCAGCCCCGGCGAAATCCGTCCGGCCAGCCCGGTGAACCTGTTCGGCAAGCTGCGCGGCGACCCGACGGTGTTCCGCAGGGTGCAGGCCGGTACGCCGGTGACCGTCGAGCGCGCCGCGTAGCGCCTGAGCCGGCAGCGGGGCGGCGGTGGTGCCTCGCGCAGCCTAACCCGCTGGCAGCGGCTGCATCAGAAGGTCCACTTCACCTCCTCCGGCTCGCCGAAGTCGGCGACAACCTGCTCGTAGATCGCGCTCGGCGCCACGACGGCCGTTACGCGGCCTTTGTGCCAGAGGAGCTGGGTGTCCGGATAGAAGCCGAAGTACATCAACGCCACCTCGGCGGCCAGTGGCCGGCCGAACACGAGACGGAAACGATCCTCGTCAACGCGCTCTACGCGGGCACGCCGGCTAGGCATGGTACTCCTCACCTCAGCTCGACTCTGCGGCCCCGGCCGCTCGCCCGGCGGGATACCGGCGCAGGTAGGCACAGAAGGCGTTGAACTCCGCCGACAAGTCGCGGTGCGTGTCACTGAGCGTATGCAGCAACTCAACAAGGCGCGACCAGTTGAGGTCGGGGCCGTAAATGTTGCGAAAGCGATGACGAAACCGTAGATACCTGTCGAGATCCTCGCGTATCGCTGCGGAGATGATCGGGGGACGCCGGCCTGGATACGGTGCGGCCAACTGCGCGAGCAGCGTCTGATGCCACTGTTCATCTGAGGGCACGTGCTCGTCTACGATACGGGCGATGCGCTGGAAGGACCGTTCCGCGCCGTTGTAGAAGTCTTGGAGGATGCTGCCGCCGGCACGCACCTCGAAACAGGAAGAGGGGGTAAACGCCGGGTCAGTCAGAGGACTGGCCTCTGCTACTAACTCCTCCATCCTGCCAAGCTCGTGCTTGATCTCTTCCGCGAGTAGGCGCCAGCGTGGTTGCTCCATTACTGCTCCGTCAGTCTCGTCCGAGGTGGCACTGTCGCTGTGGGCGAGCAGTATTCCGCGCTCCAGTACCGCCTCCTTGATATACGGCCGCACGGACTCCAGCGTGGACACATCGGCCGGGTGGCCTCGTGGCATGACTGCATCCACAGCGTCAAGCGCTGCCCAGAAGGCCTCACCGGGCAGGCCCTCGACGGCGAGGTCTATGTCGGAGGCCGGATGAAACAGCACCGAGCCAGTGGCGGCCAGTGAGCCGAACAGATACACGCGCCGCGCGCCGTAGCGGTCGACGAGCAGAGTGGCGGCCTGCCGGGCCGCGGCCAGCGCTGCCGCGTGGTCGGTGGCGGCCGGCGCTGCCCCGACGGCCGGGGCGCTACGATCAGCGCCGGTGGTGACGGCGGCTCCGAGTTGGGCCATGTTCCCTTTATAGTAGCGACATAGTGGCGACCGGCGTAACGGTAAGCGGACGGCGGCCCCTTATTCATGATACGCTGGCGTTGGCCGTTGGGCACATCGGCGGCGCGCCGAGGCCGAGGAGCAACTATGGATGCAGCGCAAACGGAGGTCGTGACGGTCGAGCGGGCTGGGCCGGTGGCGGTCGTGACATTGAACCGCCCTCAAGCGCGCAACGCGATGGACGACACGCTGCTCCGTGCCTTGACCACCCACCTGACCGCGCTAGGGGGCCAACCGGAAGTCCGCGTGGTGGTTATCACCGGCAGCGGGTACACGTTCTCGGCCGGCGCCGACATCAGGCAGATGGTCCAAATGGATGCGGCCGGTGGTCGGTCCTGGGCGCTGCTGGGGCAGTCCGTCATGGACCTGGTCGAGGACCTCGAGCAACCGGTCATTGCGGCGATCAACGGTGTAGCGGTTGGTGGCGGCTGTGAGCTGGCGCTGGCCTGCGACCTGCGCTATGCGGCGACGAGCGCCCGGCTGGGACAGCCCGAGATCAACTTGGGGATTACACCGGGTTGGGGCGGCACTCACCGGCTCACCCGCTTGGTGGGATCAGGCCCGGCCAAGGAGCTGATCCTGACCGGCCGGCTCGTGTCGGCCGACGAGGCGCTGCGGATCGGCCTGGTGCATGGCGTACACGCCGACGACGAGCTGCGTGCCGAGGTGCTGGACATTGCCCGTCAGCTGGCGGCAAAGCCGCCGCGGGCACTGGCGCGAGCGAAATGGGCGCTCAACCTGGTAGCGGGGTTGGAGCGGCGCGCCGCCAACGCACTGGAAGCGGAGCTTTTCGGCGAGATGTTCGGGACCGAGGATCGCGCCGAGGGCATGAGTGCATTCCTGGAGAAGCGCCGGCCGCACTTTACGGGTCGGTGATTGCCCTCGCTCCGGCGGAGCGAAAATCGATGATGACCGAGCGCAACGCGACGACCGCAGCCGGCGCAGCCCGACCACTGCGGGTGCTGATCGCCAAGCCGGGTCTTGATGGGCACGACCGCGGGGCCAAGATTGTGGCGCGGGCGCTGCGCGATGCCGGGATGGAGGTCATCTATACCGGCATCCGCCAGACGCCGGAGATGATCGCGATAGCCGCCCTGCAAGAGGACGTGGACGTGATTGGCCTGTCGCTGCACTCCGGCGCCCACCTGGAGCTATTTCCGGCGGTGCTCGCGGCGCTGCGGGAGCAGGGGTTGGACGACGTGCCGGTCGTCGCCGGCGGAATTATCCCCGATACCGACATCCCTCGCCTACAGGAAGCCGGAATCTACGCCGTTTTCGGCCCCGGCACGCCGCTCGCCGACGTGATCGCCGCGGTGCGCGCAGCCGCGACTGCCCGCGCTCCAGTCGGATCACCATAGATCACCCTTACCTTGCGGGCCAATCCCGGCTGCCTCGTCGCGCATGCGGCGGATGGCAGCCGTCGTACTCTCGCCTGGGCCTAGGCGTCGTCGCGCCGCATTGGCCCAGGTGCGATCAATGACCACGCGGCGGCGGTGTAGCTCTTCCTCGGATGGGACCGGCAGGCCATGGGCACGCACCTCCTCGATGGTATAGAGTGGCGCCTGCCGTGTTGCCACGTCAGTAGTCATTGTCTCCCTCGATAACCTATAGTAGCAAAGTGGTTGGGCCGGCTGCTCTGGCCGCCTCACCCTCTCTTCCTGGGAGAGGGCGGTCGGGAAGTGCGGCACGTGCCCACCTAATCGAACTGCAACGTTCACGGTCATGCCCGAAGTGGGAGCAAGCGCAGCGAAAGGAGCAGCGGATGGCTGGGCTGACGGCAGAGCAGAAACAGCACTATGACGAGCAGGGCTACGTGTTCCTGGACGGCCTCTTCGACCCGCAGGAGCTACAGCCCCTCATCGCCGAGATCGAGGCCAAGGTTGATCAGGTCGCCCGCGACTACTACGCTGCCGGGCGGCTCACCTCGCTCTACGAGGAGGATGGGTTCAAGCGCCGTCTCCGCAAGATGGTAGAGGAGTGCGACGACGTGTATGCGGAAATCCCCGGGGGTCAGTTCTGCGGGCCGGCGCTCTTCGGCATCCTCCGCCATCCCAAGCTGGTAGACATCGCCGAATCAATCGTCGGGCCGGAGGTCCATTGCGAGGGACGCCATCGCCTGCGTCCGAAGCTGCCCCAATACGGCTTGGCGGACTTCCGCTGGCACGAGGACACGCGCTACGACATCCAGCGGATTACCTACACTCAGCAGCAGTATGGCCTCGGGGCACATGACCCCGGCCAAGGCGACACGTTTATCTCCCGCATCGTGCCGGCCCCTACGATGCCGGAACCGGGATTCTGGATTCCCCTGGTGGACGTGGACGAGGAGAATGGTTGCCTCCACCTAATGCCGGGTGGCCACCGTCATACCGTCCCCTACACCGAGCAGTGGCGTCCCAGCCAGTTTGCGCCCCAGCTCGATGGCCTCGACGACGTGGCGTTCCCGATGCAGGTTGGAGATGCTCTGCTGATCCACCAGCACCTCCCGCACGTGTCGCCGCCCAATCGGTCCGACCACATCCGCTGGAGCGAGGACATTCGCTATCAGGATGCCCGGCTGCCGATCAAGTCGCAGCGCGAACCGGGCTTCTTGGCTAAGAGCCAGGAGCGGCCCGACGACATCGTGACGACCTGGGACGAGTACCGGCGGATACGCGAGGCCGCGGCGGCCTATCAGGAGGCGACCCGGGAAGCGGCCGAGGCGTTCCGCAAGAGCACGGGCATGGCGCTCTTCTAAGGCCAGTCGTCGGATTCCGGCTCCCCTATGGTCCCCCCGCTCCGCAGGGGGGCGTGGATTTCCGCGTGCGCGGGAATGATGGATGGGGTGCTATTTTCAGAGCAATGACCGTGAAAAGGTCAGCAGTGCCTAGCGCTTGAATATCCGGCTCGCATTGGCGAACAGCACAAGCTCGCGCTCCTCCGGTGACAGCGCGACATCGTAGTGGACGCCAATTTGCTTGCCGATGTCGCAGAGGTCGGCGTCGCTGCCGAACATCACGCGCCGCGGTCCCAGCACGTCCAACGCTTGCCGGATGTCCTGCGGGCGGCCACCGGAGCCGCCGAACTCGAAGTAGATGTTCGGTACGTCGGCCACGACCGCTGCCAGCCGACCGTTACCGCCGTGCGCCTTGATAATGCTCCAATCGGGGTAGTCCAACGCCAGCGCGCGCAGTGCCCGCAGCGCGCCCACCGGGTCGCCCTCTTCGACGTGGATTTTCAGCGGCTTGCCGCGCTCCGCCACCGCGCGGAGCAACGCTTGCCCGCTGCTCGAACGGGTGGTGTCCTGCGCGTAGTACATGTGGAGCTTCGCGCCGACGAAGTTGGGTAGCGCATAGTACCGATCCAGCTCCCGGCACGATTGCTCCAGGTAGTTGGGATTCACCACCACGTAGCCCAGCAGCTCCGGGTGCTCGGCAATGGCAGCGGCCAGCCACCGATTGCCGCCGGAGAGGTCGTAGACGATGGCCTGGGCCGAGGAGATGACCGCCTGAGTCACCCCGGCCTGGCGCATCAGCGCCAGCAGCCCGGCGGCGCCACCGTCGGGCAGCGGGAATGGCCAGCGGCCGAGATGGCAATGGACGTCAATGATCGGGCCGGGCAAGCGCACCATCGCTGCCGACGCAAGCCGCGGCCGGCCGGCGGCCAGCGCCGGATCGAGCCGGAACAGTCGGAGGGCGTTCTGGCCCAGGATGGCTGCCTTCTGCTCGTCGGTAAGGTCCGCTTCCAACACCTCGTTGAGCGCGCGCTGGACGGAATACTCCGGCGCTGCGGACCCATAGAGCAGACGGTGGGCACCGACCTCGCTCACCATAACGTCAACCGCACGCGGCGAGGACAGGTAGTTGGTCTCGATATAGAGGTGCGAATAGCGTCGCGCGGCGGCGATCACCTCGCCCATGTTGGCGTAGAAGGTGTCGGTCAGGATCACCGGCAGCCCGTACTCGGCGGTGGCCTGGGCAATGGCCGTGGGTACACCCGCCGCCCCGCGCCCGGAGAGCATCACCACCGCGCCCGACCCGGCCAGCTTGGCCAGCAGATCGGGAAAGGGTGTGCCGGAGATCGTCCAGCGTTGCAGCTCCGGGAAGAGCCGGAACAGCCGCACCCCGGCCTGCAAGCACCGCTCGATCTCCGCCTCCCAGTCCAGGTAGCGCCGCAGGTCCAGCGTGGCCGTTGGTAACAGCCAGGGATAGCGCTCCGTAGCCTGGAGCGTCTCGCGGTTCCCGGCCTCATGGTCGTAGCTGACCCCGCGGAGCGAACCGGTGAAGGCCAGGGCGATTCGATGGCTGTCCAGCTCCTGCACTAACCGCGGCAGCGACAGATCGAGGTTGCCTCCGGCCTGCATCCCGAAGTGGGTGTTCACGTCTATCACCAGCACGGCACAATCTCCTTCTATGGACTGTCCGCGGTCAGCCGTCAGCGGCGGTAGTGGCCTGGACTTTGGCCTCCGTCATTGCGGCGCAGGCCGCAATCCAGCCGGTGGTAGCTGCCCTCGGTCCGAAAGCTGATAACTGACGGCTGACCGCTGATAACTACTCGCTACACCCGCTGGCGATAGTAGGCCACCACTTTCCGCACCGCTTGGGCAATGTCATCCACGTCCTCTTGCGTGTGGAACGGCCCGATGGGCAGGCCAACCCCGCGGCTCATCAGCGCCTCGCCATTCGGGCACTGCACCAGCCGGTAGTCCACGGGACGTTCGCGCCGGTAGTCGAACGGAAAACGGCTGGCGCCATAGCAGCGCGGCTCGGCGAGGAAGGGATTGCGGTACAGCGGCCCTTCCTGCCCGGACCCGATGTACGGTCCATTGGCCGGGACCCCCTCCGCGCTCACCGCCGCGGCAAACTCCTCGGCCGAGCAGCCCAGGCGCGCGGTGTCGAGCGTGAACCGCAAGGCCCAATAGGTGTGCCGGTCGCCCGGTCGCACGCGCTGCGGGGTAATCTCGTCAATGTCGGCAAGGTGCTCGAAAATCTGGTGGGCAGCGTTGATCTTGCCCGCAATGTAGCCGTCTACCTTCTCTAGCTGCACCTGGAGAACGGCCGCCATCATCGCGTTCAGCTTGTAGTTGGGCGCCAGGAAGTAGTTGGCATAGGGCCGGCCGGCGTAGGGGCCGGGGTCGCGCGGTAACGCAGCGTCCGAGAAAAGGAGGGCGCGCTCCCACAACACCTCGTTGTCGGTCAGCACCGCACCGCCACCCCCGGCCGACAGGTGCTTGCCACCAAAGCTGAACCCGGCAATGTCGCCGAGACTGCCGACGACCTGCCCTTGGTAGCGGGCAAAGTGGGCCTGGGCACAGTCCTCGATGAGAAAGAGGTTGTGTCGCCGGGCAATCTCCTGCAGCGCAGGCATGTCGCAGGGGTTCCCGAAGAGATGGACCGCGATGATCGCCCGTGTCCGCGGCCCGATCTTGGCCTCGACAGCTTGGGGATCGAGGGTGAAGGTGTCGTCAACGTCGGCGAAGATCGGCACGCAGTTGTGCAGCAAGGTACCGATAATGCTGCCGCCGGAAGTCCAGGGCGTGACGATGATCTCGTCGCCCGGATCGGGGTTGATGGCCCCGACGCAGACGTGCATGGCCGCGGTACCGGAGCTGACACCGACGGCGTGCTTTACGCCGTGCCGCGCGGCGAACCGTCGCTCGAACTCCCGGCCCGGATGCCGGCCGAAGCCAGAGCGGAGCACGGCGGCGACGGCGGCAACGTCGTCATCGCCAAACTCGTGCGACGGGCCGAACGGCGCGGTCCGTACCGGTACACCACCTGCGATAGCCAGTCTCTCGCCCATCACTGCCTCCTCGTTGCCGCCGCACTAGGCGCCAGGCATGAATGACGCTCCTACTGCTCCCAGTTGAAGATGACGCCCAGCAAGTCGCCGGGGCGGTCCCGCATGATGTCGTAGAGGCGCGGCGCCGCGGTTATCGCCAGGCGGTGGCTCACGATTGGCTCGATTCTGATGGTACCCAGCCGGATGAAGTGCAACAGGAGCCGCAGGTCCTCGACGGTAAAGTGGGAGGACGATTCGATAGAGGCACTCAAGCTGTGGATCATGCCGTGGTAGAAGGTAGCTTCTTCCCGTGTGGCTAAGGCGCCGACGACACCGTACCGGGCGAGGAGCCGGTCGCGGTGAATGTCCGAAAAGAAGGATGGCACGCCGCAAGCGTCTACAATGCGGTCGTATGGCCCGCCCTGCTCGAGTAGCCCGGGGCCGTCCAGGGTAGCGACGTTGATGACCCGGTGTGCCCCCAGCTCCTGGGCAATAGCCAGGCGCCGCTGGTTGACATCCGTCACGGTGACGTAGGCGCCGAAAGCCCGCGCCGCCTGGGCCACGGCTTGACCGGCCGGTCCGAGGCCGGCCACCCAGACCTGCTGCCCCGGCCCGATACGGATGCGCCGCGAGTGCCGCATGCCCACGCCGGTAATGCCTAGCAGGGCACACCACTCATGCTCGATGTCGGCTGGGAGCTTGACGCACAGCCGTACACGCTCATTGCTCGCTGCCAGATCAATGCAATGCCAGGGGTGGTGGCCGCCGTGGTTCCCGATAAAGACCGTGTCCCCCTCAGCGAAACCTTCCACCTCGCTACCGACGGCTGCTATGACGCTCACGTGCTGGTAGCCGTAGCAGAGGGGATAGCGCACTCGCCCGGAGTCATTCATCAAGACGTGCCGCTCGGTGCCGTTCGTCACGCCGGAGTAGCGGGTGCGCGTGAGCAATTCTGTCGGACCGGGCGCCGGTGGCGGCCCCAGGTCGCAGAACCCCACGGCGCCGGGGGCCTTGAACTCGAGGGCGATATTCTCCATCGTTCCCATCGGTTGTAACCTCCTACGCAGCGCCGGTTTACGCCACCGCGACCACTGGGTAAGGCGCCATGCTCGACCGGCTACATCACAAGGCGGCGGTGGCTATCCCGACAGCCGGACGGCTTGTCCGGTGGCAATGGACTCGAACACGGCATCAATGACACGCATCTGCGCGATGCTGTTCTCCGGAGGGATGCGGTGCGGCTGGCCGGTGCCGAGACAGTCGCACAGGTGGCGCAGCTGATTCGTGATCTGGTGCAGCGGCGCAAATCCGATCGTCTCCACACCGTCCGACGTGTGGTGCTCCAGCAGCACCGCCCGGCGCTCATTGTTCCACGCCGGCTCCGCGCGGAGTAGCCCTTGCGTGCCGCTGATCTCGACCTCCTGCGAGGGCCACTGAGTAAATCCCACCATAAACTGCGCGGTCCGCTCGCCGGGAAAGAGGAGCGTCACGGTCGCGGCTTCCTCAACTTCCGCGCCGGGCCGGGCCGTCGCAAAGACGCAGATTGGCTCGGCCTCCAGGATGAAACGGGCATGGTGAATGGTGTAGCAGCCGAGGTCGAAGATACTCCCGCCGCCTTGGGCACGGTTGAACCGCCAGTTAAGCTCGGGCTTGCGCCTGGCAGCGCTGACCTTGGTGCAGAAGGTACTGCGAACCGTCCGCACGTCGCCAATCCCTCCGGCCGCTACCAGCGCCTTCGTTTTCAAGTGCAGGGGATGGTGGCGGAACTTGAAGGCCTCGGCGAGCAAGACGCCGTGCTCCCGGGCGGCGGCGACCATCCGCTCGGCTTCCGCTGCATTGGCGGCAAAGGGCTTCTCGCAGAGGATGGCGCGCACGCGGTGCGACCGGGCAAGCCGGATGGTGGTGCTGGCGTGGGCGGTGCCCCAGGTGCAGACGATGGCTACGTCCAGGCTCTCGGCGGCCAGCATGTCGTCTAGGCTCAGATAGCGGCGGGGGACACCAAACTCGTCTCCATAGCGGTGCAGCGCCGCCGCCGAGACGTCGCAGATAGCGCAGAGGTCTACGTCATCCAGTGCTCGGCAGGCGAGGCCATGCGCGCGGGCAATGCCGCCGGTGCCGACGATGCCGACCCGGTATGGCGGTCGTGCCGCTGAACGCTCCACACCCATCACCATCTCCCCGGAGCCGGCAATCCAGGGTAGGTTATACCAAGTCGGTAGAGAGATGCCCGCTCCGCATTCCTGGGCACAGGAGAATAACCGGAAAAAAGTCAGCGGCGCCTCGCCTTTGTAGACTACGGTAAGGGTTCCTACTGTTTGTTTCGGGGCGAGGTGGCATCCTGGTGGGAGCGCATGGTAGTGAGGTCGGTGGTGGAGAGTGGAGGACTGGATCCATGAAGCGACAAGGTGCTTGGACGACGGGGCGACTCCGGCGCCGGGGTATTGGCGCGGTGGCTGCCGCGGTGACTCTGGCGGTGGCTGGCTGCGATGGTCAGTCGTCCGACGGTGACGCGGCGCCCTCTCGCGCGGCCGGTGGCTCGGCCGCGGAGCAGAAACCGGCCAGGGAGACGGCGCCGGATTTCGAGCTTGTTGCGTATCAGGGAGAAGCGGTGCTCGGCGGGAAAGAGCTTGCTTTTTCCAGCGTCCTGCAGCAGGGCAAGCCGGTTGTGCTCAACTTCTGGGCGGGACTCTGCCCACCCTGCCGGCTGGAGATGCCGGATATGCAGGAGGTCTACAACGAGTACCAGGACCGTATGCTGCTCCTCGGTGTGGACATCGGCCCTTTCGCCGGACTTGGCTCGCGCGAGGCCGGCCAGGCGCTACTCCGGGAGCTTAAGATCACCTACCCGGCCGGCACGACGTTCGATGCCGGGGTCCCGCAAGCCTACAAGCTGATCGGTATGCCGATGACGGTGTTCATCACCCCGGACGGCACCGTCATCAAGCGGTGGACAGGACTACTGACCAAAGCGAAGTTGATCGAGCTGGTGCAGGAGCTACTGGCCGCGTCCGGTCAATGACGAGGGCCTTTGCCGAAACCGTCATGCCGGCGCAAGCAGGAATCCAGGGCTATTCGTGGCCTTCGTCATTGCGGCGAAAGCCGCAATCCAGATCGAGCGGGCGGCCACGAGAGAGGATCACAATGCTCGATATAGAGCACGGGCACAGCGGCGGGAGAGTGAGCCTGCTCCTCTCCTATGTGGTACCGGCGGCCGTGGTGACGGGCGTCCTGCTCGCGCTGATTGCGGTGCAGAGTAGGGCGGAGGCGTCGACCGCCAACGTCGCGGCGCTACTGCCCGTCGGCTACGCCTTCGGCGCCGGCATGGTCGCCAGTGTCAATCCGTGCGGCTTCCTGATGCTACCCTCGTACCTCGCGTATCACCTGGGCACGGAGGAGACCGGCTTCTACGAGGCGGCGGCGGCCCGGCGGGCCCTCAAAGCCCTCGCGTTGGCCGGTGTCGCAACGGGAGGGTTTATTGCGATCTTTGCCGCCGCCGGCGCGGTCATCGCCGCCGGCGGGCAATGGCTCGTCAACGTCTTTCCCTACGCCGGCGTCGCCATCGGCGTGGCGATGAGCATACTCGGCTTGTGGCTGCTCATCACGCGCCGGACCATCGGGATCATGGCCGCGAGCCGGGTGGGTATCTCCCCGCAGCGGAACCTGCGAAATGTCTTCCTGTTCGGCATCGCATATGCGACCGGCTCACTCAGCTGCACGCTGCCGATCTTTCTCGTCGTCGTCGGAACCGCGCTGGTTAGCCGGGACGTGTTGCTCGCCATGAGCCAGTTCGTGAGCTACGCACTGGGCATGGGAACGATCCTCGTCGCCGTGACCATCGGCGCGGCGCTGTTCCGCGGGGTAGTGGCCCAGCTGCTCCGTGCAGTCGTTCCCTACGTCCACCGCACGAGTGCCTTGTTCTTGGTCGGGGCAGGCGTGTACCTGCTGTATTACTGGCTGTTCTATGCCGGCGCGTTCTTCTAAGGGGGCCAACTCTTCACCTACCCCCCGGGCCCCTCCTTGAAGGGAAGGGGGGTCGGCGCGACGACCGGTAGCCCTTGTATGTTGTGTCATGGTAGCAACTTCCCGGTGGTGGAAGGGGAGTCCTTGCAGCGCCCGGCGGCCGCTTCCCTTCAGGGAGGGGGGATAGAGCGTTCAGGGCCTTGCGGGCCATGGACCTCGCTTTTTTTACCACTTGCTCGGTACCCTGATGTCGGTACCAGCCAGGAGGCCGAGTCATGGATACGGGTCAGCACGCCGAGGTGGTCGCCGCGATGCTTGCCGAGCTAGAGGAAGCCGAGCGCCTGCTCACGGCGCTCCACGCCAAAGCGATGGAGCTTGGTGACGACGAGATCATCGAATTTCTCGATAGCGAGCTATTCTGGAAGCTGCAAGCCGCCGGCAATCATTTGCGGGAACGCTTTGGCGTTGAGCAGATCTATGGCGAAGGGGTCTAGTGAGTCGACCGTGAAGGGACCAGGGGGATGACCTCACCTCGGCCCGCCGCCGGCCTCCCCGCTCCACGAGTGGGGTGGAGAGCCGCGGGACCAGGCATGGAGGGGGTATGAATACAAGCCCTACGGACCGTATCGCCGACCGTTGGCTGAGTGGGCAGCCGACCTACCGCGCCGACTTGGACCGCTGCCAACCAGCCGCCGCAGTGGCCGCGTCCCCCGCGTACCGCCGATGGCGGGCGATGGACTACGAAACCGAGCAGTTTGCCGGCACCATGCTCCTCGCCGGTCCCGAGACCGCCGCCCCGGACGTCACCTACCCTCTGGACGCCGACGGTTGGCATGCTATCTCCATCGGGATGTACTGCGGCGACCTCAGAGAAAGCTCCACCGTCCGCGTCCGGCTCAGTGGCCAGCCGAATTTCAGCTACCTCACCGTAGGTGACGACGAGGCGCAGCCGTCAGGTGACGAGGTGATCGAGCGTTACTGGACGACGGCCGACTTGACCGATCAGGACCTAATCCTGGGGCAGGATATCACGCGGCTGGGCGCCGGTGACACGCCAAGCTCCTGCCGATGCTCGCCGGCCCGCATCGCCTACGTCAAGCTCGTGCCGCTGACCGCCGCGGAAGCCGCGGTCGTGGAGCAGGACCGAGCGCGAAGCGACACGCGGCGGCTGTTCGCGCACAACGACGCGCACGGCTTCATGTACCGCCATCGACCCATTACGGAGGAGGAGGTGCGGCGCGAGCTGGAGCCGTTCCGCAACTCGGATTTCTCCCGGCTCTACTGGGAAGGGGGGCAGGGCGACTTGCTCTACTACCGGTCCCGGATCGGCCGGATGCCCACCGCCGACGGCCTGACCGATTTCGCCCGCGTGGGCGACCGTCTACACGTGGAGAACTGGCGCGCGTGCCGCGAGACGGGACTGGAGCCGCTGCGTATCGCGGCCGACTATGCCCACGAGCTGGGGATGGAGTTCCATGCCTGCTACCGCGTGGCCGGCTTCCACTACCCGCCGCCGATTGACCAGTGGAACCTGGACGCCATCTACCACCGGCATCCCGAATGGCGCGGCGTGGACCGTGCCGGCCGCAGCACGCCGCGGCTGGCCTATAGCTATCCCGAGGTGCGTGCGCTCGTCGTATCGCTGCTACGGGAGATGGCGCAATTCCCGATTGACGGCGTGTGCCTGCTCTACAACCGGCGGCCGCCGATGATCGAGTACGAACCGCCGCTCGTCGAGGGTTTTCAGCGCGAGTACAACCAAGACCCTCGCCAGCGCGATCCCCGGGACCCGCAATGGCTGCACTATCGCGCGCGTGCGCTCACCCAGTTCATGCGCGAGGTGCGGAGCGCCATGGACGAGGTGAGCCGTGAGCAGAGCCGCCCGACGCGCCTGGCGGTCACGGCCATCGTGTTGAGCAGCGAGGCCGAGAACCTGTACTACGGCATGGACCTCCCCGTGTGGGTGCGCGAGGGGCTGGTGGATACGCTCATCCCGTACCGGCTGATGCCGACGCTGGAAAGCGCCTACGATTCCTGGACCGATCCGCGGGACCTGGATTACTTTGTGGAGCTGGTGCGGAATACGCCCTGCGTCCTCGCTCCGAATCTGATGCCGCGGCTGATGCCGCCCGACGAGCTGCGGCGGCGGGCCGCGGGACTCTACGATGTCGGCGCCACGCACCTGTTCTTCTGGGACTGCGTGACCGGCGGCGGGCGGGCCAGCTACGCGCCGACATGGGACGCGCTACGGCGGCTGGGGCACCGCGAGGAGCTGAGGGCGTGGCAGCGGGCGGGCCAGCCATCGCTAGAGACGGCTTGTCTGCCCCTGCGGCGCCTCGGCGACTGGGACTTGTCCTACGCGACGCCCGGATAAACTAGGGCGTGTTCATACAACCGCTCCCATATCGCCATAATGTCACCCTGAACGCAGTGAAGGGTCTCAACTCCTTGTCGTGAGCACCGGTTTGGGTCAGCGGGCGCTTGAGATTCCGCGCTGCGCCCGCAATGACCGGCTGACAGGAGCAGCTGGCAGCTTAGTGTGAACACGCCCTAGACTATGTACAGAGGACACGATGGTAGAAGCGCTGGTATTCGACTTCGACGGAGTCATCATTGACACGGAGATATCTTCCTACGAGACCTGGCAGGAGGTGTTCGCCGCGCACGGCGCCCATTTGGATCGCGCCCTCTGGCAGCGTCAGATCGGCGGCGGGACCCGCAAGCTCGATACCCTCCGGCATCTGGAGGCGCTAACGGGAGTGCGGCTGGACCGCGAGGCCATCCAACGCTCCCGCAAGGAACGTCACGACGCCCTCGTGCGATCCAGCCCGTTGCTGCCGGGCGTGCTGGACTACATCCAAGAGGCCCGGCGGCTGGGACTGAAGCTGGGAGTCGCGTCCAGCTCCTCGCACGCCTGGGTGGAAGGGCATCTCGCCGAGCGGGGGCTGCTCTCGCTGTTCCAGAGCGTTGCCGCCAGGGAGGACGTAGACCGCATCAAGCCGGACCCGGCGCTCTATCAGGTGGCGTTGCAGCAGTTGGGCGTGTCTCCCGACCGCGCCGTGGCCATTGAGGACTCGTTCAACGGGCTGACTGCCGCCAAGCGCGCCGGCATGTTCTGCATCGCGGTTCCCAACCCGATGACCGGAGACCTCCCGTTGGAAAGCGCCGATCTACGGCTGGGCGCCCTCTCCGACATGGGGCTGCAAACCCTGCTAGACACGCTCATAGGGTCGTCCTAGGGTGAGTAAACCGGAAAAACAGGCGCAATGAGTAGGGGCGTAGCAGGCTACGCCCCTACGATCAGTGGTGTCTACCTCTGTGCAGGCCGCTTATGGGGTTGTGGCTGGTCGCGGCCACAGGCCGTAGGGATTGATTTCGACCCCTTCAACCTTGGGGCGTACCCCATGCACCATGATCCCCGGCCGCCCGAACGCCTGCCCGCCGAGCTGTCGGTTGCGCGGGTTGCGGTAGCCCAAACGCACGAGGCGCCGCCACTCTTTGGTGCGGTTGACCGCCGAGCCATGGATTGTGTTGATGCTGAACAGCACCACGTCTCCCGCATCGGCCGGCACCGAGACTGCGTCCTCAATCGGGTACTGGTCGGTGGGCAGGTGGTGCGATCCGTTCCGCAGGTGGTCGAGCGGTCCGAGCTTGTGGCTGCCCGGGAGGAACTTGATACAGCCGTTCTCTTCCGTGCCGGCGTCAACATGCACGAGCGCGTCAATGAACCGGTCGTCCTCGTGGGGATAGAACGGGTAGTCCTGATGCATCGGGAACGGGGCGCCGTACTCCGGCCCCTTCGCGTGCAAGGTGACCTGCTGTAGCTCGACTTCCGGGCCGATGAGGTCGGCTATGGAGGCCGCGAGCCGTTGGTTGAGAATGGCGTGCGCCCACGCCGGCGAGAAATGCTGTAGCTCCTTGATCCCCGCCAACATGGTCTTCCGGTCTTCATCATCGGAGAGGTATTGCTTGTCCTTGCGCCACGGCCCCTGCCAGCCTTTGGACGGCGTGACAAAGTTCTCGATGACGTGGTCCAGCTCGCGGCTCATGGCTGCCACCTCGTCCGGGGAGTACACTCCTTTCATCCGCAGGTAGCTGTTCTCGTTGAAGAACGCGATCTCATCCTTGGTCAACATGGTCGTAACCCTCCTCGGTTGTATTATATGGCTTACGGCTCCGTCTCGCCTCCCGTCATTCCGGCTTGCGCGGGAATCCGGTGCCGTAGGGACGTAGCCTGTTACGCTCCTGACCATTGACGGGCCGCCGGTGATCCTGCACGGCGCCAAGTCAGGAATTTCTGTCGCGTGATTGCCACTCGGGCAGGACTTGCATTTCTCGGAAAGTCAGCTATCATTGGGGTACTCTCACCGCAGGGGTGAGGTGTTGTGCGCTCGCACGTTCGGCGGGCGCCGAGGGACAGGCGGGGCCCCTCCCGGTGGGAGGGCGGAAACAACCTAAATGAGGAGGGTTGGTATGGCACCCAGAGCCGGACACCGGATGAGTCGACGCACGGTTGGGCTGACGATGGCCGCACTCGCAGGCAGTGTAGTTGCGGCAGCTTGCGGACCCGTAGGCGGAGGTGGCGGCAGGGGGGGCACATCAGATGTTGGCCAGACAGCGACCAAGTGGGAAGGCCAGCAGCAGATTGACATTTGGGTCACCGGGTACGAGCCGGTCGTCGAGGCCTACAAGACAATGGTGACGCAGTTCGAGGCGGAGAATCCCACGATCAAGGTCGCGAATCAGGCCCAGAAGTATCTGCGGACGAGGGATCTCGTCCCGGCTCTGGCCGGCGGCTTGCCGCCGGCAGTTGGGGAGATCAACCAGCCCGGTACCTGGGCATACGCCGGTGCGGGTCTCGTCGCCCCGCTCGACAACTTCATCAAGCGCGATAAGGTCACGGCGGACGCTGTGAACGACTTCTATCCCGGCATCTTGGAGTCCGTCACGTGGCGCGACGAGCTGCACTTCTTCCTCGTCGGTGTGTCCATGGAAGTCTGGCACGTCAACAAGGACTTCTGGAATCGAGCCGGTCTCAGTCTGCCCACGAGCGGCTGGACCTGGGATGACCTGGCAGGCCCCATTGGTGACGGGCTTAAGGGAGCCGTGGGTGAGGACGGCTCGCCGTTCATGTGCGAGTTGAACGAGATGTATCGCATGATGCATTTCGTGTTGCAGAACGGCGGTGACATGGTGGATGAGAGCGGGACCCAGCTCACCATCTCCTCGCCTGAGTTCATCGGCGCGGTGGAGTATGTTCGTAAGCTGGTGCTCGCCGAGATCGCCCGCGAAAAGAACCCGAAGAAGGCCGAGGCCGGCCCGCAGCGCGGTGGTCGCCAGAACGTGATCGGCGCCAGGTACACGCACGGCGAGAACTACCGGCTGGAGCGCGGCGACGTGGCCCTGGAGTTGGAGGGGATGACCCGCATTCCGCGCTATCGCCAGTCGCTCGGTGACCTGATGGGCGTCGTACCCGCCATCACCGGCAAGGAGCAGAAGGCGCTCTTCGATAGCTGGACTTTGGGTCTGGTCAAGCAGGAAGACGCGGCCCAGATGGAAGCGGGCTATCAGTTTATGGCCTGGTTCGTCCGGCCGGAAAACCTGCTGACCTACTTGAAGGCCCGCGCGAACCTGCCGCCGCGCAAGGCCATCGCTTCACTGCCGAACGCGGGTGACCTGTGGGCCGCCGAGCCGCTGGTCAGGGACGCGATGGAGTACCTGGACTATGGGCAGACCTTCCCCTTCACGCCGGCCACCTCGCAACTGCGGATAGGCATCAACTCGGTGCTCGCCAACATCACGCGGTACGGCGACCCGGCAGCCCAGACCCTCACGGAGTTGGAGAAGGTGCTGGATGCCCAGTACGGGTTCCTGCTGCAGTAGTCCGTAGTCTAGTCGGCACACAACAAGCCGGTGGGGCCGGTCCCAGACATGGGACCGGCCCCCTTGCGTTTCTGCCCCCCGGCCCCTGCGGAGCGGGGGCCGGGGGTAGGTTCCTTACCCTGGTCGCTCAGTCCGGGGGAGGGCGCTGACAAGGGTAGGTATTGGTTGCCGGAGGGTACCCACGCGCTTTGCACCCAGGGTAGGGGCACGGCATGCCGTGCCCCTACGAGCACCTATTGCGCCGATTTTTCCGGTTTACCCACCCTTGTGATGGGGAGGGGGTGGGGATGAGGTGCCGGCCGTGGCCCTACTCGCTCGCTAGCTCGGCAGGAAGCTCCACCGACTGCGGCCGGCCGCTACGCACCGCCTCGAGGATACTTTCCACGACCAGGGTGGCGATGATGCCGTTGCGTGCCGGCGCGTAGCCCTCGGTGCCCTGCCGGATGGCCTGGATCAGATACGGCAGGCGCTCGACGGCCGGTGGCGACAGGGTTTCGACCTCCCGCGCGCCGCCGGGGCCGCTGTAGGCCAGCGTTCCGCAGTGGTTATAGAGCACTGCCGACTGCCCCGGACCGTACAGCTCGAAGAACCACTTCGAGACGAAAGCGTTGAAGTCGGCATCCGTCGCCAGCAGCGTTGCTACTGAGCCATCCGCAAACCGGAGCGTCGCTGCCGTCGTATCCACGACGTCGGTGCCGGCCAGCGCCTCGCGGTGCGTAAGCTGGCCGCCGGTGGCGTACACCTCGACCGGGGCGGCCTCATGAAACCAACAGAGCAGGTCAACCATGTGGACACCGATGTCCCACAGCGGCCCCCCGCCGATCACCGGGTCCCAGCGCCACCGGCTGAGGTCGGCGGGGGCCATCAGACACTGAGCGTGGCTCACCAGCGGGCGTCCGAGGCGCCGCTTGGCCTCGCGGACCGCGCCGGAAAACCGGAAGCTGAAGTTGAGCATCAGCCGGGTGCCCGCGGCACGCTGCGCGGCCGCGATCTGCAAGCACTCTGCCGTGGACATCGCCATCGGCTTTTCCAGCCACAGGTGCTTGCCGGCCGCCAGGGCCGCCAGCGCCGGCTCGGTGTGCATGCTGTGCGGCGTGGCGATGGAGACGATGGACACGTCCGGATCGTCGAAAATGCGCTGCGGATCCGACGTAACATAGCCGCCGTACTCGCTCTGAAGCCGCTCGGCCGCGGCCGGCACCACATCACAGAATCCCCGCACTTCGACTTCAGGCGTCATCGCCGCCCCGCGGGCGTGGCCGCTGCCGGCGCTGCCGCATCCGATCAGTGCCCAGCCATATGGTGTCCCCCCGGACTCTCCGTTGTTGCTCATACTCATCCCTCCACAGCCAAGTTAGGTTGCTTCCGTTACACGTCGCTGTCCTGGCTGCGCTAGAGCGCCCCGGAAGCGCGGAGCAGCGTCTCCTGCACGACGAAGTCATGCACCGGACCGAACGGTGGCATCCGCTCCCCGCGAATGGCCGCCGCGAGATCGTGCAGGTCCAGGACAAAGCCGGTCCAGTCGCCGCCGTCCACGGTCTGCCAGCCGGCCTGGAATCCCCCGGCAGCCGCTTCCAGGTGCAGCCGCGCCTGCGTGCCACCAGGCGGCTCGATCACCAGCGCCCCTTTGGTGCCGAGCACTTCCAGTCGCCGCTGGGCACCGACCTCCATGCCGGCCGACTCCACGACGGCCATCGCCCGGTCCCACTCCAGCACCGCCAGGCTGTTGTCCACAAAAGGCTGACCGGCAGCCTCGTCGGGGATGCCGCGGACCGGCATCATGATCGGGCCGGCGCCGCTCTCCGGCCGGCGGAAGTCGGAGCGCAGGAAGGGCGAGACCCGCCGCGGCCGGCCGAGCACGGCGACCATCGGATCGATCAGGTGGCCACACATCTCGAACATGATGTGCCCCGGATACGGCATGGATTCCAGCCAGCGATCATAGCTCGACTTCCCTTTGCCGATCCGGCCGCGGATACTGAATACGTCGCCGAGCAGCCCCTCGCGTGTCAGGCGGTAGAGTAGCCGGAAGGGGGGGCTGTTGCGGAAGTGGTAGGCCATCAGCACGACGAGCTGGCGCGCGGCGGCGATGTCCAGCACCTCCCGATACGATTCCAGCGAGGTCCCGGCCGGCTTCTCCAGGTACACGTGCTTGCCGGCCAGCAGGGATTGCTTGGCATCGTCGAGGAACTGCCAGATCTCTCCGTCAATGATGATCCCTTGAATGGTGTCGTCGGCGAGTAGGTCCTCCGCGCGGGGCACCCAGCGGATGCCGCTGTAGACGGGATCGGCCTCCCGCTGACTGCGGACGGCGGGATTGGCCTCGAAAGCGCCCGCGATCTCCATGTCACCGGCTGCGCCACTGGTGATCGCTCGCACTTTGCCGGACAGGTGACTATGTACCGCGCCGAGAATACCGAGCCGGATAGTCATAAGCTCTACGCTCCTCACTGCGGCCGCCCGCCGGTCTTCCTTGCCCCTAACTTGGCTGCGGAACCGGCCAGCCGACGCCGTTGCCGTGCATACTATACCTTGCTTACTTCTGGCACGGACAACACGACCGGCCGTAGATTAGGACCGGGCGCGACCGCAAAACACCCTTGGTCCCGGCCCCGCGGCCCCGGAGGCAACCCGGATGCGACTGCTCGGCTATAGTGACCGTCTCAGCGTGGCGCCAGGCGCCACGATCCGCTTCATGGTCAGCTGTGACCATCCCTCCTACCGGGCGGACTTGGTGCGCCTCATGCATGGCGACGAAAACCCCCAAGGCCCCGGCTACAAGGAGCATCTCGTCGCAGCCGACATCAACGGTGAGTATCCGGGGCGGGTACAGCAGATTCACAGCGGCTCCTACGTCAGCGTGGAAGATAGCCCGCCGCTGCGGCAAATCGAGAGTTTCACACTGGCCGTCTGGGTCTATCCCACGACGCCCCAGGCCGGGAGCCAAGGCTTGCTGACGCGGTGGTCGGCCGTTGCCCAGGCCGGCTACGGCTTGTTCATAGACGAGGCCGGCGACTTGGCGGTATGGCTGGGTGACGGGAGCGGCAACGCCGAGCGCATCCGCACCGGCACGCCGCTCCGCGCTCACGACTGGTACTTCGTCGCCGTGACCTACGATGCCGCCCGCGGCCGCGTGTACCTCTATCAAGAGCCGGTGCGCCGCTGGCCGGTCGAACCCACCCGCGCGGTGGTAGAGCGGAGGGCGGCAGTGCGGCCGCGTAGCGGCGTCGGCAGTCCCTTTCTCATGGCCGGCTACCTGACCGCCGACCCGGCGACGCGCGGCGCGGTGGGCGGGCACTTCAACGGGAAGCTCGACCGGCCCTGTCTCTTTCGGCGGGCACTGCGTCCGGCGGAGGTGGCCGCGCTCCAGGCCGGCGCGCCGCCCCACGAGTGCGGCGCGGCGCTCGTCGCGGCCTGGGATTTCAGCGCCGACATCGCCACGGATAAGGTCACGGACACCTCGGATCACCAGCTTCACGGACGCGCAATCAACATGCCGACGCGGGCAGTGACCGGCTACAACTGGACCGGCACGGAAACGAGCTTTCGGCTCGCGCCGCACGAGTATGGCGCGATCTACTTTCACGACGACGACCTCGAAGACGCCGGCTGGGAGAGCGATTTTGCGCTCACCGTGCCGGCGGACCTGCCGAGCGGCGTCTACGCGGCGCGCCTGCGTGCCAACGACGACGAGGACTACCTGCCCTTCTTTGTGCGCCCGCCGCCGGGAACCAGCACGGCCGCCATCGCCGTCCTGGCCCCCACGATCCACTACCTTGCCTATGCGAACTTCCGTGACATCAGCGGCGGTAACTGGGACCTGGAAAACCTGCCCAACGCGGACGTGAGCCTCCATCGCGCCGAGTACGCCTACGTGGAGAAACACGGTCTGCCCGGTCTATATGACCTCCATTCGGACGGATCGGGCACCGCGTATGTCTCGCGCCTGCGCCCCATCCTGAACATGCGCCCGAAGTTTCGCTATCGGGTCTGGGGCGCGCCCGCCCGCTTTCCCGCCGACCTCTACCTGATTGATTGGCTCGAAGCGAAGGGTTACGCCGCCGATGTCATCACCGACGACGACCTCCACGCGGAGGGAGCGGACTTGCTTGCTCCCTACAAGGTGGTGCTGACCGCCTCCCATCACGAGTATTGGACGGCCCGCATGCTGGCGGCGCTGGAAACCTACCTGGAAGGTGGCGGGCGGCTGATGTATCTGGGTGGCAACGGCTTCTTTGGGGTCACAGCGGTTGATCCCCAGCGGCCGCATGTGATCGAGGTGCGCCGCTGGGGAACGAGCTGGCCGTTCGAGATGCATCCCGGCGAGCGCTACCACAGCACCACCGGGGAACCGGGCGGGACCTGGCGCAACCGCGGCTGGGCACCAAATCGGCTCGTGGGCGTCGGCTCGTGCGCGGCGGGGTTCGACCGCGGCGCCCCCTACGTGCGGCAGCCGGGTAGCTTCGATCCGCGGGCGGCTTTCATCTTCGAGGGTATCGGTCCCGACGAGGCCATCGGGGACTTCCCCTCGCTCATGGTGCAGTATGGCGCGGCCGGCTATGAAATGGATCGCCTCGACTTCAGTCTCGGCACACCGCCGCACGCCCTCCTGCTGGCGTCGTCCGTCGGCCACTCGGACCGCTACAACGCCTTCATTGACGAACGCTTGCAGTTCACGAAAGGGGTTGACGGAGTGCTCTCGACCGCACCACCACAGGAGGGCGTGATCCACCCCTTCATTCGCGCCGATATGGTCTACTTCGAGACACCGAACGGGGGTGCGGTCTTCTCCGTCGGGTCCATCGCCTGGCGTGGCAGCCTCTCGCACAACGGCTACGACAACAATGTCTCGCGCATCACCGAGAACGTGCTGCGCCGCTTCGCCGAGGTAGGGCCGGATGTGGCGGCGGGGGACGGCAGCGGCGGCTAGCTCCTCCTCGCTGCTGACCAGTGACGATCTGGAAAGGACGGTGTAGAACCGTGGCCCAGGAGTTCGAGCAGACGCGCAAACGCCCACCGTATCCGATGCCCCCGGCGATGCCGTTTCCCGAGACGGGTCGCTCCGAGGAGGCAACGCTCGCCGGTATGCGCGAGCGCCTGCGCCAAGACCCTTATGCGGTCGAGCGCAACTTCGGCGTCAGTTACGTCGGCCCGCCGCATCCGATCACGCAACGGGCCGCCGAGCTGGCGGCGGGCACCTTTTTCGTCGAGTGGGCGCGTGACATGAACCCGGGGACGCACCAGCTCGAAAAGGAAGCCGTGCGGATGATGGGGTCGCTCCTCGGGTGCCCGGAGGCGGTCGGATTTATCACCAGCGGGGGCACCGAGTCGAACCTGTCAGCGCTGCGCTTGGCCCGTAATCTGGCGCCGAAGGACGACCCGGAAGTGATTATGCCCGAGTCCGCGCACTATAGCTTCCGGGTCGCTGCCGAGCTGATGGGCCTGCGGCTCCACGAGGTACCGCTCGACGACGCCTTTCGGCCGCGCATGGAACTGATCGAGGGGCTGATTAATCAGCGGACGATTGCGTTGGTGTGCTCCGCGCCGGATGGGAGCCTGGGGCAGTTGGACCCGGTGAGCGAGTTCGCGGACATTGCCGCCCGCCACGGCCTCTACCTCCATGTGGACGCCGCGTTCGGCGGCTTCTTTCTGCCCTTTATGCGCGACTTGGGCTACGACGTGCCGCCCTTCGACTTCTCCCTGCCGGGCGTAAGCTCTATGATGACCGACGGGCACAAGCTCGGCCTGCTGCCCGTGGCGACGGGCTTTTTCCTTATCCGGGACGAGGCGATGCTGGAAGCGATTCCAACCGAGACGACCGTCATCCACAACATCACGGCCACGAAACCCGGCGATCATGCGGCCGCGGCCTGGGCCGTGATGCAGCGGCTCGGCCGCGCCGGGTACCGGGAGTCGGCGCGCCGCATTCTGGAGGTGGTGGCTACCATTGTCGAGGGGATCGAGCGGATCGAGGGGCTGCGGCTGGTTGTCAAGCCGCTGATCCCCGTCGTGAACTTCACCTCGGACGTGTACGATGTCGAGCAGATTTACCGGGAGTTACGCGCCCGCGGTTGGGGGTCTACCTACGGCCGGCTGTATGATACGCCGCGTATCCGGTTCTCGATCCATCCGCACCGCGACCTGGACCATGCCCGGCAGCTTGTCGCAGCCTTGGCCGAGTCGGTCGCTACGGTGCGGAAGCGCAGCTAGGGACACGTATCCGCCCCGGTCCGGCCACGGCACCAGCGCAGCGTAGCCGTTCACCCCTGGACTGCATCTTGTACCATGCGGTTACGCGAGACCGCGAAGGAGAGTGCTATGCAAGTCAACCCGCAGCAGCTCCTCGACGAGGGCTTCATCATCCTGCGGCAAGTCGTCCCTCCGGAGCAGCTGGACAGCCTGCGTGCCAGCTACGAAACCATCGTCGAGCGCCAGCACCGACACTGGGCCGGCGAGCTGGACTGGGACGTGCCGGTGGCGATGGATTACAAGTCCAAACAGCCGCGCGTGGTGCTCAACGCCATCGTGGACGCGGCCACCGCCGATACCGTGGACTTCAACCTGCATGAGCACACACTGGGCGTCAGCCGCCAACTGATGCAGGCACCGGAGGCCGCACCTACGGCCATGTTCTTCATGTGTAACCCGGTGACCGACCACGGTCCCGACCCCTGGCACCGTGACGCCGTTGGCCGGCGGCTGGCGCCGCTGCGGGGCTTGCAAGCGGACATGCTGGCCAATGCGCCGGGTTACGTCCAGTGGAACATCCCCCTCTACGACGATGACGTGCTGTGGGTGGTGCCCGGCAGCCATCGGCGCCCGAACACGGCGGCGGAGGACCGTCAGCTGGCCGAGAATCCGCGGGCGCCGTTACCGGGGGGCGTGCAGGTACGGCTCAAGGCCGGCGACGGTGTGGTGTACAGCAACCTGATCCTGCACTGGCCGAGCGACTACAGCACCAAGCACCGGCGCACCATCCACCTCGGTTATCGCTCGTTCGGTGGCGCCATCTACCCCTACAGTACCCACCTCTACTGGGACCTGGGCTTTACGAAGCACCTATCGCCGGCGGCGCGAGCGCAGTTCGAGCGCTTTGCGGCGCTGCACGCGCAGGAGCGTGACCATATCGAGTCCTTCTTCCGAGCGATCTTGGACCGCGATGAGGCAGCCTTCCGAGCCGAGCTGGCCGTGCTGCATCCGGGCGAGGCAGAGCGGCTCGTGTGCGTGACGCTGCTGTCGCGGCTGGCCACCAAGCTGCACGAGCTGACGTACCCGGAGATCGCCCGCCTGCCCCACAACGACCGGTCGAAGGCCGTCGGCGACCAACGGACCAGCTTCTACCTGCTGCAGGACATGGCCGGACGCTTCTCGGCCGCGGAAACGGACCTCCTGTACCGCCGCTTTGCGCCACTGGAAGCGCAGACGGACTCGGTCGTGGAGATGCCAGCCGACTACGACGTCGAGGATTTCATCGCCAACTGGCGCGACAGCGACTAGGGCGTGTTCACACAACCGCCATAATGTCCGTGTTCACACAACGCCCCCATATCGCCATAATGTCACCCTGAACGCAGTGCAGGGTCTCAACTCCTTGTCGTGAGCACCGTTTTTGGTCAGCGGGCGCTTGAGCTTCCGCGCTGCGCCCGCAATGACCGGCTGACAGGAGCAGCGGGCAGCTTAGTGTGAACACGCCCTAAAGGACCTCACCCCCTGACGGGCCAAAGCCGCACCATCCGTGCGGCTTTGGTCTGTCACCCGGCCCCCTCGCCATCGCCGCGCGATAGCGAGGGGATGTGCGGCGGAGGCCGACCGGCAAGCAGCGCCGCATACAGCGCTTCGAGGCGGCGGCCACCGTCGCGCCAGGAGAACTCCTCGCCGGCGCGCCGGCGCAGCAACGCGCCAAGCTGCCGGCGGCGGCGGGGATCGGCGAGTAGCTCCGCAATCCGGTCGGCCAGCGCAAACGGGTTGCCGGGAGGCGCATAGACACCGTGCGGGCCGAGCAGCTCCCGCGCCACGGCGGTAGCGAACGCGACCGTCGGCAGCCCCATAGCCATGTAGTTCAGGATTTTGCCGTTCCCTTCGGTCTCCGAGAGCTTGGGCGCGACCGCAACATCACCCAGGCTGAGATACTGCGGTGCCCGACTGTACGGTACCCGCCCAGTGAACGTCACGTAGTCGAGCAGCTGGAGATCGTAGGCCAGGCGGCGATATTGCTCCAATCCCGGATAGCCCATGATGAGGAAGTGGGTGGACGGGTGGTGCCGGACGACCTGTACGGCAGCGTGCAGGAGCTGGGGGATGCCCTGGTAGTCGGCGAGCAGTCCCAGGAAGACGACGACCTGGCGGCCGGTCGGAATGCCTAGAGCAGTGCGGAGGGCGGCCGCCGCCGGGGTATTCTGGGGCCGGGGCCGAAAGAAGCTCGGGTCCACGGCATCGGTCAGCGCGAAAAGGGGCTTGTCCGAGCGGCCCGTCGCTGCGAGCTGCGCCTGTGCATGCGCCGAGCTGGTGATGACGACATCGGCTAGGCCGTTGATGCCCTGTTCCAGACGGGCAAAGAGATGGAGCAGGGGGCTACGCGCCGACAGGAAGCCGTGATCGAGCATCTCTCCGGTGAGACTGCCCTGGTAATCGAACACCAGCGGACACCGGAGCAGCTTCGCTACCACAGCGCCGATCAACGCGCCTTCGTGCAAGTGGGCGTGGACCACGTCCACGCGCTGACGGACGGCGGTCACGAGCGCGGTCGCGGTGAGCAACAGGTCGAAGTACGGTTTGTGCCAGTGTGAGCCAACCCGCACGCGCCGCTGCCAGGGCAGGCGGGGCATCCGCACGATGCGGATGCCGGGCACGGGATGACCAGTGTGGTAGGTGCAGAGTGTTACCTGGTGGCCGAGCTGCTGGAGGGCGCGAATCTCCTCCAGGATGCGGACATGGCAGCCGTAGTCGGCGAAGAACGACGTCGGGGCAATGCTAAGTATGCGATATGGCACTCGACCCCCTGCTACGCGACTCGGCAGCCTAGCCCCGACCGGCGCGATTGTAGTGGTCTAGCCTGGATAGCAATGATCCGCTGAAGACTGTTCAGGGGATAGCCGAATGACGCCCTTCATCTACCATATCTATCTCCCGAGGCCTCGGCTGCGGTACTTCCCACAGCATCGCTGGCGTAGGAAAATCCCCTTATGGACGTTCCGGGACGCACCGTAGCACCGTGTCTCCTTACCGGACAAGCGGTCTAAGGCCATGCGGCTACCGAAGTTGCAACCTCCCAGGTGGTAGTGGAATGCGAACTAGGATCAGGCTTCACCCTGGCGGGTGCTTTGCAGCAAGTTTGCCGGCTGTCCGCTTGAGGGCGCGAATTAGATGCTCTCGCCGCTAAGTCTCATCCTGCACGGCTGCGATCTCAGGATCACGCAACTACCCATCGGACGAGGACAAGCGCCGGTTTTTCGGCTTCGGGAGCGCTAGGCGTGCGCCGCCACCATTGTAGCAGACGTGATCCCTGTCAACCTCCGATATCCGTGCAGCCAACTCCAGCCCACCAACCGGCCGCATCCCCTCTCAACCGGAACATTCCCCAACGCAAGGTACGGACCTCCTTTCGGTCGTGGATGGGGCCGGCGCTTCCCGGCTACCCGGTCTCTACGATCTGCTAGTCGCTGGCAGCTAGGGAGGGCACGGTGACACAGCCACGAGTGGCCCGTGCTTGTACGCGGTCAGGGGTGTTCGCTATGCTTGCCCGTCAGGTAGTTGCGCCGCCTGACCTCATAACGGCGGAGCGGAAAGCAGCGTGGCCACGCAGAACACTCTCGACTTCATCAGTCACAGCGCTCGGCAGACCGGGCAATTCGGGGCACAGCTCGGCGGCCTCTTGGCGCCCGGCGATCTCATCTTGCTCGACGGGCCGGTCGGCGCCGGGAAGACAACCATGGCGCAAGGGATCGCCCAGGGGTTGGGGATTAGCGAGCCGGTAATCAGTCCCTCGTTTACCATCGTCCGGGAATATGCTGGGCGGCTGCCGTTGTACCACATTGACCTCTATCGGCTGGCGCCTGGGAGTGCGCTCGAATCCATCGGGATCGAAGACTATTTGTATGGTGAGGGTGCGGTGGTCATCGAATGGCCGGATCGCGCTGGTGCTTTGCTGCCGGCGGAGCATCTACAGGTACGCATGCACGTCATCGCCGACACGAAACGCGGTATCCGTATGGTGCCAGCCGGTGACCGGACCGGCCGGCTGGTTGAACGGTTCCGCCGCCAGGCTTTTGGGAGGTGACCCGAACCTACTCCCACCCCTCTTCCTCAAGGGAAGGGGCCGGGGAATCAATAGTGAATCGGTAGTAGAGGGGCTTGACAAGGTGAGTCAAGTACAGTACGTTGGACTTGGTGCATGGGGGAGAAGCGCCGCCACCAAGTGCTCGGCCAGCAACGCAATACTCTCCCTGCCGGTGGAGAAGTATCCATGAATTCGATTCAGATTTTTCGCTCGCCATCCTACTGCAAGGTATCATTTATCCTCCCTATCCATGTCAGGATATGAGGGGGGAGCCGACCCGACCAACATGCTGCAGGAGCATCCAGGATGTGGCGCTCCTACGGCAGGAGGGGAGACGACTACATTGCCATGCGTGTGACGATACGTGCCCTGCTACACCGGGTTATCAATCCCCTGATTCTAGCGCTCTGTGCGCTCGGTCTGACCACAGCGGTCAACACGGCCGCACCCCCACTCCAGACCGCGCCCGACGAGGCCGTTCCCGGCGGTTGGCATTACCGCCAGGCCGCCGGCGCGGACGACGGTAGCGGGTTTGATCTGCGGGACCTTCCGCACACGCCGGTCGGTCCGGTGCCGTTCTGGACGCACGTCCAGCAGATGGGTGGAGTGGAGACGCTTGGCTATCCGGTCGGTCGTGCTTTCCTCGGGAGCGACGGCTGTGTGTATCAGGTCTTGCAGCTCGTCGTCTTGGAAGCCTGTGAGGGGGGCATTGTCGGCTCCGCTACTACATTCCACGCGGAAGCGGGGTTGCTCGATGGTGAGGTGACGACGCCACACCCGGCCGGTGCTTCTCTGTCCTGGGACCTACCGTCCGTGTCGAGCTTCCCTCCCATCGGCTCTCAGGACACGGCCGGGGGGGCTATCTTGCTGTACTTCCCTCTCCAACAACAAGATGAACAAGGTGAACAGGGTGATCCCGGACCGCCAGGGCCGCCAGGACCGCAGGGCCCGTCAGGCAACATAGGGCCGCCTGGTGAACCGGGGCTGCCTGGTGACCCGGGGCCGCCCGGTGAGCAGGGCCCGCCAGGGCCGCAGGGGGTAGCTGGTCGCAAAGGTATCACCGGTGAAAAAGGTGATCCCGGACCGATGGGGCCACGAGGGGAACAAGGCCTATCCGGACCGATAGGGCGGCAAGGTGAACGGGGGGCACAAGGCGAGCAGGGACCCCAAGGCGAACCGGGGCCCCAAGGCGAACCAGGCCCCCAAGGCCCTCAGGGTGATCCGGGGCCGCCGGGTCCACCAGGCCCGCGGGGTGAAGTTGGTCGCCAAGGTATCCCCGGGCCCCAGGGCGATGTGGGGCCGCCAGGGCCACCAGGGCCCGCGGGGGTGGTTGGTCGCCAAGGTATCCCCGGATCCCAGGGCGATCCCGGACCGCCAGGGCCACAAGGTGAGCAGGGCCCGACTGGGCCGCGGGGCATCCCTGGCCGCATTGGGCCTAAAGGCAAGACCGGGCCTCAAGGCGCGGCCGGCACCCCGGGCACACATGGCTCCATAGGCCCGCCGGGTCCCAACGGTGATCGAGGGGATGGCTGGTGGCGTTGGGGAACCGGCGAGCCGCCTACCGATGATGTCAAGAATAGAGACATCTACTTCCGTGTTGAGAGCAGTCAGTGCCGCATTTACGAGTACAACGGCAGCGCTTGGACTCATATTGTCACCATCTCCGACTGTGCTGTGTCCTGACGAGGTTATGTTGACATGGCGATAGAAGGCAGCCCATTCGCGCGCCGGAGGTTGTACCGCCTAGCTGGCTTCCTCATCACGGGTAGTATGGTGCTCATGCTTGGGCAGGAACCCATTGGACCTCAGGGGCCCGCAGGCCCCCCAGGACCCGAAGGCCCTCCAGGGCCGCGTGGGCGTAAAGGCTTGCCCGGGCCGCAGGGCCCCCAAGGGCCGCAAGGGCCGCAAGGACTCCAAGGTGATCCCGGGCCGCGGGGGACCCAAGGGCCCCAAGGTGCCCGCGGCCGCCAGGGTGATCCCGGGTCCCAAGGGCCCCAAGGCGAGCAGGGGGCCCAAGGCGAGCAGGGGCCCCAAGGCACCCAAGGTGCTCCTGGACCACGAGGGCTTCAAGGCGAACGGGGGGCGCAAGGCCCCCAGGGTGCCCGTGGTCGCCAGGGTGATCCCGGACCCCAAGGCCCCCAAGGGCCGCGAGGGGCGCAAGGCCCCCAGGGCGCCCGTGGTCGCCAGGGTGATCCCGGACCCCAAGGCCCCCAAGGGCCGCGAGGGGCGCAAGGCCCCCAGGGTGCCCGTGGTCGCCAGGGTGATCCCGGACCCCAAGGGCCCCGAGGGCCCCGAGGTAATCTTGAAGGGCCGCAAGGCATTCCTGGTCGTCAGGGTTCCCCGGGTGACAGGGGGCCGCAAGGCGACCACGGTACTCCAGGGGACAACGGGCGTAAAGGCTTCCCCGGACTAAAAGGCGAGAGGGGTAGCCAGTGGTCGAGCGGAAGTGGTAGCCCCAGTGGTGGTCAGCGAGGCGATACGTACCTCCGCGTCGAGGCCACCCAATGCCGGCTTTACATGCACGACGGCAGTAGTTGGCAACACTTTGCCACACTCCCCACTTGCAGCATGCCAGTGGATACGCCTGCTTGACAAGAGCAAGATGCGTGATAACAGGTTTACGGAGGAGCAATGTCGAAAGTAGGCCTTGCGGCCGGTTCCAATCGCCGCGTAGTCCTGATTGCGGTCGCCCTCCTGCTGTCGGCCGGGGTCCTCAGCGGAAGTGAGGCTGTGGCGACTGCGGATCCCGGATATGCACTCAATACGGCCCCCGCGGCGGCTAAAGGCCCCCAGGGGCCGCCGGGACCACAAGGCCCTCAGGGGCCACAAGGTACCCAGGGACACCAAGGCGAGCAGGGGCCCCAAGGCGAACGGGGTGATCCCGGCCTACCGGGGCCGGCTGGTGCAGTGGGGCCGTCCGGGCTATCGGGCCAGAAGGGTCTCAAGGGCCCGATCGGGCCGGAGGGCCCGGCCGGGCCGCGGGGTCCGACCGGGCCGCAGGGGGCAACTGGACTGACCGGTCAGCCCGGGCTGCCGGGGCCGGCCGGTGGAGTGGGGCCGTCCGGGGCCCAGGGGCCAACCGGAGCCAAGGGGCACCAAGGGCCGCAGGGGCCGTCTGGAGTAGCGCGGGGGCCGTCTGGAGTAGCAGGACCGACCGGGGCCAAGGGGCCAATCGGGCCGCCGGGGCCGGCCGGTGGAGTGGGGCCGTCCGGGCTATCGGGCCAGAAGGGTCTCAAGGGCCCGGTCGGGCCCCGCGGCCCGACCGGGCCGCGGGGCCCCCAAGGGCCGCAGGGGGCACCCGGTTTACAAGGTCCCCCAGGATTTCCTGGCGCCACCGGCCCGCCCGGTGACCCGGGGACGCCAGGCGACCGGGGCCCCCAAGGGAGCCAAGGGCCAACCGGCGACCAAGGTAACAGGTTTAAGGTCGGAGCCGGCCCTCCGAGCGGCAACTCCAGCGACGGCGATGTGTACCTGGATTTAGATACTTGCCGGCTTTACCAGTACTCCGGCAGTTGGACTGCCATTGCGGTGCTCAGTACCAACCCTGCGAACTGCACCACGCCCACGTCCTAGCGCCTCACCCCCGGACGGGCCAACGCTGCGCGGATGGTGCCAGGTGTCGCGGGCCAAAACTCCGGCCATGCCGGACAGACAGCGGGGGCCGGCGACCGCCGGAGTTTTGGCCCGCGAGTGGTGCAGCGTTGGCCCGTCCCCCGGTCCCCGCTCCATCCCCAAGCAATAGAGCGGGGGTGTTTGTCTCGCCCCTCGTCATTCCGGCGGAAGCCGGCATCCAGGCGGTGGTACCTACCCCCACCCCCCTCCATAATGAAGGTTGCCAACTTAATGCGGTAGTGGAGCGCCGCCCCTTTTCCCCGCTCTGCAGGGGCAGGGAGTACCGCCCCCTGGAGCTGGCGCCGGGAGAGGGGAGGTGTTCCCCCGACGGAGCGAGGGAAAGGACCGGGAGGGTAGGTCCAACCTGCTTCCACCGGTGCGATTCATGCTATCGTCTGGCATGGCAAGAGGTGACTGGGCTATGTGGCCGGAGCGGTTGGCAGTACCAGCGCGGCTCTGGGAGGTGCCGGCCGATGAGGACGGCGCGCTGTGGGTGGGCATTGACACTGCTACCCGGCTGGGAGGGGTAGCCCTCTGGCGCCACGGCCAGGTATTAGCAGAGCGCACCTGGTACGGCGACCGCAACCATACGGCGCAGGTCCTGCCGGCCCTGAGCGATCTGCTCGCTGCCGTGGGCTTGCAGCAGGCTGCCGCGACGCCCTTACTGGCCGACCGTGGCGATGCTGCGTTGGCCGGTGTGGTCGCCTCGACCGGTCCCGGCTCGTTCACCGGGCTGCGCGTCGGGTTGGCTTGCGCCAAGGCGCTCGCCGTAGCTCGTGGCGTGCCGCTGGTCGGTGTACCTGGCTCGGATGCGCTGGCGTATCAGCTTGCGGCAGTGGGAGGTGTGCGCCGCGGTACCGAGGTGTGCGCGGTGTCCGAGGCCGGGCGAGGCAATGTTTATGCTGCTCGTTATCGTATGGATAGCGGCGATTTGTGGCGCGTCTCGCGCTATGCCGTCTTGAGTCCCGGCGAGTTGGTGGCGCAGCTCGGAGCGGCCGACGTGCGTATGCTCGTGGGGGGTGAGCTACCCCTACAAACGGCCCATGCCCTGGCCGCGGACTGTGCGGAACGCCTGACCGTCGTTCCCCCGGCGGCCGCGCTCCGCCGGCCGGGGTATCTTGTAGCGTTGGGCCGGGAGCGGGCGGCGGCCGCTGGCGATCCGGCCGCCTTGGAGCCGCTCTACATCCGCCGCACTAGCCCTGAGGCAGCCCGGCTCGATTTTGTGCCACCGCCGCGACGGCCATCCGCAGCAGGAACACACAAACGGACATGATGACGACGCAGGTAGGCTCTGGCACCTACCTCCTGGCGCCGATGCACGCCGACGACATTCCGGAGATCGTCGAGATCGAGCGCGAGTCGTTCGCCGTGCTGTGGCCCGCGGGTGCGTATCGGCAAGAAATAAAGTCGAACCGCATGGCCCAGTATGTAGTGTTACGCTACCGTCCGGCACCTGGCGAAATCGTGCCACCACTGCCGGTGCGTCCGGAGCAGCGCCCTTTCCCGCTCTCGCTCCTGCCCTGGCTCCGTCCGGCGGTGCGGGAGCCGGACCCGACCGGCCCGTCCGTCGTTGGTTACGCCGGAGTGTGGCTGATGGTTGACGAGGCGCACATCACGACCGTTGCGGTGCGGCGGGCCTTCCGCGGACACGGCCTCGGCAAGATCCTGATGCTGGCAATGATGGACCTCGCCCGCGACTTGGGGGCGCACAAGGTCACGCTCGAAGTCCGCAAGAGCAATGCCATTGCCATCAAGATGTACGAAGAGCTGGGCTTCCGGCAGAACGGTGTGCGTCGCCGCTATTACACGGATAACGGCGAGGACGCGCTGATTATGTGGAGCGAAGAGCTGTCGACACACGGCACCCGGCAACGGCTCGACGAGATCGAACGAGCGCTCAGAGCGCGTGTCCGCTGGGAGAACGCAGCCTCGTGACGGTGAGCGCTCCGGGATCAGCGGGTAGCGCCGTCGCACTGCCTCCGTACATAGCTGATCTACCTCAGAGGTCGGCTCGATGAGTACCATCCTCCACTTGGCTGCCCCACACCAGCGGCGCATAGCATCGCTCCAGGGAAAACTACAGGAGCTTGCCGCGACGGCACCACCCTGGCTGCCGGGCCTGCTGCTCGCGCTCGTGCTCACCGCGCCGGCATGGCTGCCCGTTCTTCACCCCGACCTGAGCCTCCCACAACTGCATGACGGTACAACCCACCTGGTCAGGGCCTACGCACTCCAGCAGCATATCGCCAGTGGCGACTGGTATCCCCGCTGATTTTCCGAGCAGTACGGCAGCTACGGCTACCTGGCCCTCAACTTCTATGCACCGGCGACCTACTACCTGACCGTGCTGCTGGCCTGGCTCCTCCCAATGGTAGGCATCTACGGTGGCATACAGTTGGTGTCCGCTCTCGCGGCACTGGGCGTGATCTCCGGCATCTATGCGCTCACCTGGAAGTTATGGCGCCACGGGCCGGCAGCCCTCCTCGCTACGGCCATCGTCGCCTATGCCCCCTACCCACTGGCGCTGAACCTTTTCCTGCGCGGTGCTATCCCG
Organism: Chloroflexota bacterium; assembly: GCA_965214295.1. GTDB lineage: Bacteria > Chloroflexota > UBA11872 > UBA12225 > JAJDUF01 > JAJDUF01. The sequence continues at coordinate 1,750,183 of OZ243944.1, forward strand.
GAGGTGATGGGAGCGGCCTTGCTGGTGTGGCTGCTCGTGTCCTGCACCGGCCTCTGGCTGGCCGCCGTTGAGGGCCGCCAACTCGCCGCCTGGTGGTTGTTTACAGGTGCTATCACCATAGCCTTACTACTGACCCATAACATCTCGTCCATCATCGGAGCGTTTGTCGCCCCGGCCTGGTAGCCTGCTTGTGGCTCTGGCGACCACACCGTAGCCCATTTCTCGTACTCGGTGGCGCTGCACTAGGAGCTGCAGTGCTCACAGCCTTCTTCTGGCTCCCGGCCTTGCTAGAAATGCCCCTCGTGCAGCTTGACCGGATTCACAGTGAGGCCGTGAGCTACCGCAACTGGTTTCTGACCTGGCCCGGCGGCCGCGTTGCCGGCTGGCACGGTGACATGGCCTTCCGGCAACTGACCGGTGGGTCCCTCTGGACCAGCGCCGAGGTCACTGTCGAAAGGGACGAGCCGGGCGTCCTAGCCTTCCACCAGCTCGCCTTTGCCGGCTGGCTGGCTATAGCCGGCTGGCTGTTCATCGCGGCGCGACGGAGCACCGGGCGCCGGCAATTAGCCCTCGGAAGTGGCGGCCTGGTGATTGCGCTCGGTGTCATCGTGGTCAGCGCACGTCTCATGCTCCCGCTATGGCCGCCTCCGACGGAGCAGCCACAGCAGCGTATCGTGACGAACGTGATCGAAGACGTGCTGGCCGGACGGGCAATAGTCCACGCGCCAACCGGAGCCGCCTTGGGTCCCGACCGCTTCTTGGACGTGCGCTATCTCTCAGTGCTCGCGCAGGATCGTCCCCTGCGCGATGGAGGGTCGCGTTCCCGCCGCTGGCTGAAGATGCACCCACCCGCGGCGGTCGCCGTTGAGCTTACACTCCCGGATGATGCCTACTTCCAGACCGGCATCGTGCTCGATCCGGCTATGTGGGCGGCCCCTTTGGGTGACGGAGTACGCTTTGTCGCGACCATTACGCCGGCCGGCGGCACGGAAACGACCCTGTTCGATATTCCGAACCATCCCCGCGGTCAGGGCGAGCACCGCCGCTGGATCGACGTGGTGGCCGATCTGCGCCCTTGGGCCGGCCAGCACGTGCAGCTCACGCTACGCACGGATGGCCGGCAGGACCCGGCCAACGATTGGGCCGGGTGGGGAGAGCCGGTGATCGTCCAGCTCGACCCGCTGACAGGAGCGAGACTACTCCAAAGCAGCGCGCGTATCCAGGAGGTAACATTTCGGCCCTGACTCCTACACGGTGCTGCTGAAATGCTGCCCGTCCCACGCGCACGGGAATCCATCCTCCCCACCACTGGATTGCGGCTTTCGCCGCAATGACGGGCCGGAGACGGCGGGAAGCGACAGTGGTACTATCACTACACTATGGACCTACTGCTCGCGCTGGAAACGTCGTGTGACGAGACGACGGCCGCGGTGATTGCCGACGGTTGCTCTATTCTGAGCAACGTCGTCCTGACCCAGGAGGTGCTGCACCGGCGCTTTGGTGGCGTCGTACCTGAGCTGGCGGCCCGCGAGCATATTCGGGGGATTGTGCCGGTGGTCGAGCAGGCGCTGCGCGATGCCGAGGTCACGTGGGCCGATCTGGCCGCGGTGGCCGTGGCGAACGGCCCCGGCCTGGCGCCCGCCCTCGTCGTGGGGGTGAACATGGCCAAGGGGATCGCCTTCGCCCACGGCCTGCCCTTGATCGCAGTCAACCATCTGGAAGGGCACATCTACGCGAATTGGCTCGTGAAGCCCCGGTCTGGCGCCGATGCGCCACGGCCACCGGAATTGCCGGCCGTGTGCTTGGTCGTTTCGGGAGGGCATACCGAGCTAGTCGTCATGGAAGACCATTTGCAATACCGGCTGCTCGGCCGCACGCGCGATGACGCTGCCGGAGAGGCTTTCGACAAGGTAGCCCGGCTGCTGGGCTTAGGCTATCCGGGCGGGCCGCTGATCGAGCGTGCGGCCCTGGCCTCCACCCTGGAGCGTCACCGGCCGCGGCTGACCCGGCCGTGGCTCCGCGGCACCTACGACTTTAGCTTTAGCGGCGTCAAGACGGCGATGCTCCGCCACGTAGAAGCGGCGGGCGGTACCGCTGCGCTGACGCCGGAGATGGTCAGCGACTACGCGGCGGCGTTCCAGCAGACCGTCGTGGATGTCCTGGTCGGCAAGACCTGTCAGGCGGCGGACCAGTTTCGCGCCCGGCGCATTCTCCTCGCCGGCGGAGTAGCCGCCAACGGGGCGCTCCGTGAGACCCTGGCGGGTGCCGCGAGTGTGCCAGTGCAGATGCCTACCATTGATCTCTGCACGGACAATGCCGCGATGATCGGGGCTGCCGGCTACCGCCGCTGGCGGGCCGGCCACGTCGCCGACTGGAACATCGAAATCGCTCCCTCCGCCCAGCTTGTCCCTACCTCCTAGTCCGGTAGGAGCTGACCGAGCCGCAGCAGCTCGCCGGCCGTGTATAGCCGATCACGGAGTACCGAACGGCCGACACCGCCGAGCGGGCTAATGGTGGTGACACCGGCCTTAGCAGCAACGACCAGGATCGAGTCCGGATTAAGTTCATCATCGTCGAGAAGGTCGGGGCTATGGCTCGTGAGGATAATCTGCGTATGCCGACTGGCCTCGTGCAGGCTGTCACGCAGTACTCCTGACGCGCCTGGATGCAGCGCTATCTCCGGCTCTTCGATGCCGACGAGCGGCACCCGCCACGCACCACCGCTGAGTTGAAAGAGCGCCACGAGAATACCGAGCACACGGAGCGTACCGTCAGACATATTGGCAGCAAGAAAGCGCCAGGGAGACCGAGACCCGCGGACCTCCTGCTGGAACTCGAGTGTTTCTCTGGGACCGAATACTTTGCTGTCCACACCCACGATACCCGGCACGACCTTGGCCAAGAACTCCTCGATCCGCTGCTTTGCCGCCTGGTTGCGCTTACCCAGTTGGTCAAAGACGCTGGCGAGATTACTCCCATCTCGCGTGAGCAGCTCTCCAGGGTCAGGGAGCTGCAGATCGCTCATGCGATCCGGGTTGAGGTTGTAGAAGCCCATGCGCGACAACTCTTCGTAGACCGGGCGAAACTCCGGAAGCCCCGAGGCATTCACAAGGTAGAGGCGGTCGGCGGCCGCCGGTGGTGGGGACTTGGCACTGCTCGTCACGTCTCCCCTTTGAACCTTGAAATATGATTCTGTCCCAAGTGATGCTGACTCCGGGTGGAATACGCGACACATTTCTTCCTGGACCTCGATCCCGCCGTCCGGTTTTGCGCGGACGCGGAAGGAATAGTCGCCGGTTGCCCCCGAGTAGAGCTTGAAGTCCAGGTGGATGCGGAAATGCGTAGGGTGTCCCGTAGAGCGCCGCCGCACCTCATTGATACCCCCCCGATCCCGCAAGGCATGGTCCAGAGATACGCGCAGGGCATCGGCTACGAAATGCACGGCGTCGAGGAAGTTGCTCTTTCCCGCTCCGTTCGGACCGACGAGGAACATCAGCGGATAGAGCCGCACGTCACAGGTGGCGATGCTCTTGTAGTTACTCAGCCTGACCCGGGTGATGAAGGTGGAGCTACTCATCACGCACCCTCGTTTCGGCTCACTGGCGACGATGGAAGAACGCCGATCACGAGGGGCTGGCGGGGCCGGCGGCGGTCGAATCGGCCTCGATACGCGCCAACCACTGCAGCGGTTGTTTGATCTCGTCGAGCGACGGCAGCATCTCCGGACCGTCCCAGACGCGGTTCATGACCTCGATGCCGCGGGTCTGTACCACCGTGTTGACAAAATGCTCGCCAAGGACGTATTGCTCCAGTTTCAAGTCCAGCCCGGTCAGCCGGATGAAGAGCTGCTCGGCCGCGCCGCGCCGCCGCGCCCGCTCCTCGAAATGGCGCCGCAACTGCCGATAGGACGGCAGGCATTGCTGCCCCACCTGCTGCATGACGTGGTTGCTGTAGCCCTCCATCAGTGCCATCAGCGCCTGCAAGGACCAGAAGATGCGGCGTTGCTTGTCCGACATCATCAGCTCCAAGGGGTGCCGACTTTGCACGAGGTTGGCCCGGAGGCGGCCCAAAAATGCGGCCACCGGTAGGTTCTGGCGACTGCCGAACAGATCCCGCGCAAAACTGCCGAGATAGACTGTGATGAGGTCATTCAAGTACTCGCGTAGCCACGGGTGCGCCTCGAACTCGAACGCATGCGTGACCTCGTGCAGCGCGATCCAGAAGCGCAGGTCGTCGGACGGTAGCGCATAGCGCCGTTCAAGTCTGCCGATATTAGGCTCGACGAAATACACCTGCCCACTACTGACGGGTTTGCGCCCCAAGAGGGAGATGTCATATTGACCAAGCACACGGCGGGCAAGGTAGCCGAGTAACAAGCCGACTTCAGCGCTGAGTACGGCCTGACTGAGGCCACTGAGAGCGCCACCCGCCGACGTGCGCTTGAGCGCCGCTCGATACCCCTGCTCCAGCGAGACGAACAAGAGGCGGAAGTTGGCAATGTTGGCCTCCACCCACTCCTGGCGGTCAAAGGTACGCACGTTCGTAAGCGGCTGAGGCAGCGTGACACCGGTATATCCCGCGACCAGATCGTGGCTGCGGCGCACAAAGTCGGCGTACTCCTGCTGGGCCTTCCGACGGTCCCAAGGTACCTCCGGGGTGCCCGACCGGCTCGCCGACACTGCTACCTGCGTTGCCCATTCCCAGTTGATGAGGCGGTTTCCGAAACGCTTACTGATCAAGCGTCCCGCAATCCAGGCCGCTCCCCCCATCACGCCGAGGGCAAGCCCCACGTTCCACATTCTGGGGTTAGTGACCAGTGATCGAATCAACGTATCGCTCCTGCCGCCTTAGTGCCTCACCGTCGAGGTGGTCCGGTCGCGCTCGACCAGCCGCGGTGCGCGACTGACCGCCCGGACCCACGACCTCCCCAGCCCAAGCCGCCACACATAGTACAGCCCTAGCAACGTCACCGGCACGACGAGGGCGGCATGTACCAGCACAGCGTACACGGTGGCCTGACTCAGCGGGACACCAGCCTGAGCGAGTACCTGCTGCACAAGATAGTGAAACACGCCCACATAGCCCGGTGATGACGGCACCAGTGTGCCCAAGTTGGCGATGCTCGTGGCCAGGATGGCGAGGGGCACGAGCGGCGGACCCTCGATAGTTAGGGCATAGAGTAACGCGAGATACAACCCAGCCTCGCATAACCAGGCCCCTACCGTCAATCCCAGCGCCCAGAGCGTTGCCCGGACTCCACCGAGCACCGATAACCCCCGGACCACAGACTCCACGAGACCACCTGCCCCCCCACGCAGCCCGCGCGGTAGCACCCGGATGATCGGCTCGGCCAAGACTACGGCAAGCGTCGGCCGTACTGCGAGCACGACAAGGATGACGGCAGCGCCGGCAAACAGGACGGCGGCAAGCAGCAACGGTCCGTGCCAGTCGCCGGTTAGCGCTATCAGCGGCAGGGTGACCGCGGCAAAGATGATTAAGCACAGGCCGTCGAAAATACGCTCGATCAGGACTGTCGCCAAGGCTGCCGCGCGACTGATTCCCTCACGACGACGGAGCACGTCCACGCGGACCACTTCACCGAGCCGCGCCGGCAGGATGTCGTTCGCCATGTAGCCCATCACGACGATGGGAAACAGGCGTCCTACCGCGACCGCTTGCAGTGGTGCGAGCAACACGCGCCAACGGGCTGCCCGCACCGCGACCCCAGCAAAATAGAGCGCCAGAGCGGGAACCAGCAGCGCATAGTTGGCTGCGATAAACGCTGCACCGACATCCTGGAAGTTGATCGTCCGCAGCACCAGCCATAGTAGAAGCCCGCTGACAAGGATCCCGAGGATAGTGTACGAGTGACGGATCACCGGCTCAGTCCTCGGGGTCCCGGGGCTGTTCTTTGGTATAAGCCCGCCAGGGAGTCCCGCGACGCAGCTTCCACACTCGCCAGAGCGCCTCCCAGGCAATCGGGAGATCCATCTTTGATTTACCCACGCGCCGTTCGCGGAAGAAGATCGGTGTTTCTACGATCCGGCAACCGGCAAGCTGGCAGACCAGAATCAACTCGACCTGAAAGACATAGCCTTGGGAGCGGATACGCGCGAGGGGAAGCTGACGCAATGCGGAGGCGCGAAAACAGCGGAAACCGGACGTCGCATCGCGGATGCGGAGACCGGTCACCCAACGCGCGTACACGTTCCCGGCTTGGCTGAGGAAACGACGCAGCGGATGCCAGCGGGAATCTACACCACCGCCGGCTACGTAGCGTGACCCGATCACGACATCGTGCTGCCGACTGAGCTGTACCATGCGCGGGACGGCTGCCACGGGATGCGAGAAATCCGCATCCATCTCGAAAATACGCTCGGCGCCCAACTCCAGCGCCCGCCGAAAGCCGGCAATATAAGCCGTTCCCAAGCCCTCTTTCTTGGGCCGATGGAGCACGTGAATGCGCCCCGGCGCGGCAGCCTGGAGGCGATTGGCGAGCACTCCGGTACCATCGGGCGAATTATCGTCAACGATAAGGATACTGACCGGCGGTTCTAGCGCCAGGACCGCCTTGGTGAATGGCTCGAGGTTGCCGACCTCGTTGTAGGTGGGTAGCACAATGATTGTCTTCATGGAAGAGGGTCGTGGCAGGGTGAACGGCCGTTCATCCTACCTTATAGCAAGATAGCAAGTGGCAGTGATACCGCCGTCTATGCTCTCTGGATGCCGGCTTTCGCCGGAATGACGAGGATATTCTCGTGTACCGGCGTATTAGCCTCCGCGGGGAAGCTGCGCTGGCGCACTGCTATTCGGCGGACGACCGGTCTCCACCTTGTAGATCGCGGTATTTCCGGCACGAAATACCGTTTCCAGGCCAATGTCGAACTTGGCACGCGCCGCGGCACCGTAGTCTCGGTACTTGCTCGCTTCGAGGTAGCCGTAGATGATGTACTCCACGTTGTAACGATCCAGGAGGTGTTGCACCTCATCCAGATTGCTCGCACGATAGATTGTATCAACGTCGCGTTCTCGCTCCGCGATGGCGTTACCGGCTGCCGCACCACGCCAAAGGCGTTCGTGCTGGGGCCACCCCAGCACCGTGGGCAGACCGGTCTGGGTGGCAATCCGCGCATAGTGGCTGTACGGTGCTCCTACCGCCTCCAGCACGACCGGACGACCCGGTACGTTCGCAATGAGCCATTGGGCCGCCTGATAGTCCTCCGGCTGGTGTTGCTTCAGGAACGTAAACCCATCGAGTGTTGGCGTCTTGCGAAAGCTGTTGGTGCGCTGCGCCGTTGTCACCGCCGGGTAGACAAGACCCAGGACGACCAGGGCAACACCCACCGCCGCTGCGCCGACGAAAGTGAGCAGGGGAACGAGACGTGGATTCCCGCCTGCGCGGGAATGACGGGAGGGTGGGGAATGACGAGTGGGCGGGCGACTCGCTTGCACCGCCCGCCATAGGCTACTCCCTACTACGTAGGTACCAAACGCACCGACCAAGGCGAGCAGCGTCCAGGCCTGGTAGTAGAGCTTGAAGACGGTGTTCATCCGGCGCAGCGCAGCGCCATAGAAGTCTTGGACGTAGACTACCTCGCAGACCCCGATCAGGGCAGCGGCGAGACCGAGTAACGCTAGGCCAAACACCACTGCCGGCCGCTCGCGGTGTACCCAGATCGCCCAGGCGGCGGCGAGACCAAGCAGGAAGCTCACGGCTAGTACACTGTTGCCGCGCACGGTCGCTAGCACCGCTGTCAACACAAGGGCTGCTACCCAAATTGTGCCGGAGACGCGCTTCCAGCCGGTCGTTGGAGTCGACTCGGCCGCCGGCTTGACCGACGTGAAAGCGCCGCGGGCCAGTCCTAGCGCCCGCCACGGGAAGACGGTGGCCAGATGGCGAGCCAAGGCTCCCTCCGTGTACACACGGTACAGGGAGCTTTGGCTCGCCAGGAACGCCAGGCTAGGGACCAGCAGCAGGCCCCAGAACACGACAAACTGGTCCAGTCGACTCCTGATCGGTACGAGGCCCAGGCCGGAAGCCGGTGGCTCGAAATCGGCGTAAAACGGGAAGAACAGCACGACGGCTACCACCGCCGTTACCGCCACGCGCGCTAGGGCGGCCCCGGCCCCCGGTATGGTCGGCGTGCGCCGGATCATAGCGCCGGCCATGGCCACGGCAGCGAGCGCAAAGTAGGTCGGGAAATCCCAGCTGTTGAGGCTATAGAGCGCTCCGATTAGGCCAGCGCCGACGAGCAGACGCCCGACCTCGGTGCGGTCGCGGCGCCAAGCCGACCAACGCGGCGTTGGCGGATGCAGCCACCAACTGAACGCGACTTGGAGCGCGAGCAGCGTGAACGGCAGGGCGAGCACATGCGGGTGCAAATCGCCCAGCAGAAAACTGAACGCCGGAAACTCGTTGATCGTGTAATCGAGGTCCCGCCCGATGATCTCGCCACAGGCAAGCGGCGCGACTGGAGAGTCCGGGAGAAGGATGGTGACGTGGTGGGCGCCGGACGTGAACTCCGTCAGTGGCCGTCCCAAGGTCACAACGCTGGTGGCCCGGCCACTGGGAGCAGCTTGCAATGTTGTGAGTTGCTCGTCTGCCCCGCTTGGCTGACGACAGGAACCGCGGCCCAGCCGGGCGAGATACACGCCGTTTGGCTCCAGGCCGGCTACTTGCAAGGTGACTTCCGACCGATACAGGCCGGTATCGGTAAAGGACACCATCCCACTCACCGACTGTCCTGTGCCCGGCTGCAACGTCGCTTCGCCCGCTTTGATGACCAGGACGCGCGTGCTGTTCCAGCCCATGCCTTGCCAGAAGTCCTTGTCCAGATAGCCGGGATCGCGCAGCAGCGCCAGCGGGCCGTGCAGATTGCCACCGATCAACAGTAGGTAGCTGGCGAGCAACCCGGTGGCTATCGCCGCCGGTATCGTGCCGAACCGGCGCCACCAGCCCCCCCCGATCTCCCGATCCGTGCGCTGCCCACCCGGTTGCCCGGCCGGTGCCGGCTTGCTCGGTGTCCGGGAATGACGGTGTACCTGCACCAGGTTGTAGGCCACGCCGAACGCGCCGAGCGCGGCGAGGCCGAACAGCAGCGCGAGGGTCAGGTTGAACGTCTCGGCCAGTGGCAGGCCCGAGAGGCGTGTGAGGATTGCTACCGTGAGGTGTCCGAGGTAGTAGTAGTTGATCGTGCCGCCGGCAAACCACGGGTCGAGCGGAGGGAAGCTCTCACTCCGCCAGGCGCCGCTCATAAAGGCGAAGTCCATGAACTTCTCGGTGTTGACCACCTCCGGGTTGAATATGCGGATAAAGCCGAATCCCAGATAGGCGGCGAGGAAGACCGCTTCCTGGACAATTAGGAGCCGGCGCTGCGACCACAAGAAAGGCCGGAGATCGGCCGCCGAGCGCCGCCAGATCGCCAGGGACAGCGCGCCGATGGCCACGAGCACCAAGGCGTAGGAGACGTGGCTGTTGTCGAGGAACCCGAGCGAGCCGAAGAACCACAGCGGATAGACGAAGGCGAGGATGCCAAACGCCTTGGCGACACTGGTGCCGCGATCCGGCAGGGGCCGCAAGACCTGCAAGCAAATCGGGAGCGCTATCAACCATAGAACCTGGACGACGAGCCACCACCACAACAGGTGTAGCACTGCCACGGCTCATCGTCCTCCTGGTCGGACCTGCCGCTGGTCAGCGAGGGGCAGCCGGATGCCCCCCTACTCCACGTCAGGGAGCAGTTCGAAGATGCGTACCCGGCCGTTGAGCGTATCGGCGACGTACAGCTTGTCATCCCACACGGCGATGCCGCTGGGCAGGTTGAGACCCTGGCCGCCGGCTATCGGCACCGTCCCGACGGCGAGCAGCTTGCCGTTCGGATCGAACTTCAGGACACGCTGACCGACCGAATCGGCGACGTAGACGTTACCCTGCGGGTCACTCGCCAAGTACGGCTCATTACGGACCTGATCCGACCAACCGAGTACCGGCCAGTGGGTAATGGCGTTGCCGTCCTTGTCGAACCGTTGGATACGGCCGTTATGCGTGTCGGCGACGTAGATGTCGCCGGCTGGGGTGATCGTCAAGCCGATAGGCTCATCGAGCTGGCCGGCAAGCTGACCGGCGACCCCCATCTGTCCGAGCAGCTTACCGTCCGGATCGAACTTCTGGATACGCTTGTTGCCGGTATCCGACACGTAGAGCACCCCGTCCGCCAACGCCAGTGCCCGCGGACCATAGAACTCGCCCGGCTCCTGGCTGATCGCTTGCTCCGGCGATCCCCACTGACCTAGGAACTGCCCATTGGCGTCGAATTTCTGAATGCGATGGTTCCAAGTGTCGGCGACGAACACCTGGCCGGTGCTCGGCTCCACCAGCACATCGAGCGGCTCGGTGAACTGCCCGGAGCCGCGGCCTTGCGTGCCCCAAGCCACGAGCGGTTGGCCGTTCGGATCGAATTTCTGAATGCGGTGGTTCATCCCGTCGGCAACGTAAACGTTACCCTCGTCGTCCACCGCAATACCCCGCGGATCGGTCAGCTGCCCGCTCGCGCGGCCTTGCGAGCCAATGGTGCCGATCTGCTCCAGTGCGACCGCCGCTTCGGTGTAGCGTCTCGCTCGCTCGGCCGCTGCCGCTCGCTCCTCGACCGTCCGGGGAGAGGCCACTTCGCCGACGAGAGGAGAAGCAAGGCCGTAGCCGTCCTTGATGTACACGTAGAAATCGTACGAGCCGAGCGCACTGACCGTCTCACGCTGCCACAGCCAGCGCAGGAACGGGTCCCGGACCTCACTATTGCTGAAGACCCCCCAGATGGTGGAGAGCGTGAGGCTGCGATAGTCCTCCGGGAACCACCAGCGCATCCGATACCGGATCGGGCTGTAGCCGGCGAGATAGGGACGATTCCGTTGGTCCTCGTCGAGTGACACCAACACCACCGGCTTGGTTGGCGCCGCCGTCAGGTTGGCCGGAAACTCGGCGTTCTCGAAGTCGCGCAGATACCAGGAAAACGGCCACCACGTACCGGACGTGCTGACGACACCGATTGCTTTGCTGTCGCCAGTCGCCTTGAGCGAGAGGTCCGCGATGTCTTGCACGACCTTCGGCACGTCCGGTGCCGTCTGCGTATAGATCAAGAGGTCCTTTGGCACATCACCACGCTCGAAGTTCAGGGGCCAGCTCGTGTGGACGGTGTAGAGGCCCAGCACGACCAAGGCTCCCGCCGCTATCAGCCGCCCGCGGCCCCAGGGGCGGGGCTGGCTGAACAGTCGGCCGAGGAACCACCCGGCCAGAATTGTAAGCGGGAGGGCAATATGGATCGTGAGCCAAGGCATCTTCTCCCCGGCCCAGCTATAGATCACGAACGCCAGCACGAACCACCACGCCAAGAAGCCGGTGAAGACTGTCGGACGACGCACCGCAGCCCCTAGGCCGATTAGCCCGAAGACGAGCGCGACGGTTTCGTAGGCGCTCAAGGTCAGCACGTAGTAGAAAAGCGGCTGATTACCCCGTTGTACGTCGTGCTGATCGAGCCAATAGATCAAGGAAGCGGTGAAGCCGTCGCGTAGCCCGGCCGGGTTGGCGCCGAAGCTCGTGAACAGGAGCAGTAAGATCAACAGGATGATGATGATGGAGCCGGTAAACGCGCCCGCTCCCCAGAAAGCAGTGCGGTCCTTGAACACAGCCTGCCAGGCGGAGGTAATCGGGCTAGCCGGCTCACTCCCGGAGTGCTGGCGTGCTTGGCGGCGGCGCCACCATTCCAGGGCCAGGTTAGCTAGAATGAACGTGCCGAAGATGAAGATCGTGATGTACGTGGTTTCCTTGGTGGTGAAGGCGAATGCCGCTCCGACGGCCGCGGCGTAGAGCCAAGCGCGCCGGTGCGTGGCAATGTAGTTCACTAGCCCGACGGCGAGTAGCATGGTCCACGTCGCCACATAGGTATCCTCCCGCAGGAACCGCGCAAAGTAGGTGAAAGCAGGCGAAAAGGTAATGATTGCAACGGTAAAGAGCAGGCCCAGCGTGCCGAGTTGGCGCCACCAAGCGAAGACCAGCAGCACGAGCGCGACGCCAAACGCCGCCGGCACGGCCCGCGCCGTGGCCTCGGTGGCACCCAAGAGCCAGAACGCCGCCGCTACGGCGAAGAATTGAAATGGTCCGTGGAGGAGCGGGTTGTATTTGTAGAAACTCCCCCGATAGGTGTCCCAGGCGTACTTCGCGTGCATGCTCTCGTCGTGGTGCATCGCCCGTGTGCCCAGGTCCCAGAAGCGGGTGAGCAGCAGCACCAGCAGCAATCCGGCCAATACTAGCGCCTGTCCGTTATTCAGGCCGAGGAAGGCCGGACGGCCCAGCCACTCGCGCCAAGTGAGCACCGTCGGGGCTAGCTCGGTAGCGCCAGCGGCATTCATGCGCCCATGACCATCATCGCGGGCGGCCGAGCCGCGTGCCTTGCCAGTTGACCGACGGGTTGGGGCGCGCCGAGTCGCCATTGCGCTGTTACTCCTGTCCTCTCGCCCGGTGTCGCTTCATTTGCGGGGCGCTTGCACTCCTCACTTGGAGCGGGAAGCATACCGCAGGCCAGCGAAGTGAGTTCGGAATCATGTCCCAACCAGATACGCGGCTGATGTAATTATAGCACCACTACGACGGAGCTTTCGTCCGGTTAGCATAGTCCTTTAGCCACTATTTACCTCATAGATGATGACATCATCCGCGTTATAGACCTTCTTGATACTTCCGGAAGCAAGCATATCCTCGAACTTCCGGAGACCGGACGGATCATAGTAGGCTCGCTCAAGTCCGCCAACGTAAACGTACTTCACGTCGTAGCGTCCCAGCAGCTCCAGCGCCATCTCGGGGCTGGGGTCATTGTAGATGGTCCGCACATCGCGTAGCCGCTTGTCAATCATCCAGGCAAAGTCGCCGCGCTGCTGCTTCTGGTGCCAATCCCAGCCCAGGACAGTGGGCAGCCCCGTGTATTTGGCAATCCGCGCGCCCCAGCGATAGGGTGGCACGCTTGCCTCCAGCACGACAGGCGAGCCGGTGACGTTACGCAGCAGCCAGGCGATAGCAGCGCGGTCGGCGTCGGCGCGGATGGCTCCGTCGCGCTCCGGATCTCGGACTTCGGCATGCTCCATATAGGCCATACCATCCGCCGTTGGCGGTAGCGCCTGGAACCGATCGGCGAGCCGCACCGGCGTTGCTCCGACGGGATAGATCAGCACCGCGCCGAGCAAGCCGACAAAGGCCAGGCTCCAGCCCCGGCGGAGCCAACTGGACTGCACCAGGGCATTCCACCCGGCGCCCTTCGCAGCCGGTGCAGCAGCACCCGCCCAGCCCCACAGCCGGTTGAGCAGCCACGTTGCCGCCACTGCCGAGACCAGCGCCCAGAGCATCCAGACTTGCAAGAAGAGCTTGAACACCGTGTTCATGCGGCCCACGTCGCCTTTGAGCGCATAGAACTCGACAAACAGACTCAGCGCGGCACCCGTGCCAATCAGGAGCAACAGGAATAACGTATGGGCCGAGCGGCGGCGCTCCCACGCGACCAGGAGCACCAGGCCGATCAAAGCAGCAAGGAAGGCGACCAACGGCAACTGCCGCCGAACGAGCGTCGCTACTACGACGGCGACTATGGCCCAGGCCGTGAGTAATGGGAGGGAGGGCAGCCGCTGGTCGCGGATCAGCGCGTGCTCCAAGCGGTCGAGGCGTTCCCAACGGCCCAGGTACCACAGCCGGGTGCCTAGATAGCGCCCCCAGCCGGTCCGGCTCCAGGCCCGTGTGCCCTCGACCAGCAAGAAACTGCCGAGAATGAAGATGAAGAAGCCATAGATGATGAGATAGTGGTCGAGACGCGACTTGTCCGGGAACGGCGTGACGCCGGTGTAGAACAGCTCGAAGTGGCTCCAGAACGGCCAAAAAGCGAGGCGGCTGACGGCATATATCGCTACGGCGCTCACTCCGCACCGTACCGCGCCTTGCCAGGTAACCCCGGCGGCGCGCCATTCGGCCAGCGCCAGCGTGGCGACGATCACCAGGAGGTAGGTAGGGTAGTCCCAGCTATTGGTGATGGCAATAGCGCCGAGCAGCCAGCCCACAAGCAGGATGTGCCAGAGGCGTTGACCGCCGAGTGCCTGCCACGCCCAGCGCAGCGGTCGTCCGGCGAGCGGCTGCGGATCGCGCCAGCCGCTCGCCAGCAAATTCAGGCCAAGGACCAGCATCGCTACCGTCAGCGGCATCACGATCATATGGGCATGCAAGTCGGCAAACAGGAAGGTGAAGAACGGGAACTCGTTGATTGTGTTGTTCGGGATGACGCGCGAGCTGCGCCAGAAATCGAGACCGGGGAGGGCCTGTCCATCGAACAGGACCGCCCTGCCACCGGCCAGTAGATTGGCCACTCCGGTCACGCCGGGCAAGCGGGTCTCGATGGGCACATCACCGGCTCGTGCCAGGCTCTCCTGTAGCTGGTTAAGCGCATCGAGATTGCCCACGCCGGCCACGAGGAGCGCGGCGAGCAGACCGCCCGCGACGGCTCGCCGCGCTGTGCCGCCCCACTGCGGCCGCAAGCGCACTGCGTTGAAGCCGAACGTGAAGCACCCGGCGACCGTCAGCGCGAACACGGCCGCCACGGCAGCGTTGAACGAGACGGCGGGAACCACGCCGGTGAGCTTTGTCAGGGCGCCGACGATCACGTACCCATAGTAGTAGTAGTTCAGGTAGCCACCGGCAAGCCAGGGATCGTAGGGCGGAAAGTAGGTCGAGCGCACCACGGCGTTCAGGTAAGAAAACTCCATCGGCTTCTCGCCGCCCCGGAACAGGTGCCATAAGTCCGGGTTATAGAGGCGCAGGAGCATGAAGAGCACAAACGCGCCAGTGAACACTACCTCGTTGCACAAGATGAGCCACCGGTACTCGCGCCAGTAGGCCAGCAGGGTCTCGCGCCGCCGCCAGGCCAGCCACGCGGCCCCCAGCAGCAGCAGGAGCAACGCCAGCGCCAGGGTCCCGCGCGACCAGGGGGCCAGACGGAACGAGGCCGCCAGCCAGGCCAGATAGCTGAAGGCCAGGACACCGAGCGTCTTGGCCAGCCCATACCCCCGATCCGGCAGCCACCGCAAGAGCAGCACCGTCGCCGGCAGCGCCGCGAGGCCGGCAAGCTCAATAGCCAGCCACCAGGCCACAAAGGGCAGTTGATTCGCCAAGTCGTCGGGACGGAAGAGGCCGGACCAGGTCCCGCCGAGGCGCTGCGCGACCTGGAGCGCTGGCGACATGAGCAGCCCATTCGTGCCAACCTGGCTAGGTCTCAGGTGGACGACCGCATCCAGGTCGGCGCGGCTCAGGATCACCCGCGCCTTTTCCGGCGAGAAGCCGGCCGTCTTCTTGAAGATCAGCACCTTGGGATGGTCGTAGACGGTGAAGGCTTCCTCTGCGGAGTCGTCGTTGATAGTCCAGCCGGCTAGCTGGGGATAGGAGACCGCCGTGTGGACCGGCACGAAGCCCAGCTCACCGGAGAACAGCGCGCGATAGTAGTCGCTTGTCATCGGGTAGCGCAGCGGTATGCGTGGAATAGAGCCGTAGAGTCGGTTGCTCGACAGGATGATGTAGTCCGTTTGGCCCAGCGCGTCGAGCAGCCTCTCCCGCTTCTGCACGTTGTCCGGGTCGTAGAGCGTGAGGGTGAGGCCGCGATAATTCTGCCCCTCTTGTCCCCAGGGATCGGGGTAGTCCGGGAGGTGTAACGGCAACGCATCGTCCCAGTGCTCGTTCGCCACGACGGCGCCCTTGGGGACGTTCTCGTAGATCCACTCGCTGGCCTGTACGCGACTGACCGGCTGCGTGTAGATGCGCGTGAAGGCGTAGGCCCAGAGGGTCGTTGCGGCGAGTACACCGACGATCAATACCGGCCCCAGAGCGCGCACGAGCGCCTCCCGTCGGGGTCGCACCCGGTCATGGATAGTCCACAGCAGCCAGCTCGCCATGATGGCCAGGAAAGGATAGATCGGCAGCAAGTAGCGCATGAACTTGTTCAATACCGCCCCGAAATAGACGAAGCAGAGCAGAATCCAGGCCACGGTCAGGACGTGCTGCCACCGACCGCGCAGCAGCAGCACTGCGCCGGCTACGGCGACGCCGGTCCAGGCCGTGAGACCAAGCGCCCAGCCCAGGCCCCACTGCACCATGTGCCGCCAGGGAAAGAGCAGCGGGGTGGTGTTGGCCCACTGCACCAGAAACGGAACGTCCACCTCACCGGCGGACATACGCGCCTGCTCCCGGATGTTGTCTTCCCACAGCGGGTTGATCTGCAGCGAGAAGATGCTGGGACCCGTGAAGGCGTAGGGTTGAGCGACGCGGAAGACCACAATAGCGACCAGCCCGGCCAAGGCCAGGCCGAGCACCACACGCTGGATGAGGGGCAGCGCCTCTCGCCAAGGCTGCCGCTCGTCGGGGGCAACGTCAGTCACCGCATCGGCCGGCAACGCTACCTCCCAGGAGGCACTGCCCAGGCCCAGATCACCCGGATCAGCGGCGGCGGCGGTGTCGTCACCGGCTACGCTCCCCCGACCGCTGTAGGTACGCACCAGCCAGATGAGCGCACCCAGACCCACGATAGGCGCCAGCAGGGCCATGGAGAGCTTGGTCGCCATCGCTAGACCCAGCGAGAGACCGGCCCACATATAGTCCCGCCGTCGGCACCGGTGTGCAATCTGCACAACGAACCAGAACGTGAGCGCCATAAACGTCACCAGGTAGCTGTCTACGACAAAGAAGTGGGCCTGCTGAATATGCATGACCGTAACTGCCAGGAACGCTGCTGCCAACAGACCGATCCGACGGTCGTACAGCGCCGCCCCGATGCGATACGTCAGCGCGACGGTGGCCAGGTCGAACAGCATGCCTACCGCACGACCCAGCAGATGCACCTGGTCGTAGGTATTGCGTCCCAGCCACTCCGCCAAGTACCGCACCAGGAAGATCGGAAAGGTGCCGTAGACAAAAAAGCCGTGCCCCTTGTTGTGGGGATTGAGGGGGGATTGTGCGGTATCGAAGTAGGCACCGACCGAGCCGGGTAGCTCCAGGGAGTTCTCCACCATCGTCAGGAAGCGCTCGTCCGGGTGGAGGTGGTGACCGTCGTCCCAGTTCAGGCCGGTGAACCGGAAATAGGCGGCGACCAGCAGAATGACGAGCAGCGCCGCGCCGGTGGCCCAGGGATGGTCAGGAAAACGGAAGCGCCTGCCACCGGACGTTGGCGCCACGTCAGGCCCTCCCGCGACGGACACCTCCACCACCGCCTCGTTATCCCTCATGGCAGATTGCTTCAGCGTGCTACGGGCCTCAAGCCCCGTCCTGACAGAGGTAGGTGCAAGCCGCGTCGTAGGGGCGCGATCAACCGCGCCCAGGGAGGACAGCGTGCTTCGCTGGGTGCCATAAATGACGCCCCTACGTTACTTACTCTTGTGAGGCTGGGCTATCCCCAGCTATGGCATAGCCTAACCGGTGAGCATACCACGATCCCAGCCGAGAAGAAACGGAGCTACCCATGCCCCCACCCGCTTCAACTGATAGAGCTGACGTTCTGATCCGTGCTGCCCGTGTCGGAGACGGCGAGGGAATGACCACGTGCTGGCTCGACTTTGGACGGTACTACGCTACCATTAGCCCGGAACACTTTCGAGCACCCGACGCAGACGGTCACGCTGCAGAGTTTGATGCGGCAACTGCACGGCGCATTCGCCAGGCCAATGCAAACAAATGCATGCTTGTAGCCGAGATCGATAGCCGGGTCGTCGGCTACGTCGGCGCCCGTGTTGCACAGCCTATGGACACCGCTCCTAGGCAGATGATACGTGAGGCGAGCCAGGTCCGGGCAGAGATTACGACACTTGCAGTCGCAGAAGCATACCGGCGCCAGGGTATCGGCACCCGGCTGATGGTGGCGGCAGAGGCGTGGGCACGTGACCGAGGTGCAGTCTTGGCAACGACTGAGACGTATGTAGGGAGTCATCTCGCCGTGCCTTTCTACCGAAACCGCCTGCACTACAACGTCCAGTCCCTTCGATTCGTGAAACGGCTCAACTCGCAGGGGGTATAGTTCCCCACTGTGAGGTGACCGATGCTGTCCGGTGAACCGCCTACGCTGACCTGGTGGGGCTGTGCCGCGTTCGAGCTGCGCGTCGAGCGCGACGAGGACAGCGTTGCCTTCGATCCGTTCTTCAAGCCCGACCGGCCGCGCTTTGGCTCCATCTTCTGCTCCCACGAGCACTACGACCACTACCACGAGCCGACACTCCGCCGGCTCTGTGTGGGACCGGCGTTTCGCCGGCTCGTCGTCAGCCACTGGTGCCTGCACGCCTCGCGCCTGAAGTCTCCGATCTGGGACGATCCGCCACCCACCGATGGCGCCTTCCTGGAGGCCGGCCAACGTATTGCTCTCTACCCTCGGTACGCCAAGGACCCGACGATCACGTGGCCCGGCCCGACCGAGCTGGACTTGGGACGCTGGCGGGTGCAGGGCGTCGAGAGCAGCGAGAATCCCCGCGAATACCTCGATGGCAGCGCGATCACCACCCCCTACCCGAACATGGGCTATGTACTCACGGACACGGTGACGGGCACCGGCATCTACCACCCCGGCGATCTGTCGGACGCCTTCCCCGCTATGGCCGAGCTACGGGGACAGGTGGACATCATGCTCTACCCGATCAGCAAGCTGCGGGGAGTGGAGACGGCCGTCGTGGACCTGATCCGCCCCCGCATTCTCGTCCCCATGCACTATCGACCCCGGCAGTCCGCCGCCTTCCCTATCCCGCTCAATCCGGCGGCCGGGGCCGTCTCGGTGGTAGACCCGATCACCGGCGCTCGCCTCCCCGGCGCCACCGACGCGGCCTATCAGCGCGACATCCGCACGCTCATTCGCCGCTACTGGTACCCCACGCCGGCCGATCCCGCCGCCAAAATCGCCAAGCTCCAGACAATGATCGGCGACCTTGCCCGTTTCGTCACGGTCGAGGCGGGACGGCCCTATGAGCTGTCGACGCTGCTGGCGGCATAGGCGCAACGCGGCGCGGCCCTCCCTCTGGAGGAGAGGGAGCCGCCACCGGAGGGGCAACCATAAGGGTTGCCCGCGCCAGCATCCCCGGCCGCGGCCAGGGTGCCCACAAGGGATGCCCCTATGGGGGGAGTGAGGGCACACGCCCCCCTATCGTCCCCCCGCTCCGCAGGAGGACATGGATTCCCGCGTGCGGAGACCGTTGCATAACCTGGGTTCGTGGGTGGTTTACGGCGGGCAACGGTAGAAAGGGACAGGCGAATGATGCCCAAACGGTCTCCGCACGCGGGAGTGACGGAAGGGCGTTATTCCCCCAGCAAACACCAGGGCCTTGGCACGGCCACGAAAGGCGATGAAAATGGGGTGGCGCCGGGCGGGACACCAGGGCGATCGGCAGTGGTGCCGCGAGCCTGTACCGCAAACTGCCTGGGTGACGGACCGTCCCTACCGGAAGGTCGCCCCGCTGGGGCGGTGAGCACGCCGCGCACAGTCTTGCACGGACCGGCACTCTCTGCTCGGCGATCCTGGCCCGGAGGGCGCGGCTGCGAGTCGTCCATGACCGCTGCACGGGACTGGACGGGCCTAAGCAATCGGCGGTGGCCTGTGTCAGCACGCCGACGGTGCAGGAGACACGGACCTTTGGGGGCACCCGGCCACTGCGGCCGGTGGCGGACTGGCTGCGGGCACACTAGGTGACGCCCGTGGCCCTGGAGAGGCCGGGGGGCTTCTGGCCGCTGCCCGTCAACTGGCTGGCGGCGGCATTCACTGTCTGGGTGGCGAACCCCACCATCTCCAGCCGGTGCCCGGGCGCAAGACCGACAGCAAGGCGGTAGAGGCAGGGACCAGTGTTGGAAGAGAGGCTGCGCCCGCCGCGGCTTGCCGCGCTCACCCGACGCTGGTCGCCGGCGATGACCACGCTCGCCACGACCGCAGTGCTGCACATTGTCAACGACGCCTACATCGCCATTGTCTACCCGCTGCTCCCGCTCATCGCCGCCGATTTGCAGCTGAGTTACGGGCAGATTGGCCTGCTCAAGGCGGCCTTTTCCGGTGTGGCCAGCGTGTTTCAACTGCCGATGGGGCTGCTGGCGGAGCGCCTGACCGTCGGAGCGGAGTTGGGGCTGCTGGTCGGCGGCAATGCCTGGATGGCCGGGGGGCTGGTAGGGATGGCCTTCGCGCCAACGTACCTGGTACTACTCGGCGCAGCCGTCATCGGGGGCATTGGCGGCGGCCCGCAGCATCCCCTGGCGACCGGGCTGGTCTCGCGGGCCTACGAGCGTGGCAGACGCGGCTCGGCCGTCGGCACCCTCAACTTCGCCGGAGACCTCGGTAAGCTCGCCGGCCCCGCCTTGGCCGGCATCCTTGGCGTCACCTACGGCTGGCGGGCGGCGCTCGGCGCCCTGGCGGTAGTCGGGTTGATCTGCTCGCTGGCGACGCTTGCGGGGCGGACACAGGTGACGCGGTCCGTTGCTCGGTTGCCCGCTCGCCGGGCCGCGCAGCCAGGGATGGGGCGGGCGCGCGCGGACTGGGGGATCGCGCAGCCGCGGTCGTTTGCACTGCTCGCGGCTGTCGGCATGGTAGACGGTGTGGGACGGGGCGCCGGATTGGCCTTGCTCCCGTTCGTACTCACGGCGCACGGCCTGGATGGCGCCGCGATCAGTGGCCTCTTCGCGCTGATTTTCGTCGGCGGGGCGGCGGGCAAGTTCTTCTGTGGGTGGCTGGGTGAGCGCATTGGCTCCGTCCGCCTGATCTGGGCGACGGAGCTTATCACCGCCGCGACGATGATCTGCTTCATATTCTTCTCGGGGCCGATCCTGGTGCCGCTGGCGCTGATGTTCGGCTTTGCGCTGAACGGCACCTCGTCCGTGCTCTATGCGGCGACGGCCGGGCTGGTCGAGCCGGCACGCCGCGCGCGCGGCTACGGGCTTTTCTACACCGGCGTCCTGGCCGCCAGCGCGTTGGCGCCCGCGCTCTTTGGCGTGGCAGCCGATCTGTTGGGCCTAACGACGGCGTTCGCCCTCCTGGCCGCGGTCGTGCTGACCATCGTGCCTCTGGCTGCTCCCTTGCGCCGGGTGCTGGCATAGAGCGGGGCGGCCGCTCGCTGCGGCTGCCTGGTAGGCTGCGGTGGGTGGTCGTGCCGAGGGCGGTGGGCGCGGAGCTGTCATCGTGGGACTACGCGGATAGAGGACTTGACCGGTGGAGATTGGGAAAACACTGTACGTCAGTGACAGAGCGCAATGGCGTGCTTGGCTGGCCGAGCACCACGACAAGGAGCAGGAGATCTGGCTGATCTACTACAAGAAAGGGTCCGGCAAACCGCGCCTACCGTATAACGATGCCGTTGAAGAGGCGCTGTGCTACGGCTGGATAGACAGCATCATCAAGGCCATAGACGACAAGAAATATACCCAGCGATTTACGCCCAGAAGGCCCAAAAGCAACCTGTCGGCGATGAATCGGGAGCGGGTGCGTCGTCTCCTGGAGCAGGGCAAGATGACCGCCGTCGGGCTTGCCGCTATCCAGCACGTCTTCGATGCGGATGAGCAGCCAACACCGTTGGTGATTGCCCCGGACATCGTGCAGGCGTTGCGGCAAGACGGAAAGACGTGGCGGAACTTTCAGGGATTTCCCGACTCCTACAAGCGAATTCGTATCGCGTTTATCGAGGGGGCGAGGGAGCGCCCGGAGATTTTCGAGCAGCGATTGCGGTATTTCCTGAAGATGACGGCGCAGAATAAACGGTATGGCATGGTGCAATAGCGGCTGCCCCTCCCCCCCGGCCCCGGCCATCCTCCGCGTGTGTAGGGGCGCGATTGATCGCGCCCAGGCGCTCGCCATTGCAGCGGAAGCCGCAATCCGGACGGACCGGGGGCCACGAATGGCCCTGAATTCCGGCTTTCGCTCCTGGCCTGAACGGCCAGCGCCAGCGCCATGACGGGCCGGGGGGTGAGTCCCACGCCCCCTCCTGCTCCCGGCGTTAGCACACCGCGCGGAGGCGGCCGGTACGCACGTCGTAGACGTATCCGCTCACCGGAATGTCCTGCGGGATGAGCGGCGACGAGCGGATCGTCTCCACATCCTCCCGCACACTCTCGTCCAGATCGGTAAAGGGCAGAAACTCGACGGTCGAGGCATCGGCCCCGAGATCGCGGCCTAGCTGCTCGCGGAGCTGCTCATTGGTGAACGTCTCCATCCCGCAGTCGGTGTGATGGATCACCACGAACTCGCGCGTGCCGAGCAGCTTGTGGGAGATGGTCAGCGAGCGGATGGCATCCTCGCTGGCTCGCCCGCCAGCGTTGCGGATGACGTGCGCGTCACCTTCTTCCAGCCCCAGGAACTGCGCTGGATCCAGCCGGGCATCCATGCACGTGAGCACGCTCACCTGCCGGCCTGGGGGCATGGGCAGGTCTCCTTTGGTGAAGCCGGCCGCATAGCGCTCGTTGGCGGCGAGCAATTCGTCCAGAATGGCCATTTTCGCTTTCCTCCCTCTGGGATCGCCGATGTTGGTAAATACCACTAAGTTACCTAACAAACTCAAGAATAGCAGGCTCCCACGCTCGTGCCAAGGGACGATCTGCCCGGTCCAGGGCAATTGCATTCGAGCGCCATAACCTAGGAGCAACGGCAGGGGGGCAACTCCTTCATCACTCCGACGGAGGTCGGAGTCCAGCGGCAGTGTGGTAGGTTCCGGCTTGCTCTGGATAGACGGGGAGCGATGTAATCTCAATGCGGTTGCCCTGCTGCCAGGTCCGGGGCGGGGAGTGAGCGGGCGCCAGGAGAAGCAGCCAGCGCTGCACAATTCCCGGACTCGCCCATTACCAGTTATGTGAATGGTATAATGCTGCTGCCGGGCACGGTCTATGCGGTTTCGCTTCGCGTTGCCGACGGACGCGGCGATCATCAGGTCCAGGAAGCCAGTGCCGTCCCAACGGTGGTTGAACCAAGTTAGAGCACAGAGAGGCAGACAGATGGCGCGAGAGTACGGCGTTCGCTATATTCGAGTAAAAGACTTCATCAGGCATTGTAAAGATCTTAATGTCAAAACTGATGAGTGTGAACTTGAACACTATGAAAAACAGGTGTAATGCTGCCAATCGCCCGGGTAGTATATCCTGATGATTTTGTCCAGTGTGATCTCCAGTCTATGAGATTAAGAAATTCTCCTCAAGATCTTGGGCAATGGCCTGGACTAGAAAGATTACATGAAAGAGCACTTACTTCTTCTGAAGATTATATCAATCTCGCTGATGAAGAATTAGTTCACCCATTCGATAGGGAAATGAACACTAATCAATTCTTGAAGAATCCAAAATCTGAAGGTTTCAAGCCATGGGACTGCTTCAAAACTCCTGTACAGCTCTCGGAATACCAGGAGGTCATGAGATCAACTGTGGACCATTTCTATGGATACTGGCAGGTACACCAACTGTATCTCATCCAGCAGTATCCAGACCTCTACAGGAATAAGGTTCTTCTTGATCACATTCCCAAGGACGTCAAGAAAAAGATTCTCCGTCCTTGTCCACCTGAGAAAAGAAGGGGCGAACTTTCTATATTCGAAGGAAAGGAGCCATATTTTAATGCCTTATCTTTCTGGATCACTACTTATAGACGTGAGAATGAGAGAACGTTTGCACATGTTTCTGAAAAACATAATGTAAGAAGACTAGATGATGAAAAATACAAACACTTTCGGGAGAGAGTTGAGAGATTAGCTAAATCAGTTCAATGCCGCTTTGACCTAACTGTAGATAATCTATACAAGTTTCTATTCAACCTCACTGATCTTTACGAAAAATATCGACATGAAGAGCGATTCAAGCTCGCAGATGAGGTGAGAGAAGATATATTTCATCTATCTCGGTTGATTGAAGGAATCACTGGCGACTCGTGGGAAGCGATTGCAGATGAATTAGGGCAACGTTATCACCTTTGGGCAAGGCAAACCTTTCGCCATCTTGATATAGCGACCAAGGAATGGGATGACGCACATTTCATGCTATGCAAGGCTGTAAAGGTCTATTGTAAGGACTTGAAGGGGCTTAAAATCACAACTCGTATTCACGAAATGACAGGATGTGATATAGAAAGATTATTAGATTATTGCGAAAAGGAAGGCCATGCTATCCTAATTACTGCTCTGGGTGGCATGGCTGCAAGTGAAGATGAACGTGAAGTGAAGTTTAGGAACGTCGCACGTTACTCAAACTTGAAAAACGTCTTGAGTTCGCTCGAATACTTGCTGAAGGACTTTGCTTCCAGAGGAGGCATTACCCTTGATGGGAACACGCTAACATCGGTAGTTAAGAAGGTTATGAAAGAAGAATCTGGATGGATTCCGTTGTTCAATAAAAAAGTGTGCGGTGGTTGTACACGGGCCAATAATCCAGGTGAATTTCTAAAACATCTAAATGCTTTGCTATGTGATCCTGAATTAGTGAAATCTGAAGATGCGTTTTTGGCCAGAGCATTTCTTATAACGTGTCTTGCTCGCAATGGAACCATTCATCACTATCTTACCAATGACTGGTACTATGGAGACTTATTTGGTAAGATGTTGAATTCGGCTATTTTTGCGATTTCCTATTCGTGGCTCCTAGCCAAGGGGCGCAAGTTGGTCGGCAACGAGTGATGTTACCACTCGTTGTGGTCGTACACTGTCATATACTGGGTTAGGTCGGGATGCTGAACTGGCCGCCAGGCACGCAGGAGTTCCGGGACATCGCTGACTGGCATGGGCCGCGCGCTGTCACGACCCAACACTAACGTCTGGGGCCAATCGTCGGGAAGGCTCCGAACGAAAGATCAGGGTTCCCCTCGGCACGTCTATTCACAGACGAAGTTGTGGTGTACGTAGGTAGCGGCGTTGACGAGCATCGTTCCGTGAACCACAGGCGTAAGCAATACGTGGATGGTGAGGTCTACACGAATGGCGTAGAGAGCCACTGGGCGCTAATGAAGCGCGGGTACCAGGGTACGTATCACTGGTGGAGCGTCAAGCACATGCAGCGGTACGTTACTGAGTTTGCTGGCCGCTTCAATCTCCGAGCCTTGCCTACAGCGCAGCAACTAGGCAAGATGGTGCAGGACATGGTAGGAGAGCATCTGCCCTGGCGCGAGCTTGTATCAGACGCCTTGCACTCTCACCAGCTATGGGGTACAGTAGACGTGAGAGGACGGTAGCCATGAAAAAAGAGATTGTCTCAAGCGAGCGTGATCGTGAGCAGCGCGATTCTCAGGTCTACGACATTGAGGCGATACCTGACACGTTCGACAACATTCTGAGGGCTGTCGTCTCCGTGCCAGTGGAGAAAGTCGAGGCTGTTGAACGAGACAGCGCCATCAGACGGCTCACTCAGATAGCCGCAGGATGGGTGAATCTTCTGAGTTGTCTAGTGTGCTTTCAGAGGTGTCGGCGGGGATTGAACCCGCAACCTTCGGGTTAGCAGCCCGACACTCTGTTCCCATTGAGCTACGACACCTAAGCAGGCCGCTGCCTAGCAAGCAATTGGCAGCCTGCGGAGAGCACACTAGACAACCTCAGAAGATTCTGGCACATGATATTGAATCTAACACATACGGATAACGGAGGCAAGCCTGGAGCACCGAGATTACATATAAAAAGAAGTGAGGGCTGGACGTAGCCCTCACTTTCGGCGGTGATCTTCTCCCCCGAAGTCACATCAATGTGGCTAGGTGCCCGTCGCCGAGCATAGCATTCACGGGCATCACCTCCTTTCTAGCTCTCCCCAGTAGCAATGGTGCCATTGCTACTGGGGAGTAGCGTTACTCGTCGTCTATCAGCCGCACAGCTATCGGAATGAGCTTGGGAATCGTTATAGATTGCTTGAATATAGATGTGTACCGCTGAAGTCCGGCAGACCGACCGACAAACTCGATCCTATCGCCATCTAGCAACCGCTGTCCTCTGTACCCTTGGATATACACAACGTCGGAACCAGACGTTGCTACATTCACCCGAAAGTCGTAGATATTTCTCCCGTGCTCGATGACTTGAACAATCTTGCCACGAAAGTAGAAGTTCTGCCCTACGTACTGCTCACTGTTCCTGAACAGTTCCTTGTAGTCAATAGTCCCAGCTTCAGCTTTGACACCTTCCCAGTAGGTAAGCGTTGGTGTTGGGACAGGTGTTGATGCAGTCGTGGGAGTAGGGGTAGGAGTAGGAACTATCACTGGCACGGCCGAAGGTACAGGCGTTGGTGCAGTCTCAGGCTCACCTTCCCAAGCAAACTGCTCAGTGTTGAGCCGAGCCTGTAGGCCATGTGGCCCGTTGATCCAGGTGCGGTGGCCATCGGTGAAGGCAGTCCAGTTGTCGAGCTTACGCCAGACCATCAAGCCGCCAGTGGTTTGTTGGAGCGCGTCGCCATTGATGGGATTGGAGTGCTGATCTTCCAGGCAGTCTCCAACTTTGTCTGACCCCTCGGCCTCGTCAATCAGAGCCTTGAGTGAAGCAAAGCCAAGTACGAACTGACAGTCGGCAGCTTGGGCGGGCAGTACGGACAGGGAGAGAGCGACAGCAACTGCGATCAGTAGCCTTGTCCCCTTCATGGGAACCTCCTTGCGGCAGGGATAGTGGCTACTGGTACTAAGCACACACTCCCGACGCGAGCCGCAAGGAGGCAGACAGCCATACCCCTGCGGTGCTCGCGTCAGATTCGGGAGCAACTGCTTAGTACCAGTAAGCGATGGAACGATAGCACGGCGGGGATGCCGTGTCAATCCGTCGGAAGGAGGTCACGGGTTGGCCGGATGGTGCCGCCGCTCAGTTGGTCACTCAAAGCAGTAAATCCCATCGTAGGCGGCATCTACCCGTTCCGTGTTGAGTTCTAGATTGATGATCGCCGGTATGGTTCTCCGGTTGTCCTGGTCACTCATGTAAGTAAATCCCCAACACCTACGCTGGTAGTAGTGCCTCGTCAGCATGGCTCCGATGAGCGTCTGCAACGCCATCGGGTAGAATGCGGGCAGTGCCGCGCGCGACGCGCGGCGCCGTTGGCGTGAGGAAGGAGCGCGGCCTATGACCACAACCGACCGGCCGGTGCCGGGTATCCTGGCTAGCAGAGGGTCCGGGCAGCTGGCCGAGTTCGCTTGGGGCGCCATCGAGTGGCTGTTCAATGGCGAGCTGGCGCCGGGTGCCGAGCAAACGCTGGGCTACGTCGAGATTGCGCCGGGACAGAAGAACCCGCTTCATGCCCACCCCAACTGCGAGGAGCTGCTCTACTTGATTGAAGGGGAGCTGGACCACAGCCTGGAGGGGACGGTCTATCGGATGCAGCCGGGGCAAGCGATCCGGGTACCGGCCGGCGCGCAGCACGACGCCCACAATGTGGGTGCGGTGCCGGCCCGCATGGTCATCATCTACTCGGACCCGGCGCGGCAGATGGTCACTTACGAGGGGACGCCGGGCCAGGAGTAACGCACCGAGGCGCTCGTCATGGCGGCAGAAGTCGCAATCCACCCCCGTCATTGCGGCGTAGGCCGCAATCCAGGGCTATGTGCGGCTCCCCGGTCCGCTTGGCTTGCGACCGGCACCGGCATGACGGGACTACTCCCCCGCTCTATCGTCAAGCGATGGAGCGGGGGCCGGGTGATGGGCCACAGCCGCACCACACCTGGCCCTATCCGTGCGGCTTTGGCCCGTCAGGGAGTGAGGAGGGCAGATGACCACGATAGGCCGGGCAGCAGTAGCCACCAGCGCGGACCAGCCGATAGAGTTGCGGGAGTATCCCATACTGGCACCGTCGGCCGACGAAATCTTGGTCCGCACGACCGTTGCCGGACTGTGCGGCTCCGACCTGCACATCTGGCGCGGTGAGGTGCCGCCGCTCCAGCCCTATCCGAGTGTGCCCGGTCACGAGGGCACCGGGCGCGTGGTGGCACTCGGCAAAGACCGGCAGCGCGACACGCTCGGCCGTCCGCTCGCCGTCGGCGACCGCGTGGCGTATTCCTACTTTGTCCCGTGTGGCGAATGCTGGCTCTGCTTGAGTGGCACGACCGGCTGCCCCCACCGCTATCGATTCAAGGCGGATGTTACCGTTGACGACCCGCCGCATTTCCTCGGCACGTATGCCGAGTACCTGCTGCTCCATCCCGGCCAATGGGTGTTCAAGGTTCCCGACGGCATCCCCGATGATCTCTTGGCACCGGTGAACTGTGCCCTTTCGCAGGTGATCTATGGCTTGAACCGCATCGGTATTTGGCTCGGCGATACGGTAGTGGTGCAGGGTGCCGGTGGCCTGGGCCTCTATACTGCGGCCGTGGCGCGTGATATGGGCGCTGGGCAAGTAGTTTGTATTGACGCCATTCCGCAGCGCCTGGACCTCGCCCGCGATTTCGGCGCCGACCTGACGCTCAACGTCGCGGGGACAACGAAAGCGGAGCGTGTCGAGGCGGTGTGGGCGCTTACCGGCGGGGTGGGCGCCGACGTGTGCGTGGAGGTCGTCGGGGTACCGGGAGTGGTGCAAGAGGGGCTGGAGTTGCTGCGGCCCGGCGGGCGCTACCTGATGATGGGCAACATCGTGCCCGACGTGAGCGCCGAGATCATCCCGCATGATGCCGTGCGCCGGCCCAAGCAGCTACTCGGCGTGCTCTCCTACGACCGCTGGGTGCTGCCACGGGCGCTCGCCTGGCTGGCCGGCGCCCAACACCGCTATCCGCTCGACCGGCTCGTCTCGCGCCGCTACCCCCTGGAGCAGATCAACGCCGCCTTCACCAACGCAGAATGGGCCGCCCAGCGCGGCGAGGTGGCCCGGATTCTGATTGCGCCCTAAGCGGTGGGCGGGCGGGACTCACGTTGCGGCATCCTTGACCTCACCCCCTGGCCCCCTCTCCAACATTTGGAGAGGAGAGTCTGCGAACCTTACATTCTGGCCGCTTTACTGGTTATTGCCGCGCACGCGGGAATCCACCAGGGGTGATTGATTGCGCCCCCACGGAGAGTATCCACCAGCTCCCCCGGAGACACACGAGCCTCACCGCAGGTGCTAGAATAGCGACAGTGGTAGCCGTCCATCCGGGAGCGCGAGCGAGCGTAGAAGCCCAGGCGGGACAGCTCGGGTAGAAACCCGGATCGGCCTCCTGACCGGTCAGGAATACTGAAGATGACTACCGACTTCGCGCTTGGCGTTACGCTCAACGCAGATGATCAGCTCTTCACAGGACAGGTGGTCCGGCGGGTCTATTCCTCCGTAGAGGGGATACTAGAGATGGTCGCCCGCCGGGGCGAGACAGTGCGGACTGCGATTCGGGAGCATGGTACCGGCGCATACGTGCGGTGTTGCCTTGCCGCAGACGAATGGTTTGATGAATTGCGTGACCGGGCGCTATGGGGAAAGCGTGTCCTCGTTGAGGGTCGCGTGGCTTATGATGAAGCGGGTACTCCGCTCTCCATCACTGATGTGACCTCCGTGATCGAGCGCGAGAGTGGGCCGCGGATTAGAGATTTTCGGGGCAGTTCCCCAAACCTTACCGGCGGACTATCCACCGAGGAATTCATCGCAATGCTGCGGGGTGATGCCTGAGTGGCGGCGCCAGCCGGCCTCCACGCTGGTCGGGTAGACGGGCATTCGGTTGGTTGCCCTGGGGTTAGGGGCGGAGGCCCCAGAGGTGGTCTAGGGTGTCGCGGGGCTGCCAGCCGAGCAGGCGCTTGGCCTTCTCGTTCGGGTACTTGCCGTGGGGCAGATCGGTGGTCATGTTGAAGACCTCGAACGGTCGCGGCAGCGACGGCGCCTCCAGCCCGCGCCGCACGGCCAGGGCCGCATCGTTCCAGGAGATCGTCAGTCCGCCGACGCCGCCGGACCGCGGCCGGTGGAGCGTGGGGTTCATAAAACCGCCGAAATACAGCGCCGGCACCTCCAGGCCGTAAGCCTCCGCAAAGATGCGTACCACCTCGTGCCCCAGATACTTCGTGTGGGCGTAGAGCCAGTGACCGGGGCGGGGGGGTACGTCGGGGTGTATGTCGAAATCCCAGTTGTAGCCGATGTTGTGGCCGGAGCCGGTCAGGTGCGGACCGGTATGCACGATGCGCCGGATGCCTTGCGCCACCGCCGCCCGCATCACGTTGTAGGCGCCGAGGCAGTTCACGCGAAAGGCCTCGACGGGATGCGGGCGATTGACCGTGCAGTTGACAATCGCGTCCATGCCGGTACATGCGGCCAGCACTTGGTCGTAGTCGGTGATGTCCACGACCTGCGCCTCGTGCGGTGGGTCGAAGAGGATCGGCAGCGGCGCCCCCGGCGATTGTGGCTTGTCGGCCGCGATGATGTCGGCCAGCGGGAGCAGGTCCGTCAGCCGTACCGTGTGCGTCTCCGCCAGCAGCGGCGCCGTCGCTGCCGCCAGCGGCCCGCCGGCTCCGAAGATCACCACCTTACGGATGGGCCGCGCTGGCACCGCCGGCAGTGGGGAGGCCGGCGGCGGGTGCTGCCAGTCGGCCGGCCACCAGGCGCGGAAGTCGTGCTGCGGCGCATACCCCAACCGTGCATCTGCCGCCGCTTCCAGGGGGACTCGCGTGCGGGGGCCGGCTGCTGTGATGTGATAGACCCACCAGCCGGTCTGCGGCTCTTCCTCATGCGGCGTAAAGGCTACGGCGCGCTCGACGGCCTGCACGGCATCATCCACGTGCAGCCAGCGGCCATCGAACGACTGACCCTCGATGTCCGCCTCCGCTACGACCGCTCCCAGGCGCAAGCAGATCACCCGCAGGGGCAGGGCGCGCACCAGCTCCCGCGCGCTGCACTCGGCCAAGTAGGGCGCGAGGTGCGCCGGGGTAGGGGCCGGCTGCGGTACCCACTGCTCGGTGACGCGCCAGGCGGCGGGGTAGGCCGCGAAGAGGTCGAGGGTGCTTCCGAGTACGACCGTCTGCACGCCGGCCCGGGGGGCGGCCAGCAGCAGCTGGTAAGTGCTGCGGGTAGCCACGTCGATCCGGTCGAGGTCGCTCGTGGTGGCCGGACCGGTGGGCGCGATGGGCGTGAGATGGACGAGGACATCGGTGTCGACGATGGCTTGCTGGGCGAAGGCGGAGTCACGGAGGTCGCCGACGAGGTGGTCCTGGGACGGGGCACCAGCAGGGAGGGGCAGGGCGTCCACGGTGCGGACGTGGTGGGTGGCTTGCCAGTGGGCGGCGAGCGCCTGCCCCAACTGCCCGGCGCCGCCGGTAATCGTTATACGCATAGGACCTCTCTCCGTGTATCGAGCTGGCCGACCGACGGTGGCTGTCGGTGTTCGTCGGACCGTGACCGGTGCGGTTATTCGGCCTCGACCATGGTGATGGCGGCGCGCATGTAGCCCAGCGCATAGGCCATGCCCGCGTGCCACGGCGCCTCGCACGCAACGCGCGGCGTGTGGTCGGGGACGAGCACGCCGTCGTAGTTGTGCCGGTGGTACAGCCGGAGTGCTCGGATCATGTCCACGTCGCCCTCGTCTATGAACACCTCGCGGTAGTTGGGCACCTTGCCGCGCACGTTGCGGAAGTGGACGTAGGCAATCTTCTGCTGGCCGGCGTAGCGGTCAATCGCCTCGTACACGTCCATTTCGCCGTTCATCTCCGAGATCGTACCCTGGCAGAACTCCAAGGCGTTGGCGTGGCTGGGCACGATGTCAAGGAGGCGCTGATAGAACTCGGGCTTGTAGACCAGACGGGCCGTCTGACGGAGCGTGGGCAATGGCGGATCGTCGGGGTGGGCCGCCAGCCGCACGCCGGCCTCTTCCGCCACCGGTACCAGCGCCGTCAGGAAATACTCCAGCCGGCTCCACAACTGGTCGGAAGTGACGGGGCCGATGTCGCCGGCCGGGGCGTCGGGGTCGTAGACGGTGTTCCAGACCGTGCCGTGGGGAATGGGGTCTTGGGGCGGAGCCGTGGCCTCGATATACCCCGTCGACTCGGCGCCGCCGCGGGCAAAGCCCCCTTGCGTGCGGCCCCAGACGCCCGCGAGGCTGAAGTTGTAGCCCATGACCGGGATGCCGGCGCGGCCCATGTTGCGGATGATGGTCTTCAGCCCTTCGATCTGCATATCGCGGCGGGGACCATCGAGCAGCACGTCGGACCAGTGGCCTGGCTCGAAGTTCTCGATGGCGTACAGTTCCAAGCCCTCGGCGTTGATCGCGGCACGAAGGTCGCGTAGCTCTGCATAGCTCCAGAGAGCCGGTTGACCGTCGGAGCCGAGCGGCCGCCGGGCTACCGGCGACCAGTTGGACAAGTGCGCGACGATGTGGGTGACACCCAACTGATGGGCAAAGCGGAAGTTGTCGGTGGTAAGTATCTGGGGATTCAGCCCCAGCCCGATCTTCATGGCCATGATGGTTCCTCCTCGGTACACGGCGGGGCGCGTGCCCGTTGCCGAGACGCGCACCAGTCTAGCATTCCTGAGTAGTCTGAGTGGTCAGCGGTCAGTGATGCGGTCACTTAGCACTGACCATCGGAGCGATATCAAGGTACCTGTGCTGGAGCGAAGTATCCTTAACGCAATGACCGACGGCCAAACGCTGCGCTTCACTCGCCACGCTCGCAACCGGAGGCGCCACCACACGGTAGCGGCCGAGGATGTCGAGACAGTGTTACGCCAACCGTTGCCGCTCACGACCACCGAGAGGGGGCGGGCCAGCGCCGCGGCGACGCGGTACTCGCCGATAGCGTGCCTATCGAACAGCTTGCGCCGGCGGCAGTCCTGGCGCAACGGCTCTAGCGTCTCGTCCGGCCTGGTACTATTGACACTGATCGCGAGGGAGGAGCACGATGTACATTGGTGAGCAGTTGGGAGATCTCTCGGAGCGGAAGCTGACGTGGGCGGCGCAGCTGGGTGTGGAGCACGTGGCGGTGGCGACGCCGACCATCAGGAGCATCGAGCAGGAGGACGGCACGTGGGACGTGGCGGCGCTCAAGCGGACGAAAGCCTACCTGGCCTCGTTCGGTATTGCGTTCGACGTGCTCGCGCTCAACATGCAGTCCTCCTACATGACTCAGCAACGGTTTCCGGGCATTATGCGCGGGCTACCCAGCCGTGATGCCGAAATCGAGGTCATCAAGCAGAATATCCGGGCCGCGAGCGAGGCCGGCATTCCGGCCCTGAAATATAATCTCAGTCTCCTCGGCGTCCCCCGCACGCGCCGGACGCCCGGCCGTGGTGGGGTCACCTATAGCCACTTCGACATCGCCGAATGGACCGATCACTCCCTCACGGAAGCCGGCCCCATGCCGGCCGAGCGAATGTGGGAGAACATGACCTACTTCCTGGAGCGGGTCATTCCCGTGGCCGAGGAGTATGGCGTGCGGATGGCCTGTCACCCGCACGACCCGGCCGTGCCGCACGACGCGGGGCTGCGCGGCATCCAGCGTGTCCTGGGGAGCGTTGACGGCCTCAAACGCCTCCTGAGCATCGCGCCGAGTCCGTACCATGGGCTGAACTTCTGCCAGGGCACCGTGTCCGAGATGTGCCGCGACCCGGCGACCGAGGTGCTGGAGGCGATTCGCCATTTCGGCTCCGAGCAGAAGATCTTCATGGTGCATTTCCGTAACATTCGGGGCGGCTACCTGAACTTCGAGGAAGTCTACCCGGACAATGGCGACGTGGATATGTACAAAGCCTTGCAGGTGTACAAGGCGGTGGGCTTCGAGGGGATGCTCTGTCCCGATCATGTGCCGCAGTCAGCGGTAGACCCCGACGGCGAGCGCCAGCATTCGTTCTGCCTCGGGTATACCCGTGCGTTGATCCAAGCGGTCAACGCCGACGATTAGACGATTAACAGCGGTCGCCGTTGTCCTCTGCCGAGGGGAGCCACCGCGCGATCTCGCGGTCGCTGATACCGACCGCGCCTAGCTCATCGAGCGTCGCCACTGCCGTCGGGCCGGAGAAGGAGTGCAGCGCCCGCAGCACTTTGGCTTGGCTCGTGCTGGCGGCCACGATGTGGTAGTAGCCCCCTTCGCGGGTTAGGGCGAAATACCAGGTCTTGCCCGACATGGTTGTCTCCTCATTCAGTAGCCAGTGGCTAGACGCCAGTGACCGGACCGCAAGCCATGAGCCACTGGCTACTGACTACCAACGCTGGATGTCGGCCAATGCTTCCCGGTAAGCAGCCTGGACGGCGGCGCGGTCCGAGCCGTGGACTACAAAGCGGAAGCCCTGCCCGACGCGCCGATTCGCTTCCTCGCGACTCTGGCAGACGTAGCCGGCGGCGACGCCGGTCTCCTGCGCTGCGGCGACGACCTGCAAGACCAGCTCTTCGTGGCGCGCCGCAGCGTGGCCGTGCGCTTGTACGTCAATCATCAGGTCGGCCGGGCCGATCAGCACCACGTCTACGCCCGGCACGCTCATAATCTCGGTGACGTTGCCGATAGCCGCCTCGGTCTCCACCATCACCACGAGCATGATCTCGTCGTTGGCCTGCCGCTGGTACTCATCCGGGGTGCCGTCGGCGTAGAGGCCGAGCCGCATTCCCCCCACCGAGCGCATCCCAAGCGGGGGGTAGTAGGCGGCTTGGGCGACATAGCGCGCCTGCTCGGCATTCTGGATCATCGGCACGATCACGCCCATCGCGCCCATATCCAGCACCCGGTTGATAGTGCCCGGCTCATGGCCCTTCACCCGCACGATGGGGGCCGTCTCGAAAGCAAGAAAGCGGGCCAGCGCCTCGTTCAGGGCGCTCTCCGTCCATTGACCGTGCTGCCAATCGAGCCACACCCACTCGAAGCCGATACTGGCGGCCTGCTCGGCGATGTCGGGTGAGCCGAAGCTGACGCCCGGCCCGGCCGATACGCCGCCCGCGCGTAGCGTGGCCAACCCTGGATTCTTACGCATCGTGTCTGCCGCTCCCTTCCGTGCCGCGGTAATAAGCTACTCCCTGTCGGCAGGCATTACACCTGAATAGGGGGACACGGCGCAATGTCTCCGGCTGTCCCCACCTCCCCCGCTCCGGCGCCGAGCGCCGGAGCGGGGGAGTGTCGCGGCGGGCCGCCCGTCATTGGCACGAAAATAACACCCACCCGTCATTGCGGCGGAAGCCGCAATCCACGTCCATCCACAGAGCGGGAGGGCCATAAGAGAACCAGTGGCGGCGCTGGCGTGGGACACGATGGTCGGCCACGCGGCTGCCGGAGGGTCCATCACGGCTGGTCGGCCACCTCAGCCGCGCGCCGCCGTGCCGAGGGAGGCGGCTCCGTGAAGGGTTCGCCGCGTTGCTCGGCCTGCATCCGTCGTTGGAGCCATGCTTCCCACTCGGCGTCGGCTCCACGTAGCGTCTCCGCTTCCGTTTCCGCTTTCGCTACCGCTACCGCTCTGGCGATCTGCTCCCGCCGGCGCTTCTCGCGCCATTCCTCGAACGCTGCTGCCAACACCATCAGATACCTCCCTGTTTCCGTAAGCACCATGGACACGGCTGCGGCCGTGATCGCGAGAGCCGACAAGTCATGCCAGAGTGCCGCGACCGACTCCACACCCTGCAGCACGGCCCATATTGTACCGGCAGTGAACTGCACGATGAAGAGCGCGAAGTAGATATGCTTGACGCTCTTCCCGACACTCCAGATGGACTCGCGCTGCTCGCCGGTCACAAGCTGTTGCCGACGCTCATCATGGACTCGTGTCACCATCTGCCTCCCCCTGGCCCGCCAGCCGCCGCACGCAGCGCACCCTCCGGAATAAATAGCATATTACTATCATCAAATCAAGAATAACATATGATAAGTCAGGCCCTTTCCAAAGTCGCCACCAACCCGGCCATTCAGCACCGCCCCCCCGGTCATTCTGAGTGGCCTGTCCACTGTCATTCTGAGCGGAGCGAAGAATCTCGCCACGTGGGAGCGACCCGGCGCGGAGTGTACCTTGAGCGGAGCCGACAGGCTCAGAGCCGGCCCCTGGCTCGAACCGGGGGTGACAGCATGGAAAGACCATGATGATAAGTGGTCGCGGCGCAACGTCTCCGGCGGGTAGGCTTCACCCCTCTACAAAAAACTACCCCGGTCAGGGGATAGGGCCACCGTGCTACACTGAGGCAATGCTGCGCGACCGGTACGACGATGCAGGAGAGCAATGATGGCGACGGTGGTGCAATCGCCAGCGGTAGCGGCAGTCTGCTATCCCGAATCGGATGGCCAACCCATGGCTGAGACCGATGTCCACCGCGACCTCATGGTCGACCTGATCGCCATGCTGCGGGAGTTTTTTCGCGCTGATCCGAACGTCTACGTCAGTGGCAATCTGTTCCTCTACTACCAGGAAGGCGACCCTCGGCGGTCAGTGGCGCCCGATGTCTTTGTGGTCAAGGGCGTCCCGGACCACCAACGACGCATCTACAAGCTGTGGGAAGAAGGTCAGCCACCGGACGTCGTCTTTGAGCTGACCTCGCGCAGCACTCGGAGCGAGGACCTCCGGACCAAGCGCGATCTCTACGAACGGCTCGGGGTGGAGGAGTACTTCCTGTTCGACCCCCTCGGCGAGTATCTGCGGCCACCGCTCCAGGGCTATCGGCTGCTCCGCGGTCGCTACCGCCCACTCCGGGCCGCTGAAGACGGTGCCCTGTGGAGCGCCGGGCTAGGGCTGGCACTGCACGCACACCACGAGCGCCTGCGGCTGTTCGACCCGGAGCGCCAGCGTTGGCTGCCCACCCCGCAGGAAGAGACGGCGGCGCGGCGCCGGGCCGAAGCGCGGGCGGTGGTGGCCGAGACACGGGCGGCGGCCGCCGAGCAGGAGCTGGCCCGGCTCCGGGCGCAGCTCGACAGCCGGAGCCAGCCCTAGCAAGCCGCCGAGCAGCTCACACAACTCCCCTCCTGGCCGGAAAGGGGCCGGGGATAGGACCCTCACCAGGGTAGCTTTCGTGTAAGAGCACGGTTCAGCGTGCCCGGGCGGTCGTCATTGCGGCGCAGGCCGCAATCCAGGCGTCCTGCGCGTCCTGCCCGGCGCCGCAGTTGCCGCGTCGCGAATGACGATCTCCAGCGGCTCGCAGTGTGCAGCGCCGTTCTGCCCCGTTGCCGTCGAGGGTGACTCGGCGAGGGAGAGGAGATATTCCCGCAGAGCGTCCGCAAGGAGTTCCCTGGCCGCATCCAGCGTCGGCGCAGCCGTGATGACCGCCGGCAGCTCGGCAAGGCGAGCCTGGACCCAACCCTGTTCGACTGGCTCATAGACGGCCGTGAGTGCGAGAAATGATGTCATACGGATACATTATCGCCAAAAGAGGTTAAGTAAGAGGGAAGTAGCGGCACGGCGGCAGATCACCATGGGACGGTAGCGTTGTGCTGGCAGCGCGTGAAACGGTAGTTGGCACTTGCCATGGTAGTAAGATAGGCCTTAGATTGGTCCTTGCACTTGGTCCTTGCATAGGGACTGGCAAGTTGGCAACTCACACGCGATAGAGATGACAGCGTTCACACCACTGACTCCAACGACGAGCAACTATCCTTCTCCCCGATTGATGGCCTCGGCTGATAGGTCACACATGGGCAAGCATCCCATCAGCCGACCGCCGCACCAGGCAGATGCCCGGCACCCCGCGCACGGCCACGACAGACTACTCAGCTTGAGGTGCAGCGGAGGCGGAAGGTTTGCGCGCCCCCAAGATTGCCAGGATGCCCCCGATCAATGCAAGGGCCATGAAGACAGCCACGAAATCACCACCGAGGATCGCCCCGGCGATTGCCGATACGATCAAAAGGATTCCGGGAACTTTCCTATTCACGCCGATGGCCACCGCACCCAAGACAACGGTCAGGAAAGAAAAGAATACTCCTCCCCAACCAAGCCCCACAAGAGTCCCGGCACCCTCGGCTTCAAATGCCCCAGCGACACCACCGATGAACAGGGTGACTATAGCAGCAATTACCCCAAAGATCCCCGCGACGAGAGCGATAATCCCACCAGCCGTTCTCACGATGCACTCCTCCCAATGACGACCAACACCACGAACACTGCTACCAAGCCCATTTCTATGCAGCCGGCTTGACTGTGCAGTTCTCCACCTCGACTCTTGCAAGACCGTAGCCGTCAATCTTGCCCTGTAAGGTGACAACTTGCCCTTTCTTCAGCTTCAGCAGTTGCTCGACATGCTCGCGCTCGAAGTAGCAACTCACATCGATGATCGAGAAATAGTCCGGTTCCAAGACCACGAATCGCCGCCCTAGCATCTCGTTCACCGACTCCACCTTGCCCGTAATCGCTGCCAGTTTGCCCTTGTAGACTCGATCAGCCGCCAACTCGTTCGCCTCGTAGGCTTTCACCAACTGCTCTACCGTGACCTCGATAACTCCCGACTCCGACGTGACCACACTAGCCGGCTTCGCATCTGACGCCGGAATTTCCGACTCGACCGTGCAGTTCTCTACCGTGACTCTTGCAAGACCGTAGCCGTCAATCTTGCCCTGCAAGGTGATGACTTGCTCTGCCTTCAGCTTCACCAACTGCTCGACATGCTCGCGCTCGAAGTAGCAACTCACGCCGCTAACTGAGAGGTAGTCCGGCGTCAAGACTACGAACCGTCGCCCCAGCATCTCGTTCACCGACTCTACTTTGCCCGTGATCGCTGCCAACTTGCCTTTGTAGACCCGATCAGCCGCCAACTCATTCTCCTCGTAGGCTTTCAACAGTTGCTCCACTGTGACCTCAACGTCAGGCTGCACCGGCGTCGCGGTCGGTGGCACCGCGGTTGGTGGCGCTGTGGTTGGCGCTGGCGCCTCGGTCGGTACAGTTGCCGTTGCTACCTCTCCGTCCGACTGCGCTGTCGGCGCAACCGTCTCGGTACCACCACCATCTCCACTAGCCAAGAGGCTTATCGTGCAGCCCCCTACCAAGAGCACCATCACGACAATCGCTATCCGTCGCTTAGTCATCTTTATCGTCTGTTCCTTGTCTGCGGCTATGGCCCTACCACAGCCGCAGCTAGTGCCAGTTGGAGAACTTCCGGCCTCCGCTCCAGGGACGCATAGCCGGCATTGACCATGTGCTTCAGTGCCGACTCTTGCCTTACCTCAGAGAGAAGAACCGACGCTGGCTACGAGTGTCAGTACCAAATGGGCCGTCCGGCTCGTAGTACATGAGCAAGGAACCGGCATCAGCGGAGCGGATTTCCCAGCAGAGATTGCCTACGATAGTCCCGCCGCTGAAGACCTCTTGGGTTTCGGGTAGCTCGTCGGGTACCACACCACAACTGTTCGAGTGATCCGCATATGCTACGGCTGAACCACCCACAGTCCTGAGCGTTCCTTCGAGCCAGAAGCTCTCCGATCCCGCACCGATGCGTGTGACCGCCACCCGCGCCATGAAGAACTGGTGCCCGGCCTTTGGTGGATCGTTGAACCGGTTTTCCCCTGCGACTTGACTATTGGCGTTCGGAGTAGCCGAGAGCACGGTGATGCGCCAACCATTGGAGAAATCCGCTCCCGTGTTCAGCGGCAGCGGGTTCTCTCGCGTCGTCCCGGGAACGGTGGTGGTCGCCAGCGTGCCGCGTTGGAGGCCGGCCGCAGAGATACCAAAGCGTTGCTCCCATGCCGGTCGGTCAATCACGAAGTTGCCGTAGTTGCTGCCGTTGATGCCGAATAACTCTACGTCGCCGATGGACTGGATGTGGAGTAGCTGCGGCTGCGGCCAATCGGATTCCCACTTGACCAGATAGATGGGATCGCCGTCTTTCAGCAAGCCGGCGGACAGCCAGGGATCACCGACCGGCAGCGTGCGGAGCCGGTCGAGGCTTACCTCGACGCGGTTGCTCCAGGCGATATGCTTACCGGCCAGGGCACGGGTGTCGCCACCCCAATGTAGGACGCCTTGCTCGTCGGCGAACCAGAGATGCGGCGTGCCTTGGAGCGCGACGACGGTACCGTGTGAGAAGGTGCCCTGCGCCTGGAGCGGAGCGACACTGCTAATGAGGAAGACGGCGACGACGAGGACGAGGAACCGTAGCCCGGCGGTATGCACGAGGAACCCCCTTGCAGCAGAAGATTGGGCTACTCGCCACAAGTGGCCGCATCCTCGGCAGAGGCCGCAAGGGGGCATGAATCCCAACCACTGCGGGCCTCTGCCGAGTGAGGGTGCGTACTTGTGGCGAGTACGCTCTGAGCGTACAGGTCAGGGGGGAGGGCGTCAAGGGGCATGCGCGCCTCACGAGGGCCTTTCCAAAGTCGCCACCAACCCGGTCATTCATCACCGCCTCCCCTGTCACCCTGAGCGGCCTGTCCACTGTCACCCTGAGCGGCCTGTCCACTGTCATTCTGAGCGCAGCGAAGAATCTCGGCCACGGGCGAGCGACCCTTCGCTCAGAGCCGCCAGCGTCTGGATTGCGGGGCAAGCCGGAATGACGGGGCCGGGACAGTGCGACCGTCCCCCTGCGGGCCCGGGGGACCATAGCTGACAAGGGCAGGTTTTTCCTGTAGGGGCGCGATTCATCGCGCCCAGGCGCTCGTCATTCCCGCTACGGGGCCGGAATCCAGCGGTGCAAGTGGTGCTGATTCCGGCGTGCGGCCACCACCCCTGCAGGGGCGCTCCCGGTCATTCCCGCGAAAGCGGGAATCCATCCTGCTCATCCGTGCATCCTGAAAATCCTGATGCAGACAAAAACTTACCCTTGTGAGGGGGACCATAGGGGGGCGGAGTAACGGGCGAGGAAGCAAACGCCCCCTCTCCATCGCCGAGCGATGGAGAGGGGGCCGGGGGGTGAGGCGTGCGGCGCGGGCTATTCGCGTGGAGCGTGCTGGCCCGGCTTGCCAACCGCACCCCTTTGCCACGGTGTCCCCAGGAGCGGGAGCAGCACGCGGTCCACACCCCAGTAGCCCGCGGTCTTCCAGGCGAGCATCAGGCCGATGGCAACGATCATCAGCACCGGGTTGCTGCTGGCCGTGCCCGCCATGATGAAGTTCCAGTTCATGAACCCACCGAGGAAGGCCATGATCCCCGTGAGGGCACCGACAATCAGCGCAATACCCACGAGCAGCTCACCCCAAGCAACCAGCGGAGCAAACCAGGTATAGTGCTCGCCATTGAGCAGCCCTTCGAGGAAGCTGCGATACCAGCCGAACGTCACGGGGGGCCGCCCCGTTTCCGGGACGGTAATCGCCCGCTCCCAGTAGCCTTTGAGGGCCACGCCGGTCTCGACCCAGGCCGGATTGTCTATCTTGTGCCGGCCCGCGTCGAGCCACTGCCAGCCGAGCCAGATGCGGAGCAGTGCCCACACCCACGCGAATTTCAGGTTCGTGAATACAAACCTCGCCAGCGCCGGATCGCGCACTTCGCTAGGGTGATACCGTAAGGCTTCCAGTAGACGTGCCATGGTCAGCGCTCCTTTCCCGGTGCCGTCCGGGCGACAAACGTCTCCTACACCCAACACTACTCTGCCTATTGCTACCTCCTTTGTTTTGGACCTCGGCGGCCCTCACACGTTTACATCGGCGAGCCTCACAAGAAGTATACCAACCGTAGCCGGAGCGAGTCGGGCCGGTTGCCGGGCTGCCGGCCGGTGCCGGCTAGGGCAAAGCCGGCTTGGCGCGGCGCAGGTGTGCGTATTCGGCGGTCAGCTCGGCGCCGAGGAGCAGGATCAGCGCGGAGAGGTAGGCCCACATCAAGAAGGCGATGGTGGTCCCCAGCGAGCCGTACAGCAGTGAATAGCGCGCGACGTTGGCCAGATACCAGCTGAAGGCATATTTGCCAGCCTCGAACAGGAGGGCGGCCAGCAAGGCGCCGGGCCAGCTGTCTGCCCAAGTCACGCTGGTCTCAGGAACGAACCGATACAGCAGGGCAAAGACGCCGAACGACAGGGCAACCGGGACTAAAGCCGTGACTACTCCGGCCACTGAGCCACTGCCCGGCACCCACAGTGCGGCTGGCAGCAGCGGTCGGATCACGAAGAAGAGCGATACCGCCGCCCATGAGACCAGGACGAGTAGAGCTACGCTGCCCACCATCCCCATCTCCAGCAGCTTCTGGCGGACAAAGGGGCGAGTGTGCTCTACGTTCCAGGCGCGGTTCAGCGCGCGTCTGAGCGCCGCGAAGACCTGGGTTGCCGTCCACATGAGCGTGAGCAGCGATACCACGCCGATAGTGCCCCGGGCGTCAACGGCCTCGTCAACCGTGCGGTTAATGAGGTCCGTGGACCCCGGAAAGGCGCTCCCGACCATAGCGATGAGCTGCTGCTGCAGGGCGGCGCTCTCCATAAGGAGGCCAAAGATGGCGGTCAGACCGAGCAACAGCGGGAAGAGCGATAAGATGGTGTAGAAGGCCAGCCCGGCGGCCAGGAGGGGGCAGTCGTGTGCCAGAAATCGCCGAATGATGCCCCGTGCCAACCCTAGGAGCCAGAGGCCGGTAGCCCGTGACCAGTGGTTCGTGGTCCGCGGTCGGTTACTGGTCATTGGTCACTGACACTGACTGCTGGCCACTGGCTTCCGGCTACTGTACCAGGTGAGGAAGGATAGCTTGTGACAGTAGAGATCGTCCTTGTCTTCATTATCT
The DNA here is from genome assembly GCA_965214295.1 of Chloroflexota bacterium. GTDB lineage: Bacteria > Chloroflexota > UBA11872 > UBA12225 > JAJDUF01 > JAJDUF01. The sequence continues at coordinate 1,792,655 of OZ243944.1, forward strand.
TGGTCGTGGTGCTGGTGCTCTTCGCCACCGAACGGCTGCCCGCGGACATTGTGGCCTTGCTCGCTCTGGTGATCCTCGTCACGGTGCCGGTGGTGCAGACCGACCCGGCCGACGGAGCATTGGTCATTGCGCGCTATGGTCTAGTGAGCACCGCGGAGGCTTTTGCCGGGTTCGCCAACCCCGCGGTCCTGACCGTGGTCGCGATGTTCATTCTCAGCCACGGGCTGGTGCGAGCCGGGGTAGCAAGCCGCATCGCCGCCGGCCTCCGGCGGGTGGCCGGCCGGAGCGTCGTGGGGCTTACCTTGCTGATCATCATCGTCGTCGGCGCGATGTCGGCAGTGATGAATAATATCGGCGCGACGGCCATTCTGATGCCCGCCGTAGTCGCCATCGGGTCGCAGAGCGGGATTGCGCCGAGTCGCTTGCTGATCCCGCTGGCGTTCGGCTCCCTGCTGGGCGGTAACCTCACGCTCATCGGCACCCCGCCGAACCTGCTGGTCAGTCAGGCGTTAGCCGACGGTGGCTATGCACCGCTACAGATATTCGACTACCTGCCCACCGGGCTGGCTGTGCTGGGTGCCGGGGTGCTCTATTTTGCCGTCGCCGGACACTGGCTGCTGCCCGACCGGCGCAGTCCCGTTGATCCGAGCGCGGTGCGGGGGCTGCGCCGATATCTCGCGGAGCTGAGTGTTCCGGAAGACTCCACGTTCAACGGGAAGACACTGGCAGAGAGTGGCATCTCCGAACGGTACGGTCTCCAGGTCGTTCGTATCCATTCCGGTACGTTGATTAACCGGTTCCCGACCCGGCACGACGTGTTGCAAGTCGGTGATACCGTCGTCGTCAACGGCGAGCAGGACGACGTGCTGCGGCTCGTCCAAACCGGCCAGCTGGAGCTGCTCGAAATGGCAGATTCCGACGATCCGCTCACGAGCGGCGAGGTATCAATGCTGGAGGTCGTTGTCCCCCCTAGGGCGAGTTTTCTGCACCAGACCGTGGTGCAGGCCGACTTCCGCACCCGGTTTGGCGTATCGGTGCTCGGCATCTGGCGCCGGGGATACGCTCTCCACACCCGATTGACGGAGGTTCCACTGACGCCGGGCGACGTGCTGCTGCTCCGAGGCACCTCGGAGCGGCTGGCGGCGCTCACGGCCGCGGAGGGGCTGCTGCCCTTGGGCACGGTCGAGCCGGCCGATACGGGTCTCCGGCGCACGCTCACCGCGGCCGGGATTATGGCGGGCGTGGTGCTCCTGGCCGCGCTGGGTGTGCTGCACATCGCCGTCGCCGGCTTGCTGGGGGTGATTGCGATGGTGGTGACGGGCTGCGTGCAGCCGGCGCGGGTCTATCACTCGGTCGAGTGGCGGGCGATCTTCCTGATCGCGGGGATGCTCCCGCTGGGTACCGCGATGGAGACGACCGGCACGGCGGCGTTTGTCGCGGACCGGCTGGTGGATTGGACCGGCTCCTGGGGGCCGCTCGTGGTGCTCGCGGCGCTCTACTGCGTAGCAACCTTGCTCACGCAGGTCATGTCCAATGCCGCTGCGACGGTGCTGCTCGCGCCGGTTGTCATTACCGTTGCCGAGACGCTGGGCGTCAGCCCGTACCCGTTCGCAGTGGCTTTGGCGATTGCCACTTCGACTGCGTTCATGACGCCGGTGGGTCATCAGGCCAGCATCCTGGTCTATGCGACCGGCGGCTATCGGTTTTTCGATTACACGCGGGCCGGAGCGCCGCTCGTGCTGCTGCTGCTGACCGTCTCCCTCGTGGTAGTGCCGCTGGTCTGGCCGTTCTGAGCGGTGCAGACCGAGCACGAGCCGGGCCAGGGATTAGGCCGGACGCCGATTGTAGTCTAGTACGACCTGGTTACAATGTCCTTTCGGAGGCTGCCATGAACTTGTCTCGACCGCTCGGTGCTCTGGAGGACCTCGTTGCGCGGCTCATCGGTAGTCTTATGGAGTAGCTGCCCAGTCTGCTCGCGGGAATCCTCATCGCCGGTTGGGCTCTCGCCCGTCTGTTGCAAGCGTAGAGTACCCGCTTGGTCGGTGGCGGCCTGTTCGCCGGTGCAGCCCTGGCTTTCGCGCTGGGGGCCGGTCCGGTGGCCAGCAATGTCATTGCCGCCCACTATGTCCAGCAGGCCTACCGCGTCGGTGATACCGTGCAGACTGGGGCGACGACCGGTCGGATTGTGGAGATCACCCAAACGGCGGTGATGATCGAGTCCGCGTAGATCAAGAGGGCCGCTTTGCGAGCACGGTCGCGCTGCAACCACTGCTCCTTGCGGCGGCGGATGACCAGTTGGGTGGGCTGGCGCCGGCAGCACGGGTGAGCGTGCTGGCCGTGTACCCCGGATGGGGTGGGGGGAGCCGACGGTCGGACTCGAACCGACAACCTGCGGTTTACAAAACCGCTGCTCTGCCTTTGAGCTACGTCGGCCGGCTGGCGGGTGAGAGGAGGGAATACACGGCGCTCGTGCTTAATTCTAACGCTTGCTACCGGCTGATGCTAGGGCCCCCTATACTCCCCTGACAGAGGTAGGTTTTTGTGTAGGGGCACAACATGTTGCACCCAGCTACTCGTCATTCCCGCGCAAGCGGGAATCTACACCCCCTCTCCACATAATAGAGAGGGGCCCGGGAGATGAGGCCCATCCCGCTTATCCCTACATCCTGAAAATCCTGATGCAGACAAAGACCCACCCCTGTGAGGGAGCAGCTCAGTTCCGAACATAGCAAAACTAAGTGTGTGGAATATTCTTGGCGCGGACCCTCGCTTACCATGTCATAGGGTAGCCTCCAGGAGGATGCGCTGTGGCACCGCTATCCTACCTCGGAGGCTGCCTCCTTCCCGCTCGTAAGTGGGTAGGGGTCAGAGGGGGTAGGTCCCTGACAGGGGTAGGTTAGTGAGCGAGGCTAGGAAGGGGCAACGATGGGCTGGTGGCAGGGACTGCTCGGTGGCGGCAAGCAGGTCGACGGCGACGAGGACCGCCTCGCGCTGGTTCACCACCTGCTGGTGGCGGCGCAGGCGGCTACCAATGCCGAGGCGACGACAACCACGGCAGCGGTGCTGGACACTATCCTCGCGGAGATACGGGCGGCGTTTGCCACGCAGCAGGCATGCATCCACTTCGTCCGGGAAGGGGCCGTCCACCCGGACAATATCGCGCACGGTATGCAAACCTGTCCGGTTGCGCTGAGTGCCACGGCGGATACCCTAGAGCACTTCGCCAAGCTGGAGCAGGCGGCGATGCAGCACGCCCGTGACGTGGGTGCGCCGGTGCAGGTGGGCCAGGTCCGGGCCGAGCTGCTGCCTGACTTGGCCGCGGCGGCCGGCTTTGTGGACGGTCTGATCGTCCCTATCGCCTATCAGGGCGATACCTTCGCATGGATCAATGTCTATCTGCGCGGGCCGCGCCGGTTCGACGCGATTGATCGGGGCTTGCTGCGGACCGTCGGTGGCGTGCTGTATGGAGCCATCAAGAAGGAGGCCTTTGTCGCGGCACTCCAGCGTATTCGGGCCACACTGGAAACCCACTTCTCGCCGCGAGTGGTGGATAAGCTGGTCAGCGACCCGGAGAGCCTTGCCGAGCAGCGAGGCGAGCGCCTCGACGTCTCGGTGCTGTTCTCGGATATACGCGGCTTCACGGCCCTCTCCGAGCGACTGGCGGCGGACGAAGTAGCAGCCCTGATGAGCGCCCACCTCGATGCCATGGCCGAGGTGGTCTTCAAGTACGACGGAATCGTAGACAAGTACATCGGCGACGCGGTGATGGCGGTCTTCGGCTCACCTTTCCCGCAGGGCGACCATCCACAGCGGGCAGTGGCGGCGGCGCTGGAAATGCTGGCGGTGCAGCGGAAGCTAGGCGAGCAGTGGGGCGAGCGGGTAGGTAGCCCGCTGGCGATAGGCGTCGGCGTGAACACCGGCGAGGTGGTGGCCGGGAGTATCGGCGGCGCGCGGCGCGAGTTCACGCACCTGGGCGATACGGTCAATCTGGCGAGCCGGCTCAAGGACGTGGCCCAGCCCTGGCAGGTGCTCATCGGCGAGACCACGTTCGAGCGCACGAAGGAGGTGGTCGCCGCTGAGGCCGTGGCGCCGTTCACGGTCAAAGGCAAGCAAGCGCCGGTCAACGCCTACGCAGCCACGCGCTATACCGGCGATCCGAATGCAGTCATCGTCAAGGATGTCCCGGCAGCAGCCGGCGCGACGGTGGCCCCGGCCGCGGCTGATGGGACCGATACTATGGTCGCAAAACGTGCTATGATGGAGCGATAGCGAGCGCCGTGGGCGCTACACCCCCCTCATAAGGGGAGGTTTCCGTGTGGGGATGTGTAGACCTACCCCCAACCCCCTCCCTGAAGGGAAGGGTTGGGAGTTAGGTCCAACCCGCCTCTACAGCAGGATCGGGATGAGGAGTTGTGCGATGACGACGACAGCACCGCCGAGCCGGCCGTCCCCCCTGTCTCTGCGCTGGTGGCGTGCCCATCCGATCTTGTCCGTGCTGGCGCTCTTGGTGATCGTGGCGGCGGCGGCAGTCGGTTGGTGGCTGGGATCGCCACTGTTCATCACCACGCGCTTGGTAGAAACGGAGTTGCCCGGCGGGGCCGCCCCCGCTCAACTGACCGTGGTGTCCCAGGGCAACTTCATGGATGCCGACGACTTCCACAAAGGCTCGGGCGTTGCCAGCATCGTCCGCACGCCGGAGGGCAACGTTATTGTGCGGTTCGAGAACTTCAAGGTGACGAACGGCCCGCAGCTTGAAGTCTTCCTGGCACCCCATCCCCAACCCAGCAACCACGAACAGGTCTATGCCGACTCGCTGGGATTGGGAGCGCTGAAAGCCTCTGAGGGGGCCTTCAGCTACGAGCTACCGGCGGGAGACGACGGCGCTCGTTACCAATCGGTCGTGATCTACTGTGTGCCCTTCCGAGTGATCTTCTCCGTGGCCGCGCTGACAGCGCAGTAAGGTGCCGGCCCAGACCAGCGCGGCGGTTGACAGCGCCCGTGACCACGCCGGGCGGGCCGGCCCAGCCCCAAGCGCCGCGGCGCCCGACGGCCGGCGCCGCCCGCTCGCAGCCTATGCAGCGGGGCTGCTGCTCCTCGTACTCATGGCCGGCTATGCGCTGACCGCTGGCCGGCTGGCGCTCCATCGGCACTGGAACCTGGAAAGCCAAGCCCTCGATATGGGCTACGCCGATCAGATCACCTGGAACAACCTGCACGGCAACTTCTTCCGCTTTACGGTGTTCCGCGGCGCCGTCGGCCACGAGCAGGGCCGCCCACTCGCTTTCGGGCCAGGCGCGGACCCGGACTCGCTGCTGGCGTTCCACGTCGAGCCGCTCTTCCTGCCGCTGGCGGCACTCTATCTGATCCACGCCGGACCGGAGACGTTGATTGTGCTGATGACGGCGGTGCTGGCGCTCGGCGCGCTGCCGGCCTATGGGATCGCCCACCGCCAACTGGACCATCGTGGCGCCGCGGTGGCGTTTGCCGCGATATATCTGCTCTCCCCGGCAATCCAAGCCGCCAACCTCGCCGACTTCCACATTGTCTCGATGACCGGCGCACTGCTGCTGTTTGCCTGGTACTTCCTCCTGCGGGGGCAAACCTGGGCGTTCGTGCTCATGGCCGGCCTCTGCACCTTGGCGAAGGAAGAGGTCGGGCTGATCGTGGGCCTGATGGGCCTCTACGCTGCGTTCGTGCTGCGAAGGTGGCTGCTAGGAAGCACGGTCGCCGTCCTGGCGTTCGCGTGGGTGGCCTTGTCGTTCGGAGTCATCATCCCGTACTTCAGCGGCGGCAGAGCGTCGCTTTTCATCACGCGCTACGCCGAGGCTATTGCCCTCCTCCGGGGCTACCCCGGCGAGTTGCTCGCCGGCCACCTCGGCTGGCCGGTGCCAGGGTGGACCGTGACCTACCTCCAACACCTGCTGGCCAGCAGCGGGGTCCTCGCCTTGCTGGGACCGCTCCAACTGGTCGTCTCGACGCCGGCGCTCGCCATCAACGGCTTGTCGAACTCCACCTGGCAACACGGCGGCGGTGCCCACTACTCGGCCGAAGCGATCCCCGCGCTGCTCGTCGCGGCGATCTTCGGTACGGGCTGGCTAGCGGCGCAGGCACAACGCTGGCTCAGGCTGCCACGCGCCGACGTGGTGCTCGTGCTCGCCCTCATCGGGTTGAGCATAGCCGTGATAGAAAGCCGCCAGGAAGGCATCCTGCCACCGGCCAAGCGTTTTGCGTGGCCGAGCGGCACAGCTCGCGCGGAGCAGCTGGCACCGCTCCGGGAGCAGATTCCGGCGGACGCGATAGTGGCGGCCCAATCGAACGTGTTCCCGCATCTCTCGGGGCGCGAGAAGATTTACGTCTTCCCGACAATTGACGACGCCGAATACGTGCTGCTCGACGTGGCCGGCACCTCGGGGCCCTTGCAGATTGACGCGCTCTACGATGAAGCGAACGCCCTGCTGCACAATCCGCAGTTTGCGCTCCTGGCCGGGGACGACGGCCTGCTGCTGTTCAAGCGGCTGGCTGCGGGGAGCGCCGCGCCAGGCGTCGGGCCGCCGCCGGCCTTCTACTCCTTCACCCGCGCCGCCGAGAACGAGCCGTACACGCCGGTCGCGGTGTCCTTTGAGGGGCTGTTCGAGATCGTGGGCTACCGAATGGAGCCACTGCCCGAAGTGCGCTACAGCATTCGCCGCGCGAGACCCGTGCTCTACGTCCGTCCCCAGGCCGACATCAACGCGAACTACCGGCTGACACCGTTCGCAGTGGGTCACGACAACTTCTTGCGTCCGGCCGACAACGGCAATCCCACGCAGCTATGGCATCCCACGAGCCGATGGTCGGCCGGCGAGCTTATCCGTATCCGTTATCCGCCGCTCACTTACAGCCCCGGCACGCGGCTGGGCATCGGGGTGCAGATCGGGACGGATGCTGCCGCGTCACGCTTGCGGGTGACTCAGGCCACGGTACCCTTGCTCGACCAGGACCGGGTCGCGGTGCTCGGCGCCCTGCCGTGAGCACCGCACATCCCTGACCAGTGGCTAGTGACCAGGCTACTGACTACTAATCACTGGTCACTGGCATTGGCCCCCTCCCTAACCCTCACCCGGATTGAGCTACCATGGGGAGGGCAACTGCTCCCCGGCTCGCTCTCATGCCACGCTTGCTACTATAGACTCGTGCCGGAACGCCACCATGCAGCATCGTGGAGGTAAGGGACCATGTCAGTCGTCGCGCCGACCGCTCCACACCTTGCACCGAGCGCAGCAGCGGCTCCGGTGACGGTGCCCATTGACCAGGGAACAGTCACGTTCGACCTGCCGGCCGATTGGGAGGTCCACCGCGCCTCGATCAACGATAGCCCGCCATTGACAGCGGGCCAAATCCGCGCCGCCTTGCGCGAGACCGTCGGTACGCCGGCGCTGCGCGAGCTGGCGCGCGGCCGGCGCACCGCCGTGCTGATCGTGGATGACCTCACCCGGCCCACGCCCGCGGCAGACTTCATCCCCTACGTGCTGGAGGCAGTGCATGCGGGCGGTATTCCTCCCGAACGGACGATGATTCTGGGTGGCTTTGCTACCCATCGGCCGATGACGCGGCCGGAATACGTCCGCAAAGTGGGCGCGGAGGTGGTGGCACGCTACGAATACATGAACCACAACCCGTTCGAGCATCTGGTTGACGTGGGCACGACCGCGCGGGGGACGAAGGTCGCGGTCAACAAGTATTACGCCGACGCCGACCTGCGGATCAGCCTGAGTAGTGTCATCCCCCACGCCTCCGCCGGCTTTGGCGGGGGCGCCAAGCTGGTGCTGCCCGGCGTCTGTGGCATCGAGACGATTGCCTACCATCACGGCACGTTCGACGGCGAGCGCGTACAGATTGAGGGCAACGTCTTCCGTGCCGACTGTGAGGAAGCGGCACGCTTGGCGGACCACGACTTCAGTGTCAACGTGGTAGTCAACCGGGAGATGAAAGTCGCCGCGCTCTTTGCCGGCGATCTGGTGGCAGCGCATCGCGCGGCGGTGCGGCTGGCACGCGACCTCTACCGGGTGCCGGCAGTGCCGGACGCCGACCTCACTATCGTCAGCGGCCATCCCCAGGACTCGGAGTTCCTGCAAGCGGGTAAGGCGCTCGGCGAGTACGGCGGGCCCGCTACGGCGCGACCCGACGGCGTGGTCCTGTTTGCTGCCGCGGCCACGCTGGGCTACGGCGTCCACTACCTCGGCGAGCGGCGACGGCGGGGCTTGCCACTGGGCGAGCCGGGGACCGGCCCGCGTGCAGCCGAGCTAGGCGACCGGCACGTCGTCGTCTACTCGCCCGGCGTCACCCAGTTGGAGGCCGGCCTGCGCCTGCCGGGGGCGCCCGTCTTTGCCGATCCGGCCGCCGCGGTCGAGGCCGTGCGGGAGGCCGTGGCCCGGCACCGAAACGGCCGGCACACGCCTATCGTCAACGTCATCCCCGAAGGCCCGGTAGCCATCTTCGGCACCCCACCGGCGTAACGGCTGCTCCAGCCGGCAGGTGTGCTCTCCTCACCCCCCAGCCCCCTCTCCATATGGATGGAGAGGGGGAGTCTGCCGGAGGCGGGCGGGGGTGAGGCCCGTAAGGGCCATCCGCGAGATGACGTGGCACCGGGCACGTGGAGCAACATACTGAAGCAGGCAGGCCTCAGGAAGGAAACCCGATGAAACTGACATACGCAGTGGTCTATGAGCGCACATCCAACAACTACTCGACGTATGCGCCTGATGTGCCGGGCTGCATAGCTGCTGCAGATACACGGGCAGAAGTGAAGGAGTTGATGCGAGAGGCCGTCACCTACCACCTCGAAATGCTCCGTGATTATGGTGATCCGAATTCCCGAACCGCGGCTATCGGTTGTGGAGGCCATGACTTTCCACAGCAAAGCCCTCGCCGCAGACGGCGCACCCGTGCCCCAAGAGGAGGCAGTGGTCGGGACGGTTGAGGTAGAGGTGGAACTGAGGCCGGCAGCCATGGCGAGCTGACGCTGGGCAAGCTACCGTTGTCAGCCAGGTAGGAGGCGGCGCGGCTGGGGGTGTGGCGTAGGTGGCATATACTCGTTAGCAACGCAAGGAGTGAGGTCATGGCAACGGAGAGTAAGCAAGTGACCAGTGCCAGAACGATCAACGCCGCCGAGTTTCAGGCCAAGTGCCTGGAGTTGGTGGACGAGGTGGCGGCGAGCGGCGAGGAGATCGTCATCACCAAAAACGGCCGCCCGGTCTCGCGGCTGGTGCCATACCGGGAGAAGCAGGGAGCGCCTTTCGGCCGTGACCGGGACATCATCCTGATTCATGGCGACATCGGCGAGCCTATCGACGTGGAATGGGAAGCGGAGGTTGACCCGGACCGAGTGTTGAATCCATGATCCTGCTCGATACGCAGGCCCTGATCTGGCTGCTGTTCGACGACCGCAGGCTCGGCCGGCAGGCCCGCCAGGTCATAGATCGGGCCTGGGCTACCGGTGAAGCCGCCGTATCGGCAATCTCATTCTGGGAAATCGCTCTGCTGCACGAGAAGCGCAGGCTTACGCTACTGCGCGACGTAGTTTCATGGCGTCGGACCCTCCTTCAGGATGGCCTCGTCGAAATCCCCATTGACGGCGAGATTGGCATACGTGCCAACGAGCTTGCCGATTTCCACGCCGACCCTGCTGACCGGCTCATCGTCGCCACCGCGTTGGCGGGCGGCCATCAGCTGGTGACGGCCGACCGCCGCATTCTGGCGTGGCCCGGCCCGTTGCGCCGCCGGGACGCGACCCACTGAGCGCGCTCCGGTGCGGACCGCTGCGCGACATACGTCAGGGCGCCCGCCGGCTGGCAGTTGGTGCGGCTGGGGGATGTGGTACAGGTGGTCTATACTCGTTAACAATGCAAGGAGTGGATCATGGCAACGGACAGCAATGTCGTAGCAGCAACCCGCACGATCAACGCCGCCGAGTTTCAGGCCAAGTGTTTGGAGCTGGTGGACGAGGTGGCGGCAGGCGGCGAGGAGATCGTCATTACTCAAAATGGTCGGCCGGTCTCACGGCTGGTGCCGTACCGGGAGAAGCCGCAGAGCCTCTTCGGCATAGACAGGGGTAGAATCGAGATACTTGGAGACATCATCGAGCCTATTGACGTGGAATGGGAAGCCGAGGCTGACCCGGACCGAGTGTTGAATCCATGATCCTGCTCGATACGCACGTCATGCTGTGGATGAGGTTGGGGCAGACGCAATTGGGAGCCGGTACCAGGCTGGAGATAGAACAGTCCTGGCGGTCGGGGGAGGTATGCGTCTCTGCCGTCTCGTTCTGGGAAGTAGCGTTGCTCAAGGACAAGGGGTGGATCAGGTTCCCTGGGGATATCGGCAGATGGCGTCGGGAACAACTGGAGCAAGGCGTAGTCGAAGTTCCCGTCGACGGTGAAATCGGAATCCACGCTGCACTGCTGCCAGACTTCCCACGCGATCCCGCTGACCGCCTGATCGTGGCCACCGCGTTGGTGGGCGGCCACGAACTGGTGACTGCGGACCGCCGCATTCTAGCGTGGCCCGGCCCGTTGCGCCGCCGGGACGCGACCGACTGAGCGCGCTCCGGCGAGGCATATGCCTGCTCGCCGTCAGCAGCTCCCCTCTCACCCGGAGACACGGCCGAACACGTAGCGATCTGCGCTGGCAGTGTCTTCCAGGGTCAGGGTCTCGACGGCACCCTGGCTGTTCAGGGTGAAGGTTGCAAAGTTGCGGTCGAGGTGGCGTTGGTGCCAGGTGACGAGGAACGTATCGTAGTGCCAGTGGGTGAGGGCGCCGCAGAGTGCCCGTCCGTAGCGCAGGGTGAGCGATCCGTCCTGCCCATCCGGCCCGTCCCGATAGGTCACGGTCATGCGCCCGCAGTAGGCGTTCTCGTAGACGCCAGCGTAGTGCTCTAGGGGCAGAGGGGGCGTCGTGTCCTGCGCGCGCGCCTGCTCGCGCGCGGCCCACCGCTGCAGACCGTAGCTCGTTTCTGCGCGGGACTCAGCCAGCCACGCCGCCATCGTGTCGCGCGGTGGAGCGCCGAGGTACGCATCTAGCACCTGGAACAGCAGCGCCGGGGCGAGGTTGGTGAAGTTCAGGTTGGTGAGTACGAGGACGCCGAGCCGTTCCGTGGGTATCAGGCCTAGCGCGGCCCTCATACCGTCAATGGCGCCGGTGTGCGAGGCGATCTTGCGGCCGCGGTAATCATAGAGCATCCAGCCCAGCCCGTAGGCCATGAAGTGCGTGTGACTACGCAACTGCCGGCCATACGCCTCGACCTCCGGCGCCGCCAGACCCATGATCGTCTGCGGCGTGAATAGCTCGGTTATGGTAGCCGTGCTGAGGAGCCGTCGGCCCTCGTACTGACCGTCGGCCAGCAGCAGCCTGATCCAGCGCGTCATCTCGGCGACATTGGAGTTGACGGCGCCGGCCGGGGCGATACAGTCAATGTTGCGGTAGGCGAGCGGCCGTACCTGCTTGTCAATGGTGGCGTGCGGCGTCGCCACGTTGGCGGCGTCTGCCAGCGCCGTGACCGAGGTTGAGCTATTGGTCATGCCGAGCGGTGTGAAGATGCGCTCGCGGACGAACGCATCCCAACTGCGGCCCGTTACCGCGGCGACGACCTGCCCGGCCGCGAGATACAGGATGTTCTGATAGCCGTAGTGGCTGCGGAAGCTCCAGCGGGGTGGCAGATAGCGCACCCGACGCAGGATTTCCGCGCGATCAAAGTCGGAGCCGATCCAGATGAGATCGCCGCGTGGTAGCCCACTGCGGTGGGTGAGCAAGTCGCGCAGCGTGACTGCTCGTGTGACATACGGATCGTAGAGCTGGAAATCGGGCAGGTGCTCGGTCACGGGGTCGTCCCAGCCGATCTTCCCCTCGTCTACGAGCATTCCCAGTGCTGCCGCGGTAAATGCCTTGGTGACCGAGCCAACCGCGAACACGGTCCGCGCGTCTACGGGCGTCGGTTGGCCCAGCGCGCGGACGCCGTAGCCTTTCGCCAGCACTACCGCGTCGTCCTTGACGATGGCGAGGGCCAACCCCGGCACTTCCCAGTCGCGCCGCGCCTGCTCGACAGCGGCATCCAGCCCTTGCAGTGGATTCGGCTCCTCACACCCCCTGTTAGTCACGAGTCAGTACCTCCTCACCGCTATAATGGCGTTGACCTACGCTGCACTAGCGTAGTACAGCATCCTGCTGCTGCCGATGCCCAACCTGACAGCTCTAGCTGCGCGGCTACAGGCCGCTCGTTGAGGTGTCGGTGGCAACGCACGTGAGCGCCGTCCCGCTCCACTCGCAAGCAACAGTCTACTGCGGGTGCGCGGCGAACGTAGGAGGAAAGATGAGTACAGGCGGTACCCACCAGCCCACCATCAACCCGCTGATCTTCCGCGAGTACGACATTCGCGGATTGGTGGGCGACGACCTCTCACTGCCCGTCCTGAACGCCTTGGGAGCGGGGTTTGGCCGCTTTCTCGTCGGTCTCGACCGACCGGCAGAGCGGACCGGCCCGCCTACTGCCGTGGTGGGGCACGATGCGCGTCTCACCTCACCTGGCTATGCGCGGGCGCTGGCGGCGGGGCTGGCGGCGCAGGGTGTTACGGTGACCTGGATTGGTGAGGTGCCGACCCCGGTGCTGTACTTCGCCGTCAATACGCTCGGTACCGACGGCGGCGCAGTGGTGACGGCCAGCCACAACCCGCCGCAGTTCAATGGGCTGAAGGTACGGAAGCGCGGCCCGGTCGCCGACGCCCCCGGCATTCCGTTGGCCAGTAGCGAGCTGCAGGAGCTGCGGTTGTTAGCTACAGAGAGCCGGGAGAGAGGGGCGCCGCAGTCCGAGCGGCTCGATATCCTCGATGACTACATCGCCTACGTCGTAACCCGCGTGCGCCAGCAGCGCTCTCTCAAAGTTGTCATTGACGCTGGGAACGGCGTGGCCGGGCCGACTTGCGTGCGGCTCTTGGCGGCCCTGGGCAACGAGGTGATCCCGCTGTACTGTGACCCCGACGGCTCGTTTCCCAACCATATTCCCGACCCGCTCAAGCCGGAAAACCTCGCCGACTTGCAGCAGAAGGTTGTCGAGGTGGGCGCGGACGTGGGCGTGGCACTCGACGGCGACGGGGATCGGCTTGGGGTCGTGGATAACCGGGGGCGGATTCTCTGGCCCGATCAATACCTCATGATCCTTGCTCGCGGCGCCCTCGCCGACGGGCCGCAGCGGATCGTCTTCGACGTGAAGTGTTCGCTGGCGCTCATCGAGGAGATCGAGCGGCTCGGCGGCACGCCGGTCATGTGGCGCACGGGATACCCGAACATCATGGCCAAGCGGCGCGAGGAGGGTGCGGCACTCGCCGGCGAGTATAGCGGGCATCTCTTCTTCGACGATCCGGTAATTGACTTCGACGACGGCTCGTTCGCCGCCAGCCAGCTGCTCGCCACGCTCGCCGCCCAGTCCGAGCCACTCTCTGCGCTGGTGGATCGGCTGCCGCGTTACCACAGCACGGCCGAGGAGCGCTACTTCTGTGCCGACGACGCCAAGTTCGGCGTGATCGAGCGGCTGCACGCGCAGTATGAAGGGCGCTATCCCCTCGTGACCCTCGACGGCATCCGCGTGACCTTCGACGGTGGCTGGGGCCTAGTGCGAGCCTCGAACACCGAACCGGCGCTGACCACGCGCTTCGAAGCTGAGACCCCGGAGCTACTGCAGGAGATTCGGGCCCAGATGCTCAACGACCTCGACCAGCTCCCCGACGTAGACCTCAGCCGCAGCGGGGGGCATTAGCCGGAGTAACCCGGCCATAGTGCTGATGACCAGCTGCACAGCGTGGCCACGCGCGTCCGATAAATCTATATGCAATGGGCGCTTGTATGATCAGATGCGCGTTGGATGATCGCTGCTTATCGTTCCACTTGTGGTGGGTACGGGTCAAGGTACTTCTCACCATCGAAATGGATCAGGTGTGTTGGTGAGTCCGCCACCCACACGTCCGTCTCCCAGGAAATGTCGCTCAAATACACGGACATGACTTTTCTGTTCAGAAAGGCGGTTACGAATATCAGGTTCACTTTACTCTCATGGAAGAGATGCTCAAGCTCTTCCTTGCGCTTAGGATTTACCGGCCCATGAGATGTCACGGCTTCGATCAGCACCAACCAGTTTCTATTCACATGATGTATGACAATATCCGGCATCTTGCCATGTGGATCCACATCTACTCCTAGCGAAGACAGACCATCCTGATTGAAAAAGGCAAACTTGTCCTTAGTATCACCGACGTAAAGGACTTTCCCTCCTGGAATAAAGCGTGGTGCAAAGTCTTCGATAACCTTCCTGACGAGGACATTCTGCCCGCCGGGTGACAGATTGATCGTTTGGCCAGGGCTGATTATCACCGGGATGCGCTTCATCTTTCTCTCCTGAGCGTACCGTTCGGTGAGAGTACGGACTGAGGCTAGGTATGCTCGGAGGTTGTCACTCCATTCGGGAGTCTCAAAGGTACGCAGTAGCTCAAGAGCACTGCGTTCAATCTGATAGACAAACCGTGGGCTATTTACCGGACGGTCAGGCCTATCCGGGTTTGGGATCACCAGACCGGCAACAACGAATTGGTGCATAGTGAACCGTCGGAACGTCTCGTGTGTGTTCGGTGCGTATCGTTTGCCGTAGTGGTCAGCGGCGAAATCCATGATGGGCGTAATGCCCCGCAGTGGATTACCTGCCTGTGACCATGGTGTGTCCGGCTTGAGATCAAGCAAGGCCAGCAAGGTCAGAGCAGAGCGTTCATTCTGTTGCGCCCTGGGTAAGCCAAGTTGCTTGAGAGCACCTATAGCCTCATTTATTCGATTCTGACCTTGTAGACTAGGATCACTCATGTGATTTCCAGCACCCTCGCTACGATCTGATCCAGATGGTGCTGATTTGGGAAATTCACAGGTACTTCGTGGCCTAATATCGTCAGTTGATCCCAGCTAGGATAGTTGATGCTACGAAGATCGGTGGCATTGACCTGAGTGTGCCCATTGAATTGACGGAAGTATTCGTCTACAAGTGAGGAGTTCAGGAAAGTAGCAAGACCTCGAGCTAGCGGTAGTTCTAGGCCCTGTCCGCTACGGTGAAAGTAGTTGAGATGATTTTCGAAACCTACTGCCGATGTAGAGATACGGCTCCCCTCGTATACCGCCGCCACAACGCGCCGCTTCTCCTCCTTGGACGAGAAGCGCTTCACAAGAACGTAATTCTCATTGGGAACGAGAATGTCCGAGCTTTGCTCCGTAACCGCCACGGCGTCCGGCTTCCTCGCCGGCTCCTGCGGCCACGTCACGGTTCCATCCCGAACGTGAGTCGGGTGGATGAGCGGCACAGTCTGTTCCTCGAAATGTCTACGCAGAAATCGCCTGGCTCTGAAGGCCACGACCCGTCCGGTAGACACGCTGATTCCCAGATCATCCAAGGAACAGGGCAGTCTACGCATCCGTTCCGCAACCTGTTGACTCTGCTCACTGGATACGATGCGAATGAAAGAATCAGGATCATCGGAGTAGACAACATCCTCGTATCGAACTGGGCGAATCGAGAGCAGGTCATCATCAGGACCTACACTATGGCTGAGTAGGATATAGTCAGGACTTTTGCCAGAATGCGGCTTCTTTTCGGCATGAAGAATCACATTTTCTTGCAGCACATCATCATCGAGAAATGCCAGTTTCCTTGACTCAAATAAATGCAAGCGACGCAAGGACATTGATTCAAGGAATGAATGTCTAAAATTTCTGTAGTATGGCCCATTGCAGAAACTCCTGGGTATGATGGCCACCAACTCTCCTGATGGCTCCAGAAGCTGTTGTGTTGCAGCAACAAATCCGGAATAGAGATTGCTTGTTTCCACACCGATCATCCGCAAGAGCCTTCTTTCGTCTGAGTCAGCATTGATCTTTCGATAAGGTGGGTTGAGAATCGCACAATTGAACCGCGGACGCTCGACCGACCGAAAGATGCCGGGCCGCAGCAGATCAACGGCACTCCTGATGAAGTCATCGGCCACTACTTTTCCGTCGAAAGCTATCCCTACGCGACTGCATTGCTCTTGACACAACTGGAGCACTGCGGGAAGATAGCTCGCCAACCGCTTGTCAACCTCGTAGGCCGTAACGGTAATCCGGCTCGGTCGGCGGGGCCGATGACACAGCTCGACCACACAAGCTGCGAGTAGAGAGCCGATACCGGCTCCGGCATCCAGAATACGGACCTCATCACGACCAGGTGACAGCATCGAGGCCATGAAGCGAGCGACCGGCGCTGGTGTGAGGAACTGGCCCAGGTTTGTCTTCTGCACTGCTTCGATCCGGCTGCCCATGTCCAGCCGCAGCCGGTCAACTTGGTCGAGGAGGCTGGGATATTCAACTGTGGCCATCTTCATCTTTCCCGGTGCTTGCCCAGGGAAACAGTGTGGGGTCAAGGTGTGCCCTGTGAGGCGAACGATTGACCACTTCGGTAGGTTGCTGCGTATCTGGTGCAGCCCAGAACATATGTCCTTTGCAAGGATAGCATGCAATCCACAGCTACGTCATGTGTAATACATGAATGGCGCTCCATAGGCCTGCGGCGTGGTGGACAGCTTGCGCCGTCAGTCGGAGGCGAGGAGGTGGTCGCAGAGGGCGGTGAGCTGCTCGTCGGAGAAGTAGTGGAAGACCAGCCGGCCACCCTGTCGGCCGCCCCGCCGCTGGACGATCTCGACGCGGGTCCCGAGGATCTGTTCGAGCCGGCCTTCGAGGTCGGTCAATGCGGGTGATTTCGATGGAGCATGCTGCGAACGCGACCGGCGGCCGGCCGCCTCACGCAAGCGCCGGACCAGCTCTTCGACTTGGCGCACGCTCAACTCCTCGGCGATCACCCGCTCGGCCAGTGCGCGCTGGTCGGCCGGGCTGGGCGCGCCGAGCAGCGCGCGCGCGTGTCCTTCGGTCAGCTGGCCCTGGAGGAGGTAGCTCTTGATCTCCGTGGGCAGGTTGAGGAGCCGCATCGTGTTCGACACCGCCATGCGGCTCCGCCCCGTCTGGCGGGCGACCTCTTCCTGGGTCAGGTCAAACTCGTGGATGAGCTGTTGGAAGGCCGCGCCGGCTTCGAGGGGATTCAGGTCGGTGCGCTGGAGGTTCTCGACAAGGGCCAGGATCAGATACTCGTCTCTGGTCACTTCCCGAATAATGGCCGGGACCTGGGTGAGGCCGGCGCGCCGGGCTGCTTGCCAGCGCCGCTCGCCGGCAATGAGCTGATACCGAGACGAGCCAGGCGTCCGGCCGACGAGCACCGGCTGCAGGACACCGTGTTCGGCGATAGAGTCTTGCAGCTCCTGCAGCTCCTCCTCCTCGAAGGTCCGGCGCGGCTGTTGGGGGTTGGGATCAATCGCGTCTACATCCAGGAGCTGTACCGCTGCATCGTCGGCAGCCGTGTCCTCGGGCACAGCCGGCAGCAGCGCCTCCAAGCCACGTCCGAGACCACCCTTAGGTCGCGGCATGTGTGAGTGCCTTCTCTAGCTCGGCTCCGAGTGCCCGATACGCGGCGGCGGCGCGTCCCGTCGGGTCATACGCCAGCACCGACTGACCGTAGCTGGGCGCCTCGCCCAGCCGCACCGTGCGCGGAATCACCGTTCGGAGCAGCTCTTTGGGGAAATGCCGCCGCACCTCGGCGCTGACCTGCCGCGAGAGGTTCGTCCGCGTGTCATACATCGTCATCACGAGATGGACGGCGCACAATGCCGGGTTCAGGCGCTCGTGGACGCTCCGCAGTGTCCGCAGCACGTCGGTCAGCCCTTCCAAGGCGAGGTATTCGCACTGCACCGGGACGAGCAGGGTATCGGCAGCGGCCAGTGCGTTGATCGTCAGCAATCCGAGCGCCGGCGGACAGTCAATCAGCGCGTAGTCATAGGCGGTGTGGACCGCGGCGAGGTGACCGGCCAGCCGCCGATCCCGGTCGGGCAGCTCCACTAGCTCGATGGTGGCGCCGGCCAGGTCCATGCTCGACGGCACGAGATCGAAGTGCGCCGCGCCGTCGGCACTAGCGCTCCCCGCTTCCACGACGCGGCCCCCGGCGGGTCCCACTGGGACGGCGGCCTTGTGCAGGGACACCGCACCCAGCAGCACATCATACGTGGACCGCCCCTCGAGCGACACCCCCAAGCTGGCAGTCGCGTTCGCTTGGGGATCGAGGTCTATGAGTAGTACACGCCGCTGGCGCTCGGCCCATGCTGCGGCCAGGTTGACGGCGGTGGTCGTCTTGCCCACGCCGCCTTTCTGACTGGCGATGGCAATAATCCGTCCCATGACCTGGCCCGCGCCATTCTACCAATCGCTACACGATGACCGGTGCCTCATCTCCGGCTCCCGTCCCAGCGCCGAGCGATAGCGAGGGGGT
Source organism: Chloroflexota bacterium (assembly GCA_965214295.1). Lineage (GTDB taxonomy): Bacteria > Chloroflexota > UBA11872 > UBA12225 > JAJDUF01 > JAJDUF01. The sequence goes on from OZ243944.1 coordinate 1,811,061, forward strand.
GAGCGGCCCCTCGCTGTCCCGTCAGGTTAGGGCCGGGCGCTGCGGTGCGATACACTCTCCTGTGCAAGCTCCGCCGCCAGCGGTTGACCTGCGGATACCGCGGGCCGGGCATGGTGGTCGAGGGCTGCCCAGAGGGAGGACTAGGCCGCGATGTCCGTCGTGTGGCAGAAGGCGAGTCTCTATCTCATCGTGTTCATGGCCAGCGCCTGCACGCTGATCCTGGAGATCGTGGCCGGTCGCTTGCTCGCTCCACACTTGGGCGTCTCCCTCTACACGTGGACCACCATCATCGGGGTGGTGCTCGCCGGCATCAGCATCGGCAACTTCTTGGGCGGCCGGCTGGCCGACCGCTTTCCGGCGCCAAGCACGCTGGGCCTCTGCCTGCTCGCCAGTAGCCTGACCAGCTTCGCTACGCTGGCCGTGGTGACAACGCTGCACGAGGAGACGTTCGACTTCCCCCTCCTCGCCAGAATTCTGATCATGACGACCGGCCTCTTTTTCTTGCCCAGCTGCATCCTGGGTATGGTCACACCCCTCGTCGTCAAGCAAGCGCTCACGAGCCTCACGCACACCGGCAGCATTGTCGGCCAGCTGTATGCCGTCTCAACGGCGGGCAGCATCGTCGGCGTCTACTTGGCGGGCTTTATCCTGGTCGCGCAGTTCGGCACGCGCACCGTCGTCTTCATGGTCGCCGTGATACTCCTGGTCCTGGCCCTGCTGTTCGGTCAGCTGCACCGTGCGCGCTGGCCCGCGGCTGCGCTGCTGGTGGGCACGCTGGCCCTGGCTGGCAATGCCGCGCGGCCGTCGGTGCGCGCGGACAACTGCACCCTGGAGACCACCTACTTCTGCATTCGGGTCACGGAGGTCGTGCGCCGCGACCAGCCCGTCGTGCGGCTCCAGCTCGACCAACTGGTCCATAGCTTCAACTCGCTCACCGATCCGCAGCTGATCGTCTACGGCTACGTGCAGATCGCCGCCGAGACGGCGCAGTACGTCGCCGAGCGCGAGCCGCGTCTGCACACGCTCTTTCTGGGCGGCGGGGGCTACACCATGCCGCGGGCGCTGGAAGCGCGCTATCCCGGGGTCTCCGTCGAAGTCATCGAGATTGACCCGGCGGTGACGAGGATCGCGCACACGCACATGGGACTGGACTGGGACACGCGGGTCATCACGTACAACGATGACGCGCGGATGGCTGTGCGTGACCTGCCACTCCATAGCTACCATCTGATCTTCGGGGACACCTTCAACGACTTCTCGGTGCCATACCACCTCACCACCTTGGAGTTCTCGCAGCAGATACGCGATCTGCTCGCCGAGGACGGCATTTATGTGACGAACATCGTGGACAAGCTCGTTGACGGACGATTCCTCAAAGCCTTCGTGCGTACCCTCCAGCAAGTGTTTCCCTACGTCTACGTCCTGGGAGAGAGCGACGGGATCATCGAAGCCAAGATACGGACGCGAGGGACCTACGTCGTGGCGGCAGCGGCGCAGCCGATCGAGTTCGAGCGGTTCGGTGCCTATCCCGATCCCGGCGCAGCGCTGCCAACTACCCGCGTGATGGAGCAGTCGGCCATGCAGGCTTGGCTCAACACCGGGCCACCGGACATCCTGACCGACGATTACGTGCCGGTAGACACCATGCTGGCTCCGCTCTTCCTCGAACGGTAAGGTATCGGCCTCACCCCCTGGCTCCCTCTCCATCGCCAAGCGATAGAGAGGGGAAACCCTCCCTCGTCATTGCAGCGGGCTGTACCCGTTCACCGTGCTACACTGTACGGCGAGAGCGAGGGGCGCCTGGTGGACGTATTCGACACTACCAAGGCGGTGTGTGTTCCAGCGCTGGCTACAATCCGGCCGGCGTGGGCAGCCTAGGAGACTGGCATGGCTACTGAGACGATGGACGCCGCGGTACCGGCGATCCGAGACGCCGATATGGTCGCGTTGCAGGCGCTGCTCCCACACCTGGCCACCAAGGCTGACCTGGCGGGACTGGCGACTAAGGCCGAGGTGGCAGAGTTGGCCACCAAAGTCGAGGTGGCGGAATTGCGGACTGGTGTGGAGCGCTTGCGGACTGATATGGCCGGAGTGCAGGCACTGCTCCCGCACCTCGCCACCAAGGCCGACCTGGCGGACCTGCGAGCGGACCTGGCGGACCTGCGGACTGAGATTCACGCCGCGATGAATGCGCTGACGTGGAAGCTGGCCGGGGCGTTGCTGGCGGGGCTGACCGCGCTGGCCGGGCTGATCGTGGCCCTCCAAATCTTCGCCACCTGAGCGCCACTGGTGACCCGCTTGCCCAGGCGCGGACAAGCTAGGAGACTGGCATGGCTACTGAGACGATGGACGCCGCGGTACCGGCGATCCGAGCCTCCGACCTGGCCACGTTGCAGGCACTGCTCCCACACCTGGCCACTAAGGCTGACCTGGCGGACCTGGCGACCAAGGCCGAGATGGCAGAGTTGGCCACCAGAGTCGAGGTGGCGGAATTGCGGACTGGTGTGGAGCGCTTGCGGACTGATATGGCCGGAGTGCAGGCATTGCTCCCGCATCTGGCGACCAAGGCTGACCTGGCGGACCTGCGGACTGAGATTCACGCCGCGATGAATGCGCTGACGTGGAAGCTGGCCGGGGCGTTGCTGGCGGGGCTGACCGCGCTGGCCGGGCTGATCGTGGCCCTCCAAATCTTCACCTGAGCGCGGCCAGCGACCGGCTGACCGCAGTTTGCAGCAGTGTGGGTAGACCCCATGCTGGCCTCGTTCTGCCCCGAACGGTAGCCAGGATGATGCGCTCGGTTTGGGGCACGGTCAAGGAGATCATCGCTGGCGCGCGCACTCCCCTCGCTCAACGCTTGCGAGCGGTGACGACCGGCTGCACGTAACCCCCATCGGGCGGGAGTCGCCAACGGATGTCCGAGAAGCCCGCCGCGGCCACCGCAGCGGTAAGCTCGGCGCGTAGGAGCGGCCGATAGGTACTCGTATACTGCGCCGTGTGCCACCCGCTCTCGATTTGGCGCAGGATGAAGAGGTGGAAGGTGTAGGTACGTCCATCCGGCGCCCAATCCCACACCTGGAAGACGATACGCCTTCCGGCCGGATCATCGAGGACGTTCGGCGGCAGTGCGCGCGGCTGCGTTCGGAGCAGGTGGTCGTAATCACGGATGCTTGCCAGGAGCAGCCCGCCCGGGCGCAGCTTGGCTCGCATGTTGACGATGGCCCGGTGTATGTCCGCCGTGCTCAGGAGATGAGGTAAGGAGTTATCACACGACAACACGACATCGAAAGTACCGGGGACCTGCGTTGCTAACGCGCGGATATCGGCCACGCCGAACGTGAGCGCGAGTCCCAACGCCTGCGCTTCCCGGCGAGCGCGTGCCACGGCCGCCGCGCTCAAGTCGGTGGCATGCACGCAGTAGCCACGGCCGGCCAGCCCAAGTGCCTGAGTACCGATACCACAGGTGCAATCCAGGACAGCGAGTGGGCCGTTACCTAGCTCGGCGCGAATAAGGCCATCGAGCGCCGCCGCCTGCCGGGCCATGGACTGGTGCCAGTCGGCGAAGATGAGATGATAGTCAGGGGCCAGTTGGTTGTAGAACTGCCGTGGCGAGCTGTGGACCATAGCTCATCTCCTCTCAGGCGCATCTTGGAGCCGGGAGCGCCGCCTACGTGGGTAGGGTGCATTGACGCCACCCCGAGGCACCCTGACCCGGCGAATACTACCGGCTTGGCGAGACGACGGGCCGGCCCCAGGCTGACGGAGGCCACTGGCCCCAGCGGCGTCGCTCGGACGCGCCGCACGCGGTACACTGGCTCATCTCAGCGGCAGGGAGCAGACCGACATGGCGGCATTAGATCAAACCGGCGTGCCCGAGGCGGCAACGGCCGACGCGAGTCGACCGCCCAAAGTGGTGGTCGTGGACACGGGGGGTACCTTTGGCGCGGCCGGCGAACGCGAAATCCTGGTGCAAGCCGGCTGCCGGCTGGTCACTGTTGCCAGCGACGACGAGGCGGCGGTGCTCGCGGAGGCCCGCGATGCCGACGCGATCATCGGCAAGCACCACGTACCGCGGTCCTTCATCCGGGCGCTGACCCGCTGCAAGATCATCACCGTAGGCGGCATTGGGCTGGATCGTTTTGATGACGTGGATTGTGCCACCGAGCAGGGCATCATCGTCACCAATGTCCCCGATGTCTTCGTGGACGAGGTGGCCAACCATACTGTGGCGTTGCTCCTCACCTGTGTGCGCTGGATCGTGCCGGCGGCGCAGCAGATACGCGCAGGCGGCTGGGGCGGTGAGCGGGGGATGATCCACCGCCTGACCGGGAACACGCTCGGCTTGCTCGGTTTCGGCAACGTCGCCCGGGGCGTGGCGCAGCGGATGGCCGGCTTTGCCCTGCACGAGATCATCGCCTACGATCCCTATGTGGACCCGGCAGTCTTCGCCGCCCACGGGGTACGGTCGGTGCCGATGGTCCAGGTATTGCAAGATGCCGACTTCATCTCTTGCCATGTGCCCCTCCTGCCGGACACGTATCACCTGATCGGCGCCCCCGAATTCGCGCTGGTCAAAGCCTCCGCTATCTTCATCAATACGGCGCGCGGCCGGGTGGTAGATGAGGCCGCGCTGGTCGCGGCGTTGCAGGAGGGGCGGTTACTGGCTGCCGGGCTGGACGTGACGGAACAGGAGCCGCTCGCGCCCGATAGCCCGCTGCGGACGATGCCCAACGTCGTGATTACCCCCCACATGGCCTCGGCCAGCGACTGGGCCGCCCGGGAGCGACGCCGGCGCTTGGCACTCGAAGTCGCCGCCGTCCTCACTGGGCATCGCCCCCGCGGCGTCGTCAATCGGGAGGTGCTCGACCGGCTCGACCTCAAGTGAGCGGGTGCCGGAGGGCTGGATTCCCGCGCACGCGAGAATGACGAGCCAGGTGGGCCGGGCGGCGGCCCCGCCCGTCGTCACTACGGCTTTCGCCGGAGCGACGGGGAGCAGTGTATCCTTAACGGTACGGCTGCATGTTGTCAGTTGTCAGCGGCCGGGATTGGCTTGCGGCGGCGGGCGGTAGGCTGCGTTGAACGAGGTGGGGACCCTGCCGGCTCAGGGCAATGTGTCACTCGTCAACGAGAGGTGTGGAGGATGCTGATGGCGATGGAACAGCAGCCGGTCCCGCTGCCGGAAGGGTGCTTGGACCTTTTCGAAAAGCGGAGCTTTGCCTACCTGGCGACACTCATGCCCAGCGGCTCGCCCCAGGTCACACCGGTGTGGGTGGACTACGACGGAGCCTACCTGCTGGTCAATTCGGCACGCGGGCGACAAAAGGACCGCAACATGCGGAACCGACCCCAGGTTGCGCTCTGCATTGCCGATCCCGACAACCCGTATCGCTACCTTGCCGTGCGTGGTACCGTCGTCACGGTGACGGAAGAGGGCGCCGATGAGCAGATTGACCGGCTGGCCGGGCGCTATACCGGGCGAGCACGCTATGAGGGGCCGCCGAGCGGCCCGCGAGTGATCTATAAGATCCGCCCGGAGCGTGTCTCGACAATGGGCTGACGGCACGCCCACCGCTCGCTAGGCGAGGGCGGGCGACCGGCAGGACGATTGCTTCATCCGCTATCCTTAACGGAGATCGCAGCGGTATGCTACTGCTCGGTTCTGCCAGCCCCATTCGTCATTCCGGTGGAAGCCGGAATCCAGGTGTCTGGGACAGTAGACAGCACACCTGCTCCGGATCCCCGCTTGCGCGGGAATGACCGGAAAATGTCAACAGAGCGTTAGCCCTTCATGCTTGGGCGACACCACTGAGGAAGATGAGTGTAAGTGATGAGAGTTATCCTAGTTGAGCCGGTGGCGGATCTAGGGCGAGCGGGCGACGTCAAGGAAGTCGCGCCAGGCTATGCGCGCAACTACCTCCTACCCCGTGGACTGGCCGTGCCCGGCACGCGGCATCAGATGAAGCGACTGTACCGGCTACGCGTCGAGGCGGAGGCCGCGGCCGAGCGCGAAGCCGTCGAGGCGCGCAGTCTGGCCCAACGACTGCGCGAGCTGACCGTCACCATTTCGGCGCAGATCGGCGAAGGAGGCCGCTTGCACGGCAGCGTGACCTCCCCGCAGATCGCCGCTGCGCTCGACGAGCAGCATCAGATTCGGATTGACCGCCGCGACGTGGTGCTCCGCGAGCCGCTGCGCCACTTGGGCAGCCATCAAGTCACCCTGCGCTTGCCGGCGCGGGAGACGGGTGTCGTCAGCATCGAGGTCGTGCCGGACGTGGAGGAAGAGCCGGAGCCGGAAGCGGCTGAGGAGCCGGCGGCGGAGTCGGAGGCTGCGGCTGAGGAGCCGGCGGCGGAGTCGGAGGCTGCGGCAGAGGCCGACGCTGCCCAGCCCGAACCGGCTCTGGCAGCCGAGGTGGCCGCGGAAGCCTCCTGAGCTATCGAGCACGGCATGTTGTAGGGGGCGGACCTCATCTCCGGCTGCCGCCCCCTGGCCCTCTCCCGGCGCGCGAGGGAGCACGCATATTATGCCCTTACGTGTCCCCTCACGGCCGCTACAATCCACTCCCCTGCCGCCAAGCGTTATGATTCTGCTATGACAGTGAATGGAGCAACTACCGAGAGAGCGGTTGCCGAGAGAACAGCTACCGAGGAACGTCTTCCGCCGCAGAATATCGAGGCCGAGCAGTCGGTCCTCGGGAGCATTCTGATTGACCGCGAGGCGATCACGCGCGTCGCTTCCTTTCTCCAACCCTCAGACTACTATCGGCAGCAACACCGGATCATCTACAGCGCGGCATTGGACCTCTTCGAGCGCCGGGAGCCGGCGGACCTCGTCACGCTCACCGACGAGCTGCAACGTCGTGATCGGCTGGACGAGGTCGGTGGCGCGGCCTATCTGTCGTCCTTGACCGCCCTCGTCCCGACCGCAGTGCATGTCGAGTATTACGGCCGCATCGTCGAGCGGTGCGCGATGCTGCGGCGCTTGATCCAAGCCTCCGGGCAGATCGCGGCGTTGGCCTACGGCTCGGCCGACGCCGAGGAGGCGGTTGACCAGGCCGAAGCGATCCTCTTCCAACTGACGCAGCGGCGCCGCTTCCAAGAGTTCCTGCCCCTCAAGATTATCCTGGAAGAATACTTCGACCAGATTGACTCCATCGCCCAGCGCCGTGGGGAGACGCTGGGTGTGCCGACCGGCTTCCGGGACCTCGATGCCTTGACCGGCGGACTCCAGCGGTCCGATCTCGTCATCGTGGCGGCGCGGCCGTCCATGGGCAAGACCAGCCTGGCGCTGAATATCGCCCAAAACGCCGCGGCGCCACCGCACAACGTTCCGGTCGCCATTTTCTCCCTGGAGATGTCCAAGGAACAGCTGGTGCAGCGGTTGATCTGCACGGAGGCGCGCGTCGATTCGCAGCGCCTGCGCCGCGGTATCATTGACGACGCAGAGCTACAGCAGGTCGCCAAGGCCATCGGCCGCCTCTCCGAGGTCCCCGTCTACATTGACGATACGGCCGGCATTCCGATCATGGAGCTACGCACGAAAGCGCGGCGGTTGCAGGCCGAGCACAACATCGGCTTGATCCTGATTGACTACCTCCAGCTGATGCAGGGACAGGGTCGCTACATGGAGAACCGCGTGCAGGAAGTCTCCGAGATTACCCGCTCGCTCAAGGGACTCGCTCGCGAGCTGAACATCCCGATTGTGGCCATGTCGCAACTCTCGCGCGCCGTGGAGCAGCGCCCGTCGCACATCCCGATGTTGTCCGATCTGCGCGAGAGCGGCTCCATCGAGCAGGATGCTGACGTGGTAATGTTCATTTACCGTGAAGAATACTACGATAAGGACACCCCCAAGAAAAACTTGGCCGACATTCTGGTCGCCAAGCACCGCAACGGCCCCACGGGCGATATCCAGCTCCGCTTCTCCGGCCAGCAAACCCGCTTCGTTGACCTCGAAACCCGCCAGCAAGGCTATCAGTAGGTGGCTCCCCGCCGCTCCCTGCCCTTACCTATGAACGGTGAGCGAGTCGATGAGGGCAGTGGGAACGAGGCGCGTCGGACCTACCCCCCGGCCCCTTCCCTGGAGGGAAGGGGGGCCATCAAGGCGCCCGGTCGCCGCACTCCTTCTTGCTGTCGCTCGGCGCTGGAGAGGAGTACGGTGTGTCGGATAACCGGGCACCGGTGATCGAGGCGCACGGTCTCGCGCGCCGGTACGGCCGGACCGTTGCCCTGCGCCCCCTGACGTTCTCGGTCGGGGCCGGTGAGCGCATTGGCGTCGTCGGACCAAACGGCGCGGGGAAATCCACCTTGCTATGTCTGCTCGGCCGGCAGCTGCGCCCGACGCACGGCGCGCTGGCCCTATTCGGCCGGCCTATGGGTCGCTCGGACCCGGACACCCGTGCCGAGATCGGCTATGTGGGCCACCGGCTCTGGCTGTACGACGAGCTGACACCGCTAGAGAACCTAACCTTCTTCCGGCGTCTATACGGGCTATCCCAAGCCCCAAGCTCCGTAGCGGCAGCCGTGGAACGAGTAGGTCTGGCCGGGGCAGCGACGACAGCAGTCACGCAGTTGTCGCGCGGCCAGCAACAGCGCCTAGCACTGGCCCGTGCTACGTTGCACCGGCCGCGCTTGCTGCTGCTCGACGAGCCGGATGCGTCGCTCGATCCACCGGCTATCGCCGGCTTGCCGGCGCTCCTCGGCCTCGACGCCCGGCACCCATATCCGGAGGACGGTTGGCAGCCGACCATCGTGCTTGCTACCCACGATCTCGACTTGGCACTGCGTTTCTGCCAGCGCCTGCTCGTGCTGGTGGATGGGCGCTGCGTGCTGGATGCGGCCACGAAGACACTCACGGTGGCGAGCCTGCGTGCCCTCTACGGGGACCTAATCCCCGGCCCCTTCCCTGCGGGGAAGAGGCGTGAGCGCGGCGGCCGGCCGCTACCCTCCGGTGAGGGGGCGGCCGCGCTGCCCGCCTCGGCCCGCTCGCCACAAGTGGCATGGGGGAGTGCGCCGGCGGCCGGCGGGGGCGTGGCGGCGGGGCGACGGCCGACAAGCTGGGGCACACTGACCGCGATCATCGGCAAAGACCTGCGTATCGAGGGGCGCCAGCGCGACAACGTGGCCGCCGCGGCAATGTATGCCATCGTCTGCCTATTGATCTTCAACTTTGCCCTCGACGCGCCGGGCACGGACACCACGCACTTGGTCCCCGGCTTGATCTGGGTCACGATCACCTACGGCGCCACGGTGGGCTTTGGGCGCACCTTTGCCCAAGAGCACGAGCGGGGGAATCTGGATGCGCTCCTCGCCGCCCCGCTGGATCGCTCGATCCTGTACGCAGCCAAGCTGCTCGGCAACCTCGCGCTGACCACCGTGCTGATCGTCCTGACGGTCGTGCTCACGACGGTCTTTTTCCCGGTCGCGTTCGCCCCGCTGCCTCTCCTCCTGTCGTTGGCCCTGGGCACGCTGGGGCTGGCGGCGGCGGGGACGCTGCTGAGTGCATTGGCCGCCCAGACCCGCGCCCGCGAGGTGCTGCTCCCCGTGCTGCTCTTCCCGATCACCGTCCCGGCGCTCCTGGCAGCGGTCCACAGCACGCTGGCGGCCCTCCAGGGGCGCCTGGCTTGGGGCGGCGCTGGCGATGCTCCCTGGCTCCAGCTCCTCATGGCCTTCGATCTCATCTACGTCGTGTTATCCTGGTTAGTGTTCGAGTTCGCGCTGGAGGAGTGAACCGGTGGCATTCGTGTTTGCCGGCTATGCGGTAGTCGTGGTGGGGTTAGGCGTCTATCTGCTCTGGCTGGCCCAGCGGCAGCGCGACGTTGCTGCCGAGCTAGCGACCCTCGAAACGGAAATCGCTACCCGCCAAGGGGCGGCCACCTCCGAGGAGATGCCAACATAGTGTCGGCCGCCGCACCGCCCCCGCCACCCGCCGCCGGCCCCGCGCAGTCGCCAGCCGTGCTCACCCCACGGGCCTCACTGGCGTTTTGGCTCACGGTCGGGGGTGTTGTCCTATTGCTGGCTCTGCTCGGCTACGCAATGATCCGAGCCAGCGACCGGGAAGCGACGAGCTTCGCCGTGCAATCGGCACTACGGAACATTCCGGTCGAGGTGCGGCCGGCACCGGACTTCACGCTACCGCTGTTCGACGGCACGGTGCTCCGGCTCGCCGACCTGCGCGGCCGCCCGGTGCTGGTGGACTTCTGGGCCTCGTGGTGTGTGCCCTGCCGCGAAGAGGCCGCGACTCTGGAGCAGGTGTGGCAGTCGTACCACGCGACCGACCTACTCTTCGTCGGCGTCGGCGTGCAGGACCGCGAGGCCGCAGCGCGAGCCTTCTTGGACGAGTTCGCGATTACCTATCCCAACGGCCGCGATGCCGACGGCAAAATCTCCATTGACTACGGCCTGATGGGGGTCCCGGAGAAGTTCCTGATTAACCGGCAGGGACAGATCGTGCGTAAGCTGGTCGGGCCGGTGCCGGCGGCGGTGCTCACGGACCTGCTCGACGCCTTGGTTCGCGGCGACTACGAATAGTCCCCTCAGCGGCCGGAGACCGGTCCACCAATGCAGACGCCCGCCCAGACTGGCTGGGCAGGCGCTTCATGAGCCGACGTTTTCCGTGGCCTCCGCCAATCATCGGAGGCCGGGGCGCCGGTTAGCCGTCCAAGATGGCCAGGATGTCACGCTCACTGAGGATGAGCAGATCCTCGCCCTCGTGCTTCACCTCGGTACCGGCGTACTTCGCGTAGAGGATGTTCTGACCGGCCTCTACTTCGAGGGCGACACGCTCGCCGTTGTCAAGTACCCGCCCGGAACCAACCGCAATGATGACACCTTCCTGGGGCTTCTCCTTCGCGGTATCGGGAAGCACAATCCCGCTCTTGGTGGTCTCCTCACCCGACTCCGGGCGGACGATCACCTTATCGCCAAGCGGACGTAGCTTCACCGCGGTCGCCATTGCCATAGCTGCTCTGCCTCCTTCGATTAGTCCTGCTAGGGTCTATCCCCGGCGTGGCTGGCGCTCATGCCACCGCCGACTACGCTCAACGCCGCTCCCTACTGCGGCTCGTTGACACACGCCCATTGTAGCACCTCTTAGCACTCGGCGCCAACGAGTGCTAACGGTCGGCCAGGGCCTTGCCATTGTCACCACTTCGACAGGCTCAGTGCCGGCTCGGAGCGGAGCGCAGGGTCGCTCTCCCGTGGCCGAGATTCCCCGCTCCGCTCAGAATGACCGGTTCGGCGGCGACTTTGGAAAGGCCCTCACGGTCGGCTAGGCTTGGAGCGGGAGAGCCGCAGACCGTCAGATGATCTGGGAGAGGAAGGTTTTGGTCCGCTCCTGCTCGGCGTGATGCAGTATCTGATCGGGAGAGCCAGCCTCGACGATGGTGCCCTCGTCGAACATGACCATGCGGTCGGACACCTCCGCGGCGAACCCCATCTCGTGGCTGACGACGATCATCGTCATGCCGGAGGCGGCCAGCTCCCGCATCGCGTCGAGCACTTCCTTAATCATCTCCGGGTCCAGGGCCGAGGTCGGCTCGTCGAACAGCATGACCTTGGGCTGCATCGCCAGGGCACGCGCGATGGCGACGCGCTGCTGCTGCCCGCCGGAAAGCTCGGCCGGATACTTGGAAGCCTGCTCCGGTATACCTACCCGCTCCAGCAAGCTCATGGCTACTTCCTCGGCGCGGGCCGCCGGCCACTTCCGCACCTGCGTCGGGGCCAGCGTGATGTTTCGGAGCACGGTCAGGTGGGGGAAGAGGTTGAAGGACTGAAAGACCATTCCGACTTCGCTGCGAATCACCTCGATATTGCGGATGTCATGGGTCAGCGTGATCCCGTCTACGATGATCTCACCACGCTGGTGCTCCTCCAGCCGATTGATCGTGCGGATGAATGTGGACTTGCCCGACCCCGAGGGACCGAAAATGACGACGACCTCACCCTTTTTCACAGTGAGGGACACCCCGCGGAGGGCGTGGTACGACCCGAACCACTTGTGAACGTCGCGGCAGATAATCATGTCTTCTTGCATGGTGATCCTCTTGCACTAGCGGATGCCGACTCCCAGCGTAGACTCCAGCCGGCGACTCGCGTAGGACATGGCGTAGGTGAACACCCAGAACACTGCTGCCAAGAACAGGTACACCTCGCGCTGGGAGCCGATCCACTGCGGGTTGCCGAGCACGACGGACTTGCCGATACCGACGATATCGAGCAGTCCCACGATGACCACCAGGCTGGTGTCCTTGAAGAGACCGATGAATTGGCCGACGATGGCGGGGATCACGGCCTTGATGGCCTGCGGCAGGACAATGTAGAGCATCGTGCTAAAGCCGCCCAACCCCAACGCTTTGGCGGCTTCGACCTGTCCTGTTGGCACGGCCTGTAGCCCTCCGCGAATGTTCTCGGCCATATACGCGGCGCTAAACAGGGTGATGGCCAGGAAGGCCCGGGTAATGCGGTCAATGAGTAAGTTCTCGGGGAGGAACAACGGGACGATTATTTGGGTCATGAATAGGAGTGTCACCAAGGGGACGCCGCGAACACCTTCGATGAAGGTGATGCAGAGGATACTCACGACGGGGAGCGCGCTGCGGCGGCCGAGGGCCAGCAGCACACCGAGCGGGAAGGAGGCGACGATGCCCAAGATGGCCAGGAGGAAGGTCAGCAGCAATCCTCCCCAGGCACCCGTCTCGACGCGGGGGAGCCAGCTACTACCGTCGAACCCGTGCAGCAGCACGAGGATGAGTAAGAAGGACAGCACCCAGGCCAGTACGAGCCAGCGTAGTCGCACCGGGAACCGCCGGGCGAGGAAAAACCCGGCGACGACTGCTACCGGGACAGCGAGGAGCCAGAGCCGGGCCACGATGGGTACGACGTCCAAGGGCAGGGGCACCAGCGCAGCGATGCCGAAGCCAATGGCCAGGATGCGCGCGAAAGTGCCCACCACCCCGCTATGACCAGCGCCCCAGGATATCCCGAACAGGAACGCGAGCCAGGCCACGCCCAGGCCTACGCGCCACATTTCTTCCGAGGGGTATTGGCCCACCATAAAGAGCTTCAGGTTGGAGGTGATAGCGCTCCAGTCGGCCGTCACCAGGATCCAAGGGAGAGCTGCCCACAACAAAGCGCCGAGCAAGGCGGCCGAAAGCAGGGTGAACAGGGCGTTGTACCACGTGCTGAGGAGATTCTCTCGCACCCAACCGACAATCCCCACGCTGGTTCTTGGCGGGCCGACTACGGCCGCCGCGGTACTCATCCTAACGCTCCTCGAATCGCACGCGGCGGTTGTAGATGTTCCCGATCAGAGCGTAGGTCAGGCTCATGGCCAAGTAGGAAGCCATAAGCAGCAGGAACACGGGAACGGCCCGGCCGGCCTGGTTGACGATGATCCTGCCGACACTGAAGAGGTCCGGGAAGCCGATGGCGATAGCGAGGCTCGAATTCTTGGTGAGGTTGAGATACTGGCTGATGAGCGGCGGAATGATGACGCGGAGGGCTTGGGGGAAGACGACATAGCGGAGGGTTTGCATGCCGCTCAACCCCAGGGCACCTGCCGCTTCGGATTGCCCGCGCCGTACCGAGGCAATGCCGGCCCGGACAATCTCCGCGATGAACGCCGCGGTGTAGACGACTAGCCCGATCAGCAGGGAAGCGAACTCCGGGGTCAGGCGCAGCCCGCCCTCGAAGTTGAAGCGGCCCAGCGCCGGGACGTCGCGCATCAAGGGAGTCTCCGGCAGGAGTATCCAGGCTAGGGCCGGGATTACTACCGCGGTTACGACGGCAACCGATAGGGGGTAGGTAGAGCGGCTGATGCGAGCCTCGACGCGAGCCAAGACAAACCCCAGGACAAGGGCCGCCAGCAACCCCAACAAGGCGAAGAGTAGCCACGGTGCGAGCGAATCCGACGGGGTGCCCCAGACCATGTAGATGCCCCGGTTGTTGATGAAGACCGGGCCGGGCCATTCGATGCTCTCCTGCACGCGCGGGAGTAGCTGGAAGACGCCGAAGTACCAGAAGAAGAGCTGGACCAGCAGGGGAATGTTGCGAAAGGTCTCGACGTATACCGCGGCGAGCCGACCCACCAGCCAGTTGGTGGACACTCGGCAGATGCCCAAAAAGGTGCCGAGCAAGGTGGCGAGGACGACACCCAAGAGCGCCACCTTGAGCGTGTTCAGTATCCCTACGCCGAAAGCGTACAGAAAGGTGTCGGACTCCTCGTACGCGATGACCGACTCCGCGATTGGAAAACCGGCCTCCTCGTCGAGGAAGTCGAAGCCCAAGGCAAAGCCGCGCTCGTTGGCGGCAGCCAGCACTTGCGTGACCACAAAGACCACGGCACTGACGACGATAATTGCGGAGACGATCTGCGCCAGCGCGCGGAGCACGCGCACGTCACGCCAGAGGGGGATGCCCCCAAAGGAGAGCAGCCGGGCAAGCCGCTTACTGCTCACGGATAGCTACCCCAACGGCAGTCATTATGGCGCCTCTCCATGGCGCTTTGCCGCCCCGTGTCTAGCGGAGCGGCGGGGCATAGAATAGCACGGTTCAGGAAGACCCTACGAATATGCTCCGTAGGACTGCCTGAACCGTGCTCACGAACACGCTGCTGCCCTTGCCACACTCAACACGTCTAGCGGAGTGGCGGGGCGTAGATCAGTCCACCGTTGGTCCACAGCTCGTTCTGCTGCCGCGCCAGGGTGAACGAGTCCCCCTCCGGCCCCATGTAGCGGTCGTAGATCTCCCCGTAGTTCCCCACCGCCTTCAGCACGTCCACCGCAAACGTCGGGCTGAGACCGAGGTCGCCCTGCCCGAACTCGCCTTCCGTGCCCAGCATCCGCCGCACCTGGACGTTCTCGCTGGTCCGCATCGCCTCCACGTTGGCCTGCGTCACGCCCAGCTCCTCAGCATTGATCAGCACGTACAGCACTGCCTTCACCAGGTCCAGCCACTGGTCATCGCCGTGCGGCACCACCGGCGTCAGCGGCTCCTTGGAGATCGTCTCCGGCAGGATGATATGCGCGTCCGGGTTAGCGAACCCGCTTTGGATGGAAGCCAGCCCCGACTTGTCGTCCGTGATGGCATCGCACCGGCCTTGCTCGTAGGCGCTATAGACTGCCGCCGTGTCCTCGAAGATGACCGTCTCCAAATCCAAGTTGTTCTGGCGGAAGAAGTCGGCCAAGTTCAGCTCGGTGGTCGTGCCACTGATCACGCAGACGGTCGTGCCATCCAGCTTCAGGGCACTGTCAATGCCCTTATCCCTCGGCACCATGAAGCCCTGGCCATCGTAGAACATCGTGACCGTGAAGTTGCCCCACTGCGTATCGCGGGTGGTAGTCCATGTCGTGGTCATCGCCAACAGATCCAGATCGCCGGCCTGTAAGGCGGAGCCTCGCTCGGACCACGCGATGGATACGATCTCCACGGCCTCGCCGCTGCCGAAGATGGCCGCGGCCACCGCGCGACACAGATCCGGGTCGAACCCGAGGTTGCGCCCCTCGGTGTCCAGGTAGCCCAAACCGGGGAAATCGTTGGGGGCGGCGCAGGTGAGCCGCCCCCTGGCCCTCACGGTCGCCAGCCGACTATCGGCCTCCGGCGCCGCGGCCGGCTGCTGCCCTTGGGCGGCGACCTGCGTTTGCAGCGACGCGATCTGGGCGTCCTTACTGGCCAGTTGATCTTCCAGCGCGGCCAACTCTGCACTGCTATCACCACCAAGCTCGCAGGCGGCGAGCGCCAGAGCCAGGCCCGACAACAAAGCTATCCGGGCAGCGCCTACGAATGTGTTCCGTAGGGCTACCCGGACAGTGCTCACGAACACGCTGCTGCCCTTGCCATGCTTAACACGTCTAGCGGAGCGGCGGGGCGTAGATCAGTCCACCGTTGGTCCACAGCTCGTTCTGCTGCCGCGCCAGGGTGAACGAGTCTCCCTCCGGCCCCATGTAGCGGTCGTAGATCTCCCCGTAGTTCCCCACGGCCTTCAGCACGTCCACCGCAAACGTCGGGCTGAGACCGAGGTCGCCTTGCCCGAACTCGCCTTCCGTGCCCAGCATCCGCCGCACCTGGACGTTCTCGCTGGTCCGCATCGCCTCCACGTTGGCCTGCGTCACGCCCAGCTCCTCAGCATTGATCAGCACGTACAGCACTGCCTTCACCAGGTCCAGCCACTGGTCATCGCCATGCGGCACCACCGGTGTCAGCGGCTCCTTGGAGATCGTCTCCGGCAGGATGATATGCGCGTCCGCATTGTCGAACCCGCTCCTGATAGCTGCCAACTGGGACTTGTCGCTGGTGGCGGCGTCACACCGGCCTTGCTGGTAGGCACCGTAGACGGAGGCCGTGTCTTCGAAGACGACCGTCTCCAAATCCAAGTTGTTCTGGCGGAAGAAGTCGGCCAAGTTCAGCTCGGTGGTCGTGCCACTGGTCACGCAGACGGTCGTGCCACCCAGCTTCAGGGCACTGTCAATGCCCTTATCCTCGGGGACGATGAAGCCCTGACCGTCGTAGAACATGACGGTCGTGTAGTTGCCCCACTGGGCATCGCGTGTACTGGTCCAAGTGACGTTGCGCGAGAGGATGTCGACCTCACCCGACTGGATGGTGGGGCCGCGCTCGGCTGCGGTGATGGGCACGACCTCGACGGCATCGCCGCTGCCGAAGATGGCTGCGGCCACCGCGCGACACAGGTCAATGTCGAAGCCCACGTTCTGCCCGGAGGAGTCCAGGTAGCCGAAGCCGGGCAGATCGGTGCGACCGGCGCAAACGAGCCGCCCGCGGGCCTTGACGGTCACCAGCCGACTATCGGCCTCCGGCGCCGCGGCCGGCTGCTGCCCTTGGGCGGCGACCTGCGTTTGCAGCGACGCGATCTGGGCGTCCTTACTGGCCAGCTGGTCTTCCAGCGCGGCCAGTTCTGCACTGCTATCACCGCCAAGCTCGCAGGCGGCGAGAGCCAGGGTAAAGAGGGCAATGAGCATAACCCGGATAGTGTGCTTGAACACGACTGCTTCTCCTTCTCTCCGTGTGCTCTGTGGTCCGTAGCGGTCGATTGGATACGTTACCCGGTGGACACGTTACCCGGCCGCGCGACCGGGCACCTGAGCTATAGCATTATAATGTCGTGGCAATCACTCCTCCGTAGCCTGTAATGGTCGCTTCCACACCTCACTCAGCCGCGGCGCCTGGATTGTAGCACTGCGGCGATTCCCAGCGCAATCCACGCGGGCAGTGACACGACCAGCGCATAGATCAGCACGCCTACCTCCCCCAGCAAGCCGCCGAGAATGAACGCCAGTACGGAAAGCGGGGCCAACACGACGGCACAGACATACGCCAGCAGCCGAGCGCGGCGATGCAGTAGAAGGATCGCCAAGGTCAGCGGGATACCGCTAGGCCAGCCGAGGACGACCAATTGCACGAACGCCGTGGCATCCATCGTGGCCATATCGTCGGCGCCGAACCGCAGCAACGATACGAGCAGCACCGCGACCGGCAGCCATAGCGCAAACAAGACTGCGCGAACCAGCACCCCAGCAAACCCTGATATGCCCATGGCTGCCTCCCTGCCCTGGCTCCGCAGCGCCGGGGTGATGACCGTCAGACCGGCACCGATGAGGATTGTGATGCTAACACCCAGCATTGTAGCAAGCGCACTAATGTATGGCAAGCCTCCGGTGTGGTCCGCCCGAACGACGCCAGCGCTAGGACAAGGCCAGGACAAGGCCAGGACAAGGCCAGGACAAGGCCAGGACAAGGAAGGGGCTGCGGCGCGGCGCCCGCTCAAGCCGTCGTCTGCCGTTCCAGCTCTAGGTCCGCCTCGACCATCAGCTTGACCAAGCGCTCGAACGTCACCTCAGGGCGCCAATTCAGACGGCGGCGCGCCTTTGCCGGGTTCCCCACCAGGAGGTCTACGTCCGCCGGACGAAGTAGGGCCGGGTCTACCTTCAGGTACCGGCGCCAGTCGTCAATGCCGACGTGCCGAAAGGCCAGCTCGCAGAACTCGGCGACGCTATGCGTCTCACCCGTGGCAATTACGTAGTCGTCGGGCTGATCTTGCTGGAGCATCAGCCACATCGCCCGCACGTAGTCTCCGGCGTAGCCCCAGTCGCGCCGGGCGTCCAGATTACCGAGGCGTAGCTCTTGCTGGCGGCCGAGCTTGATGCGCGCCACGGCCCGACTGATCTTGCGGGTAACGAACTCACTGCCCCGCCGTGGTCCTTCGTGGTTGAAGAGGATGCCGGAGCAGGCGAAGAGGTCGTAGCTCTCTCGATAGTTCACCGTGATCCAGTGGCCGTACACCTTGGCCGCCCCGTAGGGGCTGCGCGGATAGAACGGCGTTTGCTCGGTCTGGGGTATCTCTTGCACCTTGCCGAACATCTCGCTGCTGGACGCCTGGTAAAAACGGATGGGCCAGTCGGCCAATCGCACGGCTTCGAGCAGCTTGGTGACCCCAAGGGCGGTGTATTCGCCGGTAAGTACCGGCTGCGTAAACGAGGTGGGGACGAAGGACATGGCAGCGAGGTTGTAAAGCTCGTCGGGACGGGCCTGCCGAATAGCCTTAATCAGCGAGAGCTGGTCCAGCAAGTCGCCATCCACCAACTCCACTTCGTCGAGTAGGTGGCGAATGCGCGTATCGGTGACGACACTGGTACGGCGTTTCAGGCCGTAGACGCGGTAGCCCTTCTCCAGCAAGAACTCGGCGAGATGGCTCCCGTCTTGGCCCGTAATACCGGTGATGAGCGCAGTAGGCATACACCATTCCTCCCATTGGCCGGTGTGCCGCACACCCGGCAACCGACTAGAGCGGTTAAAGAGGGCCTTTCCAAAGTCGCCGCCAAACCGGTCCTTCTGAGCAGCCCTTCCAACGTCCTTCCGAGCGGCCCTTCCAACGTCCTTCTGAGCAGCCCTTCCAACGTCCTTCTGAGCAGCCCTTCCAACGTCCTTCTGAGCGGCCTTTCCACTGTCATTCTGAGCGGAGCGAAGAATCTCGGCCACGGCGGAGCGACCCTGCGCTCCGCTCCGAGCCGGCACTGAGCCTGTCGAAGTGGTGACATAGGTGACATAATGGAAAGGCCCTGGCGGTTAAAGTGGTTAAACGGAAAAGTCAGGCCGGCGTAAGCCCGGTAGGGGTACGACCCTCCGTACACCCCTACCCTATCGGCCGCTCCTCGTCAGGAGATTCCGCCGGAGGCGGGCAAGTGAGGCTCGATCATCAACACGCCGGCAAGTGTAGCACGTTCCTGACGGAGGGAGACGGTTAGACGTGGAGGTGGCCCGCACACGGCAGTCTTACGCTCGACCGGCGCGGCTGCTGGCCAGCCGAGTGCGGACAAGCTCGTAGAGCAGCACGCCGGCGGCGACCCCCACGTTCAAGGACGACTGACCGGGCGCCATCGGTATGCGGACACGGTCCGTACAAGCAGCGATGATCGCGGGCCGAATCCCGGCGCTCTCGTTGCCGACCACGAGGGCGACCGGCGGCCGGAGCGCCAAGCTATACACGTCGGCTGACGCTTGCACCGTCGCTCCGACCAGCGCAAACCCGGCCGTCTTCAGCCGGTGGAAGAGCCGGGGCGGATCAAGGCAAGTGTAGAGCGGCAGCCGCCCCATGGCGCCCCGCGCGGCGCGCAGGCAATGTTTGTGAAAGGGGCTGGCGCTGTCCGCTCCCAGCAGGATCACGGCTTCAACCCCGGCGGCGTCGGCCGTGCGTAAGATCATGCCGAGGTTCGCCGGGTTAGCGACACAATCGGCAACCAGCAGGACGGCGCGAGGCGAGCAGTGCAACTGGGCGGCGTCGCGCACGTCCACATGCACGGCTGCGACCACCCAAGGCAAGGGCCGCGTTGCCGTCACCGTCCCCATGATGCCCTTACTGACCCGCTGATGAGCAACGTGCTCGCTCTCCGCCTGCTCCAGCAGAGCCGGACCGTCGGGTTGGGCCAGCAGCTCCTCGGTATACAAGAGGCCCAACGTGGGTAATCCGTCGGCGAGCGCCCGCTGCACCAGCAGCGGCGCTTCGATGCTCAAGCACTGCCGCTCGGCACGGCCCTTGATGGTGAGCAGGCTCCGGAAGCAGTCAACGACCGGATCACGGCGCTTCCGCCGCGGCCGCGGCGCAGCGGGCACGTGCTCGCCCCAGCTCATAGCCGCGGCGTCGGCCGGGCGCTGGCGACCGCTAAGGAGCGCAGCAGGAGTGACCGGCTCGCTGCGGCCGCTGCCGCGCTTGATGCCCCGATACGTGCCAACGCGGTAGAACGGCCGGTAGCCGATCCGCTTCAGCCGATCCACGTGGACGCTATCGCTCGTGCCGCTGGCGGTGTAGGTAGCCACCCGGCCGAGGTCTGATACCTCCTGTGTAGCCGCAGAATAGACGCTCTCGGCATAGCCCTCGGCAGTGTCCGGCCCGCCGCGGACCTCGTGCCGCCCAGCGGTGCGCGGCCAGTGCCAGCAGAGCGCAGCGAGCCGGCCGGCCGCTACGCAAGCGTAGAAACGATAGCCGCGCTGCAAGCATTGCTGCCAAGCCGCCTCCGACGGCTCGGCCGGCACCGCCTCAGCCCCCATGGCATTGTGCAGACCGAGCGCCCCAGCACTCCACCGGCCGCGCACCAGGTCATAGTCGCCGCTGCCGAGCCGCCGCACCGGCTGCGGCTGGCAAGGCGTGAACGTGTCCGCGGTCGCAAAGTAGGCTGCCTGGTCCGGCAGCGCAACCCCGTCCAGCAGCTCTGCCAGCGTCGGGAGCATCCACGCCGCCGCGTAGGAGCAATGGCCGACCCGGCCGCGCGGAAACGCCAGCAAAAGCTCGCGCAGGGCACGCTCGTTCGTGGCCGCGATGCTCGCCCGGAGATCAGCGTCGGCAGCGGCCGCCGGCGCGAGGATCAGCACCCCTTCAAGCTCGGTCCAGCCCGTAGCAAACAGGCGATAGGATCGGCCCCACCGACCGGTCCGGCGGTACGCGGCGTAGGCGTCGGCGAGACCGACATCCAGCGCGTCGCTGTCCGGCCGGGTCCGTAGCTGCTCCGGCAGCGCCGGGTCGGCGAGTAGGCAGTCGCGACGCTCGGCCTGCCGGACGAATGCCAGCACCGCAGCGTAGTCGGTCGTCTCCGTAGCCATCGTGCCCAGTGTAGTGGAGGACGTGTAGGGCGTGTCCGCTTCCGCCGCGGGACGAGGCGGAAACAGGCACCGTCACCTCGGCCCCCAACGCTTGGATTCCTGCGTGCGGAGACCTTTACATAACTCGTCATTGCTCTGAAAATAGCCCCCCTCCGTCATTGCGTCCGCTCCCCGTCATTGCGGCGCAGGCCGCAATCCAGGTCCCCGACTTGCGCCGGAGTGACGGTCGTTATTTTCATTTCCTTCAGTGGCCTGGTCAAGGCCATGGTGATTCCCACGCAAGCATGTCCCGTACCCCGCTACGGGGCGGGAATCCAAAGCAGCACCTCCCAGGTTAGCGGGAGGTGCAACGGCCGTCCCAGCACTCCGTCTTGGAGGTTATGCAAAGGTCTCCGTGCGCGGGCTGACGGCTGACGGCTGACGGCTGACGGCTACTAGCAGCGAGGCGTGCTACAATGTGGCTCGGTCGCGTCCTCGGTTGTGGTACATGGTCTAGCTGCCTGCCGGGTTGCAGGAACAGAGTACGCTGTGGCACGCATTATCGCGATTGCCAATCAAAAAGGGGGGGTGGGGAAGACCACAACCACCTTCAACTTGGGCGCCGCGCTGGCGCATTGCAACCTGCGGGTGCTGCTGGTTGACTTGGACCCGCAGGGCAACCTCACTAGCGCCGTCGGTCAGTGGCCCGCGGAAGATCGGACCGTCACCGCGTCCCTCCTTAATCTCAGAGTCCCGTTTCCGGCGGCGCCCTTCGAGGAGAACGGCAAGGTCCTGTTCGATATTGCGCCGACCACCGCGGCGCTGGCTACCGCCGAAGCGGCGCTCAGTGTGCGGATTGGTCGTGAGCTGCGCTTGCGGGACCAGCTTGCGCCCCTCACCAGCCGGTACCAATACATCTTGATTGACACGCCACCGTCCCTGGGTCTCCTGACGATCAACGCGCTGGTGGCGGCGCAGGAAGTGATCGTGCCCACTGAGGCGCGCTACTTCTCACTCCAGGGGCTGCAATTGCTGAAGGCGCGGATCGAAGAAGTGCAGTACCTGAACGCCAAGCTACACCTGGGCGGCATCCTGCTCTCCAAGTTCGACCGCCGCTTACGGGAGGAGCAGGCGGTGGCAGCCTATCTGCGTGAGGAGTGGGGTGCGGCGGTGTTCACTACCGAGATTCGAGTCAACAGCAAAATCCTGGAAGCGGCCTCGGCGGGCCGGACCGTCTTTGCCTCGCCGCGAGCGCAGCCGGCAGCGGAGATGTATCGCGCGCTCGCGCAAGAGGTTATCGCGCGTAGCTAACCCGACGACGAGCGCCGGATCGCGCCTCACCCGCCGGGAGCGAGGGTCAATACGGGAGGTAGGAATGCCGGAAAAGCGACGCGCCGCCTTTCGTCCCGAACGCCTCCGGTCCGCCGGGGTGCCTGATCCGATCATCCCACAGATCCTCGGTAGTCCCGACCCGGAGGCGGTAGTGGAAGGGTTCACGGAGGTGCGGATCGTCGGCGTCGGGGGCGCCGGCATCAACGCCGTCGGGCGGATGATCGAAGCCGGGTTGAGCGGTGTGCGCTTCATCGCGGTCAATACCGATGCCCAATCGCTCGGTCAGAGCGAGGCGCTGATCCAAGTGCAGATTGGGCGGCGGGCCACCCGCTCCAGGGGCACCGGTGGTGATCGGGACCTCGGTCAGCGGGCCGCCGAGGAAAGCCAAGCCAGTCTCGAAGCGGTGCTGCGCGGCGCTCATCTGGTGTTCATCGCCGCCGGTCTCGGCGGCGGCACGGGCACCGGCGCCGCTCCGGTGATCGCCAGCCTAGCGCGGCAGGCGGCGGCGCTGACCGTGGCGGTGGTGACCATGCCGTTCACCTTCGAAGGCACTCGCCGGCAGCGAGTGGCCGAAGAGGGCCTTGAGGCACTGCGCGAGCAGGTGGATGCGCTGATTGTCATTCCCAACGAGCGCCTGCGTCGAATAGCCGCTGCCAATATGGCGATCAAGGAGGCCTTCAGCCTCGCCGACAACATGCTCCGCCACGGGGTCCAGGGGATCGCCGATCTG
Organism: Chloroflexota bacterium; assembly: GCA_965214295.1. GTDB lineage: Bacteria > Chloroflexota > UBA11872 > UBA12225 > JAJDUF01 > JAJDUF01. The sequence goes on from OZ243944.1 coordinate 1,834,201, forward strand.
GTCACGGTACCGGGGCTAATCAACCTCGACTTCAGCGACGTGCGGGCGGTGATGGAGCAGGCCGGCAACACGATGATGTCTATTGGCGAGCAGCGCGGTCCCCGCCGCGCTATCGAGGCGGCGCAGGCGGCGACGGAAAGCCCCCTGCTCGATACCTCCATGCGGGGCGCGCGTGCGGCGCTGTTGAATATCACGGGCAGCCCCGACCTCACGCTCGCGGAAGTGAATGAGGCCGCGCAATTCGTGACCGACCTCGCCGATCCCGAAGCGAATATCATCTTCGGCGCCGTCATTGATCCGCGTCTCCAGGACACCGTCCGGGTCACGCTGATCGCCACGGGGGTCGAGCAGCAAGCGTCTCCCTCAACAGCAGCACCGCGCGCGGCGACGACGCCCCGGACCGAGCGCGAGCCGCAGGAAGTCACCACCGACAGCGTGGACGCGCCGTCGTTCTCGCGCTGGCGGGCACGTCTGCGCCGGGGAGCTCGCCTGGGTCGCGATGAGCGTTGAGACCGCTCGACCCAGCGCGGCGTGGCGACTGCCACCGCTGCCGCCGCCATTGCCGAAGGAGCAGTAATGACCCAGCCACCGAAGAACGTAGCGCGGCCGGTGCGCCGGCTGCGCCTCGGGCATAGCCCGGACTCCGACGATGCTTTCATGTTCTACGCTCTCGCCACGGGAGCGGTCGGCGCCGCCGACATGCGGTTCGACACCGTACACCAGGACATTCAGACCTTGAACCGGCTCGCGCTGCACGGTGAGCTGGAAATCACGGCGCTCTCCGCTCATGCCTACGCGCACGTGTGGCGCCACTACGCGCTGTTCACCCACGGCGCCAGCATGGGCCGGCAGTACGGCCCGGTCGTCGTGGCACCGGAGCCGCTAGAGCTTGATTTCTTGCAGGGGGAGCGTATCGCTATCCCCGGCTTCCTCACGAGCGCCTACCTCGCCTTGCGCCTGCGCTTGGCGAGCTTCGAGCCGGTGTTCATGCCCTTCGACCGGATCATGGCGGCGGTTGCTGCCGGTGACGTGCCCGCCGGTCTCCTCATCCACGAAGGCCAGCTGACTCACGGCTCCCTGGGCCTGCATCGGGTGAGCGACTTGGGCGTGTGGTGGTACGAGGAGACGGGGCTGCCGCTGCCGCTCGGCGTCAACGCCATCCGCCGCGATCTAGGACCGGAGCTGCTCGTCCAAGCCTCGGCACTGCTCAAGGAGAGCATCCGGTACGGTCTGGCCCACCGCGACGAGGCGCTGGCCTACGCGATGGGATTCGCCGACGACGTGCCCCACGACCTCACCGACCGGTTCGTGGCGATGTACGTCAACGACCTCACCTTGGACCTTGGCCCGACGGGGCGCACCAGCGTGGAGCTATTCCTGCGGCGCGGCTACGAAGCCGGCATCATCCCCGACCTCCCGCAGGTAGAGTGGATTCCCTAGCGACCACGGGAGCCAAGGGGGCCGGCGCCAGCGCGGCCAAGCGCATCAGGCGTAGGTGGCGATGACGCGGTAGTGCGTGTCGCGGAGCGCCGGAATACGCCCACACTCGCGGATCAACTGCACCATCGCATGGTCGGTCATGCGATGGCGCAACCCGGTGGCCCGCACGACGTTCTCCTCCAGCATGATGCTACCGAGGTCATCGGCTCCGTAGGCGAGGCTCGACCGCGCGGCGGTGGTGCCGGTGGTCAGCCACGACCCTTGAAGCGAGTAGAAATTATCGAGGAACAGCCGCGCAATCGCGAGCGTCCGCAAGTAGTCGGTGATGGAGGTGGCCCGGCCGCCCAGCTCGGTATTGCCGGGCTGATAGATAAACGGGATAAACGCTCGGAATCCCTGTCCAGGGTCGGCCTTGTCCTGCACGTCGCGGATACGCTGGAAGTGCTCGACGCGCTCGGCATACGACTCGACCATGCCGAAGGTCATCGTTGCCGTGGTGCGGATGTGCTGCCGGTGCGCTTCCTCCATCACCTCCAGCCACGAATCGGAGCTACTCTTGAACGGACTCACCGCTTTACGAACCCGTTCGACCAGGATTTCGGCGCCCGCACCCGGCAACGAGTCCAGCCCGGCCTGCCGCAGCCGCCGCAGGACCACCGGCACGGACAGGCGGGAGACTTTGGCGATGTGCAGTACTTCCGGTGGTCCCAGCGAGTGGAGCGTCACCGGATACCGCCGTTTCACGCTGGACAAGAGGTCTTCATAGTAGTCAATCTTCAGCGCGGGGTCGTGACCACCCTGGAACATGATCTGGGTGGCGCCCATATCCAAGGCCTCTTCAATTCGGCGGAAGATTTCCTCCCTGGAGCGCCGGTAGCCTTCTGCATGGCGCGGTAGCCGGTAGAAGGCGCAAAACGAGCAGCGCGCCACGCAGACATTCGTATAGTTGATATTGCGATCAATGATGAAGGTGGCCCGGTTATCCGGGTGTATCCGGCGCCGCACGGCATCGGCGGCCGCGCCAATGCGCGCTACGTCGCCGTACTCGAAGAGATAGAGGGCCTCCTCAGCCGAGAGCCGCTGTCCCTGCACGACTGCAGCAAGGATGGCCTCATCGCGCCCGGCGTCGAAGCGGCGTGGCGCGGCTTCCAACTGTTCGGCGATAGTCGGCGCGGTGGGCGCCGCCACCGCTGGGCTATGCACAGCCGTCATGCCCCTCTCCTTCGCAGCGTCACCTCGCATTGTACCCGATGGCAGAGGCACAGCGAGCGAGCCGCCGGCCATTTGGCAAGCTATCATTTCCATCCTGGGGCGATGACAGCTCGCTCTCCTTCCCGGTACTTGCCTAATAGGAGCGGCTGCCTGGCCTCAGTCGCTGAGAGCATCCCATGAGTGTAGCCAAGCGTGACGTGTACGCGGCGGTGCATGCGCTGGGCCTCTGCGGACGCCCCCTGTGTGTGCATGCTTCTTTGCGCTCGTTCGGCTGGGTCGAAGGCGGCGCGCCGCTCATCATCGCCGGTCTGCTCGAAGCCGGCTGCACGCTCTTGGTCCCGACGTTCTCCTGGGACACTTTTGCGGTAGCGCCACTCCCGCATCAGCGCCTAGCGCAGAACGGCACGTCTCCAGGCTATTACGAGACATCGCAGCAGACACTACCCGGTGTTGCGCCTATCTATGCCTCGGATGCACCAGACATTGACCGGGCCATGGGGGCGATCCCAGCCGCCGTGCTCGCGATGCCCGGACGTGTCCGTGGCCACCATCCGCTCTGCTCCTTCGCGGCCTTTGGCCCGCTCGCCGACAAGCTGGTTGCCGCGCAGCGGCCCCTGCACGTGTTCGCCCCGCTCCGAGCGCTGGCGGAGGCGGATGGCTCCGTCGTGATGATGGGCGTAGGGTTGACGAAGGTAACTCTTCTGCATCTAGCCGAGCAACTGGCGGGGCGGAATCCGTTTCGGCGCTGGGCCAACGGCTCCGATGGGCAGCCGATGGCAGCGGAGGTGGGCGGTTGCTCCCGAGGCTTCGGCAAGCTCGCGCCGGTCCTCGCGCCCGTCCGGCAGAGCATCGTTGTTGGTCAGAGCAGCTGGCACGTCTATCCTGCTCAGGAGATGCTGGAGCGTACAGCACAGGCTATCCGCAACGAGCCGACGATGACCCATTGCGGCCATGCAGACTGCAACCGCTGCCACGACGCGGTGCTCGGTGGTCCAATCCTGGCCTCCTCTGAACCGATGATCGGGTAAGCAGCCAGCGGTGCATGGCTAGTCGTGCTGTGAGACATACGCCGTTGGCCGCGGGGGCCATATCGGGGGACACAGCATCAGTTTACCCGCTGGCACCCCCCGGATTAGACGGCCACCGGGCGGCGCACCCGTTTCTTCATCTAGGGCGTGTTCACACAACCGCTCCCATATTGCCATAATGTCACCCTGAACGCAGTGAAGGGGCTCAACTCCTTGTCGTGAGCACCGGTTTGGGTCAGCGGGCGCTTGAGCTTCCGCGCTGCGCCCGCAATGACCGGCTGACAGGAGCAGCGGGCAACTTAGTGTGAACACGCCCTAATACGTAAGTAGAAGTCCCAGTCGGCTACATCAACCCAAAGTCCGCACCGCCCCGTGCTGCCGGGCAAGACAATCTCCATCTCGCCCGTGTCGGTGTCGTAGCACCACTCCGCTTCAGGCAAGGCCGCCGCAACGCGATCAGCCATCTCTTGCACGGCACATCGAGCGCTCATCGTGACCACCAGCCATCGATCAAGCGGCGCGGTAGCGTTCGGCGACCTGGTGGTTGAGGGCGGCGCCTAAGCCGGGCGCCGTGGGCAGCGTCACCGCGCCGTCTCGCACGGCTATTGGCGCGGTGAGTAGGTCGTGAACCCAGGGTACGTCGCCGAGCTGGTACTCCAGCAGCAGATTGTTGGGGATGCAGGCGCAGAGGTGGGCGCTGGCCAGCGTAGCGACCGGGCCGACCATGTTGTGCGGCGCTACCGGGATGTAGTAGGTATCGGCAGCGGCAGCAATCTTCTTCATCTCCAAGATGCCACCCGTGCGGGCCAAGTCCGGCATGATGATGTCCGCTGCTTGCTGCTCGAATAGTTCGCGGAACTCGTAGCGCGTGTTCAGTAGCTCTCCGGTGCAAATAGGCGTGGTCGTGCCCTGGGTCACTTTCGCCAACGCCCGGACATTGCCGGAGGGCACCGGGTCCTCGATCCACAACAGTTGGTAGGGCGCCAGGGCTTCACCCAAGCGCAGCGCCGCCGCCACGTCGAACGCACCGTGACAGTCCACGGCGAGATCAACGTCCCCGCCGACCGCCGCGCGCACGGCCGCGACCATCCGTGCCAACTGCCGGAGGTCGGCCGGCGCCAGCGCGCGGTTGAAGCGCTTGGCCGCCGGGATTGGCTCGTCCACGTCCATCTTGAGTGCCCGGAAGCCCTGGGCGACGGCCGCGCGAGCCATCGCAGCGTATTCGTCTTCGACGTACCGGGCGCCACGGAAGAAACCGTCCACGTAGACCGGGATCGCAGCGCGGCATTGCCCACCGAGCAAGTTGTAGATCGGCTGGCCCGCGGCTTGACCGACGATGTCCCAGAGGGCCGTTTCAAGCCCACTCAGGGCCGCCGGGTGTAGCCCACTGCGGTACAGCGTCTCCCAATGTAGCTCGATTCGAAAGGGGTCTTGCCCGCACAGATACTCGCCAGCCTGGGTGATACTCTCCAGTAGCCCCGTCGCCTGATAGCAGAGCGACTCACCGAGGCCCACGACTCCGGCGTCCGTGTAGACCTCGACGAACAGCATCGGGAACCGCGGCCAGTGTCGCCCTTTGACCGGCCATACCTGCACGTCCGTTACCCGCATCGCGCTCCGTCCTCACCCCCGCCTTATGTCCGTCATTGGCACGAAAATAACCCGGCCCCGTCATTCCCGCGCAAGCGGGAATCCAGGGTCCCCACTAAGGAGTACCCCTACAAGGTTGGCGCTGCTAGAGCAGGGGAGTCTATCAGAGAGCGGCCGAGTAGAAAGCCGGGGGTGCGTAGCGGGGTACAGCTACATCGTTACCGAGGCCGCTCAGGCCGTCTCCCGGATCGAGCTACGATGAGGAGAGGATATGGCCGGACTGCGGCGACGTTGCTACCATAGCCGAGGTGGGATAGCGCCCGGATCGAGGCGCGGCCTGACAGGGAGAAACGGAGGATGGCGACAGCAGCGGTAGCGACGGCATCCCCGGACACGCAGCAAACCGACCTGGCTACACTCAAGGACGATGTAGCCACGCTGCAAACCGACGTGGCCGCGATCACAGCGCGGCTACCGCAGCTTGCTACCCGGGACGATGTAGCTGCGCTGACGGCCGACGTGGCCGCGATCAAGAGTCAGTTGGCGCACTTTGCCACCCGGGAGGACTTGGCTGCGCTGGCCGCAGAAGTGGGCGCGCTCGCGATGGAAGTGGCCGGGATCAAGGATCAGTTAGCGCACTTTGCCACCCGGTCCGATGTGGCCGCGCTGGCAGCGGAAGTGGGCGCGCTAGCGGCGGAAGTGACCGGGATCAAGGATCAACTGGCGCACTTTGCCACGCGGGCCGACATCGAGCGACTGCGGGCCGATTTCGAGCGCGGGCTACGGCAGATACTCTTGGCCATCGTGGGCCTGATGATCGCCGGCTTTGCGGCGCTGGCGGCCTTGATCCGGCTCTGGGGAGGGGGCTAGTGACCCTACCCGGCACCGGCTCTAGGAGTCCGCGCGGCCCTTCCCCACGATCTTGCGCCGATGCGCCTCGTGCGACTCGGCGGCCCTACTGAGCACTGCCTCCGGCACGATAATCCGCGGCAGTAATTCCGACTTCTCACGCACAAAGCCCTCGCCATACAGCGTGCCGGCGAACCATCCGGTGTTCCCCACGGAGACATCAATCCGCCGGCGCGCCCAGGCGGGAGTATGTCCCTGGCTCTCGAACAGCGCCTCCGCCTGCACTCGTTGCTCGTACCAATCGCTCACGTCCACCACAAAGTCAAGCTCGTCGCGCTGGTAGTAGACGCCCATGAAGTAGGTGGCGGCGATGCGGTGGGGGCGCGTGTGGCGGACGTAGGCCGATGCCAAGGTGCGGGCATCCATCAGCGCGCGCACGCTCTCCGTATGGTCGTCGCGCATGCCGGAGACGATCCGGCGCTGGCCGTCCGACGAGGGGCTGGTCGTAATCAGCACGTGGGGACGCACGTCGAGAATGACATCCCGCAGCGCCTCGATGGACTCCGGGTAGTGCTCCAACCGAAACGGCTGCGGAAAGCCGAGGATCCGCACGTCCGTAATGCCGAAGATCGCGCACGCCTGCCGTAGCTCTGTCTCCTTACCGGCGGCATATTCCTCCGGCGTGCGATTGATGATCGCCGGGTCGCGCTCGGCCTCCGGTTTGAGTAGCTCGTCGTGCAGCGCCTCGTTGTGCGTATACGCGCCGCTCGTCACGCTCACGACCGTCACGGAGTCGCCGCGGGCGGTGTGGATACCACACGTGCCGGCGCAGTGCGTGAAATCGTGCGGATGCGCCGAAACGACCAGCAAACGTAACGGTTCTGCCATCACCATACCCTCCTCCTCGGAATGGGCCTATCCCCCGGCCCCCTCCCTGAAGGGAAGGGGAGTATGCGCGCCTCACCTACTCGTCATTGCGTACTCGTCATTGCGGCGGAAGCCGCAATCCAGGCAGTATCCCCCCGTCATTCCCGCGCACGCGGGAATCCATGTCCCCCTGCGGAGCGGGGGGACCATAGGGGGGCCTGTACCCTACTCAACTCTCTCCCTCGTTTAGCAGCACTAGCTTTCTCCAACCTGTAGCTGCACCTCTGCCAAACTGACACCACATTCTTGCAGCAGCCTTTTGGCCAAATTCACTCCTAATTCACCACTGGCGTTATTCCCGTCAAGTATCAGTGGCTTCCCGTCAAGTTCTGTCCCGGCAATTGATTGTGGGATCCTAAACGGTTCTCCTGACGGTTTCTTGCCTGTCCTGTTGACAAGGTGTGTTCCTCTGCTAGACGTCACCGGGATATTTGCCTCCGTCAGCAATCTTTCCGACCACAGCCATTTGATTGTATGTATTGGCAGTTGCTGCCAGGCCGTTATCTCGTACCTGCTTCCTTTGGGAAATCTGATCGCTTTCGGCGGTTTGGGTTTCTCCCCTTTGCGGTAAACCACCTCTGACAGTGGCACCCAACCGGCTGTTGCGGGCGGCGGCTCCGACGGTGGCGCTGGCGGTCTTTCGGTCTCCGGCTCCGCTATCGGCGGGGGTGTCGCCGGCTCCGTCGCCGTCGTCAGTACCGGCCCATTGGCCGCGACCGGCTGACCGGAGGCCAGGTTGGGCTGCCAGAGCAGGAGCAGCTTCAAGGCTACTGCGTGGGCCGGACGGTCCGCGATGGACATATTCAGCAGAAGCCGGTCGTCAATCGGTGCCGGATCGAATACCTTATAAAGCTCCCACTGATTGCCGTCGGTCAAGCCGGCATACGGGACGCCGGATAGATTGGCGTAGTTGACGATCTGCATACGGTGTGACGCCAGCGGCTCGCCTAGTTTTTTGGCCTCTACGAGGGCTGTCGGTTTATCGGTACCGTCCAGCAGCGCATAGTCGGCGCGGTTGCCACTCATATCGTACTCCGGCAGCACCAGCGCCGGGTCGGCCGTATCCCAGCCTAACGCTTGCAGGAGCGGATCGATCAGGGCCATGCGGGTGCGTGTTTCGTTGGCCTGCAACACCTGCCGGTGCGTGTGGAGACATGCCTTGAGTGTCTCGATCACGCTTACCAGCCCATCAAGGGGCACGGTGTCCCTCCCGATAAAGCTCTCCTCGCGGAGCTACTGCGTAGCGTATGGTACATGATGCCGTGCTGTCGAGCGCAATGACGGAGCGGGTGCTGGTGGGTGATTGTCAGCATCAGGATTTACGGGATGGCAGGATGGGCAGGATGGGTAGATTCCCGCGTGCGCGGGAATGACGGGGCCGGGGGGCCAGCGGATACGCCCGGGCCAACTAGGCCAGGGTCAGGGTGCGCCCCGCCAATGTGAATCCTCGTGTGCCATGGCATCGGCAAGCCTCCTGGGGGCTGTGGTCGGCACCCCTCATCCTACCATGGCGGCTTGTCATCTCCTGATCTTTCATTGGTGGGTATGGGTCAGAGGGGGCGGGGGTGAGGTCACACCCACCTCCGACGGACCCCCCTCTCTATCGCTCGGCGATGAAGAGGGGGGCCGGGGGGGCTGACAAGGGTAGGTTTTTCCGTAGGGGCGCAACCTGTTGCACCCGTCTCCCCGTCATTCCCACCGGCTCATCCGTCATTCCGGTGCCAGCATGCTCCCTACTCCGCTACCGGGCCGGAATCCAGGGCCATTCAGAGGGCCTGGAACAGGCCCTCCACCCCCTCTCCAAATGTTGGAGAGGGGGCCGGGGGGTGAGGGCCGCCCCCCCCCCCGCGGCCAGCCCCCTCCCCGCCCATCCATGTAAATACCTACCCCTGTGAGGCCGGGGGGTGAGGCCCCTATGCCCCCTTCACTTGGATCGAGTGCCGTCCGCTGCCACCGTTCGGCTGCGGGAGATTGAACACGTCCGTCTGCACGGCGCCGGTGCCGTCAATAGCCCGGCTCGTGAGCGTGAGGGTTTGCCCGGCTGCAATGTCGAACTCGGCCTGCCACCGCATCCACGTATCCCGGCCGAGCGGCGGATCGAGAAAGACCGTCGGATGCCAGGTTTGGCTGCCGTCGCTACTGAACTCCACCCCGGTGACGCCGCGGTCGCCGGCATACGCGATACCGGCGATCCGCTGCCGCCCCGCTGACAGCTGCACCCCGTCGGCCGGCACATCAATGCGCGACATCGTCCGCACGAAACCGGTCTTGCTCCAGCCCCGTTGACCGTACCAGTCCACGTGCTCTTGGCGGTGCCCGCGAATACCCACCACCCACTTGGCGTTCTTCATCCCATACCGCCCCGGTACAAGCAGCCGGGCCGGGTAGCCGTGAACACGCGGCAAAATCTGCCCATTCATTTCATACACCAACAGACTGTCGGGATCGAGCGCCAGCTCCGGGGGAATGCTGCTGGAATACTCGTCCGCGGACTGCACCTCCAGGCTCACCACCCCCGGCTTCAGACCACCCGCCAATTGCAGCACGTCGCGCAGACGCGCGCCCCGCCAGCGGGCCGTACTGATGAGATCGCAGCCGAAGAAAGCGAGCTGGCACTCGGCGGTGAAGTTACTGATGCACTCCAGCGTCTTGTGGACCTCTACGGATGGCAGGCGGCGCAGGATGTTGTAGTCCAGCTGGACCGGCCGATTCACCTCCCCGTCCAAGATCAGCCGCCAGGTATTCGCATCGAGCACCGGATCGGCGACGGCGTTCTTGGAAACGACGTAGTGCGCCACGGTCGGCGTTACCAACGACGGTAGCTCGCCCTTGGCGCGTGTCGCTGCGGTCAGCGCCCCGTCCTTGTCGCGGACGAGCTTCCGCGCCTCTTGCGGGGTAGGGAACGGACCGACGGGAGCCGGTGCCGGCGGTGGCGCGGTGGGCGTCGGTGGCACCGGGGTCGGTGGCACGGCGGTTGGTGGCACGGGAGTTGGCGGCACGGCGGTTGGTGGCACGGGAGTTGGTGGCACGGGAGTTGGCGGCACAGCGGTCGCCGGGGCCGGTGGTGCTGTTGCCGCTGCTACGCTGGCAGTCGTAGCCGTCGGTTGGGGCGGTGTCGTGGCCACGGCCGCCGCCGTAGCTTGCGGCGTCGGCGGTTGCACTGGCGGTCGGGTTGGTGCCGCGGCAACGGCGGCGACCGTCGCGGTAGGAATACTCGTCGGTGGGGCGGCGACCGTCGCGGTGGGAATACTCGTCGGCGGGACGGTCGCCAGTGACGCGACCGTCGGCACGGCCGTTGCGGCCGGCACCTGGGTCGCTGTTGCGGCCGGCGCTGTGGTGGCTACCGCTGCCGCCGGCACTTGGGTTACAGGTGGCAGGGTAGCCTGTACCGCAGCCATGCCGGGATGCTGCGTGGCCGTTGGCGCCGGTGGCGGTGGCGTCGGCGGCTGCGATAACTCTGCGGGCAGCTGTGCCAGCGGTAAGTCGCTCGTCACCGTCCCCCCGCCGGTAGCGGACTGGCGGATGGCGAGCGCGTAGGCGCCGAGCGTACCCACGGCGCTGGCGAGCAGCGCGTAGCGGCGTGTCAACCCGCCCTCGGCTGCCGCCGGCGTGCCCAGAGCACCTTCGATGGTCTGTCCCAGGAGCAGCACCGTGGCATAGGCCAGCGCCATGCCGAAATAGACGCCATTAACCAGCGCCGGATGCTGGAAGAGGCCAGTGGCAAAGAACCCAGCGCCGGTCAGCGGCATGATCCCGGCCATCGCCACCAGGAAAAGCACCAACGCCAGCCCCAGGATGCCGAGACCTGGCCACTGCCGCCGCAAGGCCAGCAGCCCTAAGCCGAAGAGCGCGGCGGACATGATGACGATGCCGCCGTAGAGGGCGAAGACTTTGGCCTGGGGGCCGAAATCCTGGATGCCTTGAGCGAACGCATCCAACGGAACGAAGAGCAGCAGCCACTCCATCAGCCGTTCGGGCAGCGTGCGTACCTGGAACGCGGCGCGTGCCCAGAACATCAGGCCCATTGCCAGCACGGTGGCAACCAGACTCGTGATACCGGCCCCTATCCAACTCATTACCGACTACCTCGATCCTGCGACCTACCCTTGTCAAATGACCTACTCCCCCTCTCTACATTGTGGAGAGAGGGCCGGGGGGTGAGGCGGAAAGAGGCTTCCCGCCTCTCGGCAACATAGCACGATCCCCGGCTTCCGGCCACCAATCCGCACACGAGGCCCCGGCACCCTACTTGGCCCCCTCCCTCACCCCTGACAAGGGTAGGTTTTTTCCGTAGGGGCGCGATGAACCGCGCCCAGGCGTCCGTCATTCCCGCGAAAGCCGGAATCCAGGGCCATTCGGAGGGCCTGGAACAGGCCCTCCACCCCCTCTCCAAATGTTGGAGAGGGGGCCGGGTGCCGAGCCAAAGCCGCACCACACCTGGCACCATCCGTGCGGCTTTGGCTCGGCAGGGGGGTGAGGCCGGCCCCTCAGGATACCCCCCTCCCTCGCCCCCCCAGCGCCGACACGCCGCCTAGGTGTCGCCATACGGGGCGCGGTAGTGGAGCAAGTCCATGCCCCGCAGCAGCTCATCAATCCCCTCTTCCAGCGAAATCTCCGTAATGAAGCCCAACGCTCCGAGCTTTTGGTAGGACACAGCGTAGTCGCGCTGATCCTCGTCCACACCGACCGGCCCGTAGGCGAGGAAATACCGGTGGCGGGCCAAGATCAGCCGGGCAATCTCATCCTTCGTATGATTGAGGGTCTCCGAGCCGGCGTTGTAGACCTGACCGCGCATCGCAGCGCAGTGGTCGAGCGCGAACAGAAAGGCGCGGGCCATGTCCCGGACGTGGATGAAGGTGCGCCGCACATCCTTGTCGTATACGACCAGGTAGCCCCGGCGCTTGGCCGAGTACACGAAGCCGTTGACCAGCAGATCAATCCGCATGCTCGGCGACATGCCGAAGGCGGTCGCAAAGCGGAAGGCCACGGCGTTGCCGCTCTCGACGATCAGCCGCTCGGCGGCCAGTTTCGTGCTTCCGTACCGCGAGAGTGGCGTCGGCTCCAGCCCCTCGTGGCAGAGGCCGGCCGGGACGGCGCCGTAGACGCTGCCCGTCGAGGCGTAGAGCACTAGCTGACCGGGATCGCGGGCGGCCAGGAGCGTCTGCGTGCCGCCGACGTTCACGGACTCGGCGTGCCGGGGATCGGCGTTGCACTCCCCAAAGCCGACGATGGCCGCCAAGTGCAGCAGCACGTCTTGACCACGCACCGCGTCGGCGACAACCCGCCGGTCGCGCACATCGCCGGCCAGAAACCGGAAGCGGGTCTGCGGCACGTACCCCAGCAGCCCTTGGCCCCCCTCATCGAGTCGGTCGAGCACGGTAACGGTGTGCCCGGCATCGAGAAACGCGCCCGTCACCACTGCCCCGACGTACCCGGCGCCCCCGGTAATCAATACATTCGCCACCGCCCCGCGCCTCCCCTGCGCTTCCTATACTATCATTGGCGCTGTGACTATCCAACGGCCGACTCGCGTCGGGTTCGTCGGGATTAACCGACGCGCGCAGCGACTACTCCTGCCCGGCCTCATGGCCTCCCCACGTGCCGAATTAACGGCAGTGTGTAGCCGCGATCCGGCCAAAGCGGAGCAGAGCGCGCTGGCGCTAGGGCCGTCCGTCCTGCCATTCGCATCGGTTGCAGCGCTGGTCGCTAGTGGCACCGTTGACACGCTCTACGTCAACACACCGGTCGAAACGCACTTCGGCTTCTGCTCGGCAGCGATTCGCGCCGGCTGCGCCGTGATCTGCGAGAAGCCGCTGACCACGAATACCACCGCCGCGCAGCAGCTACTGCGGGCCGCCACGGCCGCCGGCGTGCCTCACGTGGTGAACTTCACTTATCGGTCCATGCCCGGCTACCGCCTCACGGAGCGTCTGCTCCGCCAGCGCGGTATCGGCCGGCCGGTCCACGCCGAGTTCGCACTGCTACAAGGCCACGACTTCCTGCCGGACTATCCGCCGCGCAGCGCGCTGCTCGAAAGTGGCATCCACCTCTACGATACTCTGCTCGGTCTCACGCCGGCCGCCGGGTTTGGCGCGATCAGCGCGGTATGCGCCGCGCCGATGCCGGCCACCGGCGGCCTCGATCACGGCTGGGGGTTCACGCTACGCATGCGTACCGGCGCTATCGTCTCGGCCGTCTTCAGCCGCCGCTCGATCGGTTGGCACAATGGCCTCCGCTGGTCCCTGTACGGGGACGAGGCGGCGCTGGCCGTCGAGCTGGACTCCGACCGCACGGAGGCGCGAGTGGCCAGGCGCGGCGACCGGCGGCCCCAAGGCCGCTGGCAGCCGGTCGCGGTGCCGGCCGATATCCAAGCGGACGATGCTTGTTTCCCGGCCTACCATATGGATCGCTTGGTGGCTGCGGTGCGGGGCGAGGCGTCGTTTCCCGGGTTCGCCGAGGCCGTCGCTGCCCATGAGCTGGCCGCGGCGCTGGCGGCCTCAGCCGCAGCGGGGCGCTGGGTGGAAGTCGCCGCCTGACCGGTCCAAACCACACACGAGGAGCACCCGATGTTTCGTATCGTCGTCACCAGCTACACCACCCTGCAAACGGATGGTCCCCACCGCGCTGCGTATGCCGCCGCCGGCTGTGAGTTGGTGCCCGGTCCATTCATCCGCTGGTCAACCGAGGCAGAGCTGCTCGAATCCGTCACCGATTGCGATGCTGTCATCGCCACCACCGATCAGTTCACGGAGCGCGTGTTCGCAGCAGCGCCCCGGCTCAAGATCGTCTCCCGCTTCGGTGTCGGCTACGACACGATTGACGTAGCGGCCGCCACCAAGCATGGCGTCTGGGTCACCACAACCCCCGGCGTCAACCACTATGCCGTCGCCGACCACACTCTGGCGCTGCTCCTCGCCGTCGCGCGGCAAGTCGTGCCGCTCGTCAACATGGTGCAGGCGGGCCAGTGGGACCGGCCTCCAGGGGTCGAGTTGGATGCGAAAACGCTGGGAATCATCGGTTTCGGGAGCATTGGCCGCCAGGTGGCGCGCCGCGCTGCCGGTTTCGGAATGCGGATTATCGCCCACGACATCATGGAGGACCCCGCCGCCGCTGCCGCGCTGGGCGTGACCTACGCCAGTCTCGACGATCTGCTGGCGCAATCCGACTTCATCTCGCTGAACCTCGCCCTCACCGCCAGCGCCCGCGGCCTACTCGATGCCGCGCGCATCGCCAAGATGAAGCGCGGTGTGTACATCATCAATACCTCGCGGGGCGGTGCCATTGATGAGCCGGCATTGGCCGAGGCGCTGCGGAGTGGGCACGTCGCGGGTGCCGGCCTGGACGTGCTGGACATGGAGCCGCCCACCGACCGCACCTTGATCGAGCTGCCCCAGGTCATCGTCACGCCGCACGTCGCCGGCAGCGTCCACGAAGCCAACGTGCGCGCCTGCGCGATGATCGCCGCAGACATTCTGGCCGTCAAACGCGGCGAGCGCCCCGCCCACGCCGTCAACGACCTCGCCTAGACCGCAGCGATGGCTACCGTCGGTCACCAGGACGGCACGCCGTCGTTACCGGTACCATGGCATTGGCGCGGAGTGACCATAGCGTACAACGGGGGGAGGAAGGAGACACCGTGTCTACGGAAGAGCGAGCGGCGCGCGTTGACCATCGGTCCCGGCGCGGTCTGCTCCAAGCTGGGAGCGCGCTGGCCGCGGCCGGCTTGGTGGCCTGTGCGCGGCAGAGTATGCCGGCGCCGACCCTGAGCGGGCCGCCCGTGGCCCTGGAGTTCTGGCTGCCGGGCCGCGCCGGTGACGAGGCGCCGCTGGAACCGTTCCATGCCGAGTTTGTCGCCCGGACACCCTCCGTCACGGCAGTACGGACGCAGCTAGTGGCCAAGCGCGACGTGTTGCCCAAGCTGACCACGGCTCTCGCGGCCGGCACGGCGCCCGACGTGGTCCGCCTCAAGGAGTATCAAGTCACCGACCTCGCCGCGCTGCGCGACTTGTTGCCGCTCGACAGTCGCGTCGGTCAAGACCCGGCCGTCGACCTGCGCGATTTCACGCCGCAATCGGTCCAGGGGTCGCACTTCCGCGGGCAGCTCGTCGGGATACCCGATAGCCACCAAATCGTCGTGCTGTTCTGGAACAAGAACCTGCTCGCCCGCGCCGGCCTCGACCCGGAAGTGCCGCCGGCGACATGGGATGCCTTACGCGACGCAGCGCGGAAGGTACGCACCCAGGTTGAGAGCAGGACGGTATTGCTCCCGTGGGGCTTCCAGTTCTACGAGATGTCCACGCGCGAGCAAGCCTATGCCTGGTTCATCGAGTGGGTCTGGCGTGCCGGCGGCGACGTGTGGAACGCGGACCGCACGCGCGTCACGCTCGATCAGCCCGCAGCGCTGGCCGCCCTCCGGTTTCAAGTGGCCCTCCTCCACGTGGACCGGACGGCCGTGCAGCCAGGTACGCCGGTGTCCCAGCTCATCAACAATGTCTATCAGGGGCGGGTCGGGATGTGGATGACGACCGCGCCGCAGGCCTTGGCCTACCCCCGCCTGGCCCCCGACCTCGATTTCGGCTTTGGGCACCTGCCCTGGCAGCGTCGGGCGGCGGCGATGCTCCACCACAATAGTCTGGCGGTACTGAACGATACGCAGCATCCCGACCAAGCGTACCGGCTGGTCAGCTACCGCAGCCGGGCCGATACCCAGCTCCGATGGTCGGTAGCGGGCACCTGGATCCCCGTGCGTCCGGCCCTCTGGCAGCAGCCGCCCCTGCGCGATGATCCGCACTGGCTCACCATTGGCGATCTCGTGCGCCACCAAGGCAATCGCCCCAAGCCATCCGTCCCGGAGTGGGAAGCGGTGACGCAGAGAATCACCCCGCACCTGCTAGCTGCATGGCAGGGCGAGGTAACACCCACCGAAGCCCTACACGCTGCCACCCGCGCGGCCAACGCCTGGCTCGAATCACGATCGGGGCGCTAGGTAGCCCCTGCATAACTCGTCATTGCTCTGAAAATAGCCCCCCCGTCATTGCGCCTGCACCGGGGTAGCCCGGTGGCGCCGGCCGCAATCCACTTCCCCGACGCCGGACTCCGGCGCAAGCCGGAGTGACGGCCCATTATTTTTATACCCTTCAGTGGCCTGGTCAAGGCCATGGTGATTCCCGCGCAAGCATGCCCCGTACCCCGCTACGGGGCGGGAATCCAGGGCCATTCGGAGGGCCTGGAACAGGCACTACTCCCCCTCTCCACATGGTGGAGAGGGGGCCGGGGGGTGAGGTCTGCCCCACCCCCCGCGGCTCTCTACGAAAAACCTACCCCAGTCGGGAAGGGGCCGGGGGTAGGTCCGTCAGCTAGGAGCGCCGCTGGCGCCGCTCTTGGAGCGCCTGCATCGTTGCGGTCCAGACCGTTTCCAGTTCCGGCCGCGATTCGAGCAGCACAGCCTGCCCCGATTCCCAGTGGTGGATGAGCAGCGCGTCCCCGTCGTAGCGTGTGACCGCCAGCCCGCCGGGCAAGTGGCGCGTGCCGCGCGCAGACCAGCGGACCGCCGCCCGCACCTCATCGTGGCTGCCGATCTTCATACCGCGAGCACCTCGCGCAGCGTCTCCAGGGTGATGTTGCCCCCCGTGAGCACAATGGCAACCTTCTTGCCCTGGATCGCCCGCCCCAGTTGCAACACCCCGGCCAGCGCAGCCGCGCCGGCGCCCTCCGCCAGGTTGTGAGTATGTTCGAGCAGCAGGAGAATGGCCTGCTTGATCGCCGCTTCACTGACCAGCACCATATCGTCCGTGACCGCAGCGACAAGCTGCATTGCCCGTGGCGTGGGGAGCGGCTGGGTCAAACCCTCGGCAAAAGTGTCGTTATAGGGTGCCGGTACCGGCTTGCCGCCGGCCTGCCAGGACAGATAAACCCCCGGCGCACGTTCGGCCGCTACCCCGACGACGCGGACGTTAGGATTGAGACTCTTTGCGCCCAACCCGGCGCCACCGAGCAGTGCTCCCCCGCCGGTGGGCAGCACGATGATCTCGATATCCGGTTGCTCTTCCACGATCTCCGCACCGATGGTGCCGGTGCCGGCTTGGAGCCAGAAATCCTCGCCATCGTCAATGTAGGCCCGGCCGCTGTCCATGGCAGCGGCACGCGCGTCGACCGCCGCGGTGGCCAGGTCGGGCCCCTGAAATACCACGTGGCCCCCAAGCTGCTCGATCAGGCGGCACTTGTCGGCATTAGCGCCCTCCGGCACGTACACCGTGACGGAAACACCGAGCTGCCGTCCGGCGTAGGCCACGCCCAGGCCATGGTTGCCGGTGGACGAGGCCACCACGCCACGCAGCGCCGCGCCGGTATCCTGCGGCGCCGCCTCCAGCGCCTTGGTCACGGCCACCAGGGCGCCACGTGCCTTGAAGGAGCCAATCGGACTATGGTTCTCGTGCTTGACGTAGACCTCCGCATCAACCAGGGCACTGAGCCCCGGATAGTGGTAGAGCGGTGGCCGCGGCAACGCCTTTGCCAGCACGCGCCGCGCCGCCTCCACGTGCTGCATCGTCAAGGGGATCGTCCCCTGCGCCGGAATTCCCGCTTCTCGTTCGCTCATGGTTGACGTTTCCTGGTCATTCCCGCGCAAGGAGATCTTTGCATAAATCGTCATTCCCGCGAAAGCGGGAATCTAAACATCGCCCTCCCAGGTTGGTGAGCGTGGAGTCACGGCCACCGTGCCGACCGCCTCCCCTAGAGTCGGATAGTGAAGCACATTCCCTCCCCTGGAGTCGGGTAGCGGAGCACATCCCCTCCCCTGGAGCTTGCTCCGAGGGAGGGTTAGGGAGGGGGCCGGTTAGGTCCAACCCGTCTCTAGCCCCGCGCTAACGGCGCCCGTAGCGGCCCGGAGGCCGACGCCGCGGACCGGTGATGCGACGCCACCAATCCCGCAAGCTGTCCTGCCACGAGCGGCCCGGCATCTCGATCACCTGGCCACGCCAATACTGCCGGGAGGAAGAGACGGTGTGCCCGCCGCCGCGAGAGCGGATGGACCAGATGAGGCCGATGACGAACCCGGCGATGGCGATAATTGTGCAGAGCTGCGCCAAGCCCGGACTGAAGCTGCCCAAAATCCACCCGAACAACATCAGGAGCACGCTGCCGCCCATCAGCTTGTGCGGCGTGAGCGACCCGCTCTGGAATTGGGCGGTAATGTTGCGCCACATCCCACCGGCCGCCGACCGCTGGCCGTAAGCACGATGGCGGCGATCCTGGCGGGTCTGTCCGTTCTCCGGCAGGAAGTCGTCCATCCGGTCTAGGATGTCGCGGATATCATCCTCATAGCTCTTCGGCATCGTCCTCCTCCGGGCCGACGCCCGGCCTCCCTCGCTCCCAAGCATACCGCCATTCACCTGCGCTGCGCTAGTGC
The DNA here is from genome assembly GCA_965214295.1 of Chloroflexota bacterium. Classification (GTDB taxonomy): domain Bacteria; phylum Chloroflexota; class UBA11872; order UBA12225; family JAJDUF01; genus JAJDUF01. The sequence goes on from OZ243944.1 coordinate 1,852,654, forward strand.
GCGGGCGAGCAGTCGCGCCCGTCGTCCCCTTCCCTCGCCCTCCCCCGAAAACCTACCCTTGTCAGCCCCCTCTACCCCGTCATTGCGGCGCAGGCCGCAATCCACGTCCCCCTGCCGTAGCGGGGGGCCATAGCTGACTGAGGCAGGTGTTCAGCTGTGCAGCTACATACCGCTTCCCGGCCCCCGTCATTCCCGCGCACGCGGGAATCCATCCTGAGCATCCTTGCATCCTGCAAATCCTGATGCAGACAAAAACCTACCCTTGTCAGCCCCCTCTACCCCGTCATTCCGGCGCAAGCCGCAATCCAGGTCTATGCATCCCCCCCGTTGTCTTCTCTTCCCCCTGCCCAACATACACTCATTGACGGAGGCCTGGCGAATGCATGACGACACTGGCGCACACCGAGCACCGGATGGGAGCAGTCTCAGCATCATGCCGGCCGCAACCGCCAGCCGATCCACCCAGTCGAGGGCGCCGGGTCCTGACCAACCCTCTGCCGCGCAGCCTCAGCCGCCGGGTCATACCCGATCCGGCGGCGCGCGGCCGCGGGTGCCGGGTCACGACCGACCGCGCGCCGCGCCTCTGGCGCCGGGGTCACAGCACCCCCGCCACGCGCAGATGGCGCCGGGTCCTGACCAACCCCCCGTCCCGCAGTCCGCGGCGCCGGGGCAGGACCGACCGCGCGCCGCGCCCCGGGTGCCGGGACAACCACGTCCCCACCCAGCGCAGATGGTGCCGGATCATGACGAAGCCCCCGCCGACGTGGCGCGGGTAGCGGGTCCTGATCGTCCGCGCGCCGTGCTTGCCGCCGCGTCCCGTCCCGACTACTCCCACGTCATGCCCCCGCTGCCGGGTCACGACCACTCCGGTCACACGCCTGACGCCGGGGCACCGCCAGCCTCCGTCACCCATCCCGCCCCACCGGACCAAGGCATGTACGACTGGTCGTTTGCCGCACACGAGCGGCAGCGACTCGAACACGCAGCCGACGCGCCCCTCCTCGATGCAGAGGTCCGGCTGCTCCAGGTCCTCATTCAGCGGTTCTTGGCCACCACTCACCGCCAGGCGCCACCCCGCGGCCGACGCAGACGCGGCGCCCTCGCCCGCCAACGCGAACAGGAACGGTTGGCCGCGCAAATCACCCTCATCGGCCGCGCCATTGACGTCTTGCGGCGCACCCTCTCCGCACGCCAGGCGCTAGAGCCGGATACCCCCTCGGAACTGCTGCAGTTACTCGACGAAGCGGCCAAGTATATGGATGCCCCAGCCCATCCTGACGACCCGGCCGCGCCCATGGATGACCCAGCCGCACCCATCGCATATTCACCGGTGCTTGACGCAGCGGCCGCGCCCATGGATGCCCCAGCCCATCCTGACGACCCGGCCGCACAGCACGCCGGCAAGGAGTACGGCCCATGGACCATCCCTAACTGAACGTGCCGTCCCTCATCACGCCGGCGCTACTCGCCGCCTAGCGCGATCCCGCCCGCCGTGCCCACCGACCGCCCAGCCGCGCCTTGCTCCCCGGCGCCGCTGGCCCAGTCACGGGTGTACCGGCCGCCGCGCTGGCCCCTGTCCTGCCCCCACCGCAAAAACTGTCCCGGTCACAGGCCCAGGCGCTCGCGCAGATAGCGCCGGCTCACTGCCGCGGCCGTCCCGGGTGGCAGCGACGACCGATCCTGCTCGTACACCAGCCACGGCAGCGCCAGGGGTTCGAGCACTTCCCAGATGCCAGGGAAGTCCACCTCGCCGCGCCCCAGCTCGACGAACTCCGCCGCATCGCGGCCCAAGACGCCGGCCGGCCGTGGCTCGGCGCCCAGGTACTGCAAGTCCTTCAGATGCACGTAGCCCACCCGGTCCCGGTATCGCTCCAGGAAGGCCACCGGGTCACGGCCCCCGTGCCGCACCCAGAACACGTCAATGCACGCTTTCACCAGCGCCGGGCCCGTTAGCTCGTACAGCCGCTCCAAGCCCGTCATGCCGTTGTATTCCTGAAACTCCCACGAGTGATTGTGGTAGCAGAAAGTCAGCCCGGCAGCGTTACACCGTTCTCCGGCCCGGTTGAACGTCTCGGCCGCCGTCTCATAGGCCCGCAGCCCGTCGCGCTCGTGATCGCCGACACCCGAAACCATGACGAACGAGCCACCGACCGCCTTGGCATACGCAATCGAGTCGTCGAGGCGCTCGATGTCGTGGATGCCCGTCGAGAGGCTGCACTGCACGAAACCGTGGTCGCGCAGGATGCGCCCGGCCGCAGTGCCATCGCCGCCGGCGAGCCTCCCTCCTTCGACCCCGGCGAACCCTGCCTGCTGCACCTCCCGCAGCACACCGCCGAGGTCTTCGTCCTGCCGCCCGCGAAATACAATCAGATGACACGCCACTTGGGGGGTAGCCATATGCCCTGCTCCTTCACACTCGCTAGGTATCTAGGTATGCCTAGCCGACTGTCCGGGTCTACCGAGCATACTACCGTACCATGGCGCTACGCGGTCGTCCCTGGCAGTTGCGCCATTGGCGACGGCCGTGCTGCCCGGCTCACCCCCCGGTTGGCGTGGCAGCGGAGGGCACGCTCCGCACCCGATACACGCGCGCCTCGCCGATGTCGGCCATCCACTCGAAGTGCTCGTCGTGTACGCGGTCGAGATACAGCCGGCCCGCAATACGCATCCCGCGTGGCCCAAGGATGAGCCAGGGTGCCCGAAACCGCTGCGCGACCTCCAGCAGCGCTTCCACGCTGTTGCTCGGCACCATCACCACCGGCCGCCGGGCGATCACGGCGAAGGCCGGCGGGTCAACGAACAGGGCCGGTTCGCCCGGCGGCGCATGCTCGTCGAGCCACCCGGCAGCCGCCTGTGCAATCGGCACCTCCCACCCCCGCACCAGGAGGAATTGCCAGGCCAGGTAGCTGGCCACCCCAACCTGGAAGACCACCGCCGCCGCCAGGAAGACCGCACGCGCCTCGGCCAAATCCCAGCGACGCCAAGCGCCCGCCCACCCGACGGCAGTGTCGAGGCCGCGGATCAGCGCCGCATACAGCACCGGCAAGGCTGGCGTCAGCCCATGGAAAAAGCTGCCACGGGGGCTCGTCGTCGGGAAAGCGAGCGACATGCCAAGATAGAGGAGACCGACGTAGAGCAGTGCCGGTCGCGCCGCCGGCTCCCGCCACAGGCGGCGGACCCCCAGGGCCGCCAGCGGTGCCAATGCAAACAGGGCGATCTGCAACAGCGGCACCAGGTTGCCGATCAACCCGGCGAGTCGGCCGGTGAGCACCAGGCTCCAGCCATCTTGCACGAGCGCCACCGGACTGACCTCGATGCCATAGGCGAAGATGTCGTCAAATCTGCGGAGAAACATCGTCTGCCCTCCTGCCATCGGCAGCGCGCTACCCCAGGTGAGCCAATTCCGCACGTACCAGGGCAGGGCACCCAGCAGATAGCCACCCGCAGCCAGGGCGGCCCACAGCGCCGCGGCGCCCCACCGCCCCCACCCGACACGCCGGAACCGTTGTAGGGGCACGGCATGCCGTGCCCCTACCCCAATGAGGGCGCTAGTCCCCCTCCCTCCAGGGAGGAGGCTAGAGGCTAGGGGGTAGGTTCGTTTCCGCCAGCCGACCGCAGCCGCCGTGCCGACGACCACGGTCGCCAGCACCAGTCCGTCCGGGCGCACAATCTGCGACCAACCGGCGAGCACCCCGGCGCCGATGACCGCACCGACGACCGGCCCGCAGCTGCCTCCGAGCGTGCTCGGGACCGACAGCTTTGGCTGGTTACACGGCCCGGCCCGGCGCGACCGCCCCGACCGGAGCACCCAGCCGAGCAGCAGCAAGCAGCTCGCTCCGAGCAAGCCATACGGAGTAAAGGTGTCGGTCGTCACCCAATACGGATAGTAGGCGCCGCTGCACAGCACCAACGCCGCGACCCCGTGCCCCCCGCGCCGCGTACCCAGGAGCAGCCGACCGTACAGATACGCTACGGGCACCATGGCCGCCGCGAGCAGCACCATCGGCGCCTGGGCACTCCGAAAGCCGGAGCCGAACAGCCAGCCGCCAGCCGCAGCGACCAGTGACGTACCCGGCGGCCAGTAGGCATTGCTCGGACGCGGCAGATCGGTGCGCGGATCGAGGAAGTTCCAGACTGCATCGGTGACCAGGCCGCGCCCGGCCACGAGGTTCTCGGCGACATGGTAGTAGTAGGAGGCGTCCATATAGCCCGGCTGCGTGACCACCGCCAGCGCGGTCGCCCGCACCAGCAGCGCCACGACAAACCACCCCGCCAGCTCCCGCCACGCCCCCCTCGCCCCCATCGGCAGCCTAGAAACGCGATTCACCGTGCTATCCACCTAGGCACGTCATAGGCCCGGCGATCACTCATCGGATTCAGCCGCAAGACGTAGCGTCAGGAATGCTTCTTTGAGCGGCTGGCTCACGGCGCTATCCGGCTCGTCCAAGACCAACTTCTGGTATGCGTCGAGGAAGTCAAGTCGTGATCGGTGAAAGAGATGCAAGAAATGTCGCAGGAAACCGATGCAATCGAGGATGGCAAACTCAGTGCCGCCGGTGCGTTCGTACAGACTATCAGCGTATGCTTTTGTCTCGCCGCTAATGATACCGGTCGTGATGAATATGTAGTTGTCTATGTTATTAGGGATTTCCGCCAGCTTCTGCAGTGTCTGGTCAATATCTTCAATAGTGAGACGCCGATTCTTCATCTCATAGCTGGTAACGATCTGATTGTCGTTCACCAGTGTAATCTCCACGTCTCCTAACGACCCGGTCCGAATATCCGCTGCCGTATGAGACATGAGCGGGCGAGGTAGCTCTCCTAGCCGGTTGGCAGTGGCGCGATACGCAGCCGCGACAACCAGCACAGGAAGCCGGCTGGCATTTCGACATTGAAGATGTTGCTCGATGAGACTGACAATCTCTTCAGCCGACAAGAGTAGTCTTTCCCCGGACTGCCGCAGGCTCGCCAAGAGTGTAGCCATGCGCCTATCCCTCTCTTCACGTATGACCAAGAGGGAGCGGATCACTTCACTGAGCAAATCCTCTGCCGAGACTCTACTCGCAGAGACATCATCCAGCAATTGGAGCAAGTAGGTGTAAAGCAGGCGTGGACGGCCGACAATCTCCAGATCGGTTGTCAGAGGCCGATCCAGATTACGGAAAGATGGTGTCAGGAAGGCGGAAGTTCTGTTGACGGGAAGACGATATTCAGCGGCAAAGGGCCAGATATATTGCTCATCGTAGGTGCGTCCGGAAAAAGATCCCTCTCCTCCAAGACCGGTATGTGGTCTCCGTACATCTACATGTGTTTGGTGCAACTTCGCCAGCAAGCAGGCCATCAGCACCCGCACACCGGCGCGGTTGGAAATACACCGGCACACAAAATCAATCCTAGCAAGCACATCACTATCATCAATGATCGGCTCTGCCAGGTGGTCGGTAGCCCGTGTTAGTGCCTGTTCCAATATGGCAGGCGGCTCATGCCCGACTGATGGATCGCTCACAGGAGTTGCCCGTTGCTCCTATCATCAGGATAGGAGTCCCGCAGATCGTAATTTGTCCATAGCACTTCCACCCGGACGCCTTTCGTCGCATGATTCGTGCGCGGCGGACTGACGTATTTCCGCCACTTGGGGGCAGGGTAGAGATCATCCATGAGATCACACTGATAGTTGGATAAGGCAACCAATGCCTGGGCAGCGTTGAGAGTATCAGCCAGTTTGCGATGCTCGTCGTTTGTCATCTCGTAACCGTAAGCCTTATTATCACTACGGGTATCGTGAATATACGGTGGATCACAGTAGAAAAGAGTTTCGCTAGAGTCATATAACCGGATCACGTCTATCGCCGGGCGGTTCTCTATCTGCACCCGGAGCAAACGCTCCGCAATCTCGGGTAACGCCTCGACAGCCCCCAGCCAGCGGCTCACTACGCCGCTCATGCCGGCGCGGCTCGTCTGCTTGCAGTTGGCCCACCGTCCCAAGGTAGCCGTTTGGGCCAAGCCCGTGCGTACTTGTCTCGCGCGGACGTAAAACCGGCGGGCGCGTTCGAGAGGATCAAGCGCTGGGTCAAGCACACAAGCGAGGGCAAACTCCTCACGCGAGAAGGGGGTCAGACCAATGGCCTCGACAAGCTCACCCTTTCGATCCCGGAGAATGCGGAAGAAGTTCGCAACCTCGCCGTCCAAATCGTTATAGGTCTCGACCGGTGACGGTGCTCTATTGAGCAGCACGGCGGCAGAGCCGGCAAATGGCTCGCAGTAATGGTGTGCCGGAGGGAGCCGGGGAAGGAGCCACTTCAGATGCGAGAACTTCCCGCCGTACCAGCCAAACGCAATCAGCTTCCTCGCCCTGAGCCCGGAGACCGGGGGAGGCCGCGTCCTAGCACCGCTCCAGCGAGGCATCGGATTGCTCCATCTCCGCGGCGGATATCGTCTATCGGCACCTTACCATTGCGGCATGTGCGGCACCAAACACACGCGGCATCCGGTCAGCTCCTATCGGTCCCCCGGTTGTTGCGACGCGGCGCCAGCCGCCGCGTCCCTAGCCAAGCGGCGGTCACGAGCAGCGGCCAGCCGACGCGCGATTGGTTGGGGTAGGCCAGTGCCAGCGGTGCCGTCGCTACCGAGAGCAGCAGGACGACTACGATGACCGGCCAGAAGGGGCGTTGCGCTGCTCCCAAGCGCTGCCGGATCGTAAACAGCGCCTCGGCCAGCGGGACGAGCAGCAGCACCGAGTTCCACTCGTAGAGCGGGGGAATCGCCAACGACGTGGCGATGATGGCGGGGGCGACCAGGCCGGCCACCTCCGGCAACGCACCACCGCCCCCCTGCCGCACGACCCGGAGCGCCTGCCACGCCACCGCCGCGATCACCCCCCCTTGCAGGAGCAGCGTCACGAGCCAGGTCCAGTCGGTAGCCGGCGCGAGCCGTAGCAACAGACCCACTGTGCTCACCGGCGCCGCCACCCGCGCATAGGTCGCTGCCTCCTGCCCCCACGCCGCCAACCAATCGGGTGCTACGGCAAAGCCGGCCGCCAGCAGCAGCGCGACGCCTCCGAGACACCCCAGCCACAAGCGCCGCCAGCCCGGCCGTCCCCAGGCGGCGATCAGCAGCAGCGGCAGGACCAGGATCATCAGTTGGGGTTTGACTATCGCTGCCGCCAGACACACACCGGCCAGCAACGGTCGTTCCCGCAGCAGCAATGAGCGCACCGCCACCAGCAGGAACAGCACCACTACCGCAAACTGCCCGAAGAGCAGGTTAGCGAGTGCTGGCGGCCAGAGCACCGCCACCAGCACCAGCCAGCGGAACTGTCGCGCCGCCGGATTGGCCCGGTCCTCACTCCCGGCCCCTCTCCCACGAGGAGATGGTGTCTGGATTCCCGCTTTCGCGGGAATGACGAACGAGCCAGCGGGAATGACGGGTGGCAGACTCCCCCTCTCTATCGCTCGGCGATGGAGAGGGGGCCGGGGGGTGAGGACCGGAAACCACGTCAGCAGCCGACAGGCGGCCAGGAGCGACGCCTGTCCGATCAGCAGCCAGAGGGTTGTCGCCACCGGCAGCGGCAGCACGGCCAGCGGCGCAATCGCCAGTGCGACATACGGTGGATAGGTAAAGCCAAAGGCAAAGTCGTCAAGCTCAGTCGCCGTGCCGTCGCTGCGCGGTGGCCGGCCGTGCATTGCCGCGAAGATACCGGCCTTCACCTCCGGGGCGTAGATGCTGTGCCCCTCCAGCACCCACGCTCGCGTGCCGTACCAGCGTGGGAACAGGTCGGTATGGACGCCAAGCCGCTGACCAAGCTGCCAGGTACCCCATACGTCCAGCGCCAGGGCTGCGGCCAGGAGCGTCGCCGCAGCCAGCCGCTCGATGACGAGGCGCTGCCGAGACACCTCAGCTACCCGACCGTCCAACCGAGCCGGCCGTCGCCAAGTACGGCGCCTCCTCGTCGAGCGGCTGTATCCCTGGCCGCCGGAGGAGCGTGGGCGTGCGCCGCTCACCGCGACGGAGCCACCAGCCGACAGCGACGACCACGACCGGCACGGCGATCCCCCAGATCACTGACACCGAGTTGGGCTTGATATAGCTGGGAAAGAACCCTACCAGCCCGATACCCCACTGCTCCGACAGGTGCTCCAGCAGCACGCTCGTTCCGTCCCAGAGGTTATAGCGGAGGGAAGGCGTGAGCAGCAGTTGGTAGACGATCCAGTACCCCGCCGCCGCCAAGACGCAGAACACACTCCACGCCCCGATGCTGTTCCAGCGGGCTAACGGCACCGCCATCACCGCCGCCAGCAGCGGCAAGATGAAGACCAGCATCCGCGCCGGTGGACTCCAGGCGCCAAACCAGTAGCTGAAGCTCGCCAGGAACACGTAGTAGGTCACGATGACGAGGAGCAGTACCCAGGAGCGCGGGACCCGTAACCGGCCCAGCTCTGCCAGCCCCCACAGCGCCAGCACGTAGACCGGTGCGTAGATCAGCAAGCCGTACTGCTGATCGAGCAGGAGGCCGGCGGCGCCGACGACTATGTTCGCTACTGACACCGACCCGAACTCATCTACGGCCGGTATGCCCCCGAACAGCCGGTCGTAGAAGACGAGCAGCCCCACCAGCGACCCGACGGCCGGCAGGACCAGCAACGGCCACTGCCAGCGCCGTCGCCACCCGCCGGCCAAGAGCCACGCTCCCGCTACCAGCGCGGCCGTCGGACCGTAGCGCAGGTGCAGCCATGGCAGTAGCGCCACGCAGCCGCCAATGAGCAACGCTCTCCACCAGTACGGCCGACGACTGAGTATGGCCCGCACCGCGAGGACGAGCAGCAATGCGCCGGGCACTTCGGGATAGATCTGATCGGCGTAGAGCAAGAGTGGCGTCGAGAACAGAGCCGCAGCCCACGCTGCCAGCGAGGGCCAGAGCGCACCGGTAAGGTCGCGGGCCAGCAGGAACACCTGCACGCCGAGCAGCCCGGTCAACACCATCATCAAGAGATTCACCCCAAAGGGATCGCCATTGCGGAAGAACGGTAGCACCATGAGGGGCAAGCCTAGCGGATGCTTCGAGTACACGGCGCCTCCCCGGCCGTAGATCGCGTGCATCTCGTGCAGGTCGCGGGGATCGCCGAGATGGTGCGGGTAGAAGGGGAGGTAATGCTTCTCGCGGTAGTTGTTGAGCACGTCGAGGTCGCCGTCGCGCTGGAGTGACGTGGCGATGACCAGGTAGTGCGGCTCATCGCCGGTAATGTAGTAGATAGGCTGGGCGTCGCTCATGTGGGTGGCGCGGAAATAAGCAAACGCCCCCAGCGACACGGCAAGCCATAGCCCGGCACACAGGGCCACCAGCCCCAGCCCGGATTGCCGCCCGCTGTCCGCCGTTTCCATGCTCTCAGGCGCAAGGGTACCAGCGCCGACGACCGGGCCACCTCCTCCTCGTCACCGCTCGTCACCGCTTGACGCCGATGATATCATCGTGATACCATAACGATACAGTCTTCTAGCTCACTATGGAGATGGTGCAACGATGAGCGAGACACGTCGCGACGGAATCCCCGGACTGGGTCTCTTGGTAATCCTGCCCCTCCTGCTCCTCGCCGACATTGCGTGGTTCGTCCTCATCTGGATTTTCCTCGCTGCCGAGGCGTTCTCGTTCGCCACTGCGCTCTGGCAGTTGATCCCCTCGCTCCTCATCGGCATTGTGCTCATCGTGAGCCTGGGGGGATTTTTCAAGGTTGACCCCAACGAGGGCAAGGTCTTCCAGCTCTTCGGTGCCTACCGTGGCACGGCCCGCCAACCCGGCCTACGCTGGACCAACCCCTTCTACACGAAAGAGGGCATCTCGTTGCGCGTGCGTAACTTCGAGACCGGTCGGCTCAAGGTCAACGACCGGCGTGGCAACCCGATCGAGATTGCGGCCGTCGTCGTCTGGCGGGTCGTGGATACTGCCGAGGCCGCCTTTCAAGTAGACGACTACGAGAACTACGTCCACGTGCAGAGCGAGGCGGCCGTTCGCAATCTGGCAACCGGCTACTCTTACGACGTACACGAGGCCGGAGAGATCAGCCTGACTACGCACACCGCCGAGATTTCCGAGCAGCTCAAGACCGAGATTCAAGACCGGCTGGCGCAAGCCGGCGTCGAGGTGCAGGAGGCGCGCGTCAGCCACCTCGCCTATGCCCCGGAGATCGCCGCCGCCATGCTGCGCCGGCAGCAAGCCAGCGCCGTGATCGCTGCCCGCCAGAAGATCGTCGAAGGGGCCGTGGGCATGGTCGAGAACGCGCTCGCCATGCTGTCCGAGCGCGGGGTCATCGAGCTGGACGAGGAGCGTAAGGCCGCGATGGTCAGCAACCTACTCGTCGTCCTCACCAGCGAGCACGCCACCCAGCCCGTCGTCAACACCGGCACGCTCTACCAGTAACGGGCCGCGTGAGGGTAGAAGAAGTGGAAAGAAGGTGGGAGCAGAATCAGGATTTACGGGATGGAAGGATGGACAGTTAGGTGGGGATACCGTCACTCCGGCTTTCGCCGGAGTCCAGGCCCCCGGCCCCTAGACTGTGGCTTCCGCCGCAACGACGAGCGCCAGGGCGCGTTTCGCTGTGCCCCAATACAAAACCTACGCCTGTCAGCCCCCGCACCGGCCCAGTAGACCGCAAGCAACCGGCGGGCACGCCGAGGGTACCGTGTACCGGACTACCGTCTATCCCGGCAGCCGCGGTGTCCTCGCCCTACACTCGGCAGTTCTAGCAGGCGTTTTCTATGTCCCCGAGGAAAGCCTTTCCGCTCCGCATTGATGCCGAGTTGTACGCGGCGCTGCAACGCTGGGCCGCCGACGACTTCCGCAGCGTCAACGGCCAGATCGAATACCTGCTCCGCGCTGCGCTGCGGCAAGCCGGGCGCCTGAATTCCGAGCACGAGCCACCGAACGGCGGCATTCGCCAGGAGGCAGCAGATGAAAGAAAGACTCCGTGACAAATCACGAGACGACCTGACGCACGCCCTGAACTCGTTGGGCGTAGGCGCCGAGATGGCTGAACGCGGACGATCCGAAGAGAACATCCAAAAGCCGCGGGGCAAACGTTCCCTGGGAGTTATTGACCTGCCGAAAGGACCGATCAGCTGCATCAATTTCGTCAGGCAAGACGGGTCACAATATAGTCCGCCTAGATGGTGGATTGTGCTCTGCATACCGGATGAGCGGCCGTTCTCGAAGCGCCGAACGGTCAAGATCAAGACCGTCAAGAAGATCGGCAACCTGGAAATTCGTAGGTACGTCGCAGAGTTTCGTGGATGGACGTTGCAAGTGGATAAGCGATTTGCACCGACAGCCCAAGATTGGACAACCATTCGGAAGATCGCTGATTATCTCCTTGCCTCTCGTTGAGTTGGACCTAACCCCCGCCCCCTCTGACAGGGGTAGGCACGAGGCCGGCCGTAGGGGCGCAGCATGCTGCGCCCGCCCCCCCGCTATGCGGGGGGACCATAGGAGGGCTGACATTTGTAGAGGCGCGCTTCATCGCGCCCCGCCACCCACCATTCCCACCATCACATCCGTCATTCCCGCTTTCGTGGGAATCCAGGGCCATTCCTAGTCCCTGTTCCAGGCCTCCACCCCCTCTCCACATGGTGGAGAGGGGGCCGGGGGGTGAGGGCCACCCCGCTACGCCAAGCCCCAACGCCAGGCGCCGGCCGCGGGGCCCGGGGGGTGAGGCGCCAGCACTGCCCGACTCGTTCGGTAGAGCGGTACAGACGATGGTAGCGACAACCGAGCGCCAGGAGCGGCCGGCAGCAGCCACCGGCGCGGCGGCAGTATCTCCGTATCTGGCCCCAAACCACATCTACTGTGGCGATGCACGGCTGCTCCTCCCGCACGTGCAGCCGGAGAGCATCGCCCTCAGTTTCTGGTCGCCACCCTACTTTGTCGGCAAGTCGTATGAGGTGCACCTGACCTATACAGCGTGGTGCGCGCTCCTGGAGACGACGGTACGCCTCCACTTTCCGATCATCGTCCCCGGTGGCTTTCTCGTCATCAACATTGCCGACATCCTCTGCTTTCCCGATCCGACGATGCCCAGAATCCAAGCCGATACCGTCAGTCAGAAGCACCTCAAGGTGACACGCGAGGATGTGCTCGCGGCAAAAAGTGCCCATCCCCACTACAACCGGTATCAGCTCGCTGCCCGGTTAGGCGTCAGTGAGCAGACTATCCAGCGGCGCCTGGAAAACAACAATGTGCGCGGCGGCAAGTACGCGACGCAAACACGGGTCAAGTTAGTCGGCGGCCTGGTCGAGCAGTGGGGCGTACAGGCCGGCTTCTACCTCTATGACCGCCGGGTGTGGGCCAAAGACCCGGCCTGGGAGAACGGCCGCTGGCACAGTAGCTCCTATCGCGCGGTGGACGAGTTCGAGTACCTCTACGTCTTCTGGAAGCCCGGGATCACGACCGTAGACCGGCAGCGGCTCTCGCCGGACGAGTGGCAAGCCTGGGGATCGCGCGGCGTCTGGCAGATCCCGTCGGTGCGCGCCAACGACGACCACCCGGCCAAGTTCCCTGGCGAGTTGGCGCGCCGGGTCGTGCGGCTCTTCTCCGCGCCGGAGGCGGTGGTGCTGGACTGCTTTGCCGGCAGCGGCACCACACCGGTCGCAGCAATCCATGAGGGCCGGCAGTACCTCGGCATAGACCTGCTGCCGCAGTATGTAGCGCTCGCCGAGCGCAACTGCCACCGCGCCACGGAGCAGCGCCACCAGCTACGCTGAAAGCATCCCCGTCCTTGCGACGCAGGCCGCAATCCAGCTGCCCCCTTCCGTCATTCTGGCGGAAGCCGGAATCCAGGGGTGGGCATGATGGAGACCAGGCCGGGGCTGCCCGGTCGTCCCCCGGCGGGTCGGGGGGGAGTCCGATTCCCACCTCGTCATTGCGGGACCAGCCGCAGCCGCTTGCGCCAGCGAGCGGTGATGCTGTGGAAGTGGACTGTCGGGCGGCTGAGGCCACCGCCTGGCCGGGCGCGGCGGAGCTGCGCCAGCAGCGCGGCCGGCTCGCGGGCCGGCGGCTCATCCAAGAGCATGTAGGCCGCGCCGACCTCGTGCGGCGCGTGGGCATCGCTGCCCGCAGTCAACGCCAGTCCATGCTGCTCCGCAAACTCGGCGGCCCGCCGGTTATCGCCAGGGAACGTTACACGCGCGTTGACGACCTCAATTGCGTCCACCAGATGCCCTACGCGCCGCAGCGCCGGCTCACGCAAGCGCGAGCCGCGCAGTCGGTCGAGCGGGTGGGGCACGGTGACGAGGCCTCCTTGGTCACGGATGCGCGCGATGGTCTCCTCGGGCGTCAGGCCACGGGGGATTTCCCGCTCCAGGAACAGGCCAATAATCTCCCCCTCGGTGGTCTTGATCTCCTCGCCCGCGACAATTAGCTCTGGATAGCGGTCGCGCAGCGCCAGCGCCGTGCGGAGGACGTTGTGATCGGTGATTGCAAGCAGGTCTATACCGCGCCGGCAGGCAACGGCGACGATCTCCTCCGGGTTGGCGAGACTATCGGCCGAATCCCAGGTGTGCGTGTGCAGGTCGGCGCGATAAACCCGCTGCAGGGGATTGGCGGCGCTCATACCTCACCCCCCGGCCTCACCTCACCTCTGTCGCTACGCGACTCCCCCTCTCCACAAGTGGAGAGGGGGCCGGGGGGTGAGGCCAGCAGGTACCGCCGTGCGACGAGGAAGAAGGCCAGCACACCGAGCACGACCCCGAACCAGAGCGTGCAGAAGCGGATCAGCACGGTCGCGGCCCCGGCGGCGCTGGGCGACAGAGTGCCCCGCAGGAGTACCAGGATGCTCCCTTCGGCCGCGCCCATGCCACCCGGCAGCATGGAGCCGGCACCCAGGAGTGTCGCCGAGGCTAGGATGAACGTCGCTTGCAGCAGCGTCGTCCACCCCGGCGCGGCACCTACCCCGAGCAAGATCAGATAAAAGGCCAGACCCTCACCGCCCCAGGAGACGATACCCAGTCCGACGGCCACCGCCAATGGACGCGGGCGCAGGAGCGTGTAGGCGCTGAGGTACAGCGTGTGCAGGTGGTGGACACGACCTTGCAGCGGCCCGATCCTTTCGAGCCGCTTGAACACCGCTTCCGCCAACCGCCGGTACTGCAGGACGATCACAACCGCACTGCCCACGAGCAGCAGGACAACAACGGCTGGCCACCCGGCCGGGTAAGCAAGCAGCCCGATGGCCGCCAAGGCCACCATGGCCAGCCCGTCGCTGAACCGCTCGGCAAAGATGATGGGTGCCGAACGGGTCAAGGGCGTCCCGGCCGCGCCCCGCAGCAGAAAGGACTTGAGCAGTTCCCCCACCTTGCCCGGGGTGAGCACCATCATAAAGCCGCTGAGAAAGATCGCCAAGCTCGGCCCTGGCGGCACCCGGATATCCAGTAAGCGGAGATAGTAGTGCCACTTGACAAAGCGCAGCCCGTAGTTGAGCGTCGTCAGCGCGAGCACCGGGAGCAGCCACGGCCAGGGAAACGCCGCGAGCGACCGTCCCAGCGCCGGCGCGTCGGCATAGAGCGTGAGGCCGGCCAGCACGAGCATGGCGAAGAGCACCCCTAGCCCCAGTCTGCGCCAGAGCTTGCCGCCCCACAGCGCAGTAGGCGGCGCGGCGCTCCGGTCATCGTGAGACGGGTACACAGCCCCTCCTTTGCCCTCGCGGTATGCTCACCGGCCGGTCGCAATGAGTCTACTACGTTGCTCTTTCCCGGCCATAACACGCACGAGCCGGTCATTCCCGCGTGCCCGGGAATCCGGACCTCTCCGTCATTGCGGCGGAAGCCGCAATCCAGTCATTCCCGCGCACGCGGGAATCCAGGGCGGCCACCGGCGCCTACGCCAGAACATAGCTGACGAGCTGATGCGTGTGCCGCACCAGCCGCCACACCTCCGGGATCAGCTCGCGTAGCGGCAGGGATCGGCCGGGCAGCACGTGACTGAAGAGATGGAATTCGCTAGAGCGCACCGGCGGCCGCCCCGCCTGCGCGAGGGTCGCAGCGATACTGCGGCTCTCCGTATACGGGATGAAGGTATCGCTACGGTCGTGCATCAGCAGCACCGGCGCCTGCACCGCGTCGAGCACCGTCAGCGGCGAGATCGGGCGGAGCCGGCGCTCCACTTCCTCCGGCAAGCGTCCCAACACCTGCTCGGCCTCGCCCGGCCCCATCGCCAGGCGGCAGAAGGTGGCTGCCTCCACGGTCTCAAGCGGCGGACAGGCGGCCACCTGCCACGGCTCGCCCGCTGGCGGCAGGACCGCCGTGAGCGCCGTGCGATCATCCGCGTTCGTCACCCAGTCGAGCAGCATAAGCTGGAGCACCTTGCGGGTCACGCCGTCCGGCACCCACGGCTCGCCGGTGGCCGGCACCCGCTGGGTCGTGGCGGCGGCGAGCAGCTCGCCGGCGTCCGCGTAGGCGCCGAACGCATGGACGTAGGCCAAGCGCGCCTGGATACGGGGATCGGCGGCAGCGAGCAAGGCCAGCGAGCCACCTACCGAAAACCCGGCAAACCCGATCCGCTCCTCGTCAGCCGCCGGCAGCTGGGCCAGATACTCGAACGCCACCACGAGACTGTCGGCCTCCAGCGCATCGAGGCGCCAGTTGAGCAGTTTTGGCGTTTCGGGCACGAGCACCACGGCGCCGCCCCGCGCCAACCCGTCGGCCAGCCGGACGAGCGGCCCGTAGTCTCGCGGCGTATTGATGCCGACGAAGAGCACGACCGCCGGCCGCGGCGACCGCGTGAGCGCGCGCCAGTCGAGCGGACCACCTTGGGGCACGTAGAGATCGGCCGTTGCTGTACGTTGACCGTTGGCATAGGGTAGCTCGACCGTGGTACGTACCGGCGCCCGCGTCACCCACGTAAGCGGCCGCGGTCCGGCCTGAACCAGATCGGGGAGCAGCAAGAGCGTCAGCCAGACGGCACGCAGCGTCACTAGGGCTACGACCAACAGCAGCAGTGCCGTCAACCCCAGCAGCAAGCGCCGCGGCGATCCGGCGATTCTTCTCATCACCCACCCCATCTCGTCATTGCGGCCCCCCCCCCATAACTCGTCATTGCGGCGCAGGCCGCAATCCAGGCCGCCGGACAGCCTATGTTCATAGCAATGACCGGGCAATGTCAACGGAGTTTGGTGAATGCTATCCCGGCTGGAGGGCCTTTCCGAAGTCACCGCCAAACCGGTCATTCTCAGCAGCCTTGCCAATGTCATTCTGATCAGCGGCCTTGCCAATGTCATTCTGATCAGCAGCCTTCCCAATGTCATTCTGAGCGGAGCGAAGAATCTTGGGCACGAGGGAGAGACCCCTCGCTCCGCTCCGAGCCGGCACTGAGCCTGTCGAAGTGGTGACCATGTTGATCCTGGTGACATTGGCAAGGCCCTGATCCCGGCTGGGCGCGGCATTGCCAGATGGGTAGCGAACACGTTAAGATAGGTACAGCGTGCGCCGCGCAGCAGCATGGTTTGCTGTCAAGCGTGCCGGCGCCGCCTCGACCCGTTCCAGGGTACCTACACGGCACCATTTCCAGGCATTCTTCCGAGTCGGCGCGTGTGCCGGACGAGCCGCCGGGGCGGGGAATGCCGTGTGCGGACAACCGAGCACGTTTTACCTGGCTGCCGTAGCCGGCGGCTATATTGGCCTGGGCTAGGACAGGCGTCATGGCACCCACCACCCATTTCAGGAAAGGGGCTAACGGTTGCCATGCAGACGCCTCTTCCCTCCAGGGAAGGGGCCGCGGGGTTAGGTGCAAGGCCAGCCCTGTCCCGCCGGGGCTGGATGAGCGGTAGGGAGGGATAAGTGCCGGACCGCCTCTATGAGTTGCTGTGCGGCGAGCTTCGAGCGGAGCGCCCGGTCGCGGTAGCAACGGTTGTCCGTGTACCTCCGTCCGACGATGGGCCGCAGCCCGGCACCCGCCTGCTTATCCGCGGTGACGGGACATCGCACGGCACATTGCACAGCTCCGCCCTCGAAAGTGCCGTCTGCCAAGACGCGCTCGCCCTCATTGGCCAAGAGCGGAGCGAGCTGCGTACCTACACACTCGGCGGCGCAGAGCAGGGGCCAACCCCGATTGTCGAGGCGGCCGGCCGGCCGAATGGCACGGATACGCCTACCTATGTCGCAACGACCGCGACTGCGGGCGAGGTCCACGTGTTCATAGATGCCCATCCTGCGCCACCGACGCTCGTCATCTTCGGCGCCGTACATACCGCGATCCCGCTGGCGCAGTTCGCCCGTGCCGCCGGCTTTCGGGTGCGGGTGGTAGACGCCCGTGCCCAGTTGTGTACCAAGGAGCGCTTCCCCGATGCCGAGCAGCTGCTCGTCGCTTGGCCCGATGAAGTGGCCGCAGACCTCGACCTCAACGCCTCGACCTATATCGCTATCCTGACCCACGACGATAAGTTCGACGAGCCGGCCTTGGCGGCGGCCTTGAATAGTCCCGCCCGCTACATCGGCGCCATCGGCAGCCGGCGCACCCACCGCAAGCGTGTGGCCCGCTTGCAAGCAGCAGGTGTGTCCGATGAGCAGATTGCCCGCATTCGCGGCCCTATCGGCCTCGACTTAGGCAGCCAAACGGCCGAGGAAGTGGCCCTGAGCGTCTTGGCGGAGATGATCGCGGTGCGGCGCGGCGGCAGCGCCGTGCCGATGAGTGAGGCACGCCGCTAGACAGCGCGCGTGCTCATCGATCCCGACGAACAATGCATCATGCCCATGAAGCGTTGACATTGAGCAAACGGGAGACATAGGGAAGATGAAAGTCCACGCCCGGTACACATTTGCCACCGAACGCCAGCAGCTCTGGGACCTCTTGCTCGACGTGAATACCATTCAGCAATGCATCCCCGGCCTGGAGCGGCTGGAACCCCAAGGCGACGGCAAATACCTCGCCACGCTCAAGGTCGGCCTGAGCGCCGTGAAGGGGACGTACCAGGGGACGATTACGATTGGCGACGAGGCGCCCATCGAGCAGTACCGGATGAGCGTGGAAGGACGCGGCCGCCCGGGCTGGGCACGGGGCAGCGGTCTGCTGATCTTCGCTGATGCCGGCGACGGCACCAGCGTCACGGTAGACGGCGACGTGCAAGTCGGCGGGCTGATCGCCCGCGTCGGCCAGCGGCTCATCGGCAACGTGCTGAAGCTGCTGATGGATCAATTCTTCGACAACATCCGCCAGCAAGCCGCCGCCGCCTCCCCCGCCGGCTAACGAACCGCTAAACAGACCGTGCTCGAGTTGGTTGTTCCCAGGCTGTGAGTGACCACAACCGTCTAACCTTGGGTCGCTACTGACTGGGGACCTACTCCGTCCCGACGAATCATGCGGAAGCGACCAACGGAGACTATGCCTATACCATCCGGTTCCTCGTGATCGCTAAACTCGATCATTGCTATCGTCCCGTCAGCGAGCGCCTTTACAGCCAGGATGCGGCGCTGTAGGTCTCCAAAATCCTGGCGTACAAGTCTCGCCATCTGGGAAATCTGGACCCGACCAATTAGCTCATTCTCAGCTTGGCTCTTTGCCTCAATCGGAATGACGAAGAGGTCTCCTGCTTTGTCCACGCCTACATAGATGGCATCCAACTCCACCTCTCCCAGGCCCACCACGGCACTACGGTAGTGGTTCTGAATGTGGAAGCAGGCTAGTCCCGTGAATATGTCGACAAGACGGTTGTAGAGAATTCGCGTCAGCAGTGACTGTTCATCCTGTCGCAGTAGCCCTTCCACCACCTCCGGGATGGCGTTGTAGATATCTATTGGCGTGTAGTCACCGAATGGAATCTCGAAGTGCGGTGGATTGGCCAGCCGTTGAAAAGCATACGTCCCGCGACCGGCACCTGCAATCGCCCAGTGTCCTGTCTTACGAATCTCTTCCGGGAGCCTCCTGCGTGAGCGGAAGGTATACACGATGTCCGGGATATTACGCACCACAATGCCAAGCTCCAGGCAAATCTCATCAAGCTCGTCCTTACTGAACTCCAGGAATGAACCCCCTTCGTGATAGTGGCGTCGAAAGACCCGTAGGATCACTTCGTCGTATTGGGATAGCTGTTCGCTGCTCTCGCTGTTGCCAGTCATCATACTACCCTCTTTAATCAGCTAGGCTTGCGAATAATAAGTACGTTTTCTTCCAAGTCAAGCCCCGTTCGTGTAGAGCGGCGGGTGCGCCAGAGCTTAATCCCCTCGACCTGGTATCCCACCCTGATTGCCACGTCCGCCAGTAGCTCGGCCGTGCGGATATGCACCCGGAAATACGACATCTGATCCCCAACCACGTAAGCGCAGCGGGCACCCGGACGCAGTTTGGGCCACAGCGCAGCGAGATGCCGATACATCCCACCGAAGTAAAGCCTAGTTACTCGATGATATAGACGCTCGAAGCCTGACGTCTTTCGGAGTTGTAGTCGGCGCCCTTCGACTTCTTGAGCGAGATGAACAACCGATGGGATATCTTGGATAAATTTATCATCATCATCCTTAGCGAATACATTCCTGGTGTTGCTACGAAGCAGACCAGACTTGAGTTGACGTAGCTGTCGCTTATCTGCAATGAGGCCCAGCAAGATACTCTCCAAACGTGTACTGCGCGTATAGTCTTTTTCGTTGGGATACGGAGGTGAAGTGATAACAATTCCTATGGGTGGACAATCCTGTAGCGTTGCGAGTGTGCGGGCGTCGTCCTGGAAAATATATGCTGGTGGTAACGGATGATCAAGTGTCGCCCGGACTCTCTGTAGGTCGCAGCGCATTCGCCTCACTACACTGGTGAACGAACCGAGAACATCTGCATCCTCTTTGGGCGGGAGACGGTAGACTTCCGGCCCGTATCCGACATTGCCCGCCTTCGTGACAATCGTATTGGCCAGGGCCAGCCGCATGAAATCACGAGTAGCCTGGTGAGCAATCTTGTCAATCGCGTACCTCAGGGCCAAGACCCGGTGGAGCGGTTTCTCGCTGATGAATCCCTTTGGAATGAGGGCTGCCGTCTCGTCGGGGAGCAGCGAGTGTGGATCAAACCCATTCTCTGCCGTTCCAGCACTTGTTTCGGGTACGACGGGAAAGTCCAACAACGGTAGCTGCTGCGTTTCTTCCGGCGTAGGAGCCAAATTGACGCGGCGTAGGCACCGGCAGGCGAGTGGGAGCACCTCCTCCAGCAGCGTCCGCCGCACTCCGTCCCGGTCTACGTCCCAGGCAAGTTTTACGCGCGAGGCCAGCACTGCGATGCGGTTCGCATCGGCGCTCAGAGTAGAGAAGCCCTGGAGGCGCGCCTCCACCGGAGTCGTAGCCGTACCGGAGAACGGATCGCAGACCCAGTCCTCGGTAGGATTCGCTCCCAGCGTACTCAGGTACTCGCGCACCAAGTGCGGCGGGTAGCCTAAAACAAAGCGATACCAGCCATGAATCGCCGCGTCCTCGGGCTGCAGGCGGTTCTTGCCGGCATATCCTGGACTAGCAGGCTCGGCTACTTGTAGCGCGTCGCTCACGCCATATTCCTTAATCGTGACGAGACCCCCTGGCGTCCCCAACGAGCAATAACCCTCGCTATAGTACGTGATCCCACCACGCGGCAGCGAGGCGACCGCTTACAGCATCCGCTCGCTCCGCCCCCTCGCCGCGTTGCCTGGGCAGCGACTTCCTGGTAGACTTGCGCTGGTGCTATTGGGAATATGTCGCAATAAATACCCGCGCGGTCGCTTGTGGGGGTAGCCGCTCCTCGGAAAGGATGGCACACTGCCTCCGCCATGAAACGTGACATCAACCTGCGGCTGATCGGTCTGACGGAGGGCGTGCGTCTGCGGATTGGGTTGGCCGCCGCCTGCGGCCTGGGGCAGACGCTCGTTGGCGTCTCGCGGCTGGCCTTTGCCGGCACGGCTGTTGCCATGGTCTTTCAGGGCCATTCGTTTAGCGACATCCTGCCGCTGCTCATCGGGCTGATCGTCCTACCCCTCGTGCGTGCGGTCTTTATGACCGCCAAGGAGCTGATCAGCCACGGTACCGCGGCGCTGATGAAGATCAAGCTACGCCGCCTGCTCTATACCCACTTGCTCACCCTCGGCCCCGGCTACCTCCAAAAACGGCGCACCGGCGACGTACTTATCAATACGGTGGATGCGGTCGAGCAGCTAGAGACGTTCTATGGGCAGTACTTGCCGCAGCTGATCGTCTCTACCGTCGCGCCCATCGCCATCTTCATCTTCATGGCGGTACTCGATCTCCACTCGGCCGTCATCTTCCTGGTCTTTGCCCTACTTACCTTGTTCACGCCAACCCTCTTTCGCCGAGCCATTCGCAGCACGAGCGGGGAGCGGCAGCAGTCGTACTCGGCCCTGGCTGCCGAGTTCGTGGACGCGGTCCAAGGGCTGGCGACGCTCAAGGTCTTCGGCCAAAGCGAGCAACGGGGCCGGGAGCTAGGGCGGAAGGCCTACGATCTGTACCGGGCCACGATGGCGGTCCTCGCGCTCAACATCGGCGCCAGCGGCATCGCCAACGCCTGCATGGCCCTGGGCGCTGCGACGGCGCTCTCGTGGGGCGCCATCCGCGTCAGCAACGGCACCTTGGACTTGACGCCGCTGATGGCCGTGCTCTTCCTCGGCGTGGAGGTGTTCCGTCCCCTACGCGAGCTGAACCAGCTCTATCATCGCGGTCTCGCCGCGATGGCGTCGGCCATCGGTATGTTCGGCCTCCTCGACGAGCAGCCCGACGTCGTTGATCCGCGGACCAACGGACAAGCGGTGTCCCTGCCCACCGTGGCAATGCCTGGCGTGGCCAGCGCGAGCGCGAATGGGGCCAACGCGGTAGAAGTACCGTCCCACCCGGAGCCGCGCCTCGAACCGACAATCCGCTTTGAGGCCGTCCGGTTCGCCTATGAATCCGGCAAGCGGCCGGCGCTGGCCGACGTCTCGTTCGACCTGCCGGCCGGTAGCTCGTTGGGGCTGGTCGGTCCCTCGGGGGCGGGCAAGAGCACCGTCGTCAACCTGCTGTTCCGCTTCTTCGATCCGCAGGGCGGGCGCATTCGCCTCGGCGGTCACGACTTGCGCGCGCTACCGCTGGACCTGCTGCGCGAGCAGTTCGCGCTGGTCGCGCAAGATACCTACCTGTTCCACGGCACCGTCACCGAGAACCTGTTGCTGGGCAAGCCGGACGCCACGCGCGAGGAGATCGAAGCCGCCGCCAAAGCGGCCAATGCCCACGACTTCATCCTCAATCTCGTTGCCGGCTACGACACCATCATCGGCGAGCGGGGGCAGAAGCTATCCGGGGGGCAGCGGCAACGCCTCGCGATTGCCCGCGCCATTCTGAAAGATGCGCCCATCTTGATCCTCGACGAGGCGACGTCGCACGTGGATACGGAGAGCGAGGCCGTCATCCAAGAAGCGTTCGACCGGCTGATGGTGAATCGCACCACGCTCATCATCGCTCATCGCCTGTCCACGGTAGCGAAGGCCGATCAGATCGTCGTGCTGGATCGCGGTGTGCGGGTCGAGGCCGGGCGGCACCACGAGCTGTTGGCCCAGCACGGCGTCTACGCCCGCTTGGTCGCCGTGCAGGCCCGCGCCGCCGCGGAAGCGGCAGCGGCCCGCGCCGACGTGGCTGCGCTCGGTGCGTTCGGGGCCGCCTCGCAGCGGTACGTGGTTCAGCCCGACGATTCTCGCCGCTCCGTCGGCGCGGCATCCAGCGACGCTGCCGAGAGTCCCTCCCGCTCCGGCCAGCGCGCCGAGCCTGTCGAGCCGATCAACTTGAGCGTCTGGCAAACCGGTCTCCGCCTCTTTCATCTGGTCCGAACCCAGTGGCGCCGGCTGGCAGTGGCGCTCGGTGGCGGTCTGTGCAAGGAGGCCGCCATTATTGGCCTCGGGGTAGCCAGCGCCCTTCTCGCCAGCCGCGTCGCTACCGCTGCCTCGCCCGGAGCGTTGGTGCCGCTCGTGTTGAGCATTGCCCTGGCGATGGCCTTCTTCAGCTGGCTGGAGTCGTTCGTCGCTCACGACATGGCCTACCTGTTGCTGGCAGACATGCGGCTGGCCTTGTACCGCAAACTCGACCCCCTGGCGCCGGCGTACCTGCTCGGCCGACGCAGCGGCGATCTGGCGAGCATCATCACGTCCGACGTGGAGTTGGTCGAGTCGTTCTTCGCCCACGCCATCGCCCCGCTGATCGTGGCCATCCTCGTACCGGGCGTGGCCCTGGCTGTGCTGGCCTGGGTGGCTTGGCCGCTGGCGCTGGTACTTTTGCCGTTCCTGGTGCTGGTGGCGCTCAGTCCCAACTACATCGGTCGTCATACCGAGCTACTGGGCAACCGACTGCGGATGCAGCTCGGTGAAGTCAACGCCCACATGACGGACAATGTCCAAGGTCTACGGGAAGTGGTGGCCTTTTCCCGCGGGCCTCTGCGCGTCCGGCAAGTGACGACCGAGAGTGAGGCGCTGACCGGGCTGCAAGTCGCTTACGGTCGCCAGTTGGGGTTTCAGCACGGCACGATTGAGGCCCTGCAGGCGCTCGGCGGTCTCGCCGTGCTGTTCGCCGGCTCCTATATGGTGTCGCAGGGGCAGTTTCCCACGGCCCAGTTGCCCATCGCCACGATGCTGGCCTTCACCTGCTTCTCGCCGGTAGCGGAGATCGCCCGGGTAGCCAAAGAGCTGGCCAACGCCTTCGGTTCCGGCCGCCGCATCTTTGCAGTCCACGACGAGCCGGTCGCCGTGGAGGATGGTCCCGGCGTGCCGTCCGAGGCGGAGGTAGCCCCGGCGCTGCGTTTCGATCACGTGTCTTTCAGCTATGGCCCCGGCGAGCCGCCGGCGTTGACCGATGTCTCCTTCAGCGCCGCGGCCGGGCAGACCATCGCGTTTGTCGGCCGCTCGGGCGCCGGGAAGACGACGGCGGCCCATCTGCTGATGCGGTTCTGGGACCCTCAGGAAGGTCGCATTACGCTCGGCGGACGCGATGTGCGCGAGTTCGCGCTAAACGATCTGCGGAGCCGCATGTCTCTCGTCTCGCAGGACATTTACCTCTTCAATGTCTCCATCCGGGAGAACCTGCGGCTAGGTAATCCGCAAGCAACGGATGCAGAGGTGGAGGCCGCAGCGAAAAAGGCTTGCGCCCACGAGTTCATTATGGCCTTGCCCGACGAGTACGAAACGGTCGTCGGCGAGCGAGGCACGGCCCTTTCCGGCGGCCAGCGGCAACGCCTCGCTATCGCGCGTGCCCTACTCAAGCGTTCTGCGCTGCTCATCCTGGACGAGGCCACCTCGCACCTGGACACCGAGAATGAGCGCACCGTGCGCGCGGCCATCGCCGAGCTGATGGCCGGCAGCACGACCATCGTGATCGCCCATCGCCTCTCGACGGTGCGCGACGCCGACCGGATCGTCGTCCTCGAAAAGGGACGGGTTGCGGGGATCGGCACCCACACGGAGCTGCTGCGTCAAGGCGGCCCCTATGCCCAGCTCATTCGTGCCCAGCTCCAAGTGCCCGCTACACCGGCCGACACCACCACCGACGCCCCCCTCCCCCAGCCGGCCTAGCTCCCCGGTCAAAATATCTGAGGAGACTGATTACTATGAAGACCTATCGCGCGGCCATACTCGGATGTGGCGGTCGTGGCGCGGCGGCCGGCTCAGGCTATCGGGCGCACCCTCGCACTGATCTGGTCGCCCTCTGCGATCTCGACCAGGCCCGGCTGGATGCCCTCGGAGAGAAGCTAGGCGTCTCGGCCCGGTACAACGACCTCGATGTCATGATCGAGCAAACTCGCCCGGATATCGTGGCCATTCCGACGGCGACCGAGTTCCACTACCCGCTGGCGATGCGGGTTCTGGAGCACGGGGTCAATATCGAGGTCGAGAAGCCACCCTGTTGGGACCTGGCCGAGGCCGACGCCATCAGAGCCAAAGCGCAGGAGCAAGGTGTACGGTTTGCCGTCCATAGCCAGGGACCGGTCGGCCCCGCGATGCAGGCGGTGATCCAAGCCTACCACGAAGGCCGTATCGGGCGGCTGCGCTACATCACCGGGAGCGACAAGGGCTACTACGCCGGGTACGGCCTGATGAATATGGGCTTCCATGTCATCAGCTACCTGGTGCGGCTGGCCGGCCGATGCCGCAGCCTTACGGCCTGCGGCGTCACCGGCGGTCATCCGGTGACGCCGCAGGATGTGGTAATGTCGCCGCAGGGAATGGGCACCATCGCCGGCGAAAACATCACCGCGACGTTGCAGTTCGACGACAGCGTGGCGGCAACGCTCTTGCTGCACCGTTTTCCGGCCACCGACTCCCTAGCCCATGTCGTCGAGTGGTACGGCACGGAAGGCCGGCTCCTCTACAACTACAAGCTCGCCACTTCATGGTGGTTGCCACACCCGCACTTTCTCCCCGACGGCGAGCACGATCAGTGGCAGCGACTGGAGCCGGTCTATCCCGACGGCTACGATCCGGACAGTGGCGTCTGGCCGGACGAGTTCTCGTATGTGGAAGAGTACGTGCGTGCCCTTGACGAGGATCGTGACCATTGGTGCGGTGGTGACAACGCCGTTCATATCATGGAGATCATGATGGGCGTCTTCGAGGCTGTAGCCTACCACCGACAAGTTGACCTGCCCCAGCCCCACCGCGACCATCCGCTCCTACGCTGGCGCGGCGAGCATGGATTGGACGGTCCGGCCGCCATGCCCCGTCCCTACCGGGACTGGGCCGCAGTGGAAGATACGCGCCTCCGGAGTAGCCGCGGCTGAGACTCGACCACCGCCGCGCAGTGACGATTAGAAAACGGCCCACTGCTCCCGGCATACTGCCGTGGGATTCACGGGAATGGCGAATGCAGAGACAGCACAGACTATCCTGGAGACAGCGCGGCTCGGCGCGAGCTCTGTGTTCGGGTACGTCGAGCGCACCGCCGAGGTCGTACCCGACGGTGTGCGTTGGCAAACGCTCAGCTACTACAACGAACCCCATTACGACACCAATCTCTACACAGGCGTCGCCGGGATCAGTCTCTTCCTCGCCGACTACTATCGCCTGACGGGCAACACCACCGCACGCGACCTCGCGGCCGGCGCGCTCCGCTGGTGCAGTGCTCCCGAACGCCCACCCGGGACGGATCCTCAGCGCATTCCGTTGCCTCTGAGCCTCTACTCCGGCGCTTCTGGGCTGGGCCTGGCGTGGCTACGGCTCGCCCTGGCTACCGATGATCCCACAGCACTCCGTCAGGCAACTGCGCTGGCCGAACCCGTCATCGCCGCCGAGCCGGGCCCCTGGACTGAGTTAGGTCGCGGGGCCACCGGCGAGGGGCTGTTCCTCGTCCGGCTGTGGGAGGCCTCTGGCGAGGAGCGCCATCTCCGGGGCGCCGTGGGCCGGGGGAGCTGGTTGCGCGACCACATCATCCGCGATGAGCGTGGCAGTCATTGGCTGCGCGTGCTCGACGAGAACGATCCGAAGAGCCGGGCACGGACCGGTTTTCATGTCGGTAGCGCTGGTATTGGCTACTTTCTGCTCGCGCTCTACGAGGCTACGCAGGACGCCGAGTGGGCGCTGCTCGCCCACGCGGCAGCCGACACGCTTGTGCGCTTGGCGCAGCCGGACCGAGGGGGGGTGAGCTGGCCCTACGCAACGCGGGGCCAAGGCACCCAGTTCGCGTCCTGCCAGTGGTGTCTGGGTGCGCCTGGTATCGCCTACTTCCTGGCCAAGACGGGTGCAGTGCTTGGCGAGCCGGCGCACCTCGCCACTGCGAGGGCGGCCGGCGAGACCACCTACGCCTACGGCGACGTGCGGAGTAACCCCAGCCAGTGCCACGGCCTCGCCGGCAGTGCGGAGCTATTCTTGACGCTCTACCGCTTGACAGGCGAGCAGGTGTATCTGGAGCGTGCCCACGACTTCGCCGTGCAGGTGTTGAGCTACCGCACCGTCACTCTGGATGGGGACGTGTGGCGGGCCGATGATCCGGATTGCTACTCGCCGGACTTCTTCTGCGGCGCCGCGGGGGTTGGACACTTCTTCCTGCGGCTCCAAGCGCCCGATCAGCTAGAGCTTCCTTTCGCCTAGCCCCGCCGTCGGCCCAGCCCATACCTGGCAAAGTGGCGTGTAGGGGCACAGCATGCTGTGCCCCTGCGATTCATGCGTCTCATGCATCGGTTTATGGCTGCCCCGGCTGCTCCGCCCTGCTCTCGACAAGCGGGTACGCGGGTACAATGAGAGCGGTTAG
The DNA here is from genome assembly GCA_965214295.1 of Chloroflexota bacterium. Classification (GTDB taxonomy): domain Bacteria; phylum Chloroflexota; class UBA11872; order UBA12225; family JAJDUF01; genus JAJDUF01. The sequence goes on from OZ243944.1 coordinate 1,879,849, forward strand.
AGGTACGCTATCCACGACGGCGGCGGCTCGCGAGGCGTGCTGATCGTCGCAAGGAGGCCCGGCACAACGTAGCGGCAGCCCGGTTCAGCCGTGCCCTGTCGGCAGCTCGCAGACCGCCCCGTATCATGCTCACGATGCTCACGCTGCAGCGCGTCCGTCGTCGCTCCTTCTGGCGCGGCCCGGCGTGGGGCGCGTCCGGGCTGATAGCGGGTAGCGGTGGCGGACTGTTTATGGCAGCGGTCATACTGACGCTCGCCGGCCGGAGTATCCTGGGCTGGGAGCCGGCAGCGGTCGGCCTCGCCCTCACCGGCGGCGGGCCGCTAGCGGTAGTGCCATGGCTGGTCGTGACCAGCGCGGCCGGGCGTGGCTGGCCGCGGACCCGTCCGCTGGCCTGGCTCGCGCCGGCCTGGCTCCTGGGAGCTGTCGGGGCCGGGGTAGGGACTGTGCTCTGGACAGCTAGTCGGTAGTAAAGTCCGTGGAAGACATCACTATTCCCTGGCTCCCGTTCACACTCCCGGAATGGATCGCGATGCCAGCTCTGACGCTCGGCTTCCTGATCGCCAGCGTCAACGTGTTCCTGTTCCATATCATCGCGGCCCGACCGGAGCGCAGCGCCTTATATTTCTGGCCGTTCGCACTCGTTGGCTTCACCGCCGGACATTTCGTGGGGCTAGTGCTCGATGTCCCGCTGGGGGTCCTCGGCGACGTGCATTGGCTCACCGGGAGTATTGGGGCTTGGCTGATCCTGGCCCTTGCCAACGCGGTCGGACGACCTTGATCCACAGACGGAAGAAGGAGGCAACCATGGCCACACGGAATGGCGCTTACTTCCGCCGCGGTCTCACCCTCGGCCTGCTGGTCGGACTACTCGCCGCACTCCTCTACGCACCGAGCAGTGGCCGCGAGCTACGCGCCCGGCTGGCTGCCCGCCTCGCCGGCCTGATCCCAGGCGCCGGCCCGCCGACCGACGCCGCGCCCGGGGAGGCCGCCACCCAATCGGGTACACTCTAGGGCGTGTTCACACAACCGCTCCCATATCGCCATAATGTCACCCTGAACGCAGTGAAGGGGCTCAACTCCTTGTCGTGAGCACCGGTTTGGGTCAGCGGGCGCTTGAGCTTCCGCACTGCGCCCGCAATGACCGGCTGACAGGAGCAGCTGGTAGCTTAGTGTGAACACGCCCTAGTCTCCACTGTCTCGTAGCTAGAGAGGCGCTCCACCGGTGCCCGAACAGTTGTCGGACTCTCGCGTGCAGATACTATTCACCACCTTGGGCCGCTGGCGTACTGTCCGCTATCGTCCGGCCCTCACTGCCGGAGCACTCACGCTCCTCAGCGTGCTCTGGGCCGGGGCCGGTCAGCCCGCGGCGGTAGCCGCACCCCTGCGGCCTCTGGCAGAGGGCGACTCGCTGATACTGGCCCTCTGCTATCTCGGCTGGTGGCTGCTGCTGCGTAGCCTGGACTTCGCTGCCGACCGCCTGCGAGGGAGCACTACGACCTCCCCACCACCCAGGAGTACCAGCCTGGATCGGCCCCCGGCGGTAGCCGTGGTCGGGCCGAGTACCCGCACCGAGTATCTCAGCGCCTTGGCCATCGTGACCCTGCTCACCGTGGCAATAGCCTGGCCCACGCTCCTGCTCGGTCTGCCCAATGCCGGCGGCGACTACGTGCGCGCGACTGATCCTCTCTTTCGACAACCGGCCTCTCCCCTGGAATTCACCCGGCCTCCGTCCTGGCTCTGGAATCCCGGTGTCTCACCGGGAACTTTCGATGTGTGGGCTTACACCAACTATCAGCCGCAAGACTTGCTCGCCGCACAAATGCTACAAGTTGGGGGATACCCGCTGTGGAATCCCTATAATGGTCTCGGTGCGCCTCTTCTGGCCAACGGCCAGGCTTCACCACTCTTTCCCCTCAAGCTACTGCTCTACTTGCTGTTCAACAGCGGGCTGGTACCGGCCTCGCTCGCCTTCAGCTATTACTTGATCCTGCGACTATGGCTAGCCGGCTGCGGGACGTATCTCTGGGCACGCGCCGCCGGTCTGGGACACCAAGCCGCGCTGCTTGCGGCGCTCGTCTTCATGTTCTCCGGGCCGCTGCTCACGCAATTCCACATTGTCACCTCCACCTCTTTCGCGCTCCTCCCTCTGGTCTTGTGGGTCGGCGAGCATTTTGTGCGCCGGCCCACTTGGCGCGCTGCAGCCACGGTAGGATTGGCGTTTGCCGTGCTCTCGCTGTCTGGCCATCTCGTGGCGGTGGCCTATACCGGCGCAGCCGCGCTAGTCTATATAGTTCTGCGTGCCAGGCAGCAGGCGACCACCCTGGGGCAGCAGGTGTGGCCACGCCTCGGGCGCGGCGCCATCATCATCGCGCTGGTCGCGCTAGGACCGGCGTTGCTCACTGCTCTGCCCTTCTGGGAGCTGAGTCAACAAGGCGCAGCGAAGCCCCTAAGTACAATCGGCCAAGCCCCGTGGAGCGCCGCCTTCAGCGGATGGCTCCTGCCGATGCTGCTCCATGTCATCTCGCTACCTGGTGGTCGCCTCAGTATCGCCATTGGCCCGCTGGCTGTCGTGCTCACCACCATCGCCATCCTGCGCTTGCGCTCGCACCCATTGACCCCAGTGTTGGTGGGAGTCTTGGGAGCTAGTCTGCTGCTGATCCTGGGGAATAATCCTACGAATGTGCTCACTAGCGTCCGGGTCTCCTTCAACACGAATTACGCGACGGCGGCGGTTGCCTTCGCCTTAGCCGGTCTGGCTGGGGTAGGCCTGGACCTATTGCTGACGATCCGCCGCACTCAGGGCTTGCGGCCCGCGCTTACGGCGCTGCTCGGGCCGCTGCTGGGATTGAGCCTCATCGGAGTAGCACTCTTCGATCTCGCGCACGACGCGACCCGTCCGCCAAGCGTGCTGGTCTTCACGCCGCTGCTGCTGGGCGTGGCCCTCTTACCACCGACCCGGCGGTGGATGCGCGAACATCTTCCGGCTGCCCAAGCGCGGGAGCCGATCATCGGGATCGCCCTGGTCGGGGCAGCCCTTATCGTTGCATCTTTATTTGTTTTTAGCGCGCAAAAGATTTATCGGGACTGGGTTGGTGAGCGGCTGGTCGGCACGATGCAAGGACCCGATGGCCGATTTTCCTGGACAGCGTCACGCCCCAGCGGCGGCGCGTGGACGTTCTATATACGGGGGGGAGTAGCGACCCTTGATCTCGGGTTGTCCCCGCCGGCTTTGGTGTGGTGGTACAGCTCACGAAGTGAAACCACCGAGGCAGCGGAGCACATGGAGCACACTGGGAGCCGGGTGAGCTTCCGCGCCGGAGACTACACGTATGAAGGCCGGATCAGCGGCGGCTTTCACACCTTCTTTAGCCCGCACCAGGCGCGGATCTTCCTCAGTGAGTTGGCGCTGATAGCCCTCGCCAGCCTACTCGCCCTGCTTTGGGAGCAAGGGCGCTTTCTCGGCCTTGCCGTTGTGGCGGTTGGTGCATACATTGCGCTCTACCACGGCGCGCCGCAGTTGGGGCCACGCCCGGCCTTTGCCTGGACAGCGACGCCGGCAGTAGCCTGGTTGCAGCAACAGGCTGGATTGCAGCGCGTTGTTGCGCTTGGACAGGTGGCTTTGCGTGCCAACGCCAACGCCCCCTTCGGCCTCTACAACTTGGCTCAACGTGATGTCATGCAGTCATGTCGCTACCGTCAGCTCCTGGCCCTCGCCAGCGGACGCTCAGTGGTATCGGGGTCACACCAGCCTGACTGTTCCAAAGAGCACGAGTCAGTGTTAGCCGGCGTTAACACGAACTTGCTGGGCCTCGTGGGTGTGCGTTATGTCGTTGATGCGTACGGAGAAGCCGATCCGTCGGTGGGTGCCTGGACCTGGACCCTGGTCCCCAAACCGGACCGCACGGGCTTGGCGGCGCTTGCGCTTATGCACGAGTTTCCTGGCGGTCACATTTACGAGGTACCAGTGGTGTTACCACGCGCGTACTTCGTCGGCGCAGCGGATGCCCGGGCAGTCGCTCCCGATGATCCGGTTGCTGCGCTGGCCATCATGCAGGAGGAGCAGCTCGACTACCGCCGCACCGTCCTGCTCGAAACGGAAGCCCTGCCTTGGCCGACTGCCGGCGCAACCCAAGCAGAGGGCGAGGGCCTCCGTGGTGAGGTCGCCATCGAGCAGTACCGCCACGACCGGCTCCACCTCCGTGTCGTCGCCCCGGATCCTGGCTACTTGGTGCTCTCTAACCTGTGGTATCCGGGCTGGCAGGCGTCGGTAGACAACACACCCGCCGACATCCTGCCGGCGAACTACGCATTGCAAGCCATACCGGTTGCAGCCGGCGAGCATAGCGTGACCTTGCGCTATCTGCCCTGGAGTTTCTATGGCCCGTTGCTGCTGACCCTTGGCGGCCTCGTGCTGAGTGCTATCCTCCTGGGTCGTCGGCGCGCAGCGTGGCCGGGCTGGGTGCTGTGGATAGCGCTCGCAGCGACCCTCATCGTCTTCGCCCCTCGGCCACCGTTTTGATGGAGCTAGGCCAACTCGGCGGCGGCTGGCCGCCGCGGCAAACGACCGCGTGCTGCCGACGCCGGTAGGCAAGGGCCGGCGAGCAGAGTGTTGAGCAGATGATTACAGATAAGCGGCCGGGCCTATCCCGAGTGCTCGGGATACGTGTCAGCGCGAGCCTACGTGACCATCGTGGTATTGTTGTGCTACTCCTACTCTTGGGATTAGTGATAATCACGCACGATACGTTCGCCGATGGCCCTCCACACCGCTATGTTGTCCATATTGCCAAGCAGGCACATTTCATTGTTGCTATCTACGTTCTCAGCTATTGGCTGCGGAGACGGAGACACACTGTACTAAGTCGTTTGGCAATGGCATTAGCAGTGAGTGTCACGCTCGTGCTAACATTCCAACACGTTTTCCGGATCCTCCATCCTGCCCGCTGGGGAGTAGTATACGCCGAGCTTGTAGACGATTTCAGCACACCAGTCATTGCCGAAGGTCGCTGGAGGATATTGGGTGATGCTGCCGCCTCTATTCGGGTGCAGAATGGAGCGCTACACCTCGCTCCTCCTGCAGCAACCCAGGCTTTCGCAGAGTTGCTCCTCCCCAGTAATCCGACGTTTCCTGGTGGGCAACGATGGTTGCCGGTAGGGCTGTACGATGCTCCATATGAAGAGCAGCTTACCTGGCGAGGAGCGGCGCAAGTCGACCGGGAGTATTTCATTGTCCTCGTGTGGAATATGCTCATGGTACAGCGGACGCCATATGGTCTGCATGTCACCTATCCCAATACTGGCGGTGTGCTCGAGGGCCATCCCATTCTGTTCGCTTTTCCGGAGCCGCCCCAGGCACACACCTGGCGCGTGCTGCAGAGATCAAGCCGCATCTCGTTAGCGGTTGACGACCAGGTCGTGTGGTCGGCAGCTGCAGCGCCAGGGCAGTCCAAACAGTTGCCGCGTTTTGGCGAGAGCCGCAGCGATGCGCTCCATGCCGGAAAGCTCACGCTGGACTGGGTGCGTTATCGGCGATGGCTGCCGCGGGAGCTACGTTTAGGCCGGCGAGAGCTACTAGCGCCAACTCGATTCGGAGTCGACACGGTGCTTATGCGGCTCGCCGCCCTGCCGGGTGGACGACTGAGGTTCGATCATCCAACAGTCTGGTTCTCTTCGACGGACACACGACCTCCTGAAGATCGGCAGCAGGTACGATGAGGCTAGCTGTAGTGCAGAAAAAGCCACCTTGGCACTATATCGCGGATTCGCCTTGGTTACCGCTATGGTTACTCAGTTTGAGCTTGGTCCTTATTGCTGATGCCCTATTGCAGTGGCCTGTACGGCTCGTCCTCAACCTTCTGCCCTTTGCCGTCCTCTTTCTACTGGTGTGGTGGGTGCTGCGACGCGCGGCTCGACCGCGGACCGTTAACCTAGTGCTCGGTGTGCTCTGCGTAGTCTGTGTAGTTCCGGCCTACGCAGAGTCGCGTAATTTTGCGGCTCCCGTCCGTTCCCGTATGGACTCCCCTGTGCTGTGGTCTATGACTCTGCAGCATCCGGACCAGGCAATCAGACGGTACATTCGCCTCCCCGACGATTGGCCACAAGAAGGTGCGGAATACCGTCTGCTTGTGCGCTTGCAGGACCGATACGAAGGCCCGGCAAGATTGCTCGTGGAAGTCAATGGGGTATTCCTAGGTCCTTTGCATCCCACAACTTCCGGTGGGGACAGCGTCGGAACACTCGGCCTACCTATCCCCAGTGCGATCCTCGCGCGGCAACGCGTGATGGAGATCATCCTGCGGCAGGACCGCCCGGATCGAAACCTACGCATTGTGATCTACCGGGAGTGGGCCGGCGCGACTCTCGGAGCAAACGCCTCTTGGTTTTACGATGGCGTGACGTGGCATCGTGGAGTGGTGCATGCGCTATCCGGGCGCATAGTGCCTGGCTTGCCGCACATCTGGCTGGAGCGGGGGCTTGAGTCATGAAGGAACGCTTGGCTCAACAGCCCTCGAAGGCTTCCTCGGCAGCGGCAGCAACTTGGCGGCAAGTTGTACGGTCGCCAGCATTCGTGGGCTTGTTCCTGGCAGTGCTGATCCTACTCCTCGCCTGGCCACGCCTCACGGGACCGTCATGGACGACATTTCAAATGCCGTTTGACCTGCGAGAGAGTGAGGGCAACACGGTACAGTGGGAGCAGATCCACCATTTCGATGCGCTCCGTGCAACGCTACAGTCCGACGCGGGGTGGGTAATCGAAGAAGGACGCTATAGTACCGATCATTATCGTGGCCTACTCCCCATCTATGTCTCGGCTATCCTTGCCTACTGGTTGGATAGTAGCTATAAGGGATTTGCTCTGGTTGACTTGCTCGGATGGTGGCTTGCAGCCTGGGCGCTCTACCATCTCGCAAGGCGTCTGGATACGGACCACTTGTCCGCATTGACGGCAGCAGTGTTACTGTCGGCATCACCGCTGTTGATCGGCTATATGTGGCGTAATGCAGTGCATGTAATACATTCTGGTTCGCTCGTTCCATACTTCCTTGTGGCGCTACTGTTGCTCACCGATAAGCGTCTAAATCATGGTTGGAGAGTTATAGGTTTAGCAAGCGTGATCTATGTGGCGAGTATAACCTATCAATATCAATGGATTATTATCCCTTGTCTGCTTGCCCTCACGGTAGTAGAGCAGCGAAGATGGATATTGGCCCTCTCTATCGTAACCGCTGCTCTCCTGTTCATTGGAATGACAGTCATGACCTATCAAGTCCTGGATTTAGCTGGTTTATCGGTATCCTCACATTTGAATGACCCTCTCACTGTAGTCAGATCTCGACTTGTTCATGCAATGGAGGGTGATTCGCTTGGACTGGGAAGATCATTCTTGGAGTTGGTAGAATTATTAATAAAATCATACCATCCTTTTATAGTTTTGCTCACTGTGATTGGGGTGATCTTTGCTCCCACTAGATTACGTATTCTCGTTTTTGCCGGAACGATATTAGGTTTTGCAACCAGCTATCTTCATTCGTGGTCCTGGATTGCTATGAACGGTTATCCTTTTCTGTATATCAGTGCTGGTCTTGCGCTAGTGCGAGGACCGCGCTGGCTGGCTGACACCGTAGCTCGGGTTGGCAGCAGAAGATGGCCCCATTCTGCGGCGCGGATGGCGTCCGGAAGTGGGATGCTGGCTAGGTTAAGCACGGTAGTGCTCCTTCTCCTTGCTATGTGGAGCACGAACGGTGACCTCTTCGGAGACTACGACTTTGCTCAAGAATGGTGGGGTTATACCCACTTTCTGAGCTAGAGCACCATGAACCGTACTGCGCTACGAGGCTACCCGCAATGAAGCCTCTTGGCTGATCGTTAGGCTAGGATTGAAGCAGGATAGGGCACGCGGGTCTCCGAGGTGGGGAGGGTTTCGGCCAGGCCGACCGCCCCGGCCATGATCTCGTCTATCTCCTGATGTGTCTTACGGTTGAGCATGACGTGTACTGCCGCAACACTGTCTTCGATCTCTGCCGGCCGCCGCGTGCCACACAGGGCCACGTCCACCTGCTCATGCGCCAGCACCCAGGCTATCGCTAGCTGCGGCAAGGTGATGCCGAGACGCTGGGCGACGCCTTGCAGCCGTTCCACCACCGCCAGATTGGTCGCAGCATTCTCCGGCGTGAACAGCTCCTGGCCCTTCATGTTCCCCGCCCGCCGCCAGTCGTCCGCTTCGAAGCTCATGCCGGCGGTGAAGGTGCCGGTGAGTAACCCGTGCGAGAGCGGGCCGTAGGCCATGATGCCCACGCCTAGCTCCTTGGCCGTGGGAAACATCTCGTACTCCCAGCGTCGGTCGAAGAGGTTGTAGCCGACCTGATTGGTAATCAGGGGCGCATGGGCACGGGACGCCCGCAACTGGGCCGCCTCGAAGTTGGACACGCCGATGTAGCGGGTCTTTCCCGCGGCCAAGAGGTCGTTGAGTGCCCGCATACTTTCCTCAAAAGGAGTCTCGACATCGGGATGGTGGATCAGGAAGAGGTCAACGTAATCGGTGTTCAGCGAGCGCAGGCAGTCCTCGCAGTCGGCAATCAGCGAGTCGTAACGCGAGTCCCGGCCGGATGGCCGCCGGCCGGGGGGGTGCGGCTTGGTGTCGAGCTGTCCGGGGCGGGTCGCTAAACCGCCTTTCGTCACGATGATGGCGTCCTGGCGCCGGGCGCCTAGCCCCTGCGCCAACAGGCTCTCCGAAGCACCCCGACCATAGGAGCGGGCGGTGTCGAAGAGCGTCACGCCCAAGTCGAGGGCGCGGTGAATAGCCGCGATGACCTCTTGAGCGGCAAACGGTCCATAGCCACCGCCCATCTCCCAACAGCCGAACCCGATGACCGATACCTCAAGGTCCGAGTTGCCCATGCGCCGGTATTCCATCGCCTGTCGCTCCTTTCCTTCGGCGGCCAGCGATAGCGGCTACGGCGGGTCGGTTCCATAGTGCCAGGCGGAGAGTGCGGACACCACGTCGGAGCGCAGGACGTGGGGTCCGCCCGTGTGGGAACGACCCGACCAGGGCGCGAGAGGGATGCGAACGAAAGCCGTGGGGTCCGCCCGCGTGAGAACGACGGATGGGTGTTATTTTCAGCCCAACGACGAGGCTGGAGCATGACGATGGCGGAGACCAGGCGTTATCATAGTGTCGTTAGTGTGGTCTCCGTCCGGGCACACCCGGGCCACCCTGACCTAGCAGGGCTGCGAGGTACGGAGCGCGCTATCCACCAGCCGTGGGAGGGAGGGCAAGCTATGGAATCGGGCGAACGGCCTTATCGAGCCGGACTGATCGGCTGTGGACGGATGAGCCGGCATCACATCCCCGCTATGATGGCCACCCCGGAGCTGGAGTTGGTGGCCCTCGCCGATCCCTACCGGCCAGCCCTCGACGAACGCGGCGAGCAGTTCGGCGTTGCCCCGCAGCACAGGTATGCTGACTATCAGGAGATGCTCGACTGCGAGGCCCTGGACATCGTGACGATCTCCACGCAGGCTCCCCAGCACGCGCCGGCAACGCTGGCCTGCGCCGCCGCCGGGGTACGCGGCGTGCTGTGCGAGAAGCCGATTGCCCTATCCCTGGCCGAAGCGGACGAGATGGTGGCAGCCTGCGACCGCACGGGCATGAAACTGGCGATCAATCACCAGACCCGGATCAGTCTGGCCACGTATCGAGCGGAGGAGTTGCTCCGGTCGGGCGCTATCGGCGAGCTGGTCGGTGTCCGTATCGTTGATAAGGGCCAGCGCCCCTCCGGGAACTCCTTGATGGAGATGGCCACCCACCTCTTCGACCACACGCGACTGTACGCTGGCGACCCGGCCTGGGTCTCTGCCCACCTCACCGACGCCGAGCCGGAGCCGGATGGGCGTCGGCGCCCTTCCACTGTGGACGACATCATGTACAGCCAGACAGCCTGGCCGTCCGACCGCGATTGCGGGCTAGTGCTGGGGAGCCGCGCTACCGCAGTCTTCGGTTTTGGTCCGGCCAGCCTCCACAACGGTCTGGAGGCGAGCTTTGTGTCCTACAACCAGCCGTCGGACCGGGCCTGGCCGGATCAGATCGAGCTAATCGGCATTGAGGGCGTCCTGGCCTTACGCACGAGCGGAGAGCCTGACCTATTTATCCACCACGGTCCTTGGGGCGGGCCGGTGCTGTTCGAGCCGGCGCTCACCGGGGCTGCTGCCCAGCACGCCGAGCCGCCGCGTCCCGCCGGTCTCGCGCCGGCGCTGGTGACGGGTCGGCTGGGCAGCTTTGTAGCCATGCTCACGGAGTTGAAGGCTGCTATCGAGGAAGATCGGCCCCATCGCTCGGACGTGCGCGACGGCCGCTGGGCGCTGGACATGATTATGGGTATCTACGAGTCGCACCGTCAGCATGGTGCGCGGGTGGCGCTCCCGCTGCCCCAGCGCGAGCACCCGCTGGAGCGGTGGCTGCAAGATGAGCGGCGCCCTATGCCACATCACCCCGCCCCCACCCGCGGCGGCGGTATTCCGGCGTAGTGATGAGAGCCAACGGAGGCGCGTATGATGACCAGCGACACGCTCACCGTCGTGCCGGTGGGCGAACGCCAGCTTTTCCTCGATGATGCCGGCATCGCGCGGCTGGAGCGCCTGACCAGGACCGCGCACCGGCCGGCCAAGAAAGGCGCCGTCATCCGCAGCGACCTGGATGATGTCGGGCAAGGGTCCATCCAAATCCGGACCGCGCCAGCGTGGGATCCGGCAGCGCGCGTCTACAAGCTCTGGACGATCACCACCCCCGCGGCGCTGGCGGCGCAGGGCATTCGCTGCGCCGGCTACTACGAGAGCGCCGACGGCCTCCACTGGACGAAACCGGTCGTCGAGCAGATCGAGTACCGCGGTTCGCGGCAGAACAACTACATCACCGTCCCCACCGCCCAGGGGTATCGTGTCCCCACACACGTCGTCTACGACGATACCGACCCCAATCCGGCGCGGCGCTATAAAGCGGCCATGACCAATGCTGGCTTTCTGGCCTCTCCCGACGGGATCACCTGGACGCTGCTCGACGTGCCGCCGGTGCCGAGCCAGGACGAGAGCAACCTCTCGTTCGACCGGCAAGCACACCTGTTCCTGCACACCGTCAAGCATCGTGGCCCGTACGGCCGGTCGGTCTGGCTCTCCACCAGCCCGGATTTCGCGCACTGGACCGCGCCGCGGCTGACGTTTCACGCCGACGACCGCGACCAGGAGATCGGCCGCGAGCGGATCGCTGCCCGCTTGGCCGCCCCCACGCTCCAACGGCTATTCTCGCACGATCCGGCGTTGTACAACGTCGAGGTGTATAACATGGGCCTCTTTCGCTACGAGGGCCTGTATATCGGGCTACCGACCATGTTCCACTCCGTCGGACCACACGGACCCGACTATCCCAACACCGAGGGCTTCCACCTGGTCCACCTGGCTTGGAGCCGCGACTTGCAGACCTGGGATCGGTTGGCCGACCGCCAGCCCTTCATCGGACAGTCGCCCGCTGGCGCCGGCGCCTATGACATCACCCAAATCCTCGGTCCGTCGGCGCCGGTGCTCCACGGTGACGCGCTCTGGTTCTACTACACCGGCGTGAAGTATCGCGCCGCCGCCAACTGGACCGATGCCCACACCCTCGATCCCGACCGCGGGGCAGTCTGCCTGGCGGTGCTGCGCCGGGACGGCTTTGTGTCGCTCGATGCCGGCAACGCCGCCGGCGTGCTGGTGACGAACCCCTTCCGTCTCTCCGGTCGGACCCTCCACGCGAATGTCACGGCAGTGCGCGGCGAGCTGTCCGCCGAGCTACAAGACCCGGACGGCACTACCCTCGCGACCTCCGAACGCTTGCAGGGCGACCTGCCGCGCGGTGAGTTCCACTGGCCGGAAGGCGATCTGCGGCAGTGGCAAGGCCGCCCGGTGGTCCTGCGCTTCACGCTGCGCCACGCCCGCTTCTACTCCTACTGGTTCGAGTAAGCCAGCCAGCCGCTTAGGTAGCCACAGCGTAGAGGCGCCATTCATGGTGCCCGCTCCCGGCTCCGGCCTCCCACTCCCGTCACTCCGGCGAAAGCATGCCCCGTACCCCGATACGGGGCCGGAGTCCAGCCCCCACACCCCATCGGCCGCCGACCGCGGCGAGGGGGCGGGCTATACTAGGACGCTGATGGCAACGAATACGCAGTTGGCAACGGCGGTCGAACACTACCTTGCCGATCTGCGGCGGGTGCGTGCCTCCGGCGGTGCGACCGGTGAGCGGTCCACCTATCTACCGCTCGCCAACCTCCTGAACGCCGTCGGCGGCACGCTCAAGCCCAAGGTGTTCTGCGTCGGCGAGCTGGCCGATCAAGGCGCGGGCCATCCCGACTTCGGCCTCTATGCGGCGCGGCAGGTGCAGCGCGGCCGGCCGCGCGAGGGACAGACGCCGGAGTGCGGTGTCGTTGAGGTAAAGCCTGCCGACGATGACGCCTGGCTGACCGCCAACAGCGATCAGGTAAGCCGTTATTGGGCACGCTATCGCCTCGTGCTGGTCACGAACACGCGCGATTTCGTGCTGCTCGGCGAGGACGCGGCGGGCCGGCCGGCCAAGCTGGAGACCTTCCGGCTGGCCGCCAGCGCCGCGGCGTTCGACAAGCGGCTAGAGACGCCGCGCGCCTTGGCTCGTGCAGTTGGCGCCGGCCTCGGTGAGTATCTGTGCCGCGCGCTGTCCCATCGTGCCACGCTCGCCGAGCCGCAAGACCTGGCCTGGCTACTCGCCTCCTACGCGCGCGATGGCCTCGCTAGGGTCGAGGCGGCTGGCGATACGCCCTCGCTTAAGGCCGTGCGGTCCGCGCTGGAAGAGGCGCTTGGCGTGCGTTTCGAGGGCGAGCGTGGCGCGCAGTTCTTCCGCTCCACGCTGGTACAGACGTTGTTCTATGGCGTCTTTTCCGCCTGGGTGCTGTGGGCGCGGCAGACGCCGCCACTGACAGCGCCAGAGCCGCACAATCCGCTGGAAAGAGGTGGTGCGGCTCTGGCACGTCAACCGGCCGGCCGGTTCAACTGGCATGAAGCGGTCTGGCATCTGCGCGCCCCGGTCCTGCGGGCGCTGTTCCAGCAGCTCTCGGACCCTGGCCGCCTGCGACCGCTCGGCCTCGTCGAGGTGCTGGACTGGACCGCGGCGGCGCTGGATCGCGTAGACCAGGCCGCGTTCTTTGCCCGCTTCAACGAGAGCCTGTCCCCGACCGGATCGGGGAGCGCGGCCGTACCCTATTTCTACGAGCCGTTCCTGGCCGCCTTTGATCCGGCCCTCCGCAAACAGCTCGGCGTCTGGTACACGCCCGCCGAGGTCGTGCGCTACATGGTCGCCCGCGTGGATCGGGCGCTCAAAGACGACCTCGGCATCGCCGACGGGCTGGCCGCGGAAAATGTCTACGTGCTGGACCCGTGCTGCGGCACCGGCGCCTATCTCGCGGAGGTGCTGCGTCGGATCGCTACCAACCTCCAGGACCGCGGCCTGGGCGCGCTGACGGGCGCGCGCGTAAAGCAGGCGGCGCTGCAACGGGTGTTCGGTTTCGAGATCATGCCCGCGCCGTTCGTCGTGGCCCACTTGCAAGTCGGCCTGACCATGCAGGCGCTCGACGCGCCGCTCGCCGACGACGAAACGGAGCGCGCCGGCGTCTTCCTCACCAATGCCCTGACCGGCTGGGAGCCGGAGGTGCGGCAGCCGCTACCGTTTCCCGAGCTGGAGGAAGAGCGCGACCGCTCGGACCGCGTGAAGCAGCACTGGCCGATCCTCGTCATCCTCGGCAATCCGCCCTACAACGGCTACGCCGGCATGGCAGTGGACGAGGAACGGGCACTGTCGGAAGCCTACCGCCGGACCGAGCGGGTGCGCCGGCCGGAGGGCCAAGGGCTGAACGACCTGTACGTCCGCTTCTTTCGCATGGCCGAGCGGCGCATCGCCGAGCAGACAGGCCGGGGCATCGTCTGCTTCATCTCCAACTACTCCTGGCTGGATGGGCTGTCGTTCACCGGCATGCGGGAGCGCTATCTGGAAGCGTTCGACGCGATCCGCATCGATTGCCTCAACGGCGACAAGTACAAGACCGGCAAGATCGCGCCCGACGGCTCCCCGGACCCCAGCATCTTTTCCTCGCCGGACGATCCGGTCGGTATCCAGGTCGGCACCGCCATCACGACGCTAATCCGCAAAGGCAACCATGCGCCGGCCAGCGCGGTCGGCTTCCGCCATCTCTGGGGTCAAGCCAAGCGCGAGGAGTTGACGGAGACGGCAGAGACGGAACCGGACGCGCTCTACGACCGCATCGAGCCGGTACTGCCGCTCGGCTTGCCCTTCACGCCAACGGCCGTCAGCCAGAACTGGTTCGACTGGCCGACGCTGACTGACCTGTTCCCGGCTTGGTTTCCCGGGGTCAAGACTAGCCGCGATGCGTTCCTCGTCGACACCGACTTAGACCGACTCAAGTCGCGTATCGCGGACTACTTCAATGCGGATGTGAGTCATGACGAAATCGCCCGGCACTATCCAGTTGTGATGAAAGATACGGGACGCTTCAACGCCCGCGCAGTACGCGACACGCTGCTCGGGCGTGACGACCCCGGCGAGAGCGGCATCGTCCGCTACGCCTACCGACCGTTCGACAATCGCTGGCTCTACTGGGAGGCAGAAACGAGCTTGCTTGGTGAAAAGCGCGCTGCCTACAAGCCGCATGCGTTTGAGGGAAATGTGTGGCTTGAAGCTCGGGAGCGAGAAGCGCAGGAAGACTTCTCACGCGGCACTATGGTTCCTCATTTTGCTGATAATTTCGGGAATGGGCTATCAAGTTTCTTTCCCGCATGGCTCCGTGATGATGGCCTCGGAATCGGCAGCAAAGACGCGCAGCGCAGTCCCAACCTGTCGGAGCAGGCGAAAAGCTACCTCAGGAGTCTCGGCGCTGACGTAGAAGACCTGTTTCACTACGTCCTCGCCGTGCTGCACGACCCCGCCTACCGCGCGGCTAATGCCGGGGCGCTGCGGATGGAATGGCCGCGCATTCCGCTCCCCGGCTGGCCCGCCGGGAGCAGTGAATTGAACATGGCTGCACTGGATGAGCGGGAGCACGACGCGGCGGCCGTCCTCCCGGAGCAGCGACAAGCCTTCTTTGCCACGGCGGCGCGGGGGCAGGAGTTGGCCCGGCTGCTCGACTCGGAAGCGCCCGTGCCGGGCGTCACGGTCTCCCCGCTGCACCCGGAGCTTGCCGCCATCGCCGTCCCGTCCACCACCGACGGGCGCAACATGACCGACGACGATTTTGCGGTGACGGCCGGCTGGGGGCGGTTCGGCGTTGGCCAAGCCGTGATGCCCGGCGCCGGCCGCGCCGTCCCCCGCGCCCCCACCACCGACGAGCGTGCTGCGCTGGACATGCCTCACCCCCCGGCCCCCATTCCCGGTCATTCCCGCGCACGCGGGAATCCACGTCCCCCTGCGGAGCGGGGGGACCATAGGGGGGCTGGACCTCTCGGCTCCACCACGTTCGACATCTACCTCAACGGCCATGCCTACTGGCGCAACGTCCCGGCCGCCGTCTGGGGCTACAAACTCGGCGGCTACCAAGTGCTCAAGAAGTGGCTCTCCTACCGCGAGCTAACCGTCCTCGGCCGCCCCCTCCTCCCATCGGAGGTCCAGCACTTCGCAGAGACAGCACGCCGCATCGCCGCGATCCTGCTGCTGACGGATCGGGATAGTGCGTGAGCTATACTTCAGGACGGGGACGGGGGAGACGGAGCGTCTATTTCTGTAAAGGAGCCTCTATAGGAATCCCCACGGTTAAGACCAATTTTACTGCGAAGAGCTTCATTATCACTCACTATGGACCTGATAGAATCAGCATGCACTCCCATTAGCTGTATGAGATGCAATTGAAACAGAGCTTCGAGTTTCTGATACAGATGCCATAATTCCTGTCCACTGGCAGCTTTGTTCGAAGAATCGCTATCATAATGGGTTAAATAGTTTCTCGTGTCGACAACTTTATTAATGAAATGATTGCGTTCCCTTCCAGTTCCCATTAGATCCTTAAATGGTGCAACCATTTGCTTAATCCGCTTCCGCAATGAAATTTCGTTCGCGTACTCCAGCTTTCCTTTCATCCAGTCCCGCTTATCGTCTGGGACAGCTTCCAATATTATGTTCCTCAGATCGCCGAATTCCCCCTCCGGCATAGACGTCTCTTGGTAGCTTCTTCTATGTAGGACCTCTATACCTTGCACAAGCAAGAGGAACCTTACTTCCTGATACCGAACATCGCCGGACCTGGAAGCAAAATAGAGATTGAATGCCGGCTCGAACTTTTCATAGCTTTCGAGCCATCTAGCCAGGACCTGCTCAAGGTAATCACCTATATTCTCATGTGCGAACAACATTCTATGTAAGCGTATCCCCGGCTTTTTCTCGGAGTGATGACCAATTTCACCATATACATTGACAGGTACTTGAGGCTGTTCAGCATTCAGAGCCTCGTCCCCTAGTAGATAGCCTGTGATAGAGTCTATTGAAACAGCTTGATCAACTGCAAAAGATAAGAAGTTGCAAATTTTGGACATGAGTGAAAAGAAACACTCGACTGGTTGTGGTCCTGTCAACGACAGAGAGATATATGCTTTCTGAGTGATTTCCGCCTCGGTAACGGGATGAGCGCCCCATATAAACTTATAATTGAAGGTGAAATTCAGACCAATTTCATCGGGAAGCACCAAAGAAATGTCATCAGGGCATTTATAGTGTATATTAAAGCTCTCTATGTTCTGAGAATCAAGCCACCCTAGTTGTGCGTCAAACCCGGAGATAGCAAGCCATTCGTCAAGTCCATCGACAGAGAATTCAAGTTTCGAGAAAGATATCTCTTCTTCCGTGTCATACTGTCGTCCGATGAAAGCAAAATCAGCACGAATGAGAGACTTCGAAAGGCTAGTGTCGAATTGTTTATGCCGAGGGATACATCCATCGAGAGTAACTGAACGACCTTTCTCAACTATCCCTACAATGCGATCCAGATTCGGCTTCCCGTATTCTACCGGACTCTTCACTACCATACCGTGATCTTCTATGACAGCGCGAAAATCTCGCAAGAGACCGAGTGTTTCAAGTTCTATTTCTCCTGACTCGGAGATACGGAGAATCCCCGGCACCTCATTCTTCGGTTTTCCGGGCAACCAGAAAAAACCACGTGTCTCTATTGGCTCAGGAATCCTCATGGCAAGACCATCCTTGGGTATGCTGTAGATTATACGCTATCGGCAGACACACAGAGCGGCACAATCGCCGACGTATCCCAGAAATTCACCAGCCGACTTCTCGCTCACGTAAGACGGTCGAACGCACGGCCGCCTGGGGGTCCGCGGGACGCGGCAGGTCCCAAAAATTCGCTGGCAAGGGTTGCTTCCCGCACTTGAGCAGTCCCTTTTTCTCCAGGTCTCGCAAGCTCTCCGGGAAGAGTACGGGCGCAGTAGGACGGCCGTATTCCTTGCGATCTGCCGTTCGGTTGATCGTGGTCTTGGTCATCTTCCCGGCCGCTCCTTTGGCAGTCTTTGCGCCCCTACCAGCTACCGAGAGTGTACTATAGATTCCACTATCGGCGGGTATCGGCGGGCAACAGGAGCTGCAATGGGCTGAGGTTTGCGCCAGCCTGCTTGTTGATCGCGGCGCACCGGCGCCATTGACGAACGACCGTACCAGTGGCACACTGCGGTCAGCTATGCCCGGAGGAGGCAACGATGCTGAGGGTCGGAATCATCGGTCTGGGAGGAATCGCCAACTCCCACTGTCGGGGAATTGCCGAGTTGGACGACGTGCAGGTTGTGGCGGTGGCCGATCTGATGGCGGCGCGGCGGCAGGAGTTCATGGCCGAGTACGACATCCCCAAAGGCTACGCGACACACACGGAGCTACTGGCGGACCCCGAGATTGACGCGGTGGGCGTGGTGCTCGGCCACATGCTCCACCACCGGCTGACCGTAGACGCCTGCCGGGCCGGCAAGCATGTGCTGGTGGAAAAGCCGATGGCCATTAGCCTGGAGCAGTGCGATGAGATGGTTGCTGCCGCCCGCGAGAACGGCGTAAAGCTCATGGTGGGCCTGACCAACCACTTCTCCCCCACCAACCGCAAGGCGCGGGAAATCCTCGATTCGGGCGAGCTAGGCCCCGTCATCACCGCCGTCAACTACATGTCCAAGCGCTGGGGCTATCCCAGACGCCGGGCGCAATATCGCAGTCGCTACCACGGCGGGGGCATGTGGCTCACCAACGGCGTCCACGTGGTAGACCGTTTGACCTGGTTCATGGCGTCACAGGCGCTCTCCGTATCGGCGGCCATCGGCAACCGCTCGTACTACCAGGCCGCCGACGACTACGGCTCGGCCATGATCCGCTACAAGAACGGACAAGTCGGTCTCGCGGTGGCCGTGGCCTACAAGGACGGCGGGCCAAATCACGATCTGAACATCATCTGCGCGGAAGGATCGCTGCACATCGGGCGTGGCGGTGGCGGCTTGGTCGCGGCTGGCGTCTGGGTGGGCAAAGGCGATCAGTGGGAGCGGGTCGCCGTCGAAGATGAAGGCAGCAACTTTGCTCGTGAGTGGGAAGCGTTCGCTACGGCTATCGAGCTAAACATCGAGCCACCGGCCTCGGGTGTCTACGGCCGGCATATCATGGAAATCCTATTTGCCGCCGAAGAGTCGGCGATCACCAACCAGGAGGTTCGGCTGAGTAGCGGCCCCGGCTGGTTCTCCCAGGAGTCCGGCGAGGTCGCCACCTACGAGCACGGCTGGTACTAGAGCGTGTTCACACAACCGCTCCCATACCGTCATAATGTCACCCTGAGCGCAGTGAAGGGTCTCAACTCCTTGTCGTGAGCACCGGTTTTGGCCAGCGGGCGCTTGAGATTCCGCGCTGCGCCCGCAATGACCGGCTGACAGGAGCAGCTGGCAGCTTAGTGTGAACACGCCCTAGAGCGAGCCTCGCCCTCCCCGCCGCGATGCCTCCCCCTCTCTATCGCAGCGATGGAGGGGGCGCTGGAGGTGCGGCCCGCGTAGAACAGGAGCACGGAGCGCATGAAGATTGTGAGCGTGACGGCGCAGCCCTTTACCTACAAGTCGCAGATCGCGCGCGATTCGGAGGGGCATTCCCACCCGGTTCCTGAATATGACGCCACGGAATGTCTCGTGGAGATCCGCACCGACCAGGGCGTTAGTGGCTACTGCTTCGGGGGTAGTCCCGGTGCTATCCGGCACGTCATCGCGCCGATGTTGGTCGGCGCGGACCCCTTCTACCGCGAGAAGCTCTGGCAAATGCTCAAGCAGGCGCAGCGAGGTTCCAAGGAAGTCCTGTCCGACCGCCTCATCGGAGTGGTGGACCAGGCGCTCTGGGACCTCGCCGGTCGCGCCCTCGGCCAGCCCGTCTACAAGCTGCTCGGCGGCGTTCGTGACAAGGTACCGGCCTATGCCAGCACGATGTGTGGCGATGAGGTCGAGGGCGGCCTGAATACGCCGGAGGCCTACGCGGAGTTCGCCGCGCAGTGCCGAGCACAGGGCTATACCGCCTTCAAGCTCCATACTTGGATGCCACCGATTCCCTGGGCGCCGGACCCTAAGCGGGACGTTGCCGCCTGTCGGGCGGTGCGGGAGCGCGTCGGTGACGACATGGCGCTGATGCTCGATTGCTTCCACCACTACAGTCGAGAGGAAGCACTCTTCATCGGTAAGGAGCTGGAGCAGCTGGACTTCCATTGGTTCGAGGAGCCGATGGACGAGCACAACGTCTCCTCCTACGTCTGGCTGACCGATCAGCTCACCATCCCGGTACTTGGGCCGGAGACGGCCGAGGGTCGGATGTATACGCGGGCCGAGTGGATCGTGCGCGGGGCCTCGGACATCAGCCGCGGCGGCGTCGGCGACGTGGGTGGCATCACGCCACTGATGAAGACCGCGCATCTCTGCGAGTCGTTCGGCGTGCGGATGGAGGTGCATGGCGGCGGGCCCGGTAACCTGCACGCCCTCTGTGCCATGGGCATTCCCGGAGAGTATTATGAGCGCGGCCTGCTCCACCCGTTCCTCGACTACGAGCAGCGGACGCCATGGCTCGATACCATCGTTGATCCATTGGATGAGGCGGGGTTTGTCCACGTCTCGCAGCAACCGGGGCTGGGCTGGGACATCAACTTCGACTTCATCAGTGCCAACGCGATCACTGCCCTGCCCGGCTGAGTAGTGAACTAGCTCTGCCTCATCACGGTCATTCCCGCGCATGGAGACCTTTGCGTAACCCGTCATTCCCGCTTGCGCGGGAATCCAAAAATCGGCCCTCCCAGGTGGGCGGGTGTGAAGTCACGGCCACTGAGCACGCCGTCCTGGGGGTTATGCAAAGGTCTCCGCATGCGGGAATCCATGTCCTCCCGCCGCAGCGGGGGGACCATAGGGAGGCTAGACGCTCGTCATTGCGGCGAAAGCCGCAATCCAGGGCCAGAAGCAGTATCCAGGGCAAAGGAGCAGAGCCACCATGATCTTTGTAGACGACTACCACATCCACTCCTCCCAAGGCGTAGCGCGGGTCTTTCACCGTCTGGAGCAGCATCCCGACAATCCCATCCACGTGTTCACCGACCGGTGGGGGCCCATCTGCGTTGACCACGGCGGCTACGAGCGCGATCCGCAGACGGGTGAGTTCGTCCTCTGGTACTACACGCGCCCCGATAATCCCCAGGGGGTGTACGAGTCGGCCTTTGTCTGCCAAGCGCGCTCCCGCGACGGCCTCCACTGGGACACGCCCTCGCTCGGAGTGCAGGAGTTTCGCGGAAGCCGTGACAACAACATCTGTGTGGTGAACTTCACGACCTCGGGTGTGTACCCCGGTCCGCACGAGCTGACCGGACCGTGTATCGCTCGCGACCCCCTCGACCCCAACCCTGACGGCCGGTACAAGATGGCCCTCTGGCGCTATAACCGCGACCGCGATCCGCAGACGGGCCAGCGCCTGTATGCCCGTAAGGACACCTCACACCCGACCGGGCTGTATACGTCCACCTCGCCCGACGGTATCCACTGGCCGGCCCACGAGCGGCTGGTGCATACCTTCGCCGACGGCTTTGGCGACACGTACACGTTCATGGTGGACACCCTACGCCGCGGCTACCGGCTCTTCGGGAAGCGCATGTACTGGGATCACGAGCGCGATATGTGGATCCGCCTCCGACACACGACCTGGAGTCCCGATTTCGTTTCCTGGTCGCCCTTCGTACCGATCCTGCCCATTGACGAGTACGACCGCCCGCACGACCAGATTTACATGAGCAACGGCTACGTCTACGACGATATGTACCTGGGCTTTGCGCGTATCCTGCACGCGCACGACGATTGGTCTTTGGATATAGACCTAACCTATTCGCGTGACGGCGAGGAGTGGATACGGCCCCCGGAAGCGCGTTGTATTCTGCCCCGCGGCGCCGGCGATGCCTGGGACAGTGGCCGGATGGCGATGTTTCCGTCGGCGCCGATCCGGGCAGGTGATCGGCTCTACTTCTATCACACCGCTGGCGCCTGGTACCACAGTCCGGCCCCGCCGCGCGAGCTACCGCCGGGCACCGAGCGCCCCCGGGGCTTGTGCTTGGCCACCTTGCGCGTGGACGGGTTTGCCGGCCTGCGCGCGGCCGGCACTGGGCATATTCGCACCCGTCCGCTGTTCCTGGAGCGGGAGCAGCTGCGGATCAACGTGGATGCGGGGCAGGGCGCCTGCCGGGTGGGGTTGCTCGACGAAGCCGGGTTCCCCATCGCCGGCTACACCCCCGCAGACATGGAGCCGATCCAAGCCGATGCGATAGACCACCCGCTGCGCTGGCGCGAGCACGCCTCGGTCGCTGCCCTCTACGGACGCTGGCTGTCCCTGGACATCCGCCTGGAGCGCGCCGAGCTGTTTGCCATGCGGCAAGGGAGCTAGACCGTGCAGGCCATCCAGCCCATCGCCGGCCGAAACACCTACTGCTTGAGGAACGCCAGGACCATGAAGATCGGGAAGTGATAGACCCTCCTGGGACCCGGATGGCCGCTCTCGAGCAGCACATCCGTGGGGCAGAGATCGGAGAGATTGCTCAAGAGAAACCCGCTCTCCCGAAATGCGGTGACGTACTCTTCGAGCGTCCGATGATAGTAGTAGGCGTGGATGCCCCATCGCGCCAGCCCCCGGTACTCACGGATGCCCCGACCCGATTCGAAATAGTGCCGCACCCTTTCGTCGAGCACCGATCGGTAAGGATTGAGTAGCGAAAGCACCGCGCGGCCGCCGGGCTTCAGCACGTCCCCAAGCGTGGCAATGTAACCCCGGTAGTCATCCATGTCGGGCAGGACCAGATTACTCACCACCAGATCGAAGCACTCACGGTACTGGGGGAGCGGTCGGCTGAGATCATAGGCCAGATAGGCTGTGCTCGTCCCGGGGTCCCGTTCCCGCGCGATGGTAAGCAGGCGCGGCGCAAGATCAATGGCAGTGACCTCTGCCCCCCGCTGTGCCAGCATTCTGGCGATATGCCCCTCGCCACAGCCGGCATCGAGCACCCTGCGCCCGGCCACGTCGCCCGCGTATGCCAGCAGGCGCGGGACCAGGAGGTGCCGGATGAACGAGCTGTCCTCCCCATATTGGTCAGAGATGTACTCGGCATATTCGGTTGCATAGTCGTCGTAGAGGTTCGTCCGCACGGCCATGAGGGGCCTCCGTAGCCATTGCACATGTTGGCACTGCACCCGTACCTGCCCATGCTACGCCGTCGGGTGCGTGGCGACAAGGTGAGTCTGGGACGTAGCGAGAGGGGGCGCTGCCGCAATACAGGCCGCCTCCCCGGCGCTCTCCCGGATTGAGCTACCGGGGCCAATCAACGGCGGCACCGTGTACCATAGTGCGACGAGCATCACCGGACCAGAGATCAGGCTTGCGATGGCAACTCCCACCTACCTCATCGTGACGGGCGCCTCCGTCGCCCGGCGCACGCCGGAAGTGCTGCGGGCACTCGCGCCGGGCGCCGGGCGCTTGCTCACCCTGCTTACGCCGGGAGCGCGGCGGGTGGTCAGCCCGCGGGAGTTGGCACTGGTGCCGGGGCACCGGATCGTCGAGAGCTACTTTGACGACGCGGTGTTGCCGCGACCGGCGCCGGGCGTGGTGGTGATTGCGCCCTGCACCTTCAACACCCTGAACAAGCTCGCTACCGGTATCGCCGACAATCAGGCGCTCTCTATCGCCGCCCAGGCCATCGGCCGGCGTACCCCGGTGATCGTCGCCATCGCGGTCAATACTCCGCTCTGGGCGCATCCCCGCGCCCAGGAGTCGGCGGCGGCGCTGCGGACATGGGGCTGCACGGTGCTCGATCCCGTAACTGCGGATGGCAGGCTGGCGATGGCGTCACCGGAGACCATCGCGACAATGGTGCGCCGGGCATGGTCACGCTTGGCGCACAAGTCGGCGTAAGGTTGCCCTCTCGTCCCTTTGCTCCCGGCATCCCTCCGTTCGACCGGTGGCTGCTGCTATGATTCTGATAGGTGACATAAGGAGGAACCCACGATGACCGTGCAAGTGTATGGCTCGAATCACATCGCCATTGAGGTAGACGACGTAGAGCAGGCAGTGGCCTTCTACTCCGACGTGTTCGACTTGGAGATGCTACGCGGCGGCGAGGGAGCAGCGTGGTGCAAGCTCGGCGAGCACCAGTTCTTGGCTATCTTCGAGGTTGAAGAGCTGCGCCCCGACCGCTGGAAGCACTTCGGCATTATGGTCCGCGACGAAGCGCAGATCGCCGCCGTGCGCGAGAAGATCACTACCAAGTATGGCCTGGAAGTGGATCCCCGCTTCCGCTGCGACTTCCGTGATCCGTTCGGCAACCGCATTCAGGTCGGTGATCTCCACGACGAGTCGCTGGTCTGGATGCTGCCGTATCAAGAGGTCCAAGAGGCCGGAATCAAGTTCGCCGCCGACTAGGCGCCGTTGGCGGTTCCCGGTCATTGGTACGAAAATGGCACCTATCCGTCATTCCCCCGCAAGCGGGAATCCAGGTGGGCGTGTGTGGCGGTGGCTCTAGGCGCCTGGATTCTGGCTTCCGCCGAAATGACGAGGTGGGGGATGGGAGAGGCGGAGCGTGCTGAGAATGGAGTTAGCGCAGCGGATCAAGGCGGCCGCCTACCTAACGGGTGAGTTCACCCTGCGCTCCGGGCTGGTCAGCTCGTTCTACTGGGACAAGTACCGCTTCGAGAGCGATCCCGTCCTCCTACGGGCAGTCGCCGCCGCGCTGGAGGCGCTGCTCCCGCCCACCTATGATCGGCTCGCGGGTCTGGAGCTAGGCGGCATCCCCCTCGCCACCGCGCTCTCCTTGCGTACCGGCAAGCCGGCACTCTACGTGCGGAAGGAAGCCAAAACCTACGGGACCTGTAACCTTGTCGAGGGTGGATTTCGCCGCGGAGAAACCGCCGTCGTCGTAGAAGACGTCATCACCAGCGGAGGGCAGGTCGTCGCCTCGGTGCGGGAGGTCCGTGCGCTGGGCCTCGTCGTGAACAATGTGGTGTGTGTAATTGATCGACAGCAGGGCGGCGCCGAAAACATCGGCGCTATCGGCTGCTCCCTCGCGTCGGTGTTCACCTTGAACACGCTCGAACGCTTGGCCGGCGGGCATACGGCTACTCCTACCGCCTCGTCTGTCATTCCCGCGAAAGCGGGAATCCAAGCGCCCTCTCCCCGTGGGAGAGGGCCGGGGTGAGGGCGGCCAGGGTTAGCTTGAAAGGAGCAGCGCATGGCCGATGCAGCCATCCGCGTGGATGGCATCACCTACACCTACGGCGACCTTGTTGCCGTGGACAATATCAGCTTTGAGGTGGGGCACGGTGAAATCCTGGGCTTTCTGGGCCCCAACGGCGCCGGCAAGTCCACCACCATCAAGATCCTCACCGGTCAGGCCCGGCCCAAGACCGGCAGCATCACCGTGCTCGATCAAGATGTCACAAAACGCCGCGCCGAGGTGCAGGCCAGGATCGGCGTGTGCTTCGAGGAGAAGAACCTCTATCTCACTATGTCGGGCCGCGAGAACCTGGAGTTCTTTGCCAGGCTCTTCGGTATCGAGGAGTTCGATGCCGGTGAGCTGTTGCAGAAAGTCGGACTTGCCGACCGTGCCGACGACCGCGTGAAGGGTTACTCCAAGGGCATGCAGCAGCGGCTGATGATGGCGCGATGCCTGGTGAACAAGCCCGACGTGCTGTTCCTCGACGAGCCGACCGACGGGCTGGACCCGGTTTCGGCGCAAGCGATCCGGCAGGTGATCCGCGAGGAGGCCGACCGCGGTGCCGCGGTGCTGCTCACCACGCACGACATGGACGAGGCCGACAAGCTCTCCGACCGGGTGGCGTTCATCAACGAGGGGCGCATTGTCGCGCTGGACACGCCGGAGAACCTGAAGCTCGCGCACGGGCAGCGGTCCGTCCGGGTGCGGGTGCGCGAGAAGGAGGAGGTGCGCGAGCAGCGCGTCTTGCTCGACTCCCCGGACGCCGGGGATCAGCTCAAAGCGGCGCTAGGGGCCGATGATCTCCTCACCATTCATACGGAAGAGGCTACCCTGGAAGCCATCTTTATCAAAGTCACCGGACGGGGCCTCGATACATGAACGGCCAAGTATCGCGGGCGGCCATCGTGGCCGCCATCATCCGTAAAGACCTCGCGGAGCACACGCGCGACCGGTTCTTTGTCTTGGTGACAGTCTTGGGGATCGTGGTCTACGTGGTCGCCTTCTGGCTGCTGCCCAACTCCGTGGACGAGACGATCAAGGTTGGTGTCCATCAGACCGGGATGGATCAGGTGTTCGATCAGCTCGCCGCTACGCAGGGCGAGGGCATCGAGTTTGTCATGTTCGAGACCGCGGACGCGCTTAAGGCCGCTCTGGGGCTGGGCGAGCGTGCGGCTGAGGAGGAGCTTGCTATTGGCCTAGCCTTTCCGGCCGGCTTCCTCCGGCGTGTGGCCGCCGGCGAGCAGACTACGGTGCAGGTCTACATAGAGGCGAGTGTGCCGCCGGCCATCCGCCGCGCCATGTCCAGCATAGTGCGCGAGATTGCCTATGCGCTGACGGGGAATGTCCTGCCGGTTGCCGAGCCGGCCCAGGAGACGGTGATCCTCGGTGAGGATCGCGCTGGCGACCAGGTGCCGCTGCGCGAGAAGATGCGGCCGCTCATCGCTTTCTTCATCCTGATGGTCGAAGTGATGGCGCTCGGCGCGCTCGTAGCCGGCGAGGTGCAGAGCCGCACGGTGACGGCGGTGCTGGTGACGCCGGTCAGGACAGCCGACTTTCTGGTAGCCAAGGGCGTGTTTGGCACGGCCCTCGCCTTCACGGAGGCGTCGCTGGTCATGCTGCTGATCGGCTCGTTCGGCCGCGAGCCGCTGATCCTGCTCACGGCGCTCCTGCTCGGGGCGGTGCTAGTCACCGGCTGCGGGCTGATTGCCGGGGCGTCCGGTCGGGATTTCATCGGTATGGTCTTCTATAGCATGATCTTCATGATTCCGCTGCTGATCCCCGCGATGGCAGCGCTCTTTCCGGGCAGCGGGGCCGTCTGGGTGCAGGTCTTGCCGTCCTACGGGCTGGTGCAGACCATCGTCGGCGTAAGCTCCTACGGTGCCGGCTGGCTGGACGTGCTGCCCTACCTGGGGATGCTGTTGGCGTGGTGTGTCGCCGCTTTCGGCGTGGGGTGGTACGTTCTGAAGAGGAAGGTGGAGGCGCTATGAATGGACTACGGGTCTGGAACGTGCTACGCAAGGACCTCCAGCTGGGACCACGCTCCCCGCTGTTCCTCTATGCTTTCGTCGTGCCGGTGGTACTCACGCTGCTCATCCGGGGTGTGTTCGGTAGCCTCTTCGAGCCGGTCCCCCGGCTCGGTGTCGTGGATGAGGGGCAATCGAGTATTGCCCAGGCCGTCCGGGATATCGAGGGCATTGAGGTCGCCTTCCCGGAATCCGCCGACCGGCTGAAAGCGCTAGTAGAAGCGAACGACCTTGATGCCGGGCTGGTCCTCCAGTCGGGATTCGACGCCGCCCTGCGTGCCGGTGCCCGGCCGGACCTCCAGTTCTTTGTAGGAGGCGAGAGTCTGGCCACCAACCGCATCATCCTGGGGGTGACGGCAATTGATCTGATCCGGGGGGTGGCCGGAGCACCGGCGCCGATTGAGGTTGCCCTGACGACCGTGGGGGAGAGTGACGCCATACCCATCGTGAAGCGCCTGCTGCCGCTGCTGCTGCTGTACGCCGTCTGGATTGGTGGGGGGATGGTGCCGGCCGCCAGCCTCGTCGAGGAGAAAGAGCGCCGGACGCTCCAGGCGTTGCTCGTCACGCCGACACAGGTGGCGGACGTGCTGATGAGCAAGGGTGTGCTGGGCTGTGTGCTGGCCCTGGCTGCCGGATTGATCACCCTGGCCATCAACAGCGCTTTCGGAGCGCAACCGGCCGCGCTGGTCCTGGTGCTCGCGCTCGCCGCGCTCATGTCCGCCGCACTGGGACTGCTGCTCGGCTCCTGGGCGCCGGACACGAATACCCTCTTCACGGTGCAGAAGGGTGGCGGCGTCCTGCTGTTCGCGCCGGTGATCTTCTTCATCTGGCCCAACCTCCCGCAGTGGATTGCGAAGGTTTTCCCGACGTACTACTTCCTCTCGCCGCTCTTCGAAATTGCTATCAAGGACGCATCGCTCGCGGACGTCTGGCCGGAGCTAGCGATCGGTTTGGCGATCTGCGTGGTGCTCTTTGGGGCGGTCTTCAGGATGGGGCGTCGCCTGGAAGTGAGCCTGGTTGCCGCCTAGGCTGGGGGTGCGGCGCCGCACCCCCAGCCGGGCCAAAGCCGCACCACACCTGGCCCTATCCGTGCGGCTTTGGCCCGGCCCCGCGTCCCCCTCTCCCTCGCCGAGCGATAGGGAAGAGGAGATTTCTCCCTGCTGCGCCGGGGCCGAGCACATCCGTCCGTCACTCCGGTGTAGGCAGGAATCTAGGTGCCACCCCGGAGTTGCTGTTGGACTCCGGCTTACGCTGGAGTGATGGGGTGCGGCGGGTCGCGCGCCGCTGCCTACGCTGCTACCCGGCCCCGCCCTACCCGTTCCAGCATCTCGCGGGCACGGTCCAGGCTCGCGGCCGTGGTGCCGCCGAGCATCTGCGCTATCTCGGAGAGCCGCTCTTGCTCGGTCAGTTCTTGTACCGTCGTCGTGGTGCGGTTCTGCCGCTCCCGCTTGGCGATGAAGAAATGGCTCTGGCCGTAGACCGCCAACTGTGGCAGGTGGGTCACGCACAACACCTGATGCTGGGCGGCCAGCTCCGATAGCTTCTCGCCTAGCGCCCAGCCGCTCCGGCCGCCGATGCCCACGTCTATCTCGTCGAAGATCAGCGTCGGAGTACGATCCACGCTGGAGAGAATGGACTTCAGCGCGAGCAGGATGCGGCTCATCTCGCCACCCGACGCGATGCGCGCCACCGGCTTGGGTGGTTCGCCGGGGTTGGGCGCAATCCGGAACTCCACCGTATCCATGCCGCTGTCGTCCCAGGCGAGCCGGGTCCCGGGGGCCGGCTCCTCGCCCAGCGCCGGCGACTCATCGGGAGACCAGGGCACACCGTCCGGGTCGGGCTGGCACTCCACCGCCACCTCGAACACCGCCGACAGGTTCAGATCGGCCAGCTCAACGGCCACCGCCGCTGCCAGCTGCCGGGCAGCCTGCCGGCGTGCCCGCGATAAGCGGGTCGCGCGCCGGCCCAGTTGCGCCGCCAGGTCTTCTGCCTGCGTGGCGAGCTTGGCCAGGCGCTCATCCCGCCGCGTCAGACCGTCCAGCTCTTCCGCTGCTGCTGCGCCGTAGGCCAAAATCGCCTCGATGGTGTCGCCGTACTTGCGCTGCAGCGACCGGATCAGGTCCAGCCGCTCTTCCACCTCGGCCAGCCGCGCCGGATCGGCCTCGACTGCCTCGGCATAGGCCCGAAGCGAGCGTCCTACCTCCTCGACAAGCGCCGTCGCCTCGGTCAGCATCTCCTCGGTCTCGGCAAACGTCGGATCAATGGCGGTCAGCGCGTTGAGCTGCCGAGTTGCGTCGCCCAGTTGATCGAGCGCCCCGGCCTCGCCCGCGGTGCCGTTGAGTTGCCCGTAGGCGCTGGCCGTGGCGCTGGCAAGCTGCTCGGCATTGAGCAGCAGGTGGCGCTCCCGCTGCAACGCCTCGTCCTCGCCGGGCTGCATGTCGGCGCTGGCGATCTCGTCTACCTGATAGCGGAGCAGGTCCACGCGGCGCGCCAGCTCACGCTCGTTTTGCTGCATCGCACGCCATTGCCGCTGCGCGTTGCCTAGCGCCGCAGCCGTGTCGCGTACCGTTTCGCCAAGCGCCTCCAGGCCGGTGAAGCGGTCGAGGAGTTGGCGTTGCGTTGCCGGCTGCAAGAGCGACAGATGCTCGGTCTGCCCGTGAATGTCCAGCAGGTAGCGACCCACCGCCGCTACCGTTTGCAGTGGCACGGCACGGCCGTTCACCCTCCCGATGCTCCGCCCATTGGGGCGGATATCCCGCGTAAGGATGAGGTCGAGCGGGCCGGTATCTGGCGTCTGCTCATCGTCATCGGCATCGAGCAGCCCTCGTTCCGCCAGGAGCGTGTGCAGGGCCGCCGGCGGCTCGGCCAGCGCGAACACCGCCTCGATGTGTGCGTGCGTGGCCCCGGTGCGGACATCATCCGCTCCCCCGCGACTGCCGAGCACACGGCTGATGGCGTCAATAATGATGGACTTCCCGGCCCCGGTCTCGCCGGTCAGGACGTTGAGGCCGGCGCCGAACCGGATATGCACGTGAGCCAGCAGCGCAAAGTTCTCGATGGTCAGCTCGTGCAGCATGATGCCCTCAGTCGCCGCCAGCTATCCGCTGTCAGCCGTCAGCTATCCGCCCTCTGTCGTCGAAGGCAGCAGCGGGGCACGTTGCAAGCCGGGCACCAGTACCCGGTAGAAATAGTGACGGCTGCGGAGCCGGGCCAGCAAGCACGGATAAGGTGCAATAGTCGCCTCGATGACAGCTTCATTCTCCAACGCAATCGTGCGCTGCCCGTCAATAGCGAGCACCGCCTCGTGATCGAACACGGCGCGCACCCGCAACGGCGCCCCCTCCGGAACGATCAAGGGATTGGGGAAGCTCACGAACGGCAGCACCGGACTGACGATAAGCGCCCGCATATCCGGCGGCAGTACCGGGCCGAGATTAGCGAGGTTGGAGCCGGTAGAGCCGGTAGGCGTGGCGAGAATCAGCCCATCGGCCGCATAGGTCGTGACGTACTCGCCGTGAATCCACAGTTGGAGCCGCACGACGCGGTTGGCCCGCCCCCGGCTGATGAGCGCTTCATTCACCGCGAGGTATTCGTCTACCACCGCCGCTGCTCGCCGGTGGGTGATGGCGAGCAAGGCGCGCTCCTCGAACCAATAGTCGGACGCCAGCAGACTCGGGAGCGCCGCGGATACTTCATCCGCCTCGACCTCAGCGAGAAATCCGAGCTTGCCGAAGTTGACGCCGGCCACTGCCACACCCACCGGCGCCGCCAGTCGCAAGGTGCGGATGATTGTCCCGTCACCCCCAAAGGTGAGGACCAGGTCCGTGCCGGGTAAGCCGGCGCTCACCGCCGCTTCCTCCCAAGCAGATTCCGCCCAGGTCTCGATACCGGCGGCCTGGATTCGCTGGGCCAACGACGCGGCCAACTCGACCGCTTCCGGTTTTCGCGGCTGATACACCAGCCCGATACGTTTCGCTTGCGCTGCTGCCATTGTTGAGCGCCCGGTGCCCGGCAAGGAGCCAGCGGTGACAGGTGATCCCAGGCGACGCTGTGCCGTGCTGCCCTTCCTCCTCTCCACCCGATTGCATGCTGCGAGCCGACCGCCACCGGCGGCGGCGTGCCTGGGTCGGCTGGTGAGCCGAGGGCAAGCTCCCCACGTTGTTATACTGGATAGCGGCAATTGGTGAGGGGAGCGGCCCGGCGGCGGGTTCGCAGCGGCGCTCACCATCGCCTACGCCGGCACGGGCAAGTGGCGGAATCGGCAGACGCGCTAGCCTTAGGAGCTAGTCCCGCAAGGGGTCAGGGTTCAAATCCCTGCTTGCCCACCGTCCTCCCCCTCTACCACAGCGCAAAGGCCGCGCGCTTCATCGGGTGGCCTGTCGCCCCTTTCCTCGTGCCCGTCATTCCGGCGCAAGCATGTCCCGTGCCCCGATACGGGGCCGGAAGCCAGAGGGGGCTAGGCCCCCTGGCCCGCACCCGTGCTACCGCACAAGGGAGCGGATGTGCCCTCTGCCCACCGCTGGACGCCGGCCCACGCCGCAGTGACGGCGGTCTAGGGAACTCCTCTCTCCACCAGTGGAGAGGGACCAGAGGTGAGGAACGGCCGTACCTACCTGCGTGGGGCTACGGCCGCTGGCGGGGACGGAGGAAAGCCGGAATATCCAGGGCGTCTCGGCCACGCGGAGCGGCCCCTTCGGGGAGGCCACGCGCGCGCGGGCTAGGCGCAGCCGGCCGCTGCCGCGGCAAGGCCGACATACGCTCCCCCGGCATCATCGCTTGTGCTTCGAAGCCGGTGCCGATTACGGTAATCTTCACCGAGCCTTCATTCTCCGGATCAATCACCGCCCCAAAGATAATGTTGGCCTCGGAAGCGGCTGCATTGGCAATCACGTCGGCCGCTTCATTGACCTCTGCCAGGGTCAGGTCTTCGCCGCCGGTGATGTTGAACAGGATGCCGCTCGCGCCATTGATCGCAATATCGAGCAGCGGGCTGGCAATGGCCTCCTTGGCCGCCTCCACGGCGCGGTTCTCCCCGGAGCCGTGCCCAATGGCCATCAGTGCCGATCCCGCATTGGCCATGATGGCCCTGACGTCGGCAAAATCCAGATTAATCAGCCCAGGCACGGTAATCAGGTCGGAGATGCCTTGAATACCTTGCCGCAGCACGTCATCGGCTAGCTTGAACGCATCCGTGAGCGTAGCGTTCTTGTCGGCAACGTTGAGCAAGCGGTCGTTGGGGATGGTAATGAGGGTATCCACTTCGGCTTGCAGTTCGGCAATGCCGTCCTCGGCAACCTGCCGCCGGCGAGCACCCTCGAACTTGAACGGCCGCGTGACCACGGCGATGGTAAGCGCGCCCATGCCCTTGGCGAGCTGGGCAATCTTCGGCGCTCCGCCGGTGCCGGTGCCGCCGCCCATCCCGGCGGCGACGAACACCATGTCGGCGCCTTGCAGCACTGCTTCGAGGTCTTCCAGGCTCTCCTCAGCGGCTTTCGCGCCGATCTCCGGCTTACCACCGGCGCCCAGCCCCTTGGTGCTCTTGTCGCCGATATGGACGGTCGTCGGAGCGGCCGAGCGAACCAGCTGCTGGGCATCGGTATTTACCGTAATGAAGTCAACGCCCCCGATCTGCGTCTCGATCATGCGATCAATGGCATTGCTCCCGGCGCCGCCAACGCCGACGACCTTGATAACCGCGTACTGATCAAGGCCCGGCGCCACCCCTGGCCCGTCGCCGGCCTCTTCACTACGTCCCACCGACCGGATACGATCTGGCACCATGGCCATAGTGTGCTCCCTCTCGCGGATGAGGCTGGATACGGCCACATCAACGCTCCCAAGTGTACCATCTCCTCTATCGTACCGGACAATATGCGGCGGCCACGTTCCTTACTTCCGAGTACCAGGAGCGATGAAGCGATGGGGAGGTCCCGTCGCCCGGCAGCCTCCGGTGGGGGAGCAAGCAGATGAAGATTACGGGCGTAGAGACACCTACTCTCGACATCAGTGGTGAGACCGGCGGACGCGCCTTTCAGCGCGATCACAGCGTAGTCCTGGTGCGGACCGACGCGGGAATCACCGGCCTCTCGCGTACCGGCCCGGCGACCATCCCCGTGATCCAAGCGTTGACTCCCATCCTCCTGGATCAGAGTCCGCTCGACGTGGAGCGCCTCTGGCACGCGATGTATGCCACCGGGCAGACCCGCGGCCAGCCCGCCTCAAGCCTCATCGCCGCTATCGGCGCGCTCGATATTGCACTCTGGGACCTCAAAGGCCAGGCGTTGGGTCAGCCGGTTTGGCGGCTGCTGGGCGGCTTCCGCCAGCGCATACCCGCTTACGCCGACGGCACGATCTTCGAGCGCGAAACGGCCGAGCTTGTCCGACGCCTCGCCGACTACCGGGACCAGGGCTTCACCCAGGTCAAGTTCCATACGCTGCACGACGACCCGGTGGAGGTGCTGTCCGAGGTCGCTGCCGTGCGCGCTGCTATTGGCGAGGATACCCAGCTCATGGTAGACGCGCATCGCGCCTGGGACCCGTGGACTGCCGCCGCCGTGGCCCAGCAGTTCGAAGCACACAACGTCTACTGGCTGGAGGAGCCGGTGCAGTGGGATGACCAGGTCGAAGGGTTGGCCGTCGTAGCGCGCGCAACCAATCGTATCTTGGTGGCCGGCGGCGAAGGCGAGCGTACCCTCTACGCGGCCCGGGATTTGGTTGCGCGTGGCAGTGTGCGCGTGTTGCAGCTCGATATTCTGGCCGGTGGCGGCTACACGGCCTGGCGCCGGTACGCTGCCCTCGCAGAAGCGTTCCACGTCAAGGTGTCTCCACACGGCGCCAACTACCCGGAGCTAAACGCCCACTTGGTGGCCGCCATGCCCAACGGATTGACCGTCTCCACCTGCCCCGCCTGCGAGCCGTATCAAATCTGGTCGCGGCTCTACCGGGAGCCGTTGGATGTGCGCGCCGGCTGGATCACCCTCAGCGACCGTCCGGGCCTCGGCCTGGCGCTGGACACCGATTTCGTTAGCCGCCACCGGCGCTAGGGTCGCCCTGGGAACGGAGCCGGCGGCGCGTTAGCGGCGCGCTGCCTCGACGTGGTCGCGCAGCACCCGCAGGGTTTGCCCGGCGATATGCTGCACGAAGAACCGCCCTGCCACCTGCTCCGCTAGCCACGGCTGCCACGACCGCGGCAGCCAGCGGTACTGCGGCTCGTAGTGGTGGGTAATCTGCACCTGCACCCCGTCGGCCACCGGCTGAAACAACCACACCACCTCCATCCCGACCAGCCGTCCGCCGGTGTGGAGATAGGTGATGCGATCCTCGGCCGACAATACCTCCTGCCAAGCCATCCAGGCGACCGGAATGCCGGTACGCCAGGCTGCCATCCGCACGTGGCGGCGGTGGCCTTGCTCCGCCAGGATACGGACGGAGCGATAGTGGGGCAGCCAGCGGGGCCAGTCTTCGACGGCAGCGGCCAACGTGAAGGCGAGTCGGGGGTCGCCGCGCATCCGCACCGTGTTCGCCACGTCCATGTCACATCCACCGGGCCGCCGTGCGGCCCACCACGTTTCGTCACCTAACGCGCGCTGCGGGCGCGTATACCATTGTGGCAGGAAGGGGCCGCATAAGGACACGGCATGCCGTGTCCCTACGATATCAAGCATCGGCTAATAGTTGACGGCTACACCAACGTTGTCTCCGGCGGGACGATGCGGTCAATGGCCGCGCGGTCCTCGTCGGTGATGGTCACGTCGAGCACCCCGAGGTTGTCCTGGAGCTGCTCCGGCGTGCGCGGCCCGATGATCGTTGCGGTGACTCCCGGTTGGGCGAGGAGCCAGGCGAGCGCCAGTTGGCTCAGGGTGACACCCTTGGCGTGGGCGATTGCTTGCAAGGCTTCGATGGCGTCGAAAGTGTGGGCATGCTCGGCTGCCCCGAGGTCCACGCCGCTCGCACTCAGGCGCGAATCGGCCGGCGCCGGTTCGTTGCGGTGGTACTTGCCGGTGAGCCAGCCGCCGGCCAGCGGACTGTACAGAATCGTCGCTAGGCCGTACTCCCGGCAGAACGGTAGCACCTCCGTCTCGATCTCTCGGCGCAACAGGCTATACGACGGCTGCTCCGACACGATCGGGGCCAGCCCGAGGCGATCACTCGTCCACAGCGCCGCACAGAGCTGCCAAGCGGAGAACATCGAGGTCCCGTAGTACACGACCTTCCCCTGTCGGCGCAGATCGTCCAGTGCCCGCAGCGACTCCTCGATTGGGACGGTGGGGTCGGGTCGGTGCAGCTGGTAGAGGTCGATGCGGTCGGTCTGGAGCCGGCGCAGACTGCCCTCGATCTGCGCCATGATGTGGTAGCGACTGTTGCCACGGTCGTTCGGCCCTTCACCGCGGGGGAAGTGAACCTTGGATGCCAGGACCACGCGATCCCGCCGGCCCTTGAGGGCTGCACCGATGATTTCCTCGGAACGCCCGTCGGTGTACGAATTGGCTGTGTCTATGACGTTGATCCCAGCGTCGAGGGCGGCATCAATCAGCACGCGCGTCGCCGCTACTTCAACCCGCGTTCCGAAGTAGGCCGTTCCCAGGATGATGGGCGCTACCTTGACCCCGGCGCGTCCCAGATTGCGATATTGCACGGTGTCCCCTCCCTCACGTTGCCGCACGTTGACGCCAGCTTCACAACAGAGTTGCCGGCCTCCCGGCGCGGTGGCGCTTTGCCGAGCACGCTGCCCGCTACGTGAAGTTCACTACCGGCGCTACAATCCTATCAATTGTCGCGCGGTCCTCGGCAGTGATCTTCACCTCCAGCGCCCCGAGGTTATCGTGCAGCTGGTCGAGCGTGCGCGGACCGAGAATGGGCGCCGTCACTCCCGGCTGCGCGATGAGCCACGCCAGCGCCAGTTGACTGAGCGTGGCGTACTTGGCCGCAGCGAGCTTTTCCAAGGCTTCGAGCGCATCGAACTTCGCCCCGTGCTCCGGGTCATCAGGGTCGTACCCCCCAGCCGCCAAGCGCGACCCGGCCGGCGCCGGCTGGCCGCGGCGGTACTTGCCGGTCAGCCAGCCGCGGTGCAAGGGGCTAAACGGCAGTATAGCGATCCCATACTCCCGGCAGAACGGCAACACCTCCGCCTCCACACCGCGATACAACAGGTTGTACCGCGGCTGCTCCGACACGATGCACGCCAGCCCCAGACGGTCGCTGGTCCAGAGCGCCGCGCAAAGCTGCCAGGCCGGGAACATCGAGGTACCGAAATAGAGGGCCTTCCCTTGGCGGCGCAAGTCGTCCAGCGCCCGCAACGTCTCCTCGATTGGAACGGTGGGATCGGGCCGGTGCAATTGGTAGAGGTCAATGCGGTCGGTCTGGAGCCGGCGCAGACTGGCCTCGGCCTGCGCCATGATGTGATACCGACTGCTCCCCCGATCATTCGGTCCATCACCCACCTTGTTGTAGACTTTGGAGGCCAGCACGATCCGGTCGCGCCGGCCCTTGATGGCCTGGCCGACCAGTTCTTCCGACCGTCCCCGGGTGTAGATGTTGGCGGTATCGAGCACGTTGATGCCGGCATCGAGCGCAGCGTGAACCAAGTCTATCGCCGTAGCGGCTGGGACGCGCCCGCCGAACTGCGCCGTCCCCAGACACAGGGGTGAGACCCGCACACCGGCGCGGCCCAGATTGCGATATTGCATCGCTCCCTTCTCCTCCACTGCCACCCTAGAGCTTGCCCCAACGGGGCGGCATCATACCGGCTTGATCAGCCTGAGGCACCAGGACTAGGAGGCTTGCGAGGACGACCGGAGCGTTTCCCCTCATGCCAAGCCTCCACCCGCTTTAGGTAGGCTTCTATATCTTTTTCGAGGAGCCATCGTCGGCCGCTCACCACCCGCGCCGGCAACCGGCCCTCAGCCGCCGCTTGCCGTAGTCGTCCAGGCGGCACGTTATATCGCCGTGCCGCCTCCGCTACCGTAAGCCAGGGACCACCCTCCAACACCACCGGAAAAACCTCAGCCAGCCATCGATTATAGCTTGCTACAGGGCTGGTGCCTGCGGATTGTTTGTTTAGTCCTTACTTGACAGTAAGCTATAACATCGCTATACTGATTGCCGCGGGATATCAGTCGCCCTTGGCACGTAGATAAATAACGTGTATAATATGTACGGTGGTTGGCGGCAGAGTCGCCTTGGCGGGCAGTTCGTGGGCGCGGCGAGAGGAGAGGGACACGGGGTACCCGTTTAAGGATGGCTAGATAGCCACAGTGGGCACCGAGAAACCGTTCGCGGCACTTGAGGATTGCTGAGATGGTAGCGCAGCGCACGCGGGCCTCGAATAGCCAGCTTGGTTTTCGTCTTACTTATGATGCCAAGCAGCCGGAGGATCAGATCTTTCGCTCAATCCAGTCCTGCAGACTTGAGACGATACGCTCGTATGGTGAGCAGTGTGAGGGCTGGACCAACCGTTTGATTCTTGGTGACAATCTTCCAGCACTCCGTTTTCTGATCAATGATCGCAATATTCACGGAACTGTTCGGCTGGTCTATATTGATCCGCCTTACGCGACTAACCGGACGTTCAAGACGAAATCGAGGAAACACGCCTACAGTGACCGCCTTAATGGAGAAGATTACATTGAATTCATACGAAGGCGTCTCATCCTGCTGAGAGACCTGATCGCACCGGATGGATCGATCTATATTCATCTGGATCAGACAATGGCGTTTGCAGTAAAGTTAATTATGGATGAAATTTTCGGTCCTAGTTCTTTCCGAAACTGGATAACCAGAAAGAAGTGCCACTCGAAGAACTATACCAGGAATCAATACGGCAACACTCAAGACTTCATTCTCTATTACGCTAAAGGGAAGCGTCCTGTTTGGAATAGGCCCTATGAGGAAGGATCGTACACATTTGAACAGAGATTTCCACATGTTGAACCTAATACTGGTCGACGCTACGCGCTTGTACCCATCCATGCTAGAGGTACGCGAAATGGAGCTACCGGTCAACCTTGGCGTGGCATGAAACCACCACCGGGAAAGCACTGGCAGTACACGCCGGACAGGCTCGACGCCTTCGATGCACGTGGGGAAATATACTGGTCTCCCAATGGCAATCCGCGTAAGAAGGTATATGCTGATCAAGTTCCTGGTGTACCCATGTCGGACATCTGGCTCAACTTCAAGGACGAGCGTAATCAGATGATTGACCTCACTGGCTATCCAACCGAGAAGAATATCGAGCTTCTTCGGCACATCGTCCGCACGTCTTCAAATCCTGGCGATCTCGTTGTGGATTGTTTCTGTGGGTCAGGGACAACGCTCTTTGCTGCCGCTGAGATGGGGCGGCGCTGGATTGGTGTGGATTCCAGTGAAACCGCTATAGGAATAAGCGAGCAGAGACTCGCTACGCTTGCGCGGAAATTCTCTAATCATACAAGACAGCCGGCACTCATATCGGACACTACGATAGAGGAAAATCATCGCTTCTTGGGATTTACAGTAATGGCAGCGCAGTCTGATATCGAGGATTCATCCCAATAGCCATTCTCTGGTGAGCCTTGATGGCAACATTTTCAACGTCACTAGCAGTACACAAGATGGAGCTCTAGCTTCAATGGAGGCGTAATCATCCCACATTGATCCCATTAGAAGTCCAGGGCCATCATTAACAAGGATGATCTTCATTGATTTATTCCCTCTATTAGACCAACTCAATATCTCTGTGACCTCATCACGGTAATTCTTTACCCGGTCGTCCTCTTGCGAACCGCCTCGTTCCTTATCATACCTCACAAAACCTGTGGCAACAGCCTGCTTGTTATCCACCCGGCGGATCAGGAAATCGGCCGGTATAGGCGTGGAAAACTCTTCTAGCACCTCATTTAGCATTACATCTCTACCAGCGCCACGCGGACCTTCGATCCTAAACTCTTGCCCGAGGTTTTTCTCGAACCAATCAAAGTATGCCTCAGAAAGAGCATATCCGGATACTCCTCTACTTGATGTTGTCTCCATGATGGCAATGATGGCTTCATCGTCGGTTGGGCGGTCTGCAAATCTCTCACGTACTACGGGCAGAGGACGAAATCCACTCCCAAAAGCGGAGATAATGTTCTCCGCCTCACGTTTTCGACCCATCTGCTGTTGGGACAACATAGGTGCAACATACTGACGAAAGACCTTCAATAGTTCCTTGCGTATGGCAGGTGGTTTCTGAATAATACTGCGGTAGAGATCATCGCTTGATCTGGTCTCTACCAATAATTCACCGAATTGCTCAAGTATTGGCCTAAATTTCAATATGGCACCTTCTAGGTAATCAGGATAGTACGGTGATGAGAAAACTGTGATCCATTGGTATCGAGTAGGCTTGAGCTCTGCGAAAGTCGTCACGGCCATTCCCCATGCTTCCTTGAAGCGTAGACGACTCAAGGCTACCTGTCGAGTGCGGGCCAGAAGCGCTCGTAGAGTTGGGCGCGGTTGAGCGCGGCGACCTCATGCGCGGCGTTGGCTGCGAGCACCACCGTATGTACCCGCGATGGGAGCAGATCGTCCAGGGTGCAGTCATGTGCGGCCAGCCAGCGGCGATGCTCGCTGGCGGGGAGCCGGCCGGCGCGATCAAGATAGGACCCTAGTCGCTCTCGCAGTTCGCCGGCCGCCGCTCCGTCGCCGGGCAGGAGCAACAGTAACCCGATCCCTGGCACATCCGGCACGGCCCAGCCGCACGTACCCTCTGGCAATAGGCCGTCTGCTACCAGCAGCGGCACCGTCCGGTCGAGGCAACACATGTGCCAGAAGAGCCGCTGGTGGTACCGGCGCTGCGCCTTCCCGGGGCCGGTATAGCGAAAGAAGTCTTGCTCGCCCCGCGGTGAGAGCAGGACCAACTGCTTGGGTCGCTGCTGGGAACCCAACGCAGCGACATAGGCTTGTAGCTCGCGCTCCGGGAGCGCGGTGCCCGGACTCACGACGGCGAATGCGCCGACCTCCTCGGAGTGATCCGGGTCGGGGAAGCCCACCGTTTGGGCAAAGATGACCGCCGGGTGCTTCATCAGGTAGTTGTCTACCTCTTGGGGGTAGATATTCTCGCCCGACCGGATAATGGTTTCCTTTGACCGACCGACAATGTAGACGTGGCCTTCAGCAGTGATCTCGGCAATGTCGCCCGTATCGTGGTAGCCGCCGGCAAAGGCCCCCGCATTGTCTTCCGAGCGGTCATAGGCCACGAGGATGTTACCCCGCTGCACCAGTCGGCCGCGCCCGGTGCGCTGTGGACATCCGGTGTCATCCAGCACGCGCAGGTCGAGATAGCGATTGGTCGGGCCGGTGGAGCTGAGGCGATCTCGGTAGTAGGCGAGCGGGTAGTCGGGACGCATGTTCGTACTGCCCAAGTGGTTCTCGGACATACCCCAGCGGAACAGGACGAGGATGCCGAGGTCGAGCAGCCGTGCCTGCACCTCCGGCGCCAGCGGTCCACTGCCGACGGCGATCCACTTGAGCGTGCCGGCCGCGCGCAACCGCCGAAACAAGGCCGCATTGCGCCGGTCGCCGGGGCTGACCGGATCGAGCACCGGCGTCAGGTGTCGCTGCACCATCGAGCTGGTCGTGATCCGGTCGCGCACCGCCACGTCCCAGTGGAAGCCGAATGGCGGCACGACGATGCGCGCGCCGACTCCGAGGAGCGCGAGCGAGAAGGCAATCGCGTTGATGTGATAGAGCGGGTTGACCAGCAGAAAACGGTCGGCGGCTTTGAGCACAAAGCCCTCTTGCAGCGCCAACGATCCCGTCAGCAGCCCCGCTGCGGAGAGCATCGCCCCCTTGGGGCGGCCCGTGGTGCCGGAGGTGGACAGGATCAGCACCGGGTCGTCGAACGCCGGGGGGTGCTCCAGCGCAATGGTGGTGGGCTGTGCCGCGACGGCCGCCCGAAACCGCTCCCCGTGTACGTCCACAACGCGCGCCGGGTCTACGCCGAACTCGGCAGCGAACGCCGCCGGCTCACGGTCAATGAAGATGCGGTGGTAGGCGGTGCCTTGCAGGAGCGCGCGCGCCCGGTCCCGTTGCGCCATGTTGATCGGCGTGACCAGCGCGCCGATAGCCCACGCTGCGTACTGGAGGGCCAGCACCTCGCGGCTGTTGGGCAGGCAGAGTGCGAGGCGCTGCCACGGCCCGAGTCCCTCAGCCCGCAGCCACGCTGCGCGTCGTTGGATCAGTGCCGTTAGCTCGCTATAGGTAGTGAGGATCGGCGGCGTATCGGGCGCGGCACCATGACCGGCAAACTTGACCCGGCCGTAGTCGGCGAGTGCGACGCGCGGTCCGTACTGCTCACCGAGCCACTGCACAAAGCGCAGAAACGACTGAGCGGGCACCCCGGCGGTGTTGCTCGCGGTTTCTGCCCAAGGGAAGACGGGCGTGACCACGCGGCCATGCTCATCGCGTGCCGTATGCGCCTGCCGCCACTCGTCGGTAGCCCGTAGTGCCGTCAGCCACGCCGGCTCCTGGGCCGGAGAGGCGTGTGCGAGGTGCGATACGACCATCGTGCCGCGAGTATATGAAAATAACGCCTATCCGTCATGCCCGCGCCAGGAGACCTTTGCAAAACCGTCATTCCCGCGCAAGCGGGAATCCAAAAAAATCGGACTGTCCAGGTTGGCCGGAGTGGAGCCACTGCCACGATAACACTCCGTCCGGGGAGTTATACAAAGTCTCCTCAAGCGGGAATGACGAGCTGGGGTTGTGAAGACGACCGGCATTAGGGGCTGTGCTCAGAACTGTCCTCACGGGACAGTCACGTTACCTATTTTAACGGTCAGGTTTCCCCGAACTGAGGGGCGACGTATAAGACCTTTCCGCTCTCCGTTTCGACGTATAGGACCTCGCCGCTCTCCGTTTTGACCTTGGTCACCTGTTGCGCTGGCGTCACCGGGTCGTTGCTTGGGGTGACAACCCCTGCCCCGCCCAAGTCGCCGACAGTCATCACCGGCTAGGGCCGCTACCAGGGATGCCTCTACGAGCCACTGATCACCGGCCTCCGGTAAGGCGCGGAAGCCGGGCCACGAGCCGGTTGGCCATGCGGATGCTGTAGTTCTGTCCCCGGTCTTGCGGGTAGACCTGGAACATGTTCGCGAGATAGAGGCCTGGCAGCGGCGTTTCGTGCGGCGGGATGTGCTGCACGAAGTCGGTGGTGACGATAGGCTGGGCAAAGGGTGCTTGCCATACCCAATGCTCCTGCACCCAGCTTGGCTCGAAATCGGGATTGATTTGCTTGAGGGAGGGGTAGAACTGCGCCACCGTCTCGGTGTCGTCTTGCGTGAATAGTGGATGCTCCATGGGCAAGTAGTTGCCGAGATAGAGCAACCGCCGGCCGCCATACTCGGCCGGGTCCACGCAGTTTGTGTGCTCGACGGCCGCCAGAAACGGGTACCCGGGATCGTTGATACTGAGCCAGTAGACGGGCGGCATGAAGGGACGGTCGAGCGCCAGGATGACGCAGTGCGCTCCATACGCCTGTCCCCAGGCGAACTGCCGGGCGAACGCTGCCGGCAACTGGGGCGTGAGGCGGAGGGTGACTCGGGTCGGCAGCGTGGATACAACGGCTCCGAAGCGGTGGTCGGTCGGCGGAACAGTGGCCGCGGTCGGTCGACTCTCGATCCGAAACGTGCCGTCCGGCCGCTTTTCGATAGCGCGAGCCTCGTGCCCCAGCAGCACTCGCCCCCCATGCCGCTCGATCTCCCGTACCAGCGCAGCGTAGATGTGTTGAAAGCCGCCGCGCACGTAGCCGAGCGATTGGCTACGAAAATGCACACGTGCCCAGAACCACGACAGCGCGATCTGCTCGGCATAGGCGCCGAACTTGCTGACGAGTTGTGGTCCCCACACGAGGTCGTAAACGCGCCGCCCCATCGTGCGGCGAATCCAGGGGGCCGCCGCGCGGCCCTCCAGGCGTTGA
Source organism: Chloroflexota bacterium (assembly GCA_965214295.1). Classification (GTDB taxonomy): domain Bacteria; phylum Chloroflexota; class UBA11872; order UBA12225; family JAJDUF01; genus JAJDUF01. Next base: position 1,922,598 of record OZ243944.1, read on the forward strand.
TGCTGCCGTTCCAGCTTCAGGTAGGCAATGGCGGCGCCCAGCCGCAGGCGCTCCGGCGGCGAAAGTGGGCCGAAGCGCAGCACCCGCCGGGCCGAGTCGAGGGGCCAAGCGCGCCCGTGGACAAGACAGGCAGTAGTCGGGCGCGGCCACACCAGCCGCGCGCCCAACCCCAGCTCCTCTATCAGGGCAATGGCGTCGCGGTCCGAGCGGAAGAGGTGGTGGTAGAATTTCTCCAGATAGGTGTTCGGTAAGCCAGGGAATGAAAAGCCGGCGGCCAAGCCTCCCGCCGCCCGCTCCCGCTCCAGCACGGTCACCGGCTCGCCACGCTGCGCCAGCCGCAGCGCGACGGTCAGCCCCAGCGCACCGGCGCCCAGCACCCCCCAGCCGGCGGAGTCGTCCTCTCGCTGTATGCCGCTCATAGTAGTTTTTGGTGACTGGTGGCTCGTTATGGGGGATAGCGGCGATATGGAGTGAACTGTTAGCTTGTTAGCTACCCGCGTGAGGCCGTCAAGCTAGAGCGTGTTCACACAACCGCTCCCATACCGTCATAATGTCACCCTGAACGCAGTGAAGGGTCTACAATACTTGTCGTGAGCACCGGTTTTGGCCAGCGGGCGCTTGAGATTCCTCGCTGTGCCCGCAATGATAGGCTGACAGGAGCAGCTGGCAGCTTAGTGTGAACACGCCCCAGCTCGGCAAGCAGCTTGCCAAGGATGTCTCGTATATCGCACACCTCTACCGAATAACGACTGCGCCTAGTTGCGCGCAGTCGTGCGGCGGCGGCAAGCTGCCCGTGTGAGCCAAACGGAATCTGTGCAGCCCGGCCCGGTCCTGCCGTGTTGGGTTGGATAGTGAGATGGTATTCGAGGAGCTCGCTCCTCCTGACCTGACGCTGCACCCGGCGACAGACGAAAGAGTGCTGGGTGACCCCCTCCGCTCTGAGGATGGCGTTGAGCGATCCGGTCCACTGATCAACTGTCGGTTGCGACATCAACGAGAGCCTGCTCTACGGAGGCGGCTAGCATTGCGTAGTGGGCCTTCTCCCAACTGTCATCTTCGATAGTCCCGGAGCGCCAACGGTCCAAAAACTGGCGCCAGGTCAGGTCGAACCTGCGCCCGTAGTGCTGGACCTCCTCCCAGATCGCCTGAAAATCCGGGTCGTGATTCAACACCTCCGGCACAGGATCGTGCCGGAGGTGCGGTTGGTTGCCATCCGGGGGCTGACTCACATCTGCGATCAGCCCTGCTGGTTCACGCTTTGGCGTCTCCAAGTCTACGGTACCTCGGCTAGACACGGTATGACTCCTGGTCGTGCGCGTTGACCGGTGAGCCGGCATCACGGGAGCTTGTGCAGGACGATTGGCGAGCGTATCATACTATAGCCTATAGCGGGGCAGCGATGGCCGTAGTAGATGTCGAGGAATACGTGAAGCCGGTGCTGATGGTGAAGCGTTCACCGCAGGGATATCTCTGGTCATCCTACGACGCAGAGGCGGACACGCTCTATATCAGTTTCAAGCAACCGAGCTACGCGACGGATAGCGAGCTTACCGACGATGACGTGATTCTTCGCTATGAGGGTGATGAGATCATCGGCTTTACCATACTCCGCGCAAGCACACGGTAGTCGTGGCCACGTCACTGCCCACGAAACGCAAACGGACCGCGGCCAGCGTTCCGTATCTGTGCCCGGCTCCTAGGTGGGGCCACGAACATCACTGGTTTGGGGCGTGCCTCTGGCCGCGTGTCGTGCCGGTACGCTGCTGAAGCCGCCGACCGTATGTGCTAACGTATCGCCGACGTGGACCGTCGCGGAGTAAGAGACCGATTTCGGTGCCCGCGCGTGCTGATTGGCCTCTCCGGAGCAAGCACAAGAGAGTAGTAGGTTGTTGCATCGCTGGTGGTTCGTGCTAAAGCGATTGGTGTTGCTGGGCTTGGCCCTTGTGGTATTGGCGCAGCCGGCGTTGGTTGGTGCAGCCGAGCCTAGTAGTGAAGCCAGCGCCCTGCAAGAGCAGCTTCGTCTGATCGTGCCGCCCTATCGGGACGAAGTGGCCATCGCCCGCCGCTTTCGCTATCCCTGCGGTGCGTCGGTGCCGGAGTCGGTTGCTTGGGATATTCAGGAAGCAGTCGGTACCGAGCGCAAGTTCTGGGTCATTGACGAGCCGAACCGCACCCACTTCAAAGCCACGGCAACCCTCCGGCACGTGAGCGAGCACCTCCTGCTGTACGTCCAGCACGGCGCCTCCGTTTCGTCGCGTGCTCTTGCCCGGTCGGCCCGCATTTTCGAGGCCAACACCTTGCCGCTGTTGGAGCACACCTTTGGCGCTTTGCCGGAGGGGTTGCGAATCACGATCTTCAACGGCCGGATTCCAGGGGTAGGCGGATACTTCGCGTCGAGTGACCTGCTCTCGACTGCCGTCAATCGGTTTAGCAACGAACGGCCCATGCTCTACATGAACACCAACGTGTTCCGAGCAGGCACGCCTCATTACGACGCGGTCTTGGCGCACGAGCTCCAGCACATGATCCACTTCTTCGTGCATCCCCAGCAAGATGCGTGGGTCAATGAGGGCGCCTCGGAGGTAGCGATGGCCGTCACCGGCCACCTCCCCCTGAGCGCAGCCGATGCATACGTGCGCCAACCGGCGACACAGCTCGATAGCTGGGCCAGCAGTCCCAGCAAAGCCGCGGCCCACTATGGCGCCGCGTATCTCTTCATGACCTATTTGACGGAGCGGCTGGGGCTGCTCGACAGTCAAGACGATGGCGGCCTGACCTTCACTGGTCTGCGCGACCTCATCGCCACCGAGGGGATCGGCACAGTCTTCCTGGATACCTACCTCAGTCAACAGGGCACCGGCCTGACCTTCGCCAGCCTCTTCCAGGACTGGGTTGTCGCCAATGTGTTGAACGACAAAGCTATCGGAGCCGACGGCCGCTACGGCTACGACGCTTGGGCTGGCCGGATAGAGCCGACGGTGGTGTGGCGGAGCTACCCCCGGCAGCTAACGACGGACGTTACCCAGCACACCGCTCACTACATCGAGCTGCATCCGCCCGCGAGTGGTTCAGGTACGCTGGAAATCACCTTTAGCGGTGAGCCGTCGGTGCGCTTGGTTGGTACCGACCCATACCAGGGCAGCGGGATGTGGTGGAGCCGGCCGGCCGACAACAGCGAGAGCACCCTGACCCGCCACCTGGACCTCAGCGACGTATCGAGCGCCCAGCTCCGGTTCGCCACGTGGTACGATCTCGAAGTAGGTTACGACTACGCCTTCGTCGGTGTCTCGACCGACAATGGCTGTACGTGGACAACCCTGGAAGGCCAGCACACGACGACCGACGACCCGGTAGGGCACAACCTCGGTCACGGCTATACCGGCCTCAGCGGCGGTGGCTCGGAGCCGCAGTGGGTGGAGGAGACTATTGATCTCACCGCCTACGCCGGCCGCGAGGTGCTGCTCCGCTTCCACCATATCACCGACCAGGCCTATCATGGCGCCGGTATACTGCTGGACAATATCCGCGTCGCCGCCATTGACTTCACCGACGATGCCGAGGCGGCGAGCGATTACTGGATCGTCGCGGGATTCGTGCGCTCGACAAACCTCGTGCCGCAGCAGTGGTCGGTACAAGCAGTGCTGTTCGATGAAAATGAAGCGGGGAGCTTGGTTACGCTGATGCCGCTCGACACCACGGATACCGCAGTCACCGGTACCTTGCAGGTCTCGACCGACGAGATCGAGCGGCTCATGCTGGTGATCGCTCCCCTGACCTCGACCCAAGGGCAGCCGGCACTGGCGACTATCGCGGCCAGCTTCACGCCCGGTCTCCCGTTTGACACCCAGCTCCCGCCTGAGCTTGACTTTCCCTAAGCCGCGCCCCAGGGCTAGGCTTTCGGCTCGCTAGGCGGGCCGCCCCCAGTCTCGCTGCCGTATCTCCCGATCAGGGGGGCACAAGGATAGCTAAACCGGAAAACAGGCGCATGAGTGCTTGTAAGAGCCTCATTCATGGCGCCCCTACCCCTGCGAGCATCAGGGACCGCGGCCCGGAAGCGCAATCCGGGGTGGAGACGAATAGCATGGCAAGCGACCGGCCGAATCTGCTCTATCTGCACTCTGACCAGCACAGCCCGGCCGTTCTCGGCTGCACCGGCGATCCCCTCGTCCGGACTCCGCACCTCGACTCTCTGGCCGCGCAAGGAGTCGTGCTGGAGAACGTGTACTGTCCATCGCCGCTCTGCGTGCCGGCTCGGATGGCCATGTTGACGGGGCGTCATCCCTACGAGAACGAGGTCTGGACTAACGATCACAGCCTTGGCGCCGGTGCCCCGACGTTCGCGCACTCGCTAGGTGCCGCCGGCTATCGCCCGGCCCTGATTGGGCGCATGCATGCCATCGGCCCGGACCAGTTGCAAGGCTTCGCCGAGCGGCTGGTTGGCGACCACGGTCCCAACTATCTCGGCGGCGGTGGGGTGGGCCACGGCATGCTCGATGGGACGGCCGGCCCGGCCCGTGTGAGCCTGGAATTGTCCGGTCACGGGCAGAGCGCCTACGAAGTCCACGATGAAGCGGTCACGGCCGCCGCAGTCGGCTACCTGAACGAGGTCGGCGCCCGCCAGCGAGCCGGGCCGCAGGCGGAGCCGTTCTGCCTCACGGTTGGGCTCATGCTGCCCCACCAGCCGTTCGTGGCCCGCCGAGCCGACTACGATCTCTACCGCGGGGCCATGACAATGCCGGAGTACCCGGAGCCGTTCTCCGACTCGCTCCATCCCTACCTGCGCTGGTGGCGGGAGCGCTGCGGCATCGCCGAGGTGTCGGACGCCGAGATACTGCGGGCGCGGACCGCCTATTGGGCGCTCGTAACGCGGTTGGATGCCATGATCGGCGAGATTCTCACGGCGCTGCGCGAGAACGGCCTGGCTGACAACACCTTGATTGTCTACAGCTCCGACCATGGAGAGCAAGTAGGCGAGCATGGCTTGTGGTGGAAGCAGACCTTCTACGAACGCTCGGTGGGGGTGCCGGGCATCATCGCTTGGCCGGGGGTGCTCCCGGCCGGGACGCGCTGCGAGCGAGTGGTCAGCGGCCTCGACCTGCCAGCGACAATGCTCGCTGCCCTCGGTGCCCCACCGCTGCCGCGCGCCCGCGGCCGCAGCTTACTCCCGCTGCTGCGCGGCGAGAGTGACGAGTGGGAGGACGTTGCCTTTGCCGAGTTGTGTACGGATGATGGCTGGTACATGCGGATGATCCGGAGTGGTGACTGGAAGCTCTGCTACTACCACGGCCATCCGTCGCAGTTGTTCAACCTGGCGGAGGACCCCCAAGAGCTGCACGACCGGGCACAGGACCCCACCTGTCGGGAGGTGCGGGAACAGCTTACCGCACAGGTGCTGGACGGCTGGGACCCGGAGTGGGTCGGAGCGCAGTTGGCCATCAAGCGCCGCGAGCGGGAAATCCTACGCACATGGGGGCAGCAGGTCCGGCCCCCCGACCGCTTCCGGTGGGCAATGCACCCAGGGATGTCCTACCTCGATCCCGATGCATAGGGATCGCCGAGCATCGCCTCTGCCCCCCGTTCCACTTTAACCACTGGTGAGGCCTGGCATTAGGCCGTAACGGCGGGCGGGGTGGACGGGAACACGGGCGGCGCCTCGGGCGGCCACTCGACCCGCCCCTCCGGAGTGCCGACAATCGAAATGCGGTTCAGCCACGGCTGTACGACGAGCGCCGGACGGTAGCCGCGCACGTAAGGCTTCACCAGTTGGAACTCCTTGCCATGCCACAGCGGAACCCAAGCCGCGTCGTTGACAATCAACTGCTCGACCTCCTGGTACAGGCGCAGGCGAGTGGCACGGTCTTGCTCGGTGCGCGCCGCCAACAGCATCCGGTCTACCTGGGCGTTGGCATAACGGCTGTTGTTCTCGGTGCTGTCGCTATGGAACAGCACATCCAAGAAGTTCTGCGGGTCGGCGTAGTCCGCCACCCAGCCGAGAAAGAACAACTGAATCTCCTCCGGCCGCTCGGTCAGCAGCGTCAGGAAGGAGGCAAAATCGGTCTGTCTGATCTTGATGTCTACGCCCAGATTCTGCCGGTACATCTCGATGATCGCCAGAATGTGCGGCGCGGGTTGCGCGCCGCCGCCAGCCGTATGCAGCACTACCGGCGGGAGATTCTGGACATCCCGGTAGCTGGACTGGGATAGCAGCTGGCGGGCCAGTCCGGCATCGAATTCCAGCCCCTCCACGTACTCGTTGTGGCCGGGCAAGCCCGGCGGCAAGATGCCTCGCGCCGGAATGGCCATCCCCCGCAGCGTGACGCTAACGAGCTTCTCCCGGTCAATGGCATGATTGAAAGCCTGGCGAATCTTCACGTCGTCAAAGGGTTTGGCGTTGATGTTGAGGCCCAGGTAGGCCACGCTGAAATCCGCGGCTACTTGTAGCTCTTCGTGGAGCGGCTGGCTGGGGTCGTTGAGCCGCTCCACGTTGTTGAGGCCGACAGCGGCGATATCGAGGATGCCCTGCTCGTAGGCGGGCACTTCCGGCAAACCGCCGAGGAACTGCACCTCCCGCAGCTGCGCCTTTGCTCCGTAGTATTCATCGTTGCGCGCCAGGACCAACAGTTCCTCAGGCTGCCACTCCTGGAGCATGAACGGACCGGAGCCGTTGGGACTGGTTGCCCAATCCGGGCCGGCCTCGACGTTTTCGCGGTCAACGACATATCCCGTCGGGTAGGTCAGCTTGGCCAAGAAGTAGGCCTTCGGCTGGTCAATTGTAATCTCGATGGTGTAGTCACCACGTACCCGCACGCCGACAATCTCGCTGGCGACCCCTTGCAGCTTCTCGTGGACCCCGACAATATCGCCCAAGTACGTGGCGGCAACCGGGGAGGCAGTGCGTGGGTCGGCTGCTCGCTCCAAGCTGTACTTGATGTCCTCCGCCCGGATCAGCCGGCCGTTATGGAAGGTCGCGTTCTGGCGCAATTCGAAGCTATACACCCGGCCGTCGGGACTCACCTCCCAGCGCTCGGCAAGATCGGGGACGACCTCGAACTCCTCGTTGAGGCGGACCAATCCGCTGAACAGATGGGTAACGTAGAACGCCGACGAGGAGTCTTGTACCTTGGCCGGGTCGAGCGTGATGATGTTCGTAAGCCCCAGGCGGAGGAACTGCTCGCTCTCTTCGGCACTCCGTTCGCAGGCGCTCAACGGCCCGGCAACACCAATCACCAGCAAGAGCGCCGCGACGATCCAGCGGCCGGGAAAGCGCCGTCGCCCTTTCCCCAGGGTCTTCCCATCTGTCACCCTGAGCCTGTCACCCTGAGCTGTCACCCCCAGTGGAGCGCAGGGTCTCTCCCACGTGGCGAGATTCTGCGCTCCGCTCAGAATGACCGGGTTGGCGGCGACTTTGGAAAGGCCCTCCCCCTCCCCTGCCCGAGGCGTGGTGCTTTCGCGGGCGCTGGATCGTCGCGGCGCGGCGTGCGCGTGCGCGGCTAATTCGCTAGTCATAGCCATATCCGTCTGCGCGATCATCCTTGTAGGCAAGGGAGGTAATAGTCTAACGCTACCGGCACAATAGACGTAACGTTGCCGGCAATCGCGGCCCAACCGCCGCCGCAATCAAGGCGCCTCGGCCCGCCAGCGCAAGTCTTCGCGCTCCACAACGTCTGCGGCCTTCCGGCGGTCTTTGGACGACGCAAGCAGGTCGAGCCAGTTGCGGTAAGCGTACTGCCACGTGACAAGCACGAACCACGCCACCGCCAGGGTCATCAGCGGCACGACCGTCACGATTACGCGCCAGGATACCGGCTCCGGATACACGCTGCGAAACAGGCCGAAGTACAGGAGGCCGCCGAGGGTCAGGACATAGCACAGGGAGAACAGCGGTAGTTGCGGGCGCGGCGTGTGGACGGACTTGGTCACCGCCCGGCGACGATTTTGCCAGCGCCGAAACAGCGCCAGCGCCATCCCTGACGCAATCGCATACACCAAGAGCGGCGCTTCGGTGAAGATAGGCGCGAAGACGGATCGGAAGTTGCCCGCATCGAGCGACGGCACGGCTTCCGTCAGTTCGGGGAGATAGGTGAAGTAGTTGATGATAGCGCTCATGCTCGTGAGGAGCAGTGCCAGGATGATGGCCAGTGCATGGAGCACCAAGGGCGCCACAAACACGCTGAGACCGGCCAGCCCGCCACACAGCTGCACCCGGCGCTGGCTCGTGACGGTCGCCAGCACCTCGTGCTGATAGCGTCGTAGCGCGAGAGCGCGGTATGCGGCGATCTTTGCCTTGGACATACTCGACATATGGGCCGGGCCCCTCGCCCGGGAGCAGCCGCAGTAGGTCGCTGCACCACCCCGGAGCACTCCTACCGCTCGCCGACGATACGTTTCGTCCCCCTGATTATAGTCACGATGGGGCGACGCAGACACCCGGCTTGGCGAGGTTGCAGCCCCGGTAACGATGCGGATACACTTCGGTTGCACCCTTCGAGCGAGCACGGCGCGCCCGGTAGGGCCGGCTCCGATCAGCTCAGTTATTGAGTCGGGCGAGACGGCCGCAACGGCTGAAGCGCATGTTGTAGCTTTAAGTGGCGCGTGTGGTAGACTAGGTTGCCCCGGTCCGGTTCCCCTGCATTGTCGGTTGCGGAGTTGCGTGGGGTAGCCCGACACTCGGCCGGGGCGCACTGCGAGCCTGCTGCACTAGACAAGGGCGCGTTTAACTGATACAATCGTTGCCACAGCGGCTCGCAGTACGGGCCTGCCGATTGGTGTCATTGTGGCCAGCGGCGTATACTGATCGCGCAGACGGCGCCAGGACGTGGTTTGCCGGCGTATCGGGCCTACTGACCGTAGCCGCGCCTAGAGCGGGAGGTGGAAGAGGCATGTGGAACCGAAGTCGAAATAGCCGCCGGCAGCACGTTGGGCGGTCGAAGCGCCGCCGGCAGCGCGGCCTGCACGTACTCATTCCCATGCTGCTTGTGCTCTCGCTGCTGGTGCCGCTGGTGCCGCTGGTGCCGGTCGTTCAGGCCGGCAGTGGCACCGCCGCGCCGACCAAGGAGCAGGTATCGGCGCCCCCGGCGCAGATCTCCGACCGGCGCAGTGAGGAGGACATCTTCCTGCCGGAGGAAGGCTTCGGTGAGCCGCTGTACCAGACCGTGCTGGCCGGCTGGCTGCGGGAAGGGGTTAGGCCCGCGCCGCCCGAGTTCGAGATCGCGGTCCGTGGCGTAGACTGGAAGGAGATTAGCAGTCCCCGCCATGTGCAGGCCGGTGACGCCTCCGCCACGAATATGATGCAGCGTTATGCCGATTTGTGGGAGCAGAGCCAGGCGCTTACTCGCCAGGACCCGGTGCGCTATCCGGTCAACCAGAACATCCGCAACCTCACTACCGCCTATAACCAGCCGGAAGTGGCCCAGGTGTATCAGCGTTTGGGTGACCGGAGTGGACCGGTCGCCCTGTGGGTGGACGATCTCGGCTTCATCGAGTGGGAAGTCGAAGTCCCGCAGACGGCGCTGTACAACATCACGACCGAATACTTCCCCATTCTCGGTAAGCGCTCCTCGATCCAGCGCGAGATCCAGGTCAACGGCGAGTTGCCGTTCCGCGAGGCCAAGCGGATCGTGCAGCGTCGCGTGTGGATCGAAAAGCGGAACTACGAGGACCCCGACTGCGCCCAGCATGGTGGTGTGTGCCGCGATAATCAGGGCAACGATGTTCGGCCCACCCAAGCGGAGGCACCCCGATGGGAGACCTTCACTTTCGAGGATGCCGACGGTCGCTATCGTGACCCCTTCATGTTCAAGCTGAATGCCGGAAAGAACATCATCCGCTTGACGGTGGTGCGGGAGACCATAGCGATTGACAAGCTCATCATCCACGGTCCCCGTCCCAACCCGTCCTACGAGACGTACTTGGCGCAGGCCCGTGCCGCCGGCTTCCGCGCAGTGCCCGGCAGCGTGCCACTGACCCGCGGGCGCGGGAAGATGCTGGTCCAGGCGGAAGATGCCGACTACAAGAGCAGCCCTACCATCCGCGGCGATTCCTGGGAAGATGCCTTCAGCATCCCGCAGTCGTATGGTGCATTCCGCCTCAACACCCTGGGTGGCTGGCGCTGGCGTCTGCCCGGCGATTGGATCGAATGGGACATTGAGGTACCGCAGGACGGCCTCTACGCCATCACCATGAAGGCTTGGCAGGGCTGGCGCGGACGCTTCCCCCGCTATCGCAGCCTCATGATTGACGGTCAGATTCCGTTCCGCGAGGCCGAAGACCTCCTCTTCCGGCCCGACAACGAGTGGCAATACTACGAGGTTGGCAAGGAAGAGACCGGCGAGCCGTTCTTGTTTGCGCTCAAGAAGGGGACGCATGTCATCAGGCTACAGGTGACGGTTGGCGCCCTCAGCCAGACCCTGCGGACATTGGATGTCATCGTCACCGAGATGTCCAACCTCAACCGCGAGATGCTGATGATTACGGGCGTGAATCCCGATCCCAACATGGAATGGGACCTCCATCTCAAGATTCCCGACCTCCAGGACCGCTTCCGCTCGATCCGTGAACGCCTCTTGGAGCAGGCCAAGATCGTCGAGGAAGCGGCCGGCGGAGCAAGCCTGTCGTCCGGGGCGTTCCGCATCGTCGTCGAGCAGATTGACGGGATGCTGGCGCGGCCCCACGAGATCCACAAGCGGATTGACGAGTTTGCTCGCAATCAGAACCTCCTCAGTTCCTGGCTGTTGAACCTCCAGAACCACCCGGTCTATCTGGACTGGATCGCGGTACATCCGCCCGACTATCCGGCCGTACCGAACATGACCGTCCTGAACCGGATCAAGATCTGGTTGGGTCAGACGCCACGAGACATCATCGGCCCCGCCCGCGGCAATGCCGTCGAGGAGGCGTGGGCGGCCTTCAACGCCTTCCTGCTCTCCTTCCGCAAGAACTTCACCGGGGTCGGTAGCATCTACGACACGGCCCTCGCCGAAGCCTTCCGTGACCCCGACGCTGTTCCCCCGGCCTTCGTTGATCGTCCCCAGGATTGGGCCGTCATCCGCAAGGAGCTGGAGGTTGATCCTTCCCCACTCCAGGTCTGGATCGGACGCGGTATCGAGTGGGGCATGATTATGAAGGAGATGGCGGAGACGGAGTTCACGCCGGAAACCGGTATCCGGGTGAATATCAACATCATCCCGGCCGGTCAGTTGGGCGCGTCTCAGGGCAGTCTGCTCATCTTGGCGCAGACGGCCGGTGAGGCGCCGGATGTCGGAGTCGGCGTGACCGCCGATGTACCGGTCGAGTTTGCCATCCGCAATGGCCTCGTCAACCTCAACACCCTTCCTGGCTACGGCGAGGTCAAGACTTGGTTCCGGCCGGGCGGACTGATCCCCTTCCGCTACTGCGATTCGAACGAGGTGTGCGGTGACTACGCTCTACCGGAGACGCAGGACTTCTCCATGCTCTTCTACCGTAAGGACATCCTGCACGAGTTGGATATGCAGCCCCCCGAGACCTGGGATGATGTCTACGAGATTCTGCCTCGTCTGCAGCAGCGTGGGATGGACTTCTTCTACCCCCCGCCCACTTTTGGCGGTGGCACTGTGGCGATCCGGACGGCTGTACAAGGTGCTGTCGGGGTGGTGCCCTTCCTTTACCAGAACGGTGGTGAGTTCTATACTTGCGGGAAGGACAACGTTGCCGATTGCACCGACGATGATATCCTCTCGCGGTCGTCGCTTGATACGCCGGAGAGTCTCGCCGGCTTCCAGGAGTGGACCGAACTGTATACCAACTTCAAGCTCTCCCGAGAGGCAAACTTCTTTACCCGCTTCCGCACCGGTGAGATGCCGGTCGGCGTCGCATCGTATTACTACTACGTCTCTTTCGCGGTGGCTGCGCCCGAGTTGACGGGCCGATGGGAAATGCAGCCCATGCCAGGCAAGCTGCGCGCAGATGGTACGATTGATCGCACGAGCGGCGGTATCGGTGAAGCGGTGACGATCTTCAAGCTGTCGCAGCGCCCACGTGCCGCTTGGGAGTTCGTCAAGTGGTGGCTGAAGGCCCCCACGCAGCAGCAGTACGGCTTCGAGTTGGAGGCGCTCATTGGAGCAGAGGCCCGCTGGCCCACGGCGAACGTGATTGCCTTGCAGTCCCTGCCATGGCCGCGGCGCGATATTCAGTCGGTCCTGCAGCAGTGGGAGTGGTTCAAGGAAGTGCCGGTTGTCCTGGGCGGGTACTTCTCCGCCCGGCATATCCTCAACGCCTGGAATCGCGTGGTGCTGCAAGGATGGAATATCCGCGAAGCGCTCGAAGAAGCGACTTACGAGATCAACAAGGAGCTAGCCAGGAAGCAGGAAGAGTTCGGCTTTGAGGTTGACCCGCGGCTCTACTCACGTGGCGGGTTCCTGCGCTATCGGGCAACGCCGACGCCCAGTGTCGGCGGCTGACCGGTTCGAGCACATGGCCGATCATCGAGGCCACGTAGGCGGCAGCGGAGTAAGCTACCGCCTACGTGAGGGTTGAGGAGGCAAGGGAAACGATGGCAACGACAGGCACGACCCCGGAGACGCTGGTTTCGGCGCAAGAGCAGCTCGCGGCGCGGGCCGCGGAGAGCCAGTTCTCACGGTTTTTCAAGCGCTGGTGGCTCGCCTATGCGATGATGACGCCGCTCTTCCTCTTCTACTTTGTATTCGTCATCGTCCCGGTGATCGCCTCCTTCTTTCTCAGCTTTACGTACTACAACATTCTCGAACCCCCCGCCTGGATCGGGTGGAACAACTACCGGCTGCTCTTCCTCGAGGATGATGTCTTCCTCATCGCGATTGGCAACACGCTGAAGTTTGCCCTCGTCACCGGTCCGCTCGGCTTCTTCCTCTCCTTCCTCTTTGCTTGGACCATCAAGCCGATGAAGGCGCGGACGATCCTGGCCCTGGCGTTCTATACCCCCTCCATCACCGCGGCCGTGGCGATGAGCGTCGTCTGGAAGATCGTGTTTGCCGGCGACCGCTACGGCTACCTCAACCACTTCCTCTTGAGCCTGGGCATTCTCGAGGAGCCGTATCTGTGGTTGAGCAACATTGATACGATGATGCCGATTGTCATGTTCGTCGCCCTGTGGATGAGCATGGGCAATGGCTTCCTCGTCTTCCTCGCCGGACTAATGGGCGTCAACCAGGAGTTGTACGAGGCCGGCAAGGTGGACGGCGTAGCGAATCCCATCCAGGAGATCTGGCACATCACCCTGCCCATGATGAAGCCCCAGTTGCTGTTCGGCTCGGTCATGGCTATCGTCGCCGGCTTCGGCGTGTTCAGTATCGCCACCGCGCTCACCGGCCTGCCCAGTCCGCTCTACGCGGCCCATACCATCGTGACCCACCTCTACGACTTCGCCTTCATTCGGTTCGAGATGGGCTACGCATCGACCATAGCAGTGGTCTTGTTCCTCTGGACGTTCGGCCTGAGCCGCATCTTGTTCAAAGTGCTCTCGTCCAAGGACATCTATTGATGGGGACCAGCGGCGTGGCAGCGGAAAGTCACCGCAGTACGTGCTAGAGAGAAGAGGGGATAATGGCAACAGCAGTCGCACAGCCACCGTCGGCCTTGACCCGCGGGCGCGCCCGGCGTCGCTTCCGCATCCGCTTGCGGATTTCACCGCGCTACTTCATCACCATCCCGCTCGCCGCGTTCGCCATCCTGCCGATTGTCTACATCATTTCGACCGCCTTCAAGCCGCTCGAAGAGTTGCTGCTCTTCCCTCCACCGTTCTTCGTGCGTAACCCGACACTCGACAACTTTACGGACCTGCTGTTGAGCTTCGGCTCGCTGTCGGTGCCGTTTACGCGCTACCTCTTCAATAGTCTGTTCGTGGTGATCGTCCTCACCTTTACGGGCGCATTGCTGGCCGCCTTGGCCGCCTATCCGCTGGCCAAGCTCAACCCCCCACTCGGCAACGCCCTGTTTGCCCTGGTGGTGGCCGGCTTGATGTTCCCGCCCGAAGTGCTCGCCATTCCGCGGTACATCGTGGTGGCGAACATGGGGATCATAGACACCTACTGGGCGCTGATCCTGCCGAATATCGCCGTACCGCTGGGGATGTTCCTGATGAAGCAGTTTATGGATCAGTTGCCATCCGAGATACTGGAGGCGGCGCGCGTGGATGGCGCCAGCGAGTGGACCGTCTTCTGGCGAATTGCCATGCCGATGGTCTCTCCGGCCTGGAACACCGTCATCATCCTGAGCTTCATCCAGTTCTGGAACGATTCCTTCAGCCCGGTCGTGTACACCCGTTCCGAAGCAATGAAGACGGTGCCCTACGCGATGATTACCATTCAGGCCGGCGCGAACTTCATCGCGCGGCAGGGCGCAGCGGCGGCGGCAGTGTTTATCATGACCACGCCGACTATCCTGGTCTTCGTTCTGCGTCAGGCCAAGGTCGTTCAGACCTTCGCTCACGCCGGTATCAAGTCCTAGCTCGTTGGTCTGGCGCCCGCTCTTCGATGATGAGGGCTGCGGGGAGGGACTATGTACGTCCCACCAACGGATGCTAACCGGGAATTAGGCATTGCCCAGGCAAAGCGCCGGAAAGCGGGATGGCAGCCGAGTCATCGGGGAGGTACGGAGTATGCAGACGTATCGAAGAGGACGACGCAAAGGGCACGTGTTGCTCTCGGTGGTTGTCCTAGTGGGGTTGCTCTTTGGGTTGGTTGCTGCCCCAGTGGCAGCCGAGCGCGAGCGCTCGTGGATCCTCGACAAAGATGGGCAGCCTCTCACGGCGCCCGTTGCCTACGTCTTCGATTCCGAGATTGACGGCCTCTACAAGGAATCCGGCACCTTCCGCAATCCGTCCGACCTGTTCATCGATCACGAGGACAACATCTGGATTGCCGACTCCGGGAATAACCGCCTGGTGAAATTCACGAAGGACCGCACCTATTTGGGTGAATACGGCACCGATCCTGGCCCCAGCAAGCTGAATGCGCCGGAAGGCGTCTTCATCACGCTAGACGGCAACATCTGGGTGGCGGACCGCGGCAATAGCCGCGTCGTGGTGCTCGATCCGGACGGCAAGTTCATCCGCGACTTCCCGAAGCCGGCCTCCAAGCTGCTCGCTGCCGACCAGGTGTACCAGCCATCCAAGATCGTCGTGGACCGCCGTGGCCAGCTCTACGTGTTGAACGGTGGTGGTGACTACCGGGGGATGTTCCTCCTCGACGGGCAGGGCATCTTCCGTGGCTTCTTCGCCGCGAACCGCCTGCCGTTCAACCTCATCCGGCTCATCATTCAGTGGGTGACGACCGAAGCCCAGAAGCGCCAGATCTCCAAGATTCTCCCCACCCACCACGCCAACATGCATCTCGACGAACGGGGCTTCATCTGGGCAGTGTCACCGCTCGGCGCCGACGAGCAGATCAAGAAGCTCAGTGCCGTCGGCATCAACGTCTACAAGTTGGACTTCTCCTTCGGTGAGGAAGTCCAGCGGGGCACCCAAACTATCAAGGCGCAGTTCGTTGACGTGACGGTAGACCGCCAGGAGATCGTCTCCGCCCTCGACTTCAACTCCGGTCGCGTGTACCAGTACGACCAGCTCGGCAACCTGCTGGCGATCTTCGGTGGTCGCGGTCCGCAACGCGGCAAGTTCGAGTTGCCGGCGAGCATTGCGACCGACCAGGATAGTCGTATCTACGTCCTGGACGCCAACCGGAACAACATCCAGCGCTTCCGTCCGACCGGTTACGCCCAGCTGGTGCATGAAGCCAGCAAGCTCTACTACGACGGCTACTACCCAGAGTCGGCCGACCTCTGGCGGGAAGTGCTGCGGCGCAACTCGAACTTCGAATTCGGCCACGTTGGCGTAGCCAAGTCCCACTTCAAGCTGGGCGACTACCTTGATGCGATGCGCGAGTATGCCGTCGCCCGCGACACCGAAGGCTACTCCCTCGCGTTCGGCGAGTATCGCCATGACTTCCTGCGCGAGAACTTCGGGTGGGTGATGCCACTCTTGATCCTGGCCGTCTGGCTAGGGTGGACCCTGATCTCCCGTTCCGTGAAACGCATCATGGCTCTGAATCTTGAAGTGGAGGACGAGTACGTATGAGCGTCGCAACTCAGCCAAGAGCACGCGGCATTCGCGCTGCCCGCAGTATTGCCTACGCGCCGGTGCGGCGCACGAACCGCGAGATTGTCGGTCAGTGGACTCGCGATGGCCTCTGGTGGCTGAACAAAATGGCCAAGCAGGGGCTGAGTGTGCTGGCGCACCCGTCCGACGCCTTTTGGGACCTCAAGCGCACCGGCGACTGGTTGGCCGTACCGATCATCCTGCTCCTCGTCATCACGGCGCGCATGCTTACGCTGGCCCTGACGAATTTCCAGTACGTCTTCAGCAAGCCGGGCCAGTTGGAGCTTGGCACGGCTGAGTTCAGCCTGGAGCAAGCCCTGAACTGGGCCTCACAGTCGGCCACCTTAGGTATGACCAACTTCTTCTACGATTCCAGCCCGGAGCGCGTCAGCGTCATTCTGGAGTTTGTCCGCATCCTCATTCCCTTCGGAACCTGGTGTCTGGCCCACTACGCCGTCGCCTCCATCTTCTTTGGCGAGGGCAAGTTCAAGGACGTGATGGTCGCCGCCGCCTTCTGTTTCATGCCTTACATCCTCTTCTCCTGGCCGATTACCGCCTTGATGACGAACATCACCACCCTGAAGGAGAAAGACGTCTACTTCACCATCACATTCGCCATCGGTTTCTGGGCAGCGTACTTGTACTTTGTTCAGATACGCACCATTCACGACTTCTCGAATAAACAAACCTGGTCCTGTTGGATCATAAGTTTGCTGTCCGTCATATTGATCTGGGCGCTCTTCATCGTGCTCTTCATCTTGACAAGCCAGGTCACTGAGTTCTTCCGCGACGTGACCTACGAGCTATTTACATCGGGGCAGACGGTTGGGGATGTGTTCCGGTCGCCATTCGTCCGCTTTGCCCTCGTAACTATACTGGCTCTCACATTCGTGACGGTGGCCACGCTCACCGCCAAGAAGCCGAGTGAGGACGACTTCGAGGAGGAAGAGCTGTAGATACGGGTTCGGTAGGTGGGCACGGCTATGGCCCCGCCCGCCTCACCGCCTGTCCTTGTCATGGGTGTGCCTAGTCCCTCAGGAGTCAGGAGGTGGATAGACTGATGAACCGTATGGCGAAGTCCCGTATCACGCGACGCACACTACTCGTCGCTGGCAGCAGTAGCATGGCTGTCGGATTGCTGGCAGCCTGCGCCCCCTTTGGCTCGCAGGAGACGACCGGTGCGCTTACGGAAACCACCAGCGCGGTAGGCATGGCGGAAAGCGCGGCCCGGGAGCCGGTGTGGACTTCCACTGGCGAGTCGTTCTCCGGACCACCTGCGGCAGAGATCAATACGGAAGTGGGCGAGGAATTCCACCTGGCGCAAGAAACGGGCGCCTTGCGTCTCTATGTTGATCCGACGCTAGGGAAGATCGTCGTCGAAGACAAGCGCAGCGGGAAGCTCTGGCGTAGCAACCCCGTGGAGCCGGCCAAGCGCAAGACCTTACTCCAGAACGCCGTCTTCCTCCTCAATTTTACGAACGACCGCCTCCAGATGACCAACCTGGCAAGCTCCGCGTCCGAGAACCCGGAGCTACGCATCGAGAAGCTCGACGGTGGTGGGATACGCGAGATTTTCAACCTCACGAAGCGCAAGATCAGTTTGGCGCTCGACCTACGACTCACGGACGACTACCTTGAGGTTTCCATCCCGGACGATCAGATCGAAGAGCGCGGCTCCTTCAGAGTTGTGTCCATTGAGGTGTTACCCCTCTTTGGCTCCGCCAAGGTCGGCTCCGAGGGCTATGTGATGATCCCCGACGGTTCCGGGGCACTCGTCACGTTCAAGCCGGAATTCCCCCAGTATCGGCAGCGCTATTCCGGAGTGATCTATGGCGAGGACGCCGGAGGCCGGGCCTTCCGGCGCCTGGCCGGCTCGGTGCGCCAGCGAACCTACTCCGAGCAGCCTTGGCTCCCTATCTGGGGCCTGAAGGATGGCGACCATGCCTACGTCGGCATGGTGACACAGGGCGATTTCGAAGCCAATGTCAACGCCTACCTCAGCGGCTACATCACTGATCGCAACCGCGCCTCCGCCGAGTTCTTGTATCGGCGTCAGGCTTCCATTCCGCGCCGACGCACGTTGTTCGTCAACCGCATTGAGGAGCGGCGGCTGCTGGGGCCACGCAAGCTCCGCTACGTCCTGCTCAACGGCGACCAAGCCAACTACGTGGGGATGGCCAAAGCGTATCGTCGTTACCTGACGGGCACTCGTGGCGTGCAGCGCATCACCGAGCGTCCGCGCCCCTACCTACAGATCTTCATGGGCATCACCCGCCGGATCGGCTTCTTCGACGAGTTTGTCCAGATGACCACGTTCGAGCAGGCGCGAGAAATCGTGCAAACCTTCCTGGACAAGGGGCTTACGAACTTCGATGTCACGCTTCTGGGCTGGAACGACGATGGCTTCCGCGGCCGGTTCCCGCGGCGCTACCCGGCCGAGTCGGACCTCGGAGGGGACGACGAGCTACGCAAGCTGATCAACTTTGCCCATGACAACGACCTCCGCGTCATCTTCAACGATGACTATCTCTATGGGTACACGCGGTACAACGGGGGCATTATCGGCCAGATACCAGGCGTCCGTAACATCTGGAAGAACTTCGCCTACGGGTTCAACACCCGCTTCGATGTCATGCGGGGGGTCAACAAGCTGGCTATCAACCAAGGGCGCGGCGATGTGTATCTCATCAATCCGCACATTGCCCGGACCCGCTATGCCGCCAAGGACCTGCCGCTGCACAAGCGCATGAAGGCCGACGGCGTAGAGTTTCGCTACTTTGGCCGGTTCGTGCTCTCCGATACCAACGAGATCCACCCCCTGCGCCGCGAGGCAGTGGCCGCGGAGTGGATGCAGATCGTGGGCCAGGCGAAGGAAGTATTGGGCGGAGCGGTCTCCGTCGAGGGCGCCAACGGGTACAGCTTGGGACACACGGACCGGATCATCGAAACCCCCATGGACAGTACCGATGCCTTTGCCGACCTGCCCGTACCGGTCTATCAGATCGCTACACACGGCTTGGTGAACTTGATGGCGCCCCTCGCCAACTTGCGTAACGACCCGCGGCGTGAGTTTCTCCGCCAGATCGAGTGGGGCGCGCAGCCGATCTACCAGCTCACCTTCCAGCCGTCGGCCGGCTTGATCCGGACACGACACCACGAGCTATTCAGCTCGCTGTACACGGACTGGGTGGATGAGGCAGCAGCCGAATACAAGGTCTTCTATGAGCAGCTTGGCCACTTGGCCACACAGTTCATCGACAATCACGAGCAGCTCATGGATGAGGTCTATCGCACGACCTTCGAGGACGGTACGCGCGTCGTGGTGAACTACCGGGATGCGGCCGTGACCGTTGACGGCCAGCGCATCGGGCCGAAAGACTATCTTGTTCAATAAGCGCTGCACGCCGAGCAACCGGAGGAATTCAGTCGGGAGGATGAGGCTATGAGGATCAACCTGCGGCCCCGCCAACCACGCCCCCAGGGACAGGTCGCCGCCGGCACCATGCCCCTGGGCACCCGCCAATCCATCTTGGGCGTGACCGTGCTGGGGTTGATCACCGCCGCCCTCGTCATGCTGGCCCCGGCGATCACCTTCATCACCAACACGCCGCTCATGGACACCTGGAAGGAAGCAACCGAGGCCGGCGACTTGACCTGGGATTTAGGGTTTCGCTCGCTCACGATCCTGGAGATTCCCGGTTTGATCGTCTTGGTTGGCTGGCTCAGTTCCTTCGTCTGTCTGGTCCTGCTGGAGCCGTTTAGCCGCAGCATCAGGATGAAGATGGGCACGCGGCAGAGCTTCTTGGGCATCTGGTTTGTCGCCCCCTGGATTAGCGGGTTTGCAGCCTTCATGCTCTTGCCGCTGCTGCAATCGCTCCGCCTGAGCTTCCACGAGCTAACCGCCACGAGCCTGAGTGACCTGAAGTTCAGAGGGCTGGAGAACTACAAAGAGGCCTTCTTTATTGACGCCGAGTTCCCTCCGGCCTTGATCGAGACCTTATCCCTCAACGCCTTCGACTTCCCCATCATCGTCATCTTTGCGCTCTTCGCCGCCATCCTCGCCAACCAAAAGATCAAAGGCGTGATGACCTTCCGGGCGATCTTCTTCCTCCCTTTGATTATCGGGTCGGCACAGGTCATCCGCGAGCTTGCGGCCCAGGAAGTGGGCGGTTTCGCGCTATCGCAGGGCGTAGATTGGCAGCAGATCGTCTACACCTATCTCGGCGCCGGAGCGGCCGAGCAAGTGAGCGCCATCCTCGACCGCATTATCTTTGTGCTCTGGAATACCAGCGTGCAGATGCTGGTGTTCCTCGCCGGGCTGAACTCGATCCCCGGTACGCTCTACGAAGCGGCCCGGGTGGATGGTGCGAACGACTGGGATCGCTTCTGGAAGATCACCCTCCCGCTCATGACCCCGGTCGTCCTCGTCAACATCGTCTATACCATCGTCAACTCCTTCACCGATACCTTCAATGCCGTCCTGAGCTACGTGCAGGAAGTGGCCTTTGCCGGCGGGTTCCGGCTGGGCTACGCGGCAGCGCTGGGCTGGGTCTACTTCTTGATCGTTGGAGTGATGCTCAGTATCGTCATCTACGCCGCCAGCCGCTTTACGTTCTATGCCGGTGAGCAGCAGGAGTGATATGCTGTGGTTCGGAACACGAGACTAAGTCCGGATCGCGGGGGAATGAGGTAGCTATATGTCGCCGTTGAGTGTTGCCCTGGAGTGGGTGGTTGAGTACCGGCCGGTCTGGCTCCGTGACCGGCAAATCTTCCGCCGCCGATCTATTGCCCTTGTGCAGCGCCTCCTCACCTATGTCGTGCTCGTAGACATCTGCTTTGTCTTCCTCATTCCCGTCTTCTATATCCTCTCGACGAGCCTGAAGACGGCCCAGGACCTTACCGATCCGACCATCTACTGGATTCCCCATAGCTTCCACTGGTTCACCTACCCGCTGGCCTTCCTTTCGATGGCCTACATCCGCTCTTTGAGCAATAGCCTCTGGATTTCGGTGGGGTCTGCTATCGGGCAGACCATCGCCTGCGGGTTTATCGGCTACGGCTTCGCCCGGCTACGCTTCCCTGGCCGCGATATCCTGTTCGGACTCGTGCTTTTCACCTTCATGGTCCCGCCCCAAACCATCATCGTGCCACTGTTCATCCTCTACAAGAACCTCGGCTGGATCAACACCTTCAACCCCTTCCTCGGACCGGCCTTCTATGGTCACGGGCTACGTGGGGCTATCTTCGTGGTGATCTTCCGCCAGTTCTACCGCACCTTGCCTTGGGAGTTGGAAGAGGCCGCGCGCGTTGACGGGGCCAGCGCCTTTGGCATCTGGTGGCGGATCATGCTGCCGCTCGCCGTGCCCGCTATCGTCGTCGTCTTCCTGTTCTCCGTTGTGTGGCACTGGAACGACTTCTTCGAGCCGTTCATCTACCTCAACCGTATCGAGCACTTCACGCTACCCATGCGGCTCTCCGTGCTGTCGCCCACCCTCAACCAAGTCACGGGTGGCCAATCCAGCGAGTTGTTCAACGAAGCGTTAGTCATGGCGGCAGTGTTCCTCGTCATATTGCCGCCCTTGTCCATCTACCTCTTCACGCAACGCTACTTCATCGAGTCGGTAGACAGAACCGGCCTGGTGGAATAGCGCCTCCGGCCAACCGCCTCCATCCGTTGGAGCCGGTTGGCCGCCCTCCGTGGGTCGCCGCTGAGAACGGGGACCGTGGTTCAGGCCGCCGCAGTAGCCCTAATAGCTTCTCGCCGGCCATAGCCGAGAGGGACGTGGCAGCCGGCCACCACCGGGACGCCCCTTCCCTCCAGGGAAGGGGCCGGGGGTTAGATCCAATCCACTCCCCCCCTCCTGCCAGCGGATAGGGGGGCGGGATGAGGTGCGGCCGCCGTTGCGCCGCGCGTGCGGCTCAACCGGCACGGAAGTCGGGCGCGGCGAGCACAATCAGCGCCGGTTGGCCCGGCGCCTGCTCCTCTTCCGGCTCGTCGAGGCAGGTAGTGACCGCATAGATGAGGAATAACACCAGTAGGACGCCGCTGATGATGGACACCGCCCAGACCCGCGACAGTCGTTTGTCCCCGGCACGCAGGGCGTCCATCTCCTCTTCGGTGCGGGGTATCAGCAGGTTCTTGAACGCCGCCACCCGCCGCGTCACGTCACCGCCGCCGGCGCCACGGAAGGGGCCGCTGAACACCAACGGCCCTTCGAGCGGATCCTCGGCCTCTTTAACTTGGACCGTCTCAAGGCCGACGACCAGCATCGGCGTGTCGGCCTCACGGATATGGGTGACGCCGATATCTTCCGCGGTTTGCACCTCAGTGCCGGTGATCGCCGTCAGCGGGATGCTGACGAGCGGACGATACGAGTCCGGTGGACAGATAACGAGATGCTCACCGTCCGTCGTGCAGACCACGTCTTGCGCTCGACGCAGTTCCTCCTGCACTTCGTAGAGCCCCTGAACATAACCCAGTCGCAATCGTGGTACAGGCATGAGCCGATTATCCTCCTAGCGCACTGTCTTTTTTTGCCCCCTTCACTCTACCGTCATCGCAGAATAGGCGCAAGCGTACCGCGGCACAGACCGCCCAATCGAGCGTTGGCAGGCCGTTTTGCCGCCTGCTCGCGAGCCGATTTGGGACTGATCAGGGATGCTGTGCGGACCGGACGCAGGACGGACGATATAATGAATCGCAGTAACGCCGATAGTAGGACCAAAAGTATGTCGGATCGCGTCAAGATTGTGCCGCTCGGTGGAGTGGGTGAGGTCGGCCGCAACATGCTGGTCGTTGACAGTGGCGACGACCTCATCGTGATTGATGCCGGCGTGATGTTCCCCGAGAGCAGCATGCTCGGTGTTGACCTCGTAATCCCGGACATCTCGTACCTGTTGGATAAGCTCGACCGTCTGCGGGGCGTCATCGTCACCCACGGTCACGAAGACCACACGGGCGCCTTGCCGTATGTCCTGCCGCAGCTCGACTTCCCCCCGATCTACACCTCGCGCCTCACAGCCGGTCTGATCCAAGGCAAGCTCCGGGAGCACCGCTTGGATGAGCGCGTCAGCGTCAACACCATCTCCGGCGGTGACCAAATATCGCTCGGGGCGCTGACGGTCGAGTTCTTCCACGTCTGTCACAGCATACCCGACGGGCTGGGCTTGGCCATCCATACCCCGGTGGGACTCATCGTTCATTCGGGCGACTTCAAGTTCGATCACACGCCCATCAACGAGAGCCGGACGGACATGGCCAAGCTCGCCGACCTGGGCACCCAAGACGTGCTGTGTCTACTCTCCGACAGCACCTATGCCGACCTGCCAGGGTATACGCCCTCCGAGCGCGTAGTGACCGATACGTTCGAGCGGGTCTTTGCCGCGGCGCCCGGCCGTATCATCGTCACCACCTTCGCCTCCCTCATCTCGCGCGTGCAGCTTGTCCTCAACATCGCGGCTCATTTCGACCGCAAGGTGTGCCTCGTCGGGCGCAGCATGGTGCAGAACTGCGGCATTGCCCGCGACCTCGGCTACCTGTCCGTACCGGCCGGCATCTTGATTGATCTCGAAGAGTTGGACAACTACCCTCCGGAGCAGCTCGTCTTGGTCTCTACGGGCAGTCAAGGGGAGCCGACCTCGGCGCTGGCTCGCATGGCGAACCGCGACCACCGGCACATCGAGATTGTGCCCGGCGATACCATCGTTATCTCCGCCACCCCCATCCCCGGTAACGAAGAGCTTGTCCATCGCACGGTGGACAACCTCTTCCGCCTGGGCGCCAACGTGCTCTGGAGCCGTAGCGGGCACGACGGTACCGGACAGCAGGTCCACGTTTCGGGTCATGGCAGCCAAGAAGAGTTGAAGCTCATGTTGAGCCTGATCCGGCCGCAATACTTCATCCCTATCCACGGTGAGTATCGCCACCTCGTCCACCATGCCCGCATCGCAGAGTCGCTGGGCATTCCGCAGTCCAACATCTTTGTGATCGAAGATGGTGATGTCGTCGAGTTCGGGAACGGCTGGGCGCAGCTGGGCAAGCCGGTGCCGGCAGGCTACGTATTCGTCGACGGCTTGGGCGTGGGCGACGTCGGGAACGTCGTCCTCCGCGACCGCCGCGTCCTGGCGCAGGACGGCATCCTGGTGCCCCTCATCACCGTTGACCGCCACAGTGGAGAGCTTGTCGGCCGCCCGGACATCGTCACCCGCGGCTTTGTCTACGCCCGCGAGTCCGAGGAGTTGATGGACGAAGCCCGCGCGGAGATTCAGTCGGTGCTCGACGGGGCCGGCGACGGTCCCCCTGCCGATGCCGACTGGTCCACGGTCAAGGGCAAAATCCACGGCGTCCTGCGGCGCCTATTCTACAAGCGCACCCGGCGTCGGCCGATGATCCTGCCCGTCGTGACCGAGGTGTAACGCCTCGGCTCATTGCGAGCCGCCACCTGGCGTGGCAGCCGGTCGAACCGGTAGTCTCATGTCAGTCCTACGTTATTGCCGCCAAGTCTGATAGCAGTTGGCCGGCGGACTGATCCGCCTGGCGCCAGAGTGCCTCGTCTACTGCGGGACGAACCTCGCCCCGGCGGCGGGTTTGGCACAGCCGACAGGTATCGTTGACAGTCGGCATCCGAGCAGCGTTGAGGTGGTAGTCAGCGTGAATACGGAGGTACGAGCCTCTGCAGCATATTTCGGATGCTGGAATGGCCTCTTCGCCGGTATTCTTGCGCTACTTGTTCGTGAACACTCTGTCTTCCTTGGAATCGCCAGCCCTGGAGCATAAGCTGGTTGCGCGCTGCGAGGTAACACGCATAGTAAGCACGGCTAATCGCCGCCCGCCATGCGCTCTCGTTGGTAGTGTATCCGTTTGAAAGTCAAGGGGCGATTGGGGCGTAGGCCGCGTTGGCCAAGGTCGGCCGGCACACTCGCCTAGCGAATCGTCTGTCCGGTGGCCAGCATCAGGGACGTGACCACATGCCGCCTGACGACGGCACTCCAGACCCGCTCCTCATAGCGGACCGGAATACCCGTGCCGGCATCGAAACGGATTTCCGTCTGCTCGTCATGGCTGGTAATGGTCACCACGCGCACCGCGCGGCCGTGGTCCGCTTCCGCAGCCGGCACCCGCTGCTGGGTCACCACGGCGAAGGGGAGTCTGTGGCCGCGGCCAAGGTACGACTGCTCGCTGGCCAGCCATGGTCCGGGGATGTGATACCCCGGCACCGCGCTCGACCCGTAGACCAACTTCGTGCTGGTCGTGGTCTGGGCGGTGCCGGGGTGATTGTACTCGGTGCTACGCACCCACGCTTGTTTCCACATCCGATCGTTTTCATAGATGTGATGGTACACATCCGTTCGTTTGGCGTCGGCGGTCCAGGTCGTGACCTCGTAGGTCATCGCAAAGGCTGGGAATCGTGCGGCGGTCACGGGATAGCAGGTGGCGATGGTCATGAGGCCGGACCAGAGCGCGAGCGCGCCGCTGATGGCCAGGGTGTGGCCGCGGTCCAAGGGGAGGTATCTCACGGTCCCACGGTCCCGGTCCCCTGACCAGCGTTACCGGACCGTCTGCCCGCTAGCCAGCACCACCGACGTTGCCGTGTGTTGCTCCACCACAGTTGTGGCTGTGTTCTCGCCCAGTGGTCCATGGCGGTGCTTGCTGCCTTCCCCAGGGCCAAGGCTTCTTCCGGGGTGCTGCGAGCTTCCACGAGCACCACGATTTCCGGCCCCTCATCCTCCTCCGGACACTCCCACCCGTAGGCCTCAACCGCAGTCACGGCAGCCATGCGCCGCTCGGCCTCCTCAAGTGCTGCAGCGGCGACGGACTCAATCGTCTCGCAGAGGTTCGAGGGGGATTGGCTAACGCCTCGCTGCAGTGGATCGCAGGGCGAGGTCACGCAGACCCCGCCGCTGCGACTGCCACAGCATTACTATTGAGCGCAGCGGGCGCTCGCTCGGTGGTCATGCGTTGTTTCGGCAAAGATGCCTCCTCTCGCCGGGCATCGAGCACGGTCATCTTCATCATACCGTGCCGCCGGCCGCCATGGCCGTGTGCGAGGCAGCGGCGGGTAGGCAATCGTTTTTTTGATGTATAGGTCGCAGTATGTCTACTGCCCGTCAAGCACGCCGTAGCAAAGCGTCGGCCACCCCTAGTCGTGACTGGAGCGACTGGATAGGTGATCGGTTGACGACGCGCTTTCCCTATGGACTGGCCGTATTGGCCCTCGGTGGCTTTACGATCCTCAGCCTCCTCTCGCCAAACGGTTCTCTGACCCGGCCTTGGGCCGACCGTGCCATTGACATCTTCGGCTGGGGGACGGTGCCCCTCTCGTTGCTGCTCATGATCGCCAGCGTGGCGATCTTGCGCGGACCCGGCGTCGGCACCTGGCTGCTTGCCGGTCGGTTGCTGGCAGCCCTCGCCAGTGGCATCTCCCTCACGGCACTCTTGGCCGTGTCGGTGGGCACGGACGCAGCGTACCCCTGGCAGTGGCTCGCCGCGCTTGCCACGTTCGGCGCGGTGCCCGCAGCGGCGGTTGAGCAGGCATTCGGGCGTTTGGGCGGGCTTGTCGTGCTCTGTGCGATCGCACTGCTCGGCGGCGGCGCCGCATTGAGCGTCAGTGTGGAGCGGTGGACGCAAGTGGGCCGCGCATTGCTCGCGGGTGCCATCAGCTTTGCCCGGCTGGTTGCCTGGGGACTGTGGTATCTGGG
Organism: Chloroflexota bacterium; assembly: GCA_965214295.1. Lineage (GTDB taxonomy): Bacteria > Chloroflexota > UBA11872 > UBA12225 > JAJDUF01 > JAJDUF01. The sequence goes on from OZ243944.1 coordinate 1,949,401, forward strand.
CCGTGGGGTCTTGATAGTGCTGAATCTGGCCGGGGTTGCTGCCCTGGCAGCCGGTCGCGGCGTCCAAGCCTGGGCGGCGGCGCGCGTCGCCGAGCGGGAGCGGACCGCGGTAGACGTGGAGCCGGAGGGGCAGCTTGTCGCCGCCGACCCACTCCCACCACAGTCGCGCCAAGTCGTCTCCGAGCCGGTGGAAGCACCGGCGGCGCCGCCCGCCGTTGCAGCGGACCCCGTCGCAGAGTCACCGGTGCTCCCGCCCGACTCAGAGGAGCTACAGCCCAGATGGCAGCTCCCCTCTACGGGCATGCTCGCCAGTGCTGGCGTCCAACAGATCAGCGACGCAGAAACGGACGAGAAATCCAGGGTAATCGAGGAAACCCTCGCCGCCTTCAACGTACCCGTGCAGGTCGTAGAGACCCGCGTCGGCCCGACCGTCAGCCAGTTTGGCCTGCGGCCGGCCCCAGGCATCACCGTCCAGCGCATCAAGCGCCTCCAGGACGACCTGATGCTCGCGCTGGCGGCGCCCTCCTTGCGCGTCGAGACACCGGTGCCGGGTCGTCCGGTAGTCGGCATTGAGATACCGAACTCCGGTATCTCGGTCGTGGGTCTACGGGAAGTGCTCGAATCCAAGCGGTTCGCGCGGGACAAGGGCACCCTGAAGATCGTCCTCGGACGCGATGTCGAAGGCAACCCGCGCCTCGGTGACCTGGCGAAGATGCCCCACCTGCTCATCGCCGGTCAAACCGGCTCTGGAAAATCGGTCTGCATCAACACGATTGTCGCTTCCTTGCTCTACCAGGGAACACCGGACACGCTCCAGGTCCTGATGATTGATCCGAAGATGGTCGAGCTTGTGGAGTACGAGGGTATCCCCCACCTCCGCTATCCCGTGGTTGTCGAGCTTACGGAGGCGGCCAAGGTCTTGCTCTGGGCGGTGGAGGAGATGGAGCGTCGCTATCGTCTGCTCAAGGAGGCCGGCTACCGCAATATCCAGACCTACAATCGCGCGCTCGCCGACCGTGTTGACGACGACGAGGCTGCCCCGACCCCGTTGCCCTATCTCGTGCTCATTATTGACGAGCTGGCCGACCTCATGATGTTTGCGCCCGACGACGTAGAACCGGCGATCTGTCGCCTGACGGCCAAATCGCGGGCCGTCGGCATCCATTTGGTCGTCGCCACGCAGCGCCCGTCCGTGGACGTTGTGACCGGCCTCATCAAGGCCAATATGCCGAGTCGGATCGCCTTCGCCGTCAGCAGCCAGACCGACTCACGAGTCATTCTCGATACTGGTGGAGCCGAGAACCTGCTCGGCCGCGGCGACATGCTCTATCTCCCCTACGATTCGGGCCGCGCGGTGCGCGTGCAATGCGCCTATGTCTCCGACGAAGAGATCACCGGGCTGGTTGAGTTCTGGAAAACCCAAGGGACCCCCGACTATGTGGACGAGGAAGAGATCGCCCACTTGCAGCTCAAGGAGGACGCGGCCCCGGAGACGGCCACGGCCCGCGAGAACCCCGAGCTTGAAATGGCCTTGGGCGCCATTGAAGAGTTGGATTACACCTCCGTCTCGTGGCTCCAGCGCAAGCTCGGCATTGGCTACCCCAAAGCCGCCCGCCTCATGGACGATCTCGTCGAGCGCGGCATTGTCGTGAAGGAAGACAGTCCGGGACGCTCCTACCGCGTGGTCCCTGGTGCCCCCTTTGCGGCCCTGCGGGGCGAGTGGGAGGTGCCGGGCCAGGACGATGACGACGAAGAGCCGTTCTGAGCCTCATCCCTCGGCCCCGCCAGCAGTCGCTGATCTTGTCGGCGCAATTGCCACCCTGCTCGTTGCTGGCGACCGGACCTTGGGCGTAGCCGAATCCTCGACGGGTGGGCTGCTCGGCCACTGGCTGACCGACCGGCCCGGTGCTTCACGCTGGTTTCTGGGCGGCGTCATCGCCTATCACAATCGGCTCAAGACCGAGTTGCTGGGCGCCCCGGCGGTGCTCTTTGCCCCCAGCGACGCGCGCGCCGGCGGCACGGTCAGCGCAGCCACGGCGCGCGTGTTGGCGCTTGGCGCTCGGCAGCGGCTCCGCTGTGACTGGGCCGTCGCCGAAACCGGCTTGGCCGGCGCCCATCCCGGTCGGTCACGCAAGCCGATTGGCCTGAGCTATATCGCGGTAGCCGGCCCCGGCGTGGCTCCCGACGATCAGCCGCGGCTGTGGGCAGCAGAGCATCGGTTCGCCGGCGACCGCAGCGCCAACAAAGCCGCAGCGGCGCACGCCGCGCTCCGTCTCCTGCATCAGGCGCTGGTCGAGCTGGCCGGCTCGTCGAACAAGCCGGGCTGATAGGCGTTGTCGGGGAGATGGTAGGCACGAATCCCCTGCCTCCGCAGGCTGCCGGCGAACGTGCCGTCCCCATGCACCGTATAGACCACGCGCGGCTGCGCCTGCTCGACATAACTGAGCAGGTCCGTGTAATCGGCGTGGTCACTCAACGGGAGCAGGTAGTCGGCGCCGAACCGATAGCGCGCGCTTGGGTCTGCCGCCCAACCGCTCAAGAAAAAGCTCTGCACGCGCGTCAGGCCGCGGATCAAGGGGTCGGAGCGGCGCCGGTGGGGTGGATCGAGGATCACCTTGTTCCGTACATCCTGGGCGGTTGCCGCCGTGAGCAGCGCGTAGTCGCCCAACGGTACGCCGAGACGTTCGTAGTGTCGGGCAACCGTGTAGATCTGCTCTTGCACCAGCACCTCGAAGCCGGCCTCGGTCAGCAGCGCCAGCGCCTCTTGCCCCTTGCCCAACGCATAGGCCAGTACCAGCGGCGTCCGACCGGTTGCGAGACAGCGCGACACGCGGTCGTGCAGCTCTTCGGCCACCGTCTCGATAGCCGGGAACCGATAGTGCGGCTGGCCGTAGGTACACTCCATCACCAGCACTTCACAGCGCCGCACCTCGCACGGTTCTACCGCCGGGCCGCTCTTCAGGCGGAAGTCGCCAGTATAGATCACTGTTTGCCCATCGGGACCGCGCACCTGTGCTTGCGCCGACCCTAAAATGTGCCCGGCCGGGAACAGCTCCAGCTCATACTGATCGAACTGGCGCGGCTGTCCGAACGGCAGCTCGATCACGTCGCGTCGCCGGGTGCGCTGCCGATAGAAGACGGCCGTCGCGGGTGTGGCTACGGCCCGGCGATGGGGCCGGCAGTGGTCGCTATGTCCGTGCGAGACGAACGCGAGCGGCTTGCGTAGCTCAGGATCGAGCCACAGATCGGGCGCCGGCCAATGCAGGCCACGGTCATATCGAAAGTGTGTCGGCCGGGCCATGGGAGCGGCTACACTGGACATCTGTTGCCTCAGGCTTCCTATCGGCGGAGTCTACCGATTCTTTCAACGCAGCCGGCCGCCCTCATGCCTCTGCGCTACACTGGATAGTGGAAATCGAAGCGTACCTTGAAGGAGACTTTGGCAGATCAGGCACCACAAGTCTCTGCCGGATCAACGTGAAGCTAGGACGTGCTACTGTGAATAACGGCGTACTGTCGGGTCAAGCCGGGTCGTCGTCCTGGCTTAGGGGCGCTGGCCCCGTTACCCCCGATCTGACGGTCAACCTGGCCCCGTCGCACCCGGCGGGCTTGACGCTCAGGAACCCCGTCCTGGCGGCGAGCGGCACGTTCGGCTATGGTGTCGAGTTCGCCGGTCTGGTGGATATACAACGCCTCGGCGCCATCGTCTGCAAGGGCACCACGTTGCAGCCACGTGTGGGCAATCCGCCGCCGCGCACCGTGGAGACGGCTGCCGGCATGCTCAACTCCATCGGCCTGCAGAATGTGGGCGTCCAGGCAGTCATCGAGCAGTATGCGCCACTGTGGGCAGCCTGGGCCGTGCCGGTGCTGGTCAACGTCGCCGGGGAGTCGGTAGCTGACTTCGCCCGTTTGGCCGAGCTGCTCGACGGTGTACCGGGCGTTGCCGCCCTGGAAGTCAACATCTCCTGTCCGAACATTGAGGCCGGTGGCACCTGTTTTGGTCAGGACCCCGACATGGCTGCCGCCGTCACACGCGCCGTGCGCGGTGCCACCGATCTGCCGGCAGTCGTCAAGCTCACCCCCAACGTCACCGACATCCGGCCCGTGGCCCTGGCCGTGGAAGCAGCCGGCGCACATGCCCTGTCGCTCGTCAATACGTTCAACGGCCTGGCCATAGACGTGCGTCGGCGAACGCCACGTTTGGGCCAAGGCGCCGGTGGCCTTTCCGGCCCCGCCGTCAAGCCGCTTGCCATCGCGCTGGTCGCACGTGTAGCCGAGGTCGCTACCGTGCCGATCATCGGCATCGGGGGAATCAGCAACGGTGAGGATGCCTTGGAGTTCATCCTCGCCGGCGCCAGCGCCGTGCAGGTCGGCACGATGCATTTTGTCAACCCGCGAGCCAGCTTGGACGTTCTGGAAGGCGTGGTGGCTTGGCTCCGGCGGCACCGGATTGCCTCCGTAGCGGAGCTTACCGGTCGCGGCCATCCCGCCTCGGCCGTGCGCCAGCGGGCGGGAGTGGACGCTCCGGCTGCCGGCTTGCGATAATCCATGAGCTTGCCGGCCGATCAATCCCGTGCATCTCTCTCCCGCACTGAGCCGGCCGGTTCATACCACCGTCTACGGCGAGCATGGGCAGCGCTCTCTCCAACTACCCGGCGACGGTCCCTGCTGTCACTGCCGGTTATCATCGTAGCCCTGGTACTGCTCGCAGTATGGCAGCAGTTACAGCCCCGCTCGGCGGCGGTCCCGCCCGGTGATGTTGCTGTGCCAGCGGCCAGCGAGTCGGCCCCGGTCCTGGAGTCGCTGGTCGAGCAAAGCCGCGACCTCGCCCGCCGCGGCGTGCAGGCCGTGGTGCCGTCCTGGACCGACGAGCAGCCGCTGACCTTCTTGATCTTGGGCGTGGACCGGCGTGGGGAAGAGATACCGCGCAGTGACGCCATCATCGTCGTCAACATTGATCCCGTCGAGCGGCGTGCTACGCTGATCTCGGTACCCCGTGATCTCTATGTGGATATTGCCGGCTATGGCGTCATGCGGATCAATCAAACCTTTGTCCACGGTGGTATGCAGCTGACACGGCAGACCGTAGGGGCGGTCCTGGGCCTGCCGGTTGACTACTTCGTCAGGCTGGATTTCGACGGCTTCGAGCGCATTATTGACACCCTCGGCGGCGTAGAGCTTGAGCTGGCGCAGCCGCTCTACGACCCCTACTACCCTGATGATGCGGACGGATTCAAGCCACTGCGGATTCCGGCCGGGCGCCAGCGTCTCAACGGTGAGCAGGCGCTCGGCTACGCCCGCTCGCGGCAGACCGACCCGGAGGCCGATTTCGGACGCAGCAAGCGCCAGCAGCAGCTACTGTTGGCGCTGCGCGATCAGTTCCTCACCCGCGACATCCTGCCGCGGCTGCCGGCCTTGGTCCAACAGTTGAGCGACGCGATGACAACGGACTTTCCGCTCACCAAGGTGCCAGCGTTGGCCCGCCTGGGCCTGTCCATTCCCGCTGACCGAATCACCCGCCTCGCCATCAACTACGATCAGGGGCTAGTAACCGGCACCATTACCGCCACCGGCGCCGAGGTGCTCATCCCCGACTTGCCGCGCATTCGGCAGGTCGTCCACCAGGCCGTCAACGGCCGCACCGCAACGGCCGCCGCAGACGCGGCCCCCAGCGCGACCCCCGGTTAGCCGACGTGGGGTCGGAGCGCGTCGGTGAGCTCGGCGATCAGTTCGGGAGTGGCGCGCTCGGCTGCCGGCAGCGCCTTGACCAAACCGGCGGCCTCCCCGCCGCTAATCACTGGGAACACCGGATGACTCGCCGCCGTGTCGCGGCGGAGGAAGCGCGAGCGCATGATGGCCGGTTCGGCCCGCGCCAGCTCAAGCAAACGCTCGGCGGCTACCGTGACGCGGTCGGCGGTGGCCTGCGCCCCGTCGGCACCGTTCTCCGTGTACTCCCCCTCCGGTGCGGTCATCGCCTCTCCATCGTCCGCCGCCAGCGAGCCGGAGGCCAGCACCACGGCGGCACCGACCGGAAACCCGCTCACCACGTACTCGCGCACCAAGCGCCGCGCACTCTTCCACGGCCGCGTCAGGTCCCACGTCGGGCTGCGATCCCAGAGTTGCGCCACACCGTCTTCTGCCAGCCGGTACCAGTGGTGATCTTGCTGCACATAGGTACCTTCGAGGGCCTGGAGCGAGAGTACCAACGCGCCGTGCGGTCCGAGCAAGATCACGTCGGCGAAGGCGCCGTTGGGCGGCAAGCTGACCTGGCGCAAGAGCACGTAATCGTCATCCAGAGCGTCGGCCAGGGCATGGATCACGGCGCGCACCGCCGCCGGCGTCGCCGTCATCGTGAGCGCCCGGCGCACTGAGCCAACGCCCCACGCCGACGCGAGAATGCCGCTGAACCCGACGAGAAAGTAGACGGAGAGAGAGCCGATGTCCAAGTAGTGGAGCACCAGCCACGTCAGCAGCAGCAGGACGCCGAGCGACAACAAGGTCGCACCGCGCGCCAGGCGGCGGCGCGCCCGCCGGCGAATATCCTGAGCCGTCCCGATAACACGCACGCTACTTCCGACCCACGACGTAATATTCGGCTGACACCTTGCACCTTGCGCTTGGAGTTGCTGGACTGCGCCGTCTGTCCACCTCCGGCACGTCGCTTGACATGCTAACACGGCGCCGCACCGTCGTCACTTTACGGCACACGGCGTGCCGCTACACTCCCCCTCTCTACCGCTTGGCGGTGGAGAGGGGGCCGGGGGGTGAGGCATGTGCCACCGCTACTCCGCCGCCGCCCACGCGCGGCTGCGCCGGACGGCACGCTGCCACTGGTCACGGGCGCGAGCCGTGCTCCCGGCGGTGCCCGCCGGCTGGAAACGACGTTCGAGCTGCCAGGTGCGGGCTACCTCGTCGGTAGAGGCATACCACCCGATCCCCCGGCCGGCCAGCAAGGCCGCGCCGAGCGCCGTCGTCTCCAGCACCGCCGGGCGCACGACCGGCCGACCCAGCAGATCGGCCTGGAACTGCATCAGGAAGTCGTTGGCGGCCGCGCCGCCGTCCACGCGCACCTCCGGGATGCCAACCGCGGCGTCGGCGACCATCGCTTCCAGCACGTCCGCGACTTGGTGGGCAATTCCCTCCAGCACAGCCCGGACGACATGATCTCGCGTCGTGCTGCGGGTGAGGCCAATGAGCATACCGCGCGCGTGCGGGTCCCAATAGGGCGCACCGAGGCCGGCGAACGCCGGGACGCAGACCACGCCCCCGGTGTCGGGAACCCGCCGGGCGGCGGCCGCCGAGTCCGCGGCCGATTCCAGCAAACCCATTTCGTCGCGTAGCCACTGCACGGCCGCGCCGCCGATGAAAACGCTCCCCTCCAGCGCGTAGTCCACGCGGTCGGGAAGCTGCCAGGCGATAGTAGTCAGTAGCCCGTGCTCCGATTGCGCCGGGCGCTCTCCCGTCTGCATCAGCAGGAAGCAGCCGGTGCCGTAGGTAGTCTTGGCCATGCCGGGGCTGAAGCACGCCTGCCCGAAGAGCGCGGCTTGCTGGTCCCCCGCAATGCCCGCGATAGGCACCCCCGCCGGTAGCGGCCCAATCGCCCGCGTCCGCGCCCACACCCCCGCGGACGGCAGTACCTGTGGCAGTACCGCTGCGGGCACGTCGAGTGCGGCCAGCAGCTCATCGTCCCACGACCGGCTGTGGAGATTGAAGAGCAGCGTGCGCGACGCATTGGTGGCGTCCGTAGCGTGGAGCCGGCCGTCGGTCAGCTGCCATACCAGCCACGTGTCTACCGTGCCGAAAGCGATCTCGCCGGCCGCGGCGCGGCGCCGCAGTTGCGGGTCCCGGTTGAGCAGCCAAGCAATCTTCGTCCCGGAGAAGTAGGCGTCGAGCACCAAGCCGGTCCGCTCGCGGAACAGCGGCCCAAGCCCAGCCTCCTGCAACGCGGCGCAAGCGGCGGCCGTGCGCCGGCACTGCCAGACAATCGCCGGCGCTACCGGCCGCCCGGTTGCCCGCTCCCACAGGATCGTGGTCTCGCGTTGGTTCGTGATGCCGATGACGGCGAGGCAGCGCCCCGCCTCGCTCCCGGCAATGCGCGCCGCCGCCAGCGCCTCGCCGGTCGCAGCCAGCACCGTCGTCCAGAGCTGCTCCGGGTCGTGCTCCACCCAGCCGGGACGGGGATACGCCTGCTGTACGGCCGCCGTACCGCGTCCGACGATAGCGCCGGCCCGGTCAACGACCAGCGCCGTGGTCGCGGTTGTCCCCTGGTCAATCGCCAGGATGTAGTCGCCGCTCATCGTGCCATCCCGCCGCCGCCGCGTCCGCGAATCATGCTACCGTTGTAGCGCTATTCGCACTACTGCGCGAGACACGAGCACCGCTGTACCGGCGCCAAGCGATGATAGTGATGATGTCGAGAATCCTTCCGATCCGTTCGCTGCGATGGCCGATTTGATCCTCCAAGAACTACCCGCTGGTGTGTTCAAGAGCACGGACTGTCAGCCGGTCATTGAGAAGCACTGGCCGGATCACCCGATGGCGAAGATGCCAAGCGCAAACTTCGGCACACAATTCGCCAGCGAAATTTGGCCCCTGCTGGAAAAGCGCGGAGTCGGGCTGAAAGAAGGAACCAAGCCTCGTGAGTACGAAATGACTGCGGAAGCCAAGGACAATAGGTAGGGCGTCATTCATGGCGCTCCCCGTCATTGCGGCTGGCGGTGGTCTGGATTACGGCGCCAGCCGCAATGACGAGGCGGGCCGGCCTCTGACAGACTCCCCCTCTCTATTGCTCGGCAATGGAGAGGGGGCCGGGGGGTGAGTCCCGAACCGCCCCGGTACTTGCTACTATTCTGGGGAGCTTGCCGGGGATAGAAGGAGCATCATGGCTGCGACGAGAGAGAACATTGGTGTGGTCGGCTTGGGACGGATGGGCGCCAACATCGCCCGCCATCTCCACGACGAGGGCTTTAGGGTGGTGGCCGTTTTCGATACGGACCGATCCCGGGCCACGACGTTGGCGGAGGAGCTAGGCGCCACCGCCTGCGCCACGCTCGCCGACATGACGGCACAGGCCGACACGATCCTGACCGTTGTCACCGACGATCAGGCAATGGAGACGATCTTCGCCGAGAGCGGCGACAGCCTGCTCGTCGCCGCCGCCGGGAAACTGTTCGTCAACTGTGCGACGGTCACGCCGGCGACCCACGCAACTATTGAAGCACGCGCCGAGCGGGCCGGCGCCCAGAGCCTCGAAGCCTGCATGGCCAGCAGCATTCCCCAGGCCCGCGACGGTACGCTCTACCTCATGTGTGCCGGCCGGCCCGCCGCTTTCGAGCGCGCCCAGCCGCTGCTCGCGACCATGAGCGCATCGCTGCGCTACGTCGGGACGGCCGGCCGGGCCGCGCAGGTGAAGGCCCTGGTCAACATGGTCATGAACATCAACACCGCCGGGCTGGCGGAAGGCTTGGGCCTCGGTCACGCCTTGGGCCTCGACGTGGCGCTGCTCCGCGAGGTGTTTGCTCAGACGGGCGCCAGCTCGCGCGTGCTGGAAACGGACGGCGAGGACATGGAGTACCGCGATCACGAGTGCTACTTCTCGGCCGCCCACGCGGCCAAGGACTCCGGTATTGCATTGAGCCTGGCCCACGCAGCGCAGCGCACGCTACCGTTGGCGGCGGCGACCAAACTGCAGTATGACCGGATGGTTGCCCAAGGTCTGGGCGAGCTGGATAAATCCGGCATCGCCGAGCTGACGTTCCCTGGCCGGGGAACAGGAGACGCTGCGGGATAGAGATAGACGGATGCACTCCCCCTCTCTACATATGTGGAGAGGGGGCCGGGGGGTGAGGCCCAACCCGCCCCACGACGAGAGGACACCTGACAGATGACTGCGGAAGCTGCTGTCCCGCTGGTGACCGCGCCACTCGGACGCACCGGACACGATGTCACCCGGCTCGGTCTGGGCGCCGCGCATATCGCCGGTGGCCAAGGCGGTGAGCTGAGTGAGGACGCGGCGATAGCGACCGTCCACCGGGCGCTGGACGTGGGCATCACCTACCTCGACACCGCACCGCTGTACGGCGACAGTGAGCGCTGCATCGGCCTCGCGCTCCGCGACCATCCCCGAGCCGGTGAGCTATTCATTGCCACCAAGGTCGGCTTGCAGCCGGGGCACCTCCCCGACTACAGCTATGACGGGGTGATGCGGACCATCGAAACGAGCCTGGAGCGGCTGGGGCAGCCCCTCCTGCACTTGGCTCAGATTCACGAAATCCACGACGACCACTGGGAGCAAGTGTGGCGTCCGGACGGTGCCGTTGCGGCGTTGTTGCAGGCCAAGGAGCAGCATCTCATCGGCCACATTGGCGTCACCGGCTCGGACCCGCCGGCGGTCGCCCGCGCTATCGAGACGGACGTGTTCGAGACGGTACTGATCTGGAAGAGCTTCCATCTCCTCGACCGGACTATCGCCGACGCCACGCTCCCCTTGGCGACCGCCCGCAGCATGGGCGTCGTGGTCGGCACACCGTTTGCCGGGTCCATCCTGGCTACCGGCACGCAAACCGGTCCTCTGCCCGGCACCCCGCCCCTATTCATGTACCAGGACGCCCCGCCCGAGGTGGTCGCGCGTGTACGGGCAATCGAGGCCGTGTGTGCGCGTTACCGGGTCCCCCTCCGTGCCGCAGCCTTACAGTTCATTTTGCGCGACGACCGCGTGAGCACCATCATCCCCGGCGCGTTCGATCCCGCCCACGTGGACGACCTGGCCGCAGCCGTCACGACCGACATCCCCGCCGCCTGCTGGGAGGAGCTTATCCCGTTGACCACCGGTACACCAGCGCCGGCAGCGCCCTGACCACTGACCGGGAGGGAAGCACGATGAGTAGTCCGCAGGTCCTATCCGCAGTCGAGCGCGGCAGCCGGGCCTGGACCCGCGAAACCATTGACGATGCCGGCAGTTGGTACCACACCCTTTCCGCCGCTTGTCTCGCCGCGCTCGCTGCGTTTGTCCAGCGCCAGCGGCGTCATCCCCAACCGGCCACCGAGATTCGGGTGCGCGATTCGGAACTGGCGGCCTGTGGCGAGTGCCTGCAACCGGTACACTCTGCGCTTGAGGCCGGGCGTGGCTTTGCCATCATTGACCGCGTGCCGTTGGACCGCTACACCGCCGATGAAGCCACCCTGATCTATTGGGTAATCGGCCAGTTGCTCGGTATCCCGACCGGGCAGGATAAGGCCGGAACCCTGCTGTACGATGTCCGCGATACCGGCCAAAGCGTCACGCAGGGCGCGCGCTTCTCCGTGACAAACGCCGAAAGCTCGTTCCACATTGACGGCACGATGGGCCCCGACCTTCCCGACTTGCTTGGGCTGTTCTGTCTCAGCGGCGCGCGCTCCGGCGGAGAGAGCCAGTTCATCAGTGCCTATGCCCTGCACAACGATCTGCTGGAAAACGAACCCGCCGCGCTGCAAACCCTCTATCGGTCCTTCTACTTTGACCGTCGCGGCCAGCAAGAGGCCGGCGAGCCGCCCTACCTGTCGGCGCCGGTCTTCCGGTGGGACGGACACGAGCTACACATCCGCTATCTCCACTACTACACGCAAGTCGGCCACGAGCAGGCCGGCGTACCCTTGACCCCGGCCCAGGAGCACGCACTGGCGGCGATAGAGGCGCGGCTAGAGCGGCCGGACCTGCGCGTGGAGTTCACCTTGCAGCCGGGGCAGCTGATCTTCTGGAACAACCACTGGCTGCTGCACAACCGCACCGCGTTTGAGGACTATCCTGAAGTCGAACGTCGGCGTCACCTGAAGCGACTCTGGCTCCGGCGGCGTGACCGCTGAGATACCATGCACGCCGACGAGGCCCGGTTGGCAAAGCGTTACGCGACCGAAGGTAAGTGCAGTATCGTCCGGCATCCGCCGCAATGGCGAAAAGAGCAGCGGTTGCGGTTAAGGAGGGGCAACATGCAAGCAGCAGTGCTTTTTGAGCCGGGGCAGCCGATGCAGGTCGAAGAAGTCGCGCTGGCGCCGCCGCAGCACGGCGAGGTCATGGTCCGCATGATCGCTGGTGGCATCTGCCATAGCTGTCTGCACGCGGCCGATGGCAGCTGGGAGGGTATCCCCGTGCCGATTGTGCTCGGCGACGAGGGAGCGGGCATCGTCGAAGAGCTAGGACCGGGCGTGCCGGACGTGCAAGTGGGCGACCACGTGATTCTCTCCTGGGCGCCCACCTGCGGCAGCTGCTACTACTGCGCCATCGGCCGGCCGGTATTGTGTGAGCGGAAGCCGCCGCGCACCGGCACGCTGCTCGATGGCACGACGCGCATATCGCTGCGCGAGCAGCCCGTCTATCAATTCGCCCACGTCGCTACCTACGCCTCGCATTCGGTGGTGCCGGCGTCGTGCGCCATTCCCATCCGCAAGGACATGCCCCTGGATACGGCGGCCTTGATCGGATGCTCGGTGATGACCGGTGTGGGGTCCGTCATCAATACCGCTGGCGTGCGGCCCGGCGAGAGCATGGCAGTGTTCGGCGTAGGCGGCATCGGCCTCAACGCGATCCAAGGCGGCGGCCTCGTCTCCGCCCATCCGATTATCGCCGTGGACGTAAACGCGCGAAAGCTGGAATATGCCGAGGCGTTGGGCGCCTCGCATCTCGTTGACGCTTCGCGCGAGGACCCGGTAAGCGCCATCCGGCGCATCACCGGGCGCGGCGCCGAGCACACGTTCGTGGCCGTGGGTGAGAGCCGCGTCTTTACCCAGGGCCGCGAGGCGCTCGCCCCCGGCGGGACCTGTGTGCTCATCGGCGCCCCGCCTAGCGACCAGGAATTCACCTACAAGGCCGGGTTGCTAGGGCGGGAAGAGCGGGTCATCCGCGGCTCCACCTACGGTAGTGCGCGTACCCGTGCCGACTTCCCCCGCATGGTCGAGCTATATCTGGCCGGCAAGCTGAAGATTGACGAGCTTATCACCAACCGCTACGGACTAGAGGAGGCCAACGAAGCCTTCCGCGCCCTCGCCGCCGGAGAGGTCGCCCGCGGTCTCATCGTCTTCTGAACACGCGCCTCCACTCCCCGGCCCCTTCTCCATCGCCGAGCGATAGAGAAGGAAAACCACACGTAAATCGCTCTACAGCCAGTTGGCCCGCAAAATAGGCAGTCGTTCAGTCGCCCATTCAGTGTAGCCAAGCACGAGCGGCTTTGACGGAAATCGTCGTTCCTTCACCATATCCCAGACTACGAGGTAGATGTTGTAGTCTCCTAGCCGCTGAACGTGGTTCGCCGTGACTTTCTCGTCTGCGGTGAACAAAAAGACATTTGGCGACCGCAGATTGAAGAGTTCCTGAGCAACTTCCGCCCAGCGTTCGCGCAATGTGCGCTTCACCGACACAATAGCTGCAACATTGCGATTAGCGAGATACATTTCCTGACTAGGAAGGATAAGGTCTGTCCGGTGTTCCCGTTCCTGGCGGGTATAAGGAATTCCTGCACGATCCAACAATCCTTCGATCTGGAGTTCGAAATCTCTTCCACCGCGTGTCATTCTGCTCTGACTAACACTAAGAAAACAACGTCGGAGAAGTGGGTACCACGAGGCGAATAGGTGCAACACGCCCGCTCGAAAGCCTGCCGACGCTGCTCTAATTTCGGCCACCGCCAATTCTGTCGGATACTCGGCAAGAAGCTCCCTAGGAATGCCCTCTGCGTAGGAGCGCTCTTCGTAGCGCTCTAGTATAGGTAGCGTTACCTCCCACACGGCGCGGAGGTGATGATTGAAGTTGGCTAGGATATCGGCAGGCTCAACCGTGCCCGGTTGGAGTCCCAACTCAGCAAAGGCCTCACTGACGATCTCGTGAGAAGACGGGAGACTACCTTCTTGACGCACACGTCGCATGAGGGCAGTAATGCGGTGTTTTTCATCAGCCATCGCCCGGCGGTCTCCAGAAATCGAGTAGGTATTCGAAGGTCGTGCCCATGGTGATGTAGTTGCTCGGCCAGCCAAAGATGCCAACCCGGTTCACGATGTTGGTGCGGTCCCAGATGACCGTGTTCCGGAGTTCGTACCCGACACTTTCCAGCGCTTCTACCACCGCGATGTGAATGGTGATGCGCTTGTTCTCCCACCACATGTCCGGCACATTGATCACGCAGTGCGCTTTCGGCCGCAAGAGCGGCAGGATCGTGCCGAAGATCTGCCCCATCTCAGTGGCATACTGATCAAGAGTCAATGTGCCCAAATCCCGAGTATCCTGCGAGTACTGCTCGATCCGTTGATACTGCCCGTTATAGCGCTCCTTCCCCCGCCGGGATTTATTCTTGCGTGGACGGTTGAGCAAATTGGCATAGGGAGGGGAGGTGAACACCAGTGCTACTGACTCATCTCCCAGGTACTGGCTGACGTGACGGGCATCGTCGTTAATGGCGATCTGCTGGGTGTCATTGAGTAGGCTAAGTTGGTTCAAGCGTTCGGTACTCAACCGTACATACTCGGGGTTGAGGTCAAAGCCAACTGCGTTGCGTCCGGTATCTCGGGCTGCCAAGAGCGTAGTGCCGCTCCCGACAAACGGATCGAGCACCAGCTCACCCTGATGGGTAAACAACTCAATGCCCCGAGTTGCCAAGGCAATGGGAAACATGGCTGGATGCACTGCTTTGTCTCGAATGTCCCGACCTTCATACGAGAACTGCCACACCCCAAGCTGGGCCTTGAGCCACTCCTTGGCGGTGAGACAGTTCAGATGATTGGGGGGACAGTCGCAGGTGCGGGTGGTACCAAGGTCAAGCTGCGGAGGTAGAGTGTCTCGGGTGATCTGTTCGCTCATAGTCATCGTTATCCTAACGGACAGAGGCTACATCCGGCGCCGCCGCACACGCTGTCAGCCCTATAGGCTGCTTGACATCGTCCATAGGACATTTGTTCACTACGTGAGTGTACCAGTTCACCATCTGCATGCGGTGCCATCCCTAGACATGGATCAGTTCGTGAGGAGGCGGGGCCGGTATTGCAGGGCTTCCGCTACGTGCTCGGTGCCGATGGACTCGCTGTCGGCGAGGTCGGCGACGGTACGCGCCACCTTCAAGATGCGGTGATAGCCGCGCGCCGAGACTTGGAGTTGCTGCATCGCCGTGCGGAGCAGCGCCAGGGCATCGTCGGTACACGCCGCCTGGCAATGCTCCTGCACGCCACGCGGTCCCAGATCGGCGTTACAGGTGAGTTGCGGCCGGCCGGCTGCGGCCGCTCGCGGTCGCGTGTCACGGCCGGAGCGCCGAGCCGGCCGGCCGTTGCCGGCGCGGCCGTTCGTAGGCCGCGCGCCGTTCGTCTCCGCGGATCGCGCTTGAATGGCTGGCCCCCGAGCCGGCTGGACCTGGACAAAGCGCCGCTGTTGCCGCTCCCGGGCCGCGCGCACGCGGTCGCGCACGGCGGCCGACGCCTCCGGGTCGGTAAGACCGGTCAGCTTGTCGTAGTCCACGCGCGGCACCTCGACACTGAGATCAATGCGATCCAAGAGCGGGCCGGAGAGCCGGCGCTGGTAACGCGCGATCTGGCCGGGCGAGCAGCGGCAAGGTTGGGCTTGGTCGCCAAGCCACCCACAGGGACACGGGTTCATCGCTGCCGCGAGCATCAGCGCCGCCGGAAACGTGGCGCTGCCGGTCACGCGGCTCACCGTGATGGTGCGATCTTCGAGCGGTTGGCGCAGCATTTGGAGCATGGCGGGGCTGAACTCCAGCAGCTCGTCGAGGAAGAGCACGCCGCGATGCGCCAGCGAGACCTCGCCGGGGCGCGGCCAGCGGCCCCCGCCGAGCAGCCCGGCGTAGCTCGTCGTGTGGTGCGGTGCCCGAAACGGTCGCTGCCGGATAAGCGGTTGTTCGGCGGGAAGCAGACCACAGATGCTATAGACCTTACTCAGCTCCAGCGCCTCGTCGGGCTGCAAGGGCGGCAAGATCGAAGGGAGGCAGCGGGCGAGCAGCGTTTTGCCGGCCCCTGGCGGTCCGACGAACAGCACGTTATGACCGCCGGCGGCAGCGACTTCCAGCGCCCGCTTGGCATGTTCCTGCCCTTTGACATCCCGCAAGTCGTGGGCATAGTCGGTAGCTGTGTGTAGCTCCCTCCGGTCGGCGGCCGCCTGGACAGGAATGTGAGCCTCACCCGTCAGGTGGCGCACAGCCTCTCCCAACGTGGCCGCCGGTAGCACTGTGACCCCCTCGACGAGCGCCGCCTCCGCACCGTCTACCGCCGGCACGAACACGACCGGTATCCCGTGCTCGCGTGCCGTGCCAACCATCGGCAGCACGCCATCCGTGTGCCGCACCGTCCCGTCCAGCGCCAGCTCACCCAGGAACAGCGCCGTGGCGAGCACCGATTCCTCGTGCTCACCCTGTTCGGGCACGAGACTACCGAGCAGCGCCTCCAGCTCTGCGACCGCTGCCGCATCCTGGAGCGCTTCAGTGACCGGTAGGGCCGTGGCTGGCTCGCCACTGGCGGGGGCCGCGACCGGCGCGGGGAGCGCCGCGACGGCCCCCGCCGGCTCGCCGTCCCCCGCCGCCGCTCCGTTGGGAGTAGCGAGGTTGGCCGGGAGAGTTGCCGGCACCGCGGCCTCCGGGATTTGGCCGGCGGCCGCGAGGATGCCGATAGCAATTGGCAGGTCGTAGCTCGGCCCGACTTTCTTCAGATCCGCCGGAGCCAGATTGACCGTAATGCGCTTCATCGGAAACTGGTAGCCCGTATTGCGAATAGCGGCGCGTACCCGGTCCTTGGCCTCCTGGACGGCGGTATCCGGCAGGCCGACGATAGTGAAGGCCGGCAGACCAGGCGCAATGTCCACCTCTACCTCCACCAGGGCACCGTCCAGCCCGACGATTGCACACGACAACACTCGCGCCAGCATCGTAGCTCCTCCTCCGCCTCTCGGCGCCGCACTCTCTTGGCCCCGTGCGGCCGGTCTGCCGCTTCCTACTATCCACATCATAACACATGTATAAATAGTAGCAAATCACTGAGTACGACACTGCGGCCCCCCGTCACTCCTGCGCGACTACGCCTCTGCGATGTACCATGTTCCCGACCCCATTGCGTCATTCCCGCGAAAGCGGGAATCCATCCCTAGCAGTCAGAACAAGGGAGCAAGCAACCGTGTGCGGGATCGTCGGCTTTCTCGATAAGACCGACTCGGCAGCGCCCATAGGCCAGCTTGTGCTCACTATGCTCGACGCCCTCGACCGGCGCGGTCCCGATTCGGCCGGCGTAGCACTCTATCCAGGCGCGCAGCATGGGAGTCGCGACGACGGCAGCATCGTGCTGCGGGTCAAGCTGGGCGAACAGGGCGACCTTGGCGGTCGCAGCGAGCGCGTCGTCGAGCGGGCGCGGCAGCTGGCAACGGTCAGTGCAGCGACGACGACGGCCGAGTATCTACGCCTGGTGCTGGTGTACGACGGCGAGCCGCGGCGGCTCGAACGGGAGATCGAAGCCATTGCCGATGGCATCGAGGTCGTGAGCATGGGAAAGGCACTGGAAATCGTCAAGCAGGTCGGCTCCCCGCAGAATCTCGACGCCACCTATGGCGTCTCCGCCCTGACCGGCACGCACGGCATCGGGCACACGCGGCTATCCACCGAATCGCGCGTGGACTTGAGCCACTCCCAGCCCTTCTGGGCGCACGGCTATCCCGACGTGGCCGTGGTCCACAACGGGCACATCACCAACTACCACACCTTGCGGCGTCGCTACGAGCAGCGTGGCGTCAAGTTCTATACCGATAACGACTCCGAAGTAATCGGCGTGTACCTCGCCGAACGGCTGTCGCAAGGCAGCACCCTCGCAGCGGCATTAGCGGCGTCGGTAGCCGACCTGGACGGCTCGTTCAGTTATCTCGCCGCCACTGCCGACGCCATCGGCTTTGCCAAAGACCGCTACGCCTTCAAGCCGCTACTCTTTACCGAGACCGAGCGCTTTGTCGCCGTGGCGACGGAGGAGCTGGCGCTGTACCAAGCCTTTCACGGTACATCCGACGTGCGCGAGGCCCAAGCCCAGGAGGTCCGCACATGGCAGCGGTAGCCGGCACCGGCAAAACGACGCGGGAGATCAATGCGGAAATCAAGCGGCTTATTGCTCAGGGGACCACGGACATTCGAGTGGAAAACCCCGGCGCCCGGCACAATCTCGGCGTGGCCCTGCTGCAGCCCGTCCACGTCACGTTCGACGGTAGCGTCGGCTACTACTGCGCCGGTATGATTGACGGCCCCACCGTGCAGATCAACGGCAGCGCCGGCTGGGGATTGGCCGAGTCCATGTTGACCGGCACGGTGATTGTCCGCGGCAGCGCCGGGAACGGCGCGGCCGCCACGATCCGCGGCGGCACGGTGGTCATCCACGGCCACGCGGCAGCCCGGGCCGGTGTCTCCATGAAGGGCGGCGTGGTGCTCATCGCCGGCAACTGCGGCTATATGGCCGGATTCATGGCACAGAAAGGGACGCTGATCGTCTGTGGTGACGCCGGAGCAGCCTTCTGCGATTCCATGTACGAGTGCGTGGGCTTTGTCGGCGGCAATATCGCCGACCTGGGCAACGACGCGATCATCGCAGAACCGACCGCAGCAGACCGCGCCTTTCTCGAAGCCACGCTGTCGCAACATCTAGGCGATGACCACCCGGAACTCCTATCGCGCATGCCCCGCTTCAAGAAGGTCGTCGCCGGGAGGAAGCTGTGGAACTTCGACAAGCGCGAATGGGCAACGTGGCGGGAGGCGCTCTAGCTCTCCGTAGCCGCGTAGGGGCACAGCATGCTGCGCCCGTCCCCCTGCGGAGCGGGCGGGCCACAGGGGGGCTAGTACCATCACGGCCCGGCAGGAAAGGGGGCGGGGGTGAGGCGCACGCTGGTCGGCCAAGAATCGAAAAGCCCTCCCAGGAGCATGAACGGTGAGTGACAACGGCGGTGACCATCTCCAACCCAGCGGGACGTATACGCCCGCGGTCATCGAGGATATCCAGGTCAAGGCGGAGTTGGGCCGCTACCGCATGCGGGGCTTCGGCACCCTCCGCGAGCGGCGCTGGGCCACCTTTGACGACCTCACGTTCATCCCCTGCACCTTGACGCGCATCCCCCTCGAAGGGTACCGCGAGCAATGCACGACCAAAACCGTCCTCGGGACGCGCTTTGCCGAGCGGCCCATCGAGCTGGACCTGCCGATCATGATTACCGGCATGAGCTGGGGGGCGCTCTCCTACAACGCCAAGGTAGCGTTGGCGGCGGGAGCCGCGCGCGTCGGCTCGTCGAACACGACCGGCGATGGCGGCATGCTACGCGCCGAGCGCGAGCACAGTAAAATCCTCGTCTACGAGGTATTGCCGTCGCGCTACGGCATCAATATCCACGACGCCCGCAGCGCCGACGCCATCGAGTTGACCATCGGCCAGGGCGCAAAACCGGGCACTGGCGGGCTGCTCCTCGGCTCCAAAGTCTCCGCTACGATTGCGGAGCAGCGCGACCTGCCGATTGGTGTAGACCAGCGCAGTCCGGCGCGGCATCCCGACTTCCTCGGCCCCGACGACATGATTATCAAGATCGAGGAGTTGCGCGAAGCCACCGACTGGCAGGTGCCCATTTTCGTCAAGATGGGCGCCACCAGAGTCTTTGACGACGTGCGGCTCGCGGCGAAAGCCGGTGCGGACGTGATCGTCGTTGACGGCATGGAGGGCGGCACCGGAGCCTCCCCGGAGATATTGCAGGAGCACACCGGCCTCCCCACCCTCGCCGCCGTGTGCGAGGCCCGCGCGGCGCTGGAGGACCTCGGCTTGTACGGCGAGGTGCAGCTTATCATCGCCGGTGGTATTCGCAACGGCGTGGACGTAGCCAAGGCGCTCGCGCTCGGTGCCGATGCCGTCTACATCGGCACGGCGGCCTTGATCGCCCTCAACTGCAACAAAGCGCTCTACGTCGAGGACTACGAGCGGCTCGGCACCAAGCCGGGGTTCTGCCATCATTGTCATACGGGGCGCTGCCCGGTCGGCATCACCACCCAAGACCCCGACCTGATGAAGCGCCTCGACATTGACGAAGGCGCCGAGCGAGTAGCCAGTTTCCTGCTCACGATGGTCTCCGAAGTACAGATGCTCGCCCGCGCGTGCGGCAAGGCCGACATCCACGACCTCGACCCCGAAGACCTCCGCGCACTCACCTTGGAGTCGTCCATGATCTGCGGTATCCCGCTCGTCGGCACCAATCGCGTCTACGGTGGCGGGCCGGGCTGGAGGGAGACCCGGCACGAGCCTGGCAAGAGCCTCTAGGAATTCTATGATGGGAAATGGTCAACCTGTCCTGAGCCGGTCACTCCCGCGAAAGCGGGAATCAGCTGCCTACCGGCGCATCGAGCAGCTGCTGGAAGAGGATGTCTGCGTCATCCTTGACGGCGGTGTCTCCACCGAGCTACAGCGAGCCAGCCTCCCGGGCTACCGGCTCGACGACGAGGGCCTCTGGGGCACGTGGGGCCTCTACAATGCGCCACACGCCGTCCTGGAGGTCCATCGCTCGTTCGTCGCCGCCGGCTGCGACCTCATCTCGACGGACACGTGGGCCATCCTGGATGCGCCGGAGCGAGAAGCCCACGGTATGGCCGGCGCGACCCTCCGGCCGCATTGGATGGACGTGGCGCGGCTCGGTGTACGGTTGGCACGCCAAGCCGTCGAGGAGGCCGGCAAGAGCGACGACTGCGCGGTCGCCTTCACGCTCAATGGCGATGTCACCCACCCTCAACAGCTCGATACGTTGCGCTTGCTGCTCCGTGTCTTGGCGGATTCTCCGCCGGACCTGGTTTTCATGGAGACGATGTCGCTGCTCCGCGACAGCCTCACCGTGCCGGCGGTAGAGATCATGCTGGAGACCGGTCTGCCCGTCTGGCTCAGCTTCCGCCGCTGCCGCGACGGGGTGTGTGGCATCCACGGTCAGCACTGGGGTGGCCCGGAAGGAGACCTCTTCGGTCGGGCGGCCCAACAGTTCGAAACCCTCGGTGTCGGTGCATTGCTCATCAACTGTCTCCCCACGGACCATGTGCCGGGCATGCTGCCTTGGCTGCGCGACTTCACCGACCTACCCCTGGGCGTCTATCCCAACCTCGGCCGCTACGCCGATCCCGGCTGGAAGTTCGATGCGCGCGTAGGGCCTGAAGAGTATGCCGATCTGGCCGCTGTGTGGCGGCAGGAGGGTGCTCAGATCGTCGGTGGTTGCTGTGGCGTGTCCCCCGACCATCTCGTTGCTGCCCGCCGCCGGCTCGCCGGCACCAAGCCGGGCCACCCCCAAACGGTAGCCGGTCATGGCGCGGCGCTCCCCTTGGCCGCCCCGGCCGGCACTCCGAGCGCCGCCGCGGTGGCCGAGCCGTGGGCCGACACGCAGGGCCGCCCGCTCTATCCCCTTCAGTTCCCCGAGATCGTCTGCGACGACGGCGTATTCCAACCCACCCAAGGCAGCTTTCTGCTCTGGAAGCATCTCTATCGGTCAACCGAGGGCCAGGGGCAGCGCTGCTTGGACATCGGCTGCGGCAGCGGCATCCTCACCGTCCAGTTGGCCTTGAATGGCGCCACCCGCGTCGACGCCTTCGACATTCAGCGCGAGGCGGTGGCCAACACCATGGCCAACGCCTTTCGGAACGGGGTTGCGGATCGTGTCCACGGGGAGGCCGTGGACCTCTACACCTATCAGCCGGCCGAGCAGTACGATGTCATTGTCGCCAGCCTCTATCAGATGCCCGTGGACCCCTTCACGGAGACCAGCAGCCACCGGCCCGCGGACTTTTGGGGCCGCAACCTGCTCGACCACCTGCTCACGCTCTTACCCGATATGCTCGCCGCCGACGGCCGGGCCTACGTCATGCAAATCTCGATCTTGGGTCAGCTCCGCACAGCCGAGCTGCTCGGTCAGGTCGGGCTGTCGTCGCGCGTGCTCGACTTCAGCTTCTTCCCCTTCAGCTCCGTCTTCCGAGCCAATCATGAGCAGATTGCTCGCGTCGAGCAGCTTTCGGACGCCTACCACCTGGAGCTTGGCGACGACGACATCATGGTGATGTACCTGCTGGAAGTCACCCACTGCTGCTAGGGGGCGGCGCTACGCAATCGTTCGTGGATGCAGCAAGCCGGCCAACTGGAACGTAAGGAACACAGCGATGGCGATTAAGCGCGTCAGGATAGAGAACTTTCGCAGCTTCGACGACTTCGAGCTTAACCTGCATCAATTCAACGTGCTCGTTGGTGCCAACGCCTCAGGCAAGTCCAACGTGCTCCACGTCTTCAGATTTCTGAAAGACATAGCGGACCATGGGCTGAAAGACGCGATCTCGCTCCAGGGCGGTGTTGATTTCCTGACCAACGCTCGGATTGGCCGCAACCAGCCGCTATCCGTGACAATCATTGCTGCTGTAGACGAGCAATTTACTCTGCGGAGTGAGCACGACGATGCCGCTGAAGCTGCACCGATTAGGATACACGTAAGAGAAGTATCGTACCGCTTCTCTCTAAAGTTCTCTGAAAATGAAGATGTGGAGATTGTTCGTGATCTGCTTGTGCTGAAGTGTATTTTCTATGAATTAACGAAACAGAAAAGTGACGTTTCTCTGAGAGGGAAGAGGGAACTTGGTAAAGGAACTATCACCCTATCCAACACCCATGGGGAACCCCGTTGCAAGCTGGATATACCGGATAGTATGCCGCTCACCGAGAGAGATTTCCTTCCTCTGACCTCGATCATAAGCGAAGAGACCTCTGCGGCTGCCCTTCTCCTGGAGAGGCACTTCTTCCATCACCCGATTTTTATGATCCCGGCCGGGGCTTTCACGGGTGTAGGCACCGCTATCTACGACTTCGACAGCCGTCAGCCCAAGAGAGCTACAGAGATTGCCGGGAGATCGGAGTTAGCGGCAGACGGGAGTAATCTGGCGCTCGTACTGCGGAAGATTCTTGACGACCCAGCTAAACACCGGAGATTCCGCCTACTCATGCAGGCCATACTACCGTTTGTGGAAGATGTCGCTGTCGACCCCTTCTCTGATAAGTCACTGCTGCTGATGCTGAAAGAATCCTATGCGCCAGAGACACTCTTTCCCGCGACTTTCATCTCCGACGGAACTATCAATGTCATCGCACTCATCGTCGCCCTCTACTTCCAGGATCATTCCGTCGTGATGATCGAAGAGCCGGAGCGCAACATCCATCCACACCTCATTTCTGACGTGGTCGAGATGCTGAAGGATAAGGCCGAGAAAAAGCAGATTCTCGTAACTACCCACAGCCCCGAGGTGGTCCAACATGCCGGTCTCGAGAATCTATTGCTCATCTCCCGACACAAGGACGGATTCTCCCGAGTATCGCGGCCCAGTGAGAAGGAAGTGGTCAGGTCATTTCTTGAGCACGAGATCCGTATTGGCGATCTTCACAAACACAACCTTTTGGAGCATTAGCAATGTCTTACCGGTGCCTCTATATCTGGGTCGAAGGTGTCCACGATGAGAGATTCTTTCGCAGAGTAGTGCAGCCGCTACTTGAGAGCCGGTACGACTGGATTGAAGTAGTACGGTATGCAGAGGAAGAGCCAGCATGGAGGAGGAGCTATCTCTGGAATATCCGGTCAAGGCAAGATGCCAGCTATATTTATGTAACAGACCTCAACGCAGCCCCCTGTGTTACGGCGAAAAAGGAAGATGTGCGAGGCCGGTTGAGCAACGTAGAAGATGATCGGGTGATGGTAGTCGTTCGAGAGATTGAGGGCTGGTACCTCGCGGGATTGGATGCCGAGCACAGTGCCGGGCTAGGGATCGGCGAGCCGGGTGCAACCGACCAAATCACTAAAGAGGATTTCACACAGTTGCGGCCTCGCGGATTCGATTCCAACCGGGAGTTCATGCTAGAGATATTGGCCTGTTTCTCCGTTGCGGCTGCGCGGGAAAAGAACGAATCGTTCGACTATTTCTGCCGCAAATTCTTGTCCGCCGGGTCGCAGTGACACTGTTCGTTGGCCGGGAGTAGGAGTATGTCCTTTCTGTTGCCGTGTCCGAGCTGCGGCGAGCGCAGCGTGTACGAGTTTCGGTTCGGTGGCGAGGTCAAGGACCGGCCGCCACCGGACGCGCCCGACGACGCTTGGCAGCGCTATAGCTATGCCACCGCAAACGTCGCCGGTGTTCAGCACGAGTGGTGGTACCACACGCTGGGCTGTCGCCAGTGGCTCGTAGCGCGGCGTAACACCGTGACCAACGAGGTGCTGGAAACCGGCCTACCCGAGGGTGCCCCGTGATGGGCAGATCACCCGCCGGAGGTAGGGCTGGCCCCGGTCGTAGGAGCGCAGTGCAATGAGCGGGAAAAGAGACCTGGTTAGGCGATCTGTATGAGCGACCGGCCAACGGCCACGATCTTTTTCGACGGCAAGCCGGCGATGGCCTACCCCGGCGATACCGTCGCGTCGGCCCTGTATCGGGCCGGGCAGCGCATCTTCAGCCGCAGCTTCAAGTACCATCGGCCGCGCGGCCTACTGTGCGGTGCTGGTCGCTGCCCCAACTGCTTGGTGAACGTAGACGGTACGCCGAACGTCCGGGCTTGCACCGAGCCGATCCGTGCCGGGATGCAGATACGGCACCAGAATGCGTACCCCTCGCTGGTAAGAGACTGGCTGGCTGTGGCCGAGCGGTTCGACCGACTGCTGCCGGTCGGCTTCTACTACAAGACCTTCACTCACCCGACCGCCTGGCGCTTGGTAGAGCCGTTGATCCGCCGCGTGGCTGGCCTCGGCGAGGTGGCCGACCAGGAACGGACGGCTGCGGACGAAGTACCGGGCTACGAGCACCTCTACGCGCATACCGACGTGGCGGTCATCGGGGGTGGCCCGGCCGGGATCGGGGCGGCCATCGCAGCCGCGCAGCAGGGTCGCCGCGTGACGCTCGTTGACGATCAGCCGGAGCTGGGGGGGCACCTCCGCTACGCCGGCCGCAGTGTGACTGGAGATGCAGCCGCGGCCGGCCGGTCGGACCGCGAGACGATACGGGAGCTGACGGCTCGGCTGGCGGCGCTTCCTAACGTGCAAGTGTACACGTCGGCCACCTGCCTTGGTCTGTACGAGGGCCGGCTCCTCGGTATCGTCCAGCAAGATCGCGCCCGGCAATCTCACGTCCGGGAGCGGCTGATTCACCTGCGGGCCGCGGACATCGTGGTAGCGACCGGGGCCTACGAAACGCCACTCGTTTTCGAGCACAACGATCTACCCGGCGTCATGTTGAGCAGTGCGGTGCTGCGCCTCG
Source organism: Chloroflexota bacterium (assembly GCA_965214295.1). GTDB lineage: Bacteria > Chloroflexota > UBA11872 > UBA12225 > JAJDUF01 > JAJDUF01. The sequence goes on from OZ243944.1 coordinate 1,974,666, forward strand.
TCAACCTGCACGGCATCCGGCCGGGCACGCAGGCGGTCGTGGTCGGTGATGGGCCACGCGCCGCCCCGCTGGTGGCGTGCTTGCAGGCAGCGGGAACCCGCATTGCAGCTGTGGTGCCCCCGGCTGCCGTCGTCGCGGCCCGCGGCACTAAGCACGTGACTGCTATCAGCACCACGGCACAGGTCACGCGCCCGTCTCACCCCACCAAAGTCCTATCGGATTGGGTGAGACCGGCCCGTGCGGACATCCCGTGCGACCTCATCGTCGTCTGTGGCGACCGGGTGCCGGACGCCGGGCTGGTAGCGCAGGCCGGAGGGACTGTCACCTGGGACGAGCAGCGCGCGGCTCTTGTCGTGGAGACGTTGCCCGCCCACGTCACCGCTGTCGGCGACGTGACCGGCAACACCTTTGACGTGCCAGATCTGCACAATCCTTTGGGAATTGGTGGTGCAGACCTGGCGTCGTCACCGCCGGCGACGATGTTGGCCGGGCACGGCACGGGACGACATAAGCGCTCTTTCGTCTGCCTCTGCGAAGACGTGACCACCAAGGACATAGACGATGCTATCGCCGAGGGCTTTGACCATATTGAGACGTTGAAGCGGTACACCACGGTCACGATGGGACCGTGCCAGGGCAAGATGTGCCAGTTGGCCTCTATCGGTGTCTGCGCCCAGCGGACCGGCAAAACCATCGCCCGGACCGGCAGGACGACCTCCCGGCCTCCGACGGCGCCCGTATCCCTGGGAGTGCTCGCCGGTGCCCGCCACCACCCGGTCAGACGGACGCCGATGCACGCCAAGCACAACGAGCTGGGCTGCGTCTGGATGGATATGGGCGAGTGGCAGCGCCCCCTCTATTACGGCGCTGCCCACGCCAAGCAGCAGGCTGTCGAGGCGGAGTACTGGGCCGTCAGAAAGCGCGTCGGCGTCATTGACTTGAGTACGCTGGGCAAGCTGGAGGTGCGGGGCCGGGACGCTCCTAAGCTACTTGATAAGGTCTATACCAGTCGGCTCTCGGATCTGCGCGTCGGACGGTCTCGCTACTCCGTGATCTGTGATGATGCCGGAACGATCTTGGATGACGGCACCATTTCGCGGCTCGCCGCCGACCATTTCTTCATCACCACGACCACGGGCAACCTCGACTTTGTGCAACAGTGGCTCGAATGGTGGCTGGCGGCAACGAGCTGGCGCGTCCATATCACCAACGTCACCGGCGGTCTCGCCGCCGTGAACGTGGCCGGGCCGCGGGCGCGGGAAACGTTGGCCAAGCTGACCCAGCGCAACTTGAGCCGGCGGGCCTTCCGGTATATGCGCTGTCGGCGGGCCGCGGTGGCCGGCGTGCCCAGTATTATGCTGCGGATCGGTTTCGTGGGTGAGACCGGCTGGGAGCTGCACTTTCCCGCCGAATACGGCGAATACCTGTGGGATACCATCCTCGACGCGGGGCAGGAGTTCGCTATTCGCCCCTTCGGGGTCGAGACCCAGCGAGTGCTGCGGCTCGAAAAGAAGCACCTGATCGTCGGTGTAGACACCGATGCCACCAGCAACGTGCTTGAAGCCGATCTGGCGTGGGTGGCCAAGCTGGACAAAGCGGACTTCATCGGCAAAGCGGCAACGCTCCAGGCGCAGCAGCGCGACATGCGCGAGAAGCTGGTAGGGTTCGAGGTGCGCGATACGGTCGTGCCCGAGGACGGCACGGCGGTTGTCCTGGACGGTCGGCCGGTTGGCCGTGTCACCAGTGCCCGCTACTCTCCCGTGAACGGGAGGGCCGTCGGGCTGGCCTGGGTCGCCCGGGACGTGGCCACGGCGGGCCAAATGCTGGCGATGCCCGTGAATGGCCGGCTGGCACGGGCGCAGATTGTCGCCAACCCTTTCTACGACCCGGAAGGCAAGAAGCTGAGAGCCTGACGACGGCGGAGCCGCACCACGGATATCTATAGGATTGTGCGCCTCTGGCGCCTCAATGGCCATAACTATGCAGCCGATCAAACGCACCGCGCTCTACCGAACCGGTCTAGCGCTGGGCGCCACGATGACCGACTACGCCGGCTGGCAGATCGCGGCCCGGTTTCGCTCCCCGGACGAGGAAACGCAGCAGGTGCAAGCCGGCGTTGGACTGGCGGACGCCGGTTGGTTGGGGAAACTGGAAATTCGACGCGCTGGAGCCGCACCACAGCTGTCCATGGGATCGTGCGGCTCCGGCGTCGTCGGAGACCGCAGCCTCGACCCGGTGGAATGGCAGATCACCGGCGCCACCGTCTGGCCCTTGGCCGCCGGCGACCTGCTCGTGACCTGCGAGCCGCCGGACACGCCGGCAGTGCTACGAGCTATCCAGGACCAGGTGGCCGCCGCCTCGGAGGCGATACCACCATCGTCCCTCTACGTGACCGACGTCACCTCCGTCTACGCGGCGCTCCTGCTCGCCGGGCCGCACAGCCGCGCCGTCTTGCAGCGGCTCACGGCGCTCGACGTGTCCGCCCCGGCCCTCCCCGACTTGGCATGTGCGCGCACCGGCCTGGCGCACGTACACGCCACCCTCCTACGGCAAGACCTCGGTCGCGTGCCAGCGTACTGGCTGCTGGTGGGCCGAGAGTACGGCGCCTACGTCTGGGACGCCGTGCTGCATGCCGGCGGGTCATTCGGCATAGTGCCCATCGGACTGGTAGCCCTGCATCACCTGAGAGGTGCGGGAAGATGACCGCAAGCCAGGCACCAGGATGCTCCTCACTCCAGTTGCGCCAACCATGGGCGTAAGCGACCTTTAGCACCCAGGACAGAGCAGGATTTATGGCAATCATCATCCTAGCCATATTTTTCAGCACCCTGCTTTTTGCTTTTGCCGGAACGGGCAGATATGGTCTGCGGCAAAGTGCCGTATATGCCGCTACCATCTATACGCTCTGTCTTGTCCTTGCTACGGAATTGTTCTCGATATGGAATATGCTGATATTTGAAGTGCTGTTTGTGTTCTGGTCCGGACTCGCGATTGTCTCCGGAATCTATCTTTATTTCTTATGGCGATAGGCAAACAGTCCTCCAAACGCTCAGTGGAGCCTGGACGCGATTTCGAGCATCGAGAGCACTATGGGCAGTGACTCTAGTGTGGTCAACTATTTTGGCAATCGCGTTAGTTTACCCACCCAATACCTGGGATTCCATAATATATCACATGCCACGGATTGCGTCATGGATCCAGCAAGGGAGTATTGACTTTTTTCCGACCGCAGTCCTCAAACAGCTCCATCAACCACCTTTGACCGAATGGAATATCCTCCATTTTCAAGTACTATCTGGTGGCGACCGGTTTGCCACTACGGTGCAATGGATTGCGCTGGTCGGCTGCGGCATTGCGGCAAGCCTAATCGCCAAGGAGTTGAAGCAGCCCTTTCGGGTGCAAGTGTTGGCGTTGGTCATCACAGCGACGCTACCCATGGGCTTGCTCCAGGCGGCCAGCACAAAAAATGACCTGGTAGTCTCGTTTTGGTTACTGGCCTTTGCACTTTTCGCCATCCAATATCTCCGGAAACCGACGGTGGGACGCCTGTTGTTTTGCGGGCTGGCTCTCGGCTTTGCCTTGTTGACCAAGGGCACGGCCTACGCAGTCGCGCCGCCTCTCACCGCCATGCTGTTGCTCTACGGAATCATCCACACCAAAGGGACACGGCCTCGCGTGCAGCTGCTGGCCGCCGCGATGGCGATTTTGGTGCTAGCGCTAGTATTGAACGGTAGCCATTGGGCGCGCAATTGGGCGTTATTCGGACATCCCTGGCCCCCCTCCGATCCTGGTGATCTGAATGCAGCGGTGAGTGTCCCCGTCATTTGGTCGAACCTGGTCCGCCACGCCGCGTTGCACCTCGGCGTTCCCAGTGAGCGGATAAATGCCCTGACACTTGATGTCGTTCACGGTATCCTGGGGGACTCGCTAGCTATTCCCGAAGCAACTTTCCGGGATCAACGTCTGAGTATTATTTTCTCGAAATCTGAGCATGACGCTGGCAACTTCTTGCACTTCTTGGTGCTGGTGGCCTCCTTGCTAGGTATTGTGTTGTTCAGGAGGCGTTTCCAATTCAGTACGCCGACGGTCTGCTTGGCACTTGCTATCGTTCTAGGCATGATCTTCTATAGTAGTATATTGAAGTGGGATCCGTGGGCGAGCCGTCGACATACTCCCTTGTTTATGATCGGTGCTCCTATTGCTGCCGTCTTTGCTTCAAGTCTAGGGACAAGGATACCGGGACATTTTACGAAGGTATTCTTGATAATGAGTGTCCCTTGGATCTTCTTTAATGAGACGCGGCCGATTTACTCGGAGCACCGACCGTCTATTTTCTCTGTGGATAGAACGGAGGCTTATTTCTATTATAACCCTGAGTTCTTTCGACCCTATGTTAATGTAGTAAACTATCTCAAAGAACACAGACCGAAAGAAATTGGGATCCATAATCAATATGAGTATCCTCTTGAGGTCTTGATGAAGGAGAGACTGAAGGATATGCCTAGATTAGAGCACGTAGATATTGAAAATGTTTCAAGAAAATTACGGGATGTTGACTATACACCACACTATATCCTCTCCAGGAGAGATGTATTCGAGGAGCTTGGAGGAGTATCTTATCGAATTGTCTGGATAGCACCGGAAGTAATTGTCTTGGCGAGAGAGGATATCGCTAGTGAGGTAGGCGATGAAATGTTTGAGAGTAGCACACTTGTGATAGAATCGAGCTATGATGTGTATATTAGAGACAACGCCCTACTCTATGTGAAGAAACCGTGTAGCCAGGATGATGTGGAAGCAACGTTCTTCGTGCGCGTAGCACCGATTGATCTGAACGATCTTTCTTATCATCGTCGACAGTATGGTTTTGAGAACCTTGACTTTCGTTTCGAGAAGCACGGCTGGCGGAGTGGCGACATGTGCCTAGCGGCCCGCCGGCTGCCGACATATGATATCAGCCACGTCACGACCGGCCAATACGGTCCTGGCGCAGATCACATCTGGGAAGGAAGTTTCTCTCTTGACGGATAGTCGGAAGATCGATTGGTCCACCGGTAAGCGCGGCCCGTGCTACACTCACCAGGCACCGTTGCCGAGGATGCGCCAGTGGGATCAGTAGCGAGAGGTGCGGCGCATCCACTTCCTACCCAGATGGTAAGCAAGGACCGGCGATAGATGCTCCAGCTATTTCGCAAAGAGCGAGTGCTGCCCCGGGCGCACGACCTCAAGCGTGCCTACGATGTCGTCATCATCGGCGCCGGCGTGCATGGGCTGGCAACGGCGTACTACCTCGGCAAAGAGCACGGCATCACGAACGTCGCGGTGCTGGAGAAGAGCTACCTCGGCGCCGGCAATAGCGGGCGCAACACGGCCATCCTGCGCGCCAACTACCGTACACCGGAGGGCATCCCCTTCTTTGCGGCGTCGCTGGAGCTGTACGAGCAGCTATCTCAGGAATTAGGCTGGAACGTGCTCTTCAGCCAGTGCGGGCACCTCACCCTCGCGCACAACGATTCTGCGGTGGCCGGTCTGCGCCTCCGGGCCGAGACCAATACCCTCTTCGGCGTCGAGAACCGCGTGATTGATCGAGACGAGCTACAGCGACTCGTCCCGGCCCTCGACCTCTCCGACCGTCCGCGCTATGCCATACTCGCGGCTCTCTACAACCCGCCGGGTGGCATCATCCGCCACGACGCAGTAGTGTGGGGCTACGCCCGCGCCTGTGACCGGCTGGGCATTGAGATTCATCCCTTCACCGCAGCAACCGCGATTAACGTCAACGGCGCTACGCAGCCAGAGCAATCGCACGCGGGCGCATCTACCCCCGCTGCAGTGGCCGGGAGCCGCGGCAGCGTCCCCTCCCCTGTGCGTCAGCACGGGGGAGGGCTAGGGTGGGGGCCTACCGGCCACATTACGGGTGTCGTGACCAATCGGGGTGAGATTGCCACCCCGGCGGTAGTGAACTGCACGGCCGGGTGGGCCACCGTCGTCAGTCGGATGGCCGGAGTGGCGCTGCCCATCGTCACCCAGCCACTCCAGGCGTGCGTGACCGAGCCGCTGAAGCCCTTCTTGGACAAGGTTATTGTCTCCGCCAACCTCCACGTCTACATCAACCAGACTGATCGCGGAGAGCTGGTCATCGGGGCCGAGGTGGACCCCTATCAGTCGTATAGCATGGCCGGGACGCTGCCAACGCTGGAGCAGATGACAAGCTATACCCTGGAGCTATTCCCGCAGCTGCACAACGTCAAAGTGCTCCGGCAGTGGGCCGGCATCTGCGACATGACCCCGGACTACTCCCCTATCATCGGCGGTGTCGAGGGCCTTGCCGGGTTCTACCAGGACGTGGGCTGGGGCACCTACGGCTTCAAGGCCGGACCGATTGCCGGCAAATGCTTGGCCGCGCTCATCGCCACCGGCCGGACACCGGAGCTGATCGAGCCGTTTGCCCTCGCGCGCTTCCGCGACGCCCGGCTCGTCGGCGAGAAGGCCGCCGCCGCCGTCTCACACTAACGACCGCACGCTCCTGAGCAGCCTGTACAATGTGATTCACGCCGCAGTTGCGCCGCGCCGCCTTGAGGCTTGCGATGACGACAACGCTCCCTCCTGCCACGACCGTTACCGTGTTGCCCTACCGCCGGCAGGGCGAGATTGACTACGCCGGCCTCGACTTCGACCCCGATGAACGGGAGCTACCACCCGACGCCATGGAGCAAGAACCGGCCGTCCAGGAGCTGCTCGGTCTGCTCGCCAGTCGCTTTACCGACTTCGGGCAGCGCCCTGATACTTTCCTCAGCAGCAACACGATCCTCTGCTACGATTCCGCCAACCTCAACGTCCGGGTAGCCCCGGACGTGTACCTGGCCTTTGGAGTGGACGCCCCGGCGATCCGGCCACGCAAGCTGTACCTACCCTGGGAAGTCGGCAAGCCGCCGGACTTGGCCGTGGAGGTGGCCTCGGCCAGCACCGCCCGGCAGGATGTGACCGCCAAGCGGGACATCTATGCGCGGATCGGTGTGCCCGAATACTGGCGCTTCGATCCGACCGGGGGCGAGTACCACGGGGAGCCGCTGGCTGGGGAGCGGTTAGTCGGTGGAGTGTACCGGCCGATTGAGCTGACGCGAGAGCCGGACGGCGTGCTGAAAGGGTACAGCACGGTGCTGGGGTTGAGCCTCTGCTGGGTGGAGCGGCTGCCGCGGCTGTACGACCCGGAGACCGGTACCTACCTGGAGAGTGGGCGGGAGGTGTGGGCGGCGCGGCTGGCGGCCGAGGCGGAGCGAGATGCAGCCGCGGCGGAGCGGGACGCGGCCGAGGCCCGTATCGCTGTCGAGCAGGCGGCCCGGCTGGCTGCGGAGGAGCGAATCCGGCAGTTGGAGGCGGAGCTACGTCGCCGGCAAGCGGGAAGTTAGCTGCCCCCAAGCCCCAGCGCCGACTCTGCTCGCCCCCACCCGCTTCACCGTCCCCTTCTCGCCTCACCCCTGCTCCGCCTCCCCGGCGGCCCTGCGCCCCCAACGGTTCCTGCGGTATCTTTGAGGGGGTGTGAAGGGGGAGGAAGATGGCACGGACACTCGCAGACGTTCGGCGGCTGGTTGATGAGCGGGGTATCAAGTTTTTCCTATGCTCCTACGTCGAGATGAGTGGAGCGCCGAAGGCGAAGCTGGTCCCGGCGACAAACCTCGAAGAGATGGCCGCGGAGGGTGCCGGCTTTGCCGGCTTTGCCGCCGGCGAGATCGGACAAGGTCCCCATGACCCGGATATGGCCTGCATCCCCGACTTCAGCTCCCTCCAGATCGTGCCCTGGCGCCCCGAGATCGCGTGGGTCGCGGGCAACATCCTCGTCAACGAGCAGGAGTGGCCCTACTGTCCGCGCACCATTCTCCAGCGCCAGCTGGACAAGGCCAACCGGCAAGGCTACACGTTCAACACCGGCACCGAAGCCGAGTTCATGCTCCTGAAGCAGGACGAGCACGGCGCCTATGCGCCCTGGGACGCCCTCGATACCCTCGGCAAACCCTGCTACGACCTGCGCGCGCTCCATCGCAACCTCGACATCATCACGACCATCGTGACCTACATGCAGGAGCTAGGCTGGGGTCCGTATGCCGCCGATCACGAGGATGCGACCTGTCAGTTCGAGCTGAACTGGCTCTACGGCGCCGGTGCCACCACCCCCGACCGGCACACCTTCTTCAAGTGGATGGTCAAGACCGTCGCCGAGCAGCACGGCCTCCTCGCGACCTTCATGCCCAAGCCGTTTGCCCACCTGACCGGTAACGGCGCACACCACCACATCAGCCTCTGGGATCAGGAGAACAAGACGAACCTGTTCAATGACAAGTCCGATGCCAACGGCCTCTCGCAGCTGGCCTATTGGTTTATGGGTGGCGTCCTGCACCACGCCCCGGCGCTCGCCGCCGTCACCTGCCCCATCGTCAACAGCTACAAGCGCCTGATCCGCGGCGCGCCCCGCTCCGGAGCCACCTGGGCGCCCGTCTACACCACCTATGGCGGCTCCAACCGCACCCAGATGATCCGCATTCCCGGCCCGGGCCGGATCGAGAACCGCATCGTAGACGGCGCGGCCAACCCCTACCTCGCCTGTGCAGCCATGCTCGCCGCCGGCCTGGACGGCATCGCGCACCGGATGGACCCCGGCCCGCGCAACGACGACAACCTCTACGAAGTGCCGGAAGACGAGCTACGCGCCCGCGGCATCGGCTTCCTGCCCACCAGCCTCAGCGAAGCTGTAGACGCCCTAGAGCAAGACGAGGTGATCCAAGGCGCCCTCGGCGACGACTATGCCCCCTACTACATCCAAGTCAAGCGCCGCGAATGGCAGCAATACCACACCAGCGTCAGCCAATGGGAGACCGACACCTACCTCGGCCTCTACTAAGGTCCCACCGCCACCCTCAGCCCGTCATTCCCGCGAAGGGAGACCTTTGCATAACCCGTCATTCCCGCGAAAGCGGGAATCCATCCCCAGAGACAGGTGCAGACTGCGGCCCCGCTTGTGCTCCGTATTTGGTACTGAGTCTGACTGAAGGGGCCAAGAAGAACATGCCAAAGTGAAATTCGGGGGAGGGGACAATATTGACTAGAGGTACAAACGTTATAAGCGGCCGCCGCAGTGGACGCTAGGGCGTGTTCACACAACCGCTCCCATATCGCCATAATGTCACCCTGAACGCAGTGAAGGGTCTCAACTCCTTGTCGTGAGCACCGTTTTGGGTCAGCGGGCGCTTGAGATTCCGCGCTGCGCCCGCAATGACCGGCTGACAGGAGCAGTTGGCAGCTTAGTGTGAACACGCCCTAATATCGGCACAGCCTCACGGGAAGCGCAGGTGCCGCGGGGCCGCTGCTGTTAGCAGGACATTCTCGCGCAGCCACATATAGCCGCTCGCTGTATGTCGGCAGGGGCCATCCGCCGTCCTTCCTCTGTCAAGCAAAGCACCCCCAACTGGCCGAGACCCCCGTCAGGACTCTCCTTCTCTCTATCGCTCCGCGATGGAGGGACGCCGGGAGGTGAGGTCCGATTGGCCGCTGCCTGCCCACAGCCACCGCCCATTCATACGTCCTGAAGGTGCGTGAAGTTCACCGCGGCGTAGGGGTCTTTTGCCAAAGCTGCCAGGTAAAGGTCGAGATCCACGGTAATCAATGGGATTTCCGCTGTGACCACCTCCAAGAGTGCCGCGTCGGTCAGTCCAAGCCGTTGGAATGCACGGTTGGAAGCTGCGACTGCGCTGGTAACTACGATTTCCTCGCTCTCCTGGATGATAAACCGGAGCCGGTCAAAAAAGCGGGAGCGCTCCGGGTCTCTATGTTGAGCGAGCAGGTTAGACGTCTCAGTAAGCGTGTTCGGTGTTACGAATACCCGATCCACCCGAGCGATCAGCCCAAGCAGTCTCTCGTAATCTTCCGTTGCAAATCGCCGCAGCCGGCGATGCTTGGCGATCAAGTCTCGACCGACGCTGCCGACGACGAGGAGCACAAGTAGGTTGGCATCGAGAAAGAACCCGGCCGGCGGCATCAGGCCACCGCACTTGGGAGCAGGCGATCCTTGAGCGAGGTGACACGACCATCATCGTCGTCAATGCGAACGACCTTATAGGAGCGTGCCGGAACCTGTTTTCTCTCCAGTGTGGCAGCTAGGTTATTGATTTTCCGATCCCAGGGCCGGGAGAAACCGATAGTGATTACCCAGTCATTTGAATGGTCGTTGAACTCGACCTCTTCAAGGCCGATATCCGTAATCTCTTCGCCAGCATAGAGGTCGGCAACGTGTTCTTTCGCCGTCCGTGCGGCTTCTTTCATGTCCATATGCGTCTCCGCGCCCTCCGTACTCAAGGTAGAATTGTACCATTCCGCTCGGCCCGTCCTCTTACCGCCCGCCCGTCCCGCCGCCAGCGAGAATCCCGGCGTGCCGCTGCCAACACCGTAGGGGTGCCCCTTGTGGGCGCCCTCATCGCCTTTCCCATCCTCCCCGTCACTCCCGCCCCGTCATTCCGGTGCAAGCCGCAATCCGGCCCCCGCCTCCTCCCCCTCTCCAAATGTTGGAGAGGGGGCCGGGGGGTGAGGCCCGCCGCCCCAAGGCCGTTGTCACTCCCCACCCCCACCCAATATGTCCCAACGTTGGGAAGTGGCAGATGCAAGACCATCCTGGAGCACCGGGCACCGCCCGGCAGGGCAGCACTCGCACCGTCGTGCCGGCCGCCTGTGGTGGGGCGGCCGCGCACCCGCCGAGGGCGCCGGGTCCTGACCATCCCCTCGCCATCGCGGCGCGGCGGCCGGGTCAGGACCGACCGCGCGCCACCCCGAGGGCGCCGGGCCATGACGTACCCCTGGCCAGCACGACCAGGGCGCCGGGTCATGGCCGTCCGTGCGCCGCGCATCGGGCGTTGGGGCAACGTCGCCCCCGCCTCGCGCAAAAGGCGCCGGGTCAGGACCGACCCTCCGTCGCACCGCACGCGGCGGAGCCTGACCGACCGTGCGCCGCGTCCAGGGCGTTGGGGCAATGGCGCCCCCGCCCCACGCAAAAGGCGCCGGGCCATGACGTACCCCGCGTCACCATGGCGCGGGCGCCGGGTTATGGCCGTCCGCGCGCCGCGCAGCTGGTGCCGGACCACCGTTGGTCCCACCACACGCCGATGGCGCCGCCGGCCCACGCACCGGCGCGCGCCGGCATGTATGTGCCGAGCACCACCACTCCCTGGCCGGCCCGCGTGCGCCGGCTGCTCCAGGTCCGTCTATTCCGCATCACTGCCACTCCCGACAACTGCACCTACCCACACTCTCAGCGAAACGCCGCGCACCACCACACCCCCTACTCCCAAGCGCCCACCGCTCCACGCTCCCGCTCCACCACCCATCCCGTGCATCCACCCATCACGGCTCCAACCGCGGCCCGTCGCTCACCACCGATGGCCGCCAGTGTGCATCCTGCCACCCAAGTCCCGATCCGCCCGCCGCCCACCACCGTAGACGTCGCGCCGCTGCGCGGCTTCAGTCGGGTATATCCCCACGGGGTAGCCCGGAAGGCCTGGGCGCTCCGGGAGGTCCGGCCTGCCAGGGAGCGGGCGCCCCCGGCGGATCACCGCGTCCGGGCCGTACTCTAGGGGCGGCCGCGGCTCGGGCAACGGGCGGGGCCGTCTGCACGCGAGTTGCGGCCAAAGCGGCGACACCGCGCGCGGCCCCCCAGCGAGCGGTCGCCGCGCTGCTGGTTGCCTATCCAGCGTGTGCTCGTAGGAAATGTTCGGAATTGAGCCTTCAGATGAGCCTTCAGAGTGGAGGCTACGTGGCGGCCCGCTGGCGTGGGTGCCCGCCGCCGCTGGTGGCTACTTGCTATACTGCGGCTCTCCCCTAAGCGCGGACCATCCCAGCGTGCATCACCTTCGCCGCGCCAGCACACGGACGGAGGTGATGTGGTGGCCCAGTCAGCGGCGCTGTTGCCCTCCTCTGACGCTCCACGGATTGCTCCGCTCGCGTCGGGGTGTCTCCAACTGCCCCCCCCCTTGGTCCGCCCGCGGGCGTCGCGGCGCAAAACCAGGCGCCGGCGGCGGTCAGCCTCCCTGTCGCGCCAGTTGCGCGGCTCCTTGCAGACCATTCCGCGCGAGCCGGGGGTCTATCTCTTCCATGACCCGGACGACCGCACCTTGTACGTTGGCAAGTCGGTGAGTCTGCGCCAACGGGTGGCGTCCTATTTTCACGCCAGCGCGGCCGGAAAAGTCCGGCTAATGGTCGAGCATGCGGCGGCGGTCGAGTGGCTTACCGTCGGATCGGAGTTGGAGGCCCTCATTCTGGAGTCGCACCTCATCAAGCGGCACCAGCCGCCGTACAACGTGATGGGGCGCGAGTACCCGCGCTACGCCTTTCTGCGTCTGCACCATGGCGAGGGGTTTCCCTATCTGGAAGTCACCACGGCTATTACTCCCGACGGCGCCTCCTACTATGGCCCGTTCTGGACGATGCGCTCGGCCGAGCAGGCGCTGGACTTTGTGAGCCGCCTCTTCGGCCTACGCCGGTGCGAAGGAGACTTGCCGCCGGAGGCGGAGGCGCGCCGCTGCCTGTGGGGGCAGATGCACCGCTGTCAGGCGCCGTGCTTGGACGAGGAGGTGCGCGCTGGCTACGCCGAGTCCGTGGAGCGAGCGGCGCGTCTGCTGCAGGGCGAGGTGACGCCGCTCATCCGCGAGCTGACGCGGGCGCGCGACGAGGCGGCGGAGCGACTGAGCTTCGAGCGCGCCGCCAGCTTGCAACGGACTATCGAATCGCTACAAACGTTGCGGCGGCGGCGCCATCACCTCTCGACGGCGGCCCGGTCGGTCAACTTCCTCGTGCTCCTGCCGGCCGACGCCCCGGCTTATATGCAGCTGTTGGCCTTTAGCTGTGGGCAGCTCCGGGGGCAGCACACGTTTCGGCGCAGGATGGACGGTTCGACGACCGCGGCCTTGGGCGTCTTTCTCCGCACGACCTTTCCGACCTCACAGCGGCTCGCCCTCGATCTGGCGCAGCTCGACGAGATGCACGTCGTGGCGGAGTGGCTGACCCGTGGCCAGACCGAGCCGTCGCACATTTCCCTGCCGGCCGGTCCTTACGACGACGAGACCCTGGCCTACGCGCTGGAGGCGATCAGAGCCACCGTAGAGGCGCTGCCAGGCGCCGGTTCCGCCGAGGGGCCTGCGGAGGCGGCCTGGCCGGAACGCGGGGTGGCGACGACGGCTGCCTGACGTGCAACGTGCTATCCTTTGTAGTACGGAGTAGCTGTACACGCTGCGACGCCTCGCAGGAGGTCGTCGCTGTCCGAACTACTGCCCACTATCTATAAGGAGATTTGCTATGTCCTCAGCTATGGCCGTCACGGACGCCACCTTCGAGAGTGATGTGCTCCAAGCCGACGAGCCGGTGCTCGTTGACTTCTGGGCGCCTTGGTGCGGTCCCTGCAAGATGATCGCGCCGACGATTGATGAGCTGGCGGCGGAGTACGACGGGCGGGTCAAGTTCGTAAAGCTCAACACGGATGAGAACGCCAGCACAGCCGGCCAATACGGGATTATGGCGATCCCGGCCCTGCTGCTCTTCAGTGGTGGCAAGGAAGTCAATCGTCTGCTTGGCGTGCGGCGCAAGAGCGAGTTGAAGCGCGAGCTGGACAGCGTGCTGGCCGGCGCTGCGTAGTACTACGCAGGAGCAACGCGCGGCAGACGGAGGGGCGACCGGCCGGTCGTCCCTCTCCCGCGTTAACGGCCCCACACGGCGCTGCCGCCACGACCGGAATTGGCCAGCCCGCTGCCCCGGCGACCCCTGTCTCCTATGAGGTCGGGACCTCATCCCGTTTCAGTAGGCGCCGCTGGCGCTGAAGCGGCGGCCGGATGGGGGGTGCTAACCGCTACGACTCAGCCTCCTCCTCAACCTCCTCACCCTCTTCTGTTAGATCCTCGTCGACTTGGATTCGCTTGCCTATCTGCTCGGTGATCTTGTCTGCCTTGGCCCCCGTGATACTGCCGATAGTGAGCTGCTTGTAGTTCTGGAATCTCCTGTCTTGTACCACCTGGCTCTCGCTCGGAAACCCGGCTTGTGGGCCGAGGTAGGCAAGTAGCTGATCTATGGCAAGAAGGGCTTGCCAGACCTTCTCTTTATCGGTGGCATTATCGGGCAGGTCCGAGCCAAGAGAAGCGATAAAGGAATCGCCGGTGATCTGCCCAATGCTCCTCTGAAGGTTCCGAAAGCTGCGTAGTGCCACGCTGCCTGTGCCCTGATAGCTCTCCATGTGGATGCTTTCCTCCAGGTCTGCCTTGAGGGCGCGGGCCACCGGCACGAAACGAATCGCAGCGCGCAACGCATCACCGCCTAACTCTGCCACAGTCTCCTCCTTATCGCTGTCTGCTCGCGCGAGATTTGCTGCCCCAGGCTGATCCAGCGCTCCACGCTCTGGCACGCTGAGGGGATGCTGGGTGTCACTGCTCTCCTCTACCACCATGTCCTCCCTTCTTGGCTTTAGCGGTCAGCGGCTCTGGGGGCCTCGTCCTGCTCGCATGGCGCTACCGCGGCACAGTCACACCCAAAGCTGCCAGCGTCTCCGGTTTGAGCAGTCGGCGCAGCTTGCGCCGGGCGTGATGAATGCGCGACTTGACCGTGCCAATGCTCGTACTCATCGCTTCCGCTATCTCCGCATAGGTCCACTCCTCCTCGACGTACAGGATCATCGCCTGGCGCTGCAGCTCGGGAAGGCGATCAATTGCTCGCCGGACCTCGGCCAAGAGCCAGACCCACTCCGCCACCCGATCGGGCTGTTCCGCCACGTCGGCTCTGGCCAATTCATCTGCCAGCGGCATGTGCTCGAAACGTCTCTGGCGCCGCAGCTCGTCGTAGCAGCAATTGCGGGCGATGCGGAACAGAAAGGGACGTAGCTTGCTGACGGACCGCAGGTCCTTGAGATGGATGTAGAGCGCGATAAACGCATCCTGCACAACGTCGTCCGCGTCACAGTCTCGCCCGACTAGCCGCTGCACAAAGCGCCGCACCGGCCCTTCGAGGCGCTGCTGTAGCTGGCCGAACGCAGCACGATTGCCCTTTCTGTCCAGCCGCAGCAACTGCTGTTCAGAGGGATCGGGCACCTACCACCTCCCTTCACCCTACTGACGTGGCAAGACCGATGATTGTTCAATTGCGGGGTACTTCGCGCCCCACCCTGTCCATCTCCAGCGGCCTCTTCCTCTCCACGTGTGGAGAGGGGGCCGGGGGTGAGGCGTAGGCCACCCTAGTCCCGTCAGCCGCTCTCCCGCCGGAGCCAATAGAGCAGCGGCAGGACCACCGCCAACACCAGTCCGCCAAACACCAGCGCCGCTCGCCCCGGATGCACCAGCAGCTGGTCGCCAACGTACACGATGCCTACGACTGGCAGAAACACACCGGCCGCGGTGGCCACCACGAACGTTCGCAAGGACATGGAGGTGAGTCCCGCCGCGTAGCTCACCCAGTCGAAGTTGAACACTGGGAGCAGCCGTGCCAGGAAGAGCACGCGGCCGCCCAGCCGCTCGGTCCAGGCGTCGAGCTGCGCCAGGGTGGTCGGGGACACGCGCCGCGCCAGCCAGCGGCGGCCAAGCCACCGGGCCAGGAGAAAAGCCACCACCGCGCCGAGGAGGGCGCCGACCATGGTCCAGATTGTGCCCCAGACGAGGCCAAAGGCCAGCCCGGCGGCGATGTCCAGCGGCACCGAGGGAATGGGTGTCACCACGATGGCGAGGGCCAGGACCGCTACGTAGACCAGCGGCCCCCAGGGGCCACGAGCGGCAATGAAGTCGCGGATGGCGGTGGGCGCGAGGGGGATGAACTGACCGACAAGGCGGTCGAAGAGTAGGGAAAGGGCGATGCTGCCCAAGGTCAGCACCAGCAGCCACCCGGCTTGTCGCCGGCTCAACCGCGGCAGCCCCTCCGGCGGCGGTTTCGGCAGTCCGGCGGTGCTCATCTTCATTGGCGTAGCGGGGTAGTGTCCCGCGCTTCTACGATAACAGTCGTCGGCTGGTCCCGGTCGCCTGCGACGATGCCTCGCGTCGTGGCGCACGCCAGCCACACTACTGCTGGGTACAATCTGCCCATGTTCATTGCTGCGGCCAGCGTGGCGGAGTGGGAGCGGCGCTATGGCGCTCCGATTGTGCGGGAGCGGGAGCAGACGATCTCGCGCGGTGAGATGGACATGGTGCTGGGTAGCCGCAAGCACGGCCGCTGCCATGATATCACCATGTTTATCTTTGCCGAAGATCAGCTCGCTTTGATCGCCAAGCACTCATTTCCGCCCGGTGGCTTTCGGGTGCCCAGCGGCGGGTTGGAACCGGGTGAGGCGTTGGAACGCGGCGCCCCCCGCGAGGCCAAAGAGGAAACCGGCCTCGACATTGCGCTGGAGCGTTACGTGCTGCGGATCGAGGCGGTCTTCACCGAGGGGCACCGCACGCAGCCGTGGGTCAGCCACGTGTTCACGGCCCGACGGGTGGGGGGACGGCTCGATCCCATTGACCAGCACGAGATCGCCAGGGCCACCTATGCCACGTTAGCAGAGCTACAAGGCCACATCCGCGACGTGCTGCTCGCCACCAGGCGCCCACTGCTCTGCTACCGCGTCTACCTCACCGACGAGACCATCGCGGCCATTCAAGGGCTGGCTGCGACGGCTGGCGCGCACCAAGCGGCGCTCAGACGTGGGCTGGGATGGCCGTCCAGAGGTTGAGGGCGCCGGACTCGTCGAAGGGGAGCTTGGCGCCGTCGTCGATAATGTCGAGGCGGGAGTGCGCCTGGGCTGCGTCCAGGAGCGAGGCGGAGACGTAGAGATCGCTCAACTCCAGCGTGTTGCGGATGACCACCACCCGCGCATTCTGCGGGTCGCCGCGCCCGCAACAGAGGATGCCGGCGGCAATCGTGTCGAGATCGGTGGGCAGGAACGCCGGTAGCTTGATGCGTTGCACGCCGCCGATGCCCGACGTGAAGCCGTTGATGTAGGTGGCGCGCAGGTCCAGCTTCTCGACCGCGCGACGCGACAGCAGGTCGGCGAGGCCGATCCCGGCGCCGTTGCCGTGCGCCTCGTCGGTCAGGTCGAGGACGGTGATGATGCGGATGCGCGGGCGGGTGAACTCGGGCACGTTGTCAATCATCATCCGCCCGATGATGTTCGTGTCCATGCCCGTACCGCTGATGTTCTTCCCCATCTCCTGGACGACGAGCACGTCAATCGCGTCGAAAGGCAGCGAGGCCATGAGGGCACGGGCCTCGTTCAGCAGGCGGGTCTCGTGGGGACCGCCAATCCCGTCCGCCTCGACAAACTCCAGCTTGGCGGTGTGGTCGTAGGCATTCTCCAGGATGGCCAGGGCGCCGAGCACGTTGGCGTGGCGCACCATCAGCTGCGCCGCCGGAGCGAGCGAGCGGCTCAGGCCGACGGTGCCGTAGGAGTGGATCATCTGCGCGCCGCGATGCTTGCCCAAGCCGATGGTCATAATCTTGGCCAGCCCGCTCTCGATATCGGCGCGGAAGTCGGTGTGCGATTTCACGCGGCCGACGATGAGCAGCGCGTCGGCCTCCAGCGCGGTCGTGCTCATGTAGACCGTAGGCCCGTCCGGCAGTTGCCCGATCTCCTGCACGTCCATCGCCGAGACAATGGGCATGGCGGTAGTCCGCTCGGTGATCCCGTAGGAGGCCAGCACCTCCTCCTGCCCCGCGGCCGTGGCGCCGCCGTGGCTGCCCATGGCCGGGACGATGAACGGGTGCCCGCCCCGCTGCCGAATCTCGTTGCCCACGGCGCGCAGAATGGCCGGGATGTTGGCGAGACCGCGACTCCCGGCGGTGACACCGACCCGCATCCCAGGCTCGATCCGGCCGTCCAGGGCGGTGAGCTGGCGGGCCACCGCCGCCGGGATGTCGCCTACGTCGGGCACATCGAAGTGCTGCCGTACTCGGTACATCGTGGGCAGCGGCGCTTCAACGTGCAGGTCCGTGACATGATCGAGCAAAGAAGGTGTTGCCATCGCTGTTCCTCCCGGCCGCCGGCCCGCAGCCGTACCCTCGTGTTGGTCTGTTCCAGACGGTTGTCCGCGACTATAGCAGAGCGTGTGGAGGCGTGCGATGGTGGGGGTGCTGCCCCCCTATGTCCCTCCGTGGAGCGGCTTAGTACACGACACTTTTTAGGAGCCTGAGGATTGACGTAAAAGGCTGCCTCCTGGCGGTAGAGCCTCCTGCCAGGTTGCAGACAAGGGTGGGGGCGGACCATGAGCCAGCCGAAGGCATTGGACCAGTGGTGCGAGACGGTGGTTAACCCCATGGACCACCTCAGTCTGCCCCAGACAGTCCTCAAAACTGTCGTGTACTAAGCTGCAAAGCGGGGGAATCTATTGGGGGGCCGCGTGCTGGCGCGGATTCCACACCTCGACTACTATGGAGTGTGACCTCGGCAGAGTGAGGATGGTCAATGGTCATCGATCAGCAGCGCATCAGCCGCCTGGAAGGCACCTACGAGCAGGTGGACCGCCGGCTCGACGACATGCATCAGGCCATCGAGGGGGTGCGGGCCGAAACCCAGGGCCTGCGGACCGAGATGCACAGCCGTTTTGAGGAGGTGAACGGCCGTTTTGAGGAGGTGAACCGCCGCTTTGAGGAGGTGAACGGCCGTTTTGAGGAGGTGAACCGCCGCTTTGATAGTCTGCGGGCCGAGATGCACCAGGCTATCGAGGGGGTGCGGACCGAGATGCACCAGGCTATCGAGGGGGTGCGGACCGAGATGCACCAGGCTATCGAGGGAGTGCGGACCGAGATGCACCAGGCTATCGATGGTCTGCGGGCGGAGATGAACAACCGCTACAATGCGCTCGTCATGCTGATAGTCGCCTCGTGGGTAACGATCATGGCCGCGCTCATCACCACGCTCGTCACCCTATTCCTCAAGTAAACGCCTGCGTCGGCAATCCACTCCCCCTCGCTATTGCTCCGCGCTGGAGCGGGGGCCGGTCGCCGCGCCGATGCTCCCCTTCCCTCCAGGGAAGGAGCCGGGGGGTAGGTCCACCCCACCCTGGTCAGGGATCCATCGAGCGAGCCGCTATCATACTCCCGCCGCCCTCCGTGACCGTCAGGAGCACCCACTATGGCCACAAGCCCGCCCAACGTCGTCCTCTTTGTCAGCGACCGTCAGCACGCGGACACCATCCGCGCCGGCGGCACCGCCGGCATTGCCACCCCGCACCTCGACCGACTGGCGAGCGACGGAGTCCTGTTCCGGCGAGCCTATACGACCTCACCGATCTGCTCGCCAGCGCGGATGGCCCTCCTCTCCGGACGCTATCCCCACGACAACGGGATGGTAGCCAACCACCAGCAGCGTCCCGGCCCCGACCGGATGCACTATCCCAGCGGGGTTACGAACCTCGCCGGGTACCTCCGCCGCCTGGGCTACGCCAGCGCCTATTCCGGCAAATGGCACCTGGGTAGCGGCGCAGCACGACCGGGTTTCGATGCCGTGCTGGGCGCCGGGAGCGACTACGACGTGGATACCCCGGCGCAGAACGACATCCTCCGTCTGACCGACCGCCTGGGCATCGCTATTGGCGGCAAGCAGAGCGGCTATGACGTTGATCGCGCCCGCCACGACCGCGCGACGAACGTCGGACCGCAGCTACTCGCATTGGCGCACCATCCCTCCCACCTCTTCATGGATCGAGCAACGGCGTGGGTGCGCCAGCGGGCCACCGCGCCGGAGCCGTTCCTCCTGGTCTATTCCTGCCGCGAGCCGCACCCGCCATTTGGCGCCCCGGACCCCTTTCACGGCCGCCATCGGCCGGAGGATATGCCGCTCTCGCCCACGCGCCGCGACCCGGCCGGCGCGCAGTGGGCGGCCCAGCGCAGCGATCCGTTTCTGCAGCGCAACGTCTCCGCGCTGACCGACGAGCTGCTCCAGGTCGTTCGCGCCGCCTACTGGGACGCCGTCTCCTACGTGGATCACCTGGTCGGCCGCTTGATGACCGCCCTGCTGGACACCGATCAATGGGAAAACACCCTCTTTATCTATACGTCCGACCACGGTGAGATGCTGGGCCACCACGGCCTGTTCGGTCAATATGCCGTCCTGTACGACGACGTCATCCGCATCCCGCTGATCGCCCGGCCACCCGGCGGGCTAGGACGACCGCACTACAGCGACCAACTGATTTCGCACGTTGACCTCGTGCCGACCATCGTCCGCTGGTGCGGGGGCGAGCCACCCGCCGCGGTGCAAGGCGCCGACGCCGGCGATCTGCTCCGGGGCGACGCTGTACCGCTCCACGATGGTGTGGCCGCCGCCTATCACTCTGCCAACTGGACCGATCCGATCACACCTATGCGCGCTTGGGTGACGGACAAGTGGAAGTACGTCGCCACCCTGGACGGCACCGACGAGCTGTACGACCTGGCCGCAGACCCGCTCGAAACGACCAATCTCGTCGCCGACCCGGCCCACCGAGACACCCTGACGACCATGCAGCGCGGCCTCCAGGCCTGGCAGCGCCGGACCGGAGATACCTGGCCCGCTGTCGTCCGGCCCTCGCCACGCGACCAGGCGCAGAGGCAGCAGGAGTAGCCGCCGGCGTAATCCCAACCGCCGTACTCCCCCTCTCTATCGCTCCGCGATGGAGAGGGGGCTGGGGGGTGAGGCCACAACCGCCCAGGAGGGAGAGACACCGCGATGACTACGACAGCAACGGCCACAGATGCTCCATCGGTCCCCACCGGCTACGACGGGCCACGAGCCTGCGCGTGGCACGAGCTGGCCGGCGTCGTGGACCTGGCAAATCTCGTACTGCGGGTGCTGGGCGCACCGCCGGGCGCACCGCCACGCTGGCCGAGCATCGGCGGCGACTACGGCCACCTCTATCACGGTGACAATCTGCCCAACATTCGCGTCGTCACCTACCGCGGACGGGTGGTGTCTTCCGTCGGGATTTATCCCACCGCAGTGCGGATCCCCCGCGGCACCATCTCGGTCGGCGGGATCAACGCCTTTGTCACGCACCCCGACCACCGGCGTCAAGGCCTCGGCGGAGCCGTCCTACGCGACGCACACACCCGGATGCAGGCCAACGGCCACCACGTCGGCCTACTCAGCACAGGGATTCAGGACTACTACCGCAAGTTCGGCTGGGAGAGCGCCGGCCGTCAGCACACCTGGGTCTTTGACCGCGGCAACGTCACCTTGCTGCCCGAGCCGGCCGGCCTGACCGTGACGGAAGACTGGCTCCCGCACCTGCCGGAGCTTGTCGCCCTCCACCATAGCGACCACCTCGGAGCGCCGCGCCGCGCGACCACGTTCCGTATGCTGGCCGAGCGCAAGCTGGCCCGCCTGTTTGTCGCCCGGCGCGCCGGCCGCCCCGTCGCCTACGTCGGCCTAAGCGGAACCGCCGTGCGGGAATACGGCGGCGATCCGCCCGCGGTAGCCGCCCTGCTCCGGACAATTTTTCGGCAGCTCGACGACCCGGACACCTCCACCTCCGAGCGTCCCCCGGGACAACGAGCAACCATCGAGCTGACCGTGACGACTCCCGCGCTCCGAACCGGCCTACCCGCCCTACTGGCCCAGGCAGGTATCCCGCACACGCTAGGATATATGGGGATGATTGCCATTCTCGACGCGCCGGGGCTGTTCGAGGCGCTACGCCTGGATGACGTGGCGCTCACGCCCAGCGACCAAGGCTGGCTGGTGCGGCACGAGGGGCACACGCTAGAGCTAACACCGCAGCAGCTGGTCAAGCTCGTCTTTGGCCCGGAGCGGTTTCCCGACTTTGCGCCCGACCTCTTCCCGCTTGACTGCTACCAGTGGCCCCTGGATCGCGTGTAGCCACCGGCCCGCGACAAGGCTCTTGGCCTATATCTACACCCCTCGCCAAGGGCGGAGCGTTAGCCCCGGAGCATAAGTCAGGGCGCGCCACAGCCATTCGCAGGGACCGTAGCGGAAGCGGGCCAGCCACAGAGGCGCGACCGCAAGTTGCACGACCCAGATGGCGGCCACGATCAACAACTGTTGCCAACGCTCCACCGTGCCGTACAGCCCGAGGCCATGGCCGTAGAAAACGGTTGTGCAGATGGCGGTATGGAGCAGGTAGTTGGTCAATGCGGTCCGGCCGACGGCGGCAAGATTGCGCTCGATCCGGCCCAGCCAACCGCGCTGCGTGGCCAGCATCACCAACCCGATGTAGCCGCTGCTGACGAAGAGGCTCCCCCAGTAGTTGAGCTGGTAGCCGCTGCCGAACTGCGAAAAGGACGGCGCGAAATCGTTCGTATAGTTGGCCCAGGCGCTCAACGTGGCCAACGGCAGGCCGATGCCTAGACCGAGCAGCGCCATCCGCGCATAGAAACCCTGGCTGCGTTGCGCCGTCAGAATTCCCCATTTGTAGGCGGCCATGCCGAGCAGCATCAACCCACCCGCTCGCCAGAATGACCACCACAACAAACCTACCGTAATCCCGGCCAACTCGCCCGGGACCCGAGCCGACATTTGCTCCGGCCAACCGCCACGATAGGCCGCCAGCTGCTCGGCAATAGCGCGGGCGTCCGGCGACCAGTCGGCCTCGATGGCTGCGGTTGCCTCGGCCGGAAACAGTGCCCCCGTCACATAATTCAGCGCGGCGGGGATCGAGAGAAAGACCAGGCCGACGATGACCAGGCGGTGCGGCCGCCCGGCGCGAAACAGGAACACCACAAAGCCGGCAACCGCATAGTGGGCCAGAATGTCACCGGTCCACAGCAGAAATCCGTGGGCCAGGCCAAAGAGCAACAGCCAGACGTTGCGGCGGTAGTGAATACCGCGCGCCGACTGCCCGCGTGCTTCCAGGCGATCCGCCAAGAGCAGAATGCCGGCGCCGAACAGCGGCGAGAAGATCGTCATGAACTTCTGATCGGCAAAGATATGGCTCAAGCTCCAGACCGCGAGATTGATGCCGGTCAGGTCGCCGTAGGCCAGGGGATTGGCGGTGATGAACAATACTGGCATGGCAAAGAGTTGGATATTCATGACCAGGATGCCGAGTAAGGCAAAGCCGCGCAGCACGTCGAGCGCAACGATACGTTGCTCCGGTGCCGTCGGGCCGGGTGTTGCAGTGGTCACGGTTTCTTCCCGATAGTGGTAGTTGTTGTGCTCAACTGAGGTTTCATCGGTTGATACAGCGAGTTGGCGGCAGCACCGGCGTATACATCGTAGGGGTGCAGCACGCTGCGCCCGTCCCCCCGCCGCAACGGGAGGGGCTCCATTAGGGGAGCGGTACTAGCGCCGGGGGAGTGGCCCCCACGACCCGCCCGGCCGCTTGGGCACTTCCCGGTCCGACATCGGGACCGCCGGCCAGGAATCGCCCGTCCGCTCCAGCCACGCGCCCAGGGCCGCCTGCATCCGCCCACGCGCATCCGCCGCCGCCGGTCGCTCGATGAGGTTGTGCCGCTCCAGCGGGTCCGTGCGTAGATCGTACAGCTCGTCATCGCCGCCATCGGTCGCCACGTACTTCCGGTCCTCCGTGCGCCAAGCCCGCAACGGCGCCGGCCGCTCGCCCCAGTTGGAGGAGTGGTACTCCAGGGCAATACCGTCGTGGACCGGCTCATCTCCGCCGAGCGCCAGCGCGCCGATGTCGGCGCCTTGCAGCTCGCCCGGCACCGGGGCGCCGCACCAGCGCAAGATGGTCGGCACCAGGTCCACGTGCGTCACTAGCCGGTCGCTGCGGTGCGCCGCCGGCAGACCTCCTGGCGGGCGGATCAACAGCGGGATGTTCACCAGCTCTTCATACAGCACCGCGCCCTTGAACAGCAGGCCGTGGCTACCCAACATCTCCCCATGATCCGACGTGAAGATAACCAGCGTCTCATCGAGCTGATCCGACTCGATGAGCGCCGCCAAGATGACCCCGACAAGGTGGTCGACATAACTCACTGCGCCGTAATAGCCGGCCCACATCGCCCGCAGGTCGTCATCGTCAAACGGGTCAGCCGGCCTGAGTTGCCAGTCGGCGCGCTTCCGCAACAGCCGCGGCCCCACGTCGTCGTGGCGAGTCTCCGGCAGCGGCATATCGGCCGGATCGTACATCCGGTCGAACGGGCGCGGGCTGACAAACGGCGGATGCGGCTCATGGCAGGAATACACCAGGCAGAACGGCCGCTCGTCCGTCGCCATCCGCTGAATGAAACCCGCCGCGGCCCGGGCATCCAGCATCGAAGGATGATAGGCCAGCGGCAGCAAGGAGGGACCGATCCTCGTGCGCCGGTCCAACCGCGCCGGGTCGGCGTCGTGCCCTCCCTGCTTGCCACCGATGGTCACACCGATCCGCTCGGTGAAGCGCAGGATATCGTTCTGCTCCGGTCCGTCCACGTCGTAGTCGCTGGCGCGCGTGACGAAATCGCGCCAGCCCCGCCGGTCGCCGCCGGTCCCGAGATGCCACTTGCCGGTATAGGCGCAGGCGTAATCCAGCGGTTGCAGGTAATCGGCCAGCAGCCGCACGTCCGGCGACAACTGCAGCTCATTCGAGATGGGACGTTCCTGGTGGTTGGAGACCATCCCCGTCGTGTGCGGATACAGGCCGGACAGCAGCGACGCCCGCGCGGGCGAGCACATCGGCGTCACACAGTAGGCCCGGCGAAACAGCGTACCCTGCGCGGCCAGCCATTCCAAGTGCGGCGTGGCAACGTCCGCCCTCCGCATGCCCGGCATCGTGTCGGCGCGCTGCTGGTCGCTGATAATCACCACGACGTTCGGTGCGCGTTGTGGCATCGTTGCTGTCCTCCTCATCCGAATCCGACTGGACCTCACCCCCGGCCCCGCCATTCCCACGCAAGCGGGAATCCACCTCCTGCTGTACCCTGGCCGGACTCCTGCTGGAGTCATTCCCGCGTTCGCGGGAATCCACCCCCTCTCTATCGCTTGGCGATGGAGAGGGGGCCGGGGGGTGAGGCCCGCCCTACCTCTATCATACCCACGAGTGTCCCCGCCCATACAGCAGCGGCGAGCGCACCCACATCGCTAAAGACCGGTCGGAGCGGGTACACTGACGGCAGGTGCGCCACCTCCCCACGGTACGACAAGGAGCCAACCCCATGCTGAGATTTGCCGAAGAGATCATGCTTCTCCTGCTCGACGACGAAAACGGAGATTTCACACCCGTTTCCGAGTTGTCGTTGCAGTGTGCGCTCGCGGGCGCCGTGTTGATGGACTTGGCCTTGGAGAACCGCATTGACACCGACACCGAACGCCTCATTCTGCTCGACAAAACCCCGACCGGGGACGATCTCCTCGATCCGACTCTCGCCAATATCGCGGAGTCAACCCTAGTGGGTGAGGCCGGCCACGATGCCCGCTACTGGGTCGAATATGTGGCAGAGTACGCCTACGAGATTCGCGCGCGCGCGCTCGACCGTCTCGTCGCTGCCGGTATTCTCCGGCAGCGGGATGATCGCTTCCTCTGGGTGTTCCGCGCCCGGCGCTATCCGATCATTGACGGCAAGGTAGACCGCGAAGTGAAGCTGCGGATCATGGGCGTGTTCTTCAGCGACGAAATCCCCGACCCACGCGACATTGTCATCATCGCCCTCGCGGATGTCTGCGGCCTCTTCAGAGAGCTACTGTCCAAGCGCGAGCTGGAACGCGCCGCCGCCCGCATTGACCAGGTGCGGAAGCTCGACTTGATCGGCCAGGCCGTCTCGCAAGCGGTCTGGGACATCGAGGCCTCCCTGGCCGTCGCCATGCCCCCGATGATGTAGCGCCTCGACGCGCGGCGCCTTGCGCCCCCTTCCCTTTAGGGAGGGGATGGGGGTAGGTCCGCTCCGACGGCCCCTCAGCCCGATACCGCCGCGGCGCGCTGCACCCGCACGTCTACGGGCGTCAGCCCCTCGATCTCGGCCCTGACCGCAATCCCGTTGGCCAGCCCCCCGGCCGGTAGCTCGACCGCCGGACCGAGCGGGCCCAGGCCGATCACGTCGCCGGGCAGCAACGTCAGCGCCCGACTGAGGTGCTGCACCACCGCTGCCGGCGTGTGCCGATATGCGGCCGTCGTCGCCGCATACTCCCGGTCGCCGACGCGCAGCACTACCGCCCACCCGGCCTCCCCGGCCGGTGCCTCCAGGTCGGCCGCTGCCGTCGCTGGCGCCAGCGCATGGTGCCCGGCGCCGCAATACCCGAAGAATGTCGCAAAGCGCCGCTCGTAGTCCGTCGTGGGCCGCACCAGCCGCTCCAACGTGCCCGCGTCGTGGACGGACAGCAACGTCGCGTAGCCGGCCACTCGCCGTGCCGCCGACTCTGCCGTCTCCGCATACGCCGGTCCCGGCCCGATGACCATAGCCAGGTGACAGGTGACACGGATCGTACCGGCCTCCGGCCCCACCTCCAGCACCGCCGGCTCCCCGTCGTGGCGCGTCGCGGCCGGCAACTCCCCCGCCAAAGCTCCCTCCGAGCGTACTCGGTCCAGGGAGCTTGTGGCGGGCAACAGCCGCAGGCCCGTGATCGGATACGCCACCGCCGCCGGCACTGCCGGGGAGTCCGTCTGCTCGATCTCGTGCCGCGCAGCCCCGCGCTGGTTGCCGAATAGCATCCAGAACCCCCGCGGCGGTGGCAAGCCGGGCCGGGCCGTGGCGCTGGCGTCGTCGGCTTCCCAGCGGTCCAGCGGCGTCGTCCCCGCAACCTCGCAGCCGGCCGTGCCGGTTCCCACGAACAGATAGGGGCTGCTACCCGCCCGCGCGGCCTGCTCGTCGGCGTCCGCAGCACGCCGATCCGCTCCGCCTCCACCTCCAGCACCGAGCGGCCCGCCGCCGGGTCTACCGGCTCGTCGCTGATACCGTCCCAGCCGGCCGCGCCCAGCGTGACGATGGTACCCGGCAGCAGCGGAAACCGGTGGGAGAGCCGCTCCACGGCCTCCTCCACCCCCACAATGTAGGCGCCCGAATGGGAGCGGTTCCGCAGCAGCCCGTCCTGCCGCGTCAGCAACACCAGATCGTGCGGATCGCCGACTTCCTCGGGTGTCGCAATCCACGGCCCGACCGGCCCACAGCCGTCCGTCGCCTTATCGCCGATCTGGAGCGTGCTGGAGATTCGCGTCGGCGCATCCGGCGCCAGCCGCGAATAGACGTTGCTATAACAGTCGTTCGTGCAGACGTACCCGGCGACGTGCCGATAGGCATGCTCCGCCGACACGTTCCGCGCCTCCTGACCGATCACAAAGCCCAGCTCGTTGCCAAAACTGAGCTGGGCGCCGGTCGGGAGATAGAGCGGCTCGTCGTGGCCCAGCAGCGCGTTGACCGTCCGTATCCGCATGGCCGGAATGCGCGTCATGATGTGCCGGGTAGGGTCAATGCCCACCTGTCGGCGCCACACGACCACGGCGTTGCCGTGCAGGACATAGCACAGCGGCGCATCGGGAACGGGCGTCCGTAGCCGGGCTGCCGGCGTCGGCACCAGCGCCGGTGCCGCCAGCATGCCATCCCCGCGCTCCACCAGTAGCCGCACCGTCTCCACCAGATCGCCCACCACCGCCAACGCGGCCGGCCCCCCCGCCAGCAGCCACCGCAGCGGCAGTGGCCCGCCAGGCGCCTCTCCCTCCCGACCGAGCGCCCCCGTCTCCGGGAACATAAGCCCGGCCGGCCAGCGCAAGCGCGACTGACTCGCCGCGAGCAGGTCTCGCGCCCGCCCCACGTCGAGGTAGTAACGTTCGTGGCCCACTGCCGGCGGGTTGGGATCACCACCGCCTTCAATCCCCGGCCGGCCCGCACCCCCGTCCCACCCCACCGGCAGATCCACCACCACCGCCGCCCGGTCCCGCCCCTCGCGGACAATCGTCGTCAGTTTCAAGCTCCCGTCCTTTCCCCACCGGGCCTTTCCAAAGTCGCCGCCAACCCGGTCACTCTGAGCAGAGCGAAGCATCTCACCACGTGGGAGCGACCCGGCGCGGAGTTTACCTTGAGCGGAGCCGATAGGCTCAGAGCCGGCCCCTGGCTCGAACCGAGGGTGACAAGGGTGACAAGGGTGACAAGGGTGACATATGGAAAGACCCTGCTTTCCCTCACAGCTACCCTTGACAAGCGTAAGTACCGGCCGACCCGTAGGGGCGCCGCATGCTACGCCCATCCCCTGTCATTCCCCCTCCCTCCCCCGTCATTCCCGCGCAAGCGGGAATCCAGCCACCATCGCCACCCACGTCGGAATCCATCCTGATCGTCCTTGCATCCTGAAAATCCTGATGCCGACAATCATCGCGTCCCTTCCCCACCAGGGAAGGGGCCGGGGGTAGGTCCACACCCCCTCTCCATCGCTCGGCGATGGAGAGGGGGCCGGGGGGTGAGGCCCGGCCCTACGCCCCGCCCGTAAACCGGAAGCCATACAGGCTGGCGTCCCGCAAGTGGAACCGCAAGCGCACCGGCCGCCCCCGCCAGCGGTCGTCACCACGCCGGTCGCCCCACTGCGCCGCGTGCCGCAGCGAGTCGCCCTTTAGCAGCGTGCAGTCGGCAGCGGCAAACCCCGGCAGGTCCCGCCCCCGCTCGTCCTGCACCGCCACCGTCAGCGCCCCCCCGGGCGCCACCGTCGCGTTCACCTCCAGCCGGCTCCCGCCCGGCTGCATGAGGCGCGTCGTCAGCGTGCCCTCCGCCGCCCCGGCATCCCGCGAGACGAACCCGTCCCGGCGCACCTTGGCCAGCCCAATCGCCGGGAAGTGGCGCCGCCCCGCCTTCACGTCGACCCAATACTGCTCCCGCAGCGCCTCGTCGTAGAGACCTTTGGCGGCGTGGCCCTCGTTGAACCCCACGTAGTACACCCACCACTCGTCCCCGACGGTGAGCGGGCGCGAGTGATAGAAGATCATGTGGCTATCGAATGTCCCCGGCGCCCCCCGCGCAATCACCGGCTGCCGGTTGCCAACCCGCCGCCAGTGGATCAGGTTGCGGCTCGCAATCAGCTGCACCTCGACGATGGCGTACTCGCTGCCACCGCCGATGCGGCTCAGCTCGAACGCCGCGTCATACACCCACAGCATCCCCAGGAAGGTGTCGCCACTACGCCACACGACCAAGCCGTAGAACTCGCACCGATAGTCGTCAGGATGATGGCGCAGCAACAGCGGCCGCGCCCGCTCCAACCGCTCGACGGCCATCTCGTCGTCCCGCTGATCGGGAGCCAAGACCAGCATCGGCTCCGTCCAGCTGGTGAACGGCAGCCCCTCGGCATCGTCTACCGACGTGCAGACCCCCCAGCAGCGCCGCCGCCACGGCACATCGTGCGATTGCTGACCGATCTCGACGTGCATCTTAGGAAAGATGGCATACCGCGCCCGCGGAAAGTCGGCCGGGCCTTCCGGAGTGGGGCCGAATTGCAGCATGGCGGCGCTCGAAGCGTCCCCTCGCTGGTACCCCCGCAGGATCGGGTTGTGCTCGTAGGGACGCCACTGCACGCCGTCGGGTGAAAACGACACACCATGCGTGATGCGCCCCTCGGCATCACGCGCCTCGCACCCCACCGCCTTGAAGCGCACCGCCGGCGGCTCCACCGCCGCCATCGCGGTGCAGTCCAGCATCCCATGGGCCGGGCCGTACCCCCGGCTGCTGGCGCCGATGATGTTGTTGGCCGTCGAGCCTTCATAGGCAAACAAGCCCAGGTTGGGGCGCTCCCAGTGCAAGCCGTCGGGAGACTCCACGTAGCACTGGTACCCCGGGTCCGGCGGCCGCCCGCTGGCCGGGTACGCGCCGAGGCTCTGGTACCACAGCCGAAACCGGCTCTCCTCCGGGTCATAGAGCGCGTTCACCGCCCCCCACAACCCCCCGACGGCCGGCCGCTCCCACGGCGCCGCCGCTTGCAGCACCGGCGCCGGCAGCCGGGTCATCGGGTGCAGCCGCTCCCTGATCCCCTCGCTTTCGGCAATAAGAAAATCGTCCACGAACAACTGTATCCGCGTCCCCACGGCGACCGGTCGCACCATTAGGCCTGCTCCTTTGTCATTCCTGAAAAATACCCCCCGTCATTCCCGCGCACGTGGGAATCCAAACCCCCTCTCCTCCTGCAGACCTTTGCATAAGTCGTAGAGGGCTACAGTATGCTGCGCCCGTCCCCCTGCGGAGCGGGGGGACCATAGGGGGGCGGTATTGCACAGAGTCACGGCCACTAAGCAACCCTTCCGGAGAGTTATGCATAGGTTTCCTCCGGGCGCTACTGTGCAACAGCCACACGTTTGCCCAGCGGGTGCCGCCGATCCTGCATCGGCAAAGCCACCCGCGCCCCGGTGAAGTGCGATTCATACACGGCGCTCACACACTCCAGCGACGTGAGCGCCCGCACACCACCCAGTTCCGGGGCGCGGCCGGTCCGGATCGCCTCGACCATATCGCGCACGCTCCAAACCGAATGCCGCGTCGGCCAAGCCGTGCCGTTGATCCGACAGGCCGCCTGATCGGCACGTGCCACCCGCTCCCAGGGCGGGGTATGCGCGGCGAACGATACGTCGGACGGGCAGTACCACAGCTCGTCCACGCCACGATGCGGCTTAATCATCAGCTGCCCCTCGCTGCCGAGCAGGTGCGGTCCCATCAGCCAGTCATGCACCGACCCGCGCTCGTACAGTTCGACCAGGCCATAGGCGCCGTGCGGGGCGCCGAGATGGACCAGCATCGTGTCCCCGGCAACCAGCCCGTTGTCCCGCCGATCCGTCGGACACAGCCGGCGACTCGGCATGATGTCCTCCGCGCCGACGGCCCGGCCCCCGTAGCTCACCTGGGCATGCACCCACTCGATACCGCCCAGAAAGAACTCCAGCTCGTCGAAATAGTGGACGCCCATCTCCATCAGCTCGAACCCCGCCGGGCGCCCCTTGCCCACCTCGCGGATCGAGCGTAGCTCACCAATCCGCCCCGCCGCAATCCACTGCTTGGCCTGCCGAAACAGCGGCGTGAAGCGGAACTGATGGCTGACCGCCAGCTGCACACCCGCCGCCGTACACGCGGCCCGCATCCGGTCGGCGTGCTCCAGATCGAGCGCCAGCGGCTTCTCGCAAAGCACGTTGACCCCGGCGCGCGCCGCGGCCAGCGTGATCGGGGTATGCAACGGCGCATGCGTGCAGACGCTGACCACGTCGAGCCGTTCCCGCCCAACCATCTCCTCGTAGTCGGTGTACCGACCGACCACACCGTACTCGTTCGCCCGCTCCTCAAGCGCCGCCGGGTTGATGTCGCAGAGCGCGACCAGCTCCACCGCATCGAGATGGGCATAGGCCGCCGCATGGTTGCGGCTGATCCCCCCGCACCCCACAATACCCGCTCGTAGCGTCATCGTTATCTCCCCGCCTTCCTCCCTCCGTCATTCCCGCTTGCGGGGACCTTTGCGTAACCCGTCATTGCGGCGGAGGCCGCAATCCAGTCCCCCTGCGGAGCGGGGGGACCATAGGGGGGCGTCACTCCCGAAAGTATCCCCGTCATTCCCGCGCAAGCGGGAATCCAGCCACCATCGCCACCCACGTCGGAATCCATCCTGATCGTCCTTGCATCCTGAAAATCCTGATGCCGACAATCATCGCGTCCCTTCCCCACCAGGGAAGGGGCCGGGGGTAGGTCCACACCCCCTCTCTATCGCTCGGCGATGGAGAGGGGGCCGGGGGGTGAGGCCCGGCCCTACGCCCCGCCCGTAAACCGGAAGCCATACAAGCTGGCGTCCCGCAAGTGGAACCGCAAGCGCACCGGCCGCTCCCGCCAGCCCTCGTCGCCCCGCCGCTCCCCCCACTGCACCGCCTGCCGCAGCCCATCCCCCTGGAGCAGCGTACAGTCCGCTGCCCCAAATCCCGGCAGCGCCGCGCCCCGCTCGTCCTGCACCTCGACGGTGATTCCTCCTCCCGCCGCCACCGTCGCGTTCACCTCCAGCCGCCCCCCGCCTGGCTGCATGAGGCGCGTCGTCAGCGTGCCCCCCGCCGCCCCGGCATCCCGCGAGACGAACCCGTCCCGGCGCACCTTGGCCAACCCAATCGCCGGAAAGTGACGCCGCCCCGCCTTCACATCGGCATGATACTGCTGCCGCATCGCCTCGTCGTAGCACGAGCGCGCCGTGTGCCCCTCGTTGAACCCCACGTAGTACACCCACCACTCGTCCCCCACCACCAGCGGGTAGGAATGGTAGAAGATCATGTGACTATCGAACGTCCCCGGCTCCCCCCGCGCAATCACCGGCTGCCGCTCCCCCAAGCGCTCCCAGTGCAGCAGGTCCCGGCTCGCCGCTAGCTGTACGTCCACGATGGCATACTGGTTGCCGCTGCCGAAGCGCGTGAACTCGTAGGACGCATCGTAAATCCAGATCATCGCCAAGAAGGTATCGCCGCTGCGGAAGACCACCACCCCATAGAACTCGCACCGATGATCCTCCGGGTGGTCCAGCAGCAGGATGGACTTGGCCGCAGCCAGCCGCTCCTCCGCCATCTCGTCGTCGCGCAGATCCGGCGCCAGCACCAGGTGCGGCTCGGTCCATTGCGTGAAAGCATTGCCCCCCAGATCGTCCTCCGACGTACACATCGCAAACGAGCGCCGCCGAAACCGCCCCAGTTGCGGATGCACCTTGGGAAACAGCGCGTACTTGGCATTCGGTAGACCGGGGATGTCTTCCGGGAACGTCGCCTCCCGCAGCTTGGCACCGGTGATAACGTCACCGCGGTTGTAACCTCGGATCACCGGATTGTCCTCATAACGCTCCCAGTGGATGCCGTCGGCCGAAAAGCTGACCCCGTGACATCCCTGCCCGCTGTCGTCACGTCCCAGCCAGCCACACGTCTTGAAGCGCCGCTCCGGCGGCTCCAAGCCGAGCATCTCCAGGCTGTCCAGCACCCCCCCGTTCGGGGCCGGCGTGCCGTTGGCCCCCACAATGTTGTTCGTGGTCGAGCCTTCATGCGCGAACAGCCCCAACTCCGGCCGCTCCCAGTTCACCCCGTCGGTGGACGTGGCGTAACAGCTATAGGCCGGCTCCCGCTGCCGGTTGCGGGCCGGATAGGTGCCCAGGCTGTTGTACCAGAGCTTGAACAGGCCGTCTTCACGGTCGTAGATGGCGTTGGGAATCCCCCACAATCCCCCCGTCTCCGGGCGTTCCCACGGCGCCGCCGCTCGGAGCACCGGCTCGGGTAGCTTGGTCATGGAGTGGAGGGTGGTCGCCAGTCCCTCACTTGCCACGATGAGATAGTCGTCCACGAGCAATTGGAAGCGCCTGCCGACGGGCACCGGTCGCTGCATCATCTTCTCCCCCTTGCAACATCTGCAAAAACCGCCATTGCCCCCTCCCCCTGTCATTCCCGCACCAGCGGGAATCCAAGCACGCCGCCCACCAAGTATGCCACCCCATTCCCGCTCCCTCACCCGTCATTCCCGCGTGCGCGGGAATCCACGCCCCCGCCGCCGCCCGACAAGGGTGGTCCAGGCGTAGGCGCAGCGTGCTGCGCCCGTCCCCATGCTGCCTCCCTCCCCCACTCTCCACCCCTGACAAGGGGAGGTTTTTCCGTAGGGGCGCACCATGTTGCCCCCGTCTCCCCGTCATTCCCACCGGCGCATCCGGCATTCCGGCACCCGCCGCCAGCCCCGTCCCCCGGCCGCAGCGGGGGGGCGTGTCCCGGTCTGCCCCCTCCTCCGCTACCGGGCTGGAATCCAGGCCCTCCACCCCCTCTCCACATGGTGGAGAGGGGGCCGGGGGGTGAGGTCTGCCCGCCCCCGCGGCTCTCCACGAAAAACCTCCCCTTATCAGGAGGGGGCCGGGGGGTGAGGGCCGCCCATCCTGCCCATCCATGTAAATACCTACCCCTGTGAGACTCTCCACCCCCCGTTGCCTGTCACCCCACCACGCCAATATGCTCCTATTAACGGAGGTTGACGTATGCGAGATAAGTCTGGAGCACTGGTAGCCCCGACTGGGAGCGGTCTCGGCAGCACGCCAGCCGACAGCGGTGGCCATGCCACCCTGCCGAGGGCACCGGGTCATGCAAGACCCCCCGTCGCGCCACCGTCTGCGGCGGGGCTTGACCGTCTGAGTGCCGCCCCGAGGGCACCGGGTCCTGACGTACCCCTCGCCACCCCGGCGGGGGCGCCGGGTCAGGACTGTCTGAGTGCCGCACTTGCCACCCCGTCGGCCCACGACCGCCCCCACGTCTCGCCCCCGCCGCCACCGGATCGCGACCGCTCCCGTCGCGCATCCGCCACCGCCGGGGCACCGCCAGCCTCCGTCACCCACCCCACCACGCCGGACCAGGGCTTGTATGACCTGCTGTTCACCGCAGCTGAAGTGCAGGCGCTGGAGCAAGCGGCCGACGCGCCGGTACTCGACGCCGAGGCCCGTCTGCTCCAGGTCCTCATTCGGCGCCTCCTGGCCATTGATCCTGACCAGGCCCACCCCCCCGGCCGCCGGCGCGGCGGCGCTGGCCGGCGCTGGCAGCACACATTGCTGCTCAAACAAGCCGCTGCCATCGGCCGCGCCGCTGACGTGTTACAGCGCCTGCTCAAGACGCAGCAGACGCTCGCCAAGGACTCCCCGTCGGAGCTGTTTCAGTTACTCGATGAAGCGGCCCAGTACATGGAAAACCCGCCGCCTCCCGACGAGCAGTTGGCTGATGCACACGACGAGATAGCAGCAGCACCCAGCGATATCCCGACCTTCAAGCCCCTGACCTATCCCGATCCGCCATAACTCCCCCTCCCCCCGCACCGCGGGGGGGGCATAGGGGGGCCACACGGGGGCCAAGACGTGGTAGCATGGTAGCCGTAGACCAACCACGTCTACCGGTGGCCCATGATACGTACCGCCTCAGCCCGGCTTAGTGGAACCTGGCGCCTCTACCTGATCGTCTTCCTCGCCAGCGCCGCCAGTCTCTCGCTGGAGGTAGTCGCCGGGCGCCTGCTCGCGCCCCAGCTCGGCGTCAACATCTACACGTGGACCAGCATCATCGGCGTGGTACTGGCCGGCATCAGCTTCGGCAACTTCCTCGGCGGCCACCTGGCCGACCGCTTTCCCGCCCCGAGCACCATCGGCGTCGTGCTGCTCGCCGCCAGCGGGTCCTGTTTTGCCAGCCTGGCCCTGCTCCCGCTGCTCTCCGACCAGCTACGCTACCTCCCCCTCATTCCCCAAACCCTCGCCCTGAACGCCGGGCTGTTCTTCCTACCCAGCTGCCTCCTGGGCATGGTCACGCCGCTGGCCAGCAAACAGGCCCTCACGACCCTGGGCACGGCCGGCGGCGTCGTGGGGCGCCTCTATGCCGCCTCGACGGCCGGCAGCATCCTCGGCGTCTACCTCACCGGCTTTGTACTGGTCGCCCTCCTGGGCACCCGCCACGTCGTCCTCCTCGCCGGCCTCCTCCTCCTCGCGCTGGCCCTCCTCTTGGGGCACGCTCATCGGGCGCGGTGGTGGGCGGGGCTGGCACTCGTACCGACCGTGGGGCTACTCGCCTATGCCTTCCAGCCCCACCTCCGCCTCGGCCCCTGCACCGTGGAGTCACAGTACTACTGTGTCCAGGTCGAGCAAGTCGAGTTCCCCGGCGGCCCAGTCAAGTTCATCAAGCTCGATCACCTCGTCCATGGCCTCACGGTCGTCGGCGATCCCGATGCCCTGGTCTACAGCTACACCCAAATCCTCGCCGAAGCCGCCCAGTACCAAGCCCAAGACCGGCCCGACTTCCGGGC
This sequence comes from Chloroflexota bacterium, assembly GCA_965214295.1. Lineage (GTDB taxonomy): Bacteria > Chloroflexota > UBA11872 > UBA12225 > JAJDUF01 > JAJDUF01. Next base: position 2,010,300 of record OZ243944.1, read on the forward strand.
CCTCTTTCTCGGCGGCGGGGGGTACTCCGTGCCGATCCACCTCGAACGAAAGTATCCGCAAGCGTCCATTGAAGTCGTGGAGATAGACCCGGCCGTGACCGCCATCGCCCAAACGGAGCTAGGCCTGCACCCGGCCTCCCGGATCGTGACCTATAACGAAGACGCCCGCATGGCCGTGCAGGAGCTTCCCGCCGGGCAGTACGACCTCATCGTCTCCGACGTGTTCAACGACATGGCCGTACCCTATCACCTCACCACCCGCGAGTTCAGCGCCCACCTCCAACGTTTACTCAACCCGGACGGGATCTATCTGGTCAATCTCATCGTCAAAGTCTCCAAAGGGCGCTTCCTGCGCTCCTTTGTCCACACCCTACAAACCCTCTTCCCCTACGTGTACGTGTTGAGCGAAGCCGGCAACTACCAAGCCGCGGCCCTCGTCGGTGGCCGTGCCCTGCCGGTCGCCGACCGCACCACCGTCATCGTCGCCGCGGCGCGCCAGCCCATTGACTTCAGCCGCTTTCGGTCCTATCGCACGGGCAGCGATGCCCCCACGGCGTCGGTGGTGGCGTCAAGTGCCGGAGAGCAGCCGCTGGCCCCCGGTCCCAGCGTCCTCCTGACCGACGACTACGCCCCCGTAGCTACCATGGTCGCCGAGCTGTTCACCGACGACGTAAAGCAGTGGGACTGGCAGCTACTGGTCCCCCCGGCCTGGCGCCACTGGCTCCTCTAGCGCCCGTCCGCAAAGTATCGGCCCCTCCCATCCGTCACTCTGCCCCCCACCCATCACTCCGGCGAAAGCCGGAGTCCAGCGGCTGGAGGCGGCCCCCTCTGACAAGAGGAGGTAAACGAGTGAAACACGCCGGAACGGACGCCGTAGAGGCACGGCATGCTGTGCCCCTACCCCAGAGGAAATTGGTAGCTGGCCGCCGCTTCCTTCCAGGGAAGACGGTCAGCACGACGGCCGTTCGCCCCTTCCCTTTAGGGAGATGGTTGGGGGTAGGTCCACCTCCCCACACGAAAACCTACCCTTGTCAGGATGAGTCCCCACCCACTGTCAGCGGCGAGCCGTTTCCAGCGCGAACTTGATGCTCACCGCCTCGAACGGCAGTTGCACCGGCACGGGGTAATCACCGGTCCAGCAGGCGGTACACAGGCGGTCCTCCGCCAGCCCCACCGCCTTGACGAGACCGTCGAGGCTCAGATAGCCCAGCGAGTCCGCCCCGACGTTGCGCCGGATCGCCTCCACGTTGGTCGGCGCCATCCTGAGTCCCTCCGCCGCCGACACGCCCCGTTGCCCGTTGCCGTTGCGCCCGTCCCATTCGGCCGCGGTGATCCGATGTGCAATCAGCTCGCCATGGGTGGCCATGTCCACGCCGAGCACACAGGGATGGCGCAGGGGCGGACAGTGAATCCGCAAATGGACCGCGCGCGCGCCGGCGCTGCGGAGGAGCTTGATGAACTTCTCCTGCGAGTTTCCCCGCACCAGGCTGTCGTCCACCACGACCACGCGCTTACCACCGACAATCTCCGGGATCGCGTTGTACTTCAGATCGGCCGTCGTCTGCCGCTGACGTAGCTCTGGCTGGATGAACGTGCGGTGGATATAGCGGTTATGGATCAGGCCGTCCCGATACGGCAGTCCGCTCGCCTCCGCATAGCCTTGGGCCGCCGTCAGCGCGCAGAGCGGCACACCGATCACCACGTCCGCCTCGGCCGGATGCTCCTGCGCGAGCTGCCGGCCCATCTCCCAGCGTGCCTCGTACACCCGCTTGTCCTCGATAATGCTGTCCGCGCGGGCTAAGTAGACGTACTCGAACAAGCAGAGTGCCGGCCGCCGCGCCGGCTGGCCGTGGACGCTTTCCACCCCTTCGGCGGTGACGACGACGATCTCCCCCGGAGCCACCTCCCGCTCGAACTCCGCCCCCACCGTCTCCAACGCGCACGACTCGCTGGCCAGCACCCAAGCACCGTTCACCCGGCCCACGCACAGCGGACGATTGCCCAGCGGATCGCGCACCCCGATCAGAGCCTCCCGCGTGAGGAAGACGAGGCTGTACGAGCCTTCCAAGTGCGGCATGGTGGCCTGGATATTGGCAACGATACTGTCTTGCCCCCCCCTAGCCACCATCGCTGCGATCAGCTCGCTGTCGGTTGTCGTCTGGAACGTGTTCCCCTGCGCTTCCAGCTCCCGGCGGAGCGCGGCCGCGTTGGTGATGTTCCCGTTATGTGCCACCATCACCTTGCCCAACGGTCCCTCGTACAAGATCGGCTGGGCATTCTCGATCCGGCTCGATCCCGTCGTCGAATAGCGATTGTGGCCGATGGCAATGTCCCCTTCGAGCTGCCGCAGGATATCCTCGGTGAACACCTGCGAGACGAGGCCCATATTCTTGTAGAAGCGGATTTCCTCGCCGTCGGAAACCGCAATCCCCGCACTCTCCTGGCCACGGTGCTGCAGCGCGTAGAGGCCGAAGTAAGTGGTGCGAGCAACGTCCTCGTCGGTACTGTAGATGCCGAAAACGCCGCAGGCCTCGCGCGGCGGCGGCTCCGAGAGGTCGACGCCAAGCAGTTGGGCCTGACGCCTACCGGGCCGGGACCAGGCACAGGGGCGTGGAAGGTGGCGCTCAGTGGTCACGGTTCGCTCTCCCCCAGGGAGCGTCGTTGTGGCCGACAACTCTACCCATCGCAGGAGCAGCACGCTGCGCGGCCTCTACCACGCTACCCCAGTCTTCGCGCCGCTCACTCCAAGTCTACGCAAGTCTACACGAGCGCGGCACGCCACAGCCGACGGCCGTCCCGTCTCGCTATCCGCAGGCTCACTATCCGTAGGGAAGAACGGCGCTGGTGGTGGCTGTCCAAAGCTGCACCACCCCTCCCACCATCCGTGCAGCTTTGGACAGCCAGGCTCCGGGGATGCGCTCCATATGATAAAAGAAACCCTGCACACCAGCGTAACCCCGACCCTGGTCGGGACGGCCCAAGCTGAACATCACCCCCGGCCCCTTCCCTACCAGAGACGGGTCGTCCTTGAGTCGACCGGTAGCCCCTTTCCCTGCCAGGGAACAGGAGCCCGCGTGGCGACATCTAGCCCCTTCTCTTTGGGGAGGGGGTTGGGGGGTAGGTAAACCGGGGCATCATTGCGGCGCGAGTAGCGATAACCCCTATGGAAATGACGATGAGTCGTGCGCTCACCACTGACCTCTACCACCAGGATGCGGCCTACGTCGCCTGGCGGACCGGCCGCACCGGCGCGGCGACCTTCGACTTATATGTCCGACACGCGCCGTTCGGCGGCGCGTATGTGCTCACGGCCGGCCTGGCCGCGGCGCTCGCCCATGCCACCGGCTTCCGCTACACGGATGACGACCTCCGCTACCTCACCCAGCTGCGCTCCTACGACCCGGCCTTTCTGCAATTTCTCCGGGAGTTGCGTTTCACGGGCGACATCGCCGCCATGCCCGAAGGCACCATCGCGTTCCCCAACGAGCCGCTGCTGCGGGTGCAGGCGCCGTTCATCGAAGCACTGCTCCTGGAAGCGGGATTGATCCAGGCGATCAACCTCGCCACGCTGATCGCCACCAAAGCCGCCCGCATCGTCACCGCAGCCGCCGGGCGGGCGGTAGCGGAGTTCGCGTTACGCCGCGCCCACGCTCCCTACGAGGTGACCCGCGCCGCCTACATCGGGGGATGCGCCACGACCTCCTTCGTCGCGGCCGCCAAACGGTTCGGCCTCCAACCGACCGGCACAATCCCCCATGCGCTCGTGCAGCTATTCGACACGGAGCGGGAGGCCTTCGAGGCTGTCGCCACCACGCAGCCGCACTACACCTTGCTGCTTGATACCTATGATGTCCGCCAGGCCAGCCACACCGCAGTCGAGGTCGCACGCCGGGCACAGCAGCAGTTGGGCCACCGGCTGGTGGCCGTCCGCCTGGACAGCGGCGACTTGGTAGCCGCCAGCCGCTACGTCCGGCGCGTGCTGGACGCCGGTGGCCTCGAATCCGTGCGTATCGTGGCCTCCGGCGACCTCGATGAGTTCTCGATTGCCGACCTGCTCGCTGCCGACGCGCCGCTAGACGGGTTCGGGATCGGCACGAAATTGGGCAGCGGTGCCGGCTCGCTGGAGTACCAGGTCGCCGGCGGCACGCTCGGCGCCGTCTACAAGCTCGCCGAGTACGCAGACCCGGCCGGGACAGTGCGACCCAGTATCAAGCTCGCCGGAATCAAGAGCAGTTGGCCGGGGCACAAAGCGGTCTACCGCGTCGGCCACTATGCCTACGACGTGATCCAGCTCGCCTCCGAGCCTCCGCCCCCGGCTGCCGCGCCGCTGCTGCGCCCCGTGCTCCGCAGCGGGACACTGCTACCGGAGAGCTGCCCGCCGCTACCGAAAATCGCCGCCGCCGCCGCCGCGCAGCTCCGCGCGTTGCCGGCGCAGTGGCGGCGCCTCACCGTCCCACACCCCTACCCGGTCCGCTTCAGCCCGGGGCTACGCGCCCTCCGCGAGCACCTCATCCGGCAGCGGGGGCCAGGGCAGTGAAGCGGCCGGCGTTTGCCGCGACCTTGCACGATCCCGATGGCCGGATGGTCGCGCCGGCCGCCGCCGCCGGAGACACACTGCGGCGGCTGTATCGCAGCGCCCACATCATCGCGACGCCCCAGACGGACGCCCGGTTGCTGACCGGCCTCAGAGCAGCCGGCGCCGCTGTCAGCACCGCGGCCGATAGTCGCATCGGCGTCGGCCGGCGTCAGGCTATCCGCGACGCCGTACAGGCCGGCGCCGCCACCGTCCACTACTGCGACTTCGACCGGCTCCTCCATTGGCTGCGGGTCGCGCCGGCCGAGCTGCAAGCAGTGCTCGACCAGCTCACGGCACCCTGCCCGTTCGACTACTTGATCCTGGGACGCACGGCCGCCGCCTTTGCCACGCACCCGCGCGTGCAGCGCGCGACGGAAACCGTGACCAACCGGGCCTTCTCGGCCTGGTTTGGGCAGCCGGTCGACGTCGGCGCCGGGTCCTGCGGGGTCACGGCCCGCGGCGCCGCGCTGCTGACACGGCACTCGGACGAGCCGACGAACGCGACCGACGCCGAATGGCCGGCCATCGTGCAGTGCCTCGCACCCGGTCGGGTCCGCTACCGGGCCACGGAGGGACTCTCGTTCGAGACTGCCGACTACTACGCGGCAGAAATCAAGCGGGCCGGTGGCGCGGCGCAATGGCAGGAACAGGTGTATGAGCGGCCGGAGATGTGGCTCCAGCGCCTAGAGCTGAGTCACAACTCGGTGCGAGCCATGCTAGCCGTCGCCCGGCGCCTCCGCCGCGGTGCGGGGCCGCCCTGCCCGTAGGGTCGCGGTTCACCGCGCCCAGGCAGGACCGCGTACCGAGCGGGGCGCCATGAATGACGCCCCTACTTGGCTACCTACCCTCGGGAGGGGGTGGAGGCCAAGACACTACCTCGATGGCACCTTTGCAAAAGTCGTCATTCCCGCGCAAGCGGGAATCCAGGCCCACTCCAGCAGACCAGCGGGTGAGGCGGGCCTCCAGCATCGCCAGATCTGCCTTGGTGGCCATGTGGCGCAGCTCTCCCCGCAGCTCACCCAGCATCCTCCTTCAGCTCCACCCGCAAGTCGCCAATCTCACCTCTGAGGACGGCTTTGGTCGCAAAGTGCTCCTCGGCGCTCACCGGTGCGGCAATCATGATGCTCCCTCACACAGGGATGTCAGTAGGCCCCGTCCACTCTGCTCCCCTCAAACTATACCGTCAGGAGCAGTGGGGACGCCGGCCTCCCTCTCAATCCTTCTAGCTGCCTCCCTGCGCCAGCCGTTTCCGGATGGCTGCTTCATGCCAGACGAGGCCCAGACCCGGGCGCTCGGACATATAGATGTACCCGTCGCGGAAGTCAATCGGCTCCATGAATTCATGGAGGTAAGCCTGGAGACGGGTATAGCTTTCGGTGATCAGCCCATTGTGTACGGCGGCAACGCACGTCGAGCCGAGATGGGCACCGCCGTGTGGCGCCATCGTCAGATGCTCGGCACTGGCCAGCGCTGCAATCTTCATCCACTCGCTGATCCCACCACAGATCACCGGGTCGGCCTGAATGATGTCCGCTGACCGCGCCCCGATCAGGTCCCGGAAGCCCCAACGAGTGAACTCGTTCTCGCCACTGGCTACCGGCATATCGAGTGCCGCGGCCACTTGCGCCCCACCGCGGAAATCGTCGGCGTGAACCGGCTCCTCGAACCAATACGGATCGTAGCGTTCGACCATCCGCCCGAACTTGATCGCCGTGACCGCATCCCACCCGTTGTTCGCGTCAATCATCACGTCCACGTCCGACCCAACGGCATCGCGGACGGCGCGCACCCGCTCCGCGTCCTCGCGCAAAGTCACGCCGGGCCAGCCCACCTTCATCTTGACCGCCCGGTACCCTTCATCCACGTAGTCTTCCATCTCGGCGCATAGCTCGCGCCGCCCCTTACCCGCGGCATAGTAGCCACCCGCCGCATACGCCCGCACTCTCGACTGCGCGCCGCCGAGCAACCGCCACACGGGCTGACCGAGCACCTTCCCTTTGAGGTCCCACAGCGCATTGTCCACGTCGCTCATCGCCCGGATGTGCTCGCCCTTCGCCACCGGCTTGCGCCAACCACCCATATACATCTTCTGCCACAGCCGCTCGGTACGCAGCGGGTCTTCACCCACCAGCACCGACTTGAGCGGCCCTTCGACAATCGGCACCGAGCCACCCATCGAGGTGCCGACCACGCCCTCATCCGTATACACCTCCAGCCGCGAGAACCCCCGGCTCGTCGTCTTGATAATCGAGTTCCAATATGGCTCGTCCAGCGGACCAAGCGAAAACCTGGTCACTCTGATGTCGGTAATCTTCACCGCCTTGCCCTCCCCATGCACTGCTGGCCGCTGCGGCACCACCGCTGCCGGCGCAGAGAGCATAGCGATTCGTGTACGCAGGCGCCGAAAGCGCAAGGGCACCTCACCCCCGTCACTCCGGCTCGACCAGGATTTCCCACGGCGCGCCCAGGTGCCCGCCCCCTGGCAGAAAGGCGACGTTGTGCAGCTGAACGGCAGTGTACCGGCCGGCCAGGTTCAGCGACAGGGGGGCGGTGCTTCACACCCCACCCTCCGGCCCCCTGTCGACATGTGTGGAGAGGAGGAGTCTTCCTCCCGTCTTGTCACTGCGGCGGAAGCCGCAGTCCAGGCCCCGGCCACTAGATTGCCGTGCCGGCGGGAATCCACCCAAACCGTCGTTTTGGTAGTATAGTGTGTCACGCGGAAGGACACCTCCAGATAAGAAATGGCCGTGAAGCAAAGCGCTATCCTACCGCCGGGCACCATCGAAGCTGATGAATTTGGATACTACTCCTCGCCCCCCCCCCCCCAGAACATGCAAATATGTCATCTTCTACTGCCCCCGTACAGCATGTTGAAGCCGACAGGATTGATCTAGCTGCCGGGCGTGCCCTACTGCTGGGGCTGCTCCTGGTCCTGCTAACCAGCGGCGTGTCAGCGGCACAGGAGGCCACGCCGGGCCTCCTCATCACCGAGGTCCTGGCGGCGAATACGCGCACCGTGGCCGATGACCAAGGCCGCTATGCCGACTGGATCGAGTTGCACAACCCCATGGACACGCCCGTCTCTCTCGCCGGCTACACCCTGACTGATGACCCCACTCAGCCGACCAAGTGGGCCTTGCCCGCCACCACGCTGGCGCCAGGGGCCTTTCTGGTAGTCTGGGCGTCCGGGGCAGACCGGGTGGGGCCGGAAGGCCGGCACACGAACTTCCGGTTGCGCCGCGGCGGGGAGTACGTGGGCTTGTTCGGCCCGGATGGACAGGTGGTGGACGAGGTGACATTCGGGGAACAGGAGGTGGATGTCTCGCTGGGGCGTCTGGAGACGGTGTCCGGCGAATGGGTCTCTTTCCCCAGCCCAACACCTGGCACGGCGAATACGACCTGGCATCGCCGGCAAGCGCCGCCGGACGCGCCACCGGTGGTGGTCACGCCGAGCAGTGGGCGCTTCGCCGGTCCGGTGATGGTTGAGTTACAGGCGCCGGTCGGGAGCGCTACGGTGTACTACACGCTGGATGGGGCCGACCCGATGGTGGATGGGCAGGAGTACACGGCGCCCGTGGTACTGGAGCAGACGACGGTGCTGCGAGCGGTGGCAGTGCATGACAGTGTGCCAGTGAGCGCCGTGACCACGGCGACGTATCTGCTTGGTGAGAGCACCGGCTTGCCGGTCATGTAGCTGGTCACTGAGCCGGCTCATCTGTGGGACGAGGCGACGGGAATCTACGTCAACGCGGTGATGCGTGGCCGGGACTGGGAGCGGCCGGTGACAGTGGAGTGGCTGTCGCCGGCCGGGGAGGTGGCCTTCAGTGTGGGAGCGGGGCTACGCATCCATGGAGGAGGGAGTCGGACGGATGAGGCCAAGCAGTCGTTCCGGCTGTACTTCCGGGGAGAGTATGGACCGCGGGAGCTAGAGTATCCGCTGTTTGGGACGGAGCCAGGGCAAACGTATGACCGGCTAGTCTTGCGGGCGACGCACAATGATGGTTGGCCGTGGATTGGGGAGGAAGCGATATACGTGCGAGACCAGTTGGTCCGGGACCTACACCGGGCGATGGGGCAGGTAGCAGCCCGGGGACGCTGGGCGGTGCTCTACCTGAACGGGGCCTATTGGGGATTGTATAACCTCACCGAGCGCATTGACGACGCCTTCCTGTCCACGCACTTTACCCATGATGACTGGGAGTTGGCTCGCGCTAATGAAGAGCATGAAACGTGGGATGCGTTTATGAGCTGGATTACCGATGCGGACTTGAGTGCAGCCGCACAATATGAACAGGCAGTGCAGCAACTCGATATCGAGAACTTTACCAGTTACTTCCTGCTGAACATCTGGGCGCAGAACCGGGACTGGCCGGGCAGGAAATGGATAATGGCGCGACCGCAGGAGGAGCCTGATGCGCGGTGGCGACTGTTTGTCTGGGATGCCGAGGTGACGTTTGTGGCCGCGGAGAACACATTGGCGCGCGTTGTAACTAACGAATCCGATCTTGGGCAAGTGCTCGTCAGCTTGCTGCAAAATGCACAGTATCGAGCGTATTTCGCCGCCGAGTTGGAGCGCCATTTGGCCGGGGCGCTGTCGCCGGAGCGGGTGCTCGCACAACTGGATGCTCTGGAAGCGGCAGTGCGCCCGGCGATGAGCGCCGAGGCGGAGCGTTGGGTTGCGGAAGGCGCGTCCGCGCTGTATGTCCCGGCTTGGGAGCGTGCGCTGACGCACCTCCGTCACTCTGTGGTAGAGCGAGGACACAACCTGCGTACCCAGGTTGACCGGCTCCTGACCGCCTTTGCTGCGCCGCTGCCGCCGGGGACCCGGGTCGTCCTGCTGGTGCATCATTCCGCGGAGTTGTCCGCGGGCGATGCCGCTGTCGTGGCGCATCTGACGGCACGGGGCGCGATAGTCACCGCGATCGGGACCAACGAGGAGAGCACACCTGATCCGGCGCGAGTTGCCGCCAGCCACGACCTGCTCTTGAGCAGCTCCACTATCTGCGCGTTGGATATGGCGGCGCGCTATGCCCAGACGGCTACGCCGTTGATCTTCTGGGAACCGCGGCTACTGACGGGGACGGGCGTACCGCTGTCACCTGGAGGTGGTACGCGCCCAGAGCAAACCAGTATTCGGATTGTCGACACGGACCACCCGATCACTGTGGGGGTGCCAACTGACCAACGGCTGCGAGTGGTGCGCCGGCCCGATACCTTCAGCATCGCCTACCCACCCATCGGCCCCGGGGTGCAAGTGCTGGCACGGCATCTATTGGGTGGCGACGCGGCGCTTATGGTAGCGGAGGCGGGTGCCGAGTTAGCGCATGGGCAACGGGCGCATGCCAGGACCGTCTTCTTGTTCTGGCATCACGACACCTTTCACCGAAGCACGGGTGAAGCGATCCGGCTCTTCGACCGGGCGGTGGACTGGGCGCTCGGCCTCCCCTCCAGGAGCGGCCCAGGGTAAGAGCCGCCGGGACATGCGCCCTAGCCTCCTACACCCCACCCGCCTCTGGCCGAATCCTAATGTCATTCTGAGCGCAGCGTTGTCATTCTGAGCGCAGCGAAGAATCTGGCTCCCCCACCGCCTCTGGCCGACTCCCCCTCGCTATCGCTTGGCGCTGGAGCGGGGGCTGGGTGACGGGCCAAAGCCGCACCACACCTGGCACCATCCGTGCGGCTTTGGCCCGTCAGGGGGTGAGTCCCGTTGTCCCCCGGCCCTCCTACGGAAGGGGTACCGCGGCGCTGCGTTCCGCCGCGGCCAGTGCCGGGTTATGCGGCGCCGCGCCGGCCGTGGCATCGCGGATCGCTCGGTCGAGATAGAGCTCGTTGCCGGGCTTGAAGCCGGGCACGGTGACGATGTGCGCGAACACGTCACAGCCGCGATGCCCCGTGCCGGCCGGGATCAGCGCAATAGTGCCGGGCGTGAGGTCCGTCACCTCATAGCGGGTCCAGGCGCCGATGGTAGGAAACGTGTACAAGCGCGCTACCCGTCCCGCCGTGCCCAGCCGCCACCGCGCCGGATCGAGGGCGAAGTAGAGCTCGAACTGCGGCCGTCCGCCGCCGATTGGCTCCTGCGGATGGTAGTGGGTCCGCGATAGCTCCGCGCCAATGTGGAGCGCATGGCAGTTCACCCGGTTGGATCCGTCGGCACTCGTGGCGGGCTTGTCGGTGCCGAGGTCGGCGTACCAGGTGAGCGGGAGCCGGCGAAAGGCGTCGAACCCCGGCGCGCAGCCACCGGCCGTGTCCTTGAGATAGCGCAAGCGGCGCACCGCCGATCCCGGTGGCGGTGCCGGCTCTCGGTCCTCGATCCACCAGTAGCGCAGCGCCCCCCGGAGCCGGAGCGGTGCATCGGAGCGAGCAATCAGTTGGTCGCCGACGCCGACCGGCTCCCAAGAGCCTTCCTGCTTGGTGGACCAACCGAGCGCCTCCGTCCGCGCTGCAAGCCAGCGCAGCGCAGCGCCCGGCGTCCCGTCCAGCCACCGCTCCGGCGCGAGGCCACTCTCCAGCAACCGCCAGACCTCGCCATCCACGTTCCCCACGAAAGCTGCGGGCTGTTGCCAACGCTCCATGATCGCGGTGAGCGGGACGCGCACCCCCTCCGGGATGGCGCCGTCGGCCGCGGCCAGCACCACCTGGAGCGTGGTGAGGGCATCGCGGACCTCAGGAGCCAGCGGATCGGGACGATAGGCTAAGGGCAGCCGCGCGCCGTCGCCTTCTTGGGTCCGGTAGCCGGCCGGCAGCCAGACCTCGCCGCGGCCGTCAAAGAGCCAACAATACCGCACCGCTCCCGGCGTCGGCGTCAGCAGCGCCTCGGCTGCGCCGCTGACGGTGCCTTGGCCCAGTGTGTAGCCGGGGTTCCACGCACGGAACGCCTGCGCGGCGGCCGCCCACGTCGGCGGATCGTCTACCCGACCGACGATCACTTCCGGCATCGCCCCGCCTCATAGCTCCATAAATGACTGCATATCTGCCTGAGCGCACCGGCAAATCATACCCCATCGGAGGAGCCACCGCTCGCCGCCAGGGGAGGGGCGTGATTGATCGCGCCCCCTGGTCCAGCCAGGGGCCGGCTCTGGGCATCCTGTTGGCCGCCCCCACTAGCACGCCTTGCGCCTGTTTTTCCGGTTTACCTACCCTAGCGGAAGCGCCATGGCGCGCCGTCGGTGGCAGGAGCGCGGACGAGACCGCACCCTCGCCGGTGTCGGACCGCTAAAGTAGCCGGTACCGGTGCCGATTTGACGCAGCGGCCGCCGATTTGACACACTTTGATGCGCTCGGAGGATGATCCGGTGAGGGAAATAGCAGTGCGTAGTATGCGAATGTGGCTCCTCATGGGTGCCTTGGTCGTAGTCGTCGGACTGCTCTGGACGGCAGCGCCGCCGGGAGCAGTCGCCCAAGGTGTGCAGCCCACGCCGACCTTGCCGTTCTTCTTCTTCGAAGACAACGACCCCTATCTGACCTATGGCGGCAACTGGTCCACCGTCGCGAACTCCTTAGCATCCGGGGGCGCCGAACACGAAGCGCGCACGCGTGGCGCCTATGTCACGTTCCGCTTCAGCGGCCACTATGTGAAGTGGTTCAGCACCAAGGGTCCCAATCGCGGCCGCGCCAAGGTCTCCTTGGACGGTGCGGAGATAGCGAGCTCGCCGATCGATCTGTACGACCCCTCGATCCAGCACCAGAAGGTCGTCGTCTGGATTGATAACCTGGACGCATCCAAGGATCATACGCTGCGTATCGAGGCGACGGGCGAGCGCAACGGCAGCGCCACGGATAGCCTCGTGGTCATTGATGCGTTCGAGGTCTTCTCGGCGCCCACTCTGCCCACCAGGCCGACGATCACCCCGACACCGCTCCCCACGGCCACGCAGCCGCCCCTCCCGACGGCCACACCGCCGCCACTCCCCACGGCCTCGCCAACACCGTCATTGCAACCGGGGGCTTGGCCGATTGACTTCCGCTTCCTCCACTACTACGCCGAGCACGATGGGCCGCGCCTGCTCGGCCGCACCATCGGCGCGCAGACGATGTTGGGCGGTAACTTCGTGCAGTACTTCGAGAAGGGCCGGATCGAAGACCATTCCGGCCGCATCCAGTACGGCCTATTGGTGGACGAGCTACACCAGGCGCGGGTCACGCTCCCCGTCGGCGGCGATAACTCCACCGTCACCTATGCGACCATCAACGATCTAGCCGCGTCACAGCGCCGGATCGCCGCCCCGGCCGGGTTCGAAGCAGGCGTGAGCTTCAACGACGACGGCTCGGTCTTCATTCCCTTCAGCGCCGATCTGTCGTCCGCTTCCGGACACAACGTCAGCCGCGTGTTCTGGGACTACATGCAGCGCGAGGACTTCTTTCCGGCTGGCTGGTTGCACGACATCGGCCTCCCGCTCACCGAGGCGATCCCCGCCTCGGTGGACAAGGGGCCGCTGCAGGGCCGACAAATCCTGATCCAAGCCTTCCAGCGCACCATCCTGACCTACGATGCCCTCAATCCCGCCGAATTTCAGGTCGAGCGCGCCAACGTCGGCACCGACTATCGCCGCGCCTTCCCCGACCGGATACCCGGATAGCGCCCAGTGGCTACCACCCCTTACAGCACGCTGACGCACCTCGAATGCTCGGCCTGCGGCGCGCATCACGACGCCGATGTCCTGCAAACCACGTGCCGTCGCTGTGGACTGGTCCTGTTTGCACGCTATGACCTCGACGCCGTGCGGCGCTCGCTCGCGCCGGCGGCGCTGGCGCAGCGCCCGGCAACGCTGTGGCGCTATCACGAGCTGCTACCGGTGCAGGCGCCAGCGCACGTACCGTCGCTGGGCGAAGGGTACACCCCCCTGCTCCCGGCGCGACGCCTCGGCGCGACCCTCGGTTGTCGCGCCCTCTACGTGAAAGACGAGGGACTGAACCCCACCGGCACGTTCAAGGCGCGTGGCTTGGCGGTGGCCGTCGCACGCGCCGCCGAGTTGGGCGCGCCGGCACTCGCTATCCCCACCGCCGGGAACGCCGGCGGCGCCTTGGCCGCCTACGCGGCCGCCGCCGGGCTGCCTGCACATGTCTTCATGCCCGTGGACGCGCCCGACGCGACGAAGCGCGAGTGCCGCCACTACGGCGCCCAGCTGACGCTCGTAGACGGGCTGATCGGCGATGCCGGGGCCGTCGTGCGCGCCCGCGCTGCGGACGCCGGCTGGTTCGACGTCTCGACGCTGCGCGAGCCGTACCGCGCCGAAGGCAAGAAGACGATGGGGTACGAGGTCGCCGAGCAGTGCGGCTGGCAGCTCCCCGACGTGATCGTCTACCCGACCGGCGGCGGCACGGGCATCGTCGGGATGTGGAAAGCGTTCGGCGAGTTGGAGGCACTCGGCTGGATCGGCAGCAAGCGACCGCGCATGGTCGTCGTGCAGGCCGAGGGTTGCGCGCCACTGGTGCGGGCCTTTTGGCAAGGCGCCACCACGGCCCAACCGTGGGCCGGAGCGCAGACGATTGCCGGCGGCATGCGTGTGCCCAGCGCTATCGGCGACTACCTGATCTTGCAAGCCTTGTACGAGAGCGACGGCACAGCGGTAACGGTCAGCGATGGCGAGCTACTGGCAGCGATGGGCGAGCTGGCACGTACCGAGGGCCTCAACGCTTGTCCGGAAGGAGCGGCGACGTTGGCGGGCCTGCGGAAGCTACTGGCGAACGGCGCGGTGAGCGGCGACGAATCGGTCGTGCTCTTCAACACCGGCTCCGGCCTGAAATACCAAGACCTACTCCCCGCAGTGGACGATGCCCCAATTGTGACACCCCCGGCCGCCTAGTGGAGCGGAGCCACGCCATCCCCCGTCATTCCGGCGCCGGCCGGAATCCACCTACTCCTGCTCCGCTGCTGGACTCCGGCGTGCGCCGGAGTGATGGTCGGCTCGCCTGCGCCGCGCCCTGCACCTGCGGAGCGGGGGCAGGGCTGAGGAAGGGGGCGTGGGACCTCACTACTGCAATGAGTTGGAGCAGATGACAGACTTGCCGCGTCCCCTCGCGCTTGATGCCCCCGGTACTGCCTTCTGGAGCGCTCGCTCGCCGCCGGCGCGTGGTACAGTCGAAGGCAGCCGACGCCGCTTCTGCCCAACCACTCCCTAATAAAGAAGGGGTTGCCGGGTATCACGCTGACTCCCCTTCTCTGGATGGAAGCGGCCGGGGGGTAGGTCCCGTCCCCACGGAGGCCACCGATGTTCCTCAAATCGCTCAAGCTCAAAGGCATTCTCTCCTTCCGCGCCACCGAGCTTGAGCTGCGGCCGCTCAACGTGCTCATCATCACCACCCACGCGGATATCTTGATCAACGCGCTCTCCGGCGATCCCAAGTCAGTCGTCGGCTGCGAGCGCGACCCCGATCTGGGAACGAGCTTCGAGCGGCTCTCGGCCAAGAAGCTCAACCTCTGCCTCATTGACAGTGATCGCTCTGACGACAGCACCACATGGCGGGAGCTTCTACAGCGCAAGGACTGGCGTCCCCGCTGGCGTCGCCTCCGCACACCGCAGCGCAAACATGCCCACTGGATGGTTCAAGTGATGGAGGCGTGGTTTCTAGCTGACCGAGCGGCCTTGCGCCGCTACTACGGGCAGCAGTTCCGGGAGCGCGGAATCCCGGGGGCTGAATCCACCGTCGAGGACATCGGTAATCCCGCCTCGGTCCTGAGAACGGCTACCCGTGATACACGGAAAAGGCAGTATCACAAGACCCAACATGCGCCCGATCTGCTCGAATCAGTGGACAGAGACAGGGTGCGCCGCAACGCACCGGCGTGTGAGCGGTTGTTCAGCACCCTGGAAAGGGTGCTCCAATAGCCAACAGTCTGGGCGGTGGGAAAGCGGCGATGGACATGCAATACCGGCGGTTTGGGCGGACGGACCTCCAGGTATCGGTGGTCGGGTTGGGCAGCGGCGGTCCGAGCCAGCTCGGGCAGCACAGCGGCGTGCCCACAGCCGCGGCCATCCGCGTAGTGCGGCGGGCGTTGGACCTTGGCATCAACCTGCTCGACACCTCCGCCTCCTACGGCGAGAGCGAGGTCATTCTCGGCCGCGCGCTCCAGGACATTCCCCGCGACCGCTACGTGCTGGCCACCAAGTTCCATCCATCCGTCGTG
The DNA here is from genome assembly GCA_965214295.1 of Chloroflexota bacterium. Taxonomy (GTDB): domain Bacteria; phylum Chloroflexota; class UBA11872; order UBA12225; family JAJDUF01; genus JAJDUF01. Next base: position 2,026,001 of record OZ243944.1, read on the forward strand.
GCGGCGGGCGAATCGAAGCTGCGCCCGGTAGGAGCACTGACCCAATCGTTGGAGCGCAGCTTGCAGCGGCTCGGCGTGGACTACGTGGACGTTTTCCAGTTTCACGGCGTCGCGCCGCCGGCGTACCGGCCGGTAGTGGAGCGCTTCCTGCCCGAGGCACGGCGCGCGCAGGAGCAGGGGAAGTTTCGCTTCCTGGGTATTTCGGAGGTGTACGTCACCGACGGCCCCCACGCCATGCTCCGCACGGCCCTCGCCGACGACCACTTCGATACGATCATGGTCGGCTACAACCTGCTCGCCCCCGGCGCCGCGCGTGTCGTGCTCCCGACAGCGCAACGCCAGGACGTAGGCGTGATGATTATGTTCGCCGTGCGCCGGGCGCTCTCGCGGCCGGACTACCTGGTGGAGATCATTGCCCAGCTCAAGGATCGTGGCCTGCTGGCCCCGGACGACGTGCCGCGCGACGATCCATTGGGCTGGCTCGTCCACGATGGCGTCGAGTCGGTGACGAGCGCCGCGTATAAGTTCGCGGCCGCCCATCCCGCCGTCTCGTCGGTGTTGAGCGGTACCGCGAACATCAGCCACCTGGAAGACAATGTGCGCGCGCTCCTCGATAGCCCCCTGCCAACTGCCGACCGGGCGCGCCTCCTCGACCTTTTCGGTCACATCGAGGAGTGCGTCGTCGAGTAGTATTGTTCCCGACGGAGCCGCACTGATCGGGCAGGAGTGCTGCGCCAGCAGCGCAGCGCGGGAGGACAAATGTCATGGCTGACCTGAAGGTGGCCGTCATCGGTGCCGGAAGCCACGCTCAGTCGCATTTCGGCATGATCGCGGCGGAGCCGGCGATGCGGCTCGTCGGCGTTGCGGAGCTTGACCCGACGCGGCTGGCGCGCGCCAATGCCGACCACGGACCCGAAGTTGCCAGCACCGATTACCGCGACATGCTGGACCGTGCCCGGCCGGACGTGGTGTACGTGGAAACACTGCCGGGCCACTTGCTGCCCATCGTCTTGGACTGCATCGAGCGGGACATCCACACCTCAGTCGAGAAGTCGCCGGGCATGGACTCTGGCGAGACCGCGCAAATGCTCGCCGCCGCCCGGCGCACCTCGGCGAAGGTCATCGTCTCCTTCAACCGCCGCTACTTTCCCCAAGTGCTGGCGGTCAAGCGGCTGGTGCTGGCACGTGGCGGCGCAGTGCATTGCGCCGCCACGTACAACAAGCCCTTTTGGGATTGGGCGAACATTCCGGGTGCCGCCATCCCGGCCCCGATCATCAGCGACGCCATCCACCTCGTAGACTTGCTCCGCTGGCTGGCCGGTGACACCTTGGAGCAGGCCGCCGACGTGGCGACGGTCTACGCCGAGCGCCGGGAGAGCAGGCCGGGCACCGACCGGCACAACGCCGTCATCACGTTTGCGAACGGGCGCTGCGGCGTGATGATGAGCCACTATGGCGTCGGTTTCCGCATCCAGCGCTCGGAGGTCCACGCCGAGAGCTTCTCGGCCTATATGGACACGACCACGGCTCCCACCGGCACGCAACCGCCAGGGTTCACCCTGTACGCCGATGGCACGCCCTACAAGCAGCCGTTGGACCTCGCTGCCGTCGGCGGCCCCGACTTCAACGAGACGCGGCACCTGATAGAGTGCATCGAGCAGGATCGCCAGCCGTGGAGCCACCTGGCCGATGCCCTGGAGACGATGCGGCTCTGCGAAGCGATTGCCGCGGCCCACAAAGGCCACCTGCCACCGGCAGCGGGATAGGTACATACCTCACCCCAGCCTGACAAGGGTCGTTTTTTGTGTGCCGCTATGCGCCTCTTCCCAGCACCCGGCATTCCCGCGAAAGCGGGAATCCACGTCCCCCCGCCGCGCGGGGGGGCCAGAGGGGGGCGTGCGCTATGATACCGTCTCGCAGGGGTTGGGAGGACAACGATGCAGCAAAGCGACGAACATGATGTTGTCGCATCGGCCGTCCGGACAATCGCCGAGCTGAGTCCTCAGAGCACCGACGGCAAATGGCTGGAAGACCTCACCGTCCAGGTTGGCCCCATCATCAGGGAATGGGATATCGAACGTTGCTATCTGTGGTCGGAATGGCCGGAGCGGGAAACGGAGTTCCCTCAAACCACCAAGCAGGACCCAGGCATAGATGTGGTCGCCATACGCCGCAGCGACGGAGAGCATATCGCAATCCAGTGCAAATCTCGCCAACTTGACGAGCGCGGATACGGTGAGGGCATCCATAAGGATGAAATAGCCGATTTTGTCAGCGCAGCGGCAGGCTCGTTTTGGGTCGAGTGCTGGATCGTAACCAATGGCGCTAACGCCTTGAGCCGCAACGTGCAACAGGCACTCTCAATGGGTGACAAGCCTGTCAAGCTCGTGAACATTGGCACCGACCTGTCGCAACAGCAGTCCGGGACGTTTTCCGAGGAGTGCGAGCACTGCAAGCCGAACCCGAACGGAGAAGAACGGACACAGACGAAATCTTGTATGCAGGATGAAGCCGTCAGCGCCAGCATCACTCGCCTCAAGGAGCACGAGCAGTCGGCAAGCGGCGGCACCCCCGTCGGGGAAGCGCGCGGCAAGATCATCCTCCCGTGTGGTACCGGCAAGACCCGCATATCGCTGCGGATCGTCGAAAAGCTGACACCGATGGGTGAGCTGTCCATCGTCCTCTGCCCCTCCATTGCGCTGGTCGCCCAGATCAGGCGCGAGTACCTGCAGCACGCCAATGTCGCCGTCAGGATACTCGCGGTCTGCTCCGACGAGACCGCCGGGTACAACCCGCGTAAAGAGGGCACCCGCAATACCGCCGTTGACCCCACGGCGGACAACAGCAACGTCAGCGCAGCGGAGGTAAAGGGCAAGGTCACTACCGATTCGGGCGAGATTGCCCAATGGATAGGTCAAGGCAAGGACGCCGCTGCACTCAACATCATCATTGGCACCTACCAGAGCAGCTACAAGGTTGCCGACGCCCTGCAGGCTGCGGGCGTCCGGGCGCGCGTGCTCGTCGCCGACGAGGCGCACCGCACCGCCGGCCTGCGCCGCAACAGAAAACCGGAGGACAACAAGCGGGTGCGCGATTTCACCCTCTGCCACGATAGGGACGCTCTCCCGGTCACTTACCGCGTCTATCAGACCGCCACGCCGCGCATCTACGACACGAAAAAAGTCACTAGGGACAGGCCCGCCGACTGGATCGTTCGTTCGATGGACGACGAAACCGTGTTCGGCGTGGAGCTGTACCGCAAGAGCTACATGGAAGCGGTACACAACGGCTGGTTGTCCGACTACCGCATCATTGCGCTTGGCGTCAACAACAAAGAAGCGTTCGACCAGGCGAATTTGCTGGCGCTGAACACCGAGAGCAAGGGCCGGCAGGCATTGACCTCGGCCCACTACTTGCGCGGTTTGGCCCTCGCGCTCGCCATGGGTGGGGCCACACAGGCCACGGGAGACCGCGAGGTACTCATCAAATCCTGCATCGCCTTTATGAACACCGTGGACAAGTCGAAGAACATGGCCAAGGACCTGCAGAACGATACGGTCAAGGAGTGGGTGCAGCACTGGCTGACCGAAAACGCCGACGGGCGAGCGATGGCAGATTACACCCTGGAGCACCTCGATGCGACGAGCAACGTCGCGGCCCGCGACAACGCGAAGCTCAAGCTGGCCGAGTCGAGCGGCGCGCAGCCGCACGGCATCATCAACGTGGGTATCTTCGGTGAGGGCACCGACTCTCCGTCGTTGAGCGCGGTGGCCTTTCTCGAACCGCGGAAAAGCCCCATTGACGTGATCCAGGCCGTCGGGCGCGCCATGCGGACCGCGCCCGGCAAGGACATGGGCTACATCATCTGCCCGATCCTGCTGCCGCCGAACGTCGATCCCGAGAACTGGTTGAGCGTCAGCAGCCAGGACGAGGGGTGGCAGGAGCTAGGCCAAATACTGCTCGCCCTACGCGCCCACGACCAGCGCATCGAGGACCGGCTCGAAGACCTGCTGTACCTCTACATCCCGCCACCGCCCCCGGAGGGTGAGCGCACTATCGTCGCTCTCGCGGATGGCGAGCGAAAGCGTATCCGGTACGCCGAGCACGAGGGCGCGCCGGGCGAGGCGCAAAAGGCCGTTGAGCGAGTCCTCGACGGACAGCGCAAGCCGTTCGACGAGTTCCACCCCCTCCCTACCCCCGTCATTGCGGCGCAAGCATGCCCCGTACCCCGATACGGGGCCGCAATCCACCCCTCTAGCCGCCCCCACCGCATCACCGAAGCCACAGGCGGCTTTACGGCGCCGTCCGAGCCGACGCAGATCATCACGGGCAAGAAGAACTCCGACGGCAGCCATGAATTGCGCCAGGATACCGTCGAGCGGGAGAAGCCAAAGCCGGACGGCACGCGCGGCGCAGTTGATTACAAGAAGTCCAAAGCCAAAGCCAAAAAGATGATCAATGACGGCGAGGGCGTGCGACTCCCGCCGAGCAGTCGGCAACGGGCGCCGCGCAGAAGCCGTGAGGAGGTAGCCCGGCAGTCCGCCATGCGGATGCTGCGGCTGAGTGGGATGGAAGAGCACGGCAACGCGATCAAGCTGAACCTGCTCACCAAGTCCGGCCTGAGCGACGACCGCGTGATCAGAGACCTCAACATTCTGGAGGGCAGTATCAAAGAGGCGGCGCACCACCTGCGGACCGATGAGCTGGTGGCGCCGTTGAATCGGCACTTCGGACTCGACAACCTCAAGGAGGCCAGTCTCAAGAAGCAGGCCGACGGCTGCACCATCGCGGCGTTGCTGATGATGAACGCCGCGATGCTCCACCAGCGCATCAGCAACGGCCGGTGGCTGCCGGGCATCAGAGACCTGGCGACCGTCAAGAACGACACCAACGTCGTGCAGACGGTCGTTCGCCAGTGGCAAGACGTCAGGTCGTATGACTTCCGGCCGGTGGTGGAACCGGCGTTGGAGGCGATCTACGCCATCGAGAACACCGGTAAGCTGGCCGGACTGGAGCGCGCCCTGCATCACATCACCGCGGAAGCGGAGCGCATTGCGGAGACCTACGCCGATATGGGGGCGGATCACGCCGGCCCACTCTTCAACCGCGTCATGGGCAACCAGGCCTCCGATGGCGCATTCTTCACGCGGCCGCCGGCTGCTGCGCTGGCAGCCCGGCTCGCGCTGGACGCCTGCGGCGACGCGGACTGGGCCAACGAGGCGGTGTGGCGGCAGCACAAGACCGTTGACCTCGCCTGCGGCAGCGGCACGCTGCTGGCTGCCGTCCTGACGGACATGAAACGCAGAGCCAAAGCGATGGGCGCCGATGAGCAGCGCATCGCCCGGCTCCAGAAGCTGGGGGTGGAGGAGGTCATCAAGGGGCTGGACATCAACCCCGTGTCGCTGCAACTGGCGGCAGCGCAGCTGACCGCCGGCAATCAGGACATTCGCTATAGACAGCTGGGGCTGCATCTCATGCCCTACGGCCCAGACAAGCACGACCCGACGCGCATCGGTGTCGGCACGCTGGAGTTGCTGGGGCAGCAAGCCATCGTTCCCAGGCACGGGGAGTTGGGGTTCGCAGACGATGCCATTGGCTCGCGGGCCGTCTGGGACCCGTCCGACGATGCCGAGCTGGAGGACGCGGTTGACGCAGCCAGGGACGCGCGCATCGTCATCATGAATCCGCCTTTCACCAACCGGATCAAGATGGGCGAGAAGTTCCCGGCGGCGACCCAGCAGCGGCTCCGCACACGGGTTGACGCGATGGAGAGCATCCTCGTCCGCGCGGACCAGGAGCTCCATGGATTCATGGACAAGAACGCACTGAGTCCCTTGTTCGTCGCACTCGCAGATCGCTGCATCGCTCCGGGTGACGGTGTGCTGACGATGATCACTCCGACGGCATCGCTTTCCTCAATATCGGGGTTGCACGGGCGCCGCACTCTCGCTCAACGCTTCCACATCCATACCGTGCTGACCTGCCACCAGCCGAGGCAGATAAACTTGAGCCAGAACACGAGCATCAACGAGAGCATCGTCGTGGCGAAACGGTACGCTGACCCCAAACTACCTACGCGGTTTATCCAGTTGGACAGGGTGCCGTCCAACGAACGCGAAGTGCAGGACTTGCATCACCAGATACACCGGTGTCACGAAGGCCGGATGGACAACGGGTGGGGCGAAGTCTCGTATTGGCCAACCGCCCGCATGGCAGCCGGCGACTGGACGGCCGCTGTCTGGCGCTCCGCCGAGTTGGCTGAAGCAGCGGCAAAGTACGCCAGTCTGTCCGATCTCCAAACTATCAGTACAATGCCCGGTCTATCGTTTCATGCAACTGGCCAGGTGCTGAGTGGGTCGTTCGAGCGCACGGAACCCGGCACTATCGGCAGCTTCCCGATACTGAAGTCCAAGGGGGCCGATGCTCAAACAACGATACGTAGCACACCAGACGAGTGGTGGATTCCCAAGCACCGGGACGAAGAGGAATATCAGTGCAACGGGGGAACTTATCCCGAAGTTGGCAAACTCACGCACAAGTCCGGCTTCCTCTTGGTGACCGAGGGTCAGCGCGCCAACACGGCACGTCTTACCGCAACGGCGGATGTTGCGAAATACGTAGGCTACGGCTGGATGCCGGTAACCGGACTGTCGCCCGAAGAGTCAAAAGCGGTTGCAGTTTTCATCAATTCTACGCCCGGGCGGCTGCAACTGATGCGAAACGCGGGACGGACGCTGGAATTTTCAAGGTACCGACCGGCCGGAGTTGCAAACGTCAGGATTCCCGACGTCAAGGATTCGAGGATACGTTCAATCCTGGCCGCCTGCTGGGAACGCACCAAGGACATGGTGGTGCCGCAGTTCCGCGACGGCGAATGTGCGGTGCGTGCCCGGTGGGATGAGGCCGTCGCCGCGGCCATGGGCTGGGACCCGCGGCAGCTGGCCCGCCAGCGTGCGCTGCTCCACAACGAACCGCACGTCCGCGGCCTCGGCTACAACCAGTACGCCGACGAGCCGGAGGAGGCCGCTTGAATCGGGAGATCGCCAAGTGGGTAGTTCCCCCCTCTCCGCATGGTGGAGAGGGCCGGGGTGAGGACCGATGGAGTAAGACCATGAAGATCACACAGGTCGAGACCCACGCCGCGCCACTGACCGGGCGAGATTCGCTCATCGTGCGGGTGTATACGGACGAGGGGCTGGTCGGCCTAGGTGAAGCCTATCCGGTCGGGCCGAACGAGGCAGTGGCGGCGACAATCCGCGACTTCCAAAGCTGGATTGTCGGGCGCGATCCCCGCGACGTCACCGGCATCTGGTACCACCTCTACGCGCACTCACGCTTTCCGGGCGGCTCGGTCGTCAACGCGGCCATCAGCGGGATCGAGCACGCGCTCTGGGACATCGCCGGCAAGGCAGCCGGAGTACCGGTGTATCGGCTGCTCGGCGGCAAGTGCCGCGCCCGCATCCGCGTCTACCAGAGTTGTAGTGGCGCCACACCCGCAGCCATCGCCGCGCATGCCCGCCAGCTTGTAGACCAATACGGCTACACCGCGCTGAAGATGGCGCCTCATCCCCCCCATAGCGACCAGTTGCCGTGGGGCGCCGTCGTCCGGCAGGCCGGCGAGCGGCTGGCTGCCGTCCGCGAGGCGGTCGGGCCAGACGTAGACATCGGCCTCGATCCCCACGCCCGCATCTTCGAGCCGCTGCGGGCGCTCGAAATGGCCGCTGCGGTGCAGCCCTATCACCCCTTCTTCTTCGAAGAGCCGTTGCGGCCGGAGAACATCGACGCGCTCGCCTGGCTGGCACAGAAGAGCGCTGTGCCCATCGCCACGGGGGAGATGTTGTATACCTCGTTCGGCTTTCGCGAGCTACTCGCCAAGCAGGCCGCCACCATCATCCAGCCGGACATCTGCATCTGCGGCGGCCTGCTGGAGATGAAGAAGATCGCGGCGCTGGCCGAAGCCCACTACGTCACCGTTGCCCCGCACAATCCGCTCGGACCGCTGGCCACCGCCATCAACGTACACTTCGCCGCGACCACGCACAACTTCTTGATTCTCGAATACCACGCCGACGACGAGTCGCCCCGACGCGATGTGCTGCTGGAGCCAATGCGGCTCCGCGACGGCTACCTGGAGTTACCGGAAGGACCGGGGTGGGGCGTGGAGTTGAATGAAGCGGCCCTCAGCACGGAGCTACGCTCCTGGCATCGGCCGTTCGCCACGCAGCCCGACGGCGCCGCCGCGTTCATCTGACGGCAATATTACCGCGGTGCTTCCCCCGGCCCGTCATTGCTCTGAAAATAGGTTGCCGGTACCGTCATTCCGGCCTAGGCCGGAATCCGGACCGCCCGGGGCGCATTGCCGCACGCTGGACTCCGGCTGGCGCCGGAGTGGCGGGTGCGCGGCCGTTGCCACACCCCCTCTCCACGTGTGGAGAGGGGGCCGGGGGGTGAGGCCGAGAGGAGACCAATACCGGATGAGCTATCCCCGCGCCCCCCAGCTCGCCGTGTGCCCGGCGACGCCCGACAATCTGCCCGAGATTGTGCGGGTGTATCTGGCCGCCTACGCCCAACCCCCGTGGTGCGAGCGCAACGATCCGACCCACAGCCGCATGTACCTGGAGTGGCTACTTGGTACTCCCGATTCGCAATGTCTCGTCGTGACCGACGCGGCCGCCGCCAACGGCACGGACCGCGTGCGCGGCCTGGTGATGAGCGCTCCCCGTACCCCGACCGAGTTCTACAAAGACTGGGAAAGCATCTGCTACCCGCTGCCGCAAGGGTGGCCGCACCTGCCCACGGCCACCAACGCCATCGGCTACATCTACGAATTTGCCGTTGATCCACCGTGGCAAGGGCGCGGGTTAGGCGGCCGGCTCCTCGACGCAGCCCTGTCGGCGCTGACCCGGCTGGGCACCGAGCTGATCGCCTTGCGGACCAACGAGCGCGCATCGGTGGCCGTGGGTCTGTACGAGCAGCGCGGCTTCACGCGCTGGCCGCTGCGCGAGAAACGGCAACCCGACGCGCGGTGGTGGCAGCGCCGGGCACCGCACTCCCCCTCTCTATCACTCGGCGCTGGAGAGGGGCCCGGCTGACAAGGGTAGGTTTTTCCGTAGGGGCGCACCATGTTGCCCCCGTCTCCCCGTCATTCCCACCGTCTCAGCCGTCATTCCGGCGCCAGCATGCCCCCTCCTCCGCTCCCGGGCCGGAATCCAGGGCCATTACAGAGGGCCTGGAACAGGCCCTCCACCCCCTCTCCACCATGTGGAGAGGGGGCCGGGGGGTGAGGTCTGCCCGCCCCCGCGGCTCTCCACGAAAAACCTACCCCAGTCAGGGGACGGGGGGAGGCCCTACCACCCCGTCCCCGATTAGCACTCGCCTTGACAGAGTGCTAATCGGAACGATATACTCGGCGGAGTAGGGAGCAGGGGCCGAAGCTGCCTGCCGAAGCGACAGCGCGTCTGGAACAGGCGCACGGAGAAACCGTTGTGGACCAGAACAGAACGGTACCGGAAGCGGAGGCCTCTCTGGACGCCTCCGTACTGACCGGTGCCGACCTGTGCGAGCTAGGGTTCACCCCGGAGGAGATCGCTCAACTGTCTTCCGTTCGGCAGAGCCGGCACCGGCGAGAGCTTGACCTCTCCGGCAGCGAAGTGCAGCGATTGCAGTTTCTCCGCTGGCTCATCGAGCAGCGGCGAGTCGGCGAGTACGAGACCTCCTGAACTGGACGTGCGGTCGTGGACCATGCATGCAGCGCAGGCAGGTTGGCTTATCTCTGTTCGTAGCACCACCAGCATGCGGCGGCGTCAAATCCCTTGCACCCCAGAGCACGGTCTTGAAGCGTAGAGGAGGAACGATCTATGGCAAAGCAGCTCGCGTTTAGCGAAGAGGCGCGGAATCATCTCACGGAAGGCATCGAAACCCTCGCCGCAGCCGTCAAGGGCACACTCGGTCCGAAGGGGCGCAACGTCGCGCTCGGCAAGAAGTTCGGCGGTCCGACGGTGACACACGACGGTGTGACCGTCGCCAAGGAGATTGAGCTCCCGGAAGCGTTCGAGGATATGGGCGCGCAGCTACTCAAGGAAGCAGCGAGCAAGACCAACGACATCTGCGGTGACGGCACCACAACGGCCACGGTGCTCGCCGAGAAGCTGGTCATGGAGGGGCTACGCAACGTGGTTGCCGGCGCCAACCCCATGATTATCAAGCGCGGTTTGGAGCAGGGACTCACGTCCGTGGTGGACGAGATCAAGCAGCAAGCCGTAGCGATCCAGGGCCAGCAGGACATCTCCTACGTGGCTGCCATCTCCGCCAACGACCCGGAGATCGGGCGGCTGATCGGTGAGGTGATGGACAAGGTTGGCAAGGACGGGGTCATCACCGTCGAGGAATCGCGTGGTCTCCAGTTCGAGGTGGACTACGTCGAGGGGATGGACTTCGACCGCGGCTATATTTCCCCCTACTTCGTCAACAACCAGGATCGGATGGAAGCCGAGCTGGAAGAGCCGTATCTCCTCATCACCGAGAAGAAGCTCTCCTCGGTGCAGGACTTGGTCCCGCTGCTGGAGAAGCTGATGCAGACCGGCAAGAAGGAGTTGGTCGTCATTGCCGAGGACGTGGAAGGCGAGGGGCTAGCAACACTCGTCGTCAACAAGCTCCGCGGCATTCTCAACGTGCTGGCCGTCAAGGCACCCGGCTATGGCGACCGCCGCAAGGAGATGCTTGAGGACATCGCTATCCTCACCGGTGGCACCGTCATCAGCGACGACTTGGGACGGAAGCTCGACAGCGTGCAGCTCTCCGACTTGGGTCGCGCCCGCCGGGTCGTGTCCGACAAGGACAACACCACCGTCGTCGAGGGCTACGGCGACAACGACAAGATTCAGGGTCGCGTCAAGCAGATCAAGGCGCAGGTCGAAGAGACCACCTCGGACTACGACCGGGAGAAGCTGCAAGAGCGGCTGGCGAAGCTATCCGGCGGCGTGGCAGTGGTGAGAGTCGGGGCGGCGACCGAGACGGAGCTGAAGGAAAAGAAGCATCGCGTGGAAGATGCACTGTCGGCCACCCGCGCGGCGATTGAGGAAGGCATTGTCGCCGGTGGCGGCGCGTCGCTGCTCGCAGCGCAGGCCGTCCTTGACGACGTGAACCTGGCCTCGCACGACGAGCAAGTCGGCATTACCATCCTGCGCCGGTCCCTCGAAGAGCCGGTCCGCCAGATCGCGGTCAACGCCGGACACGAAGGCTCGGTGATCGCGGAGGCCGTGCGGCGGCGTCAGGGCGAGAGCAATAGTCATCGAGTCGGCTTCGACGTGATTACCGAAGAGTACGGCGACATGATCGAGCGCGGGATCGTTGATCCGGCCAAGGTGACCCGCTCTGCGCTGGAGAACGCCGTCTCCATCGCCGCGATGATCCTGACGACGGAAGCGCTGATTACCGACCTCCCGGAGAAGGAAGCGGCGCCCGCGCCCGCGATGCCGGACTACTAAGCCACCAGCAAGCCGCAGCACGAGACTCGGGTCCCCGGCGCTCCACGCGGGCACCGGGGACCCTGCTTTTAAAAGGCCGTGCCACCACCCCCCGGATTGACACTCCTGAGACATCTGTGCGAACATGGCAGCAAGCGGTCCGCCCGGATCCCCGTTTGCGTGGGAATGACGGGTGCGGCGGCGCAGCGCCTCGTCTTGTGGTGAGCGTAGCGTAGGGAAGCGCAGGTACCCATGCATCCAACGCGCCGAGCAATTCTGGACGTGCTGAAGCGCCGTGGCTCGGCCTCGCTCAAGGAGTTGGCCAGCGATCTCAACCTTGTGCCGGTCACGGTGCGGGCACACGTGCAGGCCTTGGCGGGCACCGCCTTGATCGCAAGCTCCGACGTCCGCGGGCAGCGCGGCCGGCCGTATCGGGTCTACTCGCTCACCCTCGAAGCGGAAGAGCAGTTCTTCCCCAAGCAGTACGATGACTTGGCACTCCAACTATTGAGCGGCGTCGCTCAGATCGAGGGCAAGGAAGCGTTGCAGCTACTCGTGGATCGCGTAGCGGAGAATATGGCGGCGGCACAGCGGCCGCGGGTCGAGGGCAAACCAATCGAGCAACGAGTAGCCGAGGTCACGCGCATGTTCGAGGAGACCGGCGGCGCCGCCGACCTGACGGAGACGGAAGAGGGGTACATCGTCCAGGAATACAACTGCCCGTATCTGCGGGTCGCGCGGCAGTGGGTGCATGTCTGTGAGATTGACCGCCGCCGCGTGTCCGAGCTTGTCGGCGCCCCGGTCGAGCTGAGTCCCTCCCGCTTGCGCGATGGTGCCCCCAGTTGTGCCTTCATTATCCCGGCCCGCGATCCCGCGCTTTCCTGAGTACCGGGCCGGCAGTCATCCGTGACAGGAGCCGCGCGTGCCTCGGGGGCGCGATACCAACCATTGGCCGCCCAAAGCTGCTTCTGAGCGCGCTCAGTACCAGCGGCTTTCGGCCAGCTACCCACCGCTCGGTATCGTAGCGACCACGCTCACGGGCGTCGTTGTCGCCGGCCACCTGCTGCTCGTTGCCGGCTACCTTTACGACAACGAGTCCCGCCGGCAGGCCGTCCTCAGCACGCTCCTACCGAGCGCCCGGCCGGCCTTCCAGCCGCTTTCGAGCGATGTCAGCGGCTACTGGCTCTTCATCGTCATCGGCCTGGTATGCGCCCTCGTCGTCACCTGGCTCTGGCAGCGGTGGAGCCGGCAGCATGCTCTCGCGCCGCGGCCGGCCACGACCCTCGCGGCCCAAGGGCTTATCGTCACCGTAGCCGGCCTCGGTGGCGGCTGGTTGCTGGCCAGCCTGGCGGCTGCCGGGCCAGGCCGGCTCTTGGACAGCGAGCCGCGGCCGGCTGCGGCCGCGCTTGCCCTCGGCAGCCTCGCGGTAAGCCTCGCCGTCTGCGTCCTATTCCTGCTGCGGACACGCTCCGGGAGCGCCTTGACCGAGCGTTGGCTGGCCCGTTTTGCACCCGCCGCCGGGCCGGGTGCCCTGCTGTTACTGGGGACTGTGCTGATCGCCCCCTTCCTCGCGCCCGCCTCCCTCCAAAGCATCGTCCAATGCGGCGAGCGGTGCGTACCCCAGTGGACGCCGGTCAATATCGTGATCGGCGCTGGCGTGCTCATCGCGGTCATCGCCGGCATCGGACTGTGGCGCACCCAGGGCCACCGCTGGCGCCTTCCGCGCGGCCCGGCCGGCCAGCGTCGACCAGCACTCGCCGGGGGAGTGGACAAGCCGGCGGCGCTCGGCGTTTGGCCGGCGGCGACGACGTTCGCGGCCGGCAGCGCCGGCACCCTCTTCCTGCTCTGGCTGCCCGACCCCTGGCGCCCGGTAGGCGACGCTTTCGGCTGGGATCGGCTCTTCCACTGGAGCTATACCGTGCTCGGCCCCACGCTCGGCGTCCTGCACGGCGGCACGCCCGGCGTGGACATTGTCGCGCACCACGGCCTGGGACTACCCATCGGGATCGCGGCCCTCCCGCAGCTCGGACTGGAGCTGACTTACGCCCAGCTGGTGCGCGTCCAGCTGATCGGGACCGTCCTCGTCTTCGGACTGCTCGCCGTCCTGGTCCGCTTGCTCTTCGGCAGCCTCTTGTGGGCAAGCGCCGCGTTTGTGATCGCGCTCGGGCTGCAATTCGGCGGCGGCTGGGCCGCCGGCACCTTCACCTGGTGGCACCCGCAGCTCGGGTTCCTGCGTAATCCCCTGGAGATCGTCCTGCTCCTCGCCATCGTGCAGCACTGGCGCTCCGGGGCCGGCCGCTGGCTCGTTATCGCGGCCCTCCTCGCGGCCGTATCGCTCTGGTGGGTTACCGATACGGGGCTGGTCAATATCCTGGTCCTGGCAATCTACGTGGCCGGCCACGCAGCGCTGCACACCCTTGCCTCATTCCGGCGCACGCCGGAATCCAGGCGCCTCGCGCACCTTGCCGCTGCTTTGGCACGGGCGGCCGGCGCCGCGGCCGCTGTGCTTGGCGCCGCGGTCGGCGGCTTCCTCGCGCTGACCGTGGTGACAGTCGGGCCGGCGGCGCTCGACCCGCGCTTCTGGTCGGCGTTCGCCGAAGGACCATGGCTCTACGGCAGCACAGGACTATATGCCCGCCCCCTGGACCCGTTTGGCCTCACCACCGCCCACCTCTACCTCACGCCGGCGCTGTACGTCGCTTTCGCTGCCGGGATCATCGCCGCGACCGTCATACCGGGGAAACCCGGTATCCATCGCCCGCCAGCCTCCGCACCACTGCTCCTCGCACTCGCGGCGTGGGGGCTACTGCTCTACCAGCACTTCATCCGCGGCTCCGAGCCGAGCTACTGGTTTCGCCACTCCCTACCCTGGGTGCTCATCGTGACCTATCTCCTGGCCCACGCCACTGGCCGGCTCCGCACGTGGCTCCCCCGCCAATCCGGGTCGGGTACACCGGCCGCCGGTCTGCCGGCTCTCTGGCTCCTCCTCACCGGCTGCGTGATACTGGTCGGCAGCTTCCTGAGCTACCCACACGCGCTCTGGGGCCCTGAGCGTGGCCCGGTGGAATGTTGGTCGCTCGCCAAGGCCCCCTGGTGCATTGACAACGCGCGCGCCAGACCGGACCTCCCTACGCCGGAGACGGTTGCGGCCGGCGTGGCGGCGATCCGACGATTGATACCGGCCGGCGAGCCGGCGGCCGTTATCTCCCCGCTCGACGTGCTGTATCTCCATCTAGCCGAGCGCGGCCCCTTCTGGCGCCACCTGCCCCTCGACCACCAGCCGCCCACGCCGGCCGCAGTCGAGCACGCGGTGCAGCGCCTCACCGACCAGGCGCCGACGTATGTGTTCTTCGACCGGACCTTCCCGCTCGGCTCCAATACGGCACTGCTCGGCGCCGAGGAGCTTGCCGCAGCACTGCACAACGCCCTGCGACGCGACTATATGCTCACCGAGCACGCCGGCTCGCTCGAAGTCTGGCGCCGGGCAGCATAGCGCCGCCCGCTACCGCAGTCCCCGGTAAGCGCCACTGGTCGGCCAGCTTTGCGGCCCGGCGACCACTGACCTACGCCACGGCGACTGCCGGCACCTGACTAATAGCGGCCAAGATCGCCTGACCGGCGGCCAGTGGCTCGTAGCCCCTAGCCCGGGCACTGGCCACTGACCACTGGTCACTGTCCACCGATCCGCGGCATGACGGCCACAGTCTCCGGTTGAGCTGATACCCGTTCGGACGCGCCGCCTTGGCTAGAAACTGCTCCAGCCCAGCGCGCAACTGTGCGGCTTGGTCGAGTGGTGCGCTTACCTGCTGGAGCTCTTGTTCCAGCCAAGCGTGAGGATCGTAGATAATCACGCTCAACGGCTTACCGGTCTCTACGTCAATCCGAACATAGTAGTCGCCGATGAGCACAGCCGACCCGCCGCGGCCAGCGCTATCAGGCAACAGCAAGTCGAGCTCGTCCGCTTCCGCATCGTAGTACGCCTTGGCGCTTTGGAGGCCCGTCAACAACTGCCTCATAAATAGGGGGGTCAGCTTCTTGCTCATGACTTCCTCCAGCGCAATGCCAGCTTACCCAAGCGCAACCCTCGGGGCACCAGCAGTGTCCGCACGTACCCGACGGCACTTTCTTGAACTGGCTCTATCATCTTCTTCACGACGACCTGGGTCATATGATGATCATACGGACCCTGCGTCCGACCGTAGCCGATATAGTGCAATACTTCAGCGTCGGTAAGGCCCTGACGCCGCAGCTTTGCAGTTGCCTCTGGTTCCACATACACCTCATCAGGATCACGCACCGTGGCGATCAACTCCTGCTCATGGAGGCGTACCTCTGCGCGTTCCCGCGTGTAGACCTTCGTGTACCAGGTTGCCTCGGCGCAATAGACCGGTAGCCCCCAGGGGTCTACTACGCTCCACCGCCAGCCCTCCCCTAGCCGTCGCCCTGGGCGTCGCGCCATCACCCTTCTAGGGTAGCACGGAGCATCCATTGTCGTCGTTGGACGTGAGTGTAGCCTACTCTACAGCATGACACCGGAATGGTACCCTGGGGCTGTACCTCGCCGGTCGCTGGCGTCCCGACTGTCGCAGCCCCCGCCGCACGCGGCCGGGCCAGATCGCCCAGCGTCTCCACGACGAGGAAACTACAGCTCACGGAGCGACCCGCTGTCCACGCTACGGCGTCTCTTCCTCCCCGTCTACACCCCAACGCTCCTGCTGGCGATCAGCTCGGGCATCCTCATCCCCACGCTGCCGATTCACCTGCAATCCTTCGACGTGTCCTTCAGCCTGATCGGACTGGCCATCGGCGCCGCCGGTTTAGGCACGATTGCCATGGACCTGCCGGCCGGCGTCGTCCTCGGGATATTGGGGCGCAAACGGGTGATGGTAGCCGGGGCCGCTACCGTCGGTCTGGCGACCCTGGCCCTCGGCTTTGCCCCATGGTATCCGCTCCTGGTGATGCTGCGGCTGGCAGCCGGGATCGGCACTGCCTTCTGGAACCTCTCGCGCATCGCCTACCTCGCCGACGTGGTGCCGCTCCACGACCGGGGCCGGGCAATCTCGGCATTCGGCGGGACAACTCGCATCGGGATGTTTGTCGGCCCGGCCCTCGGCGGTCTGGTCGGCCGCGAGTTCGGACTGGAAGCGGCCTTCATCGTCGCGGGAGCGCTCGATGCGACCGCCGCGCTGATCACCGCCCTCTGGGTCACCGAGCCGCCGGCTCCCGTCGGAGCAGTCCACCGCACCTCGCACCTGGGCCATGTCGCCGACCTCGTGCGGCAGCACCGTCACAGCTTTGCAACGGCCGGGACGGCCCAGATTTGCGCGCAGATGATCCGCCAGGGCCGGCAGGTCATCGTACCCCTCTATGGCGCGACCATCATCGGCCTCGATGTGGCAGCCGTGGGCACAATTGTCAGCATCTCATCGGCGATTGATATGTCCCTCTTCATTCCGGCCGGCCTGGTGATGGATCGCTTCGGTCGCAAGTTCACCTCCGTCCCCTCGTTCGTCGTCATGGCACTGGGGATGGCGGTACTACCCCTGGCTACCGACTACATCGGTCTGTTGGCCGCGACGGCCGTCCTCGGCTTCGGCAACGGCCTTGGCTCCGGCGCAATGATGACACTCGGCGCCGACCTCGCGCCGCGCGGCTCATCGGGCGAGTTCCTCGGCGTGTGGCGCCTGATCGGCGACACCGGCAACGCCGGCGCTCCGCTGGTAGTAGGCAACCTGGCGGACCTACTCGGACTATCCGTCGGCGCTTGGGTCCTGGCCGGCGTCGGCCTAGCATCGGCCGGCGTCCTCACCTTCCTCGTACCGGAAACGCTGACGAAACGAGGTGCCTCCGCCGTCAGCCCCGCGAAAAGCTAGGAGTTGAGACCGGGCAAGAGTAGAGTATGGCGACGACCACGCCATATCCTCACGCCCCCCACTGCCCACTGGCTACTGATAAGCGCCCACTAGGCGCCACCGGGTATCCTACTACCAACTCCGTAGGCCCGGCCGCGAGGCTCCCGATGACTGCCAGAACCACAATTAAGCCCCAACTACCCGACAGGTACCCTCGCCTTGCGCCGCTGCCGGACCCGCCCAAGGCCCCCGACGCCATGCAACAGTTCCCCTCTATCTCCAGGGCATACTTGATCCTCGACAACCACTTCCGCCGGCGTCCCGACGTCCTGGTCAGCGGCGACGGCTATCTCTGCTACGACACCCACGACCGCGACCGCTGGCTCCGGCCCGATTGCCTGGTCGCGTTCGCGGTCGACCCCGCGGCCATCATCGCGCGCAACGGCTACGTGATCAGCGAGGTCGGCCACCCCCCGGATTTCGTGCTGGAAGTGGCCTCAGTGAGCACCGGCCTGTCCGATTACACCGACAAGCGCGCCATCTATGCCGATTTCGGCGTGACCGAATACTGGCGCTTCGACCGCTCCGGGGGCCGCTTCCACGACCGGCCGCTGGCTGGCGACCGCCTGGTCAATGGCAAGTATGTGCCCTTTCCCCTGGACACCGGCGCGGACGGTGTCATCCGGGGTTACAGCCCGGTACTGGGCCTGGAGCTACACTGGGACGCCGGCCGGCTGCGGTTCTACGACCCGGTGGCGGGAAGGTACCTCCGTGATCTGCGGCAATCCGAGGCCCGAGGGGATGCCGAGGTCGCGGCCCGCGCCCACGCCGAGTCCCAGCGGGATACCGAGGCGGCGGCCCGCGCCCGCGCCGAGGCCGAGCTACGGCGCCTCCGCGAGCAACTCCGCCGGCTACAATCCGACTAAGCACTGGCGACCCGGTGCCTCTCGCAGAGAGTGTCTCGGCAACGGTGTAGGAGGCTGAACCAGGGCCGACCGCCAGCGCCGCAGGGCGCCTAGCTCTTTACTACCGGCTACACCGGCTCGTTGCGCGGCCAGATGGCGTGCTGGCGGTTGATCCGGCCGAGAGGTAGCCGTGCGAACGGATAGGCGCGTAGCGCGTTGCCATTGTCGTCGAGCGCACCACGATGCCCGGCCGCGCGGAAATACCGCACGAGCCGCTCCTGTGCTTGGCTGCACAGCGCCGGATGCTGGCCGGCCCGGTCGGATAGCTCGTGCGGATCGTCGCGCAGGTGGAAGAGTTGCTGCCGCCCGCCGTTGGCAAAGTAGCAGTATTTCCAGTCGTCCCAGCGCAGCATTAGCTTCATCAGACGACCGCTGGCAAACTGGCCCACCAGCGCCGCCCGGCCCGGCGTCGCCGCATCGGCGCAGAGCGGCAGCAGGTTTTGCCCCTCGACGTTGGCAGGAATGGCAGCGCCAGCGCCGGCTGCGGCCAGGAACGTCGGTAGGAGGTCGCACCCGGAGACGAAGTGCTCACGAGTCTCGCCGGCGGGCAGCCGCCCCGGCCAGCTCACCAGGAACGGCACCCGCGCCGACCCCTCGTAAAACGAGCGCTTGCCCCAGGCGTAATGATCGCCCAGCAGCTCGCCGTGGTCGGAGAGGAGCACGATGAGCGTGCGCTCGGTGAGGCCATGCTCATCGAGCGCATTGATGATCTTGCCCACGTTCCGGTCAATGTGGCTGATGAGGCCGTAGTAGCGGGCGCGGATCAGCCGGATCAGGTCGTCATCCGGGTCATCTACACCCTTGCCATGGTTCTGGACCAGCAGGTGCGTGTCTACCGGCTCGCGCTCGGCCCCCCGGCGGACCGGCATAGGCACCGTCGCCGGGTCGTACAACGTTGCATAGGGGTGCGGCGGATCCCACGGCGGGTGCGGCTTGATGAACGACGTGAAGCAGAAGAACGGCCGGTTGCGATTCCGGGTGATGAAGTCCACCGTCCGGTCGGCCGTCCAGGCGGTGGTGTGGTGCTCCTCCGGCAAGACGGACACCTGGGGTTGGTAATACAGTTCGTGACGCTGACCGTGCGGCTCCGCGACGTGTCCGTAGCCCTGCTCCGCAAGATATTGCAGAAACTCGTCGTCTTGCCGATACGCCGGGATCTCCTCCGACAGCCACATCCGTTGAAATCCGACGTGGTTGCGTGGCGGCCGGAAGTGCATTTTGCCGATGGCCTGTGTGAAGTAGCCTTGCTCGGTCAATAAGGTGCCGAGCGTCGGTACGGTGTGCGGGGGAGACGGGCCGTTGTCGAAGACGCCTACCTGCCAGGAGTGCAGCCCGGTGAGGGCATTGATCCGGGCCGGAACACACACCGGCGACTCGGTATACGCCCGCGTGAGTTGCACGCCGCTGGCCGCCAAGCGATCAATGTTCGGTGTCCGGACCAGCGGATGACCGGCCGCGCCGAGACTGTCGGCGCGTAGCTGATCGCACATCAGCAGCAGGATGTTCGGCCGCTCCCCGTTCATGGCTCCGTCCATCGCACTTAACGCTGGCAGGTCAGATGCGCGCGCCGTGGGCGGCGTTGACGCCGATGCCGCAGCGGATCGTCTCGTATTCGATGACCTGCTCCGGCAAGACGTTGGCCACGTTCACCTCCGGACCAACCGCCGCGAGCAGCTGGCGATAGATGCGCGGTGGATCGGCATAGGTCGTGCCCGATATCCAGTGGCCGGGCAGCTCGAAGATAGCCTCGCTCGGCTGGAGTCCCTGTGCCAGCAAATCCTGCACGGCGGCCTGCGGCTCCTGGCCGGCGGAAAACACGTCGGCCGCCTCCAGCATCACCTTCCAGGCCCCGGCGGCCAGGCACGCGCGCGCATCGTCCA
This sequence comes from Chloroflexota bacterium, assembly GCA_965214295.1. Lineage (GTDB taxonomy): Bacteria > Chloroflexota > UBA11872 > UBA12225 > JAJDUF01 > JAJDUF01. The sequence continues at coordinate 2,046,163 of OZ243944.1, forward strand.
CCAGCGGTACGGTATGCGCCAGCTCTTCCTTCTTGCCCGCTTCGCCGAGCACTCGCAAGCCGAACTCCTGCACGGCCCGCGCGATCAACGCCGTCTTGTCGTCCAGACTGATCTCGATGAGGTTGTCCGAGACCTCGATAGCCTCATAACCGGCGGCGCCGGCTTCCGTCAAAAATGTGTCCGTAGCCCCCTGCACCAACGCATACTCCAGAAACTGACCCCCGGGGAACGCCACCACCTCATGCTGCCGATAGAGGGCGATCTTTTCGCGGAGCAGGTCGGCATCGAGCAGCCGCGAGACGCCGACAGCGATCTTGGCCAGGTCAATATACTCACCGGCGATCCGTAAGCGATCCGCTTGCTCCGCCAGACCCAAGCCCCAGTCAATCGTCACCATCAAGCCACGCTCGCGCGGCTTGGGGGGCCGCGCCGCAATCGCCAGGCGCTCGAACCCCTTAGCCACCGGACAGAACCTCCCCATCCGCGTCCGTCGCTCCCACCCGCTCCGTGAACCGCCAGCCCCAGGCCATGCGTTGTAAGTCGCCGGCGGCAAGCGCGGCATCGAAACGAGCGCGCGCCGCCGCGAACGTCCCATCGTCCGCCAGCACAATCCCATCGGCCAGCACATCCCAGGCGAGCGACCGCTTGAGCCCGATCAGCTCGTCCGGGGCAAACGTCACGACTTCCGGATCAATCCCCGCACCCAGCCCACCCCAACACTCCGGTTGATAGGCGCGTTCCAGCCGCTCGAACGGCCCTAACGCTGCAAATACCGGAGAAATGATGGCGAGGTCGGCGTCGCTGCTGCGTAGCGAGCTGCCGCGTGCCCGCGAGCCGAACAGCGCCGCCGCGGCGATGGGTAGCTCGGAAGACAGCGCCTCGACATAGGCTTGTGCCCCCCCCCAGCACGGTCGTATCGTCCGCGCCGCGCCAGACCTCCGCCGGCGGCAGTGCAGACAGCGTTGGTGTGCTCATAATTCAATCTGCCCGGCGACGAACGCGAACACCGTCTCCATGTAGGCTAACAGTTCCTCGGCCAGCGCCTGATCGTAGAAGTCCTCCGGCGCACCCCCAACCCCGTTGGGATAGCGGGCATTGATGTAGTGGAGGTCGAGCCGCTTGGCCGCAGCATGTACCGCGGCCGGGATATCCACACCCGCGCCGTGCAGGACAGTGAGCAAATGAACGCTGGCGTGGGTATGCCCCCCAACGCCGCGTGCTGCGAGGAGCGCCTTCTCCGCCGCCTGCTGGGCGTGGAAAGCACAGCCTTCCAAGTACCCGGCCGCCAAGAGTGTGCGGGCCATCTCCTGGTCGCGCTGGGCGACCCGCCGCCACCAGGATACTCCCGGCCGTTCGCCGTTGGGTGGAAGCATTTGCATCATCGGCTTGGCTCCGGCAACTGTTTCGACCGGTTAGGCGATGGCCGGCACTTGCTGGGCAATCATTCTCTTTGCTTCGGTTGCGGCGGCGGCCGCTTGTCTCGCCACGACTTGACCGATTTGGATGATACTTACGTTCTGCGTCGCCTTATTGACCAGAATGCCAGTGACGAGAGCCACTAACAAAGCCATGCCCGCCGGGCCGCCGGTGACTCCCACGAGTCCAACTGTTGCCAACGTTGCTCCCGAAACGAGGCCGCCGCGCACCTGACCATCCATGAACTCGGCATACTCACCAGTCTGGTGTGCTTTCTGAAAAGCCCTGGCGAGCGCCACGACCGTTACTACCAAAAGCAACGGGTTGGCGCTGAGGGCCGAGGACACGCCCATGCTGCCAACAAATCGTGCGAAGGTCTCCGTGTCCGCGCGATTCCAATTAAAGATCAGGGCAACGGCGCCTATGGTGCTCCCGATTAGATCGGGAACGTCGTAGGTGTTTAGATCGCGAAACCAGTCATGCGGTATATGGAATTTTGATTCCAGCGCTCCGTTTATCTGGTCAAAGGTTTCCTTGTCCCAGGTCGCAAGCGGGAGTCCCCTCGGCGTGCTCACGTCTCTGAGGAGTCCCAGGATAGTTCCCCTAGCTTCCTGGATGATGGTGTCGTCGGGCAACGCCCCGCGCGCAGCATCCCAGGCCCCTCCAATTGTGTGTCCACCATCGAACAGCCGATGCCAGGAGCCACCGATACCGGTTTGTATGAAGTTGGCGTCCATCGCTTTGTCGTAGATGGTTGGGGCACCTTTGACCAATTCTTGCACCACGTCATTTGCGGCCCCGGCGAGGTTACTCGCCAATAGTCCCTGAGTAGTCGACAGCAGTGCATTGGCGGCGGAGGTTGTGGCTTCCAAGATCGCCTTTGGGTTGGTCTTCATACCTTCCACAGCCGCCATCGCCACATTGGGAGCCTCTTGGGCAGCGTTCTGGACGGCGCCGGTCGTCGACTGCAAGGCAGTCTTGGCGCCACTCGTTACCTTTTCCGCGGTAGCTGCCGTTAAGTCCGGCGCCTTCTGGGCAGTTTCCCGGACTGTACCGGCGGCTGAAGCAGCGGTGTCAGTCACCTTCTCTGATGCATCTTGGGCGGACCAGACGACGGAAGCTGCTACATCCGTCGCCTTCACCGATGCTTTTGAGGAGGCATCTTGAAGGGTGCCCGTGACTGACGACGCAGTGTCCGTCGCTTTCACCGCTGCCTCTTGGGAGGCATCTTGGACGGCGCCCGCGACTGACGACGCGGTGTCGGTCACTTTCTCCGATGTCTTCCGGAGCGTGTCCTGGGCCGAATCGGCGACGGAGGCGGCCGTATCCGCCACCTTATCTTTGACCCCCTTGAGGCGTTTGAGGTCAGGCATCTTGTGCCTCCTCCTCGAAGTAGCGGGCGATCTCGTCGCGGTCAATGATCGGCAAGGGCCGGCTCGCCCCCTCACGCGAGCGCAGCCGTAGCCCGTCCGTCGCGGCGGCGATGCTCCCGAGGCGGAACACGGGCACACCGGCATCGTGCCAGGCCGCTGCCACCCGGTCGGCGTGGGCCGGCGCAACGGCAGCGAGCAATGCCCCGGAAGCGAGCAAGCCGAGCGGATCGAGCGCCAGCGCCACACAGATGGTTCGACATTCCGGCAGCACCGCCGCCGCCAATGCCTCCTCCTGCACTTCCAACCCCGCGCCGGCCGCTGCCGCCAGTTCGGCGAGGCCGGTCAACAGGCCGCCCTCGGTGGGATCGTGGAGCGCGTGGACGTGCTGTCCGGCGGCGTCGAGTGCCAGTTCGGCGGCCACGACGACGCTGATGCCCGGCTCGGTCAGAAACGCCCTCGCGCTGCGCTGGACGGCAGCGGACACGCCGCGGGCGGCGAGCGCCGCGCCGGCCTCGTGCGCGAGCACCGCGCAGCCCTCAATCGCCACACCGCCCGCGAGCAGGATCGTATCGCCCGGCCGGGCACCGCCGGGTTGCACCAGGCGCTCGCGGGTGACTTCCCCTAGCAGACAGGCCGACACAATGGGCCGGTCCAGCCCGCCGGTGATCTCGGTATGTCCACCGACCAGGGTAATGCCGAGCGCGGCGCAGGTCGTGCCGAGGTCGTCAAACAGCCCCCGCACGTCGGCTTCCTCCCACTGCTCCGGCAAGAGCGCCGTCGCCAGCAGCCAGCGCGGCGTCGCGCCCAGGCACGCCAGATCGTTGGCGTTGACGTGGACGGTGTACCAGCCGATGCGGTCGGTGGCGAACGTGATCGGGTCGCTCTTAGCCACGAGCAATCGCCCGTCGCCGGCCGCACCCAACACGTCTATAACTGCGGCATCGGCCCCAACCCCCGGGCCGACGACGACGCGCGGATCATCCTGCGGCAGATTTGCCAGCAGCGAGGCCAGGAACGCAGGCGGGAGCTTGCCGAGACGCATCAGCACCGTTCTAGCAGGCTTCCACGCCCCTGTCGAGGGTGTCCTAGCCTGGCTACGGTCGAGGGTTGCGCCGCGCCTGCCGTCCCGCGCATTATGACGCTATGCCGGCAACCTCCTCTTCTGTCAGATGGCCGCGGCTCGGGTGGCGACCGGCTCGCGAAACCGCGCGGCGAGAGCTGCTCGACGATGCGCCGGCCGGTTCAGCATTGGCCGGCAATCTCGCGGACTTGCGCCGCGCCAACCACTGGTTCGGCGGCCGGTCGCTCGTCCGCCACTACTTGCGGCCGCGCCTCCGCGCGCTCCCGCGGAAGCGCCGCGTCACGCTCCTCGATATCGGCACCGGCGGCGCCGACCTCCCGGCCGCCTTCCTCACCTGGGCTGCCGAAACCGGGCATCAAGGCTGGGCTGTCGGCGTAGACCCCAGTGCGGGCGTCATCGAGACGACGGCAGCCTGGATTGATATAAGCGACCGTGTACCACCATCGCTCGTCCTCGCCCAAAGCGATGGCCGCGCACTGCCGTTTGCCGCGCAGTCATTCGACTTCGTGCTCTGTGCGCTGACGGCTCACCATCTCGACGCGCCCGGAGTGGTGGCGCTGCTGCGCGAAATGGGGCGCGTGGCGCGCTGCGCCGTCGTAGTCACCGACTTGGAGCGTTCGTGGCCGGCGCTGGCAGGCGTGTGGCTCGCCGCCCACGTCGCTATCCGCAGCCGCCTGACCCGGCACGATGGGCCGCTGTCGGTCCGGCGTGCCTATACCGTGGCCGAGCTATCGGCGCTGGCGCAGCAAGCGGGGCTGGCCGGCGCCGTCGTCCGCGCGCACACCCCCTTTCGCCTCGCCCTCAGTTGGGATCGTCCGAGATCGTAGAGCGCCGGACTATGAGCCGGGAGAAGGTGTGGGACGTCGTGGTGGTTGGCGGGGGGCCGGCCGGCGCAGCGACGGCTGCGTTGCTGGCGGCGCGCCGCTGGCGCGTGCTGGTGATTGACAAAGCGCGGTTTCCGCGGGACAAGCCGTGCGCCGAATTCGCCAGCCCGGGAGTAGAAATCGTGCTGCGCCGCATGGGCGCGTGGGCGGCCGTGCAGGCGCTCCGGCCACGCCGCTTACGCGGAATGCAGATCATCGGGCCATCCGGCGAGCGCTTTGCCGGCACGTATCCCCGCGGGCGGGCACTGGCACTCCCCCGGCCACAGCTCGATCAGGCCCTACTCGACGTCGCGCGACAGCGTGGGGCAACCGTTTGGGAAGGCACCCGTGTTCACGACCTGCTGCGGGAGGGGCAGCGGGTGAGCGGGGTCATCGCAGCGACCGGGAATAGCCCGGCCCGGCACGTCGCGACGCGGCTGGTCATTGGTGCCGATGGGCTGCACTCCACGGTCGCTCGGCGCACCGACGCGCTCAGGCCCGGTTGGTGGCCGCACCGGACCGGGCTGGTGACACATTGCGAGCACATTGACGGCCTGGGAGCACTGGCGAGCTACGGTGAGATGCACGTGCGGCCCGGCGCCTACGTCGGGCTGGCACCGCTGCCCGGTGGCCGTGTAAACGTCGCGCTGGTCCTCCCCAGCCGTGCGGTACGACGACGGGGCAAAGACGTTGAGACCCTATTCTGGCACGAGCTGGCGCAATTCCCCACGTTGGCCGGTCGCCTGGCTCGCGCACAACGCACCAAGCCCCTGCTCGGTACCGGCCCGCTGCGCCGCCATGTACCCGTAGCAGCCGGGCCAGGCTACCTACTCGTCGGCGACGCGGCCGGGTTCCTCGACCCGTTCACCGGGGAAGGGATTTACCGGGCGCTGCGCGGGGCCGAGCTTGCCGCCACGGCGGCGGATACCGCGTTGCGTACCCCGGCCGCCACCGCCGCCGCGCTCGCCGCCTACCGTCGAGCACGGCAACGGGCGTTCCGCCCCAAAGAGGCGCTCTGTCTGCTGGTGCAAGCGTTCGTCGCCTACCCACCCTTGCTGGAGTATGCGCTCCGCCGCTTGCGCCGCCGGCCCTGGTTGGGGCAGACGCTCTTTGGCGCCCTCGGCGATACCCACTCACCCTGGACCGCCCTGGCACCGACCACCCTCGCCGCCCTGCTACGACCGTAGAACCAGGGAGGAAGACACCCCTCACCTCTGCCCTCTTCCTGACAAAGGTAGGCACCCCGGAAAAACAGGCGCCCTACCCTTGTCAGGCTCCACCCCCTCTCCACAAGTGGAGCCGGGGAGACCGCCGGAGGCCGGTGAGGGCGCGGCGAAAGGGGGCTGTCAGGCTCCACTCGAGGACTTTGACCCGCTCTACGCTGATTAACGTGGTGGCAGTCCCACGAAGACCCGGCTGTTGATGTCGGTCAGCGGATCGGTCTCCCCGGTCGCGGCTGCATGGGCAAAGACCGGCCCTGGCCACCTCGCGCGCATCGCCCGCGCCAGTACCGTAGAGCCTGGTGAATCTTTGTAAGTCTCGCGCAAGTGATCCTGACTACCCGTGTACAGTTGTACCCAATCCCAGCTGCTCGCTACTCTCCCAATCTTTTCGAGTTGCTCGACGGCGAGATCGTATCCCTCTGCCGGTGTCAGTCCCTCCGCAAGCCCACGACGGATTGCCGTTGTCTGGCCGTTGACCGCAGCCACGCTGCCGGGGGAGCCGACGAGCCGTCCCAGCTGCTCGATGCTGCCCCGCGCACCGCTCTTGACGGCCAACAACTGCGGGCCGAGGTTGTCGTCTGCGTAATCCTGGCTGCCAGCCAGACGTTCTTGCAGGGCCTCGGCGTAGCGATCCCATGCCGCGCTGGCGCCATCCGTAGGGAGCGGTGGACGCGCGATGCTGGCACCGATGAAGGGATTGATCGAGGCGCCGGAGGCGCCCGCGGCCGCAAACCCGCGCCGCATCAGGCGGTCGAGTGCCTCAAGGGTCCGAGCCACGCCGCGCTGTTCCAGCATCGTCTGCATGGCCGTCAGCAACGCCTCGCGCGTCACGATGCCTTCAGGCACCACAACGTCCGCTCTGGCCAGTAGGGAGATTTCGTCTCGCCCCTCCGCTGAACGGCTGCGGTCGGCAAGACCCCACAGCGCCGCCTGCGTAGGCAACAGCGCCTCGAGCACCCCTGGATCACGCGCCAGATGAGCGGCCACCGATAGCCGCTCCCCTGCTTCACGTTGGGCCGCCGCCGTGATTGGCAGGAACACCGCGGCGATATCGCCGTCAAAATCCGCGTTGAGCAGCGGACAGGTGAGAGGATGCAGGCGAATCACCGGGTCCGGGATCCGTACCGGGTGGAACGCGAGCAGACAAGTGGGCGTCAAGGTAGGCGCTCGGTTGATGATGACCCAGGATCGCTTCATAAGGGCATCGAGCACCTTGGCCGCGCGCGCCGAGCGGGCGCGCACGTCGGCGCCGTTCCCCAGTTCGCGGACTACCAGGGGGCCGAACAGCGTCCATGCGATCTCAGCGGGTAGACCGACTTGGTCCAGACGGAGATCAGCTCCCGGTGCGATGACGGCACGGCCGCTGAACAGGGCGCGGCTATTGATCCGGAGGTGCCGGTCGGTGAGCAGGTCATCGAAGTAGCTGGCAACCTGGCTCGCAAGTTGCGCCACGGCCCGATCCGTGAGATGTTCCGGTACGCCATCGGCCACGAACCGAGCGACGCGGCCGTTGGTTTCGACTAGCGTCCGATAGCTCGGCAGGGCGCCAACTGCGGACAGCGCTCGCTCCGGCCACCACGGATGCGGAACCGGCTGGGCCAGAGTCAGCACCTCGCCCTCGGGCTGGGTCCAGGCAAAGCGCAGACGGCCAGCCCGAGCTTCCACGCGGATGCCCGCGGCAGCTAGTCGCCGGGCAAGCTGCGTGAACAGCGGGCTGGGTGGACCGGACTGTGGGACGTCTCCAGCCATGACGCGGGTGGCCAGCGACGCAGCATCGTCCCGCACCGCCGACCGGGTGTTGTAGCATTCGGCAATGTTCTCGAAAGCGCCGGCATCGCGGTAGGCCCAGTACTCCATCTCGCCCTGCCGCTGCGGCCGTGGGGGCGAGCCTCTGCGTATCGGCGCCGGTTGACCGCTGCTCTGATCCTCCGCACCATCTGCCACTGCGGAGAGTTTGCCTGCGGCGAGGTGGATGAGCCGGCCCCAATAGACCCAGCCGACCGTGCTCGGACGAGCCAACGGTGGTCCGCCCTCGCCGCGCGTCAGGGTCTCCATCCCGGAGGATGGGAGGCCCGCCGCAGTCAGCCGGTCGAGCAGCTCTCGCTCGCTGGGTGCCTGATAGGGTGGGACGACGACCGGAGCGCCGGCTGCGCGGGCAACGCGACTCAACAGCGCTTCGCGGATATCGCCAAACTCCAACGTGGTGTGGCTGCGGAGGAAGCTGTAGACCAGCTCGACGGGGGTGCCGTCAGCGAGGTGCGGCATGTCATCGTCTGGGAGAATGCGCGCGACGACGCCCTTCGTGCCGTGCCGATTGCTCAACTTGTCCCCCGGCTCCACCGGATCGGGATATTCGAGCCGGCGGGCAGCGGACTCACTGAGCGCAATGCCGTAGGCGTGGGTATCCGGCCCCCACGAGACATAGGCCGTAAGGAGATTACGCCCCAGCCACGCCGCGCGCTCCGCCGGCTCGTTCCCCGTCTGCACCAGAGCCGGTTCCGGGTCAGGCGGCGGAATCCATTGGCGCAGCATGTTACTGCCCATCAGCAGCCGGCTCGGATCGTTGTGCTCCAGAAAGGGGATGAGCGCGGCCACCGTGCTCAGACCGGCTTCCGGCTGGTCGTCTACCACGACCAGCCGGCCATTGCGGACCGCTGCGCCCCTAGCGATGGTACGGAGGCGGTAGATGTTCGGGCCTTCCGGCATCATAAATGGACAGGTACGGCCCGCATCGCCAGGGGCAAAGACGTGCTCGTGCTGCGGAATGGCGAGGCGATGCAGAGCTGCCCAACGCTCTAGCCAGTTCACCTCGTCGAACGGCGGTGTCGGCGGCACATACGGCCACGAGCGCAGGAACTCGGTTACCCAACTGTCGAGTGGGAACCAGGTCGCCAGCAGCGCTTCATCCCACGCGAGATCATCCGGAGCCTGCCCCAACCGCGCCGCAATGAAGTCGAAGAGTTGCTCGCCGACACACTTGATGCGGGCCGTAGCGAGGTCCCGGTCCGTCGCCACCGGCATGACCACCCGACGGGTGCCGTCAATCGGAATCACTCCTTGGGCATTCGGCCCGGAAATGTCCCGATACGTACCCTGGACGATGCCCGATGATCCGGCCAGCGCAACATGGACGGTGTACGCAGATTCGCTCATGGCTTCAGCGCTGTAGGCGACGAGCGGCAACCGCTCGCCGAGCAACTGCGGCAAGCGCTCATGCATAAGCACTTCGAATGACTCCTTGTGCCAGGGAGCGTCTCGCAACAGCTTGGCCAGAGTTTGTTCCATCTCTACTCCTTCCAGTCGTCAATGTCCAGCTCGCGCCAGGCCTGCGCGAGCTGTTTGCGTGCGTAGTACAGGCGCGACTTCACGGTGCCAACCGGTATCCCCAGCACCTCGGCGACAGTGGCGAGGTCCAGGTCGGCGATATGGACGAGCTCCAGCACCCGGCGTTTATCCCCAGGCAAACCGGTGAGGAGCTGCCGCAGTTGGTCACGGTCAGCCCCGCGCTCGGCCGCTTCACTTGGATCTACGGCCGCCGGGTCTGCCAGCCACGCCTCGGGCAGTTCGTCGGCCAACATCGCCGGCTCCACCTCCCGTCGCCGCAGCGGCTCCTGGGGGCGCCGTCGCTGCGAGCGCAGCTGGTTGAGCGCCAGGTTGGTAGCCACACGGAACAGCCAGGCTTTGAACGTGCCGCGCCCGTTCCACTGTCCAGCACGGGTCCAGACCCGCTCGAACACCTCCTGGGTCAGGTCTTCGGCAGTGGCCGGGTCCCGGACGACCCGACGCACATGCCGGCGGATCGGCTCGTGATAGCGGGCGAAGAGCGCCTCAAAAGCGCGCACGTCGCCAGCCTCAACCTTGCCGACCACTTCCCTCTCACCCTGCATCACGCACGCCCCACCTACTAGGACACTGCCACCACGCGAGAGGTTCACCGCACATGCAGCGGAGTGAGGCGACCGGCGCAGGATCGCGTCGGTAGAGGGAATGCAAGGCCACCGTCCCCATAGCAGCTGACTCGGCGCCGGCTCCGGCAAAACCGGCAACAATCACGACTCTGGCAGCGGAGAAACCCTGGTAAGCAACGTCACAGCGGCGGCAGGTCGCCTGCTTGTGTACTGGCAAGTCGGCCCGGAAAATGACTTAATGCGGGCGGAGGCACCACGCTATGGAGATGGCGCTGCTGGCGGCGGTGGCAGCGGGTCTGAACCCCTACGCCACGCTCTTTCTGGTGGCGGCGCTGGCAACCTATCTGGGCTTCTCCTTGCCCGGGTTGGGTACGCCGTCGCCACCGGTATTGATCGCCGTCGTCGCGGTGTCAGGCCTGGCGCTGCCCCTGGACCTGGTCCTGGGGAAACTCATCGAGCGGCGCTCCCGGAACGCCACCCCACCGCCGCCCCCGCCATCCCCAGGAGCGCTGCGGAAAGCGCGTGCCCTGGCGCGAGCGCATAAGCGCGTGGCCCGCGTACACATCGTCGGGCTGGCGATCTGGCTCCTACTGGCCGGTGGCAGTAGCGCGCTCGCCAAGGGCGGGGCGGGCCTGCCGGACCTGGCGCTGCCGGTGTCACTGCTGGCGGCGACCGGCCATAGCCTCCTGCTCCTGCTCCACACCGCGCTTGCGCGCCGCGCCCGGCGCCGGGTCACCCACCCGGCCGGCACGCGCCGCCTACCACTCGCAACGCTCGTCCGGCGCGTTGATCTGCTGGTCGGCGCGCTCACGGGCACCCTCGTGACCATCGGTTTGGCCGGCCCGGCTGTATCGCCACTCTTCGCGGGTGCCGTCGGAGCGGGGGTAGCACTGCTCACGGGAGCATTGCTGGCAAGCTGCGCGGAGCGGACGCGCCGCTCGCCAGCCTGGCGTGGGCTAGGACATATCCCCATACTCATCGCCGCAACCACCACCGCAGTGCTCGTCATTCCGCTGGCGCTGATTGCACTGGGACTGAGCGTGGCCCTCGTGCTGCTGACCCTGGGACTACTCGGTGCCGGGGCGCTCGGCAGACGGCGCCTCTCGCTGCGCGCGTCACCGCCGGAGACCACCCCACGATCCGGCGCTCCCGTGTCTTGACCCACCGGTGCTCCCAGGGAGCAGCCACCGGCCTCAAAGCGAGCACCGCCAAGCCTTCAGCGCCAGCGCCGCCATAGACCGGTTGGGAAGCGCAACACTTCACGTCGGTCCCGGTCTACTCAGTGTAGAGCCAGGCAAGCAGGCGCGGCAGGCGGTATACTAGGCCACAGGAGGGAAGAGATAGGGTGATGACGCGCCGAGACTGGCTACTGCTGGTGCTGTCCGCTGCCGACAGAACGCCGCTATCGCCCGTGCAGCTCCAGAAGTCCCTCTTTCTGGTGCGGCACGACCTCGCCGGCCTGGTGGGGCCCGGCTTCTACACCTTCCGGCCCTTCAACTATGGGCCGTTCGACGCGACGGTCTATCGAGATGTCGAGGCTCAGGCCGCTCAGGGACTCGTCACCATTCGCCCGCATCCGGTGACGAAGCGGGTATTCTCCCTGACCACGGCCGGGATGAACCGGGCGCGAGCGCTGGAACCGGAGCTACCCTCCGCCGCGGTGCATCACTGCCGCTACATCGTGCAGTGGGTGCAGAGTCAGACCTTCCAAGAATTAACCCGGGCAATCTACGAGCGGTTCCCGGCCTTCGCGGAGCAGAGCGTCCTGCCCGGTGCGCGCACCGCCGCCCGGGCCGCCAAGAGACGCCCCCGTCAACGCCGCGGTCGCTGGACAGCGGCCTTGACCGGCATGGCCCGCCTGCTGGATTTCGGTACGACCTTGCACACACGCCCGACGGCGCGGCGCCGCCGGGCACCGCGCCCGCGTGGCCCGCGTGGTGGGTCGACTTCCGACGGGGCTGCACTGCGCGCCGACTGGGGCACCATCGGCGGCGACCTCCGGGCCGCCATCTCCCAGGTCGCGGCGGCGGAGCCGGTGCCGCACGAGGGACATGCGGGGCGCTAACGGGGCGCTAATAATCTATTCACGACTCCGTGAAGGCGTGGCAACGCCAGCCGCCGTCCGTTGCCTAGCCGGGTCTACGTACAGCATCTTGATAAGAAAATACAGCGTCAAGAAGGAGTCAACGAGAATGCCGAGCGCGAATAACACCATGACGCCCTCGAAGGTCACCTCCCATACTCCCGCTACGTAGAGCAGGAACGCGGCCAAGTAGACCGACCCGTTGGTGAGAAAGGCTTGGTAGGCGAGATACTTGGTCTGTCCGAGACCATAGAAGAAGCTATCCATCACGGTGTTGAACGAAAAGAGCACATACGGGACGAACAAGATGCCGAACGCAGTCGTAGCCCACTTGACCGTCTCGGCGTCGTCGGTCAATGCGCCGGCAAAGCTAGGGAAGGCGGGCACCACCGCGATCCATAGGAACATCATGCCGGCCGTAATAACCATGGCCGCGTACCAGAGCGTCTTGACGCGCTCGAGGTTACCGAACGAGTTGGCGACCAAGGCTTTCGCGGAGTCCGCAAAGGCCAGCACCGGAACGAGCATGAAGCTCCAAATAATCTGGATGGCGACGTAGTAGCCACCGATCTCCGTTGCGCCGATGGTGTTCACGATCCTGATGATCATGAAGAAGTACGCGACGTTGCGAATGAGGCTGTCCACCCCACTCCCCAGGCCCACGCGCAAGTACTCGCGCATGTCGGCAAACGAAGGACGTGTCACGAGCGCCCCGAGTGGAATGTTCTTGGCGTACAGCAGGAGCAGCAGCCCCACCACGAACAGCGCAACGCTGGCCAACAACGTTGACCAGCCCACTCCCACGACATCCGCCTGGAGTGAGAACCCATGACCGCCAAAGAACAGGCTGTCAAGTGCGAAGCGCAGCGCGATATTGACCAGTGCCATGACGCCCACCAGCCATCGTAAGCCGAGAGCCTCGAACAGCACAACAATCGCGGCGGCCAGTAGGGTAAACGGGATGCTAAAGATGCTGATCCCCAGAAAGGCGCGCGTCTGTTCCTGAATCTCCTGCGATGTCCCGATGAGCGTGATAAATGCGTCGCGGAACAAGAACACACCGCCCGAGAACACCAGCGAAGCCACGAAGATGAAGGTGAAGACGCTTTTCGCCCGGTCGAGCTGGACCGTCTCCAGGCTACGGATCTGTGAGCCGAGGAAGAAGAAGATCGCCAGGACGGTGGCTTCCTGGAAGACCTCCACGACCAACCCCACGAACTGCCACTGCGAGACAACGGCCAGGCTCCCAGGGTCCGGCAGCTCATTCCCGATGAGGCGGACGCGGTAGAGCTGGTAGACGTTTGGCAGGCCCAGGAACAAGAATATGAAGGCAACCAGCCGCCAATCCCAGACCCTGATGTAGTAGCGGATGTCCAGTGATGTCATGGTGGCGCTTACTATAGCATCGGGGCCAGACCCATGCTCCCCCCGCAGTAACCGTCACCCACCCACCGATGCTGAAGAAGAGATATTGATATACTCGATTACTGTGGGGAGAGACGACGGCGATTTCTCTACACTCCCTGTAGCTCAGTTGGATAGAGCAGCGGTTTCCTAAACCGTGTGTCGCAGGTTCGAGTCCTGCCAGGGGGACCTGACTTGACACCATCGAGAACCGAGGCCCCCTCGCTGGTTGCGCCGTCCGGTAGCATGGGGGTAGTGTCGTCAGCACGGCCTCAGTCCACGTACTCCTGGGCGACGCTGTAGCCGTTGGCTCTTGTATAGTCCCGGAGCGCCCGAAAGCTGGGCGGCGACGGACAGGTCCGCGTCCTAGCGGTCGCTGGAGACCCGGGCCTAGAGGGCTGCCGAGGTCGAGGGTTGGTGTTGCTGATTCATGGCGCTGTCCTCCCTTGTGGTAGTCTGTCCTCGTCTGGTATCGGGGTGAGGTGACCTGAAGACGGTGCCGAACTCCGGTCCGGCAGTGGAACGCATGGACTTAGAGAGACTTTCCCGGCCCAGGCCGTGTTTGCAAAGGCCAACTGGGTGGGGTAGAGTAGCCGGCATAACCGGTATGAACCGAGGTGATCTGACCAACGAGCAGTGGGCACGGCTTTCCCGTTGCTGCTCCACAACGGCCCCGAACCGGGCGGATCGTCAAAAGTCTGCTCTGGATCCTGCGGACGGGCTCTCTCTGGCACGATCTCCCGGAGCGGTAGAAGCCACGTTACAGTGACTCCCAAACCCACATCTGTCCGGTACAACGACTGGCGCCAGGTGGCGGTAGAGCCGCTGGCTACCTTCACACCCACCCTGCCGGTCAGCGTAATTATCCCCTACTACCAAACACCCGCCGAGACGCTGGCGAGGACCCTGGCCGCGCTGGAACGACAGACCTACCCGCGCGACATCTTCGAGGTAATAATCGTCGACGACGGGTCGGAGCCGCCGCTGTCCCGGCCCCGCTCTACCCCGCTGGATGTCAAGGTGGTGCGCCAGGAGCGTCGCGGATTCGGGGCTCCCAGGGCACGCAACACCGGCGCTCGGGCGGCCGCCCACAACATCCTGCTCTTTCTCGACAGCGACCTGCTCGCCGAGGCAGACTGGATGGCGGCGCACGCCCGGTGGCACCACGCTGTCTCGGATGCGCTGACCGTTGGGTTCTACGCCAACGTGTTGGTGGATGGCATCAACATGGAGACTACCCGGCACCGGCCGGGGTCGCTGAGAGAGCTATTTTCGGGCCGGCGGAGCGATCCGCCCTGGATCGAAAGCCACATTGCCAGAACCAACCATCTGACGTCGCGGGCCGACGACTTGTTCAGGGTAGTAGTCAGCGGAAACCTCGGGATCAGCAAGAGTTTCTACGAGTTGGCGGGCGGGTTCAACGAATCGTTCACGCGATACGGAATGGAGGACACTGAGCTTGGCTACCGCGCTTATACCCACGGCGGGCTGCTGGTGCCGGTACGGGACGCCTTCACCTGGCACCAGGGACGATGGCGGGAGAATAGGGACGCCAAAGACCGGAGTCATCGGCTCCAGCGCGGGAAGGCGATGCATCTTATCCCCCACCCCGGGTTCCGCGGCAAACAGCCCGGTCGCATCTTCAAAGTGCCGCAGTACGTAGTGACAATTGACGCGGGAGTCCCTCCAGACGAGGTTGTCAGGGCTGTCGTGGACCTCCTGGCCGACCGTGTGCATGACTTGGTGGTCCGAATCGAAACGCCCAATCGTGACGATGTAGGACGATTGCAAAGTTGCAGCGCACCGCCTGTCATTCTGAGCGACCAACCTTGTCATTCTGAGCACCACTGTCATTCTGAGCGCAGCGAAGAATCTCCCCACGGCGGAGAGACCCTGCGCGGAGTTTATCTTGAGCCTAGCCGAAAGGCTCAGGGTGACAATGCAAGCGTCCTGAGTGACGATGGGCAGCGATTGCAATATCTCCGAGAGGTGTTCGGCTCGGACCCGCGGGTGCTGATCGCTCCCACCCGCTCCGCCCTCGACGAGTTTCCCGCGTCGCCTTTCCACGTCACGCTTCCCGCTGCCGTGTTCGCCAAGGACCTGGTGCATCGGCTGCGCGCCAGGCTGGGAAGCGCCGTCACCGCAGCCGCGACGCTCCCCGACGGAAGCACGGTGTCAATCACGCGGGTGTGGGCACTGCATCGGGCGCGCCGCACGGGGAAGAGGGCCGCCGATTTCGGCGAGGCGCGGACGATACCCGCCAAGGCGCTGAAGCTCCAGAGCGCCAACCCCGTCATTCCGAGCAGCCAACCCTGTCCTTCTGAGCAGCCAACCGGTCGTTCTGAGCACCACTGTCCTTCTGAGCGCAGCGAAGAATCTCCCCACGGCGGAGAGACCCTGCGCGGAGTTTACCTTGAGCGTAGTCGAAAGGCTCAGGGTGACATGGTGACATATGGAATGGCCTTGCCTACCAAGTGGGACACTCTGCTCCACTGGATGCGGGACATCCGCAGCCCCGGAGAGGCCTGGGCACTCCTGAAAGGCTTGGCCCTCGCGGTTCAATGGCGGGTGGCCATCAAGCGATAGGTGGCCGGGATGAGACCCAAACCCACAACCGTCCGGTGCAACGACTGGCGCCAGGTGGCAGTAGAGCCGCCGGATACCTTCACGCCCACCATGCCCGTTAGCGTGATTATCCCCTACTACCAAACACCCGCCGAGACGCTGGAGCGAACTCTTGCCGCTCTGGAAGGTCAGACCTACCCGCGGGATATGTTCGAGGTGATAATCGTGGACGACGGGTCGGAGCCGCCGCTGTCCTGCCCGCCCTCAACCTCGCTGGATGTCAAGGTGGCACGGCAGGAGCGCCGCGGATTCGGGCTGGCCCGGGCGCGAAACACCGGCGCCCGGGCGGCGGCCTACGGCATCCTGCTGTTTCTCGACAGCGATATGCTTGTGGAGGCGGACTGGATGGCGGCGCACGCCCGGTGGCACCATGTTGTCTCCGACTCCCTGACCCTGGGGCTGTGTACCCATGTGTCGATGGACGGCATTCATGCAGATACAATCCGGCGCTGGACAGGGTCGTTGGAAAAACTGTTATCGGCCCAGCCAGCGGACCCGCCCTGGGTTGAAGACAACATGATCAGGACCAACCATCTTGATTCGAGAGGCGATGATCTGTTCCGGGCGGTGCACGGCGGAAACTTCGGAATTGGCAAGGACTTCTACTGGTCAACAGGCGGGCATGACGAATCGTTCACCCGATGGGGAGCGGAGGATACCGAGTTCTGCTACCGCGCTTTTACCCGCGGCGGGCTGCTGGTGCCGGCCCAAGACGCCCTGGCCTGGCACCAGGGCCGCTGGGACGAAGACCGAGCCGTCAAGGAGCAGAGTGGCCAGCGCCAGCGCGGGAAAGTAGCCCATCTGATTGCCCACCCGGCATTCCGCGGCAACAGCCCCGGCCGCATCTTCTCGGTGCCGCAGTACGTGGTAACGATAGACGCTGGATGCCGTCCTCCCGACGAGGCTGTCAGAGCAGTCGTGGATATCCTGGCAGACCGCATCCATGACCTGGTAGTCAGAATCGAGACGCCCAATCGTGACGATGTGGGACGATTGCAAAGTTGCAGCGCACCGCCTGTCATTCTGAGCGACCAACCTTGTCATTCTGAGCACCACTGTCATTCTGAGCGCAGCGAAGAATCTCCCCACGGCGGAGAGACCCTGCGCGGAGTTTATCTTGAGCCTAGCCGAAAGGCTCAGGGTGACAATGCAAGCGTCCTGAGTGACGATGGGCAGCGATTGCAATATCTCCGAGAGGTGTTCGGCCCGGACCCGCGGGTGCTGATCGCTCCCACCCGCTCCGCCCTCGACGAGTTTCCCGCGTCGCCATTCCACGTAACCGTTCCTGCTGGCGTCGCGTTCGCCAGGGGTTTGGTGCATCGGCTGCACGCCCAGTTGGGAGACGCGGTCAGTGCGACCTCGACCCTCCCCGACGGAAGCGCGGTGTCAATCACCCGGGCGTGGGCGCTCCATCGGGCACGCCGCGCTGGGGGCAGTCCCACCGACTTCGGCGAGGCGCGGACCATACCCACCAAGACGCTGAAGCTCAAGCCAGCGAGGTCGGCGGCCAGCGTTGATTCAGGGGAGCCGGTGGGCTATCCCACCAAATGGGACACGCTGTTCGATAGGGTACGGGACACTCGCAGCCCCCGAGAGGCGTGGCTGCTCCTGAAATGGCTGGCTGGTCTGGCCTGGAAGAGAGCGGCCCAAAAGCAACGGATAGCTTCATGGCATCTCTGGCGCCGACTAGCGGACCAATATGTCATTCTGAACGCAGCGAAGCGGAGTGACGAATCCAAGACGGTAGTTCCTCCAGCCATGGGCCTTAGATTCTTCGTCGCTTCGATCCTCAGAATGACAATGAAAAGGCGCTGCCAGTAGATGCGAGCCAGATCGCTTTCAACGGGTAATCCGGACCGTTCCGGCAAATGGGCCCGCCTGCTCAACTTGTGCAACAGAATGCGGGAGAGTCATGGCCGCGCATGGGCATGGTTCTTACTAAAGCGGTTGGCCACTGAAGTTTGGCGGCAGTCGCCCTACAAGCGGCGGGTAGCTTGGTGGCACCTCCAAAGCTCGATGCGGAGCCGCTGGATACGCGCCAACCCGGTGCGGGCGAAAGGGACGCCGGGCGAAAAGGTTCCCGCCTTCGACCTGCGGGCCTACAATCCGATTGGATGGCAGCGCGACACCGGCAGCGAGGTGGCGGCGCTGGGCCCCCTTGAGTGGCTGCCACCCGACGTAGAGGCCCACCGCGTCATTCACCGGCGCAATCTCCGCCGCCTGCGCCGAATCCACCACCTCGAAGACGTGCCGGCGTTCCACGCTGACGCCTTCACGCGGCAGGGCCTTTTCAAAGTCGCCGCCAAACTCGTCACTCCGACCAACCCCGTCATTCTGAGCGCAGCGAAGAATCTCAACCGCGGCGGGGAGACCCTTCGCGCCACTCAGGGCGACAATGGCAAGGCCCTGGTCACGCGAGCCGGCTACCTGGCGCGCCTGGCTGCCGCCGGCGTGGTGGTACATCTGGCGGACGGCGACCAACACCTTCAGCTATTGCTCGGCCCCGACCTCTACCGGCTGATGACCACCGACGTGAGGGGCATGGATGCCGGTACGCGCGAGCTGCTCAGTATCAGGATGCGCCGCGCCGCCCTGCGTGGCCATTCGTCGTGGGCACGCGCCCGGCAGCTTGGGCCGGAGGAGCTGCCCCTGGTGTCGATCCTACTGGCGACCAAGCGACCCCAGTTTTTGCCGTGGGCACTTGACGCCGTAGCGAGACAGAGCTATCCTCGGCTGGAGTTGGTGCTGGCGCTGCACGGCGAGGGTTTCGCGGAGGTCGAGCGGCGTGTCACCGAATTGCCGCATCCGGTGCAGGTGTTGCAAACGCCCGCCAGCGAACCGCTGGGCGCCGTGCTCAACGCGGCCACGGCGGCAGCGAGCGGAATGCTGCTGACCAAGATGGACGACGACGACGTGTACGGCGCCGACCATGTGTGGGACTTGGTGCTGGCTCGCGAGTATTCGGGCGCACACTTGGTGGGCAAATTCCACGAGTTCGCCTATCTGGCCAGGTCGAACCGGACCGTTCACTGGCCCAACGGAAGCAACGAGCGTTATCACACTTCGGCCTTTGCCGGGGGCACGTTGCTGATTTCCCGTCAGGCCCTTGCCCGCGCCGGCGGCTGGCGGCCGGCACCGCGACACGTCGATGCGGCGCTGTGGCAGGACGTCATCCGGGCTGGCGGACGGCTTTACCGCACTCACGGCGCGGGCTTCATGCTAGTCCGACACGGCCAGCGCCACACCTGGGACACGCCGGACGACTATTTCCTCGCGCAGGCTGACAAGGTAAGTGCCGGCTGGAACCCGGCTCTAGCCGGCATCGAAGACCTGAATTTGCCACATCCCGCTCTGGAACGTGAGGAGACTGGACACCCCTGTCACTCTGAGCACCCACCCTGTCATTCTGAGCGCAGCGAAGAATCTCAGCCACACCGGAGAGCCCCTTCGCTCCGCTCAGGGTGACAACTAAAAAGCAATGTCCTCGGTGCCACACCTTTACTACGTCTACATCATGACCAACCGCTCCAAGACTCTATACATCGGATTCGCGAACAACCTGAAGCGGCGAGTATACGAGCACAAGTATGGCCTGACTCCAGGATTTACCAAGCGATACAATATCAACCGCCTAGTTTTCTTCGAAGAAACTCCCGATGTTCACTCAGCGATTGCCCGGGAAAAGCAGTTGAAGGGTTGGCTGAGACGCCGGAAGATCGCGCTGATCGAAGCGGTCAATCCGAACTGGGACGATCTGGCAGCCGAATGGTACACTGACACCTGAAGGTCTGGCGAGGCCGGGTGCGAGATTCTTCGCTCCCCTCAGAATGATAGTGGCGCTCAGAAGGACAAGACGGGGAGGCAGGATGACAACGGGGGTTGACGGCGGGGCCCTTCGATTGCCACCCTGACTTTCATTGTCACCCTGAGCGGAGCGAAGGGTCTCTCCCCCGCAGTTGGGATTCTTCGCTGCGCTCAGAATGACAACGGTGCAAGGCTTGACGAATGACAATAGCTCAAGGTTTGACGACAGTCACTTTGGGAAGGCCGTGCTAATACACCGTCTGAAACAAGCCGCCATCCTCGCTTCGCTGCCGCTGCATCACCGCGACGTCGCTGGAGACATCATAGGCGCGTTGTCGCGTGGACAATTCGGGACGGCGCGGCGCATGGCGCGCACGGCGGCGCGGACGCCCAGCCTCGGCGCGGAAAGGATCATCTCCCGCAAGTACCGTTATCTCTGGATCTGCAACCCCAAGGTGGCGTCGCGGAGCATCATCGCTGCGTTGCGCGTCGCGGATCCCGGCGCCGAAATCATCAAAGGCAAAAGCGTCTCCGATATTTACGCCCTGCGTCCGGAAGTGAGAGATTACTTCAGCTTCGCGTTCATCAGGCATCCTTTCGACCGCGCGCTCTCGTTGTATTCAGAGATTCATTTCTCCCCCGAGCGCTATCAGGGAGCGCAGCGCCGGCACAAGAAGGAAAAACGGCAAGGTTTCTTCGACCGGTGCTACGGACTGGCGGAGGCCAGCAGTTTCGACGACTATTGCCAGTGGCTGAACACGCCCTACGGCTCTGACGCTTTCGCCGACATACACTTTCTCTCTCAGCACGCGCTGATACGCCTCGATGACGGACGCCTGCCCGATTTCATCGGCCGCTTGGAGAACCTTGACGAGGACATGAAGCAGGTCGCCAGGCAGGTAGGTATGCCGGCGCCGGAGTTGCCGATGCTAAACACGATGGCTGGCTGGCGACCGCCATCGCCGGAGGCGCTGAAAACCGCCAGGTCGGCGATGCGCGCTCACCTCACGGAGCGCAACCGGGCGTTGCTGAGTACCCGGTATGCCGCCGACCTGGAGTTGGGCGGCTACTCACCGGACTGGGACGGCCCGAAGCCAGTAGATGCCAACATACACAACATAAGGAGTCGAGCGTGATTTCAGCAGTTGTCCTCAACTATGACAGACCATACAATCTGAAAAACATCATTCTTCCGACTCTCGAGAAATGCTCGTGCATCGATGAGATAATCATTTCGCACGGCAGACGGGATACGGTGTTCGACTACGAGAGCGACCATTGCCGCATCGTGCATCGGCGCGACGATGCAGACCTCAACCCCGAGTACGGCTGCGCCCTCCGTTTTGTGGCTGCTGCCGATGCCAGCAACGACATCATACTGTCGCTGGACGATGACATCGTCATTCCCGAATCGAGCCTGGATACGCTGTACGATGAATTCGAGCGCGACCCGGACGTCATCCACAGCCTCTACGGGCGCAGCCCCGACCGAAAACTGCGTTACTGCATTGATATGCGCTTCGGTGAGGTCACTTACGCGGTGTGTAACGCCGCATTGCTTTCGAAACGGCTGGTAGGCCTCTTTTTCGAGTACGAGCCGCTGTTGGACGAACTGGCCGCAAAAAAGGCAATGATCGGGCATGCTGAAGACTTGTTTATGTCTTTGGTCGCCATCAAGGTCAACCGACGCCTGAATCGCTCGCACCCGCTGCCACGCATCGGGCTGCAGGTCGGCCCCCAAGGGCGTGGAGGGAACCCGGGCGGTATCCGAGCGCCCCGGGCACTTGGAGGAGCGCAGCCGGTTTTCGCAGCTCGCCATCCCGGCGCTGGGCGTCGGCCACCTGGTCAAGACCTCGCCCGGCTACTCGACTAGGCGCCGCCTCAAGATGTTGCTAGGCAGACTGCTGCGGTGAATGACCTTCCAACCCACCTCGTCATTCCAACCCACCCCGTCATTCTAACCCACCCCTGTCATTCTGAGCGCAGCGAAGAATCTCGTCTCCGGAAGTGAGACCCTCCGCTCTGCTCAGAGTGACGACGGAAAGGCCCTGGTGAAGTGAGCGTACCGCTTCCATGTCATTGAGCCGGGCATTAGCGCAGCTGGCGTCCAGGAGCCGAGTGGAGTCCCTGATTGCGCGGGCATTCCCGGCTTCGGAGCGGCGCGTGGGGCGGCAGGCCTTCTGGCTGGGCACTCTGCTACCGGTCCAGGTGCTGGGCGGACTGGCAACGGTGTCCCTGTCCGCCCGGATCCTCGGCGCGGAGGGATTGGGCGTCCTGGCCGTCATTGCCCTCCTCACCTTTACCGCCGGAAACCTGCTGAATATCGGACAGGACGCCCAAGACGTTATGCTCCTGTACGGCGCTGGCGGCGTTTTGACGGCTATGAATGGGGAGACGCTGGCGGTGCTGCGGTTGGCCGACCGGGTGCAGCTCCAGCTGGTCGTCATTGTTGCCAGCCGAGTGGTCGGCGTCGGACTGTTAGCAGTAGTGTGGTTGACGGGAGGCGGGCTGACCGAAGTGGTCCTGGCGCATGTTGCCGCGGCTGCGGTGAACGGGTTGGGGATGTTCGCCGCCGCCGCGATTTCCGCGCCGCTGGCCGGGCTGGCCGGTTTCCTGCGTTCAGCATCGCTCAAAATCCCGCCGGACGTGGCGCGATTCCACGCCGGAGCGTTCTGGGAGTTGAAAATAACCACACTGGTTGACAACGTGGAACGTGGACGTCATACTGCTGGCGCAGTTTACCGGAGTGGCCGACGTGGGGTTGTACCGCGCGGCGCGCCAGATTGTGGACATGGCAAGACGCCCCATCGGGTTGATACCCCATGCGGTGCGGCCTGAATACAGCCGGCAATGGTACGCGGGGCAAGGAACAGAGCTGCGCCGCACCGTGCTCCGCACCACCATCCTGTCAATCGCGTTGGTCGCTGTCGTATTCGGGCTGCTTGCCGTCTTGCGCGAGCCGATGATCCGGCTCATCTTGGGAGACCAGTTCTCCGGCGCGGCCCCGCTGCTGCCGATTATGCTTCTGGGCGCGCTCCTCGTCGCCGCCCCATTCAGGATGCTGCCTACAGCGATGGGGCGTGTCCGGCCATCCCTCCTATCGGGGACGGCCAGACTGGCGGTTTTCCTCGCTGCCATGGTGTGGCGGCGCCTGAATACGGCGCGGCAGGAGCAGCCTGGGCCAGAACGATGTCCGCCTTGGTGGCCCTCCTGGTCATCACCCCGTTTGCCATCTCGATACTACGGCAGAGCTACCGGCTGCGCCGACCGAAGCGCCCGGGGGAGGCGGAGTAACCACATCGTCCGTGGTGGGCAGGCCGGACGCACCCGCTGTGAGCAGCGCACCCACAACCACCGGCGGGCCGGACATCTCTGGGTTGGTAGCGTTACCTATTTCACACCAACGGTACGGAAAGCGGTCACTAGCCCCGGAATGGACTGCCGCAGTTAGTTGTTTCAATACCGCCTGCGGGCGCGCGAACCCCACCTGCTGCGGATGGCGCACCTGGAGATACTGTTCCACGAGCTGCGCTTCACACCCGATGCATCTTTCCGGTACGATTAGCGTCGGCAGCCGGAGGCCGCCGAAATCCACCCGGCTGGAAAGATGGGATAGAGCGGAGCTTGAATCATCCCCTCATCGCTCGGCTGCTTCCGGCCGCAGACCGGCGCGTGGCGCGGCAGACCCTCTGGATGGGCGCCCTTACAGCGGTCCAGTTCTTGGGCGGGCTGGCGCAGGTGTCCATCTCCGCCAGGATTCTCGGACCGGAAGGCTTTGGCGTCCTAGCTGTCATCGTCGCCGTTACCACCCTCATCTACGGACTGTTGGCTCTACCGGGCGGTGAAGCCGTTACGACTTTCGTGACGCGGAGTGTGGCACAGGGACGGCCGGAAGATGCGTCTCGCATATTGCGTTTCACGCTGGCCGTGTCTCTGGGGCTGTCGCTCATTGCCTACGCCCTCATTGCAGCCCTCACCCTCACGGCCGGCGGCCTATTGGGGATCGCCCCGTCCCACCTGAATGCCGCTCTCCTCTACGGCGTCGTGGGTATCTTTCTGGCTACGCAAACAGAGACCCTGGCAGTTCTGCGGTTGTCCGACCGCGTGCCGCTGGGTCTGGCCGTTACTATTGCAAGCTCCCTGACCCGAGTTGCTCTGCTGTCGGCAGCGTGGTTGACGGCGGGCGGGCTGCTGGCGGTAATCCTGGCCCATGTTACCGGCGCTGCGGTGAATGGGGTCGGGATGCTGGTTGCCACAACGGTGTCCGCGCCGCGGGCGGGAATGACGAGGCTCCTGCGCTCGTTATCGCTCCGAGTCCCGTCGGATGTGGTACGATTCCAAGCTGGAGCATTTGGGAAATCCGCCATCTGGGTATTGGCCCATAACATGGACTCCATCCTCCTGGCGCAATTCACCGGCGCAGCAGAAGTCGGCCTGTACCGGGGCTCCCGGCGGATTATCGACGCCACAAGATATCCGTTCCTGCCACTGAAGAACGCGGTGCAGCCCGAGTACAGCAGCCAATGGTACTCGCGCCAGGGAGGGGCACTGCGCCGAACGGCGCTCCGGTTCACCTTGGTCTCATTCACGATGGCCGCCGCCGGATACGGGCTGCTCGCCATCCTTCATCAACCCATCACCCGACTCATCCTGGGCGCCGAGTTCTCGGGCGCCGCCCCGCTGGTGCTGATTATGCTCGTCGGCTCATTCACCTCTAGCAGCGTTTCCGTGCTCACCATTCTCCCGGCGGCTGTGGGGCGCGTCTGGCCGTCACTGGCGGGGGGCGCGGCCGGCTTGATGGCTTCCGCCGCCGTCATCGTGTGGCTGGCGCCGCGATACGGCGCGGCGGGCGCGGCTTGGGCCAACACGACCTACTTCATCGCCTTTGTCGTGGTTCTGATGCCGTTCGTAATCTCGATATTGCGGCAGAGCCGCCGTCGCGAGGATGATGGTCAGAGGTTGCTGGAATGACGGCTGCACCGGATAAGCTCCACGTCGGCTTCGTGCTATACCGCTTGACAGGAGGCGGAGCGGAGCGGGTTATGCTCACTTTGGCGGAGTCGCTCATTGAGCGCGGCCACCGCATAGACCTGCTGGTGGCGCGCTTCATAGTAGCGTATAGGGACAGCCTTACGAAAGGGATGCGGCTGTACCATCCGAGGCTCCCGAATTCGGACCGGGAGTTGCTCCGCCATTGCCGTGAGCGCGGCGTCGAAGTGAAGGCCCTGACCATCAACCCGCTGGCAGCAGCCTGGGCCTGGCTGGTGCTCAGGCGTAAGCAGCTCGGCATAAACATCAAACCCAGGTACGCTCTATTTGCCCATTTGATTGCTCGTTACATCCGCCAAGAGCGTCCTCAAGTGCTGATGTCGGCGCTGCAAGCCGCTGATACATCCACGGTCTATGCAGCGGAGTTGACAGGCCGCTCCGTTCCCGTAGTTGTTTCGGTTCGTAACAATGTTAGCCTGGCATACACCCGAGACGAGTTGTCCGAGGCAAGGGCGCTCTTCCCCAGGGCAGACGCTGTGGTTGCGGTTTCAAAGGGTGTGGGTGACGAAGTGCAACGGTCGTTTGGGGTGAAGGCGAAGGATGTCCCCACCATCTACAATCCCATACCGTCCGCCAGGATATGGCGGCTGGCGCAGGAGGAAGTAGCCCACCCCTGGTTTGAGGCTGGCGAGCCGCCGGTTATTCTGAGCGCAGGTAGGGAGACACCCCAAAAGGACTATCCCACGCTGGTCAAGGCCTTTGGCCGGGTCCGCCGCAGCGTCAACGCCCGGCTGGTCATCATGGGCAGCCTTTCTGAGTCCTACCGGGCAGAGTTGATTTCCCAGGCGCGCGGTTGCGGGGTGGAAAAGGACCTGGGGTTTGTGGATTTCGACGAGAACCCTTTTCGCTATATGCGCCGGGCGGAGTTGTTCGTGCTATCCTCTCGCTGGGAGGGGCTGCCAGGGGTACTCCTTCAAGCCCTGGCCTGCGGCACGCCCGTAGTGAGCACCGATGCGCCGCACGGGCCGCGGGAGATACTCGACGATGGGAGATGGGGCAAGCTGACGCCGGTGGGGGACGCCCCGGCCCTGGCGCAGGTGATGGTTGAGGCGCTGTCCGGCGACCGGCCGCCGGAAGCAGCGCTCAGGCGTCGTGCTGCCGAGTTCTCGGAGCAACGGGCCGCCGATGCGTACCTGGAGTTGTTCGAGAAGGTGGCGAGTAAAACTGGATGGGGTGTTGCGTGTACAGCGTAAGCCGCATCCCTGTCTTCACCTCTGCGCGCGCTGTCAACCGGCGCGTCGCCCTGTTCGCCATTCTGACGGCCGTAGTGGTCCTTGCGCTGAACCTGTACGCCCCCGCTGGCCCATCCTTCTTGCAGCGCCTCATGGCCAGCCTGCTCATTGCCCTTTGTTCGCTGCCGACGCTGCTGTGGGCGTCCGACCGGCAATGGGGCCACTCGCTGATGCCTATTCTCGGCGTTACGTATGCGCTGAACTTCGGCACGCCGGTCTTCCTACTGACAAGCCTGCGCGGGAGTTGGTTCGACCAGAAGTTTATTATAGAGGAGTCGATAATCAACACCGCGCTCTTTCTGGCGCTGGCCGGCTGGGCGCTGCTGCTGGTTGGATATTTCGGGCCTGTTCACAAGCGGCTGGCACGGAAACTCCCGCGCTTCAATGCAATCCCCAGGGACAATCGGAAACTGGTCATAGCGCTGGCGGTCGTCATCGGCATTGCCGCCGCGCCGTTTTTATATCTCGACAATGCCGCCGTAGTGGCATTCTACTCGGGCGAGACTCTGCTGCCGTCGGCGATTGCCTTTCCTGTCGAGCTACTGGGACAGTTCACCATTCTGTCCATCCTGGTCCTGTTCTACCTGCAGTTGCGCGGCGAGCTGGGCCTCGCCGGCAAGGCATTTATGTGGCTGATGGTGGCATGCTACGTGCTGCTGGGGGTGAGTACCGGACTGGTGCAGCACGGGCTGAGTGCCATCTTTGCGATGTTCATTGCCTGGGGCACAACCGCGCCCGTTCCGACGTGGCGGGGAGCGCTCTACGGCGTGCTCACGGCGGCGGTTTTGGTTTTCGTGCTGCTGCCTTTGCGGCCACAGCTTCGCGCTCTGATCTGGACGCACGGGACCAACGCGAACATTTCCACGCGCATATCGGATCACGAGTTCAGCCCCTCCGACGCATTGGACGGACCTGTCGTCAAGGAATCCGACTACGACATCGTTCTCATGGATGGCGTCCTGACCTATTCCCACAAGGACGCTGCCTTGTGCAGCGCGGAACAGGCTGACGGCTCCACGCGCATATACTTCTTGCACATATTCCCGGTCAATGCCGAGGACCTGCTCGACCACAGAGCCAACTATAGGTATAACAATCTCGACTTCATCGTCAGCGAAGGCGGGAACGTGCTCGATGGGCGGTGCGTTCACAAGGTACGCCTGCCAGCCTATGATATCGCCAGCGTTAGAACCGGCTTGGCCACGCGAACGCGAGCCGCTCTGGACAAGCAGAGGCTCAGGCTCATCACATTCGTTCCGACTCTCTACAGCGATGTGGACGCTGATGGGGAGTTCCAACTGCGGACACTCGATGCCACTACGTGGGAGGTAGACCCAGCGAGCGTGACCGGCTGGCGGCGGCTGGTCATCGGCGCGACGGGTGAATCGGAGCACGCCGCTCTGGCAAGTGTGCAGCCGGGAGACGCGATTCGGGTCGAGGTGGACGATGACAACTGGGCCGAGTATTGGGTGCAAGAGGTGTTGGTGGTAGACTCGCGTGTAACGTTCCGTCTGTATGAGCTCATAGGATCGGCGGGGGATCGCTCCTCGATCAGGGAGGGCGGCTCGCCGGCGACGCTCATCTACCGTCCGGCCTTCGTGGGTGAGGCCGCTGTAGTGCCAGTGAGCCTAAAGACGGAGACATCTGATTCGGTCGGCAGGAACCCGTCTGCTCCGCATTCCGATAGCCTCCTTATTGAGAAGATGGGAATCTACATGCAAGTCCTGCGGGACTTCTTAGAGTCGGGAGGCATCTCTTCCTTCAACCGCCTCCATAGCGCAATGAACGCTTCCGCCAGGCGCCTGAGCGTGTTGTTGCGGTTCTCCTGGATCATCAAACAGGTGCCTGCGAATATGCCATATCTGAAGGGCGAGACCTACTACCCCATGCTGTTCAAGCTCATTCCCCGGTTCTTCTGGGAGGACAAGCCCAGGGAAATAGGAAACCTGGGGCGGCGTTTCGGGTTCCTGCCTGAGGGCAATGAAATCAACAATGTCAAGATACATCAGATCGGGGAAATGTACGCCAACTTCGGCATTTTGGGCGTTTTCTTGGGGATGTTCGCCCTCGGAATCCTGTTCCGGGTGGTGTACCAGTTGTTCTTCCATGCGGACGCATCAGTTTTCACCATGGCCGCCGGCGCTCATATCTTAACGGTGCCTCTGGTGAACATGGAAAGCGTGGCCTCGGGCCAGTGGGGATTCGTTCTCTGGTACGTAGTTCTCCTGGCCCTGCTGGGCACCGCCGTGAGAGTCGGGTTGTGGGCATGGAAAGCGAGATAGCGGACCAGGGCCCCTTCTTCACCATTGGGCTGGTGTTTGCCCTCCAGAGAATCGCTGCCAGACCTGTCATTCTGAGCGCAGCGAATAATCTCAGCTACGACGGGGAGACCCTTCACGGAGTTTACCTTGAGCGTAACCGCAAGGCTCAGAGCCTGCCCCTGGCTCGAACCGGGGGTGACAATAGAAAGACCCAGCGGGAAGCATGGGAAGCTATGAGCGTATGGCCCTCCACGTAATGTTTATAATCAGCGGCCTGGAACGGGGCGGCGCCGAGAATCAGCTTGTCAGCCTTGCCAACGGCCTCGCGGACCGGGGCTGGCAGGTGACTGTCGTTTCGTATCTGCCGTTCTCGGAGCGGTCGCTGCGCTCGGAGCTGCGCGATCCTGGCGTCCAGGCCGTGACCTTGAACTCATCCAAAGGAGCGCTGAAGTACGCAAGCCTGCTCCGGGCAGCGTTGGCGGTCCGGCGAGCCAAGCCCGCCCTGCTGGTCGGCGTCATGTTCCACGGCATAATGACCTCGCGGCTCCTGGGAAAGCGCACGGGCGTATCGTCTGCTCATAGCGTATCGTTCGTTCAAAACTCGCGGCATGGGGCTGCAAGGGAGCGTCTGCTGGGAATTACGGATGGACTGGCGGATGCGGTGATTGTACTATCACCGGGTATAGCGGACGAACTCTGTCGCCGGGGAGTCATGAAGCCATTCCATATTCATATCATACACAACTCCGTAGATATCGCCCGGTTCGAGGCGGTTCGGAGCCGCGAGCGCGCGCGAAGCGACTTGGGCCTTACGGAGGGTCAGTTTGTGTGGCTGGCGGCGGGCAGGATCGACATCCAGAAGGACTACCCGAATATGCTGAACGCTTTCGCAGAAGTATCCCGGCGGCGCCCCGAGGCATCCCTGATCATCGCCGGGCAGGGGCCGCTGGAGGGCGAGATTCGGTCAATGATTCGGCGGCTAGGGCTGTCCGAACGTGTTCGGATGCTCGGGCTGCGTCGGGATATGCCGGAGCTGTTCGCGGCCAGCGACGCGCTGGTGTTGTCTTCGGCGTGGGAAGGTATGCCAGTGGTAGTATTGGAGGCGATGGCATCACGCAGAGCGGTCGTGGCAACTTCGGTCGGCGCCATTCCTGAGCTAATTGCCGATGGAGAGACAGGAATCGTCGTGCCGCCCGGAAACCATGAAGCGCTGGCGGACGGGATGACCCAACTGATGGAGCTCCCGGCCGAGGCCAAGTCCGTCACAGTCGAACGAGCATACCAGCGCGTGCGCTCCCAGTTCTCCCACGAAGCAGCTCTGGACCAGTTGGAAACTCTGTTCGACC
Organism: Chloroflexota bacterium; assembly: GCA_965214295.1. Classification (GTDB taxonomy): domain Bacteria; phylum Chloroflexota; class UBA11872; order UBA12225; family JAJDUF01; genus JAJDUF01. The sequence continues at coordinate 2,075,831 of OZ243944.1, forward strand.
AACTGTTGAACGACAAGGCTCGGAGATGAATGACTTTCCGAGGACAGCAGTCATCGTCGCCAATTCGGATACCAACATCTACCGGTTCCGAGCGCCGATCATCCGCAAGCTCCTGGAGATGGGTGTCTCTGTGTACGCAGTGGCGCCGCCCGGCAAGTTCGTGACCAACATCGAGAGGCTGGGAGCGACATTCGTCCCATGGCAGCTGGACCGCCGCAGCCTGAATCCGCTGTCCGAGGTCAGGCACGTAATCGCGCTTATGGGTATCTACCGGCGGCTCAAGCCGGACATGGTCCACCACTTCACCGTCAAGCCGAACGTGTACGGCGTTGTTGCAGCCCGGTTGATCGGCATCCCAATGGTCTTCAGCGGAGTCACGGGCCTGGGGTACGCGTTCTCGCCGGGTGGTCTGCGGCGCCGCGTCTTGCGTTCATGGGTGGTACTGCTGTATCACATGGTCGCACATCTGAGCGACGCCCTGACTTTCCAGACACAACATGATATCGACGTCTTGTTGGGAACGAGGCGTTCGGCGATGAGCAAGGCTCTGGTGCTCAAGGGGGGGGCAGGAGTTGATCTTTCGAAGTTCAGTCCTGATAGCGTTTCCAGTCACGAGCAAGAGATGGTCAGGGCAGAGTTGGGGCTAGAGCCGGGGATGCTGGTCGTCACCATGGTTTCACGTCTGCTGTACGACAAGGGTATTGCTGAGTATGTGGCGGCGGCGCATCTGGTCCGGAGCCGGCAACCGCACACCCGCTTCCTCCTCGCCGGTGATCCTGACTACGGGAATCCAGGATCGGTCACCGGATCGGACCTCGCGGCGTGGACCAGCAACGGCAACAACGGTTCGGTTAGGCACATCGGGGATCGCGACGACATCCCAGCCATACTTGCGGTGTCTGACGTGATTGTCCATCCGACCTACTATGCTGAGGGCATACCGAGGGTTCTCATCGAAGCGGCCGCTATGAGTAAGCCGGTCGTTACCACCACGATACCGGGCGTCGCGGAGATAACGGAGGCCGGCGTGAGCGGAGTTACCGTTCCCCCACGGGACGTGGGCAGGCTGGCCGCGGCCATCGAAAGTCTGCTGGCGGATACCAACGTTCGCCGCCGGTACGGCACCGCCGGACGAAGAAAGGTTGAAGCCGAATATAACGCCTGCGCGGTTGCGGACCGGTACATCGCTGCGTATCGTCGGATGTGGGCGTATGCCGGCGACCGCCGTAGACAGGCGAGCGTAGAAACGCACACTGGATAGGGAGGGCGGCGAGGGAGAGTAGTGCATGGCAGGAGGTGATGCATCTACCCCCCCCCCCAAGCACATGTATATGGTACAAGTATCGGTAATCATTCCGGCGCTCGACGCGGAAGATACCCTTCCGGCTACCCTTGATGCGGTATTGGCCCAGGACTACCCCGGCTCCATCGAGGTCATCGTCGCCGACGGCTCGGACACCCCGGCGCAGGCCAAGTTGATCCGCAGGTCCTACCCCGAGGCCCACATAGTCCCCAACCCATTGGGCAACATAGCCAACGGCCTCAACCTCGCCATCCGGGCGGCGACCGGCGAGATTATCGTCCGGTGCGACGCCCACGCCATACTCCCGCCCGGATACATTCGTCGCACCGTCGAGCTGCTGGAGCGGACGGGCGCGGCCAACGTCGGGGGGCGGCAGCACCCGGTCGGGACAACGTTCTTCGAGCGGACGATAGCGCTCATGATGACCTCACTGCTGGGATCGGGCGGTTCTCGCTACCGGGTGGGAACGACCGCCGGGCCGACCGATACGGTCTACCTGGGCGCCTGGTACCGCAAAACCCTGATATCTGCCGGCGGGTTCGATGCCCGGCTCCTGCGAAACGAGGACTATGAACTCAACTGGCGGCTACGCCAGCGGGGCGGAACGGTCTGGTTCGACCCGCAGCTTGCGGCCAAGTACCGTCCCCGTAGCAGTTTCTCGGCGCTGGCGTACCAGTATTTCAACTATGGCCGGTGGAAGTCGGTCGTGCTGCGGCAACATAAGACCTCGCTGCGGGCCCGGCAAGTGGCTGCTCCCCTGCTGGTGCTCGGTCTGGTCGCCTCGGCTGCCCTGGCTGTTTTCGGGGAGTTCCGGTTAGCAGCGGCGCTGCCGCTGGTGTACCTTACTACCCTGGTGCTGGGATCGGCGGCAACGGGGATCCGGCGCCGGGAGCCGTCCGCCGTCCTCCTACCGCTAGTGCTGGCGACCATGCACCTGAGCTGGGGCATCGGCTTCTTTCTCCCCCCCAGGCTAAAGGGTTGTGCGCCGAGAGCCGCGCTGAGTAGCGAGGCGAGCAGAAAACACCATGACCTCACTAAGGCCACTGAAGGAAATGAAAGGCGATGACCGGCGCAGTGCCCGTCATTCGCTGGGGGATTATCGGCGCCGGCGACATCGCCGACCGGGTGATGGCCCCGGCCATGCATGCGGCGCCACACGCCGAGTTGGTGGCGATCATGCGCCGCGACCGCTCGGCCGCCGCGGCGTTTGCCCGCAAGCATGATGTGCCCCGGGTCTACGGAAGCGTCGCGGACATCGTTGCCGACCCTGACCTTCAGGCCCTCTACATCGCAACGCCGGTAGGGCGCCACCTGCCCGACACGCTGGCCGCCGCCGCGCACGGCAAGCACATCCTCTGCGAGAAGCCCATGGCCCTCAGCTCGCGCGAGGGTGAGCAAATGCGTACTGCCTGCGAGCGCGCCGGCATCCGCTTTATGATGTGTTTCTACCAGCGCTTCAACGCGCGGCACCGCAAGATCAAGCAGTTGCTGGCGGAGGGCGCAATTGGACCAGTGACGGCGGTGCGGGCCAACTTCTCCGGCCGCAGCCCCGACGTGCCGGCGCGCTGGCGGCACGATCCGGCCCAGGCCGGCGGCGGTTGCTATATGGACAACGCCTCGCACTGCATTGACCTGCTACGTTTCCTCTTTGGCGAGATCACGGCCGCGGCCGCCTTTGTGGACACCCTCGCGGCCCGCTATCCCGTCGAAGACACCGCCTCCTCCCTGCTCCGCCTGGCTAACGGTGCCCACGCCGTCGTCACGAGCTATTGGAGCACCGGCGACCCGGACGAGCAGCGCAATTCGCTGCTGGAAATCCAAGGCACCGCGGGCACGATCATCGCCACACCACTCCATGAGAAGTTCTCTCGTGGCACACTCACCGTCGCCACCCAGCAGGGTGAAGCGGTCTACGAGTTCGAGCAGAGCACCCACTACGCCGTCCTGGAAGATTTCGCCGCGACCATTGCCGCGGCGCGCCCACCGGCGATCACGGCCAGCGACGGCATCGCCGCCCTGCGCGTCGTCGAGGCGGTGTACGAGTCCGGCCGGAGCGGGCACGTGGTGCAGCCGGCCTGATGGCAACACGGCTCTCCCGGCTACCCGTCATTGCGGCGGAAGCCGCAATCTACGTCTCCCTGGAGGGAAGGGGCTGGGGGTGAGGTGGGCAAGCCGCCCGTACTCGCCCGACCGATAGCTGTGAAGGAGGCGACGTGCGCGTCGGGTTCTACTACCACCAGGTGCCACGGCTGCCCCGTGACCATCCGCGCAACAACCCCTACGGGGCCATCCTGGCCGAGGGGCTGGAGCGGCTGGGTGCCGAGGTTACGTTCGTTGATGACTTCAGCGAGGCGTTCCTGCACCGGAACCGGGGGCACCTCGACGTGCTGCACCACCACTGGCCGCACCACGACTACTATGACGACGATGCCGCCATCATGCAGCGGCAGATGCGCGCCTTTGTGCGCTCCATGGAGTTGGCACGCGCGCTAGGCTACAAGCTGGTTTGGACCGCCCATAACATCTACCCGCACAACCGTCGCCACCAGGCGATTGACCACGAGTGCCGCTTGGAGATCTGCCGCCTGGCAACGGCAGTCATCGCGCATTGTGAAGTTGCCGCCTGCCAAGTGCGGACGATATTCAAGCGCACCCGGAATCTCTTTGTCATCCCACACCCTCACTTCATCGGGGTCTATCCCAACGCGGTGACGCGCGAGCAGGCACGCGCCGCCCTCGGCGTGCCACCCCCGGCTTTCGCCTACGGGTTTTTCGGCGGCCTCCTGCCTTACAAGGGCTTGGAGAGCCTGATGGAGAGCTTTCGGCACCTGCCGGGTGACAACTCGTGGCTGCTGATCGCCGGCGGGAACACTCGCCAGCCGGAATTTCTGGCGGCCATTCGCCGGCAGGCCGCGCAGCATCCGCGGATCATCCTCCGCGCCTACGACCGGGCGCCGAGCGAGGACATTGCGCTCATCATGCAGGCAGCCGATGTCGTCACCTTGCCGTTCGTGGATACGATGACGTCAGGCACGCTGATCCTGGCGCTCTCCTGGGGCAAACCGGTCATTGCCCCCGCGCTCGGATGCCTGCCGGCGACCGTCGAGCCGGCAGCGGGCACGCTGTACGACCCCAGTGACGACGATCCGCTGTATGCCGCCATGCTGGAAGCCAGGCAGCTCGACCTCACAGCGGCAGCGTCGGCCGCTCTGGCCTCGGTCCGCCGGTTCGACTGGGACGAGATCGCCGCCGCGACGTTGCGGGCGTATGCGGCCTGAGCTAGGCCGGAGTTGCTTGTTCGCGGCACAATTGGGAGAATGTGTGCGGCGATTCTGGATAGTATCCAGCAGCGTGAGCCAATAGCGGTACCAACCGACTAGGGGCTAGGGTGTATGGGCATTTCCCGGTCATTCCCGCGCCAGGAGACCTTTGCGTAACCCGTCATTCCCGCGAAAGCGGGAATCCAACAACCGGTCCTCCCAGGTTGGCGAGTGTGGAGTCACGGCCACTGAGCACGCTGTCCTGGGAGTTATGCAAAGGTCTCCGCAAGCGGGAATCCAGAGCGGGTACGTTATCTGCGGTCCCAGGCGCCTATACAAGGTGAGGAGCGTAGCGATGAGTGGCGAGCATAGCGGCGATTTCCGCGCACAGGTCAGGCCGGAGGCCGGGGAGCATCACCATGCGGCGATCCGGTGTCGGAATATGAAGCTCCTCATGGACTTCTACGAGCGAGTGATGGGACTGCCCCGGCGCAATATCGCGGGTGATCCCGACAACCCGGAGAAAGTCTGGTACCCCGGCCTCCAGCTCGTCCATACGGACGATCCACCCGGACCACAAGGAGAGCTGGACCATATCGGCATCTCCGTCAACAACATCCGGGAGATCTGCGCCCACGTCGAGGCCTCGGGGTTTACCGTGGACAAGCCGGTGGAATCCACCGACGACCCGGAGAAGGGCCAGCGGTTCAGTGGCGCGTGGCTGACCGACCCCGAAGGGCACACCGTCGAGCTGGTGCAGCGGGAGCCGCTGCCGGAGTAAGGCCGGCGAGCGGCCCGCGCCTTACCCCCCGGCCCCTCTCCAGCGCCGAGTAATAGAGAGGGGGCGTCTGCCACCCGTCATTCCCGCGCCAGGAGACCTTTGCATAACTCGTCATTCCCGCGCAAGCGGGAATCCAAAATCCAGCCTGTTCAGGTTGGCGAGAGTGGAGTCACCACACCACAGCACTCCATCTTGGAGGTTATGCAAAGGTCTCCGCAAGCGGGAACCCAATCCCCCTGGGAGAGGGTCGGGCGGAGGTAGGGGCGTGGTTGATCGCGCCCAGGGCTACAGCACGCTGCACCCCTACTCTCTGTGTCTCTGTGGCTAAAAAGCTAGAAGATGGAGTACCGCAATCTGGGACGCGCCGGCGTCAAGGTATCCTTCTTCTGTCTGGGCTGCGCCTACTTTGGCATCCGGCTGAACGAGCACGAGTCCGTCCGCCTGGTCCACACTGCCCTTGATGCCGGCATCAACTTCTTTGACACCGCCAACGCCTACGCCTTAGGACGATCCGAGGAGTACCTCGGTCAGGGCATCAAGGGCCGGCGCGACGCGGTGGTGCTGGCAACCAAGGTCAGCGCCCCGATGGGCCACGGGCCAAACGACTCCGGCGGCTCCCGCTATCACCTCATGCGTCAGGTAGAGGCCAGTCTGCGCCGGCTCGGCACCGACCACATTGACCTCTACCAGCTCCACGCCCGCGACCTGACCACGCCGCTGGAGGAGACCCTCCGCGCCCTGGATGACTTGCGGCACCAAGGCAAAGTCCACTATTTCGGCACATCCAACTCCGCGGCCTGGCAGCTCTGCGAGGCCCTGTGGACCAGCGACCGGCTCCGCATCGCGCCCATCGTCTCGGAGCAAGCATCCTACAGCCTGTTCGACCGGGCGCTGGAGACCGACGTGCTGCCGTTTTGCCGGGCCTATGACCTCGCCGCCATCGTCTACGGACCGCTGGGTGGCGGGTGGCTCAGTGGCCGGTACCGCCACCACCACCCGCCACCACCGGAGTCCCGCTTTGCTCTCCGGGGCACGCAGGTCGGCGCCGCAGCCGAGGCGCGCGCGTTCGACGTGTTGGAACGACTGACGCCGCTGGCAGCGGACAAGGGCATCACCCTCAGCCAACTGGCGCTGGCCTGGCTGCTGGCACAGCCCGGAGTCACCACGCCGCTTATCGGCCCACGTACCGCCGCGCAATTGCGGGACAACCTGGGGGCGTTGGAGGTGAAAGTCACTGCCGCCGACTTGGCAGCGATAGACGAGATCGTGCCGCCGGGCACCAAGGTACTCCCGGAGGTGCCCGCCCCCGGGGCTATGCTTATCGGGTGACACGACGGCAGCCTCCACTAGCTTGCGCCGCAATGGCGGGATACTCTGTCTCGTCACTGCGGCGGAGGCCGCAGTCCAGGGGGGCGCGGTGCATCTACACGAAAACCTACCCGTATCATGAGGAGGGATCTAGGAAGTCTGAGTTATCCCTGAGGGGAGACGCTGTTCATCACCGCTCAGACCAGCGTCTATCGCGTGTACGTGGCGCTGCCCGGCATACCCGTCGGACCGCCCTCGTAAGCATGGAGCAAGCTACGTAGAGATAGTGGGCAAACGGTGGCACCACGACAAGTACGCATCGAGAAAACCAAATACGACGGTACGGTCCAGCGCTTCTGTTCGGGTCAGCTAGTGGACCACAGCGGCCCGCTGCTCCGCGTCAAAGTGCCAGCGGGCACCCCGGTCTACGTGACGAGGGAAGCACGCTGGGTGCCGAGCGGCAACACAGCACTCCACTGCTACTTCGAGGATCGTTGGTACAACGTCTGGCATTTACGAGATTACAGCGTTGTCCCCAATCGCTGGTATGCCAACGTGGCGATGCCCGCTGGCTTCGACGGCACAACGATCCGCTGGGTTGATCTGGACATTGATATTCGCTGCTACTTGGATGGTTCGCTGGAAGTGCTCGATGAAGATGAGTTCGCGCAGCACCGGGTCAAGTTGGGCTATGCCGCTGAGGTGGTCGAATGTGCATTGGCCGCGCGCGACGAGATACTCCGACTGGCGCGCGCGGGAGCGTTCCCGTTCGACCATGAGACCCAAGTCCAGCTGCTCCGGTGCGGATCGCCCTCGTACTTACTCCCACCGGAAGGTCTTCACGGCCAGGGCCGTGCCGACCACGAGCATCCCGCCGAGGATCGCCACCGCATCCCACTGCTCACTCCACGCAAAACCGAACCATAGCCCTTGCAGCAATTCCACGACATACGTCATCGGGAGCGCCTGGCTGATCTGCTGCATCCATGCGGGCATCTGCTGGACCGGATACATCACGCCGGAGAGAAATATCTGTGGGAAGAAGAGGACCATCCCCGCTACGCTCGCCATTCTCACCGTGGGTGAAATGCTTGCCACCACGTAGCCAACGGCAAAGAAGGCGCCGGTGCTGAGTACGAACCCGCCGAGCACACTGAGCCAGAATCCCCCGAAATGCAAGTCGTAGACGACGATCCCAACCAGGATCAATAGCGCCATGCCCACCAGATTCATGACAAAGAACACGACAACTTCAGCGGTAAGATAGGTAGCCGGGCTGATTGGCGTGGCCCGGAAGCGCCGGAGCACCTTTGTCTCCCTAGCGGACGCGGTGTTGTTCGGTATCCCCATGAACGCCGAGCTACCGATAATCAAGGCAGTGTAAGCCGGAATCATGGCATCCACGACCTTGAAACCGGGCAGCGCCTCGATTTCTATGTCGCCAAAGATCGATCCGAAAACCACCAGTAGGAGCACGGGGAATACCAGTGTGAAGAAGAAGGCCGCCGGCTCGCGGTAGAAGAGCTTGAATTGCACTACGATCAGTTGGTTCATTCCCCGCATGGCGCACCTCTATTCGCGCAGCGCTCTTCCCGTCAGAGCGAGAAAGACATCGTCCAACGTCGGCTGCTCACTCCGCAGGTCCCGGAAACGCCAGCCGTACGCCTCTACTGCCCGCACGACCTCGCTGACCAGCCGGTCTCCCTGCCCGTGGACGATCACCCGGTCGCCGCTCGCCTCAACCCGCGAAACTGACGCCACCGCCTCCAGCTGCTTGGCGTCTATCGTATCCTCGGCAGTGAATACCACCCGCGTCTCGACACCGAGGCCACCGATGAGGCTCTCCGGGGTGTCGAGGGCCACGATCTTGCCCCGGTCCATGATGGCCACCTGGTCGCAAAGCCGCTCGGCTTCCTCCATGAAGTGCGTGGAGAGGAAGACGGTCTTGCCCTGGTCCCGGAGGGAGCGCACGAGGTCCCACATCGTCCGCCGCGCCTGCGGGTCAAGCCCCGTGGATAGCTCGTCCAGAAACACCAACTCCGGGTCATTCACCAGGGCCAGCGCGATGAAGAGCCGCTGTTTCTGCCCCCCGGACAGCTTGGCAAAGGGCGCCTTGAGCCGGTCGCCTAACCCCAGCTGCTTGATAAGCGGATGCCAGTCAAGGGGCTGCGGGTAGAAGGACGCGAACAGGGCCAGAGCTTCCTGCACCCTGATCCGGTCGAACAGGCTGGATTCCTGTAGCTGGACGCCGATGCGGCGTCGCAGGTCCGCCCCGGCGTCCCCAGGGTCCAGGCCCAGCACGCTGACCTCACCCGCGTCCCGACTCCGCAGGCCCTCCAGGCACTCCATGGTCGTGGTCTTGCCCGCACCGTTGGGACCCACCAGACCAAAGACCTCGTTTTCCGCCACCGAGAACGAGATGTCGTCCACGGCCACGGTGGGGCCATAGGCTTTGCGTAGCTCACGTACTTCTACTACAGACAATCCTGAGACTCCCGGCCCCGGCCAACCTCGATTCAGCCGCCAGGGACACCCGCAGCCGCCCCCACACTGCCCCCTTAGACCGGCCGCGAGTCAAAAGGTTTCAAGCGCCGTGTTGATCTGGGAATGGGGGCTTCGTCCACGCCGGCGGCAACCCTTTGCCGTGCCGTCATAAAGACATCACATGAGGCAAACGCCAGCTTGAGTGACGGGCTTGTAGCAACGATGGCACGGCAAATCCATATATCGTCCAGCAATTGCAGCAGACCGTGCAATGCCCTTTCTCATTTACCGACTACCTAGCCGTGCTAGTGGCAAAGAAGAAAATGACGCCTGGGCAATGGAACGAATACTTGCCAAACTAGCCTCTCGGCGCACGTTAGCCCTGGAATCGGCCACTGAAGAGGATTACGCTGCGGGGTCTGTCTCGGCGGGCGGGACGGACCTCACGCGCCGGACCGGAGACAGCACTAGCCATAGCCCGCCCGCCGCCAGCAGGCCCGCCCCCGCCGCCAGCGCCCCTCTGAGACCCACCGCCTCGGCCAGCACTCCCGCGAGTAGTGACCCGGCCAGCCGCGCGCCAAGCTCGACGACTTCCAGGCTGGCGTGTACCCGCCCCAGCATCCGCTGTGAGGTAATTCCCTGGCGGAGGCTGACTTCGTTGATCTCGTAGACTGCCAGCGCGAAGTCAGCCAGCTGCTGCACTGCCAGCAATGCTCCGGCCAGTAGCAACGGGCCGCGCGCCAACGGAATCAGGAACGACGCGAGGCCGTACAACAGGAAACCGGCCGCCAACGTCTTACCCAAGCCAAACCGGTGTGTCAGCCTGCCGGCGCTCAACGCACCCAGAATGGAGGTTGCGCCACCGAGAGCGAAGATGGTTCCCAGCACACCGGGCGCCAAGCCCAGCGTCTCGATGCCGTAGAGCACGATGAGCGTCCCGATGACGCCCCCGCCGAGGCCCAGGCCGACAGCCTTGCTCGCACCGATAGCCCGCAGCAACGGGTTGCCGACGACCAGCCGGAGGCCCGCGACGATCTCCCGGCGCAGGCTGGCTTGTGCAGCAGGCGGCGCCGGGGCCGGCTCGGGCGTGTGAATCCAGGCCAGCAGCAGGGCAGAGACGAGAAACGTCACGGCGTCCACCGCCGCGACGACAATAGCGGAGGCGAGCTGCGCGATCCAGCCACCCAAGCTGAAGGCTCCGACCTCGGCGACGGACGCGCTGGCCGACAAACGGCCGTTGGCCGCCACCAACTGCTCACGGCGCACCAGGGAGGGGAGATAGGAACGGTAGGCCACATTGAAGAAGACGGTCAGGAAGCCGTGCAGAAAAGCGATCAGGTACAGCTGCTCGATACGCAAAGCGCCGACAAACCAGGCGCCTGGGATGGAGCCGAGCAGTGCGGCCCGGAGCAGATCGGCGGCGATCAGCACCGGGCGCCGGCGCAAGCGGTCTACCCATGCCCCGACGACGAACCCGAACAGTAGTGCCGGCAACACGCCGGCGGCGATCAGCAGCGACAGTTGGAACGGCGTGGCCGCCAGCGCCAGGATCGCCGTAAGTTGGAGGGCGCCCAGCAGCGATCCGGTGACGGAGACGGTCTGGGCAGACCACAGCTTGAGAAAGTCGCCATTACGCCACAGGCTGTTCTGCGCGGCGGGCGGGCGCGGTAGATGAGTCTCCATCTCAGTAGCTCTCTAGCATTGGGCTGCACCCTCCTCGACCACTCCGGCGTCCACCCGGCCCCAGACCGCCAAGGCTGACAAGGGTAGGCGTTTCGGCTGAGGCTGCACACCTATTCCCAGCCCCTCCTGAAGGGAAGGGGCCAGCGGTCAGGGCCAACTCATCTTCTATCGAAAAACCTATACAATCATGCATGACCGCCGCCTGGTACTCTGGCGAGAGGAGCAGCAGGAGACAAGCTATGGATAGCCGCGCATCCGGCCAGGGAGTGCTTGTGGGCGTATCCACCGGCTCGCTGGCACGCTATCCCAACGGCGGCGATCCGGTGGCGCTCGCCGGCTACCTCGCCGACATCGAGGCCGATGCCGTCGAAGTGCTGTTCTATCGCGGGTTCCACGAGGACCTGGAGCGGGCAGCGCGGGCCTTCCGGTCCTGCGGCCGGCCGATCCGGGTGGTCCATGCCGAGAAGAACCTAGGAGCCGCCTTTGGCAGCCCCGACCCGGCGCAGGTAGCCGATGGACAGCGCCGCTTCCTAGAGGCGCTCTGGCTGGCACAGCAAGTCGGTGCCCAATTGGTTACCCTGCATCTGTGGGACCGTCCCGAAAGCGACCGGAATCTGGCGCGAAACTTTGATGCCCTGGAGCCGCTGTTGCTGCGGGTCCAAGATGCCGGCATGGCGGTGGGGCTGGAAACGATCCCCTGCACGGTACACAACCCGGTAGACAACGTGCGTAGTGCCCTGACACACTTTGGAGGCCTCGCCGCCGGCTGTGCCGTCACCCTCGATCTGGAGTTTCTAGGCTGGCACAACTGCGTGGAGCGGGGCGTAAGCGGCGCGTTTGCCGATCTGTCGGGCAACGATCTGTCCCTTCCGCACAACCCCATGGCGGCGGCGCGGCAAGGGCAGTCAATGGTGCTGGACGTGCATGTGCGCGACTACGATGGCCAGCCGTTCACCGCCCAAGGCCGGCGCCGCTATCTGGACCCTGGCCAAGGACAGCTCGACTTCCCAGCCATCTTCGGCGCGCTCGTGACCGACGGTTTCCGTGGCCCCTTTATGTACGAAGGCTCACACACGCCGGTCAGCGGCGACGGGGATGTCAGCGCGATCAACGCGGTGCTGGCGAACATGCGGTGCTGGCTGGCCGCCGCCGACCGCGACACGGCACCGGCGGCCACCGGAGCGATACCACCAACGGTAACGGTCTAGCAAGACCTGGAGGGAGAGAGCGACCATGGAGCAGCTCGCGATCCTAGGCGGAGCGCCGGCAGTGCGGACCGACCCCGGCGATGTTTTCAAGTGGCCGATCATCACGGCGGAGGACGAGGCGGCGGCGCTGGACGTTCTGCGCCGCGGCGCCATGTCCGGCACGGATGTGACCGTGCAGTTCGAGCAAGACTTTGCCCAGTGGCACGGCACAAAGTATGCGCTCGGCCACAACACCGGCACGGCCTCGCTGCACACGGCCATGTTCGGGTGCGGGTTGGGTGTGGGTGACGAGATCATCTGCCAGAGCATGACCTTTTGGGCTTCCGTGCTCCAGGCCATGAATCTGGGCGCCACCATCGTCTTCGCCGACATGGACCCGGCGACGCTGACGCTCGATCCTGCTGATGTCGAGCGGAAGATCACCCCGCGGACGAAAGTGATTATGGTGGTGCATTACATGGGGTATCCGACCGATATGGACCCCATCATGGAGATGGCCAACGCGCGGGGCATCAAGGTGATCGAGGACGTGTCGCACGCCCACGGCGCCCGGTACAAGGGGCAGCTCGTAGGCACCATCGGCCACGCAGGCGCCATGTCCTGTATGTCGGGCAAGGCGCTGGCTATCGGCGAGGCCGGGATGCTGATTACCGACGATCAGGAAATCTACGAGCGGGCCATCGCTTTCGGGCACTACGAGCGTACAAGACAGATCGAGCACCCGGAGCTACGTGAGCTAGCCGGTCTCCCGCTGGGCGGGTTCAAGTATCGCATGAACCAGCTGTCCTCGGCGGTCGGCCGGGTGCAGTTGAAGCACTATCGGGAGCGCATGGAGGAAATCCAGCGGGCGATGAACTACTTCTGGGACCTGCTGGAAGGAGCACCGGGCCTGCAAGCGCACCGCCCGCCGCCGGACTCGGACAGCACGATGGGCGGGTGGTACGCGCCACACGGCCTGTACGTGCCGGAGGAGCTAGGCGGGTTGAGCGTGGAGGACTTCTGCGCTGCCGTCCGGGCCGAAGGAGCACATACCAGCCCCGGGGCAAACCTGCTGCTGCACCGGCATCCCGTCCTGAACCAGGCGGACGTGTACGGTCACGGCACACCGACGCGCATCGCTCACGCCGACCGCGACGTGCGCCAGGATGCGGATACCCTGCCGCAGACCGATTCCCTGCCGGAGCGGGTGTATTCGATCCCCTGGTTCAAGCACTACCGCCCGGAGATCATCCGGGAGCACGCGGCGGCATTCCGCAAGGTGGTCGCCCAAGCGGGCGCACTGCTGGATCGGAGCTGACGCTGTCCAGGCAGAATTGATGGCTGGCCGGCACCGTTCTCTCGGCGGCACTGGCACTATGGCAGGGTTGCTCGCCCCCCGAGACGGGTAGATGACTCCGTGATGCCTGCGGTGAGATACTGAGTAGATCAGCGCGAGCGCTGGCCCATGCTCAGTCACGCCCACGCTGTCCCGCCGCTCCGCCGGGCAGCGCTTGCGCCTCATCCCGGTCCCGCGCTAGGGAGCGAGCGGGGATGTGGGAAGCCGAGGACCTGCCGGGAAGGAAATGGATATGGCGATCACCGCGAACAGGCTGCTGACTGCTGACGATCTCCTGCGCTTGGACAGCGAGGGCGTGCGCGGCGAGCTGATACGAGGGGTGCTGTACGAAACGATGCCCACAGGACATGAGCATGGCAAAATCGCAGCGAATCTGACCATCCTCTTAGGAGGCTTCATCAAGCCCCGGAAGCTGGGGAGCTTGACGGCCTCGGACTCGGGCGTCTGGCTGGAGCGCGACCCGGACACCGTGCGCGAGCCGGACATCGCCTACTTCTCGGCGGCGAAAATCCCGCCAGGGGTGCGGATTACCGGTTACGCCGAGGTGCCCCCCGATCTGGTAGTGGAGATCGTCTCCCCCAGCGACAGCCGGCGGGAGGTCAGCGACAAGGCGCGGATGTGGCTGCGGTATGGTGTGGGCCTGGTGTGGGTGGTGCAGCCGGACACGCGCACCGTGGACGTACAGGAGCCGGGCCGCGCAGTGGTGACACTCACCGAGCATGACACCCTCGACGGCCTGGACGTGTTGCCTGGCTTCACCTGTGCGGTGCGTGAGGTCTTCGATGCTTAGAGCAAACTCAGCGCGAATGACGACACTCAGCATCGGCTCCGGTTCATTGCGGAGGCTGCACCGGCGGCCTCCTTCTCCCACGGGGAGAGGGGCCGGGGGAGAGGGCCGGGTAGGGATGCGGAGAGCACCGACAGGTCCGGACTGGCCAAGCACCATGGCGGCCGGCTATACTCTGCCCTTGTGAAAACCTTCACAAGGAGAGGAGCGGCCGCTCGCGTATCCTGAAATACGGTGGCCCATCTGCTATACTTCGCGCTGCTCTTTGCTGACCGAGGATGAAGACAGCGGTGGGGCAATGGGAAGCGGCTGGCAGGTACTCGGGCTTGCAGCGCAATTTGGGTTCACGGTTGCTTGCTTATTGCTGGGTGGCGCTTGGGTAGGCCATCTCATTGACGAGTGGGTCGGGAGCCGAGGGCTTTTCTTGATCCTGGGGATATTGGTTGGGCTAGGATGCAGTCTCTACCTGATTTACCTCCTGTATCGGCTACAGGTACAGCGGTAGGCCAGAGTGCGGAGCCGGCAGCGCGACCTATGCACACAACAGGTCTTGCGGCAGGGTAGGGAGATGGAGAATTTTCACGCCAGCCTCGCTGGCGAGGGTATCTTCGAAATCGCCGGATTCACCATCACCAACTCGCTCCTCACTACCTGGATCGTGATGGCCGTGCTGCTAATATTGGCATGGGCCGGCACGCGCAACGTTGCGTTGGTCCCCAGAGGCTTGCAGAACCTCTGGGAGGCGATCCTGGAGTTCCTGCTGGGCCTTTGCACCGGGACCGCTCCAGCCTACGCACGCACCATCTTCCCGCTCTTTGCAACACTCTTCATCTTCATCGTCACCGCGAACTGGATGGCGCTGCTGCCGGGGGTCAACAGCATCACCATCCAGCCACCGGAGGCACACGCTGCGCTCTCGCTCGGTGACTTGGTATCCACCGCACACGCTGCGCCACTGGATGCGCCGGCGGCAGCGGAAGAGGGAGCACATGCCGTGCCCATCCCGCTCTTCCGCGCTGCCAATGCGGATATGAACACGACCCTGGCGATGGCCTTGGTCGCATTCATCATGATCCACGCTTCGGGTATCCGCATACATGGCGTGCTCGGCTACGCCAAGGAGATCGCTACACCGCTCTTTCTCACCCCGGTCAAAGTCGTGATCGAATGTTTCGTGCCCGTGTCGCTCTCGTTCCGTCTCTTCGGTAATGTCTTCGGCGGGGAGATGCTCCTCACGGTGATGGCCTTTCCCGTCGTGGCCGTCCTCTTCATGCTCTTGGAGGTGTTGTTCGGCCTGATCCAAGCAGTCATCTTTTCGATGCTGACCTTGGTGTTCACGGCGCTGGCCGTGACGGTGCCGGAGGGGCATGGGCACGGTGACTCCGCCCACGACGGAGCGGATGAACTCGCAACCCATTAGTGATCCAGGCATAGTACGCTACGGATGGAGGCAGACGAAGATGGAAGGGGATGTTTCCAAACTCGCCGCTGGGCTGGCAATCGGCCTCGGTGGTATGGGACCAGCGATCGCGATTGGCATTGGCGCACACGCGGCCTTCTCAGCTATCGGGCGCAATCCCGACGCGGAGAATGCGATCCGGGCCGCAATGATTATCGGTCTCGGCCTGGCCGAGGCCGTGGCGATCTATGCGTTCGTGGTCGCGCTCGTGCTGGCTCTCGTCGTCTAGTCGTTCGCCGGCGCTTGGTCGTCCTCCGGCGACTGCACGGTGGGGCGCCGCCGCTTTCTGGGCATGCTAGGCCCGGGAGCGCGTGTACACGCCGCTGCGGGCAGCGTTGCCGGATGGTCTCCGGTCGTGTTGCTGCGCCCGGCGAGTGACCTGTCGCAGGCTGGCATGCGGTAGCACATGCGTCTTGAGGTGCATGGATGTTTGAAGTGTTGGGGGTAAATTGGCAGTTGCTGCTCATCCAAGTCTTTAACTTTCTGCTCCTCTTGTTCCTGCTCCGCCTCATTCTGTACCGCCCGATCTTGCGGATACTGGACGAGCGGCGTGAGCGGATCCGCACCGACTTGGACGAGGCACGGCAGCTACGCGAAGCGGCGGCGCAGGACCGTGCCGAATATCAGCGTCAGTTGGAGCAAGTCCGCGACGAGTCGCGCGCCATTCTCGATGAGGCCTCGAGCGTAGCCGAGCGCATCCGCGCAGAGGCACGCCGGCAGGCCGAAGATGAGCAGGCGCGGGCACTCCAGCGTGCCCGTGAAGCCATCCAACGGGAGCGCGACCATGCCATCGCCGAGCTACGGCGCGAGGTGGCCGATCTGGCTATTGACGCCGCGAGCCAAGTGATCCGGCGCAATCTCGATAGCGTTGAGCAGCGGCGCTTGGTTGAGGAAGTCTTGGCCGAGGTGGAGAGCCGATGACTCAGCACACCGTCTGTGCGGTACCGGGCTGCAAGTGCCGGGGGGGACGGGCGTAGATGCCGGCCGGGAGTGCGGGCAAGCGCTATGCCCAAGCGGCCGCTCAGGTCGCCCGGCAGGCCGGGAGCTGGGCACGCTGGCGGCAAGACCTCACCGCTATCGCGGGAGTGCTCCAGGATGAAGCGCTCCTGGCCATCCTCCAGGCCCCACGAGTCGGCCTGACGCAAAAGCTGGAGTTGGTAGAGCGCATCTTCGGGGACACCTTGACCGCCGAAGCGATGAACTTGGTGCAGTTGCTCATACGGCGGCGGCGCATCGGCCTGTTCGCCGACGTGCAGGACTGGTTCTTGCAACTGGCAGACGCGGCGGAAGGGATCGAGCGTTACACGATCACCACTGCCGTCCCACTGACCGGCGAACTGCGCGGGGACATGCGGCAGCGGCTCGAACGCGATGGCCGGCAGGCGGTCATGACGGAGCACGTGAACCCGGACATTATCGGGGGGGTGATGATCCGGCACAACGACCTCATCCAAGACTTCAGTGTGCGTGGTCAGTTGGAGGTGCTGCGCGAGCAGCTGGCGAGCGGCTCCTAGCCGCTGCCACCGTGCTACACCGGGGGACACACAAGAAGAGGGAGCCAATGGGCATTCGCTCTGAAGAGATCGTCAAAGTTCTACAAGACCAAATCCAAGCCTTCGACCATCCGGTACAGACAGCGAACGTCGGTACGGTGGTCGAGGTCGGCGACGGCATCGCCCGGGTCTACGGCTTGTCGCAGGCCATCGCCGGGGAGTTGCTGGCTTTTCCCGGCGACACGACGGGCATGGCCCTCAACCTCGAAGAGGATGCCGTCGGCGCCATCATCCTCGGCGCTTACAGCCACATCAAGGAAGGCGACGAGGTACAGACGACCGGACGCATCGCCGAGGTGCCGGTCGGTGCGGCGCTGCTTGGTCGCGTCGTCAATGCCATCGGCGAGCCGGTGGACGGCAAAGGGCCGCTGGGGGCGACCGAAACGCGGCGAGTGGAGTTGATCGCGCCGGGCGTCATCCGCCGCGAGTCGGTGAATACGCCGCTCCAGACCGGCATCAAGGCCGTCGACTCGATGATCCCGATTGGTCGCGGCCAGCGCGAGCTTATCATCGGTGACCGCGGTACCGGGAAGACCGCCATCATCGTTGACACGATCATCAACCAACGCGAAACCGGCGTCGTCTGCATCTACGTGGCCATCGGCCAAAAGGAAGGCCAGATCGCCCAGCTCATGAACACCTTGGAAGAGCACGGCGCACTGGACCACACCATCATCGTCGTCGCGTCCGCATCGGACCCGGCGCCGATGCAGTATTTGGCGCCGTATAGCGGCTGCTCGATGGGGGAGTATTTCCGCGACAGTGGCCGTGACGCCTTCATCGCCTACGACGACCTCACGAAGCACGCTTGGGCCTACCGCCAGGTGTCGCTGCTGCTGCGCCGGCCTCCGGGCCGCGAAGCGTATCCCGGCGACGTGTTCTATCTGCACTCCCGCCTCCTGGAACGGGCCGCCAAGCTGTCGCCGGATTACGGCGGTGGCTCGCTGACCGCCCTGCCCGTGATCGAGACGCAGCTCGGCGACGTGACCACGTATATCCCGACCAACGTGATCTCCATTACGGATGGGCAGATCTTTCTCGAAACCGAGTTGTTCATGGGCGGGACCCGCCCGGCCATCAGTGTGGGCTTGTCCGTCTCCCGTGTCGGTGGCGATGCCCAAACGCGGGCCATGAAATCCGTAGCCGGTAGCCTGCGTCTGGACCTGGCCCGCTTCCGCGACCTGGCCGCTTTCGCGCAGTTCGGCTCCGATCTCGACCGCACCACCCGGCGCGAGCTGGACCGGGGCTACCGGCTGACCGAGTTGCTCAAGCAGGGCCAGTATGCGCCGATCCCGTTCGAAGAACAGGTGATGTCCCTCTTCGCCGGGGTGAACGGCTACCTCGACTCGGTGCCGGTCGAGGAAGTGGGCCGCTTCGAGCAAGAGTTTATCCAGTACATGCGGACCGGTCACGCGGCAGTCGGCGAGGCCATCCGCAACGACTTGGACATCAGCGAGACCACGGAGCAGGTGCTCCGTGAAGCGCTGGAGCAATTCATCGCGAATATCTGGAAGTCCGCAGCCGAGGAAGCGCCGCAACCGGCAGCGGCCGGCTAAAAAGGGAAACGGGGCCGATCTACACACCCCCTCTCCGGCATCCGCCGGGGGAGGGACATAGTACCTAGGCAACGAGGTCTTCAACTGTGGCAACGCTGCGCGATATCCGCCGTCGCATTCGATCCATCCGCAACACCAGTCAGATCACCCGCGCGATGGAGTTGGTCGCAGCATCACGGATGCGTCGTGCCCAGCAACGGATGACGGCGACGCGGCCCTATGCGGAGAAGATACGGGAACTGCTGGCTGAGTTGACCGGGCGGATCAGTGGCGACGAGGACTCCGCCCCCCACCCCTTGCTGGAGCAACGCTCCATCCAACGCAGCGTCGTCATCGTATTCACCACCGACCGCGGGCTGTGCGGCGCGCTGAACAGCAACCTCGTGCGACGCACCCTCCAGCTGGCGCGGGAAGCACGGGCGCAAGGGCGCGAGTTGGATATCGTGACCATTGGGCGCAAAGGCCCCCAACGACTGCGCGGTGAGCCGGTGCGGATCGTCTCGCAGTTCCACGACATCGGCTATCAGCCGACGCTGGACGATACTGCCGATATTGCTCGCTTCGCTATCCAGAGCTATCTGGAGCGCACCTACGACGAAGTGCGCTTCATCTATCCGCGATTCGCCTCGATGCTGCGCCAGGACCCGACGGACTACACACTCCTGCCAATCGCGCCGCCGCAAGCCGAGACGACTGACGCGGACGACGGCGCGGCGCAGCGGCCCCGGCGCCACATTTCGCTGATCTACGAGCCGTCGGCGCCGGAAGTCCTGGCCCAGCTGTTGCCCCGCTATGTCGGGGTTGTGGTCTACGAGACCATTCTGGAATCCCTGGCCAGCGAGCTGAGTGCCCGCATGGTGGCGATGCGTAACGCGACGGAGAATGCCACCGAGCTGCTCCACGATCTTCAGTTGAACTACAACAAGGCGCGGCAAGCAACGATCACCCGGGAGATGATTGACGTTACCTCGGGGTTGCTCACGGCATGAGCCGGCCGGCAACGACGAACGCCAGCTAGTAACTATTGAGGAGAGGACAAGATTATGACTGCGGCAGCTATCGGAGCCACAGGCAAGGTCGTCCAGGTCATTGGCGCCGTCGTTGACTGCGAGTTCCCGGCGGAGCGGCTTCCGGCGGTGTTCAACGCGCTGGAGATCAAACATTCTACGACGAACGGCGCCGGCGACGAGCCGTCCAACCTGATCCTTGAGGTCGAGCAGCACCTCGGGAACAACTGGGTTCGCTGCGTGGCCATGGACTCCACCGACGGACTGGGTCGCGGCGCAGAGGTCATGGATACCGGCTCACCGATTACGGTACCCGTCGGCCCGCACACGCTGGGCCGTATCTTCAATGTCCTCGGCGACGTGATAGACGAGGGCGATCCGGTCACTGTCGAGCAACGCTATCCCATCCACCGGCCGCCCCCCTCTTTCGAGGATCAGAGCGTCCAGCGCGAGATGTTCGAGACGGGGATCAAGGTAGTTGATCTGATTGCTCCCTTCACCCGGGGGGGGAAAACCGGCCTCTTCGGTGGAGCCGGTGTGGGCAAGACCATCACCATGCAGGAGCTAATCCGCAATGCCGCCGCCGAGCATGGCGGCTACTCGGTCTTCTGCGGTGTGGGCGAGCGTAGCCGCGAAGGCAACGACATGTACCGCGAGATGCAGGAGCGCGGGGTGCTCGACAAGACGGTCCTGGTGTACGGGCAGATGAACGAGCCGCCGGGGGTGCGGCTGCGCGTCGGGCTGTCGGGGTTGGCGATGGCCGAATACTTCCGTGACGAGGAAGGACAGGACCTGCTGCTCTTCATTGACAACATCTTCCGCTTCACGCAGGCGGGGTCCGAGGTGTCGGCGCTCCTCGGGCGGATGCCGTCGGCCGTAGGCTATCAGCCAACGCTCGGTACCGAGATGGGCGAGCTGCAAGAGCGCATTACCTCAACGACGAGCGGCTCGATCACCTCGATCCAAGCAATCTTCGTGCCGGCCGACGACTACAGTGACCCGGCGCCGGTGACTACCTTTGCCCACCTCGACGCGAGCGTGGTGCTGGAACGCTCGATCTTCGAGCGCGCCATCTTCCCGGCGATGGACCCCCTGGCCTCGACCTCACGGCTGCTCGATCCGCAAGTCGTCGGTCAGGAGCACTACGATGTCGCCCGCGGGGTGCAGCAGTTGCTCCAGCGCTACAAGGACCTCCAAGACATCATCGCCATTCTCGGCATTGAGGAGTTGTCGGACGAGGACCGTATCGTGGTCCATCGCGCGCGCCGCATCGAGCAGTTTTTCTGCCAGCCGATGTTCGTGGCCCAGGCGTTTACCGGCCAGGAGGGGCGCTATGTCCCCGTCGCCGAAACCGTGCGTGGGTTCCGCGAGATCCTCGACGGGCAGCACGACGACCTGCCGGAGCAAGCGTTCCGCATGGTCGGGACCATTGACGAGGCCATCGAGAAGGGCCGCGAACTCGGCAGCGACGAGGAGTAGGCAGGCGTGGCCACTACACAGCTCGCAATCGTGGCGGCGGAGCGCAACGTCTTTGCCGGTGAGGTGGACATGGTCTTGGCGCCCAGCGCCGTCGGCCAGTTGGGTATCTTACCCCGCCACGCGCCACTCCTGACCCTGCTGGTGCCCGGAACCCTGCACATTCGACAGGGCGATTCCGAGCGCCTGCTCGCCGTCGGTGGTGGCTTCCTGGAGGCCGACCAAACGCACGTCACCGCCTTGGTGGACTCGGCGGAGTGGGCCGAGGAAGTAGATGTCGCGCGGGCGGAAGCCGCCGGCGACCGCGCGCGACAACGTCTCCGCGCGCGCGATCCGGGCGCCGACATGGTACGTGCAGAGGCGGCGCTACGGCGGTCAGTGGCCCGACTCAAGACCACCGAGCGCGCCAGTCGGGATAGCCGGCGCGACCTCAGCCAACCCTAGCGCCCGATCAACGCTGCTGTAGCCGGTCGTCCGCCTCAAACCCCGGCTTGCACTGCCGTAACGACACCGGGCACAATGCAAGCAGGCCGCCATTGCACCGGCAAGCGGCCAACAGTCGGAAGGTGTGACACGTGGCGCGACAAGCCGTGGCTCCAGGCTTCATGCGGCGGCCGACGGGCACACCACCCGCCCCGAACAACAGCCAGGACGCGATCCCCTCACGCGGCGGGCGTTTCCTGATACGCGGAGGACGACGCCTTCGCGGTGAAATTCGCGTCAGAGGCGCCAAGAACGCAGCGTTACCGATGATGACCTCGGCCCTGCTGACTAGGGAGCCGGTCATCCTCGAAGACGTACCCGATATTGATGACGTACACACGCAGGCAGCGCTGCTGCGGTCGTTGGGGGCCACGGTGGAGTGGGAGCCGGCGGCCCATCGCATGACCATCGTCGCGGACACGCTGACCAGCGCCGCACTGCCAACAGCGTTAGCGCAGAGCGTCCGCACCTCGTTTCTCTGTCTGGGACCACTCCTCGCCCGCACTGGCACCGCGGCGCTGTCCCGGCCCGGTGGCTGCGATATCGGTGAGCGACCCGTCAACATGGACGTGCGTGGCCTCGCGGCCATGGGCGCCGAGATTGTCCAGCAAGACGGCGCCTACGTCGCTCAGACCCGCGGGTTGCAAAGCGCCGCGATCTACCTCGATTATCCCAGCGTCACCGGGACGGAAAACCTGATGATGGCCGCCTGTCTGGCCGAGGGCACAACCATCATCAAACATGCGGCGTGCGAGCCGGAGGTGGTAGCGCTCGCGGAGCACCTGACCCGGATGGGCGCGGTAATTCATGGGGCCGGGACCCCCAAAATCGAGGTGCTGGGGAGGGGCTCGCTCTACAGTGCGCGGTCGCAGGTCATCCCCGATCGGCTGGAAGCGGGCATGTTCGCGATTGCCGCGGCGATCACCGGCGGCGACGTAGGTATCCGCGACGTGATCCCGGAGCACTTGGATGCGGTGACTTACAAGCTGCGAGAGTGTGGGGTCGAGGTCCTGGAGTACGAGGACCGCCTGGAAGTCCGCTGGCGACGCCCACTGCAGGCCACCGAGATTCAGGCCATCCACTACCCCGGCTTTCCGACGGACATGCAGGCGCCGTTCGCCGTGTTGATGACCCAAGCACAGAACACCAGTGTCATTCACGAGCGAGTCTTCGAAAATCGCCTGCTCTACGCGGCCGAGGTGGCCAAGCTCGGAGCTAGAATTGACGTAGAATCGCAGGTTACGGCGCATGTCCACGGTCCGATACGCTTGCGTGGCACGACCGTTGCGGCGCTTGACCTCCGCTGCGGCATTGCCCTCGTGCTCGCCGGCCTCGCCGCCGAAGGAACAACTATCGTGGAAGAGGCCGGCCACATCAGGCGCGGCTACGAGCAGCTTCCCGAACGCCTCGTCAGCTTAGGAGCAGAGTTGGAGGCCAGTGCCTAGTCTGGCTGCTGGCCGCCGGACGTGGCACCGGAGAGACCACCCACCACCACTACGACCCTCATCACCCTACCCAGCACATTAGCAGCGTGACGACCGGATAATGTTTGCTCGCCAGATCGGTATTGACCTCGGGACAACCAATGTCCTCGTCTACCTGCGCGGCCGCGGCATCGTCGTGAACGAACCGTCGGTTGTCGCGGTCTCACCCGGCGACCGGCGCGTGGAAGCGGTCGGCGACGAGGCGTTGCAGATGCTGGGGCGCTCCGCGAAATCCTTGGAGATAGTCCGTCCACTACAGCATGGCGTCATCGCCGACTATTTCGTCACCGAGGCGATGCTGCGCTACTTCATCGAAAAAATCTATGGCCGCTTCCGCTTGCTGAAGCCGATTGTAATGATGGCAGTTCCGGCGGGCGCAACCGGCGTCGAGCTACGGGCCGCAGACGAGGTGGCGCTGGCAGCCGGCGCCCGCCCGCCGGTCTATTCGATCCAAGAGCCACTCGCGGCCGCCATTGGCGCCGGCCTTCCCATCTCGGCGCCGAGTGGCAACCTCATCGTGGACATTGGCGGCGGCACGACCGAGGTGGCAGTGATCTCGCTCAACGACGTGGTAGTGATGCATGCCGAACGGATTGGCGGCTCCCAGCTAGACGCGGACATCGCAACCTATGTCCGGCGCCGGCACAATCTCCTCGTCGGCGACCGCACTACGGAAGAGGCCAAGATTGCGGTCGGCAGCGCATTACCTCTGCAAGTGACTCAGCGCTTCGACATTCGCGGCCGTGATGTCGTCTCCGGACTCCCGCGTACCACCACGATCAGCTCGGAAGAGATCACCGAGGCAATGCGCGAAACCCTCATGCAGATCGTTTTTACCATCAGGACCGTCCTGGAGCGGACCCCTCCTGAGCTAGCGGCCGACATTATTGACAAAGGGATTGTGCTCACCGGTGGCGGCGCTCTGCTCCGGCAGCTGGACCGGTTTGTGACCTTCCATACTGGTGTATCGTGCCACGTGGCCGAGCAACCGCTGGACTGCGTCGCGCTCGGCACGGGGCTGGCGCTCGAACATCTGGATGTGCTACGTAGTAGGTCCGGCCCCGGCGCATAGCCGCGCGAGTGGGCAGCGGCCGGACAAGGCATAGTAGGCAGAAGCGATAGTAGGCAGAAGCGGCGGTATCTTCCAGAGGCTGATCGGCACGCACGCCGCTGGCATCATGCCGTTGGTGTATCGGCCCGGTCAGCCAAGCCGAAAAGGAGGAAGCAATGAAGGTTGACGAGTTCCTAGCAGAGGCACGCACCGCTCTTAACACGCAGGAGCAGGAGGCGGTCGCGGCTGCGCCCGACGACTACATGGCGATGATGGCACGCTTTCCCATCAACTGCCGGCGGCAGTTCCTCGACTGGCTCGGCGACGGTAGCGATATTCCCCACGACGACTTTCCGCGCATCCTGGCGCGCGTCGCCGGACGCAACGAAATCCACGACCGCGGCGGCCTCAGCCCCACCTACGCCCAGCAGCTGCTCGATGGCTGGCGCGAGAGCCACGCCCACGAGTAGGAGCAACACTTACAGGGCAGGACCCGCGGCTAGAGCCGGCTCTTTTCCGAGGCAACCTCGCCCAGTAGACGAAACGGTTCAGCCTCGAAGGGCGGCTGGAGCGGCCACGTAATCCGAGCTGAAGAGGCAAGGAGATACTGCCGCTGCTCCGGTGTATACTTCCAGTACCGCGAGCGTGGCAGATCACGGTTCCTAGCAAACGCAAACCGCCACTGTTCATCAAAGGAAAACAGATTGACTGCTAGTAGGTCGAACTCACCGGCAAGCAAACAGGTAGTTTCGACTACATCTCCGTTGGGCAGCGTGACCGGTCGGCGATCACTGGCGTCACATTGGAATGTGCCCTTGTAGCCGCTGTCCGTCTTACGGATCGAGTTGGTCTGGAGCGATTTCGTCTCCACGCTTATTTCTACACCCTTGTAAGTGAAATGTAGGTCGGCTTTACGGCTTCTGTCGTGATTATCATACTTTCTGACATTTCGAAGCCGCTCATCCGAGAGCCAGATTTTTCTCAGTTGATACTCAGCCACATAGCCCAGCATGATCCCACGCAGGCTAGGGTTGGAATCAACAATCTCCGTCAGCTCTTCTGGGGTAAGCTCCTATCGCTCAAGGATGTCCAAGTCTTACTCCTTTGCTCCCGATGCTATCTCCTCCCGTTTTGACAAATACAAGGAAGTAGGAGTGATTCTTGCGGGCATAGACTTGCCGCTTGATCCGACTGACTACCGGTTTATTGGGACGGACAAGAATGAAGAGGTCTTTGGCGTAGAATCCACGCTCTTGGTACGCATTTATAATCTCGACGTGCGTGAGATGCTGCGTATTTGCACTGACTTCATCCTGGCATTTGACAATGAGGACACCGTCTGAACTTGCACAGCCTTCCGGTCAATTCCACGCTGCCGCTGCAGTAACAGCTCCCGTTGGATTCCGGCCTTTGCCGGAATCCAACGGGAGACCAGGATGTCTCAACCGGCCCGTGTGTCCAGGCTGACACACGCTCTGAGCGGCGTCTAGGGTGACGTCGGAGATAACAGCCGTGGTCAACAGATGGCTCCTCTCCGGCCATGCGGTAGGGTTAGTCGGATGATACCGGCGGAGCCGGGGCGGTGTTCACGCCGCCCACCGGGTCCCACGGGGTAGTGCTGTCTCCGTCGGACTTACGGCTAAGGTGTTATGATTAGCTCGAATGCATTTCCCCGTAAACCTACCACTTGCCGCACACGCCCAGTCGGAACCGTGTGCTGATCGCTGAGGGCTGACAGTGACGTATGATCGCCGTTGAGGCCCCGCCACACCTCGCCGGTATCGGACGCTACACCTACCAGCGCCGCCGCACGCGCTGCGTGATGGTCGGTGATGTCGGCGTGGGCGGCGAACACCCCATTCGCGTGCAATCCATGACCACGCCGGCCACGCGGGACGTGGCGGCGACGGTTGCACAGACGATCCGCTTAGTCGCCGCCGGATGCGAAATCGTCCGCGTCACCGTTCCAACGGTCGCGGATGCGCGTGCGCTGGGGGCTATCCGTGCCGAGTTGCACCGGCGCGGCGTCCGCGTCCCGCTCGTCGCCGACATCCACTTCAGCCCGGCAGCAGCCCTCGAAGCAGCACAGCACGCCGAAAAGGTCCGCGTCAATCCGGGCAACTTCGCCGATAGTAAGCGTTTCGCCGTCCGCGAGTACACCGACCGGCAATACGCCGCCGCGTTGGAGCGGGTTGCCGAGCGCTTTGTGCCTCTCGTGCGCCGGTGCCGGGAGCTTGGCGTAGCCATGCGTATTGGCACCAACCACGGCTCACTCTCGGACCGGGTGCTGAACCGCTACGGTGACACACCACTGGGCATGGTCGAGTCGGCGCTGGAGTTCGTGCATATCTGCGAGGAGCACAGCTACTACGATGTGATCTTCTCGATGAAAGCGTCCAATCCGAAGGTCATGATCCAGGCCTATCGGTTGCTGGCCGCCCGGTTGGATGCTCGGGGGACCCCGTACCCTTTTCACCTCGGCGTGACCGAGGCCGGCAAGGACGAGGATGGCCGGATCAAGTCGGCCATCGGTACAGGTAGCCTGCTCGACGACGGTATTGGCGATACAGTGCGCGTCTCGCTGACCGAAGAGCCGGAAGCCGAAATCCCGGTCGCGCAAGCGCTGGTCCGGCCCTATAACGAATGGCAAGCCCGCTATCACGCGGCGCGATGCGCCGGCCCGGCCGCGCCAACTACTGCCGCCAAGCCGGCCGCCGCGCTACCCGATAGCCGCGATCCCTATAGCTATACCCGCCGTGCCGCGCGTCCGACCGTCGTTGGCGATGTAGCATGGGGCGAGCAGTCACCTGTGCGCGTAGTCCAGCGGTATGCCGGGCCGCTGGCAACGGTTCCGCATGTCGAGCGACGGGTGCGCTGGGCGCGTCGGGCCGACGGCTGGGTACAGCCGCGGCCCGATGCCGTCTCCGTGCAAGTCACGAGCGAGGCTGACCTCGCGACGCTCCGTCTCCTCTATCGGAGCACTCACGGCGATCTTCCCGCCTCGCAGACTGCGCTGCCCAGCTTACCGCTCGTCGTGCAGGCCGCCCTGGCAGCCCCCTGGTTGGGCGAGGTGGTTGCGCTTGCAGACGCGGTAAGCCTCCATATCACTCCCTCGCTGCTTGATCGGGACGGGCGGGCGCTGCTGGCCCGCGCCTGCCGGCTGGCAGCACGCCACGACACGCCGGTTATGCTCGCGCCGCGGGGTGTGTCGGCCTCGCCGCGCGACGACCTCGCCTGGAGCGCATCATTGCCGGCTGCCGCGGCGACGCTCGCGAATACATCCCTCACTGCCGTTGAAGTCGCTGCGGACGCCGGCCTCGCCGACATGATCCTGTCGCTAGGACCGGCCGATCCGGCGCTGCTGGTGCGTGCCGGGCGGCTCCTGGCCGCGCGACTCGCGGCTGCCGGCCAGTCCACTCCGCTCCACTTCATCACGCGCATCGGCAGCGATGAGCAGGACCTGGTGTTCGCCGCGGCGGCGCTCGGCTCGCTGCTCTCCGATGGGCTGGGCGATAGCATCGAGGTCGTCGGTCCGCCCGGCGCCGACGACAGCGCAACCATGCAGCAGGCGTTCAACATCCTCCAAGGCGCTGGCGTGCGGCTCACCAAAACCGAGTACGTCGCGTGTCCCTCCTGTGGCCGGACGCTCTTCGACTTGCAGACGACGACGGACCGCATTCAGCACGACACCGGGCATCTCCGTGGGGTCAAGATCGCCGTCATGGGCTGTATTGTCAATGGGCCGGGGGAAATGGCCGATGCCGATTTCGGCTACGTCGGCGGCGCGCCCGGCAAGGTCAACCTCTACGTCGGGAAGGAGCTTGTCGAACGCCACGTGCCCGAGGCGGAGGCAAGCAAGCGGCTTATCGCGCTGATCCGCCAGCACGGTCGTTGGGCGGAGGCCCCGGCCTCGTAGGTGCCGAGAATCAAATGCGCTCGCGGAGGCGTCTGGAGGAGCAGAACACCTTCGCGAGCGCAGCGTGCCCAGCGTAGTCAGCGCGGCAGTGGGGGGTGATCCCGCGTCAAACTACGCTGGTGACACTGTGAATATAGTATACGCCTCCCGGTCGCGGCCGTGGTTACGTTGCCGTTACAACCTCGTTACGGCTTGTAGCACCTCACCCCTCGGTCCTCTCCCCATCGCCGATAGATAGCGAGGAGGAGTCTGCGACCCGTCATTCTCCCGTCGCGCTCGTCATTGCAGCTTCCGCACGCAATTGAGGCATCCGTTCCTTGACTCGACCGCCTCCAGGTTGCATAGTGCCTACCGCAGTACCGGGGGGCGCGGCAAGTGTGCCCGGCAAGCCGCCGGGGCCGACGGGAAGGCTGCTGTGCCGTTGCCGATTGCATGAGATGCTCGCGCCACAGCGAGGCGCAATTCAGGGGGAGGATCATGGGACGCTTGATTGGTGGCATCGTCATTGTCGGTGTCGGTGTGTTGGCACTATTTGGAACTATCAGCAACGTAGGCTTTGATCTCATCGCCGTGCTCGTCTTGCTGGCAGTCATCATCATTGGGGCAGCATTGGCCTATTGGGGCTGGGGCTATGTTGCCGGGCGCCAGCGGACACTCCCCGTCATCGAGCGGATGGCGAAAGATGGTGCCGTCATTGATACCCCGGCTGCTGCAGAAGAGACCGGCCTCTCGGTCGAGCAGGTGCGTAAGCACGTCCAGTATGCCAAGATGAAGGGGTATATCGAGCGTAACGTCGAGGTCAAGTAGGGAGTGAGGGCCGAGACTAGCCGGTCGGTGTCGGGGCGACCGTCGCGGGGGCCGGCGGTGTAGGCGTTGCCGCAGTGTCGGGAGAGTCATCGGTTGGCGTGGGTGTTGGCTCGGCACCAATGAGCCACTTTTCCCGCCACGGGAGAAACCTACTCTTGAACGTGTCCTTGGTGATAAGCGTACTGTCTTTGGAGATAGACCGGGTGACCGTCACTTGCATCCCCTCGGCGGCCCACTCCACTTGCTTGCGCTCGCCCGGTAGCAGGCTCGGGTCCGGCTGGTCGGGCAACGGCTCGCCCGGCTCTTGGCGGTTGCGGATGTCAACCTCCTCTAGCCGGACTTGCCGCCCGGTGCGGGTTCCATACAATCGGTAGATCAGCATGCCGCTCACCGGATCAACCGCGGATTGCAGCAGGATCGGATGCCCGGTATCGTTGCGAAAACGGAGGTCTACCCCAGGATCGTAGACCGCTGCATCGAGGCCCGGGGGTGTACCATCCTGCTCGTAGTAGATCACCCGATAGGAATGCTGGTTACGATCGACAATCGGTAGACCGGCCCAGAACGCCGCGCGAAACACGGTAGTCGAGACTTGGCACACACCGCCACCGATACCGGGCACCGTCGCATCGCCTTGGATGATGAGGCTTTCGAGATACCCGGTTGCCTTCGTGATCGGGCCAAGCTCGCGCAGGAACGAGAAGTCGTAGCCCGGCGGAATGACCACGCCATTCAGATCGCGTGCGGCCACCTGGATATTATTCGCGCGCTCGTGGGGCGATCCTAGAAAGGTGGAGCGCCCGTCGCCCAGCAGGTCCTGGAACGCGAGCACATCGGTTTCTTTGCCGTTGAATGTCGGCTCCGCGACCCGCACGGGCAGGATGACTTCACGCTGATCTGCGGACACGGATGCCGCCAGGATGCGCTCTAGCGCAGTGTCTTGGTCCACAATAAGCCCGGGCTTGCCGGGGCGCAGCACCCGCACGCTGGTGGCGCTCTCCCGCAGGAGGCGAGCATCCTGCGGCGGATTGTCAATCTGCTGGGCAATGTTGGCGACAAACCCGGCCACCTTAGCTTTGGTGAGCGCCGGCACCAACGCTGCCTGGGCGTCGCTTGCAGTGCCCTGGAACCCCAGCCAGCGCCTCAGCTGCTCCGGTCTAATGGTCCACGCTTGCGTCTCGTGGCGGATGATCAACGGCCCGCTCAGAATATCGCTCGTTAGCTTGGTGGCAGCTTGCAACTCGGTGTCACCGAGTACCGGCTGCACGGGTACGATGGCCAGCTCGATACGCTGATGAACCGTTGGATAGGGCGAGAAGCCCTTGATACGCTGTATCGTCTCCGCGACTGCCAGCCGTTGGCCAGTCGCGGGAGCTACCGAGACAACCCGGTCACCCTGCAAGGTGAGGGCGGCTTCTACCGGCGCCCGGTCAACCTCGGCGGCAATGGATTGCATGTACGCCCGCAGGGCCTCGTCATCAAACGACACCCGGAGCGGTAGTGTCTCCGGACGCAGACGTAGCTGGAAGGGCACCGCAAGGCGGTCGAGCAGTCCGCCGCTGCGCCCCATCCCGAGGGCATCGGTGGCCATTTGCGCCGTGCTAATGTGCATCCCGAGTTGAACCGCCGTCGGATGCCACTCCCTCCCCAAGCCGGATAGCGTGAGAGGAGTGTCCACGTAGGAGGTCAGCCGGGCCTGTATGAGCGCGTCCACCTCCGATTGCCCCAAGCCCTGGAGATCAATCTCCGCGAAGTGGACTCCTGGGAAGACCTGCTGTCGGTGACGCAGGTGGTAGCCCAGGGATAGGGCCGCGATGATGAGAGCAGCGAGTAGCAGGCTACCCAGGATACTGGTAAGCACGCCAAAGCGCTGCGTCAGGATTAGCAAAGCAGACACCTGCAGCGGAAGAGCTTGCGGAGATTGCTGAAGATGGGCCAAGCGCTGGGTAGTAGCCCACCTTATCCCCTAGTGAGCACCTAATCGAGCCGCGCTTTCCCATCCGATAGTCTACTGGTCCACTCCTCGGCAGTCAACGCACGCGGCTCAACCGACAGCGCATCGTGACTGTACTCGGCCATCGTACCGGTTGCGCTCATGTCCGGTCTGTAACGGAGACTCCCAAGCGCGCCAGCACTTGCACCGCGTCGGTGGCGCTCCATATGGGCACTCGACGACACGTTGTGTCCACATTGACAGAGCCGGCGTGCTGTCTCAGCAGCAGCTTTGACACTCCGGCATAGGAGCGCCGCAGCCTCTACCGGTTCCTGTGCAATCATGGAACGATGCTCGATGGCAGACCAGCGACCGGCGGGCGCTAGTCATTAGCTGCTATTCTATGGCTTGAGGAGCCGCTCTACTCTGAAATGGCAGCCTCTACGCGGCCGGGTACTCCCTTGCGTTGCCTACTCTTGCATGCCGAAGTGTATTCCAGTATACTCGTGTGCAAGCCAGACGTGACCAAGTTGACACGATCATGGGTGCCGACAGCGCATAGACAAACGGTGGCAAGATGTCACGTACTCTTGGGCCGAATCATGATCTGTGTGGTACCGGTGGTGTACTGTTGCTGATGTGGTCCGAAACTGGGGCGGCATGGCGTGGCTGCCTGGTCCCATCCGGTTAAGCCGTCGAGCGAGGCGATCACGTGAAGGTGGGTAGCGCTCCGCAAAACCGGCTCGTGGAGCTGTCCCGGAGCCGTACGCTGCGCCGTTCTGATCGGCGAGGTCAGGGCTGGCACCAACTCGCCGGTAGCTTGGGCCGCGGGTTGCTTGCGCTGCGGCCGCCGGAGCAGGCGGCCCCTAGGTTCTTGCCCGGTCTACAGCTCCAGGTTCGCACTGGCGACAATCCTTCTGTGCCGCTGTGGGTGCGATTGCTGCTGGTTATTGCGCTGGTCGGTCTGTGGTACGGCTTCCAGCGCACGGCCCCTCTCTCCTTCACGGATGGCAGTCTCCGGACTACACTCAGTGCAGCGGCCAGCGCTGTCGGTGTGACCGGGCCTGGTGATAATGGTGGGACAGCGGCCCGTCCGGAAACCCACTCGGCACCGGACCGGATGCTGCTACCACCTCCTGGGCCTGAGGCGCCAATCGGACCGGCGAAGACCATCCGGATTAGTGGCAGGGATTTTGCGGTTGGCGTTTGTACCCATGTGCTGACGGTAGAACAGGCACTCTCCGGGGCCGGGGTCGCGCTTGGTGCCTTGGATCGCGTCGAGCCGGCGCTCACGGTGCATATAGCAGAGGCAACCGACATTCGGGTGATCCGTGTCCGCCAATCTCAGGAACACCACCAAGAAAATGTGCCTTTCGAGTATGTCCGCCGAGACGACCCCACTCTGCCGCTGGGTCTGCGGCGCCAGATGCAGGTCGGATCGCCGGGTATCCTCGTCCGCCGGATAGAGACACACACCGAGGATGGTGAGGTTGTGTCCAGAAAGATCGCTGAGGATCTCATGGTGGACTTGCCCCGTGCGGATGTGGTGGCCTACGGTACCAAGAGACTCTCCGGGCCATTGGCGAGCCTGAAAGACGCTACCCGTCTTGTGCCCGGCTACAACGCAGTGGCCTCCGACACCCTCGCGGTGCGCCGTGTCCTGCACGTAGTGGCCACCGGGTACGAGGCCGGTCCCCGGAGCACTGGAAAGCAGCCGGGGCATCAGTGGTATGGAGTCACGTCAATAGGTTGGCCGGCCAAGCCGGGTATCATCGCCGTTGACCCGCACATCATTCCGTATCAGACGCGCCTTTATGTCCCCGGGTACGGCTTTGGTATTGCCGGAGATACCGGGTCCGCTATCGTCGGCCACCGGATTGATCTGTTCTACGGCACCGAGCAAGAGGCCGTGCGTTGGGGCCGGCGCAACCTCCCGGTGTATATCCTGGAATAGTTATGCGTGACCGCCGACTACCCCTGCTATCCACACATACCTCGTGACTAGACGCACCGCGGAACCACGCCGCCGCAAGCGCCGGAGCCGCCGAAGATCGCCGGCCTCGGCTTCCTACCGGCGACTCCCCCGGGCACTGGCGGACGCCGACCTGAGTGATCCAGCTACCATCGGCGCACTCCTCTCGCAGTATGGCATCTGGCTCGACCGCGAGCAGAGTCAGCACCTGCTTGCGGAGCGCAGCATTCTTGACCGTATTGTTGCTGCCGCGGCCCTGGGCCCCACCGACCGGGTGCTTGAGATTGGCGCCGGCATTGGGACACTCACCCGTGAGCTTGTCGCCCGCGCCGGGGAAGTTATCGCGGTTGAGATTGACGAGCGCTTGATAGAGGTGTTAACGGCCACCTGCCCGGCGGCCAATCTGCGCGTCATCCATCAGAACATCCTGACGCTCGACATTGAGCAGTACTTTGGCGCACGATCCTACCGGCTTGTTGCGAACCTGCCCTATAGCGTTGCAACGCCGGCAATCTTGCAACTGCTGGCGGCGAGTCATCCCCCGGAAGATATGCTGGTGATGGTCCAGCGCGAAGTCGGCGAACGCTTGGCGGCTCGACCGGGCCGGATGAGTCTGCTGTCGGTCAAGGCCCAGCTCGCTGCCGCTGTCGAGCTTGTCGCCCACGTACCGCCCGAGGCCTTCTTCCCACCGCCCAAGGTCGCTGGCGCGATGGTCCGCCTGGTGCCGCGACGGACCCCGCCGGCGCCGCTCCGGCCCACCGCAGCGCGTTTCTGGCAGACGGTCGAGGCCGGCTTTGCCAACCGGCGTAAACAACTGCACAATGCCTTAGGCGCCCTCGGCGTGGGGGCAGCACGTATTCATGCGGCTCTGGCAGCGGCCGGCATTGACCCGGCGCAGCGAGCGCAGACGCTTACGCTGGACGACTGGAATCGCCTCTCCGCCGCCCTCTGGGGGTGAGCTAGGGCGCGGTTGTCGTAGCGTCGCCGCAATGGTACAACCGAACATCGCGTTCGGGCCGCTGCCGAGCGGTACGACATCCACGTGAGTGGCCCGGCGGAAAGGTAAGGAGCATAGATGAGCAAGCCATGTATTGTTCGTCCCAACGAGCAGGAGCCGGTTGACCGCGGTGCCGGCCTCGAATCGTATCCTCTGCTCGGCGCCCGCACCGGTGCGGTGGGCATAAGCAACGGTATCACCGTCTTCGAGCCTGGCGCGGCGGTGCCCCTGCACACGCACAATGTCGAAGAGTCGATCACCATGCTGGAAGGGGAAGCAGTGTGCGAGGTGGACGGGGAGCAGTACACCGTGCGACCATACGACACGGTCTACGCCCCCGCTGGAGTAGTGCATTGTTTTCGCAACGAGAGCGGCGAGATGATGCGCTTCCTCTGGTGCTACGGCGGCACTCGCGTCACTCGTACCTTCCTCGCCACCGGGGAAACGGTGCCACACCTCTCCGAGGAAGACCGCCTCAGCATGAGCGGCGAGTAATCACGGCACAGTCCCGCGCCCGGTATCCATGAGCAACGCGGTTTCAGCGTACTCGGTGGTTTCGCCGGGGCTTGGTTACGGCGTGCTGGTCGGCCGCCGGAACAGCGCGTCGGCGTCGGCATCCAGTGTGACGGTTGGGGTAGTCTCATCGCGGTCGAAGCGGATGATCCGCAAACCGACGAGCAGGAACAGCACAAAGAAGAGTAGGGCTGCTGCATACGAGCACCAGACCAGGCTCATTTGGAGCGCCAGCACCATTCCGAGCGCCGAGCCAAGCACGAGGCACCCGCCTAGCGTACCCCATAGCACCGGCACAACCGCATCCTGGCCCGTCGCACCGGCGAGACGGACCAGACCGGGCAAAGCAATGTGGGATGCAAAGCCGACGGGAGCCACGAGCGCCAACGCGACTGCCAGTTGCACCGGCGCCGCTTGACCGGCGAGCGACGTGGCCAACAGCGGCAATACTTCCCGGCTCGTCACGAGGAGCAGGCCAGCGACTAGCGCAGCCCAGCCGATGAGTAAGCGTGCCGTTGCCAACTGGATTCGCTGGATCACGGCCGCTGCCAGCGCGCCGCCCAACAGGAGGCTTCCCATCCCTAGCGTGCTGGCCGCTCCCGTTCCCCCTAGGAGCGGTGCCAGCCGGTGGAGTAATGGCGGACCGGCGAGCGCCGCCCCGAGCGCTGCACAACCGACAAAGACCACCAGACGCCACGGCGTACCCTCGCTGAGATCGTCGTCCAGTGGTTGAGTTGACGGTGGGCTATCGAGGGCCGGTGGCACGGGCGGCTCGCGGAGAACGCCGAGGGCAATGGCGAGCACGATGCCGACGGCCACCAGCATGATGACATAGTGCCCCGGTACACGCTTACTGAATTCGTAGAAGAAGGGATGGTCGTCGGTAGGTGGTTGTACGTTGAAGGGCGCAGCAGCCGAGACCGCCGTGTGGTCAATGGCGTAGGTGCCTAGTGGCGACGCGCCTTCCAGAAAGGGCATGAAGAGCACGGTGTAGATGGGACGCTCGGCAAGAGCCTGCGTGAGCACATCCACGTCGCCCGCGTCGTGCGAGATTCTGCGGATGACGAGCACCGGCTGCATGATTGAGCGACCGCCGTCGGCAGCATTGTCGGTGCGTACCAGCGCTACCATATGCCGCACTGCTTCGAGCGGTGTTTCCCCCTGGGCGAGGAAGATGGCAAAGGCGATCCCAAAGGCCCGAAAGAGGTCGTGCTCGCCCGTCAGTTGAAGCACCAAGCGCCCCTCCGGCTGGAGGTGATTGAGGTAGGACGAGAACGCCTCGGCGGTGAGCAGCGAGGCGCCTGCCGTGGCGCGCCCGCCCAATTGCGCGGCGCCAGCGCTGGGGACAACCAGGAAGATGACATCGTAGCGGGACTGTGACGCCTGGAGATACGTGCGTGGGTCCTGCACTACGAGGCGTATCCGCGTCCGTCCCCCGCTCAACGGCGGCAACTGACGTAGCGCGTCGGCTCGTCCGGGATCGCTCTCCAGAACGGTGATCTCGTTTGCGCCACCGAGCACTGCGAACATGGCTGCTTGGATCGCGCCTGTCCCCAGCGCCAATACGCGGTCGTGGCTCCCCGGTAGAACGAAGGGTGCAAACCCAACGAGGTCCCGGAGTTGCTCGGCGGCCGACAGGTCTTGGTCGGGGAGGATCGAGACTGGCGCGGCGGCGTCTTCATAGAGCCACTGTTGACGCGCGTCGTCCGGCGACTGCGTGACATCGGTCCGCGCGAAGGCGTTCCATGTCGAGGTGAGGACTCGCTCCGCTTCCTCCTGCGCCTGCACCTGCTGGAAGAGCGTCTTCGACACGCCGACATCGCCGGGATGGAACGCGAGGCTGCCCGGAGCGACCAGGGCGAGGCCCCCCAGCAGCACGGCCACCAAGCTCGCCCCTCCGACCAGGGCGACGCGGGGAGGTATCGCCCATTCTGGGTCATCGTCCGGTCCCCGCCAAGTGGCTGCCTCACGCACAGCGAGGGTCAAGAGGATGACGGCGGCGATGCCCGGGAAGCCGGTAGCCAACGCAATCCCCCGCGACCAGCTCAAGAGGTTCAGCGTCGGAGCATAGCCGAGCGCGGCGATACCGGCGCCGAGCAGGTAACCACCGATGATGAAACCGGCCAGTAGGGCGCCGCGGCGGAGGATCATGCTCATCGCGCCGCCAAGTGCCGTAAAAGGCACCAGAAAGCCTAGTCCCAGTACCAGCAGCGAGACGGAAGGAAAGCCCGTCACGGCGCTGCCGGCGAGAATGAGCAGCGCCACGCTGGCCGCGGCGCTCGCCGCCGCCCATGATGCAGTCCACCACGGCGCACTCCAAACATAGCGGCGGCCTAGGAAGCCGCCAATGCCCAGCCCCAACGTGACCAGACTAATCAAGGGGAACACCAGCCACGCCGGGTACAGATACGAGTACAGCCGGACGAGCGACAGCTCTAGCCAGACGGTCGTGGCGCCCAGGCAGGCGGCCGCCAGTGGGCCTAACCAGCGTTCTGCCGGTGTCATCGGGAGGGTACGCATAGAGGCACAGTATATCGGCACGAGGCGCGCCGCGTCCTTGGCACTCGGCGTAGTGCAGAACGGGATATAGCTCAGAGCCTGTGTGAACTGATGCCCAGTGGGATACCCTGGCGCCATTGCTCCCGCCGGCCAAGCCCGGCGGCCGACCGCGAACCGTGGCGCTGCGGGAGGTGTTCAACGGCATTCTGTACGTCCTGCAGAGTGGATGCCCCTGAAGGCTGCTGCTGGGCAGCCTACCGCAGCACACGACTCTGAGAATGCGATTGCTCTGGCTGGGACCGGCCCACCGCTTGACATACCACCCTCACTCCACGTAGACTGTCCCGGCCGCTGAAAGAGCAGCCAGATGCCGTGGGGCCACCGATCCGAGGCACCAGGGGGAGCAGTGGCTAACTGGCCGGGATGGGTGACCGGTGGGAGCCGGGTGGGGGCCCCGCTTCTTGCCTTGATGCTCTGCGCGGTACTGCTCGCCATTATCCTGCCCGTAACGGTCAGCGCGACCACCACCCCGGCCCCGGCCCGTCTGACCACGTCGGACACGGCCACCACGACCCCGGCCCTCCTGACGCCGACGGCCAATGCCTCACCGACGGGCACGGCCGCCCCGATAGCGACCACGACCGCTGCGGTCTTGTCTCCGCCGGCGACGGCCATTCCGACAGCGACAATGGCCGTGGGCCCGACAGCCACGGCGACCGTGGCCCCGACAACGGTGAGGGCGCCGCCGCCGGCGACCACCACCCCGGCCCCGGCGGGGTCAGCCGGCCCGATCGGGGGCTTTGGGGCACTCCCCCCGCCCCTAGGCGAGCACCGCGCGGTGACGCTCGATGGCAGCCAGGGCGGCACACTGGTCTCCGATGACGGGAGCCTCAC
Organism: Chloroflexota bacterium; assembly: GCA_965214295.1. Classification (GTDB taxonomy): domain Bacteria; phylum Chloroflexota; class UBA11872; order UBA12225; family JAJDUF01; genus JAJDUF01. Next base: position 2,113,581 of record OZ243944.1, read on the forward strand.
CCTACGTATTCCCCCGGGGGCGGTCGAGGGCCCTGTCCACTTCAGCATCCAGCGACGCGCCGTGCCCGGGGTGGGCTCGACCGGGGGCACGGGGGCCGCCGTGCCCGGTGAAGGAGCAGCGGGCCTCCTGGACGGCAGCGGGCCGGGGGTGGGGCCGACGGAACGCACGGATAGCACCATCCCGGCCGGCGTGGTGGGGGTCCCCCACGCCTTCTTCTGGGTGGACCTGCGGGCGGCGGCCGTGGTTATGGCGACCACGACTGCTACGGGCCTGCCCCCGACCGGGACCACGACCACCACCCCGACGCCGACGGCCACGGCCACGGCCACGCCGATCACGACTGTCGTCCCGACGACGGTGACCCCGACCGCGACGGTGTCCCCGACGACAGTGAGCGCGACGGCGACGGGCACCGTCACGCCGACAGTGACGATCACCCCACCCCCGACCGCCACGGCCACGTTGCCGGTACCCGCCACCGCTGTCTCCACCGCCACGCCAACCACGGCGACGACCACCGCGGCGGTCTTGCCCGCGACCGCCAGGGCCACGGCACCTGGGACCAGTGCGGTGGCGGTCGCTGCCCGCCAAGGCAGTACGCTAATCTCCGCTGACGGTCGCCGCGCCCTGCGCCTCTCCCCAGGAGCTACCGGTGGCCAGGTCCGTTTCAGCCTCCAACGGCGCGCCGTGTCCAGGGTAAGGGCCTCCGGGAGCACGGCGACGACGACCGCCACTGCTCTCCCCCCAACGCCGACCGCGACCATGACCGATACTCCCGTTCCGACCGCCACACCCACGGCAACGGCGACCGCCACTCCGGCCCCGACGTCCCAGCCCACGGCGACGCCGACCGCGACCATGACCGATACTCCCGTTCCGACCGCCACACCCACGGCAACGGCGACCGCCACTCCGGCCCCGACGTCCCAGCCCACGGCGACGCCGACCCCGACACCCACCCCGGCTCCGACCGCGACCATGACCACCACCCCGACGCCGATGGTCCCGGCGACCGTTACCCCAACCCCGGAAGCGACGGCCACGGCCGCGCTGACGGTGACGGCCACCCCGACCGGCACAGCAACCACAACCGTTGCTACCCTAACCCCGACGGCCACGGCCACCCCGACCGGCACAGCAACCACGACCGTTGCCACCCTAACCCCGACGGTGACGGCCACCCCGACCGGCACAGCAACCACGACCGTTGCCACCCTAACCCCGACGGCCACGGCCACCCCGACCGGCACGGCGACTACAACCGCTGCCACCTTGACCCCCACGGCCACCCCGACGGCCACGGCCACCCCGACCGGCACAGCGACCACGACTACTACCACCCTGCCCCCCACGCCGCCCGCCGCTGGGGAGCCGGCGCTACACCAATTTGCCGTGCCCCTGACCCTCACTCTGCGGGTGCCCCCCGAGGTGCTGCAGGGCTTGCGGCGCGAGCACGGGCTGCTACCGGAGCATCTGGGCTGGTGGCAATACGATGAAGCGGCCCAGGTCTGGCGACGCCAGCCGGCGCGCTACGACCCGGCCACCGGGTTGCTGACCGTCCGACTGGAGCACTTTAGTCAAGGGGCCGCGGGAGCATCTCCGGATGGGGCACCATCCACACCGCCGTCCATGGCCAACTATGCTTCCGATCTGTTCACCGGCTGGCCGACGGCGGCCTATCCGCTGCCAGTGCCGCCCGGCATGGGGGGGCTAGCGCCGTCCGTGGGGCTGCGCTACTTCGGAGGCACGGTGGACCTGACCCAAAACATCCCGGCGCCGCCTACGGACCAGGCGAATTGGGTGGGGTATGGCTGGCAACTGGGGCTAGGGGTCATCAAGCGGGATGAAAGCACGGGCAAGTACTCCCTACAGTTGAATGGGCAGTCCAGTGCGCTGATCGAGTCCGGCGGTCGCTACTACACCGACCCGGAGCAGTTCCTGCGGATCGAGCGGATCGAGCATTCCGTGTCGTTGTCGGGAGGGCAGACGTGGCGAGCCAAATACTGGCGGGTCACTGACCGGGACGGCACGCAGTACCGCTTCGGGTCTGAGTTGCCGACGTCGACCGGGGCGGGGCAGACGACCGGCTCGGTGCAGTGGCGGTACCACGAGCAGAAGCGGGATATCACGCACTACTATCTCGACCAGGTGACCGATGCGCGGGGCAACCGGTGGACGGTGAGCTACGACCTGGTGCTCGCCAGTATCCCGGGGGGGAACTATGCGCGGGCGGTGTATCCGCGGGAAATTCGCTACACCCAGCACACCAGCAGCGCGGTAGTCGGGCAGCGGCGGGTGCTGTTCGAGCGGGACACGCGGGAGGTCGGGGGGATCAAGGACTACGAGACCGATGCGGAGTATGACGCGCGGGTGGGCACAGGCAAGGCGGCCGAGGCCCAGCGGTTCTTTGCCGAGCAGCGCTTGACGCGCATCTCCACCTGGGTACGGGAAAGCAGCAGCGCTTCCTGGCAAGAAGTGCGACGCTGGGACCTGGGGCATCAATACCCGGCCGCCAGTCATACCGGGGCGGATATCTACAAGAACCGGCTCCTGCTGGCCAGCATCGCCCCGCGGGATGCCGGGGGCACTAACGCCCTGCCGACCACGACCTACGACTATGACGGCGAGGGGCGCCTGACCCGAATCCGGAACGGCTATGGCGGGGAGGTCCACTACAGCTACGAACAATATCAGGCCGATGGCGATACGGACAGTGATTATCGCTACAAGCGGGTGCGGACCCGCACCGTCGAGAGCGGGATGACCAACGGGGGGACGAGTCAGCCCGAACAGCACGTCACCACCTACACCTATGGGGATGGCCAGACCCTCTACGGCGGGACGCCCGGCTATCCGTGGGTGGACGCGGTGGACGCGGTAGGCAAGACCAGACACTACTTCCACGCAGCCCATGACGCGCCACCGCCACGCACCAATCGTCCCGGGCTACGGGGACGCCCGACCAAGACCGAGACCTACCTGGCCGACGGCACGAAAGTCAATGTGCATAGCCAGACCTGGGACCTGCGTCGCGCCTTCATCGGCACGTTCAAGGCCTACCGATCGGGGCGGATTGACCTGGGCGGAGCCACCAACCACATCTATGTCCACCTCCATCCGAGCCGGGTGTGGAAGCGGGTCACGGGTCCGTCTGAATATGAGCGCTATGGGATTGCTGCCGACGAGTCGAACGTGGAGGAGGTTGCCGCGAGCGCGGGCGGGCGGTGGTTCGGCCAGCGGGGGTACATCCGCACTCCCGCCCTCGAAACGTTTCTGCGCTCGGACACTGCTACCGGCCTCGCGTACTACGCACCCGGCGGGGCCACTGCGGATGCCCGGAATGATCTCTGCCACTTGGCCCGTGCTGGGAACGTGTACCCGCTGAATGTGCATGGTGCGGCGCTGCTGCAGTCGTACAGTTGTCTGGAGCGTGACGACTCCAGCACGGCGACCACCTATAAATCGAGGCGGACGGACCTGGCCTGGGCCACCAACTACCTCTATGTCCGGTACCCGCCGAGTTGGGTGTGGAGGCGCGTCCGGGGTCCGTCTGAATATGAGCGCTATGGAATTGCTGTCGACGAGTCGAACGTGACGCATGTCGCCGAGCTTGAGGGCGGAAAGTGGTTCGGCCATTTTGGATACAACCCTGGTCCGGCGAACAACACGTATCTGCGCTCGGACAACCCTCCTACCGGCATCCACTCCGATCTGCTCAGGACCGGCATCGCGTCCCACCCGGCCAGCCAGCCCGGTTCCGCAGCCCGGGCAGACCTCTGCCGCTTGGCCGGCCCCGGAAAGATGTACCCACAGAACGTCCACGCCGCGGCGCTACTGACATTGTACGACTGTCTGGGGGACGGCGGCTCCGATGCAGTGTCGGACGAGGTGGCGCAGGCGGAGCGGCACATCGTGACACTAGCCGCGGAGGAGTGGTGGTCCTCCGATCGGACCGGGAAGCAGGTGGTCCGCACCGAGTATGCCTACGACCAGTACGGCAACCAAGTGCGGGTGATCGAGCACGGTGACGTAGCGGCGAGCGATGACGAGCGCACCACAGTGCGCGAGTTCGTGCCGAACGAGAGCCACTGGCTGCTGAACCAGCCCTCGACCGAGACGGTGCATCGCGGGGTAGAGGCAGCGCCGAGCGCCAGCACGGCGCTGGTGGAGACGCGGATCAGCTACGATGGCCAAGCGCATGGGGTGGCGCCGACCCAGGGCTTACCTACCCGCGTCGAGCGGCGCTCCGCCCAGACGTCCACGCTGAAGACTGTCACGCTGACCCAGTATGACGCCTATGGTCAGCCCACCCGCGTCACGCAGTTGGCCGATCCCGTCAACGGCAGCGAGAACGACAGCACCAACCCGGTGACGACCACGACCTACGACAGTATCTACCAGACCTTCCCGGCACAGGAAAGCGTCTGGTTAGCGCATAGCGGGGGCACCCCCACCAGCAGCCTCACGACTACCCGCACGTTTGATTTCGGCACGGGGCAGGTGACGAGCGTTACTGATCCCAATGGGGCCGTGACCAGCTACAAGTACGACACGTTCGGCCGGCTGACCAAGGTGATCCGGCCCGGCGACAGTGAGACCGTTCCTGCGGTGGCCTACGAATACGCCTATGGCAGCGCCCCCAATCGGCTGCTGACGGTGGAGAAGGACGGGAGTGCGGACGGGGGCCGGCATACAGTGCAGTTCTACGATGGGCTGGGCCGGTTGATCGAGACCAAGACGGAGCTGGCGGACAACGTCAATAACCAGGGCCGTCATAGCGTGGTGCGTCGGCTGTACACGGACCGCGACCTGGTGGCGCAAGCGTATGTCCCGTGGGGCACCTCGGCTCAGAGCAGCAATGACTTCCTGACCAAGTTCGAGTATGTGGAGAAGCAGGCCGGCCAGCCGTCCACGCGCACGACCTATGACGGCGCCGGGCGGATGACCCAGGTGATGGCCCCGGATGACTCGGTGACGACGACGGCCTATGGCGACGGCATGCACATCCTGACGGACGCCAATGGGCACCAACGACGCGAGCATACCGACGGCTACGGCCGGCTGCGTCAGGTGGACGAGGTACAGCCGGGTGGCACGGCGCTGGCCTTCGATGGCACTGACGACAGCGCCACCGTCCCACTGGACCTGAGCGACACCAGCACGCTGACCCTGGACTTCTGGGTCAAGAGTCCCCGCACCACCGTCAACTATGGCGCGCTCCTAGAATTTTGGGCCGGCGATACAGATAAGTCGTGGTCCATCTGGCTGCTGCCGAATAACGCGCAGTATTTCAACGTCACGATGGGGACAGGTTACACCATCAGTAGCTACCAGCATAACTATTACGGCGTGCTCACTACAGCCTGGCAGCATCTAGTAGTCATCCTGCAGCGCGGCCCGACGACGACGATTACAGTCTATCACAATGGCGTCCAACTCACGCCCGCGTCGGTGGTCGACAACCTGCCGGATACGGAGGCGTTCGGCGTGGGCACGCTGGCACTGGGGAGCCGGCAGCGGCATATTGCCAGCCACTTCATTGGGGGCGAGCTCGACGAACTGCGGATCTACCGGCGGGTGCTGACAGCGGATGAGGTGGCGGCGCGGTATGCGGCGGGGCGCGGGGTGTATGGCGCGCCTGACGCGGACTTGGTGGCGGGGTGGCACTTCGACGAGAGCCGTGGGGACACGGCCGCGGACTACAGCGGGAACGGACACACGCTGACGTTGAGCGGCCCCACTTGGGTCGAGGACAGCCCGGCAGTGACGGCCTACACCTATGATCGGTTGGGGAACCTGACCGGCGTGACCGATGCGGCCGGGAATCAGACGACCATCAGCTATGACGGGCTGGGGCGCAAGACCCAGGTGGTGGACCCCGACACCGGCACCTGGACCTACGGCTACGACGCGCTGGGGCGCCTGACCAGCCAGACCGATGCGGTGGGCAACCGGCTCACCTTCAGCTATGACTTGATCGGCCGCCTGACCCAGCAGCAGGGCACGCCACCGGGCGGCAGCGCCAGCACGCTGGCGACCCACACTTACGACGCCGGGGGTGCTGCGGCGCACGCGCTAGGCCGACGCACTGCCCTGACCGATGCATCCGGCAGCACGACCTGGGCCTACGACAGCCGCGGGCGGGTGACGAGCCAGACGCAGACTATCCTCGGCGCGACCTACACGACCGGGTGGCGCTACGATAGCCTGGACCGGCCGGTGGGGCTGACCTACCCCGATGGGGAAGTGGTGACTACCGCGTATGGGGCGCACGGACTGCCGGTGAGCGCGGTGGGGCACCGGCCCTATGTGACCGGGGCGACCTACAGCGACCAGCTGCAGCCGCTGGGCTGGACCTACGGCAACGGCACCACGGCCGACTTCGACTACTACGACCAGGCCAATGAGAGCGACCCGGCCAGCGCAGCGCAGCCGCGGGACTACCGCTTGAAGCAGCTGACCTATCGGGACGCGGGGAACACGCTGTTGCAGCAGCACAGCTATCGCTATGATCGCGGCGGGAATATCACCGACTGGTGGCAGCAGGACCGCACGACGGGGCCGTGGCGCTGGACGGCGACCTATGACGCGCGGGATCGGCTGACCGGCGCCACCGTGAACGGCGGCCCGGCCGGGGTGACGCCGACGGCGTTCACGTATGCCTACGATGCCGTGGGGAATATCACCAGGGGGCCGCTGGGCAGCTACACCTATGGGGACAGCGCACACGTCCACGCGGCCACGGCGGCCGGGACTACGCACACCTACACCTACGATGCCAACGGGGCGGTGCTGACCCGCACCGAGGCGGGCACGAGCTACACGCATAGTTATGACGTGCAGGGGCGCCAGACCGGCGTGACGGTAGACGGGAGCAGCACCGGGTTCGTCTACAACGGCGACGGGGAGCTGGTCGCCCGTCAGGTGGCCGGGAGCACCGTGGCGCATTATGCCGCGGGCGGGCTGTACGAGCGCGAGGCGACGACGGGCACGACTAAGAAGTATGCGACCTTCGGGGGCCGGCGGGTGGCCCTAACGGAGACGGCCCCCCACACGGCGCTGGCGTTCGACGGGGTAGATGACAGCGCCACTGTCTCGCTGGACCTGAGCGACACCAGCGTAGTGAGCGTGGACTTTTGGGTGCGGGCGCCGAGCACTTCTGGCTCTTCTGGGCGACTGATGGAATTTACGGCCGGGGATAACCGCTGGATTTTACGCATGAGCAGTACGCCGGGGAATTTAGGCGTGTACCTCGATGGGACCGGCGGAATACGGTGGGGTGTTTGGTATGGCGGGGTGCTGGAGGTGGACTGGCAACATCTGGTCGTCATCATGGAGCGGGGCAGCCCGCCGACGGTCACGGTCTACCGCAATGGCGTCCGGGTCGAGCCAACTTCTGTGTCGGAAACGGACAACGTTGTTGGTACGTTTGGCATGGGTACGCTGGCGCTGATGAGCCGTGGGGGTACCAACCTTTTCGGTGGCGGCGAGCTGGACGAGCTGCGGATTTACCAACGGGCGCTGACGGCAGCGGAGGTGGCGGCGCGGTATGCGGCCGGGCGCGGGGCGTCTGGCGCGGCGGAGCCGGACCTGGTGGCGGGCTGGCACTTCGACGAGGGCCACGGCACGACGGCCGCGGACTACAGCGGGAACGGGCACACGCTGACGCTGGCTGGCGGGCCACGCTGGGTCAGCGGCCACGTCGCCAGCCCCCAGGGCACGGCGCTGGCCTTCGATGGGGTGGACGACACGGCGACGGTCCCGCTGGACCTGAGCGACACCGACACACTAACCTTCGACTTCTGGCTCCATCGCCCGAGCATTGAGGGCACGGCCGGGAGGATCTTCTCCTTTAAGGCGGGTTACAAGTGGTTGTATGTGCGGGTGGAGTCGTCGCAGCGGCTCCTGGTCAACCTGATCAACTACACCCTGGGCGAGGCACGGTTCCGGCTCTGGTACGACAACGTGCTTACCGACGCCTGGCAGCATGTGGTCATCGTCGTGGAGCGGGGCAGCCCGACGACCGTCACGACCTACCATAACGGTGTCCGGCTCACGCCGACCGGGCAGGATCGTAGTGAGGCCCAGTTGGGCCTATTTGGCGCGGGCACGCTCTGGGTGATGAGCTCGCAGGGCACCGGCGAGTTCACTGGCGGGGAGCTAGACGAGCTGCGGATTTACCAACGGGCGCTGACGGCAGCGGAAGTGGCGGCGCGGTATTCGGCGGGCCGGGGGCAGTATGGCTTCCCGGAGCCGGCCCTGCTGGCGGGCTGGCACTTCGACGAGGGCCGGGGCAGCAGCGCCTACGACTACAGTGGCAACGGCCACACGCTGACGCTGGCCGGCGGGCCAAGTTGGGCCAGTGGCCACGTGGCCGCGCCGCCGGTCCACTACCTCCACCAGGATCACCTGGGCACGACCAGCCTGGTGACGATGGCGGCAGGCGCCTGGGCCGGGGCCAGCTTCCACGCCCCGTTCGGCGCCCCCTGGCACGCGGCCGGCACCCTGAACACGGACCGCCGCTACACGGGCCAGCGCAGCTTGGAGCGCAGCCTAGGCAGCCTGTACCACTACCAGGCCCGCTGGTACACGCCGGTGCTGGGCCGCTTCCTCTCGCCCGATCCGATTGTGCCGGAGCCGGGCAATCCGCAGGCACTCAATCGCTACAGCTACGTCTACAACAACCCCCTCCTCCATATCGATCCGAGCGGCCTGGTCACCATCCGCAACTCGGCCGGGGAGGTCTGGGATGGCGAGTGGCTCACCCTGCCTCTGCTCGGCCGCAAATTCATCGGCCAGCGCAAGCTGTATGACCGTGGCGACTATTGGAAGTTCGGGGGTGGCCGGTACCTGGCCTGTCGTCCGGGGCGCTGCACCTATTACCAGCAGCATTACTTCGAGGGCTACTGGGTCTGGCAAGCGCGGCCCGCGCCGGCCGATCAGCCGACCGAGGGGGGGCCGGCAACGCCCGAGGGCGGGGCGGACTGTACGGATCCGAGCAGTCGGGACTTCTGTCTGGTGCCGATCCCCTTCGGTCGCTACATCCTGCCCTTGTTCAGCAAGTTCTTTGAGTGGGCGGGCGGTGCCAAACGGGGTATTCGGAGCCTTGCCGATGAGATAGCTGCCGCCAGGGCGCAAGGCCGCAAGGTTTTCGTCATCGGCGAGAATATGACGCGGGTGAGGCGGGCCGCGGGTCAATTCGGCGCGGACATTTATGAGCCTGGTGGCAACGTTCCACCAACCAACTGGCTGACCAACAATAAGCAGTGGATCCAGAAGTGGATGCGTAGGGATGCGCTGTTCATCGATATCGGACGGGATCCCGAAAGAGTGAAGTATCGCAATCCTATCAGTCCGTACTACGATATGGAAGTCCAACAACTCCAAGGGCGTAACTACCAGCATCATGTAAGGATCGCCGACTATGACTGAGACCTACTACCATCTCTATCCTACTTTCAAGGAACACTGCTTGCAGATCTTCACCTTCCTTATCACAGATTATGGCTGTGGTAGTCCCTCCTATGAAGAGAGTGGTATGCATTTCGCCACGGTGACCTATAGAAATACCACCACGGGCGTTGAAATCTACTTCGAACCCCGGGAGAACTATATATATATCAAACTCATCCAGCTCATCAATGGTGAAGTGCCCGATTATTTATGGCACGCCGATCATTGGGCCCATTTAGGTTTACTCCTTAGATTTCGCAGATCAACCTTGAGTATTTCGCGCAAGGAATGGGGTGACTGGATGGACGCGAAGGACATCGGGGTGATTCTGCAACAGTACGCGGTGGCACTCCGAACGTATGCAGCGGATATCCTTGTAGGTGACTTCTCCGTCTTCACGGCGTTCCACGCGAGATATCCACCCGAGAATCTGGGCGCTTCCCTCGGACTCGACCCGCCACAAACCGACGACCCAGCGAGCAGCGCAGACGATAGGCCACACCGCCGCTAGAGGGCCACCAAGGGGCCAGCTTCCATGCCCCGTTCGGCGCCCCCTGGCACGCGGCCGGCACCCTCGCCGCCGGTCAAAGCGCCAGTGCCACGGACCGGCGCTACACGGGCCAGCGGTCGCTAGAGGGCAGCTTAGGCAGCCTGTACCACTACCAAGCGCGCTGGTACTCGCCGGTGCTGGGCCGCTTCCTCTCGCCCGATCCGATTGTGCCGGAGCCGGGCAATCCGCAGGCACTCAATCGCTATGCCTATGTCTACAACAATCCCTTCATCTACATCGATCCCTCGGGACTGGTCACCATCCGTAACTCGGCTGGGGAGGTCTGGGATGGCGAGTGGGTCGACGGGCGCTTCCAAGGCCACCGCAAGCTGTTCGGCTCTGGCGATCTGACCCGGCTCGGCAGTAGCCGGTGGCTGGCCTGTCGCAATGGGGACTGCACCCCGTACAAGCAGCACTACTATGAGGGCTACTGGGTGCTGCGTAAGCGGCCTCTGCTAGAGGTATTGGCCCAGGCAGTTGTCGCGGCCGTCACCGGCGGGGCCGAACTCGCGGCCAACGGCGAAGAGCCTGGAAGCAGCTTCTGTTTCGGGAACCAGCCCATCCCGCTGCTCAACGGCACGCTTGGCATGATACCCCAGCCGGGCTTTGCCTGGCCTGGTGGGAGTCCGGGCAACCGCGTGAAGCCCAAGCGTCCCACCATGGTCTATCGGTCTATCGGCCCCGATGGCCGGGTGAACTATGTCGGCATGACGTATGTTGATCAATTCAAAGTACGTAGTCGTGCTCATAAGCGCCAAAAAGGTATAGACATAGAGCCGATACCCGGGCTGAATAACCTCACCCGCCAGGAGGCCCATGCCGCTGAAGAAGCGCTCATTGTGCGTTACCGTATGCGGAAAGAAGGGGGGACGCTGCTCAATCAGCGTCACAGTATCTCCCCCCGCCGGGGCGACTATGAGCCGCTCCTACAACTCGGCCGGGCGATCTTGCGCTCAGTCGGGTATGCTGATCCATAACCCGGCGGAGGCAGCACGCAGCAGGAGGGAGCCGGATGAGTCCACGCCAGCAGAAGCGCCGCAAGCGCCCCCGGATCGGGGACGTGATCGAGATCGCTACCCCCAAGGGGTTTGCCTATGCCCAGTTCACCCACGACCATCCGATACGCGGCGAGGTGCTCCGCATCCTGCCGGGGCTGTATGCGACCCGGCCCGCCGACCTGGCGGCTTTGGTGCAGCAGCGCGAACGCTATGTCACCTTCTATGGGCTGCGGTCGATCCTTATGGACAACGAAGTTACCGTCGTGGGCGGGCGCGAGGTGCTGGAAGTGGCTATCGTGGGGCTGTTCCCCGTGCCCGCGCGCAATCGTCCCTTTCCGCTCTTTCGCTCGCCGGGCGGCGATATCCAGGACAACGGCGAGTTCCCGTTTTGGACCCTCTGGGATGGCTGGGATGGGGAGACGGCGCAGCGTGTAGAGCGGCTCACGGAGTCCCAACGGGACCTGCCGCTGAGTGGGAACCCCAGTCATCCGCTGTTCATTGACCGGATCGTCACCGGCTGGTCGCCCCGCGACTGGCCAGAGCCAGTACAGGAAGCGGAGCCGGAGGCGGCACCATCGGCGGCATCAGCGGCGCCACCACTGCGGCATTTCCTGCACTTCCCGACGGAAGCGGCGGCCGAGCGGGCGGCGACGCGGCTGCGGGCGGATGGGTACACGGACGTGGTCGTGGAGGCACCGGAGAGCGCGTACTTCGAAGAGGAGACCCCGCCCGGGACCCAACCCTTGGATCGCGATTGGGACGTCTTCGCCAGCGGGGACGTCCCACCGCCGGGGGAGCCGTTCGGGGACACGCGGGCGCACCTGGAAGCGCTGGCGGCGTCCTTGGGCGGCGAATACGACGGCTGGGAGTTGGCTGTCCGCGACTAACCGCCTCCGCTGCCGCTGCAGACCTTACGGCTGGTCGCCACACGCCAGCCGCCGCACCTTTCCAACTGCATACGCCGGGTACTGACCGCCGGCCCTGGTGGCCGGCTGGCACTTCGATGAGGGGCAGGGCAGCAGCGCCTCCGACTCCAGCGGCAACGGCCACACGCTGACGCTGACCGGCGGGCCGCGCTGGGTCACGGGCCACGTAGTCGCACCGCCGGTCCACTATCTGCACCAGGACCACCTCGGCACGACCAGCCTGGTGACGACGGCGGCGGGCGCCTGGGCCGGGGCCAGCTTCCACGCCCCATTCGGCGCCCCCTGGCACGCGGCCGGCACCCTGAACACGGACCGGCGCTACACTGGGCAGCGGAGCCTAGAAAACAGCCTGGGCAGCCTGTACCACTACCAGGCCCGCTGGTACTCGCCGGTGCTGGGCCGCTTCCTCTCGCCCGATCCCATCGTGCCCAATCCCGTCAACCCACAGCACCTCAATCGCTACAGCTACGCCCTGAATAACCCCTTCCTTTACACCGATCCCTCCGGGCTGGTCATCGTCCGCAACTCGGCCGGGGAGGTCTGGGATGGCGAGTGGGGCGAATCGCCGGAGGGCGGGCGCTTCCGCGGTCGCCGCAAGCTGTACGACCCTGGCGATCTGACCCGGCTCGGCAGTAGCCGCTGGCTGGCCTGTCGCGACGGGGAATGCACCCCGTACAAGCAGCATTACTATGATGGCTACTGGGTGTTGCGGGAGTTGAAGGAGGACATCGAGCGCGCGCTCAATTGCAAGAATCCTGATAGCACCCCCTGCCTGCTCTTCCAGCGGGGCCTCATCCCCGGCGTGCTGGGGGTCTTGGTGGGCAAGGATCGACCAGACTGGGGCGACGGCCCCGCCGACCGGGGACCCACGACCGTCTATCATGCTATCGAATGGGGCCAGGTGGTCTATGTCGGCATCACAAATGACTTCGAGCGGCGTGAACGCGAGCATTGGCGCGAAAAAGGTATCAGGATAACGCGGATACCGGGGCTAGAAGACGAAGAGTACGAGAATGCCCGGTCCATTGAAGAAGCGCTCATCGTCTATCACAAGCTCGGGAAGGAAGGGGGGACCCTGCTCAATGAGCGCCACAGTATCTCCCCTCTGTGGCCCGACTATCTGGACCGCCTAGCTTACGGGGCTACGCGCTTGTTCCAAGAAGGGTATTATGACGATTTTCCGTTGCCGTGAGGTAGGCAACACGCACCAGGAGGAAACGGCATGAGTCTACCGCTTGCACCGCGGCTCAACCCCCTCAACACCCTGATCGGGGACATGATCGAGATCACCACGCCCCAGGGCTTCGCTTACGCTCAGTTCACCCATGATATTCCGCTGCACGGCCAACTGCTCCGCATCCTGCCCGGGCTGTATGCCACCCGGCTCACCGATCTAACCGCCTTGGTACAGCAGCGCGAACGCTACGTCACCTTCTTTCGGCTACGGCCAGCCCTGTATAAGGCCCGCGCCGTCGTGGCCATTGTGGGGACGTGCGCCATCCCGGCACGCAACCGCCCGGTGCCGCTCTTTCGCTCCCCGGCGCTGGAACCACGGGAGCCTGGCCCGCCCCCCTATTGGACGCTCTGGGATGGACAGCGGCGCTGGCGGGTAGATCAGTTGACGGCGGAACAGTGGGACCTGCCGGTGGATGGGATGCCCCATACGGAGGTGTTTCTGGATCAGATCGTCAGCGGCTGGCAGCCCCGCGACTACGATGGCATCCCGGTGGACCGGACGCCCCCGGTAGCCACCGACAGGAGCACGCGGCGGCCCCGCCAGCGCAGGAAGCGCCGCCTGCCGCGGATCGGGGACGTGGTGGAGATCGCCACCCCCCAGGGGTTTGCCTACGCCCAATTGACCCACGATATCCCGCTGGAGGGGGAGTTGCTCCGTATCCTGCCGGGACTGTACGCGAGCCGACCGACCGACCTGGCGGCCTTGGTGCAACAGCGCGAACGTTACGTTAGCTTCTATCCGTTGCGTCTGGCCCTCAGGTCTCACTACGTCACCGTCGTGGGAGGGTGTGAGGTACCAGAAGTGGCTATCGTGGGGCCATTCGCCATCCCGGCACGTAACCGCCCGGTGCCCCTCTTTCGTGCGATTGGTGGACCCGGCCGGCACCCGGTCACCGGCAAGATCAACTGCTGGTGGCTCTGGGACGAGGAGCGGCGGTGGCGGGTAGAGGGGCTCACGGAGAAGCAACGGGACCTGCCGGTCGATGGTACTCCCAGTCATCCGGATTTCATTGACAACATCGTGAGTGGCTGGGCGCCCCGGGACTGGCCGGAGCCGCGCAAACCGGTGGATCTGAAGGAAGCGCCGGCCGATGAACCGCCAGCGGAGCCAGCGGCACCAGAGCCCCCAGCAGCGGCGCCACCACCACCCATGCGCCACTTCCTGTATTTCCCCAGTGCGGCCGCTGCTCAACGCGCGGCGCGACAGTTGCGGGCAGCAGGGTACGCGCAGGTAGCGGTGCGGCCCCCGGACAGTGCGTGCTTCGAAGAAGAGGATCCTCCCCCCGGGACCCGGCCGCTGGATCGGAAGTGGGGGGTGGTCGCCAACGGGGACGTGCCGCCGCCGGGGGTGCCATTCGGAGACACGCGGGAGCACCTGGAAGCGTTGGCAGAGTCGTTGGGCGGCGAATACGATGGCTGGGAGTTGGCCGTCCGCAACTGACCGCGGCTGGCACCATCACTACTCCTGGGAGCCGGAGTTGGAGAGCACCTTTGCAACTGAATACGCCGGGCGCTGACGGCAGCGGAGGTGGCGGCGCGGTATGCGGCCGGGCGCGGGGCGTCTGGCGCGGCGGAGCCGGACCTGGTGGCGGGCTGGCACTTCGACGAGGGCCACGGCACGACGGCCGCGGACTACAGCGGGAACGGGCACACGCTGACGCTGGCTGGCGGGCCACGCTGGGTCAGCGGCCACGTCGCCAGCCCCCAGGGCACGGCGCTGGCCTTCGATGGGGTGGACGACACGGCGACGGTCCCGCTGGACCTGAGCGACACCGACACACTAACCTTCGACTTCTGGCTCCATCGCCCGAGCATTGAGGGCACGGCCGGGAGGATCTTCTCCTTTAAGGCGGGTTACAAGTGGTTGTATGTGCGGGTGGAGTCGTCGCAGCGGCTCCTGGTCAACCTGATCAACTACACCCTGGGCGAGGCACGGTTCCGGCTCTGGTACGACAACGTGCTTACCGACGCCTGGCAGCATGTGGTCATCGTCGTGGAGCGGGGCAGCCCGACGACCGTCACGACCTACCATAACGGTGTCCGGCTCACGCCGACCGGGCAGGATCGTAGTGAGGCCCAGTTGGGCCTATTTGGCGCGGGCACGCTCTGGGTGATGAGCTCGCAGGGCACCGGCGAGTTCACTGGCGGGGAGCTAGACGAGCTGCGGATTTACCAACGGGCGCTGACGGCAGCGGAAGTGGCGGCGCGGTATTCGGCGGGCCGGGGGCAGTATGGCTTCCCGGAGCCGGCCCTGCTGGCGGGCTGGCACTTCGACGAGGGCCGGGGCAGCAGCGCCTACGACTACAGTGGCAACGGCCACACGCTGACGCTGGCCGGCGGGCCAAGTTGGGCCAGTGGCCACGTGGCCGCGCCGCCGGTCCACTACCTCCACCAGGATCACCTGGGCACGACCAGCCTGGTGACGATGGCGGCAGGCGCCTGGGCCGGGGCCAGCTTCCACGCCCCGTTCGGCGCCCCCTGGCACGCGGCCGGCAGCCTGAGCACGGACCGGCGCTATACCGGGCAGCGGTCGTTCGAGCGCGGCCTAGGCAGCCTGTATCACTACCAAGCGCGCTGGTACACGCCGGTGCTGGGCCGCTTCCTCTCGCCCGACCCCATTGCCCCCGATCCTGTTAACCCCCAGGACCTCAATCGCTACACCTACGTCCGTAACAACCCGCTCAAATACACCGATCCGAGCGGCCTCCGTTCTGCGGAGCCGGGCTACTTCCGCAACTCGGCCGGGGAGCTGTGGGCGGGCGTCTGGGTCGACAGGCAGTTCCAAGGCCGCCGCCAAGTGTCCGGCCCCCGCGACCTGCACCGGGTCGGGAGCAGTCGCTGGGCCGCCCCCTTGCCACGTCCCCGTCGGTACTCCCTATGGGATGGTGTCCGTGCCGGGCTGGGGCGAGCCAGGCGGCGGGCCGGATGGAGGCGTGCGCGCGGCCCGCAATGTCTCGAAGCGCGTCGCACGTGTGATGGACTGGGAAGATTTTAGAAAGGGATTTATCGGTCTAACTTGGGGGACTATGTACCAAGCTAACAAACTTATGGGTTTCTTTTCAGTACGTGCTAAATACTGATATGTTCCGAATACGCTGTTTCATAGGGCGCTATAGTCGGACCCTCGCGTGTTTCTCCCGGTTACTCATGGCCAGATCGTAAACCAAATCGAAGCATTGTCTTTAGCTGGGGGAAACTTCGAGGTGGATACCATAGCACAGCGGGCTGTGGAGATCTTGAGTCTGGAACTCGCGGGCAGTGGCTCAGGCAAGCCCCATGGCATCAGATGCCTGGCAGGCCTTGTGAAGAGCACGCTGGGTAAATTCCTGACCGCCATAGATGTGCTGAGAGCCATAGATTTCCTCAAGCAATTGCTTCCTGGGGGCTGACCCCGGCCCCAAGGCTTTAGCGCTCGGACAACCGCCGGGCCAGTCACCAAGGGAGCGGTCGTCGAGTTCCTGTCATGTCAGACCCGGCAGGGCAGGACAGGGAGCGGGAAAACGGGGGGCAGTCGTAGGTAAGGGCTTGGTGAGGTTAAACAGGGGAATGACTGGATGCCGCTCACATACCGAGCATAGCGGCAGGCTGAACCTCAGCGAGAAGGTTCTTGATTTCGTCCAGTTTGGTAGGGCGTACGGGATTCGAACCCGTGATCTTCACCTTGAAAGGGTGATGAGTTAGTCCACTACTCCAACGCCCCGCTATCCGATTTACAGCAGACCACTCTACCAAGTGTACCACGCGCCGCCCCCGATAGTGGTGTAATGTGCCCAACCTACCCACTTTCCGTGTCCTCCACCTCCGGTCTATCCCCGCGTGGGCGGGGGAACCACTTACCCGCCATGCGGGTTCTCCAGTGCCCACGGTCTATCCCCGCGTGGGCGGGGGAACCTTCTCCACCTGACTTCAGCAACACCCACTCAGCGGTCTATCCCCGCGTGGGCGGGGGAACCAATCCAGCCTTCTGCATGCGGCGGGGGTCTGACGGTCTATCCCCGCGTGGGCGGGGGAACCGGCATCAGAGACTCCTCGTCCCGCGGCGGGCTTGGTCTATCCCCGCGTGGGCGGGGGAACCCGATACTCCGTCCCATACGTATACCACCCGACCGGTCTATCCCCGCGTGGGCGGGGGAACCGGGCCCTGAGGATATCCCCCCGCCGCCCCAGGAGGTCTATCCCCGCGTGGGCGGGGGAACCAGCCGTGGCTGGCCATCATATGAATGGCCAATGGGTCTATCCCCGCGTGGGCGGGGGAACCAAAATGGGCGGCGCCTGCGCCTCCGACTGGTGCGGTCTATCCCCGCGTGGGCGGGGGAACCAATGCACTCGGGCGCCATGGCATCCTCGACGAGGGTCTATCCCCGCGTGGGCGGGGGAACCTGCGTCGAGGGTGGGAATGGGAAATCGCTCATAGGTCTATCCCCGCGTGGGCGGGGGAACCCAATGGCATGCCGCTAGCCTCCTAGCTAGTAGGGGTCTATCCCCGCGTGGGCGGGGGAACCGCAGACGTGGTCGCAGAGGTCGCCGATATTAGAGGTCTATCCCCGCGTGGGCGGGGGAACCCTACGGGCTGCCGATGCGCGCACCGCTCGGCCCGGTCTATCCCCGCGTGGGCGGGGGAACCAATGCACTCGGGCGCCATGGCATCCTCGACGAGGGTCTATCCCCGCGTGGGCGGGGGAACCAGCTTCAGGGATGCCATCATTTAGGATTCGCAGGGTCTATCCCCGCGTGGGCGGGGGAACCAATCCGGCATCCTGCATCCTGCGGGGGTCACTCGGTCTATCCCCGCGTGGGCGGGGGAACCCGGTCGATGGTCTGTCCGATAGCGCTCACAACGGGTCTATCCCCGCGTGGGCGGGGGAACCAGATCGGGCGGTGCCGCTAGCGGCGGTGGTGCCGGTCTATCCCCGCGTGGGCGGGGGAACCCTCAGGGGCGGTGTCGGCTGCCGCTAGCGTCGGGGTCTATCCCCGCGTGGGCGGGGGAACCTGACTCGAGCGATTGGGTGGAGCTTGACCCAGAGGTCTATCCCCGCGTGGGCGGGGGAACCGCTCCAATCGTGTTTTGGGTACACCAGGACGAGGGTCTATCCCCGCGTGGGCGGGGGAACCAGCGCTAGCTGGCGGCGCCTGTGCGTCCGGCACGGTCTATCCCCGCGTGGGCGGGGGAACCTGGTGCCGTCCGCAAAGATATTGGCCTCGGCAGGGTCTATCCCCGCGTGGGCGGGGGAACCCTGGACGGACAGCGCCTTGGGCTTCATGGCCGGGGTCTATCCCCGCGTGGGCGGGGGAACCCCGGTGGCATAGGGAGAACTACCCGTCCACAAAGGTCTATCCCCGCGTGGGCGGGGGAACCTGGCAGGCGTTTGATGATGGCAATCCCAACTCAGGTCTATCCCCGCGTGGGCGGGGGAACCCCCAGCGTCGGGGGGGTTGGGTTTTTTGCCACCGGTCTATCCCCGCGTGGGCGGGGGAACCCGAATCCTAAATGACGGCATCCCCGAGGCGCAGGGTCTATCCCCGCGTGGGCGGGGGAACCCGAAGAAGCAAGATCTGCCCAGAGTGCCGTCGAGGTCTATCCCCGCGTGGGCGGGGGAACCCTATAGTAGACACTCCGGATGGCCCGCGGGAGCGGTCTATCCCCGCGTGGGCGGGGGAACCGGATGCTGGGGGGTATCATGGTGACTCGAGTGAGGTCTATCCCCGCGTGGGCGGGGGAACCGGGTATCATGGTGACTCGAGTGATTGGGTGGAGGGTCTATCCCCGCGTGGGCGGGGGAACCCATCACCAAGAACCGCCGCGTGGACGTGCCGTCCGTCGTCGGTCTATCCCCGCGTGGGCGGGGGAACCGCTATCCCTGGTCTCGTGAGCTTCATGTCCGGCGGTCTATCCCCGCGTGGGCGGGGGAACCTAGAAAGGAGGTCCTATGCCGTACAGCATCCGCGGTCTATCCCCGCGTGGGCGGGGGAACCCGAAGGACCAAGATCTGCGAAGAGTGCCGTCGAGGTCTATCCCCGCGTGGGCGGGGGAACCCCTACAAGTGTGCAGTAGAATACTGCTTCTCGTAGGGTGCCTCTGGGATATTGCTCGCCGATTCCCACAGCCGCCACATGCAAGAGGCTAATGGTGCTTCACCAAGTATACACCGTCGGCATCTACAATCTCTTTGGGCGCGGCACCAAGGGTCCGTATCTGCTGCTCACCCACCGCTGCTGGGTCCCGCCACGTCATCACTATCGCGCCTTGTTGCAGCTCCCTATGCCACTGCGCCAGCACCTCCCAAACCCGCTCCCGGATACCCTGCGTCATCTGTGGCGAGGTGTATACCCCAGGCGCAATCTCCAACATCGCCGACGCCAGAAACCCCCGATACCGCGCCTCGACGTTAACCGTCACTACTACGGTCATACCCTATCTCACTCACCGGTGCCGGCTGACGTTGCTGCCGCTGCGCGGGGGGAGCAACGTCCTCGAACAGCATTTTGATGCGGTCGATCATTTTGGGGATGACCCCCTCGGTCCGGAGCAGCTTCCCCGTGGTTCGCCGGGCGTGCCGCTCGATATCGAGCTTCGAGTTGGCTGTGACCTCTCGTGCTGCGGTGAACGCGGCGGGCAGCAGAATTGTATCGCGGAACAGGTCGGCAATGTCCAAGGCGAACGCGTCGCCGCTGTGCTCGTGAATGAAGCCCAGCTGCGGAATGGCGCCGACGGCGGTGACTGCAATCACTGCCGCCGAGGTGACCGCGACCGACGCATGGTTGATGGCCTGATTCGGCAGATCTGCCGCGAGCGGGTTGGCCCGGTCGTAACGCCGTCCCCGCCAGGTGATGCCATAGTGTTGGGCGAGGTTCTTGTACGTCCGCCGCGCACGGGCGCCCTCCATCCCACGCAAGACATCGAGGCTCTGGTGCGGGAGCACCTCACCCAAGCGCAGGGCGTACATCTTGCGGGCAATGGTAATCCGGCTGCCCTCCGGGTCGCCCCAGGCCCACATCTGCCGGCGGGCAATTTCGGAGGTGTCCGGCAGCAGGGGCGGCGCCGTGTAACACCGCACCCCGTCCGTCCCTACCGCGACGAGCGCGGTCCCGTGGCGCGCCAGCAGGCGCAGCGCGTCGTGGCTGACCGTGGAGCCTGGCCCGAGGAGGATCATCGAAAGGGACTGGAAGGGGATGCCGTACTCGCCGCGGTCGAGGGCGCTGTCCCGCTCAGGCCCGGCCTGGCGCTCGAAACGCAAGGTGCCGTCTCGGACGGTCAGCGCCCCACGACTCAGCCACAGCAGCCCATGACGATCTGCGTGGGGGATCCGGGCCGTCTCCAGCCCCAGCCGGCCCCGTAGTAGGGGGGTGCCCCCGGCTGCGGCAGCAAGGCGGTCACGCGGTAGCATACGTCACCTCGGTCTCTCCCCTTATACGTTGGGGGAAATATACCGTCAGGTCTCTCCCCACGTGGGCGGGGGAACCCGCTCCCCACGACTGCCTAGAAAATCTCTTCGGTTGTTAAGGTGCGGCAAACGGCGGCGGCGCGCGCTCATGGGCCGGTTGGACGGCGCGGCGGCCGGAGCAGCAACATGCCGTAGCCGTAGGCCCGGTGCCGGCCGATCCCGTGCGCCACTAGGGCCGTGAAGCCCTCGGCATCGGTGATGGTGAGGGTCCCTTGCAGCACCGCATGTGGCCCTTCCGTCGCGCGGGCGCGGCGCTTCCGCACCGTCCGCACCCTTTGGAAAGATTGCAACCGCGTCGCCGCCTTGTCCAGTTCCGCACCGCCGCGCCGCGCCAGCTGCTCGGCCAGCCAGTCGGTGTAGACCGCTTCCCGACTGCGCTTCATCTCGCCCCGTGGGTGCTGTTCCGCCTCCCACTGCCACACGTCGGTTTCTGCACCGGGCCGCCGGTCACCGCCGCGCGTGGCCAGGCGGCGTTTGACGGGGCGGACGATGGGACGGATGAGCACCTCGAACCCGAGCCGCTGCCCTGGTTTCCAGGACGTCGGCATCGGCTTGCTCTCCAAGCAGGTGGTGGGAAGCACGCCGCTCTGGAGCGGATCGGCGTAGGTCGCCGCGGCGTCCCGCAGCGCCGCGGCATCGGCAGCCGCGTAGCCGTAGAGGAAACCGCGCCGCCGCCGACCCCGTTCAGGCCGGGGCAGCACCACGCGGAACGGCTTGGGCGCCAAGTCGCAGCCGAATAGCTCACTCAAGAGACAATGCATTGCATAGCCGGCATCGAACGTGTTCCGGGCAATCAGGCCCTTATCGCCGGCCCAGCGGTGGAAGGCGTTGACATCGAGGTCAGCCCGGATCATGTGCAGCGATGGCGCAACGGCGGCGGTGCTCATGGCTGCACCACCTCCCGCGATGCGGCGGATGGGAACTCGGCGACCGGCCGGGTGCCCTCGCACACTTGGCGCCCGCCGCCGTGCAGTCCCGAGACCCAGTTGCGCGCGTCGGTCAGCTGGTACGTCCGGTTGGCAGCGGTATCCGCCGCCGCGTCCTCGCCGGCCGGCCACAGCAGCCGCACCAGCTCATCGGAGGTTCTCGTCGGCTCGTCTATCGGCCGGGCCAGGAGCGCCGCCAGCGCGGTGCTGCCCACGCTGAAGCCCCGGCAGAGACGACCGGAGGGCAGACACGGCTTGCGCCCGATGAACAGCGGCCGTTTCGGTTCGTCCAGCGCCGCGGCGAGATCGTCCAGCGTCGGCGCGTCAGCGGCCGGCTCCAGGCGCAGGGCCACGGTCACGCACATATCGGCCCAGTAGTCGCGCCAGCGTTGATGGGTGAAAGGGCCGCTACCGGATGCACCTAGCGCCCCTGCACGTTCGTCTGGGGTCCCCCGGGTTGTCCACCCAATTACCCAATGGTTATTTCGCACAAACAGGTCTACCGTGTCACCCATTTGCACTGTCTGGTAATCCTGCAGGCGCACGCCGCCGGCCGGCTCGCGATCAATGCGGGCAGCGAACACCAGCCGGTCTTGGAGCCGCTGGTGCCGCTCCCGCTCGATGCGCCGCCAGCCGAGCGCATTGGCCAGCAATCCGGTGAGCATGGACGCCGCCGGGAAGTCGCGGATGACACCGTAGTTGTCTATCGTCTCGCCACCGAACGCCATCAAGGGCGCTTCGAGGTTGAGCAGCAAGTGCCGCATGGCTACCCGACCTCGCTGTCCCGGACCGCCTGCGCTGCCCAGGCAGCCAGGTCGGGCAGACTGAGCCGCTCGGCTCGAAACTTGTCGCAACTGTCATCCATCAGCACACTCCGTTTTGCCATCACCCGTCGGCTTTCCTGAGTGCCGTAGCACTCATCATCCTCCGATAGGTACTCGGCCAGCCCGGCGACGGCATCCTTGGTCCGTGCCGGCACCGGAGTTCGGAAAGCGTTGGCGAGGCTGCGTGGCTGGCGCGATCCGGCCTCGACCAACAGCAGATCGGCACGGGCGTAGGGCGCGGTGGAGCCGAGCTTGGCCCCCGGCGAGACAGTGGCAATCAAATGCACCAGATGCTCGACCACCTGGCCGGCGAGCGTCCTGTCGGCGCTGGCCCACTCCCCGGCCTTATAGCCCTCCAGGTTCGACACCAGCCCCGGCATGTCCACAACAACGTAGCCGTAGAACAGCCCCGACGTCAGCTCCATATCACTCAGATGGGCTGCACCAGGCCCTTGCTCTTCTGTCGGAAGGTCCTCTACGGCGGCAAAGTAGTCGCTTTCTGACTCTTCGCGATGCACAGTGAAGGCATGGGCAACGTGGATAGCGGCGTCAATGTTCGCCTTGGGGTCGGACGTGACCATCCGGCCAAACAGGGCGCCGATTAGCCCGCCGGGTAGCTTGGTCTGCTTGCGGAAGGCGCGGAAGTTGTTGCCCTCGCCTCGGCGCGTGTGAAAAAGCTCTTCAGCGGCCTTGCCGGCCTGAGTGACGTTATTATGGTTCGCGGTGCAGATGGCTTCGGCTTTGGCGCGCAGGAACTCAACTTCCGGCAAGCCGAGCAGTAGCGGTTGAATACCGCTTTCGCTATAGACTTTCTCCTGGAAGACAGCTTCAACCTTCTGTAGCACTTTTTCACTCGCGGCGTTGGCCTCGCGCAGCGGTTTCATCACTTTCAGGGTGACTACGTTCCGTGAACGAACGGCATCAACAAAGCCGTCAATGTTCTTCAGAGAGAACTCGTCGTCCGCTATCCTCCAGTGCCGCTTCAGACATTGCGACGAGACACGAGTACGCACCACGTCACCAAACGGCATCCGCTTGGCGAGGCCGCTGTCATCGCGGTTCAGCAGCGCCGCCGGATACGAGTGCAGGGTATGGATCTGCAGGAATCTTGGGATGGTCACTTCATGCCTCCTTACTGTGTGTTCGCCTGTTGGTTTTGGGTGCGCTGGGCGTAGTTATCAGCTTGATAGTAGTCGCGGGCGATTTTGACGCGGGCTTGGTCAGCCCGATCCTCGTTGTACCCTTCGTTGAGAATGAACCAAGCCATTTCCCGCCAGTTGAAGGCACATCCGCCAAGCATACGGAATAGCCGTGCCAATAGGCGGTGCAACGTAGGCCCTCTGGCCGCGAGCAGCTTTGCTAGACGTTCCTCACTATAGAAGGGAACCCTTTTCCCGTTGCCTTCATACAACACTCGCCCAACGGGTATTTTCGGGTTGTGCGCCTTCTCCGCGCCATGGGACACCAAGGCTATGCCGTGGATGATTAACCCCCATTTCCTGACGTCGGGAGACCGGGGCATTCCATCTCTGGACATCAGGCGCCAGAAAGGGGCTGTGTCGGGATCGTCAGGATTCATGCGACGCAGTTTGGCATGGTCGCCGCGCTCGAACTCTTTGGCCTCAATCGTTTCGGCCAGCCCGCAGATGGTGGCATTAAAGTCTCGCGGTAGTTGGCTGTTACTCCGACGGCGTTTGGTCCGACTCGCTGCCGCGCCACCGGCGTTCTCGGTTGAGGGGCCGTCTCTCAGGACGCTCTCGATTTCATCCCAGTCCTCGAAATACCAAGTATACGCCGGGATGTGCTGCTCCAACGCCTCCAGCCATTCCCGCTGTTCGGCAGTTGGCTCGCGGTCGCGTCCTCGCTTCAACTCGGCTGCGACCAGTTCGATCTGGCCGTTCTCCGCACCCCTCCGGTACATGACCAAGTCGGGGAAGCCTCTTCCACGGACAATATGCACGCTCTCCCGATCACGGAGATGAAATGGTCGCCAACCGTGCTGCTGCGCCGCTTCGATTACCTCCTCGGTAAAGGATCGTTCGCTGGGCGGCCGCTCTGCCTGAACAGTGGAATCTGCGTTGCCTTGGGACACTGCGTCTGTGGTGGTAGATCGCTCCTCGGTCATTCCTTATCATCCTTCTCCGCGTCATTGAACAGAAACGGCAACCCATCTCTCCCACGTATGCCATATCTGCGCCCCTCGAACACGTTCTCGGCGCAAACACGGGCCTTGAAGCGTTGGATGGCCGGACAGGGCAGGGAATCCTCGGCAGCCCGGAGAATCTGTCGAGCGTAGTCTACTACGCCATCCTTACCGTTCATTAGCCACTTTTTTCGGGCACCACTACGCTCAGATTCGCTGGCCTCAAACTCCGTTTGCAGGTGATGGAAGAAGTCGCGGTCAACGATGTCGTCGAGCTTGTCAATCCATATCCTGGTACGTTCGTTGGGTGATGGATTCGCATTCCTATGTTCCCTGCGGTTACTATCGCCGCGAGCCGCGAATGTAGCGATAGCGTGCCGCAGAATACGCTGGACGATGCCAATCTGTTCGATACGCTGCTGGGCGATGTCGCCGAGCGCCTTAGGCGGCCCAGCACGCCCGAAGGCTGCTATCACCTTGGGGCGTAGTGGGATGATCCGCTCGTGATAGCCTTCAGTCATTCCCTGCTTCCGCGTATTGCGCTTCAAGCTTCGGGCTACCAGAAATAACGGTCTTCCAGAACGTCGCTCCGCTAGAGTAGGCAACAGTAGTGTGGGCCATTCCCAAGCGGCTAACGTGAGATAATCCGTTATGCGCTTGTAGGTAAAACCCACCGGCCCGACATTCAGAGCTTCACCCTCGTCCTTATTGACTGGAGTCCATGGGTCGCTCATTCGCCCTCTGAGTGCTTTCGCCTTAATGCGTGCGCCATTCGACTTTGCCCTGATGCCGTACAGATTGCCGTCCTCGTCCACCTGGAGTCGAATGCGGCGGCAAATCTCAATGTAAAAGGGCCGCAGCAGTTGATCTGGCAGCAACGCTTCTTTCTTCTCACCATCCCATGTCATAGTCCATAGTAGACTAGCCTCGCCTTCAGTCACCAGATTGGCAAGCAGGACCATCATGTCACGGAAAACGTGAACGCCGGTGCGTTCCGACGGGGTAAGGCTGAGAGCTGGCCGGCTGGAATACGCGCTCTTAATCCTGGAGACATAGTAATTGCCCCGGCCATCCTGAGCCGACATCGTTTGCAGTGTAATCAGCGCGAAGAGCCAGTCGTTTTCACTACCTTCTGTCGCAACGATCCGTTTCAGATCGTGATTCTTGGAAGTACCCAGTATATCCATTTCGTCTGGCGTAACCACGTTTTTTTTCGTGGGTGTTTCGTCATAGTCGACGCGCCGTTCTTTGGAGCTAGCCGGCGGCTGCATGAAGGCCGGCTTGGTAATGTCCTCGACGACCAGCTGCCACGGCTCGTCGTCGGGATAGTCGGGCGTGAGGCCGCGGATGAGGTCTCGCCATTCCTCGGCTGCGGCCGGCGGCGCGCTGCGGCCGGCGCGGTGCAGCGCCATGGCGCCGAGCTGGACGAGGAAGGCGTGCCAGGCGTGGCGCTGGTGCGGCCGCAGGGCCGGGAATGCGTCTACCTTGTCTGCCATCAGCGCCTCGTAGACCTCCGGCACGGTGGCCGGCATGCCGGAACTGGTCGCTGTGTCCATACGGATCAGCGGTTCGGTCAGGATGTTGAACATGAGCGTTGTCCTCGCTGTGGCTCCCTTGCCCCTAGAACAGATATTCTATTGGGGATACCGGGTGGGTGGCAACTCGCGTACTGGCCGGTTGTCAATGGTCGCTTGTCCTCCAGTGCTGTCTTGGCCTGGGGCTACTGCTACCTGACAAAGCACATCCTCAGTGATGACCGAGACGCATATGGGGGCCTCAGCGAGTTGTGCTTGCAGGACAGACCCCTTGCGGGTTCTCACCCCCACGAAAACTCTCGGTGTGTGATTGGTTGTCATAGCTGCTCTCGTCTCCTCTCGTGCGGTTCGGCGGCGCTTTTCTCAGTATACCGAAATGTCTAGCATTGCCATGCAAGGATTGTCCGGATAGGCTCCATCGGATATAATACGGGACGCAGGGTGCTGATGTCAAGGTCTCCCCCGATTCCCGCGCACGGGGATAGGCCACCTTGTATGGCGATGCTCACACATCGCACATGATTTTCCCCGCACACGCGGGGTTGCGGGCGCTGGGGCTGTGCCGGCTAGAGGCGGCGCAGCCCCCGGCGGTCGTACCGGAAGCGGCGCTTGCCGATGGTAAGCTCGAAGCCGTTACCGGCGGGCGACGGTGCTACCGACTCGGGCGCATCTTCATCGGGTGGCAGCCAGCGCAGCGGCAACGCCAGCGTGTCGATCCGCTGTGAGCCGTCGAACGGGCTAGGCTGTGCCGGATCGAGGGGTACGTCTAGCCGGTCATCGCCGAGGCGGGTGCGTACTCGCTCCTCGACATTGGCAAAAGCGATTTCGTGCTCGAGGAAGTGCTTGTCGCGCTGGATGGTGTGGCCGCGCGCGGTTTGCCGGTCGGCGATATGCCCACCTTCCATACTGATCGTGTGCTCGTGCCACTCATCGCCCATTTCCTGTGTGATGGCCTCCAGCGCATCCTCATGCGTGGCCCGCTCCACCAGCAGCCGGTTCATCGCCGGTATGCGCCACTCGGGATACTCGGCGATCAGCCGCCGCGTCGCTTCCAAGACCTGCAAGCTCCTGTACACGCCGCCGTGCGGCCCCAAGCCGTTTGCTTTCGGCGTGTACTCTAACAGCGGCGAGAGGTCGTTGTTCGGCGGCGTCAGGACGATACATTCGGGCGTCGTATAGCTCGCCGGCCGATCATGGCGCTTGTGCCGATGGAGGCGACCAATGCGCTGGAGCAGCACATCCATCGGGCATAGGTCGGTAATCAGCAAGTCGGCGTCAATGTCCAGCGACTGCTCCAACGTTTGCGTGCCGACGACGACGTGTCCACCGCCGGGCCGCTGCTTGCCAAGCTGCCGCTCCACCTCCTTATCCAGCCGCCGGCGATCCTCGGCGGCGAACCGGCCATGATGCAGTGTTGGCTTGCCGCTGACGGCGAACAGTAGCCCGGCGTCGGCAGGGCCAGCCAGCTCCTCTAGCGCCTGTTGGGTCTCGATGGCGTAATCAACCGTGTTGCGAATGACGAGCACCTTGGCGCCGGCGCGGGCCGCCGCCAGGGCGCGCTGGGCGACTGACGCGCATTCGTGCATCTCCGGCTGGGCCGTGATTTGCACGCGCTTGCGCTGGTCGTTCTCGCCGGCCGCGATGACCGCTTCAGCCGTGTCTCCCGGTGTGGTGACGGCCGGGTACGCGGTCTTGATTGCGTCATCTAGGGAGAGGGATGGGGTGTCGCTGGCGCGGCGCGGCCGAAAGAGCCAGCGCAAGCGCGCCGCCGATCCCAGCGTGGCGGACATTAGTAGCGCGTAGCCGCCGGCGCCAAGGTGGGCATCGAGCAACGCTTCCAGAATGACGCGCATGTATGGATCGGAGGCGTGAGCCTCGTCTACCACGAGCAGGTTGCGCGCCAGACACGCTGCCCGCAGGTGCGCGTGCTTGACCCGGAGCGCGCCCATCATTGCCTGGTCCACGGTGCCCACGGCGATCTGGGCGGCGAGGAAGCGCTTGGCGCTCTCGGCGGCCCAGCGTCGGCTGCGAGTGGCGTCGCTCGGGTGGTCATCCCACAGCACCACGTAGTCCGGCAGGTGCCGGCCGGTGAAGTCGCCGGCGCGCACGTAGCCCGGCACCGCCAGCACCGGCTCGGGTTTACGGTCGGCGGGGAACATGTTCGATACGAATGCTTGCACGCGATTGTGCAATTGGCTGGCGGCGGCACGGGTGGGCAGGGCAAAGTAGAGGCCATCCACCAGCTTTTGCTCGTACATCCTGGCGAACCGCCAGAGCGCGGCCTCCGTCTTGCCGGAGCCGGTTTCGGACTCGATGATGACCAGTGGCTGATCCAGCGGGATATCTTTGGCCGCGCGCTGAATGGCGTTGGGCGGGTGATCGATGTCGAACAGGGCCGGGAAGTCAGGCAAAGCGGGGAACGACTGCCGTTGATCCGAGATGTCTAGGCCGATGGCCCTGATCGCTCGTGACGCCCGTTCGCGGGCGACGTGAATGTAGCTATCGTCCGGTCGGTCACGGTATGGGAAGTAGTGTTCGTCCGAGCCGATCCAGTCGGCCAGCGTGCAGAGGCCAAGAAAGTGGTGCTGGAAGGATGGCTCGGACGACAGCGGCGGTGCCTCTGGGATGAAGGCTGCCGGAAACCAGTCTCGCACTAGCTTGCCGATGCGCTCGACACAGCGGCGCGGGTCGAGATTGCCAAAGGAGCGCCAGACGGCGGGGTTGCGCTGCCGGTCGTCATGCAGCCTCAAGGGCAGGCCGTGGTGCGACAAGGCAGCGACAAACATCGCACAGACGGTCACGCCGCCGTCGCCATCCCAGCTCAGAACGTCATCCCAGCCCAGCGCTGGGAAAAACCACCCGGCAGTTGCCTCATCAGCACCGGTGAGCACTGGCGCCAGGTCGGACGTGTGGCCGGTTCGTTGCGGTTTCCGCTTACTCCGCAGGTCTTCCTGGCACCATATGCGCGCCTGGAAGCCGACGTTCACTTTGCCGATGTCGTGCAGGGCGGCGAGTATGGCTAGCCGCGCGGCCGTCGTGTCATCGAGGTGGTCGCGGCCGGCGCTCCGGGCGAGCCGCTGGTGGATCGTAGGCTGTTGCAGCAGCTTCTCGAAGCACGCTCCGACATCGGCAAGGTGATGCTCGAGCAGGTGAATGCGCTTCGGTCCCTGTTGCCGTGAAGGGTACGTCTTGGCCCAGAACAGTCTGGTGTAGGCTGGTGCGCCCTCAGTGGTTGACACTGCCGCGTCTCATCTCTGGAACTTTGCGCCGCCCATTGCTGAGGACGGCTGTGGGCTTGCAGACAGATGCCCTGCATGGAGTTTAACGCCTCGCTTGGATCATTGTCAGTTCTCACTGCGAGTTGGCTACGCCTCATACTTTCTACCCGTCCGACACGGATTCATCACCTCACCCCCACAACCGGCACAGTCGTCTACACCCCACGTCGCAACTAGCGCCCCTCGGGAGCAGGCAATCGCTGCGGGCTGGCAGTCGGCCTGACTGATCGGCCGGCCAGCGGCGCGGCGACCAGCCGCGATCACGACATAGGCGCGGGCAGCCGCACTGTCGAAGGGCAAGATACGTTCGACGAACAAGACACCAAAGGCCCACTCGGCGGCGGCAGTCAGACCGCGCCTTCGTCTTCCCCTAGGCAATGGTGCGATGCCGATACGGATCTCCGCCTCGGTGACGGCGGTAACGAACAGGGTGCTTGCAAGCTGCTTGTCCAGCCAAGCTAGGACCTCCGGCTCTGGGCAGTCCCGCATGAGTGCTGAGACGATGTTGGTATCGAGAACGACCATCGCCGTTGGCGCAACCAAACCGGAGCAGTTCCCGCATCGGGATATCCAGTTCTACACTGCCGAGTGGGTACAGGTGGTATTGCCTCACCCCCTATAATTAGGGGCTTATCACCCTAACTTGACACCAGGCGATTAGCGGCGCGGGGGGCGCCGCTTGCTCGGATCGGGTGGCTTGGCCGCCGCGAAGATCGCCCGTGCGAGTTGCTTGGCCGTCGCACCCTGAAAGTCTACGGACAGGGGTTGGTGGCGTGGTGTGGCCGGCGGCTGTCGCGGCGGGCGGGGGCGCGGTCCGTCGGCTGCCATCGTCCTGTCCTCCTATCGGCACTCCCAATATAGCACGGTGCTCACATCACCAACAACCGCGCTTCGGGGAACTACTCGACGGCAACATGGCAGTTCTTGCTCCGGGTGGCTGTTGGTGGCAAGGCCAGGACGAGGGGGTCGCCGCGCGGGGTGTCGAGGACCGTATGCAGCAAGTCCACGTCAAAGTACGTCACCACGGCCCGACCATTGGCGTCGGTGAGAGTCACCTTGAGGAACGTATCCCACTCGGACTCCTTGCCGTACTCCGACAGTCGGTACACGATGTCCTCCGCGTCGTCGTCGGAGCGGGTATAGACGAAGGTTTCCGCCCTGGTGATCCCCTAAACGTGGTCCTGCGTACAGGTCCCTCTGGTGGTCCGGACTGGACGAAATCGAGAACCGGGGCCGGTTCCGACGTCACCCCGTCCGAGGGTATGAGGATGGTGTACGTCAGCGTGGCCTCGTCTCCGGTCGCTTCGATGCCCTTCACGAAGTTGCGGATGAGGGCCTTGCGTTCCGGGAACGTCCCCTCTTGGAGGAAGCTGCGGAAGTCGGCCACGTACTCCCGGATTTCCTTGCTGGTGGGCAGGTCCGCCCGCCGCTTCTCCAGTTGGCCCTCGGCCTCCTCTCGCGCCGCCGTGAGCTGGTCCTGACGGGCCTTCAGGGACAGGATGCGGGGCGACAGGGCCTCGATGGGCAACTGCCTGGTCTCCAGGGCCTGGTAGAGGTTCTCCAACCGGCTCTCCACGTCGGCAAGCTCGGCGGTGATGGCCTTCAGCCGTCCGTCAATCTCCCCGGCCAGGGCGTCGATCTCCTCGGCTACCAGGGTCACCAACTCGGTGAGAATCCGCTCCCGGACCTTCCCGATGATGAAGTCCTCCACCTTCTCTGCGTTCAGGTAGCGGGCGTTGCTGCAAGTGCCAGCGCCCTCGCGGAACGGGGTGCCGCAGACGTAGTAGGCGAACGGTCGCTCTTGGCTCCCTGGCCGGAGTAGGGCTTGCCGCACATCTCGCAGCGGAGCAAGCCGCTCAGGAGATACTGGCTGCCCACCCTGCCGGGCCGTTGCACCGTGGGCGCCCGCTCCCGCAGCCCCTGCTGCACGGCGTCGAACAGTTCCTGCGACACCAGGGTGGGCCAGGCGTTCTCCACACGCACCGGCTCGGCTCCCTTATCGTCCTTGCTCTTGACGCCCCAGACGGCGGTTCCGGTGTAGGCTTCGTTGGTCAGCAGGTAGTGAAGGCCGTTCTTCTGCCAGCGCTTGCCCTTGTTGGTGACGCCCCGCCCGTTCAACTCCTTGCAGATTTCCTTCAGCCCGTTGTCCCTACGGGAAATCTCGAAGATATCCTTGACTATCGGAGCAGCCACCGGGTCCACCTCCAGGGTGGGGCGCTCCTTCACCCCGTCGCTGACCCTTGACGCGGGTGTAGCCGAAGGGCGCCTTGGAGCCGAGGAAATAGCCCCTGGAAGCCGCCTCCCGCATCCCCCGCACGACCTCCTGGGCCAGATTTTCCGAGTAGAACTCGTCCACGCTCTCGATGATGGCCTCCATCAGCTTGCCGGTGGGGGAGTCGTCGGCGTGCTCGGTGATGGACACCACCCGGATGCCCTTGCGCCGGAGCATGGACTTGAAGGCCACGGCGTGCTCCCGTTTGCGGGTGAAGCGGGAGAACTTCCAGACCAAGATGACCTGGAAGGGGGCGCTGGCCTTGCCGCCCTCGTCGATCATCTGGCGAAACTGGGGCCTGTCGATGCGGCCGCTCCTCGCCCAGCATCTCCCCCGGTATCCGGCAGGTGGTGCCGTGCATCCTGGCGTTGGCCACCACGTCGCACCACTCCAGGGACTGCCGGTTCAGGTCGGCGTCGCCGGTGAAGCGGAGGCTGGGCCACAGGTTGCCCCGCACGTACTTCACCCTGCTCTCTACCTTGCCCTTGGTCTGGTCCCGGTAGGGCTGGCATAGCCGGATCTCGAAGCCGAGGCGCAGGGAGAAGTCCAGCATCCGCCGGTTCCACTCAGTGCGGCCCTCCCCGTCCCGGCCCAGGGTCACCACCTTGGCATTGTCGTAGAGGCAGCGCTGGGGAGCGCCCCCCAGGTACTCGAAGGCGTTGACGTGGCACTGGATGAAGCTGGCGGTGTCCGCCCGCCGGACGAACTCCACGTAGATGGCCCGGGACCAGCCCAGCACCATCACGAAGGCCCAGACCCGGTGCTGACGCCCATTCTGGTCCAGGTAGCTGAAACTGCCCCAGTCCACTTGAGCCTGCTCTCCTGGCCCCGTCTCGAAGCGCACCGTCGCCTGGGGCTGACGAGCTCGCCTGCGGGGCCGGACGTAGTCGCACACCCGGCTGTAGCCGCCCTCGTATCCCAGGGCACGGATCTCCCGCAGCAACACCCGGCAATTTTCCAGACCCTCGGAGAGCCGCCGGTCGATGTGCCCAGTGTAAGCATCCAGCTTCGTTCCTCACAGCCGGCGCGGCTGGGGCCTGATCGCCTCTGGCGACCTCAGGTAGCGCAATACCGTGTTCCGGGCAAGACCCAATTCCCGGGCTATCGCCCGAGCCGATTGGCCCTGCCCCTTCATCTCGTAAATCTCTTTCACTTGTCCACCTCTTAGAGCCTGTGTGAGAAGGCGGGTCAGGTCGGTTGCAGCCGCCGGAGCATCAGGTGAAGCCTCGCCAGTTGCCTCCCCGCCTCCGCGCTAGCTGGCACAGTCTCGTAGTCCTTGCTCAACCGGCGCCAGCGGCCCAACCACCCGAAGGTGCGCGCCCCCACCCAGCGGCGCGGCAGCACCGCAAACCGCTGACTGCCCCGGGGGCGCCGCACAATCGCCAAGCTCCAGCCCGTATAGGTCGCCACCCAAGCCCCCAACCGGCCCGCGTACCCCGCCTCCGCAGCTTGGCGAGGACCAGCTTGGCGCCATCCCGATCCGGCCGGTCAGCGGGATGCACGACGACGGCCAACCGCAAGCCCAGGGTATCGACCACGATATGGCGCTTGCGCCCCGTCACTTGCTTGCCCGCATCATCGCCCCGCGGCCCCCTTTTTCCGTCGTCTTGACGGTCTGGCTGTCGCTGATCGCCGCCCTGGGCGTGGGGTCGCGCTCGGCGGCTTGCCGGACCTGGGGGCGCAGCGTCTCATGGACTCGTGCCCACGTGTCATCCTGGCGCCAGGTGCGGAAATACCACCAGACGGTGCCCCCCGGCGGGAGGTCGTGCGGGAGCGCCCGCCACGTGCAGCCCTGGCGGAGCACGTACAGGATGCCATTGATGACCTCGCGGAGGTCAACAGTACGCGGTCGGCCCCCCGGCTTGGCCGCGGGCAGCAAGGGGGCGAGCACCTGCCACGGGGCAGCGGTCAGATCGCTCGGGTATGCTTTCCTCTTCATCCCTCCTAGGCTACTACAGTTCCACCCTTCTCACACAGGCTCTTAGCAATTTCTCCAATGCACCTCCGCGGATTCTCCGCTGATGATGCATCTGCTATCGGGTGGCTCATTTCTAACCCGTAACTTTGGCTCAGTTTAGGGTCGTAACTAACAACGGCCATTCCCAAAAGATGGGTAGTGGAGCGGTCTTTCGCCCGGCTGGATAAATGCCGCCGACTCTGGAAGAACTGCGAAGGAAAGCTCAATATCAGTCTGCAAATGGTGCTGCTTACGACGGACAATACTGGGAGCGGCCAACGCCGGGCGCGCGTGTCAGTAGCGCATACTGCTCCCGTGGAGTAGCGCATCTCCGTTCACCTGGCAACTACGGGGGCAGAGGCCGGTGTCATCGCCTTCACCCGGTTCCCGGCATGATCAGTGTAATGAACGAAGGCCCGGAGGCGGAGACCGACGTCGGCAGCGGATGGAACGTATTGGTAGGACGGACGAGGACGACAGCTCTCGAAAGTCCAGTGCCAGCCCGTGGCGTCGCTCCCCCTTTCCCAGAACCATCGCGGGGTGCGTTTGGTGAAGCCGGCGCTGCCCGTTGCGTCGGATAACCTGACGGTAAAAGGATCGCCGACCACCGGCGCCCCCGCGCTGACGATCACGGCGGGCACTGCGTCTGGCTCTTGGTGGGAAAGCCCCGCAAAGCGTTCCTCGGCCCACTGGGGGTTGTTGGTATCAAAGGGCAGCCATAGGTCGGGTGCGATGGGCACGGCATAGGGTGCGACGAGATGGGCCTCGGACGCACTGGAGGCTGCCGGATAGGGTATGAAGTTCACGCCTCTCCGTTCCAGGTAGCCAGCCGGCGGACACCGGTCATGCGCCATTACCCGCTGGCTATTGGGGTGGGCGACCGGGTTGCGGGCGATGGCCTTATCGGCCAGCCCATTCAAGTCGATAACAGTCAGGCTGGAAAGATAATAAGGCATAACGCCCAATGGACCCCGCGGCGTCACCGCATCACCGGGAAACAGCCGGTCCACAACTCCGTCATAAGGTTGCCAAAGTTCCATTTGAACTCTAGTAAATTCCCGTGAATCCGCGAACCACAAGCCCACAAACTGGCGGTTGAGTTGCGGGCGCAAGCCACCAGCCAGGTCGTTGAGCCGCCCCATCCCCGGAGCCTGGAGCAGCCAGCCGGCGTTCTGCCTGTTCAGCGCAACATCACGGCCGCCAGTGCGGTCGGCCTCGAACAGCAGCGCCGCCTGCATTGCGCTGGCATAGAACAGGACGGGTATGAACGGAACCAGGGCGCAACTCCGGGTTCCCGGCCGCCAGACTCGAGGGGAGGGGGGTAAAACAGTACGTAGCCCGGACGCTGCGCCGGCCCCCAGGCGCAGGATGCCCTCTGCGGCTGGAACCGCCAGCAGTGGCCAGTAGAAGTCCAGAGGGCGATACCCGAAAAAGTCGCCGCCTATCCGCATGACGTAGGCCATGTGCACACCGGCCAATATCAGAACAAGGGCATAGCTCCCATCCCGGCGCTGCCGCCAACGTTGCCACAGGGCCAGGAACGCCAATGGGACCAGCAGGTACAGCCCGGTCTCCAGCGCCGCCGCCCCCAGGTAGCGAAAGCCCGACTCGTACCAGGGGCGGATGTGCTTGGCGTAATAGGTGTTGGTCAGCCACTCGCCGTAATATGCCTGGCGGAACAGGAAGTGGGCCGCGACCAGGATGACAAAAGGCGCAACCAGGTAAACCAAGTCCCGCAGGTTCTCCCGGTCCAGCCGCAGCCGGCCGGCGCCAGCCACACGCTGGGCGGCGAACCAGGCGAAGCAGCAGGCAGCAATCAACGGCCCCTCGGGACGAGTGTAGGCCGCTGCCGCCAGGCTCAACGACGTCGCCAGCAGGCCAGCGCTTCTATCTCGGTAGAGGCTGAGGCAGACAACCGCCAGGACGACGAAGAAGGTGAACTGCCGCGTCTCCAGGCCGCCGCCCGAGGTCCACACGGCAAAGGTGGCGCTGCTGCACACCAGCCCCAGCGCCATCCACGCCGCCAGCCCCCGGTTGGGCAGCGACGGCGTGCGGACGATCCACCACAGCATCGCCGCCAGCGTCCCGGCGGTGAAGGCCACCGACAGCCAGGGCGCGGCGTGTTCCGGGCGGACGCCCAGGGTCTTCCAGATGGCGGCCAGTTCCAGCACCCACAGGAAGTTGGAGTAGCCCTCAACGCGCTCGCCGGGGTTGAAGACCAAGCCGTGGCCTTCCAGCAGGTTGCGGACGTAGCGGAAGCTGATGAAGGCGTCGTCGGTCAGGAACCAGGAGACCGCGGCCAGCCAACCCAGCAGCGCCAGCCAGGGCAAGCAGGCTAGGATGAGGGCGAGGACCACGCCCCGCCGCTGGATCAACGTTGGCCCCATCCCATTGATTTCCATAGTCCGCGACTGCGGCTACTCCGCCTCCCCCGGACTGCACAACCGGTAGCTCTGCCGCAGGACCAAGGCTGCAAAGGGGATTATGACCAAGAAAGCGGTCAAGCCGGACAACGTTCTGGCCCAGGCCGCCCCTGCCGCACCGTATTCCGGCGCCAGCCAGGCCATGGCGACAAGGAAGACCACCAGTTCCGCCATCCCCGTCAGCACGGGCGGCCAGACACGCCCCACAGCCCTGGGAAGCAACCTGAAGGCGGCGGCGAAGGGGAGCGCGCCCAAGAGCATTATCAGTAGCAACGGGGCAGCGCCGGAGAAGGCGTCTCCCAGGAAGAACCGGATTATCGGTTCACGAAAGACGGCCAGCACGCTGAATCCGGCGGCGGCCAGAGCTATGGACAATATGGTGAGGCGGAGGGCGGTGCGGCGCAACTCGGTTCCCTGCCCCGAGTACCATTGCCTGCTGTATTCAGGCTGCGCCACATTGGATATCAAGGCGATGGGGAGTCTTGCCATGTCCACTATCCTGCGCGCCGTGCGGTACAGCCCCACGTTGGCTGTGCCGGTGAACTGCGCCAGCAGTATGACGTCCATATTATCAACCAAGGTCGCTACGATTCCCCGCCAGTACACTGCGGCGTGGAATCGTATCACGTGCGGCGGGATTTTGAGCGTCGCCGAGCGCAAGAAACCTCCCAGTCCCGCCAGCGGCGCGCACAGCGCGGCGGAGGTGAACAGCCCTAGCCCGCTCACCGCGGCCACGGCGATATGCGTCAAAACTACTTCGGTCAGCCCGCCTCCCGTCAGCCACACTGCCATCAGCAGACCGGCCCCGGTTACGGTACTGGCAACAGTGAGCAGGAGGTAGACCTGCATCCGGTCGGCCAGACGCAGCACCGCCAGCGAAGTTCCGTTCATTGCCGTCAAGACGCCGCAAACGCCGAACAGGAAGATGATGTCCTTGGTGTCTTGGCCGATGTTCAGCAGGTGTCCGGCGGTAAAGGCGAGGACGGCAATCACGCCGTAGGCAATGAGCGCCAGCCCCAGCGAGGCCGCCAGCGAGAAACGAAATACGCTAGCCCCCTCTTCAGGTCGCCCCTCGGCCACGGCCCGCGTCACAAAGGTTGTAATGACTACGTCGCCCGGCAAAGCGGCAAATCCGTAGATAAGCCTAGTAAAGGCGGTGATGGCCGCCAGGATGCCCACCCCTTCCACGCCGAGAATCCGGGCGGTCAGGGCCACCGTTGCCAGTCCGCTCACCACTTGGACCGCCAGCGCGGCGCCCATCCAGAAGATCTGCCGCGCCACGCGCCGCTCCGAGGCCGAGAGCGCCCGCGCCAGCAGGGACTGCACCCGGTTCCCGGATGCCATCTGCGTTAATGCCCGGCTCAATGACATGGCGGCAGTACACTCATTTCAAGCGGACGCGGGTGTTCATGGACTGTCGGGCCAGGTTAATAACAGATCCCTGCGCCGAGACGGTAACCGAAATCGTCCATCATCTGGAGGCCCAGACCGGCGACGTACCCGCTGGACAGGCCTCCGGCCAGCTCCAGCGGGTCTCTGATGCGTCTCCACTTCCCGCTGGCATGACGTCGAATCGCGGGTGTCCAAATCCGGCGGAATATCTCGTCTCCGGCTACTTCATCGTCATCCCCTGGCTAGCGGGACAACAGAATCCTTGCTCTGCTGCCAGCAACCTTCCAGACACACGAGAATATGGACCTATGCTTGTGCGATATAATTACAATTGCTTCCTCCATAAAAGTGTCTCCAGCGATGATTTTTGCTCGCCGAAGAAGGGAACTCGTCAGCCATTTCAGGAACGACCAGGCATCTGCGGGGCTGCGGACGGCCCGAGTCTTGTCTAGCAGGCGGCCCCACTTGGTGGGATAACCTATCGTATCAGTTGAAGCGGAGACTTGTGCATTGCCAGTGGCCCCGGCGCTCCTTAGTTTCAGCGCCTTGGCAGGTATCGTCCGCGCCTCTCCGAAGTCAGCGGGTCTTTTCCCCGTGCGGTCCGCCCGGTGGAGAGCCCAAGTCCGGGTGATTGACACCGTGC
Organism: Chloroflexota bacterium; assembly: GCA_965214295.1. Lineage (GTDB taxonomy): Bacteria > Chloroflexota > UBA11872 > UBA12225 > JAJDUF01 > JAJDUF01. The sequence goes on from OZ243944.1 coordinate 2,151,580, forward strand.
TTCCGTCAGGGAGGGTGGCGGTCGCGCTGACTGCGTCTCCCAGCTTGGCGCGGAGCCGATGCACCAGGTCTTTGGCGAAGACGTCGGCGGGAAGGGTGACGTGGAAGGGCGACGTTGGAAACTCGTCAAGAGCGGAGCCGGCGGGAGCAACGCGCACCCGCGGGTCAGCGCCGAACTCGTCTTGGAGCCATGCCAATCGCTCAGTATCGCCGTTGAGCTCGGGTGATTCGATTCTTACCACCAAGTCATGCACGTGGCCGGCCAGGATGTTCCCGGCGGTATTGATTATCCGCTCGGCGGGGTGATGCCCGGCATCAATGGTAACCACGTGTTGCGGCACCGTGAAGACGCGGCCGGGCCTGCTTTTGCACAAGCTGTCGTGGGCAATCAGGTGCGCCGCCTTCCCGCGCAGGATGCGGCGATACCACTGCCTGGCCTCTCTGCCCTCCTCCCAACTGCCCTGGTGCCAGGCGTCGGCTTCCCGGACCGGCGCCAGCAGCCCGCCGTGGGTATAAGCGCGGTAGCAGAGTTCGTTGTCTTCCAGTCCCGGCCCCCAGCGCACGAAGGATTCGTCATTCCCGCCCAACGACCAGAAGAAATCCTTGCCTATCCCGAAGTTACCCCCAATCATTACGCTGAACATGTCGTCGGCCCGAGATGTCAGATTATTGGTTCCAGCCAGGTAGTTTTCCGCCCAGGCAGGGGTTACCGGCCGGTCGGAAAACAACTCCTTCAACGACCCCGGCCGGCGGCGGATGATCTCGGGGTCGATGCCGTCCATCTCCACATGGCTGCGGAATCCCAACGTCAGGACGTCGGAGACGACGTGATGCCACCGGGCGTGGGCCATCATCCAGTCCGCTTCAACAAGCATATCACTGTCGAGAAAGAGCAGAATGTCGTGAGCGGCCGCCTGGGCGCCGTTGTTCCGCGCCCTGGAATGCCCGAATCCGCGACGCTCCTGGCGCACCACCTTCACGTCCAGAGGCGTCGCAGGGAGCCGCTCCAGAGGAGGTTCCGACCCGTCGTCGACGATTATCACCTCGAAGAGCTCCCGCGGGTAGGTTTGGCCTTCCAGCGACGCCAACAGCATCGCCAGCGTCTCGGCGGGCGTCTGGTAGGATGGGAAAATCACGCTGACCGGCATGGTGGGCTTGAAGGTATCCAGTGGCTCTACCGCCACCTGGCGCCAGTCGTTGTAGGGGACGGACGTGGGTTTGCGTTTCACGGCAAATAGCCAAACAGATTGAAGTCGTCCGCGTAGCGTGTTTGCAACAGCGCCTTGTTCCGCCCGGTGAGTTGAGCGGCCATCTTCGGCCTCGACGCTCGCCATGCTTCAGGTGTTGTCGTCCAGCCGGACGCCGTGTTCAACACTGGCAACTTCAGACCCGGCATACCCACGCGCGTCGTGATACAGTCCAGGTCTGCCTGGATGTTCTCGAAGCGCCCGATGAAATCCGGCAGCCGGCCGCGCTTATCCCTTATGACCAGATGCTGGGACCGGAAGTGATGATCGGCCAATGCGTCCGATCCATACGGCGAGTTCAGCCACTGGCAGTAGTCGTCGATGCTGGTCGCTTCTTCCAGGCCAAAATAGCGGTTGAAAGTGCGGCTGCGAAACTCCTCCATCATAACCCGCACCTCTCCCTCGTAGTGATCCCAGTGTCGTTGCAGTTGGGCGTGGAAAGAGCCCGCCCGGTCGAAAGGGTGCCGGACAAAGGCGAAGCTGTAGTAGCTCGTCAGTTCCGGATATCTCTTGTATGCGTCGAAGATCCTATCGGTGCTGATGATTTCGGCATCCGGGTCAGCGCCAAGCAACGCCGCGATGATGCTTCGCGACGCCACCTTCGGGGTGCTCAACCAGTAAAACCCGTATTTGCGGGAGACTACCATTTGCTGCGGGGCAGGGGTTTGCGCCGCTGTGATCGCCATGCACTTTGCCATGTCGATCTCCCGGTGGGCCAATGCCCGGACCATGTCGCCAGCGATGGCCGGTGTCATTATGATCCTTGGAGCGGCTCGGGTCAGCAGCCTCAGCCGCCGGTTCAACTTCGGAAATCTCTCCTCCCCCCACCTGCCTTGACGGCGGAACCTGGGCGGCCAGACTTCATATAGCGGCTTGCCGGCTACGAACTGCGCCACCTTGTCATCCACCGTTGCGCCAGAGTCTTTCATCAGTTACGCCTCCAACCCTGTCACTCTGAGCCCAGGGAAAAACCTCCCGCGCCGCAGAGAGGCCATTCGCTTCGCTCAGGGCGACAATGATATCCCCCTCGGAATGAACTGTGCATATTGCTCCACGGAGCGCTCCACCGTGAACTCCATTCCCCGCTCGACCAGCCGCTCCCGGGGCGGCGGGTTGTCCAGCACGGCCTCAATTGCCGCCGCCAGCGCCGCATCGTCACCGACGGGAACGAGCGCGCCAACCCCCTCCTGAAGGATTTCAGATGGGCCAGCGCGGCAATCCGTGCTGACCACCGGGCAGCCGCACGCCAGCGCCTCAACGAGCACCATGCCTAGCCCTTCCCACTTCGACGACAGCGCGAACACGCCAGCGCGGGACATATAGGCGAAGGGGTTGGCGGCGAAGCCCGGCAGGTCAACGTCTTCCGTGACTTCGAGTGCCGCCGCCAATGCTTCCAATTCGCTGCGCCGCTCCCCTTCGCCGAGAATCACCAACCGCGCCGGCCGTTTCCGGCGGACGCGGGCAAAGGCGCGCAGAAGCGTGGGAAAATCCTTCTGGCCCACTAGCCGGCCAGCGCCGAGGACCACTGGCGGCGCTCCCGGATGGAACCATGGGTGGTCAAGGGGCGCTTTCATCAGCGCCGGCATCTCGCTGGGGACGGTGGGGTTATAAATGGTGGTGATACGTTCACGCGGGACGCCCATGGTTTGCCAAAGGTCGTCGCCCGCCCCGTCCGAGGCGCTCACGATTATATCCGCTTGTAGGAAGGTGAGACGGAGCAGGAGCAACGCGAAGCGCGCCCGCCATCTTCCTACCCGCTCGGTTTGTTCCGACAGATGCACTGAAGTGAGGCTTTGATGGGAGATGACGACTCGAGTATCGGGACTGGCAAGGCGACGGCCCCATACTGCCATCAGGCTAGCTCTGGATTCGGCGGAATAGATTACGTCCGGTTGGCTGCGACTCATATGCCGCACCAGAACAGGGAAAGCCATTATCTCCCGTAGAATCCCCAGGACACTTGACCGGGGTGAAGCAAACGGTCGATACCTCAACAAAACGTACCATAGTAACACTATGACGCTCGCCGGATGCCTAGCCAGCAGGCAGACCAGCCGCCATAAGCTGCCTTCGGCCCGCAGATCGACGATGTTGACGGAGGCCGGCGCCTGGTACAGGGATGGTCCGGGCGAGTCCAGAAACAACAGATCGACATGATGTCCGCGGCTGGCGAAGGCGTCGGCCAAGTATGCCTGAGTCCTCCGCTCACCTCCGCAGGACAGACTGGTGGTAAGAAGGGCAACGCGGGCTTTTCCGTTATCAGGGGCTTTGGAGAGTCCCTCCAGCGTGGCGTCGATGATGCTCATGTTTCAGACCTTCGGGATATTGCAGGCAGTACGATATTGTCGCGGGCATCATCCGGGTCTGCGACAGCCGCAATTGTGGCGGGAAGTTCCTCCAGTAAGCATGAGCTTCCTGCCGCCAAATGTCTACCAGCAGGTTGTCTGGCGCGGTGGCCATAAACCATCCTATCGCCCCCCCTTCCCATGCTGAAAGGAAAAGAATCCGCTGTCCAGGTGATCGTAGAGCCATTCGTCCAGCGGACTGCGGCAGAAGGTGGTGGCATCGCCCCAAACGCTGCCGTGCGTCCGTAGCAGATTGATACGAACTAAATCCGACAGCCACGCCAGGTTGCAGTTATCCATTGGCAGCGAAAGCTCACCCAGGTCGACATACGCGGACAGGCTTTCGCGGTCCAGGGCGCGGATGGTCCAGCCGGGGTTGTGGTATTGCCAAGAGCGCAGGCAGCGTTTCACCAGTTCCGGCGCGTTTTCCCAACCCTGATACCAGAAAATCCAGATAATCCTGGGGAAATCGCTGGCGGCATCCGATACCGGCGAATCCTCGCTACCCATGCCCACCTACTCCTGAGTGTCCAGCCCGCTCGCAATTCAGAGCCGGGTGCGGCAATTTCAGGTCCTCGATGCCAGCCAGGGCCGGGTTCCAGCCAGGGATGACGCGGTCGGCCTGCGCGAGAAGAACGTCGTCGGCCCCGTCGTTATCATCCCAGGTATGGCGATAGCCGTGCCGCACCAGCATGAATCCAGCCGCGTGAGTACGATAAACGCGCCCGCCAGCCCGAATGACATCCTCGCCCAGCGCCCAATCGACGCCTCTCGGTACCCTCCGCCAGCCTCCGGCCCGGTCCAAGTCGAGGCGGGAAATCAACAGCGTGCCCCCGGATAGGACCGACGCCAGATAGCGCTCGCTGCCTCCGTTGTGCCAGTGGATGGTCCGGTCCGACGCGACCAGATAGACGAACTCGAGCCACTTACCCACCAGTTGCGCGCCCGAATACTCGCGTGTCAGCACTAGGTCCCACAGGTGGTCGGCGCCGTAGGCATCGTCGTCGTCCATCTTGGTCAGCAGTGTCCCGCTCGATGCCTCCGTGGCCGCGTTGAGCACGGCCCCCAGCGGCTCACTCGCCGGCACCCGCAGCACCTTTGCCGGACACGGCAGTACGGTGAGGCACCGCTCAACCTCCGGTAAGCCCTCGCCGTGCAGCGCCAGGACCAACTCCAGATGGGGATAGGTCTGTCTCGCAACGCTGTCCAAGGCATAGGGCAAGAACCGGGGCCGCCGGGTCGCCAGCAGGACCGACACCAGGGGCAGTTCCTCCGTCCCCAGCCGCCGGGCGCGGCCCCACGACGAATGGTCCCTCAGCGCAGCGCGGCGCATCCCGATGCTGAGCAATTCACGCTGGCCGGCGTCAATGCCATTCATGTCGGTGGTCATCAGCCAGTAAAGGTCGTCGCCGATCAATGACTGAAGCCGTTGGTCGCCGTCCGCCAGATGCACTACCACCCCAGAGGCGGCCAATCGCACTAGATCGCCGGCCCGCGTGACGGCATCGGGGTGGAACGCCTGGACGTCTTCCAGGTGGTGGGTTCGGCGCAGACGGCGCAGATTGCGCCGGTGAATGACACAGTGTGCATCGACGCCGGGCGGCAGCCGCTCGACAAGCCCCAGCGCCGCCACCTGGTTGCTGCTGTCGCGCTGCCATCCAATCGGATTGTAGGCCCGCAGGTCGAAGGCCAGCGGCGCTTCGCCCGGCGTCCCCTTCTCCGGCACCGACTTGGCCCGTATCCAGTAGCTCCGCATCGAGCTTTGGAGATTCCACCAAGCCACCAGGGGCTCCCGCCGCCTGTCGGCCGTTAGCCGCCAAGCTCCGATGATCAACCACTCCAGAAAAGCCCATGCCCCTCTGGGGCCACGGATATACCGCGCTCGGTCGAGCAAGCGGTCCCATTTAGTGGAAGGGGCCACCGCGTCAGTTGAGGCCGATCCGTCTCGCATCAAACGCCGGCCCTTCCTTTGTTTTTCGACAAAATCTTATCTATAAGTTTGATGTAATTGTCCACAAAGGCGCTCTCCGGCAGCATCGCTTCCGCCATCCGGCGACCATCCAGACCCATCCTGCGCCTAGCTTCCGGCGGAGTGTCGGCAAAGCGCAGGATCGCATCGGCAATATCTTGCGGCGACTCCGGGTCGAACAGGAGCCCGTTTCGCCCCTCATGCACCAGGCGCGGGCTGTCGCTCACCCGGCTGACCAGCAGCGGAACGCCGCAGGCCATGGCCTCGCAGATGACGTTGGAGGTCCCTTCGTAGAACGACGGCAGACAGACCGCGTCCGCCATTCGGTAGAGCGTCACCACATCCCTTACGGCCGGATGCAGGCGAAACCGGTCTTGCAAGGACCGGTCGGCAATGGTCTGCTTCAGGCGGCTGTAGTGCTCCGCCTCCTTCTGGCGGTAGCGAAAATCCCACTTGGAGCTGCGTCTGCTTTCTGCGACCAAGTGGTCCCCATACCAGTCGACCGTCAGGTCGAGCAACGGACGTTCCCGGCGGACAATGTCCACCGCCTCCAGCAAGCCGAAGGGGTTCTTCTGCCTATAAATCCGAGCCAGCACCAATAGCTGCAACTAGCTGCAACCGGTCTGTCCTCGCCGGTGCGCCCTCGTCATCGGGGCGGGGCGAGTACCGTTCCAGGTCGACGCCGTTGATAATGACCTGGGTGCGGTCCTTCAGATAGGGCGCCAACTCCAACATGCGCTCCCGCTGGGCGTGAGAATTGCTCACCACCGCGTCGGCCAACCGGTGCAGGTGATAGTGTACCTGCCGCCGCAGGCTTCTGCCGAAAACGTCGAGGTTGAGTTCCAACGCGATGACCGCAAACTCCCGGCGGGGCAGCGTCGCCAACTCGGCCAGCACAGCCGGTTGCCCCATGAAGGCGATGACAATGTCGGACCGCCCCTGCCGAATAGCCTTTCGCATGGCGAAGATGAGATGGAGTCGGTTGCGGGCGCTGACGCAATCCAGGGGAATGCCCGCTTCCGCCAGCGCCCCGGCAAAAAAGAAGGGAACTATCTACTTGACTAGCCAGACGCCTCACGCCGTCTGGCGGTAGCGTCTGGTGGATGACAGCGGCTTACGATGCGGCGGGGTCCGCTGGCTCCGGTGGATTGGCTGCGGGGGGCAGTGGTGGTCCCAGCAACGCCTCGATCATCGCGTCAAACTGTCCGTAGAGACTCGCCTCGGTGCCGGCGTCTGCCGGTGACACGTTGCGCTCCGGTGTCATGCCAGCCGGCTCCGACTTTCGTGGCGACGGCTTGCGCGGGGCAGCAGCAGCCATCATCCCTCTCCCTTACCCTGACGTGCGGTCCGTCTGCTGGCACCTTACCCGGCGCTGGCCACTCCCGTCAAGGAATGCCCTCCCTCCGGTATGCTAGGGGCGCCACAGCGACGCGGTTCATTGCCGCGCGAGTCTTTTGGTCGGGAGGGGAGCGTCTCGCTCCCTTGTCGGCTCGCCGGTTGGCGTCGCTGTGGCAAGCACCCCGCCCGATCTGGCAAGGGGGCACCTCCATTGCTCCACTGCCAGTCGGAGCCTACCGGAGAGAGAGACGCGATGTTCATACTCCCAACTGGCCGTCAGGTGGGCGGCCGCCTCCTCCTCGCACTGGTTATCACTGGCGCTGCGCTGTTCGCACCTCCCCCGCTGGCGGCTACCTTCACGACCGAGTGCGAAGCACCGGACGGCAAGGATACCTACGGACTCGAAGAGCCGCACTGGGACGGCAACCTCGACTACTGTTTCGTCAGTACCACCCCAACGAGCACCCCAGCGCCAACTGTGACCCCTACTCCGGTCCGTGGACAGATACGCTTTATCTCGCCAGAGGTGGTTGAACGTCGCGGTGCCGGCCAGACGGTGACTGATGCGTTGACGCCACCCGCGGGTGTCAACTATGTCGAGTTGACTCATACCGGGTCGCGCAACTTCATTGTCCGGGCCCATCGCAGTGACCGCACGTTACTGCTCGTCAACACTATTGGGGCCTATAGCGGTTCCCGGCCACTACTCAGCGACAAGCCAACCACCTTCGAGATCGAGGCGGATGGGGCTTGGACCCTGACTATCCGGCCACTGACCAGCTATGGCACTCCCGCGATCAGTGGGGTTGGGGATTATGTCAGTAGTCTGTTCTTCCCCCCGGATGCTGGTCCGTGGGAGATCGATCACACCGGGTCGCGCAACTTCATTGTTTACTTCGTTTGTACCGGTGGCACTCAACTTGTGCAGAATGAGATCGGCGCCGTTCGTGCCAGCGCCTATCTGGAGTTTGCCCGTGGCCCCTGTTTCTGGGTTGTACGAGCTGACGGACAGTGGTCCCTGCGCCCGCGAGGGTAGTCAGTCTACTAGCTAGGCTAAGATAGAGCGGCCGCTGGAGTCCTCCCGACGGACCCGGGCGGCCGCTCACTATATCCTCAAACATGGGAGGAACAAGAAATGACCGCTACCAGTAGCCTAGATGACCATCAGCAGGAGCTTCTGGACATGGCCCAGAAGCTAGAGGAAGCACGCAAATTGATCGCTGAGGCTACTCGGATTCATGCCCGGCCGGCAGCCACGGAGCAGGCAGCAGCGGGACTAACGCTCGAAGCGGCCTTGAAAGCTCACCAGTTGCTAGAAGCGAGTTTACCGGCACTCCTACTTGCCCTTCGGGCGTCCTATCAGCTACATGGCCGCACGTACATGGCATTGCGGGGGGAACCGATGCCGGAGTCTGCGTAGGTGCTGCTATTGCTGTCACTCGTCACCTGCTCCATACGGCATAGTAGCTGGCCCTGGTTGGCCAGCTGCCATAAGGATAGTGCATAGCCGCAAGCGGCGTCAAGCAGCGGCCGGTGGCCCGGCAATCAGTTCACGGTAGCGCAGTCGCTTGCCCACCATCCCGTCAATGGTGCGGCCCAGCGTCGGTGGCTGATTGTCTGGCCCGGCATTGAGGCGGTAGGTGAACTCCTCCACGTAGCGGTGACAGTGAGCGAGGCTCCACCAGTGATGCGTGCCGACGTAGCCGCGCTTGAGCAAGGCCCAGAACGACTCCAGGCCGTTCGTGGTCACACGCCCACGGACGTATTCGCCGAGGCTGTGGGCCACCGCCTGATGATCGTAGTCAGCCCCGAGGCCCTGATAGCTGGCGTGGGTATCGGTATAGAGGGCTGCCCCTGGCTCGACATGGGCCTTGACCGCCGCGTGGAGGGTAGCCTTGTCCACCTTGCTGATCGGAAAGGCCCGGACCTGGCCCGTATACTCCCGCAGTCCGAAGACGGCTTGCTTCCCAACCGTCCCGCGCCCGGCATGGAGCTTGCGGTCCGCGTGCTTGTTCGGTTCCTTCCCGCCGAGATAGGTTTCATCGGCTTGGACTTCCGCGCGAAACAACCCGTCGTGCTGGGCCATCGCGGCACGGATACGATGTCCCAGAAACCAGGCCGTCTGCTGGGTGACACCGAGTTCTTTGGCCAGTTGGATACTGGAGAGGCCCTTGCGGTTGGTATGGTAGAAATGCACAGCGAGCAGCCACTTGTGAAGCGGCAGCTTGCTCTGTGCCAGGACGGTCCCGGTGCGGACGCTGAAGTGTTTGCGGCAGGCCCGGCAGCGCCAAGGCATGGGCTTGGCGTCTTTCGTGCGCCGGACATTGGGCGACTGGCACTGCGGGCAAACCGGCTGCCCACGCCAGCGGCACTGCTCGAAGTAGGCAACGGCCGCGGCTTCGTCGGGGAATTGCTGCTGGAACTCGTAGAGGCTCTGACAATCGGCGGCGGGAGTGCGCTGCTTTCTCTTTGCCATATGCCAAGTATACAGGAAACGGCATGGCTAGTCAAGTAGATAGTTCCTAAAAAGAAGTCCATCGGCCAATACATCAGCACGTTAACCTGATGACCTCGACTCTTGAGGCCGTTGGCCAGACGCACCAGGTCCCGCTGCGCTCCTCCCTGACCCAATTCTTTTATGACCAACGTAATCCGCCGCGCTTCAGACAGGACGTCGCTGTCCTCGTGTTCGCCAGTCATCAGTCCTCTATCAGCACGTTGTGCCGCGTCTTGTCCAGCGCCGAAGATACCAAATCCCTTGCGCGCGTTTCGATTTTCACTGCCAGACCATGCACCGGGTCGGCATGGTGGACACATACGTATCCAACGGCTCCACCGCCACCTGCCGCCAGTCGTTGTACCGGACAGAATTCGGTTGCGGGTTCATTGCAGCGGCTCACATCATGCGACGGCAGCCGCGCGCAAGGCGTCGGCGACGGCGGCCGCGGCCTGCTGCGGGGAGTACAGAGCGCTGTCGCGGGAAGCCCAAGCGCCGTGACGATAGCGATCAAGGTCGCCGGTGACTTTGATGATGGCCCCGGCCAACTGGGCGGGATTCCCGACCGGGACCAATTCTCCATATGACGCCGGGTAAGATGACCTCCGGCAGCCCCCCCACTTTGGTCGCCACGACGGGCAGGCCGGCGCCGGTCGCCAAGGCGACCACGCCGCTTTGCGTGGCCCATTTGTAGGGCGCTACCACCAGGCTTGCCGCTTCCAGATAGGCTTTGAGGTCGGAGGGCGAATAAGTATCCCACTGATACCAACAGCGTCCCCGGAAGCCAAGATCCGCCAACCGACCTTCGACTGCCTTGACATGGCTGTTGCTGCCTCCCGTCGAAACCAGCAACAGGCGCCAATCGGCCAGTTCGGCGTCAAGAGTATTCAGGGTCGCAAGCAAATCATCAAGGCCCTGTTCGGGCCTCGCATTCGACAGAAAGGCGACGACCGGGGCTCCTGCCGCCCACTCCTTCAAACGGCAGGCCAGTTCCCGGTTGGTGGGAAAACGGTCCAAAAGGGGTTGGAAATGTGGGTGGGAGAAGTGGGAATATCGTTCTTCCGGCAGTTGGTACAGGGTCTGCATCAACTCTTGGGTAAAGGCGTTCATGGTAAGAATGCGCGCGGCCGACTGGTAGAAGGCGCTGTAATGGGCAGCCCGTTCGCCGGTTGGATCATTGACGATAGTTGGGTACGGTTTATGCACGATAATGACCGGAGCCAGTCCGTGGCGCACCATCAGGCGCATGGCCCACGTGTCCACACGCCACAGCGTCAAATTGGACGTCACCAGCAGCGCTTTCACGCCGGAAGCGCGAGCATGGCGAATCGCTCGGAGCCAACTGAACGGATAGTGGGCCACCACTCGCCCGGCCGTGAAAACATTGCGCTTCAAGGAAAGGGGGGGCTGCGGTGGTGCATAAATGGTGTCCAATGGACATTGGGGAGGGGATGGCCGTCGCGAACTATCGAGCGGACATGAACATCGTGCCCGGCCTTCATCAGGATGACGGACATCAGATTGAGGAACTGGGAATCGGTATTGAGGGGGTCAATCCAGAGTATTTTCATTCGGCCATCCCGTTCACCTATTGGGCTAAGTCTTTGCCCATCGCCGGATAAGTCAACAGTGTCGAGAGGGGCCGCTCCAACGGCGGCTCCGACCCGTCATCAACGATTATTACCTCGAACAACTCCCGCGGGTAGCTCTGGCCTTCCAGCGCAGCCAGCGTCCTCGCCAGCGTCTCGGCGGGCGTTTGGTAGTACGGGATAATCACGCTGACCGGCATGGTGGGCGTGAACGCATCCAGCGGTTCTACCGCCACCTGGCGCCAGTCATTGTACCGGACAGATGTGGGTTTGGGGCTGACCGCTCCCCTGCCTAACATCATCTACAAGGCCGGCTTGAACCGCAGCGTGAAGGTTCTTGATTTTGTATAGCTTGGTGGAGATGAGGGGACTCGAACCCCTGCCCTCCTGCTTGCAAAGCAGGCGCTCTCCCAACTGAGCTACATCCCCGGAAGACAGCACAACGGTCAGTAACCGGTCGGAACGGGTCGAGCGTAATACTCAACCTAACCTGACTACTGACCGCCGATAGCTGCTTGTTCGTTGTGGTGAGCCGGACTGGACAAAATCAAGAACCGGGGCCGATTCCGACGTCACCCCGTCCGACGGCATGGGGATAGTATACGTCAGAACCGCCTCATCGTCCACGATCTCAATGCCCTGTACGAAGTTGCGAATGAGGGCCTTCCGCTCCGGGAAGGTGCCTTCCTGGAAGAGAACGCGGAAGTCGGCCACGTACTCCCGAATCTCCTTGGTGCTGGGCAACTCCGCCCTACGCTGCTCCAACTGAGTCTCGGCTTCCTCTTTGGCCGCCGTCAGCTGGTCCTGGCGGCTCTTCAGGGCCAGGATGCGGGGGGGACAGCACCTCGATGGGCAAATGCTTCGTCTCCAACGCCTGGTAGAGGTTCTCCAACCGGCTCTCCACGTCGGAAAGCTCGGCGCTAATGGCGGTGAGCCTGCCGTTGACCTCCCCGGCGATGTGGTCGATCTCCTCGGCCACCAGAGTAATCAGCTCGGTGATGGTATCCTCGGTGAGAATCCGCTCCCTGACCTTCTCGATGACTAGGTCCTCCACTTGCACCGGTTGTATTGTAGAAATTGCGCTGCTGAGGCGCGCAACCACCTTCGCAACTCCCGGCGGACGACGGTCACGGTTAGCTTGCCTTCCCGCTGCTCCCTGAGTTCTTCCAGCTTCTTCCCCGCAGTGTCTACGGCCTTTGCCCCGGCATCGGCTATGGCAGCGTGCAGTTTCTGAATTGGGTCAAACTCCGGGATGGGCAGCTTCCACAGATGCCTGTGCAGGTCGCGCGCCCCGAAAGAGCCTCTGGACATCAATGGCGTAACAGCTTGTTGCAGTGCATCGCTGTTGATGATTGCCAACATATAGTTGGCCTCTTCAATATCTTTGCAGGCAATCCGGAACAGCGTGTAGTCAACCAGGTTTTCATCATCCTGCGAATCCCTTAATCTTGAAAATCCTGTTTCAGACGATTATGACGAATTTCGACATCCCGTCCGGTCATCTGGACACTACCGGGGCGGAGTGACCGCCTTGACCCGGTTGCCCTCGGGGTCGGTGTAGTAGACGTAGGCCCGGAGGCGGAGACCGACATCATCCTCGGTTGGAACGTGTTGGTAGGACGGGCCGCAGAACTTGAATATCCATCGCCAGCCTGTGGCGTCGCTCCCCCGTTCCCATCCCCACCATGAGCGATGGCTAAAGCCGGTGTTGCGCGTCGCGTCTGACAGCCGGACGTTGAACTCCTCGCCCACCGTCGGCGCGCCCTTGCTGATGATAACGGCAGGCACGATGCCTATCTGCGGCTGCCTGGCCACGGCAAGCTCCGCAAAGCGTTCCTGGGCCCACTTCGGGTTGTCGGTATCGAAAGGGAGCCACAGATTAGGGCCGACAGGAATGGCGTAGAGCGCGATGCGATGGGCTTCGTCCGCGCTGGCCGCCGCTGGATGGGGCAAAAAGTTGACGCCCCGCCGCTCCATATAGCCTGCTGGCGGGCAGCGGTCATGCGCCATTGCCCGCTGGCTATTAGGGTGCGTGACCGGGTTGCGGGCAATGGCCTTGTCGGTCAACCCGTTCAAGTCGATAACAGTCAGGCTGGGAAAGTAATAGGGCATAATGCCGGCCGTGCCCCAGGCGGTTACCGCATCGTGGGGAATCAGCCTGCTCGTAACATCATCATAAGGCTGCCACCATTCCATCAGAAGGTCAGCGAGTTCCCGATGCTCCACAAATCTCATACCGACGAATTGCTGAACTGAACTCTGGCGCAGGTCGTTGGAGATAGCCGACAGTGCCGACATCCCGGGAGCTTTTAATAGCCACCCGGCGTTCTCTTCGTCAATTTCCAGGTGAATGGCCCAGATGCGCTCGTCAATCTTTGCGCCCTCGAACAGCAGGGCCGCCTGCATGGCGCCGGAGTAGAAGATGACCGGAACGAACAGGATGAGGGCGCAAGTCCTTGTCCCCGGCCACCAGAGTCGGGGGGTAAATATGCGCCGCCAGCCGGCGGCCCGGGAACCGGCGTAGACAATCCCCTCAGCCGCCGGCAGGGCCAGCAAGGGCCAGTAGAAGTCCAGCGGGCGCCACTCGAAATGGTCGCCGCCAATCCGCATCACATAGGCCATGTGGACAACCACCAGCAAAAGGACCAGCATGTAAGTACAGTCCCGGAGATTCCGCCACCGCTCCCTCAGGGCCAGAAAAGCCAGTGGAATCAGCAGGTACAACCCCGTCTCCAGCGCCGCCGCCCCCAGGTAGCGGAAACCCGACTCGTACCACGGGCGGACGTGCTTGGCGTAGTAGGTGTTGGGCAGCCACTCGCCATAGTAGGCGTAGCGAAACAGGTAGTGTGCCGCCACCAAGACGACAAAGGGCACAACAAGCCAGAACAGGTCCCGCAGGTTCTCCCGGTCCAGCCGCAGCCGGCCAGCGCCAGCCACACGCTGGGCGGCGAACCAGGCGAAGCAGCAGTCAGCAATCAACGGCCCCTCGGGACGAGTGTAGGCCGCTGCCGCCAGGCTCAGGGACGCCGCCAGCAGCCCCCAACGGTTGTCGCGGTAGAGGCTGAGGCAGACAACCGCCAGGACGATGAAGAAGGTGAACTGCCGCGTTTCCAGGCCGCCGCCCGAAGTCCACACGGCAAAGGTGGCGCTGCTGCACACCAGCCCCAGCGCCAGCCACGCCACCAACCTCCGGTTCTGCAGCGACGGCGTGCGGACGATCCACCACAGCATCGCCGCCAGCGTCCCGGCGGTGAAGGCCACCGACAGCCAGGGCGCGGCGTGTTCCGGGCGGACGCCCAGGGTCTTCCAGATGGCGGCCAGTTCCAGCACCCACAGGAAGTTGGAGTAGCCCTCAACGCGCTCGCCGGGGTTGAAGACCAAGCCGTGGCCTTCCAGCAGGTTGCGGACATAGCGGAAGCTGATGAAGGCGTCGTCGGTCAGGAACCAGGAGACCGCGGCCAGCCAGCCCAGCAGCGCCAGCCAGGGCAGGCTGGCCAATATGGGGACGAAGGCCGCCTTTCGTTGCCCGGTCAACACCGATTCCATCACCCGCATACCTGGAGCGCTACTCAACCAAGCGGATTTCCCCTTCCCAGATGCGGCCTTCCCCCGGAATGTACTGCCCGGTCCTGATGCCAGTGATGCCATACTCCGGCAGGGGAACGTCCGCCAGGCAGGGGCCTTCGACCGTCAAGCTGTATCGAGCAAAGCTGGAGTCCAGGTTGTCGTAACCGTACTGCCGACGGTGACGGGGGAGGTCGTCGGCATTCACCGGCTCCAGGTGCAGGAAGAACTTGGCGGCAGCATCTTCCGGTTCGCACTGGTCCTTGACGTAGACGAGACTGCAATACGTCCCTGAAGCTTTGGACGAGGCTGTACCCGCCTTCCCACTCCCATCGTATCTGCGACCCCGCCTGCTTGGTCGCCCCGCTCACCGGCACAATGCCGCCGAACACCAGCCAGTTATAGGCGAAGTAGACCAGTAGCCCGGAGACAGCGCCGGTTATCGGGACAAAAAGTCGGGGGAGGGGGGGTAGAAAGCATTGTGCGTCTCAAGGACGCTCTAACTGGCCGCTCCTGCCACGAATACTCGATTACAGCCAGCGCAACGGTGGCCGTCAGCGATATGGCAACGTATTCCAGCCGCACCCACGGCAGGGCAAAGGCAACAACGGCCAGCACCCACTTCCACCGTTCCGGGTTCCGGGCGTAGAGCATCAGGGCCAGGAAGAACAGCCCTAGCATGAACAGGGCCGCCGCCGCTTCCATCCCAAATTAACAGGGAGTGGCCCTGATAGAGCATAGGCAGCGCGGCAAACAGCAGAATCCAGGGCAGCCGCGCCAGCCAAGCGGCTACAGCGATGAGGACGACGGCCCCGGCGATGAGCATTATCTCGAAAGCCTTGATGCCGAACAGCGCCGTTTCCTTGTCGAATATCCAATAGAAGGGCGTGATGAGCCACAGCCAGAGGGGATGATAGCCGTTAGTCCGGGTGATGCCACCGTCAAAGGTCGAAAATTGTCCGTCGGCCAGATTATGGGCTATCTGAAAATAGTAGAAGGCATCATCGATGCTTACGTCTCGGATAAGATTGAGGAGGTCGAAACGGGCCAGCATATACCAGGCGAACCCGGCGCCGTAGGCCAGAATGCCGGCGAGGAACAGGGCGAAGAGGGCGTTGTGAAGCGAAGAGGACGAGATTACTTCCCACAGCGCATAAACGCCCTGGCTGCGGCCGGCCAGGGTGCAGCGGAGATCGTCCGGCACGGTCATTACGGTATTACCCGGAAGTTCCGTCATTCCGCCTTTGCCAGCGGGGCCAGAATCTCCAGCAACTCGGCCATGCTTTCGATGTCCTTGCCGATGTTGGCGTCGATGTCCTTGTTGGTGGCTACGATGCACTTGGCCCCGGAAATCGCCACGGTGGTGTATAAGTCGGGGGGATGGCCTTGCCGGTCAGTCCCACAAAGATGGGCCAGCAATCTCCTCCGACCGGGCATAAGCGGTGCAGGCGAAGTTCTCTTTCCTACACCGCCAGCCTGAACCTCAGCGTGAAAGTTCTCGATTTTGTCCAGTTTGGTGGGCCTTCCTGGATTCGAACCAGGGACCTCAGTCTTATCAGGACTGCGCTCTAACCAACTGAGCTAAAGGCCCGCCAGTGCAGAGGCACGGCACACCTTCACCGCTGAAGAGTAGCAAGAGGCGCTGCGAGGCAAGAGTATAGGTCGCTCCGGTCGGGAAATGACTACGGCGGCACGCCGGAAACCGACGTTACCACTGTAGACCGACCTAGAAGTAGTGAGATGACTGCACTGGCCGCAGCCAAGCAGCTGCTCACACCGACTCCCTGTAGAAAGGAGGTGATCCAGCCACACCTTCCGGTACGGCTACCTTGTTACGACTTCACCCCAATCACGGACCCGACCCTCGCCCCGGGGGTGGGAGTCACCCTGGGGGGGCTTCAGGCCTGGCCCGCTTTCGTGGTGTGACGGGCGGTGTGTACAAGGCCCGGGAACGGTATTCACCGCCGTATGCTGACCGGCGGTTACTAGCAACTCCACGTTCAGGCAGGCGAGTTGCAGCCTGCCATCCCCACTGAGACGCTGCTTGGGGATTCGCGCCCCCTCGCGGGGTGGCTACCCATTGCCAGCGTCATTGTAGCGTGTGTGTCGCCCTGGGCGTCTGAGCCATGCGGACTTGACGTCATCCCCACCTTCCTCCGGAGTTCGTCCGGCAGTCGGGGCAGAAAAAGCAACTGCCCCCGAGGGTTGCGCTCGTTGCGGGACTTAACCCAACACCTCACGGCACGAGCTGACGACAGCCATGCAGCATCTGGCGTGGCTCCCTGGCGGGTCGCGCCCCTTTCGGAGCGCTACTACCACGTAGTCCAGCCCAGGTAAGGTGCTGCGCGTTGCGTCGAATTGAACCACACGCTCCGCTGCTTGTGCGGGCCCCCGTCAATTCCTTTGAGTTTTAGTCTTGCGACCGTAGTCCCCAGGCGGGCCACTTACTGCGTCGGCGCCGGCACCGCAGGGGTCGATACCCGCGACACCCAGTGGCCATCGGTCAGGGGGTGGACTACCGGAGTATCTAAGTCCGTTCGCGCCCCACCCTTTCGCCCCTCAGGGTCAGGTCTGGTCCAGCGCGGCGCCTTCGCTACCGGTGTTCCGACCGGGCTCTACGTATGCCACCACTCCCCCGGCCGTTCCCCGCGCCTCGCCCAGCCTCCAGTGACCGCGTCGGCGCCGACCTCCCCGCGTTGAGCACGGGGCTTTCACGACGCCCGTCGGCCACCCCCTACGGGCCCTTTACGCCCAGTAAATCCGGATAACGCTCGTCTCCTCCGTCTTACCGCGGCTGCTGGCACGGAGTTAGCCGAGACTTGCTGCGGAGGTACCGTCTGGCTTCGTCCCCCCGAACAGCGGTTTACACCCCGTAAGGCGTCATCCCGCACGCGGCGTTGCTGCATCAGGCTTTCGCCCAGTGTGCAAGATTCCTTCATGCTACACCCCGTAGGGCGCGGGACCATCTCTCAGTCCCCGTGTGGCCGGTCAGCCTCTCAGCCCGGCGACCCGTCTTAGCCTTGGGAAGCCGTTACCCTCCCAACTAGCTGATAGGACGCAGGCTCCGCACCGGGCGCGTTGGAGACCTGCCCTCCAACGCTTTCCTCGACTGCCCTGCGACAGCCGAGCGTAGGCGGGATTAGCCCCCCTTTCGGGAGGGGAGCCCCCACCCGGCGATAGATTGCCCACGTGTTCCGCACCCGGACGCCACTGAAGAGCCGTAGCCCTCCCGTCCGACTCGCATTGATCATGCACGCCGCCAGCGTTCATCCTGAGCCAGGATCAAACTCTCCCTGTATTACCATCCGCTCGCTCGGAGCGATGGTCAGTGTTACAACACACTGACCGGAAAGCGTCCTAGCCTCTTCACCAATCGCAAGCTACCTCTTACTACTCTTCAGTTGTGAAGGTCCACTCTCGGTGTGCTCTCTGCTACCGAGCAGGTCTACACCATAGCACAGCCCGGCCGTTCCGGCAAATATGCCCGCCCCGGGAGCGATCAGCCTGGCATACGTGACTCATCGTGTGTTGATTCGAGCCTTACACACTCGTAGTCTACGGCTCAATGAGACAAAGCGGCCGCATCGGGTTTGGTCAACGCATGGCTGAACTCCGCCGCGCTCGTGGGTTGAGCCAAGAGCGTCTGGCGGCGAAAGCGGGCCTGCATCGTACCTATGTGGGGCGACTTGAGCGAGGTAAGCAGAACGTCTCCCTCGACAATATCCTACGACTAGCTGCTGCCCTAGATGTTGACCCCTCGGAGTTAGTGCGCGGGCTGGACGCGCAGCCATGAGCACATCCAGGCTGAATCACAGCATTCAAGAGTTCTGGAGCAATGTCTGGGACCACACCCGCGATCCATTTCAGGTACAGTTTGATGACAGGCGTTCCCTTTTACCTAATGAAATATCTGCATTGCAGGCGGTTGTCGAAGCAACGCATGGAACCAACGATGATCAGCAGTTAGCCAGTACACTTAGATCACTGATACGCAACCACGATCCGCAAATGATCGAGTTGTTCCTTCAGATCGCCGGCCTGACCCGTAACAAGATTCTGACCGACCTCAGAGCGATAAGCACTGCACGTGGTCTCAAGCTTGGAGGCACATTTTCACACTTGAAACTGGTTGACCATGATGATACATGGTCGATTGCTGGTCCATACCTCGCAGGGCGACTTCGCAGGGTTCTCGGCTTACCCCCTACTGAAATACTCGAAGCACTCAACCAAGCGACCTATCCTGGCTACATCCGACAGGAACGAGCCAAGAGACAAGGACATGAGGCTGAATATCGCCTAGCCATTGTGCTATTGGAAGCTGGAATTAACTTCGTTCCTAAGTCCAAGGCGGAGAATCCTCTCTCATCAGATGCCCAGTTGAACGGAGTCTCATTTGATCTAGTGATCCCGGATTTGCAGCAACCGCTTGTTTGCACGAAGGCTACTGTTCATACTGCAAACATTGGACAATATGGGGAGTCAAAGGATGCCCTAGAAATAGCGGAAGCGAGAGAAATGATAGATTCGCACTTTCAACCCAGCAGCAAGCCGCTCCTTCTAGCCCTCATTGACGGTGTGGGTTTCACAAGCAATCGCGCTGGGTTAGAAAGGGTATTGGATGGAGCAGACGAGTTTTGCCAGTTTCGCACTATTTGGAAGGCTATTGTGATCTGTGCAAGTCTGTTAGGGAAAGATATTCTAATCGAACTGCCGGAATCATCAAGACAAAGACATAGTGAATTTCTGCGGAAATATGATTACGAAAGCAATGTGCGCTCAGGCGGAGTCTCCACGTCAGCAGTGATACGTGTCCCGATCGGTGAAGGATACCTACTACGTGAATGAGTTAACCTCAGAGGAGAGTCTGCTGGCTATCCGCTGCTCGCCGCGCGAAGTGGACTTTGCGCGGTTTTTTCATTCCAGGTTCCATCGTCGTTGAGTGGAGGAGATCAATCTGTCTCCAATCAGGAACTTCCCAATGCTCCTGAATCCGCTCCCTTATGAGAGAGGAGTAGTTAGCGTTGAGTTCATACCCGATACCGCGGCGACCCATGACTCGGCTGACTTTCAAGGTGGTGCCCGATCCGAGAAACGGGTCTAGCACCGTATCACCAGGGTCGGTATAAGCCTCAATCAGCAGAGCAACTAGCTCTTCCGGAAAAGCTGCCTCATGGTAGCCAAGCTGTTTTACATTGGGAGGACGATAGGCAGGAATTCTAATCACGTTTCCTAGACACCGACCACGACCATTCTTTTTATGTGCCCTGGGATCAGCCTCGATATACTTCTGCGGAACTCGTGGTTTGTGAAACTTATAGTCCTGCGCGAATCCTTTCGTGAAAATGAGGACGAACTCATACTTGTTATCGAAGAGTCTTTCCATATAGTGATTTGGTTGTGGCAGCGCATTGGGGATATACCAAATAATGGTATCCCAGAGTGTCCATCCGGTCATTCTAGCATATATGTCGAGCGCAATGGGGTAGAATCTCTTCTTTACCCGGCGGTTGTTGATGTTTATTGCAAGAACAGCATTGGGCTTGGATTTTTCATAGCACTGTCTCCAGACATTGTTTAGCCTGTCCAGGTATGTCTCGTAGGATGAGGATCCAATCTGATCTCTGTGGCCATAGTCCTTCAGGTTCCAGTACGGAGGGCTTGTGACAATGAAGTCTGCCGAGCCGTCAGGAAGCGCCGACATATCTTCAGAGTTCCCCCAGATCACTGTTTGCCCGGCTATCTCAGTGCTATTGGTCATGGGATTCCTCACGCTACCTATCCCGCTGCACCCGTGCCGCCTTCGGACATATCCCTATATTAGCATATGTCGTCAAGTGCGGCAACGCGCGGCGGGCTGGCCGGCTCCCGCGCGCCGCACTTCGATGTGGTCGTCTACGATGCGCGTCTCCCAGAGGGACAAGCACTCCGGTTCCGACGGCAGGAGGGCATCGCCGCTCGTCAGGTCGAACAGCCAGCCGTGCAATCCGCACCGGAGACGCGCTGGCGGGCCGATCTCAAGGCCGCCCCAGACCAGCGGCCAGGCGGCGTGGGGGCAGTAGGCGTCGAAGGCGTAGAGCGCGCCGCCAACGTTGGCGATAGTTACATCCTGACCGGCGCACCGAACCTGCTTCAGCTTGCCCGGCGGTACGTCGCGCAAGCGCCCAACCCGCACAAACTCGTCGCTCATCGTGCAAGAGCGTAGCCCATCGCGCCCAGCCGGCCAAGGCTCTCGGCAGCAAGCGCGTGGAGTGGAGCCGGAGTGATACGACCGTTGCGGCGGTGAGCGTGCCAGACCGGGGCCACCTATACTCGGTGCGTGGCAATCAACTCCGCTGCGGCTGCACACCCGCCGCGTCAGCGCCCCTCTCGCCGTCGCCGGATCAGTCCGTGGCTGTTCCAGGTCGTGAACTTTTGCTTCTGGACCGCCTTGTACTTCTACGTGCCCATTCTGCCGGTCTACGCTGAACGGAATGGTGCCTCTCTGACGGTGATTGGCGTGATGCTCAGTGCCTACGGGATCATGCAGTTCTTGCTGCGTATTCCCGTCGGGGTCGGGTCCGACCTCTTGGGACGGCGCCGGCCGTTTGTCATTGCTGGACTGGGCGCAGCGGGCCTTGGCGCGCTCTGGTTTGTCTGGATGCCCGCCCCGCCCGGCCTGATCTTCGCACGGGCGTTGACCGGCATCGGTGCCTGCGCCTGGGTGGTGATTACGGTGATGTATGCCGGCTACTTCGCGCCAGCGCAGGTGACACGGGCCGTCGCTTTCCTCGCCGTCACCAACGGCCTCGGCCAAGCCGTGGCGACCTTTATCGGCGGCACTGCCGCCCAAAGCTGGGGCTGGCATGCACCCTTCTACCTCTCCGCTGGGGCGGCCGTTGTCGGGATCGTGGTGGTCGGGCTGTGTGTGGAGGCCAGGACCGGCCCGGCCGTGGCGCCGGTCCCCTGGCGCCGCCTCGTAGCAGTGGGCACACATCCACAGCTATTGCTCGTCGCCGGCCTGGCCGCGGTGAATACCTATGTCCAATTCACCACGATCTATGGCTTCACCCCGGTTTTCGCGGCCCATGAGCTGGGAGCTAATCGCGCCGACCTCGGACTGCTCACGGCAGCCAGCGTCTTGTCGCTGATGGCCGCGCAGTTCCTAGCACCTACCGCCGTGAGTCGCTTCGGTTTTCGCGGTCTCACTACCGCCAGCTTCTTGCTCAACGCGGCGATGACGGCCGTGATTCCCTTGGTGCCCGCGCTGGCCTTGGGCATAGGCTTCCAGAAGACGGCCGCGTTGCCCCTCCTCATCCTGACACAGGGCATCGCCGGCCTGGCGCGTGGCCTCTTGCAGACCAGCCTGATGAGCCAGAGTATCCTGGCCGTGCCATCCGCAGAGCGGGCGACGGCCATGGGCGTCTTCCAGGCCGTATATGCCAGCGGGATGCTCCTCGGTCCGCTCGTCGGGGGGCGGCTGGCAGATGCCGTCGGGCTGAATGCGCTGTTCTGGCTGGCCGGCCTGTTGAGCACCGTCGGCGCGATAGTCGTATCGCAGACAACATCGCCCGAGACAACAACGCACTCCTCAGCGACACCGGCGTAACGCCAGCGCCGCGTGGGGCGCCTCGCCGGGATAGCGACTATCCCCTCGGAGGTGGGTAGTGGAGCAGCAGCAACGGTCGTAACGATTGCAGCGCGGCGGGGCGGGTGTGCTACAACGGGAGAGCGGTAGCTTGACGGGCTGAAGGGCCGCCGGAGCATAAACAGGGGGCCGGGCCGGCCACGGTTCTACGAGCTACCACCATCACAGTCCGAGTAGCGGTACCACCACCGCCCTGGCGTCGTGCCGGCGACAGCCGGAATCAATGCCAACAGCGTCTAGTCACACGCCCCGGTCAGCGGTCGCCGCCTCCCGGTCGACGCTGTGCATCCCATTGACTAGATGATGCGCGCGCAGGCGGCGCGGAGGAAGCACTGGATTGCAAGGAGGCGTGCCCGGCGCTACTCACGCGCGCGGGCGGCGCGCGCGGCCGCGACGACCTGCTGGGTCACGTGGGCGGGGACTTCCTCGTAATGGGAGAACTCGACCTTGAAGGTCGCGCGGCCGCCGGTGATGGACCGTAGATCGGTAGCGTAGCGGACAAACTCGGCCTGGGGACCGTCGGCAGTGATGACCGTGGTGTGGCCGCCCTGAGTATCCATCCCCTGGATGCGCGCTCGCTTCTGGTTGAGATCGGCAATGATGTCGCCGGCATTGGCCTCCGGCACCTGCACTTCGAGCTGCACAATCGGTTCGAGTAACACGAGCCCGGCCTGCCGAACCGCGCTCTGAAAAGCCTGGACGCCCGCCAGCCGAAAAGCGATCTCCGATGAATCGACGGAGTGCTCCTTGCCATCATAGAGCCGAACCTGCACGTCCACGATGGGATAGCCCGCCAGTACGCCCCGCTCCATTGCTTCACGTACACCCTTGTCAACGGCCGGGCGCAGGCCTTGACTGATCACACCGCCGACGATGTTGTCCACGAACTCGTAGCCCTCGCCACGGGAGCGGGGAGAGACTTCGATGGAGCAGACGCCGTACTGGCCGTGTCCGCCCGATTGCTTGACATGCCGTCCCTCGGCAGCTGCCGTCGTCGCGACCGTTTCACGGTACGGCACCTTTACTGGCTCCGTCTTGAGACTCGCACCGAACTTGCGACGGATGCGCTCCAAGCTCAGGTCGATGTGCGAGTCGCCCATGCCGGAGAGGAGGGTCTGCGCCGTCTCCACGCTGCGCGTGACTTGGAGCGTCAAGTCCTCTTCCTGCAGTCGTGCCACCGCACTGCTCATGCGGTCGAGGTCGCTCTGCGCCTCGGGCACCACAGCGACGGAATACACCGGCTCCGGGAAGGAAATGGCCGGCAGCAACCGGGGCTGCTCGCGCTGGCAGATCGTGTCGCCGGTGGCGGTCTCGGCCAGCTTCGCCACGGCGCCGATGTCACCGGCCGCTACCTGTGATACCGGCTCCTGGTCCTTCCCCCGCACCATGAGGACTTGGCCGACCCGCTCGGCCTCCTCCTTGCTCGCGTTCCACACCTGGGCGTCGGAGCGGAACGTCCCGGAATAGACGCGGAAGTAGCTCAACCGGCCGACAAAGGGATCGGCCAGGGTCTTGAATACACGCGCCGCGAGCGGGCCATCGGCATCGGTGGTCAGTTGGCTGGCCTTGCCGGTGCTGGCGTCCGTGCTGGCAATCGAGGTTTCGGCGGCCGCCGGGAGCAGCGCCACCAGCGCATCCAAGAGCTGGCGTACCCCCTTGTCGCTGGTGGCGGCGCACGCAAACACCGGGATGACTTGCCGGCTGGCGATGCCCTGCTTGACACCATCGCGCACTTCCTCGGGGGTCAGTCCTTCGCCCTCCAGATACTTCAGCACCAAGTCGTCATCGGTCTCGGCGACGGTCTCCGTCAGCTGCTCGGCGAACGTATCTACGTCTTCCTGCAATTCCGGCGGCACTTCACCCTCAGTAACCTCGCCGTCGTCACCAAAGAACAGCGCCTTACCGGTGAACAGGTCCACTACACCGCGGAAGTTGCCCTCCTCGCCGATAGGCAACTGTGCCGCTGCTACCTTGGTACCGTACATCTCGCGCAACTGTTCGATGACTTGCCGGAAGCTGGCATTGTCGCGGTCGAGACGGCTGACGACCACGATGCGCGGCAATTCTTGGTCGTCGCAAAGCTGCCATACCTGCTCGGTGCCGACCTGCACGCCGGCCACCGCCTCGACAAAGATCACCGCGCTGTCAATGACATGCACGGCCTCGACGACCTCGCCTACAAAGTCGGCATATCCGGGCGTATCGAGTATATTGACCTTGTGATCCTGCCACTCCACAGGGACGACTGCGAGGTTGATGGAGCCACCGCGCTTGACCTCCTCCGGTTCATAGTCAGCTACGGTCGAACCGTCCTCTACGCGGCCCATGCGGCTGGTCGCGCCGCTATGAAACAACATGGCCTCGGCCAGAGTGGTCTTGCCAGCACTCATATGCCCCAGAAAGCCCACATTGCGGATACGATCAGCTCCATACGTGTCCATCGCCGCTCCTCTTCCGAATCACCTGGGATGAAGGCGATTATAACGATCCGGCTGTATCCACCTCCACAAACAGCGGTGGCGACCCGCGCCCGCCGCCTTTACGCACGGCGGCTAACCTGCCAGGATTCACCATCACAGGTATCACCATGCGTCTCCACGCCGCAGACTGGCAGTATTGGCTCGACGACCGGCCCCGCATCCTGCGCCTGGCCTGGCTGCCGTATCCACAGCTCCAGCCGGAGGCTTGGCAGGGCGCGTGCGTGCAGGCCAGCGCCGCCGGTGTTCACGGGCTGCTGGTGCCCATCTCCTGGGCACATCATGCACCGGCGCCGGATGTCCTCGACCTC
Organism: Chloroflexota bacterium; assembly: GCA_965214295.1. Classification (GTDB taxonomy): domain Bacteria; phylum Chloroflexota; class UBA11872; order UBA12225; family JAJDUF01; genus JAJDUF01. Next base: position 2,176,543 of record OZ243944.1, read on the forward strand.
GACGGCAGCACCGCCGCGCGGCGCGACTTGAGCCGCCTGCTCGCGATCATCGCCGACGCTGATCTTGGGTTGATCCCCGTAGTGGACACAGCGCAGCTCCCGGCGTGGGTGCGCGGTGGAGACGGTGAGCACTCTCGGCTAGGGGATCGGGAGCGCCAGGAGGCAGCAGGAGATTGGCATGAGGCGGTGGTCCAGACGGTCGCTGCTATCGCGCCCGATGCCACGCTGCTCTGGGCGCTGGCAGAGCCACCCGGCCCCGACCGGGCCGCTGCCGCTACGGTCACTGCGTATCAATCGTGGCTCGCCGCGCGCTACGATGACTCGCACGACCTCGCCCGCGAGTGGCAGCGCGACGTGGAGTCGTTCCGGAGCGTGGCTGTCCCGGGGCCGGGCGCCGTGCCGGCCGAGCAACGGGATTGGCAGCTCTTCGACGTGTCGGTCCGCGCGGAGACTCTCGGGCGGCTGGTGCAGCCGATCCGCGAGTACCTGCCGGAGGTCAGCACGGTGCTGCTCGTGCCCGACACCCGGCCGGCGCTGGCCCGCGCCGTGCAGCTGCAAGCGGTCGCTGACGATGCCAGCACGGCACTCGATTTGCTGGCGACCGTCGCCGCCGATGAGCCAAGCGTTGTCGCGCAGCTCAACGCGCTGGTGCTTGACGAGTGGCGCCCCGCAACCGTGTGGCAGCAGCCCACGATTGGAGTAGGGGCGCTTGCAACCGCGCCAGCACCCCGGCAACAGAGCGAGCCGGCCGGCCCCCTCGAAGAGCGGGCGCTCTGGCGGCAGAGCATGGCTGCGCTGGCGCGGGGGAGCCGGAGTCTTGGCTGGAGCGTCGCGGCCACCACACGCGCGCGCGACGACACGCCGGCGCCGGGCGGCTGGTCGGCCGTAGCGCCGGTGGCTCGCTTTCTGGATCGGTACGAGGAGCTCCTTGCGCGCTCGACGCCCGTATACGACCCGCTGGTGGTGCTGTGGGATGGGCTGAGTGAGCTGGTGACGGCGCCGGACGAGGCGCTGGCGGAGAGCGCCAACGGCCAACTCCTCACCTTGCTGGGTACGGCCGGCTGGCAACCTGAGTGTTTGGACCTTAGCACGTTGGACGACGAGACGCTCGGCGAGTTTCGCGCCGCGATCATCATCGGGCACGGCTACCTGGAGCTTGAGGCCTACGGGCGGCTGGTGGTCTACACCGTGGGCGGCGGGCACCTACTGACCGTCGGCCGGCCAATCCACGCGGACGAGTCGGGGCGGCGTATCAACACGGGCTTCCTCTACCCTCGCCCGGCCAGCACACCATCGGAGCGCAGCGCCCGCCGCCACGGTCTCCGGCAACGCCTCCGTACCCTCTTCCGGGGCCAGCCGTCGCCCCGGTTCGGCACCGAGGGTAGCAACGTGCCGCTCACCAGCGAGCCGCTGACCTTCGCGGCCGGGCCGGGCGACGACCTCTGGTGGCAATGGCACGGCTCACGCCGCGGACCGCCGGTGGCCTACCGGGCGGCGGTGCGCCGCGGCAGCACGACGGTCATCGGGGTTCCGCTCCGGCCTCCGCCAGCCGGGTCCGCAGCCGACGGCGCGGCCCTGCGCCGGCTCATCACCGACCTGCTGGAGCCGTTGGCTCCCCGTCGTCTGGCCCCCGAGCCACATCTCGCGCTCGACCTGTCGCTACGCCAGGTGGACACGGGCGAGGCGCTGCTCATCGCCAGCAATACCGGCGCTACTCAGCGCGGAGCCATCCGGCTGCACTCGCTCGCTGCCCTCGGACTCGGCGGCGTACTCCGGGCCGAAGTCATCGCCGCGGCCGGCGATTCTATGGCCCATGTCGGGGACGACGGTTCCACGCTCTCGGTGGTGGTAGACGCCGGCGACGCGCTGGTCGTGCGGCTCCGATGAGCCCTCCGGCGGCGAGGCGCCGGACGCTGCACCCCGCTGCTATACTCCGGCAATGGCTTCATCAGGAGACACCACCGGCACAGCGGGCGCCCGAAGCCGGCCTCGCCGTGTGGTCGTCAAAGTCGGCACGACGCTCTTGACCGGCGGCCGCGATACGCTTGACCGAGGCTACATGGCCATGCTGGTCTCGCAGCTGATTGCGGCACGGCAGGCCGGCTGGGAAGTCGTCCTGGTTACTTCCGGGGCCATCGCCGCCGGTCGCGCCCGGCTGAATCTTGAGCGGGGGGGCAAGGACATCTCCGGCAAGCAAATGCTGGCCGCGGTCGGCCAGAGCTTGCTCATGCGGGATTACGATGCGCTGTTCGGCCCCCAGGGCACGACCGTCGCGCAAACCTTGCTCACCAAACGTGATCTACGCAGCCGCGTCGGCTATCTGAATGCCCGCAACACCCTGCTCGGTCTACTCGACTACGGGGTGCTGCCGATTATCAACGAAAACGATGTGGTAGCGGTGGACGAGTTACTGTCCCAGGACGGCTTTGGCGATAACGACACCCTCTCGGCGATGGTAGCCAATCTCGTTGACGCCGGCTTGCTCATTCTGCTGACCGATATCGAGGGTTTCTACACTGCCGATCCGCGCTCTGATCCGGCTGCCAGGCTCCTCCGCGACGTGTACCAAGTGGATAAGGAGCTTGAGTGCCTCGCGGGTGAAAGTAGCTCCGACCAGGGCACGGGAGGGATGCGTACGAAGCTCGAGGCGGCCCGTATAGCGACAACCAGCGGCATCACCGTGCAAATCGCGCCGGGGAAAGCGCCTAACATCGTGCCCCGCCTGCTGGCCGGCGAGCACGTGGGCACACGCTTCCACCCGGCCACCTCGCGGTCGGAAGCGCGCCGGCGCTGGATCCTCTCGGCACTCGGACACCAAGCTGCGATCCACATTGACCCCGGAGCGGTGACCGCCCTGGTATGGCGTGGGCGCAGCCTGCTCCCGGTCGGCGTGCATACCGTCGAAGGGCCGTTCCAGCGGGGCGAGACCGTCGCCATCGTGGGTCCCGACGGGGTTAACCTGGCCTGTGGTCTCGCCAGCTATGCGTCCGACGAGATCGAGCGGATCAAGGGACAGCGCTCCAGCCGCATCGCCACCATCCTCGGACATACTTACGGCAATGCCGTCGTACACCGCAACAACCTGGTACTGTTACCCCAAGCATCCGGGGCCAGCGACCGGTAGCCAGTGACCACCAGCCACCACCCACGGAGCACGGAGGAGCACTCCCATGGCGACGACAATGCAGATTGATGCAGCGACGGAAGTACGTACCAAGGCTCAAGCCGCCCGGCGGGCGGCGCGCGTGCTGGCTCGCACGCCGACGGCGGTAAAGAACCGGGCGCTGCGGGCCGTGGCGGAGGCACTGCGGTCGGAGCAGGATGAGGTACTGGCCGCCAATAAGGAGGACATGGTGGCCGCGGCAGCCGCCGGGCTGCCCGCATACACCCGCGACCGGCTGCTACTCACCCCGGCGCGGCTGGAGGCTATCGCTGCCGACGTGCGCGACGTGGCGGCGCTGCCCGATCCGGTCGGCGAAATCATGGAAATGCGGATGGTCGAGAGCGGTATCCAAGTGGGCCGGCAACGGGTGCCGCTCGGCGTGATCGGCGTCGTCTACGAGGCACGTCCGAACGTAACCATTGATATCGCCAGCCTCGCCGTGAAGTCGGGCAACGCCGTCGTGCTGCGAGGCGGCAGCGACGCGATCCACTCCAACCTGGCGCTGGCAAGCGTTGTCAGCCGCGTCATGACCGCGGCGGGGCTACCCGCGGGCATCGTCCAGTTGATCGAAACGACCGACCGGCAGAGTGTCACGGCGCTGCTGCGGGCGCGCGGGCTGATCGATGTGGTTATTCCGCGCGGCGGCGCGGACCTGATCAACTTCTGTGTCGAGAACTCGACGGTGCCGGTCATCGAGACGGGCGCGGGCGTCTGCCACACCTACGTAGACCAGGCTGCCGACATAGAGAAGGCGCACAAGGTCGTGTTCAACGCCAAAGTGCGCCGGCCTTCGATCTGCAATGCCCTCGACGCCCTGCTGCTCCACGAGGCCATTGCACCGCGGCTGTTGCCGGCACTGGCCGACGAGCTGCACGGAGCCAACGTCGAGCTGCGCTGCGATCCGGAGGCAGCGGCGCTGCTGGCGCACCGCCCGAACGTCAAGCCGGCGAGCGAAAGCGACTACGGGACCGAGTTCCTCGACTACATCATGGCCGTCAAGCTCGTACCCGATCTCGACGCGGCGCTGGATCACATCGCGCACTACGGCTCCGGGCACAGCGAGGCCATCGTTACGGAAAGCTACACCGCCGGTCGGCGCTTTATGGACGAGGTGGACGCAGCTGCCGTCTACTGGAACGTATCCACCCAGTTCACCGACGGTGCCCAATTCGGCCTCGGTGCCGAGGTAGGCATCAGCACCCAGAAGCTCCACGCCCGCGGCCCAATGGCGCTACGCGAGATGACCACCTACAAGTGGATCATCTACGGCGACGGCCACACCCGGCCCTAGCCGCACGGATGGTGCCAGGTGTGGTGCGGCTATGGCCGGTGCCGGCCCTAGCGACGGTGCCGGAGCTTGCTCTTGGCAGCCACCGCACCTCCTACTTTCTGGGCGCGGTGTGCGGGCCCTGGCGTTCGTAGAGGCTTACGATTTCTGCGACGGTGGTGGCATCCTCGGGCCGCTTGTCTTCGCGCACGAACCCCACCACGCGGGGGAACCGCAGGGCGTAGCCCAACTCGTCTGCGCCGCGGCCGGCCGTATGGAAGGGGCTACGGGTGATCTCGTCGGCCTGAATCTCGATGACGACTCGTGGCTCTACCCACACGTCCGGCGTCAGCTGCGAGTCCACGCGCGCGGGCGGCTCCGCGCGCCGATCCTGGTCGAGACGTTGCCGCAACGCCACCCATTCATCTTCCGAGAAACCGGTTCCTAAGCGGGTCACGGTGACAAAGCGATCCTGGGCCTGGTCGTAGACGGCCGTCAGGACCGTGCCAATCCCGAACTGGGCGCGATGGCCCTTGCCCTGCCAATAGCCGACGATCACCCCATCGATGGTGTCCTGTAGCTCGCCACGATAGCTGCGCTTGAGCTTGATCCAGTTGTAGTTGCGGGCGCCGGCTTGGTAGGGCGAATCGAGGCGCTTGGCCACAATGCCCTCTTGTCCCAGACCGACGGTGGCGTAGAAGTAGGCATCGAGGTCCGCCGCCGTGTCCACGATGTACCAGTCACTCGGTAGTAGCACCTGGCCCGCGGGGTCGGCGCTCCACTCGGTGGGCAGCCAGTCGGTCTTGACCTCCCGATCCGGCGGCTCGCGCCCTGGCGGGCCAGAGTTGCCGGTCCCAGGCGAGCCTGGAGGCAGCTTTGGCCCGCCACCACCTAGGAGATCTTCCAGTCGCTCGCGGCGCTCGGTGTAAGGGTGGCCGGTCAGGTCCTCACCGTCGAGGTACAGGATATCGAACGCAAAGAACTTGAGCGGCAGCGTGACCCGTAGCTTCTCGATGCCGTACTTGCGTTTCCGGGTACCGGTGACTTGAAACGGATGATATTGGCCTGTTGCCGGATCGTAAGCAACCGCTTCACCATCCAGGATGACGGTGCGGATTTGCGCCAGCGCTACCAGCCCCTCGGCCAACTCCGGGAACATCGCCGTGGTGTTTTCGAGGTTGCGGGAGAAGATCCGCACCTCGCCGCTCTCCAGGAGGTGGAGCTGGGCACGCAGCCCGTCTATCTTCGGCTCGACGGCGCAACGCTCCACCTTGGCGATGATCGCCTCCGGTCCCGGTAGCCGCTCGGCCGCCGCCGGTCGTACCGGCCGGCCAGCCGCCACCTTGATCGCGGCCAGTCCCTCCTCGCCGGCCTCCCAGTACGTGCGCGCGACGAGCCCGAGGTCGGAGCAGATGTTGTAGGCTCGCTCGATGGGCTTGCGCGCCGCTTTGGACTCGGTCCGAGCGAACGAGAGCGCATCCATCACCGTCGGATCGCCGATACCGAGGCGCAGCCGGCCCAGCGGAATACGGGCGAGGTGCTTGGCCTCGCTCGCACTCGTCTGACGTAACAGGTTGGCCAATAGCTCCGTCTTCTGGGCGACCGAGCCGGCGCCCGCAGTATGTGCTATCCGGGTCAGCGTCTCGAAAACCGTCGAGACCTCCAGGCCTGTGGGTGCAGCAGCGTCGGCGTGCAGCGCCGCTGCCACCAGCCCATAATCGCCGCGGCGGGCAAACTGGGCCTTGATCTCTGCAAGTGGTTGGGCCAGCGCTCGGGCCAGGGCCTCGGCAACGAGGGCCTCCCCCATCCCGAACTCGACTTGCTCGAAGGTGGGTGCCACTCGCCCCTGACTCAGATAGGCCAGTTGGGCGATTTCGGTGGCGCTGGCCTCGCCGAACAGGGCGGCCAGGATCGCCATCAGCTCATTGCGCTTGCGGGTAGCCTCCAGTTGGTCGAAGTGCTCGGCAACGCGGGCAAAGCGCACAGTGGTCCTCCTCGGTGTCCTGTATGGTATATGCTTCAAGCAGGAGAGGACAGCGATGATGGCGAAGTACGAGTTGACGGCGGACACCCGAGAAGTCACAGTTCCTATCTCGGTTCAGGACCTCGAACGCTTCACCCGGCTCGAAGCGGAACGCGGGCAGGATTTCGCTATCATCGCCGAAATGCGTGCTGCGTTCAAGGAGGTGCCGGACGAGGAGTTGGACCGCGCCTTGGCTCAGGCCCGGAAGAAGCATAGCGGTGGCCAGCAATGTCCTGACGCCAAAACGTTGTGATTACAGCGGTACTCGATGCCAATGTGCTGGCCTCCGGTTTCGTGCGCTCCAACCCCGCCGCTGCCTCTGCTCAACTCATTGATGCCTGGCTGGCACGCGCCTATCCGGTCACAGGAGATGCCAAACTACAGCAGCTAAGAACCCACAGCGAGGTCACCATTCTTAGCCCACGCGCTTTCTTGAAATCTCCTGCTGACTGCTACTGCGTAGAAGATACTGCCAACAACCGGGCCGGGACGTGGAAAGTAGTAGCCGTGCCTCGTCGGACGAGACGACTGAATCTACAGGTTGTCCAGTGACGCTGCCCTATCAATAATCGGAACGGTGGGACTGCCGCGGCGTTTCGGTGGAGGTGCCCGGCATACCGAAAGCGAGGACCGAGCATGGCAGGCCGGCGGCGGATGCGGTCCGGACAAGCTGATGGAGTAGCTGCGTGAGTGTTGACGTAGCGGGGGCTGAAGCGGCGGGACTGGACGCGGACGCGCTGCGCCGCGCGTTTGACTTACTGGCCGGTTGGGTTGGTGACGGTGTGGTGCCTGGGGCGGCGGCGCTGGTCGCGCGACATGGACGGGTGGCCGGCACGTGCTACGTCGGAACGGCCGATCCGCACACGAACCAGCCGGTAGACGCCGCGACGGTCTTCTCGCTGGCCTCGATCACCAAGCCAGTGACCGCCACTGCGGTCATGCAGGGCATCGAGCGCGGTTGGTTTGCCCTGGACGAGCCGGTTGGCGCTCTGTTGCCGGAATTCCTCGTCGGCCCGGCGAGCGGCTGCGATGCCGCTGACCGCACGACGGTGACGGTGCGCCACCTGCTCACCCACACCTCCGGCCTGCCGGGCTTCTCGGTAGCGAACATGCGCTTACGGCGTCGTCGTGCGCTGCTGGCAGACTTCGTGTACTCGTTCCAGGCAGCGCCGCTATTCTTCACCCCCGGCACGGCCCATCTCTACAGCAATTGCGGGATTCTGCTGCTCGCCGAGCTGGTAGGCCGGGGCAATGCCGGTACGCTGGGGCAACGGGGCCAGCCGTCGGCAATCTCACACTACCACGAGCATCTCCACCGGCAGATTCTCGATCCGCTGGGGATGAAGGCCGCGTGGATACCGGTGCCGGAGGCGGTCTGGGGGCGCGTGGCGCAGGTTGCGGACACCGGCCAGGAGGGCACGACCTACGAGGTGGCAAATTCGGCCTATTATCGGCAGCTCGGCATCCCCTGGGGCGGCCTGTTCGCGGCGACAGCAGACCTGGCCCGCTTCACGAGTATCTTCATGCCCAACGGCCAGCAGCTCGCCGACGGCAATCGCGTGCTTACGGCGGCCAGCCGCGCGGCCATGACCCGGATACAAGTGTCCGTGCCGCCAGCCGCTGCGGACGCCGCGCCGGGGCTACGCGACAGCGGCGCGGAGGCGCCGTGGCCGCGCGTCGAGTGGGGGCTGGGCTGGGAAGTGAAGGGCCGGAAGACGGGTCACGTTTCGGGCGACCTGACCTCACCACACACCTTTAGTCACATCGGCGTCACGGGCACGCTGGCCTGGGGGGACCCGGTGACTGGCGTCATGTGCATCCTGCTCACCAACCGGATGCAGACGAGCGGCTGGACCACTGAGCGCCCGCGGCGAACACTGTTCTCCAATGCGGTGATGGCTGCACTTGCCGGGGCCTAATCCGCCGTGAGGCAGGGGGCTAGGGCGTGTTTGCAAAGTACCAGAGGGCAAGCTCTCTCCCCGGTGCGTCAGCACGGGGGAGGGAGGGGGCCGAGGATGGTAGCCCTCCGCTGGCCCCCCCGCTCCGCCGGGGGACATGGATTGCGGCCTGCGCCACCGGGCTACCCCGGTGCAGGCGCAATGACGGGGGCCGGGGGCTGGATTGTGGCCGGCGCCGCAATGACGGGTGCTCTGCTCGGCCGGTGGATTGTGGCCGGCGTCGCAATGACGATCTTACTTCCGGCCGGCGCCGGAAGGACGGGGCGGGCTACGAGGCGGCAACCTCGGCCGGGTGCTCGTGCTCCGCGTGCGCGGTGGTCTGCTCACGGCTATACCGCGGCCGGGCACAGGCCGGGCATAGCTCGGCTTCGGAGAGCCGATCCAGATAGTGCAGGACGGTGGTTGCATACGTGGCGTGGCTCCAGGTCAGCGGTGAGACGGAGAGGGGCGCTCCGGTGTGGGGGTGAATTTGCTCGGCCAGCACCCCACTCGGTAACGCGCTCTTGGCTACCCACTGCAGAATATCCAGGGCCGGCTCCAGATCAGTGCGATCTCGGGCCTTGGCGATATACCAGTCGGCCAGCCACAGCGTACAAATGAACCACGGATTGCCGGGCACGTGAGCGATGTCCGTACTGACCTGGTGGTAGTAGTCGTTCTCGTAGCGGGCTACGCCGCCGACATCGGTCTTGACCCACAACCGCTCGCGCACGGTTTCCATCGTCGCGACGATCTTCGGGTCATCCGCCGCGTACATGCCAAACTGGAAGAGGCCCGCCAGACTGGCATCTACGGTCAGGTCCACGTCCCAGGAGCCATCCGCCCGGCGGTTAATCATCCGCGCAAAGCGGCCCTCGTCCTCGCGCCAGAGGTAGATGTCCGCGCCGCGCCGCACGTCGGCGGCCGCCTGGCTATAACGCTGCGCGAGGTCATGCTGACCGAAGGTTTTGGCAAACGACGCGGCCGCGGTGAGGCCGCCGTAGACCGCGGCGACCGTGAAGGACAAGACGCCGCGGCGCTCCTCCCACAGGTCGTAGCTGGCCAAGGGCAGCCCGGTCTCCGGGTCACGATACTCGACCATGAAGTCGGCAGCACGGACGATCAGGCCTCGATATAGGGGCTTGATGAACTCGACATCACGAAACTTGACATAGTGCTGCCAGAGGGACCACACCACGAGACCGGTCTCGTCTTCCTGGATGGGCAGCTGGCGCTCGCCATGCTCGTACCAGGGATGCCAGGAGCTGGCCAGCGACTCGTCGGGGTTGTATTTGTGCAGCAGGTAGCCCTCTTTCGTGACCACGCGATGGCAGAAGTTGAAGAATCGCTGGGTCAGGCCCGAATAGCCGGCGAGGTCGAGGCCGTAGGCAACAAGCGCACCGTCGCGCGGCCACATATAGGCGTAGGTATCCCGACCGAACTGCGCGATGTCGTAGTCCGTCGCGGCGAGAATAGCCCCCTGCTCGTTGACCTGTGTGCATAGCACCAGCAGGCTGCGCTTGAAGAGGTCTACGAGCTGTGCGGGGAGATCGTTGTAGTCGAACTGCTCCTTGTTGACCCAGAGCCGCCAGTAGTCAGCAGTGCGCGTGAGGTACGTCTCCGGTCCGCGGGAGCGCACCGCCCGGTGGACGGCCGTGACCGCCTCAAACTTCCGGCCCACCGCGATCCAGTAGTAGACAACGGCTTTCCCATGCGCCGGTAGCTCCAGATGCAAGCCCATCGTGGAATCCACGGAGCCTTGGGCAATCGGGTTGCCGCCGAGCTGGGCATTTTCGGCATCGCGCCAGGTGCCTTCGGCGCCGCCAACCCCTTTCGTTCCCGTTGCGAACTGGTTGATGCCGAAGTCCACTAGCTCCGTTGCCGGTGCATTGGCCGTTCCCAGGCTGCCCCGACCGGCGCACATCAGAAACCAACGCCGCTCCTTGTAGTGAAGCAGCGCGCGCCGCGTCGGCTCGTAGTAGGCGGTGTCCCCCACGTCGTGCTCGGAGATTCGCAGGTCATGGTGGAAAAAGAGGCGCACCTGCCGCGCCTGGTCGTGCTCGTTGTGGACGGTGATGCGTCGCAGGTACAAGTCCTGGTGAAAGTCCACGGCGTCATTGCAGTCCAAGCGCAGCCCGAGGTCGGGGTTGTGGAGCGAAACGTCGGTGACGAGCGTCTCCGGCAGGTAGCGCAGGGTACGCACCCACGGCTCATCATGGACCCAACTGAACCGGCCGTCATCATCCTCAGCCGCGACCCAGACGCCGAACCGACAGGGATAGCCCAGGGTGTGATTTTCGGAGCCAACATACGGAAAGTACAGGTCGCGCAGGTGGTACCGGTCGTCAAAGTTCACCAGCAGTGTACCGTTCCCTATGGGGAGATCGCGGGGCATGGCGTCCCCTCCTTCCGCGATATGACCGCCGACACTCCACCGCGCAACGACGCGGCCGCACGCCGATAGATAATGGATAGTAGAGCTAATTCCTGAGCCGACACAGTGAGCGTCGCGCGGTGCGGCCATCACCGCCGCGCGTACTCACTCCTGAGCAGTTGGCCTACCATAATACCCAGTCGCGGCTGCTATGGTATGCTCGCGGCCAGACTGCTGCACCACAACTTCACCCGCGAGAGACGCTCAATGAAGATCGCACTCTACCAGGAGTTCGGCGAGGGATGTCGCCGCTTGACCTACGAACTGCTGCCGGCCACCGCCGGCTGGGAGCTGCTGGACGTGCCACACGCCGGCGCGGATATTGACTCGCTCGCTGCCGAGGATGCCGAGACCATCCGCAGCGCCGAGGTGGTGATCGCTTCACCCCTCAGCCCCTTCCCGGACGCCATCTACGATCCGCAGGGGCAGGTACGCTTGATCCAGCTACTCTCCGCCGGCTACGACAAGGTTGACCTCGACCGCTGCCGGGCGGCCGGGCAATTGGTCGCCACCAACGGCGGGGCGAACGCCGTGGCTGTGGCCGAGCACACCGTCATGTTTATCCTCACGGTGCTCCGGCGGCTGCCGGTCCTGGACCGCGATACACGTGCCGGCCGCTGGACGGTGGCCAAGACGCCCGCGTGGGAGCCGCACGAGCTGGAGGGTCGCACTGTCGGGCTAGTGGGAATGGGGCGGATTGGCCGGGAGGTCGCGCGGCGGCTACGACCGTTCGACGTGCAGCTCCAATACTACGACGTGGTGCCGGCGCCCAACGAGGTGACCGATAGCCTACAGGTGCGCTATGTGTCGTGGTCGCAACTCCTGGAGACCTCGGACATCGTTTCGCTCCACGTGCCGCTAATGGAGAGCACCCGCGGCCTCATCGGCGCCGCCGAGCTGGCTCGGATGAAGCCGGACGCGATCTTGATCAATACCGCACGTGGTGGTCTGATCGACGAAACGGCGCTCGTCGCGGCGCTGGGGAGGGGGGATTTGGGTGGCGCCGGCCTGGATGCGTTCAGTGCGGAACCGTTTCCGGCCGGGCATCCGCTGGCAGTGTTCGATCAAGTCGTGCTGACGCCGCATTTTGCCGGGCCAACCTACGAAAGCTGGCCCAAGCGCGTCCGGTTTGCCTACGAGAATATCGCGCGGCTGGAACGCGAGGAGCGTCCCGTGTCCGTCGTGCCTGAGTTGGCCGACCTCCCTCTCCGCACTGCGCGGTAGGAGGCGGTATGACGACGGACATGCCTGACCATAGCAGAGGGATGCCCCAGCAGGAACTAGCCGCATTCTGTCTGGCCGGTCAAAACCGCACTGCCCCTCCCACCATCCGTGCGGTTTTGACCGGCCATCGGCGCAATCGCATCCGAAAACTGGCGCTGTTCGGCTCGATCCTGCGGGAAGATTTTCGGTCCGACAGCGACGTTGATGTGCTGGTGGAGTTCAAGAGAGGATACCCGGTCGGCTTGCTCCGGATGGCAGCACTGGAGCGGGAGCTATCGGAGTTGCTGAAGCGCCAGGTGGACCTCCGCACGCCAGCGGAGTTGAGCCGGTACTTTCGTGATGAGGTGCTCCGGACCAGCGAAGTGCAGTATGTCGAAGGGTGAGGGAGATGGACTGGCGGCTGCTGGGGCAATGGCTGGTGATGGTGGTGCTCGCCGCTGCCCTCGGCCTGGCAGTGCTGGCACTGCTCGGCATGGCAGCCGTCATCGCCATCGGGCTGGCCGGCGCGGACGTGCTTGCCGGGCTGCCGCCCCTGCTGCTCGCGGCAGGCGTGGCCGGCGGACTGCTCTGGTGGCTGACGCGACGCGGATGGGGCCACGGCTGGTGGCTGCTCTTCACCGGACGGCAGGTTTATACGCACTGGGACTCTCTGCGTGATGCGGAGCAGGAACACACGGACCTCAACCTTCCCACCGCGCCGACCACCCCGCAAGATGCACGAGCAGTCGGACGTCGCACCCCGCGCCGACAATGACCAATGACCCGGCCCTACGATGAGCGGCCCGCATCAGGCCCGTGCGCGGCGCGGCGCGAACCTGTCGTCGATAGTCGCTTCCCTTGCCCATGGGTAGATAGGAGGTAACGATGGCCAGTGTAAGCCGACGGCAGTGCTTGATCGCGGCCGCGTCGCTTGTTGGCGGCTTGCTCGCCGCAGCGTGCGACATCGACGGCTCGAGGACATCCCAGGAAGGTGAAAGCGGTCCTCCGACGCCACGCCCACTGCCCAAGCCGGCTGAGGGGCCAGCGGCTTCGAAGCAGTCGGTCACGCTGCGAGTGTTTACGGGCCTCGGTTTGGCGGCGATGCACCAAGGCTTTTGGCATGGGGGAGGACCAAAGGACGTATTCGAGAGCAAGCATCCCCACATCGAGGTGGAGTGGCAACGGCTGCCCCGTACTCCTGCCGGCAAGCCGCCGGACGAGGCCTTCAGTGCGCTGATTGCTTCGGACGACCCCGTTGACGTTGTGCAGATCGCCTCGGGGTGGGCCGGGCTGGCGGTGGCCCAGGGCGGCCTGCTTGCCTTGGATCAGCTTATTGCCCGCGACCGCTATGACCTGACGGACTACTGGCCCGGGTTGGTGGCCGCGAGTCGCTGGCGCGGCGCACTCTACGCACTTGCCACCAGCGCGGCACCGTTTCCGCTGCTGTGCAACGCGACGCTCTTTGCTGATGCTGGCTTGGCGGTTCCCCCTGGAGTGTGGTCGCGGGAGCAGTTCCTCGCTGCGGCCCGCACGTTGGCGATCTCCCCAGTCTATGGCTTTGCTTTTCCCTTTAATAACCACCTCTCATTCACCCTACCCTGGATTCGGAGCAACGGCGGCGACATGCTGAGTGACGACTTAGGACGGAGCTTGGTGAATCGACCAGCAGCGCAGGACGCGGTGCAATGGCTGGTCGACCTCGTCCACGTCCATACCGCCACCCAGACGGCAGACGAGGCCGCGAGCGGTAGGGAGATCATTGCGTTGTGGAAAGCGGGCCGGGTGGCGATGATGCACCAGGTCTGGCTTCCAGAGGCCAGCCGGCGCCGGAGTGCCCCGCCAGGGGAAGTCGCCTACGCCGAGCTACCGCGTGGCCCAGTGAATCCCGCCAGTTACATGACCATCCCCTTCGGCGCCTGGTACATCAGCAGCGCATCAGCGGTAACGGATGAAGCGTGGGCCTTCTTGATGTTGTGGACAAGCGCAGAGGTGCAGCGCGACTATCAGGCCTTTGGCCATGATGAGAGCCACGTTGGGCTACTCATGCCGCCAGCCCGGCAAGAAGTGGCCAGCGAATTCGAGCAACGCTATGGGAAGGTCACTCTCGCCTCGCTCGCACACGGGCAATCCGTGCCGCTTCATCCGGCTCTGCCGGCCCTGGTAGTGGCTTTTCAGCAAGGGCTGGCCTCAGCCTTCACCGGCCAGCAGTCGGTAGCCGAGGCGACAAATGCCGTAGCGCAAGAGCAAGACAATATCCTGGCGCAGTGGACACCGTAGGCGGGCACTGCTGCATAGTACGAATCAGGACGGCAGCTTTGCGCCTAGCACGAATACCAAGCAGGGTGGTGCAGCCAAAAACCCGGTCAGTCGGTACGCACGATGGCGACGCGCGCGTGGTGGCCGTTGAAGGTCAACTCGGCAACGTGGGCAGCGGACGGTAGCGGCCCGACTGTGAGGCTGCGGGCAATCGTCTCACCGGCGATGTGTGCGCCGTGGCGCTCGACGACCGCTGCGAGGGCCGCATCGCTCGTGTCGAGGGTGATTGTGACCCAATCGCTCAGGGTCAGCTCGGCGTCGCGGCGCACGCCTTGGAGGCGATGCACCAGCTCGCGGGCCAGCCCCTCTAGCTCTAGCTCCGGCGTGAGCCGCGTGTCGAGCGCGACCATGGTGCCACCTTCCTCGACTACGCTGAAGCCGGGCTGATCTTCCACCTCGACCGCATAGCTGTCCGGGCCAAGCTCGACCGCTGTGCCGTCAACCGCGACGGTCACTGGATCGCCGGCCTCCTTGCTGCGGGCCAAGGCGCGACCATCGGCCTCCCGCAGCGCTTGTAGGATCGCTTGCGTTTGGCGGCCGAACTGCGGCCCGATCACAGCGGGGAGCGGCCGCACGCGGTAGGCGACATATTCGTCGGACGACGCGGCGAAGCGCAGTGCCTTGACGTTAAGCTCTTCGAGCAAGAGGTTGCGATGCCTGGTCAGCACCTCGCGGTCGCTCGTCGCCGCCACGCGGACGGTGAGGGCAGCGACGGGCTGGCGCACCTTGATTTGGGCGCGGCTGCGGGCCGCGCGGCCCAGGCTCACCACCCGCCGCACGAGGTCCATGTCCGCGCTCAGGGCCGGGTCGAGCCGGGCGGCGTCGGCCGTCGGCCAGTCGCACAGATGCACCGACTCCGGCGCCGCGCTATCTACCGACCGCACAAGGCTTTGGTACAGCTCCTCGGCCATGAACGGCATCGGTGGAGCAATCAGCTTGATCAGCGTGACGAGCACCTCGTACAAGGTGGCAAAGGCAGCGGCTTGGTCGGTCTTGTCCGTGGCCCGCCAGAAGCGCCGCCGGCTGCGCCGCACGTACCAGGTGGACAGGTCCTCGACGAATGACTCGATCCGGCGGACCAAGGTCAGCGCGTCGAAACGATCCATACCGTCGGTCGCTACCTGGATGAGCCGGTGTAGCTCGCTGAGGACCCAGCGGTCGAGGGCCGGGCGCGCCGCCACCGCCGGAGCGGGCATGGCCGGTCGCCAGCCATCCAACTCGGCGTAGGTCACGAAGAAGGCAGCGACGTTCCAGAGTGTCAGCAGTCGGCGCTCGACCTCCGCGAGCCTATTCCAGCCGAAATTCACGTTGCGCTCCGGGCTTGTGCCCATGTACATCCAGCGCATCACGCTGGCGCCAGCGCGGTCGGCGGCCTCGTTGAATTCGATGGCATTGCCCCAGCTCTTGTGCATCTCCCGGCCCTGCTCGTCGCGTACCTGCGCGTGGCCGAGGACGGTCCGGAACGGCGGTTTGTGCTCCAGGACTGTGCTCATCGTCAGCAGCACGTAGAACCAGTTGCGGAACTGCCCAGGAAACGACTCGGTGATGAAGTGCGCCGGGAACCATTGGGACCAGTAGGCGCGGTTGGTGCGATAGTCGAGCGTGGAGTAGGGCACGATGCCGGCATCCAGCCAAGGGTTGCCAACGTCCGCGATGCGGCTGGCCGTGGCACCACACTGCCCGCAGCGGACTTTCACCGCGTCTATCCAGGGCCGATGCGGGGAGTGCCCCTCGAACTTGTCCCAGCCCTCGACGGCTCGCTCGTGCAGCTCTTCCGGGCTACCGATCACGTCGAACCAACCGCACGACTCACACGTCCAGATGGGCAGCGCCAGCCCGTAGTAGCGTTTCTTGGATATCATCCAATCGTCCATGTTGCGGAGCCAGTCCAGCTCGCGCTCCAGTCCCCACGGCGGCAGCCACGTGATTTGCTTGGTCACGTCCGCAATCTCGTCCCGCAGCCGGGTGGTCGGCACCTGGTCGGTGGCCAGTGGCCAGTGGTCAGTGACCGGTCGGCGGGGGCCGTCCATCGAGATAAACCACTCGTCCACCAACCGAAACACCAGCTCGCTGCTGCACCGCCAGCAGACCGGGTAGCGGTGGGTGTACGGCTCGACGTGGTAGAGGCGTCCTTTCCGCCCCAGGCTCTCGATGATCGGCTCGGCTACGGCGTACACATTGCGGCCACTCAGCCAGTCGAAGCCCTCGACGTAGTTGCCGAATTCGTCGAGCGGCACGATGGGCGGCAGACCGTGCTCGCGGCCCAGCTCCATGTCTTCCTTCCCGCAGCCGGGAGCGATATGGACAATGCCTGTCCCTTCGGTCTCGCTAACCTCCTCCCAAGCAATGATCGGATGCCACACGGCACCATTCCGGCGCAAGCCGGAATCCAGCACCGCCGGTAGCTCGTCGAACGGCCCTAGGTAGGTGAGGCCCACCAACTCGCGACCTGGCACCTCACCCAAGACCTCGTAGTCACCCTGCAGGGCGCGCGCAGCGGTACCCTTGGAGATGTAGAGTACCCGCTCGCCTTGCCGCACCCGCAGGTACGGCAGCTCCGGGTGTACCGCCGCGGCCACGTTGGCGGTGAGCGTCCACGCGGTCGTCGTCCAGACGAGCAGCGCTTCCCCGGGACGCTCGCGCAGGGGAAACTCCGCGAACACGCCGGGGTGCTCCAACTCCTGATAGCCCTCGGTGGCGATCTCGTGCTGCGAGATGCCGGTGCCGCAGCGCGGACACCAGGGCATCGAGTCGTTGCCCTTGTAGACCAGGCCGCGCTCGTGGCACCGCTTCAGGAAGTGCCAGATGTTGTAGTTGTTCTCGTCGGACAGGGTGTAGTACGAGTTGTCCCAGTGCATCCAATAGCCCAGCCGGATGGACTGCTCGGTCTGGATCCCGGCATACTTGTAGACCCGCTCTTTGCAGCGCTCGACAAACTCGGCAATACCGTAGGCCTCGATGTCGCGCTTGCTCTTGAAGCCAAGCTCGCGCTCGACTTCCACCTCGATCCAGAGTCCCTGGCAGTCGAAGCCGTTTTGGTAACGTTGGTCGAAACCGCGCATCGCCCGGTAACGCTGGAACGTGTCCTTGTAGGTGCGTCCCCAGGCGTGGTGGACACCCATGGGGTTGTTGGCGGTGATGGGGCCATCCATAAATGACCAGCGGGGGCCGCCCTTGTTCTTGGCGACGAGCTTGTCGAATGCCTGCGTGTCCCGCCAGAACGCCAAGATGCGCTCTTCCAGCGCCGGATACTCTACGGTGCGCGGCACTTGTCGAAATCCCATACCTACCACTCCTTTGCGCCTCCCCCCACCCAACTTCACCGCTCCCCTCCACGAGTGGAGAGGGGGCTGGGGGGGAGGTGCAGTCAGCACCCTTAAATTACGAAAAGCCCGTCCCTACCGGGACGAGCTACTATGCCCGCGGTACCACCCCGCTTAGAGACCACCACCGGCCAACACAGCCGATGGCGCCTCTCGCCTCTGTCGCATACGTGTTCATATGCGTGCCCTTGCTAACGGGTGGCGGACCCGGTCCCGTCTACTAGAGCATCACGCTAGTCGTACTCCGACCGGCTGTGCTCGTTGGGGGGACGGCTCAGGAAGGATTTTCCGCTGCGCTCCGGCGCCGGCTCACACCAACCGCCGGCTCTCTGCCTGCCGTGCGAGGCAGCGTACTCGTTTCCGTCGTCGCCTGGTATCGCTATGCAGTTGTCAAGACGCGCCGCAGCCGGCGCGCGTCATAAGTGTGGCATTCCTGAGCAAGCCGTGTCAATAAGCTGCCAGCCCCCTTCCTTAGCCCTCCCTCCGCTCCGCAGGGGTAGGGGCAGCTTCCCTCTCCTGGTAGCTCGGTCCGGGGAGGGGGCTATCGGTCGCCGCCAGGACTCCTCTTCCCTTGAGAGCAGGGGGCGGGGGTTAGGTAGCAAGCAGACGGGAGAGTTGGGTTTCGACTACCTATCGCGCTCAAGGCTCTACGATGACTTGCCGGCCGTGGTCGAGGCCGATGTAGTAGCGGTTGGTGGCGGTAAGACCGATAATCGGCTCATCACCCAAGGCTATGACCCTGGCACGAAAAGGTGTCATCTCGCCGATCTGGAGCGTACCTACAGAGGTTGCTGCCAGCACGCGAGAGCCGTCAGCGAGGACCACGCGAACATAGCTCTCTGCCGGTGCCCCGTTCGCTAGGAGGTCTGCTGGCAAAATGATCGCTCCATCAAAGCCAGTGTCGAGCAGCGCTTCCACGTTGATGGTACGCTGGCCTAGTTGGACACGCACAGGGATATAAGGGAAACGGGAGCTAACGATACGCTGGGTTACAGCCATCTGTACTCCGCGATGTCTCCGATCTTGAAGATGAAGGTTGGCTCTTTCGGCCCGAACACTTCATCTGCCCGGTCAGAGACAGCAAGCACCGTGGCGCCGATCACGGTCTGGCCCTGGCGGGTAATAGCAGCATACTTCCCTGTATGCCGTTGCTCCAAGGGCTGCCCATACCGTTCGTAGAGCGCGTCGGCTTCTTCTATGGTTGGCTGTGCGGTCATACCGTCCGGACCTCCTGCCTGTAGAGGTATAGTATACCGACATCTGTAACGGATTAGTGGAATGGACAGTGGGCGCAACATGTTGCGCCCCTACGGCGTGCCGCTTTCGACAGCAGAATCACCCGCTCTGTCGGGGTCCGGGGCGACGTGCAGCGTGCGTTCTTGCCGATAGGTAACTAGGCCCGGCGGCGCCCCTTTGATACGACGCACGTAACGGCGCTGGGTGTAAGCCACTGCGACACTGGCCGCATTGCGCGCGGCACTCGCCCCAGCGGCCAGCGCCGCGGCGGCCAGCAAGACATGCTCCGGCACGGACGATCCAGGCGCACGGATGACGACGTGCGCGCCGGGTACCCCGCGGGCGTGGAGCCAGAGGTCGTGCGGCCGTGCCTCCCGGAACGTCACTTGGTCGTTGCCACGCCGGCTCTGCCCCACCAGGACTTCTACCCCGGCGATGACGTGACGGTCGAACCCACCGGCCTGGTCGTCGGGAGGCCGACGCGGTGGCCGGTCGTCCGCCGGGATGAGGCCCTCCTGCTGCGCTTCCTGCTCGATGCGCCGGACGGCGGCGACCGTCTTGGCTGCGGCGAGCAGGGCCAGCGCCTCGGCGACAGCCTGCTGCCGGAGGCGCGTCCGCTCCAGACGCGCGGCAACCACCGTCGCGCCGCGCTGGTGACGCCGATACCGGTGAAAGTAGCGCTGGGCCAGCGCTGGCGGCGACAGGGCCGGATCGAGGCCGATGGCAAGATCGCCACCGTCCGGCGCTGCTCCGGCGACCCGCAAGACGGTCTGGTCCGGCTGGACTTCATGCGCCAAGGCGAGCAGCCACTGCCCGGACAGTCGTAGCCGCTCCAGCTCCTCGGCCGGCAGCAGCGCTTGCTGCAAGGACCGCTCCTGGTTACGCAGGCGGGTGGCGGCGGCGGTGAGGGACTCCTGCACGAGCCGGCGCTGCGGCTCGATGGCCGGCTGCCCCGGGCGCTGTGCTGGCGCTGGCGTTGCTACGGCTGCGTAGAACCGTTCGAGGGCACCGCTCATACTCTCGACCGGCCGGGCGTCGGGATACTGGGTCAGGCGATAGGGAGCGAACGCGACCGGGGTGGCGCCATTGTAGGCCAGGTGTGGCTCGGAGCGACCCGCAGCGGCAGCGGCGAAGAGGTCTGCAAGGATCACACTGACTGCCGACCAGTCGTGGGTCTCGGCCACAGTCGTCTCCACGCTGCCGGTGGCACGATACGCAACCTCCTTGGCGAGCAGCGGACTACACGCCCGCAGGCTGCCCACCAGCGCGCGCCACAGCGGCGCGGTCGTGTTGCAGGCTCGGCACGCCGCCCGCACCGTGTCCGCCGTGAGCCGGCGTGGGTCCAGCTTGTCCTGGGGTGGTGGTGGGCGATAGACGTGGCGCGGCAGCACGGTACGGTAACGATTAATCTGCGAGCCGACACGTTTCGCGCTGTCCAGCACGACCGCTTCAGCGTCGAGCAGGATCAGGTTGCTCAAGCGATCCATGACTTCCACGACGAGGATCGTCGTCTGCGCCGACGCAGCGGGCTGTTGGCCTTGAAAGCGGAGGCGCAGCACCCGCTCTAGCAGCGGTTGCTCTACGGCGACCAGCCGGCTGCCGCGCACGTGCTTGCGTAGGAGCAGCAGCAAGGGCGTGACCGCATCGGACGGTCGGTCGGGACGGTTCGCAACGAGGTGGATACGCGCGTGCTGGGGATGGGCGGAGCAGAGTAGCCAGTATGCACCGCCGGGGCCGTAGAACTGAAGGGCGATGCCCAGCGGCTCCGGGAGATGCACCCGCTGGACGCGGCTGCCGACGACGCGCTGTGTAAGCTCGGTGCGGATAGCCGCCAGGGTCAGTGCGTCAACGTACATAGCACGGGAAGTGTGCCGTAATGGGGAGTCAACTGCTCACGCGCCACGCCGGAAGCGAGTCCACGCTTCGCGGTAGTGTCTGGCCCGGCGCCGCCACCGGTCCCAGCGGGTCGGCGGCGCCCACTGTTCCCGAACGGCGCGGTGCGCGTGCCGCTCGGCGCGATCATCCAACGGGATCAGCGCCCGGCGGGCGGCCTCGACACCGTAACGCCGCGCCAAGGCCAGTCCGAGGAGGTGATCGGCAAAGTGCGGGTTTTTCGGCAGTAGCGACCCATGTAAGTACGTGCCAAAAACGTTGTTCGACACTGCTCCTTCGGTGCCATCGCGGGCATTGTTGCCGTGGCCGGTGAGCACCGTGCCGAGCGGCCGGGCGGTTGGGCCGAGAAAAGTGCGGCCACCATGGTTCTCGAAGCCGACGATGGTCGAGAGGGCCTCGCGCTCAGAAGCCTCACTATCCGGCTGTCCGACCACCGGCGTGGCGGCCCAAGACACGACGACGTTGCCGATGCAACGCGGCACCGCCGAGCCAGGATGGACGGTCCGGGCGTCCAGAATACCCAGCCCCGGCAGCGCAGCGCCGGCCGCCGGTCGATACGAGTGGCCAAACAGTTGATAGGCGCCACAGACGACCAGCATCGGCAACCCCGCGTCGGCTGCCGCCCGCAGGAGCGGTCCTTTCCGGGCCCGGAGGTCCTCGGTGATGAGCCGTTGCTCACCGTCTTGTCCGCCGCCCATGAAGACAAGATCGAGACCGTCGTCGGGCAGATCGTCGCCGATCCCGAACGACCGGACCACGAGGTCAATCCCTCGCCAAGCGCAGCGTTGGCGCAGGCAGATGATGTTCCCACGGTCGGCGTAGACGTTCATCAGGTCGGCATAGAGATGGGCGAGGGTCAGGCGCAGCTTGCTCATGCCGTCCTCCAGTAGGGCCGCAGGGCACCCCGGCGCGTCAGCAGACCCCGTAGCTCCAGGAGCGCCGTGTAGGTTGGGACGACGTGCAGCGTCCCTGCGGCCGGCGTGCGATGCACGGCCTGGTCCAGCGCCAGCCCCAGATCGCTTTCCACCACGACCGTCGGTGCCGACGACCGAGCGGGAGGGATTCCCGCTGGCGCGGGAATGACGGGCGAGGGGTGGGGCGTGTCTAGGACGCCAATTCCGGCGTACTTCAGGCGGACGGCAAGATCGGCGGCGCGCCGGCCACTGACCACGACTGTGCGGACCCGGCCCGGCGAGGCCAACTCTTCCAGGTCGGCATCCCAAATCCACGATACGTCGCGCCCGTCCGCATCGAGGTCGTTCAGGGCGATGAGCAAGGAAAGCGGTCCGGTGTGGTCGGCCTCGGTAGCCAGCAGTCGCACGACTTGGTTGAGGCCGGTGGGGTTCTTGGCCAGCGCGAGATAGACGGTACGCCCGTCCAGGACTACCTGCTCCAGGCGCCCGAACGCGGCGGTAAACGCAGCCAGCGCCGCGCGGGCAACGGCCGGAGCCACCCCCAGCGCCAAGGCGGTCGCCGTCGCGGCCAGCGCATTGTAGACGTTGTAGAGGCCTCCCAGCGGGAGGAAGAAACGTAAGGTGACGGGTGCGGGCACCACCGGCGGCAGACACAGCAGCTCCAGCTCGGTACCGTCAATGCCGCGGGCCTCGACGGTGACTGCGCGCACTGCCGGCGCCGGACGCTCCATATGGCCGGCAGGACAGGAGAAGTGGCCGAGGTGGGCGTAGAACCGGCGGCGGTACAGCAGCGACCGGCCGCACGTCGGGCAGACGCGAATATCAGCGGCGTGCTCCGCTGCCGACGCTGCCGCCGTGTCCGGGCCGGCCCCAACGTCGGCATCAACACCAAAGTAGAACGCCGCGGGTGCGGGTGCCGGGGCGGCGTTGCCGAGGCCGGCGACGAGTGGATCGTCGGCATTGAGGACGAGCTGCGGTGGGCGCGGCGTCGCAGCAAGGGCCGCCTGCCAACGCTGCGCTACGGCATCCACCTCGCCATAGCGGTCCAACTGGTCACGAAAGAGGTTCAGGAAGGTGGCCGTGCGGGGACACAGCGCTGGCGCTGCGCGCACGAACGCGGCCTCGTCCAACTCGAACAGGCCGAGCGTCGCCGCGGTAGCCCGCAGCCGCCCGCGCCAGCCGGTGCCGTGGGCGAGGGCGGACGCCAGACCACGGGAGAGGTTGGACCCGGCAGCATTGTGGACGAACCGTACACCGTCACGGGCCAAGATCGCCGCGAGCATCCGGGCCGTGGTGGTCTTGCCGTTGGTCCCGGTGAGGAGCACGACGCCGCGCGGCAGTTGTCGCGCTACTGTCGGCACGAACGCCGGCGCCAGAGTCTCGGCGACCAGGCCGGGTAGGGCCGTACCGCCGCGCCCCATGCGCCGCATGACGGCCGCGAGTACGCGGGCGGCCAAGGCTGCCAGCCCGATCCGCGGCGCGAGCGGAGGCAGCGCGCCGCCCGCCCCCGGCCCGGCAGAAGAACGAGGCATGACGCGGCATCATACCGGAGGCGCTGACGGCGCAACCACTTGGGCGCTGGCAGTGGCTCGTGGCCCCCTCCCTACCCCTTCTTCGGAGCAAGCCCTAACGGAGGGGGTGTACTGTCGCCCGGCCTAGCGGGGGGCCAGCGGAGGCGTGAAGGGGATGGACCCAACCCCGGAAGCCTTGATAGCATATGTATTATATGGTATGCTCTTGGGAGCAAGGAGCGGGGCCAGCCGCTCATGCTCGCGCAAAGGGTGGACCGTAGTGAGTAAAGGACGCGCAACTACCCCCGTAGTCGCTCCCTCCCGCAACGGCGCGACCACGGCAGTCGGGCCGGGTGTACCGACGGTGCCGGAAGTGGCACGAGCACCATCCAGAATCGTCCCCGCGGCGGCGGCCGGGAAGGATACCCCGGCCTATAACCCGCGCATTCGCGAAATTCCTCCCGAGGAGCGCCCCCGGGAACGGCTGCAGAAGTATGGGCCGGCGGCGCTGGCAACGGCAGAGCTGATCGCCATTATCTGGCGCAGTGGCACGAGAAGACAAAACGTGCTGACCTTGGCGACGCATGCGCTGGCACAGTTCGGTGCGTTGCCTCGTCTGGCGCAGGCTTCGGCCGGGGAGCTATCCCAGCTCCCCGGCGTCGGGCCGGCCAAGGCCGTGGAGCTGTTGGCCGCTTTCGAGCTGGGCCGGCGGCTGATGACGATGCAGCCGGAAGAGCGCATGGCCGTGCGTTCTCCCGAGGACATTGCCAACCTGCTGATGCCGGAGATGGCAATCTTCGAGCAGGAGCACCTGCGGGTGGCGCTGCTCGACACCAAGCACCGCGTAGCAGCCATACGTGAAGTCTATGTGGGCAGTCTGAATGCCAGCCCTATTCGCGTCGGCGAGCTTTTCCGGGACGCGGTCCGGCAGAACAGTGCAGCGATCATCATTGTGCATAATCATCCCAGCGGCGACCCCACGCCGTCGCCAGACGACGTGCAGGTGACGCGCGATACCTACCGAGCGGGCCAACTCCTCGACATCGAACTGCTGGATCACATCATCATCGGTGCCCAGCGGTTCGTCTCGCTCAAAGCGCGCGGCCTGGGATTCTCGGAAACGCCGGCCTAGCCTCTCGGTAAGCCCATTTCGCCGCAGAGCACACGGAGAGCACCGAGGAGGGACACGGCAGGCTACGCTCGTCCCCCCGGCGAGGCGGAGAGCTATGGGCTAACAAGGGTAGGTCTTGCCGCGGGCGGGTAGTGGCCCTCTTCCGCGCCCTCCCCTGGCGCTTGCGCCGGGGAGGGGATGGCCGGACCAGGTTAGGTTTCCAGTGGGTGTGTATGAGGGTGGAGCGCGGGCGGGGTGACGGTGGAGGAGGCCCGTACCCGCGGTGGAGCAAGACCGCGGGCAGGGCGGAACTTGGGTGGCAGGATGCACTTGAGAGGTGGTGGTGCGGCGGGATTGCGAGTAGGTGGGCAGTGGCCCCCTCCCTAACCCTCCCCCGGCGCAAGCGCCAGGGGAGGGGAGGGATCGTCTTCCGGCGGAGCGGGGGGGCGCGGGGTGGTGGGATGACGAGGCGATGGAGCGGGAGTGCGGATACGCGGCAATCAGGGTGTTGGGAGTGGCAGGGACGCGGGGCAAGATTACCTGGCGCAGCCAGCGCCGGCCGGCCGGCAGGGACGCGGTGGCGCGAGGCACGGCAGTGCCGGCGCACGGACGGTGCGGACCCGGCGCCCCCGCCGTGGTGGCGAGGGGTAGGTCAGCACCCGGCGCCATCTGCGCGTGGCGGGGGCGGCATGGCCCCGGCGCCAGAGGCGCGGCGCGCGGTCGGTCCTGCCCCGGCACCGCGGACGGCGGGACGGGGGGTCGGTCAGGACCCGGCGCCATCTGCGCGTGGCGGGGGCGGCGTGGCCCCGGCGCCAGAGGCGCGGCGCGCGGACGATCAGCACCCGGCGCCCGGGCCGTGGTGGCCCGGGGTACGTGCTGATCCGGCGCCCTTTGCGCTAGGCGGGAGCGGTCGGGGACCGGTCCGCGTGGCGCGGCGCACGGACGGTCAGGCCTCACCGCCGGCTGTGCGGTGAGGGGTCGGCCGTGACCCGGCGCCCTCGGCTGGGTGGCTATACCACCGTCGTTGGTAGACACGATGGTAGGTGTGCTTTCCTGCCGGGCGGTGCCCGGTGCTCCAGGATGGTCTTGCAACTGCCACATCCCAACGTTGGGTCATATTGGGTGGGAGTGGGGAGAAGACAACGGGGGGAGGGGTATTCCTCACCCCCTGGCCCCCTCTCCAACATTTGGAGAGGGGGTGGAAGGCGGCGGGGGGAGGGGTATTCCTCACCCCCCGGCCCCCTCTCCAACATTTGGAGAGGGGGGGAAGGCGGCGGGGGGAGGGGTATTCCTCACCCCCCGGCCCCCTCTCCAACATTTGGAGAGGGGGGGAAGGCGGCGGGGGGAGGGGTATTCCTCACTCCCCAGGCCTCTCTCCAACATTTGGAGAGGGGGTGAGAGGCGGCGGGGGTTGAGGAGGGCGAGGTGGTGAGGAGAGGGCGGTTGGATAGGCAGGAGACGGTGGGGTTGGCGCGCTCATTCCGCCGTGTTTCTACGCGCGCAGAGGCTACTTTGTGGCAGGCTTTGCGGAGCCGCCGCTTAGGCGGTCTGAAGTTCCGACGGCAGCATCCAGTGGACGGGTTCATTGTTGACTTCTATTGCGCTGAACGACGGTTGATCGTGGAGGTGGACGGATCAATCCATGACCGGCGGCAGACGGCGGATGAGGAGCGGCAGGCGGTCCTCGATGCCAGCGGCTATCGCGTTGTGCGGTTGTCGAATGACACTGTGCTGAATGATCCGGCTGCGGCCCTCGCGGCAATCCGCGCGGCTGCACGAGACTAGGGCGTGTTCACACTAAGCTGCCCGCTGCTCCTGTCAGCCGGTCATTGCGGGCGCAGCACGGTGCTCACGACAAGGAGTTGAGCCCCTTCACTGCGTTCAGGGTGACATTATGGCGATATGGGAGCGGTTGTGTGAACACGCCCTAGGGTGCGGGCCTCACCCACTGAGGGGCCAAAGCCGCCCGGATGGTGCCAGGTGTCGCGGGCCAAAACTCCGGCCATGCTGGACAGACAGCGGGGGCCTGCGACCGCCGGAGTTTTGGCCCGCGAGTGGTGCGGCTTTGGCTCGTTGACCGACCAAAGCCGCCCGGATAGTGCCAGGTGTGGTGCGGCTTTGGCTCGTCACCCGGCCCCCCGCTCCACCCATGTGGCTGATAAGGGGAGGTTTTTCGTGGAGAGCCGCGGGGGCGGGCAGACCTCACCCCCCGGCCCCCTCTCCAACATTTGGAGAGGGGGTGGAAGGCAGCGCGGGTTGAGGGGATGGGCAGGATGGATTCGCGCTGGCGCGGGAATGACGGGTTAGGCAAAGGTCTCCCGTAGGAGAGGGACGGGCGCAGCGTGCTGCGCCCCTACGGCGAGTGCGGCAGCTGCCAAGCGACCATATTTTGCTGGTCGTCGGTGGCGACCAGTAGGCTACTCTCTGGCGCCAGTGCAAAGGCCAGCAAGCGCCCCGGCGTATAGACGGGCCCCAGGGGCGTGCCGTCGAGCGCGTACACGTCCAACCGCTCGCGGTCGGTCTGGGCCACGACGTATTGCCGACTGACGGCCAGCTGCGCGACTTGCACGTCTTCCCGCCGCCAGAGCTGCTCGCCAGTGCGGGAGATGGCCAGCAGTCCGCCCTGACCGGCGGTCACGAGCAACTGACCGTCCGGCGTCAGGGCCAGCAGCTTGCCGGGGACTCGCTGGCGCCACAGGAGGCTCTCGTCTTGCAAGCGGTAGAACAGCACCTCCTGGTCGCTCAAGAGGGCCGCGTGGCTGGCCGTGGGGGTCAGCGCCACTCGTTCCGGGGCCGACGGCAGCTCGAAGCGTTGCAGCCGCGCACCCTGGGGGATACTCACCAGGATGAAGTAGTTGAGGTGGTTCTTGGCTGAGGCAATGGCGACTTTCGCCCCATCGGGTGTAAGCGCAATATCCCGGGCGCCAATGTAATCCTGAGTGGGCCACAAGTGCTCCCGCGCATCAAGCGCCTGCACCGTGCCCGCTCCGTCGGGCGGCTCGGAACGGAGCGTGACGTGGCTACCGTCGGCGGATATCAGCGCCTGGGTGAGGATGTCGCTCTCATTCGGAATGATCGAGTCCCAGATGACCGCGGCGTCCGATAACGACAGCAGGAATGATTCGTGGCCGGCGAGGACGGCCCGGTGCCCTTGAGCGGCCACGGCCAGGCTGACCAACGCGGCATCAAGGTCTTTGTTCCACCGATACTCCCCGTCGCCTTGCCAACCTTGGACGGCGCCGTCGCGGGAGGCGACGATGATGAAGCTGCCATCCGCGGCGGTATCCACCAAGGTGCCGATGAAGTTGAGCTTCTGGAGCCAGATTATCTCGCGCCAGTAGTGGCCGCTGGGTGGCTGCTCGATATTCATATGGAAGTTGTAGGCGTACTCCACCTCGATCCGGGCGGACGTGCCGTCGGCGCGACTGGCCGCGGCGACAGCTTGCTCGGCTTCCCAGCGAGTGGCATACCGCTCGACAGCTTGTTGGGCGGCCGCGGCTGACGAGGAAGGCTCCAGCGTTACCAGGTAGGTGCGCTCGGTGGTGGCAACGAGCCGTTCCTGGCCGAGCTGCGCGATCTCCTGTTGGATCACGGTAGCCGCTGGGGAGGCCGGGAAGGCGGCGCTATAGGCGGCGAGTCGCACCTGCGCTTCCGGCAGGAACACCGCAATTGCGGCCACGTGCCGGTGATAATCGTCCTCAGTGAGGAGCCGCGCTTCGCGCCCTGCGAGCGTCAGGAGGTCCACCGCCTCGACGAGGACGGCGTGTGCCTCCAGCGCGCTCTCCGGCGGGTGTATGGCGACGAGCCGCTGCCCAAGCGCGAAAACCTCGGGAGCCAGCCGGGCGAGCGCCAGGCGAAACTGCTCGAAGGTCAGGCGCTCCTCCGCGTCCAGGAAGCCACGCAGGGCTTTGTTGAAGAGGCGGACATGTTGCGTGGTCGAGCGCACAATCGGTTGGGTCTCGGACCAGTAGTCTGCCGGGGAGAGCGGCGCCGGTGCTGGGGCCGCGGTCGAGCGGCATCCCATTAGGAAGCAGAGGATGAGCGGCAGCGTTATCCGCTGGCAGCGAGCGTTGGTCAGAACGAACATGCACATTTCAACAAAGGGCGGTAGTACCGGGGACGCCAGGTCGTCACCCGTCTTCATTGAAACATGCGGCCGCGGTGCGTGTCCCGACCACCCGGCCACTACGGTCAGGCCAAGACGGCGTCCGCCGTGGCCGGGACTCCGTCCAGGTACCACGGCGAGGCTTGGGTAATCCGCACCGGAGTCAACTCGCCGGTCGGATTGCCGTCGTGCGGAAAGAAGACCAGCTTGTTCGTGCGGGTGCGTCCGCCCCAACGCCGGGTCGTTGACCGCTGGTCCTTGCGCCGCTGTGACGGCCCTTCGACGAGCACCTCCGCCACATTGCCGACGAGCGCTTGGTTGCGGCGTAGGGCGATCCGGCGCTGCGTCTCCTCGACGGCGCGGCGGCGGCGCTTCTTTTCGGCCGGTGGCACGTCGTCCGGCCACACTTCCGGGGCCGGCGTGCCGCGGCGTGGTGAATACATGGCGACATGGACCACGTCGAACTCGATGTCACGGAGCATCGCCAGCGTGTGCTCGAACTGCGCCTCCGTCTCGCCGGGGAAGCCGACGATCACGTCGGTCGAGAGCGACACATCCGGCACACGCGCGCGGATTGTGCCGATGAGCGCGCGATAGTCTTCGGACCGATAGCGGCGAGCCATCCGTCGCAGCACGTCATTGTCACCGGCCTGGAACGGCAGGTTGATGTGCTCGCAGACGTGCGGGAGATCGCGCACCGCATCAATGAGGTCGAGGGTCATGTGGTTGGGGTGGGAGGTCAGGAAACGCACCCGTTCCAGGCCCTCGATGCGGTCGAGGCACTCGAGCAGGTGGGAGAGCCGCGGCTGCGCGGGCAAGTCTTCTCCATAGGCATCCACGGTCTGGCCGAGCACCGTGACCTCACGGGCGCCTTCACCCTGCACTAGCCACTCGACCTCACGACGAATCTCGTCTACCGGGCGCGAGATTTGCGGGCCGCGCGTGTATGGGACGATGCAATAGGTGCAGCGGTAGTTGCAGCCGTAGATGGCGGGCACGTGCCGCGAGACGCCGTGCAGCGCCACGGCCGTGTGGTCGAGTCCCTGCCGGGGCACGAGTGCTCCGAGGTCGAGATCGCCGAAATCGGGCGGATCGGCGAGGCCGCGGTCGGCCAGCCATGCCAGCAGGGACTCGGGCTGCCGCGGATCAACGTAGACATCCACGACCGGCGCCCGTTGCAGGAAGCCTGCCACGTCACCGTCCGAGACGCAGCCGCTGGCAGCTACGACGAGCGAGGAGCGGGCGCGCTTGAGCTGTGCTACTTCGCGCAGCTGCCCCCACAGGCGGTCCTCGGCGGTTTGGCGGACCGAGCAGCTCATCAGCACGACGAGATCGGCGCCAGCGGTATCGGGCACCTGCAGGTGGCCTTGCTCGGTGAGCACGCGGGCCAGACGCTCGGAATCGGCCACGTTCATCTGACAGCCGATAACCCAAAAAGCGAAGCGCATAGATCAGCAGCCCTGTGTCGTTCGTGGGGCGCGTGCTAGACACGCAGGAGGCGATTGGCATGGAGCACGAAGATGGTAGCCCGGTGCGCGTCGGGCCGGGCAGGATCGGCCCTGGCTTCGGCATGCTCGCGGACGATTTCGATGAGCTGCTCGACGCGATCTTCTTCCGTGCCGAGCAGCAGGGTGACGTTACCGCGTCGGAGAAAGCCGCCGACGGTGTTGATCCGGGTCGGCCCCGGATAGCCCATCCCAACCAGCGTCTCGGTAATACGATCAGCGTCCTGGCTCTGCACAATAGCCAAGATGAGCTTCATCGGGGTGCCGGTGCGACCCTTCTTGCGCGTCGTCCTCTGCGCCATGGTGACAAGTATACCACATTGGCACACGTAGCCCTACCCTGGCGGCCCGGAGCGCCGCGGGGGCCGACTGGCTCACCAGGGAAGGCCCACCTACTCGGGCCGGGAGCGGTAGTGCTGTAGAGCGGCAGGGGGGCCACTCGCGCGAGTCGTTGCTCACACGCCGGTTATCGCCACAGACAACAGGTGTCCGGCCGGTACGGTCAGGACTCGGTCCTGGCCGCCTCCGACACTGGCAGCTAATGCCGTCGGGTGAATGCCGGCAAACTCGCCGCTGGCTACCATTGCGGCCACAACGGACTCCATAGCAGCCCAGTCCCTACACCGAGCGCAAGCCAATTGAGCGCCATGAATAGCCCTTCTCGTGGAGTACAAGCGGGATAGGACCGCTCACCGGCGGGTCGTGCCGGTGTAGGGGGGCGTGATGGCCCGCGCGATCTGCTCTAGTTGCTCGACCAGCTTCCGCACACCTTCACCCGGCGACTGCTGCTTGCTCACTACTACCGCCTGGAAGGCGGCCTCGATAGCCTGGCTGACCTGGGCATAGCGCGGGGGGTTGAACGGCGGGCGGCCGTAACGGAGCCAGAGAGCAATCATTTGCTGGGTGTTTGCGCTCTGTAGATAGCCCCGGTCGAGGATGGACTGGCGGGGCGGCACTGCCCAGCGCAGGTGGGTGTAGGAGTGGAGCGTCTCCGGCTCCAGGGACAGGGTTAGCAGCTCCCAGGCCTTATCGGGAGCAGCCGACTGCGTACTCAGATGGAGCACGGCGGTATGGGCATGGACCAGTGGCGGCACTGAGCGTATCCCCGGCAGCGTGTAGCGCGTGCTGCCCGGCACCGGGGGCACACCGATCAGCGTGGATTCCGGTGTGGGCCGCCCGGCCGCGGCCGGCGGTGGGCCGGAAAGCGCCGCCCGGCGCTGCTCCGCCTCCGCGGTTGCCACGGCTTTGCGGAGGTCAGGGGACAGAGTTGCCTGTTGCTGCGGGGCTGCCTCAGGCGGTGCAGTCGAGGGCGGCTGCCAATCGTACTGTTGCCGGAACTCCCTGTGCTGCGGCGGCAAGCCCGGCACCCACACATGGGCCGCCTTCCCGCCAAAAAAGTGATCGGCGTCAACAGAAAACGGCTCTTGCTCCGACTGTCGCTTGAAGGGCACTACCCCCGCCGGCTGCACGGCGGCGTCGAGATCGCGGAGCAGGGCGAACACCGCCTCCGCCTCGCCCTCTAACGCCGGGACCTGCCCGCCGTCGTACAGCGTGACCCCCGTCAACTGCAACAGCCACCAGAACCAGCGGCTATGCGGCGCGGGCAGCCCGGCCCGGACCAGCTGACCATCGCCCACCAAGGTGGACCGATAGGCCGTATCGAGCAGTTCACCCCAGGTTGTCGGGGGCTGGCCGATCCCCGCGGTCCGCAAGACGTGCCGATTGAAATAGAGCGTGTAGACTTGGGAGAAGAGGGGTAGACCCCATTGCACGCCCGCGATCTGCCCGGCGAGGAAAGCCGGACGGACAAAATCATCGGAATGGGGCATTTGCTTGATCCACCCGTCGAGGCGATGGGCCAGCCGGCGCCGGATCGAGTCGGCGTGACGCAGATCGTCGGTCTGGAAGACATCCGGGGCGGTGCCGGCGCGGTGCAGCTCTAGTGCCCGGTTCAGCGGATCGTGATGCGACTCGAAGCTGACCGTGCTATCCGGGTAGTGCTCCTTGAAAGCAGGGGCAGCGGTGGTGTGGAACCACTCCCGGTCAGGCGTGTCTGGCCGTCCATCAGGTCGCGACCAGCCCACGGGGCCTTCGGTGTACATAGCCCCGGCCCACGGTCCGTACAGCACACGGAGGGTGGTCGGGGGCGGTCGGGGCGGCGGCCCGGTACTCGGCCAGAGCGATTCCGTGAGCGAGCAGGCGGCACCGACCACGCCGCCCAGAGCAGCGACGGAGCGGATCAACTGTCCCCGGCGGGTGAAACGCATCGTGGTACCCTCCTTGCATCAGTAGCACGCCACCACCAACACGAACGCGAGGCCCCTCCTTTCAACACTCAACATAAGTGCATCCCCGAAACGTCGCACACTGCTCCAGGCAGAAGCTCCGCCGCCACGACCGCTCTATCTTCATCCATAGATACCACTTGCCGCCACGGCGACAGATACACTGCGAACTGACCACGCGCCTCCGTCGGTACGGCCGGTCCGGTGCTGCCTGCGGAGCGGTCCACTCGCCGGGACCGCCACTAACACCCATCCTACACCGGAATCGGCGCCAAGACACTGGGGAAAACCCTAGTTTTTGGGGCTAAGGAGAATCGGCGCTATGCTACAATCGGGTTAGTGGGGGTGTGGCTGCCTGGCGTAGGCGTGCGGCGGCCGTACCGGGGTCTTTTCCAACTACAGACGGGGATGACGGGTTTCGACAGGGCAGGGAAACTCGCGGCTGCAAGCCGAGCTGCCGGTATGCTGGCTCGCTAAACCACCGGCAACACTATCAACTGCCAACAAGCAGCAGTTCGCTCTCGCTGCCTAACTTATAGGTAGCGCGTCCGCCCGAGGTCCACCCTCGACAGACTCGGCACGGACGTCATAACAGTCGAGGTGCAGCGGCTCCGAGGCTCATAGGGGCCGCTCAAGCAACATGAGCTGGACGCTGACGGGCGTTTGTCCTCTGCTCCCCCCAGCGTGACGGCAAAAGAGGTCTATGCTTGTAGAAGCCGCCGGTTGCCCTGTGTTGGACGGGGCGTTCGACTCGCCCCCATCTCCACCATGACGCATGATGACGGTCGCTCCCCGCGGGTGGCCGTTTGTCTTTGTTGTCGAGTCAGTCACAAGCGGAGCCACGGGCCAGGCCGGCGCGCTCGAAGTAGGCGAAGAGAGCATCTACGGAGCGGAAGACCGGCTCGGTGCAGTAGTAGCTGAAGAAGGGGCTGGGGTCCGTGGGGGGCAGCCAGACGGCAAACACCTGCTTGCCGTTCGCCACGGCGTAGATCATCTCGCTGATGACGCCGGCCGAGAGTACCGTCGTCGGGTAGTACACGACGACAAAGTCGCTCTGCTTGATGAGCTTGTAGTCACGGGCAACCGTCTGATCGGCCATATACTGCGTTTCGGCCGGCGTAAAGGTTGTCGCGGTCAGCGCGTCGGTGGACGGTGGCGCCGCACTCGTATCCCCGCCGCTCTGCGCCTCCGCCGCTCCACCTGTGGGAGGGGGACCGGGGGGCACGGTCGGCTGCGGCACTTGGCTGTCCTTGATCGCCATGGGGTCGAACACCACAAACTGTTCGTCCAACTGCGTGCCCAGCGCATCGCACTCGGCCTGCAAGCCGGGCTGATCTACGATGTGAGTGATGGGGTAGCTGCGGTAGACTGTCGGTGCCTTGGGCCGAAACATCAGCCGATAGAGCGTGTCGGGGGGCTGGTCACGAGCAATCAGGTAGTGGGGCTTGCGCTGGAAGCTCGCCATCATCTCGGTGACGAACGTCTCCTCGTCGCGCCAAGTCAGTAGATCGTGGTAGGAGTAATGGCGCCAGCGCGCTTGGCGGTCGAGCCGGTCTCTGATCGCGGTGATTGTGTCGCTGACCGTCACGTAGAGATCGGGCTGCAACCGGTTGAGGTAGTGGACATCGAAGCCGGGGATGAGCGCGTTGCGCCAGCGGAAGAGCGCGTGGGTAGCAAGGATGAAATGGGGAGTTGTTTCGGCCAGTCGGAGTACCTGCTCCAGAGCCGCCGCCCGGAGGGCTGCGAGCGTCGAGCTGGCGGTGTCGAGGATGGTCTCTTCCTCCACCGGCTGGCCACGGTCGGACGCGATCCGGAACATGATCTCCTTGACATCGAAGACGGCCACGTCATGGCCGTGTCGACGCGCCAACGCAGCCACCTCGCGGACATAGTCGAGGCGGCCGGTGCCGCTCATCCCCGTGGAGACGACTCTCATCGTGCTACCTAACCCGACATTATGACTCAAGCCTGGCGCGGCTTTGGCCGCCGCGTCGCGCGGCAAAGCAGTTGCACTGAGCACTAGGCCGGAGGAGGAGTGTCCGCGTCCGCGGGCCAGCGGAGGTCGGGCCGGCGGGCGGCGCGCACTTCGTCGAGACGGCGGACGGGGGCGATGCCCGGCGCCGCGTGCAATAGCTCGGGTGACTCGGCGGCTTCGCGGGCAATGGCGATCATCGCCGCGGCGAAGGCGTCCAGCGTCTCCTTGCTTTCCGTCTCGGTCGGCTCGATCATGATTGCTTCGGGGACAATCAGTGGGAAGTAGATCGTGGGCGGGTGGAAGGCGTAGTCAATCAGGCGCTTCGCCAAGTCGAGCGTGCGCGCACCGTGCTCGCGTAACGACCGGCCATCCAGCACAAACTCGTGCATACAGGTGCGATCAACGTAGAGGTTGTAGTGGTCTTGCAGCTTGGCGCGGAGGTAGTTGGCGTTGAGCACCGCATGCTCGCCGATGGCCCGCAAGCCTTCCGCGCCCAGCGCCAAGATGTAGGTGTATGACCGCAGCGCAGCGTTGAAGTTCCCGTAAAACCCGTGGATTTGGCCGATAGAGAGCGGCCGTTCCCAATCGAGGTCGTATCTCTCGTCATCCCGTTGCACCACGACCGGCTTGGGCATGTACGGTAGCAACGGCTCGGCCACACAGATGGCGCCCCCACCAGGTCCGCCACCGCCATGGGGCACGGCAAAGGTCTTGTGGAGGTTGAGGTGGATCATGTCAATGCCGAGGTCGCCGGGACGGACTTGGCCGAGCATGGCGTTCATATTGGCACCATCGCAGTACACCAAGCAGCCAGCATCATGGGCCAGCCGGCAGATGTCCTCGATGCGACGCTCGAACAGCCCCAGCGTGTTGGGCACGGTCATCATGATCGCAGCGCACTCTTCGTCCAGCTTGGCCGCGAAATCGGCGAGATCAAGCTCCCCGGTTTGCCGGTCGTGTCCCACGGTGACGGCCCGATAGCCGGCCATCGCGGCCGTCGCCGGGTTGGTGCCGTGAGCACTATCGGGGATGAGCACCTTGCGACGCTGGCGCCCGGCTTGGGCATGATAGGCCCGGGCCATGAGGATGCCCGTCAGCTCGCCGTGCGCCCCGGCCACCGGCTGCGACGAGACTCCGGCCATGCCCGTGATCGCCGCCAGCAGCCGCTCTAGGTGGTAGAGCACTGCCAGCGCTCCTTGCACCGTCTCGGTGGGTTGGAGGGGATGCAGCTGCCGGAAACCGGGCAGGGCAGCTACATTCTCGTCGAGCTTCGGGTTGTACTTCATCGTGCAGGAGCCGAGCGGGTAGAAGCCGGTATCCACCGAGAAGTTGAGCGTCGAGAGACGGGTGAAGTGACGCACCACGTCTAGCTCGCTTACTTCGGGCAGGTTCAGCTCGTCGCGCAACTCTTCGGCCGGGAGTAGCTCCTCCAAGGGCTGCTCCGGCACGTCGCTGGCGGGGAAGCTGGCGCCACGCCGGCCAGGCACGCTCTCCTCGCTGATGAGCCGCACAGGGCCGGCGCTCACCGGCCGCAGGAGGCCAGGAAGCGCCCCAGCCCCCGATGGAGCGGCAGAGTTGTGAATATCGCTCATCGTGCCGCCTTTCCCACGGCCGGGGCGCACGGATGGTGGGAGGGGCGGTGCGCCCCGGCCGCGTGCTCCAGCCCGGCCACCAGGGCCTTGATCTCATCCCGGGTGTTGATCTCCGTGACGCATACCAGCATATGGTGATCGAGGTCCGGATAATAGCGTCCCAAGTCCAACCCTCCCATGATGCCGCGGTCGAGGAGCACGCGATTGATCTCCGGCACCGGCCGGGGGCAGCGCAGCACAAACTCCTTGCAGTATGGCGCCCCGGAGACGACGGCATATCCGGCGAGCCGATCACAGCGGGCGGCTGCGTAATGCGCTTTCTGTAGGCTCAAGGTAGCCGCCTCGCGTAGCCCGTGCTTCCCCAACTGGCAGAGGTGGATGGTCATACCCAACGCCACCAGGGCCTCGCTGGTGCAGATGTTGGAGGTGGCTCGCTCGCGCCGGATGTGCTGTTCGCGGGTCTGCAAGGTCAGGACGAACGCTCGGCGCCCGGCCTCGTCCACGGTCGCGCCAACGATCCGGCCGGGTAGCTGGCGGACGTAACGCTGCCGCGCCGCGAATAGGCCGACTGACGGTCCGCCGAAATCGGGCGGCCATCCCGTCCACTTGCCCTCGCCGACAACGATGTCCGCGCCATAGGCGCCGGGCGGTCGCAGCAAGCCTAGGGTCAGCGGATCAACCGCTACGACGAGCAGCGCCCCGGCTGCGTGGGCCGCTGCAGCCAGCCCTTCAACCGCTTCCAGCCAGCCCAGGAAGTTCGGCTGCTGAATGATGATGCAGGCGGTGCGGTCATCCAGAGCATTCGCCAGGTCGGTGCGTCGCTGTAGCGTGCCCTCACCCCGGCCCTCTCCCGCGGGGAGAGGGTGTGACGGTGGTGCCCAGGCCGGCAGTGCTTCAATAGTGAGGTCTTGGCCGTGGAAGTAGGTGGCGAGCACGTTCCGCGAGAACGGATGCACCGTATCGGCAACCAGCACGCGCTCGCGCTTCGTCCAGCGGCAGGCCATGAGCGCCGCTTCGGCCAGGGCGGTGGCGCCGTCGTACATCGCCGAGTTGGCCACGTCCATCCCCGTCAGCTCGCAGACGAGGCTTTGGAACTCGTAGATGGCTTGCAGCGTGCCTTGCGCCACCTCCGGCTGGTAGGGCGTGTACGAGGTCAGAAACTCGCCGCGGCTCACCAGATGGCCGATGGTACTGGGCGTGAAGTGGCGGTAGGCGCCGGCGCCGAGGAAGCACGGGTAATGATCGAGGTCTCGGTTGCGCGCCGCTAGACGGCGCATCTCCGTCCAGACCTCCCACTCCGATTGACCCGGCGGCACGTCCAGGTCGGGAAAGCGGTGGGCCGCCGGAATGTCGCTAAACAGGTCGGCGATGGACGCGACGCCAATCGTGGCGAGCATCTCCTCGCGTTGCGCCTCAGTCGTTGATATGTAGTCCACGTACCCCCCTCCTAGCAGGAGAATGACCCGCTCACAGCGTCAGCAGGGTCTCAGCGGATAGTCTTGACGCAAGTAGCTTGACGATCTCCCGGTATGCAACGGTAGCGTCAGCTTGCAAGCCTAACATCTGAGCGACGCCCAAGCAGTCTCGGTACCGGTGGCAGTGGGTCTGGTGAAAAGCTCCAATACCCGAGAGGTCACGGTAGTCCCCAACATCGCTTAGTAGCCAGAGCGATATACTCGCGGGAGCTGTCAATACCCACGGACTTCCGTTGCAGATTTTTGGCTACCAGCATCGTCGTGCCCGTCCCGCAGAACGGGTCCAGCACAATCCCGTCCTCGGGGGCAAGTGGCGAGGAGCGGTATTTTGCAGAGGTCTTCCAGGTAGGGAGCGAAATGAAGCTGTCGATTCTGGGTATCCTCCGGGATGATATCCCACACGTCGCCCGGCTTGGCACCTTGGGGATGGTAGCGGAGGAAGTAGAAGCCCCGCTGCCGCAGCTCACGCGCTCGCCCGGACACGGCTTCGGAGTCGGAATGGGTTGCTCGCTGCTCACGTCACGATGGGAACGACAACCCGCTACTCATCCAGCGTGCCGAGAAACTGCTCGTAGCCGTCGGCGTCGAGTAGCTGCTCCAGCTCGGCGAGGTCCGCCGGCCGGACCTTAATCATCCACCCCTCGCCATACGGCGCTTGGTTCACCAGCTCAGGCTGCTCGGTCAGCGCGTCGTTGACCGCCTCGACTTCACCGGATAAGGGAGCGTAAAGCTCCGACGAGGCCTTCACCGAGTCAATCACGCCAAACGGATCGAACTGCGCTACTTCGGTCCCCACGTCGGGCAACTCGATGAACACCACGTCCCCAAGATGATCTTGGGCATAGTCCGTGATGCCGACAACGGCGATAGTGTCCTCCAGGCGCACCCACTCGTGCTCCTTGGTGTACCGACAATCCTCCGGGTACATATACTCCTCCCGCCGGTTAGGGTGTGCGCGGTTCCTGCTAATCAGTGGTGCGCTTCCGGCGCGTCAGCCTTCCGGCGGCGGCGCCGGCGATAGAACGGTAACGGGACGACCTGCGCCGGGAAGGGACGACCGCGAATCTCGATGTCCAAGGCGGTGCCGGGCGCGGTGAGCGTTACCGGCACATAGCCCATGCCGATCCCACGTTTCAGTGTTGGCGAGTGTCCGCCGCTGGTCAATCGGCCAACGCGCCGACCCGCGTGCAAGATCGCGCATTCCTCGCGTGGGACTCCACGCCCGGTCAGGGCCAGCCCCACCAGGCGGCGCTGCACCCCGGCGGCCGCCTGTGCTTCCAAGGCCGCGCTGCCGACAAACGGTCCCTTCTCGAAGCGGACGATGCGCTCTAGCCCGGCCTCATGTGGCGTAGTCTCCTCGGTCAGCTCGTGACCGTACAGGGCCAGCCCCGCCTCCAGCCGCAGGGTATCCCGCGCTCCCAGGCCGCACGGTTTCAGGCCGGCCGCCGCCCCCGCGTCGAGGAGAGCGTGCCACACCGTCTCCGCAGCCGCAGCCGGGACACTCAGCTCGAACCCGTACTCACCCGTATAGCCGGTACGCGAGATGATGACCTCCACCCCGGCAACCGTCCCGTGCATGACTCGATAGCTGCGTAGTGCCGCCGGGTCCGGCGCACAGACCGCTTGGGCTACGGAACGGGCGCGCGGCCCTTGCAAGGCCAGCAGCGTGCGCTCGGGCGTCAGGCGCAGGCATTCGACGGGACTCCGCGCTGCCGGACGCTCCGTCGTCTGGGCCTGCGCGGCGATCCAATCCCAGTCGCGGTCGGCGTTCGCCGCGTTGACGACTACAAAGTAGCCGTCCTGCTCCAGCCGGTAGACGATAATGTCGTCCACCACACCACCGGACGGCAGGCAGAGCAAGGAATACTGCGCCGCTCCAACCTCCAACCGCGAGACGTCGTGGGTTGTCACCCACTGCAAGAGGGCGAGCGCCCCCGGCCCGGCAAACCGGAACTGCCCCATATGGCCGACATCGAACAGGCCGACCCGCTGCCGGACGGCCCGATGCTCGGCGAGCACGCCGGTCGGATACTGCACCGGCATCGCATAGCCCGCAAAGGGCACCATACGCGCGCCGGCAGCCACGTGCGTTGCGTAGAGCGCCGTGTGCTTCAGCGCCGCGTTTTCCCCATTCATACAAACCGCCAGGATACCATGTGATACGCCGGGATGCGGAGCAGCGGGGGAGGCCAGTCAGGGATGAGGGGTGATTCCGCGTGGTACCCTGGCAGTGGGTTCCGGCGCCTGTGCCGCCACTGCCTCTCGTTGCGCCGCACGGGCGAGGCCACCAATTGAGACAGGACAATGACCGCAACACCGGATCAACTGCCGCAGGTGCGGCTCATCGCTACCGGCGGCACGATTGCCAGCCGGCCCGACCCACGGACCGGCGCCGTCGGGCCGGCGGTTGACCCCGCCGAGCTGATTGTCGCTGTGCCGACGCTCGCCGACTACGCAACGGTGACCGGCGAGCCGTTCGCAGCGGTGGCGAGCTGGAACATGACCCCCGCGATGATGTTCGCGCTGGCACAGCGGCTGGACGCGGTGCTCGCGGACCCCCAGATCGCCGGGGCCGTCGTCACGCACGGCACCGACACTGTAGAAGAGACAAGCCTCCTGGTTGATCTGGTGGTGCAGTCCGACAAGCCGGTGTGCTTTGCGGTAGCCCAGCGCCACGCTGCCGCGCCCGGCGCCGACGGCCCGGCCAACCTGACCGCGGCCGTGCGCGTGGCCGCGTCGTCCGCAGCGCGAGGGCGGGGCGCGATGGTCGTCACGAACGACGAGATTCACGCGGCAGTGTCGGTCGTCAAGACGCACAGCACGAACCCGGCCACGTTTGCGTCGCCCGGCCACGGGCCGGCCGGCGTGGTCACTCCAACCGGCGTCCATTTCGCGGCGTCGGTCAGCCCTCGGCAACCGCTGGTCGTGGAGTGGATCGAGGAGCGGGTGGCACTGGTGAAGCTCGTCACCGGCATGGACGACCGGCTCCTGCGCTGGCTCGTAGACGACGGTATCGCCGGATTGGTGATCGAAGGATCGGGCGCTGGGAATGTGCCCGGAACGGCGGTGCCGGGGATCAAGTATGCGTTGGACCGCGGCCTACCGGTGGTACTCACCTCCCGCTGCCACGCCGGCGCGCTCGCCCCAACTTACGGTACACCCGGCGGCGGGCGCACATTGCGGGACATGGGCGTGATCGCCGGGGGTGAACTCACCGGACCAAAGGCCCGTATCGT
Source organism: Chloroflexota bacterium (assembly GCA_965214295.1). GTDB lineage: Bacteria > Chloroflexota > UBA11872 > UBA12225 > JAJDUF01 > JAJDUF01. The sequence continues at coordinate 2,217,047 of OZ243944.1, forward strand.
GCTGCTGGTGCTGCTCGGCTTGACCCAAGATCACGAGCGTATTCGGCGCCACTTCGAAGGCGACCGCTATCCGCAGTAGAAGTAGGCACGATGGCCAACGGTGAGCCGCCCCTGTTCGGTAGACGCTTCACGATGGTCAGCGTCGTCATCGTCGTGCTGGGCTTGATCTACCTCGTCTTGCGCTCCGACCCGCAGCTCCGACCCGAGCTCTATCCACCGGAGCCGGTGGCGACCGGCTTGACACACCCACGCGCATTGGCGTTCGGGGCGGACGGGCTGCTCTACGTCGCCGAGGCGGGCAACGGCGGCCAGACGAGCGGCCAGGTGAGCCGGATTACGGCGGCGGGCCGGGCCGAGGTGATCGCGACGGGCCTACCATCGAATCCTGAGCGTGGTCGGCTGCGCCCGGCCGGACCTAGCTCGCTTTGGCCGCTGGACAGCGCCTTGCTGGTTGCCACCGGGTCTGCGGACGACGCGCTGCTCCGCGTGCGGCGCCAGCAGCCCAGTGTGCCGGCCACGGACCTGCGGGCTGCATTCGCCAAGGTCGGGCTGACCGGCACGCTGGCGCCGCTCGGTCTGGTGGGCGACGGGACACACGTGGTTGTCCTGGAGGCGGTGAGTGCGACCCTGGTGCGGCTCGACCTGCGCGAGCCGGACAACCCGCAGCCAACGGTCGTCGGGCGGCTCCCGGCCGGCGTCAACGCGCTGAACATGGCGCCAAGTGCCGACGGGGGGTGGCTGGTGGTGGACTTCGGCCCCATCCCCTACGAGCAAGGCAGCGGTGCCGTCTGGCACGTCAGTCCTACGGGACAAGTGGAGCGCGTAGTGGAGGGCTTGACGATGCCCGTGGACGTGACGACCGGCGCCGCCGGCGAGCTGTATGTCGTGGAGCTTTCCGCCTTCTACAACCGCCGCACCGACCGCTTCACGCCCGGCACCGGTCGCGTGATCTTGGCCAGGACCGAGGGTGCCCGGCCGATGCTGAACGACTTGGACTTTCCGACAGCGATTGTGCGCGGCGCCGACAACAACCTGTATTTTACGACGCACGGGGCGTTCGGTGAGCCGGGGAACGGAGGCATCTGGCGTATTCCGGCCCGTACCGGTTTCACCACCGTCACGCCCTAAGCCGTTCTCCCGACCGTCCTCTGTGTCCTGTCCGTCCATGTTCATTAGCAGTTTTACATCGATGCATAGGATGGACAGGATTGAGCATACAGGCTACAGCACTCGCCACCAGGGCGCGGCGAGCACGTCGGGGGCGATCCACTCGATTGCGTCGCCGGTGAGCAGGAATTGGCCGGGCCGGCGCTGTCGGTCGATGGCACGCTTCACCGCGTGCAGTAGATCAGGCTCGCGCTGCACCTCGTCCAGCGTGACCGGCTGGGCGCCGCCCACGAGCGCATCGGGATCGCGCCGCGCCACGTCGAGCACGTCCAGATCGTCGAGGGAGAGGAAGCGCCGCGTGCCCGGTGTCAACTCCTGGGCCAGGGTGCTCTTGCCGGTCTGGCGTGCGCCCGTCACTACCACGGCAGGCATGACGCCGAGACGGTCGGTGAGACTGGGGACCACCAGGCGGGGGAGCGTGCGATTATTCATACCATGAATGATATTCATTCACGCCATGAATGGCAATCTGATGCAGTTATCCTTTTTGTCGGCATCAGGATTGTCAGGATGAGCGGATTAGCGGGATGGAGGGGCGTATATCCGGCTCATCTCTCAATCCAGTCCATCCTGATGCTGACGATTCACCCTCGGCACTTTGTCGTTGAATATCCGTTTCCATTCGAGGCTGTTTGCGCCGAAGTTGATTAAGAGCCCGATATCAAAGCCGTAAGCCACTACGTAGTTCTTAGCTTGCGCGAGGTGAATGTCCTCCAGAACAGTTATCGCCTTCAACTCGACTACTACCTGATTAGCTATGATGAAGTCCGCTCTGCGCGTGCCAACTTCGATGCCTTCATAGTAGATAGGTTGTTCCACCTCGCGACCGAAATCTATTCCGGCCTGATCCATCTCGATAGCGAGACATCGCTGATAGATGACTTCTTGAAATCCGTTGCCAAGTGTGTTGTGTACTTTCATGGCGCAGCCGATGATTTGGTAGGTTAGGTTATCTTTTATCATGCTGCGCGTCCTTTTTGTCTGCATCAGGATTTTCGGGATGAGCGGATTAGCGGGATGGAGGGGCGTGTATCCGGCTCAACCTTCAATCCGGGCCATCCTGCTTTTGTCAGTATCAGGATTTTCAGGATTAGAGGATTGTCAGGATGGAGGGCATCTATCCGGCTCATCTCTCAATCCAGTCCATCCTGATGCTGACAACTCATTCCCCCCACACTCGCGCGATAGTAGCCTCTATCTTCTGCTCCGTATGTTCGATCAACTCCCGCGCTCCATCTATCACTCGCTGGTAGCTCTCGATCTCCGCCACGATCTCCTGCTGCACGGCTAGCGGGGGGAGGGGGATTCTTATGGATGCAACATCCGACTGATTGATACTTGGATATGCCCCTTTCTCCATCATGTCAACCATTTGACTGACAGCATGGTTAGAACACAGGGACGCTAGAACATATGTAGGTTCTGCCACACCATCACGAGACCGAAGAACGGCAAATCCTGTGGAAGCTATTGTACGGTCCCTAACCTGTTTGAGAAGAGTAAATGCTTTCAGATTAGGACGCACGGTTGAAAGCAGTACATCTCCGTTCTGAACGCCACGTCGGGCCCGGCTCGGAGCTTCAGTTGATGTGATTTCGCTGTATCCCAAAAAGCGCCCGGTTCCATTCTCCACGGAAGAAATATCAACGTATAAGATTGTCTGGTCTGGATAGGCCAAGCTCGGATTGACAGTCTCCGGGTTGATTTCGCACACATCGCCAAGCGCCACCAGCGGCCAGTCGAGATGAATCGCATCGTTATTCCGATACCGCTCGCTGCTCAGGTTGTAATCATCATTCGCGGCAATCTGCTCCTTCTCGACGATGAGCGTGGTGCCCTGTTCGATGAGCTTATCTAGCGTGGATGCATAGGATGAATGGGATTCCTTTACTCGATGCTTTCCATCCCCATCCTGTGCATCCTGTCCATCCATGTTCATATATTCCTGCACCGCCTGCGCTACCTCCGGTAGGTCGTTCCGGTCAATCGGGCGGCGTTGGGCGCCAAGGTCGTAGCCGTCGTTTTCGACCTTGAAGAAGGCGATGCGGTCGGTGCGCCTCGCCCTGGCGCGGTCGAGCAGCAGGATGGAGGTCTTGACACCGGAGTAGGGCTGGAACACGCCAGCCGGCAGCGAGACGACGGCGACCAGATAGTCGTCGACGAGCTTTTTGCGGAGCCGACGGTGGGCAGTCTGGCTCTGGAAGATGATGCCCTCGGGCACGATGATGCCGGCGCGGCCGGTGGGCGTGAGGTGCTCGGCCATGTAGTCGACGAACAGCACCTCGCTGCGCTTGGACTGGACCGAGAAGCGATTGTGGGGGCGGATGCCGCCTTTCGGCGACATGAAGGGTGGATTGGCCAGGATCACGTCGGCGTACTCGTGCCAGCGGTCGTCGCTGGTGAGGGTGTCGTACTCGTGGATGTGCGGGTCGGCAAAGCCGTGCAGATACATATTGACCAGCGACAGACGCACCATATCGGGCGAGATGTCGTAGCCCTTGAAGTTGGCAGCCAACCGGTCCCGGTCGTCCGGCGTTAGCACACTCTGTCGTTCTGCGTCGGTGTTCGCCGCCTTGATGTGGTTGTAGGCGGAGATGAGGAAGCCGGCGGTGCCGCAGGCCGGATCGAGCACCACCTCGTCCTTCTGGGGGGCTACGATGGCGACGATGAAGTCGATGATATGGCGCGGGGTGCGGAACTGACCGGCGTCACCCTGCGCGCCCATGACCGACAGCAGATACTCGAAGGCATCGCCCAGCCGCTCGGAGTGGTCGTAGGTGAACTGGTCAATGACCTTGAGGAAGGCACGCAGGGTCTCCGGGTCGCGGTAGGGCAGATAGGCGTTGTCGAAGATGGTGCGGAAGAGCGGTGGGATGCCGGGGTTCTCCCGCATCCGGGTGATCGCCTCGGCGTAGCGGTTCAGGGTTTCATGCCCGCCCAGCCCGGCGCGCAGCAGCTTGGCCCAGCCGTATTGGGCGAACTCGCCGGCAAAGAACTTGCGCTCGCCGCCCAGCTCCTCGGCCTCGGCGTCCAAGTCGTCCATGAACTTGTAGATGAGCGCAATGGTGATCTGCTCGACCTGGCTCTTGGGGTCGGGCACCTTGCCGACGAGGATATCGCGGGCGGTGTCTATGCGGCGCTTGGTGTCGGTATCGAGCATGGGTGGCTCCTCAGGGTCCCCTTGTCAGCATCAGGATTTTCAAGATTGGAGGATTAGCAGGATGGAGGGGCATGTATCCTGATCATCCGTTCATCCTGTAAATCCTGATGCTGACAATTAGGCAGTGAACTGATTCAGGGAGACGTAATCCTTGACGTACTCGGGGATGAGCGTCCGGTATGCTTGGGGCACTGCGCGGTAGTCACTGATTGAGAAGGCCGGGTTGGTGGCCAGGTCGGTAAACTGCCGGTTCTCAATGATGTGGCGGATCAGATCGCTGGTGACGTAAGCCTTGAAATATGTCTTGATGGCAGGGATGGCTTGGGGCTGCTTCGGCTGATGATCGGCGATGAACTTGTCGAACTCTTCTTCCAGTAGCTCGTCCTTGGACTTGAAGGACGGTATGAGGTCGAAGACCTTCTCCAATATCTCGCGCAGGGTCAGGCGGCGATCCACGGCCGCGGCTTGCCGCAGCTTGTCCAGGTTGTAGTACTCCTCGGGCTTGTCGAAGACCTCGCGGTTCACATGATCGATGACGCGATCCCACTGTCCGGCTTCAACGGCCTGCTTGATGATCTCGTCCTCGCGTACAGTGTCCGCAAACCGGTCGAAGAGCAGCCGGTCAATCTTCATCCCTTCAGGCCCGATAGGATTCTCGCTGATAGTCTTCAGCACGTCCCGGCCCAGATGCTCATAGCCGTAGAGCAATGTCGGGGCTAGCGCCTCTCCCTCATCGTCACCATCAACCTTGCGCGGCCGGACAGGTGGTAGCTCCAGTTTTTCGTCGTAGTCGAACTCCTCCTCGAAGTATTCGCAGTTGCCGAAGAAGTCGAAGAGCTTGAACGCCGTCTTCTCCGGCTGCGCCACCTGACCCTTGAGCGCCTCGTCGAAGAGCAGTTCGAGGAAGTTGTGCTTGCGGGTACCGCGTCCCTTGATCTGTACGAACTCGGTCGGTGAGAAGATGGGCCGGAACAGTCCCAGGTTCAAGATGTCGGTACAGTCGTATCCCGTGGTCATCATGCCTACCGTCACGCAGACGCGGGCCTTGCCGGTCCTGTACGCGGGTAGCACGTTGCCTGATCCCAGCAGGGTATTGTTGGCGAAGTTGATGGTGAACTGTTGAGTATCCGGCACCTGCGAAGTGACCTGCACGGCGAAGTCCGATTGGTACTGGCCCGGAAACATGATGTCGGCTATCTCATTGAGTGTCTGCGTTAGCCGGGCCGCGTGGCGCTGGCTCACGGTGAAGACGATGGACTTGCCAATCTCGCCGCTCACCGGGTCGCGCAGCGCGTGCTCGAGGAAGGTCTTGCAGAAGAGCCGATTGGTGGCCTCGGAGAAGAAGCGCGTCTCGAACTGGCGCTGTTTGAACGTCTCCTCCTGCTCTTCCCCGGTATCGTCGGTGAACGAGACGGTGAAGCCATCATCGGCAAGCAGCTGGGTGGTTACGTTGGTACGGGCATCCACCACCGTAGGATTGATCAGGTAGCTGTCCTTCACGCCGTCGAGCAGTGAGTAGCGGAACGTAGGGTGTCCGCTCTCGCAGCCGAAGGTGCGGTAGGTGTCGAGGAGTAGCCGGCGCTCGACTTCCCGCGGATCGTGTACCAGGCGGCCCGTTCGGCGAGAGCCTTTCAGGTAGTCGCGGGGCGTCGCGGTGAGACCGAGCTTATAGCCGACGAAATAGTCGAACACCGAACGGGCATTGCCGCTAATCGAGCGATGTGCCTCATCGGAGATCACGAGGTCAAAGTCCGTGGGCGAGAAGAGCAGCTGGTACTTGTTGTTGAACAGCAGAGCTTGGACCGTGGTGACGACGATCTCGGCGCTGCGCCAGTCGTCGCGGCGCTCCTTGTAGACCACCGTGCGGAAGTCGGCGGCGAGCAGGGTAGCGAAAACCTTCCTGGCCTGCTCCTCCAGCTCCAGGCGATCCACTAGGAAGAGGATACGAGTAGCATTGCCAGAGCGCAGGAACAACTTGATGATCGCGGCAGCGGTGAGCGTCTTGCCCGTGCCGGTGGCCATCTCGAATAGAAAACGGTCGCTGCCGCCCTGCACCGCCCGCTGGAGCGCGTGAATGGCCTGCAACTGGTAGGCGCGCAGAAAGCGCAGGTGGTGGTCTCGAATGAAACGAGGTCGCTCGGATTCATTCTTCCAGGCCGCTTCAGATGCATAGTAGGGCCGCTGGGTGAGCACGATGTAATCGTCGTGGACCGGCTCCCTAATCAGGCGCTGCGGGTCGGGTTTGACCTTGTTGTAGCCAACGACCGAATCCGGCGTTGGAAAGGAGGTGATGATGTACGGACTACCCCGCTCCAAGTCCCAGAAGTAGTGCAGGTTGCCGTTGGAGAGGATGACGAACCGACAATCCTGCGAGCGGGCGTATCGCCGCGCCTGCTCTTTGCCGACCAGCGGATTCTTGTCCGACGACTTGGCCTCCAGCACAACCAGCGGGAATCCCCTGGCGTCCAGTAGCAGAAAGTCAATGCACCCACGCTCGGTCCGCTCGAAATCGTCGCCCAGGGCGTCGAGGTCGGAATGCTTGATGGAGACACCCTGCTCCAGCCGAATGTTGGCCGGGTGATCGCCTTCAGGAAAGAACCGCCAGCCGGCCTTTTCGAGCAGCTTGTTGATCCGTATGCGAGCCGTCGCTTCGTTCATGTGCTCTGCACGTCATCAACTTTCCCAAACCATGCTCACCGGACGCGGCGCTGCATCGGGAATCGCGGCCCCTCCCTCCACATCATCCCGTGTACCCATGTAGATACCCACCCTGGTCAGGGGGCGTAGGGTGTGCGGGTCATCACGATGCTGGTGATGTGGGCAACCAGCTCGCCGTCAACTTCGCTTGCGGCCTTGACCGCAATCCACTGCGGGTCGGTCCGGAAGGACTCCCAGGCGGCATCCATCGCGGCCTGGTCGGCAAACTCGCAGATGTAGATCAGCTGGCCGTCGGCGCCGTCGGCGTGCTCCCAGAAGCCGATCACCTTGATGCCGTGGCGGGCGAACAGCCCCATGGTGTGGTCGTTGAACCGGCGGTTGATGTCGGCCAGCTTCTCCGGCGCGGCGTCGTAGATGCGGAGCTCGTAGATCATCGTGCCTGTTCCTCCAGCTTGTGACTCGTGGGGCGGCGTGTGGGTCTGCACGGCATCGTACCATGCAGCGCGGCATCATGGCGGCCCCCCGGCGACCGATAGGGTAGAATGGCGCCCATACGGCAGCAGACCTCACCGCCCGGCTTCCTGACCACAAGCGGCGAGGGGGAGGCGCCGGAAGGAGCGGAGTGCCGATGCCAGAGCGAGTAGTGGACCTGCGGAGCGATACCGTCACTCAGCCGTCGCCGGCCATGCGCGAGGCGATGTATCGCGCCGAGCTGGGCGACGATATGTATGGCGAGGACCCCACGGTCAACCGGCTGGAGGAGCTGACCGCCGAGCTATTGGGCAAGGAGGCGGCCGTCTTGCTGCTCAGCGGCACGATGGGCAACCTGATCGGCGTGCTGGCTCAAACTCAGCGCGGGGATGAGGTGATCCTCGGTGAGGCGGCGCATATCGGCCTCGCCGAGTCGGCCGGGAGCGCCGTCATCGGTGGTGTGCAGCTCTGCCCGCTCCCAACGCACCGCGGCCGGTTTGACCTAGCCGATATTGCGGCGGCGATCCGTCCGCTCGGCGACGTTCACCAGCCGCCGAGCACGCTGCTCTGCTTGGAAAACACGCACAATCGCGATGGCGGCGCGCCCGTGACGGCGGGGGACACACGGGCGATGGCTCAGGTCGCCCACGAGCACGGACTACGGGTGCATCTGGACGGGGCACGGCTGTTCAACGCGGCAGTGGCGCTCGATGTACCGGCTGCCGATCTCGTGCGCGACGTGGACTCGGTGACGTTCTGCCTGTCCAAGGGGCTGTCGTGCCCGATGGGATCGCTGTTGGCCGGTGACGCTGCCTACATCGCGCGCGCTCGGCGGTATCGCAAGATGGTCGGCGGCGCACTACGGCAGAGCGGCGTGATCGCTGCCGCCGGCATTGTCGCGCTGGAGCAGATGATTGATCGCCTCGCCGAAGACCATGAGCACGCGCGGCGGCTGGCCGACGGCCTCGCCACCATCCCCGGCCTCTCGATTGACCCGGACGAGGTGGAGTCCAACCTGGTCTTTGCGGACGTTGACCCCGATCTGATGAGCGGTTGGGAGATCATGGAGCGGGCGGCGGCCGAGGGCGTGAAGCTCGGTGGCAAGGGCGACCGCATCCGGCTGGTCCCGCACTATGGCATCACGGCCGACGACATTGACTACGCCGTGGCTGCCATCGAGCGCGTCATGGCCGCTGCCCGCGTGCCGGCGGTGGTGTGATGCCCGGTCAGGAGGCGCCGATGACCGCCAGCGACGACATCGATCCGGTTGATATTCGCTACGACAACGGCAACCAACGACTGGAAATCACCTGGTCCGACGACCGGGAGACGGTCTACGGCTACGAGTTTCTGCGCTGGAATTGCCGCTGTGCCGCCTGCATCGGCGAGGGGGGCTACAAGGGGATGCTGGCCGAGCTGACGGAGCTACGCCCGGAGCAGTTCCGGGCGATCACGGCCATGGAACTGGTCGGCGCCTACGGCATCCGCCCCACCTGGTCGGACGGGCACAACACCGGCATCTATATGTTCGACCGCCTGCGGACCCTCAACGATCCCGACCGTCCCTCGCGCTAACCCTAGCGCCAGTGGACACGCGCGGACTACTGTCTATGGCGTGAAGGAGCGCAAGTCAAGTAGATGCGGCGCAAGGTCGGAGCCGGCACGCAGGAGCCGCCGATCTCCGGTAATCAGGCGTGTGTCCGCGATCACGGCCAGCGAGACGTAGAGCGCATCGAACAGGGATACGCCCCAGCGCAGACTCTCGCGGAGCGCCGGCCGCAAGAGCCGGCGATTTTCCACCAGATGCAGGACCTGAGTAAGCTCAAGCCATGCCTCCAACGTACTGGTAACTTCAGAGGAGGATATACGTCCAAGCAGTGCAGCTTTACGGATCCCGGCGGTAACCTCGACATCAATCTGTCGCGGTGCGCTGAGGCGCAACTCCCTTGCCTGAGCCCTGGCAAGAATGTAATCGGCAGGGGCAATATCGTCCTCGTCCCGCAGGAGCCACTTGGCTGTCACCGAAGCATCAACTATCAGGGCGGACGGCTCATTTATCGCCGATTCAGCTTGCGCCATCCCGCATCTGGCGAATAATGGATTCAGTGGTCTCCGGGGCGAGACTCTTCATGCGAGCACGGAGCTCTTTTGCGCGGCGAATGGCCGCATCGATCCGCGCCTGCTTCTCGGCGCTGAAGGGCTTGCTGGCCTCCTCCAGCAGTTCGACGAGCCAGCGGGGCTTCGGGCCTTGCGGCTGCCGCTGGCGCTGTTCCTCGCGTAGAAACTCGATAATATCGCGCGGCTTGGCAGCGTCCGGTTTCTGTGTATCCATGACTACCTCTCTCCTGTCAGTGTACCACTGCCGGCCCGGACCTACCCCCCGGCCCCCTCCCTAAAGGGAAGAGGCTACCGAGCGCCGCATAGACTCCTTTCCCCTTTAGAGGGGCCGGGGGATAGGTGGATTGCGGCTTGCGCCGCAATGACGGACGGCGTGTGATCAGGCTACTGACCATGTGTGCAAACAGGGACTAGAACGGCGGTGCAAAGCCGGCCTTGCCCTCGCCTAACGGGGGTAGGTTATTGTCCGATAGCTTGTTGTTGAGTACCTTAAAGAACGCTCGGTAGCGTTTCAGGTACGCACCGACGAAATCGCCCCGTCCGCAGCCCAGCTTTTCGGCCATCAGGTCAAACGCCTGGCCCCGTGTCTGGGCCACGAACTTGCCCCGGTTGAAGTGGAAGGATTGCGCGATAAACCTGCGGACGCCGGTGCCGATCAGGTCGTCGGCAAAAGCGTCGTTATCGTTGACCAGCAACAGTGGCGTCATCGTGATGCAGGTATCAATTCCGGCTGCTTGCACGGCGCGAATCGCCGCTAGTCGCCGGTGGTTGGCCGGGCAGAACGGCTCGAACGTCCGCCGGATGTCCTCGTCGTCGGTCGTCACCGTCATATTGACCTGCACCCGCCCACCCTGGTCCGCAATGCGCCGGAACAGGTCGCAATCCCGCTCTACCAGCGGGCTGCGCGTCTGCACGACCAGTTTCGGCTGCCACCGCTCCGCCATGACTTGCAACAGGCCGTGGGTAAGCTCCAACTGCCGCTCGATAGGCTGGTAGGGGTCGGTGACGCTGCTCATATAGATAAGCTCGCCGTCCAAGGAGCGTCGGCGCCTTTTGAGCAGCGCAATGGCGTTCGCTTTGACGTTGACCCAATAGCCCCAGTTGTCCCGCTTTGCGGCATCGCGGCTGAAAAAGGCAGCATAGCAGTAGGTACAACCGAAGGAGCAGCCGCTGTAGGGGTTCAGCGTGAAGTCGTAGGCCTCCATGAAGCCCGTGGCCTTGGTCAGTAGCTGGCCGGTCTTGATGTAGGCAACGTCAGCCTGACCAACGCGGTCAGGGCCGGCCACAATCGGCGGCTCCATCCCGGCAAGCGGCAACTGGCCGGACGCTGACATCGCGGAACCTCCTTCAGAACCGCCGCCGTTGGAACCTAGCTCCGTTTCAAGGCATTCCAGAGCCGGGCCAAGACTCCCTTACGCTGGCGATCCCGCTCGGCCGCCTCGGCCCGCTCCCGGCGCAGTTCCGCAAGTCGCGCCTCAACCGTGGCCCGGTCGTAGTCTAGCGTCAGGGCCTTACTGAAATCACTCTCGGCCCGGTCATACTCGCCTGTGCGCTTGTAGGCACGTCCTCGGTTGAAGTAGGCAGCGACAAATTTGGGGTCACACCGGAGGGCCTGATCGTAGTCCCGAATGGCCCGCTTGTACTCGCCTTTGGCCGTGTAGACATTGCCCCGGTTGTAGTAGGCGGCGACATAATTCGGATTACGCCGGAGGAGCTGGTTGTAGTCCTGAATGGCCCGGTCATACTTGCCTTTGCGCGCGTAGACAACACCCCGGTTAAAGTAGGCAGCGACAAATTTGGGGTCGCGCCGGAGGGCCTGGTTGTAGTCCTGAATGGCCCGGTCATACTTGCCTTTGCGCGCGTAGGCACGTCCCCGGTGGTAGTAGGCAGCGACATAATTCGGGTTACGCAGGAGGACCTGGTCGTAGTCCTGAATGGCCCGGTCATACTCGCCTTTGCGTGCATAGGCCTGGCCCCGGCTGTAGTAAGCAGCGACATAGTACGGGTCACGCCGGAGGGCTTGGTCGTAGTCCTGAATTGCCCGGTCGTGCTCACCTCTTTGCCGAAAGACATTGCCCCGGTTGTAGTAGGCAGCGACATAGTTTGGGTCGCACTGGAGAGCCTGGTTGAAGTCTTGAATGGCCCGCTCATATTCGCCTTTGGCCGCGTACTTATTGCCCCGGCTGTTGTAGCGGTCACGCTCGGCCGCCTCGGCTCGTCCCGGGCGCTCCCACTCCTGCCGCTCGCGCTCTTCCCGCTCGGCCCGCTCCCGGCGCTCTCGCTCTTCCCGCTCGGCTCGCTGCTGCCGTGCCCTGCAACCAGAGCCAAAGGGGTCCCTGCCGCCACCCGGCCCAGATGGGCTGCGCGGCCCGTTGTGACCGAACTGGGCATCGTAGGCATGGCGCTTCTGCGGGTCGCGCAGGACCTCGTAGGCTTCATTAAGCTCCTTAGTGCGCTCCTCGGCATCGGCACTCTTGTTGCGGTCGGGATGGTATTGCTTGGCCAACCGGCGATACGCCCGCTTGATCTCGTCCTCCGTGGCGGACCGGGACACGCCTAGCACGTCATAGTAGTCGCGTTTGGTGGTGCTCATCGGTCTCCCTCGGGAGATGGCTCGTTCGTGGTCGGGGCATCCTGATCGGCGACCGCGGCATCCGCCGCCAGCGACAGTATAGGTTAGGTATAGTGCCCATATGGAGACGGCCACGATGAGCGCTCGATGTGCCCGGCGAGCAATGGTTGACCGCATTGCAGCAGCCTTGCCTGCGGCGGAGTGGCGCTACGACACTGACACGGGCGAGATGGAGATCATCTTGCCCGGCAGCACGGGACGCGCCGGGCTGTGGGTTGATGTGGCCGATTGGGACTTTTACCTACGCCTTGACGCAGAAACGGGCGCGTCGCTGAGTCTGATCATCAGCCCCTTCGACTAATGGCTTGCCGACCAAGCCGGGAGCGCCCGGCCCGCCGCGAACGAGCCGGTTGATTATGCGCTCGCCCAGCGCCACATCGAGCGCGTGCTGCGGACAAGCCCCATCTTCACGACCGCTCTATCCGCGGCGCTGGAAAGGATACGCCGCCCGGTTGCCGTCTAATCTAGTTTCACCCAAGAGTGCATCACCGCCGGTAGCCGACTAGGCATTTCACTGGACTCCGGCTTTCGCCGGAGTGACGAGTCGGGGGCGGGGGGTGTTTCCATTGGGACCTCACCCCGCCCCTCTCCCAGCGGGAGAGTGGGCGGCTCCCCCTGTTGCGACGGGGGGACGGGCGCAGCATGCTGCGCCCCTACGGCTTGGCCCGTACCTATCCCAGTCGGGAGGGGGCTGGGGAGTAGGGCTACCGGCTAGTAGCCTTTGTGCTTGTCAATGACGCTTTCTAGCGGCTCGCCGGCGCGGAAGCGGCGCAGGTTGCGGCAGAAGAGGTCTACGACGCGGTCCTGGCGTAGCGGGGAGCCGCCGGCGGTGTGGGGGGTAATCACCACGTTGCTCATGCGCCACAGCGGATGATCTTCCGGCAGCGGCTCTTGGGGCGTGACATCGAGCGCGGCGCCGGCGATCAGGCCCTTGTTCAGGGCCTCCATGAGCGCCGCTTCGTCTACGATCTTGCCGCGCGTGACGCTGACGAGGATGGCGTGGCGACGCATGGCGCGAAACGCCGCGCGGTCGAACATGCCGTGGGTCTCTGGGGTGAGGGGGGCGCAGATTACCACGGTATCCGATGCGCCTAGGAGGCGGTGGAATTGGTCCATGGGCCAGCACGCTTCCACGCCCGGCGGCAGCGCGACCGGCTCCGGGTCTACGGCCAGCACGCGCATGTCGAAACCGAGTGCCCGCTGGGCGACGGCCCGCCCGGTGCCGCCCAGGCCGACGATGCCCATGGTCTTGTCACTCAGCTCCCAGGACACGTTCCGAATCGGCATGCGGTTGTCCCAGGTCGGCTCGCGGATCGCCCAGGCGATGCCGCGTGCCAGCGACAGTAGCAGGGCCAGCGCGTGGTCGGCGAGGTGCGTGCCGACGTAGCCCTTCTCGCTGGTCAAGACGATATCGCTCTCGACAAACGCCGGGTACAGCGAGCCGTCCACCCCGGCGCCGGTCTGTTGTACCCATTGGACGTGCGGTGCGAACTCCAGTAGCTCGGGCGTCATGTGGCCGAACAACACGTCGGCATCCTGGATTTCGCGGCGCCGCTCGTCCGGACTGGCGGCCAGCACCACCGCCGCGTCCCCGGCGGCGGCGCGCACCCGATCCATCTGTGCGTCGGTCAGCGGCAGCGTGACGAGAATCTTCATGCTTGTCTCCTTCCGGCTCGTCCTGTGGGCCGTACCCTCACCATGACGACTGCCCTGTGTCTTGTCAGTCTGCACAGCAGGCATACTGCGGTGCAAGCGTCTTCTGGGTGCGCCGTCCGGCTGCATTGGATGGTGAGCAGGCCGCCATCGAGCACTGGCAGCTCAAACGCGACGGGACACGCCGCGGGCTTGTGGAGGTGGTCCAGCATGATACGGGATGATGGCGAGCTTCAGATAACGCTGGAGCGCATTGCTCACTTCCAGCGGCAACTCACGCACCTGCGTCACGTTGAAGCCAACCCTGCCAACTACCGTCTGAGCGCAGCAGGATACCTGGCAGAGGTTGATCGGATGAATCTTGAGGTCCGTGAATACCTCTCCCTTCATCCCAGTGAGCTGCCGGCGACAGTCGTGGCGGTGCCGCGTAACCCCAAAGGCTCCTCTATGGCCCCCTCCCAAGGGTAGGTTTTTGTGGGGCGGGACTCACCCCCCGGCCCTCTCTCCATCGCCAAGCGATAGAGAGGGGGTGGATTCCCGCTTGCGCGGGAATGACGGGCCAAGCGTGGGCCCCAGGGCGATCTGGATGGCGGCTTGCGCCGCAATGACGACTGCCTGGGCACCATGCATCCCCTTTCTTACCGCGCACTCGCCCGCTGGCGGCTCATGGCCAGGCAGCGCGCGCCGTAGCGTTCGCGCAGGACCGCCTTCTGCACCTTGCTGGTGGCGGTCGTCACCGGGAGCGCCTCTACAAACTCCACGTAGCGTGGTGTCTTGAAGCCGGCCACCTGGCGGCGGACGAACGCCTGCAACTCGGCGGCGGCGCCGGCCGGCTCCCCGGCGCAGTACGGGAGCCACTCCGGCGTAGGCACTACCGCCGCCAAGACCGATTCGCTCCACTCGACGTCCGGTACGCCGACAATCGCCACCTCACGCACGCCGGGATGCTGGCGCAGGAGACGTTCGATCTCGATAGGATAGATGTTCTCGCCGCCGCTGATAATCAGGTCCTTGAGCCGGCCGGCGATGTAGAGGTAGCCCTCCTCGTCGGCGCGAGCCGAGTCGCCGCTGTGCAGCCAGCCGTCCCGCAGGGCCGCCGCTGTCTGCTCCGGTAGCTGCCAGTAGCCGTCCATCAGGGTCGGGCCGTGGGCGACCACTTCGCCCACGGCACCCGGCGGCACGTCTTGGTCGGCGGAGTCGATAAGACGGACTTCCACCAGGGGATGCGGCTTGCCGACCGTGCCAATGCGCGAGCGGTCGGCGGGGGTGAGGCGGGAGAACGTCAGGATACAGCCGGCCTCGGTCAGCCCATATGTGACGTAAACATCGGCCTGGAAGCGACCGAGGAGCTCATCCAAGAGGTCCGGTGTGAACGTATCGGACGAGCCGAGACACCGCCGGACACTGCCAACGTCGTAGGAGCTACGCCGCATTTGGCCGAGCACGCGCCGCCACACGGTCGGCACACAGAACAGGCTGGTGGCCTGCCACCGCGCGGCGGTGTCCAGCATCTCCGCGGGGTCGGCGCCATCAAGGAGCAATACCGTCGCCCCGACGAGGAAATGCGGGAGCAGGACACAGTCGGGGCCACCGGTGTGGAAGAGCGGATAGACCAACTGACCAACGTCTTCCTCGACGGTGCGGGTGCGGATCACCCACGCCATGGCGTGCAGGTAGTGGGCGCGGTGCGAGAAGAGCGCACCCTTGGGGAAGCCGGTCGTACCGCTGGTGTAGAGGATGATGTGGGGATCATCGGGGGAGAGGGCCACGTCCGGCTCGGAGTCCGCAGACCCGGCGAGCAGATCGGAATAGCTGACCTGCCGCGTCGCGGCCGATCCGATCCACTCACCACTCTCTACTCTCCCCCTTCCTGGCCACTGCACCACGGCGCGCAGGGCGGTCTCTTGGAGCATGTCCGCAGCCGCGGCCGCGACAGGACTGAGCTGCGTGCTGACGAGGAGCCACGTGCTGCCGGATTGGTCGAGGGTGTACCGGACTTCGCCGGGGCGGTACCAGAAGTTGACCGGCACCATGATGGCACCCAGCTTGGCCAGCGCAAAGTAGCTGACGACGTACTCCACGCAGTTGCGGCCCAGCACCGCGACCCGATCACCCTTTGCCACGCCCAGCACCGTCAATCCGTTCGCCAGCCGATTGACCTCGCTATTGAGTGCGGCATAGGTCCACGTCTCATCACCCCAGATGAGCGCGGTCTTGCGCCCAGCTACCTGGGGATGGGCCTGCTTGCGGAGGATGTCACCGAGCAGCAGCATGGTATTCGTTAGCTTTCGGCCATCAGCATTCAGCTACCAGCCTAGTCTAGGACGTGTCCAAATCCATGTCCGGTATTGGACCTACTCCCGGCTCCTGCCCTGGAGAGAAGAGGAGTCCGCACGGCGACCGGACGCCGCAGCGGCCATCTCTCGGCCGCTTACCCACCGCGGCTTGCCAAGGCGGCGGAGGCTCTGCGCGAGATGGTGCTGGGCTACAGCATAGTCAATAGGAGCGTCAGGGGAGGGTAAAGGCTGCTGCTCCTGTTCGGCTAACCAGGATCGGAAAGGGTAAATGACAATGCTCAACGGCTCGCCGCTCGCGGGGTCGAGTCGCAGGTGCAGATTCCAATAATCGTCCAAATCTATCCACTGCGCTTCACGGCCGGCGCAACCGGGCAAGACAATCTCCATTTCCCCAATCTCATCATCGTACACCCACTCCGCCCGCGGCAACACCGCAATAATGCG
This sequence comes from Chloroflexota bacterium, assembly GCA_965214295.1. Taxonomy (GTDB): domain Bacteria; phylum Chloroflexota; class UBA11872; order UBA12225; family JAJDUF01; genus JAJDUF01. The sequence continues at coordinate 2,233,647 of OZ243944.1, forward strand.
CTCCACCAGCGCATCGTCTACGAGTGGTAGACTCAGTTTGGCGTTCATCGTAGCGTCCGTCCCCACTGCCACTGTAGTCGTCGCTGCACTCGTCCCGTGAACAGCGCCGTCCTCATATACCCCAATTCCTGACCATCCGGCCCTTCAGGCAGCCACTTTACGACGACCATCAAGAGTGTTCCAACATACTGCCCCCGGGTTCGTCCAGCAGCAAAGAACACTTGCACAGTCGCATCAGGGTTAGTCGCCTCCTCAGTGCCCTGCGGATCGTCGTAGATAGCATCGGGATCGCGGATGGTTTGGCGCACGGCCTCTTCATGATTTGCCAAGCCAGCACGTTGGGCCATCTTGCGCTGCCAGGTCTCTTCCGAGCAGTGGACGGGACGGCCAAGTGGATCGCTCTCAATCCATCGCCACGCCACTATGTCGCTCTCCGCCGTTCATTCTTCCAACCAAGCAACTGCACTGTATCATTGGGTCTGACGCAGCACCTACTACGAGGCTGACGGCTGACCACTGATGGCTGAGAGCTGACCGCTAATGGCCGATCGCCAACGGCGCTGCACCGCGCACGAGGAACTTACACGTGCCCTCGATCACGACCGGCCCGCTCACCTTGCGGCATGTCCCGCGGAACATCACCAACCCGCCCCCCTCGCGCAGGCGCGGCTTCGGCTCCAGTGCCGCGACCGTCCACTCGGTCGCCACGGTGTCGCCGGGATGGACGGCGCCGACAAAGCGGAGCTGCTGCTCGACCAGGGCCAGCGCCCCGGTGCCTAGGTGGCTGCCCAGGACACCGATCATCATGCCCGCGGTCAGCATCCCGTGGACTACCCGCGTCCCAAACCGGCTCGTCGCTGCGAATGATTCATCCACATGCACCGGATTGAAGTCCTTGAAGATGCCGGCCGCGAGGACCAGATGCGTCTCCGTAACCGTCGTGGCATCTCGAACGGTCTGCCCGACGGAGAGCCGGTCGAACGTCACGCTAGACATATAGATACCCTCACCTGGCTGGGATGTGGGGGTGCCCTCACCCCCCGGCTCCCGCTCCGCTTGTGGAGAGGGGGGGAGAGGGGGCCAGCACCAATGCGCTACGTCTCGAAGACCTCGCTGACCGTGCAGGTGAAACCGGGTAGTACGTCCAAGCCGTCGAGCGTATCGTGCTCACCGAGCGTCACGACTGCGTGGTCCGGCCGATACACGTCCACGGTGCGCGTGTCCGGCTGCACGGCCCACACCAGGCTCACGGCGTAACTGGGCCACATCAGGGCCTTGTCGTGGACCGAGCGCCGGCTATCGCTGGGGGAGGCGATCTCGACTACCAGGTCGGGGGGCACCTCGGCATAGCCGCTGTCCAGCGCGTCCAGCGGGATTTTCGCCGCCGAGAAGTAGGCGATATCCGGCTCATGCACGGTGTCGGGGTCGCGTTCCAGCCAGACACCCGCGTCCGAGCCTATCAAACTCCCCAGTTTCCGGGGGACGATGAAAGCGTTCAAAAAGAAGCCGAGCTTCATGGCGATCTTGCCGTGTGCATATCCTGTTGGCATGGTCTCGTGTAGCACCCCCCGGATTAGCTCGCCGCGCACACCTTGACCATACAGCCGTAGGAGATCGTCGGCCGTGAGCAGCTTCGTCATGGTCGTCGCCATATTCACCTCCTGCCCGGCGCGGCCCTCCTATGGTCCCCCCGCTCCGCAGGGGGACGGTATTGCCCCTCGGCCCGCCAGGCTCTTTCGATTGTTGGACGCCCGGCGCAACTCCGCCGGGACATGTAAGGGCGCAACATGTTGCGCCCTTACGGGCTAACTCTGCTCCCCGGTCAACTCCTGGCGCACGATATCGACGCCTTGTACCAGTCGCTGGAGCTTCTGGAAGGCGAGCCACCGGGGAAGCTGGAAGAACCCGCAATCGGGAACAACCGTCATTTTCTCTGGGGGACAGTGTTGGAGCGCCGCGCGGATCCGCTCCGCTACGTCCTCCGGCGTCTCGACATAAAACGACTTCACGTCCACGAGGCCGACGCCGGCCCCGCGATCTTGGGCGATCTCGCCCAGCAGGTCCAGCTCGCGCAGCTCGCGGTTGGCGAACTCCAGGACGATTTCGTCGCAGTCGGTGTCCAGTAGGTCGGGGAACATCCAGCGATAGGTCCGCTTGCCCCGGGGCCGGCTGCCGAGGTTGCCGAAACAGACGTGCAGCGCCAGCTTGACACCCTTTTCGCGCACGCCCTTGACGGCAGTGTTGTATAGCTCTACCCACTCCTGCGCCTCGCCGGGGATAATGGAATACGACGGCTCGTCGAGCTGGATAAAGGTTGCGCCGGCGTCGGCCAAGGCGTGTAGCTCGCGGTTGATCGCGCCGGCCACGTCGTAGGCCAGCGCCAGGCGGTCGCCGTCGTACACGTCCCCGGAGCGTGTTTGGATATGGATGGTCAACGTCAGCGGACCGGGGCAGGTCATCTTCAGTGCGTGCTTGGTCTGCCGCCGCGAGTGGGCGAACTCTTCGACGATGCCGAGGCCGTTCGGCACCATCACCCGGTCGACCGGGCGATAGCGTGGCGGGCTGTCGTAGCCGTCAATGCCCACCTTCCGCAGCGGCTCGCGCGCCTCCAAGCCGGTGAAATGGCTATAGAACCCCTGGACAAAGTACCACCGGCGCATTTCTCCATCGGTGATGATGTCCACGCCCGCGCGCTCCTGATCGCGGATCGCCAGGCCAACCGCGTCGTCAAACGTCTCGCGGGTGTCGGTTTGGCCGTAGTCTCCTTGCTCGATGGCCTTGAGCGCTGTCCAGAACCAACTTGGCAGGGCATAGCTGCCGACGACGGACGTGGGGAGCAACGTCGGCACGGGGCGGCGACTGGCGGTAGAATCGGACGGCGTGGGCGGGGAGTGGCGGCGGGCGATCTGCTGGGCCATGGATTGTCTCCTCTCAACTACCTGGGCATTGCCTCGATTATAGCGGCGATGACCGTAACACTCACTAGAGTTGGCGTCGAGACGATGCGTGGTGCGCTGCGGGCGTCGTCAAGGGTACCGGAGCAGCCCGGACGCCGCGTCAACTTGCGCCACCGCCAATCGAGAAATAGGATTGTGCAGGCTGCCGTCGTCGGACGCCGCGCGACGGGCGGCAGCACCGCCGCGAGGGAGGGGATGTGCCTGATTGGTCATCGAACATCATAGTATTGGCCGTCGCGCTGATCTTCTTGGGATGGTTTGCCGGCACTTACGGCACCATCATCGGCGCCGGGGGGGGCTTCATCATGGTCCCGGCCCTGTTCCTCTTCTTTGGCCTGACCTCACAAGAAGCCTCGGCACTGTCGCTGACCGTGATGGTCTTTGCGGCGATCTCCGGCAACATCGCCTATGCGCGTCAGCGGCGCATTGACTATCGCGCCGCCATCCCGTTCGCGATTGCCACCCTGCCGGGCGCTTGGCTGGGGGCCGTGGTCTCCGATCTGCTGCAGAGCCGGATATTCGGTATTGCCTTTGCGCTGCTGCTCTGGAGCATCGCCGAGTATCTGATGTTCAACCCCGAACGGCGCCTGCGCGAGGGCGAGGCGCCGGGCACGCCGGCACCGGACGCTCTGGCGCCGCAACTGACGCTCTGGCAGCATCTCGGCTGGGGGCATATCCCCCGCCGGGTGGCAGCGCAAGATCAGACCTACGTCTACGAGTACGACGGGCGCATCGGCTTGGCCGTGAGTCCGATTATCGGCTTCATCTCGGCCGTCTTCGGGATTGGCGGGGGGCTGATATTCGTCCCCATCCTGGTCCAGGTGCTCCGGTTCCCCATCCACATTGCCACCTCCACGGCCTTCTTCATCCTCATGATTACCGCCTTCGGTGGCGCACTCTCCCATGCGTCCTTGGGACATGTACGGTGGGAGTTTGCCTTGCCGATGGCCGTGGGCTTGATCGCCGGCGGCCAAACGGGCGCGTTCGTCTCCAGCCGGCTCCGCGGAGGGTGGATTGTGCGCGGTGGCGCGGTCGGCCTCGCTATCGTGAGTGTGCGCCTCCTGCTCCGTTGACATCGGGAGACGACGTGACATGAAGCTGTTGATCGAGCGCTTGCGCGCTATCGTCGGGGAGGACGGCGTGCTCACGAGCGGCGCCGCGCTGGCCGCCTACGAAAGCGACGCTTCCCAGGATCGCGGTGCGCCGACGGTCGTGGTCCTGCCGCGGAGCACGGCCGAGGTCGCGGCGGTCGTCCGTGTCGCGCACGAGGAGGGATTACCGATCGTGCCGCGCGGCGCCGGCACCGGGCTGTCGGGGGGCGCGGTGGCCGTCGAGGGCGGGGTGGTGCTGACCACCACGCGCCTCAACCGTATCCGGCGGGTGGACCTGGCTAATCGAATTGCGGTGGTCGAGCCGGGGGTGGTCAACGCCGAGCTGACGAACAGGGTGGCGCCGCATGGACTGTACTATGCTCCCGATCCCTCCAGTCAGCCGGCCTGCACGATTGGCGGCAATGTCGCGGAGAACGCCGGGGGCGCCCACTGCCTGGCCCACGGCGTCACCACTAATCACGTGCTGGCGCTGGAAGCGGTGCTGATTCCCAGCGGTCGGGTCGTGCGCGTCGGTGGCCCCGCACTCGACCGCCCCGGCTACGATCTGATGGGGTTGTTGGTCGGCTCCGAAGGCACCTTGGCCGTCGTCACCGAGATCACCGTCCGCCTGCTCGTGCGCGCCGAGGGTGTGGTGGCTGTGCTCGCTGCGTTCGAGGGCGTAGTACCGGCAGCGGAAGCGGTCTCCGCCATCATCGGGCAAGGGATCGTGCCGGTGGCGCTAGAGCTGATGGACGGCCTGACGACCCGCGCCGTCGCGGCCGGCTTGCCGGAGAATGCCGGCGCGGTCTTGCTGATCGAGTGCGAAGGGCTGCGTGAGGAGCTAGACGACAAAGAAGGGCCGCTGGCGACCGTGCAAGCCAGCTGTCGGGCACACGGCGCCCGGGACCTGCGGATTGCGTTCACCGCAGCGGACCGGAACGCGCTGTGGAAGGCACGGAAGTCGGCACGCGGCGCGCTCGGCGCCCTCGCCCCCAACTGCTACGTCCACGACGGCGTGGTGCCGCGGTCCAAGGTTCCGGCGCTGATGACGCGGATCGAGGCCGTTGCCGCCGAGTTCGAGGTGCCCATCGCCACTTATCTCCACGCCGGCGACGGCAACGTCCACCCGAATGTGCTGTTCGATGCCCGCCGCCCGGCGGAGGCACAGCGGGCGGCGGCGGCCGGTGAGGCGATTCTGCGGGCCTGTTTGGAGCTTGGTGGCGTGCTGTCGGGCGAGCACGGGATTGGCACGGAGAAGCAAGCCTACATGTCGTGGGCACTGACCAGAACCGACCTCCGTACACAGGCCCGCGTGAAGCTGGCCTTCGACCCCGATGAGCGGCTGAACCCGCACAAGCTCTTTCCCACGCCGGGCTTCTGCGGTGAAGTGCGCGGCGCCAGCCGCCCGGCGGCGGGGTCAGCGCCACACTGAGCAAGAGGTGTGGAGTACGGAACTGCTCAAGTGTGACATACACCGGGCATCAATTCCGTAGCTAAGGGCCTTTCCAAAGTCGCCGCCAAACCGGTCATTCTGAGCGTCCTGTCCAAATGTCATTCCGAGTGAAGCGAAGAATCTTGGCCACGAGGGAGAGACCCTGCGCTCCGCTCAGAGTTGGCACTGAGCCTGTCGAAGTGGTGACAATGGTAAGGTCTTGCCCGTAGCCGCACAACGCTTGACTCATTCAATCCTGCATTCTATACTACTGCTTCCTCCGACGCCCGCACTTGGAGCAGCAGGCTAGTCCGTCGGCCGCCAAGGTGGACATGAGGTTGCCTCGCGGGTGAGAGCGGCGTTAGAGGAGGCTACCGACGGTCGGATGAGAGGAGCGGGATGAAGCCACTCGTCAGCTTACTGTGGCCACAAGGGCCCCCTGGTCAGGCCGCTCCTGAGATCCGCCTGGGCACCGGCGCGTCGGCAGATCTCGAGTTGAGCGAGATCGTACAGGTACTCACCGGCGGTGAAGGCACCCGGTCGTCCTTCGTAATGAGCGTCCTGATGGAACTCGGCACCAATCGGAAGGTGATTGTCTACCGGCAGGGGGTGATCGCGGATCTGCTCGAAGAGCATCGGCTCCGAGAGCGGCTGGGTGACGTGCTCCCGCTGCTGGTGAGGCGGCGCCAGCAGCGGGACCCGCTCTCGCGCGAGCCATGGTCCGTCACGACGGTTGCCCGTCGCGTGGCGGAACTCGAACGCTATGTAGAGGTGGCGGTGCGGCTGCACCGGGCGCTGACGGAAGCGGAGCCGCGCGGCGCTGCCCTGCTGGCGCTGCGCGAGCACCTCGACGAGCTTACGAACGCCGCGCAGTTCAAGTCCCTGCAGGAGCAGCTGCCCAAGCTGCGCGCGACGCTCAACAAGGTACGCAGCGTGACCATCGGGATCAATGTCAGTGAGAGCCTGGAGCCAGGCTCGGCAACGATCCTGTCCATCAGCCCCGAGGTCATCAAAGGCCCGGCTTCATTGCTCGGGAAGCTGTTGGGCAGAGAGACCGGCGTGCGTGGGATCACGCCCCTGCACGTGACCGACTGGTCGCCACGGGACCCGCTGTTCAACGACATGCGGAACTTGATCGAAAAGGTGGTAGACCCGGTGGCGAGGGCAATCCGGCGCTTTACCTCCGTAGATGCCGGCTCGTTCAGCGGCTTGGAGCCGGAGCTTTCGTTCTACCTGAACGGCGTAGAGCTGATCCGGCGCCTGCGGAAGGCCGCCTTGCCGGTCTGCCGGCCCGAGGTCGCGCCACCGGATGAGCGCGTGTTGTGCTTAGAGGACGGCTACAGCATCAGCTTCGCCTTGCAGGTTATGTCCAAGGGTGCCGATCCGGAGGGCGTGGCGGCGACGAGCGTCGTGACCAATAGGATACGGTTCGACCAGGAGCAGGGCCGGATATGGGTTCTGACCGGTCCCAATCGGGGTGGCAAGACAACCTACACTCGTGCCGTGGGTCAGGCCCAGATACTCTTCCAGGCCGGGCTGCACGTGCCGGCGAGCCAGGCCCGTCTCAGCCCGGCGGATGCCATCTATACGCATTTTCCGCGCCTGGAAGAGGAGCAGCTCGGCCAGGGGCGCCTCGACGAGGAGGCCAAGCGACTGGCCCGCGTGTTCAAGAGCGCCACACGATACAGCCTGATCCTCTTGAATGAGGTACTCGCCGGCACCAGCGCCATCGAGGCGCTGGGGATCGCATTCGATGCCATGCGTGGGCTGCGGCTGCTGGGAGCACGCGCCATCTACACGACGCATCTCCACGAGCTTGCGGCCCGCGCGGATGAGATCAATACCGGCACTCCCGGCGACGCGCTCGTTGGCAGTCTCGTCGCCCAAGTGGATGAAGGGGCCGATGCAGCGCAATCACACCACGCGCGGACGTTTCGGATCGTCGCCGGTCCACCGCGCGGGAGCAGCTATGCCTCGGAGATCGCCGAGCAGCATGGGATCAGCTACCCGCAGCTGGCGCGGCTGCTCCACGAGCGTCATCGGCTCCCTAAGCCCAACTGACTCTGACTCGGTCAGCGTCATGGGATGCGCTAACGATAGCGCCCGGCTTGCATCTCGTACAGCGAGGCGTAGCGCCCTCCTTGGGCTACCAACGCGGCATGGCTGCCGGCCTCAATTACCCGGCCCTCATCCAACACCACGATGTGATCCGCCATCCGGACCGTCGAAAAGCGATGGCTGATGATCAGCGCCGTCTTGCCCCGCACTAGCGCCCGGAACTGCGCGAAGAGCCGGTACTCCGCCTCGGCATCCAGCGCCGCCGTCGGCTCGTCCAGGATCACCAGCGCCGCATCGCGCACAAACCCCCGCGCTAACGCCACCTTCTGCCACTCCCCACCCGACAACTCTACGCCGCCCGCGAACTGCCGCGTCAACTGCGTGTCGTAACCCTGCGGCAGCTGGGCCGCGATCTCATCGGCGCCGGCCCACTGCGCGGCTTGCTCGATGTGGCCGCCGGCCCCAGCGGGGGTCGCGTAAGCGCCGACCGCGATGTTCTCGTGCAGGGTGAGGGCAAACTGGGCGAAGTCCTGGTAGACGACGGCTATCCGGCGACGCCAGGCGGCCAGGTCGTACTCATCGAGGGGAGCGCCATCGAGCAGGATGGTGCCCGTATCGGGGTCATACATGCGGGTGAGCAGCTTGACGAGCGTGCTCTTGCCGGCGCCGTTGGCCCCGACCAGCGCCGTGACCTCGCCGGCCGGTAGCACCAAGCTCATGTCGGCGAGCACCGCTTGGGTGCTCTCGGGATAGCGAAAGCCCACCTGCTGCAGCGCAACGCCCTGCTCCAGCGAGGTCGGTGCCGGGCGGCCCTCACCCGGTACAGGCACGGCGATCCGCGGGCCAGCACGATCCAGAACCGCAAACAGAGCGCGCAGATGCAGGAGCAGGTCGGAAAGCTGGCCAAACCATACCGGCAGAGTCATAAGCGTGCGCTCGACCTGGACGACTGCCCCAAGATAGAGCGCGATGTCGCCGAGCGTGAGCTTGCCTGCGCCGGCCTGGGTCACGACATACCAGAACCCGCCGGCCAGTGCCAGCGCATGTAATCCGCTGAATGCGACCAACAGACGCAGCGCCGCCCAGCGGATGCGCCGGAGCTCGGACAAGGCCACCGCAAAACGGGTGTCGAAGCGCTGCAAGAAGAAGTCGCCTAAGCCGAAGACGCGCACCTCCTTCGCGGCGGCCGGCGCCAAGGTGACGCGGGCGCAGTAGTCCCCTTCACGCGCCGCGCGCGAGCGTGCTTGCAGGGCACTCCACCGCTCCCCGCTGAGACGTTCCTCGGCCCACAGGTGGGGCACCATGGCCGCCAGCAGGATCACTGGGAGCAGCGGGTGCAGCTGCAAGAGCAAGATGGAGACACCGGCTACGGTAAAGAGGCCGCTGAGTCCCTGGAGCAGGGTAAACGCGCGCATCAGGCGCCGGGCGGCTTCCTGCGCCAAGCGGGCGTGGTCCTGGAAGGCGGGCCGTTCAATATCCACGAGGTCCACACGCCGCGTGCCGGCCGCCATCAGCCGGTCATCAACTGCGGCCGTCGCTCGATCCTCAAGCCATGCGATCTGTACGCGCTGCACCGGCTCCAGAATCTCCGGTACGGCCAGCACCACCACGTAGAGCACGGCCAAGAGCAGCGCGCCGCTGACGTCAGGCTCAACAGCCGTGCTCCCTACCAGGTGGTCCACGATGAGTTTCCCCAGCCAGACCTGCGCCACCGGCAGGAGCGCGAGGGCGCCGAGCAGCGCCACGTAGATCGCCGCGGCCCCGCCGGCGGCGGTGACGACAATAGTGAGGCCGCGGAGCCAGACGCGCAGGCGCTCCGGTAGCTGCTGCACCGCGCGATTGAGACGCTCCCGCCAAGCAGCCGCGAAGGGAGAAGGTGATGCGCTCATCCCCTCACCTCTGGCGTCACCGGCTCCACACCGACATACTGGGCGGCTTGGAGCCGGTAGAGCCGGGCATACTCATCGTCTTGGGCCAGGAGGTTGGCGTGCGTGCCGGCTTCTTGGATACGACCGTCGGCCAGGTAGAGGATGCGGTTGGCCATCCGCACCGTTGAGAAGCGATGGCTGATCAGAACCGTCATGCGGTCGCGAGTCAGCTCGTGAAAGTGCTGGTACACCTCGTACTCGGTCTGCACGTCGAGCGCGGCCGTTGGCTCGTCCAGCATCAGGAGTTGGCAATCCCGCACAAAGGCGCGTGCCAGCGCCAGCTTTTGCCACTCGCCGCCAGATAGCTCGCGGCCGCCGAACTCGCGGCCTAACTGGGTTTCGAGGCCCTGCGGCAACTGCCCGAGTAGCGTATCGGCGCCGGCTCTGGCTGCGGCGGCCCTTAACTGAGCGGCGGTCGCCGGGTCGTGCGGCGTCCGCAGCAGCTCCACCTGACCCAGGCCGATGTTCTCCCCGGCGGTCAGCTCGTAGCGCATGAAGTCCTGGAAGATCACCCCCATCTGCCGACGCAGATCATCCAGGTCGTAGTCGCGCAGGTCAACGCCATCCAGCAGGATGCGCCCCGCCGACGGGTCGTAGAGTCGCAGCAGGAGTTTGACGACGGTGGTCTTGCCCGCGCCGTTGCGGCCCACCAGCGCCACCGACTCGCGTGGGTCGAGGTGCAGTGAGACATCGCGCAGCACCGGCTCCGACTGACCGGGGTAGGTGAAGGCCACGTGCTCGAAGACGATGCCCTCGCGGAAGGCGCGGGGGGCAGGCCGGGGGTGAGCCGGCAGCGGCAGGTCCGGTGAGGCCTCGAGGATGCGAAACAGGCTGGGGAGAAAGCTGAACACCTGCGGCAGAAAGCCGATCTCGAAGCCCAGACTGAGCAGCTGCGCCTGCAACATGGTGGCCGCACCGCCATAGAGGGCAAGATCGCCAACGGTCCGCTCGCCCTGGATAATCAGCCAGACGACGTAGACATAGATGGCGCCCGCGGCTAGGGGGGCCACGGCCGTAGCAGGCACCACGCGGCGCAGCAGTTGACGGCGCAGGCGGTCCACCACCGCGACCGTGCGTTCGAAGATGGCGGCGTAGCGCGCCCGGAAGAAGGGGCCTAGCTCGTACAGGCGGATATCCTTGGCGGGGTCGGGCATGAGGAGCACTTCGCGGCTGTACTCCAGACGGCGTGCATCGGGCGTCTGCCGATAGAGCCGGTTCCAGACGCGACTGGCGTACTCGAACTGCCGCATGATCTGCGGCAGCGTTGCGCCTACAAGCAGCAGAGGTGCCAGCGGGTGAACGCTGACCAGGACCAACACCAAGCCCATTGCGGTGAACAGCGCCAGGGCCGCGCGGCTGCCATAGAGGAGGAGATCGCTCCCACTGGTGGCGGCCTGGGTGCGAGCGCGCTCAAGGTCGTCCGCGAAGGCGGGATCCTCGAAGCGCGCCAGCCCCTGCCAGCGGTTGGCCGCTGCGATGAGCTGGGCCGTGACGTACCCGGTGAGCCGGTCGCTGACCAACGCCTCAAAGGTCACGGCAAACGGCTGGATCAGCCGACTCACGACCACGGCTACTGCCGCGAGCACAATCCAGACGGCGAGCGGCCACCGAGTCACCAATCCCTGGTCACCTGAGAGCAGTCCCAGGTCCAGGGCTGCACGATCTATGATGGCCCGCGATAGGACCATCTGAAGTGGGGACAGCAGGGCCTGTAACCCCAGGAGTAACAGGATAGCCAGCAGCAACACCGGGCTAGCCCGCCAGGCCAGCTGGACCGCTAGGGCCGCGAGGCGGCCACTCTCGCGCAGCCGCCGCCAGAAGGCGCGGTCCTCGCCGCGGCCGGACGCCATCGATTCTCCTCTTGGTTGGCAGGCGTTTCAGCGCTACTTTGATCCGTTTAACCGTGAATACGATTATTGCAGGAGGGAATACGCAGAGTCAATCACTGCGCGGGGTACCGCCTCACCCCAACCCTCTCCACCATGATGGAGAGGGAGTTGGATCACAAGAGCAGGATTTCGCCTTGGGAGGTGGTGCGGACCTAACCCCCGCCAACCTGGGAGGGCCGGTTCCTGGATTCCCGCTTTCGCGGGAATGACGACCTTGCAAGCATCTCACATGGTGGAGAGGGATTGGGGTGAGGCAACCGCGACTAGCCGCGCCGCAGCCGCGAGAACGGCCGCCAGATGGCTAGTACCAGTACCACGAACAGGAGAATGGCGAGCCATACCCGCCCCGTGCCGAGGGCCAGCATGATCCCTGCCACCAGCGCCAGCAACGGCCACTGGCGGCGCCGGCCGGTCCAGCTCATGATGCCGAGCATCAGGGCGACTACGAGGGGCACGACCAGCAGCATAAGGACGCGCTCGTCCGCGGGCACCTCGGGCAGTGGCCCCTGGGATTCCAGTTGCTGCGGACGTTCGGGTGGCGCAAACTTCCCCAGCGCGCCGAGCACGAGCAGGGCGAGCACGCCCAGGGCAAAGACCGTCCGCGTCGCACCGTCGCGGACCCGCAGGACGAGTGGCACGCCGAGCCAGTCCAGGACGGTGAGGAGCAGCCAGACGGCACCAGCGCTCAGGGCGAGGAGGGCACCCAGGAAGAGCACGAAGGCCAACCCCATCCCCGATTGCTCGATCAGCACGAGGACCAGATAGATGGCGATGAGCACGGCGGCGCCGGCGGCATAGGGGGCGAGGCGGTCGTACCACGGTGGAGGCTGCTCTTCCGGGGGCGCCGGCCGCTCATCCATGTCCCACGGTTGCATGGGGCGCCTCCTTTGGTGAGACTGCCGTTCCGAGGCTATGGTGATTCCCGCGCAAGTAGGGGCTGGATTCCGGCTTCCGCCGGAATGACGCAGGGGGATTGATGGCAGCGCCTGCTAGCTCAAATGTTAGCAGAGGCTAGCCGGCGAGGATGGCGTTCTGCGCCTTGGCGATTGCGGCCGTCGCCACCGCGACCGACTGCGTGCCTTCCCACACCGGCGCCATGCCTGCGTCAAAGGCTTGCAAGAGCTGCGCTCGCGCCGGATGCAGCGGCAGACCGCGGGCGTGCTCCAGCGCCGGCACGATTGCATCGCCACCGAAATAGGGCGCGACCGACTGCGCGACCGAGCGCCGCGCCGGGGGTGGCATGGTGGGCAAGGTCAGTTTGGGGCCCTTGCGGACGGTGCCCTGCTGGAAGGCGCGCTGGGCTTCCTCTCCCGCCCACCAACTGAGGAAGGTCCAGGCCTCGTCCGGCACGCCGGTCGCGGCGCCGAGATGAAACGCCGACTGCAAGAAGAGCCAGTTGGCCGGCTTGACCGGGCCATGGGGGGCGGCCGCCAGGCCATACTTCAGCCCGTATTCGGCCTGCGGGACGAGCAGTTGCCCTGTGAGGCTCCGAGCGGCGTACAGCATTGCCAGCCGGCCAATCTTGAACAGCTCATCCGCACTCACCTCGTCGGCGGGTGGCCACACGGCATGGGTATCGCGCTGCTCGAACAGCCATTCCAGCGCCTCCCGCGCCGGCGGCTCATCCACCAAGCTCTTGGTCACGTCCGCATCCACGATGTCGCCGCCGTTCGCTCGGATCCAAGGAATCGTCGCCGGGTAGCTATAGCTACGCACGGGCCGATTGGCAAAGTTCATGGTGAGCGGAGGGCCGTAGTCACGGCTGAGGGCAAACCCGTACACAGGTTTGCCGCCCCGGTGACCGGTTAACGCGCGGGCCTGGTCGAGGAGGTGCTGCCAGGTCCAGTCGCTTGCTGGCGCGGACACGCCGGCCGCGGCCAAGAGGTCCGGGTTATAGAACACCAACTGCGTCTCCGCATGGGTATGCAGCGCGTAGAGGTCGCCGCGCCAGGTGCTGTGCTCCAGAGCGCCTGGCCAGAAGTCGGTGAGGTCGTAGCGGTCGCGCCGGATGAACTGGTTCAGGCCGAGAAACGCCCCCTGCATGACCAACGGGACGGCATCCCTGGCCCACCAGGGCACCCGCACGATATCCTGATCCTGGAAGACATCTACGGCTTGGCCGGAAGTAACAGCCTCCCAGAACACCTGGCCCATGTCAGGGACTTCTGACCAGGTTTGCCATTCGATGGACAGGTGCGGGTGGGCTTCGGTGAACGGCGCCGTGTACTGGCGGAACTGGTTCACATTCCAGGCGGGGTCATAGCCGCCTCCGGTTGAGTAACGCACCCGGACGGGGATCTGCTGCTGGGTCTGGCGAGGGAGGTCTGAGCGTGGCGGCTTGGCGATGGCCGGCCGGTCCTGGGGAGCACCGGCCGGCACGATGTCACACGCCGCGGCCAGTAAGCTGGCGCCGAGCGCAGCACCGCCGCCGAGTCCTTGCCGCCGGGTCATTGCTGCCATGGTCTGCCTCCTTTTGTCTCGCTTTACCTCCGCCATTACCGGAGGGGCGCGGGCAACTCTACTCGGCTGGTATCGCTAACCGGCGAGGATGGCGTTCTGCTCTTTGGCCACCGCCGCTGTTGCGGCCTCGACCGTCTGCTCGCCCCGCCAGACCGGCTTCAGGCCCTTGTCAAAGGCCGCCTCAAGATTCTGCTGCTCTTCATGAGGCTGCGTCATCCGAGCGTGTTCCAGGGCGGCTATATCGTTCTCGCCAAACCAGTCCACCAGCTCCACGGCTAATGACCGTCGCGCTGGCGGGTGCGAATTGGCCAGCGTCAACTTACTACCCTTGATCGCCCGGCTGTGGTGATGTGCGCGCTGGGACTCCACCCCCGTCCACCAACTGAGGAAGGACCACGCCTCGTCCGGCACCCCGGTCGCGGCCCCAAGGTAGAAGGCCGGCCACGCGAACAGGGTATTCGCGTACTGGACCGGCCCCGGCGGTGGCACGGCCACGCCGTGCTCCAGCCGACCGGACACGACCTCACTGTCAAGCCCATCGCGGTAGGTGTAAAGCATCGCCAGTCTCCCCATCATGAAGAGATTGTCCTGCTCCGTCGCCGTGACCTGTCGCAACTGCTCGGTGGTGGGCCACACCCCATGGGTGTGCCGGAGGGCGGCGAGCCAGTGCAATGCGGCGACCGCCTCAGGCTGATCCACGACGCTCCGCGTCCGGTCTTCATCGAGCATAGCGCCGCCATTGCTCCAGATCCAGGGGACGGCAGACCAATAGCTGGATTCCTCGTATGGTATGGGAGTGAAACCGTAGCTGGCGTTGGCCCCCTGACCCTGGGTTAGCGCAAGAGCCTGCTCAAGGAGATCGTCCCAAGTCCACTGGTCCGTAGGAACCGGCGCTCCAGACGCGACGAATAGCTGTTGGTTGTAGAACAGCAGGTTGGTCTCTACCTCGGTGAACAGGCCGTAGAGGTCGTTTTCCCACGTGGCTCCTTGCAGGCAGCCCGGCCAGAAATCGGTGAGGTCAAAGCGATCGCGCCTGATGAAGCGGTTGAGACCGAGTAGCGCCCCTTGGGTACCGGACTCGGCAGGGATCTGAGGCCAGAAATGCAGGACATCGTAGAACTGGCCGGCTGCGGCAGCTTCGGCGAAAAGGTTGAGGTATGAAGCGAAATCCACCACTGAGGAAAAGTCCCACTGTTGCCAGGTGATCGTGATATGGGGATGGGTCTCGGTGAACGGGACGGCGACTTTGTGCTGCGAGGCGACGGTCTCGAAACCCACGTACCCATACCCGGGGGAGAAAAGCACGCGGAGTGTGATAGGCTGCTTGGCTTTGCTGGGCGCGCCCGGTTGCGGTTGTTTGCGATCTGCCGGCATCCGCAGTCGGGACTCGGCCGGAGCCGTCGGCTCGGCTTCAGTGGGCAGCGCTCTCTCAGCAGCCGGCCCAAAGACATCACACGCTGCGGCCAGTAGGCCAGCGCCGATTGCCGTACCCCCACCGAGCAACTGCCGCCGGGTCGTCGCTGCCATGGTCTACCTCCTTTTGTCTCGCTCTACCTCCGCACTACATGCAGCGGAGTCCAGTCGTGCCTCCTCACCTGGGATCGGCATTGCGCTTAAATAGATCAACTGCACTATACGCTCACCCATGCAGCGCGTCAAGGGGGGGAGCGCATCTCTGACCGGGGTAGGTTTTTGTGTAGAGCGGAGAGCTGAACCTCACCCCCGGCCCCCTCTCCACTTGGTGGAGAGGGGGTGGATGGGACTGTCAGCGGGATACCGGCCCCCCTATGGTCCCCTGACCGGGGTAGGTTTTTGTGTGGAGAGGCGAGCTGGACCGCCCCCCGGCCTCTTCCCGGCCAAGGAAGGGGGCAGTGCGGCGACCGGGGGCGACGAATGGCCCTGGATTCCCGCTTTCGCGGGAATGACGGACGCCTGGGAGCGGTTGATCGCCCCTCTACAGGGAATGACGGACGCCTGGACGCGGTTAATCGCGCCTCTACAGGAAACCTACCCCGGTCAGGGGTGCTCACAAGGGTAGGTAAACCGGAAAATCGGCGCAATGGGTGCTTGTAGGGCACGGCATGCCATGCCCCTACCCCTGGATCAAGTCCAGGGCCGGCTCTGGGCACAAAGCACGTGGGTACTCTCCAGCAACCAATAACCTACCTACCCTTGTCAGGGTCAGGGGATAGGGAGGGGGCTACTGTGTATAGTAGGTGCTGCCTAGGACCGCAGCCAACCGGCACCGAGGGAGTGGAGCGCATGAACGAGGACGAGAAATATCTGTTCGATCTCACCGGCTACATTGTGGTCAAAAACGTGCTGGACGAGCAGGAGATCGCACGCTGCAACGAGGCCATTGACCGCTATGCGGGCGGGATCCGCGAGCGCACCCAATCCCTGGCGGGCAGCTCCAAATCGTTGCGTGGGATCACCGGGCGCGGCGAGCTGAGTGGGATGCTGGGGTGGGAGCGTCCCTGGCGCGAGCCGTTCCGGGACATGCTGGCGCATCCGCGCATTGTGCCTTACCTGCATGCAATTCTGGGTAAAGGCTTCCGCCTGGACCATTTGCCGTCACTGATCGCCATGCGCCGGGGAGCGGAAGGACACCAACTGCATGGTTCGTCGGGGCCGGGGTTCGATCCGCACCAGTACTACATCTTCCAGGACGGACGGATGCACAACGGCCTGACCGTGGTGTCGTGGCAGCTCACGGATGTCAACCCCGGTGATGGTGGCCTATGCCTGGTTCCCGGCAGTCACAAGTGCAACTTCGCCTTACCCCTGGAGTTGAGGACCTATGAGCAGCACCAAGAATTCGTCAAGCAAATTGCGTGCAAGGCCGGCGACGTGGTGATCTTCACCGAGGCCGTAACCCATGGGACGCTGCCCTGGCAGGGCGAGCAGCAGCGGCGCTCAATCCTGATCCGCTATTCGCCAGGCAATCTCGCCTATGCCAAACACTACGTGGCTTGGCCGGAGGCGTTTGTGGACGGACTGAGCGAGGAGCAGCGGGCCGTGATGGAGCCTCCCTACCACCTCCGCCTCGAGCGCCCGGCGCTGGACGACGCGGGGACGCTGGAATAGCGAGCGCAATGGCGCCCCCTCCCTAACCCTCCCCCGTGCTGATGCACAGGGGAGGGGACTTGCACCCCACTCCGTCATTCCCGCTTGCGCGGGAATCCATATCTTCCTGCGGAGCGGGGGGGCCATAGGGGGGCGGGACTCAGAGGTAGCGGTCGAACCAGGCGATGCTGCGGTACCAGAGGTCTTCCAGGTTCTCTTGTGTCCACGTCCAGAGGCCCATCGCCTCGTCGTAGTAGCGCACCAACGTCGCCACTTTGCCCAGGCGGCGTAGGCCGGCGTAAAGCTCTTCGCTCTGACTAATGGGGATCGGATTCTCGGTGCCGTGTAGCAGCAGCAGCGGCGTGGTGACGCGGTGGAGGTGGAAGAGCGGCGAATTCTCCACGTATTGCTCCGGCACTTCCCAGATCGTGCCGCCCAGGTGGGTCTCGTGCTCCTTGGCGTGCCCCAGCCAGTCCAGATGGTTGGCTTTGATGTGCAGCGGCCACGAGATCAGGTTGGTGAACGAGTCGACCGCCACGGCCGCGCGGAACCGCTCGGTGCGGGTGACGATGCAGCAGGTCGCGTAGCCGCCGATATTGAAGCCCATCACGCCGAGCCGGTCGGGATCGCTATAGCCTTGCGCTACCGCAGCATCCACGGCTTCGAGCGTGCGTGCGGTCATCGCGTCGGCTCCCTGCGCGGGGACATTGGGGAACAGTACAGCGTAGCCGCGCGTCGTAAACAGATGCAGGCTGCCGCTGCCGGAGAAGACAAAGGAGCGCAACATGCTAACGCCGCCGTACCCAAACGCCGCGTTGACAATCGTGGGATAGCGCTGCCCGGGCTGGTAGTCGGGCGGTAGGAAGAGCGCCGCCCTCCGCGCGCTGCCGTCTGCGCCGGTATAAGTGAGCAGGCGGCCGGTACCTAATGGCACGTGAGCCAGGTGCGAGTTCAGGTCCGTCAAGCGGCGCTCGGTGCCTGACGGGCCAACGCTGCCTCCAGGCGTGCTTGGGACCGGCAGCGTTGGTCCGTCACCGGCGCGCACGTCAATGACGCATAGCTCGCGGGGGTGCTTTTGGCTCTCGATGGTACTGACGATGAGGTGGCCGTCGTTATCGCTCCGCGCGGCCACGTCGAGTAGGGAGCGCTCCTTGTCGGGCAACACAATCTCCGGTGCGCCACCGGTCAGCCGCAGCAGCGCCTCCCCGCTGGTGCGGCGGTGCCGGCCCACGACGACGACGGTGCCCGGCCGCCCGAAATCGCTGGCGATCATGCCGGTGAGCGGATAGATGGGGCCAAGCAGGCGATAGTCCCGCTGATCGGGCGCCATGTTCTGCCAGGTGCCGGTGTCGGTCGCCAAGCGGTAGACCTGGCTGTCGCTCCAGCAGTAGAGGAACCGGCCATCGGCCGACCACAGTGGCGGCGGATACGGTTCTTCGTGGCCGA
The DNA here is from genome assembly GCA_965214295.1 of Chloroflexota bacterium. Lineage (GTDB taxonomy): Bacteria > Chloroflexota > UBA11872 > UBA12225 > JAJDUF01 > JAJDUF01. The sequence goes on from OZ243944.1 coordinate 2,251,974, forward strand.
AATCCACCTCACTCCCGTCATGGAGCACCCGCTCGGTGCCGTCCAGCGCGAGCAGCGCGACCCGTCCGGGGCCGCCGCCGTAGGTGTGGTAGGCGAGCGCGTCGCTGGCCGGCGACCAAGAGAAGGTGTTGCCAAAGGACATTGGCACCCGGCGCCGCAAGACATCGTGCCGCGACCCGTCAACCGCGAGTAGATGGAGATCGGACAACGTGCTGTTCTCACCGTCCGGCTCGATCTTCCAGTAGGCGGGGTCGTAGCAGGACGCAGCAAGATACCGGCCGTCGGGCGAGAGGCGGTAGGCGAGGGGGTAGGAGATTCCCGCGCAAGCGGGAATGACGGTGGGGGGAGTAAGGTCGGTCGCTAGCCGCTGCGCTTCGCCGGTCCGAATGTCAATGATCGCCAGATCACCGCGGCTCTGTTCATACCAGGGTCGGCTCTCACCGGTGGGGGAGGTCGGTGGCGCTTCCGGTGGCGAGACCCAGACCTCGCGCGTGCCCTTCGGGGGCGGTGGATCGCGTCGCGGGAGCGGCTGCCAGCCGGCGGTCCGCAGCTTGGTGACCAGCCGGGTGCTGTCCGGCAGCCATTGGAGCGTTTCGAACTCGAACGTCACCTGGATCGGATCGGCACAGGCGAGGCGGGTGGCGTTCGTCTCGCGGTTCCAGAGCCAGACTTGCGCGATATGGTTGCGGTCGGAGTAGAACGCCAGCCAACGGCCATCGGGCGACCACCGCGCTCCCCAACTGCTGGCGGGGCCAACGCTGCCGGTCCCAGGGGTGCCTGGAGGCAGCTTTGGCTTGCCACTGTCCCAGCCGGAGGTGAGCGAGCGCCACGCGCCACTGTCCAGCTCGGCGATGGCCAGCTCAAGGCCCTCGCTACCTGAGGGCACACCGCGCTCGGCGGCCGCGTCGTAGGGTCGCTGGGCAAGGGAGCGGATAGTGAAGGCGACGAGGGCGCTGTCCGGGGAGATGGCGGCGGGGTCTTCGTACCCATCCGCGCTCCTGAGTCCCTGGACATCGGTGATCTCCAAGGGCCGCGTTGGGGCTGCTGCGTCGGCTGCGGTGCTGGGCTGCGCGTCGGTGTTCATCGTCCCTCCTCACTGCGCCGGTGACGCTCCAGTGGCGTCGTCGGGAGTAGTGGCGCGAGGCGGTCGGGACTTACCACACGCTGCCGCGGTACGCGGCGTAGAGGGCTGCGTCATCGGGAGGCTGCGTGGCTGCTTCCGCCGACCTCGCACTACCTCCATATGAGCGCAGCCGCGCCAGTCTTACAGGACGCATATAGACGCCCGCCGTGGTCACGAGCGAGGTGAGGTGGTCCATACCAGTCACTTCCGGCAGCAGCTCGTCGGCTGGTGAGTCAGCCGGGAGCGAGGGGAAGAAGACGCCTTTATGCCAACGCGCCAGCCGCAGCACCTCGGCCACGTCGGCGGGAGGGAGCGCCTGCACCGCCGGGTGGTCGCGGGGTGGACGGTCCTGGCGCAAGTCGTCGAGCCACGCTGCGAGTAGCTCGCCTCTGAGTGCTTCGTTTTCCGGTGTCACGGGTGCTCCTCGCTGCTATGTCTACATGAGTCTACCGCGTTCATAGGGGGTGGCCCCCGCCCCCCTATGGTCCCCCCGCTCCGCAGGGGGACGGTACGTTCCCTCCCCTGGTAGCTCAGTCCGGGGGAGGGTTAGGGATGAGGGCAGGGTGGATTTTCGTGTGGAGATGCATACCTCCATATGTCAGCCGGCCCCTTCTCCATGTCGAGGAGGATGGGATTCAAGGGCGATCAGACGCTCGCGCAGCCACGCGAGGGCGCGGAACTTCGTCGTATACACCTTACTCCGCGACCAGCCGTGACGGGCCATGATCTGCTCGGTCGTCTGCTCCGCGAAAAAGTAGGCTCAGATGACGATGCGGTAATCCCGGGGCGCGGTGGCGAGTACCTGTCGGAGTACCGCGCGGCGCACCTGCACGGTGAGCCGTTGGAGGACGGAGGCCTCCGGATCGTCGGCGGCAGGATCGGCCAGCTCGAATTGCGCCGCGTCGAGCGCGGAGCCGAAGAAGCGGCGCTTGAACTGCTCCTGGGCTACATGGTTGGCAATCGCGCGGAGCCAAGCAAAGATGCCGATGCCCCCCCGGTACTCGAAGTCGCCGATGAGCCGCCAGGCCCGCTCCCAGGTCTCGTTGGCAACATCCTGTTGCTCCGGGTGGGTCAGCCCCTTGGCTGCCAGGTGCAGGAACAGCCGCGGCTGGTGCCGCTCGACCAAAACTTGGAAGGCCGCGTGTACCTGCTCGCGCGTACCGGTTTGGAGCCGGCGCAGGAGGGCTGCGTCGTCCGATGGCTCGCGCGGCGGTAGCAACGCTCAACCTCGTCCTGGTGCAAGCTCCCGAACCTTTATGGCAGCACCGCAGCAAATCTTACACGCGCCTCCATGCTTGGCCCTGACAGAGGTGGATTTCTGTGTAGGGGCGCGATTGATCGCGTGCCCTGGGCGTCATGATGAGGATTGCCAACTTAATCAGGGAGTGGAGGACCGCTCTCTTTCCCAGCCCTACCCCCGCTCCACCGGGGCCGGAAGCAGGTTTCCTCCCCTGGAGCTTGCTCCGGGGGAGGGCGAGGGTGGGGGCCGGAACAATACCTAATCAAGTGAGCAACGTTCATAATGCCCCCTACCAGCCCATTGCGCCCCGCTCCGACATTAGTATTCGGTGGGCATTACGGTGTTTTCGCAAGCAGCGCGTTGATCGTCGGCACCAGATCGTCCATAGCTCGCCTGGCATCTTGCATGCCCGCCCAGAGCGGTTGGCAGCCTTGTATGAACGCTGGCAACACCTCGGTGTAGTTGGGGATGTGCTGCGGCGGTCGCAGGGTTTTGGCCGTCTCGATAAAGGCGGGGAGAACGCCGCGTTCGGTCAACCAGGCCTCCTGCTGCAGCAAGAGGTGGTCGGCCAGCGATTGGCGTGCCGGCATCATGACGCCGCGCATATCGAGCAGGGCAATGCGTCGCGCCTGATGTATTGAGGCGACCCACCCCGTCGGGTTCCCCGCCGCCGCAAAGCCCTCCGCACTCGTCAGAAACTTCAGCCAGGCCCAGGCACTATCAGGATTGGCGGTGCTGGCAGCGATGCTGTAGCTCTCCGGCCAAGCGGAAGTCTCGCGGCCGGCAGGACCAATGGGCACCGTCGTCACCGCCCAGTCGAGTGCGGGGTTTTCCCGTACACTCCAGTCAAGACCAGGCGTTTTCCGCGCGCTGCTATCCCGTTCCACCACCCAGGCGATGTTTGGCGTGAGGTGGAAATGTGGCATTAGTCCGAACCGACCGGTTGCGAACAACGAGAACTCGCTCCCCCGCAGGCGCCTCAGATCAGTCGGAGATGGCGCGACCCGGTGCTTGAGCCACAGATCGGCGATCCACTGCAGAGCACTGACCGCCGGTGGGGAGTCCAGCGCACATTGCTGCCCATCGGCACTGAGCAGGCTGCCACCCCATGCCCACAGGGTATGGAGCAAGGGTCCGGGCAGGTCTGAATACAGCGCACCCCAAATGGGTGGATCGGCCTCTACTTGGGTGAGTCGCGCCGCCGCTTCGAGCCACCGGTCATAGGTCCAGGTGTGGTCCGGCAAGGGCAGCTGGACTTGCCGGAATAGGCCGCGGTTCACGTACATGATGTGCGGGGACCAGGCCTCGGGCAGCGCCACCTGTATGCCGGCGTAGCGCCCGGCTGCCAGGACGGCGGGATAGAAGTCGCTGAGGTCGTCCTGATCCTGCTTCAGTCGTGGCAAGAGGTCGTGTACCCAGCCGTCCCGGGCGGCACGAGGCACAAAGGCCTGATCAAGCTCGAACACATCCGGCGGTGTGCCGGCGGCTACTCGCGACGCAAGCGTTTCTGCCGGGATGAAGAACTCTGCGGCGTGCCACTCGATCTCCACTGCGATGTGGGGGAGCTTCGCAGTGAAGGCAGCGATCTGGACCGGCCGGTTGGTCTGATTTCTGGGATGGTGGGGAATGAAGAAGCGGACGGTGCTCTGGGGAGTAGCCTGTCCCGGCAAGGGTAGGCGCAGATCGCACGCCGCGCTCAGGAGGCTACCCAGTGCAATCCCGACTCTTCGGAGATACCGGCGCCGAGTCGTACCGACCATAGCCCCCCTCTCCGTGAGGCGTTGCCCTACCTACGTAGCTACCGGGACGCTCTTGATTAGGGCGTGTTCACACTAAGCTGCCAGCTGCTCCTGTCAGCCGGTCATTGCGGGCGCAGTGCGGAATCTCAAGCGCCCGCTGACCCAAACCGGTGCTCACGACAAGGAGTTGAGACCCTTCACTGCGTTCAGGGTGACATTATGGCGATATGGGAGCGGTTGTGTGAACACGCCCTAGATCAGTACAGTCTATTGTAGTAATGAAGGTTAAACGAGTCAACTGTTAGTGCCGTGATTGCAGGGGCTTTCCATATGTCACCCTTGTCACCCCCGGTTCGAGCCAGGGGCCGGCTCTGAGTGGAGTGCCGGGTCGCTCCCACGGGGCGAGATTCTTCGCTCCGCTCAGAATGACAATGGAAAGGTTGCTCAGAATGACAATGGAAAGGTTGCTCAGAATGACAGTGGAAAGGCTGCTCAGAATGACCGGGTTGGTGGTGATGAATGACCGGGTTGGTGGCGACTTTGGAAAGGCTCTGCCGTGATTGTGCTGCCGCAGAGGCAGGAGAAAGCTGGGGGTTCCAGCTTGACCGGTTGGGCGCCGGAGGGAGGACAGCGCAGCTACGGCTGACGCCAGCGGCGGTCGAGCGCCGTCACCGTCAGCCAGCCGACGACCACCGCCACGCTGACGAGGGCACCGAGCGCCACCAGGGGGAGGAAGGTGAGGTGCGCGAGGCTGAACTCGCCGAGTACCACCAGCGCGGTGATGATCCCGGTGACAATCGCACCGGCGGCGAGGAAGGGGCTGGCGACCGTGAGCCAGAAGGTACCGGCCGGAGCGAGGAACTCCAGGTGAGAGCGCATTCCCGCAACGATCATGTCATAGCTGAGGCGCCGCGTGATCGGGCCGACGGCCGCTGGCGTCGTGGCTTCCCACTGGATGACGTCGGCGGCCGTAGACAGGACCGCCGCTCGCTGTGATGGCGGCAAGACACGCGCGACGGCGGCCAGCGCGGCCTCCGCCTGATGCAAGGCGCGCTCCAGAGTGGCGGCATCCGACGCGGTCACTCGTGGCCGACGGCCCACGAGCACGCGCAGCGCGAGCCAACTCATCGTCAACGGCGCCAGCCAGGAGCCGGCCGGCTGGCCCCCAGGGGTTGAGTCGGCACCGGCCGGTGTTGCAACGTCGTGGCTCGGTATGACCTCTCGGGCCTGCTCCGCTTGCTCTTCCCGCTCCAGGGCGGCCAAGCGGTCGAGCTGCCGTGTGCGGTAGTAGTGCGCCTTGCGATGCGTGCGGATGACCTGTCGGTTGTGGGCAACCCAGTCGTAGGAACGGCTGGTGGGCAGAGTGGCAACGGGCCGCCAGTGGTCCGTATCCGCTCCATCTGCCCCATGTATCAGTCGGTCGCCCAGGCGGAGCAGTCGCCGCGCCAAGATCACGCTGACGCCGAGACTTCCCACCGTGGCCACAATAGACGGCAGCCCACCGACGACGGACTGCCAGAGGGCTGCGACCGGACCAAAACAGAGCCAGACGGCAACAACCGCCCAGGTAAAGGCAAGGCCGTAGACGGTCAAGCCGGCGAGTAGGCGGCCCATGTCCTGGACCGCTGCGCCCGCCATGGTGAGGGCATGACCGAGTCGGACAGGAAGGACGGGCGCGGCCATCAGCGCGCCCTTTCGGCCGCCAACTGCTCCCACCCGGGGCCAAGGACCGCCGACGTTGGCAACGTCTCAAGGCGGCGACGGCGAGCCAGCGCTACCTCCCCCAAGCCAGTAATCACGTACACCGGACGCATTGCTCGCCGAATCGTCCCCCGCGGGCCAGGCACGTCTACTTCCCGGTCCCCCTCACCGCGGATGAGGCCGTCGTCATCCATGCGCTTCAGCGCATAGTGCAGGGTGGCCGGGTCGAGCCGCTTCATCGGGTAATCGGCCGTCGCCAAGAGGCGCTGCACGCGCCGGATGATCTCAATGCCGGGAATAGGCTCCGTGGCACTCAGCACGCGCAGAATCCACCAGGATGGCTCGCCCATCCGGCGGAATACGCGCGTGAGTGTGTCCTCGTCGTCGCGCTGTGGCATAGCAGTGCCGACCTTCTGCTTAAGTGGCTCAATGGCAGTATACGCCCTGATATTAAATCAGTCAAGTCACGGGGAGCCACGACCAGGCTCCTGCTGAGGTAGTGGGTAGACCGCGCCTCACCCCCCGGCCCCCTCTCCACTTGTGGAGAGGGGGAGCTACCTGCCTAGCAAGGCTCATACTCATAATGGTAGGTAGTGGTGCCAGAGGGTTGCTGGCCCGACTCGCCGCCAGGGTAGGGGCGCGATTGATCGTGTCTCCTGGTCGAGCCAGGGGCCGGTTCTGGGTGTCGTTCATGACGCCCCTGCCGCTGCGGGCATCCACAAGGGATGCCCCTACAAATCACCGGTCACTGGCTACTGGTCAATGGGGGATCGCGTCGCGGAGCTTGTCGAAGAATCCCTTGTGTGCCTCGCCGTCCTGGTCGGGCGGTCGGGCAGTCTCGAAGGTCGCAGCCAACTCCTCGAATAGCTTACGCTGGTACGGCGTGAGGTCCTGGGGCACCACAATCCGCACCGTGACAATCTCGTCGCCGCGTCCGCCACCCCGGACATGCGCGATCCCTTGCCCGCGTAGGCGGAAGGTGCGGCCAGCCTGCACCCCGGCGGGAATCTTCAGCTTCTCGGTGCCGCCGAGGGTCGGTATCTCGATCTCAGTACCCAGTGCAGCCTGCGCCACGTCGAGGGGCAACTCGAGGTGAATGTCTTGCCCGTCTCGTCGGAAGAGGGGGTGCGGAGCAACTTCCAGCTCGATATACAAGTCGCCCGGTGGACCTTCACACTCGCCGACATCGCCGCCGCCGGGAACGCGGATTTGGGTGCCGTCGTCAATGCCGGCCGGTATGGTCACCTGGAGCGCGCGGGTACGCTGCATGCGGCCGGAGCCGCGGCACTCGCGACATGCCTGCTCGACGATCTGCCCCTCGCCGTCGCAACGCGGGCACACGCCCCGCGTGACTACCTGGCCGAGCAGCGATTGCTGCACCTGGCGTATCTGACCGGCGCCTTGGCAGGTAGGGCAGACCAGTAGCTCGGACCCAGGCTCTGCGCCCGTGCCGCTGCAAAGGGGGCACGGCTCGTCGCGCGTGACCGTGACCTCGCGCTCGCCGCCAAAGACGGCCGTCTCGAACTCCAACTGGAGCGACATCTTGATGTCGGCGCCGCGCTGCGGCCCGGAGCGGCGGGTTGTCGGGCCACCGCCGAAGAACGTCTCGAAGATGTCGGCTACCCCGCCAAAGCCAAAGGGGTCCACGCCGCTACCGGGTCCTCCAGGCCCGCCTGGCCCAAACGGGCTGCGCGGCCCGTTGTGGCCGAACCGGTCGTAAGCCTGGCGTTTCTGGGGGTCGCGCAAGACCTCGTAGGCCTCGCCAAGCTCCTTGAAGCGCTCCTCGGCCTCGGCGGTCTTGTTGATGTCGGGATGGTACCGGCGAGCCAACTGACGGTAGGCCCGCTTGATCTCGTCCTCCGTGGCGGACCGGGGCACTTCCAGCACTTCATAGTAATCGCGTTTGGTGGTGCTCATCAGGCTCCCTCGGTAGGTGGGTCGTTCGCGGTCGGATCGGACTGTTCGGTGGCCGCTGCATCCGGCGCCGCCGGCTGCTCGGCGCCGGATGCGGGCGGCGCTACTGTTTCATGGTACACACGCTCACCCGTCTTGAGCAGCGCCGCCCGCAGCGCCGCGGTTTGTTCGCGCAGGACAGCGAGGTCATCGCCAACGAGCGCACTCCGCAGGTCGAGAATCTGCGCTTCGAGAGCCTGGCGCACCTGCTTGGAGAGCTGCCCGCCGATCTTATCGAGCGTGCGTTCGGCGCGATAGGCCAGCACGTCAGCGAGGTTCCGCGCCGCGACCAACTCCTGCGCTTGCGCGTCGGCTGTGGCATGCTCCCGCGCGGTGGCGACCATCCGCTCGATCTCCTCCTTCGACAGTCCCGCGGCGCCGGTTACCGGGATGGCCTGCTCGCGCCCGGTGGTCCGGTCTCGCGCCGCGACCTTGACGATCCCGTTGGCGTCAATGTCGAAGGTCACGTCTATCTGCGGCGTGCCCCGCGGCGCCTCCGGCAGGTTCGTTAGCTCGAAACGGCCCAAGGAATGGTTGTGCGCGACCAGATCGCGCTCGCCTTGCAACACGTGAATGGCCACGGTGCGCTGCTTGTCGCTGACGGTCGTGAAGGTTTGAGTCTTCGACGTGGGAATGGTCGTATTGCGCTCGATGAGGCGGGTGAAGAGGCCGCCTTTCGTCTCAATCCCCAGAGAGAGCGGCGTGACATCAAGGAGCACGACATCCTCTACATCGCCGGCGAGCACGGCTGCCTGCACCGCCGCGCCGAGGGCCACCACCTCGTCCGGGTTGACTCCACTGCGCGGCTCCTTCCCGAACAGGCGCGTCACTAGCTCGCGTACGGCCGGCATGCGCGTTTGGCCGCCGACTAAGACGACCTCGTCAATATCACCAGGCTCCAGGCCGGCATCGGCCAGCGCCTGCCGGCAGGGCCCCTCGGTGCGCTCGATCAGGTCACCAACCAACTGCTCGACCTTGGCTCGCGTCAAGACGACGTTGAGGTGCTTTGGGCCGGTCGGGTCGGCCGTGATGAACGGCAGGTTGATCTCCGTCTGGAGCACCGACGATAGCTCACACTTGGCCTTCTCGGCGGCCTCCTTGACCCGCTGGAGGGCCATCTTGTCGCGGCGCAAGTCTACGCCGTGCTCGCTTGCAAAGCCGGCGATTAGCCAGTCCACAATGCGATCATCGAAATCGTCGCCGCCCAGGTGCGTATTGCCGCTGGTGGAGCGGACCTCGAACACACCTTCACCGAGTTCCAGGATGGAGATATCGAACGTCCCGCCGCCCAGATCGTAGACCGCGACCTTCCGGTCGTCTTCTTGATCGAGGCCAAAGGCGAGCGCCGAGGCCGTCGGCTCATTGATGATCCGCAGTACCTCCAATCCGGCGATCTTGCCGGCATCTTCGGTAGCCTGGCGCTGACTATCGTTGAAGTAGGCCGGGACCGTGATGACCGCCTGCGCGACCGGCTGGCCCAAGTACTGCTCGGCATCGGCACGGAGCTTTTGGAGCACCATCGCCGATATCTCCGGCGGTGCATATGCGGCTTCCCGCAGGGTCACGCGCAGATCGCCGTCGGCGGTGTCGGTCACGCGATAGGGGAGCAACTCGCGGGTGCGCCGGACTTCCGGGTCCGTGGCCTTCCGGCCCATGAAGCGCTTGATGGAGATGATCGTGTGCTCCGGGTTGGTGACCATCTGGCGCCGGGCCATGAGGCCCACCAGGCGCTCCCCACTCTGGGAGACGGCCACCACGGAGGGGGTCGTGCGATTGCCTTCCGCGCTCGGTATCACTACCGGCTGGCCGCCCTCGACGACGGCGACGCACGAGTTGGTGGTACCGAGGTCAATCCCGATGATCCGAGGCATGGCCGCTGCCATTATTCTTTATTATCCGCATGTATACTGGGAAACTTCACCGTATAGGTAGAAAGTTGAGTACAGCGATTGTCAGGATGGCTACACCGACCAAAACGGCAATGGTGGTGAGCACACCCACCACGATCTGACCCCTTAGACCGGTGCCAACACCCGCTATACTGCCTTTAACTTCACCTATGGCAGCCTTTAGCTCTCCGTAGTCCCGGTCGTGCTTACCATCTAGCCGCACTATACTATTACTCACCTGGATTAGATTGGCCTGCATCTCCCCGTAATTCCGATCTAGCCGCGCCACATTATCGCTCACCTCGACCAGATTGGCCTGCATCTCCCCGTAATTCCGATCTAGCCGCGCCACATTATCGCTCACCTCGACCAGATTGGCCTGCATCTCCCCGTAATTCCGATCTAGCCGCGCCACATTATCGCTCACCTCGACCAGATTGGCCTGCATCTCCCCGTAGTTCCGGTCTAGTCGCGCCGCATTATCGCTCACCTCGACCAGATTGGCCTGCATCTCCCCGTAATTCCGATCTAGCCGCGCCACATTATCGCTCACCTGGACTAGATTGGCCTTTAGCTCTCCGTAGTCCCGGTCGTACTTGCCCTCTAACCGCACTATGTTACTGCTCATCTCGACTAGATTGGTCTGCAACTCCCCGTAGTTCCGGTCCAGCCGCGCCACATTATTGCTCGACTCAACCATTTCACGTTGCATAGTGGTGATATTGTTATCCAGAGAAGACACGGCGGCCGCGAACTGATTGACAGCGCCCTTGAACTCGCCGATAGCCTCGATTAGCTCGGCCCTGGTCGCATAATGCTCGCTTGCCGGAACCTGGACGGTCTCGGATACCATGCTCTTCTCCCCACTGTCACCAGTCTATAGCATCGGCAGTCGCTTGTCTATTGGGAGATACATGGCACCACGCACAGCCACCGTGAAGCACCCTAGGCGGTGGCCGCCTCGTCCGCTGCGCTGGCGATGTCGGCTGCGGGGTCGTCGGGCGTGGCGGCGGGGGCATCTTGGTCCGCTGCCGGCTGCTCTTGCTCTGCGGGTGGCGGTCCAACCTTGACCAACGCCGGACGCAAGACGCGCTCGTGGAGGGTGTACCCGGCCTGGAATACTTCCAAGACGGTATGGGCGCCCTCGCCCTCCTCATGCATCACCGCTTCATGGTAACGCGGATCGAACGGCTGATTCAGCGCGTCAATCGGCCGGACCCCATGCCGCTGCAAGGTTTGCATGACCAACTGGCCGATTTGGGCGACGCCTTGGATCCAGGTGAACTGGACTAGCTCGCCAGGCAGGGCGGTGAAGGCTCGCTCGAAGCTGTCCGCGATGGGCAGCAGGTCGGTGAGCGTGGGTGCGGCGGCGTATTTGGCCGCTTCTTCCTGATCGAACTGCTGACGCCGCCGGTAGTTGCTGAAATCCGCTGCCGACCGTTGCCAGCGGTCGCGCATGTCATCCACTTCGGCCCGTGCGGCGGCGAGCTGTTCCTGGAGTTCGGCTACGGACGGCTCGGCCGCTGCCGGCGCTGCCGCCGTGGTCGCTGCTTTGGTAGTCTCGTGGGACGGTGCTTCCTGCTCCGACTGCGCTTCCCTCGATGGGACAGATTCTGCCGTCATAACGTATCTTTCTCTACCTCCGAAGCTCTGGCGTAGATCAACTGCAAGGGGCCTCGGGCGCCGGATACCTCGCGCCGGGACTGAGTAGGTCGTCGAGCGACTCCGTCATCACCTGCGACACGTAGCGGACAACGGGTACGATCTCGGCATAGGGTAGTCGCATCGGGCCGAGCACACCGACGAAGCCACTGGCCACGCTTTCGACACCGTAGTAGGAGACGACGAGGCCCAGGTCTTGCAAGATGGCGGTGCGCGGTCCGCGCGCGCCGATCAGGATGTGCGTGCCCTCGGACCAGGGCAGTGTCTCCAGTAATCCGAACAGCTCCTCGGGCTGCTCTAGCAGGCGCACAATGCGCCGCGCCTGCTCGGGTTGCTGAAATTCGGGTAGCTCTAGCAACTCGACCAACCCGGTGTGGTGGAACTCCTTGCGCTGGTGCTCGTCAATCTGGGCCATGAGGCTCACCAAGCGAGCGGCGATGAACGACTCCAGATCGGACATGGGCGCCGTCAGCGCCTCAAGCTCACTGCAACTCAGGCCGTGAATGCGTTGATTGAGGCGACTACTGGCCGCACTGAGGTCCGTCTGGGGGGTGTCCTCCGGTAGCTCAATCAACTGCTGCTTGACGGTGCCCTCCTGCAAGACCAGAACGAGCAGCCCCAGGCACTCCTGAATAGCCAGTAGCTCAACGTGCTTCACGCGGCATTGCGTGGCTACGGGAGCGCTGATAATCCCCGCAGCGCGGGCCACGCGCGCCAGCAGGGTTGTCGCCACGTCAAGCCACTCCTCACGAGCCAACTGCACCGCGAAGAGCTGCCGTTTGATCGTGGACTGCTCGGTCCGCGTCAGCGTCCGCTCCTCCATTAGCTGCCGCACGAAGTAGCGAAAGCCCCCTTCCGAGGGAACGCGCCCGGCCGAGGTGTGCGGCTGGACGAGCAAGCCGGCCGCTTCCAACCCCACCATCTCGTTGCGTACCGTGGCCGAGCTGACATCCGGGACATACTCGCGCACGACCTGCCCGGACCCAACGGGAGTGGCGGAGACGATATAGGATTCCACAATCGCCTTCAGGATCAACCGCTTGCGCGCACTGAGGGTTGGGGGTAGCTGATGGTGCGGCAGTGCGTCCGGCATGGCCACTAGGCTCCTCCTTAGCACTCTGCCCCCAAGAGTGCCAGCCACGAATCAGCATACCATATCGTCGGTACACGGCAGACACGCCCGGCGCCTACTCGGCCTCACTGCCAACGGCGTTAGTAGGCGCTGGGGTCGTGGATGATGCGGAGGAGCGAGCGGAAAATAATCTTGAGATCCAACCATAGTGACCAATGCTCGACATAATATAGATCGTACTTCGTGCGCTCTTCAATGGAAACGTCGCCGCGCAAGCCGTTGACCTGTGCCCAGCCGGTCATGCCGGCTTTTTCACGCAACCGCTTGGTGTAGTCGGGTACCATCGTCTTGAAGCGGTCAACGAACCGGGGTTGCTCCGGGCGCGGCCCCACAATGCTCATGTCGCCCACGATCACGTTGATCAACTGCGGAATCTCATCGAGGGAGGAGCGCCGCAGGAACTTGCCGAACGCTGTCACGCGCGGGTCGTTACGCACGGTCCAATACTGCCCCGCCTGCCCCTCCGCATCGTGGGTCATCGAGCGGAACTTGATGGCGTGGAACCGTTTGCCGTCCATGCCGACCCGCTCCTGAACAAACAGGGCCGGGCCGCGCGAGTCGAGCTTGACGAGGAGTGCAAGCAGGAGCAGGAACGGCGCCCCCACGACCAAGGCGACCGAAGCGACCATTACATCGAACCACCGCTTGACCGTGCGCTGCCACGCTTGCAACTCGATGGACTTCACGCCGATCAGGGGGAGACCGCGGAGGTTGACCAAGCTGGCATCGCTCATCATCACCTGGAACAAGTCCGGGAAGACGCGGATTCGCGCGCGGACCATCATACCCCGGTCGAAGATACGCAGCATCTCGGCGTGAGTAAGGGCCGGATCGGCGATGATAAGCTCGTCGGGATAGACGCGGCGGAGCACGCTATCGAGGCTATCGAGGCTACCCAGCACCGGCTGCCGCTCGGTCGCCGGCGGCTCAGGCGGCTCCGTATCGGCCGCGCTCTTGCCTTCGACAAATCCCACCACGCGATAGCCGAGTGCCGGCGACCGAGCCAAGTGCGCCACCACCCGCTCCGCTGCCGGCCCAGTGCCGATGATCAAGCAGGTACGCGCCAACACGCCGCGCCGCGCCAGGAAGTCACGCCAGAGCGCCCAAACGTAGCGTCCGAACCCGGTCAAGGCGAGGCTGAATACCCCGAAGTAGATGATGAGCAGCCGAGACGACTCGGTGGGGCCGCGTAGGACAAACACTCCCACGGCCACTGTGAGCACCATGCCCCCGCCGACGGCAATGAGCAGGCGAGAGGCTTGCTCGGCGACGGATTGCAGGCTGCTCCGCTGGTATAGCCCGGAAGTCGCAATCGCAATGAGGATGGTCGGGATAGCAATGGCGACAAAGCCGGTATACGAGGCCAGTGTGTGATCTATGGCGGGTGGGGGGATCGCCAGACCGAAGCGCAACTGGTGGGCGAAAAGGAAAGCCAGCAGAATGGCCACGCCGTCGGTGACGACGAGCACTCCGGGGGAGAGGGTCCACGCCAGCTTACTCTTCGGCCGGACGGGCACCGGATTGGCAGCCAAAAACTGCGCTGGCTGAGTAACAAGCTCTCGGCTCGGCTCGGCCGCAGCCGAGAGCACGTCCTCCCGGTGGGCAGCGCGACTCCGGTCAGCTTCGGTAGTGCTCATTGGCCTAGATAATACCGACAATGCCGCCAGACTGCTCGGACTTGGCCGCCTAGCGGATGAGCACCCTTGTGGGTTGCGGTAGCCGGTACTGCTCACTAGGAGGAGACGCGCCGCAAGGCCGCCGGTCGCACGCGATCAGCCACCAGGGATGCCGTTCCGAGCAACGCGATACCGGCGGTGACGAGGGCGTTGACGACTGCCGGCCGCCGGGGGGCATAGTGCTTCCGATAAAAGACGTGCATCGCTCGGAAGAACTCGTAGGTACACTTCAGCGACCGCTGCTTGCTGCTCTCCCCCTTGTAGTGCTTCACCTGCACGTCGGCATTGTAATACACCTGCCAGCCACACCGTTTGGCGCGAAACGCCAGGTCCAGGTCCTCGCCGTACATCCAATACGTCTCGTCGAGCAAGCCGATCTCGCCGAGCATGGTCGCGCGCATTAGCATAAACGCCCCGCACACCGAGTCCACCTCATAGGACCGGTTGGGATCGCGGAAGGTGAGGTTGTACGCGCCAAAGGTGGGGATCGCCGGGAACAGCCGGGGCAGGCGGATGAAGTGGTAGAGGGCGTTGGTTGGGGTGGGAAAGCTGCGCCGGCAAGCCAAGTCGAGGCGCCCGTTGCGCTTGACGAGCTTGGGGCCGGCGATGCCCACGCGCGGATGGCCGTCCATGAAGGTCAGCATCGTCGCCAGCGCGTCGCTCGGCAGCTCGGTATCGGGGTTGAGCAACAACCGGTAGGCGCCGCGGCAGCGGCGCAGCGCCAGGTTATTCGCCGCAGCGTAGCCGCGATCCCCCGTCTCGGCCAGGCACACAACCTGCGGGAACTCGGCCGCCACCATCTCCGGCGAGCCGTCGCTCGACCCGTTGTCCACGACGAAGACCTCATAAGTGCCGTCAAGCACACTCGCCTGCACCGAGCGCAGGCAGGCCCGCAACAGCTCCCGTGTGTTATACGAGACGATGACGATGGAGAGCGTAGGGACCGACGGGGCCTCCCCCGGCTGCACCGCCGCCGTCTCGTGCTGGAGTAGTTGTGTCGTCATCGCCGTGGCTCGTCATGCTGCCGGTGATGGCCCGCCAGCCGCCACCGGACACCGATAGGATACCCGATCATCTTGGCTACATCCCCCGTTAGGCGGATCAGCGGTACCCACGCCGCCGCCTGTAGAAACTGGCCGGGTGTTCCGCCGGAGCCGCACGGATCGCGCCAGGTGTGGTGCGGCTCCAGCGGGCCAGGCGAGCGCTCGGCCCGCGCACAGAGCCGCTGATAGGGACGGCGGACATACGCCAGCATCGCTACGACAATGAGCCAGCGTAGTAGCGGCCAGTGGGCACCCAAGAGCCAGCCCAGCGGGGCCCCAAGATATACGCCGTATCGAATGGCATGCCGCCGGCGCCACAGGTCGGCCTTGCCGTCGCCGCGCGCATAGCGGTAATACTGCCGGAAGAACGCCGGTAAGCTGGGCCGGGGCCGGAACGCAACAAGCGCATCGGGCACAAACCGCTGGCGCACGCCTTCACGCCGCAAGGCGAGGTCGAATACCAGGTCCTCGCAGTAGTCGAGCCACTCCGGGTACCGGCCGGCCCGCTCCCACGCCGCGTGGCGGAAAGCAACCGACCGGCTGGAGGGCAAGAACGTGGCCGGCGCGACGTCCTCGACGGCCGGCAACACCGTCGCCCCCATGGCCAGCTCGAAACTGCTCTGCGGTGCCGCGACGAAGAAGCCGGCCGCGACATCAGCAGGGACGTCATCACTCGCTTCAAGCGCCGCCACGAGACGCGCCAGCCACGACGCATGCAGGACGACACCGCCGTCGGTCACGACGATGATGTCTCCTTGCGCCAACTCGATGGCACGATTGCGTCCGGTCGAGATATTGGCGCCCGGCAGGACCTCGACGCGCACCGGCAGGTCGGGGGCGGCGCGCTGCGCGAAGTTGTGCGCCAGCGCTACCGTCCGGTCCGACGATCCACCGTCAACGATTACCACCTCGTCGGGCCGGCGCTCCTGAGCCAAGATGGAGTCAAGGAGCGCCGGCAACGAGCCGGCCTCGTCAAGCACCGTCATCACCAGCGAAACGGCCACGGCTCTCCTCGGTTGGGGCGAGGTTGTGTCTGCAAAGTACCAGTCGGCCGGGGACAAGCACCCTCCCCGGTGCGTCAGCACGGTGACGGGGCCAGGGATCACCGACTACTGGGCTGCTTGCCGGCGGCGCAACTCTGCCTCCAGTTGGCGAATGCGCTCCTCGGCCGCTTCACGGGTCGCCCGCTCCGCTAGTCGGGCAGTCCGCTCGCGGGCGGCGCGCCTCTCGGCCACCTGGCGCGCGGCCTGCTCGCGGGCGGCGCGCCTCTCGGCCATCTGGCGCGCGGCCTGCTCGACCACGACTTGGGTCTCGGTGGACTCGCGGGCGGCCCGCTCGACCACGACTTGGGTCTCGGCCGCCTCGCGTGCAGCGGCCACCTCCGGCCAGGTCTCCAGATAGCTCTCGGTCGCCGGATCATAGAGTCGCGGCCAGCCATTGTCCCAGCACAGCGACACCCCCAGCACCGGGCTGTACCCTTTCAAGATGCCGTCCGGCTCGGTGGTCAGCGGCAACGGTTGGTACACCCCGTCGACCAGCCGCTCCCCGGCCAACCACGTCCCATGATATTCCGCCTCCGCCGTCGGATCGAAGCGCCAGTATTCCGGCACGCCGATCTGGGCGTAGATCACCCGCTTGCGACCGGTATCCTCCCGTCCGGTGCTGGACGAGGCGATCTCCAGCACCCAATCCGGCGGCTTGCCCACTTCCCAGGGCAGGTAGAGCTTGCGGGGGCGGATGGCCTGCGCGTCCACGCCAAAGGCCAGGTACACGTCCGGCGAGACACGGATGTTGAGGTCGCTGGGGTCGTAGCAGATGATCGTGTCGGAGTCGAGAAAGACGTCGAGCCGGCGGTCGAAATCGGTGAAGTGGGCCGCGAGGAGGTGGAGGATGGCGCGCAACTGGAGGTTCTGTTCCATCGCATCAGGCTTCTGGACCAGTTCATCGGGATTGTAGTCGAGCCGGTCGTAGGCAATCGGGGACCCGTGGCGGTAGGGCCGCATAGTGGTGGTAGTCGTGACTCTGGTTGCCATCGGAGGCCTCGGGCCAGCGGGGACTGTGTGGAAATCATAGCACGTGCGGCGGTGCTCACTCAGCAGTGGGCGCCCCTCTCTGCGCTCTCTAGCCACTAATTACTCACCACCCGATAGCATGCCAACAGCTGCGGCCGGATGACGGACCAGTCGTAGCGGGTGGTGACGAGCGCACGGCCGGCCGCGGCGAGGCGTGACCCCAGCGCCGGGTCCACCAGCAGACGCCCGATCTGAGCAGCCAAGGTAGCAGGATCGTCGGCCACCAGCAGGTGCTCGTCAGCGCGGCCGGCCAACCCGGCCGCCCCGGCGGTGGTCGCCACCACCGGCACGCCGGCGGCCCACGCTTCGAGCAGCTTGATGCGGGCACCACTGCCCATCCGCATCGGAATGACGTACACTGCCGCGCGGGCGAAATACGACTGTATCTCCGGTACCGCTCCGACCACCTCCACGCCCGGCCCGGCCAGCGCCCGCACCGCCGGAACCGGGTCCCGGCCGACAATCAGCAGCCGCGCTGCCGGCTGCTGGGCACGCACCCGGGGGAGCACCGCGGCGCAGAACCAACACAGCGCATCCACGTTCGGCCGATAGTCCAGCTTGCCGGTAAACAGCAGCGTGTTCGGCTCGACCCGTTGCTCCGGCGGGACATCGGCCACGTGCCGCCAGGTATCCACGGCGATACCGTTCGGCACCACGCGCACCGGGCGCTGGGCGAGACGGGACAAGGCATGAGCATCTTCGGGCGATACCGCGGTGGTCAGCGCCGCAGCACGGATGAGGGCGGCCTCGTAGCGGCGGAGGCGTTGCCATTGCGCCAGGGAGTAGAGCATCCGCAGCCATCGCCGCGGTTGGCGCAGGTCCACAAGGGCCGCGCTGCGCTGGAGCAGCCATTCGGCGTTTTGGTCGTTGAACAAGACGGGTATCCGCCGACTGCTGAGACGAGCCTGCGCGCGCGCGGTCGCGGCCAGGGCCATCCCCGCTACTTCCAGCCCTTCCGCTTGTACCAGTTGCACCCGCGCCGTGGCGATCACGTCGGCCGCCAGCTCCACAAAGGCCGGCGACCACAGGCGTCGCGCCATATCCGGTAGCGGCGTACCCATGGCCCGCCAGCGCCGCACGGATGGTGCCAGGTGTGGTGCGGCGCTGGCAGGCCACAGCAGCGTGGTCAGCCGCTGCCAGGAGCTACGCTGTGGCGCCGGGAGCCAGGCCGCGCCCGCCGTGATCGCGCGTACCGCTTGCGCGGCCTCCCGTGTGGGCGGCGCTGCTGCCAGCGAGAGCATGTAGACCTCGTGCTCGCTCGTCGCCGCCTGGAGGAGCTGCCAGTTGCGTAGGGCCGTGCCCTGATGGGGCGGATATGGCCAGTCGGGAGTAATAATGAGGATACGCATGGTACGTTAGCTTTCGCTCACTTACTCCAACACCTCACGATACACGGCGAGGGTCTCTTGGGCTGCCCGCTGCCACGAGAAGCATTGCACGCGCCGGTAGCCGCGCGCCGTGAGGTCGGCACGGAGCGCCGCGTCGCCGGCGATCCGCTCCAGGGCGCCGGCGAGCGCGTCCACGTCGAACGGGTCTACGAGCAGCGCTGCGTCGCCGGCGACTTCCGGCAGCGACGACACCCGCGAGGCGATGATCGGCGTCCCTACGCTCATCGCCTCCAGCAGCGGCAGGCCAAAGCCCTCGTACAATGACGGATACGCAAGGGCCAGGGCGCCGCGGTAGCTGGCCTGGAGCAGCCGCTCGGGGAGCATCTCGGGGAAGTCCACCGCTGCTGCCAGGTCATGCCGGGCAACCGCAGCCCGCACGACCGGCTCATCGGTGCCAGGGCCACCGGCGACGACCAGGCGTAGCCCCGGATGAGCGCGGCGTACCTGGGCAAAGGCCGCGATCAGCCGAGGGATATTCTTGCGCGGCTCGATAGCCGCTTGCACGGAAAGCACATACGGCTGGGCAAAGGGCGCCGGCTCCGGCGCCCGGGCACCGCCACCCGTCGTCGCCAACTCCGGCACGTGAGCGGCAGCCTCGTATACGACCCGAATACGGGCAGGGTCGGCGCCCACCTCGCGCACCAGGTCGCGCTTCGTCGCCTCGGAGACAGCGATGATCCGATCCGCCCGCTCGACAGTCCGGGCAACTTGCGCGTAGTGGCGCCGGCTGTCGGCGCTGTGCGTATCGGGATAGAGGAGGAAGGAGAGATCATGCACTGTGACGACGGAGCGCGCGCGGCCCGCTCCCGACGGCACGTGGTCGGGGCTGTGCAACACGTCCAAGCCGCGCGGTGCCAACTCCGTTGCCAGCGCCCAGCGTTCGATCCGGTGGTGTGGCGGGGTCCACGCGGTCAGGCCCCGCCAGCCGCGCGCCGCCAATGCGCGAGTTCGGTCCTTGCGATGGTAGATCGCGACCAGGTCGGTAAACGGTGCATGCGTCGGCAGCGCCGCCAGCGCATGTCCCAACGCGGTGATATAGCGCGCGATGCCACCGCGGTTGTACGCCAACAGCCGTGCGTCGAGGCCCAAGCGTAACCCGTCACTGGCCATCATCGTGAGCCGGGGAGTTCCGGCCCCCTCCCTGACCCTCCCCCGGAGCAAAACTCCAGGGGAGGGAAGTGCCGTCCTCCGGCATAGCGGAGGAACCATAGGGGGGACTACCTCTACGGCGCCCGGCAGTCCCTTCCCTGGAGGGAGGGGGCCGGGGGGTAGGTCCATCCTCCTCTCTTCCTAGGAGAGGGCCGGGGTGAGGGCCGCCGGGGGAGGCGCTAAGATCGTAGGCGGCGGCCAGTGCCAGGCCGGTCATGCCCCAAAAAAGCGCGACGAGGTGCGGCAAGCGGGCGAAGTGGTGATCCAACATGCTCGCGACGAGCGCACCGGCAAGCGCCGCCAGCACACTCAGCACGAGGTCGGCGCCGGGCGCGGCACGATGGCGCCACCAGAGGGTCGTGGCGGTCCCCAGGGCTACGGCCAGAGCGGCGACGTAGGCCACCATCCCGATGAGACCGGCCTGCTCGGCAATCGTCAGAAAGACGTTGGAGACACCGGGATAGAGCGTCATCGTGTGACACTCCAAAGCTGCTCGGATGGTGCCAGGTGTGGTGCAGCTTTGGTGTGTCATGGGGGCGTCGCCGAACCCGATGCCCAGCCAGGGATACGCTTGGATGATCTGCCAGGCATTCTCCAACTCGCCCAGCCGCATCGCCGCGGCGCGATCCTGTGCGCGGAGACCGGACAGGAGGTGCAGGGCGTACCGTTGTGTGGTGGGCCAGAGTGCGAAAGCCACCGCCACCGCCCCCAGCAACGGCAACAGACGGCGGTAGCGCACCAGCGCCGTCAACCCAACTCCGGCCGCCAGCCCCAGCCAAGAGCTACGCGAGAAGGTCACGAGCAACGCGGGCAGCACCACCATTGCCGCGACGATCAGCCAGGGTCGCGGCAGCACCGGCTCGGAAGCCAGTAGCTGGGTCAGCACGATGATGCCAACTATCATCAGCAACGCTCCGAGCACGTTCGGGTCAATCGCCGTGCCGGTAGCGCGCAGGCGGTCGGTGTCCGGAAGGTATCGCAGCACCGTCGAGTCGGTGGGATATCCCAGCGGGCCGAGCCGAACGAGCGCCCGGAGGGCCAACTCACGGGGGGCTAGGAACAGCACCAGCGCGATCAGGGCCTCGCACGCGCCGATGACAACCAGGCTGCGGATGAGCAGGCGCTGCCAGTGATGGCTCGTGAGACTGGCACAGAGAAAGAAGAAGAGGATCGCCAACTCCAGCTTGAAGATCATCCGCACGTCGGAAAGCGAGCCGCTCTGCGCCAAGGTGGCGATCTGCGCCGCGATGAGCGTCGCCTGGAAGAGGAGAATCCACGGGCCGACCACGGTGAGGCGTATCGGCCCACGCCCGGTCGCGACGCGCCGCGCCAGCCAGCCGCCCAAGGTCATCAGAAGCGCCAGCTCCAACAGCGTCGGCGCGGCGCCCAACCGCAAGGGGAGTACTCCAAACGGCAGCAGGGCGATCACCGCGATAGTCCCGACCAAGGCAATACGGAGATCGCGGAGCACTGCCGCTGCGACGGGCACGGCTACGAGTGCCCCGGCCAGCAACATCGGCGAGCGGGTCACGCTGTACCAGCCCACCAGCCAGGCGGCGACCACGGCGGCGACCACGAGTACCGGCGTGCGCCACCGACGCACCGGCAGCCGCGTGGTGAGCAGGGAGAGCACGGTTGGGGGATTCATCGGCATGGGTTATTCAGGCGGCCGGGCGTCCGCCAATTCTTGCTGCTGAGACGCATAGGCCATTTGGTCAACCAGTTCACCGCCGTCTACGCGCACGTCGAGAAGCTGACGCCCTTTACCGAAGTCGGCGTCCAATTGGAGCAAGCGGAAGCACGGCCGACCGGGTCTCCCGCCGCGTCCCATCACCTCTTTATGCAACGAATAACCACTGACCGAGTCACCGGCGCCCTCGAACTCCTGCACGAGGTCGCTGGCCGGGTTGACCCGCACCGGAATGATCTCGCCGCAGGCGTTACACTTGACATAAAACCAGAGCGCGTCATCCCCGGAGCCACCTGTCCCCGACCCGAAAACCGCCGACAGTACCCGCTGAATCCATGTAGGCATCGCGTCGCAGTATAGCAGTGCCGCATCAGCGCCTCACCTCCGGCGCGCGTAGAGGACTACAGCACGCTGCGCCCGTTCCCCGGCGGTGCGAGGCCGGGCTGGGGAACAGGCACACATGGTCAGTCAGTCCCGTGCATAGTGTATTTCCGCCTCTGCGAGTACCTCGTCCCGGAAGTAGCGGCTCAAGTCTTGGGCGGTACGGAGATCAACCTTGCGCCCTTCGAGCAGGGAGGACAACTCCGCCTCCATGTCGAACAGGCGAAAAAAGCCCGGTACATGGCCAGGTGCAAACTCCACCAGCATATCCACGTCGCTGTCGGGACCAAAATCATCACGGATGACCGAACCGAACAGGGACAGCCGCCGGATGTGGTGGCGCTGGCAGAAAGCAGCGATCCGCTCCTTGGGGACAACGATATTCTCAGCCATGTCCGGATTATGCACTAACGGCGCGTACCGGTGGTGCTGCGTTAGGGTCTTTTCATATGTCACCACTTCGACAGGCTCAGTGCCGGCTCTGAGCCTGTCGGCTACGCTCAAGGTAAACTCCGCGCCGGGGCGCTCCCACGTGGCGAGATTCTTCGCTCCGCTCAGAATGACAGTGGAGAGGTCGCTCGGAATGACCGGTTTGGCGGCGACTTTGGAAAGGCCCTCGCGCTGCGTTAGCGATAGCGGCTGGCTTGCATCTCGTACAGGGTGGCGTAGCGTCCGCCTTGGCCGACTAACTCATCGTGGCTGCCGGCCTCGATGGCCTTGCCTTCCTCCAGCACGATGATGTGATCGGCCATCCGGACCGTCGAAAACCGATGGCTGATGAGCAGTGCCGTCTTGCCGACGACCAGCTCGCGGAATTGCTCGAAGAGCCGGTACTCCGCCTCGGCATCCAGCGCCGCCGTCGGCTCGTCGAGGATGACCAGCGCCGCGTCGCGCACAAAGCCCCGTGCCAGCCCGACCTTCTGCCACTCACCGCCCGACAGCTCGACGCCGCCCTCGAACTGCCGGGTCAGCGGCGTGTTGTAGCCCTGCGGGAGCTGGGCCGCGATCTCGTCGGCACCTGCCCATTGCGCCGCCTGCTCGACGCGGCCAGTGAGGGCGCCGGCTGCGTAAGCGCCGACGGCGATGTTCTCGTGCAGGGTCAGGGAGAACTGGGCAAAGTCCTGATGGACGACCGCGATCCGCTGGCGCAGGGCGGCTAGGTCATATTCCGGGAGCGGCACCCCATCGAGCAGGATCGTGCCCATGTCAGGGTCGTACATGCGGGTGAGCAACTTGACGAGCGTACTTTTGCCGACGCCGTTGGCGCCGACCAGTGCCGTCACTTTACCGGCCGGCAGCACGATGCTCACGTCAGCGAGCACGGTCCGGGTGCTCTCGGGATAGCGAAAGCCGACCTGACGCAGCTCGATGCCGGTGCGGAGGCTGGCCGGGGCTGGGTGGCTCTGCCCCGGTGGTGCCAGGGTGATCGCCGGACCGGCGCTATCCAGGAAACCAAAGATCGTGCGGAGGTGCAGCCATAGCTCGTGCTGAAAGGCGAGTCCGCGCATGAAGTAGTAGGTGAGGCCTTGGGTCTGCTGCACAGCACCGAGATAAAGCACGATGTCGCCCAGCGTCAACTGACCAGCGCGCGCCTGCGCCACTACGTACCAGAAGCCGCCGGCCAGGGCCAGCGCATAGAGGCCACTGAACACGGTCGAGAACCGCAGGCCCGCGAGCCGAATGCGATTCACCTCGGCCAGCGCCACCGCAAAGCGCTCGCGGAAGCGCTGCCAGAAGAAGTCCCCTAGGCCGAAGACCCGCACTTCTTTGGCTGCGGCCGGCTCAGTGGTGACGCGAGCGCAGTAGTCCATCTCACGGGCCGGGCGAGACTGCGCCTTCAGCGCTCGGTGCTGCAAGGTGCCGATGCGCCACTCGGCAAACAGATGCGGCAGGCCCACGACGACCAGGGCGAGCGGTAAGAACGGGTGGAGCCGGCCGAGCAGGATCAATAGGCCCACGAGCGTCAGCGCGGTGCCCACGACCCCTTGCAGCAGTTGCAACAGCACCAAGGCCATCGCTGATCCTCTCCGTACCATCGTGACCTCATCCTGAAAGGCCGGGCGCTCAATCCGATAGAGGTCCACGAGCCTGGCCCCGGCCTGCATCTGCCGGCGATCCATTTCCACCGCAGAGCGGTCCTGGAGCCATCCTGTCAGCGCCATTTGGATCGGTCGCAGGCCAGCCGGTACGACGAGCGTGAGCGCGTAGACGACGGCCAGGGTCACGGCGCCACCGACGGCCCCCTGATCGCCACCCACCCCGGCGGCAATGGCATCCAGCAGCAGCTTGGCCAGCCAGACCTGGAGGACCGGCAACAACGATAGGACTGCTAAGAGCACAAGATAGGTGCCCCCGGCCAGTGGGGCGCTCACGATTACCAACGCCAGCCCGCGCCCATAGAGGCGCAGCACCGCGGGCAGGCCACGCAGCGACGCCAATCCCTTCCGGAGACGTACAAGGACGGCCATCATCCGGTTCATGTCACTGCCGCGCAACCGAGCGCCTGTGCTTGCGTAGGCCGCGTAGGGCGCAGCATGCTGCGCCCCTACGCCTCCGAGGGGTGAGGGCCAACACGCAATCGTAGTCAAGCATCCTCGCCATCCGCATCCAGGTATTGGGCGGCTTGTAGCCGGTAGAGCCGCGCGTAGGCGCCGTCGTGGGCCAGGAGGTCGGCGTGCGTGCCGGCTTCTTGAATACGACCGTCGGCTAGGTAGAGGATGCGGTCGGCCATCCGCACCGTCGAGAAGCGATGGCTGATGAGCAAGGTGGTGCGGTCGCGGGTCAACTCTTGGAAGCGTGTGTAGACTTCGTACTCGGTCTGCACGTCGAGCGCCGCCGTCGGCTCGTCCAGCACCAGGATCGCGCAATCGCGCACGAAGGCCCGCGCCAAGGCCAGCTTCTGCCACTCGCCGCCGGACAGCTCGCGACCGCCGAATTGGCGGCCCAGCGGCGTCGCCGGGCCGTTCGGGAGCGCCGCGATCACGGCGTCGGCGCCGGCTTTCGCGGCCGCCGCGTGCAGCCGGGCCTCGTCGTGCCGCGCCTCAACCTGTCCCAGGCCGATGTTCTCCCCGGCGGTCAGCTCATAGCGCACGAAGTCTTGGAAGATGACCCCCAGCTGCCGGCGCAGGGCAGCCGGGTCGAACTCCCGCAGGTCAATGCCATCGAGCAGGATGCGCCCCGCCGTCGGGTCGTAGAGCCGGAGCAGCAGCTTGACGAGCGTGGTCTTGCCGGCGCCATTGCGGCCCACCAGCGCCACCGACTCGTGCCGCCCGAGGTGCAATGAGAGGTCGCGCAGCACCGGCTCGGACTGGCCGGGGTAGGTGAAGGCCACGTGTTCGAAGGCGATGCCGGCCCGGATAGACGGCGGCACGGGGCGCGGGGACGCGGGGACCGGCAGGTCGGGCGGCGCTTCCAGCACGCGAAAGAGGCTGGGGAGGTACCTGAGCATCCGCGGCAGAAAGCCAAGGTTGTAGCCAATTGCGGTGAGGCGCTGTTGCAGCATGGTGGCTGCGCCGCCGTATAGCACCAGGTCGCCCGGCGTCCGCTGACCCGTGGCGACCAGCCACACGACGTACACGTACACGGCGCCAACCGCCGCCGCGGCGAGCACGTTGGTGAGGACGACCGCGGTCATCAACTGGCGCCGCAGCCGATTGACCGTCGCTGCGACGCTGGCGAAGATGGTGTCGTATTGCGTGCGGAAAAAGGGCCCCAGGTCATAGAGACGCACATCCTTGGCCGGCTCCGGCAGCAGCAGCATGTCACGGGCGTACACGAGCCGACGGGTCTCCGGGGTCTGGTCGTAGAGCATCCGCGTGGTGTGATACTGGTACTCCCACTCCCGCGCCACGAGAGGAAGCGTGGCGACGACCAATAGCACCGGTACGACGGGATGCAATGCCAGCAGGACCACGATCAGCCCCGTTGCCGTGAACAGCGCCACGACTAGCTCGGTCCCATAGACCATGATGCTCATGCCGGAGTTGCTCGCCGGTCCACGGGCGCGCTCCAAGTCGTCGGCGAGGGCCGGGTCTTCGAAGCGGGCGATGCCGTGCCAGCGATTAGCAGTGCGGATCAACTGCTCCGTGACGTAGCCGGTCAGCCGGTCGCCGGCCATGCTCTGGAACGTCGAGGCGAAGGGCTGGATCAACTGCCCCACGGCAACGCCCGCTGCCGCCAGGATGATCCAGATAGCGAGCGGCCAGTGGGCCACCAGCCCGGCGGCGGTCGTGAGTAGACCGAGGTCCAGCGCCGCGCGGTCAATCACCGCCCGCGACAGCAGCAATTGGAGCGGTGACAGCAACGCCTGCACCACCAGCAAGAGCAGAATGCCGAGTGCGAGCCGGGGACTGGAGCGCCACGCTAGGCGCACCGCCAGCCGGATTAGGCGGCTGCTTTCCTGGAGGTTCTGCCGAAATGGCTTCGAGCGGTGAAAGTACCAGGGCACAAATCCACCTCATCTAGCGGTTAGCTCTCAGCTACTAGCTCTCAGCTTGACACGATAGCAGGCCAGGGGTTAGGTCACGTCAGCCGCACGTGCAATGTCGAGCAAGTCCGGCTCGTGCTCGACAGCCGCCTCGACCGTCTGGCGGACCAGAGCGATGTCTACGCCATCTTCCTTGAAGAGGCCGGCGAGGTCGTGATCCGGTTCGGCCTCGGCCAGGTCTACTAGCGCCAGCAGGAGGTGGCCGGTGCCCAGGCGCCGATGACCTAGGCGCTCGGCCACTGCGACGGCCCGCTCGGCGAGCCGCACCGTCTCGCGCAGCCAAGCCTTGTCGGCCGTTTTCTGGCGCTGGGGAGGGCTATCCCCAAGCACCCGCTCCAAGGCCGCGCGGGTGTGTCGCAGCCGTTCCTGCCAAGCGTCCGGGGACGTGATGCCGGCCTGCGCTAACACGGCAGTATGGGCATAGATCGGCACCTCCGCTTGGAGCGCGAGGATAATGGCATCGGTGGGACGCGCCTGAACCTGTCCGGTGCGCCGCCCATGTTTGAGGACAATGGTGCTGGAGAGCATGTCATCTTGGGCCGCGGTGAGCCGCACTTCCTGAATGGTGGCGCCACCGGCAGTCGCCAGCTCAAGCATGAGCCGGTGGGGCAACGGCCGCGGCGTCACCGGCTGCCGGGCCAGCGCAATGACATCCAGCTCGTAAGCAGCGACGACGACGGCCAGATACCGCTTGTCCGGTTGGGTAGGCACGCCGGCACCGGCAGCCGGCGCCGCCACGCGCTTGAGCACGACGGCGCGAGCGGCCGGCTCGTGACGAACACCGGGCCTCCCGCCGCCGGCAAAGCGCACACTATCTACCGTCATCTCTACATAGGTCATCGCCAGTCTCCTTGCTCTGGTGCGACTGCTCGGCGCGTAGGGTGGGCGGGCAAACTCCGCGTAGCCCGCGGCTACGAGCGGGGCCAGCTCGCGCCGTAGCCGCTCGCGGGCGTGCTGCAGGCGACTGCGAACCGTGCTCGGTGGCACGCTCAACATGGCCGCGATCTCGCCATAGGTCAGGCCCTCGACATAGTGCGCCAGAATGGCCTGTTGTTGCGGATTGGGCAGTGCCGAGAGCGCCCGGCCAATGGTGCGGGCCAGATCGGCCGCTTCCCAGGCAGCTTCAGGCGAGGCACCCTCACCGGCCAAGTACGGCTCGACCGCTGCGGGGTCGGTCGCCAGTAGCGCCTCCAGCGACTGCGGCACCCGGCTGGTGCGGCGGCGGCGCCACCAGAGCCTCGCCCGGTTGAGGGCGATGGTGTAGAGCCACGGTCCGAACCGCTCCGGCTCGTGCAAGTCCGAAAGCCGGGTGGCGGCCTGAAGCACGGTTTCCTGGGCCAGGTCTTCGGCCTCGATCCAGTTGCCGGTGGCCCGCGCGAGCAGCTTGTGGACAACAGACCAGTGCCGACTGATGAGCACAGCCAGCGCGCTCGCACGACCGGCCCGCGCTTGACGGACCAGGTAGCCATCGGATGCGGCGCCGGTGTCCATCACCCTCCCTATAGATATAGATGCCTTCCGGGCCGACATTGTCTCAGCCCGTCATGGGAGAAACGACCGACCCGAAGGGACGCTCGCTCCGCGGAGGAGGTGGATTCTCGCTGGCGGGGGATGACGCGGGAGATGGCGGAATGACCGGGGAGCGGTCTCGCCCTCGCTATCAGCCAGCGATGGGGAGGGGACAGGGGAAGAGGCGCAGCCAGGGATCAGGGAGGTGAAGGGTGCCGGCGGCCTAGCTGCCGCCGAAGAGCCGGCGGAAGAGCCCCATCAGCCCACTCGAAGACTCGGCGTTCTGGGCACGATGCTGCTCGACGGCCTCGACGAGGTTGCCTGGTAGCGCGCCGAAGCTCTCCAGTCGCTTCACGAGATAGGCGTGCGCGCCAAGCTCCACCGCCTGCGTGCCGATGATGTCCTCGGCCAGTCCGGTTAGCACCACGATGGGGAGACCAACCTCCCACTCCAGGACCGTCTCCAACGTACGTAGCCCACTACAGTCCGGCAGGCCCAAGTCCAGTAGCACGATGTCAAACTCCCGGATCGCAAACTGATGCTGGGCACGCATCAGTCGGCCTTCGTTATAGATCTCGAAATGCGCCTCCGTTGACTCGCTGAGGCTCTCCTTGATGAGGTCCACATCGTCGGGGTTGTCTTCCACCAAGAGTACGTTGATGGTGGGCGGGGTGTTCGTCATATGTCACTCCATCTGTCGGCTATTGGATGCAGCCGGTTCTGGGTAGCTTCACCACGGTAAGCCAGAAATCCTCAATCGCATGGATCACCCGCGAAAACTGCTCGAAATCCACGGGCTTGGTGATATAGCAGTTCGCATGCAGATCATAGGCCCGTAGGATGTCTTCATCGGCTGATGAGGTCGTCAGGACAACGACCGGAATGCACCGCAGCTTCGGGTCGTTCTTGATCTCCGCCAGCACCTCGCGTCCGCTTTTCTTCGGCAGGTTCAGGTCCAGCAGGATGAGATCGGGCCGGGGTGCCTGGACATATTCGCCCTCGCGGTGCAGAAAGGCTAAGGCGGCCACGCCGTCGCTGACCACGTGCAAGCGGTTGGCGATCTTGGCGTCCTCCAGGGCCTCAATGGTCAGGTCCACGTCGTCCGGGTTGTCCTCGACCAGCAGCATCTCAATGGACGCCCCCGGCACGATTGCACTCATGCCTCGTCATCCTCCACCGCCGGGAGCGTGAAGGAGAAGGTCGCTCCCTGCCCGACCTGCGATTCGACCGAGAGCTGTCCCCCGTGACGCTCGACGATCTTCTGGCAGATGGCCAATCCGATACCGGTCCCCGAGTACTCGTCCCGCGTGTGCAGGCGCTGAAAGACGAGAAAGATACGATCCGCGTACTCCGGGTCAATGCCGATCCCGTTATCGCGCACGGCGAACCGCCAGCGCGCCGCTTGCCGCTGCACGGTGATGTGGATGCGCGGCGGGCGGTCGCCGCGGTACTTCAGAGCGTTGCCGAGCAGGTTCTGCAGGAGCTGCCCCAACTGCGTAGCGTCCGCCCGTACCGTGGGGAGCGGATCCCAGGTGATCTCAGCGGCCGTCTCCTGAATCGTAACCGCCAGGCCCTCCAGCACGTGGTTCAAGACATTGGCCGTCTCGGTCGGCACCATGTCACGACCGCGCGTGCCGACCCGCGAGTAGGCGAGCAGGTCGTTGATGAGGGTTCGCATGCGCTCGACCGCGGCCACACTGCGGTTGATGTACCGGTCGGCCCGGTCGTCGATCCGGCCCTCATAGCGCCGCGCGAGGAGCTGGACATAGCTGCCGACCACCCGCAGCGGCTCCTGCAGATCGTGGGAAGCCACATACGCGAACTGCTCAAGCTCCCCATTCGAGCGCGCCAGTGCAACGGTGCGCTCCTCCAGCGCTTGAAAAAGGCGGGCGTGCTCTATCGCGATCACCGCCTGGTCGGCAAACGTCTCCAGCAGGGCCACCTCCGGCGCCGTGAAGGGGCGCACGCGCTGGCGGCGCACGGAGATCGTACCGATGGCGGAATCTTCGTGGAGCAGGGGGGTCACGAGGATGGTGCGCGTGCCATCTTGCCTTTGGAGCGCCTTCGCCGTGGGGAACTCGCCTTCCGACACGGCTGCTAGATCATGGATGTGGAGTGTGCAGCGATCCACGACCGCGCGACCATTAACCGACGTGCGATCAACCGGCGTCCGCGCCATGGCCCCGGCCTCACCGGTCCGAGACACCGGGAGCGCCCCGTGATAGGCGGCCAGGCGCAGGCCCGCTCCTTCCACACGGGAGACTGACGCCAGCCGCGCATGACACAGCCGGGCCGCCTGAGTGGCAATGGCATCCAACACAGTCTGGAGATCGGTAGGCGAGCGGCTGATAATGCGGATGGTCTCGCTCGTCGCAACTTGGTGCGCGCGGGCCTCCGCGAGCTGCTGCCGGAGCGTAGCCACTTCCGTCCCGTCCGCGGCCGTCGCATGTGGTATCCGTATGGTCATGGGTGCGACTCTCTTTTTCTCGCGGACAAGGGCCTACCCGGCTAGTATACGCCTCCCTGGAAATAACGGCCACGCCAGCGGCACAAGAGCTACGTTAGGAGGTTGTCCAGGGCATCGAGCGAGGCGCGACGCTCGGCCTGCCGCCGGCGCCGGCGGCGGCAGGCCGCCGGGAGCGCCCGTAGCCCGACCCATTGCCCCCGCAGTCGCGCCCGCGCTGCCGGCTCGCGGCTATGGTACAGGGCCTCCGCTGCAATCCGCAGCTGCGCCGCGAGCACACGCCACCAGTAGCGTCGCAGGAACGGCCCCGGCAGGTTCATCACCGCTACCAGCAGGATGTTCCGGCCGCAAAAGTAGCTCGCCAGCGGCCCGCCGCCGGTCGCCGACAAGCGATGGCGCACCCGCGCTTGTGGGACGTACAGGCAGCGATAGCCGCGTAGCTGCAAGCGCCAAGCCAAGTCCACGTCCTCACAGTACATGCCGAGCCACTCGTCAAAGCCACCGGCGGCAAGCACCACGTCGCGGCGGTAGGCGGCGGCAGCCGCGCAGGGGCCAAACACCCATTCTTGCCGATCGAAGCGGCCGTCATCGTTGGTCCAGACCCCGCGATTGCTCGGCACGCCATTGCGGCCATACCCGTCACCGGCCGAGTGGAGCACGTCAGGACGGTCCGTCAGCAGGATTTTCGAGGCGCAGGACGCCAGCGTACCGTCCACATCGGCCAGCAGCGGCGCACAGAGCGCTGCCAGCCAGTCCGGTTCCGGCTCGGCGTCGTTGTTCAAGAGCACCGCGATGTCGCCGCGGGCAGCACGCAACCCGGCATTGACCGCCCGCGCAAAGCCGCCGTTTTGGGCCAGCACCAGGGGCAGCACCCACGGATAGTCGCGGCGTAGCAGTGTCACCGTGTCGTCGGTGGACCCGTCATCCACAACGATGACTTGCGCTGGGCGGCAGGTCTGGCGCGCTACGGCGTCGAGGCAGCTTGGTAAAAGGTGCGCGCCGTTCCAGGACGGGATAAGGACCGATATCTCCTGGGCCGCGCTCGCCGGCGGCGCTTCGGCGGCGGGCGGCAATTGCAATTCAGTAGCAGCCATGGGTCAGGAGGCTGTAGCGCGGCGGTGAGCGCTCACGGGCAAGCGTTATTCTTGTACGGCTGCGAGCGCATCCAAGAGCGCCTGGTACTGCGCGGGGTCACGCACGTCATAGCTCTCGTTCTTCCAACGCACTATCCCCTCGCGATCCACGACAAACAGCGCCCGCCGGGCCACCGTGCCCTGTGGACTGAGGACATCGTACCGTTTGATGACCGCGAGCTGCGTATCGGCTAAGAGCGGATAGGATAGGCCGCCGAGCTTATCACACCATTGATCGTGGGAAGCAACCGAGTCGGCGCTGATACCGAGGATTTCGGCTCCCAAGGCCTGGAAGTGAGCGTATTCCCGCTGAAAGGTGGTCATCTCGATAGTACACCCGCCGGTGTCGTCCTTGGGGTAGAAGGCCAGGAGCACGTTACGATCACCATGGTAGTGGGAGAGCTTGACTGTGGCGCCTCCTGCTGCCGCCAGCTCAAAGTCCGGGGCCGCTTGTCCCACCTCGACGCTCATGCCGCTCCTCCTTGCAGCCAATCTCGCTCTCAATCCTAACACTTAACCGCAGGCTCCGGTCCCGTCGAGCGATACTCGACGGCCACAAGACTCGAAAGCGCAGCAATCGTCGTGTAGTATTCATGCTACGAGTAGTATGGCGGAGGGCATCCCTAAGCCGGTGGCGGCCGCATGCAGCCCAGATTGCGGTAGCCGAGTACACAACAGCAGGATATGGCATACTACTTTGCGGCCCGCTCCATAAAAGTAACCCCAAAAACACATCGCCCGATCTCACCGTTCTTGAGTCAAAGTGTCGCTCGGACGAACGCGCGAGCATCGGGGCATCTCACGCGATGAATAACTCGCCGCCGACAGCGTGATACGCGGCTGTCCGCGCAGATCACAGCATCAGGCCACCCTACGGGCGCTACGTGCGTCGCAATCGGCCGGCCATGGTGTGCGCCACCCTCACCATGCCGCTGTGGTGCCACCTGTCGGTACCGGAGTCCAGCGAGGACGAGGAGCAGACCGGATGCCGGATAATGAGGCCGAGCGGCCGACTACCGCTACCCCCAAACCCGCCGTTGCCGGAGATGCGTCGAGCGATCCGACCACCACCGGTACCCCTAAGGCAACGGTACGGCACCACCGCCAACGCTCCCACCGATCAGCCCGCACACGGCTGGTGCGGCGACGCTCGGCCCGCCGAATGCAGAACAGTAACTCGACTACCCCGGTGCAGCCGCGTCAGACCAGACGTCGCCAGCACACGGAGGCCTCCTCCACCGGGCCGGGGCCGCGACGCCGCACGCGCAGCCAGCGGCTTGCCAACGGTACGAGAGCGACGCAACGCCCCACCAACCGCCCCTCAACCACCGCGCACAAGCCGGCAGG
Source organism: Chloroflexota bacterium (assembly GCA_965214295.1). Taxonomy (GTDB): domain Bacteria; phylum Chloroflexota; class UBA11872; order UBA12225; family JAJDUF01; genus JAJDUF01. The sequence continues at coordinate 2,284,751 of OZ243944.1, forward strand.
GCGCAGGGGCACCGCGCCGAGCAGCAACGGCAGCGTCAATGGGAGTGTCAGACGATCACGCCGCAGCACGGAGACCGAGCTGCAGCCGGCGTCTCACACGGGCGGTCGCAAGGCCTCGCGTCTCACACGCAGTGCCAACTATCGAGTGCTGGGCAAGGACACGCCGACTATCGAACCGGTCGCCGCCAGCTTGGGACGACCGCTCCAGCTGACGGCAAGGCGGTGGTCGTCACTCGGCACCACTCCCTCCGGCCGTAGCGCCCTGGCCAGCGGCGCCACCTATCGGGCGCTGGGACGGAGTGGGGGCAGCGCCGAGCATACGGATCCAACCGAGGCCTCCGGCACCGCCGTCTACCGGTCCTTGGGCCGCTCATCGCTACCGATGCATCGGGCGCAGTCACCGCTGCACCAGAGCAATGCCGCCAAGAGCCGCAGCATCTCCGCGCGACCGACGCGCCGTAGCCGCCTGCGCCGTGCTTCCCAGCGGCCCCGCCCTAGTCGCGCCAACGCGGCCTCACGCAGCGACGACTAGGCTCCGGTGACGTTGCCCGGTCACTCCCGCGTCATCACCCGTTCATTCCCGCGAGGGCGGGAATCCAGGTGTTGGGGGTCGGAGTGGCGGTACCGGCTCCGGTCTCGTCACTGCGGCTTGCGGCGCAACGACGGGGAACGGCCCCCAGCCCACGACAGGAGATGTCACAATAGTAGGGAGAAGGTTGCTCCGACATGCGAGGCTCAAGAGTGCGGCGCGCGGCTCAGTGGCTGGCGGACCGTCCTCGTGTACTCCACACGGCGCTGGTCCTGAGCATCGTTGCGCTGCTCACCGCGGTGTGCTTCTGGATACCTACGCCGTACCAAATGCTGCTGCCCGGCCCCGTGACAGACACGAACACATTGATTGAGCCGCCCCCACAGGAGACGGTGGGGGCACTCTATCTCACCTCAATCTATAGCAACCCGGCCAGCGTGGCGGAGTGGCTGTATGCCCAGGCGCATCCGGAGGCTGGTCTCATACCGCGCGAACAGGCCCGGCCGCAGCATCTGTCCCGCAAGGAATATCGGAAACTGCTGGACACGATGATGGACAACAGCAAGATGACGGCGCGGGTGGTGGCCTTCCGCGCTGCCGGTTTCGAGGTGGGCGTAGACGGCCAAGGGGCGCTGATCCGTGATATCCGGGCCGACAGTCCCGCGAAAGGCATCCTGGCGGTCAACGACGTGGTCATGGCGGCCGGCGGGCGGACGGTGAGCACGAAGGACGACCTGATCGCCGTGATTCGCGCGCACCATCCCGGTGATCGGCTGCCAGTTGAGGTGCGCCGCGGCGACGCCACCCTATCGCTCACGACGACGCTGACCGAGTCTCCTGAGGATCAAGGCCGCGCCCTGATGGGCGTCGTGATCGCCACCTACAAGATCAAATACTCCTTTCCACGGGAGCTGACGATCCGATCCGAAGACCTGGGGGGACCGTCGGCCGGGCTGATGTTTGCCTTGGCGCTCTACAACACCTTGACTCCCGGCGACCTTACCGGTGGGCATCGCATCGCCGGTACCGGTGCGCTGGCTACGGACGGCAAGATCAGAGGCGTCGGCGGCATCTCATACAAAGTCCGCGCAGCAGAGAAAGCGGGCGCAGCGTACTTCCTGGTGCCAACGGACAATGCCGACGAAGCGCGTCGCGCCGCCCGTACCGTGCAGGTCGTCCCGGTCGGCTCTTTCGATGAAGCGCTGCCTTTTATTCGACAACTCCCGCCAGCCGGCACCCCAGCTGCCGCCGCCCAGCAGCCAGCGTCGCTGGGCAATGCCGCCCACCCGACCGTCACCTCGACCCCGGCCTAGCCTGGATTATTCGACACGAGCTCGTGGACCGCGTTGACAATCTCCGAGAGATCACAGTCCCCGGTGGGCAGATGAGCCAATGGCGGGCCAGAGCCGCACGGATGGTGCCAGGTGTGGTGCGGCTCTGGCCCACCAAAGCGTCCCGCAGCGTTGCGTATGCCCCGAACATGGACATGGGCTGTGGGATAGGAATGGGCTACCTCATGCTTGTCGTAGCGAAATACCTCTCCTTCGGCATCTTCATAGGCGAAAGTGTAGGTCATAATCCGCTCAATGTAATAGTTGGGGCTACCTGTCGTCCGTATGGTCGCCTGCACTCTCAGACGCCCTCCGCCGCGCAGCGGGAGATAATTTCGCTCACTCTCCGAGCGCTGCGGTCGAACCGTCAGATACCAGATCGCCCGACTCCTACCGGTAGCCGGCTGTGGCACCAGTTGGCCGGTAGTAAGACGTGCCGATGACGTGCCAGAACTGCACCACAGATTTCCATAGGATTGTGCAGTTCTGGCGTCGTCACGCAGGCGCCGTCCCAGCGCCCACACCCAGTCTCTAAGAGCCTGTGTGAGAAGGCCAATCAGGTCGGTTGCAGCCGGCGGAGCAGCAGGTGCAGCATCGCCAGGTGGATCCACGCCTCCGTGCTGGCGGGCACGGCCTCGTCGTCCTTGCTCAACCGCCGGGCGCGGCCCAACCAGCCGCCGGGGCGCTCGACCACCCAGCGCCGGGGCAGGACCTCGAACCGCGAGCAGCTCCGAGGTCGCCGGACAATCGCCAGCACCCAGGCCGTTCGAGCCTGGCCCCAGGCCACCAACTGTCCGGCGTACCCCGCGTCGGCCCAGATCAAACGCAAGCGCGGAAACCGACCCGGCAGTTTGGCGAGCACCTGTTTGGCCCCGTCGCGGTCTTGCACATCAGCCGGATGCACCACGACGGCCAACCGCAAGCCCAGGGTATCGACCACGATATGGCGCTTGCGCCCCGTCACTTGCTTGCCCGCATCATCGCCCCGGGGCCCCCTTTTTCCGTCGTCTTGACGGTCTGGCTGTCGCTGATCGCCGCACTGGGCGTGGGGTCGCGCCCGGCAGCTTGCCGGACCTGGGGGCGCAGCGTCTCATGGACTCGTGCCCACGTGCCATCCTGGCGCCAGGTGCGGAAATACCACCAGACGGTGCCCCACGGCAGGAAGTCGTGCGGGAGCGCCCGCCACGTGCAGCCATTGCGGAGCACCTACAGGATGCCATTGATGACCTCCCGCAGCTCTACGCGGCGAGGTCGGCCCCCCGGCTTGGCCGCGGGCAGCAACGGGGCGAGCACCTGCCACTGGGCAGCGGTCAGATCGCTCGGGTATGCTTTCCTAGTCATGCCTCCTAGTCTACTACAGTTCCACCCTTCTCACACAGGCTCTTAGAGACGGTGGTACAGTGAACGGCAAGCGGTGGCGACAACCCTGCCCACAGTCCTGCATCGCACCGCCATCCTCCTCACCCAGGTATTACGAACGTCAGGCGGTCGCGACCAATCCTCCTCGCTAACGAGATATCCGTGCATGTCGGACCCGCGGACGGGTAAGGTCCCGATCCGCATCCACGCGCTCCGCATTATTGCCCGTTCCACTTGATAGAGCAGGTAGTTGTCCGGGAGGCGTCCGTCCGCCGGCGACACCAGCGCCTCGAGTCGCGGAAAATCAACGAAGCGGATCAGCCGGTAGTGTTCTTGCAAAGGCTTCCAGAAGTTCGGGGCGCGCTCATCGGATGCGATGAAGACGACCGAACCGTCCGCGATGCGCCGCTCCGTGAGACACTTCCTGATGTGAGCCGGTTCCGTCAGCCATCCTGGGTATTGCTTGAGCCGATCGCCGCGTCTGATGTGGACGGCGACGAACCGACCATCATCAAGCAGCCCGATCTGTTGAACGGCGGACCGGGCAAGGGCAAGTACCAGTGGTGAAGGGACCAGCCGGAGTTCGGTTGCAGGCCAATCGTCCGCCGGCACTTCCCGACTGAACACGTGATGTTTGATACGCCGAACCAAGTGGGGGGGTGGTTCCGCGCCCATGCCGGCATACGAACTACATATGCGCGGGGGGGGGTAAGCAGGGTAGTTCCGCGCATATGCCGGTATACGCTCTCCCGGGTGCAGTACCAGTGTCCGAATACCGGCGTTCGGCCAGTGATCCGCAATGGGCAACGGAGATTCTCGCCCTGCTGGGTCCACCAATCGGCTCTTGTCCATGTCGAAGTACGACTCCCACTTCCAGTCGCGGCGCACGCCGAAGTTGTGCTTTGGGTCCAGGTGGAGCGATGGAAGCAGCGCGAGCCGGCCCGTTGCGTGCGCCTCGAGCAGTAGGCAACGGAGGTTCGAGACTTGATGGTTCAAGCCGGCGACGACGGGGGAGGCCGTTTCGTAGTGCAGATAGCGGTGAGCTGATCGCGTCATGGTGAGATGGTCCCGGTCTGTTGGTCAGAGCAAGGAGTTGCTACTGGGAATCCGTCAGATCACTGGGATAGGCTGTCCTGTCCATGCTCCAGAGTATAGGACACGGTTATCCCTTTGCAAACACCCTCTAAGCGTTATGGTCGGCATCGACCAGCACCTGTTCTACTGTGGCGCACAACGACGCGAAGTAGTTCTTCTCCCAGTTATCGTCTGCAATGGCTCCGGTCTGCCACCGCTCCAGATACGTGCGCCAGTCTGTCTTGAAGCTGTGCTCATAACGCCGTACCTCACGCCATAAGCTGAGGAAGGCTGAGTCATGCAGGAGGTGCGCGGGAACGTCCTGAACGTCTTGTTGTCGCTTGACATCGGGTAGGTCGGCAGTGTGCTGCTGGGCCGGTATTGGTTGCTCGTCCCTGGATCGAGCATCCCAGATGCGAATGATCGTCGCTAGCTCGTCCGTATTCTGAGTGTCACACGCGCGGATGGCGGCACCGAGCACATCAAGCAGCGCCAAGTCATGAATCGCAGGATCTAGCCGGTCAATGATATCCTAGGCTCGCTCAACGGTAGGCAGCTGCGCGTTCCTCCAAGCTACTACATCATCGGTCTCACTGCTACGCCGACTCACGACCATGAGGCACTTCCTTTCCCCGCTATAAACCCACGCCCACCGGTCAACCCGGTTCGCGGGTGGGGGCACCCAACGGGTCAATCAGCCCATGAAGAGGCCGCCGTTCACGTCAATGCATTGACCCGTGATAAAGCTGGCGGCGTCGCTCAACAAGAAATGGATGACCTCCGCGATCTCCTCCGGGGTGGCCAGCCGTCCCGTCGGCAGCGCTGCCATGACTTGATCGTACTGCTCCGGCGGCAGCGCGGTAATCATCGTCGTCTCGGTGGGGCCGGGCGCCACACAGTTGATCCGCACCCCCGCCTTGGCATGGTGCGCCGCCATCGTCATCGTCAGGCCGATCACGCCGGCTTTCGATGCGGCATAGCTGGGTGCTGCGAGGATGGACTTCGTGCGACCCGCGAGTGACGACAGGTTCACGATGGCGCCGCCGGCGCGTAGCAGGTGCGGTAGGACGGCACGCGACCATAGGAAGGTACCCGTCAGGTTGATCTCCAGCACGAGACGCCAGTCTTCCGGGGTCGTCTCCAGCGCCGTACCGGTCCGGAGGATGCCGGCCGCGTTCACCAGCGCATCGAGCCGCCCCCAATGGGCCACGACCGCCGCTGCCGTTTGCTCGGCGGCGGCAGCATCCGTCACTTCGGCCGCCGCGGCCCAGGCTGTCCCGCCGGCTGCGGACACGGCGGCGGCGGTCGCTTGCGCGGCAGCCAGGTTCAGGTCAACTGCCGCGATCCGCGCGCCGGCCTGCGCGAGACGCAAGGCAGTCGCGCGACCGATGCCGCCCCCGGCGCCCGTGATGAGCACCACTTGCTCCTGCAACGTCGCTTGCTCGTGTACAGCTTCCCCATTTGCCATCGCTCGCTCCTTCTCATGGTTGGCTGCAACCGATTGTACCGCTTTTCAGTGTGGCAGCCACGGCACCGAGCCAGTTGCTTCGGCTGCCAACACATTGGTACCTTGCTGGCCAAAGGCGGCGGGACCAAAGCTGCTTTTGGGCGCACCTGATACCGGCAGCTTTGCCTCGTCGGTTGCTCTAGTCGGGTTAGTGTGCGATAGTCACTTGCCGGGAGATTTCACACGCACGCTACACCGAGTTACCGGCAGCAAAGGCTTGTCGGCAGAGGGGAGTGACGTCCAATGGTCGGAGTTGCAACAGCACCGACGGCTACACCTACCGTTGATCTAGCCGGGCTGGACGGAGATCAGCTCGTCGCCATGTACCGCACAATGGTCCGTATTCGCCGCTTCGAAGAACGCCTGAAGGGGCTGTTCATGGAAGCGCGCCTGTATGGCAGCGTCCATCTGTACGTCGGACAGGAGGCCGTAGCCACCGGAGTCTGTACTGCCCTGCGCGACGATGACCTCATCACGAGCACGCATCGGGGGCATGGCCACTGTCTTGCCAAGGGTATGGAGATGCGGGGGATGATGGCCGAGCTGATGGGGAAGGCCACCGGCTACTGCAAGGGGAAGGGCGGCTCCATGCATATCGCCGACCTCGACCTCGGTGTACTCGGCGCCAATGGGATCGTCGGTGCCGGCTTGCCTATCGCCACCGGTGCGGCGCTGGGGAATCGTCAACTGGGCAGCGACCGCGTGACCGCGAGCTTCTTCGGCGACGGCGGCGCCAACCAAGGCGCGTTCCACGAAGCCATCAACCTCGCCGCCGTGCTGAAGCTGCCCGTGGTGTTCATTTGTGAAAACAACCAATTCGCGCAGTTCCAGCGGGTGACGGAAGATACGTCCGTCGAGGACATTGCTACCCGCGCCATCGCCTACAACATCCCCGGCCACGTCATTGACGGCCAGGACGTGCTCGCCGTCTACCGCACGATCAAGGACGCCGTTGCGCGGGCACGCAGCGGCGCCGGCCCTGCGCTGGTCGAGTGCAAGACCTATCGCTGGGAAGGCCACTTCGTCGGCGATCAGGAGGTCTACCGCACCCGCGAGGAAGTCAGGGCGCAGTACGTCCACGACCCGATCAGACGCTTCCAGGAGCATCTCGGCATCGCCGGGATCATGACCGAGGCGCAAGCGGAGCTGATTGACGCCGCTGCGCGGGAGGAAGTGGAAGACGCCCTCCAGTATGCCGAGGCAAGCCCGCTGCCGGACGAGTCGTTGATCTTCACGGACATTTTTACGGAGGAGTAGTCGGCCACCGAGCACGCAGCCGTGAGCCGGCTAAGGAGTAAACGATGGCAACGCTTTCGACGAGCAAGGCGCTCAATACGGCACTGCGAGAAGAGATGCTCCGGGACGACCGGGTATTTGTCCTCGGCGAGGACGTGAAGGATTCGGCCTACGGAGTCACGGAGGGCCTGTACGACCAGTTCGGGCGCGAGCGGGTGATCGGAACCCCGATCTCCGAGGCGGCGATTGCCGGCGCTGCCGTCGGCGCCGCGGCGGTCGGGGCACGCCCGGTCGCCGAGATCATGTACATGACCTTCCTGACCATCGCCATGGATCAGCTGGTCAATCAGGCAGCCAAGATGAAATACATGTTCGGCGGCAAGGCCCGGCTCCCGCTCGTGATCCGCACGATGGCCGGCGCCGGTCGCGGGAACGCGGCACAGCACTCGGCCTATCTGGAATCGTGGTTCTGCCACGTGCCCGGCATCAAGGTGGTGCTACCTGCTACCCCGGCCGACGCTAAGGGGCTGCTGAAGACGGCGATCCGCGACGATAACCCGGTGCTCGTGGTCGAGAACAAGGTGCAATATGCCGAGACCGGCGAAGTTCCCGACGACGAAGACTACCTGATCCCCTTCGGGCAGGCCGCCGTCCGCCGCGAGGGGAGCGACGTGACGGTCGTTGCGCTGCAACGGTGCGTGGGCATGGCCTTGGCGGCGGCCGAGGCGGCGAGGGTGGAAGGGATCGAGGTGGAGGTGATTGACCCGCGCACGCTCGTCCCCCTGGACTTGGAGACGATCTTGCAGTCGGTTCAGAAAACGCACAAAGTCGTGATCGTCCACGAGGCCGCCGAGCGCTGCGGATTTGGCGCCGAGCTGGTGGCACAGGTGCAGGAGAACGTCTTCGACTATCTCGATGGTCCGGTGCTGCGCGTCGCCAACCCGAACGTCCATATTCCCTTCAGCGCCAACCTGGAGGCAGCGTCCATTCCGAGTCCCGATCAGATTCTCGACGCCATCTACCGCACCGTCGGCTTAAGGGACGCGGCCGGGGTAGTCGCGCACGAGTGCCGATTGCAGTGAGGTGTGGGCCTTTCCGCAGCGGAAACAACGTGTATTAGAGGAGGAGCCAGGTGCCCGTTCCACTGAAGATGCCGCAGCTCGGTCTGACCATGACCGCAGGCACGATCACGCGCTGGCTCAAGCAGGAGGGCGATACCGTCGAGGCGGATGAAGCCATCCTGGAGATCGAGACCGACAAGATCAATGCCGAAGTCGAGGCGCCGGCAAGCGGTCGGCTGACACATGTGCAAGCCCAAGCGGGCGATGCGGTCAAAGTGATCGGCTTGCTCGCCATGATTGCCGCGCCCGAAGACACCGACGCCGACCTCGCCGCCGCGGTCGAGGCCGCCAAGGCGGCAGCCGAGCGCGGCACGGCCGCCAGTCAGGCGGTCGCCACCACCCAGACCATCAGGCGCCCACCGCCCCGATCACGACCCCAGCGCCCCGGCCGGCCGGCACCGCCGGCCGCGGCCGGCGGGCGCGTCATGGCCTCGCCGGTGGCCCGGCGCCTGGCACGAGAGCTGCAGGTAGACCTCAGCACCATCACCGGCACCGGTCCGCGGGGGCGGATCGTGGAGAGCGATGTCCGCGCGGCGGCGGAAGCGAGCGCAGCGGCGCCAGCGGCTCCCGCAGCGGCCGATACGACCGGGCTGACCGCCAAGCAAGTCATTCCGGTCAGTGGTATCCGCCGGATCATTGGCGAGCGGATGAGTGCCAGTCTGCGGGACATGGCCCAGCTGACGCTCTTCACCGAGGCCGACGCCACGGCGTTGCGCGACCGTCGCACTACCTTGGCGCAGGAAGCCGCGGACGCCGACAGCCCGCGGCCGACCTACAACGACTTGATCGTCTGGCATCTCGCTCGCACACTCACCGACCACCCGCTGCTCAACGCCAGCATGGTGGGTGAGGAGATTCATTGCTGGGAGGAAATCAACATCGGCGTGGCCGTTGCGCTCGACAGCGGCCTCATCGTCCCGGTCGTGCGCGCCGCGAACACCAAGTCACTCGCCGATTTGGCCGGTGAGGCGGCCGACCTCGTAGACCGGGCACGTACCAATCGCCTCAGCCCGGATGAGCTACTGGGCGGTACCTTCACGATCACCAACCTGGGCACCCTCGACGTAGACGGCTTCACCCCCATCATCAACCCTCCGCAAGCGGCCATTCTCGGCGTGGGACGGATCGTGCCGCGGCCGGTTGTCGTGGCTGGCGAGATCGCGGTACGGTATATGGTGACCCTGAGCCTGTCCTTCAACCATCGCATTGTGGACGGGGCACCCGCCGCACAATTCCTCCAAGCGCTCAAGCAGGCCATCGAGCAGGAGTGACGTGGGCGAACAGTGCGTCCGCTCACTACTGCGGAGGCAGCTACGATGACAACAGCACCGGGGGCACTAGCACGCAAGGCACGGCCAGATAGGCTGGATGATGCCCTTGACAACGGCATTCAAGCTATTCTGGACGCTGTAAACATGGGTGCTATCAATGCACAGGAGGCTCAATTGCTACTCCAGCATGTGGTGGGTGCTTGGGTCAGCTCGGAGATTGCCGAACTCTTGAGCAACGCATTTGACCCCTCTGGGACATATCGCTGGCCACGGACTAGCCCTCACCCGAAAGGCCAGCGGCCTACTGCTCGTTATCCCGTTGGTTGGCGGTAGGAGATACCTGATGAACACCGAAAAGGACGAACCGGAGGGCAAGCCGTCGGAACAGGATGAGCTATCGCATCCGGCATCAGAGCAGGAGCCGGCCGCCCCTCAGCCTGTCCCCCCGGAGCTTCTGGAGAAACTTCCTCCGGAAACCCGCCGCGAAGTAGTTCAGTCTCTGACTACCGCAGTCTATTCTGGTCCCGTCCCCAGCCCAATTGCCCAGAAAATCACCTCCGATCACATTACCCAACTTATCACCGCACGGAATCAGGATGCAGCGCGCGAATATACTGACCGCAAAGATACACGACGCTGGACTACGATTCTTATTGGTCTTTGCGTAATCGTCGGAGCAGGGATGGTTGTCTTTCTTGTCATTGCCGGGCAGGTAGACTTGGCGGACCGACTAATAGAACGAGGTATACTGCTTGGAGGTGGGGTCGGGATTGGCTACGGAATCTCGGAATGGCGCCGCCGGAGAGAGTAGGACGCCACCCGGATCGTGTCCCACGATAGCTCATTTGACCACCGCACTCAGGACGGTCGTGATTGACGTGTATCGGAGTGAGGAGCGGAGCTAATAGCCGACACCACGCCGGCAGCGGGACCACTGGTGGAGTGGCTCAGAGCCGAATCCGAGCGGTGGGTGGCCGAGGGGCTGCTTACCCGTCCTCAGCGCACCGCCCTCGGCGCGCGCTACGGCTTCGCCGCCGCTGACGAGCCACCGGAGACGGCGGCCCGTCTCCCCACTATCCCTCTCCCGACGATTGTGCTGGGCGCGGGGCTGGGCCTGCTGGCGATTGGGCTGCTGCTCGTCGTCGCGGCCAACTGGAGCGTTCTCCCCTACGGGCTGCGGCTAGTCCTGGTCGCCATACCCGGTGCGCTGGCGGCCTACGCCGCGCCGCGCGTCGAGCGGCCGGGCTGGCGTCACATCGCCAGTCAGTTTGTGGACGCCATCGTGACGGCCAGCTTGCTCGGCTTCGCGGCGGTAATCTCCCAACACGCCCAGCACTCCGTCCACGACTGGATCGGGTTACTGTTGATCGCCCTCGTGCCAACACTTATCTACCTGGAACTGCGGCGGAGCACTTTCCTGGCAAGCGCCGGCTGGGTCACCGCAGCCGGCTTGGGCGCCGTGTGGTTGCACGACGAGCTGATCGCCGGGCAATGGGGCAACTTCGGCTTGAACTACTGGGTGCTCTACGCGATGGGGCTGGCGCTGGCCCTCCGCACGCGCGGCTACTGGACTCCGCTCTTTGCCCTCCTCAGCGGACTGGGACTGGGCACCGGACTGATAATCGCTACGAGGGAGTACCCTGGTCCGGTACTCGAAGCGACACTGGTCGGGATAGTAGCGGCGGTCACCGCCATCGGTATCTGCGCCTGGCGTCTTTGGCAGACGCCGGTTCCCACCTGGCTACTCGCCCAGATATACGTCATAGCCGTCAGCGTAGCCTTGCTCTGGTTCAACCTCTGGGATCGTTTGATTGCCGTCGAGACGGAAATCGTCCCGCTCTTGATCTATGAAGGTACATGGTGGGTGACTGCAACGGTGACGGCCATCGTGATGGTCTTCTGGCTGCTGTACCTCCAGCGACGCCACGAGGCAGTGGAGCCGCTTTGGTACACGCTGCGGTGGGTCATGCTGCTCTACGCCATCGCTGGCGCCTTTGCCGGAGTCGGACAGGTACGTACCGAGGCGAGGATTGTCGAGGCCACGGTGCAGCCGCTCGCGGATGCCGGCATCCTTCTCGCCGGATTGCTCACGGTCGCGGTAGCCTGGTACCTCATCAACCGCGTGCCCCTGCTGCGGACCGGGAATGGCACGGCAAGCCAGCCGCGGCGCTCGTGGCTGCTGACCGCCGGTGCTCCGTTGGCGGCAGGCACCGGCGCTTGGGTGCTCTGGCTGCCCGTGGCGCGGCTCATCGCCGCCGTCGAGCCGGACGTGCTGGAGGGGCTACTCGTAGCTCTCGCGCAGTGGGGCTTGACCTTCCTGAGCGCCGTCTGGGTGATGGTCCTGCTCGCCCAGCAGGCGGAGGCGGGGTCGGGGCGCAGCGCCCGTGTCATTTGGGCACTCGTGATCTTCCTGAGCCTGCTGCTCCTGATCGTCGCCTACATCCAGCAGGATAGTCTCCTCCAGCGCGGGCTGACCTTCCTGAGTGTGGGCGGCGTACTGCTCCTCAGCGCAGTGGGGCGCCGGTGGCTGCCGTTCGGCCGGCGAGATAGAGACCAGGATGGCTCTCCCTCCGACTCTTCTCCCGCGGCAGCTGGCCGGAGCGCCGCTAACGCAGCAAACTAAGAGGAACGCTCGTATGGCAGAGGCACAGGTGGCACCGGACGCCGGGGCAGCGCCGGCCAACGCGCCAACGGCCGGGTCGTGGCTGCCGGACCGCTGGCAAATCGTTCCGCTGATCGTCGTTCTCGCCGGTTTCGCCGTCATGGCCGCGCTCGGATACATCGCCGATGCGCGCTGGGAGCAGTACCCCATCGTGACCCTGGACGCCGTGGCCGTGGACCCGTCAGAGCCGCTGCGCGGCTCCTACGTTGCTCTAGCAGTGGAGCTACCGGCACAATCGGGAGGTACGGAGCTAGTGGAAGTGCGCTTCTTTGCAGCGGAGGAGGACGCCCGCACGATTGAGGGCGCCCTGCGCCGGCAGAAGGTCAAGCTGGAAGCGCGGCTGGATCCGGACAACCGCTTGCATCCCCTGGCCGTGATAACGCCGGACGGACGGCGGTTCGACACGCGCTGACCAGGCGGCAGCCCATGATTCGGCCGGAGCTAAGGCTGTCGGAAGGAGAGCGACAATGCAAGCGCTCGTCAAGACCGCGCGTGGCCCAGGCCACCTCGAACTCCGGGCCATTCCCAACCCGGTGCCCGGTCGCGGCGAAGTAGTCATCTCCGTCGCGGGGTGCGGCATCTGCGGGACCGATCTGCACATCGAGGCCGACGAGTACGCCTCGGTGCCCCCGGTCGTCTTGGGCCACGAGACGGCCGGACACGTGGCGGCGGTCGGGGCAGGGGTCCACCAAGTCGGCGTCGGCGACCGGGTAACAACGCAGCCGTTCTTCTCGATCTGTGGCACCTGCGACCGGTGCCGCGCCGGGCGACCGAATCTCTGCACCCAGCGCCGCTCCATCGGCACACATGTCAACGGGGCCTTTGCCCAGTACGTCAAGGTGCCGGCGCATCGCGTGCTCCCGCTGCCGGAAAACCTCGACACGCTCGCTGCCGCCATGACGGAACCGGTCGCCTGCTGCGCCCACGGCATTCTCGACTATGCGCCACCCGCCCCCGGCGACGTGGCCGTCGTGTCCGGGCCGGGGCCGATGGGGCTGGTCGCGGCCCAGATCGCCCGCGCCGCTGGCGCCGAGGTGGTCCTGCTCGGCACGAGCGACGACGAGCGCCGTCTCGCCCTCGGCCGGCAGGTCGGTATCCCGCACGTCCACGACATCACCCGTGACGACGTGGACGGCATCATCGCCGACCTGACTGAGGGGCAAGGCGCGCCGCTAGTGATCGAGTGCGCGGGTGCCGCGCCCTCCTTTGACCAGTGCGTGCGGCTGGCACAGCCCGGCGGGACGCTGCTGCAAATCGGCCTCTATGGGCAGTCGGTACAGGTGGACTTGGACGCGGCCATCATCAAGGAGCTACGGCTATTCGGCAGCTTTGGCCAAGTGCCGACGGCGTGGCCACGGGCGCTCGACTTGATGGCGGCGGGCAAAGTGCAGACTGCCCCGCTGATTACCGCCGTGCTCCCCCTTACGCAGTGGGCAGAGGGGTTTGCCGCAGCGCGGGCCAAGAGTGAGGGCAAGGTCGTGCTGACCCCAGCGGGGTAGGGGATGCCTCACCCCCTGATAAGGATAAGTTTTTTGCGTAGGGGCACGATTTATCGCGCCCAGGTGGTTGTCATTCCGGCGCCGGGCGCGTGGAGGGGCCGGGGGTGAGGGCCGGCCGCTGCGATCATGGTACGCCGCGCTGCCAGAGACCGATGCGCTGCCTCTGAGCGACGCCTTCAGCGGCGAGCAGGTCGCCGGCGTAACAGGGATTGAGACGGAGCGAGAAGATATACGCCCGCGCGAGGCCGTCGGCGACCAGCTCCCGATTAACGTGGCGCTCGCCGACGAACAGGTGCCGGAGCAACCGGCCGTATTGATCGGCCTCCTCCTCGCAGCGCTCCATCCGCACCGGCTGTCCGGTAGTCAAGCGGGCGGTCAGCGCGGTGGCCTCCTGGAACAGCCACTCGCCGCGCTCCGGCGTATCAATCCCGAGCAGCCGCACTCGCGCCTCCGGGCAGCACACATCTACCGTATCTCCGTCAACGACCCGCGTCACCCGCACCGTTGGGGCAGCCGCCTCCGGGGTGCTGGCATCGCCGCCCCCAGGCCGAACGCGCAGGGTGACAACCACGGTGACGACCACGATAGCAGCCACCATGCTGACGGCCAGGAGCGCATACTCTACGCGACGCAGCATGGCGAGAGCATAGCGGACCGGGAAACGTTACGGCATCGAGACGACAGCGCCCAGCGCCGGTACACTACTCGCTAGGGGGAGAAGCGTATGAAGGTAGTGGTCGCTGGCAGCGGCGCGCGCGAGCACGCAATCGCGTGGAAGGCGAGCCAGAGCAGGCTGGTGTCGGAGCTGATCGCGGCGCCAGGTAACCCTGGTATGGCGCCGCTCGGTCGTACCGTCGCCCAGGACCCGCTAGACGGAGCGGCTTTTGCTCATTGGGCGCGGGCAGCGGGCGCGGGACTGGTGATCGTCGGAGCGGATGACCCGATCGCCATGGGACTGATTGACGCTTGCGAGGCGGCAGGCGTGCCGGCGTTCGGTCCAACGGCGGCGGCGGCACAGATCGAGGCGAGCAAAATCTTCGCCAAAGACCTGATGTCCCAGCACGGCATTCCGACCGGGCCATACCGGGTCTTCGACCAAGCCGGCGCGGCCCACCGCTATCTCGATGCGCCGGGGCGCGACTATCCCGTCGTCGTGAAGGCGGACGGCTTGGCGCGCGGGAAAGGGGCAATCGTAGCGGCCGACCGCGCTGAGGCCCATGCGGCGGTGGCAGCGATGCTGGAAGAACGGGTCTTCGGTGCAGCCGGCGACCGCATCTTGATCGAAGAGTGCCTGGCCGGACCCGAGGCGTCCGTCTTTGCCATCTGCGACGGCGAGCAGGCGTGGCCCTGCGGCGCGGCGCGGGACCATAAACGTATCGGCGAGGGCGACCGTGGTCCGAATACCGGCGGCATGGGCGCCTACGCACCGACAAAACTCGTACCGCCGGACGTGCTGGAGGACGTGCGGCAACGCATTCTGCAGCCCACCGTCGAGGCGCTGGCCGCCGCCGGTCGTCCGTATCGCGGGGTGCTCTATGCCGGCCTGATGTTCACCGCCGATGGGCCCCAAGTCATCGAGTTCAACGCCCGTTGGGGCGATCCCGAAGCGCAAGTGCTCCTGCCGCTGCTCAAGAGCGACTTTGTCGAAATCGCCTTGGCCGCTCTGTCCGGCCGGCTGGACACGGTACCCATCGAGTGGCATGATGGAGCCGCGTGCGGCGTCGCACTGGCCTCGGCGGGCTACCCGGAGGCGGTGCGCGACGGCGAGCTGGTCAGCGGGCTGGACACGTGGGGCGACGAGGCGCTGTTGTTCCACGCCGGCACAGCCGTAGACGCGGATGGCGCTCTCCGCACGGCCGGCGGTCGGGTGTTCACCGTCGTAGGACGCGGGCCAACCCTGGCAGCGGCCCGCGACACAGCCTATCGTAATGTCGAGCGCGTGCAGTTTGCGGGCCGCTACTATCGCCGGGACATTGGCGCCCGCGAGATCGCCACCACAGCAACCTAATGGGAGCCGCTGAACCGGTTGGTCCGCACAGTCCGTTGAGGGGTGAGGCGGTGTCACTAACCCTACTGCGTCATTCCGGCTTCCGCCGGACTCCAGGCGCTTAGGGCAGCAGCCGGCAGACCTACCCTGGATTCCCGCTTGCGCGGGAGTGACCGGGGACTGTCAACAGCACCAAGTATCACGTACTGCGTCGTGAGGAGGACACGCCATGCCGCAAGTAGCCATTGTGATCGGGAGTACGTCGGACGAGTCGTATCTGGATGACGCACGCGCGCTGCTCACGGAGTTCGGGGTCGAGTACGAGTTTCGAGTGATATCCGCGCACCGCAACCCCGATGCGACCCACGAGTTTGCGACTACGGCCCGCGACCGCGGTGTCGAGGTCATCATCGCCGCCGCCGGCATGGCCGCCCACTTGCCGGGCGTGGTCGCCTCCCTGACCACCTTGCCGGTGATCGGGGTGCCGCTGCCGGGCAGCGAGCTACGCGGCCTCGACTCGCTCTACGCCATTGTGCAAATGCCGGCCGGGGTGCCGGTCGCCTGTATGGCCGTGGGCAGCCACGGCGCCCGCAACGCCGCCCTGTTCGCGGTCCAGATTCTCTCCCTGCAGGACGAGCGCTTGCGTGACGCTTTCGCCAGCTACAAGGCCGGCCTCGCGCAGCCGTAGCTCACAGCGCGGCCGCACGCTGGCACAGCCGTTACAATATGCTGGCTCGTCAGGCGCGAACTGCTGCCAGAAACCTTGGGGGTCGTGAGCAGGCCATGATGCGATCAGTACCCATGGTTAATCGGGTGCCGCTGATTCCGGCGGCACAACCGAGTGCGCCATTCCAAGCAGATAGCAGGCAGAGCAGGGTATTTGTGCGCTTGGGACGTATGGACTGCCTGGACTTCCTACGCTCACTCGCTGACGAGTCCGTAGATATCATCGTCACCGATCCGGCCTACAGCGGCATGAACCAGCACCTGCAGGTCGGTCGTGGCAGGATCATCGGACACTACAAAAGCAAGAGCGCTGCTACGGACGGGAAGTGGTTTCAGGAATTCCACGACGATCCCGACACCTACCGGCGCTTTCTGGCGGAGTGTAAGCGTGTCCTCCGCAATGATCGCCATATCTACATCATGTTCGACAGCTACTCGCTGCTCACGCTCGGCCCGATTGTGCGCGAGGTCTTCGACGTGAAGAACCTCATCACCTGGGATAAGATGGCGATTGGCATGGGTCACTATTTCCGTCGGCGCCACGAATACATCATCTTTGCCACAAAGGGATATCGCAAGCTCTCGCGCCGGGACATCCCCGACGTATGGCGCTTCCGACGGATCCACCGCGCCGCCTATCCGACCCAGAAACCAGTCGAGGTCTTCGCGGCGATGCTGTGCGGCAGTGTCGAGCCTGGCTTTGTGGTATGCGACCCTTTCGTGGGCAGCGGCTCGGCAGCGATTGCTGCCCTCCAGCAGGGCTGCTCATTCGTCGGCGCGGACGTATCCGAGCGGGCTGTCGCGCTGACGCGGGAGCGGACCGCGACCTACCAGGCCAGTGGGCACGATCCACTCCAACGACGGAGCGCCATCGAAAACGAGGGCGATGCAGCGTTTCTCTCGGCCCTCGACCGGGGCGAGCAGGAAGCAGTAGGGGCACGACATGCCGTGCCCCTACACAAAAGCGCCGAGGATCAGCGTTGAGGGGCAATCCAGTCGGAAGCCGCCGATGCTCTCTGCGCTTGCGTAGCTATGATTACTCACAGGAGGGAGCCTATTTCGTGACCATCTGCACTCGCAAGCGTGCAAGTATGTTTGGCGAGATAGTGGATGGGCAGATACAGTTGAATGCCCTAGGGCAGATTGTGGCAGCGTGCTGGCAGACAATTCCAGAGCATTTCCAGGACGTGGAGGTGGATGTAAGGGTTATTATGCCAAATCATATGCATGGTATACTGTGGATCACGAATCATAGGGGCACGGCATGCCGTGCCCCTACACGCGAGCGATTTGGCAAGCCCACCCCGCAATCGTTACCCACGGTGATCCGATCATTCAAATCCGCTGTCACCAAACAGTGTAACCTCATGCGCGACACCCCTGGCGCACCTCTATGGCAACGCAGCTACTACGAGCATGTTGTCCGCGACGACGCAGCGCTACATCGCATCCGCGACTATATCCGGACCAATCCACAGCGCTGGCATCTGGATCGCGAGAACCCCGAACGCAGTGGTGAAGATGCGTTTGATCACTGGTTAGCGACCTCCGGGGCACGGCCATCCACCTCAGTTCTGCCGAAGACAGTTGTCCCTACGATAAGGACGGACAGACGATGATCGAAAGGTATACGTCGAAAGAGATGGGCGCGATCTGGTCGGAGCAGGCCAAGATGGACGCCTGGAAGGATGTGGAGATCGCCGCCTGCGAGGGCTGGACGGCGCAGGGTGTCATCCCCCCGGAGGATATGGCCAAGATCAGGCAGGGGACGTTTACGCTGGAGCGCGTGGCCGAGATCGAGAAAGTGACCGACCATGATACCGCCTCGTTCGTGCAAGCGTTCGGCGAGAGCTTGGGACCGGAATCGCGGTGGGTGCATCTCGGCCTGACGTCGTCCGACGTGGTGGATACCGGGCTGGCGCTCCAGCTGGTGCGAGCCAGCGACCTGCTCATCGAGGGCGTCCAACGGCTCACCGCCGTCGTCGAGCGGCAGGCGCTGGCCTACAAGGACACGCCCACTATCGGCCGCACGCACGGCGTCCATGCCGAGCCGACGACGTTCGGGTTCAAGCTGCTGATCTGGGTCGAGGAGCTGCGACGCAACCTAGTGCGGCTGCAAGCGGCGCGGCAGGCGGTCGCCGTGGGCAAGATTTCCGGGGCGGTCGGCACCCATGCGAACGTGCCGCCGGTGGTCGAGGAGCACGCTTGCCGGGCGCTCGGCCTCACGGCCGCGGCGGTCTCCAACCAGATCGTCCAGCGCGACCGCCATGCGGAACTGGTCTGCACCATCGCCATCGTCGGCGCCTCACTGGACAAGATGGCGACCGAGATCAGGCATCTCCAGCGTACCGAGGTGCTGGAGGCCGAAGAGCCGTTCGAGGCCGGGCGGCAGGGATCGTCGGCCATGCCGCACAAGCGTAATCCGGCCCGCTGCGAGCGGGTGTGCGGCTTGGCGCGGGTGCTCCGTGGCTACGCGGTGGCGGCGCTGGAGAATGTCGCCTTGTGGCACGAGCGCGACATTTCCAACTCGTCGGTCGAGCGGGTGATCCTGCCCGATGCCTGCTGCGCGCTCGACTATATGCTGCGCCTGTTTACCGGCGTGATGGACGGACTGCGTGTGCTGCCGGAGCGTATGCGCCGGAATCTCGATCTGACGCACGGCCTGCTCCATTCCCAGCGCGTGCTGCTGGCCCTGATCGAGGCGGGGATGACCCGTACCGCGGCCTACAAGATCGTGCAGCGCCACGCGATGGCGGCTTGGGAGCGGCAGGATAGCTTCCAAGCGTTGCTGCTCGGAGATCAGGCCGTCCGCGAACGACTATCGGCAGAGGAAGTGGACGCGCTGTTCGACGAGAGCTATCACTTTGTCCACGTTGATACGGCATTTCGGCGCGTCGGGCTGCTATCGTGATAGGTGCCGTCGTTCTCGCTCGACTGACTACTGACCACTACTTTTAGGAGGCTGCTAACGATGCAGGAATCGAGTTTACCGGGGGTGTCGCTGCTCACGCGGGGGAAGGTGCGCGATATGTACGATCTGGGCGACCGTTTGCTCATCGTCGTCACCGATCGCATCTCCGCCTTCGACGTGGTACTCCCGACGGCCATCCCCGGGAAGGGCAAGGTGCTCAACCAACTCTCGGCCTATTGGTTCGAGCAGACCCAGGACCTCATCCCCAACCACGTGCTGACGACGAACGTGGACGATTATCCGGCGGAGCTGCAGGCACACGCCGCCCAGCTCGTCGGTCGCAGCATGGTGGTGCGGCGCGCCGAGCGGGTGGATATCGAGTGCGTTGCGCGGGGCTACATCACCGGATCGGGCTGGGCGGAGTATCAGCAATCGGGAACCGTCTGCGGTATTGGTCTGCCCGCGGGGTTGATTGAGGCACAGCAACTCCCGGAGCCGATCTTCACGCCCACGACCAAGGCCGAAACCGGGCACGACGATCCGTTGACTTTCGAGCAGGTGGAAACCATGGTCGGGCGGCCGCTCGCGGCCCGGCTGCGCGACGCTACCCTGGCAGTCTACTCGGCCGCTGCGGCGCAAGCGCGGCAGCGCGGCATCATCATCGCCGACACCAAGATGGAATTCGGCCTCGTCAAGGACGACGGTGCCGCGGAGAGTGAGCTGATCCTGATTGACGAGCTTCTGACGCCGGACTCGTCACGCTTCTGGGATACCGAGACCTATCAACCGGGCAGCAACCCGCCTAGCTACGACAAACAGTACGTCCGCGACTACCTCAGCGCCACGGGCTGGGACAAAGAGCCGCCCGCCCCGCCGCTACCGCCCGAGGTCGTCGCGCGAACCCAGGAGAAATATGACGACGCGCTTCGCCGCCTGACCGGTCGCGGGGTCGCGTAAAGGAGTGTCCGGCCCTCTCCCTACCCAACAGGAGCAGGCCGATGGGGTAGGGGTAAGGGGCACGGCATGCCGTGCCTCTACAGTGCCCGTGCTGGCGTGTTTCACCTATGTACCTACCCTTGTGAGATGGGGAGCAGGGGGCCGAGCAGACACGGGTGGAGAGTTCGGAGCGACAGGGCCAATGGCAACGCTCACAGGAGGTCAGACTTTCCAGTTCACACGACAGCGCGTGACGTATGAGTTCGAGCCGGCTGAAGAGGGAGGCTATGTCGTGTGGGTGCCAGCCTACCCGAGTTGTGCTTCGCAAGGCGAGACGTTCGAGGAAGCGCTGGCAAGTATCGAAGATGCCTTGCAGGGATCGCTGGCTGCCGCCCAGGACCTAGGGCTGGACAGCCGCGGCAATGATCGCGCTCCTGGACTGAGGTGACAGCAATGCTGCAAGCGCACATCCGGGTGACACCAAAACCTGGCATCAACGACCCGCAGGGGCTCGCGGTACGCGGCGGGCTGCACCAATTGGGGTTTGCTGCCGTCGAGAGCGTCCGCGTGGGCAAGTATCTGGTGCTCACACTCGCTACCGACGATGCGGCGGCAGCCCAGCGCCAAGTCACGGAGATGTGCGAGCGGCTGCTGGCAAATCCGCTGATCGAGAACTACACGCTGGAGCTGATGCGCCTCACCCCATCCCCCTCCGAAGGTGATGGATGATGGGTCGTACGCCAGAGCTTACTGCGATTGAAGCGCAGTATCCCGACGAATGGGTTGCCGTTCACGTTACCAAACAGGATAGCGACGGCTTTGCCCTGGATGGTGTAGTCATTGCCCATCACCCTGATCCGGATATCGTCCACGAGCAAGCCCGTACATACTACAAGGAGGGACGCCCAAGACTGCACTTCTACATCTTCTTTACAGGTGATGTCGCTCCGGCAGATTCAATTGTGATCGTCTGAGATAGAGCAAGCGAGCACGGACGGCCAGTGACGGAACAGCGCCCCGGTGAGCGCAACCGCATTCCCCTGGTGCGGCATGGCTCGCTACTCAGAGTTGATGCCATGATCACAGGACGAGGTGGGATTCGGATCGAGACACCACTCCTTGTTGATACCGGTGCCGCTCTTACTGTGCTTAGTCGTCGTGCTGCCCGGACACTCGGCCTAGAACTTGCTTATCCTCTTCGCCGCACCTCATTCATTTTTGCTGAGGGAGGCACCCAGGCACCTGTAGTACGACTCCCGCGCATCCAACTTGGGGCGCTCGTAGTAGATGGCCTCGACGTAGGAATTCTGTCCCTGGCACCCGGCCTGGGTGTTGACGGCCTGCTGGGGATGGATGTGTACCAACGTCTGGACATCAGGCGGCTGACGTTGGAGTTGGATACGGCGACCTTGGTGCTGCGGCGGTAGTCGTAGAGAAAGGGCTGTTGATGAAGTTCGGCGTGGTGACGTTTCCAGGGTCGAACTGCGATGCCGACGTATTCTACGTGGTGCGTGACGTGCTCGAACAGCCGGTCGAATACATCTGGCACGAGCGTACCGACCTGGGCGGCTTCGACTGCATCGTCTTGCCCGGTGGCTTTGCCCACGGCGACTACCTGCGCGCGGGCGCCATCGCCCGCTTCGCACCGGTCATGCCGGCAATCAGTGCGTTCGCCGCCGGCGGTGGCCTGGTGCTCGGCATCTGCAACGGGTTCCAGGTCCTGCTCGAAGCCGGCCTGTTGCCGGGGGCCATGCTCCGCAACCAATCGTTGCAGTTCCGCTGCGAGTGGGTCCAGTTGCGCGTCGAGCAAACCGACACGCCGTTCACCCACCAGTACCGGTCCGGGCAGGTTGTGCGGATGCCTATTGCCCACGGTGAAGGCAACTACTACGCCGACGCCGGAACGCTTGCCGCCCTGGAGCGCCGCGGCCAGGTTGTTTTCCGCTACTGCGACTCCCAAGGCCGCCGCAGCGCGGCTGCGAACCCCAACGGGTCGTTGGCGAACATTGCCGGCATCTGCAACGAGCGACGCAACGTTGTCGGCTTGATGCCCCACCCGGAACGGTGCAGTGAGGCGCTGCTCGGTGGCAGCGACGGCCTCCCATTGTGGCGGTCGGCCGTACACGCGCTGGTGACAGCCGCCTGATGCCCGTCCGCAGGCCGGTATCGTGACCGGGGCGATGCATCGGCGCCAAGTGACCGCGGGCTACCTGGCCAAGGCCCGCGAAAGCCTGGCGTCGGCGGCAGCCGATTTTATGGCGGGCCGCTACAATTCCTGTGCGCGCGGCGCCTACTACGCGCTGTTCCAGGCCGCAGTTGCCGCGCTGCTGCTCGCCGGCGAGCCACTACGGGAGCGTTGGTCACATCAGTATGTGCAAAGTCGCTTCAGCGGTACGCTCATCGGCCGTCGCAAGCTGTATCTGTCAGCACTGCGCGATGCGTTGAGTGGTGGCATAGACCTACGGAGGCAAGCCGACTATAGCTACGCTGGAGTAGGTAAGCGCCGCGCACGCAGGTTGGTGCGTCTCGTCGAAGGAGTGATGAGATGAAACTCGAGGATGTATTCCCTGCCCCCCCACCGCCGGAGCCTCACGCGATTGTCCCGACACACCTAGACGATCCACGGGTACAGGAGCATGTCGCCAATCTCCAGACCATTATACGGCGTGCATTTCCTGAAGTACAGTTCGCAGTATATGAAGCCTCCGAGCCGGTACCGGGAGTCTGGCTGGATGCCTATATTGCCGATGACGATGCCGACCTGCCTGGAATAGCACGGGACTACGAGCTGGAGGTGCTGGATCGAGAGGGGCTTTCCCTCTTCATAGGGACACTGCCCCTCCGCTCTGCGCCACCGGAAGCAGCATGACAACCGGCGATGGCTGACACAATCTCGGCACCGATCACCGATGCCCAACTGCGCGAGGTGGCGCTGACCCGCGCCGAATACCGGCGCATCGTGCAAACCCTGGAGCACGCCCCTAACCATCTGGAGCTGGGCATCGCCGGGGCGATGTGGAGCGAGCACTGCGGCTACAAGCACTCCAAGCCACTGCTCGGCCGGCTCCCCCGTGATGGTGAGCACGTGTTGATCCGGGCCGGTGAAGAGAACGCCGGTGCGGTAGCCATCGGTGACGGCCTCGCCGTCGTAATGAAGATCGAGAGCCACAACCACCCCAGCGCCGTCGAGCCTTTCCAAGGGGCGGCCACAGGGGTCGGCGGCATCGTGCGCGACATCTTCACCATGGGCGCGCGGCCCATCGCGGCGCTCGACTCGCTGCGCTTCGGGCCACCAACCACGGCTCGCAACCGCTATCTGTTCGAGGGCGTGGTGGGTGGCATCGGCTGGTACGGTAACTGCCTCGGTCTGCCGACGGTCGGTGGCGAAGTCGTCTTCGGCCCGAGCTATAGCGCCAACCCGCTCGTCAATGCGATGTGTGTCGGGGTGGCGGCGGTAGACGATCTCGTCCGCGCCCGCACCGGCGAGGCCGGCAATCTGGTGCTCATAGTCGGCGCCGACACCGGACGCGACGGCATTCACGGGGCCACCTTTGCCTCGGTAGACGACCCCGAAGCATCGCATCGCGGCGTCGTGCAGGTCGGCAACCCGTTCCTGGAAAAGCTGCTGATCGAAGCCTGCCTGGAAGCGGCCCAGGACCCGGATGTCGTCGGCATCCAGGACCTCGGCGCTGCCGGCCTGACCAGCTCGTCGGTCGAGGCCGCCTCCCGGAGCAACGGCGGGATCGAGCTGGATATCGCGCAGGTGCCCCAGCGCGAGACCGGCATGACTCCGTATGAGGTTATGCTCTCCGAGAGCCAGGAGCGCATGGTGGTGATTGTCCGCCCCGGTGCGGAGCGGCGCATCCGGCAGCTCTTCGACCGCTGGGGGCTGCACTCGGCGCTCATCGGACGGGTCACCGGTGACGGACATTTGGTCGTGCGCGATGGCCCCGAGATCGTCGCCGACCTGCCCACCTTTTTCTTGACCAATCCGCCACTGTACCGGCGGGAGGGGGCCCCATCCCCTGAACTGGCACGCTTGCAGACGTTCGACCTCGGCGCCGTGCCCGTCCCAGACGACCTGAACGCCACCTTTCTCACGCTCCTCGCAGCACCCAACATCGCCAGTAAGCAGCTTGTCTACCGGCAGTACGACCATATGGTGCAAGCAGCGACCGTACAGGCGCCGGGGGGCGACGCGGCCGTGTTGCGCTTGCGCGATTCGCAGCGCGGGTTAGTCGTCTGTACCGATGGCAACGGCCGCTATTGTTACCTCGATCCGCTCCGAGGCGGCCGGACTGCCGTGGCGGAGGCGGCGCGCAACGTCTCCTGCACCGGCGCGCGACCGCTGGCGATCACCAACTGCCTCAACTTCGGCAATCCCGAAAAACCGCACATTTACTACCAATTGCAGCAAGTCATCGAGGGCATGGCCCAAGCCTGTGAAGCACTGGGCACACCGGTCATCAGCGGTAACGTGAGCCTGTATAACGAGACGGACGATGAGGCCGTCTATCCGACCCCTATCGTCGGGATGCTCGGACTGCTCGACGACGTGAGTCGCCATTGCCCAGCACCCTTCCAGCGTAGCGGCGACCTGGTGGCGCTACTCGGTGCAACGCGCGATGAGCTTGGCGCCAGCGAGTATCTGGCGACTATCCACGATACGGTAGCGGGGCGCCCGCCGGAAGTTGATCTGGAACGCGAGGCCGCCGTGCAGTCCGTTGTCCGTGCGGCGATAGCGCGCGGCCTCCTGCACTCGGCCCACGACTGCTCCGACGGCGGGTTAGCGGTTGCGCTGGCCGAGTGTTGCCTGCCGGCCGACGGACCGGACATCGGCCTCGCCGCCGCCTGTCCGGGAGACGGAGAGGAGCTACGCGCCGATGCCGTGCTCTTCGGCGAATCACAGGCGCGAATCGTCGTTTCACTCCCGGCCGAGCAGTGGGACGATCTTGCAGCCTTGGCCGCCGCAGCGGGCGTACCCCTCACACCGCTGGGGATAACCGGCGGCAGCCGGTTTCGCCTGGCACCCTATCTCGATGTGCCGCTGGAGGCCGTCGCCGACGCTTACCGCAACGGTCTCCCTCGCGCGTTGACGGCAATAGGCGGGACAGCTTCACACTAACCGTGCGCGGCCTATGCTTAGGGGTGGTCGGTGTGGTAGCATGGCTCACCTACAGGAGAGCCATGCAGATGGCACCCTGACATGCTCTGCCGATGATTACCGCCCTAGTTGTAATCCGTGTCCGCAAGACCCTGGTCGGAAGTAGGAGGGAAACATGGAACTGTCGGAAGTTAAGCACGCGGAGTTCCGGGAGAGCGGCTTCATGGTGGTGCGGAACCTCCTCGCAGCCGACGAGGTGGCAATGCTGCGCCAGCGCGCGGACGAGATCATCCGCGAGATTGACGACTACCAACAGCGTGACACTGCCGAGCGGCGCCGGCTGGAGGAGTTGTACCGCCAAGACGATCAGGTCGTCGAAGCACGATCACAAGACTATGTCGAGATGCCGGAGGAGCGGATCGTCGGGTACTACGCTCGTCGTGGCGACCGGGTGTACCCGGCGCGTCAGCATCCGGTTGACGAGGCCGCCGTGGCCGCGGCGCAGGCCGCCGATAACCCTTGGAACCATTTCGGGGGCACGATCAACCATCTGGCCGACAACGACGCGGTATTCCGGCGGTTTGCCGCCCATCCCAACGTGGTGAAGGTGCTGCAAGAGCTACTCGCGCCCAACCTCAAGCTATGGTTCGACCACCTGTATAACAAACCGCCGTACAACGACTCCGGGGTGTATGGAGGGGCCAACCGCTTTCACCAGGACGGCTTCTTCCAGTACGACCGTCGCAGCGTGACCTGCTGGATCGCTCTCGATGAAGTGACCGTGGAGAACGGCTGCTTCCACTACGTCCCGATCACCGCCGACTACGGCCAGGTGCGGTTCGATGAGGGCGTGGCGGCGGAGCTGACGGCGGCGGAGCTCGAACAGACGGTGCTGGTGACGCTCAAGCCGGGCGACGCGGCCTTCCACGACCGCTGGACCATGCATGCCACGGGACCGAACGAGACCGGCCGGCATCGCCGCGGCTGGGCCATGCACTACTGCGACGCCGCCTCGCGGTACGGTGACTTTGCCAACGATCCGGGCTGGGAGAACTACCACTACCAAAGCCCCGACGGCGTCCACATCCGCAACGGCGCCGTCCACGGCAACCGCCACTATCTGCTTGTCGCCGGGCAGGAGTTTCCCGGCCGGGTCTAGCAACAATCTGCGGGCCAGGGCCGGGGGTGAGGGCCTTTCCAAAAGTCGCCGCCAAACCGGTCATTCTGAGCGGAGCGAAGAATCTCGCCACGTGGGAGAGACCCTGCGCGCCGCTCAGGGTGACAATGGAAAGACCCTGGCCGGGGGTGAGGTGGGTTTGACAGCAGCTACGCCATCAGTTACCTTGTCCAATAGCGATTGGTCTGGCCGACCGGCCGTCGGGTATGGGGATAGGAAGGAGAGACGTGCTCGTACAGCCGCTCTCGGCTGGGAGCGGCAGACATCCCTGGTCAGTAATCGAGACCGACTGAGGTGAGGATACTCCGGTAAGGAGGATGGGGAACATGGCAGAGATGACTCGGCGTAAGTACCTCGGTGGCAGCGCAGTGGTGTTGAGCGGCTTGCTCGCAGCCGCGTGCGGTGAGACGGAAGAGACCGGTGGTGGCGAGACGCAACCGGCGACCCAGTCGCAGCCGGCGGCGCAGACGCAGACCCAGGCTGAACCGGCCAAGAGCATGGGGCCGAAGACCATCGGGTTCCACACCGACTGGGTCTCGCCCAAGCGCGCCGCATCGATTGACCGCGCCCTGAAGATTTGGGAGCAGATGCATCCCGAGTGGAAGATCCAGGGGCTCTTTGTGCCCGGCCAAGACGACAACCTCTCGCAGGTCGTCATCTCCATGGCTGCCGGTACCGAAGGCGACATCACGCTGTGGGAGATGTATGCCGTCGAGTTGTGGGCGTCGCGTGGGGCGTTCCTCGACGTCACCGCCGCCGTCAAGAAGCTCGGCTACAACATCGAGGACCACTACTACGCTCCCTGGACGGCCTTCTATCAGGGCAAACAGATTGGGATGCCCTTCCAGTGGAATGTCCAGTACTGGCAGTTCAACAAGACGATCTTCGATAACGCCGGCGCGCCGTATCCACCGGAAGACTGGACGTGGGAGGACATGCCGGAGATCGCCAAGACGGTGACGGACCAGGAGAAAAATATCTGGGGTGTCAATTTCGGCGATGTGCCCTTCTGGCACACCTACCTCCTGTGGGACGCCCCCATGCTCAACGAGGACTTCACGAAGTCCGGATTCGATACCCCCAACGGCCTGGCGATGCTGGAGTGGTATCACGATCTCATCTTCAAGCACGGGGTCGCGCCGAAGTACGACGAGTGGCGCGAGACGTTGAGCAAGGAAGGCGGCATTGTCGCCTTTGGTCCCGGCAGTGGTGTGCCCTGGGGCCGCTACAAGACGACCCTGGAAGATCAGGGCTTCGAGCTTGATATCGCCACGTTGCCGATGCTGGAGCGGACCGGCAAGAAGATCGCCGGTGTGTTCGACCAGCCGCACATGGTTCTCAGGGCAGCGGAGCGGCACGATGTGGTGGATGAGGTGACCCACTTCCTGTTCTTCATGGCGGGGGACGAGATGGGGCAAATCCTGTCCGAAGAGCTGCCGGGCGGTATCCCGTCCAAGAAGACCATCGTGCATAGCAAGGAGCACTTCCTGCGTCAGCCGCCGGAGAACGTGGACCGGGTGTTGGAGAGCTTCCAGCACATGGTGTGGAGCTATCCGCCGTTCCCGCACACGCTGCCGTGGATCAACGCGCACCGCTTCCTGGCACGGGAAATGTGGTCGGGCAAGCTGTCGGTGCGAGAGTTCGCGCAGCAGGCGGATATCGCAGTGGATCAGGCACTGCAGGGGTCGCCCGACGCAGCCTACCGGCGCTCATAGCGCAGCCAAGCCGTGCCGCGGCACGGTATCGCGGCCGAGACAACACTATGGCCCCTCTCCGCCGGGAGAGGGGCCATTTGCTTTGGGGGAGCGAGCGCCTCACCCTCCTGACGGACCCAAGCCGCACCACACCTGGCACCATCCGTGCGGCTTGGGCCCGTCACCCGGCTCCCGCTCCATCGCCGAGCGATAGAGAGGATGACGGGCGGGGGGGGCACGAGCGGTCAGAGGCGGCCCTCGACCTCGTGCCGCAGTGCCACGAGGAAGCTGGCGGCGCCGGTAGCAGCACCTTTGTCTGCCGGGTGGGTGCGTAGCCACTCCTCGGTCAGGAGCTCCAGCTGCTCCGATAGCGCCGGGTTGCTCCGGTGCTCCATGAAGTAGCGCACCACGGCATTGCCACCGTGCGCCAAGGCGGTTTCGAGGTCGTCAAGCTCGCGGTGCAGCGCCGCGAGAAGCTGCGTGAAGCGAGCGACGCGCTCTTCCGCGACTCGCCGGCCCGCCGCTGTGGTCATTTTCGGGATGAAGTCGCGTCGTTTCCCTTCGATCCAGGTAGCGACACGATCCGTGAGGTACTCGTGCAGATGCTCGGCCAAGTTGGCCCGCAGCCATTCCGGGAACGACTCGCCGCGGTCGGCGAACGTCACGTCCTGGCGGCGCATCCCGATCTGAATGTTGCGGTAGAAGGCGGGCAAGCCGATATTGGCATCAATGGTGTCGGCGTCGTACAAAGACCGCCCTTCCACGGTCGCGCGCTCGTCGGCCAGCAAGTGCGCCTCGATGGCTGCCCCTACCGCGCCCCGAAACGCCCCTGGATACCCCCGCTGGGAGAGCAGCCAATCGGCGACACGGGCGCCGGAGACATTGTGAAGCTGTCCGGCCAGGGCCAGCCGGTGGTAGACCTCCGTCACGACGTTCTCGCGGGCCGGGGACAAGGTTTCGTTCTGCCAGAAGCCGTTCTCGTCCAGCACGCGGTTGCCCTGCGCGTCGGTGATGATCTCGCCGTCATACGCCTTGGTGATGTCGTGTAACAGTCCTGCAAAGTCCAGCACGCGGTCGTCGGCGCCTTCCTCCGCACCGATAGTACGCGCCAACGCCCGCACGCGCTGGACGTGGTCGTAGGTGTAGTTGCGCCAAGAGAAGCCTACCCACTCCTCGTCCCAGAGCGTGTAGGTCTCCCGTACCAGCCCTTCCAGCTCGGACAACACCGCGCGATCCTCGCCACCCCTCACCTGCGTAGCCATTATCACTCCCTCTCCCCGCCAACACGGGGCTTGCGCTGCGGCACGGCTGGCGCACCGTGCTCCTGTTATACATCCTCACCCTATCCCGCCGCCGTGACGCGGTAGATCGTACCTTGACGATCCACGACGTACACCTCGCCGTCGGCATCCTCGCCGAAAGAGGTGATCTGGGCGTCGGAGTCGAACAGCAGCGTCCGCACCCACGAGCCGCCGGCCTGCGGCGTCAGTGCCCAGACGAACCCGGTGCAGAAGTCGCCAAAGAGGTAGTTGCCGACGAGCGCGGGGAGCCGCCGGCCCCGGTAGACATAGCCACCAGTCACCGAGCAGCCTTCCTGACGGCCGTATTCGCTGATCGGCGGTGTCAATCCCGCGCGCGGCGGGCCTTGGAACAGTGCCGAGGCCTCGTACACGTTCCAGCCATAGTTCTCGCCACCCTTGCTGCTCGCGGGCTGAAAACTGACCTCTTCCCAGGCATTCTGGCCGACGTCGGCGATGTACAGGTCGCCGGTCAGGCGGTCGAACGAGAAGCGCCAGGGGTTACGCAATCCATAGGCCCAAATCTCCGGGCGGCGGTCCGGCTGCCCGACAAAGGGATTGTCGGGCGGGACGACGTAGGGAGCGCCGCGGCGCACGTCAACGCGCAGGATGGTACCGAGGAGGGTGCGCGGGTCCTGTCCATGGCCCTGGGGATCGCCGCCGGACCCGCCATCGCCGAGGCCGATATAGAGGTAGCCGTCAGGCCCGAACAGCACTACCCCGCCGTTGTGGTTGGAGTAGGGTTGCTCCACCCGGAGGATGATCTCCTCGCTGTTGGGATCGGCCACAGCGGGATTCTGTGGCGCGAGCCGATAGCGCGCGACGACCGTAGCGCCACGGAAGTCGGTGTAGTAGACGTAGAAGGTGCCGTTGGTGGCAAAGTCGGGGTCAAAGGCCATGCTCAACAGCCCCTGCTCGTTGGCGCGGGCGTTCACCCGGTCGCGGATGTCCAGGAACGGCGGCTCCTGGCGCTGCCCATCACGCACGATAACGATAGTCCCGTCCTGCTCTACGACAAAGAGCCGGCCATCGGTATCGTCCGGCGCCGCGATGAGATAGAGCGGTCGTCGGAACCCCGCCGCGACCGCAGCCAGCCCGTACTGGCCGGGCGCCGGGCGCACCGGCCGGGTGAGGGTAGGAATCGGCTCAGGTGTAGCCGTCAGCGGCGGCACGGTCGCAGTCGGCGCCGGCCGCGTTGGCGTGGGTGGTGGGACCGTCGGTGTCGGTGGAGAGGGACTTGGCGCCGGCGGTACCGTCGCGGTCGCCGGTCGTACCGTGGGCGAGGGCGGGAGAGCGGTGGCTGTCGGCGGCACGGCGGTCAGCGTGGGCGGTACAACGGTCGGAGGCACCGGTGTTGCTGGCGGCGCCGTCGGCGAGGGTAGCGGGAGCAGCGGCCCGGCCGGTTTGACTACGTGATCGGGCGTAGCGAGCGCCCCGCTCTGTGGCCCGAATGGTCCGACGGTGCAGGCGCCGCAGACCGCCACCACCAGCACCGGCAGCAGCGCGCTGCGAAGCCAAGACCGGCACAGCGTCGCCACGCTCGTCACGCTCATCGCAGGGCATCCTAGCAGAGAGATGTGCCGGCAGCATACAGTCCTCACCCCCCAGCCGGCCTCCTTGTCAGCATCAGGATTCGCAAGATGAGAGGATTGACAGGATTGGTCCGGCGCCGGCATGACGGGGAGGACCGCAACCGGAGATGGGCCATGCGCTGGCCCGACGCACAGGCGCCGGATCGACTAGGAACGTAGCTGCGCCATGATCTGCTCCAGGTAACCCAACTCGGCACGTACTCGCGGCTCTGTCAGCCGGAGCCTTCCGTGCATGACCTGATTTCTCCGTGCGCGCAGGTGGTTCAGATGACGCCACTGCCTGCGCTGCGCCAGTGTCCCCCAAGGCAGCCTCAATCGCTGCGTCCAGATGTGCTCGGATGACTTCCGGGCCACCTCCACCGTAGAGGTTGTCCGCGCCTTGCAAGATATCGCCCTGGATGTTGGCCGGGTCCGTGACCAAGGTGCCTATGGTGCCAGCAACCGGGTCAAAGCGGAAGACGCGGCCATCGCTGTGCCGGATGAACCGAAACTCCATCTGCTCCAGCCTCTTGTCCCAATCGCCACCTAACGACGTTATCTTAGCGGACGGGAAGCAACACCTCTCACTTGGCCTAGCACCTCACCCCTGGCCCCGGCTCGGTCTTGCCGCTGTCGCGCCCACTGGGTAGGGTAGCCGGGTGATGAACGCAATAGCTACGCTCGCGCAGCCCGCCAAACCGCCGTTCGTGCTGCCGGCCGCGCCGCGGCTGCCATCGGCGCAAGCACAGCGCCTCGTCGCCGACTGGCACCGCGGCGCCGCTCTGATCGAGACTGACCTACCGGCGTATCTGCGGAGTGCCTATCGACTCGACATAACCGGTCGGTACGCCGGGCGCTCTACGCGCAGTCCCGTCGGGAAAGCCTCCGGGCAGCTCTCCCTCAACCGGCGCCAAGTCGCGGCCGACGCGGCTGCCGGCTTAGGCTTTGTCGTGCTGAAAACGGTGATCGCGCAAGACGCGGGCGGTGAGCAGACGATGGCCGCCTGGGCGGTGCCGGAAACGCACATGACCGTCGAGCCGATTGCCGGCCGGCGCGTCGCCCGCCTCGGCTGGAACGTTACCTGGAAGGGACGCGGCTGGTCGGAGCCTTTCGCGGCGTACCTGGAGCTGGTGCAGGAGGCCATCCAGGTGGGGGACGGCGCCGGGATGGTGGTCGCGCCCTCGTGCAAGTACCATCTGCCTGGGCCGGCCGAGTCCGGGTACCGGACGGCGGAGTATGGCTACACGACACGCGCGCTGGCCACGGCCTGGCGCACTGCGGGCGCGGCCGGGCCGCTGATCGTGGAAAAGGACTTCAGCCCGACGCTCGCCGGCTCCGACCTGGCGAGCCAGCAGGCTCAAACGCTCGACTGGCTGCGCGTGGTGCCCCAACTGGTCAAGGAAGCATTGCCGACCGACGTGACCGTGGGGATGAAGGTGATGAACACCCTCTTCGACGACGACTTCCAGGTGTCCATGTTACGGGAGCTGGCCGTGGCGGCGCCACCGCAGCGCGCCGATTATATCACCTACGCCAACCGACTCTTCGATCCGCGACGCCGCGTTGGCGATACCGTCGGCGCGGCCTACGGGGGGCCGGACTTGAGCCACCGCAACCTCGCCGTCCTCGACACGGCCCGCCGGTTGGCGCGCGCCGAGGGCTGGCTCGACACCATGCCGGAGCTGTCCGGCACCGGCGACGTCTCGTCCGGGCGCGTCGCGGTGGAGTATGGGCTACGCGGCGCGACGAGCGTACAGTGCCATACGCTCTTTCAGCTTCCCGCTGCCTATTACGGAGCACCGGTGGCTGGGCAGCCGGCCAGCAAATCCGCCAAGGCGCTGCACCTACTCTACTTTCACCCCGTCGAGGGCTTGGTGCCATGGCTGCTGCACTGGCGCCACCACGCCGGCTTGCGCGCTGCCGACAGTCTCACCCGCTGGCGCGACCTCGCTACCGTCGGCGCCAGTGCAGCATCATCGGCCGGGGTATAGCTCTGTGCCGGTCATTCTCGCGAAAGCGGGGATTTACTTCCCTCGCCCAACCGGACTCCGGCTTTCGCCGGAGTGACGGGCGCAGCATGCTGCGCCCCTACACCGCGACCCGTACCGACCCCGGTCAGAGCTGAGGCCCCTCCAAGGCGTCGCTGTGCCGACCGGGTATGCGCTAGAATGTCTTGAGCGCTGCAGAGCGCCAGAGTAGGGCAAGGGACTGCTCCCCCATGGCGCTCAGTGATGAAAGCGGGTAGGCTACAACGAAAGGAAGCCCGGAAATGACGACGGTCACTGCTCCTTCAATTGGTCCCCAGGTGGGACAACGGGCGCCGGATTGGACGCTCCCGCGCACGGATGGCGGTACGCTGCGTTTGCGGAGTCTCGCGGGCAAGCCGGTGCTGCTGTTCTTTTGGGCCTCCTGGTGAGGATGCCGCGCCCAGCTGCCCGGGTGGCAGCAGTTCTACGCGCAGCAGCGCGACGCGCTCGATGACCGCTTCGAGCTGGTCAGCGTGGCGATGGACGCTGGCGGGGTGGAGGCCGCGCGGCCGTGGGTGGAGCAAGCCGGCGCCACGTTTCCAACGGTCGTGGATGCCGAGAACCGGCTGGCGCTGGCCTACGACTTCCGCGCCGTTCCCAATGGCATCTGCCTCGACGCCGACCGGATCGTCCGCTTCCGCAAGCTCGGCGGCTTTAGCTGCGAGCACGACGACGACCGCGCCGTTGTCGCCCATCTCCTCCATGGCGAGGCGCTCCCGGCGGATACGGAGCGCGCGGTTGATCCTACCGACGAAACCACGGCGCTGCGGCGCGAGCTGATCGAGACGGCCTGGCAGCTTGGCTTGGAGCTGCGGAGTCGCGGTGCTATTGAGGAGGCCGCGGCGGCCTGGGGTCGGGCACTGCGCTACGACCCGGACAACTTCGTGATCCGCAAGCAAATCTGGGCACTGCTCCACCCGGAGCGGTTTGGCGAGCGGATTGACTATGCGTGGCAGCAAGAGCAGTTGGCCCGCGAGCGCGCCGCCGAGGCCGCCGAGTGCGGGCCAGCCGGCTGCGCGCTACCCCCCACCTCGGCATAGCCCTCCCAGTATAATTATCTAGCGTAGCCTCCGGCCCCGGTACCGAATACGCAATTGGCACGGACGCATGAATCGGTCCGATCTTCAGCAACTAGCAGAGCTGCGGATTGCAGAGGCGAAGGTGCTGCTCGAAAACAACTGTTGGGCAGGAGCATACTACCTCGCGGGTTATGCGGTGGAGTGCGCCCTCAAGGCATGTATAGCAAAGGCTACGCAGCAGTACGATTTTCCAGATAGGGGGAGAGTGAACTCAAGCCATACACACAATCTTTCTACTCTTGCCAGGATAGCGGGATTGGAGGAAAAGTTCCGAGAACGTGCTTTACTGGAAGAGTCCTTCAATATAAACTGGAAGGCCGTGAGGGATTGGTCCGAGGAAGTCCGCTACCGGCCGAATGTCCCAGAGCACCGGGCAGTGACGTTGTACGATGCTATCGTAGACGCAGAGTACGGAGTGTTGCCATGTATCAAGAAGTGGTGGTGAAGGTGGTGGTGAAAGAGGCGCTGACGCCGCAGATGATCGCTGCCGGCGCCGAGCTAACGAGACGGCTCGATGACGTTGGGTTCGATCTCGTCGCCTCATTCTGGCTCTACACGTCGGAGTCAAACGAATGGCTTCTTGTTCTCGCCTCTCCCTACGTGACCGCAGCAGGCCCACTGAAGGCATATACCCGTATTCAGGAGGTGCTGCGTAACGGATCTGCGGACTCGAATCAGTCGCTCAACTTGCAAGACACCACCGTCCGCGAGGACAATGATCCGCTGATCGTTGCATTGCGAGCCGGCATCAAGACCCGGAAGAAGATAGACGGGAAGCGATACACCGAGACCGTCATCAATGGCCAGTTCATCGAGGACGCCTACGTCTACCGCATGTCGTGATACTCCGGCTTTGCATTGCGGGTATGCGCGTGGTGAGCTATCGGTATCCTGTACAAACTCTGGTATAGGGAAAGAAGCATATGAGCGCTGAACCGCAGTTGTTCAGAATCAACCCTGAGAGCCGAGAATCGGAGCGGATCGAAGAAGTCAACTTCGCCCAGTTGGGATTGCAAGAGCGGCGGGACATTCAGGAGTGGATAGCCGCCAACCCCGGTATTCTGGGTGATGATTTGCTGATAATTGGGAAGGAGTTCAGCGGTTTCGACCGGACGGATGAGCGGCTCGACCTGTTAGCGGTGGATGTGGACGGAAAGCTGGTCGTCATCGAGCTGAAGCGCGACGACACGGGAGCGGATGCTCACTGGCAGGCTATCAAGTATGCGAGCTATCTGCACCGTGCCAGCGCAGACGACATCATCCGTATGCTCGCCGCTCATGAAGAGGTATCTGAAGAAGAGGCCCTAGACAAGCTGCTGCAACACCTTGGCGCAGACGACATCAATGTGTTGAACAACGACCAGCGCATTATCCTGGCCAGCCATCGGTTCGCTGCGGAAGTAACCTCTGCCGCTCTCTGGCTGAACGAGAAAGCTCCGGGTGAAGACCTGATAACCTGCATCCAGCTTACGCCATACAAGGACGCGACAACCGAATCACTGTACGTACAAGCAAATACAATAATCCCCGTGCCCGGGGTAGACGATTACATCATCGGGATCGGCGACTCGTCAAGTGAAAATAGACCCATCGTTCGCAGGGTCGGTTCACTGGCTCAGACCATGGCAAGGAACAGAAGCGATGACATTACGAGGTTTCTCAGAGGTGTTGCAGAACGAGCCGTGATTAACCTGCCGGATCAGATCAAGCCGGATAGGCAAAGCAGATGGGCAGGCGATGACGGCGCCTACCGCTACTATCGTCTGTGGTATTCGCGGCCACTTTGGGGCAACAGTTCTATGACTTACCGGATTAACCTGTACCCCAAGAAAGACTCCCCGGGTACATGGCAGGCTGACGTAGGGTTTGGAATCCGGCGAAGCGAACTTGAGGACTTGGTGAGTAGGATTGGGGAGCTACACATCTACGATGATCAGACAGTTAGAAGCAGATGGATTGACGTATCACGGCGCGGCAGTGCGCTGGACGATACCTTTGCCAACACGTTGGCTGAAACGCTCTGCCGCTTCATCGAAGTCATCACGCCCAGAATTGATGCTATCGAGAACGAACGCAACGAGGAAGAGGCCTGAACATTCAAGCTTACCGTTACCTGAATCAGCTTCGGACATTGCCAGTTCGTGAACGTCCTTCAGTGGATAGGGAGGAAAGTACAGTGCAGACCACAACTCTAGGACGCTACATCGTTGCCGACCCTGCCATCTGTCACGGCCAACTCACTTTTCGCGGCACACGCATCCTGGTTGCCGACGTACTGGAACAGGTAGCCATGGGCATGGCTTGGGAAGCCATTATCGCCGAATGGCGTGGCGCTTTGACCAAAGAAGCCATTGCCAAGGCCACTCGCTATTGGCCCGCCTATGGCCCCCCCGCTTCACAGGGGGACGTGGATTGCGGCTTCCGCCGCAATGACGGGAGACTGTCCGTATCATCCTCCGACGGCAGCATGGATTAGGAGCGATGAGCACGACCTTTCGGCAGCGAGAACGCGGCGTCATGATCTATCCGCGGAGCGGGTGGCGCAAGCTGCTGTTCCGCTGGCCGATTGTCTTCTGGCGCTTGGGCCTGGCGCCGCTGATCGGCCGTTTCTTCCTGCTCCCACCACTCGCTGCCGGCCTCGGACTCTGGCTCCTCTGTCGCGGGCGCAACGTA
This sequence comes from Chloroflexota bacterium, assembly GCA_965214295.1. GTDB lineage: Bacteria > Chloroflexota > UBA11872 > UBA12225 > JAJDUF01 > JAJDUF01. The sequence goes on from OZ243944.1 coordinate 2,321,523, forward strand.
TCATAAGGTGGGCGGGTCGCCACCGGCCGATGGGCGCGGCTGGCCGGTACACGCAGCGCAGCAAAGGAGCGTCAGCATGGTTGTACGGGGCTTTCACCACACGAGCTTTACCGTCAGCGATATGGGGCGGTCGCTGGCCTTCTACCGCGACCTGCTGGGGATGCAGGTAGTGGTGGATCGCCGCACGTCGGACACATACCTCAGTAAGATCACCGGCTTTCCGAACGTGCGGCTCCATATCGTCTACTTGCAGCTCGACGTGCCGGATGGCCACATTCTGGAGTTGATCGAGTATCAGAGCCACCCGGGCCAAGCGACACCCTTGCGGACGAATAACCCCGGCGTCGGGCACCTCTGCTTTGTGGTCGAGGACCTCCTGGCGCTCTACGAGCAGCTGCTCGCAGCCGGTACAACCTTCGTCTCGCCGCCGGTCGAGATCACGGCCGGCGTCAACAAGGGTGGCTACGCGGTCTACCTCCGTGACCCCGACGGCAGCCCGTTGGAGCTGCTCCAGCCGCCGGCGTAGCGGGCAGCATAGCTGCGAGGGATGGTCACACGCAGCACGCCCGCTGCCCCTCCTACGAGCGACGACAACCTCGAAGGGGGCCGCGCTCAGTGGCGCAACCTGGGATTGCTCGCGCTGGCGGAAGTGCTGGGCATGTCGCTGTGGTTCAGCGCCGCGGCCGTGTCGCCAGCCTTGCAGGACGGCTGGGATCTCTCGGTGGCGAGCGCCGCCTGGCTCACCATGGCCGTGCAGATCGGCTTCGTCGTCGGTACGGGCCTCAGCGGTATCCTCAATCTGCCGGATATTGTCAGCAGCCGCCGCCTCTTCGTCGTCAGCGCGTTGCTGGGCGCCACGGCCAACGCCGCCTTTGCCTTCTTCGCCACCGGGCTACCGTCCGGTATCGCGCTGCGCTTCCTGACCGGTGTCTGCCTCGCCGGTATCTACCCCCCGGGCATGAAGCTGGCCGCTACCTGGACACGGCGGCACCGTGGCCTCGCTATCGGCCTCATCGTGGGGGCACTGACCGTCGGCTCGGCAGCACCGCATCTCGTGCGGTCGTTGACGATCACCGGCGGTCAAACGCTCTCCTGGCCCAGTGTCGTCCTGGTTTCGTCGGTGTTGGCCATCGTGGGGGGGCTGATCGTCGCGCTCTTGTTTCGGGAAGGGCCGTTTGCCAGCGCGGGTGCCCAGTTCAATCCGCGCTTTGCGCTCTCCATCTTCACTCGGCGAGGTCTGCGGTTAGCCAACTTCGGCTATCTCGGCCACCAGTGGGAGCTGTACGCGATGTGGACGTGGGTACCGATCTTCCTGGCGGAAAGAGTGACTACCGGCGGCTCGACCAGCCTCGCGTCCTTGCTGGCCTTTGCGGTGGTGGGTAGCGGCGGGATCGGGAGCCTCGTGGCCGGCGCCGGCGCCGACCGCGTAGGACGCACGGCGACGACGAGTGCTGCAATGATTGCGAGCGGCAGTATGGCCGTACTGGCCGCGGTTTTTCACGCCGCGCCCTTACCGCTGCTCACCGCCATCCTGCTGATCTGGGGCCTCTCCGTCGTCGCCGACTCGGCTCAGTTCTCCGCCTCGATCACCGAGCTGAGTCCCCCGGAGTACACCGGCACGGCGCTGACCATCCAGACCTCAGTCGGCTTTCTACTCACGATGGTCTCGATCCAGCTAGTGCCGCTCGTGGTCGCGGCTGCCGGCTGGCCGGCCGCGTTCGTTATGCTCGCCATCGGCCCGGCCCTCGGCACCGTGGCGATGCTCACGCTGCGTCGTCTGCCTGAAGCTCGGCGGCTTGCCGGCGGCCGGCGGTAGTTGCCGCTGCCCAGTCCTGCACGCTAGGGCGAGACAGAGACAGCAGTGAACCGCTATCGTTACCATAATAGGGAGGAAGAAGCATGTTCACCATCAAAACCCAGGCTACCGTCACCCCGGACGGTACGCTGACCGTCCACCTGCCACCGGATATCCCTCCGGGCAAGCATCGCATCGTGCTGGCGATTGACGAACCACCGGTGACCAAATCGCCACGTGCGCCGTTGAACCTGCCCATTCACGACAGCGGCCCCTGGCCCAAACGGATCTCCCTACGCCGTGAGGAGCTATACGGTGACGACGGACGGTGATCCCGCATCGTGGCGACGATGGTGACTTACGGTATTCACTACCTCCTCACGCACAACACAGCCGATTTTCCCGCTTTTCTGATCTGATCACCGTGCTTCCCTTGGGGGCAAACCCATGATCCGTCCCACACTGCTTCTGTCGCCGCCCTCCTCGGCAATGGGCGTGTAAAACTCCAGATGATCTCTAGTTGACCTCCCCACAACTACCAGCCGAGGCATGCCGGCACTGCAGATGCATCGGGTACTCTGGTGTTAGCTACAGGTGACGACGGACGGTCCGCGGGCGGCACGACGTACCGCCTCGGCAACGACGCCGGACCGACGCAGGTAGTGCAAAGGAGTAACAGGCCTCATGTCTCCCACCCTGGCGACGACACCCTCCACGGCAACCGAGCGCCCCGCGCTGCAACCGGAAGACCTGCTCGATTCCGTGGCGCTCTATCTCCATGACACCGGCGACTCGCGTGGGCTGCCCAAGTCGGAAGAGCAGCGCCTCGGGAAGGCCATGTCCGACGGTCGGGAGGCCGAGGAGCGCTTGGCTGCCAGCCACCACGGTCCCGCCGAACGCGAGGTGCTCACGGCCCTGGTCGAGGCCGGCAAGCAGGCACGGCAGGAAATGATTGCCTCTAATCTACGGCTGGTGCTGCACGTCGCGGCCAAGTTCCGCACCGCCGGTCTGCCGATGGGCGATCTCGTCCAAGAAGGCAATATCGGACTCATGCAGGCCGTGGACCGGTTCGACTATCGGCGCGGTGTCCGGTTTAGCACGTATGCCGTGTGGTGGATTCGCCAAGCCATCCAGCGTGGCCTTTCCAATACCAGCCGGACCATCCGTATACCGGTCCATGCCGTACAGTTGGGTTGGAAGGTGGAGGAAACGCACGCGACGTTGGAGCAGCAGCTTGGTCGCACTCCCACAGTGGAAGAGATCGCTGTGGCGCTGGACCGCACGCCGGAAGATGTCCGGCGGCTGCGTCGGACGAGCCAGCCGCCCATCTCCTTGAACTTGCACGTCCATGACGACGCGACCGAGGAGCTTGGCGATACGGTGGTAGATGGCGAGAGTGCAGACCCAAGCGCCGCTGCAACCCACACGGCGCTCCAGGCCGACGTGGATCACCTCTTCGAGCTACTCACCCCTCGGGAGCAAGAAGTGATGCGCGCCCGCTTCGGCTTCGGCGACGGCGTGCCCCGGTCGCTGGGCGAGGTCGGGAGAGCGCTCGGTATCTCGCGCGAGGCTGCCCGGCAGGCCGAGGACCGCGCCCTCAAGCGGCTGCGCCGGCGCGTCGACCGCTCCACGCTGCGCGAATACTTGCTGAATTAGGGCGCGGCCCTCACCCCCCGGCCCCCTCTCCACATGTGGAGAGGGGGAGTCTAGCGACATCGCGCATCCGTCATTCCGGCTTGCGCCGGAGTGACGGGTGGGAGGAGGGAGCCTCAGCATCCCGCGGAGCATCAGGGGCGGCCTTTCACGATGGATGATCCATTCTGGAAGATCGTGGGCATCGGCGCATCGACAGGCGCCACTGATGTCTCCACCAACAAGCACCAGTATCTCGCGGATGCCTTCATGTAGAAACGGGCCTGACGGTGCTGTCAGCGGACGGTGATCGTCGCGTCTTTCGTGGACACCTCTGCCTACTACGCGCGCCGTTGTGCCTGGCGGCGCGCGCGTAACCGGGGGTCGCGGATGTCGTAGCGGCCGGGTACCCGCACGGGTAGCTTCCCTTCCGCCACCATCAGCTCCAACGGATTGCCCGGCTCTGTGAGGGGCAGCCGCACAACCTGGTGCTCGCGGGCCGATTGATAGAGCGCCATCATGATCTCGACCGTGGCACGCGCCCGGCGGCCGGCGCCACGGTGCTCAGGCCCGCCTTCGATCCAGGCCAGCAGCTCCTGGACCTGGGCGACGCTCGTCCGGTCGCCGATGGCCGGGTACGCTGCGGCATCGTCTCCCAGCGACACGTCGTGCCAGCCGCCGGTGGTGGCGTTGAACAGGCGCACCTGCGACTCGGCCACATCGAGCATCCCGGCGGTGCCGCGTAGCTGGAAAGCGCCAGCGGTCGCACCGTCCCGGCGTAGGTCGGACTCGATAAAGGCTTGGACGCCACCGGCAAAGTTGATCAGGGCCAGGCAGGCATCCTCGATCAGCGTATCGCGCTCATAACGGTCGGTATTACGCTCTACGGCGCCCATCACCCACTCCGCATCGGGGTCGTCGAGCACAAAACGGATCCCGTCAATCGTGTGGGTACCCCAGTTGAGCAGCCCTTCGGCGATCCGGGCGTTGATCCAGACCGGCTGGCCAATCGCACCTGCTCGCACGAGCACGCGGCCCCGTTCCCAGCCACGAGTGAAGCGCCGCTGGTGGCCAATGACCAGCTTGGTGCCGTGCTCCGCGCAGGCGGCCAGCATTTCGTCCGCCGCGCCTAGGCTAATCGCCATCGGCTTCTCACAGATGATCCCCTTGGCGCCAGCGCGCGCCGCCGCCACCGTCGGGGCCGGATGGAGCGGGTGCCAGGTGCAGACACTGACGAGGTCCGGCTGCACGGCGGTCAGCATCTCCTCGGTCGTTGCAAAGACCTGCGCCACGTCGACGTTCTGCCGGAACTGGTCCCGTGCCGCCGCCTGCGGGTCCGCCGCCGCCACTAGCTCGACTTGCGCGACCTGTTGATAGGCCCTGGCGTGACAAACACCCATGCCACCACAGCCGATGACCGCCGCGCGGTAGGTCGTGGACATCACTCCTCCTGACCGCTTGGTCTGCACCACCTGCACCCCCATCGGATTGTGCAGGCCCAGTGTGTCACCTGGTACTCCCGGCTCCTAGCTTCAGGAACCGCAGCGCTCGTTGCCAACGGCTCGGTGGCGGCGCGGACGCCGCCGCGTCGCTGGGCGACTCTCCCTCGCCGGATGGCTCATTGAGACCGGCCGGCTCGAAGATTAGCTCTGTTACCAGTGCATCGGCGACCGCAGCGACGGGCACGGCCAGCAACACGCCCAGAATACCAAGCAGCGCGCCCCCAATCAGCACCGACGCTAACACGAGAAAGGGGTGGAGACCGACGACCCGTTCCATCACCTTCGGCACCAGAAAGTTGCTTTCGACCTGCTGAATGAGGAGAAAGGCCAGCGCCACCAACAGCGCCTTGGTCGGGGAATCGACCAGCGCCACCAAGATCGCCGGCACCGCGCCCAGCCACGGGCCAAGCAGCGGAACGAACTCGGTGAGACCGGCCCAGAGCGCAAGCGGTACCGGAAAGTCCACACCAAGCACGAACAGCACCAGGAATGAGGAGCCGCCGATAGTCAACATCATGAGGAACTGGCCCCGCGCCCAGCCACCAATACGCTCGCGCACTGCACGACTGACCCGCCGTACCTGCCGGCGGCGGGTGGGTTCCAGCCGCGCAATAAGCGTGTGGTCCAGCTGCCGGGTGGCACTCAACCAGAAGACGGCGAGCAAGATCGCGGTGACGAGGGCAAAGAGGGCCGAAAACAGCGCCACGGGTACCGAGATGAGCTGACCAACGAGGCCGGGGGCACGCCCGAGCAGTTGGGTCCCCGCGGCGCGCGCCCCTTCCAAGGCCAGGTCGAAGAATCGGGTCCGTGTCTCGGCAAACGCTAAGAGGGCTTGCAATCGCTCCAGATAGCGCGGCGCGGCATCAATGAGTTGATTAACCTGGTCAATCGCCGGGGGCAGCACGAGCGCGATCAATAGCCCGAACACGCTCAGAAGAGCGAGCAGGACGGCGAGCAGCGCGACAAAACGGGGCAGTCCCCAGCCCTCCAACGTCCGCAGCGACGGGCGCAGCGCCTCGGCCAGGATAATGCCGACCAGCAGTGTGACCAGTACGCCGCGCACCTCGGAAAGCGCGAACAAGATCAGCGCCGCGACCACGAGCGCCAGCGCGAGCGCGAGTACGCTACGCACCGCCGGCGTCAGGACTTGCAGTACCGGTATTGAGGCAGGACGATCACTACGCTGGGCCGTGCCGCCATCCCCAACGGCTGGCGGCGGCGCACGGCTGGCAGCCTCGGCCGATGGCCGTTGCGCCGACGGGTCCGCGTCCATATGCCATCTCTCCCTCCCGGCCGGCCTGGCAGTCCGATCCCTTTTGCAACACGCCGCGGCAGCGTGACTCTCGACCGATGTTTCGGCAGCGACACACGTATTGTATACCTGACATGCTACCCTCCTTCCGTCATTGCGCCGCAATCCCTCCTGCGGAGCGGGGGAAGGGCGCGGGGGCTGCCACTGCAGCAATGAGTTGGGTAGGCGCGGCAGCCTCCCTCACCACACGTGGCGAGAGTGCCGGGGGGTGATTTCCCCCGGGATCGCCGCCATCAGACCGGCGGCGTCAGCTGCGCGAGGAAGTCCGGCACCGTTTGTAGCTCCGCGCGAAACCAGTCGAGGTAGCGACCGAGGCCGGTAGTGAAGGAGATGCGTGGCTCGTATCCCAGGAGCTTGCGGGCCTTGCCGATATCCGCGCGGGTACGCTCCGGATCGCTCGCCGGCATGGGGCGCTGCTCGATCCGCAGTGGCCGCTCCAGGAGCTTACCCAGCACACGGAAGTACGCGGCCAACGTCACTTCCTGGGAGTTGGCGAGGTTGATGATTTCGTACCCCAGCGGCCGATCCACCGCCGCCAAGTATCCGGCCACAATATCGTCAATGTAGGTGTAGTTGCGACCGGCGGAACCGTCCCCAAACTGCACGAGCGGCTCACCGCGCCAGACCGGCACGACAAAGAGCGCCGGGGTCATATCCGGTCTGCCACGTGGCCCATAGACGCTGAAGAGCCGCAGGATCGTCACCGACACGCCGTAGACATTGTGGTAGGCATGTGCGATCACCTCGGTCGCCCGCTTGGTGGCGGCGTAGGGTGAGAGAGGCCGGTCGGCGGGGTCGTCTTCCCGAAACGGACTGCGTGGGCTATTGCCGTAGACCGACGACGTGGAGGTGAGCACGAACTGCCGAACCCCAAACCGCCGGGCACACTCCAAGACTTCGACCGTGCCGCGCACGTTGATATCCTGGTAGAGCCGCTCCTGACCGAGCGAGGAGCGCGGCCCGGCCCGTGCCGCGAGATGGACCATGACGCTGATCGTCGGCGCTTCCGGCGGCAGTGCCTGCTCCCAGCACGCAGCCAGCCCGGACCCGTCGCGAATGTCGTGCTCGACTAGCCGAAAACGCGGATGAAGCATGGCAGCGGCAAGGTTATGGCGCTTACGGGCCGCGGAGTAGAAAGGATCGAAGTTGTCTACGCCGACCACCCAATCGCCACGCGCAAGCAGGGCTTCGACCAGATGACTACCGATAAAGCCGGCTGCGCCGGTGACGAGAATAGTGCCCATAGTCCTGTGGTCTGCTCGCCGCTAGGATGATCCGCGGGGCACGATGGCATGAGCACCAGCGATGCCATCGTCCGTGCGTAGATTTTACCATCAACACGCACCATGATAGTGCGGCCGGCTTCCGCTGCACTTCCTGTCTATCGCTCGGCGATGGACGGGGGGCTGAGGGGAGGTGGCCGCACTATCATGGTGCGTGAGGTGCAGTCGGCCGCACGCATATCGCAGCCCAATACGAGGTGGCCAATGAGTCAAGCATCCAACGACAGCAACGATCCGCTCCCCGCTGCCGAGACCTCGCTCGCTCGCTATCTGGACGACTTGGCCTCGGATGTGTCTATCCCCGGCGGCGGTGGCGCCGCGGCGGTGGCCGGAGCGCTGGCGGCGGCTCTGTTGAGCATGGTATCCCGCTTCACACTGGGACGCGAACGCTACCAGGAATCGTGGCCGCATATCGAGCCGCTGCTGGCCGAGAGCGAGCGCCTGCGGCAGACACTCTTGCAGGCAGCCGACGACGACGCTCGCGCTTATGGCGAAGTGGTAGCGGCGATGCGTCTTCCCCGCGCCACCGGCAGCCAGCGACGGGAGCGTCGCGTCGCGCTGCAAGCGGCCCTCCGCGGCGCGACGGCGGTGCCCTTGAAGACGGGGCGGGCGGCTCGCCGGACGCTGGACCTGGCAGCGACGGCCGTCGAGCGCGGCAACCCCAATCTCGTCAGCGATGCCGGCGTCGCAGCGGCATTGGCCGAGGCGGCGTTGCAGAGTGCCGCGCTCAATGTGCGTATCAATCTGGCCTACATCCGGGATCGAGACTTCGTGATCACCACAGACACGGCGCTGACAGAGCTACTGTCCGGGGCCGCAACGGCCCGCGATACTGTGCTGACGCAAGTGCAGGCGGCAATCGGCGGTTCGTGATGGCCGGGTGAGGTGGAGAGACGGCTGACCAAGGACCTCGTCCGGTAGAACAGCGTATGGGAGTAGGGAGTCCGTGATGCCACCAGTGCTGCACGCGACGTTCTCGATTGCCGCCTACGATCCGGGGACGCACTCGTGGGGTGTCGCTACGCAGTCGAAGTACCTTGCCGTCGGCGCCGTAGTGCCGTGGGCACGGGCCGGGGTCGGCGCTGTCGCTACCCAATCGCGCGCCAACGTCCGTTACGGCCCTGCTAGTCTGGAGCTACTGGCACAAGATCAAGCACCGGAGGCGGTGCTGGAGCAGATCACTGCCGCCGACCCTAGGCGGGCCTGGCGGCAAATCGGCGTCGTTGATCGGCAGGGACGCACCGCAAACTACACCGGCGGGAAGTGCTTCCCTTGGGCCGGCGCGCGCACCGGAGAGGGCTATACCTGCCAGGGCAACCTGCTGGCGAGCGCCGACGTGCTCGCGGCGCTCGCCGAGACGTTCGAGCAAGCACGCGACCGCGGCAGCGACGACCTCGCCGCGTGGCTAGTGGCTGCGCTCGCGGCGGCCCAAGCCGCTGGCGGCGACCGCCGGGGGCAGCAGTCTGCGGCGCTGCTGGTGGTTCGGGAACGGGGCGGCCCGGAAGGGCTGAATGATCGGGCCATTGACCTGCGCGTAGATGACCACCCAACGCCGATTACCGCGCTCCACCGCCTGCTGGTCCTCCACCGCGAGCGGGCCGCGCCGCACGACCACCGGCCGCACAGCGAACTGTCACCGGCCACCCACCGCCAAACGGTGAAGCTGCTGCGGGTATTGGGCTACTTGCCTGATACAGGCCACAGTCCGGCAGCCGTTCCAGGCACCGAACTGCTGCCCGCACTGGCTCGGTACGCGGCCGACGAGGAGCTACCTGCATACGTGGACGCATCGGCGCGGCAGATCGCCCCGGAACTGCTCAACCTGCTGCGCTTGCGCGCCTACGTCCCACCCGCGACGGAGCACCCGGCGGGGCGTCCACCGCTGCGGTGAGGCACGGCACCGAAAGCAAAGTAAGGGAGCTTGCACCATGACGACTGCGGCCCCGGCGAACCCCAGCGGCGGCCCACTTGCCGAGCCGCTCGACGAGCGGGACGTGCTGCCGGTCTGGCGACAACTGGCGAACGAGCGCCTCATGTTTCCGCTGGATATGGACATCGTCGCGGCAAAGATCGGCCCGGAGCGCCAACTGTTCGTAGATAACGCCCTGATCGCCAGGGCCGCGAACGTGACCAGGGAAGTTCATCAACCGGTACGGTATGCGGGCAATCCCATCCTGGAAGCTGCTGGCAACACGCATGCATTCGTGCTGAAAGTGCTCCCTTTCGACGAGTCGCCACACTTTCGCATGTGGTATTGGTCAATCGCGCACTGGCACGACTGGGGGCAGGGGAGGGAGATCCGGTGCGGGATGAGCTATGCGGTATCGGACGACGGTATTCACTGGGAGCGCCCTCGCTTATGCTTGCACCGGATCGAGGGTATTGAGGCCGAGAATGTCATCCTGCCCTACGGGCCGATGCATGGCGTATTCTATGAGCCTTGGGAGGAGGACCCCCGGAAGCGGTTCAAGGGCCTGGCGGTGGTGAGTCTACGCCGACGAGGACAGCGGGGAGTGGCCGGGTTGGTTATCCCCGAAGCCTACCACCTCCACACGTCACCCGACGGAATCCATTGGACGTGTGACGGCGCGTTCTCCAAGCCAATCCTGCCATATCTCCACGGCCGTTACTACCCGCAGAACGGCGTGGGGGATACCTCGCGTTTCTGGTGGGATCCGTTTCGCAACAAATACATCGGTGATGTCAAATTCGTCCTTCCGGGCACGATCCGCTGCCGCGGGATGATGGAGAGTGACGATCTGGTGCATTGGACACGGCCGCACCCGACCTTTGCGGCGCGCAATCCGGACCACCAGATTTATGGTCACACGGCGTTTCCCTATGAAGGCATGTATATCGGCGTGCGCTGGATTTACGAGCCGGAGCACCCCGTCGTCAATCACTGCATGGGGGTCGAGCTGGATTGCAGCCGCGATGGCCAGCACTGGACGCGCGTAGGCACCGGCCAACCCTTCATGGCACTGAACCTCGACAGCGAATCCTGGGACGGCCACCAAATGAAAATCACCTCGATGCTGCCAGTCGGAGACGAGCTGTGGCTCTATTATGCGGCGAATCGCGGGTACATGAGCGCGGCCAAAGCGCACACCGGTCTCGCCAAGCTGCGCTTGGATGGCTTTGCCTCGATCAACGCCGGCGCCGAGGCGGGCCGCCTGCTGACCCGTCCACTCGGCTTCGCCGGCCGGCACTTGCACGTAAATGCGGCGGTCGCGCCCGACGGCGAGCTACGTGTGGGCTTCGTCAAGCGTGACGGCACCTGCATTGAGGGTTTTTCGCCCGACGATTGCCAGCCGATCAAGGGGGACGGTATCGCTATGCCCGTGCGGTGGAAAGATGGCCGCGGCATTCGCGCCCTCGCGCACGCCGACGTGCGCCTGGACTTCCGCCTCCGCCAGGCCAAGCTCTATTCGTTCCAGGTGAGCACCTGAGCCGTTGCCGGCTGCGCCCGGATCGGCCTTGGCTGGCCCGGTGGCTACAATCGGGGACGGCGCGGATTGTCTGGGTTTGCCGATCCCGTTCTGCGGGTGAGGTGCCAGCGCATACCCGCGCTTCCTGTTTTTAGGGCAGCAATGACCGCTCTCCGGCCGTTACGTGCATACGTAGGGCGCCCGGTTGACCGCTTGGCCTCCTCCCTAACCGCTGACAAGGGTGGGTTTTTCCGTGTGGAGCTACGCACCTACCCCGGTGACGAGCGGCTAGGCACGATGAAGCGCGCCCCTACCGGCGGCCGCCGATGGAGGAGCCGCCCGTGCTGCCGGCCACCAGCATGGCATAGTGAAGCGCGACACATTGCCTGGGACCTATGCCGCGCTCGGAGGAAGAGATGACCACGACAGCCGTTGCGCTCCGCGACTTGGACCACGCCCATCTCCTACATCCCCAGCACCACCCGGCGGATCACGCCGATCCGCTCATCTTTGCTCGTGGCGAGGGTGCGTTGCTCTGGACCGTGGACGGCCGGCGCTTCATTGACGGCTTGTCGGGCCTGTGGAACGTCAACGTCGGACACGGCCGGCGCGAACTGGCGGACGCGGCCCAGCGGCAGATGGCCGACCTGGCCTTCACGAGCGCCTACGTCGGCTCGTCGAATCCCCCGGCTATCGAGCTGGCGGCGCGGGTGGCCCGTCTCACCGGCCCAACGCTGAATACGGTCTTCTTCACCACCGGCGGCGCCGAGTCCAACGAAACGGCGTTCAAGGCCGCCTGGTTCTACTGGAGCATGCAAGGCAAGCCGGAGAAGCGCAAGATTCTCTCGCGCTCACTGAGCTACCACGGTGTCACGATGGGTGCCGGCGCGGCCACTGGACTGCCGGTGTTCTGGAAGCACTTCGGTCCGCAGCCGCCGGGCTTCAGCCATATCCCCAACCTCGACCCCGACGCGCTGGAAGCGCAGATCGTGGCCGAGGGGCCGGACACGGTCGCGGCGTTCATCGGCGAGCCGGTGCAAGGCGCGGGTGGTGTGATCCCCCCGCCGGCGGACTACTGGCCGCGCGTCCGAGCCATCTGCCGCAAGTACGATGTGCTGCTCATCGCCGATGAGGTCATCACCGGATTCGGCCGGACCGGACGGTGGTTCGCGCTGGAGCACTGGGGCGTCGAGGCCGACATGGTGTCGTTCGCCAAGGGGATTACCTCCGGCTACATGCCCCTCGGCGGCGTCATCATCTCCGACCGTATCCGGCAGGTGCTCTATGAGCAACCGGCCACGACCAAGTTCATGCACGCTTTTACCTATTCCGGGCACGCCGCCTGCTGTGCCGTCGGCCTCGCCAACCTGGATATCCTCGAAGGAGAAGGGCTGGTCGAGCGGGCAGCCGTCCTCGGCGAGCGCCTTCAGGCCGGCCTCGCGCCGCTGGCCGACCACCCCGCTGTGCAAGAGGTCCGCGGGCTGGGCATGATGGCCGCCATCGAGTTTCGGCCCGACGTAGCGGCGCCGGCCGGTCAGTTGGGGGCCAAAGTGATCCGCGCTTGCCGCGAGCGGGGCCTGTTCACGCGCTTCCGAGACGACATCGTGATGGTGGCGCCGCCGCTCGTCATCCGCGAATCCGAGCTTGATGAGGTGATGAGCACGCTGCGCGCCGCCGTCGTGGCCGTCGTGGGCTGATCGTTATCGGCGAACGCGAAAGATGGCTCTACGCCCAGCCGCCAATGCGGCAGGTCAGGGTCTTTCTATTGTCACCCTTGTCACTCCGAGAGGAGCGAAGGGTCGCTCCCACGTGGCGAGATTCTTCGCTCCGCTCAGAATGACCGGTTTCGCGGTAATGACCGGTTTCGCGGTGATGAATGACCGGGTTGGTGGCGATTTTGGAAAGGCCCTGGCGGCAGGTGCCGGCCGATTGACACTATCTCAGACAACCATTATCGTGAGGTAGCCAGCGTTAGCACGTAGGGCAGCGCCATCTCTGCCGGAGGCGCGGCATGAACGGCGGTTTGCCTGGTGGCGGTGGCCTCGGTTTCCTCACCCGACCCGCGGAAAGGGCACGGCAGGATGGAGTACCGTATCGCAGGAAACCCGGACTACGGGCAGTTAACCGTGGATCTCGCGCCCGGTGATACGTTCATCGCCGAGGGTGGCGCGATGGCGTGGATGAGCGAGGGGATTGAGGTCCAGGGCCGGCTGATGGGCGGGTTTTTGCGGGCCGTGATTCGCCGGCTGGTGGCTAACGAATCGCTGTTCGTCGGCGAGTACCAGCATCCCAGCGGCGGCAGCGTCACCTTCTCGCCGACCGTGCCAGGGGCGGTGCAGCAACGTACCCTCCACGGCGACTCGTTCATCCTGACCGCCGGCTCGTTCATGGCCTGTACGCCGGGCGTCGAGTTGAAGCCCCGCTTTGCCGGATTGCGCGGTCTGTTCTCTGGCGAGGGTGGGTTCTTTATCGAATGTACGGGACGGGGTGAAGTCTTCTACAACTCGTTCGGCGCGGTACTGGAAAAGGAGGTCAGCGGGAATTTCCTGGTAGACACCGGCTACGTCGTGGCGTGGGAGCCGGGCCTTTCGTACTCCATTGGCGGCATGGGCAACTTGAAGAGCACCGTCTTGTCCGGCGAGGGGTTGGTGATGCGGTTTTCCGGCGCCGGCAAGCTCTATCTCCAGACCCGCACCATGAGCGATGTCGCCGGTTGGCTGACCCCCTTTGGTCGGAGGTAGTAGTGTCCCGGCGATACACCATGGGGAAAATACAAGAGATGACTCTACGGGGTTGGCGAGACTGGGCGGTGAGGCGCAATCTCGCGCGCGAAAGGAGCGGCCAGTGGATATCCAAGTAATGGATAAGGGCGCATTTAGTTGGGCACTGGTGCGCCTTGGCCCCGGCGAGCAGTTCGTATCCGAGGCCGGCGCCCTGTTTCGTGCCTCGGACAATATTGATATTGACGTGACGACCCGCCAGAAGGGGGCCGGCGGCCTCTTCGGCGGCCTCAAGCGTCTGGTGGCCGGCGAGAGCTTCTTCTTCTCTACCTACACCGCCCGGGACCACCAACCGGGGGAAGTCGGCCTCGCGCCGACCCTGCAAGGCGAGGTCGCCGTGATCGAGAGCGACGGAGCGAGTCAATGGCTGTGCGCCGGCGGCAGCTATCTTGGCTCTTCGGCCGATCTGTCGCTCGATACTCAGTTCCAGGGGTTTCGCGGCATGTTGTCGGGCGAATCGCTGTCCTTTCTAGCCGTTTCGGGGCGCGGACCGCTCCTGGTCACGTCGTTCGGACGCATCAACAGGATAGAGCTTGACGGCAGTCTGACCGTGGATACCGGGCACGTGGTCGCCTTCCAAGACAGCCTCAACTATGGGATCAGTAAGGCCGGCAGTAGCTGGATTCAGTCGTGGCTGGCGGGTGAGGGCCTGGTGCTCAACTTCTCCGGACGGGGCACGATCTTCGCCCAAAGCCATAACCCCGATGAGTTTGGACAAACGTTGGGGCCGATGTTGCCGCCGAGGTGATAAGTGACATGCAGTACCGAATCCAATGCCAGCCGAGCTACAGCGTGCTGGAGATGCAGTTGCAACCGGGAGAGCAGGTAGTGACCGAGGCCGGGGCGATGGTGTGGATGAGCGACAATCTGGACGTCACGACCTCGGCGCGCGGCGGCCTCTTCTCCGGCTTGAAGCGCAAGGTGCTCACCGGAGAGAGCTTCTTCCAGAACACCTACGCGGCCGAGGGCGGCGCCGGCTTGGTTGGGCTGGCACCCGGCCAACCGGGCGATATCGTCCCCTACGTACTCGATCATAGCGAGCTTTACCTGGAGCGAGGCGCCTATCTCGCCTCTACGCCCGACGTGGAGTGCAACTCGAACTTCCAGGGACTGCGCGGCCTCTTCAACGAAGGTCTCTTTATCTTGCGCGCCTCGGGCACCGGCACGGTGTTCTTCAACAGTTATGGTGACATCGAGGAGGTAGCGGTCAAGGGCAGCTACGTTGTGGACAATGGCCACGCCGTCGCCTGGGAGCCAACGCTGGAGTACGAACTGACCAAGGCCCGGCGCATCCGGTCGTTCCTCTTCTCGGACCAGCTTTTGATGCGTTTCCGGGGGCAGGGACGCCTATGGGTGCAGTCGCGCAACCCTCGCTCTTTCGCCAACTGGATTTATCCCTACCGGCCGGAGAAGTCATCGGGATAGCTCCAGCTCCGACTGGGCACGGGACTCAATGACTCCCCTTCCCTGGAGGGAAGGGGCCGGGGGGTAGGTGCAGGCCCCCCTATGGTCCCCCCGCTCCGCAGGGGGACGTGGATTCCGGCGTGCGCCGGAATGACGGGAAGAAGCGGGAGGTATACGATGCCTGAGAACGGATCCGTCTCTATTTACTGTGGTACGACCGAGGGCGTGGTCAAGGTGGACGGCGCAACGGGCGGCGTGTCTCACCTGGGGCCGGCCCACAGTGTCGAATCGCTGGCGGTGAGTAACGGTCATATCTGCGCGGCGGTGACTCCGGACTACGGGCTGCCGATGCGCGCACCGCTCGGCCCACGGCACGACAGCGGGATCATACGCAGCGCAGACGGCGGCCGTAGCTGGTCGGCAGCCAATGAGGGGCTGACGTCGCGTCAGGTCACGGCGCTGGCCAACTCGGCCGACGGCACCACGTTTTACGCCGGGACCGACCCGGCGGCCGTACACGTCAGCGCCGCCGCCGGAGGGGCATGGGACGAGCCGGGCACCTTGCGGAGCCTCCCCGGCTACGATACCTGGACCTATCCCCTCCCACCACACACGCCGCACGTCATGTGGTTCGCCGCGCACCCACGGGATGGCGGCCGCTTGCTGGCCGGCATTGAGGTCGGCGGCTTGGTACGCACGGAGGATGGTGGCAAGTCGTGGTCGCTCGTAGGCGAGGGCATCAACCCCGACATCCACGGCCTGGCCATCGCGCCATCGCGGCCCGATACGGTCTGGGCCGCGACGCCGGCTGGCATCTATCGCAGCGAGGACCATGGCACACGCTTCCGCGAGTGTAACGCTGGCCTCCCGCGCCGTTACGCTCGCCCGATTGCCGTAGACTGCGCGAATGATCGCGTTGCCTATACCGTGGTGACTCATACGGCGCGCGGCTTCTTCGGTATTCCGCCAGCGGAGACCGGCGGTGTGGTCTGCCGGACTACCGACGGCGGACGCTCGTGGCAGGAGCTACGAGGCGGGTTGCCCGATCCGCTCCCGAGCGCGCCGGCCCTCGCCGCCGATCCTCTGGTGCCCGACCGTCTCTACCTGGGGACGATGGAGGGGGTGATCTATGTGAGTGCTGACCGGGGCGCCGAGTGGTCCGTCCTCGCCGCCGGTCTTCCGGCGATCCTCCGCTTTGCCCTCTCCGCTCCGCCGGTAGTCGATCCTGCGTAGTGGACGGGGCAGGGCACCTGGGCGGCTGCGTAGGTGAGCAGCTTAATCAGTCCCTTCCACCATTCCGGGGCACGGCGGTTTGGCCCATGCCTTTCCCAGCGAGTTTCCCCACACACGCGGCGATAGCCGGTTATTCTACGCCGAGTGCTTCAGGATCCAGCTGATGCCACCGCACTATCTGCTCTGCGATAGTGTGCTCTATCCGAGCATCGATTCGCAGGCCGGCTACTACTGCGTAAGCGGTCTTGCCGGTGAACCGCTCCAGAAGCTGTGCATTGCGTAGGGCGCGTTCGGTGTCCCGGCCGTTGGCGGTGAACGAGATTTCTACGGCCAGGTAACAGCGCCGGTCTGCCGCATCCTGAGCCTCGACGATCAGGTCGGCGCGGCGGAAGCTGATCAACTCGTTTCTGGGAATACCGGAGGTATCCTGGGAGCGAACCAGTGCGCCAACCTCTTCGTAAGTCAACTTGCGAACCAGCGTAAAACCGAGGTCCTCGGCTATGAGGTCCGCTTCCCGGACGGCGGCATTCCTGGCGTGCGCGGCCTTGAGCGGCCCGAGGTCGTTGCGAATGCCTTGTATATCGGATTCGACCTTATCCAGACGTTGCTCAACTCTCTCGAAGCGCCGGTTAGCAAGCTCCATAAATGCCTGGGTTTGCGCGATAAACTCTTGGGTTTGCACCATGAACTTCTCGGTGCGTGCCATGAACGCCTCGGTCCGCTCGACGAACCGGGCAAACTTGTCCGGCAGCGCGAGCAACTCCTTGGTCAGCAGCCTGGAACGCACCGCATCTCGCCACGCCGGGTTCTCATCCAGCACACGGATGAAGTCCTCTATCGTGTGTATAGTCGCCATAGCTCCGCCTTTCGGCACCTGGGAGCCATCATATCAGGTGATCGCTGCGTACTTGCGTGGCTCCCCTCCGCACTTGGATGGTGAGAGTGCAGCGGCAGACGGCGGCCGGCCGGTACCGTACCTTACCCCCGGCCCCTTACCTAAAGAGAGGGGGCGGTGTCGTGGTCCTCGGCGTCGAGCCGCCGGAACAGCATTGCTCGCTGCTGCGTTACCCTTTAGAATGCGTTGACTGTTCTGGCCCTCGGTACTTGGAGGTACGTTGATGCCCGAGCCTATTCGTGTCGCCCTGATCGGCTGTGGCGGCATCATGGTGGGACGCCATCTCCGCCTGCTGCTGCAGCACGACGACGCTACGCCGGTCGCCTTCGTCGATCCCGTCGAAGCGGCGCGGACCCGGGCACGGGAAGCCGATCCCTCGTTGGCTACGGTGCCGACCTTTGCCGATCACGCGCAAATGCTCGCTGACGTGCAGCCGGAGGCCGTGGTGATCGGCACGCCGCACTCCTTCCACCACCGGCACATCATCGACTCACTGCATGCCGGCGCCCACGTGCTCGTCGAAAAGCCGATGGTAAATACGGTCGCCGAGGCCGAAGAGGTGATTGCCACACGCGACGCGACCGGGAAGGTCGTTGCGATTGCCTATCAGCGCCACGGTGAGGCCACCTTTCGGCAGATCAAGCAACTCATTGACGATGGTCGTCTGGGCGACATTCAGTTCATCACGGCAGAGCAGGACCAGCCATGGCACACGGTCATGCGCCAGCGAGAGCTGCCCTGGCGCGTCAAGCCGGAGCTATCGGGTGGTGGTCAACTCAACGACTCGGGAAGCCACCTCGTTGACATCTTGCTCCACGTAACGGGGCTGGTCCCGGAGCGGGTGTTCGCGTTGCAACAGACGCTGACGCTGGACGTTGACGTGAACTCCGCGATTGTCGTGCAGTTTCAGGGAGGAGCGATGGCCACGTTGGCCATCGTAGGCAACGCACCGGGTACACAAGCGCACGTCTGGGAGGACATGGCGTTCCACGGGAGCAAAGGGACGCTCTACTACCGCATGATCGGACAACCGGACCAGCACCCGTGGCTGGAATGGCGTCGGCAAGGCGGCGAGGGACCAACACCGTTGCCCACGCCGCCCGCGGAAACGACGCCCGACGCAAACTTCCTGGCGGCGATCCGTGGTCAGGAGCCGGTCGCGGCCACGGCGGAAGACGGGCTACGTGTAGCGAAGCTGTCCGCCGCCATCTGGCAGTCGGCCCAGCAAGGGAAGGCGGTGGCGGTCGCGGCCTAGCAACACCTGGTTCAGCTTGATCGTAGCCCGGACACGAGAGGAGTAATGTGCATGACGATCCGTATCGGCTTGGTGGACTGTGATACGAGTCACTGCGTTGCGTTTACGCAGCGTCTCAACCACCTTGATGTCGGGGAGGACCAATGGGTTGATGGCGCCAAGATTGTCGCGGCCTATCCCGGTACCTCCGAGATGTCCCCGGAGCGCATCCCCGGCTTCACGCAGCAGCTACGGGAGTACGGTGTCACCATCGTCGAGGCAGCAACCGACCTGATCGGTCAAGTAGACGCCGTTATGATCGAGTCCTTACAGGGCAGTGTGCATGTGGAGCGCGCCCGGCCGTTCCTCGAAGCCGGTCTGCCGCTGTTCGTAGACAAGCCGTTCGCCTGCTCGGTGGCCGATGCCAGGACATTGCTGGCGGAGGCAGAGCGACGCGGCTTGCTCCTGTGGTCGTCGTCATCGCTGCGGTTTGCCCCCGAAGTGCAGGCCCTCCGAGCCAGCGCCGACGAGATCGGCCCGGTGACCGGTGTGAGCGTGCATGGCCCGGCCTCCCTGGCACCGGGTAACCCGGGTCTCTTCCACTACGGGGTCCACGCGGTACAGGTGATGTATCAGCTGATGGGCCGCGGCTGCGAGACGGTGCGCCTGACCTCCAACGCCGACGGGGACGTTGCCGTGGGGCAGTGGTCCGATGGACGCTTCGGTGTCTTCCGTGGTCTGCGACGTGGTGCTGCACCCTATGGCGTGACCGTCTTCGGCGAGAAGCAAGTCGCGACGACTGCCATCGGCACGACAGACATCTACCGCGAGCTACTCAAGCGGATCGTCGCCGCGTTCCAAAGTGGTAAAGCGCCGCTCGCGCCGGCCGACATGCTGGAGGTAGTGGCCTTCCAGGAGGCGGCACTGCACTCATTGGAGCAAGGCGGTCGAGAGGTGCGCTTGGCCACGGCAGCGTAGCGCGGGACGAGCAACACTACTTGGCCTGCCGGTGAAAGGGAGTGCAGGTACCGCTTGGTGCTCCCACCGGTCTTGATGAGCGCCGGTATATGAGCGACCATGTACGCCGTAGGGTGTACCTGGTACACGCGATATTATCGGGTTAAGCGGCTGCCGTCTCCCGGTGCGGTGCATCTCGCAGAAGATACAGGGGATTTACAATAAGGGTAGGACTGAGGGCCTTTCCAAAGTCGCCGCCAAACCGGTCATTCTGAGCGGAGCGCAGAATCTCGCTACGTGGGAGAGACCCTTCGCTCCGCTCAGGGTGACATTATGGAAAGGCCCTGGGGTAGGACTTATAGATGTTGCGCGCTTGGCGAAGTTAGGTATATACTATGCTTGCGTCAGACTTACAGACAGGAGGAGCGAAGAGACATGCCATCATTTGACAAGGCAGTGGAGGTCGAGATCCGCAGTCCCCAGCAGCGCACCAACCGCATTGATCTCACCCCCTATAAGGGCTTTCTCCAAAAGTGGAAGGTGGGTATAACCGTTGATTTACCCCTAAAAAGGGGCGAGTCGACTCGAGCCATCAAGCGGCGCCTAACGCTCGCCTCGAAAGAGCTAGGCATGCGCCTGCGCTATCCCCAGCATCCGGTAAAGGAGGTGATCCGGTTCAAGGTGATGCCTCCGGAGAAGCGTCGCGTCCGGCGACGGAGCTGAGTCCTTACGCTCCGCGGCAGTCGTGGTTGCAGCCTCCCTCCCACTCATAGCGGAAACACAGAGCTTGTGCTTCTTGCCCCTGCGAGGTTCGCTCCACCGGGGCAAAGCGTTATTGGTACAGCGGCCTTCGCCGGCCCGGACACCGCAAGGAGGAATGGCATGGACTTGACCAAGGAGTATCCGCGGAGCGGCCGGGAGAAGATCGCCGGTCTCATGATGATCGGCCGGTCGGTGGACAAAGCGCGCGCCCATCTGGCCGGCACCCTCGGCGAGTACATCTATGACTGCCCGATGGACCGCCGGGTGTTCGACTTTCTCGGTACCAATGCCGAGGAGGTTACCGATGCTGTGCGCCAAGCAGTGGACGACGAGCAGATTGCGGTCTTTGTGCAGGCAAAGCTGGGTGACAAGACTCCGGTCGCTATCGAGGGCTGGAACGCAGCGTTTATGGCCATCGAACCCGACCTCTCGCGGCCGGCCTATGCCGATGCCGTAGCGGCCGTGCAGCGGCGCGCACCGCACCGCACGGACATCACCCACTGGGTAGACCTCATTGATGTTGAGGAGGGGCGCCCGATCCCCCCGCCACGCTCACCGGCGGCTGCCGGCTGACCTCACCCCTCGGCCTCCTCTCGGAAGGCTTTTTAGCCACAGCGCACACAGAGTAGAGGGTAAGGGCTACGGCATGCTGCGCCCGTCCTACTGCGGAGCGGGGAAACCATAGGGGGCCGGTGCCCTCTCTCCAGTTCCCGGCCACTTCGGGACACCCACAAGAGACACCCCTACCCAGCATACTGCGCGCGGGGGAGGTCCACATGAACATTATCCTGATTGTCTCGGATAGCCTGCGTGCCGACCACGTGCGCGTCTATCAGGAGCTATGGCGCGCGCGGAACCCGAATGGCGGTCCGCCCGTTGCGCCGTACTTTCGGATGCATACTCCCCATCTCGACCGGCTGGCTGCCGAGGGGGTGCTCTTCGAGCGTGCCCACGCCGGCTCCTATGCGACGGTGCCCAACCGCTACGAGCTACTGACCGGCCGCTTTGTATGCACCTACACGCGCGGCTGGGAACCGCTGCCGGCGCACGAGATCGTGCTGGCGCAGGTGCTCGGCGACGCTGGCTATACCTCAATGCTCATCCTCGATACGCCCAATCTGCTCCGCGACGGCTACCACTACGACCGCGGCTACGCCGCCTGGCACTGGATCCGTGGGCAGGAGGGCGACCGCTACCGGACGGCGCCCGTGCATGTCGAGCTACCCTGTGCGCCGGAGAAGCTACGCACGAATTCGCGCTATCCCGAGGGAACCGTGGCACAATACCTCCGCAACGTAGCCGACCGTCGTAGTGAAGAGGACTACTTTGCGCCGCAGACGTTCGGCACCGCCATCCGCTGGCTCGAAGAAAATGCCGGCCGCGACCGTTTCTTCCTCCACATTGACACGTTCGACCCACACGAACCCTGGGACCCACCGGCACGCTACGTGGACCTCTACGATTCCGGCTACACCGGCGAAGCGGTCATCTATCCACGCTACGGCTCGACCGACGTGCTCTCCGACGCCGAGCTGCACCACTGCCGCGCGCTGTACGCCGCCGAGGTGACGATGGTGGACCGCTGGGTAGGGAAGCTGCTGCGAGCGGTAGACGACCTCGGACTACGGGAGAATACGGCCATCTTCTTCCTCGCCGACCACGGCTTTGTGCTGGGGGAGCACGGTTGGATCGGCAAGGGCACGTTCCCGCTCTACGAGGTGCTCAATCACGTCCCGCTGCTGATGCGTATTCCGGGTATTCCCAGAGGGCAGGTGGTCTCAGCGTATGCCCAAGCGGCCGATCTCATGCCGACGATTCTCGACCTCTGCGGCATAGACGCCCCCGGCACTCGGCACGGTCGGTCCTTGTTGCCGGTGCTGCGTGGTGACACCGAGTATGTGCGCGAGGTGTGTGTCTCGACGACCAGCCTTGCCACTCCGGCCGAGCCAAGCAGCGCCCAAGCCGGGCTACGCACGATGATTCAGCGGCCAGGATGGGCCATGCTCTACGGACCAGGGGCCGCGCCGCGCCTCTTCAACACCACCAATGACCCGCGCCAAGAACACAACGTCTACGACGGCTACCCGGAGGTGGCACGCGGGCTACACGCCGCCTTCGTTGCTTTCCTCCGCGAGGTGCAGGCGTCGGAAGCGATCATCGGACCCATCGCCGGGGATGAGCGTTTCCCAGCGTGAATGAGGGGGCCAGACACGCAAGTAGGGGCACAGCAGGCTGTGCCCCTACACTAACAGAGCGGCAGCAAGTCGGTTTAGTCGTCGCTGCTGGAAAGGAAGACGTTGCCGTAGAGCAAGCCGCCGATGGCGCCGCCGATAATCGGGCCGACCCAGTAGATCCACCAGTTGTCCCAGGACATGGAGACCAAGGTGGAGCCAAGGCTGCGAGCCGGGTTGAGGGAGCCACCCGTCAGCGAGCCGCCCAGGAGGATGCAGGCACCGAGGGTGAGACCGATGATAAGCCCGCCCAGCTTCGGCGCCCGTCCGTCAACGGCGGAGCCATACACTGCCAGGACCAGGAACATGGTCATGCCGGCCTCGAGCAATACCGCGCCCCAAATACCCATCTCCGGCCCGATTGCCGGTGTACCGATGTTGGTAGCCTCGGCAGCGCTCAGTGCAGCACCGCCCATGATGGTGTACGTCAGTAGGAGGAAAAGACCGGCAAGGATAGCTCCGACTAACTGCCCCACAATGTAGGAGATGGCGTCGTTAATGCTAATCTGACGGCCCACCAGTAGTCCAATCGTCACCGCCGGATTGAACTGCCCTCCGGAGATGTGTCCAAAGATAGTAACCATGGCCGCAAGCCCTAGCGCATGCGCCAGGGCAATGGCAACCAGCCCCACCGCTCCTAGGTTGGCTTGATCCGCAGCGACAATCGCTCCGGCCACAATGGTCACGAACCCGAACGTCCCCACGACCTCCGCCAGCGTTCCGCGCCAGTTTATCCCGTTCATCGCTCTTATACCTCTCCTCAGGTAGCCGCTGTAACAGACAAACAACTGGTAACCTATGAACGCACGCGAGACTGGCCCCTCCTCAAACGACCGCTCGCAGTGTAACAGCGGCCCTATGGGGAGTCAATGCGGCGGCGGCAGGACGATGAGTAAAACGATCACCACCAAGGACTACCCCTACCTCGCTCAGGCAAGAACTGGGAGGCGCAGCAGTTGGCAGTTCGTAGCTCGAACTGCACCGCCGCCTGCGAACCTAGTGAGCAATGTCAACGTCGTCCCGTTCATTGGGGCACACTGCCTGCTCGTCCGCATGCTGCACCGGGGGCGGGAGGTCTGGGACATTCCGGGGGGGACGCTGGAGCCGGGTGAGACGTACCTGGACGCGGCCCACCGTGAGTTGATGGAGGAAGCCGGCGCCCGACTCTTGACCTACAAGCTCTTTGGTGCTTGGCACTGCTGGACCTCCGCGCCAGCGCCGTACCGTCCTCACCTACCGCACCCGGAATCCTACCGGGTCGTCGGCTATGGTGAGGTGGAGCTTGTTGGCTCGCCGACCAACCCTCCCGACGGTGAGCAGGTCATTGAGGTGGCGTGTGTGTCGGTGGAGGAAGCGGTGCGACGACTACGTACCGGTTGCCCCGACCTGCCCGAGCTTGCTGATCTGTACCGGATGGCCGCGGCACTGCGAGCCAGCCGGTGTGATCGTCGCCGGGTCAGCGCATGTGCAGACACCCGTCACTCGGCGGGGTCCAAGGGCGGATAGAGAGGTATCGGTCCCCCGGCCCCCGACATCGCGGCTACCGTGTTACCGATCCACTGCACGCGATAGGGCTGGGTGTAGCCGAGGGCGCGCTCCTGGGTCACGAACTCCGGTTGCGCGAAGGTCACCTCGACTCGACTACCGGCTGCCAGGCTCCCCACAGCCAGATAGTCGTCCGACAACGTGACGCCGGCAGCGTGGCCGTTGACCGTCACGGCCAGCGACCGTCGCTTGCACCACGGGGGGATGCGGACGTGCAGCGCTAGGGCGCGTTTGGTCTCGACCACCACGCTGCCGGCCTGGGGGAAGTGACTAATAATCCGCGCCGCGTCGTGCTCGTGCGAGAGCAGCAGATTGACGCGCAACTGCCAATCACCCTGTCGGGTCACGATGTGACGCCACGCCGCCGCGATGCCCTGGAGCGCGGCGCCGGTCAGGTCGGAGTTGTACGAGTGGAAGCCGTTCGGCTCGCCAAAGCAGAATGCTCCCTGTGCGCGGCGCCGGAGGCCCTCGTAGGCCCGCTGCTCGGTGTCAGCCAGGCCCTCGTTCTCCACTACCCAGGAGAGGTCATCCAGCTGGGAGGCAAGCAGATGGTTGCGTAGCATACGCTCGGAATCTTCATAGTAGGACGAGTATCCGGCGCTGCCGAGCAGGCAGGCGGCCTCGATCATGTCGGCGGTGCAGTTGGCTTCTCCCCGCCCATAGGTGGCGCTCGTGCTCTCCTTGACCCAGCCGGTCCGGGTGCGATAGGGCAAAAGGCCAACGTCGAAGATTGCACGGGCACGCTCGATAAGCTCGCGTTGGCCCGTCACCAGTCCTAGCTCTACGAGCGAGGCTACGGTACCGGTGATCGAGTGGATATGCGCTCCCGCTGCTGCGGTCAAGGCACCATGCTCGTCGAAGCAGACTGCCAACACGTGCCGGGCGAATCGCTCGGCCAACTCAACCCCACGCGGGTCGTCGAAAGTGTGGGTGAAGGCAAGCAGCGCACTGATCGCCCGGCCGGAGGTAGAGGTAGGTCGGTGATCCGGCTCCTGCCAGCCCTGCGGTCCCAGCCGGCGCCCTGGGTAAGCTCCTAGCACCCGCGTCGCCTGCTCCATCACCGTGACCAGCGCCTGAGCATACCACTTGGCACGCGGGTCTTGATCGAGGCGCCAGAGCGCAATCAGGCCCAGCAGTACCTCGCGCTGGTGGTGCATATACGCGAGTGGCGGATCGCCCATGTCGTCCCAGCCAAAGCCGTCATCGTGCTCGCAACTGGCGAACAACTGGGCCCGCAGACCGTTTAATAGCTCCGGGTCGTCGGGAAGTCCGGTGATTGCGGTACACACGTCCAGCGCGTGCAGAAACCGGCCGACCGTATGCGGCGTGTCCCCGCCTTCGTGCCGTGCCCAGACGGGCGGCTCCTTGAGGTTGAAGCGGAAATACGGCCGGCAGCCGCGTTGGCGATCCACACTAGCGCGTATATGCGCGAGGCCGCGGCGGACACTCTGCCGCAAGTCAACTGGCTGTAGCGGGTCCTTCATCCGTCACCGGCTCCTTCCTCCCGCTCCCGGCAGTAGGCGCTAGTGCGCTGCGAGGTAGTCGCGGACCTTGCCGGCGGTCCGCGCTGCCTTGATGTGATCCAAGTCCCCTTGCAACAGCACCATGCGGGCGCGAACACTCAGCGCCTCCGTGTCAACTTGGCCCAGAAGGTCAGTGGCCTGCCGGACCAGGTGTTGAGCATCGGCCAACGCCGCCGCTGTTTCCGCTGGCAACTCGCTTTCCGGGTAGCGGGGTAGCAGCAGCATATGGACGTGGCGGGGGACTACCATCCACCATCATGAGCAGCCAGACCCGCTCCGCACCCAGCGCCGCGACAAGCGCCCGCGATACCACCTGCAAGGTAGGGCCGAGCGAGCCGGCTTCGTCCAGTTAGCTCCTACAGGGCCTCCCGATGTATCTTGGCCTTGACCACCATCGTACCAGTCACCCACGGGCTACCGACGTGCTCAACCAGCCAGTGCTCGTTCTCGTATACCCGGCCGCCCGGCGCACGTCGCTCGCCGCTGGTATACATGCAGGATTCGCAGTCGGGCACTGGCGCCGTGACACTCACCATTTCCACCCCCTCATTACAACAGGGCGGGGGCAGCCGCCGCGTGCGGCTGCCCCCGCAAGGTCGCTTTCGTGACCTCCCGGCCCCGTTGCCAGTTATCCGCTACAACGGCCGGGCTGCCCTGGAGGTAGACAGGCGTTGCATACTCCACCGGCGGAACGTGGGCTGCAGACCGGCTGCGCTGCGCCCCGGTGCCCTCGGTAGCTGTGTCCTAGCCCTTGACTAACCCGATACGATTGCCCTCGGGGTCAGCGAAGAAAGCGAACGTGACCATCTCCATCTCGGTAGGGGGCATGATTGTCTTGCCCCCTAAACTTTCGGCCTTATCTAGCGAGGCTTGCAAGTCTGCCACCTGCACAAAGAAGGTGACACCGGCCCATTCGGGATTCTCCCCACTCCCCCCAACACCACCGGGAATGCCGGCCTCGGACTGCGTATCCACGAGGCCGTAGTTGTAGGGATTGTCTGCGTTGATCTTCCACTTGAACAGATCACCGTAGAATTGCCGGAGCTTATCCCCGTCCTTGCCCAAGACTTCGAAGTGTACGACCGGTTGACCCATCTT
The DNA here is from genome assembly GCA_965214295.1 of Chloroflexota bacterium. Lineage (GTDB taxonomy): Bacteria > Chloroflexota > UBA11872 > UBA12225 > JAJDUF01 > JAJDUF01. Next base: position 2,348,137 of record OZ243944.1, read on the forward strand.
GCTCTCCGTCGATGTGATATGGCCGTGCGATACGACCTTATGTTCTAACGGCAGACGCCTGGCGGCGCCTCGCCAGCAACCTGCCGATTCGACTATAGGGACGCTCGGTTGCCTACGGCGACACCTGCTATACTGATGGGGACGCGGCAGGGTAGCTCAAACGGCAGAGCAGCGGACTCATAAGCCGCCGGTTGTGGGTTCAAGTCCCACCCCTGCCACCAGCGCATACCGCAAGCGGAACCGAGCCGCGGTGCGCGCCGTCCCCGGCACCTCGGCCGCCGCTGGGGCTATCGTCGGTGTGGGGATTGTGTAGCTCTTGCTTCCCGTTTATTCGCTCTAGCCGGCTAGCACCTGCTCCGCCTTTGCAGCATCCTCCCCGCGTTTGACCCCACACGCAGTGCGCCGAACTGCCAGCGCCGCCCAGTGAGCAGGGGGGTGACGGCCCGAGTCAACGGTCGGCAACTGCTAGGTGCTGTTGGCTTTTCCGGTCATTCCGGCGCAAGCATGTCACCCTAATCCAGAGCGGGTGCGCCGTCTGTTGCCCAAGGGGCGTGGATTCCGGCGGAAGCCGGAATGACGAAATGGGGATGGATGACGTGCCACCTACGAGGGAGGGGAGGAACGTCACCGTATCGCCGGCATCGAGGATCGTCCCGCGATGGTGCTGCACGTCGTTGACCATGATGACCACGGCTTCATCACCCATACCTAGGTGGTCGCAGAGCGCATCCACGTTGCTGCCCGCGGGAATCTCGACCGTTGCCTTCCGGCCGGTCTCCTCGGCCGGCAAGAACCGTTTCGTGTCGCCGAAGAAATGCACCTCGATTTTCATGCTCGGTCTCCAGGCGGACCTATCCTCACCCCCCCGGCCCCCTCTCCACTCGTGGAGAGGGGGAGTCCACCAGAGGTGAGGCGGGCCGGAGCCAGAGGGTACGCCATGCTCTTAGCTATCAAGAGAGCCGGGCGCCTCTCGACACCCGGCCCTTTGGTCATGTCTACGCTGTTTGTGCAAGGTGTTCAGCACTTGTGGGTGGCGCGATAGACGCGCTCCGGCACCAGTGGTAGCTCTGTGATCCACTGACCGGTGGCGTCGGCGACGGCGCTCGCCAGCGCCGCCGGGCCGGGCGCGATGGGTGGCTCGCCGATACCCTTCACGCCATAGGGGCCGTTCTTGGTCGGCTCCTCGACGATCACGCTGGCGATGTCGGGAAAGTCCGCGGTGGTCGGCAGCCGGTAGTCCAGCAGGCCAGGGTTGAGGTTATGGCCATCCTGGTCATACTGCATGGCCTCCATCAAGCCCCACGCAAAGCCTTGCACCAGTCCACCTTCCATCTGGCCTTCCGACGCCATGGGGTTGATTGCCTTGCCCGCATCAAGCGAGTTGTACAACTCGCGGATCCAGACTTTGCCGGTCTCGGGATCCACCTCGACCTTCCCGATCTGGGCCGCCGTGGTCGTGGCGCTCGGCTGGCTGGCAAAGGTACCTTTGCCCATGACCGGGCCGCCGCGCTCGCGGAGCGCAAACTGCGCCAGTTGCGCGACGGACACCGACTCGGCCGGCTTCTCTTTGACGAAAACGGCGCTGTCGCGCAATTCCAGTAGCTCCAGCGGCGCTTCGAGATGCTCGGCAGCCAGCTCGAGGAGCCGCTGCTTGGCATCCTCGGCCGCCCGCTTGACCGCGTTGCCCATGCTGAACGTCACGACCGAGCCGCCACTGCCGGTAGCGAACGGAGCGGAGTCCGTATCCCCCCGCACCGTAGTCACATCGTCATAGGGCACCGTGAGCACTTCGGCGGCGATCTGGGCCATGGCCGTATCGGTGCCGGTAATGTCCATCAGGCCGGAGAACACGTGGACCGAGCCGTCGTCGTGTACGGACACAACCGCCGTGCCCGGTCCGGCACCGTTGGTCCACTCGCCGACGGCCACTCCCCAGCCCTCGTTCGGTCCCGTGGTGCGCTCGGCCCAGCCGGCGCTGTCCGCGACCGCCTGGAGCGTCTCCTTGAAGGCGATCTGCTCACCCTCGCGCATGTTCTTGAGGCGGATTTCGACCGGATCGATGCCCAGGTCTTCCGCGATGATATTCAGCTGCGTCTCACCGGCAAACGTCGCCTGCGGGGCACCCGGCGCCCGATAGGCGCCCGGCGCCGGCTTGCAGGTGTTCACGTCAAAGGCGTCGAACTTGAAGTGCTCGACGTTATAGACACCCTTCGTCCGCATCGTGGCGTAGCCCCCGCCCTGACCAACACCGGTATCCCACAGCGCCCAAGCCTGGCGCGCGACAATCGTGCCGTTGTTCTTGACCCCGGTCTTGATCGTGATGTGGGCGCCGGGAGCGGGGCGCCCATCCACGAACTCCTCGTGCCGCGAATACACCATCTTCACCGGCCGGCGCGTCTTCTGCGCCAGCAGCACGGCATACGTATCCACGATGCCACCGAACTTGGCGCCGAACCCGCCCCCAATCGTCATTCCGTGGACGTTGATCTTGTTGGTGGGAAGGCGGAGCGAGTTGGCGAGGTTACTGCGGACACCGAATGGGCCTTGCGTGCTCGTCCACACGGTCACTTTCCCACCGACATCCACGTCGGCTACCGTGACCTGTGGCTCGATGTAGGTTTGGTGGGCGCGGGGGATATAGAAGGTGTGGGTATAGACGCGATCAGACTCCGCGAACCCCGCTTCGACATCGCCCTCTGTGCTATGGTGCTCGCCGGCGACGTTATTGAGCTTCGTTACGCCCCAAGGGTTATCGGCCGGCGCATCGAGCAGCTCGGTGCCCTCATTAATCACCGGCATAGTTTCCTTGATCGAGTCGAGCACGTGCCCCGATCCTTGCAGCGGCTCGTACTCCACCTCGATCAGATCCGCCGCCTCTTCCGCGATCTCTTTCGTCGTCGCGGCGATGGCGGCGACCTTCTCACCCTCGTAATGCACCTTGTCCTGGGCAAAGAGCGTTTGCACTCGGCGGGTAGCGTGCATCTCCTCTTCGACGACGAGCGCCTGGTCGGCAGCGAGCGATTCTTGGGTAATCACGGCCAAGACCCCCGGCAGCCGCTCGGCTTTGCGCGTATCAATGCTCTTGATGAGCGCATGGGGGTGGGGGCTGCGGAGGAAGACGCCCCACAGCATCCCCGGCGGCGACACGTCGGCAGCGTACAGGGCGCGGCCGGTCACTTTCTCCAGCGCGTCTACCCGCTTGGTACTCTGGCCAACGACCTTGAAACCGTTGGTTTCCCCGTTCGCCGCGACGCTCTGCCGGTCTCGTACCTGAGCCATGCTCTTTGCTCCTTCCGCTCTATGCCTACCCATGCGCGGGCACGGGACGTTATGAATGTCGGTTGCCATCCGCTGCGTTTCGAGAACCTACTAGCTACTAGCCTGGCTGCTCGCCGCCGCCTGCACTTCGGCAGCCTTGAGCACTGCTTTGATGATCTTATCGTAGCCTGTGCAGCGGCACAGATTGCCCGCCAAGCTCCAGCGCGCCTCGTCGGCCGTGGGTTGGGGGGTGTCTTCCAGCAGCGCGACCGACGAGAGGATCATGCCGGGTGTGCAGATACCGCACTGGAGGCCGCCCAACTCCATGAAGGTCTCCTGGACCGGGTGGAGGGTGCCGTCAGCGCCGATACCCTCAATGGTGGTAAGCGCCCGGCCCTCGGCGGCGACGGCCAGGGTCAGACAGGAGGTAATCGGCGCACCGTCCATGAGCACCGTGCAGGCGCCACAATCGCCGGTAGAACAGCCCTCTTTCGTGCCGGTCAGCCCGGCCGCATAGCGAACGGCATCAAGCAGACGGGTGCGGTTCTCGACCGTCAGCTCATACGGCTGGTTATTGATGTCGAGCGTAATTTGTCGCTTCACTCGTGTTCACTCCTTATGTTGAGAGTGTTCCCCACTAGGCCGCCGCCGCTTGCGCCGCGGCCTGACGGAGCGCCCGCTGGGTCAACACGTCGGTCATGATGCGCCGGTACTCGGCCGAGGAGCGCACGTCGGAAATCGGGTTGGTCACCTCGACGGCCAAACGCCCGGCGGCGGCCAGCGTGGCGTCGTCGAGCGGTTTGCCACGCACCGCCGCCTCGGCAGCGGTGGCGCGCAGCGGGGTGGGTGCGACGGCACCGAGCGCAATCCGTGCGTCCTGCACCACGCTATCACCGGCGGCGAGCGTCACGGAAACCGCGACGCCTACAAACGCGAGGTCCATCTGCCGACGCTCGCAGTGCTTGATGTACAGGCCACTCGTGCGTGGCGGGGGGGCCGGTAGCCGGAGGTCAACGATGATTTCGTCGGGCGCCAGCACGGTCTGGCGCGGCCCGAGGAAGAACTCATCGAGCGGAACCGTCCGCTCGCCCCGGCTGCTGGCCAGACGGGCCGTGGCGCCGCCCGCAAGCAGCGGGGTCAGGAAGTCGCCGGCCGGCGACGCCGTAGCGATGTTGCCGCCGGGGGTGCCCAAGTTGCGAATTTGGACGGAGCCGACTTCCTCCGCACCCTGCTGCAGGTAGGGATAGTGCTGCTTGACCGGCGCCGACAACTCGATGGATCGATACTTTGTCGCAGCGCCGATGCGGAGGCCGGTTTCGGGATCAAAGCACAGCCCGGTTAGGTCCGGGATGCGCGTGACGTCTATCACGACCTGGGGCGCGAGGACCTTGTCGTTCATAAAGATGATGAGGTCCGTACCCCCCGCGATGATCCTGGCCTCCGTACCGTGCTCCGCCAGCAGGGCGGTCGCTTCAGCAAGCGTTTCGGGAGCGTAATAGTCAAACTCGCGCACGATCACTCTACCTGCCTGGCATCGCCGCCGTAACTGCTCAACGCCCATGCACGGCAATGCACGCTCGGCAGGCCCCTCCTCGCATGTAGTATAGCCGAGCAACGTTTGCCGACCACCCCGACGCCGGCCCGCGGGCGATCCGGAGGGCGTCACCGCTGCCCAGACGGTGCTATTGTACCTGGGGCGCTCACCGGCAGCAACCGGCAGCGCGGCGAGGACACCCTTACTCGGCATAGTGGAGCAGCCGGCCATCGTAGGTCCCCACACACAGTCCATCACCGGTCGGACAGGGCGCCGCACTGATCGGCGCGCCGAATGCGGCGCGGCCGACGCACGCACCCGAGGCCTCGTCCAAGAGATAAAGCCAGCCGTCCAAGCCACCAACGATGACGTAATCGCGCCAGCACACCGGGGCCGCCAGCAGCGAGCGCTCCTCCCGTCGGTAGCAGGTCATGGCCAAGAGCGCCTCGCCGGCCCGGAAGCGCCAGCGCTGGCGACCGGAGCGCAGCGCATAGCTCTGCGCCTCCCCCGCCGCCGTGGTGACGTAGATATGGGCAGTATCGGCCGCGAGTCCCGCGGCGTAACTGCCGAGCAGCCCGGGGCGCTCCCAGATCGTCTCTCCGGAGGGCGCCGCCAAGACGGCTAAGTCTCCGCCGTCGCCCGCACAGACCAAGCGGCCGCCGACAACGACCGGGCCGGCACAGTAATACTTGACGGGAAACGGGCGCTGCCAGGCAACGGCGCCGTCGTCTCGACGCAAGGCGAGGAAGCCCTGGTTGGGGATCAGGATGACGAGTAGATCGTCGTAGAGCTGCGGCGCGGCGTAGGACCGCCCGGTGCCGTGTTCCAAGGGCGTGTGCCACAAGCGCCGGCCCGTCGCCAGATCGTAGGCCGCGCAGCTCTCGGTCGCCGCCAAATAGACTACGCCATCGGCAATCACCGGCGACGCACAGACGGCCTGGTCCGGGTAGCCCGGTGCGGCCACCTGCCAGAGCAGCTTGCCCTCGCCGAGCGAGAAGGCCGAGACCTGGCCGGTCACCGAGACGGCGACACAGCGGCGCGCCTCGTCTTTACGCTGGCGGTGTGCGGTTGAGGACGCAACGGCAACACTATTCTTGACGACCGTATCGGTGTGGACCTGCCATCGTAGCTGCCCCGTGGCAAGCTCCAGGCAAGCCAGCCCGCTCCGGCCGGGATAGGATTCATCTTGCTGGCTGACCAGCAGGCTCTGGCCATGAGACACCGGGGCCGCCCGATGGATGCCGCCCGGCACCTGCCACTGCCAACGGCGACGCAGGGGCCGCGCAGCGTTGCCGAGCGCGATCTCAGTTGGCGTTGTAGCAGCGGACACCTGCTCCGACTCAGACAGCGTGATCGGGTGTGCTCGTATCCCCCGGTCGGTGAAGCGGACGAGCCGAAAGCCCCGCGGCCGGGCATCAATGCCGCCGAAGCAGAGCGGCGGCGTCCCCAGCACGACGGTCCGTCCATAGGACCAGACCTTGCTGGTATGCGCGTGACCGTGTAGCACCAGCGGCACTACGTAACGGCTCAGGCGGGCGAGCATCGCTGCCGGCGGGGGCATGTGCTGCACCAGTACGATTTCCTGCCCGGCCGGCTGGGCGGCGAGGTCGGCCCAAAGCCAACGCTCCTTGCGCTGCCGGTCTGCCGGCGAAAAGAACAGCTCCTCGGTCGCATAGACGATGAAGTGCCGGCCACCCCAGTCGAAGCTATAGTAGGCTGGGCCGAGGACGGCTTCGTAGTGGCGGGTATACGTACATCCGGCCTGGCCCGCGATACGCTCCTCATTCCCGTCGTGTCCGCCAAACACCGAGAACACCGGCACTGTCACCGACTCGATGGCCGCTCGATAGCTGCGTAGCTGGGACAACGAGCCGACGTTGGTCAGGTCGCCGGTGGCGATGACCAGATCGGGCGCCGCCGCCGTCACGCGCCGCAGGTCGTCCGCCAGCGTCGCTCCCGACGGATACTCATGCCAGGGGGACGCCACTTGCTGTTGATCCTCGGCCGGGACGACCATATGCGTATCGCTGATATGCGCCACAGAAAAATCGCGGCTGGCACGCTCCGGCGCCGGGACGAGCGGGAAGTCAATGTCGTCGGGAGAAGGCTGGCACGCGCGGACAGGGTGAAAAAAGGCTCCCTGCGGTCGGTAGCGATCCGGCACCGTGACGGTGACGAAGCGATGGATCGCCGGTTCGACGGACAGAGTGTACCGGCCCGCGCTATCGGTCCGGACGACCGCCTCGCCATTGGAGACCGGTACACCGCCGACCCCGCCGCCGGTAGCGGTGTCATAGACCGTACCGCGGATGGTGAAGGTCATCATCTCTGCATGTTACCTCCGGAGCCCTTTCCTCCGTCATTGCTCTGAAAATAGGTTGTCCGGCGGCCTGGATTGTGGCCTACGCCGCAATGACGGGGCTACGCCCGGCCACTGGATTGTGGCCTACGCCGCAATGACGAGGCTAGGCCCGGCCACTGGATTGCGGCCTACGCCGCAATGACGAGGCTAGGCCCGGCCACTAGATTGTGGCCTACGCCGCAATGACGAGGCTAGGCCCGGCCACTGGATTGCGGCTTCCGCCGCAATGACGGCACCGGCCTCCACCAGGGTAACGTTCTTACGCCGGGCACACCATCACTCCTGCAGGTAGCGGTCCATAAATTCATAGGCGCGGCGACCGCTCCAGCGATGGCCGGCGTCGAACTCGTCGCGCCACAGGCGGTCCTCGACGCCCAAGAGCCGATAGGCCCGCGCTACCGTCCGGTGCGCCGCGCGGCTGGCCGCGATCGGGAAGGTGTCATCCTGGATGCCGGCCTCGATCAGCAGCGGCCGCGGGGCAATCAGGGCCGTCACGTCGGGTAGCTCGGCCCAGCGTAGCAGTCCCGGCACGTACTGACCGCCGCAGAGACCCCTATCGAGCGCGTATACCTTGAAGGTATTGAGATACCCACTAATCACGGTGGCCTGCAAGCGATCATCGAGGGCGCTCACAAAGGTCGTGCGTGTACCGCCCAGCGAGAGGCCGGCAACGCCGATGCGCGCCGGGTCCACGTCCGGGCGGCTTTGGAGATAGTCAACGCCGCGGCGGTCGTCCCGGACGGTCAGCGCGAGGAGACTATAGCCCAGGAGGGCCGCTTGGTTTCCGGCGCGGTCACACGGATCGTAGCCGCGCACCGGATCGCCCGGCGACCACCGGCCGACGGCGCGCTCGCCAAAGACACGGGCATCGGGGCAGAGCACGACGTAGCCCCGCCGCGCAAACTGCCGGCCGTAGTCGTAGTTGTAGCTGGCGATGTGCTCGCGCACGACGGGGTGCTCTTCCGCTACCCCGGCGACTTGCCCTTTGCCCCACCGGCCGCCGTGACCGTGCAGCGCCAGCACCGCCGGCAGCCGGGCCGCCGGCGGATCGCGGGGCCGCAGCAGCCAGGCCGGCACCCAGACATCCGGCTCGGATTGATAGACCACTTTCTCGCGGATCAGGCCATCATCCTCCAGCTCCGCGCGCTCCAGGATCGTCGGGGCGAGATCGCACGGCTCCGGCGGTGGCGCCAAGCCGGCCAGCTCCACGATCTTCTCGCGGAGGCGCGCTTGCCACGTCTGCCACTCCGCCACCGTCTGCGCTCGGAAGTCCAGCGGGCGCTCCTGCCGCGCGTAGGCTCGGTCCACCCAGCGTTGGAACGCAAAGTCATGGGCTATCGGCATGTTACCCTCCTCACCCCCCGGCCCCCTCTCCATCGCCGAGCGATAGAGAGGGGGGACCGTCATTCCCGCGAAAGCGGGAATCCACCTCCGCATATCTCATCATACAAGTCTAGCCACATCGGATTACTCTTCTCAATTAACTCGATCTTCCATGCTCGGTTCCATTTCTTGAGCGCCTTTTCCCTAGCGATAGCACTCTCCATAGAAGCATGACTCTCATACCAGACCAGCGTATGCACACCATAACGCTGCGTGAAGCCTCCCACCAAGTCATGCTTGTGCTGCCAGATTCGTTGGACCAGGTTTGATGTTGCACCAACATACAGCGTGCCATGAGGTTTGCTGGCGAGAATATACACGCAAGGCTGCTTCATCACTCAACCTTCTGGATTGCGGCCTGCGCCGCAATGACGGGGCTACGGCCGGATAGTGGATTGTGGCCTGCGCCGCAATGACGGGGCTAGGCCACCATAACCCACATCAGACGATATCCTCATACAAGTCGCGCCACGCTGGATTATCCTGCTCAATCAACCGAACCTTCCACGGCCGCTTCCATTCCTTGATCCTTTTCTCCCGCGTAATGGCGCTCTCCATCGTGGCATGACTCTCATACCAGACCAGCGTATGCACACGATAACGCTCCGTAAATCCTTCCACCAAGTCATGCTTGTGCTGCCAGATTCGTTGGACCAGGTTTGATGTTGCACCAACATACAGCGTGCCATGAGGTTTGCTGGCGAGAATATACACGCAAGGCTGCTTCATCACTCAACCTTCTGGATTGCGGCCTGCGCCGCAATGACGGAGGAGGGAGGGGCCGACTCCTGGGTTGCGGCCTGCGCCGCAACGACGGGGAGGGCCGTAGTTTCGTCACTGCGGCCCTCCCTCTTGCCACTGCGGCCCTCACTCTCGTCACTCCGGCATTCACTTTCGTCACTGCGGCGTAGGCCGCAGTCTAGGTCTCCGGCTGGCGCCTGGGTTGCGGCCTGCGCCGCAACGACGGGGGAGGGGGGTGCCGCCATGACGGGGGAGGGAGGGGCTGGAATGACGGGGCCGGGCTTTTTCACCAGCAGGAGGATGGCGACGCCGGCGCGGCTGCCGGAGCCGAATATCTTGCCGCCTTCCTGCTTGGATTTTTCGCCAGCGGTTCTTTGGTCGCCTCGCAGGTTGAAGCAGTAGATGGCGTGGAACTCGGCGGCGACGGCTTTGCGGAAGCCGTCGAAAGAGTTGGAATTGATAAAGCCGCCGTTGGTTACGAACGCGACGATGCCCCCCTTTTCACTTTGCTGCACCCGGTCGGAGGCCTGGCGAATGGCTTTGACGTAGGGATCGTACAAGGAATTCAAAAGATTCGTATTGGAAGACTCGGCGTAACTCTCCCGCACGCGGTTGTCTATAGTTGGGTAGGCGCGGTTGTTAGTCCTTGACCAGGGCGGATTGCCGATGATGACGCGGATATCCAGCTTGTTTTGCCGTTCGATGCGCGCGTCGTTGCGCGGGAATAGCGGTTCGAGCAGGGGCGGGGCTTGCTCGGTGGCCTGGAGCGTATCGGTGAGGGTGATGCCGGCGAACGGCGTGTAGCGGTCGGCGGCGGCCTGGTGCTGGGCCAAAGTCGCAGGAATGGTGCCAGGTGTGGTGCGGCTTTGGCCCAGCAGATCGTGGTAGGTGGCCTCGATGTTGATAGCGGCGATGTAGTAGGCCAGCAGCAGCATGTCGTTGGCGTGCAGCTCGTGGGCATACTTGCGCGGCAAGTCTTCCGGCCGGATGAGGCCACTTTGCAAGAGGCGGGTGATGAACGTGCCGGTGCCGACGAACGGGTCCAGCACGTGGACGCCCTCGTCGCTGACCGAGACGCCGAACTCTTGCTGCAGCACGTCCTCGACGCTGCGGACGATGTAGTCCACCACCTCGGTCGGCGTATAGACGATGCCGAGGCTGGCTGCGGTGTCGGGCAACGCCAGCTTGAGAAAGCGCTCGTATAGCTCGGCGATGATTTTCTGTTTGCCGGCGGCATCGGTGACGCCGCGAGCGCGGAGGCGCACGTCGCGGTAGAAGCTCTCCAGGCCGGCGGTTTCCTTTTCCAGGCCGTGCTGCTCCAGGCTTTCGAGCGTGCGCTGCAGCGCCTGGGAGACCGGATTGTGCGCGGCAAAGGCATAGTCCTCGAACAGGGCATCGAATACCGGCTTGGTGACGAGGTGCTGCGACAGCATCCCGATGGCGTCGTCCGCGGTGATGCCGTCGTTCAGGTTGTGCCGGATGCCGGCCAGGTAGCGGTCGAATAGGGGGCGCACGCCTGACGACGCCAGGGCCGCACCACCAACGTCCAAAGGATTGTGCGGCCCTGGCACGTCACCGGTATCGGGATTGTCGAGCAGCGCGCGGATGCGGGCCTCGTGCCGCGCGGCAATGTCGCGGATGTTCGTGGCCCATTTCTCCCAGTAGCCGGGATCGGCGTACTTGTCTACGATTTTGGCGAGGATGGCGTCCCGTAGCTCCGAGGAGCCGGCGATGAGGAGCGTGCCTTGGATAAGCTCCTCCTCGCCGGTGGGATCGGATACGCCGTCTGCGCCGATGTCTTGCTCCTCGTTGTACGGCGGTGGCGCCGGGTGGTCAATCGTCAGGGCCAGCTGATTGATTTTGGCCTCGAAACGGTCGTCGTGGGCGCTGATGGCATTGATGACCTGCCAGACGGCCTTGTAGGCGCTGTTGCCGACGGTTTCCTGAGCCGTGGCGCCGGGCGCTTGCGCGATGGGCAGGATGATATAGCCGCACCGCTTGCCCGGTGACTTTCGCATCACCCGGCCGACGGCCTGCACCACGTCAATGTCCGATTTGCGGGGATGCAGGAACAGGATGGCATCCAGCGCCGGTACGTCCACGCCCTCGGTCAGGCAACGGGCATTGGACAGGACATGGCAGAGGCCGTCCGCCGGCTCTTGCCGGAGCCAGGCCAGGCGGTTGGCGCGATGCAAGGCGTCTTGCGTGCCGTCAACATGCTCCACCTGGCAGCGCAGGCGATTTTCGGCGTTGTCGCCGGCGGCGGGGATACAGCGGTCAATTACCGCCGGGAAATACTCCGCGAACAGTTTGGACTGCTTGATGGTGTTGCTGAAAGCGACGGCCCGCTGGGCCGGCTGGGCGTCGCCGCTGAAGTCCACGCCGGGCGCGGCGCGCTTGCCGAGGCCGTTCCAGCAGCCCACCATGCGGGCGCCGTTGTCCATATTGACCTCACTGGCAGTATCGGACAGCAGCTCATCCAGGTCCAGGCCAACCCGTTCTTGATCGACGTTGAAGATGATGACCTTGTAGGGCGAGAGGATACCCAGCTCGATGGCTTGACCAAAGCCGAGGCGGTGCAGCTCCGGCCCGTACTGAAGTTCGTTGTCCATGGAGGCGATAGTGAGCTGGCTTTCGTTGGCCTTGCGCTTGGCGCGGTCGCCGTAGATGCGCGGCGTGGCCGTCATATAGAGGCGCTTGCGTCCGGCGATGAACCCGTTATCGTGAATCCGCTGGAAGCCCGATTCGTCCTTACCGCCCCGCCCGGCCAGGCTGACGCCGGTTGTGCGATGGGCCTCGTCGCAGATGATGAGGTCGAATTCGGGTAGGCCGGCTTGCTGGGCGGCTGCCACCACGTCCAGGGATTGGTAGGTGGAGAAGATCGCCGTCATGCTCCCGGCGCGGCGGGGCTGGTCGACCTCGTTGAAGCGCTCCACGAGCACCGCCGGGTCCGTGGAGGGATGCTCGGTGAGGTCATACGGCGAGATGTCCTCGTCGTCGCGGCTGCGGCGCCCGGCGCGGATATCGGAGCAGACGGCGAGGGTTTTGAGCGGCAGGTCGGCATCGTTGGCCCAGTCAATGAGGGATTGGGATAGCAGCGAGATGGATGGCGTGAGGAACAGGACGGTGCCGCCGACGCCGGCCACTTGCTCGGCAATCCGCAGGGCGGTGAAGGTTTTGCCGGAGCCGCAGGCCATAATCAGCTTGCCGCGGTCGTGCTCCTGAAAGCCGGCGATGGTGTCTTGGAGCGCGGTGCGCTGGTAATCACGCAGCGTTTTGGTGGCCCGCCGCGCTACGTCGGCCGGGCGGTCCAGGTCGAACGTCCGCCAGTCGATGGACGAGTGCTCGAACACGTCGGGACCCCAGCGGGCTACCGGCTTGTCCCGGTCTCTGAGCGCGTCGGCGGCGTTACCGGTCCACTCTTCGGAGGTGGAGACGATGATGCCGCTGGCGAATTGCGTTGTCCCATAAGCGCCGAGGAACTTGTTGGCCTCTTCCCGGATCAGCCGGCGGCCGGGGGCATAGAACTTGCACTGGATGGCCACCAATTGGCCGCCGTCCCGTTCCTCGGCCACGAGGTCAACGCCGGTGTCGTGCCGGCCAGCGTTGCCGGGCCAGTCGCTCCAGAGCCAGACCTAGCGAAAGCGTGCCGCCTGCGCCTTGTCCCGCTCCAAGAACGCCTTGACCAAACGCTCGAAGCTCCGGCCTTTTGCCACGGTGCTTTGCGCGCTGGCGGCCAGCTCATCCAAGACATCGCGGAAGGTGCGGTCGGTCATAGCCACCTCGCTTGTCGGCCAGTACGTCAGCCAGTTATGGAAAGACGGCGGCGGCGCCGCTACGGTTGCCGATAGTATGTCCGGCCTACCGCTTGTCAGCGCCGGAGCGCCCGCTGCAGGCGCTCGACGGGATGAAAGCGCCAATCGGTGCAGTTCCAGGCGCGGAGGCGTTCCATGTCGATGATAAATCGCCCCTCAAGCTGCTCTGCGATCCGATCTCGCGCCTCCCAGGCGCGGACCGTCGCAGCGATGCGGCGCCGCGCCTCCGCTGCCGAGATATCGAGCGTCGCCAGGTCGGCCACCGCGCCACGCCACGACGGCGCCCCGACCGGGTAGCTAATGATGCCTTGCGCGGCCAAATCCCGGAGGGAGCGGAAGGCGACTACCTCGGCGGCGTAGAACCGCCACCCGTCGAGGATGAACCGGAGGCGCGCTTTGGCTGCGTCGGACTGCGCTAGCCGGAGGGCATCGGTGAGATAGCCCTGCAGCTCGGCAACGGTCGCGGGCGTGAGCATCGTCAGATAGACGTGGGGATTGCCGCCCCAGCGCGGGCCAAGCTCGGCGATTGCCGCCTCCCACAGCGCCTCCAGCTCGGCAAAGTACCGCCGCATCGGCTCGGCGCCCTCGGCAAAGGCGTGCCGGCAATAGTCGACGACTAGCTCGTCCACGTCGCGGCCGGTATCCCACAGTAGCTTGGCGGCGAGGTACAGGGTCAGCCCCTCGTTGCCGAAATCGTCCGAGGCCTGCGCCGAGAAGAGGCGGGCGCCACATTGCCGATAGTACGGAACGGCGGCGCCAAGGGCACGCGGTATGGCCCGCGGGAGCTGGAGTTTCCAGGTGTGGTTGAAATACTCGTACAACATGAGATTGGGCGTCACGCGCGACCACGCCCGGATCAGCCGCCATTGATCCTCTTTATAGGCCGGGTCGTAGTGACACTCGCAGTTGAGGGTGATCTGCACGACCACGTTATCGAGCGGCCTGACCCGCTCCGGCGGCTCGATATAGTCCGAGTAGGCCAAGTGCAGTACGTACTTGTCCGGGTGCGTCCGCTTGACGGCCGCGGCGATCTCATTGACAAAGGTGTAGATTCGATCCGTGATGACCGGCCGCGCCTCCGCCCCGTCCTCGGCGCCACCACTGGAAGGAACGGTGCGGACTTTGCCGGTGTCGAGCGCGCGGCAGTCGGCGCACTCGCACCACCCGGCCCCGTCGTTGGCATCAATGCTGTAGATGTCCACGTCGGGATGCTCGTCGAAGAACCGGCGCACGTGGTCTATCGAGAGCCGCACGACCTCGGGGTTGGTGGTACAGAGCTGATAGCCGTGCTGGCCGTCGTAGGCGCTCCAATCTTGCTCTCTGGTACCGTTCACCAAGGCGAAATACTCGGGGTGGATCGGTCCGTACTTGTCCGGGGGAACTAGTTTGGCCCAGTTATGGCCGGGAACGTAGCCGCTGACCGTCAGCACCTTGTTGCGCTTCTTCCACAATGGCTCCGGCGATCCTTCGGGCAGTGGCGCCATGGAGCCGAGCGCCCGCAGCGTGAAGTCCGGGTCCTCCCGGTCGTGAATGGCGCCGATCGCTACGGTGGGCCGGTGCGGGACACATTCGCCCGTCTCCCCCGGCCACAGCCACCGCACCCCGCAGTAACGCTCCAGGAACGTGTACACGGCGTACTCGGTGCCCAAGTCACCCTTGCCACAGAGCACGAGACAGTCGGCGACGGTCCGGATCGTGAAGCTGTGCGCCGTCTCCAGGTCGTCAACGTCCACGCCCAACCGTGTCACGGCTTCACTGCGGCCGATGTAGATCGTCGTGCCCGTCGCCGCCGCCGCTCCCGTTTCAATCTCGATTGGCAGCCGCTCCGCCGCGTGTCCGGCGGCGGTCGCCAGCTTCCAGAGGTAGGTCTGAAGCTCCTGAGCAGCATTCGCCTCCGCAGCCGACGGACCGGCGCCGGTGACAATCGTGGCGCGGGCCCGCCCCTTTTCCACTAGTAGCATGGTCGCTCGTCCCTCCTCACGGACCGCTCGGCTACCGACACGTACCACGCGCGTAGCACTTGACGCCCTATGCTACACTAGAGTTATGCTTGAGCGCCTAAGCAAAACGGAACACCCGCGCGACCTCAGTCAACGCGCGTTCCAAACTGTCCAAGCGGCCACGGACAGTGGGAGTGAGGCCAAGGGGAAAGACCCTCACGCCGTTGCCTTGGGGCGTAAAGGAGGAGCAAAGGGTGGCCGTGCGCGGGCCAAGAAGCTCAGTCCTGAGCGGCGGAGCGAGATTGCACGGAAGGCGGCACGGGCACGGTGGGCGCGTAGAGACGGGAATACTACCCATGAAGAACTGCGACCGCATCTACGTGGTCAGTAGGGGGAAGATCGTCGCTGCCGGTGCCCCAGAGGAGGTCCTCCAACCGGCGCTGATCCGTGAGGTATTCGGCATTGGCGCTGAGGTGCAGCCGCACCCCCGGACCGGCAAGCCCTATCTGATCTTCTTCTCGGAGAACGGCGTTGCCCCGGTACAGCCGGCCGCAGGAGGAGGCTGATGGAGCCGAGCAATCGTGCCGCTACGGCCCAGCCTCAGCAGTGGGGCGCTTGTACGGCCGGGGAGCCGGGGGACAGGTATAGCTCGCAATCACGCGCCCGGCTACGAAGTGCTCCTCCACAATGCGGTCGAGTATGGATGGCGTGAGCGCGCAATACCAAGCGCCTTCCGGGTAGACCACCAGCACCGGCCCGAGGTTGCAGGGATAGAGGCAGCCGGTTTGGACCGTCCGCACCTGCTCCGGACCGGAATTCAGGCCGCGTGCGGCCAGCCGGTCGCAGAGGTGGCCGTAGATGTCACCGGCGAGATGGGTCGAGCAACGGGGGCCGAGGCAGAAGAGCGCATGGTAACGGTGGGGCGGATTGACCGACCAGCTCGGATCACCGCGATCTACCGGTGCCCCAATCCGCACGTCCGACCGCCGTTCGGCAGCCGCTACAACCTGGCAGACGGCCTCACCCAGGGCTGCGTGATCGCCGAGCGGATCCGCGAGGAGCACTTCGATCTCTAGCTCCGGGCGCCGCCGGAGCCAGCGCCGAATGACCTTCGGGAGCCAGATGCGGAGCGAGCGATCCATCGGCACGAAAACCGGAACGATCAACAGACGCCGTGCGCCGGCAGCTGTGCAAGCCTGGAGTGTGGACCATAGCGCCGGGGTCCCTTGATCGAGGAATGTCCCTTCGACACGCCGATAGCGCCCGGTGGAGCGGACCGCTGTAACCATGCGATCCAGCTCTGCACGGGGGGCGTCGCCATAGCCGCCTTTGCCCAGCAACAGCACCGTATCGGGCCGTTGTCCATTAGTCGGGTCGGTGTCGGCGTCCGGCTGTGGTGCCACCGACCCAGAGACTTGGCGCGTGGCTACGATGTCACTCATGATTCTGCCGATCTGCTTTCCAGTGAATTTCGTTGGTGGGAAGGGGCAGTGCTTGTTACATCAACACAATCTACCACTATTCATAATCATTCGTAACTATACTTTTGCTGCTCCGACACCGAGGGGCGGAACTGCACAGAGAGAGGAGGCCGGGGGTGCGGCGGAGCGTTCACCCGCTGCCAGTGGCAGCTTGCACGCGCGGGATGACTTCATGGCCCAGGCGGCGCAAACAGGCGTGTGTCTGGGTCAGCCCGATGCCGGGCCAACGTAACTGCACGTGGACGTGGGTGAGGGATAGGGCACGCTGCCGGGCGATGATGGCCGGCGCGACCGTCTCCGGGCTGCCGTAGAGAAAGCCGACACGCCGCGCGGCCTCGACTGCGCTGACCGGCGCCGGCGCCGTACTCCACTCCGGCCGTATGGCGACCTTCTCCCAGAGCGATGGGATGGTCGTGGCCACCTCGGTCTCAGCGGAGCGATCATCGGCACCGACGTATAGCCCGAAGCCGCCCGATACCGGCGGCGGCTCCGTCCATCCCGCCCGTTCCCAGACGCTCCGATGCGCGGCCACGATCTCCCGCAAATGGGACAGCGGACGCTCGCGCGAGGTCATCAGGCCCACACCTCGCTCCCCGGCCAGCATCGCCGACTCGACGCTGTTGGCGGCGACCCATGTCCGCGTCCGCAGGTCGCCGAGCGGTGCCGGTCGCAGCGTCACCGCGGGCAGTTGGAAATAGCGTCCGTCGAAGGCGAAAGGCGCGCCGCGCCACAATCCCAGTACCACGTCCAGCGCTTCCGCAAACCGCTCGCGGCGCACCTCGTCGGTGAGGGTGAGGCCGAACGCTGCCGCCTCCGGCGGCGTACAGCCGCTGCCAAAGCCGAAAGAGGCCCGGCCGCCGGTGAGCACGTCTACCGTGGCGACTTGCTCGGCTACGGCGAGGGGATGGTGCAAGTTCAGGCAGATGATCGCGCTGCCGACAGCGATGCGCCGGGTGCGCTGCCCCGCAGCCAGCGCGAGGAGCGGGGTGGCGGGCAAGTGGCCGCGGTGAACACCGAAATGGTGCTCGGCAAACCAGACCGCGGCGAGGCCGAGGTCCTCGGCCGCCTCGACGAGCGATAACACCTCCGCAAAGACCTCACCGGACGGTGTATCGGCGTCCCCTTCTACGTGGTCCATCAGCGCGAACTGCACTGCTGCTGTCCTAGTGCGTGATTATGCCCCTGTCCTCATCCCTCTCCCCGTGGGAGAGAGCCTGGATTTCCGCTTTCGCGGAAATGACGGGCGTGGCGTTGGGAATGACGGTGCTCCTGGATGGCAGACTAGAAACACCTACTGGGAGGAGAGTATACTGCTCGCAACCGCCGGTTCCGGCCGGCGATTGCTCCGGTTGACGAACGCCTGACAAACGCCGTCGAAAGGAATGCCCGTGAGCAACGGCCGCGCAGAGTGCATCGTGGGGGCGGTGCCTGTCTTAGTGATGCCCTTTGACGACGATGGGGCTATTGACGAGGTGAGCCTGCGCCGGGAGCTGGACTTCTGTATCGAGGCCGGCTCGCAAGCGATCGCCTTTGGCATGGGGAGCGAAAGTGCCATGCTGACCGACGCGGAGCGAGCGCAGGTCTGGAGCCTGGCGGCCCGGCAGCTGGATGGCCGGCTCCCGCTGATCGCGGCTACCGCACATGCCAGTCGCGAGGGTACCCTCGCGCTGACCCGGCTCGCGCAGGAGTGCGGTGTCACCTGTGCGATGGTCAATCCGGCTCCCTACGGCGGCGAGCAGTTGGTCGGCCTGTTTCGTGACCTGTCCGACCGGGTGGGTCTCCCGCTGATGGTGCAGGATGCGAGCGGCAACGCTCCCGCGGAGGTCCTGCTCCAGGCTGTAGACGCCGCTGCCAGCATTAGCTGTCTGAAGATCGAGGCGGCGGGTACGCCGGAGAAGGTCGGGGTCGTGGTGGAGGGGCTGCGGGAGCGCGGCTGGCTGGGCAGCGGCGGTGACGACGCCGGAAGCGCACCACACCCCTGTTCAAGCCAGGGGCAGGCTCTGGCGCTATCGTGCGCTTCCGGCGCGCCAGAAGCGCGGGAGATCACCGTGCTCGGTGGTGGCAACGGTAACTTCCTCCCGGAGGAGCTGGGCCGCGGCTCCGTCGGCACGATGCCACATCCGGCGCTGATTGACGGCTTCCGGACCGTCTGCGACCGGTATGCGGCCGGTGCCTCCGCCGGGGGGCTGGAGGTCTATCAGAGCACAATCGCGCCGGTGCTGCGGGCCGTCACCGTAAGTGGCGCCGGATCGTCGATGCTGTGGCTGCAGAAGACACTCTTTCAGCATGCTGGTATCCTTCGTAGTACCTATTGTCGTCGGAATGCGCTCGCCCTACCGAATTGGCTGATGGAGCAGGTCTTGGCCCATCTCGACGGTACCGATCTCATCATGGCCCAATTGCTGCGGGCCAAATCCGCTCGCCAAGGTAGTCACTGACGATGGCCGACACGTACTTCATCGCTGCGCCGACGCTGGAAGCCTACGCGACGGATATTCTGGTGGCCGCCGGCACGCCGGCAGTCACGGCGCAGCACGCCGCCGAGCACATGGTCTTGGCGAGCCTGTCGGGCCACGACTCACACGGCGTCATTCGCCTCCCCTACTACGTCGAGAGTATCGAGAACGGCAGCTACAATGCCGCCGGCCGGCCGAGAGTGGTGCATACGTCGGGCGCCATCAGCGTGGTGGACGGGGAAAATACGCTCGGCCAATATACCGCCTCGTTCGGCCTCGAAGTGGCGCTGAAACATGCTGGGCGTCATGGCATCGGCGCTGTGGCCTTGCGCCGCTGCACGCACGTCGGCCGGTTGGGGCATTATCCCGAGGTCGCCGCCGAGCGGGGCTATGTCTCACTGCTGACGGTGGGCTACGCCGGGCCGGGCGTGGGGGGGATGGCGCCGTTTGGGGGAGCGCGGCGGCAGTTTGGCACCAATCCCTGGGCACTGGGCATTCCGGTAGACTCGCAGCCGCCGGTCATTGCCGACTTTGCGACCACCGTGGTCGCGGAGGGTAAGCTGCAGGTCGCACGCGCGAAAGGGGAGCCGCTGCCAGCGGGTTACATCGTGGATGCCCAAGGCAACCCTTCGACCAACGTCCAGGACTTCTATGACGGAGGCATGCTCTTGCCCATGGGTGGACATAAGGGTTCGGCCTTGGCGCTCATCGCGGCCTTGATCGGCGCTGGTCTCACGGCCGAGGAGCGGGTGACAACCGGCCACGGCAACGGGGTGTTCATCATGGCGCTGGACCCGGCCGCGTTTGCGCCCCACGATGCCGCTACGGCAACACTCATGGGGATGCTGGAGAGTGTGAAGGCGGTGCCGCCGGCTGCCGGCTTTCGTGAGGTGCTCCTGCCCGGGGAACCGGAGCGGCGCTCGCGCGAGGAGCGCCGCCGCACGGGCATTCCGATGCCGGCGCAGACTTGGGAGGTGTTAGGAGCGCTGGCCCAGCGACTTGGCGTGACCGTCCCGGAAATCTCCTAGTGCCGGACTCGGAGGCCAAGCCCCGGCTTGCGCTCAGTCGAGCGGTAGCCGGGGGTTGTAGAACGGGTCTGCCTGATCTAACGCTCGACATCATAGGCGGCTGGCCGTATGCTGATGGAGACAACAGACACATGATCGCTCGCCGCACCTCGCCCTCTGCTATAGAAGGCATGTATGATAGGAGGTACATATGAGCAGCAGTAAACGGAGCACGGGACTCACCAGGCGCCAGGCGTTGTGGGGCGGCGGATTGGTGGGCATGAGCGCGGTACTGGCGTCCTGCATCGTTGAAGCCTCGATTCCGCCGACACCCACTCCGGTACCGGGCAAGATCACTTTCCTCCACGGGTGGAAAGGCGCGCCAGGCTATGACAGCTTTCTGGCCACCGCTGCCCAGCAGTGGCAGGTGCAGCGCCCTGATCTGGATGTGACTTGGCTGGGCTTGGCCGGTAATGAGGCGGTACTGGAGCACTTCCTCGAGACGACCGCAGCCGACACGCCGGTGGAGGTGAGCGTGGTTGCCTCCACGGACGTGCAGCGGCTTTTCGAGGCGCGGAATCTCCGCGATCTGCGTTTCGCCACCCGGCAGCCCGAGTTCTCCGAGATTGCGGAGAGTGCGTTCTTGCGCTCGTCGCGGCAGTTCCGGAATGCCGGGGCAGAGACATATGGCCTGCCGGTGACCGGCCCGGCCTCGCGGGTGCTGGCTATCAACAGCGGTCTGCTCGAGGAGGCGGGGTTGAACCCACGGGGTACCCAGATAAAGACTTGGGAAACTCTGGACAGCCTGGCAGAGCAGCTGACGAAACGCGAGGGCGATACGATCACGCGCAGCGGCTACGCGCTTCAAGCGATGGACCTGGTGTGGTTTACCGCTTGGGTCAACACGACCGCTTCAACCCTCTTCAACCCGGAGCAATCCTGGGCGAATCTCAATTCCGATGGAGCGATAGCCGCGTTGCAGCACCTGGTTGACCTCCACAGTAATCTGCGTGTATCGGCGCCGATTCCGGAGGCGGCCCGTTCACCGGGTGCGACCCCGCTGGTCGACGGCACGGCGGCCATCCATGACGACTTGAGCTGGGCGCCGCTGCGCCACTACCGGGATGCGGCTACGGCGGGGACCTACTGGCAGATTCCGTACCCCAAAGCTCCAGGCGGCCCTAGCCCCAATACCTCGACGGCGATGGACACCGCGGTTGTCCACGTGAGCATCGAGCGCCCCGGTCATGCTCTGACCTTCCTGCAATGGTTCTGCGGCAGCCTTGAGCTGGCCCACATGAAGTTCTCCCAGGTGCGGGAGACGTCACCGCTGGTGTCGTTCTATCAGAGCCAGGAGTGGATCAATGCGGTGGACGCGCAGCCAGTGCTGGCCACGATCCCGGATATCGCCGAAATACCCGGGGCGTATGCCGGGTACACCGCGCCCTTCCCGTACCGGCGCCATGCCCAACTCAACGAAGAGGTCTTGCCGATCATTGATAAGGCCTATCGGAGTGGTGAGGGGGTCATTGCTGCCTTGGAGGAAGCCCACACCGTCGCCAACCGCATCCTCTCGGAGAAGAGGTAACGGGCGATGGCACGTACCAACCTCTAACCCCTCCCTCAAGGGAAGGGGTTAGAGGTTGCCACACGGACGCTCTTCCCCTGGAGGGAAGGGGCCGGGGGTAGGTGCAATACCGGCCTCCCTCTGGTTGGCGCCGGTATGACGGGAGGGGGTGCCCTTTGGTCTATCGCCGCGATCCGGGGGGGTGTCTCCTTACCCGGGGGGCCGGCTGGCCCCCCGCTCGACATCACCGACCCAGAGCTGCTGTAGCTCCTCGCAGTCCGCCAGTAAGGAATCGAGGGGGGCCTCGGCTGCGATTTGGCCATCCTTGAGCACGATGATGTGGTCGGCGCGGCGTAACGCCGCGCGGCGATGAGAGACGACTAAGCACGTTGCCTCGGGACGAGCGAACACCCGCTCCCAGAGCAGTTGTTCCGTCTCGACATCGAGTGCGCTCGACAGGTCATCGAAGACCAGCAGCTCCGGGTCGCGCACGAACATGCGCGCGGCGGCGGTGCGCTGTACCTGCCCTCCGGAGAGCTTGACCCCCCGCGGCCCGATCACCGTGTCCAAGCCAGCGGTCAGTTCCGCCATTTCGCGGTCCATGACCGCTGCGTGGAGAGCGGCCGGGAGGTCCACTGCATCCAGTGGCAAGCCTAGGAGGATGTTGTCGCGCAAGGTCTCGCTGAACAGCCGTGGCACCTGGGGCGTGTAGGCCACCCGCGGTGGTAGGAAGAAGGCGGCCGGGTCGGCAACCGGCTCGCCATTCCAGCGGATTTCCCCGGCATCGCGAGAGAGGAGGCCCAGAAGAGCGCGGAGCAGGGTGCTCTTCCCGGAGCCAATCCGCCCGGTGACGACCGTGAACGAGCCACGGGGAAGGTGCAGCTCGATCCCACTGATGCCCCGTCCGGACTCGGGATAGCGATACGTCAGCCCGTCTACGTCGAGGGAGTCCAGCCGATGAGCAGCCGTCTTGGCGCTGTGCGGGATCGGGGGGAAGGCTCCGCGCATGTAGACCGGACCGTGCGCCACGAGAGCCGACGGCGGTGCGTCTCCTTGCAGCAGCTCGACCAGCCGTTGCCAGGAGACCTTGGCCTGAGTCGCATCCACCAGCGTGCCACCGATCCAGTCGAGAGCGCCGCCGATCACGCCGATGTAGGAGACGAAAAGCGTGAAGTCACCCACGGTAAAGGTGCCGTCCTGCAGCGATGACCCCACCAATAGCAGGATCAGCCCAGTGGCGAGGCTATCGGTGAGGCTCCAGGAGCGACGCACCAATTCATTCAGGAGCATGTTCTGAAGCTCGGCTCGGCGCCGGCGCTCGCCCAGCCCCCGGAAATGCTCGACTACCTGCGGCTCCGCGGTGTTCACCTTGACTGCTAGTGCAGCGCCAAACACCTCCCCGATGAATCCCGTCACCTGCCCAGTTGCTTCTCGACTGGCGCGCCGCGTACCCTCCAAGCGCCGCCGTACCAACACAGACGCAACTCTGATGGCCACCAATGGGACGATGACGGCGATAGTCGCGAGGGGGCTGATGGTGAGCATGATTATCAGGGCAGCGACGGCAGCCACGATATTCCCGAAGGAGTCAACGACGTCTTCCGAGAGGCCGGTAATCTCGGCAACATCGCCACCAAAGCGGCTGACTGCCTCGCCTGGAGAGCCAGGGAGTGCCTGTGATCCCGGTCGTCGGAGGATTCGCGCCAAGAGGTTCTTCCGTAGCAAAGCGCCAACGGTGCCGTGAAATGTTGCCCCCGTCGCAGTGCCTCCGACCACGAGCAAGGTTTGGAGCCCGGAACGGGCTGGGAGAAGGGCCAAGAGTGCCCAGAAGCCGATGTTGAGCTGCGCGTGATCGGTCAACGTATCGAAAATCTGGCGGAGAACCAGCCCCGGCACCAGATAGAAGAAATCCTCCACAATCCAAATGAGGGCATTCGCCACGAAAAGCCAGGGAGCAAAGCGCACGAGCCGCCAGACTGCTTGCCAGACGTTCATCCGGTCTGCACGATCCGATGGGGCTATGGTGGTGCAGCTCTGGCGGGTCATACCAACACCTCCGCTAGTCCCGTCTGTCGGAGTTGACTGAAGCGCGAGGTAGGGTCGCGGGCCAAGGCCACGCGCGCGCCCTGCTCCACAATCTGTCCAGCTTCTAGCAGGACGATTTCGTCGGCGCGTTCGACGGTAGCGAGCCGGTGGGCGATGATGATTGCCGTGCGTCCCTGTAACAGTCGGTCTACGGCTCGCTCCAGCAGCCCTTCCGTCGCCGGGTCCAGCCGCGACGAGGCTTCATCCAGGATGACCAAACCGGGGTCCCGGAGGAAGACGCGGGCAAAAGCCAGCAATTGCGCTTCACCCGCCGAAAGCCCGCTGCCACCGGACGCCAGCTCCGTATCCAGTCCTGCCGGCAATGTTTGGTACCAGCGCGCCAGTCCTACCTCATCCAGCACAGCCACGATCCGGTCGTCGGGAATGCTGGGATCGAAGAAGGTCAGATTGTCGCGGACAGTGGCGTGGAAGAGCTGGACTTCCTGTGTGACCAGGCCGATGCGCTGTCGTAGCTCAACCAAACGGGTAGCGCGGAGGTCCGTGTCGCCGAGACGAATCGTGCCGGCAGTAGGGTCGAAGAGGCGGAAGAGCAAGCGTGTGAGCGTCGTCTTGCCGCTGCCGGTCCGGCCCAGCAAGCCCAACACAGCGCCCGGTGCCACCTGGAGAGAGATGTCGTGGAGGACGGGAACAGCGGCCCGATAGCCGAACGAGACGCCCTGAAAGGCCACTGGCAGTGGCCCTGGTGGGAGACTGGCCGGGCCATCGCGCGTGCTGCTCTTGAGCTTCAGGAGCTCGTCAATACGCCGCAGACTGGCCGTGGCTTGCTGCAGATCCTCCAACTGTCCGGCGGTATTGTTGAGCGGTTCCCAGACGTTGTTCAGGTAGTGGACAAAGAGATAGACCGTGCCCAGCGTAATCACCTCGGCGCTAAACAGATAGGCACCCATGCCCAAGGCCATCGCGTTGCCCAAAGCGAACAGCATCCACGAGGTCCGCTGTCCAAGCCGGGCGATGATCTGTGAAAGCCGGCCCCGCTGCATGGCTACCCGCAGCGTTTGGTAGAGGCGGCGCAACACATATGGTGCTGCGCCACTGCTGCGGATGTCCTCGGTGCCGGCCAGCCGCTCCTCCAAGAAGCCGGCAACGTCCGCCTGCGCCTGACGTGTCCGTTGCTGCGGACCTACGCCCAGAGTGAACACCTGGCGCAGCACCACCAGCGACAAGGCAGCGAAGAGTGTGAAGGCTAACCCGGCTCGCCAGTCTTCACGCCAGACGAGGGCGAGCACACCAAGCAGGAAAAGGGCACTACCTAGCAGATCAACGACAAACTGGGAGAAGAAGTTGGCCAGCTGCCCCACGTCGCCGTCAATGCGCTCGATCAACTCGCCCGGGGTGTGATTGTTATGGAAGCGCATATCCAAGCGGAGACAGTGGAGCGCGAGGTCGGAGCGCAGCTGGTTCGTCGCTCGCCAACCGACATCCGCGCTCAGGTAGGTGGCAGCAGTGGCAGCCACTTGATGGCCGACACCAATCGCGAGGAACAGCAGCACCGTGACCGTCAGGGCGGCCAGCGGCGCTCCCGCCTGCGCGGCGTCAATGAACTGGCGGACGAGTTGCGGAGCGAGCAGGCCCAGCCCGATGCTGCTTCCTAGCAGGATGGCCAGGAGCACCACCCGGCGCCACAGCGGTACGAAGTACGTCACCAGGAACTCCCGGTAACGCTGGAGTGATAGGGACATGCAGTGATCCTTTCAATGCATCGGAAGGTAATCGAGACTTGTCCTCACCCCCCGGTCAGGCCATCGTCGTTCCGGCGGAAGCCGAAATCCACTCCCCCCGCTCTCCTTGACTCCGGCTTGCGCCGGAACGACGAGAGCGGGGAGCCAGCGTGCCAAGATGGACGCCACAAATGACGCCCCTACCTGGGGGCCTATCCCAGGCAGGGAGTCGGGCGGGGGTGCGGCGGGAAGAGGCCGGGGGCGAGGTCCTGACGCCGGGGTCAGGCGGTGCTTCGCCTAGGCGGCCGTGAGCGGTGCTGCGAGTAGCCGCAGCGGCAAGGGTAGCCGGCCGTTCCTTCAGCCGGAGCAGCAGTGCGCCGGGACCGAGTCGCTACCGAGCCACGGACCGCGGCCTGCAATGCGCGGCGCGCTATTGTGCGGCGAATGCGTGTGTCATGGCGGCGCCTCCGGCAGCGGAATGCCATCCCGATAGTAGCAGCTATGGGTAGCGTGGGAAGTTGACCGTTAGTCAACACGTAGCGATGCCAGCTTGACTGACAGTCAGACGCCATAGCTCAGTAGTCTTGCTAGACTGCGCTCACACCGATCTCACTTTGCCATAAAGGAGGTGCGAGATGTCTACACACCAACGCAGAACGGTCGTGAGGCTTCAACAGGACACGCAGGTAACGGCGAGGGCTGTCTATCCGGCTGTTGAAGGAGTAAGGGTTGACACGATTTGGCAGAGTATTGAGGGCGCTACGCCAGTGGCGCCACATCACCCAGGAGGCATTGGCTGAGAGCGCCAATGTAGACGCCACCTACATTTCCCACCTCGAACGTGGGGTGAAGCGGAACCCCAGTACCGAGGTGGTGAGGGCGCTGGGTACGGTCTTGGGTCTCCAAGGCACCACGCGCTATCTCTTCGAGAAAGAGGCTGCTGTGGCCAAAGCGCTCCTGGATGGAACGACGGACGACGAGTTCTTGGACCTCTTGATTCACCTGAGTCTCGCCTACGAGGAAGGCGACCGGCACACCAAGCAACGGCTCGTCACCGAGCTGGCCCAGCTCGTGGCGCAGCGCCGGCAGCCGGCCAACACGGTGAACGCCGCTGCCGGGTTGGAGGCCCCACCCACCGGTGTCGTCCCGCCGGCCGAGACTTGACTCGTGGTCAGTTGACGGACTGCGACCCGGTGCCTAGAGTGAAGGTGCCAATTGGTGGCCGTCAACGTCCTCGTGAGGATAGGCCAATCACGCTGACAAGGAGGTGCAAGATGATCGGTACGAAGGTGGTAACCGGCAGCTAAACGCCCTGTGGGGCGTAGACCGGGGCGGGGGGCTTGGCCAGCCTCCTGCCTTCGGTTGTATGCCTTCACCATTTCGGCCCCTCATTTGCTATCCCTACGATATAGGCCCCCCCATCTTCCCCTGGCAGTCGGCACGTACCGCACCTTGCCGTACAAGTGGATACCGCGGCACACTCAGTAGTGCTTGGGTAGGGAAGGTGTCACAGTGCCCTGGGAGACCGTGTGGAACGCGATTGAGCAGGATCCTCAGCCAACATTCCAGAAGATCAAACCACTCTTCCTGGCCGCCATGCAGGTCTATGACGCCGATTGGGTGGCGGGTCGTCTGGATGAGGGTATCTACCGCCAAAAGGGCGAGCGTTTCCGCAGGGTTTTGACTTCCCTCATCGCTGCCCGAACCGGTGTGACCGTCACCGCTCGGACCGTCGCGGGGTTAACCAGCGCGCACCGCCCTGACATTGTGGTACAGGACCGTGCCGGTGGGCCGCTACTAGCCGGCGAAGTGAAGATGAGCGGTACTCGCGGCCACGTCACCCCCCAAGGGGTACAGCGCCCGGATCGGGGGGCTTCGGTGGACTACGAGAAGCGGTTGAAGGAAGTCAAGTATACTTCCGTTGATCTGAAGCTGCGCTATGAAGGACTAGATATCAGCCACTTCTTCTTTCATCAGGACGATACCAGCGGTCAGTACACTGAGCTACCGCACCCAGCACGACTATGCTGTAGACGCTGCGCTCGAGGAGATCATCAACATCATCCAGACTGCACAGGCTGAGGGGCGGCTCGAAAGCGCGCAACGCTCCTCTTTCGGCGTTGCGCGCCGTTAGTCCTGGCACGGATCATACGGCGCCCACGGGCAGCTTGGTACGCAGCTTCCAGGGCGTTCCGGGCGTCGGTATCCAGTAGTGGCGCCAAGAGAGCTTGATCTGCAGCAACACGCGCTGCGTCAGGCTGCCGACGGCGTAGCGCCATGTCCACGTTCTCCAGGACTGGCCGGTAGTCAAGTGGCGGCGCGAGCAGGCGTACGCGCTCGGCTTCTTTTGTCTCGAGCTTGAGCACGCCGCCGCCGTAGGAGCGGCCGCATAATTCGGCCGAGAGCAGGGTCAGCGTGGAATACCAGCTTGTTGTCCAATGGCCTGGTGTGGTAGCCGTCGCGCGCAGAGCATCCTGAGAGAATTCTACACAGTGCAGCAGGTTCGTATTAGCGACCCGGGCTATGTTGCTGACAAGGCGAGGGGCCTCGTGCGAGAGATACGTCAGAAACGCATCCGGTACCCGTCGCGCCTGCGGCACTGCGTACCATGGCCGGCGTGACCGGCACTTATATCCGGTGTGGGCACCGCGCGTCATACCTTCTTGCAGGTACTTCCAAACGCTACGTTGCTCGATTTCAGTTGCGGCGCTGGCATTCTCGATAGCGAGTACGTAGCAGGGACTACCGGCGTCGCGCTGGGCCGCCCAATCTTCTGGGAGATAGTATGCCCCGGTGAGGTCACCACTGCGGGCGATAGCGGGCATGAGCAGGTCCGGCTCGATACCCCACTGCTCCACCTCGGGAGCGGACAGAAGGAAGAACTTGCTGTTGCCGGATACAAAGCCGACGTCGACCCGGGCAATGTCGCCGAGTGCCACAGTCGGAGCACGCTCCAGAAGCTCATGGTATACCGCTACCCCTTCCGATGGTAGCAAGTGCTCAGTCCACTTATCAGCAGGCGTGTCGACCGGAGGTGTTGCCAGCAGTGCTTCCGGAGTGGAGTAGCGCTCGAGATCAGCAAGGTCATGCAAGCGCAGCACACGCAGCCCAGCCCGCTCGGCCGGAGCATCAGTATCGGCAAGTAATAGCACAGCATCAACCATTGCGCCGGGGAACACGGCGCACTCGAACGTCACCACAGTCACTGATCGGAATCGCTGCAACAAGTAGGCCCGCACGGGGGCGGCATAGTCCGCCTGGAGGAGCTCCGCTGGCAATACAAAGGCAAGCCGTCCCGATGATTTCAGAAACCCACAGGCATGAACTAGATATGGTGCCCAGGCGCTGGTCAGTGCCGAGAGTGAGACTCCTTGTAGCCCGGCTGCCTTCAATGCCCGCTGGCGGGTCTTGCCAGCAAAATGATGGTAGCGGATATATGGTGGGTTGCCGATCACAGCATCTACCGCCGGCAGCGGCGCTGCGAGGATGCTGTTGGGGGACGGTAGAGAGAAGAAATCAGCTTCCAGCAGTGCCGGCATCAGTCCGTCGGCACTGCTCCCTAGACGTTCACGGCTCGTCGCGAGGGTGTTCGCGTCACGCTCGACGCCATAAAGCTGCGTGATAGTAGTAGACGGCGATGCGCCGAGATCGAGGAGTCTGCGCCAGGCGGCGAGCAGAAATACTGCCTCGCCACAGCCGGGGTCGAGCGCCGTAGCGGCCGGCTCACGCAGCGCCCAGCGTGCCAAGAAATCGGCCAGGATCGGCGGGGTGTAGTATGCCCCGGTCGTCTTCTGGGTACTGACAGGTGTTGCGCCGGTCATAGAACATCCGTTGCAGTAGAACTGCCGCTATAATACCATGCTCCCGGTTAGCGCGGATCGGGCGAATAAGCGGCAAGGCATGGTTATGGGAACGGTTGATCCCACGAGCGCTCCTCCCTATCACCGCGCGAGTGAAGAGGACGCGCTCATCCGGGCGCATATTGCCGAACCGGGCGACGACGCGGACGAGCCGACGGTGGCGGGGACTACCCAGACGGTGCCTGCCGTATGGCGAGCGTTCCAGCGCGTGCGCGGCGACCGCCGTGGCTTTCGCGCCCGCACCCCGGGCCTCACGGAGGAGCAGCGGATGGCTGTTGTGCGCTTCGTCGGGAAGTATCCCCACTACGTAGTAGGGGCTAGTGGCCAGTGATCAGTGGCCGGTGGCCTGCGGCTTTCCCCAAATCAGCACGACCTTTAGGGGCATGGTACCGGTGTTACGTATTCCGTGGTCGCAGCCGGGGGGCGCCAGGATGGCGTCGCCGGCAGCCACCGGGATGTGCTGACCGTCCAGCGTCATTACCCCATGTCCCTGGGTGAAGTAGTAGCATTCTTCCAAGTCGTTGTGGGTGTGGCTCCCCTCGCTGACACCTGGGTCCAGCTCCCACACCTGGAGTCGCACGGGGAGGCGGCTGGCTTGGTCGAAGAATCCGCGGACCTTGATTACGCCGTCCCCTTGGTGGATAGCCGCCACCGCCTTGACCTGGGTAGCATCGCTCTCTTTCCAGAACACTGCTGGTCTCCTCCCACTACCGTCCGGCTTGGCCGCCCAGACCGTCTGCTGCCGCAATGCGCTCGACC
This sequence comes from Chloroflexota bacterium, assembly GCA_965214295.1. Taxonomy (GTDB): domain Bacteria; phylum Chloroflexota; class UBA11872; order UBA12225; family JAJDUF01; genus JAJDUF01. The sequence goes on from OZ243944.1 coordinate 2,378,064, forward strand.
ACCCGGAGCAGCAGGGCCTTGGCTGCTGCCAGCGCCTCGGCGGTGCGCCAGGCTGCGTGATCGGTTTCCCCGGCGACGTTGGACAGCCCCCGGACGACGATGAGCCGCGCGCCGTAGAGCCGTGCAGCCAAGCCTACCGCAAACACTTCCATTTCTTCGGCGGCGGCACCGGGAAAGCGCGCCGCACGCTCATGTGCCTCTACCAGCGTGGCCGCGGCGGTTGTTACCGAGAGCAGGCCGCCGCGCAGTACCGGCTTCCCCGGCAAGTGGGGAGCCGCAAGCAGCAAGTCGTCGCCGACTGGCGGCAGTCCCGCGAGTGGGAGGCCCTGTGGCCAGCCCAACGCTGCGGCCGAGCGGTGCGCTGCCCCGGTGCCGCGGCCAATGCCGACGCACCGCACGTCGGTCGCCAGCAGGGCCGACCCGACCGGCGCCCGCGCTGGGTCATAGGTACCGGCAATGCCAACCAGGATGACCGGAGCGGTCTGCGGTCGCGCCGCATCGTTGGCCCGGAGGTGGTTGCCCAGCGCGAACGCGGCGCCGGCGCCGGCAGCAGCCAAGCCAAAGCCGCAGAGCGCGACGGCGACCTCGCGCCCGCTGACGCGGCAGCGGGTCGCGCCGCGGTCGACGAGCGTCCGGTGGACACGCTCTCCAAAGAGGAAACGTGACTCGAAGGCCGTCGGCACAAGTATCAACAGCGACTTGTCAGGCATCCCGATCATAGTGACTTTGCCACAGAGCGTATAGAGCGTGCGGCCGGGGCGTCGCCCCTGGACTCCGGCTTTCGCCGGAGTGACGGGCGGGAGCCGGGCTAGGGAAGGGGGTTATCCATCGAACGATCATCCCGCGCCTAATGGTACGCTACCCTACGGACATAGTTGTTGGCAGATGCGGTCGGCGACGGAGGCAAGTGATGACGAGCATAGGCAGCGTGAATTTGGTCATCGCCGGCGGGACGGTCATTGATCCGGCACAAGAGTTGCACGAAACCCGTGACGTGGTCATCGCCGATGGCAAGATCGCTGCCCTAGCGAGGCCCGGTGCGGCGCCGGACGCGGCGCGCGTGCTGGATGCTCGCGGCTTGCTGGTGACACCCGGCTTGATTGACCTGCACACGCACGTCTACCTGCATGTCGGGGAGGCCAACATTGACGCCAATAGCTTGGCGGCCCGCAGTGGCACGACGACGATGGTGGATGCCGGCTCGGCCGGTGCCGCTATTTTCGACGGCTTTCGCCACTACGTCGCCGCGCAGGCGCGGTGTCGTTTGCTCGCCCTGCTCAACATCTCCGTTATCGGTTGCGTTGCCTCGCCGATGGCCGGCTATGGCCGATTCGTTGACCCTACGGCCACTGCCGAGACCATCGAGGCCAACCGCGACCTGATCGTGGGGGTCAAGGTGCTCGGGAGCCGTATTCGCGTCGGCGAGGACAATACGGATCAGCCCGTCTGGCACGCGCACGCCGCCGCTCGGGCGGCCGGTGTGCCGCTCATGCTCCACATCGGCGATCCACCGCCCACCATCACGCAATCTATCCCGATCCTCGACCGGGGCGATCTGATTACCCACTGCTACAAGGGAGAGTTGGTCGGTCGACTGGTGGATCGCGACGGCAATCCAGCCGCGGTGCTGCGGGCAGCGCGGGAGCGAGGGGTACTGATGGACGTGGGGCACGGTGCCGGTAGCTACCATTGGGGGGTTGCCCGCCAGCTCTGCGCGCACGGCTATTGGCCCGATACGATCTCGACCGACGTACACAGCGGTTCCATCAACGGCCCGGCGTACGACATGCCGACTACGATGTCGAAGTTTCTGCACCTGGGGATGCCGCTCGATGCGGTGATCCGAGCCAGCACGCTCACGCCGGCGCAGGCCATCGGCTGGGATGACCGGATCGGCAGTCTGGAAGTCGGGCGGACCGCGGACATAGCGGTACTGGAGCAGGAAAGCGGTGCTTTCCCGCTGACCGATACCTTCCGGCAGACCGAAACGGTCACCCGCCGTCTGGTCGCGTGCCATACTATCGTCGGCGGCGAGGTCATCTCGGACTCGTGATGTGCCCACCCCCTGGCCCCCTATGGCTCCCCGCTGTGAGGGCTGCTGACCGCCCCGGTGTGCCTGTCATTGCGGCGCAAGCCGCAGGCCAACCTCCCGTTGCGAATACCTCGCGCATGGTGTACAGTGGTCTACGCAACTGGTAGGGCCTCCTTTTCTGAGGCTCGGGGCGTAAGCCGCCGGTTGCCTTTTCTTTTCTCCTCAAGGAGATTGCTGTGTACTTTCTTTTTTGCCGAGCAGGGGACCGAGCACCCTTATGGCGCGGGGGCGAGGACCGGGTTGCGGAGGAGGCCGATGCCGGATACTTCCGCCTCGGTAACATCGCCCGGTTGGAGGTATTCCGGCGGCTCGCGCGAGCCGCCAATCCCGCTAGGCGTGCCGGTGGAGATAATGTCGCCGGCTTGCAGCGTGAGCACGCCGGAGAGGTCGGCCAGAATCTTGGCGACCGGAAAGATCATGTGGCGCGTGTTGGAATGCTGCTTTTCTACGCCGTTGACGCAGAGGCGCAAATCCAGGTTCTGTGGATCGCCGATCTCGTCGGCCGAGACAATCCACGGCCCCATCGGGCAGCTTGTATCGAAGCTCTTGCCCAGAAACCACTGCCCGCTGCGGGAAAACTGTAGGTCGCGGGCGGAAACGTCGTGGATGACGGTATAGCCGAAGACGTGATCGAGGGCGTCGGCTTCCGAGATGCGCCGCCCACCGGTGCCGAGAATCACACCTAGCTCCACCTCCCAGTCCAGCTTCCGGGACACGCTGGGGTCGGCGATGATCGGCTCATCCGGCCCGATGACCGCCGTGGTGGCTTTGGTGAAGTAGATCGGCGCAGTGGGCGCTTCTTCGCCGCCCTCCGCCGCGTGTTCCGCATAGTTGAGTCCCAACGCAAACACATTTCGTAGGGGCTGGGGAACCGGTGCCAAGAGACGTACCCCCGACAGGGGCAACAGGCTGGCGCTCCCCGCTGCGGCGGCGAGTTGGCCGGCACGCTTCCAGCAGGCCGGTCCCGCTTGGATGAAGGCCAGCAGTGTCTCCGGCCAACCGGCGAGGCCGGTCGCGGCGGCGACCGCCGGCAAATCGAGGACGCCGCCGGTCTGCACCGCTCCCCAACTCACCCTGCCGTCCCGCTCGAATGTCGCGTATCGCATTCCTGCTCCTTCTTTCTGCTGGCCGCTTGCTGGCCGCTCTACCGATAGCGCGCGGCTCCCGGCTACCCCGCGGCTTCCTGCGTTGTTGTCGGTCCGTGGGCCACCGCTGCGGCCGCGGCGTGTGCCTGCTCCACGAGGTCAAGGCCTACGTGCTCGCCAAATCCCGTGAGCAGCCGTCGCGTCACTGGCCCCGGCGTGGCGGTGCCGACGGGTTTTCCTTCGCAACTGGTCATCGGCATGATCCCAAAGGGGGTCGAGGTGAAGAAGGCTTCGTCGGCATTCAGGAGGTCGTATGGCTCCAGATTGCGCTCGTGTACGGGGATGCCCAGCGTTTGGGCAAGCTCTAGTACAAAGCCGCGCGTCACCCCGCGCAGGATATTGCGCCCCTCCGGTGAATACAGGGTCTCGTTGTGGACCAGGAATACGTTGCTCCCAGTTCCCTCGGCGATATAACCGTTGCCGTCGAGGAGCACGGCCCAGGCCGCGGGATCAGTACGGTGCGCCTGATGGTCGGCGCGACGGTAGTAGAGGCGGCTGCGATTCTTCGCCTTGGGGTCGATATATTGTGAGGGCACGGCGCGCTGGGCCGGGATGACACCGTGGACCCCGGTCGCGTACTGTGGCGCATACTCGGCCAAGCGCTCCTTCAGCGGCCAACAACAGATCGTGACCGTCGGGCCGGGCCGCTCGGGAAAGGAACTGCGGTAGTAGCCGAAAATCCCCGGGGAGACGTTATGCGTAATCTGGAAGTCGAAGCCGTCGGCAAGCTGTGCTTGGTTGACTTCGATGGTCCGGTGCGTTGCTGCCTCCAACTCCGCGAGGCTGAGGTCGCAGTCAATCTCGGCATAGCGCAGCGAGCCGTAGAGCCGTTCCAGGTGGTGCCGGAGGCGAAATGGCTGCTGCCGGAACGTGCGGGTCACTTCGAAGACCATATCGCCGAACATCAGGGCGGAGTCGAAGATGGAGATGCTCGCCGCGGATAGAGGGACAAACGAGCCGTTCATGTAGACCAGCAACTCACTACTCATCCGCCTGCCTCCTCGTACGCAGCGCCCGTCATTGGCACGAACATAACACTCATCCGTCATTGCGGCAGAAGCCGCCATCCATGTCCCCCGCCCGCAGGATGACCATAGGGAGGCCGTCTCTCCCGCGCAAGCGGGAATCCAACTGCCGCGGCAGGCTGGACTCCGCCCCCAGCCTGCGCCGGGGTGACGATGAGAGGGGCCGCCGCCTCAGGCAGACACCTCTCCGCGTTCATCCGGCCGTCTGATTATGCACCAGGGCACGAAATGTCGTGTGCAGTGCAGCGCGGCCGTGGCTCGCTGCTGCCTCAGGTCCAGGCTAGGATGCGGGCCGGGTTGTCCACCAGCATGGCGTGGATGGTCTCTTCGGGGATGCCTTGCTCTCGGAACCGGGGGACGATGTTCTTGATGAGGTGGGTATAGCCGTAGCCGCCGTACTTAGCCATGGCGTGCTTGCCGAAGATGTCGTGCGCGAGCAGCAGGCGCGAGCCGTAGCCGGCCTCGATGAGCTGCTGCACGGACGCAATCCGCTGCGCGTCGTTGGGCATATCCAACGCCGATAGCGGGTAGTAGGAGGTCTCCCAGCCGAATAGGTCGTACTCCAGGTAGCACCCGCTGGTGGCTAGGTCCAGGAGCGTCTCCGGCGTGGCGATGGTCCGGTCCAGGTGGCCCATAATCACGCGGCCGAGGTCGGCGCCGGCCGCCGCGAGCACGTCCAGGATTTCCCGAGGGGCCGTCTCGTCGCGCCCCGGGTGAATGGTGATCGCGGCGCCGGTGGCGCGCTGCGCCCGCGCGCCGGCACGGAGCACCTTGTGCTCGTTCGCCGTCAGCGGCCAGGAGCAGCCTAGCTCGCCGATAATGCCGGCCCGCACACCGGTTTCCCCTACCCCCACGGTGAGGTCGGCGATCATCTCTTGGGCGAGGTCCTGCTCGGTCCGGTCGGTCATATCCGGGGGGTGAACGGCATCCGTGTAGTATCCGGCGCCCATGACGACGTGTAGCCCGGTCGCCTGGGCGATACGTGCCAGCGCCGCCGGGCTGCGGCCGATGCCGATGGTCGTCACGTCAACAATTGTCCCGCCGCCGGCTTGCTGATACAGCGCCACCTCGGCGATGGCGCTCTCCTCATCGAGTCGGAGCAGGTTGTCCCGGTTCCGGAACGGGTCGTAGCGAATCCAACCGAGATTTTCGATGGTCAGCGGCCGGAAGGCCTTGAGCCGCTCGTCGGGATCGTCGGGTGGATCGAACATACAGAGGAAGTCAATCAGCAAGTGCTCGTGAGTGAGGGTTGGTCCCAACGCTTCCGGGCGCACCGGTCCCAACACCGTCTGTACCAGCCCGGTCATCTCGCGGTTCGTCACTGCGTCCTCCTTTTGCCCTACGATAACACGGCCAGCTCCTAATGCAGTGTCTAGGCCGAGGCTTCCGGCTCAATAGCCGTAGTCCGCCTTGAGGACGGACTCGTCCCGCCAGCGGTCGCCAGTGTGTTCGAGCTGCTTGGTGCGCGCCGCCAGGCCGGAGCAGTGCTGGGCGAGCGTCCGAAAGATGGTGTGGGCTACGATCCGATGACCGAGGTCGTTGGCGTGTACGCCATCGTGGTGTACGAGCCACGGCGCGTTCCCGTAGGCGTGATACACGTCGCAAAAGAGGCAGTCTTGGCTCCGCGCGACCTGCTCGATGAGCAGGGTGAAGAGCGCGAACAGCTCGTGGCTGCCGTGACCAAAGGCTGGGGCGCCGACCGTAAAGTCGGTCATAAAGTAGGGACTGAGGAGCACAATCAAAGGATCGCAGCCAGCGCGCACGGCGGCAATGAGGGCGGTCAACTCTTGCCGAAACAGCTCCGCCGGAGTACCGCCACGGGCGTCGTTCAGACCGTAGGAGATCACTAGCAAGTCCGGCTGATGGTCAATGACGTGCTTTCGAACGCGCTCGCTGCCCGCCGGTTTGCCGGAGGCAGCGTATGACGGCACCTGTGTCGAGATCACGTTGGCGCCGATCCCGCTATTGATGAGCCGGACCGGCTCGTCCTGGAAGTCGCTAATCAGCGTCGCCAGCACGGGTGCCCAGCAACGGTCCGGCGTGGAGCTCCAGCCGCCGGCGGTGGTGCTTTCGCCGAGTGTGACGAGCACCCGGAACGGTTCGGGGTGCCAATCCACAGGCGGATGGTCCGGCCGGGTCGTCGCGGTGCTACCCGGAGTGGACACGTCAAGCATACTTTCCTCCTTGCCGAGGCAGCCCGGCCTCGGCAGGAAGGATACGGCATGGGTGCGGCGAAGGGTTAGCCGCGGTGGAGGTTGACCCGCGTGGGACTGACGGCTAGGTTACGAGGCCGCTTCCCGTGTGTGCGGTGGGCCGCCGCCGATTGGGGAGCACAGTATTGGGCCAGCAGGCTGTACCCCTAGCGAGAGGAGCACCATAGGATGAGTGCAGTAGAGTACCGCGCGGCGGTGATCGGACATACCGGTCGCGGCAACTTCGGCCACGGGATCATCACCGCGTTTGTCGGCATACCCAACGTGGAAATGGTCGCCGTAGCCGATCCTGACCCCGCTGGGCGAGCCGAGGCCGCGACGCAGAGTGGAGCGCCATGGGCTTACGCCAATCCCTACGCCATGCTAGAAGAGGAGCGCCCTAATCTGGTGGCTATAGCCACGCGCCAGCCGGACCAGCACCATGACTTGTTCCTCGCGGCGGCGAAGGTGGGTGCCCATATCTTCTCCGAAAAACCGCTGGCGCGCTCGCTGGACGAGGCAGACCGCATGCTGGCAGCGACCGATAGTCGGGGGCTGAAAGTGGCGGTGGCGCACGTGTGGCGCGTCTATCCCGGCGTCCAGCGTGCCCGCGAACTGCTGGAGGAAGGAGCCATCGGCCAGCTGCGGTTCATGCGGTCCTACGGCGTCATGGATCATCGCGGTGGTGGACGCGGCGATGGGTACGGAATGGGAGAAGATCGCGGTCCAGCCGGTGTCGGACCCACCGGGCACGCCCGCGAACGCTCCACAACAACATCCGCTGAACAATCTGGTTGTCACCGACCTGCTTGCCGCCGCGGCCGAGGGCCGCGAGCCGCTGTGCAGTGGCCACGGGGCGCGGTGGTCGTTAGAGATGATCTTGGCGGTCTACGAAGCGCACCGTACCGGTGAACGGGTGCCCTTACCGCTCGCCGACCGGACCCATCCACTGACCCGTTGGTAGGGTACGGCGTTGGCGCGGTGCTGTCTTCGCCTCAGGCCCGGACGAGGAGGTGCTTGGTGGAAACGAGAGTGCTGGGACGCACCGGGTTGTCGGTTTCGGTCCTGGGACTCGGCGCTGCCTACATCGGATTGCCCAGGCCTGAGGAGCCGAGAGACGAGGCCGAGGTGCAGCGGGGAAAGGAGACGATCTGGGCGGCCGTCGAGTCCGGCTGCCGGCTGATTGATTCTGCAGCGGGCTACGGTAGGGGCGGGAGCGAGCGCCTCATCGCGCAAGCGTTCCGTGAGCGCCCCGACCTCGCTGCCGACGTGCTCGTGACGACGAAAGTCAGTCGTCCGTCCGTCGGCCACGATAGCATCTATGACCTGGCTATGCGCTGCGTCGAGGGCAGCATGAAACGCCTGGGAGTGGAGCGTTTTCCGCTGCTCTATATCCACGACCCGATGGATTTGCCGATGGAGCTGGTGATGAGCGAGCGGGGCACGCTCGGTGCGCTGCGGACGCTCCAGAAACGGGGCGTGGTGGACTACGTCGGCGTCGCCGCCAACGACCCGGTGACCAACGCCGCCTACCTCGAAACCGGGGAGTTCGACGCGGCCGTCGTGCCGGAGGCCTGGAGCTTGATTAACCGACTGGCCGAGGAGCGCATCTTTCCCGCCGCCGAGCGCCACGGTACCGGGCTGGTAATTGCGACGCCCTTGGAAGTGGGGCTGCTCGCGGTGGGGGCACGGGAGGCGAATACCTTTCCGCGCCGGCGGTTCTCGGAGGAGGTGCTGGAGCACGTGCGCCAGCTAGAGACCCGCTGCGAGCGCCATGGCATCTCGCTGGCCGCAGCGGCCCTGCAATACGCGGTGCAGCACCCGACCGTCTCTGCGGTCATCGCCGGCGCCCGGAGTCCGCGGGAAGCGCGGGCCAACGCGGCGGCGATGCAGGAGCGGATACCGGCAGCGTTCTGGGACGAAGTGCGGCCGCTGCTCCGCCATTGGGAGGCCGGCACCCATCGCCTGCGCCACGAGGACTAAGCGACACCCAATTTCTATCGTTCAAGATCTACTCAGCCGGTTCTCAGGGACAGGACCCGAATGCCGGCATCGGAAAGTCCTTGATGTTTTCGGTGATAAGGGCCGCTCCGTACTCCTGAGCTACGGTGGCCAGCAAGGCCTCGGCGAAGAACTTACTGCGGCGCCGGCGACCAATAACTTGGTCTACTTCTTCAACGAGCCGGCGGTGTGGCCTTGCCTGTGCCAACCGAAGTGAGCGATGGCGGCCGGCTGTTTTCGTGCCGCACCGCCCCCGACACGTGGGGCTGATGCGCGTGAGGCGCCGGCAGCATGACTAGGGGGAGGTGTGGTGGACGGTCGGTGCCCACTTCCCCGCGACCGCGTAGGCTTCGCCTTCTCCCGGCCAGGGTGGCATGGTGAAGCCGAGCGCAGCGAGCGGCTCCGGCCCGAACGAGCGAAATTGGAAGTGGGTGCCCAAGGGGATGGTGAGGCAAGCGCCAGGCTCTAAGACCACCACTGCTTCCTGTTCGTTCAGCTTGCGCCACATCTCGCCGCGACCGCGCAGGAAGTACCAGATTTCCTCGACTGTGCGGTGTGCCACGGGAGCCGAGGTTTGGCCGGGTGCCAACTCGAAGTGTGCCATGCTACCCCTTTGTAGCGCCAGCAAGATACGCACGTCCGAGCCGTCCGGTGCGACAACGTCCGGGGCAGTGGGCAAACGTTTAGTGTGGAAGCTCGTCATGATGGCCCGCTCCGCTATGTCACCAACGGCCCAGTGACATCATCCCGTTTCGAGGTGTCGTCGAGTGCCCGCTGCTCGCGCAGTAGCTCCGACAGTTCCTGCACGATGTCGGCGTGAGCCGTGGCCAACTCCCGCTCTTCATAGGGATCCTCGGCGATGTTGAACAACTCGACCTGACGCTCGTCGTCCTCGTGAACGATCAGCTTCCAGTCGCCAGCGCGCACGCCTAGCCACGTGCCGCCGCGGAAGTTCCAGAAGAGCACACGTTCAGCGGGGGCTGCTGCCGCTCCTGCGATCAAGGGCCAGATGTCCACACCGTCCCACTGCGGATCGCGTTGCGGCGTGGCGCCGAGCAGTCGGCTGAAGGTCGGCATCCAATCCACGATGTGTACCGGCTGTGCCAGCTTGCCGGCCGCCAAGTGACCGCGCCAGTTGATGACCGTCGGAGTGCGAATACCCCCTTCGTAGAGCTGGGCTTTGACGCCACGAAACGGGAGGTTCGATCCCAGCCGCGGGGAGGCTTCCTGCCAGCCCGGATACCGGTCTGTGCCGTGAAGGGGGCAGTCGTTGATCGCGCCGTTGTCGGAAGAGAAGACGATGATCGTCTGATCCCGCTGGCCGGTTTCCTCCAGCAGCTCGACAAGTTGTCCGATGGCAAAGTCCATGTGACTGGCATAGGCCGCATACTTCTTGAAGGACACCTCTTTTCGTGGGTCTGCGTCGAAATGCTCGAACCAGTAGCGGTCGAGCCAGGGCTGGGGCGGCTTGATGGGAACATGGACGGCGGTGAAGGGGACGTAGCAGAACCAGGGTCGGTCGCGGCTCTCGATCCAGTCGAGGGCGGCGCGGGCGATGAGGTCCGTGACGTGCCCGGTCTCTGCGATCAGCTCCCCATTGCGGTGCCAGGTGGTGGAGAACTCGCCCCGCTTGTAGCGATGGTTATACGGATCAACGCCACCGGCCAGACTGCCGTAGCCGGTGTTGAAGCCGTATGCCTGGGGGCCGAACTGCGGCGCGGAGCCGAGATGCCACTTGCCGAATAGTCCCGTATCGTATCCCGCGTTACGCAGCACGGTTGCCAGGGTGGGGTACCCATTCGGCAGGACGGGCGCGTTCGAGTGCACGGTGGCGTGGGCACCGAACCGCCCCGGATGCCGGCCGGTGAGCAGCGACGTGCGGGTCGGCGTACACATCGGACAGACGTAGTGCTGCGTCAGCTCCACGCCCCCTTGCACCAGCCGATCAATATTCGGCGTGCGGATCGGTGAGCCGTGGTAGCTTATATCTCCCCAGCCGAGATCGTCAGCAAGGATGTACAAGATGTTCGGTCTGTTCATCGAGCCTCCCTGCCCGTTCGGAGCACCGAACGCGAGCGTAGGCCGCACCACCGGATTACATCTCCGGCCGGATGTAAGTGGTACAGTATACATGGGAGCGGTTTGTCGACACTCACGCTCAACTCCGCCTCTACCCTCGCGGCAGTGAGAAGCAGCGGTTGCCGGATGGCATGCTGCTGGCGACGACGCGGTGGGTGGAGAAACTGCTATGAACGAGATTAAGCTCAAGAATTTCCGGTGCTTCCGGGACGAGCAGACCGCCCGATTGGCACCTCTCACCCTGCTCGTGGGTGAGAACAGCACCGGCAAAACATCGTTCATGGCTATGATTCGGGCACTCTGGGATATAGCGAGCGGCTCTCGGATTGCAGTTCCGGACTTCAAGGAAGAACCCTACGACCTGGGAAGTTTTGACGAGATCGCTCATTACCGGGGGGGCAGGGGCGGCCGTAGTGATACCTTCGTAGCAGGATTCTCTTCTACCCTTCATGCCAGGACAGGTAGGACTGGTGGGAATGAACCTTACCACCTTGAGGTCACTTTTGGAAAAAAGGGGGCTATACCGGTCCTGGTGAGAAGACGACTCACCTTTGGGGACACTTGGATAGACGAACGCTCCGAAACAGGACAGGATTATGTACTTCGAGTTGGGACTTCCAGGGGGTCTTGGGAACTTCAAGAAAAGGATGATTTCAAGACATTTTTTGGTGTTGATGATGGCCTGATATTTCCTCTCATCTATTATCTGAGGGAAGCAGTTTCAAGAGACGATGAAGAAGATACGAGATTCACGCCACTGTCCGGCTCTCCAGACTTTAGCTCGGAAGATCGGAGGCGGCTCGTAAGCCTCACTTATTTTCGCTTGTCACCCTTCATCGGACCGCGGCCATTCGCCGGCGCTCCCGTCCGTTCCAAACCACGTCGCACCTACGATCCCTCCCGCCCCATACCGGATCCCGAAGGCGACTACGTTCCCATGTATCTCGCCAACCTCTATTTCCAGGACAGGGAGGCGTGGGCAAATCTTAAAAAGCAGTTCGAAAACTTTGGGAGAACCGCGGGCCTCTTCGATGAAATCAACATCAGGCCGCTAGGTAAAAGGAATAGTGAGCCTTTTCAAGTACAGATCAGGAAGTTTGGAGGGGGTCTAAAAGGCCCCCGGCGCAACTTGATTGACGTGGGATACGGTGTCAGCCAGGTGTTGCCGGTGGTCATGGAGCTGCTGCGCGAGGATGCGCCGGATATGTTCTTGTTGCAGCAACCGGAAGTGCATCTTCATCCTAGCGCTCAGGCCGCTCTCGGGACCTTGTTCTGCCAAGTTGCCAGCGCAGGCCGCCAATTGGTAGTCGAGACGCACAGCGACCACCTGATGGATCGGGTACGTATGGATGTCCGCGACGGAGTTGCCCCGCTGAAGCCGGAGGACGTTTCCATTCTCTTTTTCGAGCGCAAGGACCTGGATGTTCACATTCACTCCCTCCGAATAGATGAGGAGGGAAATATCTTGGACGCACCCGACGGCTATCGTGCGTTCTTTATGGAAGAGACGGCGAGGTCGCTGTGGAAGCGGTAGAAGCCGGTAAGGATCCGAGGAATGTGCGCGATTGTTGATGCAAACGTCGTCAGTGAGGTGTTTGGCCTCAACCGGCCGGAGGCAGCGGAGAAATTCCATGAATGGCTCAACAGCGGGAGTGGCCGCATGGTGGTCGGCGGCAAGCTACGAGAGGAACTTGATAGAGGTTCCCGAAACTTCGGAAGATGGGCAAGGGAAGCCAGGCTTGCCGGAAGGATGATAACCGTAAGCGATAGTGAGGTCAACACAAGTACGGAGGAGTTCCGGCGCGAACAGATGTACAGGTCAAATGACCCGCACGTGCTTGCCTTGGCCCAAGTCAGTGGGGCGCGCCTATTGTACTCCAATGATAGCGACCTGCAACAGGATTTCAAGAACAGACAATTGATCGATAATCCGCGAGGAAGGGTCTACACAACAAGCAGTGGCCCAGGATACGATAACACGACCTTCCGGCCCAGTCATAAACGGCTTCTTGCCAGGAAAGACCTGTGCCCCTTTAGGCATTGACTGTCTCTCTCCGGCAAGTGTCGGCAAGGGCAGCAAACAACAGTCGCTTCGCAATATGCCGTACACGCCAGGAAGTCAGGATGGCTCCAGTGAGCGCAGGCGACCCACGAGTAGCAGGCAGCCGCGGCACGATGAGGTAGGCGGCAGGGGAGGAGGGCCATGCGAGAGTTCTACGTAACCGGAGCCGAGACGGTCATTCGGGTGAACGAGGACCTGAGCTTGACGATCCGGCACCGAGAGGGGTATGTGCTCTGGGTCACGTCGCCAACGCAGCCCCCTACCATGACGATCCGCAGCGCCAACGATCCGCCCCGGCAACTCCCCTTGGCGAGTGCTCGGGCCGAGCTAGCCTGGTTCGATGATGGCACGCACTACGGCCGGACCGTGCGGTTGAGCGGCTTTGCGGGTACCGATGTCGTGCTGGAGTTGACCTTTGCGGTAGGGATGACGAATCCTGTTCTCGATAGTGACGGCCGGGAGATAGCGCCGGCCACGGATGAGCTGCTGATCCAAGCGGCGCAGGTTGGGGGCGCGGATGTCGTCGTGAGCCTGGAGCAGTTCTACCGGATCGAAAAGCCGGTCTCCGCCGGTGGGTATCTGGTCCTGCCGCACGGTTCGGGCTATTTGATCCCGGCAGAGTGCCCGGACGAGCTGCCGGGGCAGGGGCACGTGGGCGGCTTCATCGGCGCGCGCTGGACGCTGCCGCTATTCGGGATCGTGCAGGGGGCGGACGCGCTGTGTGTGCTGGTGGATACCTGGTGGGATTGCGAGGTGGAGGCGAGTCACGTGCCGGGTGAGCAGTCGTCGTTGGCCTTCCACTGGCGCGGCAGCCTCGGCAAGCTGGCCTACCGGCGCAGCTTTCGCGTGCAGTTTGTCCCGGGGCTGGACTACGTGGGCATGGCCAAGATTTATCGGGAGCACGCGCGGCGCGAGGGGCTGTTGCGGACGTTGGAGGAGAAAGCGGTCGAAAATCCCGGTCTGCGGCACGAGCTCGATGCGATCCTCTATCGGTGGCCGGCCTGGAATCCCGACGACGGGCCGACGGTGCTCGACGAATTGCGGGCCATCCGCAAGCTGGGATTTGCAGTCAAGTTCTTCTTCCCGAAATGGTCCTCCATCGGCTACGCCCCCGAACGGGGCTTGCCCACCACCGCCACTTCCGGCTGGCAGTCGCTACTGCTCGACACACCGGTACCGGGGGGATGGGAGACGCTGGTCGGACTGGCCGATGCCGTGCAGCAGCTCGGGTGTAGTATTCAGGGGTTCATCGCCCCGCGCAGCCAGGAGCCTGAGGGGCCGGACTATGACGAGGTCCGCTGGCCGCGTGACGCGGCCGGCCGGACGATCCACGATCTGAGCGCGCACGACGCGGTTGAGCGCCTCAGTCGGGGCCTCGATCACCTTGCGGCGCGGGGGCTAAAGCCGGACACGCTCTATTTCGACGGCTATGCGGCGTTCGGCCCGCTGGCGGAAGATTTTTCGCTTCACCATCCGGTCACGCGCCGCATGACGTTCGAGGCGCAGAATGCCTGCTTTGCCGAGACGCGGCGGCGCGGCATCGTGCCCGCCGCGGAGCTGGCCCGCTTCTGGTGTATTGCCGACTGCGATTACTTTTTCTTCACCGACTGGTCGAGTGACCGGCTCGCCAACACCCCGGTTCAGGGAGCGCCGGCGCCCGTCGGTACACCTATTCCACTGTTTCAGCTCGTCTTCCATGACTGCTTTTCGGCCGGCTTCTCCGGCGGCGGCTACGCGGTCTATGCCGCGGGCTACGACTGGTGGGCAGACCGCACGCCACGATTGTACGAGCTGCTGTTTGCCGCTGCGCCGGCCTACAACTGGCTGCCCGATGGGGAAGTGCCGATTGGCGAGCTGCAGCGGGACGTCGTACAGAGGAAGCTCAGTTGGCTCAAGCGCTGGTGCGCCTATTACCGGGCAATTGCCACCTCGGAGCTGGTCTCCCACGCATTCCTCTCCGAGGACCGCACGCTCCAGCGGGTCGAGTTCGCCAACGGCGTGATCGCCACGTTCGACATGGCCGCCAATACGTTCCGCGTCGGGAACGTCCCCGGCTTCAGCGGGGAGTGGGAGCAGCCGGGTTAGTGGCTAGTAGCCAGTGGTCAGTAGTCGGTAGTCAGTGGGCAGTGGGTCGGTAAGGTGCCGGGGCTGCACAATTGGAGGGGTGAGGCGGTGTGGGCCGGGCATCGAAAGGAGGGGAACGATGACGGAAGAGGAGCGCTATTTCTTCGACCTCAAGGGGTACTTGGTGCTGCGGAACGTGCTGTCCGGCGAGCTGGTTGCGGCACTGAACGCCGTGATTGATCGGGTGGAAAGGCGACCCAAGGACCTACCGCCGTTGGTGCGGTTCAGCGAGCGCCACGGCCCGGACATCTACATCAACAACATGAAGGAGCTGGGGGGGCCGTTCGAGGCGCTGATCGACCCGGAGCCGGTCATCCCGCTGGTCCGGGAGATGATCGGTACCCGCATGCGGCTCAATCACGACTACGGGATCATGCGTTACCACGCCGACGGTCGTACTCCGTTCCACCTGGGTAACACGCCGGTCAGGCCGTCGTGTCAGTTCCGGGTGCATAACGGCGAGTTTTACTCGACGCTGGTGAAGGTGGTGTATCCGCTGACCGACCAGGAGGTTGCCGATGGCTGCTTCTCGGCCATCCCCGGCAGCCACAAGAGCAACTTTCCCAATCCGTATGGGATCGAGCCGCAAGATATCCCGGTGCGCGAGCCGGTGCCGTGCCGCGCCGGCGATGCCATCATCTTCACGGAGGCAATGACGCACGGCTCGGAGCCAAAGCGGAGCGCGCGGCCCCGGCGCACGTTGTACTTTGCCTATAGCCCTTGCTGGATTGCCGACTGGGCCGGCGGCCCGGAAATCTCGGCGGAGCTGCTGGAGCGGGTGACGGATCGCCAGCGTGCGCTGCTGGATCTACAGCCGATGGGGACGGATTAGTGGCGAGTGGTGAGTGGCGAGGGGCGGTGTGAGGGGGATGTCAGCATCAGGATTTACGGGATTAGAGGATGAGCAGGATACGTAGGATAGGTGGATGGGTACTGCCCGCTGGATTACGGCTTCCGCCGCAATGGCGAGGGGCCAGGTAGGGGCCACGAGCCGGAGTAGCCGACATGCCGGAACAGTTGAATGTAGACGATCCGCGCTATGCCGCAGCGGCTGGCGAAATCTTGCGGCGGCATGAGAACGCCGAGCCGGAGGCCAACATCACCAGCGCCATGCGGGACTTTCTCACCCTCACCGGGCTGGCGCGCGCCGACCAGATTGTCGAGGAGCAGGCCCCCGCGCGGGGGTCGCAGAGCGCCGTGGACCTGACGGCGCTCGATACCTTCATCGAGGTCAAGCGCCGGCTCGGCACCACCGGCGGCTTCCAACCCGACCCGCGCCACGTTGCCCAGCTCGACGACTACCTCGCGCAGTCCGAGCAGGCCGGCCAGCGCGCCCGCATGGGGCTCCTGACCGACGGCAAGCATTGGCTGCTACGCTGGCCCGGCGCCGGCCCTGTCCAGACCACCTATCCTTACGCCTTCACGCTCGAATCCGCCCGGCGCTGGCTGCCCCTCTACGAGTGGCTGCGCGACCGGGCGCTCTTTTCCCGCGCCGACATCGTGCTCGACCGGGCGAGCATCGCGGAGCACTTCGGCCCGGACAGCCCCCACTACCGCAAGGAGCTTGACCGCCTGCGTGCGCTCTACGACCGGCACGCCGCGAGCGAGACAATCAAGGTCAAGCGGCGATTGTGGGACAACCTGCTACGGGCTGCGCTCGGTGAAGTGGCGGGCACGCGCGAGGTGACGGGCCAACGCCGCACGGATGGTGCCAGGGGTGGTGCGGCGTTGGCCTATCAGGGCTTGGACGACCTGTTCGTGCGCCATACCTATCTGACCGCCGTGATCGGCCTGGCCGTGCAGGCGACCTTCGGCATTGACCTCACCCGGCTGGTGGAGCACGACCCAGCCGGGCTGCTCACCGGCCAGCCGCTCCAGCGCGCCACCGGGCTGCACGGGATCGTCGAGTCCGACTTCTTTGCGTGGCCGACGGAGGTGGAGGGCGGGCTGCCGCTCATCAAGACGTTGGCGCGGCGCATTGCCCGGTTTGCCTGGGTCAAGGCCCCAGCGGATGTCGGAGCGACCCTCTACGAGACGGTCATCCCGCCGGACGAGCGCCGGCAGCTGGGCGAATACTACACGCCGGCCTGGCTGGCGCGGGTGATGGTGCGGGAGCTGGTCATGGAGCCGCTGGAGCAGCGGGTGCTCGACCCGGCCTGCGGCTCCGGGACGTTCGTGGTCGAGGCGGTGGCGCACTTCCTGGAAGCCGCCGAGCGGGACGGCCTCGCTGCTGGACGCCGTAACCGGCGTGGACGTGCATCCGGTCGCGGTGCATCTGGCGCGGGCCGCGTGGGTGCTGGCCGCCCGACCGGCCATCCAAGCTGCCACCGCCGCCGGCTACAGTGAGCCAATCGCCGTGCCGGTCTACCTCGGGGACGCCTTGCAGCTACGCTACTACAGCGACATGTTCGCACGGGAGGACGTACCGGTCAATGTTGATAATGACCGGAACACGGTGTTGCGCTTTCCGCGGCGGCTAGTCGAGCAGGCCAATGCGTTCGACGCGCTGATGAGCGACGTGGCCGGGGCCATCGAGCGCGGGAGTGACCCGACCTTGGCCTTGAACGACCACGACATCAGCGACCCGGAGGAACGGCACACGCTGCTTGGGACCATCGCGGAGATGCAGCGGCTGCACGCCGAGGGCAGTGACCATATCTGGGCGTACTACAGCCGGAACCTGGTGCGGCCGGTGGCTTTGTCCCACCGCAAGGTGGACGTGGTAATCGGCAATCCGCCATGGCTGAACTACAACCAGACGGCCAGCACGTTGCGGACGGCGCTGGAGCAGCAGAGCAAGCACGTCTACGACATCTGGACCGGCGGCCGGTATGCGACGCATCAGGACGTGGCGGGGCTGTTCTTCACGCGCAGCGCCGACCTGTACCTCCAGGGCGGGGGCGTGATCGGGATGGTGCTGCCGCACAGCGCCTTGCAAACGGGCCAATACGCCAAGTGGCGTACCGGTGCCTGGCACATGGCGCGTCGGGGCAGCGCCCGGAGCCGCCGCCGGAGCACGGTCGGCGTCAGCCCCCTGCGGGTGGACTTCGGCTACAAGGCGGCCTGGGACCTGGAACAGCTGGAGCCGAACACCTTCTTCCCTATCGCAGCGGCGGTCGTCTTTGCCCAACGGTTAGGCCCGGACAACCTGCCGGTGCCACTCGCCGGCCAGGTGGAACGCTGGCTGGGCAAGACGGGGACAACTGACGTGCGCCGGGTCCCCGTCGCCATCACCGATACCTCGGAGCTAGGCGCATCACCCTACAACGACTACGCGCGGCAAGGCGCGACCGTCGTTCCACGCTGCCTGTTCTTCGTCCACGAGATCGAAAACCCGGTCATTGTGCAGGCCGGCCAGACGATCACCGTCAATCCGCGTCGTGGCACACAAGACAAGCAGCCGTGGAAGAGCCTGGACCTGACCGACCTCACCGGCCAGACCATCGAGACGCAGCACGTCTACGACCTACACCTGGGCGAGACGGTCGTCCCTTACGCCACCCTTGACCCCCTGAAGGCGATTCTACCGCTGCGCCGCGGCGACACTAGCCTGCCGGCCGACGACGGCGGAGTTGGCGGTACCCGCCTCAGTGGGCTGGCGCCGCGGATGCGGGAGCGTTGGCAGACCGTCAGTGACTTGTGGGGGGCACACAAAGCACGCGCCAACAAACTGAACCTCTTGGGACAGGTAGACTATCTCCATAAGCTGTCATCGCAGTTGGAATGGCAGCGGGATCCCGACGGCCGGCCGGTACGAGTGGTGTATTCCAGCTCGGGAATACCGACGGCAGCACTGCTGCAAGACAACGGTCTCTTGGTTGATTACACACTGTTCTGGGTTGACTGCAAGAGTGTTCAGGAGGCGAACTACCTGCTCGCTGTCATCAACAGCGACACGCTGTACGCAGCGGTGACTCCGCTGATGGCCAAGGGCCAGTTCGGTGCCCGGCACTTGCAGAAGCAGCTGTGGAAACTGCCGATCCCGGAGTACGAGGCCGGGAACGTGCTACACGTCGAGATAGCAGAGGCCGGCGAGGCGGCGGCAAAGGGGGCGGCGCGGGAGCTGGCGCGGCTGCGGCGGGAGCGGGGCAACGACGTGGGCGGCAGGATCGCGCGGCGGGAGCTACGCAAGTGGCTGCGTGGGTCGGCGGAGGGCGTGGCGGTGGAGGCTGCGGTGGGGCGGTTGTTGGGGTGAGGGGGGCGGGCCTCACCCCCCGGCCCCCTCTCCATCGCAGAGCGATAGAGAGGGGGTGTATGTTGTCGGGATCAGGATTTGCGGGATTGGAGGATTGGCAGGATGGAGATACCATTATTCCCGCGCAAGCGGGAATCCAAGCCCTTCTTCCGCTGGGAGAGGCCAGAGCGGGGGAATATGAGGATTGTTGGTTCTATCTCAAGTAACATCTCTCCCACATCCACTACTAGGCCGACTGGTTGATATCTCTCTCCAACTTGGTTCTTACCAAGAAAATCGCCAAGCTCCCTGCAACGTTCACTGCCAACTCCGCATGGCGTGGCAAAGGGTCTGCAGCGGAACTGCTCCGTCCATGGGCATCTCCGAATCTGTTACGAATTGAATATAGGATTCCAACAATGGTGTTGCATGCCCCCAATAGTTGTCTAAACGACTGCTCAGATTGCTGGTCCGGTGCCAGATTCATTAATTCTGCCGTCTTTCGGTATAGCCTACTCAACTCATCACGATTGTTATATTGCTTATCGACTTCATCCAGTATATGCTTGCAAACCGCCTCAACCAAGCTCCTGGCTGATGTAATAGCTGCTTCAGGATCATTATCGCGTCTTTCGAGTGCCCTTCCCCATACTCTTTGTACCTCCTCAGTGCTGAAATTTGTGAGCGCATCGCCAACTAAATCGTCTACCGGGTTAGTTGATCGACTCTCCAGATATTCGAGTAAAGGCCCAAATTCTTACCATAAATACAATCTTCTTTCCTGATATGTACTATACTTGGACTTAATGACTCCCCAGAAATGGTCAAGGTTACGACAGACTCGCACATCTTGTGGTAAGCGCGGCCTCACGTCCTGGTCCTGCATTAGCACTTTACGAAGCAAGACATAAGATGCTTTGTCATCAGGATTGTTCGCACCAGTCGCATGGGCAATCATTATGTTCTGCAGTTGAAGCACCTGTTCGATAGTACTCGACGGGATATCTTGCCCATTTCCGATATCGATCATGTCACTTTCCTCACTGTGATTAGGGTATTCTTGACACGCGCAGGTATAGCAGAATTGACCTGATTCCAATATGGAGGCGAGGTCGTCTGCCATGGGCAAACCACGTGCTTACTGCCACGACCTGCGCGTGCTGAGAACACCGTGATTAGAAATGCCCAGGCGAAGTCACCATATGTACCGTAGGCTGGCCGACATGCTCTAGCCAACTAATTGAGTAAACCATAGCGGCGCAGGCAGGGGCAAGCGGCGGCAGCGGTGCGGGCGAGGGCTGCGACTCCGCGCGATGTATCCCCGGCGGCCGGGGGGTAGGTGCATGGTTGGCTCCCCGATGTGGTCCCCCCACCGCGGCGGCGAGCGTGTCGTTTGTGCTTCAGCCTCGTTTGACGGATGGACGTGTCACACCACACACTCTTGCCAGCGGCAGTGCCGCGGCGGCGAGGACTGCGACTGGGGTGGTACGTTGACTGTTCTAGGGTTTTTCTGCGATACTCTAGGCACGGGTGAGCGCTCACGCCGGGAAAAGCAACCGCGAGTCTTCAACACACCTGCAGCCAGCATCATAGCAATCACCACAGCCAATCCGACAGCCTCACTGTCGGTTGATCCTACCAGAGACCCCGGCGCAACACAATTGGAGCATCGCGGCGGCAAGAAGCTGTCGGCTGCACGGTGGTCAACAGGGTGGTAAGGGCATGGTGGATTCAACAGCCAACACTCCTGTCGCGGCGACACGACAAGACGCAACCCCTGAATTCCTGGAATGTGCTCAAGGCGTAATGGATCGTCTTGATGCTGACATTCTTCTGTATAATGGTCTATTGATCCTTCCAGAAGACTATATCCTAATGGATTTATGTGATCCTCAGCGGAGAAATGTGCTACTTATACTCACAACGGATGGTGGTGATGCTGATGTAACCTACCGAATCGCACGGTGTTTGCAGCGCCGCTACGACCGCTTCATAGTCTATGTGCGGAGATGGTGCAAGAGTGCGGGGACTCTGCTCGTCTCCGGCGCTAATGAGATCATTATGCCGGATGACGGAGAGCTTGGACCTCTGGATGTGCAACTGGTAAAGCGCGACGAGTTCGGGGAACAAGAGTCGGGTCTAGCGCCTAGGCAAGCCTTGGAAACTTTGCGAGATGAGTCTCTGAAGAGCTTTGAGGACTATTTCCTAAAGCTACGAGTACGGAGTGGATTCTCCCTAAGCTCGGCGTTGACTTCAGAGATAGCAAAAGCAATGGCCATTGAGCTTTTCAAGCCGATCTATGGGCAGCTAGACCCTATGCGTTTAGGTGAGATCGAACGGGCAGTCCAGGTAGCAAAAGCATATGGAGAACGGCTTGGAAGGAATTTCCGAATGCCCACGGCGCTTGACGACCTAGTGTCAGGCTATCCGTCTCATACGTTTGTGATTGACCGTGAGGAGGCAGCGAGGCTCTTTGCGACGGTGCGGGAACCTACCGAAGGTGAGGCGCGGCTGACACATTTCCTTGATGATGACATCGAGGCACTGTCTCCACTCGTCCAAGATGGACAACTCAGGCGGCGCAGACCTCCTTTTGCCTTCTTGCATGACATTTACCCCCAACTTCGACCTACGCAGGGAAGGAGCGAGGAAGGAGACAACGAGGAAGAAACGAGTGAAGAAGGAGAGGTTAAGGATGGCAGGTACGACGGCGCAGTCCAAGGCGGAGCGGGTGGACAAGATACGGAGGAGCCACGAGCGCCGCATGGCCGTGCTCAAGAGCAGGTGGGATCATCGCCGGCGCCCGCTGTCCAAGAAGGAGTTGAAAAGACTGGCTCTGACACCGGCTGACCTAGGGCCGGAGTTGGCCGCAGAGAAGTTAGAGGTACTGGAAGACCAGGAGGATGTGCGGATCTATCAAGAGCGCAAGCACGACCCGAGACAGCCGTTCGAGGATTTTCTGCGCGCAGAGGGGCTGGAAGACCTGCTGGATCGGTAGTGGTAACGCCAGCTATTGGCATGTACAAGCTCGAAATCACGCGCAGAGCGCAACGCGATTTTCAGCGACTGCCCAGAGAGCAGCAACAGCGGATCTGGAAAGCGATACAGGCGTTAGCAGCGCACCCGCGGCCGCCAGGTTGCAAGCGGCTCACGGGTGAAGATGCCCCCTACCGCATCCGGGTAGGGAGCTATCGTGTGCTCTATACCGTGGAAGACGCACCGGCCTCTGTCGTGGCCGTGTACTACATGGGGTCACGCCAGAGCGTCTATCGCAACCTCTAGGCACCCGAGATCGCGGGTCTATGTGCCACCGGCCCCCCTATAGGTCCCCCGCTGCGGCGAGGAGACGATGTGTTCCCTCCCCCGTCGCAATGGGGGAGAGCTAGGGCGGGGGCTACTTGTTGTGAGGAGGGGGAGATGGCTGGGGGTGTGAGGTCGGAGGCGGTCTATAACGTGCGGGTGGACCGTGATGTGCCGGTGCCGATGCGGGACGGGACTATCCTGCGGGCGGACGTGTACCGGCCCGCAGCCGAGGGCCGGTATCCGGTCGTGTTGGAGCGGGTAGGCTATGAGCTGGTCGCGCGGTGTACGGCCAACGGGGAGTTTTTTGCGCGGCACGGCTACGTGTTCGTCGGACAGAGCGTGCGGGGGCGGTTCGGATCGGGAGGGCGGTTCGATCCGATGCGCGACGATGCCTGGGGCGCCAACCGGGACGGGTACGACTCGGTGGAATGGGCGGCAGCGCAGCCGTGGTCGGATGGCAAAGTCGGGATGGCGGACGGCTCTTACTCGGGCTTGACCCAGTATCTCGTTGCTCCCACGCGGCCGCCGCACCTCAAGGCGCTGTTCGTTCGGCAGGCCGATACCGGCTGGTACGGCGGGCACAACTATCGCGGGGGCGCGCACGACCTCTGTCGGCGGCGCAAGTGGTCGTTGGAGCAGGTGCTGATCCAGCTGGAGCACAAGACGGCGCCGCCGGGCGTGGACGCGGCCCGTGCGCGACTGCGACAGGCGCTGGGCGAGATCGAGCGGTGGTACTGGCACCTGCCGCTGAAGTCGTGTCCGCCGCTGGAGGGGCTGGCCGACTGGTACTTCGACATTCTCGACCATCCCGAGGACGGGCCGTATTGGCAGCCGGTCAATATCGCCCCACACTTCAGCGAGATTGATGTACCGATCTTCCATCTCGGCGGCTGGTTCGATATGTTCATCGCCGGCACGCTACGGGCCTTTCAGGGCGTGCGCGAGCAGGGCCGGACGGCTGCCTGTCGCGCGGCGCAGCGGGTCGTCATCGGTCCTTGGCAGCACGGTCAGGCCAACATCGGCCGGCAGCAGACGGGTGAGCTAGATTTCGGGCCGGCGGCCGCGTTCGACCAGAACGAGTATTGGCTACGCTGGTACGACTACTGGCTCAAGGGGGTGGATACGGGGATCATGGACTTGCCCCCGGTGCGGGTGTTCCTGATGGGAGCCAACCGCTGGCTCGATCTGGCAGCGTGGCCGCCGCCGGATGTCACCTACCGGCCGGTCTACTTCCGGGGAGGTACCGGTCGAACGGAGGCCTCGCTGAACAACGGCGGACTGACGTTTGCCGCGCCGGCAGTGGCCGAGCAGCCGGACAGCTTTGTGTACGATCCGGTGGACCCGGTGCGGAGTGTGATCAACGATATGGAGCTAGGGCCGCGCGATCATCGGTCGGTTGAGGGGCGGATGCTGACCTATACCTCGGACGTGCTGGAGCGGGACGTGACGGTGGTCGGGCCGGTCAAGGCGATTCTGTATGCGCTCTCGTCCGCGCCGGACACCGATTGGGTGGTGCGGCTATGCGACGTCTGGCCCGACGGGCGCTCCATGTCGGTGTGCGACGGCATCCTGCGGGCGCGGTACCGCAATTCGCTGGCCCGCGCCGAACTGCTGACTCCGGGACAGCTGCACCGGCTGGAGGTGGAGCTAACGCCTACCGCGCAAGTCTTCCAGGCCGGTCATCGGCTGCGGGTGGAGGTGACGAGCAGCGACTTTCCGCGCTCAGACCGCAACCTCAATACCGGGGGGCCGCTCGGCGAGGAAGCGGAGTGGCAGGTCGCCGTGAACACGCTCTTCCACGACGCCGAGCGTCCCTCGCAGCTGGTACTGCCGCTGGCCTAGCTCCGGCGGGACTCATCCCTTGTCCCTCTATGGTCCACCGCTCCGCAGAGCGACAGTACATCCACTCGAGGCTGCTCTACCAGTCTTCCAAACCTAGATCGAGCCTCTTGATCCGGCTCTTGTCCATAGGCTCCGGCTGCGGCGATAGGAGTTGCTCCTTGAGCTTCTCCAATACTGCTCGGCGCTCCTCCACGTCACACGCAGTTGTTTCATCTATCCAACCCTGAAGATCTGATCCATCGTTGATGATCCGCAGCGCCCGCTCTTTCACTGCCTCATTGAGCCATCCTACTTGCCACAGGAGTGCCGCGAGGGTCAGCCAGATGACTGCCCCCTCAATCGGGATCGTTGTCAGGATCCCACTGATCTATCAACCACCTCGAAGCCTCAGGCGGTGAAGCACCCTCGGCAATGAAGTCGCAGAAGTCACCACGCATATCGCAGGCAGTGTCATTCTCGAATAGGCCCTTGCCCCACGTGCCCATGAGTTACTCCTTTTGTTCCCGGGCTGTACGAATAAGTCCAGCGCCGAGCCGGCACCACCTAGGACAAGATACGCGCCAGATAGCGAGTGACTTGATCCCAAGCTCTCTGCCATATCGTCTTCCGGCGGCCAGTGTCCGGATCACAGATTTCTTCCACAGGCTTCACATCCGGGTGCAGGCGTCTAATATAGTCACGGGCTGTATCCTGAGCCTTTTGCCACTCCCACCATCCGGCGTCAGATGGATTTTCAGGATCAATAAAGTCTTCGGTAGTGGTGTCGAACAGTGACCAGCCATTGGGCGTTGCGAACTGGAGGAGGGCGCTGACGGCATCACCGCTCCCACGGACCACCACCAGGAATCCGTCTGGCTGGGGCTGGCTGCCTACGTCTATCTCGAAGGTGAAACCATCTCCGGAGTAGAGACCCCCGAAGTCATCACTCCACTCGATGCCGGGTAGATGGGCGTCTATCTTGGCGCGGACCTCGGCCAGTGTGCCCATAACCTTCGGTGTGGCCGCGGCCACCATGTCGCCGCTAAGTGGTGGGAGATGGCCGTAGGCATCCTCTGCTGCTTCTTCATCTTGTGATGAGTACCAGATTCTTGCAGCTACATCACCGGGGGGCCGGTTGCCGTCGTAGCTCCACACATAGACGTCCCAACTCATGGTGATACCTCACTCCTTGCCGCCGGTAGACGACATAGCGTATCGGCTCCTCACCACTTTCTGGACTCCGGCTTTCGCCGGAGTGACGATATCAGAGCCGCTGGAGCTTGGTCACGCGCTGGTGGCGGATGATCTCCGTGACGTAGATGCTGCCTTCCGTATCCACAGTGATGCCGTGCCCGGACTTGAAGATGCTCTCGTCGCCGCCAAGACGGGCAATGACTTGCCCGTCCAAGGTCCGGAGGCTGACCCACTGCCCCCCCTCGGCGACGTAGGCGATGTCGTCCTGGATGCAGAGGTCGTTGGGGCCGGGGATGTCCCACTGGGTCAGGAACCGTCCTTCGCCGTCGAAGACCTGGATGCGGTCGTTCGACCGGTCACAGACGTAGACGCGGCTCTCGTGATCTACGGCGAGGTTGTGGACGGTGCCGAACTCGCCCGGCCCGGTGCCCTGCTGCCCCCAGGTCCGGAGTAGCTCCCCGTCCGGGCTGAACTTGTGGACGAGGAAGTTGCCGTAGCCGTCGGCCACGAAGATCTCGCCGCCGGGGCCGAGGCCCGTGCCGGCGGGCATGTTGAAGGGGATACGTGCGAATGCCGCTGCCGGCCGTCCCGGTCGCCCCAGCGTCTGTACCGCCTCGCCGGCCGGGGTGTAGCGGGTGACGACATGCCGCAAGTCGTCGGTGATCCAGACATGATCGTCCGGGCCGATAAAGACGTGATGCGGGTCGCCAAAGGTGCCCTCGCCCCAGGAGGAGACGAAACTGCCGTCGGTATTCCAGATGGTGAGCGGATGGGCGCCCCGACTGGTGATGTGGACTTCGCCCTGGGAGTTCACGGCGCCATTGGTGCAGTCGCCGAACTCCCAATACTTGGGCAGCTGGGGCCACGACGGGATCACCTCGTACTGATATGCGCCCGCGCCTACACGTACCATATGCTCTGCCTCCTTGGAGTAGTTGGGTGAGTAGTGCGCCTCACCCCCGGCAGCCCTCTCCACGGGGAGAGGGTGATCACATTCCCACCGCTGGATTCCGGTGAAAGCCGGAATGACGGGCAGAGGACGCCCCCCAGACGGTCCGGAAGAGCCGCAGCCAGTTGCCGCCCATGATCTTGGTCACCTCCTCCGGGCGGTAGCCGCGGCGGAGCAGCTCTCCGGTCAGGTTGGATAGCGAATCGGGGGTCTCCATGCCCTGCGGATGGATCAGAGGATCGGGAAAGGGTTCTCCGCGCACGCCGTGCTTGGTGCCTTGCTGGGCAAAGAGCCAATCGAAGAAGGCCGCGGGTTGGTCCTGCGTATAGTCCGTGCCGATCCCCACGTGGTCAACTCCCACGCGCTCGATCAGGTCCTCGATGGCGTCTACGTAGTCGGCGATGGTGGACTTGAAGCCGCGGCGCAGGAAGGAGGGAAAGGCATTGGCGCCGATGACGCCGCCGCGCTCGGCCAGCAATTGCAACGCCGCGTCGGTCTTGTTGCGAACATGGTCGAAGAAGGCGCGGGCATTGGCGTGGGTGATCGCGACGGGCCGCTCGGAGTGCTCAATGGCCTCTAGCGTCGTGCGGTCGCCGACGTGGGAGAGGTCAATCAGGATGCCGAGGCGGTTCATTTGGCGCACCGCGTCCCGGCCGAAGTGGCTCAGGCCGTCGTCCGACCGCTCGTAGCAGCCGTTCCCCAAGAGATTGCGCTCGTTGTAGGTGAGCTGGATCACGCGCACGCCGAGGGCGTGGAAGAGCGCGAGGCGGTCGAGGTCGTTCTCGATAGGGGTCGCGTTCTGCCAGCCGAAAATGACGCCTGCTTTCCCGTCCTGCTTGGCCTGGCGGATATCCTGAACCGAGCCGACTGGCAGCAAAGTGTCCTGGTGCTCCTCGAATCGGTGCAGCCAAGCGGCAATATTGTCCAGCGTAGCACGGTAGTCTTCCCAGACGGCGATGGTGGCATTGATGGCGGTCACGCGCCCGGCATGTAGACTGCGGTAGACGGCTGGACTCTGCCAATTACTGACGTTGAGGCCATCGATGATGATGGAATCCTCGTACAGCCGTTTTCCCGCGTCTGCTGCTGCCATGCGCCCCCCTCCTAGCCGCTCCGGCCCGACGCGACGATCAGCGCCAACTCGGTTGCAGCATAGCACGCCGGGCGTGGCGTATCCGGCTACCGGGCGGTGAGGTACTAATAGGGCTGTAGCGGCAACGTAGTCTGCACGCTACCATGTTCCTAATTGTCGGAAGGGTCAGGCGCATCAAGGAGGGGAACGATGGCCGAGCAGATTGGCGAGCGTAGTCCTCAGCCTGTGGGCAGCGCTCCGGCTCCGGGCTGGGGCTTCTGGCTCTGGTGGGTGGTGGCCAGCACCGTGGGGTGGGGCGTGGGCGGCCCCGTGGGTGTGGCCATGGGCGGGAGCTTGTCCAGGGGCATTGTCGTGACCGGATACGTGGGCATGGTCATGGGCGTGATCGCGGCTGGGGCGCTGCAATGGCTGGTGCTGCGGCGGCAGATCGCGCGGGCGATCCGGTGGGTGCTGGCCAGCACCGTGGCCGGTGCCGTAATCGGAGTCGTGGGCGTGGCCCTGGGCGCGACCTTGGGCTTCGGCACCCGCTGGGTCGGTGGCGGGCCCGAGACCGCGGGGGAAGCCAGCAGCGGGGAGTGGGCCTTGTCCGTGCTGTTGGTCCTCTACGGGACCGTGCTCGGGGTGCTGCAATGGCTGGTGCTGCGGCGGCAGGTGGCCCGGGCGGGCTGGTGGGTGCTGGCCAGCACCGTGGGCTGGCCCGTGAGCATCGGCGTGGGCGGGATCGGGCTCCAGGCCGTGGTCGCGGTCACGCACGTGAGGCTGCCCGCGGTGGCCGCGGCCTTGATCCCGGCCATGTATGGGGCCATTACGGGGGGTGTGCTGGTGTGGCTGCTGCGTCAGCCGGTGGAGGCAGCGGCAACGGAGGAGTAGCCGTCTGATATGAACGGGGAGCGAGCACCCGTGGACTGGCGCTTGTGGCTCTGGTGGGTGCTGGCCAGCACGGTCGGGTGGGGTGTGGGGGGGGGGGCCGTGGGCGTGGCCCTGGGCGGGGGCTTGTCCAGGGGCATCGTGGTGACCGGGTACGTGGGCATGGTCATGGGCGTGATCGCGGCCGGGGCGCTGCAATGGCTGGTGCTGCGGCGGCAGGTCGCCCAGGCGGGCTGGTGGGTGCTGGCCAGCATCGTGAGCGGTGCCATAGTCGGTGTCTTGGCCGTGGGCCTGGGCTGGGTCGTGGGCGTGATCGGGCGCTTGGTCGGTGGCACGGCCTGGGGCGCGGGCTGGGGCCCGGACTGGAGCGCAGACCCGGGCGGGGACGTGGGCTTTGTCGTGGGCGTGGCCGTGGGCGGGACCGTGCTCGGGGTACTGCAATGGCTGGTGCTGCAGCGGCAGGTGGCCCGGGCGGGCTGGTGGGTGCTGGCCAGCACCGTAGGCTGGGTCGTGGGCGGCCTCGTGTCCGGGATCACGGACACGGCCGTGGGCTGGGCCGCGCTCGGGGCCGTGTACGGGGCCGTTACCGGGCCTGTGCTGGTGTGGCTGCTGCGCCAGCGTGCGGCCAGTGGCCGGTAGCCGGTGGCCAAGCCTGCCTATGGTCCTTCGCTTCGCAGGGGGACGGGTGCGGTGAGGTCAATCGGGCCCCTACGCCAGTGGATTCCGGCGCAAGCCGGAATGACGGGAGAGCGTACCATGAATGGTGCCCTCCCTACTTATCTGCCGCTGTCCGGGTCGTGCCCCTGGCGGAACTTGTAGAGGGCCGTGTAGAGCGCGGCGCTGGCCGGGACCGGCACGTTCTTGGCGCGACCTTGCCGCACGACCGCACCCAAGAGGTCGTCTAGCTCCAGCAGGTTGCCAGCCTGGAAGTCGAGCTGGAGCGACGAGACGAGACCCGGTGCGTCGGCTGCGACGGTGGCCATACGCACATCCACCATGTCGCTGGCGAACTCGGCGCCGTGCGCTTGCCCCACTGCCACAATTTCCTCCATCACGGTCCGCACCGTGAGCGCGCCGACCGGGCAGGCCAGCACCTCCAAGCACGTCGCGCGCGACGCTGTCATGACGGTGCCGGTGGCGGCGACCAGGACGAGCTTGGCCCAGAGCGCCGATACGATGTCGCTGCTCACCTCGACCTGGAGGCCCTCCTTGGTGAGCACGTCGGCGACGCGGGCGGCGCGAGGGCTGTAGGAGCCATCCTGCTCGCCGAACACGATGCGCGCGGTGGCACCTACCTGCTCAATCCGACCGGGGGCCGGCCGGGCCGCGTCAATGTAGGTTGTCCCGGCCAGGACAGGCTCCCATCCGTAGACGGCGGCGATCCGGGCGGGGCTTTCCACGCCGTTCTGGATGGGGAGGATGGAGGTGTCCGCGCCGAGGAGCGGCTCGAGCAGCGGTAGCGCCTCGGGATTGTGGTAGGTCTTGACCGCGTAGAGAATGAGGTCTACCGGCCCTACCGCGTGTGGATCGGCCGTCGCGGGTACAGGCACGGTAAAGTCGCCCCAATGGCTGGACACTTGGAGACCGTCACGCACGATGGCGTCCCGATGGGCACCGCGGCAGATGAGTGTCACCTGCTCGCCGTGCTTGGCCAGCGTGCCACCGTAATACCCTCCTACGGCACCGGCGCCGACAACGGCAATACGCATGATCTTGCCCCTTTCATGCTTGTGCTGAAGGTGATTCAGTAGGGGCTTGAAGCCCCGTCCGTGCTGCTGGGGATAGATTATGCACCAGTGCGGACGCAGCTGCGGACGCAGCACCCCTGCGCGCCACCAGGGAGGCTCCAGGCGTCGGCGCCTATCGTCGTGTGCAGCGAGGCTTGGTATACTAGCTTGAGTTGCTGGCCGGAGGTATTGTCCGCATTCCGGTGAGGCACACCGCCTCCCGTTGATGCTCCGGGCAGCGCATAGCAGTATGACCGCTCCTCTCGAGTGTGCTGACCCGGCAGATCGGGCTACCTGGGTCTGGCTGCTAGGTCGCATCTGGGCGGCGCATGTTGCGACGGGATGCGTCTGGCTGCGGGCGCTGTGCCAACCGGCCCTGGTGGCATTCGTTGCGCTCTTCGCCCTTACGCTCCCAACAGCGCACCTGCACGGGCCAACTGACTGGCCCGTCACCGGGGTGCAGCGTCACATCGCGGTCCACTGGCATGGCCTCCCACTGCTCGATGCCGTCCTGGCAACAAGGCATCACGCCACCCATCGTCACGTACACGCGCCCGATAGTCCGGTGTGGTCGGGGGCGGCGGCCCTGCGGATGAGCGTAGCTGCCACAGAGGCGTCGGAACGACGGCAAATAAGCGCCTGGCACGCGATGAGTGCGGGGGCGCCAGCCCTCACCTACTTGCACAGTGCTTTGCCGCTGCCACAGCCGATCCTTGCTGTGCTGGACTATGTGTGGTCCGTAGACGGCTTCCGGCCACCGGATGTCCCTATCCCTCCGCCGGAGACTCCACCGCGCGAACCCTTGACTGCCGAATAGCCCCCCGGCCGGCTCGTGTCGGTCGTAGGTATCTCCGCTTGCAGTGAGCGCCTGCCCGGGCACGGCTGCGCCTATCTGCACCGGCAGCGGCACGGCCCTGCTCCGAGATATATAGCTGCTGCCCTCGATGGCACAACTTCAGGAGACGGTAAGGGAGAAACGTCATGGTTACAGTCCTGGATTCACGGCAGCACACCCGGCGGGTGCGCTGGCTCACGGGCCGTCGGTTCGGCCGCGGTGCCGCGATGCTGGCGCTGGTGCTGGCGCTGGCGCTGCCGGCAGCGGCGCTGGCGCACGATCACCGCACGGTCAACGAGTATGAGCTGACCGTCGGCTTCAACGTCGAGCCGGCCTACGTCGGCCAAATCAATGCTGTTTTCCTCAAGGTGATGCAGCGGGCCGCGCAAGGCGGGGAGGCGGCGCCTATAGACGTGAATGTACATGCCGGTGTCTTCACCTCGCCGGGGCTTAAGCACAACGAGAGCTATACGTTCCGGGTGACGGAGCAGCACAAGGGTCTGACCATCCCCTATCACAGCCACCTGACGGGCGAGCACTTGGCGCAGATCACCGTCAGCGACGACGCAGAGCTATCCGGCCGGGTGGAGATCAGGATTCACAACAATGCCTTTCACCCGGCGGAGGTGGTGGTCAAGCCGGGGACTACGCTGGCATGGACCAATCACGACGAGGCGCTCCAGACAGTCACCAGCGGTCCCCACCCCGAGGCAGTACACGATCTCCAGGAGGCTGGAGACGGGCACGCGCACGAGCACACGGCGATGGTACCGGTGGAGGGTTTGGAGACGACGTTGAAAGTGCTGGTAGCCGCCGGTGGCAGCGAGCCGCGCGAGTTTCCGCTGCGGGCAGTGTTCGAGGCGCCGGGGACGTATGTCGCCGATTTCGTGCCCACGCGCACCGGCAGCTACATCTTCACCTTTACCGGAACCATCGAAGGACACCCGATCAACGAGCGCTTCGAGTCCGGCCCGGGACGCTTCGACGACGTTCAGGCGATCACGACTATCCAGTTTCCCGAGTCGCTACCTTCGGGAACTGAGCTACAGGAGGAACTGGCAGTGGTCAAGTCGTCCGCACGCACGGCGCAAGCTCTCGCCTTCGGTGGACTCGGCGCTGGCGCCGTCGGCGTGCTGGCCGCGGGCATGGCGATCTTGATGGCCAGTCGCCGGCGCTAGGGTGGCTGGGCAGCCGGAGGTGAGGTGCAGTATGGGTTCCCCTACGAGGAAACGCTGCGCTTTACCTCCGGCGTTGTGTCGCTAGCTCGATCTTCTGGCGGGCGGGGGTACAATCACCACAGTTTGCAGCACGGGAGTGGGCAATGGTTGGCGGGCAAGACACGGCTGGGGGGGGCGGCGCCAAGGCTTGGGGCGGGCGGTTTGCCAAGGCGACCGACCCGACGGTCGAGGCGTTCACGGAGTCGATCTCGTTCGACTGGCGCCTCTATCGTCAGGACGTCGCTGCCTCCATCGCCCACGCCCGGATGCTCGGCCGGCAAGGAATCATCACTGCCGAGGAAGCTGGGACGATCATCGCCGGCCTGCGCGAGATCGAGGGCGAGATCGAGGACAGCGAGTTTGCCTTCGACCCTAGCCGCGAGGACATCCACCTCAATATCGAGGCACGGCTGGCGGAGAAGATCGGCGATGTGGCCGGCAAGCTGCACACCGCTCGCAGTCGCAACGACCAGGTGGCGACGGACGTGCGGCTGTGGTGTCGAGAGGCGATTGACGACCTCCGCACCCGCATCCTTGACCTGCAAGCGGCGCTGATCGGGCAGGCCGAGGCGCATCCGGCAGCGGTCATGCCCGGCTACACGCACCTGCAACGGGCGCAGCCGGTGTTGTTCGCGCACCACCTGCTGGCCTACGTAGCGATGTTGGAGCGCGACTACGACCGGCTCGGTGACTGTCGGCGGCGAACGAACGTGCTGCCGTTGGGCGCCGGGGCGCTGGCGGGTGTGGGCTTTCCCATTGATCCGCACGCCGTCGCCGACGAGCTAGGGTTCGTGATGCTTGCCGAGAACAGTATGGACGCGGTCAGTGACCGGGATTTCGCCGTGGAGCTGGTGGCGGCGTGCAGTCTGGTGATGGTGCATCTGTCGCGGCTGGCCGAGGACGTGATTGTGTGGAACTCCGGTGAGTTCGGATTTGTGGAGTTGGACGACTCCTACGCGACAGGTAGCTCGATCATGCCGCAGAAGAAGAACCCCGACGTGGCAGAGCTAACGCGGGGCAAGACCGGACGGGTATTCGGTCACTTGCAGGCGCTGCTCACGCTGCTCAAGGGCCTACCCCTCGCCTACAACCGCGATCTCCAGGAGGACAAAGAGGCGCTCTTCGACGCCGTGGACACCACTCGTGCCGCGCTCGTGGCGATGACGGGGCTGGTGGGGTCAATGGCGCCTCAGCCGATACGGATGGCGGCGCAAGCCACGGCCAGCTTTTCGACCGCGACCGAGCTGGCCGACTATCTGGCTCGGAAGGGGCTGCCCTTCCGGCAAGCGCACGAAGTCGTAGGCAAGCTCGTGCAGCACTGTCTCGCGGCCGGGAAGTCGCTAGAACAGCTGACTGTGCCCGAGCTGACCACGGCGTCGCCGCAGCTCGGTGTTGATGCCCTCGAACAGGTCACAGCGGCAGCGGCTGTGGCGGCAAAGGACGTGCCGGGCGGCACCGCGCCGAGCCGGGTGGCGCTGGCGCTAAAGGCCGCGCAGGCGCGGCTCGCCGCCCATCGCACCGATGACGCCCCTCACCCCCCGGCCCCCTCTCCCTCGCCGGGCGAGGGAGAGGGGGAGTTCACCAGAGGCAGGCAGGGTGAGGTCTCACAGGGGGAGGTACGGGATACATCGTAGGGACGCGATTCATCGCGCCAATGACCGGAAGCGATCTCCTAGCGCCAAGATGTCATCCCGCCGCGGTGCGTCCCAAGGCAGCGCGTGCCTCGGCAGCGACAAAGAGCGATCCGGTCGCCAGCACGAGGTCGCCGGGGCCGGCGTGCTGCACCGCTTGGTGAAGAGCCGCTTGCACCGAGGGCATTGCTTTGGCACCACCGTCGCCGTTGCTCACCTGCGCGGCGATCTCCTCGGCCGGGCGAGCACGGGGATGGGTCGAAGCGGCGGCGAACACGGTAGTGGGCGCGAGGGTCCGCAGCGCGGTCCAGATCGCGGCGAGGTCGTGGTCTGCGCTGGCGCCGATTACGAGGTGGAGTTGGCGGTGGGGGAACCAGTCGCGGATAGCTGCGACTAGCCGTCGCGCCGAGTCGTCGTTGTGGGCGCCGTCGCAGACGACCGTTGGCCTATCCGGTTCCGCTTGGAGCGTCTCTAGCCGGCCCGGCCAACGCACATTCAGCAATCCCTGGCGCACCGCTTTGGTGGATACCTCCAGCCTGGCGGTCAGCCGTAGCGTCTCGATCACCGTGACCGCCACGGCCGCGTTTTCGAGCTGATGGGCACCGACCAGCCCTAGCTCCAGGCCGGCGTAGCCCCAGTTTGCACCGTTGACCATCCCGGCGCGGTGATCGCCGGACCAGGAGAAATCCCGACTGCCCAGGGCCAACGATGCCGCACGCTCGGTAGCGATGGCTGCCAGGATTGTGGCCGCTTCCGGCTGCTGGGCTGCGCTGACCACCGGCACACCCGGCTCGATGATCCCGGCTTTCTCCGTGGCGATAGCCGCCAGTGTATTGCCGAGGAGCGCGGTGTGGTCCAGGGAGAGGGCGGTAATCACTGCTACCGCCGGCGTCAGCACGTTCGTCGCATCAAGGCGGCCGCCTAGCCCGACCTCGACGACGGCCCAGTCCACGTCGGCGTCCGCGAAGTGCTGGAACGCCAGCGCCGTACCTAGCTCGTAGGTAGTGAACCGGCCCAGGTCGGGCGACTTGGCGGACCGGAGCCGCACGGATGGTGGGAGGGGCGGTGCGGCTCCGGCTCGCCACTCCTGCTCTAGTCGCTCTACAACCGCGGCCAGCTGGGTAACGGTGCGGGCCAGCGCCGCCGGTGCAATCGGCTTGCCGTTGATCCGCACGCGCTCGCGGTAGTCGTGCAGGTGGGGCTGCGTGTAGAGACCGACGCGCAGGCCGGCGGTATGTAAGATGGAGGCGAGGAACGCGGCGGTAGAGCCTTTGCCCTTGGTCCCGGCGATGTGTACGGACGGATAGCGCCGCTCGGGATGGTCGAGGGCGGTGAGTAGCGCGCGGGGGCGATCCAGGTTCCAGGCCCCCCGCGCCGCTGCGCCGAGCGACCGCCGCTCCCAATCCGTGCGTTCCAGGAGATAGGTGAGCGCTGCGTTGTACGTGAGCATGTTCATCTGGTGATGCCGGTGAATCTCATTAGGCCGTTGTGTCGCGCACGACCGCGTCGGCCAGCCGCACCGCGCGGGTACACGCCTGGACGTCATGGACGCGCACGATGTCGGCGCCGCCGACAACGGCGAGGACGACCGCGGCGATGGTGCCTTCCAGCCGCTCCGTTACCGGGAGGCCAAGTGCCCGACCGACGAAGCTCTTCCGCGAGGGTCCGACGAGCAAGGGCAGCGCTAATGCCTGCTTCAGGTCGGCGGTGCGACGGAGTAGGAGCATGGTCTGGTCAGGTGTTTTGCCGAAACCCAGGCCGGGGTCCACGACGATCTGCGACCGGGCAATGCCCGCCGCCTGGGCCGCTGCGACGCGCTCCTGCAGGAAGGTGATCACGGCATTGAAGATATTTGCGTCGGGCACGTCGGGATAGTGGCCACCGACAACGGCATGGCGTTTAGCGCGTGCCCGGCGGTTATGCATCAGGATAACGCCGGCCTGTGCCGTGGCGACGACCGCAGCGATCTCGGGATCGGCGGAGAGTGCCCACACGTCGTTGACGATGGTTGCTCCGGCGGCGAGTGCTATGCGAGCGACCGTGGCGCGCGAGGTATCCACGCTGATGGGCACGTCCGTCTTGGCGGCCAGCGCAGCGAGCACCGGCAGCACGCGACGGCGCTCTTCGGCCTCCGGGACCGATGGTGCGCCGGGGCGGGTGGATACGCCGCCGACGTCGAGCAGGTCAGCGCCCTCATCCACCAAGCGTAGGCCGTGTGCGACCGCGGCGCCCGGCTCGGCCAACCCATCGCCAGAGAAGGAGTCGGGGGACGTGTTGACGACGCCGGCAACGTAGGTCCGCTCGCCCCAAGCAAAGGGCCAACCTTGCCGGGCTGGTGGGGATGGCCTCACCCTTGCCCGCCTTTCGGCAGACTCTCCCGCCCCAGTTGCGAAACCTTTGCAGAACCACCCGGATGGAATGCTAGGGTGGCGGTGACTCGCCTCCCACCAACCTGGGCGGCCCGGTGCTTAGATTCCCGCTTGCGCGGGAATGACGATTCTTGCAAAGGTACCACTCGTGGAGAGCGGGCCGGAGGGTGAGAGGTGAACAGCCTCTTGCTCCAGGAAGCGTCGCCGGTGCGGGTTGGGAATCGGTTCGTGTGCGGGTGCGGGAATAGCTTCATGCCGGATCACTGCCTGTCGGAGTCTAGGCGGGGGACGGCGCGACGGCAAGGTGGCGGAAGTCTCGCCCGGCGCCGGGAGTGCATGAGAGCCAGGCGAGGTCTACAATGCTCCTACGCCGCTGCTACGCCAGTGTGGCAGGTACGCGGCGGAGACAAAGGAGGAATAGCCCGATGTTGAAGCTTGCCTGTCTCTCGCTGAGTTACAAGCGGTCGTTTGCTGCCGGCACGATGGATCTCTTCAGCTTCATCGAGCGGTGCCGTGCCCTGGACCTCGACGGGATTGACATCCACTCCCGCGACCTGGCTTCCGAGGACTTCCCGTACCTCCGTGAAGTCAAGCTGCGCTGCCTGCGGGCCGGCTTGCCGATTACCTGTCTGGGCGTGAGCAACAACTTCGCGCTGCCGGCGGATGAAGTGCCAGCGCAGATCGAGGGGGCGAAACAGTGCATTCGCCTGGCGCGGGTGCTCGGTGCGCCCCAAGTGCGCGTGTTTGCCGGTACGCCACGGGGGAGCGCGGCCGAGCGGGCCGGTGCTTGGGATCGGTGCGCGGCAGCGCTGAAAGAGGTCGCCGACTACGGCTGGGAGGAGGGAGTGCAAGTCTCGTTGCAGAATCATAACCACCATAACCTCACCGCCGACGGCGCGAGCGTGCTGAAGTTCGTCGAGCAGGCGGCGCCGCACCTCAGCCACGTGTGGGACACCGGCCAGTATGTCGGCTCGCCGGGCGCCTCGGGTGCAGGGTCGGAGGTAGCCACCGAGGCGGTCTACGAGAGTCTGCAACAGACGGTGCATCTCGCAACGCACGTCCGCACGAAGATTTACCGGATGGAAACAGGCGAGGAGCGGTGGCTCGACTACCCGCGTGTATTTGGCATTCTTCAACGGGCCGGCTACAACGGCTTCTGCTCCCTCGTCTACGAAGGGGTGGAGGACGAGGAGCCGGCTATCGCACGAGCCGTCCCCTTCCTGCGCCGCTTCATCCCGTAGGCGCGCTCTGCACCACTGCCGGCTAACCCGGTAGGGGCGTCCTAGCCGCGGGGAGTTGGCGTGGGCAACCACTGGGGTTGCCCCTACGGCGGATGCCGGCCGCGGGGAGCGCAGCCGGAGTATCGGTCGTGCTACCCTCCCGATGTGAACGCCAAAAGCGACGCCATGCTCTCGCGCACCCAACGGCGCCTGTTGCTGCGGAGCCTGGCTGCGCTGGTCGGCGCTGGGGTCGCGGCGGGTGCCGCGCGGCTGTCGTCCCGCGGTCACGATGAGCCGGTGGTCGCGGTGGCGGAGGCCCACGCCAACCTGTTGCGCGCGGAGCCGGCGATTGGCGCAGTGCTGCACGAGGCGCCCCACCGGATGCAGTTGTGGTTCAGCGAAGAGCCGGAGCTGCGCTTTAGCGAGGTGGCGCTTTTCGACGCCACGCGGCGGCGGCTGACCGACGCGCCGGCCCAGGTCGCGCCCAGCGAGCCGTTGTCGCTGCTGCTCGATCTCCCGCCCGATCTCGCTGACGGTGCGTACACGGTCGTCTGGCGCGTTCTCTCCAAGGTGGACGGACACGTTACGGCCGGGAGTGTGCCGTTTACCGTTGGCACTCCTGGGGAAGCCGAGTCACCGGCGCCGACCGGCGTTGACGCCGCAGCCCTGCTGGGTGGGCAAGACGCGCTGGCCGGCCGGGTAGACGCGCTCAACGTGCTGGTGCGCTGGCTCCGGCACCTCGGGACTGCGGCGGTCGGCGGTACGCTCGTGTTCGGCCCGACCATCCTGGCGCCGGCGCTGATCGTCACGCAGACGCCGCGGGTACCGGGCGAGCGGCCGGCGAGTGAGGTCGTGCGAGCGTGGCGGGGTGGTCTGCGAGCCAGCCGGAGTCTGGCCTGGTTTGGCTGGTGGCTGCTGCTGCTTGCCACGTTGGGCGCGCTGATCGTGCAGACTGCCGCCGCTACGAACGTCTCGCACGTGGAGGCGCTCGGAGCGCCGCTGCTGGAGGTTGTGCTCACCACCCGCTACGGCCGCATCTGGCTCATCTGGCTCGCGCTGGTGGTGCTGCTCGCGGTACTGCTGGCGCGAGCAAGTCGTCGCCCGGAGGTCAGGGCGGCGATGCGCTGGCGCTCTTGGGGCTGGTGGTGGCTGGGGGTGGCGCTCACCGGTCTGGTGCTCCTCGTCACCGGCCTGGTCTCCCATAGCGCAGCGACGCTGCAGCTCGTCGTCGTGGCGCTGGCTGCCGACTGGCTGCATCTGGCGGCAACGGCGCTGTGG
Organism: Chloroflexota bacterium; assembly: GCA_965214295.1. GTDB lineage: Bacteria > Chloroflexota > UBA11872 > UBA12225 > JAJDUF01 > JAJDUF01. Next base: position 2,416,462 of record OZ243944.1, read on the forward strand.
ATTGGCGGTCTCTTCCAGCTGCTGCTCGTATTCCCGGTGGTGCTCGCGCCGCTGCCGCCAGCGCTTAGGCTGCGCGTGCTCGCCGCAGCGGTGCCTCGCTTCTCCAGGATCGCTGTAGCGTGCGTGGCTGTGCTGGTCATGACTGGCACCTATCAGCTCTGGCTGCACGTCGGCAGCGTCGAGGCGCTCTTTACGACCGTCTACGGCGTGACCCTCTCCATGAAGCTCGCCCTGATCCTCCCGCTACTCGCGCTCGGTGCCTTCAACTTGTTGGTGACACGGCCGGGGTTCCGGTTGCTGGCGCGCGAAAGTGGCGCCCGTGTGCGGGCCGCTGCGGCTGTGCTGACGCGGCGCTTCCGGCTGGCCGTCGCGAGTGAGGTGACCTTGGGTGCGACGGTGCTGCTGCTCGTAGGCTTTCTCACCGTCGTGCCGCCGGCGCGTGTGCTCGTGCCGCCAACCGAGCCAGGAATCGTCGCAAGGGGCACGGCAGAAGACCTGCGGGTGCAGTTGCGGGTGGATCCCGGCGGCGCTGGCGTGAACACGATTGCAGCGACGGTGCGCGATGCCGACGGCCGGCCGGTCCGCCCGGCCGATGGGGTGGTGCAGGTGGACTTGCGGATCACCCTGGCGGACGGGAGCCTGGGGGAGCAGGAAGCGCGCACCGAGCACACCGGCGCCGGGGTCTACAGCGCGCAGGGAGCCTGGCTATCGCTGGCCGGTGATTGGCAGGTTGTCGTGCTGGTGCGGCGCAGTGGGCAGTACGACACCCGGGTGCCCATCGCCTTGATGCTCCCGGTGGTCGCGCCGGCCCCGATCCAACCGGCAGCGTCGGCGCAGCAACCGGCCCTCCTTGCACCCAACCTCGGCCTGGCGCTCGGCGTTGTCGCCGTTGCGGTTAGCCTAGCGACGCTGCTGGTCAGTGTGATCGGGCCGCCCTTGCTCCCGGCGTGGGTTGCCATCGCCCGGAGCAGTGGGGCAGTGCTCGGTGCGACCGGGATCATCGCTGGCTTCGTGTTGCTCCAGGCTGGCCTGACCCCCGAAACGAGCTCCTCCCAAGGGGCCGTGCTGTCGCAGTATGCGGCCGCCGTCCCGCCGATGGATGTCGAGAACCCGATCCCCCCGACCGAGGAATCGCTAGCGCGCGGCCGGGTGATTTACCAGCAGCATTGCCAGGTCTGCCACGGTGTCCGGGGCCGCGGCGACGGTCCGGCCGCGGCTTCCTTGCGACCACCACCCGCCGACCTGGCGTACCATGTCTATCAGCATCCCGACGGACAATTCTTTGCTTGGCTCACTCGCGGCATTCCCGGCACGGCGATGTCTGCCTTCGCAGCGACGCTTTCGGAGGAGGATCGCTGGCATGTCCTCAACTACATCAACACGTTTGCACCCTGACGTGCCAGACGCGCACGATGGTGGGAGGGGGCACCCCACAATCAAATGGGAGTCGGCGGTGCAGTTCTGGCGGGTGGTGGTGCGCGTCTGGCTGCGTTACCGGCGCCGCGTTGGGCCGACTGAGAGAGCATGGTGATAGTCGGAGACGACGGGCCGCATCCCTCGGCCCGCTCGCCGCTCGTGGAGAGCGGGAGTCGTGTAGCGACGAGGGTGAGGCTTGCTACGCTGCGCCGCCGTGCCCTTGCTGTGGTGAGCCTGGGCTGTCTGGCTGCTTGTAGCCCCTTTGGCCGCGACGAGGTGCCGCCGCTGCTGTTTGCACGCGACGGCAACGTGGAAGCGATTGCGCCCTCGGGTCGTGACCGGCGCCAACTGACCGATGTGCCGCTGCCGGGCTATGCGCGCGATCCGGCGTGGGCGCCCGGCGGGACCAGCATTCTCTACTCTTACACGCCGCCCCCGCAGCCGCAGTCAGGTGCGGGGAGAGTCGCATTCACGCTGCCGGTCGCCGACATCTACCAATTGCCCAGCGGTGGTGGCGATGCCACGCTACTCATCGCGCACGGCGGCAGCGCCGAGCAGCTTGAGACGCCGACGTGGAGTCCGGACGGGCGGTGGGTCTACTTCTCGTACAGTGCGCTGCTCGTTGGGAGCGACAATGTCATCAGTGGTCGTGACTTCGGCATCGCGCGGGTGCCAGCCGCCGGCGGTCAGCGTGAAGTCATCGTCACGGGAGCTGCCTTCCCGACGTTGAGCGCTGACGCCACTCGCTTGGCGGGTGTGCGCCAGAACCCCGAGGATGGGGCGACGACACTCTGGGTCGGTGCGCCGGATGGGAGCGGCAGGCGGACAATCATCGAGGCCGGGGTTTCCGAAGCGATCACCGCACCGCGCTTCTCGCCGGACGGTAGGCAGATCGTTTATAGCGCGCTGGTGCCACCTGAGGAGCGGCCGCAACGTTTCGCTACGCCGACGCCAGGCCGGCAAGCGGGGCTTTTCGATCTGCTGGGGCCGCGGCCGGCCGCGGCCGCTGGGCTGGGCCATGGGAGACCGAAAGACCTGTGGCTTGTCGGCAGCGACGGCACCGGTTTGCGCCGCCTCACCCGCTTGGTGGAGGATGACCCTGCCGCGGCGTGGTCGCCGGATGGGAGCACGCTGTTTATCAGCGCCGGCGGTGGCCTCTACATATTCCGGCTGGACGGCTCCCCGCCGGTGCAGATTGCCGTGCCGGGTGGTCATGGGATGGTGGACTGGCGGCGCAAGGGTTAAGGCCGGTCGGTTACTCCCTTGGCCTCCTCTCCAGGGAAAAGGAGCACGGTAGGAGAGTCAGAGGTTCGCCAGGGGGCGGGAGTAGGTTAGCTCGGAGCGTGGGAGGGGAGCAAGCCATGAATATACGCGAGTACCTGAGTCGAGAGGCCCGGCAGATGCAGGCGGCCTCGCTGCGTTCCTTGCCGCCGGTAGCGCAGTGGCCGGCGGAGCGGCAGCGCCGCTTGGCGCAGTATTACGACATGATGGGCGTCAGTGCGTACATGGCGCTGACGGAGCGACCTCCGCTCAATGTGCGGGTCACCAGTGAGACGCAACGAGAGGGCTACCGCATTCGAACCCTTGCCTACGAGAGCCTGCCGCAGCTCTACGTCACTGCCAACCTCTACCTCCCGGACGATCTATCCGCGCCGGTGCCTGGCGTGCTCTATCTCTGTGGTCATTCCCAGCAGCAGAAAGTCCACTACCAGGCTCATCCACGCAAGTTCGCGCAACTCGGCTTCGTCTGTCTAATCGCCGAAACCATTCAGCGCGGGGAGATCGAAGGTCATCACCATGGGACCTATCTGCGCGGTTGGTTCAACTGGTTCAGTCGTGGGTACACGCCGGCCGGGGTGGAGTTGTGGAACGGCGTGCGGGCACTCGACTTGCTCCAGGCGTTGCCGGAGGTAGACGGCACAAGACTCGGCGTGACGGGCCTTTCGGGCGGGGGTGCCGGGAGCTGGTGGGTGCCGGCGGCCGATGAGCGGGTGCGGGTGGCGGCGCCGGTCTGTGGCACCGCCACGTTGGCCTCGCATGTCACCGAGCGCACCGTTGACGGCCACTGCGATTGCATGTTCCCGGTCAACGTGCATCGCTGGGAGCTGGCTGACGTGGGGGCGCTGATCGCACCCCGGCCGCTGCTGATCGCCTCCGCTGACCGCGATGGCATCTTCCATATCCGATCCATTCGTGAGGTCCATGCGGCCACCAAGCAGGTCTACGACCACTTGGGCGCCGGGGAGCAGCTGCGCTTGGTCGAGACGCCGGGTGGTCATTCTTATCACGAGCGTTCGCGGCGCGCTATCTTCTCCTGGTTTCTGCGCCACTTGCAAGGCAAGGAGGTGCCGGAAGCGGCGGTCGGCGACCTTGACGATGACGTGCCAGACGCGCAGGAGAGCGCCGAGACCCTGCGCGTCTATCGCGATGGTATACCGGCCGACGAGCGCGTGACGACCGTGCAGGAATACTTCGTCGTTCCGAAGCCACCGCCAACGATCACTACCGCAGAGGAGCTACGCGCCAAGCGGGTCGAAACGGTGGCCTACCTACGTGAGCACACCTTCAGCCACTTCCCGTCCCGTCCGGCTCCGCTCGACGTGGAGATCGAATACGAGCGGGCCGACGGCAACGCCAATGGTGGACGCTTTGCCTTCACCAGCGAGGCGAGTTGGCGCCTGCGCGGTATGTGGTCGCCAGCGCAGGAGGGTGCCCAACCGGCGCCGGCCTTGGTGATGCTGCGTTCGCCGCACGATGTGCGGCGGGAGAACTACGCGCTGCAAGAGACCGCTGGCCTCGACCACCGTTGGGCACGGGTCTGCGTTGAGCCACGGGGCACCGGCGATACGGGCTGGAGTCCGTCGCTCGACTGGCATCTGCGCCGGGCAGCCATGCTTACGGGCCGGACCATCGCTTCGTTACAAGTCTACGATGCGCTGCGGGCGCTGCAAGCCGTGTCCGAGCTACCCGGCATTGATGGCCGCCGGCTGGCTATCGCAGGTCGGGGAGGGATGGCGGCCGTCGCGCTTTACGCGGCTCTGCTGCATGGTGGCCTCGAAGCGGTCTGTCTCGACGGGCCACCGGCAACGCAAGACGGCCCCTCCGGTCCCGACGGGACGGGCGAGGCTATCGAGATGCTCTTTGCTTTGCGTGTGACCGACCTACCGCAGGTGGCCGGGTTGCTGTGGCCGGCCGAGCTGGTCTTCATCGGACCGCGACCGGCCAGCTACCGGTGGGCCGAGGACCTCTACGTGCGTCTCGGCCGGCCGGGCGCCGTCCGCCGCATCATGCAGTGGTCGCAGTGGCAGCCACTTGCCTGACGATAGAATAGTAGCAGTGGTACGGCCCTATATACCCTTTGAGCGCTATGTCGCTCAGTACGGGTTGACGATGCTTCCCCGTATAGCGTTTCCGTAATCGGCACGAGGTCACGGCTCATGTCCGGTCGGATCAGTTTAGCCGGCTCCATGCCTGGCCCTAGCCCCGGGTCGCGTCGAGGATGAGTTGTTTGGCGCGCTCGTCCAGCCCGTAGTCGCGGTAGTTGAGGCACACGGCGGGGAGGAGTCCCCAGGACGGTCCTTCCACTAGCGCCCGCTCGGCGTGCTCAGGAATCGAGTGCCCCGCGACCGCGGGATCGGCCGGCTCTTCGGCTGCGGCTGCGTCGCCCGCTTGGCCGCCGTCTTCGGCTACCACCGGGGGATGCAATGGGACAAAGTAGTGGCCCGGATACATCAGGCGCGTAAACCGCTCGTGGACTCGCCGGGCGAAATCACTTACCCCGTAGGGGGTATTGCGAGGCGGTAGTCCCGTGCCGGTGGTGTTCGTGAGGCGGAAGACATCGTATCCCGGCTCGGCTGAGGCTGCGCCAGCGAAGACCACGCCGGGGAGGTCCTCGCGGAGGGCGTCGAAGATAGCCCGTTCGGCGGGGCGGGTAATCTCGAAATCGTCCACGTACAGAATGTCAATGCCGTACTCTTTTGCCACCCGGCCCAGGTTGTGGCGCGTGACGGTAATCCACCCGGGATGCGTAACGTCGGCGCGCACGAGGGGATGGTTCCATACGTGGCCGCCCTTGACGGAGCCGTTGAGCCGGTAGGTCGCGCGCGACAGGTCGGGGATACCCTCCGAGAACTTGAGCTGGATCACGTTTGCTCCCGGTGTGAACCGGAAGCGGAAGCGGAAGCGTGCCCGATCTCCGCGCGCAAAGATGCCGGGGCTGCTCGGCACCTCCCGTCCATTGACGGCTGCCCGCAGCACGCCGGATGAGAAGTCTCGAACACCGGCAATGGTGAGAAAGGCCTCCATCTCGTCAGGCAACGGCAAGGTCTCGAACGTCACCCGTGAGTCCGACTGTACCTGGGGCTGCAACTCTACAAAGCCGGAGTCATACCCCGTCGGGATGACCGGAAAAGCACCCGGCCAACCGTCATATGGGCCTACTTGTCCGGCGGCCACGCGCTCATACAGCCGGTCATACGGCAGCGCAAGGTGCTCGATGGTCGCAAATAGCTCAATATACGGATCCATGCCCCAGATGTTGCCGTGGGCCATGAGGCGGTGGCCGCCGGCGTGGACCGCCGCGGCGACCGCACGCAGGCCAGCGCTGCCGCCTAGCTCCGGGGCCGGCTCAAAGACGGGATAACGCGAGCCGTTAGGTCCTTGGAAACCTTGCAGGCGGATCGCCGCCCCACCCGGCACACCCAGATCAGCTAGGTCTTGGCACAGGGCCACTACATGGTCGAAGGTATGGGCGATTTCGCCGGTCTCCCGCCAGAGGTCGAGGGAAACGAGGACCTTGATCTCGTCGAGCCAGGCCGGTACGGAGCGATCCTGTGCGCGGGGGAGCACACCGAGCCGCTGTTGCAGACTGTCACAGTAGCGATCTATCGCCGCAGTAAGGCCGCGTTGCGCGGAGAGTTCCAGCGGTACGCCGTTCACGCACTCGATGCCCAGCCAGAGGCCCTGCTCATCCCGATACGCGCCGGTGCTCCAGATCGCAGCGTGTGTATCGGGGAGACAGCGCGTGTATTTGGACAAGCCGATGACGGTGATCGCAAAGTCATCGGACTCGACGGCAGCGAGCTGGTGGGTTGAGCGGGTACTCCCCAGCGCAACGCCGGCCGTTGCGCCGAGGGGGCAGGAGGCGTCAATCCGGGCGCTCCAGTTCTGCCCGGTCAGGTGATGGATGGTGGCTACGTGCGGAAATGGGAGCCACACCTCGACGCCGACATCGGTCGTGGTACCCTCGACTTCGATCACGGAGGTGATGGTCTCGTGGCCGGGGCGGAGGTGCCACTTGCCTTCTACTCCGTCGCCGCGCAGTATCACCGTTAGCGTGCTGTTGGCTACGACGATGCCGGCGACCGCGGCCGGCGTGCCAGCGAGCTTGAAGCGCGGCACGGCGGTCGGCCGCTCCGCCGGTTGCTGCTGCCAACCAAATCCCGTGGCTGCCGTCTCCGTATCGAGAGTCATGACCAAGTCACCGCCACGGATTTGGAAGGACATACAGCGTCACCTTTCTGTGGCTGGCGTGCGCCTTTCTGATGGAACGGTCACAAGTATTCGCTGGCCAGTAACCACGCGCGGGACGGCGCATGGTGCAAGTAACTCGCAGAGAGTATACCAGAAAATCTCACCGCAGCTTTTCCCGAGAGAAATAGTATCATTAGGTGGAATAATAACACTTAATTGGTGATAAAATGTAGTATATTGGCGTAAAATAGTCATATCTAGGCGATACGAGACGCTTTCTTCTGCTAATCTGCTGAAGTGCCGCTGGCTCTGCCTCGCCGCCTGATCCCCAGGTTCTGGTCCCGGCGTAGACCGAAATCTGCCAACCTGCTGCCGGATTCCGACTTTCGCTGGAATGACGTGCTGATGTGATACGACTTCAAATATGCTAAAGTAGTATCGGATTTTGGGATAAATGCTCTCTTCGGATACTCTGGACTCGTGCCACGTTTAGAGCCGAAGTACGGGCCTGCTTATAAAGCGCTGGCGAAGCGACTTCGCCAGGCTCGCCGGTCAGCAGGCTTCACCCAAGCTCAATCGGCTCGCAAGCTCGGCAAGCCGCAATCATTCATCTCGAAGTGTGAATCTGGCGAGCGGCGGCTGGACATAATAGAACTTAGGGTCTTTGCTGAGTTATATGGCAAAGACCTTTCCTTCTTCGACGTCTTGCCATGATGTATCCCTCGCATACCATCCCTGCATATCTGCCGAGTGATGAATATGATCGTCTTGTTAAACTCCTGGCCATGCACTTCAGCTATCCCTTGCCATACCCTCTAGCCGGAGCCTATTTCGAGCAGTTGTTTGGAGCGGCGGTAGGCGGCTATAGAGAACAGCGAAAGCTCCTGTACGATGTGTTGCGCGGTCGAATTGGATGGTCACTGAAGACACTGTTGAAGTCGAATATGGAGATAGGTGACTCTTTTGAGGTCGTTATTCAGCGGTGTGACATCCTCAGAGATCAGAGTCTCTCACTTGATAGTCCCGTGAAAGTGTTAGGTGAACATATCCTGCAACACTTCAATATCTTCGCTGAGGATTCCAGCCAGAAGCAAGATGTGGGCGATCCACGCGCTGCCTTTCTGATTCGGAATCGTGCAGAACGTGATTTCACCTTCTTCCAGCATCGCTATCGGTTGTATTCCCCAGACGAGGTGCAATGGCGCTGGGCAAACGAGTACCGGCGAAGCCTGATAGGATATGTCGCGGAGGATCTCGTACTAAGATGGTACCGGAGTGGCACGCAGCTTTTTGGTGTGTATCGGATCCCTGAGGGAGCACAGCAGTTTCATATCGCCTGGACTAGAGCCGATCTGGATGAAACTCTGGCATTCTTCAATCACTATACCGCGGCGAGGACAGGCCTGGAATCCTGAGCACGCTCATATCCAAGCGCGGACAGGGCCGCTTGAGCTATAGCCCTGGCAACGAGTGGAGCTACAGCGTTGCCCAGTTGTCGGCACTGTGAATGATAGCGGCCGAAGAAGACAAAAACATCCTGAAAAGACTGAAGGCGAGCTGCTTCTCTGATTGTGATTACTCTGTCTTCGGTCGGATGAGTAAACATCCCAGAGCCAGGGTGAAACATCCAGGTCGTGATTGTGAGTGCTTGTGCGCCGGATTGGAGGCGCCGGTAGGCGCTTCCGTACCCCTGCCTAGTTTGCAGTTCCTTTGGGAGGTGGAGTTGCCCTTGTCCCTCGCGCAGGTGACGAATGCGTTGGAGTTGCCGCTCTGATAGTTTCCATGGAAAATGGTTTCTCACTTGTGTAGCTTCACCCCGACGTTCGCACTGGTAGCTCGTTCTCGCTTCGGTAGCATACTTGCACTGCCCGTCTAGGCTGTCGGCGTATTCACCTTGGAGGTCACTAATCGCGTCCCACACGCACGGCCCCGCCGGCATTTGCTTGATCAATGGCAGCTTGGAGGCAGTCTCCGCGTTAGCACCGATGTAGTCTGGTGAGGTAGGTGTCCTCCTACCGGGCCGTTTACCAGGCCGGGTGATTGGGTCGGGAAACCCTATCCTGTGGCCATCACGTCCCGCTAGGAAGAAGGCGCGACGACGACGTTGGGGTACGCCAAACTCTGCCGCGTTGAGTACCTGGGCTTCAGCGTGATAGCCAAGTCGCTGGAAGCGCTCGAAGACTGCGTTCCGAAAGTATCCGTTGGCCTTGATAAGTAACTCGGGCACATTCTCCAACACCACGATCTTGGGTCGGAAATATGCCACATATTCAAAGAAATGCCAATAGAGATGATTGCGTGGATCATCGACAAACTGACCACCATGATGACGAAATGCACGATTTCTGGAGAATCCTTGACAGGGAGGGCCGCCAGTTATGCAGTCGATAGAGCCGGGGGCAATGTCGAGTAACTCGCCTATGCGTTGTGGCACTGCCTTAGCCAAGTCCGCCCCCAAAACACGGGCTCCCGTGTGGTTGGACTTGAAGGTCATAAGCGAGTCGTGGTCCCAGTCAACACCAGCAACGACCGAGAATCCTGCTTGGGCAAAGCCGTGACTGATCCCACCGGCGCCGCAGAATAGATCAAGGACTGTAGGTTGAAACATCCCAGAGATCGTATCCCAAATAAGAATATTCTGCAAACCGTGAGCCGAGGTGGGTAGAGTCTACCAATGAGGCGCTAGGTTGATAGACAGGCAGGGCCGGGGCGGCGCGTTACCGGTGCTCGAACACCAACCGGCGACCTCGCGCAAGACGATCGGGAGGTGGATGGCATGAAGGCGGCAGTCCTCACTGAGCCGGGCACTATCGAGATCAAGCGGCTGGACCGCCCTTTGCCGGCGGATAAAGTCGCCATTGCGACGAGTGCGGCCGGTATCTGCGGTACCGATATTCACGCTTTCGGGGGGCACAATCCTTTCCTCACCTACCCGCGCGTGATGGGGCACGAAATCGCCGGCACGGTCGCGGCCGCCGGCGCAGAAGTTACCGGCATCCGGGTGGGGGAGCGGGTCGTCGTCAATCCGTATGCCTCCTGTGACCGGTGCCGCACCTGCCGCCGCGGGTATCCCAATCTCTGTCCCGATCTCGCCGTCACCGGCGTCCACACTGACGGAGGGTTCGCCGAGCAAGCCTACGTCAGCCCTCAGCAACTCTATCGTCTCCCGTCGGACGTGGACCTTGCTACGGCGGCGCTCGTCGAACCGCTCTCCATCGGCGCGGAGGCGGTGGCCAATGGCGACGTGCAGGCCGACGACCGAGTGGTCATCATCGGTGCGGGGCCGATCGGGCTGGCCTGCCTGGCGTTCACGGTGGAGCGGAGTGCAGTGGCCCTGGTAGTTGATCGTATTCCTGGCCGCCTGGAGCGGGCGCAGGCGCTGGGCGCGTCGGCGGTGGTCAACACGCTGACCGACGATCCCGACGAACGCATCAAAGCCTTTACTGCCGGATTGGGCGCCGACGTAGTGATCGAGGCAGTAGGAGCGCCGGAAACTATCGAGGCCGGGCTACGCTGGTTTGGGCCGGCCGGCCGCTACGTGCTGCTGGGACTTTACGACGGCACCGTCGAGCTGCCGACGTTTACCGCTATGCGGTTCGGGTTACGTCTGACGGCCTCCCGTCTCAACCGGGGGCGGTTCCCCGAATGTCTGGAGTACCTGCGTACCCACCCCCACATCACGAGCCTTGTCACGCACCGGATCGCCTTGGATGATTTGCAGGACACCTTGACGCAGCTCACGCGGCGTGAGCTGGAGGCGTGTAAAGTGATGGTTGAGCTGCCGTAGCGGCCGACTGTTGTGCTTGGAGCTACTAGGCAGCGCCGCGGCCCTGGGAGGATGCGATGTCGCCCTTGACCTTGTTGAACATACAGGCTGTCATTGTCATTCTCGGTCCGCTGGCGCTTGGCTGGTGGCTGCGTCAGCGGCTGGTCGTATCCTGGCGGACCTGGGGCTGGGGTGCGCTCACGTTCATCGCATCGCAACTGGCCCGGTTCCCCTTCCTGTTCGCTCTCACGGCCCTGCTCACGCCGCTCGTGGGTCGTGCTGTGGACTCACCGGCGGTATTCTGGATCAATCTTCTGGTCCTCTCGCTGACGGCGGGTGTCTTCGAGGAGACGGCGCGGTGGCTGATGCTCCAGCGTTTCGCCACCGCCGCCCGCGATTGGCGCAATGCAGTCATGTTTGGCGCCGGTCACGGCGGTATCGAGGCAATATTGGTCGTTGGTGGCTCCACCATTTACGGTATCGTCCTGCTCCAGCTGGGCGATAGCTTGATGGCGCAGACGCAGAACAATGTGGAGCGGGTCACAATAGGGGCACAACTCGACGCGCTCTACGGTTTGCAGTGGTGGGATACTGCGCTGGTGGTATGGGAGCGTGTTGCCGCCGTGACCTTTCACATTGGCGCCGCGGTCGTGGTCATGCAGACGGTACTGACCGGCCGGCGTATCTGGTGGGTGGTCGCCGTCGTTGGCCATGCGCTGTTCAACGCTACCGTCCTCGCAGCCTTGCAGTTCGGCGGGGCGGTCTGGGCCGAGCTTGTCGGGACCCTCTTTGCGCTGGCGGCGGCCTACATGATCGTGCGGTTCCATTGGCTGGACCGTCGTCGCGCCGCCGAGCCGGCCGTCGTGGATGGTACTGGCGACTGACCAAGCCCGCGCCGCATCCCGCGGCCCCCTCGTTGCCAGTGGCTAGTGGTCAGTGCCCAGTAGTAATTGGGCGGAGCGATAGCGAGGGGGCGGCGACCCGTCATTCCCGCCGCCTCGACCGTTATTCCGGCCTCTCGCCCGTCGTTCCCGCGTGCGCGGGAATCCACGTTCCTCTGCGGAGGGGGGCGGCGTGGGGCTGACGGGGCCTGGCGGGCGTTAACCGGCGCTTAACCGGATGCAAACGAGATGCTTACCCGTTCTTGCACGGCGCTTAATGTTGGTAGGGGAGAATAACATCAGTGAGCACGACGCCAATCCTGAGCCGGATGGAAGGCAGTCGGTGCCGACAACGAGGGCAAGTGGCAATGTGGCCATCGAGCAGGAACAAGACAGTGAGGAGTCTTCCAGGCCGACATCCGCAGCACACTGCGTCGTCTGCGGTCCCGATGGCAACGGTAGCCGTCGGGACTCCACCGGCAACGAAGCCGGGGCAGACGCACGCCCGGCGCGGCGCCCTGACCCTGCTGGGTGTCTTGGCAGCAGGCCTGGTGGGTGGCGGCGTTGGTGGTGGCGCGGCCACGTGGTATTGGCAGGGGCAGTCAGCTGACCCGGTGGCGCTGCCAGCGCCGCTCACGACGCGAGCGGTCGGCGCCCTGCCAGTTGCCCAACTCGCATCGCCGATCCACGAGATGGACATCCCGGCGTTGTTCCGTGAGGTAGTGCCGTCAGTCGTGGGTATCGAGGTCAGCGGCCCTCGCGGTAGAGGCGAGGGCACTGGCTTCATCGTCACGGATGAGGGTCATGTGCTCACGAACAACCATGTTGTCGAGGGTGCCCGAGATATCCACGTACTCCTAGCAGACGGAACCCAGGTGTCGGCCCACGTCACTGGATGGGATGCCCGCAGCGATTTGGCGGTGCTCACCACCGAGATCCCGGAGGAGAAGATCCAGGTGGCGCGGCTCGGCGACTCGGACCACGTGCAGCCTGGTGAGGCAGTGATTGCGATTGGTAGCCCGTTCGGCTTCGACCACAGTGTTAGTCACGGCATTATCAGTGCCGTAGACCGCTCCTATGGCCCACCCGGTCGCGCCATGTTCGGCTTGCTGCAAACCGATGCGCCGATCAACCCGGGCAACTCCGGCGGCCCACTGCTGGATGCTGCCGGAGAGGTCATTGGCATTGCGACGATGATTCAAAGCCCAATACCCGGCTCGGTTGGAGTAGGATTTGCCATCCCGATCAATCGTGCCCACGCGCTACTGCCGAAGCTGGCAGCCGGTGAGGAAATCCGCCGTCCCTGGATCGGGATTTCCTACCGGCCAGTGTCACCGGAGCTGGCCGAGCAGCTGGGGCTGGAGCAAGCGGCAGGCTTCGCCGTGTTGAGTGTGGTGGACAATAGCCCGGCGGAGCGCGCCGGTCTCCGGCCAGCCACTATGAACCAAAACAGGCTCGTGAGCGGTGGAGATATCATCGTCGCCGTGGACGGGAAGAAGCTCGATAATGAGGAGACGCTGGCCCGTGTGCTCCAGACGCGCACCGTTGGCGAGACGATCACTTTCACCGTCCGGCGCGACGGTCAGTCCGTTGAGGTGCCCGTAGAACTGGGCGTCCGGCCAGACACGATAGGGTGAATGACACGCCTCCGAGAGGCGATCCTATCCCTCCCGCGAGTTGGGCCTGGACTCCCCCAGTCCAGGCCCACTTGCTTCATCCGATTAGCAGGCGGCAGGTTGGACCGCGCCGCCTCAGGATAGTGGTAAACCGGCTTCTGCGAGGACGGAGCGCAGGGAGGCGATGCCCTGCTGCGCGCACGCATCGGGGTCGAGGTCGGCGAGGCGTGGACCGAGCACTTCCAAGGCGACTGTGCCATCAAAGTCGGTTGAGGCGATGGCTTGGAGCCAACCGGCGAGGTCAATGATCCCCTCGCCGGGCATCAGCCGGTCCTGGTCGTCCAAGTTCTCCAGCGGCACCGGTTTCGCGTCGTTGATATGGAGGAGAGTGATGCGCTCGGCCGGAGTCTGGCGCAGTTGCTTGAAGGTCGCGCCGGAGGCGTGGCAGTGGTACGAGTCGACGGTCAGTCCGGTGGCTTCGACCTGGGCGTCTTCGAGCAAATCCAGGGCGGCGGCCAGATTGTGGATGAAGAAGTGACCGCGGTCCGGGTGTAGACTACGCACGCCGAGGAACTCCAGGCCCAAGCGTAGGCCGGTATCGCGCACGGTTTCGTCGAGGCGCCGCAGTCGTTCCACGGCCAGCGGCCAGGCCGTGTCCTGGGGCAGATTGGTACGCATTGGTATTCCCGCGCCGGTAACCGTACCGCCCCATGCTACGGCCTGGCGGGCGCGTGCCGGGAGGTCCGCCAGCGTCGTCTCCAGGTCTTCACTAGGCTCTAGGAGGGAGAACCCCACGAGGCCGCCGATGGTACCGGCCTCGACGCCCACGCTGGCGAGTAGCTCGGGGACGGAGCCGCCGTTTTGTTCATATGCTTCGGCTTCGGCGAAGGAGAAGTCTACGGCGGCGTAGCCGTGCTTGGCCGCGAGCTGTGCCTTCTCTACGAGCGTGAGGGGATCGCCGCGGAGCTGAGATCCGTGCAGCGTAGGGCGAATGCGTGCGGTCATCGGTAGTCCTTTCCTGGCGTGTGACAGCAAGCGTTGTGCGAGCGGATTGTAGCAAGGGCGGTGGAGTAATTGGTCGTTGTGCAACAGCGGCTCCCCTATGGTTTCCCGCTTTCGCAGGGGGGCATGGCCTCCCACACGCGCGGCATACTGAAGTGATGCAGAGACGCAGGCGGCGGGACAATGCGGAGGCCAGGTCACCCGCTGGGCGCTCCAGGCGGCGCGGGCGGGCGCTCCGTTTCGATCAGCGCTTGTTGCGGCGCGGCCTGGAGCTGGCGGAGACGGACCGGGTGCTGGAGTTGGGCTACGACGATTTGGAGATGCCGCTGCTGCTCGCAGCCGGCGCCGTAGTGGACGGGCTGCCGGCGCCGCGGCAGGTGGTGTCGTTGCGCCCGACGGTGGACTTGGTGGAGGAGCTGCAACGGCAAGGCGTTGTCCGCCGGGACGATCCGACTACGTTCGAGGTGTGCTTGGCCGACACGATCCCGTCCGCGGACAGCGGCTCCTACGACAGCGTCTTGCTGCTGGCACCCCACTATCTGGGCAACGAGCGCGTGCGTACCGACATCGCCACCGCGCACCGGGCACTCCGGTCCGACGGGGCGCTGTTCCTGCAAGCGCATCGCCGTCAGGGCGGGGAGACGTTTGCGCGCTACGCGGCCGAGCGGTTTGGCAACGTGGAGCTGCTGGCGATTCGCGGCGGCCACCGTCTCTACCGGGCCATCCGTGGCCCGGAGCCGACGGTCAGCGGGTCCGACGAGGGCGAGCCGGAAACGGTGGTGTTGCAAGAGACGGTACGGGGACTCACGATTAGCCTGGAGACGGAGGCCGGGGTATTTTCCCGCCGCCGATTCGATAGGGCCTCCCGTCTTCTGGCCGAGACGATGCAAATTGGCCCGACGGATGAGGTAGCGGACCTGGGGTGCGGCGCCGGATTGCTGGGGATTGTGGCGGGTCGTCTCGCGCCGCAGGGTGCGGTCGTGCTGCTCGACAATCGCGTGCAAACCGTCGCGCTCGCAAAACGCAATCTACGCCGTAACGGTGTGGCTAACGCGACGGTGCAGTTGAGCGACGGCTTGCGGGCAGTTGGAGGGGACATGTTTGACGTTATCGTGAGCAACCCGCCGCTGCACGAGGGCGGCGTTTATCGGACGACGCCGGCCGAGCGGTTTGTCGCCGGCGCGGCCGCCCACCTGCGCCCGCGCGGGCAACTCTTTATCGTTGGTCCCGGCACGTTGCCGCTACCGCGGCTGGCGGCGGCGCACTTCGACGAGTGTGAGGTAGTGATCGCTGACCGTGTGAACGTGGTCTGGCGCTGTCGCCTACCGCGCTCTTCATCCACGTCACTCTCGCGGAGGGAGGAATCCGCTCCGGCGCCGGAATGATGACGGGGCTGTCCTCACCCCGGCCCTCTCTCAGGAGGAGAGGGGGCGAATCGGAATCCAGGTGAAAGATAGCGATGATTTAACCCGAGGTTAGCCCGGATGGGATAAGATAGGATGCGCGGATGGCACAGCGGGTACTACAGAGGCGCGTTGCGACCAGCAGAGACGGCTACGTGGGCGGTAGCCGGGCCGGTATCGGTGGGAGACGACGATGAACGAACAGAGTGTGTCGCCCTCGCCAGTGCCTTCGCACGGCACGATCCTCGTTGCCGACGACGAGCGCCATATCGTACAACTCATCAAGCTCTATCTGAGTAACGAAGGTTTTGGGGTGGAGACGGCGAGCAATGGGCAAGAGGCGTTGGCCAAGATTAATCGTCTCCATCTGGACTTGCTGATTCTCGACCTGATGATGCCGAACGTGGATGGCTGGGAGGTCTGCCGGCGAGTGCGGCGGGATAGCGACGTGCCAATCATCATGCTGACGGCCCGCGCGGACGACGTGGACAAGATTGTCGGTCTGGAGCTTGGCGCCGATGATTATGTGACCAAGCCGTTCAATCCCCGCGAGCTGGTCGCGCGGGTGAAGGCGGTGCTGCGCCGGACGAGCCAAACGGGACCGACAACGGCCGTCGTTGAGGTCGGCGACCTGCACATTGACCCGGCCCGGCGTGAAGTCACCGTCGCTGGCACGGAGATCAAGCTGCGGATGAAGGAGTTCGATCTGCTGCTGGCGCTGGCTCGACAGGTGGGCGTGGTCCTGACGCGCGAGATGCTGCTCAGTGGGGTTTGGGGCTACGATTACTTCGGCGAGAGCCGCACGGTGGACGTCCACGTAACCTGGCTGCGGAGCAAGATTGCCGGCAGCACCGCCCGTATCGAAACGGTGCGGGGCGTGGGCTATAAGCTCGTCGGCCCGGCGGCCGGCGCGTAGGCGCATGTCGGCCGGCACGAGCCAGAGCCGCACGAATGGTCCCAAGTGTGGTGCGGCTCTGGCTTGTGGGGAAGCCGCTCCACTCGGAGCGAGTGAGTAGGTGACGTGATGAGAAGCTGGCTGGCGATATGCCAGGCCTGCATCGCCAATCTCTATTCGATTGTGCAGAGCTGGCGTCGTCAAGGGTTCAGGCTGCTGACGCTGCGCTCCAAGCTCCAGGCCGCCTTTGCAGTCGTCATCATCGTGGCGCTGGGCACGGCGGCGGTCGGGACCTTCGGCTTGGTCCAGCGGTATCAGCGGCAGCAAGCGATCAACGCACTGACGGACATCGCGATCATTGCCGCCGGACAGATTCGGATGCTGACGTGGGGGAATTCATCATCGTCCGACATTGCCGGCTACATGTCGATTCTCTCGCAGCTCTACGACGTGCGTATTCTGTTGCTCGATGACACCAATCGGGCTTTGGTAGATGTCAGTCCCGAAGGTGACGAGAGCCTGCAGGGCCTGCGGCTAGAAGTGTCGCCTCAGCAGGTGGTGTCGGACCGAGAGGTGGTGCCGGATAGACGGTCTGGGCGGCAGGCTCCCCGAATGCCGATTGTTGCGTGGACGGGGGAGGTGCAGCCGCTGGATCAGCCGCATCTGTTCATTGTTGCCGAGGTCCCACCAGTGGCTCCACGTGGACGAGGGGCTGGAGCTGCGGACCGACTGGCGCCAGCCGGCGCTGCTATCCGGTACGTCGCGGTGGTCGTGCAGGAAGCCAGCCTAGCGACGGCCTGGTGGGCCTTGGCGCCCAGTCTGGCTTTTGCCGCCCTCATCGCGCTCGCCGTCTCCGCTGCGGCCGCGCTCTGGCTCTCGCGCTCGATTGCCCGCCCCTTGCGCCAGATCACCGAGGCAAGCCGGGCGATGGCGCAGGGGGATTACGAGCAGTCTATCCCGGTGCGCGGTTACGACGAGGTAGCCGAGTTGGCGCGGGCATTCACTCGGATGGCGCGGGAGGTTGCCCGCTCCAACCGGGCGCTGCGGGCCTTCCTCGCCAATGCCTCGCACGAGCTGCGTACTCCGCTGACTTCGCTGCAGGGGTGGGCGCAGGCGTTGGTCGAGGGTGAGGTGCGTGACCCGACCGCGAGCGCGCAAGCGGGGCGCATCATCCACGATGAGGCCGAGCGGATGCGCCGGCTGGTCGAGGCGCTGCTGTACCTCTCCAAGATCGAAGGTGGGCAGCTCTCGATAGAGCGCGAGTCCGTAGACCTCACGGAGCTGCTCTCCGTGACGGCGGCACGCATTGCCCCGCTCACTGATGAGGCGGGGCAGAAACTGGTGCTGAACTTTGACGCCGACGCTGGGTATAGCTGGTATGGGGACG
Organism: Chloroflexota bacterium; assembly: GCA_965214295.1. Taxonomy (GTDB): domain Bacteria; phylum Chloroflexota; class UBA11872; order UBA12225; family JAJDUF01; genus JAJDUF01. Next base: position 2,434,300 of record OZ243944.1, read on the forward strand.
CGCGACTCCTGGAGCGGCTTTTGGCAAACCTGGCCGAGAATGCGGCCAAGTACGCGCCGGAGGGGGCCACCATCACCATCAGCGCCGGCGCCGGCCGGCCGCCGCAGGGCCCCGCCTGGCCGGCGGTGAACGGCGCATTCGTCGTGGTGACCGACGACACGCCGAGGCTGGGCAGCCCGATGGATGCGCGGGCAGTGCGGGGCCGGCGGATGGCGGAGAATGGCCGCGTGGCCCCGGAGCCGACGGTCTGGGTGACGGTGCATAACACCGATAGCGTGATTCCGGCGGCGGATCTGCCGCATATCTTCGAGCGGTTCTATCGTGTCGAGAAGTCGCGGGCGCAAGGGGTGGATGGCACGGGTCTGGGGCTGGCTATCGCTCAGGAGATCGTCGCGGCCCACGAGGGCGAGATTGCGGCCACGAGCAGCGCCGAGGAGGGCACCAGCTTCACGGTCATCCTGCCGGCAGCCGATAACGCACCGGGTCGGCGCGATGCGACGGATGCTCAGGCGGCGGCGCACCTACCCCCAATCCGCTCCCTGAAGGGAAAGGGCTAGAGGTTCTCGTCGCGGCGGCCCTCTCCCCGGCCCTCTCCCGCGGGGAGAGGGGGCTGGATTCGCGCGTGCGTGGGAATGACGGTGCCTGTGGTGGTCTGCGGCCGCTGTGGCCAGACTAGCGCAGCCGCCACCAGGCGACGCCGGCGGCGAGGGCGGTGAAGAGCAGTAGTAAGGGGTTGCCGAGCGCAATTGCCAAGGCGATGCCGGGGGCGAAGGCACCCTGTAACAGCATCCAGCCTAGGGCGAAGATGAGCGGCCCGAGGATGGTCCCGCCAAAGAAGCTCAGGGCCATGAACGTCAGGGTGCGGGCGGGCGTGCGGCGGTTGACGAGCGGTGCCCAGCGAGTTGCGCCAGCAAAACCGGCGACAGCCGCGAGCAGCAGGACGAACCATCCATTGAGAATGAGCGTGCCGGCACTAGCGGCCGCGGCAATGGTGACCGTCTGCCACACGGCTGTCCAGGTTGCTTGCCCGGCAGCGTGGCGGCTGACGCCGGCGCATTGGTGACAGCGCTGCCCGGCGGGCGTATGGATTAGGCAGTCTGTGCAGTAAGGTTGGCCGCAGCGACCGCACGTCAGCAGGGTCTCGCGGTCGCCATGGCGCGAGCAAACTTGGGTCGCTTGCGTGGGTGGCGAACTCACGATGCTGCCGCCAAGGGTGTTGTCGGCGGAGCCATGGCGCGCAGAGTCTCGATCAACGCCGGCAGCTCGCGGAGCACGTAATCAATCTGGGCTTCGGTGTTGTCCAGCCCTACCGTCAGGCGCAGCGAGCCGCGCGCCCACTCCGCTGGCAGACCGAGGGCCTCCAGCACGTGCGATAGCTCCAGCGAGCCGGAGGTGCAGGCGGAGCCGCTGGAGGCGTAGATGCGCTTGACATCGAGTCCCAGCAGGATGCTCTCGCCTTCGACATTGTGAAAGCAGAAGCTGGCGCTGTTGGGCAGGCGGGTGGTGGGATGGCCGGTGAGCCTGGCGTCCGGGATGTCTGTCAGGAGGCCGGTAATCAGCCGGTCCCGGAGGGACTGATCGTGTGCTCGCCGGGCAGCGAGCTGCGCGTGGGCGAGGTCGAGGGCCTTCGCTAGACCCACGATTCCCGCCGTGTTCTCGGTGCCGGCGCGTTGGTTGCGCTCCTGGCTCCCCCCCTGTTGCTGCGGCTGCCACTCGGTGCCTTCGCGCACGTAGAGGACTCCCGTGCCCTTGGGGCCGTAGAACTTGTGTCCGGCCAGCGAGAGCAGGTCCACGCCCAGCGAGCGCACGTCGAGTGAGAGGGCGCCGCCCGCTTGCACCGCATCCGTGTGGACGAGCACACCGCGCTCGTGGGCAACACGGGCAATGTCGCGGATGGGCTGGATCGTGCCGACTTCGTTGTTGGCGTACATGATCGAGACGAGAATGGTCTCCGGCCGGATAGCCGCTGCGATGGCGCCGGGGTCTACCTGCCCATACTGGTCCACAGGTAGCACCGTGGTCTCGAAGCCGAACTGCTCTAGGAACTCGCAAGTGTGCAGGATGGCGTGATGCTCGATGGCGCAGGTGATCAGGTGGTTGCCGCGGTCGAAGTTGGCAAAGGCGGTCCCCTGTAAGGCTGCGTTGTCCGCTTCGGTGCCGCCGCTGGTGAAGATGACCTCGCGCGGCCGGCAATTCAAGACCTGCGCTACGGTATCGCGGGCGGTATCGAGGGCGTGGCGAGCCTCGCGTCCCCAACCGTAGATGCTCGAGGGGTTCCCCGGGGCCGCGCGCCAATAGGGCAGCATGGCGGTCAGCACGTCCGGGTGGACCGGCGTCGTGGCGGCATGGTCCAAGTAGACGGGTAGTTGCTCCATCGTCATCACTCGCGGGGCAGCATCCGGCACGGGGCCGCCGGCAGGTCCCTTGCTAAATAGTCTAGCAGTGCCGAGGGGCTAATAGTAACCGGCCGGGGTGAGGCTAGGCAGGATGGCGTTTAATTGATACAATTGTGCAAGACTCCGGCGGAGTGAGGGGCGGGAGTAGCGGTGGATTCCCGCTGGCGCGGGAATGACTGGAGATAGGGCCAGGGTAGTGACCGGCGCGTTGCGGTGTGCTTTACACTTGGCGGGACGACTGTGTAGGCGCTAACGTAGTAACGCGATGGATCGGGACGACGGGACGACTATCTACCTGCTGCGGCACGGCGAGAGCCATGCCAACGTGCGCTCCGTCCTGTCCAATGGCTATGCCTATGATGCCGGGCTGACGGAGCGTGGCCGGCGTCAGTCGGTCGAGGCTGCCGGTTGGCTGCGAGGGAAGCCGCTGGCTGCGCTGTATACCAGCCCCTTGCGACGCGCCGCGGAGACCGCTGCCATCCTGAGCATGGCGCTCGACCGCGTGGCTACCGTCTGCGCTGACGTGCGAGAGATTGACGTCGGCAGGTTCGATGGACGGGGCGACCGCAGCATGTGGCGGAATCACGATGCCATTCTGGCGCGCTGGTACAACGGTGAGGTGGACGTGCCGTTCCCCGGTGGCGAATCGCTCCGGCAGGCCGAGGCGCGGATTGTCGGTGCGCTGGCGGCGATGCAGGAACGGCACCCGCAGGGTGCGGTGGGTGTGGTGACGCACAGCATGATCGCGCGCTTTGCCGTGGCCCGGCTGGCGCCGCTGGCCGCTACTGCGTTGAGCGCTCCAGTGTACCGCCTGGGGTATGGTGAGATCGGTGTGCTGCGTTGCGAGCGCGGTCGCTGGGTTTGCTTGGCATGGAGGGTAAGCCCGCGTCGGCCGCGGCCGGTGGTGCCGGCGCGAGCGGTGCTCGATAGCGGTCGCCGATACCGCTGACGGAGGGTGCCCATGGGTATGCCCATCATCCCGGATCTCGATGCCTTTGGTGCGGCCCCGGGGGAGCGCGTCTTCCGCGACAGCCTGATTGCCCGCGAGGCGAGTACGCCGCGCACGGCCCTCGCCGGCGGGTTGGCAGCCTTGATCCTGCTCGGTGGGCCGCTGGTCGTGCTGGTCCTCAATGCGCTGCTCGGTGCCGGCGGCGATCTGCTGCGTGAAAACGTTGCAGCGCCGCTAACTGCGCTGTGGGACGTTGCAGTCGGCTACCTCCGGACCGTCGGACCGTGGCTACTGCCCGTAGTGGTGCTCGGCGCCCTGCTGGGCGGGCTGCGCCGCTACGCTGCCCGCCATGGGTACATCTTGGTTTTGCCGCTGAGTCCAACTCAGCAGATGCGGTTCGGGTTGCAGTCGGCCTTCCTTGTCCTGGTCGTACCGGTGGTCGTATGGTTGGTTGCCCAACGGCTGGCGGCCACGCAGCAGCCTAACATCACCGTGATCCTGCTGGCGGCGTTTCCGCTATGGATTCTCTCCGGTGTGGCGATAGACGTGGCGTGGGAAGGCGCGACGGCGTGGCTGCTCCGGCGACTGTCCCCGCTGCCGCCGGCGCTGGCGATGACGGTGGCAGTACGCACGGTGCTGCAGGTGGAGCGGGAGCTGGAGTCGGCGCGGGTTAGGGACATAGCGGTCGATTCGGGTACAGGTACCGTCCATATCCGGGGGCAGTTCGAGGATGCCGAGCAGCGACGGCGGGTGCAACAGCTCTGTCAGAAGGTGGTCGGCGTGCGGAGCGTGCATGTCACGTCCGTGGGCGCGGGCGAGTGAGGGGGATCTATATCTACCCCTAACCCGTCTCCCTGATGAAGATTGTGAACTTGATGCGGGAGTGGTCGGGCCCCCTCCCGCACCCTCCCCCGGAGCAAGCTCCAGGGGAGGGACCCGGCGCCTGCCCCCCGGCGAAGTGAGGCGCTGCCCCACTACCTGATTAAGTTGGCAACCTTCATCAGGGAAGGAGCCGGGTGCTGCTCAGGCGGAGGCTTCGCCTTCGAGGTCGGTGCGGCTGATGAGGAGCGGTGGGGTGTGGTTCAGCACGCACTCGGCATTCACGATGCATTTGGCGATGTCCGTCCGCGAGGGAATCTCGTACATCACTTCGAGCAGCACTTCCTCGATCACGGTACGGAGGGCACGGGCACCGGTCTGGTAGCTGAGTGACCGCTTGGCGACGGCTTGCAGCGCCTCCGCGGTCAACTCCAAGTCCACCTCGTCGAGCGCAAGAATGCGCTCGAACTGCCGCACCAGCGCGTCTTTGGGTTCCGTCAGAATACGGACGAGGTCGTGACTGGAAAGTGGCTCGACGCTGACCGCGACCGGCAGACGCCCCACAAACTCGGGGATCAGTCCGTATTTCAGTAGGTCGGCGGCGGTCAGCTCGCGCAAGAGCAGCGGGTCGTTCTCGTCTCTACTGCCGGAGACCGTCCGGAAGCCAATCGAGCGTTGGGTGCCGATCCGGTTGCCGATGATGCGGTCCAGCCCCTCGAACGCGCCACCGCAGATGAAGAGCACGTTTGTCGTGTCAATCTGAATGAAGTCCTGGTGGGGATGCTTCCGGCCGCCTTGTGGTGGGACGTTGGCGACGGTGCCTTCCATAATCTTGAGTAGGGCTTGCTGCACCCCTTCGCCGGAGACGTCGCGCGTAATCGAGGGGTTGTCGGCTTTACGAGCGATCTTGTCCACCTCGTCAATGAAGACGATGCCGCGTTCGGCACGCGCGACATCGTAATCGGCGGCCTGGATGAGGCGGAGCAGGATGTTTTCGACATCTTCGCCTACATAGCCGGCCTCGGTGAGGGCGGTGGCGTCGGCGATGCAGAAGGGCACGTCGAGGATGCGAGCGAGCGTTCGGGCGAGGTGGGACTTGCCACAGCCGGTCGGCCCGACGAGCAGGATGTTGCTCTTGGTCAGCTCAACGTCGTCGAAGTCCGTCGCGGCTCCGATACGTTTGTAGTGGTTGTAGACCGCGACCGAAAGTACCTTCTTGGCAAGCTCCTGGCCGATGACGTACTGAGAAAGCTGCTCGAAGATACGCTTGGGAGTGGGGATGTGAAGGCCGGCGAGGTCGGTCTGGCTTGTGGCTTGCTCTCCTTCTTCCTCCATAATCTGGCGACATATGTCAATGCAGCTGTCGCAGATGTAGACGCCAGTGGGACTCTTGAAGAGACGACGGGCCTGCTCTTGACTGCTGCTGCAGAATGAGCAGCGGACTTGCCCCCGACTACCGCGTTGGCTCGCCATAGCACCTCTCAGGATCGAGTTCTATAGCTCCGACAAGGGTCTCCCGGCAGGCTGGCCCGGTTCCCGGCGGCCGCTGGCGTGTCTAGCACAGCTAGGGGCCGGTTGACGCCGGCGCCAGCGCCGGCAGGTCAATCACCTCGTCAATGATCCCATATTCCAGCGCCTGCCGCGCTGTCATGAAGAAGTCGCGGTCGACGTCCTTGGCAATCTTGTCCACCGATTGTCCCGTGTGGAAAGCCATGATGTCATTCAGCCGACTCCGCAGCCGCAGGATTTCCCGCGCTTCGATCTCGATGTCGGAGGCTTGGCCACCTCGCCCCGGACTGCTGGGCTGGTGGATAATCACTGTCGAGTTGGGCAGGGCATAGCGCGATCCCTTGCTGCCGGCCATCAGCAGCACCGCCCCAAAGCTGGCCGCGGCCCCAAAGCAGGTGGTCCGCAGTCGCAAGCTGGACTCCTGCTGGATGTACTGCATGGTGTCGTAGATGGCCAGCCCGGCATAGATGGACCCACCGGGGGAGTTGATGAAGAGCTGAATCTCTTTATCGGGGTCTTCGGTCTTGAGGAGGAGCAGTTGGGCGACGACCGAGTTGGCGACTACATCGTCAATGGGGGTGCCGATGAAGATGATGCGCTCGCGGAGCAAGCGGGACCAGATGTCCATGCCGCGCTCGCCGCGGGGGGTGGTTTCGATGACGTAGGGGACGATCAACTCCGGTGGCTGCATGGATCGCTCCGTTCCTTCGCTCCCGCCGGTACTGCTGCGGGGGCAGTTTTCGTCTCAAGCGCGGTAACTCGTGGGCTGGCAGTACTGCATCCCGCCAGCCGCACGAAGGGCTAGACGCTGCTTTCGTCCGCCGGCTCGTCGTCGGTCATCTCGGCTTCGTTCGCCGTTTCCGGTATATCGCCGCGCGCGTTCCGCACAAGCCAATCGAGGGCGTGCTGACGTTGCAGGCCGGTGCGTATGCGGCTCCGGCCGTCGGCGGTGCTCAAGAAGCTCCGCACCTGCCGCCCGGTGCGCTCGTCGGTAACCATCGCCTGCTCGATCTCTGCCTCAATCGCGGCGGCGATCTGTTGAGGCGTGGGCCTGATCCGCTCTTGCTCGGCGACCGCTTCCAGCACCAAGCGGCCCTGGAGCTGCTGGGCTGCCGCCGTTGCGACTTCCGCTTGCCACTGCTCCATGGTGCGGTTCGTTAGCTCAAGATAGCGCTCGACAGTCACTCCTTGCTGCCGGAATGCATTTGTCCGCTCGGTAGCCAAGCGCTGTGTTTCCGCTTCCAGCAGACGGGCGGGGATCTCGAACTTCGTGCCCTCGACGGTCGCCGACAGGACGCTGCTCTCGTACTCCAGGAGTGCTCGACGCTCGGTTTCGCGGGCTACCGTTTCCTGGACGGTCGCACGCAGCGTCTCCAGCGAATCGTGCTCGGAGACCGCGCGGGCAAATTCGTCGTCAAGGGAGGGGAGCTGCCTGGCCCACACTTCCTTGACCCGCACACGATACCGGGTCGTCCGCTCCGTAGTTGTACCGTCGGGTTGCTCCTCGGGTGCCGTAAGTGGGAAGTCGCGCTCATCGCCGACGGACATGCCGGCGACCTGATCGTCAAAGCCCTCGGGGTAGCTGTTGCCGCCGATGATAATGCGAAGACCGGTGTCGTCGGTCTCTCGACCGTCGGGCCACTCCACGCGAATATCGGCAACAATCTGATCGCCGAGCTGGGCGGTACTATCCAGGGCCGGCTCCCACTGCGCTTGGCCCTCCTGGAGCTGGGCGAGCACGCGCTCGACCTGATCGGAGTCAGGCTCGGGTGGCTGGAAGGGCACTCGGACGTCGCGGTACGGCCCTAATTCCACCTCGGGACGGATTGGCACGGTGGCACGGAAGATGAACGGCTTCCCTCGGTCCATCTCCACAATGTCGAAGTCCGGCTGGTCAATGGGCTGGATACCGGCCTCGGTCACAGCGTCCTCATAAGCAGCCGGGAGGAGGGTCTGGAGAGCTTCGCGCTCAATCGTGGCGGCGCCCACGTGGCGCTGGACGATGGCGCGTGGCGCCTTACCCGGACGGAAACCGGGAATGCTGACTGATCGGCTCAATCGCCGCCAGGCGGTATCAAGCTCGCGGTTGAGCCGGTCTGGCGGTAACTCGATGAGGAGGGCACGCACACCGTCCTCAGGTTGCTCAGTTGTGACTTTCACACGCGCTGCCTCGGATCGGGACACACCTGCTCCATTCTAGCATAGGCCGCGCATCATGCCGATGGTTGCGGCTGGCGGCGTGGAGCGGCAGTCATGGTCGGAGTGTGGTGTATTGATCGCTGGAGGGGGGCGAAAAAGGGAGAACTGCACTGAAGCTCTCGCTGGGGAGGTGGAGCGGAAGACGGGATTCGAACCCGTGACCCTCTCCTTGGCAAGGAGATGCTCTACCACTGAGCCACTTCCGCCAGTTAAAGAAACTATACGGTCACGAGCGGCGATTGTCAAGGGGAGTGACTGTAGGGGCAGGGTCTTTCCATTGTCACCACTTCGACAGGCTCAGTGCCGGCTCTGAGCGGAGCGCAGGGTCGCTCCCACGTGGCGAGATTCTTCGCTCCGCTCAGAATGACCGAGTTGGTGGTGATGAATGACCGGGTTGGTGGCGACTTTGGAAAGGCCCTGCTGCGAGGGCGGCGGGAGATGGGCGGTGCCTCACCTCCCGGCAGCCGCCGTCTGCTGCCACAGCGCACATAGTCCCTCCTCGAGGCCCACCTGCGCTCGGAAGCCCAAGTCTTGGGCCGCTCGCTGCACCGCTGCCACGCTCTGGCGCGTGTCACCCGGTCGCGGTGGGTGGAACTCAATCGGTACCGTCCGGCCGGAGACCCGGAGCATCGTCTGCGCCAGGTCCAGGATACTGGTTGGTGACCCGGAGGCGATGTTGTAGGCGCCGTTGGCACTCGACGCCAGGGCGGCCAAGGAAACGGAGCGTGCAATATCATGCACGTGGATGAAGTCCTTGGTTTGCTGGCCGTCGCCCTCGATGCGGAGCGGCCGGTGCTGAATCAAGCGTTCGGTGAAGAGGGTGATGACGCCGGAATACGAGCTGTCCGGTCGCTGACCCGGCCCGTAGACGTTGAAGAAGCGGAGGGCGCAGGTATCCAGGCCAAAGAGGTCGTTGTACAGCAGGACGTACCGCTCGCCGGTGAGCTTGGAAAGGCCATACGGTGATAGCGGCTGCGTTGGAGCGTCCTCGCGGATCGGTACCCGGTCCGGCAAACCGTAGATGGCGGCGGAGGAAGCGTAGACGACGCGACGCACGCCGGCGCGGCGACACGACTCGAGCACGGCCACTGTCCCGGTGATGTTGGCCTGGGCGTCGGCTAGGGGATAAGCCAGCGAGTGCGGCACTGCGGCGGAGGCAGCGAGATGCACAACGGCTTGGGTATCGGCTAGGAGGTCATCCAGCCTGTCGCGCACGTCGCGCCGGTGAAAGGTCGCCGGCAGTGTGCCCAGGCGTGCCCGGTCGCCGGTGGAGAGATTGTCAACGACGGCGAGGTCGAGCGCCGGGTCTTGGGCCAAGAGCGCCGCGGCTACGTGCGAGCCAATGAAGCCGGCGCCGCCGGTGAGTACGATTCTCATTCCGCTTGCACTCCGTCTCGTAGCTACCCCTGGCTCTTCCCGGCAGTGAGGAGAGAGTTGGGGTTAGGTGCATTGCCGCGCCTGTTGATACCAGGCAATCGTCCGGCGTAGCCCGGTTTCCAGTGGCGTCGTCGCTTCCCAGCCGAACAGCTCGCGGGCGCGGCTGGTATCCAGGCAGCGACGCGGCTGGCCATCGGGCTTGGAGGGATCCCACGTGATGCGGCCCTGGAAGTCGACCAGCTTGGCGATTAGCTCGGTCAGCTCCCGAATGGAAATCTCGTGTCCGGTGCCGAGATTGACCGGCTCCGGCCCGTTGTAACGCTCCATGGCCGTCACGATGCCGCGGGCGGCGTCGGCCACGTAGAGATATTCGCGGGTCGGGCGGCCAGTGCCCCAGGTGACGACCTCATTCCGTCCCGCCTCTTTCGCTTCGGTGTATTTGCGAATCAGGGCAGCGTGGGCATGGGACGTTTCGGGGTCGAAGTCGTCGTGCGGGCCGTACAGATTGGTCGGCATGAGGTAGATGGTGTTGAAGCCGTACTGCTCGCGGTAGGCTTGCGCTTGCACTAGGAGCATCTTCTTCGCCAGGCCATAGGGTGCGTTGGTCTCTTCGGGGTAGCCCTGCCACAAGTCTTCCTCCCGGAAGGGGACCGGTGTGTACTTGGGATAGGAGCAGATGGTACCGATGGCGACGAACTTCTCGACCGCTGCCAGCCGGGCATGCTCCAGCACGAGACTGCCCATCATAAGATTGTCGTAGAAGAAGGTCGCGGGATTGGCCCGATTGGCCCCGATACCGCCGGCCAGCGCGGCCAGATGAATGACGATCTGTGGCCGGAGGTCGGCATAGGCGCGCTGTGCGCCGTCCGGAGTGCGTAGATCGTAGTCGCGGCTGCGTGGCACGGTGACGTGCCGGTAGCCGCGGTGTGCCAGCTCTGCCACGATATGGTGGCCGAGGAAGCCACTCCCGCCCGTCACCATAATGCGCGTCTGCGGGTCCAGTCCTGCACTCATGAGACTACTCCTGGCTGCCTCACGCTGCGAAGTGGTGAGCGCCGGTTGCTTCCTTGCTCGATCCGTGGTGCCCCCGGTGATGCGCCAACGCCGTTCAATGATACCCGCACAGTGGGTTATGTGTCCGCCGCCCGCCCGGCGCACACGCCGAGACCGGGTGCTGACGCCAGAGACGGTATGCCAGGCATGGAGGTTAGCAGTGTCGCCACGCTGGCCCCTAGAAGCGAGCTACGCCGGTGGCCACAGCCCCGGCCAGTGGATTGCTAGGCCGCTGGCGATGGCCCAGAGGAACGCTGAGGCCAGCAGCGGCCGATCTTTCAGAAAGAGCAGTGACGGATCTTCGACCTGCGCTCCCCGGTGCATCAGGTGCAGGTAGCGGAAGACCGCGTAGATGACAAAGGGCACGGTGTAGATCAGGAGACTAGAGTGAAAGCGTGCCTGCGCGTACTCCGAGACCGTAAAGAGACTGTAGGACATGATGACCAAGCCGGCGAGGACCGCGAGCACCTGATTGACCATCTGGAGGTCGTAGTCGCGGAGCACCGGGCGCGAGGTGCCGTTGATGGACGCTTGCACTCGTAGCTCTTGACGCCGCTTGCCTAGTGCCAGCAAGAGAGCCAGGAACAGGGCTACGAGCAGCAGCCAATTCGAGGGTGGAGTCAGGCTGACGACTGCGCCGGCGATCACGCGCAGGACAAAGCCGATGCCAATGGTCATCACGTCCAGGAGCGCTACCCGCTTCAGCACGAGCGAGTAGAGGAGGATGGTACACCAGTAGATGGCAACGACGGCTACCAGCCACCAGTTCACGCTGTAGGCGACCGCCAGCCCGACGAGCGCAAGTGCGGCTGAGAAGGCCAAGGCCAGCCTCTTGGGTATGGTGCCGGCCGCTACCGGCCGTAGGCGCTTGCGCGGATGACGTGCGTCGCTCGCGGCGTCGCAGACATCGTTGAGCGCATAGACGGAGCTGGAGGTCAAGCACAGGGAGACAAAGCCGAGACCGGCAGCAGTCAGAATTGCCGGATCGAACAGGCCGAACGAGAACACGACCGGAGGAAAGATGGCGAGGTTTTTGACCCACTGGTGCGGGCGCAGCAGCGCCACGTACCGGCCGAGCAGCGGACCGACACGCTCCGGTGCCCCGGCTTGCGCCGGCTGTGTTTCCATGGCAATCAGGATCGCTCAGGGGTGTTGCGTGCGCCGCCGCTACGCAGGGCCTCTTGGCAGTGGGAAGCGGGCGCCGGGTGTAGTCAGCATAGCACTGCTGGGCCGGAAGCGGCCGCCCGATGGGTTTCCCGCTCGCCTCCGCCGCATACCCCCTCTCCACCCAAGTGATCGGGGGAGGCGTGACCGGTCACGTATACTGGACCGGCCGCTAGGCATGGACATCTACGCTGAGAAGCGTTCAGGAACGCTTCAGGAGGGATGATCGCACATGAAAGTGGTATTTGGGACGGACCATCTCGGCGCCCCGTTCATTGACGAGCTACGCTCGCTGCACCCGGAGGTCACTTTCGTCACCGCCTATACGCCGGAGGAGGCCAAGCGCGAGATTGTGGATGCCGATGCTTTCATGGGGGCGCCGTCGCGAGAGGCGTTTCTAGTGGCCCGGCAACTCAAGTGGGTCCATGCGCCGGGGATGGGCATTGACCCGGTAGCGATGATCCCGGAGATGGTGGAATCCGACGTGGTCTTCACCAACTCGCCGGGGCCGCACACGAACGTCATGGCGGACCACGTGCTGGCGGTGATGCTCTCGCTGGCCCATCGCCTCGGGGAGATGCGCGACGATCAGCAGGCCAAGCGCTGGGAGCCGGATAAGTACGGTCACAGCTTTGTCGAGCTGAATGGTGGCGTTCTCGGATTGCTGGGGCTAGGGGGCCTCGGCCGCGCCATCACGCAACGGGCGCTCGGCTTTGGGATGCAGGTGTATGCCGTGGACCCCACGCCAACGGACGTTCCCGCGGGTGTGCGGGCGGTCTGGGGACTGGACCAGCTCGATAAGCTCTGTGGCCTGTCGGACTGGCTGGTCATTACTGCGCCGCTGACCTACGAAAGCCGCGGGCTGATTGACGAGCGGCGGATTAGCCTGATGAAGCGCGGCGCCTTCCTGATCGTGATCTCGCGTGGCGGGATCGTGGACGAGGACGCGCTCGCGGCGGCACTGCAATCCGGCCACTTGGCCGGGGCCGGCGTAGACGCTACGACGATAGAGCCACTGCCGACCGACAGCCCGCTGTGGGAGCTGGATAACCTGATCCTGTCGCCCCACTCTTCCGGTCTTAGTCCTTGGCTCTACGAGGGCCGCCGCCAGGCGCTCAAAGCCAACTTGCAGCGGTTTCTCGATGGTCGTCCGCTGGCCTACATCGTTGACCTGCGCCGCGGTTACTGAGACGTTCGGCCACAGGGCGTACCTACTCCCTCCCTCAAGGGAAGGGGCCGGGGGTTAGGTCCGCCTCCCCGGAGGCACTTATGCATAGTACACGCGCACCTCGGTGAGGCGCGGCGTGCTGCCACTGTTCACGGCGCCGAGCGCCAGCCGGTATTGCACCCATGACCGCTCGGTCGGCGCCACCGTATGCTTTGCCGGGACCGGCTGATCGTTTGCAAACCAGCCGGCTCCGTTGTCCGGGCCAATCCAGTCAGCCTGCTCTAGCAAGTCGGTAGTAAGCGCCGAGCGGAGCTGTGCCCCCACCCACGTCTTCGGTCCCAGCTCCGCCTCCCAGCCGATCCGGGTCACGGCTGTGCCCGCGGGTAGCTCGTAGGGAGCCGACGTGTAGTACTCTTGCGCGCTGCCATCGAGGATGTTGCCGGGCTGCACCTGGAGCATCCCATGGGGACCGGCGGTCGGGAGCCGCGTGGGATGCCGATCATCTATGCCGTCCGGCCCGTTCCAGAGCACGAACGAGTCGCCGACGTGATCGCCAAAGCTCTTGTGATTGGCTACCGCGATATCAATGTAGCCGTCCTCGTTGAAGTCGGCGGCGATACACCCGGACGAGGAATGGGTTCGCAGACGGGCGCGGTTCTTTGCCGAGAATGAGCCGGCGGGGCCACCCCAGTAGATGTAGGAATCGATATCTCGGTCGTTCACGGCTTGGTAGCTGCACATGAAGATGTCGGGGTAGCCGTCGTTGTTGAAGTCGGCGACGGCAATCCCCGACGCGGCATTCGCTGGCAGCTGGGCCTGGCGATCCGGGCGCAGCCCGGCGGGGCCGTTCCAGAAGATATGCGTAAACGCATCGTGCGGGGCGCCAACGGTCGGTTTGCCGCCACCGATAATCAGGTCGGGGTAGCCATTGCCGGTCAGGTCCCGCGCGACGGGGAAGCCGGAGAAGTTGGAGACGGGCAAGACCTGGCGCCGGTCGGGATCGAAGCCATCCGGTCCGCCCCACAGGATGACCGCGCGGTTTGTGCCCCCGCGGCCCACTACCATGTCGAGCCAACCGTTCTTGTTGAGGTCGACCAGGAAGACGCGCCGGGGCGGGATGTAGTCGTCCGGTCCGTCGAGCACGTAGAGCTGCCGGGGGTGCGCCAGGTCCAGGCCGTGCGCCGTGCCGTAGTAGATCTCGATGGTGGCGTCGTGGAACCGGGAGAGCACCAGATCGAGGTACCCGTCGTGATTGAGGTCGGCGGTCGCCACACCCCAGCCGTAGCGGGTGGGGATGACAATATCCGGCTGGTGCCTGTAGCCGTCCGGCCCACCCCGAAAGACGAAAGAGCCGGGGTCGAGGTGAATCGCGTTCTCGGCACTGTTGGCGATGATGACATCGGGCCAACCGCTGTCGTCAAGATCGCAGATGAGGCCCGACGTGGCTCCCCGCCCCCACAGCTTCGTCACCCGGTCGGGGGAAAAACCGTCGGGACCGCCATAGTAGAGATCGGAGTCTACATCGTTGGTGGCCGTCCGGGCTACCTGATTGATAAAAATCACCTGTAGATGCTGCTCCGCCGCCGTCCGCGCGATGAATACGCGCCGTGCCCCGTGCGTAGCCAGCCGCACCGGCTCGGGATCAATTCCATCGGCTCCACCGCGATAGACTAGCGAGTCCGTGGAGAAGCTCTCCGCGCTCTGCTTCTGACAGATGACGACATCGGCGTACCCGTTGCCGTCCAAGTCACCGACCGCGACGTCGCAGGCGTGATACGTCGGCAGGGCCGTCCGCCGCGCCTCGGCAAACCCGTCCGGCCCACCCCAATAGAGCCAGGAGCACTCGCCGTCCGCGTTGCGGTCGCGGCCGACAAACACGAGGTCGGTGTAGCCGTTGCCGTTGATATCGCCGCTCGCCACGGACAGCGAGCCGCGGCAGCCGAAACTCAACGGGGTGCCCCAAGTGCGATCCGCACCGACCGGCACCAGCAACGTCCGGTTGGCAAAGGGCACGAACAGGTGCGGTGTCCCGTCCAGGTCAATGATCTGGGCCAAGGGGCTAACGGCGCTCACCCGTTCTTCTTCGGACACGTTCGCCAAGTCCGCCTCGATGGTCGTGTCGGCCTCATCGCCTACCAGGACCTCGCTGTAGCACTCCGGGTTGATCCCGTCGGCGCCGCCCCAGTAGATGCGCGGCGGCGCGTCCGAGGCGAGCACGTAGAGGTCGGCGTAGCCGTCGCCGTCGAGGTCGGCAGCGCCCAACTGGCCAGTGCCGGACTGGGAGGCGGTCGCGGCCGGGAGTTCCAGGTCGGTGAACAGCTTGGCCTCGAAAGCCAGCTCCGATTGGTAAAAGAGCCGCACCTTGCCGTCGGCGATGAAGGCCAAGTCCGGCCGACCGTCGCCGTTGAAGTCGCCGCAGGTGGCCGAGGTGCAGCGGTGCGCGGGGAGCAGCAAGCGGTACCGCTCGCTGAGTCCCTCGGCGGCGGCGTAGTAGATGAAGGCGTTGAGGTGGCCCGGCTCGCCGCTTTTCTCGTTGCCGATGACCAGATCGGCGTAGCCATCGCCATCAAGATCGGCCACGACGCCGGTACCGGCGCCTTCCGCCAACAACTCGGTGCGCCGTGGGCGGGTCAAGACATCCGCGTAGACATAGGCCGGGGGCGATTCGAGGTGCGCTTGGGCATTGCAAAAGAGCAGGTCTACGTAGCCGTCTTTGTTGCAATCGAACAGATGGATGCGCTGGAGCACGCCGGCGCGAGAGACGTAGATATTCTGGCCGGCATTTCCGAACGTGCCTTGCCGGAAGGACTCGAACCCGCGGGTGCGCCAGACGCCGGCCGTGTTACTCATCGTGTCCCTCTCTTTCGCGCCTCACCCTTCCCTAATGAACGTTGCCGACTTAATCAGGGAGTGGAGCACCGCCCCCTTCCCCGGCCCTGCCCCTGCGGAGCAGGGGCAGGGAGCACCTTCCCTTCCCGGTGCGTCAGCACGGGGGCTAGGGTGGGGGCCAATACCCTACCGCATTAAGTTGGCAACCTTCATCAGGGGGTAGGTGACTGCTGCTCCCAGGATGGTCGTAACGATAGTGGTCGTGTCTCGTGCTGTCAATCGGCTATGGTGTAGGCTGACGTTGCCCGTGGGCGGGGTGTGCTTGGCCGGGGAGGGATAGGGCGCACCGAGGCGTGGCCAGGGAAGGAGCAGTGCTCATGCCCCAGTATATCGAGGTGGGCCTCACCAAGCGGTCGGTCGTGGCTGTGGCGCGGTTGCTGACGGAGGAGGCGCCGGAAACGGTCCGGGCAGTCTGGGAGTCCCTCCCACTGGAGGGGCCGGCGTTCCATGCCAAGTACGCCAACAACGAGGTGTACACGCTGCTGACGCCCTTTGTCTCGCCGGAGCCGGCGCTGGAGAACGCGACGATCTTTCCCTTGCCCGGCGACCTTATCTACTTCCAAATCCCTCCGGCGATGCCGCTGCCGCCGACGCTCCGGGAGCAATGCCGGCGCTACGGACGGCTCATTGACCTCGCCGTGTTCTATGGCCGGAACAACTACCTGCTCTCCCCCATTGGCCATCTCCCCGGGACGGTGTTTGCCACCATCGAGGAAGGATTGGCTGAGTTTGCCGACGCTTGCAACGATGTATGGAGCGCCGGCTCGTCCGGCGAACGGCTAACCTTCCGCCGCCGGGAGTGACGGGAGCGCTAGGGACGCGGCGATGGCGCAACCTACACGCCTGGGGATCATCTTTCCCTGCCAAGACATGCGGGACGATTATCTCCCGCTGCTGGCGGCTGTGGGTGGCGCGGTCGAGGCGCACTTTGCCGTGGTCGAGAGCGTGGATGACCACGACCCGGTTGCGTTGGCACAGTACGGCGGACGCCTGGCAGACCTGCGACCGGGCATCGAGCGGCTACGACCGCAGTGCCCGGCCGTCGTGGTCTACGCTTGCACCAGTGGCAGCTTTGGTTGTGCGGCGGGGCCGGAGCGGCAAGCGGCCGAGATGGCCGCGGGGGCCGGTGTTCCGGCGATCAACACGACTCAGGCGTTCGGTGCGGCCGTCCGCGCGCTCGGCGTGCAGCGGGTCGCTGTTGCCGGTACCTATCCCGCCGCCACCGTCGCGCTCTTCGCTGCGTATCTCCGGCGGCACGGCGTCGCCGTCGTGGCTCAGAGCGCCCAGAATCTGCCATCCGGCGCCGCAGTTACCGAGCTGCCGGCCGCTGACGTGTATCGCTTTATCGCCGCCGGTGACGATCCGGCGGCCGAGGCGGTGCTGGTGCCGGATACGGCCCTAACCACGACCCAGCATATCGCCGGTCTGGAGGTCGAGCTGGGCAAGCCGGTGCTGACTGCCAATCAGGTGACAGCCTGGTACGCCTTACAGGTAGCGGGCGTGCCGGCCCAAGCGCCCGGTTTTGGGCGCCTGCTGGCGCTGTCCGCTGGTGCGCCTCGCCCCCGTCATTCCGGCGCCGGCCGGAATCCAGCACGGTAGGGGCGCAGCATGCTGTACCCGTCCCCCTGCGGAGCGGAGGGCAGGCGGCGACTCTCACTGCTCTTCCGCCACACCCTCTGTGTGTCCTGCGCTCTCCGTGACCAAACTTCAAGCGAAGTGCCAGGGGTTGGGATGGGACTCGGTGTAGTGGATGGCGTCGTAGTAGATGCCGGCCGGCTCCTTCTCGGCGGCCGTAATGGCGCGGCCGCGCACGCGGGCATCGTTCAGATAGCTGCCCAGCATGCGGTGAGCGACGAGCTGGACCGAGCCGCCGGTGTGCGGGAAGAGGTGCCCGAAATCGCACCGCGGCAGGCCCTCGGGGGGGATGGGGATGCCGTACTCGAACGTATCGAACACCACGCGCCGGTTGGAAGCGGTGAAGCCGTTGTCGGGGTCAATGTCCCAGAGGTAGAGCGGGTTGCGGGCATAGTTGTAGGGGGAGATGGTCTCGTCGCCGGTGAACAGCCGCAACTGCCCGTCGCCCATCGTGTAGGCGGTGAGCGGCTGCTTAATCAGGGGTGATGGCGGACGGAAAATCTGCGGTGGCTCGTCGGCGAACGGATCGGGGGTCCGCATCCAGACTGCCGGCGCGCCGGGTGTGTCCGGGTCTACGGAGGGCCGGGCGGCGATGACCCATTCGTTGCCAAAGCGGGCGACGCTGGCCTCACCGACGCCGATGTCGCCGCCGAGCAGCGGGCCGATCTCCACCCACTCGTACAGCCCGCGCTGCGGGTTGTAGCGGTACTTGATCGCGGCAATCTGCCCGTCCATATGGTGAAAGTCAATCCATTCGGTGCAGTCGTCATTGAAAGGGATGGCGTGGGTGAAGGTGTTGTTCATGTTGGTGATCGGGGCGCTGCAGAAGGCTGCTCCGGTCTCGTAGCCGACCTGCCGTAGCTGCTGCGCCGGGGCGACGACCTCCAAGTCGTCGGCAGCATCGTTGAGGCGGAGCTGTGTCCAACCTACGCGGAGGGTGCGCTCCATCAGGCCCGGCGTGTCGTGATTCGAGATCAGGATGCCCGTATCGGGATCGAGATAGCGGGCCAGGTAGTGCCATTTGATGACAAAGAGGTTGGCGTTTGGGGCCGGCTTGCCGCCGATGAGGGCGCCGTGCGGGACGCCAAAGGCGGCGGGATGGCCATTCTGGAGCACGTATCGGGCACCGTCTCCGAACGGCTCCCAGTCGTTGCGGGTGGAGGCGACCATCCGCTCGGATAGAACCGGCCCATCAAGTGCCCCGGCCCGCAACTGGTAGACGATACTGAGGTCGTCGTCGCCGCCGCGGTAGCCGCGCGTGGCGTAGACCACCAGAAAGCGGTCCTTGCTCACCTGAATGGCGTTCGGATGGGCCGGCCACACATCGTCGGCGCGAGTTTCTCCAGGAAACGGGCAGTCGGCGATCAGTCTGCCGAGAGGCTCGATCCGCTCGATCATGGTTGCTCCCTCCAATCATCACCCCCCGGCCCCCTCTCCACCATGTGGAGAGGGGGCGTGCGATGCGGTCGGGTGATGAGGCGGCGCTGTTGGTACTGAAATGGGTACTACCGTAGTAGCTTGCCACACCGGAGCTATCAAGCCCCGCAGAACGGGAGGCCTAGTTTCTCGAAGTCATTTTCAGGGATGCGGCGCAGCGCCGGCGGCAAGCATTCGGTAAGAGCGTTTTTATGGAGGCTCACATACTCCAGTTGGGTCAGGTAGTCCAACTCCGGTGGAGTGGGGCCAGTCAACTGGTTGTTGTTGAGGGCCAACCCCTGTAGGTTAGCGAGGGCGCCTAGTTCGGGCGGGATGGGACCGGTCAGGTAGTTGTTACGAAGGTCCAACACCGTCAGGGCGGTGAGGGCACCCAGTTCGGGGGGGATACGTCCGGACAGGTGGTTGTTGCGGAGGTCTAGTACCGTCAGTGCGGTAAGCTCGCCCAATTCCGGCGGGATGGTGCCGTTCACATTACCTGAGAACCTACGCTCGGAAAGATCCAACTCGATCACCCGGGACGGGTTGTCCCCCCCTGGACGATGTGATTCCCGGTGGCTATAGGTTGATGACGCTGCCGATCTTGATGCCGTCCCAATCAGCGATGGCGCGGTCGGCGCTCCAGTGCCGGCCAGGGTGTCCCTGACGTGCAGCAGCACCGTGCAATCCGCCACCAGGCCGGGGTTGTCCTGCGGGTCGGGGACTGCGGTGCCATTGGCGCACGGTGGTCCGGTTTCTGTGTCGGAGGGCAAAGAGGTGATGAGAACAAGTACTAGGGGTATTAGGATGAAGAGCATAACGACGATGATGCCGACAATACGCCGCCAGTGCATGACCATACCTCTTGAGAACCGTGCCTAGAGCAGTGCAGCATCCTGGTGCTGCTCCAGCGGCTATCCTAGCACGCATAGTGAGGATGGTCTCACGAAGCGGCGAGGCCGAGTTGCGCGAGCCGCGCCGGCTCGCCGAGGTAGAAGCCCTGTCTCAGGAGGTGCTGCTGGAGCTTCTTGACGTTGAGGTCGCGGGGCGCGACGCCGTCCTGCACGGATAGGGCGGCAGCGACGCCGGCGGCCTCGCCGAGCTGCATCAGCGCCGGGCGCGCCCGGGTGGCCCCGGGGTCGTGGCCGCGCCGGATGTAGGCCGAGGCGCGGCCGGTGGCGAGCAGGCCATCCATGCCTTTGGGTAGCAGCGAGCGATAGGGTGTATCGAAGCCGGACGCTTCACCGCCGTAATGAGGCTGCGCGGCGTGCGTGTTGCGGTAGAGCACGTCGTCGAACTTGGCACCGTTGAAGGCGTCCTCCGGTGTGATGGTGTACTCGCCGTCAATGTGTGGGCCGCCCCGCGAGCCAAAATAGGGGGCGGTAATCAGCAGGTAGGCGCGCTCGAAGCCGGGCACGTAGTTGCGGAAGAACTGCACGGTCTCGAAGACGTGCGTGCGGATCGCGGTTTCCAGCCGGGCGTGCTGCTTCATGTCGTCGCGGCGAATGGCGCCGCCCATGTTGATTCGGCTGCCGATCAGCCCGTTGTCATAGGGGCCTTTCCATAGGTTGGGGGTATTGATGTGGACGTGCGGCTCGACGGTCTTCAGGTAGTGGAAGTCGTCGCGCTCCCACGCTTGCCGGAGCAGGGGGATCATCGGGTCCTCGAATGCTTGCCGCGCAAACGGGAACCGCTGCCGCTCGGCCAGCCAGGCCTCGTCGGCCGCGCTCAGGGTGACGTCGCTGGCGAGGAATTGATCGAAGCGCGTGAAGTCCACGTCGGCCATCACGAAGTAGATGGCGGTGTCGTTCCAGGGGACGAACTCGGGGCGTAGGTACTGCTCGCGGATGACCGGCGGCCACGCTGGATCGGGGGGCATGTCGGTAATGACCGGGACCCCGGCGCGGCGGCACACGTCCGCGTCGGCGGAAGCGTCAATGACGACCTGGGCCTTGACGGCCACGCGGCCCGACTTGCCCTCCACGAACAGCCCGGTGACGCGATTCTGCTCGATGATCGGATCGCCGACCCATACTGGCACCAGAATCTCGACACCAGCGTCGAGGGCCATTTGGGCCGCGAGGTGCGAGATGATATTGGTTGTGTCGGCATAGCGGTGGCCGGTTTCGACGCGGAGCGCCTCCATCCGGTCGTTCAGCTCCTTGGGGATACCGGCCAGCCCGCCCGGCAAGGTGACGGGGGCCTCGCCGGCGACACTGCCCCCGACGATCATCGCCGGACCGAGGTTGCCGCCCAAGCTGGCAAAGCGGTCCAGCAGCAAGGTCTGCACCCCCTGGCGTCCCGCTGCGATGGCCGAGAACATGCCGGAGAGACCGCCGCCTACCACCGCCACGTCCACATCGTAGGCGATGGGCACCTGCTTCCGCGGCTCGGCTACATACCCTAGTGGCTCGTCTGTGACCATCGTGTTGTCTCCTTATTGCGGCCCGCACTTGGCCCCTTACCCCGGCGGCCCTCACCCCGGCCCTCTCCCACGGGGAGAGGGGGTGGATTCCCGCTTTCGCGAGAATGACGGTACAGAAAGGGTGTTGCGCTATGCCTATAGTCTCATACAGTGTACGTGACCGGCCAGTTGGCGCAGGGCTGGCCGCGCACGACGTGGAGCAGTCCCTTGGTCGGCTCGACGACGACCGCGGCGGTGGTCTCCATCCCCGGCTTACCGTCTACCCAATGCCGGCAGGTGCCCTGGGGGTAGTAGGTGTGGTCGGCCAGAGCAGCGAACGCACGCTGCGGTGTCAGCCGGCCGGACTCCGCGTGGAGCAAGTGCCAGAAACCGTGCATCCGGTAGTGGGAGTTCTCCTCCTCGCTCGCGCCCTCCTTGCCGACATAGGCCCCAAACGGACGGGTCTCCACGCCCTCGGCGTGGTTGCCGTGCGTGGCAATGCCCGCGCGGGCCGGCACGGTGCTCACGCCCCCGGCGTTGAACTCGACGGACAGGCTCTCGCCTTGCGGATCGCTAATCAGGCAGTTGCCGGCGCCGGCCAGCCCAAAGCGCCGGGCCAGGTCTACGCCGTCATGCACCGATGAGCCGGCCAGCATGAGCAAGCCCCAAGTGGTCATTGACAACCCGGTCGGCGCGCCGGCCTGGGAATAGAGCGAGTTGCGGAAGATGCTCATGCCGGTGGACCACATACCGTAGCCGAGGACCTCGCCCGGATAGGCGAGTACTAGGATGGTCGGCGCGTCTTTGATCCGCATCCGCAGCACGACGTAGCGATAGGCGCTCGGCGTCTGCGTATCCTTGGTTTGCCCGGAGAACGGTGCCCCGTCGAGCGTGACGCTGCCGGAGACGCCAAAGGAGGTACAGCCCTCCGGCGCTGGCGCTGGGGCAACGGCTGGCGTTGGTGCGGAGGCCGGGCCGATCCCGTCGTGCAAGCCCTGGAAGAGATCGAACAGGTGCGGCGCTCGCCGCTCATACAGCGCCCGCACCGCCGGAGCCAGCTCCAGCCACCAGGCGCCGCGTTGGTGATAGTTGACATAAAAAGGATAACGCGCGCGGACCAGCTCCCCATACTCCCGCCCGCAGTCGTAGGCCGTTCCCTCCACGGCCAGCAGCGGCACCGTCCCCGGCGGCACCTGCCGCGGGATAGGGCCGCGGGGAGCAGCGGGACTGGGGAGGTCGAACGTTGGTCGGTCTCCTGACGATGGCATCTTGGTGCTCCTTGTTGTCAGCATCAGGATTGACGGGATACGAGGATGAGCAGGATTGCTAGGCGCTGCCAGCCTTCTCGCCGTCGGGTGGTGGCTCAGTGAGCGTGGTGCCGTTACTTTCCGCTTCAGCGAGTGCGGCCACCGCCTGATCGTGTCCAAGCGCCTTGAGTGCCCGGATGACCTCGGCGCGGCCTTCAACTCTGCCTTCAACTCTGCCTTCAACCCGGCCTTCAGCCTTGCCGGCGGCGAACTTCCGCTGTCCGATCCACTCTGCGATAGCCATGCTTACTCCCGTTCCCACCAATGCGAGTGACGCCGACGCAATACCTACCGGAGCTATCCCTTGCACAACGTCCAGGGCGGTCTTCGCTGCGCTGTCCGTAGAACGGTCTAGGCAACCTTCATAGGCCAGGGTGTAGCCGACACCGGCTACGAACAGGACGGTGAAGACATCCGAGTAGATCTTTTGCCAGCGCCGGGGCAGACTCCACAGCGCCCACCAATCATCCTCTCTGCGCTCCGACACGCCGCCTCCTTACCCCTTGATAGTAGAAATTCCCGGCATGTCGGCGCAAGCCTCCCCGACACCCCGCTTCCACCCGCGCCACATGCTTGACATGCATACTGTATCATATAGATGTGCGAATGTCAATGAGCCGACGCCCGTGTCAGCATCAGGATTTACGGGATTGGAGGATAGGCAGGATGGAGGACCGGGCTGCCGTCCCCCTGCCGGAGCGGGAGGCCAGAGCAGGGTCGTCATTCCCGCTTGCCCGTGTACGCGCCGGTATGGTACACCCGATCATCCGGCTAGGGCATATCGGCTAGGGTATGTGTTGCGTTGGGAGAATCAAGATAAAGATTAGAAACACCGCTATAGTAGCACTGGTAGTCGTCGTTGCTGCTGCTCACGCATGACCGGTACGATTCTCGCCGCGGCGACCTTGCGGATTCGGCCGTGGGCGGGAGGAGCGCCTCCGATGACGAGCAAGAGAAGACCGGTCATCATTAATGAGCGGCGCAGCCCCAAGCATATCCCCCCGAAGTCTGACCGGTGGGATCCGCGGAAGCCCCCAGGCGGCAAGCCGTCACCGCGCAAGAAGTCCCGTCCCCTGTTCAAGCCAGGGGCAGACTCTGAGCCACCTACGCTGGCGGACTAGCCTCGGCGCTGGCTTCTCAGTCGTTGTCCCGCTTGGGATCAACGAATCGCCGGGCATAGCGAGTCCTTGGTTACGGGCAGGCGCGGAGATTGTCAGGATCAGGATTTACGGGATGAAGGGATGAGCAGGATTGCATGTCGGTACAAGCCATCCATTCTGCCTATCCTCTAATCCGGCGAATCCTGATGCCGACAACAAGGCGGCTTGCCTGCCTGCGCCCCCTCTGTTGAAGCGGGTACTTCCGTAGCAGCTTGCCACGCCGGAGCCGTCAAGCCTCGCAGAACGGAAGGTCCAACTCGGCGAAGTCATTGTTAGTGACATCGCGTAGCCCCGGCGGTACGCATCCAGCGAGTGTGTTGTGGGCAAGCCACAGCAACTGCAGGTTCGCAAGGGTGCCTAGTTCTGGTGGGATGTGTCCAGAAAGTTGATTGTTGTGGAGGGTCAACATCTGCAGATTGGTGAGGGCGGCCAACTGGGAGGGGATAGTGCCGGATAGTTGGTTGTTGTCGAGGGTCAACCGCTCCAGGTTGGTGAGGGTCCCTAGCTCTGGCGGGATGGAACCGGACAGTTGGTTGCTGTCGAGGGTCAACGTCTGCAGATTGGTGAGGGCGGCCAACTGGGAGGGGATAGTGCCGGACAGTTGGTTGTCGTCAAGTTGCAACCGCTCCAGGTTGGTGAGGGTCCCTAGCTCTGGCGGGATGGAACCGGACAGTTGGTTGCTGTCGAGGGTCAACGTCTGCAGATTGGTGAGGGCGGCCAACTGGGAGGGGATAGTGCCGGACAGTTGGTTGTCGTCAAGTCGCAACCACTCCAGGTTGGTGAGGGTCCCTAGTTCTGGTGGGATGGAACCGGACAGTTGGTTGTTGTCAAGCCACAACCACTCCAGGTTGGTGAGGGTCCCTAGTTCTGGTGGGATGGAACCGGACAGTTGGTTGTTGTCAAGCCACAACCACTCCAGGTTGGTGAGAGAACCGAGCTGGGGCGGGATCGTACCCGTCAGCTTAAGCTCGGACAGGTCCAACTCAGTGACACGGAGCGGCGAGCCGCCGACGTTAATGCCGTCCCAGTCGGTGATGGGACGGTCTGCGTTCCAGTTCAACGTGGCGCTGCCGGCGAGGGTGTCCCTGATATGCAGCAATACGGTGCAATCCGCGACCAAGGCAGAGTGAGCTTGTGGGTTGGGGATAGCGACGTCATTGGCGCACAGTGTTGTTACTCCACCTGTGGTTGCTTTAGCCGCGCAGAACGGGAGGCCCAAATCAGTGAAGTCATTGTTAGCGACATCGCGCAGTCTCTCCGGTAGGCAGCCGGTGAGCGCGTTGTCGGCGAGATGGAGCGTTTCCAGATTGGCAAGAGCGCCCAACTCTGGTGGGATGGGGCCAGACAGTTGGTTGTCGTGGAGGAACAACCGCTCCAGGTTGGTGAGGGCACCTAGTCCTGGTGGGATTAGTCCTGTTAGTTGGTTGCTGCTGAGGCCTAATCCCCACAGATTGGCGATGGCTCCCAACTCTCGCGGGATGGGGCCAGACAGTTGGTTGTTGTCGAGGGCCAACGTCTGCAGATTGGTGAGGGCGGCCAACTGGGAGGGGATAGTGCCGGACAGTCGGTTGTTGAAAAGGACCAAGATTTCCAGGTTGGTGAGGTTGCCCAGTGCTGGAGGGATGGGTCCGGACAGTCGGTTGCCGAAAAGGACCAAGATTTCCAGGTTGGTGAGGTTGCCCAATTCAGGCGGGATGGGTCCGGACAGTTGGTTGCTGCTGAGGAACAACGCCTGCAGATTGGCGAGGTTGCCCAGTGCTGGAGGGATAGTGCCGGACAGTTGGTTGCCGAAAAGGACCAAGATTTCCAGGTTGGTGAGGTTGCCCAATTCAGGCGGGATGGAGCCAGGCAGTTGGTTACTGCTGAGGTCCAGCTCCTGCAGGTTGGTGAGTTCGGCCAACTGGGGCGGGATCGTACCCGTCAACTTGTGCTCGGACAGGTCCAGTTCGGTCACACGGAGCGGCGAGCCGCTGACGGTGATGCCGTCCCAGTCGGCGATGGGACGATCCGCTTGCCAGTTCAACGTGGCGCTACCGGCGAGGGTGTCCCTGATCTGCAGCAATACGGTGCAATCCGCGACCAAGGCAGAGTGAGCTTGTGGGTTGGGGACGGCGACACCATTGGCACAGGGCGTTGTTGCTCCATCCGTGGTTGCTTCAGCCGCACAGAATGGGAGTCCCGACTCGGTGAAGTCATTATTAGCGACATCGCGCAGTCCCTCCGGTAGGCAGCCGGTGAGCACGTTTCCGTCGGCGAGATACAATGACTCCAGGTTGGCGAGGGAACCGAGTTGGGTAGGGATAGGGCCGGTCAATTGGTTGTTATGGAGACGCAAATCCCGCAGGTTGACGAGAGCGCCCAGTTCTGATGGGATGGTACCGGACAGTTGATTGCTGTCGAGGTACAACGCCTCCAACTTGGTGAGGGCACCCAACTGATGCGGAATAGTTCCGGACAGTTGATTGGTGTGGAGGCTCAACAACTCCAGTTGGGTGAGGGTGCCCAATTCAGACGGGATGGTACCCGTCAGCTTACGCTCGGATAGGTCCAGCGCGATCACCCGGGGCGGTGAGCCACCGACAGCGATACCGTCCCAGTCGGCGATAGGGCGGTCCGCGCTCCAGTTAAGTTTAAGTGCGGCGCTGCCGGCCAGCGTGTCTCTGACTTGCAGCAACACCGTGTAGTCGGCAACTAAGCCAGGATTGGCTTCCGTATCAGCGGTAGGCCCCGTAGCCCCCGCAACTGCCTCGCCAGCCGACTGCACCACCGTCCGAGCCGCTTCACCAGCCGCTATGCCAGCGGCACGGCGGGCTACTGAATCAGTGGTACGCTCCGTTGTCTCATCAGCGACTTCACCCGCGGCACGGCCCACCGTCCTGGAGGACAGGCAGCCGGTGACGCCAAGAACGATGAGCGTGCCGATGATGATGCCGACAATAGGCTGCCGTTGCATGACCGTATCTCCAGTGTAGAGCCGTCGCGTATTATAATCTGTTGCTATGCAACTCGCAAGGTACTGCACTGGGGAGCGGCGCTCGTCGGGGACCTAGACTGCGGCTTGCGCCGCAGTGACGAGACCCCACCACCTCTCCGGCGTATCCTGTCCATCCTGTATATCCATGTGGATACCTAGTAGTCGAGGGTGACGCCGCCTTCTACGGGGAGGATGGTGCCGGTGATGAAGGTGGCGGCGTCGCTGGCGAGGAAGAGGACGGCGCGGGCGATGTCGGTGGGGGTGCCGATCCGATTCAGCGGGTGCATGGCGGCGAACTCGTGCCGGCGTTGCTCGGGATTAGGCTGCATGGCGAGGTACTCCTGGAGCAGGGGCGTGTCCACCACGCCGGGGCAGATACAGTTGGCGCGGATGCCGTAGGGGGCTACGTCGAGGGCCAACGAGCGGGTCATCGAAATGATCGCGCCCTTGGAGGCGGTGTAGGCTATCGAGTCCTTTTGCCCGATGAGGCCGACCATCGAGCCGATGCTGATGATGGCGCCGCGGGTTTCCTTTAGGGCCGGGAACGCCGCCTTGGCGCAGAGGAACACGCTTTTCAGGTTCAGCTCGATGATGGAGTCCCAGTCCGCCTCGGTGCAGTCGAGGAGGCCCTTGCTGTTGTGCCAGCCGGCGTTGTTCACCAGCACGTCGAGCCGGCCCCAACGGTCTACGGCCGCTGCCACCATCGCCGCGACGGCGGCGCTACTCCGCACGTCGGTCGGGACGAACAGCGCCGAGCCGCCCTGGCCGTTGATCGCCGCGGCGACGGCCGTGCCGTGCTCGCGATCAATGTCGGCGACGACGACATGCGCCCCGGCCGCCGCCAGCGTTTCCGCGCACCCGCGGCCGATGCCTTTGGCTGCGCCGGTCACGATTGCCACCCGCCCACTCAAGTCCAGTAGGTTCATCTGCTTCACCTCACGTTATAGCGTTCAGCTATTAGCTTTCAGCCGTCAGTATAGCCGGGCGGTGTCGGAAGCAGGATTTACGGGATGGAGGGATGGGCAGAATAG
Organism: Chloroflexota bacterium; assembly: GCA_965214295.1. Lineage (GTDB taxonomy): Bacteria > Chloroflexota > UBA11872 > UBA12225 > JAJDUF01 > JAJDUF01. The sequence continues at coordinate 2,461,747 of OZ243944.1, forward strand.
GCGAGGGGTGCCGTCATTGCGGCGCAGGCCGCAATCCAGTGGCCGGGGGCTGGACTGCGGCCTGCGCCACCGGGCTACCCCGGTGCAGGCGCAGTGACGATGTGGAGGGGAGGTGGTTATGGGCGTGGGTGGCGGAAGTCGGGGACGGGGATTGGGGCGCCGCCCTGGCGGACCGACTCCATCGAGAGCGGGAAGATGCTGCTCCAGGTCACGCCGTCCACGACGTCAATCGGTGGCGGCGTGTCGTTGCGGATGCACTCGATGAACTCCGAAAGCACAAAGTAGTCCCCGCCGCCGTGGCCGGTCCGGGCGGCGCGCGCCTCATGCTCCTGCCACAGCGGATGATCGAACTCGGCGGCGAACTCCGTGAGCGGCCGGTAGGTCTCGGCGTCGGAGCGGTCCCGCAGCCAGAGCACGTCGTCGTCGCCGGTGAAGCGCCGCGACAGGTAGGAGCCGCCGGTGCCTTGCAGGACGTAATGCACCATGTTGTGCGGGCGGGGGCTGGTCGTGTCCACGATGATCGTGATGAGCGCGCCGCTGGCGCACTTGATGAGCGTCACGGCGCGGCAGCCGGCGGCAAAGGCGTCGGAGCGAGCGTCGGGATGGGCCGCGCCAAAGCGTTCGCGCACATACTCCGGCATCACCGGGCCGTGCGACATGTACGTGGTGGTCGTGAGCAGGCGGTCATGGCGGTTGATGCCGAGCCACTGCGCCACCGGCCCGAGGGAGTGGGTGGGATACCAGCTGCCGTTGTAGTGCTGGAGGATGCGGCCGCGCCAGGTGGGCTGGCCGGCGCGATCCTGGCCGTAGTCGCCGATAGGGAAATACATCAGGTGGGTGCAGTCGTGGATGTAGCCGCCTTCGGCGCAGATGAGCTCGCCGAACAGCCCCTGCTCGACCATGTTCAGCACGAGCATATTCTCGCGCCGATAGCAGGAGTTCTCGGCGAACATATACTTCAGCCCGCTCCGTTGCACCGACTCGATGAGCGCCCAGCACTCGTCGAGCGTGGTTGCGGCGATGACCTCGGAGAGGACGTGCTTGCCGGCAGCGAGCGCCTGGAGCGCCTGCGGCGCGTGAAGTTGGAGTGGGGTAGAAAGCACCACCGCGTCAACGTCGGCCTGGGCCAGGAATTGCTCGTAGGACTGGTAGTAGGCCAACTCGGGGTGATCGCGGCGCCACTGGGCGAGCACGCCAGCGTCAATATCGCAGACGCTCGTGAGCCGCACCCGGCCATCGAGACCGCCGAGCGCCGTCCGTGCAAAGCTCGACCCTCGCCGTGCGCCGACAATGCCCAGCCTGACCGGTTGCTTCACGGTGTCTCGCCCCCCTGTGGTCCCCCCGCTTCGCAGGGGGACACCTACCAGCTCCGCTGCGGTAGCCTACCAGACTTCGTGCGTGCCTCACCCCCCGGCCCCCTCTCCAACATTTGGAGAGGGGGAGTTTGGCGTGGCCCGGCGTGCATCGTCAGTAGGATAGGGGCTTTCATGCTCTCTTGTGGTCACGTCGAGCACGTCTGGCCTTGCACGCCGGCCGATACTCCCTTACACTGCCACTGGACTTCGCACAAGTCTACCGCCGCCATTCTCGCGTGAGCATTGGCGGGATGGTGCTGCGCGCCCTCTTGCGGCTCACGCGAGGACGGCTGGTTGACTTGTGCGAAGTAACCACCATCCCAGCCGCAAGGGGGTCTCCGATGCAACGCCGTCTCTTGCTCCTTCCCCTGACACTGGTGGTCGTTGCTTCCCTCCTCAGCAGCGCCGCTCCGGTACAGACCCAGGGTGCGCTCGCGCATGGCACCGTCGTCGCGCTGCAAGGCACGCCGCATCTCTGGTTCGCCGACGAGCAAGGCGTCCTGCATTGGGGCGGTGATACCCGCGCCCTGGCCGGCAAGCACATCCTTTGGAACAACCGCGTCGAGGTGAGCTTAGACCAACTCCGCATGCTGCCGGTTGGTGATCCCTGGCTGTCCGCCGGCTTGCTGAAAGACGGCGATCCGATCTATCTGGTCAAGTGGGAGAGCAACTGGGAGCAGCCGCAACTGCTCCATATCCAGTCCATCAGCGACGTGGAGCTATTCGGCATCAATGGCAGCAACTACGGCAAGTTCGTGATCGAGAAGAACGAGTGGGAGCGCCGCTTTGGTATCTCTGCCGCTGGCCTCCAACGAGGTGTGCTGGCCTCAGCCGTGTCAGCAGCTCCCCAACCGGCAGCCCCTATGCCTGTGCCGGTCCCTCAACCGGTAGCCCCCGTGCCTACTCCGGTACCCTATACTGGAGACTGGGAGCAGGGGGAAAGTTCTGATCCACTGACCAATGAACAGACTATCAGTATCGTGCTGTGGTCGTCATTCGACTATAACTATGCTGCTCTCGGCGTTCGCTGTCGTTACGGTCTGCCGACAGGAAGCCGGCTGGAGGTATTCATCGCTTGGGATACCTACCTCGACTCCAGCCGTCTGCAGGTCTTGACGCGGGTTGATGAGCAAGCAGTGCAAAGCGATCAGTGGACCCTATCGACGACGAAGAATGCGACGTTCGCTTCCCAGCCGGGGGTGCGAGATAGACTCATCAAGGATCTGAAGCAGGCCAGTCGCCTCGTCGCTCGCGTCGTAAAGCAAGACCAGACCCAAATCACCGCGCAATGGAACGTCGCCGGCTTCACGGTAGCTGTGAAACCAGTTGAGGCACGCTGTGGCCGCTGATGATCGGATACTTTGGCATAGACCACGTTTGCGGCCAGCGGGGCTGTCCCGCGAGTTGGTAGATGGCGCGCCTCGCCTACCGGAATCTCTGTTTAGGCCTTGATGTGCTTCTTGAACTCCGGTAGTGCCGCAGCGGTCGCCTCGTCAAATCGCCAGGGTGTGCTTTGCGAGCAATAGACATGGAAGCTGCCGGGTTGGTCGGCTAGGATGCCAAAACCAGCCCACCGGTCGGCCTGCAATTCGTACTTCTTGAAGTGGCAATAGGGCACAAGCCTAGCCAGTAGCTTGTCGGCTGGGAGTCGCTTGGTGGTCATCACTGTCACGCCAGAGCGTCCCTCTGTACAGGCTACTGTGGCATCATGGTGCCTACCATCGTTCTGGGATTTCCGCCGCTGCATCTCGGCAGCCTGTGCGAAGTTTTCGCGACTCTGAAATGACATATCGAGGAGGATAAGCGCACCGGTAAGGTAACCCGGTGGATGCTGTTCCTCCAACTCGGCAAGCAGTTGGCGCATGAAGGGCGGCATCGGCTGTCGAGGTATGGCTGCAGGGGTGGAACGCTGTCCTTGCTCATAGAGGTAGTAGTCGTCAAATTCCGTGGTATAGGTTCCCAGTAAGATCTGGAAGTCTGGTGGATATTCCTCGAAATAAAGGCCTTCAGTCAAATAATGGCCAAACCAGTCTAGTTCGTCAGTTGTCTCCATTCGGCCGAGCTCGTTAAGCCGACTACGCCGCTGCAAGTAGTGTACAAGCTGGCATGGAAACTCAAGCATCTCGCAGATCACCTGAAGATCGTAGATCGAGACCGCCCATGGCAACTCGCCTGGTGTGAAGATTCCGAGCTTGGCGACCTCGTGGAGCGCTGGTGTGAAGACCGCAAGAGGATCAAGCGTGACGGCTACAACAAAGATGTGGTCTACCTGAGACGGGTCGATATGGACGACCTCACCAGTACCCGACTTGAACTTCGGCTCCTCCGTTTCTGTGATATAAGTACGGCCCCTCAAGCCTTGGGAGTGCGCCTCACCGAGCAGCTTCTTCAAGTCAGCACGTATGCGTTCGGGAGCGCCTCTCTGCGCTGGCGCTGTGAGCGAGCCAGCCTTCGCCTCTACCAAGAAAAGTGCGCGATCCAATAGGATCAAGCCGTCCAGTTCGACCTCCTTGGTCACTCCGTCCTCAACGACCAAGTATTTGAGATTGCGATGCACCTTCGCGTGAGGCAGCGCAGCGCCAAGTAGCTTTAGGGCCTCGTCCTCAAGAAAGTCGCCGCGCAACTTGGAGTACCTCTGCCAGAGGTTACCCGACTTGAGTTGACCTTCAAGGTAGTCCTTGAGTCCCCAGTTCAGCCAGCCAGGAGTTGTTACTAGGTAGCGCCTCTCATGATGCACGAACGGACACTGTGCCAGCGGGGATGTCGAAGTCGGCATGGCGAACTTTGTATCCACGGAACCAAACTCCAGGCTGCGAGCACGCAGGTACGCCCGGGCTACCACGGTATCCACACCTGTAGCATCAGCCAATTCCTCAACTGTAAAGCTCGCGTCCTCCTTAGCAACCTGGCACCGCTCGTTGATACAGGCTACGGCAGCCTGATTGAGTTTCAACGCCTCCTCCACTGTGAAGCCAAGATTACCCTTCAGCCACGCGGAGACGCTGGGATGACCAAAGAGACGCTTGAGAATGTTGTGCAAATGGTGCTCGTAACCGGGATTTCCGTCTGTGATTCCATAGATGATAGTTCGGAAGCGCAACTCCGCAGCGGCGTCCGGTGAACTCTTGTGATCGGCCTGCTCGCCAGTGTAGTACCAGGAGGCAGAGGAGAATATCTCAACAAGCAGCCGTTGAATCTTCTCTATCTCGGGTGGGTCTCCGTCAGATCGGAATTCTCCCTTCAGGGCAAGTAGAGTCGCGTACTCGACATGTGCCTGACTACCTTTGTGTGACCATTCCTTGTAAGTCTCAGGATCAATAGACAACTCAGCTACCATGAGGTTACTGAGAATATCGAAAGAGTGGCATTTGCCGAGTTCTACCTCAAGCTCGCGGGTAGCTGTGGCAATGCGCTCTTCCGCTTCGTCTCTTAATTTAGCGAGAACGGCGTCCATTTCCTGCTGCTGCTCAGGCGTGCGATGAGTCTCTGCCTCGATAAACCGACCGCGCCGCGTAAAGCGAGTGCCGGCGATCTCGAACGACTCAGTATCAGGTTCCTCACTCATGATTTCTCCATTCTAGTTAACGACTAGCATACTTGGCGCGCCGCCATCGTTTGACACCTCCCTCTATCATATATCATAGCGGAACATTGAGAACTTGGCCAGGCAGCGACGGCGACACCATCGGCGCTTGCTTAGGTGTCCCTACCTTACCCCACCCGCCGGGGATCGCGTGGAGGCAGCTGTGTTCGATTTGGATATAATATGCTAAATTTTCTGGGTGATGTGCGGCAGGGAGCGGCGGCCGGTCTGGGAGGGGCAAATGGTGGTACTAGCCCACGATGAGCTTCAGCAGTATCTCGCGGCTCGTGAGCAGCGCGAGTCTATCTGGAGTGTGAGCAAGGGCGTCAAGCATGTCTACTTCGCGCTCTTCATCGTGCTGTTCAGCGCAGGTACAATATGGACGGTGGCGCAGGGTGTCGAGTCGGTCGCGGCGCTCTGGCGGGACTTGGCATCGCTGGCGGTCACCGCCCCGGCAGCAAGCATGACCCGGTTCGACAGTGGCGGATGTAGGGGGTATGTGATGGTGTTGGCAGCGGCGTTCGAGGAGTGGCGGGAGAAGCGGCGGCGGGAGCAGATCGCGCGGGCAGTGGCGGTAGCGACAGCGGATGGGGAGCGGAGATTAGCAGAGTGGGAAGCGTGGAACGAACGACGGATGCACGCCGAGCAGCGCGGTGAGCCTTTCGATGAGCCACTGCCCTCCGAGCGCAGCCGCGCTACCGAGGTGCCCCGGCAGCGGTGATGGCCTCCGGCTGTTGCTGACTGCTCTCGGATAGCTGCTCCCCTATGGTCCCCCCGTCCCGACAGGGGGACGGGCGCAGCGTGCTGCGTCCCTACACGCACCATCCACCTCTGGTTGCCCCTCTCTATCGCTCGGTGGTGGAGAGGGGGCTGGGGGATGTGGATTCCCGCTTGCACAGGAATGACGGTGTTGCAGAGGTCATCGCAGGTGGTGGGTGGGCTTGCGGGAGCGTTCGTAGGTGGCGTGGGGATCGGCGTTGATCTCGGCGGGTGGCTCGCCTTCCCACCAGGTGGGTACGGACGGGAACGGGAATAGGTCCCACCAGGCGAGGACTAGGGTGCGCCGGGTGTCGGTCGCGTTCGGCCAGGCGGCGTGTAGGACGCGACCGTCGGCGATGACCAGATCGCCGGCCTGGACGGGTATGTCTAGCTCGCCGGGCTGCTCGGTAAAGGCCAGGTGGGTTTCGTCGGCGCGCTGCATTTCCGGGCTGTGGGCGTCGGGCAGGAGGTCGTGCAGGTCGCTGCGCTGGCGGTGGGTGCCGGGGATGATGCGGAGGCAGCCGTTCTGGCGGGTCGTATCCACGAGGTAGTAGGACAGGAACACTTGGGTCGGCCAGGGTAGCGCGGACTTGGGGTGGTTCCAATAGGTGGCGTCCTGGTGCCAGTAGAGGGGCGGACCATGCGGCGGCTTGCTCAAGAGGATGATCGTGCCGGCGGAGGTCATGCCTTCCAGCCCCAGCCGGTCGCAGGCCGCCACGGCTGCCGGGAGGTTCAGTAGCTCGTCCACAATCGGGTCGTGGTAGCGGCTGGGGTCTTGGTCTTTGGCCCAGGCCGCCTCGGCCATGATGTGGAAGTCGCTGCCTTGGTAGCGGTAGCGATGGTCAACCTCGTGGGTATCCAGGAATTCGTCGGAGAACCGGCGCATCCTGGCGAGCAGGTCGCCGCGTAGGATGCCCGGGATCACGCAGAAGCCGTCGTCGAGTAGCTGGCGGCGCTTGTCCAGGACTTCTTCAGCAGTCAGGTCTACGGCGTGCTGTTGGCGGGTCATGGTGGCGTGCCTCCTATGAAAGCCCCCCTATGGTCCCCCCGCTGCAGTATGGGGGACGTGGATTGCGGCTTGCGCCGCAATGACGGATGGCATGGTCTCCTCCCTCGTGGGCCATCACTCACCGCGCTGCACTCGCCACTAGCGCCTCGGCTGCGGCGAGGCTGGGAATGCCGGCCCGGCCGCCGAGCCGACGGCACTTCAGGGCGGCGGTGGCGCTCGCTAATAGGAGCGAGTCGCGCACCGAGCGTCCTCGCGCCCGCGCGAACAGAAATGCTCCGTGGTAGACATCGCCGGCGCCCGTGGTGTCCACCATTGGCGCGACGGTGAACGCCGGTACGCGGTAGGCGCCCGCCGGCTCGACACAGACGGCCCCGCGCTCGCCTTCCGTGATGACTACCACCGGCGGGCCGCGGTCGCGGAGCGCCTGCGCTACCGCACCAAGTGGCTCGCCGGGCGGGATACCGTGCGCGCGGGCAAACTCGCGTCCGAAGAAGCGCGACACGATCAGGTAATCCACCAGCGGCAGGAGCGCGAGGTCGTCGGGATGGTAGTGGGTGCCATCGTAGCAGACCGCTTGCCCGCTGGCGCGTGCCCACGTTGCCGCCTGGAGCGCGGCCGGGCCGGGGTCGCTCAGGTGGAGGATACGGCCCCGCTGCAGGTACCGGCGGTCGAGGTGGCTGGGGGGCACGGTGCCACAGCTGCCGAACTGCGCGAGGAACGAGCGGGCGGCGTTGCGCCGGTCTACGAGCACGAACGTCCGGTTCGAGGTGGTGCCGGGGTGGAGCCATAGCTGCGTCACATCCACCCCGGCGGCCGTGAAACCTTGCTTGATCTGCGTGCCGGTGGCGTCATCGCCAATGGCGCCGATGAATGCTGCGCGACCGCCCAGCCGGGTGACGGCTACCATGGCGGTCGCGGCCATGCCGCCGCCTTCCAGTGCGCGGTCGTGGACGGTCACTTGCTCCTCGGCGCGTGGGATGCGTTCGAGCAGCAGTAGCTCGTCGAGGCAGCAGAAGCCCAGACCGACGACATCGAAATCGCCGCCGATAGCGGAGGGTCCGTCACTCGCTGCACTCATCCCCAACCTCATTTCGTCATTCCGGCGCAAGTCGGAATCCAGGCACCCCGCCTCCCGCTAAATTCCCGCTTGCGGAGACCTGTGCATAACCTCCCGGATGGAGTGCTAGGGTGCGGTGGCTCGCCTCCCGCCAATCTGGGTGGATCAGTTTTTGGTTCCCGCTTTCGCGGGAATGACGGGTTATGCAAAGGTCTCCTTGCGCGGGCATGACGGGGGAACTTAGACAGGTCCGGTTAGCGCGGGACGGTGAGGTGGCGAGCGGCGGCGACGACGGTCGCGCCGCCATGAATTAGCTCGACGAGCGCCCCGGCCATCCGGTCGGGCCGCGGGTGCTGGATGATGTTGCGCCCGAAGGCGATGCCCCGGGCGCCGGCGGCCAGGGCATTGGCCACGTGCTGCAGGGCGTCGCGTGGGTTGGCGTGCGCCGGGCCGCCCAGGATGATGACGGGCACAAAGCACTGGCCGGTCACTTGCTCGGCGTAGGCGTCCACCGGCCCGACGTAGTGCGCCTTCACAAAGTCGGCGCCGGCCTCGGCGGCCAGCCGGGTGGCCTTGGCGATGTTCTCGACCGTATGGGCGCTCTGCTCCTCGAAGGACACCGGGATGGGTTCGGCGAGCAGGGGCAGGCTCCACTCGGCGCAGCGGGCTACCAGCCGGCGCAGGTCGGCGAGGTGGGTCTCGCCGGCGCTGCCCGGAAAGATCTTCAGCTCCACGGCGTCGGCGCCGAGCCGCAGCGCCAACTCCACGCCGTAGTCGGCGACCGGTCCTTCGCTATCGAGGGCGACGATGAGTCCTTGGCCGCCTAACTCGTCGGCGACGACCCGCGCCATGCCCGGTGTGGTCATGATCGCGTCTACGCCGCCGGCCACGACGCGACGCACCGCCTCGGCGGGGTGCTCCAGGCCGGTGGCGACGCCGGACTCGCGGGCGTGATCCATGGCGACGACTACTGCGCGGCCATCGGGAGCAAAGATGTGGTGCAGGCGGCGCTTGGCGTACATCATGGTGGCGCGAGGCTACCAGCGCGCCTGGGCGCCGTCAACCGGGCGGGCCTGCCCCTGGCTTCCCTCCCTGGTAGGTGTACAGAAGGGGGACATGGTGGGGGGAGTACGAGTCAGGCTGCCTACGCTATTTGTTTGTTCGGCAGGATCAGTTGTTGGTCGGTTGTGGGCGGGGGTGCGCGGGAGGGGTGTTGGCGGAGAGAGAGGCCCGTCCACGCGGTGGAGCAAGACCGCGGGCGGGGCGGTACCTGGATGGCAGGATGCACTTGGTGGGTGGTGGTGCCAGCGCTATCGGCCGGGGAGGGCCGGAAGGTTGGAGCGGGTTCTTCGTTTGGGAGCGATTTGGACCTAACCCCTGACAGGCCAAAGCCGCACGGGTAGTGCCAGGTGTCGCGGGCCAAAACTCCGGCGGTCGCAGGTTCCCACTGTCTGCCCAGCATGGCCGGAGTTTTGGCCCGCGAGTGGTGCGGCTTTGACCTGTCACCCGGCTCCTTCCCTCGCAGGGAAGGGGAGTCCGCGCGGTGACCGGCAGCGGGCCGAGGACTGGATTGCGCGTAGCTGGGAGGGTGAGAAGACGCGGCGCGGTTCTGCGCGGCATCGAGGCGGGTTGGCGAGTAGATCAGGGTGCGGGGATTGGCAGGGACGCGGGGCAAGCCCCCCGGGCGCAGCCGGCGTCGGCCGGCCGGCCGGGGCGCGGTGGCGATAGGCACGGCGCGCGGACGGTGATGACCCGGCGCCCTCGGCTGGGTGGCTCTGCCACCGCGGGTGGCCGGCACGCTGGTGCCGGTGCGTCCCTGCCGGGCGGTGCCCGGTGCTCCAGGAAGGTCTTGCAGCTGCCAATCCCCGTCAGGGAGACATATCGGCGGGGGATGGGGGAAAGACAACGGGGGTGGCGGGACTCACCCCCCCGGCCCCCTCTCCATCGCGGAGCGATAGAGAGGGGGAGTCTGCCGGAGACGGATGGGAGCGATAAAATGCAGCGTAACGGAGCTAACTCACTATCTCGGCATCCACTGCTTGGCGTCCCTTTATAGTTCGCAAGATGCTAAACTCGACCTTATCACCAACCCATAATGATGGATAGTCCTGATCTATTATGCCAGTGTGGTGGATAAAGTAGTCGTGTCCATCGTCACCTCGGATAAAGCCATAACCTCTCTCGTTGAGCCATCTTGTGGTGATACCACGTAGTCGCGCTGTGGTAGCTGCAGATCCATCCGCGTGCCCGGCAGCCTTAATCAGTGCCTCAGTGAATACCCGTGTTCTCTCTGGGGATTCTCTCCCACGCTGTACGCTTCGTAAGGTTTTCTGTACCAGTTCACCAGCACTACGGAATGCCTCTTCGCCCGAAGACTCTTGATCCAGAACATCGCGCAGGGTCTGACAGTACTTTTCGATATCTTTGCGATTCAGGTGTGGTAGCTTAGACGGCTCGTTCTGGATGCGAAAGACCATAAGCATTTGGTACTTATATTTCCCCCATCCTCTAGGTAGCCGATTTGCGGTACGCAGTCTCTCAAGTGTGGAGTGAGCCATCCCACTGACAAAGTACGGGAAAAATGAATGTGAGTCGCTGAAAATGCGGCGCCGATAGCTTCTTAGGAGTTCGCCGTAGTAACGATGTGTGCTGTGAGGCTCATTGAGAAACATTGCAACGAAACATTTAATTTGTGTAGGAAGAGTAACAATTTGATCTCTCCGAATATTAAGGTGTTCGTATTGCTTTGAGCGTCGCTCGTAGTAGAGAGATTCTTGCAATTCAGGGCCTACAGCTTGATAGAATTCCTCTAGCCCCTTCTGAAAATCACTCAGGGACTCGAAAGCCTCAAGCTTAACCTCAGTTTGACGGTTGGTGCCTTTGATGATCTGATTCGTGATTTCACTATCATCTGTAACGATGAGTTTGAGTGGAAGGCAGATATTCTCTGATAGAGACTGCCGATTACGGTGGATAATATGACTGGTTTGACAGCCATTTACGATTTGGTAATCACTCAGGCGGAACCTAGTACCTACTGGATTGACTTCCCGTGCGACAATCGTGATTCCATTATTGAGAAGGACAAAGCGATCGCTCTGTCCTGCGTCTTGTAGAGTCTCCTCAATCTCACGGTTGACCGGATTATGTCCCTGGAAATCGCGAACATTATCATAGAACAGTCTTCTATTCAGAGAACCTCTTCCTTCCTCGTCATCACATATCAGTTTGAGATACTCCAAACACGGTACAATACCGATATAGGAAGCTGGGACGTCCTCCATCTGTGGTAGAATGACATGCTTCTCGAAGTTGATCTCGCGATTGATCTTGCCATGCAATTCCCGGCGAAGACGCTTGAGTCCATCTGCATCAAGCGGGACGAACTCAATATTTGAGAAGAGCCTAGTGCGCTGGAGATCTCCTTTTCCCTGATCTATACGGACACGCAACTCCGAGTCTTCCGACCAGTCGCCGGTAGTCGCATAGTAGAGTCTGCAAGTCGGGCTTCGCTCCATGTCGCGACTTGAATCGAAGATGTGTTCCTTGACATCGAAGAAATGACGTATCTGGTCACTTGCGGAGGTGGGGGATGACATCTCGAAGAATCGCCGCACCCCCGAGAAAAATGTGCCGATGCCAGCAGCCTCGAAACGTGATGACCTCTTCGCCTGGATGAACACAAACTGAACATCTAGCCGGCGAAAGTCTTTCTTCAGATGGTCAACTGTGCTATGTGCGAATGCAAGATGATCATTTACAAGGATCCCAATACCGTCGATTCCAAGATCGCCAAACCCTCCAACACTTACCTCGTCAAGATCAAAGTCATCAACATGAAGCGTTGATATGACATAGTAGTTGACGAACCGCTCGAATGCTGTTGCCTCATCCAAATCGGAGAGACCAAATACCTCAACAAAGTCCTTGAGGTGAGCTGCAAGGATGCGATCCCTCATTTGCATATCCGATGACCGAGTTAGGGAACTGCCCGTTATTATACCGATACTCAATGGCTTGTCAAGTTAGATCATGGGCAGGTTGAGCCAGTCGTCATGACCCACGCTAGGGCCCTTACCTCACGCCAGCCAGGGCGTGAGGACAACCGGGTTAGTTGCCTGAGGGGAGGGGGAGGTTGACGCGGGCGTTGCCAAGCTCTTGGGACTTGAGGAAGCCGACGATGATCTCGACTACTTTCTTCGCTTCCTGGCCGGAGCATATTAGCTCGCCGCCATTTTCGATGACGCGGGTCAACTCGTCTATCAGGGCGACCACGTCCGTCCGCATGTGGGAGGGCAGCGCCGGTCGGTGGACCGTGCCGTCCTTGTGTAACTCCACGTGGTCGCCAACCAGGTCGATCTCGCCGGTCTCGCCGATCACCTGGAGGTACATGCCCGGTGTTTGGCCCTTGCTGGCGTTGACGAAGGCGCGGACGCCGTTGCGGAAGTGGATGTAGCCGCTGCCGCTGGGGTCGAGGGCGGGGTCTTTGCCGCCGTCGCCGCGGTAGGAGAAGTAGCTCTCGAAACCCGGGTCCAGCTCGGCAAAGACCCATTCGGCGTCGGATTCGGCGAAGAAGATCACGCCGTCGAGGAGGTGCGTGCCGTTGCGGAAGAGCATGGCGCGCGTGCCGCCCATGTGGGCGATGATCCGCTGCACCTTGCCAATCGCGCCCGCACGAATGTGCTGGCGGGCGACGTGGTAGGGGAGCCACCAGCGGCGGGTGTGGTCCACGGAGATGAGGGTGCCGTTGGCCTCGCAGGCCGCGATCATGCGGGTGGCGTCGTCCAGGGTCGTCGCCAGCGGCTTCTCGCAGGCGATGCCCCGCACGCCATGGTTGGCGCCGTAGACGACAATATCGGTGTGGGCGTTGTCGCCGGTAGTGACGCTGAGGAGGTCCAGGTTTTCCTGGTCGATCATCTCGCGGTAGTCGGTGTAGGTGCGCGCTCGGGGAAACAGGTGGCCCCATTGCTCCTGGAAGGCCGCCAAAAGCTCGGGCTTCAGGTCGCAGACGGCGACGACCTCGGTGTGGGGCAGGACGGCATAGGACCCCACGTGGGAGTGGGGCATCGGCGTGTTCAGCACCGCTGCCGGATCGTGGTCGGCGCGGCGCATGCCCATGCCGGTCAGGCCGACCACGCCAGCGCGGTAGGTTTTCCGCGGCACGGCTGGCGGTCCGGTCACCCGGAAGCGGATGGTGGCCGGGTCGTCGCTGCGGAGATGGCGCAGGTGCAGACCAAGCTCGCGGGAGGCGACGGTGAGGCGGCGCTTGATGGTGCGCGGGGACTCGCCGCTGTCGAGGGGGAGGTCAATGGGGGTATCGAGGGCACACGTCTTGAGAAACTCAAGGTACGAGGTCCCGGACCGGACTTCCTGCGCGTTGTCGAATTGTGGCATCCGGCGTCCTCCTTGCAGGGCAGGTTATACCAGTTTCGTGATGTTTGGGCCTCATTCCTCACCCCCGGCCCCCTCTCCACTATGGTGGAGAGGGGGCGGATTGTCGGCATCAGGATTTGCAGGATTAGATGATTGACGGGATTGATTGGGCTACTGTTCTGTTCATGCTTCCGTCCTGATGCGGACAAAGCGGCTGGCGGCGAGCGAACTGCCAGCGCCCATGGTGTCAAAAGGGGTGCTTCCCTAGCAGCTTGCCACACTGGAGCCGTCAATCCCCGCAGAATGGGAGACCCAGTGCGGCAAAGTCATTATCAGCGACACCGCGCAGCGCATCGGGCACGCAGTAGCCAATTGTTCGGCTCTGTGCCTTAAGCTCCTCCCAAGTGGGCGTCGCCACAGGTGTCGCCACTGTGGTAGGTTGCGGGGTCGATTCGGAGGACGAACAGCCTGTGACACCAAGCACGAGAAGCATGCCGATGCTGCTGCTGACAACATGCAGCCATTGCATGGTCACATCTCCTGGGAGCCGCGCCTGGCTCCGAGCAGTATCCCGGTCGTGCGCTGCCAGGTATCCTATCCCGCATAATGGGGGAGCGCCGCGCCGGTCGGTGGTGGCTGCGGCGCTTGGGTATACCCGACCAACTTTGCGTGAGAGGATATGGCGATGACCGAGCAACCGGCAGTTGGCTTTATCGGCTTGGGCTTGATGGGTGGCCCGATGGCCAAGAACATCCTGAAGAGCGGCTTCCTATTGATTGTCTATAACCGGACGCGGGCGCGGACCGCGGCGCTGGCGGAGGCCGGGGCGCGGGTGGCGGATACGCCGGGGGAGTTGGCGGCGCAGGTGGACTTCGTGTGCTCGTGCATTACCGGGCCGCAGGACGTGGCGGAGGTATACCTGGGGGATGATGGCGTGGTGGCGAATGCACGGCCGGGGGCGGTGCTGATCGAGATGAGTACGATTGACCCTGGGACGCATCGGCAGATTGCGGAGGCCGCGGCTGCGCGCGGGGTGGATTACCTCGACGCGCCGGTGAGTGGTGGCGTGACGGGCGCCGAGGACGGGACGCTGGCGATCATGAGCGGCGGCGAGCCGGAGGTGTTCGGGCGGGCGAGGCCGGTGCTGGACGCGATGGGCGAGAACGTTGTGCTGATGGGGCCGGTGGGGAGTGGGGCGGTGGCAAAGCTCATCAACAACATGATGGCCGCGATTACCAACGCTGGTGTGGCCGAGGGGATGGTGATCGGCGCGAAGTGCGGCCTTGATGCGGCCCAACTGCACCAGGTGCTGATGGCATCGGCGGCGAGCAGCTTCATGCTCCGCATGCTGCCCGATTTCACGCTGCGCGGGAACTTCGAGCCGGGTTTCACCATTGATAATCAGACCAAGGATGTCAACTTGGCGACCGACTTGGCGCGGGATCTGGGCGTGCCGACCGTGCTGGGCGCCGTCGCTGCCCAGCTGCTCCGGACGGCACAGGCGGAGGGTCTCGGCGACCGCCACATTGCGGCGGTCATCCAGCCCTTGGAGCGGTTGACGGGCGTCGAGGTGCGCGGGGAGTAGGGTGGTTGGACCTAACCCCCGGCCCCTACCCTAACGAAGGTTGCGAACTTGATTAGGGAGTGGTCCGCCCCCCTCCCTAACTCTCCCCCGGAGCAAGCTCCAGGGGAGGGAACCCGCTCCCGGCCCCGGCGGAGCGGGAGGGCGGGGAAGGGAGCGGTGCCCCCACTACCCGATTAAGTTGGCAACTTTCGTCGGGGAAGGGGAGCGTGGCGACGACCGGCGGCCGCCGGTCAGGGGAGGACCTGGATGGCGGCTTGCGCCGCAATGACGAGGTGGGCGCAACATGTTGCGCCCCTACGGCGGTGGATTCCCGCGAAAGCGGGAATGACGGGGTGGGGTGAGGCTGCTAGCGGCGGGTTCCGAGCCGGAGGCTGCGGTCTGGCAGGGGGAGGTCAACGCGGACGCCGCGGCGGCGGTGGGATTCGCGGAGGGCGATGGCTATTTCCAGCGCCTCGCGCCCGAACTCGCCGGGGCAGATCGTCTCCGCACCGGCCTCGATGGACCGGGCGACGCCTTCGATGGCATCCACCATGGAGCTGCGTGGGTGCCAGGCGTAGGGGAACTGGCGCTGGCTGTAGTCCGGGGAGCCAGCGGCATCCTGGGTCCAAAGCTCGAACCAGGCATGTTGGTTGCGTGAGACGATCCGTCCCCGGTCGCAGATGAACTCCAGTAGCCATTCCCGCTCCGAGGCGTGCGTGTTGAGGATGGCCTGCACGCCGTTCTCGTAGACGATGTAGCCGGACCCGGAAAGGTCGTCCTGCCCGGCGGCAGCGGTCTCGTCGTCCATATGTCCGAACACCCAGCGAGCCGGCGCGCCGGCAAACAGCCGAAAGAGGGCCAGCGTGTGGCTCTGGATGTTCGAGAGGGAGTGCGGGGAGTGGCAGACGAGCGAGCGCAGGCGGCCCAACTCGCCGCGGGCGATCAGCTCGCGTGCCCCGGTGTACGGACCGTACCAGTTGAGGTGGCAAGCTACCGTGAAGATGGTGTTGTGGCGGCGGCAGGCCGCGATCATCGCGTCGGCCTCGGCCAGAGTGCGGCACAGGGGCTTGGTGGCAAAGATGGCCCGCACGCCGGCTTCGGCCAGCGCGATGACGACCTCGGCGCGCTCGTCCGGTCGGGTGGTGACGCTGACGATATCCGGCTGTTCTTGGGCTACCATCTCGCGGAGGTCGGTGTAGAGTGCCGTTACGCTCCAGCGACGGCCAAAGTCGGCCAGCTGGGCGGGGTCTATGTCGGCGCCGGCGACTAGCTCGACGCCGTGTGCCGCCATCATCGCCGGGGCGTGTGCCCACGGCCAGGGGTAGTAGGGCTTGCCGACCATCTCGTCATCAATCGTGCTGCCCATCCGACCGCAGCCGACCACCGCACCGCGATAGGTGCCTTGGGGACGGGAGGCGGCGATAGCCTGATACGCCGGGATGGTTTGATCGCGTTCTTGTGCCATCGTGGTGCTCCTTAATCTTGATGGGTGAACCGTCGGTAGCCAGTTGCGTGCAGACGTTCGAGTCACTCCTTTTCCAGTCCAAGCACCCGCGCCGCGGTCCCGCCCATTATCAGTGCCAAGTCAGCACCGCTCAGGCCCGCGGAGGGCGCGAAGTGGCGTTCGAGCCAGGCGCGAGACTGCCGGTAGGTGCAGAAGCGGTTTTGGAAGGGC
Organism: Chloroflexota bacterium; assembly: GCA_965214295.1. GTDB lineage: Bacteria > Chloroflexota > UBA11872 > UBA12225 > JAJDUF01 > JAJDUF01. The sequence continues at coordinate 2,478,122 of OZ243944.1, forward strand.
ATGTCGGTGCCGTACATGAGCTGGCATGGGCCAATCCGCCCGATCATCGCCTCTAGCGTCGGCCATACCTCGCGATAGGGATAATCGAAGATGTCGCCGATGCGGACGGGAAAGCACACTTCCAGGCTCAGGTTCGGGTTCTCGAACGGCTCCCATATCCGGTCGGGCAGGGTGATACGGTCGCCGTCGAGGTAGACGCGCCAGGGGAAGCCGTGGGTGATGCTGCACAGCATGTGGGGGTGGCGTTCCATGAGGCGCGTGAGAATGCGTAGCTCGCCGAGGTAGCTCTGCTGCCCAGCGGGGTCGGGACGCGCCTCGCTGGCGCGGGCCGGGCCGGTACACAAGGTGAAGAAGATGGGCACGCCGAGCGTCGAGATGGCGTCCCAGAACGGAGCGTATGAACCTTGGTCCCAGGCCTGATCGCTCACGGTGTAGCCCGCGGAGTTGAACTTGATCGCGTGCAGGCCAAGGTCGCTGATGGCTGCGATGACGCCCGCAATCGCCGAGGCGACATCGGTGTGAATCTGGCGCTCGTCGAGCAGGGCCATTGACAGGATGCGGTCGGGGTAGCGCTGCACGCACTCGGCCTGATAGTCGTTGCTGCGCCCCAGCATGGCGTTTGTGTGCAGCAGGACCTTGTCTATGCCGGCGTAGTCCATCTCGCCGATGAGGCTCTCCGGTGTGAACTCAAGATTCCGCAGGTTGGGCGGGTAGAAGTGCTTCGTGTAGGTCTCGCCGCGGTAGTCCCACAGGACGCGGCCCGCGGCCCGATCAATACGAAAGTTCACGTCGGGCAGGCCAGCGAGGTCTTCCTTGGTCGGATCGAGAACGTCGGACGGGCCTGCAATGCGGTCACGCAGGCGAAATGCGGGCTGGTGATGACCTGCCTGCGCCTGCTGCACGGTGAGGAGGTGCTCCCGTGCGTCGGCGTAGCCGCGAGGGCTGTCGGCAGGCTCGAAACAGTAGGCGTGGGAGTCGATAATCATGCGTTGGGTCCGTGTGCGGCAAACATGGTACCAACCTTATGAGTTGCTCGCGTGAGCGATTGCAGCGATACTGACTGGTCTGATTTTCTCTGTCAAGACAAATTCCCTGATGCACGGCTCTAAGCTCGGCTATCGAGTTTGGGCATTGGCTACCTACCTGCTCACAACGGGTATCGAAGGTGTATCGAGCATGAAGCTCCATCGTGACCTCGGCATCACCCAAAAATCCGCGTGGCACTGAGCACACCGTATCCGCGAAAACTGGACTGAGAGGCTGTACGATAATGTTCGCGGATGCTGGCTTCTTCGGCTGGATCATACTTGGGCCGTCCTACCCGGCCAGCAATGTGCCGGCGCGTGCGGACTGCCCGGTGTGTCAGACGTAAGCCAGCGGCCGCCTCCCTCACTCTCCCCCGGAGCACGCTCCAGGAGAGAGTAGAGCAGGGAAGGAAGTTCACCAAACAGGCAGAGCACGATACGGGCCCCGTTCGGCGGACGAAGCAACATCATCCCAAGAAGTACTATTCTCCATGACGTTGAAAAGCCGAGGAGAGGGCCAGAAAGCCGAAGCGTCAGCTTCGTGGTGGAACGTTGAATTGTGGGAGGAAAGTTCGTGGAGTCAGGATTCCTGCACAGCCGCTTTGGTCTGGGAGAATTAGATTACGACGCTCAACTTCTTGCTATTCGCAGCCTACTATTTCGTCAAGAACGAGCTGACCAGGAGCTTTCGGAAAGGATTGGGAAGGTCGGGAAAGTCGCGAAACAGACCAGCGGGATCGCAAGTGACTGTGCGGTTGATGAATGGGTGGACCTGGTCCACAGTTCATGCTACCAGGATGCGGCTCATAGTATGGCGGGGCGGCGGTTTTGAGTGGCCCCGTGAAGAGCTTGAGAGATTCGAGAAGAAGTTGAACGAATCCTGCTGGCCTTCCGATTGGTTCTTGCAGGCCACATCCAATGATAAACTATGGATGTTCTACATGTCTCCAAAATTCATAGGACACTGCCTCGGTCTTGTAGAGAAGGTCATCAAGGGAATCGAAGAGTTCGACGTGGATAAGTATTAATTCCTGCAGGCAGCAAGAAAGCCCGCACACCTGGATCGCAGGGAAGGCCGTCAGAAAGCTAATGCTAGCCTCTTCTCCTGCGGTCCTGCCGAAGGCCCTGAAACTCCCGCTGCGGATGAGGGGGACGACTCATTGCCGCATTGCTGGGAGCGATGTGCTGGGCGGAGCCTGTGGACACTGTGGATTTGACGGACCGCAGGCACCTAGCCAGAGTGTCCCTGCAACCCGTTGGCTGTGGCGGCCTACAGCAGTAGAGCTACGCAAGGAGTATCGGGCCATACCGTTCACACCTCTTACCCTCCATCGCGTACTCGGCGGTGGTACTTCCGCAACCCCTCTCGCCGCGACCGGCTCAATCATCACGAACACCGTGCCGTCCTGCCCGCAGCCCCGGATACTTAGACGCCTCCCGGTGCCGGCCAGACTACCACTGCTCACACCGGCGCTCAGGCTAGTGTGATGCCCTGCTCGCGGGCAACCTGACGGATGTTGTGGAAGGCTACTACCTTATCGTCGAGCTGTGACAGGTGCTCCACGTGCAGCACGACATCGTGATCGAGTGCAGCGGCCCGGCGGAGCAGAGCAGCGTAGTCGAGATTGCCCTTGCCGGGCACTGCCTCGTCCAGGCGGCAGACGGTGAGGAGACCTTGATCGTTGCGTTGGAGGCCGGAGAGGATGGTGTCCTTGGCGTGTATCGATACGATGTCGCCGCCGAGGGTATCGAAGGCGTGATTGAGGAACGGGGCCGTATCGTAGTAGGTGTCCAACGTTACCAGGTTTACCGGATCGAGCAGCACCCGGAGCCGGGGTGAGCCGACCTCCCGCAGCAAACGGGCGATCTGCTCCACGGAGTAGAGGGGGCCTAGTTGGTGGGGATGGGCGGCGATGTCCATGCCGGCGGCGGCGGCGGCAGAAGCCATCTCGCCAATCGTTGCGACCACACGCTCCCATACGGCCGCGGAGCGTGGGTCTTCGCCGGAAGTGCCGTTGAGCGAGAATAACACCGTGAGACTGAAGCCGACGCAGGTTGCCCCCAGGATGCTGGCGTGGGCGAGGTTTCGACGGTAGGCGTCGAGCGAAGACCGGTTTTCCGCCGGGTCGCGTGCGGCTAGCCCTTGATGGAAGCGGCTCAACTCGCCGATGCATAGTCCTTGGTCGTCGAGAAACTGCCGCAGCCGTTGGATATCCTGATCGGTCCAGTCGAGCTGCGTAGCGCCGCAAATGGTCGTCATGTCGAGGTAGCGGCAGGTTTGGGCCAACTGCTCTAGTGCGGCGTGCTCCAACCCCAAGGGTAGCGTTGTGCTCAAGCGGATCATGGTGTCTCGTTCCCCTCTTCGCGCCCAGCCGCACGCGGAGGGCCGCACGCGGCTGACTCGCTATTCCGGGGACCCTCCGGCCCAGGCTTGGCGACCATGATACAGTGTGGTGGACAAGTGGGGGCCTCACCCCCGGCCCCTCTCCACCATGTAGAGAGGGGTGTGGCGACCGGGCCGGGGTCTATGGGTGGACCTGGATTGCGGCTTCCGCCGCAATGACGGATGGGGAGGGGTAGGTAAAAGGGGTAGGTGATGATGAATAGTCCATGCATTGATGATCGCGATTGGTCGAGGCTCACGCTCGGTGAACGCATTCGGATGCTTGAGGTGGAGGGCTATCTGGTGCTTCCGGACCTCCTCTCCGCGGAGCAGGTGGCCCGATTGAAGGCGCAAACTGCGCCGCTGGACACCATCCATACCGACTACTCGGAGCGACAGCGCGTGCGGGGAAATATGAGCTTCCTCGGCGGCGCTGTCACGGAGCTGATTGCCCATCCGCCTACCATTGCGTTTCTGCGCGCGCTGTTTGGCGACGATCTCGTCGTGATGAGCTACGCTTACGCGCGCTCGGAACCCGGCCACCCGGGCATCTCCCTGCACACCGACGGACAGCCCTACGGGTCGGAGATTTTCGGGTACGAGGGTAGCGTGCCGGTGATGGTGCGCGTATTGTACTACTTGGATGATCTGACGCCGGAGGTGTCTCCTTTCCGGGTGGTGCCGTATTCGCACCTCAGTCTGCACGCCGACGGCAACCCCTACACGCGGTACGAATCACATCCAGAGGAGGTAATGGTCCCGGCGCAGGCCGGGTCGGCGGTGCTCATCAACCACAAGGTCTTTCACGGGAACTTTCCCAACACCGGTGATCGTCCGCGCGAGCTACTGGCGATTGCCTATCGGCCGACATGGGCCGGGCCGGTCAAGGACGTCGAGCCGTGGGACCCGGACGACGTGGCGACGTTGCCGGCGACGGTGCAGCCGCTCTTTGGAGACAAGAGCCAGCGCAGGTGGGACTTTCACGGCAGCAACAAGCCCCCGGACATGCGGAACGAGGCGTCGGGGATCAATGTGAGTCGTTGGGAGCGGGCGTGAGGGCAGTGGTGATGTGGGGAGGGACTTACCCCCCGGCCCCCGCTCCATCGCTCGGCGATGGAGCGGGGGCGTTCATCAGTGGTAGACAGAGGGAGAGGGCCAGTCCGCATCGTAGGGGCGCGATTGATCGCGCCCAGGCGGTCGTCATCGTCATTGCGGCGAAAACTGCAATCCGGCGGCGGGGTAGTGCAGGGCCTTGCCATTGCCACCACTTCGCCCCACTCAGTGCCGGCTCTGAGTGGGGCGAAGGGTCGCTCTCCCGGGGCCGAGATTCTTCGCTTCGCTCAGAATGACATCTACTCAGAATGGCAATGGAAAGGCCGCGCAGAAGGGCAGGTTTGGCGGCGACGTTGGAAAGGCCCTCGGGGTAGTGGATTCCCGCTTGCGCGGGAATGACGGCCGGAGGTTATTTTCATGGAAATGGCGGCCGGTGCGCGACGCATGGAGAGGGGTGAGGAGGCTGCTATGGAGATCGTCGCGCTGGAGCCACCGCTGCCGGCAGACGTGATCGAGGAACTGGCCGCGTTCTGGGAGGCGATCTTCGAGGCCTCCTATGACGACCTGCGGTCGGTACTTGCGGGCGGTGAAGTGGCCGATAACCACAACCTGGTCTATTTGATCCGCGAGGGCGGAGAGTTGGCCGGTACTTCCCAACTGACCATCTCTCAAGGCATGCCGGCGTTGGGCGGCTTGGGTGAGGTCGCCACCGCACCGGCCTTTCGTGGTCGGGGGATTGCCACGCGGCTGTGTAAGCGGGCACGGGACGATTTTCGCGCGCAAGGTGGGCGGGCGCTCTACTTGGGCACGATCAATCCGGCGGCGGCGCGGGTCTATTATCGGCTCGGCTGGCGCAACCTGGCCGGCACCACGGTGATGGCCTGCACAACCGGCGACGACTCGCCGGAGGCCTTTCTCGTTGACTACTTCCGAGCGCAGGATGGCCGACCGCGGGTTGTCGTCGGCACGGCCGCCGCGCGCATACCAATGATCCCGCTGATTGTCATGCCCCACGATTGGCAGGTGTTGGATGCCAACGTGGGGCTGTATTCGACGCGCTACGCGGTGCAGCACTCCTGCATGTACCTGTATCCGCGGTTCCAGGCTTTGACGCAGGCGAGACGCGGCGCCTGGTTCGGGGCGCAGTCCGGTAGCGGGGCGCTCCTGGGGCTGGCTACGGCACGTCTGGATGGGGACGGGGGGTGTCAGGTTGACGGCTTCGTGTATCGCACCCCTCAAGATGTCTGGTCGGAGCTGCTGCGGGCGGCCATACGCTGGGGTGCTGCTCAGGATGCGGCCGGCTGTTGGGCGGCGGTATCGGTCGAGGACGAGGAGAAGCAGGCGTGGTGCGAGGAACTGGGGTTCCGGGCAGCGGGGCCGGCCGCGACGTTCGACCTGGACGGTCGGTCGGTGGAGTCCATACGCCTGGAGCGAGAGAGGGCCCCGTGTTGATCACCCCGCTCGGTCGGGGGCAGCGGGATGGTTGTGGCCTTATGTATCGAAGGCGGCACTGACCGGGCAGGTAAAGCCGGGTAGCACATCGAGGCCGTCGAGGGTGTCCTGGTCCGTGAGCGTCACGACCGCCCGGCCCAGCCGGTACACGTCCACGCTGCGTGTCTGCGGCAGTACGACCCAGACCAAGCGCACGTCGTAGCGCAGCCACATGCGGGCCTTGGCGGCGACCTCGCGCCGGCTATCGTTCGGCGACACCACCTCCACCACCAGATCCGGGACCACCTCGGCATAGCCTGGAATGCGCGCCTCCAGTGGCATGGTCGCGGCCGAGAAGTAGGCGATGTCCGGTCCACGCACGGTGTCCGGGTCGCGCTCCAGCCGGACACCGGTGTCCGATCCGGACAGCCGCCCCAGCTTGCGGGGCTTGATGAAATGCCTCAGCTCGGCGCCGAGATTCATGATGATCTCGCCGTGCTCCACGCCCATAATCATGGTTTCGTGCAGTACCCCCCGGATCAACTCGCCGCGCACGCCCTCGTCCGCGAGCCGCAGCAGATCGGTGGCGGTTAGCAGCTCGGTCGGCGGCGGCTGGGTCATTGTCGTTGCCATATCCGGCTCCTTCACGCCCGGTTAGTCTGCCATACTGCCCAGCCCGTCATGCCGGCTGGGCCCCTATGATCCTCTGACAAGGGTAGGTATTTACATGGATGGACAGGATGGGCAGGATGGGCGGGGAGGGGGCTGGCCGCGGGGGGCGGCCCTCACCCCCCGGCCCCCTCTCCAACATTTGGAGAGGGGGTGGAGGGCCTGGAACAGGCCCTCTGAATGGCCCTGGATGCCGGCCCGGGAGCGGAGGAGGGGGCCGGCTGGCGCCGGAATGACGGATGAGCCGGTGGGAATGACGGGGAGATGGGGGCAACATGGTGCGCCCATACGGAAAAACCTCCCCTTGTCAGCGCTCCGCAGGAGGACGGGCGGAACCGACCGGCTACACGCGGCGACTGCAACGGGTCCCCCGCACGACAGAGGGATGGTCTTTGCCCTCTCCTGGGGTGTGCTCCGGGGGGGATGGCCAGAGTGGGGGCTATGGTCTTATGTATCGAAGGCGGCACTGACCGGGCAGGTAAAGCCGGGTAGCACATCGAGGCCGTCGAGGGTGTCCTGGTCCGTGAGCGTCACGACCGCGTGGCCCGGTCGGTACACGTCCACGCTGCGCGTCTGCGGCCGCACGACCCAGACTAGGCGCACGTCGTAGCGCAGCCACATGCGGGCCTTGGCGGCGACCTCGCGCCGGCTATCGTTCGGTGACACCACCTCCACCACCAGGTCCGGGACCACCTCGGCATAGCCGTCAGGTACCGCCGCCGGCGGCATGGTCGCGGCCGAGAAGTAGGCGATGTCCGGCGCGCGCACGGTATCCGGGTCGCGCTCCAGCCAGACGCCGGCATCCGCCCCAGTCAAAGTGCCCAACCGCCGCGGCTTGATGAAATTCATCAACTCGGCGCCCAGCTCCATGACAATCTTGCCATGCCTCTGTCCCATAATCATGGTTTCGTGCAGTACCCCCCGGATCAACTCGCCGCGCACGCCCTCGCCAGCGAGCCGCAGCAGCTCGGTCGCCGTTAGCAGCTCGGTCGGCGGCGGCTTGGTCATGGTGGTTGCCATATCCGGCTCCTTCGTGCCCGGTTAGTCTGCCGTGGCTGCCGTCCGGCTGTTCCGGCTGGCCCCCCTACAACTTGGCCCGTACCTATCCCGGCCGGCCTACGCGCCTAGGTCGCTACGGAAGGTCTACTTTGGCGGTGATAATCAGGTGCTCGATCCAGTCTTCGCCGGTATTGAGCAGTTGGTGCTTGATCCGCGCCGGGGTGTGTACCACGTCGCCCTCGCGCACCGGATAGAGCTGGCCGTCAATCTTCATCTGCCCGTGTCCGCGCGTGAAGTAATACACCTGCTCGGCGTCCTCGTGATGGTGGTAGTCGCCGTTTCGGCGGCCTTGCATCAGGTGCAGCGTGAAGCCGGTCAGCCCGGCCATGCGGGCCTCCTCGGGTGGGAGGCCGGGGGCATCGTGGTGACGGAAGATGCTCCAGATGATGGCGCTCTCGTGCCCGACGGTCGGCGGGCAGTCCCGCCAGTTGCGGATCGTTGACCGGCCGGCGCCGGCGCCGCCGGGGGCGTTCAGAATGAGATGCTCTAGCCAGTCGTCGCTGTCGTTGAGGAGCTGGTGCTTGCTGCCGGGCGGAACATGCACCGTATCGCCCTCGCGGACCGGATAGAGCCGGTCGTCGAGCCGCATCTTGCCTTGCCCGCGTGTGAAGTAGTACAGCTGCTCCACGTCTTCGTGGGCGTGGTAGTCACCCTCCCGGCCGGCCGGCATCATTTGGAGGGCTAGGCTGCTGATGGTGTGTAGGGGAGCGTATTCCGTGGGGAAATCCGGCGTTCCCCGTTGCTCCAAGATTTCCCACCGCAGCACGCTTTCGTGCGCCACGACCGGGGTGGCCGTGCGCCAGTTACGGATCGTCACCATCTGTCTATCCTCCCTATCATAGAGGTGGGGTGGGCCTAACTCCCGACCCTTTTTTTGGAGGGAAGGGGGGCGTTGCGCCGGGCTGTAGCTTCTTCCCTCCAGCCTGGATTGCGGCTTCCGCCCCTGGCCTGAGCGGCCAGCGCAGGCGCAATGACGGATGGTATTACCATAGCCGCTGTGCCGCCAGGCGCTCTGTGTCTAGCTCCATCCCGAGGCCCGGTCCGTCCGGCACGATGATGTGTCCGGCTTGGTAGCGCACCGGCTCCTGCACGATCCGCTCTTGGTAGACCAACGGGCCGGCCGGGTAGCAGGGGAAGCTCACGTTGGGCAGGGCCGCGACGAGATGTGCCCGCGCCGCCGTGCCGATGGACAGTTCGACGGTACTGCCGAGCAGGGTCTCGATCCCAAAGGCTTCCGCTACCCCGAACCCCTTCAGACAGGGTGCCAGGCCATCATAGCCGATCCCCAAGTTGAATACGTCCACGGCCTGGTGCTGGGCAAAACGGGCGGCCGCGGCGAGGCTGACGATGTGCTCGCCGATGGGTACTTCGACGGCGCGGCGGACTGCAATGAAGTCCGCGGTCGGGGCGTCGTGGCGTCCGCGTACCGGCGATTCGACGAGGTTCGGTTGGAAAGGCGCCAGGCGTTGGATGGCCGCAATCGCTGTCTCCACGTCAAATAGTCCGCTGGCGTCCAAGGCGTTGATCTCGACGACGTTGCCCCAGCGCTGGCGCAGGGCCGTGAGAAAGCGCTCGTCGAGGTCCAGGTCGGCGCCGAAGTAGTAGCGGACGGCAGTGTGCCCTTGGTCAAGGCAGCGCCGGACGCGCTCCAAGTTGGCTGCCACGTCGGCTGCACTGCGGCAGCGGGCCAGCGGGTAGCAGAAGGGAATGCGCTCGCGGTATTTGCCGCCGAATAGCTGGTGGAGCGGCACGTCCAGTGCTCTCGCCAGCGCGTCGTGTAGCGCAATATCCACGCCGCAGACGACTTGGTGTGCCCACGCCTGCCGGCCGAGGGTGATCTGAAGGGTCGTCAGGTCGAAAGGGGAGCGGCCGAGCAGCAGTGCCGCCAGCTTTGCTTGTAGCTGCGTCACCGTCGCCGGTGATAGCTCCCAAGGCACGTCCGACATCTCGCCCAGGCCGACGATGCCGGTATCGGTGTGGAGGCGGACGATGACATGGTGGGAGATCGCCCGCTCGGGGTCCGCGGGACCGGTGCGGCCCATCTCGCGCGTGGAGTAGATGGGAACAAGCTCCAGATCGGTGATCTTCATACAGCTCTGCGCTCCTGCCGTTCGGCGCTGTTGCCGGTACGTGGGGCCGGCACGTGGCCTTCAGCCGCCGCGCCGTCCTAGCTCGGGGTCCAAAGCGTGCAGTATCTGCTGGAGTTCTGCCACGTCTATGTCGCGTGGTTGGACGCCGTGCTTGACCGCGAGGGCCGCTGCAACACCGGCCGCCTGGCCCATGAGCTGCACGGTATGCCGCTGGCGGATCTGCGGACCGCGGCGCACCGCGCTCTTCCCGGCGGCTAGGAGGCCGTCTACGCCCTGGGGCAACAGCATGCGATAGGGCAGATCGCAGCCGCCCGGATAATATTGCTTGTCATCGTAGTAGATGCACACAACGTCGTCGAAGCGGGCGCTGCGGGCGACATCATCGTGCGTCACGACGTAGACGCTCTCGATGCTCTTGCCACCGCGCGCGCAGGTCAGTGGCGCTACCACGTGGAGCCTGGCCCGCTCAAAGCCGGGGACATGCCGACGGAGGAAGGCCACGAATTCATGGATGTAGGTGCGCTCGTGCTGGGCAATCCGTGACATGGCCAGACCGTCACCGGGATGGTAGTTGCCGTTGACGCGCGTGCGGGCGTAGACGAGCGGTGGATCGCCTTTCGGAAGCATGAGGGTGGCTTCCAGTGTGGCGAAGTCGTCAACGGTATCCACGATCTTGAAGCCGTCGCGCTCCCAGGCGGCGCGTGCCCAAGGCATGTATCCGTCCGACACCGAGCAGACCTGGGACTGCAGCCAGTCTTGATCGCCTTGGGAGAGGTTGCCGCGGTCGGCGAGTGCGTGCTGATAGGCGTCCCAGTCGGCGTTGGCGATGGCGAAGAACGTGCCGGCGGACGGGTTGCTGGGCATCTCGGTCACGGGGGCGCCGGCGCGCGCGGCCACGTCGGCGGTGCCGGTGCAGTCAATGATGACCTTCGATGCGATAGCTAGGGTGCCGGACTTATTCTCGACAAAGATACCACTGACCTGCCGGCCCTCCATGATGACGCCAGACACCATGCTGGAGAGCAGCACCTCGGCGCCGGCTTCGGCCAGCATCTTGAGCGCCGTGTAGGAGACGCTGTGGTGGTCGTGGAAGTAGTCGGTACCGACATTGCGATCCTCGCCGCCGACAACGCGCCGGTTGAATTCGCCGGGGATGCCCCCTAAACCGTTGGGGAACGCCTCGGGATTGTGCAAGGCCATGTGCAGTGTTCCGCCGACGAACATTGCCGGCCCCATGTTCCCACCCAGCGAGGAGTGAGTCTCCACGACCAGGGTGCGTGCTCCGTGGCGCGCTGCCGCTATGGCGGCGATGATGCCCCCGACGCCACCGCCCGCGACGAGCACGTCCACGTCGGCGATCACGGGTATCTGCTGGCTGGGGCGCGTGACCGTGCTTGTCACATGCCATAGGTCGGCGCCGGTACCCCGGAGCGGTGGAGCACCTGTGGCGACCTCAACTGCTGCCGGCGTGTCTTTGATCATGCTGCACGCTCCATAGTGAGGACGGTATTACACCTAACCTCCGGCCCCTTCCCTCCAGGAAAGGTGAGTCATTGGGGTGACCTGTAGCCCCTTTCCTTCAGGGAGGGGAGGCTCACAGGGGTAGGTATTTACATGGATGGACAGGATGGACAGGATGGGCGGGATGGGCGGAGAGGGGGCTGGCCGCGGGGGCGGCCCTCACCCCTCCACCCCCTCTCCAACATTTGGAGAGGGGGTGGAGGGCCTGGAACAGGCCCTCTGAATGGCCCTGGATTCCGGCCCGGTAGCGGAGGAGGGGGCATGCTGGCGCCGGAATGACGGGGAGACGGGTGCAACATGTTGCGCCCATACGGAAAAACCTACCCTTGTCAGGGGAAGGGAGGGGGATGGTTATTTGAGGAAGAGGGTGACGAGAGCGGTAATGAGCGCGGCCATGATCGTCACCCACGAGGCGACTATCAGCATTACGAGGGTATTGTAGCGGTTGTTCAACTCGGCGCGTAGTCCGTCGATAGCCCGCTGCATCCCGTCGAGCCGGCTGTTCATATCGTCGAGCCGGCGGTCTACTTGCTCGTAGGTGCCTTCCAGCCGACTGAGCCGCTCTTGGGCGATGTTCTCGACGACCATGGCCCTCTCCTGTTCCCATAGTAGCTGATAGTAGCCGAGGCGTGGGGGGCCGTGCCAGCGGGGAGTGGGATTGGTTCTAACCGCGGACCGTCAGCGGCTACGTGACGCTGACCAGGGCCGGCGGGACCAGGAGCGGTCCGCCGGTGGCCGGCTGCGCTCGGTCGCGGTGACGGGTCAGAGTGGTACGGATGGTGCCAGTGTGGTGCCGCGCTGACCCGTCAGGTGATGATCCCGCCGCCTAGGAGGAGATCGTCGTCGTAGAGCACGACCGACTGGCCGGGGGTGATGGCCCGCTGTGGCTCGTCAAAGACGACGCGCATGGCTCCTTCCGACTCCGGGTAGGCCGTTGCCGGCGCCACAGTCATCCGGTAGCGCACGCGCGCCAGGACGCGCTGCGGGCTATCGAGAGCGGAGAGCGCGATCCAGTTGACTTCCTCGGCGTGCAATTCACGCGTGTAGATGTCGGCCGTTTCACCCACGACGACTACGTTGCGCTCAGGCTGGATGTCAACGACGTACATGGCCTGCGAATGGGGGAACCCCAGTCCGCGACGCTGGCCGAGAGTGAAGAAGGCAACGCCGGGGTGCTGGCCGAGCACCTCACCCTCTGTCGAGAGGATGAGGCCCGGCTCGATGGTCTCCGGTGCCACCTGCCGGAGATAGCGGCGATAGCCGCCGGCCGGGACAAAGCAAATCTCCTGACTCTCGGGCTTGTCGGCAACGGCGAGGCCGAACGAGTGCGCCAACGCGCGTACATCCTGCTTCTCTACGTCCGAGAGCGGGAAGATTGTGCGCGCCAACTCGTCCTGCTGCACCGGCCACAGGACGTAGGACTGGTCCTTCCGGTGGTCCCGGGCGCGGCGCAGCAGGTAGCGCCCCGTCCGAGCGTCCTGGTCGCGACGGACGTAGTGGCCGGTGGCGATGTAGTCGGCGCCGAGAATGGCGGCGCGTGCGAGGACCGGCCGGAACTTGACGTGCTGGTTGCAGCGCACGCAGGGGTTGGGGGTCCGGCCGCGCCGGTACTCGCGGACGAAATCGGCGATGACCGTCTCGCGGAATAGCTCGCGGAAGTTGAGCACGTAGTAGGGGATGCCGAGGCGGTCGGCTACCCGGCGGGCGTCCTCGACCGCCGAGGTGCCACAGCAGGCCTTGCGCTGGCGCTGTGCCTGGGGCGTTTCCGATGGCCAGACATCGAGCGTGACGCCGATCACGTCATGTCCTTGGGCATGCAGTAGCGCAGCCGTCACCGAACTGTCTACGCCGCCGCTCATCGCTACAACAATGCGGGCCATCGTGGTTTGCTTTCCGTGCTGGGTTGTCGGTGGTCTGGCCGCCAAAGGGCGCAACATGTTGCGCCCCTACAGGTACCAGTGGCCGGTTATTCCGGTTTAACTATCCTTGTGAGCCGGCCTCGATCTGACGTGCGCTCTAAGAATCGTAGCGTTAGCTGAGGAACCGCGTCAATGTTGCGACCCTGAGACTTGGCGAGAGATAATACCCGGTACGCTATGGAGCACAGCCATGCGTTGCCCCGTTTGCCAGAGTAGCTCGCTGCGCGTGGTCGACTCGCGCGACGCTGCGGATGCCGTGCGCCGCCGTCGTCATTGTGACGAATGCAGTCATCGGTTCACGACGTATGAGCGGCTGGAGGCCATGCGCTGCCCGCGCTGCCACTCGCAGGAGACCCGCGTCATGCAGGTGATCGAGCTGGCGCAAAGCGTGCGCCGGCAGCGGGAGTGTGCGGAGTGTGGCAACCGTTTTCTTACCTCCGAGCGCGTGGACCCGCGGGGCTTCGTGGTGGTCAAGCGGGATGGCCGGCGCGAGGAGTTCAATCACGGCAAGCTGCTGGAGAAAATCCGCATCGCTTGCACCAAGCGGCCGGTTCCGCCGGCGGCCATCAGCAAGCTGACCGGGGAGGTCGAGCAACGGATACTGGCGCTCGACCAAGCGGAGGTCTCCAGCACGATCATCGGCGATTGGGTGATCGAGCGGCTCCGCGACCTCGATCCTATCGCTTACATCCGCTTCGCGTCGGTGTACCACGACATCCGCACTGTCGAGGCGATGAAGCGCGAACTCGATGCCCTCGCCACCGAGGGGTAGGGCGGTGCCTCATCCCCCGGCTCCAGCTCTACCCCTGTCGCCGTATTGGGACCTACGCCGGAGGTACTCGCCAAATCAGCCTTGGTAGCGCGGTTTCCGTCAAGCAATGCTGCCCAGGGCCGTTCCATTGTCACCACTTCGACAGGCTCAGTGCCGGCTCTGAGCGGAGCGAAGGGTCGCTTCCCGGTGGGCGAGATTCTTCGCTCCGCTCAGAATGACGGTGGACAGGCCGCTCAGAATGACCGGTTTGGCGGCGACTTTGGAAAGGCCCTCCATGCTACCGGGGCGTCCGGCCGGTCAGTCGTTGCCCTGGCTGCCGGACCAGGGTGGTGGCCAGCGGCCGGATTGGCGTAGCTCGGCGAGGCGGCCCGTGGCGGCGAGATCGGCTTCGACCGCTGCGGGTGTGCGCTGGCGGCCGGGCCAGCGTTCGTCTTCGGCAAGGCGCAGCAGCAGGCGCGCCGTGACTACGGCGGCTGATTGGACGGTCGCCGGGCGTACCTTATCTACCGTGTCGGCGATGGTGTGGCCCCAGCCCCGGCCAACGAGACTGCTGGCGCTGTCCGGCGAGGCCTCGTTTTCCACCGTTCCGGCCGGAATACCGTGCATCACGAACGGGAAGTGGTCGGACGACGTGGAGAGGCGTTCACGCACGGTCAGGGGATACTGCATGGCCTGGGCCTGGGCGGTGAAGTGGGGGGCCAGATCGGGACAACCGACCAGATGGAGTGACTCGGCGCCGGGGTCGCTGCGTCCGATGTCGTCCACGTTGAGCATGAAGTGGAGCCGCGATAGCTCGGCGGCGTGGCGGCTGACATAGTTCCAGGACCCCAGCAGACCGATCTCTTCGGCCGCAAAGAAGCAGAACCGCAGTCGTCGTCGGGGGGCGTGTCCGGCGGCCCGGTACGCCGCGGCAAGGGCCCGTGCGGCTTCGAGGATGATGGCGACGCCGGTGCCGTTGTCGAGCGCGCCGGGTGCAATATCGTGGCTATCGTAGTGGGCGCCGGCGAGCACAAGCTCGTCGCCGTGGGGACTGGCGGGGGCGGCCGGTAGGTCACCGAGGACGTTGACGCTCTCTACCTCCGGGAAGGCAGCAGTCACGGTCAGTCGTACTCTGACCGGGCCGCGAGCCATTAGCCGCAGAAGCGTAGCTGCGTCTTCGTAAGCGAGGCCCAGGCCGGGTATGGGCGCCGGCTGCCTCGTTGCCAGACTGCCCGTGACTGCCAGACCCCCGGGATTTCGATTGTAGTACAGGAAGGCGGCGGCGCCGGCCATTACCGCGCGTCCGTACTTCAGGCGGCGGTGCGATGGCGGCGGTCCGGAGGGACTGCCCGACTCGGCGGCGCACAGCACGACTTTGCCCTGCAAGCACCCGTCGTCGGCGCCGGCGGCCCGGTAGTCGTCGGCTTCGCCAGCGCCAACCGAGTGAAGCTCGGCCTCGATGGTGCCAGGCGGGGAGTGTGGCAGGGCCAGCGCTGCGAGCGGGTAGGTTGTGGGTTGCACTACCTCCAGGCGGCTCTCGCCACGCCGCCAGCCGAGATAGCCGAATGGCTCGCTGTGTACTTCCTTCAGGCCGGCCGCGGTCAGCCACTGCGCCAGGAGGGCAGCCGCGCGCCGCTCCCCGGGGGTACCGGCGAAGCGCGGCCCACAAGAGTCGCACAGCTCGACGAGCCGTGCATAGGCCGTGCGAGAGCTATGGATGTCTCCAATGACAGTCTTCTCTAGGGCCGCAAGTGGCGGCTCAGTCACGGCCGCTCCTCCCCTCAGAATCCAGTGTGCTGCGTTTCGTAGGAAGCTGCGGGGTGTTCCCCGCCGGAGGTGCCGGCAATAGGCAAGATGAAGCCGGCCTACCCCGCAATTGTGCCAATCTTACAGTGTCGGTGTGAATATGTCGGTATCGGTTGGCTGGAGTGCCCCCGTTCAGCGGACGAGCGGTGCCACCGGGGCTGTTTGATACAATCGAGTCAGGAGGCGTGAATGACAGTTAGCATTTATCTCCATTTCGATGGTAATTGCCGCGAGGCGTTCGAGTTCTATCGCTCGGTTTTTGGCGGGGAGTTCGCGCTCGTGCAGACGTTCGGCGACGGACCGCCGGACATGGACGTCCCGGAGGACGAGCGGAACAACATCATGCACGTGTCGTATCCCATCGGATCAAGCGTGCTCATGGGGAGTGACGTGCCCTCCCAGTTCGGACCGCCGCTGGAGAGGGGCAGCAACTTTTCGATCTCCTACCAAACGCGCAGCCGGCAGGAGGCCGACGACCTGTTTGCCAAGATTTCCGAGGGTGGCACGGTCAGGATGCCGCTGGCAGATATGTTTTGGGGAGCATACTTCGGCTCCTGTACCGACAAGTTCGGCATCAACTGGATGTTCAACTGCGAGCAGCAATCGCAGCAGCAGCAACAGCAACAGCAGCAGTAGACTTCCGGTATCGCTCATCACCCACGACCGAGAATGGCGAGCCGGAGCCATGATGTGCCAATCATGCTGGCCCGTCGCTGGTCCTCGCGTGCGTTTGCCGGCTGGTTGATGCTCGTTGCGGTAGTGCTCGTATTGTGGTGGACGGCACCCTCCCTTACGCCGCCGCCTGGCGCTGATGACGCGGCCGGTGAAGAGCTACTGGAGGCGCGGGTCGTCCGCATCCACACCGATCCGACTGCCGCTTCTGACCGCGCTGCCCGCCAAATCGTTCACCTAGAGATCGTGAGTGGGTCGCTGCGTGGAGAGATCATCACGACCGAGCTGCTCCCGGCTAGCCTGACCCCGGGTGTCCTGCAGTACCGTCCGGGGGATCGGGTGATCGTCTCGTATGTCCCGGCGGCGGATTGCGTGGACCAACCGGACACCGGGCGGGCGCGGGACGGGCGGTCGTGCTCGGCAATGCGTGGTGTGCCGCCGTTCGTGATTGACGACTTCGCCCGCCGGGTGCCGCTGTTGGTGCTCGGAGCCGTCTTCGTCGTCGCGCTCGTGCTCGTGGCCGGCTGGCAGGGCTTCCGCTCGCTGGCCGGGATGGTCTGTGCCCTGGGAGTTCTGCGCTGGTTCGTCGTGCCGCACATCCTCGCCGGACGTGAGCCGTTGCTGATCGCCATCGTCGGCTGCGTGCTCATCGTCGCCGTGGCCCTGCCGCTCACGCAGTCCGATTTTGCTCAGGTGGTAGCGGCGGGATTGGGGTTGCTGGGGGGAGTGGTAGTGGCCGGCGCACTCTCGGTGCTGTTCGTTTCGGCGGCTCGTATCGGCGGCTGGGGCATCTCGGAGGAGCTACTGCTGGTGCAGGCCGCGACCGGGGGGCTGGTCAGCGTGCGGGGCCTGCTGCTCGCGGGCATGTTGATCGGTGCGATTGGGGTGCTTATTGACGCCGCCGCCGGGCAGGCGTCGAGCGTCTTCGAGTTGCACGCAGCCGACCGCACGGCGCCACTTTGGGAGCTGTACCGCCGCGGGATGAACGTGGGCCGGGTTCACATCGGCGCGATGGTCAATACGCTCGTCATCGCCTACGCCGGTGCTTCCCTGCCGGTCATTGTCCTCCTGACCTTGTATCAAGGGCAGATCGGCGACGTTTGGAACCGCGAGGACATTGCCGTGGAGATCGTCCGGTCGCTCGTGGGTAGCCTGGGCATCTTGGTGGCTGTCCCGCTCACGACCTGGGCCGCGGCGGCCATCTGCCGGTTCACGGCAAGGGCGCCGCACTCCCCGGCTCCCGCGCAAGCGCCGGGCGATAGCAAGGGAGAGTCTAGTGGCGAGGGTGGATTCCCGCTTGCGCGGGAATGACGGGTAGTGTGACCATCACCCTAGGAGGAGAGGGGTTCGGACTCCGGCGGAAAGCCGGAGTGACAGTGCCGGTCGGGGTCGCATGGCTTGGTGAAGGGGTAGACTCTAGGGTCCCTGGTGTTGCCGACGGAATGGGCTGAGAGAAGACGGTGAACGAGAAGTCGCTGGCGGTGCTGGAGTTTCCGAAAGTCCGCGAGCAGCTTGTGAGTCGCGCTGCCTTTGCGGTCAGCAAAGAGCTGGCTGCGGCGCTGCGCCCCAGTAGGGACCGCCGTATTGTGGCCGCGGCGCTGGGTGAGACTTCCGAGGCTGGCGCGCTGCTGGAGGCGCAACCGGCCTTTGGGGTGGGAGGTGCGCGCGATGTCCGGGTCGTGGTGGACAGGGCGGCGCACGGCGCTCGACTGGAGCCGGCAGAGCTGCTCGACGTGCTGATGACGCTGCAGAGCGCACAGCGGGTGCAGTCTACGCTGCGCCAGCTGCGCGCACTGGCGCCGCGCCTCGCCAAGCGGGCCGCCGCCATCGAGCCGTGCGTCGCGGTGCAGGAGGCTATCCGGCGCAGCATCGCCGAGAACGGTGAGGTGTTGGATGCGGCGTCCTCGGCACTTGGTCGCATTCGCGCCGCTGTACGCACGGCGCACGGGCGGCTGCAAGCGGCGGGCAATAGCCTGATCGCCGGGCCGCTGCGTTCGCTGCTGCAAGAACCGATGGTCACGATGCGCGCCGGACGCTACGTCGTGCCGGTGAAGCAGGAGTACCGGACGACGTTCCGCGGGATTATCCACGACCAATCGGCCAGTGGCGCGACGGTCTTCATGGAGCCGCTCGATCTGGTTGATCCGAACAATCAGTGGCGCCAAGCGCAGATCGAGGAGCAGCAGGAGATCGAGCGTATCCTGCTCTATCTCGCCGGGCTGGTTGCCGAGCGCCAGGATGAGATTGTCCAGGCGGTGATGATCTTGGCGGCCATAGACCTCGCGCTCGCCAAGGCGCGGTATGCCGCCGCGCTGACGGCGACCTGCCCGCAGCTGACGACCGACTATCGGCTTGATCTCGTCGAGGCGCGGCATCCCTTGTTGACCGGCCCGGTGGTGCCGATGTCCGCGCGGCTGGGCGGCGCTGCCGCCGACGGCTGCTACGCGCTCGTCATCACCGGTCCCAATACGGGCGGGAAGACGGTCGCGCTCAAGACGATGGGGCTACTCAGTCTGATGGCGCAAGCCGGCCTGCATATTCCGGTCGAAGCCGGCTCGGTCGTGGCGGTGTGGGATGACATCTTCGCTGACATCGGCGATGAGCAGAGTATCGAGCAGAGCCTCAGCACTTTCTCGTCGCATATGACCAACATCGTGCAGATCATGCGGACGGCAACTCCGCGCTGTCTGGTGCTGCTCGACGAGATCGGTGTTGGCACGGACCCCCAAGAGGGATCGGCGCTGGCCCGTGCGGTGCTCTCGGATTTGGTGGCGCGGGGCATCTGTACGGTGGTCACGACGCACTATTCGGACTTGAAGGCCTACGCCGCGGCGGAGCCGCAGGTGTGCAACGCCAACGTCGAGTTCGACGCCACTGCGCTGCGGCCAACGTATCGGTTCCACATGGGGTTGCCGGGGCGCAGCTATGGCCTGACTATTGCCGCGCAACTCGGGCTGCCGGAGGGAGTGCTTGACGAGGCGCGGGCCTTGCTCGACCCCGAGACGATGCAGGTTGACGATCTGCTGGCGAGCATCCAGCGCGAGCGCGAGGCGGCGCTGGCCGCGCGAGCGGCTGCGACTGCCGAGCAGCAGGCTGCCGGCGAACTGCGTGCTGACCTGACGGAACGGCTGGCGCGGATCGAGGACGAGCGCGAGCAGGTACTGGCTGCCGCTCAGGCTGAGGGGGAAAGCGTGCTGGCCGCGGCGCGCCGGGTGCTGCGCCGCGCCGAACGGGCCGCCCCGGCGGCCCGCGAGCAGGCGGCGGCAGTAGAGCGTGAGCTTGCGGCCGTTGCGGCGCGGGCGGTGGAGCTACCGGCGCGCCGGGTGGCGCCGGCCGAACCGACTACGCTCACCGTCGGCGACCGGGTGCGGGTGCGGCGCTTGAATACCGTGGGGCGGATTCTGGCGCCGCCGACCGACCGTGGCGAGGTCGAGGTGCAACTGGGTACGCTCCGCACCCGCCTACCGGTCACTGACCTCATGCCTACCGGCGGTGGCGAGTCTCAGCGCGAGCCGTCGCCGGCAGTGGCGCCGCCGCCTGCTGCGGCGCGGGTCCGGCTACCGGCCGCGCCGCCGGTGACGATGGAATACGACGTGCGCGGCCGGCGTGTGCCGGCGGCGCTGGCTGAGGTCGAGCGCTACCTCGATGACGCTCACCGCAGCGACATGTCCGCGGTGCGTATTATCCACGGCAGAGGCACGGGCGCCTTGCGCGAGGCCATCCGCGACTGGCTCGGCGATCATCCGCTCGTCAGCGACTTCGCCCCGGCCGATCCGGCCAACGGTGGCGACGGGGCTACGGTCGTCCATCTCGGGTGAGAGCAAGATCCTACGGGTCGGCGTTGGCCAGGTGGCGTCGGGCGCGGTATACTCGATATGTCGAGCCGAGGTGGCGGAATAGGCAGACGCGCTAGGTTGAGGGCCTAGTGGGGTATTTCAATCCCCGTAAGGGTTCAAGTCCCTTCCTCGGCACCCTTTCGTCTGCATCCCCTCTCCAGCCTACCCATAGGCATGCATGGTAGGGACGACCGGCCGCCCGTTCCTGCGCTGTGTCCTGCTACCATCAGACGACGTAGCTCTTCGCACATAGGGACACGGCGCGTACAATAGTCCGATAGTCCGCAGATTGTGCTCGCGTGGCCAAGCCGAGGGCTCGATACGGCCATTCAGGCCCAAGCAGGACGTAGGACCAGATAACACGCTCAAGGAGCACCGACGATGGTAGTAGCGACGAGGCCTATGACAGTAAACGAGCGGCGCGGACGGCAGCTTGCCGGCTCGGCCGCCTGGTACGAGCGGGCCAAGCAAGTCTTCCCCAGCGGGGTGACGCATGAGACCCGCTTCTTCCAGCCGTTCCCGATCTACATTGCACGCGCCGAAGGCTCGCGCAAGTGGGACGTGGATGGAAACGAGTACGTGGACTACATCGGGGGGCACGGCGCCCTCATCTTGGGACATAGGCATCCCGTTGTGACGGCCGCGGCGACCGAGCAGCTTCAGCGGGGCACGCACTACGGCGCCAGCCACGAACTGGAGGTGCGGTGGGCGGAGTTAGTGACGGAGATCGTCCCGTCGGCGGAGCAGGTGCGCTTTCACAGCTCCGGGACCGAGGCGACGATGATGGCGATGCGTCTGGCCCGCGCGTTCACCGGCAAGGATATCATCGTCAAGATGCAGGGTCATTTCCATGGCTGGCACGATTACGCCGCGCTACAGATGGCACCACCCTACGACGATCCGATCTCGTGCGGCATTCCCCAAGCCGTGCAGGAGTCCGTTGTCGGCGTCCCGGCCGGGGACATTGCGGCGCTCCGTGCCGTACTCGATGCGCGGGACGACGTGGCCGGCGTGATCCTGCTGTGCAACGGACTGGGCACCGAGTATTTGCAGCAGGTCCGTGATCTCACGCGCGAGCGGGGCGTCATCCTGATCTTTGATGAAGTGGTGACGGGCTTTCGATGGGCGCCGGGCGGCTGCCAGGAATACTACGGTGTGGTGCCCGATCTCACTACGCTGGCGAAAATCCTGGCCGGTGGACTGCCCGGCGGCGCGGTCTGTGGGCGGCGGGACATTATGGAGCTGTTCGAGCACCGGCCGGATGATCCGCACTGGAGCCGCTACGGACGCATTGCCCACCAGGGCACGTTCAACGCCAATCCGCTGGCCGCGGCGGCGGGCATTGCGTGTCTGGAGATCGTCCGCGACCCGGCCATCCAGCAGCGGGCCGCCGCCATAGCCGGGCAGATTCGGGACGGCATCAACGACGTGCTCCAGCGGCACAGCGTTGGCGGGGAAGCCAGCGCGGATTATAGCTCTGTGATCGGCTCTGCCGAAGCCTCGATGGTCGGCATTTCGGTCTCGACGGCGGCTGCGGCGCGGATTGCGGCTGGGATGCAGCTCGGCGGTGTAGATACCGGCGGTCGCACGGGGATGATCGTCTCTGCCGTCCACGATGAGCGGGACGTGGACCAGACGGTGACGGCGTTCGAGCAGGCTTTGGAGCTACTCCAGGACGAGGGCGCGCTGTAGGGCCGGTGGCGCGGGCGGCTCATGATGGCTCCGTCGGCCCCGGCCCGGCAGCGCAGCTACGCCGATCTGGAGACGCGCTTGGCGGCGGCGACGCCACCACCGCTCCGGCAGCGTGGGATCGGCCAGCAGGCCGGCACCTATCGCATTTGGGAGGTGCGGATTCCAGCTCGGCAGCGGATTCCTCGGTCCCGGCGGCGTGTGCGCGTCTTCCTCAACGGTGGGACGCACGGTGATGAGCCGGCTGGGGTCGAGGCGCTGCTGCAATTTCTGGAGCAGCGGCGTTATGATGCGTGGCCTGAGATCACCTTTACGCTCATCCCCTGCCTCAACCCGTGGGGCTTTGAGTGGGGTGTCCGCGAGGGACCGGCCGGTCACGACCTGAACCGCGCCTTCCGCCGGGCCTCGTCGGCTACGCCGGAGGTGAGCGCGGTCAAGCGCGTACTGAGTCGGCGGCAACTCACCTGCTCGATGGACTGCCACGAGGATTGCGACGCCGCCGGGTTCTACGCTTACGAGCTACCGGAGGTCTCGTCGCTGGGGCCGGCTGTGGTCGCGGCGGTCGGCGCCGTCGGACCGATCAACCCGGACTGCCTGGTGGAGGATATCATTCCGGTGCGTGACGGTCTGGCGCGAACGGACCAACTCCGCCCACCGGCTGCCGACGAGATGGCAGCAGCGATGCCGCCCGAA
Source organism: Chloroflexota bacterium (assembly GCA_965214295.1). Classification (GTDB taxonomy): domain Bacteria; phylum Chloroflexota; class UBA11872; order UBA12225; family JAJDUF01; genus JAJDUF01. The sequence goes on from OZ243944.1 coordinate 2,500,719, forward strand.
GCCTGGCGGGACTTCCGTACCTATGTGCGGGCCTGGCCGACCTGGCCACTGCCGGTCTACCTGTGGCAGCGGCACAATGCAAGCGGGTTCACTTTCGAGACGCCGACCACGCGGCCGTTGGCGCAGCGGGTGGCGATGCAGCTGGCGGCTATCGAGACCGTGCTGCACGCCCTCGCGCGGGCGCCGTGACGGCGCGGCGCCCGCGGCGTGGTGGCAATGCACTACGGAAGGACCGACACGATGCAAACCGGTGACGGCCATCAACTTGACTATCCTGGTCGTGGGTAGCGTTGTGGCGCTCACCTCAAGCGCGCGGGCCTGGCGGTATTTCCGGTTGTTGCGCTAAGGGGGGCGGGTCTAGCTGCGGAAGCTGGCGAGGGCTTGCCGGTAGCCGGCGGTGAGTGCCCTGATGTCGTTGTTGAAGAGGATGAAGCGTGAGCCGACGGCTTGCCACTGCCGCACTTGCTCGGCGCTAAACCAGTGGGCGCCGGCGGCGACGCCGCGGGCCTCGGCGGTCTCGATGATGTGGCGCACGGTGCGCTCGAACTCGGGATGTGTCGGCTCGTCCGGCAGGCCCATGGACACCGACAGATCGTTGGGGCCGATGAAGATTACGTCAATGCCGGGGATATCCAGGATGGCCGCCAGGTTCTCGACGGCCGGCGGACTTTCGATGCCGATCATCACCACGACGCCCCGGTTGCGTTGCTCCAGGTGGAGGCGGGTCGCTGCGCTGGGGAACTGGCCCTTGTCGCGTGCCCGCTCGTGCAGGGCGCCTTTGAGTGGCCGCAGCCGTGCGGCCGCGACTACGTGCTTGACCTCCTCCGGTGTCTCGCAGTAGGGCACGAGTACGCCGTGTGCGCCGCCGTCGAGGGCCATGATCGTCAAGTGGGGATCGGGTTCCGGCACGCGGACAATCGGCGCAATGTCCATGCCGGCGAGGGCCGCGGCAAAGTCGGCGACTTCCGACCGGTTGCTGGGCGACTGCTCGGTATCAATGATGACGTAGTCGAGGTCGAGGTCGGCATAGACCTGTGCCCAGCGTGGGTTGCGGCAGAGAAAGGTCATCGTACCGAAGACTTGCCGGCCCGCGTGCAAGGCTTGGCGGAGATCAGCACCGTTCATAGTGGTTGATTCCTCGCTGCGGATGTGCTTAGAGCGACCGCGTGGGGGTGCCCAGCGGCGGCGGACCGACGGGGAATGCGGGGCGTCTTGCCAGCACTCAGCTTGGCTGCACCGCGCCGTTGACCGATTGATCGCCAACCGAGGCCTCCAGAAATGGCCCGAAATGGCGCAGACGGTCGTACCGCGCGGCCAGCAGATCGGTTGTCTGGAGTTGACATAAATCATCAAGCTCGACGCGGAGGGCGCCTTTCAGTGTGGACGCCGCCGCCGCCGGGTCGCGGTGCGCGCCGCCAAGCGGCTCCTTGAGGATGCGGTCGGCTACTCCCAAACGATGCAGGTCGCGGGCCGTGAGCTTGAGTGCCGCTGCCGCTTCCGGGGCGTACTTGGCGTCTTTCCAGACGATGCTGGCGCAGGCTTCGGGTGATGCTACCGAGTAGATGGCGTGCTCGAACATCAGGAGGCGGTCGCCGACGCCGATGGCCAACGCGCCACCACTGCCGCCTTCGCCGATCACTGCCACGACAATCGGTACTTGGAGCTTCGCTAGGGTCGTGAGGTTGTCGCCCAGTGCCCAGGCTTGTCCGCGCTCCTCGGCCGGGAGTGAGGCCTGGGCCGCCGGTGTATCGAGTAGGCACACCAACGGCACACCGAACTTCTCGGCTTGCAGCATGAGCCGCCGGGCCTTGCGGTAGCCCTCGGGGTGGGGCATCCCGTAGTTGCGGGTCACGCTCTCGCGCGTATCGTGTCCCTTGCGATGGCCGAGGACCATCACCACTCGGTCATCGAGCCGCGCCAGCCCGCCCATGATTGCCGGGTCGTCGGCGTACAAGCGGTCGCCCGCGAACTCGACGAACTCGCCGCAGATGGCGCTCACGAGGTCGTCCGCATGGGGACGTTCGGGATGCCGCGCCACCTGGACCGTCTGCCAGGCGGTTAGCGCTGCGTAGAGTGCATCCAGGCGTTCCAACAACGCGAGCCGTGCTTCTTCGACGTTTTCCTGCGCTTCCGGCGACGGCTCCTTCGCGGCCTGCTTTTCGAGCGTAGCCAACTGCTTCACCAGCGGAGCGAGCGACTGCTCGAAATCGAGGGCCTTGACCTCGGTGATTGTCACGTCGTCTTCCTGTCTCGGGCCTAGTGGGCTGCTACGAGTTGGTGAGTATCGTCGTGGTGTCGGTGGCCGCGGTGGTAGTTACGGCTGTCCGCGCGTCCAAGTAGAGGCGCAACACGCGGCCCAGCCGCGCTTTCAGCGCCCCGCGTGGCACGACCATGTCCACCATGCCGTGAGTGTGCTGAAACTCGGCCGTATCGGCATCGGCCGGTAGCTTCTCGTGCATGATCTGCTCGATCAGCCGGGGACCGGCAAAGCCGATCACGGCGCCCGGCTCGGCGATGATGCAATCGGCCTGTGACGCGAAGCTGGCCGTGACGCCGGCCAGCGTCGGGTCGGTAAGGATGGACACGTAAGGGAGACGAGCCTCCGCCAGCTGCGTCAGCGCGGCCGTCGTCTTCGCCATCTGGAGCAGCGCGAAGATACCTTCATCCTGACGGGCGCCGCCGGATGCCGCAACGACTATGAGCGGTTGGCTGAAGTAACAGGCCAACTCGGCCGCGCGGGCAATTTTTTCCCCGACGACGGTGCCCATGGTGGCGGCAAAGAAGTAGGGGTCCATCACGGCCAGCACCACAGGGATGTCGGCAATTTGGGCGGTGCCATAGATGGCGGCTTCACGCAATAGCGGCGCTGCGCCGGGCTTGGTCAAGCTGCCATCTATCTCCGGTGGTGGCTCGGTACCGTGTTGACGGTAGAGAGTGATCTTGAGGGTCGGAGATATCTCCTGTTCGCCGACCTCCTGCAGCAGGCCGGCAGTGCGTTGGCGATGGGCTGCGATCTCCTCATCGAGCTTGGCGGCGTAGGACTCGCGCCCGGGGCGCACGAAGCCGATAGGATCGGCTGCGGTGAGGTCCGCGTCAAACTCGCGCCACGTACCGGGGTCGGTGAGCTGGACGAGGCGCTCCGGGGCGGTCAGACGGCCGTGGTGGCCGCACTTCGGGCAGACTTGGAGATTGCCTTGCAACTCCCGTGCGTACAGGATTTCGCGGCACTGAGGGCACCGTTCCCACAGGTCGTCCTGGACTGCTCGCTCAGTGGGAGCGCGCGGGGGAGCATCAGTGTCCGCCGGAGATGTTTCCGGCGGCTCGGATGGCCTACGCAGCGCGTGGCGGCGGAACCAACCTTTCATGGAACTATCCAACTGCCGTGTACCCGACGAACGATGACCGCGCCGCAGGAGGGCTTGTGCTCCATTTCTCCTGATGTGCCAACTTTCCACGGCTGGACACAACTGCACAGAGGCCGAGGGGCAACTCTAGGGCGAAATGGAGCGGCAAAAGACGGTTACGGGAGCGGATTATACCACAGCGACTACGTTGCATCATAGGATGTGGTCGCTAACTCCGGGTGGCCGCTAAGAAAGTGCGCTCGATGACCTGGGCCTGGGTGCCGAGCGGCCCAAGGTCTTGGCCATTGACCGAGACCGATAGGGCACGCGCGTTGCCGGAGCGGATATGTACAGACTGCTTGCCGGACCACAGCGCTCGCTCTCCGACGGCCAGCAGACCTTCTTGGGCCAGCTGCCCGTCAATCGTCACCCGTACCCACACCACCTCCGTCGCTTCGGCTCGCACGACGGCGCCGGGGCCGGCGGGCACTTCCGTGTTGCCGAGTGCGGTCGGCGTGGGGCCGGGTCCCACGCCGGGCAGTGTTGCAAGGAGGGGGTGGAACCGAAGCCAGGAGGGATTAATCAGCAGCACCACGAACAGCACGGCAAGTACGAGCGCTACGCCGGTTCCTACCAGTCTGAGCCAGGAACGCCGGTGGCGTCGTCTTCCGGTGCGGAAGACGCGGTGTGGCGCTGGCGGTCGGCGCTGCCGCTCGTATAACGCCACCAGGGCGTCGGGATCGAGCGGCGCTTGCGGGGTCAGCGTTCCCGCCCGTGGATTACGGGTGGATTGATGGGCTGCCAGATAGCGGGCGTAGCTCTGCACGAATGCCCGCGCGTGCGTGGGTGAAGGGAGCGGCGCGTAGTCGTTGTCCTCGATGGCCTCGAGGTAGGCGGTCCGGATGCGGGTAGCTACGGAGACTTGCGCCAGGGTTAGCCACTGCGCCAGGCGGGCGAGGCGCAGGATGTTGCCTGGGGAAGCCGTATCGTCGGTGGCGGCAGTCGGGTCGTCAATTCGGACCTCGCCCGGTGCGCTTGGCTGCTTAGGAGCGTGTGCTTCGCGGCGATTAGGCGCTGGTATGGTGCTGGATCCGGCGGCCCCGTTCCGGCCGGTGGCAGCAGCAGTACCTACTTTATCCATCGCCCAACGTCGCTTCGACAAAGCGGAAATCAACGAGGGCTTCTAGGCCTACACCGGTGTTCTCGGCAATGGATTCAGCGTTGACTTCCTCCGAAAAGAAGGCGACCAGAATGTCCATCATATTCTCGCGTACCAGCTGGTACGTCGCCAGTTGGAGCCGCAGCTGATCCTCGCCCAACTGCGGGTTCGACTCCATGAGTGAGGCCGCGGTAGCTTGGAGGTGCTGGGCCAGATACTCCTGTAGCCCCTGTGATAGCCCAGCGCTCAGATTCTCGGTGATGTTGGCTTCCCGGGAGACGAGTGCCCACTGGGCGGGATCAACAATCCGGTATTGCACCAGGACGGCTACAAGTTCAAAGCGTGGCGGAGCAATGGGGCGCACGATAGCCTGGAGGCCAAGCGTCTGTGGCGCCAGTGAAACGGGTTCCCGGGTGCCGAAGGGGCGTGGCCAGGAGGCTTCGAAGGGCCAAGGGAGGTGGAGGCCCGGTTGCTGAATCACCTGTGCCTGCTGCGTAGATTGGGCAGGCAGGAAGCCCAAACCGAGGCCGCGGCCAAGCTGTTCGAGCCGGTCGAGCGGCGAGCTGATCACAATGGCCTGCTGTGGCACGACAAAGTACGCTCCGGCCAGCAGATATACCGCGGCCAATACTGCGCCGCCGACTGTGAGCGCTATCGGCAGCGCCTCCCAGTGGTCGGCCGGCTGCGACTTCAGTGCATGGGGGGCTACTGCTTGTAGCAGTAGTCCCCGGGTCCGGCTGACGGCCCGCCTGCTCCGCCGCTCGTCGAGGATGCCGCCGCGGCGCTCCAGGTGGCCGAAGCGCCGCTCCAGGACCTCGCTCAGGCGGGCAATCTCCTGATAGGGGGCCGCGAGCGCGGTCAGGCCGTGACGGTGAGCCAGTTGTGCGACAGCCCGACTCCGGTCCGTCAGCACCGCCGCGGCGGGCAGCGGCTCATCCCGGAGGCGGTCCAGTTGCCGCCGGAGCTGCGTTAGCTGCTCCCGGCTATCGGCCACAAAGGCGTCGAGTGCGGGGAGGGGCTGTATGACGAGCGCCTCGCCCTTGCTCCGTTGTGTACGGAGCAGCTGCGCGAGGTGCCTATAGCGGCGCGCTGCGGCGCGGTGGGGCCGGGCACGGTACCAGCCCCAGATGGCGGGTAGCAGCCCGACCACTATGGCCAGCACGGGACCACCCGGTACCAAGCCGAGCGTGCCGATGGCGGTGCCGACGAAAGCGGCGATGCCGGGCTGTATGAAGCTCCCGGCGATGACGACGATCCCACCGACGAAAATCGCCACGTTGATCCAGAGCAGGGTCAGGGCTGCCCCGACGAGTAGCCAGAGCCAGCCGCGTGCGGCGACGCGCCGGCGTTGCCCCAGCAGGTAGCGCGTAAGCCGCTGCTCGGCCGGCCGCAGTGCCGGCTCCAAGTCATCGTGGGCGGGTGTTCGGCTCGGCTCGGCGGTTGAATGAGTGGGGGCATAGGCGACTCGTCGGAGGGGCGCGCCTTGGCGGGCGGCTTCCAGGGCCTCCGTCGCCGCGCGCCAGTCTACGACCGCCAACGCACCGTCCCGCAGGGGATGAGGTACGACGTAGAACTCCAATGTTGCTGGCATTGTCGTGGCCCGTAGTCCGTATGCTTCTTACCACCCACTCGCCACTGCTTACGATGGCTCCGCGACTAGGCCGAGCGCATGAACGAGCGTCCCCTCGACGGCGGCGAGTAGCGCGCCAGCGCGGGCGGCCACGGGCCGTCCACCGAAGACCTGCACACCCAGCCCGGCGGCGCCGTAGCGGTGCAACGCCGCTTCCGGGCGCACGGGTAAACCTAGCCGCCGCACGCTGGCTACGGGGATGTAGCGGCCCTCGGCTACCTCGACCATGGTCTTGGCGCCCCCGGCCCGGCGGACCCGGCCGGCATACGGCTCACCAAAGACAGGGTACCCCATCCGCCGCACGTATTGCTGGATGGCTGCACCCATTGCGTTGCGCGGATGCTCCGTCAACCACCGTTCGCCGAATAGCAGCCGGCGCCGCCAGTTGCGGCGCGGCAGCGAGGGTGCGAGGCTGGAGAGGTGGTCATGGTGCTCGTCCGGCAAGGCATAGGATTCGACCAGACGCAGCCCGGCCCCGGCCAGAGCGTCTGCGGCGGGCGCGGTTGTCCAGTCTTCTAGCGTGAGGACGAGAGTCGGTCGAAACGCTGCGACGGCCTGCGCCCACGCGCGGGTCGTGGGTGTCGGCAGCCACCAGGCCGGCCAGCTTGCGAAGCTGTCGGCGTCATCGTCCGGTCCGGCGGTGACCGATACGGCGGCGGCCGGGTTTGTCGGAACGCGGGCGATCCAGGGCTGCGGGTGCAGGAAGGGCGCCGGTTGGTCGAGGATGGTGGGGTGCGGGAACACGACACTCAGCAGTGCCCGCTCCAGCAACGCCTCTCGGAACTGGCTCACGCGAGTCGCAGTCAGGCCCTCGGCCATCAGGTGCAATGCCGCGGCGCCGGCGCCGGCTGCTTCAGCGGAGGGCTGCTCTCCGGCGGCAACGACTTCTATCCAGATGCGTGTGCGTGCGTCGGGGTTGCCGGCAGTGAGAATGGTTGGACCATCGCCAGCGGGGATCGCCAAGGATACGCTCCCCGGCTGGAGGGCGGCGTGTGCGCGGACCGCGCGCTCCCAGGCCGTGCCGCCGGCTGCGCTGGCTGCCACTGCTGCGGTGATGGGACCATCAAAGAGGTCTATTGTGGTCCTCCGGTCCTACCGCTGGCATTGCGGTCGCTTCAGTCTGCGGCGGTAGCGCGTCCGGCGCTGCTGCCGGCGCTGCTGCCGAGGCCAGCGCGACCTCGAACCAATACCGCGTCTCCTCCGGCATGGTGACGGTGTGGGCTTGCGCCGCGGCTAAACGCGCGGCGTAGAACGGTCGCAGATCGGCGAGGTCTGCGCGGGTGCAGTGACGCCAGAGGGCGAGGAGCGCCGCGGTGTGGTCGTCGGCTTCCGCGCAGAGAGCCACCAGGTCCGCGAGGCCCCGGTGGGGTACTTGCTTTAGCTCCGGCGCGCCAGCGAGGGCGGCCGCTCGCTCGCTGCGCCTGACAAACGCCCCCAACGACTCCTGCAAGGCGCCGGTCCACCGCCGCTGGGCGCGACCGTACCAGGGACGCATGAGCGGCACGCCGATAGCCATCCACAGGCCACCGGTGGTTGCCAGAGGATCGCCGCCGCTTCCGAGGACGAGGGTCCAGCCCCAGATGGCCAGGGCCACCGTCAGCAAGCGGTGGCGAGTCCGAGCGGTGCCGTCGGCCGGGGGCCGCTGCCCGGCTGCTTGGCCAGTATCGGTCGGAACTGCTGCTGCGCTGGCGGCGGCCTGGCGCAAGACACGGGCTACCGCTAGCCGCAAGGCTTGCTCATCGTCGAGTGGTGCAGCGACGTAGAGATCGAGGCGGAAGGGGGCTGCCGTGGCTGTCCACCACCAGGCTAAACCGGCCAACTCCCGGCGTGTCGTCGGTGGCAGGCCAATGGCCCACCGTCCACGACCGGGCAGCGGTGCAGCGTAGGCTCGGATGCTCGCCATGTTACCGGTGCCGACAGCTTGTTTCCGTCATTCCTGCTCCGAGTTGGCTCAGTCCTGACCTTCCGCTCCGTCAAGGGGGGTAGTGGCCTAGTTATCGGGTATCGGTTGGTGGTAGCGAGACCGCAATCACGGGCGCTGGCGGAGCGCCGCCCAGAAAGCGGGCACGCCAGCGATGCCAGAGGCCGGGCAAGCCCGGCGCGAGGGCCGCGCCTTGCTCCAGCCATAAACGGTAGTGGCCGTACAGGCGCGCCGGACCGGACCAGCGGGCTTCAAGACTATGGCTTTCCAGTTGGTCGAGCACATCTAAGGCTGAACCGCGTAGGCGGCCGGCGACGGTCCACAGTGCCGCCATGCGATCTGCGGTGGCCCGGCTCCGTCCCGGAACGACCTCGACATCGTGCAGGCGGCGCAACCGTCGGAGCAAGCGACGCGCTCGCCAGCCACGCACGAGCGGCCCGATGCCACCCGGTAGCGCCAGCAGTGCGGCCAGGAAGGTAAGCCAGACGACGGACAACCCGCTGGGGAGTGCCACTAGGCTGAGGAGCACTAGGCTGAGGAGACCACCGACCGTCCACCAGAGGCGAGGCCAGAATACGGCGGCGTATGCGCCTTCCGAGCGGACGATGCTGCCCAGAGCCTCGATAAAGCGGGACCGGAGGGCGGCTTGGTCGGCAGCGGTGGCTTCTGCCGGGCCGTAGAGTGCAAGCGTCACCCGGCCACGACGCACAGGCAGACGGGCCGGATCGGCGTCCACGAAGCCCATCACACCATCGGGAAAGGGGAGGATGTATGCGTCAATAGCCATGCGGTGGGGACCCTTGACTGCCCAAGCTGGATCACAGGGCTAACAACCGTCCCCGGCCAGTATAGCACAGGCTAACGTTGCTCCAGGGTGGGTGCTGGCCTAGCGGTGGGACTCGGCGGCTGGTAGGGGTATCCTTGTCGCTCAGGATTATGTGGCGTTGGACTGAAGTTGACCCTTTCGGGCACACGATCTACTGCTTTGAGGAAACCTGGCAGCGGAAGACTACTCGACGGTCCGGTCTAGCTGCCCATGAAGCAGAAGTCCGGGCCACGGTTCGTGACCCCGATGCGATCTATGACGATGCCCAGTCTACGGCCAGCACGCGAGAGGAAGGCAATCCCGCCGCGCTGGTTGTCCGACACGTTAGCTTTGGATGCACTCATGGCCAGTATGCCGGTAAGGTCCTAAACGTGGTCATCAAGTGGCTGCCGGACGCTGCTACCGGCCGGGTGACAGGTTTCGTTTCGACGGCCTTTCCTTCCCGTCGAGTGGCTCGCCGGCTAGAATTACGGTGGGAGCGAGAGATATGAGCGTACAGTGGGCCGTTGCAGCTAATGTTGAGCGAATTATCGCCGCCCTGCCACATGCCGACTGGCAGTACGACCCGGAAGCCGATGATATGGACATTATTCTGCCGAATGTTGTCAATCGTGCTGCCGAGTGGCTGGACATTGAAGACGACTTCTTTGTGCGGATTGACCTGGAGCGCAGGGAGCCGTTGAGCATCGTTATTATCGCGTTCACCGTCTGGCTGGCAGAGAAGCAAGGGCACGATCTCCCCGGCCCGAGAGCGCCCATTGATTACGCCGGGGCGCGGCAGGCTGTCGCGCAGACGCTGCGAGCGAGCGAGGAGCTCGCCGCCGCCGTCAGCTAGGTTGCTATCCCCGCTACCCACCTACTATCGAGGGCGGCGTGCAGTCGGCGGGTGCCTCCAACAGGGACGGTCATATTGTCCGCTCTTGGTCGCCTCCCTGCTCAGTGGCGGATTGGCGACAAGGGACGTCTTGATAGACTCTTTTTCGAGGGCACTGCACACCGGCCCGGCCTTGAGCGGGGCGTGGTTTTGATCGAAGGGAAAAGCATGGCCGAGTGGTGGGACGTTGTGGTGGTCGGTGGTGGGCATGCCGGCTGCGAGGCCGCGCTGGCGGCGGCTCGCATGGGGCGCCGGACGCTGCTCCTGACGGGCAACCTCGATGCCATCGCGAGATTGTCCTGCAACCCTTCCATGGGCGGTCCGGCCAAGGGCCACCTCGTCCGTGAGATCGCGGCCTTGGGTGGGGCGATGGCTCACGTCACCGACCGGACGGCGATCCAAGTCCGGCTGTTGAACTCCGGCAAAGGACCGGCCGTCCAGGCGCTGCGTGCCCAACTCGATAAGGACCTCTATCCGGCTACGATGCGCGACGTGCTGGCGGCGCAGGCGGGCCTAGAGCTGCGGGCGGCGATGGTGACCGGACTGCTGTTCGACGGGGACGCGGAGGCTCCGGCCGGGGGGCGTGTGGCTGGGGTCGTCACCGCCAACGGCGAGCGCGTGAGTGCTGGGAGCGTCGTGGTCACGACGGGCACGTTTCTCAATGGGCGCATGATCGCTGGCGAGCGCATCACGCCTGGCGGGCGGGTTGGCGAAGCACCGGCCGAGTGGCTCTCCGCGCAGTTTGCGGCGGCCGGCTTGCGGCTGGGCCGGCTCAAGACCGGGACGCCGCCGCGCATCGAGGCGCGTAGCATTGACTTCGGGCGGACGCAGGTGCAGCCTGGCAGCCGGGTGCCGCGCTGGTTTTCCTTCGAGCCGCCGGCAGCCGAGACGTGGCGGGTGGAATCGCCGGCGCCGTGGTTCCCGGCGGTCGTGACGGATGGCTGGCGGGTCCAGATGCCCTGCTATCTGGTCCGGACCAACGGCGCGACTCACGCGGCCATCCGGGCCAATCTGCACCGGGCGCCGATGTTCAATGGGCTGATCGAGGGGGCCGGCCCGCGTTACTGCCCGTCCATCGAGGATAAGATTGTCCGCTTTGCCCACAAGGACGCGCACCCACTGTTTCTGGAGCCAGAGGGATTCACCACCTCATCGGTGTACGTGCAGGGAGCCAATACGAGCTTGCCGGAGGACGTGCAGGACGCCATGCTGCGGACTATCCCGGCACTCGCCGCGGTCAAGGTGCTGCGCTTCGGCTATGCGGTGGAATATGACTTTGTGCCGCCGGATCAGACGACGAGCTGGCTGGAGTGCAAGCGACTGCCGGGCCTCTTTCTCGCCGGTCAGATCAACGGCACGTCCGGCTATGAGGAAGCGGCGGGGCAAGGACTGATCGCCGGTATCAACGCGGCGCTGGCGGCCGGCCGGCCTACCGGCTCCGGCACGGCGCTTACCAATGGCGCTGCTGCGAATGGGGCCGCGGCGGTGGAAACGACCGCCAGCACGGCGGCGACGCTCGACCGCCTTACGACCAGCAATCGACTCGTATTGCCGCGTGACCTCGCCTACATAGGCGTCATGGTTGACGACCTGACGACCACGGAGCACCGCGAGCCGTACCGCCTGCATACGGCGCGGGCCGAGTATCGTCTTTTGCTCCGGCAGGACACCGCGCATTTCCGGCTTACTCCTATCGGCTATCGGCTGGGGCTGATCGGTCGGGAGGTACACGAGCGCACGGAGCGGCAGCGCGATCAGGTCGCCACCGTGCTCAAGCAGGTGCGGGGCAAGGGGCTGGGCGCTGCACCGGAGCTGAACGCGCGGCTCCGGGCCGCCGGTTTGCCGCCGGTGACCAAGAGCACCATGGCGCTGGCGTATCTGCGGCGGCCGGAAGTCGGTGCCGTGGCCCTCGCCGCTTTGGGCTGGGACGACCTCCCGCCCGAAGTCGCGGATCACGTACACACCGAGATCAAGTACGAGGGGTTCATCGCGCGGCAGGCGCAGGCGGTGGCCCGGTCGCGCCAGCTAGAGCACCACCGCATCCCCGACCGGGTGGACTATCAGGTGCTCAGGGGGCTACGCACGGAAGCACAGGAGCAGCTCAGTCGCTTTCGTCCGGCCACAGTAGGCCAGGCAGCACGCATCGCCGGCGTGACGCCCGCCGACATCTCGGTGCTGCTCGTGCATCTGCACGCCTCCTAGTAGTCGGTGGTCAGCGGCTAGTGACTGGCAAAGGAGTAATCGGGAGAAGGACTGGCTACCGACTATTGAGTACTGCACTTTGGTAGGCTTCCTGCCGGAAGGATGGTTGGCCATGGATGTATTGACTGCTATCAAGACTCGCCGCAGCGTAGGACGCCCTAGCCAGAAGCCGGTGGCTCGTGACGTGATCGAAACGCTGCTGGATGCGGCGGCGCAAGCGCCCAGTCACCACAACACGTTCCCCTGGCGGTTCCACGTACTGACCGGTGACGCGCGGGTCGCCTTGGGCGAGCGGCTGGCGGCGGCGCTGCGCCGGAGCCTGACGGAGGAAGGTCAGGACCCGGAGAGCAAGCAGGGTCAGGCACTGCTCAATGCGGAGGCTGCCAAGACGCTGCGAGCACCGGTGCTCATCGCCGTGACCTCGCATCCCGCGGAGGCGCCCAACGTTGTCGAGCGCGAGGAGCATTTCGCCTGCGCCGCTGCCGTGCAGAATATGCTGCTGGCAGCGCACGACCTGGGGCTGGGTGTGATGTGGAGGACGGGTGAGGGGAGCGAGGCGCCGGAGGTCAAGGAGTGGCTGGGGTTAGGGGGGCGCGATCAGATCATTGCGCTGGTCTACGTCGGCTGGCCCGAGCCTGGCGCGGCGCTCTACCCGCTGAAGCGTCGTCCGTGGTCCGAGCTGACCGAGTGGCGCGGCTTTGATTAGTGGTCGTGTGGCTAGGGGTGGCTGGCATCGCTTGTCCTGGCCCCCCCTATGGTCCCCGCTTCGCAGGGGATCGACAGCCTAGCCGACTGCGGCGGGTTCGCTAATGTGAGGTGCCCTGGCGAGTCAGCGGCGTCGTTCATTTTTCGATAGGACGAGGCTCAAGCACTAGGGCTGAGTGCTCTGCTAGGCGTAAGCAGTGTTGTCTGGTCATAACGCCGGCAATGATGGTGTGGGCCTCGTTGTTGGGCATGGGATCGTGTTCAACGGAGCAGTTGAACTTCCGCGCTTTGCCTGCTAAGAGCTTGACTACCCCCCACATACCGGAGCGGGTGGCTCCTTCTGCGGTCTGTTCGGGTGAGGTCAAACGTGCCAGGTCTACGGATACTTGCTTGGGCGGCTTGTTCCCTCTTCCATAGAAAGCGCCGGCCGTGATGTTTCCATATCTGTCCCGGTGGCTGGGCAAAATACGTCTGTAGAGGGCGTCGTCGTTCGAGATTGACTCGATAGGTCGCGCTGTTGACAACATGCACGCTCCTCCATGGCGTGAGAAAGCCAGTGATTACTTTGATGATACTGGGCAGATCAACTGTGTTCTGCTCCTTATAGTGTCTCTTACCGTCGAGAGAAGAAGCGAGCAGATAGCCAATGGCTCCATCTCCGTCTATGTCTACAATCAGTTTGTCACCTGACGGCCCTTTCATCCACTGCAAGAACACTCCGCCATTGGGCAGTGGCGACAGATGATCGGGGGGAGCAGTGACGACACTGTGCCTAGCGGCCTGGTGGATGAGAGTCCTGGCAGTGTCAAGGGCCAAGGCTGTAGGAGGGTAAGCGCCATAGGAGTCCCAATCGGCAGGCAGTTCGCTCATGTCCTGGAGTTGCTGCTCGACAGGAGAGATGCCGAATGAGAATGGGAATGAGAAGACGACTTTGAAGGGCAGGGTGTTGGAGCTCACTACTCGTTTATCCCTTCTACCTGGTTGAGAACGTCACGGAGATGGCTCATGGTGGGCTTGGAGAGAAAGAGCTTGGCGACAACCTGCATATCTGACTTTGGCTCAGTGGATAGTGTCCACATTTCGGGAGGGATTACTTTCCCGAAGTAGAGGTAGAATCCTTCTTCTGAGGTAGCGATGGTGAAGTGCGTGGCGAGTTCGAGTTGAGAGGATCCGTCGGATACTGTGATGGTGGTGTCAAGGTTCCCGTGATGCACTCCTGGCCTGGTCATTCCGTATTCTCCTAGGTGGCCGCCATGGCGGTTGCACATAGTACGGTACTATGCCGCCGCAGCGGCGGTCCTTTGTCAAGACAGTATTATCTCGGACCATGCGATGTGACAAGGGACCGTTTCGATCAAGGCCCCGGCGAGTCAACCCGATAGTTTCCCTTGGCAGGGGGACGTGGATTCCCGTGTTCGTGGGAGTGACGGGCTGGGACGGCCGGTGGCGCTATTCGGGGGTGCGTGCGGTGGGGAGCGTCTGGCCGGCGAAGCGGCTGCCGGGCTTGCGGTAGTAGGGCACCTCGGCCGGGCTGGATAGCTCCTCGAACGTGAAGGAGCAAATCCGCATCCGGGGATAGAGCGCTACCGGCATTCGGCCGATATTGCCTAACTCCAAGACGGGATGACCGCGCCAGCCGGCGTCGAAGACGTTGGACGTGCCGTGGACGATAATCCCCAGCCGCGCCAGACTACTCCGTCCCTCCAGCCGTCCGACCAGATCATCGGCCAGCTCCAGATGCTCCCGCGTGATGGCGAGGACCAACTCGCTAGGGTGCATGATGAACTGTTGGTCGTCCGCGACAGCGAGGTCGCGGAACATGCCTTCAGGAAGCTCTTGGGCGCGGGTGTCTATGTACGGCACGCGGGCCGGCTCGAAGAGCGAGAACTTGTTGCCCAGCGTGAGGTCGAGCGAACACGAGCCGAGCTGGAGTGCAAGGTCCGGTGCCGGATCAACCTTGACACGCCCGTTGACCAGCGCCTGCTTGATATCACGGTCGGAGAGTAACATGCTGCACCTCGCACTCCATAACGGTTGGCGTGGCGGGAGGACGCGCCCTCCCGCCCAACACTCCTGTCGAGGGCGGAATCCGGCGGCGGCACCTAGATTCCCGCTTGCGGAGACCTGTGCATAACTCCCAGGACGGCGTGCTCAGTGGCCGTGACTCCATCCTCGCCCACCTGGGAGGGCCGATTTCGTCAGGGAGTGACCGTGCAGATGGCCCGGCTGGCGGCATCGCAGTACCATAGCTGGCCGTCGAACCAGGTCAGACCGTGGGGGTCCGGGCCGTGGCTGATCGCCAGCTCGTCGAGCACGTCGCCGGTGAGGCTGTAGCAGGTGAACGTGCGGGTGGGGCGCTCGGCGCACCAGAGGCCCGCGCCGTCCCAGGCGAGGCCGTGGGTCACGGTGCCCGGCGCCGGAAATTGACGCCACACCCGGCCGCTTGCCGGTTCGAGCTGGAAGGTCGTGTTCACGGGGGCCGGCACGGTCACCCAGAGCAGACCGGCGATCCACTCCAGGCCGTGTGGGCCTTGGCCGGTCTCGACCCCTGGCGAGGGCAGCCGGCGAATCTCGTTGCCGGTTACCGGGTCTACTTGAAGCAAGACTTGGGGGGTAAAGGTCGAGGCGAGCCAGAGATGGTAGCCGTCCCAGGTAATGCCGCTGGCATGAGCCGCTGCGGTAGGCGCTTTGTGGAGTAATGCGCCATCCGACCACGACAGCTTGTAGATGTGCTGGTCTTTCTGATCCATGACCCACAACCCGTCGGCCACTGCCTGCAAGCCGTTAGGCTGTGGTCCCGGTGTCAGGAACCGGGTCTCTGCGCGTACTCGTTTCACCATGCGTTTTGCCTCCTGGGGTGCCACTGGCGCCGGCGGCGGTATGTTTCACCCTGGCGGGACTTGCCCCGGCTCTCTCCAATCATAATGAAAGCTGCCAACTTCATTGGGGAGTGGGCACCGCCCCCGGCCTCAGCCCTCCCCCGCTCGGCAGGGGCAGGGAGCAACTTTCATTAATGTGGAAAGGGACTTGGATTCCCGCTTGCGCGGGAATGACCGGCGAGACGGCGAGGATGACGAGCGCCCGACGGTGCTGGCCGGTCACGTGACCAGGCTGTTTCATGATACTATGGGAGGCGTGAGGCGCGGGGAACATGATCCAGCATGTGCGTGAGGTGATCCCGCAGACGCTAGAGCAGTTGGGGATTGCGGAGCGAGTGTGGTGCGCTCGTGCTGCGCTCCAATGGCCGACAGTTGCCGAGAGGGTCCGGCGCGGCGCCGCCGCTGCTTCCATGGCGCGTGCCGGTAGCCCCGGCACGCTGCTGATCTCCGTCCGCAGCTCCGCTTGGCAGACCGAGCTGGTGGCCCGTGAAGCCGAGATTATGGCCGCGCTCAATGAGAGTGTGGACGGGTATATCGTCGAACGCTTGCAGTTTCGGGTAACGGGCCACACCCTGCGGCGTTGATCGGCCCGTGCCACCGATAGCGAGTCATTGCCCAATGAGTAGTCGTCGCCGGCGGCGGAATGCTGCGCGTGGTCGAGGGGCATCGGGACGGCGGGCGGAGGCCGGGGCCGGCGCTCGCCGTGGTGAGCGTGGCGGGGCTGCGGGTAGAGATGGGGCGCGTATGCGCCCGGATCGCCGTATGGGACGGACGCAACGGGACGAGGCGCGGCGCCGGTCGCGGCAACTGCGACGCGCCGCCCTGTGGGGCCTGGCTATCGTCGGCGTGGCCGCCATCATCGTTGGCAGCGGAGTGTGGCTGTGGCGTGAGACTGCCGATGCCATCGAGAGCCAGCCGGGCACCAGCGTCTCGGACTTGGGCAACCTGCACATTCCGGAGGGAACCCGATCTGCCACCGCCTACAGTTCGACTCCGCCTACCTCCGGGCCGCACTATGCCTTCCTCGCCCGCTGGGGCGTGCATACGGAGCCGCTGTCCGACGAGCTTCAGGTCCACAATTTGGAGGATGGGGGCGTGGCCATCCAATATCGGTGCGATGAGCCGTGCCCGGCGCTGGTCGAGCAGTTGACGGCTGCCGGTCAGCCGTACCTCAGTGCTCCCCATCCCTACGTCATCCTGGCGCCGTATCCTGACATGGAGACTCGTATTGCGCTGACGGCGTGGGGCCGCATTGACCAGTTCGAGGAGTTCGACGAGGAGCGCATCCGGCGATTTATCGAGGCGTACCGCTGCACCGACTGGCATGAGGGGCCGTATCGGGGCCGGCGGCGTGTTCCGAACTGTTAAACAGTGTTAAGTTATGGTTAGCTGTCGGCGCGGCGGGCGTGGATTGGTAGACTTTTGGCGCCGAGGGTGCGATACTTGACTAAGGCGCCGGGCGGTGGGGGCCCGACGCCGGGCTATCGTTGACCGGCAGTTCACCCGGAGGGAAGGGGAGGCGGGGCATATGTTCGAGAAAATCTCTGGCTTCATCGCGCGGCACTGGCGGGGGCTACTGGTCTGGCTCCTCATCACCGGCGTGTTCCTGTTCTGGTTCTTGCCGAACATCGCTGTTCTGCTACCTTATGTGTTCTTCGTATTCTCACTCCTTTTCCAGCTGCTCTTCGCCGTTATGTTCATGGTCGTGCAGTTTGGCGCGCTCTTCTGGTTCCTCTCGCGCGGGCGCACCTATTGGATCTTGCCGGGCGAGACCGGCGTGTCCTTCAAGGACTACCGCGGTCAGAAGGACATCCTGGAGGTGTCGCAGCGGATCGTGACGCTGCTGCGGGGCGTGAAAGAGTTCAAGCGCATGGGTGGTGAAGTCTCGAAGGGGCTGCTGCTGGTTGGCCCGCCCGGGACCGGTAAGAGCTACTTGGCGCAGGCGATTGCCACCGAGGCCGGGGTGCCCTTCGGGTACGCCTCGGGCACCAGCTTCCAGCAGATGTTCTTCGGCATGAGTAACCTGACCATCTGGCGCCTCTACGGCAAGGCGCGGAAGCTGGCCCGCAAGCACGGCGCCTGCATCCTGATGATTGACGAGATTGACGCCGTGGGGATGCGTCGTGGTGGTGGCGGTGGTGGCATGGGCATGATGGGCGGACTCTTCGGCGGTGGGGGCATGGGCCTGATCAACGAAATCCTGATGCAGATGGACCCGCCCCGTATAGACGGTGGCTGGAAAGAGCGGCTGCTGCGGCGGCTGGGCCTGCGCCGCGGCGCTACGGTCCTGCCGACGGTCTTCACGATGGCGGCCACCAACCTCCCCGAGGTGCTCGATCCTGCGCTGCTCCGGCCGGGCCGATTTGACCGCAAGATCACCGTGGATCCGCCCGATATGGAAGGACGCAAGGACATCATCGAGTACTACCTGGAGAAGGTGCGCCACGAGGAGATTCCGGTGGATCGGATGGCCTCGGACACCGTGGGGTACACGCCGGTCTCGATCAAGTACGTCATCAACGAGGCGGTCGTGGTGGCCCACTTCAAGGGACGCGATGCGATCACCTACGAGGATATCTCGGAGGCGCGTGAAATCCACGAGTGGGGACTGCGCCAGCCCATTCACAGCATGAAGATGCTGGACAAGCGCCGGATCGCCTACCACGAGGCGGGGCATGCCTTTGCCCAGGCGACGCTGCTGCCGCGCGAGCGCCTGTCCAAGGTGACGATTGTGCGGCACGGGCGTGCGCTCGGCTTGTCGGCGGCGAAGCCGCAGGACGAGTACTACACCTACACCAAGGAAGAGTTGCTGGGGCAGATCAAGTCGGCGCTGGCCAGTCGGGCGGCCGAGGAGTTGTTCCTGCACACGGCGATGACCGGTGCCGGTCAAGACCTGCAACAGGCGACGCAGATGTCGATTGCCTACTACAGTGTGCTCGGCATGGGTGATTCGCTCTACTCCATCATGGGTGAAGGCCCCTCGCTGGCCGGTCCGTCGGCGCAGCGCGACCGAATCGAGCGGCTGCTGGATGAGCAGTATGCCCAGGTGAAGATGCTCCTGTGGACCAACGCGGACGTGATCCACGAGATGGCGCGTCGTCTGGTCAGCGAAAGTGAGCTGACCGGTGAGGACGTTGAGGAGATCATCAAGGAGAAGCAGGCCGAGCGGACGAGGCTGCTTACTGATGGCGTCAGTGCCAACGGTGCTAGCGCGAACGGTACTAGCGCGGAGGATCGGGAGTCAGCGGCGCTTGCCGAGCAGAAGCGGCGGGCTGCCTACCACGAGGCCGGCCACGCCGTCGCGCGAGCGAAGCTCCAGCCGATGGGGCCGGCGCAGAAGGTCAGCATCGTGCCGACCGCCGATGGCAGCGCCGGTGGCTTCGGCGACACGCCTTCCATTACCGACAGTCATGCTGGCGCGCTCACGCGCGACGAGATCTTCACCGAAATCTGCGTGGCGCTCAGTGGCCGAGCGGCCGAGGTCCTCTTCCTCGACGAGGCCCTCAGCGGCTCCTCGTCGGACCTGGCCTATGCGACGCGGCTGGCCGGCTCGATGATTACGCAGTTCGGTATGAACGGCAGCCTGTACGTCTATGAGTCGGCGCGCTCGGTCCGCGACCCGCGGGTGAAGCAGGAGGTCGAGAAGGTCTTGAGCGAGCGGTTCGAGCAGGTAGAGGGCCTGCTGGCGGAGCATAAGGCGGAGATCGAACATGTCGTAACCCTGCTGCTGCAGCGGGAAACCATCAACGCCGAGGACGTTGAGGCCATTCTGGAGGGCCGCGACCCGCCGCTGAACGATGCCCGCGGTCACGATATCGAGGAAGCGGATCGCCGTGAGGTCGTGCCCGTCGGCGCCGGTGCCAGCGCCGGGACCGAGAGTGGCTCATCCGGCGGCGATGCCAACGGTACGGGAGCCGGGGGTAGCGCCATCCCAGGCACCTAAGCCATAGCTGCAAGCGATGTCCCCCGGCGTAGCGAGATAACTATCAAAGGGGGGCCGGCCTCTCATCGGACCCCGCTCTAGCCCTCCCCCGTGCTGATGCATGGGGGAGGGAATTTGTTTTCTGCCGACTTGGTCCCTTTGGGTCAACTGAGGGGATCGGGTGTATATGTGGTAGTAAGCTCTAGGGCCAAGGCTGGACGATATTGCCTTTCGAGCGTACCCTACCGGCGAGATTGCGGCATTCTTTACCGCGATCAGCTCGCTGCCAAGTCCCAGGAGATTGTGGGGGAGTCTCATGTTTGGCTTTCAGCGGATTAATAAATGGGTGCTGCCGGCGCTCGTCATGGCGATAGCAGCGGTCACGTTAGCCTGCGAGGACGAGCCGGCCGAGGTCGTGCGAGAAGCGACAGTCACCGCGGTCCCGGAGGCGCCGGCCCGGCCGGTGCCCGCAGCCGGGCCGCCGATCTACCAGATGGGCCTTTTCGCCGAGCCGATTACCAGAAACTATTGGAACTACATCGGTGGGCCGGGCGGCTCGGTGTGGACCGGCTACGTGCTCGCCGGCTATGCTACGTCGCTGTACGGCTACTCGGATCAGCGGTTCGAGTGGGTGCCCGTGATTGCGGCCGACTTCCCGGCGGATCTGAAGAAAGAGACGATTGACGGTACCGAATTTTGGACTACTGAAGTACCGATGCAGAAAGGGATCCAGTGGAGCGATGGCGAGGAACTGACGGCGGAAGACGTCGTGTTCACCGTGAGCACGGTGCTCGACCTGGAGCTGGGCGCCGGGTGGGCCACAGCCGTCAACTCCGCCTTTGTGGATCGGGTGGAGGCGCTGGACAGCCACCGGCTGAAGGTGTTCTTCAAGGCGACCGACGACGAGGGTAAGCCGCAGACGCCCGGCCTGAGCGTCTGGCAGTTCGGGCTGGGGTTCATGCCCATTCTGCCGGAGCATTACTGGGCACCCGTCGTCGCCGAGGCCAAGGGTGCCGGCGATACTGCCCAGCAGATCGAGGCGCTGTTT
Organism: Chloroflexota bacterium; assembly: GCA_965214295.1. Classification (GTDB taxonomy): domain Bacteria; phylum Chloroflexota; class UBA11872; order UBA12225; family JAJDUF01; genus JAJDUF01. The sequence goes on from OZ243944.1 coordinate 2,521,229, forward strand.
GCCCATGTGCCCGACGGCGAACCGACGACCGACGGCTTTACGTTCTCCAAATGGGAGCCGGGTGCCTTCTTCGAGAACGAGGCAACCGCCAACTTCTATCAGAAGGGCGCCACCGTCACCCAGTATGCGAACGGCGCTTACGTGGTGGACAACAAGCAGCTTGGTCAAACAGACACCTACTTTGGCGAGGCCGGCGGCGACAAGGTGCTGGAGTACGAGGTCGGGCCGCACGTGGACACCGCGATCTTCAGCATCTACGGCAACCAGGATGCCGCGGTACTGGCCCTGACCAACGGCGATGTGGACTACCTGTTCAATCCCCTGGGGCTGGAAAAGGGCTTCCAGGATCGCATCAGGAGCGCAGACGGTCTGGATATCGTTGCCAACCCCGACAACGGTGTCTTTTATCTGGGCTTCAACGTCCGCAAGGTGCCGATGAGTATTAGGGAGTTCCGGCAGGCGGTAGCGACCGTGATTGACAAAGAGTTTGTGTCCCAGAGTATTCTGCAAGGCGCGGCGCTGCCGATGTACGCCATGGTGCCGGAGGGCAACGCGGCGTGGCACAACCCCAACGTCAGCAAGCTCGGCCAGGGTTTGAGTAGAGGTGAACGGGTCCAGCGGGCCGTGGCGCTACTGAAGAGCGCGGGATTCACCTACGAGCAGGAGCCAGAGGTCGGTGAGGACGGTAGCTTCGTCTCCAAGCCCGGCAAGGGTCTCAAGCTGCCCGATGGATCGGACGTGCCGGCGCTGGAGTTGCTCGCTCCCAGCGCGGGCTACGATCCGCTGCGAGCAACCTTCGCCATCTGGGTCGAACGTTGGCTGAACGACCTGGGCATTCCGGTGCGGGCGAATCTGGCCGGCTTCAACGTCATCGTGGCCAAGTTGTTCAGCGACACCGTTGCCCAAGACCTCGATATGTGGATCTTGGGCTGGGGCTTGAGCATCTTCCCGGATCACCTGGAGAACTTCTTCCACAGCCGCAATGCCCCTGAGAACCAGGAGGGTGGCAACAACTGGGGCGGCTATGCGAACCCGGAGTTCGATGACTTGTCTTTCTCCCTGCTGTCCGAGACTACCCTTGAGGGAGCGCGCGACATTGCTTTCCACTTGCAGGAGTTCCTCGCGGATGACTTGCCCTACGTGCCCTTGTTCGCCATTCCCAAGCTCGACGCCTACCGGCCCGCGCGGATCGATTTCCCCTACACCTCCGTCCTCGGTGGGCTGGAGGGGTTGAGCGGGATGCAACAGATAGCGCTCATCAAATAACCGTGCTCGGATCGGTTTCGACCGGCCGCTGCACCGTCGGTCCGGCACAATACGGACGGGTTCCGTTGGCGAGGTGTTGTTTGGGAGGGTCTTTCCAAAGTCGCCGCCAAACCGGTCATTCTGAGCGGAGCGGAGAATCTTGGCCACGCGGGAGAGACCCTTCGCTCCGCTCAGGGTGACAATGGGTGACAATGGGTGACAAATGGAAAGGCCCTGGTTGTTTGGCTCGGCTCATTGGCGATTGGGTGCATGGCGGCAGTGATATACTTACTGGCCATTGACCACGAGCCACTGATAGCCACTGATTACTGAGATGGCCTCCTATCTCCTGAGCAGGACGCTCCAGATACTACTGACCCTCTTTATCTTCCTGTCTATCGTGTTCTTCCTGGTGAATGCCCAGCCGGGCGATGTGAGCAACCTCTACGCGCTGAATCCCGAATTTCCGCCTGAGACCCGCGAAAAGCTCCGGGACCTCTTTGGGGTGAACGAACCCCTGTGGAAGCAGTACCTCGTCCACCTCAAGAACACGCTCACCGGCAACTTCGGCGTCTCGTCCAGCCTGTATCCTCGGACCGTGGCCGATGTCATTGCGGAGCGCCTGCCGAGAACGCTCGTGCTGTTTATGACGGCGACCGTGCTCTCGTTTTATCTGGGGTTCGCGCTCGGCAAGATCATCGCTTGGCGCCGGGGAGGGTGGACCGAGTACACCTCGACGCTAGGCGGGGTTACGCTCTACACGGTGTTCACGCCCTGGTTCGGCCTCATGATGATCTGGCTCTTTGCCTTCAAGGCCGGTTGGCTGCCGATAGGTAAATTCCTCGACCCGGTGGTGTGGCAGGATGCCCCGACCGACGCGAATGCGGTATTCAATCGCATGATACTCACGGTGATTGTGTTGTCGGTCGTCGTGTTTGCCGTCTTCCTGTTCACGACAAAGCGGCGCATGGGCGGCGCGTGGCTTATTCGGCTCGGAAGTATTGCCGTGTGCGCCGTGGTGCTGGCTGGCGTCTGGCTGGTCTCGGGCACCGGCTACCTCGCCTGGGACATCGTCAAGCATATGATCCTGCCGGTAGCGACATTGGCGCTAATCAGCTTTGCCGGAACGATGCTGCTGACACGAAACAGCATGTTGGAGACCATGCGCGAGGACTATGTGCTGGCGGCGCGCGCCAAGGGCCTGCCGGAAAAGGACGTGCGCGATAGGCACGTCGCCCGCAATGCGCTGCTGCCGGTGGTGACTAGCTTCGTGTTCAGCCTGGCGTTCGCCGTCGATGGCGGCATTATCATCGAGTCGGTGTTTTCGTGGCCCGGCATGGGGCAGACGCTCGTGGCGGCAGTCTCGTCGGAAGACTTGCCCCTGGCGGTCGGGGCTTTCGTTTTCGTCGGCATTTTCGTGCTGCTGGCGCATCTGGTGGCGGACGTTCTCTACGTTTACCTTGATCCGAGGATTAGATACTGATGGTTGCTAGAGCCGCTTCGCAATCGGCTCCTCCCTCCCTCCGGAGGATGCGTCTCACCCTGGCAGCGCGGAGCCTGGGACAGAACTGGTCAATGTTTCTCGGCACGCGCATCGGGGTGGTCGGCTTGGCCATCATCGTCTTCTATTTGCTGCTTGCTGCCGCTCATCCCATTCTGATGAACACCGTCTGGGAGGAGCAGATTTACGATCCGGTCGTGGGCTACGCGTTCGACGAGGCGCGCCAGCCCGCGCCGCCCAGCTTGCGCCACCCTCTCGGCACCGATCCACTGGGCAGAGACATCCTCAGCCAACTCATGTTCAGCGCCCGCTCCGAGTTCATGCTCGGGCTACTCGCCGCGGTGGTGACGGTCTCTATCGGCACGACGGTCGGTGCGGTCACGGCCTATTTCGGTGGTATCGTGGATACCGTACTGATGAGGCTGGCCGATATCATGATCATGATGCCAGGGATCAGTGTGCTCATCGTATTAAGTGCCCTGATCGAGGTCGGGCACTTCGAGCTGGCCTTGCTCATCGGCATACTGTCGGGATTCGGGGGTACGGGAGTAGTCCTGAAGTCCCAGGCGCTGGGGGTAGTCGTCAAACCGTACATCGAGGCCGCCCGGGCGGCCGGCGGCGGGCCGGTGTATATCATCTTCGTCCACATCGTCCCGAACCTGTTGCCGCTCTCGTTCCTGTACATGATGTTCACCGTGACCAGTGCCATCTTCTCGGAAGCGGTGTTGAGCTTTCTAGGCCTCTTGGATATACGGATGAGCTGGGGACAGATGATTCACACCACCGAATCGGCTGGGTATCTCTTGCAGGTCGGTGAGTTCTGGTGGCTTATCTTCCCAGCCAGTCTCTCCATCACGCTGCTGTGCTCGTCGTTCTACCTTGTCGGACGGTCGCTCGACGAGGTGATCAATCCGCGGCTGAGGCGCTCATGAGCGAACGTCCTGTGCTGGCCGTCGAGGGCCTCACCATGCATTACTCGACGCGAGCCGGTACCGTGCGCGCCGTTGACGGCGTTTCTTTTTCCGTAGCCAGAGGACAGGCGCTCGGGCTGGTGGGCGAGTCGGGGTGCGGCAAATCGTCTATTGCCTTGGCGTTGCTGCGGCTGTTGCCGGAGAACGCCAGCATCATCGGCGGCAAGGTGCTGCTGGATGGTACCGACCTGGTTCCGCTCTCCGAAGAGCAGCTGCGAGCGTACCGCTGGGATCGTATCTCCATGGTCTTCCAGGCCGCGATGAACTCGCTCAATCCGGTGTATAGGGTGGGCGAGCAGATCATCGAGGCGCTGGAGCTGCACGTCGAAGCGGCCCGCGAGGCGGCTATCGAGCGCGTTCGTCAGCTCTACGACCTCGTGAGCCTCGACCCCAGCTTCATCCGACGTTATCCGCACGAATACAGCGGGGGCATGAAGCAGCGGGCGATCATTGCCATGGCCCTGGCGTGCGAACCCGATATCATCATCGCGGACGAGCCGACCACTGCGCTGGACGTGATCGTGCAAGATCGTATTTTGCGCGAGATGCGGCACATCCAGGAAACGCTCGATATGAGTATGATCTACATTTCGCATGATATGGCCGTCATTGCCGAGGTCAGCGATGTCGTCGGCATCATGTACGCCGGCAAGATCGTGGAGCTGGGCGAGACGGCGGAAGTTTTCAAGAATCCTATCCACCCGTATACGCGGGCGCTGATGTCGGCCTTTCCGAGCGTGACGGGCGAGCGGCACGAGCTGACGATGCTGGCGGGCGAGCCGCCGAACTTGCTGGCTCCGCCCCCGGGCTGCCGCTTCCATCCGCGCTGTCCGTATGCGACGGACGAATGCCGGTCGGAGGCGCCGCCGACCGTGCGCCGCGGGGAGCATTGGGCGACCTGCTGGAACCCGCCGGGAGCGTAGGGCGATGATCGAGACCGCGCGGCCCATGCCGTCCGGTGCAAGTCGCCCCCTACTCAAGGTCGAAGGGCTGCGTAAGCACTTCCCGGTAGCCACAAGCCGGTTTCGGCGCAATAGGAGTTTCGTCCATGCGGTGGACGGAGTCTCTTTCACGCTCTCGAAAGGCGAGAGCTTTGGGTTAGTAGGAGAGTCGGGGTGCGGCAAGACTACCACCGGGAAGCTGCTGGTCCGCCTGGCCGATCCCACCGACGGTCAGATCATCTTCGACGACGGTCAAGGGGTGCCGATGGATATCGCGACGCTGAAGGGGAAGTCGCTGAAGGCCTTCAGGAGGAAGGCCCAGATGATTTTTCAGGACCCCTACGAGTCCATGAACCCCCGGCGGACGATTTTCGATACCGTGGCCGAACCGCTGAAGGTGCAGCAGCTGGGCGGGCCGCTGGAGTGTCTCGACCGAGTGGCGCGGATGCTGGAGCTTGTGGGGTTGACGCCGCCGCGCACGTTCCTCTTCAGATATCCGCACGAGCTGTCCGGTGGTCAGCGGCAACGCGTGGCCATTGCTAGGGCGCTGGTGGTCGAGCCGACCTTTGTGGTTGCCGACGAGCCGACTTCGATGCTGGACGTCTCGATCAGGACCGGCGTTATGCGCCTCATGGAGGAACTGGCCGGCCGTCTGGGGGTCAGCTACCTGTATATCACGCACGATCTGGCGGTTGCGCGTTACATGTGCAGCCGGATTGCGGTGATGTACCTGGGGAAGATCGTCGAGGTCGGTGAGACCGAGCAGCTCTTGCAGCACCCGCAGCATCCCTATACGCAGGCGCTCCTATCGGCCGTGCCGGTTCCCGATCCCACCGTCACGCGCCCCCCGGTCAAGATCGCGGGCGGCGTGTCGCTGCCGGTGGACCCGCCGGCGCGGTGTCGCTTCTACAACCGCTGTCCGCTTGCCGATGATTTCTGTCGCACGCACGATCAGCCACCGTTGGAAGACAAAGGTAGCGGTCAGCTAGTAGCTTGCTACAAGGTCTGACTAGGGCGTGTTTGCAAAGTGCCAGTCGGCAGGAGGCAAGGCCAGGGGTGAGCAATCAGAGGGCGAGGCGTGGCTCCCCGGTGGGCCTGGATTGCGGCTTACGCCGCAATGACGGGGTCTGGGGTTCGGCACAGCCAGTTTGCAGACACGCCCTAGGGACACGGGACCCTCTCCACAAGTGGAGAGGGGGCGTGCAACGGCAGCCCTATGCTAGTATGATGCCTTGCAAGCCGAACGACTCTTGACTGTTGAGCGATAGCCGTATAGCCGTGGACTTCGATGCCTACGACCTTGATAGCGACATCTACGACGGGATGCTCCGGTTGAAGCGTCTATGTAGCATTCAACACACGAAGCACGAGGTAATGCTATGCGACAGCGCTGGGACGTGCCGGAGCCGCTCGCCACAGGCGAGGTTCGCACGGCCGACGGTGCCGGCATCATCCTCCGGCGGCACGGCAACCCGGCAGGCCCGCGACTCGTCCTGAGCCACGGCAACGGGCTGGCGATTGATCTGTATTATCCCTTCTGGTCGCTGCTTATGGACCGTTTCGACCTCGTCCTCTATGACATCAGGAGCCACGGTTGGAACCCGACGGCCGATATTCGAATGCATAACATTGCAACGTTTGTCTCGGACAACAAGTACGTTGTGCGGGGCATTGATCGGCACTTCGGGGAGAAGCCGAAAATCGGGGTCTTCCATTCACTGTCGGCGCTGACGGCGCTCAACCACGAGCCGCTGGGGGAATCGTTTGCGGCCCTGGTCCTCTTCGATCCGCCCATTTATCCGCCCAGCGGCGATCCTTGGTCACTCGAATCCCTCGGGATAGCACTGGGCCTACGCGCCCGGGCCCGCCGGGAGCGGTTCGAGACACGGGAGGAGTTCGTGGCGAGCGAACGTCGCTCGCCCGTATTCAGGTACCTGCAGCCCGGTGTTGCAGACCTCGGCGCGCGAGCGATGCTCCGCCCCACCGCCGACCGAAAGGGCTACGAGCTTTGCTGCCCGCTCGAGTACGAGGCCAAGATATACGAGCAGGTTACTGCTTTAGGCAGCGCAGCCGGGAGAGGCGCTTGGAGTGTCGTGTCGGTCTTGTTACCTAACGGCTACGTTTTCGGGGGCCTGCCGGGCAGCGTGGGTAAACCTCGGGAGCAATGGCCCCGGACCGCTGAGTTGTGGCTATGGACTTCGACGCCTACGACCTTGATAGCGACATCTACGACGAGATGTTCCGGCCGGATGGAGCGCCGCGCGAGCAGTGCCGGCGGCTCCATGAGACCTTGTGCCGGCTCTCGGCCGAGGAGCTGGGCACTATTCAGGAGCGGGTGACGCGCTCCTTCTCGAACGAGGGCATCACCTTCACCGTGTACGGCGACGACGAGGCCGACGAGCGGATCATCCCGATTGACTGCGTGCCGCGGGTGCTCGCGGGTGCCGAGTGGCGGCAGCTTGAGGTTGGCCTGACCCAGCGCCTCAGAGCGTTGAACCTCTTCCTGGAGGATGTCTACGGCGAGGCGCGCATCATTGCGGACGGCGTGATTCCGGTGGATGTGGTGCGTGGCTGCCCCCAGTACCGCATCGAGATGCGCGGCTTCTCCGCCCCGCACGGTACCTGGGTCGCCATTTGCGGCACCGACTTGGTGCGTACCAGCGATGGGTTTATGGTGCTGGAGGACAACCTGCGGGTTCCTTCCGGCGTATCGTATATGCTTGCCAACCGGAAGGCGGTCAAGGCGAGCCTGCGCCGCCTGTATCGTAGCTCCCGGGTGCGGGAGGTGGAGCACTATGGGCGCATACTGTTGGAGACCCTGCGTGAGCTGGCGCCGCGAGGGCAGTCCGATCCGTGTATTGCGCTGCTGACGCCCGGGGTCTACAACTCCGCCTTCTACGAGCACATGTTTCTGGCCGGCCAGCTTGGTGCGGAACTGGTGGAGGGCCGCGATCTGTTGGTCAACGACGGCTTTGTCTACATGCGTACTACCACCGGTCTGCGGCGCGTGGACGTGCTCTACCGGCGCGTGGACGACGACTTTCTCGATCCGCTGGTGTTCCGTCCCGACTCGCTGCTCGGCGTGCCGGGGCTGCTGCATGCCTACAAGCGCGGCAATGTGGCCCTGGTGAACGCGCCCGGCACGGGGGTTGCGGACGATAAGAGCGTTTACGCCTACGTGCCCGACATGATCCGCTACTATTTGGGCGCCGAGCCGCTCCTGGCTAACGTCGAAACTCGCCTGTGCCGCCGCCCCGCAGACCTTGAGTACACGCTCGACAATCTGGAGCATCTGGTGGTCAAGCGCGTGGGTGAATCGGGGGGCTATGGGATGCTGATCGGGCCGCACGCCACGCCCCAGGAGCGTGAGGAGTATGCCAAGGGGCTGCGCGCCGACCCGGCGGATTTCATCTCGCAGCCGGTGCTGGCGCTCTCCCGCGCGCCTTGCCTGGTTGAGGGCCGCTTCGAGCCGCGGCACGTGGATTTGCGCCCGTTCGTGCTGCACGGCCGCGAGACCCGGATCGTGCCCGGGGCGTTCTGCCGCGTTGCGCTGCGCCGGGGCAGCTTGGTGGTGAACTCCAGCCAAGGCGGGGGCGGCAAAGACCTGTGGGTGCTGGCAGATTGAGCGGTACATTTCGAGGGGAGGAGAGGAATGAGGATGTTCATGGGTGTCCTGCATCGTCGTAGTCGCCTGGCTTTGGGAGCAAAAATACTCCTGATACTCGGCGCCGTGTTGTGCGTGCCGACCGTCGTGTATGCGGCGGTGGAGGGAGAGACCCAGTTCGTCTTCAACACCTTCTTGTTCATCGTCTTCGGTGCGCTGGTGATGTGGATGTGTGCGGGCTTCACCATGCTCGAGTCCGGCTCGGTGCGGACCAAGAACGCCTCGATGATCTGCCTGAAGAATATCGGCCTCTACTCGATTGCCGGGCTGGCCTACTACTTCATCGGCTACAACCTCATGTACGTTGGCGTTGGAGACTTGGGGTTGGGCGGCCTGATCGGCTCGTTCACGCTCCTCTATGGACCGTCGGCCAATGACATCGCGTTGGTGGGCGGCCAGGAGAGCGCGACAGCCGCCGTGGTCGAGAACGGCTACTCCACCATGTCGGATTGGTTCTTCCAGATGGTCTTCGTGGCGACTGCTGCCTCCATCGTGTCCGGCGCCTTGGCCGAGCGGGTCAAGATGTGGTCGTTTTTCCTCTTTACGCTGGTGCTGACCGCGATCATCTACCCCATCGTCGGCGCGTGGACGTGGGGTGGCGGGTGGCTGGATGGGCTAGGGTTCCAGGACTTCGCCGGCTCGACCATCGTGCATAGCACCGGCGGCTGGGCAGCCCTCGCGGGTGCGCTGGTCGTTGGGCCACGGCTCGGCAAATTCCGCCGGGATGGCTCGGTCCGGCCGACGCCACCTTCCAACATCCTGGTCGTGACGCTGGGTGTGTTCATCCTGTGGTTCGGCTGGTTCGGCTTCAACGGCGGATCGCAGCTGGCGCTGGGGAGCGCGGCCGACGCGGTGGCGATAAGCCACGTGCTGGTCAACACCAACCTGGCGGCAGCGTCCGGCGTCATGGCAGCCCTCATCTTCTCGCGGCCCATCCTCGGGCGCATGGATCTGTTCGCTGGCCTGAACGGCGCCATCGCCGGGCTGGTCGCGATTACCGCTGGCCCGAATATCACCGAGCACTACTGGGCCGTCGTCATCGGCGCCATCGGTGCTGTCGTCTGCACCGCCGGGATCAAGCTCCTAGAGAAGATCAAGCTGGACGATGTGGTGGGGGCCATTCCGGCTCATCTGTTCGCCGGCATCTGGGGCACGCTGGCGGTCTCTATCGTCGCCGGCGGCAACATCGGTGTGCAGCTCCTCGGCGTGGTGGCGGTCGGTGCGTTCGTGTTCGTGATCTCGTGGCTGCTGTGGCGCGTGCTGGATATGACGTTGAGCGTCCGAGTGTCGCCGCAGGTCGAGCGGCTGGGGCAGGATGTCGGGGAGCTGGGTATCGAAGCCTACCCCGAGTTCGTGCTCATGCCGGAAGAAGACGACAGAGATTAAGCCGAATGCTTTCGCGTAGCGCCCAGGGACTCTACTGGCTGGGTCGTTACCTGGAGCGGGCAGGGCATCTCTGCCGCTTGCTGCGGTTGCAGACGGAGGCGCTGGTGGATCGTCCGATCCGGGAGATCTATCTGGGCTGGAGCCGCATTTACGGCAGCGTGAACCGGCAGCCGCCTGGGGGCAACCTCGAATTACTCGGCAGTGATGAGTACACTTTGGCCGATTCCTACACCCTCGCCGATGACCTCACGTTCGAGCGCTCGAACCCGGCTTCGGTATGGAGCTGTTTGGCGCTCGGTCGTGAGAACGCCCGCCAGATGCGTCACTACATCAGCGCCGATATGTGGGCCTCCCTGAACCTGTCCTATCTGCGGATCCAGAAGCTAGGCATCCAAGATATCTGGACGACCTCCCCGGAGAGCTTCTACGCGGGAACGTCGGCGGAAGTTGACACCGTCGCGGGCGTGGCCGCGGCTACCATGTATCGTGACGATGGCTGGCGTTTCATACAGTTGGGGCGTTTCATCGAGCGTGCCCAACTCTTGGTCGCGCTGCTTTTGGCCCAGCTTGCCGCCGATGCGCTGGCCAAGGAGTATGCTGACGCGGCTTGGACCAGCCTGTTGCGCGTGTATCATGCTTTCGAGGCCTATAATCGCCGCTACAACCTGGAGGTGCGGCCGAGCCAGGTGTTGGACCTGCTGGCCACGGACCCGCTGCTCCCCGACTCGCTCTGCCGGTCGCTCGACCAGGCGGCCGAGGAGCTTGCCGCTATCGGTCCGGGGCCGAACGCGCATTCCAGTGGTGCAACGCAGCGATTGGCCGGGCGGCTGGGCGCCTTGATCCATTACGACTGGCCGGATCGGAAAGACCGCGAGAGCCTCTTGCGGCAGGTGGACGGGTATTGCCGGGAACTGCACGGTCTCGTGACCGCTACGTATTTCGATTATCCTATCGAGGACTTTCCGGTACGCTGACATCATGGTCGGCCCGGCGCGTTACACAATCGAGCACGTCTCTCGCTACCTCTACACCGCGCCGGTACAGCACTGTGTAATGTCGCTCTGTCTGATGCCGCGTGAGGACGCCGGTCAGCGTCTCCGGCATTTCGCAGTCACGACGACCCCCGCGGCCCTCCTGAACGACGAGACGGACTGTTTCGGCAACACGAAACATGTCCTCAACATCCATCGGGAGCACGCGGCGCTGGAGATCACCACCCGCTCCATGGTCGAAAGGGCGCCCCCTGCGGCGCTCCCGATTTCCCTGGGCGCCGGCGCCTGGGAAGAGCTGCACTCGTGGCGAGGGTCATTCACGTATTGGGACTTCATACAGGGGAGCGCGTTCGCTCGGCCCTCGTCCGCCCTCACCGCCTTTGTGGCCCGGCTGGACATCAAGCCGAGCGGCGATCCGTTGGAGTCGCTGCGGCGGCTCGCGGACACGCTCTACGACAACTTCCAGTACGTCCCAGGGATCACGTCGGCGGCCTCGCCAATCGAGCAGATCCTGGAATCCGGCCGGGGAGTCTGCCAGGACTACGCCCATGTCATGATCGCTATTGCGCGTTCCTGGGGCGTGCCCACGCGCTATGTCTCCGGCTACCTGTACGTCACCCACCAAGCGCCGGAAATGGCCACCCACGCCTGGGCCGAATGCCGGTTGCCGGACCTCGGCTGGATCGGCTTCGATCCCACCAACCGACGCCTCGCCGACGAGCGGTACGTGCGTATTGCGGTGGGGCGCGACTATCGGGACGTGGCGCCGACCCGCGGGGTGCTCCTGGGCGGTGGGGACAGCCGGCTGGAGGTCGAGGTGCGGATGCAACTTCTCTCGTAGTAGGCGGCTCGTAGCGGGCGGCTAGGATCAGTCCATATAGTGTCCGACGGGGAGAACAGCGGCTCGCCGCCGGTGACGCGGCTACGAATGATCGGCTGGCTAGGGAGGGGGCTACTGGGCATCGCCTCTGCCGGCAAGGGACAGACCGGGGACAGATTTCAAGAATCTGTCCCCGGTCTTGTTTGTTCAAGCTCCGCTGCGCTTTGCCCCGATTGGGATGGCGCCAGGTACAGTGTGTCCTACTACTCGGACACGCGCGTAATCACCAGGACGGCCACCGGGTTGCGCCAGTCGTGCTGGGCCGGGTCGAGGCCGCCGATGCCGTGGATGCCCGCGTGGACGTGGACGTAGCCCTCGGCGGCCGCGCTGTCGTCGTGGACATGGTTGCCGCAGGGTGGGCCGGGGATGTAGGCGCAATCCTCGCTGTTGGCTTCGCTGCCCGCGTCGTAGCCGACTAGGGTCAGCCGGCGGTCGTAAAGCTCAACGCCGTTCGCGCCGATAAAGCCGTCGTTGGTGCTCACCATCATGGCTGCCAAGGAAAGATACCGGGCCTTGCCCTGGACCGTGAACGTGGCCGTGACCGTCTTGCCTGGCAGGATTGGCCCGATGTCACTCTTGACGAACTGTACTTCGCCGACCATCGCGTTCGTTTCCGGGTTCCAGCTTCCCATGAGGCCAGCTGCGTCGGCGTCCTCGGCCAGGGCCGCCAGATCGGTGCTCGCGGGCTGTCCCAGTGTGTAGAGCGGCCCTGCGCCCTTCAGGTGCGTGGCCATGAAGATGGGCGACAGCGGCTGACCGCGGGTCAGATTGGTGACGGACACCTCGTAAGTGACTGCCTTCGTGGCTGAGTTGTTGTCACCACCGGCAGCGACTATGCTCCAGGTCAGCACAGCCAACGCAGCCATGCCGGCCAAAGCGACGACGAGCTTCCTACTCACGTTCAAACTCCTTGTGTTAACTCCCGGACGCGCACCCCACGCGCCGCGGGTGGAGTGTACTACATTGCGGCGGCCGGGGCAAAACCTCCTGATGGGAGTTTGGACCTGACTCCTGCCGGGCCAAAGCCGCACGGATAGTGCCAGGTGCGGTGCGGCTTTGGCCCTAACTCCTGCCGGGCCAAAGCCGCACGGATAGTGCCAGGTGCGGTGCGGCTTTGGCCCGTCACCCGGCCCCTTCCCCTCACAAGGGTAGGTTTTTGTCTGCATCAGGATTTTCAGGAGGCATGGATGAGCAGGATGGATTCCCGCCCCGTATCGGGGTCCGGGATATGCTGGCGCGGGAAGCACCATGGCCTTGACCAGGCCACCGCAGGAAATGACAATAACGACCGTCAGTCCAGCTTGCGCCGGAGGCCGGAGCCGGGGGCCTGGATTGCGGCAGGCACCAGGCTACCCCGGTGCAGGCGCAATGACGGAGGGGGGCTATTTTCAGAGCAATGACGGGGCCGGGGCCGGTGTCCCGGCCACCGCCGGGCAGGCCCCGGGCGCCTGGGCGTGATAAATCGCGCCCCTACACAAAAACCTACCCTTGTCAGTTGGGGAAGGGGCACGGCGCCGCTACCCGAACAGCTATGCTGGTCGTCGCCTCACAGCGGGCGCTTTGCGGGTATCCCGGCGCGGCGTGGGTAGCGGTCCGGGGTGGGGTGCTGCTTTTCCACGACGAGCAGCGCGCGGTCCGATAGAGCCTGCTGTGCCTCTGCCAGGTAGCGGGCCGGTCCCGGTGTGGCCGGTGGGCCTGGCTGCGCTAACGTCCTTTCCGGCGGCAGGGGCGGATTCCCGCTTGTGGGGGAATGACGGTCTGCGGCGTGGTGGTCTGTGGGAAGACTTCTCGCCTTCATCCATGGAGCGAGGGGCCATGGAGCGAGGGGATCGGAGGGTGAGGAGAGCACCACCGGCACTAGGCGCGGCGGCCCGCCGCCGAGCAACGCACAGGCTCGCTGACAGGCAGCCAGCTCGCTTTGACCTTTGCGTGTCGTCTTCTGGGCGATGAGGCGGCCGCCGATCCGTAAGAAGGGCAGGGTGTATTCCACCAGCACGGGCGCCGGTGCTACCGCCCGTGCCAGTGCCACGTCGTACTGCTCACGATAGGCCGGCTGGCGGGCCAGGTCTTCGGCACGGGCCGTGACGACCGTAACGGCCTCCAGGTTGAGGTGATGTACCAGGTCGGCCAGGAACGCGGTCTTCTTGCCCACCGAATCGACCAGCGCGAGGCCGATTGGGGGCCGGAGCAGCTTGAGGGGTAGACCGGGGAAGCCAGCCCCGGCTCCAATGTCAATCACCTGCATGGGGCGGTCCGTCACCGCGGGCCACGCGAGCAGACAGGTGAGCGAGTCTACGAAGTGCCGCATCTCTACTGCCGCCGGGTCGGTGATGGCCGTGAGGTTGGTGTGTCGGTTGGCGGTCAGGAGCGCGTCGCGGTAGCAGTCGAAAGCAGCCAGCTGGTCGGGTGAGAGGCCGATTCCCAGTGCTCCGGCTCCAGCGCGGAGCCAGGGGAGCCGTGGGCCAACCGGCGGCCGCGCCCGGGTGGGTCTGGCAGCAGCCGATGGTGTCATTGGTCCGGCCTCACTCTCACAAGGATATGTAAATCGGTAGGGAGGCATGCCTGGCGCCCAGCGAGGCACGCTGACCCCAGGGTGCGATCAATCGCACCGCTACGACGCGGCTTGTACCTACCCTTGTCAGCCGGCCGCGCCGGGCAGCGTGGCGGTGGCAGGGCCATGTTACGATTGTACGAGGTATGGATCGGCTTTGGAGTCCCTGGCGCATGGCCTACGTGACGGGCAGCAAGCGCGCGGTGGGCTGTGTCTTCTGTATTCCCGCGCAGCCTGACCGTGCCGAGGAAGAGCGGCGCCATGTCGTCTACCGCGGTGAGCACGCCTTCATCATCTTGAACGTGTATCCGTATAATCCCGGCCACCTCTTGATTGCACCCTACCGGCATACGGCGGACCTGGAGAGTCTCACGGCGGAGGAAAGTAGCGAGCTGATGGCGCTCGCGCAACGGGCGCTCCGCGCGCTGCGGACCGACACCGGGCCACACGGCTACAACATGGGGATGAACCTCGGCCGTGTGGGCGGCGCCGGTATCGTGGATCACTTGCATCTGCATCTCGTCCCGCGCTGGGAGGGCGATACCAACTTCATGCCCGTGATCGGCGGGACCAAGGTGCTACCGGAGCTGCTGGCCACAACGGCCGCGCGGCTGCGGCGGCGCTTGGCCGAGGGCGCCGGGTAGTGAGGGGCATCCCGCTCCGCCGGGGGACGGGCGCAGCACGCTGCGCCCCTACGTATGTCCAGGCCGCGGCGCCGGGGATGGTACGTGCCTGCCCCTGTCGGGATGAGGGAGGGCATGGGTGGGGGCCTAGCCGGGCGTGGCGGCGGCCGCGGGGGTGTAGTGGGAGAGCGGGCCGAACCAAGCCAGCGGCCAGTAGGAGAACCACGCCTTGCCGATCACATACTCCTGGGGTAGCCATCCCCAAGCTACCGAGTCACTGCTGTTGTTGCGGTTGTCGCCGAGGACGAAATACTCGCCTTCCGGCACGACGCGGCGCGAGTAGCTATACAGCGGTGGGGAGCGCATATACGGCTCATCAAGTAACTGCTCGTTGATGAAGACCCGGCCCCTACGTACTTCGACGGCCTCGCCGGGCAGCGCGATAATGCGCTTGATGAAGTCCCGGCGGGGATCGTGGGGGAAGCGGAAGACCACAATGTCACCGCGCTGCGGCGCGGCGAAGCGGTAGGACAGCTTGTTGACGATGAGGTACTGGTTATTGTGCAGGGTTGGCTCCATGCTCAAGCCCTCCACCCGGAAGTTCTGCACGCCGAGCCGCACGCCGTAGTAGATGATGAGCGTGAGCAGTACTGTCTCAAGAATGTCGCGGATGACGGGTTTCATCGCTGTCGTAGGAACCGAGGAGTGCCGCGGGGGAATATCTATAGGGGATGGCTCGCGCTGGCCCGTAAAGACAGTATAGCAAGGGCTACCGGTGGCTGGCGCTCGGCCTCGCCAGCGCGTTACTATGATGCACGCTGATCCGTGAGTGACCACACCATCGTCGTGCCGGAGGGTGCCGTCGCGCAGCGCCTCGACCGCTATCTCGCGGCGACGCTGCCGGACCTCAGTCGCACGCGCATCCAAGGGCTGATCGCGGACGGTCACGTGCGGATTCGGGGACGCGCCGCGCGGGCGGCGCTGCGCGTGGGCGGCGGGCAGCGGATCGAGGTCCACATTCCGGCGCCGCGGCCCTCGCGTCTCACGCCGGAGCGCCGTCCGTTGGCCGTGCTCTTCGAGGACGACGATCTCCTAGTAGTGAGCAAGCCTGCTGGCGTGGTGGTGCATCCGGCGCCGGGACACGAGAGGGGAACCTTGGTCCATGCGCTGCTGGCGTATGCGCCGCAGTTGGCCGGCATCGGCGGTGAAGAGCGGCCCGGCATCGTTCACCGGCTGGACAAAGACACGTCGGGCGTGCTGGTCGTGGCGAAAAACGAGCGGGCGCTGCGGGCCGTGGCCGACCAGCTCCGAGAACGCACGGCATGCAAGGACTACCTCGCCGTCGTCGTGGGATACCCGGAGCCGGCCGCTGGGACCATTCGCTTGCCGGTCGGCCGCCATCCCCGGTATCGCCAGCGGATGGCCGTTGTCGCCAATGGCCGCGCAGCCACGACCGGGTATCGGACTCTTGAAACGCTGGCCGGTCACACCTATCTGCGCGTGCAGCCGGAGACCGGCCGGACGCATCAAATTCGTGTCCACCTCGCGCACATCGGTCATCCGGTGGCCGGTGATGCGACCTATGGCCGGGGCGACACTTGTCCGGGGCTGGAGCGGCAGTTTCTGCATGCGAGCCGGCTGGTGATCCGCTTGCCGTCCACCGGCCAACCGACGACGTTTGCGGCGCCGCTGCCGGATGATCTGATGGCGGCTTTGGCTGGCCTGCGTGGTGCTCCAGAGGGGCGAGTGGAGGCGACGATCTGATGCGTGTGCTCATCACCGGGGCGGGCGGGCAGTTGGCCCATGACCTCCGACAGGTGTTTGCCGAGCATGAGCTGCTGCTCATGAGCCGCGAGCAGCTCGACATCTGTGACAACGACCAGGTGCGGGAGGTGGTCGGCGCGGCGTGTCCCGACGTGGTCATCAACACGGCGGCGTTCGTGCGCGTGGACGATGCGGAGGGCGAGATCGGGCAGAGTTTCGCGGTGAACGCCGGGGGGGCCGGGCAGGTGGCGCGGGCGTGTGCGGACACCGGCGCAACGCTGGTCCAGATCAGCACGGACTACGTGTACGGTGGGCAGCAGCAGCGGAAGCCGTTGACGGAGACGGTGCCGCCGGCGCCGCTCAACGTCTACGGCGCCTCGAAGCTGGGCGGGGAGTACGCTGTGCGGGTGCTCTGTCCGCGGCACTACGTCATCCGTAGCTGCGGGCTGTACGGCGTGGCCGGGGTCACGAGCAGGAATGGCAACTTTGTCGAGACGATGCTGCGCTTGGCGCGGGCCGGCCGGGCCATCGCGGTGGTCAACGACCAACACTGCACGCCCACGGCGACCGCTGATCTGGCTCAAGCGGTGTACCATTTACTGACAGCGCAGGCTCCGTTCGGCCTCTACCACGTGACGAACGCCGGTCAGACGACCTGGTACGAGTTCGCGCGGCGCATCTTTGCGCGGGCCGGCTGGTCGCCGGAGCTGGCGCCGATCTCGACGGCAGCCTTCGGGGCACGGGCGCAGCGCCCGCCGTACTCCGTGCTGTCGTCGGAGCGGTACGTGCAGGCGACGGGGTGCGATCTGCCGCCGTGGGAGGACGCGCTGGAACGCTACCTCCGGGCGACAGGTGGGACCTAACCCCCGGCCTCTTCCCTACATGGAGGTTGCTAACTTGGTAGGGTAGTGGGCTGGCCCCCTCCCTAACCCCTCACAAGGGTAGGTTTTTGTCTGCATCAGGATTTTCAGGATGCACGGATGAGCAGGAGGGGCTGGGACGGGCCTCACCCCCCCCCGCCCTGACAAGGGTAGGTTTTTCGTAGAGAGCCACGGGGGTGGGGCCGACCTCACCCCCCGGCCCCCTCTCCAACATTTGGAGAGGGGGTGTAGGGCCTGGAATAGGCCCTCCGAATGGCCCTGGATTCCCTAGATTCACAAACGAAGTGCAACACCAGGGTAAGGTGTTGCCATGGGACGCCACTACACGCAGTTGGGCATTGAAGAGCGCTGTGAAGTGGCCTGTCTACACGCCGCGGGGCGCTCGCTCCGGCAAATCGCTGCAAGTCTGGATCGCGCGCCATCAACGGTCGCTCGGGAGTTGAAGCGCAATACGTCACGGCAGCAGGGCTACCGGCCCGGGTATGCCGAGCAGCAGGCCCGCGCCCGGCGTTGGCGCGGCAGCCGCCTCGACCGGGACAGCCGGCTACGCGAACGGGTGCTCGCCCGCCTCAAACAGGGCTGGTCGCCCGAACAGGTGGCGGGCCGGCTGCGGCGGGCGGCCGGCCCGCCGGTGATCGCTCACGAGACCATCTACCGGTTCCTCTATGCCCAGCTCAAGCGCACGAAGGACTATGCTTGGCGCCATTACCTGCCCCGCGGCAAGTCGCAACGGGGCTGGCGGGGGCGCCAAGGGGGCAGTCCAGCTTCCTTTATCCAGCTCCGGCGCCCGCTGGCCGAGCGGCCCGTCGGGGCCACCGACCGCCAGCCCCCGGGACACTGGGAGACCGATCTGATGTTGTTTCGTACCTATGGACAGGCGGTGCTCACGCTGCATGAACGCCACTCGCGCTTGCTCTTCGCCGTCCGGCCTCCGGGCAAAGCGGCCACGCCGATTGCTCATGCCCTGGCCACCATCCTGGGGGCCTTGCCCCCGCCGTGGGGCCAGACCGTCACCTTCGACAACGGGACCGAGTTCGCCCGCCACTATGAACTCCACGCCCTCGGCATCGAGACCTTCTTCGGTGATACCCACGCGCCCTGGCAGAAAGGTGGCGTGGAGAATGCCATCGGGCGGCTGCGCCGGGGCTTGCCCCGCAAGACGGACCTGGCGGCGCTGCCGGAAGCATGGTTTACGCAACTGGTGCAGGCGTATAATAATACGCCGCGCAAGTGTCTGGATTACCAGACCCCCGCGGAAATCTTCTGGAAGCAGGTGTTGCACTTGAAATGTGAATCCACCTTCCCGCTGGCGCGGGAATGACGGGACGGGGGGCGGGAATGACTGAGGTATGCAAAGGTCTCCTGGCACGGGAATGACGAACGCCTGGGCGCGATTCATCGCGCTCCTACACAAAAAACCTACCCTTGTAAGCTCCCTAACCCTCCCCCGGAGCAAGCTCCAGGGGAGGGAATCCGGTCCCGGCCTCGGCGGAACGGGGGGCTAGGGCTGGGGAGGTAGCGGTGCCCCCCACTACCCGATTAAGTTGGCAACTCTCATCCAGGGAAGGGGAGTCAGGGCGGCGGCGCATACCTTGTTGGCGGCAGGATGGCAGGATAGGCGGGATAATTGGTCCTGGATTTCCGGGTGCGCGGGGATGACGGACGGGAGGGCGAATGACGGGCGGCAGACACCCCCGTTCCACTGACCGCTAGGCGCTGGTGAGAGGGGCCGGGGAGGTGAGGCGCAGCCTGGTGAGTGGTTGGGCTAGAGGGTGGCGACCGTCTCGGCGGCGGTGGTGTAGCGTTCGAGGGCGTCGCGCCGGACGGTGATACCTAGTCCGGGGGCGGCGGGTACCGGCACGTAGCCGTTGTGCTGGCTGATGAGGGGACGCACGAGGGCCTGGCGGGTGGGGTGCTCGGTTTGGTCGTATTCCAGTAGCGGTTCGTAGGCGAAGGCCGGGCCGCGTCCTGGGGGGTTGAGCGGCTGGGCGCTGAGGAGGTGGAGGGTGGCCGCTAGGGCGATGCCGGTATGGAAGCAGTGGGGTACGAGCGCCATATCCTTGCCGCGGATTATCTCACCCAGGCGCCACATGCCGGTGATGCCGCCGGCCGAAACAACGTCGGGCTGGACTACGTCCCAGGCTGCGGCGTCGCAGCCGGCGGTGAAGTCGCTGGCGGCGCCGAGCTGCTCGCCGCCAGCGACGGGGATTGGCGTAGAGAGGCCCTGGAGCGCCGTGCGGACCTGATGGTAGCCGGCCCAATCTCGTGGTCCGGTGGGTTCTTCCATCCAGCCGATGTCATAGTCGGCGATTGCTGCGCCGAGGGCGATGGATTGCTGGGGGGTGTAGGCGGCGTTGCTGTCCACGTAGAGGGCTATCTCTGGGCCGATGGCGTGCCGGATCGCGGCGGTATGGCGCACATCGGCATGCAGGCCAAACCCCGTTTTCAGTTTCATGGCGGCAAAGCCGGCGGTCGCGTAGCCTTCCGCTTCGTACACTAGCTCGCGAGCGTGCTGGGCGGGGGTCCAGCGCTCAACGCGGAAGAGGCCGGTGGCGTAAGCGCGAACCTGGGGGCGGACGTGGCCGCTCTCGGTACCGAGGAGGCCGGCAACCGATTGGCCCAACGCCTGACCGCGCAGGTCCCACAAGGCGGTATCCACGGCGCTCAGAGGGCCGATGGGTAGCGTCTCGCGCAGAGCGGACCACAACGCACGGGGATCGGTCCGGTGGAGGTCAACGCCCAGCACTTGCGACGCGGCGCCGGCGAGGGCAGCGATGCCGGGAGCGGAGTCGCTGCCGTTGCCCCAGCCGGAGTGGCCGTCGTCCGTGACCAACTCCACGAGCAGGTCGTCGCGCTGGTGCAGTGGCCCGCGGCCCGTTCGCAGGGGATCGGTCAGCCGGACTTGGAGACGGTAGGCGCGCACCGCGGTCACAATCATGGTTTTGGTCTCCTGGTTGCCTCACCCCCGGCCCCTCTCCACCATGTGGAGAGGGGAGTTGGGCTTGGGTAGGCTCGATGGCCCCTCTGTGATCCTCCCGCGCAGAGGGGGGACATGGATTGCCGGCTGTGCGGGAATGATCGGGCGCGGGAATCGCGGAAAAAGGGCCGGCGGTGAGGCGTCGCCGCTATTCTTCTTGGCCGAAGCGTTGGATTTCGGCCAGCTCCGCTGCCGAAAGCTCCTGCGGCGCCTCGCCTTGGGCGACCTTCGCCGACTGGACCTGCTGCTGGATTTCTTCGACGATCTCCGGGTTGGCCAACGTCGTGATGTCGCCAACGTCCGTGAAGTTGGAGATGCTGGCGATCACCCGGCGCATGATCTTGCCGGAGCGGGTCTTCGGCATGTCTGGGACGATCCACACGTGCTTGGGCGTGGCAATTGGGCCGATCTCGGTGCGGATGGCTTGTCGCACTTTGCCGGCGGCCTGCTCATCGGCCGCATAGCCGGGCTTCAGCGCAGTGTAGATTTCGACGGCGCGCCCCCTGATCTCGTCCACGACCGGCACTGCTGCGGCCTCGGCGACTTCTTCCACAGTCAGCGCGGCAGACTCTAGCTCCTTGGTGCCCAGGCGATGCCCGGCCACGTTGATCACGTCGTCTACGCGGCCGAGGATACGGAAGTAGCCGTCGGCGGCCTGCATGGCGCCGTCGCCGGGGAAATAGGGCCAGTCCTGCCAATCGGTGCTGTTCTTGTCCTGGCAGTACTTCTCGTAGTAGACCTCGACAAAGCGCTCGGGCTGGCCCCAGATGGTCTGGAAGATGCCTGGCCAGGGATTGCGGATGACGATGTTGCCGGCCTTGCCGCTGCCGGCGGGGACCTCGTCGCCGTTCTCGTCGTAGACTGCCGCATAGATGCCGAGGACCCCTGGCCCGCAACTCCCCGGCTTCATCGGCTGTAGGGCCGGGAGGGTGCTGCCGAGGAAGCCGCCGGTCTCGGTTTGCCACCAGGTATCAACGATGATGGCCTCGCCCTTGCCGACGACCTCGTGGTACCAGCGCCATACTTCCGGCTCGATTGGCTCGCCGACCGTCGTCATGTGCTTGAAGTGATAGTTGTACTTTTGCGGCTCGTCGGGGCCGGCCTTACGCAACATGCGGATCGTCGTCGGCGCGGTGTGGAAGATGTTGACTCCGAGCCGCTCGGCAATCCGCCAAGCTCGCCCCGGGTCGGGATAGGTCGGTACGCCTTCGAAGAGCACACTCGATGCACCGAGGGACAGCGGACCGTACACGATGTAGGAGTGGCCGGTGATCCAGCCGATGTCGGCCAGGCACCAGTAGGTGTCTTCGGGATGAATGTCCTGGTAGTACTTCGCCGTGCCGGTGACATAGGCCAGATAGCCGCCGGTGCTGTGCTGGCAGCCCTTCGGCCGGCCGGTGGTGCCACTGGTGTACATGAGGAAGAGCGGGGCTTCCGCGGGTAGCGAGACGGGGTCTACCTTGGCGCCGCGGTAGTCTTCGAGCACCTCGTCAACGAAGTAGTCGCGTCCCTTTACCATAGGCGTTGGGGAGGAGTATTTGCCGGGGTAGCGCCGCCACACCAGGACCTTGTCAACGTTGACGCCCTCGGCCTCTGCCACCGCGACGGCTTCGTCGGCTTTGACTTTGTGATCGAGGAGATCGCCGTTGCGGTAGTAGGAGTCCATCGTAATCAGGATGCGGCTCCCGGAGTCGACAATCCGGTCCCCGCAAGCGTTCCCGCTGAACCCGCCGAAGACCTCGGAGTGGATGACGCCGAGCCGGGCGCAGGCCAGCATGGCGATTGGTAGCTCCGGCGTCATCGGCAGGTGGAAGGTGATTCGGTCGCCGGTCTTGACGCCGCAGAAATCTCGCAACAGGGCGGCAAACTCGTTGACGCGCTCGTAAAGCTCCTGATAGGTGAGCGTGATCGTCTCTTCATCTTCGGGTTCGGGGACCCAGATAAAGGAGGCCTTGTTTCGGTTTTGCTCAAGGTGCCGGTCTACGCAGTTGTAAGAGGCGTTCAGGCGCCCGCCGACAAACCACTTCCAGAAGGGGGCATTGCCGGTGTCGAGGGTGGTGTGCCAATACTTGTCCCAGTGGAGCAGGTCGGCATACGCCTTGAAGCATTCGGGAAAGAGGTCCTCCCGAAACTGCTCGTGGATCCGCGGGTCAGCGGCATTGGCCTGGCCGATGAAGCTCGCCGGGGGATGGTAATATTCTTCTTCCCGCCAGTGGACGGCGATCTGCGCTTCGGTCAGTCCTTGCTCGTCTGCCATCGTGTTCCTCCTCGGCAATCGGTGTTCCGCTCCGGCCTGATGAACAGCCGGTGTCTACGCTGCGATCGGCGGCACACAGGGCGGAGCCGGGCGCAGATGCGGGTATCGCACCGGGAATTGGTAGCCGCTTGACCAAATTGGCCGGTTGCGACGGTGGCATTCTAAGAAGACGGCAGCGGCCTTGTCAAAGGCAGGACTGCCTAGTCTCGGAGGTATTCGCGGAAGAGGAGGGCAAAGTAGGCGAGGACGCGCTCCGGGTCGGGGCTGCCGTCTATCTCGGACGAGCAGTAGCCCTCGTAGCCGTCGTCGCGGAGCATTCGCAGGACGGGGCCGTAGGGGAACCCGGTCGTGAAGTCGTGCATGTGGACGTGCTTGATGTGGTCGCGCACGTAGCTGTAGGTCTCGCGTACCGAGCCGCCGATCTCGTCGCGGCGGTCGCAGTTGTAGACGATGCCGACGTTGGGCAGGTCGGCGCGCTGTACGGCACCTAGCGCATAGCGCCAGAAGTTGAACTGGCCGTGCATCTCCAGGTTGACCTCGACGCCGTGGGGAGCCGCAAACTCGCCTAGCTCGCGGAGCGCGTCGCCCACGTAGGCCACGCAAGCTTGGCTTTCTACACCGTCGGGAATGTCGTTGCCGAACACGCGGAGGCGAGCGCAGTCAATGTCGCTGGCCAACTCGACGTAACGCTTGGTGCGGTCTATCTGCTGCTGGCGGGCGGCCGGGTCGGGCGACTCGAACCGCGAGCTGGTGCCGATGCCGGAGGCGACGAGGTAGTTGTCTTCCAGCGTGCGGCGGACCTGCTTGCGGCCGGCGGTGTCCAACTCCAACTCGACGCCGTGTTTATGGTTGCTTTCGGTGCGGAACTCAATGGCCGCGTAGCCCCAACGGTGCGCGACATCGATGATCTTGTCCAACTCCCACTCGCGGGCGCAATTATAGGTCAGCAGACTGAGCTTCATTGCCGATCTCCATAGTCTTGGGTGGCAGCGTGCCACCCGGCGTTTTTGCTTTGACGCTCGCCACCGGCTGCGCGGTCCGACCGCGATACCGTGAGTGGCAGCATCGGCGGCGCTAATGGTACCGTGCGAGGGTAGAGCGTGTCGAGGCCTCACCCCCCGGGCCCCTCTCCACTATGTGGAGAGGGGGAGTGTGGTGGCTGCGACGCAATGACCGGGGTCGGGGGCGTTCAGGAGGGGGGAGGGGCTGCCCGGTGGAGAGGAGCGGGTGCGGTGAAGATTACGGGGATCAAGACCCATATCGTGTCCTCGCGGCACCGCAACGCCAAGCGGAACTGGCTGTTGCTGCGCTTGACTACCGATGAGGAGTTGGAGGGGTACGGCGAGGCCTCGATGTTGGGCCACGACCGGCTCGTAGAGCGGCTGCTGGAGGAGTGGGTGGAGACTTACTTGCTGGGTGCCAATCCGCTGCACCATGAGCGCCACTGGCGCACTTTGTACCGGGATACGCCGGGTCATGGTGGCCGTCTGTTCAGTACCGCTCTATCCGGGATTGACCTGGCGCTGTGGGATCTCAAGGGGAAGGCGCTCGGCGTGCCGATTTACGAATTGCTCGGTGGACCGCTCCGTGAGCGCCTGCGGGTGTACGCCAACGGGTGGTACACCAATCCCGGCACGCCGGAGCAGCAGGCCGCGGATGCCCGGGAGGTCGTCGCGCGGGGGTACACGGCCCTGAAGTTCGATCCCTTCGGCCTGACGAACTACGACACGATCTCGCCGGAAGAGGCCCAACTAGCCGAGGATCGCGTTGCCGCGGTGCGGGAAGCCGTCGGGCCGCACGTAGAAATCCTGGTCGAAGTCCACGCGAAGTTCACGGTGTCTACGGCTGTGTACTTGGGACGGCGGCTGGAACGGTACCGGCCGTTTTGGTTCGAGGATCCGGTGCATCCGGAGAATGTCTCGGAGATGGTGCAGGTGCGGCAGCGGCTCGACATCCCCATTGCCACGGGCGAACGGCTGTACGGGAAGTTTCCGTTCTTCGAACTGCTCAAAGCCGAGGCGGTGGACATCTTGCAACCGGACATCTGCAATGCTGGTGGTATTACCGAGTTGAAGAAGATCGCGGCGATGGCCGAGGCGCAGCACGTGTTGATGGCGCCACACAACACGAACAGCGCGGTCGGCACGGTGGCCTCGTTTCACCTGGATGCCGCGCTGCCGAACTTCCTGATCCAGGAGTATCACGCTGAGTTCTATGAGCCGCACTACTTCGAGGTGTTCGATGGGCTGCCGCGGCAGGTGGATGGGTACGTTGACCTGCCGGGTGGGCCGGGGCTGGGTCTGACGTTCAACGAGGCGGTGGCAGCAGCGCATCCGTATCGTCCGTTGGACTAGGGCACAGGGGGCAGGCTACCACTAGAGGACAACGAAGGTTCACCCTATGGACGACGGACTGGATATGCGTCACCTCGAAACGCTGCGGCAACGCATCAACAGTAGGTTGACAGAACTAGGCCTGAGCACAGAACAAACGAGGTATCGGTGGTTACATGGTGCTTTGGGCGCTGTCCCATCCGACGTGATGTTCGTCTGCGAAAACCCGAGTAAGAGCGGAGTGGAGGGCGCAGAGGAGCACGCCGAGTTCAGCGGCCGGCAGCCCGACATTGAAGATCAATGGCGCGGTAGTGGCCCCGGTGATCCAGCAACCAGGATATTCCGTCCCGTGCTGTGTGAGCTAGGCCTGAAACTGACCCGACTGGCTGACCCTGGTGGCTGGCGGTGCTATATCACAAACGTCATCAAGGAAATGGCGGTGGCCAAGAGCTTCGAGAACCTCCGCCGCCCACAGAGATACGCGAAAGCTGTCGCTTGGGCAGACATCTTGGAATGGGAACTCCAGCAAGTCAAGCCTAGCTGGATATTCTGTGTGGGCGGCAAGGCACACTATCTGGTTGAGCGGCTCCAGCGGAGTAGTCGGTTGCCCTCACTCCAGGGACAGCATCTCCACCACATCACGCACTACTCCGCGCGTAAGTCCGACGTCAAGGGGCTGATGATGAAAGACATTCGGGGAGCGGGCTTTCCCGTTGGACGCGGGTGAGGAGGGCCGGGGTGCCGCCCTCGGCTGCCCTCACCCCAACTCTCTTCCAGGGGGAGAGGGGCTGGATTCCCGCTTGCGCGGGAATGACGGGGGGGGGGCAACTATACTCCCGACAACCAGGGGCGAGGGGGTGCTCGCAGGGCCTTTCCAAAGTCGCCGCCAACCCGGTCATTCTGAGCGGAGTGAAGAATCTCGGCCACGTGGGAGAGACCCTTCGCTTCGCTCAGGGTGACAAGCCATGCAGAGTGAGAGTGTAGTGACAGAGGCGAGACCCTTCGCTCCGCTCAGGGTGACAGGGGGAAAGTCAGGGTGACAGGGATGACGAGGGTGATACAGGGTGACGAGGGTGATAAGGGATAGATCCTGGGGTGCTCGGGGGATATCTTGGGCGGATGTCCGGCGGCGGCGGGCGGAGGCGATAACGGCGTAAAGGAGTGGGTATATGGCGAATGTGGCGCGGCGACTGGTGTTTCGGGCGATCAAGGAGGTGGATTGGGAACCCCTGGCGCTCCCGGCGGAATTGCAGCCGACGGAGGTGCTTGTCAGGACGGGATGCACGGTGATCAGTGCGGGGACGGAGGTGGCCGTCTACTCCGGCACACACATTGGTTACAGCATTCCGGGTGCCAAGTATCCACATTTGCCCTACTACCCCGGCTTTGCGGCGGCCGGCACCGTCGAGGCGGTGGGCAGCGCCGTGACCACGCTCGCGCCAGGAGATCGGGTGCTGGGCAAGATGGGGCATCAGGATTGGGTGGTGGTGGATATCGAGCAGGAGTATCTGGATCGCATTCCCGACGGCGTAAGCTCCGAGGCGGCGTGCTTGGGGCGTCTGGCTACCGTCTCGATGCAGAGCATCCGGCTGGCCGGCGTCAAGCTCGGGGAGCATGTCGCGGTATTCGGCCAGGGGCTATTCGGACAATTCGCCTTGCAAGCGGCCAGACTGGATGGGGCGGTGACGACGATTGCGGTGGATGTGTTGGACTCGCGGCTGGAGATTGCGCGCCGGCACGGGGCGACGCACGTCGTGAACCCGTCGTGCGAGGACGTTGCGGAGCGCATCGCGGCGGCTACGGAGGGGCATGGCGTGGACGTCGCTATCGAGGCGACGGGGGATCCGCTCGTCATCAATGATGCTCTGCACGTCGCGGGGTGGCTGGGGCGGGTGATTTTGCTCGGCAGCCCGCGGGGTCGCGTCGAGATTGACCCGTACACCGACATCCACAGCAAGGGGGTGGCGGTGATCGGTGCCCATTCCGACACGACGGCGCGGGAGGCCAACATCTTCCATCGGTGGACGGACGGAGCGCATCGTGGCCTGGTGCTGGAGCTGCTGCGGCAGGGGCGCTTGGAGGCCGATGGGTTGATTACGACGCGGGTGCCGGCGGACGAGGCGCCGAGCATGTACCCGGCCTTGCTGAACCATCCGGAGGACCATCTGGGCGTGATTATCCGGTGGGATGACGTGCCGTAGGCTCACAGGGGTGGGTATTTACATGGATGGACAGGATGGGCGGGGAGGGGGCTGGCCGCGGGGGCGGGCAAGCCTCACCCCCTGGCCCCCTCTCCACCATGTGGAGAGGGGGTGGCGGGCCTGGAACAGGCCCTCTGCATGGCCCTGGATTCCGGCCCGGGAGCGGAGGAGGGGGCATGCTGGCGCCGGAATGACGGATGCGACGGTGGGAATGACGGGGAGACGGGGGCAACGTGGTGCGCCCATACGGAAAAACCTCCCCTTGTCAGGGGACTATGGGGGGGCCGTTCAGAGGGAGCGAGGGTGGATGTTTGGCAGCCTAGCGGCGCAGCTAGAGGAGCGGGCGGTGGCCGGCCGGCCGGTGCGGGTGGGGCTGGTGGGCGCGGGGCGGTTCGGGACCTCGGTTGCGGCGCAACTGGGGCGGATGCGGGGGCTGCGGCTGGTGGCCGTGGCCGACGTGTGGCGGTCGAACGCGCAGGCTGCGCTGGAGGCGGCCGGGTGGGATGCAGCGGACGTGCAGACGACGGAGAGTACGGCCGTGGTGCGCGAGCGGGTCCACGCCGGACGGGCCGTTAGCGTGGAGGCGGCGGACCTGCTGGCTGCGGCGCCGCTGGACGTGGTGGTGGAGGCGACGGGCCGGCCAGAGGTGAGCGCACGGGTGATTCCGGGCTTGCTCCAGGCCGGTATTCACGTGGTCAACGTCACCGTGGAATCGGACGTGCTGCTCGGTGCGCTGTTCCGGCGGCAAGCGGAGACTGCCGGCGTGGTCTACAGCTTGGCCGATGGCGACCAGCCGATCTGCACCAAGCGGCTATACGACTGGGCGGTGGGACTGGGGTATCGCGTGATTGCGGCCGGCCGGGGCACCCGGCGCTATCCGACGGATCGCGCACTCAGACCGGCCGACGCTTTCGCTCGGTGGGGCGTGGACGCGGAGCACGTGCAGCGGCGACGGCTCAATGCCCAGATGTACAACTCCTTCGTTGACGGGTCGAAGGCGCAGATCGAGTCGACGGCCATTGCCAACATGACGGGGCTGGTGCCCGACGTGCGGGGGATGCACGAGCCGTCGGTAGCGGTACCGGACTTGCCCAATACGCTCCGGCGGCGCGAGGACGGGGGCATTCTGGGCACGGAGGGAGTCGTCGAACTGGCGAATGCCGTCGCAGCGGATGGGAAATCGCTGCTGCCGGACCACATCGCCAACGGTGTCTGGGTGGTGGTCACGACGGAGCAGCCGCTCTTGCGGGAGGATATGGCCTTTTATCACTTGCCGGTCAGCGCCGATGGCCGGGCGGCCGTGCTGTCGCGCATGTATCACCTGTGCGGCATCGAGACGCCGTGGTCCATCGTCGAGGCGGCGTTGGGCAGCTATCCGAGTGGCGCGCCGGGGCGGGTGCCGGTTGCGGACGTAATTGCGGTGGCCAAGCGCGATCTGCGGGCCGGTGAGCCGTTGGACGGCAGTGGCGGTGCGACGGTCTACGGCCTCATCGAGCGGGCCGAGGTGGCACGTGCCGAGCAACTACTGCCTCTGGGTCTGGCCGACGGAGTGACCGTGCGCGAGGCGGTGCTACGGGGGACGCCGATCAGGTATGACATGGTGGTACCGGATCGGGACTCGGTCGCGTATCGGCTGCGCCGGGAGCAGGACGCGCTTTGGTAGGCCTCACCCCGGCCCTCTCCACCATGTGGAGAGGGGGTCGTGTGGAGTGATGGCCCCCCTATGGTCCCCGCGCTGCACAGGGGGATGGGCGCAGTGTGCTGTAGCCCTCTACATCCCTGGATTCCGGCAGGGCCTTTCCAAAGTCGCCACCAACCCGGTCATTCTGAGCGGAGCGAAGAACCCCGCCACGTGGGAGAGACCCTTCGCTCCGCTCAGGGTGACAAGCCATGCAGAGTGAGAGTGTGGTGACAGAGGCGAAACCCTTCGCTTCGCTCAGGGTGACAGATGGAAAGTCAGGGTGACAACGCTTCGCTCAGGGTGACAAGAGAAAGACCCTGGGATTGCGGCCTACGCCGGAATGACGGGCGGGGGTAGTTTCACGCCAATGACGGGGGGTGCCTCTAGGAATGCGAAGTCCCCGATGGCAGGGTTGGTCTGCCACCGGGGACGAGCTCGGGCACGTGTAGCCCTGGTGTGGGCGGTGACTACGAAGCCGGAGTGAAGGCCGCGCGGGCCGTCTCGATGGCTGCGTTGCCGTCGTCCACCATCTTGCGGACGGCAGTGAGGGCCGGGACCTGGCCTTCGAGGCCTTCACGGAACGGCGGGTTGACGGCAACCCACCACTCGAACCAGAAGAGGTGCGGCTTCATGCCTTCACGCCAGTTGAAGCTGTCGAGGATGACTTGCCGGGTCTGCGGCGGGGGCATGAACCGGTTGCTGTCGAGGATGCTCTTCCAGGCCGGAGTAGCGCCGCCAACGTCGGCGATCATGCCCTGGGTGATCGGCCCGGCGTGGAAGGCGACTACCTGGATGGACTCCAGCAGGTTGTCGTCGCGCTCGTGGAACTTGGTGACGTAGTAGGGCTGCTCGTTGAGCTGGGTGGCGCGGAGGCCGGTGCGCTTGAAGAGGGGCATGTGGAAGACATCCCACTCGAACTTGCCGGCGACCGCATTCGGACGCCAGTTCCAGTTGCCGCCGGGGGAGTTGGCCATCTGCATGGCGTAGTTGCCGTTGAAGAAGCTGAGGCCCTGTTCACTGTGTACCGAACGCGGAGCAGCGACCTGATGCTTGTTGATCAGGTCCATGTTCATCTCCAGCGCTTCGGCGGCCTCGGGGCTGTCGAGGATGCACTTGCCGTTGGTCTCGTCCCAGAACTCGCCACCGTTGGCGAAGACCATCGGCATCCAGAGGGAGTGCTCGCCGACGTTACGAGCGCCCCACTGATTCTTCTCGGGATGGGTGAGCCGCGTGGCAGCGTCAAGGAAGTCATCCCAGGTCCATTCGTCGGTCGGGTAGTCCACACCGTTCTCGTCGAAGCGGCTCTTGTTGTAGACCCAGTCGAAGCCGTTGAACTGCATCGGCAGGCCGCCGACCCTGTTCTTGTACTTGAGGTGCTCCTCGAGGAAGAGCATCTTGTCGAGGTCAATGTTGAGCTGCCGGAAGAAGGGCTGGATGTC
This sequence comes from Chloroflexota bacterium, assembly GCA_965214295.1. Classification (GTDB taxonomy): domain Bacteria; phylum Chloroflexota; class UBA11872; order UBA12225; family JAJDUF01; genus JAJDUF01. The sequence continues at coordinate 2,551,516 of OZ243944.1, forward strand.
AACGTTGAACAGGCCGTTCTCGGTCCAGTTGGGGATCTGCCAACTCACCGTCAGCAGCACCGAGCCAAGCTCGCCGGTAGCGATCAGCGCGCGTTGCTTCTCGGCGCCGTTCCCCTGGCCGATATCCAGCCGGACATCCAGGAGGATGCGGCCGGCAAACTGGTCGTTGAAGGCCTCCGCGGCCATCGCGGTGACTTCGCCGCGGCTGCCTCTGGCCCAGTCGGTGTCCATCAGCACCTTGACGATAGGCTTCGCCGCCGCCGGCACCTCGACCTCGACCCGCTTCTCGACGATCCTCTCGACGACCACGGGCTTCTCGACGACCACGGGCTTCTCGACGGTGACGATCTTCTCGACTTCCTTTTCGACGACCACGGGCTTCTCGACCGTGACCGTGCGGACCCGCTCTTGGATTACGGGCTTTTCGACCGTGACCACTTTCTCCTGGATCACGGGCTTCTCGACCACGCGCTCGACGTAACGTACCTCCGCCTCGCCACAGGCGGCGGCAACCACGCCACCGAGCACGACTCCGGCACCACCGAGATAACGTCTCCGTGTTGCTTGTGTCACGTTTCCTACCTCCCTAGAGCTGCGAATCTGCGCTGAACACTCGTGGCCCGGTTCCAGCAACAGGTTGTGGAACGAGGGCTGCGGGTGAGGCGCATGGACACTCGTCCGAGTGCGGTTGTAACGGCGTCTATGCCCCCGTTTGCTCCGCGATCACCTCCCCGTCGGTGGTTTCGAGCCAGCGTGCCGGGCCACTTTGGCGCGGCACGGCAACGAGCTAGTAATATCGGCCACGCTCACGATACTGTAAGTCGGCGGCCGGTGTCAAATCGAGGGAGGGGGGGCTGCCCTCACCCCGGCCCTCTCCCACGGGGAGAGGGAGTCTGGATTCCCGCGTGCGCGGGAATGACGGAGGGGTAGTTTCGCGCTAATGCCGGGAGAGGCCGGGGCGGGGACATGGCTTCTTCCCGGGGGCGGGGGAAGGGCCGGGGGGCTGGATTGCGGCCGGCGCCACCGGGCTACCCCGGTGCAGGCGCAATGACGGGGCCGGGTGCTACGTTTCCGCGGGAATGACGGGAGCAGGGCCAGAGAAGGGGGTGCGGCTGGGCGCTACGTTTCCGCTGGTACTATGTCCGCGCAACGCTACTGTGCGGAGCAGGTTGGACTCCGGCTGGCGCCGGAGTGACGAGACGATGGGAAGTGGGAGGGACGGGTGAAGATCACGAGAGTCGAGCCGCTGCTGCTGGACCGCTATCTGCTGGTGCTGGTCCATACGGACGCGGGGATTACAGGCTTGGGTGAGTCCGGGGCGTGGGGCTATCTGGAAGCGTCGGAGGCCGCCGTGCAGAAGTACGGTCGTTACTTAATCGGCAAGGACCCGCTTTTGATCGAGCACCACTGGCAATACATGTATCGGTTCAGCCACTTCCGCGGCTCGGCCATCATGGGGGCGTTGAGCGCCATTGACATTGCGCTGTGGGACATCGCGGGTAAGCACTTCGGGGTGCCGGTCTATCAGCTCTTGGGAGGGAAGGTCCGGGATCGGGCGCGGGTCTATTATCACGTCTTCGGGTCCACGCGGGAGGAGCTGGTGGCTGGGGTGAGAGAGGCCAAGCGGCAGGGCTTCACGGCGGTTGGGCATCTGACGCCGTTTCTGGACTCGGCGCGGGAGGAGCGCTATTTCAAGACGCACGTGGACAAGATCGCCGATGCCATTGATGCCGTGGGGCAGTATCGGGCTGTGGTGGGGAATGACGTTGATCTGTGTATCGAGATTCATCGGCGCATGACGCCGACGGAGGCGGTGCAGCTCGGGCGGGGGATCGAGCAGTTTCACCCGTACTTCTTCGAGGACCCGGTGACGCCGGATAACTTCGACGAAATGGCATACGTGGCGCAGAAAATCAACATTCCCATCGCTACTGGTGAGCGCTTCACGTCGCTGTGGGAGTTCCAGATGGCGCTCCAGCGGAACGCGGTGCAGTACGTGCGGCCGGACGTGTGCATGGTGGGCGGCATATCCGGGGCGAAGAAGGTTGCGGCGTTGGCCGAGGCGCAGCACGTGAAGGTCGTGCCGCACAACCCGCTCAGTCCCGTGAGCACGGCGGCGTGCCTGCAAATCGCGGCCTGCATCCCCAACTTCGGGCTGCAAGAGTATCCGACCGGGGAGGATCGGCCGCCAAAGAGCGACTTGGTGAGCGGCATTGCGGAGCACGACGGTCACGGCTACCTGGTGCTGTCGGACCGGCCGGGGATTGGCGTCGAGCTGAAACCCGATGCGGTCGAGCGGTGCCCGTTTGTGCCGCGCGAGGTGGAGACTCGGCTGGACGTGGACGGGTCGGTCATTGACCAGTAGCCAGTGGTCAGGGGCCAGTGGAGCGGGGGGGCGCGGGAGGGGGGCTGGCGGGGGCCGCCCGTGCCCGTGGTGGCAGGCGGTGGGCGGAGCGGTACCTGGATGGCAAGATGCACTTGATGGGTGGGCAGTCGCCCCCTCCCTGGCCCTCCCCCGGAGCAAGCTCCAGGGGAGGGGAGGGGCCATCTCCCGACGGAGCGGGGGGGCGTGGGGTGGATAAGGGGGTGGGGAGTGACAGACACAAGACCATCCTGGAGCAGCCGGTACACGCGGGCCGGCCAGGGCGCGGTGGTGTTCGGCACATACATGCCGGCGCGCGCCGGTGCGTGGGCCGGCGGCGCCATCGGCGCGTGGTGGGACCGCTGGTGGGCCGGTCCCAGCTGCGCGGCGCACGGACGGCCATGACCCGGCGCCCGCGCCGTGCTGGCGGGGGGTACGTCATGGCCCGGCGCCCTCTGCGCGGGGCGGGGACCCCATGGTCCCAACGCCCGATGCGCGGCGCGCGGTCGGTCAGGCCCCACCGCACGCTGCGCGGTGCGGGGTCGCTCCTGACCCGGCGCCTTTTGCGCTGCGCGGGACCGGTCCGGGACCGGCCCGCTCAACGCGGCGCACGGACGATCAGAACCCGGCGCCCGGGCCGTGGTAGCCCGGGGTACGTCCTGATCCGGCGCCCTCTGCGCGAGGCGGGGACCCCATGGTCCCAACGCCCGATGCGCGGCGCGCGGTCGGTCAGGCCGCGCCGCACGTTGCACGGTGCGGGGTTGCTCCTGACCCGGCGCCCTCGGCGGGTGCGCGGCCGCTCCACCACAGGCGGCCGGTACGACGGTGCGAGTGGGGCCCTGCCGGGCGGTGCCCGGTGCTCCAGGATGGTCTTGCATCTGCCACTCTCCACAGGGGTCATATCGGGTGGGGGTGGAGGATGACAACGGGGGGTGGATTGCGGCTGGCACCGGAATGGGGGGGAGGAGGTGGGGAGGATGGGGGGAGGGGCGCAGGTGCGTAGACGATCCCAGAGAGACTAAGGCGGGTCTATCCTCGTGGGGGGAGGGGCGCAGCATGCTGCGCCCCTCCGGCTGGGCCGGGCGCCGGGATGACGGGGGTGTGGATGGGCGCGAGTCCACGAACGTCAACGAGGGTGTCTTTGCGCTGCTGCGACGCTGGCGCGGATGTGGGCGAGGTCGCGAGCCGTTTGCGCCAGGCGCACGGGCACTGTCATATCGTTATATTCGCTGTGGAGTGAGACGAGGCCGTCCCAGCCGATGGCGTCGAGAATCGTGAAGACCTCCGTCCACTGTGTCAGGCCCTCTTCCAGGGGGACGAGAGTGGCGCGCCAGGAGTGTTGGCCGGTCTCCGGGTGCTGCGTGTGGAACCAGCCGAAGCTCTTGACGGCCAGGATGCCGATGTAGTCGCGCAGGAGGTCCATGCTGATTCGCCAGCCGTAGATACCACCTTCGACGGTGAGGTGGCCCATATCGAGGGAGACGCCGACGTAGCGGGGGTCCCGGCCATCGAGAATCTGTGCGAGGAGCGCGCCCTGACCGCTGAGGTAGCTGCCGGAGTGGGCGTGGATGCAGAAGCGCACCCCGTATTCGCGTCCCAGGTCCTCCAGCTCTTTGCACTCGGCGCGGGCGGTGGCGAGCTGCGGGCGGGCCGACCCGAGGCCAAGGTAGCGCCAGCTGCTGGTGCGTAAGAGCGTAGCGCCGAGCGCGCCGGCGGTGCGGCAGACGGCTGCGGCGTGCGGTGTGCGACGGTTGTGTATCTCGACCACCAGGGCCGGCACGGCCAGGCCGAGTGCTTGTAGCTGCTCGACCGCTGCGGGCAAGGTGGACTCGACCTCTGCCGGGAGGATGTGACCGCCTGGCCGGGTGGTCAGCTCGACGCCATCGAAGCCTAGCTCTTTGATGGCGCGTCCGGCGTCCGGCACGCTCAACTCTTGGAGATGCTTGGTGAACATAACGTACTGCATGGGAGCCTCCGACTCGCGTTGTGGTGGCTGGCTATTCTAGCGTGTGCGCGCCCTCGCGCCGGTATTGCGGCGGGTGCGAGGGGGCTAGGGCAAGGATAGCGGCTCGGTCGGCTGTTGGACTCCGGCCCCCCCTATGCTCCCTGACAAGGGTAGGTTTTTCGTAGAGAGCCGCGGGGGGGGGGGCAGACCTCACCCCCCGGCCCCCTCTCCAACATTTGGAGAGGGGGAGGAGGGCCTGTTCCAGGTCCTCCGAATGGCCCTGGATTCCGGCTTGCGCGGGAATGACGGGAAAGGGGCAGGAATGACCGAGAAAAGTCAACGGAACCTAGTGACTCTCCCTGGCAGGTGCATCAGGCTGCGGGTAGAAAGGGGTCAGGATTCTACGGGAGCGGAGCGGCGGCTTGGGAATGAACTGCCGAAATCGGCCTGATGCGGGGTTTTTCGTGCCCGGATGCGGCTTGCGCCGGCCGTGGGGGTGGTGTAAGATAGTAGTTACACCGCTTCCGATGCGGAGTTCCGAGCAGGAGGGCAACTTCCTGATCGGGGGTGCGTGGAGAGGCGGTGGAGCTAGCGAGCCACCCCGCTACTTCGGTAGCGGCTCCCGGTGGGCAGGTGCCTGTTCGGCGGGGGATGCGCGAGCAGGGTGGTGAGGCTGGCAGACCGATCCGGTGGCACTAAGCAGCATGAGTGTGCCGGGGATGAGGGTGCTCGGTGTGCTGTCCGTGCCCGCCTAGCTAGCGGGGGGCGGTTGAGCATCGTCGGTCGGGGATAGGCCCTGAGAAGCCGAGAGGTTTCTTAGGGCTATCTCATTTTAATTAGGCCCGTAATGACCTCGGTAATGCCTGGTCGCTTTAGTTTTCGGCGCGGCAGCCTCCTCTAGGCCGCGCCGGGTGAGATCACCCCCTTCGGAAGCGTGCCGGTCGCGCATGCCTCGACCGCGCCATCCCAGCGATAACCGCGTCGCTAGGCGGCTCGTTCTAGGTGGCACCCAACGCAGCAGCCGACCGGCAACTGCACGGCGTCACGGCAGACGGGCGCGGGCGACGCACATCGTTGGGCAACCTACAAAGGAGGCACGTCTGAAGTCCAAGCGATCTTCCCTCCGGCGCGTGAAGCTCATCCTGCCGGCATTGACCGAAGCGACCAGCACTTACTGGCGACCGATCAAGTACTCGCTCTTTCCGCCGTTGGGCCTCGCCACCCTGGCCGCGTATCTCGATCCCGACCTTGAGATCGAGCTGCAAGACGAGCACGTTCAGGAGCTCGACCTGAGCGATCAGCCGGACCTGGTCATCATCCAGGTCTACATCACCAATGCTTACCGTGCCTACCAGATCGCGGATCACTATCGCGCCCGGGGCGCCTACGTGTTGCTCGGTGGTCTCCACGTCACGTCGCTGCCGGATGAGGCGGCACCGCACGCCGATACGATCTTTCTCGGCCCCGGCGAGGACACCTTTCCCCAGTTCCTGCGAGACTATGCAGCGGGCCGGCCGTCACGCCGGTACGTGTCGAAGACGCGCACGCTTCAGGACATACCGCCGGTCCGCAGAGACCTGATCGAACGGCGGCTGTACCTGGTTCCGAACTCCATTGTCGTTTCACGAGGCTGTCCGCACCATTGCACCTTTTGCTACAAGGACGGTTTCTTCGCGGGAGGGCGCTCGTTCTACACGCAGCAGGTTGACACGGCGCTGGCCGAGATCGAGCGTCTCCCTGGTCGCCATCTCTATTTCCTCGACGACCATCTGCTCGGGCATCCCCGTTTCGCCAGAGGGCTGTTCCAGGGTATGAGGGGTATGGGCCGCATCTTTCAAGGGGCGGCGACAGTGGACTCCATTCTCCGCGATGACCTCATCGAAGCGGCGGCGGCCGCGGGACTCCGCAGCATCTTCGTCGGATTCGAGACGCTTTCGACCAGCGCCCTCGCCGGTGCCGGCAAGCGCCAGAATCTCGGTCGGAGCTATCGGGAGGTCGTCAGAAGGCTCGATGACCTCGGGATCATGATTAACGGGAGCTTTGTCTTTGGTCTGGACAGTGATGACCCGGACGTTTTCGCGCGGACCGTGGACTGGGGCGTGGAGAATGGGATTACCACGGCTACGTTCCATATCCTGACGCCGTACCCGGGTACCGCGCTGTTTGCGGAGATGGAATCACAAGACCGGATCGTGACGAGGAACTGGGATTTGTACGACACACGGCATGTCGTCTATCGTCCCAGTCGGTTGTCGCCGGAGGAACTGAAGCGTGGCTATGATTGGGCCTACGAGGCGTTCTATCAGTGGAGCTCAATCTTCCAGGCGGCCGCGGGGCACCGTTCGCCAAAGCACCGACTGAAGCACTTCTTTTATAGTGCCGGGTGGAAAAAGTTCGAGCGGGCGTGGGACTACGCGATTCGGATCAAGCAACTGTCGCAGATACGGCCGCTGCTTGAAGCGGTGCTCTCGCCCGTTGGTCGGCAGACAGCAGAGGGGGAGTCGGAAACGCTGCCGGCAAGCCGCTGATGCTGCTGGCTCCGGTCTGCGTGGGAGTGAGGCGCGGCTCGATCAGCGCGTGGAGGCGGTGTCGTCGGTGAGCCGGGGCGTATCGGCACCGGTCGGCTTGGGCAGCATGCCCATCTTCTGCTTGAGAGCGAGGAGGGCGGTGTCCTCCGACGGGGCCTCCAGGGCCTTAAGCTCGGCCTCGAGGTCGCTCCCTTCCAACTCGGCCTGGAGCTGGGTGCTGGCTTCCGCCGTCGCTTCGACCTGATCGACTTTCGCGGCCATACGGTCGAACGTGTCGAAAGCGCCGCTGTCCGAGATGCCGCCCATCGCCTGCGCGATCTTCTTCTGGGCCTCCGCCCGCTTGGCGCGAGCGATCAGGAGGTTCTTCTTGCGCTGGGCTTCATCAATCTTGCTCTGGAGGCGGCGGAGCGAGTCCTTGAGCTGGTCTACGGAGGCCTTCTGAGTCTCCCATTGCTCCTGGTAGCCGGTGACCGCTTCGGTGTGCTCGGCTTGGCGCTGGAGGGCTTGGGCGGCGAGATCGTCCCGCCCGGCCATCACTGCCCGCATGGCTTTCTGCTCCCACTCGGCGGCCTGCCGCTGCTCGGCGGTAAGCTGCTGGTGCAAGCGGCGCTCGTCGGCCATCGCGGCTGCGACCTGTTCCCTGGCCTTGGCGTACTGTCCGCGCATATCCTCCGTGAGCTGATTCAGCATCTTCTCCGGGTCTTCGGCCTGGGAGATCATGTCGTTGACGTTGGCTCGAAACACGGTGGAGATACGACTGAAGATGGACATGTTCTTGCTCCTTACCTGTCCGAAGATCGGTTAGCTGGCGGCAGTCCGGAACGCCGACAGTTTCGGATAGTGCTCGGCGATGGCGAGGGCGAGGGAGTCAACCGAGGCCTGAAACTCGTTGAAGTCCATGTTCACGGCTTCGCGGGTATCCGTGACCACGATGTTGCTTCCTTCGATACCATACGCGCCGTGCAGCAACTCGGTGGTGTTGTATTCCAGCAGCAGGCGGAACAACTCCGTGTTATCTCCCGTGGGAAGCTCCATGAGCTTCACGCGGAAGATGACCAGTGGGTCGGTATAGGAAATGACGATGTTGTCTATGTGGTCGTACTCGTCATGGATGACCCACAGCCCTTCGTCTAGCTCCTCGAAGGGCTGGTCCATGCGGATGAGGTAGCCCTCGACATCTTCTGCGGTGGCCATACGCTGCGGCCTTTCTCTCTGCGAATCTCTCGGCATGAATGTTGCCAACCCGTATGGGGGAACAGGGACATCGCTTTCCTGCCTCATCTCCGCCGGCCTCCGGTGGATGCCCCATCTCTACTTGTGGAGGGAGCCGATGGGGTGAGGCTGCCCCAAGGCTCACCGGGGAAGCTGGCAACATTCGTGCTGGGTTAACAATACGGTATCTTGCCTTGTTGCCCCTGTCAAGGTCGCGCACGCTGCCGATAGGCTGATGCACCGGCGCCAATGAAGGTGAAACACAGGAGACCTACATGCGGTCATACTAGATGTAAGCGCATCATGTTAAGGAGGCCCACGATGGAGACCAACGGTGGCTCGTGGCGTAGGCGTCGTTTGTACCGGAGCCGGCAAGAGCGGTTCCTGGGGGGCGTTGCCGGGGGGGTGGGCGAGTATTTGGGGATTGATCCTACTCTGATCCGGATGCTCTACCTCGTGCTCGGCGCGGCCACTGGTGGCGTGGCGCTGCTGATCTATCCCATCATGTGGATCGTGGTGCCGCTAGAGCCGCACTGACCGGGGCACTCGGCAAGGAGCTACCCCGACGCGCCGCCGATATTCCCCCGACCCCACCGGCCTGAGCCGGCGCGAGCGTCTCGGCCACGTGCTCCGGTCGGTCCGGCCCAATCATCGCCGCGCTGGTCTCGGGGTGGGACAGCACCCAGGCCAGAGCCTTTCCATGGTCACCACTTCGCTCCGCTCAGAATGACGTTGGGAAGGCCTGCGCCGCGTGGTCACACTGGGGTAGACTGGGGTGCTCTCCATCGCTCTCCATGCCGCTGCTCGACCACTGCTCGTCCGTGCGCTGCGTGATGCGATGCCTCCTTTCTTTATCCTGCATCCCGCGGCCGGCTGCTTAGGATGGCGCGTGAAGCCGTATCACCAGACTCGCGCAAGGCCGGTGGCCGCGGCCCGAGTGCCGCCGAGCAAGCAAATGCCTCGATTGTCAGCCTTATGGATTCATGGTGAAGCTAGTATTGCGGAATAGACAGCGCGGCGGACAGGTTGTAGCCGAGGGCCACGGTGGTGTTTCCAGCTAGCCTGGCAGCGGTGGCATTCGTGGCGCTGCTCGCTAGCCTCCGCTGGCCTGGATGGTCGGTAGCGCCCATGCGGCTGTTGGCCGGGATACTCATTCGCGCCGCTGCGTTGGTCGTCGCCGGTATCATCGGCATCATCCTTGCCCCTCTGGGCCTTGACTGGCTGGGTTCTTGGCTGCTCCTCGAGGTCCTGCCGGCCGTAGCAGGTCCTGGAACGTGGTTCACCGGCCCAACGCTGCCGCGCGATCTCTTGGCCATTCTGCTGCTAGGGATAGTGCTCGCGGCAGATGCGTGTCGCCCGGACCGGCTTAATCCGAGCGGTGTGCGGGCCATAGCGAGCCGCCTTGTCTGGGCCGGCAGCCGGGTAGCGGTGTGCTTGCTGTTGCTCCTACCGTTGTGCTGGGGCTGGTTGGACGTGATCGCAGCTTCCACCGGTGCGCTTGGACGCTGGTGGTACACCGCCATGGCGGCTACAGGGATCCCACTGCCGGAGCCGCTCCTGGCTCAACCTGATCCACGGCTGGCGGCTTTCGGCTGGTGGCTGGCGACGAGCGTATTTGCGGTGCGAGCCGCATGGCCGCTACGCACTTGGGGGGGGCTGCTGTGGATGGGTTTCCCGCTGGCCGGTGGTCTGCTGGCATACCTGGCCCGCCCCATGGCACTCCAGCTGGCTGTACCCGTCTTCCTAGGTGCTTGTCTTGTTGCTGTAGTGCTGCCGCTCTGGCGCAGGGACGCCTCGTACAAGCGGCAGGCGCTGATGGTTGCCGAACGGGCGGCCCTCTTCGGTATCGTGGCGCTGGCCTTTGCCCTCCGGTGGGAAAGCCTCGTGGCCGCGCTCGGTGAGCAATTGTCTTCAGACGCCGGTGGGTATTACCGGGCGGCGCTAGTTTTTTATCAGCGGGTAGCGTCCGAAGGAACGAATCCGATTGCATTGGCCTACCTGGACCTCCACTCGGCCGCGCGCGAGCCGTTCTTTCCTATTCTGGTGCGTTTTGCGTTGGACGTCTTGGGTGAGTCACCGGCGCATATACGCTATGTCTCGATGTTAGGATCACTGGGAGCCATAGTAGTCACTTATCTCTTCGGACGAGCGGTCTTGGGTTCGGTAGCAGGGCTGGGGGCGGCGTTGCTGTTGGCCACTCTGCCATGGCACATCTCTAGGAGTGACGAAGGGCTGCGTGAGGAAATCGGGCTGCTGTTGGTCTATGCGCTGGCAACGCTGGTCGTTGTACGTGCTCATGGCCGGGTCGGGACGGCCATTGCTGCGGGCCTCCTTGCGGCAGGAGCGGTGCTCGCGCGACTGGATTCGGCTGCCGTCGTTGCTTTCCTGTTGGTCGTGTGGGGGATCGGGCTGAGGGGTGCGTGGCACCGCAGCCTCATCGCGTGGGGGATCCTCGGCGTGCTGGTCGCGCCACTGCTGGTGGGCTACAGTCTCCGATTCCGCGAGCCACTGGCGCCGCTCAGTGTAGAGATGGGGCCTGATATACAGCAGCTAGTAGAACCGCTTTTTCGGATGGAATACGCATTTTTTGACGTCGTAAGCTACTTCTCACTAGGCACATTTCTGATTTACAAAGAAGTAGTCTTCAGCGGTGCGATTGGGCATCTGGGCCACCTCATCGGTGAGGCTGCTTTGCCGGTGGTGCTTGGCTGCTTTGTCGCCGGCAGCTTGTATCTTCTGATACGCGGCCCACGTCTTCCCGTGGTGCTCGCACTGCTCGGCAGCTATTTACCCCCCTACGCATTCATAGCGGGCATCATCCCGGAAGGTGGTCCTTATTCCGATCGGTACTCTTATCTAGTGCTGCCGGCCGCCTACGCCGTATTCGCTTGGGCTGGAACGAGGCCGCTGACGTGGGTGGGTAGTCCGCCTGATTTGCGCCGCCTAGCCTCAACGCGCCTTAGTCGCGGTCTGAGCTTGCGGCGGTTGCGAGCAGCGTAGCGGTGCTGCCGTCACGCGCTGTGGGTGCTGTTGAGTGCCCAGACTGCCGTTGCTTTCCTGCCTTTTCACACCACCCGCTGTGGTCCGGCGGTGCGTGCTTACCAGGTGCGCGTATGTTGGAGGATGGACCGAAAGCCGGCGCGCAGTATCCCGGAGTCCGAGCCACAACTGACGAACCGAAAGCCTTGTGCGACCCGTTCGTCGGCGACGTGGAGGCTAGGACAGACGTAGCCGGCGGCGACGCCGGTCTGCTGTGAAGCGGCGAGGACTTGCTGCACCAGCTGCTCGTGGTGGGCCGCATCCTTGCCTTGCGCCTGGACATCGAGCATGAGGTCGCCGGGACCGATCAGCACCACGTCCACGCCCGGCACGGCCATGATCTCGGCGACATTGGCAATTGCCGACTCGGTTTCGACCATCACCACGAGGAGTATCTCGTCGTTCGCCTGCTCCGTGTAATCGTCGCCCAACAAGGAGAGGCGTATGCCGCCGGTGGAGCGCCGTCCGAGCGGTGGATAGTAGGTCACATGGGCAATTGCCCGCGCCTCAGCGGCGGTTTCGACCATCGGCACGATGACGCCCATGGCGCCCATGTCCAGCACGTGATTGATCGCACCCGGCTCGTGGCTTTTCACGCGCACGATGGGAGCGGTGTCCACCGGCAGAAAGCGGGCAATGGCGTTGTTCAGCGTAAGCTCGGAGAACTGCCCGTGCTGCCACTCCAGCCACACATAGTCGAAGCCGGTGTGGGCGGCCAGCTCGGCGAGGTCGGGGGAGTCCAGGCCGACGCTAATACCGCTGGTCATTCCACCGGCGCGTAGCTTGGCCAGGGCAGGATTGCGTCGCATGGTGAGGTACGCTCCTTTCGCAGATAGGTGATTGCCGAAAGCTCGTGGCTGGTGTGCGCCGGCCTCAGAAGCCGGCTTGCTTGTCGCAGATGTTGAGTAGGTCCTCGCCAGCGATGAACCGGCGTAGATTTTCGTGGAGGAGCTGCTGGCCCCGCTCGCGGGTTTGCACGGAAGCACCCGAGACGTGCGGCGTCAGAATGACGTTGGGTAGCTCCCAGAGCGGGCTGTCCGCGGGCAGCGGCTCGGTGGCCGTCACGTCGAGGCCGGCGCCGGCTAGCCGCTCCTCCTGGAGGGCTGCGATGAGCGCCGCTTCCTCGACGATCCGGCCCCGCGAGACGACGATCAGATAGGCGGAGGGCTTCATCAGCGCCAGACGCCGGGCGTCAAGCAGGCCGATGGTCTCCCGCGTGCGGGGGACGCTGACGGCGAGGTAGTCGCTGATTTGCAGTAGCTCGTCGAGACGATCCAGGCCCCAGACCTGCTTGACGCCCGGGGCGTGGGCGGCCGGGTTGAGGTCCACTGCCATGACCTTCATGCGGAAGCCGGCCCCGCGCCGGGCGATCTCCCCGCCGATATTGCCCAACCCCACAATGCCCAGCGTGGCGCCACTCAACTCTAGCATCTGCGGCGCGTGCGTCCGCCCCGACCACACTTTGGCCTGCTGATCCACCGTGAATTCGCGCAACTGCCGCGTGAAGGCGAGGATCATGGCGAAACAGTGGTCAGCAATGGCGTCGCCGAACGCGCCGCGGCCGTTGGTGAGGACGATATCGCTCTTGATCAGCGCCGGGACTTGGGATATCCAGTCAATACCGGCGCTGCCGGCATGGATCCAGCGGAGCTTGCGGGCAGCGAGGATGTGCGTGTTGGACGGCCACCCGACCAGGGCGTCGGCGTCGGCAACCTCGCGGATTTCCGCCTCTTCCGAGTCGGCGCCAGTGAGGGTGACGCCTGGATAGCGTTGCCGCAGCTCTGCGAGCTGCTCGCGATTACGACCACCGAGGAAGAGCACCTTGAGCATTCGTCACCTCGCGTTCCTTGATGGGGCCGTTCTCCGGTAGAGGCTCGGCTTGTTCCCAGTCTCTATCGGGGCCACCTAGGTTGAGTAGTGCAACGGCGAGAGCATTATAATACATTCCCGGAGTGTCGCGTTGCTCCCCTGGTGCCGTAACGACTTTGGATGCACCTCATGGGGACCACTGGCCGGCCCGCAACTGACCGCCACGATGAAGGCCCTTTCGTACCGGAATCGGTAATCCGGGTAAGGTGAACTCCCAGTCGGCGGATTCGATTTACAGCAGCCACAGAACGGGGGAGAGGAATTGCTGCTACGAATGCGGACCGACGTTGTATCCGAACAATGCCTCATCAGATCATATTGTGGTGCGTCGAGTAGTGCTTAAAGGTCACAGCTTCATGCCCAACGGCCACACAATGATAATCGGCACTCCGGCTGCAATTACTATCACAAATACCGCCCCTACGATATACAACAGTCGTCGGCTGCCCAATAGGGCTACCATGCCCATTTTAAAGACGAGGTTGGCGAGTCCGGCGGCGAGAATGAGTTTCCATCCCTGTTCGGGCAATATACGCCCATTATTCATCATACTGGCGAGTGAGAGTGTGATGGCATCCATGTCAGTGAGTCCGCTGATAATAGATACACCATAAAGCCCCTCTAATCCAAGCGAATCCTTGGCGAAAGCAATGAGTACTAGGAAGACAGCATAGAGTATCGCAAAGATCAGGGCGACCTTGAATTGAGCGGGGTTCTCCGGGTCAGGGATAGGCTCGTGCGTTTGCCGACTGATGGCAAAGAAGAGAACGATGGCAATCAGGGTGATGATTCCCAGAACAACTAATATGGGCGGTGCTACAACAGATATATGACTTGGTGCAACGATGGCTACTTCAATGAGGATACGCGCGAAAGCTACAGCGGAAGCGGCTGTAATCACAAAGCCCGCCAACCGATACAGTGCGGGATTATCCTTAGTCTGCCTGGCGTAGGCAACCGTAGTAGCAGTGCTGGATATGAGACCTCCTAGTATCCCACTGAGTCCGGCCCCCATATTCTTGCCCAGCCATTTATATGCAAAATATCCGATCACGCTAATGCCGACGATCAGGGCTACCATGAACCAGATTTCACGCAAGTTCAGTACGTCATACGGGCCGAAAGTATTGGTGGGCAAGACGGGCAGGATGACAAGCGAAACAGCAACAAAGACCATAATTGCTTGCAGGTCTTTTTCACCGAGTTTGGCGACATGCTCAGTAAAGAAACCCTTCAGATGGAGTAGAAGAGCAACGAATGCACCTACCACAACACCAATAGTCATATCTCCTAGTACTAAATAAGCCCCAATCGCGTACATCAGTAATGCTGCGATCTCTGTCGTCTGACCGATATCCGGCTCGTCGATCTCTTTTTCCAGGATATTCGCGACAGCAAAGAGTATGGCAACGGAGATCACGCCAGCCGCAATCACCCAGACATGACCGAAACTTCTGGAAATCAAACCAGAAATCGCACCAAAAAGGGTGATCAAGCTGAAGGTACGTATTCCTGCAATACGTGACTGGAACCGTTCCCTCTGTAGCCCGACCAATAAGCCCAAGCCTAGGGCGATTCCCAATGTCGTAATATCAATATCCATTTTATCTACTCCGATCTTTGACCACGTGCTATGTCGGAGCCTGTGGGAGAGGCGTAGCTCTGGAGCAAACTCCGGGGATGAGCAGGAAACTATGCCCCGGCGATCTGACCGCTGTCCAGTGGCCGGGTCGCGTCGGAAGCTCACAGGAGAGTCGAGCTTGGACGATTATACCAGCGTTGAAGCGCGAAATGCTGCGGTCCGGCTCTTCGACGTGGGTGGGGGATATGGCTCCACTTTCGGATGGATCGGAGCGGTGTCAGCATCCGCGGGGAATGCTTGCGTTGGTCGCAGCCGGCCCTCGCTCCATCGTCGGGCGATAGCGAGGGGAGGCTGGCGGATGGGGGCGGGAGGTGGATTCCTGCCCCGTATCGGGGTACGGAACACGCTTGCGCGGGAATGACGAATTTTGCAAGGGTTTCCCATGATAGGGAACATGAGCCTCCGCCAAGCGTGTGCAACCTTTGCCGATCCGCCGCGCGAGTTTGGTCTGATTCCGCTCTGGTTTTGGAACGACGACTTGCAGGAAGCAGTGCTGCTCGACCAACTCCACGCCTTCTACGAGGCCGGGTTCGGGGGCGTTGCGCCCCATGCTCGGCTTGGGCTGTCGCGGCGCGTGGGCTATCTCACGGACGAGTATTTTCGCCTGCTGCGCGTGGTGGTCGCGGAGGCGGCTCGCCTGGGGATGAAGATCATCCTCTACGATGAAGGCTCCTATCCGTCCGGCACGGCCAACGGCGCCGTGGTGGCGGGGCACCCGCAGTACGCGAGTCAGGCCATCTCTTTATGGGAGCGCGAGGTCACCGGGCCGTTCTGCGGCTACTGGCGCCCGAACACGGGCCGTGCCCTGCTCGACCGCCACGTCTGCACCGTGCTGGGCCGGGTGCGTGACGGCGGGGGCATTGACCCGGACTCGGTGCGGGTGCTGGAGACTTTGCCCCATGACATCGTGCGGATCGAGGTGCCGGCGGGACGCTGGAAGGCGATGAGCGTGTGGCAGACGCACAGCGGTGGGCACATTCGCGGGGTGCTGGCCGAGGAGGAAAGTCGCCACGCCACAGCGCCGGCGGCGGCGGACATCCTCAACCCGGCGGCGGTGGCGCGATTCTTGAGCCTGACCCACGACCGATACTACAAGCACCTGCGGGAGTTCTTCGGCACGACGATCATCGCGCTGTTCACCGACGATCCGAGCATTCTGGGCAAAGGGCCGCACCGCACCGAGTCCTCGCAGCCCTACACGACCCATCTCGTGGATTGGCTGGCGGACCAATGGCAGGGACGGTGGGGGAAGGATCCGCGGGTGTGGCTGCCGGCGCTCTGGCGCGACTATGGACCCAAGACCGCAGCGTTCCGCCGCGACTACGCCGCCGCCGTGCAGCAACGGCTGGAGGAGGTCTTCTACGCAGCGCAGTCCGAGTGGTGCGCGGTACACGGCATTGCACTGACGGGCCATCCCAAGTGGAGCAATGAGCTGTCGGTGCTGCGCTGCTTCCAATTCCCCGGCCAGGACATGGTGCATCGGTACATCGAGCCGGGGAGTGCCTCTGCCATCGAGGGCGCCGATAGTGTTGCCGCGAAAGCGGCGACGAGTGGCGCCCGGCTGCAAGGCGCGCGGCGCATCCTGACGGAAGTGTGCGGGGCCTATGGCTGGCGCCTCACGCTGGAGGAAACCAAGTGGCTGTTCGACTGGCAGCTGGTGCGGGGGAACAACCTGCTGTGCCCGCACGCGGTCTACTATTCCATCCGTGACCGCCGGGCCTGGGAGAGCGAGCCGGACCTGGGGGTCCACAACGTCTGGTGGCGGCACTTTCACCACCTGGCCGGCTATGCGCGGCGGTTGAGCTGGCTACTCTCCGACGGGCAGCACGTCTGCGACGTGGCGATCCTGGGCGATGGCAACGACCTGCCTTGGCGGGCGGCGAAACAGCTCTACCAGCGCCAGATTGACTTTCTCTATCTGGATGATGCGGCGGTCGCGGCGGCGACCGTCAACGCCGGCCGTTTAGAGGTCAGCGAGCAGCGGTACCGCGTCGTCATCGTGGAAGGCGATCCGGCATCGAGCGACCGGAGCCGAGCGAACTTGGCGCGGTTCCAGGAGGACGGCGGGTGGCTTATCGTCTACCGGGACGGCGAGGACCTGCCGGCCAGATTGGATGCACTCATCGAGCGCGATCTGCGCTTGACGCCGCTCCACCCGGACCTGCGGTTTATGCACTACCGGAAGGGCGGATTGGACTACTATCTGCTCGTCAACGAGGGCGAGGGCGCAATTGCCGGGCAGGTGCGCCTGGCGGTAGCGGGCGAGATCGCGGCTTGGGACCCGCTGACCGGCGAGCAGCGTCCGGTAGAGGCGAAAGCTGCCGGCGATGGACTCCGCGTGGCGCTCGACCTGGGGCGGCGGGAGAGTCTGGTGCTGGCCGTGGACACGCGGGCCAACTTTGTGCCACCGCCGGCGCTGCCCCGGCTGACGGAGGGGCGGATTCCGCTGGGCCTGTGCTGGGAGGTGCGTGATCTCGATGGGACGGCGGTCGCGGTGGCGGCGCCCGGGGACTGGGCGCGGCAGCCCGGCTACGAGCTGTTCTCCGGGACGCTTCGGTATCTTACGGAGCTGACGCTGCCGGCGCCGGCTATCGATGATGGGGCTGAGACCTGGCTCGATCTGGGGCAGGTGGGGGACATTGCTGAAGTCTTCCTCGACGGGCAGCGCATTGGCGTGCGGATGTGGGCGCCGTACCGTGTGTGCTTGGGTAGCGACCTGGCGCCGGGGATGCACCACTTGGAAGTGCGCGTCACTAACAGCATGGCGAACGAGTATGAGGGCAGCCAGCGGCCGTCAGGTCTGCTGGGGCCGGTGACGCTGGTGGTGCGGGGGTAGCTTGGGGGGCTGGCCTCACCCCCCGGCCCCCTCTCCACCCATGTGGAGAGGGGGAGTGTGGCGGAGGTAGGTAGGGGTAGGGGATCTGGCCCCGTCATTCCGGCGCCGGCCGGAATCCAGTGATGGGGATGGATTCCCGCTTGCGCGGGAATGACGGAGGGATGAGGGCGAGGACTTGGGGGAGGAGCATGATGGCCGAGCGGATATACGTCAGAGGTGAGCGGGGTGGGCTTGAGCCGCTGGAGGAGAAGCCTTTTTCGGCTGAGGACGAGCTACAGGCGTTGATTGCCGAGCATCCTGAGCTGCTGGACGGTGAGCAGATCCGTCCGGGCGATCCCCGACGCTGGATGCTGATTACGCGCGAACAGGGGATCGCCGATACGCCTGACGGCGGTGCGCGGTGGGCGCTGGACCTTCTGATCGTTGACCAAGACGCAGTGCCGACATTGGCGGAGGTAAAGCGCGGATCAAATCGCGAACTGCGCCGTACCATCGTTGGGCAGCTGCTGGAGTATGCGGCGGGCGCCGCGCATTGGACTGCGGATGAACTGCAGCGGACTTTCGAGGAGTCGAATGACGATCCCGATGCGGTGCTTGCAGAACTGCTCCAGGTGGATGAAGAACCGGATGCGGACGCCTTCTGGGAGAATGTGGCGACGAACCTTACTGCGCGTCGGCTGCGTCTGCTCTTCATCGCGGATGAAATACCGGACCCGCTCGAACAGGTGGTGAAGTTCCTCAACGAGCAGATGCCGCGCATCGAGGTGCTGGCGGTGGAGATCAAGCAGTTCCGAGGCGAGTCGAGCCAGACACTGGTGCCACGGGTCATCGGGAGGACCGCGGCCAAGCCACGAGAGTCGTTTAGCTCACGCTCCTACGAGAAAGTGGATATGGAGCCGTACATGGATTTTCTCAGGTCTCGCCAGGCTGGCGAGACGTTGAAGTGGACGCTGGGTGAGGGGGAGATAGTGCGTAGGGTGAAACGACGTCTGACATTGGCCGCTGGGGATTTGGGTATGGACATTCGCAATCGGGAAACGGCGCCGAATGTGATCGAGGTCACTGTGCTGTCTTCCCCGGAAGCTGAGGATGACTAGCGTCCCACGCACTGCAACGACAATCCCCGCCCACTTCCTCGGGGGGTGTCCTTTGGTTCTTGCCTATCGCTAGGCTCGCTCTTTCCCCCGTGGCCTCCATTGGGAGAAGAGTTGAAGGCGCTGTGAGGGGGCGTTCCTCACCCCCTGGCCCCCTCTCCACATGTGTGGAGAGGGGGAGTCGTTGTGCCTCGTCGTTGGGGTGGGGGGAGGCGCAATCGCGTGGCGAGCGGGTAGTGCCTCAGCGTGCGGCCTCAGGAAATGTGTTGTGCTATCCCCAGAGCGCGGCTAGGTGCTTGACGCCCATTTTAGATGTAAGGCAGAATGACCAATGCAGCGTATTTCAGACAGATGGTTGCCTCGGTCGTGCCGGGTGGCAGCAGGCCGTATGACCTGAGAAGTCGTTCAGTGAGAGTCACCAGGAATAAGCATGTTTAGTGTATCCCAAGCGACCACGCCAATCGTCAGGAGTGACCATGGGCCAGGAACATCGAGAATCCCTGTGGAGTGTAGACGCAAGATTTCGACTGCTCTACTTCGTGCTGTTTGATTTTTGTCTTATCCTGGGCGTGATTCATATACTGTGGATACGGGGTGTTGAAACCGTAGAGGAGTTCCTTGAGAGTGTAGTAACGCTCGGTATAGCGTCAGCTATATTATCTCTGGGAGCGGTGGAGATTGTAGGATTTACCATGGTTGTCTCGGCATGGCTCCTAAAGAAGGTAGAAGAGAAAGCAGCTAAACAGCGGGAGGACATGCGTCGAGAGGGCGCAACTCTATACAAAGCTGCGCTCGACGACTGGCGGGAAAAGAGAGACCGTGCCAAAAAGAATGGCAGCGGTTTCGATGAGCCGCCGCCTACTCCAGACAGCATCAGCTACAAGTAGTTGTACGTTGCAGTGCCCGTCACGCCGGGCATTCCTCACCCCCCGGCCCCCTCTCCACATGTGTGGAGAGGGGGAGTCGTTGTGCCTCGTCGTTGGGTGAGGGGAGGCGCAATCGCGTGGTTGGGGGCTGCCCTCACCCCAGCCCTCTCCCGCGGGGAGAGGGGGTGGATTGCGGCTTCCGCCGCAATGACGGGAACCAGGTGTAGGAATGACGGGCGGCTGGGCGCGGTGAATCATGCCCCTGCAACCCTCACGCTCAGTCGGTGAAGCGGAAGCCGTAGAGGGCGGCGTTGCGGAGGTAGAACTGGAGGCGCAGGGGACGCTCGCGCCAGTGGTCGTCGCCGTGGCGGTTGCCCCATTGGACGCGGTGCCGCAGGGAATCGCCGGTCAGCGGTGTGCAGTCGGCGGCGCTGAAGCCGGGGAGCGTTTGTCCCCGCTCGTCCTGCACGACGACCGTGATGGCGCCGCCGGGGGCCACCGTGGCGTTCACTGCGAGACCGGCGCCGCCCGGTCGGAGCAGCCGGGTGGTGATGGTGCCGCCGTCCGGGCCGGCGTCGCGGGAGATAAAGCCGTCCCGGCGCACCTTGGCCAGGCCCAGCGCCGGGAAGTGGCGGCGTCCGGCCCGTACATCTTCGCGGTACTGCCGGCGCAGCGTGTCGTCGTAGCAGCTCTTGGCGGCGTGGCCCTCGTTGAAGCCCATGTAGTACACCCACCACTCGTCGCCGACGGTCAGGGGCAGTGAATGGTAGAAGATCATGTGGCTGTCGAAGCTGTCGGGGTCGCCGCGTCCGAGCACCGGCTGGCGGTGGCCGATCCGCTGCCAGTGGACCAGGTCGCGAGTGGCGACGAGCTGCACGTCCACGATGGCGTACTCGTTGCCGCGCCCGAGGCGGGTGAGGTCGTAGGCCACGTCGTAGGTCCACGCGAATCCCAAGAAGAGATCGCTCGTGGGATGGAGCAGCATTCCGTAGAACTCGCAATGGTGGTCGTCGGGATGATCGTGGAGCAGCAACGGCTTGGCCGCGGCTAACCGGGCCTCGGACATGTCGTCGTCGAGCTGATCGGGGGCCAAGGCGAGCAGCGGGTCGCTCCATTGCGTGAAGGGATTGTCGTCGTCGTCTTCGGAGGTGGTGATGCCGAGGCAGCGCCGTCGCCAACCGCCCAGCTCCACCATCATCCGCGGCACCAGCGCATACTTGGCCGTCGGGGACCCCGGTGGGCCGTCGTGGGCCAGCGTAGCGCGGAGCTTGGCGGCGCTGTTGGTATCGTCGAGCCGCCGGCCGCGGAGCACGGGGTTGCCGGCATATGGCTGCCAGCGCAGGCCGTCCGGGGAGAAGTAGACGTTCAGCTGGGCGATGCGGCGGTCGTCGAAACCGCCCCAGCCGGCGGCCTTGTAGCGCCGCTCGGGCGGCTCAGTGGCGGCCATCTCGGGGCAGTCGAGCATCCCGTGTCCGCCGTCGGGTCGGTCGGTGAAGATGTTGTTGCGGGTGGAGCCGGCGTACTCGAACAGTCTCAGATGGGGGCGTTCCCAGTTGAGGCCGTCGGGCGAGGTGACCAGGCAGCGGTAGGTCGGGTCCCGACGGGAGGTGTCGGCCGGATAGGCGCCCATGGTGCTGTACCAGAGCTTGAAGACCTGCTCAATGGGGTCGAAGTGGGCATGCACCGGTCCCCATAGCCCGCCGACCTCCGGCCGCTCCCAGGGCGCCGCGGCGCGCAGGACCGGCTCCGGGTGCTTGGTCATGGGGTGGAGGCGCGCCGCCACGCCATCGCTGGCGGCGATCAGGTAGTCATCCAAGAAGAGCTGGGACCGGGTGCCGATGGGTAGCGGTCGCTGATTCACGACTTCCCCCTCATTTCATGGTCGCATGGCGCTTACCACAGTATGCCAGTGGCCGGTTGCATGTCCGTTGGAGGCAGCGTAGCATGAACGGGGAGGCACCGGCCCCCCTATGGTTCCCCTCAGAAGGGTGGGTTTTTTGTGTAGAGGCGCCGCGGGTGGGTAGACCTCACCCCCCGGCCCCCTCTCCACCCGGGTGGAGAGGGGGAGTAGCGCCTGGACCGGGGCCTATGCGTGGCCCTGGATTCCCGCTGGCGCGGGAATGGAGATTCGGGGTGGGTTGGCGGAGGGCGAGGAGAGGGTAGGATGAGGCTGACCGAGGCGCAGATCGCGGATTTTCACGACAATGGCTATCTCCACTTGGCGGAGGGTGTCCTCAGCGACGATGATCTCGGTCCGGTCATCGCCGAGTATGAGGCACTCATTGATCGGCGGGCGCGGCAGCTCGTCGCCGAGGGCAAGCTCACTACGCTGTACGAGGGGGAGCCGTTCCAGCGGCGCATGGCCCTGATCGCGGCGGAGGCGCCAGAGATCGGGGATAAGCTGGATATTCGTTTCGTGCGGGGCCGGGCGATGTTCGACTTTCTGCACTGCCCGCGCTTGCTCGATCTGGCGGAGTCGCTGATCGGCCCGGAGCTCCAGTGTAGTCCGATCCAGCACATTCGCTCGGTGCCGCCGGAACAGTCGGCGATGCATAACTCGCGTGCCCACGACTGGCACCAGGATGCCGGGACGGTCTTGCCGGAGGCTGACGACCAGATCATCGCGACGATGTGGATACCGCTGTTCGACGTGCCGGAGGATGGCGGCTGTCTGGAACTGCTGCCGGGCAGCCACAAGGACGGGCTGCGCCGCCATCTGGTTAATGGCGAGATTCGGGTAGACCCGCAGGAGGTGCCGGCACTGACGCCGCGGCTGCTGCCCACGCCGGCGGGTGGACTGATCCTCTTTCATCCGTTGATGATGCATCGCAGCCAGCCGAACGTGTCGGAGCGGGTGCGCTGGAGCATGGACTTGCGCTATCAGGACTCCGCCAAGCCGACGGGGCGACCGTTCTTGCCGGGCTTTGTCGTGCGGAGTGCGTCACAGCCGGAGACAGTGCTGACCGACTACGAGCGCTGGGATGCGCTGTGGGATGCGGCGATGGCGCCCCTGGCGGACATCCCCTACGACGAGTATCTGAAGATGGTATATCGCTGGCCGGCGGGGGAGCACGTCGGGTAGCGGGGCCTCACCCCCCGGGCCCCTCCTGATAAGGGTAGGTTTTTCGTGGAGAGCCGCGAGGGCGGGCAGACCTCACCCCCCAGCCCCCTCTCCAACATTTGGAGAGGGGGAGTCTAGTTGAAGGGGGCGTGAAGGGGGTGGGTATGACGATCACCGAGACGAGGCTACTCACGGCCGACGACCTGCTGCGGCTGGATAGCCAGGGTGTGCGCGGCGAGTTGATTCGGGGGGTGCTCCACGAGACGATGCCAACAGGACTGGAGCACGGCGAGATCGCTGTGACGCTGGGTTTTGAGCTTGGGTGTTTCATCAAGCCGCGAAGGCTAGGAAGCCTGACGATCTCCTCGGGCTATTGGCTAGAGCGCGACCCGGATACAGTCCTTGGTGCAGACATTGCGTACATCTCGGCGCAGAAAATTCCGCCGGGTGTGCGGATTACCGGCTACGCCGAGGTGCCGCCCGATCTGGTGGTCGAGATTGTCTCTCCCAGTGACAGCCAGCGCGAGGTCTACGATAAGGCGCGGATGTGGCTCAGTTACGGTGTGCGTCTGGTGTGGGTGGTGCAGCCGGACACGCGGACCGTGGACGTACACGAGCCGGGCCGGGCGATGGTGACGCTCACCGAAAATGACACGCTCGACGGTCTGGAGGTGCTGCCTGGGTTCGCGTGCGCGGTGCGCGAGGTCTTTGACACGTAGGGCCACGGTGGCCTGGCCCCCTCGCCTGACAGGGGTAGGTATTTACATGGATGGGCAGGATGGGCAGGATGGGCGGGGAGGGGGCTGGCCGCGGGGGGCGGCCCTCACCCCCCGGCCCCCGCGGCCAGCGCCTGGCGTTGGGGCTTGGCGTAGCGGGGCCTCACCCCCCGGGCCCCTCCTGATAAGGGGAGGTTTTTCGTGGAGAGCCGCGGGGGCGGGGAGACCTCACCCCCCGGCCCCCTCTCCACCATGTGGAGAGGGGGTGGAGGGCCTGGAACAGGCCCTCTGCATGGCCCTGGATTCCGGCCCGGGAGCGGAGGAGGGGGCCGGCTGGCGCCGGAATGACGGATGCGACGGTGGGAATGACGGGGAGACGGGGGCAACATGGTGCGCCCATACGGAAAAACCTCCCCTTGTCAGCACCCTAGCCCTCCCCCGGAGCAAGCTCCAGGGGAGGGAACTACCGCCCCTGCCGCAGCGGGGCCAGTGCTACTCTTCCGGCTTGATCTGTACGCCGGAGAGCCGCTGGAGGGGTACGGCTACCACGGCGAAGTCCTGCTCGCCCAGTCCGTGGTTGCGGACTTCCTCGTAGGCTTGGAGCGCCAGATTGCCGAGGTTGAGGCGGACGTTCAGCTCACGGCCGATGCCGAGCGCCAGCATGATGTCTTTGTAGAGGAGGTTGGCGGAGAAGGCCGGCTCGTAGGAGTTCTTGAAGACGAAGTCCGGGAAGCAGCGCCGGAGCTGCAAGCTGTCGCCGGAGGCGCTGCTCACCACGTCGAGCAGTAGCTCGGGATCAATCCCCGCTTTAGCGCCGAGGACAAAGCCCTCGACAGCGCCGGCGAGGTTGACGCCCACGAGCATTTGGTTGATGAGCTTGACGGTCGAGCCGGCGCCGATTGGCCCGGCGTGGACGATCTTCTCGCCCACGGCTTCCATCACCGGCAGGGCGCGATCAAAGTCCGCTTTGCTGCCGCCGCACATTACCGTCAGGCTGCCGGCCTCGGCGCCCGGCGGCCCGCCGCTGACGGGCGCGTCAATGTAGCCGACGCCTTGCTCGGCCAGCGCCGCGGCCACCTTGCGGTTTGTGACGGGGTCAATGGTGCTGAAGTCCACGACCAGGCTGCCGCTGCGGGCGCCGGCCAGCACACCGTCCGGGCCGAGAATGACGGTTTCCACGTCGTCCGGGACGGGTACGCACAGGCAGATGATGTCGGTGGTGGTGGCGGCCGCGGCCGATGAGGCGGCTGCGGTCGCACCCTCCGCGGCCAGCGCCGCGACTTTGCCCCGGCTGCGGTTGTGGACGGTGAGGGGGAAGCCGGCTTGCATGATATTGCGTGACATGGGCAGGCCCATCTTCCCTAATCCGATGAATGAGACGTTTGGCATTGGCGCGTGCTCCTTCCTTGGGGCAGGGCATACCTCGCCCCGGTGCAATCCGGCATTGGCGGGATGGTAGCACCCATACCCGGCGTAGTCCAGCGCCACGCCGGATTGTGTAGACTTGGCGGCTCGGAGGTAGAATGCGCTGCAATGCAATCGTCAGGCGGGAGTCAATCCGCAGATGGACTGCCGGGTCGTGGCTCGTCGCGATCAGGAAGGATGCGGCTCTACCCGGCCGGTGACCCGGTGTGGCTCAGGCGGGCGGCCGAAATCGTGCGCTGGGGTGGACTGGTGGTGTATCCCACTGACACGCTCTACGGCTTGGGAACGAACGCGCTCGACCCCCCGGCGGTGAACCGGCTGTTGGGAGTGAAGGGACGCGCGGCCGCTCGTGGCCTGCCGGTGCTCCTCGCCGACCCGGAGGCCGCCGGCGCGTTGGTCGCGGATTGGCCACCGGTCGCCGCGGGACTCGCCGCTCGCTTCTGGCCGGGGGCGTTAACGCTCGTGCTGCCCCGCTCGGCGCAGGTGCCGGACCTGGTCGCGGCCGGTGCCACTGGCGGGGGAAAGCTGCCGGTCCCAGGCGTGCCTGGAGGGAGCTTTGGCCCCGCCACCGTCGCGTTGCGGATACCGGATCATCCCGTCACGCGCGCGCTCATCCGCGCGGCCGGCTGTCCGCTGATCGGCACGAGCGCAAATCGTTCCGGCGAGGCTCCGGCGACGACGGCGCAAGCGGCCGTCGCCGCCCTCGGGTCGGAGGTGGACGTGGTGCTCGACGCGGGACCGTCGCCGGTGGGGCAGCCGTCAACGGTGCTTGCGCTCTCGTCGCCGCCAACGGCGCAGATTCTCCGGGCCGGGGCGGTGGGGGCGGCGGCACTGGAGCCGGTGCTGGCAGCGGCGGGTTGGGACCTCGCCTAGCTCACGTCGGTGAGGCTGTGGGCCGGGGACGCCGGGTCGCTCCCACGTGGCGAGATTCTTCGCTCCGCTCAGAATGACAGTAGAAAGGATGCTCAGGATGACAGTAGAAAGGATGCTCAGAATGACAGTGGAAAGGCTACTCAGAATGACCGGGTTGGCGGTGATGAATGACCGGGTTGGCGGTGACTTTGGAAAGGTCCTCCCGGGGACGGCACTAGGGCATGATCAGCCGCTGACCGATTTGGAGGGTCACGTTGCTGTCCCGCAGGTTGTTCGCCGCGACGATAGCTTGCACACTGCTCTCGTAGCGCCGGGCGAGCGCAAAGAGGGTATCGCCGGCCACGACGGTGTGCTCGCGCATACTGTCTGGGACGACCGTCGCCGTAGGCTCCGGCGCCGGTGTTGGCGCGATGGTACTGCTGGAGACCGGCGTATTGGCGGCCGCTGCAGTTGGGGCGGGAGCTTGCGTTGGCGGGGCGGTTGTGCCATCGGTGGGCTGGCTGGCTGTGGAGGTGGCTGCCGGATTTGCGTCGGCGGAGGCCGGGCTAATCTCCAGCGTGCTCAGGAACTCGGGCAGCGGCAAGCCTAAGCTGCTGCTGAGGACTTGGACGGTGGTCAGAGTGTTCTGAGAAACCGTCAGCATGGCCTCCACGCTCAGGCCGGCAATGCGATACATCACTACCAGGGAAAGCGCCGTAATGATCGTCGCGGCGCCGAGGCCGAGACGGGCCTTCCATAGCTCGGCCGCCCGGCGTTGCGCCGCCGGGCTGGGGTAGCGTGAAGAGGGAGCAGGACGCTGTCTCATCGGTCTCTGCGGGCACGCGGGGCGTGCAGTACACTGCGGTGACGTTGGTGACGTTATCGTACCAAGAACTTTACCCTAGCAGGATCAGGAACGCTGATCGCGTGTGGCGGCGGCCGGCCGTGGAGACCGAGTGGTCGGCGCAGGGGGGGCAAGACGGTGGATTATCGCGGCCGGCGCGTGCTCGTGATGGGACTTGGTGTTCACGGTGGCGGCGTGGGCGTGGCGCGGTTCCTGGCCGAGCGGGGTGCTCACGTTACCGTGACCGACCTCAACTCCGCCGAGCAACTCGCCGCTTCGCTGGAGTCCTTGGCGGAGCTCCCGATTACCTACGTGCTGGGACAGCATCGGGAGGAGGACTTTCGATCTGCGGACCTCGTCGTCCGCAATCCGGCTGTGCCGCGCCATTCGCCCTACTTGCAGGTGGCGACAGCGGCCGGCGTACCGGTAGTCATGGAGATGACGCTCTTCTTCGCAGAGTGTCCGAGCCGGAATATCATCGGTGTCACGGGCACCAAGGGCAAGACCACGACCACGCTGCTGCTCGCCTCCATCGTCCAGGCGCATGGCTGGCCGCACGTCGTCGCCGGCAATCTGCGCCGCTCGGCGCTGGAAACGCTGCCGCACATCGAGCGGGATAGCTGGGTTGTCTTGGAGTTGTCGAGCTGGCAGCTGGAGGGGTTGATTCCGTTGCGGCGCAGCCCGCACGTGGCCGTCATCACCAACATCATGCCCGATCATCTGGATCGCTACGCGAGCTATGCCGAGTATGCGCGGAGCAAGGGACTCATCTTGCGCTGGCAGCGGCCCGAGGACTACGCCGTGCTCAACGGATCCAGCCGGCCGGTGCGCCCGCTGGCCGAGGAGACGGTGGGGCGCGTGGTGTGGTTCGATCCGGCGTCGGAGACGGCCGGGTGGGAGATAGCGCACCTGTATGGCGACCACAACCGGGCGAACGTCGCGGCGGCGGCGGCGGCGGCCGGTACGCTGGGGATATCCACTGGGGTGATTGACCGGGCGGTGGCCGCCTTTCCCGGTGTGCCGCACCGCCTGGAGACGATCCGCGAATTCGAGGGCGTGCGGTACATCAACGATACGGCGGCCACCATGCCGGAAGCCTTGCTCGCCGCTCTCGCCGCCATGGACCGGCCGACCGTGTTGATCGCCGGTGGCAGTGACAAGGGGCTGGACTTCAGCGGTGTGCGCGCGGCCGTGCAGAGGCCAGAGGCCATGGTGACGGCGGTTGTGCTGCTGGCAGGCACGGCAACGACCAGGGTGGCGGCCGCGTGTGGGGAGAAGGTGATCGGTCAGCCCGGCGACCTCGCGGCGGCGCTGACGACGGCGCGGGAGGTGGCGGAGCCTGGGAGCGTTGTGCTGCTCTCGCCGGGTTGTGCCTCGTTCGGCTTGTTCGACAGCGAGTTCGACCGCGGCGACCGGTTCCGGAAACTGGTGCAGGCGCTCGCATAGGGAACTGGGTTGGGTTGGCAGTGGAGCGTGGAAGGCAGTTTCGCCAGACCATCCACTCCAGATTCCGCTTTCGGAGACCTTTGCATACCCCCCGGAGGGAGCGCCGGGGTGGCTGCGCTCCCCTCCCGCCAACCAGGGCGGTGCTGCGTTTGGCTTCCCGCTGGCGCGGGAATGACGGGTTAGGCCAAGGTCTCCTTTCGCGGGGATGACCGGGAAGTGTCAACAGGTCCTAGTCGCCGTGGGCCACCCGCCGACGGGCGGCTCCTACGTGTGGAAGGACCTCCTACCCTCGGCGCTGTCCAAAGCGGCGCGGATGGCTCGCTCTTGGGCCGCGAGCAGTGACTTGATGCCCTGGTGGGCGAGGTCGAGCATGCGGTGCAACGCCTGGGGCGAGAATGGCGCGCCCTCGGCCGTGCCCTGTACCTCGATAAACTGCCCCTCGCCGGTCATCACCACGTTGAGGTCGGCGCTCGCGCGGGAGTCCTCTGGGTAGGAGAGGTCGAGGAACGGCGCACCGTGTACGATCCCGACACTGACGGCGGCTACGGCCTTCTTCAGTGGGGTGCTGGTGAGCATCCCCGTGTTGACCAGCTGGTGTAGCGCGAGGGCGAGGGCAACGTAGGCGCCGGTGATGGCTGCGGTGCGGGTACCACCGTCGGCTTGGAGCACGTCGCAGTCCAGGATGACGGTCCGGGGGCCGAGCGCCTGGAGGTCTACGGCGGCCCGGAGCGCGCGGCCGATCAGGCGTTGAATCTCCTGCGTGCGACCGCCGAGACGGCCGCGTACCGATTCTCGGCTGCTGCGGGTATGGGTAGCGCGTGGCAGCATCGCGTACTCGGCCGTGACCCAGCCGCGGTCGGTGTTGAGCAGGTGGGGCGGCTGCCGGTCCTGCACCGAAGCGGCGCAGAGAACGCGGGTGTTGCCGCAGGCGATGAGCGCCGATCCTTCCGGGTACTCCTGGTAGCCGGTGGTGATCCGTACCGGTCGTAGCTCGTCGAAGGCGCGACCGTCGGCGCGGACGTGGGGCCTCTGTTGTGGTGTCATGCTAATGGGCAGTGTAGCAGCCGGAAGGGGGTTGCCGCCCCGGATATTTAGCCACAGAGCACCGAGTAGGGGGAGCAGCTTGCTGCGCTGGCTGCCCTCACCCTGCCCCCCCGCTCCCCTCACAAGGGTAGGTTTTTCGTAGAGAGCCGCGGGGGTGGGGTAGACCTCACCCCCGCGGCCCCCTCTCCACACATGTGGAGAGGGGGAGGAGGGCCTGTTCCAGGGCCTCCGAATGGCCCTGGATTCCGGCTTGCGCCTGGATGGAGTGCTGGGGTGGGAGTGACGGAGGCGAGGTATCCCCGCCCCTCTCCTTGCTGGCAGGGACATAGTTGTGAATAATCCAGGCCAGCGCTGCCGGCGCGTCCTAGTGGGCGGCATAGTCATGGCCGCTGGGTGAGCCGGCGAGCAGCGAATACGCAGGCAGGTTGAAGGATAATGCCACGTATCAACCGGGCGATCGAGCTACTGGAGCAGGGTCAGCCGATCTACTACACCGGCGCTGGCGAGCTGACTTACGAGAACGGTGTCGAGATGGCGCAGACGTGGGCCGACTACCTGATGGTGGAGATGGAGCATTTTGCGTTCAACATACCGGGGTTGTCGGCGTTCATGCGCGGGTTGATCGCCGGTGGTCCGACTCGTAGCGGGCACCGCACGCCGACGGTGATTGCCACCTTGCCGACCGACGGGACGAGCGTGGAGGTCATGCGGGCCAACGCCTGGATGGTGAAGCACCTCCTGACGGCCGGCGTACACGGTATCCTGCTCTGCCACGCCGAGACGCCGGGCGCCGTCAAGACGTTCGTCGAGTCGGCGCGCTACCCCTTCCAGCGCATTGGCGTGGGTGAGGGGCTGGGTGACGGGCGCCGGGGGAGTGGCGGTCAGGGGGAAGCGGCAGCGGTGTGGGGGCTGTCGGTGAACGAGTATCTCGACAAGGCCGACCCGTGGCCGCTCAATCCGCAGGGTGAGCTGCTCCTGGGTCTCAAGATCGAGGATAAACGCTGTTTGGCCAACGCAGAGGCGAACATACAGGTTCCCGGCGTTGGTTTCGCCGAGTGGGGACCGGGTGATATGGGGATGTCGCTCGGCTACGAGGACAACCACGATCCACCCTATCCCGAGTACATGCTCGCTGCACGGGCGCGTGTCTTTGCCGCCTGCAAGTCGGTCGGGATTGCCTTTCTCAATGGCGTGAATCCGGACAATGTGACGGAGATGCTCGACGAAGGGGTGCTGATCGGCAGTGGTGGTCCCGAGGCCGCGGAGATCGGGCGCCGGCACACCGGTCGCACGATGCCTTGGTAGTACTCAGGCTTGTAGGGCGCTCTGGTAGGCCGCCGTCAGGCGTGACCAGAAGTAGGTGAACGATGCCGAATGCCATCCGGCCGCCGCCGGGTCGAATTGCGGCGCCAGCATGCGGGCGAAGTTGATCTTGTTGGGGGCGGAATTTCGTCCATATTGCTGCTGCCACAACGCCTTGAGCTGTGTCCCTGGGTTCAGACTGGCAGTGTCACTCGGCGCAGCGTAGCTGGCCCGGGGTAATAGTGCATTGATGGCGGCAGTATCGGCGAGAAGCCAGGCCTCGAATCCGCGGATAGCAACACAGATGAACAGATAGCGCTTGTGCGTTGGCTGGCGTGTTTCTTCACGGCTTAATTCGTCAAATCGTTGGAGGACGGCCGCAACACACGGGTCCTTGTCGCGGTCCACCAGGATGAAGCCGGCGGTGTAGTGGAGGCTCCGAAAGGACTCTAGCAGGCGAGGGGTCTGACGGATGAGCTTCTCCCGGGTCTTCATGTTGCGGATATCAAAGCGGACACCGGGGAAGTGCTTGTGCAGTACCTTGTCCCAGAACGCCCGGTCGGAGGGACCCTCGACACCGACGCCGATTCTCACGGGATTGCTCCCACGACACCCTGCTCCCACAGCTCTCCGAGGCTGAAGTGCTTGCGGAATTGCTTGATGTCGGCAACGCTTGAGGCCTTCCTAAGCTCCGTAAATCCGTCCCGTTTGTCGCAGAGAATGACCTCGCTAGGCTCTAGGTGATCGAGCAGATCGGGTTCGTGGGTCGTGACAATAAGCTGACTCTGATCGGAGGCGGACCGCAGCATATCCACGACATTTTCTGCCAGGTGTGGGTGGATGCCATTTTCCGGCTCCTCGATGGCAACGAGCGACGCTCTGGGGGCAATCCAGGTGGTGAGGACGAGCAGGGCAAGCAAACGAACTGTACCGTCCGAGACTGAGATGGGGTTAACTGCCTCCTTAAGTTTATCTTCTACGATCTGAAAGGATAATGTGTCTTCAATTGGTAGCTTTCTTGTCGTCAAGTCCTTAAATCCTGGCACTATACCTCTCAGGCTATGCACAATCGTAGCTTGCTCTTCAGCAGTCATTCTATGAAGAATGGCAGCCAGCTTCTCGCCTGCCGAACCGAGAGCGGCATCCGCTTCTTCTCGGTATGGCTGGCGAGCGACTCCAGGAATGATATTGTGGAAGCTCCAGCGTCTGATCTCTTCACGAAGCATGATGGCCGGAAAGAAAAAGAGCCCGGCTCCTACGAGGGCGAGGCGTGTCGATTCCTGTTCGGGAACGGAAACGGTCAGAGTCCGCTTTTCTCCGCCAATGGGAAGCAGTAGATTCAGCGGATTGGAGATGATGATCTTCTTGCTGTCCCGTGTCAGTGTCGCCGTACTCGTCTCGGCATCCCGCACAACTTCCGCGCTCAACGATTCTGCTGCAACGCTTGGTGTAGCTTCATTTTCTCCCAGATTAAGCTCCAATTCATATTCCCAGGACCGCACAGACAGCACAACACCCTCGTCATCTCGATCTTCTGAGAATCTGACCTCCTTCTCAAGTTTGATTGAAAGCCGAACCGGTTTTGGCTTATGTTGTTGACGTAAGTGCTTGTTGCTGACTTCGGCGCTGCCTCCTAGCTCGCTCACGGCATAGGAAACGTCGTGGTTTACGGCGTTCTGCAGAAACTTCAAGGCGTGAAGCAGGTTTGTCTTGCCTGAGGCGTTGGCGCCGACGATGAAGTTGAGCGGTCCCAACTCTATCTTCTCCGCCGGTGAGCCGAAGCTCTTGAAGCCTTCGATTTGCAGCTCGGTAATCATTGTCCTAGTCCCAGCGCAGTCCGCCAGCGATCATGTCTTACCTTACCACTCTTAGTGCTGCTCGGAGGCCAAACGGCACCCAGCGTGGCTCTGCACCCAGGGTAGGGGCACGGCATGCCGTGCCCCTACGGCGTGCGCGATCACTGCCGGCCCCTGGCCTGAGCAAGGGCGGCGGCCTCGGCACTGCCGGTGCTGGCTTGCTGCACGGCGTCCAGGAACTCGGGTAGGTGGGTGGTGGATGCGGGGAGCCAGTGGATGCGCTCGTCGCGCCGGAACCAGGTGAGCTGGCGGCGGGCGTAGCGCCGGGTGGCTTGCTGCTGGCTGGCTATCGCGTCGTCGAGGGTCAGCCGCCCTTGGAGATATTGGCCGATTTCTCGATAGCCGAGGCTTTGCATGGCCGGGAGGTCGTAGCCGTAGCCGTGGGCCACGAGGCTACGCACCTCTGCCACGAGACCGGTTTCGATTTGCGCTAGTGCCCGCGCATTGATGCGGATGTATAGCTCGGCGCGGGGCCGTGTCAGGCCCAGCCAAATGGTGCGGAAGGGCGGTGGCCGGCGCCGTTGCCAAGCGGAAAACGGGCGCCCGCTGACGTGTGTCACCTCCAGCGCACGGATGACGCGACGCGGATTGGCCAGGTCGAGCCGTTCGGCCCCGAGCGGGTCCAGGCGGCGCAGCTCTGCGACCAGGTGGGCGAGGTCACCCGCTGCCACTCGCGCTTCCCACTCGGCCCGTAGCGCCGGCTGCGGCGGCACCGGCGGGAGCACCAGGCCGTCGCAGACGGCGCGAAAATACAGTCCGCTGCCGCCGACGAGCAGCGGCAGCTTGCCGTTCGCGTGCAGGCGGGCGATGATTGCCTGTGCCTGCCGTTGATACAGCGCGACGGAATACGCTGCGTCCGGTGCGACGACATCGAGCAGATGATGCCGGACGCGGGCACGCTCGGCGGCGGTAGGCTTCGCCGTGCCAATGTCCATCCCGCGGTAGACCTGGCGCGAGTCTACCGAGATGATCTCGGCGTTCAGAGCGGTGGCGACCGTCAGCGAGAGGGCAGTCTTGCCTACCGCCGTCGGGCCAGCCAGGGCCAAGACGGTCGGTTGTTTGTGTACGGCTGCGGGCATTGAGGCCTCTTCCGAATGCCAGGTTTGCACAATCGGCTGGGGGGCGTTGCCACGGTCGCGGTAGCGGCAGGCTGCTGCTCCGTTAGGGATTTGGAGTGAGTCAGCGGCCGCCGCCGCCGCTGTTTGGGGGGCGCTGCCCGGCGACTATCCTAGCCGTTTCAATGAAGTGAGGAGGAGGGGAAGTATGGCACGGTACGTTCGTGTGGCTACGGTCTCTAGTCGGCAAGCCGGGGTGGCGGACTCGCCGGAGAGCCAGATCGCCGTGAACCGGGATCGCCAGCGGGCCTTGGTCGAACGGGCGTGCTTGGACCGGCCGGATATCGTCTGCATGACCGAGGTCATCACTTGGTATGGCCTGGGACAGTCGTGCTTACCCATTGCTGCGGAACCGCTCGACGGACCCACCATCCAAACGTTCGCGGAGGTCGCACGCCAGCATCGTTGCTACGTGATCGTGCCGATCTTCACCGTGGAAGACGGGAAGACCTACAATTCCCAGGTCCTACTCGACCGCAAAGGGGATGTCTCTTGCGTCTACCACAAGATTCACCCCACGATCAGCGAGATAGAGATGGGCGTCACGCCCGGCGTCGAACCGGCTGTGGCCGCCACGGACTTTGGTCGGGTCGGCTTCGCGATCTGTTATGATCTCAACTTCCGCGATGTCGCCGAGGGCAACCAGGCGGAAGACGCGGAGATCGTCTTCTTCTCTTCAATGTATGCCGGAGGTTTGCAGCTCAGTATTTGGGCGCACGACTTCAGCTTCTTCATGGCCTCGGCCACGCCGGGCAGCGAGAGTCGTATTGTGGACCCGCTCGGCCGGAGCCTGATCGAGTCCGATGCCGTCTACCAGCCGATCAACGTCAGGACGATTAACCTTGATTATCAGGTGCTCCACTTGGATTACAACCATGCGAAGCTGGGGGCGATCAAGGAGGTGTACGGCGCCGGTGTGGAGATTGACGTGACACGGCCCGAGGCCGTGTTCTGCATGTATTCGCACTTGGAAGATACGACCTGCGAGGAGATCATCCGCAAGTTCGACCTGGAGACGCGCGCGGCCTACTTCCGCCGCGCCAATCGCGTCCGCACGGCCATGCTGAATGGGCAGAAGTGAGCACAACTCCGATTATTCCGGTGCAAGCATGTCAGCCCGACCTGCGCCAAGGCCGGTAGCCGATGGAAGCGTTCCTACGTGGTGTCCTCTTGCTATGATTGTCGGGAGGTCGGGGCAAAAAGGCGGATTGTGGGTGAAATATGGTGAAGCAGCTGAGGGCAGGCTTAACGGCGGTTGGTGCCGCTGAGAATAGGCGGGGCGAGGTTGTCGCTACAGAGGTAAACGATGCGCGTGAGGCGAGTAGCGCACTCGATGCCGTTGTGCAGGCAATTCAGGAGCGGAATCTGGACAAGGATTCAGACGAGGTGTATGCCGATATTACGGAAGTAGTGGGGGAAGTGCGCCGCGAGCGTTACGCCCGCGAGCAGCGGGCAGTTGAGTCGCGTTAGAGCCGTTGTAGACACCAACGGATTGGTCAGTGGCGTCATTAGCCGTGGTGCCCCGTATCAAGTGCTGCTCGCCTGGCTACGGGGCGCTTTTCAGTTGGTCGCTTCACAGGCACTCTACGACGAGATTGAGGTAGTGTTGCGTCGTTATTGCAACGACTCGCCGCATGCATCGAGAGTGGCCATTCGGTGACACGTCTCGGAGTTGAAGTTCGAGACCCCGAAGATCAGCACGTGCTCGCCGCCGCGGTAGATGCTCAGGTCGAATACCTCGTCACCGGTGATAACGACCTCCTGGTGTTACTAGACCATCCGGCAGTAGCTCCACTGCGAGTGGTCACAGGGCATGAATTCCTCGCCGTACTCGCGGACGATGCGGGTTAGCACGGACCATGACGAGCTTGTGCTACCGGCGTGCGGCGAGCCAGGCTTGCGAGGCGTACTCGATTTCCGCGGCGAGCGTGGCTGCGTCGGCTACCAGGGAGGCGCGGGCGAGGTCAATCCTGCGGGCCACGGTCGGCGGGAGGGCGGCGGGTAGCTCGTCTTCGTCCAGCACCTCGACCGCGCCGTTCGGTCGGATCAGCACGTCTACCACGAGATCGCGCCAGGTAATGGTCGTCGTGGTAATGGTCGTCCGATCCGCGATGTTGGCGTAGTAGGCCAGCGTGCGCGCGTCCGGGTCGAGCCAGTGATAGACGTTGTAGGGCCGATCCTGCCAGAAATAGCCGAGGGTGAACGAGCCTTCGGGCATGTCAATGCCGAAGATCGTCGTGGCCCGCGGCATCCGGTACAGAATGATGGCCGCGGCTATCCCGACAGTGGTCTCCGCCGCGACTAGCTGGCAGTCGAAGGCTTGGCTGGGCTTGTCGAGCAGGCTACGCTTGACCTCGCGGATGGTAGCCGGGCCGCGTGCCGAGGCGGGCGGATGGTAGTCGGCGGGTAGGATGATTCCGGGCATCTGGCGCACTCCAGGCGGCGACCTACTTTACCGTAACACGGCCGGCGTCGTTGCATGGCTGTACGACGATCGTCTAGGACGTGTTTGCAAAGTGCCAGTCGGGAGGGGGCAGAGCGGTCAGGTGGCGAGGTGTGGCCCCCAGTGGGACTGGATTGCGGCCTGCGCCGCAATGACGGGGCGTGGCCCCCAGTGGGACTGGATTGCGGCCTGCGCCGCAATGACGGGGCCTGCGCCGGAGTGACGGGTGGGCGCCATGAATGACGCCCCTACCTAAAAGCTGGTTTGCAAACACGCGCTAGTGCTGACGATAGTAGCCGCTATTTGCGCTAACGTTTCTAGCGACCCCGGTCCTTGTCGCTTGGGGTATGCTCGGCATCCTGGCTTCGATGCCGCGGGTTTACCGTCTGGTGGTTAGGCCGTCGCGGCTGCTTTCTCCGGATCGGTACAGCCTAACGCGCGCGCGTGCGCGCATTGCCCGGGTGGATGCCCTGCTCCATTACGCGATCTGAGTAGTGCAGCGGCTAGAGGCGGAGGACGGTGCGGAGGTTCTGGCCGAAAATCTTGCGCTTGTCGGCCGCTGGCAGGTCGGCGTGAGCCACTTGGCCGAGCTGCCAGGCCTGGCCTAACACCGGGTAGTCGGATCCGAACACGACATGCTCGGCCCCGGCCACGCGCACAAAGTCCTCAATCGTCCCCCGCACGTTCCCCGACCCGGCCATCTCCACCAAGACGTTCGGGTGCTCTCGTACCACTGTCGCCAGGTCGGGCGTCCGCAGGTGGCTCCAAATGGCGTGTGCCCAGACAAACGTGGCGTTCGGGTATGTCTCGGCCAGCTTGGCGACCGTCGCCGGAGAATCGTACGTGTGGCTCAGGATCGGGAGGCGGTGGTCGTCGGCGTAGGCGTAGACCGGCTCGTAGTGGGGGCCGAGCACCCGATAACCGTGGCTGGTGGGGTGAATCTTGATGCCGCGAAAGCCTTGATCCTCCACGCGGCGCCGCAGCTCCGGCACCACCAGCTGCGGGTAGCGGGGGTTGGGCACCACGCAGCCGAGCACCCGCGTCGGATGGCGCCGGATGGCCGCGGCCACCAGGTCGTTGCCGCCGATGAAGTCCGGGCCGATGGCGGCGTAGGCGCTGAAGCAAGCGTAGTCTACACCCGTCTCGTCCATCGTGCGGACCATGTCGTCCACGTCGCCGCCGTGCCAGTAGAAGTTGCGGCCGACGCCGGGGTGGCAGTGGATGTCTATGACCAGGTCTGCCAGTGGCTCGCCATGCATGGCCCGTTCGGCGAAGGGGTCGTGCCGGTGGGTGTGGTGGTGCGGGTGATGCGGGTGATGATGGTGGTGGGGCGTAGCGGTCATAGCGGTGCTCCTACCAGGCGGCCGTCGCGAGCAGGCGGTCGAGATTGTGGGCGCCAATCTGGGCACGTACCGCCGGCTCTAGGCGGGCGTACCGTAGCTCGGCATGGGGGCCGCCGACCGACTGCCACGGGAGGCGGGTTCCGAAGATCAGCCGGTCGGCGCCGACCGCTTCCGCGATGAATTCGATGCCACGATACGTGCGGAACCCGCCGGTCTCCAGCCAGAGGTTGGGAAGCTGGCGCAGCAGCGGGGTGATGAGGCGCGGGATGGACTTGTCCACGTCGCAAACGACGACTTGCAGAGGGGGATACTGCGAGCAGACGCGATAGATATCGCGGGCGGTAGGGGTGTCGAGGCGCGCGATGTGCCAGAAGAGCGGCACCTGCCCGGCCACGGCCGCAAAGAAGTCGCCCAGCATCCAGTCGTCCACCGGGTACTTGTGGTCATCCGGGAACAGGCGCAGCGCCCGCACGCCGGCGTCCCGCGCCTCGGCCAGCAGCGTTGCCGGCGCGGGAAACTCGCCGGTATGGTGCGGCAGAGCAATCCACGACGGCTGGAGCGCGGCGTGGCCCGCGATGGCCGGGAGGAGCTTGGCGTTGCCCGTGGCGGGGTGCTCTTCCAAGGCGAGCGCATGAAAGGGGAGAGCGCGGGTAATGCCGTAGCGGGACTGATGCTCCAATAGCGCGTCGGCTGTGAGGAACGCCCCCGCCGGTCCGGGCTGGGACACCATGCCCAAGGCACAGTTGGCATCGGAAAGGGCGGCTGCGGATGGTGTTTGGCTCATCACACCACGATGATACCGTTTGGCAGCCGGTTGCCTCACCCCCCGGGCCCCTCCTGATAAGGGTAGGTTTTTCGTGGAGAGCCGCGGGGGCGGGCAGACCTCACCCCCCGGCCCCCTCTCCAACATTTGGAGAGGGGGTGGAGGGCCGGAATCCAGGCCCTCTGCATGGCCCTGGATTCCGGCCCGGGAGCGGAGGAGGGGGCATGCTGGCGCCTGGCGTTGGGGCTTGGCGTAGCGGGGCGGCCCTCACCCCCCGGCCCCCTCTCCACCATGTGGAGAGGGGGTGGAGGGCCTGTTCCAGGCCCTCTGCATGGCCCTGGATTCCGGCCCGGGAGCGGAGAAGGGGGCCGGCTGGCGCCGGAATGACGGATGCGACGGGGGGGATGACGGGGAGACGGGTGCAACGTGGTGCGCCCATACGGAAAAACCTCCCCTTGTCAGCCGGCCCCCTCTCCAGCGCCGAGCGATAGAGAGGGGGAGTGCGCCGGAGGTGGGCCGGAGCGTAGGTGGCGATAACGCGGTGCGCTGGTTAGCATGTTCGCGTGGGAGGGCGTAGCAGTGCCGAGGAGGGGCGGATGGGCGAGCGGACCGATGCCAGGGAGCGGCCGCGGGGCGTGGGCTGGCGGTTGTGGCTCTGGTGGGTGCTGGCCAGCACGCTGGGCTGGAGTGTCGGCGGGGTCGTGCTCCGTCCTGTGTTTGGGGCGATAGGCCCGGTCTTTGGACTGCTCGTAGGTGGCCTGCTAGTTGGGGCCATAGGCGGGGCTGCACTGGGGGTCTCGCAATGGCTGGTGTTGCGGCGGCAGTTGGCGCGGGCTGGCTGGTGGATCGTCGCCAGCACGCTGGGCTGGGCCGTGGGCGTAGTCGTGTTCGGGCTGCTAGGTGGGACGGTGGCAGGGGTCTTGCAATGGCTGGTGCTGCGGCAGCAGATCGCACGGGCCGGGTGGTGGATCGCAGCGAGTACGGTCGGCTGGACCATAGGGCCGGTTATCATCTTGTTTGGGGGGGTCATCAGCGGCGGGAGCGAGGTCCTGGTTGTGCTCCTAGTCGTGCTCGTCTGGGTTATAGGCGGCCTTGTGGGTGGGGCGATTACCGGCGCGGTGCTGGTGTGGCTGCTGGGCCAGCGGTCGGTAGATGCTGACGGGGTGGTCAGTGGGGCTGCCCGTGCAGACGTGATCGAGACCTTTGTATAACTCCCGGACGGAGTGTTCTAGTAGTAGTGACTCCACCCTTACCAACCTGGGAGGGCCGGTTGTTGGATTCCCGCTGGCGTGGGAATGACGGGTTACGCAAAGGTCTCCTTTCGCGGGAATGGCGATTTCTGCAAAGGTCTCTGATTGGAGGATAGAGGCAATGGGTGCGCTGCCGCCGGGCGATACGAGGCGGGCTACTCGTCCGCTGCCGGGGCAGGACCTCCGCTTGAGCTACCGTTCCGCGATTGACGACACCGACCAGCCGTATGCGCTCTATGTGCCGGTCGGCTACGACGGTCGCCGTCCCTGGCCGCTGGTCATCAATCTGCATGGGACTTCGGCGGGCTTGTCGCCGGAGTACGTCGGCCAGACCTCGGAGCACTATACCGCCGACGAAAACGCGGCCCCGCTCTGGGCGGCGGAGCGCCACGGGGCGTTGCTCGTCACGCCTTTCGGTCGTGGGATCACCGAGTTTCGGGGTATCGGTGAGAACGACGTATTTTGCGCGGTGGCCGACGTGCGGCGGCGCTATCGCGTGGACGCAGAGCGGATCTCGGTGACGGGCCTCTCGATGGGGGGCACCGGGGCCTCCGAACTGGCGTTGCACTATCCCGACTACTTCGCGGCGGCGGCCCCGATGGGTGCGGCGTATAGCTTCCCGTGGCTGGCGGCCAACGGTCAGCACTTGCCGTTCCGGTGCATCGGTGGCGAGCACGACCGAAACTTCCAGCTAGGCGGGCGGCTGGTTGCGGATCGCATGGCGCGTCTCAACTTCCCGACGCGCTTGGATATCCGCGCCGGCCGCGGGCACGCCGACTTCGTGCCGGAGTATTACGACGGGGTGATTGCCTGGCTGGTGCGGCAGCGGGTGCAGCGACATCCGTCGGGCTATAGCTTCAGCGCGGCGCTGCCCATGTACGGTCAGGCGTACTGGACTGCCATTGATTCCCTGTTGCGGCCGGGGACTATCGGCACCGTCCATGCCCAGATCATCGGGCACAATCGGCTCAGGCTCGCCACCGACAACCTGGCCGGGGTGGCCGTGCTTCCCGATCCGGCGCTGGTTGACGTTGACCGGCCCGTGACCCTAGAGGTGGACGGTCAAGCGGTCTTGGAGGGTGTGGTAGCCGCCGACCAAGAGCTACAACTGACCAGGTGGTCGGGGCGGTGGCGGGCGACGAGGGCGCCGCGCCGGCGGCGGTCGCTGACGGCCTACCGCACCCATCCCGTCGCCGCGGCGGCGGTGGCGCTTGCGATGGACGGGGTGGAAGCGCCGCTGGCCAACTGGATCACCGACGCGATGCGGCTGGCGACCGGGGCCGATCTCGCGCTGTATAATCGCCGCTCGTATCGGGGGCTGGCTCTGCCGCAAGGCACGGTGGATGAAGTAGACCTTATCCAGTGCAGTCGTCCGTTCGAGCAGTACCTTGTGCTGGCAGAGCTGCGGGGCAGTGACCTCCTGAAGGTGCTGGAAGCGAACATCCGCGACCCTGGCGAGGGGCTGCAATACCTCGTGCAGCTGTCCGGGGCCAGCTACACGTTCGATTGGGGGCGACCGGTGGGGCAGCGGATCGTGCAGAGTAGCCTCGACCCGGAGCGCCGGTATCGCGTCGCGCTGGAGGGACACGTCCCGGAGCGCGGGCAGGGCCGCTCAATGTTCCTGGCCGGTCGCCGCGCGGCGCTGCCCTACCGGATCACGGACATACCGTTCCGGGCCGCGCTCTACGCCCATGCCGTCCGCTGCGGGCAGATCGTGGCCGCGGTCGAGGGGCGGGTGCGTGCCGCACCCTCTGGCTAGTGGCGGCCGCGCGCGCTGACCATCTCGCGCCTCACTCCCCGGCTTGCGCCGGAATGACGGGGAGGCGCGTCGGGCCGGAAGGCACGCCCCCACCCTAACCCTCCCCCCTGATAAGGGGAGGTTTTTCGTGGAGAGCCGCGGGGGCGGGCAGCCCTCACCCCCCGGCCCCCTCTCCACCATGTGGAGAGGGGGTGGAGGGACTGTTCCAGGCCCTCTGCATGGCCCTGGATGCCGGCCCGGGAGCGGAGGAGGGGGCCGGCTGGCGCCGGAATGCCGGAGGAGCCGGGGGGAATGACGGGGAGACGGGGGCAACATGGTGCGCCCCTACCCCTGGGCGCAAAGCGGATGAGTGCCCTCAGTCATGGTATGGGGCGCCCACAAGGGACGCTCCTACGATGTCAGCGGGCCTGTACCCCGCCAGGCACATCCAGCCCCGACACCGGCAACGGCGAGGCCGCCGGGAACTTTCCGGGGGGAAGGCGCGTCTTATCAGCACCGATGCTACGCCAGGCTTGCACTGTCCGTTGCAGCTATGGTGGGGTACGACCGGGCAGTCAGGGAGGCCAATATGATCCGCTTTCTACCGAGGACCGTTAGAGCCAGAGCCATATTGGGCGTCCTGCTCGCGCTCGTGATCGTCGCCGCCGGGTGGGTGCTCTTCACCGGGCGCGAGGAGCTTACAGAGCGTACACAGCTCTTCGTGCTCGCCGATAGCCTTCAAGAGGCCGGGCCGGAGGTGTCGAAGACATTCAGCCTTGAGCAGCGTGCGGCAGGGCCGGCGGGTCCGGCAGGGCCAGCGGGCGCGCCCGCCGCCCCTGCCGCGCCAGTGCCGGCAGTCATAGTCGAGAAACCAGTCATAGTCGAGAAGGTAGTCGAAGTCGAGAGAGCGAGTGCAGCCCGAGCTGACACTGTGGCTAC
Organism: Chloroflexota bacterium; assembly: GCA_965214295.1. Classification (GTDB taxonomy): domain Bacteria; phylum Chloroflexota; class UBA11872; order UBA12225; family JAJDUF01; genus JAJDUF01. The sequence goes on from OZ243944.1 coordinate 2,593,046, forward strand.
CGCGAAGGTAGTGAGCCAGGATGTAGCCACGAGCGACCGGCAGGTCATACGGAACGGCACGCTCACGCTGATGGTGGCGGACCCGGAGCGTGCCGTCTCGTCCATCGGCGACTTGGTGGCCGGTATTCCGGGCGCCTTTGTGGCCAATTCCGAGATCAAGCCGGTACGTGACCGCCAGCCTTCCGCCATCACCCTGCGTATTCCGGCCGCTGCTTTCGATCAGGCGCTGGTGGACCTGAAGGCGCTGGCGGTCGAGGTGCTCCAGGAGCAAACGCATGCCCAAGATGTGACCGAGGAATACGCCGACCTCGGTATCCAACTGCGGAACTTGGAGGCGGCAGAGCGGCAATTCCTGGTGCTCTTCGAGCGGGCGGAGAAAGTGCAGGATATCCTCAACATTCAGGATCGCCTCCAGCGCATACGCGGCGAGATCGAGCGCTTGCGTGGGCGCCTCAATGTGCTCGAAAACCGCGTCGCTCTCGCCACTGTGCGCGTGGTTCTACATCCACCACCGGATTTGTCGGTGGAGCTGATGCCGCAGGGCGTACCCTCGGCACACGAGGAGAGCGCTTTCCGGCTGACCTACCGCAACGATGGCAGTGTGCGGGCAAAGGATGTCGTCGTTACGCTCAGTCTGCCCGAGCAGGTGAGCCTCGCCGGGATGCCCGGTGACGGCACCTATGACCCGGTGACGCGGATCGTGACCTGGGAGATCAGCGAGCTGTCGCCGGGCCAGCGGGGTACGTTCGCCGCCGTAGTGCAGCTCGGGCCGGCCGCGCGTTCGCTGGTGCTGGAGGCGGCTATCCAGGCCAGTACCACCGACGCCGATGGGAACAATAACGTCGCTACGGCCCGGCTGACGTTCGAGCCGGACCTGATGGTGGAGATCAATGGACCGTCGGCGGTTGCGCGGGGCGATACGGCGACGCTGATAGTGTGGTACGCCAACGACGGTACCGGTGATGCCGAGGAGGCGTCTATCCGGCTGTCGCTGCCGGTCGGGGTCACGTTCGTCCGCGCCGCCGGTGGGAGGTACGATGCGGACGACCACGCCATCGTCTGGGACCTGGGTCGCGTCAGGGCGCACGACGGGAATCAGCGCGAGGCGCGCGTGCGGGTTGATGTCGAGGCGGGGCGTCTCGCCTTGGCCGCTGTCATCACCGCCGCGGAGACCGAGCGCGTGACCTACAACAACCGGACCGAGGCGGCGCTGACGGCGCTGCGCGAGGATTTCTCCGACCGGACGGTATGGAGTCCGGGCCAGACGTTCCGAGACAGCCTCGACGCGCTGGGCGAGGTGGCGCGAGGTGCAGTGAACGTCCTGATTTGGGTGGGCACGTTCGCCGTGCCGCTGGCGGTGCTCGCCGGATTGCTATTGGTGCCTATCATGCTCATCCGCCGCTGGCGCGCGGCACGGTGACGGGCTGAGGTGGATCGGGCCTCACCCCCCGGCCCCCTCTCCACCATGTGGAGAGGGGGTGTGCGGCTCCTCGGGCGGTCGCAGGCCCCCGCTGTCTGTCCAGCATGGCCGGAGTTTTGGCCCGCGAGTGGTGCGGCTTTGGCTCGTCACCCGGCCCCCTCCTCACAGGGGTGGCTGATAAGGGGAGGTTTTTCGTGGAGAGCCGCGGGGGCGGGCAGACCTCACCCCCTGGCCCCCTCTCCAACATTTGGAGAGGGGGTGGAGGGCCTGTTCCAGGCCCTCTGCATGGCCCTGGATCCCGGCCCGGGAGCGGAGGAGGGGGCCGGCTGGCGCCGGAATGGCGGAGGCGACGGGGGGAATGACGGGGAGACGGGGGCAACATGGTGCGCCCCTACGGAAAAACCTCCCCTTGTCAGCCACATGGGTGGAGCGGGGGTGTGCGGCGGCGATGGACCGCCGCACTCCTTCCGGCCTCCGGTATCGCCTCGCAGGGTGAGGTGGTACTCGCTACGCTGCTGCCTTGGTGCATACTTCGGCCCGGACGGCTGCCAGCAAGTGGGGGTTCGCGGCCGCGGGGTGGAGCGACGATGAAACGTTTGGGGCATCCGGAGACGCCGTTCCCGGTAGGGGTAGAGTATTATCGTGTTCCTACTCCAAAACAGGAGTGCTGGGACGGCGATTTTGCCCGGTTGAGCGCCGCCGGGTTTCGGATCGTGCGTAGTGCTTCGTATTGGAACGCGATGGAGCCGCGACCGGGACAGTATGAGCTGGCGGACTTCGACCGGTTCTTCGATCTTGCCGCGCAGCATGGCCTCGCGGTGTGGATGGACATTATGCTCGCTACCCACGGGGCCTGCCCGGAATGGCTGACGCGCGAGTATCCCGACATGCGGGTCGTGGACTACCGCGGCCAGCGGGCGGAGTCGTTTGCCAGCGGCGCTTATCCCCAGGGGGGCGCCATGCACTGCTACGATCACCCGGCCTGGCGGGAATACGGTGGTGGTCTCATCCGCCACGTCGTGCGGCGGTACAGGGAGCGGCCGAACCTCTTGGTCTGGGGGCTGTGGGACGGAATCAACATCATCTCGGCGTGGAGTAGGATTACCGACGGTTATCCCTGCTACTGTGACTACACAATCGCGCGGTACAAGGCGTGGCTACGCGAGCACTACACGCTGGACCAGCTCAACGAGCGACTGCTGCGGCGCTACCGGCGGTGGGAGGACGTGCAGCCGCCCCGGTCGAACCACAACGTCGTGGAGATGCTGCTGTATCGGGAGTTTCATTATCAGAACTTGGTAGATCACCTGCAATGGATGGTGGGGGAGGTCGAAGCCCTCGATCCGCAGCACGAGGTGCGTGCCCACGGTGCCTGGTATCCGCGCCCATGGGACGAGCGTTGCGCGCAGCACGTGGATAGCTGGGGTATGTCCATGCCCTCGAACAACGTGCTTACCTCTGCCGACCCCTACAAGCTGGCTGACCGGGCCTTCAGCTTCGATTGGTCGCGGAGTGTGGCGTACCGGAGCCGCACGGATGGTGCGGCTCCGGCAGCGCCAGCGGGTCGAAACGGGCGCTGGTGGCATGAAGAGATCTATGCCGGCATGTCGCCGGGCGGCGTCGTCTGGCACAAGCAGTCCGACCCGCGCGAGCTGACGATGCAACTCTGGATGACGCTGGCTGCTGGTGGGGCCGGGGCGATGTTCTGGCAGTATCGTCCCGAATACCTCAGCTTCGAGGGGCCGGGCTACAACCTGGTCGCACCGGATGGCGAGCCGACGCCGCGCTTCCGAGCCGTCACCGAGGCGATTGGGCAGATCGAGGGGCTGCGGGAGCATCTGCCGCTGGCGTGTCCCCGCGCCGACGTGGGTATTGTCTACCACCCCAAATCGCAGGAACTGTTCACGTACAACGACCAAGGCGACCGCTTCCTGGCCGATCTGCGTGGGGTGTATCGGACGCTCTGGACGCACGGTATTCCGGCCGATGTCATCACGCCGGGGATGGACTGGTCCGGCTATCGCCTGCTGTTCCTGCCCAACGTGGCGCTGATGGACGTGCAGACCCGTGAGCGGATCGAGCGCACTCTGGCGTGCCGGAGCCGCACGGATGGTGCCAAGTGTGGTGCGGCTCCGACCCACCAACGCGAGAGTCCGCAGACGCGCCTAGTGGCTGAGGGCAGTTTTGGCTTGTACTCGGCCGATGGCCAGTCGAGCTATCGGCCACCGGAAGGCTTTGCGGCGGCGTGCGGTGTGCGGGTAGCGGACTTCTCGCGCGTGACCGAATACGACATTGCCCAGGGGCGTAACGTGGTCGAGACACCCTACGGCCCGGCCCGGATCACTACGGAGTGCGGCTACGCTGTGCTCGAACCGCTCGGCGAGACTGCGGCGCTGGCCTCGATTGGTGATGACACGGTGGCAGTGCGGACCGCCGACGGCGGCTTTACGTGGCTGGGGTTCACGCTCTCGGCCGGGTTTGGCGACATTGGCGATCCCGGCTTGGTCTTGGGATTGACCACGGAGGCCGGTGTGCAGCCGTCCGTGGCCGTGGAGGGGGACCGCGTGGTGCCCGTCGTGCGGCGCTCGTGCATGGGGGGCTGGTTGGTGTTCCTCTTCAACCTGGCGGCCCGGCCGGCTCAGGCCACGCTGCGTCCGCGCTGGCGGACGGCCGACGCCCGCGATCTGCTGGCGCAGTCGGCGCTGGCGGTCTATGACGGGGCTTTCGCGGTGAGGCTTGCGCCGTGGGCTACGGTCGTCATCCACTGCACGGAGCGGGCGTAGGATCGGGCGTTGATACGGCGAGGGGTACGGACCTCACCCCCCGGCCCCCTCTCCAACATTTGGAGAGGGGGTGTGCGGCGGCCGGCGGGGGTGCTCCCCTCGCCTCCCGGGAGAGGGACCTCACAGGGGTAGGTATTTACATGGATGGACAGGATGGGCAGGATGGGCGGGGAGGGGGCTGGCCGCGGGGGGCGGCCCTCACCCCCCGGCCCCCTCCTGATAAGGGGAGGTTTTTCGTGGAGAGCCGCGGGGGCGGGCAGACCTCACCCCCCGGCCCCCTCTCCACATGGTGGAGAGGGGGTGGAGGGCCTGGAACAGGCCCTCTGCATGGCCCTGGATTCCGGCCCGGGAGCGGAGGAGGGGACATGCTGGCGCCGGAATGACGGAGGCGACGGTGGAAATGACGGGGAGACGGGTGCAACATGGTGCGCCTATGCGGAAAAACCTACCCCCTTGTCAGGGGAGAGGGACTGGATGAGGGCAGGAGGGAGTGGCCTGACCAGGGTAGGGGCGTCATTCGTGGCGCCTCCGTCATTCCGGCGGCGGTCTGGATTCCGGCCTACGCTGGAATGACGGAGGCGGCCGCCTCGTCACTGCGGCGGAAGCCGCAATGACGGGTGGGTGGTATGTTTATGCCAATGATGGGGAGGAGTTTCGCCAATCGCGGGCCAGAACTGCATGATCTCAGCGTTCAAATGTGGTGCAGCTCCGGGCTGCGACATTCAGTATCATATTAATGGCGGAAGGCTGACCGACTTGTTTAAGGAGATGACACTGTATGGCAACGGGATTACCGACGGCGATCCTCGGGCGGACCGGACGGGAAGTGACGCGGCTAGGCTTCGGGGCGATGGAGATTAGGGGCGCGCCGCGCGGCCGCGCGGTGACTGACGAGCAGGCCGAGACGATCCTCAACGCGGTGCTCGACGCGGGCATTAACTTCATCGATACGGCGCGGTCGTATGGTCGGAGTGAGGCATACATCGGCAAATACATTGCCGACCGCCGCTCCGAATACTTCCTGGCGACCAAAGGCGGGCGGTATCAGGCCGGGGAGACGGACTGGACGCAGGAGCACTTGCTCCGCGGGATGGACGAGAGCTTGCAGCGCCTACAAGTTGACTACGTGGACACGCTCCAACTCCACAGCCCGACCGTGGCGGAGGTGGAGCAGGGCAATCTGGTCGCCGGCCTGCGGAAGCTGCGCGAGCAAGGGAAGGTGCGCTGGCTCGGCAATTCGACCAGGCTACCCGATCTGCCGACGTTCTTGGAGTGGGGGGTGTTCGATGTCTTCCAGATACCGTATTCGGCGTTGGAGCGCACCCATGAGGACTTGATCACGCAGGCGGCGGAGGCCGGCATCGGCACGGTGATCCGCGGCGGCGTGGCCAAGGGGGAGCCGGGCGCCGGGCGGGGCAATGCCGAGGTGTGGCGCAAGTTCGAGGAAGCGCGCTTGGACGAATTCCGCGAGGCCGGGGAGAGTCGCACGTCGTTCATGCTGCGCTTCACGCTGACGCATCCCCATGTCCATACGATCATCGTCGGCACACAGCGGCCAGAGCACCTGCGCGAGAACGTGGAGGCCGCGCTGCATGGCCCCCTGTCACCGGTGGTCTACGCGGAGGTGAAGCGGCGTTTGGACGCCGTCGGGATCACGCCGGCGCCGGTCTCGTGATGGTCTGTGGCCCATGCACCTGCCGTACATGGGCACGAAAAATAGGTTGTTAGTTGGTCCGGATGGCGGCTTGCACCGCAATGGCTTCCTGCCTCGTCACTGCGGCTTGCGTCGGTATCTAGGCGCTTGGGGTAGCAGACGGCGCACCCGTTCTGGATTCCCGCTTGCGCGGGAATGACGGAGGGGGCGCGGGAATGACCAGGAAGTTGTGGAGATGACCGACCGGGAGGAGAGACGAGCATGACCAATAATCGGCGCACCGAGCCGTTGCGGAGCATCCACATCGGGGTGGGCACGCGCGGGAAGAGCCACGTGCGAGCAGCGATGGAAAGTGGCTACTGGCGCCCCGTTGCGTTAGTGGACGTGGTGCCGGACTATCTGGCGGCGGCGCGAGAGATGACGGGCTTGCCGGAGGCGGTTTGTTTCACGAGCGTCGAGGCGGCCGTGGCGGCGGTCGAGTCGGAGGCGGTGGTTATCGCGTCGCCAGTGACGTTCCACGCCCAGCAGATTCTAGCCGCGCTGGCAGCCGACCGCCACGTGCTGACGGAGAAGTGTTTCACCGTGAGCTATGCGGACGCGGTGCGCTGCGTGACGGCGGCCGATGAGCGGGACCGCAAGCTGATGGTGGTGCAGAATGCCCGTCTGCAAGCGCCGATGAGGACGCTGCGCCGGCTGGTAGCCGAGGAGCGCTATGGGCCGCTGGGTCTGTACTTGATGAACTTCTACAAGGCGCGGGGCCGGGCCTACAATCTGAGTCCGCACATGCACCTGTGGCAGCAAGGGGTCCATGAGCTGGACACCATCCTGTCGGTCGTGCAGCGGCCCTTGCGGCGAGTGTGGGGCCTCAGCAACAACCCGGCGTGGTCGGATTGGCCGACACCTTGTACCTTTCAGGCCATTGCCGAGTACGACGACGGGGTCTCCGGGACCTATGTGGGCACGTCGAACGCGCGTGCGCCGGGATTCGAGTTCCGGCTGGAGTGCGCGGAGGCGGCGGTGATTGCCGAGCGGACGGCTGGGAACATTCGCGTGTGCTTCGGGCCGCACAACCAGCGCGAGGAGACAGTGCCGCTCGACAAGCCCGACGTGCGTGGCATCGAGGATCACCCCGCTGCACAGGCCGCGCTCGGCGGTGCGCCGGCGACGCGAGAGCACGCCAGTTTGACCGATGTGATGATCTATCGTGACTTTTACGAGTATGTCGTGGAGGGCAAAGAGCCGGAGACCTCCGGCCGGCGCAACCTGGAGACAATCGGATTTGTCGAGGCGGTGCAGCGGGCAACGGAGCTGGAGCGGCCGATTGACATAAGCGAGTTGGGCTGAGTGGTACCTCACTCCCCGGCCCCCTCCCTAACCCTCCCCCGGAGCAAGCTCCAGGGGAGGGAATGTGCTCCACTACCCGACTAAGTTGGCAACTTTCATCCGTGGAGAGGGGGAGTCTGCCGGAGGCAGGCGGGGAGGATTCGGAAGGGGGGCCGAGTAGGGAGGAGGTGGATATGGCGACGACACTGACGAAGCTGCTGACGGCCGACGACCTGCTGCGGCTGGATAGTGAGGGCGTGCGCGGCGAGCTGATCCGGGGGGTGCTGCACGAAACGATGCCAACGGGAATGGAGCACGGCGAGATCGTCATGAATCTGGGTGCCGAGCTGATGAATTTCGTCAAGCCGCGGAAGCTGGGACGGCTGACCGGCTCGGATGCCGGTGTCTGGCTGGAGCGGGGCCCGGACACGGTGCGCGAGCCGGACATCGCCTACACCTCGGCGGCGCGGTTGCCGCCAGGCGTGAGAGTCAGGGGTTATGCCGAGGTGGTGCCCGACCTGGTGGTGGAGATTGTCTCTCCCGGCGACGGCCGGCGGGAGGTGAGCGACAAGGCGCGGATGTGGCTGCGGTACGGCGTGCGCTTGGTGTGGGTGGTGCAGCCGGACACGTACACGGTGGAGGTACACGAGCCGGGCCGGGCGGTCGTGACGCTGGATGAGCACGCCACGCTCGACGGCCTGGACGTGCTGCCCGGTTTTACTTGCGCGGTGCGCGATATCTTCGATACGTAGCGCATTGGTCGTGGGCCATGGTCGTGGGCCAACATCCACTGGCAGGCATGAAGCCGGGAGTATTACCTTCTCCGCAAAGGAGTGTCACGAACGATGCGTACCAACCAAGCCCTCGCCAAGCTGCGCGCCGGGGGGATCGTCAGCGGGCCGCTGCTGGTCTACGACTCGCCCGACATGATCGCGCAGGTGGCGCACATGGGCTTCGACTGGGTGTGGCTGGACTGGCAGCACGGCCAGTTTACGGAGACGACGCTCAACGCTGCACTTGGCCAAATACTCCTCGTCGGGAGTGAGCCGCTGGTCCGCGTCCGGGGTCACGAACCGGGCGTCATCAACCGGGTGCTCGACATGGGCGCGTTCGGTGTGGTCGTGCCGATGGTGCAGAGTGCCGAGGAAGCGCGCGCCGTCGTCCAGGCGGCGTACTACCCGCCACGGGGTCAGCGCTCCGGTGGCGGTGTGCGGCTGGCCCTGCTCGGCGACGGCGATTCGGCCGACTATTTCGCGCACGCCAACGACGAGATCATGGTGATCGTGATGGTCGAGACCGAGGCGGCGATTGCGCGGGTGAGCGAGATTATGCAGGTGCCGGGTGTGGACGTGGTGTTCATCGGGCCGGGGGACCTTATGCTGGATGTACGCGCTCAGGGCCACGATGCGGCCCACCACGAGCGGCTCGTCCGGCAGGTCGCCGCGGCGAGCAAGCAGACGGGCACCGTGGCCGGCTATGCCTGCGGAAGCCGCGCTGAGGCAGAGCGCCGCATCGCGCAGGGCTTTCGGTTCCTCTCCTATGGCTCGGATAGTCGGGTGGTGCAGGCCGGCTTCCAGCAGCTCCGGGCCGACGCAGAGGGATGGTAGTGCCTAGGCTCCGCTTGGCTGGGGGATGAGGAACAGGAGGCACCCTAGCCCTGGCCGCCCCATCAGGCGCCGAGCTTACGGCCGGCAGTGGGGATAGTCGGCGCGGGCCGGCTCACCGCTGGCCGGGTAGGGGGCCCACCGTGGCAGCCGCGCGAAGAACGCCCTCCCCGCTACCGTCACGTCGCACCAGTACAACCCCAGCGCCTGGAACGTCGCCACGTCCGGCACGTGCCGCCACTGCCGCTGCCCGGCGTCGTAGACCATGATCCGGGGATCCACCCCAGCGAAATGCCGCACCAGCTGCTGCGGCTGCGGGTGCCGGTCGTCCAAGGGGATCGCCGCCAGCACCGCCGCCGGGAAACTGTAGTCCCGGCGCACCTGCGCCCACGGGATCAACGCCACCAGCGGGTTCTCCGGCGCGATCCACCAGCGCACGATCTGCCCATCGGCCTCCCGCCGCACCACCGCATAGGTGGTGCCAGCGCTCACGTCGCGCACGAACCCCACGAACACCCGCTGCCGGCCAGCCGCGGACAGCCAGCCCACTCCCAGCTCGACGGAGCGGGCTGCGGCCGGCCAGTCATGGCGGTGGATACGTAGCTGCACGCGATCCCCCGGCAGCTCAGAGGCCGTCGCCACGCCACTATCGCCGATGATCCGGGGCAGCACCCGCACCGTCGGCACAGGCGTCGGGTCCGCGGGGCCACAGCCCTCCGGCGTCGCCGTCGGCGTGTCGGCCGGGGTGTGCAGCCACGGCTGCCACCCGGCCTCGGGGGCGAACAGGGGAGCGCCCAGCGGGAGGGCGGCCAGCATCTCGGCCGGGAAGCTGTAGTCCTGGGTCACCTGCGCCCACGAGATCGTGGCCCGCAACGGGCTGTCCGGTGCGATCCAGCGGCGCACGATCTGCCCATCCGCCTGCTGCCGCACCACCGCATAGGTGGCCCCACTGGCCACGTCGCGCACTACCCCGACGAGCACCACCTTGGTGCTGTCCGCGGAGACCCAGCCCACCCCCAGCTCGACCGCGACCGCGGCGGCGGGCTGGTCGTGGGAGTGGACACGCAGCTGCACGCGATCCCCAGACAACTCATAGACGGTGGCATAGCCGCTATCGCCGATGACCCGTGGCAGCACCACCGGCGTCGGCGGGGGCTGCCACGAGTGCCACCAAGCGTCGTAGCGGAAGGAGCGCTCGCCGAGCGGGAGGGCGGCCAGCATCTCGGCGGGGAAGGTGTAGTCCTGGGTCAGCTGCGTCCAGGGGAGCAGCGCCACCAGCGGGCTGTCCGGCGCAATCCACCAGCGCACGATCTGCCCATCGGCCTCCCGCCGCACCACCGCATAGGTGGCGCCGGTGCCGGCCTCGCGCACAAAGCCGACGAGCACCTGGCGGGTGCCGTCCGCGGCCACCCAGCCGACGGCCAGCTCGACGTCGACCGTGGCGCCCGGCCGGTCGTGGTGGTGCATCCGGAGCAGCACGCGGTCGCCGGGCAGCTCATAGGCGGTGGCGAAGCCGCTGTCGCCAATGAGCCGGGGGAGCACCGGCGGTGGTGGGGGGGCCGGGGTCCCCGGCGGTGGGGGGAGGCAGTGCGCCGGCCGCGGTGTTGACGTGGGCGCGGGGGGATGGGGGTTGTACGGGGTGGTGACGGAAGGCGGTGGGGGTGTTGGTGGCAGTGGGGGTAGCGGTGCTGGTGGGCGTGGCGATTTTGGTCGGCGCGGGGTGGCGGTGGTGGTGCTGGTGGGCGTGGGCGTGTTGGTGCGCGTGGCGATGGTGGTGGTGACGGAAGGCGGTGGGGGTGTTGGTGGCAGTGGGGGTAGCGGTGCTGGCGGGCGTGGCGATTTTGGTCGGCGCGGGGTGGCGGTGGTGGTGCTGGTGGGCGTGGGCGTGTTGGTGCGCGTGGCGATGGTGGTGGCGATGGGCGTGGGCGTCTCGGTGGGAGTGTTGGTGGGCGTGGGGGTCTCAGTGGGCGTGTTGGTGGAGACCGGGGTGTCGGTAGGCGTGGGCGTCTCAGTCGGGGTGTCGGTCGGCGCTGGGGTGCTGGTGGGTGTCGGCGTCTCAGTCGGGGTGGCGGTGGGGGTGGGCGTCTCAGTCGGGGTGGTGGTGAGGACCGGGGTGGTGGTCGGGGTAGGCGTAGGTGTCTCGGTCGGAGTGTTGGCGGGTGTCGGCGTCTCGGTGGGGGTGTCGGTGGGCATCGGCGTCTCAGTCGGGGTGTCAGTAGGCGTGGGCGTCTCGGTGGGGGTGTCGGTGGGCATCGGCGTCTCAGTCGGGGTGTCAGTAGGCGTGGGCGTCTCAGTGGGGGTGGCAGTAGGCGTGGGCGTCTCAGTCGGGGTGGCAGTAGGCGTGGGCGTCTCAGTCGGGGTGGCAGTAGGCGTGGGCGTCTCAGTCGGGGTGGCAGTAGGCGTGGGCGTCTCAGTGGGGGTGGCGGTCGGCGTGGGCGTCTCAGTGGGGGTGGCGGTCGGCGTGGGCGTCTCAGTGGGGGTGGCGGTCGGCGTCGGGGTCTCGGTGGGGGTCTCGGTGGGGGTGGGGGTGGGGGTGGGGGTGGCACACACCGGATCGGATGTTTCGGTGGAACTGGTCATGTAAAGGGTGGTCAGCGCCGGCATCCCTGCGGCTTGGTACGCGGCCAGCTCGGCCGGGCTAGCAATTCGGCCACCGTTAGGGGGACGCCGGTCGAAATACAGCGTTGTGAGCGCGCCCAGCTCTTCCCCCGGCTCGTAGTTGAAGTACGCCGGCTCCACATTGCCCAGTCCGTTGCGCTCCAGGCGCAGCTCTTGCAGGCTGGTCAACCCCGCGAACAGGGCACTGGGCAGACAGCTGAACGCGTTGTTGTACAGACCCAGGTGTGTCAGGCTGGTCAGCCCCGCGAACTGGTCGGCCGCCAGCGCGGTCAGCTCGTTGAGGTGCAGAGACAGGTGTGTCAGGCTAGTCAGCCCCGCGAACTGGTCGGCCGCCAGCGCGGTCAGCTCGTTGCCGTCCAACTCCAGCACTTGCAGCTTGGTCAGCCCAGCGAACAGGGTGGCCGGCAGCGTGGTCAGCGCGGTCTCGTACAGAGTCAGGTGTGTCAGGCTGGTCAGCCCCGCGAACTGGTCGGCCGCCAGCGCGGTCAGCGCGGTCTTGTGCAGAGCCAGCACTTGCAGGTCGGTCAGCTCCGCGAACAGGGTGGCCGGCAGCGTGGTCAGTGTGTTGTCGTGCAGACGCAGCACTTGCAGCTTGGTCAGCCCCGCGAACAGGGTGGCCGGCAGCGTGGTCAGTGTGTTGTCGTGCAGACGCAGCACTTGCAGCTTGGTCAGCCCCGCGAACTGGTCGGCCGCCAGCGTGGTCAGTGTGTTGACGTACAGAGACAGGTGTGTCAGGTTGGTCAGCCCCGCGAACTGGTCGGCCGCCAGCGCGGTCAGCGCGTTGTGGTGCAGAGACAGGTGTGCCAGGCTGGTCAGCCCCGCGAACTGGTCGGCCGCCAGCGCGGTCAGCGCGTTCCTGGCCAGATCCAACCCTTGCAGGCTGGTCAGCCCGGCGAAGTCGCCGGCCTGCAGGGAGGTCAACGATTTGTTCCTGAGATCCAGGGACGTGATCGATGTGAGGTGGGTCGCGGTGACGTCGGCGCAGGCGGTGATGCCCGGGACCAAGGCGACGATGGCGTCCACGACCTGCTGGGTGCGTCCTTGCAGGGGGCTGCTACCACAGGTGGTCGCGGTCGGCTCGGGAATGACCGTGGGCGTGATCGTCGGCGTGGGGGTGATCGTCGGGGTGTTGGTGCTAGTCGGCGTGGGCGTGTCCGTCGCGCTCTGCGCCAGGACACTCTCCGGCACTCCCGCGGGCCGGCCGCCCGGCAGCACCAGCGCCGCCAGCGCAATGGCCAGCGCCAGGCCCGCGAGCAGCACTCGCCGCGCTGGCCGCTGCCGCAGCGCTCCTGCCCAGTGCTGCAAAGCGTTTTGCATTATCCCTCATTAAGTGCCCCCCGAGCCGGCAGCGAATAAGCAGCACGCTCACCATCCAGGACGGACCGGTGTCCGGGGAAGGAGAAGAAAAAAGCTCCGGCGGACCGGTGGGCCGCACCAGAGCAGTACGTTTAGTGTAGAGCAGCCGGCCGTCTTTGGTCAACCGCAGCAGGCACCTATGCCGCCAGCGCCAACCGCTTCGTGGGAATAGTGGTCGTCACGAGCCAGCCGGTATACTGCGGTGAGGATGGGTCTGATCGCCGGGCGGGAGAGAGGAAAGGGTTGCTGCGATGACGACGGCGCCGGTCGTGGCGACCGATGGTGGGGGCGATGGGCAGCTGCGTCGCCGCATGGCCATCGCCTATGCGGCTGTGGCGACGGTGATGGTGGCGGGTCTGGGCGTGGGGTTCGCAGCCGTGCGCCGGCTACCGGGTGGGCGATGGGAGCGCATGATTGTCCACGCCACGCTGAACGATCCTGCCTCGGAGGCCCGGCTGCAACGGTACCTTGACGACGGGTGGGAGGTGGAGCGCCGCGTCATCCGTCAGACTGCGCGCGGGACTCAACTGACCTACTATCTGCGCCGGCGGCCGCCGAGTGCTGCCGGCGAGTGAGGGTGGGCGCCGGGCGCTATTGCACCGGCCGGTGCGGTAGTACGTCGGTGCTCCTCCGATGCTTTTTGATCTGAGGCCGTAGCGCCTGTCGCCGCGTTCTGTTAGCGGGTGAAAATAACGACCGTCAGTCGTCAGTCCGGCTTGCCCCGGAGGCCGGAGCCGGGGACCTGGATTGCGGCCGGCGCCACCGGGCTACCCCGGTGCAGGCGCAATGACGGGGGGCGGCCGCAATGACGGAGGGGGGCTATTTTCAGGGGAATGGCGACTTTTGCAAAGGTCTCACTGGCGGCCGGTCAGCGTGTCAATCCCTGGTCTATATCCGTTCTGTGGACTGATCGCTGCTGGGGAGCTAGGGAGGGACCATCAGCCGGAAGTGCCGCACACGGCGTATGTGCGAACGAGGAGGCGTGCTGCCGATGGGAGGGCTGATAGCGCCGGCGCGAGGCTGCGGACAGTATCGCCGCGCCGGACTACTGGGGCTGGTTGTGGTCGTCGGGATGCTCTGGCTCTCCGCGCCGACCGCCGGCGCAGCGCCACCGGGGAGCGGCGTCCCCATCGCCGCGGCGCGCGTCGCATCGAGCAGCGGGTTGAACATGCGCGCCGCGCCGCAGACGAGCGCGGCGGTGCTGCGCGTGCTCCCGTATCTCGCCGAGGTCTACATTCTCGGTCAGGCAGAGGCGCACGAGGGGCATCGGTGGGTGCCGATTCGGTTGAAACCCGAGGATGGTGGCCAGGAAGGGTGGGTGGTCCGTCGTTGGCTGGTCGCGTTCTCGCTGGAGGCGGCCCGTACTCAGAGTGGCAGCTCGGGTGGGACGGGGCTGCCGGCCGATTCGCAGCGGCTGCGACTGGTCAAGGGGTCGGGTGACGCGCAGTATGCGGTCTTGAACGGTGTCCGCTATCACATTGCCGACCTCGACACCTTGGCGGTGCTCAACCTTGGGAGTTATGAGCAGGTGTCGGACGGCGAACTTGCTGCTCTGCGCGTGGGACCGGTGCTCCGCTTCTTTCCCGGTGCGCTTATCAGGGACGATACCGGCCGTGTCTGGCAGATCGGCCACGAGTGGCAGCGCCACTGGATACCCGACCTAGCGACGTTCAATGCGCTTGGCTTTACCTGGGATCGCGTCCAGCAGACACCGGACTGGGCCGTGGGGCGTTTGCCGGAGGGCCCCCCGCTGTCGGCGCGCTCGTAAGGGGGGCGTGTGGAGATGGGCACGCCTCAGCGCTCGTCACCGGGTTGCCCCGGTGCGGGGATGGGGGGTCTGGATTGCGGCTTGCGCCGGAATGACGGGGGCGTGGGGTGTAGCGACTAGGTAGGGACGGCGGCTGGGCGGTCGCCGGCGCCGGGGCGCTCGCGCTGGACTTTCGTCAGGCGCAGTATTGCCTCGATGCGGCGGGATTCCAGCTTGGGCGGACGGTCCAGCTTCACGTCCGGCCCCAAGGCCTCAATCGCACGTTGCATGACCTCGAAGCCCACTTGGGGATGGGACAGATAGCGTGTGTTCTGGCGGAAGAAGCGCACGACCAGCCGCACGGGATGACCGGCGTGCAGGAACTTGCGAGCGCGTCGTACCCTCATCTGAAGATCGTGCTCCCCGATGACGGGCGATAACTGGACTTCCTTCATCTCCTGCGCTGCCTTGGCGGCCTGCCCGGCTTTGCGCGCTTGCCGACTCTTCTTCTCCTGCTCGTACTTGAAGCGACCGTAATCGAGGATGCGGCAGACTGGCGGCTGGGCTTTTGCCGCGACTTCGACCAAGTCCAGCCCGCGTTCGCGGGCCATACGTAGCGCCTCGGTGAAGCGCACGACGCCGACGTTCTCGTCCTCATCGTCAACCAAGCGGACTTCCTGAACGCCGCGAATCAAGCCGTTGATGCGGTATGGTTCCGGGCTACGAGGCACAGGCCGAGCGCCGCGCCGTGGTGGGCGAGGTGAGAAACCGCCGCTCGGCCGTGCGCCAAAGGGTCGGGGGCCGCCGGGGCCGCGGGGTGGGCCACCCGGGCCTCTGGGTGGGCCGCCGGGGCCGCGCGGTGGGCCTCCTGGACCTCCTGGGCCTCTGGGCGCTCCACCCGGGCCTCTGGGTGGGCCGCCGGGGCCGCGTGGTGGGCCACCCGGGCCTCTGGATGGGCCGCCGGGGCTGGCGGGTCCACCGGGCCGGCGTGGTGGGCCGCTAGGCCTTCCGGCCGAGCCGCGTTGGCCAGGCGCTTGCCTGGAGGGAGCGGACCTTCTACCCACCGGACGCGGGCCGGGAGAGCGGTTCGGGGGCTGTCCTCTCGCGGGTGAACGGTCGTTAGTCGTCGTAGTGTCTCCTTCTTTGGTATGCGATGAGGCTCGCTACCTCACTCTACAGTCTGGATCAGGGCCGCGCAAGTGATAGGCGCCGGTAATCGGGTGGTCAGTGGTTAGTCGGATGGGGGAGTTTGGTGAAGGCTGGGCGGTGGTGCCCCTGCTCGCCCGCGAGATTCCCGCGAAAGCAGGAATGACGAGTTATGCAAAGGTCTCCGAAAGCGGGAATGACGACACTTGCAAAGGTACCCTCGCGCCGGGAATGACGGTAGCCAGGTTGCCGCTGCACGCCCCCTACGACGGAGGCGCGGTGAGGAAGAGGGGGTTGGACCAGGCCCGCTGGCCAGTCTCACCGATGACCTCGATGCGGGCGTATTGCTCTTTGCCCTGGAGGGTGAACTCGGCGCCGGTCAGCAGACTGCCGGCCGTGATGCCTTCCGGTAAGCCGCCGGGGCGTAGCCGGCGCGCATTCGCCGCTCGCTCCAGCGTTCCGGCGCTGACACGGGCGCCGTTACTGGCATCGGCGATCAGGCCGACCGTGCGGACCGGACTACAATGCACGCGCACGGTGCCGCCGCCGTTTGCGCCCGCCGGTTCCCACTGTACGTCGTGCAACTGCGGACCGTTGGAGGCGTAGAAGTGCCCGGCCCGTAGGGCGGCAGTGATGGCCGGCGCGGTAAGCTCCGGCGCTCGCACCACGACCCAGCCGCGCATGCTGTCAAAGCCGGGGCGATGGCTGTCGTCCACGGCGACTCCGAGCAGCCGGTGGCCGCGGCGGAGCAGGTCGTCCCAGAGCACGTTGGCGTGACCCTTGCCAATCGCTGCCTCGGTCGTCGTGTTGAAGACCTCAAGGCCGAGCAGGCCGCGCAGCGGGGCAACCTCTTCATGCGTCAGGCCGGACCAGTACGGGTGGGCCAGGATGGGCAGGCCGTCAGCCTTGCGGATGGCATCTATCAGGGCTTGGCCGGTCCAGTCCGGCCGCCGTTCGATGCCTTTGGTGAGGTTGATGCCGGTGATGTGGAAGCCGCTGCCGTAGGTCATGGCTTCCTTGGGGGTGTTCACCTCGATGCCCGGCATGACCAGAAAATTCGGGCTAGAGAGGTCGCTGAGATCGGTGCGGTGGTGGTGGTCGGTGATGGCAATGAAGTCGAATCCGCCCATCTCGTAGTGGCGGACCAACTGTTCGGGCGCCATTTGCCCATCGGAGTTGGTCGTGTGGCAGTGCAGGCAGCCTCGATACCAGCTGCCCGGTACATCGAAGGGGTTGGGTAGCCGCTCCATTGGCGCACTCCTTTGTGTGGTGATCTTGTCGGCAATAGAGTACCAGGTGGGTGAGCCTGGTATACTGGTTTAGCGGACTGCTGCCGGTGACAGTCCGGTGACAGTATCGGGGCGGAGCGATACCCAACACACCACTGCGGGATGATTTCGAGACGCGATGATCGAGGTTAGCAATCTAAGCAAATACTACGGCCCGCACCTCGCGCTCGACGGAGTGACGTTCCGTGTGGAGCCGGGGCAAATCCTGGGACTACTCGGCCCGAACGGCGCGGGTAAGTCCACGTGTATGCGGATTCTGACCGGCTACTTCCCGCCCTCCAGCGGCACCGCCCGTGTTGCCGGCTTCGATGCCGTGCAGGAGTCGCGCGAGGTGCGGCGGCGGATCGGCTATATGCCCGAAAACGTCCCGCTCTACCGCGATCACACGCCGTACCGCTATCTGGAGTTCGTGGCGGCGATGAAGGGTGTGGACGAGGTCCGGGCCGAGATCAAGCGGGTAAGTGAGGTGGCACGCATCGAGGAGGTCATTGACCGCCCCATCGGCCGGCTCTCGAAGGGCTATCGGCAGCGGGTGGGGTTTGCCCAGGCGCTACTGGGTGATCCGCCCATCCTGATCCTCGACGAGCCGACCGCCGGCCTCGATCCGCGGCAGATCATCGAGGTCCGCGAATTGATTCGCAGCCTTGGTGGCGATTACACGGTTATTCTGAGCACGCATATCTTGCCGGAAGTGAGCATGACCTGCGGCGCGGTGGTGATTATCAATCAAGGACGGGTGGTGGCCGTGGACACGCCGGAGAACCTGAACCGGCGGCTGACCGGCGCGGACCGCATTGCGCTGACTGTGCGCGGACCGGCGGACGAGGTGGTGGAACGCATAGGGACCCTGCCGCACGTACTGGCGGTGCATTCGCAGCCGCAACCGGACGGGATCGTCCAACTGAGCGTCGAGGTGGATGTCAACACCGACGTACGGGAGCAGCTGGCCGGGACCGTGGTGCGGGCGGGTTGGGGATTGCAGGAGCTGCAAGTGGCGGCTATGAGCCTGGAGGAGATTTTCTTGCAGCTCACGACCGAAGAGGCCGGGGTTGAGGCTGATGGTGAGCCGGACCAGGCTGAGGCCGGTGAAAGGCAGAGTACCGAGGATGACGCGCTGTAGGGGTGTGATGACGCGCGTCTTGGTGCCCGCTGCGTGGCTCGCCGGTTGGGCGGGGTTGCGGCGCAAGCCGCAGTGACGGGGGGTGTTGGTCCCCTCCCCGGCTCATCCCCGTGCTGACGCACAGGGGAGGGTGGATTCCCGCTTTCGCGGGAATGACGGACCGGCGCGGCGACGATAGACGATATAAGAAGAAGAGACAAGAAGCTATGCGGGGCTTGTGGGCGATTACGCGCAAGGAGCTTTATTCCTACCTGGTGTCGCCGGTGGCGTATGCCATAGCGGCGGCCTTCCTGCTTATCAACGGCTTGGTGTTTCACTACTTCATCACCAGTTCGTTGGCCGAGGCGAGTCTGCTGCCGATACTGTCAAGCACGGTGTTCATCCTGCTCCTGCTGATGCCTATCCTGACGATGCGCTTGATTGCCGAGGAACGGTCAACCGGCACCATCGAGCTCCTGATGACCTTTCCGGTCACGGATTTGCAGATCGTCTTGGGTAAGTTCCTGGCCACCTTTATCACCTACGCGCTGATGCTGGTTCCGACGCTGACCTACGTCGTGGTCATTGCGCTGTTCGGGGAGCCGGAGGTTGGCATTCTCATCTCGGCCTATCTGGGTCTGCTGCTGCTCGGCGGGGCCTATATCGCGGTTGGGATGCTGGCCAGCTCGTTTGCCAGTAATCAAGTCGTGGCGGGTGCGCTGTGCTTTGGCGTTTTGCTCTTCCTTTACCTGCTCGGCGCGTTGGGAACGCTGGCCGCCGGTCCGCTGGGACAAGTCTTGCAGCTCATCAGCGCGCTCTCTCCGGCGGTCCATTTCGACACCTTTGGCCGTGGACTGCTCGATACGAGCGAGGTGGTCTACTTTGTGACCTTCATTCTCGGCGCGCTCTTTTTGACCGTTCGCGCGGTTGAATCGACGCGCTGGCGCTAGGCCGGTACAACTGCCAATCATGGACGAACAAGCAAACCTCTTCTACCGACTCAGTGGCCTCCTGGGAATTCTGGGGGCGCTGGCGCTTGTCGGCGCCGTCGTGGCCATGACCGCGGCGGGCACCATCACGCGCCTCGCGATGGCGCTGTATCTGCTGGCGGCCGTGCTGCTGGCCAGCTTCCTCGCGCCACGTATCGAGGAGATCGGTGAACTCCTGAGCAGCCGGACGGCGCGGCAAGGCTCGACGGTCGTGGCCTTTAGCGTGGCGGTCATCGGTATCCTGGTGCTCATCAATGTCGTAGGTGATCGCTATTCGCAGCAGCTGGACATTACGGCGGCTCGCCAGTTCACGCTCTCCGATCAGACGTTGAAGGTTATCGAGCAGGTCGATCAGCCGGTTCGGATTACCGCTTTCTTTCCCGAAGACGACTTCGTGCAGGGGGCTGAAGACCTGTTGGGTCGCTACGCTCGGCAGTCGCCGCACATCACCTTGGAGGTCATCGATCCGCTGCGCCAGCGGGCGGCGGCCGAACAAGCAGGTATCCGCAGCATTCCGGTCACCATCTTTGAGCTGGGAGAGCGGCGTGAGGAAACGTTGGGGCTGAGTGAGCAGGATTTCACTAGCGCCTTGTTGAAGCTGACCCATCCGGAGCAGAAGAAGGTCTATTTCCTGACCGGGCATAACGAGCGCGACCCCGAGGGGTTCGATCAGAACGGCTACTCCGGCGTGGCGGAGGCGCTGCGCCGCGAGAACTACGTGGTCGAAAAACTCTCTTTGGTGAGCGAGCGCGAGGTAGCCGCGGATGCCGCGGTCGTGGTCCTGGCTGCGCCGCGCACTCCACTGCTCGACTTCGAGACTGCGGCGCTGCGGGACTATCTCGATGGCGGCGGCGCGCTGTTGATCGTGGCCGATCCGCAGGGTGAAACCGACCTCAATGCGGTGGTGGAGGGGTGGGGGGTGTCGCTCCGCGATGACCTGGTGGTGGACCCTGGCCGGTATGTGCCACCCGACGCTGGCTTGATTATCCCGTTTCCGCAGTTTGGGCACCGCATCTCCTCTAGTCTCCCGACGACCACCGTGCTGTCCTTGGCGCGGTCGCTGGCACTGGAGGAGAACCCGCCGGAGGAACTCGAGGTGCGGCCGCTGCTCATGACTACGGACCAAGCCTGGGGTGAGACGAAAGTCGCGCAACAGGCCGTGGAGTTCGACGAGGGCGAGGACCATCAGGGGCCGCTCACGGTTGCCGTCGCAATCAATAAGCGGGTGCCGGTGCCCAGCTTTGCCGGCGGCCAGCCGCCGCCCACGCCGACGCCTGTGCTGGAGGGCGCCGAGCCGGAGCGGAAGGGGCGGCTGGTTGTGCTAGGCGACTCGGACTTCGCGGCCAACGGCCTCCTGCGCCAGTTACCTACCAACCTCGATCTGGTCATCAACAGCGTGAACTGGCTGGCCGAGGAGGAGGAGCTGATTTCAATTCGGGCGACGCCGGCCAACGTCGCACCGGTCGTCCTCAACAGACAGCAGAACATATTGGTCTTCTACATAACGGTGGTCTTTGTGCCGGTAGCGGTGATGCTGCTCGGTGTGGTCGTCTGGTGGCAGCGCCGCTAGGGCCGGGGGCCGCCGGAGGTGGGTTGGACCTAACCCCCGGCTCCTTCCCTGGAGGGAAGGAGAGTCTGCGCGGCGACCGGTAGCCCCTTCCTTTCGGGGAGAAGGGTGGGGTAGGTATTCGGCCACAGGTAGTTTCTGAGCGATGATTACCAACCGCATGACTCTCGCTGCCGTGGCGGTCTTCATCGTGTTGGCGGTGGTTGTGCTGCTGATCGAGCGAACGGGGGAGCCGGAGAGCGAGGGTCGCTTTGCGTTCATCGTTTCGTTCCGACCGGCCGACGTGACGCGCGTCGTGATCGAGCGGGATGGTGAGACGATCACGGCCACGCAGTCGGCTGCCGGGAAGTGGGACGTCCGGGAAATAGTCGTGCCGCCAACGCCGACGAGTGACCCGAATACGCCGCAGGTGCTCACCGTCACACCGGGCAGCCGGGCGGCAATTCTGCTGGATGCCGTCACGCGCTGGCGGGTAGATCGCGTCCTCGGTCCGCTGAGTGGGCAGATGGCCGAGTTCGGGCTGGATCAACCGATCATCAAGCTCACGTTGCACACGCGCCGGGATGGCGAGCACAGGCTGTTGGTTGGAGTCAAGACCGCTGACGAATCGAACTACTACGTGCTCCGCGAGCGGAAGGGTGACGTGGTGCTGGTGCCGCGCTTCGACGTTGAGGACGTGGTGGAAACGGCCGATCGGCTTGTGGCCGAGAAGCGAGGGACTCCGACGGCCGGGTAAGACTTACGTCGCATAAGGCTTGTAGCGCGTCCGCGTGGTGCCTACAATGCCCTGCGACCGGCGTCGGCAGCGGCGCTCGGTTGCCATACTCGAAACGCGACCAACGCGACGATAGGAGGAGCAGGGTGCCCGTTTCACTGACCGCCGAGCAGTTCGAGGCGATACGCGCCATTGACAGTCCGACGATTGCGAATGCCATCGAGCCGTTCAACGTGCGGCCACATGCGTCGGGGTACGTTGGCTACGACATACGCTGTCTCATCCCCGGGATGGGCACGATGCTCGGCTATGCGGTGACCTGTACGGCAGACAGCCGGACGGAATGGCGTCGGCGCGAGGACAGCAGCTTCCTCGATCTGTGTCGGGCGGTGCAGGCCTCCCCAAAGCCGGCGGTGGTGGTCATTCAGGACGTGGGGCAGGACCCGGCCCGCTCGTGCCACGTCGGCGAGGTCATGGCGACGACCTTCAAGCGACTTGGGGCGGTGGGTGTGGTGACGGACGGGGGGCTGCGCGACATCGCCGAGGTGCGCGAGCTAGGCGACTTTCACTATTATGGCGCCGGCTTGGTGGTGGCGCACGGCCGGCCGATGATTCTGGACGTGGGCGTCGAGGTGAGCATCAGCGGCATGCCCGTCACGCCCGGCGCGCTGCTCCACGGCGACGAGAACGGGATTGTCCACATTCCCGATGAGATCGCCGCCAAGGTTGTGGCAGAGGCCGAGAGGATCCGCGAATACGAGGCCGAGCGCCTGCGGGTGGTCAACAGCCCGGATTTCACTCTCGAAGGTTATCGCTAGGGGCGGATATCGGACCTAATCCCCGGCCGCTTCCCTGGTAGGGAAGGGGGGCCGCGCGGCGACCGTCCCGCTGCGAAACGGGAGGGCCAGGCAGCACTTCCCGGCCATTTCATACGGCGTGGCGGCCAAGGCTTGCCATAGGCTGTATCATTAAGGGTGCGGGGGTGTGGGGGACGTGGACATTTCGACAGATACGGTGCTCGTGGCGCATGATGTAGAGGCCGATGCGGCCTCTGTGCGGTTCCGGGATATCAACCAGCACCACACGGGCTTCCCGGATGGCGTGTTGGGCGGTCGGTATATCCACTACGACATCAAGGGCCGCATTCGCGCGTTCGAGTTTGTCGCGGTGAGCAGGGGGGTGAACCTGGAGGACTTCCCGGAGCCGGAGGCCGAACTGGCAGTGGAGGTCCTGCTGCGCGACGGGTTCATCATTCGATACGAACTGCCGCGCGGGCAAAGGGAGTAGCGCCACCGGTAGCGACGGCGGCCTAGTGGACGAGCGATGGGCATGTCGCCTGCGGTTGGCACTGCTATACTGTAGTGGTAGCTGGGGAGAACTGATACACATGGTCGCCAACCGCAAAAAGCAGAAGCATAAGCTGCGCTGGCGTAGCAAAAAAGCCAATCACGGCAAGCGGCCGACGCATGGCCGCAAGTAGCTGTGACTACGCCGCAGTAATAACCAAGTGGGCAGTAAGGGCGACAGTTATGACGCCCGCGCTTGAGGAGTACCCTCCCTGGGCGCAGCATGCTGCGCCCCTACGATTGTGTACCTACCCTTGTCGGTACCCTTAGCCGGCTTCCGTGCCGGTCAGCAGCCAAGAGCGCAGTAACTCCGCCACACTCCAAGCCTGCGCGTAGCACCCGCCGGGAGTATGTGGAGGGTCCCCGTCGAACACCTCACTGACCGAGCCTACACCGGCAGTACCGAGGTGCGCGGCCAACGGTTCGAGGATGCGGCGGGCTTGTGCCCGGTCACCGTACACCGCGAGGTGCGTGTCTATGAACGGCCCGATGAGCCAGGGCCAGACGGTTCCCTGGTGGTAGGCGCTGTCGCGCTGCCACACGTCGCCGGCATAGCGGCCGCGATAATGCTCGTCGCCGGGGGCGAGGCTGCGGAGTCCCAGCGGCGTGAGCAGGTGTTGCGCGACGGACTCGAGGATATGGCGCCGTTGGCTTTCCGTGAGGGGTGTCTCGGGGAGTGCGGTGGCGATGAGTTGGTTCGGACGCAAGCTGCCGTCATCGCCATCCGGCCCATCCACAACGTCGTAAAGAAACCCTCTCGCCGCGTACCAGAACCGCGCAGCGAAGCTGGCCCGGCCTTGGGAGAGCCAGCGGCGGTATGCCGTGGCGTCGGCGGTGGCGCCGAGAATGGTAGCCCACTCGGTCATGCGGGTCAGCGCGTGGAGCCAGAGCGCGTTGATCTCGACCGGTTTGCCAATCCGCGGCGTGACTACCCAATCCCCCACCTTGGCATCCATCCAGGTGAGCTGCACGCCCGGCTCGCCAGCGTAGAGCAGACCGTCGTTCGGATCAACGTGGATGTGGTGGCGAGTGCCACGCAGATGGTGAGCGACGATCCGGCGCAGCACGGGATAGAGGTCGGAGAGCAGCCGCCGGCGCTCCGGTGCATCAGACTCGCCAGCGTCGTCGGCATTGTGGGCCAGCACGCAGGCGATGGCGTGGAAATACCAGAGCGTGGCGTCGGCAGTGTTGTATTCGGGAATATCGCCGGCGTCGGGGAAGCGATTGGGCAGGAGGCCATCCTGCACGTGAGCGGCGAAAACGCGCAGGATGGCTGCGGCCTCCTGAGCACGCCCGGTGGCCAGAGTCAGTCCCGGTAGGGCGATCATCGTGTCGCGGCCCCAGTCGGCGAACCACGGGTAGCCGGCCAGGACGGTGCCGGCGGTACTCGCCGCGGCCGGGGACCCGCGAGCGACGAGGCACTGGTCCGCAGCGAGGCAGAGTGCTGCCGCCACAGGATCAGCGGCGGGGTTGATTCCGGCCCGACGGGGTAGGAGGCGCGCCCGTGCCCGTGCCCGCGCGAGGGCGTGACCGTCACCGGCCGCGGCGCGGGCGGCCACCGCGCTCTCGTTGGTGAGCACCACCGTCACCGCTTCGCCGGGCGCCAGTGCAACGGCGAAGTCACCGGGCACGTACAGGTCTTCGAGGTGATCGAGGCCCCGGTCGCGCTCCACCCGGTAGAGGAAGCGCCAGGACCACTCTTCGCGCCGGGTGAAGTGGGCGGGGCGGTCGAGCCACAGCCGGTAGGGTGGCGCCTCCGGCCAGGCCCGTAGCGTCACTGACGCGCCAGAACGGCACGATCCGCTGGAAATTGGTGGTGCAGCTCCGGTGTCGTCACCCATTTCCTGTGGCTCGACGACGAAGCGCCAGTCGGGATGGCCGTGCGTGAGCGCGTGGTAGTCGCGGAAGGTGCAGAGGGGGGCTACACGGAGCACGATGGGGGTGCTCTCCGGTGCCAGCGCATACCGAACGTAGGTGATGTCGCGGCCGTGCTCCATCCAGATCGTCCGGGTCAGGCGGCCGCCGGCAAAGCCGTAGGACCAGGTAGGAATGCCGTCGTGGAGCGCGAAGGACTCGATATGTCGGTGCCCGTGAGGAGCGATGGTGCCGTCGTGATACTCGTGGACATGCAGGGGAATGGGTGATGTGCCTGCTACCGGCTCGACGGTCGTATCCAGGGCCGCTACCAGGAGCGTGCGGCCGAGCGGCGGGCGCAGGGCCGCGACGAGCAGTCCGTGATAGCGGCGTGTGTTGGCGCCGGCGACCGTGCCGCTGGCATAGCTGCCGCGGCCGTTCGTCACGAGCCACTCGTGGGTGATGGCCTGTGACCAGTCGCGGCACGACTCGTCCGGCAAGTGTAGATAGACGCTGCCGTCGTTGTCAGCCCGAATGCTCAATGTCACGTGGCGGCCACGCTCCTTGCCGGCTGCCTTTCATCATAGATGATGGGGATAGTGGCCACTATCAGGGCCTTTTCCATTGTCACCACCATTGTCACCACTTCGACAGGCTCAGTGCCGGCTCTGAGCGGAGCGAAGGGTCGCTCCCTCGTGGCCGGGATTCTTCGCTCCGCTCAGAATGACAGCTCCGCTCAGAATGACAGCTCCGCTCAGAATGACAGCCTGCTCAGAATGACCGGTTTGGCGGCGACTTTGGAAAGGGCCTCGGCCACTGTGAGTTAACGTTGACGTTAAGTTTTGGCTCTGTTACGATGGTGAGAGCCTGAAACTGCCTGGAGAATACGCATGATCGGCGGTGGGTCGGCCGGTGGGTTGTTCTGGAGTGTTGGGCGGGGTGGTCGCTACGATGGGCCGCCGGTGCATTTCGACCGGGAAAACCTGCTCCGCATCCTCGGCTATCTGCGCCCGTACCGTTGGCACTGCGGCGGCATTCTGATCTGCATTGCCGCCACGAGTGGAGTGGGAGTGATCCCACCGCTGCTTATCCGCCAGCTCATTGACGAGGCGCTGCCGGAGCGGGATGCCGTGCTGCTCAACCTCCTCGTCGTGGGGATGGTGGCCGTGCCGCTCGTGTCCGGGCTGATCGGGGTGGGGCAGAACTACCTGAATATCCTCGTTGGCCAGGCCATCATGTTCGACCTGCGCCAGCAGTTGTTCGCGCATCTGCAGCGCATGAGCCTGCGGTTCTACACGGTGACACCGACGGGACAGATCATGTCCCGCGTGAACAACGACGTGGCCGGCGTGCAGGCGGCGATGACCGGCACCCTGACCAGTATTACGACGAATGTCATCAGCGTCGTCGTCACGGTCGTGGTGATGTTCGGCCTGGAGTGGCGCCTGGCACTGATGGCGACAGTGCTGGTCCCCATCTTCATCTACCCGGCGCGGCGCGTGGGCTTGTTTCGGCGTGAGGTCTCGCGCCAGACGCAGGAGCAGCAAGCGGGCGTGACGGCCTTCCTCCAGGAGCGCCTGAACATCAGCGGCTACGTGCTCACTCGCATCTTTGGGCGCCAGGGCGACGAGCGCGAGCGGTTCCAAACGCTCAACCGGGACCTGATGAGCCTGCAAATCCGGTCGGCGATGGTGGGGCGCTGGTTCTTCATGTTTGTCGGCGTGGTCGGTGCCGTCGGGCCGGCGCTCATCTTCTGGTACGGCGGGCACCTTGTGCTCGGTGACGAGCTAGAGCTAGGGACCATCGTGGCGATGGTCGCGTTACTCAACAATCTCTATCGGCCGGCCGGCCAGCTCGCCAATATCTACGTCGAGCTACAGGGCGCCCTGGCCGTCTTCGAGCGCATCTTCGAATACCTCGATATGACGCCGGAGGTGCGCGACAAGCCGGGCGCTGCCGTGCTGGCGCCGGCACAGGGGCAGGTGCGCTTCGAGCACGTCAGCTTTACGTACCCGCCGCCGCCACCCGGCGGGCTGATTGACCCGGGGCTACCGCCCTCACCGCGGATGGATCGCATCGGTCGCGGTGGAGGCGGGATGAGCGGCGCGTGGGGCGGGGGGTATGGCGAGTCGTGGCCGGGCGCCGGTCGGCGCCAGCGCGATGGCGGCACTCGCAGCAGCGCACCAGCGGACAAGGCTGACGCGGCCGCAGGAGAATCGCCGCGTCGGCGGGAGGCCGTGATTGATGTCTCCTTTGTCATCGAGCCGGGTCAATTGGTTGCGCTCGTGGGACCGAGCGGGGCCGGAAAAACGACGATTACCTATCTGGTACCGCGCTTCTACGATCCGGACGAGGGTAGCGTCTTCTTGGACGGTCACGACCTGCGGGACGTGACGCAGGAATCGCTGGCGCAGCAGTTCGGCATCGTGATGCAGGAAACCTTTCTCTTTCACGCCTCGGTGCGGGAGAACCTGCTGTACGCGCGACCCGCGGCCACCGAGGCGGAGATGATTGCTGCGGCACAGGCTGCCGCGATCCATGATTTCGTTGCCAGTCTGCCGGAGGGGTATGACACCGTGGTCGGTGAGCGCGGCTTCCGACTCTCCGGCGGCGAGCGCCAGCGAGTGTCTATTGCTCGCGCGATCTTGAAGGACCCGCGTATTCTGATCCTGGATGAGGCCACCAGCTCGCTGGACTCCACGTCGGAGGCACTGATTCAGGCAGCGCTCGAACCGCTGATGAAAGGTCGCACGAGCATTGTCATCGCGCACCGTCTTTCGACGATTCTGGCTGCCGACAAGATTCTGGTGCTCGATAAGGGGCACCTGGTCGAGCAAGGGAGTCACGAGGACCTGCTGGCCAAAGGTGGCCTGTATGCCGAGCTGTACCGCATCCAGTTCCGGGGGCGGCGCCGCGAGGGGGCCGTGCTTGGCGATGTGGCGCCGGCGGCTGGGGGGTAGCGATGACCACACAACCTTGGCGAGAGCGGGTGGCACTCGGCGGGGTGTGGCTGGCGCTGACCGCGGCCGTCGCAGCCGGCCTCTTCCTCCTCTGGTGGCCCGATTTCTATACCGGGACCGTCACCGAGATCGGGGCCGACGGCGCGCGGCGCGCGTTCACGCAAAGCTCCTCATTGATCGATGAGAACGGGCCGCAGGTTATCGCCGTGCTATTGGTGCCGGTAGCGTTGGCGCTGATCGCGGTCGGCCTCGTCTTCATGCGTGACCAATGGCGCTGGGCACACTGGCTCCTGTGGGGTGTAACGCTACTCGCTTGGGTGTTCTCGATACTGGGGTCGTTCTCGGTGGGGCTGTTTTACATGCCGGCGGCGGCGCTCCTACTCTTGGCGGCGCTTGTCCTACCGCCGACCAGCCCCCTAGTGGAGGAGCCGATGTCGGAGCCATCAGCGGCATGGAGCCGGGCGCGGCACGTAGGGCGAGCGGACGAGCGCGAGTAGCGGTGGGAGTCTGCCCCTGACAGGGGCAGGTTTTTGTCTGCATCAGGATTTTCGGGATGCAAGGATGATCAGGATGGATTCCCGCGTGCGCGGGAATGACGAGTTATGCAAAGGTCGCCGAAAGCGGGAATCCAGCGGCCGCGGCACCCTGGACTCCGGCTTGCGCCGGAGTGACGGTGGGATGGGCCGCCGTCTCCCTGCCGCAGCGGGGGGGCCAGAGGGGGCCGGATGCCCTACGCCAGGTGGTGGAGCATCAGGTAGACGATCCAGCCGGTACCGACGACGTAGAGCCACATGGGCAGGGTGATCCGGGCGAGGCGGCGGTGCAGCCGGAAGTTGCGGCGGAGGGCGAGCGTGATGGTGGCCAGGACGAGCGGCCCCACAACGATTGCTAACACCATATGCGAGCCTAAGATGGCGAGGTAGGCGGCGCGGATGATGCCCTCGCCGGCAAACAGCTTGGTCTCCAGGAGTACGGCACGGGTCAGGTACACGACGAGAAAGAGCGCCGCGAACACCGTGGCGGTGAGCATGCAGCGTTGGTGATACGTGACCTGCTTGCGGCGGATGAAATAGAAGCCGGTCAGCAGGAAGATGCCACTCACGCCGATTAGGGTGGTGTTGAGGAGGGGGAGCCAGGTTTCCCAGAAGCCGGTAGTCATCGGTAGATGTAAGCGGAGCGTGAGTCGTTAGCCGTGCGTGGCTCGGAGCCGGTTACTATCGGCTCGTCACCGGACTTTGTGCCATTACACAGCGTAGCACAGGCGGTCGGTCCGTGCCGGTAAGCTGTCCCCACCAGCGCCGCGGCCGTGGCCCTCTCTTCTCCAGGTCGGCCGGGGGTGAGGGAACGGACAAGGGTAGGTTTTTTTGCCCTGGGTGGGAGGCACGATGAGTTAGGGCATGTTCACACTAAGCTGCCAGCTGCTCCTGTCAGCCGGTCATTGCGGGCGCAGCGCGGAATCTCAAGCGCCCGCTGACCCAAACCGGTGCTCACGACAAGGAGTTGAGACCCTTCACTGCGTTCAGGGTGACATTATGGCGATATGGGAGCGGTTGTGTGAACACGGACACTATGACGGTATGGGAGCGGTTGTGTGAACACGACCTAGTATACTATTGTGTCAAGCGGTGGGGCGATGGCCGTGGTGGGAGGGCAGCAATCGCATTTTGGCTCTATCGCTCCCGTCATTGCGCTGAAAATAACGCCCAGTTGTCATTCCCTCCCCAGCCGCCATCCAAGTCCCCGACGCTGGACTCCGGCCCCGTATCGGGGTACGGGACATGCTTGCGCCGGAGTGACGGAGGAGATGCCGCCCCAATCCTGGCACTCTTTCCACTGCGCTGGTCCTGGTAGCCCCCGCGAGCCGGTCGCACAGATGCCCCGTAGCCTGTAAAATCTCTTTTGGCTCCTTGCAGCCGGACAGTACGCAGAGGGAGATATGGGACAGGCATGATCGGGCCATTCGGCGGCACGGCCGATCTCACCGCAGTGTTTTTTGTCGTCGTGGCAGTAATTGGCATGCTCGTGCTGCTGCTCTCCTACGAGTTCCGGGGGCGCGGCGCCTGGTGGTTTGGGCTAGGTCTTGTGGGCGTGGCCGCGGTACTGTTGCTGTTCCGGGCGCTGGCCGGGGGCATGGTGGGCCCCTTTGGCGGCGATGCGGACGCGCTCATGACGGGAGTTATTGCAGCGGTATCCATTGGGCTGGTGTTCCTGCTCCTCACCCATGAGTTCGACGATAAGTTAGGGCACGTCACCTTTTGGACCGGGATCGGTCTCGTTGTGGTGGCGCTGCTCCTCATTGCCTTGGGCTACCTGGGTGGAGCGGCGGTGGCGCTGGTGGGCGGTGGCGTGATTACTGCGCTGCTGCTGCAAGTAGCGCCGCGGGTGGTGCGGTACTACGCGCAGTTTCGCTATTGGGGCCACGGCGCTTGGTGGGGCGGGTTGGCGCTATTGGTGGCGGCGCTGGTCATGCTCGGCCTGGGGCGCACGGCGCCCGCTACGGTGTTGATTCTCGCGGCGGTGATGGTTTTGTGGGTGCTGGCCTTGGTGATGCCGCAGATAACACGCCGCTATACGCAGTGGGAAGAGCAGTGGACGGCTACGGGTGAGATGCTGTCGGCTCAGGACCGGCGTTTCGAGCGGTCGCGGTACACTACGCTGGCGATGGGAACGCTGGCGCTGGTCGGAGTCGTCGCCTGGGTTGGCGGCGTGCCGGCCCCGCGGGAAGGGGTGGTCGAGGTGCAGACAGGACCGCTGTTCGAGTTCACGGTGGACGCCGAGCTGGCGGCCCAAGGTCAGGTCATTTTCCAGGAGTATGGTTGTAACGCCTGCCACAACGTCGAAAGCCGCACTGGCGGCGTGGGACCGAGCTTGGTTGGATTGTTTGCCAAGATGGAGCGCCTTGAGCGTGGCGAGGAGGTGCTCGTAGACGAGGAATACCTCCGGGAGTCGATTGTAGACCCGAATGCCAAGGTTGTCCGCGGCTATCAGTCGGCGGTGATGGTGGGGGGCATCCAAGCCAATCACGAGGCGATCAGCCAGCCGGAGACTGTGAGCGCGCTGGTGGAGTTCATCAAGAGCTTGGCGGACTAGGATTAACTCCTCACCCCCGGCCCCTCTCCACTTGTGGAGAGGGGCGACTGCCTGGCGCGGTGCGGCCGCCGTACACCAGTTGATGACCAGGCGAGAGTAGGTATGCTCAGTGGATGTTGACGACATAAGTAATCTGTGGCTGGCCGAGGAGCTACACCGGCAAGGTGGTGTGCGGTTTGGGGACTTCACTTTAGGCCGCAGCACCCGGCACTCGCCCGTCTACATTGATGTGAAGGTGCTCCTGCGGGTTCCGCAGGTGCTCCGTCGCGCGGCCGAGCTGATCGTACAGGAGACGCAGGCCGAGCTGGGGCGGCGGCGCGGGCGCTTCGTGCCCTTCGATCTGGTGGCGGGCGTGCCCTTTGGCGGCCTCCATCTGGCGACGGCGTTCGCTATTCAGAGTAACACGCCAATGATCTATGCCATCCCGCACCACGATGGGAGCCGGCAGCGCATGCTGGAGGGGCACTACCGTCCGGGCCAGCAGGTGCTCATCATTGACGACCTGATGACTACGGGCGGGAGCTTCCTCGAAACGCAGCGGGTGCTTACGGAGGCGGGCCTGCGGGTGCGGGATGCCATTGTCTTGGTGGATCGTGACCAGGGCGGTGCCGACCGCTTGCGGCGGAATGGGATACAGTTGGTTTCGATCCTGCGCCTGCCGGTTATGTTGACGTATTACATGTCGCAGGGGTACATCTCGGAGGATCAGTACCAGCGCAGTATGGAGTACGTGCGGACGCACCGGGCGGACTAGGGGCGGTTCTCGGATGTGGACGCGGCAGCGCAAGCCGCAAGGTGGTGGAGGTGGAGTGAGTACCGGGCCGGTGAGGAATGTCCTCGCCAAACCGGGGGGGTGTGAGCTATGGCTGGCCGACGCTGCGCTCCACAAGAGTGTGAGGGGCCACGTCATCCATCCCGTCACGTGGCTCGGTCTGCGGGGCGTCTCGCTGGAGCAGTAGCCGAGAGTAGCTATGACCACGGGAATGCCGCGGCAGCGGCGGCCGCGCTATCCGATGCCCGCGTTCGTGGCGGAGGCGCTCGCGCGGCATAGGCTGCTGGAAGCGTACCGGAGTCGCCCGCCCTACCAGCGGAACGACTATATTGGCTGGATTACGAGTGCCAAGCGTGAGGCCACGCGGGAAAAGCGTTTGCAGCAAATGCTCGATGAGCTGGGGCGCGGCGATACCTACATGAAGATGGCTTGGAAGCCGAGGTCCCGCTGACCGCGCCGATCTGGCCGGTCAGGGGCGCGGTTCGTTGTTGACCGGGGCGGCTTTCGGCTCGGTGGTCGGGCGGTCCGGGATAGTAGCCAGCGCGCGGCGAGACTGGTTGTGCCATTGGTGCAGCACGACGAGCGCCCACAGCTTGTACCCGTGGTCGGCCCGGCCGGTGCGGTGCTCGTCGGCCAGCGCGCGTACCGCCGCCGCATCGAACCACGGTAGCGGCTGCGCTAAGACCGTATCGTGGAGTGTCGTGTCGAGCATGTCCCGGAACCACACGGAGACCGGAGCGCTGAAGCCTTGCTTGCGCCGGGCGATGATGTGCTTGGGGAGTATCCCCTGGGTAGCCCGGCGCAAGAGGTATTTCCTCGTCAGGCCGCGGAGCTTGAGCGAGGGAGGCACGCTCAGGAGGAACTCGACGACACGGCGGTCGAGAAAGGGCGCTCGTGCTTCCAGCGAGTTGCCCATGCTGGTGCGGTCCACCTTCACCAAGATGTCGTTGGGCAGGTACGTACTTAGGTCGAGATAGAGAAAGCGGTCGTTACCCGCGAACTCGTTCCGTTTGGGGGCCGCGGCGAGGTAGTCGGCGAACGGTGCATGGTCACCGAGTAACCGGCGAGTCTCCGGGGCTAGGATTTGGTGTCGCTCGTCGTCGGTGAAGAGCACTCGCCACCAGTAGTGCGCGGCGTCCGGCTCTAGTTCTGCGCCTTCGACGAACCGCCGCGCCATGTAGTCGAAGCCGACCTTGTGATAGGACGGCGGGAGCCGACGCACCACCGGCGCGACGACCCCGCGGCGGAAAGGGGCAGGCACCAGGCGATACCAGGGCCGAATGCGGTTGGCGAGGTAGGTCACGTAGCCGGCCAGTACTTCATCGCCGCCATCGCCGGACAGCGCCACCGTGACGTGTTGGCGGGTAAAGCGGCTGAGGTAGAACTGCGGTAATACGGAGGTATCGGCCATCGGCTCGTCGAGGTGCCACAGGATCGTCGGCAGGTCTTCGACCACGTTGCTCAACGGCATCGTCAACTCGCGGTGCGCCGTGCCGAGATGGCTGGCGACCGTGGCGGCGTAGGTTTGCTCGCCGTAGGTGCGCTCCTCGAAACCGAGGCAGAACGTGTGGACCTGCTCCGGGATGAGGCGCTGCATGGCGGCGACCACCGTGCTGGAGTCGATGCCGCCGCTGAGGAAGGCGCCCAGTGGCACGTCGGAGAGCAGGCGCTTCCGGACGGCTTGCTCGATGAGCGCCTGAAACCGCTCGACGTGCTCTGATTCGGCGACCTGGCCGGGGGCTGGCCCCGGCGCGGCCGGATCGCGGCCCGGCGACGGCTCCCAGTAGCGCCGCTGGCGGATGGTGCCGTCCTCGAAGACGAGCGCCGTGCCGGGAGGAACTTGGCGCACGTCGCGCAGGATCGTGCGCGGGGCCAATGTATAGCCGAGGGCGAGGTAGGTATTGATGGACTCCAGATCAAGCGCATCCGACAGCTGTGGGTGCAGACGTAGCGCCTTCAATTCGGAGCCGAAGATCATCTCCGCGCCAAGCTGGGCGTAGTAGAGTGGCTTCTTGCCCAGCGGGTCGCGGGCGAGGAGTAGGCGCCGGCGCCGGCTATCCCATAGCGCGAAGGCAAACATGCCGTCGAGCCGTTCGACGCAGCGCTCGCCCTCCTCCTCATAGAGGTGGACGATGCTCTCGGTGTCGGTGCGCGTAGCGAAGCGATGACCTTTGGCCTCCAGCTCCGCTTGCAACTCGCGGCAGTTGTAGATCTCGCCGTTGAAGACGATCTGGATGGAGCCGTCCTCGTTGCCGAGCGGCTGATGCCCGCCGGCGACGTCGAGGATGCTCAGACGGGTCATCCCCAAGCCGGCACGCGCCGCGGGGTCCTGCCACGTACCCCAATCGTCGGGGCCACGATGCACGAGGGCGGCCGCCATGCGCTCCAGCAAGGCGGTGATTTCTCCTGCCGGACGCTCGGCGCCGGCAACACCGAAAATGCCACACATCGCTTGTTGCTACCTCAGCGTATTGGGCCTCACCCCGTCACCACGGCGGTAGGTGCGGCGTGTAGTGTGCTCGTCAGAGCAGCGCTATTCCGGCGTCGACGGCGGCTCGTCCGAGGGCGGTGTTCAGCGTGGCGAGCGCCGCTTCCCTACTTGACGTTGTACGAGCCACTCTAACTCTTCCATCCGGCTGAACATTTGCCACTTCTATTGTTCCGGTACTGCGTCCGGCCATTGTTAGGTGGTGTTCCATTCCTTCTCTGGAAGGCCTGATGAATCCACCGGCGAATAAGACGGCTACGTTCCTTCAGATTACTCCTTGGCCATTTGCGAACAAGTGCGTAGGGATCATTGCCATCGCAGTTATCCGCCAGTCGCGGCGGTAACAAGCGAAGGTTATATTGTCCCGTTCCATAGTCCGGGTGATTGGGTAGCACAATCCCCAGCAGACCGCACCTGGAGTTCCTTTTGGTGTCCCTAAGACTGGAGCCGATCTCCCAGTCCACGTGCTTGCGTCGCCAGGTGCAGGGGCCGATCAGCACCACCGTCACGGTTGCGTCGGCGATGAAGTCGTCACGGATTCTTCGACGAATTTCATCCAAAGGGAGATTGCTGTCAACTATATCTCCGGTGTCGACCGATTTGTCCACAATATAGTTCGCCATGATTTTGACGAACCGGTCTTTGAATTCTTGATCTATTTCATGGTGGTAGCTGATGAATACCTTGTGTTTCTTAGCTTGAGTCATTGTTAATCTCTTTCTGCCAGCCTTATGGGATCACAAACCACCAGGCGAGCGCGATCATGCCGGTGAGTGCGAGATAGAAGGGCCAGATAGAGAAGGATAACAGGCAGGCAAAGAACTGCTTGGGGATCGAGCCGATCGGAGCCACAACGTAAAGGGCCGACGAGTCCATCTTACCGCTATGCAGCTTCTTGACGAATGTGGTGTAGGAGCGGCGAAAACATCGTTCCAGTGCCAGGTAATAGGTATCAAGGGCCAAGAAGAGAATCATCGGAGCTAGCGCGATCAGCGCGTGCTGTGGCTCTCCCGTTTGCGCTACGAGCACCAAGATGGCCGAGACAAGCGTGATGCACCACACCTTGCAGGATCGGCTGTTCTCGCCCATCCGCTGGATCACACTCTGCACAATGGTAAGGTGGGCACGCACGGCGGGGGATTTCTCATTCAAGGGCTGCTGCTCGGTCATGTGGTACTCGCTTGCAGCGTGCAATAGAGGGGCCTTTGCTCGTAGCTCCCCTAAGCCGGCCTAACCGCCACGCGGCCTCTCGCCTCAATGCCAGTATACCAGCGCGTATCTGCTCCAGCGGACGTAATGGCTGCGGCTGGTGGATGCAACAGCGGGATAGAGTTGCGCGGTGGTCATCGTGCGCTTCCGCGTCGAGCGGCATCCACGACGGAGCGGAGGGCTTGATCGAAGGTCATAATCGCACTTACGCCGCGCCGATGACCACTCGCGAGGTGGCAGAGGTCGCGGGCACCAAGTAAGGGACATTGTTCATGGAGTTGCCGAGCCAGAGTGACATCTCTGAGATTCGTTGATGAGGGCGAGATGCTCGCTCCAATCCAGTTCCATCTCGGGACCTGCCAGAACGTCGCAGGCCCGGAAGAACTCTTCGAGTTCCGCTGGTGACTTGAAGGGGGCTGCCCACTGCCGCTTTTCGAGCCGCTCGCGGGCGGCGGCCATCAGCCACGCACTCAAGGTCATGCCCTCTCTCCGTGCCTGATGGAAGTAGCGATCGCGGTCCTCGTCGGACATCACCAACTGAACCCTGGTCATCGCACTCAACCGCCCTTTGGCCTCTCGCTCCGAGGCCAGTATACCAGCGAGCAGCTACTCCAACTGACCGCTGGCCGCTGGCCACTATAATCGGGGTGTGATGCGTGTTGCGTTGGTGCATGACTTTCTCTACGTCTACGGCGGCGCCGAGCGGGCGCTGGCGGAGATGCACGCCATCTGGCCCGAGGCGCCGGTATTCACGCTCTTCTACGTGCGAGACCGGCTGCCGGCCGCATTTCGCGCCATGGATATTCGTCCGACCTGGGTAGATCGCCTGCCCGGCCGGCGGCGCTGGCAGCGGCTCTACGCCCTCTGGCAACCGCTGGTGTTCGGCGCTTTGCGCTTGCGCGGCTATGACCTCGTGCTCTCGTCGGCCAGCTTTGGGGCCAAGGCCGTTACGGCGCCACCGGGGGCGCGGCATGTGTGCTATTGCTACACGCCGCCGCGGTTTCTGTGGGGCTATGCGCCGGGTACCGCGCGCGAGCGCCTGCCACTGGCGCTATGGTTGGCGGAGCAGCCCTTGCGCGCGGCGCTCCGCCGGTGGGATCGGGCGGCTGCCGACCGTGTAGATTCCTTTGTCGCGATTTCGTGGAACGTTGCCCGGCGCATCGCGCGGGTGTACCGGCGCCCGGCAACGGTGATCTATCCTCCGGTGCAGACCGACCGCTTTCGCCAGCGCGCGCCGGTGCCGGGGCGCTACTGGCTCGTGGTGTCGCGCTTCGAGGCCTACAAGCGCGTGGATCTGGCTATTGCCGCGGCGAATGCGCTGCGGGAGGATTTGGTGATCGTCGGCGCGGGTGGAGACGAACCGCGTCTCCGCCGCCTCGCCGGGCCGACCGTGCGGTTCCTGGGCTATCAGTCCGAGGCGGCCGTCGCCGCGCTGGTGGCCGGCTGTCGTGCCCTGCTCTTTCCAGGAGAGGAGGACTTCGGCTTGACGCCGCTGGAGGCCAACGCGGCAGGGAAGCCGGTGATTGCCTATGGCGCGGGCGGCGCGTTGGAGACGGTCGTGCCCGGCGTCACCGGCTTGTTCTTCGCGGAGCCGACGGCACCGGCGCTGGCCGCGGTGATGACCGCGTTCGATCCGACGCAGTTCGATCCGGCAGTGTGCCGGCGGCAAGCGGAGCGCTTTGCGCCAGCGGTGTTCCGAGAGCGTTTGCAGGCACACGTGGAACTGGTAATGGCCGCCCCGCCCGGCCCTCCCTCCTGACAGCAGCCGATGGCCGGTCTCCGGTGCGGATCTCGGCAGGGAACCAGCCGGAATGGAAAAGGCTCGTAGACGCGCCGTTCCTGGCGGAAGCACGGGAAGCTGGGAATGGTGCGGGGTGCGTTAGGGGGGAGATGGAGTGGTCCGCTCATTGCCACTCCAGTGCTCAGTGGCGAGCTGTGTCCACAGTAGCAGGGACCACCACACGGCATAGCAGAACGCGAGAGCAACGAGGCTGCCATCGGCGAGCGGCTGCAATGATGCTATGAGCGCAAGGGGTTCACCACCCATTGCGTGCTGATGAGCGTCAGTGCGGCTGCCAGCAGCGGGCGCCGATAGCGAGCCGTCAGCCGACGGCGCGGTGCCGGGAGTCTCAAGCGGATGGTGTGTCGTAACACGCGGCTCCATGGCTGCGCCGGTGGTCTTCCATAGTACACCACCTGCGGAGTGGCGGAATACCAGCCCAATGTACCGGAGCGCGCCGTACACAGCGAGCGACCGGCTATACTACGGCTCGCTGTGAAGCCTCTACTCGCTGTCTACTCGCTGGTCCGACACTCCGATCCGGCAGCAACCGCCGCGCGAGTCGCTACGACTGGCTCATCGTGGTCTTAGTACTGGTCGGTGCGCTCGTCCGCATATCATTGCTCGAACAGCCGGGCTTTCCTGCGGACATTGCCCACTTCAAGCGCTGGGGACTTTTTGCCGTCGAGCATGGGCTGTTCCGAGTCTACGAGCTTCCAGCGATAAACCATCCGCCGCTATCGGCGCTGCTGTGGTGGTGTGTAGCGCACCTCGCCCGCCTCATTAACCCGGCCTTTGGACTTCAGGACCCAGGACTTGCCACTGCCTTGGACTCGGTCGGGTACACGATGCTCGTGAAGGGACCGGCGTGCATTGCCGATCTCCTCATCGGCGTGCTGGTGTACCGCTGGGCCAGGCGGACCGCCGGTTCCGGGTGGGCGGTAGCCGTAGCCGCCATGATCCTGCTGCACCCGGCCCTGATTTATGACTCCGCTTGGTGGGGACAGGTCGATTCCATCCTGGCATTGGGCTTGCTGGTCGCCTTTATGGCTGCGAGCGTTGGTCAGGTGCGCCGCAGTGCAGTTATCTATGCCCTTACGGTGTTGGTGAAAACACAGGCTATGATTCTGCTCCCAGTGTTTGCGCTGCTCCAGTGGCAACGCAATGGCCTCCGCCAAGCGCTGCACGGTAGCGAAGTACTGATCTCCGTGCTGGTACTTGCTATCCTGCCGTTCCTCCTTGTGGCTCCGGGAGGGCATGTCTTTCGCAGTAGCGGGCAGGGTGGTGGTATCCAGGGAATAGGCTCCTTTGGCACGGGTGCCCGGCCTACTAACAGCGCGTACAATATCTGGTGGCTGACCGTGGGCCCGGAGGCGCGCGAGCAATCCGATCTCGCGCCAGCGTGGGGCGATGTGCCACGGAGGGTCGTCGGTTTGGCCGGATTCGGAGTGGTCTACGCGCTCGCGCTGATCTGGCTATGGCGCCGTGGTCCGCAGGAGTGGCCGGTAGTAGCCATCGCAGTGTATGCGAGCTTCTTTGTGCTGCCGACGCAAATCCATGAGCGTTACTTGCTACCCTTCTTCCCGCTCATGGTGATAGCGATGACCTATCATCGCCGCTTGCTCGTATGGTTTGTGGGCTGGAGTCTCACGTTCACGGCTAACCTGCTACATGTCGGTGGCTTGGCGGGATTACCCTGCGGAGAGTGCATCGACAGCGTACTGCAGATACTGACCCCGAACCGGATCGCCGCGATCAATGTGGTACTCTGGGCCACGCTGTTGATCGTGTTGTGGTGGCTGCCAGCGTCAGGACCAGTGCAGCAGAGCGCGAGGCGACCGCCGGGCGAGGCGGCCGCGGCCAGCCCCTAGGCCGGCGCTCTATCAACATGCCAGGTCTGCACTGCCCTAACCTCCGGCGGATTGTGCGAACGGGCTCGTCAAGTGTGCCGGAGGTGCTATCGCCAAGGCTAGGCAAGCGGGGACAGCGTGCTGCGCTGCTGCTCCGCTGAGGGTGGACTACCACCGCAGTTGATAGTAGTCCTGGACCACTTCAGCGTACAATCCATATTGCCGGTTGGTGTCTGCGGGTGCTGAAGGCTGACCGCTGCTGCTGGCTTGGGCGGCCGGCTGCGATGGGATGGGCGAGGTGAGGGGGGATGGCTCCGGTCGTTGTGGTCATCGGTGGTGTGAACACCGATATGGTCGTGCGGACGCCGCGCTTGCCGCGCCCCGGCGAGACGGTCGGTGGAGGGGACTTTCTCAGCACTCCTGGGGGCAAAGGGGCCAATCAGGCGGTCGCCGCCGCCCGGCTCGGCGCGACGGTGCGGTTCATCGGCAAAGTAGGTGCCGACCTGTTCGGCGAGGCGGCACGCGACAATCTTCTCCGGTATGGGATTGATACGACCGGTCTGGGGCGCGATCTCCGCGAGCCGTCGGGTGTCGCATTGATCTTTGTGGATTCGTCGGGAGAGAACGCGATTGCCGTGGCGCCGGGCGCCAACATGGGGCTGACGGCAGACGACGTAGTGTCGCAGGAGGCGCTACTCGCCGATGCCGATGCCGTCGTCGGTCAGTGCGAGGTGCCGGCCGAGGCCACGCTGGCCGCCTTCCGTCTCGCACACGACCGCGGTATTCGGACTATCTTGAACGCGGCGCCGGCAGCGCCTTTGTCGGCAGCGTGGGCTGCGGTTGTGGATACGCTCGTCGTCAATGAGGGTGAGGCGGCGCTGATCGGCCGAGCGGCCGGGCTTGCTGCCGCGTCGCCCGTTGCCTGGGCCGAGGGCTTGCAACGTCTAGGCTATGCACGGGTCATCCTCACGTTGGGTCACCGGGGTGCCTACGCCGCGATGGCCGGCCGATCTTTGCATGTGCCGGCGTGGAGCGTGGATACGCTCGATACGACGGGCGCCGGTGACGGCTTTGTCGGCGGGTTAGCGGTGGCTATGGCAGAGGGCCAGGCGCTTGAGGCAGCGGTGCGGTTTGCGTGTGCGGTCGGTGCGCTGGCAACCACCGCTATGGGCGCTCAGGTTGCCCTACCGGACCGAGCGGCAGTCGCCGCGCTATTGGCGGGTGGTGAGTAATTGGGGCCCGTCAAGGGGGTTTTGTCAGAATCAGGATTTGCAGGATGAGGGGATGAGCAGGATTGCCGGCCGGTGCAATTCGGCTGATGTCGGTAGTGCCCTCACCCCGGCCCGCGCCCATGGGGAGAGTTGACAGAGGGATGAGGGCGGGTCCCTGGCTACTGGCTACTCGCCACTGTTAAGGTGGACGGCACGATGACCGATATTGTGAGGGAGCGGCTAAGGCGGCTCGTGGAGGACATGCGGGGCCAGCGGTTGCTGGTGCTCGGTGACATTGTGGCCGATGAGCAGCTGGTCGGGCAGCCGGCAGCCGTGGCCCGTGAGGCCCCCGTGCTGGTGTTGCAGGAGGTGGAGCGCACAATCTTGCCCGGTGGGGCGACCAACGTCGCGGCTAACGCCGCGGCCTTGGGGTCGGCGGTTAGCGTCTGCGGGGTGATCGGCGACGACGCGATGGGCGCGAGCCTGCGTCGGCGCTTGCGCGCGGCGGGCATTGATGTGACGGGCTTGGTGGTGGATGCGGCGCGTCCGACGACGACGAAGACCCGCATTTGGGCGGGCGGCGTGCAGCAGCAGATCCAGCAACTCCTGCTGCGCGTTGACCGCGTGATCCGTCAGCCAGTGGAGGGGGAGGTGCTGGCGACGCTGTTGAGCTGTCTACGCGAGGGCCTGGGCACGGTATCGGCCGTGGTGATGTCGGATTACGAGAATGGCGTGATGCACCGGGCGGCGCTTGCCGAGGGCGTCGTGGCCGCGCGCGCAGCCGGCGCGGTGGTGGTGGCCGACGCGCACGGCGACCTCCTGCGGTTCAAGGGTGCTACGGCGCTGACGCCCAATCAACCGGAAGCGGAGGCAACGCTGGGACGCAGCATCACCTCGCCGGCCGAGCTCGATCGCGCCGGTGCCGAACTGCTCATGGGCAGCGAGACGGAAGCAGTACTGATGACGCGCGGTCGGGAAGGTATGTCGCTGTACACGCGCGATGACTCGCCGCAACATCTGCCGGCGCAGCGGCGCAGCGGTGTGGCCGATCCTACCGGCGCCGGTGACACCGTCGCGGCGGTGTTTACCTTGGCCCTTGCGGCGGAGGGGAGCTACTGCGAGGCGGCTATCCTGGCGAACCTGGCTGCCGGGGCGGTTGTCGCCAAGGTGGGTACGGCAACGGTGTCTTCCGCCGAACTGCTTGCAGCTGTAGATCGCTGGGCAGGTACGACTGACCGTTAGCCGCCGACCGGTATCATGAGCGACCTAGATGGCCCCCGGTAGTCCTCCCGCACCGCAGGGGAACGTAGATTCCCGCTGGCGCGGGAATGACGGAATAGGCGTGATGAGCAGAGCACGGGCCGGGGGTGGGGCGGAATGACGGGCCAGGTGCTGACGCTGGACGAGATGTGTGCCTGGCGGGCGGTGGCTGGACGGCAGGGGCGGCGGGTGGTGCTGACTAATGGCTGTTTTGACCTGCTGCACGTTGGTCATGTGCAGTCGTTTGTCGTGGGGCGGTCATTCGGCGACTGCCTGCTGGTGGGGGTTAACTCGGATCGTTCGGTAGCGAAGCTCAAGGGGCCGGGCCGACCGCTGGTGCCTGAGCAGGAGCGGGCGACCTTGCTTGCTGCACTCAGGATGGTGGATGCGGTGACGATTTTCGACGAGCCGACGGCGGTGCGACTCGTGGAGGCGCTGCGCCCGGACGTCTACGTCAAGGGGGCCGACTACGCCGGCTCCGGCCCCGGCGGGGTGGATGAAGCGCGGCTACCGGAGGTGGCCGCGGTACGCCGGGGTGGCGGGATGGTGCGCTTGATACCGAGCATGCCGGGGGCTTCAACCTCGGTGCTCATCGCCCGGATGGCGGCCTTGGCGCGGCGAGGGTCGAGCCGCTGACAACGCCCGGTCCGCGCCAACTGCCGGAACTAGGCGAGGCAAATGACCAGTCGGAGCCGCACGATCCGCTGAAAATCTGAGGTGCGGATCCGGCTGGTCACCCGGCGCATCAGCCAAACACGACGTAGGCAGTGGCTAGTGGCTAGTAGTGAGGTGGCCCGGCGGGTGGTGGCGGCGGCGAGCCTGGTCATGGTGGGCAACCTCGCCAGTCGTATCCTCGGCCTTGTGCGCGACCAAACCATCGCGGCTCTGTTCGGCTCATCGGCTCACGCCTCCATCTTCGTTGTGGTCAGCCGGGTCCCAACGATGGTCTACGACTTGCTGATTGGTGGCGCGATGACGGCCGCGCTCGTGCCGGTCTTCAGCGAATACGCCCGCGATGGTTCCCGCGTGCGCGGGAATGACGAGGTGGAGGGGGACTCCGACACTGCGGCGCAAGCCACAGTC
The DNA here is from genome assembly GCA_965214295.1 of Chloroflexota bacterium. Classification (GTDB taxonomy): domain Bacteria; phylum Chloroflexota; class UBA11872; order UBA12225; family JAJDUF01; genus JAJDUF01. The sequence goes on from OZ243944.1 coordinate 2,635,260, forward strand.
CCTCCTCCCACAGCGTCCCACGACTCGCTGGCGAGTGCCCTGGGGGCGACGGTTGGCGCGGCGCTCCTGGTGCTGATCCCGGCGGTGGCGCTCCTCATCGTCGCTGCGCCACAGGTCATGGCCTTCATGGGTGAAGGCTTCGCACCGGAGATGCAGGACCTGGGTATGCGCCTCGTTCGGCTGGCGCTGCCGTCCGTAGCCATGCTCGGGCTTGCCAGCGTGCTGATGGCAGCGCTCTATGTGCGCGAGCGTTTCGTGCGCCCTTCCTTTGCCACGGCTCTCTACAATGTCGGCATTATTGCCGGTGCGCTGCTGTTGACGCCGTTCTTTGGCCTCGGTGGCCTGGTCCTCGGCTTGCTGGCTGGAGCGGTAGCTCAGTGCGCTGCCCAACTTCCGGCGCTGCGCGGCGTGCGGGTGAGCAACTTGGCCAACTTCCGGCATCCGGCGCTGCGGCGGATCCTACGGCTCTACACGCCGGTCGCCGGGGGATTGGTCGTCTCGGCGGGAGTCGTATCCCTCGATACGCGGCTCGCTTCTCAGACGGGCGTGGGTAGCCTGGCCGCTATGCGTTATGCGACGACGCTGGTGCAGTTCCCGCTGGGTCTCGTGGCAACCGCTTTGTCCTTTGCCACGTTGCCCGTCTTGTCCAAGCAGGCGGCGGCGCTGGTCGCGTGGCGGCGGGAAGGCCAGCGGGACAGCAAGGACGCGCGCACGAGCGCGGCGGAGCCGCCGGACCTCGCCGACTATCGGGCGACCTTGGCCCTCACGCTGCGGCTGGCGCTGCTGTTCATCACTCCCTTGACGGTGGCGATCATCGTCCTGCGCCAGCCGGTGGTGCGGCTCGTGTTCGAGCGCGGGGAGTTCACCGCCGCCAGCACGGACCTCACTGCGCTGGCGTTGCTCTTCTATGCGCCACAGCTGCCGTTCGTAGCTATAGATCAGGTTTTGATTGCGGCCTTCTACGCGCTGCAGAACACGCGGACGCCCGTTGTGGTCGGTGTTGTCACGGCCGGGTGCTATGCTGCGGTGGCCCTGCCGCTGGTGGATACTTGGGGTATGCCGGCGCTCGTGCTGGCCAACACGATCCAGAACTCGGCGCACGGCGTCATCCTGGCGGTGCTGCTCTGGCGGGCGGTGGGTGGTCTGCGCGATTCGGGGCTGAACGGGGCGGCGGCGCGCATCGGTGTGGCCGCGGCGGCGATGGCCGGAGTGCTGCTGGTGCTCGACCGCGCAGTGATAGCACCGACCGCGTGGCTCCCGGTGCCGCTGTGGGGGCTAGTGCTGCTCGGTGCCGGAGTGGTGGGGATGGGTGTGTATGGCGGCGCACTGTGGCTCCTGGGCGCCGAGGATGTCCGGCACGTGGCTGAGATTGGGCAGCGGGCCTGGCGGCGCCTCGGCGCGCGTGATCCGTAGGCAGCAGCGGGCCGTCCTTCGCCAGTAGACGATCCTTCAGCGCGTTTGGGGTGAGGGTTGGAACGGGAAATATCGGTGTCAGGGTGAGTAGGTCGCCATCGCCGCGTCCAGCCTTGCGGCTGCTGCTCATGCTCCGGTTACAGAGCGATATTCCACAAGCGCTGCTTGGCCCACGATAGCTACGATACGCACCAGTATTTCCCGGCCATCGGCATCGGTGAGGCGTAAGTCTTCTCCGAGGATGAAATGGACCGGCTGCTGGCGTCCTTCGTTGATGGCGATGTTGGAGGCGTAGAGATAGGTCCTGTCGTGTGTATCGAGCTTGGGATTCAGCCGCCCGGTCAGGCCCGGAATGTAGCCGGATGCCTCGGGGAAAATGACCGAGCCGCCCTCGGGTTGGGGATGCAACTCAAGCTCAAGTGTCGTTTGCGCGGGCACCCAGTCGCGTTCGAGGTGGGCCGCAAAGCCGCTAGCGGCGGCAAACACCGTCATCGGTAGATGCGTAGAATGTAAGGCAATCCTTGCTGCGCCATTCGCGTCCGTGGTCGTGCGTTTCCAGGTCTTGTTCGGGAACAGCGTCAACACGTCCACCTCGGCCAGCGGCCGACCGGCGCAACGCACCGTGATGACGGTGTTTGCCGGGGTAGATTCCAGCGAAGCGGCCGGAATCGTGAGGCAAAGCTCCGATCCGTCTATGAGTCGAAAGTCTGGCAACCTGCCGCACAGCTCCTGGGTCTCACGTCGGATGATGGGAACTCCGTCTCCGCGCCGCTCCATGAAGAACTGTCTTCCGCTTGCGCCGGCTAGACCCTCGACGGGCATGCGGCCGAGCGCCGAGGTCAGCACTTCGTTGCGCGTCGCTTGCCGTTCGCCCATGCTCTCTAGCGTCAGATTGTTGGGCAGGGCACCAGGAGAACAGAGCTCGACCCGATCCTCGAACATTGCCAGCCTGATCCTGCTCCCGTGAATCGAGTAGTCGCGGTGGACAACGGCATTGACCAACGCCTCGAACAAGGCGTTCTTGCTGTACTGGGGCAGGTCCTCCCTTGCCGGCTCCTTGCGGGCCGCAACGTGCATATTGCGTAGAGCAAAGGCGAGCGCTTGTGTTATCTGTCTGTCGAGTGGTCCGCCGATGGTCTGAGCATCGAGTTGCCCGGAGGCTCGATCAGCGCCTCGGTAGCGGGTTGCGGTAATGCAAGCGTTCGGAAGCCATCGCTCGGGAGAATTACTGCACAAGAGCATACCCGCGACGGTAGCCCGCGTCGTGCCATTTTCGTCGGCAGCCAAAAGCCCCATCTTCTCCAGCGCTAGTGGGGGATCGGCCGCACCTTCGACACTGAGCAGGGGCTTCCACAGGTCCTGATCCAATGTCCCGAACCCGGTCTCGGGTACAGTCTGTTTGTCGAACCAAAGAAAGCGGGCTTGGCCACGCTGCTGGGCCAGACGCAATCTCTCGTCACTGCTCATGCTTCGTTTGGAGCTACCTATGCGGTGGAAGCTCCCGCCGGGGCTGTCGTGCTGCACATAGCCTTCCGGCACTTCGACCAGTAGGAACGGCTTGCCGACGGAGAGCTCCTTGCGAAAGATGTTGACTCTGATTGGAGGACGTATCGAGTCCGAGCATAGTTCAGCTATAAGGCGCTCCAACTCATCCAACTGCTCGCGGGACATACCCTGGACATCACCATCGTCGGTGACGCCGCACAGCAGCACGCCGCCATTCGTATTGGCGAAGGCGGAAATTTCGTCTGCCCAGTCAGTGCGTCGGGGGCCTTTCGGTCGCTGGCCAGCGAACTCAATCGCTTTGAACTCCCAACTGCTGTCCTCGCCCAACCGTAGCTGGCGCCTGATTTCCTCGTCGCTATATGTCACTAGCCAACTCCTCTCCTTGTCACCGCACTCGACAACTTCCTTTTTGCGGCTGCAAGCCGCAGGCACGATTGTTTGCACTCTGCGAGGAGAGGATGGTTTGCTGGGTTGGGCCGGTGGGACTCATCCGTAGGCGATCTGTGGCTCGCGCCCGTGCTTCCGGAGGAGGTCGCCGATCCCGGCCCGGGTGTGCATGAAGAGGCTGAGGCTCTCGGTGACTTCATCGAGCCAGCGCTTGCCGGCGGCGTGAATCTTCTCGGTGGCGCGGGCGTAGGCCTCTTGCACTTGGGGATGGCTCGGCTGGCCGGGGAGTCCCAGAGATTGGGCCATGTCCTGGAGGCCGCCGGCGAAATAGTGAATCCCCTGGACGCTGAGAATCTCGTCGAGGTTCTCTACGGCGGTGATGCTCTCGATCTGGGGGATGATGAGTGTGGCGGCGTTGATCTCGGCGTAGAGCTGCGGGCGGCTTTGCTGCGTTTGGAACATGCTCACCCGAAAGCTGGCGGCGCTGCGTAGACCTTGGGGGGCGTAGAAGCTGTATTTGACCCAAGCCTCGGCTTCCTCACGGGTTTGGAGGTTTGGGATCACGAGGCCTTGAACGCCCCGGTCGAGGTAGCTCAGGATGGTGCTTTCCTGGCCGTCGGCGATGCGGGACGTAACGGTGAGGTCGAAACCGCTGGCGATACGGCACATGTCTTCGATGATGTCGGACGGATAGGGCGAGTGCTGGCCGTCAAAGCTGACAAAATCGAGGCCCATACGTCCGGCAAGCTCTACAAGCTCGCCGGAGGGCTGACTCAGGCCCAGGCCCAGGGCCTTCTCGCCTTGGCTGGCGCGCTCAATGATCCGGTTGTTGAGCATCTTGGCTCCTTTCCGACGGTAGTATGGGGTGGACGCTCCGCCGTCATTGTAGGATATTGGAGAGCAAAGGCAACCAGTTTGTGCCCCGGCTACGTCGAAAACGCCGGACGCGGTGTGCCAGTTGAGGTTGTCGGGTGGGTGGTGGACTCCCTCGTTCTCCACACGTGGAGAGCGAGGCGGGGGTGAGGCGTGTGGGCGCGATAAATCGCGCCCCTACACAGAACCCGGCCGCTTTTAGCTCTCTGCCCCCGGCACCCTCCCTAGCCCTCTACGGCCTTGATGCGAGAAATTTCTTGCTGCATCTGGACGAGCTTATAGTAGATGCCGCGCTGCGTCAGTAGCTCGTCGTGGGTGCCGATCTCCGCGATCCGGCCATCCTCGAAGACGATCAGGCGGTCGGCATTACGCAGCGTGGAGAGGCGGTGGGCGATGGCAAAGGTCGTGCGGCCCTTGGTGAGGCGGGCCAGGGCTTCCTGAATCTGGTGCTCCGTCTCCGTGTCTACGCTGGAGGTCGCTTCATCGAGGATAAGGATACGTGGATCGCGTAGGATGGCGCGGGCAATCGCGATGCGCTGTTTTTCGCCGCCGGAGAGCTTGCCACCTCGCTCGCCGACGCGGGTGTCGTAGCCGTCGGGCCGGGCCACGATGAATTCGTGGGCGTTGGCCGCGCGGGCTGCCGCGATGACCTCGTTCGGGCCGGCCTCGGGCTTCGCGTACCGGATGTTGTCGGCGATGGTGCCGTTGAACAGGAACTGATCCTGTAGGACGATCCCAATCTGGTTACGCAACGTTTCCAGGTCGAGTTTCAGGATATCGTGACCGTCAATGATGATGGTGCCGTGGTCAGGATCGTAGAAGCGGCAGATGAGGTTGGTGAAGGTCGTCTTCCCGACGCCCGACTTGCCGACCAAGCCGATCATCTCCCCCGGCCGGATGGAGACCGAGAGGTCTTTCAAGACCGGCTTGCTGGGGTCGTAGCCGAAGGTCACGTCGCGGAACTCGACGGCGCCCTCGATGGGCGCCAGCACCAGCGCGCCGGGGGCGTGATACGGCTCGGGTTCCTGGTCAATGATCTCGAACACCCGCTCGGCGCCGGCGGCGGCCTGCGAGAACCAGTTGTAGATTTGGGTGGCCCACTGGAGGGGACCGTAGATCAGCCACAGATAGCCGAGGAACCAAGTAAGCTCGCCGAGGGTCAGGTCGCCGCCGACCACCGCGACGCCGCCGGCAAACCAGAGCAAATACACGCCGGCGCCGGTGAGGAAATTCAGCCCGGCAAACGAGGTAGACCACGTGCGCTCGGTGGAGATGGTGCGGCTGGTCAGATCGTTATTGTGCTGCTCAAAACGGCTGATTTCGGCCTCCTCTTGGGCAAAGGCCTTGACGACCCGTATACCGGCCAGCGACTCGGTGAGGTGGGCGTTCAATGTGCCGCGGCTCAGGAAGAGGCGGCGATACATGCCGCGAATGCGCCGCCAGATGGCGCCACCGCCGAGGGCCACCAACGGCGCGGGCAGGAGGATGAATACTGTGAGCTGCCAGTTCAAGAACAGCAGAACAATGATGATCCCGGTCAGCAGGAGGATGTTCGTGGCGAGATAGGGCACCCCCTCAATCATGAAGTAGTTCAGGCTCATAGTGTCGTTCATGACTACCGACATTAGGGCGCCCTGCTCACGCTTGCCGTGAAACGAGAGCGACAGGCGCTCCAGCCGGCGATAGACCTGGCTACGCACAGCCGCCGTGATGCGCGAACCCAGCGTGCCGGATATCCAGCCGGTGGTGGCTTGCAGGCCATTGCTGGCTAGGCCGGCGGCGACCATCGCCAGCACCAACAGCGCCAGAAAGCCGATATCGCCATACCGCGCGCCGGTTTCCGCGTCGGGAGCCGGCGGCAAGAGTACGCTGTCAATGATGATCTTGGTGATGAGTGGCGGGAGGAGGTTCAGGGCCGTCTTGGCGACGAACAACACGGCGAGGGCAGTCGCCAGCGGCCAATGGGGACGCACATAGCTGGCGAGCCGCGCCACCATTGCGCCCTTATTGACGCAACGCGGGCAGAGGCCGTTCTTTTCCGGCAAGAGGCGGCCACAGGTGTCGCAGCGTACCTTGGGTAGCTCCTCGGTAATCGAGAGCGGCTTCCCCTCGGCTAATTGCTGAATGCCGCGGGCGACCTCGGCGAACTTGGGGGCTAGGGAGTTGGAATACTCCACGACCGGCAAGGCCAGGCCGTCTAGCTCTACCTCCAACAGACCGCCGCCGACATGCTGAGAGGTCGTGGCAGAAGAGATGTCGCTCATGGGCACGGCCAGAAAGCCATTGCGCCCAGCATCCTGGTTGATACCGGGTAGCACGACGACGCGCTGATCGGTCACCACCAGCCAGCGCTCGCCATAGGTGCCGTCTGCCCGGACATCCGAGGTTGCCGACAGGAGTATTTCTTCGCCCGGTACTTCGAGGGCCGACCACTGCTTTGTGGTAGGCTCAGACAAGGGGTCGGGAAACGGCATTGTCCGTAGGCCTCCTTTCAGAGATCGCTCGCCCTGAAGGTGAGTTCAGGGACTGACTTCCGGGTACATGTATTCGTCGGGATGAAAGCCACAAGAGCCAGCGTAGGGAGTCCGCGTGCTAGGATCAGCGAGCAGTTGGCTGGATGCGGGCGCTCGCTGCGGAAGTAGCTGTCTACGCGAGAGTAGGCGCCGCTGCTCGCGTTGTATCCTGCCGGGTGCCCACTTGGCCAGGGTGGGTACCGGTCATCACTATGAGTATACGCAGGTGTGGTTAAATGAGTCAACGTTGCGGTGATGGGACGCAGGGCCTTGCCATTGTCACCACTTCGACAGGCTCAGTGCCGGCTCTGAGCCTGTCGGCTCCGCTCAAGGTAAACTCCGCGCAGGGTCGCTCCCTCGTGGCCGGGATTCTTCGCTCCGCTCAGAATGACATTGGAAAGGCCGCTCAGAATGACCGGTTTGGCGGCGACTTCGGAAAGGCCCTCGATGGGGCATCAAGGATGTACTAGCCGTGGAGCCGCAACATCGCGACAGGTCAAAGCCGGGAATGTCTGCCGCTCCACCGCCTGACCTCCGCGATCCGGAGATGCACCGGGCCGGCGCGGCGCATCTCCGGTGCGTGGATCGCGCGTTGGGTGCGGTGCTCGATGGCGTCGGGCCGCTGCCCGCGACCTCGCGCCGGGAGCGCGGGTTCAGCGCCTTGGTGGCGGCCATCGTTGGCCAGCAGATTTCCGTGCAGGCGGCCGACGCGATCCTCGCGCGGGTCGTGGACCAGCTTGCGGTGCCTGCCGTTACCGACGCAGTGGACCATTACGGATTCGAGCCGCAGCACTTCCTCGCCAGCACGCCGGAGGGGCTGCGCCAAGCCGGACTTTCCCGCGCCAAGGCGCGCTACGTCCTCGATCTGGCGGCGCGCGTGGAAGACGGTCGCCTCGATCTGGAAGGACTGACGAGCCTCAGCGACGAGGCGGCCGTCGCGGAGCTGACGACCGTCAAGGGCATCGGCCGCTGGACGGCGGAGCTGTATTTGATGTTTTCGCTCGGCCGGCCGGACATCCTTCCGGCCGGTGACCTCGGGATTCGCCAGGCGGTGCAGCGCCTCGACCGACTGCCGGACATGCCGGACGAGATGGCGGTGCGGCGGCGCGGCGCTTGTTGGCAGCCGTACCGCTCCTTGGCGGCGCTCTACCTCTGGCGCGGTCGCCGGGTGCTGCCGGCCGCCGATGAGCCGGATTCGGCCGCCGCTGCTGGGCGATGAGTGAGTCCGTTGGAGCGCTCTTTTGGGCCTCCGGTGCGTGCTAGGAAGGGCATTAATGACGTTGACTGACCAGTTTTATCTCTGTTCCGGGCTGTAAAAGGATGCAAGCCGGGGGTGGTGGCGCTTGTAGCGCCTGATATAATTGGTCTCGTGGGGATGTGCCGTGATTGTTCCGGTTACCGTAGGGGGCTGCTGGCGAGTGTGGGGGGCGGAGGCAGTTAGTTGGCAATCCGCATTGAGGAAGCAGTCGAGGTCGAGCACGAGTTAAACGGTGCTGCCAAGGCGCAAACGCCTGAAGGCGCGCTGCGGCTGGACGACTTGCTCTCCGAGCTGAGGAGCTATCTTCCGGGAGACGAGGCCGCGGTCGTGCGCCGGGCCTACAACATGGCTGAGGCGGCCCACGATGGCCAATTGCGGCGGTCGGGTGAGCCGTTTGTCCAGCACCCCCTCGCCGTTGCCCTAGAACTGGCGAAGCTGCGCCTGGATTGCGCGACTGTCGCGGCCGGTCTCCTGCACGACGTTCCGGAAGACACGGCGATCACGCTCGGCGAGATCGAGGCCCGGTTCGGCAAGGAGATTACGCTCCTCGTTGACGGCGTGACCAAGCTCACGCGGATCGCCTGGGAGACGCTGGAGGAAGAGCAGGCCGAAAACCTCCGCAAGATGTTCCTGGCGATGGCGCAGGACATCCGGGTGGTGCTGGTCAAGCTGTGTGACCGCCTCCACAATATCCGCACGCTGGAGCCGTTCTCCATCGAGCGGCGGCAGCGCATCGCGCAAGAAACCCTGGAAATCTACGCGCCGCTGGCTCACCGTCTCGGTATCTGGGAACTGAAGTGGCGGCTGGAGGATGGCGCGTTTTACTACCTGGATTACGAGCGGTACCAGGAATTGAAGCGCCTGCTGGCTATGCGGCGCGAGACGCGCGAGCGCTATGTCAATCACGCGCTTGCCGCCCTGAGCGACGAGCTAGCCGCCATGAATCTGGTGGCCAAGGTGAGCGGCCGGGCGAAGCATCTCTACTCCATCCATAGCAAGATGCTGCGGAAGAACGTGCCCTTCGAGGAGGTGTATGACCTGCTCGCGGTGCGGGTGCTGGTGGATTCGGAGGCGGATTGCTACGCGGCCCTCGGCGTCGTGCATCGGCTGTGGACGCCGATCCCGGGCGAGTTCGACGACTACATCGCGCGAGCCAAGCCGAATATGTATCGGTCGCTCCATACGGCCGTGATCGGTCCGGCGGGCCAGCCGCTAGAGGTGCAAATCCGCACGCAGGAGATGCATCAAGTCGCCGAGTATGGCATCGCAGCCCATTGGCGCTACAAAGAGGGGCGGCAGCACGTCAACGGCGAGTTCGACGTGAAGCTGGCGTGGTTCCGGCAGTTGATGGCGTGGCAGGGAGAGGTGGCTGCCGAGGACTTCGTAGAAGCGCTCAAAACGGACATTTTCCAGGATCAGGTCTTTGTCTTTACCCCGCGTGGGGACATTAAGGAGATGCCGGCCGGCGCCATCCCGCTCGATTTCGCGTACCGCATCCATACCGATCTCGGGCATCGTTACGCGGGTGCGCGGGTCAATTCGCGTTTGGTGGCCTTGGAGTATCAGCTACAGAATGGTGACATCGTCGAAATTCTGACCGGGCGCCACGACCGCGGTCCCAGTCGGGATTGGCTCAACGTTGTGGGCACCACCCACGCGCGCTCGAAGATCAGGCAGTGGTTCAAGCGGCAGCAGCGGGAGGAAAACGCGGCCCGTGGCCGGGAGCTGGTGGCGAAGGAGCTGCAGCGGCTGGGGCTGCCGGAACTCGGCAGCATCGAGCCGGAGGCGCTGGCGGCCGCTGCCTCGGAGCTGCGCGTCGCCAGTGTGGAGACGCTGTTCGCGGTCGTGGGGTATGGTGGTCTCAGCCCGCATCAGGTGGTCAATAAGTTCGGCTTGCAGGTGCCTGAGGTAGAGGCTCCCCAGGTCGTGGGTGCGCCGAGCACCCCGCCCACCGGCGGTGTGACCGTAGCCGGCGTGGATGATCTCCTCACGCGCATCGCGCGCTGCTGTAACCCGGTGCCGGGCGATTCGATTGTGGGGTTTATCACGCGCGGACAGGGCCTGACCGTGCATCGCCGCAACTGTCCGAACGTGCGGTCAACGGCGGAGCGCGAGCGGCTGATTGATGTCGAGTGGGGCGCAACCCATCAGCAGGTCTATCCGATTACCCTGCGGATGGAGGCCGGGGATCGTCCGGGGCTGGCGCGGGACGTGACCACGATTGTGGCCGAGGACAAGATCAACATCGTGGACTTGCGGGTGACGACCGGGCACGGGGCGGCCACTTTCTTTGTCACGGTCGAGGTCACGGACGTGGATCAGCTGGTGCGCCTGATCCAGCGGATCGAGCGGATCAAGGACGTAGGACACGTAGCCCGCGATACATCGGCCGCCACGGCAGCTGGCAAGGGCGAGGTCATCGGCAAGGAGTAGGGAACGGTTGTCAACCAGGGCAATCGCATGCTGAATGGCCCCTTGTCACGCCAGCGCAAGCCGGAGTCCAGAGACCATGGAGGGGACGGATGAGGGGGCGCCACGGTGCTTGCTGGCGCTGGATTCCCGCTTGCGCGGGAATGACGGGAGCGATAGAGCCAAAAATGCGATTGCCCTGGCGGTGTGGGCACACACGTTGACAGTGTGGCTGGGCCAGGCTATACTTGCCGGTGGTGCGGAGGATGCGATGCTCCGCCAAGGCTGTTTACAAACTCAATATGAAGCGATGACGGGGAGTAGTAGAGGCTACTGCCCTCCCTCAGAGAGCCAGCGGTTGGTGCGAGCTGGTGGGAGTGTAAGTGACGAGTAGTATCGTGCCTCGAACTCGCCCCTGAGTGACTGCTACGAACCGCTTCGGCGTGTAGGCAGAGGATAGTAGTAGCAGACGAGCCGTAAGGCATCCGTTACAAGAGTTACGAGATGGTGTGGCAAGCCGGGTGGCTGCTCACAATCTGAGGTGGTACCGCGGGAGCGTCGATTCGTAGCCCTCGTCCTCGGGACGAGGGTTTTTTGATTCTCAGGGTGGTGCTGGGGATACCTCAGGGGTGGTGTCGGCCGGCCGTGTGTGCTTGCGGCACCAACAGTAGGGTGGTATCGCGGGAATCGCCACAAAGCTCTCGCCCCTCGGGTGGGAGACTTTTTTTGCGCTGCGCTTGTCCCGTATTGTGCAACGGTGTTGTGAAATAGGAGCGGGAACGCTATAGTGAATGTGCCGGCTGGCTGGATCGCGTCGGGTACACAGGAGGGAAGGAACGATGAAACTGAACGGATCCCAAATTCTTTGCGAGGCGCTGGTGCGGGAGGGAGTCTCGGTGGTTTTTGGGCAGCCCGGTGGGGCGATTATGCCCTTCTACAACTTCCTGCGTGACTATGATCTGCGCCATATCCTCTGCCGGCATGAGCAGGGTGCAGCCCATATGGCCGATGGCTATGCGCGGGCGACCGGCGAGGTCGGGGTGGCGATGGCGACTTCCGGCCCCGGTGCGACAAACATGGTGACAGGGATAGTGACGGCCCTGATGGACTCGGTGCCTATCGTCTGTCTCACCGGGCAGGTGCCGATTGACATGATGGGCGGCGACGCTTTCCAGGAGACCGATACGACCGGGATCACGATGCCGGTCACGAAACACAACTATCAGCTGATGGATGTGCGCGACATCGCACGGATTGTCAAAGAGGCCTTTCACGTCGCGCGCACCGGGCGGCCGGGACCGGTGCTCATAGATTTCCCGAAGGACATCCAAACTGCCGAGGGGGAGTACGTGGAGCCGGACGGCATTGAGCTGCCGGGCTTCAAGCCGACGCTGCGCGGTAATGTGCGGCAGGTACGGCAGGCCGCCAAGCTCATCGGTCAGGCGAAAAAGCCGATCATCCTGGCCGGACACGGCATTATTCTCGCCGATGCCTACGATGAACTGCTGGCGTTTGCCGAGAAGACGGAGATTCCCGTCATTACCACGCTGCTCGGCATTTCCGGTTTTCCCGATACTCATCGGCTGCACTTTGGCTTCCCGGGGATGCATGGCACCTACTACGCCAACATGGCGATCAGCGATTGCGACCTGATGGTCGCGGTGGGTATGCGGATGGACGACCGCGTGACTGGCCGACTCAACGCCTTTGCCCCGTATGCCAAGGTCATCCACATTGACATTGACCCGGCCGAGCTGGGCAAGAACGTGCAGGCGACGGTGCCGATTGTGGGTGACGCGAAGCAGGTGCTCGGTCAGCTGCTGGAAGAGGTCGAGCCGAACGAGCACCCGGAGTGGCTGCAGAAGCTCAAGGAGTGGCGGATTGCCCACCCGTCGCTGGCGCTGCCCGAGTTCACGGAGAAGATGAGTACGCCGTGGATCCTGCGGCAGCTCTACCACGCGACCAAAGGGGAGGCTATCCTGGTCACGGACGTGGGGCAGGCGCAGATGTGGGCGGCGCAGCACTACTTCTTCGACCGCCGCAATACCCACATTACCTCCGGCGGTCTGGGGCCGATGGGCTACGCCTTGCCGGCGGCGATTGGGGTGCAGGCCGGGCGGCCCAACGAGGAAGTGTGGTGCGTTACCGGTGACGGCGGCTTCCAGATGACGATGCAGGAAATGGCAGTCATCGCCGAGGAGCGGCTGCCGATCCGCATTGCGCTCATCAACAATGGCTACCTCGGGATGGTGCGCCAGTGGCAGGAGCTGTTCTGGGAGAAGCGCTACATGGCGGTGGAGATGCAGAACCCGGACTTCGTAATGCTGTCGGAGGCCTACGGCATCCCGGCCAGAGCCGTCGAGACGACCGATCAGGTGAGGCCGACCTACGAGTGGGCGCGACGGATTGACGGTCCGGTGCTCATTGATTTCCGGGTCGAGCGCGAGGAGAACGTGTGGCCAATGGTGCCGCCCGGCGCCTCGCTCCAGGAGACACTGGAGGACCCGGCGCAGGCCAATGAGGACGCGCTCACGGTGGATTCGATGCGTGAGATGGTGGCCAGCGGTTCCGGTGGTGGCGGGGTCTAGCCCGCGACGGAGGCAAAGGGAGATGCAGCATACACTGGTGGCCCTGGTGGAGAACCAGCCCGGCGTCTTGCAGCGCGTCGCAAACCTGTTTTCGCGGCGCGGCTTCAACATCGAGAGCTTGACGGTCGGGCACACCGATACGCCCAAAAGGTCGCGGATGACGATTGTGGTCAACGCTGCCGATACGCAGGTTGACCAGGTGACGAAGCAGCTCTACAAGCTGATCAATGTCCTCAAGGTATCGGATGTCACGACCGACCGCACCGTGGACCGCGAGTTGGCCTTGATTAAGGTGAATGCCAGCGCGTCCACCCGCGCCGAGATTACTCAGGTCGTGGACATCTTTCGGGCGCGGATCGTGGACTTGGCGCGCGATTCGCTGACAGTCGAGGTGACGGGTGAGTCGGAGAAGATCGACTCCATCGTCGGGCTGCTGCGGCCGTTCGGCCTGAAGGAGATGGTGCGGACCGGCCGGATTAGTATGACCCGTGGCTCCGGCGCCATCCGCGCCAACGGTAGCGCGTAGGTCGAACCTCACCCCCCGTCCTCCGCTCCATCGCCGAGCGATAGAGCGGGAGTCTGCCGGAGGCCGGCGGGGATGGGAGAGCGGCCAGGCTGTCGTTATTCCGGTGCGAGCTGGAAGCCAGTAGTGGAAGGTGGATGCCCGCTTTCGCGGGCATGACGGGCAGCGGGGTGGCCGCGCCGCTCTCCCTGGGAGAGGGTCGGGGTCGTGGATAGATGTAAGGAGAATAGGTATGGCACGGATTTACTACGACGGTGATGCTGACCTAGGTCGCCTGGCCGGGAAGCGCGTCGCGGTGCTGGGCTACGGTAGTCAGGGGCACGCCCACAGTCTCAACCTGAAGGACAGCGGCGTAGACGTGGTTGTCGGGCTGTACGCGGGTAGCCGGTCGCGCGAGGCGGCGCGGGAGGCGGGCCTCGACGTGGCCGACGTGGCCGAGGCCGTGCAGAGTGCCGATTTCGTGATGTTCGTAGTCCCGGATCATATCCAAGGGGATCTTTACCGCGAGGAGGTCGCGCCCCATGTGCGCGAGGGGCAGACGCTCATGTGGGCACACGGTTTCAACATCCACTACAACCAGATCATCCCGCCGCCCTACGTAGACGTGAGCATGGTGGCGCCCAAGGGGCCGGGGCATCGCGTGCGGGAGGTCTACGTTGACGGTGGTGGGGTGCCGGCGCTGTTGGCGGTGGGACAGGATGCGAGCGGCCAGGCGCATGAGAACGGTCTCGCCTATGCCAAGGGCATCGGTGCCACTCGCGCCGGGGTGCTGGATACGACCTTTCAGGAAGAGACCGAGACCGACCTCTTTGGTGAGCAAGTGCTGCTCTGCGGCGGGGTGTCCGCGCTCATCAAAGCAGCCTTCGAGACGATGGTCGAGGCCGGCTATCAGCCGGAGTCGGCCTATTTCGAGACGCTGCACGAGCTGAAGCTGATTGTGGACCTGTTCTATCAGGGTGGGTTGAGCTATATGCGCTATTCCGTGAGCGATACGGCGGAATACGGCGATTACACCTCCGGTCCGCGGGTGATTGACGAGCACGTGCGTGAGAAGATGCGCGGCGTCTTGGAAGACATCCAGACCGGCAAGTTTGCCAGCCAGTGGATTCTGGAGAACCGGGCCGGCCGGGCGGCCTTCCTGGCGACGCGCCAGCGTGAGGCGGCCCATCCTATCGAGCAGGTGGGTAAAGAGCTACGCGCCATGATGCATGGCTTGGAGGCGAAATAGCGGTTGGTCTGAGCGACGTACCCTGGTAGGGGCGCAGCATGCTGCGCCTCTACGGAGGTCAGCGCCAATAGGTTGCCACAGCGGGGTACGGCGTAGAGAAGGGAGTGGTGACGATGCGTCGGATACGAATTTTCGATACTACGCTGCGCGACGGCGAGCAGGCTGCCGGCGGCTCGCTCACGCTCCCGGAGAAGCTGGAATTGGGCCGCCAGTTGCAGCGGCTGGGTGTGGATATCATCGAGGCGGGATTTCCGGCGACCTCACCGGGCGACTTTCAGGCCGTGGAGATGATGGCCCGTGAGCTGCAGGACTGCCAGATCGCGGCGCTCTCCGGGTTCAAGGAAGACCAGATCGAGACGACTTACCGGGCGCTGAAGGATGCGGTGGCCCCCCGCTTGCACATCGTGATCTCCACTTCCGACAACCATCTGCAAAACCAGCTCCACATGTCGCGCCAGCAGGTGATCGCGATTGCCCGCGACGCCACGGCCTTCTGTAAGCGTTTCTTGTCGGACGTGGAGTTCTCGGCGATGGACGCGACTCGCAGCGATCCCGACTTTCTATGCGAGGTGTTCAGCGCCGCCGTTGCCTCCGGCGCGACGGTGATCAATGTGCCCGACACCCTCGGGTACCATCAGCCGCCGCAGTTCGCCGACCTGGTGCGCTACGTGATGGAGCATGTGCCGGGGGTAGAGAACGTGGCTGTCTCGGTCCACTGCCACAATGACTTGGGGATGGCGACGGCGCTCTCGCTGGCAGCGGTGAATGAAGGCGCCGAGCAGATCGAATGTACGATCAACGGCGTCGGCGAGCGGGCCGGGAACGCCTCGCTGGAGGAGATCGTCATGGCGCTCCGCACGCGCCAGGACTACTACCAGGCGGCGACGAACATCAACACCGAGCAAATCTGGCGGGCGAGCCGCATGGTCAGCCAATATATGGGCTTCGTCGTGCAGCCCAACAAGGCCATCGTGGGCGCTAATGCGTTTGCCCACTCCAGCGGCCTGCACCAAGACGGGATGCTCAAGGAGCGCACGACCTACGAGATCATGACGCCGGAGAGCATTGGTCGCAACGATAGCCGGCTGGTCTTGGGCAAGACTTCCGGCCGGCACGCGGTCCGGTCGCGGCTCGAGGAGCTAGGCTTTGAGCTTGGCAATGACGACTTTGCGCTGGTCTTCGCGTCGTTCAAGGAGCTGGCGGATAAGAAGAAGGACGTCTCCGACGGCGACCTGGAAGCCATCGTCAGCCAGCATATGGTCCGCACACCGGAGATGTACGAGCTGGTGCGAGTCCAGGTTGTCACGGGCAACGACAGCGTACCGACCGCTATGGTGCAGCTCCGCAGGGAGGACGAGGTGCTGGAGGACGCTGCCATTGGCGACGGGCCGGTAGATGCCGTGGTGCGCGCGATATCGCGTATCACCGGCGTGGAGGCACGACTTACGGAGTACACGTTGCAGGCGATCACGCCGGGAGTAGAAGCCCAGGGTGAGGTGACCTTGCGGATCGAAGCGGGGGGGCACACCTTTATCGGCCGCGGGACGAGTACCGATATTGTGGTGGCGAGCGCGGCGGCCTACCTCAACGCCGTGAATAAAGTCTTGGTCCGCCACGATGTCGAGCACAACGGGACGGTTGACGCGCTGGGTTTACATAATCCGATGAAAGTGAAGGTGGGGCCGGCCGCCGAGCAGTCGGTGGCCGTATAGAGCTATGAGTACCGAGCCACGCACGCTGTTTGCCAAGGTCTGGGAGAGTCACGTTGTCCACGAGGCGCCGGGCGAGCCGGCGATTCTCTACATAGACCTGCATCTGGTCCACGAGGTGACGTCGGCTCAAGCCTTCGAGGGGCTGCGGTTGGCCGGGCGGCGGGTGCGTCGTCCGGACCTCACGCTGGCCACGCTGGACCACAACGTTCCGACGGCCGACCGCCACCTGCCGATTACCGACCTTATTTCGGCACAGCAGGTCGAGACGCTACGCGAGAACTGCCGCGAGTTCGGCATTCCGCTCTACGATCTGCAGGACCGCGAGCAGGGGATTGTCCACATCATCGGCCCGGAGCTTGGCTTGACGCAGCCAGGCATGACCATCGTCTGCGGCGATAGCCATACCTCCACGCACGGCGCGTTCGGCAACCTGGCGTTCGGGATCGGCACCTCCGAGCTGGAGCATGTTTTGGCGACGCAATGCCTGCAACAGAGCCGACCGCAGACCCTCGAAGTGCGGATCGAGGGCGAGCTGCCGCTAGGTGTCACGGCCAAAGACGTGATCCTCGCCACCATCGGCGAGATCGGCACCGACGGAGCAACCGGCTACGCCATCGAATACACCGGCTCGACGATCCGCTCGCTCTCGATGGAGGAGCGAATGACGATCTGCAACATGTCCATCGAAGCGGGGGGGCGTGTCGGCATGGTTGCTCCGGATGACACCACCTTTGCCTATCTGGACGGGCGACCGCACGCGCCAAAGGGTCGGGACTTGCACGAGGCCGTGGCGCACTGGCGTACTCTGCCCACCGACGCGGCGGCGACCTACGACAAGACGGTGGAGCTTGACGCCGGCGACTTGGCGCCGCAGGTCACCTGGGGCACCAACCCCGGTATGGTCGTGCCGGTGACGGGCCGGGTGCCTGACCCGGGGTCGTTCGCGGCCGATGCCGACCGGCGGGCCGCCGAGCGCGCGCTGGAGTATATGGCGCTGACACCGGGTATGGCTATCGAGGACATTGCCATTGACCGGGTGTTCATCGGCTCTTGCACCAACGCACGCCTGGAGGACTTGCGGGCGGCCGCGCGCATGGTTCGTGGACGGCGTGTCCATGACGGGGTACGAGCGATGGTAGTGCCCGGTTCGGGTGTCGTCAAGTGGCAGGCGGAGGCAGAAGGGCTTGACGCGATCTTCGAGGCGGCCGGCTTCGAATGGCGCGATGCGGGGTGCTCGATGTGCTTGGGCATGAATCCCGACATTCTGGCGCCGGGAGAGCGCTGCGCCTCGACCTCGAACCGCAACTTCGAGGGGCGCCAGGGCAAGGGGGGCCGCACTCATCTTGTCAGTCCGGAGATGGCCGCGGCGGCGGCCACAACCGGTCATTTCGTGGATATTCGAGCGTGGGAGTAGCTGAACGCCCGGTAGGTGATGGCCCTCTCTCTCACCACTCACAAGGATAGGTTTTTGTCTGCATCAGGATTTGCAGGATGCACGGATGAGCAGGATGGATTCCCGCTTTCGCGGGAATGACGATTTATGCAAAGGTCTCCTGGCGCGGGAATGACCGGGAGCGTCCCTCCGGGGGTGGTGGCCGCACGCCGGAACCAGCGCCACTTGCACTGCTGGATTCCGGCCCCGTATCGGGGTACGGGACCTGGATTGCGGCTTCCGCCGTAATGACGGGTGGGGAGGGAATGACGGAGGAGGCTATTTTCAGAGTAATGACCAGGCAACGTCAACAGCGCCTAGCGTGTCAGAGCGACAGAGAAGGATGTGTGAGTAGCTATGCAGCCGTTCGTGCGTGAAACCGGTGTAGCCGTTCCCATGGATCGGCCCAACGTGGATACGGATCAGATCATTCCGAAGCAGTTTCTCAAGCGCATCGAGCGGACCGGGTTTGGGCAGTTTCTATTCAATGACTGGCGTTTTCGCCCGGATGGCTCGCTCGACCCGGACTTCGAGCTGAATAGGCCGGGGTACGAGAATGCGACGATCCTGCTCGCCGGTCGCAACTTTGGGAGCGGCTCGTCACGCGAGCACGCGCCCTGGGCCTTGGACGACTACGGGTTTCGGGCCATCATCGCGCCCTCGTATGCCGACATCTTCTATAGCAACTGCTTCAAGAACGGCATCTTGCCCGTCACCTTGCCGGAGGAGGTTGTCAACGACCTGATGGCGCGGGCAACCGAGCGGCCCGGCTACCGGCTGACGGTTGACTTGGAGCGGGGTATCATCTCCGATGAGGAGGAAGGCGATATCGCCTCGTTCGAGGTGGACCCGTTTCGGCGGCACTGCCTACTCCAGGGCCTCGATGACATCGGCTTGACCCTCCAGTACGAGGGTGCGGTCACGGCCTACGAGCAGGGCCGCTCCGCCAGCTTGCCGGTCACGACGCCCCAGAGTGCGGCGGAGTAGTACGGATAATCTCTTGTTAGTTTGGTAGTTGGTGAGATGATGTTATCTCGCCGAAGTACTCGATTACTCAACAGGATTCTTCGTGGTGCGTCGGATGCCAACATTTCCTTTACCGGTCTGTGTAGACTGCTGCATGACTTGGGCTTTGATGAGCGGATTCGTGGTAGTCACCACATCTTTACTAGGGTGGACGTGGATGAGATTCTGAATCTTCAACCCAAAGGAGCGGAGGCCAAACCCTATCAGGTGAAACAGGTACGCAGCGTGGTTCTAAGGTACAGGCTCGGAGGAACAGATCGTGACTATCACTAAATATGAGATCATCATCTATTGGAGCGATGAAGACGATGCCTTCGTCGCTGAAGTCCCGGAATTACCTGGCTGTGCAGCCGATGGGCCAACACGCCACGATGCGCTCGTTGCTGCGGAGGTTGTCATT
The DNA here is from genome assembly GCA_965214295.1 of Chloroflexota bacterium. Lineage (GTDB taxonomy): Bacteria > Chloroflexota > UBA11872 > UBA12225 > JAJDUF01 > JAJDUF01. Next base: position 2,654,528 of record OZ243944.1, read on the forward strand.
CGGGAGTGGATCGAGACTGCGAGGGAGTTGGGGCGACCTATCCCTGAACCCAAGGGGCGCCTCATATTCGCATAGTCCTTTGGTACTGCTATGGCCAAGATATGAACCTAGTGTGGAGTGCGGATGAACTCTGAAGTAGAGCTGTATGACACGACGCTGCGTGATGGCTGCCAGCGCGAGGGGTTGACGCTCTCGCTGGAAGACAAGCTCAAGATCGCCCAGCGCCTGGATCAACTTGGTATCCACTACATCGAAGGGGGATATCCCGGCTCCAATCCTCGCGACCAAGAGTTCTTTGCCCGTGCGCGCGCGATGACCTGGCAGCACGCGACCATCGCGGCCTTTGGGAGCACGCGCTACAAGACCAATCGAGCCGAGGATGATCCTAACCTGCACGCGCTCTTGGATACGGAGGCGGACGTCTGCACGCTGGTCTGCAAGAACTCGGAGCGTCACGTGCGCCACGTGTTGGGGACGACGCTCGACGAGAACTTGGCGATGATCGCGGACTCGATCCGGTTTCTGCGTACACGCGGCCGGCGGGTTTTCTACGACGCGGAGCACTTCTTCGACGGCTGGCGGGAGAACGCGGCGTATGCGCGGGCTTGCCTGCACACAGCAGCGGCGGCGGGCGCCGAATGCCTCGTGCTGTGCGACACGAATGGCGGCATGCTCACTGAAGACATCGCTGCGATAGTGCATCAAGCCATTGAAGGGATGTGTCCCGCCGGAACGGCACATTCCGAGGCGGGACGGTCCGACTACGCCGGCACGTTCGGCATTCACGCCCATAACGACGCCGAGCTGGCGGTGGCCAACTCGCTGGCGGCAGTGCGGGCGGGAGCAACTCATGTGCAGGGCACCATCAACGGTTACGGGGAACGCTGTGGGAACGCCAACCTGTGCTCGATCATCCCCAACCTGGTGCTCAAGATGGGGGTCCCGGTCGTCACGGGAGAGCAGCTGGCCTGGCTTACGGAGAGCGCCCGGTTCGTGGCGGAGCTGGCCAACGTTGCCTTGGACCCGCACTTGCCCTACGTCGGCCATAGTGCGTTTGCCCACAAGGCCGGCTATCACGCCGATGGGATGATGAAGTCCAGTACGAGCTACCAGCATAGCGATCCGGTGCTGGTCGGCAACGACATGCGTATTCTGATCTCGGAGCTGAGTGGCCGGAAGGCGATCTCGACCAAGCTGGATCAACTGGGCGTTGAGCTGACCGACGGCGTGGAAGCGAGCGATATTGTAGAGCGTGTCAAACAGCTAGAGCACGAGGGGTACCAGTTCGAGGGGGCCGAGGCGTCCTTTGACCTGCTCGTGCGGCGGCGGCAGGCCGAATACCGGCCGCCGTTCGAGCTGGATGATTTTCTGATCGTGGTCGAAACACACCGGCGGCGCGACGAGGTGATTGCCGAGGCTACCGTCAAGATTCGCGTCGGTGATGAAGTGCAGCACACGGCCGGGCGTGGCAATGGCCCGGTCAACGCGCTCGACGACGCGATGCGTAAGGCGCTGCTGTCGTTTTATCCCCAGTTGGCCGCTATCCGCCTCACCGACTACAAAGTGCGCGTCGTTGATGCCGGCTCCGGCACGGCGGCGACGGTACGGGTGCTGATCGAGAGCACGAACGGTCCCCAGACGTGGAGCACGGTAGGCAGCCACACCAATATCATCCAGGCCAGCTGGCAGGCCCTCGCCGACAGCCTGGAATATGGGCTACTCCTGAGCGCTCGTTCCGCACAGCCCGCTGCACGCTAAGGCGGCGCGAATGGGCTACAGGCTCATCGTCGGTCGGCTGCATCTACCGCAGTCGGCTCGCCATCCACCGTGAGGTCGCGGAACTCAACGGTAGCATCATGGACTCCCAGCGCCACGTGACCGGTCCCAATCCAGAAGGCCGATGGGAAGTCCACATGTACAAGATTGGAGTGTTGTCGAACCGAAATACGGAGCAGCGTTTCGTCTGCCTCTATACGTAGGTGAGTCCATTCGTCAGGGCGGAAGTCCGATAGCTGTCCGAGGTCATAGCGTTTCTGGTCCAAGGTGAGTAGCTCGACCATGCCGTTTACCCGGAGGTAGACTAAATAACCGCCGAGTGTATGCACAGTATAGCCCCGAATGAGACAGCCGCCCCAACCGGTCTCCTCTTTCCCCACATCAATAATACGTAGATCTACCTCTACCACGACATCGCGGTGGTAGACTCCTCCCAATACGGCAACGTGGAGTTCCTCTGTGCCGGGGACACCAAGGCGTAGGGCCTGATCCGCGAGACCGTAGCGGCCACTGAAAGAGAAGCGTGACAGGTCGTATTTCTGCAAGTCACTGCGGAAAAGCGGCACGCGCTTCAACTCCGATAAGGTCTGGCTCATTCGTGCACTCACCAGTCAGCAGATAAACAGACACGCAGTATCTGTCTCATTATGCTGTCCGGGCTGTGATCAAGCAATCTCAGCAGTGCTACGGCCCGGCTGCTGGCTCGTCCTACGTTGGTGGCGAGTAGCCGGATCGTTCCGCACCATCCGCTGAAATAGAGAGTGCGGAACGAGCCGGCTATTCCTCGTGTGTCGCGGCGGCGGCTTTGCGCCGGGCGCGGTGGGCCAGCCACCAGTGGAGCGCGAGGAAGAGGGCGTGGATGGCAGCGATGGTGAGGCTGACGACCGGTACGAACGGGGGTAGGCCCACGCCGACGAGGACGAGCGCGCCCGTCGCGGCGACGGCAAGCAGCCAAAATCCAATCGCAAGGCCATGTAGCTGCGCGATGCTGCGGTGCAGGCGGGCAATGGCCTGGGCACCGGCGGGAGTGATGATGCGCGACCGTGTGGCGGGCGCCGTGCTCGCCGGGCGACGGTCCGTCGGCTGATTGTTCGGTGCGGTCATCGTTGCTGCTCACCTGCTGCTGGTGTCGGATACAGGGTAGCGCAGCGGTGGGCAGTGTGCAGTATAGCGTGGGGCGCTATCTTCCCTCGCCCCTACCCTAACCCTCCCCCGGAGCAAGCTCCAGGGGAGGGAACGGCCGCCGCCGGGGTGCGTATAAGGCGCGCATGGGGGCGCAGCATGCTGCGTCCCTACAAGCACTCATTCTCGGCCCGGCCGCTCTTGCAACTCGCGGCCGGCCGCTCCGTCTGGACTGACGTAGGGCGCTGGACCTCTGCTCACCGCCGGGCTGGGCGCGTTCGCCGGTGGCTCCTCCTGCCTCCACGCACCGATGCGTGCCGCCGCGCCTCGTCCGCCGCTCTGCCGGTACACGGGGCTGAGACCGTGGCCTGGATTCTGGATTCCCGCGTGCGCGGGAATGACGGGCGGGGAGAGTGGCCGGAACGGTTAGTGGCCGACCGCTGATCGAATCCGCCTCGGAGAGAGAAGGATGTTTCCTTTGATGAACGTGCGGACACGGCTCGTCGTCCTTGTCGTCGTCGCCGTGCTCATCGGCCGGGCTGCTGCGGCCCCGGCGGTGCAGGCGCAAGGCAGGTTCGCTCACGGTACGGTCGTTGCGCTCCGGGGCACGCCGCACTTGTGGATCGCAGACGAGCAAGGGGTGCTCCATTGGGCCGGCGATACACGGGCCTTGGCGGACAAGTACGTCCGCTGGGGGAGGGAGAGCCGCGTCGAGGTCACCTTGGAGCAACTGCGGAGGCTTAACCGTGGCGATCCTTGGCTTTCGGCCGGGTTGCTCAAGGATGGCGACCCGATCTACCTGGTCAAGTGGGAGAACGACTGGGCGGAGCCGCGGCTGCTGCACATTCAATCCATCGACGACGTGGAGCTATTCGGGATCAACGGCAGCAACTACGGGAGCTTGGTGCTGGATCGGCCGACGTGGGAGGCGCGCTTTGGCCGCTCCGTGGCCGGTCTCCAGCGTTCCGCGCTGGCCGGAGTCACCGAGTCCATGTCGCTGCCGGCGCTGACTCCCCTGAGCGGCCGACCGTTGGCTGCGCTGAGGATCGTGCTCGATCCGGGGCACGGTGGGAGTGACATGGGCGCCATGCATCATGGCCAGCGCGAGGCTGCCATCAATCTGGCGGTTGCCCAGGCGCTGCGGCCACGCCTGGAACAGCTGGGGGCGAGTGTCCTCTTGACGCGCGATGATGACGGCAGCGTGCTACCGCCGCACGCCCTCGAAAGAGACGAGCTACAGGCCCGCGCTGACGTTGCCAATCGCGCCGGGGCCGACCTCTTCGTGAGCATTCATGCCGACGCCAGTGAGGACCCACGGCTGGCGGGTGCCCTGACGTTCTTCGGGCCTGAGCGTGGGTACCCGATCATCGCCGATCGTAGCCCGCGCTTGGTCGCGCAGAGCCGGCTGTTCGCTCGCGCCGTACAGCGAGAGCTGGTCGCGGCCAGCGGGCAGATCAATCTTGGCATCCAGTCGGCACCGTTCTGGACCATCGGTGCTGCCCAGATGCCGGCGGTGCTGGTCGAGGTAGGGTTTCTGACCAATGCGGGCGATGCGCGCCTTCTCGCCCAAGCCGCCTTCCGGCAGCGGCTAGCAGAGGGTATCGCTCGCGGGATTGTCGCCTACGTGCGGAGTGCGGACGATGCGATCTTTGTGAGCGATCTTACTATCCCTGATGGGAGTCCTCTCTGGCCAGGTCAGTCGTTCATAAAGACCTGGCTGTTCCGCAACGTTGGCAAGCAAACGTGGTCCGAGGAGTATCGTCTGACCTATCGCAGCGGCGGGGAGTGGGGCACGGTGAAGAGTGTGCGGTTGCCACATCCGGTCCCGGCGGGGCACGAGGTAGCAGTCAGTGTGGCGATGATTGCGCCAAAGGTGTTGACCACGAACCGTTCCGCGTGGCAACTGCAAGGCCCGGACGGCCAGTGGTTTGGGGACCCGGTGTGGGCGGAGATCGCGCTCGGCGACGGATCACGCCCGACGGACCGCGCTGCACCCATAGGCGGCCCGGCCTTCAGTTACTTCGAGGGGACGGGACATAACGTGGGCTATGCATTTCGCCGGTTCTTCGAGGTACACGGCGGGGTGGACACGTTTGGCTATCCGCGCACTGAGGAGCTGACGGAGGGAGGGCGCACGGTCCAGTACTTCCAGCGGGCGCGCTTCGAGTACCATCCCGAGCACGCCGGAACCGAGCGTGAGGTGCAACTGGCGCCACTGGGCACGCTCGTCACGCAGTCCCGGCAGCCGTATCCAACCGGCGAGCCGTTCGAGTCCGGACCGGACCGGCGCTTCTTCCCCGAAACCGGGCATGGTGTCCACTTCGCGTTCCTGAAGTTCTTCGAGGCGCATGGCGGTGTTGCACTGTTCGGGTATCCGATCTCCGGTGAACGCCAGGAAGCAGATCACTACGAGTCCGGCCGTATCCGCACCGTCCAATACTTCCAGCGTGCCCGCCTGGAGTATTACCCGGAGCATGCCGGCACCTCGCAGGCAGTACAACCGGGGCCGCTGGGCGATGAACTGCTGTGGCAGCGCGGCTGGCTGCTGGAATAGGGCACCGGGGGCGATGCGGCATGGCCGGCAAGAAACCGGTTGGGGGATAGCTCCGCACTTCAGCCCGGCAGGACCTCAGGGCGGGTAGTTGCCGGTGTCAGCAGAGCATCGTGGGTGATAAAACGCTCAATCGCCGCCTTGGCATTGTGCAGGATGGGTGAGCCATGCCCAAAACAGATGCTATCGAACGGCAGAGTCAGAAGGTGCTGGGCAGACTGCTGCGCCTGGTGCTGCTTGGCTGAGGGGATTGTGATGGCCGTGTATCTGCCGACTGCACCCTCCGGAACGCCGATGTCGGCTCGTCTGCCGCAGAACGCATCACCTACAATGAGCACGCCACCGCCGCTGGCGATCAGGAATCCTGTCTCTTCAGGCCAGCTCAGCCCCGGCATGTGGATGGCCTTCACGGTGCCCCAAAACTCATCGCCATCTTGGAAGCTGCCGTCCATCGGCGCCTCGGCATCGCTAAACCCGGCCTCATGGACGAGGATGCTGGCGCCCCAACGCCTGCGGCACGCCTCTGCGTCGCGGAGATGCCAGTTACAGGTGAGGAGAACGTGGGTCGGCGGGCCGAGTTCTTCCAAAGCTCTAGCTTCGTCCTCCGATGCCGCGAGCGGATCTACAAGCGCCAGGACCCCGACGTCGGCTATGCGGACAGCATAGCTGTACCACTGATAGCGCCACTCCGGCGTGCCGTGCGGCTCGGACCAAGCGTACAGATCGGGCGCGAGCTGCGTGAGCACAGGACACCTCCCCGGGCCTAATCTACGGTAGCGTCGTGCCGCAAATCCAACATGAGTGCATAGAGGCAGTGTACGATTTAGGGCATGACACGCGACGATGCCGAACGGTGGCTGGCGGAGGCCGAGGCCGATGTGGCCACTGCCGCCGTGCTGCTCACCGGTGGCCGGTATAACCCATGCGCGTTCTACAGTCAGCAGGCGGCCGAGAAGGCGCTGAAGGCAGTGATCCATCTCATCAATGCGGACCCGTGGGGACACTCGGTTCTGGCGCTTGTGGATGAGGTGGAGCGTCGCGGCTGGGTCGTTGACCCGGAGCTTCGCGCCGCGGCGCGGCGGCTGGATCACCATTACATTGCGGCGCGCTACCCCGATGCCTTCCCGGCCGGTACACCGACCGATTTCTACGACGAGGACTTGGCTGCCACTGCCCACACGGATGCTCGTGCTATTGTCGCGTATGCCCGGTGGCAGATCGAGGAGGCGTCGCCAGCATCATGACTGCGGAACAGGGCATAGTAGCGTTGGTGCGTGGGCCGTCGGAGCAGTCCGTCGGCGGGCGGCGAGTGGCGGCGGCCTACGCGGCGCGGGTGGCAGCGGCGCTGCGTCCGCCGCCGGTGGCGGTGATCCTCTACGGCTCGGTGGCGCGAGGCACGGCGCGGCGGCACAGCGATATTGACATCATTGTGGTCGCCGATGGACTGCCCGATGACTGGTTCGACCGGCTGGACATCCTGGGAGACGCACGCAGGGTTGGCGCCACTGCGGCAGAACTGCACGATCAAAGGGATGTAGGCGGTGCAGCTCCGGTGAGTGAAGCGCGCATTCAGGTCATTGGCTACACACCGGATGAATTCGCGGCGATGCTGGCCAAGGCACACCTCACCGCACTCGAAGTGGTGGATCATGGCATTGTGCTGGTTGGTGGAGCCTGGTTTGCACAGCAACGTGAGCGTCTCGCGGCGTTGAAGCGGGAGGGATGGCGGCGCACGCCGCGCGGCTGGTATCGGGATACCGGCGGTAATGGGTCGGCCTCGTGATTGTGGATAGCCATGCCCATATCTTCCCCCCCGAGGTTGTTACCAGGCCGGAGGCTTACCGGGAGCGTGATGCCTGGTTTGCGCTGCTCAATCCCGGTCCCCGGCCGCGTCTGGGTACCGCTGATGATCTTACGGCGCAGATGGAGCGCAGCGGGGTGGACGTTTCGGTGGCGGTGGGCTTCGGGTGGCGGGACCAGGCGCTCTGTGTCGAGCAGAACGAGGCCCTCATTGCGGCCGGACGTAGCTCCGGGGGCAAGATCGTGCCGTTCTGTACCGTGCAGCCCCGGGCCGGCGCGGCTGCCGTCCGCGAGGTCGAGCGCTGCGTGGCGGCAGGGTGCCGTGGGGTAGGCGAGCTCTATCCGGATGGGCAGGCGTTTGCCGTCGATGACCGGGCCGACATCGGCCCGCTGCTGGAAGTCTGCCGGGCGCTCCGACTGCCGATCCTGATCCACGCCAGCGAGCCGGTCGGGCACTCGTACCGCGGCAAGGGGAGGACGACCCCGGAGCGGCTTTATGGTCTCCTGCGCCTCGCGGCGAGTGACGACGCCGGAACCGCCGGTTGGCGTCCCCAAGCCGGCGGCTCCGGCGGGTCAGGCGTGCCGCTGATTCTGGCGCATGGTGGTGGTGGCTTGGCGTTCTACGAGCTGATGCCGGAGGTGGCGGCCCTGACGGCGCAGGTCTACTATGACACCGCGGCGGCGGCGTACCTCTACCGGCCGGCAGCGGTTGCTCGACTGCATGACCTCGCGCCCGGGCGGGTGCTCTTTGGCAGCGACTATCGGCTCCTGAGCCAGCGGCGCATGCTGCGCTACGTACGCGACGCCGGCCTCCCACCAAAGGCATTGGCATCCGTCCTGGGGGACAATGCGGCGCGGTTGTTGGAGTTGCCCCCGGTCTGACCAGCGTCGCCGGCCCGCATCTCGGCCCCTCCCACGGGGAGAGCTGAGAAGGGTAGATTTTTCCTAATGCGGACAAAAAGCGCCGGCCACGTCCCACTGCGACGGCAGATGCATGTACTATAATCCCCCTGTATCTATGCCCGGTCCCAAGCCCCCCATGACCACCACGGCAACTGCGCCCACGCCTACCATGCGGCCCTACCACCGGCAGGGCAAGATTGACTACGCCCGCCTCGATTTCGACCCCAATGAACCGGTCCTGAAGCCCGATGCGATGGAACAAAACCTCCCGCTCCTCGCCATCTATCACCTCCTCGCTGCCCATTTTACCGATTTCCACCGCCGCCCCGATGTCTTTCTCGATGTCAACACGATCATCTGCTACGACCCTCGCAACCTCAATATCCGCGTCTCCCCGGACGTGTACCTGGCCTTTGGGGTGGATGCTCAAGCCATCCGCTCGCGCAAGATTTATCTGCCCTGGGAGGTGGGCAAGCCGCCGGATTGGGTGCTGGTGGTGGCCTCGTCCACCACCGGACCGGAGGACGTGGGCCGGAAGCGGGACATCTATGCTCGCATCGGCGTGCCCGAATACTGGCGCTTCGATCCGAAGGATGGCGACTATCATGGGGAGAAGCTGGCCGGGGACCGGCTGGTGGGTGGGGAGTACCGGCCTATCGCGCTGACCACGGCGCCGGACGGCCTTCTGAAGGGCTACAGCGAAGTGCTGGGGCTGAGTCTGTGTTGGGATAATAACCGGCCGCGGTTATATGACCCGGCGACGGTCACCTACCTGGAGACCTGGCAGCAGGAGCGGGCCGCTCGCCTGGCGGAGCGTGAGGCGGCCGAAGCCCAGATTGCTATCGAGCAGGCCGGCCGACTAGCGGCCGAGGCACGCATCCGGCAGTTGGAAGCGGAGTTGCGTCGCCGGCGAGCGGACCGATAGCCTTGCGCGAATCCATATCTCCTCTCCCCCTGGGATCGGGCCGGGGTGAGGGAGCCATCCCTTCCTCACCCCACCCGGTCTCCATGTAAATGCCTACCCTTGTGAGCACGGGGAGAGGGGGTGTTGGGGGTGAGGCGCTATAATCCGCTTGTGACTGCGACTGCTGGGCCGAGACGCCGGTTGCTGCTGGCCTCGAACAATGTCCACAAGCTCTCGGAGTACCGCGCGCTGTTCGCCGGCTTGCCGTTCGTCCTCCAGGTGCCCAGGGACCTCGGACTGACGCTCGACGTGGCCGAGACGGGACGGACTTTTACCGAGAATGCCGTGCTTAAGGCACGGGCGTTTGCCAGGGCAGCGGGTGTGGCGGCGTTGGCCGACGATTCCGGGCTGGAGGTGGAGGTGCTGGGCGGCTGGCCGGGCACGCGGTCGCGGCGGTATGCCGGTGAGGCTGCCACCGACGCCGAGCGGATGGCCTTGCTCCTGGAGCGGTTACGCGGGGTCGCGGCCGCCGAGCGCACGGCGCGATTTCGTTGCGTGATCGCGGTGGCAGCCGCCGATGGCTCGTTGCTGGGAAGCGTCGAGGGTATGGTTGAGGGATTGATAGGCACCGAGCCGCGTGGCACGCACGGATTCGGCTACGATCCGGTGTTCTGGTTGCCGGAGCATGGCTGCACGATGGCAGAGCTATCTCCGGAGGGAAAAAATGCCATCAGCCACCGCGCCCGCGCGGCGGCGGCGGCCCGCGATCTCCTCGCCGCATGGTGGGACTGAGGGAACGCTCGTGACAGGTCCGCTCGATGCGCCGGCTGAGACCCTGCTCGATACGAGCGAGGCGGTCGTGGCCGTCGGCATGGCGCTGGGGCACGCCGACCTGCTCGCTGCGCTGGCGGAGGCCCAGGCGGTGGCGGCGCTGCGTCTTACCGCCGGCGCTGGCCAGCCAACGTGGTGGCGGCCACCACCGGCACCGCGTCGGGGGGGGCGGGGGGCTATCGAGCCGGATCCAGCGGAGGCACTGGCCTTCTTCGTTGGCCAAGATCGTGTGGTCTGGCTGGTGGCGGACGTGGAGGCTGCCGAGAGCGCCGCCATGCTCCCGCTGCCGACCCTACCGCTCGATCTGTGGTCGGTGGCTACGCTGCTGTTCCCGACCATTGGCCGTGGGGAGCGGCGGCGGCTCGGCGCAGCGCTCGGTATCGCGTTGCCCGACGCGCCGGCCAGCGAGGCCCGTGCGGCGGCGGAAGAAGCCGGTGCGGTCTACCAGGCGTTGGTGCGTCATGCCGATACGCTGGACGTGCGGCTGCTGGAAGAGGTGGTGCGGCTGCTGGGGCGCACCGATACTGCCGAGGCGGATTTCTTTCAGGCGGCGCTGCGCCGTGGGCTGCAACGCGCCTTCGCCGCCGCCGGTGACGCGCCGGATGGGCATGGTGCGTCGGAAGGCGATGGGGCGCAGCGCGAGCAGGCGGACCCGACCGATTTCCTCGGCGAGATCATGGCGCCGCCGGAGCCGCTGCGGCCGGCTAGTCGGATCGAGCCGGTTGACGCGGATGAAGTGGCGGCCGTGCTTGGTGCCCAGGGTGGTCTGGCGTCGGCGCTCGCCGGATATGAGGACCGGGCCGGGCAGCGGGAGATGGCGCAGGCGGTTGCCGATACGCTGAACCGACGCGATCATCTGCTTGTGGAGGCGGGGACGGGTACCGGCAAGTCGCTGGCGTATCTCGTGCCGGCGGTGCTGTATGCCGTGGCCAACGGCCGGCGGGTGGTGGTGTCCACGAATACGATCAATCTCCAGATGCAATTGCACGAGAAGGATGTACCGCTGCTCCAGCAGACGCTTCCCCAGCCCTTCCGGGCGGCCGTGGCCAAGGGGCGCGGCAATTATCTCTGTTTGCGGCGGTGGCGTGGCTTCCTCCGCGATGCTACGCACGGCAAAGACGAGCTGTTCTTTGCGACACGCATTCTGTTTTGGCTGCGGGAGACGCACACCGGTGATCGGCAAGAATTGGCGCTCGCGGATGAGGAGCTTGGCGCTTGGGCGCAGGTCTGCGCGGACGCGGACAGCTGCACCCCGCAGCTCTGTCGCTACCACCGCCAGGGGGTGTGCTTCCTGGCGCGGGCCAGGCGGCAAGCCGAGGCGGCCCACGTCGTCATCGTCAACCATGCCTTGCTACTGGCCGACATTGCGCTGGAGAACCAGGTACTCCCGGCCTATGACGACCTCATCATTGACGAGGCCCATCACCTGGAGGAGGAAGCTACCGATCAACTCGGCCGGCGCCTGGAGCAACACGCGCTGCTCGGTCTGTTGCAGCGGCTCAGTCTGAAGATGGGACAAGGCCGCTACGGGGGGCTGTTCGGCGACATCCACTCCCTGCTGCTGGTGAGTGGTGGGCCGGCGCTGCGCGAACGCGCCGCGGACCTCACGCAGCCGGCGCACGATGCGGTAGAGGCGGTCGTGCCGCTGGTACGCAACCTGTTCGATGCGGTGCAGAGCTTTGCCCGCGAGGTTGCAGAATCCGGGCGTGGCAACGGTGACGCAATCGGTCAATATATCCAGCGGTCGGGCGACCGCCAACTGCGGCTGACCGCTGGCAACCGCCGGACGGAAGCCTGGGAGCGTGTGGAGGAGGCGTGGGTGGCGCTGGCCGAGGGGCTGGTGGTGCTGGGGCAGGCGATTGCCCGGCTCCATGGCGCGCTCGCCGACTTTCGCGGTGCAAGTGAGGAGCTTGACGAGAAGCTGGGGGATATTCAGGGCGCCGAGCGTGAGGTGGGCGACACTCGCGCCAGCCTGGAGGAGATCATCGCCGCGCCGCAGGAGGGCATGATCTATTGGCTGGAGGCGGACTGGCGCGGAGTGACGCTGCGGTCGGCGCCGCTGGACGTAGGCGAGCTCCTGCGGCAGACGCTATTTGCCACCTGTGACTGTGTGATTATGACTTCGGCGACGTTGCAGGTAGGTGGCAGCTTTCGCTACGTGCTGGAGCGGCTGGGGCTGGAGCGCGATACGTCGTGCCTGGCGGTCGCTTCGCCGTTCGACTACCGGCGACAGGCGCTATTGTGCGTGGCCGGCGATCTGCCGCCGCCGTTTGCGCCGGTCTATGCCGACGCGCTGCACGCGGCGCTCCAGGACATCTGCCGGTCGTCCGGCGGCCAGACGTTGATTCTCTTCACCTCGCACGCGGCGCTGCGGGGCGCGTACATGGCCTTGAAAAGCTCAGTGCGGGACTTGACGGTCTTGGGGCAGGGGGTGGACGGCCCGCGTACCCAGCTGCTCGAACGCTTCCGCACGACCCCGGGCACCGTCTTGCTCGGTACCAGCTCGTTCTGGGAGGGAGTGGACTTGCTCGGCGAGGCCTTGACGTGCCTGGTGATCGTCAAACTGCCGTTTACCGTCCCGACCGACCCGATCTTCGCCGCTCGCTCCGAGGAGCTGTACGGTGACAAGGCTTTCATGGGTTATGCCGTGCCGCAGGCGGTGCTGCGGCTCAAGCAAGGGTTTGGGCGGCTGATCCGCAGCACGACCGACCGTGGCGTGGTGGTGATCCTCGACAGCCGGGTGCTGACCAAACGGTACGGCCGGCTGTTCCTCAAGTCGCTGCCGCCGGCCGACATGCGAAAGTGTCGCCGGAGCGAACTGGGTCGTATGGTTGGCAAGTGGCTGCACGGACCACAGGTGGCGAGTAGATAGCGCCAGTCAATGGGCTTCCCTGGTGCAGATAGCTGCACTCAGGACAAGTGATGATTAGCGCAGCACCCGCTAATGTCGTGTGTGGGCGCCGCTATCCGGTTAGCTAGAGCGCTCATAGATGAACAGTACTCTTGGTCTGGGGAAGAACCAGAGCCAAAAGCGTATCGTGCTCTCTGTTCTGGTGAGGCGCCACCCACTGGCGGTGTGCTGTTCAATATGGCGGGCGATGGCATCATTCGAACCCCATCCTCCCCACCAGCCGCACCAGCGGCTGGAAACACGATACTCATACGCTGGTTGTGCTGCGCGCTCGCTCATACGAAGCCCCCTTGCGGTATAGGATGTGACCACTTGCCACAGCAGTCCGCCACCCATGTGTACCGACAAGGGGGCATGATAGCCCCACCTATACCGAGGCTCGGTACACATGGAATGGCAACAGACTGCTGTGGCGGATAGTATCCTACTGCAAAGGGGGAGTTGTGTCAAGAGATGAATGAACCGGGGAATGATTTGTCCGACGCTAGGCAGCGCGTCGAAAGAGTCCTCTGCGGTTGATAGGGAGGGTTGAGGAGATGACTAGACTACGCATACAGACGCTAGAGATCGCTGACTGTGAGGCAAGAATGGAGCGGGGCTATTTCGATGAGGGGCAAGTCTCGGATGGAGACTCGCCTGATCCTAACTGGGATGAAGCCTCGTGTGAGGAAAGAAAGAGCATAGCGCGTCGCGGCTATGCTCTCTACGATGGCTTCCCGTGTCAGCCTGGAGACGAGGTGAGCTTGCCGGAGATCCATGCCAGCATCGGGCTCAACTCGCGGGTTACATCCTTCGACGCGGTGCGCTTCCTCGGACGCTCCGCAAAAGCGAGGCCACTGCTTGCCGAAATCCCAGATCAAGCCAGGCTTGAAGAGAGTAGTGGGGAACAGATTGAGGCCGCTGCCAAACTCATTGATCTATTCACATGCGAAAAAAGTATTGCACTCGGCAAAAGCACAAAGATTCTCCACAAGAAACGTCCTAAGTTCATACCGGTACTTGACTCGGTTGTTGAGGACTTCCTGCGTAAGAACTTCCCCTACTGTGTCAAAGGTAAATCCTGCACCGCAGCTATGCTGTCGGTCTATAAGATGCTTCTTGTAGAGCGCAGTGATACTCTGGGCCGGGTCCAGGCGGCGTTGGCGCAGCGCGGCTTTGCTCTGAGCACTGTTCGCATCCTGGACTTCCTGATCTGGCTAAAGTGGAGAAAGTCCGGGTCTAGGTCCGGTCAGCCTCTCCCTACAGGCAAAACTAAATCTATCGTAGGGGTTTGGGGAGTGAAGAGTCGACCTCAAGCACGCAAGGAGGCCTGCAAGATGTGGGAAGGGCAGAGGCGCGAGAACAAGGACTAGGGAACGCAGGGTGTCTGTGGGCAAGCCCGTTCTTCCTAGATTACGGGTAGGTTGTCAATCCAACCTCGGGTAGAGGAGGAGGCCTTGGCGGTTGGTGCGGGCGCGGTAGAGGGAGCCGCCGACGGTGACATAGAGCGTGCGGAGGTCGCTGTCGCCGAACGTGCAGTTGGTGGGGCGGTCTGCCGGGACGGGATGCGTCTCGATCACTCGGCCGGAGGGGGTGAAGACATATATCAGCGGGCCGGGGCCGCTCTGCTCGAAGCCGGCGGTGGCGACGATGTTGCCGTCGGTGTCAAGGCACATACCGTCAATGCCGCGGTGCGGACCGAAGTCGTGCAGGATGCGGAACGGGCCGAGCGTGTCGTCGTCCAGGATGGGGTAGGCGCGGAGCTGGCGGAGCGCGTCACCGCCGTAGGCGCTCTGCGCGACGTAGAGGGTCCGCTGGTCGGGGGCGATCAAGAGGCCGTTGGGCTTGGTCGTGGTGTAGGTCATGCGGTGGATGGACCAGGTGCCGTTGTCCTGCGGATCGAGGCGGAAGACGGACTCGTGGTCCAACTCCATCGGGTCGTAGTCGTCGTGATAGCGGGGGTCGGTGAACCAGATGCGTCCCTGGGCGTCAATGGCGAGGTCGTTGGGACTGTTGAGCCGACTGCCGCGTGACCGGCCACCGATTACGGTGCGGCCGCCGTCCGGCTCGTAGCGGGCGATGCAGCGGCCGGCGCCGGTCACCGGGTCGGTGCTGCCCTCGCAGGCGTAGAGCCGTCCGTCTTTGTCGAGCAGCAGTCCGTTGGCCTGGTTGGTGCCCGTGCGGAACACCGAGCAGGCGCCGGTAGCCGGCACGTAGCGCATGATGTTGCTGTTCGGGATGTCGGTGAACAGCAGGCCCTCGCCATCCCACGCCGGCCCTTCGGTGAAGCCATATCCCCCGGCGACAAGCTCAAACTCCCAGCTCATACCTGCACCCTTTCCGTTTCGTCCAGTGAAGTCTCGTGCGTACAGCGCCACAACTCCGGCCTCATGGCGCGGCTACCATGATACCGGAGCATACTCTGGGTTGACTTGGCAATGGGCCGGTTCTATACTTGGCAGCAAACGTGCGATGCATCAGGTTGTATGCATCAATAGTGGCTGGCCAGCCGGCGGCCCTGTCAGTGATGATGTCTGAGTCCACGCGCGATATGCAACTCGCCACTCCACCGGCGGATCCCCTGGTGGGGTTGGAGGTGGACCAGCGGCAGCTCGATGAGCGGATCTACGACGCGCTCAGAGAGAAAATCTTGCAGAGTGAGCTGGCCCCGGGGACGGCGCTGACTATCCGCAGCGTGGCGCAGCGGCTCGGAGTCAGCGTGACCCCGGTGCGCGACGCGCTACGCCGCCTCCAAGCCGAGGGCTTGGTGCAGATGCCGGGACGGGGCGAGACCACCGTGGCCCGGTTGGAACCGGGCGAGATTGATGACATCCTGGACTTGCGGCTGGCGCTAGAGCTGCACGCGGCCCGTCGTGGGGTAGCCAGAATGAGCGCCGCGGAGCTGCGACGCCTGGAAGATTTGTTGGCATCGGCCCGGAGAACGTTTCGGGCCGATGCGTACCATGACTACCCGGCCGCCAGTCGCCTGGATCAGGAGTTCCATTCGGCCCTGGTGTGGGCTGCCGGCAACGAACGCCTCACGGCGATGTATGAGACGCTGGGTGCCCGGGTGCAGATTGCGCGGGTGTACTACACGGCGACCCGGCGGCGTCCCCAGGCCACGTATGAGGAGCATCGGGCCATTCTCGAGGCCTACCGCCAGCGTGATCCGGCGGCTGCCGCCACGGCTGTCGAAACGCACATCGAGCACACGCGCCAGCACATCGCCCACCTGCTAAGAGCAACAGACGGAAGGAGGTAAGGCCGACAACCGATACGCGACGATTGACTGTGCCGGCGGGGCTGCGCCGCGCCGTGCAGCTAGGCGAGACGGCCCAAGTCTGCACTTTGGACGTTGTCAGAGGTGACGAAAAGCAAGGAGAAGGAGGGGGAATCATGGGATCGAGAACGAAGAGGCACTTCACCCGACGGACCACGATGCTCACATTCGGAGCGCTGGCCGGTGGCGTGCTGCTCGCGGCCTGTGGGGAAATCGAGATTCGCTATGTCCAAGGCCCGGCGGGACCGGCCGGCCCCGCTGGCGCGCAGGGTGAGCGGGGAGCCAGCGGGACCGCTGGCGCGCAAGGTGCGGCCGGGACTGCCGGGCAGACTATCGTGGTCGAGAAGGAGAAGCCGATCATCGTCGAGAAGATCGTCGAGAAGCCGGTCGTCGTCGAGAGGATCGTCGAGAAGCCGGTCGTCGTCGAGAAGGTCGTCGAAGTGCCGGTATCGCAGACGCGGACGGAACATGCGCCGGCCAAGGCCCCTGGCCCCCCACCGGCGCCCGGCCAAGCGCAGGGCACCATCCGGTTCATGTTCCGCGCCGGACCTGAGGAGAAGGGATTCGAGGCTATCACCAAGGTGTTCCGTGAGCGCAACCCGAACGTGGAGGTGGTCACCGAGCCTACTGCGGGCGGCCACGAGTCGAAGATGCTGATCCAAACCGCCGCCGGCACGGAACCTGACCTGATGTGGACGGCGAGCATCGGCAACCTGTACGACTTTGTGGCCTATGACGTCTGGCTGCCGCTCGACGCTTACGCGAAGCGGGACAAGATCAATCTGGAAGAGTGGTACCCGGCGGCTGTCGAGACGATGCGTGAGGACGGCATCCTCTGGGCGTTGCCGCTGTGGTCGCACCCTTCGATCACCGGCCTCTACTACAACAAGGACAAGTTCGACCAGGCCGGCCTCGAATATCCGAACGAGAGCTGGACACAGGACAAGCTGCTCGAGACGGCCCAACAGCTGACCAGGCGGAGCGAGTCGGGCGAGGCCAAGGACCAGCAGTGGGGCTACCGGCCCTTGACCGGGTACTACAATGGGTTCCTGCAGGACATCTGGGCCGGCGGCGGCAGCGCGCTGAATAAAGAGCGGACGGGATCCCAGTTCAACGAAGGGGTCGTCCGCGACGCTATCCAGCGCGTCTACGACTGGTTTCACCGCTACCGCACCGTACTACCGCCGGAATGGTCCTGGGGCGGTAGTCCCCCGGCCAAGCTGCCGCAGAGCACGATGGCTATGTGGGCGAATGGCTATTGGGGCTGGTGGGGCTCCCAGGCCTGGGAATTCAACTGGGGCGTGACCCAGCTCCCGACGGGTCGCGGGGGAACGAACGGGGGCATGCTGCAGACCGACGCTATTCCGATTACCAGGCGGAGCGAGTTCCCCGACGCGGCTTGGGAATTGCACAAGCTGCACTCCTCGAAGGAAGGCGGCTTGATGCTCAACGATCATCGGCTGATTCCCAGCTCGCGGCCCGATGTGTGGACCGATCCGAAGCTGACGGCGACGGAGGCACACCGTTCGTGGCACAAGACGTTGCTCTCGGCTCACCCGCTGGAGTATCCTGCCAACCTGTGGGTGTCGCAGTTCCACAGCCAACTCACCGCGGGCGCCCACCCGATCTGGAAGGGCGAGCTTTCGGTGGACCAAGGGGTCCAGCAGTTGACGCGCATAGCCGCGAACATCCTCAACCGACCCCGGCCCCGGCTGTAAGCACCGAGAGGAACAGCTTGCAGAGGGTGTTGCTCTTCCTCCGGCTCAAGCTACGGGGAGCACACCCTCTGATTCTGTCGTGGGGGAGAGCTTCCGCATGGAGACGAGCAAGCTGGAGCAACGGCCCTTTGGTCGTACCGGCGAGCACGTGACCGTCGTCGGGTTGGGTGGAGTTGGTCTGCCGCGGGTATCCTTCGCGGACGGCGTGGCGACGGTACGGCGTGCGTTGGAGTTAGGCATCACCTACTTCGATACGGCCCCGCTCTACAGTCGCGGGGTCGCGCAGGCCATTCTCGGTGTGGCCTTGGAGGGACGCCGCGAGCCACACCTGCTGGCTACCAAGCTGGGCTATCTGGCGCACCCGAGCCGCTTTCGCTCGCCCGAGGCCCTACGCACGCAGTTTGAGGAGAACCTGCGGCTGTTGCGCCGCGATAGCGTAGACGTGCTCCTGGCCCATGAAGCCGATCAGCACTACTGGTGGGCCGACGATCTGCGCGACGATCCGCTCGTTGACCCGGCGACCGAGTACGATATTGCGAACGCGCCAATCATGCAGGTGCTCCAAGAGGAGCAGGCCCAAGGCCGCTGCCGCTTCATCGGCATCAGCGGCAATACGCCTGATCGGCTGGCGCATATCTTGCCCGCTATGGAGGTGGATGTCTGTTTAACCGCCTTCAACTACGGCGTCATCCACCGTGGCGCCCGCCGCACGCTCTTGCCCATTGCCCAGGCACGCAGCGTGGCAGTGCTGCTGGGAGGAGTCTTCCGACAAGGCCGGCTGGTGACGATTCGCCCGGAGTGGCTTCAGACACCGCCAAGCTGGCCAGACTGGATGACGCCCGAAGTGCAGGGCCGCGTCGTGCGCCTCGCGGCGCTGCAACAGGAGAGCGGGCTGTCGTTAGTCACGCTGACGCTCCGGTATCTGGTGGCCGATCCGGGCATTGCCACCATCCTGGTCGGGGCGGCAACACCGGTCGAGATCGAGGAAAGCGTGGCGGCCGTCCAGGCGGGACCGCTGGCGCCCGATCTGCACCGGGCAGTGGAGGCGTTGGGCTTGCCCTGACGGCGCCGGGGGTGAGGCGGGAAGGGGGCAGTAGCGATGCAGCAAGGACGGGATATGTCGCTCTGCAGCTACCTCGCCGGGGTGCTACCCGACGTATTGCTCGCTGCGCTGGCGGCGGGGCCCGGTTGGCTCGTTCACACGGACGACGCGGCTGCCGGGTCGGGGCCCGGCACAAGGCTGATCTGGGAGGCGGATGGCGCGCCGGAGGTCGTGGGCGAGGACGGAGGAGCGCAGCACGCTGCATCCGTACTCCTGCGCTGGCGGCATGAGTCCGGCCTGCGCGCCACCCAGCGCATCGTGCGGATGCCCGACTACCGGACGGCTACCGTGCAGGTGACTTTGATCCAGCAGGGTACGGATGGCTCGCTCCCGTTGAGCGCTATCCAGCCGTTAGTGCTGCTATGGTCCGGCTTGGAGCTTACCTCCCTGCGGCTGCGGACGCTGGGCGGTGGCGTCACGCATGGATCGTACCCGCCGTCCGCTTACCGGGAGCGCGAGGTGGTGCTACGGTCCTCGATCAGTGACCCGTTCATCATCGAGTCTGCCCCCGATGGGCGGTCGTCGAACCGCGATCTCCCGTTCTTGCAGCTCCACGCCGAGGACGGCGGGGTGATTAGCGCGCTGGAATGGTCCGGGCCTTGGTATCAGGAGGTGCGCGCGCATCCCACCGGAGCAATGCTCTGGGCCGGCGTGCCGGGAGACGGACTGGTGCTGGCGCCGGGGGAGGCGTTGGCGTTGCCAGCGGTGCAGCTGATCGGCTACACCGGTGATCTGACCGCTGGGGGGAATGCCTGTCGCCGCTATGTCTACGATATGGTGTGTCCTGGCCTCGGCGGGGAGCCGGCGGTGCCGACGCTCTCGTATGACTCCTTCTTCGGCGTGGCGACGGACTTTGACGAGACCTTTCTCCGTCGTCAGGTGGATCGGGCGGCGGAGCTGGGTCTCGAATACTTTGTGGTGGATGCCGGGTGGTACGACGGCTGCGGCCCCGATGGACGCGGCCCGTTCCGGCTGGGTGTGGGGAACTGGGAGCACGTAGACACACGGAAGTTCCCGCAGGGGCTGGAAGCGTTGGCTACCTATGTGGCGGCCAAAGGACTGGCACTCGGCCTCTGGTTCGACATCGAGCGCGCGCACGTCACCAGCCGGTGGGCCACCGAGCACCCGGACTGGTACCTGAGCGTGGACGAGGCGTTTATCCACCGGCAGCACGTGACCGGGGCGGTGATCGAGCCGGGGAGGACCCCCGTTTCATCGCCGGGGGGAACGCCGGTTGGGGGGCCTGGCCCCGACTTCAAGCACCTCAACCTCGGTGTGCCGGCGGCGCAGGAGCGGGTTATTGCCGTCATCGGCGAGTGGGTGGAGCGACTGGACCTGAAATGGATCCGGTGGGATTACAACTTTGGTCCCATGCCGTACTGGACTGCTGCCGATCCGACGGGCAAGATCGCCTTCCGCCACCTGGAGGGGCTGTACCGAGTGCTAGATACACTGGTGGCCCGGTACCCCGACTTGGTGATCGAGACCTGCGCTGGCGGTGGGCGCCGGGTGGACTTGGGGATGCTGCGGCGCGCCCAGGCAGTCTGGTTTTCGGATCATACCGTTGATCGGCATATCTGTCGCGCCATGCAGGCCGGGTTTGCCCGTCTGCTACCCAGCCACCTGCCCAACAGCGCCGTGCCTGTGGGCCGGGACGCAGGGGATGGCGATATCAGCGACCGCGATGTATTGAGCCGCATGGCGGGGGCCTTGAGCTTCGACGGCGATATTGCCTCTTGGTCGCCGCGCTTGACCCGGCGGGTCGCTGCGCTGGTTGGGGTCTATAAGCAGATTCGCCGGCTGTTGACACAGGACTTCTATCCGCTCACGCTGGCGCCGCAGCGGCCGGAGGATGGTGAAGCGGTGGCCTTCGTCGCCCGTGACGGCACCGAGGCTGTGGTGCTGGCGTATCGGATGCCCGATGGCCCCCCGCTACCGCCCCTGCGGCTGCGCGGCCTGCGGCCAGAGGCGGTGTTCGAGCTGCACGATCCAGTGTCCGAAACACCGGGAGCACGTCTGGATACACGGGCACTGGCAGACCCAGGGTTATTGCTAACGGTTCCCGCAGATGGCGCGCTACTCCGGCAGCTGCGTCTCGTGGAGCCGGCGTCGTGAGCGGTGTCCGCCGCAGCCGCGACGCGGCGCTGGCAGTATACGAGCTGCCCTTTGACCGGTGGCTAGTGGCTTGAGGCTGCGACTCAGCTAGAGGGAGTATAGATGATGCGTGCGGTGTATTTTCCTGGCGACGGGCGGGTGGATGTGCGGGAGGCGCCGGAGCCGCCGGCGCCGGGGCCGGGACAAGTGCTGGTGGCCATGCGGGCTGCGGCGTTGTGTGGCACGGACGTACACACCTACCACCTCCCGGCCGAGCAGCTTCCAGCGTACCCAGTCATCCGCGGTCACGCGCCGGCAGGGGTGGTAGCAGCGGTTGGGCCCGACGTGTCGAACGTCGCCGCGGGCGACCGCGTGAGCGTCTACCAGTACCTCGGCTGCGGCGCCTGCCGCCACTGTCACGCCGGTTATGTGATGTGGTGCTCGCAGATGCGATGCCACGGCGCCACCACCGACGGGGGCTTTACCGACGTGCTGCTAACCAACGACCGGAACTGTCTGCTGCTGCCGCCAGCGTTGAGTTTGGAGGTCGGGGCATTGCTGGCCTGCACGCTCTGTACGGCTTACCAGGGACTCACGCGCCTTGCGCCGCTCGCGGGCCAAAACTCCGGCGGTCGAGGGCGCACCCTGGGAGGCTCGCACGGCCAGAGTTTTGGCCTGCGACATGGTCCCGAACGGCTGGTCGTCTTCGGGGTAGGCCCGGTAGGGCTGGCGACGGTGCTCTTTGCCCAGGCGATGGGAGCGGAGGTGATTGCCGTGGATCTGTCCGCGCCGCGGCTGGCGCTGGCGGCGGAGTTCGGGGCTGTCGCTACGGTCAATGCGGCGGAAGAGGACGTGCTCGAACGTGTGCTGGCGCTGACCGCTGGCGAGGGCGCCGATGCCGGGGTCGAGGCCTCGGGCGCGGTGGTGGCGCAGCAGCAGCTGATCGGCGTACTGCGACGCGGGGGGCGCGGCTGTATCATCGGCATGGGCAGCAGCGCGCCGAGCGTGAACCTGATCCAGCTCATTAGCAAGCAGTTGACTATCCATGCCTCCAACGTGGCCCCCGTCACCGCTTTCGCGCCGATGGTGGACCTGATTCAGCGCAAGCACCTGCCCGTAGATCGCCTGGTTACGGACCGCTTCCCGTCGGTCGAGCAAGCACCGGAGGCGCTGCGGCTCCTGGAGGCGGCCGCGACCGGTGCCGCGATGTTCGTGTGGTCGTAGGCCCCGTCCCGGCGGCGAGCCGAACGTGCCACCAGCAGCCGAGGAGGGTGAGCCGATGAACGTGGTCGTGATGGTGCTCGATACGCTGCGCTACGACGTGGTGCATCATCGTGGCCGCACCCGTGTACACGTACCCAACCTCGACGCGCTGCGTCGCGACAGTGTGAGCTTCAGCGCGGCCTTTGGTGAGGGGGAGCCGACGGTGCCCGTGCGGCGCGCGCTGATGACCGGGGTGCGTTCTTTCCCCTGGCGCTACCCTTTCGACACACAGGGCCTCTACACCGGCAACCGGGGGTGGCACCAGATTCCCCCGGAACAGGCTACGTTGGCAGAGATTTTGCTGGCGCACGGGTACAAGACGGCCTTGATTGCCGATGTCTTCCATCTCTTCAAGGCGACTATGAACTTCACCCGTGGCTGGCTCAACTGGGAATTCATTCGCGGCCAGGAGAACGACAACTGGCAAGGTGGCGGGCTTGATCTCATCCGAGACGAGATCGGTCGCTACGTGCGGGGGCCGCTCGACCTGCGGGTACACGCTACCCTCATCCAATACTTGTCGAACAAGCGGGCGTTTGCCCAAGTGGATCCGCTGACTTCCGGGACCGTCTTTCGCCGGGGGATCGAGTGGCTCCAGGCGAATCATGACGACGGGCCGTTCTTGCTGTGGTTGGAGGCTTTTGATCCTCACGAGCCTTGGGACCCACCGCGCGCCTACGCCGACCGCTACTGTCCGGATTTCGTGGGCACGGAACTCATCATGCCCCCGGTGGCGCCACAAGCGATATCCGATCGTGAAAAAGAGCGGATCAAAGCACTCTACTACGGCGAAATTACCTATATGGATGAATGGATAGGGCGATTGATCAATACTATAGTCGATCTTGGCCGCTGGAAAGACACTGTGATTATATTTACCTCAGATCACGGGACCGAACTCCTCGACCATGGACGGTTCGGCAAGAACGCGGCGGCGCTCCATCCCTATAACACGCAGCTCAACTGGCTGGTGCGTCATCCGAGCGGTGTGGGTGCCGGATGCGAGGTCGGTGCGTTCGTCCAGGGCCACGATATCTTTCCGACCATCCTCGATATCATCGGTGTATCCGAGCCAGAGGGCGCGGAAGCGGATGCCGCGTTGGTGGGGCGTAGTGTGTGGCCGCTCATGCGGGCTGTCGCGGGCGAGCGGGTGCCGGCGGCGACGCTCGCCGCGGCCCGCGCCAACCGGGACTTTGCCATCACCGGCTGGGGCAGCTACGCCAGCGTGCGGAGCAGGCGGTGGAGCTACATCGTCAACTTCGAGTGCCCGGAGGCCGATACCAGGCTGTACGATCTCGTTGGCGATCCCGACGAAAGCCGCGACGTGGCAGCACACCATCCTGACGTCGTGCGGGTGTGTCGCCACCGGCTCGAAGGCTTGCTCGGCCAGGAACTGCCGGCCGCGCTGCCGGATTGCTTCCGGCCGGACAATCACCGCAATCCGGCCCAACTGTATTACGGCCGACGGGCCTAAGCCGGCTCTTTCCCTGGAGGGAAAGAGAGTCCGGGCGATGGCCGGCAGATAAAAGTTGCCTGATTTTGCCCTGGCGATTGCGGTCAAGAGGATGCAAATAGCCCATACCCTTGCGGGGTATGGGCTATCCGGGGCTGTTGGTAGCGGGGGTTGGATTCGAACCAACGACCTTCGGGTTATGAGCCCGACGAGCTACCGCTGCTCCACCCCGCATCGGAAGCGAACAAGCAGGTCCGTAAGCCGCATTCTGTTTCAGGCGATCATCCATCTTGGGAGCCAGGTTGCCCTGGCCCTCTTTGCGCCCTACCTGGGACTTGGCGAGCAACCTGCAAACGTCCCTATTTGGGCTTGCTCCGGGCAGAGTTTAGCGCTTTTCACCCCCGGTAGGCGCCATAGCGCCGCCGGGTGATGGTCTCTGTGCCACTGGTCCTCGCCTCACGGCGGAGGGGCGTTACCCCCTGCCCTGCTCTGGGGAGTGCGGACTTTCCTCACACGTAGTGCGATCACCCAACCTGCTTGTTCTTGAATTGTTCGTGTACAAGCGAGAGGGTGGCCGTTAGCAGCTGGAGAGTGGAAGGAAGGGCCTAGCTTGCGCCTGGCAATGTGGCCAGGCCACAGGACATGTGACAGAAACTGATCGTAGACGACCAGCCTCCGATCGACCTGGGGGGTGAACCGAGCAGAGTGGAACTGATGCGCCACTCGCTCGTGTTAGCACTCCCTGTAGAAAGGAGGTGATCCAGCCACACCTTCCGGTACGGCTACCTTGTTACGACTTCACCCCAATCACGGACCCGACCCTCGCCCCGGGGGTGGGAGTCACCCTGGGGGGGCTTCAGGCCTGGCCCGCTTTCGTGGTGTGACGGGCGGTGTGTACAAGGCCCGGGAACGGTATTCACCGCCGTATGCTGACCGGCGGTTACTAGCAACTCCACGTTCAGGCAGGCGAGTTGCAGCCTGCCATCCCCACTGAGACGCTGCTTGGGGATTCGCGCCCCCTCGCGGGGTGGCTACCCATTGCCAGCGTCATTGTAGCGTGTGTGTCGCCCTGGGCGTCTGAGCCATGCGGACTTGACGTCATCCCCACCTTCCTCCGGAGTTCGTCCGGCAGTCGGGGCAGAAAAAGCAACTGCCCCCGAGGGTTGCGCTCGTTGCGGGACTTAACCCAACACCTCACGGCACGAGCTGACGACAGCCATGCAGCATCTGGCGTGGCTCCCTGGCGGGTCGCGCCCCTTTCGGAGCGCTACTACCACGTAGTCCAGCCCAGGTAAGGTGCTGCGCGTTGCGTCGAATTGAACCACACGCTCCGCTGCTTGTGCGGGCCCCCGTCAATTCCTTTGAGTTTTAGTCTTGCGACCGTAGTCCCCAGGCGGGCCACTTACTGCGTCGGCGCCGGCACCGCAGGGGTCGATACCCGCGACACCCAGTGGCCATCGGTCAGGGGGTGGACTACCGGAGTATCTAAGTCCGTTCGCGCCCCACCCTTTCGCCCCTCAGGGTCAGGTCTGGTCCAGCGCGGCGCCTTCGCTACCGGTGTTCCGACCGGGCTCTACGTATGCCACCACTCCCCCGGCCGTTCCCCGCGCCTCGCCCAGCCTCCAGTGACCGCGTCGGCGCCGACCTCCCCGCGTTGAGCACGGGGCTTTCACGACGCCCGTCGGCCACCCCCTACGGGCCCTTTACGCCCAGTAAATCCGGATAACGCTCGTCTCCTCCGTCTTACCGCGGCTGCTGGCACGGAGTTAGCCGAGACTTGCTGCGGAGGTACCGTCTGGCTTCGTCCCCCCGAACAGCGGTTTACACCCCGTAAGGCGTCATCCCGCACGCGGCGTTGCTGCATCAGGCTTTCGCCCAGTGTGCAAGATTCCTTCATGCTACACCCCGTAGGGCGCGGGACCATCTCTCAGTCCCCGTGTGGCCGGTCAGCCTCTCAGCCCGGCGACCCGTCTTAGCCTTGGGAAGCCGTTACCCTCCCAACTAGCTGATAGGACGCAGGCTCCGCACCGGGCGCGTTGGAGACCTGCCCTCCAACGCTTTCCTCGACTGCCCTGCGACAGCCGAGCGTAGGCGGGATTAGCCCCCCTTTCGGGAGGGGAGCCCCCACCCGGCGATAGATTGCCCACGTGTTCCGCACCCGGACGCCACTGAAGAGCCGTAGCCCTCCCGTCCGACTCGCATTGATCATGCACGCCGCCAGCGTTCATCCTGAGCCAGGATCAAACTCTCCCTGTAAGCCACACTTCCTATCGCTGTAGGAAGTCGTCTCGTCAAAGTGAGCTGCCTAGCCTTTTTCACTACCAGGTCACAAGTTTTGGTTGCTGCTTGACCGACTACCCTGGCAGGGCGGCCAGCCAGCAACTCCTTCCTTCCACTCTTCAACTGTTAACGAGCCACCGTCACCAGCCTGCGAACGGTGCCGCCGACTGTGGACTCTCTAATAATACGGGTGGTGGTGCCTTCTTGTCAACTGCGCGTGTGACTGGTCAGGGCCTTTCCATGTATTGTCACCACTTCGACAGGCTCAGTGCCGGCTCTGAGCGGAGCGAAAGGTCGCTGTCCCGTGGTCGAGATTCTTCGCTCCGCTCAGAATGACAGGTGTGGCGCCCGGTGGTCCCAATGCAGTCCGGGCGAGGTCCGGCTATGCGGCTGTGTAGCTGGTGGTGACGCAGGTGTTCCCGGTGTGGCAGGCCTCGACCGCAGCGAGCAGCATCGCCATGCTGTGCTGATTATCTGCGGCCGCGGTCTCCGGCGCGCGCTGCTCGGCAATGGCAGCGAGGAACTCGGCAAACGCGACGGCTTGGCCCGCGTGCGAGCTGGTCACGTCCATCACGTGCTCGCGGTGCAGCTTCGGGACATCGCGGCGGCGCTCGATAGTCAGCTGCGGATAGTGCATGACGAGCGATCCGTACTCGCACTTGGCCCGAATATCGCCGTACCAGAAGGTGTTGGCGCCGGCCGAGATGCAATTGCCTTCGTAGACGACCGGCAGATCGTTCTCCATGGTGAACAGGAGGCTGGCGGCCACGTCGCCGGCGAATCCACTCCAAGCCCAGTTCCAGCTGCGGCCCGATACGGTGAGGGCATTGCGCCCGAGCAGCGCGCGCAGGAGATCGAAGTGGTGAATGCTCATCTCGACAAGCAGGGGATCGTCCATGCGGTGCCGGAACCCGCTCGCGCCCCACTGAAACAGCGCATCGCGGTAGTGGAGCGTGACGTGATTGAGACGTCCGAGCGCGTTGGTCGTAATCAACTCGCGGAACCGCCGCACCCACGCATGGTAGCGGCCTTTCTGCGAGATCATCAGGTGGCCCGGACTGCTCCGGTCGGCCGCGAGAATCCGGCGCATCGCTGCCGGGGTATCGGCGATGGGCTTCTCGGAGAGCACGTGCAGGCCGGCTTCCAGGGCGGGGACGATCACGCGCTCGTGGTGTGCCGGCGGTACGATGCAGAGCACCGCGTCGGCCTCGACGGTGTTGAGGGCCGTGGTTAGCGACCGAAAGCAGCGGTCGGTGGGTACGCCCGTCTGTGCCGCGGCCGCCGCCAGCGCTGCACCGTCCACGTCAACGAGGCCGACGTAGGTGGCTCGATGCGGGGTCGCCAGTATCGTCTTCAACCAGGTAGCTCCATAGCCGCCCACCCCGACTTGCAGAATGCGTAGCATGGTCATCTCCTCATGTCGGTGCATCAGCATAGGCTACCGGAGCCGGCGCCGGCAAGCGGGCCACTCCGGCCGACGCGCCGCCGATTGTGGGGAGTGTCAGGTGCTATACTGCCTCCGGGCAGCCTGAGACGTGTCCTTGCGTGGCCTTGGGCTGCGCTGCTTGCTTTATGAGCAGATTGTTGGCCATCGTGGGGCTTGGCCCCGGCGCGCCGCGGGCATTGACGACCGGCGCGGCGGAGGTGCTGCGTGCGGCCTCGTTGGTCGTGCTCCGGACCGCGCGTCATCCGGCGCTGAGGCACCTCGCGCTGCACGGAGAGATACGCTCCTTCGACGACCTCTGTACCCAAGTGGACGGCGATGATGGTCTCTGCGAGCGGATTGCGGCCGAGGTGCTCGATCTGGCGGCCGAAGTGCCGGGGATGGTCTATGCCGTGCCCGGTCATCCACTGGTCGGTGACTCCACAGTCGCTTGTATTCTGAGGCAGGCGCCGAAGCGCGGGATTTGCCCGGTGATCGAGCCGGCGGTAAGCTCGATTGACGCAGCGTGTGCGGCGGTGCAATACGATCCGCTGCGCGGGCTGCAAGTCCACGATGCGCTGGCGCTGCCACCGCCGGATCGGATCAATGCCACCGTGCCGCTGCTGGTGGTGCCGCTCCACGACCGGCGCATGGCTGCCGCCGTGCAGGCGGTGCTCGCGGCGCGCTATCCATTGAGCCATCGAGTGCAGTTGGTGCCGCTGGCGGACGGCTCGGTACCAGTGCAGCCGCGGTCGGTGCCGCTCGGCGACATCGGTAGCGCCGGTGTGGCTTGGGAGGGAGACCGGCTCACTGCGCTCTGGGTCCCGGCGCTGGCGCCGGAACGGGACATGCGCTCGGCGGTGACGCTGCGGGAGATCATGGCGCGGCTGCGCGCTCCAGATGGCTGTCCCTGGGATCGGGCGCAGACGCGGCAGACTCTCAAGCAGCACCTCCTCGAAGAGACCTACGAGGTGCTGGATGCGATAGACGACGATGATATGGCCGAGCTTTGCGAAGAGCTGGGCGATTTGCTGCTCCAGGTGTACTTCCACGCACAAATCGCGGCGGAAGAGGCGGCCTTTACCTTCGCAGACGTGGTGGGTGCCTTGGGGGAAAAGCTCGTGCGCCGCCATCCTCACGTGTTCGGGGATCAGGCGGCAGCCGATGCCCAGCAGGCGCTCGCAAACTGGGAACAGATCAAGCAGGCCGAGCGCCGGGCGAAGGGCAAAGAGCGGTCGTCGATGCTGGATCGGGTGCCACGCTCCCTGCCGGCGCTGGCGGCCGCGCAGGCGTTGGGCGAGCGGGCCGCGACGGTCGGGTTCGACTGGGAGACGTTGCGCGGCGTGCTCGACAAGGTGGGGGAGGAGCTTGACGAGCTGCGGCGGGCAGACACGCCAGCGGAGCGGGCCGAGGAGCTAGGCGACGTGCTGTTTGTCCTGGCGCGCGTGGGTAGCTGGCTGGAGGTGGATGTTGAGGATGCGTTGCGCCGGGCCAATCGCAAGTTTCGCGTGCGGTTTGGTGCGATGGAGGCGGCCGCTCGCCGTGAGGGAGTGGCGTTGGCGTCTCTCTCGGCCGCTGAGTGGGACCGTCTGTGGAACGCGGCCAAGCGGGCCACCTGAGCCGGGGGTGGCGGACCTATCCCCTGGCCCCTTCCTGACAGGGTGTACAGACTGGGGACATAGTGGACCGGCGTGCGGAGACAGGGGCGGCTATGCATGACGCGCACGCCCAAGCGCAGCCGCCAGGGGGTAGTCCCGCAGAGGAGGCGAGATGGCAGGCCAAGCGCACAGGCAGCAGCACTCTCTGGAGGCATTGTTCCCGGCCGCACACGAGGCGGCGGAGCTGCTACGGGCCGCCGGGGCAACGGTCGCGGTGGCGGAGTCATCGTCCGGCGGTCTCATTGCCGCGGCCCTGTTAGCTGTGCCGGGGGCCTCGGCCTACTTCCGCGGCGGCGGTGTCGTGTATACCGGCGCTGCCAAGGCGCTCTTGCTCGATGCAGAGCCGGCACGACTGGCCGATCCCCGCGCGGCCACACCGGCCCATGCCGTGGTGCTCGCGGACGCCGTGCGCCGCCGGCTGACGGCCACCTGGGGCATCGGCGAAACCGGCGCCGCCGGACCAACCGGCAACCGCTACGGTGATCCGCCCGGACACTCCTGCGTCGCGGTGGTCGGCCCCGCCGGGCAGCAGGCCACCAGCACCGTCGCTACCGGCGAGAGCGGCCGCGCCGCCAACATGATCGCCTTTGCACTCGCCGCGTTGCAGCTATTGGTGCAGGCGATGGCGGCAGCATGACCGTCGGCCGGCCGGCTCACATGGGGAGCGGCGCACCCATCAGGTCGGCGACCTGCTGCTCGACTGCGGCCGAGAAGACACCTACCTGCGTGTCCTCATACCGCCGCGCCTCGTCGAGCAGCAGGTCGAAATAGCGGTCGCGGACGGCACGGTAGGCCGGGTCATAGAAGCGGTTCTTCAGTTCGTGCGGGTCTTCCTGCAAATCGTACAACTCGCACAGGTCGCCCAAGTTCCAGACCACTTTCCACCTGCCGTCGGTGACGAACCGGGAGGAATAGTGTCCGAACCAGTCGCCGTGGAACTCGGCGTAATGGACCGGCTTGTACCAGTCACCGCCCTGGAGCAGTAGCTGGCTAGAGCCGCTCATCCTATGGGAATCTGTGGTGCGGCTCTGGCCAACTAGCGGTAGCAGAGACTTGCCGTGTAGTTGCTGCGGCCCCATCCGTTCCTGCTCCTCGCCCGACATCAGGTGGAGCAGCGTCGCTGTGACGTCCATATGGTTGGCCGGTGCGCTCACGCGCCGGCTGCCGGTCAGCCGGCTTTCGCTTGGCGCTGGCGGCTTGAAGAGCATGGGCAGATGGTAAATCTCTTGGTACGGATAGCCACCCTTGCTGATGTAGCCGTGCGACTTGGCCATATCGCCATGATCGGTCGTGAAGAAGATGGCCGTCCGGTCGTAGAGGCCTTGCTCCTTGAGTGTCGCCACCACCTCGCCGACCAGGCCGTCAATCAGCTCCAAGTAGGAGAAACAGCAGGCCAGCAATGCCTGCAAGTCCGCCTCGGCGACGGTATGGGGATTCTTCAAGTCGTCGAGCAACCGCAGCTTGCGCTGGTAGAGCGGCTTACCCTCGAAACGGTCGTAGCGGTTGGGCCAGATCGGAATGTCTTGGGGGTTGTAGCGAATGCCGAACTCTTCCGGCACCAGCCAGGGCGAATGCGGCCCCGGAAACGCGCAGAACAGTGCAAACGGCCGGCCGGTGTCACGAGTGCGGAGGAAGTCCTGCGACATCCGGGCGGCTACCACGTCGGGAAAACCCTCCAGCGGCACGTCGAGCGTCCCGGCCTTGCCGTCGCCAACGCTCTTGACCAAGGGGCCGAGCGACGTGTTGGGGTGCCAGTGCGAGTTGTTCAGCGCGGCCGGGCGGCTGGGATCGGGTTGCTGCGTGTGCTCGAAGCGCGAGCTGTACAGGTCCTCGACCGGGCCAATGTGCCACTTCCCGAAATAGGCGGATTCGTAGCTCGTCTCCTCCGCAATCCAGTCGGGCAGCATCCAGAGGCCGGGACGGAGGTGTTGGCAGTAGGAGTACCTCGGTGAGGAGTTGTTGAACATATGATGCTCGTGGGGATAGAGGCCGGTCATCAGGCTGGCGCGCGCCGGGGAGCAGATCGGCGTAGGTGTGTAGTATTGGTCGAAGACCACCGCTTCCGACGCCAGCGCATCAATGTGTGGCGTGCGTACCAATGTGTCGCCGTAGCAGTCCAGCAGGTCGCGCCGCAACTGATCGCAAAAGAAGACGAGCACATGCGGTCTATCCTCCGGTGCCGTGTCACTTCCCATGTGGTCCTCCGTGGCTCGTAGTCGGTCGTCATTCCGGCCGGCTCAGTGTGCCACAGAGCGCACAGAGTAGGTAGCCCGGATTCCCACACGGGCAGGAATCCATGTCCCCCTGGACAGCGGAGAGACCATAGGAGAGCCAGGGGTGAAATCGGCCGCGTCTCCCGGCGATGCGCGGCGCATGCGTTATAATCGGCCTACATCTACCCGCTCCCCGAGACCCACCATGACCACCACCGCACCCGCTCCTACGACCACCATCCTGACCTATGATCGGCAGGGCACTATTGACTACGCCTGTCTCGACTTCGACCCCCACGAATCCGTCCTCAAGCCTGAAGCGATGGAACAAGAACCGCCTGTCCACGAACTCCTCGGCCTGCTCGCCAGTCGGTTCACCGACTTCGGCCAGCGCCCCGCTACCTTCCTCAGCAGCAACACGATCCTCTGCTACGACCCCGCTGACCTCAACGTCCGCGTCTCCCCGGACGTGTACCTAGCCTTTGGCGTGGACGCCCAAGCCATCCGGCAGCGTAAGCTCTACCTGCCTTGGGAAGTGGGCAAGCCACCGGATTGGGTGCTGGAGATCGCTTCAGCCAGCACCGGCCGGGCGGATGTGGGCCGGAAGCGGGATATCTACGCCCGCATTGGCGTCCCGGAGTACTGGCGCTTCGATCCGAGTGAGCAGGGGGAGTATCACGGGCAGCGGTTGGCCGGGGACCGGCTGGTGGGTGGGGAGTACCGGCCCATCGAGTTGACGATGGCTCCGGACGACCTCCTGAAGGGGTACAGTGAGGTCCTGGGGCTGAGTCTGTGCTGGGCTGGGGGGTGGCCACGGCTGTACGATCCGGCGACGGAGAGCTACCTGCCCAACTGGCGGGAAGAACGGGCGGCGCGGCAGGCAGAGCGCGACGCCTACGAAGCCCATGTTGCTGTCGAGCAAGCCGGCCGGCTGGCCGAACGGGCCGCGCGGCGGGCGGAACGGGTCGCCCGCGAGGTCGCCGAGGCGCGCATCCGGCAGCTTGAGGCGGAGCTACGCCGGCGGCAAGCGGACCGCTAGCCTTGCGCCGCTAGGGCCGAGGGATGACGCTTGACCCTATCTCTATCAGGGGAGATCGTCGGCGTGGTACTTGACGACCGCGCAGTGTGGTCCCAGGGTGCCCTCGCCGTGATGCCAGCCGTAGCTGCCGGGCCAGAAGCCCCGGCTCTCTACCGCATAGTAGGCGGTCAAGATGCTGCCGTCGGCCAGCTGCACCGAGCTGGGATACCCGCAATCCCTAGTTACGCTATCGGCCACCAAGACGAGCTTCTCGTCGGTGCGCCATGACCGCCCCTGATCGTGGCTGACCATCCCCCGGACACCGCAGGGAGCCAAGCGGCGGCCGTAGGTGAGCAGCACCCGCCCGTCGGCCAACAAGAGGAGATCGGGCGGGTGCTCGTTCGCCCCGGTCACCTGCTGCGGCGCGGTCCATGTCGCGCCGCCGTCGGCCGACTCCGCGAGGGCCGTATGTCCCCCCTCGTTGGCACGCATGGCTACCAGGAGCCGGCCGTCCGGGAGTGGCAGGATCGAGCTTTCGTTGTATTCGGTGGCAATGGAGCGAAACCCGGACCAGGTTTGGCCGCTGTCCTGCGATTGCAGATACCCCGTTTCGCGGTATGGCGCCTCGGTGGGGTGAAACTTGTAGTAAGGCATCAGCAGATCGCCGTCCCCGGTGATAACAGTGCGCCCGAAGACGCCCCCGCTCTCGCCGACGACCGAAGCAATCGGCTCGGCAGTTGACCACGTTTCGCCGCCGTCCGTGGATCGACTCAGCACCACATCGAACGGACGGCCACTCTCCCGGCCGTAGACGCCGTTCTCGTAACAGTCGGCCCGATAGAAGGCACACAGCAAGATGCCATCGGGCGTCACCCCGAAGGCCGGATTACGGTCGTCCGGACCACGGGGGTCAATGTAAAACGGGTAGCTCCACGATTCGCCGCCATCATCCGAGACGAACGCTGCCAGCCGTCCCCGTTGTCCCAAATGGAAGTCATCGGTCCGGGCCACGATGACCACTCGACCGTTCGGCAAGACGTTCATCACGGGCCAATAGCCGCCGGCATTGACCACGAGAAAGCGCTCCACCGCTCGCTCGCGGTGAATTTCCAGCGTTCCCGGCGCCACTTGCCGAAAGCGCGACATCGTCCAAGTGTCTGGCCTCATCGCGGCCGCCTGCGAGCTTGTCATCGTTATCTTCCTCCCTTGCATTGTGCAACTGAACAGCAGTTTACATGCCGGCCGGAGTGAGGCGCGATACGGCGCCCGGTAGTTGTCGCAGCGCCGGGGGAGAGCATACGCTTATGCTCCAGTAGCCGCAGTGAGGGAGGAACGTACCATGACCAGCACGCCGTCCTGGAAGGTCATGTACGCCGACGAGCGCTTCTCTTGGTTCTGGCCTCCGGCCTTCGATCCGGAGCAGGAGCCGCTCCACGTAGAGAGTATCGTCACGCTGCTGGGAGCGCAGCCGGGCACGCGCTTGCTGGACCTCGCCTGTGGTCGCGGGTGGCTTACGGTGCCGTTGGCGCAGCGTGGCTTCGTGGTCACCGGCTGCGACCTGAGTCAGGCGATGCTGGCGCGAGCACGGGAGGCTGCGATACAGGTAGGTGTCAGCATCGCCTGGCAGCGCGCCGACATGCGTCATCTGCCGGTGGCATGGACCGGACACTTCGACTACGTGATCCACACCCTCAGTGAGTTAGGGTGCTTCACAGAGGAAGTCGAGAACCAGCGAGTGCTGGAGGAGGTCGCCCGGGTACTCAAACCGGGCGGGCGTTACCTCCTCGATGTCGTCGTGAACCGCGACGGCTGGCTGGTACGGGGGTGGTCGAGCGGTTGGCTGGAAGGCGCCGGCTTTCGGGTCCGTGAAGAGTACTCCTATGACTTGGTGCGCGGCATCCAGCGCAGACTCTACCGTTGGGATGCCGGCCAAGGCGCTCAGGAGTATGAGTGGCAGGTCCGCATGTACACCCCAACGGAGGTCGTGCGGATGCTCGCGGCCGCCGGCTTGCGGTTGGTCGCTGCCTACGGCAGCCTGACCGGCGCCGAGCTGACGCGCAAGAGCACGGGCATCACGCTCGTCGCAGAAAAGTAAGACCGGCGCCTCGGCGCCTTACCCCCGGCCCCTCACTCACCATAGTGGAGAGGGAGAGTCGGGATGCCCGGTGGTAGCGTTGTCAAGGCCATAGTGTTTCCTGAACAAGTGAGTATCTCCCCAGACCGTCGTTTTGGTAGTATAGCGCGCCGAATCATAATGCCCGGTTAGGTATGATTAATTATCCATGAGCGAATTGTTAGTCTCGGAGCCATCGTCTCTTGAGAGTGGACGGACTCTAGTCCCTCCCACATGTAGGTGTGGGAGGGAGAATGTCCCCGTGCGTCGGCTGATCCCTCCTTTTCAAGCTCTTGTGCTGGGGCTACTCCTGGTCCTGCTGAACACCGGTGTTGCGGCGGCACAGGAAGCCACGCCGGACATCCTCATCACCGAGGTCCTGGCGGCGAATACGCGCACGGTGGCCGACGACCGGGGCCGCTATGTCGACTGGATCGAGCTGCACAACCCCACGGACACACCCATTTCCCTTGCCGGCTATACCCTCACCGACGAGCCCGACGAGCCGGGTAAGTGGTCCTTGCCCGTCGCTATCCTAGCGCCGGGGGCCTTTCTGAGGGTATGGGCGTCTGGGGCAGACCGCGTGCGAGTGGAAGGCTGGCATACCAACTTCCGTCTGAACCGTGGCGGGGAGTACGTGGGCTTGTTCGGTCCGGACGGACAGGTGGTGGATGCGGTGGAATTCGGGGCGCAGCAAGCGGATGTCTCGCTGGGGCGGCTGGGAACGGTGTCCGACCAGTGGGTTGCGTTTGCCACTCCGACGCCCGGCGCGGCGAATACGACTGGTCCTCCCGCGCTAGTCACGCCGGGCAGTGGGTTCTTCACTGGGCCGGTGACGGTGCAACTAGCGTCGCCAGCCGGGAGAGCTACAGTGTACTACACGTTGGATGGGAGCGATCCGACGGTAGATGGCCAGGCGTACACGGCGCCCGTGGCGATAACCGAGACGACGGTGCTGCGGGCGGTGGCGCTGCGTGATGGGGTACCGGTGAGCGCCGTGACCACGGCGACCTATTTGTTGGGGGAAAGCGCTGGCTTGCCGGTGCTGTCGCTGGTCACGGATCCGGCTCATCTGTGGGACGAGAAAACGGGGGTCTACGTCAACGCGGAGGAGCGCGGCCGGGCCTGGGAGCGGCCGGTGACGGTGGAGTGGCTGTCACCGGAGGGAGAGCCGGGCTTCAGTGTGGGCGCGGGACTCCGTCTCCACGGTGCGGCGGGCCGGACGAGGAGCAAGAAGTCGTTTCGGCTGTACTTTCGGGGAGAGTATGGGCCCAGGGAGTTAGCGTACCCGCTGTTTGGGTCAGCACCGGGACAGACGTATGACCGGCTGGTCTTACGAGCTGGGTTCAACGACAGTTGGCTATGTAGCGACGTAGTGTGGTGTCATCATAGGGATGGGACGGTGTACGTGCGGGACCAATTGGTCAGGGACCTGCACGGGACGATGGGGCAAGTGGCGGCGCGCGGGCGCTGGATAGCACTCTACCTGAATGGGGAATACTGGGGATTATATAACCTGGCCGAGCGGATTGACGAGCGCTTCCTGGCCACACATTTTGACCATGAAGACTGGGATATAGTTCGCAGCCTTGGGGAACATGAAGCGTGGGACGAGTTCATGGACTGGATCACCGTCACGGACTTGAGCGATGAGGCCCAGTATGAGCAAGCCGCGCAGCAGCTCGATATCGAGAACTTCACTTCCGTCATCATTCTGCACCTGTGGTCAGGGAACGTTGATTGGGGCGACCGCAACTGGTATGTGGCACGGATGCAATATGGGCCTGATGCCCGGTGGCGGCTGTTCGTGTGGGACGCCGAGATGACCTTGGGCTTGGTCCATGGAGTTGATGCCATCGAGGACATTGCTTTCAGCCAGGGAGTGATTAACGCTGGCGCGCGTGGCCCGCACGTCTCGATCTTGGCTAGCCTCTTGGCAAATCCCCAGTATCAAGCCTACTTCACCGCCCAGGTCGAGCGGCATCTCGCTGGGGCGCTGGCCACTCAGTCCGTCCGCGACCGCCTCGCCGCGCTCACGACGGAGTTGCGACCGGCCATCGCGGCGGAGGCGGCCCGCTGGCTGCCCGAGCAAGAACCGGTAGTGATGGTAGCGCAGTGGGAAGCGGCGCTGCAGCGGATATCCGCTTCGCTGGAGTCCCATGCACAGCGGCTGCGTCAGTTGAGTGACCCGGAGGCGCTACGGCAGTTGCTCCCGCAGTTCCCAGTGTCGGACAACCTAGCGCCGCTGCCGCCGGGTACCCGGATTGCTCTGCTGGTGCATAGCCCTGCGGAGTCGGTGCTAGGCGACGTGGCCGTAGTGGCGCGCCTCGCGGCCCGGGGTGTGACGGTCACCGTGATCGGGACCGATGAAGGCAGCCAGCATGATCCAGCACAGGTCGCCGCGAGCTACGACCTGCTCTTGATCAGCTCCAGTATTCAGTCTCTCGACCCGGCGATGCATTATACCCAAACCGCTACGCCGCTCATCTTTTGGGAGCCGCTGCTGCTGGAGGCGACGCAGTTGGCGGATAGAGGGGGCACGCGCCCGGAGCAAAGCGAAATTCGGATCGTCAATGTGGAGCATCCCATCACTGCGGGGCTACCCGCTGACCGGAATCTCCTTGTGGCGCGGCGGCCAGATACGTTCAGTGTGGCCTACCCGCCGAGCGGCCCCGGGGTCCATGTGCTGGCCAGGCATCTAATCGGTCGTGACGCGGCGCTCCTGGTAGCGGAGGTGGGAGCCGAGTTGGCCGATGGGCAACCGGCGCAGGCCAGGACCGTCTTCTGGTTCGGGCATCACGACACGTTTCACCTGATCACGGACAAGGCGGCCCGCCTCTTTGACCGGGCAGTGAATTGGGCGCTCGGCCTTCCCTCAGGGGGAGAGCCGGAGTGAGGGTGCCGGGCGATGTGGTGTGCTGTTTCCCCCATCCACAACCCCTCTCCCAGCAAGACAGGGAAGCGCCCGTCCCCTACGTCCCGCCTGCCTCTAGTCGACTCCCCCTCTCTATCGCTTGGTGATGGAGAGGGGGCCGGGTGACAGGCCAAAGCCGCACGGATGGTGCCAGGTGTGGTGCGGCTTTGGCCTGTCAGGGGGTGAGGTGACCTTCTCCCATGATTGACTACTCCAGCAGGTCGTGGCAGATGGCACCGATGTTCTGCGCTGGTGGGCGCAGCCCGGCCAGGTGCGCCAACGTCGGCGCCACGTCGGTCATTCGCATCAGTCCGTGGCGCTGCCAGTCGCGCTCATAGCCTCCCTTGACGCCCGGCCCGGCCAGAATCCAGCAGCCCATGTTGGTGAAGTGCGGGGTCTCGGCGTGAGGTATCTGCGAGCCGTGCAACGCGCCCCGGCCCTGGCCCATCGAGCCGCCGTCGAGCGGCGGCCCCCAGCCAACGCCGCGGTTGAACGTGAACACCACGTCGCCGCAGTTGTCGCCCCAAAAGCCGATCAGCTGTCCGTCCTCCAGCTTGAGCGCCAACGCCACGGCACGCTTGTCCGTCAGGGGGTCGCGCCAGTCGAGTAGCGCGTCAATGATCGCTTCCTGGACCCGCACGTAGTCATCCGGTGGCACAATGCCCATCGGCTCGCGCCCACGCAGGTTGACGAAGACTTCCGAGCCGCGGTCGGCCTGCGTGTAGACTTGGGACCGCGAGAAATCAATCGCGCCACCAGGCTTGAGCGCCAGCAGCCCCGTCTCCTCCAACCGCGCATTGAGGTGTGCCCAGCGATGCGCCGGGGCCATCGCGTGATCGGAGATGACGCAGACGAGCGTCTCGTCGTCTGCCAGCTCCAAGAACTGCTTCAATACGGCGTCGCCGATGATGTAGGTCTGGCGCTGGGCCTCGATCATCCAAGCGCCGCGGGTGGGATCGTAGTCGGGACCGTCGGGATCGGCCGGGTTCACGGTGGGGTGATTGATGTGGTCGAAAAGGTGCCAGTGACAATAGTGGTGATCCCAGCCGCCGTGCTCGGCGACGTAGCGGGCGACTTTGACCTCCCACTCGCCTTGGTAGCGGATGTCGCCCAGGAAGGCCCGTAGCTCCGCTGCCCCGTCTACCGGATTGATCGAGAAGGTGTCGAAGAACGGACCGCAGTGCTCGATGATCTGCTCGCTCAGGGCCGCGGGCGCGGCGATCCCCTCGGTACTGTAGACCTGCGACGTGACGAAACGGACGGTCAATTGCTCATGGTCTACGGCGAGCAGATGGAACCGGATCGAGCCGGCGCGGGCAGTAGCGCCGCTGCCCCAATTGGAGTGGCCGAACGGCGACCACTTGCCCAACGTCAGCGCGGCCAAGGGCGGTTGGGCAACGTCGGGGCTGCGGTAGATCGTGCTGCGACCGAGACCACCGTCGTCGCGCCGCTCGACCAAGAGATACAGCGTCTCCACGCTGCCATCGTGCAGCGGCAGCGTGCAGCGGGCGGCGAGAGCACCGGCCGGCGCGTGCCGCCAGCCTTGCTCGGCGGCGGGGGCAAGACGCGCCGTAGAGCTGCCGGGCGGAGCGCCTTCCTCGGCCAAATCGGTGGTTGCCCCGCTCCGCCCACCCATGCCGGCTGCGTCGTCGCCCGTACCCCCGCCCTCGGCGCGCGGCGTGCAATAGAACTGCACCGGTGGCGCGATAGGCAGCGCGGAGTCATGGAAGCCGGGCGCCACGACGTAGCCGTGCCGCACACGGCTCGGCCACACCCCCGACGGATAGAACGTCACGAGCACGCGCTGGCCGGCCTGATCCGCCACTTCCCAGATGGTCTCGGCGGTCATGGCCTCCGACTGCCACGATTCGAGCCGCGGCGCTTCCCACGGAGCCGTCTTGGCCCGCACACTCCAGCCGGCCAGACCGTGCGTGCCGGCCGGCGCCCCGGTCATCATCGTGGCCCAGTTTGTCGGGGTCCACGCGGGGATAGCGCACAGCAAGCGGTTGGTCGCGCCACGCGCCATCAGCGCCGAGAACGTCGGCAGACAGCCTTCGGCGGCAAAGCGTCGCAGCAGCGGGAGGTTCATGCCGTCCAGTCCGATATGCAGTACCTTTTTCGCCCGTCCGTATCCCGGAATTGCCATGCTTCCCTCCACAATAGTCTCGGTTGCGGCCAACTTTGCAGCGCGGCGCTCGTCTGTAAATCATACGGGCTTTAGCCAACGACCGGCGGCCCGTGGCTGCCCCTGGCTGAACACACCGCTGGCGCGGGCGTAAACCGCACACTGCTTTCTCACCGCGAGTCACGATTCTGCCAGCGTATTCAGGAACTCACGGGGACTGAGAATCGCGGTGTTGCAGTGTGAGCCAAGGAATCGCAGTTGGTGGTCGCCGGTCACCAAGTATTGCGCCCGTGCAGAGACGGCAGTCGCGAGAATCAGATCATCTTCCGCATGTGTAGCGACGCCGGTGACTACGGTAGTGATATCTACCAGTGCAGCACGGCGGCGTAGCAGGCGCTGCGCGCGTCTAAGCTGTTGCGCGGTGAGGCGGTGGCGAAAGTAGGGTTTGGCCAAGGTGCGGGAGAGTTCGGTGAGGATCGGATCGGAAACGATAAGCTCGAAGTGGCTTTGCCGCCACGCACGCAAGAGCCGCCCCGGGACACTGGCGGGGTTGCGAAACCCTACGACGCCCGAGGCCAGCACATTGGTGTCTAGCACCGCTGTAATCACAACGACTGCGTGTTGCCGTCGCTCTGCTGACGATACTCCTGGCGCACCTCGGCTACCGCTTTGGCGACCTCACGCTCGATTTCTGCGGCCGGCACATCGGCGAAGACGCAGCCAAGCTCATCGAGGATGTCGAAATCCTGTTGTCGTTCCTGCTCCAGCCGGTTCAGTCGCGCGAGGTCTTGAGCGGAGATAATCGCGGCTACCGGGACGCCGCGTTCTTCTACCAGGATCTGCCCCCCTCGCCGCTTGACCTGTCCTAGAAGTTTGGTGAACTCGTGCCTCGCTTCGGATGCCGAGACGGTTTGGGTCGAGGGCGATTGCTTGGACATGCTCTGCTCCAGCCTCTCTGCGCCTTGAGCTGCCGCACCTGTGCCAGCAAGGTGACTACTCTAGTCGGAAAGCTGACAGGGCAGTTTAACACAGGTGGACTGAGCTTGCGCTTTCTTCTTGGCTGCCGGCCTTACGAGCCGCGATGGCGAACGATGGGAATGATAGGCTCAGTGGTTGTGATGGTAGTTCATACCTGGCCCGAAGCTGATTCGGATAACCGCGAACAGGTCGGACATATTGTCAGCGCCCGGAAGGCGACAAGGCATGAAAGGAAGGCCTATGAAGAAGGAGAATTCTAGGTTGGCGGGCGACCGGAGGGCGGAGCTTACGGCGCTCGAAGGGCTGCCCGATGACGAGATCAACACCACTGATATCCCAGAGCTTCTCGATTGGTCGGACGCCAGGCGCGGCGTGTTCTACCGGCCCGTGAAGCAGCAGCTCACACTGCGCTTGGACGCCGATGTCATTACATGGTTCAAGATGCATGCGCCAGGCGGTCGTGGTTATCAGACAGCCATCAACCGCGCACTGCGCGAGCACGTGCAGCGGACGGAAGCGACGTGACGCTGCATCAGGTTGGGGCCATCTCGGACGCGAGGTGGTCGGCCAGCTCCGCCAGGGTACGCACGACGACATCGGGTGGGTAGCCCAAGCTGTCCGGGATAGCGGCTTGGCGGTTGACCCAGCACGTCCGGAGGCCGAACGCTTTCGCGCCCGCGACGTCGAAGGCGTTGGACGAGACGAAGCCAATCGCCTCCGGCGGCACCCCAAGTCGCTGCGGCAGCAGCGCGTACACGCGCGGGCTGGGTTTGTAGACACGCACCGCATCGACGCTGATCAGCTCGTCGAAGACCGCAGTCAGCCCGGTGGCCCGTGTGACCGCCGCAAGCATCCGCGGTGTCCCGTTGGACAGGATGACCAGCGTGCGACCGGCTGTCAGGCGAGCGAGGGCGGCCGGCACCTCGGGATACGCCGCTAGGTGATAGTAGCTCTCCAGCAGGCGCGTGTGGGTGGCCGGGTTGCCGGGCAGCCCCAGGTGTTGACAAGCGTAGCGCAACGCCTTGTCGGTCACGGCCCAGAAGTCCTCGTACCGGCCCATGAGACTGAGCAGCCAGGTGTATTCCAGCTGCTTGACCCGCCACAGCCGGCTCAACGCCTCGCCGTGCGACGGAAAGGCCGCCTCGCACGTGGCGATGACCGAATGCACATCGAACAAGGTGCCGTAAGCGTCGAAAGCGAGTGCATCAAGGTTGGAATTGCCGTGCCTCTCGGTCATAGCTGCTCACCTCGGGGGAGAACCAGAGCTTGCTAGTAAGCGGCCATGACGATCTGCATGCCCGCACGCATCCGCACACGCCAGTGGTCCTCAAGCTCTGCGGTCCACTCCGGGTCCAGCTCTTTCGCCGTCTCACAGATGCTGTCCAGCCATAGCTCGTAGAGCCTCGGAGGCACATTGCGTCTGGCCCGGCTGTGCGCTTCGCCAAGATGATCTAACAGTGCTCTCATCTCCGAGTCCGCTACGTCCCGAGCCACCATCAGGTACACCGAATCGCGGAGCAGTTTGCGTTGCTTCTCGAAGTCCGTCTTGGCGAAGTGTGGTGCGATCTCAGGGGAGGAGTTCAGGAAGACGCGATAGAAAAGCCCCGCGAAGTTCCCCGTTGCCTCGCATCTTTGGAAACTGAGGGACACCTCATCATTCGCAAAGCTGCCCGGCGTTCGCATGGTAGCGTTGTCATCCAGCGCTCTAAAAAAATCAACACGGCAGCGCAAGGGGCCGGTGAGGTGCAGCTTATGAGGCACTTGTGGATGGATTATGATGAGCTCCGGCGCCGACACATCGCGCTCATCGCCGGTCTCGAGGTTCACAAAGCGCACGCTCCCCTCGAATACGTGCAGCACCCCCCACCGTCCGGGGGCGAGGGTGTGCTTCTGCTGAAGAGCAGCCGGTACGGTGTTTTCCGTGAAGTT
This sequence comes from Chloroflexota bacterium, assembly GCA_965214295.1. Classification (GTDB taxonomy): domain Bacteria; phylum Chloroflexota; class UBA11872; order UBA12225; family JAJDUF01; genus JAJDUF01. The sequence continues at coordinate 2,696,866 of OZ243944.1, forward strand.
GAGTGAGCCACTGCTGGGAGCCAGTCCCGGTGGAAGTCGGTCGGTTGCCATCGCCATCTCCTCCCCAAACCTAACCGGCGCCATACCGATGTCAGTAACGGGCGGCACCGGTGAATGAGGCAGCGGTTCCAGTTAGTGTACCGGTCGACGCCAGCCGGAATGCATGGCAACAGAGTCCTCTGGGGCCTCCCCGCTCCCCAGCGGGACACGCCGCCGGCGTGATGCCAACTACCCCCCTCTCCGCTTGGTGAAGTGGGGCCGGGTGATGGGCCATAGCCGCACCACTCATGGGCCAAAACTCCGGCGGTCGCAGGCCCCCGCTGTCTGTCCGGCATGGCCGGAGTTTTGGCCCGCGACACCTGGCACCATCCGGGCGGCTTTGGCCTGTCAGGGGAGCGAGGCGCGAATCGGTCTTCCTACAAATAGGTATCATCCCCCTCGCGCTTAAGCTGCTCGACGACCTCCCGCACGTCCTGCGTGCGGTCGCGGTGGCACACGAGCAGCACGTCACCGGCATCCACGATGACCAGACCCTCCACCCCAATCGTAGCGATGAGTCGGTCGCCGGTGCGAATCAAACAGCCTTCGGTGGCCACTGCGACGTGGCGGCCGGCGCCGCTGCCGATCACCGTGTTGGTGCCCTCGGTCACCGGAGTGATCTCTTGGATGGCTGACCAATCGCCCACGTCACTCCAGGGAAATTCCCCCGGCACCATCAGGACGTTGGTGGCTTGCTCGAACACGCCGGTATCAATCGCAATCGGCGCCAGGTCGGCGTAGACTGCCGCCAGTGTCGCGTCCTGCTGCACCGTCCCCCACGTGGCCTGGATGATCTCGACGCCGCGCGCCAAGGCGGGCATATAGGTGCGGAGCGCAGTCAGAAAATGGCAAGCCTGAAACCCGAAGTAGCCGGCATTCCAGAAATACTCCCCGGAGTCCACGAACCGCCGCGCCGTAGCCGCGTCGGGCTTCTCGACAAACCGCTCTACCGCGTAGACGGCGGCTCCTTCCACGCTGAACGCCTGCTGCTCGCGGTGGATATAGCCGTAGCCGGTTGCGGGGCTGGCCGGCTGGATGCCGATGGTGAGCAGGTACTCGCCGCGTTGCGCCGCCAGCAGCGCCGTCCGCAAGACCTGCCGGAAGATGTCGACCCGCTGGATAGCATGATCGGCGTGCAGCGAGACAACCGTCGCCTGCGGATCGTGGGCTGCAATGACCCCCGTCGCAAAGCCCACCGCCGCGGCCGTGTTCCGAGGCTGCGGCTCGGCCAAGATATTGCCGGCGGGCAGCATGGGCAGCTGGGAGCCAATCTCCCCGGCATGCTCCGCTGCGGTGACGATGTAGATGCGCTCCGGCGGGACGAGTCCGTCCAAGCGAGCGACCGTCTGCGCCAGCAGACTGTCGTCACTGTCGTCACTGTCGTCACCGATGATAGCGAGCAGCTGCTTCGGCCGGCTGGCACGAGACAGCGGCCAGAGCCGCGTGCCCTGCCCGCCGGCCAAGATCACGGCGTAGCAATGGTCAAGCTCCGTAGACATGCATGCTCCTTCCGGTTGCTCGTGCCCACGTGCCCGATCAGCGCGGCTCTCGGCGCCGGTCGCAGGAATGCCTGATCGCATCCCTATCATCCGTGCCCATCATGCCCCAACAGCCGATCCGAAGTTGCACGAGTGCCCCGACATGATACCGTGCAGGGTGCGAGGTGAACGATGGCACTGTATGGGGCGGTAGAAGGCGGCGGCACCAAGTTTGTCTGTGCGGTGGGCAGCGGGCCGACGGACCGCCTCGCCATCGCGCGCATCCCGACGACGACACCCGCCGAGACACTCTCCCGGGTACGCCGGTTCCTGCTCGCCACCGCCCAGCGGGTAGGGCAGGAGTTGACGGCCATTGGTATCGCCACCTTTGGGCCGATAGAGCTGGATCGGCAGTCGTCACGGTATGGCTACATGCTGCCGACACCGAAGGAGGGCTGGAGCGGCGCACCGGTCGTCGCCGCGATCACGACCGGGCTGGACGTGCCCGTAGCCGTGGATACCGATGTCAACGGGGCCGCTCTCGCCGAGTACCGCTGGGGGGCGGCCCAGGGGTACGATCCGGCGCTCTACGTCACGGTGGGCACCGGTATTGGCGGCGGGGTCGTCATCGGCGGCGCGCCGCTTCATGGGCTGCTCCATCCCGAAATGGGGCATATCGCCGTCCCGCGTGCCCGCGATGCCGCCGGCAACCATGACGAGTTCGCGGGGATTTGTCCCTTCCACGGCGACTGTATGGAAGGTATGGCCTCCGGCGAGGCGCTCGCCGCCCGTGTAGGACGGGCAGCGACCGATCTGGCGCCGGACGATCCGGTCTGGGAGCTGGAGGCGCACTATCTGGCAGCCGGGCTGGCGCAGCACGTGCTCGTGCTCTCGCCACAACGGATTGTGCTCGGCGGTGGCGTACTGCAACAGGCGCAGCTGCTCCCCCGTATCCACGCTGCGTTGCGTAAGCAGCTACGCTCCTATATTGCGCGTCCGCAGGTGGATGCGGACGTGAGCACCTACGTTGTGGAACCACACTTTGGCGACGAGGCAGGATTGGCGGGCGCCTTTGCGCTGGCGATGTCGGCCGCCGGCGTCGCGTGACACCCTGACGGCGCAGTCAAAGCTGGAGACCGAGCAGGCCGATGTAGACGGCGTACCCCACCAACAACAGCGCGGCTTCTACGCGCCGGAGCTTGAAGCCTATCCGCAAGAAGAGCAACAGCGCCAGGCTACCGATAGCCAGCACCGGCAAGCCCGGGTTCACCACCGCTGCCGGCAGCGGCTCGCTCGTTATCAGGCCGACGGTGCCGCCGATCAAGAGTAGGTTGAAGACGTTCGACCCAAGGACGTTCCCGACAACCAGATCGGTTTGCCTCCGCACGGCGGCGATGATCCCCGTCACCAGCTCGGGCAGTGACGTGCCGATCCCCACGACGGTCAGGCCGATAAAGCCCTCGTCTACGCCCGCGGCCAGCGCGAGGGCCACTGCACCACGGACCGTCAGCTCGGCGCCGAGCAGCACGAGGCCCAGTCCCACGAGCGCCCGCAGCCCTTCGCGCAGCTTGGCGCCGGTTTGCGCGCCAACCATCCCCTCCACCGCCGCGTCCATGAGAGGGGCCTCCTGTCGCTCGCGCAATGCCAGCCACAGCAGCCAGCCCATCGCCGCGATGAAGACCACGACGAGCACACTACCTTCAGGCGCACTCAGAGTTCCGTTCAACGCCAGACCAATGAAGAGCAGCGCCGCTACCGTGGAGATCAGCGCCTCTCGCCGGACGATGGTCACGTTGACGATGGCCGGTTGCACCATGGCCGCCGCGCCCAGCACCAGGCCGATGTTGGAGATGTTGCTGCCGACCAGGTTGCCGAAGGCCACGCCGGAGCGACCCTGCGCGGCAGCCAGCACGCTGGCGACCATCTCCGGCGCGGAGGTACCGAAACCGATCACGATGACGCCGACCACGATAGGCGAGATGCCCAACGCCTGCGCCAGCCGCGCCGCGCCGGTGACGAACAGCTGCCCACCCCCCGTCAGCAGCGCAATCCCGATCACCAGCATCAGCACATCAACAAACATGAGCTATATCCTTCAGCCCCATTCCGTCATTCCCGCGTGCGCGGGAATCCAGCCGCCGTAGGGGCGCAACATGTTGCGCCCGTCATTGCGCCTGCGCTGGCCGCTCAGGCCAGGGCCGCAATCCAGGGGCCCCTCCCAGCGGTCATTGCTCTGGAAATAGCCCGTTCCGGCTGGCAGATCGCCCGGCACCGCGCCATGTTCATGGCCTGCGGTGGACTTGGCACGGCCATGGTCATTCCCGCGCAAGCGGGAATCCACGTCCCCCCGCCGCAGCGGGGGGACTATAGAGGGGCTATCCCATCCGCCGGGCCTAGCGCAGCCCCAACTCGCGCAGCCGGGCCAGCAAGTATTCCTGCGGCCGGTTGCCCTTCACCCGGTTGCAGTGCGAGCATAGCAGTTGCAGATTGTCCGGGTGGTTCGTGCCGCCCCGCGACTGGGGAATGATGTGATCGATGTCGAATGCCCGGAACGGAAACTCCGTGTCACAGCCTGCACAGCGTCCTTCCTGCTGGCCGAACAGCACGTGTTTCTGCTGGCGATACGGCGGCAGCGTACCCACGTCCGTTCGGCGCGGGATGTCCGTTCTGGCCGTCACCAAGCCCGCGATGTCCGGCCGGTTCGCGGTGAGGCTGGCTGTTAACTCGGCGAGGCGCACCTTGACGAGCTCCACGGCCTTGGGCGAGAGGTCAATGCCAATCCACTGCCGCCCCAGCTTCTCGGCCGCCACACACGCCGTCGCACAGCCCGCGAACGGGTCCAGCACCAGGTCGCCGGGGTTGCTGCTCGCCGCGATGATCCGCTCTAGTAAAGCCAGCGGCTTCTGCGTTGGGTAGCCGGTCCGTTCTTTCGCTTGTGCTTGGACCGGCCTTATATCATCCCAGATGCTATCCACCGGGTTGCCCGGCATTTCGTCGAGGTAGCGTTTCTGGCTCGGCACTGCCCCAGGCCGTGATTGCACCACACGCCTTTCCTCGTAGGCCCGTTGCATGCGTTCCCGAGTCCAGCGCCAGACGCGCGTCACGCCGAGAAACTCATAGGTCAGGTTGGGGCGATTGCGGTTTGGATTGGTCAGGTCAGAAAGGCGATAGCGGCGCCCAGTGTCCGGCTCGACATGTCGGTAGAACTTTTGCACATACTCCGGGTCATACGGACGGTAGCTGCGATGCCAGGTGAAGTCATCGGATACGCTGTAGTAGAGCAGGTAGTCAGCGTTGTTCGGATAGCCCCGGAAGGAGAGTCCTTTCGCATTCGTTCGCCGCCAAGTAATCTCACTCCGAAAGTTGACTGCCCCAAACACGGCATCCATTAGCCCCTTGAGATAGTGACTGGCCGTCGGGTCGCAATGCAGGTAGAGACTGCCGGTGTCCTTGAGGACGCGGCGCATTTCGAGCAACCGGACCGCCATCATGCACAGATAGGCTTGCATCCCCTTGCCATTGGTCAGGCCGGCGGCCTGGAGCAACTGGTACACCGCCGGGTGCTGATCCGCAATCAGACCCATCCACGCCATATCGAGGTCGGAGAGCGTCCAGCTATCCTTGAAGGCTGCGCCGGCAGCTTTGCTCCCGACCGGCGCAGCGTACTCGCGATTGCTATTGAACGGCGGATCAAGATAGATCAGGTCCACGCAGTCGCTATTCATACCCCGGAGGATGTCGAGGTTATCGCCGGTCCAGATAGTCTTGTCGGCGAAGTTCGCCTCAGCCATCAATCACCTCCTTCTCGGCGTTACTCGCTGCTATCTTCCTTCTTGATCTTCCGGTCAATCCACCGTTCTAACAACCGGTTGCCAAGTGGATGTTGCAACATTCTATAAATAACAGGATGTTCCTGGGAAAACCAATCCCTATTCACACAGTAAGACCACTTGTCTTCCAGCTTATTTTTCAGCTCTCTATAGTAAGAGTCAGTCGGCAGTTGCAACACATCCTTTTGATAGAACTCCGTTTCGATTTGTTGGCGCTTCTCTTCTTTCCAATCGCGTGAGCGGCGTGACCTCGCCCAAGTATTTCCCACACCGTCTTCAAACCAAAGATGTATCCAACCTCTATCCTCGCGCCAGTATAGCAAATTTTGAGACAGAAGAGGCTGTTCCCGTTTTGCTATCCATTGGTGGTGATAAAGACTAGAACTCACATACACCCTTCGGTTATCTCCGTCAAAATGTCTATTCAACTCTTCTATATCTACTGCTTGCTTAGGAACTTCCAAGATATAGTCGATACCCGGCACACTCCCTTCGCCCACACCGGGGAACTCTACCCCTAATATCTGGCCCCGTGATGTATCTACGTACTCTGGCACTATGGCGTTAGGCGGCAGAGGGTGCCAGATATTATGATCTATCTCCAGCATCTCAGCAACATCGAAAAAGGTGTAAATTTTTGTAAAAGGCTGATGCAATCTCCTGATATGATTTTTGATAAACTGTTCGCCATCCGTGCTAATCGTGTATGAAACGGAATGATTGCTGCCATTGTCGGATGTCTTATCGAGATACCCTCTTTCTGAGAGCTTAGTCACGTATCGAGAATAATCGACACGAATGACTAGCTGATCAGCATCGAATACCGGGCCTGGTGCGGTCTTCTGAGGCCCTGGATCCTTACGAGGCACCGCGTTTATACGCGAATAGTGACGACTATGTTGTTTGACGTAGAATGGATATTTATCAGCCGTCAGGGCGGCGAGCGGACGGCTATCCTGGTCGAAGTAATCGTCATTATTCAGAGCGGCGAGTGGATAGTTATGCCTCAGATATTCAAGAAAAGCATCTTCATCTGTAAAGACTGTCAGCGTGTTGGGCTGTTGCCTGTAAGACTGGACGATAGCCTTCAGTATATCCCACTCCCCATCAGTCAGTGTCTCTCGCTCCCGACGTTCTTTCCCCATCTGCCGAACACTCACAATAGCCAGACTAAGAGTTCCTATCCCAGCTAGCCAGGAGCCGCCATGCTCAGATACCCAGGAACCGACTGTTGATGCTGCGAGTGTCCAATCGAAACCGCTCATCTTCAACTCCTGTAGTGTGCGGTTGCGTTCCCCGTCGGGAGACCCGATCCGCCGTCCTCACCCCCGTCAGAAGGTGGCGCCGTCGAATTCGATGGTCTTGGCCAGCCCGCGCTGGAAGTCCAGGTACTCGGCGCGGCTGAGGCGCGGCTGATACTCTCCCAGGAGCGCCCGTGCCTGCCGTGCATCGTCGGCCAGCAGGTCAATGACCGTCATCGCCATCACTTTCGCCGGCAGCAGCACGGCGTTTTCGTAGTCCTTGACGTAGTAGTTGTTGCCGTGCCCGGTGCCTGTCGCGCCGGCGGCGTAGGGATGGATGCCCGGCATGATCTGCGTCAGGTCGCCCATGTCGGTCGAGCCGCCGCGCGTCTCTACCTCGCGTACCTCGTCGGCGCCGACCAGCGTGACCGCGTTGTCCTTGTAGAGCGCCGTCAACTCCGGGTCGTTGCAGAGCGGTAGGTAGCCCGGTAGGGTCTCGATCCGCACTTTGGCCCCCACGCCCAGCGCCCCGGCTTGCAGCGCCCGATCCACCTTGCGGTTCGCGTCGGTGATTGCCTTCAGCGTGCGACCGCGGACGTACGTCTCCATCCGCACCTCGGCCGGCACCGCATTCACGATGTCCCCGCCGCGCGTAATGATCGGATGCACGCGGATCATATCCTGGTCGCGGAACGTCTCCCGATTGGCGTGAATCGCCTGTAAGGCCAGTGTCGCCGCGTTGAGCGCGTTGATGCCGCGGTGGGGTGCGCCCCCGGCATGGGCGGCGTGGCCGAGAAAGGTGATCTGCTTGACTACGCACCCATTGGAGGACTCGCTGACCCCGGTGAGGCCGTCGGCGCGGTTCGAGCTGGTATGGACCATCATCGCCATATCCACGTCGTCGAACGCCCCCACCCGCAGCAGCTCCGGCTTGCCGCCGAGGAACTCGATCTTCCCGGCCGTTCGCAGGCCCAAGCGGTAGCCCACCTCGACGTATTCCTCGGCCGGCACGGCCATACACGCCACACGGCCGGACAGCTCCGACAGCACGCCGGACTTGGCGAGGCCGGTTGTGGTACCGATCATGGTGGCGATTTGCGCGTTGTGCCCGCAGGCGTGGACGGCGCCGGTCGTCCGGTCTGCCGCCGGATGGTCGGCCACGATGAGCGAGTCCAACTCACCCAGCACGGCAATCGTGGGGCCGGGCGCGCTGCCGGTGAGGACGCCTTTCACTCCCGTCAGCGCCAGGTCCGTCTCGAAAGGGATGCCGAGCGCGCGAAAGCGCGCCGCGACCTGTCCGGCCGTGCGCGTCTCTTTGAAGCCCAGCTCCGGGTGCCGGAAGATGTCCTCGGCCAGGGCAACCAGGCTATCCGCGTGTTGATCAATCTCCCGACAGACCCGCTCCTTCAGGTCGGCAATCGGCGTTGCGCTGGCTGTCACACTCATCCTCCTCACCGGGCTATGATCGTTTAACGTCACTGGGCCGGGCCGGTATTCTCCTGACGGTCGCTTCTCCCGGCGGCGGTACTCCGTCGCGTGCCTCCTCGCCGCCGGAGTGCAGGAACAGTGTAGCGGTACGCTGCCCCGCCCGTGTACCGAGGTGGCAGCACGCTGCCCATCTCTCTCCGAAGCGGGAAGGCCAAGGGGGCCAGTCCTCACCCCCTCCGCGCTACCCAGATTTGCTCGCCGCCATACCGGAATGGTCCGCGCTCGTAGCTGCCGTACAGCGCCTCGACCGCAAACCCACTCAACTCAAGGAGGTGCTGCATCTCGTACCGATACACCCAGCGCAGCGTGAGCGGTGCATACGTCTTTGCGACCACCCGCCCGTCGGCGTCCAGCTCCTCGAAGATACGCTCTTCCTCGATGATCTGCTGCGTCGGGTCGTAGTGGAGCGTTACCCAGACGACCACCCGGCGGCCCGTTTCGGGATGCCTGAACTCGCTGTCCTTTTGTAGGGCGGAGCCAAGCGTCCCAAGATGGGCAACGATCTTGTCCAGTCGGGGATCAAAGATGTTGAACACGAGGCGACCATCGTCGGCCAGGTGGTCGCGAATACAACCTAGTGCCTGGCGCTGGTCCGCTGGGGTCATCAGGTGTAGGAAAGAACGGGACGGGATCGTGATGAGCTTGAAACGCTGATCGAGCGAGAACGAACGCATGTCTCCTTCGACCAGCTCGATGCGCTGCTGCGTCGCGTCGGGTAGCTCGGCGATCTTTTCCTGAGCAATCGCGAGCATCGCCGTTGAGCGGTCCAGACCCACGACCGTCAATCCGGCCGCAGCGACCGGTATCAGGACGCGCCCGGTGCCGCAGGCTAGCTCGAGCACCGGCGACCCGGCCTGCCGCGCCGCCTCCACGTAGAAGGCCACGTTGCTGCGCTCGCCCTCTAGTCCCTCCCGCCCGAAGGTGCAGTCATAGAACGCCGCGGCGACCTGGTAGAAATCCACAATACATATCCCTTTCGTCATCCCAACAGAACCCGGAATCCACTTCCCCCTGCACAGCGGGGAGGCCATAGAGGGGCCAGCGCCCCGGCCATCCTGGATTCCCGCGCCAGCGGGACTGACCGGGAAATGTCAACGCAGCCTAGCGTTCGCCGGCTCGCTGCCAATGCTCGTGTATGCGCCGTAGCTCCTGAGCAAAGAAGGTCCCATCAGCGGCGCCGTCATAGCGTCCGAGCCGCTGCGCCAGCTTGAAGAACCCCTTGCCCGGCCGCCCCGTTTTCGCCCCGACGACGACTACCGACAGCAACGGCCGGCCGGCTACATGCTCGGCCGAGGAGATGGCTCGCAGGATACCGGCTACCTCCCTGGCTGTAGCCGGATCGTCCATGTCCCAGCCGACCGCCGCGGCCAGGTCGTTGTAGGTAACTTTCTGCCCTGCCCGCGCCACCGCGCGCAGCCGCGCCGCGATGCGCTCGACGCTGACAGCTACGGCTTGGTCATCCGTCCGCTCGCTGTGGAGTGCCATGTAGGTAGTGATCGCGCTCGGCATCCGTCAGCGTGTCGAGCGTACTCTGCGGCAAGAAGATCGGACTGATTGCGACATCATCGAAGACCAGAAAGTCGGTTGCCTTCTCGGAGAGCTGCCCTTCCAACTCCAGATCATCCTCAACCGGAGCGTATATATTCAAATGCCACGTGTCCTCTTCCAAACCCGGAATAAGGTGATACGTCGCCGTCGGGTATCGTACCTGCACCAGTTTCTTGAATGCCGCTACATAGCGGGAGAGGTCGGGTTCTTCCGGCGTGTTCGGTTGCTCTTGCTGTGCCGTTTTCGTAGTCATGGCTCATTCTCCCCCTGTAGCATCACCGGAAACACTGGGCCGTAGCCGGTCCTGGACGGCAGTGACCAGCCTGCGGCTCAACGTTACCGCTCGTTCCGCTTGGCGCCGCGACACCGACTCGTACTCATAGTCGGCTCGCACCCGCCAGTCCCATAGGTCCTCCAGCGCACGGTGGAGCGAGGCTGGATACCGTTTGCGCCGGTAGATAAGTCTACCACTCTACTCGCTCCGCACCTGGCGGTGTGATAAGGACTTTCCCCGGCGTCCGCGGGGTCGAATGCCTTCTCTCCAGAGCGCAGCCACCGCGGCCAGAAACGCTGCATAGTAGGCTCGGTTGGCGGCATTGTTCGCTGCGTCTGCGGCAAGCTCTCGTTCGGCCCCTGCCAGTGCCTCTTCCGCTTTGCTCAGATAGTTGGCAGCAGTATCGCTAACCATGGTCTCTTTTTGGTGTATTCACTCCTACCGCAGGAGACGGCCACCGTCCACGACGATGGTCTCGCCGGTCAGGAACGTGGAATGAGTGGCGAGGCTGACGATCACGTTGGCCACGTCGTCCGCGCCGGCCGGCCGGCGCATGAGCGCGTCTTGGGCCAGCCGCTCCACGTGCTCCTCGTGCCCCGCCACCCAGCGCGTCTTGACCACCCCCGGCGCGACCACGTTGACGCGGATGTCCGGCGCCAGCCCGTGCGCCAGGGAGCGCGTCAAGGTAATCAGGGCGCCCTTGGAGGCCGCATAAGGCATGCTGCTGCCGATCCCGCTGAACGCAGCCACCGACGCCACGTTGACCACCAGGCCGGAGCCTTGCCGGCGCAGGTGCGGCACCGCTGCCCGCGTGCAATAGAAGGCGCCCTTGACGTTCACGGCGAAGATGCGATCCCAAATGTCGTCGGTCAGATCGTCGAGCCGCTCGAACGGCACGAAATGGGTCGTCCCGGCGTTGTTGATCAGGATGTCCAGCCGGCCGAACGCCTTGACTGTTTGCCCAACCATCTCGCGGACCGCAGCGTCATCGCTGACGTCGGTCTGGCAGAGCAGGGTGCGGACACCCAGCGCCGCCACGTCGTCCTGCGTCTCCCGCGCCTCCGCCTCGGAGCGGGAGTAGTTGATGACCACCGCGGCGCCCTCCCGCGCAAAGGCAAGCGCCGTCTCCCGCCCGATACCGGTCGCCGAGCCGGTTATCAGCGCGATCCGACCGTCCAGACGGGCGGTGTTGGCACGCGGGCTTGTACTCATCAGCGGGCCTCCAAGCGGAATCTATGGGTGCCTGTCATTCCTATGAAAAATACCCCGAATCCGTCATTCCTGCGCCAGCAGAAATCTTGCGGCGGCGCTCTGGCAGTGTCGAGTAGTATCTACAGCGGTACCACGTTTGGCGCTGCGTGGTCGCGCAACGCATTCCGCGTGTCCAGGATGCAGCGGGCCCGCTCGATCACCAACCCGTAGTCGAGCGAGCGATGGGGCGTGACGACAACGACCAGATCGGCCGCAGCCACCACTTCCGCCGTGAGTGGCGCAAAGGTGGCCTGCGGGTGCAGGCCGGCAGCCTCCATCACCAGCGGATCATGGACTTGCACCGTGGCCCCGGCCGCGATCAACCGCTCCACCACGGGCACCGCTGGCGAGTGGCGACAATCGCTCTGGTCCGGCTTATACGTCACCCCCAGCACCAGGATGTGGCAGCCGGCCAGGTCGCCGTCCCGCCGGCCGACGAGCGCCGCCGCTCGTTCGGTCACGTACTGTGGCATGAACGTGTTCACCCGCGCCGCCGCCGCGATCAGGTGCGAGGGTGTGCCCAGCCGCTCGGCCACGTCGGCGAGGAAAAACGGGATCACCGGAATGCAGCTCCCGCCAACCCCCGGCCCCGGCTCGTGCGGCATGAAGCCATACGGCTTCGTGCTCGCCGCCGCCAAGACCTCCCAGGCACTGACCTTCAAGGCCGTGGCAATCTGCGCCAGCTCGTTCACCAGCGAGATGTTGACAAAGCGGAACGTGTTCTCGAAGACTTTTGCCAGCTCCGCGACCTCGACATTGGCCACTGGCACCGTCGTCACCCCGCACTGCGCGTAGAACCGCCGGGCCAGATCGAGGGCCGCCGCCGTCTCGCCGCCCACCACCCGCGGTGTTTCCCGCAATCCGAACTGCCTGTTCCCCGGATCAATGCGTTCCGGTGCGTGGGCCACGAACACCCGTCCCCCTGGCGTGGCATCCCCACTATCGTCATTCCCGCGTGCGCGGGAATCCAGCAGCCGCGCCACCCGCCGGGTTGTGCCCGGCGGCACGCTGCTCTCGATAATCACCAGCGCCGGCGGGCGCAGGGTTGCCGCGATGGTGCCGAGCGCCTGCTCCAACGAGTCGAGCACGGGACGCCGCTCGGCCGTAATCCCGGTGGGCACGCAGACCACGACGCAGTCTGCGTCGGCCAGCGCCGCCGGGTCGGTGGTGACGTTGAAGTGCCCCGTGCGCCGCAAGGCTTGCAGCTGGCCGGTGGTCACGTCGGTGCTGGAGCTCTCGCCCCGAGCGAGCTGCGCGACCCGCTCGCAGTCCACATCAATGCCGGTGACAGTGAATCCTGCCTCGGCGATGACCACGGCCTGGGGCAGCCCGGCAAAACCTAGCCCCACGACAGCCACACCCGCCTGTTTGGTGGCCAGCGCCGTCCGTAGCCGGCCGCTCCCGGCGCTGGCCGGCACGGCCGCCGGTTCCGCCTTCGCCATAGTCTCCCCTGAGCGCCAACCGCCCCCTGCTCGCTGCACTGTAGCACGCCAGCCGGCACCGCGCAGCAGTCCCCCTCCTACCAGTGCTGACACCTGCTAAAGGCGGGATTTTTCGCGGTGAGTCCCGTCCCCCTGCACAGCGGGGGGACCATAGGGGGGCCAGCCCTCGCCACGCTACAGGATGGGATACCGGTCGGCCCACGGCGCGACCGCCTCGAAAGCCGCTGCCGCCCGCAGCACCGTCGCATCGTCGTAGCGCCGGCCCACCAGTTGCAGCCCCACCGGCAGGCCGCCCGCCGTCCAGCCACACGGCACCGTCATCGCCGGTTGCCCGGTGAGATTGAACGGATACGAAAACGGCGACCACGACGGCAGGTGGCCCCGCTCCGACGGCCCCAGGGTCGGCAGCTCGCCGGTCAGCGGTAGTGCCGGCACCGCCAGCATCGGCGTGACCAGGATGTCTATGTCCTCGAAACAGCGGCGTACCTGATGCCAGAACTCGATCCGCTGAAAGCCGGCCCGCGTATAGTCGAACGCCGTCAAGCCCTTGGCCCGCTCCACGATGGCCACCAACCCCGGGTCCATCTGCTCTCGCCACTCGGGCAGATAGTCCGCCAGCGCCGCGCCGATCCCACCAAAGAAGAGCGCCCACCACGGCTCCTCGGGATCGGTCCAATCCAGCGCCAGCGTCTCGACGCTCCCGCCGGCCGTAGCCAGCCGCTCGACAGCGGCGCTGGCAAGCGCGGCGACCTCATCGTCAACGGTCGCGTAGCCTAGCGTCTGGCTCCAGCCAACCCGCAGCCCCGCCAGCCCCTCACGGGCGCCCGCCTTGGCCGCGGCCAGATAGCTACCCTCCGGCGTGTGCGGTGCCGGCAACGTGAGCCGGTCGCGCTCGTCGGGGCCGGCGAGCACGTCGAGCGCCAGCGCCGCGTCGGCGACGGTGCGCGTCAGCGGCCCCATGTGGGAGAGGGTTTCGGCCGCGCTCGCCGGATAGTACGGGATGCGCCCGAACGACGGCTTCAGGCCGATCACCCCGCAGAATGAGCCGGGTATGCGGACCGAGCCACCCCCATCGCTGCCGATACCGATTGGCCCCAGCCCGGCCGCGACGGCTGCCGCGGCGCCCCCGCTCGACCCGCCGGCTGTGCGTGTGCGATCCCACGGATTGCGCGTCGGTGGGAACAGCCGATTGTCCGTGAGGCCCTTCCAGCCGAACTCCGGCGTGTTCGTCTTCCCCAGCGAGATCGCCCCGGCCGCCCGCAGCCGCTCGACGACCGGTGCATCCTCATCGGGCACCAAGTCGGCATAGATCGCCGAGCCGCGCGTTGTCCGCACCCCCCGCGTGTAGACCAGGTCCTTGATCGAGACCGGAACCCCGTGCAGAGGGCCGGTCGGCTCGCCCGCGGACAGCGCGGCCTCGGCAGCGCGCGCGGCGGCGAGGGCCTGCTCCGCTGTGACGGTGCAGTACGCGCCTAAATCGCCGTCAATGGCCGCAATACGATCCAAAAATGCCCGCGTCACCGCCACCGGCGACAGATCGCGCTGCCGGATACGTTCGGCCAGTTCGGTAGCGGACATATACCAGAGCTTGGCATCGGACATTACTGTTGCTCCTCTGCTGAACTACCTCGAACCGTGGCGCATTATGAACTCAGACCTCCTAGCCGGCAAGGACTACCGCCCGATAAGCTATCCGGGCACCCACCGAGGGGGGGCCTGATAGCTGTCCTATGGGGCTATCGCCGCAATCCGGCCGGCAGTTGCGGCGGGGCGGGCCTTGTTCTATGCTGACGATGAGCGGCCGGCGGCACTCCACCGGGAGACCCACGGTGATGGTTACAGCTACGGCGACTACTACCAGGATGCTACCCTACCACCGGCGGGGCGACATTAACTACGCCCGCCTCGACTTCGACCCCGACGAACCAGTCCTAAAGCCTGATGCGATGGAGCAGAATCTCCAGCTCCAGGCCATCTTTGGCCTCCTCGCCGCCCACTTCACCGACTTCCATCGCCGCCCCGACGTCTTCCTCGACGCCAACACGATCATCTGCTACGACCCGCGCAACCTCAATGTCCGCGTGTCCCCGGACGTGTATCTGGCCTTTGGGGTGGATGCCGCAGCCATCCGGCCCCGCAAGCTGTACCTGCCCTGGGAAGTGGGCAAGCCCCCGGACTGGGTATTGGAAATCGCCTCGTCCAGCACCGGGCGGGAGGATACCGGCCGGAAGCGCCACATCTATGCCCGTATCGGCGTGCCGGAATACTGGCGCTTTGACCCGACCGGGGGCCGGTATCACGGGCAGAAGTTGGCCGGAGAGCGGCTGGTCAACGGGGTGTACCAGCCGATTGCGTTGACCACGGAGCCGGACGGCATCCTGAAGGGGTACAGCCCGGTGCTAGGGCTGAGTCTGTGCTGGGACAACAGTTGGCCGCGGCTCTATGACCCGGTCACCGACACCTACCTGGAGAGCTGGCCGGAGGTGGCGGCCGCCCGCGCGGCGGCCGAGGCGGAGCGAGATGCTGCCGAGAGCCAGGCCGCTGTCGAGCAGGCCGGCCGCGCGGTGGCCGAAACCCGCGCCGCCGGGGCCGAAACTCGTGCCGCCGAGGCCGAAGCTCGCGCGGCTGAGGCCGAAACTCGCGCGGCGGCCGAAGAGGCCCAACGTCGCGCCGCTGAGTCCGAACTGCAGCGCCTGCGCGCACAGCTCCGGCGGCAAGCGGAAAGATAACCTTGCTAGCTACCAGGGCGGCCCCTGTGCAGCAAAGATCGGAGCCGTGCCGCCATGCCGATGTAAAGTGCCCGGAATGGAAAGACCCTGGCACCGGTGGCAAGGGTATTGACAAACTTGCACAGGAACCGTAGGCTCGACACTAGCAGGTGCGTCGCAGCGGCAGTTTCGGCCACAGCGCAGGATCAGCGATGGGACAAGTGTCGGAGAGGGGCGGTTCAAGTTGCCAATAGCCCCCTTGCGTACCAGTCCCACCAATGCCTTCGGGACAATGTTGCGGGAGTTGCGCGAGCAGACCGACCTCAGCCAGAGCGCGCTCGGCCGACGTGCCCAGGTCCACGCGAGCATTGTCAGTCGCCTGGAAAGCGGCGACCGTACGCCGAGCAACCCAGGGCTGGTGGAAGCACTCGCCCGCGGCCTCCGGCTCTCTCCCGACAATACGGACCGGCTGCTCGCCGCTGCCGGGTTCGTGCCCGCTGTTATCGGGCGCCTCGGTGCCGGCGATCCTACGCTGCTGCTCGTGGCGCAGGTGCTCGCCGATAGCCGCGTATCGGCGGATGAGCGGCAGCGCCTGCGGGACGTCATCGAGGCCGCGGCGCGCTGGTGCCGCGCCGCCAGCCGCTAGGTTGTGTTGCCCTTTCCCGGTCATTCCCGCTTGGGCGGGAATCCAGGACGGGGGCGCTGGCTGCTGCGCCAGGAGACACGGCGAATGTCCCGTTACTCGCCCTCCGGCAGGCCGGTGATGCGGATGCCGGCCCCCGGCACTTTATAGCGCGCATTGATCCCGATCAAGAGCGCCGTCAGCGGCTCCAGCAGCCGCGCCCGCCGCAATGGCCCCACGTCAACCGGTCGTAGCCGGGGAATCGCCTCCACCAGTGTATGCACGGCCGCCCGCGCCGCGCGGTCGTTCCCACACAGCAGTACGTCCCCCTCCAAATCGTGATCGAGGTCCCGCAAGTGGGCCGCGCTGAGGTGATGGAACGCAGCGCAGACTCGGACGCTCTGCGGCGTCAGCTGGGCCGCCTGCTCGGCTGCCGAGCCGGCCGGCAGCCCCAGCATATCGGTTGGCCGACCGCCGACGGCCACCGCCAGTGGCACCGTCACGTCCACGAGCACGCTGCCGGCTCGCCAGACCGACCGTAGTCCCTGGAGCGTCCGGGCATGAGCCGCGAACGGCACGCAGAGCGCTACCGTGCTCGCGGCGCCCACGACCTCGGCATTGGTGGCGCCCTCGACCGGCGCCGCGGTGCCAAGCGCTTCGCGGATGCCGGCCGCCGCCGCCGCGGCCCGCTCGGCGTCGCGCGAGCCAAGCATGATCCGATAGCCGGCCTGCGACCACCGCAAGGCCAGGCCGTGTCCCATTGAACCGGTACCGCCGACAATGGCAATCGTCTGCTGCCGAGTCTGCGTTTCAGTCATCGGTGTTGCTCTATCGGTGAGACCTTTGAGAAAGTCGCCATTCCCGCGCAAGGGGGAATCTACAAGCCAGGTCGCCCAGGTTGAGGGGAGGTAGGTTACTGTTCTCCAGTATTCCGTCCGGGTGGTTATGCAAAGGTCTCCTGTGAAACTAGCCGTGTCCCTCAGAGGCTACTCCGCGGCGGTTGGTCCTCTTCACGATCCGGTTCATCCTCCTCCCGGCGCTTACGGAGGAAGTCCTCAAGCTCCTCGACAAGCTCCTCCGGGTCTACGGCCAGCGGACCGCTCGATTCCGCCTCCGGCTCGCTCGGATCGGTCTGGCCCGGCGCCAAGGGTGCCTTCGATTCGTCGTACTGGTCTTCGAGCTGCTGCAAGTAGGCCGCCAATTCCGGTCGCTCGGCGACGGCCTCATCTGCTTGCTCCAGGAGTTGCCGCGCAGCCTGACGCAGCTGATCCAGGTCGAACGACCAGCCGACCAGCCGCGCCGTCCGCTCCAGTAGCACCGCGCTCACGGCCGGATTCGGCACCTGGAGGTAGTGCGGCACGCTGCCGAACAGACTCGCGCTCGGCACCTGATGCACCCGCAGCGACTCGATCACCGCCGAGTGGACACTGGAAGGCCCCTCGTACTGCGAGAACGGAATCCCCAGCCGGTTCAAGGCGACGCGCAGCTCCGGAGCGGTAGCCCAGCCGGTCAGGACGGTACTGCGCGTGTGCGGCACGTCCGCCGGCACACTGGCCAGCAGGATGGCCGCTCCCACCCCCCACTCCACGCACGCTTCCGCCAGCTCGGCAGCGAACGCTCGCCAGCGTAGCTGCGGCTCCGGGACGACGTAGAAGATCAGGTCGTGCGTCGTCTCGTCGGCCTCCGGGTGCTGGACGTACCAGAACTCGCCGTGCGGCCACTCCAGCACCCGATCCTGGGACCCGGTCAGCCGGGAGATGGGCCGTAGCTCGCTATAGTCGTAGTAGTCGTCCGAATCTTGGACGGCCAGCGGTTCGGCGTCGAGCGCCGAGACCAGATGGCGAATGGATAGCGAGGCGGCCATCCCGGCGTCGGGCAAGCCCTCGAACGCCCCGACCAGGATGGGACGCCGCAGGGTGGGCTGTGCGGTATGTGTCAGCGGCATGAGCCTTCCTCAATTCGTGTCACGGTTTGTCGCAGCGTGGCGAGGATGCTGCGTTCATACTAACCGATCAGCCGCGGTCGGCCGGCGCGGTAGAATCGGGGCACGGTCCGGAGTACCATGCGTTGTCGCCACCTCAGCCTGACGAATTTTCGCACCTACGGCCGGCTCGAGCTGGACCTGCCCCCCGGGGTATCCGTGCTCTGCGGGAACAATGCCCAGGGAAAGTCCAACCTGCTCGAAGCCCTGTATCTGCTCGCCACGATCAAATCGTTCCGTACCACGAGCGAGCGCGAATTGGTCTCGTGGCACGCCGGCCCCAACGAGCGCTTTGCCCGCGTCAGCGCCGAGATCGAGCGCCAAGGGAGCATATCGCAGTTGGATATTATCCTGGTCGAGCCAGCGGCCGGCAATGCGGCCAACGCAGCGGCCGGTGCCCGCACCCGCGCAATCCAGAAGCGCGTCCGCCTCAACCAGCACCCCCGGCGGGCGATGGACGCCCTCGGTCAGCTCAATAGCGTCCTCTTTACGCCCGCGGATATTGAGCTTATCACCGGCTCACCGGCCCAGCGGCGCCGATACCTCGACATCATGCTCTGCCAGGTTGATCCCCACTACGTGCGCGTCCTCAGCCGGTACCAGCGCGTCCTGACCCAGCGCAACGCCCTCTTGCGCCGGCTCCGTGACCGCCGTTTGCCGGCCGATCAGCTCCGGTATTGGACCGAGCAGGTAGTCGCGTTGGGCAGCGAGCTGATCGTGGGCCGCGGCCAGGCAATCATTACTATCAACTCGTGCTTGGCCGACATCCACCCGCGGCTGGTGGATGACCGCACCTCCCTCGGGATCGTCTACCGCAGCAGCGTCACCGAGCTACCGTCCGCATTGGCGTCGGAGCCGGGGGCAGTCGCGCGTGCGGATGAAGTGCGGCCGGCCGTTGCCGCGCAGTTCGCCGCCCAGCTTGACGCGCAGCAGGAACGCGAGCGGCGCCAGGGCATGACTACCGTCGGCCCGCACCGCGACGATCTGGCCTTCACCGTTGACGGCGTGGACCTCAACCGCTTTGGCTCCCGCGGCCAGCAGCGCACGGCGGCGCTCGCCGTCAAGCTGGCAGAGGCCGCCGTAATGGAGCAGCGCACCGGCGAGCGGCCGGTGCTCCTGCTCGACGACGTGCTTTCCGAGCTGGACCCGCAGCGGCGCCTACTGCTACAAGCGATCCTCGCCGGCGACGGGCCGCTCACTTCATCTCCACCATCCGGCGGGAGCCGCAGTGGTGCAGACCGCGGCGGGCAGGTGCTCCTCACCACGACCGAGCTGCGCCCCTTCACCCCCGGCTTCCTCGACGCGGCAACCGTCTTCGAGGTCGCCAACGGAGAGCTACGCCCTCTTGAAGCGGGGTAGGTATGCTCGGAGGCACCCCCTACGGCATGTGGAAGACGACCATCTTCGTCTCGGTCATCTCTTCGACGGCGTACTTCGGCCCTTCCTTACCCATCCCACTGTCCTTCAGGCCACCGTAGGGCATCAGGTCGGCCCGCCATTGGGTGCCCCAGTTGAGATGGATGTTGCCGGCCTCGGCCTCCAGCGCGAACTTCATCGCCCAATCCAGGTTCTCGGTGAAGATCGCCGTGCTCAAGCCGTAGTTCGTGCTGTTGGCCTGGGCAATCGCCTCGTCAATGTCGTCCACCGGCGTCACCCCGACGGCCGGGCCGAACACCTCGTCGCAGGAGATTCGCATCTCCGGCTTCACGTCGGCTAACAGCGTTGGCGCCATGAGCGTGCCGTTGCGTTGCCCCCCGGCCACCAAGCGCGCGCCGCCGTCTACCGCCTCCTGCACCCAGGACTCCACACGAGCGGCATCGCTTTCGCGGATCATTGGCCCCATCCGCACGCCTTCCTGGCGCGGATCGCCGGTCGTGATACTCTTCACGCTCTCCGTGAAGGCGTCGAGGAAGTCACCGTAAATCTCGCGGTTGGCGTAGACCCGTTGGGTGGAGATACAGACCTGCCCGGCGTGCGCGTAGCCGGTGGAGGCGAGCGCCGTCGTGACCTTGTTCATGTCCGCGTCGGGCATGATGATGACCGGCGAGTTGGACCCTAGCTCCATGGTCACCTTCTTCAGCCCGGCCGTGCGGCAGATGTGCTCGCCCACGTCGCGGCTGCCGGTGAAGGTAATCTTGCGGACGCGCGGATCGCTGACCAAGGCATCCCCGATCTCGGCGCCGGAGCCGGTCAGACACTGGAGCGCTTCCGGCGGACACCCGGCTTCGAGCATGACCTCGACTACGCGCAAGCCCGAGAGCGGTGTGTCGGTGGCCGGCTTCAGCACGACGGCGTTCCCGGCGGCAATGCCCGGGCCGACCTTGTGGCAGACCAAGTGCAGCGGGAAGTTGAAGGGCGAGATCGCCGCCACCACCCCGCAGGGGACGCGGATGGTGAAGCCGAACTTCCCGGTGACGCCCGGCGCACCGTCGAGTGGAATGACCTCGCTGCCCAGCCGCTTGGCTTCCTCGGCCGACAGATAGATGATCTCGGCGGCCCGCTCCACCTCGATCATGGCTTCGGCTTTGACCTTGCCGCCCTCCAGCGTGATCGTCTCGGCAAAGCTCTCGGCGCGCGCGCTAATCAGGTCCGCGGCCTTGTGCAGGATTTTGTAGCGCTCGTAGCCGGTAAGCCCCCGCATGATCTCTGCACCGCGCACCGCCGTCGCCAGAGCGTGGTCAATGTCGCTGGCCTCCGCTCTAGGTACCGTGTCCACGATGCTCCCATCGTAGGGATTGTGTACGTCAATGCGCTCGTCTTTGTCTACCCAGGAACTGCCGATGTGCATCTTCATGCGCGTCACTCCTTTACTTGCCCATTCCGTTCGGTTGCACGAGATACTGCCCGATGTTGCTCGCTCCTGCAACCCGCTAGGCCGTTCGGCGCGGTACATGTGCCCCTCCCCTAGTGGCGAGCGGGGCGAGCACCGCTCCGGCCCTACTCCGCTATCATCATTAAGCACCGGACAGTGCTTCTCGGAGGTCACCTACCGACGATGCCCAGGCGACAGGCCAACGGACGGGATCAATGGTCCCGGGCCAATGTCAAGGAGATCTTGCCCGAGCTTCCATCGCCGCTCTTCATGTTCCAACTCGAAGCCGCCAGCGGGCCGCAGATGCTCGCTGCGTTCGAGGTAGGCGGCTACCGCTTTCCCGACGGCGCGATGCTCTTCCGTGCCGCGGCGGGGCGTCCCTACTTCAATGCCGGCCTGCTGCGGAGCATGTTGACCGACCTTGGCGCGCCGCCGGAGCTGAACGACCAGGCGGTCGGACGGGGACTTGAGCTGCCCCGGCCGGCCCTGCAATGGGATTGGCCACGTGTCGCGCGGCGCTTGCCGGTCGTACTCAGCAGCCTGGTCCGCCAGCTCCGGGCGGTGCCGGCTACCGAGCGCTGGTTTGGTCGCGTCGAGGCCCTCCTCGCCGAGTTGTCCTTGGCGACGGACCGCATGCTGCGGCGCGCTGCGGATGCCGACTTGCTCGCGGATTTCGAGCGCCTTGCGCCGGAGCTAGGAGGGTTCTTCTACCACACGGTCTACCTGACCGCCGCAGCCACCACCCATTTTCACGAGCTGGCCCGTGTCCTGCACGGTCGTCTCGCCACACCCGCGGCGGCGATCAACCAAGCGGTCGCCGGCGCGGGCAACGTCAGCGCCGAGCTACCCCTGGCGCTGATGCGCGTGGCGGCTATAGCGCGCGCAGAGCCACTCGCCAGCCATAAGCTGCTGGTCCCAGGCGGACCTGGAAGCAGCTTTGGCCGGCGACAAGCGCGGCGCTCCCTGGCGGCGGCGAGTGAGCCGGATGCCGACTTCCGGGAGACACTCCGCGGCACCCGCACGCTCGACCAGTTCGAGCGGGTCCTCGACCGGTTCGGCGATCGGGGATTGTTCGAATCCGACAGCGCCAATCCCCGCTATCGAGAGGCTCCGGGCTACCTACTCGGCGTTGTCGCGCAGTACGTCCGCGCGCCGGTGCCTCCCGACTCCGAGGGTGCGGTCACGCGCCAGCGACGGCGGGCGAGGCAGGCGCGTGAGGCCATCAGACGGGCGGCCGGTTGGCGCTGGCCGTACATACGCTGGCGCCTCAGCGCCTTGCTTGAGCTACTGGCCTTGCGCGAGGCCAACCGTTTCCGGATTGTGCAGCTCGTCGCCCAATTGCGACGGCGCGAGCTGGAGCTGGGACGGCGGATGGTGGATCGCGGCTGGCTCGACCACCCGGATGACTACTTCTGGCTCACAATGGCGGAGATTCGTCGTCTGGTAGTACCGGAGGCCACCTCGCTACTACGGCAGCAGGCCGGCGGTGTACGCGCGGGCTTGCTACCGCGGCGTAGTGGGGTAGTAGTGCCGGGGGAGATGGTACGAACGCCAAGCCAGGTGCGGGCCGTCATCGCCGCTCGACGCGCCCGCTATGCCCAATACGCTGCCGTGACGGTGCCCGACGAGTGCCTTGACCTCCGGGCGCTCGAACGGTTTGCACGCGGTAGAGGACCCGCGCCGCCGGGCGCCGCGCGGCGCCCTCCGCCGGTGCTGACCGGCTTTGGCGTCGGCGGCTCCGGCCAGCCGGCAGCCGCCTCTCCCCCGCCACCGGCACCGGCACCGGCACCGGGCAGTATTCCGGCCGTTCCTGCGGTGGTGACTTTGCGCGGGCTGGGTGTCAGTGCCGGCCGAGCGCAGGGGACGGCGCGGGTAATCCGCCGCCCGGAGGAGTTTGGGCTACTGCAGCCGGGCGATATCCTCGTCTGCCCGGCCACCGACCCAGCCTGGTCGCCGCTGTTTCCCTTGGTGCGTGGCCTGGTCGTCGAGATCGGCGGTCAGCTCTCGCACGGCTCCATCGTCGCCCGCGAGTACAGTATCCCGGCGGTAGTGAATGTGCGCCAAGCGACGACCCTCATCCCCGATGGGGCCGCTCTGTCGTTGGATGCTGCCGCCGGGATCGTCCGTGTTATGCCAGCCGGCCAGGACTGATGGGTGTGCCGGGAGGCTGCTCTCCCTGCCCCGGCCGAGCGGTCCAGCGTCAGTCAGGCTACGCCGCGGCGCAGCAGCAGCGAGCCGTAGCGGTCCACCTGGGCCGACCATCCGGCGGGGAGCAACCGCCCTCGCTTGCGGCGAGGGTGGTCTCTTAGATGGCGACGCGCCAGCGCACCGGCCATGCCGCTACGCGGCTAGTACGCTGCTGGACGCGCCTGAGACTGCCGGCAGCGGGAAGCAGCCCCGCAATGGGCCGCTGGCTGTGGATACGCTGTGCCTGCTGGCGCCAAATCACTGCCTTGAGCCGCACGATAGGCGCCCAAATGATGGCGAGGGCCAGGACGCTCGCCCCCGCGAGGCCCCCAATGAGCCACACCAACAGCGGCGTTACGGGCAGCCCCCCTCCTTGCAAAAAGAGGCCGATGAGCGCAAAGCTAACCATGCACGGCACTGCCCAGAGGAACAGACAGGATGCTACTACTATCGCGTGTATCGCGTGCGCCGTGTGCCTAGCGTGTGGTGGTGTCCCGTCATCCGGGGGCGGCCAGGGGCCATCGTAGCCCCAGAGACGGAGTGTGCGTTCAGCGTACCGAAGTGTACGCTCAATGTACCATTGGGTCACCCTCAGCACTGCAATCGCTAGACCGGAGCCTAGCCACAGCCCGAGGCCGTTCCCAACCCCCCAGGCGACGCCGGAGGCAGCTGCACGATCTAGGGCTGCCGGGGAGAAATCATCCAGCGCCGGTATGCCGCCAAGCAGTCCCATCAAGCAGGCGAAGAGGATGAGTCCCCAAGGCGGAAAGAAATCCGCAACACGCAGCCGCTCACGGTCTATTTGAGTTGTTGCCACGTCACTCTCACCACCTCTCGGGCCACGACGAGTGCGCCACAACCGGCAACGATAGCAGTTGGTACGAGAAAGGTGATGTCTATGATGTAGAGTACGATGTTGGTCAGATGGCCCGGCTCAACCGTTAGGACGATGAGTTGCTTCAAGCCCCAGCCAGTGGTCGCCAAGAGCAATGATAGCGCAAATGTGGTCAAGAAACCCACCGCCAGATAGCCAAGCCGCCGGATACTGCTTCGAGCATCAGGCAGCGCTGGCGGCCTTGGTGAAGGACTAATCTCCCCCGGCGTTACCTCGTCTGCCTGCTCACCGTCTACCATCGCCACGTTTCCTCCGCTCCCGGCCAGCCCTTCCTACGCCCGCACCTACCCACGGGGACAGTTTGGTAGCGCGGAGAGGATTTCGCTTTACGGGCCTTGAGCGCTCCGAGAATAGCAGCATGTTCAGTGTTGTCAAATCGGGGGAGCGTCAGTCAGGCTACGCCACGGCGCAGCAGCAGCGAGCCGTAGCGGTCCGCCTGGGCCGACCATCCGGCGGGGAGCACCGTCGTTGCATCCGCTTGGACGATCAAGGCCGGCCCGGCCAGGCGAGTTCCCGGCCCACAGTGTTCGCGCTCGAAGATTGGCGCGGTCACCGATTGAGCGTCGTCCCACAGCACGGTATGCCCAGCCGGCGTCGGCGGGCCACTCTGGCGCGCCGACGGGGCCTCCGGCAAGGCCACGCTCGGTTGGAGGTGACGTGCGCGCAGACGGATCGTGACGATTTCGACCGCCCGATCCGGTTGGTCATACCCGTACCGGCGGTGATGCACGCGGTCGAATGACCGCACGACCGCCTGGAGTGCTGCCCTCGGCTTGTCCCCCGGTTGACTTGCCGGTGTCCCGCCCGCCCGGCCTCGCCGTGTGCGGCCGGCCGACACCAATAGCTCGTGCGACTGGCCTTGATAGCGGCAGTCGAGTGACCGTCTGAACTCCAGGCGCACCGGCCCCAAGGTGGCGTGCAGCTCGGCGCTCGCCTGGCGCTCTAGCTCGTCGTAGGCGTTGGCCAGGGCCGTAGCGACGACCGGCTCCGCGCGCGTGTCTCGCTCGACGGTGAGCATCACGGTGCGGGAATAGGACCGCTCCACCGCGGCCAGCGCGGTCCCCACTGCCGACAGGACACCTGGGTAGCGCGGCACGATCACTTCCTGGATGTCCAACGCCTCGGCGAGCGCCGCTGCGTGCAAGGGGCCGGCGCCTCCGAAGGCGACCAGCGCACACTGGCGTGGGTCGTAGCCGCGCTCGATGGAGATGACGCGCAGGGCGCGGGCCATATGCGCGTTGACCACCCGGATGATCGCGGTGGCTATGGTGACTGCATCCGTGTCAGCGCCCAGCGATAGCATAGCAGCGCGCGCCGCCGCCCGGTCCAGCCGCACCTCACCACCCAAGCGCCAGTCGGGGTGCAGCCGGCCTAAGACCAGGTTGGCGTCAGTCACCGTCGGCGCCGTCCCGCCACGACCGTAGCAGGCCGGACCGGGACTCGCGCCGGCGCTCGCCGGGCCTACGTGCAGCCCTCCGGCAGCGTCGCGTAGCGCAATGGAGCCACCGCCGGCCCCGACGGTGTGGATGGCGAGCATCGGCAGGTGGAGCGCGACGCCACCAATCTCGTGCTGCGTCTCCAGGACGGGTGCGCCGGGGCAGAACGCCACGTCGGTCGAAGTGCCGCCCATATCGAGCGTCAAGATGTTCCGCCGTCCTCCTGCTCGCGCCACGGCGAGCGCGCCGACGATGCCGCCGGCCGGCCCGCTGAGGACCGCCTGCACCGGCCGGACAGCCAGCCGGTCGGGAGGTACCGTCGTGCCGTCGGACTGCATCACCCACAAGCGCGTTGCCGTCAGCACCGCCGTCAGCTGCTCCAGGTAAGACATGACGACCGGGCGCAGGTAGGCGTTCGCGACCGTCGTGCTGGTGCGCTCGAACTCGCGGAACTCCGGCAAGACATCGGAGGAGAGTGACACATCTATGCCGGCTTGCCGCAAGGCCGCGCCGACGGCCTGCTCGTGGGCCGGGTTCGCAAACGAGAACAGCAGGCAGACCGCCGCGGCCGTGGCCCCGGAGGCTACGACCTGGGAAACGACCGCCGCAACCTGCTCATCAGCGAGCGGCCGCCGCGGCCGGCCGTGGCGATCCATGCGTTCGTCCACCTCGAAACGCAGCGAACGGGGTACGAGTGCCGGCGGACGGGTCGGATGCAGTTCGTAAAGCTGCGGACGTGCCTGGCGACCGATCTCGATGACGTCGGCGAACCCCCGCGTCGTGATTAGCGCCACCCGTGCCCCCCGCCGCTCTAGCAGGGCATTGGTGGCGACGGTCGAGCCGTGTGCGATGGGTATGTGGGGTCCAACACCGAGGTGCTCAAGACCGCTTAACACCGCTACCGCCGGATTGTGGGGGGTGGACAGCCGCTTTCGGACGGTGAGCCGGCCCGGCTCCAGCACCACGAAGTCGGTGAATGTGCCGCCCACGTCCACACCGACCCGCGCCGCCGGCCCGTGGTTCCTAGCCACCGGTCACCGGCCCCTCGTCACTGGCAGAGGGCGTGCCCCACCCGCCGCCGCCCGGGGTCTCGACCACCAACAGATCGCCGGCTGCCAGGTGACGCTCGCACTTGCCGGGTAGCCGGTCGATACTGCCATCGGCGCGGCGTACGGCGTTCACCCCCGGTTTGCCCGGACCGCCGCCCGCCAGTCCCGGCGCGCCGCGCTGGCGTCGTTCGGAGAGCAGCGTGACGGTGGCGGGTACGTCGAGCATGACCTTCCGTACCAGTCCATCGCCCCCCCGGTGGCGCCCGGCACCACCGGACCCCTCCCGTAGCCGATACGCCTGCACCTGGAGGGGATAGGCGTACTCCAACACCTCGGCGGGCGTGTTGAGGGTGTTCGTCATGTGTGCCTGCGCTCCGGAGAGACCCGGCCCTTGCGGTGCGCCGCCATGCCCACCCCCGATAGTCTCGTAGTAGGTAAAGGACCGTTGCCGTTCGGGATCGTAGCCGCCAATGATCGCATTGTTCATGGTCCCGTAGCTCGCTGCCGGGATCACGTCCGGCAGCGCCGGTGCGAGCGCAGCGAGCACAACGTCCACGATGCGCTGGGCCGTCTCGACGTTGCCGGCGGAAACCGCGTGCGGCCACCGGGCACTGACGACCGACCCCTCGGGAGTAATGACGGTGACCGGGCGCATGGTGCCGGCATTCAGCGGTAGTGGCGACGCCGCAGCCGCACCACCTGTGCTCGGCTGATTGTCCGGCTCCGTCCCGCCATCGGAGCCAACCAGACAACGCACGACATAGGTGACTGCTGAGACCGTTACGGCGCGGACCGCGTTGACCGATCCGAGCACCTCGTCGGCGCTGCCGGCAAAGTCCACCCGTAGCTCGCCATCGCGGACTGCGATTGTCACCCGAATGGGCACTGGCTTGCTGCCAACTCCGTCGTCGTCGAGCACGTCCTCGGCGCTGTAGGTACCGGCCGGGATGCGCTGGAGCGCGGCCCGACAGAGCTGCTCGCCGTAGTCCAGCAAAGCGTCCTGGCGCTGACCGAGTGCCTCCGGCCCCATGGCCTCGGCGAGTGCGGCGTAGCGGCGTTCTCCGACTCGGTGCGCGGCCCGCTGGGCGAACAGGTCGCCGCGACGTTCGTCGGGTGTCCGCACGTTGCGGAGGATCAGCGCCAGAATGTCCTCCTGGATCCGCCCGGCCCGAACCCACTTGATCGGCGGGATAATCAGCCCTTCCTGGAACAGCTCCCGTGCCAGCGGCATCGAGCCGGGACTCATGCCCCCGATGTCGGCCTGGTGCGCGCGACTGGCCACAAAGCCGATGAACGTGCGACTCCGGCGGCCCCCGGGGGCGGCCGTGAACACGGGCGACACCATCGTCACGTCGGGGAGGTGGGTGCCGCCGAGATAGGGGTCATTGAGGATCACCACGTCGCCCGGCCGCCACTTATCGTTGGCAGCGGCCTCGCGGGCTGCCTGCACGGCGAGCGGCATGGCGCCGAGATGGACGGGAATATGCGCCGCTTGCGCCACCATCCGCCCCGCCCGGTCGAAGACCGCACAGGAAAGGTCCTGGCGCTCCTTGATGTTCGGCGAGTAGGATGAGCGCACGAGGGCCGCGCCCATCTCCTCGGCGATAGCGGCCAGTTGATGATGTGTGACGGTGAGGTCGAGCGTGTCGGTCGCTGTCATGGCCTCAGCTCAAGCAGGTAAGGACGACCGGATAGTTGCGCCTACGCACGATCCGGATTCTGCGCTAGGACGGCGATTCGCCATACTCCAGCTCACCGAGTTGGATAAGGCTTTCCAGGTCGTCGCAGTCCGCCGGGGCCTCGCGGGCAACAAGCCTACGCACCGCCTCCCGCGCGTCTGCGTTTGCCAGGCCGAGCATCCGCGAAATGTCGGCAATGTCCTGCGTCCGTCCGGCTTGCAGCTTGGTGAGCACCAGGTACGGCAGCGGCAACACCGGGAGGTCCTGCCCATCGCGGTTGGTTCGGGCGGCGGCGAGCGCAGTCGGCCACCAGGCCTCCGCTCCTTCGATGACATCTATGTCCTGCCCATCCGGGCTACGCCACGCCGAACTGCCGATACGCAGTTCGCCACGGAAAGCGTACCCGGCAGCCCGCAGCTTGGCGCGAGCTGCCGCTGTGTCCCCCTTGGCGACCACGACAGCGAGGTCTCCGGTCGCTCGCTCCGGCATGTACTGTTGCGTCGCAACCCCACCCACCGCCGCCCAGGCCAGAGGAGCCAAGACCGCGTCGAGGTTGGGCCACTGCCGCCACGCCGTTCGCTCCCGCACGAAGGACGCTCCGCTCCCGGTGCCCGGCTGCTGCCGGCGCTGCGCCATGGCGATCAAGACACGCCGGGCAGTCGTCGGGCCGCCAACGTATGCCATTGTCGGAACTTGTCCTCTGCAGGAGTCTACACGAGTACCGACCCGGATCGCGGTGCAAGCCGCAATGACGGCTGATAGCTCTTACGGCGCGAGATAACCCCGCTCGACTGCCTCGCGGATAAGCTGCTGTGCGTATGTCCAGAGTGCCGGGGCGCCCGCCGCGATAACCTGATTGACTGCGATGACTTGCTCGCTGCGGATGCCGTGATGGCGCCACATTTGGCCCTGGGTATGATAGTTCAGGAGTAGCGGCTGAAGGCGGTCGAGGGCGCCGGCGAACCGCGCCTCGGGCGTTTGCTTGGCCTCGAACTCTTCCCACAGGGCACGTAGCTCGGCGGCTTGCTGCTTGGGGAGCAAGCCGAAGATGCGTTCCGCTGCCTGTTGCTCGATCCGAGCCTGCTCCTGCCTGGCTCGCTCGTCGTAAATGTAGGTATCGCCCGCGTCAATCTCGACAATATCGTGGATGAGCGCCATCTTCACGACGCGCACGAGGTCTACGTTCTCGGCAGCGTACTCGGCGAGCACGACCGCCAGCAGCGCGAGGTGCCACGAGTGCTCGGCGCTGTTCTCCATCCGGTCGGTGTGGAGGAGCCGCGACTGTCGGAGGACGCTCTTGAGCCGGTCTAGCTCCAGGAGAAAGCGGAGCTGCTGTGCGAGCCGGTCGTTGCTCATGGCAGTATGGGGTGACGGCGAGCGCGCGCTGCGCTCCGGCGCTGCTTCCCAGCAGTATACAATCCGTGGAGACCACCCCGCCTCCCGGCCGGCAACGTGTGGACGCGCTGACCGATGCGTACCTTGACGACCACCGACACCATCGTCGCCACGGCGACGCCGGCCGCCGCCAGCGCTATCGGCATCGTGCGCTTGAGCGGCCCGGCAGCACTGCCTCTCCTCCGACAGGTCTTCCGCTCGCAACGCGCTCCTGATCTGTCGCCGGCCTGGCGCTCGCATCAGCTCTATCACGGCTGGATCGCCGATCCCACTACCGGGCAGGCGCTGGACGAGGTTTTAGCCGTCCGCATGGCGGCGCCGCACACCTACACCCGTGAAGAGATGGTCGAGGTGCAGGGCCACGGCGGGAATGCGACGCTGCGCCTTATCGTGGCCCTCTTCACGCGGTTGGGAGCGCGACCGGCAGAGCGCGGCGAGTTTACTCTCCGGGCCTTCCTCAACGGCCGGCTAGACCTGGCGCAGGCGGAGGCAGTAGCCAGCCTCGTTACCGCCCGCACGCCGGCCGGGGTACGGCAAGCCATCGGACAGCTGGACGGCCGGCTGTCGGGCGAGATCGCGGCCGTTCGTACTTTGCTCTTTGATCCGCTTGCCCGCATCGAGGCGGTGCTCGACTTTGCGGAGGAGGACGTGCCGCTGCCGCCCCGTGCGGAGTTAAGGGATGCCCTCACCGCGGCCGCTGTCCGCCTTCAAGCGATCCTTTCCGGTGCCGCGCGGGGGCTGCTTGTCCACGAGGGAGCGCGGGCGGTGCTAGTGGGCCGCCCGAACGCCGGCAAGTCGAGCCTACTCAATGCGCTGCTCGAAGCCGACCGCGCCATCGTGACGCCGATTCCCGGCACCACCCGCGATGTCTTGACGGAGACCCTCAACCTGGACGGTGTACCCGTCACGCTCGTTGATACGGCCGGTATCGCGGAGCGGACGGACGACACGGTAGAGCGGCTGGGGGTAGAGCGTAGCCGGGCGGAGATCGGCCGCGCCGATGTGGTGCTGCTGGTACTCGACGGGGCTGCGGACCCATCACCGGAGGATGCCGCCATTGCTGCCGCCATCGGCGAGCGCCCCGGTATGGTGGCACTGAACAAGGCGGATTTGCCGCCGCGATACCCGCGCGCCGCCGCTCAGGACCTACTCGCTGCCGCGCCAGTCTGTACCGTCTCCGCGCTGACCGGCCGAGGTATCGCCGCGCTGCGCTCTACCCTGGCGCAGCTCGTCGTGCCGACCACCGGCGCCGCCAGCGACGACCTCCTGCTAGGGAACGTCCGCCACGTGGAGGCGCTGCGCCGCGCCGCTGACCACCTCGCTACCGCGCAGGCGACGCTCGACTCGGCGTATCCGTTGGATATGGTCACGGTTGATCTGCGCGGTGCCCTCGATGCTCTCGGCGAGGTCACGGGACACACGGTCACCGAGGACTTGCTCGACAAGATATTCAGCACGTTTTGTATCGGTAAGTGAGGTGGCCGGTGCTTCTTGTAGGCCCCCTGTGGCCTGTCCCCGCTTCGCAGGGGGACGGATGTTCCCTCCACTGTGCGTCTGTGCGTCAGCACGGGGGAGGGCAAGGGAGGGGGCCGAGCAGGTATCGGCATTGGTCCTAACCGCGCAGCGATTTGACGAATCGGAGAGTGCAACGGTATGATTGCCGCGTCTTTATCCATGCGGGAGGAGTCCATTGGCCCGGCGTAGGTCCGCTCGGAGACGGTCGCGCTCACGAGCGCCGAGAGATGCTTTCGTCACATCGAGCAGTGGTCTCGGTGAAGAAGAGACTAATCTTGGCTCACTGCTCAAGCGCGTGCTCGCTGGCGAGAAGGATGATTCGTCGCGCAAAACCACTGCGCCTTCCGAATCCGAGCAAGAGCAGCAGCACTGCGCCGATTGTTGGCATGCGGTCACGTTTACCGATGAGCGCGGCAACACGATGGCTCGCTGCGAAATGAACCTTTGGGTGCGGCCCATCTACTCCTACGAGGATCTCAACCGGGACCGGGTGCGCCGATGGCACGCCGTATGTCCGGAGTACGACGACAGCGACTAGCTCCCATCGTCATTCTCCACCCCCCTCCCGCGAAAACCCACCCTAATCCTCTGACTGGGATAGGTACGGATTAAGCCGTAGGGGCGCAACATGTTGCGCCCGTCACTCACCATTCTCACGCCAGCGGGAATCCATCTTGATCATCCTTGCATCCTGAAAATCCTGATTCAGACCAGTATTCCCCTATCAGGCCCCGTCTCCGCCGCTCCGTCGGTTGCAAACTGCCAGACACCAGGGTAGGACTCCGCGTACTGCACCGCGGCGTAGTAGATGCCGGCCGTCTCTTTCTCCACTGGCGTGATGACGGCCCCAGTATGGCTGGGATCGTTGGTAGTGCCGCTCCGCACCCGATAGACGATGATCTGCTCCTTACCCCCGGCGTGCGGTAGGAGCTTGGCCATATCGCAGGTGGGACGGCTTTCCGCCGGGATCGGCAGCCCGGCGGCAACGATGTCGAACACTGCGCGCCGCTTCGCCGCCGCAAAGCCGTTGTCCGGGTCGATGTCCCACAGGTAGAGCGGATTGCGGTTGAGACCATACGGTGAGATCGTGCTGTCGCCCGTCAGCACGCGGAGCACGCCATCGGCGTAGGTGTAGGAAGTGAGCGGCGACGAGTTCACGGGTGACGCGGGGCGCGCCGCCGCCGGCACGGCGCCGAACGGGTCCGCGGTGCGAAACCAGCCTATCGAGCCACCACCGTGCGGCCGGCCGCTGATGACCCAGCTACCCTGATAGCGGGCGAGGCTGGCTTCGAATAACTGCTCATCAATCAGCGGCCCCATTTCCACCCACTCATAGACGCCGCGTTCCACGTTGTAGCGGTACTTCAGGGCTGCCAGCCGTCCACCGTCGAAGTGATTCACGTCGGCCCACTCGCTGGCCTCCTCGTCGAACGGGACCGCCTGCACGAACGACTGATTCATCTGACGGGCCGGAGCTGTATCACACCTGGCACCATCCGTGCAGCTCCGGTCCGTCATCGTGCGGACGGCGGCGCCGCAGAAGGCGTCGCCTTCCTCGTAGCCGCGTTGCCGGAGCGGTTGGGCCGGCTGGACGATCTCGATGTCGTCCTCGGCATCGTTCAAGCGGAGTTGCATCCACTCGACGCCCTGGGTGCGCTCGCTCAGGGCGGGGTGCGTGCGTGAAGACATCAAAAAGCCGGTGGCTGGGTCAATGACGCGGGCGCAAACGCGCCACTTGATGACGAAGAGGTTGGCGTTGGGCGCCGGCTGCCCTTGGATCAGGGCGCCGCGCGGCACACCGAAAGCCACCGGATGTCCGTGCTGCCGTACATACGCGCTCCCGTCGTCGAAAGGGTCCCAGTCATTGACGGACTTGGCCAGCACCCCTTCTGCCAGCACCGGGCCATCGTAGGTGCCGTCGCGTAGCTGGTAGACGATACTCAGGTCGTCATCACCCCCGCGATAGGTGCGCGTGGCGTACACGTGGAGGAAGCGTCTTGCGCTGACCTGGATGCCGTTCGGATGAGCCGGAAACACGTCATCGGCGCGAGTTTCGCCGGGCAGGCTACATTCGTGGATCAGCTTACCGCGATACTCGATGTGCTCGATCATTGTTTCACCTCAAGCAGTAATGAGTATCCGTAGGGGAGCGATTGATCGCGCCCTGGCGCCCGTCATAGCACCTGCGCTGACCGCTCAGGCCAGCGGCGCAGGCCGCCATCCAGACCGACCGGGGGCCACGAATGGCCCTGGATTCCCGCTTACGCCGGAATGACGGACGGCGCGACGGACTCCCCCTCTCCACCGCTTGGCAATGGAGAGGGGGCCGGGGGTGAGGGCCGGTATCCCCCTATTCTTCAGTGGAGCTTTTGCCCTTCTGGGACAGGCCGGCGCCAAGTGCTAACCCCATCGCCGTGCCCATGGCGACACCTATTCCCACCCAGAAGCCCATGTTATCGGTCGTCGCGCCGATCACGGCGCCAAGTGCGACTCCAAGGCCAGCACCGAGCGACAGTCCCAGGCCAACGTAGCTGCTCGCATCGCGCGCACCCTCGTTGTCGGTCGGTTGCTTTGCCATGCTCCCCTCCCGGAAGAGAGCTCATCGTCGTACCGGCGGCGGTGAGGAGGCTGCGCTGTGGGCGGTAGCCCCGGCTACAACTGTACACCGTACAGCGGTGGCGCGGATGCCGGTACAGAGCTGCTCCGCGAGGTTGGTATATCCGGGGTGCGGCAGGGCTATGACCGCGAGGTCGGCATACTTGCCGACCGTGATGCTGCCCAACTGCCGCTCAAGGCCGAGCGCCTGTGCGCCCTCGATAGTCAGCCAGCGGAGGATGCGGCGGGCTGCCGCCCGGGGATCGAAGGCCGCGCCGGCTTGCCGCTGCCACAAAGCGTAGGCCGCCGCGGCCTCGGCAAACAGGTCTAGGCTTTCGTTACTCGCCAGACTATCCGTTCCCAATCCGATCCGGACCCCATGCTCGACGAGCGCCTGAATCGGCACCTCGCCGCAGTGCAGCATTGCATTGCTCCGGGGACACAACGCGATGGCCACGTCGCGCGCTGCCAAGAGCGCGATCTCCTCGGCGTCGAGGTGGACCCCATGAGCGACGATGGCCGGCCGCCGATTCGACAGACCCTCGAACAGGCCGCAGTGGTCGGCAAGCAGCGCCGGTCCGGCGCCGTAGCCTCCCGCCTCGATGAGATCGTGTCCCCCCTTCGTTGCCAGGCGCTCGGCAAGTGGTCCCTGCCCGGTGTGCGAAAGCTCCACCTCTTCGGCAGTTTCGGCCAGGTGGACCGTGAGCGGGAGCTTGCGGTTCTGGGCCAGATCGCCCAACCGTTCGAGTGCCACTGTGGACAGCGTGTAGACGGTGTGGGGACTGAGTCCCAGGCGCAGTCGCCGCGACCCGCGCACGAGCCGGGCGCTCCGATCCAGTTGCGCCGACAGAGCGGCCAGCTGCTCGTCCAAGCGCTCGCGCTCGCGCATCCCGACGGCCTCGACATAACTGACCCCGGCGAGATTGTGCGTCTGAGCGGTCGTCAGCCCCGGCCCGAACGTCACCACGTCGCCAACGCAGGTCATCCCGGCCGCGACCAGCCGTTCTGCTCCGGCGCTGGCCGACGCCGGCCAGAAGTCCGCTGGCATCTCTTGGCTGCGCCGAATGATGGTCGGCATCCATTCCCAGAAGGGCTGCCGCTCCGGGAGCGGGCCGAGGCCGGTGTATTCCAGGTGCGTATGGAGGTTGACAAGGCCGGGCAGAATGGCGGCGCCGTCGTAGTGCCGGTGTGTGGCATCGTGGGGCGTCTCGATGTCCCGCCGCGGCCCTACCGCCCGGATTCGCTTGCCGACGATCAGGACGGCGCCGTCTCGGATCGGTGGCGCCGTGACGGGCACCACCCAATCGGCCGTCAGCAAGAGGGAGGGCGTGCTGGCTCTCATAATGGTAGGGTTTCAACTAGGGCGTAAGCGCTATCCCACTTAATCTCCAGTCCCTTTCCTCCTCGTAGGGGTAGGTACAAGGCCAATTCGTAGGGGCGAAGCAGGCTGCGCCCTTTCCCCTGCGGAGCGGGGGGGCCATGGGGAGAGGCCGGCATGCTTACCTCTGGGCCTCAAAAGGTCTCCAACAGGCCGTAGCTGGTGTCACGCTGCGCCGGTATCCAGCCGGCAGCACGGATCAGC
Source organism: Chloroflexota bacterium (assembly GCA_965214295.1). GTDB lineage: Bacteria > Chloroflexota > UBA11872 > UBA12225 > JAJDUF01 > JAJDUF01. The sequence continues at coordinate 2,731,913 of OZ243944.1, forward strand.
CGCACGAGTTCATCGCGGGACAATCGCGGTAGCCACTGCCCGGCCGCGCCCGTGCTGCCGCTGCCGGACGTGTGTGCAGTAAGCGCCGGCGGCTGAACGGTCCCGAGGTCGTCGGCGCCGAAAGACAGACTGAGCTGTGCTACTTCGGCCCCGAGGTGGTCCCAAGCGGCGCTGACGTGAGTCGTCGTGTCGAGGAAGAGGCGCAGCACGGCGAGCGTCTGGAGATAGTCGAATGGTGATGCCGTCCGGCCCTTGGCCCCCGGCGCCGCGGTAACGACACACGACCGGTGAGGCGGAGCCGTTGACGCGCCAGACGCGCAAGGGGGCTGTTCGCTGTTTGCGCGTCTGGCGTCGTCAGTACCGCGCTGCGGAGGGATGCCGTCTTGCCAGTCACGCACCTGCACCAGCTGCGCGACCCGCTCGGCGACCGTCTCGTGGGCATGCACGACGATAGTTGGGGCAGCATCCAGCCCGAGGTGCTGCGCTACGGCCACCATGTCGAGCCAAGCCGGCTTGGGCACAGCATGTTGCGGCTGGCTACCGTTATCCTGCACAAGAAAACTCAGGCCGGCGTCACGCAGCGCCGCCAGCGCCTCTTTCGTACTCACGACGCCCGCTGCCCACTCCGCATCGTTCACGGCCAGACCGTAGCGCAAGCGCGGGGTGTGGGACTTGGCTGCTGCCACAATGCGGGTCAAGGTAGCGAGCGGCGCGGCGCGAAACGTGACCTCACTGCACCCGGCGGCGACAGCCGCCGCGAGCGTCGCCGTCAGGTCGGCCTCGCTCCCGGGGGCGGTCGCGGCCAGAGTATGTCCCAGGGCAAACGTGACCTGCTGTGTAGGCACGCGCGACCGCCGCACCGCCGCGGCTGCTCGTCCCAGCGCCAGCAGCGCCGCACCGTCCGTCAGCAGCGCCGCCGCGGCCGCGGCGCTTAACCGCTCGCCGGCCACGGTGCGGTCCAGCCATTGCTGTGTGCTTGCTTGCTGTCCGGCGCCCATCATCCTGCCTCGTGCCGGCGAGTGGGCTGCTCGGCCACCGCCGCAAACTCCAGCGCCGGCACCGCATCGAGCGCCCCCAGCGCCTGCGCGTGCCGCGCGTACTCGTGCAGCCCGTCGCGATAGGCCCGGTCGAACGTAAACCGCAGGGTGCGGAAGTACGCCGCCAGCGCCGCCGCCGGGAAAGGCTCCCACCGCGCCGCGTCCGCAGCAATCGCCTCGACGTTGGTGAGGCTATAAGCCAACGACTGCCGGAAGGCATGGTAGACGACGTTGACCAGTGTCGGTGCCGCGGCGACAAAGGACCGGCGCACCGCCCAAACTGCATAGACCATCGGATGCCCGGTCAGCGCTTTCCACTCCGTTCCCAGATCGTAGACCTGGAGGCCGGCCGGCGGCTGCATGTGTACCCGCAGCGCCGGGTCCCCAATCAGCAGAGCCGCGTCTGCCTCATCCAGCATCCGGCCGAGGTCGGGGGGACAGGCAACGTAGGCCGGGTGGGCCGCATAGCGGTTTGCAAGCAGGATTTGGGTGAGCACTTGGGACGTAGCCGAGGTGTTGGTCAACGCCACGGTCCGCCCGTTCAGCGCAGTTGCCGGCACTTTGCTGACGAGGATGATGCTCTTCACAGCGCCGTCGGAGCTGACCGTGAGGTCCGGCATGAGCAGTAGATCGTCGGCATGCCGCAGGTATTCGATGGAGGAGATCGGCGAAACGTCGAGCTGCCCGGCGATGAGCATGCGATTCAACTCGGTCGGCGTGCCCTTGTGCAGCTCGATATCGAGCAGCGCGTCGTGCCGCACCAGCCCGTGATACAACGGGAGGCAGTTGAGGTACTGGATATGCCCAACCCGCGGCCGGTTCATAGCGCCCGCCTCGCGTGACCCGGCAGGAGGTAGGGTGGGCCTGAGGCCACGCCTAACGGCGCCCCTCCCTGGTGTCCGGACATAATGTGCTTGGGGAAGTAGGGTCGGAGCATCAATTGTCGTAACTATGCACGACGTTGTAGACCGTATCGCGTTGCACCGGGATGCGGCCCGCCTCGCGGATGCGCTGCAGCAGGTCGTCCTGGGAGACTTCGTGCGGCGTCTCGGCGCCGGCCATGTGGTAGATGCGCTCCTCCACGACCGTGCCGTCGAGGTCGTCTACGCCGAAATGGAGCGACGTCTGCGCCATCGGCAGCCCCAGCATGATCCAATAGGCCTTCATGTGGTCGAAGTTGTCGAGCAACAGCCGGCTGACCGTGAAGACCTTCAGGCTCTCATACGGTGTCGCCATCGGCAGGTGAGACATCAGATTGTGCTCGTTGTGGAACCGCAGCGGGATGAAGACCTGGAAGCCACCCGTCTCGTCCTGCAAGTCCCGCAGCCGCAACACGTGGTCAATCCGCTCCTCGGGTGTTTCGATGTGCCCATAGAGCATCGTGGAGTTAGTACGCAGGCCCATGCCGTGAGCAATGCGGTGGATTTCCAGCCAATCCTCGGCGGTGGATTTATAGCCGCAGATGCGCCGGCGCACGCGCGGAGCGAATATCTCGGCGCCGCCGCCCGGCAGCGAGCCGAGTCCCGCCTCGACACATTGCCGCAGCACCTCCTCGTAGGACAAGCCGGTAATCCGCGCAAACCACCAAATTTCGACGGCCGTAAATGCCTTCAGATGCACGTAGGGCAAGGCTACTCGCAGCCGGCGTAGTGCCTCCAGATAGTAGTCGAAGTCCAGCTCGGGGTGCAGTCCGTTGACGATGTGTAGCTCGGTGATCCCCTTCGGCGCGGCCGAGAGGGCCGTGCTCACGATCTCATCGTGAATCATCGTATAGCCGCCCTCCTTGCCGACGCTGCGTCGGAAGGAGCAGAAGTGGCAATACGCCTTGCAGATATTGGTCAGATTGATGTGGCGGTTGATGTTGAAGTATACGTGGTCGCCCGACTTCCGGCGTTGGACGAAGCGGGCCAGCTGCCCCAGCCACAGCAGGTCGTCGCAGGCATACAGCGCCAGCCCGTCCTCGGCCGACAGCCGCTCCCCGGCGTACACCTTGCGCTCGATGTCGCCCAGCGTGGCCGCGCTCGGCTTGGGCAGCGACCTCTCCGGCGCCTTCAGCCCGACTAGCCCTGTCGGATTGACCAAGCCGGTCGCTCGCCGCGGGCCGGGGCCACGGCGCCGCGCGGCGGTAGTGGGGGGTGCCGTCGTCGCCATCTAGCATCAGCCTCCTGCGGCCCGGCTCGCTGCCGCTTGCGCGGGGCGAGGAGCGGTACACGCATCCGTATTCCGAGTATAGTAGACCATCTCCCCGCTGCACAGTACCGGCCGCACCTGGAATGGTAGCCAGGACGCTGGAAAGTATCACGGGAAGCGAGCATGGAGGGGGCACTGGCCGCTGCTATTGTGTTGTTCTCTATTGGCGGAAGTGTTGCGCTGATCGTGTGGATTGGGATGCGTGAGCACACCCGCCAGCTCCAGGCCCAGCAGACCCAACCGCCCCCGGAGTTGATGGAGCGCCTGGAACGGCTCGAAGCGCGCCTCGGCCAGATTGAGGAACAGCAGCAGCAGATTCAGGAGACGCAAGCGTGGCAACAGCGCCTCTTGGAACGTCAGCCGTGAGCAGATACCCTATGGCGGCGGAATGGCACCGGGGCGCGCTAGTGAGGTAGACTGGACGGCCATGAAACGTCAAGCGGTACTGGTCGTCTTCTCGCTGGCACTTTTCCTCGCCGCTTGTGACCTTGGGCTTGGCCCGACTGCGGAACCGACGGCGACTGCCCCGGCGGCCCCACCGGCGCCACCGCCCACGACGGCGCCGCCGGCGGCTACGGCCACGACGCCACCACCACCACCCACGATGGCGCCGCCGACGGTGGTTGTCACCGTTGTCTCCTCGTTCCCCACCTCTACGCGAGTATCCTCTAGCGCGGTGGCCACCGCGGTGGCCAGGGCCAGGGCCGCGGCCACCGGTACGGCGGCTGCCGGGGCCGAGGCAACGCCCGTGCCCACGCCTGCGACCGCGCCCACGGCGGATGTCGTCTACGTCGGTAATACCGGTGGTGTTGGCGTCTACTTGCGGAGTTCGCCCCGGGCTGCAGATCGGCTGAAGGCGTACCCGGACAACACGCGCCTCGTCGTCATCGGTCCCGATGTAGGAGCGGAGGGCCGCACCTGGCGGCACGTGCGTGCCCCCGATGGGGTAGAGGGCTATGTGCCGACCCAGTACACGTCGGGGCAGCCGGTTCCGACGGTCACGCCCCAACCAACCCCTCGGGCTGTCGCAGCGACACCAACCCCGGTTCCGCCCGAACCGACCGCTGCGCCGGCGACGTACCGCGACGCCACGGTCACTAACGTCGTGAACGGTGAGTTGGTGGAGGTGTCCCTGCCGGGTGGGGCCACGCGCGTGCGGCTGATCGGTATTGACGCGCCGGAGGTTGTTGGCCCCGGTGAGCTATTCCAGTGTTATGGGGCCGAGGCCACCAGCCGTGCGGTCGAGCTACTCGCCGGTCAGCCGGTGCGCTTAGAGTTGGACACCAGCCAAGGGGAGCGCGATGCCGCCGGGAATCTGCTCGCCTACGCTTGGCTGCGGGACGGTAGCATGTACAACGCGCGGATGATCGCGGAAGGCTTTGCCCTCGAACAGTCCGGCGCCGCGGCCTACCGCTATCAGGGGCAGTTCAAGGACGCGGAGCAGCAAGCGCGCAGCCAACAGGTGGGCCTGTGGCAGCCCAACAGCTGCGCCGGGGCGACCGGGGGGCCGGCGGCAGTCGCCCAGCCTCAGCCAACCGCCACGAGCACCCCGGCACCTACCGCGCCTCCGAGCACGCCGGTTCCGACGCCCGGGGTTGCGGGGCCGGCGCCGACCGGGGCGCCGACCGGGGCCTCTCCGCTGGCCTTACCGCCGGCAGTGATAGCGGCGGCGGTGGCGGCGATCAAGAGCTACCCAGAAGTCTTCGATGCGGCCGTAGGCCAGGACGGTCAGCGCCTGGATCTGGCAGTGATCGTCAGCCACGGCACAAACGAGACACGCGCCCGAGAGATCGGCCGCGACTTTGTACGGCTGGTCAAGGAGATCGGGCCGGACGATCCCCCGGGACAGGAGATTGGCCCGGGCCGCTATAGCTATGATGTGCGGGTTCTGGACCCCGACAACGCGCTTGTTGCCCTAGGGTCCAAAGTGTACGCCGCGCCGCGCTTGACCTGGATCAAAGTATAAATACAACGGTAGACTGCCTCTCCTCGGCAGAGTGCGTCCCGCAGTTGCCCCGGATGCTTCACGAGCAGGCTGCTAGAATCGTTGCCGCGCGGCCGTAACCGGCTTGTATGGCAGCCTCGGCGCAAGCCTGCTTCTATCCTGGGGTACCATTCGTGGAGGTGCGACTGGTCCGGTGACTGGCGCGGTCTTCAAAACCGTAGAACCGGCGCGAGCGCGTCGGTTGGTGGGTTCGACTCCCATGCACCTCCGCCACACATTGCGCCGCACACCAACCGGCCTCCAGCGCAGGACCGAGATGACGTAGGATGAGTTGGCGTTCTGCCGCCCTGGGACTTGCCATCAGCGCCATCGCCATCTGGCTGACGCTACGCAGTGTCAACCCTGGCGAGGTGTGGCAGGCATTTCTGGCCGCGAACCTCTGGCTGTTCCTGCCGACGCTGCTGCTCCACCTGCTCAACATTGTCCTGCGCTCCTGGCGCTGGAAGCTGCTCTTTCTCCCCCAAGATCGAGTCCGTCTGCCCCAAGCCTACGCGGCGACGCACCTGAGCTATCTCTTCAGTTCCTTCTTGCCGGGGCGCTTGGGCGAATTGGTCCGCGGCTTCCTGGTCGTGGAGAGTGAAGCGGTGAGTCCGGGGCGTGCCTTGGGGACGATTTTTGTCGAGAAGCTGCTGGATATTGCGATGCTCCTCTTGCTGCTGGCCGGTCTGCTCGGACTCAGTGGCTGGCGCGATTGGTCGCACGCCACCGGCGCGCCGCTGCCTGGCTGGGCGGCGGCCAACGCCATTGCGATCCCGGCCTGGGCACAGGCCGCCGGGGTGACGGCGCTTGTCATCTTTGGGGCCATCACTGTAGCTTTCATCGTCATGAGTTGGGCGCGCCAGCGCGCCGTAGCGGTGATCCGACGGTGGATTGACCCCTTGCCCTTGCTCGGACGACTGCATCCGTCGCACCTTGTGCAAACGGCACTTGGCTCTGCCGATGGCCTGTCTCGACCGCGCCTCCTCGCGGCGGTGCTGCTGCTCTCGGTGGTGATGTGGGTGGGTGGCGGCCTTACGCTCGCTGTTGCCATGTATGCCTACCACCTGCCGGTACCGCTCAGTGCGGCGTTTCTCCTGTTGGTGGTCACGAATCTGGGTATGACCATCCCCTCCGCGCCGGCGTATATCGGGGTGTATCATGCCTTGACGGTAGCTACCCTGCTCCTGTTTCCGTCCGTCAGCCGCGATCAGGCGTTGAGCTACGCTGTGGCCGTGCATGCGCTCTCATTCGGCGGGGTCAGCCTGACTGGGCTGTTCTTCCTCTGGATCGGACACTACCGCCTCGACGAGCTGGTAAAGCGCAGCCGGGCGCGTATGACCTTGCTCTAGCCGGAGCGCGGCACAATCCGCGACGTAGTTATGAAGTGAGGAGCACCGACGATGACTCGCAGTGCCCAAGTGCCCTCGCCTCACCAAGGTAGCGCGGCGCGGTTGCCGCCGGAGCGTCGGCCGGCGGGCATCTCTCGCCGCAGTCTCATCGCCGTCCTCGGCTTCCTGGTCGCCGCCGGCCTCGCGTTGGTCGGGCAGCGCTGGATATCGGAAGGCACATACCGGGCCGATGGCGTGGTGCTCCTCCTGGCCGGTGGTGCGTTGCTGCTGATCATCCTGTGGAGCCGGTCGGGGCCGTTCACCGCATCGCTCCTCACGCCCGATGATGATAGGCAGGACGGCTCCCTGGTCAAGCCAGGGGCCGGCGCCGAGCGGTGGAGCGCTCGGCCGAGGCTGCGACGCCTCCTGCTGGGCGTGACCGCGGTGTCGGCGGTGGTTGCTTTCGAGCAAGCCGGGGACAACCTGTATCGTCCGCTGGGTGTGGTAGCTTGGGTGCTGGCGGTCGGTAGCTTTGGCCTGGCCTTCGGCGAATTCCACCGGTTCGACCTCCGCGGGCTACGCTTGCGCTTGTCGGCAGTGCGCGACACTTGGCGGGCCGGTCCCCGCATCCGGCTCTCGTGGGAGCTGACCGCGTTCTTGGCGATCTGGCTGCTCGGCTGCTGGCTGCTCTTCTATCGGCTGCCCGAAGTGCCGGAGGAGATGATTAGCGACCACATTGAGAAGCTCCTCGACATCCAGGGCATCTTCGACGGACAGTACAAGATCTACTCTGCTGGGTTTAGCGGCAGTGAGATGTGGTATTTCTATCTGTCTGCCGTATTCGTAGCAGCGGGGCTGGGCTTCACGTTTACGGCCCTAAAGGTGGGAGCGGTCCTAATCGGCGTCTTTGCGATCCCGGCAACCTTTGCCCTCACGCGAGTATGGTTCGGCACGCCCGTGGCCCTCACTACCGCATTCTTCGTCGCTGTCTCGCGCTGGTACCTGGTCGCGTCGCGGGGAGGGTTCCGCTACGTCTTCTCGCCGGTGTTCGCCGCGCTAACCGGGCTGTTTCTTCTGCGCGCCCTGCGCTACCGCCAGCGCAACGACTTCTTGCTGCTGGGATTCGTGCTAGGTGTGGGGATGTACACCTATACCGCTTTCCGGATCATCCCCCTCGCCGTCGTGGCCTGTCTGTGGATTGAGCTAATGCTCGATATCACTCGCCGACCGAATGGCTGGGAGCGTGCCCGCCGGACCGTCATCAATGCGCTGCTCGCCGCGGTGGTCGTTCTGCTTGTTGTCCTACCACTGGGCCGTTTTGCGCTGGACTATCCCGACGACTTCTGGCGCCGCAGCGTGACACGGGTCTCCAGCGCCGAGCAGCCTCTGCCAGGACAGCCACTCACGCTCTTTCTCCATAACGTCAAGAATGCGAGCCTAATGTTCAACTACCGTGGTGATATTGACTGGACCTATAATGTGCCGTTTACTCCCGCATTCGACTATGTGACCGGCGCTTGCTTCTTCCTAGGCACTGTCTATGCGCTCTACCGTCTCCTGGCACATCGCCAGCGAGTCTACGGGTACCTGTTCGTCATCCTGTTCGTCGCTTTGCTCCCCTCCATACTTTCGCTCGCGTTTCCGGTAGAGAACCCTGCTATCAGGCGCACCAGTATGACGCTGCCCATTGCCGCCCTGATCGCGGCGCTCCCCGTCGGTGTGCTCGTGAGCACTGTCCGCCGTCTGCTGCCGCCCGGCGCTGCTGTCATTGCCCTCATGCTGGTACTCGTGCCCTTGGGAGTACACGTCTGGCGACTTAATCACCAGAACTATTTTGTGGACTTCGCTCGTTTCTACAAGATCACGTCGCAGAATGGCCTGGAAGTGGCGAGGGTGATCAACGGTTTTGCGGACAGCGCTGGCAATAAGCAAGATGCTTGGATGAAAACCTGGCCGCACTGGGTAGACTACCGTATCGTGGCGGTTGAGATAGGGCAACCGCGCTGGAGCAACTACATACACGATATCGCCGCCGCGCGCGAGCACGATGTGGTCCCCGGCCCCCGTCTGTACGTCCTGAGTATCAATGACCGTGATTCCCAGGCGTCCCTCGCACTCTGGTATCCCCACGCCATCATCCGCGACCATCGTTCGCCGGTGAGTGGCGAGGTAATCTTCCGCACCTATTTCATTCCACCGGTGCAGCAATGACAACGAGCGACAGTGTTGAGGCGCTCATGGTCGCGGCGCCTCCGGTGGTGGCCGCGCATCTGCGCGAACTGCCGGTCCACCGTGCCCTGATCCGCACGGTGGAGTGTCTCCTCATGCGGACCGTGGACCTGCCGCGGCCGCTGCTCGACGTGGGCTGTGGCGATGGTCACTTCGGCGCCGTCGCGCTCGCCCCAGTAGGTCCGGTTGACTCCGGGGTTGATCCGGACCTCGCCAGGGTGCGGGAGGCCGCCGCGCGCAGGGTGTATCGGCTACCGTTGGTAGCGAGCGCAACGCAATTACCCTATGCCGACGCGGCGTTCGCGTCGGTGGTGAGCAACTGCGTGCTAGAGCACATCGCGGACCTCGACGGAGCGCTTGGCGAGATCAGCCGGGTGCTCCGGCCGGGCGGGCGGCTGGCGATTACCGTGCCGACCCGGCAGTTTGCTGCTGCGCTGTTTTGGCCGCGCGTCCTGCGGTGGCTCGGCAGCCGCGCCGCTGCCGAGGCTTATGGGCGCTGGTTCAACCGCATTTCCATGCATTACCACACACTCCCTCCCGAGGCCTGGGCCGCGCGGCTTAAGCAGCACGGCTTGGTCGTGGAGCAACTACGAGACTATCTCGGCCCCCGCGCGATGGGCTTCTTCGACCTCAGCCATTACTACGGCGCGCCCACGCTTCTGACCAAGCGCCTGACCGGGCGGTGGATATGGCGACGCAACGGCCCCATATTCCCGTGGGAACGGTGGATTGCGGCGCGGCTGGTGGATTTCTGTGCAGAGGTAGATCGCGGCGACGGCGCCTACGTGTTCTGCGTGGCGCGACGGGTCTAGGGGTGCGGCCAGGGCCGGAGGGTGGTCCTGGGGTCCCCTTGATGCTCAGGGGAAGAAAGCGCGGAGAAAGCGCTGGGCGTGCTCCATCCACGGCCTGTAGCGCCGGGTGACGTAGTGTCGCGAGGGCTGTTTGTTTTGGCGGCTGCCCCAAACCAGCAGACCCAGGCCAGTGGCAAACGTGGGATTCATCAGCCGCTCGCTCACCCCCTCGACCTGCTGGGGTTGCCCTTTGCGTACCGGCATCTCCAGGATGTCCGTAGCCAACTCGCGTATACCCCGTTGATCGGCCACCCCGCCGGTCAGGACGACCCCACTGCCGATGAGTCCCTGACAGCCGAGGTCACGGAGTTCGCGGGCCACGAAACCCAGGATTTCTTCCATGCGGGCTTCGATGATCTCAGCGAGAAACTCCTGGGAAACCTGCTGCGGCCGGTTGAACTCGAAGCCCGGCGCCTCCACCGGCTCCAGTCCTGCTACCGCCTCCGGGAGGGTATGGCCATAGAGCAGCTTCAGCCGCTCGGCCACCCCGAACGGCACGTTGAGGCCGATAGCAATGTCGTTGGTCACGTTCCGGCCGCCCAGCGGCAGCACCTTGGTATGCCAGACGGCGCCATCGAGGTAGACCGCCAGGTCCGTTGTCCCCCCACCGATGTCCAGCACGACGGTGCCTAGTTGCCGTTCGGACTCGGTAGTAAGGGCTTCCCCGGAGGCCAACGGCTGCAAGACCAACTGCTCCGTCTTGACGCCGGCTCTCTCCACACAGTGGATCAGGTTCTGCATGGCGCTGACGGCGCCAGTGACCACATGCACCTCGACTTCGAGCCGCTGGCCGGCCATGCCGCCGGGGTCCTGAATGCCGTCTACACCGTCAATCCAGTACTGTCGTGGATCCGCGTGAATGACCCGGCGACCGGCTGGCACGGCCAGTGCTTGGGCGGTGATGATGGCACGCTGTACGTCCTCGGCCTGCACTTGGGAGCTATTCCGATGGAGCGCCGTCACGCCACGGCTGTTCTGCGACTCTATCTGCCCACCTGCGATACTGACGTAGGCGGACCGCACGTTGCGGTGGCACAACTGCTCCAGCTCGGCGACGGCAGTGGCGATACATTCGGTCGTGGCGGCCATGTTGGCCACGGCACCACGCCGCATCCCGCGCGAGGGACAGAGACCGGCCCCGAGGACGACGACCGTGCCCGTCTCGGTGATCTCCCCAAGCAGCGCGCAGGCTTTCGTGGTCCCGACATCGACAGCCGCGATTAACTGCTGGCGAAGCACTCGGACCTCCCTAGAAGAGCGCGCAAGTAGAACTGCTACGACGCTCGCCGCAATCCCGCCACTGCTAAGGGGGGTGCTCGGCGGGACCTCCTCCGCGGCGCTGGCGCGTCGGCGGGTCCTGGCTGGATTGGCTGCCATTATACGGTGCCCTCCGGGTGAATACAATACCCTGGCCCGGCATCATCGGTGCAAAGTGACCACCTCGCATAGGTCGCGGTGGCTACGCTACGGCGGCTCTCTTCTGGCCGACCTACGCTAGAATGTGCTCTCGCCGGCCTTCGATAACCGGCTTGGGTGTCGAATACCTGCTGCACAGGCTCCGATTTTGCCTAGAACGCACAGGCGCCGGGGATACCATAAGTGCCGCATGTGCCGGCCGCGGGCCGCTGTACTGCCGCTAAACCTGCTGCTCGGAGACAAGTGATGACTGAACCGATGGCCGCCCTTCCGATCTTTGCCTCGCTGGAGGACCATCCGCAGGGCTTCCTGAGCTGTGCCAAGAATGTGGGCATCCGTGACGACACACTCGACTTCACGGTGGTCTTCTCCACGACCCCGGCGGCGGCGGCCGCCATGTTTACCCAGAGCCTGTTTGCCGGTGCTCCTATCATCGTGGGGCGCGAGCACGTCGCCGACCACCACCTCCAGGCGGTCGTCGTCAACAGCAAGAATGCCAACGTTGCTACCGGCGACGCAGGCATTGCAGCGGCGCGCGAGACCTGTCGGCTCGTGGCCGATGAGCTGGGTATCCGGCCGACGGCGGTCTTTCCGTCCTCGACCGGTGTCATCGGCTGGCAACTCCCGCTGGACAAGATCAAGGCCGGCATCCCCGGCCTACGAGCCGCGCTGCGGCCCGGTGATCTGGAAATGACCGCCCGCGCCATCATGACCACCGACACCCGGCCGAAATACCGCTGTGCCCGCATCGGCGAGGCTGTCCTGGTCGGGATGTGCAAAGGCTCGGGGATGATCGCCCCCAACATGGCGACGATGTTGGCATTCTTCTACACTGACGCTGCCGTGGACGCGGCCGATCTCCAACGCTTGCTGAGGCAGGCCGTGGCCGTGTCCTTCAACATGGTGAGCGTGGATACCGACACTAGCACCAGCGATACTGCGCTGATCCTGGCGAATGGGCAAGCGGGTGCCGTGGACCCGACACAGTTCGGCGCCACGCTGCGGGCGATGGCCATTGAGCTGGCGCAGGAGATCGCCCGGGATGGCGAGGGTGCGAGCAAGCTCCTGGAAGTGACCGTCACGGGTGCCCGCGACGAAGCCCAGGCCCAGCGCATCGCCAAGGTCATCGCCGATTCGCCGCTGGTGAAGACGGCCGTAGCCGGCGCCGATCCCAACTGGGGCCGGGTGGCGATGGCTATTGGCAAATGCCACGAAGAGACCGATATTGACCCGGAGCGCGTGACGATTGCCTTTGGCGACCTCGCGCTCTATCAGGGACGACCGCTTGGCGATGCGCTACTCCCACAGCTCGAACGCTACCTACAGGGCACGGATGTCGCCATCCGCGTTGATCTGGGGATTGGCGACGGCACTGCCACCGCCTGGGGCTGCGACCTCACCGTCGGATACGTACACATCAACGCCGAGTACACGACGTAGGCCGGCGGCCATACTTATCCCCGGTCGTTACTCCGGCTCCGCTTCCTGCTCCTCAGTCACCTGCTGTCCCTTGAGGGATTCCTCGAAAGTGCTCATCGCCTTGTCAATCGTCTCCGGTGGCACGCCGTTGAGATTGGTATTCCCGGCCATGAAGCTGATGTTGGTTGTTGGAGCAGTCTGGACATGATAGCTCCCACTGCGCTCGCCGGAGCCTACCAGCCCGGTTTGTCCTTCCAGGTAGGCAACGAGCTGACCGACGGCTAGGAGCGCTTGTGAGACTTTCTGCTTGTCGTCCTCTTCTGCGCTAGGATCGAGCGCGAGTGTCTCTATGTAGGGATCGTTGGTGATCCTGACCACGCTGGCCTGCAGACCGTTCAGAACCCGCACGGCCAGATCGCCGCTGCCGGCGTGTAACTCCAGATTGATGCTGTTCTCCAGGTCTTCTTTCAGCGCGCGCGCCGGGGGAATGAGCCGGATCAGTGCCCGCAGCGTGCCATCAGCGTCGTTCGTCATCGTGTCCTCCTGAGACGGGTCAGCTCTCTCGGTGAGTTGAGTGCCGTTACCGATCATGTTGCTGCCTCCTCTTCGTTGGCGATGCCGAGCAGGGCAAGGCTCTCCGGCCTGACCAGCCGCCGTAGCGTGCGGCGCGCGTGGTGCAAGCGGGACTTTACGGTGCCGATGGTGGTGCCCATGGCCTGGGCAATCTGTGCGTAGGTAAAGCTCTCCTCGGCATAGAGGATTACCGTGTGCCGCTGCACTTCCGGCAGGCGCTCCAACATTGCTCGTACCTCCTCGAACAAGAGCTGCCATTGCACCACTTCGTCAGGTGGCGGACTGCGGTCTACGGCGAAGGAGCCGGCAGCACCGGCACGGTGGGCAGAGCCATCGAGTGACACCAGCTTGTAGCGTCCTTGACGCCGCAGCTCGTTATAGCACCGATTGCGGACAATTCGAAAGAGGAAAGGACGCAGGTTCTCGACCGGATCAATGCGCTCCAGATTCATATAGAGCGCCAGAAATACGTCCTGGACAATCTCGTCCGCACTCTCATGCTGCCCGATCAGCCGCCAGATGAACCGTCGCACCGTTGGTGCTAATTCCTGCTGTAGCCGTGCGAACGCCGCCGGCCTCCCGCTGCGAGCCTGTCGCAGCAGCGCTTGCTCGGCGGGTTCGCCCACCCATCACCTCCTCTCTACCCGTTAATACACAGCACATCAGCAGACTGTTCAATGCCTCCATCGCTAACGGACTCTCGGCGTGGAAAAGGGGCCGGGACCAGGGAGCACACTAGGGCGTGTTTGCAAAAGACGTTGATGATGCAGAACAGACAAGGGGTGGTCAGGTGGGAGGGGCTTCATTCAGGTCGTCCCCCCGTACAGCGGGGGGCCAGAGGGGGGCGAGCCACGCGCATGGCCCCCCTCCATCGTGCGAACGCAGCGGGGAGGGGCTTTATCTTGCCGACTGGTACTTTGCAAACACGCCCTAGCATCTACTCAGGTCTGTAGCGGCCGCGACTCGCCCAGGTTGGTAGGCCTCAGCTTATGCTGGCATAGTGCTGGTTCCCAAGCTCCTGGGCCAAGCCCTTCAGTGTTAGTACCGTCAATGTGCTGCCTACCGTTTGCGCCGGGAGTTGGGAGTCGCGGATGATGTCATCAATGTGGCGGGGCTGGCCGGGCGTGATTTGGAGGGCCGCGAGCACTCGCTCTTCCTCGGCGTTGGCCGGTAGCGGCATCGCCAGTTGACGGGCCGCGGGTGCCAGATGGAGATTGAGCGCGTCCAGAATGTCTTGCGCCTCGCTGACCAGCCCCGCCCCTTCTTGAATGAGCTGATGACAGCCCCGGCTCGTGGGTGACGTGATCGGCCCCGGCACCGCGAACACATCGCGCCCTTCATCCGCCGCGGCCCGTGCCGTGATGAGCGCTCCCGAGGCTTCACCGGCCTCTATGACCACCGTCGCCAGCGCCAAGCCACTGATGATCCGGTTGCGGACCGGGAAGTGCTCTGCTGCCGGTCCGACCCCGAGCGGGTACTCGCTCAGGAGTGCCCCCTGCGCGGCTACCTCTGCGGCGAGAGAGCGGTGCTCGGCCGGATAGATCGTGTCGAGGCCGTGACCGAGCACCGCCAATGTGCGCCCTCCGTGCTTGAGGGCTGCCCGGTGCGCGTGGCCATCAATACCCCGCGCCAGGCCACTCACGATGGTCAGTCCGGCGCTCGCCAAGTCACCGGCCAGCTTCGTGGCGACGCTACGACCGTAGGTCGTGCGGCGCCGGGTGCCGACGATGGCGATAGCGCTGCGGTCCTGGGCGGTAAGTTCGCCACGGACGTACAGCACTGGCGGCGGCGCCGCAATGGTACGCAGCAGCGATGGATAGCACTCATCGTCCATCCAGGTCAGCACCGTGATCGCCGCTGCCGCCAGCCGTTCGACTTCTCGATCCGGGTCTATCTGCCCGCGTCCCTCGACGATGGCGGCTGCTGTCCGACGATCAATCCCGGCTTGGCCGAGCTGGGGCGGGGTAGCGTTCCAGGCTGCCTGGATCGAGCCGAAGTGGTCGAGGAGCTGTCGAAACCGCTTCGGTCCTACACCGGGTAGGCGATGGAGAGCCAGCCAAAAGCGCCGCTCGTCGTCGGATGCCGGAGGGTGGTTCATAGGTAGCAATCCGTTAGCAGCGGGGCCGCGAGTACACTGCCGCTGCGTGGGTTAGACTCATAATAGCATGTGTATCGCACACGAGAGCAGCGAGGAACTACTGCGGAGTCTCCTCGCGCGTGCGGAGAGGTGTGGCCGTAGGACTAGGCTAAAGAGAAAGCGCCCCCCTACTGGGAACGCGCTCAATCGGCGTGATGGCGGAAGGGGTGGGATTCGAACCCACGACAGGGTTTCCCCTGTAGCGGTTTAGCAAACCGCCGCACTAGGCCAACTATGCGACCCTTCCGTAGGCTGCTGGCTTGTGAACCGGCTTAGGCTTTCGGCGGAGGGAGAGGGATTCGAACCCCCGGGTCTTTCGACCAACGGTTTTCAAGACCGCCGCTTTCGGCCACTCAGCCATCCCTCCTCTGAACGCTAGTTCTGCGTTGCCGGAGCAAGCTAATAGACCTTGTACGGCCCCGCATATGCTCGCCCACTCCTCCATTGTACCACTAGCGCGCTGCCTACGTCAGGTCAAGTCGGTGGGTATCGGCCTGTTGGCCATAGGCCCGGCAGCTCCAGAGTGAGCGGGGGCCGCGCGTCGGCAAAGAGCCGTGGCCGCACTGCTTCTCGCTCGTGCCAGTGCTCAACGTACTCACCGCGCTCAGGGTCCAGCACGAACTCCCCGAACGCTTGCTCCTGTGGGTCGAAGACCCAGTAGTGGGGAATGCCGGCCTCGGCGTAGATCGTCCGCTTCTCCACCAGGTCACGCTCTTCGCTCCGGGGGGAGAGCACCTCGACGACCAGTTTCGGTTGAGCGTGCAGGAGGTGGATGCGGTGATCGCGCGCCATCAGGTCCAGCAGCGTTGGGACGGCCTCGGGTGGGAAGTACATCAGATCGGGTGAGAGATATGTATTCAGGGCATCCATCAGCAGGTCAGCATCCAGAATGACCTGAATGGGATGCCCACCACGTCGGCCGACGTAGCGACTTAGTAGCTCGAATAGCTCACCAAGCAGGTGTTGGTGCAGGATGCGTGGTCGTGGGGACACGACCAACCTCCCCCGGATAATCTCGCGCTCCAGGCCATTGTCCGCGGGGAGTGCGAGGTAATCTTTCAGTGTCAGGAGGCGGGCACGCGATTCAACAGCGGCCATCGGAAGAATCCTCCTCAGCGCAGACGGCGGGACATTCCCGCGAGCGGGCGAGTCCCGGCAACGCGACTCGGCAGGGAAGCCGCCAAGACTCCGGGAATATACCGTCGCGCGGTCGGTGCCGGTAGCGATAACCTCGTCGGTTGCTATAGCTGCTTACGTTTGCCTGGGGAAATCGCCGCGGAACGACTCCGGTCCGGCCCCGCTCTGACCGCTGACAACGGCACGGGCTGCCTAGCGTTGGAAATAGCGTGACCGCCGTTCCCGGCACGTACCGCTGCTGTATCCGGGGCGCCGGCCGCTGCGTTAACTATGGGGTGTATGGTGGGGCGGTAAAGGAGCAAGGTTGACTACACAATCTCGACGGCTGCGGCTGAGTATATTGCTTGTGTTGATCTGGTTGGTCCTCGCCTCGGCGGTGCCGCCAACCGTTGTGATGGCCTGCTCATATCTGGGGCCGAGGCTCGGGCTTGAGCATCTCCTGTTCGACACTGACCTGCTCGGCATTCTCTGCGCTGACGACTCCTCGACACCCCTAGCGCAGCCGCTGGGCGCTGGCGAGGTTGCCGCACTCCCGGTCCTACCGGAGTTCGCGGACCCCGGGTTACCGTTCGACCTGGCGGTCCCCGTCCCGGCGGACGATGGCCCTAGAGCAATACCGACCGTGGTCATCCATGAAGTGTCGCGGAGTGCCGAATGTCCGCTGAACGGCCTCCGCTATCCGCCAGCGTACCGGACGGCTTGGGAGGGCCGCCGTCCCCTCGGCATCATGATCGAGAATCATCCTGATGCGCGGCCGCAATACGGGCTTGCTTCTGCAGACGTAGTCTACGAGGCAGTCGCCGAGGGCGGGATCACGCGCTTTCTGGCCGTGTTCTATTGCGACCGTGCCGCGGAGGCGGTTCGCGCCGGACCGGTACGCAGCGCCCGGACGTATTTTCTCGATTGGATATCCGAGTATGGCAGCTACCCGCTCTACGCCCACGTCGGGGCCGCCTATTGTGACCGGCGAACGGGCATCGGTTGCCGCAACGGTGCCCGTGCAGACGCGCTCGGACAGATCAGGCGCTACGGCTGGGCGGGCTACAACGATCTCGATGAGTTCCAGATTGGCGCGCCGGTATATTGGCGCGACTTGAGCCGCAACGTCTCCCTCGAGCATACGATGTTCACGGACACCCAACGGCTCTGGCGCGTCGCGGCCCAGCGTGACCTCACCGCCGTTGACGCGGAAGGGAGCAGCTGGATCCAGGAGTTCAGGGCCTGGCAGTTCGCGGATGCGGTGCAACGACCGCCGGCCGACGCGGCGCATACGGGGGTGCGGATCGTCTTCTGGCCCAGCGTATCAGGATTCGAGGTGCAATGGCGCTACGATCCTCCTACCGGACTGTATCGCCGGGTCATGGGCGGACTGCCCCATATGGACCCCGGGACGGGCCAGCAAATCACGGCTGCCACGATTCTGGTGCAGTTCCAGGAGGAGTCGCCGGCGAACGACGGCTATCCCGGCAACGTGCGCTTGCTGTACGGCACGCTCGGCACTGGTCAAGCGAAGATCATTCAGAACGGGCAGGTCATCGAAGGGACCTGGCGGAAGACCAACCGCTGGTCACGCACTTTGTTCCGAGACCGCTATGGCCGAGAGGTGTACTTGCAGCCGGGCAAGATTTGGGTAGAAACGGTGCCGCCTCACGGCAGCGTCACGGAGTCCTGACCGTCGTTCGGGTATTACTTCTTCGGTACCGGCTGTGATCCGACGGAGGAAGTAGGGGGCTGCGGCAAAGACACCGGCAAGGGCAGAGAGAGAAGCGAGGACTATTGCCGTAGCGCCGGTGGTGTTTTCCTAGCCAACCGATGAATCCCGCGAGGATGAACGCGAGGCGAGTACGAGGATCAAAGTCCCAAAGCGCAGCGCCCAAGTCTCCCGCTGCGCCTCACTCTTCAATGCCCCGACGAGATGGTGAAGTATTGTATTCGTGCAGTGTGTTGCCGAAATCCAGTATGCGGGCGAGGCCGGTGAGCACCGATGGTCTTGCGAAAAGGAAATCGGTCACTGCATCCTTCACGTGTGTCCCCTCCACGCTATTAGCATTGCTAGTATACCAAGCTAGGGCAAGAACTCCAGCGGATTGCGCGTTGCCCCGTTTGGTTCGCGCACCTCGAAGTGGAGGTGTGGGCCGCTGGTAATGCCGGTCATACCGATAGTTCCCACCACCGTGCCCTGATCAATAATCTGGCCTTTCTCGACGGGTGGCGGGCTGGTGCGGTCATCCAAGTGTGCGTATAACGTCACTCGCCCGTCGCCGTGCAACAAGGTGACGTACATCCCATACGACGCCCGGCGGTTACCCGCCACGGCATAGCCCACGTGCAGGACGTGGCCCGTCGCGGCCGCCCGGATCGGCACCCGCAGGTTGGCGGCAATGTCAAGACCCGTGTGAAAACGCTGGGCAAACGTGCGTTGCCCATAGCGAGCGGTGATTGGCCCGGTGACCGGCCAGATGAAGGGGCCGGTTGGTCGCGGTGCCAACCGGCGCTCGGCTTCACTCAAAGCCGCGGCCGCCGCGGCCGCGCGGCGCTGCCGTTCCTCTTCTTGGCGCCGGATCTCTGCCAGGATTTCTTCCAGCCTGGGTAAGTCGTCTTCCAGGCGCCGGATTTGCTCGGTCAACCTCTCGTCGTGCTGATCCATTTCGGTGATCTTGGCTTGCGTGCTTGCCTCTTCTGCCTTGATCTGTGCGAACAACAACTCCTGTTCGGCGCGTTTTTCATCCTGGATCCGCTCGTTCTCCGCCGCCGCCCGTCGCAGTTTTGTTTGCTCGGCCTTTTCAGCATCAAGCTCCCGCCGGACCCGTTCCGCCTGCTCCTGTTCCCGCCGCCAGGTTGCGATCTGGCGGCTGTCTTCACGGGCGAGGACGGTGAAACCATTGAGCCGCTTCAAGAAGTCGTTGAGGTCGGTAGCCCCGAAGATCAAGACCAGCGGCGGGGTCTGCGCCAGCTTGTAGATCACGCGCAGGCGTTGACCGTACAAGGCTGCACGCTGGGCGAGCTTTGCGCGGTGTGCTTCTTGTTGGGCTTCGAGGTCGCGGATATGGACCTCGATCTTGTCCAGTTCCGTCTGGATTGCTTTCCGACGCTCTATGGCCGCGTACAACCCGCCCTCGACCCGCTGGAGGGCATCACGAGCCGACTCTCCTTCTCGTTGGAGCTGCCTAAGCTCCGCTTCCGTCTCTTGCCGTTGCTGCTGAGTCTGCTCCTTTTGCTGGGTCAGCTGCTGGATCCAGGTCCTGGTGTTCTCAATGGCCCTGATGACGTCCTCGACAGGGTTAGCGGCAACGGGCGCCGCGGCTGGACCGACCAAGGCGGCGAGTAGCAGGAGCACGGTAGCGGCGCGCCGCGGCCACGACAGGCGTCTGCGCGTGAAGTGTGGCCGCGGCGCGTTAGGCGGCAAAGCGGCCTCCGCGCTGATCGCGCACAATGTATCCGTGCGACAGTTCCACAACCCGCCGACGCATCCGATCAACGACCTCCCGGTCATGCGTCGCGATGAGCGTGGTCACGCCATGGTAATAGTGGATGTCGGTGAGCACTTGGAGCACCTGCCACGCCATCGCCGGCGGCAGGTTGGCGGTCGGCTCATCGGCGAGCAGTAGCTGGGGCTGCCGGACAATCGCCCGCGCAATGGTGGCCCGCTGGGCCTCACCGCCCGAAAGCTCCCCCGGGAAGCGCTCGGCATGATCGGCCAACTGCACGACTTCCAGCGCATCCCATACTAGCTCGCTGGCTCGTCCATCCCCCGACACTTGCAGACTGACGGCGACGTTCTCGTACACGGTTCTATCGGCGAAGAGGCGGGTGTCTTGGAACACGACCCCGATGCGTTGGCGGAACCTGGAGACCTCCTGCTCGTCGAGGTCCTGCACGTCCTGTCCGTTGACAAGAATACAACCGTCGCTCGGTGTCTCGGCGCGGTTCAAGAGCCGGAGCAAGGTCGTTTTGCCGGCGCCATTCGGCCCCACGAGAAAGACGAAATCGTCGCGGGGCACCGTGAGCGTGACACCGTGCAAGGCGACCGTGTCGTCGTCGTACCACTTCCACACGTTACGCAGTACGATCATGGCCTACACTTCCAGGAACCGGCGCACCGAGATATAGCTCCCCGCAGCGCCGAGTGCAATGCCCACCACCATCGTCATCAGCGCCAGCTTGGTGGCGAACTGTGGATCGCGTTCTACCGGTAAGAACGACAGGAGCGCCCAGAAGTTCTCTACGACCGGATCGTAGGCCGGGACGACGATCAGCAGCGTCAATAGCGAAGCCAGCAGCCCATAGAGCATCCCCTCGAAGACGAAGGGCCAGCGTACAAACCAGTCCGTTGCCCCCACCAGCTTCATCACCTCGATCTCTTGCCGACGGGAATACACGGCGATGCGAATAGTGTTGATGACGATAAACAGGCTGACGATCGCTAGCCCTCCGGTCATCGTCACACCGGCGACGCGCGTCGCCGTAGTGAGCTGCAGCAGACGTTCCACAATATCCTCTTGTAGGGCCACCTCTTCCAGTACGGATTCTGGCCCTACTTTTGTCTCCAGCAGCGAGACGATGTTCTCGAGACTCTCGGGATTGCGAGCGCGGATCTCCAGGGATGCGGGCAGCGGATTATCCGATACTATTGCTAGTAGCTCCGCCCGGTCGGCGAAGTGCTCCCGCAGCCGGGCCAGCGCCTCGTCTTTCGTTACATAGATCACTTCGAGCACGTCCGCGCGGTTCTGGAGGCTGCGTCGCAGTTCGAGCACCTTACCAGGCGGAGCATCTTCACGGATGTACGCGATGACGTTGACGCGATGCTCCAACGCTTCGAGTGCCACGTTCAAGTGCGTGACCAGCACGACAAAGACATTGAGCATCAGGAGCATCAGCGCCGTCGTCAGCACCGTGGCGCCCGTCATAAAGCGATGGCGCCAGAGGCCTATCAGCGCCGCCGTCACTGCATAGTCGAACACCTCCCACGCCCGGCCGATCCAATTCATGCGTTGATTCCGTTCACGTGCATCCGTCCGACCGGGGAGCCTGGGGAAGCGCCGCCTCGCTGCGACTAGACGTAGCCGGCGCGCTGTTCGTCACGGACGATCCGACCAGCCTCCAGGGCTACCACCCGGCGCTGCATCGTGTCTACCAAGTCGCGGTTGTGCGTGGCCATCAGCAGCGTTGTACCCAACGCATTGATCTGTACCAAGAGCTGCACCGTTTCGGCCGCCGTATCCGGATCGAGATTGCCGGTCGGCTCGTCGGCCACCAAGACCGGTGGCTTGTGGACGATTGCCCGCGCGATAGCCACACGTTGCTGCTCGCCCCCCGACAACTGATAGGGGAAGCGGTCCCGGTAGGTGTCCATCTTGACAAGCTCAAGCGTCTCCAGTACGCGCTCGTCAATCTGCTTGCGCTTGTACCCGGCCACGCGCAAGGCAAACGCCACGTTTTCGAAGACGGTCATCTCAGGCAGCAGGCGGAAATCCTGGAAAATCACGCTCACCTTCCGCCGCAAATAGGGCACCGCCCCGTTGCGTAGGCGGGCAATATCCTGCCCCTCAATAAAAACGCGCCCGGAGGTTGGCAGTTCTTCCCGGATCAGGAGGCGAATGAAGGTGGACTTCCCGGCACCCGATGGCCCGACGAGAAAGACAAAATCCCGGTCCGGGATCTCCAGACTCACATCGGTGAGCGCCGTAGCCCCGTTGGCGTAGACCTTGGACACGTGATGCAGGACGATCACGGGATTGCACCGGTGAACTGCGCTATCGGATTGACGTGGGTCGAGCGAGTAGCGGGCGTTGCCGGCAGAGCCTAGCCCGGCAGTATACCAGCGGCGGCCGACAATCAGCAGTTGGCGCTGCCCGCAGGGCCGGCGCCTAGCGCCACGCTGCGCTCGTAAGCGGCGATGACCCCGTGCGCCAACGCCGCGCGGAGGCCGCCGGCTTCCATGGCCAGCAGGCCGGCCGCCGTCGTCCCTCCGGGGGTCGTCACCCGATTACGCAGCTCGGCCGGGTGCTCCCCGGTGTCTCGCGCCAACGCGGCCGAGCCTAGCACCGTCTGAACGACCAGCTCGTGCGCGGCCGGTCGTGCCAAACCGAGCTGCACCGCCGCGTCTATCAAAGCCTCGATCACGAGGAAGACATAGCCCGGCCCGCTGCCGTTGACAGCCGTAGCCATGTCTACGTACCGGTTCCCGTCTACCTGGATTTCGCGGCCGACGGCCCGGAAGATCGCCCGCACCGTCGTCAACTGTGCCGCGGAGACTGCGGGTGTGGCGGTCCAGACCGTCATGGCCTCGCCGACCGCCGCCGGCGTATTCGGCATCGCGCGCACCACTTGCCGGTGGTCGAGGGCGGTAGTCAGGGCAGCGAGCGCCGTCCCGGCGATAATCGAGACGACCAGCGTGTCGGAGCCAAGGTTGCCCCGCAGCGACGCCAGCACCGGCTCGGTTTGCTGGGGCTTGATGGCCAGCAGCACGACGGCCGCATCCGCTACCGCTGCGAGGTTGTCCGCGACGGTCCGGACCTGGTACTGCGCGGTCAGCGCGTCTCGACGCGCGGGGACCGGCTCACCTACGCACACATCGCCGGGTGCCACCACGCCGGCGGCGATGAGGCGGGAGAGGATCGCCTCACCCATGAAGCCACCGCCGATGAGCGCCAGTTTCCTCACCACCTCGGCTCTCGCCTCCTCGTCTTGGAACCTCATCCCCTGGCCTCATCCGTCCGCCGCCGCACACTCCCTCTCCACACGTGGAGCAGGGGCCGGGAGTGAGTCCCGGCCGACTACACGGAGAGCGGGTTGAAGTTGGTGTCGCGGTCGTAGGTATCAATCCCCTCCAGCCGCTTGAGGTAGCTCACGGCGGCATAGGTCAGCGGGGTTGCCAGCGCCTCATACGCCGACTTGGCGAGCCATGCGGTGATAATAGTCACGGTGAGGTCGCCGCCGGACATAGTTCCACCAATAACCGGCAGTAAGGCAAAGGCCAACGTGTAGAAGATGGCGCTATCCACGCCCTGGCCGACCACTGTGGAGGTGATCGTCCGCAGCCAGAGCCAGCGGCCGGCGGTGGCGATCTTGAGCTTTGCCAGGACAAAGGAGTTCAAGAACTCACCGATCAGGTACGCGATAAATGAGGCGACTAGGATCCGCGGCGTGGCGCCGAGGATACTTTCGTAGGCCGCCTGATTCTTCCAGAAGACGGCCGGTGGGAGGATTTGACCCAACCAAATGGCAATAACCGCCAGCACATTGCAGGCGAAGCCGAGCCAGATGACCCGACGCGCGGCGGCGTAGCCGTACACCTCGGTGAGGATGTCCCCGAAAATGTAGCTGATCGGAAAGAGGACGAAAGCTACGGAGATGGTCAGCCCGGCGAACCCGGCTATCTTTACGGCGATGATGTTGGAGACGACAAGCGTCGTCGCAAACACCGCGGCGATGACCACAAACGGGGCCGAGTACCGCCGAGATGATTGTTCCATCGCGCGATACCTCGCTCCTCCGAGATGACTGCTACCCGCGCCGAGCTTACGGCGATTCGCGCCTGTTGCTTGCCCTACGTGCTTTCAACTCCGCACTCAGGCGCTCGACGGCATCAAGATAGTAGATTGCTTGCGCGTGGCGCAACCCTTCCCGCCGCGCGGCATAGGCCCCGGCGGTATCTCCTGCTGCCGCGAGTCGCGCGCCGATCTCTATCAATACGTCAACCGCGCGCCGCCGGTCGCGGGCCTGAATGAACATCCGCACTGCCTCACGGCGCAGCTTCAGCCCCCGCTCGGCTCCCCCCAGCCGGTCGGCAAGCTCGGCGGCTGCCAGCACGGTTTGCGCCGCCGGGAGAGCCTGGATGGTCTCGGCGCGTGCCCATTCCAGCGCACGCTTTAGGAGTTGCTCTGCGCCGGCGGCATCGTTGGCCCGATGCGCTACATGCCCGGCAACGAGGTCGGCGTGCGCCACCAAGTCACTGTATGCATGCGCTTGGGCTAACGCTCGCCCGGTAGCGAGCGTAGCTCGTGCAGCGTCTAGCTCGCCTTGATGCGCCAAGATTTCGGCCAGCTGGAGGTGGGCGGAGACGCTGCTACGTACATCGTCACGCAACTCATCCTGCTTCAGCGCGGCCTCCAGCGTCGCGCGTGCTTCTCCCCAGTTGCCCACTGCTTGCAACCGCTCCGCCGCGGCCCGTCGGTCGGTCATCCCGGTCCGTAGAGCAGCGACCGGTGTATCGGTCTCCACCGCTGTATCCGGCCACAGACCAAAGCGGCTCCGCAGGATGAGCACGATAAGATACCCGCCAAGAAAGCCGCCCAGATGGGCCACCGAGTCCACCCTGGAGGGGCTGACGATGCCCGCGAGCGCGCCCACGAAGTTATAGATGACGTAGAACAGCAGCACGTAGAGCGCCGATATGCCGATCTTGGGTAGCTCCAGACGGTTTTGCAGAAAGATTGATCCTAGCCAGAGGAGCACGGTGAAGGGATGCAGAATCACCACGCGGATCTCGTTGAGCGGGAATAACACCAGGTAAGCGCCCAGCACCCCGGAGATCGCCCCGGACGCCCCGATTCCCGGCACGCCGGACGTGGAGCGCAGGGCCACCGAAGCAAGGCCGGCGAGTATGCCGGTGCCCAGATAGAAGAGTAGGTAGGGAATGTGTCCGAACTCATCCTCGATGTTGTCACCGAAAACCCAGAGAAAGAGCATGTTGCCACCGATATGGAGGAGGTTGCCGTGGAGGAACATGTGGGTGATGAGGGTATGGGCAGCGGCGGGGCCGTCGTGCAGCAAGCGCGCCGGCACCAGCCCCCAAGTACGGACGAAAGCCTCCGAATCGCCTAGCCCCAGCCCTTGCAGCACAAAGATCGCAATGCAGGTCCCGATCAGCGCATAGTTGACAATTGGCAGCCGCCGCCGGCCAACGTCCTCAGCGCCAATCGGGATCATCGCTCCGCAGCCTCCACGCCCGACACTCCTTCCAGTATAAGCGGCCGGGCAGACGGCAGCACGCTGCCGTTACCGTGGATCGGGTGGTCGGCGCGTCTCACAAGGGGAGGTAAACCGGAAAAATAGGCGGCATGTGTGCTGGGAGGGACACAGCCGCCTACGCTCCTACCCTGGCGGCGAGCGGGGCGCGCAACGCTCTGGCACCATTGTCAGCAGACACGCTGCCGAGGAGGAGCAGCCGATGCCGCGCGAGCTTGTCACCGTCGCCCCCTACACGCCCGGCTTCCGCGAGTACGCCGAGCCGCCGCTGGGGGAGACGCAGATTCGCATCCGGACCGAGTTTGCCGCACCCAAACACGGCACCGAGATGGTCAGCTACCGTGCCGGGCGCACCGACCGTGATGCCCGTCCCGACCGGCGCTATGACGCGGCGTGGGGCTGCTTTATGCCCGTGCCGCCGTCACCGGGAGCGGAGCAGACCTTTCGACCGGCTCCCCTGGGCAATATGGCCACCGGTGTCGTGACGGAGGTAGGGGCGGCCGTGACCACGTTTAGCGTGGGAGATCGGGTCTTCGGCCACCTGCCCATCCGCGAGACGCACACAGTCGAGGCCGGTCGCGTGGACCTGCTCCCGGCCGGCCTGACCCCGCAGGCGGCCGTCTGCCTCGATCCGCTGGTCATGGCCTTGCCGCTGCGCGAGGGCAATGTCCGGTTAGGCGACCGCGTAGCCGTGTTCGGGCTAGGGGCTATCGGTCAAATGGCCGTGCAGCTGGCCTGTCTTGCCGGTGCCGATCAAGTGATCGCGGTGGACCCGATCAAGGCGCGGCGCGACCTCGCGCTGTCGCTCGGCGCCGACGCTACCATTGACCCGCTTGCCGGGGACGTGGGGCAAGCCATCCGCGAGCTGACCGCCCCGGCGAGCCGGCAGCATGAGCCGGCCGCGCCGCTTCCACATGTCGTGGGCGGCTACACCGAGCGACCTACTCAATGGGGGCAGCGCGGAGTGGATGTTGCGGTCGAGGTCAGCGGCAATCCCGCCGCGCTACACGAGGCCATCCGCGCCACCCGTTTCGGCGGCACCGTCTGCGTGATCTCGTTCTATGGCCGCGACGCCAGCGATGTTCACCTGGGCTACGAGTTTCACCTCAATCAGCTCTCGTTGGTGTCGGTGCGCGCCGAGAGCCTGCCGGCGCGGGACTATCCGGCCTGGGACCTGCACCGCCTCGCCGACCTGGGGCTACGCTGGCTGCTCAACGGTCGCGTGCGGACGGAGGGTATTGTCTCGCCGATTGTGCCGTTCGAGGAGAGTGCCGCTGCCTACACCGCCATTGACCAGCACCCCGAGCAGTCCATCAAGCTCGGCATCACTTTCCCTTAGCTCGTGCGCCGGCTGGCCGCACCGCACGCAATCACCAGTCTCTATCCGGTATCCTCACTAGCCGAGGGCTAGATTCTGTTGCCATTGCCCGGGAATGACCGGGCACGTGAGAACGTGGGCCGCTCCAAGCCCCTGGATTCCGGCTTGTGTGACATGACGCAAGGGGTTGGTAGCGCTGCCTGCTGTCTCAAATGCCAACACAGCCTGGTGCTGCTCGAGTCCCTGCTGGGCGGCCAGCCATGATAAAGCAAGTAAGGATCAAAAACTACCGCAGTCTAGGTGATGTTGAGGTCGAGCTTGGCCCGCTCACGGTGTTGGTTGGACCTAATGCATCCGGCAAGAGCAACTTCATTGACGCGCTCAAGTTCATCAGCGACGCTCTGAATTCGAGACTTGAAGCTGCCGTCGTCAATAGGCGTGGATTCTCACAATTGAGCAGATATCGGGCCAGAGTGCTTAGGATTGAGCTTCTTATGGAGGTGCGTTATATACGAGCAGAGCCGACTCCAGCGGAGTATGCGGTTGAGTTGGAATCGAGTGGGGACGCCGATGCGGGATTTCGCATCAGGCGCGAAGTCTGCAAGATTGGCACGGAAGGTGATCTTGCGGAGTATGAAACCTATCGGGGGGAATGGCGCAAGGAGCCAGTGGAGCCGGGGCGCGACGCTGCCCGACGGCGGTTCCCGAAGATGCTACCCGACGCCCCTCAGGATGAGCTTGCCTTGCGCTCGTCACGTCTATTTCGGACCTTCTACAGGGTTGAGCGGCACCTACAAGGCATCAGAAGCTATACGGTCTTTCCGCAGAGCTTGCGAGCGGATCAAGCATATCGCCCGGCGCTAATGCTGGATGAAGCCGGGACTAACCTTGCAAGCGTACTTAAGGAGCAATTTTCTAAAGAATCTAAATCGAGAACGCTGCTGGTAAATGCTCTTTCATCTATTGTGGAGAGCGCCAGTGGTTTCGAGATTCAGACTGCCGGAGATCGGTTAGTCATCAAGATCGGTCATCATCAGCGAGGAGATCACGCACACGCATTCGATGCGGCAGTCGAATCCGACGGCACGCTGCGGGTACTGGCGCTACTCGCGGCGCTCTATCAGGAACGGCGGCCCTCGCTGACGATCATCGAAGAGCCAGAGTTGCACCTCCACCCGGGCGCTATGGGCGTGCTCGTGGAGGTGCTGCGCGAAGCGTCGCTGCACGGACAGGTCTTGGTCACGACCCAGAGCGCCGACCTAATGAACGAGTTGGAGTCGGACGAGCTGCGGGTGGTGGAGAAGATAGACGGCGTGACGCATATCGGCCCGGTTGACGACGAGTACCGCAAGAGCGTAGAGATGGAGCTATTCGAGCCAGGCGACCTGATTCGCGTGCGTGGCTTCCGGCGCAAGGCTGGCTAACGGCGTGCCATGCCCGCAATCGTGCCCATCGTTGAAGGTGATGGTGAAGCGGTAGCTTTTCCCTTGCTATTGCGTCGTCTCTTGTACGAGCAAGCCCGCTATGACTTCACCATTGCTACTCCCTATAACGCGAAGGGAAGAACCAAGCTCACACGTCCTGCCGGGATTGAGGCCTATCTTGCTAGCGCGGCGGCCGAGCCAGACGCGGCCGGAATTATCGTCCTGCTTGACCTCGATGAGGATAACTGTGCCGTTGAGCTCGCCCGGGAGCTAGCCGCGCGGGCGAGCCGTGTAGAGTTGAGCCTCCCTGTTGTCCTTGTCGTGGCGGTGCAGGCGTATGAAGCCTGGTTGTTCGCCAGCATCGAAACCATCCGCGGTCAGCCGATCAAGGGGCTGGCGTTCCTCCCCGACGACACTGAACCGCACCCTGAACCGGAAGCACTCCGCTCTCCCAAAAGCAGGCTGCAGCGGCTGCTGCCTGCCGGTCGTGGCTACAAGGAGAGGCAGGACATGGCCCCGCTCACCGATTTGCTCGACTGTGCCCGCATTCGCCGGCGCTGCCGCTCCTTCCGGCGGCTCGACAGTGCTATCGAAGAGTTGATCGCAGCGATTGACCGGCGAGCCGTTGCCGTGACGCCGTGACGCAGTTGCTATCACTTTGCAGCAACGACTTCTGCGTCAGTATGGGCACCTAACAGCGACCTTTGGTACGCTATAATGCGAGAAGAAGGCTGTTAGTTTGATGCAGGGGCATAACGCGGCGGCGAAAAGTAGTCGTGACGTACCGCCTGCCCGGTGGGCGCTGCTCTCGGTGGCCGCGGCCGTGGCGACGATAGGCCTGAAACTCGCGGCCGTCCGGCTCACGGGGTCGGTGGGGCTGCTCTCCGATGCCGGTGAATCGCTCGTCAACCTCGCCACGGCGCTGATGGCGCTGTTCGCGCTGTGGTATGCGGCGCATCCACCCGACCGCGACCACACGTATGGCCACAGCAAGATCGAATACTTTGCCAGCGGTGCTGAGGGAGTGCTCATCCTGCTGGCGGGCGGTGGCATCCTCGTTGCGGCCGGCATCCGCCTCTTCCATCCCGCCCCGCTGACGGCGCTCGGCACCGGCCTGACGCTCTCGCTCGGTGCAGCGGCGATCAACTTGACCGTGGCGCAAGTGCTCCGGCGCGTTGCCCGCCGGAGCCGCTCAATCGCGCTGGAGGCGGAGGGTCAGCATCTAATGACCGATGTCTGGACGACCGTGGGGGTGGTCGCCGGGCTGGGGCTGGTGCTCCTTACCGGCCTCACCTGGCTGGACCCAATCTTGGCCTTGGCCGTCGGCCTCCACATCTTGCGTACCGGGGGACGCTTGCTCTGGCGCTCCTTCCAGGGGCTGATGGACACGGCCTTGTCCCCGTCGGATACGGCGGTGATCGCCCAGGCGATTGAGAACTGCCTGGAGCCGGGGATGACCTTCCACGAGCTACGCACACGGCGCAGCGGCGCCCGCCAGTTTGCGGATGTCCACATCCTGATCCCTGGTGAGCACAGCGTCCGTGCGGCGCATCGGCGTGCCACCGAGATCGAGCAGGCCGTCCGCGTCGCACTGCCGGCGACGGAGATGGTGGTGCATGTGGAGCCGCTCGAAGAGCACCACGCGACCACCACTGCGGTCACCGCAACAGACTCGCCGCCCCAGGGCAAGTCCTGACAAGCCCCGGTGTCAGGCGCCCACTCCACCGCCGTCGCCCGCCGGTTGGCCGCCCCTTGGTCTCACCAGGAGGGTCTATACTCTTGGTAGATACCCCACTGCTGCTGATCGGTTTGGATCGAGGAGTTGTCATGGTTGAGACAGTCGCAACCGCACCGGTGCCTCCTGCCCCGGCTGCTGCTGTAGCGCCCCCGCGGGTGCAGACACCGGAGGAGCTTTACGAGTCGTTGGACGAGGACATCAAGGCCGAGCTAATCGATGGGGAGGTTATCATCATGCCCCCAGCCACCATCCGGCACAGCCGAACACATATGACTATCTCGCAGTTACTGGATATATTCGTTCAGTCGCATGCTCTGGGTAGGGTGTTCAGTGATGCCGGAATGCGTCTCGGCGAGCAGCGATATGTTCCTGATGTCGCTTTCGTGGCCAGCGCACATGCCGACCGCGTGCAGGAGACGCATATCGAGGGGGCCGCCGATCTGGTCGTGGAGGTGATCTCGCCGAGCACGGCGGGCCGCGATTGGGGCAGCAAGATGCGCGACTACGAGCAATACGGCGTGCAGGAGTATTGGCTGCTCAATCCGGTCGTGGAGCAGATCAGCGCGTATGCCCTGGATGCTGACGGGAAGTATCAGCCGCTGGCCTCCGACGTAACCGGCCGCTACCACTCCCAAGTATTGCCCGGCTTCTTTGTCGAGCGCGGCTGGTTTTGGCCCGGTACCGGCCAGTCCCCCGATACGCTGGCGGCGCTCCGTGCGCTCGCGCTACTGTAGGTCGCAGTCGGAGCGGGCGGCTAGTGCATGTACAGCCATGAATCAATCCACGCGCATTCTCGTGATCGAGGACGACCCGGCGGTAGCCACAAGCTTGCAAGATGGGCTGGTGCAGGAAGGCTACGAGGTGGTCTGGCGCGCCTCCGGGACCGAAGGGGTCGCTTACGCGCAAAGCGGCCGGGTGCAACTCATCATCCTCGACTTGCGTCTACCCGATGGCTCGGGATTCGACTTCTGCCGGCAGCTCCGCGAGCTGAAGCTGCGCCAGCCGATTCTGATGCTGACCGTCCGGCGGGACGAGACGGCGAAGGTGCTCGGGCTGGAGATGGGCGCCGATGACTACGTCACGAAACCGTACAGCCTGAGCGAGCTGCTTTCGCGGGTACGGGCGCTGCTGCGCCGCGCCTATGGCGAGCTATCCGTCGCCGGTGCCGAGGTGCTCTACGCTGGCGATCTCGTGATTGATCGCAGTCGAGCGCAGGTGTGGCGTGGACAGTACTTGGTCAACCTGACGCCTACCGAGTTCCGGCTGTTGGTGTATCTGGCGCAGCACCCCGGCCACGCGCTCAGTCGCGCTCAAATCTTGGATGCGGTCTGGGGTTACAGCGCCGAGGTCGAGAGCCAGCGTACCGTCAACGTCCACGTGCGCCGGTTGCGGGAGAAGGTTGAGCTTGATCCCAGCCACCCGGCACTCATCCTCACCGTACCCGGCACCGGCTACCGGCTGGTTGGCTAGTCTGCCGCCGTCATTCCCGCTTCCGCGGGAATCCAAGCCCTCACTCCCGCTGGGAGAGCCGGTAGGAGGCTAAGGAAAACGTCATGGTACCCAGTTCCATACGCTGGCGTTTGCCGCTCACCTATGCCGGTATCGCGCTGCTCACCGCCTTGGCGCTTGGCGGTGTGCTCCTGGCCATCCTGCGGGACTCGTACCGCCGCCAGGAGGTGAGTTATCTTGTAGCTAACGCTCAGGCGATGTACGACTACGCTCCCCTCCTGCTGGCGATGACGGCATCGGCCGAGGCGCTGGACAGTCGGCTCAAGAGCTTGTCCTTCCTGTCGCAGACCCGAGTGCGCCTGCTGGACCGCGAGAGCGAGGTGGTAGGCGACTCCGGAGCACCGGATGCGGTGCGGGCGTTGGCGAACGCTGCCCTGGCGCTCGAGCCTGGTGGTCTGTCGGAGGTCTTTATTCAAGCGGTGGAAGAGGCGAGTCAGCAGCGCACGTTCCGCACGGAGCTTGCCGTCGCCGGCTCAGGACTAACCAGCGTAAGAGAAGAGGTACGGATCGCGCGGCAGGTCATTGTTCTGGGCGGAGATGCCGAATCTCGCGCGGCTGTAGCGCGCGGCGGCGCCCAAGTGCTGGAGCCCGGCCTGTTGGATGCCGGTGCAAGTCTCGCTACTCGCCTCGGCTTCGGCTTCATGCCGGATACACCGTTGGCTGCCACGCGCTCCAACCTGGTGCTCCGTCACCCCATCTACGATCCCCAAGGGGTGTTGCGCGGCTTCCTTGAGTTGTCGGAGGGGCCGGATATTGGCCGGGAAGTCCTCACCGGTATCGCTTGGGTCTGGGCGATAGCCAGCGCCGTAGCCGTAGTGCTGGCTGCGGGCGTCGGCTGGCTCATCAGCCTCCGCCTAACCAGCCCCCTGCTCAATCTCACGCGGGTCACACAGCGGATGGCCAGTGGTGATCTCGGCACGCGCGCCGACGTAAGTCGCCGTGATGAGGTGGGACAGCTCGCCACCGCTTTCAACGAGATGGCCGGGCGCGTCGAAGGAACGGTCCTGACCCTGCGTCGCTTTGTTGCCGATGCTGCCCATGAGCTACACACGCCGTTGACCGCCCTCCAGACCAACCTCGAGTTGTTGGGCAAGGAAGCTACCCGGCAACGTCGAGCGACGCTGACGGCGCGTGCTCGGTCGCAGGTCAGCCGCCTGGAGACCTTAACAACCAGCCTCCTGGATCTCTCCAGCATCGAGGCTGGCGCTGCCGACAGGGCGCACGGTGTGGTTGACGCGGTCGTCCTGATCCGTGAGGTAGCCGAGTTGTACGCCTCGCAAGCAGAGCAAGCCGGCCTCGAATTCGCGCTGACAGTGCCGCCGCAGCCCGTGGAGCTGCGCGGCGAGGCCGGGCAGCTCCGGCAAGCGGTGGGCAACCTGCTGGACAACGCGATCAATTTCACCCCCGCCGGCGGGACGGTACAGATTGCGCTGCAACAGGGAGCAGGGTGGACAACGTTCGTCGTTGCCGATGACGGCAGTAGCATTCCGGAGCCTGACCTGCCCCATCTGTTCAGCCGCTTCTACCGCGGTCGTAACGCCACAGCACAGCCCGGCAA
Organism: Chloroflexota bacterium; assembly: GCA_965214295.1. Lineage (GTDB taxonomy): Bacteria > Chloroflexota > UBA11872 > UBA12225 > JAJDUF01 > JAJDUF01. The sequence goes on from OZ243944.1 coordinate 2,764,731, forward strand.
CGGTCTGGGGCTGGCTATCGTGCAGGCCATTGCCGAGTCCCACCGTGGCACCGTCAGTGCCGAGAACACCCATCCCGGTGCCCGGTTCACGCTCCGTCTGCCACAATGCCTTGAATCTCGGCGACGAGGTCGTCGAGGCTAGCGGGGTCGGCATCACGCAGGCGGCGGATAAGCGCGGTATGGTCGATTTGGCCTTCATACGTCAGCATGGCATGGCGTGCTGCCGCGGCTGGCCCGTAACGATGAAGGACCGCGCGAATTCCCTCGAGTCGCAATTCCTCATCGGAGACTGGTAGACCTGCGGATGCCTGCTGCCTAGCGGTGTTCACGATTCCATTCCTCCAGTACACGGTCGGGGGTGATTATGAACATTGACTTACCAAGAGTATGCACAATATCCTGGACTCGCCTGATGAGTTGATCATCAGTAGTCACAAAGTACAATACATCAGCCTCGGCCGCGAATGCCAAGTGCAAGCTATCTCTTGGACGTAGGCCAACAGTCGTGACCAGACCTTGTGCGTGTTGTTGTACGTGCTCATTGTACAGAATCTCGACCGTGCAGATCGCTAGGAGTTGCAAGACCAGTTGTCGAGGTACGGGATGCGGAGTCTGTCGTACCTCGTACTGGAGCATCGGCGAGCATGCGATCTCGACAAGACCGGATTCTGCCAGCCGTAAGCAAGTAGCTGCTGCTCGTGCCTCACGACGATTTCGTTCGATAGTGAGGTCGTCAAAGGGACGAAACCATGCGCTCGAATCTAGGTAAACGCGCCAAACAGTCATTCGCTCGATCATGTCGTGCTGCCGGTGTGGCCATATCGCCAAAGCAGTGTAGAAAGTGGCCCGGCCTAGCCTAGTCTCTACCTCGGCGCGTGCCGACCGGCAGGCCCAGGCGCCGGCGACCACGGCGCCAGCGCGCGGGGGTGGCCGGGTTTTCGAGCCGCACGGCACAGACTTTGTATTCGGGAATCTTCGACTGGGGATCGAAGACGGCGTTGGTCAGGAAGTTGGCCGCCGACTCCTGGAGCTTGACGAAAGGGATGAAGATTGCACCGGGAGGCACGGTCTCGCTGACGAGCGTCTTGCCGTCTAGCTCGCCGCGCCGCGAGACCACGCGCACGTCGTCGCCGTCGCTCAAGCCGGCTGCACTGGCGTCCTCAGGATTGATCGCCACCTCCAGATAGGGGGCGCGCGCCAGTAGCCCCTCGGCCCGGCGAGTGATCGTCCCGCCGTGCCAGTGGTAGAGGACGCGACCGGTGTTGAGGATGAGCGGAAAGCGCCGCGACGGTAGCTCGGCGGCCGGTGGGCCTTGGATCACGGGCACGAACTTGGCTTTGCCCACCGGGAAGGAGTCCGTGTAGAGCTGTGGCGTGCCGGGATGCTCCGGTGTTGGACAGGGCCATTGGATGCCGCCCTCACGGTCCAGCCGCTCATGTGACAGCCCCCCCATGAACGGTGTGAGCGCCACCATCTCGTCGAAGATGGCCGCCGGACTGCTGTACTCGAACTGCCCCGGGTCCATGCCCAGCCGCCGTGCCAGTCGTTTGCCGATCTCGCAGACGATCCACCAATCGGGCCGGCTATTGCCGACGGGTGGAATGGCCGGCCGCACCCGCTGCACCCGCCGTTCGCTGTTGGTAAAGGTGCCCTCCTTCTCGGCAAAGGAGGTGGCCGGGAGCACTACGTCGGCCAGCTCGGTGGTCTCGTGGGGAAAGATGTCCTGCACCACGAGAAACTGCAAGCTCGATAGAGCCTGCTTCGCGTGCGCCAGGTATGGCTCGCTAAGTAACGGGTTCTCCCCGGTGATGTACATACAGGCAATGCCACCCTGCGTTGCCGCCGCCATCATGTCGGTAACGACAAGACCGGCCTCGCTAGGCAGCGGCCCGGCCCAGAGCTGCTCGAACGGTCCCCGCCCGTCAGCGGTCAGGTTCTGATAGCCGGGCAGCTTATCGGGAATGCAACCGGCATCGCCGCAGCCCTGGACGTTGTTCTGGCCCCGTAGGGGTGAGACGCCGGCTGCCGGCCTCCCGATCTGGCCGGTGACGAGGGCCAGGTTGAGCAGCGCCGTGGCATTGTCCGTGCCGTTGGTGTGCTGGGTGATACCCATGCCCCATATGAGGCAGGAGCCGCCAAACGGCGGGTGCGCGAAGAGCGTCGCCGCGCGGCGGATGTCTGCGGCGGGGACGCCGGTGATCTGCTCCACCACCTCGGGGCTGTAATCCGCTAAGGTCGCTTCCAGTGCCGCGAAGCCCTCCGTCCGCTCGCGGATGAAGTCCTCGTCGGCCAATCCTGCGTCGAGCACCGCGCGCGCGAGACCGTTGAACAGCGCTACGTCGGTGCCGGGGCTGGGCCGCAGCCACAGGTCGGTGTAGTTACAGAGGTCAATGCGCTTGGGGTTGATCACAATCAGCTCGGCGCCACGTTCGTCAATGGCCTGGCGTAGCTGCGCGGCAATCACCGGATGGTTGGAACTGGGGTCGCTGCCCACGACCATCAGGCACCCGGCGTTGCGGTAGTCCGCGTAGGAGTTACTGGTCGCCCCGCTGCCAAGCTGCGCGATCATCGCCTCGACCGAGGGAGAGTGGCAGAGCCGCGTGCAGTGGTCAATGTTATTGGTGCCCATCAGCAGGCGGACGAGCTTCTGCTGCACGTAGCCGTCTTCGTTGGTGGCCTTGGCCGAGGCGAGCGAACCGAACGCGCCGCGGTACTCGGCAAATTTCTCCGCCACTATGTCCAACGCCTCATCCCAGGACGCCTCGGTGAGCACGCCGTTCTTGCGGATCAGCGGCGTGGTCAGGCGATCCTCGTGCTGGATGAAGGTGAGGCCAAAGCGTCCCTTCACACACAGCATCCCCTGGCTGGACTGGTTGGTAGGATCGTCGAGCACGTTGATGAGGCGGTCATGCTCGTCTACTTGCATCGTGAGACCACACCCGACGCCACAATAGGCGCACACGCTCTTGACCTCGCGGGCCACCTGGGGGCGTGGCGGCTTGGGATGGAGCGCCCCGGTGGGACAGACCGAGACACACTGGCCGCACGTCGTGCAGATCGAGTCGATCAGCGCCTGCTCCATGAAGGGGGCAATGTGGGTCTGCTGGGCCGTACCGGCGATGGAGATGGCGCCGATGTGCTGAATATCCTCGCAGGCCGTGGTGCAGCGCCCACACATGATGCAGGCTTCGTGGTTGAGCCGGAAGATGGGGTTGCTGTCGTCCATGTTTGGCCGCGGCTTGGGTGTCAGACTATTGAGCGGCTCGGCCAGTCGGAAGAGATCGAGTATATCGCCGAACTCCTGCCCCACACCGGCGGCCGGCGTAGCCAGCTCTGCCGGCTGCATCGCCCGCGTGAGCGCCAGGACACCGTTGCGGACACGATCCAGCGCCGCGCCGCGCGTGCGGACGGTCATGCCGTCTAGCACCGGTATGTGGCACGAGGCTGGGAAGCCGCGCCCCCCCTCGACCTCGACCAAACAGGTACGGCACGCGCCGATAGGCGGCTGGTCGGCATCTTTGCAGAGATGCGGTATTTCGATGCCGGCCGCGAGCACCGCGTCGAGGACGGTGGCCGTCTCTGCCACCGCGACCTCACGACCGTCAACAGTGACCCTCACGCTCATCGCACGTCCTGTCCGCGCTTTCTGGCCAACAGCATACGTGATACGCGGCTGTCCTGTCAGTATTCTGAGCACCGTATTCGTGTCGGATCGTTCCGTATCATCTATACCGTGGATGACGCCTCTGACTTTCGTGTGGTCATACATCGCATCGCGGATCGGACCACGGCATATCGGCACCTTGGCGGCTCCGCTCTCGGATGCTGCTGCCAGTGTTGCGGCCCTCCAGGCGAAGGCCTCGTCAGCCGGCCAGTGGGGGGCGCCGCCGTACCAGCCAGGCTCCTACCATCACCAGCGCAGCGCTCAACCAGAGCGTCGAGCTGAGTGGCTCGCCCAGGATGATCCAGGCCGCGACGATGCTGAAGAGCGGCTGGGCGAGCGAGATGACGCTCACCTGCGAAGGGAAGTAGCGCTTGAGGAGCCACAGGCTACCGATAAAGCAGAAGCCGGCGACCACCGCGCCTTGATAGAGCACCGATAGGGCGAGGGGGATAGCCCACCGAACGGGTACGTCTTCCCAGAGCAGGCTTGCGGTCACGAGTGACACGGTACCGCAAACGGCTTGCGCCAGCAGCAGTTTGGCCGGATGTAGGTTCTGCACCATGCGCGCGTTGTAGACCAGGCGTGCTCCGAGCAAGAAGCCGGAGATGGCCGAGAAGACATCGCCGAGTAGCGCCGTGGCACGCACCCCGAGACTGTCGGCGAAGAGCAACACGATCCCCCCGTAGGCAATGAATACGCCGAGCAGCTTCGGCATGGTGAGCCGGTCGCCCGGCACGAAGAAGTGCGCCAGCACGGCGACCCAGATCGAAAAGGTGACGGTCAGGACGCCGTTGTGCCCCGCCGTGGTGAGATCGAGACCGATGTTGAGAAAGGCGATCTGCACGGAGAACAGGACACCGAGCACGGCGAGGGCCTTCCACTCGCCGGGGCGTAGACGCAAGTCCGTCTTGGTCAGGAGTGCCCAGCAAAGGACCACGATCCCACCGACCACAAACCGCATCGCGCTCAAGCGCAAGGGAGGGGCATAGTCGAGACCGACCTTGGTCGCGATAGGCAAGCCACTCCATAGGATGGCAAGCAAGAGCGCAAAGATGGCTGCCGGGGCGGTCAGCGGGCGATGCTGCGTCGGAGCGGCGTGAGCCGTGACCGCGGTCCGCCGGGATGAAAGAGCCACGACCGGCAATTGTACCGGCTTGCGCTGTGCTGGACTCCTCCGCTCCATCACGGTGGAGCGGAGACTGGGGGCCACGACTATAGCTCGATGTCGTAGGGAGCGCCGGCCGTCTCGGCCGCCTCGCGCAGACTGTGCCGTGTTGGTCGGTCGAGAGGAATACCGTTGGCCATGTACTCCTGACGCTTCTGCCACTCCGGCTCACCTGGTAGCGTAATGCCGGATGATCCCGGCGCGAGCGCCGAGCTTTTCACGTACTCGATCATCCGCTCCATGGCCGCAGTGAACTCGTCGAGCGGCATCAGATGCTCGATGTCAATCGCCTGGAACAGGTGTCCGGAGCCCCCCCCGGTCTGCCCAAACTTGCTCCCGGAGAAAACACCGCACAGGATTTCGGCAGCAATGGACAACCCCACCCCCTTATAGTCCCCGATGGGCAACAAGGTACCTCCCTCCCGCGCCGCGACCGGATCATCCGTCGGCTCGCCCTTGGCATCAATGGCCCAACCCCAGGGAAGGCGCTCGCCACGTTGCCGGACCATATCCACCTTGGAGCCGGCCACGACCGAGGGCGCCATATCCAGGTTGAACGCCCAGCCGCGGCGCGTCGGCGCAGCCCACGAGATCGGATTGAGGCCGCAGCGCGCCTCGATGCCCCCAACCGGGGCGATAGCAATGCCTCCCGTCGTGGCGACGAACGCGAGACACCCGGCATCCACCGCCATTTGCGCGTAGTAGGCGATAGCGCCGCAGTGTCCGTTGCGTCGGACGCTCACACTGCCGATACCGTGCTCCTTGGCCTTCCGAATGGCGATCTCCATGGCGCGCGCGGCAGCCACGTGGCCCAGGCCGTTGTCGCCGTCGTATAGACCGACCGCGCCGGCATCCACCACCAGCCGGCGGGCCGGCTGCGCGTTCATGCCTCCGGCGCGGAGGCTCTCGACGTAGCGCGGCGCAAACCGGGCCCCGTGGGTGTGGACCCCGCGCAGATCGGCGTCGGTGAGGATGTGCCCCATGCACCGGGCGTCCTCGTCGCTCACACCGGCTGCGCTGAAAAGCTTGGTAACTAACTGCTCCAGGCGGCTCGCATCCACCCTTCTATAGTCGCTGTCGTTGCTCATGCTGTGCTCCTACAGTAGCGGTTTCTTCGGAACGGGGCGTGGTGTGCTTGCCGACGGTGGTTCGTTACAGAACGGGGCCAGCATAGCACGTTGGCCTACTCGATGCTCGGTCGGCGAGCGCCGGGACCGTGCGCTTCATGGGTCGGGGTGCGGTCACGAGGCCCGAGCGGCCGGGTTGGTACAGGAGGTGGGTGTGGTCGTTGGCGCGAGTAGGACGCGCCGCCGCGGTCGCAACCGCCGGCGAGAACTCTCGTTCTATAGATTGAAAGTTCTATAGACCACAGGTTCTAGGAGTGGCGACGATGCGTAAATGGACAGCGGCGGCAGACGTGCAGCGCAGGACGGAGACGATCCCGGTGGGCTACCGCGACGGCTTTGGCGACGGCAGAGCGGCCGTGCTTCCGGTACGTGCTCGCGCACCACGCACCGCGGCTAAGGGTAGCGTGACGGGTTGGCCGCGCGTCTTGGGGCTAACGCTCGGCGTGTGGAGCCTGTCCTACCTGGCTCGACAGGCATTGACCTGGGGCAGCGCCGACATGCCGTTCTCGCCGCTGGGGAGCTTTGCGCTGGAGGGGATCGCTCTGGCGGTCGTCGCCATTGGCGCCGTCCTCGGCTGGAGCCTGGTGGCGTTGGCCGCCCTCCGCGACATCGAGCGCGCCACACCGGCCGTTCCCGCTCGATGCGCGGTGATCGTCCAGTACCCGGTTCCCAACCAATACGCTGGAAGCGCTCGCCCTGGTGGCCGTGTATACAACCTGCCGCCGCTGCCGGCGCCTGCCCGCACAGTTCACCCGGCATGGTCGCCCGTGCGGCCCGCCGCCTCCCGCCGTGACCATCGGGCCGCAGCCTAGGCAGCGTTGACCTTTCCCGGTCATTCCCGCGACGTTGCTATGAACAATACCCCTGATCCGTTTTCCTGCGTTCGCGGGAATCTCGTGGGCCGGCGACGGCTGTGTCCGACCGGCGACATGGTACGATGCTGTGATTCTGGCGGGCCAGCCATAACTGTCCCGCGTGGTACTTGTACGCAGGATAGATAGCACCGCCTCATGCTCGTAGCACCGACTCTCGCCATCGCGCTGTGTACCTGCGGCGTCGGTGTCCTGGTGGGAGCGGTCCGGGCGCTCCGCCGCGAGGAGGCGCCGCCGGGTCGAGCGATGGCGCTCACCGTCGTCGCTATCGGTAGCACGGGTGCTTTTCTGCTCCTGACCACCGCGTATCCGGCGCTACTCGTCAACACCGTGCTGGGGGGCCTTCTTCCGGCCGCCGCGCTGCCGGAGGAACCGATTGTGCCACTCGACCTGCCGGCGATGGCAGAGAGCGTTGCCGTTACGCTGCTCGGTGGCGTGCTTGGTCTCGCCCTGACAGGCCTGCTCTTTCGCGTCGCCCGGCCGGAGCGCCGCGCGGTGCCAGCGCTGCTCCTGCCGCTGCTCACGCTGGCGCTGTTCGTGGCGCTGGGCGCGGCCGGGGCGCTCGCGGCGCAGTTGGCGACGCCGGATGCAGCCGCGCCCAGTGGTGATCGGTCGCAGGTGACGGTGCCGCCGGGCTTCAAGGTTCGGCGGCTGGTGACGGGCCTGACGCGCCCCACGGTGGCGCGTTTCGGTCCGGATGGCCGGCTGTACGTCGGGGTCCACACCGTTGTCGGGTCGGCCGGCGCTGCCGGGGACGACTTTGCCGGCGAAATCATCAGCTTTGCCGTCACGTCAGGACGAGCCGGAGACCGGCGCGTGTTTGCCTCCGGTCTGGGGCTGGTGACCGGGCTGGCGTTTCGCGGTGATGAGCTGTATGTCTCGCACGCTTTGATCGCCGCCCAACGTGGTGAGGTCGTGGCATTGCGCGACACGACCGGCGACGGCGCTGCGGATGAGTCGCGACCAATCCTGCGCGACCTCCTCGCCGGCCACTACCTCTGGCACCACAACCAGCAGTTGGCGTTCGGGCCCGACGGGCGCCTGTATGTGGGCCAGGGCGGCACCTCGGATCATGGCCCGGAGCGGGAGCCGCTGGGAGGCACCATCCTGGTGGCCGACCCCGACGGGAGCAACGTGGAGGTGTTCGCCCGCGGCTTCCGCAATCCGTTCGGGCTGGCGTTCACGGGACGCGGTGAGCTGCTGGTCACCGACAACGGCCCCGACGCCTTTGCCGGGGTTGCCGCGTGGACCGAACGGGGTGCGCCGGTGGATGAGCTGAACCTCGTCACGGCGGGCGGTCACTATGGCTACCCGGAGGCGTTTGGCTTTCCGCCGCCGTCGTCGGCCACCCGGCCGCCTATTGCCATCTGGCCACCACACCACGCCCCGGCCGGCCTGACGATCTACGCAGCGGATCAGCTCTCGGACGGCTACCGAGACAACGTCTTTGTGGTGCTCTTCCTGCCGGGCGAAGTGCATCGTGTGGTGCTACACCGCGATGCGGCCGGGGCGATCCGGCGGGCAGAGGTGCGCGAGTTCGCTGCCAGGCTACTCTTGCCCGCCGACGTGACCGTGGCCCCCGACGGCTCCCTGATCGTGACCGAGTTCGGCCGCGGTACGGTCCTCGCCATCAGCGCGGCGGGATAGTACAGGCTTTTCATACCAATCGGTCTGCCGGAGTGGGGGCCAACGCCACTAGCTACTCCCCACCGAGACCTTTGCATACCCCCCCGGATGGAGCGCCGGGGGGGCAGTAGCTGTCCGGCTGCACAGATAATTCCTTGCCTTGACAACGATTGCGGATGTAGTATACACTCTCCCCCTGAACTGGGACGCATCCGGCAGGTACTCGCACTGGGGGTGCTGGTGAGTATGGATGACGAATGGCTGGGAGACACCTTGGGGTCCATGTGGTCCATCAATCTTACCAACGCCATTGCCCGATCGATGGAGGAGGGGTTAGCACCATTTAGGATCATCCCGATCCATATGAGTATCCTGGTCAGGTGCTACACCGGCCAAGCGAACACCGTCACGGGGCTGGCGGACTTTATCCCCATAGATACCGCCACCATCAGCCGGCACGTGACCAATCTGAGCCGGATGGGCCTGCTGCGGAGGACCCGGTTGCAGCGCGACCGGCGCGTGGTCAAGCTGAAGCTGACCGAAGCAGCGCTGGCGCTCATGCCCCACATCACCCAAGCTGCCCGGGAGGTCGACGAGCTACTCTACAGCGGCATTAGCGAGGAGGAGAAACGAATCTTTCTCGAAACTGCCGGCAAGATATTGATGAATGCCGAGCGCATCCAAGCAAAGGAGCACTGGAAGCAGTTGTGACTTAGCCGCGGTTACGTCAGAGCGGAGTTCAACTCTTGCCGGGGCCGAACTCCACCCTGACGGTCATCGCCCTTCTACCCCAAGATAGCGGGGACCTGACCCTCTTTTCCTACCATCCGTCGGCCCGGTTTGTCAAGGCGCGCCGAGGGGGCGGCGCGGTTCGCACCGGGACCCGCCTCGGCGGTCCGACTGTCCACCTCGCTTTCCTGCTACCGGTGTGGCCCCCGGCCAGACCGAGAGGGCGTTGGCCTCGCTGTTTTGTTCCCCGCTTCCGTTCGTGCCTATTCGCGCCTATGTTTGCGCGGGAACGAGCCGACGTGAGGGGGAAGCATGCCAAGCGATGTCCGACGCGGGGCCGGACCACGGCGGCTGTCCGTGCGCTGGGCCACTAGAACTCTTGTTCGGGGGGGGGGGGTGAGCGCTTCCGCTCCCGGTCGGGCGGTGCGCCGGGCCGTGGGGTGGCCGTCGCTGGGGGCGCTGCTCGCGGGCCTGGCGCTGGCGGTCATGCTCACCCCCACGGTCAAGGCCCAGCCGGCGGAGGCCACCTGCGGCAACGGCCCGCTGCACGGGCGCACCCAGGCGGTCGTTGCCGCCATCCTCGCCGCGGCAGGGGTCAACGACTGCGCCGGCGTCACCGAGTCCCACCTGGCAGGCATCGAGTTCCTGGATCTCAGTAACAAATCGTTGACCACGCTGCAGGCCGGAGACTTCGCGGGGCTGACCGGCCTGACGCACCTGGATCTGAGCTACAACCGGTTGACCACGTTGCCCGCCACCCTGTTCACCGGGCTGACCAGCCTGACGCACCTGTATCTCCACGAAAATCAGTTGAGCAGCTCGGGGTTGGCGGCCGACCAGTTCGCGGGGCTGACCAACCTGCGAGAGCTGCATCTCCACCCAAATTGGTTGAGTAGCTTGGAGGTCGACCAGTTCGCCGGGCTGACCAACCTGGAAGTGCTGCATCTGCACAACAACGGGCTCAACTGCCAGCCCAGCCAGTTGTTCGCGGGGCTGACCAGCCTGCAAGAGCTGGATTTGTCCGGCAACGGACTGGGCAATGTGGCGCCGGCGTACTTCGCGGAAGCCGACCTGAACGCGCTCGCGAAGCTGTATTTCGACGTCCAACCGGGCGGAAGCGGTGGCAGTGGTGATGGCCGATGGGCTGACGCGGCCGAGTTGGCCGCGTACCGAGCCGTGGGGATGGGAGCGCTGGTCACCCTGCGCCTGACCAGCTCCGCCGAAACGTCCGATCCGGTGTGCGCCACCCCGACGCCGACGCCGACCACCACGCCCACGGCCACGGCTACGCCCACGGCGACCGCGACCCCCACGGCGACCGCGACCCCCACGGCCACCGCTACGCCCACCAACACCCCCACCAACACGCCGACGGCTACGAACACACCGACCAACACCCCCACCCCCACCAACACCCCCCACACCCACGGACACGCCCACCAATACGCCGGCGCCGACCGCTACGCCGGTGCCCACGGCCACGCCCACGAGTACGCCGGTGCCGACCGCTACGCCGGTGCCGACCGCTACGCCACGCCCGCCGGCCACGTCCAGGTCCAGGCCGGCGAACACGCCCAGGCCCAGGCCGACGAAGACCCCGACGCCCACGCCCACGCCCACCCCGCCGGTCCTGGGTGAGAACACCGTCGCGGTGGCCATCGAGCGCCCCGGGGACCGGGTGTCCGTCGAGCGGCATGACCAGCCGGCGGCCTCGTTCGAGGTCGGGGTAGGCTGGATCGCTGAGGATGGCCAGGAGCAGGTGGTCGTGCACCGTGGTGCGCCGGGAGGCCGATGGACAGATCGTGCGGCGCTGGGTGGCTCCCGACAGTGCGCTGGTCGGGAGAACCCTTTGGGAGGCGGTGAACAGCGACTACACGGTGCCGGTGGAGGCGCTCATCACGGTGCCCTTGGACGAGCAGCACCCGGCGCCGAACATGCTGGTGCGGCGCTTCGACGGCGGGGGGGCCGGGGAGATCTTCGCCTACGACACCGAGTTAGGGCAGTGGCGGCACGTGCCGAACGTCGCGACGTTCCAAGCGCTGGGCTTCTACTGGTGTGATATGACGGCAGTGGATGGCACGTTCTTCGAGCGGATCACCGTCGGCCCGCCCTACCCGGCCAGCGCGGCGCCGGCCCAGCCCGACTATCCCACCTGCCGAGGGTGAGCCGAGCGCCGCCGAAAAACCTACTCCTGACCAGGGGCCAGTAGCGGACCCAACCTCTGGCCGTTGGTCAGGAGTAGGCTTGCCTCCACCTGCGCCCACATGCTATAGTATTAGATAATAAGTTCTATAAAGGAGGCGAGGAGCGCCATGGCAACAACCAGCGACCGGCCATCCGTGACTGTTGAACCGGCCCCGAACCACGGCCCACAGCCTGTAGACCACGCAGCGAGCGTAGACTGGCAGCAGCTTGGCCCCCAGTTGACCGAGCCGTTCTGCACACCGAAATGGCGCGTGCAGCGCACCAGCAAAGAGCCTGTCCAGGGCAAGTATCCCGATGGTACGCGCGGCCTGCTCGTCGCCTATATTGATGCGCGGCAGGTGTTCGGTCGGCTGGACGAGCTGTTCGGTCCCGTGGGTTGGCAGACCGACTATCGCGTGCTGGATGCCGCGCGTGGGGCGGTCGAATGCACCTTGACCATTGGGGGCATCAGCAAGTCCGACGTGGGGTATCCTAATCGCAGCGATGACGAGGAACCGTTGAAAGCGGCCTATTCCGACGCCACCAAGCGGGCGGCGGTCCAGTGGGGCATCGGGCGATGGCTGTACGCGCTGCCGACCCGCTGGAGTGAGCTTGACGAGCGCGGGCGGCCCGTAGATGGCGGCGGGCGGCCCGTGACCAAGACCCGTGAGCAGCGGCCGGTGGCTAGTGGTCGGAAGCCGCTGGCCAGTGAGCAAAATCGGCCGCCGGCCACCGAGCACCAGCCACCGACCAACGACAACGGCGCAGCAACCCCAAAGCAGCGAGCCTTCATCGAGCGACTGTGTGCCGCCAAGGGTGAAGATGTGGCTGCGTATCCGGCTCACTCGAAGCAAGAGGCCTCCGAGTCCATCAAGCGGCTGATGGCGCTCGCGGAGCCGCGCGCTACGGCGGCGTAAGCTATCAGGGCTACCTCGCGGGACAGCCGGTTTCCTCCCGTCATACGAGGTTCAAGGGCGCCGTTCCAATGGCAGCCCGGCTGGACCTACCGGCTTGTGCCCGTGCCCGCGCCATCGTCATAGGGCCGTTCTTCTCCAGCGTGTTCCCCCATGAGCAGGAGCGGCTTGGTAGCCGCGCGCTCCATCCTTGGCGTATGATTGCCAGCATTGAGAGCTTACCGGGGGAGGCATGCCGTGGAACCGGAGTTGATTGCCAACTACGAGGAAGAAGCTGGTGAAGGACCACTCTGGCACGTCGCCGAGCAGCGCGTCTATTGGGTAGACATCACCACCAGCCGCATCTTCCGCTTTCATCCCGCCTCAGGCCGGCACGAGCTGTTCTATCAGGGCGAGGAAGACATCGGTGGGTTCACCTTTCAAGCGGACGGCTCGCTCTTGCTCTTCATGGCTCGCGGCGCCATCAAGGTACTGCGCGACGGCCGGCTCACCACGATCATTGACGAGATTCCGGCCGAGCGCCGGACGCGGTTCAATGACGTGATCGCCGATCCGGCCGGCCGGGTCTACTGCGGGACCATGCCGACGGCCGGCGACGACGCGCGCCTCTACCGCCTCGACACCGACGGCACCCTCACGGTCATGCTAGAAGGTATTGGCCTCGCGAACGGCATGGGCTTCACGCTCGACCACCGGCAAATGTACTTCACCGATACGTTCCGGCGCGAAATCTACCTGTTCGACTACGACCAGACGACCGGCGCGCTGACCGGGCAGGGGGTGTTCATGCACGTGCCGGAGGACGAGGACGTGCTCGGCCCCGACGGTATGACCGTGGACGCGGAGGGCTACGTGTGGAGCGCCCTCTGGGGCGCCGGCTGCGTAGCGCGCTACCGGCCGGACGGCACCGAGGAGCGCCGCGTGCTCTTCCCCGGCGTCAAGCGCGCCTCCAGCCTGATCTTCGGCGGTCCGGACATGACCGACATCTACGTCACGACGCAGGGCGCCGACGAGAAAGCGGCGGCCGGCCCCAACGCCGGCGCCTTCTTCCGCGCCCACCTCGGCATCCGCGGCCTCCCCGAATTCCACTCGCGCATTCGCATCTAGTACCGGCGCAGAAATCCTATGACCGCACCCCCCGTTGCCCAGGTGAGCCAGGCCGATATGCGGGCGCTCGACGCCCCATGCTGCCCGAATCCCCGTCCGAGCAGTACACTATAAGCATGATCTCTTACGCTTGGATTGGGCCGCTGCGGCGCGTAGTATGGCCGCTGCCGCTGGTGGTGGCCCTCCTCCTGCTCGCGGCGTGCGATGAAGCGCAAACGCAGCCCTCGGCACCGGCACCCCAGCCCACGAGCGCCCCGGTAGCGACAACGGCGCCCCCGCCGACCGAGCCACCGGCTGCGCCCACCGCTCCTCCGGCTCCAACACCGGTTCCGGCAACAGCCACCACGCCACCGACACCGACGGTCCCGCCACCCACGGCCACGACTCCCCCGCCGCCGCCACCGACGCCCATCCCCGCGACGGCCACTATGCCACCACCGCCCACTGCCCCGCCGCCGACGGCGACCAGTCCCCCGGCGCCGGCAGCAACGCTGTACAAGGGTGTCGCGCAGGGACTCACGCCGGAAGGATTTGCGTTGCTGGGCGCAGCCAATGCGCCGGTGACGCTAACCGACTACTCTGACTTCTTGTGACCGCTCTGTGCCCGCTACGTGGTAGCGGTAGAGCCGGTCATCATAGATAAATACGTGCGCCAAGGGCAGGTGAAGCTCGTCTTCCGTGCCGTCCTCAACCATGGCGAGCGCAGTGTCCGCACCTCCGAGGCCGCCGCCTGCGCCGGGTTGCAGGGGCAGTTCTGGCAAATGCACGAGCTGCTCTTTCAGCGGCAGCGGGAAATCCCGCGCGGCAGCGGCGATGCGCTGGTGGCGGGGATGCAGCAGTTCGCCGCCACCCTGCCGGGCCTCGATCAAGCCGTATTCGCTACCTGTCTCACCGAGCGGACGACCCTCCAGCACGTGCAGGCCACCGATGCCGAGCAACGCCAGCGCGGCATTGTGCGGCAGCCGATCTTCGATATCAGTGGGCCGGGCGGCACGCAGCGCCTCGTTGGCTTGCCGTCGGTCGAGGCCCTCTCGGCCGCGCTGGACAAAGCGCGCGGGTAGTGCAAGATCGTCCCAATGGCCCAAACCGGTCTTGCCTCCCGCATCGCGCACAGCCGTCTAGGGCTGGCCGCCGGCGCCGTGCTGCTCTCGGGCTTCCTGCTCGCCCTCGCCATCGGCATTGGCGGCAGCAACACCGTCGGCAGCGACCCGCTCGCCGCCGGGGCTGTGCTCGCGTTAGCGCCGGCTGCCTTTCTCTCCGGGCTGTTGAGCCTGCTCTCACCGTGTACGCTGCCGATCCTGCCCGCCTATTTCGCCTTCAGCTTTCAAGCGCACCGGCAGCACGCGACCTTGATGAGCGTCGCCTTCTTCCTGGGGCTGGCCACGACCATGGCGCTCCTCGGAGCCAGCGCCACGGCATTGGGGAGCCTGCTACTCCGGTATCTCCAGCAGGCAACATTGATCGGCGGCGTGGTGATTATCGTGTTCGGGGTGCTGAACGTGCTGGGCAAGGGCTTTGCCGGTATGCAAATTCAGGATCGCCCGGCCGCGACGGTCGCCGGCTCGTATCTGTTCGGGGCAACGTTCGCCCTCGGCTGGACCGCCTGCATCGGCCCGATTCTCGGCGCGCTCCTCACCCTGCTCGCGGCCCAGGGCTTGGCGGTAGTACAGGGTGCCGTCTTGGCCTTTATCTATGCGCTGGGTTTGGGGCTGCCCCTGATTCTTCTCTCGACCTTCTTCCGGCGGCTGGACACCACGAGCGGAATATGGCACGTGCTGCGCGGTCGCGGCTACGAAGTACCTCTGGGCCGCATCACCCTGCACCTGCACACCACGAGCGTGGTGAGCGGCCTGTTACTCATCGGGCTGGGCTATCTGCTCGCCTCGGGCCAGCTCACCGCCTTCACGGAGGTCGCGGCCAGCGGCGACCTTTCGCTGCTCGTCCTCGACTTGGATGAGCGCCTGCGGCAACTCTTCGGCTTGCAATAGCCCCACCGCGCGATCTGCCGGGATACATCCCGTCGCCTCCGTGACGCCCTTTCCCTTTAGGGAGAGGGGTAGGTCCGCCAACCGCGCGTTATCCCTCGGCTATCACGTGGTTGCGGAGCACGCCAATGCCCTCGATCTCGACTTCTACGCTGTCGCCCGGCGCCAGATTGCCAACCCCGGAGGGCGTGCCGGTCGAGATCACGTCGCCCGGCAGCAGCGTGAAGAAACGGGTCATGAAGGAGATGAGATGCGGCACGGAGAAGAGCAGATCGGCCGTGCTCGTTTGCTGCCGCCGCTCCCCGTTCAGCCGCGTTTCCAGCATGAGGTTGCCCGGATTGAGGCCGGTCGCAATGACCGGGCCCAGCGGGCAGAAGCTATCGTAGCCCTTGCCCAAGAGCAGGACGCCCATCGCCATTTCCGCCAGTTGGACTTCCCGGTGGCTGACGTCGTTGCCACAGGTGTAGCCGAGCACGTAGTCGAGGGCCGCCTCCTCGGACACGTGGCGGGCGGTCTTGCCCATCACGACGACCAGCTCCCCCTCGTATTGCACCGTCTCGGCGCCGGTGGGGTAGACGATAGGCTGCTCCGGCCCCACGACCGCCGTCGGCGGCTTCGTAAACAGCATCGGCACTTCAGGGACCGCGCCACTCCCCTCTTCGATGTGCAGCTTGTAGTTAGCACCCACGCCGATCACCTTCGACGGCGCCACCGGCGCCAGCAGCTTCAGCGCATCCAGACTGCCAACCGCCTGCCCAACCTCATAATCGCCGAACGGCGAGCCAACCAGTTCCCGGACCGTTGCGTCGTCTTCCAGCACGCCGTACTGTGCCCCCGTGTCGCTCTGATAGCGCAAGATTTTCACCATCCGTCTTCTCCCCTCATCCCTAACCTAGCGGATCATGCATTCGCGGTGCTGCCGTAGCCCTCCCGGCAGGTCAAGGGTACCACGCCATCGGCTGCTCCGTATCATGACGAAGGCTAGTAATCGGGGCGGCCGCCTAGGCCCCGGCTTACCCGGCAGCAAGGACCTGTAGGGTCTGCTTCACGTGCTGGCGGGCAACCGGGTAGTCAATCGGGACGTTAGGGGCCGGCATCGGCTTCCCTTCCTGATGGGCAAGCCATACCGTGAAGGATGGCATCACGAGGCTCAGTGGCTTCCCGGTCTCCGCATCCAAGCGCACGAGGATGTCATCGCCGACCAGAATCCAGGGCACCTGAGCTTCCCGGCCTTCGCCGCCAGCGAACACGATGTCCATGTCACCGGATGGAGGATGGTAGTGCCATGTCGCCTCCGGCAGCATGGCTAGGATGGTTTCGATGTCTACGACGGTTTCGGCGATCCTGGTGATCATAATGCTCCCTCCCGTCTTTTCCAGCGACGGAGTAAACGGTTGGTCGTGTATGCTGTCAGAACATAGCCCATCGTCTCGGCACCAGGCAAGTCACGCTCCCACAGGACGATAACCACCAGCCAGTTGCCCGCTTCGCGTCCGTGTGTGTAGCCTAGCGCCAGGTAGCAAACAACGGTGGCCTCCGGCATGTTCGGCAGGCGCCGCTGGCTCGTGGAGTGAGGGTCATCGCAGATGTGATCTGGACTGCGTAGCGTGGCTCGCACCGCAGCTTCATACCGACTCATTTCCGCATGGTGCTGCACGATGTGGTCCCACGCGCCGGGATGGCACTGGATAGTGCGGCCCTGGGGATCGGTCTCGGTCCAGCGCCAGTGTCCGTTGGCGGTCATTCAGGACGGATCCATGGTAGGAATATGCTCCTGGCTGATCGTAGTGGAACTGTGGCCCGAATTGAATAATACCACATGCATGAGGGATTGACATGCAGAGACAAACGGTCGTGGTGAAGGTTGGCGGCAGCACGTTGCCCCACCGCGAGGCCGTGCTGGCGGACCTGGCCGAGCTACACGGCGCCGGTGTGGAGGTCGTCATCGCGCACGGCGGCGGCGCGGCGCTCACCGACTGGCTGGCCCGCCTGAACAAACAGCCCACGTTTGTCAATGGCCTGCGCGTCACCGACGACGAAACGCTGGAGTTGGCCGTCATGGTGTTTGCCGGCGCCGTCAACAAGCAGCTTGTGGCGCTGCTCAATGCCGCCGGCATCCCGGCCGTCGGCATCAGCGGCGTGGACGGTGGACTGGTGCGTGCCCGCCGCCAAACCGAGCCGGATATCGGGCTGGTCGGGCAGACCCAACAGGTTGACACGACGCCCCTACGAGCGCTCCTCGACCGCGGCCTGATCCCGGTCGTCGCCTGCATCGTCCTCGGCCCGGCGGGCCAAATCTTCAACATCAACGCCGATACGCTTGCCGGCGACTTGGCACGGGCGCTACGCGCGAGCCGCGTCGTCTTCCTGACCGACGTGCCGGGCGTGCGCGGCGCCGACGGAGCCGTCATCTCGACGCTCTCGGCCGGCGAGACGGATCGCCTGATGGCCGAGGGTATCATCACTGGCGGCATGATCCCGAAAGTCGAGGCCTGCCTACGCTGCCTCGACGAGGTGCCGGAGGCAGGCATCCTGGACGGCAGCGTCTCCCATGTTCTACGCGATCACGTGCTCGGATCCGCAACCGCCGGGACAGTCTTCCGCAGCCGCCCCGCCACCGACTAGCCAGCGCCCCTCGCTCGCCGGCCTATCTGGTATGGTGTACTCCTACACGCGCGCGTACTGTCGCGCCGGGGCGGCTGATTGGCCCCCCGGCGCGACAATCTGAGAGGAGGCCCCTGATGGCGGCAGCAGCCCCGATCTCCCCAGCCACCGGTGACTTGGCGGAACAGGAATCCCAGCTCTACATGCGGACCTTCATCCGCATCCCGGTGGCCTTGGCCCGAGGCGAGGGCGTGTACGTGTGGGATGTCGCAGGCAACGAATATCTCGATTTCTTTGGCGGGATTGCGGTCAACGTGCTCGGCCACTGCCATCCGGCGGTGGTGAACGCGGTGACGGAGCAGGCGCAGACGCTCATCCACACCACCTGCCTCTATTACACTGCGCCACAGCTTGAGCTTGGGCAGCTACTGATCGAGCACTCCTGCCTCGACCGCGTCTTCTACGTGAACAGCGGCGCCGAAGCCGCCGAAACCGCGATCAAGCTGGCCCGCAAGTGGGGTAAGCACCACCACAACGGCGCCTACCGCATTATCACTGCCGAGAACTCGTTTCACGGCCGCACGCTCGGCTCCCTAGCCGCGACCGGCCAGCCCCACTACCACCACGACTTTGCACCGCTGCCGGCCGGCTTCTCCTATGTTCCGTACAACGACCTCGCCGCCTTGCAGGCGGCCGTCACCGCCGAGACGGTGGCGATCATGCTGGAACCGGTGCTGGGCGAGGCCGGCGTCTACCCGGCCACCGCCGAGTATCTCCAAGGTGCCCGGCAGTTGTGCGACGACCACGGCATCCTGCTCATCTTGGACGAGATTCAGTCCGGGATGGGGCGCAGCGGTCGCCTCTGGGCCTACGAGACCTACGGTGTCGAGCCGGACATTATGGCCCTGGCCAAAGGACTGGCCGGAGGCATGCCGATTGGCGCCTGCCTCGCCAAGGAAGCCGCGGCAGCGTTCGAGCCGGGCGATCACGGCTCGACATTCGGTGGTCACCTCGTCAGTTGTGCCGCCGGCGTGGCGACGCTGCGGACGATCATCGAAGAGGATGTCCCGGCGCACGTGCGCCGGATGAGCGCCGTATTGGGTGCGCGCTTGGCCGCGCTCGCGGAAACGACCGGCGCCATTCAGGAGATTAGGCAATCGGGCCTGCTGATCGGGATAGAGCTACACGAGCCGGTCGCCGGCGCCGTGCTCACGCACTGCTTGGAGCACGGCCTGCTCGTGAACAAGACCTCCGACACCACCATCCGGCTCGCCCCGCCGCTCATCATCAACGAGGAGCATGTAGACCAAGCCGTTGCTATTCTTGGCACGGCAATCAAGGCCGCAACGGCCAACTAACCCGGCGGAATTCCGTCTGTGCCCTCACCCCCGGCCCCGCTCCCAGTGGCGGAGAGGAGTCCCTGACAATCGGGCCGGGTGAGGGCCGGCCGGTCGCCGGACCGAAGGTGGATGACCTATGGCAAGAGAGCGCTTAGTCCTCGCGTATTCCGGTGGCTTGGACACGTCGGTGGCCATCCGCTGGATTCAGGAAAAGTATGACCTGGACGTGGTCGCCATGACGGTTGACGTGGGCCATCAGGGCGATATCGAAGCAATCCGCCAGCGTGCCATAGAGATTGGCGCGGTGGATGCCGTCGTTTCGGATGCCAAGGACCTGTTCGTCAAGTATTTCGTCTGGCCCGCGCTGCAAGGCGGCGCCATCTACGAAGGCGACTATCTCCTTGCCACGGCGCTGGCACGGCCGCTGCAAGCCTGGCTGCTGGTCGAAACCGCCGAAGAGTACGAGGCGACGGCAGTGGCCCACGGCTGCACCGGCAAAGGCAACGACCAGGTCCGTTTCGACGTCTCAATCAAGGCCCTCAACCCCGACCTGCGGATCGTCGCACCGGTACGCGAATGGCGGCTCACCCGCGACGAGGAGATCAGGTGGGCGGAAGAGCGCGGCATCCCCATTCCCGTGACCAAGGAAAGCTCCTACAGCGTAGACCAGAACCTCTGGGGCCGCTCGGTCGAGGCAGGCATCCTGGAAGACCCCTGGGCCGAGCCGCCCGACGACGTGTGGGAATGGACGGCCGACCCGCTGACCGCGCCGCAGGAGCCGGCCTACGTCGAGATCGAGTTCGAGCAGGGCATTCCCGTCGCCCTCGACGGCGAGCGGCTCGACGGCGTGACCCTGATCGAGCGGTTGAGCAAGCTGGCCGGGCAGCACGGCGTCGGGCGCGTAGACCACATCGAGAACCGCCTGGTCGGGATCAAGTCGCGCGAGGTGTACGAGGCACCGGCCGGCGTGGTGCTCTACCAGGCACACCGGCAGCTGGAGAAGATGGTGCTCTCGAAAGAACAAGCTCGCTTCAAGGAGATCGTCGCCAGCGAGTACGCCTCGATGGTCTACAACGGCCAGTGGTTCACCTCCCTACACCAGGACCTCGCCGCCTTCATCACCAGCAGCCAGCGCCACGTCACCGGCGCCGTGCGCGTTCGCCTGCACAAGGGCACCTGCCGCGTGGTCGGCCGGTCGGCGCCGGACGCGCTCTACAGCCACCAGCTCGCCACCTACGACACCGGCGACCAGTTCGACCACAGCGCCGCCGAGGGCTTCATCGCGCTATGGGGCCTGTCGGTCCGCACGCAAGCCGAGCGCCAGCAGCTTCACCGCCCCGCCGAACGCCCCCGCCTCACCGGCAGCGCCGTGGACAGTGGTTAGTGGCTAGTAATCAGTGGTCAGTGACCAGAAGAACGTGCCGCCTGCCATCACCGGCAGATACCATGTGGCGCAGCATGATGGGTGGTTCGCCTTTCTGCTACTATAGGCAAGAGCGAGGGTGAGCACGATGATTGCAACGATGTTCGACACGCACCGAGCGGTGAAGCGGCTCCAAAGCGCCGGGCTGGATGAGCCACTGGCAGAAGCGGTCGTAACTGCAATTGGTGAAGCGACCGATGGTCGCCTAGCGACCAAAGAAGACCTTGTAGCCGCGCTCAGACCCTACGCCACCAAGGAAGACCTCGCAGCCGCGCTCAAACCTTTCGCCACCAAAGAAGACCTCGAACGCTACGCGACCAAGGAAGATCTCGCGGCCGCGCTCAAGCCCTTCGCCACGAAAGAAGACCTCGAACGCTACGCGACCAAGGAAGATCTCGCAGCCGCGCTCAGACCCTACGCCACCAAAGAAGACCTCGCAGCCGCGCTCAAACCTTTCGCCACGCGGGAAGACCTTACACAGATGAATCTGGATAACGAAAAGAGATTTGGCGACCTCTATCGTCATTTCTGGTTCGTAGGGTTCGGTATAGTCGTCCTCAACGTCAGCCTGACGGTTGCGCTGATAAAGCTCCTGCCTTGAGGCGGCGGCGCAATCGAGTAGGGGCACCTCACATATCCGTCGAGATTACCTGCTCGCAGTCGGCCCGTTCGGTGCCAGGTACATGGGGACTGTTACCTGGGCAATTTTTTTGCCTTGTGAGAACATTATTGTACTCTTCTTCTGGTGATTTTCCCACCAGTTGATTCAAGAGTATCGCCATTCTGGAATTTGGAACCACTGCCTCGAAACTTGCGCTACTCAACCTGATATGCGTACCGATATTCCGTGGTTATAGCAGCCATATCGACGAATGGGTAGGTCGTGCCACGTTCGAGACGAATAGTTGGATTGATCAGCACCGCCTTACCGAACGGCATACTGCGCCACTCACTCCCCATAGCTTGCTCTTCTCTCTACCAACACTACCTGTTCCAGGAGAGTCCCTCCCGTTGCTGACGGGCCTATTATACCTGGCATTGTGCCTCCTTCCGGCCTCACCTCCACCGCACCCCTCTCTCTATCACTTGGCGATGGAGCGGGGGCCGGAAGTGAGGCGCCGAGCCATGGCTGGATGGCAGCCTGTGCAAACGCACAGTATAGTTATGCGACAGGGATAGCGCTTGGTGAGGACCGAAGCATGGCGCGGGGATTGACCAGCCGGCAGCGCGAAGTGTTGACGCACATTCGCGCCGTGTTGGAGCGGACGGGCCGGCCACCGACGCTGCGCGAGCTAGGGGCGCGACTGGGGATTCGCTCGACCAACGGGGTGCGCGATCATCTCCAGGCGCTCGTCGCCAAGGGCTACCTGGCCCGCGACCCGCATAGCGCCCGCGGCCTACGCCTGCTGCGGGCGGCACCGGCGGCGACGGCTACGGACACGCCGGCGCCACCCGCAGCGCCGGGGGTGCGGCGAGTGCCGCTACTCGGCGGCGTGGCTGCCGGTGAGCCGGTCTTTGCCGACCAGCAGCTTGCCGATGCCTTGCTCCTCGACGAGCGCGTCGTGCCGAACGGCGGGGCGGTGTTTGCCTTGCGCGTCCGCGGCGATAGCATGCGCGACGCTGCCATCAACGATGGCGATTACGTGGTCGTGCGCGAGCAGCGCAGCGCCGAGCCGGGCGATATCGTCGTCGCGTTGCTGGAGGACGAGGCGACGGTTAAGCGTTTCTTCCCGGAGCACGACTACGTGCGGCTCCAGCCGGAGAACAGCCGTCATGCGCCGGTGATCGTGCGGCGGGACGACCCCAGCGTGCGCCTGCTCGGCAAGGTGACCGCCGTGATCTCGCGCCGGCCCTAGCCCCGCCGGAGGACACTCCCTGTAGGGGCAGTTGGTCGTAGCCTCCACCCTGGCCCGCCCCCGGAGCCGGTTCCAGGGCTGGGAAAGGGGGGTAGATACCTCTTCTCTATCGCGCGGCGATGGAGAAGGGAGCCGGGGAATGAGGAGTGATACCATGCTTGCAGTTGGCGCGGAAGCACCGGTGTTCGAGGCGCTGACCGACACGGGTCAGACGTTCCGGCTCTCCGATTGGCGTGGCCACCGGCCCGTCGTGCTGTTCTTTTACCTCCGCGCGTTCACGCCCGTCTGAACTAGCGAGGTACGCGCGTTCGGCGAACGCTACGCGCAGTTTCGACGGGCCGGCGCCGTTGTCATTGGTGTGAGCGCCGACAGCGCCGAGCGCCAGCGGGCGTTCCGCGAAGCCCTTGGCGTGAGCATGCCCCTCATCCCCGACACCGACAAAGCAATCGCCACCATCTACGGTGCCAGAGAGTTCCTTGGCCTCCTGCCGGCCCGCGTCACCTATGTCATTGACACGGCCGGCATCGTCCGCTGCTGTGGCACTCACCGCCTCCGCTTCGACCGCCACAGCAGCGAGGCGCTGGCGGTGGTACAGCAGCTTGCCTCGGCCACCAAGTCGGAAGGGGGGCTGCCCTAACCACCGCTCCTCTTCCGCCAACTCGGTAGGGGCGTCCCTGGCGGGCAGCCCAGCCCCCACCCCCGTCATTCCGGCGCGAGCCGGAATCCAGGTTCTCTGCCCTTGGCGGCATCCACCCCCTCTCTATCGCACGGCGCTGGAGCGGGGGCCGGGTGCCGGGCCAAAGCCGCACGGATGGCGCCAGGTGTCGCAGGCCAAAACTCCGGCGGTCGCCGGCCCCCGCTGTCTGTCCAGCAGGGCCGGAGTTTTGGCCCGCGAGTGGTGCGGCTTTGGCCCGGCAGGGGGGTGAGGCGTCGGCGCTACTCCCGCGGGAGCGGAAACGTGACTTTGCGATTGCCTTCGTGCTGCGAGCGGAGAATACCCAGCAGGATTTCGACCGTGTGCAGTGCATCGGTGGCCGGGGAGATCAGCGGCGCGGGCGGCTCTCGGCCGGCAGCCCGTGCGTCAAGGTGTTGGACCAGTTCCTCGATCCCGGCAAGCTGCGCCTCGTAGGTGTGCGCCGGAGCCGAGAGCGGCCGCTGGCCACCGTCGTCCCATATCTCCATCCCGCCGTCGCTGGCGCGGATGCGACCACGCTCGCACAGCAGTTCGAAAGCCCACCCTCTGGCCGCGGGCGTCTTGGTCAGACTGACGTGGGAGCGGATCCCATTCCGAAAGCGGATGTAGACATCGGTGCCCGGGTCGGTTGCCGGGTCCCGCCCACCGTCTCCGGCATAGGCCGGTCCGTAGTCGTGGTGCATGTCCGCCAGCTCTGCCACCAGCCATTCCGGCTCCGAGCCAACCAGGAAGCACAGCATGTCGATCAGATGGGTGCCGTTGCGGAACATCATCGCGCGTGGGCCGGTCATTGTGGCCACGGCCTGCCGCAGCGCGCCCAGTTCCTCGCGGGCCAAGAAGTCGCGCAGGTGCAGCCAAGACCCGCGCAGCCGCCGCGTATGGTCCACTGATAGCGGAACACCATGCTCCGCGCACGCCGCGATCATCCGATCCGCGTCCGCCAGCGTCGTAGCAAGCGGCTTCTCGCAGAAAATGCCCTTGACGCCGGCGGCGACCCCGTCCACGACCATATCGGCGTGCAGGTGATCGGACGTGACGACCGAGAGCAGGTCCAGCCGCTCCGCCCGCAACATCGCTTTGTAGTCAGTGTAAGTGTTGACCTTCGGCCACACGTCACCCCACGTCGTGCGGAAGCCGTCCAGTAGCTCCGTCTTCAGCTCACACACGGCAACGATTTCCACGCGCGGTACCTGCGCGTAGGCCGCGGCGTGGCTGCCCCCTTGCACTGTGCCCAAGGCCGGGTGCGCCGGCGCGGCCCCCCGCCCCGCTGCTATGCCCGACAACCCGATGATTCCCGCGCGATAGTGCTCGGCTGAGGAGATTGCTGCGTTCATGGCCATCCTTTCCCGTAGTACCGTGCGCTACGCACCGCTACGTTCGCTCGATCCACACCGGCGTAGACCACGCCATCGGCACGCGGCCGCGAATGCGGTCACGCTGACGCACCCGGAGATAATACAGCGCAGTGGTCGGCGGATCGGGGTCTTCCCACTCCAGACGCAGGTCCGGCTCGCCCTGCCCCGTGAGCGTATGCACGACCTGGAAGGCGGCCGCGGCGACCCCGCTCCGGGCCGCCGCGCCGCTCAGATCGCCACGGATCACCTCCAGGCGGTCCAGCGCGGCGGTGCCGGCCACGGCCGCGGCTACCCGGACCGGTCCCTCCACCAGCACCTGCGCTCCCGGCATCGCCCCCGCCACGGACCAGTCGAGCAGCATACGCTCGCCGGTCGTGCCATACGTCCGGCGAGCGCGGAGCGAGTCGAAGATGGCCTCGCGGGTGAGCCGCGGCGCCTCCACCGCGGCCAAGCCGGTCTGTCGCAGGCCGGGCTGCGCCTGATGATTGTCGGACGAGCAGATGACCCCGAGCCGCTGCCCCGTTAGCCAGACATCCCAGGCATAATGCCGCCCCGGCGCGGAGGTGTTGAGCGAGAAGTCGCAGCGTTCGTAGGCAAGCGGATGGTCGGCATCCAGGTACTCGCACTGGCCATGACCGGAATAGATCTCGATCACCGGTCGGTACGGATTTTCGCCTTGCGCCGGATGCTGCCAGTCCGGGTTCGGCCCGGTCCCACCCGGTGCTGCCCCCTGCGCGAGTGGCGAGAACATCACGCCCGTATGGTGAGGGATGGTCAGCACCGCCTCGCTCCCACCGACTTCGCGCTCCAGATAGCGCCAGAGGTCGGGGAGCGTGCCGCGGTTGGCGCCGAAGAGCGGTCCGCGCGCCCCGCGATAGTAGACGTTGTGGTGCGCCCAAGGACTGCTGAACGTCCCTTCATAGCCCAGGATCGTGACAAACTGCCCCGGGGCGTGGTGCTGCGCGACATCGCTAGTGATGCGCTGCCATTGCTCATCGGTCAGCGTTTCGGCATGGTCACTCAAACAGTAGAAGTCGAGCGCCGCCACCTCGCGGGCATAGGTGAAGGGACGCCGGCCCGTGGCGTCGAAGCTGTGTAGCGAGTGCGAGTGCAGGTCGCCCCAGTAGACCGGTCGTGCCGCGCCGGCCGCCGTCGTGACGCGCACCGGGTTGCTCACCGCTTCGAGACCACTGGCCGGGCCGCCGACAATCCGCGCCGTCAGGCGCAAGATGCCGTCCCCGCGGGCGGTGATTGGAATGCGGAGCACACCCTGGTGCCCGGCCGGCAGTGCGACCCGCGCCGGATACTCCGCCGCCCCGGTCACGGTACCCAGGACGACCGTACCGCTCGCTGCGGAAACCGCATTCTGCCAGCGGTCGAGCACGGCCAGGTGCAGCATGCCGGCTTCACCGACGGTCAGTTGCGACGGCAGTAGTGCCGTAAGCTCCGCCGGCTCCCCGGCCCGGCCGGCCAGGGTGCCGGTGGCTGCGCGGGGAAGGGTGGTGAAGCGCCCACTCCCGTCGGAGTCCACGGCGGCCCGCAGCGCCTCCGTTCCATGGGGATGCAACGGACCGGCAAAACCCCGGCTGCCACCCCGTTGATCGCCGAAGACAATCTCGATTACGTCTCCCGCATTGAGATGGCCACGCCGCACCCGCACTTCCGTCACGAAGGCGTAGCGATGCTCGCGGCCGTCAAGCCCGCGCCGGTTTGCCTTGACGTACTCGTCGGTCGTGCCGCCCAGCACCTCGCAGGTGAGCTCGACGCCCGGTTTGGCACAGCGGGCGGTCACGTAGTTGTCGGCGGCCGGGTCCGTGCTCTGCGTACCGTGCGCGGAGTTCCGGTACCACACGTGCCAGGTTTCGGGTAGCTGCACGCGCACCGCTGCTCCCGCCGCCAATCCCGGCGCGCCCACCCGATAGCTCACCACCCACGTACCCCACTCCCCGGCCGTCCCGGTGGCCGGCGTGACGCTGGCTTGACCTAGCTCCCACTCCCTTGCCATGAGCTACGCTCCTCTCGCCGCAGTGACGGGGAGTCTCGCCTGTAGTGGCGCTCGCTGTCCACTCCGGCGATACCGGCTCCCGGAAGCGTAGGCGGGACGTCTGTCAATCCGGCGCAAGCCGGAGGTCGGTAGCGGAGCGGGAGAGGTGGATTCCGGCGTGCGCCGGATTGACGGGGGGTGAGGAGCATCTTCCCCCGGTGCGTCAACATGGGGAAGGGCGAGGGTAGGAACCAATGCGGGTGGGACTCTCGTAGCTCCTGGTACGCCGGTGCTCGGCGGATCAGTGAGGGATAAGCCCTAAGAAGCGCTTCTTCCGTTTCTTCGGCTTGTCTAGTTCCTCCTGCCGCCGGACAATCTCTACCAGCATGTCAGCCAACACCTGCGAGTTGGTGAGAGCAGCCAAGCGCTTGGCGTCCTCCATGGTGATTTTCACATCCCTGGGGGTATCCACACGTTCGTAGATACCCGGTGCCAACTCCCTCACTTTCATGGTAGGCCCCCTCCCTGTAGCCTGTATCTGGAAGTTTACACCAAGCTGCTCACCTCCAGGACTCTTGACAGTAACCTAGCGTGCCGAGGCGCCCGGCCAAGAGTCCCATCTGACAGAATGTTACTGGCGCTGTTGGGAGCCTCGCAGTCTAAAGTGAGGACGGCGAGCTTCCTCGTATGGTCCGACGAGAAGATCGGCGTGCTCACTACGGAAGTCAGGTGCTCTGTGAGCTTGACCATCTCAGGCGTAAGCTTCCACGTCATCTCAAGGTCTTGGTCAGTAGCGTGCTCAAGGTCTGCCCATGTTTGTATCTCACGACTCCATGCATGTCCCGTGCAGCCTTCCAGCGGAGCGAACGCTAGGTTCTCGTCCGGCTTGCCCTGCTTGTTGTACCGGTAGGTGGGATGTAGCCTTCCGTCCTCTCCCAGAAAATAGACTGTGGCCCGGTTGATTCCGGCCGCTTGGACAGATCCTTGACGACGGTTTCCAGGTAGTCCTCGATCAGAGATTGTGCCAGGCGTCGTCGCTCTTGCCGCTCCACAGCGTTGCGCTTCCGGTTACCGGCAACCAGAGAAACCAAAACAGCAGCGGTTGTAGCGAGCGGGATGATGGTGGCGAGGACAATCGTCCCCACGTTGATGTTGCTCTCGGTGGTCAGGGCCAGCGTGAGCAGGCCAGGCGTACCCGAACCAACGAAAGTCAGGACCAGTACAGTCCAGTCATACCGGCTGAGGTCGCTTGAGGGACGCACTCACTGCCTCCCGGAACAGCATTAGGCGGCGCAACAGGGAGTCTCGCCTGTAGTGGCGCTCGCTGTCCACCATCCGCGGGCTGTCCGCTGACGGGACCGCGTACAATGAGGGGAGCGGCGGGTGCATACGCAGCGCAGCCGATTGGCGGCGCAGGCCATCGGTGGAAAGGAAGAACCGTATGGAGCAGCGGCGTCTTGGTCGCACAGAGCATCGGAGCACGGTCGTCATCTTGGGCGCGGTGGCGTTCGGTCGCGTGCCGCAGGTGGAAGCGGATCGCTCCATCGAGCTGGCACTGCGGCACG
This sequence comes from Chloroflexota bacterium, assembly GCA_965214295.1. Taxonomy (GTDB): domain Bacteria; phylum Chloroflexota; class UBA11872; order UBA12225; family JAJDUF01; genus JAJDUF01. The sequence continues at coordinate 2,792,925 of OZ243944.1, forward strand.
GCGTCAACCACATTGACGTGGCACCCAGCTATGGCGAGGCCGAATTGCGCCTCGGACCTTGGCTCGCTCGCCACCGCGACGACTTCTTCCTCGCCTGCAAGACCACCAAGCGCACCCGGGAGGCAGCACGAGAGGAGCTGCACCGCTCCCTCGACCGCTTGCGGGTTGCTACGCTGGACCTCTACCAGTTGCACGCCGTGAAGACCGTGGACGAGCTTGACGCAGTGTTGGCGCCGGGCGGCGCTATCGAGGCTCTTGTCGAGGCACGCGAGGCCGGCCTGGTCCGCTTCCTCGGTATCACCGGTCATAGTCTGACGGCTCCGGCTACGCACGCCGCGGCGCTACGACGCTGCGACTTCGATACCGTGATGTTCCCGCTCAACTATGTCCTCTGGTCCGATCCGGCCTATCGGCACAGCGCCGAGAACCTGCTGGCGCTGGCCCACAGCAAGGATGTCGGTGTCCAGATCATCAAATCCATCGGACGGAGCGGCTGGGGCAGCCGGCCACGCACCCACCGCACCTGGTATGCCCCTTTCACGGAGCAGGAGGACATTGATCGGGCGCTCTGGTTCGCCCTGTCGCAGCCGGTAACTGCCGCGCCGTCGGTCGGCGATGTCCACCTCCTGCCCAAGGTGCTCGACGCTGCCGAGCGGTTTCGCCCGCTCGATCCCCAGGAACAGGAGGCGCTGGTGCGCGCCGGCCGCACCCTCGCCGCGGCGGCGCCGGAGCCGCTGTTTGCCGCCTGAGTAGGCACCTGCAGACCGCAGCCGCTTGCCGGTGGCTAGAAGTGATCCAGGTCCCACATGTAGGGATAGCCGGCCGGGAATAGGGCGCGGATCGTCGCAAGATCGCCGGCATCGCTGCCGCCGTGCTCGCGCCAAAGCTCGTCAATACCGCGGTAGCCCATCAGCAGTTGGAGCAGTTGTTGCTGGGGCAGCCGAATGCGGAGTACCGGACCACTCCCAAGCTCCAGGCGGGGCTGACCGCTGCCGGGGCAGTCGAACTCGACACTGCCGGGCCGCGCCGCACCCGGCAGCGCCCGTATGCCGTCGGCGATAGCTGGCTCGATCGCTGTTGCCAACGCGGCCAGGTCTACGCCGCGGCCCATCCCACCGTAGTTGGCCGGGTACGTGGTCTCGACCTTGCAGCCGATTCCGCGCAGCAGCCCCACCAGCGGTTCGTCGGGGGGCAGCGGCAGCCGCAGCCGCTCCCGGCGTCGCGCGAGCGCCTCTTGTCCGAGCCAAGCGATCAGGCTGCCGCCGGCAGTGGTCACGTGCTCGGCCGGCACGATGACCTCCAGGACCGAAAGGGAGGCCGGATCGCCTTCGAGTAGCACGTACCCAGTAGGGCGAGCAGCCTCTCCGGTCACCAGCATCCGACTTGGATGTCCCCACCACACCCCTTCCTCCAACGCCTCGTAGAAGGCGCGCGTGCGTCGGACAGCGCCGCTGCGACTCGCGTTGACCCGCGAATACAGGTCGAGCAGCCCGGCGTAATCTTCCCGGCACGCCGGGCGCACGGTCGTCGTAGCCGCGAGCCGCTCGGCGTCGCGCACGGCCACCGAGACTGTGTAGGAGGGCAGCACCGGGACATAGTCGAAACGGTGATAGTAGTCGGGAATACCAAAGAGGATCGAGACGGCGTACCCCTCGCGCTCCATGTACGACACGGCTTCCCGCAGCAGGCGGCTCCCGTACCCTTTGTCGCGGTGCTGCGACTGGACCACGACGTTGGCGATGCCGCCCATCCGCACCCAGGCACCGTAGAGGCGCATGGTGAGGTCCTTCACCTCGGCTCTACCGACCGTCTCGCCCGCCACGACCAGGCTCAACTTGCACTTCCTACGCCGCGGCCCATCCACCTGCTCGAATCGAATCTCCGGCTCCATCTGGCTCCACTCCTTGCCTCATCCGCGCCCTTGACGAGGGCTGGGCGGCACCGTGTTCACTATACTTGTCTACCATGACTACGCCCGAACCACCCTACTTTCTCGGTATTGACATCGGTACAACGGGCATTCGTGCCGTCGTGTTCGACGCCGCGGCGCAGGTCGTCGCGGCGGCCCGCCAGGATTGCCATCTCTACGCTCCCCACGCGGGTTGGGCGGAACAGGACCCGGATGAAGTGCTCGCTGCCACGAACACCGTCGTCCGGGCGGCGGCGGCCCGGGCCGCCGAAGCGCTCGGCGTGCGCCGGCCTCCTATTGCAGCCATCTCCTTCAGCGCCATCCTGCACACGATCATCCCCGTGGATCAGCGTGGCGTCGCTCTGGGCCGCGCCATCATCTGGGCGGATACACGCAGCCTGCCGTTTGCCGACGAGATCAAGCGCGAGTACGACGCGCACGGCCTCTACTCCCGCACCGGCTGCCCCGTGCATCCGATGTACTCGCCGGCCAAGCTGCGCTGGTACCGCGCTCATCGAGCCGAGGTTTTCCGGCAGGCGGCTAGGTTCATCACGATCAAAGAGTACGTCCAGGCCGACTGGCTGGGTCCGGTGCCCATAGACTACTCGCTGGCCTCCGGCACCGGCCTGCTAGACCTAGCCACCTGCGAGTGGGATGCCGAGGCGTTGGCGGCGGCGGGCATTGGCCCGGAACGGCTGGCCCCACTCGTGGATACCACGGCGGTCGTCGGCACCCTCCCGGCGGCGACCGCCGAGCGGCTGGGGCTGGCGCCGGGCTGCCCGGTCGTATCCGGTGCCGGGGATGGCCCCCTCTCCACTCTGGGGACCGGCTGCGTCGAACCGGGCCAGTACACGGCGATGGTAGCCACCAGCGGCGCCGTGCGAACCGTCACCGACCGGCCGGTGACCGATCCACAAGGCTCGTATCGCTCCTGGTGCTACTACCTGGCCGAGGGCCGGTGGATCGCCGGCTGCGCGATCAATAACGCTGGGCTGGCGGTGCGCTGGCTCCGCGACCAAGTACTCGCGGCGCCGCCGCCCCCCGGCGAGGCCGGCAACCCGACGGTGAGCGCCGACGAGGTAGACCGCTGGGCCGCCGCAGTGCCGCCCGGCGCCGATGGCCTCATCATCCTCCCCTTCCTCACGGGAGAGCGCAGCCCTTATTGGAACGCGGCCGCTCGCGGTGTCGTGTTTGGCCTCTCACTGGCGCACCATCGCGGGCATCTGGTGCGAGCAATGCTGGAGGGCATCGGGTACCGGATGCGGAGCATTCTGGACGCTCTCACCGAGGTCGCCGGCCCGGTGTCGGAGGTGCGAGCGGCCGGTGGATTTGTCGCCTCGCCCGTCTGGCTGCAGATTGTGGCCGACGTGCTCGACCGGCCACTGCACCTACCGGTGACCCAGGAAGCGTCGGCCCTCGGCGCTGCGATGCTGGCGATGCGTGCCACCGGCCACGTGGAGCGGTTCACGGAGCTACTGCGGTTCGTACAGGTTGAGGGCGCCTGCCGCCCGCAACCGGCAAATGTGCAGACCTACCGCCGCCTCTACGACCTCTACCTGCGCCTCTACTGGCGGCTCCAGGACGACTTTCGGGAGATCGCCGACCTCCAGGCCGCCGCCATTGGCGCCTGAGTCCGTGGTCGTTCGGCCAGCCGTGAGTAGGTGCTTCCGCACGTCATCGCCGGGCTACAAGGGCGCTTCGGCCGAGTCGTGACGCCGGATGAGGCGCCGTTGGTGGGACAGCCTAGCCGTCGGGGTCGCGGCGCCGGAGACCGCTGCGAATCGCGATGACAATGATGATACCGGCCGCAGCGGCGAGGCCGATCAGTATGGGGCGAGTAAGCACGCCGAGATACTCGCTCCAGTAGCCCATTGTGCGGGCGAGCAGGCCTTCGCCTTCCTCTGCTTCATCGTCGGTTGCCAGGCCGGCCCGCGGCGCGCTAGTCGGGCCGGCCTGCGCCCCGCGCTGCAAGGCCTCGCGCCAACGCTGATCCAGTTCGCCCACCGTCACACCCAGGGCTTGTACGAATGCATCGTCCGTGGCATTGCCCTCGCTGATAGCTGCCAGCAGCGTCTTCAGCTTCTGCGTCCCGAACTCCTCGATGATGTACCGCAGCGCAGAGTAGCTTTCCAAATAGGCGATAGCCAACTCCCGATCCGTGCTTGGAAAGTCCGCGTTCAACGATCTGAGCGAGAAGAGTTGTCCCTCGCTGTCGAGCTGACGCAGGAAGTCAATATTCTCCGGCGGGATCTCATCGCCGGACAGGAACAGTGAGAATCCCTCGGTAAGCCAGCGCGGAGGACTGTTGAAGGCATTCTCCGTGTGCTGGAGGAACACCGCGTGGAGTACCTCGTGTCGAATGACCAAGGCGTCGGCTTCCGGCTGATCCGTCAACAACATGAAGATGCGGTCCGTGCCGATAGTCAGACCGCTACCGATCACCAGTGGGGTCCCTAGGGCAGTGAGATAGTCTTGCTGATCCGCATAGGCGAAGACTTTGACCTCTTTCTCTAGGATCAGGCCGTATTCCTGCTGCATGAGGTCCAGCACGTCCCGGGCCTCCTGCAGCAGCGCTTGGCTGGCGGCCTCGTCAGGCGTATACGAGTACAGGGTGATAAACCCAGCGCGGGACTGGCGCCAATCGAAGCGCGTGTCGTCGTAGCTGATCCGCTGCGGCTCGGTCGTCCAGTAATTACCGCTGGCCGTCCACACCCTCCAGTAGTAACTGATCTCGCTGCCGGGCACGAGTAGCTGCCGGACCATCCAATGGAACTCAGCTTCGATGGTCCGCCCCGGGCGAAATGTCGGAGTGGCTTCCTGCAGCACCGGCGAATCGTCCACCGAGTAGAACAGTTGGACACGCTCGATGGTACCGGCCGGATCGCTGGCGACGAGCCGGAAGCGGACTTCGGCGGGGAAGCTCACTTCCGCCGTGTTCTCCATGACGTTCAGCTCGGCCGGCGGGCGCGGCGTCGCCGGCATCGCGGCGAGTACCGACCAGCCCAGCGCCAGCACCAGGCCGAGTATGAGGAGCACGAAGCGGAGCGCGCCGAGCAGCCCGTGCCTCGATGGATGCTGCAAAGTTGCCATCATCATGCAATGCCAGACCCAAGACCGCGCCCCTGGACCGGCCGTGCCTCTAGCCGAGCGTCGGCTTCCATGATCCGCCCCATAGTATAAGCCACAACCGAGGGCCGGGGGGTCCTCACTGCCGAGCGACCGTCAACGGACCAGCCGCCGGTGTGCGGGGCCCGGTAGCCGTCGCTCGGCCAGTCTTGCTATACTGCGGAAGGCAGACGTACTTATACAGGAAGTGAGGTGCCGAGCGATGAAAGTGGGCTAGCCCCACTTTCACTGTTTTTGGTGCCCTGAACTAGGCTGCTCGGTCGTGATACGCTCTGCGGCTGAGTAGCGATAGATGAGGCAATGCCGTGAGGAACGATTTTTCTGCGGCCATCGCGCAGATCACGGCGGAGAAGGGGCTGCCTCGCGACGAGATCTTGAATATGATCGAAGGAGCGATGGTCAGCGCCTACAAGCGCGACTTCGGAGGTGAGGAGGAGCTTGTCGCCGAGCTTTCCCCCCAGACCGGAAAGCCGCGCGTGTTCGCCATCAAGCTCGTCGTCGCCGAAGGAGCGGTCGTTGACCCAGTGTCGGAGATCGCGCTCCCAGCGGCGCTGGCGATTGACCCCGAGGCCCACGTCGGCGCTTCGGTCCGCATTGATATCACGCCCCCGAGCTTCGGTCGTATTGGGGCACAAGCGGCCAAACAGGCCATCATGCAGCGCCTGCGCGAGGCCGAGCGCGACCACGTCTATCATGACTACATTGATCGTGAAGGCGACATTATCAGCGGCATCTTCCGCCGGGCCGAGCCACGGGGCATGATCGTGGACCTGGGCCGCGTCGAGGCGCTCTTGCCACCCGGCGAGCAAGTGACGAGCGAGCGCTTCCGCATTGGCGACCGGATCCGGGCGCTGCTCTTGGAGGTCAATCGAGCGCCGCGTGGGTACCTCCTCATTGCCTCTCGTGCCCACAAGGACTTCGTGCGGCGCTTGCTGGAGTTGGAGATTCCCGAAATCTACAACGGCAGCGTCGAAATCCGTTCTATCGCTCGTGAGCCAGGCTCCCGGACCAAGGTGGCCGTCCAGAGCCGTCAAGTCGGCTTGGACCCAGTGGGCGCCTGTGTCGGGCAGCGCGGTATCCGCATCCAGACTGTCGTCAACGAGATCGGCGGCGAGAAGATTGACGTGGTGCAGTGGCACAACGAAACCACCACCATGGTAGCCAGCGCCCTCGGCCCGGCGCGCGTCCACAGTGTCGAGTTGAGCGATGAGGACAAGACCGCCTATGTGACGGTGCCGCACGCGCAACTCTCGCTCGCTATCGGCAAAGAAGGGCAGAATGCACGCTTGGCGGCGCGGCTGACCGGATGGCGCATTGACATCAAGAGCGATCAACCCTCTGCTGAGGGTGAGGCCATCGCCGGTGCCGTCGCCTCACCCTCCGACGGGACCGGGGTACCGGACAGCCTGGGCGGAGGCGTATGAGCAGCGGCCGGCGTCCTTCCCGGCCGCGCCACGTACCCCAGCGCACCTGTATCGGCTGCCGCCGGACCGCGGCCAAGAAAGAGTTGATCCGCATCGTGCGGACCCCGGAGGGCCACGTCGAGGTGGACGAGACCGGCAAGCGGAACGGACGTGGCGCCTACGTCCATCGGGATCAAGCCTGTTGGTCCCAGGCGCTGCGGCGCGGCGCGGTGGCCCGTGCCCTGAAGACTACGCTGACCGAGTCGGATTCCCTCCGCCTCGCCGCGTATGAATCGTCCCTGTCGCCGGTTGCCGCCGCCGAGTCGACCGACTCGGCGGCCAGGAGCTGCGGGTAGGGACAACCCTGGTGGTTGCTCTCGCCCCCTGCGGGACGGGGAGCCGGTATTAGACCTGCCCCCCGACGAATAACCCGGGCTAGGAGGCTGCTGCCATGACGGCCGACTCGAGTTGGTCGGAAGCAAAACGGGCGCGAGCTGCCGCGGCTCGTGTGCGACGACGCATCATCTTCAACGATGACTCGCACGACTTGGCGCAGGCGGACGCGAACACGCCGGAGGGGTTCCTCGGCCACCGCATTGCCTCCCTGGCTGATACCCAGGTGGACACAATCTCCTGGTCCGTCCTGTGTGGGCAATTCGACGCGCCCGCCTACGACAGCAAGGTCCAGCCCATCTACGGCGACGCGCATGGCGGTCCGATGCACTACTGGCCACACGTGACGGCCAATCTGAAGGCCCTGGTGCGAGCCGGTCACTGCCCCCTGCAGCTGGTCGTGGATTTCGCCCACGATCACGGAATGGAAGCCTTCGCGTCCGTCCGCATGAACGATGTCCACGATAGCTTCATGGGACCTAACGCCATGACCGTCTGGAAGCTCACGCACCAGCAGCTTCTCGTTGACACCCGGGATGTCCTCCCGGAGTTCGAGTTGTACACGACCGCCCAGGACTTCTCACACCGCGAGGTACGCGACCGCAAGCTGGAGATCATCGGAGAGATCTGCGACCGCTACGACGTGGACGGCTTCGAGTTGGACTATATCCGCCATCCCGTCTTGTTCAGCCGCCGGCTGCGCGGCGAGCCGTGTACGCCGGACGAGATTGAGATCGTCACGTCGTTGATGCAGGAAATCCGCGCCCTCACGGACGCAGCGGCCGCGCGGCGGGGCCGGCCGCTGCTCATTGCCGCACGTATACCGGACACGTTCGGCCGCTGCCTCGACAACGGGATGGACGTGGAGACCTGGCTGGACCGCGATCTGACCGACCTCATCATCGCCGGCGGCGGGTATTCGCCGTGGCGCTTACCGGCCGCGGCGTGGGTGGCAGCAGCGCGGCCCCATGGCGTACCGGTCTATCCGTGCGCCAACGTCGGCTGGGGACCGCCGCTGCCGGTGGTCCGTGGCCTGGCCTCGAACTGGTATCGCGCCGGCGCCGATGGGGTGTACTTCTGGAACCTCGCCACCCCGTTCGAGTTCATGACCGGCGACGAGCTAGTCGCGACGCGCCGCCGCTGCTATATGTGCCTCTACGAGGTCGGCGACCCTGAGACACTGCGCGGCAAGGACAAGCAGTTCGGCGTCGGCGCTGCGGCCGATGCACCCGGCGGCGTCCTCCCATACTATGCCCACGTCTCCAGTCCACGGCCGCTACCACTGCAATCGAAGCGCGGCCCGCTGCGAACGGGTGTGATCGGTCGCGTGCCCTTGGCGGTCGGCGACGACGTAGATCGTACTCCGCCCACAAAGGCCACGCTCACGGTAGGATTCGACGACCCGGCCTGGCGCGCGGCGCTGGTGGTGCGCCTGAACGGCCACGAGTTGACGCCCGGCGTGGGCGGGGCCGACGGCGTACTGACGCTCGACGCGCTGGGAGCGCTGCGGCCCGGCCGGAACTTCGTGGAGATCGCCGCTCATCACGGTACTCTGCCGGAGAGCACTGTGCGGATCACCACGCTCGCGCTGAACGTCACTTACGGAGTGTAATCGGCGCACCGTCCCGTAGCCGTGTCCGGACCGACAGGCAGGTGTTTCGTTGACAAGGAGCAAGAGGATGCTCTCGACACGGTACATGGGCGGTGTAACCGTGCAGCCGGATGACCTGGCGGCGATGCAGGCCGGCGACTATATCCTGCATGCCCGTGACGGCCGACCGAACCGCGTGGCGGTCGAGAAAATTCGTCTTCCGCGCGATCCCCAGGGGCATGTCCAGCGTCTCTGTCTGGTGCCGGCACCGAACGGCACCATCTATGCGGCCCAGCATACGCTGCTCCACCGCTCGACCGACGGCGGTGCCACGTGGGAGCACCTGGAGCGCGACCCGGACGTGTGCCACGGCTGGCGCCTCCAGTTCGACGGCGATGGGACGATGTTGAATGTCGGTCCTGCCGGCCCTGGCCAGCCGCCGGTCGTGTGGGCGTCACACGATGAGGGCGGGACGTGGCAGCAGATCGGGCGGATTGACACTGGCACGCCAGACGTACTGTCGCTCGGTTTCAGCATGACCCGCCTCGACGACGGCACCCTATTGATGCCGGTCCTGGTCGGGGCGGACCGCGTCGGCAATCGCGCGGCGGCGGCGGTAGCCCCGGCCGTCGGTCGTCTCTACCGCTCGCCGGACGGCGGCCGCACCTGGCCGGAATACTCGGTGCTCGGCGCATGGTGTTGCGAGGTCAACGTCTATCCACTGCCGAACGGCCGGCTGGTCGCGGCGATGCGCTACCAGCGCCCCCTCCTGTCCGACGATTCCGCCGATCTGCTGGAGCGGACCGGCGCCAGCGCGGTGGGGGCCGCTAACCCGTACAAGCACGTCGCTGTCGCCCACTCGGATGACCGGGGGCGGACGTGGACACCGCCGCAGCAGTTGGCCACAGTGTTTGGTCAGTGCTATGGAGCCGGTGTCGGCCTCGTGCCGAATCGCGCAGTCGTCACCACCGACTATCGTTACCCCCGGGACATGGGCGGCTGCCGGGCATTGGTCAGCTTGGATGGTGGCGAGACGTGGCAGGACGAGGTGTATTATCTAACCCACGGTCGCGCCGCGGGCTACGCGGCGACCATCTCGCTGGATGGCTCGGAGATGCTCACCCTGTCCGGCTCTTGCTACGGCGATGTCAGCGCCTGGAGCAACTGCGTCGGGCGCACCGACTTCGCGATTATCCGCTGGCGGCTGGTGTAACGGCTGTTAGCTGACAGCTAACAGTCGTCAGCCGATAGCGTCTTGGCCACCCCGTCCCGTCATTCCCGCTTGCGCGGGAATCCAGACCATCCGCCCGTGGGAGCGCCCCGGCACTAGCCTTCCTACGGGCGTTTCAGGTATGGTCATAGGGAGCGACTAGCTTGTTGGCGCCCTGACGAAACGCACTGTTTATGTAGGGAATGCGAGGAGGCACGAAGCGTTTATGGTACCACCCCGCGGCGGTAGGAGACGACGCTCATTTCGACCGGCGGGCCGCCCGCGACCACGTTCGCGCGGCGGGTCGCGCGGGTCACGTGGGCCGCGCCGGCCGGCGCCCGCACCCGATGCGACGGCCGCCGAGCGCAGCGCAATAGCAACCACGGTAATCCCGCGAGCTGTGGCCGTCCCGGAGCGGGTCAATGTCCGCGACCTTGCCCAGCTCCTGCGGGTCGGCCCCCCGGTGGTGCTCAAAGAGCTATTGGGCGCCGGCTTGGTAGCCACCGTCAACCGCGAGTTGGACCGCGCGGCGGCCTCGCTCGTGGCCCGCAACCTTGGCTTCCGGGTCGAGGAAGCGGACGCCGCCAACGGCGCAGCCGCCACTACCACCGCTGTCCCGACGGAGGCGCCGCCGGAGCCGGCCGAGCCGGAGACGGACACGGGACTCCCGCCGCGGCCCCCGGTCGTCGCCGTGATGGGGCATGTGGATCACGGCAAGACCTCCATCCTCGACGCGCTGCGCGAGTCGCAGGTCGCTACGGATGAAGCCGGAGGGATTACGCAGCACATCGGCGCTTATCAGGTCGAGCATGACGGCCGGATGATCACCTTCCTCGATACACCGGGCCACGAGGCGTTCACCGCGCTGCGGGCGCGCGGCGCGGCAGTCACCGACTTGGCAATCTTGGTGGTGGCTGCCGACGACGGCGTGCAGCCGCAGACCGTGGAGGCGATTTCCCACCTCCGGGCTGCCCGGACCCCCTTCCTCATAGCCATGAACAAGATTGACCTGCCCAGCGCCGACCCGGACCGACTCCGGCAACAGTTGACGGAATACAACGTGGTCGTTGAGGACTACGGTGGTGACGTGGTAGCCGTGCCGGTGTCGGCGACCACGAAAGAGGGGCTCGACGACCTCCTGGAGATGGTGAGCTTGATTGCCGAGCTGGAAGAGCTACGCGCTACCCCGGACGGGCCGGCCGAGGGCACTGTGATCGAGACACGGCTGGACCGCAGCCAAGGGCCGGTCGCCACCGTCATCATCGCCAGCGGCACACTGCATGTCGGCGATCATGCCGTCGCCGGCGAGGCCGGCGGCCGCGTCCGGGCGCTGCTCGATGAGCATGGTCGCCGCCTACGTTCCGCCGGCCCCGCGCAGCCGGTAGAGGTCCTGGGGTGGAACGATCTACCCAGTCCCGGTGATCGCCTGGAGATCGTGGAGCATGATCGCGCGGCCCGGACCGTCACTGCCGCTCGCAAGCAGGCGCGGCAGCAGCGCGCACCCGAGGCGCCCCGGCGCAGTATCGAAGACCTCTTGGCGCAGTTAAGCCCGGACCAGGTGCAGGAGTTGCCCGTGGTGCTCAAGGCCGACGTTCACGGCTCGCTCGAAGCCATCCAAGCCGCCCTGGCCAAGCTCGAAACGGGCGAGGCGAAGGTTCACCTCCTCTACGGCGCTGTCGGAAGAATCACCGAGGGCGATGTCAACCTCGCCGCCGCCTCGGACGGGGTTATTCTGGCCTTCAACACCCAGACTCCGGCGCCGGTTCGGCGATTGGCGGACCAACAAGGCGTGCTGCTCCGCTCGTACAACGTGATCTACAACCTGCTCGAAGACGTGCAGCAGACCTTGCGGGCGTTGGTGGAGCCGGAGGTGACCGAGGTGGTCCTCGGTCACGCCGAAATCCGCGCCATCTTCCGCGCCAGCCGTGCCCGGTCCGTCGTCGGCTGCTACGTCCGAGACGGCGTGATTCGACAAGGCGCACGCGCGTGCGTCCTGCGTCGGGATGCCGAAGTGTACAACGGACGTATCGCCTCGCTGCGGCGCTTCAAGGACGACGTGGACACTGTGGAAGAGGGGTACGAGTGCGGTATCAGCCTCGAAAACTTCCCCGATCCACAGAACGGCGACGTAATCGAGATTTATGGCCGCGCCGCCGCCTGAGCTACACAACGGGTGAAGACCATGCCTCGACCGTATCGTCGCCAGCGGCTCGCCTCGCTGCTCGTTGAGTTCTTGAGTGATCTACTCCGCAACGAGGCCCGCGACCCGCGTCTCGGTTTCGTCTCCATCACGCGCATTGACGTTTCTTCCGATCTGCGCTACGCGACTGTCCGCGTGAGCGTGCTGGGCGACGAGGAAGAGCAGCGCGAGACGATGGCCATGCTCACCCACGCCGCCGGCTGGCTGCGGAGCGAATGTGCCGCCCGCCTGCCCTTACGCTACGCGCCGGAGCTACGCTTTGCGCTCGATCACTCGCTTGCGGCGGGCGACCGAGTCTTGCAGCTGATCCGCGAAGTCGCGCCGCCGCCGGCTGCCGCCGGGGATAGCGAACCGGCAGCGGAGCCGTCGGAGTAGGACACCCTTGCCGGACTCGCCGCCCGTCGCCGGCTTCCTCAACCTCCCCAAGCCGCGCGGTCCCACCTCCCACGACATCGTTGCCCGGGTCCGTCGGCTCACCGGCGTGCGGCGCGTCGGTCACGCTGGCACGCTCGACCCCCTGGCCGAAGGCGTGCTCGTGCTCGCGCTCGGCCGGGCCACCCGCTTGCTGGAGTATGTCGTCAGCGGAGAGAAGGTCTACCGGGCCATGATCCGTCTGGGCAGCACGACGACCACCGACGATGCCGAGGGCGCCGTGACGGAAACCCGGCCGCTCACCGTCGGCCAGGCTGACATCGCGGCGGTGCTCCCGCAGTTCCTCGGCGAGATAGCACAGCGTCCACCGGCGTTTTCGGCGGTGCAGGTCGGCGGCCGGCGCGCCTACGATCTGGCCCGCCGCGGCGCTGCGGTCGCGCTGCCGGCCCGGCGAGTGCGGATTGCCCGTCTTACCGTCCTGGGTTGGCAGGCGCCGGACCTCACGCTGGAGGTCACGTGTGGTCCGGGGACGTACATCCGCTCACTCGCCCGCGACTTGGGGGCGGTACTGGGCTGCGGTGCCCACCTCGCCGGCCTCGTCCGCACGCGGTCCGGGCATTTCTCCATCGCCGCCGCGAACCCGCTGGCGGACCTGGAGCACCACGCCGCCCGCTGCACATGGCGCTCGCTCCTGGTCACGCCGCGCGCCGCGCTCGCACACCTCCCGGCCCTGACCGTCACCCCGCAAGGTTGCGTCCTGCTGCGCCGGGGCCAATCAGTGTCCTCGGCCCACCTGCTGTCGAGCGTCCCGGCGGCAGCCCGCACGGACGACTCCGTGTGTGCGCTTGACGCCCAGGGCCGGCTGATTGCCATTGTGACCTATGATCCGCAGCGGGATTGCTGGCGCCCGCGTAAGGTTGTGGGGTAAGGTCCGCACGATCACTCCGCAACGTCTCTGTGGATGCAAGTCATATACCTCGATCCCCTCGCCCCGCCGGTACCATCATCAGACGCGCCGGAGGTAGTGCTCACCATCGGCAAGTTCGATGGGGTGCATCTCGGCCACTACGCGCTGCTCGAAGCGGTTATCGCGGGCGCCAAGCGGCGCGGCCTCGCGCCCGCCGTGGTGCTGCTCGACCCGCACCCGCTCACCATCCTGCGCCCCGAAGTACGCCTCAGCCAGCTCACGACGCTACCGGAGAAACTCTGGCTGCTCGCGCGCGCGGGAATGGAGCTTGCAGTGGTGTGGCGGTTCAGCGCCGCCAGCGCCCGGCTGACGCCCGAAGCCTTCTTTCGGTCGCTGGTGCCGGTGCTGCGCGTCCGGGCTGTCGTCATCGGCCCCGGTTTTGTCCTGGGCCGTGATCGCACCGGTGACGAAGCTAGGCTGCAAGCAATCGGGCCGGCGCAGGGATTCGCCGTGGAGAGCATCCGACCCGCGCACGTCGCCGGCCAAGCAGTGCGTAGCACCGAAATACGTACCTTGCTGGCGGCGGGCCAGGTCTCGCGGGCCGCGGGATTGCTGGGACGGCCGCCGTCACTGCATGGCCGGGTGGTCGAGGGTGACCGGCGAGGCCGGTTGCTGGGGTTCCCGACGGTCAATCTGGACCCACTGGCGCCTCGCCCGGCCTTGCCGGCCGCTGGCGTCTGCGCCGGATGGGTCGAGCTACAGCCGTTGAGCACCCAGCGCACGTGGTATCCGGCAGCCGCCAACTTGGGTGTACGACCGACCTTTGCCGGCCGTCGCCGCGTCATCGAAGCCCACCTGCTCGACTTCACCGGTGACCTCTACGGTCAGGAGGTGCGCCTGCACTTCGTCGAGTACCTACGCGCTGAACGGCCGTTCACCGGTCCGGAGGAGCTACGACGGCAGATTGGCGCGGACGTGGCCGCCACACGCAAGCTCCTGGCCGCGCTGCAGCCACCGGAGCGCAGCAGTTGAGGCTTGTCAACGACCAGCCTTTAGCTATCAGTCGTCAACCAGGAAGCGTCATCGCGGTAGCAGACGTACTTGCAGGGACGGAGCACGCCCCATCCCCTCCCCTGCGCGCCGGCACGCGCTAGGCCGGAACGAGGGCCAGTTCTTCCATCAGCTCGACGTTCTCGTCAATCTCGTCGAGGCTTTCCATGCCAAGCACAATAGCGTCCACGCAGCCGAGGTCCAGCACGTAGCGTAGCGCCCCGCGCACGTCGTGGGCGAGTTGGCCGCAGCCGACGACCTTCATGCCGTACACACCTTTGCCGGCCGCGTGCATCTGCTCGATCACGGGCACCACGTCCGGCGGTGGGGCATCCATCTGTAACCCGGCGTAGTTGATACGCGCCAGTACCACCTCCACCCAGGGACTCACCGCCGCGGTGCGGAACGCACCGAAATCGTGGCACGACACACCGACGGCCCGCACGAGACCGCGCTCCTGAGCGCGACTCAACGCCTCCATCGAGTCGGCAAACCTGCTCGTCCAATCCGCTTCCGTCAGGCAATGCAGCAGCACAATATCCACGTAGTCCGTTTCCAGCTCGCGGCAGAAGCGCTCGATGTCGGCCGTCACCGTGGGACCGGTGCGGGCGGTAGTCTTACTCGTGACGACGACGTTCTCGCGCCCGACGTCTCGGAGCGCAGCGGCGGTCTGCGGATGCGAGCCGTACTGATCGGCTACGTCCCAAAAGGTGACGCCGCGGTCGTAGGCGTAGCACAATAGATCGACGCACTCGTCGAAGCCGAGACGAGTCTGGTTCGAGTTGCCGGCCCAGCCAACCGTGCCGGTGCCGATGGCCAGTTGCGATGTGCGTATCCCGCTGCTACCGAGGGTAATCTGTCGCATACGGCGCTCCTTCTTGGGCACACCATCCTAGCACAAAGGCTCTTTCACCATCAGGAAACCTTTGCAAAAGTCGTCATTCCCGCGAAAGCGGGAATCCAAAAACCGTCCCTCCTGGGTTGGCGGAGGTGAGTCGCCGCCACCGCTGTACGCCGTCTTGGAGGTTATGCAAAGGTCTCCTCAGAGAATACGGAGGAGTCCACTGCTCACGCTACCCCGGCTACAGCGAGACCCCGATAGCGTCGGCAATCGTGGTCATATCCTTGTCGCCGCGCCCGGAGAGGTTGACCACAAGCACGTCCGCCGGGTCGCGCTCACGCGCGAGCTGCGTGGCGTAGTAGACCGCGTGGGCTGGCTCTAATGCTGGGATGATCCCCTCGCTCCGAGCAAGCTGCTGCACGCCCTGCATAGCCTCGGTATCGGTCACCGCCACGTAGCGCGCGCGGCCGGTATCGCGCAACAGGCTGTGCTCCGGGCCGACGCCGGGGTAGTCGAGGCCGGCCGAGACGCTGTGCGCTTCCTCGACCTGGCCGTGCTCATTCTGCAAGAGGTAGCTGTACGAGCCGTGTAAGACACCCGGCCGGCCCACCGTAAGCGAGGCGGCGTACTCGCCGGTACCTAGCCCGCGCCCGGCGGCCTCGACGCCGACCAACTCTACCTCCGTGTCTCCGGCGAACGGATGAAAAATGCCGATAGCGTTCGAGCCACCACCCACGCAGGCCAGCACCACCTGCGGCAACCGCCCCATCCGTTCGAGGCACTGGGCACGGGTTTCCTTGCCGATCACGCTTTGGAAGTCGCGGACCATCGTCGGATACGGGTGAGGGCCGACCACCGAGCCAATCAGATAGTGCGTGGTGCGTACATTCGTGACCCAATCGCGGATGGCCTCGTTGATCGCATCCTTGAGGGTCTTGCTGCCAGTCGTCACAGTGCGTACCTCAGCGCCCAGCAGCTTCATCCGAAAGACGTTGAGTGCCTGCCGATGGATGTCCACCTCGCCCATATAGACCACGCACTCCAGGCCGAGCATGGCGCATACCGTCGCGGTGGCGACACCGTGCTGACCGGCGCCCGTCTCACAGATGATGCGCGGCTTGCCCATCCGCTGGGCCAGTAGACCCTGGGCCAGCGCGCTATTGATCTTGTGGGCGCCCGTGTGCGCCAGGTCCTCACGCTTGAGCCAGATCTGGGCGCCGCCGATGCCGGCAGAAAGACGCTCGGCATGGTATAGCGTCGTGGGACGGCCGACGTAGTGGCGCAGGAGATCGTTGAGGGTAGCATTGAACGCCTCGTCCCGTTGAATCGCCTCGTAGGCCGCTGTCAGCTCTTCGAGCGCCGGCATCAGCGTCTCTGGCACAAACTGCCCACCGTAGGGGCCAAAGCGGCCCGCTGATCCGATATCGGCCCGCGTGGTAGCTACCTCAGCTATCGTCATCGTCCTCGTGCCTTTCCTGTCGGTGGCATCTCATTCCCCGTCCCCCTGACCAGTGGCTACTGGCTACTGGACTGGCCCCCTCCCTAGCCCTCTCCCGTGCTGACCCACCGGGGAGGGAACTTGCTCCCTGCCCCTGCGGAGCGGGGGAAGGGCCGGGGAAGGGGGCGTGGATGCGGTCGCTGCTCGCGCCGCGGCAACAAAGGCCCTGATCTTCACCAGGTCCTCCTGTCCATCCGTCTCGATTCCGCTCGCTACGTCTACGCCCGCCGGCCGCACCGTGCGGATGGCCGCGGCCACGTTGCCGCTATGGAGGCCACCGGCCAGCAACAACCGCCGCCGCTGCGCTAACCGCCCCGCTGCCGCCCAGTCACTTGTCTCGCCACTGCCCCCCCAGGAGCCGGGCACGGCAGCGTCCGCCAAGAGCAGGTCTACGTCGTAGTCGTCAGGGAGCGCCTCGCCCGCCGGTGGCCGCTCCGACAGCCGGACGGCCTTGATGACCGGCTGCACCACCTCCGCGCAGAACTCCGGTGTCTCGGCGCCACTGAGCTGTACCCAATCGAGACCGCAGCATTCGACCGTCGCGTGCAGCTGTGCCAAGGTCGGGTTGACGAAAATGCCCACCGTCTGCGCGTGCTCCGGGAGCGCCCGGATAATGTCGCGTGCCGCCTCCGGGCTGATGTAGCGACGCGAGGAAGGCACGAAGTTGAACCCCAGCAGGTCGGCACCGGCCTCGACCGCCGCAATCGCCGCCGGCCGGGTACGCAGGCCGCAAATCTTGACGATCATCCCAGCAACTCGCGGATTTTCGTCGCCGGGTCAACACGATTGGCGAGCAGCGCCTCGCCGACGAGGATGGCGTCGGCGCCGGAGTCATAGACCTTCCGCACATCGGAGGCCGTGTGGATACCGCTCTCGCTGACGATGATCGTCTCTGGTGGGACCATCGCCGTCAACTGGGCCGTCGTAGCAAGGTCCACCCGGAACGATTGCAGGTCGCGGTTATTGATACCGATGATCTTCGCGCCGGCCCACCGCGCTACCTCCAGCTCCTCGACGGTGTGAACTTCGACGATGGTATCCATGCCGAGGGCCTCGGCACACTCCACGTACTTGGCAACGTCGGCTTCATCCGTGGCCGCCACGATCACGAGGATGGCATCGGCGCCGGCCCCCCGGGCCTCGAAAATCTGATACGTGCTGACGATGAAGTCCTTGCGGAGGATGGGCAGTGCGGTCGCCGCGCGGGCGGCAGCGAGGTCCGCCAGCGAGCCGCCAAAGAAGCGCTCATCGGTCAGCACGGAGATGGCCGCAGCGCCAGCCCGCTCGTAGTCCCGCACAGTCGTAGCCACGTCGAGGTTCTCCACGATAGCGCCTGCCGACGGCGACCGGCGCTTGATCTCGGCGATGAGCTTGGGCTTCCCATCGGCTGGCGCCGGCGGCGGTCGCAGCGCCGCGGCGAGCGAACGAGCCTGCAGCGTGCGTGCCGCCTCATCCATCAGCTGCTGACGTGGTAGCTCCCGTGCCCGTGCCCGTACCTCGCGCCGCTTCGCCGCAATAATGGTGTCCAAGATGCTTCCCATCGTGTCGTCGTCTCCCCCGCACCCGGCGGCACTCACCCCCCCACGCGCCGGCTCACCGCGATGTATTTGTCGAGCGCAGCGTTGGCCGCGCCGCTGTCAATTGAGGTGGCCGCCAGCGCGATGCCCTCGCGTAGGTCCGCCGCGCGATCCGCCGCGACCAACGCTGCCGCGCTGTTCAGCAGCACGATGTCCCGCTTTGGCCCGCTGTCGCCCATGAGCACCTGCCGCAAGACGGCGGCGTTCTCTTGAGGATTGCCGCCCCGAATCGCCGCCAACGGCGCCCGCTGCAGGCCCAGCTCCTCCAGCTCGATGCGGTACGTCTCGACGGACGAGCCGGACAGCTCATGGATGGTCGAAGGTCCGCTGATGCTCAACTCGTCGAGACCATCGTCACCGTGGACGACGAGCGCATGCCCGATGCCGAGTCGACCCAGTGCCGCGGCCATGCGCTCGGCGATACTCGCGTCCCCGACCCCGAGCACCTGCGCGCGCGCACCGGCCGGGTTTGTGAGCGGACCAAGGATGTTGAAGACGGTGCGAATGCCAATCTCGCGGCGCAGCGGCGTCGCAAACTTCATCGCCGGATGGTAAGCCGGCGCAAACATGAAGCCGAAGCCGGCCTCCTCCAAACACTGCGCCACCGCCACCGGCGTCAGCTCGCTCGGCGTGCCGAGCGCGTCGAGCACATCGGCGCTCCCGCACTCCCTGGTCACACCACGGTTGCCGTGCTTGGCCACGGCCTGACCGGTCCCGGCAACGACAAAGGCGGCAGTCGTTGACACGTTGAAGTGGCCGGCGCCAATGCCACCGGTCCCGCAGGTATCTATCACCGGGACCGCTGGCGTGACCTGCACGGCACGCGCGCGCATGACGGACGCGCAGCCGGCGATCTCATCTACGGTTTCGCCCTTGAGCCGCAGCGCCGTGACAAACGCGCCGAACTGCGCCGGTGTCGGCGTGCCGTCCATGATCTCGGTCATAGCCGCCGCCGCCTCGTCCTGGGATAGCGATTCACCCGCTACCAAGCGGGCGATAGCCTCTTGAATCATTGCTGTCTGCCCCCTTCTGCTCTGCCCACCTCACTCCTGCCAAGCTCGTGCTTGCGCCAGGAAGTTGCGGAGCAAGTCTTTGCCAACGGCCGTCATGATCGATTCGGGATGGAACTGCACCCCCTCAATGGGATGCTCGCGGTGGCGAACCCCCATAATTAGCCCGTTCTTGGTCTCTGCCGTGATTGCCAGGCTCCCCGGCACCGTGTCACGCTCGATCACCAGAGAATGGTAGCGAATCGCCTCGAAAGGATTCGGGAGGTCCAGGAATACCCCGTGTCCGTCGTGGTGGATAGAGGACGACTTGCCATGCATCAGCTCGCCGGCCCGCACGATGCGACCACCGAAGGCCGCGCCAATGGCCTGATGGCCGAGGCAGACGCCGAGCAGCGGAATGTGCGGCCCCAGTTCACGGACCAGCGGCGTCGAGATGCCCGCCTCGTGTGGGGTGCAAGGCCCCGGCGAGACAACGATGGCCTCGGGTTGCCGCGCCGCCACCTCGTCAACGGTGATTGCGTCGTTACGGTAGACCTCGACCATTGCCCCCAGCTCACCGAGATACTGCACGAGGTTGTACGTGAACGAATCGTAGTTATCGAGTACCAGGATCATGTTAGCCCACCGTCCTGTTCTAGGTCGTCCGCTAGGTCGAGCGCCCGCAGGAGCGCCGCCGCCTTGTTCAGCGTCTCCTGATATTCCAGCGCCGGCACCGAGTCCGCGACCACGCCGCCGCCGGCCTGCACATGGGCAATCCCATCCTTGATGAGCATGGTGCGGATGGCAATGGCGGTATCGAGGTTGCCGTCGTAACCGAAATAGCCGACCGCCCCCGCGTATGGGCCGCGGTGCGTCGGCTCTAGCTCGGCGATGATCTCCATGGCCCGGATTTTCGGGGCACCGGATACGGTGCCGTGCGGGAAGCACGACCGCAGCGCGTCCAGCCCGGTCTTACCCGCCGCAAGCTCGCCCTCCACGCGGGAGACGATGTGCATGACGTGGGAATAGCGCTCGATATACATCAGGTTGGGCACATGCACCGACCCGACCCGGCAGACGCGCCCCAAGTCGTTGCGGAAGAGGTCCACCAGCATGATGTGCTCGGCCCGCTCCTTTTCGTCACCCAGCAGTTCCTCGGCCAGCGCCTGATCTTCCTCCGGCGTTGCACCGCGCGCCCGGGTGCCGGCAATCGGGCGCGTCCGCACGTAGCCCTCTTCCACCTGCACCATCGTCTCCGGGGACGCGCCCACGAGGTACATATCGTCCAAGTGCAGGTAGTACATATACGAGGAGGGATTCACCATCCGTAGCGCACGGTAGACGTTGAACGGCCCAACGTCCAGCCGTCGGGAAAGCCGCTGGCTGGGCACCACTTGGATGATGTCGCCGGCAGCCACGTACTCCTTTGCCTGCTCTACCAGGTCGAGGTAGTCCGCCTCCGCGATGTTGGCAATGACACGGGAATCGGTGGCGAGGGACGTCCCAGGCAGTGGGTCGGTTGGGGCCGCCCTGGACGACAGCCCGGCCGGAAGCGGCGGTGCCGGGCTGTGGAGACGGCTAATGAGCGCCTCGATCCGGTCTGTGGCCTGCCGGTAGGCGGCGCACACGTCACCGCCGGCCCGCTCCATGTCGGCCAGCGCAATCACATGCATGGCGTGTTGGACGTGGTCGAAAGCCACGAGGCTGTCCACGCCGAGCAACAGGCCGTTCGGAACCTGGAGATCGTCGGTCGGGGCTACCGGCAGCCGCTCGAAAGCGCAGACGGTTTCGTAGCCGATGTAGCCGACGAGACCGCCGACAAACCGCGGCAGCCCCGGTACAGTGACCTGGGTGCGGCTGTGCAGCAAGTCACCGATCAGGTCGAGTGGATCGGTATAGGAATACTCCTCGGTCGTGCTGCCCCCTGGGGCATCGAACCGTCGCATCCGGGCCTGACCTTCGTGGAAGCGCAGCACGAACGAGGGGTCGCAGCCGATGAACGAATAGCGCCCGATGCGCTCCCCGCCTTCCACGCTCTCCAGCAGGAAAGAATAGCGGCCGCGGGCAATCTTGCGATACGCCGACACAGGCGTCTCCATGTCCGCCAAGATCGTCCGGGCAACCGGAATGAGATTCCCGCGCGGCGCCATCTCCTGTGCCTCAGCCAGCGTCGGCGTGTAGTGCCGCCGACCCACGCGCCAGCGCTGGGTGTGTGGTGATGGCTCAACCGTTGCTACGCTCATCGCCTTACTTCGCCTCGACCTTCCTCCGGCCAGCCAACAAAAAACCTCCCGTCCCCCTGGGACGAGAGGTCTACAACCTCCGTGGTGCCACCCAGCTTGAGCGCCTAACATCGTCAACGCGGCGCTCCACTCAGCGGGCGCGGAGCCGTTGATGTCGGCTCAATGCCCGGCGCCCATGGTAACGGGGGCGCGCTCCGTCGCCGCCTACTGCCGTCGGCCCATGCCATGGGCCGACTGGTTCGGGACGCAGCTCCCAGGCCCATTCCACTCCGGCTCGATCACCGCCGTCACACCGGCAGGCGGCTCTCTGACATCGCGCGCTGGAGCGTACTCGCCCTGTTCGCAGCCTTTGCGACTATGCAACTCTACCCGCAGTATACCAGAGCAGCGATCAGCCGCGAGCCGTCATTGCGGCGGAAGCCGCAATCCCTCCGCCTTTGGGCGCGGGCCACTTAAACCAAGAACCTGGCACAGTTTCCTGTGCCAGGCCCGCGCTTCTCCGATGCGTAGTGCGTCGGTATTGCTCGGTGCGGGGTATCATCCCCCGCGTGCCCGGTTACCCGGTCAGCTCGACGTTGACGGCACGCATGCCGCGGCCGCGGCTGTCCTCTTCCAGGTCAAAGCTCACGCCCACCCCCTCCTGCAAGCTGTCGAAGGGAGTAGAAGCCATCCCGGAGGCGTGGAAGAAGACTTCCTCGCCATCCTCCTGTCGGATGAAGCCAAACCCGCGGTCGTAAATGATGCGGACAATAGTTCCGGTGTTCAACTGCAATATCCTCCTGCTGGTCTCTTGTACCCAGCTTCTGAGAGTCCTCATCCTGGGCGGCCCAAACTGAGGCGCGCCCCGTGGACTCGTTCTGGTGATGTCGGTCGGCGGTCAGTGCGCGTGGCTGCCCTAGCGCGGGGGTCTCATCGTCGGGCCGGCGTGCGCGGGAGCGCGGGCAATAAGAAGAGACTCTGCTGAGGACTGTACAGGTGCTCTGAACCAAGACCGTGTAGTAGTGTACCACGTTTGCCCTGCTCGTGACCACTTTGCCTCCCTACGGCGCCTAACGCCGCCCTACCGGGGTCCGATCCTTGGGCGCCGGCCGGGTTTCGCAGGCGACGCCATCCCTATTCCCGTCGAGCCGGTTGGGATCGGCGGGGTCGGCGCGGAGCACCGCCTGTGCCTGCGCCTGCGTCGCAAAGTCGTCGCAGTTGTAGGCGTCGCCTTGTCCAAGATAGTCTGCCGGCTCGATGGTGGGGACAGCGGTAGTGGTAGGGACCGGCGTTGGTGTGGGGGCCAGCGTCGCGGTAGGAATCGGGTGAACCGCAGGAGCCGCCAGGCGGTCCAGCGTTATTGTCGCCGTCGGGACGGGAGTCGGAGATGCATCCCCCGGCCCGGCGAACACCACGATGCCCCAGGCCAACGCGGCGACCGCCACCGCGCCGCCGAGCGCCACTGCCCACTGGCGAGGACGTACCGGCCACCACCGACCCGGCGGCGCGGGGGCAACCACTGGTTGCCCCCGGGGCACCAGCGCCGCAATCGCCTCCAAGTCGCTGACGAAGGCCGCCATGCTCGGATAGCGCGCCGCCGGGTCGGGCTGCGTGGCCCGATCCACTGCCGGCCGCAGCCGGTCTGCCGCCGCCGGGGGCGCCGCCAGGTCGGGCAAGGCAACGGCTGACTCCAAAACGGCCTCCGGCTGCGCCGTCAGGAGCGCCTCCCAAGGGTGCTCGCCGAGCAGCATCTCCGCGAGCACCACGCCCAAGGCGAAGACATCGGTCCGGCCGTCAACCGGCGCACCTTGGCGCTGCTCCGGTGCCATGTAGCGACCGGTCCCGGCGATGGTGCTGCCTGTCGCGCCGCTGACCAGGTCCTTGGCCACGCCGAAGTCCGTGAGCGCCACACGTTGATCCCGGCCGAGGAGGATGTTGGCCGGCTTCACGTCTCGATGAACGAGCCACTGGTGGGCATACGTCAACCCGCGGCCGACGGCGAGAGCAATGTCAACGGCCGCCTCCCAGATGAGCGCCCCGTCGCGGGCCAGCCGCGACGCCAGCGATTCGCCCGCGATATACTCCAGCGCGAGAGCCAGGCTCTGGGAAGGCGCGTCGTAGTAGAGACCGTAGAAGCGCACGATATGAGGGGTGTCCAGCCGTTCGAGCAGCCCGGCTTCACGCTCCCAGCGTGCCGCCACCTCCGTCCCATCGCGTCCCGGCTCGTAGCTCGCCACCTTGAGGGCCACGACCGCACCCCGTCGCCGATCCCAAGCGCGATAGACGGTCGCGGTGCTGCCCCGACCGATCAGCGCCCGCAGCTCGAACTGCTCCGCGAGCACGGCGCCCGGCTGCAATGACGGTGGAACGGGAGTGTTCACGCGCTATCAGTCTTGCGGCGCTCACGCGATGGCGGCGCAGCGGCGGGCCACGAGCGCAGCTCGAACCGGAAGCTGGCGGTGCTGCCCAAGCGAATGAGATCGCCAGCGAGTAATCGCATGGGCTTGAGCAGCAGCGCACCGTTGAGCCAGGTGCCGGTGCGGCTGCCCAGGTCGCGCAAGACCCAGGTGTAGTCCGGCCGCCGGTCAATGGCAGCATGCCGACGCCCCACTGCCAGCTCGGTAATGGACACGTCGGCATCGCGCCCCCGGCCGAGCACGGTCGTCGGCGCCGCGAGCACGTAGCTCGCCTCCACCACACCCTGTTCAAGTGCCAACAAAACTCCGATAGTTGGCTGTGTGCGGCGCGGTCCGGCTACGGTGGTCAGCCGCGAAAGGTCCAGCCGGCCATGGATGCTCCCCTCGCCGGCCTGCGCGAGCTGGATGATCGCTTCAGCGTCGGCCGGCTCTGCAAAGGCGTCCAGATCGGCGAGCGCCGCGACGACGGCCCGAATGTGGGTGGGGCGGGGCCGATGCTGGGCGGACTCCCAACGCGCTACGGTCGAGCCGTCCAGCTCCAGGCCGGAGCGATAGGCAACGTAGGCCACGAGGTCGTCGCGGGCAATACCCCGCCGCCCCACGGACCGCCGGCGCGGTGCGGCCCACTCGGCCTGATCCGGAATCTGTGCCCGGGCGCGGGCCGCCCGCAACCGCTCGCCCATTGCGACGAGCATCGAGTCGGCACTGCGTCTCGTCCCGTGTGCCATGTCCCGCGGCCACCGGCCCTAGTATGGAGACTTCATCTTGAGTTCGCAAGATTTGCCCACCGCGCGCGGCGCGCCTATCTGGAAACCGGTGATACAACGCCGGGCTGAACTGTGGCCCGGCGCTCTTTTTTGCGTATGGATACTGAAGGTGAGGCCAGCGTCGCAGCACAAGCAACGAAAGCCGGAGTACCCCCGGAGGCGGTGCGTCTCCGCGAGAGCGACGACCTGTGCCGAGAAGGGAGAATCGCGCCATGAGCGTGATGACAATGTCGGAAGCCGGACCCGTGCCCCTGACCGAGATACAGTTGGCGGTATTGACGGAGCGAGCCGCCGGATGGTCTGCCAGCGATGTGGCTACGCGACTGGAAATCCCCCGCTCTCAGGTCGAGGTGCTGTTGGACGAGGTACGGGGCATCCTCAGGGCTACCCACACGCCGCACGCGGTTGCACAAGCCTTCCGCGCCGGTTGGCTGACCTGATCCAGCGTCCGGGACAGGTACTGAGCGCGGCAACGGCGCCGCCGGTAGAGGGGCGAACGGTTGTTCGCCCCTCTGCTTTCGTCCTGCCACAACCACCTCGTTGCGGCCGCGCAGCGCTTGATTCCCCATGCTACGGTAGAGTTATGGTTGAGCATTGAGCCGAGGTCCAGCGGAAAGGCGGCACGAGCACGGGAGTCACGACGGCGAGAGGAGGCATGAAAAGTGGTTGCTGTAGCACCGCAGCCAATCGGCAAGCTGCGCCAGCGTGTATTCCTTGTGATCGCCAACCTCAAGGAGGCTACTGAGGTCGTTGTAAAGAACCACTACCTCCATCGTGGTCGCACGATGGCCCAGCTCCCCTACTGGATCAACTTGGATGGTCGGCGGATTGGAGTGCTACTGTTCTCCTACCCTCGCTTATCGGTCCCGTTTCATGGGCATGGACCTATGAATCTCCTAGAACTCGCCCGGATGTGGGTTGATCCGGCGGTGCAAGGGCAGACTATCCGCGACCGCAGTGGCAAGGAGCATACATTTGCCATTGCAAGTTGTGCGGTAGGCAAAGCACTCCGACGAGTAAGGGGAGACTGGCATGCCAAATACCCGCACCTGCCTGATGTCCATGCTGTGGTGAGTTGGGCTGACATGGTCCACCACGAAGGCACGATCTACCGGGCCTCTAATTTTCGCCTCGTAGGGACGAGCGGTGGGTCTTCACATGGCACTGCCCATCGCCCTAATGGGGGCACGACCAGCTCAATCCCGATTACCTCCACCTTAAGCAGACCTTCCTCTACGAGTACTCCCGGTTGCTGTCCGACCGAGAGAAGGCTCGTACCCGCAAGCATGTCCAATTACCTATCCCGCACTAGCCCTGGCGGGCAATTGGGTACTGCGCGAGTGTGTGAGGGCCGACGTCGCGGGCAGTGGTAATGCCACCACGAGTGCTTGTCTTCAACTCAAAATGGTTTCCCTGTGCGTCTACAGCATCAGCACCGGCTCTCCCTTGCAGTGGCGTGAGGTCCAAAATCTCGACCAGCCGATGCTCACGCACATTGTTCTGAACCTCAACCTCTTCCTCATGGCGTGTTTCTTCACTCATTGGCTCTCGCACCCCTGATTAGGGAACGATGATGAGGTGCTTGGGTCTTGAGGCGCGGCGGCCAGCCACTATACTCAGTGGAGGGCGAGCAAGGAGACGAGCGACGTGTTCAGCGACGAGGTCCGGCTGTGGGTCAAGGCCGGCGATGGCGGCCACGGCTCCGTGCATTTTCGGCGCGAGAAGTACGTACCGCGTGGTGGTCCCGACGGCGGCGATGGCGGGCGCGGCGGCAGCGTGTACTTGGTGGCGGACCCGAGCTGCAATACCCTGTGGTCGTTGCGGCGGCGGCGTCACTACAAGGCGGCTCCGGGTGGACGCGGGAACAAGCAGCGCCAGCACGGCGCCGCCGGCCCCGATCTGACCATCAAGGTGCCGGTCGGCACGCTCGTGCGGCCGGTCGGCAGCAAGCAGCCGCTGGCCGACCTCGCCGAGCCGGCGCAACGGGTGATGGTCGCCCGTGGGGGACGAGGTGGCCTGGGGAACACCCACTTCACGACCTCCACCAATCAGGCGCCGCACTTTGCCCAAAAGGGTGAGCCTGGGGAGGAGCAGGAGCTATATCTGGAGCTAAAGCTCCTGGCCGATGTTGGTCTGGTCGGCAAGCCCAATGCCGGCAAGTCAACCCTCCTATCGGTCGTCAGCGCCGCGCGTCCGAAAGTCGCGGCCTATGCCTTCACAACGCTAGAGCCGCTGCTAGGCATTGTGACCGTAGACGAGACGAGCTTTGTCGCCGCCGATCTGCCAGGGCTGATCGAGGGCGCGCATCGCGGTGTCGGGCTAGGGCACGAGTTCCTGCGCCACGTGGAGCGCACGCGGCTGCTGATTCACGTCGTTGACGCCTCCGGTTGGAGCGGCAGCGACCCGGTCGCAGACTTCCGGGAGATCAACGCGGAGCTGGCGGCCTACAATCCTGCCCTTGCCCAGCGGCCGCAGATCGTGGCGGCTAATAAGCTCGATTTGCCCCTGGCCGCAGAGCACGTGCCGCGGCTGGCCGCGGCCGCAGCGGACCTGGGCGCACCGTTCTTCGCCATCTCCGGAGCCACACGGCAAGGTATCCTACCCATGCTGCAAACGGTCGCCGCGCGGCTCCGCGAGCTATGGCAAGAGCCGGTCCCCACCACGGTTGTGCTCCCAGAGGTTACCGGGCCTGGCCTGGACGACGTGAGCGACGTAAGCCGCGACCCGGACGGCGCCTGGCGCGTAGCCGGTCGCGCGGTCGAACGCACGGTGGCAATGACCGACTTGGAGAACGATGAGGCCTTGCAGTGGCTCCGGCGGCGCTTCGACCAGCTCGGCGTGACCACGGCCCTCAACAAGGCCGGCGCGCAGCTGGGCGACACGGTCCGCGTCGGCTCCGCCGAATTGGAATGGGCCAGTCCCGGTATGATGGAACCGCGCACCTCGGAGCGACGTACCGCCGCCGAGCGGAAACTTGGCCACCGGTCGGCCGGTCTAACGGAGTAGGTGCGGCCGCGCAGTGCGAGTACAACCGGCCGCGTGCGACGAACGCCCGCTGAGTGAGGAGGTCACGATGTCACTGGGGTCAATAATCATCCTTGTCGTCGCTGTCTTGATCGGTCTTGTCGTCCTCGCGCCAATCCTAGGACTGACGATTTGGTTGGCGCTCACGTTGCTGGTAGCCGGCCTGATCGGCTGGCTGGCCGACCGGATCGTGCCTGGCGAGCTGCCCTACGGCAAAGCCGGGGCTGTCGGTGCCGGTATCGTCGGCGCCGTCATCGGCTCCCTCATCCCGGGAATCAGCGGCATGGGCCCGGAGCTGTTCAATATCCGCGTGATCCCGGCGTTCGTCGGCGCCTTGATCGTTGTGGCGCTGGTAGAGTTCTTCGCCAGCCGCCGCCGGACGCCTGGCTACTACAAGTAGCCTCGCCTTTGCAATTGCCACCACCCACCATCTACTCCCCATACGTCCGCCGCATGGGGAGTTTGTCTAACGGAAAGTAGTGTGAGGCGGTAGCCCGACCCTGCCGCCTGCTGGGTTGTTGCTTCTATATCACCGCATCACCGCGGCCGCTACCGTTGTCGCCGTTGTTGGGCGCTGCCGCCGATTACCCCACGCTCGCCGCATCACTCGTCGCCATCTCGGCAAGCAAGGGCCTCTACGGGGCCGCCGGCGCCTGGTTCTTGCTCTTGACGTGGATCATTCGTCAGCGGCTAGGCACGCCACTGATGCCGCCCCCCTTCATTGCCCGGCTCGCCTCGTCCTCACCGGAGCGCTAGGCTACCCGTCTGCGGCTTCGCCCTCCTCCCGACCATGTCGGGAAACCGCCATGGCCCGGCGCCGAGCAAAATCCTTGACTTCGCTGACGAGTGCTTCTAAGAGTCAGGTGTGTTTTCAAGTGCTCGCCTGTTGCCGTCTTCCCATCCTGGCGTGATTGTTCTTGTTCTCCTATTATTGACTGTGCTCGCCTCTGCAACGTAGGAGCCGGCCTTGAGTTCCGGTGACGCAGCAGGGGACTTGCTGTCACCAGCTGCACCCTCATGGGAGTGCATCGAGGGAGTGGTGGTACACAGCTTGGTCGAGCAGGTCGTGGCTACCACCCACCAGGCGAGCACTGGTGGGCATGCCCAGTTCTCCAAGCTATGGATAAGCGTCTTGTCCGAGGATACAGGACATCTAGCACCTTGAAGGAGACGTGATGCAGAATACGTTTCACGGTAAGATTATCGCACCGTGAGCGGCGATCTCAGGAGTGCTCCACGCACATCTTGGCTTAGGTGATAAGGAGGCGAGACCGATGGGACTGAGCAACGAGTGGGAATGGAAGGACGAGGCCTTAATCGCAAAGGCCGATGGTCGCATCGACGGCACCAACGCCCGGGATTTCCAGGACGCCTTGGAAACTGTCATCAAGGCGAGTGATAAGGTGATGATCCTAGACCTTGAGCGCCTCTCCTACATCAGCAGTGCCGGCCTACGGGTCATTCTGCTGGCCGCCAAGGAGCTCCGCAAACAAGACACGAAGTTTGCGGTCTGCTCGCTTTCCAACTCCATCCGCGAAGTCTTCGAGATCAGCGGCTTCGACCAGATCATCCCGGTGCATGCTTCTCTGGCCGAGGCCATCGCCGCGCTCAGAAACTGAGCGACTCGCTACCTCTCGCCGGTGCTTGATGCCCAACGCCGTTTCGTGGCAGCAGTGCAGGAGCCTTGCTGTAGTGGTGTTGAGATGAGAATGATGGGCCAGCCATACAAGATCCTCGTTGTTGACGACGAACCGGACCTTGAGCCACTCATGCTACAACGCATGCGCCGCAACATTCGAGCCGGCCGCTATACGTTCGTCTTCGCCCACAACGGCCTTGAAGCGCTTGACCGGCTACGCCAGGACGAAGACGTGGATATGGTGCTCTCCGACATCAACATGCCGAAGATGGATGGTCTCACCCTCCTTCAGCAAATACCCAAGGTCGACCCCAACATCCTTTCCGTGATCATCTCCGCTTACGGTGACATGAAGAACATCCGCACGGCGATGAACCGGGGTGCTTTCGACTTCGTCACCAAGCCTGTCGACTTCAAGGACCTGCGGATCACTATTGACCGGACACTGCGCCGCCTTGAGGAATGGCGCGCCGCTATCGCCGCCCGCGACCAGTTGGTCACGTTGCAGCACGAGCTTGATGTCGCCAGCAAGATGCAGCAGTCCATTCTACCCACTCGGTTTCCCGCCGCTCCTGAGTACCAGATGTTCGGCCACATGGAGCCGGCCCGCAACGTGGGCGGCGATTTCTTCGACGTACTGCCTTTGGATGACGGTCGCATTGGCCTCGCTGTCGCCGATGTCTCGGACAAGGGGGTGCCCGCCGCGCTCTTCATGATGTCCAGCCGCACCCTGCTGAGGAGCACGGCCCGCAACGATGACGCGCCCGGCTCCGTGCTGCACAAGGTCAACAACCTGCTTTGCGAGGATAACGAGACCGCAATGTTCGTCACTCTCCTCTACGCGGTGTACGACCCGGCGAGCGGCGTGCTTACCTATGCGAATGGCGGGCACAACGCTCCCCTGATCGTCCATGCCGACGGAAGCTCCACCCTCCTCCCCCTGACGGGTGGCATCGCCCTCGGAGTAGCCAGCGATCTTCCCTACCGGCAGAGCACCATCACCCTCGCACCGGGCGACACTGCCTTTCTCTACACGGACGGCGTCACCGAGGCTATGAATGGCGCCGGTGAAGAGTTCGGGGTCGAGCGTCTCCACGCAATCTTTGCGGCGGCCCCCCCCCAGGATTCCCAAGAAGCCGTCATGGCAGTCTTCGAGGCCGTAAGGGCCTTCGCCGGTGACACGCCGCAGTCCGATGACATCACCTGTCTGACGTTCCGGCGCAACGAGCTTGGCGTATGAGCACAACCGTGTCGCTGAAGGTCAAGACCAGCCACGACGAGTTGGAGCAGATTACTGCGGCCGTGGAAGCCCTCGGGGAGCGGGAAGACTGGCCACCGGCCCTCACGTTCAAGATCAACCTGGTGCTCGAAGAGCTAGCAATCAACGTTATGAACCACGGCCATGATGAAGGCCTCCACTCTATCGAGATCACCCTTAGCTCGCACCCGGATACCCTCACCATTGAGGTCGCGGACGACGGTCGGCCTTTCGATCCGCTGCACGATGCCCCCGCCCCGGACACGGCAGCGGCGCTCGAAGATCGGCAAATTGGCGGGCTGGGTATCCACTTGGTGCGTTCCATGATAGACGAGCTGCACTACCGTCGGGAGCAGGGCCGAAACTATTTGACCCTGACTACGCGCATCGAATGAACTGCCATGAAGGCGACACTCCGTCCGCCGCCGATCCTGCTGGTCATACTCGGTATTGGTGGGGCGGTCGCTCTCGTCATCGCCGCCATTCTGGCCGGCGGGATTGTGTTCCCTGGAGCCGGCGATGCGCCCCGTGCTGAGGAGGCCGCCCCACCACCCACCCCGGTTGCAGAAGCCGCTGGACCATCGGCTACTACCCCCAGCGCCCAATCTCAGCTAGAGCCGGATTCCGGCATCTCCGACCAGCGCATTCTCTTCGGGCAGTCCGCCGCCTTCAGCGGTCCGGCTCAGGAGCTTGGCAAGAATATGCGGCTGGGTATCTTGGCCGCCTTCCAAGAGGCCAACCGGCGCGGCGGCGTCCACGGCCGGCAGTTGGAGTTGGTGTATCGTGACGATGCCTACGAACCGGAAGCTGCCATCAAGAACACCCAAGAGTTGATTAAGCAGGAAGAAGTCTTTGCGCTGATCGGCGCCGTCGGCACGCCCACGTCGCGCTCCGCCACACCGGTCGCCGCGGAGTCGGGAGTGCCCTATGTTGCTCCCTTTACCGGCGCCGCCTTCTTACGCGACCCCGAGTGGCGCAACATCATCAACCTGCGCGCCTCCTACTATCAGGAGACCGAGGAAATGGTCGCTCGCTTGACCGAGGACCTCGGTATCGAGCGCATCGCCGTCATCTACCAGGACGATTCCTACGGTCGCGCCGGCTACCGCGGCGTGCTTGGCGCGCTGGAGCGGCGCCGCGGGTCCCGCGTGGAGTTGGTGGCGGTTGGGGTGTATCCACGCAATACGACGGCCGTCAAGGCCGCGCTGCTCGACCTACGGCGCGGCAACCCCGAGGCGGTGATTATCATTGGCGCTTACGAGCCGGTGGCGGCGCTGATCGCTTGGGCACGGCATACAGGGCTGAATTCGGTGTTCTTGACCGTCTCTTTCGTGGGCAGCAACGCCTTGGCCCGTGAGCTAGGCCCCGCCGGAGCCGGAGTCTTGGTCACCCAAGTGGTGCCCTTCCCGACAGATAGCTCGATCCCCATCGTCGCTGCCTATCACCGCGCCCTCACTGCCTACCAGGCCGACGCCCTGCCCGGGTTTGTCTCCCTCGAAGGCTATCTGGCCGGCCGCCTGGCCATCGCCAGTCTCGACCGTTGCGGCCGCGAGGTCAGCCGCGCTTGTTTCCTCGCAAGCCTGCGCCGCACCGACGCGATTGACATTGACGGGTTCGAGCTACGCTACGGGGAAGACGATAACCAAGGATCCGATGAAGTGTTCCTGACTGTGATCGGCCGCGACGGCCGTTATCACGCCATTGAGACGCTGCGGGACATGGAGCAGTGATCAACCGGCTCAAACGCCTGCCGGAAGCCCGCTTCCGCATCTCTGTGCAGCTCTACGCCGGTATTGGGGGTGCTGTCGCCCTCACTATCGCCGCTAGTCTTGTCGGCTGGTTTTCGTTCAGCCGCGTCGGTGCTGCCCAGAGCCAGGTCAATGCAGGCAGTATCCCCGAGCTAGCGGCCGCTTTCGGTGTGGCGCAGCACAGCAGCACCCTCGTGGCCGCTGCACCCCGCCTGACGGCTGCCGGGTCTCCCGCGCAGCTTTCCTTTGTCTCCGCCCGCATTGGCGAAGCCTATGCGGGCCTCGAAAAAGAGCTGGCCATCTTGGGGATCGGTCTCGCGGCGCCAGCGCGCGAGATCATAGCCCGCCGCGGCTTGGAGCAAGGCGAGCGCTTCCAGCGTATCCGTGCCAACGTGAACGCACTCATTCTCAACATCGAGGCCATCGAGGACGAGATGGAGGCGCTATTCGAGTTGACCGCGCGCCGGGAAGCGCTGCGGACGGAGTTGGAGGCCTTGCGTGTCCGGTTGGACGAGGTCGTGATCCCGGCCGTGGACGATCAGCTCTTCTACACCGTGACCGGCTACCGCGACCTCGGTGCTCCTCCGGCACCACGCGAGGAGCATTTCTCGGAGCGCGAGTTTGCCCACTACCGTCACATGGCCGAGCTGCAAGCGAACGCGAACATTGCCATTCACCTCCTGGAGAGTGCCTTTGCCATCTCGGAAGCCCCCTTTGTCGAGCCGCTGCGCGAACGTTTCGAGGCCTCCGTCGGCCGCATCGAGCAGAACCTGTTGGCGCTTGAAGATTCCCCGCTGCGGGCCGAAGTTGCTCCGCTCATCACCCAACTGTCCGGATTAGGAATCGGCGATGGGGACGGCTTCGATCTGCTCGAACAGGAGTTGCGGCTCGTCCAGCTTCAGAAGGACCTCGTCGCACGCAACCGCGACCTCGCCCTCACCTTGGTCGCCGAGGTGAATGGGCTGGTGAACGCGACCAATGCCAATGTGCAGGAAGCCACCACTGCTTCTACGCAAGCCATCCTGACCGGGCGCACCCTCCTGCTGGCCATCAGCGCGATCAGCGTCGGCGGCGCGCTTCTCATTGCCTGGCTCTTCGTCGGCCGGGTACTGCTGCGCCGGCTCCAGATGCTCTCCGACTGGATGCGCCGCATGGCCAGCGGTGACCTAGAGTCCCGCGTCGAGATCGGCGGACGTGACGAGGTTGCGGACATGGCCGCCGCCCTGGAGGTGTTCCGCCGCCACGCTCTGCAGGTCCAGCGGCTCAACTTGGTGGAAAAGCTGGCGGTAGAGCTACAGGACAAGAACGACCAGTTAGAAAGCACCTTGGCCGACCTGAACCGGGCGCAGGAGCAGGTCATCCTCCGCGAGAAGCTGGCGGCCCTTGGTGAACTGACCGCCGGCGTGGCCCACGAGATCAAGAACCCGCTGAACTTCGTCAAGAACTTCTCCGAATCCTCTGAAGAGCTGCTTGATGAGTTGAAAGAGGTCCTCGATGAAGAGAGCGAGAGCATGGACGAGGATCAGCAAGACTACATCCAGGAAATCTCTGGAGACCTGACCGGCAACCTGGAGCGTATCCGCACACACGGCGAACGCGCCAACCGGATCGTGCAGGACATGCTCATGATGGGGCGCGGCGGGGGCGACCAGCAGCTCACCGACATCAACGGCCTCCTCGATGAGTATGCGCGCCTTGCTTACCATAGCGCGCGGGCGACCGATTCCGACTTCCAGCTCGATATACAGCAGGACCTCGACCCGGGGATGGGGGAGATCGCGGTCGTGCCCCAGGACTTAGGCCGCGTCTTCCTGAATATCGTCAGCAACGCCTGCTACGCCACCGACGAGAAACGGCAAGCGGCGGCGAACGATGCTTCGGACGAGCACTATTCTCCGACGCTGTGGCTCACGACCCGGCGCGAGGCGGACCACGCCGAGATCCGTATCAAGGACAACGGCAACGGCATCCCTCTGGAGATCGTCGAGAAAATCTTCAACCCCTTCTTCACGACCAAGCCCACTGACCGCGGCACTGGCCTCGGTTTGGCGATCACCAGCGACATCGTGCGCCAGCATGGCGGTGCCATCCGAGTCGACACCGAACCCGGCCAGTTCACCGAGATGGTTATCGAACTGCCCCTGAAGCCGGGCGTCGCACTATCTGCCGCCGTGGCGACGGCAGAGTGAAGGACCGAGCACCCCCAGCCTCACAAGGGTAGGTTTTCCGTGTAGGGGCGCGATGAATCGCGCCCAGGCGCCCGGGTTCTGCCCGGCGGTGGCCGGGACACCGGACCCGGGTGCTTCCCGCGCCAGGAGACCTGTGCCAAAGTCGTCATTCCCGCGCCAGCATGCCCCGTACCCCGATACGGGGCGGGAATCCAACAGCAGCACCTCCCAGGTTAGCGGGAGGTGAGTCCCTGCCACCCCAGCACTCCATTCAGGGATGATGCCAAGGTCTCCGCCAGCCGGCAGCCATCCTGACCATCCCTCCATCCCGAACATCCTGATGCAGGCAAAAACCCTACCCTTGTCAGGTACCCCCGGCCCCCTCTCCGGCACCGAGCGGTAAAGAGGGGATTGGGCCGCCGGCTGCCCCCCGTGCTAGGGCGTGTTCACACTAAGCTGCCCGCTGCTCCTGTCAGCCGGTCATTGCGGGCGCAGCGCGGAATCTCAAGCGCCCGCTGACCCAAACCGGTGCTCACGACAAGGAGTTGAGACCCTTCACTGCGTTCAGGGTGACATTATGGCGATATGGGAGCGGTTGTGTGAACACGTGCTAGTAGGCACCCTGGCCACGCAGCACGACCCACACGGTTTTCCACAGAATCTTGAGGTCCAGCAATGGCGAGTAGTTCTGGATGTAGAAGAGATCGAATTCGACGTTCATGTGGAGCGGATTGTCGCTGCGCCCATTCACCTGCCACCAGCCGGTGATACCGGGCAGCACCGCGAGCCGCTGGCGCTGCCACGACTCATAGCGCGCGACGATCCACGGCTGCTCCGGGCGCGGACCAACCAGACTCATCTCGCCACGCAGCACGTTGAACAGGTTCGGTAGCTCGTCGAGGCTCCAGCGCCGCAGCCACCGCCCCACGGGCGTCACCCGCGGATCGTTGGATTGCTTGTAGCGCCGGTCGCGCTCGGCGCCCGCCGTCATCGTCCGAAACTTCCACATCGAGAACAGCCGTCCATTCTCGCCAACGCGCTCCAAGCGCACCAAAATGGGGCCGCTTGAGAACAGCCGAATAATGACGGCGATCACGGCGATGGCCGGGAGCAGCAGCGGCAGTGCGATGCTCGTCAGCACCAGATCGAAGGTTCGTTTCACGGCCCGATCAAAGCCGCTGATGACCGGGTCACGCAGACCGATGAGAGGAATACCCCAGAAATCCTCGACCCGCGCCCGCACTGACACAATCTCGAACAGATCCGGCACAATCCGCACCCGCACGGGCGCCGCTGCCAGCGCCAACGCCACTCGCAGAATGCGGTCATGGGCACGCCCCGGTAGCGCAATGATGATCTCGTCAGCCTGCGCTGACTCCACCAGCTCGACAATCTCGTCGGTCGTGCCTAGGACCGGATGGCCGGCTACGGTACCGTGTGCCTTGGCCGGATCATCGTCCACGAAACCGGCCACGCGCAAACCGGTCCAGGCGTTCTCTTGCACGAGGCGCACCACTTCCTCCCCCACCGGTCCGGCTCCGACCACGAGCAAACGTCGCGTCGCTACTCCCGACGAGGTGAGGGCATTGAGCAGGAGGCGGCCGACCACCCGCAGGTTGAGCAAGAAGAGGAGATTGAGCAGGAAGAAGTAGCCGACCAGCAGGCGCGAGATGAACTGGAACTTGAACGCGAAGAAGAACGCCGGCAGCAGGGCCGTGGCGATAATCACCGCCGGGACGATGGCTCGCACCTCATCGCCGAAACCGCGCATACGGCGAGGATCGTAGGCACCGAGCAAGCGCAGGAAGAACGGCCAGATCAGCACCGCGGCGAGGTAAATGGGCCACTCCAGGAAGTAGCCGGGGGCGACAGGGGTACCGAAAGGCAAACGGTGTCGCGCTTCGTCCGCCAGCCACAGTGCCAAAGCCGTCAACCCGGCATCGGCAAGCACCAATACGCCAAGATAACGGGTGGCGATGCGGCCCAACATGGTCAACGGCCCGTACTGCTTCTACGCTCTACCTAACACGTCACCGGCATTGTAGCAACTGCTCATACAACGCACGAGTGCGGGCAACCATCCGCTCCTTGGTGAACCGCGCTGCGATGGTGGCGCGGGCGCTGGCCCCCAGCGCGGCGCCGTAGTCCGGTTGGTCCAACACTGCTCTAAGACAAGCCGCCAGCGCCTGCGGCTCCCCCGGCGGGGCGAGCAGCCCGTTCTTGCCGTGTTCGATCACGTCCCGCGTGCCGAGCACATCCGTGGCGACGACCGGCTTGCCCAGGCCCATCGCCTCAAGCATCACATAGGACAGTCCCTCGAAGCGCGACGACAGCATGAGCACGTCGAAGCCGGCCATGAGCCGCGCGGCATTCGGCACGTAGGGCAGGAACGTCATCCGCTCGCCCAGCCCCAGCGTCTGCGCCAACTGTTTGCTCGCCGCCAACAGCTCGCCGCCATTGACCCAGACGAAACGCACCTTGTCGTGGGTTTGGGCTACCGCTGCCGCGGTGCGGAGCCAGGTGAACGGGTCCTTCTGCGCCATCTGGCGGGCGACGGTCCCGACAACCAACACATCATCTTCCCAGCCATATTCGGTGCGGACCCTGGTGCCCTCTTCCGGCCCCGGTAGCTCGTTCGGATCGAGGCCATTCTCGATCACGGCTACGCGGTCGGCCGGTACAACCCCGCGCTGGACGGCCTCCGTCCCTTCCGATGGAGAGACGGCAATGAGCCGGTCTGTCAACCGCCCCAGAACACGCTCGATGGTCAGGTAGAGCCAGCGTCGTCTACCCGATCCGGGGATCAAATACGAAAATCCGTGCGGCGTGTAACAGACGCGCGGCCCGCTGGCGAACCGGGCCGCGACGCGGCCGATGACTCCGGCCTTCGAGCTGTGGCAATGCACGATGTCGTAGCGGCCGCGGCGCATCAGACGCGCCAGGCGCAGCGTCGCCAGCAAGTCCGCCCCAGGCGAGACGGCCCGGCGCATCGGAATCGGGTGGACCGGTATGCCGGCGCGGGCTACGTCGCCGACAAAGGAGGTGTCCCCCAACGAATCGGACCGCACCGGCGGACAGGCCACCTCGACCTGATAGCCTGCACCATGAAGGCCGATGTTCAACTCCGTGAGGTGGCGCTTCGTGCCACCGATGGTTGCCTCCATCACCTGCAGCACTCGCGTTCGCCGGCCGCCGGAGGGAGTCACGAGACCCCCGCATCGGCGTACACCGCAAGCGTTTCCCGCACCATGCGCTCGGCCGTGAAGTGAGTTTGCACGCGAGCGGCCCCCGCGGCCCCCAGCCGCGCCCGCCGCTCCGGGTCGCCGCAGAGCTGGAGCAGCGCCCCCGCGAGCGCATCGGGATTGTGGGGCGGCACAAGCAGGCCCGTCTCGCCGTCGCGGATCACCTCCGGGATGGCGCTGACCGCCGTCGCTACGACCGGCCGTCGCGCAGCCATGGCTTCCACGAGCACCAAGCCAAACCCCTCCCAATGCGACGGCTGCACCACGATGTCGCAAGCGGCCAGCAGCGCCGGCACGTCGTCGCGGTGCCCGGCCCAGTGAACACGCGCCGCCAACTCCGGCGCGGCGGCCGCTCCATGGAGGGCCTGCTCGTAGTCCATGGAGGCCTGCTGCGGCGCCCCGGCGATGATGAGCTGGCCGGCCGGCAGCGCCACTACCACCTGCCGCAGCGCCGCCAGGAGGTCAAGGTGGCCCTTCTGCGGGTCCAAACGGCCGATGGTGAGGAGCAGCGGCGCCTCCGCCGGTACGCCGAATTCGGTGCGAACCGCTGCGCCGGCCGCCGCCGTGACCGCACCGGAGTTGGGAATGATGCCGTAATAGACGCGGCGGAGGCGCTCGGACGGGACGTGGCCTCGGTCACGCATGTAGCGACCGACGTGATCCGAGAGCACGATCACGCGGTCGGTCAGCCGGGCGAGCCAGCCGTGGACCGGCCCGACGAGCGGCCGGCGCAACACTGCCTCGTCATTATGTTTCGACGAGATCAGAACCACCCCGCCGGCCAGGCGCGCGGCCACGGCGCCGTAGGCATCGGCTTTGAGTAGATGCGTATGGACCACGTCGTACTGCCCGGCGCGAATCAGTCGGACGAGGCGTGGGATCACCAAGGGACTGACCGTGGCTCCGGCGCGCAGGTCAATCACACGCCGGGCCACGCCCTCGAATTGGTCAACGAGATAAGGGTCCTTGAGGTAGGCAAGGTCAACGCTCCAGCCCGCGGCGCGCTGACCGGCCACCAGGATGTGCAGATGGCGCTGCGCCCCACCGCGATGTAGGGAGGTGATGACGTGCAGCACACGGCCGACGATAGGAACCTCTTTGCCCACCGGCAACGTCCGCCGCCGCCGCGCCTCCCTTCCACCAAATGCTGCGTTGAAGGGATAGGTGCGGGGCGCGACACTCTAGCCAGCATTCTAGCAAAGCCCCGCCACCGCCCCCCTCCGCTCATCCGTACCGCCTCATGGGAGTGAGGCGGCGGGCGCGCGTATGGGGTGTCATTCATGGCGTCCCCTCCCGTTACTCCGGCGAAAGCCGGAGTCCGGCGCGCCTAGGGAGGCTGGCTGGCTACTGGCGACGGGCCACCGGCGACTGGGCTTAGGTCAGGCGCCGCACGGTGGGACTGAACAGTCCGAACATGAGTACCAGCAGCGCCACGATCACGCCGGTCCCCGCCATCATCAGCCGGGCCCCCATGAGGTCGGCCAACGCGCCCCCCGGGAGTGCCGAAAGCGGCGTCAGTCCCATCGTGAGCAGCCAGATGCTCATAACCCGCCCGGACATTGCGCGATCCGCTTGGCGTAGCAGCAACGCGCTGTACAGGGTTTGGAGCGCTGCATAGGCAACCCCGACCAGGACGAGCAGCGCCGTAGCCAGCAGGAATGCCGGGGCCAGCGCAAAACCGGCTAAGGCGGCGCCCAACAGCGCCCCCAAGGCGAGGAGCAGCCGTCCGGGGGCACGAGCGCCGCTCATCGCGGCGATAATCACGGTGCCGACCAGGGCGCCAATCCCTTCGGCGGCAGCCATGAATCCCAGACCCTCCGGACCGGAATCGAACACCCGCAAGGCAAACACCGGCAGCAAGCGCTGGTGCGATGCAGCCAAGGCCAGGATCAACGTGGCGATAGCGACCAGAGTCCGCAAAGACGGCGTGGACCACACGTAGTGTAGCCCGGCGATAGCCTGCTGGCGGGCCGAGGCTTGCGTCGGCGCCGGTGGGCTGTAGGGTAAACCGATCACGCTGAACACGACCACGGCGTACCCCACGGCCATCAAGAGACAGATCCCACCGATCCCCACGGTTGGCAGACCGATGAGCAGCCCGGCCAGGGCCGGACCGGCAACGCGGCTGGCGTTCATGCCGAAGCTGCGGAGGGCCAGCGCATTCACCAGATCGTCTTTGTGTACCAGCTCCGTCAAGAATGACTGCCGGGCCGGGACGTTGAAGGCGAAGAGCACCCCTTGGAGAACCGCAAAGGCAAAGAGGTGCCACACCTGCACCATACCGGTGAGCACCACCAGGGCCAAGCTACCGCCGACCAAGGCCAAACCGCCTTGGGTCAGCGCGAGCAGAGTCCGGCGGGCGATACGATCCGCAGCGACCCCGCCGATCAGAGCAAAGCTCACCACCGGAAGGGCGAGCGCCAGGCCCATAACGCCCAGCATGGTCGCAGAACCGGTCAGCTCGAAGACGAGGTAGCCGATTGCAATGTCCGCCATGCGCCAGGCCAACATGGACGGCAGCATGGCCAGCCACAGGCGGCGGAAGTGCCGGTTCCGCAGGGCGCGGAAGGACTGCTGCCAGTCTACGCCACGGAGGCGCGGGACTCGCTTCGGCGGCTTGCTCCGCTCCTCGGTAACGGCAATGCTAATGCGCCACCATCCTACCGCTGGCCTCGGCCGGGCCGCCCGGCCGGCGAGCGGGGTATGTCGAGCGTACCACCGCATTATCATCCTGACCAGAGCGCCTTGCCAGCGTCAGTGTGCCGGTTGGTTCGCCGCACCGCCTGGATCCGCCGACCGGATCACCAGTGGGTACGCCGCCAGCTCTTCCAAGAGAATGTGGCAACGGATGGTATGGCCGTCGGCCGCCTCGACCGTCGGTGGCGGCGTATCCTCGCAGATCGCACCGAGCTTGCGCGGGCAGCGCCTGAGGAACCACCTACCATCAGCCCCCACCCTGCCGCCCAGCGGCAAGTGCCCCGCCCTCGTTGACTGCGCTTGGCAGAATCGGTATGGTATCGTCTGCGCTATAGTACGCTAGGAGCGTGCCCCGCTTGTGGTGCAGCCGTCGCGGCGAGTTGCTCCGGCTCCGGGGAATTGCAACGCCGCGACCGTGACGAGTGATCCGCGAGTGCCGGCGGTGCGACTTTGCAGCTAAAGAGGTGACGTAATGCTGTGGCTTTCGGTCCTCGTCTTCCTAATGTGGTTCGTCTTCTGGCAGGCGCCGGGCTTCGATACGGACGTGGATTGGCGGAAGCATCTCCTGCTCATCCCCTCCGCCTTTCTGTTCATCTACCACTTTTGGCTTAAGGGCAAAATAATCCCGAAGCGGGACCAGCGCTTCTAAACGGTGGCGCGACCACTACGAGACCGAGCAGCGGCCTCTCCGAGGGCTGCGTTGCTCTTGTTCCGACGTTCCCGGCCGGAGCGGTGCGCGCGGCCTTGACCCTTCCGGTACAGTAGTCGGCCTGGAGACACCGGCGCCCGAACCCGTGTTTGTGTCCCCCCTGACGCGCAATGGACGATTCCACAAGTCCTCGCGCCGGTACACCGGCCGGCCGGTCGAGCAACCGACGCGACGCTGCAGAGCGACCGATCCGCATCGTGCGCGTGATTGCGCGCCTCAACGTGGGCGGGCCGGCGGTCTACACGATCTCCCTCACCGCTGGACTCGATCCGGCGCAGTTCCGACAGTGGCTGGTGACCGGGATGGCGGCACCCTATGAAGGCGACATGCTGGCGGAGGCGGCGGCGCGCGGCGTCACACCAATCATCGTCCCGCATCTTGGACGCGCGATAGACGCGGGCGACGACCTCCGCGCTTTCATGGCACTCGTGCGCCTGTTCCGGCAGCTGCGCCCGCATATTGTCGAGACGCACACGGCCAAGGCCGGCGTGGTCGGCCGGCTCGCCGCCTGGGCTGCCGGTGTTCCCATCACGGTGCATACCTTCCACGGCCACGTTTTTCATAGCTACTTCAGCCCGGCCCGCAGCGCCCTCGTCCGGTGGGTCGAGCGGCTGCTCGCCCTGCGGACGACGCGCATCATCGCCCTCGGCCCGGCCCAGCGGGCCGAGATTCTGAGCTACGGCGTGGGGCGTCCCGAGCAGATAGTGTCGGTGCCCATCGGCCTCGACCTGGAGCCGTATCGTGCCAGCGAGCGCCACCGCGGCCGGCTGCGGGCCGAGTTGGGCGTTGGGCCGGATACCAAGCTCGTGGGGATCGTCGCCCGGCTGACGGCAATCAAAGCTCACGAGGTCTTTCTACAGGCGGCGGCCGCGGTGCGCCGGCAGCATCCCGACACTCAGTTCGTCGTGGTCGGTGCGGGCGAGCGGCGGGAAGAGTTAGCGCAATTGGCTGAGGAGTACGGCCTCGCCCCGGCCGTTCACTGGATCGGCTGGCGACGCGACCTGCCGGTGGTCTATGCGGACCTCGACATCGTAGCCCTCACCTCCCGCAACGAGGGCCTGCCCACAACGTTGGTCGAAGCGATGGCCGCCGGGCGTCCGGTTGTGGCGACGCGGGTAGGCGGGGTGCCGACCTTGGTGGCTCACGGCGACACCGGGTTGCTCGCCGCGAGCGGCGATGCGAACGCGCTCGCGTCCGGGCTGCTCACCGTGTTGAGCAATCGGCACTATGCCGAGCGGCTGGGGGCGGCGGCGCGCGCGTCCGTCTACCCGGCCTATGACCTTTCGGCATTCATCCCGCGCATGGCTGACTTCTACCGCCACCTTGTGGCACAATGACGCCGCTCCGGTGATCCGCTGGATTTGGACTGTGCGGACCTGGCGAGGTCCGGGCCGCGTTGACGGTGCCCTTGGACGGGAGAACCTAGCAAGAACGTGAGTGGCAACGGGCCGGACCTCTGGGCGCTGTACCTAGCGGTCTTCTCCAGTGCGTTGGCGGTCGTGCTGCTTGCGACGCCGTGGGCTATGTCCGCGGCCCGTCGTCTAGGCGTGCTGGATGTGCCCAGCGCCCGCAAGGTGCATCTCCAGCCCACCCCGTTGCTGGGCGGCGTGGCCATTTACGCGGCCATCTGGATCACCCTCCTGCTCATCTCTCGCCTAGAGTTGGCGCGACAGTACGTCTTTCTGCCGGACACGACCGGAGAGTTGGCGCTCATTTTCCTGAGCACCGTCGTACTCACCCTGGTCGGCGTTCTCGATGACCGCGCGACCGGCGGCATCCCGCCGTGGTCCAAGCTGCTCGGTCAGCTCCTCGCCGCAGCTATCGTGCTGGCTGCCGGAGTCCGCTTCCAAGTCTTTGGTCTGCTCCCCCTCGACCTAGTCCTGACGCTCGTCTGGCTCGTCGGCATCAGCAACGCCGTGAACTTCCTGGATAACATAGACGGTCTTTCCGCCGGGGCAACGGCCATCGCGGCCGCGTTCTTTTTCCTATTGGCGTCGACAAATGGACAATATCTCGTCGCGATCATGGCCTTGGCAGTGGCAGGAGGCTGCATCGGCTTCCTGCGCTACAACTTCAACCCCGCAGTGATCTTCATGGGTGATGCCGGCACGCTCTTCCTCGGCTTTCTGCTCGCCATCATCGGCGCCAAGCTGCAGTTGGGACCGACCGGCTGGTGGGGACTGATCGCAGCCGTCCTCATCCTCATTCTGCCGATCTTCGATACGACGTTCGTCACCTTGAACCGCCTACGCACCGGGCGC
This sequence comes from Chloroflexota bacterium, assembly GCA_965214295.1. GTDB lineage: Bacteria > Chloroflexota > UBA11872 > UBA12225 > JAJDUF01 > JAJDUF01. The sequence goes on from OZ243944.1 coordinate 2,836,143, forward strand.
CGCGTCACCCAAGGCGGCAAGGACCACACCAGCCATCTGCTGGTGCGCCGCGGCCTGCCCCACAGGCAGGCCGTCCTCGTGCTCTATATGGTGGCGCTGGCCGGCGGTGGCGCGGCGCTGGCCCTAGCCTGGATTAGCTAGAGCCGCGGAAGCGCCCCCTCATGCGGACCGGAACCTTTCCCCGGCTGCAATCGTCCCTAGAACAGTGGCTCCTGTCGCCCAGCACTATTGCGAGTGTGGCACAGGGCATTGAAACCGATCCGCGGCTGATACATAATAGTGATGGTCGGCCCGATGCGGTGCGTGACTGCTATCGGTGCTCAGGGGGGTATACCGTGGGCGAAGGAACGCAGGCTGAGACTGTGCCGTGGCCGTGGATACGGCGACTGTGGCTGATGAAAAGGCACCCGGAGGAGGTTCGCCAAGCATGGCTACGGACTCCCAAGGCCCGCGGGCTTGCCGCCGCCCAAGAAGGGCGGTTGCCCGCGGCTATTCGCTTGCTAGAGCAGGCTCGCCGCGAGAATGCCTGGGCCGATCCCGACCTTGATGCCCACATCTCCGAGCTTCGGGCTATTCGCCGCTACCGGCGGCGCCTCCAAAATCGCCCGAACGACCCCGAGGCCATGGTGGAGTTGGGCAAAGCCTTGATGGCGCAGGAGTTGGCCGACGAAGCCTTGGCCTGCTTCCGCAAGGCAATCGTGTTGGCGCCCACGTATGCCGAGGCGTACACCATGATCGGCCTGGAGCTGCAATATCGCGGCGACTTGACCGGCGCCGCGGAGGCCTATCGGCAGTCGCTGCGGTACGACCCTGGTCAGTTGGCGGTGCGGAAGTACCTGCATAGCCTGCAGCAAGGCCATGACGGGCAGTTCGCCGACGACGGTGACGTGGCCCTCGCTGCCGGGGCCTAGCCGCCGCCTGTCATTGCCGCTGTCTCATCCGTCATTCCCGCGTGCGCGGGAATCCGGGAATCTATGTCCCTTGCGGAGCGAGGTGAGGGCTACCGGCGAGGTCACCTCCTGCGCTGCTGCGCGGGGGTAAACACCTCCTTCAGCTCGCGGAGCGGCTTCACGGCCAACGCACGGGACGCTTGCCGCGCATGGTCCCAAATCCCTACGGAGGCGGCCCGTTCTCCCCAGCGGGCACGTACCGCACCTGCTCGCAGCGCACCTGCCAGATCGGCCGCCGTTTTACCCGGGAACTCGGTCAAGCCGCTCCCGATCTGGGCGAGATGGTGAGCATCGCTACTCCCTAGCTCCGGGAGCTGCCAATGCTCGTCGTTGAGCCGGCGAATGCGCGGCGTCAGGCCACGCGCGGCCACGCTGGCATTGCAGGCCTCGATTCCTGCTATGGGGATGGCTTGCGCCAGCAGTCGCGTGAGCGCGCGCTGTCCTATGCTCGGTGTCCAGCGACAGAGCGGGTGTGGAATAACCACGATGCCCCCATGGTCGCGGATCAGCGCGGTGGTGTAGCCCAACGAGCGGTGCCGCGGGAACGGCTTGGTCGGGAACGGTGGCTCGAAGAAGTAGGCCAAGAGGTGCCGCCCCCAAGAAGCGCTAATCTCCGTGCCGAACACCACTTCCAAGCGGGCGCTCGGCCGGGCCGCCACCCACTCCAGCGCTGCCAGCGCGCCACGCACCTGATCGTGGTCGGCAATGGCAACCACGTCGAGCGCGGTGCGCTGCTCGGCGTAATCCAACACGGCCTCGACGGAGGCCATGCCGTCACTGTGCGTCGTGTGGATGTGCAGGTCCGCAAGACCCATGGCGTATCCCCGGCATTGGGAGCATTGGCGCCGACGTTGTTGCCCGCTCTTTCAGTATACGTGCTACGTGCCGTCCACATCACCAGGCAGTACCAAATCGCCGCCGCCTCACCGGTAAGCGAGCGGGGCAACTGCTACAATCGGCTCGCAGCCGAGCATGGGCACCCCATCCGGCCTTCACCTAAGCTCAAGACCGCCCGGATACACCACTCCTGGCGCTGCCTCCGAGCGCACCAGTAACAGAGCGAGCGATGGAGCCACGAGCGTCCTCTGATCCGGGTAGCGGGAGTACGAGCCGTGCCGCGCGGACGTAGCCATTGGTCGCTGCTCGGAAGTCTGCGCGATGCCTTGGCCACCACTGCTCCGGCAGCGCACGCGCTGATTGTCGCGCAGCCGGCCACCTACTTTGCCGGCGGCATGCTCCCGGATGCACTCCGGCTCTTTGCCGGGATGGACAAGGGCAGCACCCACTTCTACGACGATCAGCGTCCGGCGACATGGGATCAGGCAATAGCAGCACTCTGCGCTCGCCACCCGGCCGTGGCCAACCCGGACCGGCTCGATGCTGCCGGCATTGCCTGGATGCTGGGGGTCATCGCGCACATCACGGCCGACCTTGCCTACTGGGAGCATATCATCTCGCTGCTCCCCCCTGGACCACCATGGGACGAGCATCACTACGGCGCATGGCTGCTCGTGGATCGGCTCCCGGTCCCGGCCGCTGACCGGTGCTTGCAGTGGCGCGACGTGGCCCTCGACGCCCTACCGCCCTTCGGCAACGTAGACGCCCTGTGCCGCCTCTGGGACCAGATGGTAGAGCGTGTCTTGCCGCCGGATGATCCCTGGATGGTGGAGAGTGGCTACCGCTGGTCCGGGTACAGTCCCAGTCTGCGCCGCAACGACGTCCACCCGCCGCCCTCGCCCGACGCGCTGGTCCAGCAGCACAGCAAGGAGTGGACAGCACATGTCTCCCTCGTATACGACCTGCTTGTCCCGGAGCGCTGCGCCGCCTTCGTCGCCGGCGCCATAGCACGCGGCACGCGACAGATCGAGCGCTACCTACGCGGCGACTTTGTGCTCCATGGGCAGCGGCCCGCCGCTGTATCCCGCGCCCCCTAGCGGTCGGGAATCCACGGCGCGGATTGGCCCGGCAGCGGTCCGGGCGGCGGTAGGTCCTCAGCGTCCACGAACGCGACCGACACGACGCGCGTGGACGACTGCACGGCCTCCCGGATCGCCGCGGCGGTCCGCGGCACGTCAACCGGACGGCGGCGCCCGTCGGCTGCCCGCGGCCCAAGCTCGCGTCGCCTGGCCTCGACCGCAATGGCCGTCACGTGGGTATCGAGCCGGTCCGGATCGAGATACGGTTCGGGACCGTCCGCACCCCGCCGAAAGCGCACCATCTTCGCCAGGTCCGCCGCTGCGATGGGCCAGGTATACGCACCGTAGCGCACCTCCACCGGCCGGGCAGCCAGCTGCTCGGCTTGCTCGCGCAACGGTTCCAGCAACGCCGCGATCTCTGCCGGGCGAGCCGCGCGCACCTGCACCACCGCTACCCGCGCCTCCCGGTCCCGACGCTCGAACGCCGCCGCCAAGGCGTCATACGTCGCTGGGCCATCCGGCATGAGACCGCTGCTCCCGCCGCTCACCTCGACACGACCGTCGTGCAATGCAAAGCGCGCCAGCTCGACCGCCAGCGCCACGGGGGCGGCTACTTCCGCCCCGATGAACGCCTCCACCTGCGCCCCGTCCAGGGCTACTTCCAAGGTTGGCAGTGTTGCCGGTACGACGGGTGCCGCTGCGGACTCGGCCGGCTCAAGGCTCACCAAATCCAGCAGCGCCGGCCCCTCCAATATCCATTCTCGGCCCGCGTAGCGCAGCGCGAGCGGCTGCGTGAGGCGTTGGCCGGCCTGCCGCAGAAGCAGGTCCAGCGCCGCCTCGGACAGCGCCGGCTGCACAGTCACCATGGGTAGTGTGAGGAGGCGCTGCTCGGTGAGCGCTTGTCCCATAATGAGGCGCACCGCCGCCGGTTCGTCGAGCACTGCGCCGGTCCGGCCGGGTTGCAGCGCAATCGCGCTGTCGATTAGTTCCAACGAGGGGATGCCCGGCGGCTCGTTTGCTTCGGCAGCGACACCCGCTACGAAAGCGCGCACCTTGTCTTCGCGCAGTCGCGCCACCGGGCCGGCCTGCTCGCCAGCCAATGCTTCGGTGTCCAGCATCGAGAAGAGCATATCCGGTTCCAGGGACCAGGTCTTGCCACTAGCCCGAAGGACCAGTGGGGATTGGAGTAAGCGGTCCACCGACGCGCGTGGCTGCTCAAGGTCGGCCTCAGTGACACGAACGGGCAACTCCTCCAGCACCAGGTCGAGAGTCGTGGGCAAGTGCCCGGCCAAGCTCCGCTGCAAGCGTGATAGCGTCTCCTCGACGTTGAGCCGCCGACCTGGTTGAGCGCGCTCGATCCGGCTTACGAACCCCACGCCGGAGTTGGTTATCCGCAGCGTCGCGCTGACCGGCTCCCGACTGAGCTGTCCGGCGAGCTTCCGCAGCACTTCTCTCGCCGGCTCGCTATCGAGTGCCAGCGAGCCGGGCACGGCATAGCCACGGGTAAGCAACCCAAGTTGTCCCCTCAGCCAGTTCCCCAAGGGCAGATCGCGACCTACCCACCAGGCATCGTCCACCAGTCGCGCAATCTCCTCGTCTGCCGCGTGCAGTCCCAGCGACATCAAGGTGATTGGAGGTATCTCGTCCGGCACACGGACCCGCAGCGGCTGCTGCCGGACGTTGTGGGTGTATGTGCGTAGCGCCATCTCGGCCTCGGCACGGGTAGCCCGTCCGACCGGCAGCCCCAACACCGTCACGCCGGGATAAATGCGGTTCTGGTGTGCCTGACGATAGGCGTACACCAGGCCGACACCTAGCCCGATGAGGAAGACCAGCGCCAGCATCGCTGTCGGCAAGCACGACCACAGCGCAGACGACCGCCGCTCCGGTAGCAGGAGGTGCTGCTGGTCATAGACGGACATGCCCTCACTATAACGCTCCGGTATCGCTCGGCCGGACGCCTCTCACGTCAGGAGTCCGCCAGCCGCTGAACAATGCCCGCGCTGCCGTCAACGAGGACGTGTTCGCCGTTGCGGAGGGCATTGGTCACCCCAGGAACCGCCATGACGCCGGGCAAGCCATACTCGCGGGCAACGATGGCGGCGTGCGACATCGCCCCACCCGTTTCGGTCACTACCGCCGCCGCCATGCGAAAGAGCGGCGTCCAGGCCGGACCGGTCGCCGGAGCGATGAGCACCTCGCCGGGACGGAGCTGTCCGAAACCGGCCGGATCGAGAATGATCCGGGCCGGCCCCGCGGCGCGTCCTGGGCTGGCACCCACGCCGCGCAGATAGTCTCCAGTCGGCGTGGTGGCCGTCTGCCACTCACGCCAGCGCCGCCGGACTGCCGCCCAAACCGGACGCCGCGCGCGCACTGTCGCCGCCACGTCCAAGTCACCGTGCGCTGCCGCGGCGATCTCGGCCAACCGCAGCAAGAAAATCTCGTCGTCGGTCTTCAGCCAGCCGGCCTGCTGCCAGCGCCCGCCCAATTCGATCAGGCTGCGCCGCGCTACACCCGCCAGGGCAAAGATGTAGTAGTGGCTATCCTCCCGCAGACGGACTGCGGTGCGTAGCGCCGGCAGCGCGTGACGGAGCAGGCCACGGAGCGGCACGGGCGCCGCGGCGACTATCCGCTCAACAGCTTCCTGTGTACGCTGGCGCAGCGCATAGACTTCCGTTGACGGCGCGGGCGCCGAACCGGCGGCGAGCGCCTCGATCAGCCCCACGACTCGTTCCGACTGCGCCTCCCAAGGTGGTAGCCGCACGCTCACCCCCCGATCCTCCCGCAGGCCCCAGCGCCGCAGAAAAGACGCCAGCCGGTCGCCAAACGCGCGGACTTCCCGCTCCGGGTGCCTAGCGAGCGCCTCGGGCAGCGTTGCCGGACCGGTGGTCGCCCAAAGTTGCCGGAGGACGGGCATCTCCTGTACGTCGGCGGCCAAGTCCGCAAGCTCGCTATTGATCCGGTTGGTGACGGTGGGTAGGCCCGCCAAGAGGTCGGACACGCTGCGCTGCAAGTCCGGGTGCCGGCTCGCCCGGCTGCTCCACACAAGCGCCGGTGCCGCCCGGATCAGTGCCCCGCTGGCCGCCAGCCAGCGCGCACCGGCGGCGCGGCGCAGCGCGGCGACGACCGCTTGGGTCTGGGCGACGAGGGCTGTGTCATCCATCGCGGCCGGATCCACGCGACCGAACCGTTCGATCTCGCCTTGCAACCGCGGCAGCTCGCGGCCATACCAGTCGTCAGGATGGTGCGCGAGGCTCCGAACCACTAGCAGCAGGCGCAGCGGTAGCTGTAGCAGGAAGCGCTTCCAGTCCGGCGCCAGCGGCACCTGCCCGTACCGGATGAGCGGCGGCGGCAAGCTCAGGAATTCGGGCACAGGATTTGCCGCCGCCACCACGACGCCGACGAAGTCCATATCCAGCGGCACGATACCTTCGGGGAACAGCTCGAAGAGCATGGCAGCCGCGCGCTCTGGTGGCCGCGGCACCGGGGGCAATGTAGCCTCCGGTTCGAGAGTAGTAATCGGTCGTGCCTGCAAGAGCCACGGCTCGCCGGCCGTATCTATGGCCCATTCGAGGTCTTGTGGCTGACCAAAATGTGCCTCCGCGCGCCGAGCGAGCGCGTGGAGCGCCCGGACCTGCTCGGAGTCGAGTAGCGGTCCGCTACCCGGGTCGGCCGGCAGCTCCTCGCGCACATGGCCGGAGAAGTGGTCCACAACGTACCGGTCGGACGTCCGGCTGCCCTGGACCAACGCCTCACCCCGCCCCGGCACTGCCTCAACGATCATGCGGCTGCGGTCGCCGATCACCGGGTCGGCCGTGAAGAGTACGCCGGCGGCGACCGGCTCCACCATGCGCTGCACGACCACCGCCATCGCGACACCGTCCACCGCACTGCCCTGCTGTTGGCGGTAGGCGATGGCGCGGCCGGTCCAGAGCGAGCGCCAGCACTGCTGCACCGCGGCGACCACCGCCGCTGCGCCCCTCACGCCGAGCAGCGTTTCTTGCTGGCCGGCGAAGCTGGCGCCCGGCAGGTCCTCGGCCGTGGCTGACGACCGCACCGCCACGGCCGGGGGCGACGTTCCGTGATCCGCGAGATCCTCGTAGGCGGCCACGATGGCCGTAGCTACTGCGGGGTCGATGTCCGCCCGGTCGAAGGCGGCAGCGATGGTCGCCTCGGCCGCGGCCAGCGCCGCCGGGTTCGCCGCGTCGAGCGCGGTGGTGGCGCTCGTGATTGTCTCGTCCAGGCCGGCGGCGCTGGCGACAAAAGCATCATAGACCGCAGTGGTAACGACAAAGCCGGCGGGAACCGGCAGCCCCGCGCCGAGCAGCTCGCCGAGGTTGGCTCCCTTGCCGCCGACAGCGCCGAGATCGGCAGCGCCAAGATCGGTCAGCGGCACAATCGGACGCGGCGCGGCGGCATGCATAGCCTCCCATCCTCCAAGGGCCAGGCCAGCGGCAGCGTCCCCCACGCTGCCCGAAAGATTGTAGCGGCGTTGGCGAGCGTAGGAGCCTCGCTCCTGGCCCCTGCTCCACAAATGGAGTGAGTAGTCCGCCGCCGGTCTCCGGGCACCCATGCAGCCGCTAGAATCGGTGCGGAGCGAAGGGAGCAATCGCCATGATCGTGGTCCTATACGGCACGGACGAGTTCTCCATTGACGAAGAGGCGCAACGTCTAGCCACCAAGGCGATGCCGCCGGACATGGCCGATCTCAATACCACCCGGCTGGCGGCCGACGCCTCCATAGAAGAGGTGCAGGCAGCAGCGGCAACCGCGCCGTTCATGGCGCCCCACCGGGTCGCGCGCGTGGACGGCCTGCTCTCACGCCTCACGCAGCCGGCGCGGCGCGCGAGCGGCGCGGCAGCCGGCCGGCCGCGCAAAAGCAAGGCCGCGCCGCGCGCCGTGGACGCGCTCGCCGCGTTCCTGCCCACCGTGCCGGCGGAGAATCGGCTGATCTTCACCGAACCCATCGCTGCCGACCGCTCCAACCGCCGCCGGTCTACCCCTGCCTTTCTGCGCGGGCCGTTGGGCAAGGCGCTCAAGGAGCATGCGACGGTCAAGGAGTTGCCGCTCCCGCGAGGGCCGGGCTTGGTGCGGTGGCTACGGGAGCGGGCCCGACGACTCGGTGGCAGCATCATGCCGGACGCCGCCGACTTGCTCGCGCAGGTGAGCGACGGCGACCTGCGGAGCTTGGATCAGGAAGTACGCAAGCTGCTGACCCACGCCGGCCCCAGCCGCGCCGTCAATGCCCAAGACGTACGCTTGCTCGTCCACGCGGCAGCGCAGACGGACGTGTTTGCCTTTGTGGACGCCCTCGCAACGGGGCGGCAACGGCAGGCGCTCACGCAGCTCGCGCAGTTTTATGTCCAAGGCGCCCAGCCGCAGTACCTCGTGGCGATGATCGCTCGACAACTGCGCCTGCTCAACCAAGCCAAAGCGCTCGCGCAAGCCGGAACGCCGGCAGCCGCACTCCCGGCGGCGCTGGGCATGCATCCGTTCGTCGCCCGCAAGGCCACCCAGCAAGCGCAGCGCTTCAGTGCGGCGGCCTTGGTGGCAATGCACCACGCCGTCCTCGATGCGGACCTCAGCATCAAGACCGGTCAGGCCGACCCACAACTCGCGCTGGAGCTTCTGACCGTGCAGCTCGCGTCCTACGGGCCACCGGGCGCGGAGCGCCGAAGCACGCAGCGCGGTGCTCGGCAACGGTGGTAATGGAGCATCCGGGCCGGAGCGGCCGGCGGCTAACTCGCCGCCGCCGCCACCTCAGCCGCAAGACTGTTGAAGCGGAGCATCAGGCGCGACTTACGGCGGGCGGCCGCATTGCGATGAATAGCGCCCTTGCGGGCGGTACGGTCGAGGACGCTGATCGCTAGCTGTAGCTCGGAGCGGGCTGCCTCTAGGTCTACGTCCGGTGATTCCATCGCCGTCAGCGCCCGCTTCACAAACGTCCTGGCCCGCGAGCGGTTCGAACGGTTGCGAAGACGACGCTCCTCTTGTTTGCGAATGCGCTTGAGATCAACACGCTTCTTGGGCACGATAGCTCCTTCTAGTCCAATACAGCAGGAACTATAACAAGCCACCTCTCAAGCGAGCAACAGCCGGTCCGGTTGCCCCGGCGAGGTTGCCGCCGCTGGACGGACATGCTGTGCGTCACCCGGTATACTGGTACACGGTCGTCCCACTCATTGCACGCAACATTGTCAAGAGGATGGCCCAAGCCAGGATACGCCGCCAAGACACCGCAGGGTCGACCGGGCCGGTGGCCCTGCTCGACCCTACCCACGTGAGTTTCGCGCACCCCAGCGAAGCCGAGTTCGCCCGTATTCTCGACTTCTACCGCATTACTTGGCAGTACGAGCCGCACACCTTCACGCTGCGCTGGCACGACGACGGCTCACCAGCCGAGCGCTTCACGCCCGACTTTTACTTGCCTGAGCTTGACCTCTACGTGGAGTTGACCACGCTCAAGCAGAGTCTGGTGACACGGAAAAACCGCAAGATGCGCCGCCTCAAGGAGTTGTATCCCGACATCAAGATCAAGCTCCTATATGGCCGCGACTACCGCAGTTTGCTGTTCAAGTACGGTCTGAAGCCACAGGAAACGGCGGGGGCCAGCGCGCCGCCGCCTGACGGGGGGGCGACCGATGCCGAGTAGCCACCGCACGCTCTGGGGATCCCCACTATGACTGACGTCGCCGCGGTTGCGCGTGCGATTGTGCTGCCACCATCGGCGTCCGACGGCCCCGTTGCCGGGAGTGTGGCAGCCGGCGAGCAGCCGCTCATGACGGAGGCGCCGAGGGAGGTGTTGTTCAGCACAGAGGTCATACAACGGCGGGTCCGCGACCTCGGTGCGGCGATTGACGCCGACTACGCCGCCGAACACCCAATACTTGTCGGCATTCTCCGCGGGTCGGTAGCGTTCCTGGCCGATTTGATCCGCGCGATCACCGTCCCCATTGAGGTGGATTGGTTGGCTATCAGCAGCTATACGGGCCACAGCTCATCGGGAGTGGTCCGGCTGTTGAAAGACCTCGACAGCAACATCACCGGGCGGCACGTCCTCCTAATCGAGGACATTGTGGACACCGGATTGACCATCAACTACGTGATGCGCCTCTTACAAGAGCGGCAGCCGGCCTCGCTCAAGCTCTGTACGCTCTTGAACAAGCCCGCCCGCCGGATCGCGGATCGGCCGATTGACTATGTCGGCTTCGATGTGCCCGATGCGTTTGTCGTCGGCTACGGCCTCGACTACGAGCAACGCTATCGCAACCTGCCCTATATCACTGTCCTCGACCCGGCACTGCTGCCATCGTGAGCCGCAGTGGCGCTGGGCAGGAGCGGCGTACCCACTATCTACCCTTGTCAGCTATAGTCTCCCCACTCCGCAGGGAACCTGGTTTCCGGCCGGCGCCGGAATGACAAGACCCCCTAGCCCCGGGCCAGCAAGCCGTCGAAGTAGGCCGCAATAGCCGCGTCGTACTCGGCGACGTGCCGAAAGGCCACCGCCGCCAAGCGTAAGCGCAGCGCCTCACCGACACTGCCACGTTCACGCAGAGCCGCCAGCACCTCCGTGTAGTCGTGGGGCCGACACAGCGGCACGACGTGATGGTAGTTCTTGGCGGCGGCCCGCAGCAAGGTCACGCCGCCAATATCAATGTTTTCGAGGCTGTCCGCGTGGGTGGCGTCCGGTGCAGCGACTGTCGCCTCAAATGGATAGAGGTTGTTCGCCACGAGGTCCAGCGGCACCAGGCCGTGCGTCCGCAGCTCGGCCTGGTCCGACGCCATGTCGCGCCGGGCCAAGATGCCGCCGTGAACCGCTGGATGGAGTGTTTTGACCCGTCCATCCAGAATCTCCGGAAATCCGGTCAGTACCTCAATGCTCTGCACCGGCACGCCGGCCGCAGCCAGCGCTGCCTCGGTGCCACCGGTCGAGTAGATCTCCCAGCCTAGCTCGGCGAGGCCATGCGCCAGGCCCACGATGCCCGTCTTATCGGCTGCGCTCAACAGTGCTTTCACTACCGATGCTCCTTTGCCGGGTAGCACACGACTGCCTACCCCACATCGTCATTGCGGTGGAAGCCGCAATCCAGGCGCCTAGTCCCCGACTGCCGCGTGCCCGCTCGCAGTAGTCAACGCCTCGCTCACCGCCCACAGGCGCCGCGCCACCTCCGTATCGTAGGAGCAGGGCGACGACTGGACCGGCTTGCGCTTCTCGAAATAGCGACCGCTCACCGCAGCCACCTCTGGAGCGGCGGCCAGATAAAGCACCGTGTCAGCGCCCTGTGCGGCACCCAGGATGAACGGGCGGGCCAGTGCCAGTCCCGCCCGCAGCCACAATGGCGTATCGCGGAAAATAGCCGTAGCGACGACGCCGGGATGGAGACAATTGGCCGTGACGCCCGTCCCCTGCAGACGGCGCGCCAACTCATACGTGAACAGCACGTTCGCCAGCTTCGACTGACTGTAGGCGCCAAAGCCGAAAGCGGCGTAGCGTTGCTCACTCTGCAAATCGGCGAAGTTGATCGCGGCATCTTTGTGCGCCGCCGAGCTGACGGTGACCACGCGCGCCGGGGCGCTGCTCTTGAGCCGGTCCAGCAGGAGGTTGGTCAGTAGAAACGGCGCCAGGTGGTTCACCGCGAACGTCAGCTCCACTCCGTCCTCGGTCACCGCGCGCTTCCGCTGGGCCACGGCTGCGTTGTTGATCAGCACATCGATCCGGTCGAACTCCTGCCGGAACGCCACCACCACCCACCGGACCTGCCGCTGGGAGCTGAGGTCGGCCACGAGCAGGGCCACGGAGTCGTTCCCGCTCCGCTGTTTGATCTCCGCTAGCGCGGCGGCGCCGCGTTCCCGGCTGCGGCACACCAGCACGACCGTCGCGCCCAACTGCGCGAGACCAAGCGCCGTCTCCTTGCCAATACCGGAGTTGGCGCCCGTGACCACACAAACCTTGCCGTGCATGTCGGCTGTCATCGGTCAGCTCACTCTGATCTGACGACCTGTATACGATCACTCAGAGACCGGCTCGCAGCACCAGCAGGACAATGACCAACCAGACCAGCGCCGCCAACAGAATCAGCCCGCGGCTCGGCGCTTGCAGCCACTCCCAGAATCGTCTGGTCCAGGGGCGACGAATCCGAATGGGCGGAAAGTGGCCCGGGTACCACGCCTCAAGCTGCCGCGAATCATCAATCCGTTCGAGCCGCGGCCCACCCTCGCCGGAGCAATCCAGCACGTAGTAAGCTGCTGTCGGAGCCATAGAGAGCGGTCGCCCGCCAGTGACCATGGGGGCCCCGGCCCGCCAATGAATCAGCGCCAGGCAGCCATCGTGCCGTGACCGCGCTACCAACGCAATACTGCAAGCGCCAAAGCACGTGTCGAGATAGGCGCGTTCGGCCGCCGCAAAAGCGCCGCTGTAGCTCGGTTGGCGGGCTTGAGCCTCGTGCCGGTCGCCGCCTATACTATCGGCCACAGTTCAGCCTTGCCGCCGACGCTGCCCAGCCACACTCTCCGCTAGACTGAGCACCGCTGCCGTCCTCCGACTGAGTATAGCCGTCATGCCGCACATGGCCGATACCCCGGAGCAGCCCGGCCCGCCGCCTTGCCCTGGCGGCGGGCGGTAGGCGATTATTACGGATGATGAGCCAGAGTAGCGTCGAGGTCCCCGTCATCAGCTCGCCAGTTTACGTGCTGCCGGTTGTGCAGTTGAAGGACGCCGGGGGCGGCCAGACGCGCGCGCACCTGCTTGCCGAGCTGTGGACCCAGTACAATGCGACTGGACGGCTGCATCCCATCGCCTCCCGGACCGGCCTCGCCCGTCCGCATACGCCCGATGCCGCAGCACGCTTGCGGGCATGGCTAGCCCGTTACCCGGCGGCACAGGTTCGCCGACCCGCACTCCCCGCTGCCAGTTCGGCAGCACCCACAGCGCCAAGGACTCCGTCTTCGACGTAGCCCTTGCTACAATATATTCCGCTGGACCGGGGTGCGTGAGCACCGAGCCTGTCGAACTCAGTGGCTGGATTATTCTTGATGGCCGTCTACGACGTGGAGATTGTCGTCAGCGCGCTACCGCAGACCGGGGAATACCTCGGTCGCTACTTGGCCGAGGTGCCGGCGCTACCGGGCTGTTGGGTAGAAGCTGACAGCATATTGGACAGCCGGGACATAGTCCTGGTCTCCGGACAAGATGATAGCGACATCGTAGATGTCTCTCAGGATAATCAAGTCTGATGCCAGCTTTACGTCGACTGCTTTTTCTTTCCCTAAGCTCTGATCAAACAACTTGTATGTGATAGCGCCGGCACGCCTGAACTCGACTGCATCGTGGTGGGTCGCGATTCCATCTTGGATATTTCTCCAGCCGGCGAAACGATTCGCCATCCGGGCCTGACGTCCGCGCAACTCTTCGACTATCTCGGCCATTCGCCGCGTGCGACTATCCCAACCAAGAGGGGTGAGTTCATCCTTGTAGTCTGTGTGCTGGGACAGAAGACGGTGCAGCTTGTCGTGCTCCGACGTGGGATCAGGAAACTTGTACGGGTAGTAATCTATGGACTCGATGACGTACCAATACGTTCTGACCCGTTCTCCGTCCTGGGTTACCTGGCTGACTATCCAGTCGAACAGGCTCGACCAATCAGCCGACTTCGGTAGGTAGTGTTCTCGTCGGAAGTTGCTGAATAGATTACCTATTGAGAAACGGAAGTTTTCGCCGTCCACGAAAATACAGGCTCTCATTGGGAGACACCCCCAAAATATAAAGGCGGTAGGCACGCAACCTACCGCCAAACCCGTCTATTGTCCAGGATGCACCCGAACGTCTCCCTTATGGTACCGGCTCAATACTGTGCTGTCAACACCTAGAGGAACGAAGGCGCGATTGCGTTTGGGAGGGCGCTGTGCTACAACCGCCCTACCGGAACGCGCCGCCAGCCGTGCCGCACGTGGCCGGTGCTAGGCTACACGGCCGCACGGCTCTGCTGAGAGGAGAGAGCAGATGTCCGATACCGACAGCACCACCATCTATGAGGAGCTTGGAGTCACACCGGTCATCAATGCCCGTGGCAACCAGACCGTCCTCGGTGGCTCCATGTTTGCCCCCAAGGTACAGGCGGCCATGGACGCCGCCAACCGCTATTTCGTGGACATGGGTGCCCTGCAAGAGCGCAGCGGCGAGCTTATCGCCGCGCTCGTGGGCTGTGAAGCGGCTTTTGTCACTCCCGGCTGTGCCGCGGCGTTGGCGCTCGGGACGGCGGCCTGTATCGCCGGGGACGACCAAGCGAAGATGGCCCGCTTGCCCGATACGGCCGGGATGAAGCGGAACGTGCTCATCCAGGCCAGTCAGCGCTATCACTACGAGCGCGCCACTACCATCGTCGGCGCTCGTCTCGTCGAGGTGGGTGATGCGGCTGGCACCTCGGCCAAGCAACTCGCCGCCGCTATGGACGACGAGACGGCCGTCGTGCTCGTCCCGGCCCACCTCGACGAGCAAGGCGGAGCACTGCCCCTGACCGAGGTGCTCGCCATTGCCCACGAGCACGGGGTCCCGGTGCTCGTGGATGCCGCATCGCAGATCTATCCCGTCGAGCGGTTGCGAAGCTGGACGGCCATGGGCGCCGATCTCGTCGGGTTTGGCGCGAAGTATTTCGGTGGGGGGAACTCCGCCGGGCTGCTCTGCGGCCGCAAGGACCTGGTGGCCTCCGCCGCTATGCAAGGCTTCATCGGCTTCGAGCTAGGTCCGGCCCGCGGTCGGGTCTTCGGACGCCCGCTCAAGCTGGACCGCCAGGAGATCATGGGGACCGTGGTCGCAGTGCGCGAATGGGTGACGATGGACCATGAAGTACGCATCCGGCAGGTCCAGCGGCGCATTGAGGCCCTCGTCAGCGACTTGGGCACGGTGGCAGCGGCGCAGACCAGCGTTCATATTGGGGCACGCTTCGGCGCGCCGGCCCTGAGTATCCACATTGATCCCACTTCCGGCCACACCGGCACCAGCGTGCGCGCGGCGTTGGCGGCCGGCAATCCGAGCATCATGGTGGGCGGCACCGATGCCGAGCTTGACCTCAATCTCGGCACCATTGCCGACGGAGACGTAGCAGTGATCGCCGCGCGCTTGCGCGAGATTCTGTCCGCCTAAGCTCGCCGGCTGGAGACTCGCATCCACAGTGCTAGGCGGCGGCGGTCACTCGACCGGCTGCCGCCAAGATTGCCGTGCGCCGCTCGCCGTTGCTGCTCGCCACGGGCGCGGCAGCCTCCCTCGCGTCGGATGGAGCCTCGCCGGTACCACCGCGCCCGATGCCATGATAGATGAAGCCCAGCGCGCGCATCGTCTCGGGATCGTAGATGTTGCGCCCGTCAATGATGATGGGATGCTTCATCGCCGCGTGCAGCCGTGGCAGATCGAGGTGCTTGAATTCGTTCCAATCGGTCACGACGATGGTGGCATCGGCGGTCGCAGCCGCGGTGTAGGGATCGTCCTGATAGTCGAGGTGTGGCAGCATGCGGCGGGCACTCGGCATCGCGACCGGATCGTAGGCCCGCACGATAGCGCCCTCGGCCTCCAGGAGCTGCGCCAGCGCCACCGCCGGCGCGTCGCGCAAATCGTCCGTATTGGGCTTGAACGATAAGCCCAGCAGTGCCAGCGTGCGGTTTTCCAACGTGCCGAAGAGGTCAATGAGCTTCTGGATCACTCGGAGCCGCTGGTCCTGATTGATCTCGATGACCGTGCGGAGCAGCTGCGGATGGCAGCCGTGGACCGCTGCAACGTGCGCCAGCGCGCTGACGTCCTTGGGGAAGCAGCTCCCGCCCCAACCGAGGCCCGCGTCCAAGAAGGCCCGCCCAATCCGCTTGTCCAGCCCCATACCGTCGGCCACCACGCGAACATCCGCCCCGGTGCGCTCGCAGACCAGAGCTACCTCGTTGATGAAGCTGATCTTCGTGGCCAGGAACGCATTCGAGGCATATTTGATCATCTCGGCGCTCCGCAGGTCGGTGATGAGGACGGGGCAGCCGAGGGGCTGATAGAGGACGGCGGCGTGCTCCGCAGCCGCGCGGCGATCCGCGCCGAGCACTACCCGGTCGGGGTGCAGGAAGTCGGCGACGGCCGAGCCTTCACGCAGGAACTCCGGGTTGGCTACCACGTCGAAGGACACCTTGTCCCCCAGCTCACGGTCCAGAATATGGTCAACGCGATCACCGGTCCCAATCGGCACCGTGCTCTTGGTGATGATGGTGGCCGGATGCCGCAGGACCTTGCCGATGCTGGCGGCTGCCTGCCGCACGTAACGGAGGTCCGCTTCACCCGTCGGGCCGGCCGGGGTGTTGACGGCAATGAAGATAAACTCGCTGTCGCGCAGCGCGTCGGCGTAGGACGCGGTAAACGAGAGACGACCGGCACCGGCGTTGCGTCGGACCAGCTCCTCAAGACTCGGTTCGTAGAGCGGCAGCACACCGCGGTTCAAGTCGGCGATCTTCGCTGTATCGATGTCGAGACACACCACTTGGTTGCCAAGCTCGGCAAAACACGTGCCGGTCACCAAGCCAACGTAGCCGGCGCCAATAACCGTAATGCGGTTCATGCTCGGACTACCTCACTGGGGATGAATGCTGCGAATGCTTACCCCTGACAGAGAGCGGCAAGAAACGCCGCCCTCCATCAGCGTACCAGGCGAGCAGGTCATCTATGTGGTTCAGGGGATGGCTGGGCAGGGCACTAGAGGGTAGGTCCAACGGACTACAACCCCGTCGGTTAGGGCGTGGTCACATTCAACTCCGGCCACGGCAAGGGAAGCGGCAAGCCTCGTGCCCCGGCAGTAGGACGATGGCGGGAGAGCAGCGCTGCCCAGCGGCAAGCCGATTCGACCGATGGCAGTCCCGCGACTTCCCGCCGGCCGTCAACGTAGAGGGCATACAAGTCCCGGCCACCCGGCCCCACATAGGACGCCAAGGACCAGCCCGGTGGGAGATCATCTACGGCCGGCGGGAAGCGGTCTTCCACTGTCATCATCGTCACCGCCCCTCGATGCGACGGCACCCTCTGGCCCGGTCATACTCCCTATGACTCCTGAACGAGTCACCGCGGCCTAAGTTACAGCGGCCTAGCGGAGAAATGATTTATCGTGAGTGACTCATAGTATTTGACAATATCGCCATGATAGGATATGCTACGCTCAACTCCAGGAATGGCCTGGGGGTTCCACTCAGAGGAGGGCCGCAGAGGAGCGGCCGGTTTATAACCGGGAGGATGACCGATGGAGGTCGGCGCAGCGTGGGCACCGCCAGTTCCGAATGGGCCAACGCCACCTAATACGGTGCGAACCGAACCGGGTCGGGGAGATGACCCCGCCGGATTGGTGCGGCAAATCCTGGGGGTGGGCGAGAGCACTTGCCGACAAATCACCAAGCCCGCCCCTGAAAAGGAACCGGCACCAAGTTCCTTCTACCGTTGCACCGTACCGGACGGACACTGGCGAGGGCTCCCGGCGCTGTATCGGCAGTTGCGCGGACAAGGGTATCGCTTCGATATGACCCGCGTACCCGGCGGTGACCAAGAGCTACGTATCTGGCCACAGCGTCGTGGCTAGGTGATTCGCCACCGCTGGCGAATCAGTCGCACGGGGGCATGGTGCCCTCGTCGCCCAGCAGAGGAGGGCCGTGGCCGGTGACAGGCATCCGGCCATGGCTCACCCCTGGGGCTTATGGAGAACGCACTACCGGCACCGCACCCCCACACGGCGGGCAGAGACCCGGCCCATCGCCATAGCCGAGTCGGCGGCTGGCTGGTAGACTGAGGCCAATCGTCCGCAGCAGTGTGTAGATGTGCCTCAGCCGATCCGCGTGACACCCTCCGAAAGTGCCACCCCGGACCCGGCCCCCGCTCTTTCCCTTGGAGCCTATCCCGGCAGCGGTGCTTTCCAGGGCGGCATGGTGACAAGCTCTCGCATGCTCCTCGGTGGCGTCGCAGTGGCCTACGACCACGCAGGAGACGGAGTGCCCATCATGGTGCTCCATGGCTGGGGCAGCCAGGCTGCCGCCGTGCGACCAATTGTTGACTGTCTCGGGGATCGTTGGCATGTCTGTGCTCCCGACCTGCCGGGGTTCGGCGCCAGCATGGCCCCACCGGAAGCCTGGAGCGTCCACGACTATGCCGCCGTCGTCCGGGCGCTGATGGAGCGCTTGGACATGAGCGCAGCACACGTCATCGGTCATTCTTTCGGTGGCCGCATTGGGATTGTGCTGGCTGCGGAATCTCCGGCGATGGTACGGCGGCTCATCCTGGTGAATAGCGCTGGCGTGAGGTCCCCCTACGGCTGGAAAGACCGGCTGCGGACCGCCGCTATACGTGGTGGCCACCAGGCGCTCGCGGCCACCGGGCCGTTCGACGCCGGCAGTTGGCGAACCCGGCTGCGTGCCTGGGCCGCGGAGCGCTTCGGATCGGACGACTACCGCACTGCCGGACGATTGCGGCCCACGCTCCTCCGGGTGGTCAACGAAGACCTGCACGCGCTGCTGCCGGCTATCCAAGCGCCCACACTCCTAATCTGGGGAGATCGGGATCGTGAGACGCCGCTGGCACAGGGGCAGTTGATGGCGCAGGCCATCCCGAATGCCAGACTGGAGGTATTCTCCGGCGCCGGGCACTATTCGTACCTTGATCGGCCGACCGAGTTCTGCGCCCTGGCGCGATCTTTTCTAAGCTCGTAGCGGCTCATGAGCAGCATCAACTTGCCCGCCGCTCTCTGGCTCATCGCTGCCGCGGCATCCGCGGTGTGGCTGGCGGCCGGCTGGCGGTGGCTCGTGCGTTTGCTCCACATGCTCCAAGCCGGGGGCTACTACCAGCGCTACTTTTTCCGCTGGCTGCTCCAAACCGGCCGACGCCACCAAATCATCTTCACCACAGCGTTGCTCCTCCCACTGCTGACCGTTGGTCTCCAGGCCGCGCTGTGGCCAGCTTGGCTCCCGCTGCTTGGTCTTGCAGCCTGGGGAATCATGGGTCTGCTCCGGCTGCTACGCTTTCGGCCCCCCCCGGCCAAGCACCCGCTCCGCTGGACGACAAAGGCGCTGGCGTTAGCAACGCTGGTTTGTCTCCAGGTCCTGCTGTTAGCGGTGGTACTCGCGGTTGTCGGCTTCCAGCTAGGCGGCGCGAGCGGCGGCGCAGTGGGCCTCAGCCTGGGCCTTGCCGCTGGCCTGGCCCTGCTCCCGGCACTGCTGCCCGTGGCGACGCTCATCGTGTGGCCGGGGCAGGCGCTAGGAGCCGCGCTGCTCTTGCAGGCAGCGCGGCGCAAGCTGCGGGCAAGCAACGCTCGCGTCATCGGAATCACCGGCAGCTACGGCAAGACCAGCACCAAGGAGTTCGTGAGTACGCTCCTCGCCGCCCGCTACCGTGTACTGAAGACACCGGAGAGCTACAATACCGCCCTAGGTATCGCGCGGGTGCTGCTGCACGATCTTTGCCCCGACCACGACTACATAGTGGTCGAGTTGGGTGCGTACAAACCGGGCGAAATCCGCCGCCTGTGCCAGTTGGTCAGGCCGCGGATCGGGGTCCTAACAGCCATCGGACCGCAGCACCTAGAGCGATTTGGCTCCCTCGAACGCATTGCGGCCGCCAAGTACGAGCTAATCGAGTCGCTGCCCGCGGATGGTGTGGCGGTGTTCAACGCGGACGACCCACGCTGCCGGGCCTTGGCGACCCGGACGGCCGGGCAGGTCATCCGCTACAGTGTGCAGGAGCCGCCAGGACCGGACGTGAACCTGGCGGCCGGGGAAGTCAAGCACGGTCAGCGGTGCGCGAGCTTCACAATCCAAGACGACGGCGGCGGCACGCAGCCGGTCACCGTCCCCCTGCTGGGGCTGACGAACGTGAGCAACGTGTTGGCAGCGGCGGCAGTGGCCCGGCTTTGCGGGCTGTCCCTGGCCGAGGTTGCCAGCGCGGCCCGCGACATCGAGCCGGTGCCGCATCGCTTGCAGCCGCTTGACGGAGATGGCGGCGTCCTAGTCATTGACGACGCCTACAATTCCAATCCGGTCGGGGCCGCGGCGGCGCTTGACGTGTTGGCAGCCGTGCCCGGCCGACGCAAGGTACTGGTGACCCCAGGGATGGTAGAGCTTGGCGAGCGCCACGAGGTCGAGCACAAGACGCTCGGCCGGCGCGCCGCCGCCGTCTGCGATACTGTGGTGCTGGTCGGACCGCACCGCACCGCGCCGATCCTCGCCGGACTACGGGCCGCGGCGTTCCCGGCCGAACACGTCATAGTGGTGGCCAGCCTGGCCGAGGCCACGGCACACCTGTCCACCCTGCTCGGGCCTGGTGACGTCGTGCTGTTCGAGAATGACCTGCCTGATACCTACGACGAGGCCACGTGACGGTGTACACCGGGCAAGTACCGTTGGCATTTCCCTGTCCTGTCCACCCGATTGCGGCCTGCGCCGCAATGGCGAGACGCTGGAGGCGCTGAGACGGTTCCGAGGTTGGTCATGACCGAAACGTTAGCTACAACCTTGCTGGTGTGCTTGGCCGCGCTGATCGCAGCGCCGGGATTGATCCGCGGCCTCCGGAGCCTCGGTCTCCGAACCCTGCACCGACTGAAGACGGACCGCGACAATCGAGCCTTTCTCCGGCTCCACGAGCACAAGAGCGGTACGCCGGTGGGTGGCGGCTTGCTGATGATCGTTGCCGGGGCCGGGACCGCAGCACTCGTCCTCGAAGGCTGGTCCCAGGTGGTGGTGTTGACCGCGCTGCTCGCCTTTGCCGCGCTTGGACTAGCCGACGACGTGTCCAAAGGCCTGGCGCGCGCCGGTATCTGGAGAGACGACCTACCGGCCCTGCCGCGCTTCGCGGTCCAGTGGCTCATCGGCGGAATCCTCGCCGTCGCCCTCTGGCGAGGGCTAGCCATACACACCATCCACGTGCCCTGGCTCGGTAGCCTCGATCTAGGTTTCGGCTATGTCCTACTGGCAGCGTTCGCCATCGTGATCACGGTCAACGCCGTTGCCGTGACGGACGGTCTCGACGGCCTGGCCGGCGGCTTGGCGGTGATCGCCTTGGGCGCGCTCCTGGCGGTCGCGTTGCTGCGTGGCCGTACCGACCTCGCCGTCGTCTGCGGCGCACTGATCGGCAGCACGCTGGCCTTTCTATTCTTCAACGCACACCCGGCACGGATTTTCATGGGCGATGTCGGCTCGCAGGCGCTCGGTGCGGCGCTTGTGGTCATCGCCCTCCTGCTCGACGTGCTGATTCCGTTCGCCCTCCTGGCCGGCGTGTTCATCGTCGAGCTAAGTACGAGCCTCATCCAGATCGTGGCCCTGCGGCTCGGCCGCCGCGTATTCCGGATTGCGCCCCTCCACCACCACTTCGAGGCCCTGGGCTGGCCGGAGACGCAGATCACACACCGTTTCTGGCTGACGGGCATCGTGCTCGCGCTCGGCGCCCTCCTGTTAGCCAGCAACTAAGAGCCTGTGTGAGAAGGGTAGACTGGTGGTAGATTAGGGGATATGAAGAGGAAACCATACCCCAGCGATCTGACCGCGGCCCAGTGGCAGGTACTGGCCCCGTTGCTGCCCGCGGCCAAGCCCGGGGGGCGGCCCCGCACGGTAGACCTGCGGGAAGTGCTCAACGGCATCCGCGATGTGCTCCGCAACGGCTGCACGTGGCGGGCACTGCCGCACGACCTCCCCCCTTGGGGCACGGTCTGGTGGTACTTCCGCACTTGGAGACAAGACGGTACCTGGGAACACCTCCACGACACGTTGCGCCCCCGGGGCCGGCAGGCGGCGGCGCGCGACCCTACCCCCAGTGCGGCGATCATTGATAGCCAATCAGTCAAGACGACGGAAAAAGGGGGCCCCGGGGCTATGATGCCGGCAAGAAAGGGAACGGACGCAAGCGCCATATCGTCGTGGATACCGTGGGGCTGCTGTTGGCCGTCGTCGTGCATCCGGCGGCGATCCAAGCCCGGGACGGGGCCAAGCTGGTGAGCAACCAGTTGCGGGGCCGGTTTCCGCGCTTGCGTTTGATCTGGGCGGACGCGGGGTACGCCGGACAGTTGGTGGCCTGGGTCCAGGCGCGCACAGCCTGGGTGCTGGCGATTGTCCGGCGACCCCGGGGCTGCTCGCGGTTCGAGGTCCGGCCCCGGCGCTGGGTGGTGGAGCGCACCTTCGGCTGGTTGGGACGCAACCGGCGGTTGAGCAAGGACTACGAGGCCTTGCCCGCCAGCACGGAGGCGTGGATCCACCTGGCGATGCTGCACCGGATGCTCCGGCGGCTACAACCCACCTGATCGGCCTTCTCTCACAGGCTCTAAGCAAGCGGCGCTGGCCTCAATGCGTGTCTCGATGGTGGACCGGAGTGTGGCCAGGTCCGCTTCTGTGGTTGCTCGGAGCCAGGGCCTTTCCAAAGTCGCCGCCAACCCGGTCATTCTGAGCGGAGCGAAGAAGCTCGCCACGTGGGAGCGACCCGGCGCGGAGTGTCCCTTGAGCGGAGCCGGAAGGCTCAGAGCCTGCCCCTGGCTCGAACCGGGGGTGACAATGGAAAGACCCTGGCCCGGAGCGTGTCGAGGCCGGCCTCAAGCCTGACGAGACCGTCCCGGACGCCGAGAGTGAGCCGCGCCGTTTGGTATAACTATCCGGCGTTCCCCGGCCCCAGCGGTCCCGGCCGATTTTGGCCCTACCCCATACTCTCAAGCTGCGTGCAATGACAACACAACGCTTACGTGTCGGTGTGCTCTTTGGCAGCCGGTCGGTAGAGCACGATGTCTCCATCGTGACGGCGGTGCAGGCGATGGCGGCCATGGACCGCGCCAAATACGAGGTCACCCCGATCTATGTCACCAAAGAAGGACGGTGGCTAACGGGGGAGGCCCTAGCCCACCTCGATACCTACCGCGACCCTCAGGGCCTGAAGCCGGCGCTCCGGGCCTACCTCGGCCCGGAGCCGCAGGATGGCGTGCTGGTACAACGCCGTAGCTGGGGGCGGCGCTTCCTGCGCCAGGTGCAGGAGCTGCGGCTCGACGTTGCCTTTCCCTGTATGCACGGCACACACGGCGAAGATGGCACGCTCCAAGGCTTGCTGGAGCTTGCCAACGTGCCCTACGTCGGTTCCGGCGTAGTCGGCTCGGCGGTGGGAATGGACAAGATCATCATGAAGGCCGCCTTTGCCACCGCCGACCTGCCGCTCCTGCCGTATCGCTGGTTCCGGCGGTCGCAGTGGGAGAACGAGCCGGAAACGGTGCTCGCGCAGATCGAGCGCGCGCTGACCTATCCACTGTTCGTCAAGCCGGCCAACTTGGGATCGAGCATCGGCATCTCGCCAGCGCGGAACCGCGACGAGCTTGAAGCGGGACTGGCCATCGCAGCACAATACGACCGGCGGCTCTTGGTCGAGCAGGCGCTGGAGGGCGCCATCGAGATCAACTGCTCCGTCCTGGGCAACGACGACCCGCAGCCATCGGTTTGCGAGCAGCCCGTTCCCTGGGCAGAGTTCCTGAGCTACGAAGACAAGTACCTGCGCGGCGGGGGCAAGGCAGCCGGCATGGCGAGTATTGACCGGCGTATCCCGGCCCCCATCCCGGACCAGCTCACCCAACGTATTCAGGCGGCCGCCGTGACAGCCTTTCGCACGACGGACTGCGCTGGTGTGGCCCGCGTTGACCTGCTGGTGGATGAGACCGCCGCGGCATTCTACATCAACGAGATCAATACGATTCCTGGCTCGTTGAGCTTCTACTTATGGGAAGCGAGCGGATTGAGCTTTCCGGAGTTAATTGATCGCCTCATCGCGCTCGCGCTGGAGCGACACCAGGACAAGCAGCGAACCGTCATGACGTTCGATTCGACCGTCCTCACCCACGCTGCGGGCAGCAGCCTCAAGCAGGGTGGCGCATAGCCCGGTGGGCCGGATGAGCCAAGCCACTAAGAACGCCGCGGAGGACTTCCGCTCGTCCCTTTCACGGTGACGATCAAGAAGGCGACAGCAGCGACCAGCACAGTCGCACCTTGCAGGACATCGGCAACAAACATACGCGGTGTACCCCTCTGTCTTCCTGAACGAAGGGCACCCTGTTTGGTGGTGGCCGCCACCGCCGGGGTCGTGCAGAGAGGATTAAACTCTAGTCTGGCCCGGCACTCTCAACTGCATCATCCGTCATTCCGGCGCAAGCCGGAATCCAGCAGACGCCGGAGTGACAAGGCCGGATGAAGGTGACATCAGAGATGAACAGTTCGGACGAGGCTAGTGAAAGTACCATGGAACACGCGGCCGTAGCGGTGCTCGCTCCCGGCGTGTCATTCCTGAACGACCGCCGGTTGCGCGAGGTGCGCCATGGCAGCCACACCTACACGCTGCCGGTCTATGCGAGCCGGGCGGCCTGGCTCACGCGGGCGGCCCAGTTGCGCCGGCGCATTCTGGTAGCTGCGGGCTTGTGGCCCTCACCTCCGCGCACCCCGCTCCGGACAAAGGTGTGGGGGCGGCTGGAGCGCGACGGCTACACCGTCGAGAAGGTGGCCTTTCAGAGCTTCCCCGGCTTCTACGTGACGGGCAATCTCTACCGGCCGGAGGCACAATCGTCCGGTCAGCGCTACCCGGCGGTGCTCAATCCGCACGGCCATTGGCCGCAGGGCCGGCTGGCCGAGGAGGACCGCGGCAGCGTCCCGGCACGGTGTATTACGTTCGCCCGCCAGGGCTTTGTCGCCTTCTCCTACGACATGGTGGGTTATGTGGATAGTCGCCAGGTGGATCACCGCACTTTCGGCGGCTGGCGCGAATGGTTGTGGGGCATCCATTCACTCGGCCTGCAACTCTGGAACTCGATCCGGTCACTCGACTTCCTGACCGCGCTACCGGACGTTGACCCTGCACGGCTCGCCTGCACGGGCGCCTCCGGCGGCGGCACCCAGACGTTCTTGCTGACCGCCATTGACGACCGCGTACAGGTGGCGGCGCCGGTCAACATGATCTCGGCGCACATGCAGGGCGGCTGTGTCTGCGAGAACGCGCCCGGCCTGCGGCTGGACACCTTCAACGTGGAGATCGCGGCGCTGACCGCCCCGCGTCCCATGCTCCTCGTCTCCGCGACCGGCGATTGGACCGCGAATACGCCTACGGTGGAGTTTCCGGCGATCCAATCCGTCTACCGCCTGTTCGGCGCAGAGGATCGCCTGGAGAGCGTGCAGATCGATGCCGGTCACAACTACAACCGCGCCAGTCGAGAGGCAGTGTACGCCTTCTTCGCGCGTTGGCTGGCGGGCGCGCCGGTCGGAACCCAGGTGCCGGAAGAATCGTACCCGGTGGAGCAGGACGACGATCTCCGAGTCTTCCCGACCGGCGGGCCGCTGCCACCCGACGCGCTCGACACTGCGGGCATCACCGCGACCCTCGTGCGCCGCGCACGCACCGCGGTGGACGACCGTTGGCCCCGCAATGCCCGGCAAGCGGAGCAGTTCCGGGAGCAGTTCGGTCCGGCCTTTGCCGACGTGCTGGCCACGGGGTCCCCGCCGCCGGAGTCGCTGTCCATCCAGCGACGGACAAGCCAACAGTGGACAGGTATGGATGGGACGAGTTACCGGCTGGAACGGCTTCTCATCGGTCGCCAAGCCGACAGTAGTGCTCCTGCTACCACCGTACCGGCCCTCTACCTCACACCAGCGGGCCAAGCGGCCAGCGGTGCCCAGGCACAGCCGCCGGTGCTCGTGGTCCACGAAGCCGGCAAGGCGGCCGGCTTCCGGCCGGAAGGGGAGACGGTACAACTCGGCCAACTGGCGGCCACGCTGCTCGGCGCGGGTCGACCGGTCCTTACTTGCGATGCGTTTCTCACCGGAGAATATCTCAGCCCACTCGGTAGCGTAGGACGCCCCGTGCTGGAAGCGCACTTCACGACCTTCAACCGCACCGACGCCCAGTGGCGCGTCTACGACGTGGTCACGGCCGTCGCGGTCCTCCGGCAGCTCTCCGGGGCAGCAGCCGTCGACCTCGTGGGCGTCGGCGATGCCGGTCTCTGGTGTCTGCTCGCTCGCACCGGCGCCAGCGCGAGCATCCGTAAGCTGGCCGCGGACATGGCCGGCTTTGACTGGGACCGGGATGAGGACTACCGGGACCGGCTCTACGTCCCCGGACTACGGCGCCTTGGCGACGTACCCACCGCGGTAGCGCTCGCGGCGCCGGCGCCGCTGCTTCTACACGGCACCGAGGTCGCCAGCGTGTCCCCACCGCTGACGCGCCGGCTTCACCGGCTCTACGCCGCCCTCGGCCGACCGGACGCGCTCACCATCCGGCGCGATCCCGCCGCCCCGGCCGACCTATCCGCCTGGCTGATGGCTGATAGCTACCCTCAAGCCGTGTAGATGATACGCATGGCCTCGCGGACTTCCTGCATCGTCTGCTCGGCGATCCGCTTCGCGCGTTGGGTGCCGTCGAGCAGGGCAGCGCGCACAACGTCGGGGCGCGCGGCATAGGCAGCGCGGCGCTCGCGGATCGGATCAAGGAAGTCGTTGAGGGCCATAACCAGTCGTCCCTTCACTTCCATATCGCTGACCCGGCCCGCGCGGTACCGCTCCTTGAGATCGGCCACCTCGTCCGCGTCCGGGTTGAAAGCGTCGTGATACTCGAACACCGGATTGTATTCGACAACACCGGGGTCGGTAGGGCGCAGGCGGGGATGCGTGCCGGTGATGTCCGTCACCATGCGCCGGACCTTGCGCTCGACCATGCCGGCGTCATCCGCGAGATAGATCGCATTGTCGAGGCTCTTGCTCATCTTGGCCTTCCCGTCAATGCCAACGAGCCGCGGCACGCGCCCGATGAGCGCCCGCGGTAGAGGAAAGACCTCCCCATACGTGCGATTGAACCGGCGGGTGATCTCGCGCGTATATTCGATGTGCGGCGCCTGGTCGTCTCCAACCGGGACGAGGTGTGCCTTTGGCAAGATGATGTCGGCGATCTGGCTGGCCGGGTAGTTGAAAAACCCCAGACTCAGCTCGGCGTGCTCCTCTTCAAGCTGGGCCATCTCCGCCTTGAGCGTCGGGTTACGCTGATGGCGATTGAGCGGCGTCAGCATACTCAAGAGCATCGTCAGCTCGGCGTGCTCCGGGACATAGCTCTGGATCACAAAGGCGCTCCGCTGCGGGTCCAGCCCCACCGCCAGCCAGTCCAGCGTGACCTCGATCACCGCCTCGCGAATGCGCTCGATCTCCCGGATGTGATCGCCCAATGCCTGGTAGTCGGCAATCAGGAAAAAGCACTCATACTCGTCTTGCAGACGCACCCAGTTCTCCAGTGCGCCGGCGTAATGGCCGAGGTGCAGAGCACCCGTCGGACGGATACCGGTCAGGATACGCTGTTTGGGCATCGAAATACGCTCTCCTTTGCGCCTCGCCTCTGTCATTGCGGCGGCGGCCGCGACCTATGTCCCCCGGCACTGGATTCCCGCTTGCATGGGCATGACCGCAATTGGGCCGGCAGGAGGCGGCGCCGGCTCTCCATCATAACAATAGTAGCGCCTTCATCCGGCTGCCGGCGCCGCGCCCCCACTCACAATCTCGTCAATCCGCTGCGTCGTCTCCGGTGCCAGCGCCGCGCGGCGCTCACGATGCACCGCCAACTGCTCGACAAGGCGGTCGGCGGTATGTGCTTTGCAGTCGCTACAGAGCAGTTGCCCGGCGCGGCACGCCTGCTGGATGGCAGCGTACTCGTCGGGCGCCGGCACAGCTTGAAGCGCCATCAGGCTCGACACGGAGCAGACGCGCGGATCGGGGTTGCCGCCCAGCCGGCGGTGCTCCCCCACTGTCGCCCGCCCACCCGTGACCGCCGTCATCACCTTGCGGCGGACGACCGCCGGCTCGTCACGGTAGCAGAGCGTCCCTTGGGGAACCGCGCCGTGCATGACATCCACCGCCGCGGCGGTGCGCGGATCAACATAGGTGGTGAGGCTCTTGGCCGCTCGGACGTACAGGCCCGCCGGCCGGTAGAAGCCGCAGCTCTCGGCCAGATTGCGGGCGAGGCGAACGTAGACGTCGCGCTCCAGCCCTCCGATCACTTGGGTACGACGCCGCCCGCCGAAGGCTGGTAGCTGCGGATGCAAGATGTCGGCGACGTAGATCAGGGGCAGAAACGTCGCGCTCACGCTGTCGCTCAGGCGCAGACCGAGCGCGGAGTTGATGATATTCACCCGCAGCTTGGCCCCCACCTCGTAGGCCAACTGGGTGACGGCGCTGCACTGGGATTGGGCGTACACGTCGGCGGTACCCAGATCGAGGCCAAGAGCCGCGCAGTCCCGCAGGATATCACGCATGCCCGCCGCTGCGTCAGCGGGTTGTTGCCCCCGCAGCGTCACGGTTTCCATGTCGTTGAAAGTGAGCACGACCTTTGCACCCAGGCGTTGATAGTGGGCCAGCAGGTCAATCAGGGCACCCTGCCCCACGTGTAGCGGCCCGGTCGGTGCCAGACTCGCCATGACCACACAGCGGTCGCCACCGAGCAGCGCCTGCAAGAAAAGATCGTTATCCCGTGAGCCGGCCAGCATCCCCTTGGCCGCCAGCGGCGGCGGTGTCTCGAACCAGTCCAAAAACGCCCGCTGCTGACCAGGATACTCCTGGCTGAGACCCGTGAGGCGGAACTCTTTGATGAGCGCGGTCTCACGGGCCAGGGGCTGGTCGCCGGTACGCACGACGCGCGAGGGGATTTCGATGTCGGTCTCGGCCGGCTGCACGCTCTCGGCGTCGAGAATCTCGCCGTGTAGTTGCGAGAGCCGCGCCGCGATGTTGTTGAGCGTGTGCTCTTGGACCTCGCGGGCCTTGGCGAGTACGAGACGGGCCACGTCCTCGGCAGTCTCCGGCGGGAGGCCGACCCGGCGGGCCTGGCGCCGGGCGCGGCTGAAGAGGCGGTCCTCGACAAATGGCTTGTGGATCGTATCACCGGCCAGATACTTCTCGACGGCGACCCGCTGCGCGGCGGCGATCCGTTGTTGCAGCAACTCCAGGATACGGTCGTGGCTGGTAGCGATGATGTCGCGCTGGATAGCAAGGTACTGCTCGAAAACGGCCGTGTCGAGGCCTAGCCCAGCTTTGATCTCCTTTGGATCGGCGCCGGCGAGGATCGCTGCAATCGCCCGCTCGACGGCAGCGAGGCCCGAGGAGAACTGCGGTTTGTCCACGCCTCACCCCCCGACCCCGTGTCCGTCATTCCCACGCCAGCCGGAATCCGTCCCCGCCGCCAGATTCCGGCCGGCGCTGGCCCACTCCACTGACATCGCCCGGCCCTCGGCATCGGCCGTCGCCACCACCTCAGCACCCGCCGCGCCCAACGCCTCCTATAGCGGGCCGCGTGTGCTCCACAGCATACGGGAGAGACGCGGCCTGTCAAGATTCGCGCCAACGCGGTGCCCAGCCGGGATCGTACCGCCTCCCTATGGTCCCCGGCCCTAGATTCCAGCGGAAGCCGGAATCTAGGGCCGGGGTGAGGCGCGCCCCTCAGCCGCCTCCGGGGCGCGGTTGTTAACGAATGTTTAATCTGGTGCGAACTCCTACGTGACAGTAAGGCTGTTAGACTTCATCGTATTGAGTTCCAGCAGCACGGCGCGTCACGCGAGCGTGTCGGAAGAGAGGCAGCAATGAGAAGGTTGCGACAGATTCTCGGCTTGGTCGTTGTCTTGGCGGTGGCCTTTGGCATCGGCTATAGCGGGTACCAGCGCTTCGGCCCAGAGCCGGTCGAGGCCGTTATTCCGACGACGCTGCCCGTAGAGCGCGGTAACCTGACCGCCACGGTGAGTGCCACCGGCAACGTAGAGGCCGCCACCCTCTCGGAGCTTAGTTTCCGGGTCAACGGGACGCTCCTTGAGCTGCTCGTTGACGTCGGTACCGAGGTGCGCGCCGGGCAAGTCCTGGCACGGCTGGAGACCGGCACCCTGGAAAGCGCCCTCCGCCAGGCTCAGGCCAGCCTCCGCAGCGCCACCACTAGGCTCACCGAGCTTCAGGATGGCCTCTCAGCCAAAGACATCCGGCTCAGTGAGGCCTCCGTCGTCTCCGCCGAGCTGAAGCTGGCCCAAGCGCGCGCCAATACCACCGACATCCGCAACGCCGAAGGCAGCCTCGAATCCGCCCGGATCAGGCTTGCCGAGCTTCAGGCCAGCGCCAGCGACCAGGATATCGCCATCGCCCGGCTCCAGCTGGCGGCGGCCGAAGCGAAACTGGCGGCTCTGCAGCAGCCGGCCGAGCGTGATATCCAAGCCGCCCAGGCCTCGGTCGCCTCCGCCCAGGCCAAATTCGATCAACTGCTCCAGCCCCGCACCGAAGATATCCGCAATGCCGAAACGGCGGTCGCCTCCGCCCAGGCCAAGCTCGACAAGCTGCTCCGGCCCTCGGCCGAGGATGTCAGCAATGCTGAGGCGTCGGTGGTCTCGGCCCAGGCCAAGCTCGACCAGTTGCTCCAGCCCCGCGCGGAAGATATCCAGAATGCTGAAGCATCGGTCGCCTCCGCCCAGGCCAAGCTCGACAAGCTGCTCCGGCCGACCGCAGCGGACCTCGCCTCGGCCCAGGTTTCCCTCGATCAGGCCCAGATCCGCCTGGCCGAGCTTACCGATGCCCCGGCCGTCGGCGCCGAAGACCTCGCCAATGCCCAGCTCACGGTCCAGAACGCCCAACTGAGCCTCGACCAGGCCATCTCCGACGATATCTCGGAAACGGCTATCCAGAAGGCCCGCATCTCCCTGGAGACGGCGCAGAACAACCTGAGCAAGCTCCAGAACCAAGGGCCGAGCGAGTGGGCACTGCGCTTGCAACAGCTCGCCGTGCAGTCTGCCCAGGACAACCTCAACAAGCTACTCAACCCCAGCCCCGCCGACGTTGCCAGCGCCCAAGTGTCGCTGCAACAGGCGCAAAACAGCCTCAACAAACTGCTGAACCCCAGCGCTGCCGACATTGCCAGTGCCCAAGTGTCGCTGCAACAGGCGCAAAACAACCTGAACAAGCTACTCAACCCCAGTGCCGCCGACATGATCAGCGCCCAAGCGACGCTACAACAGGCGCAGACCAGCCTCAACAAGCTACTCAATCCCAGCGCCGCCGACGTTGCCAGCGCCCAGGCGTCGCTGCAGCAGGCGCAAAACAGCCTGGACAAGCTGCTCAACCCCAGTGCCGCCGATCTGGCGAATGCCCAAGTGTCGGTACAGCAGGCGCAGCAGAACCTCGACACCCTGCTCAACCCCGATACGGTAGCGATTGCCCAGCAGGAGCTGACCGTGGCCCAGGCGGAGCGCCAGTTGGCCCGTGCCCAGACGAGCTATGAGGATGCCTTTGCCGCCGCAGAGCTAGCCCTGGAGCAGGCGCAGCTACAGCACGAGCTGAAGATCGCCCCGGCCACCGAGCAGGAGATCGCCGCGGCGGAAGCGTCGTTGGAGAGCGCGCAGGTGCAGCTGGAGCAGGCACAGGACAATCTGAACAACGCCACGCTGCGGGCGCCTTTCGCCGGCCTCGTAGCCAGCTTGAGCGCCAGCCTGGGCGAGCAAGTCGGTTCCAATAGCGCCATCCTGGAGCTGTTCGATCCGACGAAGATTAGGATCGAGGCGCTGGTGGACGAGATTGATGTCTCCAACGTGCGCTCCGGACAGGACGCGACCGTGACGTTCGAGGGGTTGCAGGATCAGCGCGTGCCGGGTCGCGTGCTGGTGGTCGCGCCGACCGGCACCATCAATCAGGGTGTCGTGAGCTACCAGGCCATCATCGAAGTGGACCGCACGCAGGCTGGCGGTGTCCGCCCCGGGATGACGGCCACGGCCAGTATCGTCACCGAATCACGCGAAAACGTCATCGTGGTGCCCAACCGGGCCATCCGGCGGCAGGGTCAGCGGCGGACGGTAGAAGTTATGACGGCCAGCGGTGAGACCGAGACGCGCCAAGTGCAAGTCGGCCTCGCCAACGACCAGTCCAGCGAGATCATCAGCGGCTTGCAGCCCGGTGATACGGTGGTCATCTCGGCTACGACCACCGGCCAAGCAAGTATTCCGGGCCTGACCGGCGGCGGTGGTGGGCGGCGGCCCTTCTAGGGCGTTTCTCCCAACCCCAGGCCATCATGCCGGCTGCCGCCGGAAGCCAAGCGCCTGGAATAGCAGACGGCACACCCACTCCGGTTCTCGCTCGCGCGGGGACGACCGGGAAATGTCAGCAGAGCCTAGCAACTGGTTGAACGCAAGCAAAGCGGAGGTGAGAGATGGCTACGGCAACGGCAACCGTCGCGGCCCCGGTAGGTGCGGAAGGTGCGGAGACTGCGGCGGCCACCACCACGGACACGGTGATCCACTTCCGTGACCTGACCAAGACCTACTACATCGGGGACATCACCGTGCCAGCGTTGCGCGGGGTGTCGCTGGAGGTCAAGAGCGGCGAGCTGGTGGCGGTCATGGGGCCATCCGGCTCCGGCAAGTCCACCCTGATGAACATTATCGGGTGCCTCGACCAGCCGACGTCCGGCGACTATGCGCTGGATGGAGAGCAGATCGGCCGGCTCGCGGACGATGAGCTGGCCGAGATCCGCAACAAGAAGATCGGCTTTGTATTCCAGCAGTTCAACCTGCTCGCGCGCACCAGTGCGCTGGAGCAGGTGGAGTTGCCGTTGGTCTACGCTGGCGTAGCGGATCGCCTCGAACGGGCGCAGGCAGCCCTGGAGGCCGTCGGTCTCGGCGACCGCCTCGACCATAAGCCGACCGAGCTGTCGGGCGGGCAGCAGCAGCGCGTCGCCATCGCACGGGCGCTGGTCAACGACCCCGCCCTCTTGCTCGCCGACGAGCCGACGGGTGCCCTCGATACGACGACCGCCGGGGAGATTATGGCCATTCTCCAGCGCCTGAACCGCGAACGGAATCTGACGGTGATCCTCGTGACTCACGAAGCGGAGATCGCCGCCTACACCAAGCGCATCGTCCATATGCGCGACGGTGTGATCAGCAACGACGAAGTAGTGAAGAACCAACGTCTCGCTCAGATGGCGCCCACAGCGGAGTCGGCCGAGTAACCGGCGCGTCTTGGTAGACGCCCCGGAAACTCTCGCCACACATGGAGTGTGAGGATAGCCCGCGCAGTGGAGCGCGGTAGAAAGGGGAAACCGATGGAGGTGACTGGCAGTGTACGGATCGCCTTGCGGGCGCTCGGAGCCAACAAGCTCCGCTCGGCCCTGACGATGCTCGGTGTGATTATCGGTGTTGGCGCCGTGATCGCGCTGATGTCCATTGGGACCGGCATGCAGCAGCAAATCACGTCGCAGGTTCGTAGTCTCGGCACCAACCTGCTGTTCATCTCGCCTGGGGCGCAGCAGACCGGCGGCGTGAGCGGCGGCGCCGGCACGCGGCCGACGCTGACGCTCGACGACAGTGAGGCACTCGTGAATGCCGGCTTCCCGTACCTGGTGGACGTGGCGGCGCAGCAAGACAGCAGGGCGCAGTTGGTCGCGGGTGGCCAGAACTGGAACTCGCGGGTGAGTGGGGTCTCCCCCTCCTTTCAAGAGGTACGCAACGTCCAAGTCGCGCTTGGCGAGT
The DNA here is from genome assembly GCA_965214295.1 of Chloroflexota bacterium. Lineage (GTDB taxonomy): Bacteria > Chloroflexota > UBA11872 > UBA12225 > JAJDUF01 > JAJDUF01. The sequence goes on from OZ243944.1 coordinate 2,869,524, forward strand.
TCATCAACGAAGATCACATGCAGAGCCGCTCGCGGGTGATGGTGCTTGGCGCGAATGTGGCGCAAGAGTTGTTCGGAGACAGCGACCCCATCGGCGAGACCATCCGCGCGAACAACCAGAGCTTCCGCGTCATCGGCGTGCTGGAAAGTAAGGGCGCAACCGCGCTCGGCAACCAGGACGACGTAGTGTACATTCCACTCACGACGATGCAGACGCGGTTTAATCGCACCTTCGGCCGTGGCGGTGCCGCGAGCATCAGCAGCATCGCCGTCCAACTGACCGACGAGGAGGCCGCGGATCAGGCCGTGCAAGAGATCGCAGCACTGCTGCGCGAGCGGCACGATGTCTTCGAGGATGACTTCACTATTCTGAGCCAAGAAGACATGGTGGAGACCGTGACGCAAATCACCGCCGGGATCACGCTGTTCTTGGGAGCGGTCGCCGGTATCTCCCTGCTGGTCGGCGGCATCGGGATCATGAACATCATGCTGGTCTCGGTCACGGAGCGCACGCGCGAAATCGGCATCCGTAAAGCTCTCGGCGCCAAGCGCAGCAACATCCTGTCGCAGTTCCTGATCGAGGCGACCGTCGTCAGTCTGCTCGGCGGCGGCCTCGGCATCGTGATTGGCGTCGGAACATCGCGGCTACTCAGTGGCATTGATTTGGGCAGCCTGAGCGTTACCGGTGGTCAAGGGTTCCAGACGGTTGTCCCCCTGGATTCCATCCTCTTGGCCTTCGTGGTCTCGGCGGCCATCGGTCTGTTCTTCGGCAGCTATCCGGCCCTGCGCGCGGCGCAGTTGAACCCGATTGAAGCGTTGCGGTACGAGTAGCAAACCGTGAGCATGGGAGGGGCGCGGCCGGTCGCGCCCTTCCGGGGGATGCCCACTCCTGGGCAGCGGAGCAGTAGTGTAGGGAGGGAAGAGCCATGAACGCAGCAGTAAGCGTGCGGATTGCCTTGCGGGCGCTCGGCGCCAATAAGCTACGCTCGGCGCTCACGATGCTGGGCGTCATCATCGGTGTCGGGGCGGTGATTTCCTTGATGTCCATTGGCGCCGGGCTGCAGGAGCAAGTCACCTCGCAGATCCGCTCGCTCGGCCCCAACCTGCTGTTCGTTACGCCGGGTGCCCAGCAATCGGGCGGAGTGCGCGCCGCGGCCGGCACGCGGCCGACGCTGACGCTCGACGACAGCGAGGCGCTCGTGAATGCCGGCTTCCCGTTCCTGGTGGACGTGGCAGCGCAGCAAGACAGTGGGGGACAGTTGATCGCCGGCGACCGCAATTGGCGCTCGCGGGTGAGTGGGGTGCCCCCCTCCTTCCAATTCGTGCGGAACTCCCCCGTCGCACTTGGCGAGTTTATCAACGATCAGCACATGCAGTCCCGCTCACGAGTGATGGTGCTTGGCACCAATGTCGCGCAAGAGCTGTTCGGAGACAGCGATCCCATCGGTGAGACCATCCGCGCCAACCGGCAGACCTTTCGGGTCATCGGCGTGTTGGAGAGTAAGGGCGCCGGGTTCGGCGGCAATCAGGATGATGCGGTCTACATGCCGCTGACGACGATGCAGCAGCGGTTCAATCGCTTCCGCGGCCGGGGTGGCGCGACCAGTGTGAGCACCATCGTTATCCAGCTGACCGACGAGGAGGCCGCGGATCAGGCCGTGCAAGAGGTCGCGGCGCTGCTGCGCGAGCGGCACAACGTAGCCCAAGACGACTTCACGATCTTGAGTCAGCAAGACCTGCTAGAGACCGTCGGGCAAGTTACCACCGGCATCACGCTGTTCTTGGGCGCAGTCGCCGGCATCTCCCTGCTCGTCGGCGGCATCGGGATTATGAACATCATGCTCGTCTCGGTCACGGAGCGCACGCGCGAAATCGGCATCCGTAAAGCCCTCGGTGCCAAGCGACGCGACATCTTGATGCAGTTTCTCATCGAGGCGACCGTGGTGAGCCTGTTCGGTGGCGGCATTGGCGTGGCCTTAGGGATAGGCGGCTCGCGCCTGATCAACACCCTGTTGTCGTCCCTAGGATCAAGCGACTCCGGCGGCCTGAGCTTCGAGACGGTCGTCCCACCGGATGCCATCGTCTTGGCTTTCGTGGTCTCGGCGGCCATCGGCCTGTTCTTTGGACTATATCCCGCGCTGCGTGCCGCCCGGCTCAATCCGATTGAAGCGCTGCGCTACGAGTAAGCCGGTCGGCCGGCGCACCGGACACACATCAAGAAGGAGCATGACACCATGGCCCGTTTCAAGCTCAAGTACCGCACTTGGATCATCATCTTCTCCATCATCGGCCTCGTCGGCGGAGCTTCTTTCGCTGCCGTCAACACGTGGTCGGCGGAGCTATTTCCCGACCAAGAGTCGGCGGCGCAGGCCCAGCCCGGCGGCCCAGCAGCCCAGCGGCCCAGCGGGCAGTTCGCTGCCGCGGGCGCTGGGGGGCAAGCCGGGCAAGGTACCGGCGCGGCGGCAACCGGCGCCGGAGCTAGACAGGCCGGCGTCGCGGGTGCTGCCGGTCAGGCTGGCGGCGGCGGCACCGTTGGCACGGTCGAGTCCCTGGCCGGCGACACGCTGACGGTCACGACCCAGAGCGGCGGCTCCGTCAAAGCGCAGCTCTCCGAGCAGACCACGATCCAGAAGCGGACACCTGGCAGTCGTGAGACCACGCCCGGCAGCCGCGCCGACCTCACGGCCGGGACGCGGGTGATGGTACAAGGGCCGGCCGGCGAAGACGGCACGGTCACCGCGCAAACGATCCAAGTGCTCCCGGCCGGCGCCGGGGGACAAGGCCGCGGCGGCCAACGTGGCGGTGGTGGTGCTTAGACCACGCCGGCACCGGCGTCTCGCCGCCTGGCCGCCTGGCATGGGCATGAAAAACACACCCACCCGTCATTGCCATGAAAAACACCTCCGTCATTACGGCGAAAGCCGCAATCCATGTCCACGGCGGAGCGGCAGGCCCTAAGCTGGCAAGGATAAGTTTTTCGGCCGTCGGCGGGTTGAACCTAGCCCCCGGCCCCTTCCCTGAAACAAAAGGGCGTCCGCGCAGCGACCGGCAGTCCCTTCCTTTCAGGGAGGGGATTGGGAGTGGGTCCGCACTCCCCCGCTCTATCGCTCGGCGCTGGAGCGGGGGCCGGGTGACGGGCCACAGCCGCACCACTCGCGGGCCAAAACTCCGGCCATGCTGGGCAGACAGTGGAGGCCTTCGACCGCCGGAGTTTTGGCCCGCGATACCTGGCACCATCCGTGCGGCTGTGGCCCATCAGGGGGTGAGGAACGGATACCCCTTCTCTGTGAGGGAGATGGTTGGGGGTAGGTGTGCATCGCCAGCCGAAAAACCTACCCTGGCAGGGAGCCGGCTCCTAGCATCCCTCGGTTTCCCGGCCGGTTCGAGTAGCGCAGGATGAGCCAGGCACAGCAGCGCCGCGTCTACCGCATCGTCTCGCGTCGCGGCCTCTACCGGCTGGCCATCGCGGCCGCGACGGCCGGGCCGCTCGCGGCGCTCGGTCGCACCGCGGCTGCCCAGGAGGAGCCGTTCGGCTTTGGCCTGCCGGAAGAGCTGGCAGAGCCACCGCCACCACCCCCGCCGCCCTACCGACCACCGTTCGGCGGGGACCCCGGTCCGTCCACCTGGTTTGTCTCGCAGTGGTACGGCAACACCGTCTTCGGATACCGCTCGCGGCAAGGGCTGTACGTAGAAGGCCAGGGTATTCACTTCGGTGTTGACTTCTCGGCCCCATGCGGCACCCCGGTCCTGGCCATCGGGCCGGGGGTGGTGCTGGCCGTTGATGGCGACTACGGCTCCGCACCGCACAACGTCGTGGTGCGCCATCCCGACGGCAACCAATCGGTGTATGGACACCTCGTCGAGCGCTCCCAGGATGTTTCGTATGGTCAGGAAGTGGCGGCCGGGGATGTGGTGGGCCGCTCCGGGGACTCGACGGCGCGGTCAACGTGTGACGGCAATCCGCATCTACACCTGGAAATTCGCAAGAGCGGCCGGCGTGTGGCCACCAATCCGGTGCCGTTGATTGACCTGAACTGGGAAGCCGCCGCCTTGGGCCATCTACCCTTCGCGGTTGATCTCGCCAATCCCCGCCAGTGGCAAAGCATCTATCATCAGCCGGACATCACGTTTGGCGGTCCCATCATTAACGACTACGCACGCGCCTGGCCACCGTAGCCACGCTAACCCGTCCCCCGTCGCTGCCCTCCACAGCAAAGGCCGGGCCTCTTCCCCCGGCCCCTCTCGCACCTGCCCCACGCCGGCTTTCCCTATCCCCTATCCGCCACCGCCCTCGGGACTACTACAGCTGCCCCTATTGTTAGGCGAACATTAGGGGAACGTTAGCCGTTGGTCAGGTTTCCTGACGCCACTCCCTGCACAATGTCTGTGGTGCTGCTGAGACGAGACGGCACCTGCATCGTCCGAACGTGAAAGGAAACCGCTGATGACTACCATCGCCGTGACCATGCCCCGCTATAGCGCGACGCTCTCCCCGGAAAGCCTCACCGAGCGCTTCGCCGCGATCTTCGAGCAGTACGAGCGGCCGCTCTACCATTACGTGCTGCGGATGATGAGCGGCGATACCGAGGAAGCCCAGGACCTGACCCAGGACGCTTTTGTCAAGGCGTATACTGCCCTGCCGAAGATGCCGGCCGACCTCAAGGTGAAGCCCTGGCTCTACCGCATTGCCACCAACGTATGCATTGATGCCCTACGCCGCAAGCGCCTCATCAAGTGGCAGCCGTGGGATCGCTTCCTGGCCCTGTTCCACCCGATGCAGGTGTCCCCGGACAATCCGGAGCGCCAGGCGCTGCACCAAGAAGAACGGGAGCAGGTCCGGCAGGTCTTCGCGCGGCTCACGCCCAAGCACCGGCGGTGTCTGGCGCTCCGGGAGTATCAGGGGCTATCGTACGCAGAGATTGCCTGCGAGTTACAGACCACCCCCAACACCGTCAAGACGCTGCTCTACCGCGCCCGCGAAGCCTTCCGCCGCCACTACCGCCAACTCTACCCTACCAATGCGCTGGCCTAAGCTGCCGGCGGGGCTATACCAGGCCGAGGTGCTCGTCAATCTCGCGCTGGTAAGCATCCACCGTGCCCGCTTCAACCTCATCGAGCGTCACTGCCCGCCCGGCCAGGCCCGATTCGAATAGCGCGTTGACCAGCGCGACCGTGCGACGACCGACCTCGCCCGTCACCTCGGGCGTGGTGCCGGTAAGGACACACGTCGCAAACTCGTGATACTCCTGGGCGAGGATCTTCCAGTCAATCTCGTTGAACGGCCCGTCGTAACACCAGACGCGCTCGCCGCCGAACAGCGCCGCTTCTAAGGGGGGCAAGCGGTAGCTCGGCGCCAGATCGAGCATCGCACCATCCGTGATCGTGCGACCGTCCATATGTACCGTCAACGGTGCGCCTTGGCGGTCGCCCGGCGACGACAGCGAGCCGTTGCTCCCGTACACCGTCCGCTGCCCCTGCGAGTGACCGACCGCGCCACGATGGGCAATCCACGTGCCGAGGGCGCCGGAGGCGAAGTGCAGCGAGCCAAAGAGGGCGTCTTCACCGGTCGCCTCGAACTGCTCCGGGTAATCTTGCGCCCACTTGGCGTAAAAGCCGCCCGGGCCACCCGCCCCCGCTGCACGGTAGCGGATCGGTTGCATAATCCGCCCCTCGCCATAGGCCGTCACGACGTCACCCAAGTAATACATCATAATGTCGGCGTTGTGGATACCCGCATCCGTCACGATGGTGCCCGTGAGCTTGTGATGGCGCCACGGCGTAATGGCGATCTGCTTCCCGCCACCAATCCCCACTTCCAGCATGAACTGCGGTGTGCCGATAGCGCCGTCCGCCAGCAGGGCCCGCGCCAGCCGGTTGATTGGGTCCCGCCGGTAGTTCTCCGCCACCGAGAGCACCAGGCCCCGTTCCCGGGCGGCCGCAATGATCGCATCGCAGCCACGGATGGTCAGTGCCAGCGGCTTCTCGACCTGCACGTGGAGGCCGGCTTCCAAACAGCGTACCGCGACCCGGTGGTGACTCCCGGCATCGGTCGTGATGTCGCAGCCGCGCAAGCCGTCCACGGCCGCCAGGTCTTCGATCCGCTCGCACACCTGCGGTCGTGTCCCCAGAAGTTGCTCGGCCTCGTCCGCAAGGTCCTCGGCGTTCGGCCGCCGGAGGTCGCAGACCGCGGCGAGCGAGACGTTGTTGAAATCCGAGGCCTGGAGCGTCGCGAGTCCGCGTAGGTGGCGTCGCCCCATCCCACCACAGCCGATAATCGCCATCGGTAGCGTATCCATAGCCTTGTAGCTCCTTGTTACGGCCGCGCGTCCGCACTGCGCTCACTGTAGAGCCTTGACTGCCCCGGTGTCGAGCGGGAGCGGCCCTCTCGATAGGCACGATTCCGTACAATCAACCTGCTATGAGTGACCTCACCTTCCGACAATCCCAGAAGCTGGTGGACCAGTGGGTCCACGAGCAAGGAACCGACTACTGGCATCCTCTCGCGCCGCCGGTTGGCCGGCTCGCTACTGATCTACGCCGTAGGGTTCGTTATAGTCGCCAGGAATTCCTCTTGATCACATAGTTGCCACATGAAGATGACCTTCGACATCGACAACGCGGTCATGCAGCGACTGCGCGCGGAGGCCGCCCGACGGGGGACAACCGTGTCGGACTTGGTGGAGGCAGGTCTCCGGCACATGATCGATGATCGTTTGCCCGCAGAGGGCCAGTCGGCTGCCTTGCCGCCGCTACCTTCCTGGCGCGGGGGCGGGGAGCTAGGGGATATATCCAACCGAGACAAACTCTACCGAGTGATGGAAGAGGAATGAGTGCTGGTCTTCGATACGAACGTGCTTATCTACGCGGCCAATGAAGCCTCCGTGTTTCATCAGCCTTGCCGCCGGCGCCTCGACCAGGCTCGCCAAAACCCAGCATCAGCCTTCCTCACCTGGAGCATCTGCTACGAGTTTCTGAGGGTCAGCACGCACCCCCGCGTCCTTGGCTCACCCTGGAGCCAGCAAGAAGCCTGGCGCTTCATAGAAACACTGCTGGCCTCACCGGGGTTCGAGTTACTGCGCGCCACGGCCCATCATCGGGTCGTCTTGGCCCGGACCTTGGCAGAGTTGCCAGACATCTGCGGCAACCTGTTCCATGACCTTCATACGGCGGTGTTGATGCGCGAGCACAGCCTCAGCCGTATCTGCATCCGCGACACCGATTTCCAGCGCTTCCCCTTCTTGGAGATCGTTGACCCGCTGGGCCGGCAGGATGGGTAGCCCGCACGCCCGCATGACAATGATCAACCGGCCCTAGTCGACTGGCAGGGTCCACATCAGGGAAGTATGCTGTATTATAGCCGCAATCCACATGGAGGAAGTATGCGAATCTCCGAGCGAGGACAAATCACCATCCCCAAGCACTTGAGGGAGCGCTTCGGCTTGAATCCCAATGTCGAGGTTGCGATTACGCCTACCGAGCAAGGCCTACTCATCCACAAAAGGGCCGCTGCAAAACATCCGGTGGAGCGCGTGTACGCTATCCTGGGCAGCGATGGGAACACCGACGATTACGTTGAAACAATCCGGGGAAGATGATTACCGCCGTTGACACGAACGTCCTGCTAGACCTCTTCCTCCCCGACGAGATTCACGGTCCCCGGTCGCTGGAACTACTTTGCAACGCCTACGACCGGGGGCCAATTCTCGTCTGCGACGTGGTCTACGCGGAGCTTGTCCCGGCTTTTGGTGACCGCGCCACACTTGAAGGGGCCCTACGGGAGATTGGCGCGACGATCTCTCCCATCAATACCGCTATCGCCTACGAAGCCGGGGCGCGCTGGTTACGCTACCGCCAGGCCGGCGGGCCACGGAACCGGATTATCACTGACTTCCTGATCGGCGCTCACGCCGCTGCGATGGCCGATACTTTTCTTACGCGAGATCGAGGCTTCTACGCGACCTATTTCCCAGAGTTGCAAGGCAATTAGGTTTCCACCTTCATCAGACAGCGAGGACGGGAGCGGCCCTCTCGATAGGCACGATTCCGTACAATCAACCTGCTATGAGTGACCTCACCTTCCGACAATCCCAGAAGCTGGTGGACCAGTGGGTCCACGAGCAAGGAACCGACTACTGGCATCCTCTCGCCCAGTTGGCCCGGCTCACCGAAGAGTTAGGCGAAACGGCACGGCTCGTCAATCACCTGTATGGTGAAAAACCCAAGCGCCCCGACGAGAGTGAGCAGGACTTGGGCCTCGAATTGGCTGATCTGCTCTATACGATCATCTGTCTCGCCAACGCCCAAGGCATTGATCTCCAAGACAGCTTCGAGCGCGTGCTGGCCAAGTACCGCCAGCGTGACGCCACACGCTACCGTCCGGCAATCGCTCCCGCTCCGGGACCGACTGGCCGACAGGACCGCTCCTAGCCGGTACGCTGCGCGGCGCCAACACCCCATGAACACGCGCATGCCGCTGCGAATTCTCTACGGCCTCGTCGCTTGGCTCCACGTCATCATCGGGGCAGCCCTCGCCATACAAGGACCGGCGCTGCCGCAAATCCGCGCCACGTTCGGCCTCAGTCTTTTCGGGGTGAGTTGGCTCTTTCCGGCCATGTCGCTAGGCCATCTGCTGGGAGTGCTAGGCAGTGGCGTGCCCAACGTCACCCGTCGTCGCCGACTCGTGACCGTGTTCGGCATCGCAACGCTCACTACCGGCTTTGTCATGCTCGGTAGCGCACCACACTGGAGCGTGGCCCTGGCTGCCGGTCTCGTGCTCGGACTGGGCTTTGGCTGCCTCGACGTGACACTTAACGCCGCCGTTGGGGATGGCCTCCCTCAGCCACGGGACAAGGCGCGTGTCCTCAACGTGCTACACACGTTCTTCTCCGGGGGCACGCTGCTCGGACCGCTCCTATGGGCGTGGGGACTGGAGTACGGTGCCACGTGGCGGCAGGCATACTGGCTCGGCGCCCTCTTGCTGGCACCGAGCCTGCTCGCAGCATCGACGGCCTGGTACCCGGCTGCCCCGCCGCAGCGTGCTTCCCGGCCGCCGGCCTGGCGCCTCCTCCTCGCTGACGCCTCGCTGTGCTGGCTCGCGCTCATGATGCTGCTGTACGTGGGGGTGGAAGTCGGCATTGCCGCCTGGCTAACCACCTACATGATCGAGCTGCACGGCACCGCTCCCGCCGCTGGCGCGCGCGCGACGGCCGCCTTCTGGGCCGCCCTCCTGGTTGGCCGGCTCGCCGCGGCCGGCCTCACCGGGCGGTGGAGCGTCCGGCGAGTATTGCTCACCAGCATGGGTGGGGCAGTGCTCGCCATCGTCGTGGCCATCAGCACCACGAGCAGCGGGATAGCCACCGCTGCGTTTGCGCTCGCCGGTTTCTGCATTGGCGGCATCTTCCCCACCCTTGTGGCCGTGGCCCAAGCGCGGCTGCCGCTGCAGAGCGGGCCAACCACTGCCTTGATGATGGGGAGCGCATCAGTCGGCTGGCTGGTCCTGCCGTTGCTCATGGGTCTAGTCGGGGAGCTTTGGGGTGTTGGCGCCTCGATGATCGGCGTAGCCGTGACGGCCGGCGCGATGGTAGCAACGGGTTTTCGCGCTCTCGCGCTCTCGTCCCCCGCTGGCGAGCGCCGCTACTCGAAATAGTCGCGTAGGCGCCGGCTGCGACTGGGGTGGCGCAGCTTGCGGAGCGCCTTTGCCTCGATCTGACGAATGCGCTCGCGGGTCACCTTGAAGGTCTTGCCGACCTCTTCCAGCGTGCGGTTGCGCCCATCGTCGAGGCCATACCGCAGACGCAGGACCTCCCGTTCGCGCGCGGTGAGCGAGTCCAGCACGCTCTCCACTTGATCCTGGAGAGCGCGGCGCGTGGCCTCGTCGGCCGGCACCACAGCCGTCTCGTCGGGGATGAGGTTGCCGATAGTGCTGCTGTTCTCTTCCCCGACCGGCGTTTCCAAGGAGACCGGCTCCTTAGCAATGTTGAGTATCTCCTCTACTTTCTCCGGCGCCATGTCCATGGCCCGCGCGAGCTCCTCGGGGGTGGCCTCGCGCCCATGCTCTTGCTGGTACTGGCGCGAAATACGCATCAGCTTGTTGATGAGCTCCCCCACATGCACGGGAATGCGGATCGTGCGGGCCTGATCGGCAATCGCCCGCGTAACGGCCTGTCTGATCCACCAAGTCGCATACGTGGAGAACTTGAACCCGCGCGTATAGTCGAACCGCTCGACGGCCTTGATGAGGCCGATGTTCCCTTCCTGTACGAGGTCGAGCAGAGTCAGCCCGCGACCCTGGTACCGCTTGGCAACGGAGACGGCCAGCCGCAGATTGGCTTCGATCAGCTGCCGGCGCGCACTTTCGTCACCGTCAGTCATCCGCCGGGCAATCTCCACCTCTTCCGCCGCGGTCAGCAGCGGGACCTTGCCGATCTCGTGGAGGTAGAGCCGGACCGGATCGTCAACTGCGACCTCGCTGAGATCCTCGAAGGCCCGCGCCAGCTCCTCAGAGCTTGGTGCCGCGGCCTCATCTCGCTCGGCCTGCGCCGAATCCTCGTCAGTGACGATCTCGATGCCAGCTTCTTGAATGCGCTCGTAGAGCGGGTCTAGGTTGGCTGGAGCAGCATCCTGCAGTTCGGCCGCCGCGTCAACAACGTCCCGGTGCGTGAGGTACTGCTGCCGGCGGCCCTTCGCCACGAGGCGCGTGACGACCGCAACTCGCTCCGAGGAGTTCTCTGCAACCATTGAGGCACACCCCCGGCAGGCTGTGGACCCTGCCGTCACAACAAGTAAACGAGGATGGCCCACCGTCTAGGCGGGTGCCGCAGTATACAAGGGCGCCCGGTTGAGCGCAAGCCAGACGCGGTTGAGGTCGTTGGTCACCTCGACCTGCCGCCGGAGCAGCTCGCTCAGATCATCCGGCTGTTCGGCGGCAGCCATCTGCTCCCGCACGCGCCGCAACGTCTCCTTCAGCGCCCACTCTCGCAAGCGCAGCGTCACCTGAATGAGGTCGGCCTGGCGCTGCGAGCCGGTCATTGGCGGACTCTTGGCACTGCGCTCGACGAGCTTGTCGAAATGAGACCGCAGGCTTTCGTCGAGCTTCGCGCGAATAGTGGCGGCTGTTGACTCTCCTGCAGCCAACTGCACAGAGTCGGGGAGCCGGGTGGTGGCCTGCACCACTGCGCGATAGATCTCGCGGTACTCCGGTCGCCGAAAGTCGGTCTCGGCCGGCCGGTAGACGAGGTCCGCCAGCAGGTCCGGTGCAGACAGCAGCACGCCGAGGCAGTGTCGCTCCAGTGTTTCCAGCGCCTCCGGTGATCCTGCCCTTGGCGGCTCCAACGATGCCGGTGCATCGGCCTCGTCGGACGAGGGCGGCGGCTCCCGCCGGCGGTTGGATCGCCGGGGCGTTTTCGGACGCGATGCCGCGTAGTCATTGTGGACGGTCCGCTCGTCCATCCCCAAACGCTCGGCCAGCAACCCCAGATAGTGGGCACGGGCGATGTGGCCACCGACGGCGCGGATGAGCGGGAAGAGGCGGTAGGCCACGGCGGACTTCTCGCGCGCGGTGCTGAGATCGGCCTCAGCGACGGCCGCTTCAATCGCAAACTCGACGACCGGCTTGGCCTGCTTGATTAGCGTTTCCCATTGGCGCGGATCGGTGCGGATCACATCATCCGGGTCGCGGCCGGCCGGCAGCGCGGCAATGCGAATCTCGCCTTGGATGACTTGCTCGTAGTGAATGAGACCACGTGCATCGGGAATCGGCAGGGCATCTGCGCCCAGGGCTTCACGCACTACGCCCAGCCCGCGGATGGTCGCCGCCTGGCCGGCGCTATCGGCATCGAGCGCCAGCACAAGGTTCTCGCTGTAGCGGCGCAATTGGCGTACCTGCTGCTTGGTCAACGCCGTGCCCAAGGCTGCAACGACGTTGGTGTAAGTGTGCTGGTGCGCGATCACCGCATCCATGTAGCCCTCGACAATGATGGCCTGATCTTCGCGTCGGATGGCCTGCCGCGCCTGGTCGAGGCCGTAGAGCACGGTGCTCTTGTCGAACAGCGGCGTTTGCGGCGAGTTGAGATACTTCGGCTGACCCTCGCCGAGAATCCGGCCCCCAAACCCGATCACCCTGCCGCCGGCATCGCGAATGGGAAAGAGCAGCCGCCCTCGGAACAGGTCGTACCGGCCACGCTCGCCTTCGCGCAGGAGGCCCGCCTCAACCGCCAGCTCCGCAGCATGGCGCCGCTGCCGCAGGTGTTTCAGGAGCACATCCCAGCGGTCGGGAGCGTAGCCGAGACCAAAGCCCTCGACAGTGGCTGCTGTCAGACCACGCGATTCCACGTACTTACGGACCGCTTGCGCTTCTGGCGTGCGCGCTTCGAGCAGTTGACGATGGTAGAAGGCGGCGGCCTCAGCCAGCACCGCGAGTAGCCGCTGGCGGTGCTCCGTGGCCTGGGGATCGCGGCGCCGCTCCGGGAGATCCACACCGGCGCGCTGGGCCAAGTGGCGTAGCGCCTCACCGAAATCGAGGTGCTCGGTTTCCTGTACCCAGGTGAACGCATCTCCACTCTTGCCGCAGCCGAAGCAGTGATAGGAACCTTGATCGGGGTAGACGACGAACGACGGCGTCTTCTCGTCGTGGAACGGGCACAACCCCTTGAGGGTGCGCCCGGCCTTCTTGAGCGCCACGCGGCTGCCGACGAGGTCGGTGATATGCACCCGCTGCTTGATTTCGTCAATGACTGGATCGGCCATGATGAATGAACGGGCGCCGTAGCCCTGCCCAAGGCGGCAACCGCCCCCGCCTCCGATACAACGGCGGCGGGGACGCTGCGGTTGCCGTGGCGTGAGCCGCCGGCGTGCCGGGCTACCACACGGCGGCAAGCCGGGCCAATGGATTCTTGGCGAAAATCCTACGCTGCGTTCTCGTCCGGTTGATGCACGCCAAACGTATTACCTTCAGGATCGATGAAGTATCCTCGCCAAGCCATCTTGGGAATCGCAAACTTCGGCAAAGCAACAATGCCGCCGGCTGCTGCTATCTTGCTTGCCACCGCGTCGAAGTTATCCACCTGCACGGTGCATACGTAGGCATTCGTACCGTGTGCTGGGGGCGGTGTCTTGGCGGGACGCGGTTGCAAGCCGCCGTTTATGCCCGGCTCGTTGCTATCCTTGTCCGCCGTCATGATCAGCCAGTAATCCCGAGCGCCCCATTGCTCGAATCTCCAGCCAAATACGGCTCGGTAAAAGGACATGGCGCGCTCAGGATCGTCCGCCTGTATTTCGAAATGTACGACTCCCCCCATAGCTCGCTCCTCTCCACAGTGAGTTATATCGACTCCGAGCGTCAACTGAGACAGGAGAGCCGCCACAGACTGTGCTTTGCGCTGATCGACTCGTGATCTCCGCAACTATACGTCGCGTGGGCCGCTGTGCGCCAGCGCCGCCTGAGCGGCGGCCAGGCGGGCGACGGGCACGCGGAACGGCGAGCAGCTGACGTAGTCCAGACCGATCTCGTGACAATAGGTAACTGACGCCGGGTCGCCGCCATGCTCGCCACAAATCCCAATCTCCAAATCAGGACGGGTCGCGCGACCGAGTTCCACACCCATCTTGATGAGCTTCCCCACGCCGTTGCGGTCCAGCGTCTGGAAGGGGTTTTCGGGCAGGACGCCCTGCTCCATATAGGGCAGCAAGAATTTGCTCTCGGCGTCGTCGCGGGAGTATCCGAAGGTCGTCTGGGTCAAGTCGTTGGTGCCGTAGCTGAAGAACTCGGCGTGCTCGGCGATCTCGTCAGCCGTGAGCGCGGCCCGCGGCAACTCGATCATGGTGCCGAACTTGTAGTGCAGGTCTTGGCCGGTTGCCTGCTCGATTTCGGCGGCGACATCCTCGAGCTGGTCGCGGACCATCTTCAGCTCGTTGACGTGCCCGACCAACGGAATCATGATCTCCGGCCGGACATCCACTCCGTTCTTGGCCAGATCGCTCGCGGCGTTGAGAATCGCCTGCACTTGCATGGCGTAGATGGCCGGGTAGAGCAGCCCCAGCCGGCAGCCACGCATACCGAGCATCGGGTTGGCCTCGGTCATCTGCCCAACGGCCTGGAGCAAGTACTCGGTTTCGTCCCGGTCGGCGGGAGAGACGCCCCGGTGCGTTAGCTCCAGGAGCTGAACCCGCAATTCTTCGTAGTTGGGTAGAAACTCGTGGAGTGGAGGATCGAGCAGCCGGATAATCACCGGCTTGCCGGCCATCGCGTTGAGGACGCCGCGGAAGTCCTCGGTCTGGATCCCCTGCAACCGGTGGAGCGCTTCGCGATAACCCGTTACCTCTGCCGACGCTGCAACCTTGGCCTCCTGCTCGGCCACCAGTTGTTGAGCGGCCGCACGCTCGCGGCGGCCTTCCGCTGCCGCGAGCGCCGCCCGGCGCTGCGCCAGCTCGTTCTCCAGCGCCGTCGCCTCACCGGCCGCCAGGATCATCTGCTGCACGATGGGCAGGCGATCTTCCTCGAAGAACATATGCTCGGTGCGACAGAGGCCGATTCCCTCGGCGCCGAAGCGCAGCGCTCGCTGGGCGTCCCGAGGATAGTCAGCGTTGGCCCACACGCCGAGCTTCCGAAACTCGTCGGCCCAGGACAGCAATTCCTGGAGTTCTTGCTCATCTTCGAGGTGGGTTTCTACCGTCGGGATGACGCCGGTGAACACCTCGCCGGTAGTCCCGTCAAGGCTGATCGGGTCGTTCTCGCGCACCACCTGTCCGTTGACGGTGAATTGGCGCTGCTGGGTGTCCACCCGGATGGCCTCGGCTCCGGCCACACACGACTTACCCAAGCCGCGCGCAACCACGGCAGCATGACTCGTGGCGCCCCCGCGCGCGGTCAGAATACCTTGGGCCACCAGCATCCCATGCACGTCGTCGGGATTCGTTTCCGGCCGCACCAGGATGACCGCTTCACCGGCACCGCCCAGTTCGGCGGCGCGGTCGGCGTCGAAGATGGCCTTGCCGGTGGCCGCACCCGGCGAGGCGTTCAAGCCGGTGGTCAGCCAGCGGCCGGCCGCAGAAGCCTCAGTTTTAGCCGCTTCATCGAAGTGCGGGAGGAGCAACTGGTAAATCTGATCCGGCTCGACCCGCTGGACCGCTTCCTCCTGGCTGATGAGACCTTCCTGCGCCATGTCTACGGCGATCTTCACGGCAGCGGCGGCGGTCCGCTTGGCCGAGCGGGTCTGCAGCATGTACAGCGTTCCGCGCTCAATAGTGAACTCCAGGTCCTGCGTATCGCGATAGTGCCGCTCCAACCGCTCGGCGATGGCCTCGAACTCCCGGTACACCGTGGGCATAGCGCGGGCCAGTTGTGCGATGGGCTGCGGGGTGCGAATGCCCGCGACGACATCTTCCCCCTGCGCGTTCGTCAAGAACTCGCCAAAGAGCCGCTGCTCCCCCGTCGCCGGGTCGCGGGTGAAGGCGACCCCCGTACCCGAATCCTCGCCCATGTTGCCGAACACCATCGTCACGATGTTGACGGCCGTACCCAGATCGTGGGGGAGCTTGTGGAAGTCACGGTAGGCATAGGCGCGCGGATTGTCCCAGGACGCGAACACTGCTTCTATCGCTTGCCGCAGCTGCTCATAGGGATCGTCCGGGAACTCCTGCCCGGTTTCCTCGCGCACGAGCGCCTTGAAGCGTTCGACCACCTCCATCAATTGGTCGGCCGTCAGGTCGGTATCCTGCGTGGCGCCCACCTCCCGTTTGACCTCATCGAGCAGCTCCTCGAAACGCTCGCCGGGTGCGCCCATCACGATCTTGCCGAACATCTGGATGAACCGGCGGTAGGCATCGTTGCCAAAGCGCTCGTTGCCGGTCAATCGCGCCAAGCCCTGGAGCGTGGCGGTATTCAGGCCGAGGTTAAGCACCGTGTCCATCATGCCGGGCATCGAGAACTTGGCCCCGGAGCGCACGGACACCAGCAGCGGATTCCGGGGGTTGCCAAACTGCTTGTCGGTCGCGGCTTCGACCTCCTGCATCGCGGCGAGCGTCTGCTCCCACAGCCCCGTGGGAAACCGCTTACCGGCAGCGTTGTAGGCATTACAGGCTGCCGTCGTAATCGTGAAGCCCGGTGGCACCGGCAGGTGAGCGTTCGTCATTTCCGAAAGGCCAGCGCCTTTGCCACCCAAGAGATCGCGCATCTCCGCATTGCCGTCTGCGAAGCGATAGACCCATTTTGTCTCTGTCTCCGTACTCATAGTGTCTTTCTTCCTTGTCCGAAGAGTGGTCATCTCCACCGGGCCGGAGCGATGCTGGCCACGACCGCAACATTATACTACCAGCCGGCATATCGCGTATGGAACGACGTCTGCCGCGCTGCGAGATACCGTTAACCGGAAGCCGGGCTGCATTTCTAGGGAGAATCGAGGCCCCTGTGGGCTGCCCAAGCGGCATTTACTCCGTGACGGTGGTATGTGACAAACAGGTGACAATACGATGCGCTGTGCTCCTCACACCACCCGCCTCCGGCAGGCTCTTCCTCTCCACATCATGCGGAGAGCAGGGTAAGGTGCTCTGCATCTCGGCTTGCACCCCGGCTAGCCCTCGGACGCCTCGTTGTAGACCAACTCGTCGTCGGCGACGGTACGGCAGACAATTGCTACGACCGGCTCGGTCCGGCTCAGGTTGATCTCCTGGTGCAGTGCCCCCGCGGGGACAAAGATGAAGTCGCCGGGGCCGGCATCAGCGTGCTCCGATAGGTCCGGCCCCCAGCGGAAGCGCGCGTGGCCGGAGATGATGTAGATGCCGGATTCGGCGGCGCCATGGTGATGCACGCCGGATTCCAAGCCCGGCGCAACGGTCACATGCCCCATCCAGAGACGCTCTGCGCCGGTAGTTTCCAGCGAGACGCCGGCCTGGCGCTGCATTCCTGGCGTCTGGGTAGTACCACCATCCCGTTCCGCCGGTCGGAGCACGCGGAGTCGGGCACTGCCGGCGCGTGTAGCGTTCTGCGCGGTCTCGGTCGTCATTGTTGCCCCCGTAGCACCTGCGCCTATGGTTGAGAGATAGCGCCGGTCTTTGCCGGCGTCTGCTGCCCCTAGGAACCCCTAGTGAAGGTTGTTGAGCCGCTGTCCCTCTCGCCACTACCGCTCCGGCGGCGCCCACGGCTCGCGCAAGCGGCGCTGGAGCTCGGGTAGTAGCTCGTCGACGGGCCGGCGCTCTTGCGCCATCGAATCGCGCTCGCGGATGGTCACGGTGCGGTCTGTGAGGCTCTGCCGATCCACCGTGATACACCAGGGCGTCCCGATCTCGTCCTGCCGCCGGTACCGTCGTCCGACGGCGGCCCTCTCGTCGTAGACCGTCGGGAACTCCGGCCCCAGCGTAGCGTAGATTTCCTGGGCCAGGGCCACCAGTTGGGGATCACGGCGCACCAAGGGGAAGATCGCTGCCTTGACCGGCGCCAATTGGGGATGGAGCCGGAGCACCACCCGTCGGTTGCCCCTCGCGTCTACCTCCTCGGCATACGCGGCCACGAGGAACGCCAACAGCGGGCGATCCACTCCGGCCGACGGCTCAATGGTATAGGGGATGACGTGCTCCTGAGACTGATCGTCGAAGTAGTCAAGCTCCTTCCCGCTGGCCGCGGCATGTTGGCGCAGGTCGTAGTCGCCGCGGTTCGCAATACCTTCCAGCTCCTCTAGGCCAAAGGGGTACCGGAACTTGATATCTACCGTGCGTAGCGAGTAGTGCGCCCGCTCGTCATCGGGCACCTCGTATAGCTCCAGCCAGTCGGACGGTATCCCGTACCGCACGTACCACGCCAACCGCTCATCCACCCAGCGGTCGAACCACTCCGCCGCCATATCCGGCTTGACGAAATACTCCAACTCCATCTGCTCGAACTCGCGCGTGCGGAAGATGAAGTTGCCGGGGGTAATCTCATTGCGGAAGGCCTTGCCGATCTGGGCAATGCCGAACGGCAGCTTCATGCGAGCCGCCAACTGGACGTTGCGGAAGTTGAGGTACATCATCTGGCACGTTTCGGGCCGCAGGTACGCGACCGACGCCTCGTCCTCGACCGGCCCGACAAAGGTCTTGAACATCGTATTGAACTGCCGCGCTTCCGTGAAGTCGCTGGCGCCGCAGTGGGGGCAGTGGGCGCCAAGCTCGTCGGCCTTGAACCGCCGATGGCACGCGCGGCACTCGACCAGCGCATCGGTGAAGTGCTCGACGTGACCCGATGCCCGCCACACATCGGGCGCGGAGAGAATCGCGCCGTCGAGGCCCACAATGTCGGGGCGTGCCCACACCATGTCTCGCCACCAGGCCCGCTTGATGTTGTTCTTCAGCTCCACACCCAAGGGGCCATAATCCCAGGTGCTCCCGAAACCGCCGTAGATCTCGCTGTTGGGGAAGACGATGCCGCGCCGCTTACACAACGAGACCAAGGTATCCATACTGACCGTCGGCTGTGCGCTCATGGGTGCCTATCTGCTCCAGTAGCGTGTTGGGGTAGCGGTCCTCACCCCCGACCGGCCACCCACCCCCTATCTTAGCGGCTATGCGCCGCTGCCGGGGCCAGACCGTCGGCCTTGAGCCGGACGAGAAACTCCGCGGCGCGCGGTCGCCGCTCCAAGATATACGTCACCGATGCTTGCAGTAGCTCCTCAACCTCGGCCGCCGTGGCAGCGCCGACCTGCAAGCGTGCCGCGACATCCAATGGCCTCTGCGCCAGCAAACGGAGTGTCTTGATCGCGCTCACCGACACCGGCCGCGCGCGCTGCTGCCCCGGACCACAGTCACTGCACAGAGCGCCACCGCTGGCCGCACTATAGTAGAGACGGCTGGGCTGTAAGCGCTCACCACACGCCGTGCAGTGGTAAAGCTCCGGCAGGTAGCCCAGCAGCCCCAAGAGCTGCGTCTCGAAGCGGCGCACGACCATCCCCTCGCCCTTCCCGCCTTCGTCCAGGTAGCCGAGCGTGTCGCGTAAGAGCGCAAACAACGGTGGGTTGGGCTGCTGCACCTCATTGAGACGATCAACCAGTTCGGCGGCGTAGCAGGCCAAGCCGGTGCGCCAGAGGTCGTCGCGGAGGTGATGGTAGGCCCGAATGATCTCGGCCTGGGTGATGATGTCGAGGTCCCGTCCCCTGGCAAGCTGCGCTTCGGTATGGGAAAACAGCTCTAGGCTGCCGGCCAGCTTGCTACGCGGGCGCCGCACCCCACGCGCGACCGCCCGCACCTTGCCGTAAGACGCCGTGTAGAGCGTCACGATGCGGTCGGCTTCCCCGAAGTCGGTGCGCCGCACGATGATCGCCTCGGTGCGATAGGTACGAGCCGTTGTCGCCATGTCGACCTCGGACTACTGCGGCACCCTGCGCCGCACCCCACCCGCCGCTCGGTCATTCCCGCGCAAGCGGGAATCCAGGCTTTCCTTCCCCTGGGAGAGGGACTCGTATCACGAAAACCTACTCTCTTCAGGCCCGAGTGAGGCACGGCCGGCTCGCTCAGGCGGCCGGCTTCGCGGAGGTCGTGCTCTCTGGGGATGGGACCGGCCGCAGCACACGAACCTTCTTGATACGATTACCGTCAATGGCCACGACGGTGAGGCGCACTCCCTCCGCAACCACCTCGTCGCCCGGTTCCGGCACGCGGCCGAGTCTGTCGTAGACGAAGCCACCGATAGTATCCACGTCGGCGGCGTCGAGGCGCAGGGAGAGAAGCTCATTCACCTGCCCCAGCGGGGCCAAGGCATCTACGATTGCTTCACGCTCGCTGAGGTGGCGCACCGGGGCTTCCTCGGTATCGTACTCGTCCTGAATATCGCCGACGATCTCTTCCAGAATGTCCTCAATTGTCACCAGCCCCGCGGTGCCACCATACTCATCCACGACGATGGCCAAGTGCGTCTTGCTCTGGCGCATCTCCCGCAGCAGCTCTGCGACCCGTTTCGTCTCCGGCACGAAATGCACCGGCCGGAGGACCTGCCGCAGATTCACTTCCTGCTCGCCGTCTTGGCGCAGTGCGCGCACGGCATCCTTGACATAAAAGACACCGGGGATGTGATCCATGTCGTCTTTGTAGACGGGCATCCGCGACAAACCTGCTGCGAGGGCGCGGTCGAGCACCTCTTGCACCGTCCTGTCGCTATTGGCGGCCACCACGTAGACCCGCGGCACCATGATCTCGCGCACCAACGTATCGTCCAGCTCGAAGATGCTGTGGATCATCTCGCGCTCGGTCTCGGCAAGCACCCCGCCTTGCTCCGCCGCGTCGACCTGGAGCTTGATATCTTCCTCGGTCACGACCGGCACAGTGTCGAGCACGCTCCCGACGCCGAGCGGGCGAAATAGCAGGCGGGCGAGGGTATCGAGCAGCCACACCAGCGGCCAGCACACCCAAGCCGTGATGCGGAGCGGCCGGGCAAAGATCAGCACCCTCGCCTCGCCTACGTGTGCGGCCGCAATGCGAGGAACGTACTTCGCCAAGAGGACGACCAGCAACGTTGCAATCGTGGTCACTATCACGACGGCAATCCATCGACTGCCGCCGAGCAACGTAGCCAGCCAATCACCGTACTGCCAGACGATCAGCGTCGTGGCAAAGAGAATCGGCGCCGTCAACGCCAGTTTGACCGTGGCGAGGAAGCGGTTGCCCTGGTTGGTCAACCACAACAGATCGGCGGCTGCGCGCTGACCTTCACCCGCCAACTGCCGCAGGCGGCCCGGCGGCACCGTGAGCACCGCGGTTTCGGCGGCGCTAAAGAAGGCGGCCAGCGCCGTGAGTAGCAGAAAAATTAACCCCGTCAGCGCGAGACTGACGGGCGATATACTGGAGGGGTCCAAACGGCAATAACTCCTGGCCGGCGGCGCAGCGACCTCCCCACCTCTTAGACGCGCGGCGTGCCGTGGGATGTGCGTTGCCAGCCTATGTGCCTCCGATCACTAGCATACCATCCCGCGCAAGTGCCGTTCCACACGGCGCAGCGGGCGGCCGCCTCCCATCTTCACATGGTGGAGTAGCGGCCGGGAGGGCCGGCGCCCGGACTCTCCAGGTGGAAAGGTACGGACCACACATCGTACTCGCGCCCGCTCCTGACCGCCGCTACGGTACGCCTCGCTGCCGTCTCGCTCGCGCAGAGCGCAAAGACCGTCGACCCACTCCCGCTCACCTGCACGTGGCGCGCTCCCGCGTCGTGCAACCGCCTGCGGATGGCACCGATGGCCGGGCAAAGCCGCGCGGCCGTCGCCGCCAGTCCGTTGGTCAGGCTGGTAGTCCAGTCCGGCACACGGCCCTGTCGCAGCTCTGCCGCGAGCCGGCGCGCTCGGCTGCCATCGCCGTAGACGTCCGCACCCAGCGCCCCATAGACGGCGGCGGTGGACAAAGGTTGGTCGGGACGGACCAGGACCACCCAGCCGGGTGGCGGGGGAGGCAGACGCTCCACCCGCTCACCGCGGCCGCTCACAACGGCCGTCGGCCCAGTCAGAAAGAAGGGAATGTCCGCGCCGAGGGTGGCGCCAATGCGGGATAGCTCGACAAGCGATAGGCCCAAGCGCCAATGCCGGTTCAGCGCCACGAGCGCCGTCGCGGCATCGCTACTGCCGCCACCGAGACCCGCCGCGACGGGAATGCCTTTGCACAGCCGTAGCTCGGCGCCACGGCGGCAGCCGGTGGCCGCCTGCAACGCCCGCGCCGCCCGGACCACGAGGTTGTCCGCGCCGGCCAGCGCGCTCTGGTCGCAGGTGAACCGGATCGTCTCGGCCGGTGCGACGCGCAGCTCGTCATAGAGACCAACCGCTTGCATTACCGAGACTATTTCGTGGAAGCCATCCGACCGGCGCCCAAGGATTTCGAGCGCCAGGTTGATTTTGGCCGGGGCGCGATACAGGCCCATCAGCCCCACCACTGACCGACCAAGCGCACAATCCGCGGCAGAAAGATCGCCAGCCCGACCAGCACTGCCCCACCGGCGCTCACCAAAACGGTGCCGGCCGCCACGTCCTTGGCGATTTTGGCCAGCGGGTGCCTCTCCGGGGATACAAGATCAACGATAGTCTCGACGGCCGTATTGAACAACTCGGCCGTCAGGACCAGGGTGATCGTCACAAGCAGCACCGCCAGCTCCAAAGGAGCGACTCCGACCAGGACCGCTGCCCCCAGCACGACAACGGCGGCACAGAGGTGAAACCGCACATGGCGCTGGCTCCGAACCGCGTGGTACACGCCGGACCAGGCGTACCGCAAACTGCTGCGAAAACGCTTCCGGCTATCGGTCGTCGGGCAAGCCGAGCTGTCCAAGAATGCGCTCCTCCTGCTCACGCATCGCCGTGAAGTCCTCGTCCCGGTGGTGATCGTACCCCACGAGATGCAGCACGCCATGAATCAGCAGGTAGGCCAATTCGCGGCGCTCGGTATGTCCGTAGGTGCGCGCTTGCCGCCGTACCCGCGGATAGGAGATCACCACGTCGCCGAGCTGCCGACCGGCCTGTGCCAGCGTCACGAACGGCTCCCGGCCCTCAAGCGCTTGCAGCGGGAAAGCCAAAACGTCGGTGGGACGGTCAACGCCACGATAGCGTTTGTTCAGGTCGTGCAGGAGTGCTTCACTCCCCACCGTCACCGATACCTCAGCCGCCGGGGAGGTGGATAGATGCAGCGCGGCAAGTGCCGCAGTCACCACCTGCTCTACCCACGCCGGGTCTACGTCGGCGGTATACGCCGGGTCAACCGTCAGCAGCACGCTCGGCATCGGGACTAGGCAGTCTGGCTGGGGCAGTGGCCGCCTTGGGGTATTCGATGCGCGGATGGTAGATACCCTGTAACTGCTGCGTCAACGACCGCTTGATACTCTTGATGTCCTGGAGTGTCAGGGCCGAATCGTCGAGCTGCCCTTCCACTATCCGACCATCCACCACACGAGCGACCATCTCCTCGATACTCTGAGCCGATTGCCGAGACGCCGAGGCGGCCGTCGTTGCCGAGCGGACCGCGGCTTCGGCGCAATCCGCCAGCATCACCAGCGCCGTTTCCTTGGTCTGCGGCTTGGGGCCGGGGTAGCGGAACTGGGCCTCGCTCACCGGCTGATGACCGTTCTCCTCGACTGCCCGCCGATAGAAATACTGCATGCACATGTCACCGTGGTGCTCACCGATAAAGGCTTGTACCTGTCGCGGGAGGCGATGCTGACGCCCCAAGGCCAGGCCCTTGGCCGTATGCTCGATGATTGCCAGCGCGCTTTCCTGCGGGCCGAGATGGTCGTGGATGTTCTCCCCGTCCATCTGATTCTCGATGAAGTAGTAGGGCCGGTGCAACTTGCCGATATCATGGTAGTAAGCGCCCACCCGCGCCAAGAGCGGGTTTCCGCCGATCCGCTCGGCAGCCTGCTCGGCAAGGTTGGCCACTAACATGCTGTGGTGAAACGTGCCGGGCGCTTCGAGCGCGAGCCGGCGGAGCAACGTTTGTCCCGGGTGTGCCCACTCCAGCAGCTGCATCGTCGTCGTCGCGCCAAACAAGATGCCCGCCAGCCCGGAGATACCCAGCGTGAGCACCGCTGCCAGCGCTCCGTTGCCGAGCGTTGCCAGCACTATCGGCGTCATGGCGATCAAGTCGTGATCTTGGTACAGCAGCCGGAAGGCGACGACGATCACGAGACCGACGACGGCCACAAGCAGACCGGCCACGAAGAAGGTATGCATCCGCTCGATCTGCCGTGCCCCCATCGCCCCGGCCGCGGTGGTAGCGAAGCTGAGGGCGATAAGCTCGAGATTGCCGTTATAGAGCGGGGCCAGGAGCAACACCGTCGCAACACACCACGCGAAGGCCAATCGTGGAGCGAGCAAGCTGCTAAGTACCATCGCTCCGGTGGCCAGCGGGATCGCGTAGACCGCCCAATACGTTGTCGGCAGGACCAGCTTGGTCACGAACAGCGGAACGACGATGGAGGCCAGCAAGCCGGTCAACTGCAGTGGGTGAGTGAGCACGGCCAACTGAAAAATGCTGACGTAGCACAAGAACAAGCCGACCAGCAGGCCGACGTAGAGAGCGGTGCCAAGGAGGAGATCGAACCGCAAGGGCCGCCTCGACAGTCCCAGTGCCTTGAGCGCTTCAATGTCGTCCTCGGTCAGGGTTTCACCGGCCCGCACGATCACCTCACCAAGCTCTACGGTCGCGGTGACCGGCTGCACTGCGTCGCGGGCCTGTTGTCGCGCTGCCTCGGTCGCCGCGGGATTGTAGATCAGGTTCTCCTGAATGTACTCCCGGACAAGCGCAGAGACGACCGCAATCTGATCGCTACTCAGCGACTGATTAATCGAAGCGATGGCCCGACCGTGAATGTCGGTCAGCTCGTCTTCATGGATGCGCTGCCCGACGTAATTGTCCAGAATACGCGAGGTTTCGGCGGTAACCGCCAGCCAGTCGGCATCGGGCAGCTTTACTATGAGCGCCACGGTCCCCACCGGGAGGTTGGGAATAAGCGCGGCAATCTGCCGCTGCCGCTCTGCAGTTGCGGTATTCCCCGCCTTGCGGGCTCCGCTGACGGCACTCAGGGCCTCGGTGGCTTTCGTGTGCAGGCGCCGGAGCAGACTGGAATCGTAGTCGGAGTAGTCGCCTACCTGTCCCGCCGCCGCCTCACGCAGCGCCCGCGTCTGCACCTGACTCACATACGTCGCGCGGCGCGGCGCAAGTATTGTCGTCTCGGCTACCTCGCCCGCCGCCACCGCCAGTTGATCCGTCCCCAGCTCTAGCGTGATGATGGCGGTAGCGGCGACAACCAACACTAGCCCCCCCACGACCGCCGCTACGATAGGTAGCCACTGCCGGGCGGCTATAGTCGGCAGGCGCAGGAGGCCCCCGCTTTCGGTATTCCCTTCCGCCGGCCCTGAAGCGGCCATGATTACCCTCAGAACGACCGACCAAGCACCCCCGCTGTACCGCCCCGTGCAGCCGCCTCTACCCTGGCGGCCAAGTCATTGGGCGCCCGCCCAAGAGATGCACGTGCAGATGGCCGACGGACTGCCCCCCGTCTGCGCCATGATTAATGATCAGCCGATAGCCGGACTGATCCAGTCCCTCTGCAACGGCGACCTCGACCGCAGTCGCCAGCACGGCGCCCAGGATGTCCGTATCGGAGCGGTCCGTGTCGGCGACGGAGGCAATGTGACGCCGCGGTATGACCAGTACGTGCGTTGGCGCTTGCGGGTTGAGATCGCGGAAGGCGACGGTGTCGTCATCCTGGGACACAGTTGCCGCCGGTATCCGGCCTGCTGCAATGCCACAGAACACACAATCCGCCATCATTGCCTCCCACCGGGATACGGCTGCCCTCACCTCGACGACAATGCCGCCGCGTCACAGCCACCGATGATCCGAGCCGGAGTTCGACCGGAGCGGTAGCAAAGTGCATCTCCCGGCTCCACGCGCTCGGCCGCCCTCCACAAGATCGGGCTACCCCCGCCCATCTCCCGTGCCAACCGGCAGCCCATTCTACCACGACAACCCACGCTTACCAGAGAGCGGCCACCGCAGAACGTCTCCACCCGGCGCACTGCCGGCGGATCGGGGAGTCTGTCCCCTCAATCGCACCGGGTGAGCTGTAGGGCAACCCAGTCCCGGCGGATGCGTCGCCCGACCGGCGCAAACCCGGCCTGTGTCAGCGCGCCACCGGCGATTGCTTCTCGCTCGGCCAGAATGCCACTCGCGACGAGCTGCCCACCCGGCCGGACGGCGCCGGCCAGTTGATGAGCATGCTCGCTGATTACTCGCGCGACGATGTTGGCGATAGCGAGGTCGAACTGCGCCTCCGGGGCAATGCAGCTGGGCGTGGCGCCATATGCGGTCGCTGGTACCGCTATGCCGAGCGTCCCATGCCGCACGGTCACAACGTCAGCCACCCCATTCACGCCGACGTTCTCGCCGGCCGTGCGCGCTGCCGTCTCGTCTACGTCGAGCGCCAGCACCTGCGCCGCACCCAGCCGCGCGGCAGCGATGGCCAGAATACCGGAGCCGGTGCCGAGGTCGAGCACGCGGGCACCCGCTACGGGCAGCGTCTCCAGCAGTTCGAGGCAGAGTTGGGTGCTCGGATGGAGGCCCGTGCCGAACGCCAGCCCCGGATCCAGCGTGATCACGAGATCGTCGGGCCGGGGCGCATAGTCGAGCCATGAGGGAGTGACGACCCACCGCCGGCCCACCCGGAGCGTGTGATAGTGCTTACGCCAAGCAACCTCCCAGTCTTCCTCCGCCGTCCACCGCCTGTCCAACGTACCGAGAGGCGCCAGGTCGAAGGCCCGCAAGATGCCGACGGCACGGGTAATCTCCTGCTCCGCCCGCTGCCAGTCGGCGTCCTCGGAGACATAGGTGCGGATCGTCCGCAGCGCCTCGGCCGGCGTATCGTACTCGTCGGCGTCGCCGGTCTGGACCAGCGGATGCTCGACCAGCACGTCGCCGCCCCAGCGACGGAAGAGCGCTGCGACGGCCTCCGCCGCTTCAGCGCTTGCTTGGATGCGGAACTCGCGCCAACGCATGAGGAACCGGGCTGTACGGTCTATGCCGGTGATTATTCTACTTCTTCCGAGCCGGTCGGCGGCCGACCTGCTAGGCTTGAACGCGCCGCTGCGTAACCGGCCGCGGCCGAGTACCCTGGTGTGCCGGGTTATGCAGCCCTGCACGATCCGATTCCCTCGCCGCGAAAGGAGCTACCGTGAGAGAGAACAAACTACGCACGCTGTTGAACACCGGGCAGCCGTCGCTCGGCACACACGTCCACAGCGCCTGGCCCTCGGTCATCGAGGTTGTCGGCCATACCGGTGTCTACGACTATGTCGAGTTCGTCTCCGAATACGCCCCCTTCGATCTGCACGACTTGGATCATCTGTGCCGCGCAGCCGAGCTTTTCGACCTCGGCACCATGATCAAAGTTGACCAGGAGCCGCGCCGCTTCACGGCCCAGCGGGCCATCGGCTCCGGTTTCCAGAGCGTCCTCTTTGCCGACTGCCGCACCGCCGCCGACGCGCGGGAGTGCGTGCAGGCCGTCCGCCCGGAAACACCCTCCGACGGGGGACTCCATGGCGTCGGGATGCGTCGTGCATTCTACATGGGCTACGGCGGCACGCCGGACTACGTACAAGCACTCAACGACATCGTTGTCGTGCTCATGATCGAGAAACGGGGAGCAGTAGAGCAGCTCGAGGAAATTCTGGCCGTAGACGGAGTGGACATGGTCCAGTGGGGGCCTTCGGACTACTCGATGAGCATCGGTCGGGCCGGTCAGCCCCAGCATCCCGAAGTGCAGGCCGCGAAGCGCAAGGTCTTCGACACCTGCCAGCGGCTAGGCGTGCCGGCGCGGGCCGAGATCAGCAGTCCGGACGAGGCCGCGCCGTACCTGGAAATGGGCGTCCGCCACTTCTGTATCGGCACCGACGTTTCAATCTTGCACAACTGGTTCAAGCAGAACGGCACTGAGCTACGCGACGTAATCGAGCGAGCGTAGCGCGCCGCTGGCCGGCGCGCCCCCGGCCCCTGCGGCTTGGATTCCGGCGCAGGCCGGAATGAAATGAGATGGTAGGATATTCCCCCCTCGCTATCGCTCGGCGATGGGGAAGGGCCGGGAGGTAGCCAGGAAGGAGATGACTATGGCGATCACAGCAACCAAGCTGCTGACTGCTGACGATCTCCTGCGCCTGTCCGGCGAGGGTGTACGTGGCGAGTTGATCCGGGGGGTGCTGCACAAGACCATGTCATCGGGACTAGAGCACAGCGAGATCGCAGCGAAGCTGACCATTCTACTGGGTATCTTCATCGTGCCTCGGAAGCTGGGACGGCTGGCGACCTCGGACTTGGGTGTCTGGCTGGAGCGCGACCCGGATACCGTGCGTGAGCCGGACATCGCCTACTTCTCGGCAGCGCGGCTGCCGCTAGGCGTGCGGATTACGGGCTATCCCGAGGTGCCCCCGGACCTGGTGGTGGAGATCGTCTCTCCCAGCGATACCCGGCGCCAAGTCCGCGACAAGGCCCGGATGTGGCTGCGGTACGGCGTAGGCCTGGTCTGGGTCGTGCAGCCCGCCACACGCACAGTGGACGTGTACGATCCGGACCGGGCGATGGTATCGCTTACCGAGCAGGACACGCTCGATGGTTCGGAGGTGCTCCCCGGCTTTACCTGCACGATCAGCAATATCTTCGACACCTAGGCCCTGCCTCCCGGCCGGTGGAGCGCCTTCAGGCCCGGTGCAGCCGCACCGGAGGGGGGTGCCGCACTCTCCGGTCACTACTTGCGCCAATCCCGTCTAAAACAGGTACAATATAGGCGACAATCAGCGAGGTGTAGTTTACGAGGCTTGTTGAGGCGTAGTCTCGCACCGGGGGGCCGAGAGTGCGAAGTGACTAGTCCAATGAGCAAAGCCGATACCTTCCTACGTTCGGAGGAACCGGTATGCCTAGGCCCAGTTCTGCTCGCGTTGCCGATCCGCGCGCTCCACATCTAGCCAAGCCTGAAGCAGAGCGCTACCCACCCCCGCCCGACGTTGACCCATACGGCGTCGTGTTGCGCCGTGAAGCACGCGCGAACATCAAGCGCGGTTTCGACACCATGGCCAACACACTCCGGGTCACGCTCGGCCCCGTTGCCCGCACGGTCGTCATGGAGTCGCTCTCCACCGCCCGTCCCCCGGAAGTGCTGGCTGATGCCGCAACCATCGCCCGGCGCATCATTGGCATCCCCAACCACTGGGAAGACATGGGTGCCATGATGGTGCGTCACATGGTTTGGCAGGTGCGGGAGAACGTCGGCGACGGGGCTGCCACCACCGCCGTCCTCGCCCAAGCCCTCCTGGACGAGGCGACCAGGGTCGTCGCGGCCGGCACGAACGCGATGATGGTGCGCCGCGGTGTGGAGGTGGGCCTCGCTGAGTCCGTCCAGGTGCTCAACGACTTGGCCATGCCTATGGAAACGGAGGAGCAGATCGAGGCTCTGGCAGTCGCAGCTGCCGGACACGAGAAGATCGGCGCCTATATCGCCGAAATTCTCGACCTCCTCGGCACGGAGGCGGTCATCCTGGTCCAAGAGCACGTTGGCCTGGAGATTGACCGCGAATATATCGAAGGCTTGCAATGGGATAGCGGCTATTGGTCGGCCTACTTCTGCGACGACCTCAGCCGGATGGAAGCTACGGTCGAGAACCCCATCATTATCTCGACCGACACCAACCTGGAGAAAGTCGAAGATGTCCTCCCCCTCATGGAACAGGTCATGGAGGTCAAGGACGAGCTACAGACCGGAGGATTGGTCATCTTCGCCAATGACATCCGCGGTCCGGCGTTGGCGCTGATGGTGTCCAATAACCAGAAGGGGACGCTGCGCTGCCTGGGAGTCAAGGCGCCCGGCGCCGGCGACCGGCGTATTCGGATCCTTGAAGACATCGCCGTCCTGACGGGAGCGCGGTTCATCTCCGATGACGCCGGCGAGCGCCTCCGGGAAGCGACGCTCTCCGACCTGGGGCGAGCGCGGCGCGTCTGGGCCAACCGCGACTTCCACAGCATCATCGGCGGGGCCGGTAGCCACGCAGCGATCCAGCAGCGCACGGCGGAAATCCAAGAAACCATTCCCGATGCCGAGAACGAGTTCGAGCGCACCAAGCTGCGCGAGCGGATCGCCAAGCTCACCGGCGGCTGCGGCATCCTGCGAATTGCAGCCCCCACCGAGCGCGAGCGCGACGAGTTGAAGCAGCGCGCCCAAGAGGCCGTGTCCGCCGCCCGCGCCGCGGCGGAGGAAGGCGTGGTACCCGGCGGGGGCGCCGCCTATATGGCCTGCATTCCGGCTCTGGAATCGCTTGCCACCGAGCATGAGACCTCTAGTCCGGACGGTGTCGCCGCCGGCATCCGAGTCCTGGCACGGGCACTCGAAGCGCCGGCCTATTGGATCGCCGTGAACGCCGGTCATGATGGTCGGGCCGCCATCGCCGCGGCCAAAGAAGCGGGGCCGGGGCACGCGCTCGATGCCACCACCGGCGAGATCGGCGACATGCGACAATCGCAGGCGCTCGATCCGCTCAAGATCGTCCGCATTGCGCTGGAGACGGCCACGAGCGGCGCCGTCATGGCGCTGACCACCGACGCGCAGGTACGCACCAAGGACCAGGAGCCAGAGGTCAATCCGTAGATAGAGAGGTAGGCGCAACGTATGCAATCAGGGGAACCGAAGATCGTCCAATTTCCTACTGAGCGTGCCCGCCAGCGCACCGGAAGCGCGCCCGCTGCGGCAAAATCGGAGCCGCTCCCACCACCGGGCGACCGCTGGGAGCTGGTCGCGCCCGCGGGCGGCTGGGGCGGCACGGTGCTCGCGTTGAGCACTCCGGCCCCCCTTCCGGAAAGCCCCGAGGAGGACGAGACACAGCCGCTCTTCGCCGGGACGACGTCCGGTTGCTTCATTTCGCTGGACAACGGACAAACCTGGGAACCACAGAACGAAGGGTTGAGCAGTCCCTACGTGCAGGCAATCACCGTCTCGCCGCGATACGACCGGGAACCAACAGTCTTCGCCGGCTCGCTCGGCGGCGGCGTCATGCGGTCCAGCGACGGCGGGCACACTTGGTCGCGCATGGAGTTCTGGCAAGCTGCCGCGCCGGTCACGGCCATCGCCCTTTCCCCACGCTTTCCCAGTGATGGCACGATCCTGGCCGCTACCCAGTACGAAGGCATCCAGCGTTCCACCAACGGTGGACACACGTGGTCTACGGCGAATTTTGGCCTTGCAGACCTGTCCATCATGGCGTTGGCCGTCTCTCCGGATTTCGACGAGGACGAGATTGTCTTTTGCGCCGCCACGGACGGTCTCTACCGCTCCACCAACGGTGCCCGCGCCTGGCGGCGGGTCCGCGGCCTCCCTACCGAAGCCGTGCAGGCCATCGTGTTCTCCCCCTCGTTCTCCGATGACGGCACCATCTTCGTCGGCACCGAAGACGCCGGAATCTTCCGCTCCACCAACCGGGGCATGCGCTGGCAGCCCGTGAACGACGGGTTGGTGGACACCGCGGACGGCGAGCCGCCGCCGGTGAACGCCCTCTGGGTGTCGCCGGGCTTTGGGCGCGACCGCACCATCTTCGCGGGGACCGCGGGGAGTGGAGTCTTCCGCTCGACGGACGGTGGGAAGACCTGGCAGCAGCACGGCGCCGCCGGCGAGGCCGTGATGGCGCTGCTCGGCCAGTCGGACGGCACCATCCTCGCCGGCTGCCATCAAACCGGCATTATGCGTATCGCGGCGGACGGTACCACCACTCCGGCAAACCAGGGCCTCGCCGCCCGCTCGATGTCCGCGCTGGCCCTCTCACCGGACTTCGAGCGCGATGGCGTGCTCTACATCGCCGGCATCGAAGACGGCGTTTTGCGGTCCGATGACCGGGGCGCAACTTGGCAGCCGGTCGGAGCACTACCCATGAATCAGGTGCTGTCGTTGGCCGTGGCGCCGCGGCCGCAGCCGGAGCCGGAGCATGTCCTCTTGGCGGCTACCGACGACGGCCTCTACCGCTCGGCCGACTCCGGCGCACAGTGGGAACGCGCCGAGTTCCCCGAAGCCGAGGCCGACGAGGTTGTCATCGGTGGTGTGGACGGCGACGCAGTACGCATGGTGACCTGCGCTGGCGGTACCCCGCAAGAGGAGAGTATCTGTGCCGCGGTCGTCGGACAACGGCTGATGCTCTCGATGGACAGCGGCGCCACGTGGTCGGCGATCAAGCCGCCCACCAACGAGGAAATGCTGATCGGCATAGCGCTTTCGCCGCACTATCGCCGCGACCAAACGGTGCTTGTCGGCACATACTCCCAGCTCGGCGCTGCCCGTCTCGGCCGGGTCCGCGCTCCAGGTGCACGCGCCGCGTGGCGCCAGGACCTCCAGGCCAGCACCGTGACGATTTGGCGGTCGCTCGACGGCGGCGAGAAATGGACACCGATCATCGAGCAGTTGAGCGGCGCCCGCTGGGCCGCCTTCGGGCTACCGGACGACTATCGCGGTGACCAAGAGGACGCCCGTAACCGGTTCTTTGTCGGGCTGGGGACACTGGTGCTGCGGCCGATGTTCGGCGGGAAGGCGCTCTGGATCGCCGAGCGTGTGGGCCGGCCCTCCAGCGGGGTGCTGTCCATCGCCCTCACGAGCGGCGGGGTTTGGGGCCGAGCGCTCTTCATCGGCTCCAGCGAAGGCGTCTACCGATCCGACGACGAGGGGTTGACCTGGCAGTCGGTGAACACCGGGCTAGGCTCGCGGACGGTCGTATCGGTGGCCCTGTCCCCTGGCTTCAACAAGGATGGCCAAGCCTATGCGTTGACCCTCGGCGGCACCCTCTGGCGCCTGGCAGCCGGCAGCTAACCAGCTACCACGCGCCGCGCAGAATAATCCCGGGAGATTGCAAGGGGACCCATCCTGTTGCCCATGGGCAGTAAAGGAGCATAGCGATGCCCTACTACTTGTACCAAGGCACCTACACCCAGGAAGCTTGGGCAGCACAGCTCAAGAACCCTCAGAACGTCGCGGAGCGGGTGCGGGGGACCGTCGAGGGACATGGCGGCAAAATCATCGGAGTCTGGTATGCCTTTGGTGCATCCGACCTCTTCGCCGTCCTGGAGATGCCGAACAATGTCAGTATGGCTGCCTTTGCTCTGGCGGTCGCCGCGGGTGGCGCCGTGAAGGCTGCCCAGACCACAGTGCTCATGTCCCTGGAGGAGGGGCTGGAAGCGATGGCCCAGGCGAGCGGTTCCGGCTACCGACCACCGAGCGAGTGATCCGCCCGGACCTTACCCCCTGCTGGGCCAAAGCCGCACGGATGGTACCAGGTGTCGCGGGCCAAAACTCCGGCGGTCGAAGGCTCCCGTTGTCTGTCCAGCATGGCCGGAGTTTTGGCCCGCGAGTGGTGCGGCTTTGGCCCAGCACCCGGCTCTTCCCTCGCCCTCCGCCACGCTGACGCACCGGGGAGTGAGCAGGCAGTGCCGCATACCCTCCGGCGGTGGCGCTAGAGCCGGACAATGTCGCCTTTCGTCAAAAGCGCGGCGGCCCCGAGGCCACGCACCGCCAGGACGCGGCTTGGGGCAAAGTAGGGGAAATCGAAGGCCGTGCGGTCGCCGGCACGCGCGCCGGGCACCGGCAACAGCCGTGCCGTCAACGGCTTGTCGAGGCGGGCGGCGAGCGTAGCCATGTCCAGGATGATCGCTGCCAGTTCATCGCTGCGCGTATCACCGGGCAAGGGCACGGTATCGAGACCGAGGCCACAGACCGCGGCATAGAGCAGCAAGCTATCCACGCTGACTAGCCCCTCGCTGGCCCGTTGCGCCAAGCGGGAGTCCTCCAACACCGGCAGCATCAGGCCGGAATATCCCGTCCGCGGGAGGTGCGCGGAGCCGAGTGCGCTGGTCAACACGGCGGCGGCAAAGAGCGTGCCGGAGGCACCAAACCGGGCTACACCGAGCCGTTCGAGCGCCGCAGCGATGCTGCGCTCGTCATCCGGGAACGGCGCCAGCGACAGGTCTACGCCGCCAAACGCCACCGCCGCCCCGTCGTCCTCCGCCGTCCCGAAGAACGACTGCTCCGGGCTGAGGATGCGCTCTAGGCGCTGCCAATGCCCGTCCAGCGCGGCGCTGAGGCCCCGTCTGGCCTCGTTCAGGCTCGCCGCGTTCGTGAAGGCCTCCACCGCCACGTCCGCTGCCTCCAACGCAAGGGTATACCGGGGGTGACTGCCCTCATGGTAGGCCGCCGGGAAGAATGGGATGTGCGGCGGGCAGTTAGCGAGCGCCGCGAAGCGCAGATTGCCGAAACCGTCGGGCGTGGTCCGTGCAATGTCGGCAATAGCTTCCGCCGTCCGCTCAACGGCCGGCAGATGTACCCCTCCGTTGTGGCTGGCCACCAGCACGGAACAGAAGGTCACCTCGGTGGCACGCACGATCTCCGGGAGCACGTTGATGAGATCGAGCGCGGCTTGGCGGCGCTGCGCGGACGGCGCGTCGAGAATGCTCACCGGACCGACCGACACATACTCGAACCCACGCTCGCGGGCCGCCGTTTCGAGCGCCCGGGCGTAGGCCAGCGCCGCCTGACCACCCGCCCCGGCCAAGACGGTACTCAGTGGCGGGCCAGCCAGGCGCACGGTTTGGACCTCGTAGCCGCCTGCCGTGAGTCGCGCCCGCAGGTCCCGCGCAAATACGCCTATGTCGTCCAGGGCTGTCGGCGCGAAGGGCCAACGCAGCGGCATGCCGACCGTGAGCGAGCGAATCTTCATAGCTTGCTTTGTTGACCGACTGGGACGACACTCCGCTGCTCGCCACACTTCAGATCAGGTTGCCGGCCCCGACACCGCAGCGTTCTCATGCACAGCGCCTTCAGAATAGGGTATCATTCATCAGCATAACAACACGCGGCTCGCCAGGACCGCTTGGCCCCGCCGTTTTCCCCATCTATGCTCATAGCATATTCATCGAGGACAAGCCGCACATCTCTCATCAGGGAGCAGCGCACCAGCAGCGACGCTGCTCGGAGCACCCCCTCCCACTTCACCTCCATCCCCCACTGTCCGTCATTGCGGCTTGCGCCGCAATCCGGGCCAACCGGGAGGCCACAACGCCCCCCCCCGTACCTGGCCACGTTCACAACCCTAATGACCCGGAGGAGGTCAACAAGCGCAATGACCGCAGATCAGGTAAGCACCAGCAGCCTGACCACCGCGCCACCGACAGTACCGGCAGATATACGGCAGGACCTAGACCGCGGCCAGGCGCTATTGGTCACCACACTCCAGGCCGGTACCGCCGCCGACATTGTCGCGCACGCTATCAACCGTGCGCGACACGACGGCCGGACCGCCTTCTATGCCAGTCCGAACGAAGCGTTAGCCTTGCGCCGCTACCGGCAGTGGCAAGCCGCCCGAGGACCGGATGAAGTTGGCCTACTGACCAAGTCCGCACGCCACCGGTCCGACGCCCCACTCCTGGTCGGCACTCCGGCAACGCTGCGCTCGATGCTCCTCACCCAGCACGGCCGGCTCCGGGACGCCGGCTACGCCATCTTCGACGATATAGACCTCCTCAGCGATCCCGAGCAAGAGACGGCTTGGGAAGAGCTGATAACCCAACTGCCATCCGCAGTACCGCTCCTCTGCCTATCGGCGCCGGTGGGCAACGCAGAAGAGTTGGCAGCTTGGCTGACACGGGTCCGCGGCTCGACGCGCCTGCGGCGTTACGACGCGCGGGCCGTGCCCCTGGAGCACCTCTACCTCTGGGACAACCGGCTGCATCCGCTGGTGGGCACAGACGGCGCGGCCGCAGCAGAGGTACCGCCGGTCGGCGGCCAGGCGCGGCGGTCGACCGGACGGCCATCCGACACGCAGCCGGCGGAGACTCCCAACGCGGCCGACGTGCTCCGGGTACTGCGCCGAGCGGACCTCCTGCCGGCGCTCTACTACGTCTCCGGTCAGCGAAGCTGCGAGCAACGGGCCGCGGCGTGCGGCCCGGCGGCGCGGCGTGGCTCCCGCTCGCTACAACGCCACCGCCGGGCACTGGTCACGTCCTACGTACATACCCTGCCCGCCGAGGATCGGGCGCTGCCCCAAGTCGCTCGACTGACCGCGCTGATCGAGCACGGCGTTGCTGTCTATCACGCTGGGCTGCTGCCGGCATTGCAGCGTCTTGTCGAGGCGCTGCTGGATGCCGACCTGCTCGATATCGTCTTTGCCACCACCGACCTAGCCAACGATAGCACCGTCACGGCCCGTTCCGTCATAGTCGGCGAGCCGACAGCGCTCGACCGCGGCACGCGCCGAAGCCTGAGCACTGCGGAGTATGCCCGCCTGGCGCGCTCGGCCGGTCGTCCCGGCGACGTGCTGGCTTCCGTCGTCAACGTCTCTTCGCCCTGGATGTCGGCCCGCGAAATCCAAGCGCTCGCCACCACCCCCCCGGCGCCGTTCCGGAGCCGCTTCCGGCCACGCCTGCAATCTGCGGTCGTGCTCACCAACCACAACGACGCCACGTCCGAGCAGGTACGCCGGCTGCTGCAAGCTACTCTCCGCCACCACCAGCTGAATAACGCCGTGCGCCAAGCTACCACCGCTGCGGACGGCTTGCGCCGGAGCACCGCGGCCCACACATTCGACTGCCCGATGCCGGATGTCGAGGCAGCTGCGCTGGACGAGTATCGGCAGCTACGCCTGGATGCCGGTCGCTTACGCCGCGTGGCCAGCAAGCAAGCCTTCCAGGCCCTACAGCTACGCGGTGTGGCTGCCGGCTCCGCCAACGGGACGAGTGCGTCGGCGGCCGAGGTCGCCGCTGCCGAGCGGATCGCGCAAGAGTCCGAGGCAGTGGCCCAGCAGGCCGCGCTGGAGTCCCATGCCTCCCCGTGCCATTCCTGTACGTCCCGCCGGGAGCACGAGCAGGTCTGGCGACGCCGGGCAGCGGTCGAGAAGGACTTGCGGGCTGCGCTCGCCGAGGTGGAACGCCTGGAAGCGGAAGCTACGGCACAAGGCGAATCGCTGGTCGCCGACATCCTGGCAACCCTACAACGTTATGGCCGCAACAATGGCGCCTACCCCAAAACGGCGCTGCTGGCACGGATAGATCATCCGGCCGGATTGGTCTTGGCGGAGGCCATGTGGCGGGGTGTCTTGGACAACCTGCCCGCTGGCGATCTGATGGAGGTGCTCTCCTGGTTTTGCA
This sequence comes from Chloroflexota bacterium, assembly GCA_965214295.1. Taxonomy (GTDB): domain Bacteria; phylum Chloroflexota; class UBA11872; order UBA12225; family JAJDUF01; genus JAJDUF01. The sequence goes on from OZ243944.1 coordinate 2,906,162, forward strand.
ACGACCGCGACGTGCCGGGCTACAATCGGTATTTCGTCTCGACCCGGCTATTGGCTACACGTGAGCGCCTGCAAGCACTCGCCACCGAGATCGCGGACCAGGCCGACCAAGCCGGCGACGCCCTGGCGCCAGGCCCGAATCCGATGTTCCACGGACCGATCCAGGACTGGAGCCGGGGCGCCTCGCTCGGCAGCATCCTAGAGAAGCTGGACATCGCGGCCGGCGACCTCGTGCTGACCTTGCACCGGACCCTCGACTTGGCGCGGCAGCTACGGCAGGCGCTCGCCGGCGCGGCCGGCCTCGGCGATGACGAGTGGGCGGAACGCGCCCAGCGCCTCCGGCGCAACCTCGCGCAAGGAACAATCCTCGTCCACCGCGGCCTTGTCGCCCAGAGCACCGCAGCTCCGGTAGGAGTCGTATGACCAACGCCAACCGGCCGCTGGCACCGACAGCCGGCGTAGATTTGCACCTCCACACGCTGGTCTCCGACGGTCGCTGGACGCCGAAAGAGCTGACCGCTGCCGTCGTCGTGGCCGGCGTGGTCGTCTGTGCAGTCACCGACCACGACTCGACCGAGGCGATTGCCCCCGTGACGCACCGCGGAGCGGCGCACGGCCTCCGGGTGCTGCCGGGCATCGAATTCACGGCGGATTTCCGCAGCGAGCTGCTGCACCTGCTGGCGTACAACGTCAACCCCGGCAACGCGCAGCTCGATGCGCTCTTGCGCGACGTACAGACCCGTGAGCATGAGCGTGCCTGGGGCCTCGTCGAGCGCCTGCGCGCGCAGCAGGTCGTCCGACTTTCCGCGGACGACGTAGAACAATTGGCGGCCGAGCCGCGCTTGACCCAGGCCAAGCTCGTGCGGCTACTCCAAGATCAGGGCTACCGCGAGCCGGCCGCCTATCGTCCGCTGCTGCTGCGGGTCATGGAAGCGCCGTTCTGCACCACCTCCGTCGAGGCCATCGCCGAGACGCTCCGGCCGCAAGGCTGCCCGCTGATTGTGGCGCACCCCGGATCGGGAATGCCGGAATACGCCCCGATAATCAAGAGCCTCACGCACGAATCGTTGCTGGCGCTGCTGGAGCGCGGCCTCGTTGACGGCCTGGAAGTCCACCATCCTCGCCACCCACCGGCGCTGCAAGCGACCTATGCGGCGGTCGCTACCCGCTACGGTGCGCTCGTCAGCGCCGGCTCCGACTCGCACGACCCCAAGAACCCACCACGCCCCCACCCGGCCGCCTGGTGCCAAGAGCTACTCACCCGCGTCGGCATCACGGTCGGTTGAGGGTACGGGTCAGGAAGGGCAGTCGACCCTGTAGACTTTAGCCGCGCCGGCTGGGTCGCCAGTATCGGCAATACCTCCGACGAGTCGAGATGCCAGTGAGTGAGACGTTTCAGGCGGCGCTCTTGGGTCTGGTGCAAGGCCTGACGGAGTTTCTGCCCATCAGCAGCTCCGGGCACCTGCTTGTTGTGCCGTGGCTACTCGGCTGGGCCTCGCCCCTGCTCAACAGCCTTACGTTCGACGTGGCCCTACATCTAGGGACGCTCGGCGCAGTCCTCGTCTACTTCCGCCACGAATGGCGAGCGCTCGGCCGCGCCGTGACGACGGCCGCGCCGCACCGGACCACCGAGGTTGCCGCGCAGCGACGCCTGGCCTGGCTGCTCGTGCTCGGCTCCGTGCCGGCCGGCATCGCGGGGTTGCTAGTGGACGATGTGATCGAGACACTCTTGCGCCACCCCATCGTGACGGCGACAATGCTCGTGGCCGTCGGCATGCTGATGTGGGTAGCCGAGCTGCACTATGCGCCCGGTGAACGCACCCGCAGTTCGCTCACCGCCCTGACGGTACGCGACGCCGTAGTGGTGGGCCTGGCGCAGGCCACCGCGCTGATCCCCGGCGTCTCTCGCTCCGGCATCACTATCGTCGCCGGCCTCACCACCGGACTGAGTCGGGAGACGGCGGCGCGATTCTCCTTCTTGCTGGGAGCGCCGGTCATCGCCGGCGCCGGTCTGTTGAAGACCGGCCAACTCCTCGGCACCGGCCTCGACGCCGCGCAGATCGTCCCCTTCCTGGTCGGAATGGCTGTGGCGTTTGCCGTGGGGTATGGCGCGATAGCACTCTTACTCGCCTACGTCCGCGCGCGACCGCTGCACATCTTCGTCATCTATCGCCTGGCTCTGGCCGCGCTCATCGGCGCCGGCTGGTACGTAGGCCGCCCCTGGCCGCCAGGCTGACGGCGTCTCACCCCCCGGCCCCCTCTCCATCGCCAAGCAATAGAGAGGGGGAGTGTGCCGGCAACGGGCTTGGAGGACCTAACCCCCAGCCCTTTTCCCTGGAGGGAAGGGGCGTCTGCGCGGCGGCGAGGCGCGATCAAGGGCGCTCCTACCGCGCTGATCGCAGCCGCGATGCCGGGAGGTGTGTGCCTCCCCCTGGTCACAACTTCCTGCTGAATTCCGGCACAAGCCGGAAAGACGGGCGGGGGTTGGGGGAAGGTACACAAGTGTGGGGTAGTAGGGAGCCGATGGGCGGATTCGAACCGCCGGCCTGCTGTTTACGAAACAGCTGCTCTGCCACTGAGCTACATCGGCCCGGACGGCCACCCAACCGGGTGCCTTCGTCCAGTCTACCAACATGCCGTTGCTCTCTGCCAGGCCAGTGCTGCGGTATGCACACCGGGCAGTCGCAATCAGCCCGGAGACATGTGCCCGTCATCATCCGACGGCGGCTCGAACCCTTGACACAGGAGATCGGCATCGGAACCCAGCCAGCGGGAAGCCGCGCCAGCCATCTCGGAGGCATAGCGCACTTCGTTGTCAATCAGGACGAAGCGCCGGCCAAGCCGTGCCGCCGCCTGGCCGGTCGTACCGCTGCCGGCAAAGGGGTCCAGCACGGCATCACCCATGAACGAGTAGTAGCGCACGACCCGCTCGGCCAGCTCTACCGGGAAGACGGCGGGATGCTGCTTGGAATGGGTTGGCTTGATCCGCCAGACGTTCGTCCGCTCATAGCCGTCCTCTACCCGCGAAGCGGCGACCGCCTGCGGGTTGGGATGGCTCCTGATGTTCCAGTCAATCAACTTATCGGTGTGCTTGCGGTAGACCAGCACGTATTCGGTCACGGGCACCGGCTTGTATTGTAGTGGCTGGCGATCCGCCGCGAAGCGGCGCCCGCGCCCCGTCGCCCAACCGGCCCCCTCCGGCTTCACCCAGATGATGTCATCCATGAAGTCGTATCCCGCCTCGATAAATAGGCGGTGGACATCAAATGGGACGGCAAGCCGCTTGGAGGATTGGTTTCGATTCGCGCGACGGATGAGCACCGGCGAGATATTGATGACAAAGAACCGTCCCTCCGCGAGGACGCGATGCGCTTGCCGAATAATCTTCCGCAGCTTGAGCAGATAATCCTCGTAGGTCACGTAGTCGGTATATTCCGGGCGCGCATTGAAGTACGGTGGTGAGGTGAAGACGAGGCCGATGGAACCCGCCGGCAGTCCCGTCAGGACATGCTCGCTATCGCCGCAGATAATGGTATTCTGCGGCGGACCGTCGAATAGGGGGCCGTTCCGGTTGACCGCCTCACCGTCTTGCGGTGCCGATCTTCCTAGCAGCCGTGCCTCCAACACCGCCCTGCTGGTGGTGCGCTCACTCACGATCAGCGTCGAGTAGGCATCAATAACGACCTCGCCAACCACCTGCTCAGTCGCCTCGGCGAGCAGCGGGACCCGCCAGTTGTGGTAGCGGTCGTCCACCTCGGGCAGTCCGAAGACGACCGCTCGTGCGAGTCCCATCCGCGCCAGCCATCCCCGCGCGATACGTTTGGCGTCCGCCACCGTGCGCGCAGCATAGTGGCGCTGCGCGGCCACGACCGACTCTCGCATACAACCCCTTTTCGTTGTTCCGGCTTGCGGGGGAATGGCCGGGAAACGTCAACAGCGCCAACCTTAGCAGCAGGGCCTTACCATTGTCACCACTTCGACAGGCTCAGTGCCGGCTCTGAGCGGAGCGAAGAGGCTCTCCCCCATGGCCAAGATTCTGCGCTCCGCTCAGAATGACCGGTTTGGCGGCGACTTTGGAAAGGCCCTCCCTTAGCAGTGCCGCTCCGGCTCCGGCTAGCGGCGGATCGCGGCGGTTGCCCCATCCACAGCAAAGTGCCACTGCTTGGGGCTACAGTCACCGCGACGCGGTATCATTACAGACAAGCTCTGCTACACGAGGAGGCTCTATCCATGCCTATGCTGCCGTTTCGAGGCCAGTGGCCCCGCCTGGGAGATCGCGTCTTCATCGCCAACGGCGCGCAGGTGGTTGGCGACGTGACTATCGGTGACGCAACGAATATCTGGTACAACGCTGTCCTGCGCGGCGACATGGCCGCGATCAGCGTCGGCGCCGGCTGTAGTATTCAGGATGGCTGCGTGGTTCACGTGGACCACGACATGCCTACGTTCATCGGCAATCACGTCGTCGTCGGCCACAACGCCATCATCCACGGCGCCACGGTGGGCGATCATGTCCTCGTGGGCATGAACGCCACCGTACTCTCCGAAGCCGACATCGGCGCCGGCAGCATCATCGGCGCCGGCGCCGTGGTCCCGGAGCGCCGCACGATTCCGCCGCGGTCTCTGGTCCTGGGCATCCCTGGCAAGGTGGTGCGCGCCGTGACCGACGCAGAGCATCAGGCCATCGTGACGCTTGCCCGACATTACGTCGGCTACGGCGCCGAGCATCGCGCTGCCCAGGAAGAGCACGGGTAGCGGACATCCAGGCCCCCCTCTCCCCGTGTTCTCTATCGCTCATCGAGCGGCCGGAGGGCAAGGCGGGAAGGGCCGTCGAGGACCGTGTGGTAAGCTACGATACGGTCCTCACTCCGGCCGTTATGGGGTGCGGTTGCCCCCGATATCCCGTCGGTTGGCTGTGTGCCGAGGTAGCAGTAGAAATGGCTGGCCCGGAGTCGTTGGCGGTGGAGTTCCTCTTCTACGCCGATTGCCCCTCCCACGACACGGCGTTAGCGCGTCTGCGGGAGGCGCTGCGGCTGGAGGCGGCCCCGGCCGCGCTGACTGTCCAGGAGGTACGGACGGAGCAGGAGGCGCAGACCGCTCACTTCCCCGGCTCGCCAACTATCCGCATCAATGGCGAGGACCTCCAACCGCGTGGTGCGGTCGGTCCGTATAGCCTCACATGCCGGATGTATTTCCACGAGGGCGGCCGGATCACGCCGCTGCCCACCCTTGCCCAAATCAGAGCCGCCATCCGGCAGCACACGTCCGTCCAAGCGCGGCCGGCGGCGACCGGCTAACCGGAGCGTAACGACCGTCAGCGCAGCAACAGCGTGCAAAGGAGAGAGCTACACCATGAGTATCGCCACACGAATCCTCGACTTTTCACTGCCGTCCACCGATGGGCAAACCTACGGCCTCACCGACATCGCCGGCGAGAAGGCCACCGCACTCATCTTCACCTGCAACCACTGCCCGTTTGTACGCGCCTGGGACGACCGGCTGGTGGCACTAGGCAACGAGTTCATGGGGCAAGGAGTCGGCTTCGGCGCAATCAGCTCTAACGATCCCGCCCAATATCCCACCGACGACTTCGCGCACATGCAGGAGCGAGCGCAGGAGCTAGAGATGCCCTACCCGTACCTGTACGACGAATCCCAGGATGTGGCGCGGGCTTACGGGGCAGAGCGGACCCCGGAGATTTTCTTGTTCGACACCACCGGTACGCTCCGGTACCACGGCACGATAGACGACAACTACGAGGACGAGAGCGCCGTGCAATCCACCTACTTCCGCGATGCCTTGGCGGCCGTCGTCGCCGGTGACGATGTGCCGGTAGCGGACACCGCACCCGTCGGCTGCACCATCAAGTGGAAGTAGGTGCCCTGGGACCACCGCCGACACCCCAGCCCCCTCCCGTCATTGCGGCGGAAGCCGCAATCCACGTTTCCCTACGGAGCGGGGGGGCCAGGGGCGCCGGAGAAAATGCCACCCGGCAAGGAGACAGCCATGTTGGCACCGAACGCGCTCCACGGCATTGTGCCCCCCATCGTCACGCCGCTCAATCCGGATGGGGAAATTGACCACCGCTCGCTGACCTCCGCCTGCCGCTTCTTGCTCGCCAGCGGCGTACACGGCATCTGGGCCGCCGGGACAACCGGCGAGTTCCCCTGCTTCACGGCCGGCGAACGCGCTCAGATCGTGCAGACGTGCGTCGAGGCGGCGGGCGGGCGCGTGCCCGTGGTCGCCAACGTCGGCGATTGCAGTACCAAGTTGGCAGTGGACCATGCCCGGCGCGCCGCCACGGCCGGCGCCGACGCCCTCGCCTTGACGCCACCCTACTACTATCTGAATAGCCAGGATGAGCTGGTGGATCACTTCCGCGCCGTGCGGACGGCGGTGGACCTGCCGCTGCTCGTCTACAACATCCCGCAAACCGTCAAGACCCGGCTGGAGGTAGCGACGGTGCTCTCCTTAGCCGAGGAAGGCACCGTCGTCGGCATGAAGGACAGCCAGAACGACCTCGACTGGGATCGCACCCTCATCGCCGGTCTCCGAGAGCAAGATGTCTCGTTTCGTCTCTTCTTGGGCACCCGCTCGCTAATTGACGCCGGCATCCTGCTCGGGGCCTGCGGGGCCATTCCGGGCACTGCCAATGTCACCCCGGCCTGGTCCGTCGCCACCTACGAAGCCGCGGCGCAGGGTGACTATGCTACCGCTGCACAGTGGCAGGAGCGCTTGTTTACCGCGCTGCCGCTCCTGAGCCTCGTCACCGGCGGCTCAGGAAATGCGAACTCTATCGGCAGCATCAAGCTCGCGCTCAAGGTCATGGGTGTGATCAAGCACGCCACCATGGCCGCGCCCCTCCGCTCGCCGAGTACCACGGATGAGCAGCGCGTAGCCGAGTTCGTCCAAGCTATCGAGCTACCCGTACCCGCCGCAGCCTAGCTGGCCAATCGAGCGGCAGTAACGAGACCGCAGGCGATCACCCCTCGCCATCGCTCGGCATCCCTTAATATTTATCTGTTAGACTTCGCCAACCGGAAACAGGAGGCCAAGCGGGATATGTCTACTCCAGCCAACCGGGAATCGCCCCCCCCCCACGGTCAATAACGACGACATTGACGACATTATCGAAGTAACCGACGAGTTTCTCGAAAACCCTGAACCCCGTTGCCCCTGCATACTTGTTCTTGACCGTTCAGCCTCTATGGTGGGCGCGCGCATTGAGGCGCTCAACGAGGCAATCGCAGTGTTCAAGGAGGAGGTTTGCGAAGACCAACTGACCGCCCTGCGGGCCGAGGTCGGGATCATTGCCTACTCCCATGAAGTTACTGTCGTGCAGGACTTCGTGACCGTCCAAGAGTTTGCCCCCCCAGAGTTGACCGCCAATGGAGGCACCAGAATCGCCGCAGCAATCAACAAGTCACTCGATATGCTGGAGCGGCGCAAGCAGGAATACAAGGACAACGGTATAGAGTACTATCGCCCGATAGCACTGCTTATCACCGACGGATACCCCGAACATGACACGCCCGAGGACATAGCCGCAGCCAGCGAGCGGGTCAAACAAGCTGAGAAGAACCGCGCCGTCGCCTACTTTGCTTTCGGAGTAGACGACGACGCCGACATGGATGTTCTCGCCGGGTTCATGTCGACAGATCGTCCCCCGAAGTCATTGAAAGGCGCCCAGCTGAAAGGCATCTTCGAATGGCTTTCCGATTCCATGTCCACCATCTCCCTATCACAGCCGGGCGAGGTCACGCGGCTGCCTAGCCAGGACACGTACCTCGGCTACGAACAATGAAGGATTACCAACAATGAAACCCCTGATACTATCCGACCAGCCGGCCGACCAGGACGAATGGATCTCATCCTGCGCTCGTGCTACAGGCGTGAGCCACGAGGCAGCGGGACAGCCCTGCCAGGACGCCGCTGATTCCCGCACCGTCCCTTACGGAATGCGAAAAAAGAGGCCGTATACCGTTACCCTGGCAGTGGCCGATGGGGCCGGGTCGGCAGAACGATCCGGAGAAGGTAGTCAACTGGCCGTTAACACAGCCCTCGACATTATCAAAAGTGAGCTCCGCCCCAGACGTGGAAAAAGGCCCAGGAGGCGGGGAACTCGAAATCTCAAGAAATTCCTGAAGATGGCCTTTGACGGCGCGGTGAAAGCCATAGAAGAAAAAGCCAGCGAGGATGGGGCGGACGTCCGCCAATACGCGACTACGCTGCTCATAGCCGTTGCCGTCGGCGATGTTGTAGCGGCCGGACAGACCGGTGACGGGGCTATCGTGGCACGGATCGGAGACCGGAAATACCGGACATTGATTGTTCCCCAGAGAGGGCAGTACCGCAACGAAACGACGTTCATCACCGAACCGCGCAGTGCGCCCCAGATCATGGCACAGTCGAAAACCGCCGTGGACCGCATTGCGTTATTCACCGACGGCTTGGAGGGCCTCGTAATAGCGCAGGCTGATAGCAGTCCTCATGCTCCGTTCTTTGACGGCCTCTTTCGGTGGATAGAGATGCAAAATGGCGACCGCACGTCTATAGAGGACGGACTCACACGTCTGCTCAACGCTCCAAAGACGCGGAGCAAGACTCATGACGATCTCAGCATAGCAGTGGCCTGTCGCCCTGCTGTTGGATGAAGGAGCAACGGCTATGGCGAGGTTAGGTAAGAAACTGGGAGAGGGCGGCGAGGGGACCGTGTATGCCATATATGGGCAACCGAGCATCGCCGCGAAAATTTGGAATGATAAAGTGTCCGCGGATCCCGAAGTCTCGCTCAAGATAGAACTGATGATCGAGAACCCCGTGGCGAGCGGTAGCGTGGCGTGGCCGAAGCAGTTCCGGCACAACCGCGCCGGAAAGCCAGTCGGGTTCACCATGCCCCGAGTCAATGGCGACGAGTACTACGACCTCTTCAAATGGATGAATCCCGCGGCCCGCAGGATCAACCAACTGGAATGTGGGAGCAAGGAATTGCTAACCATGACCGCCAACTTGACCAGGGCCATAGGTGCAATACACAACGCCGGACACGTCGTCGGCGACATCAACGAGAAGAACGTCATGGCGAATGCGAAGGGTCAAGTCATCCTGGTGGACTGCGACTCAATGCAAATCAGGGACCCCAAGACGGGCAAAGACTTCCTGTGCAAAAAGGGACGACCGGAATATACCCCGCCGGAGTTACAAGATGCCCGATTCGATCACCGGCTCAGAACGAAGGATTACGATAGTTTCGGCTTGGCCGTTCTGGCGCACAAGCTCTTGCTGCGCGGCCTGCACCCATACCAGTCAATAGCGGCTGCTGGGGAGACCCAGGCCGAGAAAATACAGGAGCGCCGGTTCCCGTTCAACGAAACGGTCCGCCAGGAGGGGCGGTTCACACCATCGAGAAACCACCTGGAAGCATGGCGCGATACGCCCTACCGCATACGCGAGCTATTCCACCGGGCTTTCGACCCTGACTGGACAGATAAGTATCCGCGGCCCAAGCCCGAAGAATGGGCAGCCGCTATCGCTGAGGAACTCGGCTTGTCCCGGGATTCGTTCCAGCCCGGCCCATGGGCGCCTACGCCTACCGGACCAGCCCCGAGGTGTCCCCTCTGCAAAGGCGAGATGGAAGCCAAACCCTCCAGCCGCAATACCAAAGGCTACTACTGGGGTTGCCGCAAGTACCCCGAATGCCGCGGCACGGTTGACCCGGATGATCTGGAGGCCCCCGACTGTCCAAACTGCGGGATCAAGATGAGAAGAAGGAAGGCGCTTAAGGGAGCAAATGCCGGCAACACGTTCTGGGGGTGTCGGAGATACCCGGAATGTCGCGGCAAGATTGATATTTCTGGGGGCGAGTACCCTGGCGCCGGCAACGAACCCACTCCAACCCAGGCCGTCCCCTCCGCTCGCCGAGTATCGCGGACGAGCAGCGCGTCGTGGTCTAGTAATGAATCGGTAATTATCCCGAAGGCTGCCAAGGCCTTGGGGTTGTCCTACAACCAGATCTACGATCGGGTGAAGTCCGGTCAGATTCCGGCCACCAAGGTGGCCAACAGGTATCTGATCAAGAAGTCCGATCTGAAGGCCTGGGCCAAGAAGGTCAACCTCGGTCCCCGGGTTCCCAAGTCCTGGTAAGTGATCTGGGATGATCACTACAAGGAGGTGATGTTGTACCAGGTCAGGATAGTACCCCAGTAGGTTGGATCCACCCTTTTAGTAGCGCCGCGATAGTCCGGGCATCCGCAACGGACTCGCGCCATCCCTGGCCGTCTGGCGCCAGCGGAAATCCATCCTGCCCATCCCGGCATTGCGAAAATCCTGATGCAGACAAAGGCGAGGTTGTGCCTACCAAACCGGCTGCCAGAGCGGTCGTGGCTCGGCCGCCGCCAAGGTCGCCACGATCTCGCGGTCGTAGTTGTGGACAAAGTCCCGGGAGCGCTCCAGAAAGTCCCGCACTTCCGCTGTGCCATGCGTGTGGCTGGCAGTCGCCGGCGCATAGGGGTGAGCCGTGCAGAGGTGTTCTACTCCCAGGCTCAACGCCCGCTCGACCGAGGCCAGATAGGCGTCCGGGTCGAGGTAGAAGGCGAGACCGGCCGTGACGGCCCCCTCCCCTTGCAGGCCGTCGCCGCAGAACAAGACGCGCACCTGCGGGTCCCACAGGCCCAGTGAGCCGGCCGTGTGGCCGGCGAGCGAGAGCACCTCATACGTCGCCGCGCCTAGCTCAATACGGTCGCCGGCTTGCAGGGTGCGGTCCGGCTGATGCACCGGCACTTTGTCATCGCCGAACATATGCCCCTCGTCGAGCCAGTGGGCGTCGGCTTCGTGCAGCATGATCTGGGCACCGCATACCTCGCGCAGACGCACGTTCGAGCCGACGTGATCGTTGTGCCCATGCGTATTGACGATAAAGCGCAGGCGGTCGGCCGGAATACCGACCTTGGCCAGGTAGGGCAGGATCAGCCTATCGGCCGAGCGCGGCACGGCACTATCCACGACCGCGCAGTCCTCCCCGACCAGCAGGTAGACAGAGGTCCAGATGCGCGGATCAGGAAAGACCGGCGCCAAAGTCTCGCGTAGCTCGTGAATGCCGGGCAGGATTTCCATTGCCCCTCCTCACCGCGTCCTACTGCACCCATCTCCGGCAGGGAGGTCTATTGGCGGCTAGCGGAACACTCAACCATAGAACCACGAAATTGGCAACCTCACCGAGACGCAGACGGCGCGACCGGCCGCGCCCCACTGCGGTACCAGGCGCGCGTGCTATGATTAGCCGGTACCCGCGCGCTGCTCCGAGGACCACAATGGCAGCCATAGTCACGCCTCCCACTCCCACCATACTGCCCTACCGTGAGCAGGGCACCATTGACTATGCCCGCCTCGACTTCGACCCTCACAAACTGGTCCAGAAGCCTGATGCGATGGGTCAAGAACAGCCCATCCACGAAATCGTCGGCCTCCTCACCAGTCGGTTCACCGACTTCGGCCAGCGCCCCGATACCTTCCTCAGCAGCAACACGATCCTCTGCTACGACCCCCGCGACCTCAATGTGCGCGTCTCCCCGGACGTGTACCTGGCCTTTGGGGTGGACGCGCCGGCCATCCGGCAACGCAAGCTGTATCTGCCCTGGGAAGTGGGCAAGCCACCGGATTGGGCGCTGGAGATCGGCTCGGCCAGCACCGGACGGGAAGACGTGGGCCGCAAGCGAGACCTCTACGCCCGCATCGGCATCCCGGAATACTGGCGGTTCGATCCGACGGAAGCTGCTGAGTATCACGGGCAGCGGCTGGCCGGGGACCGGCTGGTGGCCGGAGTGTATGAGCCGATTGAACTGACGACGGTGCCCGACGGCATCCTGAAGGGCTACAGCGAGGTGCTGGGGCTGAGGCTGTGCTGGGCTGGTGGCTGGCCGCGGTTGTACGACCCGGCCACCGACACCTACCTGGAGAACTGGCGGGAGATGTGGGACACCCGGGAGGCGGAGCGGGCAGCCCGCGAGGCCGCCGAAGCCCAGGCCGCCGTCGAGAAGGCCGACCGACTGGCCGAACGGGCGGCCCGCCAGGCTGCCGAAAATCGTGCTGCTGCCGAGCAGGCCGCGCGCGAGGGAGCCGAGGCGCGCATCCGGCAGCTTGAGGCGGAGCTACGCCGTCGGCGAGTGGACCGCTAGGCCGGCGCCGGTAGGCCCGTGCGACTACTCACGCCGAGATCGGTGGGCGGCGCCCGGCCCACGGACGCGCCGCCTCCAGTTGGCCGGCGAGCCGGAACAAGGTCGCCTCGTCGCCAAACCGCCCGACGAAGTGGGTACCGATGGGCAGGCCGGCATCGTTCCAGAACAGCGGCACGGACATCGCCGGTTGCCCGGTGGCATTGCTGATGTAAGTGAAGGGGACGAACGCCGCGCTCCGCAGGCGCAAGGCAAACGGATCCCCCTCCGTATAGCGCAGCGTGCCCGTCGGGACCGGCGGCATGCCCAAGGTGGGCGTCAGCCAGATATCGTAGCGAGTGAAGAACTCAGCAACGTCGCGTGTGTGCCGCTGGAGGTCCTGCAGGGCGAGGAGATAGTCCGCAGCGTTAAGCCGCCGACCACGCTCCGCAAAGTCCCAGACGAGCGGCTCGAAGTCCTCCGCCGTCGGCGTGCGGCCCATCCGGCGTCCTAGGTCGGCGATGCTCCAGGCAAAGCCCGCCGCCATGACGTTCGTGAATTGCAGCCACAACTCCCGTTCATCGTAGCTCGGCGCCGCCGCCTCGACATGGTGGCCCAGCTCGGCACAGAGCGCCGCCGCGTCGCGGACGGCAGCCACACAGTCCGGGTGGATCTCCGTACCCAACGGCGCCGTTTCCATCACGCCAATGCGGAGCGGCTGCGGGTCGCAGCCGACTTCCTGGGCAAACGGACGCCTGGCGGGCGGTGCCCAGTACGGGTCGCCCACCAGCGGGCCGGCCGTCGCGTCGAGCAGCGTCGCGCTGTCGCGCACGGAGATCGTCAGCGCGTGCTCGGCTACCAGGCCGCTAAACAGATCGCCGTAGTGCGGGCCGAGCGGCACACGCGCCCGCGTCGGCTTCAGGCCGAACACGCCGCAGCAGGCGGCCGGAATGCGGATCGAGCCGCCGGCGTCGTTGCCGTGCGCTATCGGCACCAGGCGCGCCGCCACGGCCGCCCCCGCGCCGCCGCTGGACCCGCCCGGCGTCCGCGTCAGATCCCAGGGATTGTGGGTCGGCCCGAAGCGTTCCGGTTCGGTGATGGCGCCGAGCGCCAGTTCAGGTGCATTGGTCTTGCCCACCGTAAGCAGCCCGGCCCGCCTGAACCGCCGCATCAGCTCGCTGTCCTCGGTGGATACGTAGTCGCCCAGAAACGCGCTGGCCTCCGTAAAGCGCACCCCGGCGTACTCGGCGAGAAAATCCTTGAGCAGGAACGGCACCCCGGCGAACGGACCGGCCGGTATCTCACTCACGGCCGCGGCCCGCGCCTCCTCATACATCGGCGTGACAACGGCATTGAGGGCCGGATTCAGCCGCTCGATCCGTTCGATAGCCGCCTCCACCAACTCGCGCGGCTGGACCTCGCGCTGACGCACCAGCGCGGCCTGCGCGGTCGCATCAAGATGAGCAACGTCGTCGAGTAATGTCATCAGCGCAGCCCTTTCGGCAAGCACGGCGGGCGCCGCGTTCGCGCTGGCAGGATAACGGCGCCGGCCGCCCGCTGTCCACTGCTTACGGCTGCCCTAGAGCTTCAGGCGCATCACATGTCGCACGTGCCCATGGGGGTCAGCAAGACCCACTTCCTGAAAGCCAGCGGCCTCAAAGGAGCTGATAAGCCCCATGAAGCGCCCCATGGTGCGGAGGCTTGGAGAGTCGAGGTCCACCGGATAGGCCTCGACCACCGTGGCTCCGTTCCTCCGGGCGTAGGCGACGGCGGCCTGAATGAGGTGTTTCGTGATGCCCAGACCGTGTAGCCGCGAGGAGGCGAAAAAGCAGACGAGCGACCACACGCACTCCGGCGCATCGGCAGAATCCTGCTTGCCACCTAGGTCAAGATATGTGCTGCGCGGCGCAATCGAAGTCCAGGCCACCGGCTCGCCGCCAAGATAGCCAAGGATGCCGATGGCCTCACCTTGCTGCACGCGCTCCGCGAGGGCATCCCGCAAGGTCGAACTGTCACTGTGGCTGGCCCCGCGCGGCAGCGGACGCCATATCATGCACCAGCAGTGCTTGGGGCCGCCTGGGGCCTCGAACAGCCGCCGCAAATCCTGCCACCGGTCTCGCCCGACTGGGTGGAAAACAAGCCGTGCGACATCCAGGTCGCCTATATCCCTCGCCGGTGGAGCGCGCTGATGTCTCGGGGCACCGCTGGCTTGTGCGTCTTGGTGCTCGGGCTGCGCTGGCATCGGTTTCATCCGGTAGTCTCGCTGTGCGTTCCAACTCACACCATAGCACCTCCTGCTCGGCCGAGTATCACTTGGTCGAAGTACTAGAAGGTGCGGAAGGAATAGAGGCTAGGGGAGCGGAGAGCCACAGGGGGCCGACACCCCCTCGGCGCCACCACGTTCGACATCCACCTCAACGGCCGCGCCTACTGGCGCAACGTGCCGGCCGCCGTCTGGGGCTACGAGCTAGGCGGCTACCAAGTGCTCAAGAAGCGGCTGTCGTGCCGCGGGCACCCCGTCATCGACCATCACTGCCCGGAGGCGGGCCAGCACTTTGCGGAGATAGCGCGTCGCATTGCCGCGATCCTGCTGCTGACGACGAATTGGGCTGACCGTGAAGCGTGATACATTATCCGAACCGATTCTGGTGTAAATAAGTGCGTTTTTATGGCACACTGGCGAACTATGAAAAAGATCGAGTTCGTCACGCCGAGTTTGCTTGTCTTGGCCAGCGTAGGGCTGTCGGTTCTTTTTCTGTACCTAGCGGCCACCCGTGACTTGAGCAACTTGGAGAGTATTTCCTTTCAGATTTTTGCTCTAGGCACAGGTCTTGCCGGTTCGTTCATTTTTGGTCGTCAGGCGGCTAGCGATACGGCAAGAGCTATCATCAGGCCACATGCGCGATCTGCGATCCGACGGCTCCGATTCCTCTCTGCGGGTCTTGGTAGAGTAGCAGAAGCCATACGAGATTGCGAGTCCCCCGAGAACTATCGAGTGACGCTTGCTATACTCAGAGCGATTGTAGTTGAGCAGTTGGCCGCGGCCGATGACGCGCTGGAGGAGTGGGAGGATATTGTTCCTGAAGACGTAACAGAGCTGCAGAAAGAACTCTCCACCGGAGAGCAAGGGAGTGTGAAAAAATGACTGAGGTGATTCGTGGCAAGGTTGCCCGTATTCTCAACTCGCGCGAAATTGCAATCAACGTAGGCTCCCAAAGTGGAGTCGTAGTCGGCATGGATTTCGACATAGTGGATGAAAACGAGGAGATTAGAGACCCGGATACAAACCAGGTATTGGGGGTCATCGGGCGTCCGAAAGTGCGAGTGAAGGTTACTCGCGTCCAAGAGAGACTATCCTTGGCTTCTACATATAAAACAAGGAGGGTCAACGTTGGCGGGCAAGGACTAGGAAGTGAAATGGGCCCTCTCACTAAAGCGTTCTTGCCACGAGAATGGATAACCGAGCGCGAGACAATCAAGACGGAAGAGAGAACCTGGGATGATATTGACGAGACCGAGAACTATGTGAAGACCGGGGATGCCGTTGTCCAAGTCATCGAAGACACGGAAGAGTCCCGGCCGGCAGCTTGACTTGGCGCGGCGCCATGCCAAGGGAGTAGTTGGGTGGCCTATGATGCGCTTGGCCCGGAGTTCGAGTTGGCCCGCGCGCTGATCGAGGCTCACGTTTCACCCCCCAGCCCCCTCTCCGCGCCATATCGAGAGGGAGAGGCCGGCGGGGGTGAGGGGGGCAGTAGCCCTAGGCGATGGTGAAAGAATAGAGGCTGGCGGAGCGCAGGTAGAACTTGAGGCGGATCGGCTGCCCTTGTAGCGCGGCCAGCGTCGGGTGCTCGCGCCAGGTGACGCGCTGGCGCAGCGCGTCGCTATCGAGCAGGGCACAGTCCACCTTGCGGTAGCCGGCAAGCTCACCGCCCTGCGCGTCCAGTACGGCGACCGCCACCTCGCCCCCGCGCGCGTCGGCATTGATCGAAAGCTGCTCGCCGGGGCAGATGAACGGCTTGGTGAGCACCGTGCCACCGGATTCATCCGCGTCGAGGGAGACAAACCCGTCCTGGCGCAGCTTGGCCAGGCAGATGGTGCCGGTGCGCGCCCCGACCCCGTGCTCGCCGTCGTAGGCTCCGTAGTAGAACCAAAGCTCGTCGCCCACGACGACCAGGTCTTTCGCGGTAAAGATCATCCCGCAATCCACGCTGCCCGGCGGCCCCAGCGGGATGAACGGCTGCCGGTCGCCGACGCGCTCCCACCGGCAGCCGTCGCGGCTGGCCGCCAGCTGCACGTCGATGGTTCCCGCCTTGCGGGTCGGCGCTTCCTCCGCATAGGTATGGAAGGCCCAGGGTAGGCCCAGGTACAGCCCTTCGTATTTGAAGACCGACATGCCGTAGATCTCCAGGCCCGGCGGGTCCGAGGCGTCCGGCGCGAACACCACTTCCGGCGCGGTCCAATGCATAAAATCGTCGCTGACCGACCGACCGACCAGCCGCACCACCCCGGCGCCGACGCGGGCAGCGGCGCGGGGATAGGCCACGTACTGACCCACAGCATCGTCCCAGCCGAGCAGGTTGTGCGTATCGCCCGTCCTGCGGATCACCGGGTTGCCGGCGTACCTGGTCCAGTGGAGACCGTCGGGCGAGAACGCCACCGAGACGTGGGCGACGCCCGGATCGCGCTTTACCGTGCGATCCCAATAGAGCATCTTGTAGCGGCGGGCCGGGTCCGGATCGTGCGGCTCCTCGATCACGTTCGGTAGACAGACCTCGTCGAGCACCACGTTGTTGTCCACGGCGCCGGGAAGCTCGACGGTACCCAGCGCCGGCTTCTCCCAGAAGATGCCGTCCCGAGAGGTGGCATACGACGCGACGTAGGGGATCGGCCCATGCCCCTGGTACCACATGCGGAAGAGACTCTCCGCCGGATCGTAGAGGATGGCGCCGTAGATGGTGATCGCGTGCTCCAGCGGGTAGGTGGGGTAGATGATCGGGTTGCCGACGTACTTGGCCGGTCTGTGCAGTACCCGGGTGATGCCATGTGTCTCCGCAACGAGCCAGTCGTCAACGAAAAGCTGGCGGCGCCCGGCGATATCCAGCGCGGCAGTGGTCATATCGGCCATCTCATCCATCATCCAGTTTGCCACAGCGAGCACGGAGAGCACAGATGCCGTGCCAAGTGGGTGCCGCTGGACCGGCCGGCATCTTTCCGGAACAACGGCACGAACATCGCCGGTTGGCCGGCGGCATTGCCGATGCAGGTGCGGGGGATGAACGCCGCGCTCCGGCGGTGCAAAGCAAATAGGCCCCCCGGTATAGCGGAGCGTGCCCAAGGGGACCGGCAGCCTGACCAACCCGCCGCGTTGCGGCAGCGACCGCACTCTGCAAAGTCCCAGACGAGCGGCTTGCAATCCTCCACAGAACTGCTTAAGAGGCTTTGAGCGTCTCGCGCGTGACCGGCGCTCCGGTTTCGACGAATTGCTTCAGACCGAGTAGGAGCAGCGGGAACGCTTTCTCCAGCCTCGGTTTAAGGATGAGGCTATGAATGAAAGCTCCAACTGGGCCGAACTTGATGTCGTAGCTGGACTCCACGCTGGCGATAGTACCGCCTTCATCGGTCGCTCCAAGGTTGAAGGAGGTTTTGATGTCCTTCATGAAGAACGGCGCACCTTTGTCGATAGATATGACGTACCCTTGACCCTCGACCCAATCCGACGCAGTCTCGTCCAGGCTCCCCAAAGGATGAAGCTCACAATGGCGGGTGGTACCCTCGCCAGTGGTGTTCGCCGAGGTAGAGTGCGAGGATTTCACGGTCGGGGCGTACAGGTAGACATTCCCAAAGTCTGCGAGGGCCTCCCACACTTGTTCCTTCCGGGCTTTGATATGGACGGTGTGCTCCAAGATAACGTTCACTTACATCTCCTAGTGGTTGGATACGCAAAAATCCCGGACTAGACCGGAGGCCAAATCATAGAAGCTACGTTCTAGTACCATTCTACCCTATCTCTTTCGGCTACGCAACGATTTGCCAGCGCCGGCCCCGGCTTGACCAGCGGGCTGTCGCCACCGGCCCGTTGCCCCTGCCGACAAGCCGGCCCGGTCCTGGTACGCTTCAAGGGAGCTCGCGCGTATCGCGTAGTAAGGAGAAAAGCAAGCTCATGAGTAACTACCGGTTCAAGCTAGGGATGTTTCTGCCCGAGCTGGGGCTGCCGTTCGACGAGGCCCTCGCTTGCGCCAAGGATATCGGTGCCGACTCCGTGTGGTTCACCAGCATCGCCGACGAGCCACCCATCGCCGAGATGAGCGACGCTGAGGCGGAGCGCATGGCTGCTCGTGTCGCCCGGCACGGGCTGGAGCTGCACGTCATTGCGGCCGGCGCACCCTTCAAGCAGCTCCACTTGGCCGATCTCGACCTAGACACCACCATGCAGGACGATCCGGCCTTCCGCAAAGAGTTCGACGACCTCGTGCGCTCGATGCAGATTGCCGCCCACTTGGGGGTCAAGACCGTCAATACGTTCACCTTCGCTTGGCCTGGAGAATACGGGGCCGGCAAGCCGACCTGGCCGATGCGCTGGCTCACGCGCGGTGGGGTCATCGCCGAGGTGGACATGGAGAAGCTAGTCAAGGCGTTCTCCCTGGTCTTGGAACAGGCCGAGCGCTACGACGTAGACGTGTCGCTCTCCATGATGCCGTGGAACTACACCAATACGACGGGCAACTTCCGGCAGCTGGCCGAACGGTTAGGCTCGCCGCGCCTCAAGGTCATGTGGGGGCCGGCGGATTGCTTCAACTGTGGTGAGGCGGACGTGGCCACGGCCGGCTACCGGAACATAAGCCCCTACCTCCACGGGCTGCACATCAAGGACCTGCACGTCAAGAACGGGCTGCGGCTCGATTTCGAGTACCGACCCTTGGGCACCGGCGACGTGGACTATCTCACCATCTTGCGCCAGCTACACGCGGATAGCTCCGAGGCGATCCTGGCCGTAGCCACCCACTTTCGGCCGCCCAACGGCTCGCGCGAAGAAGCGATGCGTACCAACTATGCCCAGTTGAAGCAGCTCATCGGCCGGGTCTCTGACGGAGCATAAGGAGCGCACCGATGGCCAATCAGCTGCACACGGCGCTCATCGGCTGCGGCGGCATCAGCGGCGCGCACCTGCCCAACATCCGTAAGACACCGGCCATGCACCTGGTCGCCACGATGGATGTCATCGCGGCGGCTGCCCAACGGCGGGCCGCGGAGGGCAACGCCACGTACTATACGACCGACTGGCAACGTATCCTCGCCGACGACACCATCGAAGCCGTGCTGTTGTGCTCCACCCACGATACCCATACGGCGCTGGCCATCGAAGCCTTGGCCGCCGGCAAGCACGTCTACTCCGAGAAGCCGCTGGCGATGACGCTCGACGAAGCGCGGCGCCTCCAGCAGGCGGTGCATGAGTCGGGATTGCAGCTGATGAGCGGCTGGTGGTTCAAGCACTCGCCCGTCACCAAGCGGCTGCGCGCGGTCATCCGGCAGCCCTACTTCATCCTCTTCACCTGTCGCCTCGCCAGTGACCGCTACGACGATGCGCGGCCGAACGATCCCGCAGGGCCGTATGGCCGCAACGGCATCCTCGACGCCGCCGGCTACAACCTGCACTGGATTTGGCACGTCATGCGCTCCCAGCCGGTCGAGGTCACGGCCACGGGCTACGACGGTGCGCCCACGAACACCAGTACCATCACCATCCGCTTCGCCAACGGCGGCATCGGTACCTCCATCTACAGCGTCGTGGGTGCCGGTGGCATCCTGCCGAAGCACTACGCCGAGGTCCTGGCCGGCCCGGTCAGCGCCGCGACCCTGCGCTTCGGCAACCTCGTCTTCGAGGGCACGGACGAGCCGGGTATCGAGCACAACGCCTATCACAACGGCTTCGATGAAGAGATGGGCATGTTCGCGGACTTGTGTCTGCACGGTGGCCCCAACCACATGGATGCTTGGGAAGCCTGCATTCCGACGCTGATCTTCGAGAAGGCCGTCGAGTCGATGCACACCCACCAGCCCGTGCCAGTTGACGTGCGTGAGGAGTTCTATCTGCCCCATGGCAAGCTCCCGGCCAGCATCGCACACTTCGGGGATTGAGCGCGCCCGACGGGTGAGCGGCATGGAGTTACGCGGGCGGGTAGCGCTGGTGACGGGCGCTGCCCGTGGCATTGGCCAAGCGGTGGCCATGGCGCTGGCTCAAGCCGGCGCGAGTGTGGCCCTGCTGGACAGCGACGCCGCTACGGTGGCGGCCACCGGCCGGGCCGTGGCCGAGCGCACCGGTCGGCGCACGCTGGCCGTACCCGCCGACGTGCGCGTGCCGGCCCAGTTGGACCAGGCGGTGGCGACGACGCTCGCGGCGTTCGGTCGGTTGGACGTGTTCGTCGCCAACGCTGGCGTGTGGAGCCACGGGCTATTGACCGAGGTACCGGAACGCGAGTGGGATCGGGTCTTCGCCGTGAACCTGAAGGGCGTACTGTTCGGTATCCAGGCGGTGGCGCCCATACTGAAAGAACAGCGGCGCGGCAAGATCGTCACCATTGCCTCGGCGGCCGGCCTCAATCCGTCATCCGCTTGGAGCACCTACTCCGTCTCCAAGACGGCGGTCATCGCGCTTACGCACGTGGCGGCCATGGAGTTGGCCCCCTTCCAGGTGCAGGTGAACGCGATCTGTCCCGGGGCCGTGGACACCGACCTGACGCAGCGCATCACGGAGCAGACCGGCGAGCGCTTTCCCCACGCGCTGCCGCCGGCGCAGGTCGCCGCCGCCGTGCTGGCGGTCGTCTGCCCATTCGAGCAGACCGGAACGGGCGAGGCGATCCTGGTCAGCCCAGAGGGCAGTATTGCTGTATCCGACTCTCTTCCCTGGCAATTCAGTCATCGAGGTGTCGCTACTGAGGCACCTGGTTGACTCTGTGGCAGCGAGACACGCCCATGAGTGCCGTGGGGGCCGATCTGCCTCCGGCAGCTTGTCAACACGCAACGAGGGTCCGGCCACTGCTTGCATAGCGCCGAACATACCGCATAGCGATAGAGCGGCAATACTCGCCAGTCTCACGATGCCAGCATGGAAGCATCCGGCAACCGAAAGGAGATACGCGATGGCAATGCTCGACCAGGAATTGGCGACCTTTGAGCGGCACCGCGAGCGGTTGCTGCAGGATTCCGAGGGGAAGTACGCGCTGATCTAGCACGCCGACGTGCTCACCGTCTTCGATTCGAAGAACGACGCCATTGCGGAGGGGTACCGCCGGCTAGGCAACGTTCCCTTCCTGGCCAATGAGATCGTGCAGGTAGAAATCCTGGCACGGTTCACTTCAACCGTCTTGGCCCTCTAATACCAAGTAGTAGTGATGCCGCCATACATGACTTCTCTGGATTCCGGCGAAAGCCGGAATGACGGGGCGCCAGGAAGGAGACCTTCTACACCGATGCGACGTATGCCCGTAGGGTGTCGTAGCTGGCGCGGGCGGCCTGCTCGACCGTCTCGCCCGGGCCTTTGGCCTGATGCACAGTCACCCAGCCCGCGTAACCGATCTCCTTCAGGCCGGCAAATACGCGCTCCAAGTCCAGCCCGCGCTCGTCCGACAGCGGCGGTTGGTCGGCGCGCACCTCCCCGCGATTGGTGCCAATCGTCATCTTGCCCGCGGGGTGGATGTGCCAGTTCTGGAGGTACACATTGAAGAGGTGCGGGGCAAGCTGACGGAGGGCGGCGGGACCGTAGTCGTCACCGCAGATCGCCAGGTTGGACGGCTCGTAGGTCACGCCGAAGTTCGGCCGGTTCACCTGATGCACCACGGCCAGCGTCTCCGCGACCGTCTCGCAGAGCGTGCGGATGTGGGTCTGATGCACGAGCCGCACCCCCCGCTCACGAGCGATGTCCGCGGCGCGCCGCGTCCAGGGAATATCGTCCGCTTCCTGGATCATGACGCGCACGAGATCGCACCCGAACCGCTCCGCCAAGTCGAGATGCGGGCCGATGTCGCGCAGCGGCGCCGTCGCCTGGCCGTCGTTCGCAGCGAGGCCCACCGTACCCGTACACATCGAGACGACCAAACCGAGATGGTCGAGCAATTGCTTCATCACGGCAACCCGCGCGGCCGGCGTATCAATGCTGGCCTGCGAGGCCCGCATCGAGATGCCCTTGTAGCCCAGCGTCGCGGCCAGTTGCATCAGCGGCTCGAAGGCCATCGCCGCGCGATCCTTCCGCATCGGCGTCTCCGCAATCCGCACCGACAGCGATAGCTGCATAGCGTCCATGTGTTGCTCGTCTCTCCTTACCTATGTGTGACGTGCCAAAGCTATACCACCCTATCCTGCCGCCGACATCGGATCGTGCGGCTCCGGCGGCGTCAACTTACGTGATTGCTACGTCGAGCGACGCGGCCAGCTCGACCAGCGATTGCCAAATATCGTCGGCGACCGGGATACCGTCGTGCTGGCGCGCTGCACGGGTACGCCGCTCCGGGTCGCCCGGCGCCAGCACCTCGCTGAACCCCGGCGCCGGCGGCACCGCCCGCAGCCGGCCCGCCAGTTCGGTGGACCGCGCGGTGAAGTCGGTCAAGGGCTGGAAGAGATCGGCCCGCATAGCGAGCATCGTCACGCCTTGGCGCCGCATGATCGGGCCGCCGCGGGCTTCGTCCGCGTAGGCGTCCGCGCCGGTGAACATGCGACCGAGCAGCTCCACCGCCACCATCACGGCATAGCCCTTGTGTCCGCCGAAAGGGAGGTGCCCGCCGCCGGCGAGGAGATCGTGGGGGTCGGTCGTCGGATTGCCGTCCCGGTCAACGATGCTGCCCGGGGGCATCGCTTCATGTCGCTCTTGTGCCAACCGGGCCTTGCTGCCGGACCACGTCGTCGTCGCGAAGTCGAACATGATCGGCGCCGTATCATCGCTGGGAAACCCGATGGACAGCGGGTTGGTGTGCAATACCATCTCCCGCCCGCCGAACGGTACCGCCGCCGGCTCTTCGGCGCCGTACCCGCCGGCCCAGACCATCCCGATCATCCCGTGCGCCGCTGCCAGCTCCACGTATTCCCCCAGTCGGCCGATGTGATTCGACTGCACGATCCCGACGACGGCGACGTGCTGCGCGCGTGCCTTCTCGATAGCTACTTCCATCGCATACTTCGCCACGACGTGGCCGAACGTCCAGTTGCCCGTCACGAGCGCACTCGTCGGTGTCTCACGCAGCACGGATGGCCACTCGGTGGGCACAATCCAGCCGGCGTTGATCGCCTCGACGTACCGGGGCAGGTGGACCACACCATGGGTCTCTACGCCGCAGAGGTTGGACGCGACTAACGCCTCGGCCATCCGCTTGGCATTACGCTCGTCCGCACCCGCAGCCAACAGCAGCGTGCGGGTGAGCGCCGACAACTCCTCGGCGGTCTTGGTTGGCATAGCTTCTGTCTCCGACGGTGGTCTCGGCGCGAGGCCGCAGCGACCGGCACGTCACATACCGGTCGCGAGGCCGCAAGCGTCCCACCTATATCCGGTGGATTCCGGGCTTCCGGTACGCCAGAGCCGCTCTACAGATTACCAGAGGATTACCGCCGTTGCCGTACCACCTCGCCTCGCTGCAACCCGTCCGGCCCGGTGTACACTCAGAGCCGGACGGGCCCGGAGCGGGCCAGCCGGCGGCAGCTTCCGGGGGAGGGTACGGCTATGTTCGATAAGCACCGGCCGCGGCGGGTGATCTACAACGACGACGCCGATCAGCGCTATCATCAATTCTCAGCCTCCTATGGCTACGACATCACCGACGAGCAGTCGTTTATCAACGCTCGGACCACCCCGACCTTCAACACCCACGTTGACACCTACGTCTGGTGTGTCGGCAACGGCGCCGACCCGCCGTGGGGCGCATCGGGACACACCGTCCACCCGTGCCTCGGCTCCAACGAGCGTGCGGCCGACGTGATCGTCGAGGCTTGCCACGCGCAGGGGATGGAGGTCTGGGGATCGCTCAGGATGAACGACATCCACGACTCCTTCATGGCCGCGTCGCTCCCGGAGACCTCCGAGCCGATCAAGGCCGAGCATCCCGAATACCTCCTGGCGCCGGAAAGCAACCGCGACCTGCCCCCCGAGCTGGTCGAGCAGCACCTATGGTCGGCGCTGAACTTCGCCCGCCCCGAGGTACGCCGCTATCGGCTGGACTACATCGAGCAGAACGCCGCAGCGCACGACTTCGACGGCTACGAGCTGGATTTCACCCGTTTCGTCTGGTGCTTCCCTCCGGGCCGGGAGCGCGAGTGTGCGCCCCTGATGACCGACCTGATCCGCCAAGCCAGGGCGCGGCTGGACGCCATCGGTGCCCGCCGGCAGCGCCCCTACACCTTCGCCGTACACGTCCTGGACTCGCCGGAGGTGTCGCTCAACCTCGGGCTGGACGTAGCAGCCTGGCTCCAGGAGGAGCTGATAGACGTGCTGGTCGTCGGTCTAGGCTACATGCCCTACGTCCTGCGCCTCGCCGAGTGGCTGGCGCTCGGCCAGCGGTACGGCGTCCCCGTCTACCCCGCGGTCAACACGAACACCTACACAAGCTGGTGGAAGGAGCACTTCTGCAGTGTGGCGGCCTTTCAGCAGGCCGTGCGGGCCAGCTCGGCCTACTTCTGGCAAGAGGGGGCCGACGGCCTCTATCTCTTCAACCTGTTCTGTCAGGAAGACCGCCGGCTGGGCCCGATGCCGGCCGACGACCTATACCGGCCGCTCGATGAAATCGGCGCTCCCAGCCTACTCATCGGCCTCGACAAGCTCTACGGCATTCAACCCACCGGCGACAGCGGCTTCTGCCACCAGGGATCAGAGGCCGCCCCGCTGCCCATCGTGTTGGATCAGGTCGAGCGGAAGCTCCCCTTGCAGATCGGCCCCGACGGTGGCGATCCGCACGCCCGGTGGACACTCCACCTCCTGACCACCGGCGGCAGCGACGCCGCGCCGGTCTGGGTGCGGCTCAACCACACGCTCTTGCCGGATCAGACTCGCGAGGGCCCGTGGTACCGCCTATCGGTGCCACCCGGCGTGCTGCGCCCTGGCTCGAACCAGCTCACGCTCTGGAGCAATGCAGACGTGACCACCACCGCCACCCCCCGCATTGTCCATCGGGTGTTTGCCGCCGTGGAATACGGCAACGCAGCTTGAGGTGTAGAGATGAAGCAACCGCTACCACCGCAGATCATCGAGGCGCTGCGCGGCTACGACAGCCCCACGATTGCCAACGCCATCGAGCAGTTCGGCGTGCGCGATCCGACGACGGGCTATGCCACCAATGCGTTACAGTGCCAAACGCCCGAAATTGCCGTGCCGCTGGTCGGCTATGCGCTCACGGCCACGGCCGATGGCACCACGCCCGGCGACACCAGACCGTCGCGCATCGACGACTTCATCGAGCTGATCGCAGCGGCACCCAAGCCGACCGTGCCGGTTGTCCAACACGTCGGACCCGACCGCACGCGAGCCTGCATAATCGGCGACATGTTCTGCACCATCGCCCAGCGGCTCGGCGCCGTGGGGATCGTCACGGATGCCAACGGACGCGACCGCGCGGGTATCCGCCAGCGCACCCCCGATTTCCACCTCTTCACCACCGGCTGGGTGGTCTCCCACGGCTACCCCGCCTACGTTGACTTCGGGACCACCGTCTCGATCTGCGGCCTGACCATCGCACCGGGCGACCTGCTCCACGGTGACGCCAGCGGCCTGGTCTCCATCCCGCTCACCATCGCCGAGGATTTGGTCGGGCGCGCCGCGGCCGTGCGCCAAGAGGAGACCGACTACTTTGCCTTCCTCGACAGCGACCGATTCTCGATGGACGAGCTGAAGCGCCGTATCGTTCCCCACAGGCATCGGTGAGCGTAGACGGGCCGGAGACTCCTGACTACCCCTCCGCTTGCCGGCGGCGCAGCTCCGCCTCCAACTGCCGAATGCGCGCCTCGGCGACCTGGCGGGCGGCCTGCTCGACCACCACCTGGGACTCGGCCGCCTCACGCGCGGCTCGCTCTTCCAACCGCGCCACCCGCTCCTGCTGCCAGGTCTCCAGATAGCTCTCCGTCACCGGATCATACAGCCGCGGCCACCCCTCGTCCCAGCACAGACTCGCCCCCAGCACCGGACTGTACCCCTTCAGCACACCGTCCGGCGCCGTGGTCAGCGGCAGTGGTTGGTACACCCCACCGACCAGCCGCTCCCCGGCCAACCGTGTCCCGTGATACTGCCCCTCTTCGGTCGGATCAAACCGCCAGTATTCCGGCACCCCGATCCGCGCATAGATCGCCCGCTTGCGGCCCGTATCCTCCCGTCCGGTGCTGGACGAGGCGATCTCCAAGACCCAGTCCGGCGGCTTGCCCACTTCCCACGGTAGGTAGAGCTTGCGCGGGCGGATGGCCTGGGCATCCACCCCAAAGGCCAGGTACACGTCCGGGGACACCCGGACGTTGAGGTCAGCAGGGTCGTAGCAGAGGATCGTGTCGGAGTCGAGGAAGACGTCGGGCCGGCGGTTGAAGTCGGTGAAGTGGGCACGCAGCAAGCCCAGGATTGCTTCCAACTGGAGGTTTTGTTGCATCGCGTCCGGCTTCTGGACCGGCTCATCGGGATCGTAGTCGAGCCGGGCGTAGTCAATCGGCCCCCCGTGACGGTAGGGCCGCATGGTGGTCGTAGTGGACGTAACTATGGTTGCCATCGGAGGCCTCGGGCAGCAGCGCTTGTTCCGCCAGCATAGCACGTGCGGCGGTACTCACTCGGCCTAGCCCCCCACTCGGCCGCCTGATCCACCCCATCCTTCCATGCCGATCCGCCACAGGACAATGGATTCCCCTGGATGCGGGATGACGGATGGAGAGTATTTTTCAGAGCCATGACGGGCATCCGAGCGCTGCGTGCTGTAGCCTCTACTCCGTATTCTCTGTGCTCTCTGTGACCAGAAAAGAAGGAGCACCCGATGGCAAGCGAGCGGTATCGTGCAGCCCTGATCGGCTTGGGACGCATTGCCGACACGATTGACGATGAGGTGGTCGGTAGCGGATGGCTGGTGCCCTTTAGCCACATGGGCAGCTACATGGACGTGCCCGAGGTACAGGTTGTCGGTGGCGCGGACCTGCACCCCCAACAACGCGAGTGGTTCGGCGAACGCTGGGGTATGGACCCGGGGCACCTCTATGCGAGCTACGAGGACATGCTGGAGCGCGAGCGCCCCGACATCGTGAGCGTCTGCACCTCGGCGACGCCGCGGGCCAAGGTGGTGCTCGACATCGCCCGCATGGTGCGCGAGGGGCGCACGAACGTCAAGTGTGTGTGGGTGGAGAAGCCTATCGCTAACTCCCTCGCCGCCGCCGACGCGATGGTCGCCGCCTGCCGCGAGGCCGGGATCATCCTACTGATGAACGCCATGCGCGCCTCCGACGTCTACTACCGCCGGGCGCGGGCGCTCATTGATGCCGGGGCGCTGGGCAAGATGCTCCAAGTCACGACCCACGCCGGCGGCAACGTGTCCCATATGGGCACCCATATCATGGGGGCGATGTGCCTCCTCGCCGGCGGCAGCGAGCGGGTGTCCTGGCTCGTCGGTGAGGTCGAGAGCGACGAAAAGGCCGCCGGCGACGTGGACTTCGCCGCGAACGTCTACCTCGCTTTCGAGAACGGCGTGCGCGGCTTCTGCCGTATGCTGCCCAGCGGCCCGGCAAACTGGATGATTGACGCCATCGGCGAGACCGGGCGCCTCCACGTTCGCAACGTGGACGAAGGCTACGAGTGGGAGCTATGGCGCATGGGGCACGCGGTCGAGGGCGGCCGACCAACGCCGGTGCGCCATGTGTTTCCCCGGCCGCAGCGCATCTGGAGCGCCGGGGTCGGGCAGGTGAAGGACGCCATCGCCTGTATCGAGACCGGCAAAACGCCCAACTGCTCCGGCGAGCTGGCCGTCCATCTCCTGGAGATCGCCATTGCCATCCGCGAGTCCCACCGCCGCGGCAACGTGCGCGTCGACCTGCCCCTCACCGACCGCAATCAGGTCTTGCGCTCATCCGAGACCTTGCACGGCGACCAGCCCCGCATCATCACCGGCGGCGAACGGCCACCACCGAGGCACCTCCTCGCCCAGATCGCCCGCCGCGAAGGCATCGGCCACCGCCGCCCCGTGTCATAATCGTTCCTTGTAACCAGATGCCCGTCATTGCGGCGCAGGCCGCAATCCACGTCCCCCTGCGGAGCGGGGGGGCCATAGGGAGGCGTCACCCCTAGTGAACCTAGACTGTATCTTGCACCGAGTATCAGGAGCCGGCGATGGTTGATTGGAGCGCCATACATCGTCCTGACTTTCTCCAGGGGAATCGTCACACCGCCTATCGTGATCCAGCCGGCCACTATCACAACGGAGTCTTCCGCGTGTTTCACAGCCGGGTGACCCGGGAGACACCGGATCGCTATGACTGGCGCGTGGCCGTCACCGAGAGCCGCAATCTCGTTGACTGGACCGAGCCGCGAGTGATTACTCCCCAGGGTGGCGCCGACGAGTATGCGAGTCCGGGCAACGTCATCCGGCACAACGGGAAATGGCTACTGTGCCTCCAGGTCTATTCGCTGGACCACGAGCCGGCCGGCCGGTCACCGCGCATCGCCACCATGGCGAGCGATGATCTGACCCACTGGCGCGCTCCGGAGATCATGCTGGTGCAAGGCCCGGATATACCAGTGGCCGAGATGGAGCGCATGATTGACGCCTACCTCTTTCAGGACAAGGACGATGGCCGCAAGTGGTGGTGTTTCTACAAAGACAAGGGACGTCCCGACCGGCCCGGTATCGCTCCCGACGGCAGGACACGGCCGCTGCGGGGCGTCGTCGGCATGGCCTATACCTACGATTTTCGGACGTGGCGCTACCACGGCTTCTTCCAAGCCTGGGAGAACGTGTGCGTCCTGGTGGATAGGAATGAGTACGTCTTGCTCCATTCCCCACGCAACGGCATTGGCGTGAAGCGCTCGCAGGACCTAGCGCATTGGCAACCCCAGGGGGTGTGGACGTTGGGTCAGGCGGATTGGCCTTGGGCGCAAGGGCGCCTGTCTGCCCCCCACGTGCTCGATCTCCGCCACCGGCCCGAGGTCGGCAAGTACGTGATGTTCTTTCACGGTTCGACCCGCGCCGGGGTAGCGGAGAACGAACCCCACGGGGAATCGAGCCTCGGGCTGGCCTGGAGTGACGACCTCATCCACTGGTCCTGGCCATCCTAGAGGCTGGCCACTCCGTCCTTCCGGCGAAAGCCGGAATCCAGGGCCATTCGTCGCCCCCAGTCGCCGCCCTACCCCCCTTCCCTGGAGGGAAAGGGCCGGGGGGTAGGGCCAATCGCGCCCAGGCCCCCGTCATTGCGGCTTGCGCCGCAATCCAGGTATCGTGTGTTCCACTGGCAGCCACGGGAGGAGTACGGAGAATCATGCCGTTGTTCGATTGGGCTGATCGGAGAGAAGCGAAGCTGCGTGAGGAAGCTCGGCGGCAAATACGCGCGGAGTGGAGAGCCTAGTACGAACAGGAAAAAGCGAATGGCGGTACGTTCCGGCATCCGCCACCGCAGCCGGACGAGCGCCGCGACGACAAGTAGCCCCAGCGAGCCACAAGCGTGATCTTCCAAGGTACGCTGAAATCGCTCGTACTCTGATCGATGTGACAATTCAAGCGCAGAGAATGGCCTATAGCCGGCAGAGTGTCGGCGGGCCGATCAATCTCACCTGCATTACTCCGAGAGGTGGCATAAGGTCAGTCCTCGTCAGAAGCATGAACCAGCTTGAGCAACCCATCATACCCATAGGTCCGAATTGGTAAACCACTACCACGCCTTGACTTGCAAATACCCTGCCCCAGATAGCGTAGGAATCCTCGCCGCGAAGGCATCGGCCAGCGCCGGCCCGTGTCATAGCTTGTCAGCCACAGAGCACACAGAGTAAGGGCAAGCCGACAATGGCTGCACTAGCCCTCGGAATCATGACCCGCCACGTCGAGCGAGACTCGCTGGCGGAGGTCGCCGCGGCCATCGCCGGCTATGGGCTGACGGCGGTGCAGCTGACGCTCGAGTCGGCCGGCCTGGAGCCGATTCCCGCCACGCTCGACCGGCCTACGGCCCAGCGCATCGGCGCCACGCTACGCGATGCCGGCCTCACCATCGCAGCCGTGTCGGGCACCTTCAACGTGCTTGACCCGGATCGCGCGCGGCGCCGCGAGTGCCTGGACCGCTTTGCCCGGCTATGCGACGCGCTCCACTGGCTGGGCGCCGCGGTTGTGACCACCTGCACGGGCACCCGCGACCCGCATTCGATGTGGGCGCCGCATCCTGCCAACGGCGAGCCGGCGGCGTGGGACGAGCTGGTCGAGCAGACGTGTACGATGGTCGACATGGCCGCGCGGGCTGGCGTCACTATGGCGTTCGAGCCGGAAACGGCCAACGTGGCGAGCAGCCCGGCCAAAGCGCAGCGCCTCCTGGAGACGATCAATTCGCCGCACCTGGGCATTACGCTCGATCCGGCGAACTTCTTCCGGCCCGCCGACCTGCCCCGCATGGACGCGGTGCTCACGGACGGGCTGCGGCGCCTGGGGCCGGCCATAGCCCTGGCCCACGCCAAGGACGTGCTCCCGCCGGGGCCGGGCGAGGGCCATTGCCGCTATGCGGCTGCCGGCCAGGGCCGGCTCGATTACCCGCTCTACCTCCGGCTCCTCTGCGAGACGGGCTATCGCGGCGCGATCATCATGCACAGCCTGGATGAGACGGAAATCCCGGCCGCCGTGACTCACCTGCGCCGCGCAATGGCGTAGCCGGCACTCAGCCGACAGCGGCGGCCCGGCGCAGGTTGATAAGCGCACCCTCGGCCCGCCGCACTAGCCGCTCCAGGCGGTTAGTGCGGGTGATGACCGTCCGATCATCGCTACTCGCCGCCTCGCCGAGCACCGTGATACGCCGCGCCAGCGCAATCGTCTCCAGCTCCACCAGTTGCAGCCCCACCTCGCTGCCTACTGTCGCCAGCACTGCCGGTGGCAGGTCCTGCAGGGACGCGCTGACCTGTTCCAGCGCGTCGAGCCGCTGCAACGCCGCCGAGCGCGGCCGCAGCACCCCGGTCAATTCGATGTGCTGCTGGAGCGCCTCTCCGTAGCCGCGCAGCACCTCACGGGCGGTGGCGTATCCGCTCGGGTCCATGGTGCCCAACCCGGTGGAGGTCATCGTTGACGCACCGGCCTCGTGCAGACGTTCCAGGTCGTAGTGTTCGAGCAGGCTCTTGAGCCGGGGCGCGGGCGCCGCCCCAGTATCCTGCGCCCCGCCCGGCGCGGGTGCCGCCGGCTGCGCGGGCGCCGGTGCGGTGTCCCGTGGCGGTGTGCCGATACTTGCCACCAGACTCGTCACCACCAGCACGGCTACGCAGCCGATCAGCCACAGGCCAGCCGTCCGCAGTCGTCCACTCACAGCACCGCCTCGCTCAACACCAAGCCTGCGCCGCACACCCCTCTCCACTATGGTGGAGAGGGGGCCGGGGGGTGAGGACCGCGGTCCAATCCCCTCGCTAATCTACGCCACCGGGCGCGTGCCGTGCCAGTGGGCCGGCTTGCCGTCTGGCGACTGTTATGATCCAGCCAGGCAGATTGAGGAGGCCGGGGAGCAATGAAGATCACGCGCGTCGAGAGCATTCCGCTCCAAGTCAGCTTCCTTCCCGACGTGGCCCCCCATATGCACCGCTCGACGGGCAATTGGTCGCGCTCCTTCATCCAGCGCATCGAGACGGACGGCGGACTGGTCGGCTGGGGCGAGTCCAGCGCCGGACAGTCGGTGGCTCCGGCCGAGCAGCTTGTCGGCTCCCATCCGGCCGCATACCTGTTCGACGACTCCGTGGGTATGGGTATCCAGATGGCCTGCTTCGATCTGGTGGGCCAAGCGCTAGGCGTTCCGGTGTACCGGCTGCTAGGCCCGAAGGTCCGCGACTGGTGCCCCTTCTCCTGGTGGTGCATAGATATGCCGGCCGAGGACTGGGTAGCGCAGGTGCAGTACGCTGCCGGCCTCGGCTACCGTTCGGTCAAGCTGAAAGCGCGCGCCTGGCGCGACATCATCGCCCAGATCGCCGCGCTCGATGCGGCCGCGCCGCCGGGCTTCACGCTGGAAGTGGACTTCAACGGCCAGCTTATCGAGCCGGGACGGGCCATTACCGTGCTGCGGGAGCTGGAGCAGTTCGAGCGGCTGGCGATGTTCGAGACTCCCATCCCTCAAGAGGACGCGGAGGGCTATCGCCGGATTCGCCACCACATCACTCGCACAATGGCCCTCCACATCGGGATGCCGCCGGTGATGACGGTCATCCGCGACAACCTCTGCGACGGGTTCGTCATGGGCGGCAGCCTCACGCAGATGCTTGCCCGCGCCGCCACTGCCCACACGGCTGGCATGCCCTTCTGGTTCCAGTTCGCCGCGACCGGCATCGGGATGGCCTTCACGTGTCACTTGGTCGCTGCGCTACCGGGGGCCAACTGGCCCAGCATCGCCCTCACCGCCCTGCGCCCCGAAGACTATCTATGCACGCCGCTGACGGTGCAGAACGGGTTCGTCCACGTGCCGGAGGCGCCCGGTCTCGGCGTGCAGGTTGACGAGGCGGCAATCCGCCGCGACCAAATACCTGCCGATGCCCCCTCGCCGATAGACGACTACTTTGCCCAACGCCGCGTGCTCCGCATCCGCTGGGCCGACGGCACCTCTTGGCTGTTCGGCGACGACCGCCAGTATCGGCGCATGTTCGATGCTGGCCAGCTACCGATCTTCGAGCGGGGTGTCACACTGGAGAGCATCGAGGACGACGGCAGCGCGGCCTTCGCGCGGCTGCACGCCCGCGTTGAGCACGGACCCACGCCAGAGTAGCCGACCACCGCAGCGGTCGGCGCCGCGCAGCACGCCAGGCACAGCACGCGAGAGGAGCCTGCGACATGGATGACGAACGGCACGCCGCCACTGCCGCCGCTGCCTGGCGCGAAGCCGACCTGCGCCACGTCTTGCACAACGGTACTAACCTGCTCGACCATCAGACGCAAGGCCCGCACGTGTTCGTCCGCGGGCAAGGCGTGCGGCTGTGGGACGCCGACGGGCACGAGTATCTGGATGCCACCTCCGGTCTGGCGAATTGCAACCTGGGCTACGGCGAGCCGGAGCTGATCCGCGCGGCAGCCGACCAGCTCGCCCGGCTCTCCTTCGCTCCCAGCACCGGAGGGATGGCTAACCCGCCCTATGTGACGCTGGCGCAGCGTATCGCCGGCTTGCTCCCCGCCGACCTCTCCCGCGTCTTTATGACGACGACCGGCTCGGACGCCAACGAGGCCGCCTTCAAGCTGGCCCGCTGGGTCAACCGGCTGGAAGGACGACCGGAGAAGCACAAGATCATTAGCCTGCTCCAGAGTTTTCACGGCAATACGTTGGCGACCACGGCCGCGACCGGGATGGCCGTGCAGTGGCAGGTAGGAGCGCCGCTCCCGCCGGGCTTTCTGCACGTCGAACCGCCGTTCTGCTATCGCTGCCCTTGGAGCGTTGGTCGTCGCAACGACCGCTGCTGCCTGCTCGGGGTCGAGGCCCTGGAAGCGCTGATCCAACGCGAGGGGCCGGAGACCGTGGCCGCGATTGTGGCCGAGCCGGTGCTGCAAGCGGCCGGGGCACTCGTGCCACCACCGGAGTATTTCCCGGCCGTGCGCCGCCTCTGCGACCGCTACGACATCCTGCTGATCTACGACGAAGTGGTGACCGGCTTTGGGCGTACCGGCAAGCTGTTCGGTCTGGAGCATTTCGCGGCCGTGCCCGATATGGTCACGATGGCCAAAGGCTTGGCCGCCGGGCACTTTCCGGTGGGCGCCCTAGCATTCCGCGAATCGCTCTACGAGCGCCTGCTCGCCGCAGCGCGCACTGGCGCCGGGCACGTGTTCTACCACACACACACGTTCTTCGGGAACCCAGTCGCCAGCGCGGTCGGCCTGAAAGCGATCGAGCTACTGGAGCGGCGGGGGCTGGTACGGCACGCAGCGGTCGTGGGGGCGCGCCTGCTGGCCGGGTTGGAGACGCTGCGCGACACGGGGATCGTCGGCGACGTGCGCGGCATCGGGCTGCTCGCCGGAGTGGAACTGGTCCAGGACCCGACGACCGGCGCGCCGTTCGACCGCAATCTGGCTGTCGCCCGGCAAGTCTATCGAGCAGCAGCCGACCGGGGCGTGCTCGTGCGGGCCAGCGCGTTCGGCGATGTGATTATGCTGACGCCGCCACTGATTATGACCGCCGACGAAATTGATCAGGTGGTCACAACCTTGCACGACGCGCTGACCGCCGTGCGCGAGCGATTGGCCTGAGCATACCTACCCCCACCCCCCCTCCCTAGAGGTCGCCGCCATGAATCCCCATCCCTGGCAGGGCCGGGGGCCGGGGGTAGGTCCAACCCACCGCAGCCCTCCTACGATTGGCTTTGGGACTTCTTGAGGAGGTCCAGCCCAATAATGATGCTCCAGAGCACCCAGACGAAATAGCAGGCCCGTGTTATTGTTATCATGGTGTCCGCTTGGTCAGGACTGCTGATGCTGGCAATGAGGCCGACTAGCGCGACGATGGCCGAGATAACTAATACCCACGTGGCGGGCTTGTTGAAGTTGCCTCCGGTCAGCAAACCGGCACCCAGGATGAGGTATCCCAGGGCGGCGGCAAAGGTCGAAATCAGACGCACACCCAACAACACCGCATAGACCGGTACCATCGCTTGGAGTGCTTGGGACGACTGAAGCTGGGTGCCGGCCAGCACCAGGGTCATCCCTTGTGCCAGAATCCAGCCGACCATGGCAACCATCAAGAACAGAATGCCGTAGCGTGCCAGGGCATCTCCCGCACCCTCGCCCCGGACATGCTCTTGGAGCGCGAACAATCCATAGAGCGCCACGACTAACCCCAGGGAGATCAGCAGCGCCGTGATCTTGCTCAACGCAGCATTCGACGCCAGAGAGGTGATGGAGGCGACGGCATCGGTCGAGGCGGCACGGGCGACCAGTAGCCCCCCCGGCTGGATCAGAAAGAACGCGAGCGCCACCACGGGGCCGAGGCTCAAGGACCAGGCACCCAGCTTGGAAACTGTTATCGTACTCACGGTTTCCCTCCTGTGTAGCCAAGATTGTCAGCAGTGTAACCGACGGCAATGATCTGCACAAAGGGAGCGAATTGCGGCGGCACGGTGACAGGAGCCAGCGCGGAGGAGGTACGCATGGCAGACGAACGGCCCAACATCTTGTTCGTGATGACCGATCAGCAGCGCGGTGACTGCCTGGGTCTGGACGGTCATCCCGTCCTCAATACGCCCAACCTCGACTACCTGGCGCACTCCGGCACACTCTTTCGACACGGCTATTCCGAGACGCCGAGCTGTATTCCGGCCCGGCGCACGGTCATGTCCGGGCAGGCGCCCGCCACACACGGCATGGTCGGCATGACCGGCGGGGTGGATTGGCAGCCGGCCGCGACCCTTGCCGGCGAGCTGTCCACAGCCGGTTATCAGTGCGAGATGATCGGCAAGCTACACCTCTGGCCCCATCGCAAGCGTTTCGGCTTCCACCACATGCTGCTCGCCGACAGCACGCGCGGCAAGAACAATGACTACCTCGACTGGCTCGGCGGCGCCGTACCCATCGAGCGCTGGGCGATGGCCCACGGCGTCTCGCCCAACGGCTGGCAAGCGCGGCCCAACCACCTGCCGGAAGAGCAGACGCACACCTTCTGGTGCATCTCCCAGGCCATCGAGTTCCTGTCCAAGCGCGACCCCACCGTGCCTTTCTTCCTCAACGTGTCGTTCATTGATCCGCACCCCCCCTTCACCCCGCCACAGTTCTACTACGACCGCTACGCCAGTCGTGACCTCGGCCAGCCGGCCATCGGCGATTGGGCGCCGCAGTTCCCGGCGCCGCAGAAGGGCTTCGATCCCGAGGGCTGGATGCCCCGCCGGCAACAGCTGCGGCTCGACGACGACACGATGCACTACTGCCGCGCCGGCTACTTTGGCCTCATCAACCACGTGGACACCCAGATCGGTCGCCTACTGATGTACCTGCGAGACGAGCGGCTACTGGAGGAAACGTTCGTCCTGTTCACCTCGGACCACGGCGAGATGCTCGGCGACCACAACATGTTCGCCAAGACCCGGCCCTTCGAGTCCTCGGCACGGGTACCGTTCCTGGCCCGCGCCCCGATGACCATGAGCTATCCACGCGGCATCGTGACGGATCGCCCGGTCGGCTTGCAGGACGTGATGCCGACCCTCCTGGACGCGGCTGGGCTACCTATCCCGGAGTCAGTGACCGGACGCAGCGTGCTGCCGCTGATGCGGGGCGAGGACGTGGCCTGGCGCACGGCACTGCACGGCGAGCACGCCGGCCAATACGATCCCGACGACGCCAATCACTATCTGGTGGACGGCCACACCAAATACGTGTGGCACGACCAGACGGGCGAGGAGCTGCTGTTCGACCTGGACCGGGACCCGCTGGAGCAGCACAACTTGCTAAACGACGACGGCGCCGAGGAGCGGGTAGCGCCGTGGCGGCAACGGCTGATCGAGCAACTCCGCGACCGCCCCGAAGGATTCACCGACGGCCAGCGCCTCATCGCCGGCCACCCCCGCCCCTTCCTCGTCCCCGGCGTGCTGCAGCTCTAACCGCGACGGCGGCCGGAAGCCATGCCTGTCTGCCCCGGTAGTGGGTGCGGGCGAGCTTACC
This sequence comes from Chloroflexota bacterium, assembly GCA_965214295.1. Classification (GTDB taxonomy): domain Bacteria; phylum Chloroflexota; class UBA11872; order UBA12225; family JAJDUF01; genus JAJDUF01. The sequence goes on from OZ243944.1 coordinate 2,943,089, forward strand.
GGAAGTCCAGGCTGTCCAGCGTCGGACGCGGCTCGTCAAAGTCCTGGCCGGCCGCGCGAGCCGCATCCCGTCGTGCCAGCCACTCGTCTACTGCCTGCCCCAGCCGCTCGCCGGCTTCCTGCCGGCCTTCCTGCCGGCCTTCTCGCCGGGCATGTTCGAGCCGCTGCACGCGCCAATCTTCCAGCATTCCTGTCAGGCTCATGATTGCTCCTCCGATTTCCGCCACAAACACCGCGACCACAGCGGAACCGATCCCCCACGTGGCGAACAGGGGGACCAGGTCGGGGAACGGCTCCAGGGGCCACAGCCGCCAGACTCCTATCCCCATCAGGACGATGAAGAGGATGCTATAGAGGTTCCGCACCCGGGACGGCACACTCCAGATCGGCACCCGCTCCATCCGGTCCGGCGCGCAGCGGGCGGCCCACCAGCCCCACACCCGCCCCAGCATCCGGCGCATCCAGCCTCCTTCCGGGCCAGGCCGCCACGACCACCAGAGCCGGCCCCGCTTGACACGCTAGTAACGAGTATACCGCTACCATCGGGGAACACACGGCACCCACTGGTCGGATATTCCGACCCGCGGGAGAGGGGACGGTGGCGAGGCCATCCCGACGTAGGTCTAACCGAGGTCGGCGAGGTCCACGATCCGGCGCTCGCGGATGGACGTGAACGCGCCGATGGCGAGCGCCGTGGCCCGCAGGCCGTCCTGCGCCGTCGCGCCCGTTCTGATCGGGCGCTGCTCGCTCACGCTGGCCGCGAACTCCCGCATCAACGCACGGTAGCCGGTGTAGTCGTCTTGCTCCGCCGGTGAGAGGTCCGCAAGCGTCATGGCTTGCTGCGTCTCTTTGCCGTCGCCCAGCGTCAGGCCGGCGAAATAGCCATAGATCGTCGCGCTCTTTCCCTCACCGTCGAAGAGCTGATAGAACGACTTCTTGACGTAGTGCGCCGGCCCAAAGTCGCCGATCACGGCCGATGCCGTGCTGCCGTTGGCGAAATGGATCGTGCAGACGGTGCTATCAATCAGGTCGGAATCCGGGTGGGTGAAGGCGCCACCACCGGCGGCGATGGCGACCGGCTCGGAGTCGTGGAAGTGCGCGAGCAGGTCGAACGTATGCACTCCCTGGGAGATGACGTTGGCGCCGCCTCGGTCCGGTGACTGCGCCCAGACGGTTTCGCTCCAGCGCGGATCGATCATCTGCCCGGTCGAAACTAGCGACTGCGGGATAAAGGCTTTCGCCCGCGTCACCAGCGGGGCAAAGCGAGCCTGAAATCCGACCATCAGCTGCACGCCGTTCGCCGCGACTGCCTCGACTATCCGCTGCGAAGCCGCCACCGTCAGCGCCAGCGGCTTCTCGATGAGGATATGCTTGCCGGCGTTGGCCGCCATGACGGCGTAGTCGGGATGCGAGTCGTGATGCGTCGCAATAATCACCGCCTGGATACGCGGGTCCTCGATGGCCCGGCGCATGTCGGTACTCACGGCGCCAGTGCCCACCTCCGCCTGGAGTGCGGCGGCCTTTTCCGGCACTGCATCGGCAAACGTGACCACCTCACCCAGGCCGAGCACCGTCAAGTTACGGGCATGGATTGACCCCATCCCGCCGCACCCCACCACCGCCATCCTCACAAAAGTCATCGCCACTCCCCCCTAGCCATCCTCAACCTCAGTGCGGTTCCTAACAGGATCGTCGTGCTGCCGCTATTCCGTCATTCCCGCGAAAGCAGGAATCCACGTCCCCCTGCGGAGCGGGGGGACCATAGGGAGGGCAGGCCCGCTGAGGCCTCATCATGCCACATAGACCGGCTCCAGCGATTGGAGGATGTGACGCCGCCGAATGTAGTTCTCGCTTTGCTCGACGGCGGTGCGCTCTACCAGGTCTACCTTGCGTCCCAGGACTGCCGTAAGCTCCTCCTGCATCCGCACCAGATCGAGCAGGCTCCAGCGAGCACTCGGAGCGAACGTGACCAGTACGTCAACGTCACTCTCCGGCCCGAAGTCGTCACGCAGCACCGAGCCGAACAGGGCCAGCTCAATGATCTGCCACTGCCGGCAGAATGCAGCGACCTGCTCGTTCGGCATGGCAATGCGGCCACTGGCCAGCGTCATAGCAGCATACCCTCCACTAGGAACGGAAGCCCGTTGCCGATCAGTAGCCGCGCTCGGCCGAGACCACGTTCAGCAGGGGCCGGCCCGCCACGTAGCGGCGCAGGTTCTCGCAGAAGAGCGCATTCGTCCGCGGCAGGTACAGCGGTTGCCGGCGGCTGCCGGAGATGTGCGGGGACATGAAGAGGTTGTCCAGCCGCCAGAAGGGATGCTCCGGCGGCAGCGGCGCCGGGTCCGTGACGAACACGTCGAGCGCCGCCCCGGCGATCACGCCCTCGCGCAGCGCCGCTGCCAGCGCCGCGTCGTCCACCGTCTCGCCACGACCGACGTTGAGGAAGTAGGCCGCCGGCCGCATCGCCCGGAACGCCGCCGCGTCGAACACCCCCCGGGTCTCGTCCGTGAGCGGCAGGCTGTCGAGCACATAATCGGACTCGCCCAGCAGGTCATGGAGCTGCCTCGGCCCGAAGAACCGCTCCGGCAGCGCGCCCTCCGGGTCGCCAACGCCCGGCCACTGATACCCCGAGGCACGCCGCTGCTCCGGGTGCCGCTTCAGCGCCAGCACGCGCATACCGTGCGCCGTGGCGAGCCGGGCCACCTCCCGCCCCGTCTGACCGTAGCCCACAATCCCCACCGTCCGACCAGCCAGCTCGACCGGCGGGCTATGCGCCGGCTCGCGCTCCTTGGCTCCCTGATCCCGAACCAGTTGCAAGAATCCTCGCGCCAGCAGCACCATCACCGTCAGGCAGTATTCGGCCATCGGCACCGCATGGGCGCCGGCCACGTTGGTCACGGTGATCGTGCCCGGCGCGAAGACCGCTTGCGCGCTGCGGTCGAACCCGGACGTATGGAGCTGCACCCACCGCAGCCGGTTGGCCTGCTCCAGGTGGGCCGGCGCCCGATTGGTGTACAGCACCTCCATGTCGGTGAGCATCGTCGCCGTTTGCTCCCAGGTCGTCGAGGTGCGTTGCTCGATCACCAAGCGCGGCGAAACGGCAGCCATCTCGTCGAGGAACGCCTGCTGCCCCTCCAGCTCCGGGATCGTCACCAACACTCTGATGTCTTCCATTCACAACTCCCGTACTCCCATTGACCGATTGACCACCCCGACCTACTCCTGGCCGCCCCTGGTCCCGGCCCTGGCGAGGACCTTTCCAAAGTCACTGCCAAACCTGTCCCTCTGAGCAGCCTTTCCAACGTTATTCTGAGCAGAGCGCAGAATCTCGGCCACGGGAGAACGACCCTGCGCTCCGCTCAGAGCCTGCACTGAGCCTGTCGAAGTGGTGACATATGGAAAGGCCCTGGGCCCTGGCAAGGAAGGGGAGTTCGCACCGCACCGCACCCTTCACTTCAGCCGACGTTTCCGTATCCCGTCGCGGCGGGAACTGCTCGATGACCCTGACGCTCGCACAACTGCCCCATGCTACCATTCAGCGGTAGCCCGCTGACTTGAGGGGCTGTAGGAGCGGACGGCCGTTCGTCCGGGCAAGGAGCAAGCAATGGCTGAGAGCACGACCACCGGGGCGCGGCCCCAGGTCTTCTGTAGTTGGAGCTATCCGAAAAGTGGGCTGGAACTGCTGCGCGCTCGCTGCGACGTGGAGGTGTGGGAAGGCCGGCTCCCGGCGCCGCCGGAAGTGACCCATCGGAGGATCGCCGACGGCGTGGAGGGTGTTTTTGCCATGCCACCCACCGACCGGCTCGACGCGCGGATTCTGGAGTCGGCCCCGCGACTACGGGCGGTCACGGGCTTTGGCGTCGGCTTCGATTACATAGACGTGGACGCCGCCACGAAGTACGGAGTGGCCGTCACCAACACGCCCGGCGTGCTGGTGGACACCACGGCAGAGCTGGCCTTCGGACTGATGCTGGCGGCAGCGCGGCGCTTGTCGGAGGCGGATCGCTACGTCCGGTCCGGCCAATGGGGCCAGTATGAGCCGGGGCTGCTCTGGGGACGCGACCTGTTCGGCTCCACCCTGGGCATTGTCGGCATGGGCGCCATCGGCCAAGCGGTCACGCGCCGCGCTGTTGCCTTTGGGATGGACATAATCTACACGAGCCGTACCCGCAAGCTCGACGTGGAAGGGAACTATGGAGCACGCTACACGAGCTTGGCAGCGGTGCTGGCCCAATCGGACTTCATCAGCATCCACTGTGCCCTGACGGCAGAGACTCAGGGGCTAATCGGCACCGCCGAGCTAGGCGCGATGCGACCAGGCGCGATCCTGGTCAACACCGCGCGCGGCCCCATCGTGGACCAGCCGGCCCTCGCGGCGGCTTTGCGCGACGGCCCCTTGGCGGCTGCCGGCTTGGACGTGTTCGAGGAAGAGCCGCTGCGACCCGACGATCCGCTGCTCACGCTAGACAACGTGGCACTCGCCCCGCACATCGGGAGCGCCACGCATGGCACGCGCGCGCGCATGGCCGAGTTGGCAGCACAAGGGCTGCTCGACGCACTGGAAGGCCGCCGACCGGCGCACTTGGTCAACCCGGACGTGCTGGGCTAGGCCGGGGGGTGCAATACCGGGCCCCTCCGGCCCCCCGGTACTCCCTCCGGGGGGGTATGCAAAAGGTCTCCGCAAGCGAGAATGACGAGCGCCGGGTGCCGTGAACCGTGCCCCTACTTGGGTGTGGTGGGTGGCTGGCCGTTGCCTGACGCGAGCAGCCTGGGGAGACTCACGCCGAGTAGGTAGGTGACGTCGGCAATGCCCAGTCCCCACAGCAGCAGTGGCATCTCCCACGCCGCCGACAGGGCATCGTAGACAACGAGGGCCAGCCAGACGGCGAGGATGCCCAGCGCCGCGACGGTGCGTGCCCATGGCGCCGGGGCCGGGGGCGGTGGTGAGTCCCGGCTCATGGTACTCGCCGGAGGCAGCGATGCTCGACCCAGGCGGCGAGCAAGCCCAATGCGACGGATACGGGTACGATCAGCCATTCACCAGTCATGGAGAGTACACCTTTCTAGCCTTCTTGGTGGTCGGGCAGGGCAGCCAGGAGGCGTGGATTCCCACCTTCGCGGGAAACACCATGGCCTTGTCAAGGCCACTGCAGGGCATGAAAATGGGGCGACGCCAGGCAGCTAGTCCCGCCCGGCCCGTCATTCCCGCGAAAGCGGGAATCCAAGATGTCCGGGGCTACCTGCGCTCCAGACTCGTCATGCATACGTTACCCTCCTGTCACTGTGTCCATATCAGTCGGGTGCCGGACCGGACAACGGGCACACGGCCCTGTTTGTCGGAATCAGGATTTGCAGGATGGATGCCCGCTGGCGGAGAACTTTACATAACTCGTCATTCCCGCGAAAGCGGGAATCTAAAAACCGGTCCTCCCAGGTTGGCGCGGTGGAGTCGCCACCACCACTGCACGCTGTCTTGGAGGGTATGCAAAGGTCTCCTGGCGTGGGAATAATGGATCAGGGTTGTTTTCGTAGCAGTGTCGGTTTCTGCAAAGGCCTCGGGGGAAGAGCGAGCGGTGCGAGGCAAGACGATGAACAGGCGAGAGCATAGGGGCGATAGCGGGCAGACGGATTTGCTCGGCGGACGCCGGGTGGCCAAGTCGGACGCGAGGATCGAGGCGTTGGGGGCGCTCGATGAGGCCACCAGTGCGCTTGGCGTGGCGCGCCAGGGCGTGCAGCGTCCGCAGGCCGAGGCGGTCTTGCGGCAGGCCCAACGCGGCCTGTATCAGCTCATGGCCGAACTGGCGATGCCGCCCGATCATCCCAAGCGGGTGCGCGTGACCGCCGACCGGGTGGAATGGATCGAGCGTGCCTTGGATGAGCTGGAGGCCGCCGTCACCATTCCGGCCAAGTTCGTGCTGCCGGGCGCGTGTGCGGCGTCGGCCGGCGTGGATTTCGCCCGTGCGGTGGTGCGCCGGGCGGAACGGCGAGTGGTGGAGGTCGCCCACGCCGAGGCCGCGCCTAATCCGTACCTGTTGGCCTATATCAACCGGCTCTCGCTGCTGCTCTACATGGTGGCGCGGGCGGAAGACGTGGCAGCGGGGGTGGACTTTGATATTGCGGGGTAGGGTGGGGGTATTTCACATGGATGGACAGGATGCACAGGATACGTGGGATGGCTTTCATTCATATGTCCTGCATATTACTATAATGCATCTTATCGCTTGCAAGCTGGGGCGTGTTCACACTAAGCTGCCAGCTGCTCCTGTCAGCCGGTCATTGCGGGCGCAGCGCGGAATCTCAAGCGTCTCAAGCGCCCGCTGACCCAAACCGGTGCTCACGACAAGGTGTTGAGCCCCTTCACTGCGTTCAGGGTGACATTATGGCGATATGGGAGCGGTTGTGTGAACACGCCCTAGGTTGCTTGCTTTTTCCCATCCTGCGGCTTATTATGAAAACAGGCCTACTCCGCAGGTGGGGTAGGCAGTGAAGGCGAGAGCCGGTAGGACATTCCCTGTCACTCAAGAACGGAAGGATCGCATGAGTATTCAACGTTTCCTTGATGACTGCGACGAGAACGGGAGAGCAGTCTTCTCCTGTATTTTTACGTTTGCCCAGGAAAAGGCCATGCCCATCAATTGGGGGGACCCAGGTTTCTCCGTAAATGTTAGCCTCGGCAGAACTCGCGTTGCCTTCTGCTATGGAAACCCACCCCACTCAGCACGTGGACAGAGCGTTTTCATACCGCTGCGTGCCGACAATGCTGTTGGAAAGACTGCGATCCCCGAGTCGCACATTCAGCATCTTGAGGAATTAGCCCTGAGTACCGGGATTTTGAACCTGCCGGTGAGCAAAGTCTCACATGTCCAATCGAACGGAGGCTGACGGATAGTGAGGTGGATTCTATCCTGGCCTGGTTCGGGCTTGTGGCGGAGACTATTCGGGAGCATGGGCTGAGGTAACAGGGGCGGGGCGGCCGGCGGAGGTAGATTCCCGCTTGTGGGGGAATGACGGGGCAGGGCTGCGCCTCTACATCTTGTGGGAGACGGTGAGGGTAGGCGGATAGCAGCAGGTAGAGTTAGGCGGCCAGTTTTCGGAGGCCGTAGATCGGCGTGCCACCAAGAGTTATCGGCGACTGCTTGTAGACCTCGGGATGCGTTTCGATATGGCGGCGTACCATTTCCTCGGGCAACTCCGTATCTCTGGCAATGCCCCCGATAGTCCGCCAGCGCGAGTGTGCGCCGCGGATACTGAAGGCGGTGGCGATGGTCGCACGGAGGTCGTGCTGCTGTCCGACTGGCCGCTCAACTTGCTTGGCCATCTTTGTGACTCCTCTGCCTTTGCTGGGAGGCATGATCTACTCAGATTCCGGCCCGGCGGAGCGTAGCTCTGCCCGGACCACATCCCGAATTCTATCAGTGAATGCTTGACCGTCGAGGGTGTCCCTCACTGCTACCAACTGCTCACCAAGGTTGCCAGGTCGAAAGAAGGTGATCACTATGGTACTCGCGACCAGGATCAGGAAGAGTGTGCCTAGCCCCCCCAAGACAAGGAGCTTGGCGGACTCACTTAGCCCGGCAGTGGTAAGTACGGCAATAGCGACTACCCCCAGCACAAGAGCAACCAGCCCAGGAGCACCTGTGGACTCCTGATGGCCGCCAGGATAGCTGCCCAGTGCTCGCCAGTGCCCATCCGGCTTCACCGTATGCCCCATTGTAGCAGCATTGCTCTGGCTCCTGGATGGCAGTTGGCGCCGCAATGGCGGGGGCGGGGAGTGAAGGTGTGCGGGTGAGGTGCGTAGGGTTGCCATGAGCAATGACGGCCCCAAAATCTTCATTGTCGCCGACAGTGAAGGCCCCACCGGCGTCGCCGAGTATTGGGCCAGGAATCTCCCGTCCACCAGCCCACGCCTGCGGCCCTTCCGCGAGCTACTGACCGGCGATGTGAACGCGGCCGTCCAAGGCTGCTTCGACACCGGCGCCAGCGCCGTGGTAGTCAAGGATGACGGGTTTCGTGACCGGAACATCCTCCCGGAGCTACTCGACCCGCGAGCACAGCTCATCCTCTCCGGCGGCCCGCTGCTCAACGGCCTGGATGAGCACTTCGCCGGCGTGATGCTGGTAGGCTCCCACGCGATGGAAGGCGCCACGGACGCCGTGCTGTCCCACACCTGGTCGAGCGCCCGTCGCCGCCGCTACTGGTTCAATGGCCGGGAAGGCGGTGAGCTGGCCGCCTACGCCATCGCGGCCGGCCACGACCACGGTGTACCGATTATCATGGCCACCGGCTGTACCGGCCTGTGTCGGGAAGCGCACGCTTGGCTCGGCCGGAACCTCGTGACCGTGCCCGTCAAGCGGCGGCGACCCGACGGGACGGTAGACCTGTTCCCGGCCACCAATACGCATCCCCAAATCCGGGCCGGCGCCCGCGTGGCCGTCCGCCGGGCACGCCACCGGCAGCCGTACCGCCCCAGCTTCCCGCTGGCCATGCGCTTGCAACTCGCCGACCCGGCAACGACTACCGGCTACGTCGCCTGGCGACGGCTACACAAACCCGACTGGCCGGGCCACCGCACCGGCGCCTGCACACTCGCAGCCTCGTTATCGACCACCCGCCATCTCGTGCTGTGACCCCGCACCACATCCTCTCGGCCCGCTCGCCCCCCGGCGTAACGGGGAGACCGGAGGGGGCACATAGGCCAGCCGGTTAAAGACAACGGCGGAAGCCATCGTGGCTCCCGCCGACTACCCTGACGGTTCCCGACTACCGCTGCTGCTAGGAGATGGAGCCGAACTCCTTCAGCAAGCGATCCGCTTGCCGCTGCATCTCGGTCAGATGCTCGCGCACGCCCTTCGTGCCCTCGACCATCTCCTTCCAGCCCTCGCTCCACAGCTTGTTGATATCGCCCTGCTTGACGATGAGCTTGGTTGGCGCGGAGATCTTGGCCGAAGCCGCGTACACCTCGGGGTCCTCGTAGGAATGCAGGACCTTGGGCGTGGCGTCCTTGAACACCGAGTACCGACCACCACCCAAGAGGGCCATTTCGGTCTGTGCCCCTTCACCGATGATGAACTTGTTGAACTCCCAGGCGCCGTCCGGATCCTTGGCCTGTGCGGTGACGTAGCTGGCGTTGTTGGCCAGCGGCACCCGCCGTAGGCCGGTCGGCCCTTTCGGCAAGAGAGTCATCTGCAAGTCGAACTGTTCCTCTTGGAGCAGCTGTTGGAATGTCCGCGTGTAGTACGAGCCGGTCACCAAGGAGACGTTCTCCCCCCTCGCGAAGTTTCCGCCGGCGACCTTGTGCTCCCGCACTAGGTCTACGGCAAACTCGGTCGCCTCGACGAACTCCGGCGTGTCGATAGTGGCCTTCGTAAAGTTGTCGTCAAACCAGTCGGCGCCCCACGCCAGCAGGACGTTGAGCATCCAGCCCGTGCTGCTAAACGGCAGATTGAAGGCAAACTGCGTCACCTCGTCGCCGTCCCTCTTGACCAGCTTCTGCGACATCTCCAGCAGCTTCGGCCAGGTCCACTCGCCGGCCTGCTCCAGATCGCGCGGGTTTTCGACCCCGACCTCCTGGAACTTGTTCCACTTGTACCAGAACTCCTTGCCGTTGGTAAACCAGGCCAGGCCGTAAGTCTTGCCCTCGAACTTCTCGACCGCCGCCGGCACGAAGTCGTCGATCTTGATGTCCTTCTCTTTGGCCAGGAAGGGATCGAGCGCCTGAATGACTCCTTTGTCCACGTACCCGCCGATGATGGTGTAGTGGCCATAGAGGAAGTCGTAGTAGTCACCGGCAGCAAAGGTGGCAATCGCCTTCTCGGCGGAGGCGCCAATGCCCAATGCCGGGTCCCACGAGATGCGGTACTGCGGATTCTGCTCCTCGAAGTTGCGGAAGATCGTGTTCCAGGCATCCTTCCAGTAGAGTTGGTTGACATCGACGTGCAGATACCGAATGAGCTTCTGCTGCGTGAGCTTCTCGACGACCTTCTCCACCGGCTTCTCGACGACGACCGGCCTCTCGACGACAACCTCCTTCTCGACGATCTTTTCGACGACGACCGGCTTCTCCTTCTCGACCACAATGGTCTGGCCGGCGGCCCCGGCCGAACCCTTGGCCCCGGAGGCCCCGGCCGCTCCCTGCTCACCCTGCGGACCAGCGGGGCCTGCGGGTCCTGCGGGCCCCTGGACATAGCGAATCTCGACCTCCCCACAGGCCGCAGCCAACAGACCGGCCAGCGCAGCGCCGGCTCCACCAAGGTACTTGCGACGGGTTGCCTGGGTCATAAGCTCCTTCTCCTTCTCCACCACTCGCACCGGGATCACTCCACTGCACTCGCGCCTGCGGAGCGTACCGTTTAGCCGAGCACCCAACTACATTGCTATAGCAGCGCCTCGGAACGATACCGCACTATCCGTCGGGCGTCAAACCGGCCCTCCCGGATTGGCGAGCATGGAGCTACTAACCACTAACCGGCTTCGAGCACGAACCGGCTGCCATCCACGACCTCGCTGGTCCAGACCAGCCGACCGTCGCTGATCCGCGCGGCGAGATCGCCGCGATTGACGCGCCCCTGCCGCCACGGCACCGTGGCCCGCAACGTCAGCGGACTGCACGGTAGCCCCTTGGGGAGCGGGCCGACATGAACGGTGCAGACGGCGCGGTTCGGTCCCGTTGCCGCGCAGGTGACGGTCGTTGCCCGGCGCCAAATGGTATAGGCCACCACCTCCTCGGGCACGGTCGCCCACACCTCATCACCCCATAAGCCACGTACCTCACGGAGCCGGGCATCGAGGATGGACGGTGTGATACAGCGGTTCCACAGACCGGGGCCGTTGGCTTGGGGCAGCCGGTCGGCCACGATGTGGGTGATGTCTACCAGCCAGGTGCCGCGCGTGTGCTCCTGGGTCAAGCTGCCGGGGAAAGCGTCGCGCGTATGGGAGTAGAGCGAGGCGCTCGGCTCTTCCAGCCAGCCCTCCAGGTCACGGCCGACCGTGCCGCGCGCAATGTTCCAGAGATCGTAGTCGGCCGAGTTGAACGGGTAGCCAATGCTCAGAATGCCCAGATAGCCGGTCTCCTGCGCCACCGGAAGAATCGCATCGGCCAGGTCCAGGTTGCCCCAGTACGCCAGGAGGTGGACCGGCTGCCCGATCGCTTCCTCCAACTCCCACTTGCTGATCCGCACTTCGAGGTCCAGGTCCACCCCGACTTGATTCGTCGGGACGTGGGTATGCGAATGGCTGCTGATCGTCCAGCCGCGCGCGATGAGGAAACGTAGCTGCGCGGCGTTCAGGTAGAACACCTCCCGCATCGAAGTGCCGCGTACCATCCGCTGCAAGCCAAGCCGACCGCTCACCTGGCAAATGTGCCCCGGTATGCCGTATTCCTGGTGAATGGGATAGGAGTTGGTGATGGCATCAATCGTGCCCTCGTCATACGTCATGGAGTACACAAAGGGCGCATCGTCCTTCCACGGCGCAATGTCTACGGCGATCTCTGCGGCCATCACGTTCTACCTCCGGAGACCTTTGCGTAACCCGTCATTCCCACGCCAGCGGGAATCCAACAGCGGCACCGCCCAGGTTCGCGGGAGGCGAGCACGGCCACCCCGGCCCTCCCTCCGGCACGAGCTGTGAGCCGGGATCACTGCCTACTGCCCCGCTTGTCGGCGGCGCAGCTCCGCCTCCAACTGCCGAATGCGCGCCTCGGCGACCTGGCGCGCCGCCTGCTCGACCACCACCTGGGACTCAGCCGCCTCGCGCGCGGCTCGCTCCTGCTGCCAGCTCTCCAGATAGCTGTCCGTCGCCGGGTCATACAGCCGCGGCCACCCGTCGTCCCAGCACAGGCTCACCCCCAGCACCGGACTGTACCCCTTCAGCACACCGTCCGGCTCGGTGGTCAGTGGCAGTGGTTGATACGCCCCACCGACCAGCCGCTCCCCGGCCAACCGTGTCCCGTGATACTTCCCGTCCACCGTCGGATCAAACCGCCAGTATTCCGGCACCCCGATCCGCGCATAGATCGCCCGCTTGCGACCCACGTCCTCCCGTCCGGTGCTGGACGAAGCGATCTCCAGCACCCAGTCCGGTGGCTTGCCTACCTCCCACGGGAGGTAGAGCTTGCGCGGGCGGATGGCCTGCGCGTCCACCCCAAAGGCCAGGTACACGTCCGGGGAGACGCGGACATTGAGGTCGTCCGGGTCGTAGCAGAGGATCGTGTCGGAGTCGAGGAAGACATCGGGCCGACGGTCGAAATCGGTGAAGTGGGCACGCAGCAAGCCCAGGATTGCTTCCAGTTGGAGGTTTTGTTGCATCGCATCAGGCTTCTGGACCGGCTCATCGGGATCGTAGTCGAGCCGAGCGTAGTCAATCGGCCCCCCGTGGCGGTAGGGCCGCATAGTGGTGGTGGTCGTGACTATGGTTGCCATCGGGTGCCTCAGGGCAGCGGGGGCTGACCGGGGAATGATAACACGTGCCGCAACGACGGGAGCCTCGATTGCAGCCGCCGCCGCAACGATGTCCCAGGCTGCCGGCCGAGAGCTAATCGCTGACAGCTATACCGGCGGCAGCGCCGCGGTGTCATAGCTGCCGGTAGCTCCCCTATCCAAGGCGCACACCTGTGCGTAGTAGCCCTCCGGCGCCGGCCGGTCATCAAGCTCGACCTCTATCGTCACGCGCGTCAACCCCGGCACCGCAGCAATACTGTGGCCAACTTGCCGGCGCAGCAGGATGTTGGGCTGCTCCCGACTGGCCGTCGGATCGGCGGGCGCCAACGGATCGCCATTATAGACCACGACCAGGACCCGGTTGATGTCGAAAACGCCACCGTTCTCGACGACGACCTCGGCGCTTGACCGGCCGGCTGCACGTCGCAGCCCCGACTGCTTGGCCCGGATATGCGGGCGACACGAGAGCTGCTGCTCCGTCAGCGATACGGCCCGGTAGGCGTCCAGGGCACCATGACCCAGCTCGGGGTCCCAGCCGGTGCCTTGCGTGGTGTTGCGGAGCACCTGCCGCAGTTGCTCGTTGGACAGCTGCGGATAGCGAGCAGCGACTAACCCACCGACCCCGCCGGCGAACGCCGCAGCCATGCATCCTCCCGTGAACGGAATGTAGTTGTGCGCGCCGCCCGTGCCCCACACGTTGTCCAGCGGGTCGCCGCTATCTCGCTCGCCGCCCGGCGCCGCCACCTCGACGTAAGCAGCCGCGGCGGCGATGTTCGCTGCCGCGCCGCGCCGATTGGTAGACCCCACGGCGATCACGCTGTCTACGGCGGCGTTCACCGTCGCCACCTGCCGGCCACGGTTATCCGCGGTGCCCTTGAAGATCAGGCAGCCGGCCCGGTACGCATCGTCAAAGGCCGCCAGCAGCCCCACGTTGTCGCCCGGATAGGTGAAGTCGGTACCCTGATAGAAGAGCGGCTGGCGCGTCTCGGGGTTCAGTGTCAAGTAGCCATGGGGAATCACCAGCACGCGCGCACCATGCGCCACGGCATAGCGGACAGCCCGCTCCCAGCTGCCCTGATGATGCGGCTCGTAGCCTACGCGCAGCACCATGATCGGGCACTCTGGCGCCACCGCCGCCACTTCCCCGACGACAAAGGCATGATGGCTGCGCGAATACTCGCTGTCCGCGCCGGGGCCGCTGAACTCCAGGGAGGCGTCGTCATCGGCAAAGTCCCAGCCATGCACGTCGCCGCGCGTGGGCCGGGGGTTGACCCACAGCTGCCCCTCGTGATCCGGGTGAAAGCCGTAGCCCAAGTCAATGACGGCGATCACCACGTCCTTGCTGCCGCGCGTGACGGCGTGCGCTTCCGGCACGCGCATTTGGGCCAGCGCCCAATCGTAAGGTGCCGTCACCCCCGCCGGCAGCCCCGCTCCCCGGCTCACCATCGCGTTACCCCCTCACCCCCCGTCATTTCCACCATCTCCCCCGTCATTCCCGCGCCACTCCGCGCGTCCGAGGGTTCGGGCTGGAGCGACTCTTTGGATAACTATAGCAATTTTGCTATAGTTTACGGCACCATGGACTGGGCCGTAGAGACCCTGAATGCCACCGTAAACAAGGAGCTTGACTCGCTACCGGCCGATATCCACGCCCACTTCATACGCCTCTGTGAGTTGATTGCGCCAGGCTGCGGCGCGCCAAGGAGGTACTGGAATGAGCAACGTCCGAGACTTGCACGAGCAATGGAGCCAGGACCCGGACTACCGGGCTGCCTATGAAGAGCTTGGCCCGGAGTTTGCACTGGCCCGCTTGTTGATTGAGGCGCGCACTGGCGCCGGGCTTACCCAAGCGCAGCTTGCCACGCGCATGAAGACCACGCAGTCGGTCATCGCCCGACTGGAGAGCGGGCGTGTTCACCCGTCTACCAAGACGCTGGGAAAGATCGCGCAAGCTACCGGCACCCGGCTCAAGATCAGCTTTGAGCCTGCCGGGGCTGTAGCCTGATCTCCGACCAGTGGCTAGTAATCAGTGGTCAGTGGAGCGGGGAAATCTGCCGCTCCTACCGTCATTCCGGCGCAAGCCGGAATCCAGCAGCCGGGCAAGGGGCCGTCAAGCCCGGCAGAACGAGAGGCCCACCAAAGCGTAATCTTTGCGCTCAACATAGGCCAGACGCCGAGGCACACAGCCGACAAATCGGTTCGTTCGGTTTCTCGCTACAAGATGAAACACCTCCAGATGAGTAAGCGCGCCAAGCTCCGGCGGGATCGGGCCGGACAGGAAATTATGGTGCATCCCCAGCGTCACCAGATGAGTAAGCGCGCCTAACTGCGGCGGGATAGAGCCGGTCAGCCTATTATTTCCAAGACCCAGCTCCCGCAACTGAGATAATGATCCTAGTTGCGGCGGGATATGTCCCGTCAACCGGTTGTTGTGGAGATACAACACCTGTAGCGAGCCTAAAGATGCTAACTCCGGCGGGATGGGGCCGGATAGATTATTGAAACTCAACCACAAATGCTGCAATTGGGTCAGGGCGCCCAGCTGCGGCGGGATCGGCCCGGACAGCTGGTTGTTGTAGAGGTTCAGCCGCCGTAAGCTGTCGAGATAGCCTAACTGATACGGAATGGAGCCGGTCAACTGACGCTTGGAAAGGTCTATCTCAACCACTCGCCGTGGTAAGCCGTCAACGAGAATGCCATCCCAATCTACTATGCGCTGGCTCTCGCTCCAGTTCAGCCGCGCTGCCCCTAGAATGCTCTTGACTTCCAAAAGCACCGCGCAATCCGAAACCAAGCCCGGATTCCTAGCCGGGCTAAGAACCGTTCTACCATTGATACAAGCCGCAGCAGAGAATCTGGCCGAGACGCTCGTTGGAACAGAAGCCACCGTCGGCATCGGCATGGGTGTTGGCACTGGCGTTGGAGTATCGGGCGGAACAGGCGTATTAGTCGGAGTATGAGTAACCGTTGGCGTCAGCGTAGGTGTTGGAGTTAGCGTTGGCGTAGGGGTCAGTGTAGGTGTTGCGGTTGGGAGCGGCTCCGGCGCCGATACTATAGTGCATCTTTCGTCCAAGCCGACATCTTTATTCTCCAAGTCGCCGCTTACCCAGACTTGATAGTTGAATCTATAGGATTCGCCGGACCGCGCAGCTATCTTTAGAATTTTGAGATCTACCAGCGCCGCGTCACCATGTCTTCTCTTGACAAAGTTCGCTACCACTCTCCGACAGTTCTTTTCCGTCTCATCCACCAACTCTTGCGCCTGCTCTGTCGGCACACGTGGGACAAGGTTGGTGTTCACACTTGGCTCGACCGTTGGCGGCTGTGTCTGCGACACAGCCAGATCGCAAGCCGATACAAACACGATTGCGGCGGTCAAGACTACCGCTATGGGTCTCTTCACGTCTAGGCCCCGTGTATGCTATCGGCGCTCATTCCGCCCGTGTCCCCCCAACGCCTAAGCTGTAGGGCGAACGGGTGAGGCTGGGCGCCGGGAACACGCGCGCCAGCAGCGCCTCGGCGTCCTCGAACGGCTCTGCCCCGTACTGCTGCGCGAACTCCGCGTGCAGCTGCCGCTCTAGCGCCGTCGGCGCGCGCAGCGGCAGATCGAGCCGGCGGTTCCCGTGGCGGGCCGATTCGCGGAGCGCCATGAGCAGTTCCAGGTCGGTGCGCGCCGCGGCCCCGTAGACCGCCGGCCGGCCCTCGACAATGGAGCGGTGCAGGCCCAGCCAGGTATCCGCCCGGGCGATGTCGTCCGCGCCGGGCAGGGCATACTGCCGGTAGGGGTTGTGCCAGGTCAGCGGTGGCTCACTCGCCAGCTGGGCGTGGGTAATCGTTGCGCTGCCGTCCGCCGTGGCACCGAGCACCGTCTCGATAGGCAGCCGGCGACCGCGCCGCGACCGGCCCTCCTCCCACACCACCACCTCATTGTCCGCAATCACCCCCTGCGTACCGATGACCTCCCAACGGTTGCCGTAGGTGGTACCGATGGGCCACTGATACACGCTGATCTCCCCACCGGCGAACTCGATGACGCCCAACTCCCAGGTGCGCTGCGTGCGCGTAAGCCCGTCCACCTCGACGAACGGCTGCACCGCGACGGGATGGCTCACGCCCCAGACCCGCACCGGCCGGCTGGTGATGAAGCGGCGCATGGCCGCCATGCCGTGATAGCTGCCGGAGGTGTACCAGAGGTGGACTTGGGTCACTGGACCGATCAGGCCGTGCTCGACCACGAGCCGTTTGAGCCGTTCGTGCGGCCAGCGCCAGGCGTTCTCGGAGACTTCGAGCAAGACATTGTGCCGTTGGGCGGTGGCAAGCATGTGATCGGCCATCGCCAGCGTGGTCGCGATGGGCGTTTCCGTGATGATATGCGCGCCACGCGCCGCGGCCACCGCCGTGACCAAGTGGTGCGCGTCGGGCGGCACCACCACGCCCACGACCTGCGGGCGTACCGCGTCGAGCAAGGCGACCGGATGCGCGAAAGCGGGGACGCCGTAGGTCTCAGCCGCCCATTGCCGGCGCGCCGCGCGGGCATCGCACACCCCCACCAGGCGGAAATGCTGGCGCAGCGTGCTAACCGTCGCCAGGTGCGTAGCGCCGCGATTACCGGCCCCGATGATGGCAGCAGTGATGATTGGCCCCGTCGTCATACGCCCCCCTCCCCGGTGGCAGTGCTGGTGAGCATCACGGTACAACAATCGACCGGCTCACGTCACGCCGGTCGCCCTAGTCCGGGCGTAGTGTCGGCAGCGGAGCCAGGCTGACCAGTGGTACCCAGTGGGTCGAGCCGTCCGCGGCCGCCACCTGTGCCGCCGGGCCGCGCCACTCACTCGGAAAGAGGTGTGCCGCGGTCGTCTCGATGAGCCGCACGACCGTACCCGCCCGCGGGCCGCCGAGGATCACGGCATCGCAACCCGGCTCCAGCACCGGCGGGCCGATCTGCGCGGCCAGCGTCTCGGCCGCCGGGCCGGTCAACAGCAGTTCCGCCGCCCCGCTCCGGTCCGCCCCGGCGATGCCCACCGTCGTACCCGCCAGGGGCCGCAACGCCTCCAACAGCGCAGTGGGGGGCGTGGGCGCGAGGTCGAGGTGTCCGTAGAGCAGCAGCGTCGGCACCGTGCTATATGCATCGGCGCCGCGCCGGAGCTCCGTACTGCCCGCCGCGACTATGCCCGCCGCGCCCTGCCTAGCGGCGGCTATAAGTAGCTCGGCCGTCGCCGCGCCGCGCCGGAAAACCACGGCGCCTTCCCAATCGGCCCAGTCCGTGGCCACCGGAGGCGGGTCCGGCTCTTCCCAGAGCACAAGTGGTCCCCAGGCAGACCCACCGTCGCTCCACGCACCAGCGATGGCCAGGCCCGGCGCAGTGAGCACAACCGCCGGCTCCGGTACCTCCTCCAGGGCGGCGACCGTTCCATATACCAGCGCCGGCAGCGGCACGACACCGGCGTCGCCGTGCGGGTGGATGACGACCGTGCCGGTATCCCGTGAAACGAACGCCACGTGGCCGGCTTGCGGCGCCGTCACCGTCTGCCGTTGCAGCCCCAAGAGACCGGCGCGCTCGGCCAAGAGCATCCCCGCCCTGACCGTCTGCCCAGCCTCGACGGTCAGGTACTCGGTTGCCTCCGCCGGGCCGACACCCAGCTCCGCGCTCAGGGAGAGCACCACCGGCGCCGCTCCTGCCGAGACGTAAGCGAGCGGGGTTGCCGGCTCCACCTGCGCTCCGACGGCCACCGCGATTTCAGCTCCCGGGGGCAAGGCCACGCGGCGCGTCAGCGGTCCGACTTCCCAAGCGGTGTCTGGCGGCTGTCCATTCATCGGTGTCGTGCCCGCGAGCGGAGCGTGCTTGGCGCTACCAACGTAGCATGCCGGCGGTAGCGTGCTCGTAGCCCTCGCCCGGCAACCGGCCCCGGCCCGGTCGTTCCGCGTGCCCGGGCATCCACGTCCCTCGGGGGTGAGGCCCACCGACCACGAGCTACCACCCTAGGCCGGCAGGATGCCGTTGTCCTCCAACACCCGACGCAACTGCGCCATCGCCTCATCGGAGAGCGGCTTGAACGGCGGATGCACCCACCGCCTGCAGATGCCTAGCAGCTCCAGCACCGCCTTCTCTTCAGCCGAGGTCTCCGTGTTGCGCCGCGGCGGGAACTGCTTGATGATCCTGATGAGCGCAAAGGCCTTCTCCCGCGCCTCCGCGATCCGCCCCTGCTCCCAGAGCGCGTGAACTTCGCTGTGCTGCCTGGGAAAGCTGGAGGCTGTGCTCATCGTGCAGCACTGCACGCCGAGCGCCAGGTAGGCCAGGTGATTGCCGCCACCGGCGCCGAGCACCTGGAAGGATTCGCTGTTCAGCATCGCAATCGAGGTCATCTGGGTCAAGTCGTAGCCGCCAATCTTCATCCCGGCGATATTCGGATGCTGCGCCAGCTCCGTGACGGCTTCCACCGTCGGCTCCAGCGCCCGCGCCGGGTTGCTGTAGAGCCACAACGGCAGCGGCGACCGCTCCGCCATTGCCGACCAGTAATCCACGCTCATGCTCGTGCCCATCTTGCGGTCGGTGGGCAGGAGATGGTAGCCCTGGATCGGCAGTTGCGCCGTTTCGTCGAAGAACCGGTAGACCTCGGACATCACCGGGTCGCTGCAACCCACGATCAACGTGGTGCGCCCCTGCATGTGCTCGGCCACAATCTTCGTGGCCTCAACCCGGTGCGCGTGGGGCATCGTGAAGTTCTCGCTGCCCGAACCGAGCACCCACAGACCGGCGAGCGGATACTGGAAGAGATAGTCCAGCAGCCGCGCGTACCCCTCCCGATCCGGGCTGCCGTCCTCGTGCATCGGGCTGACCAGCACCGGCATCACACCATTCAACATCGTCACCTCGTACTGCTCCTTTCTGTCGAGGGCCACTCACTCCCCGCCATATCTCGCGTAGGCGGGAATCCACTTCTCCCTGGGCGCGATTCATCGCGCCCCTACGACTCGGCCCACATCTGCCTCGGTGCGGTGAGCCGCAGGTCAGGCCGCGGGCGCAAACGCAAAGCTGTAGAGCTTGGCCCGGCCGTAGAGCCGGAAGCGGAGTTGAATCCGCTCCACCTCCACGCCGGCGAGGGTGCGCTGCTCCCGCCAGCGCACCGGCAGGCGCACTCCGTCGCTGAGTACCCGCTCACAGTCGTCGGCACCATAGCCGGGCAGCGGCTCCCCGGTGGCGGCGTCCACGATCTCCACCGTCACCCAGCTGCGGTACGGCTCCGGATCGGCGACGTTCACGACCAGCGAGCTAGGCTGGGCGTCGCGCACGGTAATGGGGGCGGTGGTGACGGTGGCCGGGACCAGCCGGTCAATCGAGCGCACGTCCACAAATCCGTCCAGCCGCAGCGTCGCCAGACCGGCCCGCGACGGGTAGACAATCCCGCTGCTGGGGACACCCAGGTCCTCGGTAAACTTGCGCGGCGTGTTCTGGGCCGGCCAGCCCTTCCACTCGCTGCCGTTGCCGGAGTAGAAAATCCAAATCTTGTCGCCGTGAACGATGGTTTGGCTGCTGGAAGCAATCCAGCCCGCATCCCACTCGCTCGCCGCGCCCCGCGCCACTATCGGCCGGTGGGGCTGCAACCGCCGGAATCGCTCGCCATCGCGGCTGACGGCCAGCCGTAGCTCGCCGGTGAGCGCATGAAACCATTCGTCGTAGCGCCCGAACTCGTAGAGCATCAGATAATGCCCCTCGTAGGGCAGTACCGAGCAGAAGTGCAGCTCGTCTTCCGGGCCGGTGTCCGTGTCGAGCACCGGATTCAGCGTGCTCGGCGTCAGGTCTTCGAGCGTGGGACCGTAGGCCAGCCCGATCTTGCGAACATGCTGCCGGCCGTCTGTCGTGGGCTGGATCAACTGGCCGTACCATTTGTAGCGGCGGTGAGGATCGGGGTCCTGGTCGTCATAGAGCGGTTGGCACGGGTCAATACCGTGGCCCCCATATAACCCGTGGTCGGGGTCCACGTCTACCGGATCGCTCCACCATTTCGCATCGGGCGAGTACATCACCTTGTACCGTTTCGGCCCGGCGCCTTTGGTAGCCGCCTTGAAACGCTTGGCCGGGTCCGGTTCGGCCAGGTCCAGCATCGGCCGCATCTTGGTGGAGTGGCTGTCTTGCTTCCCGCGCGTGTTACCGAGGACGATGTTGTTGTCCTTGCACCCCAGCCACTCGTAGCGACCGACGCGCGGCTTGACCCAGTTGATCCCGTCGGCACTCTCGGCGTAGCCCTCCTGCCAGTTGCGCTGGCGGATGTGACCGATCCCGGAGTAGATCATCTTGAACAGCTTGTCCGCCGGGTCGTACATCACGCCCCCGGGCCACGGCCGCGCCTGCATCGCGTCCCACTCGTCGAGCTGCCCCAGCGCCAGGATGGGGTTGTGCGGACACTTGGTCGCCGTATTGACGACCTGCTCGGCCCCCTCCAGCGACTCGACCTCCTGGAGGTCTATGAACAGCACCCGCCGCGAGCAAGCCGTGTCTAGTGCAATGGTCATGAGCGTCCTCTTCCTACAAGATAGTGTGCAGCCGAGGCGTCATAGCCTCCTCCCGTCCCCGTTGCGACAAGAGAGGGAACAGGCCGGTTCCCCGCCGCCGCCGAGGAACCGGAGGGGGCCGCGACTGATCGCCACGCAAAACCGTATGATGATACGCTTAACACGCTCGCGCAAGCCACACGTGCCGGCAGAGACCGGCCCCAAGCACTGCACAGCACTGCACGCCACACCAACGCCGCAGCCCGACCCACAACAGGAGGAGCTATGGTTCGGATAGCCCTGATCGGTTGCGATGCGAACGCAGCGCCCTACCTCGCAGCCGCACGGCAGCTCCCGAACACCGCGATTACGGCCGTCGCCGACGCGGACCCCGCCCGGGCGGACCGCGCCGCCCGCACCGCCGGTGCCGCAGCACGCGCCGGCACGCTCGACGAGTTGCTCGACAGCGCCCCCGAGACGTTCGACGCGATCATTGTCACCACCCCGGCCCCGACTCACGCCACCCTCATGCAGCGTGCAGCGCAGGCCGGCAAGCACATCCTCGTCGAACCGCCGCTGGCCCCTACAGCCGACGAGGCGCAGCAGGTCGCCGCCACCGGCCACACAGCCGGGGTCCGGCTGATGCTGGCGCACCCGGCCCGCTTTCGGGCCGACCACCGCGCCGTCAAGGCCAGCCTCGACGACGGCGAGTTGGGCCGGCCGGGGCTGCTCCGTATCCACCAGTGGTTCTCGGCCACGGCAGTCATGGACGGAAGAGGGCACGCCATCCACGGCGCTGCCTACGCGGCGCTCGATCTGGCTCTGTGGATGTTTGGTGGCAGGCCAGAGCAGCACCACACCTGGCACCATCCGTCGTGCGGCTCCGGCCTGCCAGGTGGCCTCCCCACCCACGTCTACGCCGTCGCGCGACCGGCCCGAACGACCGACCTCGCCGCGGCGGAGTACGCGCAAGTCCACCTCGGCTTTGCCGGTGGCGGTATGGCGCTGATTGACGTGGCCCACACACTCCCCACCGGTGACGGCTACGACTCACTGACGCTGATCGGCTCCCTCGGCGCCGCCTACGCCGATACGCACCACAACGTGCAGCTGCTCTATGGCGGCGGCCATCCCCAAGCGGTGCGAACGGAGCCGGACGAATCGGCGGTCGCCCTGTTGCTGGCGGAGTTTGCTGCTGCCATCGCGGAGCAGCGGGAGCCGGCGGTGGGCGGCGCGGACGGACACGCCGCCCTGCTGGTCGCCGCCGCCGTGGAATCGTCGTTGGGCGCGGCGGCGGCCATGACGCTGACGGAGGGGCACTATGCGTGCGCCTGAGCCGCTGCGGGTGCTCGTCATGGGCGCCGTCAAGCACGACTACATCCTGCACGGCATGGCGGCCCACCCGCGCTACGAGCTGCTGGCCGTTACCGACGATGCAGCCGCGCCAGACTGGGCACACGCACGCAATGCAGCCACGGCCGCCACCCTCGGACTCCCGTATGTACGCGGCGTGGCGACGGCCCTGGATCGCTTCCAACCGCAGGTCGCGTGCGTCACGCCGGAAGTGCCACGCCACGCCGACCTCAGCGTGCAAGCGGCTGAGGCCGGCCTGCACATCGTCCAGGACAAGCCGCTGGCGCTCAGTCTTGCCTCCTGCGACCGGATTGTCGCGGCGGTCGAGCGCGCCGGCGTGCGCTTCCTGATGTGGAACCGGAACACCTTTCCCTCTATCCGGCAGACCAAGCAGCTTCTCGCCGCCGGCGGTCTCGGCCAGCCGTATGCCATCCACGTGGACTTCTATTTCGCCAAGGACGCCGGCGCCCTGATCGGCTCTGGTGAGCCGGAGCCGATCGAGGTCGGCTGGGACGGACTAGGAGAGCTGACCCTCGAAGGCATTTACCCCCTGGCCTACATCCACGAGCTGCTCGGCGTCACCGTCCGGCGGGTCTTTGCCCGCACCACCGCGCACTTCTTCCAGCGCCACGCGGACCGTGGCGTGGAGGACTTAGGCTCGGTGACGCTGGAGATGACGACGCCACAACCGCACAATCCTATGGACAGCGGCGGTGCAGCTCCGGCACGTCGGGAGCATGGGATCGTCGGCTCGCTATGCATCGGACGCATCGGCGAGCCGAGTCATCCTAATATCGGCGAGCTGCGGCTGCACATCCTGGGCACGAAAGGCGCCCTCGTCGTCGCCGAGCCGCGGCCGGAAGTATCGGTGTATGCGCGCGGTCTCAAGCCGGGCGACTATCGTCAGCGGCGCGTCGGGCTGGACTACGAGCGGCGCCTCCTCGACAACTTTGCCGCGGCCGTTGACACCGGCGCGGACACGATGCTCACGGCCCGCGACGGTCGGGCCATCGCAGCGACCGTCCTCGCCGCCATCGAGTCCGGGCAGACCGGCCGTCCCGTCGAGGTAAGGGGCATCGTAGGGACGTGATTCATCGCATCCTGGACTGCGGCTTCCGCCGCAGTGACGAGGCAGGGGGCAGAGCCGTCATTGCGGCGCAAGCCGCAATCCAGACCGCACGACAACCATTTTCGGGCCAATGACGGGCAGTGAGGGACGGGATACCACTCGCCACCCTTCACTCACCACATAAGGAGAGCTTCATGCCAGCGCAGACCATATTTCGCTGTGCGGACACCTACGCTTGCGATCTCGCAGCGACGCCCGACGGCTGGGTCTTGGCCGCGGTAGGGCTGCCCGCCGTGGACGACCGGTTCGTCCGCAACATGGACCGTAGCCGGGAATGGGAGCACATTCGCGCCAGGCTCTACCCGGGCCGCAGCTATGCGGAGTGGGGCGCGGCGGTGGCGGGCACCGCAGCCACCTTACAGTTGATTGTGCAGCGCGACGGCCGGACGACGACCGTTGCCACCGCGACGGCCGAGCAGTTCTCCGGCGTCGCGGTGGTCGGCGGCGCGGACCCGGCCTACCTCTGGACTGCCTACGACGGCGAGCAGTGGAGCGTCACCCGGCGGCAGGGCAGCGAGCAGCGGGTCCTATATTGCGGTGCGGCCGTCGCCCTCGGCCCGGCCATCGTGCATGACGACGCCGGAACCCTCTGGTACGCCTGGACCAGCCGCGCCGGGACAACCGATACCATCCACCTCACCCGTGAAGGATCACCCGACACCTTCACCCTGCCGGGGCGCTTGCCGAGCCTCACGCCGGTGGACGGCGGTGTCGCGGTCTGTTTCGAGCGCCCCGACGGTGACGCCATCCACATCTACGGTACGATCTGCGCCGCCGGCACGCTCCGCGACCCGATCCGGGTATCGTCGCGGCAGCCGCTCAACTTCCAGCCCCGTTGCACAACCACTGCGGACGGCCGCGTGGTGGTGGCCTGGGAAACCTCGCCCGCCTGGGGCTTCGACACGCGGGTCGAGCAGTTCCGCGAGATCGAGCTAAAGCAGCTCGACCCGGCGAGTGGGCAGGTCCACCCCGGGCCGGGGACGGATGACGGCCTGCTCCCCATCCCTCCCCAGGCCTACGATCGGCGCAAGGGTGGTGGCGGCAGTCGCGGCATGTACCTCAACATGAATCCCTCGAATGTTCACCTCCTCCGATCCGGCGACGACTTGCTCTGCACGTTCCGTATGTTCGCCCCGCTGCTGGAGCTACAGCCGCCGGCAACGGCCCTTCACACCAGAGACGCCTGGGACCTCTGCATGATGCGCTGCCGCGGCGCGGCGTGGTCCGCCCCGCAGCGCGTCACGGACGCGGCCGGCTTCTCCCACCATCCCTACGGCGCAGCCCTGTCGGACAGCCACCTACTAGCCGCCGTCCACTGCTTCGAGCACACCAAGTTCCCCCCGCGCGACCATCGCATCGAGGTGCGCCAAGCCGCTGGCGCCTTACGGCCCATGCACGACGGCCACCGCATCTTCGCTCCCGTCCCGGTCCAGCCCACCACCCCGATCACCCACACACCGGCCCTGCCGGATGCCCCCGACGGCCTCCGCCTGGTGTTCGGTGACCTCCACAACCACACCAACTATTCTTCCTGCTACCCGGCGCTCGACGGCGTTCCCGACGACAACTTCCGCTGGCAGAAAGACATCCTCGGCCACGAAGTGCTCTGCATCACCGACCACATGCGCCTCTCCGATGCCGACTACCGGCAGCGCCTCGACGCGCTGGAGCGCGAGCACACCGCCGCGCGCGTGCCGCTCTACAGCCTGGAGTGGGCGCGCCCGCCCTGGCACCACTCGAACTTCTTCACCTATGACAAGCAGGTGATGAAGCGCCTCCGGCAGATTGTCCTCGCCTCCTTGGACTACAGCGAGATTTGCGAAGCCGTCGTGGCGGAGCTACCGGCCAACTCGGTCGCGGCCATCCGTCACTGGCACGGCGATACGCACACCTTCTGCTACGACCAGCGCGTGGAGTGGGGCATGGAGGTGCTGCACGGCCGCGGCGACGAGCTGGCCACCGATCCGAGTATGGCCGGCCATACGTCAACCTTCCCCTTCCCGGCCAACTTCATCGAGGAACAGGACGCCAAGCTCGCCCTCATCGGCGGCTCCGACCACCACATGCGGCTGCTGGGGTCTTGCGTCACCGGCTTCTGGGTCTCGGAGCTGACCGGCGAGGCCGTTTTCGAGGCCCTACGGAACCGGCGGACTGTCGCCTGCGCCAACGGCAAGCTCGCGCTATGGCTGCACAGCGACGGTGTAGCCATGGGCCAGGAAGGCACGGTACAAGCTCCCGTCACCATCACCGTCTCCGCAGCCGCGCCACTGCCTATCGAGCGCCTGTCGCTCTGGCGCGATGGGCAGTGGCTCCAAGAGGCCCGCAACCTGGGCCAGCACGTCCGGCATACCTTTACCGACCAAGACGCTGGCCCCGGCGCCCACTACTACATCGTGCGTGCCCAAACGGAGCAGCCGGCCAGCTATCCCAAAGGACCGATCATCGGCTACACGGCCCCCATCTGGCTCACGGTATCCTAAGCCGCTACCATCGCCCTTCTCGTCGTCATGCCGGCGGAAGCGGGAATCCAGGGTGTCCACAAGAGACGCCTCTACGATAGCTGGCAAGCCGGAAGGCTGCCGCTGGGGGGTGCGGCCCGCCAGCATGACGACAGCCCGGACTAGGATGTAGAGGCATGACTGCACGTGAAGGTGACTACGGCTTGCTCATGCGGGCCAGCCGCTCACGGACGTTTCGCTCACTACTGCTGACGATAGCGGCTGCCCTCTTTGCGGCGACCGTCTCGGCCGCCTGCGCCGACGGAGCCTCCTCGCCGAGTGAATCCGCTCCGTCCTCGGCCTCGATATCCGCCACCGCGGCCGCCCCACCCGCAGCAGCCGGGATGGCTGCCGACGCGCCCGCAGCAGTGGCCGCGGCGCAAGCCTTCATCGCCGCGCTCACCGACGAGCAACGCGCGGCGGCCATGCTGCCGCTCGATGACCCAGCGCGGGCCAACTGGTCGAACTTGCCGGCGGGTGTCGTGCGGTTCGAGCGCAACGGTGTCCGCATTGGCGACTTGAATGCCGACCAAGCCACCGCCATGCACCGTTTCCTCTCAGCGGCCCTGAGCGCCGACGGATACGCTATCGTCGGCGGCATAGTCGGGGCTGAAGCGGTGCTGGCCCAAGCGCCGCAAGCCGGTCGTCTCCGGTGGAGTCCCGACAACTACTGGCTCGCCTTCTTCGGAGCGCCATCAGCCGACCGGAAATGGGCGTGGCAGTTCGGCGGCCACCACCTCGCCGTGAACGTGACGGTTGTCGCCGGTCGCAGCTATCTCTCCCCCACGTTCCTCGGTACGGAACCGGCCTCCTACACGTCCGGCAGTTCCACCATCGCGCCCCTCGATGCCCACCTCCAAGCCGGCCTCGCCCTCATCAATGCCCTCGACGACAAGACACGCGCCCAGGCGTCGGTCACGAACCGCCCGCGCGAAGTGTGGGCCGGGGCCGGCAAAGACGGCACGATCCCACCCCTCGAAGGTGCCCAGGTAGCCGACTGGAGCGCGGCGCAGCAGCAATTGCTGCTCGACACGATCATGCTCTGGGTTGGCCTACTCGACGCGCCCAGCAGCCAGGCCAGGCTCGCCGAAATCCGGGCCGACCTCGGCAACACGTACTTCACCTGGCACGGGCCGGTTGATGGCAGCGGCTCGATCTACTATCGTATCCAAGGGCCACACCTCATCATCGAGTTCTCCACCCAGGGCAACCTGGGGAGCGACGGCGGCCACTATCATTCCATCTATCGCAATCCCACCAACGAATACGGCAGAGGAGCATAGAAATGACTGCACTGGACTACGACCTACTCATTCGGGCCGGGCGTCTGTTCTGCGCTGCTACCGACTTGGACGGGCCGGGCGCGGTGGCCGTCCGCGGCGACCGGATCGCGGCCGCCGGCCCCGACGTTGCCGGCGCGGCGCGCGAAACGCTCGACTTCCCGGACGATCTGCTGCTGCCGGGGCTGGTTGACCTGCACACCCACCCGGCACCTGCGAGCTGGAAGTTCGGCATCGACGCCGACCAAAATATGCTGGCGCGCGGCTCAACCACCGTGCTCTCGCAGGGCGATGCCGGGGCGATCACCTGGCCGCAGTACCAGGCGGAGATCATCGCGCCGGCAAAAACGCGCATCCGGCTGGCAATCAACCTCGCGCGCCTCGGCGAGTCCCGCCCTGGCCCATGCTTTCAACGCGCCGATGACGTGGACGTGGACGCCTGCGTAGCGGCGATAGCAGCCGGGGGCGCGGCGATCTGGGGCATCGCCATCAATCTCAGCACTGCCGGTTGCGTGGGCCTCGACCCACGCCAGGCGCTCCGGCAGGCGCTTGCAGTCGCAGAACGTACCGACCGGCCATTGCTCTACGGCCTGCGGCGCGAGACGACCGACTGGCCGCACTGGTCGCTGGCCGACCAGCTGGCGCTCCTACGCCCCGGCGACGTGGTGACGTACTGCTACCACCCCGGGATCGAAGGTGGCGCTGGCTGCATCGTGCGAGACGGCCGCGTGCTCGACGAGGTCCGGGCGGCACGCGAGCGCGGCATCCTGTTCGACGTGGGACACGGCATGGCCTCGCTCGACTTTGGCGTAGCCGAGGCGGCGCTGGCCGACGGCTTCCCCCCCGACACCATCTCCACCGATATCTACCAGCGCCACCTCGGCGCCGTCCCCCAGCACGACCTGCCGCGCACGATCTCCAAGCTGATCGCCGCCGGCATGGCCGAGACCGCCGCGTTCGAGAGTGCCACCGCGCGTCCCGCCGCTGCACTCGGCCTCGCCGGCGAAATCGGCACCCTGACCCCAGGCGCCTGCGCCGACCTCGCCGTCCTGCGCTTCAACGACGCCGCGCTACCCCTCGCCGACGTCGGCGGCGCCACGCGCCCCGGCGGCTGCTGGGAGCCGCTCCTCACCGTGCGGGCTGGCCAGGTGGTGTAGGGCGCCTCACCCGTCACTCCTGCTTGGCTGCCGCGGCGGCGCGGCGTCGGGCCAAAGGCGGCGGCTCCTCAAAGGGTTCGCCGCATTGTTCGGCCTGTGTACGACGCTGGAGCCACGCTTCCCACTCGGCATCGGATTCGCGCCGCTCCTGCGCTAACGCTGCTGCTACCGCTCTAGCGATCTGCTCCTGCCGTCGCTTCTCGCGCCACTCCTCGAACGCTGCTGCCAACACCATCGCATACCTCCCCGTCTCCGTTACCACCATGGACAGTGCCGCCGCCGTGATCGCCAGTGACGACAGGTCATGCCAGAGCGCCGCCAGGCTTTCCACGCCCTGCAGCACCCTCCATAGTGTACCCGCACTGAACAGCCCGATGAAGAGCGCGAAGTAGACGTGCTTGACGCCCTTGCTGACACTCCAGATGGACTCGCGCTGCTCGCCGTTCACGCCCTGCTGTCGAAACCCGTCATGGGCTAGCGCCATCATCTGCCCCTCCCAAACCCACCGGCCGCCGATCCATGCAGC
The DNA here is from genome assembly GCA_965214295.1 of Chloroflexota bacterium. GTDB lineage: Bacteria > Chloroflexota > UBA11872 > UBA12225 > JAJDUF01 > JAJDUF01. Next base: position 2,971,958 of record OZ243944.1, read on the forward strand.
CTACCGCCAGAACAATTTATCACATTATTATCTATAATGCAAATCTATCATATACAGATCGCGCGTTACCACCCTCGCGTGACGGGCAGCGCGAGCGCTACGGTGGGTGGGGGTTATCAGCATCAGGATTCGCGGGATTAGAGGATTGAAAGGGCACTCATCCTGCTCATCCTTGCATCCTGATAATCCTGATACTGACAAAAGGTGGCTTACCTACCGGCGGCAGCATTGTTACTCGGCAATAGGCGGTGCAGTCTTGTCCGTCATTTTCTTCCTCTTTGACAGAGTATGGCTGTTGTGGCAGCATTAGAGGGAGCACGCTACGGAGGCTGCCACTGAAAGGGAGAAGAATGAACAAAACTATCTTGAGAAACCAACAGGATGTGGAACTCGCCGAAGAAAACGTGATCGAAGCCTATTGCCTCGATTGTGGTGGCATGGGAACTCGACGCCAACTACTCGGACTCGGCGCATCAGAAGAGCACATCTGGGTCAAGTACCACTGCTCAATGCATCGTCATCGCCAAGCCCGCCCCCCAGGCCATTCGTGCGAAGTCAGAATAGATCGCCAACAACTTCGCGCCGGCAAGCTAGACGTCTCCGTTTTCTGTCTTCAATGCGAAGCTCACACACACGGTTCGCTTGCAGGAAACACAAAAACCAGGATCGACAGGGTATTCTTCTGCCCCCACGAGCACTCACATCGGTGGAGGGTTCTCTTCAACGACAGAGAACGAGGCAGTATCACCGGCGGCTACCGGATTGTCTGAAGCGCCACCATACAAACTGAGTCACTACCCCATTATCCTAGCAGGTAAGGTTGTCATGACCAGATTGCAACTAGAGATAGAGACCTGCCTACGCCGCCGTTGGCGTCGAAACGTGTACCTCTGTAGCAACCTACCATCCCAGAGCCTTCAAGCCCTGCAGAACGTGAGGCCCAGTTTGTCGAAGTCATGAAGAATAACACCGCGCAGCGCCGGCGGTATGCATCCGGTGAGTGCGGTATTCCGTAGGGACAACACCCGCAGATTAGTGAGGGTGCCCAGTTCGGGCGGGATAGGGCCGATCAGTCCGTTGTCGCTGAGGCCCAACGACCGCAGGTTGGTGAGGTTGCCCAATTCGGGCGGGATGGGGCCGGTCAATTGGTTTTTGAACAGGGACAACGCCCGCAGGTTGGTGAGGGCGCCCAGTTGGGGCGGGATGGGGCCGGTCAATTGGTTGCCGAAGAGATCCAACCCCTCCAGATTAGTGAGGGCGCCTAGTTGGGGTGGGATGGGGCCGGTCAGTCGGTTGCCGTCGAGCCACAACGCCCGCAGGGTAGTGAGGGCGCCCAGTTGGGGCGGGATAGGGCCGGTCAGTTGGTTTCTGCTCAGGGACAACTCCTCCAGATTAGTGAGGGCGCCTAGCTGGGGTGGGATAGGGCCGGTCAGTTGGTTGTTGCGGAGGGACAACACCTGCAGGTTGGTAAGGGTGCCCAACTCCGGCGGGATGGGCCCGGTCAACTGGTTGTTGTGGAGGCCCAACGTCCACAGGTTGGTAAGGCCGCCCAACTCCGGGGGAATGGGGCCGGTCAGTTGGTTGTTGAAGAGCCACAACCGCTGCAGGTTGGTGAGACCTCCTAACTCCGGCGGGAGAGGACCTATCAATTGGTTTTGGTGGAGAACCAATTCCCGGAGGTTGGCGAGGCGTCCCAACTCCGGCGGGATGGGTCCGGACAGTTGATTGGTGCTGATTTTCAGACCCTCCAGGTTGGTGAGCATCCCCAATTGAGGTGAGATAGGGCCGGACAATTGGTTCCCACTGATATCCAACCGCTCCAGATTGGCGAGGGATCCCAGTTGGCGCGGGACAGGACCAGACAGTTGGTTGCGGTTGAGTTCCAATTTTCGCAAGCTGGTGAGACGCCCTAACTCCGGCGGGATAGGACCGGACAGCCGGTTGCCGGAGAGAATCAACCACTGCAGGTTGGCGAGGGCACCCAGTTGGGAGGGGATCGCGCCGTTCAGAGTACGCTTAGAAAGGTCCAGCGCAATCACTCGGGGCGGCGAGCCGCTCACAGTGATGCCATCCCAGTCAGGTATAACGCGGTCCACGCTCCAGTTCAACGTGGTGCTGCCGGCCAGCGTGTCCCGACCCTGCAGCAGCGCCGCGCAATCGGCAACGAGGCCAAGGTTGGCTTGCGGGTTGGGAACTGCAATGCCGTTGGAGCACTGCGCGATATTGGCAATATTCTCCTCTGCTACCAATGCAAGGGCATCCCCCTCCAATCGGAACGTGCGAATCACTTCCTGAGTCGGAACGGATCGCTGGTCGTTCGGGCCGTGAGTGAACAGCCGCACGACGATCCGGCTGTCCTGAACTGTCAGCGACTCTATCTTGACCCGATCGCCGAGAGAAGCTGATGCGACGTACTGCGGCTGGCCCTGCTCGTTGACGACAGCAGCTAAAGTGAAGAAAAAGTACCCGTGCCGTGCAGGATTGTAGGTCAGGATAACGGCAGTATCATCAATGGTGTCGCCGTTCAGGTCACCAAAAGCAACGTGTTCGCTCAGACGTAAGGTCGTCTGTATCAGTGACGCACCAGACCCACTGGGCCCACCGGCGGATACCCCATGGAGCGTGCCACCCGTCAACTTCCCATGTTCCCCATACTCAGCGTTCTTGAGCTGCTCTACGGTCAGGGCCGGCGGTGTTGCCGGCCCTTCCCAGTCGAATTGCTCGGTGTTGAGGCGGGCTTGCAGGCCGTGTGGCCCGTTGATCCAGGTGCGGTAGCCGTCGGTGAAGGCGGTCCAGTTATCGGCCTTGCGCCATACCAGCAGGCCGCCGGTGGTTTGCTGGAGGGCATCGCCGTTCTCGGGATTGAAGCGCTGGTTTTCCAGACAGTCTCCAACCTTGTCCGGTCCTTCCGCCGCGTCAATCAGCGCCTTGAGCGTGGCAAAGCCGAGAATGAACTCGCATTCGGCCGCCGTCGTCGCCGCCGGCAGCGCAAGCAGGGCAAGCAATCCGGTAAGAATAAGAGCCGCGAGCCGCTGCCGCATGGTGCCTCCCGCTCCCCCCGTGACTTGAGGCAGCAAGCATCACAGCTTGGCGCCGCCCTTGTCCAGCCGTTGTCAGTATCAGGATTATCAGGATGGAAGGATGAGCAGGATGGTAGCCCGGTCAATCCTGTCAATCCCCTAATCCTGCAAATCCTGATGCTGACCATTCCCTCACCCCGGCCCGCACCTGCTATCCTGATGCCCGCAGCCGCCACGTGCGCGGCCACGCCTCACGCAGGGAGGATGCGATGAAGACGTATCGAGTAGCGATGTTGGGCTGTCGGTCGCGCGGCACGTCGGCGGCCCGCGCCTATCACGCCCATCCCCGGATCGAAGTCGTCGGCCTGTGCGACCTGATCCAAGCACGGCTCGACACCCTCGGCGACGAGCTAGGCGTGTCGGCACGGTTCACCGACCTCGACGCGATGATCCGGCAAACGCAGCCGGACCTGGTCGCCATCCCCACCGGCACCGAGTTCCACTACCCCCTGGCGATGCGCGTGCTGGAGCACGGCGTCAATATCGAGGTCGAAAAACCGATGTGTACGGACCTCGCCGAGGCCGACGAAGTGCTCGCCAAGGCCCAAGCGCAGGGCGTGCGGGTCGCCGTCCACCATCAGGGGCGCGTCGGCGGCTCCATGCGGGCGATGGCGCGGGCATATGCTGCCGGGCGCATCGGCAAGCTGCGCTACATCTACGCCAGCGACAAGGGCTACTACGGCGGCTACGGCCTGATGAACATTGGCGTCCACCTGCTGAACTACATCATCAAGCTCGCCGGCCACTGCCGCAGCCTGACCGCCACGGCCCTCACCGCCGGCCACCTCATCACCCCCGAGGACGTGATCCCGTCGGCGAACGGCATGGGCACCATTGCCGGCGAGAACATCACCGCCACACTCCACCACGACGACAACGTGACCAGCAACCTGCTCCTGCACCGGTTCCCGACTGTCGACTCCACCGCCTCCGGCATCCAGCTTTTCGGCACCGAGGGCCGTCTGCTCTGGCGCAGCCCCTGGATTTGGTGGCTCCCGACGCCGCACTTCCTCCCCGACGAGCAGCACGGCAAGTGGCAGGCGCTGGAGGAAGAGGCCCCCGACCACTACGACCCCCACGGCCCGGCCAACCTGGACGACTACTGGTTTGCCGAGGAGTGGGTGCGGGCACTGGACGAGGACCGCGATCACGAGGCGAGCGGGATCGAAGGTCGCCATGTGATGGAGATTATGATGGGCGTCTTCGAGTCGGCGGCCTACGGCCAGCGCGTCCACCTCCCGCAGACCCGGCGCGACCATCCCCTCGTCCGCTGGCGGCGCGAGCACGGCCTGGGCGACCCCGCCCCGATGCCCCGTCCCTACTACGACTGGCTCGCCGCCGAAGACCGCCGCCTCGGCCGCTGAAGAGTGGCGAGTGATGCGTAGGCAGTGACCGGACTACCGACTACTGCTTCAACCGTAGCGTTCCCGGCCCTCGCGGATGAGGGCGACTATCTCGTCGGTGGTCATGCCGAGGTCAACGCCACCGACGTCGAGGGGGGAGCCACCAGCCGGCGCCAGCTGCACGACAAAGGCCTGGCCGTTCCGGCGGCGAATCTCGACCGCGCCGTCTCGCTGGGCAACGTCCAAGAGCGACGCGAGATTCTGTCTAGCTTCCGAGTAGGTATAGACTCTCATGGATTGACCTCCAGGACATGCACGCCCACCAGCGGCGCCGCGACAGCGAGCTGTTTGTCCAAGGTGAGCAGCGGCGACCGCAGCTTCAACGCACCGGTCAGTATGTAGGCATCATAGGCATAGAGACCCAGCCGGTCGGACAACTCCAACGACCGGACCAGGTCAATGTCGATGAACCGCAACGGTATCTGCTCGTAGCTCCTGAGCGCCTGCTTGGCCTGGAGCAGGGTGATCCGGCGGCGCTTGAACATGGCGGAAAAAGCGTTTCCCACCTCCCAGTGGACGGATTCTGGCGCTACCAGGTTAGCGCCGACAGTGTGCTCGACGATAGCCGATCTTTCAGGCTCGTTGGCTAGCACAGCAATGATCGCGGAGGTATCAATAACCAAGTCCATAGCGTCATAGTACAATTGTACACTTCGTGGGTCAAGCCCCCGGCCGGACCTGGATTAGGGGTCCTTACCCCCCCCACGCCCGCCGAAACTCCGCCGCGGTCGGCAAGCTTGTCCCGGCGACGTAGGGATACCGCTCGATCAACGCCTCACTCAGCTCCACCCCCAGTCCCGGCGCCGTCGGCGGCAGCAGGAAGCCGCCATCCATCCGCCGCAGCTCGACCAATACCTCGTCCCGCAGCGGATCGAGCAGCTCCGGAAACTCCGCGATGGTACACGTCGGGTTGGCCAGGCAAGCATGGAAGTTGGCCGCCAGCGAGACGCCCGTCGCAAAGCCGTGCGCCGCCACCGGCAGCCGCCGGCGCTCGCAGCGGCGCGCCACTTCCAGGAAGGGCATAATCCCACCCACCCACGCCGCATCAGGTTGAGCAATGTCCAGCACCTCGGCGGCCAGCGCCCGCTCGAACTCGGCCACGTTGGTAAACCGCTCGCCCATCGCCACCGGCACGCTCGTCACCTGCCGGATGGCCCGATACCCGGCCAGGTCCTCGAAATAGGTCGGCTCCTCGAAAAACAGCGGCGTAAACGGCTCCAGCGCCTGCAACAGCCGCGCGGCGTAGTCCACCGACCAGGCGTACTCCAGCAGCGGCGTGCGACCGGCGTCGAACGCCACGTCCGCCCGGCCGTCCAGCATCCGGTGTACGGCCTCGGCCCGCGCCACGTCCTCTGCAAACGTCCCGAACCCCAGGCGCACCTTGATCGCGTCATACCCCAGGTCCAGGCACCGCTCCACCTCATCGCGAACGGCCGACAGCGGCCAATAGCCGGGGCACGTACTGGCGTACAGCCGCAGCGTAGGCTGCGCCAGCCCCCCCAGCAGCTCGTACACCGGCACGCCCAAGTGCTTGCCCTTCAAGTCCCACAGCGCCATCTCGATCCCGCTGATGACCCCCATGCCGATACCGTTCTGCGTCCAGTGCGTCGCATCCACCAGCTTGCGCCAGAGCCGCTGGATCGCCAGCGCCTCCTCGCCGATGATCGTCGGCGCCAGCACCTCGACAATGGCTTTCGCCACCAGCGGCGCCTTCACCCCGGCATAGGTCTCGCCAACCCCGACGGCGCCGCTATCGGTCGTAATCCGCACAAAACTGGCGCTCCGCAGATAGTCCGCATGGCGATACGGCGCACTCAACAGAATGCACTCGACACTCGCAATCTTCATCCGCCCGCATACCTCATCATCTCCGCCTCATGGTAGCATGGAGTCCCCGGCACCTCCCGGCGCCAGCCGAGGGGGTTGGGTTAACGCACATGGATGGACAGGATGGGGTAGCGTCCTGCTATCCTGGGTGTTGGCAGAGAGAATCGTGAGTGATGACGAGTGATTGGCGCAGGACTACCTTGGGCGATGTGGTAGACCTCATATTGAGCAGCGTAGATAAGAAATCCAAACCTGGTGAGCAGCCGGTGCAACTCTGCAATTATATGGACGTGTATAAAAATCACTTCATTCGGGGCGACTTGGATTTTATGTGGGCAACTGCGACCGAGCGAGAAATCTCAAAGTGCTCATTAGTTGCCGGAGACGTTGTGATTACCAAGGATTCCGAGAAGTATGACGATATTGGCGTACCTGCGCTCATACGCGAAGATATACCCAACCTCGTTTGCGGGTACCATCTGGCAATCCTGCGTCCTTCATCGCGTGAAATTGATGGAGCATACTTGTTCTATGCTCTAGGCGCGACTGAGGCTCAACACCAGTTCCATGCGCGTGCAAATGGAGTCACAAGGTTCGGGCTGCGGAAAAATGATATTAGCGACATCGAAATCCCACTCCCGCCGCTCCCCGAACAGCGCGCCATCGCCCACGTCCTCGGCACGCTCGACGACAAGATCGCACTCAACCACCAAATGAACGAGACACTGGAGGCCATGGCCCGTGCCCTCTTCCAAGACTGGTTCGTGGACTTCGGCCCCACCCGCGCCAAGCTGGCCGGCCGCGCGCCGTACCTGCCGCCGGAGCTATGGACACTATTCCCCGACCTGCTGGTGCCCTCGGAGCTAGGCGAGGTCCCGGCCGGGTGGGCAGTGCAGGCGCTGGGAGATTTACTCGAATTGGCTTACGGTAAGGCATTGAAAGCAGACAAGCGGCGAGGGGGTGTCATACCCGTTTATGGCTCAAATGGGCAAGTCGGTTGGCACGATGAGAAGTTGGTAGCTGGACCCGGCATTGTCGTCGGCAGAAAGGGGAAGCCCGGCGCCGTTACTTGGGCCGCCACCGATTTCTTTCCCATCGACACTACCTTCTATGTGGTTCCCAAGATCGGAAGCCAACCGTTGCACTTTCTATTCCATGCCTTGAACCGGCAGGACCTTCCCTCTATCGCTGCTGATTCAGCGGTGCCCGGGCTGAATCGGAATCTAGCCTACATGAACAGACAGCTTGTCCCCGATAAGATGGTAGTGGAGAGTTTTAACGATTACGTTGAAGTGCTTTTCGCTCGTCGTCAGCGTCTGGAGGAAGAATCCCGGACTCTCGCCGCGCTGCGTGATACACTATTGCCGAGGCTGGTGTCGGGAGAGGTGCGGATACACTCGATGAGGGACTGCTATGAGCATTGAAGTTGTTCGAGGCACTAACCAAAAACCTGTCTCCAGCGATGAGTTGGTTAAGCTTCTTTCCCCTCAGACCGATTTATCTGGCCAGTTGTTCATCGGATACCCAATCATCGGTACGTCCGAGGGGCGATATTCGATCGACGCTCTCCTGGTATCTGCCGAGATGGGGATCGTCGTATTCGATCTCATCGAAGGGACCGATGTATCCGATGTAGGTGACTACGAATCGCGGCAGGACGACTCGGCTAACAAGTTGGAAGCTCGGCTCAAGCCTCATCGGGAACTTGTGACGCGCAGGGATCTCCGCATTCCAATTTATACGATTTCATTCGCGCCGGGTGTGGGCAGACTGAGCGAAAGCATCAATAGCCAGTATCCGATTGTGGGTCGCGATGACGACCTCTTACAAGCTCTAAACTGCTTCGATTGGGAGAAATGGGAGGAAAGTGTTTATCGGGCTGCCTTGTCCGCCATCGAGAGTGTTTCGACGATTCGCCAGAGTAGAACGAAACGAACGATCAGACGAGAAGATTCCCGAGGCGGCAAGTTAAGAAAGCTCGAAGCGTCGGTCGCCACTTTAGACAATATGCAAAGTAAAGCAGTTGTAGAGACTGTCGAAGGAGTACAACGAATTCGGGGACTAGCAGGATCAGGAAAGACTATTGTATTGGCTCTAAAGGCAGCTTATCTTCATGCACAGCATCCAGAATGGCGTATTGCTGTCACCTTCAACACGCGCTCGCTCAAGGGGTATTTCCGCCGCCTAATCAACAACTTCTCTCTTGAACAGACGAGCGAAGAGCCAGATTGGAATAATCTGCTGGTTGTTAGCGCATGGGGAGGTCCGGGCGGCATTAGTCGCGACGGAATCTATTACCAATTTTGTCGTATACATGGTGTAGAATACCTTGATTTCGGAATGGCGAGCTATAAATTCGGTAGAAATAGGGCATTTTCCGAAGCATGCAAACAAGCTATTATCCAATCACAGGAAATTAAACCGGTCTACGATGCAATCCTCGTAGATGAAGCACAGGACTTACCACCTGATTTCCTGAAAATTTGCTACGAATTGCTAGATGGTCACAAAAGATTGGTTTACGCCTATGACGAGTTACAAAATCTCTCGGGAGAGTCCTTGCCATCACCAGATGAGATTTTCGGCGAAAATGCTGATGGTTCTCACAAAGTGTCATTCGAAGAAACAAATGGGGGCGGGCCACGGCGTGACATTATTCTGAAGAAATGTTACCGCAATTCGCGTCCTGTTCTAGTAACAGCCCATGCCCTCGGTTTTGGGATATATCGAGAATCACAGTGGCAAAATAGGACGGGCCTTATACAAATGTTCGACTATCCGCAGTTATGGTCCGAGGTCGGGTATCAGGTGAAAGACGGTGAACTTGGCGATGGTCAACTCGTGATACTCCAAAGAAATGAGGAAACGAGTCCAAGATTTCTTGAAGAACACTCGCCCATTGACGACCTGATAGAATTCATTCTCTTCGATAGCGAGGGTGAACAGTCTGAATGGCTGACGAAAGCGATCTGGAGAAACTTGAAGGAAGATGAACTACGACATGACGATATCATTGTCATCAATCCCGATCATCTTACGACTCGTGGGAAGGTTGGCCCGATACGCCGTCGCCTATTGGATATGGGTATCAACTGTCATCTTGCAGGAGTCGATACTGACCCAGACGTCTTCTTTAGGAGAAATGCAGAATCTGTGACTTTCACTGGGGTACACCGTGCCAAAGGTAACGAGGCTGGAATGGTCTATATCATCAATGGTCAAGACTGTCATTCGGCAGCATGGAATCTGGCGAGTATCCGCAACCGCCTTTTCACGGCCATCACAAGAAGTAAGGCGTGGATTCGTGTGCTCGGTGTCGGGAACGGCATGAAAGAGCTCATACAGGAATACGAAAGACTAAAGGATCAGGATTTTAGACTGCGATTTATCTACCCAACCAGAGAGCAGCGCCAGCAGTTGCAGATCGTTCATCGCGATATGACAACAGTAGAGCGCAAGCGGCTGCAGAGTCGCCAGAAGTCCTTGGCTGACCTGATCGCAGACCTCGAATCTGGCAGTGTTCATATCGAAGATCTAGACGAGAGTGTGGTAGACAGACTTAGAAGGATTCTGGGGTAACGGCCATGTCTGCCCCTAACCAGATCAGAGACCAGATCAACGAACTCGTGAGGTATTTGGTAGAGATTGGTTTTGCGGACGATCAAAATTTCGCGTTTCAGCGATCAATGCTGGATAGGCTCGTGCAGGTCACTTTTGAAAACTCTGCACATGCGTCGATTGCATTAAGGGATCATTCCTATAATGAGATTTATCAATATCTTGTGCAAGATCGTGCATACAACGTAAAAATGCTTGACGGAGCCTTGATTCAGATGATGTACGAGTTCACTGACGAGATACTTCAACGTCACCGACTAGCTTTTTTCTCCTCGCCCCACCTCGAAGAGTTCCAGAACAACCCAGAGATATACCTGGAAGACGCAATCTATGCTGACGTGGTTGCCAAGAATATCGTTCCATTCCCTGTGCGCTTCGACTATGATGTCCGAGAGGACCATCACCAGGAGGTGATACATCCCAAGTCCCACCTAACGCTGGGGCAATATAAGAACTGCCGCATTCCCGTAACGGCACCGCTGACCCCGTTTTGGTTTATCGACTTCATTCTCAGGAACTTCTATCACTCTGCGTTCAACCGATATGCAGACAGGCTTCCTGCCCGCGGCAACTCATTTGCCGAGTCGATACACCCGACCGAACGAGGTGTAGTTCACGTAGTGGTCCCGGCCTGATCGGCGCGAGTGCTCCGAGCAGGTCCACCGTCGAGCCGGCCGCACCCGCCGGGTAGGCCACACTCGCCTGGCTGGATAGCCTCGGCTGACAGGTCACGCACGGGCTGGATACTCTTGGCCCCGGCCGGCGAGCCGGTCTATAGTGGACTGGTATAACTCGATTGGAGGTGCTATGACGACCCAACAGCCCAACCCCCAGCGTGTCTGGACCGTGGCCGAGGCTCAGGCACGGCTGCCCGAAATCCTGCGACTGGCCGCAGCGGAAGGGCCGCAACGTATCAGCGCCGGAAAGTCGTTCGTGATCGTGGCCGAGCACGAGCGACCGGCGCAGGCACCGCCGCGCAAACCCATGGGCCAGTGGCTAGTCGAGCACATGCCGCGCGGGGCGAACCTTGAGATTCCCGGTGGTAGAGAGTCCCAACGGGAGATTCCATTCGTTACCGGAGAGACAGAGTGAGCGGCTATCTCCTGGACACCAATGTCGTCTCGGAGTTGACGAAAAACGTGCCGCACCCACAGGTTATGGCGTTCCTAGCCGAACGGCACGACTTGTGGCTATCGGCGATGGTGCTCCATGAGTTGGAGTTCGGCTTACAACTGCTGCCGCCGGGACAACGGATCGACGGGTTGCGGGCGGTGCTGGCGGGGTTCATCACGGGATATGAGCACCGCATCCTACCTCTGGAGAGGAGTGGGGCAGAGTGGGCCGCCCGATTTCGGGCGCAGGCGATTCGCTCCGGTCGCGTGCTGGACTTGGGCGATGCGCTTATCGCCGGGACGGCCAAGGCCCATGACTTGGCCGTCGCGACACGGAACGTAGGGGACTTCGAGTACCTGGGCGTTGCCGTCACCAACCCCTGGGAGCCAACGTAACCACCAGCGCCGCTAGTCGCCACGCTCTCCAGGCCACTGGCTACCGACCACTGACCATCAACTGATCGGTAGGCGCGTGAAGTTGCGGTGGTAGTCGGGGGGACGATCCATCATCGGGCAATCGGCGTGCTTGTAGCAGAGCGTCACGGCCCGGCGCCGGTGCGGCGTGGGGTTGGGGCCGGAGCGGTGCAGCACAAAGTTATTCAGCAAGTAGGCTTCACCCGGCTGGGCCGGGAGCGGGACTTCTTGCCCCCGCCGTTTGTCCGCTTCAATCTCAAGCGGACTGCCACCGTCTTGGACGCGATGCAGTAGCAAGCCAAGCTCCTGGGTGCCAGGCAGAATCTCCAGCGCGCCATTCTCCACCTGGGCCTCGTCCATCGCCGTCCAGATGGTGCAGAACCGGCCCGGCTCGGCGGGGTGCCCGGGGCCGGCGTCCTGGTGCCACCGCAGCGGCGAGCCGTCAAAGGCCGGTTTGAGCAAGGCAAACGCCCGCGAGATGGTGACGTCCGGCCCGAGCAGCTGCTTGAGCAGGGACAGGAACGTCGGATGGCAGAAATACTCTCGAAAGAGCGGGTCCTGGTCGAGCTGTGCCAGCTTGCGGTAGTGCGGCGACGGCCCGACGTAGGCATATCCCGCAGGCGCGCCCAACTGCTCCCGCAGCGCCGGCTCGACCTGGTACTGGATACGCTCGTTGTGCAGCCATCCCAGCGTGAGATCGTCGAGGCGCTGCCGGAGCTGGGCCAGTTGCTCATCCGACGCCACCTGGCCCAACGGCAGATAGCCCTCCGCCTCGAACTGCTGCACCTCCGCCTCCGTCAACATCACACCCTCCCGTCATATCCCACGACCGGGCTGGGAATCACCCACTCACTGCTATTGTGTCCGCCCGGTAGGGGCACGGCGGCGTCCCTGCGTGGAGCTAGCCCGAGACTCCACGCAGTGGCGCAGACTCCTGCACTCCGACCACAAGCTCGCGCCCCAAGACACGGAGCGCGCTATTGATCCGGCTCGCGGCGGTGCCCTGCCGGGGATCGAGCAGGCGACGTACCGCTTGCTCGTCTGTGCCAAGCTGTTGGGCGAAGGCGACGCGCGTCAGACCACGCTCACGGAAAACCAGGGCCAGGGCAGCCTTCGCTGCCATGTCAGGAGGCACCACAACATAGTGCTCATCGGCTTGCCGCGCGCTCGGGACCGGGATCGGCTCACCGTCGTCTATCCGTCCCGCGATTGCTTCTTCTAGCGCGTCCCGGGCTTCAGCGAGCACCTCCGCCTCATTCACGCCGGAAGTAAGACACTCCGGCAAGTCGCGGAAAGAGACGACGATCTCGTCCACGCCAGTCCGTTGCAGGAGCGCCGGATAGAGAAACCGCATAGCTTCCTCGCTCGAAGATCATCAGTGGAAATCGGCCCGTTCCAGCCCCAGTTGGCGCAGCATACTGGACAGCAAGCCAGTACCAATTTCCTTGCGGCGGTCTTTCACGACTATTTTGCGTATCCCGTAGTACAGGGTGATGTGGCTTCCCTTGCCACGCTTGGCGTCGATGCGGACCAGAACTCCGCGCTGTCGCCCAAGCTCGGACACCCTGGCGATGAACTCCCTCCCCTTCACATCTTCAGTATGGGGCAAAAGTGTCCGACTATCAAGCGTTCCGTTGGCACCGCGCCATGTCGGCGATAGCGTGCAATGGCTGGCGAGTACATGTATGCCCTCACTATACCCCGGCGCCTTGCCCGCAACCTTGGCGCAACTCTATTGCTGCGCCGCTAGGTACTCGTCGAGACTGAAGTCCGGCCGCCGTAGCTCGGCGAACATCGCCGCTTCCTGCTCCTGCACCGCCAACGCCTGGTCGTACACCTGATCGGCCACGGCCGGCGGGATGACCAGCGCACCATTTTCATCGGCGTGGATAAAGTCGCCGGGCCGCACCGTCATGCCGTCAATCACGACCGGGCTATTGACGTCCAGCCAGCGCAGTCGACCATGCATGGGCGAAACACCCGCCCCCCAGCAAGCCAACGGCACGTCGCGCACGCCGGCCAGGTCCCGGATGCTCCCGTTGGTCAAAAACCCGACCGCGCCCGCCAGCAGCATGCGCGTGGCCATCCCATCGCCGATGGTGACAGTGTGGCGCGGCTTGGGACCAACCGACTCCATGACGGTGAACACCGGCAGCCCCTCCGCCCCGGCACTCCGCGCCGCCTGCTGAATAGCGCGCAGCCAGTCGTTGAACAGGCTCCCCGGCCTGTCGGTCCCGGCAGTGGTAGTATCCATCCGGGCAGTCACGGCAATGCCCACCCGCGGCCCTAGCTCCGGCATGAGGGCCCGGACATCCGGCCCGGTGTACCCGACCGTCGGGTCCTGCACCTCCAGCTGCTCCAGGCCGTTGGCCACCGTCGGCGAATCGAACTCGATCAGCCGCTTGATCTTCTCGTAGTTCATGTCGCATTCCTCCGCGTGTATTGTCGGTCAGCGCCAATCCTACCACTGTTCCTCAGCGCACTGCCCGTCGGCGCGGTGTGTAGGGGAGACTACGGCAATCTCCATGCCAGGCGCGTAGAATATCCCCGCGGTGGAGCATCAAGACCGTGATGAATCGGCGGCGGCTGGGCGGTAGGTTGATCCGGGTGGTGTCTCTGGTCGGCCTGACGGCGCTGACCGCCTGCCAGCTTGGCAGTGCCGGTGACACGGCGGCGCCGGCACCGGTAGCAAGTCCTGCCGGCAGCACGCCGACGCCGGTCCCCCTCCCTATCGAGGCGGTCGACCCGGCAGAAATCATCACCTTGCTGCCCCCGGACGGCATTCCGGCCATTGACAATCCCGAGTTCATGACCATCCAAGAAGCGATCAACCGCGGGGTCATGGACGACAGCGAGCCGGTGCTATCCTTCGGCCACCAAGGGGTCTGGCACGCCTACTCGGTATTGCAGCTCGACCACCACGAGATCGTCAACGACGTTGTAGCGGGGCTGCCCATCGCGGCGACGTGGTGACCGCTCTGTTTCACGGGCATCGTGTATGCCCGCGAGGTCAATGGACAGATGCTCGACTTCGGCGTCTCCGGCAAGCTGTACCGCAACGTCCTGGTGATGTACGACCGGCAGACCGAGAGCTTGTGGAGCCAGCTGCTGGGCCAGGCCATTGTCGGCCCGCTGCGGGGCACGCGGCTGACCATGCTCCCCGCCACAGTGATGACCTGGGGCGCTTGGCGACGGGAGCACCCCGATGGCCTCCTGCTCAGGAAAGAAGCGCCCAGCCAAGCCACCTACGCCTCCTACTGGAGCTCCGGGATGGTCGGCGTCGCTGGGGAGACCCTCAAGGATGCGCGGCTGCTGGCCAAGCAGTACGTCGTCGGTGTGCGCGTTGCCGATCAGCCCAAGGCCTATCCGTATGCGCGGTTGAGCACGCAGCCCGTCGTGAACGACACACTCGGCGGCATGCCGTTGGTCGTCGTGTTCGATGAGGCACACGGCGGGGCGGGGATTGTCTTCTCGCGCCAGGTCCAAGACCGCGTGCTGACCTTCGCGCTCCAGCGGGAAACGGAGTCGACCGTCCTGCTGACGGACGAGCAAACCGGCACGCTCTGGCACGGACTCACCGGCGAGGGCCTGGAGGGACCGCTGGCCGGCCAACGCCTCCGGCAAATTCCTGCCACCGATTCGTTCTGGTTCGGCTGGAAGGATCACTTCCCCAACACGGCCGTCTGGGGGGAGTAAGGCACCGGCGGCGCGCGGCGAACGGTCGGTAGCTGGCCGGCGGCGGCCCGGATACCCCTCCTCATGCCCGCCCCGGGAACTCCCGGCCGCGGATGAGCATGAAGCGGAACGCCCCCGGCGGCTGCTCGGCCTCCAACCGGATGCGATGCGCCTCATCGCGGGCGCCGAGGTACTTGGTCTCGGCCGGAATGTAGTGGAGAGCGAGGCCGCGACGGCGATTGGGCGTCCGGTTGGCACCGGTCCGGTGCATGTTGTGGCCGTGGTGGAACATGCAGTGTCCGGCCGGCAGCTCCACCGGCACCGGAGCGGCCAACTCCGGCATAGCGAGGAACGCCTCCTTTTGCTCGCTGGGCACCGGCCCCCACTTGTGGCTCCCCGGGATGACGGTCATACAGCCGTTCTCGACGGTAGCATCGTCCAAGGCAATCCAGGCGCTGACCGCCATTTGCGGGATCAGCCAGGGCCAGGCTGGGGAGTCCTGGTGCCAGTCGGTCACGGTGCCGTGAAAGCGGGGCTTCATCATCAGCTGGTCGTGGTACAGCTTGATGTTCGGGCCGAGCAGGTCCTCGATCACATCCACAATCGCGGGCTTTTTCGCCATCGACTCGAAAAGGTCGTCAAAGTAGGCCAGGTGCGTCATCTTGCGAGTCCGGTCGAGCACCGGCACGGCGTCGGTATCATCGTCGCCACGGAACTGCTTCTCCCGTTGGATGTAGCCGGCCGGCATATGCTCCAGCCGCCCTTCAACGATGTCCTCGCTGCGCTGCCGCAAGGCGGTCAGCTCGTCATCGGAGAGCACCCGGCCATACCGCAAGTAGCCGTGCTCGGCGAAGAACCCCTTCTGCTCGGCAGTAATCACCATCGGATACCTCCTTGCCACCCACACGATCCCCGGCTGCCAGCCCGGAGTCTATGGCAGCCGCCCCGGCGCGTCAAGCAGCCAGGCACGGCGAGTAGCGACACCCCTCACCCCCATCATTCCGGCCTTCCTCCTCGTCATTCCGGCGCAGGCCGGAATCCAGTGCCGGGGTGACGGCAGTAGGGGGCCGGTACCTCGTTAGCCACCCGTACCTCACCCGGCCCGCCTCTGCCGGACTCCCCCTCCCTACCGCTCGACGGTGGAGAGGGGGCCGGGGGGTGAGGCACCCCCGCGCCACGGCCCGCAATTATAGGAAGTTTAGGCAGTTTATAATTTCCTTGTAAACTGGAATAAACTTGCTATAAACTGATTGCATGGACCCCATCCGCAACCCCTACGCGCCCGGAGCGGGCGCCCAGCCGCCGGAGTTGGCCGGCCGCGACGAGGTCCGTGATATCGCGCGGATTGCCTTGGCGCGGACCAAGATCGGGCGTCCGAGCAAAAGTATGCTCATGGTCGGCTTGCGTGGCGTGGGGAAAACCGTACTGCTGGACCGCATTCGGGAGGATGCCGAGGCGAACGGCATCTACACACTGCGGATTGAAGCGCCCGAAAATCGTTCGCTTCCCTCCATTTTGGCGCCGCAGCTACGTCGGGCCTTGCTGAAACTCTCGCATCGCAAGGCGGCAAGAATGCTGGCGCAGCGCGCCCTACGCGGGTTGGCCGGGTTTGCCAGCGCGCTCAAGGTCAAGTACGAGGATATCGAGGTCGGTTTGGACTTCGATCCCGAACCCGGACTGGCGGACAACGGAGACTTGGAGACCGACTTGCAGGACCTACTCGAAGCCGTCGGCGACGCCGCCCAGGCCGGAGAAAGCTGCCTGGCACTCTTCGTTGACGAGCTCCAATATGTGCCAGAGGATGAGCTTGCGGCCTTGATCACGGCATTGCACCGGACAGCGCAGCGGCGACTCCCCGTGACCATGGTCGGGGCCGGTCTTCCCCAGGTGCGAGGTCGCATGGGCAAAGCGAAGTCTTATGCCGAGCGGCTGTTCGATTTCCCCGATATCGGGCCGCTGTCACCTGAAGACGCCAAGCTGGCGATTGCCAAGCCCGCGCAAGACGAAGGCGTGGCGATAGCAGCCCCCGCCCTTGATGCCATCGTTGCTCAAACCCAATGCTATCCCTACTTTCTGCAGGAGTGGGGTAAGCACCTATGGGAGGCCGCTGAGAGTTCTCCCATTACCGCTGCCAGTGTTGAAGTCGCTTCCGTTCAGGCCATTGCCAGTCTCGATGCGAGTTTCTTCGGGGTCAGGTTCGACCGGCTGACACCGGCAGAGAAACGCTACCTGCGCGCGATGGCCCAGCTTGGTGCCGGGCCGCATCGCTCCGGTAAGATCGCCGCGGTGCTGGCCCGCCCAGTGACCTCTTTGGCTCCCACTCGACGCCAATTGATCGATAAAGGCATGATCTGGAGTCCGAGTCATGGCGATACCGCCTTTACCGTTCCGATGTTTGACGAGTTTATGTTGCGGATCATGCCCGGCGACGCGTAGCGGTGGCCCCGATAAGTAGCGAGAACCGATCCGGTCACTCGCCACTGCTATAATCCACAGCACTCTCCACATCTTCACTGACTACTGAGTAAGCCTATGGCTACGCCCGCCGGAGAGCCGGCGCCAGCCGCCACTCCCCAGGAGACCCATGTCGTCCCCCTCGGCGCTCTCCGGACCACCGCGCTCGCCTTGCTCCGGCAGGTGCGCGTGCCACCGGACCATGCCGAGCAGATCGCGGAAGTGCTGATTGATACCGAGCTACGCGGGTACAGCGACCATGGCATCCTCAGCTTGGGCCGGTTGATTGACCGCTGCCGGACGGGTGCCGTCAACCCCACCCCACAGCCCAAGATCGTGCGCGAGGCACCGGCGGCCCTGCTCTTGGATGCCGACCAGGGTTGCGGCATCATCGCCTCCCGGCAGGCGATGAGTTGGTGCATTGCGGCAGCGCGGACGCAGGGCCTAGCCGGCGCTGGCGTGACCGGCTCCAGTCACTTCATCGGGTGCGCCTTCTACGTCGAGATGGCGGCCCGCGCCGGCATGATCGGCTTTGCCTGCGGCTCCGCCGGCCAGGCGATGCCCCCGCCCGGTGGGCTGACGGCCACCCTGGGCACCAATCCGCTCGGCTACGCCTATCCCGCCCGGCGCCACGATCCGGTCATCCTCGACATGGCCACCACCGCCAGCGCCAGCGCCAAGATCAGCCTAGCCGCGCAGCTCGGCCACCCCATCGAGCCGGGCCTGCTCACCGACGACGCCGGCAATCCGACGACCGATCCGCATGTCCTAGGCGCCGGTGGGCTGCTGCAGCCGCTGGGCGGCTACAAGGGGTTCGGCTTGGCAATGGTCGTAGACAGTCTGGCGGGCGTGTTGACGGGCGCCGGCTTCGCGCTCACCGGCGCCATCACGCACGGCCGGGCCGGACACTTTTTCTGGGCACTCAACATCAAGGCCTATATGCCGCTACACCAATTCCTATCCCGCGTTGACGAGCAGATTGACCAGATCAAACGGTCCCGCCGGGCGCCCGGCGTCAGCGAGATCATGGTGCCGGGCGAGCGCGGCCAACGGCGACGACGACAGCTGTACCGAAGCGGCAAGGTGCCGCTGCCGACCGCAAGCTGGGCCGAGCTAGGCCGGCTCTGCGCCGACTTGGACGTACCCGCCCCGCCGCGAGTGGCCGGTAGCCGGTAGCCAGTGACCAGTCGTCAGTGCAGAGTTGGCCTCGTCATTGCGGCATAGGCCGCAATCCAGCACCGTAAGGACGCCCGGTGGGTAGTCAGTGCAGAGCGCAGAGTGCAGAGTGGCCGAGCCACTGACCACTGGCTACTGACCCCTCGCCCCTCGCCCCTCGCCCCTCGCCCCTCGCCCCTCGCCCCTCGCCCCTCGCCCCTCGCCCCAATAGTGTATGCTGTGTCCGTAGAGACTGGCTGACGAGAGGCCCGTATGCAGAACATCACTCTAAGCGCCGACGCCAGCTTGATAGCCGCGGCACGCCGCCGCGCCGCGGCGGAGCGAACGTCTTTGAACGTTCAGTTTCGGCTGTGGCTTGCGGACTACGCTAGGCGCCAACAACAGGACGAGGTAGCCAGCACGACCATCCGCGCGTTGCGTAGCAGCCTAGCTACCGGTGGACGCAAGTTCACACGGGATGAAATGAATGAGCGTTGAAGATTTCATAGATACGAACGTCATCATTTACTTGTTCGATGAAACTGCTGCCGACAAGCGCCAACGCGCCGAGAGCTTGGTGCGCCAAAGCCTGGTAAATGGGACTGGATGCATTAGTTATCAGGTCGTCCAGGAAACGATGAACGTAGTCATCCGCAAGCTCGGAGCGACGCCTGAGAGTGCGCGGCAGCTACTAGACGATGTGCTGCTACCGCTCTGGCAGATAAACCCGACCCCTGCACTGTACCGGCGTGGTCTTGGCCTGCAGGCCCGATACGGACTCAGTTCCTATGATTCGCTCATCGTTGCAGCCGCGCTCGAAGCGGGCTGCAACCGCCTCTACAGTGAAGATATGCAGCACGGGCAGGAGATACAACGATTAACCATACGGAACCCATTCTTAGAACGTTAGCGGCCACTGCCCAGGAGGCTCCATGCCACGACGCCCCCGCGCCAGGCAGCCCAAGACCGTCGCCACCCTCCGCCACAACGAGGCCACCCGCCCCAACATCCCCACCGCCGAATACCAGCCCGCCATGACCGACGACGAGCAGCGCGCCATCCCCGTCACCTACTCGCGCAACACCGACCTCGACCCCCAGCTCGTCTGGCGCGGCAAGGACGAGCAAGACCAATCCGATCTCGTGGCCCACGCCCCTCCGCTCTACATCCAGGAAAAAGTCCACCCCAAAGTCCTGATCGACGATCTAGTGCAGCGTGAGTCTCAGTCCCGTCATTCCCGCGCAAGCGGGAATCCAGACTCCCCCTCTCCACCTGTGGAGAGGGGGGCGGGGGGTGAGGCGCCAGCCCCACAATACACCCAGCCCGACCTCTTTGCCGACTTCAACGGCCTGCCGGAGGACGCCGACAGCACCGAGTTCTACCAGCACGAGGGCAACTGGTCCAATCGCCTGATCCTCGGCGATAGCCTCCAAGTCATGGCCTCGCTCGCCGAGCGCGAGGGCCTGCGCGGCCAGGTGCAATGCATCTATCTCGACCCGCCCTATGGCATCAAGTTCAACTCCAACTTCCAGTGGTCCACCACCAGCCGCGACGTCCGCGACGGCAACGCCGCCCACATCACCCGCGAGCCGGAGCAGGTCAAAGCCTTCCGCGACACCTGGCGCGACGGCATCCACTCCTACCTCTCCTACCTCCGCGACCGCCTCACCGTCGCCCGCGACCTGCTCGCCGAATCCGGCTCCATCTTCGTGCAGATCGGCGATGAGAATGTCCATCGCGTCCGCGCACTGATGGACGAGGTGTTTGGGGACGAGAATTTTGTTTCACAAATCACATTCTCAAAGACTAGCTCTGCTACGGCAGAAAATATCGCAACAGTCAACGATTTTATTCTCTGGTATGCACGGAATAAAGGCAGTGTCAAATTCAGGAAACTCTTTGTGGGAAAGGAATACCCTCTGAATGATCCAAAAACCAAATATAGCCAAGTTGAGTTAGCAGATTGCCGGAGGCTGCCAATATCACCGGAACAGAAGTCAGGACTATCAAAGCTCCCAGACGGATCAAGAATCTTTCGGTTAAGTGGGATCGACAGCCAAACCGGAACGGAAAATACGCGGTTTCCAATCACATTCGAAGGACAGATATTCAATCCGAGCGGCGCTCGTGGTTGGTCTTCTTCACAAGAAGGAATGAAACGAGTTATGTATGCAGGAAGGATGAAACGCAGCCAAAGGATTATCAACTATGTTCGATTCTTTGATGATAATACACATCAATAAGCTCACAACGTATGGATGGATATCGGAGGCTCCGTTCAGAGCCGGGCTGATCCAAAGGTGTACGTTGTACAGACCGGGACTGCACCGGTTCAACGCTGCATCCTGATGACCACCGACCCCGGCGACCTGGTGCTCGATCCCACCTGCGGCTCCGGCACCACCGCCTACGTCGCCGAGCAATGGGGCCGGCGCTGGATCACCATAGACACCAGCCGCGTCGCGCTCGCCCTGGCCCGCGCCCGCATCATGGGCGCCCGCTATCCCTACTACCTCCTGGCCGACAGCAAAGCCGGCCAAGCGCAGGAAGCCAAGCTATCGCGCCGCCTGCCGTCGGAAGAGCCGACCTACGGCGATATTCGGCAAGGCTTTGTCTATCAGCGCGTCCCGCACATCACCCTCCGCGCCATCGCCAACAACGCCGAGATCGACGTGATCTGGGAGCAATACGAACGCCAGCTCGCCCCCCTGCGGCGCCAGTTGTCAGTGGTGAGTGGAGCGTGGAGTGTGCAGAGCGAGGCCGGCCCTCCACCCGTCACTGCGGCGGAAGCCGCAGTCCAGGCCCCTACGGCTGGCACGACAGCGCCCGATTCCGACGACACTCAGCACGCTCCACTCTCCCCTAACCACTCTTCACTCGCGGAATGGGACATTCCGCGCCAGCGTCCCGACGACTGGCCGGCCGAGACGGAGCCGCTGCTGGCCGAGTTCTGGAAGACGCGCATTGCGCGGCAAAAGGAGATAGACGCCTCTATCGCCGCCAAAGCCGACTACGAATACCTCTACGACAAGCCCTACGAGGACAAGCAGACCGTCCGCGTCGCCGGCCCCTTCACGGTCGAGAGCATCTCGCCGCACCGCACGCTGGCCGTAGACGAGGACGGCGAGTTCATCGAGGGCATCACGGAGGAGCAGAGCGGCTACGGCAGCGCGCGCGACTTTGCCCAAGTCATCCTCGACAACCTCCGCACCGCCGGCGTCCAGCAAGCGCACAAGGAAGACCGCATCGAGTTCACCTCCCTCACTCCCTGGCCGGGCAAGCTGGTCTGTGGCGAGGGAATAGTGAAGAGCGGGGGCGGCGGCGGTCCGTCATTGCGGCGCAGGCCGCAATCCACCTCCCCGGCTCTGGACTCCGGCTTGCGCCGCTGTGACGATGATGCGGCCCCCTCACTCTCCACTAACCACTCTTCACATGATGAACGCCGCGCTGCGGTATTCATCGGCCCGGAGTTCGGCACCGTCTCCCGTCCCGATCTGGTAGAGGCCGCCCGCGAGGCGGCGGAAGCCGGGTTCGACCTGCTCATCGCCTGCGCCTTCAACTACGATGCCCACGCGACCGAGTTCGAGCGGCTGGGCCGCATCCCGGTGCTCAAGGCCCGCATGAACGCCGACCTCCACATGGCCAACGACCTGAAGAACACCGGCCAAGGCAACCTGTTCGTGGTATTCGGAGAACCGGATATTACAGTAGCCAGTGAAGAGTGGTTAGTGGCGAGTGAAGGGAAGCGAGTTGCGCCCTATGACATCTTTAAGCTCGTATCGGGAGTTGATAGTCTGGCAGAAGTCAATGGACTTGACGGTGAGGATTTACGAGATTACGCGGCGCTTTCCTGCCGAAGAGAGGTATGGGATTACCTCACAGCTACGGCGAGCCGCGTCCTCGGTGCCGGCGAACATCGCGGAGGGACAGGCCAGACGCACGACGGGGGAGTTTCTGCAGTCGCTTGGCATTGCGCGGGGATCGCTGGCAGAGCTGGAAACCTTTCTGACCTTATGCGAAAGGCTGGCACTGATACCGCACGAGACTTCCGCGCGCTTGTCGAACGACTGCGCCGAGATCAACAAAATGCTCAACGGTCTCATCAAGGCACTCACCACTCGTCGCTAACCACTCTCCACACTCCACTCATCACTCGCCACTGGCTACAGGCTACTGTCCACGGAGTAGACGTGTTCCATCCCAACACCGGGGAAGTGCGGAGCGACGGCCCGGACGGGATCGCCTGCTGGTTCATAGACACCGACTACAACGAGGAGAGCTTTTTCGTCCGCCACGCCTACTTCCTCGGCGCCAGCGATCCGTACAAGTCGTTGAAGACCACGCTCAAGGGGGAGATCAACGCCGAGGCCTGGGAAACGCTAAAGAGCGACACGTCGCGGCCCTTCTCCCGGCCGGAATCGGGGCGCATCGCCGTCAAGGTCATCAACCACCTCGGCGACGAAGTAATGAAGGTATTCAGAGTAGCCAGGTGAGTGGCCAGTCGCCAGTAGTCAGTGGCCAGGCCACGGGTCACAGGCCACAGGCGACTGGCCACTGATCACTGGCCACTGACCCCTAGCCGGAGGCCACCCATGGAAGATCGGTTCTTCACCCAGCCCATCCTCAACTCACCCTACAGCTACCCGGCCCAGCATTGGGCACTTGACGACGAGGGCCAGCCTACGCAGCGCATCATCGAGCGGCGGCGCAGTGCCGAGTTCATCACCCCCATCCCCAAGCCCCGGCGTCGCCGGGCAGCGACTAGCCAGCAACCGCTGATCTTCGACGAGGGGCATGGGCTATCCACCGAGGACCAGCAGTATGCCGCCACGGCGGAGTTTGTGAACGAGATTCGCCAGCAGATTGACCGGTGGCGCAGCTTGCCCAACCCGCGTGACTGGCGCGTCACGCCCGAAACCGCGCGGCTACTCCAGCACTGGCGGCACCACGAGTTCAGCGACATCCGCCCCTTCTTCTGCCAGATCGAGGCCGTCGAGACCCTGATCTGGCTGACGGAGGTGGCGCCCACGTTGGGCCGGGCGGGAAGGCGTTTTTCGGAGCACCTCGCCAACGCCAACCGGGACGCCAACCCGGAGTTGCTGCGTCTGGCGCTGAAGATGGCCACCGGCGCGGGCAAGACCACCGTCATGGCCATGATTATCGCCTGGCAAACCATCAACGCCTTCCGCCATCCCCACAGCAACCGGTTTACCCACGGCTTCCTGATCGTGACCCCCGGCATCACCATCAAGGACCGCCTGCGCGTGCTGCAACCCAACGACCCGGACAGCTACTTCAAGAGCCGGGAGCTGGTGCCCAACAACATGCGCGGCGACCTGGAGCGCGCCAAAATCGTCATTACCAACTACCACGCTTTTCTCCCGCGCGAGCGACTGGAGCTTTCCAGGGGCGGCCGGGCGTTGCTGCAAGGCCGGGGAGCCGCGCTGGATACGCAGGAAACCGAGGGCCAGATGATTCAGCGAGTCATGCCGGAGCTGATGGGCCTAAAGAACATCCTGGCGTTGAACGACGAGGGGCACCACTGCTACCGCCAGAAGCCCGGTGAGAGCGAAGAACGCCGGCTGACGCGCGAAGAAGGCCAAGAAGCCAAGCAGAATGAGGCAGCTGCCCGCGTCTGGATATCCGGGCTGGAGGTCGTCAAGCGCAAGCTAGGCCTCCGGCAAGTCATCGACCTGTCGGCTACACCCTTCTTCCTGCGCGGCTCCGGCTATGCCGAGGGCACCCTGTTCCCCTGGACGGTGAGCGACTTCTCCCTGATGGACGCCATCGAGTGCGGCATCGTCAAGCTGCCCCGGGTACCCGTCGCCGACAACATCCCCGGCAGCGACATGCCCACCTACCGCAACCTATGGGAGCACATCCGCACCAGGATGCCAAAGGCCGGCCGCGGCAAAGCGCAGAATCTCGATCCGCTCGCAATCCCCTCGCAGCTTGAATCGGCCTTGGAGGCCCTCTACGGCCACTACGAGCAGACCTTTCGGCAATGGGAAGCGGCGCGGATTCCCGTACCGCCCTGCTTCATCATCGTCTGCAACAACACTGCCACATCCAAGCTGGTGTACGAATACGTCTCCGGGTTCCACCGGGAGCAAGGGGACGGCTCGACGACCTTCCGAAACGGGCGCCTGAAGCTATTCCGCAACTTCGACGATTCCGGCAACCGACTGCCGCGGCCCCGCACGCTGTTGATTGACAGCGCGCAGCTCGAGTCCGGCGACGCGCTGGACCGCCGCTTCCGGACCATGGCCGCCGACCAGATCGAGCGCTTTCGTCGGGAGATCAGGGTCCGCACTGGTGACATTCGCCGCGCCGAGAACATCAGTGATCAGGACCTACTCCGCGAGGTGACGAACACCGTCGGCAAGCAGGACCGCCTCGGAGAGCAGATCCGCTGCGTCGTGTCAGTCTCCATGCTCACCGAGGGCTGGGACGCCAACACCGTCACCCATATTCTCGGCGTGCGCGCCTTTGGCACCCAGTTGCTGTGCGAGCAGGTCATCGGCCGCGCGCTACGCCGCCGCTCCTATGACCTCAACGACGCCGACCTGTTCGATGTCGAGTACGCCGACGTGCTCGGCATC
Organism: Chloroflexota bacterium; assembly: GCA_965214295.1. Lineage (GTDB taxonomy): Bacteria > Chloroflexota > UBA11872 > UBA12225 > JAJDUF01 > JAJDUF01. The sequence goes on from OZ243944.1 coordinate 2,997,298, forward strand.
CCGTTCGACTTCACGGCCAAGCCCGTCGTGGTCGCGCCGCAGCCGCCGGTGCGGACCACCCAAGTCCGGGCGGTAAGCCCCGAGCGCGATCACCTCGAAATCCGCTTCCCGCGCGTCTCCGGGTATCGCGTGGACCCGCCCAAAGATGAGCTTGACGCGCAGTTCACCGCCGACTCCGTCCTGGAGCTGACGCCGGAGCTGGTTGGTGCGACCAGAACCAGGAACGAGGGCATCATCGGTGCAGGGGTTAACCTCAACCTCATTGACCGGGGTGACGTCCGCCGCGCCAAACTGCTGTATCACCTCACCCAGCGCCTCCTTGAAACCAAATTTCGCGCTCCTAACGAGATGCTGGGGCTGCACCTCTTCGGCAAGCTGAAGGGCATCATCGGGCAGTGGATCGACAATTGCCTCGTCTGCAAGGACGGAACCTATCAGGCGCAACTCATGTACCGGGAGTTGGCAGACATGGCCGGCGAGCGCGTCGCGGCCGCCGTCACTCGCCGCCATGCCGGCGAGTACCCGGTCATGGCCCTGCTCGATCCCTTCAACCCGACCGGCTCCACCAGACACGTGAGCTTCAGCACCGCCAAGACGGACCTCTGGAAGACCGATTCCCGCCGCTGCCACATCAACTGGGTTGTCCTGGATGGTGGCTGGGAGCCACAGTTCTGTCCCATCGTCGAGGCGCACCCGCGGGTGCAAGCCTACGTGAAGAACCACAACCTGGGACTGGAGGTCCCGTATCGCTACGGCTCCCGCGCCCGCACCTACCGGCCCGACTTCATCGTCCTGGTAGACGACGGTCGTGGCGACGATGACCTCCTACATCTCGTCGTCGAGATCAAGGGCTACCGGGGTGAAGACGCCAAGGTGAAGAAAGAGACGATGGAAACCTACTGGATTCCCGGGGTGAACGACCTCAGAGAGTACGGGCGCTGGTCGTTCGCCGAGTTCACCGACGTGTTCGAGATCAAGCAGGAGTTCGACACTCTGATCCGGCAGCAATTGGCGAGTGGCGGCTGACCACTAGCCCCCCGCCGGTCGTTTCACCGTCACGCGGATGATCCGCACGCAGTAATGGCCGTCGTGGCCGTTACCGAGCGCAATGTCGCGCTGGCCGATCTCCAGTTGGCTCCAGCCCATCACGGTGACTTTGCGACAGGCCGGCAAATGGAACGCGGCGCTGCTGAGGCCCGCTTCCCGCCAATCCTCCGTCACGCCCCGCCCCCACGGCAGGCCGTTGACGTGCTCACCCCAGAGGTTGGTGGCCTTCATCTTCACGCCGGTCCGCGGATACTTCCACTCCAGCGGCTCGGCGTGGATGAGCACCGTGCCGGGCGGTGAGCACGCGCTCCCGATGACCGTGACGCCGATGATCGGCGCCTCTTCCACGAACGTGATCGCTCCGAACGGCGGCACGTCAATCTCCACCCCGTCGGGGTTATACTCGGCCCCGCCCTCCTTCTTCCGAGCTTCCCGCCCCAGCTCGACGTAGAAGTTCGGGTAGTTGAAGGGCGCCTCGTACTCGCGGTGCTCGACTGCATACACCTCCACCGTCTGCGGTATGCCGGCGTGCGCCAACTGTGGAACCCCCAGCTCATCGTCTGCAATCTTGCCGGGCTGCCGGTCCGGACGGACCGCGACGGCACGGGCGATAGGCGAGGCTGTCGCTGTCATTGGTCAATCCTCCTCCACACTATGCGGGCACTCCCGTCCGCCGCTTGGCCGCACGCGATGAATCAGCGCGGCCGCGTGTACCTCTCGGTGGCACCGAGGATGCCATACCGAATCGTAGCCTGGCCGCCAGGAGGTGTCACACCCTTGTCCGAGAGGCGTGCTGTGACGTATCATCAGTAGGTAACAAACAGCGTGGGGGACGAGGAGGTAGGATGGGTTTTCTCCCGAGCGGACCGGAAGTCTGGGTCATTCTGATCATCATCTTGATCGTCTTCGGAGCCGGCAAACTGCCGGAGATCGGCGGCGCTCTCGGCAAGGGGATCCGCGAGTTCCGGTCCTCGCAGCAGGAAGCCGGTGAAGACGACGAAGACGACGAAGACAACGACGAAATGGAGGCAATGCCCGCCACGGCAAAGAGTGCAGAGCAGCCGGAAGCCGCCCCGGCGCAGCCAGCGACCGCGTCCGAGACGGCCACTGCCGAGAAGAAGACCGCTTGAAGCACACGTCAACCCGTCATATGGTAGCGACCCGCTCGCACTCACGCGCGGCGGCGCAGTACCAATTAAGGAGGTAGGATGGGCTTTCTCCCGAGCGGACCGGAAGTCTGGGTCATTCTGGTCATCATCTTGATCGTCTTTGGGGCCGGCAAACTGCCGCAGGTCGGCGGTGCGCTCGGCAAGGGGATCCGCGAGTTCAGAATTTCCCAGAAGCAGGCCATGGAAGAGGACGAGGACGGCGAAGGCGAAGTTGAGGAGCCACCCGCGGCCGCCGAGAAGCAGCCGGCCGCGACCGGCACCGCTGAAGCCAGCACCACCAAGACGCCGGTGAGTGCAGCCAAGCCTCCCGCGAAAGAAGCCCCGTAGCCGGTGCCGGCCGGCAGTTCAGAGCTACCGTCCCCACGCGGCAGCATTCCCTTGCCGGCCGCAAGTGCCGCTGCGCCTATCGGCTGCTCTCCGATCAGTCTTCGAGGACCCAGCGGTCTACCTCGCGGGTGTAGGCACATAGCTCTGCGGGATTGAACCACAGCGCGATCTCGGCAGCGGCGGTCTCCGGGGCGTCGGAGGCGTGCATCAGATTACGCAGCCCGTGGAGCGCGAAGTCACCCCGGATCGTCCCTGCCGCGGCCTCCCACGGGCGGGTGCTCCCCACCATGGCCCGCACGACCTGGATCGCCTCCGGCCCCTCCAGCACGGCCGCGACGACCGGCGCAGAGGTCAGATGCTCCACCAGACCGGCAAAGAAAAACTTGCCCTCGTGCTCCGCGTAGTGCCGCTCGGCCAGTGATCGCTCCACGGCCACCATCTTGAGGCCGACTATCTTGAGGCCCCGGCGCTCGAACCGGCCTAGAAGTGCTCCGACCAACGCCCGCTGCACTCCGTCCGGCTTGACCAGTATCAGCGTGCGCTCGCGGGTTGGTGCTACTGCTGTCGCCATGGTGCTGTCCTCCCTCACGGGTGCGTGTTGACGCTCAGGGAAGGAAATATACCGTCTCCCGGCACAGCGGGGGGCCACAAGGAGGCCGGCCCTCCACTTCCCCCCTCCCTCGCAGCCGGGGCCGGCCGGAAGAGACGAGGACTCACTCGGTCGCAGCTTCCACCGCCCGAGGCTGCGTGAGCTGCTCCCAAGCTCGACGTACCTCTAGCCGCAGCAATCCCAAGCCCGCCGCGCGACGGGCGCGCACGATCATCGTCAGGTCTTGACCGCCGGCCGCCACCAACAACGTACCGTCGCCCCCCTCCACGATGATCTGCTGCACCGCCCCGATGGCCAAGTGCTCGCCCGCCTGCCGAATGGCGTCAGCCAGCGCGCCGGCCATGGCGCCCTGTAGCTCGCCCGCCGCGCCACTCGGCTGCGCGACCTGCACTGCACCCGCCCCGTCGATGAGCCAGACGTCGGTGATCTCCGGCACCCGGCCCAGCCGCGCCAGCACCTCGTCTACGTCCGCCTTACGCCAGGCGCCGCTCTTGCTCGGAATACGCGCCTCCCACGTGTTACCTACTCCCGCCGCAGCACCGCCATTGCCTTCGCATACGCCTCGATGGCCCCGGCAAAGTCACCCCGTCGCCGCCGCTCGTTGCCGATAGCACGCCACTCCACGGCGGTACGCGGCGCCTCAACAGTGGTTGAGACTTCTGCGTCATCCCCCGCTTCCCGCTGCTCAACCGGGGCGGCAACGCCGCTCTCCCCGTCGCTACCGACTGGATCGTCTGCCGCGGTCACAGCGTCCGGCGGCGCCACAGCCGTCGCCGGCCCACCCACCGCTGCCGGCAACGCCCGTGCGGGTACGAGCGGCGGCTTGGCCGTGTTGGGCAGCTCCCGGTCGGGGTCGAGCAGCACCAGCTCGCCGGCATCGAGCACCCGGAACGCGCCGCGCAAGAGCGGGTCCACCCGTCGCGCCAGCGCCAGCGGGCGACTACTATCGCCACCGTTGACCTCGGCGTCCACGGTGGCCAGCAGGTTCGCCGGTAAGGACAACGGCTGCCGCCGCAGGAGGGCAGCCAGCGCTGCCTGGGCCTCGGCCAGCTGGTGCGAGCACCACAGCGCCCGAATCAGCACGATCACGAGGTCGCCGCGCCCCGGCTCCATATCGAGACAGGCGCGAGCTTCCTGCACGGCATGCCCCCAGAGCCCCCCGCGCACGAAACGGTGCGCCAGCCCGGCCCGACTCAACGGCTGCCGCGGCGGCTCCACGGCGCCGTCCGTCAGGGAACTGTCCGGCCCCCAGTATTCCAACAGATCGGCAGCCCGCTGCCAGTACGGCGCAGCCGCCACATCATCTTCCAGGAGCGCCACGGCGCTCGCCAGTCCCCGCGCAGCCGGCGCACAGCCCGGCTCCAGGTGTAAGACCAGCTCGAACTCGGAGCGGGCCTCCTCCACTGCGCCAATGGCCGCGTTGCCGGCACCCATCAGGAGATGGACTTCCCACCCCTCCTTCACGAGCGCCGCGGCACCGGAGCAAACGCTCAACGCATCCGCCGGACGACCTTGCCCCAAGAGCCGGCGTGCCCGCTCGCAAGACGCCGTATACCGGTCGGCAACCCGGTCAGCTACCATCTCAGTTGCCAAGCTCTTCTCCGCCCGTAGCCGCCCGGTAGTTGCTTGCCCGGCTACCACCCCCACCGCCGAACCGACAGCTCCGGGGTGTGCAGCGTCGGTTCGGCGCCGTCTCCACGTGCGAACGGCAGCCCGGACTGCCTATCGGAGTACCGCTTCCACCTCGGGGCGGGGGCGCAATGCGAGGCCGACATTACGTTGCCGCCGTTCGCAGAGGTAGACGGTCGTACCACGTTGCCGACCCGGAGTCGATGCATCTTACCGAACCGGCGGCGAGTGGAGCAATCCGCCAAGCCGGTGTCCAGTGGGACGGCACACCGCCGGTAGCTGCGACACTGGTAGTTGCGACACTGGTAAGCAGCCGCTCCGCACGCACCCCCTGTAACCGGCGGTGCGAGGGGGTGCTGACGAGGAGGCGTATGTGGATGAGCACACCTACCCCGTTGGCACGACCATGATTATCGGCATCAACGCCCAAAAGCTCTACCACTCCCAGGACTATCGCAACGCGGGCATCAGCCGGTATATCGGCCGGCTATTGAGCCATCTTGGCCCCGGCACAAAGCACCGTTTCGTGGTCTTCACCAACGATCAGCTCCGCCACTGCGAAGGCTGGAGCGCAGGCCACATGGCACTGCATGCCTCCCGCTGGCCCACGAGCCGGCCGGCGGTACGAGTGCTCTGGGAGCAGCTGGTCCTGCCTTGGGCGGCCCGGCGTCACCGCCTCGACCTGCTGCACTGCCCGCTCAATATCCGGCCCCTCGCCACGAGGGTACCGTGCGTGGTGACCATCCACGACCTCTCGTTCGAGCGCTTCCCCAGCCGGTTCCATCCGGTCAAGCAGCACTATCTGGCCGCCTTCACCCGCCTGTCCGCGCGCCGCGCCGCCCACATCCTGACCGACTCGGCCAGCACGCGGGACGACGTGACGCGCTTCTACGGGATCCCGGCAGCCCGCACGACCGTTGTATATCCAGGAGTAGACGCGGACTTCACACCGATCCGCGATACCCGAGCGCTCGCCGACTTTCGGCGCCGGCACGGTCTGGAAGCGCCGTACATTCTCTATCTCGGCACGTTGGAGCCACGGAAGAACGTTGATCGTCTGGTGCGGGCTTTCGCCGCGCTCGTGGCCGCCGGCGGACCGAATTTCCGGCACCGCCTGGTGCTCGCCGGTGGCAAAGGCTGGGATTACCAGGCCATTTTTCGCGCTATCGAAAGGGAAGGCATGGGGGACCGCGTGCTGACACCGGGCTACGTGCCCAGAGCGGAGCAGCCACTCTGGTACAATGCCGCCGACCTGTTTGTCTATCCGTCCGAGTACGAAGGCTTCGGCTTTCCGGTGCTGGAAGCGATGGCTTGCGGTGTGCCGGTCATTACGACCCGCGCCTCGTCTCTGCCGGAGGTGGTCGGCGCCGCCGGGTATTTGGTGCCTCCCTCCGACGAGGCGGCCCTCACTGCGGCGATGGCCGGGCTACTATCCCGGCCGGAAGAGGCCGCGGCCCTGGGCGCTGCCGGCACGGTCCAAGCGGCCCGTTTCACCTGGGACCGGGCCGCGGCGGCCTGCCTCGCCGTGTACGAGCGCCTCGGATCGGAGAGACAGTAATCATGGCTCGCCTCCTAAGCCCGGTTATGACGATGTCCCCGGCACCACCCCGGCCACCCCCGGCGCCGCGCCGCCTCTCCAGCCGCCTGCTACCCGTCCTCGGGCTGCTCATCGGCGACATTGCCTTGGCCAACCTGGCCTTTGTGCTCGCCTACTGGGTGCGCTACGACCTGCGCTGGGCACCACCGGTCGGCGGCGAGTTCGTAGATATCCCCCTCGGTAACTACACGGGACCCCAAATCATCGTCACCGCCATTCTCATCGCCGTGTTCCTCTGGCGCGGCCTCTATCGCCAGCACCGCAGCCGGCAGTGGCTCGACGAAGTGGCCAGCATCGTGACCGGCAGTACCTTCGGCTTCTCCACGCTGATCGTGCTGTTCTTCATCCTGCGGCCGGAGATCGGGATTTACTCACGCACGATGATCCTGTACCCCTGGCTCGGCGTGGTGGTGCTGCTCTCCGCCTTCCGACTGGTCGTCCGGACCGTGATCGCCTGGCGGCGACGGCGCGGCCGCGACGTGCGGCGCGTGCTCGTCGTCGGCGCCGGCACCCGCGGCAAGATGGCGATGCAGCAGATCGAGCAGCATCCCGGCCTCGGGTATCGGCCCGTCGGCTTTCTCGACGACGTGTACTGGGCACAACGCGCCGACTTCGGGCGCTTCCGGGTCCTGGGCGCAGTCGAAGATTTGCCCCAGGTTGCCGCAGCGCAGCAGATAGACGAGGTGATCGTGGCGCTGCCGGGCGAGTCCCACGAGACCATTCTCGATACACTCGACTATTGCGCGCAGAGCACCATCGGCTTCAAGCTCGTGCCCGACCTCTTCGAGCTAACGTTGGGCGACGTGGAAGTTGACAATCTGGCCGGAATCCCCCTCATCAGTGTGCGCGATTCCTTGCTCACGGGCTTCAACCGCGGTGTCAAGCGTGTCCTCGATATAGTCATTGCCAGTCTGGCCTTGCTCCTCACGCTCCCGCTGTCGTTGCTCCTGATTAGTGCCATCCGCCTGGAGAGCGCCGGGCCCTTCCTGTTGCCACAGCATCGTATCGGTCGGGATCGGAAGCCCTTCCGCATGTTCAAGTTCCGTTCGATGTATCAGGACGCCGAGCAGCGGCGCGCGGCGCTCCAACATCTCAACGAGGTGGAAGGGCCGCTCTTCAAGATGCGCGACGATCCGCGGGTCACGAAGGTCGGCAAGATCATGCGTCGGTTCAGTCTCGACGAGCTGCCGCAGCTCTGGAACGTGCTGCGGGGCGAGATGAGCTTGGTCGGGCCACGAGCACCACTGGCCGGCGAGGTTGAGCAATACGACGCCTGGCAGACCAGACGGCTCGCCGTGACGCCGGGGCTTACGGGCCTCTGGCAGGTCAGCGGTCGCAGCGAGTTGAGTTTCGACGAGATGGTGATGCTGGACTTCTACTACATCGAGAACTGGTCCATCGGTCTCGACGTAAAAATCCTACTCCGCACGATCCCCGCCGTGTTGACCGGCCACGGCGCGTATTAGAGCAACATCTCCATACCCACCGTCCCCCTGCGCCGTGGGGGGACCACCGTGGGGGAACCATAGGGGGTTCAGTGTCAACGGCCAACAGCCGCAGCGATCCCGTAACCCGTACCGCGACGCGACGCGACGACGGGCGACCGCCGGCCACGTCGCCGGCTGCCCCCGCCGGTGGCGAGGGGACGACCACCCCTCGGCGGCGTAAGCCGCTCTCGCCTCGACGCCGACGCCAAGACCCGCTGGCCAGCGCCCGCATCGCCATCGTCCACGACTACCTCAACCAGATGGGCGGCGCCGAGCGCGTCCTCGAAGTGCTCCACGAGGTCTTTCCCGCAGCGCCTATCTATACGTCCATGTACGCGCCGGCGCTCGTATCGCCCGCATTCGGGAAGATGGAGGTCCATACCTCCTTTATGCAGCGCCTACCATTTGCCACGCGCCGTCACCAGGCATTTCTTCCGTTCTACCCGGCGGCTTTCGAGCAGTTCGACCTCTCCGGCTACGATGTGGTGCTTTCCATGAGTAGCGCCTGGTCCAAGGGCGTGGTCACGCCACCGGAGACATGTCACGTGTGCTATTGCCTCACACCGATGCGTTTCGCCTGGCAGGCGCACACCTATGCAGCGCAGGAACGCATCCCCCCCTGGGCCGGCTGGCTGCTCCCCCACCTCCTGACGTGGCTGCGAACGTGGGACGTGACCACCGCCCAGCGCGTGGATGCCTTTGTCGCCATCTCCCGCGCCGTGGCCCGGCGGGTCGGCAAGTATTACCGGCGGTCGGCCACCGTCATCCATCCGCCGGTGGATACCCAACGCTACACACCGGCCGACGACCACGACGACTACTTCCTCGTCGTCTCGCGCCTCGTCCCCTACAAGCGCATTGACCTAGCCGTTCAGGCCTGCACCGAGCTAGGTCTGCCGCTCAAGGTCGTAGGCTCCGGGCGCGACCGGGCGCGGCTCGAAGCGGTCGCCGGTCCGACGGTGGAGTTTCTCGGCCGGCTGCCGGATGCTACGATCCGCGAGCTTATGGCGCGGTGTCGCGCCTTCCTCTTCCCCGGCGAAGAAGATTTCGGCCTCACCCCGCTGGAAGCGCAAGCCTCCGGCCGCCCGGTGGTGGCGCTGGCACGCGGCGGTGCGCTCGAAACGGTCGTGGACGGCGTGACCGGCCGGCTCGTCCCCGAGCCGACCGTGGCAGCGCTGGCCACCGCCCTCAGCAGCCTCCGCGACAGGGACTTCGATGCACGCACCATCCGCCGCCACGCCGTTCGGTTCGATACGAGCCTCTTCAAGCGCCGTCTCAGACGGTTTGTTGCCGAGCGTTGGGCGGCGCACCGCACCGACTTCCCGGCAGCACCGCGCGCTCGGCGCCGCCCAACGCCGCGGCGCCGCCAGCCAGCCGCGACCAGCTCCAGCGACCCGGCCGGCGCCTCCGGCCCGCAATGAGGTCAGCAACGGCTGCCGTCCGTTTCAGCGAGTGTGCTACTGGCCGGCCGGCCGAGGAGACGCTACCCTTAGCGCGAGGGCTACGCGCCTACCTGCTGCCGGCCTACTCCCTCTCTCCATCGGTGGTGAGAGGCCGGGGGTGAGGACAGCAGCCCCAACGGTACTCGTATGGATCTGCGGGAATACTGGCATATCATCTGGTCGCGGCGGCTGATGATCGGCACGCTGCTGCTGATTACACTTGCGGCCAGCGCGGGGCTGACCTATGGCCGTCCGGCGAGCTACGAAACCGAGTTCCGCATTCTCGTCAAACCAATCCTGCCCGACGCGCCGGACACGGACTACTACTCCCGCGAGTATTACCGGACCCTCTCGGCAGAGTACAAGCAGGATGACCTATCCGAGGTCATCAAGAGCCGCCAGTTCGCCGAGGACATCGGCGAGCTTATCCGGACGCGCTACGGAGCAGCGCCGGAGATCAAAGAGATCGCAGCGGCGTTCGAGACCCGCAAGGAGCATCGCGTCGTGCGGATTACGGTTACTACACCTAGCTCGCGCAACACCAAGCGCATCGGGGAGGCTGCGGCGGAGCGGTTGCAGACTGTCGGTTGGCAGTATGTATCGCCGGAGGATCGCCCCCAGCTGGAAGTCCAGGTCATTGATCCGCCGCAAGCGCCACAGGCACCGACTATCCTCCGCCGGTTCCTGACGGTCGTGCTGCACGTCTCGGTGGCTCTGGCCGCCGGCGTCGCCTTGGCCTTCCTATTGGATACGTTCGATGATCGGGTGCGTACAGCGGACGAGGTAGAACGGGACTTGGGCTGGGTCGTCCTGGCCGCCGTTCCCAACGGCAAGCCGGGCGATCCGGCGGGCAACCGAGCGGAAAGCCGCTAGCGGAGTAACCAAGCGGGCGGCCGATAACGCCGCGCAAACAACACGGTAGGAGCAAGAGCGTGGAATTCCGGCGCTATATCGGCATCATCATCCGTAGCTGGCCGTTGATGCTATTGTGCGGGCTGGTGGGCTTGGCCGGCGCGTACACCTATAGCATCCGGACGCCCCGCACCTACCAGGCCACCGCCGCGCTGTCGGTGACGCCGAGCGTGATCGAGTATTGGACCGGCCAGGCCGTCGAGCGCCTGCTCAATCACTACACTCTGCGCCTCAAGTCGGGGGCCTTTCTGGAGCGCGTCACCCAGGACCTTGTCCGGCAGCAGCACACACTTGCAGCGGGTGAAGTCGCCGGCAAGGTGCAGGCTATCGCCTCCGGCGGCGAGTTCCGCATCACCATTCAGGTGCATGACGCCGACGCGCAGCGGGCACAGGCCATCGCCAACACCGTAGCCGAGCGCTTTGTCTACGAAATGGAGTTCGAGAACTACGCCCGTGAGAAACGCGACATCGAAGTCAGGCTGCTGGACCGAGCCGGCGTACCGGCGGCGCCGTTTAGCCCCCGCCCCCGCCGGGCGGCCGCGGCCGGCCTCATCCTCGGCGCGATGGTGGGCCTCCTCGCTGCCGTGTTGCTGGAATACTGGCGCGATACCGTCCAGGGGGCCGAGGAGGTGCGCGAGCTGCTGGGACTCACCGTGATCGGCGTGCTCCCCCCGGTCCATCCCCCTCCAACCGGCTGGCGACGCTGGCTGCCCCGCCGCGCTGCCGCCGCCCTCACACCGCAGACAGGAGCTCCCAGTGACCGACACTGACCCCACCCTCGTCACGCTCACCCACCCGCGGTCGCCCGCCGCCGAAGCCTATCGCACGTTACGTACGAACGTGCAGTTTGCCGGCGGCGAGCCGGCGGTACGGACCATCCTGATTACGAGCGCCGGACCGGATGAAGGGAAGTCCCCGGCCGCCGCCAACCTGGCCATCACGCTCGCCCAAGCCGACCACTCGGTCATCTTGGTGGACAGCGACCTGCGCCGGCCGGTCCAGCACCGGCTCTTCGGCCTCCAAAGCCAGCCGGGCCTGGCCGATATGCTTGCCGGACCCGGCCCGGACGCAGCGCCCCTCCAAGCAACGGCAGTGCCCAAGCTCTCGCTCCTGGCCAGTGGGCCGCTGCCGCCGAACCCGGCCGAGCTACTCGGCTCGGCGCGCATGGGCCAGGTCCTCCCCACCCTCCGCGAGCTGGCCGACTACGTCGTGATCGATTCGCCCCCGACCGTGCTCGTGACCGACGCCGCCGTGCTCGCCACCCAGGTAGACGGCGTGCTGCTCGTGCTGTCGCTTGGAAAGGTGAAACGCGAGCTGGCCCGCAAAGCCAAAACCCTCCTGGAAAACGTGTCGGCGCGCATCCTGGGCGTTGTCCTCAGCAATGCTCCCTACGATGCCCGCGACTTCCGCGACTACTACGCCGCGTCTCGCTAATCCCCCCTCGCCGTCCCCCGACCGGGCCGGGGAACCATAGCGACGACCGGACCACCCAGCAAGGAGCAAAAATATGCGCCTCCTCGTAACCGGCTGTGCCGGCTTCATCGGCAGCAATTTCGTGCGCTACTACCTGCAGCAGCACCCCCAGGACAGCATCATCGGCCTGGATAAGCTGACCTACGCCGGCAATCGTGCCAACCTGGTCCACGTGGACAACGATCCCCGCTTCCGTTTCGTCCAAGCCGACATCGCGGATAGCGCGGCCGTCGGGGCGCTGACGCAAGCGGTGGACGCCGTCGTCAACTTTGCCGCCGAGTCCCACGTGGACCGCTCGCTGCTGGACCCGGATGCCTTTATCCGCACCAATGTCGTCGGGCTGCACGTCCTCCTGGTGGCGGCCCACCAAGCCGGTGTGCAGCGGTTCCTCCAGGTGAGCACGGACGAGGTGTACGGCCACGTGCCGACCGGGCTGGCGGCCGAGCACGCACCACTCGCCCCGCGCAATCCGTACTCGGCCAGCAAGGCCGGTGGCGACCTCCTCGCACAGTCCTACTGGCACAGTCACGGGCTGCCGGTGGTGCTCACCCGCGGCGCCAACACGATCGGGCCCTACCAGTACCCGGAGAAGGTCATGCCTCTCTTTGTCACAAACGCCCTCGACGATGAGCCGCTGCCCATCTACGGCCAAGGGACAGCCGTGCGCGACTATCTCCACGTGGACGATCACTGCGCGGCGATTGCCCTCGTCCTCCACGACGGAGCGGCCGGCCAGGTCTACAACGTCGGGGCGAATGAGGAGATGAACACCGTCGCGTTAGCACGACGCATCCTCGCCCTCCTCGGCAAGCCACAGACACTGATGCGGCACGTGGGCGACCGTCCCGGCCACGACTACCGCTACAGCATGGACAGCAGCCGGCTGCACGCCTTGGGCTGGCAGCGGCGCTACGACCTCGACGCGACCGTCGAGGCGACCGTCCGCTGGTACGCGGCAAACGAGAGCTGGTGGCGACCGCTCAAGTCCGGCGCCTTCCGCGCCTACTACCGCCGCAACTACGGCCCCAAGCTGGCCGCCACCGCGCCGTCCTAGGCCCATCGTGAACCGGAATCCCCGTTTTCCGTTTGGCGCACGCGCACACCACGCGCAGTGACTACTACCAACGCCATCAAGTCCTGGACATGATTCCTGAGTACGAACTGCAGCCGGTCTTGCTTGGTTTGGAGATCAGCACCTCCCAAACGAAAGAGCACTACGCCAGCGTGCGGTAGCCGCTCACGGACGACAAGCTCACCGAAGTCAAGGTCGTCGGTAATGAGTACACGCTGCTCCAGCGCAGCAATACCGAGGACCTCGTGGTCGTCCAGCGCACGCACATAATCCTGCACAATGGCAGATACATTGTGGCCCTGTTGCCGTAGAAATAGAGCCAGGCGTGTGTCTACGTTCTCATCCAGGAGGAATCTCATGCGGGCACGCGAGCGGGCGCGGCCGGCCGGGGCGCACCGCGCTGACGGTACTCGGCTTCGACGAGCGCCTGCGCGTAGGCTAGGCAGGCCCGCACGTCTGCCTCTGTAAGCCTGGGGAAGGCCGCAAAGAGGTGCTCAAGGTCCGGGTTTGCAGCGAGATACTCCAAGACCAACGCAACCGGGATACGTGTACCTTTGACAATAGGCTTCCCGACCATAATCCGCGGATCGGCGACAATGCGGTCTTCATACATCGGCTCACCTCGTCTCCAGCCCCAGGTTGTGTTGACTTTTCCCGTCATTGCGGCTTCCGCAATGAGGAGCGCCGAGGCGCGCTCCACCGCGTCCGGCCGGTCACAACTATTATGGCAAAGCTGCACACACCGTCGCGCTGCGGCCAGCGCTACCATCGGCTGTCAGTCGGCGGAGCTAGGCGGAGGCGCCGGTGTAGTGGCGCAGGCCGAAGCGCCAAAAGGCTGCCGATACGACGAGCAGCAGCGCCGCCACCCCCAACGCGGTCAGCAGCGTACCCAGCGACAGCCGACCGGCCAACGCCTCGGTCGGCACGGTCGTAGCGAAGGCAACCGGCACGATGAAGGTGAGGATGGCGCGCAGCCAGTTAGGATAGAGGCCAACGGGGAAACGACCCGCCTGGAACAGACTGGTGAAGATCACCATGATGTTCTCGGTCCGAATCACCCAGAACGTCAGTGTCGCCAAGACTAAGCGCACGCTGTAGATGATGGTGGCTCCAGCGATCAGCGCGATGGGAAAGGCCACCATTTGCGCCGGTTCGCCGAGCACACCGAGCCGCGTCGCTCCGGTGACCAGGAGGCCCATCCCGAGGAGCAGGTCGGTCGCTCGCCAGATGCGTACTTCGCGAAAGCTCACCAAGAACTGTGATGATGCCGGCTTCGTGAGGCGGTAGTCGAGCGTACCTTCGCGGACATCGGCCAGGAGCTGTTCGAGACTCGGTCCGATGGTCATGCCTATCAGCCCGAACATGATGAAATACACGCCCAACAGTATGACCAGCTCTTCAGGACGCCAGCCGCCCAAGTGCTCCGTGTGACTGAAGATGACCGCCAAGCCCCCAATCGCCGTGGCAAAGGAGATCAGGGTTTGGAAGAGCTGCACCCAGAAGTTGGTGCGATAGGCCAGCTCATTGAGCAAACTCACCTTGAAGAAGACGTGCAAGAGCCGCAAATAGAGCATATCATTTTCCTAGGCGCCAACGGCGCTATACCGCCGCACGCCAATAGCCCAGAGGACCCGGTGCAGGCCATAGGCCAAGCCGAGCCAGAGGCACTGAATGAGGAGGCCCTGCAGAATAGCGGCAGTTTCCAGTCGGCCGAGCAGGACTTCGATAGGGAACGCCAGCGTCCAGCGGAAGGGTAGCACCGCGGCGACGGTTTGCAGCCAGTCGGGCAGCAGCGCATTCGGGGCCACCATCCCGGCCAAGAACCAGAACACGAGGTGGTAGACCTCGTTGAAGGCAGTGACGCGCGTCGTCCAGAAGGCGGCGAGCGCCAGCGTGTACTCCAGCAGCCAGCGTATCCCAAAAGCCAAAATCAGAGCCGGCACGAACAGCACGACCTCTAACAGGCCGGGGTGCAGTGCCGGTCGGAAGTACCAGGCGAGCAAGGCTGCCACCGGCAGCGTCACGGTCGTTGACAGCAGCTTCCAGCCGACATTATCGGCTAGGTACATATGCATAGGAGTGAGCGGCTTGAGCAGCTTGGCCGAGAGACGCCCCTGCCGAATCTCGAATTCGTACTCGTAGATGATCCAAGTGAACGTCGCGTGGTTCACGACAAAGAGCACGATGTAGTACGCAGCGAAGTCCGCAGCAGCGTAGCCAGCCACGCTGCTGCCACCAGCGACCGTGGACCAGACCACTAGATAGATCAATGGCCCCATGATGTGCGCCAGTATCCAGATCAGCAATGCGATGCGGTATTGCAGCATCACTGCGATGCTAGCTCGGAAGATGGCGCGGTAGACCCTGGCCATCCCGGTCAGTCGCCAGCGGCGATCCAAGCCGGCGTGCGGCTGCGACCCGGCTGCGATCCCGCCGCCCGGTGATGATGCCTCGCCGCCGGCACCATCTTTCGTCGTCGTTTGCGCTGTATTGTGCTGTACCACCGGCGCACTCACGCTCCTACGAGTGGTCGGCGAGGCCACGCTGGAAGATTTGGTCAATGACCGCCTCGATGGGTGGGTCCTCTACCGTGAGATCGGCGACGGCGTACTCGGAGAGCAGCCGTCCCGTAATCCGCGCGGCCTCCTGCTTGGGCACGCGCAAATGCACCCGGCCGTCATCGCCGTTCGAGGCTGGGGTGCGCTCGCCGTAGCGTGCCCAGTCCGGCTCGGCGGCACCCGCCTCCAGCGCGATACCGAGAATCTTGAAGGGGGCCAGACGCTCCGCCAGACCGCGCAGATCGCCGTCGTACAGCAGTTGTCCCTCGTGGATCACGACGACTCGTCGGCATAACGCCTCCACGTCGGCCATGTAGTGGCTAGTGAGTAACACCGTCGCACCGGTGCGCTCGTTGTAGTCGCGGATGAACTGACGTATGCGCGTCTGCATCGTCACGTCCAAGCCAAGCGTCGGCTCGTCCAGAAACAGCACGGCCGGCCGATGCACGAGCGCCGCCGCGATCTCACACTTCATCCGCTCGCCGAGCGAGAGCTGGCGCACCTGCTTGGTCAGCAACGGCGCGAGATCGAGCAGGTCGGTCAGCTCCCGCACGGTGACCCGGAACTGGTCCTCGGGAATGCGATAGATCGCCTGGTTGACCAGCAGCGTATCCATCGCCGGCAGGTCCCAGTAGAGCTGGTTGCGATTACCCATCACCAAGGTCATCCGGCGGAGGTAGTCGCGGTCGCGCCGCCACGGCACGTAGCCCAGCACACGGGCGGTGCCGGCCGTCGGATGCAGGAGACCGGCCAGCATCTTGAGGGTGGTCGTCTTGCCAGCGCCGTTCGGTCCCAGAAAGCCGACCACCTCGCCGGGGGCGATCGCAAAGGACACGTCCTCCACGGCCCGCACCGTCTGCATCCGGCGGCGGAAGATGCTCCTGGCGGCCGCGAGTAGTCCGCCGGCTCGCTCACCGACGTGATAGTGCTTGGTCAGCCCATCCAGCGCGATGATGGCGTTCTTCATCGGTCTATTAGGCTAGGGAATCAAGAGGTTGTTAGCTACGACAGGTAGCCGACCGGCGCCTGTTGTAGCTGCCGCTCGGCCAGGAACGCCATAACCTGTGGATGCGGCACGTTTTTCGTCAGCTCCGAGACCACGTTGGTATCCAGGAGATAGCCGCTCACTCTGTCTCTCCGGTAACGAATGGAATCTCCCGTCGGGACTCTCTACCACCGGGAATCTCAAGGTTCGTCCCACGTGGCATGTTCTCGACCAGCCACTGCCCCATGGGTTTGCGCGGCGGCGCTAGCGCCGGCTGCCGCTCGGCCACGATAACGAAAGACTCTCCAGAGCCGATGCGTTGCGGCCCTTCCTCCGCGGCCAGTCGCAGGATTTCGGGCAGCCGTGCCTGGGCCTCGGCTACGGTCCAAGTGCGCTGCGGTTTGGTATGTTGGGCGGTCATAGCTCCTCCAACTAAGGGGTAACAATCCACTATGGACCCGCTCACCGACCAGAGCCAATAGTGTCCTTCCTGCACGTGCAATCTACCGTAGGGGCACCCCTTGTGGTTGCCGTCTCTCCGACCGAGACATGGGCGTGAGGCGCGGCAACATCGCTTACCCCTCGCCCATCCCGTTCAGGCGTTCGCCCCGTCCTCACCCTCAGCATGCTGCTCTTGGCGAAGACGGCGCGCCCACGGCGTCTCGGTGGTGCCGCCTAGCATCCCGCTCGGCAGGAAAAACCGGCTCGTCACCTGACCCCACGGCTCCGTCTTGGGCGCCTGGGCGATCTGCCAGCCGCGCTCGCCGATGGCCGCCGCAGCCGGTCCGACCGCGTCCACCTCGAACTCGACGGCAAACCCGAGCGGAATCCGCTCCACGGCGCTCTTGTCGCCAAAGGTCGCCTCCGCCGCCGCGGCGCGCGACCATAGCCCGAAGTGCAGCACGCCCGGCACTTTGACCACCGAATAGCCACCACCCGGCTGGTGGTCTACGGGCAGGCCCAAGACCTCGCGGTAGAACTGCGCGGCGGCGTCAATGTCGTCCACGATCTCGGCAATCCCGGAAACGTGTCTAATCACCTATCTCTCCTCCTGAGCGGCTACCGCACACCCGGCGGCCGTCCCGTTCGTCACCTACAGTATAGAACGCCTGACCTAATCGTGCAGTTGCACCACCGCATAGCCCGGTGGGCTATCCGCCGGAGCAGATGTCCTCCTCCCCGGTTACTTTCTCCCGTCGGTGCCTGACGACGGCGTGGGAACAGTAGTTGCTGGAGCCTCCCACGCGAACACGAGGCCGTGCTCGGGGTCTTCATGAGGGGGACCTGTGTAGATAAAGCCACACTTCTGCGCGATGCGCTATGAGGCTGGGTTGTCGGCGCTAGTGATAATCACCAAGCGGCGTAGCACGGTTGCCGCGACGACATGCCGCTGGAGCAGGGCGAGTGCTTTGGTGCCGATACCCTGACCTCGGTGCTGCGCTGCAAAGAGATGATAGGCGGCCAAGGCTACGCCAGCTGACGCGCTGATGTCATGGAGCAGGATGCTACCTACCGGCCGCGAGCCGAGGTGGATGGCAAAGTAATACACGTCAGTACCCCGTAGCGCCCGCTCCAGCCACCGGAGCGCCGTCACGGCAACGTCCGGCGCCCGGGGTATGCTACGGATGACGGAGACGTCTGGGGGGCCGATGCTCACATCACCGACCCGGTAGGAGTGGCCGGCGTGGAGGGTCATGGGGTACTATCCCGCTTCCTCGCGCTCTGGCGCTCCGACTAATGGTCGGCGTGCCGAGACCGGCTCTGGCGCCCTAGTAAGGCGCCAAAACCAGACGGCAGCGATGCAGGTCAAGACGAGGCAGCCGGTCGCGAACAGGAACGGCGCTCGTGGCGTCAGCTCGATCAGCTCGCCGGCAGCGATCATGCCACTGAGCATCCCCATGCTCCAGAGCGTGTGCATCAGCGCCACGACCCGGCCGTCATCCACCCCGCGACCGAGTTGGCGCATCAGCGGCGGAACGGTCGTGGACAGTCCCCAAGCGAACATGGACCAGAGCGTGCCGGTCACGAAGAGGCCGACGGTCGCCGTGTAGAGCAGCCCCGCCAGTATCGAGCACAACAGGATCGCCACACACAGCGGGACGACCAGCACACGCGCCCCCACGCGGTCTACGGCGCGGCCGGTCGCCAGCTGCGCTGCCGTCGCGGCGATCAGACTGACCGTCCCGTACAGGCCCACGGTCGCCTCGCTCTGCGTCAGGCGATAGACCAGCAAGGGGAACATCAGGCTCGCGGTACCCCAGGCAGTGGTCGGAAAGTAACGGATGGCGCCCAGCGCCAGCACGTCGGCGCGGCGCAGCAGGCGGCTATACCCGGCGATGTCCCACCGGCCCCACCCGCCTTGCGTGGGTGCCGGTTTGGGCTGCCCGACCGGCGCACCGGGCAGCCACCGGAGCGCGGCGAGCGCCACGAGCAGCAGCAACGCCCCCGACGTAAAGCCGACGGCATGAAAGCCGGCGAACACCGCCGCGAGGCCGGCCGCATACGCCCCCAGCGCTTGACTGGCCGTCCGTCCCAGGAAGTATGCTGCGGTGGCGGTGCCCAGCCGTTGCGCCGGACTGACCGCCAACAGGTAGCTCTGACCGCCGGTGGAGACAAAGCCGGCGGATGTTCCCGCGACGACCGCCAGTGCCAGCAGTTGCCACGGCGCCTCGGCAACGAGCAGGAACGCACCGCTAATCGCCAGGATGAGACCGATCACGAGCGCCGCCCGGCGACCGACGCGGTCTGCAACCACCCCACCCACCAGGGCAAAAATGGCACTGCACGCCATCTTGATCGCATTCACGGCCGCCGTGAGGCGGGGCGGCTGCCGGAGAAACCCATCCACGTAGGCCGCCAGCAGCGCCTGCGTTGGCGACGCGGCAACGCCAGCGGCAAAGACAAGACCGATGAAGACGACGGTGCGCCTCGTCCACAGCGGCGCCGCAGCCTCGGCGCCACCAGCAGCCGGCGCCGCCGCGCGACCGCCGCTCTGCCTACTCACCACACCCT
This sequence comes from Chloroflexota bacterium, assembly GCA_965214295.1. Taxonomy (GTDB): domain Bacteria; phylum Chloroflexota; class UBA11872; order UBA12225; family JAJDUF01; genus JAJDUF01. The sequence continues at coordinate 3,016,618 of OZ243944.1, forward strand.
TGCCCGTCGGGTGACAAGGGTAGGTACGGGCCAAGCCGTAGGGGCGCAACATGTTGCGCCCGTCCCCCTATAGCGCGGGGAGACCATAGGGCTGACAGGGGTAGGGGCACGGCATGCCGTGCCCCTACGAGCACCCATTGCGCCGATTTTTCCGGTTTCCCTACCCTTGTGAGAGACCGTAGGGGGGGCCTGTCCATCCTGCTCATCCCCCCATCCCGTCAATCTTGATTCTGACCATCCCCCGTCTACCGCCACGCTACCCGCCCGACGAAATGCCGTGCTATGATAGCATCCCCCTGACAGCCAGCCTCTCGGTGGGACCGGCAGGGTCTTTCCATATGTCACCATGTCACCCTTGTCACCTTTGTCACCCTGAGCAGAACGAAGGGTCTCTCCCACGTGGCGAGATTCTTCCCTCCACATCAGAATGGCAGGTTTGGCGGCAACTTTGGAAAGGCCCTCTGGGACCGTGAGACAACGTTGAAACGCACCGAGGTATGAGCGTGATACTACTGCGCGGTCGTGATGTCGTCACCGAGGAAGCGGTCGAAGTCCAGGTTGCCGACACCAAAATCCAGGCCGTTCGTCCGCTGACTACCCAGGAGCAAGGCATGGCCGGCCAGACGGACCAGCCGGCCATCGGGGACGGCGAATGCTGGGTAGCGCCCGGTCTCTTCGATATGCAGGTCAACGGGTTTGGGGGGTACCACCTCTCTGCCGGGGCTGTGACCCCGGCGACCGTGCGGGACATGATCGAGGCGCTCTGGGCAGTCGGTGTGACGCGCTGCTGCCCCACCGTCGTGACCGGTTCGTTCGGCGACCTGCGCCGCTCCCTCGCCGCAATTGCTGACGCCTGCGACGAGGACGCCGACGTGGCCGCCTCCGTCGCCACGATCCACATTGAGGGCCCCTACATCTCTCCCGAGGAGGGTCCACGCGGGGCACACAATCACGCCTGGACCCGCCCCCCGGACTGGGACGAGTTCCTCCACCTCCAAGCGGCGGCGCGCGGCAAGATCGGTCTCGTGACGCTGGCCCCGGAATGGCCCGGTACACCCAGCTTTATCGAGCGGTTGGTCGGCGCCGGGGTCACAGTCTCGCTCGGCCACCACGCAGCGACCGCCGCGGACATTGACGCCGCCATCGCGGCCGGGGCCACCTTGTGTACCCATCTCGGCAACGGCGCCCATGCCCAGCTCCCCCGGCATCCCAACTACATCTGGGAGCAGCTGGCCCGCGACGAGCTGACCGCTGGGATCATCCCCGACGGTCATCACCTCCCGCCAGCAGTGCTCAAGTGCTTCCTGCGGATCAAGGGCACCGAGCGGCTTATCCTGGTCAGCGACGCCTCCCACCTGGCCGGTTTGGCGCCAGGCGTGTACCCGCATTGGGGGGGCAATCAGCAGGTGGAGCTAACCCCTGAGGGGCGCTTGCAACTGGTCGGGACCCCCTACCTGGCCGGCGCGGCCCTGCCGCTCGTGGCTGGCCTCGCAAACATGGTCCGCGACACCGACGCCTCCCTGAGCCAGGCCGTCCATATGGCTACCGCCACACCGGCCCATGCGCTCGGCCTCGCCGCCCCCGCCCCCTCGCCGACCGTCGGGGAAGTAGCGGACTTGGTAGTGCTCCGCTGGGACCCTCCGGCCGGCACCATGACCGTCGAAGCAACGGTGGCAGCCGGCAAGCTGGTCTACCAGCGGGCGGCGTAGCCCCAGCCCCAAAGCATGGGCCGTAGGGGCGCAACATGTTGCGCCCGTCCCCCCGTTGTGCGGGGGGACCAAAATAAACTCATTTTGCCCGTTTTCCGGTCTACCGAACCTTATCAGCGGCCCCAGGGAGAGGGAACATGGCCCATGGTAATCCAGGCAATCCTCTTCGATCTCGACGAGACGCTAGTGGTGGAGACAGCCTCCGTCGCAGCTGCATTCCTGGTCACCTCTGAGCTTGCCCATCTCCGCTACGGCATCGAGCCGCAGTCGCTCGTCCAGGCGGTGCGCCGTCATGCCGGCGAGCTATGGCGGGCCGCCCCCACGATCACCTATTGCCGCGCTATCGGCATCAGCTCGTGGGAAGGGCTGGCGGCCAACCTTGACGGTCCCGACCCGCAGTTGGCAGCACTCGCCGCGCTGGATGTCACTCCTTCCGCTGCCGCGATGGTCGGCGACAGTATTGAGCGCGACATTGCGGGCGCGCAGGCGGCCGGCCTCCACGCCATCTGGCTCAATCGGCCGGGAAAGAGCTACCATCCTGGCGAGCACGAGCCGCCAGCGCAGCAGCTTACCGGCCTGAGCCGGTTGCCGGCAGCACTGGCGGCGCTGCAAGGGCGCTGACCGCAACTACTACAAGTTCAGCACGAAAGGAGCACATCACCTATGAGTCAATCGGTCATCCGTGCGGCGCTGCTGGGTTATGGCATGTTCGGTGCCGATGTCGTGGTCGGCTCGCTCTGGGACCTGCACCGCAACGGCATTGCGCCCTACCTCGACCGCATCGGGCTGGACGATTTCAGCCGCGCCTATCAGGACGTGCAGTTCGAGCTGGTGGCCATCGGCACCCGCAGCGAGGCGTCGGCGCGGCGTGCCGAACGCGAGATGGCCGCCGCCACCGGCGGCACCGTCCGCGGCTATTGGGGCAAGACACCGTGGGAAGACATCCTGCGCGACTATCCCGACCTCGACGTGATGCTCGTTGCCACGCCGGATCACCTGCACACCGCGCCGGTCCTCGCGGCCCTGCGGCGCGGCGTCCACGTCATCGTCGAAAAGCCGATGTGCCTTGATGTACATGAAGCGGACGAGATCATCCGGGAAGCCGCGGCCCGGAACCTGATCGTCGGCGCCGACATGCACAAGCGGTACGACCCGGATCATCTGCGGATTTTCGAGAACCTGGCCCCGCAGCTCGGCCAGCCGCTCTATGCCCGCGGCGTGCTCGAAGAACCGCTGGAGGTCGCGACGGATATCTTCAAGTGGGTGGAGGACAGCGATCCGTTCACCTACGTCGGCATCCACTGGCTCGACCTCTTCCTGCACTTCCTCCGACTGACGCCGGTGAGCGTCTACGCCGTCGGCCAGAAGGGACGACTACGCAGCGAGTTCGGCAAAGACACCTTCGACGCCGTACAGGTGCTCGTCACCCACCAAGGCGGCACGGCCATCACCTACGAGAACAACTGGCTCACACCCGCCGATTTCGAGGGGCCGGTGAACCAGGACAGTCAGCTCGTGGGCTACTACGGTAAGGTCGAGTCCGATAGTCAGTATCGCGGCCTACGCTACTGGATCGAGAACAAAGGATCGCGCACCTCCAACCTGCACTTCTTCCGCAAAGTGCGCCGGCCGGATGGCTCACTCGGCTCGCTCGGCTACGGCAAGGACAGCCTCGTGGATTGCCTGGAAAGGGTCTTCCGCCACAAGGTCTTGGGCACGCCGGTACGCGAAATGGCCGGCACCTATCCCGACGCCGCCTCCCAGCGTTGGCCGACCATCGTCGTCCACGCCGCCAGAGCCGTCTTGCAACGCAACTGGGAGCATATCGAGGCCGGCGCACCGGCCGTCGCCACCGCCTCGCTCGCCGCCGACTCCATCATCATCCACGACCCCCTCCGCGGCGAGAACGTCGAGCTGCTGTAGCCGGAGGTCCCCACCCGCTGTGCTTAAAGCCTATCCCAAAATCTTGACTGAGTTGGTACCATCCTCTGCCGATGGTGGAGAGGGCTAACCACTAACCGCCTGGCCGGAGCCACATGGTCCGGACGGTGCTGGTGGGAGGTGCTGACCGGCAAGGACGGCCAGTCCAACGGGGGACGGCTCTCGGGCCAGCCTCCCATGCCGCATAAGACTGCTCCCCCGGCCCCGGACAGTCCCCAAAACTGTCGTGTACTAAGCTGCGAAGCGGGGGGACGGGTACAGTGTGCTATGTCCCCATGGCTTGACCTGTACCTATCCCTGTCAAGGTCTGGCCTTGGGGTATTATCGAGGCTATACCGCCGACGCTGAGGGGACGCGATGAAGATTACCCGCTTACAGACGTACACCTTCTGGCGCGGCACCCGCAACGCGCTGCTGCTGAAGGTCGAGACCGATGCGGGCCTTCATGGGTGGGGCGAGGGCAGCATGGAGTGGATGGAGGATGTAGTCGCTGCCGCTATCCACAACTATCGAGAGCTGCTGATCGGCCGCAACCCGCTGCACAATCTCAGCCTGGTTGACGACCTCGCCCGGCGCTTCCCCTGGAAGGGCGGCCCGATCATCGGCAGCGCGCTCTCCGCCATTGACATTGCGCTCTGGGATATTGTCGGCAAGGCGCGTGGGGCGCCGGTGTATGAGTTGCTGGGCGGGGCGCGCCGCCGGAAGATGCGGGCTTATGCTAACTACACCTTCCTCGACGTGGATGAGGCGATCCGCCAGGCGCGGCACTGGACGGAGCAAGGGCTGACGGCGATGAAGGCCAATCCCGCCGAGCAGCGGCGCTGGCCGTGGGACCTGCGGGCGATTGACGAGACGGTGGCGGTGCTCGCGGCGGTGCGGAAGGCCGTCGGGCCGCACGTGGACTTCCTGCTGGACGCCCACGGCAGCCCGACACCGCTCCTGGCCGTGGCGCTCGCGGAGGCGATTGCTCCCTACCGGCCGATGTTCCTCGAGGAGCCAACCCAATGGGGCGACGTCGGGGCGCTGGCGGAAGTGGCGCAGCAGAGTCCGGTACCCATCGCTACCGGCGAGAAGCTGATGGCACTGACCGATTTCCGCAATCTGTGCGACGCCCGCGCGGCCGCTATTCTCCAGCCCGATGTGTGTCACGCCTACGGGATCACGGGCCTGCGCCGGATCGCCGAGCTGGCGGAGCTGTACCAGGTGTGGATTGCGCCACACAACGCCAACGGCCCGGTGGGGACCGCAGCGGCGCTGCACGTGGACGCCGCTATCCATAACTTCTTGATCCAGGAGGGCGGCGGCAACTACCGCGAGTTTTTCTCGCTCCTGCAGGAGCCGTATCCCTACGAGGTGGTAGATGGCTATTTTCGGCTGTCGGGTCGGCCGGGCCTGGGCGTGGAGGTAGACGAGGCGGCGCTGGCCGCGCTGCCGCCGCAGCGGATGCCGATACGCCAATACCGGCATGAGGACGGTAGCTGGTCGGGGTGGTAGCCGGCCTGGACGGTAAGCGGCTGAGGTATCAGGGCCTCATGGCCGCGCAACGCCGGGACCTTCGAGTGACGGCGGCGGTTCATCGAAGTCACTGCCATTCCGCTCTGCTGCCAGTCTGCGGGCGTTCCAGGCTTCCCACTCCTCGAACGCCGCCTGCCGACCCTCCCGCCGGCGCTCTTCCTGCCATTGCCGGCGCTTTTCCCGCCACTCATCCCGCTTATCCAACGCCCAGCTGGCGATGACCATCATGCTGCCTCCTATCTCGGTGATGACCAGTGATATGGTTGCCGTGGCTATAGACAGTGTGGCCACCAGCCCCCAAAATCCTTCGGGTGTTTTCGCATTGCCGCTGGCAAAAAGGTAGCCGATGCCAGCCCGCCGGACACGCGCGTCACCGTTTCCCGTCGAAGGTGATTACCAGGGTGTCGCCCTCGAACCGGGCGCCAGCAACGTCTTGCTGGGCGAGGACGTAGGGCAGGACGATGTTGCGCCGCACACTACCGATTCGCACGACCAATTCCTCGCCGGTACGCAGCAGGTTGACCTGTTCTTTGGTGGCCAACGGCAAGGGTAGACGGAGCGTGTAGGTATCGCCGTCGCGCCGGACGACATGGGAGCGGCCCGCGAAGTGCTTGGCCGCGGGGTCTTTGTCGGCAAAGAGGACTTCCCCCATCTGCCGCAGACGCTCCAGGCCAACGACCTCTTCCTGGAACCAGGGGATCGTGACCAAGGGGATCGGCGCAAAGGCGTCGGCGATGTCGGCCAAGTGGCGTTGCTGGGCCGCCAGCCATGCGCTGAAGTAGCCCTCCTGTGCTCCTGGGGGGAGCACGCGATTGCAGACGATCAGGTCGGTCTGGTACTCGTACAGGTTGAGCTGGGTGAGCGTGCGTTGAGCTTCCTTGATGACCATTTTCTCCGGGTTGAGCACCAAGCGCATGCTGGCATCGGGGCCGACCAGCAGGTCGTGGAGCAGCGCCAGCCGGCGGAACAGGTCTTCTACCGCGTCGAACACCGGCTCGTCCGGGACGGGGATACCGGTCATCGGGCGCAGGATGGGGCGCACCACCTTGGCGACCTGGCGCTCTAGGGGCAGGATTTTCTCCAGCCACCAGCGCCCCACCTCCGGGAACGTCAGTAGGCGCAGCGTTTCGGCGGTCGGGGCGCAGTCAACGATGATAATGTCGTAGTTGCCACTGCTATGGTGCTCGTTGATCCACAGTAGGCTGGCCAGCTCCTCCATGCCCGGGAGGACGGCGATCTCTTCCGAAACCACCTCGTCGAGGCCGCGCCAGGTGAACAGCGAGTGGAGCCACTCTTGGATGGTACCCCAGTAGAGCCGCATGTTGTGAAAGATGTCCGTCTCTTGGCCCCAGAGATGGGGTGCAATCTCTACCGGCTCGGCGCCGAGCGGTAGATCGAACGAATCCGCGAGGCTGTGCGCCGGGTCGGTACTGAGCACGATGGTCCGCAGCCCCTGGGCGGCGCAATGCACGGCGGTCGCGGCGGCGACGCTCGTCTTGCCGACGCCGCCCTTGCCGGTGTAGAGGATGATTCGCATGGTAGCTTTGGAGCCTCCTTAGTCGTAGTATATCCGGCTCGTTCCGCCGGCCGGAATAGGTAAGCCACAGAGCGCACAGAGGGGATGGCTACGGCGCCTCCGGCAGACATGGTGGCATACTCCTTGGCAACGTGCCGCGCTGCGGCGCAGTTATCGCACCGGAGGTGGAGTGCTCGATGCAGTATCGCAGAACTGGGCTAGGGCACCGGTCGACGTGGTGGGACCGGTGTCTACGGCGATGAGCGCATCAATGCCCGGCGCCGTCCGGCGCTGGTACAAGGGCGAGCTGCACTTCCACTGCGAACGGAGCACGATGCCGGAGATGCTGGCGGCCTACCGGCGGCGGCGCTACGATTTCTGCGTCAGCACCGAGCACGATGCGGTTCACCAGCAGGCGCCGTACTGCGGGCCGGACGGTCTTTGCCAGCCGACGGACCGGGCGGAGGTGGACCGGCCGCTGCTGCTCGTCGGTGGCTCGGAGATGAGCCTGACCTTTCCCGGCACCCCGGCGGACGGAGTTGCCGCGGCCACCGGGAAGCCCGTCCACGTGGGCGCCTTTCCTATGAGAGCGCCCGTTGAGAAGCATGCGCCCACGTGGACGATCTTCAGGCAGCTACGCCAGCTAGACCGGCCGCCGCTCATCGTGGTCAATCATCCGCTGGCCGGGTCGCCGGAGCGGCACTGGTCGGCGGAGGATGTGAGCGCGGCCATCGAGCACGGCGCAACGCACTTGGAGTTGAATCCCCGCAATCACGGTATCGAGGCGGGTCTGCACCTCTGGGATGCCGTCCTGAGCCGGGGGCAGCTGATCTACGGCATCCTAACCAACGACGCGCACGAGGTGGCGAACATCGGGCGCTATGGCGCGACGCTGGTGCAGGCTGCGGCGCTTACGACCGCGGCCATTGTGGCCGGGCTGCGACGGGGCGCGTGCTACGCCCTCGAATCGGGCTGCCGCGCGCGGCTGAATCACGTGCAGCGCGACGGCCGAGATATCGCGGCCGCCGTCACCGACGCGCAGGAGCTGCACTTCATCGGCGCCGAGGGCCGCACCTTGCACTCCGTATATTCAGCAGCCGGGCACTACCAGGCGCCCGCGGCAGAGGGCTACGTGCGGATCGAGGCGGTAGACGACGATGGCCGGCGGCTGTTCACCCAGCCGATCCGGCTGGACGAGGGGGTGAAGGGGAGGTAGTAGCTCTCCTGTTATGGGGAATCATGGACATCTCTGAGCCGGACATCGCTCTCGGCCCACGTATGCGCTGGCTGTGCGCCGTTGTCGGGCTGCTGGCGGTGGTTGGCGGCGTAGCGATCCTGGCCGTCGGTCGTGGGGGCGCGGCCGTCACGGCGGGGATGGGGCTGCTGTTCGCGGGAGCGGGTGCCGTCTGGCTCGCCATCGCCGCGCCTCACTCCCTGACGGGCCAACGCCGCATGGATGGTAGCAGGGGTGGTGCGGCGTTGGCCCGTCACCCGGCCCCCTCTCCATCGCCAAGTGATAGAGAGGGGGAGTCTGTCGGAGGCACGCGGAGTTAGGAGGCCGGGGCGCGCGTAGGGGCGGAGAAAGGGCTGGGGAAGGGGGCTGGATACCCGTCGGCGAGGGTGTGGTCACACTCGCTACCGGCACTGCGCTGGCACGTTGATCCGGTAGCAGAAACCGGTACCGCGCTGTATAGTTCCGAGCAGTTAGCAACAGTTGGGAGAGGGAAGAGACAGAATGACACGCAGCTTGCGTTGGCGGCGGCCGATGATGCTCCCATGCGTCGCTATTGTGCTGGGATTGCTCGCGCTCGCGCTCTGGGCCGCACCGGCGAATGCCGCCGAGTTTCGCGGCAGTGACGGCACGGTGCGGATCGGCCCCAACGAAACCATAGACGGAGACCTGTTCGTTGCTGGGCAAAATATCATCGTCGAGGGCACAGTCAACGGGGATGTGTTTGCCGCCGGAACGACGATCACTATTCGCGGGACGATCAACGGCAGCGTGAATGCCGCGGGCACACGCATTGAGATCGAGGTGCCAATCGAGCGTGGGGTCCGCGCCGCCGGGCAGGAGATCACCATTGCCGCGCCCGTAGGCCGTGATGTCATCATCTTGGGGCAAACCGTCGAGGTCACCGGCGACGGTCGTGTCGGCGGTGACGCCATCTTCTTCGCCAGCGATGTCACGCTGGCCGGTGATATCGGGCAACGGGTGCTGGGTGGTGCTGACACGCTGCGCTTGGCGGCAGCCGTCGGTCAGGGCGTAGAAGTCGAGGTCAACAACCTGGTGGTCGAGCCGAGCGCGCGGATCAATGGTGATCTGCGGTACCGCAGCGATAATGAGGCGCAGCTTGCAGCCGGTGTTGTGACGGGGCAGGTGGTGCGCCAGGCGGCGCGCACGAACTTCTCGGCCGACGCCGGCGAAGCCGGCCGGAATGCAATCCGCGGGGGGCTAGCGTGGGTTGTTGTGCTATCGCTGTTCGGCCTCTTGTTCCTCGTCTGGCCTCGAGGTTGGATGGAGGGCACCGTGACCCAGCTGCGGCAGCGGCCTTGGATCAGCCTGCTGATGGGTGCTCTTGTGGGCATTTTCACCGTGCCGGCGATTGTCATCGTGGGCGCCGTTGTGCTACTGATCTTCGGGCTGGTGTTCGGCCCCGTTGGCGTCTTCCTTACAATGCCTTTGCCGCTCGCCGCGCTGGGCCTCTATGCGCTGGCGCTCTACGTCAGTCCGGTATTCGTGGCCTTGCTCATCGGGCGCCTGCTGGTGGGGCGCTTCGGCCAGACCGGCTTCTGGGCGTTGCTGGTAGGACTGATCGTGCTTGCGCTGCTGGGAGCCATCCCCTATGTAGGCTGGGCGGTAGGAATCTTGGCCGCGATGCTCGGTCTCGGCGCTACCCTGCTGGCCAGCCCGGATCGCGACGCCGCGCAGCCGACGGCCTAGCTTGGCCTCCCCCCTGGCCCCTCTCCACAGCAAGCGGGGAGGGGGAGTCTGCTGCCCGTCATTGCTCTGAACAGAGGTTGTCAGGTGGTCTGGATTGCCGCTTGCGCCGCAATGACGGGGGGCAGTGTGTCCCGCTGGGTCAGCTCGGCCTTGGGGTCCTCAGGCGGCATAGAGCAGGTGTCCTTCGCGCTCGGCGGTCGCCGGCAGTGAGGCGACCACCCCATGCTGCCGCTCGGAGCGTTCTCGGCTTATCACCAGCACGTCTACCGCCGCTCCCAACCCCCACAGCACGCCGTAGGCACGCCGGTGGAGACGGTAGGACGATCCGACGACATCCGGCACCATGACGACCGGCGAGAGCTGTTCATCGAAGTACGTCTTATTCAACCGCTCTACTAGGATATCCATGTGTGCCTCCTTGTGAGTGGGCGTGGATATCCTGCGAACTCGGCGGCTACCGGTGGTGAAGCACTCCCCCCTGTGCTGCGCCCGCTACGACATACCGTAGCCCGCTAGAGTCGCTTCAAGTGTGTGACAATTGTGCAACGCCGCGGGTGCCGAGGGCTAGGCGCGTTGCCCAACCGGGGACTTCGGAGTACCATGTTAGGTCCAACGGAACGTCACGTTAGGCAGAGGGCGGGCGGAACCCACGGGGGTAGCCATGAAGGCAGTCGTGATGGCCGGCGGCGAGGGGTCGCGGCTCCGTCCTCTGACCGTCGGCCGGCCGAAACCGTTGGTGCCGATCCTTAATGTGCCGGTGCTACAGCACATCTTCGGTCTGCTGCGGCGGCACGGCGTTACCGAGATCGTGGTCACGGTCCAGTACCTCGGTAACTTGATTCAGGACTATTTTGGCGGGGGGCAGGATTTCGGTGTTTCGATCACCTACTCTATCGAGGAATCACCCCTCGGCACCGCCGGCAGCGTGCGGCATGCCGCCGACCTGCTGACAGAGCCGTTCCTGGTCATCAGCGGCGATGCGCTGACCGATTTCGACCTCCAAGCGGCGATAGCGTTCCATCGGCAGCAGCAGGCGATGGCTACGCTGGTCCTCCATCGGGTCCCCAATCCGTTGGAGTATGGGGTAGTGATTCTCGGTGAGGATAAGCGGGTGACTCAGTTCTTGGAGAAGCCGAGCTGGGGTGAAGTCTTTAGCGACACGGTCAACACGGGGATGTACATCCTCGATCCGGAGATTTTCCGCTACGTTCCCAAGAATAAGATGGTGGATTGGAGCCAAGACGTTTTTCCTCAGCTACTGCGGAACGGCGACCCGATGGTGGGCTACGTGGCCGAGGGATACTGGCGAGACATCGGTGACTTGGGCGAGTACATGCGAAGCAATGCCGATATGCTCCACGGACAGGTCGGCCTCGACGTGTCCGATGTCGTGCGGGAGCGCAATCTTTGGATCACCCCGGACAGCCGGCCGAGCATTGACCCTAGCGCCCGGCTCTATGGCCCGGTGTACCTCGGCAAGCATGTCGAAATCCGGGAGGATACGGTGGTCCACGGTCCGACCGTGATCGGTGACTATACGATTGTCGAGCCGCGAGCGCACATTGATCGCTCGGTGATCTGGGCCAACTGCTATCTCGGTGCCGGCACGAATCTCCACGGGGCGCTGATCGGACGCCAGTGTCTCCTCAAGAACGGCGCGGCGGTGTTCGAGGGTGCCGTCGTCGGGGACGGGTGTACGTTGGGCGAGGGCGCAATCATCCGACCGAAGATCAAGCTGTGGCCGGACAAGGTGGTGGATGACGGCGCTACGGTGAGTCAGAGCATCATCTGGGGCCAGCAGGGGCGCCGCACCATCTTCGGTAGCTCCGGTGTTACCGGGCTGTCCAACGTCGAGTTGGTCCCGGAGTTCGCGGCGCGGCTCGGCGCCGCCTACGGTTCTACCTTGCCCATCGGCGCCCGCGTCACCGTCAATCGCGATCTCTCCCGCCCCGCTCGCATGTTGAAGCGGGCGCTCATCTCCGGGCTGCCGTCGGCGGCGGTGGACGTACTCGATATTGGCAGCCAGCCTATCCCGGTGGCCCGCTACGAGACGCAGCAATCCGCGGTTGCCGGCGGTATTCACGTGCGGACCTCGCCGCATGACCGCCGGATGGTAGACATCAAGATTCTCGGTGGTGATGGGCTGAATAGCCCGAAGAGCGCCGAGCGCAAGGTCGAGACCGTCTTCTTCCGCGAGGATTTCCGGCGCGTGTCACCGGAAGAGATCGGCAGTATCACCGTCATTGGCGATCCGGTGGCGCTGCGCTATCGCCAGGCGTTCCGCCGCCATGCCGAGGCGGAGGTCCTCAGCCACAGTGGAGGGCGCTTGGTGTTGGACTATGGTCTGGGCACAGCATCGGCCATCTTGCAGCCGTTGCTGGCAACCCTGGGTGTGGATTCGATCCCGATCAACGCCGCCACCGGCCAGCCTTTCAGTGTGCGTAGCCTGCCCGACGTTGAACGGGACCGCCACCAGCTGGCGCAGATCACCGCCACCGTCGGCGCTACCTTTGGGGGGCTGTTTGATCACGACGGCAAGTCCGTTACCCTGGTGGACGAGCAGGGGCAGGAGCTGGCCGGCATGACTGCGCTGGCCGCCTTTGCCGTGCTGGTGTGGCGCACCATGCCCGGGGCAACGGTTGGCGTGCCGGTTACGGCGCCGCTCATCTTCGAGCGCCTGGCCAACAAGCTAGGCGGCCACGTGCGCCGCACTCGTGCTACGCCGGACGCGCTCATGGCCACCGGGGCGGCGACCGAGCCGCCGGACTTCCTCGGTGATGGTCAGGGAGGTTACATCTTCTCCGAGTTCCATCCCGGTTTCGACGCGATGATGGCCAGCGTGCGCTTGCTGCAATGCCTCACGCAAGAGGGCGTCAGCCTCTCGGAAGTCATCGCCGCGCTACCGCCGTTCCACATGGGTCACGCTGAGGTCGAAAGTCCGTGGGAATCGAAGGGGAAGGTGATGCGTGCTCTTCATCAGCGCGCCCGCGAGCACAATCGTAATCGTGAGGTCGCGCAGATTGACGGTGTACGGTTTGACCTGGAAGATCAATGGAGCCTGGTGCTCCCGGACCCGGACCGGCCACTCTTCCGAATCTATACCGAGGCGCCGTCGTCACAGCAGGCGAAGCTACTGGCCGACGAGTATGCGGAGCTGGTGCGCCGGTTAGCGTAATGGTGGGGATGGAGCGGCTCACTGCAAGCCTATGATTGCCTATGATTTCGAGTCGTATTGCGCGCGCGTGGCACCGTGTCCGACGATGGTCGGTCTGGTTTTTGCAGGGTCGGTACCTCCTGCTGGCGCGTCTGTTGGGAATGGGCCCCGAACCGGGAGCAGCCGGCAAACGGGGCACGGTGTTCATCGAGATTGACGGTCTGGGCCACGATCATCTCCGCTCCGCCCTGCGTCAAGGCTATATGCCGTTCCTCCGCAATTTGCTCGACCGCGACCTCTACCGGCGCTATCGCTGGCGCTGCGGGCTGGTGGCCGACACGCCGGCCGCGCAGAGCGGGCTGCTCTACGGGACAACCGACGGCATCGTCGGCTTCTATTGGTTTGACCGTGCGACCCAGAAGCGGATTGTCGGGGCTAATCCGGTGCATATGCGCCGCGAGGAGCGGCGGCTGGCGGCAACGCATCGCGGGTTGCTCACGGGGGGCAGTAGCTACGCCAGCATCATCTCCGGTGGGGCGCGGTGGAACGTGCTGACCATCGCCGGCACGAGCGCCCACTGGTATCGGCCCGGTCAAGCACTGCTCCGGTCGCTCATTATCTTGCTGCTCAACCCCGGTAAGGTGCTCCGCTTTCTGTTCGATGCCGCTTGGGAGATCGTGCAGGAGATCGAGGATACCGTGTGGAGCGTGCTGAAGCGCCATCGCCGTTTTGGTCTCGATGCGTTTCCCTTCATCCGCCTGCTGCTGAACATCCTCCCGCGCGAGATTGTCGCGACCGGCACGCGGCTGGACATGCTGCGCGGTGTGCCGGTGATCTATAGCTGCTTCATCGGCTACGACATCCTCGGTCATCGGAGCGGCCCCACGTCGCGCACGGCGCTGCGCTCGCTCCGCGGGATTGATAGCGCCATCGGCAAAATCTTCGAGGTCCGGCAGCAGTGTGAGCGGGAGTACGACATCGTGGTGCTGAGTGACCATGGGATGACCCCGGCACGGTCCTTCGCGCAGGTCTTTGGCGAAAGCCTGGAGGGTTGGGTGACCCGGTGGTGGAATACTAGGTCGCGCTACCCTGCTCCGCAGCAGGCTCGCTGGATTGCCCGCCGCCAACTGCCCCGGCAGGGTGCCGGGTGGCTCAACACTTGGGGGCGCGTTGGCGCGATGCTCCTCGAACTGGGCAGTGCCGGGGCGATCAAGCTCGGCGAGCGCTTCTTCGTGGACCCGGGAGAGCTACAGTCCCGTCCGCACGTGCTGGTGGTCCCCTGTGGCTCGCTGGCCCAGATTTGGGTGCGCGGGTTCGAGCGGCGACTGTATCGCACCGAGATCGAGCAGCTGGCGCCGGGCTTCTTGACTGCGCTGGCAGCGCAGCAAGGGATCGCGCTCGTCATCACCCGCGAGGAAACGGCATTGGCGGTTGTGGGCCGCGAGGGGTCGTTGCGGCTCCGACTGCCAGCGAATGACGAGGCGGGTCTGCGTAGTGTCTGGCGGCAGCCGCTCGACGACTTGATCTTGTCCGAGGAGGGCGCCAACCCGTTGCTGCGCTACGAGGAGCCGGCCATCGTGCTGCGCCAGATCATCAGTTTTGCTCGCATGGAGGCCTGCGGGGACATCATCTGCCTGGCGGACATCTGGCGCCCGGTCGGGCGCGGGGGCCGGGACTCCGAGGTCCACACCTATGCGTTCGAGCAGCAGGCCGGGTGTCATGCCGCGGTCGGTGGCGATCAGTCTTACCCCTTCATGCTGTTGCCCCGCCACCTCACGTTCGACCCGGAGACGGTCGGTGAAGCGGTCCATATCCATCATGTCCTAGCCGGGATTGTTGATCCGTCCCGGCGGCCGGGCGCGGGCGCGCCTATAGCCACCAGCCTGGCCGCCAAGGGTATGGGACGCAATGGCGTGCCTCCGGCCCCGTCGCTCCCGCCAGCGGAACGGGTGCGGAACCGCGGCGGCGAGAGATGAGCCTGACCCCGACCCCCTTCAGGCCCTCCGCTGTGTGAGGAGACGGGCTTTCGAGGACTGCGGCGACAAATCCGCCGCAGGGGGCCGGCGCAGCGTGCTGTGCTACTACGGCGCCGGAGCATGGCACTCACGTACTGCAAGTGGGGAGCTACCATGACCCAATCGCAACGACAGCGCCCGCAGGGTGCCGACCTGATTGCCGAGATGGCTGAGACCGGGCTGGGACCGGGGATGATCGCACTGTGGAACCTCGGTCAGGCCAGTATGGCGCTCAAGGGCGACCGGATGGTGTACGTTGATCCGTTTCTTTCGGGGCACCTGGAGGCGCTGATGGAACGTGAGGGCCGCCCGATGCCTCGCCTGTGGCAGCCGCCGCTGCGGCCCGCGGACGTGACCAACGCCGACCTGGTGCTCATCACCCATGACCATGCCGACCACCTGGATCCCGGCACGATTCCCGCGCTCGCCGTGGCCTCGCCGGCGGCGCAGTTCGCCGCGCCGGCTGCCGGGCGGGAGGTGCTGGTCCACCTGGGGATCGCGGCCGAGCGCACCATCGTCGCGGAAAGCGACCGGCTGCTGCCCTCGGACCGAGTGCGGGTCACGCCGATTCCGGCAGCGCACTATGACCTCGACCCCCGCCGTTATCTGGGATACGTCATCGAGATGAACGAGGTGCGTATCTACCATCCAGGCGACACGGTGCTGTACGAGGGTATGGTGGAACGGCTCCAACGGCTGGCGGTAGACATTGCCCTCCTCCCGATCAACGGCCGGGACTGGTTTCGCGAGCAGCAGGACATCATCGGCAACTTTTCGTACCGGGAGGCAGCGGACCTCGGCGTGGCGATGGGCGCGAACCTGATCATTCCCATTCACTACGACATGTTCGCCGCGAACACCGTGCGCGTCGCGCACTTCGTGGACTATCTGACCGACCACTACCCTGAGCAGCGCTTCCACATCCTGGCCCGCAACGAGCGGTTCGTCTATGTATCGTAGCGCCGAACGGGGCCACCCAGCCCATGCGTGACCGCTCGACTGCTCCCGTATCGCTGACGGGCTTGTACCTCGGAGTGTTTATCGGCCCGCTCATGGGCGGGGTTCCCAATGTGCTGCTGCCGGTGCTGCGGGACGACTTCGCCGCAACCCTCGGACAGGTGACGGCGGTGGTCACGGCCTATATGGTGCCGTTCGTGTTACTACAGCTCGTCTCCGGCACCATTGCCGACCGCTTCTCGCGTGGCGGCACGGTGACGGGCGGTTGCGCGGCGTTTGCCGCTGCCGCAGCGTTGGCGGCCGTTTCGCCGAGCATCGAGCTATTTCTTGCCGCCCGCGTAATTCAAGGCGCCGCCAACGCCTTCGTCACCCCGATCATCATGGCCACGCTGGGAGATGTGGTACCGGCGCCGCGTCTGGGACGGGCGCTGGGCGTTTTCACGACGGTGAACACCGCCGGTCTCCTACTTGCGCCGCTGCTCGGTGGCGCTTTTGCCGAGACGAACTGGCGGCTGGTGTACGTGCTCCTCACCGCAATCTGTACGGCGTTGGCGGTGTACTATGCCTGGTGGTATCTCCGCCTGCGGGTGTCGACGCCGCCCGCCAGTCGGCCGAGCAGCACCGGACTGGCAGTGCTCGTGCGCGGGCTGGCGAACCGTCGCCTGGTGCTCCTCTGTGTTGCGGGCTGGCTCGGTTACGTAGGGATCAACGGTATTCCGTTCATCGTGGCCCTCCACTTGGAGGCCCCCATGCGGCTGGGGGCGGTCCAGAGCGGGGCTATCCTCGCCGGCTTTGGGCTGGCAGGAATGCTGGCGGCCCCGTGGGGTGGACGGGCAGCCGACCGTTGGGGGCGACGCACGGTCGTCGTCACGGGCACGGTGGCTACGGCGCTCTGCACCATGCTCCTGGCCGTTGCACCGGGACCGTGGGCTTTCGCGGCCGGCTATCTGGCGGCGGGCGGGGCGGCGGCGTTCATGTGGTCCGGACTGCACACGATGGCGGTCGAAGCCTTGCCGGCGCAGCGCGGGGGCGCCAGCTCGGTGTACAACACGTTTCGATTTGCGGGAGCAGCCTGTGCGCCGGTGCTCTATACACCACTGTATGCTGCCGCCGGAGCGGTGCCGGTCTATTGGGCAGCGGCCGGAGCGTCGCTGCTGATCTTGCTGCCGATTGGTTGGCACAGCCCGGCGCCGGCCGAACAGCCGGCGGAGACATAGAGCGGTCACGGGTAGCCGGCTGGCCCCTCCCTGCTCCTCCGCCGTGCTGACGCACGGGGGAGGGGGCCGCCTGACAACCTATGTTCGTGCCAATGACTGAGCAATGTCAACGGCGTACTAGCTGGCGGGGCCAAGCCATGCTAGAATGATGGCATGGTGTTGGGTACCTCTAGCCCCCCGGGGACCGGCACCGACGGGGAGTGGCGCAGCCTGGTAGCGCACTTGACTGGGGGTCAAGAGGCCGCCGGTTCAAATCCGGCCTCCCCGACCACCGCTGAGAGCCGCAGTATTGTCGTCTCGTACCCCCAACGTATCGGCGTTGGGCCGCCGTCCCCGGCACCGGAGGTCTTGTCGGGTATCCTGGCTGGGCTGCCGGGTGCCGAGTGGGACTACATCCCCGATGGCGGCTGGATGGAGGTGTTCTTAACTGGCAGCCGGGGCCGCGGCGGGGTGGTCGAACCGCTGGGCGACGATCTGGAAATCAGCGTCCATCCCGAGACCAACGTCCCCCTGAGCATCATTATCCCCGGCTTTCGCGCCTGGTTGGGCCGGCAGCAAGGCACGGCGCCAGTGCCTCCCGATGCACCGATCAACTATGCTGTGGCACAAAAGCACCTAGAGCGCGTGTTGCGGTCCACCCCCGAACTCGCCGCAGCGGTTGCATCCGAGTTAGGGACTGGGTGAGGGTTGAAGCTCCGAGGTAAGGGTGGGCGACAGGCGGCAGTGGGGAGAGGTGGCGTATGGAGAGGCTACGTACGCGGATCAAAGCCTTTGAGCGCGAGTTGCATATCCTGGGTATGGTCCTGGTAATCGGCGCCGTTCTCGGCGTCGGCGGCTGGCTGGCCGGGAGCAGCGAGGCGGGCACGCCGGTACCAGCACCAACAGTGACCATCGTGCAGCCGGCAGCGGAAGGGACACCGAACCCGGAGGACTGTGCCTGCTCCGCCGAAGAAGGCAGGTGAGCGTGCCCGGCGACGACACGCGCAGAAGCAACCTGCAGCGCCGGGTCTCCCGCCCGTCATTCCCGCGCCGGCACGAATCTCCGCCCCCGCGTGAGGGGGGGGCCATAGGGGGGCCATGCCCCCCATCTCATCCGTCATTCCCGCGCAAGCGGGAATCCATCCCGCTCATCCTTGCATCCTGAAAATCCTGATGCAGACAAAAGCCTGTTCCCGTCAGCCAGCCCTAATCCTCCAGCCCCAGCAGACGTAGCCCGTTGCGGTAGGTGATATCCGCATAGTGGTCCTCGGACTCGCAATATTCCTGGAGCAGCGGGAGCGTCAGGGAAGAAAAGCACTCGCGGCTCTTCCCCTCGCCCCAGTCGCCCTTGCCGTCAAGGCAGGGGCAATCGGTGGCCCAGAGCAGCTTGGTGCGGTGCCGGCGCACGAAGTCTTTGCCGAACTCCCGGTCCCGGGAGATGGCGCCTAGCCCCGACCCCGCCGACAGGTCGCCGTAGATGTTCGGGTACTCTTCCAGCCAGCGGTCGGTCAGCCCGCCGCGGACAACCGGGTCTTTGGGGTAGGGCGTGTAATCCGGCGCCAAGTAGTCGCGCGGTACCTCGGCGCTGACGTTGGCCCACCAGGCTTGGGCATGGCCGACGAACGTCGTTTCCGGGCAGGCTTTCAGCACCATTTCGAAGGCCTCGAAGTTGTAGCTGTAGTTGCGGTACTCGAAGTGGATGAGGACCGGCCAGCCCAATTCGCCACACAGACGGTAGATCTCCATAGAGAGGGGATGGTCGCAGGCCAGCCGGACCTTATGCTCGCCAAAGCCGAAGAACTTGCCGGTGGCGTGGTAGCGGCGAAGCTGGTCGAGTGCATCGGGAGCCAGCGGATTGACGTGGCAGAACGGGATGAGCTCGTCGCCGTATTCGTCTGCCGCCTCTAGGGCTAGCTCCGTTCGCATGCCCGTATAGGTGCCCATCGCCGTGCAATCGCCAGGCTCGATGGGTAGGACCACCGACTTGCCGCCGCCGTAGGCATTGTGATGGGCGATGACGTGCGCGGCCGACCGCTGGCCCTGGCCGACATGGGTATGGAAGTCAAGGATCATACGTCCTCCTCAGCGCAGATGGAATCTGTGGGGTGCTGCACTGCATAATACCAGGCAGCGCATGGCCCGACCGCGCGTGTAGTGCTGCCGCGGCCCGGGAAGGTGCTTTCCCCGGAATCCAGGGTCGTGGTTCCCCACTCCACAGGGGGATGTGGGGAACCACGTGGGCGGGAACGACGGGGGAGACAGTGCGGATGGAGAGAAGGGCATGATTGTAGATGATCCGGGCCTCATCGGACATTGGCCGCTGGCCGGCGATACGCAAGACGCCTCCGGGCACGGTCACGATGGCATCAATCGTGGCGCGGACCTTACGGCGGCGGGGCCGGACGGCCGCGCGTCGGGCGCGGCCCGGTTCGATGGCCGTACCGCTGCTATCGAGGTGGCCGCGAGCGACGCCTTGCGCTTGGGTACCGACGATTTTTCGATCTCGGTGTGGGTGCATACCGCGCAGCACCTCGATGACGTGCTCGGCGATATCGTCAGCAAGTATGACCCCGACCGGCGCCGGGGGGTCAACTTCAGTATCCAAAACTACGCCGGTGTGACCTCGCACCAGGCCAACTGGCGCAACGTCCACTTCGGCATTGACAATGCCCGGACGGAGCCGGCCTGGACCGACTGCGGGCGTCCCGGCAACAATCTGCGGGTCTACGCGCTGTGTGTGTATGACGGTGACCTCTACGCCGGCACCTTCGAGACGGGAGCCGACGAGTCCGGCCACCTCTACCGCTATGCCGGTGGCACCGAATGGGTGGATTGTGGCAGCCCGGATCGGTGCAATACCGTCGCCGCGCTGGCGATCTACGAGGGCCGGCTGTATGCAGGCGTCTCGCGGTACCGGGCCGGCGGCTCGGCCCTGCCGGAGTCGCTCAACCAACATCCCGGCGGCCGTATCTATCGCTACGAGGACGACGGTCGCTGGACGGACTGCGGACACCTGCCGGGCGCCGACTCCGTGGCGGGCCTGACCGTCTATAAAGGGCAGCTCTATGCCATTCCGCTCTACAGCCAGGGGGTTTTCCGCTACGCCGGTGGGCAACGCTGGGTGGATTGCGGCACGCCCGGCCGACGGTTGATGTCGCTGGCCGTCTACGATGGCCACCTGTACGCGACCGGCAATGAAGGCGGCGGCCTCTTCCGCTACGCCGGCGGAACGGAATGGACGAGCTGCGGCTATCAGGCCGACACGACGCAGGTGTATTCCGTCGCCATCCACGGCGGGCGGCTCTATACCGGCACGTGGCCCTCCGGCACCGTGTTTCGCTGGGACGGACAGACGGAGTGGGAGAGCACCGGACGCTTGGGGGAAGAGCTGGAAGTGATGGGCATGGCCGTCTACAACGGCAAGCTGTACGCGGGCACGTTGCCGCTGGCCAATGTCTATCGGTACGATGGCGACGGCGCGTGGGTGTCTACGGGCCAACTGGATACGACCCCGGCGGTGAAGTACCGCCGCGTGTGGTCCATGGCGGTCTATCGAGGGCGACTGTTCGGCGGCACCCTGCCGTCCGGCCACGTGTACTCGCTGGAGGCGGGCCGGAACGTCACGTATGACCGCGAATTGGTGCCGGGCTGGCGGCAGCTAGTAGCGGTCCGAGAGCGTAGCCGGCTGAAGCTCTACGTAGACGGCGCGCCGGTCGCCACGTCGGCACCCTTCCAGGCCGCCGACTACGACCTCACCAACGAGCAGCCATTGCGGATCGGGATGGGCGCGCACGATCACTTCTATGGCCGGATGGCCGACCTACGGCTCTACAACCGGGCGCTAACGGCCAGAGAAGTGGCGCGGCTGTCGCGCCGTGTATCGGTAGAGTAGGCGGCAGCAGGGGATGAGTGGGGAGAGGCCCAATGGCCGAGCAAACCGGTGATCGTAGTGACCGGCCTGTGGGCAGCGCCAAGGCGCCGGGCGGGGACTTCTTGCTGCAGTGGGTGCTGGCGAGCGTTGCCGGCTGGATCGTAGGCTGGATCGTAGCCTGGATCGGGGCCTTGGCCGTGGGCTGGATCGTGGCCTGGGCCGGGGTTGGGATCGGGACCGGGGTCGGGGTGGCCCAATGGCTCGTGCTACGCGAGCGGGTAGCACGGGCGGGCTGGTGGGTGCTGGCAAGCGTCGTCGGTGGGGTCGTGGGCGGGGTCGTAAGCGTGGGCTTTATCATGGGCACGTTTGTGGGCGCGGGCGAGATCATGGGCAATGTCGTGGCCGTGATCCTGGGCTGGGTCTTGGTTGGCGTCGGAATGGGAGTGGCCCAATGGCTCGTGCTGCGCGGGCAGGTAGCACGGGCGGGCTGGTGGGTGCTGGCGAGCGTCGTAGGCTGGATCGTAGGCAGAATCGCGGCCTGGTTCGGGGTCGGGGTCGTGGCCGTGGATGTGATCTTGGGCCAGATCGCGGGTCAGGTCGCGTATGGTGTCGTGTATGGGATCATCACCGGAATTGTGCTGGTGCAGCTGTTACGCCAGCGTGCGGCCGGCGCCGATGACGCCACGACTGCCTCGGCAAGGACGTAGACTCCCGCTTGTGCGGGGATGACGGGATGGATGGGACATGATTATTGACTTTCATCAGCACATTATCGTGACGCAGACCTCGAACCCGGCGACCCACCGCACGGCCGAGCACGTCATCGCCCATCTGCGCCATCACGGCGGCGGCAAGGCGATCATTCTGCCCAATGACCGCGGGGAGAGCGTCGCGCCGTCGTTCGAGGGGCAAGGCGCCTCGGAATTCGACACGGAGCTGGCGCTGGATGCCTGGCGGCGGTGGCCAGAGGAGATCGTGCCGTTCTGTCACGTCAATCCGCTGCGCTACGATGCGCTGGATGCCATCCGGCGCTACCACCGGGCCGGCGCGCGGGGGTTTGGGGAGCACAAGGTACGGCTGGCGTTCGACCACCCGGCTTGTCTGCCCATCTATCGGCTCTGTGGTGAGCTGGGGTTGCCGGTGCTGATCCACTTCCAATACGGGGTGTATAGCTACAACTTCGAGGCGGCCGAGGCCGTCTTCCGCGCCTGCCCGCAGACGACGTTCATCGGGCACGCGCAGGCGTGGTGGGCCAACGTCAGCGCCGCGGTGCGGAGCGACTATGACGCGGCGGACTTTGTGAGCTATCCACCGGGGCCGGTTGTCCGCGGTGGGCTGACCGACCGCTGGTTGGAGGAATACCCGAACGTCTACGCGGACCTATCGGCCGGCTCGGGCTGGAATGCACTCACCCGTGACCCGGAGTTCGGCCCGGACTTCGTGCGGCGGCATCGGTCGAAGCTCTTATGGGCTACCGACTGCTACTGCCGTGACGGGCAGGGAGCCATGCCCGGGGGCCACTCCCAAGAGTGCTTTGCCGCGCGCACACTGCCGTGGCTCCGGGAGCATTGCGCGTCCGAGGACCACTACGCCGACATTACCTACCGCAACGCCGCCCGCCTGCTGGCGCTGGCCTAGAGCGGCGAACACCCCCCGTTGTCATTCCCCCCACCGGCCCGATATGTCCCCCTTGACGGAGGTTGGCGTATGCATGACGAGTCTGGAGCGCACGTAGCCCCAGGTGGGAGCCGTCTTGGCAGCATGCCGGCCGACAGCGGTGGCGTAGCCACCCCGCCGAGGGCACCGGGTCCTGACGTACCCCTGGCCCCTACGGCCAGGGCGCCGGGTCAGGACTGTCTGAGTGCCGCCCCGAGGGCACCGGGTCATGCACACACCCCCGGCGCGCCAGCGTCTGCGCCGGAGCATGGCCGTCTGAGTGCCGCCTGGCGCGCACCGGGTCATGAGCGACCCCTCGCCGCGCCGCGGACGGTGGACTACCACTGGTCCGGCACCCGGCACCGGTGGGTGCCGGCGCCGGGCCGATTTCCCACCGCGCTGCGGGCAGCGGGGCATGGCCGCCTGAGTGCCGCACTATTACCGGCACCGGGTCCTGACGTACCCCTGGCCGTCACGGCCGGGGCGCCGGGTCAGGATCGTCTGCGTGCCGCGCTCGCCCCCGCGTCGGTCCACGCCGGTCCCCACGTCACGCCCTCGCCGCCGCCGGGTCACGACTGCTCCCGTCGCGCCCCCGCTGGCGCCGAGCCACGCCCAACCTCCGTCACCCACCCCACCACGCTCGTCCACGGCTGGTACGCCCCGACGTTCACCCCCGAGGAGGTGCAGCAGTTCATCCGAGCGGACGCCGCAGCGGCACTATGGCAGCTATTCGACGCAGCGGCCGCCTGCGTCGCAGACCCACCGGCCCCCCTCGCCCCGGCCGCGCCGCATGCCAGCAAGGAGTGTGACCCATGATCCCGGCGTAGGGGCGCTTGCAACCGCTGCTGCGCCCGTCCCCCCACCACACGGGGAGAGCCGTCATTCCCGCTTGCGCGGGAATCCACGCCCCCGCCACCTGACCAGGGTAGTACGGGCCACACGCCGTAGGGGCAACCCTGGTGGTTGCCCTCGCCCCCTAGCCCGGCACCACGGCGAGGGCGCTGATCTCGACCAGCCAGTCGGGCGCGGCGAAGTCGCTGATCTCGACCATCGTCGCGGTCGGATACGGCTGCTGCAGAACCTCGGCGCGTACCTTGGTCACGAGCGGGCGGTGATTGATGTCGCGCAGGTACAGGGTCATCTCGGCGAGGTGCTCCAGCCCGCCGCCGGCCGCCGCCAAGAGCGCTTGGATATTGGCGAACACCTGCCGCACCTGGGACTCCGGGTCGTCCACGCCTACTACCTGTCCCGCGTCGTCGGTCGGTCCCTGGCCGGAAACGAACACAAGCTGCCCCACTCCTGGCAGAGGCAACGCGAGGGCCTGGGAGTATTGGGCGCCCGGGGTGGCTACCTGGTCGGTGAGCACCGGCCGCAGGAGTGAGCTGTGCGCTGTGGACATGGAAGTCGTCTCCTCTCGGATCAACGGGAGTTGTGCCATGTCTGGGTAAGCCGGGCACTATCCCTGTGCTTGGACAATCTCCTGGGCCAGCGCCAGCGCGGTATCAATCAGCACCGCCTCCGCTTCGGGGGCAAAGGCCGCCGGGCGGCGATAGCCGGTGTAGGCGGTGGACGGCTCGTAGCCGCGCTCGAAGATCGTGCTGGCCGTGCAGAGGTAGCCCACGTTGCCGTTGGTGTAGCCCAGGGTCAGAACCTGCTCGCCCTGCTCCGGTCGCGCGAGGCCCAAGTCCGCAAAGCCGCGCTCGATGGACAGCCCGATCTCCAGCTGCGTCTCGCCCGGTGTCGTCACCAGCCAATGGGGGCCTAACCGCATGACCTGCACTTCGGCCGTGTCCGCTGCCGGGAGGCTGCCGTCTCGTTCCAGGTGATCCAGCATGACGGTGGCCCAGCCACTCCGCCGCTCCGCCGCCGCTGCCGCCCGCAACGCGGCTGCGCTGGGGAGGGGGCCGTAGGGTAGTGAGACCTCGCGCCGGGCGACGGCAATTGCCCTGACCGGCTCGCTGACGACGCGCTCCGCCGTCTGCACCACCTCCGACCCCAAGAGGCGGCCGAGCACCAGTAGCTCGTGGTCCGTGGCGCCGCGGAAGCTCTCGTCGGGCCGCAGGAGATGCGGCCGGATGTTGCCGAAGCAGCCGGGTAGGAAGAGGGCGCGCGTTCCGGGGCCACCGTTGGCCTGGTAGACGCCTTCGACGACGCGCCGCGCGGACCCGGGGTAATCGGCGCTGAAGCGGTAGTTGTCACCGCCCAAAGTGGTCGCGTGGCAGACGTAGGAGAAGAGTACGGCGAGCGGGTCGCTTTGCGGCAACGGCCGCCCGCCCAGCGTACCGGGCGGCGCCGGCGCCGGGGCGGGATCAATCCGCAGCACTCGCACCCGCTTATCTACCACCCCCTGCCGGTTGGGCCGCATCGCCGTGTTGCCGTCCGGCGTGCGGAGACGGCGGTTGACGTTGATGTCTACCACGCCCTCGCCCACGCCCAGCGTGACCGGCTGCATGGCGCGGCTGGCCTCGCCCACGACCGTACCGAGCGTCTGCTCCAGCGTGCGTTGATACTCGTCATCGTCCGGTAGGTGACTCAGCCGTTGGACCGAGGGGCTGGCGTGCGTGTGCGAGCAGGCAACCATGATATTGGCCGCCGGCACGCCGCTGGCCGCCGCGGCGTTGGCCCGGATACGGTGAACCGAGGCACACTCCGGGCCGTCGTAAGCGTACTCCAGCCCGATGAGATCGGCCGTGACGATGGCGGCCTGTGTGTTTCCGTCGGCGAAGACGATGGCGCGAGCCTCCAAGGGATCGAGGGTCCCCGTTGACGGACCGCGATCATAGCCCTGCAGCTGCATCGGCCGCTCCGGAGTGATGGTCGCGGCGGCGGTGCCGGCGCTTAACGTCATTGCCATTGTGCGTCTCCTTTCCTCGCCATCTTATTGTGTCATCCCCGCGGCAGCCAGCGCCCCTGCCCTGGATTCCCGCTTGCGGAGACCTTTGCATAACTCGTCATTCCCGCCTCACTACCGTCATTCCCGCGAAAGCGGGAATCTAAAAAATCGGCCCTCCCAGGTTGACAAGCGGCAAGTCACTGCCATCCCAGCACTCCATCCAGGTGGTTATGCAAAGGTCTCCTTTCGCAGGGTGGCGGGAAATGTCGAGCGGGCCTAACGTTGCGCCAAGGCGCCGGCCTGGGCAGCGACCTTGCGGAACGCCTGAGCGTACTGGTCGATCAGGTCATCCGCCGGGCGGGTGAGTGACGGCAGGGTGATCGTGTTGTAGGGCACCTCCGGGTCCTCGGTCACGGGCAGCGTGCCCGGCCCGTACTGGGGCCGCTCGTCCGGCGCATGGGTACGCACGACGTCCCAGAGCAGATCACCGGTCCCGGCCGCATTGCCGGCAAAGACCGGATGCTGGTGCAAGGGTCGCAGCGTCCCGGCCGATCCCACCCGTGCGCCCTCCGCTTGCAGCGCCTCGACCAGCGTAGTGCGATCAATGCCACCCAGTTCGGCGGGAGCAAAGCGCACCCAGCCGCGGTGGAACGGCGATTCCACGTAGTCGGGGACCTCGGGAGGTGAGAAGCCGCCGATCTCGGCAATCGCCTGTCCCAGCCGCTCGGCGTTCTGCCGGCGCACGCGGAAGCGTTCGTCCCAATGGCGCATCTGCACGACCCCGATGGCCGCGCTGATCGTGGCGATGCGGTATTTCTCGCCAAAGCAGAAGCTCGCCACGGCGCGGTACCGCTCGTCCGGCAGGTCGTCGAGCCGCTCGTAGTGGCCGAGGATGGCGGCGCGTTGATAATACTCCGGGTCGCTAGTGAGGAACATCCCGCCCTCGCCAGCGGAGGTGAGCTTGCCCACCTGGAAGCTGATGCCCGCGGCATCCCCCAAGGTGCCGCACATGCGGCCGCGGTGCAGCGTGCCCTGCGAGACGCAATTATCCTCGACGACCTTGAGGTCGTGCCGGCGGGCCACGGCGAGCAGTGCGTCCATGTCCACGGGCATCCCGTCCCAATGCACGACGACGATGGCTTTCGTCCGCGGCGTGATCCGGCGCTCCACGTCGTCGGGAGCCAGGGTCAGGGTGTTGGGATTTACGTCGGCAAACACCGGCACGGCGCCGCAGCCGATGATCGGCACACAGCTATAGGGGTGGGTGGCCGACTGCACGATCACCTCATCGCCAGGGCCTACGCCGACGGCGAACAGGGCCGCATGCAGCGCCGACGTGCCGTTGGGATGAGCCAGCGCATACGGCACGCCCCAGCGCTCGGCGATGGCGCGCTCCAGCTCATAGATCGGGCCACCCGGCTCCGAGCCGCCGGAAGTCCGGCGATCACGGATCAGCGCCGTAACCGCCTCGATCTCCTCATCGCCGTAGATCGGCCATTCCGTGTAGTAGTCGTGGTCAATGGTGACGGCGGGACTGCCACCTAGGAGAGCCAACTGCTCCGTCATGCTTCTTATCACCTCATGCCTTACGCGCGTTACGTGCCCCTCAGCGGCCCATCAGCGCGTCGGCTTGGGCCGCGACCTTGCGGAAGGCCGTAGCGTACCGGTCAATCAGCTCCTCTGCCGGGCGAGTGAACGCCGGTAGCTGGAGCGTATTATGGGGCACCTCCAGGTCCTCTGTCACCGGCAAGGTGCCCGGCCCGTATCGAGGCCGTTCCTGGACGGCTGCGCCTAGCGCCTCCCAGAGGAGGTCGCCGGCGCCGGCCGCATTGCCGGCAAAGACCGGGTGCAAGTGCAACGCCCGCACCTGGTCGGTGTGCGGGATGCGGCTGGCCCGGGTGGCCGGATTGCCGACCTGCGCGCCCTCGGCCTGCAGCGCCGCAAGCAAGGTCTCGCGGTCGATGCCGCCTAGCTCGGCGGGAGCAAAGCGCACCCAGCCCTGGTGGTACGGCGATTCCACGTAGTCGGGGACGTGACGGAAGGAAAAGCCGCCGACTTCCTCGATGGCCTGCCCCAGCCGCTCGGCGTTCCGCTTGCGTAGCGCCATGTGCGCGTCCCAGTGACGCATTTGGACGGCCCCGATGGCTGCCGTGATCGTGGCGATCCGGTACTTCTCGCCAAACGCAAAGCCGGAGACTGTGCGGTACTGCGGGTCGGGCAGGTCGCGGAGCCGCTCGTAGTGGCCACGGCTCGCAGCCCGCTGATACACCTCCGGGTCGTCGGTAAAGAAGACCCCGCCCTCGCCAGCGGAGGTGAGCTTGCCATCTTGGAGGCTGATCGCGCCAGCGTCGGCGAGCGTGCCGCACATGCGGCCGCGGTGTAGTGTGCCTTGCGATACACAGTTGTCTTCGACGACCCGGAGATGATGACGCCGGGCGATATCGAGCAGCGTATCCATATCGGCGGGCATGCCGCTCCAATGCACCACCAGGATGGCTTTCGTGCGCGGCGTGATCCGGCGCTCGACATCCGCGGGGTCGAGCAGGCGCGTGTGCGGGTCTACGTCGGCAAAGACGGGCACGGCGCCGCAGCCGACGATGGGGATGCAGCTAAACGGATGCGTGGCCGACTGCACGATGACTTCATCGCCCGAGGTGACCCCGACGCCGAACAGCGCGGCGTGCAGGGCTGCCGTCCCGCTGTGATGGGTCAGCACGTACCGCACGCCCCACCGCTGGGCGATGGCCTGCTCTAGCTGGGCAACCGGCCCGGCCGGGTCGTAGTGGGCGCTGGAGAGCCGGGAGCCGCGGATCAGCGCGCTGACGGTTTCTACTTCTTCTTCGGTGTAAATCGGCCACTGCAGGTAGTGCGTCTGCTCCTGGGTGATCGCCGGGCTACCACCTAGGAGCGCCAACCGCTCGCTCATGGCTCTCTCCCGCCTGTGGGCGGCGCTGTCCGCGTGCTCTACAACAGCTCGCCGGCATTGGCGGCTACCTTACGGAACGCCGCGACGTACTGGTCGAGCAGCTCTGGAGTGGGCTGCGTCAACCGGGGTAGCGACACGCGATTGACGGGTGGATCTTCCGTGATTGGCAGTGTGCCGGGGCCGTACTCGACATGGGCCGCGGCCGCGGCATTGGCCGGGTGCTCGAAGGCCCAATGCTTGCGCTCGACAAAGAGTGGCTGCGCGTGGAGGCCGCCGCGGTGGCGCAGCCGCGTACTCGTGCCCAAACGGGCGCCTTCGGCCCGTAACGCTGCGGTGAAGCGATCAGCGGGCAGGCCGCCAAGCTCGTCCGGGTCGTAGATCATGAAGGGCGAGCGGTAGTAGACACGCTCGACGTGATCGGGCATCGGTGGCACCGAGAAGCCGGGAATCTCGCTTACCTGGTCGTAGAGATACTGGATGCCGGCGTTGCGCCGGGCGTTGCGGGCGTCGAGCTTGGCCAAGGCCACACGGCCGATGGCCGCATGGAGCGGGCTAATGCGGTACTTGAAGCCGAAGCCGGTATGCTGGAACCGCTGGTCCTCCTCGCGGTCGAGGTCTTTGATCCGCTCGTAATGTCCCAGCAACACCGCGCGGTCGTAGTATTCCCGTTCGTTGGTGGCGAACAAGCCGCCCTCGCCCGAGGGCATGACCTTGCTGGTCTGCATGGAAAAGCCGGCCACGTCGCCCCACGACCCGATTTTGCGGCCGCGGTAGCTGGACCCGTGCGCGTGCGAGGCATCCTCGATCAGCTTGAGGCCGTACCGCCGCGCCAAGCTGGCAAAGCCGTCCATATCGCAGGGCATCCCGCCGCGGTGACAGATCACGATGGCCTTGGTGCGCGGCGTGATGCGGCCCTCCGCCGCTGCGGGATCGAGGTTCAGGAACACCGGCTCCACGTCCGCAAAGACGGGAATGGCCCCTACGGTGAGGACCGGTACCGCGGTGGCCCAGTAGCTCGTGGCCGGGCAGATGACCTCGTCACCGGGGCCGATACCCAAAGCAAAGGCGCAGGCATGGAGCGCCGCCGTGCCGTTGTTGTGGGCCAGGACGTGCTTCACGCCGATATAGGCGGCGAACTCCGCTTCCAATTCGTCGCGGATAGGGTGATTCGACCATTCGCCGCTGCCGGCTACTTCGGCAACGGCAGCAAGCTCTTCCTGCTCGACCAGCGGCCACTTTGTGGCCTCGGCCTGATTGAGCGTGATGGCGGGAGCGCCACCGAGCAGCGCGAGTGTCGTTGTTGCGGTCATTTTTCCCCCAGTCCGTTTGCGACAAGATGGTACACCGATCTCCGGAGCATGGCCAGAGTCAGTGGCTCATGGCTGGTGTGCCGCTAGGGCAGATCGTAGATGCTGGTAGCGGGTGGTGGGCGGCGGTGCTCACCTTCCCGCAAGCGCAGGGCGTAGTCGTCGGCCTCAATCGCTCGCCGCGCTACGCGGTACAGCCCGGCGGCCGACACGCGGCGGACAATCGCTTCACCGATGACGATCCCGGACTGTGCCCCGGCCTTGATGAGGGGGGCATTCATCCGGTTGAAATCGGCGGAGCAGGCCATGTTGTGCGCCCAGGTCGGGACTGGCCGCTCAATACCTTGCTCGTCAACAATGCGGGCATTCGGTAGCTCGATAAAGCCAACGTACTCGGGCGCCAGTTCCTCCTCGACGGCCTCGAACGTCGTGTTCGAGCTGTGGGAAACGCCCAGCAGAAGAATCTGGGCATCCCAAGCCATGAGCTTTTGGAAGGGGCTTTCCCGGCCGCAGTTGGTCAGCGAATGGGTCGCCGTCAACTCGGCTGCGCGGAGACCGAGCGCGGAGACCGACTCCACTACGTGGTGACTGCGGTGGGTACTGCGCTGGCGGATGGCCTCCGAGATGGCGCCTAGCTCCGAGGGTGCGCGCCGCAGGTCGAACACGGGGTTGGGCGTGCGTTTCAGCGAATAGGTGCCGGCCGGGGCCGCGAGTGTGCCCGTCGGCCCAAGGCTGGCTAACAAGGCCTCCACCACGGTCGCGGCGCCGCCTTCTACGTAGCCGAACTTGCTCAACGAGGAGTGGCAGTAGACAGTGTCGCCAGGATGGATGCCCACGCGCCGGAAGCCTTGGAGGAGATCATCGTAGCTCACGTGGAGGCAGCGGGCGCGGCGGGTTTCGAGGTCCAGCTTGCTCATGGCGGCTCCCTGTAGTCGCGCTATCCAGGCGCATAGTCTACACTTTGGGGCACAGTGCTTACGGGACTCTACGGTAGGGGAAGCAGTTGGCCTTGGCCGACCTCCAAGTTGACGTAATAGTGGGTATCCGGAATCAGTTCCCGATGGACTACGACGCATGAGCGCTCAGTCGGATTGCCCGGACGTCTCGGTCGTCGTACCGGTCTACGAGGAAGTTGAAAACATTGGCGTGCTGTATCGTGCTCTGAATACGCACCTGGAGCAGTTGAATCAGTCCTACGAGGTGATTCTTGTAGACGACGGATCCAAGGATGGGAGCTGGGAGGAGCTGCAACGACTAGCTGTAGAGCACGCTCACTACACGGCCATTCGCCTCCGCAGGAACTTCGGCCAGTCGGCGGCGCTGGCAGCAGGCATTGACCATGCCCGCGGCGCGGTGATCGTGCTGATGGACGCGGACCTCCAGAATGACCCGGCGGATATCCCCAAGCTGCTGGCGGGAATCCAGGCTGGCTTTGACATCGTGAGTGGTTGGCGGGAGAAGCGCCAGGATACGTTTCTGTTACGTGTCCTCCCTTCCCAAATTGCCAACTGGCTGATCTCCCACGTTACCGGAGTTCACTTGCACGACTATGGCTGCACGCTCAAAGCCTACCGGAGCGAGGTCCTGAAAGGGGTCCGCATATATGGTGAAATGCACCGTTTTCTGCCGGCTCTAGCGTTCCTGAACGGCGCACACATTACCGAAATTCCCATCCGACACCATCCAAGGCAATATGGGAGATCTAAATATGGCATTAATCGTGTGCTCAAGGTCTCACTAGACCTGCTTACTGTGAAATTCCTCAGCGCCTTTGGCACAAAGCCTATCTATGCATTTGGCGGCACGGGCATAATGAGCCTTTTTCTTAGTCTAGGTGTTGTGCTCTGGTTGATCTACGACAAGCTGTTCCACGGGAAATACTTGATCGAGAGTCCGCTCCTGTTGCTATCGGTGCTACTCTTTCTCGTCGGCATTCAATTGCTTGCTCTAGGTCTTGTGGCAGAATTGGTTATGCGAACTTGGCATGAATCACAGGACAAGAAGGTCTACGATGTGCATGCTGTTGTGGGCGGAGAAAAACAACCGGGTAGAATGTCGCCAGTCTCTAGCACCGCGGCAAAGGAGGGGCCATGAGCCGCACAGACTACGACTCCACGTGTGACGTTTGCAAGATCAATGCCCGTGAGCTACCCATCGAGGGCGGTGTGATCTTCGAGAACGATCTTTGGCTGATCCGCCACATGCCAGCACCCTATGGGCTGGCCGGCTGGATGATGCTCCATACGCAGCGGCACGTCCCGGGGCCGGCCGACTTCAACGATGAGGAAGCAGCCAACTTCGGCCCGGCGCTGCGGCACTTCCAGCGCGTGCAGCTGGAGGTCACCGGGGCACTCCGCATCTATACCGCCGGGTTCGGCGAGAGCAGCCCGCATATCCATATCCACATGGCGCCGCGCTATGCAGACCATCCTGATGATGCGCTCGCCTGGGGAGTGGCGAATCTGATGGGGGGCCGAATTCCCGTTGACCCGCAGGAGGTGGCGCGGATCACGCGGGCCTACCGCGAGGCATTGGCCGCCAATCCGCCGCCGCGGTGATAGATGGATAGCGTTAGTGGTCAGTGGCCCGCTCCCGCCGCAGTGGCGAGACGGGGGCCAGCACTGGCTCAGTGCAAGGGGGTAGCTCTAGCATGCCGCAGCCAGACCAGCCGCACATTCTTGTCCTGCCGTCCGGCGACTTGGCGGAGGAGATCATCACTACACGGGCCTGGGCCGTATTGGAATCGCTGGGCACGGTCGAGCGCAACTCCTTGGGGCGTATGCCCACGGCAGAGGAGTTGGCGGCGCTTGTGCCTTGCGCGACCGCTATCATGACTAGCTGGGGCACACCGCCGTTTGACGATGCAGTGCTGGCGGCGGCGCAGCAGCTCCGGATCATCGGCCACGCTGCCGGCTCGATCCGAAGACTGACGCCACCACCGGTCTTCGCACGGGGAATTATCGTGACCCATGGCGCCGACGTGATCGCGCAATCGGTGGGGGAATGGGCACTCACGACGACGCTCATGGCGCTGCGGACCGCGCATACGTTTGATCGCGCCATGCAGGGCGGCCAGGCGTGGCACGGCACGAAGACCCGGTGGGGGCGTGAGCTGTACCGGAAGCGCGTCGGCATTATTGCCGCGAGCATGACCGGCCGCGCCTTCATCCGCCTCTTGCAGCCGTTCGATACGGAGATCACGGTCTACGACCCGTATCTCTCGGAGGAACGGGCCGCCGCGCTGGGCGTGCAGCGCGCCGCATCGCTCGACGAGTTGATGGCCGGCTCCGACATCATCTCCAACCATGCGCCGACAACACCGGAGACCGACGGCATGGTGGGCGCCAAGCAGCTCGCGCTCCTGCCGGACGATGCCTTGATCGTCAATACGGCCCGCGCTGCCGCCATTGACTACGCAGCACTCACCCGCGAGCTACAAACGGGCCGCTTGGTGGCCGCGCTCGACGTATTTCCCCAGGAGCCGCTCGCCGACGATAGCCCCCTGCGTGGGCTGCCGAACGTTATCCTCAGCCCCCACGTGGCCGGAGCGACGGTCGAGTCACGTGCCCGCCTAGGCGAGGCGATGGCCGACGAGTTCGCGCGGTTCTTCGCTGGCCGGCCGCTGCGCTACCAAGTCACCGGCAACATGCTCACCACGATGGCCTGAATCCGGCTAGCGGCGGTCTGCCGTGCTGACGCAGCACGGTAATCATGAAGTGGGACATCAGCGACGGAGCAGCAGGTGGCTCATGGCGAGGTAGCGCCACGCTGCCCTGCTGTCAGGATACGCTTCATAGTCCCTCCTCACGGACCGCTCGGCTACCGACATGTACCACTCTCGCAGCACTTGACGCCCTATGCTACACTAGATGTATGCCTGAGCGCCTAAGCAGACCGAAACACCCGCGCGACCTCAATCAACGCGCGTTCCAAACTGTTCAAGCAGCCAAGGACAGCGGGAGCAGAGCGGAGACCGAGGGGAAAGATCCTCACGCCGTTGCCTTGGGGCGTAAAGGCGGGGCAAAGGGTGGCCGTGCGCGGGCCAAGAAGCTCAGTCCTGAGCGGCGGAGCGAGATTGCACGGAAGGCAGCACGGGCACGGTGGGCGCGTAGCAACAGGAATACCACCCATGAAACAATGTGACGATGTGCTGAATACGGTGATCTGTGGAGACGCCGCCTCGGCGCTGCGCGACCTTCCAGACGGATGCTGTGATATCGTTGTAACAAGCCCCCCCTATTTCTTGCAACGAAATTATGGCAATGGTGTTCAGATAGGCAACGAGCAGACACCTGATCAGTATGTGGCGAGGCTAAGGGACATCTTTCGTGAGTGCCGTCGGGTTCTCGCGGATCGTGGCACATTTTGGCTCAATCTTGGAGATAAGTACCATAAGAAGCAGCTTCTCGGAATGCCCTGGCGGGTCGCCCTTGCGCTACAAGATGACGGCTGGTACCTACGGTCGGACATTATTTGGCATAAGCCAAACGCAATGCCTTCACCGGTGAAGATGCGTCCGACTGTGGATCACGAGTATATCTTTCTATTCTCGAAAAAACCTGACTATTACTATGACGCAGATGCCATCAGGGAGCCGCACGTTACGTTTACTCCCCAAAGCAAAATGCGTGGTGGCAGAGGTCACTTCGGCAAGGCCGGAAGTACACCGGAAAAAGGTAAATATGGAAACAGTGCCAACCTACACAAAGGTCGGTGGGATCAAGCATTTCATCCGCTGGGACGGAATAAGCGCACCGTTTGGTCTATCCCGCTTTCCAAGAACCGAGAGCCACATTTCGCCGTATTTCCGGAGAAGTTAGTTACTCCTTGCATTCTAGCCGGCTGCCCTCCGGGAGGTGTGGTCTTGGATCCCTTCATTGGCAGCGGAACAACAGCATTAGTAGCCCTGCGCCTGGGAAGAAAATTCATCGGCATAGATTGCCAGCCACAATACTGTAAAATGGCTAGGAAGAAAGTGTCTGGAGTGCAATCCCAGTTGCTATCCTAGGGTGCCCCGGCCAGTCCTCGAAAGACGTGTATGATCTTCTCCAGTTCTCCAGGAAGCAATTCATTGATGATATCTATTTGATTGGGGTTGGCCCGGACATGAATCCACTCTTCAGCCTGCAAAGATTCAAGATCACCGCTCCACGACTCCACGATGACTACAGGAATGCACGAAAATCCATGCTCGCTGGCTACCGAAATTGACTTATCTATATCACGGGTGAAGAGCCTTGCGTGCCCACCACCCATTGCCTCTCGTGTCTTGATCGGCATGATGATAGAGTTCGACTTCCTCCGCACTTCGATGTCGTAGGTTTCGCCACCGACACGTGCCTGCTTGTCACTGAATAGAAGGGAGATTGGCCCGGACAATGGTAATTAGCTCGCGCAGCCGCCAGTTTTCAAGCATGGTTCAACTCCAGTAGTAACGATTGTGTCAGGCACCGATATTGCGGCACTGCCCATCAGGCGGCTGTTTTCCGATTTACCTACCCCAAGGGTAAGCTCTGGCGACCTCTTCGTTGAGGTCGGTGCCCCAGCCGGGGCCGGTGGGCACCGTCAGGGCACCGTTGACGATCTCCGGCCGGTTGGTGACGAGATCATCCTTCCACGGCACGTCGTCTACGTCTATCTCCATGATATGCACGTTGGGGAGCACGGCGCACAGGCTCGCGCCGACGAACGTTGCCAGGTGACTGTAGTAGTTGTGGGGCGCGACGTTGAGCTGATACAGCTCGGCCAGATTGCCGATCTTCTTGGCCTGGCTAAAGCCATTCCAGGGCACGTCTACCATGAACACGTCGGCGGCGCGTTGCTCGAAGTACGGCAAGTATTCTCGCGGATGGAAGAGGTTCTCGCCGGTGCAAATCTTGGTGGTCGTCGCCTCCTTGACCTGGCGGATACCGGCGGGGTCGTACATATCCACTTCCAGCCACAGCAGCGCAAACGGCTCCACCACCTGGGCAATCCGCGCGGCGCTCTCGGGCTTGAAGAGAAAGTTGAGGTCGAGGTTGATGTCCACGTCGGGGCCAACGGCGTCGCGGAAGGTGCCGATAAGCTGCTCGATGTGCCGCAGCAGCGGCGCGGTGACAATCTGATCCGTGCCGCCCAGTTCGCTGCCGAGGCCGGCCAACTCACCAAATCCGGCCGGCGACTGCTCACGCGGGAGGACCACGTTCGTCTTGAGGGCCGTAAACCCGCGCTGCACCACCTCCTGCCCCAGCGCCGCGATGTCGGCCAGCGTGTTGATCGGCGGCGCGCCGACGTGCTCGGCGTAGCGCGCTCTGGTCGTGCCGCAGTGGGACCAGTAGAGGCGGATGCGCTCGCGCATCGGCCCACCGAACAGCTCGACCACCGAGATACCGAGCGCCTTGGCCGTGATGTCCACGAGGGCGCACTCGATGCCGGCGGTAGCCTTGGCGGCAATACCGCCGGGACTTTGCCGCGTGCTATACAGCAGCTCCCAGGCCCGCCGCTCGTAGGCACGCGGATCCTGGCCGAGCAGCAGAGGCGTCAGGTCCTCGATGGTGCCGACGATGCCGTGTGGCTGCGGCGACCAGCAATCACTACACTCGCCGTAGCCGACCACCCCCTCGTCGGTAGTCACTTTCACGAATATCCAGGGGCGCCAGCCGGCATCCACAACAAAGGTCTCGACGCTCGTAATCTTCATGGACACGCCTCTCTACTCCATCTGTCATTTGTCATTCCCGCGCAAGCGGGAATGACGGGGACGGGAGGCGGTGCCGGCCGGACTCCAGCCCCCCGACCGCCCTCACGTCTCGCCCCCGTCGCCACCGGATCACGACCGCTCCCATCGCGCACCCCACCACGCTGCAAAACCTACCCTTGTCAGGGTCGGGGGGTGAGGCGCGGCCTAACTAGCCGGCGCGTTGCAGCTCTCGGAGCATCACCGGCCACGCCTCGGCTGCGTAGAAGCGGTGCCCCGCGGAGCCGACGACCAAATGGCAGCGGTCAGCAGCGCCGGCCGCTGCGTAGACCTGCAGCAGGTCTGCAAAGGCGCGCCGGGTGGCCGCGATGGGGAAAATCTCGTCGTGCTCTCCGGCGACCAGCACCACGGGCCGCGGGGCGAACAGGCCCATCACGTCGGCCATCTCCGCGTACCGGAGCAGCCCCGGCACGTAGTTGTCGGCGCAGTGGTAGATTGACATGACTGAATCGCGGAACGTGCAGAAGTAGCACGAGGGCATCGCGTACCGGAGCCGTGGCAACACCGCCGCGGAGAAGAGGCTGGTCGTACCACCACCGGAGTTCCCCATAATGCCGACCCGCGACCAGTCCACGTCGTCGCGGGTCTCCAGATAGTCCAGGCCGCGGTCGACATCGAACACCCGCTCGCCGATCAGCGTGCGACCGAGCATCAGCGCGTGCATGGTGGCATCGTGACAGCCGTGGGTCGAGACGCGCTCCTGGTGCCGCTCCCGGCGCTCGCCAAAGGAGCGCTGCTCGATGCAGAGTGCGGCGATTCCGCGCGCCATGCAGCCCAATCCGAAGTCACGATCACCCTCGACCGCGATGGGGACGCTGTTATCGTCGCGGTCAACCGCGATGGAAACGTGCGCCCCGGTCGTGTGCCCTTGGACACAGATGAACCAGGTATAGGGCGGTGTTGCAGACTTAGGCAGGCAGACATATGCCATCACGTCCGCATACGGCTCGGCGGTGAAGACGATCTTCTCGATAGTGCCGAGCGGATGCCGCCGCTGCCAGCGGGAGCGCACGTCGAGCGCCACCCGGTCGCCAGCGGGCATACCGAGCAGCGATGTGACCTTGCGCCGGAGCCGGCGTTGCCAGGCCCACACGTCGCCCCTATCGTAGCCCAACGCGGGCGTGAGCGAGTCCATCACGTGGCGGTGATTGAGCGACGGTGAATAGCTAACGTCCGGCTGGGTACTGGTCATTGGCGTTGGTACCTCCCAAGTAGCCTCATTGTCGGCGCCCACAGCCAAATCGCGGCCGGCCGTCGCAGCCTAGGGTGGGCAGACCCAGGTTTTATCGAGGTCGGCCGACCTCACGGCGCGCTCGGCGGGACCTCGTCCATCGCCGCGCCCACGCCAGCGCGACGCTCGCGGCCACCGCCATCGTGCCCGCAAGCAAGTTGAACAGGATGTCAACTGGGTCGAAGACGCGGTTAGGCAGAAACCACTGGATACACTCGTCGAGCAAGCCCAGCGCCGCCGTCGCCAGGATGGCCAACAGGGGCGGCAGGGGGACGCGGCGCCCTTGGCTCGCGCGCTCGGCGAGCGCTGCATAGGTGAAGACGCCCACCACACCATACTCCATGAGGTGCGAGCGCTCCACCGGACTCCCCATCCGTAGGAACACCAGCAGGTAGACGGCCGTGACACCCAGCGCGACGGCAATCTCCACCCCGCCCGGCCGCGCCTTCACCCCATACGTGACGGCAGTTGCCCCCACGAGCAGCGCGCAGAGGATGAAGATGGCGGCATTAAACAGGCCGCGCTCATACAGTACCCCGGCCAGTGTCGACGCGAGGCCGAGCGTGGAGTAGATTGCCACTACGACGGCCAACGTCCACAGCCAAAGGCGCCGCTCCCGCTTGGATGAGAAGATGGTCATGGCCGAAACTATAGCTGGTCAGGACGCGCGCTGTCAGGCGCGCCGTGCGGCCCGGAGCCGCACCGTGGCCGCCACGTCTGCCTCCCAGCCGCCGGCCGGAATGACGACGCCGTAGTCGCGCCGGGCGGTAGCGCGGTCGTAGTAGCCGCGCCGCACGTCTTGCGCGACAAGCTCCGGGGGGCGGTCGAGAGGGTTGCCGTAGCCGCCACCGCCGGGCGTCTCCAGACGCAGGCTGTCGCCCGGCTGCATCGGTACGTTCTCGTCTTTGGTGACGTGTGCCGGACGATGCTCCTCGCCGTGCAAGACAAAGGTATGCCTGGCACGCTCGGCTGCCCCGCCGCCCAGGATGCCGAACGGGGCAAAGCGCCCCCGCTCCCCCAAGAGCGACCCGGCGGCCGATCCCCGGAGCAGCCGAAACTCGAAGATGACGCCACAGCCGCCGCGGCGCTGGCCGGCGCCGGCCGATCCCTCGCGGATCGTGTAGCGTGTGAACAGGACCGGGTAGCGTGCCTCGAAAATCTCCAACGCCTGGGTGCGGGCGAGGGCAATAGTGGGGTTCCCGTTGGTCAGACCGTCGGTGAGGTAGTTGCCACCGTACCCGCCGCCGATGAACGAGTAGAAGACATAGGGGCCTCGTTCCGGGTCGTCGCCGCCGACCGAGAGATTGGTCACGGTGCCCATCGGCGCCGCATAGCAGCGTTCGGGAATCGCCTGGCTGAGGGCGCCGAACACCACATCAATAATCCGCTGACAGACCTCCGAGGCACAGCCGGCCACGGGACGCGGCGGCTGGGCATTGAGGAAGGTCGTCTCGGGCAGATCGAAGGTAAAGGGGGTGAAGCAGCCGGCATTGATGGGTACGTCGGGAAAGATATGCTTGATGGCGATATACACCCCCGCCATCGTCGTGCTCTGCACGCTGTTCAGTGGTCCCCGGCAGGGCGGGCTGCTGCGGGAGAGGTCGAGATGCACGTCGCTGCCCTTGACGGTCATCTCCAGGTGAATGGCGAGCGGCTCCCACTCGATACCGTCGCTATCAATGTGGTCGGTGAACGCATAGGTGCCGTCGGGAATAGTCTCGATATGGGAGCGCATCAGCCGCTCCGAGCGCGCCTTCATCTCGGCAATAGCCTCGAACACCGTCTCCTTTCCGTAGCGGTCGAGCAGAGTGGTCAGTCTGTCGGTACCGACGTTGAGGGCCGTGATCTTGGCAATGATATCTCCTTGCCGCTCGGTGGCCACGCGCACGTTCCGCAGGATGATGTCGAGCACGTCCCGATTGAGCCGGCCACGGTCCATGATCCGCACCGGGGGGAGGCGCAATCCTTCTTGGTAAACCTCGGTGGCCTGGGTGGAGAAGCCACCGGGTACCCGTCCGCCGATGTCCGGCCAGTGTCCACTCGTCGCCAGGAAGGCGGTCAACCGACCGCGATAGTAGAAGGGCTTCACCATCTTCACGTCCATCAGATGGGTACCCCCCAGGTAGGGATCGTTCACGATGTAGATATCACCTGGGGCCATATCCGCGACCCATTCGA
Source organism: Chloroflexota bacterium (assembly GCA_965214295.1). Taxonomy (GTDB): domain Bacteria; phylum Chloroflexota; class UBA11872; order UBA12225; family JAJDUF01; genus JAJDUF01. The sequence continues at coordinate 3,056,300 of OZ243944.1, forward strand.
TCACGGAGCGGACGGTGAACTCCATCACGTAGATGAAGTTGGGTAAGCCCCGTGGCCCCTGGATGATGACCTCACCGTTGTCCGGGTGGTAAATCCCGCTGGCGCGATCCCAACCGTCGGAGATGACCGGGGAAAACGCCATCCGTTCTAGGGTGGCATCCATCTCATCGGCAATCTGTTCCAGACTGCCTTGCAGGACGGCCAGGGTGATCGGATCAACTGCCATGCCTCACGCTACCTCCAGCAGGAGATTCCCCGCCTCATCCACCTTGGCGGCGATCCCAGGCTCCAGCCAAGTGGTGGTATCCGGCTGCTCGATGATCGCCGGCCCCGCCACCTGCACGCCCCAGGGGAGCCGGACACGCTCGTAAGTCGGGCACTCGACAAACCGGCCAGCATCGTAAACGGGCCGGGTTCCTTTGTAAGCGTCACGCAGCGCGGTCGCCGGTCGCGGCAAGAAGTCTTTGAGCGCCAGGCTGGGCCGGACACCGATCACTGCCGTCCGCAGGCTCAGGAGGCGGATGGGGATGCGTTCCAGCAGCTGGGCCAAGCCGGCAAAGGACTCCTCAGTCTGCCCGTAGCGTTGCAGGTAGGCACTGCGAAAGCTGGCCGCAATTCGCTCGTGTGTCAGCGCGCCGGCCGGCAGCGGCGTGCGGACGACATGGGTCTGCCCCTCATACGACAGCTCGGCTTCCTGCACAATACAGGTCCCGACCAGCGGGAGCGGCTCTTGTTCGAGCAGCGCTTGGCCCTCCGCCTCATGCGCGGCAAAGCACCGTGCAACCTCGTCCAGGTCCAGGTCTGCGAGTCGCCGGTTCAGCATGGTCACAAAGTCGTGCTGGCGGTCCGCGATAGCACAGCCCCACGCCGAGGCGATACCGGGCGCGTAGGGGACCAACGCCTGCGCTGTCCCCAGCTCGCGGAGCAGGGCACTGACCAGCAGCGGCCCGGCGCCCCCGGCGGCGAACAGGGCAAAGTCGCGCGGATCATGCCCGCGATCAACCGAGATACGCCGCAGGCTCCCCGCGATCCGGTTGGTGGCGACAGTGATAATGGCCTGCGCCGCCGCTTCCGGTGCGAGACCGAGTGGCCCACCGATCCGCTCGGCAATCGCTGCCCGGGCCCGATGCACATCAAACACGAGGTCGGACGCACCGCCGATAGGGTAGCGGGGGTTGATCCGCCCCAGCACGAGCTGGGCATCGGTGAACGTCGGTTGGGTGCCGCCGCGTCCGTACCCGACCGGCCCCGGCTCGGCGCCAGCGCTCTCCGGCCCCACCCGCAGGATGCCGCCGGGATCAACGCGAGCAATGCTCCCACCACCCGCGCCGACGGTATGGATGTCAACCATTGACACCATGATCGGGATACCGAACTCCAGCTCCATCCCGCCGGTTGTCAGCGGCCGGCCAGTTGTGACCAGCGACACGTCGAGGCTGGTCCCGCCCATGTCGTAGGTGATGAGGTTCGCAACACCGCTCTGGCCGGCGAGGTTGGCCGCCGCGATGACGCCCGCAGCCGGGCCGGAGAGCACCGTATGCACCGGGTAGCGTTGGGCCGCCGCAGCCGACATCATCCCACCGTTGGACTGCATGATGAACAGCTCGCCGGGGAAACCGTGACCGGCCAAGCGCGCTTGCAGCCGGGCCAAGTAGCCGCTGACGGTCGGCTGCACATAGGCGTTGACCGCGGCGGTACTGGTGCGCTCGAACTCCCGGAAAACGGGGAGTACCTCGGCCGAGGTGGTGATGTAGAGGTCCGGCCAGCACTCTTCCAGGATGGCTTTGGCTTGCAGCTCATGGGTAGGATTGGCATAGGAGTTCATAAAGCTGATGACGATAGCCGCCACGCCTTCGGCGGCCAGCCGCTCTCCCACAGCGATGACCTCGGCCTCGGCCAAGGGCGTGAGGACCACGCCCTCAGCGGAGATACGCTCGGTGACTTCGCACCGCAGGTCCCGCGGGATCAACGGCTCATAGGAACCGGTCAAGCCGTAGAGGTGCGGCCGGTCGCGGCGCCGCAGTTCCAGGATGTCTCGGAATCCCCGGGTGGCGATCAACCCACACCGGCTCCCCTTCCGCTCCAGGATGGCGTTGGTGGCAACAGTCGTGCCGTGTGTTACCAGCGTGATGTTCGAGTAGGACGCCTGGAGCGCATCAAGGGCCGCAATCAGCCCACGCGACTGGTCGCCGACCGTCGTGGCCACTTTCACGACCTGCAGCCGACGCTGCCGTTCATCGAACGTCAGGACATCGGTGAACGTCCCCCCGATGTCTACCCCCACGAGCACGCCCATAGCCGATACTCTCCCCCGCTGGCCTATCCCCAAACCCCGATCCTCGCTACAATAGCGCCTGTCACATCCGCCGGCGCTGGCCGCTCGGCAGGACGATACCGGCGACAGCATTGTGAACACTCGTGTAGAGAAGAGGCAAGCATGTATCTCTTGTTGACCGGCTGCGAATACGCGGGGAAAACCACACTGGCAGCGCAGATCATGGCCTGGGCGGAAGAGAACATCGGCGCCACCGCCCATTTTCACGACCATCACACCATCCCCTCGACGGAGCTGACGCCGGCGGCGCAGGAGGCACTGCTGGCGCTGCATCCACAGGCCAAGGAGATGCTCCAGCGGTTTATGATCGAGTATCATATCTCGCCCTCCTTCTACTCCAAGCCCGACCACAACCTGATGGCTCCCTTTATCGAGGAGGCCGTCTATGCCCCGCTCTACTACGGCTACGGCGGTGAGAACAGCGCTGCGCCAGTACGCAGTCCGGCCGGCCAACGGTCGGAGATGGCCCGCAAGATGGAGCGGCGCATCCTGGACTTAGCGCCGGACGTGGTGCTGGTACTACTCAAAGCCTCCCCGGCAACGATCCGCCGGCGGATGCGCGAGAATCCGCATCTGCACCAGGTTGTTCGAGAGCAAGATGTCGAGTACGTCCTCCGGCGGTTCGAGGAAGAGGTGGCGGCGTCGCTGGTCCAGAAGCGCATCGTGCTCGACACAACCGCGGCGACGGTGGCGGAAACGCTCGACCAATTCGTCGCAGCCTACGAGCCGTTTCTGACGAACGACGATCTCCTGCGGATCCGCCAGCGCCAAGCGCAGTAGGCGGGAAGGCAACAGCAATGAAGCGCTTTCGCGAGGCGCGCGACCGCGGCTGTGCTCACTTGCTGGCACACCAGCACCCCGACGGCAGTTTTGGCAACCCCGAGTTGGGAGCAATCGAATACTACAAGGTACCGGCTGCGTTTCAGGTCTGCGGTCAGACGAACGCAGCGAACCGGCTATGCAGCTGGATTCGCCGGCACGGCCTGACCGCAGCCGGCGATTTCGGGCCGCGCCCCCGGCACGGCGGCCGGTACGCCGACCTGCACGCGGAGTACGCCTACACCTACTACAACTCCTGGGTGATTATCGGCGCGCACCGGCTCGGTCAGTTCGATCTCTCCCAGCGTGGCATGGACTTCCTCCTCGGCTTCCGAGACGCCGAGAGCGGCGGCTTCTACTCCAGCCTTACCGAGCGCAGCGCCCACACCAAGCAAGACCTCTGGGTCGTCAGTGGGGCGGGGCAGGCGGCGCTCTACACCGGCCGGCTCGACGTAGCACGTGGGGTCGGCCGCTGGATGCAACGCCTCATGGCGGCCCAACCCAACTATCCACGGCAGCTCTACTCGGTCTATAGCCGCGCCGAGGGACTGCACACGAATCCCGACCCCGCTGACGACATCCGCTACGTGATGCACCAAGATGCCCAGCGGGATCAGTTCTTCTTCCATCCGGGCATCGCTGGAGGCTTCCTAGCACGACTACACCAAGCGACGGGAGAAGGCGAGTGGCTGGAGTTGGCCCAGGAGTATATGCGGTTCACAGAGGGAGCGAGTGACTACCTGTTCCGGCTGCTGCGCGCCGGGAAGGTAGGCTGGGCCGCGGCCGTACTCTACACGCTGACGGGCAAGCACAAGTATCGGGAGATGGCCCTTCGCGTAGGCGATAACCTCATCGCGGCGCAAGCCGCGGATGGCTCTTGGTCCCTGCCCGATCATAGCATGCTCAAGAACGACATCACCGCCGAGATGGTGGTCTGGCTCGACGAGATCACCCAGGCCGTAGAGCACGAGCCACCATCCGCCTGAGACTTCTCGCTCCTCAGCATGTCAGGGAGGCCAACAGGATGTCCGACAGCGACCACGCGCCCGGCCCTACCCAAACGGCCTCCCCGGAAACTGTCCCCGGCCTGCACGGGGGACAAGGGCTACGTATGCGTGTCACCATCGGCGCGTTCGCGCTGCCGGCGCTGCTAGGACTGCTGGCGGCCAGTGTTGAGCTTATCACTGGTGCGCGGCTCGTTGATCCGGCCTCGCTGCTCTTGCTAGGGCTGCTTGTCGGCCTACTGTTGGCATCGGGGGTGTACGGCACTGCCGCCGTCACCACGGCATCGCGGCGGCGCAACGTTCTCTGGGGTATCGGAGCCGTTGCCGCCATCCTGCTGGCGGCCTGGGTCGTGAGCAACCGGCTGTTTGGCCTATCTACCGGCGCCCTCCGCCCCAGTGTGCTGCTCCTGGTCGGGGTGAGCTGCGCGGCGGTCAGCCTGGGCACGGCACTCTGGGGCCGGCGTAGCGCGGCGTTGACGCGCCGCGGCGCGAACGCGATAAGGCGCTGGTACGCCTGGCTCCGCACGCATGCGGATGCGGTGTGTATCGGTGTCAGCGTAGTCGTGGCGCTTGGCTTCCGGACCAGCATCATGTTTCGCGCGCCGGCGTTTGTGATCGGCGATAGCGGCGCCTACGTGGAGGCTGCGGAGACGATCCGCACAACCTTTTCGTTCGCACCGCTAGGCTACATCTTTCCGCCCGGCTATTCGACGTTCGTCGCCGGGGTGCAGATTCTCCTCGGCCCCGACTTCCTCGCAGTGGTGGCGGTCCAACACCTCCTGGGCCTCGGCACCGTGCTACTCACCTATGCTATTGGACGAACGTTCCTACCACCGCTGCTGGCCCTTCTACCGGCGCTCGGTATGGCCGCGAACGGGTATCTCCTCATCATCGAGCACGGCATCTACACCGAGGCGCTATTCATCCCACTAGCACTGCTCTTTGTGCTACTCACCGTGCGGATGCTGCACGGCGGCGGTGGCTGGTGGACCGTCGCCGCGGCCGGCACGGTCTTGGGCCTGGCCGCGCTGACCAGGCTGGTTATTCAGCCGGCGCTCATTGCCGTATGCCTACTGCTGCTGGTGTATGAGGGTGCTCACCGCGCCCGGACGTGGCTGCGTATCCTGGCCTTTGTGGCAATCTTTGGGGTAGTCGTGTCCCCATGGCTAGTACACAACTGGCTACGATACCGTTATATCGGCCTTAGCAACAGCCTGGGGCAACAACTCCTCGTGCGGCTCTGGGAGGAAGAAGGGACCTATACGTGGGCCAACAGCGAAGACCGTGCCCCGGACTTACGGCGGGTACTTACGCTGCTACAGGCTGCGAAAGACCGGAACATCTCGCATTGGGAGGCATGGCAGCGAGTCGGGGCGGAGTTTGGCGCTGAAACAGCACCAACTCTGATCACGGCAGCGGCGCTCGACGTGATCTCACGCAATCCTGCTGGGTACCTGGAAAAGACCTGGTTTCGGCTCCGGCGCATGTGGCGCGGCGGCTTTGGCAAGGAGCGGGTCCACGACCTGTACCGACAGCAGGAACTGATCAACATTCGCTCGCCGATCTTCGCCGTCCACGACGGGTTCGCCGCTGTCGCGGAGCTGGCTGGTAATCGTGTCGACTGGATCACCCGTCTGTTCCGACCTGACATGCTCCCGCCGGGGCTCACGCTTGCGCTCACCGTGGTGTGCGCTGCGTCGGCTGTCGTGAGCCGACGATTGCGCCCGGCACTCGCGCCGTTGGGCGTGGGCGTGGGACTGCTCTTGGTGCCGGTGCTGGTTAATGCCGACCGGGCGCGGTTCCACCACGCGGCCGAGCCGTTCCTGCTACTGACGTATGCTGCCGGTCTGTGGGGCATTGCGTTGGCGCTACGCAGTGGGTGGCAGTACCTGCGTCATTCCCGCGCAAGCGGGAATCCACTCCCCCCGCCCCCCTCTCCATCGCCGAGCGATAGAGAGGGAGAGTGAGCCGCCATGTCATCCTGGCGCAAGCCGGATTGACGGAGGTGAGGAGCGGGTTCCCTCCCTATGTGCGCCAGCACGGGGAGGGCTAGGGTGAGGGACGGGGGGCGCGGTGCATCATCTCCCAACTATGTCCGCACCACCGCGACGGCATACAGCACAAGGGCGAGCAGCAAGCACAGAGACGTGTACCCGGCGAGCCGGCGACCGCCGGGACCGGGCCGGAGCAAGGTCAGCAGGCGAGCCGTGCTAATGACGAGCACGGCCCACAGCAGGAGCACGACGACCGCGCCGATCCCCAGCACTGGCGGGTGCGAGGCGAAATGGTCGTAGAGCCGCGCCGGCCACAAGTCGAGGCCCATGCCGTGCTCAGGATGCGGTGGCTGCACCGTCAGGCCCCACCACCGCCACGGCGGAGAGGCCAGCGCCCGCTCCAGCAAGTCCGGGCGGTCCGGGAAGACTAGCGCCACTGCGTCGGCGCCCAGAAACCAGAGATGGCCGAGCAGCGGCGTAAACGGCCAGCCGTAGAGCAGCGGCGTCTCGGCAATGTCTCGCTCGCGCGTGTCCAGATTGACCCGATCCCCGCCGTCGTAACGCGCGACATAGGTGGGCAGCTTGGCCCGGTCGCTCCAATCGTCATTCCAGCCGAGCAGGATGTAGCCGTCGTGTCCATAGCGGTCCGACCACTGTGCGGGCGGTTGAGTGTCGAACACGGGCGCCGCATCCCATTTGCTGCCATCGTGGGGGTCGAAAGCGAGCGCGGAGAGGACGGCCGTATCCGGCCCGTAGCTCTGTACGTAGATGACGATGGGCGTCAGCGGAGTCGCCTCGACCGGATACCGTAGCCACACCCCCGCGCTGAAGTCGCGGTCGAGGTGACCGCCTCGTTCCGCACCACCTAAATCCCCATCGGATTGTGCGGAACGAGCGGTCAGCTGGCTCTGGCGCCAGCCGCGGGCGTCCTGGACCAGAATGCTCTGCCGGCGACCGCGCCGGTCCCAATCGACCGCGTAGAGTGCGAGCCGAAACGTCGCCGGCTCGGCAACAGTAATGCTGATGGTCAGGGGTGACTGCGTGCTCAACACGACGTTGCCATCCGGTGCAGTGTGTGGAACGGGTGCGTCGGGAGGCTCGCTGTAGGCGTATCCCAGGCGGCGCTCGCCGGACTCCGGGTCGCGTAGCGCGCGCACTAACCCCGGCCCGCCAAGCACCTCCCAGTAGTCACGGCCGCCATAGGCGGTGCCATGCTCGTCGAGCTGCGGCAAGACGTGGTCGCGGAACATAATCGGGTACAGGTTAGGATGCTTGGTGACCCCCACGACCTGCACGGCGCCGGAAAATGCCAGCAGCAGGCCGCAGCCGGCACGGAGGAGGCAACCAGTCAGGCGCGAGCCGCCGCGGCTCACGAGGAACTGGGCTACCGGCGCCGCGGTCATGGCCAGGAAAGGAACGATCATCACGAGGTAGCGTGGCCCCCAACCGCCGCCGTGCCAAACCGTCTTCATGCTGAACACCAGGATGAAGAGCCACGGCGTCACGAGAAAGAGCAGCCCTTCCGTCCGGTGGCGGCGCCAGAACGCGGGCATTCCGATCACCGCCAGGATCAGCACCGGGGCATAGAGCAAGAGGCTCTTGCCGGGGCTGAGGAGCAGCCCCCGAGCACCGATCCAGATGGGCAGACTGAGCCAGCCGCGTTGCAGCCCGCCAAGCCACTCGCCCAGGACGATGGGCACACGTCCGGCCACGGCGATCAGCGCGAGCAGACCCAGCAGACCCAGCAGACCCAGCGTAAGCACGAGCGCCAGCGCCACACGCCGCTCGTGCGGCCCTGCGGCCGGTCGCAAGCCGAGCCACACGGCTTGCAACACGACCAGCGGGACAACGAGCGCTGCGGTGTACTTAGCGCCCACGGCCAGGACCAGCGCGGCGCCCGCGGCGACGCCCAGGCCGAGTGCCCACCGTGGATACCGACGCGCGGCATAGACGGCCGTTGTGCCGGCTACCAGAAAGACGGCGGCCATCGGCTCGGAGAAGTCGTAAGTTGCGTAGGGCCAGGCGAGCGTCCCCAGCCCGAAACCCAGCGCAACACAGACTGCCGCACCAACGCTGTACCCCAGCAACACGACCAGCGCCAACAGCAGCGCGGCCGTCGTCGCGGTCGCAAAGCCGTTCAGCAGCGAGTAACCCAGGCGCTCGAAAAAGGCGGGAGTCTGATCGGCGCTACCCAGGCGCGGCCCCCCGGGCACAGTGACCCATTCGCCGCTCCGGCCATCCTCCAGCGCCAGGACACGCACGAACAGCATCGCGTCGCTGGCGCTGGACAGCGCGGCCGGGTGGACTTCCACCCGCACCGTCGGCGCGGCCGGTTCGACAGGAATCGTGGCTCCATAGAGGTTGGCCTCCGGCACGCCGTCCCAGTGACCGACCAGCGGCGCGCGGCGATGCAGCGTGCGCGCGGCCTCACCCGGCCGGTCATATGCCCACTCGGCGGTGTGTAGTCCGGCACGCATCGGCACCCGGGTAGCGCGGCCTGCTCCATCCAGCAGTCGCACCTCGGCAACGGTCGTAGCCTGGGTGATGCGCGTGCCCAAAGCGAGGTGGGAAACGACTCGCAGGCGTGTCGCCGACACCGGCTGGGGAAGGTCAACCCGAATCGATGCGGCGCTGCCGTTGAGAGGCAAGGGGGGCCACTCGCGGAGCACGTGTAGCTGGCCGTCGAGGTAGAGACCGTCGCGCGGAGGCGCGACCACGCCGACCGCGTGACCAAGCCAGAGCAACGGCTGGCCCAGCAACGGCATCACAATGCCCCAACGCGCAAAGTTCCGCCGGAACTCTCCGAGATAACTCCGGTCCAGGTCGAAGGCGATGGAGCGCGCCATCTCGTAGCCGAACCGGCCATCCACGCTGTACCCCTCGCCGCCACCGGTGAGTACATAGGCGGAGAGCAAGATGCAGAAGACCAAGCCGGCGGCCATCATAGTCGCGACGGGCCGGCGGCCAGCGGGCGTGAGGCTCGGAGTCACGTCAGATCAATCTCGATGCAAGCCGGAATCCAGCGCCTTAAGGGTGCCATCTCCGGCTATTTCAGCCACAGAGCACACAGAGAAAGGCGCGGCTTCACTATCTATCCCCACCGAAACTGGGCCACATTGTAAACCGCCAGCACCAGCGCCAAACCACACAAGGTTGCCCCAAACGGCCAGCCCCGTGTCCAGGCCGCCCCCCGCAGCGCGCGCAGGAGGCCCAGCGCAGCCAGGACTAGCCCTCCCTCGATGACGACCAGTAGGGCAATCACGACGGCCACCAGCCCAGCGTGGGAGCCGTAGTCACCGTAGAGGCGGGCCGGCCAGAGGTTCAGGCCGAGACCGAATTCGGGGTGCGACAGTTGCAGGTTCAGTCCCCACCACCGCCACGGGGGCGCGGCCAGCACCCGCCGGAGCAGGTCCAGGCGGCCGGGCCAGATGATCCGCACTGCATCTGCGCTCAACAGCCAAGCATGGTTCAGTAAGGGGCTGAACGGCGGTGCGTAGAGCAGCGCGGCCTCCGCTACGCTCGCCTCGGTCGTGACGATATTGACGCGCTCGCCACCGCTGTACCCCGCGATGTGGGGAGGAAGCTGCACCGCATCCGAGTGATCGCCCCGCCAGGCGAAGAGCACAAAGCCCTCACGTCCGTAGCGGTCGCGCCAGCGCCCCTGAGTCGCATGGTCGGTCTTGGGTGCGTCGGTCCACCGACTGTCCACCGGCAACGGATCGAAGGTGAGGGCCGACAGCACCGCAACATCGTGTCCTTCCTGGATGACGGTGATCTCGACCGGCCGCTCCGGGCTGCCTTCCACCTGCCAGCCTAACCACACACCCTCTTCGAACGATTCGTGCTGGCGGTAACGCCGCTCACCACGGCTATCACGAAGCACAATCGTCTGCCGCCGGCGCTGGCGGTTGAAATCAACGGTATAGAGCGAGAGCCAGGTTGTGCGCCGCTCGTGGAAGGCGATCTGCATGTCGAGCTGGCCGACCCCATAGAGGTACCCAATATCGCGGGCCGGCGTATCGGTTCGCGCCTCGAACGGAGTTTGCGGCGCCCGCCGCAAGCCCGGCCCGTCCAGGAACTCCAGATAGTCCCGCCCGCCCAGCGACGCCCCCGCATCCGGTAGCTGCGGATACAGGTGCTGGCGGTACATCGAGGCGAACAGATTGAAGTCCTTGGCCACGCCGAGCACCTGTACGAGCGCCGCTAGCAGGAGAAAGGACAGCAGCAGCCGTGGTACGTGTCGCCACGCCGCGGCCAGCAGCGGCGCCGCGACAATGGCGAGAAACGGCACCATCGGAACCATGTACCGCGGCCCCCAGCCGCCGCCATCCCAGACGCGCTTGAGGCTGTAGATGGCGATGAAGAGCATCGGGACGACGATGTAGAGGGCGCCGCGCCAGCCGTGCCGCCGGATGAAGAGCGGGATACTCACTAGGCCAAGGATCAGGAACGGCGAGTAGAGGAACAGACTCTTACCCGGGCTGAAGACCAGACCGCGAAAACCGATCCAGGCCGGTAGGCCCAGCCAGCCGCGTTGCAATCCGCCAAAGAACTCCGTCAGGAGCACCGGAGGGCCGCCGGCGACGACAATCGAGACGACGAAAGCGGCGATTCCCAGCGCGATGATCGGGAGCAGGAATGCGCCGAGCAGACGAACGATTGTGCCGAGGCGTCGACCACTAGGCAGCCCCGTAGCGAGCAGCAGCCCATGCACGAGCAACAGGGGGACAAAGCACGCCATGACGTATTTGGTGGCGATGGCGGCGATGCAGCTCACCCCGGCCAACCCAGCGAGCAAGACCGGCGACGCCAAGAGCGGCGGTGAATTCCCGCTTTCGCGGGAATGACGAGTGGGAGGATGGCGCCAAGCCAAGGTCAGCAGTAAGGTGGCCAGCAAGACAAAGGCTGTCCCCAGGGGTTCCGTGAAGTCCAGCTTCGCGTAGGGCCAAGCCATCGTCCCCAGGCCATAGCCCAATGTCGTCAAGACGGCCACCGGGGCCGCGTAGCCAAGCGTCCGCACGAGCGCATACACCAGCACCCCGGCGGCGGCGGTCGCCAGCGCGGGCAGCACCGCATAGGCCAGACGGAGAAAGACGTCTCGGTTCTGACGTTGCGACCAAATACGTTCACCGTTGCGGACATCAATGATCGCTCCAGTCCTCACATCGCGCACCGCCAAACTCATCACGTGCAAGGCGCCGACATTGCCGGTGAAGGCCACACGCAGACCGGTGCGCGGCAAGGCTGGGGAAACCGGGAGCACCGCGTAGTAGTAGCGGCCTAGCGGTTGTCCGATCCACTGCCCCGCGCGTGGCGCCTGGGCATGCGCCACGCGACGGCGCACGTCCGCGCGCTCCCAAGCCCATTCGGCGGTATCGCGACCGGCCTGGACCACCAACTCTGCTATCGGTTGCTCCGCTCCCGTGAGACGCACGGACGCGACAGGGGCACCGTCCGGCACTGCCGCCGCATTGGACAGAAACGAGATCAAGTGGACTTCGGAGACGTTGACTGTCTGGGGCAGCGCCACCTCGAACGACTGCTGCCGGCCGCCACCGTTGGGTGGCCCAACCACCGGCCATACCTCCAAGCGGTAGTGATGCCCATTCACGACCAACTCATCGCGCTGGGGCGCCCGCTGGGCGACCAGCTCGCCGGTCAGTACGAGCGGCTGGGCCAGCACCGGCGATAGCAGCCCCCAGCGGATGAAGGCGCTGCGAAAGCGGTGAAAGTAGCTATGGGAGGGATCAAGCAGCAGGGACTTTGCCATCTCAAAGCTGAAATGGCCGTCGGCAGAGTACGCGGTACCGCCGCCCAGGGACAGCAGGTAGACACACAGCAGGAGCAGAAAGAGCCACCCGGCGATACGGTGCGGCGGCGCGGCTGGGCGATCCTGTACGAGTGCCAACCTATCCCTACACTCCAGGCGTTGTCAGCGATCCGGACGAGCGGCCCGCTGCGCGGTCATTGGGCTGGATGACACAAGGGTAGCCGATGCAACGGGCGTCTGCTGAGACGGACACTGCCAGCCGGCGCCTCTCCGCATATCGTAATATCGTAACCGGTAGCCGGCCATGGAACGCACCTACCACGCTGTCTCGGCCGTTGTACGAGTGGTAGTATCTTGCACACCCAAGGGATCGCTCGCGAGGGCTGGGTAGCGGGCGATGGGGTCAGGAGCGCGCCTTGTGGCACCTCCGCTCAAGCGGTTGCCCGGCCCGATCCTGGGTGCAGCAGAGTTGCACTGGCAACACCTGCCTTGCTGAGACCAAAGCTAGAGGGAGAACATGGCAGCAACCGCAGGTGATCGTATCCGCATCATCGCCGGGACGGCCGGGCGCGACCTCGGCCAGGCCATCTGTACCGAGCTGGGCCGGCCGTTGAGTGAATCATTCACGACGAAGTACTACAACGGCTGCACGTATGTACAGGTCCGGGAGAATGTCCGTGAAGCCGACGTTTTCGTGGTGCAGTCGTCCACCGAACCCGTCAATGACCATTTGATGGAGCTGCTGATGCTGATTGATGCCTGTAAGGGCGCCTCGGCCCAGCGGGTGACGGCAGTGCTCCCGATTTATCCCTATCAGCAGTCCGACTGGAAAGACCAGCCCCGCATCGCCATCACGGCCCGCCTCGTGGCCGATCTGCTCCTGGCCGCCGGCGCCGACCGAGTGTTGACGATTGACCTCCATGCCGCGCAGATTCAGGGCTTCATGTCCTGCCCCTGCGACAACCTGACGGCGCTCCCGCTCGTTGCAGCGGCGTTCCGCGAACAGGGTCTGGACATGAGCCAAGTTGTTGCCGTAGCAACGGACGTCGGCCGCGCCAAGCTGGTCCGGCGCTATGCCCGCCGGCTCAACTTGCCGCTGGCCATCATTGACAAGGAGCGACTCGACGAACGCACGGTCCGTGCCCTGAACGTGATCGGCGACGTCGGAGGAAAAGACGCCATTCTCTTCGACGACATCATCGGTACCGGTGGATCATTGGTCAGCGCCGCGAATCTGCTGCGCGAGCATGGCGCCCGGCGCATCTTCGCTGGCGCCGTCCATGCCGTCCTGGCGGCCGGCGCCGTCGAGCAACTGGAGTCTTCGGTCTTCGAGGGCATTGTCATCACCGACACCGTGCCGATCCAGCAGAAGCTCAAAGACACAACCTCATTCCGTGTCCTCTCGGTAGCGCCGCTCTTGGCCGAGGCCATTCGCCGCATCCATATCGGAGAGTCGGTCAGCGCCCTGTTCGACGAGTAAGGGGATTCGGCCGCCCTCACCGCTGCGCCGGAGCGACTGCCAGGTAGGCTCGATAGGCGGCGGCGAGGTCGAACGACCGAGCATCGCCCTCGTGGATCAGAATCCGCCAGCGTTGCACCAGGCGGTCACCGGCGGCAATGTGTCGCTCGGTCAGGAGAGTCGGGTTGGAGAAGAGCGCACCGTAGGCGCGAGCGAAAAAAGCCGTCGGAGGGTTGTCGGGATGATGCATGATCGTCACCCCCACGGCCGCGCCGGCCACCTCGCCGCTGTAGTCGCACCAGGCGGCAATCTGCCCCATGCAGCCCGCTTCACCCCACTGCCCGTTGCTATTGAGTAGCCGACCGCCGTCTTCCTCGTCCATGCTGTCCGCTACGCGCACGCCGAGGTACGCATGGGAGTCCCGTTCGAGGGTGATCGGGCCGTGACTGGCCACCAACTCCGAGGTCAGGTCAAGGGCATACGCCGGCTCTCCGTGCCGAACAGCGCGGATCATCACGTCGCGTCGCTCGGTGAGCAGCATCGGCCCTTCATGCCGCACCCACCGATTGCGCGTGCGTAGCGCCACGGCAGCGCCGTCTGCGTGTACCTCCGGCGTGGCGGCCTCCAGCACGATGTGGCCCAGCTTGGAGCGCTGCGGATTGTTGTCGTGAAAGACGTTGACGCCGTTGACCCGCGCGTGGCCAATCCAGAGCGAGCGATGATGGTTGTAGCGGTGCGCGCCGGTCGTCGTGAGGGGACGCCCGCTGGGGGAGTGAACCGGGTGGATATCCGGCTTGGACTTATAGAAGTCCCCGTACCGGAGGCATCCCTTGTTGTAACCTAGCAGCAAACGCCGATCTCGGAGCACCTTGAAACGATGCTCTTCCTCCTGAATGCTCAGTATCCCCGGCGGTCGGTCGGCTACCTCTGCTGAGGTCATACCTCTCGCAACTCCATCCGGCCGTTCGATCCCACCTGGATGACGACCGGCAATACCAAGGCAGCTACAAGTAGTGCAGCTAAGTTTCCGTTTGCCGGCGGCGTAGCTCTGCCTCAAGCTGCCGTATGCGCTCCTCGGCAGCCTCCCGCGCGGCCTGCTCAACAGCGGCTCGGTTCTCGGCGGCCAGCCGGGTCGCCTGCTCGATGGCGGCCTGCGCTTCGGCAGCCTCCCGTGCCACCCGCTCTGCCTCCCGGGTATCCCACACCTCCTGCCAACTCTCCAGATAGGTGCCGGTCGCCAGGTCGTAGAGCCGCGGCCAGCCATGGTCCCAGCACAGGCTCATCCCTAGCACCGGGCTGTACCCCTTCAGCACGCCGTCCGGCTCGGTGGTCAGTGGCAATGGTTGGTACGCCCCGCCGACCAGCCGCTCCCCGGCCAGCCGCTGCCCGTGATACTCGCCACCGCTCGGGTCAAAGCGCCAGTATTCCGGCACGCCGATGCGGGCATAGATGTCCCGCTTCCGTCCTATGTCCTCCCGCCCCGTGCTGGACGAGGCGATTTCCAGCACCCAATCCGGCGGCTTGCCCACTTCCCACGGCAGGTAGAGCTTGCGCTGCCGGATGGCGCGTGCATCCACGCCAAAGGCTAGGTACACGTCCGGGGAGACGCGGACGTTGAGGTCAGCGGGGTCGTAGCAGATAATCGTATTGCTGCTGAGGAAGATATCGGGGCGCTGCCTGAAGTCGGTGAACCGACTGGCGAGCAGGCCGAGGATTTCGTGGACGGGCGGTTCTTGATCCATTGCATCGGGCTTTAGAACCGGCTCGTGAGGGTCGAAGTCGAGGCGGGCGTAGTCAATCTCACCCCGCCGGCGATAGGGCAGCATCTCGGTTGGAGGCGCCAGCGCAGTAGTAGCCATCGTGTACCTCGGAGCAGCGCGCGGGGGCGGGGTGCAGCATAGCACACGCTATTCCAGCCTAGCTGTACAGATCTCCCTATAGGTCCCCCGCTCCGCAGGGAGACGAGCGCAACATGCTGTAGCCCTCTACGCACGCCGGCCGCTACACCGTCAGCTCGACCGTCACGCCTAGCTCGTCTTCAAGCGCAACAAGCTCGGTATGCTCGAGCGATACGTTGCTCTGGACGTTGATGAGCTGGCAGGTATCAGCCTGGAGGGCACGCGGCTCGATGTGCCAGGTGCCGACATGGAAGATAACGGCCGTCTGTCCGTTGGTCGTGAAGGCGGCGATCTTGCTGGGGTCAAATCCTTCTGCCGGCTCGTCGGGCGGCGCCACGAACACCGCAAATGGCGCACCGCCCAGTGGGATGAATAGCTGTGTGTGGTCGAGGTGGCGGTTGATGCGGTTGAGCCGCTTCGGGACCCCTTCTACCGTCATCAGACGAGCCGTGAAGTGTCCCTCCTGCAAGCTCAAGCCGCCCCGCTCGACCGTGACCAGCCGGCCATAGGGTGCAAAATTCTCGGCAGTGATCGGCTGGGCCGTCACCCGGACGGTGCGCGCGGTAGTCGTTACCATAGTACACCTCTTTCACCGGCAGATCGTGGCTGACGCAGCCCCATCGCGTCAGCGTGTGGCGCCCTATCACTCTGCGTCCGGCCGCTGCAACAGCTTGCCTTGCCAGTCTACATCAGTACGCAACTGCCGCTGCTCTACCTCAACAGCACCGAGCCGCCGCTCGATCCGCCCCAACTGTTCGGCCAGATTACTCGGTAGCGGTGGTGGCTGCCGTGCCAGCAGCCACCGCTGCACGGTCAGTATGGTTAGCCGCCCCAAATACCCAAAGATACCCAAGACCATCATGGTAGCGAGCGTCACCAGAAAAGCCTCGAACCCGGTCATATGGCACCTCCATAACTTTGTAGTGCGGCGATAGGCAACCGTTTGGGGAAACGGCGGACGCAACAAGGCAGCAGGCCACGCAGCCTACCCCTATGACCTAGCGGCTACACCGCTTGTTTCGGCTGTGTGCCAGGCGGCCCCCCCTCACAAGGGGAGGTAAACCGGGAAAATCGGCGCAATGGGTGCTCGGAGGGGCACGGCATGCCGTGCCCCTCCCCCCTGGATCAAGTCCAGGGCCGGCGCTGGGTGCAAAGCGCGTGGGTACCCTCCAGCAACCAATACCTACGCCTGTCAGGAGAGAGCTGAGAGGTGAGGCCGGAGGCTCATTTCTCCGAGGATTGCTGCAGCAGCTTGCCTTGCCATTCCAGCTCGGACCGCAGTTGCCGCTGCTCCTCGCTCATCTCGGCGACCCGCGCCTCAAGGCGTGTTAGCCGCTCCTGTACGTCCGCTGGCAGGCTGGCCGCTTGCTGCTGGCGCTCTGTGGTCTTGTTCTTGACATAAATGCGGTACATCGCGCCAACAGTGGTGGCAACAACGATCACAGCGACCATCGAGAATGGATCCATGCGCCCTCCTCCACTAGAGCATTATGAGCCGCCGCGCCTTGCGGCCGCAACGGGTGCTGCGCTATGGTTGAGGCAGGTCGGGGTCAAGCCGACCGGGTAACTCCCACCCTCGCACCTTTAAGCCGACCCTGTGAGGCGGCAAGGAGCATAGACATGGTTCCGCTGCGTATGGCGCACGTCCCACTGCGTCTGTCGAGCGGCTATCACTCTCGACTGCGGCGCTCCGTTGCCTCATCCGAACGTGTCCTCACGCGCCGGCCAGGTAGGTGCGCCGGGGGCGAGCGGGCCAGGATCGCGTGCCCAAGTGACGAGGCGTTGAACGACGGTGATGACTGAGGGAGCAGCGCAACCGAACGGCGTGCCCACTGCCACGCAGGACAGCGGCAAGGTGATCTTGCGTGCCGAGGACATCCGGCGCGCACTGGTCAGGATCGCCCATGAAATTCTGGAGCGGCACCGCGGCGCCGCCGATCTCGTGCTGGTCGGTGTCGTAAGCCGCGGTGTGCCGCTCGCGCGCCGCTTGGCGCAGCACGTCGCAACTGTCGAGGGTGTCGAGGTGCCGGTAGGCGAGCTGGACGTGACCCTGCACCGGGACGACCTTGATCTGCGGGACGGCCGGCGGGCGATGCGCCGTTCGACCCTGCCCGTCAACGTCAGTGGACAGCGGGTCGTCATCGTTGACGACGTGCTCTACACGGGACGGAGCGTGCGCGCCGCCCTCGATGCGCTCATCGCCTATGGGCGTCCCAAGCAGATCCAGCTGGCGGTGCTGGTTGATCGCGGGCACCGCGAGCTACCGCTGCGGGCGGACTACGTGGGCAAGAACTTGCCCACGGCCCGCGATGAGAGCGTGGACGTACATGTGCTGGAGACCGACGGACGCGACGCGGTGATACTGCGCCCAGGACGACGCGATCCGGTAGAGCCGTAGCGAGGATGGGCCAGGGTGTACCCGAGCTAGGAAGGGGCGAGGCGATGACATTGCGGCGCAAGCATGTGCTCGATCTGGACGACTTCACGGCCGATGAGATCAGCGCGGTGCTCGACACGGCCGAGGCGATGAGTGACGTACTGGCGCGTCCCGTCAAGCGGGTACCCGCTTTGCGCGGCACGACCATCGTCAACTGCTTCTACGAGTCCAGCACCCGCACGCGCGTCTCGTTCGAGCTGGCAGCCAAGAATCTGAGCGCCGATGTGGTTAACATCACGGCCTCGGGATCCAGCGTAGACAAAGGCGAATCGCTCGTAGACACGTCGCGTACCCTACAAGCACTGGGCGCCGATATGGTCGTTATCCGTCATCCGTCCTCCGGCGCCCCCTACGTCGTGAGCCAGCACGTCGCAGCACGGGTCATCAACGCTGGCGACGGGTGGCACGCACACCCCTCGCAGGCACTCCTCGACCTGTTCACGGTGCGCCGGCACCTCGGCGACCTAGCCGGTCTGAAGCTGGTGATCGTCGGTGACATCCTGCACAGCCGCGTGGCGCGCTCCAACCTCTGGGGATTTACGCGGATGGGCGCGGACGTGACCCTGTGTGGCCCGCCAACGCTCGTGCCGCACGCGCTCGTCGCGGCCATCGCCGGGCAGCCGGCGCGCCAGCCATCCAGTCTCGCCCGCGCTGCGACCATCGGTGACGTGCCAGGCGCGCACGATGGTGGGAGGGGTGGTGCGCGCCTGGCGTCGTCAGGGGAACACAACGGCGTCGGCGTCAACGGCGCCTCCGTTCAGCCGCCCAACGGCTCCGCGGGCAGCCCCGCGACAGCAACATCGGGCGCCGGACAGCCGGCGGCGGCCGTCGCTACGGCGGTGCGGGCAGCCCCCCAAGCAGCCGCGATCAGGCGCAGCCCTCAGGGCCAGCCCGGGGCAGTAGCTCCGGCCCCGACTCCCCGGGGCCGGGTGCGTATTACCTACGACCTGGACGAGGCGCTCGCTGACACCGACGTAGTGATGGCGCTGCGTCTCCAGAAGGAACGGCAGACGGCCGGGCTGCTGCCGACGCTGCGCGAGTACAGCCAACGTTACGGTCTCACCACAGACCGCATCAAGATGGCAAGACACCATGCGTTGGTCATGCACCCGGGGCCGATGAACGAGGGAATCGAGATCACGCCCGAGGTCGCGCAAGGTCCGCAGTCGGTGATCGAGGAGCAGGTGCAGAACGGCCTCGCGGTGCGGATGGCGCTCCTGTACCTCCTGGCCGGTGGTCAGGCGACGACACCGGAGCCGCAGGTTGACCTTGCCAAGCCGACCGCTCTAGCGCGTCAGGGAGGTCAGGTCGGGTGAGCGCCGGGCTGCGCCCAGTCCTCATTCGCGGCGGTCGGGTCATTGACCCCTCCCAATCGCTCGATCAAGTCGGTGATGTTCTGCTGCGCGACGGCGTGGTCGCCGCTGTCGGCCCCAATCTCGCAGCCGATACCGGGGCGGTGTCCGGCACAGGCGAGGCCGACATTATCGAGGCCACTGGGCTTGTCGTCTGCCCGGGGTTCATTGATCTCCACTGCCACCTGCGCGAGCCAGGGTACGAGGACAAAGAGACGATTGCCACGGGCACCGCGGCCGCGGCCGCCGGTGGCTTCACGACGGTCTGCTGTATGCCCAACACGCTGCCGGTGTTGGACACGGCGCCGACCCTGGAAGCGCTTAAGCGCACGGTGGCGGCGGAGGGCGCCGTGCGCGTGTATCCCATCGCCGCCATCACCCGCGCACAGGCCGGCCGCGAGCTAGTCGAGATGGTTGAGCTGGCCGAGACGGGCGCGGTGGGGTTCTCCGATGACGGCTTTTGTGTCACCGACAGCGGAGTCATGCGCCGGGCGCTGGAGTACAGCTTGCTCGTCCGCCGGCCCATCATCCAACACGCCGAGGACCCGGCGCTCTCGCACCACGGGGTCATGCATGAAGGGCCGGTGAGCGCCCGGCTCGGTTTGCCGGGCTGGCCCCGGCCGGCGGAGGAGGTCATCGTCGCCCGTGACCTGGCCTTGGCTGAGATTACGGGGGCACACGTCCACGTGGCTCACGTCAGCAGCGCCGGCAGCGTGGACTTGGTCCGCCGGGCCAAAGCGCGTGGTATCCACGTCACCGCCGAGGTGACACCGCACCATCTGACGCTGACCGATGACTTGGTGGCCGGCCACTGGTGGTCGGCCACGGCGAGCCTGCCCCCCTTCGACACGCGCACGAAAGTCAACCCGCCCCTGCGTCCGCGCGAGGATGTAGACGCGCTCATCGTCGGGCTACGTGACGGGACGATTGACGCCATTGCGACCGACCACGCCCCGCATAGCACCGCCGACAAGGAGTGCGAATACGATCAGGCGGCCTTCGGTATCTCGGTGCTGGAGACGGCGCTGGGGAGCGTCATGAGCCTAGTTCAAGCGGAGCAGCTGTCGTTGGTGCGGGCCATCGAGGCGCTGACGAGCGGCCCGGCCCGGGTCTTCGGACTGGCCGGCGGCTCGCTGGCGGTCGGCGCTGCTGCCGATGTGACCGTATTCGACCCGGAGCGCGAGTGGTGCGTAGACACGAGCCGCTTCCGATCCCTGGGGCGCAACACGCCCCTCGCCGGGGTCTTCCTGACTGGCCAGGTGACGCACACTTTCGTCGGTGGCGAAACGCAGTACCGGCTGGAGGAAGAGGTGGCGCCGTGACCGGCGGCTCAGAGGCGCCACCTCCTGATGCCCTCATCCCGGCCCTCTCCCAGGGGGAGAGGGGGAGTCCCTACATCTTGGCGCTCGAAGACGGCTACACGGCCTTTGGCTACGGCATCCCCGCCGGCGACGGTAGCTCCTCCTCGTCCCGTCACAACTCATCATCATCCTGTCACTCCCACGAAAGCGGGAGTCCACTAGTGGCGGCCGGGGAGTTGGTCTTTACGACAGCCATGACCGGCTATCAGGAGACTTGCACCGACCCTTCCTATCGTGGTCAGCTTGTCGTGCTGACCTATCCGCTCATCAACAACTACGGCGTAGCCGGCGGCGATGCCGAGTCGCGGCAGCCGTGGTTGGCGGGCCTGATCGTGCGCGAGTACTGCCCGGCACCCAGCCATTGGCGCGCCGAGGGTGGGCTGGCCGAATATCTGGCAGCCCAGGGTATCCCGCTGGTCGAGGGGTTCGATACGCGGGCGCTGACCCGCCACCTGCGGACCTATGGTGCCCGGCGCGCGCAGCTGGTCCCGGCCGATGAACACCTTGCCACGGCGGCAAGACGCGATCCCGCCGCTTGGCTACGGGGCACCACGCCCGGCGCCGCTGAAGCCGGCGCGGCGCTGGCAGCGGCGGCGCAACGGGTCATCCCGCTCTCCGAGCAAGACTTGGTAGGGCAAGTCACGATCCCGGAGGCAGCGACGTTCGCCGATACCTCGTGGGACGGGTGGCCGGAGCCACGCCGGGCTACAAAGCAGCACCGGGTCGTGCTGGTGGACTGCGGGATCAAGAACAACTTGCCGCGGTCATTGGCGCGGCGCGGTCTGGAGCCGGTGCTCGTGCCCTATGCGACGTCTGCCGAGGAGATCATGGCGCTGGAGCCGGATGGCGTGCTGGTCGGCAACGGCCCCGGCGACCCGGAGGTCGTCGAAGCCACTATCGAGACCCTACGGACGCTCATCGCCCCCCGAGGCCCGGTCGTGCGCGACCGGCTACCACTCATCGGTGTCTGCCTGGGCCATCAGCTCCTAGGTCTCGCGGCGGGCGCCACCACCAGCCGGCTGAAGTTCGGGCACCGCGGCGCCAACCATCCCGTACTCGACAAGCGCACCGGACGAGTCCATATCACGTCGCAGAATCACGGCTTTCAAGTAGATAGCGATTCCTTGCCCCCCGACAGCGGCTTTTCCGTCAGCCACGTCAACCTCAATGACGGATCCGCCGAAGGGCTGCGGCACCGCGAGCTACCGATCTTCTCGGTGCAGTACCACCCGGAGGCATCGCCCGGCCCGCAGGACAACCAGTATCTCTTCAACGAATTCATGGACTTGATGGAGCAGCGGTGAGCTGGAAACCATGACTAAGGATCGCTACCGACCGCAAAAGGTGCTCATCCTCGGCTCCGGCCCGATTGTGATCGGACAGGCCGCTGAGTTCGACTACGCCGGCACGCAAGCCTGTAAGGCGATGCGTGAGGAGGGCGTCACCTCGGTGCTGGTCAACTCGAACCCGGCCACGATCATGACCGATGAGGACATCGCCGACGTCGTGTATATCGAGCCGCTGACGGTGCCGGTCGTGGAACGCATCATCGCGCAGGAGCGCCCCGACGGCTTGCTGCCTACACTCGGCGGGCAGACCGGTCTCAACCTGGCCGTGGACCTCGCCGCAGCCGGTGTGCTGGAGCGGTATGGGGTGCGACTGCTCGGCACCCCGCTGGACACCATTCGGCGCGCCGAAGACCGCGATCTGTTCCGCGGGTTGATGCAAGAGATCGGCGAGCCAGTGCCGGAGAGTGTGATCGTCACCTCGGTAAGCGAGGCCCAGGCATTTGCCCGGCAGATCGGCTTTCCGCTCATCATCCGGCCGGCCTATACGCTCGGCGGCACCGGCGGCGGCGTAGCGCACGACTGGGACGACTTCGCCACCGTCGTCGAGCGGGGCCTGCATGCCAGCCCGATTGGGCAGGTGCTAGTCGAACGGTCGCTGATCGGCTGGAAAGAGATCGAGTACGAGGTGATGCGCGACCGCGCAGACAACTGCATCACCGTCTGCAATATGGAGAACTTCGACCCGATGGGGGTGCATACCGGCGACTCCATCGTGGTCGCGCCGAGCCAGACGCTCTCGGACAAGGAATACCAGATGCTCCGCTCGGCTTCGCTCAAGATCATCCGGGCGTTGGGCATCGAGGGCGGCTGCAACATCCAGTTTGCACTGAACCCCCGTGCGTTCGCGTACCGGGTGATCGAGGTCAATCCGCGCGTCTCGCGCTCTTCGGCGCTGGCCTCCAAGGCCACCGGCTATCCGATTGCGCGGGTGGCGGGGAAAATCGCGGTCGGCAAGACACTCGACCAGATACCCAATGCCGTCACCGGCCAGACGACGGCAGCTTTCGAGCCGGCGCTGGACTACATCGTGGTCAAGATTCCGCGCTGGCCGTTCGACAAGTTCCCCGGCGGCGACCGGATTCTCGGCACGCAGATGAAGGCTACCGGCGAGGTGATGGCGATAGACCGCACCTTCGAGGCCGCGCTCCAGAAAGCGGTCCGCGCGCTCGAAATGGGCGGGCGTGCCCTGCTCTGGGAGGCGCCGACCTGGCAGCAGCGTGATGCCCCGGCAGACGGCGACGATCCGGGCATGACGGACATCTGGCGCCACGTCGAGCAGCCACACGATCTGCGGCTCTGGGCACTCATGGCGGCCTTGCGCCGCGAGGTCAGCGTAGACGAGCTGGCGGAGCGCACGGCCATTGACCGCTGGTTTCTCCGTGGCTTGGAGCGCATCTACCGGATGGAGCGGCGGCTGCTCGCCGAAGACCTGACCCCGGCCTTGCTCTGGGAGGCAAAGCGCCTCGGGTTCTCCGACACGCACCTCGGCACCTTGGCCGACCGCCTGCCCGAACAGGTGCGGACGCTGCGCCAGGAGTGGGGTATTCGACCCGTCTTCAAGATGGTAGATACCTGCGCGGCCGAGTTCGCCGCCCAGACGCCGTACTTCTACAGCAGCTATGAGCTGGAAAACGAAGCAGCGCCACCCGCCGGCCAGACTGGTGACGCACGTAGGCCGCTCGATAAGGGACTGGTCAAGGCCGTTCAGGCCACCCGGTCAGCGGCGGTGATCGGGTCCGGCCCCATCCGCATTGGCCAGGGTATCGAGTTCGACTATTGCTCGGTGCATTCGGCCTGGGCGCTCCAGGACGCCGGAGTGCGGAGCATCATGCTGAACTCCAACCCGGAGACCGTCAGCACCGACTTCGATACCTCCGACCGGCTCTACTTCGAAAGCCTCGACGAGGAGAGCGTGCAAGAAATCCTGGCCAACGAAGGCTGGCCGCCGGTAGTGGTGCAGTTCGGCGGTCAGACAGCCATCAATCTCGCCGAGCCGCTGGCCAAGACCAACGTCGGGGCACAGCATGCTGCGCCCGTCGAAATTCTCGGCTCGTCCGTGACCACCATCGACCTCGCCGAGGATCGCAAGAAGTTCGAGTTGTTCCTGGATCGGCTCGGCATCCCCCAGCCGCCCGGGTCCGGCGTGTCGTCGGTCGAGGACGCGCTGGCGGTGGCCAACCTGATCGGCTATCCCGTGCTGGTGCGGCCCTCCTACGTGTTGGGCGGCCGGGCGATGGAGATTGTCAATACGCCCGACGACCTGCGGCGCTTTGCCACGGCCCTGCTCGCGCAGGATCAACGCTATCCGGTCCTGATTGACAAGTACCTCCAGGGACGTGAGGTCGAGGTTGATGCGATCTGCGACGGTACCGATACTTTGATCCCCGGTATCATGGAGCACATCGAGCGAGCCGGTGTTCATTCCGGCGACAGCTTTGCCGTCTATCCACCCATCCACCTCACCGCGCCCGACGTCGAGCGCATCTTCGACTACACGACCCGTATCTGCGCCGGCTTGGAGGCGCGCGGTCTCATCAATATCCAATACGTGGTGTATCAAGGTGAGGTGTACGTGCTGGAGGTCAACCCGCGTAGCTCGCGGACGGTGCCGTTCCTGAGCAAAGTGACCGGCGTGCCGATGGTCCGCTTGGCAACCCAGGTCATGCTCGGCCGGTGCCTGGCCGACCTCGGCTCCGGCACCGGGCTATGGCCGGCGCGGCCGCTGGTGGCAGTCAAGGCACCAGTGTTCTCGATGGCCAAGCTGGTCGGCGTAGACACCTTCCTGGGGCCGGAGATGAAGTCTACCGGCGAAGTGATGGGCGTGGACAGCGCCTTTGCACCAGCCTTACGCAAGGCCATGATGGCCGCCGGCGTCTCCCTCCCACCAGCAGGCGGCGTGCTCCTCTCCATCGCCGACCGCGACAAGGCCGAGGCCGAGCCGATCATCCGCGCCTTGGGCGACGCCGGCTACCGGCTGTATGCGACGGCAGGAACGGCAGCGTTGGTGCGGCGGCTGGGGTACGACGTGACGGCAGTAGGGAAGCTGACCGACGGCGATCAGACGATCATCAACCTGATCCGGGCCGGCCGGACCCACCTGGTCGTCAACACCGTCACCGGCGGCCGGCCGGTGCTCCAAGACGGCTTTGAAATCCGGCGAGCCGCCGCCGAGCATCAGGTACCGTGCCTGACCTCGCTGGATACGGTCAGCGCCTTGCTGGAGTCGCTGACCGGCGGCAGCGAATACAACGTCCGCTCACTAGCGGCCTATCGCA
This sequence comes from Chloroflexota bacterium, assembly GCA_965214295.1. Classification (GTDB taxonomy): domain Bacteria; phylum Chloroflexota; class UBA11872; order UBA12225; family JAJDUF01; genus JAJDUF01. The sequence goes on from OZ243944.1 coordinate 3,081,353, forward strand.
CCGGCGCAGCAGCGCTGCCCTCGACGGTGGCCGCGCCCGACGTGCCGGCAGCGGTAGTGACGGGCCCGTTTGCACAATCCGACGAAGGTCAAGGTGGTGCCAACGGGCAGCTTCAGGGATAACCGTTGCGCCGGGCCGCGTCCCCGGGATGCCAAGCTCGCGGTCGGCCGTTCGAGTACCCTAACGGCTAATGGCACGTCAGCCGATTGCTCCTACACTGGAGGAAGGGCAGACCAGGCGGCGCGGTTATGCGCTTGCAGCAGCGGCGGTGCTCCTGTTCTCCACCAGTCCGGTCCTGATCCGGGCCGCCGATACGATCTCCTCCCTGGAAATCGCCTGGTGGCGTCTCTGCCTGGCCGCGCTGACGGTACTGGTCATCGCTACCGTCAGCCGCCATAGAGTGCGGTGGCAACCGCTGGCAAGTAGGCAGTTTGCCCTCTACGGCCTCACCATCGCGCTGCACTTCTTCTGCTACATCGCGTCGTTATCGTTCACCACCATCGCGCACAGCTTGGCGCTGGTCTACACTGCGCCGGTCTTCATCGCCCTCCTCTCGCGGGTTGTGCTGAAGGAAAGCCTCACGCCGTCGCGGTGGCTGGGGGTGGCGCTCGGCGTGATCGGCGCGGCCGTGCTCGCCGGCGTCGAGCCGGACATCCGTCCCCGCGCGCTGCTCGGTGACACGCTGGCCATCGGCTCGGCGCTGGCGTTCGCCGTGTACTCGGTCGCCGGGCGGTCGGTACGCGGGCGCTACCCGCTCTACGACTACGCCGCCGGGGTTTACGGCTGGGGCGCACTCTGGCTGGCGCCGCTGGCGCTGTGGGCCGCGCCCGGCAGCAGCTATCCCCTGCCGGCGCTGGGCGCCGTAGCGTTCCTGGGGATCGGACCGCTGGGGATCGGCCACACGCTCTACAACGCGGCGCTGCGGCGGGCCCCCGCGACGGCCGTCAACCTAATTGCGACGGGGGAAGTGTTTGGCGGCGTGCTCCTAAGCGCCCTCTTCCTCGCCGAATACCCCACGCCATTCGCACTGGCCGGCGGTGCCATCGTCCTCCTCGGCATCGGTCTCGTCATTCGCTAAGGCATGCCGCCGGCCTCACCCCGCTTGAGGTCGTTGCCGGCGTGGGTAATAATGAACCGGAGGTGACATGCAGGTGAGCGAGGAGGAAAGCGGACACAATCTGTCAGTCTACGAGGCGCTAAGAGGCGAATTCGGTGAGCATCACGGCGAATACGTGGCCATTTCTCACGGCCGACTGGTGCTCTACGCCAAGGGCTTCAACGTAGCCTTCAATGCCGTGAAGCACGACTCTCACGCCATCGTATGCGCGGTGGGCGATGCCCCTCGCACTACTTCCGTGCGGGTTGGCAAGACTGCAAGCTGACGGCTGCGTGCTAATACGGCTCCGCGCCCCCGTAGCCGTGCCCGCAGTACCGCTGGATGGCCGCGCGCAGCTCACCTTCCAATGCGAGCTGGCGATTGACCAATCCGTCGAGCACGGATAACAGCTCGGTATGCTCAACCTGCTGGCGAGCGGCTTGCAGCTCGTTGAGTAGCACAGTCACCTGCCGGTAGACGGCATCAACCGCCTCCGCTTCCTGCCTGGTTGCACGCCGCGGTTCCGGTCCCACGACACCTGCCTCCTCAATAGCACTCCTGACAGTGGAATCTCAAGTTAGCGAAGCGCGATATGGCGAGTGGCCCAGTCAAGCTCAAGCCGGAAGTACCGCAGAATGTCCCAACCGAGCAGCGACGGGGGTGACATTGTTTCCGGCAGTATCGGGGCGACGTCAACAGGGATTTCCAGCAGTTGCCACTCTCCGCGATCTTCATGTAGGAGATTCACCAGCGCAGTGGTCTCGTATCTCGTAGTACGCTACCGATCCCCTTCACCTGTGTAGCACCGGACCACAACTCCGGTGTCCGCAGTTGCCTTGGTGTAATGCCGATCCGAAGACTGTCCAAGGGATGAAGAGAGGTCCGATCCGCACCTGTGTCCAGAGTGAACTGAACAATCACCAGGCTTCTGCTGAATCCTGGCAAGAACACGGCACCAGGCACTTTGGGCCGAGTTGTTGGAGGTGTAGGGTCGAAATAGCCGCGGATCACAGGAGATAATGGTAGCGATTGGAGGCAACGAACTGATCGGGATACTTCCGAACATACTCCCGATAGTGCTCTGCCCAGAAAGCGGTCTCCTCCTCCGCTCGCTTTAGGGCGGCCGCCGCTCCGGCCAGGCGGGGTATACCCATCTTCACCGTATCTCCCTCTGGCACCTACCATACCAAGCGGCGCCAAGGGGGTGGAGACCTGACGTGCCACCCCATGAAGCGGCGTTCAGCCGTTGCCGGAGCCAGCGCTGGTGTTAGAGTCGTAGGAGCACATCCAGGTCCGACGACAGGTCGAAGACGTGCTTGCGCGGATCAAGCTGGTAGGGGCCGATTTCTACCGTGATCCAGCCGTCGTAGTCAATAGCACGCAAGCCGGCAAACACCGCTGGCCAATCAATGTCCCCTTCGAGCAACCGCACAAAGCCACTGGAGCTGCACCCGGCGCTCGAACGGAACCCCTTGACGTGAACGCGCTCGATGCGCTCGCCGAGGCAGCTGACCCAGTGCTGGGGCCACCCGAACGCGGCGCAGTTGCCCGCGTCGAAGTAGCAGGCCGCGTAGGGGCTGTTGATCTGGTCGAGAAAGAGGCGCATCTCCATCGGCGTGTAGAGCATCTTGTTCCACACGTTCTCCACGGCGAGCGTGACGCCGTGCCGTTCGCAGTCGAGGAGCAGGTCACGAATGAACGCTTGCGCTCGGTCCCAGGCGACCTCGTATGGCACGTCCTCCTTGCAGGTCCCCGGCACCAGGAGCAGCGCATCCACGCCGAGGTCGGGCGCTATCGCAATGCTCTGGCGTACCAGTCGGGCCGCCTCGGCGCGCTCGGAGGGATCGTTGGCCGTCGGCGAGACCTGCCACATCGGCCCGGCCAACATGCCGGAGACCGGGATGGTGCGGGCGGCGAGCGCAGCGACCGCAGCCGTATCGGCTGCGGGACCATCGAAAGAGAAAAAGCCCTCCTGATTCAGGGCAATCTCGATGCCGTCGAAACCGGCCTCGGCCGCTAGCTCAAACTGCTCCGGCAACGACATGGTGCGCGGCATGCACCCGGTTGCCATGACTGACTTCCGCATGAAGCTACTCCTTGCACAGCGCGAGTATTCGCCGCCAAGTGTACTGGATCGCTCAATCTCGCTTCACTCTACGCGGTCGTCCGCTGCCATACGCTCCAAAATCTGCGGCCGCGTCGCAATTCCGTCGAGGCCGAGCGACTCGACGGCGAACGCGGCCACAGCACACGCGAAGTCAGCGGCCCAGAGGGGATCACCGCGTTGGTGGAGGCCGATAACAAAGGCCGCTGCGAAGACATCGCCGGCCCCGGTGGGATCAACCTCAGTGGCCCGGTAGGCGCGGGCGCGGTAGATCAGCCGCGCGTCGGCATAGACATCGGCTCCCTCGCGTCCCCGCGTAATGACGACGAACGGCGCGAGTCGCTGCCAAGCCGCCAGCGGCGACGGGATACCTTGCGGATGGCTGGACGGAGCCGCAGCACCCCTCCCACCATCCGAGCGGCTCCGAACAGCTAGGTCGTCCACACTGAGCACCAACACGTCGCAACGTTCACGGATGGACTCGGCCGCCCGCCACGGCACGGGCCGGATCAAGCCATCCGCGCCCCAGGTACGCAGCCAGCCTTGCGGCACCACCGCGCGTACCGTCGCGCTGCCCGCACAGTCGAGGAGGTCGGGCTGCATTTCCTGGGCGACCGGCCCGAACAGCATCATGGGCGCTTGCCATAGAGAGGCGGGGATGTCCCCGGCAGTGAGGGGCTGCGCCCGTGCATGGAGATACTGGCGCCGCCGGCCATCTTCGTAGACGTTCTCGAAGGTGGTGGAGCGCGGCGAGCCGGCATTGTAGACGGTGACCTCGGCAGCCAGCGCGTCGAGGGGTGCAAAGGGAGCCGCGCGCGTGATGAGCGCCGCGCGCAGGCCGAGCCGCGCGGCCGTGCAGGCCGCGTAGGCCGCCGTCCCGCCCAAGCGGTAGCCGGACGGCGTGCGGTCGCGGGCTACGTGGCCGACGGCGACGAATTCCGGGCCGGGGGCAGCACCGGCTTGCGGTGGTGATCCTTCGGGAGCGCCCCCACGTATGCCCATTGGACCGAGCAGACTGGACTTGTCAGCGCGGCTTGATGACGACGCGGCGGTCGTCGCCCGCCCCCTCGCTCTCGGTCGTTACTTCAGGATCGTCCACGAGCGCCAAGTGGACAATCCGCCGCTCGTTCGGCGGCATCGGTTCGAGGACCATCGGCTGGCCAGTGCTCCGCACGCGCTGCGCCAGCCGCGCCGCCATACCTTCCAGCAGGCTCTCCCGGCGCTGCCGATAGCCGTCGGCGTCCACAACGAGCCGGATGCGCCGCTCCAACTGCTTGTTCACCATCAGGCTCAAGACAAACTGGAGCGCGCGCAGCGTGGTGCCACGCCGGCCGATCAGCTCCGCAACGCCCGGACCAACCGCGTTCAGCGTGACCGGATCAATCGAGCGTACTTGGATGTCGAGCGTCAACCCCATGCGATTCAACAGCTCGGACAGCATCAATTGGGCAAACTCGGCGTCGCGCGTGCCCTGGAGATCGGCGTCGGCTGCGGCATCCTCCGCGTCGTCGGCCAGTACTAATAACGCCGGCGGTTCCACCTCTGGCGCTGGTGGTGCTGGCACCGGTGTCTCCGGCTTGACCGTTACCCGCACCTGCGCCGGTTCGGCGCCAAACGCGAGTATCTGCGGCGGGCTACCGCGTGACACGACGGTCACGTCCACCTCGTTTTCCGCTTTGTCCAGCTTCTGCAACGCGCGCCGCACCGCTTCATGCACCGTGCGAGCGGTTTCCTCAACGCTTTCCACGCGCCCGCCTCCCCCCCCGGCGACGAGAGGATCGTCGTCTTTCCGGTGGCCTCTCGCTTGGTTCATTCCGGGCCTCAGTCACTTCCGGCTCCGCGGCCCCGAGCAGTCGGCGCAGGCCGGCCCGCCACCCCCCGTCGAGGAGGCCGCGCGCTCCTACTGGCGCAGCCGCCCCATCGTGGCTGATTCTCTCTCTCCCGTCATTCTCGCGCAAGCGAGAATCTGCGGTACGGCCGCCGGCGCCGGTCATGCTCGTGCCGGGGCCGGCACCTGACTCACTACCCATGAAGCCTCGGATGCGGGCCGCGACGGCTTGCACGTCCGAGTCGAGCGCCCCCGCGCCGGAAACGAAGTATTGCTGGACAATGCCGAAGAGGTTCTGGACGACCCAATACAGCGCCAGGCCGGCGCCGAAGTTGACGCCAATGACGATAATCATCAAGGGCATGAACATCATCATCTGCTGCTGGAGGCGCTGTTGCGGATCGCTGGACGGTGTGGTCATCATCCGCTGCTGGACCCATTGGGTACCACCGGCGAGCAGGGGCAACAGCCAGGGTAAGGGGAAGCCCAGACCGGTTAATTCGGAAGGCAGCACGTCCGGCTGAGACAAGTTTTCGACCCAGAGGAACCCCTCCTGAAAGATCGGATTAAACATCTCGTTCTCTGCATTGCCCAGATTAATCAGGGCGTGGTAGAAGGCAAAGAAGAAGGGCATCTGGAGGAGCAGCGGGAGGCAGCCACCGAGCGGGTTGACGCCCTCCTCGCGGTAGAGCTTCATCGTCTCTTCTTGGACCTTCTGCTTGTCGTCGCCGTGCTTCTTCTTGAGCGCGGCAATCTTCGGCTGGAGCGTCTGCATCGCCTTCATGGACCGGGTGCCCTTGAGGGACAGCGGCAACAGGATGAGGCGGATCAAGATCGTGAAGATGATGATGGAGAGACCGGCACTGCCGGTTACCTCGGCGCCATACACCAAGCCATTGATGAGGGGATCAACGAGGAAGGTATTCCAGATTTCCGTTCTGTCCAAAACTAGAGACCTCCAGGGATAGGTCGCAGGTGACACGTCATGCCCGGTACCTCATCCGTCATCGCCGCTTGCGCGGGAACGACGGGCAATGACCTACGCTGGCCTACCTCTAATCCAGCAGCTCAAGGGACCGGGTCGTAACCGCCAGGGTGAAAGGGATGACAGCGCAGAATTCGACGGAGGGCCAGCCACACTCCGCGCAGTATACCATGCCGGACGATGGCCTCGTGAGCATACGCCGAGCAGGTGGGAGCAAAGCGACAAGTGTTGGGCAGGAACGGGGAAACCAGGAGCTGATATAGCCGAACGCCACCCAGAGCCAGCCAGCGCAGAAATCGCACTATGTAAGGCGGCGCGGGCGTCTCCTCACGGGCTACGGCGCTCTCCCCCACGGCAGCAGCCTCCGACGACGGCTCCCGCCGCGGCGCGCGCCGCCCGCTCGGATCAGCTATCGTTGACGTAGCAGTCATCTCGATTCAGACGCCTCCTGGTTTCTCCGAGCATATCGTTGGGCGGCCCGCGTTTGGAGCCCCCGCAAGCCTTGCGGTCCCAGCGGAAGTCGCTCGGAGGTCAGACCGGCGCGCCGCCACAGCCGGTGGATGTCCGCCTGCAAGTCCCAGAAGCTCGCTGCCGTGGCCTCACGATGCGCGATGAGCAGCAGGTCCCAGCTGTCCGGCACCGCCGGGAGCGTGAGGCGCACAAGCTCCCGGAGGCGGCGGCGCAGGCGGTTCCGCACGACGGCCTTCCCGAGCCGGCCAGAGACGGTCAGCGCCAGCCGCGTCTGCCCGCGCGTGGTACGGAGCGCGTAGAGCCGCAGGAGCCTAGCCCGGCGCGTGCGGCCGCGCCGGCGAACGGCCCTGATCTCGGTACCGGAGAGCCGGCCCGGCTCGCGTGGCGCTGGCCGCGCCGCACCACAGCTGTTCATAGGATTGTGCGGCTCTGGGACGCCAGGTGGGTGCCGGCGAGCGCCTCCTCGCAGCGGGGAGCTACCGGATCGGGTGGCGGGCGGTGTAAGGGTCAAGCGCCCGTACCCGCTTGGCGTCGTGCTAGACCGTGAGCTTATGCCGGCCTTTGAGCCGCCGGGCCCGCAATACGCGCCGCCCGGCGAGCTTCCGCATGCGCTTGCGGAAGCCGTGTACCCGGTGACGACGACGAACTTTCGGCTGATAGGTACGCTTTACCATCTACTCACACTTTCACCCGGCACTCGTCTCGTAGCCGGTGGTTAGTGGCTTGTGACTAGGAGCCTGGCTACGTGCTACAAGCCACTAGTCTTGGTCATAGAGGCACCATTCATGGCGCCCTGGGCGCGACGATCAATCACGCCCCTACTGCTCCCGAAAAACCGACCTGAAGCTGCACAACGCGCTGCAAATACACGCTCCAGTATACCAGGAAGTGGGATCGTCGGCGCAGTCCACACCGACTCACGTACCGCGAAAGCGTTCGAGCGTGAACCGCAGCCGACGGTGCTCGCGGTACCACTCGCACTGGCGGGCAGCGGTTTCGTCGGGCGGCTGTCGAGCGATTAGGGCGGCCAAGGTCCGTCCCAGCACCTGGTCGTCAGGTGCCGTGGCGGCCTCGTCCGCCGCCCACGGCAGCGTGACGGCGGTGGGTACACAGAGCACGTGCGGCTGCGGGCGGACCTGCCAGGGTCTCCCGTGCAGCCCCAGCGAGACCAGCAGCGCCGCGTCGCTGTGCTCCTGCGCGGCGCGAGCGGCGTGATCGCTTTCGCCTGTCTCCGTTACCGTCACCGCCAACGCCAGCACCGTGCCCCCTTGGAGGCTCTGCGACCACCGGACGGCGGGTGTATCGAGCGTGCGCGCGAGGGCCAGCGTGAGCGGCCAGGCCGGACCATCGAGCGGCACCAGCGCGTCGAAGCACCAGCGGAGGGCCAGCACGGTGTCGGCGACCCGCCGCAACACTGCGGCGACCGCGGCGTACCCATCGAGCCGGCCAGGGCGACCCGCCGGGATGGTGATACCGTCGTCCCCGGGCCAGCCCAACAGTAGCGCGCCGCAATAGGCGTAGATGCCGATCTTTGCGGGCAGCCGGCCATCCCGGTCATAGGGCGTCGCAAATTCGCGCAGCCGCGGCAGTGCTTGGAGCGCGGCCGTGGCGTAGGGATCGGCCGGCTTACGCACCAGCGCCTGGCGCAAATGCGCCTCCGCCACGAGGTAGTCCTCGTCCTGCATGGCCAGATCGCCGAGACGCGCATGGACGAGAGTGGCCCGGTCACCGAGCCGCTCACCCTTCAGGCGCAGCACGGCTTCGAGATTGCGGCGGGCCGGCTGGCGCTGCCCTTGGGCCAGAAACAGTAGCGCCTGGTTGTACAGGACAACCGGATCGGCCGGCGCCAGCGCCAGCGCCTCTCGGTAGGCTTGCGCCGCCTCGGCCCACTGCCGCTGGCGCTGCGCTGCGGTCCCTCGCGCCAGCCAGTAGAGGCTGACTTGCGGATCACCAGCGCATGCCGCGCGGTAGGCTTCCAGCGCCTCGGTCCAGCGCCCCCCCTGTTCATGCGCCAAGCCACCTTGATAGTGCTGTTGGGCCACCAGCTTGGCAAAGAAGCCCTCGGCGTCCACGTTGCGTTAATTCCCTTCACCTCGCCGCCCGTCATTCTGTGGCGCAGGCGAGTCTGCCGGATCGACAACTGTATAGTATTGCAGCGCATCCAGGCACGAATACCACGAATACCGTAGTAGGCATACTATGGCGAGGGAACTGTACGCGAGGGCAGACGCGGCCGTGCAGCGCAGGCAGGTCTGGCGTGCCAAGGAGCTGCTGCGTGATTGTGAATCAGCCGGCGGACGATCCCGGCGAGCTGCTGCCGATCTACGACGAGGGAGGCATGCTACTGGGACAGAAGTCGCGAGGCGCCGTCCACCGCGATGGCGACTGGCATTGGTGCTTCGATTGTTGGATTATCGCCCACGACGCGGCCGACCGGCCAGCCGTACTCCTGCAACAACGCTCTCTGGGCAAGGACACGTGGCCCGGCCGCTGGGACATCAGCGCCGCCGGGCACTATCGCCCTGGCGAAACTCTGGCCGAGGGCGTGCGGGAGCTGTCCGAGGAGCTAGGAGTCGAAGCGCAACCGGAGCAGCTGATCCGGTTGGGGGTCCGCATAGCCGTCACGCGCCAAGTGACCGCCACCGGGACCATCATTGACCGCGAGTTCCAAGATACGTACTTCTTGCACGACGAGCGGGCACTCTCCGACTACCGCCCCGGCCCCGACGAGGTGATGGGACTGGCGCATCTCCCGGTCGCTGCCGGCCGGGCACTCTTGACGGGCATGACCGAATCGCTGATCCTGTCCGGCCTTGCCGCCAGCAAGAGCGGCCGCTGGCTCCCGGCGCAGCACGAATTGACGGCGCAGTCGTTCATCCCTGCTGTAGATTCCTACTTGCTCAAGGTGCTCGCCCTCGCCGAGCGGGCGCTCAAGGGAGAACGGCGCCTCTACATTTAGCCCGTCCTGCGGCCGGCAATGATGGCACCGGCTCCCGTCTGGTCACTGCGGTTTCCGCTGCAATGACGGACGGTGAGGCGGCACCGAGGCGCCGTCACGTGCTACAATGGCGCCGGTTGCGCGCAGACAGCGCCGGCCAGCCCATCATGCGCCAGGAGCAGGTGCTGGTGGGTCGGAGGAGCGGCACCACCGCTGCTACCTAGCGTGTGAGGAAGAAATGTATGGGTGGAGAAACCCCGGCAACATCTACGGTACCCGGCGCGGCAGGGGGGGAAGCGGAAAAGCTGAGTTTCGGGCGGTTGGGCCTGCGGCGTGTCGTCATGTGCCGAGTCGACTCTACGCTGCTTGCCTGGCTGCAATCGCGGTCCGGATCGGAGAAACCGGGGGCCATTGGCGAGGTCCTGGCACAGGCCGTGGCCGAGGGAATCCCGAAGCTCCGGAGCAAGGGACTGCCACCAAACAGTCAGAGCGCAAGCACACCGGGCGACGTAGATGGCGGGCGGCTCGTCGCGTTCACCGTAGATAGTGACCTCGTGCAGCAGCTCGCGGAGATCGCCGGGGACGAGGCGCCGGCAGTGGTAGGGACGACCGCCATCGCAGCGGCCATGGAGGCGGCTCCCTCCAGTGGTGCCAAGCGAGCCGCAACCAAGAAGCGGCGGACAAAATCTACCCGCCAGCGAGCCAAGGCATCGGCAGCCACCGCCGCGCCGGCCAAGGCACAGGCGGCTGATACGGCGGAAGCAACCACGCCGGCGGACAAAGCGGCGACGCGCAAGAAAGGCACAACCAAGCAGAGGCGACGCACCGGCACATCGCGCCGGTCGGCGCAAGCGAAGCAGCCCCAGCTACAACCGTTGGCACCGGACGAGGCGGCGGCGCTGGAGAACGGCGAGTTCTCGTCGCCGCTGCTCCGCAGCTTACGCCAATCGTTGGGACTCTCACAGGCGGCAGCGGCGCAGTCGCTCGGCGTCTCGCGGGGCCTCGTCGCCGATGCCGAGCGCGGGCGGCGGGCCGGCCAACAGACCCTCATGCGCTTGATCGGTGGTCTGCGCCGCGTGCGGGCCGAATGCGAAGCGGCAGAGCGTAAGAAAGCCGAGTCAGCCTAGGGGGCTGCTCCCGCCCGTCAGTTTCCGCGCAACGCGGAAATCCGTTTCCCCGACTACTTTCCCCGCCGCCGCTGGCGGGCCTCGCGGGCGATGGACACGAAATAGTCGTGCATCCGCAGGTCGTCGGTGAGCTCGGGGTGAAAGGCGGTGGCAAGGAGGTGCTCCTGTTGCGCCGCCACAATACGTCCGTCCGGTAAGCGCGCCAGCACCTCGGCCGCCGGTCCCACTGCTTCGATCAGCGGCGCGCGAATAAACACGGCGCGGAACGGTGGCTGCCCAATCACGGGCAGGTTCAGATCAATCTCGAAGCTCTCGCGCTGGCGGCCAAAGGCGTTGCGCTGGACACGAATGTCCATCGCGTCGAGGAACACTTGGTCGGGTAACGCCCCAACCACGTCGCGCGCCAGAAAGATGAGGCCGGCGCACGTGCCCCAGACTGGCCAATTGGCAGCTAGTAACTCCTGCAGCGGCGCCACCAAGCCCCAGCGCACGGCCAGCTTGCCAATGGTCGTACTCTCGCCACCGGGAATAATCAAGCCATCGAGTCCGTCCAGGTGTTCGGGCAAGCGCACCTCGCACACCATCACACCCAGGCGGGAGAGCGCAGCGACGTGTTCCGCAAAGTCACCTTGAAGAGCCAGCACGCCGATAGTAGGGTCGTCTCGCTCAGTCATCAGCTATCAGCTATCAGCGTATTCCGGTGCCGAAAGCACCGGAGCACCGTCTACCAGCCTCGCTTGGCCAGCAATTCTTCCGGCTCCAGCGTCCCTAGCTCGATACCGGGCATCGCCTTGCCCAGCCCCTTGGACACGTCGGCCAGAATCTCGGGATCGTTATAGTGCGTGGTCGCCTGCACAATCGCACGGGCCATCCGATCCGGTGCTTCCGACTTGAAAATCCCCGAGCCGACGAAGATACCGTCCACCCCCAACTGCATCATCAGGCCGGCATCCGCCGGAGTCGCTACGCCGCCGGCAGCGAAGTTGACCACTGGCAGACGGCCGGTACGATGGATTTCCTCGACCAACTCGTAGGGTGCCTCAAGCTGCTTGGCCTCGGCCATCAGCTCATCGGCAGGGAGACCGTGAATGCGGCGGATGGCTCCGAGCACCATCCGCGCGTGACGCACGGCCTCGACGATGTTGCCGCTACCGGCCTCGCCCTTCGTGCGGATCATGGCTGCGCCTTCACCAATACGCCGGAGCGCCTCACCGAGGTCGCGCGCGCCGCACACAAACGGCACCTTGAAAGCGTGCTTGTTGATATGGTGCGACTCGTCTGCCGGCGTGAGCACTTCCGATTCGTCAATGTAGTCAATGCCGATTGCCTCGAGGACCTGCGCCTCGACAAAATGGCCGATCCGGGCCTTCGCCATCACGGGGATGGTGACGGCCTCCTGAATCTGGGTAACCAACTCCGGATCGCTCATCCGCGCGACACCCCCGTGGGCGCGAATGTCCGATGGCACCCGCTCCAGCGCCATAACGGCGACGGCGCCGGCGTCTTCAGCAATGCGGGCGTGCTCCGCCGTCACCACGTCCATGATGACCCCGCCCTTGAGCATCTGGGCCAACCCCTTCTTGAGGGTCCAGCTCCCAGTCGCGCTATCAGCTACCTGCCCATTCCCCGAGGAAGCCGCCTGTTCAGTCATGGGATTCTCACCTCCCTAGCCATGCTTGGCCGCGTCCACCCCCAGCATCAGACACGCTCGCGCTTCTATTCTACCGCTGTTTCTCCCGAATCGGTAGCCGGGCGTGGTCCTGGCATGCACGATTGCCGGCAGGTGAGCCGCCGGGAGGGTACCGCCCAGGGCTACAAGCCGGCGATAGCGAGGCGCTGGCCGGGGTGCCGCGAGGAGCTAACGCTCGGACTTACCCTTGCCCAGATCGTCAATGTCGAGCTGCTCGATGAAGTCGCGGAAGACATCGAGCCGCTCATCCTGCTCGATCTGACTGCCCTCACCCTGCTCCGCTTCTTCGGACTCGGCATCACGCGCGTCGCTACCAACACGCTCCAGCACCTCATCGGCGACGTAGATCGGCACTTCCGCCCGCACGGCCACGGCTATCGCGTCACTCGATCGGGCATCAAGCTCGACGTGACGTCCGTCAACGTCCAAGACAATGCGGGCATAAAAGGTCTCGGCGAGCAGATCGTTGATGAGCACGTGGATGACCTCGCCGTTGAGGGCCGCAATCGCATTGACGAGCAAGTCGTGAGTGAGGGGTCGTGGCACCTCAGCCTTCTGGAGCCTGATGTAGATGGCCTCCGCCTCGGCTGGGCCGATGATGATGGGCAGAATGCGGTCGCTATCCGGCTCCCGGAGCACTACCATCCGGGCTGTGCCGTGGATGTCCATACGGATGCTGTCAACGATCATCTCGACCATCGTTGTTCCTCAGTGCCCGGACACTGCCCCTCATACCACCAGCGGCAGAACTAACACCGCCGTCGGCTGCTACTGTGCCATTCTAATCCCTGCTGCCCTGTGACTGCAACGCGCAGTAGCACCACATCGCCGTGTTCAGCTTGTCATGTCGGTCAGCGACTCCTCGTCCAAGTCGAAGGCAGTGTGCAAGGAACGCGCGGCGCGAGGAAGGTCGGCTTCGGGAACCAGACAGGTAATACGGATTTCGCTGGTCGTGATGCTCGTGATGTTGACGTCGGCTGCGGCCAGGGCACCGAACATGCGGGCAGCATACCCCGGTCCGAGGGACAAGCCCGACCCCACAATGCTGATCTTGGCCAGGTCGGCGGAAGCGTGTACGTCCTGCGCGCCGATTTCCGCGGCCACCGGGCGCACGACGGCGGCAGCCTTTTCTAGATCATCACGACCGACCGTAAAGGACAGATTCGATTCTTTCTCGCGGTCCACGTCCTGCACGATGATGTCTACGTTGATCGCCGCTTGCGCGAGCGCATCGAAGACCGCATACGCGATCCCCGGTCGGTCAGGCACGGCGGCAAGGGTCACCCGGCCAACATCCACATCGTGGGCAATCCCGCGCACGTGCTGGCGAGCTTCGAGCGCCATATCGTCACCTCGACTAATCAGCGTTCCCGGTTCGGAAGAAAAACTCGACCGCACCACAATAGGCATACCATACACGTCCCCCAGCTCTACAGCGCGTGGATGCATCACGCGAGCACCGTGGCGCGCCAACTCGAGCATTTCATCCGAGCGGATCACATCGAGCTTGCGTGCGGTCGGTACGATCCTGGGGTCGGCGGTATACACCCCCTCGACATCCGTATTGATTTCGCAATACTCGGCCTTGAGGGCCACGGCGACCGCGACGGCGGTGGTATCCGAGCCACCACGGCCAAGGGTCGTGACATCCATATCGTTCGTCATGCCCTGGAAGCCGGCGACAATGGGGATGGTGCCCTGCTCTAGCTCGCGCAGCATCCGCTGGGGATTGATCTCGACAATCTGGGCCTGTCGAAAGGCCGCATCCGTCCGGATACCGGCTTGGGGGCCGGTCAGCGCAACGGCCGACCGCCCTAGGCTCCGCAGCGCCATCGCCATCAGCGTGCAGGAGATGACCTCACCGGTAGAGAGCAGCAGATCAAGCTCGCGGTCGCTCGGCTCGGCGCTGACCTGCCGCGCCAGAGCAATCAATTCGTCGGTGGTATCGCCCATCGCGGAGACCACGCCAACGACTTGGTGGCCGGCCTGCGCCGTCTCGGCGATGCGCTGGGCAACCCGTTGGATGCAGTCGGCATCGGCCACCGAGGAGCCGCCGTACTTCTGCACCAGAATAGCCATCATCCCTCTTACAGTGTGTCTTTGCTGCGAGGGCAAAGTGTAACCGCCTCGGTGGATACGCGCAAGCAGGTCGGCAAGCCGCTGCCAATCAACGCTCTTCAGCGGTTACGACAGACAAAGCGGCGTCCCTTGCGGTACACTTCCGGGTAGGGTCTCATGGCATTGACCGGCCGAACGGAGACCCGTAATACGGAAATGACATCAGCAGAACCTCCCAGTCCTCAACAACCGGACAGTGGCTATGGCAGCGTCTCCGCGGTCCACGCCGTCGGCGCATTCTGCGCCAGCACAGCATGGCGGTCAGGCTATGCGGTCGCCGGCCGGTGCCCGCGTGGCCGGACCGCGGCCGGCTGCGGTTCAGGTGATCGAGCACGGGGGGGTCGTCTGGGTTGATATCCGCCAGCCGGATGGCCCGGCGCTGGCCTGGCTGCGTAGCCGCTTCGGCTTCCATCCACTCGACATCGAGGACCTGACAACGCGCTCCCAGCGTCCAAAACTGGACGTACACGACGAGTACCTCCTGCTGGTACTGCACTTCCCGGTCTACGACCGCCAAGCACAAGTATCCACTCCGTCTGAGGTACATGTCTTCCTGGGTATCGACTACCTGGTGACAGTCCACGACAGCCGTCTCAAGCCAATGGTGCGGCAATTCGACCGGGCCACTGCGGACCCGGCGGGCGCGCTGGCCCTACTCGGTCGCAGTCCGGCACACGCCCTGTACCGTCTGCTGGATCAGCTAGGCGATTATCTCTTCCCCCTCTTCAACAAGGTCGGTGGCCGGCTGGATACGATTGAGGCCAAGCTGTTCGAACAGCCATCCCGGCTGCTCGTCTACGAGATTTCGCTCGTCCGCCGGGACATCATCGCTTTGCGCCGGATGCTGCACCCCATGCTACCCGTGATGGCCCGCCTCGAAGGTGAGGCAATTCCGCAGCTCCCGCCGGCACTTGACCTCTACTGGGGCAACATTCTGGACCACCTAGAGCGGGCCGCCGATATTCTGGCGGACTATCAGGAAGTGATTGACGGGCTGGCCGCGACGAGCGAAAGCCTGGCCACCCAGCGCACCAATGAGGTTGTCCGTGCCCTGACGATCATCTCCACCATCATGCTGCCCCTAGCAGTCATTTCGGGGATTTATGGCATGAACATTGCCGGCTTGCCCTTTGCCGACCATCCCTGGGCCGCGGGGTTCGCGGGCGCCCTGATGATCGTGGTGGTCGGTGGGATGCTGGCGCTGTTCAAGCTGCGGCGCTGGATCTGACTATACGACCTATGGATACCATTCCGTTTAAGCTACACAAGTACTGTCTGCTCTCTAGGAAGTTGGTATGATCGTGCTGAGTGTTACAGCGACCCGGCTTTGAGTGCCTGAAGGCAAAATTGCGAGCGTGACGAGAAAGCTACAAGCCGAAGCTGGCTCGTATTCATCAGTCATGGAGGAGGCGACACGTGGGTTGCACGTCGGATTGCCGAGCGTGTGGAGCAGTGTGGAGCAACCACCTTCCTTGACGATGCCGATGTTGCCGTTGGAGATGACTGCGAGGAGCGGATTCTCCAGGCACTGGACGGTGCAAAGGAACTCCTCGTACTGCTTACCCCCTGGTCCCTAGAGCGTCCCTATGTTTGGGCAGAGATTGGGGCTGCATGGCTCAAGCGTATCCCCATCATCGGAGTATTGCACGGCCTGAGTCCCGAACAACTACACACCCAAGCAAAGATTCCGCTCCTCCTCAAGAAGCGCGACCTCATCAGTATCAATGATTTGGATGCCTATTTCACCGAGCTGCGCGAGCGTGTGACCAGCGACCGGGCACGAGGAGGATAACCCGTGACAACTAAGTTTGACGTTTTCATTGCCGAGGTCGCAGATGACCGCGAGTTTGCTCAGGCACTCGCTGGCGCGTTGCGCCAGCGTGGCTTGTCGGTATGGTGGGAGGAAGAGCAGATCAAACCGGGAGACTCTTGGGCAGACCTCGTTCAGGACGCTCTCCATGGCAGTGAGAATGTAGTCTTCGTACTCAGCGCCGGTGCCGCCAAGTCCAACTGGCTGGCGGTTGAGCTTGGCGGTGCGCTGGCGTTGCAGAAACGCATCATCCCGGTCATCAAGGCCGGGACTCCGCCGGAAGAGATACCAGGCCCGCTCAGGCTCCGCAAGCCGCTTGCCAGCTTGGACGCGACCGCTGCCGCCGCGGCCATCGCACGGGCTATTGCCACAAACGACCAGGCCGCCGCGCGACCATAGGGGGGCTGGCGTCTTCCGATGTTCGTAGGCTTGCGTGGCAGTTCTCATCCTCCTACCTCTGCGCTCGTGATGGCACTCGCACTCGGTATCGGCGTCGCGCTCATCTTGATCCGCTGGGCGCCGCACGTGTGGGCAGACGAGGCGCCGCCGGCCACCGGCTCGCCCGCTGTGGTCAGCACCGAGACGATCTCGACAGTCGCTAGGCCAAACGCTGCGCCAAGCACACCTACCGCCACCACGACAGCATCGGGGTTCACGGGGACTCCGCCTGCAACCAGCACCAGCATCGAGCTAGCCTCGCCTGCCGCCACCAGCACACCCACCCCATCCCCAACTGCCTCGCCCACCGCTACCAGCACCGCCGCCATGTCCCCGACTGCCTCACCCACCGCCACCAGCACTGCTACACCACTCCCGACCGCCTCACCCACCTTCACCAGCACCGCTACCATGTCTCCGACCACCACCCCGACTGCAAGCTCTACTGCTACGCCCATCCCGTTACCGTCGCCGCTGTCAGGGGCGACGGTCGTGCGGCGGCAGCCAGCACATTATCGGAAGCTGGACCCGGTGCTCCGCGCACTCGTCGCGGCTCGTCCCGCCGCGGGCCAGGCAGCGCAGGATACGCCACCGACGTCCGTTGCACTAGGAGATCGTGAGCTGTGGGTACTCGTACACGGTGACGCTGCGGCGGCAGCCGAGCTACGGCGTCTCGGTGCCACGATAGCTGCACGGGCCAGCTCCGGCTCCCCGTATGTCGCACGCCTCGCGGCGATGGCCCTGGAGCAACTGGCGGCTGTACCCGGTGTCTCCTACATCGAGGCGTCGCGTTCCTACCGACCGGTAGTGGACGTGAGTGTGCCGGCGACCGGTGCCATGAAGGCCTGGGAGCTATCCGACCCCTCGTCGCAGTCACTCACCGGCCACGATGTCCTGATCGCGGTCGTAGACACCGGCGCGGACTGGAGCCATCCCGATCTCCGCAATGCCGACGGCACCACCCGTATCCGGCACCTGCTGGACCAGACCTGTGACGTGGAAGGCTATGAGCCGTGTACTATGGGCACCGACACGATGGCGGGGCGCGAATGGGACACCGACGACATCAACGGCTGGCTGACGGCCGGCCAACTGCCGGGGGAGGTCGTTGACACCGACACGGGCGCCCGCCTGCCCGACGATACCTTTCCCGGCGCGGCGTGTGATTTCGCGGCCGGCTGCGGACACGGCACCCACGTCGCCTCGGTCGCCGCCGGCACCGGCTATTCGACTGAGCTACGCACGTTCCGCGGCGTGGCTCCCGACGCCGACCTGCTGATCGTCCGCTCGGACCTCGAAACGGCCAGCATCTTGCAGGCCTGGCGCTGGATCGTCGAGAAGGCCGCGGTGCTGGGGAAGCCGGTAGTCATCGTTAATGCGTTCGGCGCCGACGATGGCCCGCACGACGGCACAAGCACCCTGGAGCGGGAGCTTAACTGGCTGTCCGGCCCCGGCGTGATCTTCGTCGTGGCAGCGGGCAACGCCGGCGACGGTCGCAAGCACGCCTCCGGTGAGGTGGCCGACGGCGCCCCATCCAAGTTTGCCTTCCAGCTCACCGAGGAAGGGGAAGGCAGCTTCTCGCTGTGGTACCCGGCCACCGAGCAATGGGAGTTCGTTCTCTCCAAGTCGGGTGGGGGCGAGCAAGCTCGCGTCTCACCCGGCGAGACGGCCACAGTAGAGGACGTGCCGGATGGAAGCGCGACCACGACAATCATGGTGATTGCTACCGATGCGCCGCACGCAGTCCACACGGAGCTAAACCGCCTGTCGCTGACCGTCTCTCGTCCGTCCGGTGGCGCGAGTGGTGCTTGGATTGGTGAGCTGCATCGCGTGAGCGGGAGCGGCCCACAACGTTGGGACGCCTGGGTGACGGATGGTGAGGTGGAATTTTACAAGGCCGGAATCGGTGGCACGACGGGCGGAGTAGATACCTCACGGACGCTGACCGAGCCGGCAACGGCAAAACGCGCCATCACGGTGGCGGCCTACACCACGCGCTTGACGTGGCCTTGCAGTGCCCTCCCTATAGCCACACCAACCCTGGCGCCGGGCGTCACTCCCGCCGCAACGGCAACGCCGTCGTGTACGCAAAATCTCATCAGCGACTCAACACCTACACCGGTCTCCGGTGGAGTAGCGCACTTCAGCTCGCGGGGGCCAACGCGCAACAGGCAGGAAAAACCCGATCTCGCCGCGCCGGGCGAGCCGATCATCGGAGCGCGGGCGCACCTGGTCCCGGCGCCGGACCCGGCGCCCTACGCCAGCGAACATCAGGTGATGCGTCAAGGCACGAGTCTGGCTGCCGCGCACGTGGCCGGCGCTATCACGCTCTTGCTACAAGTCAACCCGCTGCTGTCGCCGGAGGAAGCGGCAGCGTTGCTACGGAGCACGGCGCAGCGCGACGAATACACGGACATGGATATGGGCACCGCGACGCCGTGGAGCGCACCGTGGGGCGCTGGCAAGCTGCAAGTCCTCAGCGCCGCCCAGACGGTGATCGCCACGACCCCAACAGTCACGCCGTTCCCCGACCTGACTGCGACCGCCCAGGCCAACGCGACCGCCACTGTCTGGGCCAACCTTATCGCAACCGCGACGGCCAATGCTGCCAACGCCACGGCGACCGCGACGCCCACGCCCACGCCCACGTCCACAACGACTGCTACGGCCACAGCCACGGCGACCGCCACCATCACACCAACAGGTACACCCCGCCCTCCAACCGCTACACCCAAGCCTGCTCCGACCTCAGCATCCCCACCGCGCACAGGTGGTGGGCCAGCGCCAGCGCCCCGGCCGCCGGCTGTGCTGGTGGGTGAGTTGCGCTGGGATCACCGGGCGTCTCCGCCGCATCTCAGCTATCGGACCGCTGTCACGGTGCGCTTCTATCCCGCTGGCAGGGATCCGGCCAGCAGGTCGGCACAGTTCACGGTCACAACGGAGACGGATGCCCGCGGGCGCTTTTCGGTCTCGCTCGGCGACGTGAGTGACGAGACGTTCGATGTCAACGTCAAGCCCGCTGGCGGTCTGAGCCGCGAGCAGCGCGATGTGCGTCTGCGCCGGGCCTCCTCCCGCATCGTGCATTTTGGAGCCGTCAGCGACGGCGACTTGGATGGCAATGACCGCATTGACGCCCAAGACGCCGCGGCGTTCCGCTCGCACTTCGGTCGTTTCGCTGGCGAGGACGGCTACACCGTTACGGCCGACTTCGACCGCGACGGTCGCATCACGGTACTGGATTGGTCCCACATCGCTCGGCGCCAGGGACAGCAGGGACCGGAACCGGTCTCGTGAGGCAATACCAGGGCAACACTTGAGCTAGAAGGCGGTGCCACCAACTCCCTTGCGTCATTCCGGCTTCCGCCGGAATCCAGGAGCCTCGGGCAGCAGCCAACGTACCCGCTTGGGATTCCGCCCCGTATCGGGGTATGGGACGTGCTGGCGGGGGAATCACCATGGCCGAGCCAAGACCACCGCAGGGCATGAATAGGGCAGCGGCCGTGCCCAGCGTCACTCCGGCGCAAGCCGGCGGCCAACGGGCAAGGACTTCTCAGGGTGCTATGGTGAGATAGACTGCACGCTCTGCCTACTGTCCATAAGGAGGGTTGATTGGCTCTTACGAAAGAAGCGCAGCAACAGATTTCCCAAGCCGTCAACGCGCATGCAGAGTCGATGCGAGCTTGTGCCGTCTGCGGTCATAATTCCTGGACTCTCGCGGACGGGATGCTAACACTCCCTGTGCGGGACAGTCTTGATGTGCTCAAGTCTGGTGATCGGGTGCTTCCCTCGGCAGCCATCGTCTGCGACAACTGTAGCAATACCCACGTACTCAACTTGCTTGTTCTTGGTTTGGGTCACCTCTTGGAAGAGGCCAGCTTGCCGTAGCGATGGAAAGACACGAGTCCGACCGGCCCTTCGTCCCTACCGAAAGCCGGGTCACACCCATCACGGTGGCGGTGGTGCCGAGGCACGTCGAGGTTTACTAACACCTGAGCGAAGAATTGGATGCCATTGCCGGTGGCGCACACTCAATTCATCTGACACTCTTCGGAATCTCAATCGGCGCTCTGGTCACGCTCGCTATTACCCTTGGCACCGGGCAGATCACCTCTGTGCTCGCACTCGCCGGCTTTGTAGGAGCTTCAGTCACCGCGTTTGACTTGAGCGCCCTTTTCGGGCTACTCGCCCGGCGCAATTGGCACCGTCATCAAGCGCTCATAAGGGATATCAAGCAAGAGCGCCGGCGAGCGAACCGACTAGGCGCTACGGCGAGGGGGCTGGGCCGGGGAGGGAGGCGATACGCACATCGAGCACGTACGGCCGGCCAGCCGCGAGCGCCGCGTAGGCACGGTCTACCGCGACCGGGAGTGCAGCGGCGGTCTCGACGCGCTCACCCGCAGCGCCGAGCGCCATGGCGAGCCGGTCGTAGCGGGTGGGCAGCAGGGTGGTCTCGAAGACGCGGTCCTCGCCATAGCGGTCAATCTGCTGGTGCCATTCGGAACCCCAGCGCGCGTCGTTGCCGACGACGATCAGCGCCGGCAACCGGTACCGCACCGCCGTATCCAACTCCAGGGCGTGATAGCCGAAACCGCCGTCGCCGGAGAAGGCAACGACGCGGGCCGCCGGCCGAGCGAGCTTGGCCGCGAGCGCGAACGGCACAGCCGTACCGATGGAGCCATGCTTGCCGTTGAGCACGACCGTTACCCCCGCCGCCCTGGCGCTGGCCGTTGCCAGGCGTGCCCACTGGCCGAACTCTCCACCGTCCGAAATCACACAGTCTCCCGCTCCGAGGCGAGCCAGCACCGCATGACAGACCTCCAGCGCATGGATGCCCCCCTCGGAGCCAAGCTGATGATTGTCGCGTGGATCGTCCGGCCGGGAGAGTGACTCACCGGAGCCACCTCGTTCTATTCCAGCGGTACGCGGCGGCTCCGGTGAGCCGGGCTGCCACCAGGCACGGGGCTGCCAGGCGTGGCCGGCGGCAGCGGCCGTAAGCTGCTCCAGTCCACGTCGCGCACCCGTGCGTAGGACAATGCTGGCCGCAGCGGCCGGCGGCTCCTCCGGGCTGGCAACCTGAGCTACGCGGCAACCGGGCGCCAGCACCTCGGGAGACGCAAATCCCACCGAGAAGTCGGCAGGGCCGAGCAACAGCACCGCGTCGGCTTGTCGGAGCGCCCCGATCACGCCCGGCTGCGCCGGATCGTTGAGGCCGCGGGGACTTTCGACGATCACACCGGGAATCCCCATCAACTCCAGGAAGGCGTCGAGGTCGCGTCGGGCCTGCCCGCGATCCAGTGACGGACGGGCGAGCACCAACGGCCGCGCGGCGTCCGCGAGCAGCGCCACAATCGCCGCAATACCCGCAGCCTCGTCGGCCTCTTCGAGCAGCCTCTCCTGGAGAGGGCCGGCGGCGGCGCCCGCCTCCCCGGCTATCGTGGCGGCTTGAATGTCAGCGGGGATAGTGACATGCACTGGGCCGGGGGGATCGGCAGTGGCCAGGTCCAGAGCAGCGGCGATCAACTGCGGTAGTGTCTGGGGGTCGCTGGCACGCCAGGCGGCCTTACAAACCGGCGCCGCGAGACCGACCTGGTCCTGCTCCTGAAAGGCGCCCCATCCTGCTTGCGCGAGGGAGCTGCCGCCACTCAACCACAGCAACGGCGATTCGGCTGCGCTGGCGACGCCGGCCGCTACGGCGCCATTGGCATGACCCGGCCCAGCTGTCACCAGGAAGACGCCGGGTTGGCCGGTCAGCCGGCCCCAGGCGTCGGCCATGTGTCCCGCCGCGGCCTCATGGCGCGTATGGATCAGCTTGATCCCGGTATCGAGCAGCGCATCGTACAGGTCCAAAATCTGATTGCCGGAGAGCGAAAACACCGCCTGCACCCCCGCCTCGGCGAGGACACGCGCGACTACGACGGCACCGGTGGTTTGCTGCATAGCTCTCTCTCGACGGATGGAATGGCGAGCAACCCGTGGACAGTACCCTGGTCAGTGGTCCCATTATAACGCGGTGTTCACGGCACCACCCCCGGCCCCGGCTGCCTCCGCCGAACTCTCTAGCTCGACAAGTGCAGAGGAGCCGGGGGTATGAGTCTCCACCGGCTCAGTCAATCCGGTAGTGCCGGAGCGCTGCCGTGTCCAGCTCCACCCCGAGGCCCGGCCCGGCCGGTACTTGGAAATGGCCCTGCACCGCCGGCAAGGCGCCGCCAATCAGGTCGTTTTCATGGATGAACGGCAACTCGTCGGAAGCGAGCGTCGCCTGCTTGAGCGTGCAGCCGACATGGACGGCGAAAGTGGCCTGAATGCCTAGCGACAAGCCAGCGATCTGGTGCCATACCGGTATCTGCGCGGCCTCGGCAATAGCATGGCAAGCGAGGATGGTAGCAACGTTTCCGCTCAAATTGAAGCGGTCCACCGCCTCACCCCGGACTGCCTGCAAGACATCGTTGGGGTTACTCAGATGAAGAGCCTGCGGGATGTCGAGCTTCCGGCGCAGCAGGCGGTACCAGCCGAGGTCATGCTTGAGTACCGGGTCCTCGAAGCATTCGATGTTATACGGATCCAACTCGCGAGCCAGCCTGACCGCCGTGGAGACTTGCCGAAACTCGGTGTTGGGATCAAGCAGGATCGCATAATCGGGGCCGGCAGCTTTGGTCATCAGCTCGGCTTGGCGAACCACGTCCCAAGAGCGTGCCTTGAGCTTGTGGACCCGAAAGCCCTTGGCAACCGCCTGCTCGGCCTCGCGCGCCGTCGCCTCCGGGGGCATGTGGCAGGACCAGTAGGCGACCGGCACGCGATCACGGTGCTGGTCCCCGACCAAGCGCCAGACGGGTACGCCCAACGCTTGCCCGGCCAGGTCGTAGAGGGCCGACTGAAAGGGGCGGTCGCAGGTCTGCAAGGGCAGCGTCAGTGGGTCGGTGCCCA
The DNA here is from genome assembly GCA_965214295.1 of Chloroflexota bacterium. GTDB lineage: Bacteria > Chloroflexota > UBA11872 > UBA12225 > JAJDUF01 > JAJDUF01. Next base: position 3,104,882 of record OZ243944.1, read on the forward strand.
AGAACGTCTCGGCCGTCTGCTCCACCGCGGACTTCGCAACGCCCCAAGCCTCACCCAGCCCTACCAGACCGTCGTCGGTACGGACCTGCACCACGACGAAGGGCGGGTTGGCCCAGCCCACCGCGCGGACCGGAGCAATGTAGGGTACGTCTACGACCGAGATGTCAATGGCGGTAATCTTCATCGCGCTCTCCTCCTCGCCGACTTATACCAAGTAGTAGTGCTGCTACCGTCCATGAATCCGCTAGTCCCGCCTGCAGCCGACCTGCCGATACGGAATCTTAGCCGCCCCGTCGCTCTGGGAAGGCACAGGCATAGTCGGTGCCGACGTTGGCGCGCTCGATCTGCCATTGGGGTGGGTTGAACGGATCGTCGGTCAGGATGGTACGCTGGAATGCCTGAATGATAATCCGCCGCCCCTTATCCGGACCTTTATCCACCAGCGCTTCCAGCGGCTCGGTGATGGGGAGTCCGACGTCGTGCAGCCAGCCGCCGGGGAAAAGGTCTTGTCGCTTAATGTACGCCCAAAACCGCGGCGTGACCACGTGACCCGGCGCTGGTGACAGGTCGGGGGTGAAAGGGATGAACACCGCGCCGTCGGCGAGCATGGCGGTCAGGCCGGTGAAGCCGGCGGGTGGCGTGACCCGTACCGCCGGCGCCGCGTGCGTGCGGAGGTCGGCGTAGGTGAGCGTGGAAGCATCGCCGCCGATTGGCAGCAGTACGCCGGCTTGCACCAGCTCATCCACCAGCAGGCCATACTGGTAGCGCCACTCCGGGGGCAGCGCGGGGTTGGCGCTATGGTCCTCGAGGCGTCCCTTCTCGAACAACTGGAACGGCACCCCGTTCAGAACACCGGCGGCACCCAGCGACCGCCCCAAGAGGCGTATCCCGTCGTGCTCGGTGTAGAACCGCTGGAACGTGGGTGCCGCGCCCTCCCGCGGGAAGACCTGACACTGCGCTGCGCCCTCCACCACGGTCAATGGTCGGGTCTCGTGGAGTACATTGGTACCGGTAGCCGCTACGATGGTACTGTGATGGCTTTCCCGAGGGATCGAGACCGCCAGCGGGCCGCCAGGCATCGCCTTCAGCCGGAACGTCAGTCGTACCAGTGGGAAGCTACCACTTGGAAAACGGTCGCCCAACGCGCCGGCAGCGTAGAACAGCCGCCCGGCCGCAGCGTCGTGTTCAGTGCCGAGGTGATAGGTCAGCGGGCCGGCGGGCTGCGCCGACACGACCTCCAGGTACGCCGGATCATAGACAACCACTACCTGGGCACCCGCGACCTCGGCGGCAGCTTCCACTACCACTTCGGCACTGAACGAGCCGCCCCCGGCTGGAACGGACGCGGGTCGGAAGAAGACATCCCCTGTGCCGGTCGGCGGTGCAGCCACCACACGGCTCCACAGGAGGGCTGCGCTCATTGCCTCGACCCCAAGTTCGGCCTCGGTCTCCGCTCTACTGTACTACAACGGCTGCGCTCCAGTCATCTCGGTAGCTACAATATGATCGGGGTGACACGCTAGGATTCTGCCCGCGGCGCAACGCGGCCGGCAAGGGCTATCACCAGGGCAATCCCTGCACGCGCTGGTCTCGGTGGCTCAAGCCGATGAGAGGAGCTGGATCATGCGGATCTTTCTGGACACGGCCAACATTGACGAGATTCGGCAAGGCGTCCGCTGGGGTGTCGTGCATGGCATCACGACCAACCCCTCGCTCGTCGCCAAAGAGGGCGTCAACTTCCGCGACCGGGTGCTCGAAATCTGCGACATCGTAGACGGACCGGTCAGCGCCGAGGTCACGGCGACCGATGCGGAGGGGATGATCGAACAGGGTGAAGACATCCGCACCTGGCACCCGAACGTGGTGGTAAAAATCCCCACCATTCCCGAGGGCTTGACCGCCATCAAGGCGCTCACAGACCGCCCCGATCCCATCACGATCAACGCGACCTTGATCTTCTCTCCGAATCAGGGGTTACTGGCAGCGCTGGCCGGCGCAACCTACGTCAGCCCCTTCCTGGGACGCCTCGACGACATCTCGCACGATGGCATGGCAGTCGTCGGCGACTTGGCCCAAATCTTCCGCGTGCAGGGCATCAAGTCCCAGGTGCTCGCGGCCAGCCTCCGCGCGCCTATGCACGTCGTGCGCGCGGCCAAGTGTGGCGCCCATGTCGTCACGTTGCCGTTTGCGGTGCTGGAGCAGATGATGAAGCACCCGCTGACAGACATCGGGCTGGCGCGTTTCCTGGCCGACTGGGAAGCCAGCCAAGCCCAGGCGATCTTGCAGCGGGCACGCTAACCGGCGGCGATAGGATCGCCAGGGTTGCTCTGGTCGCGCCCTCACTCTCCTGGACTGCGGCTTGCGCCGCCCTGGCGGGTCACTCGGCTTGGTCGGCGATGAAGCGCCGGATGCGCTGGCGGATTGCGGCGCTGGTCTGCCGGAAGGCCGCTTCCCGCTGCGGCTCCGCAACGGCGGCCGGGTCCGGTAGAGGCCAGTGCAGTTGCCGGTGCGCGCCGGGAAAAGTGGGGCACGTGGCGCGGGCGTTGTCGCAGACGGTGATAATGTAGTCGAACGGCTGACCGAGAAACTCGCGCACGTCCTTGGGCCGGCCGGCGGTCAGGTCAATGCCGGCGGCGCGCAGCACTTGTATCGCCAGCGGATGCACCGCCGGTTTCGGGTTGGTGCCGGCGCTGAACACCGCGAACCGCTCACCGCCCAGCGTCTGTAGCCACCCCTCGGCCAGCTGCGACCGTGCAGCATTGCCGGTACAGAGGAAGAGTACCCGCCGTTTCGTCGGCTTTGCCATGATTACCTCCCCGTCGATGCCGTTGTTCCCGCAACGAGTGTATACACTGTGCGCTACGACCGCCGGGCGTTGACTCGGCCGCACGGTAGAGAGCGCAATAGCGCGGAGGGAGCGGAGATATGCCGATGGACTTGGCGACTGTGGATCACCTGCTGACAACGACCCGCGCGGTACGTAAGCGGCTGGACTTGGCGCGCCCCGTCGAGCCGGAGGTGCTGGAGCGCTGTATCGAGATCGCGCTGCAAGCGCCCTCGGGGTCCAACCGGCAGGGCTGGCACTTCATCGTAGTCACTGCTCCGGACCAGCGCCGCGCGTTGGCCGACCTCTATCGCCGGTCGTTCCGCGCCTATGCCTTAAGTAGCCAGCCGCAGTCATCGCTGGCGCCCACCGAAGACGATCTGCGGAACGCACAAGCGCCGCGCGTCCGCGCATCCGCTACCTACCTAGCCGAGCACATGCACGAGGTACCGGTATTGGTCGTCCCTTGTATCGAGGGCCGCGCCGAGCAGGCGGGCGTGTCCGCCCAGGCGGCACTCTACGGCTCGATTCTCCCCGCTACCTGGTCGCTGATGCTGGCGCTGCGGGCACGTGGTCTCGGGACGGCGTGGACGACGCTCCATCTCCTCTACGAGCGCGAGGCGGCAGCGCTCTTGGGGATACCCGACAGCGTGACGCAGGTGGCCTTGATCCCAGTCGCCTACTTCCGAGGCACGGACTTCCGGCCCGCCAAGCGCCTGCCGGGGCGCGACCGGACCCACTGGAACACCTGGGGCGCGCGGCGCTAGGCCCGCCGCCGGAGAGCGAGGCAGGAAGGAAACCAGGGTTAGCTCACGGCAAAGAGGACCTTGCCGCTCTTGCCAGCGTCGGCGACGGCAAAGGCCTCGGAGGCGTCGTCGAGTGCATAGGTCGGACCGGTAATGGCCCGCACGAGGAGCCGGTGCTGCCGGACGAACGCGAGCATTTCCGGCCACTCGTCAATGTCATAGATCCACGAGCCGGCCAGAGTGAGCTGTTTGAGCACGGCCTGCTCGAACACCTTGATCTCGACGGTTGCCTCGGGCTTGATCCCGACAAACACGACCGTACCACGCGGCCGCGCGGCGTCAATGGCGTTCGTCTGCGCGACGGCGTTGCCGCTGGTGTCAATAGCGGTGTCCACGCCGCGGCCTCCGCCAAGGTCGCGCAAGGTCATCACCACGTCTTGCTCGCTGCCGTTGACGACCTCGCTGGCGCCTAGATCACGGGCCAAGTCCAACCGCTCCGGCACGACATCAACCGCGATGACACGCGCACCGAGCGCACAGCCGGCCTGCACGGTGCATAGCCCGACCGGGCCGAGGCCAAACACCGCCAGGGTGGTGCGGGCGGAGACGCCACCGCGCTTCAACGCAGCATAGCCGGTGCCGTAGTTGCAAGCGAGCACGGTGCCCTCTGCCCAGGAGAAGGCGTCCGGCAGCGGCAGCGCATTCCACCACTTCATCCGCTGATAGTCGGCATCGGCCCCCTGAGGGATACGCTCGACACCATGCCAACATTCCTTGGGGCGCCGCGCCCGACACGCCGGGCACTCGCCGCAGCCGCTGATGTGGTAGAGCGCCACGCGATCACCGACCCGGGGCAAAAATACGCCGGAGCCGACGGCGGCCACCTCACCGACCGATTCGTGTCCGACAATCTGCTCCAGGCCGGTACGCCCCGGCGTAAACTCACGGTACCAGTGCAGGTCGGAGCCGCAGATGGCCGCCATCCTGACGCGCACCACAATCTCGCCCGGGCCGGGTTCGGGATCAGGGAACTCACGCACTGCTACTCGACGCGCTTCAGGAACAACAACCCCGCGCATGGGTACTCGCCTCCTTTGCTCCTGGCCCCGCGCTCTTGGCAAGGCCGAGCGTGTACTTCAGCAGCGCCGCGACGCTTACGACAGATGCGCCAGCGCTTAATCATACTAGCCCGGATCAATAGCAGTGGCCAGCGGTCAGTGGTCAGGCCCAAGCACCGCCTTGATGGCTGCCACGACCTGCTCGGCCGGCAGGAGACGCATACATAGCGTATGCCCCAACGGGCAGTCGGCCGGCACGCGGAGGTTGTAGCACGGACTACATGGGATTGTGGTCCGCAGTACGTGTGCGCGCGCACCGGGGACCGGCCCTGTCAGTTGGGGATCGGTCGGACCGTGGATGGCGACCACCGGCCGACCGAGCGCAACGGCGAGGTGCAGCGGCCCGGTATCGCCGGCCGCGACGACATGGCACCGGGCGAGCACCGCTGCCAACTCGCCGGGGGTCCGGGTCGCTCCGTCCAACCGCAGCGCCGGGTGACGCATGGCCGCGACGATGCGCTCGACCAACGGGCGCTCGCCGGCGCTGCCCAGGAGCACGATCTGCACTCCCGCTCTGGCCAGGGTGTCGGCGACCTGCGCCCAGCGCGCGGGTAGCCAGCGCTTGGCGGCGCCGTTCGCTGCCCCCGGATGGATGGCGACCAGCGCGGCCCCGTGCGGAACGTCGGCGAGCAGGTCGGCGGCGCGCTGACGTTCGGCGGCCGCCAGCGGAAACGACAGCGACAGATCGTACGCAGCGTTGCTGTGCCGAGGGGCGGACATGGACTCCGGCGAAAGCCGGAGTGACGACGCTGCGGCTGAGACGACGCGCACGCTATACGCCGCTTCGTGCAGCGGCTCCTGATACCGGCCGCCGGGCAGGGCATGCGTGAGGACGCCCGGATCGGCTTCGTCGCGGTAGCCGTATCGCAGCGGAGCGCCGCTCAACAGCGCCAGCCGCGCGCCCATCCGCCCGTAACAGCTCAGGACCACGTCGTAGCGCCGTTGCCGGAGTAGACGCACCAACGCGGCAAAGGACCGCCACGTCGTTGGCCGGAGCCAGGCCACCGGCCGAGTGAAGTAGCCGGTATCCCGCACGATGAAGTGGTCAACATAGGTGAAGCGGCTGAGGGCGGCGTATTGATAGGCGGAGACGACGGCCTCCAGGCGTGCCGTAGGAAACAGACGTCGCGCGGCGCGCAAGGCCGGAAGCCAGAGCACCGCATCACCCAGCAGCCCGAACCGCAGCAGCAGGATACGCTGTGGCGCCGGCCGGCGGCCATGAGCGGGTTGCCGCCATCGAGCGAGTAGTCCCAGCACCCCGAACAGGCGTGCCAGGAGCACCTCGCTCGCCGTGCGGACCAGGCGTCCCAAGAGGCGCTGTGTGCTCGCCAGCGGACGTTTCACGGTCACGAGCCGACACCTTCAGTCAGCGGTCGCGCGGCCGCGCCGCCGTGGCACGTCACCTTCCGTCGCCGCCCACACTCGCAGCGCCGCGGCGATGACCTCCTCGGCGGTGATGTCCGCCATGCAGGGATACATCCCCGGCGGCGGTGGCAGGTCGAGGTAGCCACACGCGGCGCAGGCGCGCGGCGTCTGCACGACGGCGTGCGCCCGGCGATCCGCCGCCGTCGGTTCATACGGGCCGAAGAGCACCGGATCGGCGGGGCCAAAGAGGCGCACGGTGGGCACACCCATCGCCGCGGCCAGGTGCAGCATGCCGTTATCGGGGCCGACGGCGAGGCGGCACTGTTGGAGGAGGATCGCCAAGACCCCCACCGAGGTCGCCCCGGCAACGACGGCCGCCGGCATGGACAGTGCCGCCACGAGGCGCTCGGCCAGGGGCTGCTCTGCGACGGTGCCGGTCACGAGACAGCGCACGCCGTAGCGGCCGGCAAGATGGTCAATGACCAAGGCCCACCGCTCCGGCGCCCAGACTTTCGCGGGACTGCCTGCGCCCGGCGCCACGGCGATCACCGGCGGGATGATCCACTCTGCGCCCGGCCGCGGCGCGCCGAGCCGATGCAGCGCCCAGAGCCGGAAGGCCTCAGCACGATCCTCGGCCGTCGGCTCCAGCGTCACCGGCGGCGACTGCCGGTCGAGATACCCCTGTCCAAGCTCTGCCAGGGCAATCTCCGCCAGGTCCAGGTTGTGCTCCACGACGTGCTGGTGAAGCCTCAGCTCCGCACCACCTTGATCCTCATTGAGTTGCCCAGAGCCGGCGGTCAGTGGCTCCGGCGGCGGCAGGCCGTCCGTCAGGAACGGCGCCGTGCCCGGCGTGAGGTAGCCGAGGCGGCGGGGAACGTGGGCCAGATACATCAGGGCCGCTCCCCACCAGAAGTCCGGGCGGAGATTGACGGCCAGGTCAAACCGCGCCGCGCGTACTTGGCGAGCCAACCACCACAGTCGGACGTAGGGCAGGATTCGAGCCAGCGGGCCGGGCGGCTGGGATCGTGTGAAGCCCGGAAACGGGTAGGACCAGACTCTCGACACGCCGGGCAGCCGGGCTGCCACCTCGGCCGACCACGGCCCAGCCAGGTAGGTAATCGTTGCCCAGGGACACACGGATTGAATCCATTGCACTGCCGGCGAGGTGCAGAGCACGTCGCCCAGGTGATCGGGGCGGATGAGCAGCACACGCGGCATTGTGCCGGGGATGGGACCGGGCGGGGGGCGCTGCCCCGGACCTAGGCGCGCAACGAGTGCCAGTGCCCATTCCCGCGCCCGATTGACCGGCTCGCCCGCCTGAACCCTGGCCCGGACAGGCACGCACATGGCCGCGAAACGTTGCGGGTCATCCTGCTCGTGCGAGCCAGGCATCGCTTCTCCACTCACTCGGCCACGAGCCGCTGGAGCAGCGCGAGGCCCAGCCGACCAAACTGCACCAGATGGCCCGGCTGAATACGGTCGGGGGTATCGGTCTCCTTGTGGTAGTGCCTGTCGTCTGGAGCATGGAAGACGAGCGCCGGCACCCCAGCGGTAATGAACGGGCGATGATCGCTGCGGTGCGCTATCTCCACTCCCAGTGGTTGTGCCGTCCAGCCCTGCTGCTGCGCGAGCTGGACGGCAAGCTCCGCAAGCTGGGTGTTACCACCAACGCCAAGCACGTCACCGACCCCAATCATGTCGTAGTTGAGCATCGCGACGAATGACTGTCGTTGCTGCGCGTCCAGCCGGTTTACGAAGTACCGGCTCCCGTGCAGGCCGGCCTCCTCAGCGCCAAAGGCGACGAAGTACAGGGTCAGGTCTTCGGAGAGTGCATAGGTCGAGAGCACGCGAGCAAGCTCGAGGACCACCGCCGTCCCGGTGGCGTTGTCGTTGCCGCCAGGGCTGTTCTCGACAGAGTCGTAGTGTCCTCCGATCAACAACACCCGGGTACCCAGTCCGGGGCGCTCGGCGATCACATTAGTAGTGACCCGCTTGACAATCTCCGCCCCGACAGTGACCCGTACCGACACGGGACCGCGCGATGCCTGCTCAACAAGGTGTTGGCCCGTTCGACCGTCGAGGCCCAATACCGGCACAGGCACCAGCTCACCGAGGCTACTGCGGAGCGGACCGGCGTGGTCGTTATAGATAATGACCGCACCCGCTCCGGCCTCAGCCGCCGCCAAGGCTTTATCGTGGAACCTAATCCCGCCTCCCCGGCGGATGAGGGCAATACCGCCCTGGAATCCCCCATCCGGCATGTCTTCGGGGCGACCGAGACCGGCCAGGAGCACCGGACCTTCCACCTCGCCAGCCGGCGAATACTCCATAGCATGGCCAGCGATGCTCGCACCGTTCGGAAGCAACTCCAGCGTGCTGCCATGATCCGCGAACTTGGTATATTCGAAGATTTGACGATGGACTTCGTAGCCGTAGGAGTCAAACTGATCGGCGATGTAGTCCGCTGCCTGCTCTGCGCCTGCTTCCCCGGCAACGCGCGGGCCAATCTGGCTGGCCAAGGCCATGACATGATCCATCGCCCGCTCGGCGGAGAATACCGCTGTGGGACGCGGCGTAGGCGATGGCTCCGGGGTTGCCGACGGGGTGACGGTAACGGTGTGCGTTGGCGTAGGCGTAGGCGTTGACGTGGCGACACGGGTAGGCCGAATGGTGGGGATCGCAGGGCTGGTGGGTGGGGGCGTGGGCGCTGGCGTTGCCGCCTCGGTGGACACGGCAAGGACGGCGGGCAGGGGTATGTCCGGCCCTATCGCCGGGTCCCGCTCGCAGGCGGCGAGCGGCAAGACAAGACTGCCGGCTAGGAGCAACCATGCCACCGGCCACTGCCACAGTCTTGACAAGAGTCTGCGGCGCTCCGGACCGTCGCGTGGCTGCGACGTTGACGATCCCGAGGGCGCCTTTCTATAATTCTTAGTATTCAACTCAACATTAGGGGTATGGAGAAGGGTGCGGCACTGGTAAGAGCCTCGTCAGAGTCTACCAGCAGCAACACCCCATTCCTTGAACTGAGGTTGGTATGCGTGTCTCGCTGAAGAGCGATTATGGCTTGCGGGCGCTGCTCGACCTTGCCGAGCGCGCCGGGCAAGGCCCGGTGCGGTGCGAAACCATCGCCGCCCGGCAGGAGATCCCCCAGTCGTACCTCGATCAACTGCTGTCGGTCATGCGGAAGGCCGGTCTCGTGAGCAGCACCCGCGGACCACGTGGCGGCCATCAACTCCAGCGCCCGCCACGCGACATCCCCTTGGCGGAGGTGTTGCTGGCTCTGGAGGGCGAGCTGTTGGGACCGGCGCCGCCCAATAACGAAATGGCCGCCTCGCTACCGAGTGTGCGGGTGCAACGGGAGCTATGGCAGCGAGTACGCCAGGAGATGGAGCGTATCCTGGAGGAGACCACTATCGAGGACTTACTCAACCGACAGCGTGTTCTCAGCGCCCAGTCACGGTACTACATCTAGTACATTTAGCCGGTTGGTATCTTCAGAACGCTACAACAATGGAGTGCGCTAGTGAGTGAAGCACAGTTGGCAGAGAGCATCCTGGACCTGATCGGCTACACCCCGCTCGTGCAGTTGCAGCGTGTGGCCGGCGAGGGGACAGCACAGGTCCTCGGCAAGCTGGAGAGCCGCAATCCGGGGGGCAGCGTGAAGGATCGCATTGCCCTGGCGATGATCGAAGCGGCGGAGCAGGAGGGACAGCTGAAGCCGGGCGATACGATTGTCGAGCCGACCAGTGGCAATACCGGCATCGGCCTGGCCTTGGTGGCCGCCGTCAAGGGCTACCGGCTCGTTCTGACCATGCCTGAGGACATGAGCCTGGAGCGGCGCAAGCTGCTGCGGCGGCTGGGCGCCGAATTCGTGCTCACCCCAGCGCTCGAAGGCATGACGGGCGCCGTCTTTGCGGCAGAGCAGCTGGTCCGCGAGCAGGGCTATTTCATGCCCCAGCAGTTCGAGAACCCGGCCAATCCCGATATCCACGCCCGCACGACCGGCCCGGAGATCGTCGCCGCGACGGGCGGGCAGGTGGACGCCTTTGTAGTCGGCGTGGGCACCGGCGGCACGATCACGGGCGCCGGGAAGGTTCTGCGGGAGGCGAACCCCGAGGTACTCATCGTGGCCGTCGAGCCGGCGCGCTCACCGGTCCTGGCTGGCGGTCGGCCGGGGCCCCACGCCATCCAGGGCATTGGCGCGAGCTTTGTGCCCGGCGTACTGGATCGCGCGCTGCTGGACGAGATTATCCCCGTCAGCGACGACGACGCCATCGCCATGATGGAGCGGCTGGCGCGGGAAGAGGGCTTGCTGGTGGGAATTTCGGCGGGCGCCAATGTCCACGCGGCCTGTACCATCGCTCGCCGGCTCGGTGCCGGGAAAACGATCGTCACGATCCTGCCCGACACCGGCGAGCGCTATCTCAGTCTCGCGCCATAGCGCGGCTGCGCCCCCTCGACGGCAGCGGCTACACTAGAAGCATACTCTCTCAACCGAGTGACACGGTGACATAAGGAGGACGCATGATGAGCGTCACGGTCTACATACCGACACCGTTCCGGTCGGTGACCGCAAATCAGGCGTATCTGGAGCTAGGGAGCGCCACCATCTCGGAGCTGCTCGCCGAGCTGACGCAACGCTATCCCGAGCTAGGCCAGCGGTTGCACGACGACAGTGGACAGCTCCACCGCTACATCAACATCTACGTGAACAAAGAGGAGATCGAAGACCTCCAGGGGCCGGACACACCGCTGCACCCCGGCGATGAAGTGAGCCTCATTCCGGCGCTGGCCGGCGGCGCGATTGGCACGCCGTTCACCCCGACGCAGGTTCGGCGCTACAGCCGGCACCTGCTGTTGCCGGAGGTGGGGCCGGTAGGGCAGCGCAAGCTGCTCAATGCCAAGGTGCTGCTCATTGGCGCGGGCGGTCTCGGCTCGCCGACAGCGTTCTACCTGGCCGCCGCCGGCGTGGGTACGCTGGGGATTGTGGACTTCGATGAGGTGGATCTCTCGAACTTGCAGCGGCAGATTCTCCACAAGGACAAGGACGTGGGCCGGCCCAAGGTCGACTCGGCACAGGAAACGCTCACGGCGCTGAACCCCGATGTCCAGGTCGTCCCGCACGATGTACCGCTGCACTCCGACAACGCGCTGGCGCTGTTCGAGCGCTACGATATCATCGTGAACGGGTGCGACAACTTCCCCACGCGCTATCTCGCCAACGATGCGGCGTACTTCCTGCGGAAGCCGCTGGTGGACGGGGGGATCAACCAGTTCGAGGGACTGGTCAGTATCTACATGCCCGGTGACGGCTGCTACCGCTGCCTCTACCCGGCACCGCCACCTCCGGGGGCGGTGCCCAGTTGCGCCGAGGCCGGGGTGTTGGGGGTGCTGCCGGGCATCGTGGGCAGTATGCAGGCACTAGAGACGATCAAGCTGATCCTCGGCATCGGCGATCCCTTGATCGGACGGCTGCTGCTCTTCGACGCGCTGGCCGTAGAGTTCCGAACCCTCCGCACGCGACGCGATCCGGGGTGCCCCGTCTGCGGCGACACGCCCACGATCCACGAGCTGATCGATTACGAGGAGTTCTGCGGCGTGCCGCACCCGAGCAAGGAGACCGAAACCGCAGTAGCCGGTGCCGGCACGAACGGCGCGGCCACTCCGGCCGCCGCAGCGGTGCCGTCCGTGCCGGTCGGCAGCAGCTAACGCAGCCATGGCATGTGGGTGACTGTAGGGGCACGGCATGCCGTGCCCCTACACGAACAACCTGTCAGAAGAGCAACCGGATGACAGACCTAGCCAGCCGGCCGACCGGATGGGGCGGCCCTATCGTCGAAGCGCCCACTGTCGCCGAGGTGGAGGCGGCCGCCGAGCGGATTAGCGAGGTCGTCGTCCATACCCCGCTCCTGCCGTTCTACAGCGGTAAGGAGGCGACCGGCATCCTGCTCAAGCCGGAGCTATTCCAGCCGATTGGCTCCTTCAAGCTGCGCGGCGTGTTCAACTGGGCGGCGGCGCTGACACCGGCGGAGCGGGAGCAAGGCTTGAGCACGATCAGCTCCGGCAATACCGCCCAAGCACTCGGGTTCACGGGCCGCCATTTCGGCGTCTCGGCACGCACCCGGCTGCTCGACACGGCACCGGCCGGCAAGATCGCGGCTCTGGAAGGCTACGGTGTGGAAACGGTCCTGGTGCCGTCCGACGACCTCATGGGCTATCTGTTGGAGGCACGCTGGCGGCAGGAGCCGTATAGCTTCATCAATCCGATTGACAACCCGTGGATGATCGCCGGCAACGGGACCATCGGCCGGGAGATTATGGCCGACTATCCCGAGGTCGAGTCGGTTTACGTGCCGGTGAGCGGTGGCGGCATGATTGCCGGGATCGGCGGCGTGATCAAGGCGCTGAATCCGGCCGTGCGGGTCGTTGGCGTCCAGCCCGTCAATATCGCTCCCCTTCAGGTCAGCATTGCCCGGAACCGGCCGATGTGGGTGGATGCCCAACCGACCATCTGCGACGGCTGCGGCGCACCGTTGGTTTTCGACGAGATGTATCCCGTGCTGCGTCAGGTGGTTGACGACGTGATGGTGATGTCGGAAACAGCGGTCAAGGCGGCGATCAAGCTCCTGGCGCTCAAGAACAAGCTGATTGTGGAAGGGGCCGGGGCGCTTGCCGTGGCGGCCGCGCTGGCCACGCCCGCCGAGCAACGGGGCAAAACGGTCTGTGTCGTCAGCGGCGGGAGCATTGACACGGAGCGCCTGCTCAACATCCTGACCGACGAGACCATCGAGGTCTGAGCGACATCGTGATCGAGCTACCACAAACCTTGCTGGATGACATCATCGCCCACGCCCGCGAGCGAGAGCCGGAGGAGGCCTGCGGGCTGCTCGGCGCGGACACGACAGCCGCCGGCCTGCGGGTTGCCCACGTGTATCGGGCGCGCAACATCGCCGCGCAGGCGACCATCCGGTTCGAGGTTGATCCGCGCGACCTGCTGCACGTGTTCACGCTGGAGGAGCATGGTTGGGAGATGGGCATTTATCACTCGCACCCCCGCTCGCCGGCCTATCCCTCCGCGACCGACGTCGGCCACGCGCGCCGCTGGCCCGGCATCTACCACCTCATCGTATCGCTGCGCCGGCCGGAGGCGCCGGAAGTCAACGCCTATCGCATCGCAGACGACGAGATCAGCCGCGAGCCGCTACGGATCGTCGCCGATTGATCGTCCCCCTCCTTTGCTAGAATAGCCGCAGACCTACCCCCAACCCCCTCCTTGGAGGGAAGAGGCCGGAGGACCAAGGACAGCGTACATGGCTATGACGATAGAGGCTCCGGACCACCAGCTTGCGCCCGACGTGGCGGCGAAGTACGCGCGACTGCGCGGCATCGTGCGCGAGCTAGGCAGCGTCTTGGTCGCGTGGTCGGCCGGTGTGGACAGCACCCTGCTGCTCAAGGTTTGCCATGACGAGCTAGGTGATCGCGCCGTGGCGGTGACGGCGGTCTCCGAGAGCTTGCCGGCGCGCGAGCTGGCCGCGGCCAAGACGCTCGCGGCCGAACTGGGGGCCAGGCACCTGCTTGTAGAGACCTCCGAGCTGGCGAACGAGAGCTACGCCAGCAACCCGGCGAATCGCTGCTACTACTGCAAAGAAGAGCTGTATACGACCATCTGGCCCCTGGCCGCGCAGGAGGGCTTGGCGCACGTCGCCAACGGGGCCAACCTCGACGACGTGGGCGACTTCCGGCCGGGGATGCAGGCCGCACGCGAGCTAGGCGTGCGGGCGCCGCTGCTGGAAGCGGAGCTGGGCAAGCCTGAAATCCGCGCGCTTTCCTACGCGCTGGGGCTGCCGACGTGGGACAAGCCGGCGTTCGCCTGCCTGTCGTCGCGGATTCCGTACGGATCGCGCGTGACACCGGAAAAGCTGGAGCAGATTGACCGCGCGGAGATGGTCTTGCTGCGGCACGGCTTCCGCCAAATGCGCGTGCGCCACCACGACGAGGTGGCACGCATCGAGGTGCCGCCCGCGGACATGCCGCGCTTCTTCAGCGACGGCATCCACGAGCAGGTCGTCGCCGCGCTGCGAGCAATCGGTTTTCGCTATGTCACGCTCGACTTACAAGGCTATCGGTCGGGCAGTCTCAACGAGGGCCTGCCGCAAGCGGCTCCCCTTGTAGCGAGCGGCCAGCGCCCCGGCCGCAAGCCGCTACCGCTGCTCCGGTAATAAATGCGGTCAGTAGGAGCATCTCCGGTGATGGCACCTATCGTGGGCGACAGGAGTCACGGCAGCACAGCCCCGGCCGGCGAGTGGCTGAAGACGCTGACACTCGCCGCCTATCTGCTGGCCCACGCCAACGGTCTTTTCCTCCGGCAGCGCGCCACGCGGTCGGAGGCGCCAACGCCGTCGGGCGTCGGGCAAACGCTAGGGCTACTGCTAGGCTTCCTGGTTGCGCTGCGCCTCGACCGCCGCGGCATCCTGGCCTATGCGCTCGGCCCAGGGAATGGTGACTCGCCCGGCACGACAAGCATGACGACGCCGGAAGCGCACAATCAAATGGATGTAGGTGGTGCGCTTCCGGCGCGTCATCTGTGCAAACGCCTCGCCGCCGAGTGGGGCAAGGGAACGCTCTGGGGGCTGGCGCTGGCCATCATCCCGATCTTCTTCTTCTTACGGCCGTTCGTCCTAGCGCGGCCGGTAGAGCACCCCACGTATACCAATCTGACCCTGTGGACATGGCTGCGGCTGGTGCTTGTAGAAATCCCCTTCCTCACTGCCCTGCCCGAGGAGGCCGCCTGGCGTGGCGCTTTGGAGCCGCGCTTGGTCGCCCACTTGGGGCCGTGGCGCGGCGTGCTCTGGTCGAATGCTGCCTTTGGCCTAGCGCACTTTGCGGTCACACGCGCCAACACCGGTATCGTCGGTCGAGGGGCGCTGCTCCCGCGCTGGCTGCTGATTCTGGGTGGAATGGCCGCCACCGGTGTCGGCGGGGCCGTGTTCAGCCTCGTTCGCGCGCGGACCGGGTCGCTGGTCGGTGCCATCGCGGCCCACTGGGCCGTCAACGCTACGATGAGCACCGCCCTCTACCTGCGCGGCCGCCGTAGTCGCCGCTCCGGCCCTCCCCTCTCCACCGGTGGAGAGGGAGCCGGGTGACGGGCCAACGCCGCACCACACTCTTGTTCAAGCCAGGGGCAGGCTCCGGCACCAGCCGTGCGGCGTTGGCTCGTCAGGGGGGGCGGCGCAAAGTGTCGACCAATGGCTAACGACACGCCGGCAGCGCCTCTCGCACACTATCCTTTTCCGCGCTGGCAGGCGCTTGTACTCGGCCTGGACATCCTCGTCCGCGGTAAACACCGCTCGCTCACCGCCGAGGGGGCGCGGGCGATGCGGACTCTGCTCCTCCCACCTCGGATCGAGGGCTTGGAACGTGTACCCGCAAGTGGTCCCCTGCTGCTGGTGATGAACCACTACGAGCGACCAGGGCTATGGACCTTCTGGAGCACTTTCCTAGCGAGCCAGGCAGTGCGGCAACGGCGCGGCCGGCAAGCCGAGGTACACTGGATCATCACAGCCGAGACGCGCGGCACGCGCTACGGACCGCTCCCGGTGCCGGGCGCGCTCATGCGGTGGGTGATCGACCGGGTAGCGCGGGGCTATGGCCTCATCACGTTGCCGGTAGCGCCGGAGGAAACGGCCGCCCGCGCGACAGCGCTGCGGTCGGCACTGCGCGCGCTGCGTAGCGCCGACGAGCGATGGCACCTGGTCGGCCTGCTCCCGGAAGGAACCGGCGGCCGGGTACTGCGCGAGGCGCTCCCCGGAACCGGCGAGTTCTTGCTCCTGGCCGCCCGCACCGGCGCCGCCATCGTGCCCGTGGGCGTAGCGGAACGGCCCGAGCACGACTGGGCGCTGACGGCCACGCTGGGCGCGCCGCTGGACCTCACACCGCCCCGGAAATTCACTCGCGTCGCGCGCGATCAGTGGGTGCGGACGGAAGCGATGCAAAGCATTGCCCAACTGCTCCCACGGGACGCACGGGGCTTCTATCGCGCCGCACCCCGTCAAGGGTGAGTGCCGGGGGACGTGTCCGGCAGGCCCAAGAACCGCGCCATGGCCGCGAGCTGCGCCGCAACGACGTGTGGTGGCCAGCCGTGGCGCGCCGGGGGCAGCAGCACGACTTCCGCGCGGGACATCAGGTGAGGCAGCGCCAAAGACGCGGCGGCCGGCAGCAACGGATCGTCGGGCGCTGCCAACGCGAGAGTAGGGATGACCAACCGAGCTAACCGGCTCCGTTGATCGCACGTAACGGCATCGTATGCCAGCTCCACGGCGGCCCGGATCGAGGCTTGCCGGACATCAGCGACGACCGGGGGGACATGAGTAGCCCCACCCGCCTCACCCGGAGCCACTCCCAAACCCCCTCCTTGGAGGGAAGGGGCTACACCGTTTCCGGCCGGCCTCCCCTTCCCTGGAGGGAGGGGGCTAGGGGGTGGGTCGGAGCGGCCGCCTCCCTCCTGCCCGAGCCACCGGCCCAGCAAGGTCAACGCGCGCTCCTGCCGCGCTAACCAGGCCAGGCCGGCCGGCACTCGGCGCTGTTGCGCCAGGCGAGCAAGGAGGCGAAAGCGCGTCCGCACGGTGGTCGGGCCATAGACCGGCGCATAGACTATCAGGCGTCGGGCCGGTAGCCCGCCAGCGAGCGTGGCGATGGCCGGGGCAGCGCCGAGGCCGAGGGCCGCGACCCCGACCGGCTCGATGGCCAGGCGCCGCACGAGGGCACGGAGTACGTCGGCGTTGGCTGCAACCGTGTGCGGGCCGGTCAACTGGGGAGACCGGCCGCAGCCCGGGAGGTCAGGCGCGACAACGCGAAAATGGGCCGTGAGGAGGGGCCACCAAGCGGCAAAGTTACGCCACGACCCCATCATGCCATGAACGAGCAGCCATGTCGGCCCGGTGCCGGCGACGACATAGTGCAGGCGCGTATGAACAAGGTCGACAGTGCGGTGCCGTGGCTCAGGGGAAGACATGGGGAATGCTTAGGACTCTGTGCTCCCGCTATCAGCCTGAGCAGTGCCACTTGAGGGGCGGACCAAGGCCCGGGACACCTTCTCCATTTCCTCGGTGATCGGTAGGGCTTGGCGAGGGGTTTTGGCATGCTTCAACTGCCTTGCTAATGCTCTGATCTTCCTCAAAGCAGTCACTTCAGCCTGCGTCAGTCTCACCACCACCTCAGTCGTCTGCTGCTGTCCGGCCATCTTCACCTCCGAGCGTGTCGACTCCCAGCCTGGTAGAAGCTGCCCTCTCGACCGTCTCCTGCGTCCTCGATAGATTGCCCTGCGCGATAACCCTCTCGACTAGGCCGCCCAAGACTCTCCCACCGCCAACGCCAGCCAACAGTGCGCCGATGACCGGTCGTACTTCGAGCTGTGTGTCATAGAAGCTGGCCATTGGGTTGTAGAGGCCCCAAAACGCGATGGCGGTGATCGCTCCTACTATGATACTGGCGATGAATCCAGGGTCGAGCAACCCAATCCGGTCTGCACCGTTGTCATTGCCAGACCATTAGAACGGCTGTTCACCCCATTGGCTGCGGCCGCTATGCCGGTGAGCACCCGCAGAGAAAGGGCAGCCAAGGCGATGCAACCGGAGAAGATCGTCATTCGTGGCGCGCGGGAGCACAACCTCAAGAACATCACCGTCGAGATCCCGCGCCATCAACTTGTCGTTCTGACGGGGGTCAGCGGTTCCGGCAAGTCGAGTCTGGCATTCGACACGCTGTACGCGGAGGGGCAGCGACGCTACGTAGAATCGCTGTCGAGCTACGCGCGGCAGTTTCTAGGCCAGAACCAGAAGCCCAGGGTGGACTACATCGGCGGTCTCTCGCCGGCCATCTCCATCGAGCAGAAGACGGCCTCGCGCAATCCGCGCTCCACCGTCGGCACGGTTACAGAGATTCACGACTATCTGCGAGTGCTGTACGCGCGCGTGGGCCGGCCCCACTGCCCGTCGTGCGGTGACCGGGTAGGGGGCCAGACCGCCGAGCAAATCGTCGAGCGGATCATGGCGCGACCGCGGCCGTACACGTTCCTGGTCCTCGCGCCGGTAGCGCGCTTCCGCAAAGGGGCCTATCAGGAGACCTTCGAGGAGGCTCGGCGGCAGGGGTTTGCGCGAGTGCGGGTCAACGGCGAGGTCCGCCGGCTCGACGAGCCAATCAAGCTCAACAAGCGAAAGAAGCACGAAATCGAGATCGTCGTGGATCGCCTGCGCCTAGAGCCAACCGACGATCCCGAGGAGCTGGGCGCAGAGCGCTCGCGCCTCACCGACTCCGTCGAGACGGCGTTGGCCCACGGCGACCGGGCGGTGATTGCCGCCCTGCTCACCGGGGAAGGGGCCGCCGCGCCCCCCGATGCAGGCGGCGAGGGGGGTGTGGCGGCACAGCACGCTGTAGCCCAGCAAGGGGCCGGAGGGAAGGCCCAGGCGGGAGGGGCGGCCCGCGCACCGAAGCTGGCTCCGCGCCCTGGCGACATTCTCTTTTCGGAGCGGAACGCCTGTCTGCGGTGCGGTCTCAGCTTTGACGACCTCTCGCCGCAGCTGTTCAGCTTCAACAGCCCCCAAGGCGCGTGTCCCGACTGCCTGGGGCTGGGTACCCGAACCGAGGTTGACCCGGCGCTGGTGGTGCCCGACCAGCATAAGTCGCTGCACGAGGGCGCCATTGCCCCGTGGGGGGACCGGCTGGCGCCTGACGCCCGCAACTCGTGGTTGAAGCGCACCATGACGCAGGTCTGCGCGCATTTCGGCATTGACATGGCCACGCCATTCGAGTCGTTGACGGAGGAGCAGCGGCAAGTGCTGCTGTGGGGCGCCAAGGGTCAGCGGGTGGGCATCAAATGGCAGGGCCGTGGCGGGTCGCACGGTACGTTCATGACGAAGTGGGAAGGGGCCATCCCGCGCATCAAACGGCGCCTGGCGCAAACGGACTCCGAGTATGCGCGCCAGCGGTATATGCAGTACATGAGTCGGCAGCCGTGCTCGACGTGCCACGGTACGAAGCTGCAAGCCGCCGCCGCGGCCGTGACGGTGGGCGGGCGTTCCATCGTTGATGTAGAGCACATGTCGATTGCCGAGGCCCTGCGCTTTTTCGAGCACGTCGAGCTGAACGAGCGTGATCGGCTCATCGCCGAGGATCTGCTCCGCGAGATCTGCGGGCGGCTGCGTTTTCTGCTCAACGTCGGCCTGTACTACCTGACGCTCGACCGGCCGGCCCCCTCGCTGTCCGGCGGTGAAGCCCAACGCATTCGGCTGGCGAGCCAAATCGGCTGTGGTCTGGTCGGGGTACTCTACATCCTCGATGAGCCAAGTATTGGTCTCCACCAACGAGACAACGGCCGGCTCCTGCGGACACTCGAAGAGCTACGCGATCTGGGCAACACCGTCGTCGTCGTCGAGCATGATCTGGAGACGATGGTGGCGGCCAACCACATCATTGACTTCGGGCCTGGCGCCGGGGTCCGCGGGGGTGAGGTCGTGGCGGCCGGCCCGCCCACAACCATCGCCGCGTCATCGGCCTCGCTCACCGGCCGCTACCTGGCCGGTGAGCTGGAGATCGCCGTCCCGGCCACACGGCGACAGCCGAACGGCACCTGGCTGACAGTGCAAGGCGCCCGCGAGCACAACCTGCGGAATCTCACCGTGCGCCTCCCGCTGTGCTCATTCGTCTGCGTGACGGGAGTCTCCGGCTCGGGGAAGTCCACGCTCGTCAACGAAATCCTCTACAAGGCCCTCTCGCGCCAGCTGATGCGGGCGCAAATCCGCCCCGGCAAGCACGACCGTATCGAGGGGTTGGAGCAGCTGGACAAGGTCATTGCCATCACGCAGGACCCCATCGGCCGGACGCCGCGGTCCAACCCGGCGACCTACACGGGCCTCTTCGACGGCATTCGCGCCGTCTTTGCCAAGACGCCCGAAGCCCGTATCCGCGGCTACAAGCCGGGCCGGTTTTCCTTCAACGTCAAGGGCGGGCGCTGCGAGGCCTGCAAAGGCGATGGGCTGAAGAAGATCGAGATGCAGTTCCTCGCCGACGTGTATGTGCCGTGCGAGGTGTGCAAGGGGAAGCGGTTCAACCGCGAGACCTTGCAGGTGACGTACAAGGGTCGGACGATTGCCGACGCGCTGGCCATGACGGTGGACGAGGCGGCGGAGCACTTTGCCAACATCCCGGCCGTGAGCAAGGTGCTGCGGACGCTTGTAGAGGTGGGACTGGGCTACATGCAACTGGGGCAACCGGCCACCACGCTCTCGGGTGGCGAAGCCCAACGGATCAAGCTGGCCAAGGAGCTGTGCCGACCGGCGACGGGACGCACGCTCTATGTGCTCGACGAGCCGACCACCGGGCTGCACTTCGCCGACATTCGGAAGCTGCTCGACGTGCTGCAGCGGCTCGTGGAGGCCGGCAACACCGTGGTGGTCATCGAGCACAACATGGATGTCATCAAGACGGCCGACCACCTGATTGACCTGGGCCCCGAGGGCGGCAAGGACGGCGGCCGGGTCATTGCGACCGGCACCCCGGAGGCAGTGGCGGCCATACCGCAGTCGTTCACGGGCCAGCATCTACGCGCGCCGCTGGGTCTGGAGCCGGCGGCCCCGACCACCGGCACGCCACTACCGGAGCGGCACGGGGCGCTGTCCCCGGAGCGGGTGCGCTCGGTACGCAAGCTGCTGGGGATGACGCAAGCCGAGGCCGCCCGCGCCGTCGGGGTATCGCGGGGCCTACTCGCCGAGGCCGAGCGCGGCCGCCGCGCCGGTGAGCGCACGCTGACGCGCTTGCTCGAAGGGCTGCGCGTCGTCGCCGAGGATCGTGGCGTTGCCCTCCCCCCACCCGGCGTGAACGGGACGGCCCAGCGGTAGCAGGCTTACCAATCCAGCCCCGCGCCGCGGAGTCGGCCACGGTTCCGGCATCGATTAGAATATGTGCGATGAGGTCAGTGCTCGCAGAGCGTATCGAGCAGGAGCACCGCTCCGTGCGCGCGATCTACGATCCTGAGGCAGATGCCGTCGCGCTCTACTTCCAATCCGACCCGGCGCCGTCGGGCCTTGGCGAATCATCCATCGTCTACTCGGAATACTGGGAGCCATCCGACTTTCCGGGACTGATCTCGCCGCTGTATCTCCACTTCGACGGTGACGACAAGCTGGTAGCCATAGATATCCACTACGCCAGCAAGCTGCTGCCCAAAGAGTTCCTCGCGCAAGCGGAGATGAGCGAGTAGTCGGCCGGTACCGGACTGCCGTCTGCTATAGTGCCAGGCATCCTCGCCCGGTATAGAGGACAGCCGTATGACAACGCTGACTACGGTGGCGCGCCACCTGCTCGGCACGCACTGGGAGACGCCGAGCCTGGGGGCGGCCGGCTGGGTCGAGCGCCCTTACGACCTCGACCCCAACGAGACGGGCTTCGTGGCCCTACATCTCTGGAGCGTGGGTGATGTCAACGGACCACCGATCCCCGACCGCTATCTCGTAGACATGGGCCTCCCGGCAACCCAGGCGGAGTCCATCCGCATCTGCGACCGCTACATCCGCCCCGCGATTGATGCCGCGCGCGCCGCCGGACTGCCGATCTTCCACGTGGAGCCGTACAACATTGCCAAACGGTACGCCTCGCACCGCTATCTGCTCGACGACGACGAACTGCCCGGCGGCGCGCGCGCACGGAACGGGCGTGCGGAAGTCAATCCCGGTTGGCAGCAGGAACGGGCCGAGCGCACCCACGGGCGCGGCTATCAGGAGTGGGACGGCTGGGAGCGCATGTATATTGCGGCCTCCTGCGAGCCGGAAGCGGGCGATCAGGTCATCGTCACCGCCCGGCAGCTGGATCGTATCTGTCGCCGTCGTGGGATCAAGTACCTGGTCTACACCGGCTTTGCTACGAATATGTGCATCATGCACTCCGCGGCCGCGACCGTCGAGATGCTAGGCTACGGCTACAAGGTCTTTCTGATCCGTGAAGGGACGCTGGCAGTCGAGTATCCCGAGACTTGGGAGGCGCGGCTGGTGACGCAGACGGCCCTGAAAGAGTTCCAGCTCAAGATCGGCGACACCGTAGGATTCGACCAATACATGGCGGCCTGTGCCGCCGTTGCCGCGGCCCGGCAGCATACGGGCTAGTCGCAGTTGGCCGCATTCCCCGGCAGCCCTCACCCCGACCCTCTCCCGCGGGGAGAGGGGGGAGTGCATCGGTCACCGGGGAAAACGGGTCCCTCAGCGACATTTCTGCCAGCGTAGGAGGCGTCAATGACCGGTTCCGACGCGCCAGAAGCGCACGATAGTGCCAGGTGTGGTGCGCTTCCGGCGTCATCATCCGAGCACGGTATCTCCGTCTGTCCCTGGCGCGGTGACAAGCGCTGGGTCTACTCCATCACTTTCGACGAGGCCTTGAGTGACTTGCACCGCTTCACCATTCCTATCCTGGCCCGGTACGACGTGCCGGGCCATCTGGAGGTCGTCGTCGGACAGATCGGTGAAATCCGGCGGGTAGGGAACTCCAGCTACAACGGCATGAAACAGATGAGCACCGCAGAGCTGCGCGAGATGGTGGCGCGGGGCTGGGGCGTAGGCAACCACTCCTGGTCCCATACGGCGGTCAACGCCGACACGGCCGATCTGGAGTTAGGGAAGGCCAAGGCCGTGCTGGAGGAAGCGGCCGGCCAGCCGGTCACGGTCTATTGCGCCCCGGGGAGTAACGCGAACATGAACGAGGGTGCGCTGGCCGGCTGCCGTCGTTTCGGCTACCTCGGCGCTATGAGCATCACGGATGCGCTCAACCGTCCTGACGACGAGGATCTGCTGTGGCTGAACCGGACCTTTCTCCACCATCAGGGGTACGGACCGTTTTTCTCGGAGTTCGACCCCTTCCGCAATATCCGGCACGCGCAGCGCGACCGGGGCTGGATCATTGACTACCTGCACTGCCCCTTGGAAGTACCGATCCATCCGAATAAGGACTGCTCGGCGGCCCAGCTCCGCGAGCGGATCGCTACGGTAGTCGCCGAAGGTGGCGACGACGTATGGCTGGCGCCGGTGGAGGCACCGCTGGATTATCGCTACACCCGCCGACACACCCGCATCACGACCGAAGGGCCGGACCGCTATCGCCTCAGCGCAGCGGGACTGCCACCGGGGGTACACTCTCGCACTGTGACCATCAGCCTGCCGCCGTCCACGCGGGCTATCGAGGTGGACGGTCGTCCGCACGCTACCCACCGCCGGAACGGCAAGCTGCTCGCCGATATGGACCTGGCGAGCAGCCGCCAAGTCCATATCGTCCCCGCATGAGCCGGGTGCCCAGATACGAGGAGGAGGACCGATGACCGTCATCGAGCGAGCACAGTACGGCGCTGCGGCCTTTGCTGGGTTGACCGGCAAGCTCCCGACCACCTTCCCGCGCACGATGGGGCCGAATGCGCTGCAGTACCTCCAAGAGGTAGTCGAGAGCGGCCTCACCTCGGACATGACCGGCCGGTTCGAGCGGCGGTTTGCGGCGGAAATGGGCGTCAAGCACTGCATGGCCACGCCCGGGTGTACGCCGGCCCTCTATCTGCTGGCGATGGCTTTGGACTTCGCCCCGGGTGACGAGGTGATCGTCAGTCCGGTGACGGACTACGGGACGATCATGGGCCTGATCAAGGAGCACTACATTCCCGTGTTCGCCGACGTCGAGCCGGGCACGGTGAACATCAGCGCCGACACCATTGCACCGCTGATTACCGACCGCACGCGGGCGATCCTGGCGGTACACAAGACCGGGATCAGCTGCGATATGGACCCGATCAACGCGCTGGCTGCCCAGCATGATCTGGTCGTCATCGAGGACGTGTGTCAAGCGGTGTTCGGCGTGTACAAGGGGCGCTTGGCCGGTACGCTGGGCCATGCCGCGGGCTTCTCTTTCGACTCGGAGAAGACCCTGGGATCGGATATCGGGGGCTGTCTGATCACCAATGACGACACGCTCGCCGAGCGGGCGCGCTTCCTCGGTCATAGCCGCGGGGCGGAGAACAAGCCGGGCTTCGGTCGCATGCACACGGCCGAGGGCACAGCCCTGCGGATGCCCGCCGGCACCGCAGCCATCACGCTGGCGCAGCTCGACATCATCCGCGAGCAGGTCGTCCACATCGACCACATGGCACGACTGCTGACCGAGCACTTGGCGGCGATACCGGGGATCACTCCCCTGCCCATTCCCGACTATGTGGACGTGTACTCGGCGTGGATGGTGGGCTTCAGCATTGATCCGGCGGCCTTCCGCTGCACGGCCGACGAGTTCGGCGAGCAGTGCGCGTCAGCCGGTATCCCTGGCATCGGTACCGCGCGGTACTACCTGATGCCGGCCGCCTGCACATTCCTCCAAGAGAAGGCGGCGCAGCAGGTGTATCCCTACTCAATGCCCCCGGCCTCGCGCACGTATACGTACAGCAGCGCCACCTGCCCCAACGCAAGCGCCTACCTGGACAGGTGGCTCCGGTGGAGTACGTTCTGCGAGAAGTATGGGCCGGAGGACTGTGTACTGGCTGCCGCGATTGTCCGCGAGGTCGCGGATCGGAACCGCGTGTAGCGCCGACCGGCCCGCCGGATGCTGCCAGGTCTGCACAATCCTCTGGAAATTGGTGGTGCAGACTTGGTACGTCCGTCCGAGCGAGCTTGACCGTCGCGACAGGGGTAGCCGATGAGTATGCTCTACCTCCGCGTCCCCGGCCGGAAACGTTGAGGAGCCTCCGACATGAGCAACATGGGCCAAACGTGTGTGGAAACCAAAGCGCGCCTCGATTCCCTACTGGGCAATATCGAAGTATTGTCGCAGCGCCTTGCCGGTTACCCGTGCAACCTGAACTTCGACTACTCGGAGCTGCTTCCCTTCTTCCGCTATTGCACCAACAACATCGGCGATCCTTTCGACGACAGCAATTTTCGCCTCAACACCCACGAGCTAGAGCGTGAAGTCATCAGGCAATTTGCCAATTTGCTGTGCCTGGACCCGGAGCAGGCGTGGGGCTATGTCACCTCCGGCGGGACCGAGGGGAACATGTATGGACTGTATATGGGCCGCGAGCTTTTCCCGGAGGGCGTAGTCTACTTTTCACAGGACACGCATTACAGCGTCATCAAGAGCCTGCGCGTGCTGAGGGCGCGCAACATCATGATCAAGAGCCAGGACAATGGGGAGGTAGACTACCTCGACCTCTACGAGACGATACGCATAAACCGGGACGTGCCGGTCATCTTCATGGCCAATATCGGCACCACGATGAAGGGTGCGGTGGACAACGTTCGCAAGGTGCGGGATATCCTCGATGATTTGGCGGTGACGAGCTACTACATTCACGGCGACGCGGCGTTGAGCGGGATGATTCTGCCGTTCGTGGAGCACCCGCAACCCTATGGATTCGATGCCGGGTTCGATAGCATGTCCATCAGCGGGCACAAGTTGATCGGCTGCCCGATACCGTGCGGCATTGCCCTGACCAAGCGCGACTACGTAGCGCGCGTCGCACGGTCAATCGAGTACGTGGGCGTGCTCGATACCACCCTGGCGGGATCGCGCAACGCATTGACGCCGCTGATGCTGTGGTACGCGCTCCGGCAGCACGGGTTGGACGGCTTTCGGGAGATGGTGGCGGAAATGCTGGTGGTCGCCCAGTATGCGGTCGAGCGCTTCAGTGACCGCGGCGTCCCCGCGTGGCGCAACGAGAACTCGGTCACGGTCGTTTTCCCCAGGCCGGCGCCGGAGGTGGTCCGTAAGTGGCAGATCGCCCCGTATGAAGACATCGCCCATATCGTGATCATGCCCCACGTGACGCGGGCAATGGTAGACGCGATTGTAGACGACTGTGCATGCAGTAACGGCACGCACGAGCAGACCGAGGAGGAGTGCCCATGAAGAGAATCATTATCACGGTGAAGAACGAGGTCGGGGTCATTGCCAAGATCACCGAGGTCCTGGCCAACGAAGGCATCAACCTGGAGTCGATTGACACCGAGGGCAGGGGGGACAGCGGCCTCGTCATCATTACGACCGAAGAGTGCGACCGCGCCTTGCACGCGCTGATGAACGCGGGCTTCCGCGCAGTCACCGACGATGCGCTGATCATCAAGCTGCGGGACGAACCGGGCGCGCTGGCAAAAGTAGCGGCGCGGTTCAGAGACGCGGCGGTGAACATCCAAAGCCTGCACCTCTTGAACCGCTATGGGGGCTACGCGACGGTGGTCATGACCGCAGATGACCGCGCCAAAGCCGAGGCGCTGCTCGACAGCGAGACCATCGTCTGAAGCCCGGCTCGGCCGGAGCGACACCAGGCACCCACGCCGACAAGGGTGGAGTTTCGGCCGGAGGCGTCTCGCCGCCTCTCTCGCCCCCCGTGCTGGCTGATGCACACGGGGAGAGAGCGTGCCATCCCCGGCCTCTGCGGAGCGGGGAAAGAGCCGGGGGGACCACTCCTCACCTCCTCACCGTTCTTTGTCGAAAGCCATAGCGGCGAGCCGCGCGGCGGCGGTGGCCGGATCGATCCGGCGCGCGGCCACGTCGGCGATGAGCCGGTCCCAGATGTCGCTGTCGGCCGCCCGACGGCGCGCGGTCATCAGGAGGTGGTGAGCGAGGGCGCGCAGTATGCGCTCGCCGGCGATGCGTGCGGCGCGTTGCTTCCAGCCCCCGCTGTCCGCGAGCCAGGTGCGATGTTGGTCGAGGGCCGCTACCAGCTCGGGCACGCCCTGCCCAGTCGTCGCCACGGTCGCGATAACGGGTGGCTGCCAGCCAGTCTCGCGTGAGCGGCTGCTGCCGTCCTCGATCACCCAGCGCCAGGCGGCGGCCAGCGCGGCAGCACCGTCGCGATCCGCTTGGTTGACGACGAGGACATCGGCCAACTCCAAGAGTCCGGCCTTCATCGCCTGCACTTCGTCGCCTTGGCCCGGCGCACCGACCAGCATAGTCGTCTGCGCCACCCCGACGACCGCTAACGCCTCTTGGCCGACACCGACCGTTTCGATGAGCACGCGATCCATACCGGCCGCAGCGAACACGTCGGCGACCGCGGCCGTCTGGGTGGCCAGTCCGCCGGGCTGACCGCGACTGGCCATGCTCCGCACGAACACGCCGGGGTCCCCGGCCAGCCGGCTCATCCGCACGCGGTCGCCGAGGAGTGCTCCGCCAGTGAGCGGGCTAGTCGGATCCACGGCAACGATCCCGACCGTGTGAGCTTGCTGGCGATAGTGACGGGCGAGCTGGGCGACCAGGGTACTCTTCCCCGCACCGGGCGGCCCGGTCAGGCCAATACGCTGGGCCTTGCCGGCGCGCGGGTAGAGCGCTTGCCAGACGGCGGTGCCGGCGGGATCATCGCGCTCCAGCAGCGTCATGGTCCGCGCCAGGGCCGGCCGGTCGCCAGCGAGGACACGCTGGGCGAGGCCATCCATCATCGGCCTATCGTTCAGGCGATATCAATGCGCCGCTACCGGATCGTAGGTGCGAACAGTATTGTTGGCGCTATTGCAAGAACTATGACAGATCACCCGGCACACGTAGTCGGCGGCCGGCTGGCTATCCATCGGTCAGGGCCGCGCGCTCCAAGAGTTCGAGCAAGACGCCGTGGCCCGCGCGCGGATGGACGAACGCGACCCGGCCGCCATGTCCTGGCCGCGGTGTACGGTCAATCAGCTCGGCGCCAGACGCCGCCAGACGCGCCAGCTCGACTTCGATAGCGGGCACCGCAAAGCAGATATGGTGCAGCCCCTCGCCGCGGCGCGCCAGGAACCGAGCGAGCGGCCCGCTGCCGTTCAGCGGCTCCAGCAGCTCGAGCTTGGTGCCCGCGCCCGTCAGGAAGCTGACGCGCACCTCCTGGGCCGGGACCTCGTGGGTCGGGCCAGCGCGGAAGACGCCGGGGAGGAGCGCCGAGTACGTCCGAGTGGCCGCTGTGAGGTCTCGCACCGCAATACCGATATGGTCCAGGACGGCACCGGTGGCTGGCCAAAACTGCATGATCTTATCGTATCAGCTGCGGTGCATTTTTGGCCGGCCAGGGCGACGCTGGGCCTAACGCTTCAGGAAATCGCTGCATAGCCGCTCCGCTTCGTCCGGCGGCAGCCGGTAGGCGGCCGCGTTTGCTCGGCGCTGGCGCGTGACCTCGAAGAGGAAGATGGCAGCAGCCACGGAGACGTTGAGGCTCCGCACCATGCCGCGCATCGGTATCGAGACACGGCGATCAGCCGCCGCCGTGGCCGCTGGCGACAGACCGGCATGCTCGTTGCCAAACCACAACGCGAGGCGCAGCGCCGTGAAATCGCGGCCCACAAGCTCCTCGTCGGCACCATCCACGACGGCTGCCACGCTCTCGTACCCGCCTGTCCGGAGCTGTGCGATGCACGCGGCCGTCGAATGGAAGATGTGGCAGCTCACCCACTTGTTCGCGGACGCTGAAGACTGTTTTCCTACCCGTCTCGGATCGTAGTAGTCTTCCTGCTCGAAGACAAAGTACACGTCCTGCACGCCAACGGCGTCGCAAGTACGTAGCACTGCCTCCGCATTGTGTGGATCGTGGATGTCCTCCAGGACGACCACTAGCCCGTGTTGCCTCGCGGCAACAACGCGCTCGATTTTCTCGATGCGCTCTGGCGTAGGCATGGAATAGTGGTCAGTGGTCGTAGGGGAACGATAATGAAAGTTGCTAACTTAATTGGGTAGTGGGGCACCGCCCCCTTCCCCCGCTTCGCAGGGGCAGGGAGCAGGTTTCCTCCCCTGGTAGCTCAGTCCGGGGGAGGGCCAGGGTGGAGGCCAAAACACTAGGGCGTGTTCGCACTAAGCTGCCAGCTGCTCCTGTTAGCCGGTCATTGCGGGCGCAGCGCGGAATCTCAAGCGCCCGCTGACCCAAACCGGTGCTCACGACAAGGAGTTGAGACCCTTCACTGCGTTCAGGGTGACATTATGGCGATATGGGAGCGGTTGTGTGAACACGCCCTACGTTATCAAGTTGGCAACTTTCATTATCGCACCCAAGGAGAGCAGTGTGTCGAGTTGGGCGCGATGAATGACGCCCCTACTTTTTCTACCTATCCTTGTCAGCTCCACCTCACTCCGCCGGCCTCCAGTTGGATCTTCCTCCGGACGGGCGCAGCATGCTGCGCCCCTACGTGTGGGGAGGAGGGCGGGAGGTGCGACACGTCCCCCTACGGCCGGTGCTCACCGAACACGTCGCGCAGCGCGTCGCACATCTCGCCCAGCGTGGCGCGCGCCCGCGCCCCGGCCAATAAGGTCTCCACCAGGTTGCCCTCGCCCGCGGCCACCGCGCGGATTTGCTCCAGCGTCGCCGTGACGCGCTGCTGATCGCGCCGGCGACGTAACTCGGCCAGGCGGTAGCTCTGGCGATCACGGACCGCCGGATCAACGCGCAGCAGCTTGCCCGTTGGCACCGACGCCCCTTCAGGCTGGTCCCCTGGCGCTTCCGGCGTGTCATCGCGATACTTGTTCACGCCGACAACGGTGCGCTGGCCACGCTCAACGGCCTGCTGCGCGCGATACGCACTCGCCTCAATCGCGCGGGTGTAGTATCCGCTCCGCACCGCGGCGGTAGCCCCGCCCAGGCGCTCGATCCGGGCCAGCTCGTCACTCGCCCTGGCTCCGAGCTGGTCGGTCAGCGATTCCACGAAATACGAACCGGCGAGCGGATCAACGGTTGCAGTGACACCGGTTTCATGGGCCAGCACCTGCTGGGTACGGAGCGCCAGTCGGGCGCTCTCCTCCGTAGGGAGGGCCAGGGCCTCGTCCCAGGCGTTGCAATGGAGCGACTGCGTGCCGCCGAGCACCGCCGCCAACGCCTGCACCGTGGTACGCACCGTGTTCACCTGCGGCTGCTGCGCCGTCAGCGAGCTGCCCGCGGTCTGCGTGTGGAAGCGTAACATGGCGGCGCGTGGCTCCTCCGCGCCCAGGCTGGTGCCGGGGCACCCCGGTATCCCGTCGCGCATGATCGTGGCCCACAGGCGCCGGGCGGCCCGGAACTTGGCAATCTCCTCGAAGAAGTCGCGGTCACAGGAGAAGAAAAACGATACTTGTCGCCCTACGCGGTCGGCGCTCAGGCCGCGCTCCAGCGCCGCGCGCACGTACCCGATGCCGTTCGCTAACGTGAAGGCCAGCTCCTGCACGGCCGTTGCGCCGGCCTCGCGCAGGTGATACCCACTGATCGAGATGGGGTTCCAGCGCGGCAGGTGGTGGACGCAATACTCGATGATATCGGTGACAAGCCGGAGGGATGGCTCCGGTGGGTAGATATATGTCCCGCGGGCGATATATTCCTTGAAAATGTCGTTCTGGAGCGTGCCGGCAAGCTCTTCCGGGGCGACTCCCTGCTCCTCGGCTGCGACGATATAGAAGGCCAAGAGCACGGCGGCGGTGGCGTTGATCGTCATCGAGGTGCTGACCTGATCGAGCGGAATGCCACGGAACAGGTCGGCCATATCATCGGCACTGGCAATGGAGACACCCACCCGCCCGACCTCGCCGACGGCGAGGGGATGGTCGGGATCGTAGCCCAGCTGGGTCGGCAGATCGAAGGCCACCGACAGGCCCGTTTGCCCCTGCGCCAGCATGTAGCGATAGCGCCGATTGGATTCGGCCGCATCGGCATAGCCGGCGTACTGGCGCATAGTCCACAGGCGCCGCCGATACATCGTGGGGTAGATGCCGCGCGTGAAGGGATACGCGCCCGGCTCGCCGAGATGCTCCGCAGCCGGCTCGTCGCCCCAATCGGACCGGTGGTACACCGGCGCCACCGGCAGACCGGAGGGCGTGGCTACCTGGTCCCGCTCATCCGCACCCATCACCGCTCACTCCGCTTGCTTGCCAGACCTCCCCCCACCCCCCTCCCTGAAGGGAAGGGGCGCCTGCACCGCAGAGAGTGGGCGCAACATGTTGCGCCCCTACGGCTCACGCCCGTCTCTGCTGTACCCCCCCCACTCCACCATGCGGAGAGAGGGTCGGGGGTGAGTCCCTCGTCGGTGGTGCTACTGGAAGGTGACGCCGGCGATCTTGTCGCCGATTTGGATCGCGCGCACGACATCCAGGCCCGCGGTGACTTTGCCGATATAGGTGTAGTCGCCGTCGAGGTGGCGGGCATCCTGTCTGAGCACGAAGAACTGACTGTCGTTCGTGAGGGTCGGATCGGCGCCGCGCGCAAAGCCCACGGCGCCGGCCTCGAATGGCTGATCGCTCGTCTCCGTGGGCATCTTCCCGCCACCCTGGCCGGCGGCCGGGACGTCGCCTGCGGGCTGATCGGCACCCAGAATATAGTAGTCCTTGCCGCGCTCCCCTTTGGTCGCCGGGTCGCCGCCCTGGATCACCCAGCCCTCCACGCGATGGAAGATCGTGCCGGTGAGTGCGCCACAGCGCGCTTTGTCAATGAAGTTCTGGATGGAGTTCGGGGCCGCCGCGCGGTTCAGCTCGAAGGTAAACGCGGCGCCGTTGGTCAGCGCGACGGTCGCGGTCGTGACGGTCGCCGGGACCTCGACGCATTCGCCGTCGGTAGCACCCCCGGCACTATCGCCATCGCCATTGCACGCGACCAGCGCCACCGCGCTGGCAATAGCGGCCAGCGCATTACGCCGTCCCAGCGCCCCACCCCACTGCCGGATTACCATAACTCCCTCCCCCTTTGCCGGACTTGACCCGGCCCAGTGTGCCTGCCACGCCACATACTACCGCATAGCGGCCCGTCTTACCTAGGGCGTCTCTGGCCTGGCCCCCACCCTAGCCTCTGATAAGGGTAGGTTTTTGTCTGCATCAGGATTTTCAGGATGCAAGGATGAGCAGGAGGGGCTGGGACGGGCCTCACCCCCCCGCCCTGACAAGGGTAGGTTTTTCGTAGAGAGCCGCGGGGGTGGGGCAGACCTCACCCCCCGGCCCCCTCTCCAACATTTGGAGAGGGGGTGGAGGGCCTGGAATAGGCCCTCCGAATGGCCCTGGATTCCGGCTTGCGCCGGAATGACGGATGAGACAACGGGAATGAGGGGCGCAGCATGCTGCGCCCCTACGGCTTGGCGCGTACCTAACCCAGTTAGGGTCAGGGGCCGCTCTCAGGGAGAGAGTGAGTGAGGCCGGGTGTCGTCTATCCGGCGCGGTTTGACAGGGCCGCTTGTCCCTGCGTAGGCTCTGCGAGAGGTGTCAGCGCGTAGTACGCAGGTGGGCCGGCGAGGGAGGCCAACGGCAATGCCGTCGTTTACGGTCGAGCAAGAGCCGATCCCGCTGCCCAGAGGGGCGTTCGCCAAGGCGCGGCGTGTCCTGGTGAAGTGGCGGGGACAGTGGATCACCGCGTTGAATCAAGGGCCTTTCCGCGCCTATCTCTACCCGCTCTACACCCCGGCCGGCGTCGCGGTCACGACCGACGGACCGATAGACCATCCGCACCATCAGTCGGTCTGGATCGGCGCCGATCACGTCTATTGCCGGCTGCCTTTTGCCGACGACGCTTTCGAGGAGGCGACCTACAACTTCTACGTGGGCGAGACCTTCCAGGGTCGGGCACCAGGCCGTATCCTCAGTGTGGGGGTGGAGAGCGCAGAGCTGGCCGCCGACCACCTACGGATCACCCAAACGCTGGAGTGGCAAGGGCCCGAGGAGTGGGGCGCGCGGCCGCGGCGTATTATCGCGCTGGAGACGAGGACACTCGACATAATAGCCGGCCAGGTGGCCGGCCGGAGTCGCACGGATGGCGCCAGGTGTGGTGCGGCTCCGGTCGGCCAAGTGGCTCACTACCTGGACATCCATTCACACCTGCGGCCCACCGAGTGGGACTTCAGCATTGGGCCTACCCGACACGCCTATCTGGGCATACGGCTCGCCGAGGGCTTGCGCGTGATGGACGGCGGCGCCGTACACGATGCCGATGGACGCACGGGGAGCGCGGCTATCGACGGTCAACGCGCGGATTGGGTGGCAGTGTCGGGTATTGTCCCCAGCGGGCAACGGGCCGGAATTGCCGTGTTTCCGTATCCCTCGGCTGCCGGCCACCCCTGGCACGTCAGCGAGTATGGCACGCTGAACGTGAACCCGTTTGCGCTGGAGCGGGCGGTGGTCCGGCGGGGCGAGAGTTTGGCGGTTGCGGTACGCTTGGTCGTCTACGATGGTGATACCACCGAGGCCCGGATTGCCGAGCGTTTCGAGGCCTTTCGGCGGGAGGGGGCAGGCCCTCCTATGGCCCCCCCGCTGCGGCAGGGGGACGGGGATTCCCGCTTGCGCGGGAATGACGGGGAGGCGGGGTGAGTCCCTGATAAGGGTAGGTTTTTCGTAGAGAGCCGCGGGGGGGCAGACCTCACCCCCCGGCCCCCTCTCCACCATGTGGAGAGGGGGAGTAGGGCCTGGAACAGGCCCTCCGAATGGCCCTGGATTGCGGCTTTCGCCGGAATGACGGGGAGGGGGTGATAGACATGGCAGCCACCCTCACGGCCAGCCAGGCGTGGCGGCCGCGCTCCGTGCAGCTGCGGCGCAGTCGTCTCTTGCGCTTCATGCGTCGCCTGGGGCTGGCCACGGTAGACGAGCTGCGCGAGCGGGCGGCCGCCGACCCGGCGTGGTTCTGGGCAGCGGTAGTCCACGACCTCGACCTGTCTTGGTTTCGGCAGCCGGATCGCGTGCTGGACCTCGCGGACGGTCTGCCGTTTGCCCGCTGGTTCCCCGGCGGCCGCTTCAACTACGTCAGCAATGCCGTAGATCGCCACGCCCATGGTCCGGCGGCCGACCGTCCCGCCCTCGTTTGGGAGGGTGAAGAAGGGACGACCCGCACCCTCACCTACCGGCAGCTGCTCGTCGAGGTGAGCCGCGCGGCCGGGGCGCTGCGGGCGCTGGGCATCCGCCGCGGCGACCGCGTAGGCATCTTCCTGCCGATGACGCTAGAGTGCGCGATTGCGACCTTGGCCTGCTCGCGCATCGGGGCGATCTATACGCCCATCTTCTCCGGCTATGCGGCCCCGGCCGTCGCCGCGCGTCTGAACGACTGCGGGGCGCGCGTGCTGATTACCGCCGACGGCTTCTTCCGGCGCGGTCGTATGGTGCCGCTCAAGGAGGTCGCCGACGCGGCCGCGCAGGCCGCTCCGAGTATCGAGCGGCTGCTGGTGGTGCGGCGGGCCGGGAGAACGGACGTGCCAGAGCCGCACGATCCTATCCCGGCGGGAGCAGCGGATGGTGCGGCTCCGGCACGTCCCCCGCCCTGGCAGCCGGCGCGCGATGTCTGGTGGCATGACCTGGTTGGGCAGCAGCCGGACATGCTGCCCGCCGTCGAAACCGCGGCCGACGAGCCGTACATGGTGATCTATACGTCGGGCACCACCGGACGGCCCAAGGGGGCGGTCCACGTCCACGCCGGCTTTCCGATCAAGGCCGCGCAGGACATGGCCCATTGCTTCGACATCCAAGCCGACGACCGTGTGTGGTGGTACACCGACCTCGGCTGGATGATGGGGCCGTGGCTCATCGCCGGCAGCCTGCTGCTCGGCGCTACAGCCTGCCTCTACGATGGCGCGCCCGACTGGCCGGCGCCGGATCGTCTCTGGGCCACGGCGGCGCGGCAGCGCATTACCACCCTGGGCTTGGCCCCGACCGGCGTGCGGGCGTTGATGCGCGCCGACCCGGAGGGGCCAACGCGACACGATCTCTCCGGCTTACGCGCTCTGGCCGCATCGGGCGAGCCGTGGAACCCGGAGTCGTGGTGGTGGTACTTCCGGCAGGTCGGCGGCGGACGCTGCCCGCTGATCAACTATTCGGGCGGCACCGAAATCTCCGGTGGTATCGTCGCCGCGACGACCGTCGAGCCACAGCAGCCGTGCGCCTTTGCCGGGCCGGTGCCCGGCATGGCTGCCGACGTCGTGGACGAGGCGGGGCAGCCGGTCCGCGGACGGGTTGGTGAGCTAGTGCTACGGGCGCCGTGGGTCGGGATGACCCAAGGCTTCTGGCAGGATCGCGAGCGCTACTTGGAGACGTATTGGTCACGCTGGCCCGACGTGTGGGCACACGGCGATTGGGCACTGATCGAGGACGACGGCTCGTGGTACATTCATGGCCGCTCCGACGATACGCTCAACGTCGCCGGCAAGCGGGTGGGGCCGGCCGAGATCGAGTCGGCAGCGGTAGTACACCCCAGCGTCGCCGAGGCCGCGGCCATCGGTGTGCCCGACGAGATCAAAGGCGAGCGAGTGATCGTCTTTGCCGTGCCGCCGCCTGGGCCGGCTCCTACCGCCGGGACGACGGTCGCCGCTGACTACCAGGACAGCACCACCGCACGCTCCGCAGGGATAGGATCGGGCAGTCCCGGCGCGTCGGTTGCGGACACCGTGGCCGCCCAACTGGGCAAACCGCTCCGGCCAACTGCGGTACACTTCGTCGCCGAGCTGCCGCGCACGCGCAGTAACAAGATTATGCGCCGCGTGATCCGCGCCGCCTACCTCGCGGAGGACCCCGGCGACCTCTCCTCGCTCGAAAACCCCTCGGCACTGGAGGCGATCCGGGACACAAGGGGTGCGGGCCGGTAAGGGGGAGTAGGGTGGACCTACCCCCTGGCCCCCTCCCTAAAGGGAAGGGGAATGGCGGGCGGGGCGCGGGCGGGGGGCCGGAGGAGGCAGCCCGTGCCCGTGGTGGAGCAAGACCGCGGGCGGGGCGGAACCTGGATGGCAGGATGCACTTGATGGGTGCTGGCATGGGACGGTCGGTGGGTGAGAGTGTGGGAGTACGCAGGGCGATTGTTCGCGGTGTGGTGGTGGGATTGCAAGTAGGTGAGAGTGTTGGGAGTGGCAGGGACGCGGGGCAAGACTACCTGGAGCAACCGGCTCACGCAGGCCGGCCAGGGCGCAGTGGTGCTAGGCACGAAAGTGCCGGCGCGCGCCGGTGCGTGGCCCGGTGGCGCCTTAGGCGCAGCGCTGGATCGGTCGTGATCCGGCGCTCGATACGCGGCGCACGGACGGTCCTGATCCGGCCGCTGCGCCACGGTGGCGCAACGCTGGTCAGGACCCGGCGCCATTTGCGCGGGGCGGGATTGGTGGTGAGCCAGCGCCCTCAACGCGGCGCACGGACGGCCATGACCCGGCGCCCTGGTCGTGCTGGCCAGGGGTACGTCATGGCCCGGCGCCATTTGCGCGAGGCAGGGGCACCATTGCCCCAATGCCCGATGCGCGGCGCGCGGTCGGTCAGGCCCCGCTGCACGCTGCGCGGTGGGAAATCGGCCCTGACCCGGCACCCTTGGGTGCCGGGCGCAGGACCAGTGGTAGTCCACCGCACTCGGAGCGGCGAGGGGTCGGTCCTGACCCGGCGCCGTTTGCGCCGCGCGGGACCGGTCCGGGACCGGCACGCTCGGCGCGGCGCACGGACGGTCCTGACCCAGCCGCCGCGCCGCGGTGGCGAGGGGATGGTCAGGACCCGGCGCCCTCGGCGGGTGCGCGGCCGCCCCACCACAGGCGGCCGGCACGATGGTACGAGTGCTGCCCTGCCGGGCGGTGCCCGGTGCTCCAGGATAGTCTTGCATCTGCCACTTCCCAACGTTAAGGCATATCGGGTGGGGGTGGGGGAAAGACAACGGGGGGTATTGGCCTCACCCCCTGGCCCCCTCTCCACCATGTGGAGAGGGGGCGGCGGCGGGGACTGGACTGCGGCTGGCACCGGCATGAGGGGGCGGGCGTGACGGGGTGGGGGCGGCGGGCCTCACCCCCCGGCCCCCGCTCCACCATGTGGAGAGGGGGCGGCGGCGGGGACTGGACTGCGGCTGGCACCGGCATGAGGGGGCGGGCGTGACGGGGTGGGGGCGGCGGGCCTCACCCCCTGGCCCCCTCTCCACCATGTGGAGAGGGGGCGGCGGCGGGAACTGGACTGCGGCTGGCACCGGCATGAGGGGGCGGGCGTGACGGGGTGGAGTAGGTGTAGTATTGGCGCCCCGCTCCGTGGGGGGACGGGGTATAGAGCGGGGTTATCCCCGTGGGGGGACGGGCGCAGCATGCTGCGCCCCTACGGCTTGGCCTGTACCTATCCCTGTCAGGGGAGAGGGGCGGGTGGTTGAGGTGAGGAGGCGATGAGTAAACTCGATACGGCACGACCGGCACAGCCGTTCCGGGTGCGTCTCGATGTCAAGGTGCCGATGCGCGATGGGGTGCTGCTCTCCACCGACATCTACCTACCCAATGCGCCCGGCCCCTTTCCGACGCTGCTGCTCCGCACGATCTACGACAATCAGTGGGAGCGTTATCTGGCCTGGGCGGTGCCGTTCGTCGAGCGTGGCTATGCCGTCGTCATGCAAGACTGTCGCGGGCGGCACGACTCCGATGGCGCGTGGGAGCCGTATATCCACGAGACTGCGGACGGCTACGACACCCACGAATGGCTAGGTGCCCAGCCCTGGTGCGACGGCACCATCGGGACGTTCGGCGTGTCCTATCTCGGCTTTACGCAAACCCTCCCGGCGACGCTCCGCAGCCGCTACTTGCGGGCGCTGGTGCCGATTGCCGGCCAGCAGGACAATTTCGGCCACTTCTATGTGGACGGCGCCCTCCAACTCCACATTGCGCTCAACTTCATCAATATGGCGGGCCGCACGATGCAGTGGGGCACGCGCCGCCTGCTGAACTCCGAGCAGCTCTATCGGCGCCTCCCGCTCGTCTCGGCACTAGACGACATCGTAGACCTGCCGTTCTATCGGCAAGTCATCGAGCACTCCACGTTCGACGAGTTCTGGCGGAGCTATAGCCTGCGCGACCGCTACGGCGAGGTCGAGACGCCGGCCTATTTCATCACCGGCTGGTACGACAACCTGGTGCATGAAGGGTTCAAGCTCTATCGGGGATGGTCGCAGCGGACGCGCTCCGCGGCGGCGAGAAGACAGACCAAGCTGCTGGTCGGCCCTTGGAGCCACCAGAACATCGGCGCGGCGGAGCCGTTCGGGGCCATCAATTTCGGCGGCCAAGCGGCCCTGGATATTACCGCGGAGCACCTGCGCTGGTACGACCGGCGGCTGAGGGGCGTGGCGAACGGGATTGACGACGAGCCACCGATTCGGCTGTTCGTGATGGGCGCGAACGTCTGGCGCCACGAGCACGAGTGGCCGCTGGCCCGCACCCACTACACCCGCTACTACCTGCATAGTCGTGGCGGGGCCAACACCCTCGCCGGCAATGGTGACGTGCCAGACGCGCACGATGGTGGGAGGGGTGGTGCGCGTCTGGCATCGTCAGGTGTCCTCACCACTACGCCGCCGGGCGATGAGCCGACCGACGGGTACGTCTACGATCCGGCCGATCCGGTGCCGACGGTGGGCGGCCCGATCTTGTTCCTGGAGGACAGCGGGCCGTGGGATCGGCGGGCGGTAGAGCGCCGCGACGACGTGCTGGTCTACACCTCGGCGCCGCTGGCCGCGCCGGTCGAGGCGACGGGGCCGGTGACGCTCACGCTCTACGCCGCGTCCAGCGCGCCCGACACGGATTTCACGGCGACGCTCGTGGACGTCCACCCGGACGGCAAGGCGATCATCCTCTGCGAGGGCTTATGCCGCGCCCGCTACCGCGACAGCCTAACGCAGCCGACGCTAATCCGGCCGGGGCAGGTGTATCGGTACGAGATTGACCTTTGGGACACGAGCAACGTCTTCAAGGCCGGGCATTGCATCCGGCTAGAGGTGTCCAGCAGCAACTTCCCGCGCTTCGACCGCAACCCGAACACGGGACTCCAGCCGGGCATGGATGCCGAATTGGTGCCGGCCAGGCAGACCATCCACCACGATAGCGAGCACCCCTCGCACCTCACGCTGCCGGTCATCCCGGCCTAGGGGCTAGGGGATGGTCAGCATCGGGATTTGCAGGATTAGATGATGGGCAGGATTGATCGGGCGCTTATCCTACCTATTCTTCCATACTTGGTAGTCCTGATGCTGAGAATTCTCCTGGATTCCGGCTTTCGCCGGAATGACGATTTATGCAAAGGTCTCCACCAGTGGGAATCCAGGACACCCATGTCGACCGGTTTGACGGGAGACAGTAATGCGCCGCA
Organism: Chloroflexota bacterium; assembly: GCA_965214295.1. Taxonomy (GTDB): domain Bacteria; phylum Chloroflexota; class UBA11872; order UBA12225; family JAJDUF01; genus JAJDUF01. The sequence continues at coordinate 3,143,959 of OZ243944.1, forward strand.
TACTAGGGCGTGTTCACACTAAGCTGCCAGCTGCTCCTGTCAGCCGGTCATTGCGGGCGCAGCGCGGAATCTCAAGCGCCCGCTGGCCAAAACCGGTGCTCACGACAAGGAGTTGAGACCCTGCACTGCGTTCAGGGTGACATTACGGCGATATGGGGGCGGTTGTGTGAACACGGACATTATGACGGTATGGGAGCGGTTGTGTGAACACGCCCTAGATTCCCGCTTTCGCGGGAATGACGGTAGTGAGGCGGGAATGACGAGTTATGCAAAGGTCTCCAGGTGGAGAGGGAGCCTGGATTGCGGCTTGCGCCGCAATGACGGGGACACCACGCTCACCCTACGCCGGCCGGTGGGGGAGGTTGGCTAGGCGGGCGGTGGCGCGGCGGAGGGTTTCTAGGCGCTTGGGGAACGAGAAGCGCACGCGCTGACTGCCTGGTCGGCGGTGGGCGGGCCGGTCGGGTGGTGGAGGGGGGTAGAAGCTGGTGCCGGGGACGACGGCCAGTCCCCGCTCGCGCACGAGATAGTGGGCCAGGGCGATATCGTCGGCAAAGTCGAACCGGCTGATGTCGGCCATGAGGTAGTAGGCGCCGGCCGGGGGGTGGCAGCCGAACCCGGCAGCCTGGAGGGAGGCCACCAGGTAGTCGCGGCGCTGGCGATAGTCGGCCAGGTAGGCGCGATAGTACGAATCGGGCATGGCGAGCGCGGCGACCGCCGCGGCCTGCAACGGGGCCGGCGCGCCAACGGTCAGGAAGTCGTGGACCTTGCGGATGGCGTCGGTCAAGGGCGGCGGCGCCACCGCATAGCCTACGCGCCAGCCGGTCACACTGTATGACTTGCCGATGCCACTGATCGTCACCGTGCGCTCGCGTAAGCCGGGTAGCGCCGCCATGGCGACGTGCTGCCCCTCGTAGACCAGGTGCTCGTAGATCTCGTCGGTGATGGCCAGCACATTCCAGCGTTCGCACAAGCGCCCGATCAACTCTAGCTCGTCACGGTCGAACACCTTGCCGGTCGGGTTGTTGGGCGTGTTGATGATGACCGCGCGGGTGCGCGCCAAAGGCGGCGGTCAGCTCGTCGGGATCAATATGCCAATCCGGTTCATGGAGGGTGACAAAGCGGGGGCTGGCGCCGGCGAGGACGGTATCCGGCCAGTAGTTCTCGTAGAACGGCTGGAAGATGACTACCTCATCACCCGGATTGACCGTTGCCAGGAGTGTCGCGATCATGGCCTCGGTCGCGCCGCAGGTTACGGTGACTTCGCGGTCCGGATCGACAACCAGCCCCGTCGTGCGGGCCAGCTTGTCGGCGACGGCCGCCCGCAATGCCGGGGCGCCCCAGGTCACGCTGTACTGGTTGACGTCGCTGCGAATGGCAGCCATGGCGGCTGCCTTGATCTCGTCGGGCGCCGGAAAGTCGGGAAACCCCTGCGCCAGATTGATGCCGTCATCGGGATGGTAGCGGGCGATGAGCCGGGTCATCTCGCGGATGACCGACTCGGTGAAGCGTTGCGTGCGGGCGGCGACGGACGGTGTAGGCATAGCTAGGCCGGATTGTAGCGCAACCGACGGCGGGCGGGGCTGCGCCTCCGTCCCTCTCCCAGGGGGTAGGCTGACAAGGGTAGGTATTTACATGGATGGGCAGGATGGGCAGGATGGGCGGGGAGGGGGCGGGCAGACCTCACCCCCCGGCCCCCTCTCCACATGATGGAGAGGGGGTGGAGGGCCTGTTCCAGGCCCTCTGTAATGGCCCTGGATTCCGGCCCGGGAGCGGAGGAGGGGGCCGGCTGGCGTGTCCGCGCACGCGCGGGGCCAGACCGGGACACGCCCCCCGATGGTCCCCCCGTTGCGGCCGGGGGACGGGGCTGGCGGCTGGCGCCGGAATGACGGATGAGCCGGGGGGAATGACGGGGAGACGGGGGCAACATGGTGCGCCCATACGGAAAAACCTCCCCTTGTCAGGAGGGGGCCGGGGGGTGAGGCGAGCAGGGTCACATCGCGCCAACGGCCTCGTCAACCATGTCGAAGACCGTCCGCTGGGGATGGTAGCCCCACATGCGCTGCGCTTTGGCCGTGCTGTGGTACCAGGCGGGGCGAGCCGTCGGCAGGCACGCCGGCACGTAGCTCAGGTCTAGCTCGGCGGCGATGTACGGCACCAACTCGGCGAGGGAGAAGGGCGCGGGGCCGCTGAGGTTGAATGCCTGGCCGACTGCAGCGGGCACGTCCAACACCTGCACGCAACCCGCGGCGATGTCACGGGCATCGGCCCATTGCCGGATTTCCGGGCGGCCGGCCCGGTCGGCCAGGATGACCAACTGCTCGCTGCCGTTGTCGAGGCGCTTGAGGAGCGCCAACGACTCGGCTTCTTCCGGCGTGGGACTGGGCACACCGGCAAGCTGATCGGTCGCCGCGCGCAGGAAGAGCCAGCGGGCAAACGTGCTCGTGGGTGTGACCAGCTCACGCGCGTCCGCGGTGGCCCCAAAGCGCAGGATCGTGACCGGAAGCGCGTAGCCGCGCCAGAAGGACAGGCATAGCTCCTCGGCGCACACCTTGCTGGCGCCGTAGATCGTCCCCGGGACCCGGGGATGCGCCTCGTCTATAGGCAGATAGCAGGGGCCGGCCGTGCCGCCGCGGAGGTAGACGGCATCGCTGCTGGCGTAGACGAAACGCCGGAGGTGGGGGGCATGATCGCGCACCGCCATCAGGAGGTCGAAGGTGCCCCGGACGTTGTATTCGAAGAACTGCTCGTCCGTGTTCCCGCGCGAGGTCAGTGCCCCGCCCAGGTGATACACCGCCTCGACGCCGCGCGCCGCCATCGTCACAGCTGCCGGCGACTCCAGTCGTCCGGTGACGTGCTCGACGCCGAGGTCGTCAAGCACCGCGGCGCGCGGGTCGCCGGGCACGACGAGGGCACGCACGGTATGCCCGGCCCGGACGAGCGCCCGCGTCAGGTGGGAGCCGATGCGCCCCGTGGCGCCGGTGACGAGAACCAGCATCAGGAGACGGCCGTTTTCACTAGGATGTCATCGGTAAACAGTGTTCGGCTTCCCTAGCGCGGGCTGGCTAGTGGCGCCCCTGGCTCGTCATCGAGCGGCAAGGCCACCGTTTCGACGTGCCGCAGGCCCAGCTTGCGAGAGGCGTGCTCGATATCGATTCCGACCACATCGCCGGCCGCATCGAAGTCAATGACGAGGTTATCGGCGACCTCGTGGGAGTCGGCGCTTGGCCGTTCGTTCAACTCGATATACAGCGAGTCGGTCTCGGGGTAGTAGTGGAGCTTCATCGGGGCTTCTCCATGCGTGCTGTGGCAAGACTCAGCGGCTACAGTCGTGACGCGAGGCCGCCGATGATGGTGTCCAGGTGCATGACGAACTCCAGGGTCAACTCGATCTGCGCTCCCAGTGTCGCATAGCGGGGCCAGTGCCAGTGCCCGGCCGGTTGCTGGGTTCGCACGTACCAGTCGCCCAGGCGGTAGGTCCAGCGCAGATACGCCTCTTCTCCAGTGATCTGGTACAGCAGCGCACTGCCCCAGCTACTCTTGCACACTTGCGGATACTTGAACTGGTGCTCGGTCGCACTCATCGAGAACGCTTGGTACCGGCGGGCGAGGGCGAGGTACTGCTCGTGCGGCTCGACCAAGTAGAGCCGGCACAGAAAGCCGGCCGCAATGCCTCCAATCGTCCAGCGCTGCGGCCGGTCCACTTGGTTCTCCACGAGGTAGGCCGTCTGCCGCTCCGCAGGGAACTCGCGGATGGGGGCTTGCTCGGCGCGTGACCAGGCGTAGTAGAAACGCTGCGGCAGCTCCTCCTGCGCCGCGTAGAGGGCGTGCAAGTACCGATACACGTCCCGTGCCGGTTCGAGGGCGCCGGTCTGGAGGCAGGCAAACCCCGGCCCGCACGTGTAGGGCAGGTCCATGTAGTCGCTCTTGCTGCCGTCGGCGAGGCGGTCGTTGGCAAAGCCGCCCGAACGCGGATCGCGCCAGGAAAGGAGATCGGGCAGCAGCCCATAGCTCAGGTCGTATTGCAGCGCCAGGTGCGCGCCGACGATCAACGCGGAATTGCGGTAGGCATAGGCATCATCGAAGAGACGATACGGCCCCTCGATCCGGCCGTCGGGGGTGAGCATGTGGCGCCTGATCCAGCCGCAGACGGCGCTGGCGGCGGCCATCTCGCCGGTCACGGCGAAGGTCCAGGGTGCGCGGTAGAAGTGGTAGCCTTGCTCCGGCTTGCCGAGCGATCCGTCGGCGTGGAGATGCCGGAGCAGCCACGCCACGCCGCGGCGTTGGGCGGCGCGGTAGGCTTGGACCTTTTCCGGCTTTACCGGAGCCGCCGACTGGTCGTTTGGCATCACACTGGCCTCCCTATGGTCCCGGACCTCACCCCCCGGCCCCCTCTCCAAATGTTGGAGAGGGGGAGGAGGGCCTGGAACAGGCCCTCCGAATGGCCCTGGATTCCCGCTTTCGCGGGAATGACGAGGTAGGAAGGGGTGTCAGAAGGTCAGCACCCGACGGGGGTTCTCCACCAGGATTGTCCTGACATCGGCCTCGGTCAGGCCCGCTGCGTGCAGCAGGGGAACAAACTCGCGTAGCAAGTAATCGTAGCCATGCCCGCCGTGCCAGTGCAACAGCGTGGTCCGGCAAATATCCATCGAGATCAGCACCCGATCACGGTGTCCGGCCCGGACCAAGGCCGCAACGGTGCGGACGCGCTGGTGCTCCGGCTGCATGCCGGCGCCGGACGGCCAGCCGACGTGATCGATCTGCACGTAGACGCCGGTCGCGGCGAGGGCTTGCTCGAGACGAATGTCGCGCCGCTCCCCCACGTGACCGACGATGATCCGGTCGGACGGCACGCCTTCTTCGTGCAGCAGCGCCACCTGCTCCAACGCAAGGTCGCCGAAATGGGTGGTATGGGTCGTGATGGCGGCACCGGTCGCCCGCTGCGCCCGCGCCCCGGCCCGAAACACCCGCTCCTCGGCCGGCGTGATATGGAAGCGCTCGGTGCCTAGCTCACCGATAATCCCCGGCTTGACCCCAGTGCCGTCGGCACCGTCGGCAAACTCGCGAATGATCCGGTCGGCGAGCCGATTGGTGCTCAACTCGTAGATTTCGCGCGGATAGACCCGCTCGCGGTACCAGCCTGCACCCATGATGATATGCAAGCCGGTAGCCTCGGCCAGCCGCCGCAGGCCGGCGGGGTTGCGGCCGGCCCCGCCGGTCGTCACGTCCACCACGGCGTTGCCACCGGCCTGGCGGTACCGCGCCAACTCCTCCGCTTGCAATTCCTCATCGTCGAGGATGCCGGTGTAGGTGGTGCAGCCACCGGCAGCCCAGAGATCGCAGAGGGTGTGCTCGTGCATCAAGGTGACGCCGAGGGTCTCCGGGTCAATAGACCCGGTGACGGTCCGAATGGCCATAGCTCGTACCTCTCAAACCGGCTGTGCCGCTGCCCGTTGCACCCGCAAGAGCACCGGTGCTGCGGCCGCAATCGCTGGCCGGCACGCGGCCAATACGGCACCTAGCTCAGTGGCCAGCAGGTCAATCTCCGCCTCCTCCATGATCGTCGAGACGGCCAGCAGCCCGGTGGCTTTGATGCCGCGATTGAGTAACGCCAGGGAGATCAGCCGCAGTACCTCTTTGGCGCCGGCCGCGGCGGTGGGATCGGCGGCTGGCTGCCGGGGCAGATCGAGCGACACCAGCGAGACGATGGCGTTCACCTCGAACGCCAGGCCGCAGTCGGCAACCACGGCGACAAGCCGGTCACGGAGGTAGTCGCCGAGGGCCGCGAGCCGGGCAAAGACGTCGGGAGTGAGCAGCTCCAGGGAGACCAACCCGGCCGCCATCGTGAGCGGATTGCCGTTGAAGGTGCCGGCATGGGGCACCAGCGGTGGATCGCCAGCGGCAAACAGTTCCATAATGTCGGCCCGGCCCCCGAAAGCGCCCACCGGGAGGCCACCACCGACGATCTTGCCCATGGCCGTGAGGTCCGGCACCACTCCATAGTAATCCTGGGCGCCGCCCATGGCGATACGCAGCGTAATCACCTCGTCGAAGATCAGCAGCACGTCGTTGTCGCGCGTCACCTCGCGCAAGCACGCGAGATACCCTGGCGAGGGCAGGTGCAGCCCACCACGAGTTACGACCGGGTTGACCAATACGGCCGCAAGCTCGTGCCGATGCTGCGTAACGAGCCGGTGGGCGGCGGCCCGGTCGTCGAAGGGCATCGTGAGCACGTTGTCGGCCATGCTGCGCGGTACGCCGCGGGAAGTTGGTGACGGTCGCGCGGTAGGGGCGGTGCCGTTCGCGCTATCCGACGCGCCATCGAACTCGACGCCCTCGTAGCTCCCATGATAGGCGCTATCCATTTTGACGATCCGGTCGCGGCCCGTGAATGCTCGCGCGGCCTTGATGGCGTTCATGTTGGCCTCGGTACCGGAATTGCAAAAACGCACTAGCTCTAGGGAAGGCACGCGCTCGCACAGCAGTTGGGCGAGCCGCGCCTGCGACTCGTGCGGGGCATGCCAGCCGGTGCCACGGGCGGCTTGTTGCCGGATGGCGCGGACCAGCGCGGGGTGGGCGTGGCCATGGATGAGGGAGGTGGCATTGTTCGTGAAGTCGAGCAGCCGGTTGCCGTCCACGTCGTAGAGGTAGCTGCCCGCGCCGCGGTCCATGTAGGTGGGGTAGGGCGCAAACAGCGTGCCGGTGCGCGTATCGCCGCCGGGCAGCCACGCTTGGGCGCGCTCGAGCAGTACACGCGACCGCGGCGTGCGGCGGCGGTACTCGTTCTCGATGCGTTGGCGAAGCTCGTCGAGCGCTGTCATGGTCTTTCTCCTGCCGTCATTCCGGCCCCCACCCTAGCCCTCCCCCGTGCTCACGCACAGGGGAGGGAACATGCCGTCTCCCTGCGGAGCGGGGGGCCAGAGGGGGCACACGGTCGGGCAACCTAGCGAGAGCCGGCGGCGTAGAGCTGGCGAGCGCCAGGAACGCAGCGAGGGTGTCCCGTCAACCACCGGTCAGCTTGAGGAACGCCGCCAGTGCGGCCAGGCCGGCGATCACGATGGCGGCCAGCCGCCAGGTCAGCGCATTGATGACGTTCGCCATGTCGGCCTTGGTTGCCAAGTGCGGCAGCGTAGCCTCGACACGGACCAGGCGGGTATCCAGTTGTGCTACATGCGTAACCAGCCGCTCCAAGAGCGCACCCTGTTGCTCCACCTGCGTACCCAACTGCTCCAGGCGTGTCTCCTGCCGCGCCACCTGCGTACCCAGCTGTGCCACCTGTGTACCCAGCCGCTCCAAGAGCGTACCCTGTTGCTCCACCTGCGTACCCAACTGCTCCAGGCGTGTATCCTGCCGCGCCACCTGGGTACCCAACTGTGCCACCTGCGTACTCAGCCGCTCCAGGCGTGCCTCCAGCCGCTCCAGGCGTGCCTCCAGCCGCCCCAGGCGCGTATCCTGCTGCTCCAGGTGGTTGTCTACTCGTTCCAGGTGGTTGTCTACTCGTTCACGCCAGGCCGCCGTTGGCGTAGCCGTCGTCTCAACTGCTGCCATCCTGCTGCTCCCTTTCTGCCCGTGCAACTGCGCTCTCACTAGGCCGGAAACGCGCCGCGAGGCCAGCGGGGCACCGGCGTTTCCCTTACCGTAAGCTCTCCCGATTGTACCATACGTTTTGGAATATGCACAAATCGGCGTTCCGTCAAAAGCGGAGTGTGCAGTTCTGGTGGTCGCACCGGTTGCCAGGTGCAGACGTTTGCCAAGCTAACCTCAGGAGCTTGCAAAGCCGGCGGCGTAGAGCTGGCGGGCACGCTGCACGAGGTCGGGGGGCAGAGTGGATGGGGTACACGCAGCGGCGTTCGCGGCCAGCTCTGCCGATCCCATAATCCCCGTGACCATCGAGCCGACCGCCTCGAACGACAGGACAAACTGCATCGCCGCAGCCGCCAGGGAGGGCGCCGCACCGTCGCCGACGAGAAAACTCAAGGCATCGGCTTTCTGCACGATGTCTTGGAGCTGCTCGGCCGAGGTGGCCCGCCGGCGGTCGTGCTGCTCGAACGGCTCGCGGCCGGCCCGCGCCGCGGCCACGACCGGGTCCAGGAGATAGCCGCCGCCGAACGGCGAGCGCGGCAGGAGGCCGGTGCCGTGCTGCTTGGCCAGCGGGAACAGCACGTCGAGGGGACTCTGATCGAGCAGGCTGAACGGGAACTCGACGACCTCAACGCCCTGCTCGCGGATGGCTGTCGCGGCCCCGCTCGCGCTGTGCGAAACGCCCCACGAGCGGATTTTCCCGGCCTGTTGTAGCTCGCGCAGCGCCGCAAACGGCTCCGGTTGCTCCAGGACGTGCTCCGGGGTGTCGTGGAGCAGGTACACGTCAATGTAGTCGGTGTGGAGCCGCCGCAGGCTCATATCACAGGCTATTTTCAGGTAGTCGGGGGAGTGGTTCTGGTATTGCCAGTGCAGCACCGTCTGGGCGCCGTCAATGCCGGGGATGTAGCCGGCCTTGGTGATATAGATAACGTCGTGCCGATGCCGCTCGAAGGCCGCGCCCAGTAGCACTTCCGAGCGACCGTTGCCGTAGGCATCGGAGCAGTCGTAGGTCGTAATCCCCAAGTCGAGGGCCTGGCGCAATAAGGCAACGGCATCCTCGGCGGCGATAGGCCCCCAAGAGAGGCCGCCGATCTCCCAGGTGCCAAAACATAGCGCCGAGACCGGCAGGCCGGTCCTGCCCAGCGTGCGCGTTTCCATCACTCGTCTCCTTTACTTCATCGGTACTTCGTCGGCTCGGATGAACGGTGTCCAGTGCTCAGGATACCCATTCCAGGCCAGATAGGAACAGGCGGTGTGTCCCACGTGGCCCTTGTTGTCAGCATCAGGATTTACGGGATGGAAGGATGGGCAGGATAGGTGGCCCTCCATTCTGGGTATCCCCGCATTCTGAAAGTCCTGATGCTGAAGCGGAATGCCGCCCGGCTGGCTGCGGAACATGACGACCCGGCGCTGCGCTTCGGGAATACCCGGCAGGATTGACAGCAGGGATACGGATAAATATATTGGGGTGACTTGGCGTGGGGCATCGCTGCCGCGCCGGGCGCGTTCGCGCCACCGGGGTCAACGCGGAGGGCTAGATGGCGAACGAGCAGATTGAGCAGGCCGTGCGTGAGGTCATCGGGCCGGAGGCCAGTCCGCGCAAAGTACAAGCGCTGGTGTGGGCAGTGGATCGGTATGGGATCGAGTGGCTGAAGACCTACCAGCAGCGCCAGCAGACGCGGGCAGCCACGGCCCGGCGGTACACGAGCCGGCAGCAAATCACCCTGGACTGGGCCGACGTGGAAGCCTGGGTGAAGCGCCAGCCGCATACATCCGAGAACTGGGCAGTTGGTGGCTATTACACCGACTGTCCCGTGTCCACACACAAGACGGACGACCTCATCAGCGTCTGGGCTGGCAAGGACGGGGGCCTCGGCCTGAAGTGCTGGGGGAGTTGCACGTACAATGACATCCACAAGGCACTCGCCGACGACATCAAGACCGGCGCCTCGTCCGTCACCGAGCCGCCGGCTGCCGCCGATGCTCGGATTAAGGAGCTTGAGGAGTCCCTAGCTGCCGCCAACGACAGGGCAAGCCAAAGTGATCGGGAGCGTGCCGCTCTTGAGAACAGCAATGGGGAAATGCAGGACGAACTAGAAACTCTGAGAGGTGACAAAGACGATTTGGCGAATAAGTTGGATATGAAGGTGGATGAAGTCGATGCAATCCAAGAAGAGAAGTCCAGCCTAGAGAATAGTCTATCTGTTGCCAAAGACCGTCGTGATCAGCTTAAGAAAGAACGTGACTCTGCCAAACGCAAGTTGTCCCGACGTGAGAAGAAGATTTCTGATCTTCAGAACGATGTTGAGAAACTCCAGGAAGAAAAATCCAGCCTGGAGACAAACCTGGCTGCCGCGTCCAAAGCAACACAAGATGATGCCAATAATGATCCAGAGCGCGCGTCCCTTGAGAACCGTATTCGGAACCTCCAGGCAGAGAAGTCCAGCCTAGAGAATAGGCTGTCTGCTGCCAAAGCCGAATCGGATGATCTGCTGGAAGCCGCCGAGGAAGAACGTGATCGGGAACGCAGTACTCGCATTGCCGCTGAGACCCGTGCTCGGGATATCGAAAGAGAGAAGTCACGCCTACAGACAACCCTGACTACCACCATAGCCAAACGCGATCAGGAACGCGCCGCTCGCATTGCTGCCACCAAGACCGAACCTGAGTGGGGCGGAAATGGCCGGCTTTCCAGCGCCTGGCGCTTGCTCTCCAAGGATGATCCTACTTATGCCTTCATTGATGCCGTGTGTATCTTGGAAAACGACTTGCACCAACTCGTGGGACATGGTCAGTGGCCGCGGCCAAAACTAGAAAGAATGCTGACGGCCGCATGTGAATTGCACTTCATCGACGAAAAAAAGCAGGGAAAACTGCAAGAAATGCGTAGAAAAAGGAACCGTATTCTTCACCAAAATCAGCGGTTGAGGGAGCCGCAAGCGCATAATGACCTGGCTTACCTGGAGCAGGTCATAGGCCAGCTAGGAACCTAGCTGATCCTTTGTCAGCATCAGGATTTGCGGGATTAGATGATTGACAGGATTGGATTGGCCTACGTATCCTGTTCATCCTTGCATCCTGGATTCCCGCTTTCGCGGGAATGACGGTTCTGCAAAGAGTTCCCCGGGGGGACTGGATGGCGGCCTGCGCCGCCATGACGGGGGGAGGCGTGGCTGCCCGGGGGCTGGATTGCGGCCCCGTATCGGGGTACGGGACATGCTTGCGCCGCAATGACGGTAGGTGAGGCCGGCAGAGAGTGTGCTAGACTGGCGCGACTGGGTGGGTGGCTCAAGTGGTGAGCGCGTGGCGTTCGCACCAGCCAAGGGGGGATTGTGTTCAAGTCATTGATTCGTCGTATCGTTGAAGCGGTCCAAGGGGCTATCGAAAACGAGCAAGAGCGAACCGATCTGTCTATCCGCATTCCTGTGGGACATCTTGTGGCCTGCCGGCGTGTGCATGGGCAGCGAAAGCGGCATACCCCTAAGCGCCGGCGTCAACGTAGAGATAAAGCAGAAAATGCTGAGTTAAGGAATCAAATTGCTGAGATGAGGTCTGAAAAGGAAGAAATGATTGAACAATACAATAAAGAGATAAAGGAAATCAGGGAAGACTTGGAAGCCACTAAAGCCGCTCGCAAGGCTGCTGAAAACGCGACCAGGAACGCGATGTCCGACATTCAGGGCCTCCGGGAAGAGAAGTCCAGCCTAGAGAAAGAACTGGCTGACGTGTCCAAGGAGCTGGAAAGAAAAACAAGGTTTCCGCATCTCAAATTCGGACCGGACGCGGTCGATGACTATGAAAATTTGCCTAGTGATGACTTGCAGATGGTCGAGAAAAGGCTGGATCTGCTCGATAAATCTGCCATGGCATGGCGCGTTAAGGGTGGCGACAATTCTTCTTCATGGAAGTGTGATGCGAGAGATGAGAGCAAAACAGTGAAGAGTAATCCAAAGCTCCGTGAACAGCGTCGATTCAGGTCTTGTCGCGGCGGCGAGGAATACTTCTTTTGGCATATTAGCTGTGGCGTCCTGGATGGGAACGCAGGACGCATTCACTTCCGCTTCGACGAAAGCACACATGAGGTCGAAATCGGCTATATTGGCGGACATTTGGAGCTACCCACAGCGTAGAGGCCATTCGCTGCCTGCCCGGAGCCAAGTCCGGGCCATGCCTCCCTATGGTCCCACCGCTACGCAGAGGGACGTGGATTGCGGCCTGCGCCGCAATGACGGAGGGGGGCTATTTTCAGAGCAATGACGGTTTTGCAAAGAGCTCCAGGGGGAGGGCGCCTGGATGGCGGCTTGTGCCACCGGGCTACCCCGGTGCAGGCGCAATGGTGGGGTGGGCGCAACATGTTGCGCTCCTACGGCTTAACCCGTACCCCCCCTCGTCTACCCCGGCGCCTCCGACTCGCGGCGGAGGAGGTGCTTTTGGATTTTGCCGACGGAGGTGCGGGGGAACTCGCTCCGAAACTCTACGAATTCGGGGACGCGGAACTTGGAGAGCCGCTCGGCGCAAAACGCGATGATGTCGTCTGCGGTGGCGGTCCAGCCTTCCTGCAGGATGATGCAGGCCTTGATCGCCTCGTCGCGCATGGGGTCCGGCACGCCGATCACCGCCACGTCCGCGACCGCCGGGTGCTGGCTGATGACGGCTTCTACTTCGCCAGCGGCGATGTTCTCGCCGGCGCGTTTAATCATGTCCTTGGCGCGGTCCACGAACCGGAAATAGCCCTCCTCGTTCACGGCGACGACATCGCCGGTCCAGAGCCAGCCGTCGCGGATCGTCTCGGCCGTCGTCTCGGGGTTCTTGAAGTAGCCTTTGGTGATCGTCACGCCAGGGATGCCCTTCACGAGCAGCTGGCCCGGCGTGTCCACGGGCACGTCGCGCCCTTGCTCATCCACGACGCGGCACTCGTAGCCCAAGGTCACGCGGCCGATGCTCATGTTGTCCCTGGTGTCGTCGAGCGGATTGGTGAGGGGCTGGCCCATCGTCTCCGTCATGCCGTAGATCTGCAGCAGCGGTGCTTCATAGCGCGCCTCCCATTCGGCCAGCTGGGCCTCGGTGATGTTCTGGGCGAAAAACACCATCCGAAAGCGGTTGTCCCGGTCGGTCGGGGCTGGTGGCTGGGCCAAGATCATCCGCATGGGGGCGGCAAAGAGACTGGTGATGGTGCAGCCGTAGCGGGCGGCCTGCACGATGAACCGGGAGGCGCTGAAGCGGGGCATGAGCACCACGCTGCCGCCCACGTTGAGCGAGGTCATAAACGAGTAGTATTGGGCGTTGGCGTGGAAGAGCGGTAACGTGATGAAATGGCGGTCCTCGGGACCGAGACGGGTGAGCTTGGAGACCACCTCGCTCAGGTAGATGTAGTTGGCGTGCGTGACCAATACGCCCTTCGGGAGGCTGGTGGTGCCGGACGTGTACAGAATCGCCGCCTCGTCCAGGGGTTCCACCGGGATCGGAGCCAGCCGGTCGGAGCGGCCGGCCACAAACTGATCGAAGGGCAGCACGCCGGGCGCGGCCGCGGTCGAGCCGGTGAGGATAATTTGCCCGATGGTCGGACACCGCTCGCGGAGCGCGACGACGGTGGGCAGGAAGTCGGGCTGGGTCACGGATACTTTGCTCTCCGAGTGCTGGACCGGATAGGTCAGCTCATCGAGCGGCGAAAGCGGGTTGGTCGGCACCATCACGGCGCCGATCTTGGCAATGGCGAACCAGAAGAAGAGAAACTCCGGACAGTTGGTGAGGTGCAGGTTGACCCGGTCGCCTTTGGTCACGCCAAGGTCGAGCAGTCCGTTGGCGGTCCGGTTGACGATCCGGTCGAATTGCCGGTACGTATAGCTGTGACTCTGCTCCTGGGGGTCCTCGAAGATGAGGAACGTCTTGTCCGGCCGGGTTCGGGCCTGCTGCTCGAGGACCTTCCGCAGTGTACGCTGCCCAACGATGGTCATGGACATGGCGTGCTCCTTCAATTGGTGGAGATATCCGGCTCCACACTCATACCATCAGGAGAACGGGGGTGCAAAGACGTGAACGATCCTCACCCCCCGGCCCCCTCTCCACGTGTGGAGAGGGGGTGTCGGTCGGAGGCAGATGGGGATGTGCCCACTCTCCCGCTGGAGACCTTTGCATAACCCCTAGATGGAGTGCGAGCGGGACGATGTTCCTCTCCTCGCTAACCTGGGAGGACCGGTTTTTGGATTCCCGCTTTCGCGGGAATGACGAGTTATGCAAAGGTCTCCGCTGGGAGAGGGCCGGGGTACGGGCGGCCGGCCGGCCCCCCTATGCCCTCCCCGCTGCCCGGGGGGACGGAGACGAGGACAACGACGGCGGCAGCAGGGGGACGGGCGCAGCATGCTGCGCCCCTACGACGCTGGATTCCGGCCCCGTATCGGGGTACGAGGCATGCTTGCGCCGGAATGACGGGGGGTGCAGCACCACTCGCTGGAGACGGTACCGGTCGTGCGTGGCGCGCAGTAAGGAGGGGGGAATGCCCGGATTTGACCTGATTGCGAGCATCCGAGAGATCGAGGCGGCGCGTGATGACATTGTGCATCCTAGCTTTGTCGGAACTCTGTTCGATGGGCAACCCAATTTCGGGCTGGTCTTCCCGTTTCCCAGACAGGCGGAGACGGACAAGCGCCTCGGCGATGCCGTCTGCGCCAACATCGCGCAGTTTCTGCACACCCACGTGGAGCCCGACGCTATCGAACGCACTGGGAGCATTCCCCGCGCTGTGCTCGACGGTCTGGCGGAGCTAGGCTGCTTCGGTCTCAAGATTCCAAAGGAGTATGGCGGGCAAGGACTGTCGCTGACGAATTACAACCGTGTTTTGCAGTTGGTGGCCAGCGTCAGCCCGGCCTTGGGCCTCATCCTCTCGGCCCACCAATCGGTCGGCGTCGCTCAGGCGCTCATCCTGTTCGGCTCCGAGGAGCAGCGTCGGCGGTATCTGCCGCTGCTCGCCCGGGGGAAGGTCTCGGCCTTTGCCCTCACCGAGCCGGCGGCCGGCTCCGACCCGGCCACCATGGGGACGACCGCGGTGCTCGAAGCGCCCCTGGACAGCGCCGCCGGTGAGCAAGATGCCGGCCCGCACTACCGTATCAACGGCGAAAAGCTCTGGTGCTCGAACGGCACTATAGCCGATTTCATGACCCTGATGGCAAAAGTAGACGGGCGGATTACCGCCTTCATCGTACCCATGAAGACAGCCGGCGTTGAGGTGGTGCAGCGCTGCGAGTTCATGGGGTTTCGGGGCCTGGAGAACGCCTATCTGCGGCTGACCGACGTTCGCATACCCGCAGAGAACATTATCGGCCAGATCGGCGAGGGCCTCAAGATCGCGCTCACGACGCTCAACACCGGTCGGATCAGTGTCGCCGCCATGTGTCTCGGCATGGCCAAGCAGGTCTACGAGCCAACGTTAAGGTGGGCGGCCACGCGGCGGCAGCTGGGGGATCAGATCGGCCGGCATGAACTCAATACGCACAAGCTGGCGCACATCGCGACGCACCTCTTCGCCGCCGAAGCGGTCGTGAGCTTCGTTGGAGCCTATGCCGAGCGCCACGATGTTGACTTCCGGGTGGAAAGTGCCGTTGCCAAGCTGGTTAGCTCACTGTATCTCCAGCAGATCCTGGACCATGCAATGGCGCTCCGGGGCGGCCGGGGCTACGAAAAAGCGGCCTCACTGCGCCAACGCGCCGGGGAAACCCCCTTCCCGATGGAGCGCCTGCTGCGCGATGGGCGGCTGTACGTGATCGTCGAGGGCGCGAGCGAGATTATGAAGCTCTTTATCTCGCGCGAGGTCATGGCGCCGCACATCAAGCTGGCCTTGCGATGGCTACTCAACACGCAGGACGGCTTTCCGGTCATTCTCGGTAACTTGGGAAAACACTATCTACCCTGGTACCTGCGGCAAGCGATGCCGCAGAAGACATCCGTCAATCGGCTGGCTGCGCCGCAGCTGGCCGCACACCTCCGCTACGTCGAGACCACCAGCAAGCGGTTGGCGCGGGTGCTTTTCCAGCAACTAATACGGACGTTGCCGGAGTACGTCCGGCGGCGCAGTCGCTTTGCCGCAGACGGCGATACCGCCTCGTTCCAGCAAGCCACGCTGGATCTCATCAACGACTTCGCGCGGCGCCAAGCCGGTATCGTGCGCTTCACCGAGATTGGCATTGATCTCTGTATGATGGCAACTGTCTGCTCATATGCCGAGAGCTTTGGGGAGCGTGAGAGGCCCGAAGCGCGTGAGCTGGCCCAGCTGTTCTGTCTCGATGCCCGCACCCGTATCGAGCAGCGGTTTCGGGCCATCCGCGACAATCACGACGCAGTGGCGACGCAGGTGGGGCTGAAGTCACTCCAGGGCGCCGACGGTTCCGTGGCGGGGAAACGGCGTGGCGGCTACGGGTTTCTTGTCGAGGGTATCGCCGAGCAGACCTACGACTAGCAGCCAGGGGAGAGGGGGCGGCTGCTCACGGCCACCGGCACTTTGCAGACACGCGCTAAGATTGGCTGAGTTTGTCAAGCTGTGCCCGGAGCCGGGCCAACTCTGCCTCGGCCGCTTGCCGTGCCCCGGACTCGGCGTCCATGCGCGACTCGGCGGCCTCGGCGCGCGACTCGGCGGCCTCGGCGCGCGACTCGGCGGCCTCGGCACGCGACTCGGCGGCCTGTCGCGCTCCGGTCTCGACCATTGCCCGGACCTCCGCGGCGCGCCGCGCCGCCGTCTCTTCCTGCGGGAGGGGCAGCCAGCGCTGGCGCTCCGGGTCGAACAGCCGCAAGTGTGCCCCGCGTGCGTGCAGCGCCAGCCCCAACGCCTCGCTCCAGAGTGAGCCAGCTGCAGCAGGCTGAATCGGCACGTAACGGGACTGAATCAGTCGGTGGCCCTGGAGCGGCGGCCGCAGATACTCGTCGAGCGGATCGAAGAGGAAATACTCGGTCACGCCCAACCGTTCGTACAGAGCGTGCTTGGTGCGGAGGTCTTCACGACGAGTGCTGGGCGACGTCAGCTCGAAGACGACATCCGGGGGCAGGCCTTCTTCCCACAGCTTGTAGATGCGCCGTTGGTGGCCGAGAATGCCCCGGACAACAAAAACATCAGGGGCGACCGACCGCCGCGGATCACCTTCTCGATAGTAGAGGAACAGATTGCCGCTGATATAGACGTGCGGATCATCGCGGAAGTGCTCGCGCAGCATGGCGATCAGGTCCACCATCAGGTCGCGGTGGATGTCGGTCTCAGCCATAGGTTGTCCATCCGACTCGGGATAGAAAACCTCCGTTACTGCTGGCGAGGGCACCGGCGTCACCATGATTGCTCTCCTGCATCGTCGCACCCGTCGTACCGGCCCCTGCACTGTAGCATGTTGACAGTGGGAGGTAACCCGGCGGCCCGCACCTCGGGCTCCGCCGTTTCACGCGCTCTTGCAGGTCAGCCCGCCATCCACCACCAACTGCGTGCCCGTAATGTATTTCGCTTCGTCCGAGGCGAGAAAGAGCGCGGCATAGGCTACATCCCAGGCATCGCCCATCTTGCCGGTGGGGCATTGACCGTGGCGGATGGCCAGCATCTCCGCCACGTCCCCGTCCGCGTAGGCGTCGGCGAGTGATTGGGCCACCATGGGGGTATTCATCAGGCCCGGTAGGATGGAATTGGCGCGAATGCCCTGCTTGGCGTACTGCAATGCGATACTCTGTGTCAGCTGCGTAATCGCTGCCTTGGTCGCGCTGTACGACACATACGGCACGCCTAACCAGCGGATCGCCGTAATGGAGGAGATATTCACAATAGCGCCACTACCCTGCCGTACCATCTGCGGCAGTACGTACTTGCAGGTCAAGAAGATACTCTTGAGGTTCACGGCGTTGACTCGATCCCAGCTTGCCTCGCTGGCCTCGACACAGCCACCGACCTCGACGATACCGACGTTGTTGTGGAGCACGTCAATGTGCCCATAAGTAGCCAGGCAGCGCTCGACCAGGGCCGCAACGTCAGCCGATTGCGAGACGTCGGCCTGATGCGTCGTACAGCTGCCCCCCTCGGCGTCAATGATCTGCTTCGTCTCTTCCGCCGCTGCCAGGTTCAGGTCAACGGCAAAGACCTTGGCCCCTTCCCGCGCGAACAATACGGCCGTGGCCTTGCCATTTCCCCAGCCCGGCCCAATCGCCCCGGCGCCGGTCACGATCGCGACCTTGTCCTGAAGTCGTTTTCCCACGCCGCGCTCCTTCCCTGAATGGTGGTCTGGCCCCCTCCCTAACCCTCCCCCGGAGCAAGCTCCAGGGGAGGGAACCTGGCCCTGGCCCCGGCGGAGCGGGGGCTAGGGCTGGGGAAGGGAGCGGTGCCCCCACTACCCGATTAAGTTGGCAACTCTCATACAGGGAAGTGCGTCAGCGTGGTGGCCTGTAGCCTCTTCTTTATCAGAGTGGGAGGAGCCACCGCTCCACACGAACACCGACCCTTGTCAGGGAGAGCGCCTAGGGTAGGGCGGCACGCCTTCCTACTTGCACCTCCCTACTCGTGTCCAGCAGCGGCGAACGGTTCGAGGTCGGTCGCGCACCAAGCGTAGGCCGCCGACCGCCCCAGCCACTCGGCGGTCGGGATGTCAGCAGCGTCCGGGGCTACACTCGCGGCGCGGGCGGCTTCCGTTTGCGCCGCCTGCGAGCGTGCGCGCAGCGAACCGACTAGCGCCGCGAGCGCCGTAGTGGAGGTCTGCCCACGAGCCAATGCTTGCGATAGCTCGTCCGCTATGTCGCGGATAGCCGCGTGCTTGGCAGCATCCCCGGCGCGAGTCGAGGCTTGTGCGCCGTGCGTCGGCTCGGCGCCAATCCATTGCCAGCGCGCCACCAATGCCGCGAGTGATCGCATCGTACCCTCCTTCTGCCGTGTATCGAAGCTCCAGTGACCAGTGGCCCTGACACATGGAGGAGGAGTGCCCTCTGTGGCAGCCAGGACCGCTACCCGCTCGGCTCTCGTCATACACAACGGAGCGCGAGCCGCCGGCAGTATGACCATACCGCGCCTCCACTACCCGCGCCAACCGGTCATTCGCCTTGCGCCTCGCAAAACGATACCCTAGTGCATGATCTGGCCACCAGCGACGAACAACCCCTACGCGCACTCTTTCCTAGCTCGGAGATCGAAGGGAGTAAGACGATGGTCACTCTGCCCACCGATTACCGCTTCCCAACGATGGTCGTAGGCAGCCTGCCGCGGCCAGTGTGGATACGGGAGCTTATCGAGGAGCGGAAGGAGGGGCGGATCAGCGAAGCGGCTGCGGATGCCCTGCTCGACGCCGCAATCCCAGCGGCTATTCGGATGCAGGAGCGGGCCGGCCTCGACTTCATCTCGGACGGCGAGTGGCGGCGCGAGAGCTACGTCAAGGTGTTCACCGAGGCCGTGGATGGCTTCACAACCGATCTCATCCTGGCTAGCTCCGCCTCGGTTTCAGCGCTGACCTACCCGGCAGTCACCGCAGAATTGCGGTGGCGGCGGCCGATCACGACCGCAGCCGCCACCTTTCTGAAGGATCACGCGCACGCACGGCTCAACGTGTCGCTGCCCTCGCCGTATACCGTCGCGCGGCGCATGTGGAGTCCGGAGCATTCCACGGCAGCGTATCCGTCCTGGGAAGACTTTATGGAGGCGTGCGTACCGATTATCCGCCAGGAGATTCAGGCGTTGGTCGCGCTGGGTGTCCAGGCCGTCCAACTCGATGATCCCTGGCTGGCCCTGCTCGTAGACCCGCGCTATCGCGAACGGGAGGGGATTACCGATGTCAACCACGAGATTGCGATGTCGGTGGCGGGCGTAAACGGGGCGACGGATGGGATCGAGGGCGTCTTCCTCAGCGTGCATCTCTGCCACGCGCACTACAACCGGCGACACGGTACGCGCGGCCCCTACGACTTGATTATCGGTGCGCTCGGCGAGATGAACGTGGATCGCTTTGCGATGGAGTTCGCCACGCCCGATGCGGAAGGAATCGAGGTGCTGAAGGACTTCCCGGAGCACAAGATTCTGGGGCTGGGGGTCATTGACCACACCGATACACATATCGAAACGCCTGAAGAGGTCGTCGCTCGGGTCGAGGCCGCCATGAGCTACGTGCCCAAGGAGCGGATCACCCTGAACACCGACTGCGGTTTTGCTCCGTCGAGCAGCAACCCGATGGATTTCGACGAGGCCTATCTCAAGCTCAAGGCCATGTGTCAGGGCGCACAGCTGCTCCGCGACAAGCACGACTGACCACCGCCCGGACTCCCCGGCACTTTAGGACAGGGGCCGGGGGTGAGGTCAGCTCACAAGGGTGGGTTTTTCGTGGAGAGCCGCGGGGGCGGGCAGACCTCACCCCCCGGCCCCCTCTCCAACATTTGGAGAGGGGGTGGAGGGCCTGGAACAGGCCTTCCGAATGGCCCTGGATTGCGGCTTTCGCCGCAATGCCTGCACCGGGGGAACCCGGTGACGGGCGCCGGGGCGCGATAAATCGCGCCCCTACAGGGAAAATCTACCCTTGTCAGAGGGGAGGGCCTTTCCAAAGTCGTCGCCAACCCGGTCATTCATTACCCCAACCCGGTCATTCTGAGCGCAGCGAAGAATCTCGGTCGCCGTGGGTGTGCGAGGACGGCCGGATGCGCTATACTCGCAGGCTGCTTTGGCGCGGGCTGCCGCCGGCCCAGCAGAGCTTTTTGTGTATCATCCTTCCCCAGGACAGCGGTCCGTCCTGGCGCAGAGCGCGACGGACACCCCCACGGCCTCGCCCACGCCATCGCCCATTCCCGAGCCGACGGCGACCACCTGCGGCAGCAGCCCGCTGCAAGGGCGTACCCAGAAAGTCGTGGACGCCATCGTCGCCGAAATCTCGGGTGTCACCGATTGCGCCGACGTCACCGCGGCCCACCTCGCCGCAATCCGGTTCCTGAATCTCAATAACAAATCGTTGACCTCGCTGCAGGCCAGCGACTTCGCCGGGCTGACCAGTCTGGTAAGGCTAAATCTGTATACCAACGATCTGACCACGTTGGCGGCCGACCAGTTCACCGGGCTGACCAACCTGCAAGTGCTGTTTCTGGACGAGAATGAGCTGACCGAGTTGAAAGCGAGCCAGTTTGTGGGGCTGACCAGCTTGGAATGGCTGTATCTAGACGACAACAAGTTGCCCACGCTGCCGGACGGGCTGTTCGCCGGGCTGATCAACCAGGAGGGGGAGACCAGCCTGCAACGGCTGTATCTGCAGGACAACGAGTTGAGCCGCTTGGCTGCCGACCAGTTCGAGGGGCTGGACAGCCTGACACATCTGGCTCTGTCCGACAACCAACTGGGCAGCTTGGCTGCTAACCAGTTTGCGGGGCTGGACAGCCTGCAACAGCTGTTTCTGCATCGCAGCCAGCTCAGTTGTCTGCCCAGCGCCCTGTTCGCGGGGCTGACCAGCCTGCAATTGCTGTTTCTGTACGGCAACGGACTGGGTAATGTGGAGCCGGTGTACTTCCAGGGGTCGCAGCCGGGCGCGCTCAGGACGCTGTATTTCGACGTCCCTCCCAGACTTGAAGGTACCGGCCAAGAGGCGACGGCTGAACAGCTTGCCGAGTACCAAGTCGAGCTGCCGAAGCTGACCACCCTGATCATGACACCCTTCGACGAAACGTCCGATCCGGTGTGCGCCACCGCCACGGCCACGAACACCCCGCTGCCCACCGCCACCAGCACCGCCACCGGCGGACCGGTAGTGACCGGCACGCCGACTGCCACCCCACACAACCCCCATGCCCCCTCGCCCACCCCGACGCCGCTGCCCGCGCACTGCCGCCCGCCCGGCCCCCCGGGGCCCCCGGGGCCACCCGCGCCCCCGGTGCTGCCGCGCGTCATCGGCGACAGTAGCTTCGCCACCGCCTATGAGCTGCCCGGCGACCGGGTGCAGCTCCGCATCCATCGCCACGACTGGCCGGCCGCAGCCCGCACCGTGGAGCTGGGCGTGGGCTGGCTGGCCGCGGACGGCACGCGGCAGGTGTTCGTGGGGTTCGTGCGCGACGCGACGGCCGGGACCACCTACGCGGTGCTGCGGCGGGAGGGCGACGGGCAGATCGTGCGCTGGTGGATTGCGCCGGCCAGCCCGCTGGTGGACCGGCTCCCGTGGGCACGGGTGCTCCGCGACTACAGCTTCCCGCCGGCGGTGTTGGCCGCCATCCCGCTGGATAACCGGCACCCGCAGCCACACCAACTGGTGCGGCACTTCGCGGGCGCGGACCGGCGCATCATGGCCTACGACGCCGGGCAGCGGCAGTGGCGGTCCGTGCCGGACGCGGCGACGTTCCAGGCGCGGGGCTTCTACTGGTGCGACGTGACGGTGGCGGCGGAGGCGTTCTTCCGGCAGCTGCCCCAGTGGGCGCCGTACCCGGCCAGCAGCATGCCGGCCCGCGCCGACTACCCCCACTGCCGGCCGTAGTGGGGCGCCGCCACCCCGGACAGGCAACAGCCTTCTTCAGCCGAGGCACCGGCAGTTGGATTGCGGCCTACGCCGCAATGACGGACGGAGGTGCGACGGACGGAGGTGTGACGGACGGAGGTGCTGCTCCAACCTGCACTCTTCACTCGCTACTGGTCAGCGGCCGCTGCGCCGGGACATGCCGACGCCCGTTCATCCTTCTGAGTAGTGGGCCGCGGCTGGCGTGGTCCGGTAGCGCAAGGAGAGGAACGCTATGTGGACGCTGGAAGTGAACTACCTCGCCGCCGTCGTCGCCGCCATCGTGCCCATGGCTCTGGGGGCGGTATGGTACTCGCCGGTGCTGTTCTCTAACGCCTGGCTGGCAGCCATCGGCAAGACTGCCGACGAAATCTCCGCGCAAGCGAATCAAGTCCAGGCATTTTCGATTGCTATTGCCGCCTCGCTTATCAGCGCCTACGTGCTGGCAATACTCGCCGCGTTGAGCGGTGCAAGTACCGTGCTGGACGGAATCATCTTAGGTCTCTGGGCGGTCGTGTTCATTGCTACCGCCAGCGCCACGTGGGGGGCATTCGAGGCCCGGCCGCTGCGGCTGTGGCTCATCAACAATGGCTACTACCTGGTAGCGCTCCCGATCATGGGCGCCATCATCGCCGTCTGGCGTTAGCTCCCGGCTGACAATGCCGGTGCCGCCGGGAGTATAAGCACGCCTTACCTCCTAGCCCTCTCGCGGTACCTCGGGCTGACACTGTGGGGTACAATGATGGCCGGTAGGAGATTCACTGCCCGGTTCTATGCAGTGCTATCGCTGACGCGAGGCTTGGTCGCACGGGCGCTGCGGGAGCGTACCGCGAGGGAGGTGGGGATGCCGTCTAGGGAGCCAATCCGCGTGCTGGTCTGGTCCGAGCGTACCGAGCCAGCGGCCGTCTATCCCGACGGGATGAACGGGGCTATCGCCGCCGCCTTGAATGAGCGGGACGGCATCGTGGCGCAGACGGCCCAGATCAACGACCCCGAGCAGGGTCTTAGCGAGGCCGCGCTCGCGGCAACGGACGTGCTGGTGTGGTGGGGGCATGGCCGCCACAACGACGTGACCGACGAATCGGTCGCGCGTATCGTCCGCCACGTGACGGCACGGGGGATGGGGTTCATGCCATTACACTCCTCCCACCACTCCCGGGCCTTCAAGGCCCTGATGGGGACATCGTGCGATCTGGGCGGGTGGCGCGAGGATGGCCAGCCGGCGCATCTCTACGTGGCCGAGCCGAGCCACCCTATCGCCGCCGGCATACCGCAATATGTCGTCATCCCCCAGGACGAGATGTATGCCGAGTGGTTTGTTATTCCGCCGCCGGATGAGCTGGTCTTCATCTCATCGTTCCTGGGCGGCGGCGAGGTCTTTCGCTCCGGCTGCTGCTGGCGGCGCGGCGCCGGCCGCATCTTCTACTTCCAGCCCGGCCACGAGACGTACCCGGTCTACTTCCAACCGGAGCTACACACCATCCTCGCCAACGGCGTACACTGGGCCGGCGGCCGGGCCTAAGCGCGGGGACAGCCGCCCATCACTCCGGCGTTTCTTGCAGCGTCCATAGTTCGGCCAGCGGTATGGCCGCCAGTGCTGCGTAATCGACTGGCGGCTCCGTGGCGGTGGCCGTCGCTGCAACGGCATGATCGCGCCACCGCAGCGCCACGGCCGTACCTCCGCATACGCGCAGCCGGCCGGAGCCGAACGTCGCCCGCGTGAGCGCCTGCAAGGTATCCGCGACGCTCCCGTCCACCGCAGCACCCTGGCGCAGCGGGATAATCACGGTCAGCGCCGGATCGGTGGGATTGATCCGCCACCGATGGCAGAGATCGGCAACGAGGCGGACGGCGCGGCGCGCCCCGGCGGTAACGGCGCCGTGAAAGTGCTCGACCTCGTTGAGCAGTATCTCGACTAGCTCGGCGTCCGGCGGTGGCAAGGGTCGTAGCTGACGGGACGTGCGCGCAGCGAATACGTCATCCCAGCCGGGCGAATAGCGCTTGATATCCACCACCGGCGTACCGTCAATCATGTCCAGGCGCTCTAGGGAGAGCACGGTGCCGGCGCGGTGTACTAGCCGCGCGATGTTGAGACCCAGTGGATTGGGCCGCGTGCTCGACCGCAGACCAAAGACGCCACGCTGGTGCCGCCCCGGCCGGCCGCTCTTGCCGGTGACGGTGAGGCGCTGGCGGTGCGCCTGGTGGAACCAGCCTAGAATAATGAGATGGCTATTCGACTCGATGTCGCCGAGGCCGTCCGCAAACGCGGGGAGTAGCTCGATCTTGGCCGGTACCCCGTCGTTGGGCATGGCCTCGCGGTCGTCAATCGGTGAGCGCACGTAGCCTATCGGTACCAACGTGATGGGCTGTGGGCCGGACATGGTGTGCCTCCCTGCGGCGGAAATTTATACCAACCGGCATCCTTCATCTGGCTCCCCTATGGTTCCATCACAAGGGTAGGTTTTTCGTAGAGAGCCGCGGGGGTGGGGCAGACCTCACCCCCCGGCCCCCTCTCCACCATGTGGAGAGGGGGAGTCGGGCCTGGAACAGGCCCTCCGAATGGCCCTGGATTCCGGCGAAAGCCGGAATGACGAGCGCCTGGGCGCGATAAATCGCGCCCCTACAGGAAAAACCTACCCTTGTCAGCCCTATGGTCCCCCTGCTGCGACAGGGGGACGGGCGCAACATGTTGCGCCCCTACGGGGGTGGATTCCCGCCTGCGCGGGAATGACAAGTTATGCAAAGGTCTCCGCAAGCGAGCATGACGGGGCCGGGGACCCTGGATTGCGGCTTGCGCCGCAATGACGGGGCGGGGTAGACCGGCCGCCAACTACTAGATGCAGCCTGGGAACCGCCGACCTGCAACCTGGAGAAAGTCCGTGCCTAGCTCAACGAGGCGGGGCGGCTTAGGAGGCGGACCGACGTAGCGGCATTCGGAGCGAACATAGTGCGTGGCATAGCCGCGCCGACGTTGGTTGGACAGGTTGATGCCGCTGGCATGGAGGAGCCAGCCGTGGTGAAAGCCGCAGCCGCCCGCGCGCACCACGAGCGGCACCGCGTCGGCCAGCTCCCCCCGCTGTGCCCGGGACTCATATTCGACGCGCTCCTCGCGGCGCAGGGCACCGAGTTTGTGCGAGCCGGGTAAGTACCATAGACAGCCGTTCTCTTCCGTCGAGTCGTCCAAGGCCGTCCAACAGCTGACCATGTGCTGGGGAGGATCAATCTCGAACCCGGCGGGCTGGTCCTGGTGATAGGGCTGCCGCGAGCCGACGCGCGGTGGCTTCATGAAGAGCTGATCCTGGTACAGGGTTAGATTCGGGCCGAGGAGCGCCGTGACGATCTCCACGATCCGTGGCCGGCGAGCGTGTGCCGCGAAGACGGCATCGCGGCTCAGGGCCAGTCCCGCCATCTTCCGCAACGAGAACTCGTAGTCTTCTGCTGCCTGCTCACCGCGGGCCACGGCCGGCTCGACCTGCCGCAAGACGCGAGACCGCTCTGGCGAATCGGGATGAGCAATCTCCTCCGCCCGCGCGCGCATGGCGGCTATCTCGTCCGGCGTGAGTAGGTCCTCCACGATGAGGAAACCTTGCTCATGAAATTGCGCTACCTCGGCTTGCGTCAGTGCCATGCATGCCTCCATTCCGTAACGATCCGTAGCTCTGTGCGTACCTACACCCAACAAAGGGAGGGGGCCGACCTCACCCCCTGACGGGCCAAAGTCGCACGAATGGTGCCAGGTGTGGTGCGGCTTTGGCCCGTCACCCGGCCCCCCCTCCACCATGTGGAGAGGGGGAGTAGGGCCTGGAACAGGCCCTCCGAATGGCCCTGGATTCCCGCTTTCGCGGGAATGACGGACGCCTGGGCGCGGTTCATCGCGCCCCTACGGAAAAACCTACCCTTGTCAGCCTCACCCCCCGGCCCCCTCTCCACATGGTGGAGAGGGGGAGTACGACCAGCCTTATGATACACCGGCTGCCGGCGATTCGGCCGTGCGATCAGGAATCCGCGAACTCCGGGATCACGTACTTCCCGAACAGCTCGATGGACTTCATCGCGACCTTGCGCGGCATGGTGTCAGTCCGGATCGAGATCAGGGCTACTCCCCTGCGGAGCGGGGTGAGGTCCAGGGGCGCTGGCGGAAAGCCGAGCACCGGCAGCTACGCCGGCAAGGTGTCGGGAACACCGGCGGCGTCCGCCATGATCGTCTCGATGTCCGCGAGGTCAGCCGGGGTTAGGCGGACGTTGAGCGCGCCAACGTTGTCTACGACCTCGCGCGGATGAGACATGCCGACGAGTGCCACGCTCACCGCCGGCCGGTGGAGCACCCACGCGAGCGCCAACTGGGCGACGCTGGCGCGGTGGCGACGGGCGAGGCTCCGCAGGCGCTCGACGACGGCGAGGTTCTGCGTGAAGCTCTCCGGGGCAAACAAGTCCGGGGAGGAGGCCTCGCTGCGACGCGGATCCGTCTCGGCGCAGGTCAGCTCCGCAGTGAGCGTGCCGGTGAGCAAGCCGGAGGCCAGCGAGGCCGAGGCGAGCACCCCGATGCCGAACATGCGGCACGTCTCGAAGACTTCCTGCTCCCAACGCCGGTCGAAGAGATGATAGTCAACCTCATTGACGATCAGCGGCGCGTGCGGCAAGCCGGCCAGCACCTGCTCGGCCTTGCAGTTGGCAACTCCAATATGGCGCACCTTCCCCTGATCCCGTGCGCTGACCAGCGCGGCCAGCGTCTCCTCAATGGGCGTCTGCGTATGACGCGCCGGAGCTGCACCACCTATGTCCAGCTGATCGTGCAGCCCCGGCGTTGTCACGAGAACATCCACGAGGAGCAGGTCTACGTAATCGGTTCCGAGCCGGCGCAAGCTGGCGTGCAGCCCCCCTACACCGTCGAGGACCGCGGCGCGGCTGCCATCACGGCGGGCCGTTGGCGCCGGGTCGTCGGGGTCCCACGTATACCCGACCTTGGTGATGACGTTGACTTCCTGGCGCCAGCGGCCGAGGGCGCGCCCTAGTAGCTCCTCAGCGCGTCCGAAGCCGTAACGGGGCGCGGTATCGAAACAATTGATGCCCACAGTCATCGCCTGCCGGATGGTGGCCATAGCATCAGCCTCACTGACCGGCCCGAACGCGCCGCCGAGGGGGCGGCAGCCGAAGCCAATCGCCGAGGCCACTAGCTCGGAGCGGCCGACATGGCGATACTCCATCGGAGCCGGGGCCATCGGGGCCATGTGCAAGGGGAGGCCTACCATTGATTGTCCTTATACGCCAAAACTGCCGACCGGGGCCGGCCGCGCGATACACGTGGACCGGACGAGGGCCAAAAGCGACAAGACCGGGGCGTCAACGATGTGCTTGCGGCGTCAGTAACCGGCTCATCCGGCATCCTAGTCGAGCAAACGACTCGCTACGCGCGGTTCCAGGCATGAGCTACCACTGCCGCCTGCGGCACCTCTTCTGCCGCCCGCTCGCCGGTCGGCATGGCCTGGAAACGCGGCTGATTGAAGACCTCCACCAACTCACGAGCGACCGCCGCCGGATCGTGACGGATGGCGTCTTGCTTATTCCACAAGACGTACTCTGCGTCACGCTGCTCGATCATACTTCCGGCAACAACCTGGACGCCCAACTCGGTGATCTTCCGCACCTCCTCCGGTGTAATTGCCAGCAGCAAGAGACCGCTACGCCGGAACCGCTCCAGGGTAGGCTCGGAAGGTACCCCGGTATTGATGAATGCATAGTCGAGCAGATCGGCTCCGAGGTAGGAGGCCACCTCGGCCACGTGATCGTAGGCCGTGAGACCGTCAGTCTGACCGGGTTGGGTCGTGGTGTTGCAGATATACACGGTGCGCGCACCGCGCTCCCGGGCCTCGGCAATGGCCTCGCGCACCCCCTTCACCAGCAGCGAGGCGATCACGGTGGTGAAAAGGCTGCCTGGCCCGAAAGTAATGATATCGGCTTCGTGAAGCGCCTCGACTACGCCGGAATAGACCTCGGCTTCCTCATCGCGGAGGAAGACGCGCTGGATCGAGGGCTTTTCCAGCCCCCGCACACTGACTTCCTCGTACCGCAAAGTGCCGTCTACCAACTCGGCGCAGAGATGCGTGCTCGTGAGGGTGACCGGCAAGATGCGCCCGGCAGATTGCAGAATGCGGTTCGCTTCCAGCACCGCCCGCTCAAAGCTGCCGGTCATCTGCGCCAAGGCGCCGATAAACAAGTTGCCGAACGCCACCCCGTTGAACTCGTTGAGGCGCTGGCTGATGATCCGGTGCTGAAACAGGTCTCGGAGGAGGGGATCGGCACGCGAAAGCAGCACCATCGCGTTACGCAGGTCGCCGGGTGCCGGTACTCGGAGGATATTCCGTACTGCGCCGGTGCTGCGGCCGGAATCGGTCACAGCGATCACGCCCGTCACGTCATCCGTGTACTCGACCAGCCCCTGCATAACCTGGGCTGCACCGCACCCCCCCCCGAAGCAGACGGCCTTGAATGCGCGATGTGGTGTGGCCACTGGCTACATACTCCTATCGAGACTTCCGGTGAGTGCCAACTGTGATCGCGGCGGTCGGCACTGACCAGCCAGCGACTACCCTAACTGTATAAACAGCGAGGCGGGTGTCGCCATGTTACCACAAAAATACAAACGGAACACACGTACCGCGGTTCCTACCACGCGGCCGCTCCCCCGGGAGTGCATTGGCGCTGCGTGCTCACCGGCGCTCAGCGGCCTCCCCCGTGCAGCCCGCTCCGGGGCAGCCATGCTGCTGTGCTAAGATGAGACTGACCATGCCGCGCTTGTTCACGCTCGAAGAGGCACAAGCACTCCTGCCCCGTGTCCAGGGCTTGGTGGCTCGCGGGCGGAAACAGATCCAGGACTACGTCGCGGCCAAACAGCAGCTCGCGGCTACGGTGCAAACCGTGCGGGGGAACGGCCACCGGGCGGACACGTTGCAGCAGGCGCAATTAGCAACTACACGCGCTCTGCGTCAAGTCCAGCAAACCGCCGAAGAGCTGCACGCCCTCGGCTGCGAGGTCAGAGACCTGGAAATGGGCCTGATTGATTTCCGGTCGCAGCGGGAGGGGCGAGAAATCTATCTCTGTTGGTGCGTCGGCGAGGAGACAATCTCCTATTGGCACGAGCTTGACGCCGGATTCGGCAGGCGGCAGCCGCTCGACTAGGCGCTGTTGACATCTCCCGGTCACTCCCGCGAACGCGGGAATCCGGTATGGACAAGGAAAGCGGGCATCATGACGCAGTCCGTCCCAGCCACCCGGCCCCCGGATATTGACGGCCACGTCCGGGCCATTGCACGCGAGCAGGAGCCGGCAGCGGCCGTTCTTGCCCTGGTGCTCATCGTCCATCGGGCCACGAACGAGCTGCAAAAACTCAGCCGCCGTGAGGCCGGACGGCGGCGCGGCCAGCCGGATTGGGGCGCTTGGGCCAGCCTGCACAATGCTACGCGCGACATGGTGCTCAAGGCCGCCACGTGCCGGAAGACGGCCCGCCAACTGGCTGCCGCCGCGGCGGACGACAGCCCGGCGTAGGTGCATGCGCGGCGCTCGCCCGGCACCCGCTACGGATCGAGGCAGACGAGCGGACGCGGGTCGTCCACTACGGTCGCCGGACCGGTGGGGCCGTCGTAATCGGGCGCCGCCAGCACTACCACTTGGCGCATCGGCGTGGTGCCGGTGTTGCGGAACCAGTGGACGGTATGCGCCGGGATGATGACCGCTACACCGGGGCGGACCGTGACTTTCTCGTCTCCCACCTCGCCCTCGCCGGTACCCGCCAGGAACAGAAAGACTTCCTCGTGTGGATGCGTGTGCTTGGTCGTGGGCCCACCGCCCGGCTGCCACTCCGAGGTCCAGATCGAGACCGCCGACGCGCCGACGGACTTACTGACCAGGTAGTGCTGGACCGCGCCGGGGTTGGTCCGGTATTTGGGACGGTCGCCGCCGTACACGACAGGCATCGGTGGCCTCCTCTCAGCCGTTGCGTTGCCGGCCATCATACACCGGGGGGTGAGGCGGGCAACGCCGTCGTGGGGGCAGGGAGAGAGGGAGAGGGGCAGGGGGCTGACAAGGGTAGGGTTTTTGTCTGCATCAGGATTTTCGGGATGGAGGGATGATCAGGATGGTTTCCGGCTAGCGCGGGAAGCACCCGGGTCCGGTAGCCCGGCTACCGCCAGGTAGTCCCCGGGCGCCTGGGCGCGATAAATCGCGTCCCTACACGAAAACCTATCCCTGCCAGGGGTTAGAGAGGGGGCATGGGCCGGGGACACGTAGCTCCACTACCTCATCAAGTTGGCAAAGCTCATCCATCCCAGCGGCGTGGCTTGGGCATATTTCACCCAGGGTCTTTCCATTGTCACCCTTGTCACCCCCGTGTCACCCTTGTCACCCCCGGTTCGAGCCAGGGGCCGGCTCTGAGCCTGTCGGCTCCGCTCAAGGCACACTCCGCGCCGGGTCGCTCCCACGGGGCGAGATTCTTCGCTCCGCTCAGAATGACAGTGGGAAGGCTGCTCAGAATGACAGTGGGAAGGCTGCTCAGAATGGCAGTGGGAAGGCTGCTCAGAATGACCGGGGTGGTGGTGATGAATGAGCGGGGTGGTGGTGACTTTGGAAAGGCCCTGTGTTTCACTACAGAACTGTTGATAAATACAGTTCTGTAGTCTATACTGGGTACCAACCGTCTCACGAGGAGCACCACGATGGCCCCCGTCAAACCTGGCCGCTTCAAGTTCGACCCGGGGAGCATCGCCCAGGTCAGAGACCGCCTCGGCCTTAGCCAAAAGAAGCTGGCTGCGCTCCTGGGTGTTCCCGCCAATACGCTGGCTCGCTGGGAAACCGGCGCCACGACCCCGGATGCCGATTCGTTGGCGGCGATCTATTCCGTGGCCGCCAAACACCAGATAACCCCCGAATTCTTCCAAAGGAGGAAGAAGATGGCCAAGCCTGCCAAGGGCCGCACCCGCCTGCTCGTCTTCTGGGACATCCAGACACTACCGCCATCTGCCACCGCTGTACGCCAAGCTGATAAAGCGATAAGGCAATCGCTAGGAGCAAGGTTTCCTACCGCCGCCGCCAGCCGCCAGCTCTCGTTCAAGGCATTTTCCTACTTGTCCGATTCTCAAGCGACCGATGAACTCCAGGAGCTTGGATGGAGGGTGTGGGAAGACGATGATGATCTGAGTGACGACATCATCAGTCACGGCAAAAGTGACTGTGGACAAGAACCAGAGAACACTATTCTCGTGCTGCTGACTCGCCCTAACCGGGGAGAGTTTGTCGATCTGGTGCGAGAACTCAAGAGCAAAGGTGTGAAGGTGTACCTCATGTCTCCAGAGCCTCGCGCATTCCTAGAAGCTATACAATCGAAGGGACTAATCGAAGCGATAGGGGACAAGCATTGGATCAGGCTGACCGGACAGGTATGGTCACAGGTACAAACGCCTATCCTGGGCAGTTATCGCTAGCTCGCTCTGTCGAGGGAGTCCGCCGCCGGCAACTCCGCCGCTCGGTTCCGCGGTCAGGGGGCAGCGACGGGCGGGCCGCCTTTCGTTGTTCCGGCACACAAGCGCGTCACTCCAGCGCAAGTCGGAGTCCAGGGGGCCGCAGAATGACGACCATCCATAGCTCCCCGTCCCGCAGGGGACATGGATTGCGGCTTGCGCTGCCATGACGGGTGGGTAGTATTTTCGTGCCAACGATGGGCGGCCGGGTGATGGGTTCCGGCCGGCGCCGGAACGACGGGGGCGCTGTCGTCTTACATCTCGATGCGCTGGCTCCGGTGCGGCGGCGCGAGGGTGAGCATTTCACCTCGGCCTGGTATACTCTAGGTGGTCGGCGGTCCTCGATAGCTCAATTGGTAGAGCGGGCGGCTGTTAACCGCTAGGTTGCAGGTTCGAGTCCTGCTCGAGGAGCCAGATTCTCAACCGCCAATTGCGGCAGCCTAACAGTTAAGCACAAGACCCCGAGGGGTGATCCCACCGGGGTCTTGTTGTATCCGGTGCTTTTCCAAGCACTTGCGCCGCCCCGCTGCTGGGCGGTGGAGGGGACCTTTGCCTGGCTGGGGCGCTATCGGCGGTTGAGCAATGTCAGAGCTTGATTCATCCGGTACTGCTTCCGCGACCCTGGCGCCTGAGCGAGGAATCGCCAGCGCCGCGTCGGCGGTGTAGTGATAACATCTAACGTATGTCTCCGCTGCATAGAATTCGATTCGACCTGGGGGGAGTGGCGCGTCTGGATTCCCTCCTGGGGCCGTACATCACATTCGCATTTTGGGTATTTGCCGCAATCGTCCTGCTCAATGTCCGTGGCCTGAATCTTCCAGCTCCCGTAGAACAGCTCATCCAGGAGGAAATACTCGCCTGTTGCCTGATTTTGATGGGCCTGAGCAAAGCTCACTTGCGGCAGGCCCTTGGCACGGCCGGCGTATTGTTTCTTGCTGCGATAGCATCCTATCTGTTCATCAGCTTCGCCGTCTCCGTCGCCACCGGCGCCGAATTGTTGCCCAAGGCGGACTTCTATCTGCGGACGTACACGCTTTTTGGGGTCTTTACCCTGGCCACAGTCCTCGGCGGTCGCGCTGTCCTGGAGCGAATCGGGATGGAGAGGTTGTCGAATGGAGTCCTGATAATTCTGGTAGTGAGCTGCACTGTCATTTTGGCATCGCCAGTGCTGGACGATATCTCCGCGCTATCGCCTTCTCGCTGGTCCGGTCGCATCGCCGGTACTTTCAATACTCCCAATGACACGGGATTCGTCGCTTGCCTGGCGGCAGCGCTGGCGTTATCATTCATGGGCATCGGCCGGCGGCGCGGCCTCGCGTATCTGGGCGCGACCATGGGATCCACCGCAGTGATAGCATCGGGTTCTAGAACTTCACTCATCACGCTGGTCGTCTTACTGGTCTACTTCTTGATGCTAAACGGTCGTGGCGAGCGAGGCCGGATTGCCCGCTGGATGGTCGTTTTTTCCGTTTTGACCTCCGTCGGAGTGGCCATTTACTGGAGCATGAATCGTGAATGGAGTCTTCTGCAAATTCATCAACTGGAAGAAATAGCCAAATTCATCGCCCACCTCGAAGGAAAGGAGGGATATCAAGATTTTATAGAGCGGCAGTATTTGTTGAAAATGTCCAGCGAAAAGATCCTGGAATCACCCATTGTCGGTAATGGCATCGGCCAGTTGCATCAGCTATATCGCCCCCCAGGATCACGTTGGTTGAGCGCACACAATCAGTATCTATTGTTGGCCGGAGAGGCCGGCTTTATCCCATTGACTCTGTACGTGCTGTCTCTTTTCCTTTTGCTACGGTCACGCTGGGTCATGCCGAAATCCCTGACTAGGGATGTGGTTGTAAGCTGGGCAATTGTGATCGCATTGGCCGGTCTTGCCCATGACACCTGGTTCAAGGAGCCTTTCTATGCTTTTGCCATCGGCTTGGCTTGCGCCATAGTGGCTGGGACTCCAAAGGCTGCTGTCACGGCGAATCAGGGGGTAGTGTAAGGTGGTTCCCTCCTTGCCCTGTCGACCGCGGGCGCATGTCGCAACTCCGCTTGTGGGAAGGCTACAAACGCTGTCGCCGGCTCGGGAACCAGCTTCACGGTCGTCCCGGTGGCCAGGGTGGTAGAGGAGCGCTGCCGGCACCGCACGGTGGCCCCGGACGGCAGCCGCACCATGAAGATCGTCTCGCCGCCGCGAAACTCCCGCGCGCCGATGACCGCCGTACCCTCCGGGTGCGGTGCTACCCGAAAGTCGTCCGGGTGTACCAGCAGGTCAACCGGGGTTGCTTCCGGGAGGGGGCCGTTGCTGCTGGTATAGGGCACAACTCCGACCTCCGTGACGACCACGCCGTCCCGCACCTCGCCGCGGAGGAAGTCGCACATACCGGTCAGCTGGGCCACAAAGGGGGTCGCGGGCGCGTGATAGATGCGGTCGGGAGTATCCAACTGCTCCAGGTGTCCGTCTTTCATCACCCCGATACGGTCGGCCATGGCAAAGGCTTCCTCCCGATCGTGGGTGACGAATACCGTCGCGATAGTGTGCTCCCGGAGAATGCCTGCGACTTCCTGGCGTAGCCGCCGCCGCATACCCGCGTCCAAGTTGCTGAAAGGCTCGTCCAGCAACACCGTGACGGGGCGCGGGGCAATCGTCCGGGCCAGCGCCACCCGCTGCTGCTGGCCCCCGGATAGCTCGTGGGGATAGCGGTCTTCCAGCCCGCCCAGCCGGGCCAGCGCCAGGACCTCCGCCAGCCGGCGCCCGCGTTCCTGGCGGGACATCCGCCGTAGTCCGAAGGAGACATTTTGGGCGACGGTCAGGTGGGGGAAAAGCGCGTACTCCTGAAATACCATCCCCACGTTCCGGCGGTTCGGCGGGACATGCACCGCCGGCCCGGACACCACCTGCCCCTGGAGTTGGATATCGCCCCGGTCAGGACTCTCGAAGCCGGCGATAAGCCGCAGGACCGTGGTCTTGCCACTGCCGCTGGGTCCCAGGATGGACAGGATCTCGCCCGGCCGCAGCGCAAAGCTCAGGCGATCCACGGCCACCACGTCGCCGTAGCGCTTCGTGACCTCCCAACACCGGACTATCGGCGCGGCCGGGGGGGGAGTATCAGAGGTGCTTGCACCATCCCTCTCACCATCTGTGCCGCTTTGGCCGGCCACCCGGCGTCCTGCCGTTCGGCTCACGCCTCACCCCCCGGGGCCCGCTCCACCAGTGGAGAGGGGGAGTCGGCCAGCACCGGGCTGCGCTCGCGCATGACAATGAAGGCCAGCGGGACCGAGGAGATCAGGATCAGCGCCAGCGCCGGGGCAGCGGCTTGGGCGAAAAACGCTTCGGAAGCCGCCGACCAGACGGCGGTAGCCAGGGTCTTGAAGCCCAGCGGGCCGAGAATCAGCGTCGCGGGCAGCTCTTTCATGGTGATGAGGAAAACCAGGGCCGCGCCCATCAACACACCAGGGCCGATCAGTGGCACGGTGATAGTCCGCATGACCTGGAAGGAGTTACGTCCGAGGCCGCGGGCCGCCTCTTCGAGCCGGGGGCTGACTTGCAGCAGGGCGGCACGGGTCGCTCCCAACGCTGCCGGGAAGAATAGCACCACGTAGGCAAACACCAGGAGCCAGCCCGTCTGATACACCGGCCGCGCGTAGGTGGCGCCGAAGAACACCAGCGCCAGGGCCACGACAATCCCCGGCAGCGCATAGCCGGTGAAGCTACTCCGTTCCAGCACCCGACTCAACTTGCCAGGGTAGCGGACCACCAGCACGGCGAGCGGGAGCGAGCAGACAGCGGCGACCAGCGCCGCCAGCCCCGATACGAGCAAGGAATTGCGCGTGGCGCTCCACAAGATCAAGAGCGGC
This sequence comes from Chloroflexota bacterium, assembly GCA_965214295.1. Classification (GTDB taxonomy): domain Bacteria; phylum Chloroflexota; class UBA11872; order UBA12225; family JAJDUF01; genus JAJDUF01. The sequence continues at coordinate 3,179,357 of OZ243944.1, forward strand.
TCGCCGGCGGCGACGCCTCTGACGAGCCAATAGGCCAGAATAACACTGGGCACGCCCACCGCCACCAGCACCACGCCGGCCACCAGCGGCAACGCCAGCCACTTCCAGCGACCCAGCCGGATGGCCTTGGAGCGGCGCGATGCGCCGGCCCCGGACCGGTAGTAACGGCCACGGCCGCGCGCATACCCCTCCACGAGCAGGATGGCTAACGCCATCGCCACCAGCACCAGCGAGAGGAGGGCGGCGATGGTGCGGTCGAAGGCGGATTCGTAGTGCTGAAAGATGATCCAGGTGATGGTGGGGTACCGCATCAGCGAGACGGCGCCGAAATCGCTCAACGTGTACAGGCCCACCAGCAACGACCCGGCGGCAAGCGCCGGGCGTAGCTGGGGCAACGTGACGCGCAAGAGGACGGCCCGGTTCCCATACCCCAGGCTGCGGGCCGCCTCGTCCAGGCCCGGGTCCAGGTTACGCAGCGCGCCCCGCACCGTGAGGAGGACATACGGATAGCTCAACAGCGCCAGGGTCAAGGTCGCACCGGGCAGTCCGTAAATCTCCGGCAGCCGGTCCACACCGAACGGCCCGGCCAGCAGCTGTTGCAGGAGCCCCTTTGGCCCCAACGCGGAGACGAACAGGAACGCGCCTACAAAACTGGGGATCACCAGCGGCAGCATCGTGAGCACCGACCACAGCCGCCGCAGGGGGAGATCCGTCCGGACGGTCAGCCAGGCGATTGGCACAGCTATCGCCACGGAACTTGCGGTCACGGTTACCACGAGCAGGGTGGTGCGCCCCAAGGTAGCAACCGTCTGCGGGCGCAAGAGCAGCGCCCACGCTGCCTCGCTGGCACCCGCACTGCGGATGATGAGGTACGCCAGGGGCAGGAGCATGGCCAGCCCCACGAGGAGCGCCGGCAGCAGCACCACGAGGGGCGGTACCGCGACCCGACGGGAGCGCTTCCCCAGTCGCGCGTGCTTACTCTCGGACACACCGGCTTGCACTCCCTGGCCTCCCATCGGATTGTGCAAGCCGGTGTTGTGACCGGCGCCAAGCACGAACTGACGACTACGGGCCTGCATCGCAGAACGCCCTACGGAGGACTTTGGGCACGCCAGGTCTGCACAAGCCGCTGGGGGATATGGTGGTGCAAACCTGGTCCGTCACTATTGCAGGATGCCCAAACCTCTCAGCAGCTCCTGGGTTCCCCGCAGGTCGGCCAGGGATACCATGTCTATGTTCGGCCGCTTGATCTCTTCCAGCGGCGTGAGGAGCCGGTTGGTCTTCACCCCTTCCACCAAAGGATACTCGAACGTCTGCCCGGCGAAATACTGCTGGCCAACCTGCGAGAGCATGAACCTCAGGAACTTCTCGGCGTTCTCGCGGTTCTTGGCCGTACCCGGAATGCCGGCCCCCGCAACCATGACCAGGCTGTCCGGGCCACCGGCTCGCGGGTGATAGTTGCGAGCGGGGAAGGAGTCTCCTTCCTCCTGCAGGAAGCGGTGCAGATAGTAGTGGTTGACCAAACCAACGTCAATCTCGCCCGCCGCCGCAGCGGCGACTTGGGGCGTGTTCTTGGGGTACACCTTGGCGTCATTGGCTTGCATCCCTTGCAGCCACTCGCCAGTCTTGGTTTCTCCCCATAATACCCGCATCGCCGTGACCATCGCTTGGAAGGAGCCGTTGGTAGGCGCCCAGCCTACCCGTCCCTTCCACTGGGCTTCCGTAAACCCGGCGACGGAGTCCGGTAAGTCGGCCTCTGCGAGGGTCTTAGTGTTATAGACGACCGTGCGCGCGCGACCCGACAGCCCCACCCACTTTCCTTCGGGCGACCGCGCCCAAGCGGGCACAAGATCGGTAATCTCGGCTGGCAGCGCGCTCAGGATGCCTTCGTTGGCGACCGCGCCCAGACCGCCGGGGTCCTGAGCGAAGAACACGTCGGCGGGGGTGTTCTGGCCCTCTTCCAGCAGCGTCGCCGCGATCTGCGAGGTGCTTCCGTATTTCACCGCAACGTCAATTCCGGTCGCTGCCTGGAACTGGCCGATGATCGGCCCCACCAGACTCTCACTGCGGCCCGAATACACAACGAGCGCGCCAGGGGAGTGGGGCACCTCGACTCGCTGCTCCACGACCTTCTCGACTTGCTTCTCGACGTAGCGCACCTCGGGTTCGCCGCACGCCACTGCCAGCAAACCACCGACCGCGGCGGCGGCTCCACCTAGGTACTGTCTGCGGATCACTCCCTCCATCACCAACTGCCTCCTTATGGACGGCCCCGTTTCGCGGGGTCACGCTCCGATATTTGGGTTGACGAACTCCGAAGATATGTTTATCATAACTTTCTAAGATTCGTCAAGGCGAATTTCGAGAAGAAGGTGTGACTTACATCATCCGGCGGACAGGCGAGCGGATCGCCGGTGGTCGGTCCGCGAGTCGCTGCCGGTACACAGGAGCGGCGGGGAGGCACACGGCGACTATTCGGCGGGGCTATGGACATATCTTCCATTGCCGCGCGGCGTATATGTATGCTACCCCTAATACTGATGATTCGTCTATACCAATTGCCGCGAGGAGGTGCCGGCCGTGTACGTGTGTCTGTGCAAGGGGCTGACCGAGGCCGATATCCAGCGGGCAGTCGGGCAGGAAGGCAGGACCAGTGACACGGTGATTGCCGCCCTGGGTCTCGACGACGAAGCGGCCTGCGGGCGATGCCTTCGGGATATTGACGACTTGCTCATCCCCCCCACCGGCAACGGCACCAGCCTACTGTCCTCACTAGCCGGCCCCCTCGTACCGCCTACGCCGCGCCTCGCCCAATCCGGCTCCGTCTGAGAGTAGTTAGCCGGCATTGACACGGCGGCTGTGTCTCACTTGATTGCGTTGATAAGTATTACCAAAGTATTAGTCATAACATCGGCAAAATAGAGAGACTCCGGCTAGACTAACTGCCTCTTTCTCCGATATACTGATTATATCCAGGAGGAAGGAGACAACTATGAAAGCAAAACCGGGCGTCGTCGACGCGCTGAACACGATCCTTACCAACGAGCTGACCGCGATTAACCAGTATTTCGTCCAGGCCAGAATGTGCCAGAACTGGGGTTATGAGCGTCTGGCACACCGCATCCGCGCTATCAGCTTGGACGAGATGAAGGATACGGAGCAGCTGATTGACCACATCCTCTACCTCGATGGTGTGCCCAACCTCCAGCGGCTGAACCGCGTGCGGGTCGGCGAGACGGTGCTGGAGAACCTTCAGCTGGACCTGGCGCTGGAGCAGCAGGCGGTCGCTACGCTCACCGAGGCGATTGCCCTTTGTGCCGAGGTGCAGGACTACACGACGCGGAACATCCTCGAAGAGATGGTCCGGGACGAGGAGACCCACGTGGACTGGTTCGAGACCCAGCTGGAGACAATCGAGCAGGTCGGCGTGGAGCTTTACCTGAGTCAGCAGATCAAGAAGGAAGAGGGGTAGGGCACCTCACTCCCTGACGGGCCAAAGCCGCACGGATGGTGTCAGGTGGCCGGGACTGCGGCTTGTGCCGCAATGGTGGTATTGGTTGCCGCCTCGTCATTGCGGCGTAAGCCGCGGTCCCGATAGCGCATGTTCCAATGGCAGTCATTGTAGTGGAGAGGGGGTGGGGGTGCGGCGCACGGATTTAGGTTGAAATTCTGCATTTCAAATGCATAATCCCCACCAAGGGGATTCGTCATGCGTCTACCGTACATCACCCGCTCGCTAGAGCCGCTCATCAAGCGGGCCGCTGCCGAGTTCCCCGCTGTGATCCTGACTGGCCCACGCCAATCCGGCAAGACGACGCTGCTGCAACAGCTCTTCAGCCGGCGTTACCGGTATGTCTCGCTAGAACCGCCGGACGTGCGCGCATCCGCCAGGGCCGACCCGCGCACCTTTCTGGCCATACACCCGCCTCCCGTGATTTTCGACGAGGTGCAGTATGTCCCCGATCTGCTGCCCTTTATCAAAGAGCGGATCGACGCCGACCGGCACACAAGCGGCCAATTCCTCTTGACCGGCTCACAGAATCTGTCGCTCACGGAGCAAGTGGCCGAGTCCTTGGCCGGCCGGGCGGCGATGCTCCGTCTGCTGCCGCTCTCCCGACGGGAAGCGGAGGGCCGGCCGCAGCTTGCCCTGCCCTGGGAAGCCGAGGCGCTCACCGCTGCCCAGGCACTCGCAAGGGGGCAATAGAGGACCGGCGGCGCTTCTTCACTCGCACCTGGACTTAGCTGAGATATTTGGCGACTAAGCGCTCCAGGGTATTCCGGGTGCGGATAGTCATGGGGCCAAGCTCCGCTGCAATCCGCTTCAGATCAAGCTCAGATGCACTCAGTCCGCCGCTGGGGAGCCAGAAAAGCTCACCACCATGAATATCGAGACGGTCATCGGCCGTGCCCAACTCCAGAACGGCCTTCTCAGCCGTCGGAGTGGGTTGCTTGGAGAGTAGCGCCACCTGGAGTTTGCCCTGGGAACGCTGGAGCTGGGCAGCCGTAAACGGTTGGTACCGTGTGATGGCCCTTACCTCGTCAGCACTGCGTAGGAACGTGGGCACGTCGTAGTGCAGTGCCTGCCGCAGCCCGCTTTCGATGCGAGCACTCACGCTGGTAGGATCGTCGAGCGCGGTGTCGAAGATAACGTTTCCGCTGGCGAGGAACGCCGTAACCGAGGAGAACCTCATAGCCGCAAAACACGAGCAAAGCTCGCTGTTCTTGATACGGCGACGGCCAAGATTCATGCCACGGAGAAAAGCTACATATCTCTTCATGGTGACTGGTCAAGCAGCGGCAAATCCTGCTTCCAGCAGGCTTTTGCACGTTTGCGGGTGGCCTTGGGCCCGGGAGTGAGGGAGTGTAGCGCCAGGCCCACTCCCATATCCGTAACGGCTAGGCCGCGGCAACGGACCGTCCCCGGAGCCGGTATCAAGCAACGCCGTCTCAATAGCTGCGGTTACTGGGCCATCGTAGGCACTGCGTACAGCGGCCAGGTAGGGGGGCGTGGCGCTGGCGCTCGCCAGCGAGAGCGGCAAGGCAGGTAGACTATACGCGGCCCCGGCGCCTGCTGCCGCACGACTACGCCGGGAGGAGACACGAAGATGGCACTGCGGATCGTTGTGCTGGGCGCCGGTCATTGGCATGGCGCGTTCGATGCGGCCTATCTACGCCTGTTCGCGCGGATGCCGGCGGTCGAGGTCGTCGGTGTCCACGACGACGCGCCGGTGGTGGCTGCGGACCGGGCACGCATCGTTGGCGCTACCGCGTATACCAATGCGCGGCAGATGATCGAGACGGAGCAGCCCGACTTTGCCCTCAGCTTGGGCACGCATGCGACCATGCCGGCGCTGCACCGGCTCTGTCTCGATTACCGGCTGCCTTTCATGACGGAAAAGCCGATGGGCCGCCACGCCGACGAGGTGCGCCCGGTTGTGGAGCGGATCGAGCGCGAGGGGCTGTACGCGGCGGTGGCGTTGCCGAACCGGCTCGGGCGGATCTATGCGCGTGCTAAGACCATGCTTGCGGAGGGCGCCTTCGGCACGCCGGTATACCTGCACTTCCGTATCATCCGGCCCACGCTCAACCGCTACCCCCAATACGACAGTCCGTGGATGCTCGATCCGGCCATCAGCGGCGGTGGCTGCCTCCGCAACCTGGGGCCGCATCCGTTCGATGTCTTTCTCAGCCTCACCGGCGAGGCGGCGGAGGTCACGGCGGCCACCATCAGCTTCCACGGGCACGGCGCGGCCATCGAGGACTACGCTGCCGTGACGCTCCGTTCGGCCAGCGGGATCGTCGGCACGCTCGAAACCGGCTACACCTACCCGACCGAGGGAACGGACATGGAGCTGCGGATTGCCGGCAGCGAGGCGATCCTCCGCTTTGATCGGGCCGGCGCGATCATCGTCCGCGCGACGGGTGAGGAGGAGCTGGCCACGTCAGCGGAAGCCTTGGCCGGCTACGATGCCTTGCTGTCCGAGACTATCGAGCGGTTCCGCCGCGGCGATCCACCGATAGCGACACCGCGAGACTGTCTACGCGCCGTGGAACTGATTGACGCCGCGTATCGCCTCGCCGGCGCTCCCTGGGCGTAGGTGCTGCCGGCTTTTCCGTCTGGGCCGGAATCCAGGCCCCCTCCCCCGTTGCGGCAAGGGAGGGGACGTGACGGGCTACCCGTCCGCTCGCCGCCGGCGCAGCTCTGCCTCAAGCTGCCGGATGCGCGCCTCGGCGGCCTCGCGGGCGGCCCGTTCCGCCAGCCGGCCGGCTTGCTCGACGGCAACCTGGGCTTCGGCCTCGGTAGCTCGGACCTTGGCAACATCCCGTGCCGCCCACACCTCCGGCCAACTCTCCAGGTAGGTGTCCGTGGCCGGGTCGTAGAGCCGCGGCCAGTTATCATCCCAGCATAGGCTCAACCCCAGCACCGCGCTGTAGCCCTTCAGAATGCCGTCCGGCGCTGTGGTCAACTCGATAGGCTGGTACTCCCCATCTACCAGCCGGTCCCCGCCCAGCCGCTGCCCGTGATACTCACCATCCTTGGGATCGAAGCGCCAGTATTCCGGCACGCCAATGCGGGCATAGATGTCCCGCTTCCGGCCCACGTCCTCTCGGCTGGTGCTCGATGAAGCCACCTCCAACACCCAATCCGGCGGCTTGCCGACTTCCCAGGGTAGATAGAGCTTGCGCTGCCGGATGGCCCTAGTATCTACCCCGAAGGCGAGATATACGTCCGGGGAGACACGCACGTTGAGGTCGCGGGGGTCGTAGCAAATGATCGTGTTGGAATCGAGGAAGACGTCGGGCCGGCGGTTGAAATCGGTGAAATGGGCGCGGAGCAGGACCAGGATGGCTTCCAGCTGGAGGTTTTGTTGCATGGCGTCGGGCTTTAGGACCGGTTCGTCGGGGTCGAAGTCGAGGCGAGCGTAGTCAATGGCGCCCTGCTGGTGGTAGGGCAGCATGGTGGTGGCGGGCGCGGATGCCGTAGTGGTCATGGTGGGTCTCGGGGCGAGGAACGGGTGTAGGGCGATTATAGTACACGGGCCGGGCACCATAGTGAGGCGCGGCACACTATGGTGCCCGGCCTCCTGTCGGAAAACCCACTCTCGTTAGCTCCCTACGCAGGCTGTCCTCATACTCGCCGCGAGGCAGCGGACTGCCGGTGCAGCGCGCCCGGCGGCAGCGTCGGCTCATCGGTGGCGTTGAAGCCGTTGAAGGGGGCCAAGAGACCACCGTCAACAAGATAGGCACCGCCGGTGCAGAACGAGGCGTCGTCCGAGGCCAAGAAGAGGACGATCTTGGCCACTTCCTCCGGCTGCCCCACTCGGCCCAGCGCGTGCATGGCGCCCATATCCTGCGTATTCTCGGCCTCGCCGCCAAAGAGGTCGCTGGCCCAACGGAGGAGCGGCGTGTCAATGGCCCCGGGGCAGACCGAGTTCACGCGGATGTTGTGGCCGCCCAGGTCCAGGGCCATGTTGCGCGTGAGCGATATCACGCCGCCCTTGGCCGCCGCGTAGGCAGCCACGTTGCGCTGGCTCGCCAAACCCTGGACGGAGGCGGTGTTGATGATCGCGCCGCCGCCGCGCTCCATCATCACGGGGATACAGTGGCGCGAGACGAGGTAGATGCTCTTCAGGTTAACCGCGATGGTACGGTCCCAGGCCGCCTCGGGCAGCTCCCACACCGAGCCGTAGGTTTGGACGGCGGCATTGTTGAACAAGATGTCAATGCCACCAAAGGCGTCTTGTGCGGCGGCCGCAATCCGGGCAGCGTCGCCGTCTTGCGAAACGTCGGCGTGGACAGCCAACGCCCGACCGCCGTCGGCCGCTATCGCCGCAACTACCGAACGCGCCGCCGGCTCATCCCAGTCGGCGGCTACGACGGCCGCGCCCTCGGCGGCAAAGGCCGCTGCGGTGGCGCGCCCGATACCGGCGCCCGCTCCAGTGACAACCGCAACCTTGCCCGCAAACCGTTTAGCCATCGTCATTCTCCTTCGCTGTGTAACGTTAGGTGGGATTAGTCCGCAACGAGACCCTCATCCTCGGCGGAAGTCTCCGCGCCAACGGTGGTGATCATCGCGGTGGCCCAACCAACTACCACTTCTGCGGTGCGAATAGCAGCGTCTACCTCTACCAGCGTGATTCCCTCTGCATACCCTGGATAGCGGGCTTCCACTGCAAAGGGCGTGAGTGCAACCGCCTCGGCGACCTCCAGCGGCACGGCTAGGCCTCCTTGATTGGCAATTGTTAGCAACTCTTGAATGTCGTGGGAGAATGGGAAACCCAGTGTAGCTGCCAGCAGCACAGCCTTCAGTGCTTTCTCCGCAGCCTGTTGGGCGTGGAAGCAAACCTGCGCCGGGAGGATGTCATCTCGGCCGCGACCCAAGCGAGCGAGGTTGAGATCGCTCTGGGCATGAGTGAGCCATTCACTTGGGATGCCGGGAATGGATCGCCTACTCGGTGGCCTCATAGACCACCCTCCCGTGGCGCAGCGCCTCGCGGTAGATCAGTCCTGGAGCATGAGCCAACTCCGCCAGCCGCCGTTCCGAGACGACCAAGATATCCATCGGCATCGAGATGTCCGCAAGCGCTCGCCGAATCCGCACGCTCTCTTGGCGCTGGCTCACCGTCTCGTCCGCGATCACAACGAGGAGGTCTACGTCGCTGTCTTTCGTCGTTGCTCCCCGCACCACGGAGCCAAACAGGATCACCTGCCGCGGCTGCGCCAGGCTGGCGATCCGCTGCACCACTGCTGCCACCTTTTCCGGCGTAATCGCCCAAGACACGTCCATCGTTGTAGCTCTGTTTTCACTGGGCCGCACGGTCGCTACGCGGCGGGTGCGCGCTGCCCTAAAGGATACGAGGCCGGCCGTCTCCAGCCAACCCGTTTGCTCCTTGGCGCTTCATCAGCGACACTTGACCAGCACGCAGAGACAGCTGAACAACCAACCGGCTTGCACCATTGGCCCCGTCGGATGCAGCCAGCCGGCGTGTCATAAGGAGATATCACCCGATGAGCGCAGAGCCAGCCACCATCACCGTCACGGCCGATGAGCTGCATTCTTTCTGGGTAGAGGTCCTGCAGGCCGCCAAGGTGCCGGAGGACGCGGCGCACACCTTGACCGCTATCCAAGTGGCGGCCGACCTGCGCGGCGTCCATTCGCACGGTACCCGCGCGATCATCAGATACATCGGGGAGATAGAGGCGGGCAGTATGGACCCGGCCAAGGGCCTGAGCATCGTGCGCGAGACACCGGCAATGGCCATCGCCGACGGCAACGCCGGGATCGGGCAGGTGGCGGCCAAGCAAGCGATGGCGCTGGCGCTGGTGAAGGCCCGGCAAAGCGGAGTCGGCCTCGTCGGGGTGCGCCGGAGCAGCCATGCCGGCGCACTAGGCTACTATGCGATGCAGGCAGCGGCCGCCGGCATGATCGGGTTTGCCACCTCCGGGCGGCGGGTGCGGCGGGGCAATATGGTGGCTTTCGGCAGCATCACGCCGTTGCTGGCCAATCACCCCCTGGCCTGGGCCATCCCGGCGGGTGCAGCGCCGCCGATTGTGCTCGACATGGCAACCGGTGTCGTGGCGTTCGGGAAGATCGGGCTGGCTCAACGCGACGGGAAGCGTTTGCCCCCTGGCTGGGCGCTCGATGCCGCCGGGCAGCCGACGGAGGACGCGGCGCAAGCAGCCATGGTGCTCCCGCTGGGGCCGAAAGGCTCGGCGCTTTCGCTGGTGATGAGCGTGCTGGGTGGGTTCCTGATCGCCAGCGGCTTACGACGCGACAGCGACCTTCCCGACCTCGATACCGACCGCCCCGGCCACTTCCTCATGGCCATCAACGTGGAGCACTTTGTGCGCTTGTCCAAATTCCAAGCGGAGATTGACGAGCGCATCCACGAGATTCGCAACGGCACGCCGGCGCCGGGGCACGAGCGCGTCTATGTGCCAGGCGAGATCGAATGGCGCTTGGCCGAACGCCGGCGGCGCGAGGGCATCCCGATGCACGCCGGCGACATCGCCGACTTCAACGCGCTCGCCGCTCGCCTCGGCGTCTCCGCTAGGCTGGGGTAAGCCGGCCAACGTCCAGCCGTGGTAAGGGAGGCCGGATATCCTTGCGCTGACGGAGCGGGTGCGCCGGGGGGCCGGAGCACAACGGTCGGAGGCAATAGAGCGGTTGCCGGACCAGGTTCAGGACTTCCTGCACGCGCCGGCCATACTTGGCCCCGTGGCTGCCCCACGCCGCCACCACCAGCCTGGACTGCGCCACCATTTCCCTGAGCATCCGGTCGTTGTCCGGGCCGACGGGGTGGGCCGCGCGCTGCAAAGCAGTGGGGGCTGTCGCACGGTAGGCAAACAGGTTGCCGACATAGCCCCAGGAACGAGCATAGCCGATGCAGCGGCGGATAGTAGGGTCATCCTCGGCATCCGTGGCCGTGGACGGGTTGAGCATCAGGAACATGACACAACCCAACGGCAGGTCGGGTTCCCACACCCGCCAGAGCTTGTAGCGGTACCGGCCACACGGCGAGAACACTGCGCCGGTATCGGTCAGGCAGCTGCCTATGGTCCCGTCCTCACAGGAGTAGGTTTTTTGCCGAGGCACCATTCATGGCATTCAGGTAGCCGTCATGCCGGTGCAAGGCTAGCGGTCCGCTTGCCGACGGCGCAACTCGGCCTCCAACTGCCGGATGCGGGACTCGGCTACCTCCCGCGCCGCCCGCTCCTGCCGCCAGGTCTCTAGGTAGGTGGACGTCGCCGGGTCATAGAGCCGCGGCCAGCCATTGTCCCAGCACAGCGACACTCCCAGCACCGGGCTGTACCCCTTCAGAAGGCCGTCCGGCTCCGTGGTCAGCGGCAGTGGTTGGTACACCCCGCCGACCAGCCGCTCCCCGGCCAACCGCGTTCCGTGATACTCCCCCGCCGCGGTCGGATCAAAACGCCAGTATTCCGGCACGCCGATCCGCGCATAGATCGTCCGCTTGCGGCCGGTGTCCACTCGGCCGGTGCTCGACGAGGCCACCTCCAGCACCCAATCCGGCGGCTTGCCCACTTCCCAGGGCAGGTAGAGCTTGCGGGGCCGGATGGCTTGTGCGTCCACACCAAAGGCCAGGTACACGTCCGGGGAGACGCGGACATTGAGGTCACACGGGTCGTAGCAGATGATCGTGTTGACATCGAGGAAGACGTCGGGCCGGCGGTGGAAATCGGTAAAGTGCGCGGCGAGGAGGTGATAGATGGCGAGGAGCGGGAGGTTTTGTTCCATCGCATCAGGCTTCAGGACCGGCTCATCGGGATTGTAGTCGAGCCGGGCGTAATCAATCGGCCCCCCGTGGCGGTAGGGCCGCAGGGTGGGCGTGGGTGCGGCTGCCGTGGTGGTCATGGTAGGTCTCGGGGCGGGGCGGGGGTACCGGGGGGATTATAGTGCATGCACCTGGCGCCGCAGCCGGCGCTTGTTGTCCGCAGTAGGAAAAACCTACCCTTATCAGACGGTCCCATCGCTAGCCACTACGCCGCTTGCAGCTCCTTCACCTTTGTCCGCAGCGGCCGGAAGACGTATTCGTTCATCGTCGCGATGGCGCCGCGGTCCGATTGGTCGCGGGCGACGCGGGCATAGGACGCCAAGGCGCGCCGCGCAGCGACGAGGGCCGTTTCCGCCGCGCGGCGGGCATCCGTGGGCCGCTGCGCGTGCTCGGCGTTGGCGGCGCTGCGGACCGCTTCCAGCGCCTCCAGATAGGCAATGCCGAACTCGCACCGGCCTGCCCAGTAGTCCGCATCGCCCTGACCGCGTGGCGGTGACGTGGCGGCGACGCGCCGTGCCGCCCGGAGCGCCACCCGATAGCGCTCACGCACCGCTACTAACTCCGCCGGGAAGGCGCCGGGCGTCCAATGCTTCATCATCATGCCGGGCACCGGGAAGGTCAGGCCCATGCCGTGCCACTCCAGCGTGACCGTGGCCGCTTCCAGCTCCCGAAATACCGTCAGCATGTCGTCTACGCAGTCGGCACCCCACAGGGCCGTGATCTGGTCCCGGTAGACCGCCGCCGGTGTCGTGTCCCGCTCCCAAGCGGATTTGGCGAGATAGGCAATGCATGGGTCGTGATCGCCGACGAGCCAGTAGCGCGTCGAGAAGCCGGCCCAGCCGTGGCGGTACAAGTCTTGGGTCAACTCGTGCAAGGAGCCGGTAGCCAGCTGCGGCAGGACGCCAACGTTGTCGTCGTGCAGCGTGTGGATGAGGGTCGCCGGGATATCGGGATCAGGTGTGTGCCGGAGCACATCGCGGCGGGTGAGGATGCGGGCCGGCGTATAGTCCACGTTGTTCATCAGCTCCCAGCCGGCGGGCAACAGCCGTGGCAGGATCGGGAATAGCTCTTCCGCCACGCCGTTGAAGATGAAGCGCATGTCGGGGCGGCGGGTGTTTTGCAGGACGGGTAGCTCGCGCAGCAGCCGCAGGTAGAAGTAGAGCGCGGTGATGTCGCCCTTGACTTCATCGAGTGGTCGCTCCGTGCCACCGGCGTAGCCCGTGCGCTGGCTTGCCGCCGCCAGCACGGCGTCGAGCGGCTGCACGCGCTCGATCCCGTAGCGGCGATCCAGCTCCTGCCAGGCAGCCGCATATTGGCCGGTCCACTGCCGATGCTCCGTCATGCCGAGCGCGATGGCGTCCGCCTCGGGATAGGTGTTGACGGTGGCTTGCAGCACCACGCTGGCCAACGCGGTCAACTGTGGGTCGTCTACCGGCGTATCGGTGCCGGGGACAATAGTCAGCCCGGCAAGCTGCTGCACCGTCTGCGCGCCCGGCAGCAACGGGGCAAACTCCGGCATGAATTCGGTCAGGTTGGCGCTGATGACGCACTCCATGCCGCGCCGATGGGCATAGTCCATCAGGCAACGGACGTGCTGTTGGCCCGCAGCCAGCATGTCCGCGTAGCTCGCGCCGCGGGGGATATCGGGGTTCCAGAACTCTTCTTCATCAGTGCCGAATAGCTCGCGGCCGATCATGTCGTCGGTAATGGGGTAGTGGTAGTCGAACCAGAGGTAGGCCGAACGACGCGCGATGCCCCGATGCTCGTAGTGGACAAAGGGCTGCCAGGGCCATAAGGAGAGGTGCAACCGGTTGAACTTCAGCTTGGCCAACTGGTCTATCACCGGGCGATAGTCGGCCAGGCCCCACGATTCCGGGCCACAGGCAAAGTCGTTGATGACCCGCCACTGGCGAATAGGCAGCGCCGGCTCGTGCGCGAATGCCTCCGGCGGCCGCCAGAAAGGGGACGGGGTTTCGGGAAACACATCACCGTGCAGCAAGTAGCGGACGCCCCACCGCTCCACCAGATCGTAGACGGCCCACATGACGGCGCGGGGGCTACCGCCGGTGAGGAGCAGCGCCGGATATCCCGCCCAGGAGATACGGGACTGGCTGAAGCTCTGCTCACCCATCTCCCGGAACACAAAGCCGGTGTAGCGCAGGGACTCCGGCGTGCCGAGCAGGATCACGGCATTGTCGCCGGCAGTCGGCTGTGCCGTCACATGGGCGGCCGCTCCGAACAACTGCTTTACATAATGGGATAACTCGGCGGCGGCGAACCGTTCCAGCTCGGAAGCCGCAGCATCAACCACAATGGCAACGCTGTACGGGGGTGATGGGTCTAGCATGAGGGCTACTCCTCTCCGGCCGTCTTGCCCGTCATTCCCGCCCCCCTATGGCTCACAAGGGTAGGTTTTTCGTGTGGGGAGGCGGACCTACCCCCAACCCCCTCCCTAAAGGGAAGGGGCTGCCGGCCACCGCCCGGACTCCCTGGCCCTGAAGGGAAGGGGCCGGGGGTGAGGGGTGGTCGGGCCTCACCCCCCGGCCCCCTCTCCATCGCAAAGCGATAGAGAGGGGGTGTATGTTGTCGGGATCAGGATTAGCAGGATGGGGGTGCAGGGTCGGTCCCCCTATGGTCCTCCCGCTGCGACGGGATGACGGGAGGGGACGGCGGTAAGCCCTGCCCCCGGCTCACGCACCGCCATACACAATGCAGACGGGAGCGGGCACCTCCGTCACCTGTCCGGTCGCCTGTAGCCCTCCAGTCGCCGCATCGGCGCGGAAGGCGACGATGGTGTCCGTGTCCTGGTTGGCCGCCAGGAGAAGGGTGCCGGTAGGGTCGAGGTTGAAGTTGCGGGGGGTCTCGCCTTGCGACGACTCGTGTCCGACCAGGGTCAAGCGTCCCGTCGCCGCGTTGATGGCGAAGATGGCGATGCTGTGGTGGCCGCGGTTGGAGCCGTAGACGAACTCCCCGGACGGAGCCATGACGATCTGGGCGCAGGTGCTCTCGCCCATGAAGTCGTCGGGCAGCGTCGAGACGGTCTGCACGATCTCCAAGGCCCCGCGCGTGGCGTCGTAAGCGAACGCGGACATCGTGGAGTCCAGCTCGTTGATGACGTAGACGTAGCGACCATTGGGATGGAACGCCAGGTGGCGCGGCCCGGCGCCGGAACTGAGCTGGGCATAGGGAAGATCATTCGGGATGAATTTCCCGGCGGTCGTGTCCAGGCGATAGACCATCACCCGATCCAGTCCAAGGTCGCAGGCAAGGACATAGCTACCGCCGGGGTCCTGGGTGATGAAGTGCGCGTGCGGTCCCCGCTGGCGGCCCTCATTCGGCCCGCGGCCTTCATGCAGCACAACGTCCGTCGCCGCGCCCAGCCGTCCGTCATCTTGCAGCGGCAGCACCGTCACGTGTCCGCTGCCGTAGTTGGCGACCAGGACGTACCGCTCCGTGGCATCCACACTGAGGTGGCAGGCGCCCGTGCCGCCCGTGCCCTGACTATTCAGCATGGTCAGGGTGCCGTCCGTCCGATCAACGGCGAACGCGGCGATGTTACCGCCGGTGCGCTCATCGCCACGCCCGGATTCGCTGACGGCAAACAGCAAAGGAAGTCGCGGGTGCAGCGCCAGAAACGAGGGATTATCCACCTCGGTGACGGTCTGCACGTGAGTCAATGCGCCGGACGAGGGATCGAGCCGATAGACGTAGATGCCCTCACCCTCTCCTGGTCCGGTGTAGGTGCCGACATACACAAACATGGGGGCAACCTCCTGCAAGGTAGCGTGCCTGATGACCAGGGCCTTTCCATTGTCACCCTTGTCACCCTGAGCGGAGTGAAGGGTCTCTCCCACGGGGCGAGATTCTTCGCTCCGCTCAGAATGACAGGTTGGGCGGTGATGAATGACCGGGTTGGTGGCGACTTTGGAAAGGCCCTGCCTGATGACGCGCTATGATTGACAGTTACTCTAAAGCACTGTGCCTGCAATGTCGAGCAAGGAGGAGACGCGCCACCCCCCGGCCGAGCCGTGATGACCCTTCATCGCGGCTGCTGGAAGGCGGGACGCCCGCCATAAAAATCCGACTCGGGGTGCGCCGGCGGCGCCCGGTGATGGAGCGACCGACTATAGATGAGCAGGTCTTGGCGTGCCGGAGCTGCACCACCGCTGTCCATAGGATTGGACAGCTCCGGCGTCGCCACGTCAACACGGAGGCGGTCGCGGAGCCGGGCCTCCTCGTGAAAGCCGGCGTCCTGGAAGGCTTGCCGCTTGGTGCGATCACGCTCCGCCAGGTACGCCTGGAGCACCTCGCCGCCGGCGGCGCGCACGTCCTCCACAACGGCCGCCAGCAACTCCGGGAGCTGCGCGAGATAGGCCGAACAAGCCCAACCGTCCAGGAGGTAGGCGTGTTGCTCGACGTAACTGTCAATCGCCACGGCGCTGGCGATGCCGACCACACGCTGGCGGCGGTTCGCCAGCACATGTACCGTGCCTTGCCGCTCCTGCGTCGGGAGCCAGACCCGCCGGTAATGCCCTTCGTAGCGTATGTCGCGGAAGACGCGGCGGGGATAGTCCTTGATGAGCCAGTCGGGCCGGGGCTGGTTGTAGAGGGCCGACACCGGGGCGAGGTCACCCCAAGTACCCGGGCGGATGGCAGCCGGCCCGTCGAACGCGAAGTAGGTCTCGTCGAAGCGCTCGTATCCTGGTGCGAGGTAGCGCATACCGTCGCCGACGAGCGGCCGAAAGCCTTGCTTGTAGTAGAGCGCGAAAGCGTGAGGATTGGTCGTACAGAGGTACATGGCCATCCCGCCGAGCGCGCGAAAGTCGGCGATGGTCTGTCGGAGTAGCTGCGTCGCAATGCCCTTACGACGCTGATCCGGTCGCGCCCAGACCATGCCGAGCACGGCCACCTCGCTGCGCCGGCGCGCGGTAGCATAGGTCATGCTGCCGACGTACTCACCCTGTAGCTCACCGACGATAAAGCGGTCCAGGCTGGTCGCGGCCAGCTCGCCAGCCACCAGCGGCTCGCGGATGTCCCTCCACCAATACTCGATGCGCGCCGCGTAGTCTCCGAGCGGTGGCTCCAGCACGCGGATCGTGAGTGCTTCGCCATTTGCCAAGCGCACCGTTGTCGTAGTCTGCTCGCTGCGCTCCATGCACTCGCTCCTCTCCGTCCGTTGGCACCCGGTATTGTACCCCGAGATAGTCGCGGAAATGGCTTCCCGCTTGCAAGGGAGTGATGGGCACCTGGATTGCGGCCTGCGCCGCAATGACGGAGGGGGGTTATTTTCAGAGCAATGACGCTCTCCAGCTGACCGCTGACCACTCATGGCTGATAGCCGACGGCTGCTATACTCGGCGGCACCGCTGACAGTGAGACGATGCCGGCAGGAAGCGGTCAGGAGCCTGAAGTATGAGCGCAGCGCAACGGCTGGAGAATAAGGTCGCAATTATCACCGGCGGCGCGTCGGGGATGGGGCGGGCCATGTGCGAACGGTTTGGCGAGGAAGGCGCCATCGTCGTGGTCGCCGACCTCGATCTTCCCAGGGCGGAGGAGGTCGCTGCCAGTATCCGGCAAGCCGGCGGCCGGGCGACGCCGATCCCCGTGGACGTGACGGAGCAAGCGCAGGTAGACGATCTGGTCCGCCGGACGGTCGAGGTACACGGGCGGCTGGACATCATTATGAACAACGCCGGGTTTGGGCAAGCCAAGCGACTGCTGGAGATTAGCGAGGCGGAGTGGGATCGGATGCAGGCGGTGAATGTCAAGGGGGTCTTGTTCGGCATCCAGGCCGCTGCGCGGCAGTTGATCGCGCAGGGTGAGGGCGGCCGGATTCTGTCCACCGCCAGCATCGCCGGCCGGCGCGGCAACCCTTACACGGCACACTACAACGTAAGCAAGGCCAGCGTGATCCAGCTGACCATGTGCGCGGCGCTCGATCTTGCGCCCCACGGCATCACCGTGAACGCCATTTGCCCCGGAATCGTGGATACGCCGTTCTGGCGCGCTTTGGACGAGGAGTGGAGCGCCATCGAGGGCTGGGAGACCGGCGAGGCCTGGAAGCGACGCACGGCGACCATTCCCTTGGGCCGGCCGGAGGAGGCAACCGACGTGGTCGGCCTCGTGGCCTTCCTGGCCAGCGACGATGCCGGCTACATTACGGGCCAATCGTACAACGTCTGTGGCGGCCTGGTGATGACCTGAACGCCAACGACCAGAAAGCCACCCGGCCACCATCCGGGGCAAGACTGCTAGAGCCTCAGCATAGTCAGGCAATCTTTGGATACCGAGGAGGGACTATCCGATGAACCTCACCGCGCAGCAACTCCGCTTCTTCGACACCTTCGGGTTTCTCCGGTTCCCTGGCCTCTTCGATCCAGAGGCCGAAGCGATCACTGATGCTTTCGAGCAGGTCTGGACCGGGCATGGCGGCGGGCACGATGGGCGTCCCCACGATCACCAGCAGCGCTCTGCGCTCGTGCCGTTCATAGATCAGCACGAGTATCTGTGTGGCTTGCTCGACGACCCACGCATCGAGGGGATCGGGAGTGCCCTGCTCGGCGCTGACTTCAACTACACCGGCAGCGATGGCAACTACTACGTCGGCGATACCCGGTGGCATTCCGACGGCTATCGCGCCAAGAAGTATATGTCGCTCAAGATGGCGTTCTACTTGGACCCGGTCACTCGCGACACCGGCTGCCTGCGGGTCATTCCTGGCAGCCATCGGGTGGGAGATGCGTTTGCCGAGGTCCTGGAGGAAGTCTCTCGCCGCACACGGGAAGAGAGCACGGTCGAGGACTGGTGGGGGGTATCCGGTAGCGGCGTACCGGCCTTTCCGCTGGAGAGTGAGCCGGGCGATCTCGTGGTCTTCAATCATTGCCTCAAGCATAGCTCGTGGGGTGGCGGCACGCGCCGGCGCATGTTCACAATCAACATGCAGCAACGCCACGCCGAGGAAGACTTGGACGCGCTCCGCGAGGACATCGCCTCCTCCGCCCGCTTCTGGGTCGAGCGGGCCTACGGCGAGGTGATGCTGCGGACCGCCGGCCCGGCCCGGATGCGGCATCTGGAGCAGCGCCTCGCCAACGACGGGCACCTCGCCGCGCTCTCCCGCAAGGCCCGCGCCGAGATGAGCGAGCCAAGTCGGGGGTGAGGGGGGAGGAGTCTTGGCCCCCTGCCTCACCCCTGACAAGGGTAGGTTTTTCGTAGAGAGCCGCGGGGGTGGGGCAGACCTCACCCCCCGGCCCCCTCTCCAACATTTGGAGAGGGGGGGAGGGGTGAGCCGGCTGGCTAGGTGGACCACACGGCCTGGAAGAGACGCAGCCAGTTCTCACCGAGGAGCTTGGCTGTATCGGTCGGACTATAGCCGCGCCTCAGCAGCGCCGCGGCGAGGTTGGGCAGCTTGTCCGGCGTCTCCAAGTCGCGCGGGTAGAGGCCCGGCTGGTTGACCGCCGGGGGACGAGCGGTATTCGTCCACACGGAGGGGTACTTCGTGCCCTGTTGCGAGCCGATGTAGCGCCAGAAGGAGACAGGCTGGTCCTGCGTGAAATCCGTCCCGATGGCCACGTGGTCAATGCCGAGCAGCTCGACCAGATGGTCAATCGCGTCCACATAGTCGTCGAGCGTGGACTGCCAGCCCGTGCGTAGAAATCCGGCAATCGCCGTCGCGCCCACCACGCCGCCGCGGGCGGCCATCAGCTTGAGCGCCTCGTCCGTCTTGTTGCGCGGCACGTCGAAATAGGAACGGGCGTTGGCGTGGGTACAGGCGACCGGCCGCTCCGACTGCTCGATGGCATCCAACGTGGTGCGGTTGCCGCAGTGCGACAGGTCAACGAGGATACCCAGGCGGTTCAACTCTCGGACGGTGTCCACGCCGAAGTGGCTCAACCCGTCGTCCCGCGGCTCATAGCAGCCATTCCCCAGCAGGTTGCGCTCGTGAAACGTGAGCTGGATGATCCGCACGCCAAGCGCGTGGAAGACGGCGAGGCGATCCAGGTCGTTCTCGATGGGGGTCGCATTCTGAAACCCCAAGATGATCCCTACTCTGCCGTCCCGCTTGGCCTGTCGGATGTCCGCGACGGTCTGCACCGGGGCGAGAACGTCAGCGTACTCGCCAAAGCATCGTAGCCAAGCGGCGATGGCGTCCACCGTCTCCGGGTAGTTCTCCCAGGTCGCAATCGTCGCATTGATGGCGGTCACGCCGCCGGCCTGCAAGCTCCGGAACACCGCCGGGCTGTCCCAGTTGCTGACGTTGAGGCCATCAATGACGATGGCTTGGTCATACAGGCGGCGGGCGGTGTCATCGGCTGGCATCATCTTCTCCTGACCTCCGCACCCGGCCCCCTGCCTAATCTCCCTCATCAAACCTGGGAGGGCCGGTTTTTAGATTCCCGCTTTCGCGGGAATGACGAGTTATGCAATGGTCTCCACGGGGAGAGGGGGTGTGGATTCCGGCTTTCGCCGGAATGACGAGGGGCCGACATCCACTCTCCACTAGCCACTGACCACTAGCCACTGGTCGGAAGGGGTTGGGCAAAGCCGCGCGTTGCCCCCGGTTGCCGCCGGTCCGTTGCTTGTAGCCGCTTGCCAATTCGGAACAGCCGGCCCAGCGGGTTGTCTTTGTCTTCGACAGCATCGGCGATGACCGCTCCGATGGAGCCGCCGAACTTGAAACCGTGGCCGCTGCCGCCACCGGCCACCAGAATGCGCTGCGATCCTGGTACCCAATCAATCACGAAATGGTCGTCCGGCGTATTGGCGTAGAGACAGGAACGACTACCGACTACCTTGCCGGCGGCCATTTCGGGGATTCGCTCGCGGAGGAAAGCCATGGCCTGCTCGACAAACTCCGGCGTGCTGCTACGGTCAACGTCCGGGTCTACGATCTCTCCGCGCGGGTCTTTGGATACCTTGACGTAACCATCCCGGAGCAGGGGAAAGCCGTACCAGCCGGCCGTATCGGGGGCAATACTCCATACCGGCAGCGTTCCACCGACGAAACGGCCGGGGTTCTCGACCTCGATAAAAACCATCTGCTGGCGCGTGACCGCCACGTGGCGGCCAATCCGGGGCAACAGGCGGCCGACCCAGACACCGGCGGCGACGACAATGCGGTCGAAGGTATACGCGCCTTGCGCGATGACCACTCGGCTACCGTCAGCATCTTCATCAACGTGCATCACCGGCGTCTCCTCGTGGATTTGCACCCCATCCGCCCGCGCCAACTGCGCGAGCCGGGCGACGGCGCGACCGCTCTCCAAGTAGCCCCGCCATCCATCGTAGAAGCCGACCTCGTCGTCGCGCACGGTGAACTGCGGGAAGCGAGCGCGAATCTCCGGCGCCGAGAGCACTGCGGCATCGGTGGCGCCACGCGCTCGGAGGAAGCGCCAGCTCGCGTACATCGGACTGTCGGGCGCGAAGCTCGGCAGGATGGTGAGGCCGCCCGTCCGGTGGTAGACCGTCGTGCCAAAGCGCGTCTGCCAACTCCGCCACTGGCGGGCAGCCCGCTCGACCAGCTCGACATAGGTTTCGTTGTTGCCGGCATACCACGAACGGCGGATCGCCTTGGCTACGTCGGTGGAGGAAGCGTGCGGGTAGGGCACCGGTCCTTGGTCGAAGACGGCGACCGCGTACCCGCGGCCACGCAGCGCCAGCGCCGCCGCAATGCCAAAGATACCTGCACCGACGACACCGATCTTCACCAAGCACACCTCCTCCCAGCACTTACACGGCCGCCTTAGTGTAGCTTACTCCGGCGGGGCGGGGGGCCTCACCCCCCGGCCCCCTCTCCATCGCGGAGCGATAGAGAGGGGGTGGATTGCCGCGGGCGCGGGCATGACGGGGGGAATGACAAAGGGGAGGGCTAGGGATGGGGAGGCTGCTGCCACTCGGCTCTTTCTCCGGCCGTCCGCAGCTTGACCACATGGCAAAGTGTTGATATACTTCTTGCACATACTTCATCGGCTCTCGTATCCGGCGTACATCGTCAGTGGGAGAGAGGCACTCATGCCTCCTTGTGGTCACGTCGGGGACGTCGGCTGATGTAGAGTTGGTCGCTATCCTGGTCACAAGGGGATATCTTCATGCGGAACAAGCTCGCTGCGCTCATCACTGCCGGATTGATCGCATTCCTGACCCTGCCGGCGTCGGCAGCAGCCGCAGCCGCGGCCGAATGTGAGTTTATCCTCGGCTTCACCACGCTCAAGGCGCTGATTGATGCCGCGGAAGGGCCGGAGAAGGTTGGAGAGTGTCTGGAAAACCAGCGCTTCAATCCAGAGAACGGCGATGCCCTCCAACAAACCACCGGGGGCTTACTGGTCTGGCGTAAAGCCGATAACTGGACCGCCTTCACCGACGGCTACCGAACCTGGATCAACGGGCCATACGGCTTGCAGTCACGGCGCAATGTGCATCAGTTCTACTGGGAAACTCCCCTCGACTGCGCTAGGGTGCTTCCTGAGAGGCGGATTCTTAGGTTGCAAGGTACAGACCACATATGGGTGCAAGGACCAGCCCATCGTAGCGCAGGGGGCGCTGGCGGTCATCCCTGCAACCACGCATGGGACTATCATTGGGTGGGAGATACTCGTGCTCTAAGCGAGGTCGTGCAGTCGGGTGCAGAATTGGATTGGGACAACATAGAAGATGTTTCTCTCGAATACTTACTGTCCCTCCCTTCTCACGCTCGTTGGAGAGGAGATACGAACATTGGTGCCCCCTGGCTGTCCACCGGTTTGCTGAAAGAGGGCGATCTCGTCTATCTGGTCAAGTGGGATACCGATTGGTCACA
The DNA here is from genome assembly GCA_965214295.1 of Chloroflexota bacterium. Taxonomy (GTDB): domain Bacteria; phylum Chloroflexota; class UBA11872; order UBA12225; family JAJDUF01; genus JAJDUF01. The sequence continues at coordinate 3,201,443 of OZ243944.1, forward strand.
GCCGCAGCTTCTGCTCATTCAGTCCGCCGAAGACCTAGTGTTGTTTGGTGTTCGCGAGAGGAACTATGACGAGTTCGTCTTCGGAAAGAGCGAGTGGGAGCAACGCTTTGGTATCTCCGTGGCTGGCCTCCAACGGGATGTTTTGGCTTCAGTCGTGTCGGCGGCATCTCAACCAGAAGCAACCATGCCTACACCTACACCCATTCCAACGAGCACGCCGGAGCCAAGCCCGGCTTCGGACCGGGACCGGGCCGCGCTAGTCGCGTTCTACAACGCGACAGGTGGAGCGAACTGGAGGGACAACCGGTACTGGTTGAGCGATGCACCACTCGACCGCTGGCATGGCATCCAGACCGATAAAGACGGCCGTGTCATTAGGTTGCATCTCTCACACAACAACAACCTGACGGGGCCACTGCCAGCCACGCTCGGCACCATCACTAACCTTCGGGACCTGCACCTCTCCGACAACCACCTAACGGGACCACTACCACACAGTCTGACAGGACTGATGGGACTGGATGTGTTTTGGTTCGAAGATACGGGGCTTTGTGCGCCGGCTAACGATGCCTTCAGGGCATGGGTCCAGCGTATAGACCACGTTAGCGGCAAGTGGGGCTGTCCTGCAACTGCCAGTCTCCAACGTGGCACGCTGCCGGCGGCCACTACCTCGGACCAAGCCGCGTTGGTAGCACTCTACAATGCGACGGGCGGCGCGAACTGGAGGGACAACAGGAACTGGTTGAGTGATGCGCCACTTAATCTCTGGTACGGCGTGAGGACTGACGACAACGGGCGCATCACGTCACTAGGCCTCAGTAATAACAACCTGACGGGGCTACTACCGGCCGAGATCGGCAACCTTACTAACCTTGAGTCCCTATACCTCTCCGGTAACAGCCTGACGGGACCACTGCCGCATAGCATAACGGCGCTGACGAGGCTGAGGGGCGTTTCTCTCCATGATACGGGGGTTTGCGTGCCGGCTAACCGCGCCTTCCAAGTCTGGCTCGCGCACCTAAACCGCGGAGATATCGTCCTAAGGATCACCGATGGCCGACGAATCTGTCCTGCAGCTTGAGGGGGCTGTATGCCTCGTCCCCGGCTCCATTCCCGTCGCCGGGCGATAGCGAGAGGGGGAATGCAGCGAGGGAGAGACGAGGGCAACCACAAGGGACGCCCCTACACGGTTAGCGGCCGCACGCCTGGATTCCCACCTGCGCGAGAATGACGGGTCCGGGACATTTTTCGGAGCAATGACGGGGGGACGGGCGCAGCGTGCTGCGCCCCTACAGAACACTACCCTTGTCAGGGGGGATCTGCGGGGGATGACCTGATTTGCTCTGGCTGGTAAGCTGGGTACACTGGCTACGAGCCGAGGAGAGGTTTTAGCTGATGAGCACCGCACCGCAGTATCGCGCCGCCGTCCTGGGACATACCGGCCGCGGAAACTATGGCCACAGTCTCGACATCGCCTTCACCGGCTTGCCGAACGTAGACATTGTGGCGCTGGCCGACCCCGATCCCGAGGGCCGGGCCGCCGCCGCGGCGCGGTGCGGCGCTACACGCACCTATGCCGATCACTACGAGCTGCTGGAGCAAGAGCGTCCCAACCTGGTCGCGGTCGCAACGTCGTGGCTGGACGTGCATCACGACCTCTGGCTGGCGGCAATCGAGGTGGGCGCGCACATCTACTCCGAAAAGCCCATCGCCAAGTCGCTCGAAGAGGCGGATCGCATGTTGGCCGCGGCGGACGCCAAGGGCGTGAAAATCGCCATCGCACACCAGAATCGCGTCTCTCCCTACCACGTCTACGCCCGCAAGCTCCTGCACGAGGGCGCCATCGGCCGGCTGCGGCTGATCCGGGGCTATGGGAAGATGGATCCGCGGGGTGGCGGGCAGGACACGATGGTCCTCGGCACCCACATCTTCGACCAGATGCGCTTTATGACCAACGCCGACCCTGAGTGGTGCCAGGCTCGCGTCACCCAGGACGGACGCGACGCTACCGCCGCCGATATTCAGGAGGGCGCAGGTGAAATTGGGCTGATCGCCGGCAACGGTCTGTGGGCCGCGTATGGCTTCCCCAACGGGGTGATCGCCACCTACGAAAGCTACGCCGGTACCAACTTTGCCGATGATGAAGGCTCACCGGCCTTTGGCTTGGACCTCTGCGGCAGCGAGGGCATTCTGAGCCTGCGGGTCCGTACCCTGCATCGCTACCCGCGGCCGTACTCCGGCCCACTCGTGGACGAATCGGGGGATGCCCGCTGGGAGCGGGTCGAGGTGGACCCGTTGCCGCCACCGCCCGGTGCGCCGGCCGGCGGCGGTGGTCAGCACACGGGCAACCATTACATCGTGCGCGATCTGCTCGCGGCCATCGCCGAGGACCGGCAGCCGTTGAGCAGCGGTCACGATGGGCGCTGGTCGCTGGAGATGATCCACGCGGTCTATGAAGCGCACCGCACGGGCGAGCGGGTGCCCCTACCGCTCACCGACCGCACCCACCCGCTCTCGCGCTGGTAGCGACAGGCTCCTTGTCACTGGCCCACCTGTACTGACTGGCGTCAAGGGGATACCATGCGCCGCTTGGTCGGTACTCCCTAGCTACACACACGTTTGGGGTATCGGGGTGGTGAGTCCCTATGAAAAAGGGTGCCACCGGGACGACCGCTGCATCAGTACGCGAATCTCTATTTTCATGCTCGGAATCCGATGATGTTTGCCCGACGCTCCGCTCATCTGAATCTATGCGTGCTCCGCGTAAGCACGGACGTTCTCGATCTGCCCGGGGCAGTGATCGCTGACCGAAACGCGGCCAGTAGCTATGTTAGCTTTGGCCCGGTGGCCTCAGCCCTGGAGAGTGTTGACTATGACCTGGTATTCGCGGAGTCTTGGGACCACCCGGAAGATGAGACTGAAGGGCGGAGACACAAGTCGATCAAGTGTGCCGAGGTACTCGTGCCGGATCGCGTGGCCCCGGATTACGTGTTCGGAGCGTATGTTTCCGGGGCAACAAGCCGGGCACGGCTCGCAAAGGTCGCGCCATCGCTCGAAGCAACCGTCAATGCCGACCTGTTTTTCAATAAGGAGCCGCGGCCATGGTAAAGGACGTGTTGGTAGGAGACCTGCTCGAATCACCAGCGCAGACTTTGGTCAACACCATCAACTGTGTTGGGGTGATGGGCAAAGGGATCGCGCTGGAGTTCAGGCAGCGGTTCCCGGCGATGTACCAGGACTACGTGAAACGGTGCAAGAAGGGCCAAGTGCAGCTAGGCAAGCCCTATCTTTTCCCAGAGCCGCGTAGCATGGGCCAACTCTCTCTTCTCCCAGACTCAGAGTCGCCGGAGCCGCGTTGGGTTCTGAACTTCCCGACGAAAAAGCACTGGCGTTCGAAGTCTTATCGCACCGACATCGAAGCCGGACTAGCATACTTGGAGCAGCACTACCGGATATGGGGAATCACCTCCTTGGCCGTACCGGCGCTCGGATGTGGCAACGGCGGACTCCCCTGGCAGGCGGTCGGCCCGATACTGTATCGCCACCTCAGCCGGCTCCACATTCCGATTGAACTCTATGCCCCACCCGGGACGCCGCCGGAGTGGTTAGCGAGGGGTTTTTGGGCTGGTGGAGCACGCAGGGAACCCACCGTCCCCCTGCGAAACGGGAAAGCCATTGAGGGGCGCTCACCTCCCGCCCGGCCGCGCCGCGATCCCCAGCGGCAGAGGAAGGCTGGATTGCGGCTTTCGCCGCAATGACGGGGTGGACAGGGTGCCGGGCAGTGAACGAGGCACCTAGCTCGTCGCGGCCGGGATGGTCTCGGTGCCGTCCCAGATGGCGCTCATTTCCCAGGCCTCCAGCGAGGTCATCCGGAGGTCTGCCGGGGTGTGGCTGCGCTCGCTGGGACTTGGCGGGCGGCCGAACACGCGGATACCCACGCTGTCGGGGCGGGTGGGATAGACCCGTGCGGCCGCCGCCCGGCCGTTGGCAAAGACTTCGAGCACCGATCCGTCGAGGAACATGTGCAGGCGCAAGGGAGCGTTCTCATCGCGGAAGAGCGGCCCGCCGCTTGAACGGCGATCCGTCGTGAGGTCGAGACTGGACTGCTGGCAATCCAGCCCTAGGCGGTCGTTCGTGAAGTTGTAGGTAATCAGCGTTTGCTCGGCGCCGTCGGGGGAGCAGTATACGCCGAGGCCAACCATGCCCGTCGCACTGGGCGCAAACTCGGCGACCATTTCCAGCGAGGCGCCGGTGACACCCGGCAGCGGGTGGGACCGATTGCCATTGAGGTCGAGCGAGGCGAACGTGTGGCGCCGGCGGCGCAACGCCGCCAGTTCCGGGGCCGGCTCGGCTTGCAGCCGCCCCGCAGCATCGAGCGTGAGTACGCGCGGCAAGGACAGCACTCCCGACCAGCCGGCGGCCTGCTGGTCGGCCGAGGGCCGGCCCTCGCGGAGCCAGCCCCACATCAGCCGCCGCCCCTTATCATCGTGCATGGATTGCGGCGCATAGAAACAGGTGCCCAGGTCTACCCGGCCCCGGTACACGCCGTCGTAGGTACCAGCGGCATACGGCCCGACGAAATAGACGACGGCGGTGGCGCCCGGGTGGGCGGACACGATCAGCACGTGCTGATGACCCGTCAGGTCTGCACGCTCCAATCCCTGGGGGGCAGAAGATGGTGCAGACCTGACGGTCAGACCATCCAACGGGAAGAAGTCGGGGCACTCCCACATCGCGTTGGTCAGCTCTGCGTCGCCCGTGAGCAGTGGCCCGCGATAGCTCCAGTGGAGCAGGTCGGGCGACGTGTAGTGTAGGACGGTGCCGCCAACACCGCGAATACCGCTACCGATAACCTGGTGCCAGCCATCGTCAGCTGACGATGGCTGGTCTGCACCACCGGTTTCCAGAGGACTGTGCAGACCTGGCACGTCATCGCGCCAGACCGCGTGATCGCGGAAGCCCGGCACGGCGAGGCCGGCCGGCGGCGCGGCGATCACCGGGTTGGCCGGATGTTTCGTCCAAGTGACCAAGCCGTCCGTACTGGTCGCGATGCAGGTACACTGCGGGAACACGCCGGTATAGATAAGGGTCGGTATGCCGTTGTTGTCCACCGCGCAACCGGAATAGCAGCCGTCTTTATCGGGGCCGCCGGGCGTGGGTGCGAGGGCAACGGGCCAGTGCTCCCAATGCACGAGGTCGTCGCTGACGGCGTGGCCCCAGTGCTTGAGGGTGGCGGCGCGGGCCGAGGAGGCGACGTCGCCGAACGCTGGGGCGTACTGGTAGAACAGGTGGTAGCGCCCCTCCCACCGGATGAGTCCGTTGGGATCGTTCATCCATCCCGACGGGGGCAAGAAATGGTAGCGCGGGCGATGACGAGCCAAAGCCGCACGGATAGTGCCAGGTGTCGCGGGCCAAAACTCCGGCGGTCGCAGGCCCCCGCTGTCTGCCCAGCATGGCCGGAGTTTTGGCCCGCGAGTGGTGCGGCTTTGGCCCGTCGGCTGCGGATCATTCATGTCAGCAGTACGCTAGGGGATGTGGCAGTGTGACGGGATCGTCCGTCTCTTGCTGCCACTCCCGCAAGCGGTCGAATAGCCGGCCGATGGTCTGCGCTTGTCCCTGATCTCCGATGGCGTTGCGTAGCTCCTCCGGGTCGTCTTGCAGATCGTACAACTCACAGTCGCCATTGGCAGCGACGTTGAGCTTCCAGCGCCCCTGTCGGATCGTCCGCACGGCCACGTCGGAGTAGACGCCGCCGCCGCTCCACGGCCCGTTCCACTCGATGAAGACCGCCTCCTCGTCCGGCGCAGTGTCGCCGGCGGTGAGCAACGGCACGAGACCGGTTCCCTGGATGTGCGCCGGGATCGGCTGTCCAAGCAACTCCAGCAATGTCGGCATCAGTCCGACGAGGCTCACCGGCGTAGTGATACGCTGCGGAGCGAGACCGGGTACCCGCAGCAGGAGCGGCACCCTTACCGACGGCTCATAGGGCACGCCCTTATTCCACATCCGGTGCTCGCCCAGCAGGTGGCCGTGATCGGCGGTGTAGACCACGATGGTATCGTCCGCGAGGCTCAAGTCGTCCAAGCGTTGCAGCACCTTGCCCACACTGCGATCTACGAGGGTACACAGCCCCCAGTAGCGCGCCTTGGCCTCCTTCCAGCCCCACTCATCGTTGGTGAGGAGGGTCTTGAACCCATCATCTTCATAGAGCCGGCGCACGGTATGGCAGTGCCGGGCGGCGCGGGGGTCCAGCGGAAGATACCACGACTCCGGTAGGGTCATGTCCTCCGGCCGGTAGAGGTCGTCGAAAGGGCTGTAGCACGGGGGGTGCGGCTCGTGGATACCGACGACGAGCAAGAAGGGATCGTCGCCATACGTCTCCAGAAACCGGATTGCCTCGGCAGCTTGGAAGGCCGGCTTGGTGACCTCCTCGGGCAGACGCGTCGTCGTCGTGCGGGCGAAGATCGTCCCATCGTTGTGGGGATCGGCCGGCGTGTAGCCCTGCGCGAGGAGGAAGTGGTGATAGGAGCTATAGCCCTCCGCCGTATGGCTGGCGGTATATTGATCCTCAGTAGTTACCCAGAATCGCTCGAACCCGCGTTGGGGCCGCAGCGGTTGCGCCTTGTGTGCCAGGTGCCACATGCCGATGTGACCACTGACCAGACCAGCCGGCCGGAGCAGCTCGGCAATGGCCGGAATGGCCGGATCGAGCGGGATGCCGTTCGTCACAACTCCGTGCGTGTGCGGATAGAGGCCGGTCAGTGCGGTCGCGCGGGCCGGCGCACAGACGGGCTGCGCGCAATACGCCTGCTCGAAACAGCTACTCTGCTCCACAAGACGGTCGAGATGGGGCGTGTGGACATGGGGGTTGCCATAGGCGCCGATAGTGTCGGGCCGTTGCTGGTCGGTCCAGATAAAGAGGATGTTCTTGGCTCGCATTGGTTGCCATCGTTCTCCCACACCGCGGGCGTGCGGCCGGCACATGCGCTCGACGCTCGCCAGTATAGCGCCAGCCGGCACTATCGAGTGCTACCGGACGTGTGGCGACCATCGAGACCGCACGTCCGCGCGATGGTATCCTCAGCGGTGGCGAGTGGCTCGGGCCCCCTTATGGCCCGCTGCGGGGAGGGGAGACTTGGATTTCCGAACACGCGGGAATGACGAGCCGGGGTGGGAACGACGGGGCGAGGAGGGCAACGGATGCGCGTCTTGATTACCGGTGCCGCGGGCAAGGTCGGAACAACCCTGGTCAAGGCGCTGCGCGAGCGGTACGAACTCTATGGGCTGGATCGCATGCCCATGCCGCACTTGGTACACGCCACCGTGGGCGACGTGGCCGACTATGAGGTCGTTCGTAAGGCGAGCGAGGGGATGGACGCGATTATCCACCTCGCCGGCATGTCCCACGTGTGGGAGGAAGTGCTGCACGATAACATCATCGGCACATACAACATCTTCGAGGCGGCGCGGCAAAACCGGGTGCGCCGCCTGGCCTATGCCAGCCGCGCCGGGCTGCTGAGTCCGTATCCCCAAGCGGTGCAGCGGACGGTGGATATGCTGCCGCGACCGGAGAGCCTCTATTCCCTCAGCAAGGTGTTCGGCGAGGGCTTGGGCTACCTATATGCGAGCCAGTACGGATTGGGAGTCGTCGCAGTGCGGATTGGCAACTTCAGGTTAGAGCGCGACCAGCCGGAGCATCCCCACCATCTTAGCCACGGCGACGCGGCGCGTGTCTTCGAGCAAGCCCTCATCGCGCCGCTCGATCAGTTAGAGGTGCCGTTTGCGGTCGTGTTCGGCGTTTCCGACAGCAACTGGCCGCTGTACGACTTGGAGCACGGGCGTCGCGCCATCGGCTACGACCCACAGGACTTCGCCGACGTACCGCCGGAGGAGCGGGGCTGACCGCGGCGGTCCTCACCCCCGGCCCCCTCTCCATCGCGGAGCGATAGAGAGGGGGAGTGCGGCGGTGGGAGGGAGATGATGGTCGGCATCAGGATTTGCAGGATGCACGGATGAGCAGGATGGATTCCCGCTGGTGCGGGCCTACGCTGGACGCTCAGGCCAGGGAATGACTGGGGGCTGGATTGCGGCCTGCGCCGCAATGACGGAGGACTGGGAGACCTACCCCCGGCCACTTCTCTGGCAGGGAAGGGGCGTCCGGGCGGAGGCTGGCGGGCATTATCCGAATGGTGTTGCTACGATGAGCGGTCCTGCTTGCGGTAGTCATCTAGGGTGGTGACGATTGACTGCTGTCGTCCGTTGACGTTGGGTTCGCTGGCGAACAGTAGCCGATAGCATACCAGCAGCTCGTGGATAGCGGTGTCCGTCGTGTCCAGTCCGAGCAGCTCCGCGACCACCAAGTCAATTTGGTGCCGATTGGCGTCGCGGAAGCAGTAGGCAAAGGATTCCAGCTCTAGCCGGGCCAGCATGTCGAAATACCGGGCGGCGACGTCGCGGGCATGCTGCGCGGCCAGCGTGTCCGCCGCAAAGTCGGGGCAGGGTAGCCCACCGATGGAACCGACATTGCGGATTGCGCCGCAATGTCGGCCCCCGGCTGACGGCTGATACCGGCCGTTAGCCGATGTAGAGGGCGTGGAGGCGGGCGTCTTCGGGCCGCAGCCCGCCAAACGTCACCCGCAGCCGGAATGGGCCATTGATATCGCTCACGGTGTCCCGATCCTGCCACACGACGGGCTGGCGTAGTCCCGGCTCGCGCAGCGGTACGCAGGCTTCGTCGGAGTACCCCGGCAGTGGCCGGAACTGCACATCGAGCACCTCGACGATCAGCTCGCTGTGCTCCCAGACTCGGTCCACGTTGGCGTAGACGCGCGCGGCCCCGTCGGGCACCCGGAGCGGACAGGTGATGCAGTGGCGGTCATCGGTCGCGCGCAAGCCCCAGCCGTGCTCTTCAGGATTGAAGGCGCGGAGAAAGCCCAGCCGGTCGCGCTCCCAGCGGGCGAGGCGAATACCGCCGTCTACCCACGCCTCGTACCACAGCATCGTCTCGTCACCCCAGTTGAGCATGCCCTGACCATGGCTGAGTGACGGCGAGAGCGTCAGCGGTGGTAAGCCCGCCTCGGGCTTCAGCGTGCCCGACCCGGCTTGCTCCTCCAGCGCCGGCACGAGGCGAAAGTCAGGGATCGGCTCCCGGTAGTGGAGGGCATCGTGGCTGATGACCAGCCCGAGGTCCATCGTGACCTGCATCCGGTCGCCGCTCGGTGGACCGTGCCAGGCATCGTAGACGCCCAGGATCACGTTGCCACGGTCCCAGAGACCGGCACCCAAGTGGACCTGCTCGCCAGCTACGCCGCGGGAAGCGATGTCCTGCATGGCGAGGGTGGGCAAGCGGTCCCGATAGAAGCCGAGACAGGACGCCTGCGTCCAGTGCTCGAAATCGTAGGAGGCGTAGGTGACGAGGTTGCGTGCAACACTGAAATGCGCGCCACCGTGGCCGTTCACGTAGTAGCAGCCGTTGTGGCGGATGATGCCGGTCATTTCCATGTAGCCGCCGACGGGGTTGTGCGGCGACTCCGTCCAGCGGAAACCGTCGGGGCTGTAGGCGACGGATAGCTGCCCGGCGTACTGCCCGCACTCGAAAGCCACCTTGTAGCGGCGGTTCGGATCGGGGTCGTCCGGCTCGTACAGCATCGGCAGCGCGACGATCCCGCGCGCACCACCGAGCAGATCAACGAGATTGTTCGCGGTGCTGCCGTTGTATTCGATCAGCCCCAAGGCCGGCCGCTCCCAATGCACGCCGTCGCGGCTCTCGGCGTAGCAGACGCGATACTCTCGTGGCCCGTCGAGGCTGTTTTCGGCGATGTACCACATCCGCAGCGCATCACCGACGGGAATGACGGTCCCATAGAACCGCGTCCGCGAATCGTCCGGGCTACCCGGCAGGCCGGGCGGCACCACCACGGGGTTGCGACCGCGCTGCTTACTCCCGATCAGATGCCGCCGCAAGCCGGCCGTAAACGGGATGCTCACGTCGTCAAAGGCGAACAGCACAGCCTCCTCGACCTGCGGATTTGGGACGCCGTTCAGCACTTCGATCATGGTTGCTCCTTTCTGCCAGCCTCGTTAGTCAGTGGACATGCTACCAGGAGCGGCGCTGGGGTAAGATCGGTGAGGCTGGGACCTACTCGTCATTGCGGCTTCCGCCGCAATCCAGCAGTCGGTGTCCTGGACTCCGGCTTCCGCCGGAGCGGCGGTATAGGCTGGCCGCTGCGGCATGCTGCCCTGGGCGCAGCATGCTGCGCCCCTACGGCTGGATTCCCGCGTGCGCGGGAATGACGGGGAAGGACGGGGGAATGACGGTCCCCAACTGAAAGCTGATGGCTGACGGCTGATAGCTAAGGAGCACACCGCCCATGCCGGAGCAAGCGCGTCCCAATCTGGTCGTTGTGATGTCCGATCAGCACAATCCGGGGGTGCTGGGCTGTGCCGGCGATCCGGTGATTCGCACGCCACACCTCGACCGGCTGGCGGCGGAGGGCGTGCAGTGCGCGCAGACTTACGCCGGATCACCGCTTTGCGTGCCGTCGCGGGCCACCTTTCTCACGGGCCAGAGTTGTTCCGCAATCCAGGTATGGTCGAACAGCTGCACCTTGGCCTCCGACATTCCGACCTTCGCACACGCCTTGGCGATTGCCGGCTATGACACCGTTTTGTCCGGCCGCATGCACTTCAAGGGGCCGGACCAGCGCCACGGCTTCACGGAGCGCGTGATGGGCGACGTCAGCGGGCCGACGGACGGGTATCCTCACCGCACGCTGGGGGATATTCCCTATGCCTCGCAAGGTCAGAGCCGGAGCAGCCTGGAGTTTGTCGGGGCGGGCCGCACCGGCTTCCAAGCCTACGACCGTGACGTGACCGCGGCCGCCGTCGGCTTTCTGCGCGACCGCGCCGCGCCGGGGTCCAATCGGCCGTTCTGCCTAGTGGTGGGTCTGATCTTGCCGCACGCGCCCTATATTGCGCCCCGTCCGCTCTACGACGAGTACGTGGACCGGGTTAACTTGCCATCCATGCCGGCCGGAGCACGCGCGGCGCAGCATCCGGCCGTGCGGCGGTGGCGCCAGGACAAGGGATACGATGAGGCCACACCGGACCGGCAACGCGCTGCGCGTGCCGGCTACTACGGCATGGTAACGATGGTTGACGAGGCGGTGGGGGAGATCGTGGCCGCGCTCGACGAGACGGGACTGCGTGAGCGGACGGCCGTCTTCTACACCTCCGATCATGGCGACATGCTGGGCGAGCTGGGGCTGTGGCACAAGAGCACCCTCTATGAAGGCTCGGTCGGGGTACCGCTGATCGCGTCCTGGCCGGAGCGGTTTGCGAGCGGGATAACGGTGCGTGAGCCGGTCAGCCTCATTGACCTGGCGCCGACGTTCGCGGCGCTTGGTGGAGGTCCGGTCCTGCCCCACACCACCGGCCGGGTGCTCACCCCGTTATTGGAGGGGCACGGGCCGCCGGCCGGGTGGCAGCCGGAAGTCTACGCGGAGAGCATGCACGTCTCCGGCTTCCCACCCAGCCGGATGGTGCGGCGTGGGCCGTGGAAACTCATCCGCTACCACGGGCATGAGTCTCCCGTGTTGTTCAACCTGGACGCAGACCCGCAAGAGCTGCACGACCGGGCGGCCGATCCGTCCTGCGCGGCCGTGCGCGACGAGCTGGACGCCTTGGTCCGGACCGGCTGGTCGGGCGCGGCGGTCGAGCGGGCGGTGGCCCGCCATCAGGCGGATCGGGACGTGCTCGATGCCTGGGCCGCGGTGCTGCACCCGGAGCAGCCCGACCTCTGGCGCGCGCCGCCCAGCAGCAACAGCTTCCCCGAGTAGTCGGGGGGAGTAGATTGCGGCCTGCGCCGCAATGACGAGACGAGGCAGGCCAGCGGCGGAAGCCGCAATGACGAGGCGGGGCAGGCCGGCGGCGGAAGCCGCAATGACGAGGCGGGGGCAGGCCGGCGGCACCGGGCGTGTGCGCTATAATCGCTCTGTATCTACGCCCGGTCCCGAGACCTACCATGACGATTACTGTGCCCACGCCTACAACCACCATGCGGCCCTACCACCAGCAGGGCGAGATTGACTACGCCCGCCTCGACTTCGATCCTGATGAGCCGGTCCAGAAGCCTGATGCGATGGAACAAAACCTCCCGCTCCTCGCCATCTATCACCTCCTCGCTGCTCACTGCACCGACTTCCACCGCCGGCCCGACGTCTTCCTCGATGTCAATACGATCCTCTGCTACGACCCGCGTGACCTCAATGTGCGCGTCTCCCCGGACGTGTACCTGGCCTTTGGGGTGAACGCGCTGGCGATCCGGCAACGCAAGCTCTACCTGCCTTGGGAGGTGGGTAAGCCGCCGGATTGGGTGTTGGAGGTGGCTTCATCGAGCACCAGCCGGGATGACGTGGGACGGAAGCGGGACATCTACGCCCGCATTGGCGTCCCGGAATACTGGCGCTTCGATCCCAAGGATGGCGACTATCATGGGGAGAAATTGGCCGGGGACCGGCTGGTAGCCGGGGCATACCGGCCCATTGAGCTGACGACGGCGCCGGACGGCATCCTGAAGGGGTACAGCGCGGTGCTGGGGGTGAGCCTGTGCTGGGATAATAACTGGCCACGGTTGTACGATCCGGCGACGGACACCTACCTGGAGACCTGGCAGCAGGAGCGGGCAGCGCGGCGGACTGCCGAAGCGCTTGCCGCCGTCGAGCAGGCCGGCCGGCTGGCGGAGCAAGCCGCTCGCCAGGCGGCCGAGGCGCGCATCCGGCAGCTGGAGACGACACTGCGCCGGCGGCAAGCGGACCACGACTAGGTATCGGGCCCCTTTTCAGCGCTCCGCAGGGGGACTGGGATGCTCGCGCCCTTGGAGATCGCGGAGCAGGCGCCGGAGATTGGAGCCGGGGTCGGTCCAGGCATCCGTACCGGTGTCGAACATGTCCACTACGCCGCTGATATTTCTGTCCGCATTGCCTCCGGCGACCACGACGGCGGTACCGGCGCTGCCCGCCACCGGCAGGAGTCGCCCCTCTGACAAGGTGGTCGTCGTCCAGTCGCCGGTGCGAGCATCATACACATCTACCACGTCGCTATAGTGGGTGAGATCATGGCCGCCGGCAAAAAAGGCTTTCGTGCCCACGATGGCCATGGCCAGCCCATGCCGCTGCTGCGAGAGGGCGCGAGTGTTCCAGGTACCGGTGCGATCATCGTAGATCTCCACGATCCCGCTCGGCCCATCGGCAAAGAAGGCCTTGGTCCCGACCGTGCCCGCCGCCAGGGCGGCGCCGCCGGTGCGGGGCAGTTTGGCGGTGCTCCACGTATCGGTGCTGGCATCGTAGATGTCTACGCGGCCACTGTCGGCTCGCCACTTGCCGATCTGCCCCCCGGCAAAGAACGCCTTGGAGCCGACGCTGGTAGCGACCAGCCCCACCCGCTCCTGCGAGAGGGGGGCCGTGCTCCACGCCCCGGTGGTATCGTCGTAGACCTCGACGACGGCGCCGGGACCATAGGCGAGGAAGAGCATACTTCCGATCCGCGTGGCCACCAGGTTGTCGCGGCCCTCGGAAAGAGCGGCAGTCGTCCAAGCGCCGGTCGCCGTATCGTAGATGTCTACTACCTTGGAAAGGCGAGAGCAGCTATCGTTGAGGCAGCCCCCGGCGAAGAGGACTTTGGTTCCTACGGTGGTCGCGATGACCCCGGTACGCAGCTCGGACAGTTTCGCCGTACTCCAGGTGTCGGTAGCGCCATCGTAAATGTCTACCACCGCGCTGTCTACGCTGCCGTCATGGCCGCCGGCGAAGAGTGCGGTACTCCCAACCCCGGCCGCAGCGAGCATGCTGCGCGGGCGAGACAGCTCTGCGGCCTGCCACGTACCGGTCGTCGTATCGTAGATATCTACCGCTGCGCTAGGCTCCAGATTCTTGCTCCCACCACTGACGTCGAGAACCAAGCCACCGGCGATGACGATCTTGGAGCCGGCAGCCGCGACGGCCGCCTCCAAGCGCGTCTGGGAAAGGCGGGCGGGCGCCGGTCGGATGGCTGCGGATTGCACCACAGCCGCGTTGTACCAGCTGGGCACTGCCAACCCGACGCTCACCAGCAGCAGCGTGACAATGGCAGGCATGGCACGGCGCAGCCGGTCCGTTCGCCGTGCGGCGGGCTGCCGGACGTGACCATGCGGCGGCGCGAGCAGCAGCACCAGGGCCACGCCGGTCACGGCGCCGACGCCGGCCGCGGCCACCCCCACTGCGCTTACCCAGACTAGACCTCCCGATACGACACCCTCGGCAGCGGCTTGGCCTACGTATTGGCTCAGACCGATGCCCGCCGCTCCGCCGACAGCCGTTGCGATGATCCACCACCAGGCTTGTGATACCCAGCGGCGTAACACGAGCCACTGGCTCAGACCAACAACGCTACCGCCCACCAGGCCGCCCACGTCGAGCCCCAGGAGGCCGGCCGTGCCGCTGTCCGTGACGCCGATCACTAGCTCGCTCCACAGCCAGCCGACGGTCAGCGCCAGAGGCCAGCCGACGGCCCGGCCGACGGCCGTGACCACGATCCACCAGCCGGCGCGAGACACCCCCGTTCGGGCCAGGGGCAGGCTCCAGCGACGGAGGAGCAGCCATTCGCCCAGGCCGCCGACGACTCCGGCGGCGGCGCCGGTCGCCAGCCCGGCCAGCGCCAGCACCGCGGCCACGTCGGCGGTCCGGCCCGCAGCCACGACCCCACGCGCGAGCACCTCGGTAGCCCACGGCCAGGTCACGGCCCCGCCAGCGATCCCGCCCAACGCCGCGAACAGGGTCCACAGCGCCCACATGCCGAGCCACTGCCGCCAGGCGTGTGCGCCCGCTCCCATGCTGCGCCGAGCACCAGGTATTGCCTCGGCCATCGCCTGCTCTCCTCCTCGACTACTCCCGGCAAGACCCGGCACCACCACAGCCGGGGGGTGATGGCTGGGTCATCGTGGCCCCCTCCCTCACCCCTAACAAGGGTAGATTTTTCGCCGGGAGGCAGGTTGGACCTACCCCCCGGCCCCTTCCTTCATGAAAGTTGCGAACTTAATTGGGTAGTGGGGCACCGCCCCCTGCCCCCGCTCCGCAGGGGCAGGGAGCAGGTTTCCTCCCCTGGTAGCTCAGTCCGGGGGAGGGCCAGGGTGGGGACCACGACTCCTCTGGATTCCCGCGTGCGCGAGAACGACGTGACGAGACAACGGGCACGAGAAAAACAAAGGGGCCGGCGCCAGGATCCTGGCACCGGCCCCGCGATGCAGCTTTCGGTCCGCTAGCCCAGCTTGGCCTGCAACACGTCCGCCGTCGGGTGCAGCGTCTTCAGGCTGACGATCACGTCGGCGAGGCGGTTGGCCTCCGCCGCTGCCGTCAGCCCCGAGACCTCACCTTCCCAGACCTTCGCGAAGATCGGATTCCACGCCCGGTACATCGGGTACCAGAACTCCTGCGCCTGGTTGCCAAAGCGGTAGTTGAACCCGTCCATGATGATGTGGCGGTTCCACCGCGCCGAATCCAGCGCCGCGTCCGAGTCGAACACCGCTCGCCAAATCGGCGAGGTGTTACCGTGCTCCACGACGATCTGGGCGACCTCCGGCCCGGACAGGTGGTGCGCCAGCTCGGCCGTTTCCGCCAACACGCCGCGCGCGCCGGCAAACTTGGTCACCATGTGTGCCTGGTCGAACGAGCTTACTGCCCGCAGCCCGTTCGCCGGCCACTTCGGCGCCCACATGATCTGCGCCTCGAAGTTATTGTCGGTCATAGCCTTGCGGAACGAAGCGCTGGGGTAGCCCGTCCAGAACACGTAGTTGCCCTTCGACGAGCTATAGCCTCGGCTCTTGCCATCCTCGGTCCGAGTGTCCTGCGGTCGCGGCGCTACCCGGTGCTTGTGGATGATGTCTTCCCAGAACTGGATCGCCTGATGCCCTACCGGTGTGTCGAAGAGGTACTTCTCGCCGTTGTCGGCCCCCTTCTCGCCACCGATGTTGTACATCGTGTTGAGCGCCGTGCCCCAACTCGGGGTGGGAAAGCCCCAAAGCCCGTTTTCCGGGTCCTGGACCTGCTTGGCCACGTCGATCGCATCGTCAAAGGTCCAGTTCTCGTTCGGCTCGATGCCGTGCCGGTCGAGCACCGACTTGTTGTACATGTAGTCGCCCGTACCACCCTGGAACGGGAGACCCCAGACCTTGCCGTTGGGATACGGCCAGATCTCGTGCTGCGGCACGCCGATGTAATCGTCAATCGTGCGGCCCCACTGCTTCATGAAGGGCGTCAGATCGGCAAAGAGACCACGCTTCGCCCAGTAGACGAAGACGTAACCGGCCCACAGGAACAGATCGCCCATGTCGTCGGCCGCGATCAGCACCGCCGTCCGCGCAAACACGGAGCCACTCTTGGCCTGCTCCCGACCGGCGTCAATCCGCACGTCCACGTTGACTTCGGGATGCATCTCGTTGTAGAGCGCCATCCCTCGCTTGATGACCTCCGCCCGCGGGCCGGACGGTCCCCAGTCGGTATCGAACGTGATGTTCTTGGGGCCAGTCGAGGGGGCGACGACCTTCTCGACGACCTTCTCGACGATAACGGGCTTCTCGACCTCGACGACCTTCTCGACGACCTTCTCGACGACGACCGGCTTCTCCTTCTCGACCACGATGGTCTGCCCGGCCGCCCCGGCCGCACCCTTGGCCCCGGCTGCACCGGACGCACCGCGCTCACCCTGGGCGCCAGCGGGGCCGGCCGGGCCCGCCGGGCCTTGGACGTAGCGAATCTCGACTTCACCACAGGCAGCGGCCAGCACGCCTCCAAAGGCAGCGGCAGCGCCACCGAGATAGCGTCTGCGGATCACACGCGCCATGACAACTTCCTCCTAACAGATTGTACACACCGAACACGACTGTGCGTGACCCCGTCCGGCAGTCTCCACCCTTGCCGCTGGGGACACACGTGGGATCAGGTTATCCGTGGTCTCCGCTCACCAACCTCCTTCCCTTCCGCGATCATATCCGTTCTAGGACACCAGTATACTGGCTGGCACCAAGTATGCAACAACTCCGGGCCTTAGAGCAAGTCCAATCTCCCGTGCGCCTCACCCCTGGCCCCTCCCCATCGCCGAGCGATAGAGAGGGGGGAAGTCTGGCGCCCGCTAGATTCCCGCGTGCGCGGGAATGACGGACGAGACAACGGGCACGAGAAAAACAAAGGGGCCGGCGCCAGGATCCTGGCACCGGCCCCGCGATGCAGCTTTCGGTCCGCTAGCCCAGCTTGGCCTGCAACACGTCCGCCGTCGGGTGCAGCGTCTTCAGGTTGACGATCACGTCATTGAGGCGGTTGGCTTCCGCTGCTGCCGACAGCCCTGAGATCTCGCCTTCCCAGACCTTCCCAAAGATCGGATTCCACGCCCGGTACATCGGGTACCAGAACTCCTGCGCCTGGTTGCCAAAGCGGTAGTTGAACCCCTCCATGATGATGTCACGGCGCCACCGCGCCGAATCCAGCGCCCGGTCCGAGTCGAAGGTCGCCCGCCAAATCGGCGCCGTGTTGCCGTGATCCACGACGATCTCGGCAACCTCCGGGCCGGACAGGACGTTCGCCAGCTCGGCCGTTTCCGCCAACACGCCACGAGCGCCGGCAAACTTGGTCACCATGTGCGGCTGGTCGCCCCCCCACACGGCCCGCAGCCCATTCGCCGGCCACTTCGGCGCCCACATCATCTGCGCCTCGAAGTTATTGTCGGTCATAGCCTTGCGGAACGAAGCGCTGGGGTAGCCCGTCCAGAACACGTAGTTCCCGTTCCACGGGCTCCAGCCCCGGCTCTTGCCATCCTCGGTCCGGGTGTCCTGCGGTCGCGGCGCTACCCGGTGCTTGTGGATGATGTCTTCCCAGAACTGGATCGCCTGATGCCCTACCGGCGTGTCATAGAGGTACTTCTCGCCGTTGTCGGCCCCCTTCTCGCCACCGATGTTGTACATCGTGAGCAGCACCGTGTGCCAGCCCGGGGGGGTAAAGCCCCAAAGCCCGTTTTCCGGGTCCTGGACCTGCTTGGCCACGTCGATCATGTCGTCAAAGGTCCAGCTGTCGTCCGGTTCGATGCCGTGCCGGTCGAGCACCGACTTGTTGTACATGTAGTCGCTCGTACCACCCTGGAACGGGAGTCCCCAGACCTTGCCGTTGGGATACGGCCAGATCTCGTGCTGCGGCGCGCCGATGTACTGGTCAATCGTGCGCCCCCACTGCTTCATGAAGGGCGTCAGATCGGCAAAGAGACCGCGCTTGGCCCAATAGACGACGACATAACCGGCCCACAGGAACAGGTCGCCCATGTCGTCGGCCGCGATCAGCACCGCCGTCCGCGCAAACACGGAGCCACTCTTGGCCTGCTCCCGACCGGCGTCAATCCGCACGTCCACGTTGACTTCGGGGTGCATCTCGTTGTAGAACGCCATCGCCCGCTTGATGACCTCCGCCCGCGGGCCGGCCGGCCCCCAGTCGGTATCGAAGGTGATGTTCTTCGGGCCGGTCGAAGGCGCGACGACCTTCTCGACGACCTTCTCGACGACGACCGGCTTCTCCTTCTCGACCACGATGGTCTGTCCGGCGGCCCCGGCCGCACCCTTGGCCCCGGCTGCACCGGACGCACCGCGCTCACCCTGGGCGCCAGCGGGGCCGGCCGGGCCGGCCGGGCCTTGGACGTAGCGAATCTCGACTTCACCACAGGCAGCGGCCAACACACCGCCCAAGGCGGCGGCGGCGCCACCGAGATAGCGTCTGCGGATCACACGCGCCATGACAACTTCCTCCTAACCGGTTGCGTACACCGAACGCGACTGGTTGTCCGTGGTTTCCGCTCGTTGCCTCCTTCCCTTCCCACACGGACATGCGCTTCGTAGCATTCAGTATACTGGCCGACAATACTTATGCAAATATCTTGCACTCAGCGCAAGTCCAATCCGCTCTGCTCCTCATCCTCTGACCGACCAAAGCCGCACGGATGGTGCCAGGTGTGGCAGGGAAGGGGAGTCTAGATTCCCGCTTGCGCGGGAATGACGGACCGGGGCGGCCAGGCCTCCCCTACGAGCCGAAGATTTCGTGCAGCCGCCGGCCGATGGCCGCGATTTCCCAGTCTGCACACACGCGCACGTCGAAACGGATGGCCGCCGGGTGTGCCGGATCGTCGCCGCCTTTGACCGCTACCGGCGGCTCGCCAGCGTGCAGCTGCTCGATCACGCCCTCCATCGTGTGGCCGCTCTCCGGCTGCACGACGAGATACATCGAGGCGAACGGCCGCCCAATGCGGTCCGGGAAGTGTAGCTCCGCGCTCGCGCCCTTGAGTCCCTGGGCTAGGTCAACAAGCTCTTGGGTCTTGCGGTGATGCTCGGCCAGACGTGCCGCGTCATCCTGTTCCGCCCACCAGATGAGCGCCGCTATCTGGGCGACCACCTCCTCCTTACTCACCTTGCACACGCGGCCGATCCCCTGCGTTGGCGACGACTGCATGGCGACCGCCGCCATCAAGTCGGCGCGGCCGGCCAGAATACCCGACCCTTGCGGCCCTTGTAGCCCTTTGCCGCCGGAGAAGGCCACCAGCGCGGCGCCGTCCTCGATGTAGCGCCAGAGGTTCTCCTTGGGCGGGAGGTGATTGGAGTTGTCCACGAGCACCGGTACCTGGTGGGCATCCGCCACCTCTACGACCTCGCGCACCGTCAGCTCCCCCGGTAGCAGTCCAGTGCCCCAATACACGAGCGCCGTCTGCGGCCCGAAAGCGGCTGCCAGCTCGTCCCGGGTGGCCGGGCCGCCGTTTCCGACCTCATCGAATTGCACGCCGGTCGTCTTCAGCGCGTGGGCGTAGCCGTAGTGGATGTACTCGCGGCCGTCCGGTGCGATTTGGCGCGGAAAGCGTTGGGCAATAACGCGGTCCTTCATGCCGGTGCCGGCGAGGTGGGGAAGCTGCTGAATCTTGACCGGATCGGTGCCGGTGAGGATCGCGGCCGTACCGACTAATAGCGCAGCGGCGCACCCCGAGACGATATAGCCGCTCTCGGCATGGGTGTAGTGGGCGATGACACGCCCGGCCGCCCGTTGCAGCTCTTCCATGTTCACGTGCCACTTCGCGGCGGCGCGCATCGCATCCAGCACCTCATCGGGAATCAGCGTGCCCCCGACCCGCGTCGTGTGGCAGGTCGCGTTGATGACCTTCCTGACACCCAGGGCAGCGTAGGGATCGCGGATCAGGTCGTCGAGAGTGAGCATGGTGGGCACCTCCATCGGGCTTGCAGCGGTTACGCCGGCGCCCGGCCGCCTGTTGCCGATGCGCCGGGTTCCCCCTATCATAGCGGCGCATCCGGTTTCCTGCGGCTCAAAACGGATCGCCATCGCTGGCGCCATGCCTACATCTATAAGGAGACCTTTGCATAACCTCTGGACGGAGTGATGGGATGGCGGTATCCACCCTCCCTCCAACCTGGAGGGGCCGGTTTTTGGATTCCCGCTTTCGCGGGAATGACGAGTTATGCAAAGGTCTCTATAAGGGAGAACACCGATGGCGCAGGCAAAAGCCAAGCCGCCCAAGACTGCCATTGACTGGGACGCGATCCCACACCCCGTCTTCGTGTGGGGCAATCGGCATGTCGCCCATCGCGACCCTGCTGGGCACTATCACGAGGGTGTCTTTCGAGTGTTCTACAGCCACGTGCGGCGAGAACCGGGGGAGCGCTACTACTGTCAGCTTGCCGTGACGAAGAGCACCGATCTCGTCACTTGGACCGAGCCTGAGCCATTTACGCCAGAGGACCTCAATCTCAACTACTGCGGTCCCGGCAATATCATTCGCTATGGCGACCAGTGGCTGCTCTGCGCGGCAACCTACCCCCCTTCGGTAGATGAGCCGGTAGCTAACCAGAACGCGCGCATCTTCAAGATGGCCAGCGATGATCTGGAACAGTGGGGCGAGCCAGAGCTGCTGCGTGTCAAAGGTCCCGAGGTCCCCGTCAGCGAGATGGGTCGCATGATCGACCCCTGCTTTGTGCCGGACAAGGACCACCCGCTTAAGTGGTGGTGCTTCTTCAAGCAGAGCGGTGCGGGGATGTCGTACACCTACGACTTCGAGACGTGGACCTACTACGACAAGGTTCCGGCTGGCGAGAATGCCTGTGTGCTCATCGACCGCGAGGCCGATGAGTACGTCTTGATCCACGCTCCCCGCAATGGCATCGGTATCAAGCGCTCGAAGGACTTGCTCAACTGGCGCGATCTCGGGGTGTGGACGCTCGGCCAGAGCCTGGCGCGATCTCGGAGTAAGGAGTGGCAGTGGGCGCAAGGGCGCCTAACGGCTGGTCACGTTTTGGACCTGCGCGGAGAGCCGAGCGTGGGGAAGTATGTGTTGTTTTACCATGGCGATACTGAAGAAGGCGTGCGTGAGCAGGAGATACACGGCGAGGCGAGCCTGGCCGTAGCCTGGAGCGATGATCTCCTCCACTGGTCCTGGCCCGGTAGGCAGGCAGGCTAGCGCCGTGCCTACATCTATAAGGGAGAACACTGATGACACAGGCAAAAGCCAAGCCGCCCAAGACCGCTATTGACTGGAGCGCGATTCCCCACCCCGTCTTTCTGTGGGGCAATCGGCACATCGGCCACCGCGATCCGGCCGGGCACTACCACGAGGGCGTCTTCCGCGTGTTCTACGGCCAGGCCCGGCGCGAGCCGGGGCGGCGGTTCTACTACCAGCTTGCCGTGACCAAAAGCACCGATCTGGTCACCTGGACCGAGCCGCAGCTGCTGACGCCACGGGACCTCAATCTCAACTACTCCAGTCCCGGCAACGTCATTCGCTACGGCGACCAGTGGCTACTCGGTACGCAGACGTACCCCCGTCCGGTAGATGATCCGGGCGCGAACCAGAACGCCCGCATCTTCAAGATGGCGAGTGAGGACCTGGAGCACTGGAGCGAGCCGGAGCTGCTGCGCGTCAAAGGCCCGGACGTGCCGGTCAGCGAGATGGGCCGCATGATTGACGCCTATTTCTTCCCCGACAAGGATCATCCGCACAAGTGGTGGTGTGGCTTCAAGCAGAATGGCATGGGCTTGGCCTACACCTACGATTTCGAGACGTGGACCTACTACGACAAGGTGGTCGCCGGCGAGAACGTCTGCGTGCTCGTGGATCGGGAGGCCGACGAGTACGTGCTGATCCATGCTCCGCGCAACGGCGTCGGGATCAAGCGCTCCGCGAACCTGCTGCAGTGGCGCGACTTGGGTGTGTGGACGCTGGGACAGAGCAAAGAATGGCCGTGGGCACGGGGGCGCCTCTCGGCCGGACACGTGCTGGACTTACGGGCCGAGCCGGGCGTGGGCAAGTACGTGCTGTTCTATCACGGCTCGACGGAAGAAGGGGTAAGGGAGCAGGAGACACATGGAGAGTCGAGCCTGGCGCTGGCCTGGAGCGACGACCTATTGCACTGGACCTGGCCCGGCAAGGAGGCGGGCTAATGCGCGGCCCGATGATGTCTGCATCAGGATTTTCAGGATACAAGGATGAGCAGGATGGATTCCCGCTGCCGCGGGAATGACGGATAGGGGAGGAGAATCCGCGCGGCGGCCGGTATGGTTCGTGACCGAGGAGAACTGCGACCTGGGCACTGTGGTGGCCAACTCGTTACACTGATGGAGCGTGAGAGGGCGAAAGGAGCACCGGAATGGCAGAGAAGGTCGTGCTCACGCTGCACGTGTGGCAGGAGGATGACCACTGGATCGGTGAGTGTGTCGAATTGGGCACGATCACCGATGCTTGTTCCCCAGAAGCCGTACTTGATGAATTGGTGGAATTAGTGATGCTCACCGTAGAGGCGCTGGGTGACACCGGTGAGCGCGAGCGGGTATTCGCCGAGCGTGGCGTAACGGTCTATCGTGATGAGCCGCCAGCGGTCTTCATGGCGCCGCCAGTACCGGTGAGACACCAGAGCCGCGTGTGCGTGCGCTTCCAGGACCTCCCGACGCTTCCTCGTCAACAGTCAAGGCAGCACCCCTTTGTACCGGCATAAGTGAGGTGCGATGCCGCCAACGAACCTACCGGCGATTTCCGGGAAGCGTCTGATCCGACTTTTCGAGCGCGATGGTAGTTGGCGCCGGGTGCGGCGAGCACCGCATGGTATTGTCTTCGACCGGTACGATGCTGATGGCACGTACCGCTTTACCACTATTCCCGACAAGAGCCGCTCGTTGGCACCGGGTACACTCAGCGGCATTCTCAAACAGAGTGGCCTCGGCCGCGCCGGTTTGCGCCGGATGATCGAGCAGCACGGTTAGCGCACCCCCATGGTCTCCCTGCTGTGGCCAGAGGCTGGATTGCGGCCTGCGCCGCAATGACGGGGGCCGCAGTCAATGACGGGCGCGGCGGCCCAAGATCAGCCTTGGTCGCGGCTTCACTTGCGGCTGGCGAACACCGTCTCTTTGAGCTGGGTCTGCAACTCGAAGATCGAGCCGACGCGCGGCGGGTTTGGCACGGGGAGGCGGACGGTGGTATGGGCGAGCTGTCGGTACTCTCTGGTCGGCTCTCCGCGCACGATCTTGCTATCGAAAGCTGCGTAGTCGGGCACACCGCTCAAGGGCCAGGCATCGGCGGCTGCGTACTGATAGAGGAGCAAGCGGCGCGGCCGAGAGGAGGTGTTCGGGGCCGACCCGTGCAGCATGGTGACGTGGTGAATAGAAATGCCGCCGGCCTTCACCTCGACCGGGACCGCCGACGTGAGGTCTACGTCCTCGCGGCTGGGTGAGATCGCACCGACAAAGTAGCTCTCCTGGTGGTGATCCAGGGTAGGGCCACGGTGCGAGCCGGGAACGACGAGCAAGCAGCCGTTCTCCAGCGTGCAATCGTCGAGCGCCACGCCGACGGCGAGCAGGTCGTCGTTCGTGTGCGGGTAGAAAGCAACGTCCTGGTGCCACTCGACCGGACTACCAATCGCCGCCGTCTTCATATTGAGCTTGTCGTCCTGAAAGCGAATGTTCGGCCCGATCAGCGGCTCAAGGCAGTCGAGAATGGCGTCGGAGCGCATCAGCTGATCGAAGAACGGGTGGACGTTGGTGGGCGCCTTGATGCGGCGGAGGAGTGGACGCTCTGCCGAGTGCTCCGGCTCAAGATCGTAGACATCGGTGTGCGAGGAGACGGTACGCGACTGCTCGACCAGATCGTCAACGACGCGGCGCGCCGCCTCGATCTGCGCCATCGGCACCACGTTCTCAAGGCCCAAGTAGCCGTTGTCCCGATAGAACTTGACCTGCTTGTCTGTCAGCATCCTTTCGCCTCCCTCCGGTTGCATGCCTCGCCTCCCGGCCCCCTCTCCATTTGTGGAGAGGGGGAGGCTGCTGTCTGTCACCTATTGTAGGGGCACAGCATGCTGTGCCCCTACAACGTCAGGGCGGGTGTGCTCCGCCCGTATAGCTACCCTTGTCGGGGGAGTCCGCCAGCCGGCCTAGTCGCTGCGTCTGATCCGGTGCTCCTCGATGTAGTCCCAGTCTATATCCAGGCCCAACCCGGGCTGCTGGGAAACCAGTATATTGCCTTCGTCGTCCAGTGGATCGGGAATGCCTCGCAGATAGGGTACGGCTTGCGGGTCGTCTTTGCCAGGGCTGAGTAGACCACGCTCGTAATACTCGCAGGTGGCGGCCGGCGCCGCCCCCAGCAACTGGGCATGTGCCCAGCCGCTCATGTGCAACTCGCATTGCAGCCCAAACGCCTGGCAGACGTTGATGAGCTTCCAGCAGCCGGTAATGCCGCCGTAGTAGATGTCGGTCCGCAGCATGTCGGCCGCGCCCTGCAACAGCCACTCGGCACGGCTGAACAGGCCGCCGGGCGCGTGCTCGGGCGAGCAGATCGCAATGGATAGCTCCCGGGCGAGGCGGCGATACGGCTCCAGCCGCGTCTCGATCATCGGGTGCTCCAGCCAGTAGAAGTTCAGCTTCTCCAACTCGCGCCCCACCCAGAGCGCCTCTTCCAGCGTGTACACACCGTAGGGATCGAGCATCAGGACCATATCGTCGCCCACCGCCGCGCGGACGGCCCGACAGACCTCGATGTCTTCCCGGGGGAAGCCGGGGAGTTGGGGAGCCGGTTGCCTGGTATGCGGGTTCCAGCAGATATAGGCGTGTATCTTGTACGCCTTGTAACCGCGCTGCTTGCAGGCGAGCGCGTGCTCGACGTAGACCTCCGGGGGGCCGAGGTTCGGCGCCGTGCTGGCATAGGACTTTACCTTGTCGCGCGCGCCGCCGAGCAGCTTGTTGATCGGCAACCCGGTCACTCGTCCCGCCAAGTCCCAGAGCGCACAGTCCACCAGTCCCATGTCGCGCTCGGCCAGCTTCGGTCCCCGGCCGGTCAGCTGATCCAGCCAGTTCCAGAGCTTCTCGCGGTCCAGCGGGTCCTCACCCAGCAGCAACGGCTTGATGAGCCGCTCGATCACGTCCCGGTTTCCGCCGAGCGCGTAGCCGGCGGCACCGTCGTCGGTGCTGATCTTGGTGATGGCATTCGTGGCTGGGCGACGCTTGCCCTCCACGCCGTAGCCCCAGCGGGTACCGTGCCCCGTCTTCCAGGTGCGGAACTCAATCACCTCAATATCGGAAATCTTCATGCGGCCTCCCTGCCGTGCTAGATCATGCGTTTCTGCCGTCACCGGCGCTGGCGCAGCTACGTCCGGTAGCGTTCCCGTAGCGCCTCCTGCTGCACCGCCGACAGATACTTGGCCCCCTCGCGCAACGTCAACCCCGACACCCGCTCGATGTGCTCGGACAGGAAGGCATACGTCAGCTCCGGTCGCTGCTTGGCGACTTCCCGCAGCACCCAGCCAATCGCCTTGCGGATGAAGAACTCCTTTTCCGCCACCATGCCGGCGGCCAGCCGGGCAAACAACTCGAAATCGCCGCGGCCGGCGCGCAGCGGGGTGAGCAGCGCAAGCAGCGCGGCCCGGCGCAACCAGAAGCTCTCATCATCAGACCAGACGGGCAGCACCTGCTTGGCTCGGTCGTGGCAGGACGCGAGGTGTCCAGCTACCTTGATGGAGAGCCAGTCCACGTGGTCCCACGTATGGCAACAACGTAGCAGGTCCTCCACGACCGCCATATCGCTGGCCAGCAGTACGTCTCCATATAGCTCCAGCAGTGCAATGGCGAGCGAGCGCAGGTCGTGGTAGGAAGTAGCCCACAGATCGGCCGTCAGGGCCAGCAGATCGTCGCGGCCGAGATCGCGGCGCTCGCGGTGAAAGGCTTTGGCCGTCTTCCGTATGAAGGGAACGGTCACGCCGTGAAACGCCAGCTTGCTCTTGAGGTACGCCTTTTGCCCAGCGGCGCGCTCCGCGGTGCCTTCGGCGCGAAATGCCGTCCGAAAAGCCGCAATTTGCGCTGATGGGTCTATCACCATATCGTCCACGTCGTCATTATGCAGAACGGTCAGCCAACATTGACCGGCGGCCGCCAGAGAAGACTCCCGGACGGGCGCTACAATGGTGCCAGCTTGCCCACCATACTGACTTAGGGCAATCAGTGGTACGGCCAGGGCAGCCCCGGTATAGTCACGGGCACCAGCATGCAGAAAGGAAGAAGAACCGGTGAGTGTTACTGCTACCCCTCAACGAGTACCGGTCCCTGGACACCCGGAGGGCTGCGAGACTCCCCTGACGGCGCAAGTAGGCTGGCAAACGCCACCCGGCGCCTTCTATACGCGCAGCCATTTCCTACCAACACCGATGCTGGCGGCCCAGGACTGGCAGCTGTCCGTCGAGGGCGCCGTCGAACGGCCGCTAGTCCTGACTCTGGACGAGCTACAGACGCTACCGTCCCATACCGTGATCGCCACCTTGGAGTGCGCCGGCAACAACCGGAGCGTCCTGGATCCACCGGCCGACGGTATTCAGTTCGACTGCGGCGCCGTCAGTACGGCCGAGTGGCGCGGCGTCGCGCTGGCAACCGTGCTGCATGAGGCCGGCTTGCGGTCCGAGGCACAAGAAGTGCTTGGCGAGGGGAAAGATCGCGGTCACGAGAAGTCGTTAGGCCGGGAGATCCCTTTTGAGCGCAGCCTGCCGCTCGCCAAAGCGCTCGATCCCGATACGCTCCTGGCCTACGAGATGAACGGTCAGTCTTTGCCCCACGAGCACGGGTTTCCGGCGCGTCTGATTGTGCCCGGCTGGTACGGGATGGCCTCGGTGAAGTGGTTGGCGAAGCTACGGGTACTCGACCGGCCGTATGCCGGGTTTTTCCAAAAGACAAAGTACGTCTATGAGGTGCCCGGGCAGGCCTCCACCCCGGTCAGGACCATGCGGGTGAAAGCGACCTTCGCGCAACCGGCCGACGGCGATACCGTGACGGCCGGCGCCTCCGCCACCGTGCGCGGATACGCCTGGTCCGGCGATGCTGAGGTGGTCGGCGTTGCGGTCAGTACCGATGACGGCGCGAGTTGGCAAGACGCGGAGCTGGCGGCTGCGCCCTCGCGATGGACCTGGCACGAGTGGACGCTGGACTGGACACCGGGCACCACCGGCGCCGCCACGCTGCTCGTCCGCGCGACGGACGCGGCGGGCAACGTGCAACCCCTCGACGTGCCCTGGAATCGCTTGGGCTACGGCAATAACGGCGTGCAGCGGATCATCGTCACCGTCCGATAAGTGGGGACCGACCTCACCCCGGCCAGCTTGCAGGAGACGATGGTGAGCGCTGTCTACGACGATCTCGGAGTGCGGACGGTGATCAATGCCGCCGGCACACTCACTCGGCTCGGCGGCTCACGGATGCCGCCGGAAGTGCTCGCTGCCATGAGCGCGGCGGCCTACAGTTTTGTGCGGATCGAAGACTTGCAAGTGGCCGCCGGGCAGGTCATCGCCGCGGCGACCGGCGCCGAGGACGGCTACGTCACCGCCGGGGCTGCTGCGGGGCTGCTACTGGGCACGGCGGCCTGCGTGGCCGGATTGGATCCCGCGGCGATGGACCGCCTGCCGGACACACGCGGGGTGAAGAACGAGGTGGTCGTGCAGCGCGTACACCGCAACAGCTACGACCACGCGGTACGCACCGGGGGTGTCCAACTGGTGGAGGTAGGGGGCCTGGGCCACCCCACACCGCGGCCGACCGAGCCGTGGGAGCTGGCCGCTGCGCTCACGCGCCGCACGGCGTGCGTGCTGTGGCCGGTGATGGCGGCGCCCGAGGCGCTGCCGCTGACCACCGTCGCACAGATCGCGCACGCCCACGACGTACCCGTGCTCGTAGACGCCGCCGCCGCCCTACCGCCGCCGGAGAACCTGCGGCGGTTCATCGCCGAGGGTGCCGACCTGGTGACGTTCTCCGGTGGCAAGGCGCTGCGGGGACCGCAGGCCTCCGGCATTCTGGCCGGCCGCGCCGACCTCATCCGCTCGGTAGCGTTGCAGCATCAAGATATGGACGTACTCCCGGAGACGTGGACGTGGCGGCACCTGCTGGAGCAGGGCGTGGTCGCCGGCCCGCCCGGACAGGGGATCGGGCGGGTAGCGAAGGTGGGGCGCGAGGAAGTCGTCGGTCTCGTCACGGCGCTGCAACGCTATCTGGCCCAAGATCACAACGCCGAGCGGCAACGTCTGGTGGAAAAAACACGCCGCTTGGCGCGCGGCTTGGCCGGCATGCGCCACGTCACGGTGACTGTGCTGGACAGTCCAGAGGAACGGTTTCCGACGGTGCGCTTGGACCTGGACGAGGCCCAGCTCGGCCGCACGGCGATTGAAGCAGTCAACGTGCTGGCCGCCGGTGATCCGATCATTGCGGTGGGGCAGGGTCTCGTGCGGCAAGGGAGCATCTTGCTCAATCCGTTCAACCTGGAGTCCACTGGCGAGGTGACGACCGTCGTGCGGCGGGTGCGCGAGGTGCTGCCTCTGCGGGTGTAGGGGCACAGCATGCTGCACCCATCCTCATGCAGAGCGGGGTCCACGTGCAGTCCCCGGCCTCCGCCTGGTGCCGCGCCCGCACCTCAGCTACTATGAAGCAGGAGCGCAGGCAGCGAGCGCGAGGGAGCACCATGGTCATCAGAGACATTGACCAACAGCGGATCAGTCGGCTGGAAGGCATCTGTGAGCAGATAGACCGCCGGCTCGATGACATGCACCGGGCCATCGAGGGGCTGCGATCCGAGATGAACAGCCGGTTTGAGGCGATGAGCGACCGGGTGGATAGCCGGTTTGGGGAGTTGAACACCCGAATCAACGTGCTTATTATGCTGATGGTCGCCGCGTGGGTGACGATCATGGCCGCGCTCATCACTGCGCTCGTCACCCTGTTCATCAACTAACCGCCTCCCGTCATTGCGGCTTGCGCCGCAATCCAGGCCGCCGGACACATCATATCGCCAGAGCATGGGTTGGGACTGCTCACCATGCAGAGGGCGAGGGACGATCTCTACCAACCAGAAGCGGTTAGCAGCAGCATGCGGTACGGGGATACGGGCTTCCCACTGGTCCGTCCCTCGCCGACACCGAAACCGGATCAGCATGTTGCGGTTCCCGTAGAGGGTGATGCTCGGCTACGTGGCAAAGTCCCAGGTAGACTTTCACCATCGCCCCTACGCCGCAAGGAGGCCTAAGTCGTCAAGTGGGCCGGGGATGGTCACTCACGTCTATAGTTCCCGCTGGCGCCGACTGTGCTACGAGGCGGGAATTACCGCATAATCGCGGTAGCAAGCGAGCAACTCAGTTGGAGGAGACAACCGTGACACGCGAATACCGAGCAGTGATCGTAGGAGCCGGGCGGAAAGCCGGTCCGATTGACGACGAGCGTGGCCCCGGCGACCGCGCCTGGCTCAAGCCGTGGGGCCACGCCAGCGCCTACCAGTCAGTGCCCGGTTGCGTGGTAGTCGCGGCGGCCGACCCGCTGGAAGACAAGCTGCACCGGTTCTGTGACCGCTACGACATCCCGGGACGCTACACCGATTACCGCCGGATGATCGAGCGCGAGCAGCCCGACCTGGTGAGCGTCACCACCTGGGCCGGGCTGCACGCAGAAGTCGCCATTTTCGCCGCCGAGCACGGCGCTCGCGGCATCTACGTGGAAAAGGCGCTGTGCGGCTCGCTGGCTGAGGCGGACGCCATGCGCGCGGCTTGCCGGCAGCACCGGGTCGCGTTCAACTATGGGACTGGACGCCGGTATCGGCCAGGCTACCGCAAGATGCGCGAGATGGGCACTAACGGTGAGTTGGGTGAGGTGCGTGGCGTGATTGTCAACTGCGGTATGGGCGGCTTGATGCACGGCCAAAGCCATATGGTGGATACGGCCATGCACCTGTTAGGTGATCCTGAGCCGGAGTTTGCCCAGGGCTATATTCATACCGAAACCGGGTCGGATGGCGAGCAAACCGACGGGTACTACGATGCGGCAGCCAACCGCTGGTGCGGCCGGAGTGTCAGCGGGGGCGACCCGCGGCTCGCCGCTGCCTACATTCGCTTTACCGACGGCACCGACGCCACGATCTGGGCCAACGGTGGGCGCTGGTACGAATTCACGCTCGTCGGCACCATCGGGCTGGCGCACGCCTCCGACAACAACAGCAGCTACGCGGCCCGCCGTATTGCCGATGCGGCGATCTTCCGCTCGGAGCCAATGCCCTTCCCCGCGTTCGAGGACGAGAGCGATACGGTCATTGCTATTCGAGAGTTGATCGCGGCCATCGCAGCGGACACGCCCGAGGCCACATCCGGGAACATCGAGCGTGCTCACCGCGGGACCGAGATTCTGTTTGCGCTGGCCCAATCGCACCTGGAAGACGGCCGCCGCATCGGGTTCCCCGTCGGCAATCGCACAATGTACATTCCCTCACGGTAGGTGCCGTCAGGTTTCAGCCCGGATCGGCTCCGGCCACCGTGATAAGCCGACGGCTGGGAGCGGGGGCCAGCGGGTGGCCGGCACGGCCCCTTATGAGGACTGGTCGCGGTTACCGAGCAGCGCCCGCAGCCGGGCCACCTCCGCCTCGGCAGTTGCGATCCGAGACTCGGCCACCCGTCGCGCGTCAGCCTCGACACTGGCTCGCTCTTCCGCTACTATCGCCCGCTCTTCTGCTGCGCGTCGTGCATCGGTCTCGACGCTGGCCCGCTCCTCCACCACCTGCGCTCGCTCTTCCGCCACCCGCCGCGCCGCTTCCGCTTCCTGCGGCGTCGGGAGCCACCGCTGGCCTTCCGGGTCGTACAGCCGCAACTGCACGCCGCGTACATGCAGCGCCAGCCCCAGCGCGGAACTCCACAGTGATCCATCCGCCGCCGGCGGCAGCGGCCGGTAACGGCCCTGGCGCAAGCGGTAGCCGCGGCACGGGGGCCGCAAGTATTCGCCGAGCGGGTCGAACAGAAAATACTCGCTCACGCCCAGCCGCTCGTAGAGGTCGTACTTGCTGCGGAGGTCTTCCCGCCGCGTGCTGCGCGAGGTCAGCTCGAACACCACGTCCGGGGGCCGGCCTTCCTCCCACAGCTTGTAGATGCGCCGCGTGCGGTTGGGAATGCCCTGGACCACAAACACGTCAGGTGCCACCACCCGCTGGGGATCACCTTCCTGGTAATAGAAAAACAGATTGCCACTGATATAGACATGCGGATCGTCGCGGAAGAACGCCTGGAGCATGCCGATCAGCTCGAACATCAGGGTGCGGTGGACATCGGTTTCAGCCACGGGTTGGCCATCCGATTCAGGATAGGAGACTTCCGCCACGGCTGGCACTAGCGTAGGCGTAGGCGTAGGCGCCACCATTGTTGCTCTCCTGCATCGTCGCCCCGGTCGCACGATCCCACTTCAGTGTAGCAGGGATAGGACTCCTCCCGGCCTCGTCCGTGGTGGGGGCGATACCAGCCAAGCCGTAAGTACACAGCCGGCAGCGCCCATCCCCTGCTAGGGAGGGCGGATCATAGGTGGCCGAGTTTGTCCGTAGGGGCGGTTTTCTTTAGCCTCGCCCTTGCTCTCACTGGCATAAATCGGCAGATGGCGCTACTATGTTCACGGCTAAGGCCGCTGTTCCTGTACCGGAGCAGAGACGGTCTTGTCAGGTAAGTGTCGTGCCGGGTAGCGGTATATTTTAAGGAGGTTTGCCATGGTACAGACGAGCAGGGTGGTGACGCGGCGGACATCGCTGGCTATGTTGACCGGAGCAGCGGCGGCGGTG
Organism: Chloroflexota bacterium; assembly: GCA_965214295.1. Taxonomy (GTDB): domain Bacteria; phylum Chloroflexota; class UBA11872; order UBA12225; family JAJDUF01; genus JAJDUF01. The sequence continues at coordinate 3,233,591 of OZ243944.1, forward strand.
CTCGCCGCCTGCGGAGAGCCAACGGTGCGCGTAGTCGGCTCTCCCGAAGAGGCCCGTGGGCCAGCCGGTCCGGCCGGGCCGCAAGGTCCGAAGGGTGCCACCGGGGCGGCCGGGGCGCAGGGTGCCGCCGGGGCGGCCGGTTTCACGCCGGTAGCGGTGGAGTATTGGAATAAGTCCCGGCCCTCGCACCCCGAGCAGATCGGCATTACGGCCGTGATGACGGCCTGGGAGGAGCAGAGCGAGGGCCGCTACAAGTTGATCATCGGTCAGAACGCCCAAGCCGTGAGCCTGGACAAGTTCAAGACGTCCATTGCGGCCGGCGCCCCGCCGAACATCTCCGTTTCCTACAACTTCAACGGGAGTGACCTCAACACCACCGGGGGCTTGGTGAACATTGATGAGGAGTTGAAGACGGAGAAGGAGTGGGGCGATCTCCGTCAGACCATCTATCCGCAGCTGCTGACGTCGAACACGTGGAAGGATTTCCTCTACGGAATACCCGTCTACAACAGCTACTTCAACATGTACTACAGCCCGGCGCTGCTCCAGGCAGCCGGCTTGGGGGCACCCAAAGAAGGCTGGACGTTCGATGAGTTCCTGGGCATGGCGCAGCAGGCAGCCAAGCCGCCCGACATCTGGGGCTACAACAGCGCGTGGGTGACGGCCCACTGGATGATGTGGTTTGGCAGCAACGGCGGCAAGTTCACCAACGACGAGGTAACGAAGGTGACGCTCACGTCGCCGGAGGGCCTCGAAGCGGTCGAATGGGAGCTGGGCCTGGTGCAGAAGAACCTGCAGAAGCCCCACGATGGATCGGGGGGCGGCGGCTACAAAGAGCTACTGCCACAGCAACAGGTGGTCTTTCAGTTTGCCGTGCCAGCCCGTCTGACGCTCTACAAGAAAGACAACATTTCCTTCGCTACGACGAAGTTCCCGATCGGGCCGAAGAACACAGCCGGCACGCCCTATACCACCGGCGCTGCTTATGCCTTCAACGTCTACAAGCACGAGGACGAAAAGGCCCAGCACGCCGCGGCGTTGGCTGCTATGTGGGGCGTGAGTCGTGATGGGCAGTTCATCTTTGCCCGGGAGACGAACGTGCCGCTGGCCTCGCGGGCGGTGACGGAGTCGGAGGAGTACATCAAGGAGTTCTCCGGCGACGCGGAGTACTGGCCGTTCATCGAGGTTAATCCCTTCTTCGATCCCTACCCCAACTACCCGAAGTACTGGCCGTGCTACGGCATCCTGACCACGCAACTGCGCCGGGTATGGGCCGGTGAAGCGGGACCGCGCGAGGCGCTGGAGCAGGCACAGCGCGAGGCGCAGGTGCTCCTCGACGAGAGCCTCGCCCTATAGCAGCGAGCGCGGCTGATCGCACGTGGTGGGGCCGAGGCGCTGCTGTGGGTAGGCGTAGTGCCATTCCACAGCGGCGCCTCGTTGTCGGATTGACTGCGAGCGTGTAGCGCAAGCCCTACCGACGGCAGGAGGCGCGCTATGACCAGAGCCGAGGTGCTTGCCCGGATCTCTGATGTGCTCGCCTGCATCGCCTACGGCGCGGAAATGGCCCGCGAGCGGTCGTTCGAGGTGCCGCCGGAGATGGCTACGTGAGGCTAAAGCCGGATGAGAACCAGGGCCGCAGCACTGCGGATCTGCTCCAGCGGGCCGGACACGAGGCCTGTACTGTGCCTGAACACAGCACGACACTTTAATCCTAAATGAACTGGAGCAGATTGAACAACGGTCATATGTCTCTACGCATAGCTGGCATCTCCCGCCCGGTGGCGGCATGGCAGCGAGTATACTGCTGACGACATGGCCCGGCTGCTCGATGGCGTTGTGGTACTCGACTGCTCGCGGGTGTTGGCCGGCCCGTTCGCGGCGATGCTCCTGGCGCAGCTAGGCGCCCGGGTCATCAAGATCGAGCCACCTGGCGGTGACGAGTCCCGTGGGTTCGGGCCTTTCGTCGGCGAACACTCGCTGTATTTTATCGGTGTCAACCACGGCAAAGCGGGGCTGGCGCTCGATCTGAAGCATCCGCAGGGTCTCGACCTGGCGCGGCGGCTGGCCGAGCGAGCCGACGTGGTGCTGGAGAACTTTCGGCCCGGCACGCTAGAGCGGCTCGGTTTCGGCTACGCTACCCTCAGCGCCCGCAATCCCCGGCTCATCTATTGCAGTCTCTCGGGCTTTGGGCAGTTTGGCCCGCGGTCGGCGCATGGCGCTTACGACGTGATTATCCAGGCGGCGTCCGGGCTGATGGGGCTGACCGGGCCGGAAGGCGGGCCGCCGGTGCGCGTGGGCGCGTCGGTCGGCGATCTGATTCCGGCACTCTACGCGGTCATCGGCATCGTTAGTGCGCTCTATCGCCGCGCGGAGTCGGGGCAAGGCTGCTATCTGGACCTGGCAATGCAGGATGCGGCGGTGACGGTCGTAGAAAACGCCCTGGCGCGGGCCTGGGCCACCGGTGAGGACCCGCAGCCGCTAGGCAGCCGGCATCCCGCAATCACGCCGTTCGCCGCCTTCCCCACGTCCGACGGCGAGATCGTCGTCGCTGCGGGCAACGAGGCGCTGTGGCGGCGCCTGTGTACGGCTATCGGTAGCCCTGACCTGCTCGACCACCCCGACTACGCCACCAACGCGCTCCGCACGACCCACGTGCAGACGCTGACGGCGGCGCTCTCCGATACCTTTCGCCAGCGCACGACCGCCGCGTGGCTCAGTGTGCTGGCGGCGGCCGGCATCCCCGCGTCGCGCGTGGCGCGGATCAGCGACCTCCTCAACGACGAGCACCTGCTGGCGAGGCGGATGATTCAGGAGCTTGAGCAGCCGGGTGTGGGGAAGGTGCCGGTCCCCGGCACCCCGATCAAGGCGCGCGGCTACGACGATTCGCTCCGCGGCCCTGCCCCGGCCTTTGGCGCGGATGCCGAGACGGTGCTACGCGAGCTGCTGGGTCTGACCGGTGAGGAGGTTGCCGCGCTACGAGGCAGCGGTGCGCTGTTGGGCGGGTGAGGGCGAGTGGGCCTACCCCCGGCCCCTTCCCTGGCAAGAAAGGGGGGACATGGCGGCGACCGCCCGCCGTAGGGGGCGTCCCTTGGGGTTGCCCCTACAGTGTTGAGGGCAGGTCCGCCTCCCCACACGAAAACCTACCCTTGTCAGCTATAGTCTTCCCGCTCTGCCAGGGGACGTGGATTCCCGCTGGCACGGGAATGATGAATACCTGGATTGCGGCTTGCGCCACCGGGCTACCCCGGTGCAGGCGCAATGACGGGGAGCGGACGCAATGACGGAGGGGGGCTATTTTCCGAGCAATGATGAATACCTGGATTGCGGCCTGCGCCGCAATGACGAGGGGAGATATTTTCAGAGCAATGACGAGCGCCTGGGCGCGATGAATCGCGCCCCTACACAAAAAACCTACTCCTATGAAAGGTGAGTCCCGCCGCTCTACCGCTCGGCGTAGTAGTGGGCGACCTTGGCGATGGCAGTCACCATGTCGTCGGCGTCGGACTCGGTAATCCCCTCGTGGCAGGGCAGGCGCATGCTGTTACTACGGGTGCTGTCAGCCAGCTTCTCGGCCACTGGACACAGGCCGGGCGAGTAGTCCACATCCTCCAGGCGTCGGTCGCCATAGTCGAAGGGGAAATGGCTGGTGCCAAAGACTTGCTTGCGCTGGAACATCTCCTGCAAGTAGAGCGCCGCCGCGTACCCGGCACCGGTACCGACCCCTTCAGCACTTAAGGCTCTGGCGAACTCGGCGCCGCCGATGCCCAAGACGTCGGGATCAATCGTCGGCATGTAATGCCAATAGGACGAGACGGCTTGCGGTGCAATGTAGGGTGGGCTGACGCCGGGCACGTCGGCGAGGCCGGCGGTGATGCGGGCGGCGATCTGCCGGCGGTGGGCGGCGAGGCGGTCGCCCTTAGCCAGCTGGGCTAACGCTACCGCCCCTTGTAGCTCCGTCATGCGGTAGTTCAGGCCGAAGCGTTTGTAGACGCGCATACCCTGCACCACCCGGCCGCGCGACCAGCCCTTGTCCTGGAAGAATGCCAAGCCCATCCCCAACTCCGGGTCGTCGGTGGTCGTCATGCCCCCGTCGCCGGTGGTGATGACCTTGGACTGCTGCAAGGAAAAGCAGCCGATGTCGCCAATGGAGCCAACCACTTGGCCTCGCCAGGTCGCAAAGTGCGCTTGCGCGCAGTCTTCGATCAGATAGAGGTTGTGCCGCTGGGCGAGGTCGAGGAAGGCATCCATGTCGCACGGCTGGCCCATCAGATGCACCGCGATGATCGCACGGGTGCGTGGCGTGATGGCCGCCGCCGCGCGCTCCGGGTCGAGGCAGTAGGTGCGCGGGTCAATGTCGGCGAACACGGGCACACAGTTCTGCGCCAGGATTGGCCCGACCGTGCCCCAGTCGGTGATGGGGGTAGTGATGATCTCGTCGCCCGGCTCCAGTGGGAGCGCGCCCAGGGCCACGTGGATGGCGGCCGTGCCGGAAGTCGCGGCCGTGGCATAGCGGACGCCGTGCCGCTCGGCCCAGGCCGCCTCCAGCGCCTCGACTTTGGTCCCGCCGTTACGGCTGAGGGTGCCGGAGCGGATTACCTCAGTCAGCTGGGCCAACTCCTCGTCGCCCAGGTCTCGCCCACTGGCATCACCGACCGAGGCCAGCGGCGCTGTCCGTACCGGGGTGCCGCCGGCAATCGCCGGGAGCACCATTGTTGTTGCTACTACCATCACCCGTCCTCCTCACTACAAATGGCCTGTGCTTGGCCGCAGGCCCACGCCGTCACGCCGAGATATTACCCGATTGGCGCCGGCAGTAGGTGGGCCTACCCTCACCCCCCCTCCCTCCAGGGAAGGGGCTAGCGGCTGCTATGCTGGCCACCTACCCTAGCAGACGGTAGCTGTCGGTCACCGCGCGGACTCCCCTTCCCTGGAGGGCAGGAGCCGGGGATTAGGCCCAACTTACCTCCGGCCGCCGGGGGCTACGCGATCACCACGCGGCCGGTCGCGGCGCGGTAGCGTTGGTCGAACTCGGGGCTGCCGTCGTCGGCTTGCTGATCGAAACGCGAGCCGGGCGCGAAACGGGGGAGGTTGCCGTGCTCGACTTCGCGGTGCAGGTCGCTCTCGTCGCCGGCCACCGTGCCGGTGTGGTCGGGACGCCCATTCGCCGCGGGCCAGGTCAGCATATAGAGCTGCCGGGAGCGCGGGGTAGCTTGATCGAAACTATCCAGACGGTATCGCTCCAAGGCGCCCTCGTCTACCTCTACACCTAGCCCCGGCCCTTGGGGTACGCGCACATAGCCACTCGCTAGCTGCAACGGCTCGGCGAGGAGGTCATCGCTGTAGATGTGCATACAGGTAACGGCCGGCCATTGGGCGTGGGTGCAGACGGCGCCAAGCTGCATGGCCCAGGCGGTCGTCAGCCCGGTGCCGACCAGCTGGAGCCAGAAGGGCTTGTTGGCTTGGGCGGCCATGGTGGCCTGGACGAGGACGCTCTTTACGTCGCCGCCGATGACAAAGCCGTCGCACACGTCGTCGGCCAGCGCCGTCATAATGGGAGGGCTGCCGAAGTGCATCGCGATGGGGAACCTGGTTTGGGAGCGGATTTGGCGATTGCCGGCGACGTCTCCCTGGGGAATTGGCGTCTCCACGATCTTGACGTTGGAGAACCGCTCCAGCTCGCGGAGATGCAGCACCGCGGTCCCGGCGTTGGCTAAGGTGCTGTTGTAGTCCAGATCGATGTCGAGCGACGGCGCTACCTGGGCGACCGCCGCGATCTGGGTCAGAACATCGCGCCAGGAGCGTCCTTTGAGCTTGATGGAGGTATAGCCGCGGCTCACGGCAAGCTGGGCCTCGGTGGCCCACTCGTCGGGGGTCATGTCGAGGCACCACCAGGAAAGCGGCGCCGCTTCCCGAACCGTCGGTCCCAGGAGACGGGCACAGGGCACACCGGCAGCTTTCCCGGCTACATCCCAGAGGGCCATCTGGAGGCCGGCGCCATGCGAGCTGTCCCAGAGCAAGTCAAAGGGGTTGCAGCCTTGGACAGCGGCCGCTAGCTCGGCCGAACTGCGTCCCCAGGTGTACTCGGCAATCGTCTCGCCATACCCCACCAGCCCGGCGTCAGTGGTCACGCGCCACACCTCGACCAGCGACCAGTCGCCACCTAGTCGCTGCATGTGGACATCGTGGCGGGGTGCGAACGGCACCTGCAACGGAATGACCTCGACCGCCGTGATCTTAAGCTCCATGGCTCACCTCCAGAGTGACGCGCCCGTCGGCACCACCGCGCATCTTGCGGGGATTGTGCCGCCGGGCGTCGTTCAGTGTACGTTGGCAGTACACGCTACCGGCCAACCGGCGGCGGCCGCACCACACCTGGCGCCGCCGGGAACGTGTCCGCGAAACCATACCTGAAGCGCCAGTCCGCACGATCCGTACCGCCCGCTCTTGCCCCCCTAGCCCCAGACAAGGGGTGGTTTTTTCGTGTAGAGCCACATTCCTCCCGCAGTCTCCAGTCATTGGCCCCTCATGCTTGGCGAAGTGGCTGATCTGCACAGTCATCTTGCTATGGTATGCTTGATGGCGTCAGTCAAGTCGTCCAACCGCTGCAATGGTGTTAGGGGCTTTTGCGACGGCTTTAGGAAATGTGCCCGTGCCACCGAAGGTACGGGAGTTGATCGCTGCGTTGGAAAAGGCCGGGTTCATCAATCGCGGCGGACGGGGTAGCCATCGAAACTTCGTTCACCCTCATGTATCGAGAGTTGTTACGGTCTCGGGCAATCCGAGCAAGGACGCGAAGAACTATCAGGTTCGAGCCGTACAAACCGCGATAGAGGAATCCAAGCGATGAAGGACAGTGCAAAGTACGTCAAACTCGTCGAGTGGTCCGAAGAGGATCAGTGTTACGTGGGAAGCGCCCCCGGATTGATCTACGGCGGCTGCCATGGGACTGACGAAAAGGTGGTGTTCGAAGAGTTGTGCGCCATAGTCGAAGAGGTGGTCGCGCTGTACCGAGAGGACGGTCGGCCGCTGCCACCACCGACAGCCGGGCACGACTACGTCAACAAGCTGCAGCGCGTCGCGTAGCTGCACGCTCCGATGCCCTGGACGCGAGGCCGGCGCTGCTCTACGGACCGTTTCAATGCGTGGCGAGGACGAAGGTCGGCACAGAAGTGTATCTTGACCTCAACATCATGGCGCATTATGATGTCGGCGTGAGAACTACACTGACACTGGACGATGATGTCGCCGAGGCCCTGCGAGAAAGGGCACGGCTTCTCGACAAGCCGTTCAAGCAGGTGGTGAACGACGCGCTGCGTCGCGGGATGTCACCCGCCGTAAGCGAGGCGCCGGCGTCCGAATACCGGGTTGCCCCAAATCGCAGCGGACTTCTTCCCGGCGTCGATCCACTGAAGTTGAAGCGACTCAACGACTTCAGCCGCTTCCCTGGAGTCCGCTGGCGCAATCCGCGCTGAATTGGGACGTCCGCGCGCCTACCTACACCCCATCCCACTCTACAGGCCGCACCAGTACGTTGGCCGGATTGTAGTCGCCCCAGGTCCTTCGCTTGGTTTCTGAGCTACCTGAGGTTCGGGTTGGACGGCAGCGGCAACTGGAGGCAGGAGACACTCCTGCTTGTCGCCTATGGTCCTCATGCATCAGGCAGAAAAAGTGTCAACTGATCGCCAACCGAACGTCTAGCGGCCAGGTAGGCGCGGGCCTTTCCGCGGCCTCGGCGGTCTCCATCCAGAGCATCAAGATTGCGATGTCGCGAGATGTGCTGTTGTGCCAAGGCTGACTAGCCGGCTAAGGTGGGAGCGCGCGGTACAATCGCCCGAACGCCGCGGCGGCGCGGGAGACACCAGCCGAGACGCTCGGCCCGCCGGCTACGGCGGTAGCTGTTGATGAAGGGAGCAACCGACACATGCCGGCTCGTATAGTTGACTTACGTAGCGACACCGTGACCCACCCCACACCGGCGATGCGCGCGGCGATGGCCCGCGCCGAGGTGGGAGATGACGGGCACGGCGAGGATCCTACCGTCAAGCGGTTGGAGGCGCTGGCGGCCGAGCGGCTCGGCAAGGCCGCGGCGGTCCTGGTGGCCAGCGGGACGATGGGCAATCTCGTCGGCGCACTCACCCAGACCGATCCTGGCGATACCATGATCGTGGGCGCCTACTGCCATCCCTCGCTCAAAGCAGCGGCCGGTATCGCCGTGTACGGCGGGGTCAAGCCCTACGAGATACCCACCGAGCGCGGGAGAATGGACCCTGATGACGTGCGGGCGGCAATCCGTATCGTGCGCGAGGCCAACGACGGCCGCTCAACGCTGCTCTGCCTGGAGAACACGCACAATCAGCAGCACGGCGCCCCTCTCGACCGGGAGGCGGTCGGGAGTGTGAGCGCGGTCGCGCACGCGCACGGGCTACGTGTCCACGTGGACGGCGCCCGCCTGTTCAATGCCGCCGTCGCGCTGGATGTGCCGGCCAGTGACCTCGTGGCCGACGTGGACTCGGTCTCGTTCTGCCTCTCGAAAGGTCTTTCGTGCCCGGTAGGGTCCCTGCTCTGCGGCGATACGAGCTTTGTGGAGCGCGCCCGCGCCATCCGCAAGCTGGTCGGCGGCACCATGCGCCAGTCCGGGGTGATCGCGGCCGCCGGTATTGTGGCGCTCGACGGGATGATTGACCGGCTGGCGGAGGACCATGCGAACGCCAAGCGCCTGGCCGAGGGCCTCGCCGCGCTGCCGGGCTTGTCCATCAACCCGGCCGACGTGCAGACCAACCTCGTCTTTGCCAAGCTCGATCCGGCTGTGCTCGACGGCGACGAGCTCAGTGCGCGGCTGGCGGCGGAAGGCGTGCTGGTAGGCGGCGGCCAACGACCGCGGTTCGTCACCCACTATGGCATCACGGCCGACGACGTTGATTTCGCCCTGGACGCCATCGGCCGCGTGACCGCGGGCGCGCGGACCTCTGCAGCCGCGTAGCGTGGCGGCGCGTGGCCCCGTGCGGCAGCAGAAGTGCCTACGCCGGAAGAGGGCAAGACATGAGTGACCGGACCAACACACCGGAACGCTATCGGTTCTATGGCATCCAGCCCGTCCTCGAAGTCCGAGATGTGGTGGCGACTGCCGAGTGGTATCGTGACGTGCTGGGGTTTACGATTGACCTTATTGACCTGAGCGCTGGCGGTCACGCTCGTGTCTCCGGAGGGGGCCAGGGGAAGCACGTGCGTCTACGCTTCACGGCCCGGCTCTGGCGTGGCCCAGAGCCGGCAGTAGCAGGCTATACCTACGTCCACTGCGTGAACGTAGATGACCTGTATCAGCACTACCGAGCACAGGGCGTGGAGATGCTCCCGGAGTACGCGGCCGGACCGATTACTCAGCCCTGGGGGCTGCGGGACTTCCATATCAAGGACTGCAACGGGCACGTGCTCTGCTTTGCCCAGGAGCCAGGATAGGGGACCTGGAGCGTTTGTGGGTGGGGCGGGAGTCTATACAAGATACATCGTATCCGCGCATCGAGCTGCGAATCACAGCGCGGCTGGCTCGCGGGCCGGCATGCTTCCCTCGGCCTGGCCCCGGCCGCGCAACGGTACCTCCTTCAGGAACAGCGTGGCGACAAACGCGAGCGCGATGGCGCCGGCGCTGACCAGGAACACGTCGGAGATCGCCGCCGCGAGCGCGTCGCGCACGCCGGTCAGCACTTGCTCAAGCAAGGCCGCGCCATTAGGCCCCAATCGTGCGAACGCGCCCGCAAGCGCAGCTGTGGCGCTTGGATCAACTAGCATTTGCGGGCTTTCCTGCAGCCGACCGAGCAACTCCGGGGGCACGGCGCCGGCGACCTGCTGCGGCACCGCGTTGGCGAGGGCAGCGCCGAAGCGGTTGGTCATCACCGAGCCGAGCACGGCGAGGCCCAGCGTGCCTCCGATAGAGCGATAGAACTGGGTCGCTGACGTCGCCACACCGACGATGCGATAGGGCACAGCGTTCTGCACGGCAATGGTGAAGCCAGGGAACGTGACGCCTAGCCCCATGCCCATCACGACGATGTTGACCACGGCCTGCACATAGCCGGTATCAACCGTCATGCGCGAGGCGAGCACGATCCCAGTGCCCATCATCGCTGTGCCGATCAGCCCTTGAAGGCGATAGTGCCCGCCTAGCCGGGACAGAGTCTGGCCGGAAACCGCCGCTCCGAAGACCATCCCCAGCATCATCGGGGTCAAGAAGGCACCGCTGTTGGTTGCCGATGCGCCAAGCACGCCTTGGAAGAACAGCGGCACAAAGATGATGCCACCGAACATCCCGAACCCCGTCAGGAAGATGGCCAGCAGCGCCAGCGTGACGGTGCGGTTGCGGTAGATCGAGAAGGGCATGATCGGCTCCGCGACACGCCGCTCCACCACGACAAACAGCGTTCCCGCCACAAGGGAAAAGGCCAGGAAGCCGAGGAACTGCACCGAGACCCAACCGTACTCCGTCGTCCCCCAGGACAAGCCGATGAGCAGCGGCACAACGGTCGCGATCAGGAGCACCATGCCGAGGTAATCAAGCTGGCGCTTGTAGGTATTTCGGTGCGTGTTCGGGAAGTAGATGATAAACAGCGCAATAATTGGAATGCCCAGCGGCAGATTGATATAGAAGATCCAGTGCCAGGAAAGGGTATCGGTCAGAAAGCCGCCGAGAGTCGGCCCGATCACGGAGGCGATACCGAATACTGCGGCGACCAGGCCCTGGTACTTCCCCCGTTCTGCGGGTGGAAACAAGTCGGCAATGGAGACGAAGGCATTGGCAAAGATGACACCGCCGCCTAGCCCCTGGAGGGCACGGAAAGCGATCAGCTGGTTCATCGTCTGGCTCAGACCGGCGAGTACCGATCCAACCAGAAAGACAACAATGCCGGCGATATAGAAATACTTCCGGCCATAGATGTCGGTCAGCCGGCCGACAATGGGCACGGCTGTCGTCGAGGCCACCAGGTACGCGGTCGCAATCCACGTGAAGCGGTCGAGGCCACCGAGGTCGGCAACGATGCGCGGCAGCGCCGTACTCACCACCGTCTGGTCCAGCGCCGCCAGGAACATGCCCAGCATCACCCCGGCCATCGTAAGAATGACCTGGCGGCGGGGGAGCGGTATGAATTCATCCACGGCGTCCGGCGCCGCGCCCTCGGAGCGGGGGCCGGGGCCGGCCGAAGTCTGCACCGGCCGACTGGGCAGGTCAGCGACATTACTCATGGGGGATGATTCACCTTTCAACGGAGTCGGGGGCATAGATGAGGAGGAAAGTCGTAGTCGGAAACGGTGGCACCGGCCACCGCTGCGTAGATTGTAGCCAATATCATGACCGTGGACCCCAGCGGCAACCAGGCCAGAGCACAGCATGTTACACGCCTACGACTTTCGACAGCCGGGCGTAGGCATGGTAGCATCGCTCATTGCGCCGGCCGCATCGAGAGCACCTGCGCGAGCCGGCATGATCCGTCCGGCCTTAGCCATCAGGGGACTGCACCGACGAAGCAGTCCGCACAACGCGGTGGGTGAGGGCCGTGGATTCTGTATCAGAGGTAAGGCTTGTCGGAGCTACTGACCAGGACCCCGCGACCTATCCGCACACGGGCGCGCACGCCTGACCCTCCAGGGCCGCTCACCGGGCAGATACCACCACCCATCTCCCGGCTACACGACGCCGCCCGCCGCCCGCCGGGACACCGGCCCGCAACGCCGCGCAACCGGCTGGCGGCAGCATGGGTAAGCGCGTGGCAAGGGCTGCTGTCTACCCGCGCCGGACAGTCGGGGCTGCTGCTCCGCATTGGCCCTCACCTCACGGTGCTGACCATTGTGCTCTTGGCGGTGGGGTTAGGTAGTGTCCGGCCGCCGGCGGCGGCGCCGGAGCGGGCGCCCAATCTACCGTTAGAGCAACCGCCGTTCACTGTTGCCGATAACTCGACCGGCAGCCTCTCCCTGCCCGAATACCCGGTGCGGGAGTTCCAACCAAGCGACAAACCGCCGATCCATATCGTGCAGCCCGGTGAGAACGTCTCGGTCATCGCCACGCGCTACGGCATGGAGATGTGGCACGTACTCTGGACGAACGAGCTGGAAGTAGATCAAACCATCCAACCCGGGCAACAGCTTCGCATTCCGCCCGTGCCGGGCGCCGGGCGCACGGTTAAGGAAGGTGACACGCTCGAATCTATCGCCGCGCGGTTCAAGGTGGACCCGGAGGTCATCGTCACCGCGAACGAGCTGCAACCGGGCACCAAGCTCGTGGTCGGGACATATTTGTTCGTGCCGGGCGGGCGGCTCCCCATCCCGGAGCTTACCCCCGGATATGCGACCGGGCGGCTCCGCTGGCCGGCGAGAGGCAGGGTTTCGGATTATTACCGGGCCGGGCATCCTGGCATTGACATCGCTGCCGCTCATGGGGTGCCGATCTATGCCGCCGACGGGGGCGTGGTGGTGAGCGCCGGCTGGAACGGTGGCTATGGCAATCAGGTGGTGATTAACCATCGCAACGGCTATGAGACGAGCTACAGCCACCTGTCGCGTTACTTCTTCGGGGCGGGGCAGCTCGTGGCGAAGGGGGCCATGGTCGGCCACAACGGGAGCACCGGGAACTCCACCGGCCCGCATCTGCACTTCGAGGTCATCCGCAACGGGCGCTACGTCAACCCGCTCGATTTCCTGCGCTAGAGGTCACACCCCAACTGCCACTACCCTGGCCCTCTCCTGCTGGAGAGGGAGCGGCCGGCCCTACGACTACACCGGCGGCGGGAGGTACTGCTTGGGGACTTTGGCGATGTAGGAGAACGTCGGGTTGACGAACGCCGTCACGCGCGCTTCGAGCACCTGCCCGAGAAACAGATACGCTTCGCCGCGGTCGAACCCGTAGCCTTCTTCCAGCCACAAGATCATCGCTTCCAGCGCAGCGCGGAAAGCATCCTCCGCCGGGCGGGCACAGGCGACGGTCATGATGTGCGTAGCGTTTTCCAGGCGCGGCCCAGACATCGCTGCGGGCTTGGCGGCCAACTCGCAGCGGAGGTACACGCGGGCGCTCGATTCGATGCCACCGGCGCCACAAATCTCACCATCGCCCTGCCGCGCGTGCATGTCGCCAACGTGGAGCAGCGCCCCCGGCACGTACACGGGCAACTGCACGGTGCAGCCGGTCGTGACCTCCTGCACGTCCATATTGCCCCCCCAGTAGCCAGCCCAGCTGTGCGTGTAGCGCTCATACTCCGGGGCGACACCGACGAAGCCGAGCATCGGCGCAGTCGGGAAGCGCAGCTGATCGCTCCACTCGATGAAGCCGTCCTTGATCCGCACGATCTTGGCATGCTCGCCGATACCACTCCCTCCTAGCCACGCCGGCATCGCGCCGTTGGCACCGCGGAAGCGCGTGAAGCCGATGGGATCAATGTCGAACTCCCCGATATGGACGGAAAGCATATCACCAGGCTGCGCTCCCTCGACATAAATGCACCCGCTCGACGGATTGCCACCGCGCAGCCTCCGGCGCAAGGCCGCTCCCTCGGGATGGTCGTCGAGCCACGGCCCTCCGTTCAGCTGGGTCTGCACCTCGAACTCTTCGCCCGGCTGCACCCACAGCGTCGGCGCGTTTTCCGCGCCAATCTCGAAGTAGAGCACGTCGGTAGTGGCACGTTGCATCGGTCGGTACCTCCTTACCCTTGGTCACAGCGAGTAGCGAGCACGCGGGGGAACAGCCTGGCCGGCGAGATCAAGCGTCCCCACGCCGGCCGGCTGAAGAGGAAATCTCGCCGGGGAGAACGGCCGTTTGCCTCTATGTGGTATCGGCCAGACCATCAAGCGCCAGCAACTCCTCCAGACGGGTAACCTCGTACAGTGTACCCCGTGACGGTGGCAGCTCCGTGGGGCGCTCCGCACCGTCGGGGTTGAACCATGCTACATCCAACCCGGCCCCTAATCCTCCGACCACATCATTCTCCCAGGTATCTCCCACGTATAAGGCTTCCCCCGGCGAAACGCGCAGGGCGGTGAGGGCCGCGCAGAAGATACGCGGATCGGGCTTGGCGCAGCCGCGCTCGCCGGACACGATGATGGCTGCCGGCTCAAAATAGGATTCAACAGCCAGGACGTGCAGCTTTTCGCGCTGCAGATCGGGAGGCCCGTTGGTGATGACTCCGAGGGGTAGGTCGTGCTGCTCTTTCAGCGCGCGTAGCGTTGGCCCGAGTTCCGGCCAAGGCTTCGTCGTGGCTATGGTATGTGCAACGTGCCGCTCGAGGAAGGACTCGACGGCCCGATCGGACGTGTCCCAGCCATACGCTGCTGACGTCAGCATGTAGCGGAGACGCCGCGCCGTGAACACATCCAGGCGACCACGGTCGCATTCGGCAAAGAGGATCCGACCGTAGTGGCTGAAGGTCGCCACAGCCGCACCCAAGTCCTGGTCACAGCTGGCGGGAAAGCGGCCTAGATGCTCGGCTATCGTCCGGCGGGTGCCCTGCCCCCAGCAAGACCACCAATCGTACATGGTGCCATCGAGGTCGAAGAATACGGCTTGCCAGCGTGCCATTGACGTTCCCGTTTTCCGGTCCGCGGTGAGTAGGCGTCCGCTCGGCTGCCCTTCAGAGTGTGCCTTGCACAGTACTATAGCCGGCGGCCCACACCAAGGGTCTGGGAAGAGAGTCCGGCCGTCAGTATTGCGCCCGGTCGCCGCTGGGGGTGCTGCTCTCGCCCCCCAAGCAGCACTACTTCGGGTAACAGGCCAGGCTGTCTGTGCCCATAGCTGGTGATACGTGGCCGCGTCGCTGATCCTACGCTATACTTGCCCATACACGGGCCTGTGGCGCAGTTGGGAGCGCGACTGAATGGCATTCAGTAGGTCGGGGGTTCGAATCCCCCCAGGTCCACCAGAGCACCGAGCGGTACCGGCGCTCGGCGGCCCGTGCGGAGCCGTTGCGGCGCATCCCCATGGCCCTCCGACAAGGTAGATAGCAGCGCCCTCCCTAAGCGGCGGCTCGGCGCCGGGAGACTTGACAGCGAGGGTCCCCGACGGTAGGATGCTATCGGTTTATGCTCCATACTGCCGGATCGTGGCCGTGCCAGCTTCCCCCGGTCGGGCGTTTGTGTGTGTAGGCATCAGGGGACTCACCGGATGGCGGTAGGCGCACCCTGATCGGCTACGAGCTGCGGATGGGGATGGTTCCACAACACTTGACATAAGGTTGGGGCCGTTGGCAGAAAGCGACCGCACTACTCAAATAAAGGTCGACGGGCTTTGGAAGGTATTCGGTGCTCGGCCGGAGCGTGTGTTCCGGCCGGAACACGCTGCCAAGAGCCGCGCCGCGATTCAATCGGAATTAGGATTGGTCCTAGGTCTGCGGGACGTGTCCTTCAGTGTGGAAACGGGGCAGATCTTCGTCGTCATGGGGCTGTCGGGCAGCGGTAAATCAACGCTGGTGCGCTGTCTCATCAGGCTTACCGAGGCCACCAAGGGGCAGATCTACTTCGACGGTGAAGACATTCTCGCCTACTCGTCCGACCGGCTCACACAGTTTCGCCGGCAGAAGATCGCGATGGTCTTCCAGCACTTCGGCCTGCTACCGCATCGCCGGGTGGTGGACAACGTGGCGTATGGCCTTGAGATCCAAGGCTTGGAGAAGGAAGCGCGGTACAAAGCGGCGCTACAGGCCATCGAGACGGTGGGACTGAGTGGCTGGGAGAACTACTACCCCCGGGAGATGAGCGGCGGTATGCAGCAGCGCGTTGGCATTGCCAGGGCGCTGGCGGTGAACCCCGAAGTGCTGCTCATGGATGAGCCTTTCAGTGGTCTCGACCCCCTCATACGCCGCGAGATGCAAGACGAGCTTATCTCGCTGCAGACGGAACTGCACAAGACCATCGTCTTCATCACGCACGACCTGAACGAAGCTCTGAAGCTAGGCGACCGCATTGCCATCATGCGGGACGGGCAGATCATTCAGGAAGGCTCGCCGGAGGAGATTGTCACGCTGCCGACCGACGACTACGTGACCGATTTTGTCCAGGATGTCTCCCGGGCCAAGGTGATTCAGGCGAAGGCGATCATGCGGGAGTCGGAAGAGGTCGTGTACGAATGGCAAGGCCCCCGCGCGGCGCTGCACATCATGCAGAGTAATGAGATTGACGCGGTGTTCCTGATCGGGCGCGACTTCACCCTGCGGGGAATTCTCACGGAGGGCCAGGCCAGGGAGTTAGTTGCCCAGAAGAAGGAAGCCCTGGAAGGAGTCCAGGTCACTCCGGTGATGACCGTGGACCCGGAGACCTATATCGAGGAGATCGTCCCGCTCGCGGCTCAGACCGAGCACCAGATCGCGGTGGTTGCCGATAACGGGGCCTTGCTGGGTGAAATCCACCGGGGTACCCTGCTGACCGGCCTGTCCGGCAATGGTGACGAGACTTGACGATGGAGACTACCGTGGGCCGCGCCGAAAATGAGCGCCCCGGCGCAAGCACCTCCTCCGGGAGGAGCTACCTGCGGCTGGGTGGAGTGGCGGCCGTGCTCATCGTGCTGCTGGCCAGCCTGTTGCTTTGGGGCCCGGAGATGGCCTTCCCAACTACCGTGTCGCGCTCCGAAGTCCAAACCTCCGGTGGTGGCACCGTTACACTGGAGAGAACGGTACGCGAGGTCACCGGCGGCGCCATTGACAATGCGGTCAACTGGATAACGAGAGAGGGCAGCTGGCTGTTCGACAGCCTGAGCGCGGCCGTCACCTATGCGCTGGTCTACATCGAGCGGGGTCTGAAGTGGGTGCCCTGGCCTGCCATCGTGGTCGGTCTGGCGCTCCTTTCCTATGGGGTAGGGCAGTGGCGCCTGCTGGCCTTCACGTCTCTGGCGCTGCTCTTCGTCGGCTTCATGGGTCTTTGGGAAAACACCCTCGATACGGTGGCACTCATGGTCGTGGCAGTGGCTATCTCGGTGGCTATCGGCCTGCCCCTGGGGGTGTTGGCCGCCCGCAACCAACTAGCGGACAACCTGATGCGCCCCATCCTGGACGGCATGCAGACCATGCCTAGCTTCGTCTACTTGCTCCCGGGGATTCTCTTCTTTGGGCTGGGCAAACCGGCCGGCATCTTCGCTACTATCATCTACGCCGTCCCCCCGGTCATCCGGCTGACCAATCTGGGGATCCGGCAGGTGCCGGCCGAAACGGTGCAAGCCGCCCGCGCTTTCGGAGCGTCGCCCCTGCAGGTACTCACCACCGTCCAGATTCCGATGGCTCTGCCCACCATCATGGCCGGCATCAACCAGACGACCCTGATGGCTTTGGCCATGGTGACTATCGCCAGTATGGTAGCCGCCGGCGGCCTGGGCGATAACGTCCTCCGGGCACTGCAAAAGAACGAGCCGGGCAATGGGGCCATCGCCGGGCTGGCCATCGTCTTCCTGGCTATCGTCATGGATCGCCTCACGCAGTCGGTGGCCCGCAAGCGGCAGGAAGCCCTGAGCGTCGGTTAGCGGCACACGGCCACCCACCTACTCTCCGACCAGCGATAGTCTGCCCACGCGCGGGGGCTTCCCATTGTCACCTCCGGTTCGAGCCAGGGGCCGGCTCTGAGCCTTTCGGCTCCGCTCAAGGTAAACTCCGCGCCGGGTCTCCCCCACGTGGCGAGGTTCTGCGCTCCGCTCAGAATGACCGGGCTGGTGGTGACTTTGGAAAGGCCCTGGCTCACGCGCTCTCCGATTTGACAGGAGGGCAGAAAGTTGCTAAGGTAAGGAACCATACAACTCACACCATACTATAGGGAGGATGCGAGAGGATGACTTTGCTCACCAAGTATAGGCTATTCGCACTGCTGGCGGTGTTGCTGGCTACGATATCCCTCATTGGATGCGAGGAGGCGGAGCCGGAGACTATCACGGTTACAAAAGAAGTCATGGTCGAGGTGACGCCGGAGCCGGCGCCCAAAGAGACCATCGTGTTCAGCGACCTGAACTGGGCCAGTGCCCAGGTCCAGAACCGCATCGCACAGTACCTCGTCGAAAAGGGCTACAGCTATCCCACCGACGTGGTCTTCGGCGCCACGCTGCCTCTGTTCCAGGGTCTACGCCGGGGTGACAGCCACGTCACTATGGAAATCTGGCTGCCCAACCAGGACGAAGCCTGGATGGAGGCCCAAGCCGCCGGTGAAGTGGTTTCCATCGGCTTAAGTCTGGGCAAAGACTGGCAGTCGGCTTTCGTCATCCCGAAATATCTCCAGGAGCAGTATCCCGATTTGGATAGCGTCGAGGACCTGAAGGACGACAAGTTCAAGGAGTTGTTCGCGACCGCGGAAACGGGTGGCAAAGCGCGCTTGGTGTCCTGCGTCATCGGTTGGGCTTGTGAGGAAGTCAACGCCGCCCAGATCGCCGGCTATGGCTTGTCCGATCACGTGCATATCGTCAACCCGGGCGACGGCGCGGCGGCCAACGCCGACCTCTATGGCGCTTACGAGAAGCAGGAGCCGTGGCTAGGCTACCAGTGGGGGACTAATGACCCGGCGCTGCTGCTCGAGTTGGTCCGGCTCGAAGAACCCGAGTATAGCGACGAGTGCTGGTTCACGACCAAGGCGTGCGCGTACGAGGATGCCACCATCCTGATCGCCGCCCACCCTGACCTCTTGGGTAGAGCGCCCGACGTGGTAGACATGCTACGGGAGTGGGACTTCAGCATCAGCACCTATCAGGCTGTCGCCGCCTGGCAAAGCGACAACCCGGATGCCGACGCCAATGACGCTGCCCTCTGGTGGCTGAACAGCAACATCGAAGTGTGGAAGGCCTTGGTAACGCCCGAGGCCGCTACCAAGATCGAGGCGGCCCTCAAAGCCAACGAAATTCCTGAAGGCTGGCCCGAAGGATAACCCCCGCCCGGCCCAACGGTACAGCGCCCAGGGAGGTCAGCCATCGCGGTGGCTGACCTCCCTTCTCTTATGCCGGCGCTCGTCATTGCTTATGTTGGGGCTTGTCATTTCGGCTTCCGCTGTACAGTAAGCTCGACGCCTACAAATACGACTGTCTTGAATACGGATTGGAAAACGAGTATTTCCACTGTGCCGCCGACAGCAGGCATGTACGTGGCAAGGTGTTCGATATTATCGGTGACCACCTCGACGCCGTGTACGTCGACAGCTTGATCGTGGAGAACGCAAGATCGGCCCGGCGTTAAGAGGCGACAGGCGCTTCTATCCTGAGATGCTGGGCTATCTTCTCAAGTATGTGCTGCCCAGGAGACCGAATGCGGGAGCGGAAGAGGTCATTGTCATTACCGACACTGTTCCCTTGCAAAGGAAACGTCAAGCCATCGGAAAGGCCATCACCGCGGGTTGCGGGGTAGTTAATCACTGTCCTAGCAGTGGATTCACCCCCCTGACATTTATTCCATAGTCATAGACCAAATCTCCCCCGGTCATCCCGGATAGAACCAAGCCAACCATTCCAATCAAAACGACGATCAGATACAGAGGCGTTGTGCCGGCATCCGCTCCTTTCCTGCGAGCAATCCAGCGCCAGATTGTCAGGGTGGCGAAGAAAGCGGTAACCGCAAAGCTCCACATTTGATGCACCTCGATCACTCCATGCAACTCGGTTTCTTCATAAGGGAAATGAGAGATAAGGCCGGTTACACTGGCAATGATCGCACCGAGTGTGCCAATCCACAGCAACAACCAGGATGTATGTTGCAAGTGGACACTGGACTTGATGCGTATTGCAACACTCACCCCGGCACTCACAACTAGGAGTGCGATTGGGAAATGAGCAGTGATCGCGTGTGAATCCTCAAGCGTGTCGGCCAGTATTTGCAACATTTCTACCTCCTGCAAACTATCCGCTTTCTGGCAGTCCATCCCCGCGTGTGTCGGGAAGCTAGCGTCGGATACAGTAACGGCGCCCCCTATGCCGCCATCCCCACCAACTGGAGTGCTGGCAACACCCGGCGACGGCCAGGCGACACTGACCAGAGTACAGCATTCTTTAGATGTCCACTACATGGCTCGCGGGCAATCGTGTGCGGCGGGACGCAAGGCTCGCGTGGAGGCGGTAGTGCAGCAGCCACTCGCCGGCTTGGGGATCGGGCACCTCGGCGGCCGCGTCAGCTACGGGGGTGAGCAGCGCCGCCGGCCAGTCCGGACTGCCGTTCAAGATGGTGAGCGACCAGGCGGCGAGCGCCGTGGCCTCGTGGCCCTGCACGTAGAGGCGTACCCGCTCCGCCGCGAACCAGTCGGGGTGAAATGTCGCCAGCAGCAGCGTCGGGTAGCCGGCGGCGTTGGGCCACTCCAGCACACGGGTTCGCGGGCCGACCGGGAGATCGCGGATGGTGGCGATGTCTATGGCCGGGAAAGCTACCCCGAGCACCATGAGACCGATTTCGTAGAGCGCCTGCGGCTCGGTGCCGGCCAAGGGCTGGGCACGCAGCCACCCGTAGAGCTGGCGCCAGGCTGCGGGTGCGAATTCGGCGACGGCGGCGCAGGCCGCCGGCGTAGCGAAATACGGAAATAGCCGCGGCCAGCGCAACACTGCCGCGTGCAGCGCTGCGGCCAAAACTTCCGGCCCGGCCACGTCACCGGCGGCGGACCGGCGGCGCTGACCGGCAGTACCGAGGCGGCGCGGCAAGACAGCGGTCGCTTCGAGCCACAGCAGGGCATAGAGAGCAAACGCAGCGTGGCGGGCCAGCTCGCGGTCCGGGGATAGCGCCCCGATGAGGTCAGGCTCCCCCTCCATCGACAGCGAGTGTACCATGCTGGCGCGGCTACGCCCGACGGTTGCCCTGGTAGAATGGCCGCGCCACACCCTAGCGGCCGGGGGAGGCGGCCCTCCCCCCAACCCCTCTCTAAAGGGAAGGGGCTGTTCGCGCCTCACCCCCCGGCCCCCTCTCCACGTGTGGAGAGGGGGGGCAGTTCCCTGCGTCACTCCGGCTTGCGCCGGGGTGACGGGCGGCGAGGGTGAAGGAGAAGGGGCTGCCAAGCACTGCCATGGCTTCTCTGCCCTGGAGGGAAGGAGCCGGGGGTGAGGTGAGGGCCAGGCAAAGGCGTACAGACGATGGCTCGCTCACAGGACAGTGCCGATAGCCCAACGCCGGCCGCTGGCGTATCGTCTGCGGCAGCCGACCTGCCGCGGGTCGAAATCCGCGGTATGCGGCCGGCGGACCGGGCGGCCGTGGAAGCCATCACGGTCGAGGCGTTCCGAGGAGTATCTATCGATCAGGCCATCGAGCGCCGGTTCGGGCCGCTCCGGCCCCTCTCCTGGCAAGCGATCAAGGGCGCGGCGGTCGGCGCCGAGGTGCAAGAACATGCCGCTACCTGCTTCGTGGCGACATTGGATGGGCAGGTGATCGGCTATATTACGACCGCGGTGTCCCAGCGAACGAGTACAGGCCACATCCCCAATATCGGTGTGGCGCGCGGCTACCGTGGTCTGGGGGTGGGGACGCGGCTGATCGAGCACGCGCTCGCCTCCTTCCGGCAGCAGGGACTACGCCTCGCGCGCATCGAAACCTTGGCGCAGAACAGCGTTGGTGATTACCTTTATCGGAAGCTAGGATTCCAGGAGATCGCCCGCCAGATTCATTTCGCCCTGCCGCTGGCGGATACGGAGCCAGACTCCCCCGCCGCGCGTCAGGAGCCGGATCACACTCGCGAGGTCATGCCATGAGATTTGCCTGCTGCAACGAACTGCTTGAAGACTGGCCGCTGGAGCGACAGTTTGGTTTCTTACGCGAAGTTGGCTACGAGGGCGTCGAGGTGGCGGCCTTTACCTTGGCACCGCGGATTACCGACGTGACGACCGGGCAGCGCGCCGCCATCCGCCGGCTGGCCGCCGATACGGGCATAGCCATCACCGGCCTGCACTTCCTGCTCGCCCGGACCGAGGGCTTGCACCCCACCTCACCCGCCGCGGCCGTGCGCCGGCGCACCGCGGACTACCTGCGCGCGCTCGTAGATTGCTGCGCCGACGTTGACGGACGGTTTATGGTCTTCGGGTCGCCGCAGCAGCGCAATCTTCCAGCGGGGGTGAGCGTCGAGGACGGCCGCCGCTACCTCATGGAGGTGCTGCGGGCGGCGCTGCCGGCGGCAGCGGATGCCGGCGTCACGATCTGCCTGGAGCCGCTGCCGCCGCCGCAGTCGAACTTTGTTCGCACGACGGACGAGGCGATCAACATTATCGCCGAGGTCGACCATCCCTCCCTGCGGCTCATTCTCGACGGGCGGAGTCTCGCCGCCCAGGCGCAAGCGCAGCAGCAGACCACGGCCGAGATTATCCGCACCACTGCGGGGTACACGGCGTATTGCCAGGCCAACGACGCCAATAGCGGTGGTCCCGGCGCCGGCGACACCGACTTTGTGCCGATTTTCGGCGCCTTACGCGAGATCGGGTACGATGGCTGGATGTCGGTCGAGGCGTTCGACTTCAGCCCCGGGCCGGAGAACGTGGCCCGCGATAGCCTCTCCTACATGCAGCGGGCCTACGCGGCCGCCGTAGCGGGGTAGGTAGTAAATGGTGCGGAACGCGCTTGTAGGGGCACGGCATGCCGTGCCCCTGTGAGGAGAGGGCCGGGGGTGCGGCGGGTCGCGGTCGCAGGCGGCCGCCAAGGGCGTGACCTGACGGCCGAAATGGTGTACCATCATCGTTCGGCGGGAGGCGGCAATCGTTCTCACGCCGCCTGGCCTCATGACGGAGGAGTACGCATGGGATCGCTGACACAGGCGCAGGTTGACGGCTTCAACGAACAAGGATACCTCGTCGTCGAGGACCTACTGGAACCCGAGGTGGTCCTCGATCCGGTGATTCAGGAGTATCATGGAGTTCTCGATAGACTCGCCGACCATCTCTACACGCAGGGCGACATTGCCTCACGCTACGAAGAGCTACCCTTCAGCGAGCGCATCACGCGCATCTCGGCCGAGACCGGCAAGAACCACCAGCAGTTCTACGACTTCTCGCTGCCCTTCAGCGGGGTCAAGCGCGATACACCGTTCTGGACCGGCCCGGCGGTGTTCAACGCCTTCATCTACAGGCCGCTGCTCGATGCCATCGAATCGCTCATCGGGCCGGAGATTTACTCGAATCCGGTCCAGCACGTGCGGATCAAGCCGCCGGAGCAGTGCCTCCCCAAGAACCAGTACGGCGATGCCGTGATCGGTATGACCCCCTGGCACCAAGATCATGGCGTGGTAACGCCCGAGGCCGACGACACGCGGATGCTGACCGTCTGGTTCCCGCTGCTCGATGCGCCAATCGAAAAGGGGCCGCTGCGGATCGTGCCCGGCAGCCATAAGGGTGACCTGCTCACGCACTGCTTGAACTATATGGGCAACAAGCTCACGCCACCGGCCTCCCGCCAGATCCCGGAGAAGCTCTTCGCGTCCGAGATGGCCAAGCCGATGCCCCTGGATCGCGGCAGCGTGCTCTTCCTGCACAAGCGGACAGTGCATTCGTCGCTGCCCAACGTCAGCGAGGAGGTACGCTGGAGCTTCGATCTGCGCTACAATCCCACGGGCGAGCCGACGGGGCGCCACCTGTTCCCGGGCTTTGTCGCGCGGAGCCGCGCCAACCCGGAGACGGAGCTGCGCGATCCCGAACGGTGGACCCAGATGTGGCTGGATGCCCGCGAACGGATGTCCCGGATCAACCAAGACGGGCAAAACGACGTGCCGTTCGGTCGCTGGGGCGACGAGCACCCCGACTGCGCCTGAGCGGACCTGTCCCCACCTCCCCCCCGGCCCCCTCTCCATCGCCACGCGATAGAGAGGGGGGGCTGCCCTCACCCCGGCCTTCTCCTAGTGGGGAGAGCGCGTCTGGATTGCGGCTTGCGCCGCAATGACGGGGCCGGCTAGGGTGGGTGCAACATGTTGCGCCCCTACGATGGTGGATTCCCGCTTTCGCGGGAATGACGGGGCGGGTTGTTTCCATGGCAATGACGGAGAGGTATGTCCGATGACTGCAACCACTATCGTCGTCCAGGCCGGCTTTCATCGGCGGCGCAGCTGTCCCGTGCGGGCGCAGCTACCAGTCGCCGCGGTCGAGGGAGCGGTGGCCCTCCGTGATGACCGCGGCCAGTTGACACCTTGTCAGGTGGAGCCGGCAGCCGCGCCGGGACAGCTACAGCTGGCCTGGCTGCTCGACGACCTGCCGGCCGGCGAGACCCGCCGCTACACCGTCGTCACCGCCGGCGACAGCGCCGCGCCGTCCGCTTCCGCTGGCGTGACGCTAGCCGACCGGGATGGGACGCACCTAGACATCGCGGTCGGCGACGACCGTTTCACCTCCTACCACTATGCCGAGGTGCCGGCCCGGCCCTACTTCCATCCCGTCGTCGGGCCGGGCGGGGCACTCGTGACCCGTGGCTTCCCGATGGAGCCGGACGTGCCGGGGGAGACGCGCGACCATCCGCACCATCGGGGCCTCTATTTCGCGCACGGTGACGTCAACGGCACCAACAACTGGAGTGAGGTCGCCGGGCACGCCACGATGCGGCATCAGGGCTTCGAGCGGCTGACCTCCGGCCCGGTACAGGGGTGTTTTACGCAGTCGCTGGACTGGCTCGACGCGGCGGGGGCGGTCGTGCTGACCGAGCAGCGCACTGTGACCGTCTACCACACACCGGAGGACGAGCGGCTGCTCGATGCGGCGCTTTCGTTCCACGCCAGCGCCGGTGCGGTGATCTTTGGTGATACGAAAGAGGGCGGCCTCATCTCGGTGCGGGTAGCAACCAGCATGGACGCCAAGGAGTCGGGGTGCATCGAGAACGCCGCCGGTGGCATCCAAGAGGCCGAGACGTGGGGCAAACGGGCGCAGTGGTGCGACTACTCCGGACCGGTCGCCGGCCAAACGCGCGGCATCTGCCTGATGGATCATCCCGGCAACCCTCGCCATCCGACGCACTGGCACGTCCGCGACTACGGGCTGATGACAGCCAACCCGTTCGGACTCCGCGACTACACGCGCGACCCCGCACAGCGTGGCGACTGGCTGCTCCAAAACGGCGCCCGGCAGACCTTCCGCTACCGCGTCCTGATCCACCAGGGCAACGCCCAAGACGCCGACCTCCATGCACGCTACCAAGACCTCGCCCATCCCCCGGCCATCACTGTCGAGACGGGCTGATCCACTTTCCGCCTCACCCCCCCCCCGGCCCCCTCTCCATCGCCGAGCGATAGAGAGAGGGAGTCGGTTGTCCGTCCTCCTCGTCATTCCGGCGCCAGCGGGAATCCATCCCCACCGGCCTCCGGCTTGCGCCGGAGTGACGGGCCGGAGTGACGGGCCGGATAAGCACCCAACCAATCCTGTCCATCATCTAATCCTGATACTCCTGATACTGACAAAAACAGTTGAAGCGCCTCTAGTCCGCTGCTATGCTAGAGATGTCGCGCAGACAGTCGGTTGCCGAATGAAGGAGGGTGTGCGTGCCGAGTAAGGGAGCGCTGGAGGTTGATGGACTAGTCAGAGAGACGCTACCCAATGCCGTCTTCCGGGTAGAGCTGGACAGCGGTCATCGCGTGATGGCGCATATTGGGGGAAAGATGCGTAAGCACTATATCCGGGTTCTGGTGGGGGATCGGGTCCGTATCGAGCTATCGGAATATGATCTCACCAAGGGACGCATTACCTGGAAGTATCGCTAGGCCGCTTGGCCCTCACTAGAGCAGAGCCTGAGGACTCGTGAGGTGGACCTACGGGGTGGGATCATAGACGTCGTGGCTCCACCCTAGCAGGTTGTGCCGCCGGTGCCAGCGACACGGGGAGGCCCTAGGGGGCGCTCCCACCTGGCACTACTCCTGCCTCTACGCTACGATGGCACAGGAGCGCGGCACCTAAGCAAGAGAATACCATGGTCATCGAAAACATCGAACAAGAGCGGATCAGCCGGCTAGAAGGCGCTTACAATCAGGTAGACCGCCGCCTCGACGATATGCACCAGTCCATGGAGGGCTTCCGGACCGAGACGAACAGCCGATTAGATGGCCTGCACCGGACTATCGAAGGTTTACGGACCGAGATGCATCAGTCCATCAACGGGCTGCGGGCCGAGATGGACAACCGGTTCGAGAAGATGAACCGGTCCATGGATGGTTTGCGGGCCGAGATGCACCAGTCCATCAACGGGCTGCGGGCCGAGATGGACAACCGGTTCGAGGAGATGAACCGGTCCATGGATGGTTTGCGGGCCGAGATGCACCAGTCCATCAACGGGCTGCGGGCCGAGATGGACAACCGGTTCAACGAGATGAGCAGCCGGATGGAAAACCGGTTTAACATACTCATTGTGGTGATGGTCGGCGCGTGGGTGACGCTCATGGCCGCGACCATCGCCTTGTTTCTCAAGTAGCGGGCAACATCATTGCTCTGAAACCATCTCCCTATCCGTCATTCCGGCTTGTGTGGGAAACACCATGGCTTGGTCAACGCCAATGCCGCCGTGCCGTGCCGGCATTGATCCGCGCCTGGCGCCGCGCGGCTATCGTCTTGGCCTCCCGCCGCAGTCGGAGGGCAAGATAGGCAAGGCTGAACAAGACGATAACGGCCAGCAAGTAGATCAGAAAAAGATCGCGTTCCATAGCCCACACGCTCCAGGATAGAACGGGCAACCGGACTTGGCCGTTGTGGCGAGCAGGAGCGGCCGGCGGTCCGGGTACCGCGCAGCCCCCCTTTCCTGGTAGGGGAGAACGCGGAGGGTAGGTGCGGGAGACCTTGCATCCCATGTGAAAAAACCCTACCCTTACGGTGGTCAGTGAAGAGGGGGCAGAATGGATTTTTGGACCGCAGCCATCATAATCGTGACGATTGGCTGCGTTACCGGCATCATCGCCACGGCCATTGACAAGTTCGCCGGCGGTAAGCGTCGCCGCCTAGAGCTGGAGCTTAAAGCCGAGCGGAATCAAACGGCCCTCACCCAGCAGCTCGAATGGCACACCCGCCTGCTGACGGCCCAAGGGGATGAGCGCTCCCGCCTCAGCTAACACGGCGAACACCCGATCCCCATTGCGGCACAGGCTGCAAACCGACGGCCAGCCTTCACCACTCCACTGACCACTGCTCAGGCTGCGGCCAGCTCGCGTGCCGTGGCAGCGAGAGCTTGGTCGAGCAGCCCGACGATGCGGTCAAGCTGCGCCTCGGTGACGACCAGCGGCGGACAGAGCAAGAAGTGGTCGCCACGGACTCCATCAATACAGCCGCTCCCCGGATAGATCACCAGGCCACGCTCGAAACAGTGGGCCGCCAGGCGCGCGCTGGCGCCTACCTCGGGCGGGAACGGCTCCTTGGTGGCGCGATCAGCGACAAGCTCCACGCCGAGCAGCAAGCCGCGACCGCGAATATCGCCGACGATGGCATGTCGGCGCCAACGCTCGGCCTGCGCGAAGAGGTACTCTCCGCGCGCCGCCGACCGCTGCACCAGATCGTCTTCCACCACAATGTCGAGCACCGCGGACCCGACGGTGGCCGATAGGGGATTTGCCGCGTAGGTGAAGATGTGGTCGAAGGGGACTTGCTGCTCGGCGAAAACCGTCCACACGCGGTCGGACACCGCGACGGCGCCGAGGGGGGCGTAGCCGCCACTGATGCCTTTCGCCATAGTCATCAGATCGGGCGTCACCGACCAATGCTCCATCCCAAAGGTCTCCCCGGTACGACCAAACCCGGTGATTACCTCGTCGGCGATAAAGAGCACGTCGTAGCGGTCGCAGATTTCGCGAATGATGGGGAAATACTCCGGCGGTGGCACGGTCGCGCCGGCCGCCGCGCCCACGACCGGCTCGGCAATGAAGGCGGCCACCCGTTCCGGGCCGGCCTCCTGGATCGCGGTCTCCAGCGCCGTCGCGCACTCCAGCGCGCAGTCGGGATAGGTTTTGCCGAACGGACAGCGGTAGCAGTAGTTCGGCTCGATGTGCGGGAAATCCAGCAGCAACGGCTCGAACTTCGCCCGCCGTCCGCGGTGGCCGGTAGCGGAGAGGGCGCCCAAGGTGGCGCCGTGGTAGCTCTGCCAACGTCCGATAACCAGGTGCCGCTCCTGGCCGCGGGCAAGATAGTATTGGCGCGCCAGCTTGATGGCTACTTCCGTCGCCTCGGAGCCGCCCGAGGTGAACAGAAAGTGCTGCAACGGGCCGGGCGTGAGCGCACCCAGCCGCCGGGCCAACTCCTCTGCCGGCCGGTTGCTGAAGATGTTGGAGATGCAGTACGTCAGGGTACTCGCCTGCCGACCGATGGTCTGCGCCACGCGCGGCTCGCCATGTCCCACGAGCGCCACGGCGATGCCGGCGATGGCGTCAATGTATTCCTTGCCGTTTTGATCATAGACATGAATGCCCTCGCCGCGGACGAGCGTGGGATATTCCCGGGCAGGATTGAGTGGGAACACGGCTCCGGCCTGAGCTGGCGCTTGCTGTTGCATATCGGCCTCTTTAAATGGTCAGTGGCTAGTGGCTGCGGATGGCCAGTGAAGGTGCCCGGCCACCTCGTCGCAGGTTCACGATCTCGGCCATGATCGCCAAGGCAATCTCTTCCGGCGAACGAGCGCCGATGTCCAGCCCAATCGGTGCATACACCCGGTTCAGCTTTTCGTCGGGAACACCTTCGGCCACCAACCGCTCGAAGACGACCAGTACGCGCCGTTTGCTTCCGATCATGCCGATGTACGGGGCCGGCGAATTGATGATCTGCTCCAGAATCGCCTCGTCGTGCTCATGGCCGCGCGTGACCAGCACGATATAGGTCCGCATATGGAGGCGCAACTGCGCCATCGTCTCGGCGAAACCGGCGGCGATCACTCGGTCCGCGTCCGGAAAGCGCGCGCGGTTGGCGAAGTGTGCGCGATCATCAACGACCGTGACCCGGTAGCCGAGCACCTTGGCGATCTGCGCCAGCGGTTCACCGATATGGCCGGCGCCCGCGATGATAAGGTGCTCCTGCGGCAAGTGGGGCTGGATGGAAACCTCGACCACGGCCCCCTCCCGCTGCTCGGCCTGGCGCAGGCTGCCACCGCGCGCGGGGAGGCGGCTGCCATCGAGGGTGAACCGCACCAGCTGGATATGCTCGCCGACGATGGCCGCCTGCGCCGCAGCGGCGACGGCCTCCCGCACGGCACCAGGAGGTATGTCCCCCTCGACCGTGCCGCAGTCGGTGACGATGAGCTTTTGACCGGGGACGTAGCCCGCAACATCACGCGCCCGTACCACCGTCACGAGGGCAAACGGCCGCTCTTCATCCAGCAGGGCGGCCATGCGGCCAGCATGGGAAGGGATAGCCATCACGACGCCGCGGCTTCTGCCTCTGGGGTCATCACGTCAATGAAGACCTCCATCGTCCCGCCGCACACGTCGCCGCCAGGATCGTCCGGGTCATCAGCGAGCACGAACTCCCGTAGGCCGGAGGTGCGGGCGCGGAGCAGGCGCATCGCCTCCGCCCACACGTCGGCCTCGACGCACCCGCCGCCAATCGTGCCCAGCATCGCGCCATCGGCGAAGATGAGCATGTTGGCGCCGGCTTTCTGCGGGGTCGAGCCGCGGGTGGCGACGACGGTGGTCATGGCAACCGGTTCATCTTGCCGCAAGCGTTCGTCCGCTGCGGCGTAAAGCTGACGCATAGATACGCTCATCTGATTACCTTTACCGGCGATGGCGAGCACACTGGCTCTGGGACGGCAGTATAGCAAAGGCCGGGTGCGGCCCGGACACGGGGAACACCAGGGAGAGGGCAGGGGACGGCGGTGGTTACTTGAGGAATAGGGCGATGAGCGCGGCCATGATCGTCACCCACGAGGCAACTATCAGCATCACGAGCACATTGTAGCGGTTGTTCATCTCGGCACGTAGTCCGTCGATAGCCCGCTGCATACCGTCGAGCCGGCTGTTCGTCTCGGCACGTAGTCCGTCGATGGTCCGGTTCAGCTCATCAAACCGGCTGCTCACCTCAGCCCGCAAACCTTCGACGGACCGGTTCGTCTCGTCGAGCCGGGTGTTCATATCGTCGAGCCGGCGGTCTACTTGCTCGTAGGTGCCTTCCAGCCGACTGAGCCGTTCCTGTTCGATGTTCTCGACGACCATGGCACTCCCTTACTCGGTCTTCCCGTGCTTCTGCTCCATAGTAAA
This sequence comes from Chloroflexota bacterium, assembly GCA_965214295.1. Taxonomy (GTDB): domain Bacteria; phylum Chloroflexota; class UBA11872; order UBA12225; family JAJDUF01; genus JAJDUF01. The sequence goes on from OZ243944.1 coordinate 3,263,672, forward strand.
CGAGGCATGGGACTCCGCGCCAGCGGGGAGACGGGGAGGAAGGGCCGCTGCGGCGGGGGGACATGGGGGGCTGTGTGGCGCTTCCAGAGCGACATGGTGTAACATCCTCACTCCTTGGGGCCAAGAATACCTTATGGGCAGCCAGGGATTTTCCATTGTCATCCTTGTCACCCCCGGTTCGAGCCAGGGGCCGGCTCTGAGCCTTTCGGCTCCGCTCAAGGTACACTCCGCGCCGGGTCGCTCCTACGGGGCGAGGTTCTTCGCTCCGCTCAGAATGACAGTGGACAGGCTGCTCAGAATGACCGGGTTGGCGGCGATTTTGGAAAGGCCCTTATGGGCAGCAACCGGCAGAGGACACGCCGCCTGCGCTGCGCGCTGAAACCGACGCGCGAGCGCGGCTGTCTTAAGTCAGGGAGCGGCAAGAAGAGGACATGGCATGGGCGAGGCGATCCGCAACATCGCACGACGCAAAGTACGGAGCGGCTTGACAATCTTCGGCATCGTCATCGGAACGTTCGCACTGACGGTCATGGGCGGGATGACCGAGAACTTCAGTCGACAGATTGATGGCGCTATCCGCATCGTCGGCAACACCATTGAGGTCAATTCCAAGAAACAGATCAACTTGACGACCGTCCGCCGCATCGAGCGTGTCGAAGGCGTGCGGGCCGTTGTCCGCAGCTTGGGGAGCACACTGATCGAAGACGAGGACGAAGAGCAACCGGGTATCACCTTCGGTCCTCCCAACACCGTATTCGGCATTGCGCCGCAACACGACACCCTCTTCTTCAAGGGTGTCCGTCTCCAAGACGGGCGCTGGCTGGAGCGTGGCGATACCTATAAGACCGTACTCGGCGCCAATGTCGCCACCAACAAGAAGGTGGGGGTCGGCGATACCATCATTTGGCTCAAGAAGAAGCTCACGGTCGTCGGCGTCATGGAGAGCACGCAGACCTTTCCCGACAACTTTGCCGTGGTGCCATTCGAAACGGCGCGCCGGGTGCGGCAGGTTCCGCTCTGGGTAGTCGGCAGCATTGCCGTCATCCCGGAGAGTCCGCAGATTACCGAAGAGGTTGCCGAGCGGATCACCCGGCAGGTGCCGAGCGTCACCGCTGAATCGCCGGAGCGGCAAATCGCCGATATACGCCAGGCTATGGCGATCTTCCAAGCCATCGTGCTCAGCGGCTCCCTGCTGGCCGCGATTGTCGGCGGGTTGTCGGTCGTGAACACGATGATTATGTCGGTGCGGGAGCGCACCCGCGAGATCGGGCTGAAGAAGGCGGTCGGGGCCAGCGACGGCGCCATCATCGGGGAATATCTGCTCGAAGCGGCGATGATGGGACTGCTCGGTGGCGTCGTCGGCATTGTGCTCGGCTCCGGCCTGGCCCAAGTGCTCAACGCCGCCTTTGCCGAGGCCCTCTCCGGCGCACCGCTCTTTCTCATTACCCCGCGCCTGGTGGCTCTCACTATGGCGTTCGCGGTAGCCATCGGCGCCGTGGCCGGCTTGTACCCCGCCTGGAGCGCGTCACGGCTCGATCCGGTGCAGGCGCTCCGCAGCACCTAACACGCGGCCCAAGACCTCGATTTAGGGAAGTAGAGAAGGAGAGACTCCATGCGTCGGATCATTATCGGGATCGTCCTGCTCGTCGTAGTCGGCGCGGTGGTGGTGGCCGTTGTCAGTGGCGTGCTCCCTGGTGGCGATGGGGACGATACGACTACGGGGCCAACGCCGACCGCCGAACCGGACCCGCTGACCTCGGAAGGCATTGTAGTCGCCGCCAAGGAGGCCAAACTTAGCTTTGGTATCGGCGGTACGGTGACGAAGGTTCCTATCGAGCTAGGGTCGTTGGTGCAATCCGGCACCGTCCTGGCAACACTCGACGCGGCCGATGCCGAGCTGCAAGTGCGCTCGGCCGAAAACGACGTGCAGGCCAGGCGCGCCGCCCTCGAACAGCTACGCACCGGGCCGCGCCCGGAGGATATCGCTTCCCTCAAGGCCTCCGTGGAGGCTGCCCGCGCCCGGCTGGCCCAGATCGAAGCCGCGACGGCAGCAGACGAGCAGACCGCCCGCGCCCAGCTTCAGTCCGCCCAGGCCCGCCTCGCCGCCCTCACGCAAGGGCCGTCGGAGTCAGACGTCATCATCGCTGATGTTGCTCTTGCTACCGCCCAAGCGCGTCTCGCCGCCCTCGAAGACGGCCCCCGCGCCGAAGACCTGGCTATCGCCGACGCCACGCTCGCTACCGCCCAAGCGCGTCTCGCCGCCCTCGAAGACGGTCCTCGCGCCGAAGACCTGGCTATCGCCGACGCCACGCTCGCTACCGCCCAAGCGCGTCTCGCCGCCCTCGAAGACGGCCCCCGCGCCGAAGACCTGCGGGTCGCGGAGTCCCAAGTACGCCAAGCGGAGATTCGCTTGGCAGCGGCACGCCAAGCAGCGCAGGGAGGCGACCTCGTGAGCGCGCAGGCCGGCCTGGAGTCGGCGCTGACCCGGTTGGAGCAACTCCAGGCCGGGCCGACCGCTGCCGACATCGCCGCGGCCCAGGCCGGCATTGATACGGCAGAGAACGCTCTGGCCCAGCTCCACGACGGCTCGACGCGCGCCGAAGACCTGCGGGCAGCCGAGCTTGCCGTCCAACAGGCCCTCGTCGGCCTCGACCGTGCCCGCGCCGCCCGCGATACCACCGCCAGCATGCGCGGCGTCAGTAGCTCGCAGATCGCAGCGGCCGACGCCGACGTCCAAACGGCCGAGCTTGCCGTCCAGATCGCGCAGAACAACCTGGCCAAAATCCGCAGCGGGGCCACGCCGTGGGCCGTGCGCCAAGCGCAGATCGCCGTCGAGCAGGCCAAAGCCCAGCTGATGCAACTCATCGCCCCCAAGCCCTACGACATCCGGACGGCCGAGGCGGCCGTCGAGCAGGCTCGCGCCACGCTCGCCAAAGTCAGCTCCACCCTCGAAACCGAGATCGCGCAGGCCGAGGCCGGCTTGGCCCAGGCGCAAGCCAATCTGGACCGCCTGCGGCAACCGAGCGCCGCCGACCTCGAAGCCGCTCGCCAAGCCGTGCATCAAGCTGTGGCCCAACGCCAGAAACTCCTCCAGCCCAGTGCCGCCGACCTCGAAGCCGCCCGCCAGGCGGTGTTGCAGGCCGCATCCCAGCGCCAGAAGCTCATCCAACCGAGCGCTACCGACCTGGAAGTCGCCCGCCAGGCGGTCCGCCAGGCCGCCGCCCAACGCCAGAGGCTCTTTGCAAGCGCCTCGCAGAGCGACCTCACCACGGCTCAAGCCACCGTGGATCAGGCACAGGCCAGCCTCGACCGTCTGCAAGCTACCCGGCCCTACGAGATCGTCGCCGCCCGCCAGCAGCTCAACCAAGCGGAGGCACAGTTAGCATTGCAGCAGGCACCGCCGACGGCGGCCGCGCTCGAAGAGGCGGAAGCGGCGCTGGCCCGTGCCGAAACGGCGCTCGCCGGAGCGGAACAAGCGTTGGAGAATACCACCCTCCGGGCGCCGTTCGGCGGGACCGTGGCCGAAATTTCCCTGCGCGAGGGCGAGCGTGTAGGCGCCGGTACGCAGGTCATCACGCTGGTTGATCTGTCGCGCTTGGTGATCGAGACGCGCGACCTGGACGAAAATGGTGTGGCGCGGGTGGCGGCCGGCCAGTCGGTCGAGGTGCTTATCTATGCGCTGGAGCACTCCTTGACGGGCAGTATCGCGCGGATTGATCCGCTAGGGAGGACCGTCTCCGGTGGCGATACGATGTATACGGCAACAGTGGCACTCGGCGAGGAAGTGCCGGGGCTGCGACCTGGCATGACCTCCAAGGTAGACTTCGTTGCCGCCGAACCGCCGCCCGAGCCGGCAGACAAATAAGTGAGACAGAAGGGGGTGCTCCCCCTTGGGTCATTCCGCCTGTACCGGGGAAGCCCGGTAGCAGAAGCGGGGATGACGGGAGAGGTCACAGCGGGAATGACCGGGAGTTGTCAAACGGAGTCTAGCCAGGAGAAGAAGCATGAGAATCCCAGCGTGGCTGCGTCTGGGCGCAGCGCCGCCGGCCGATAACGGCGCCGAGCGCAACACGGCCCCCGTCCCAAGCGATGCCATCGTCGTGCTGCGCGACCTTCGTCGTGAGTACCACATGGGCGGGGAGGCGATTCACGCCTTGGACGGCATGGATCTCACGATCCACCGCGGCGAGTTCATGAGCATCATGGGGCGCTCGGGGTCGGGCAAATCTACCCTGCTGAACATGATCGGGTGTCTCGACCGCCCGACGAGCGGCCAGGTCATCATTGACGGCATTGATGTCACACAGGTACCGCGGCGCCAGCTACCCCGCATCCGCCGCGAGAAGGTCGGGTTTATCTTTCAGCAGCACAACCTCGTGCCCATCCTCACCGCCGAAGAGAACGTCTCCCTCCCATTGCGCTACGCCAACGTGTCCAACCGGTACCGCCGCGAGCGAGCGCGGGATGCCCTTGCGGCGCTCGACCTCGACGACCGCCTCGACCACAAGCCCACCGAGCTATCCGGTGGTCAGCAGCAGCGCGTCGCCATCGCGCGGGCGCTCGTCACCGATCCCGCTATCGTGCTCGCCGACGAGCCGACCGGCGAGCTTGACACGCAGACGTCTGCCTCGATCATTGACGTGATGCACGAGATGAATGAGCAACGCGGCCAAACGTTCATCATCGTCACCCACGACCCCGGCGTGTCCGAGCGCACCAACCGCATCATCCAGATGTCCGACGGCAAGGTGATCGAGGATTCCGCAGCTTCCCCGGCAGCAGTTGCAGCCACCTAACGTAGGGGGGCGCAGCACACTACGTCCTGCCTCTGCGCGGAGAATAGGCTAGGGCGTGTTCACACTAAGCTGCCAGCTGCTCCTGTCAGCCGGTCATTGCGGGCGCAGCGCGGAATCTCAAGCGCCCGCTGACCCAAACCGGTGCTCACGACAAGGAGTTGAGACCCTGCACTGCGTTCAGGGTGACATTATGGCGATATGGGAGCGGTTGTGTGAACACGCGCTAGTCAAGCGCTACGTTGCGGAAGAGGGGAGTGATCGCGTGGCACCTGGAAACAAGCCGGCCGCGATAACGATGGTCGCTGCACCACTTCCCCTCTGTACCCTCTGTGACCCTCTGACCACGAGCCACTGACTAGGCCGGGGGTACTACGGATTGGTGCCGCACCGTCAGCTTGGCCAGTTGCTCCGGGTCGGGGGTGGGCAGGCACCCGGTATGCGGTTGGAAGGTCAGCCGCGGCGTCAGCTCCAGCGGCGGTGTGGCCAGGTCCTGCTCGTAGAAACGCGACGAGGGGAACACATCACCGGGGTACGTGAAGTTGGGCAGCGTCGCCAGCTCGATACAGAACGCGGCACCGACGGCGCTCTCCAGCATGCCACCAACCCACACCGGGATACCGGCCTGCTGCGCCAGGTCATGCACGGCCAGCGAGTTCGACAACCCACCGGTGCGGCCCGGCTTGATATTGATATACCGGCATGCACCCACTTGGATTGCCTGCTCCGCTGCCTTGACGCTGGTGATCGTCTCATCGAGGCAGACCGGTGTCTCGATCTGCCGGGCCAGCTCCGCGTGGTCGAGCACGTCGGCGTAGTGCAGCGGCTGCTCGATGAACGCCAAGCCCAGCCCATCAATGGCCTGGAAGAAGGGCAGGTCGTCGAGGGTATAGCCGGCATTGCAATCTATATGGAAAGTCATCCTGGGAAACGTGTCGGTGACAACACGCAGCATCTCCAGGTCCCAACCCTTGGCGACTTTGAGCTTGATTCGCGGAAAGCCGGTATCTACGGCTTGCTGGATGTTGCCGAGGAGCATGTCAAACGAGTCTTGGATGCCGAAGTCGGCGCCGGCAACCACCTCGCGCGTCTCACCCCCCAGCAGACGATGGAGCGGTGTCCTCGTCCGCGCCACTTCCAACGTCCACCAGCAGATTTCGATAGCAGCCTTCGCGAAGCTATTGCCCTTGAACACGTCGAGCCGCCGGTTCAGGTCGGCAGCGGTCTCGTAATCACGGCCGATGCAATGGGGGCCGAACACCTCCGTAACGAGGTAGTAGACGGAGCCGGCACTCTCCGGCAAGTACGTGGGGGCAAAGAAGGGCGTGGCCTCGGACCACCCCACATGGTCGCCGCTGGTGGCCTTCACCAGCACCGAATGGATGTCGTAGTCCACGCCGTAGGCCGTCCGCCAAGGATAGATGAGCGGCATGGAGACGTAGTACACGTCCAGCTTGTCAATACGCATGGCTAACTCCCCAGGGTCTTTCCATATGTCACCCTTGTCACCCCCGGTTCGAGCCAGGGGCCGGCTCTGAGCCTTTCGGCTCCGCTCAAGGTAAACTCCGCGCCGGATCGCTCCCACGTGGCGAGGTTCTTCGCTTCGCTCAGAATGACCGGGTTGGTGGCGACTTTGGAAAGGCCCTGCCAACTCCCAGGCAGAGGCCAGCCGCACCCATCGTTTCGCGCACCACTCTTCACTCTGTACTCTCCACCTGATAGGTGAAGACGTTGTCGGCCGGGGGTAGCTCCGCAAGCTGCGTCTCCCCATCGGCCGCCAGTAGCCACAGGTCGCGGGTACCGCCGCGCTCTACCAGACAGGCCAGCGGCGGCGCGTGTGGGTCTTGCGCCGCCCACCACGTCACACGCTCGACGGTGGGCTGGGTCCGGTAGGGATGGAAGAGGGCTGCAAAGCAGGTCCGCTGGGCGCTGCGGCGGCGAATGACGACGGGCATGGTTGCCGACGCCGGATTGTCCGGACCGTATGCGGTAATGACCTGGGTCGGTGGACCATCGCTGCAATGTAGCTCTAGCCCGGCACCGTCCCCGGCAAAAGTCAGCGTGGCAGCGGCGGTGCCGGGCCACTGGGAAACCTCGGTGAGGTGGACATAACCTTCGCTCGCCTCCGTACTCGGCACCACTGGCTCAGATGCGAAGGAGGTGGTCAACACGCCGCGATTGTGATACACCCAGTCAATATCCCCCGCCTCCTCCCGCTCCACCAGAAAGAGATCAAGAAAGTAACCTTGCCCTACCAGGAAGACCCGCCGCAGCCGGGCATCACCATAGAGTCCCGGCTCGCCCCACGCGACGGTGGCATCGGCAATGCCAAAGGGGCCGTCTTCCGGGGCGCGGAAGCGCTGTAGCTCACCACGGCCTGGCGGCTGGGCCGTCTGATCGAGCAACACCGTGTTATGGCTCAGGGTATGCCGATACCAGGTGTCGTTCAGGCCAATACCGTAGCCGGGCGTCCCGAGATCGGGAGACAACCGCTGGTCGTCGAGCATGAGTAGCATGGAGAGCTTGTCGGGATGCCCATGCGTGCCGCCGTGCCGCCCGTACTTCAGGAGGAGATAAGGCTGCTCGTCTTCATGCGCGCCCCAGTGACGCAGCACCGCGTAGCCCGAGGGGGGCAGGTGGACACTGGCCGGCACGGGCACGGCCTCGTCCGGCAGCGGGTCGAGACCGTAGAGCAACGCCTCGACCGTCTCGCGCGGCCGCTCCTGGTAGGTGCGCTGGAGCACGGCCCGGTACGCCGGGTCGTCGTACCAGGTGGCCGCGACCTCGTAGAAGCCGGCCGCCGACGGGATCCCGTGACCGCACTCGTCGAGCAGGCTGCTGTGGTACCAGCAGTCATTGCACGCCGGCAGCGTCAGGTCGGGATAGGCCCACTGGAACGGAGCCGACAGCATCGCGCGGAGCTGCGGCACCGGCCGCAGATCGGTCTCCGTCCCTTCGCTCGCCCGCGCATGCCAGAGGAGGGGAGCCAGGGAATAGAAGTGGTAACTCGCCGAGCCTTCGTACCACGCGCCGTCGGCCAGGATGCCCTGCGTCACCTGCTGGTGGAACCCCACCGGGCCGGACAGCGCCCACTCGGTCAGGTCCGCGCGGCCGGTCACGATCCCGATGGTCCCGATCGCTGCGTTCAGCCAGTTCTCAATGTTGTGAATCCGGTTCAGCCGATTGACCCGCAGATGCTCCGCTGCGGGGATGAGTAGCCGCTCCCGGATGGCCGTGAGGTCGCCGGCCGGGAGGGTCTCGCGTAAGAACCAGGTGGCCCAGGCCAGCGGAATGATCCAGACGCTCTCGTCCAAGGCGCTCCACGTCACCTTGCCCTTCACCGGCCGACCGTCGTCGTGCTCGAAGCTGGCGTACCGCTCGGCATACCCGAGCAGAATATCCCGCGCCTTGTCCCGATGCTCGGCGCCACCCGCGATCTGCCACAACAGCGCGAGCCGAAACGCCGCCTCGGTCAGATCATGGTTCACGGACCAAAGCCACGCCGCATCATACGGATCACCAGAGAACCACGCCCCGTCAACCGGGCAACGATGCCGATGGGGGCTGGCCGGATCGTATTCGAGCTGGACGGCATGATCCGGACAGAAGAATTCGTGGTAGTAGCCAGCCGGGCGGTCGGGTAGGGACAGCGGACGCTCGAACGTCCAGGCCACATCGTCGTGCAACCGCCGGAGCGCAGCGGCAAAGGCTCCCAAAGTCGCCCGCGTGCGGATCATATCGAGCTGTTGCGTACTCAACATCGTGCGTAACCTATCAGTGGCGTTGCAGTGGACTACAGGCATCAGCAATGCTCATGACAGTAGTCTCATTTCGGCGTCAAGCTCCTGGTTAAGGCGCTGGATATCATCATCTTTTCCATCAACCAAGAACACACGCAGCAAGTATAAGTGGTAATTCGACAGTATCGCCAGAATGGATGCCTTATCCGTAGCTAGATGCTCGGTATGTTCTGATACAGTGTCATAAAGGCAGGGTAATGTGCGTACAATCTCGTTCCAGTCCTCAGGGCTGCGCTTCATAAGTTCGCTCAAGCGGACAGCTGATCCTACCGGCAAGAATTCCAGTGGCCTCCCTAACGGACCCAATGGCTGAGTCACAACATGCCGCGGGTCTACGCTGGCGCGCTTACATGCCCGAGCAAGCAGAGCACAATGCTCCACGACAGTTCTGAGTTTCCTGTAAGGCTGTGAGATATTATCGGGGTCAGATACCAACGCCCTCTCTTCTCGTACAAGCTCAGGGCGTCTACCCTCTAGGAACTTTCCAATCATATCCTTCAGACTCTCTTCAGCATCTTCTCGCTCGTAGTGGGTATGTATTCGTGAAAAAAAGTAGGAGTCATCAAAACTCAGAAAAGCTGGAGCATCAACTTCTTTTACTATAGCATCGTAGTCCCGATAGACTGCGCCGGCCCGGGCCAACTCCCGAAAGATAGCTTGCGCCAAAAGCTCAAACGCATTCACTGTCCGGTGAAATACGATCTGGGAGTACATATAGTAACGAGATGTTAGATAATGCTCCAGAGTGTGCAATGCTTGCTGTTTATTGATGGCAACAGTTTGCTCATCACTATCCATTGGATGTCCCGGGAGCGCTGCGAGTGATATGTTCTCAATGAGGTAGTCCAATTCGATCTGGCCATACCGCACACCCGCTAGTGAGGCATCCCGGACAACATAATCGAGACGATCGCAATCGAAATCCGAGTCCATCAGCAGCGTATAGGCAATGCGGGAGTGCTTACCCTGGATGATCCGAATTACCTCCTCGCGCTCCTCGGGTCCGACGCCGTGGGCATCGAACACTGTCCGCAGGTCTGGTCGTTTACGAATCACAACCGCAGCCAAGTCCTTATCACGAGCATACTTCGTGCCAGGAGGTGGGATCGCTGCTCGTTGGATTGGGGTTAGCGCTCGGAGTTGCTGAGGCTCTAGGTCTTCGAAAATCTGCTCGGTGGGAACCCTACCGATACGACGATATACGCGCTCAATTACGTGAGAGAATGGGTACTGCCCAATATCATGCAGCAGAGCCGCTAGCCGCAGCAGCTTCTGTTCCTGTTCACCAAACCCTAGTTGCCGAGCAACCTTACTCATCACATGCAACGTACCGATGGAATGCGCGGCACGCGAATGTCGTGCCCCCGGAAACACCCAGTAGGCGAACCCAAGCTGCGAGATATTAGCGAGACGCCTAAAGGTAGGTGTGCGGATGATCGCCCTTTCCAGGGACGTCACCTCCACCCTTCCATGCACGTTGTCGTTGATGAAGTCCGGTGTCGGATCAACCATTCAGCTATCCTGCGGCACAGAGAAACAGGCAGATAGTCTCTCCCAGGCAACGGCTATCAGATACTCATGACCGCGAAGGTGTGGCTTGCGTTCAAGCAAGCGACCAACCACATCGGGGGGTAGCTCTGAAGCTCGCGGGGGTACACCGTCAGCACTTTCCTCTTGAAAGCGTCGAAAGTGCAGCGAACTGAGTATTTCGAGCCACAGAGATTCACGCACGTCGCCATCCGATGGAAGCTCCATGAGTTGTCGGGCACATGCGAAGTGCCTGCAGCCCTGCTCCGAAATTCGGATCTCTTCAGCTAATCTATCAGCCAACTCACGGTTCAACTCGTACTGGGCACCATCACGTGCGAGGCCCCTTGAATAGGGACCATAGACATCCCAGGCAAAGTCGTAGTCCAAGTTGACGCCTGCTGCCTGCAAGAGATAGATCTTCTTCTGGAAAGCAATCCTCCCCTCCAGTTCAGACAGTGAGGCACCTTGCAACTCATGCAAGGACTTGGCGAGCAAGACGATTTGTCTGTCAATCATGCTTCCTCCCTACACCTGGGTAAGTCTGAGGACGCCGCAAGGCCGCATGCATCTTTCCATCCCCGGCTCGCTACATACTACCACAACGGTTGACGAAATCACAGTGCCACCCCGGCTTCGGCTGCGAGGCGGCGCACGAGGACGTTGAACAGCGCGCCGCGCGACCGGCGGATGCTCCCAGCATCTTGCTCGCGGGCGAGGCCGAGCGCCCGCTCCCAGATATTCATGGCGTCTTGCGCTTCCAGGGCACGCAGTACCTTGACATAAAAACCGCGTGAGGCGCCGGTCTCGCCCAATATCCCCTCGGCGTGCTCTACCTGCTCACGCCAATCGGGACGCTCGGCAAGTAGGTCAATAGGGCCATTCTTACGCTGTTGCCCGGATGCAGCCTGTTGCGTGTGGCTCACAATCGATTCTCTATCGAGTCCGATTCGACGAATCGTGTCGGCCAGTTTGACCGGCTCAGTACCTGCCGGTTGCTGCTCCAATCTGGCCGCTGGGCTAAGGTGGACAAATTGACCGGCTGACGTTTCCTGCTGGTCAGGTTGGCCGGCTAAGGTCCCAGGCGCCGTTACCCGGCGCGTTGCCGGTGCTCCGTGTCCACTTTGAGAACGAGCGGCCGCCGCAGTGGTTGGCTCGCTAGGCGGTCTGGCGGTTGAAGCCGGTGCCGCCGCCGCTTTGCGGCGCCTGGGTGGCTTGGTAGCCGCGGTGCTCCGGTCCGTTCCGAGTGAGGCGGGGAGGCCGCACAGTTCTTCGGCGCGTGGTAGGCGGTCCGTGTCTTGGGCGAGCGCCATGGCTAGCTGCTCGTCTTCTTCGGTGAGAGGGTCGTCGAGCGCCACGATATAGCGGTTGTGCGCCTGAACGCCGTGGCCGACGGAGGGATCGTAGCGCCATTGATGCTGCCGTTGGACAAAAGGAGCGAGGCGCTCGTCGGTCAAGTGGCGTCGCAGGGTACGCTCCGAAATGCCGACGAGGCCGGCGAGTTTTGCCGCGGACATTTCAACGGACTGACCATCCTGGGCCAAACAGAGGCGGCGCAGCTGGATTATGAGTAGCGACAAATCGCCCCCCAGCCGTGGCGCCCAGCGCGTGAGGAAGTAGTCGCGGACGGGTAGGGTGACATCGGGCCGTACCAGCCGGGTGTAGATCGAGCGATAAACGCCCATCAACTGAAGCGTGTGGGACTCTAGTTCCATGAGATGGCTCCTCGTCGTGTGATGATGCGTAGTAGCTGTGACAAGGGCAGATTTCTCTCGACCGACCAGATAGCACTGCCTTAATCCCATCGGGTAGGGCAGGCAGTCCTGGCCGGTCATCGGCGCTTGGCACCTCCCTCCCTCCCTCTCGGGTGCCGGCGCTGCGGCAGCGCCAGTAGCCCATCCAGATAGAACATCTCCCAATAGAGCGGTTGGGCGTCCTGGCGGCTGGGCCGCTCTTCCCACTCTCCCAGCAGGAAGACGTGCCCATGACCGACGTTGCGCGTGGCAAGCACCCGCCGCTGCCGCATGTCGGCAATCAGTTTTGTAATCGTGTTTCGGCTCACGGGTAGGGCCTGGGCCATCAGCAGGTCCGCCGTCGCGTAGGCGGTCAGAAAGCCCTGCGCGTGATACTCCCGCGCCTCACGGGGAGCGTCGGCCTCGCCACGGCATACCCGTCGCCGCAGCCAGCCGTAGAGCTTCTGGCCGTCGGCGCTCCAGTCGTACAGCAATCGGTGCTCCCGCAGACGGGTAGGGAAGTCCCAGATCATGGCATCACCTCGCTGTCGCGCTGCCTATGCCCTAGAGACATGGGTTGAGCGACCGAACGCGGCCTATGCTCTATCGCCACACCCAGGAAACGATGTCGTTGTGTCATGGCCGCTCACCACGGCTTCGGCTGCCGCACCACGAGTGTATCAGGTGATGCACAAAATATCAACACCACTTCGAGCAATAGAATCTCAATTTCTGTGCAACACTAGGATAGCACGGCATTCGCGCCGGATACGAGCCGGCGGCCGCCGATCATCTACCGCTGGACCTAGCTGGGGGCGGTGGCCGCTCAACGGCCGTGCCACTGAGCGGCCAGGAGCGCGACGATTTGCCGGAACCGCTGGCGGTCGGCGGGGGGTATGGCCGGATCGGTGAGGATAGCCGTGAGCTGGGTGACGGTACTGTCCAAGGGGCCGAGCTGGGCCAGCGCTTGCGGCAGCTGACCGCCCGCTACCAGGAGCGCGTCAGTCTCCTCACCGGTGAGATTGAGGGCCGTTGCCAGCGCCAGGATGGTGGCTCGGCGGGGTGGCTCGCGCTGCCCGCGCTCCAGCCTGCTCAGGTAGCTGAAGTCGCGCCCCACCCGCCGTCCCAGGGCCGGTAGCGATAACCCGGCGCGTTGCCGGTGCGCGCGGAGGAGCGAGCCGAAGGAGGTCATGCCGGGAGCATACAATATCTTGGTCAATCTGGCAAAGACGTCCTACGATAGACCGGATGGCGTCATCGGACTTGGTCAACCTGGCAAATACTGTAGAGGTGTCCCTTGTGGGCACCAGGCCTCCGGAGGCCTGGCGCGGGTCACCACAAGAGCTGCCCCTGCAGCGACCGCCGGCGGGCCGCCGCTCACCCCCGGCCCCACTGACCACTGACCAAGTTGGGTTGTCCGGCAGCTTCCGGTCCAGCGGGCTATACTCTCGCCGTAGCGTTGCCGGCTGCGGGAGAGCGGGGCGGCTGGGGGAGGGCGAGTGATGGCGGTGTCAGGGGATGCTTTCCGGGACGTAATGAGTCACTGGGCCACCGGTGTCACGGTGGTGACGACGTGCCACGATGGCGAGCTCCATGGCATGACCGTGAATTCGTTCTCTTCGCTGACGGTGGAGCCACCGTTGGTGCTCTTCTGCGCCGACCGGTCCGCCCACACGTATGGGCTTGTCGAGGCAAGTGGTATCTTCGCCGTCAACGTGCTCAGTGCAGACCAAGAGGAGCTTTCGAACCTGTTTGCCGGCCGCTATCCGGAGTGCGACGCGGACCGCTTTGCCGGCGTAGCGTATCGGCAGGCAGCGACCGGAGCGCCTATTCTGCAAGGCAGTCTGGGCTACCTCGACTGTCGCGTAGTCGCGCGGCACCCGCAAGGTACGCATACCATCTTTGTCGGTGCTGTCGCGGCGGCGGAGCTATTGCGGCCCGAGCCTCCCCCCCTCATCTACTACCATCGCCGCTACCGGCAGTTTCGCGATCATCGGTAGGGTGATGGAGCATCCGTCGGCCAAAGCCGCGCCACACCTGGCACCATCCGTGCGGCTTTGGCCGACGGGGCCGGATGGGTACGTGGCCCGCTCGTCATACTGCGAGGGACTGAGTGAATGAACGGGACCCATACCTTCCCCGTCGTGACTGTTCGTGGGACCAGCTATGAGCTAGGACGGCAACATGGTGAGCAGGCCGCTCCGCTGGTCGAGCGGTACCTGCGCTGGATCGAACGCCTCACGGGACGAGCACGAGAGACGCTCTGCCGCAACGCCATGCAGTTCGTCCCGCGACTGGAAGCGCTCAGTCCGGCGTTGGTCGAGGAGGTGCGCGGCTTGGCCGACGGCGCGGGTATCTCCTTCGAGGCGGCGGTGCTCTGCCAGGCCCGTGCCGAAGCCGCGCATGCCCCCGTGGACGGTGGCTGCACGGCCTTTGCCTTGACCGGCGCAGCCACCGCCGACGGCCGCACGCTGGCCGGACAGAACCAGGACCTCGCACCCGAATATGCCGACGTGACCATCGTGCTGCGCGTCCAGCCGACCGATGGCCGGCCACGGGCGGTGATGGTCACATTTGCCGGGCAGCTCGGCTATGCCGGGCTGAACGAGTACGGTGTCGCCCACTTTGCCAATGCGCTCTATGACGCGCCCTGGCAGCCGGGCCTGCCGCACTATCCACTCAAGCGGGTCACGCTGGAGCAGCGGACGGTGGCCGATTGCGTGCAGCTCTATCGTGACCACCGGGTCTGCTCGGCGGGCAATATCGTGCTGTGCGATGGGCAGGGTGGGATCGGGGACATTGAGGCGCGACCGGAAGGGATCGCCGTCTACACCGACGAGCATCCTGATGCCCGCTTACACACCAATCACTACGTCACGTCGCAGTTTGCACCGTTCGAGACCAACTCACTGGCCGATTCCTGCCCGCGCCTCGACCGCATCCGGGCACTTGTGCAGGAGCACTGGGGCCGGATCACCGTAGACACGTTGCAGACGATCCTGGCGGACCATGAAGGTGACCCGGCCGGCATCTGTCGTCACGGTGCGGAGGGCATGCATTCCACCGCCGGCTACGTCGCCGACCCGGCCGCTGGCGTGCTGCACGTGCGCCGCGGCCACGGCTGCCTCGGGACCTGGACCGCCTACGAGGTGTGAGCTAAGGTGGTGTTGCAGCATGGCCGCGCGACCATGCCTCGGTTACTAGGTTGGTGGAGAGGTACATGAGGGAAAACCATCTTCGGGTTGATGAAGAGGCAGTTGTGAGGAGTGAACTGGCGTCAGGCATCGTACCGGCGGTGCTTCGGTGGGCGCGAGAGCGAGCGGGCTATTCGGTGGAGGATGTCGCTCGCCGAATGAAGAAGGACTCCAGCGACATTGCTGCCTGGGAGACGGGAGCCGGCGCGCCCACCTACGTTCAATTAGAGAAGCTCGCCTACGAGATATATAAGCGCCCCTTAGCTATCTTCTACTTCCCTGAGCCGCCTCAAGAAGAGCAGCCGCAGCGCCGCTTCCGCAGGCTACCCGAGGAAGAGTTCGCCACCCTAGAACCGGACACCCTCTATGCTCTCCGTGAAGCGCGGGTAAGGCAGCTTGACTTGATGGAGCTGACCGGTGGGACCAATCCCGCCGAGCGGAGGATATTCGACGATGTGCAATTATTCTATCAAAACGATGCGCCGGTAGCGGCGGCCGCCCAGGTAAGGGAGTATCTGGGCGTGACGGTAGAGGAACAGGCCAAGTGGAGGTCCTATGATGAAGCCATCAGGGAATGGCGCCGCCGGGTGCAGGATGCAGGTATATGGGTGTTCAAGAGGTCCTTCAAGCAGGATGATGTGGCCGGTTTTTGCCATGTTCACGATGAGTTACCGATAATCTACCTGAACAATAGTCAACCAAAAGTGCGTCAGATTTTCACCCTATTCCATGAGCTGGCGCACGTTCTTCTGGGCTTCGACCACATTGAGCGATCTGATGTGAGACACTACCTTCGTTTCCTCGAAGGAGAAGACCGCAAAAAGGAAACAGCCTGCAATCGCTTCGCTAACGAATTCCTGGTTCCGACAGAAGACTTTGTGGCACATGCTGCTGCCTGGAAGCGTGACGATGAAGCCTTTGGCCGTTTGAGCGAGAGATATTTTGTAAGTCGAGAAGTAATACTGAGGAAATACCGAGATAGAGGCTGGGTGGATAGTAGCTTCTACCAGGATACTGTCGAGCGATGGGGTGCCGAGAGAGAGGCGACAGAGAATCGTCCATCCGGGGTTGGATTTTCACGGTTCTTGGTCAAGCAGGTCGTGGCTGAAGATGCCCCTTGGCAATTATGATCCTGTGGATAACACCGAGGTAAGTAGGGTATTCCCCTATTGCTTATGAGCCGTGGCGCTCGCGGAGCAGGGCAGCGGCCGCGACTTCGCGTTGGAGCTTGACGTAGGCTTCGTCTATCGGGATATTGGCTGCAGAGCCGGGGGCAAACCCGCAGTCGGGGTTGAGCCAGAGGCGCTCGGCGTCCACGTAGCGCAGCGCTTCCTCGGCGCGGGCAGCAATCGTCTCCGCCGTCTCGACCTGCTCGCCGCGCACGTCCACGCAGCCTAGCCCGATAGTCCGATCATCCGGGAGGGTACGCAGGACGCTCATGTCCCCGGCCACTGGGATCGAGTATTCCAAGACGTACTGATCGACGTTGAGCCGTTGCATCGCCGGGACCAGCGTTTCGTAGCCGCCCGCGGCTTTCCAGCCTAGCCGCCCGGCATTGCCGCGGCAGAGGTGAATTGCGACGGTAACGCCGCGCACGCCACTGATCACTGCGTTGAGTAAGTCTACACAGTGGTCAATCTCGTAGCTGGGGTTGGTGTAGCGTGCCCGTCTGGCCGGGTCAACCAACGCACACAGATTTGTGTCATCAAACTGCGCGACGGTGACACCCGTCTGGGCCACCGCCGCCAGCTCGTGCCGGAGGACGGGTACTAGCGCCTGCATGAACGCTGCGCGTGTGGGGTAGGCGCGTCGTGACTGCTCCGGCTCCCACAGCCGTTGTCCCAGCAGATACGGCGATGGGAGGCAGACCTTCGTCATCCGGTCGGTGTGCTGGACGAGGAAGCGGGCCTCCTCCGCAATGCGGCCGGGTCGGCGCGGGGTCATCGGCTCGATCACCGTATGGAAGGGGCGCGCCTTGCCTAGCTCGTCGTCTACGACGTAGGCCTCGAAACCGTGCATGATCTCGGCGATCACGCCGAAATATGACCGGCGCCGCCACTCGCCATCGGAGATCAGATCGAGGCCGGCGGCCTCCTGCATAGCGATGACGTACTGTGTTGCGATGTCGAGCCGCCGCTCCTGTACGTCTGTCGGGATATGTCCTTCGGCGCGCGGATCAAGCAAGTCGCGCAAGAATTGTGGCCGGGGCATACTGCCTACGACGCCAGTGGGGAAAAGCTGCCCGCTCGTGTCGACCGGGCGTGCCATCATCGCCATTCCGCGCATCCGATCTCGTAATCCTCGGTGGTATCAATCTCGTAGTAGTCGCCGTGGGTATCTACTTTGTGTATCGCTACGCCCTGCTCGATCAACTCTTGCAGGAGGTGGATCAGGTAGGCCATTTGTACGGAGGGGGCGCCGCGAAAGGGCCGATCGGCATAGTCGGCGACGACCCGATGGTAGTGCTCGCGGAGTAGGGATGCCCCGCGTGGGCTGAACTTGGCGACGCCGATATATTCGCCACTCGCCGCCGCTGCCGGGATGCGGCGGCTGATACAGATGATGCGGTCGCCTTGGGCGCACATTTTCTCGGCGTCGGATTCCGGGTGCTGCGAGCGATGACGGTACCGCCGGCGCCAGTCGGTATCTACTACTAATGTAATGTCGGCGCGACTACGCATCAGCCGTTCTATGGCGTGCGGGCGGTAGAGAATGTCGGCGTAGGTACAGACGAAGCCATCGGTCATGGCCGGTTCGGCGTAGAAGAGCGAGGCGAGGATGTTATTTCGTGGCCAGTCCACGTTCTCGTAGTAGGTGAACTCGGGATAGGCCGCGCGGACGTGGGACAACTGATAGCCACCGACAAAGGTGATCCGGTCTGGGCCGAACCCCCCGGCGGCCAGCGCCTCCAAAATCCAGTCCAGGATACGCCGACCCGCCACCGGCGCAAAGCACTTTGGCTGCTCGGCCGTCAGGGGCATAAGGCGTTGGCCGCGACCAGCGCCAATCACAATTGCTTGCATCAGCCCAAGTCTAGCAGGATGCAGGGGTGGGGCAGCGGCGGCACGTGGAGGACGCTCATGGCTCGCTCAAGCGCCATCATCGGAGGGGATTCCGAGCGCCCAGTCCACTGCCCGGTCAAAGAGCCGGACCATCTCGCCCGTGCTCCGGTGAAATGTAGTGTCATGCCAGAACAAGAAGACGGTCCTGGCCCGTGCCGGTTGCCCATTCACCAGTTCGGCCCCGGCCTCCGCTGCCAAGATCGCATAGTCATCACCAAATCTATGCATCGCCAGTGCTTGTACCCCCGGCCCTTTGCGTGGCCAGGCGATACTGAACGTATCAGGTCGTCGCACCGCAAAAAGATGTTGGTCAGCGGATAGCCCCGCAGTGATCGGATGGTCAGTGTCTACAATCCGAATGTAGGTTTCGTGATCGCGCGTGCTACCCCAGGGCGTCAACTGTGTCACTGCTAGTAGCCGCGGCCCCCAGAAGATGAGCGGCGTAGCATTTTGAGCATAGCGCGTCGCCGTGTCGATATCCTGGATAGTGGAGCTGATCAAGAGTAGGTCGTAGCTCGCGGCGACCTGTGCCGGATCAGGCGTGCTGCTATCTCCGGCCCCGAACACGGTGACCGTGGCGCCCCGCGCCTTCAGATGCGCCATGACGGCAGCATCACCTTTCATCAACTCGGTGGGCTGTCCCACCAGGAAGGCAATCCGGGTGTCCGGCAGCAGCAGCGGCAGCGACGTCGGGGTATCCGGCACCGGGAGCTGCGGGAGCAGTGGCCGCAGTTTCTCGGGATCGCTCAGGTGGAGCAGCCGTTGTGCGTTGACCTCCAGCCTGTCCGAGACCCGTTTCAGCGCCGCTTCCCATTGTGCCACTGCCGTTGCCGGTTCTTGATCGGGTCGCCAGCGGACCGCCTCCGCCGCCATGGCCGGGCGCAGCTCGGCGCCGAGCGCGGTGAGGCGTTCGCGCACGGACTCGGTGGCTAGTGCCCCGGCCAGATGGCGCTCGGCCTGGGCGGTGAAGTAGGTTTGATACTGGGGGCTTGTGAGGAGGCTGGCCAAGAAACTGTGCATAACACTGCTAATCACTATCGGACTGAAGGTAACGTCCTCGGTGGCATCGGTTTCCTGGCCTAGGTCAAAGGCCGACTCGGTGTCCCACATGAACAGCTGCCACCGGGCATCAGACCTACCGCGCATCCGTGCGGCATACCAGTCGCCGCCATCCCAATGAGGCCCCCCGGCCCACAGCCAGAGGATGATGAAGGAAGTGAAGCTCTCGATGTCAAGCTGCTGCACCGCCCGCTCATACTCTGTTGCCGCGCTCAAGTCCGTACTGGTCAGCCAGTCCGCGAGGTCCTCCCACGCTTCGTGCTCTTCCGGGTGTCCCTCAGTGGCAGCTTCCACCAAGTCCCAGTCGTCGTGGCCGAAGTGCGTGGCCAGAAAGCGCTCGTCAATCCGCTCGGTCAGGTTGTACAGTCCCCAGTAGCCCCCATTCAGGTACACCGACACCCAGCGTCCCCGCGCTGCTACCTGGCCCATTGCCCCGTGCAGGTCCCGGACCAGCTGATCCCGCACGTACATCGCCTCTTCCACGCACCGCGACCCACCCCGGCACTGCCAACCGTCATCGGCTCCCGCTCGCAGCACCAGCCGGTCATATGTCTCGCTGGCCACAACTCCGGCCGTGCTGGCGCGCTGGCGTGGGCCTTCGACCGCCGGAGCGGTGGCCAGCGACTGCCCCGGCTCAACCCCAAACAGTGGATATGCCAGCTCCCGCGGCCCATATTCCCCCCGGAAGTACAATCGGAACGACCGCTTGGTGGATTCCCTCCGGCTGCCGCCGCCGTGGATGCGTAACCCCGCGCCCACACTGAAGCCCACCTCCCCCTCCGGCGACAGCCACTCCACCGTCACCGGCCGCTCCCATTCTCGGCCGCGCTCCTGTGGGTTGACGTAGATCCCCGTCGCCTCGTCCCATAGGTGGGCTGGGTCCGTCACCAGCGAGAGCACCGGTCTGCCGGTGCTCTCGCCCACTAGATAGGTCACGGTGGTCATGGCACTGACCGGCACGCCGTCGCGCAACGCCACCGCCCGTAGCACCGTCGTCTCCCTTACTTCCAAGGGCGCTGTGTACGCCTCGCCCCCCACCGTCGGATGGGACCCGTCCAGCGTGTAGTACACCGTGCTCTCCGGCAGCGGTGCCGCCAGCTGCACCGTCACCGGCCCGGCAAAGAATCCACTGCCCGGCGTGACCGTTACCGGCGGCGCACCCGGCGGCGCTCGTGGACTGGTGGTATTCGCCTTACCGGGGGTTGGGGTGGGGAAGAACACCCACTGGTCGAACTCCGTGCCCAGCCGCCCCAGCGAGACATCCGTGACCTGCGGGCCGAACGTCACCTCGTCCACCAGTTGCCCGTCCGGGCCAAACAAGCCGACGTACTCCCCGCCGCGGTTCAACCGGAAGCTCGTGTGCCAGCCCTCCGGTGTGACCTGGTCTCTGCCGGAGGCCCAGATCACCCGAAAGGCGCCCGGTTCCAGCGTCGTGACGGGGAAGGGCCACTTGGTCGGCGCGGCAGGATCGTCGGTGAGGGTGTAGCCGAGCAGCGGGATGGACGTGTTCGTGGGGTTGTGCAGCTCGATCCAGTCGGGGTAGCCACCCTGGTCGTCGGCCATGGTGCGCGTATTCGCCGCCTGGACCTCGGTGATGATGATGGCCGGTGTGGGGGCCTGTGCCGCTGACACGCCAGTGGTGAGCACGACTAGGAGCAGCGCCAGCAGCAGCGCGCGACCAAGGGGAATCAGCCGACACATAGGGACATCCTCCCAACCACAGGCCCAGGGAGATTTAATCATACCCGACCAAGCATTGGACATCTGAACCCGGTGACAAGTCCGGCTGGCAATCATAACTCCACTTTGTATAGGAGGATTAACATAGCTTCATGGCCTTCTCGCTTGCTTGCTCAAGTGCCATCGCTGGAGGGGAGTCCGAGCGCCCAGTCCACCGCCCGGTCAAAGAGCCGGATCGCCTCACCCGTGCTCAGGTGGAAGGTGTTGTGATGCCAGAACAAGAAGACGGTCCTGGCCTGTGCCGGTTGTCCATTCGATAACTCGGCGCCCACCTCCGCCACCAAGAGCGCGGAGTCGTCACCGAACAGATGCTTGGCCAGCACTTGCACCCCTGGCCCTCTAAACGGCCAGGCGACACTGAACGTATCGGGCCGACGCACCACCCGCAGCCGCTCGTCAACGGGTAGATCCGCGGTGATCGGATGGTCAGCATCCACGATCCGAATATAGATTTGATCCGGGCGGGTGCCCCCCCAGCGTGCCAACTGGGTCGCCTCCAGCAGCAGCGGCCCCCAGAAGATCAGCGGCGTCGTGGTCTGGGTGTAGCGTGCTGCTGTATCTAGCTCGTGGATGCTGGAACTGACCAAGAGCAGATCGTGGCTTGCGGCGATCTGTGCCGGATCAGGTGTGCTGCTATCGCTGGTTCCGAGCACGGTGACCCTGACGCCCCGTGCTTCCAGGTGTGCCACGACGGCCGCCTCGCCCTCCGTCAGCTCTGCGGGATGACGCACCAGCAGGGCAATCCGGGTGCTCGGTGGCAACGGCGGCGGCCCCGCTGCCGTTGCCACCGGTGCCGCGAGGTGCGGGAGATGCTGCCGCAGCGTCTCCGGGTCGCTCAGGTCGTGCAGGCGCTGGGCCTTGGTGTCCAACGTAGCAGCGAGCCGTTGCAGCGCCGCTTCCCACTGCGCTACTGATGTAGCTGGCTCCTGATCCGGGAGCCAGCGAGCCGCTTCCGCCGCCATGGCCGGGCGCAGCTCGGCCGCCAGCGCGTCAAGGCGTTCGCGCACGGTTGCGGTGGCCAACGCTCCGGCCAGCTGTCGCTCGACCTCTGCTGTGAAATAGGCTTGATACTTGGGGTTGGCTAGGAGGCTCGCCAGGATCGGGACGAGGGTACCCTGCGCCTCGCGGCCGGTCCGACCATACCCCCCAGAGGGTATGTTGGTATCCCCCACGAACAGCCGCCAGCGGGTATCAGGACCGTCACGTATCCGGGCCGCCAGCCAGTCGTGATTGCCCCAAGCGGTATCTCCTTTCCACAGTCGGAGGATGACGAAAGCGGTGAAGCTCTCGATATCGAGCTGCCGTATTGCCTGCTCGTACTCCGTTGCCACGCTCAAGTCCGCGCTGGTCAGCCAGTCCGCAAACAGGCGCCAGCGGTGCGCGTTGTTGGGTGCCAGCACTCCTGTCGGTGCGCTGGTATACCATGCGCTGGTATTGAGGTGAGTGGACAGGAAGGTGTCGTCGAGGTGCTCGGTGAGGTAGTACGGCCCCCAGTAGTCCCCGTTCAGGTAGAGTGTCACCCAGCGCCCGTGGGTTGCGACCTGTCCCATCGCCCCGTGCAAGTCTCGCAGCAACTGGTTCCGCACGTACACTGCCTCTGCCACACACTGGGGCAACTCCCGGCACTGCCAGCTGTCCTGCTCCTCGGCTCGTAGCACCAGTTGGGCATAGGGCTGTCCCGGCTGCGGCCCCAACAGCGGATATGCCAGCTCCCGTGCCCCATATTCTTCCCGGAAGTACAACTCGAACGACTGCTTGGCTGCTTCCGTGTGGTCGCCCCTGCCGCGGATGCGGAATCCTGCTGGCGCGCTGAAACCCAACTCCCCTTCCGGTGATAGCCACTCCACCGTCACCGGACGCTCCCCGCGCCGGCCGTGCTGCTGCGGGTTGGTGGAGATGCCTGTTGCCTCGTCCCACAGATGCGCCGGGTCCGTGACCAGCGACAACACCGGCAGACTGGTGTTCTCCCCCACCAGATAGGTCGCTGTGGTCACGGCACTCACCGGCACTCCGTCGCGCAGTGCCACCGTCCGCAGCACCGTGGTTTCCGTCACGGACACGGAGTCCGTGTACGCCTGCCCGTCCACCGTCGGGTCGGCTCCGTCCAGCGTGTAGTACAGCAGGCTGCCCGGGACCGGCGTGTGGAGCTGCACCCCCACCGGGCCGGCAAAGCGCCCACTGCCCGGCTTGACCGCCACCGGCGGCGCACCCGGCGGCGCTCGTGGAATGGTGGTATTCGCCTTACCGGGGGTTGGGGTGGGGAAGAACACCCATTGGTCGGATAGCGTTCCCAGCCGGCCCTGCGAGACATCCACCGCCTGTTCGCCGAACGTCACCTCGTCCACCACCTGCCTGCCCGGATCGAACAAGCCTACGTAGCCGCTCGCACGGTTCAGCCGGAAGCTCGTGTGTAAGCCTTCCGGTGCGACTCGGTCGGCACCTGAGGCCCAGATCACCAGAAAGGCGCCCGGTGCCAGGATGCTGGCCGGTAAGTGCCACTTGGTCGGCGCTTCTGGGTCGTCGGTGAGGGAGTAGCCGAGGAGGGAGATGGGCGTGGCCGTGGGGTTGTGTAGCTCCAGCCAATCGGCGTAGCCACCCTGGTCATCGAGTGCCGTGTGCGTATTGGCTGCCTGGACCTCGGTGATAATGATACCCGTCGTCCCGGCTGGTGCTGCCAGTGACGGGGACTACGATGCCGCGCGTGGCGGAAGCAGTTGTTGCAGTGTCCCCGGATCGCTCAGTTGGCGTAGCTGCTGCTCGCTGGCGTCCAGTGAATCTGCGACCTGTCGCAACGCTGTTTCCCACTGTGCCACCGCCGCTGCCGGCTCCTGGTCGGGCAGCCAGCGCGCCGCTTCCGCTGCCATTTCCGGGCGCAACTCGGCGGCGAGCGCGGCGAGTCGCTCGCGCACGGACGCAGTGTCCAGCACACCGGCCAGCTGGCGCTCGATCTGGGCGGTGAAATAGGCGCGATATTGGTCGTTTTGCAGTAAGCCAGCGAGCGCCTGCCCGAGCCGGGTGCCACCGATCACCACGCGCTCGAACGTGTTCTCCGTGTTCATGAATGTCGTCTCGGCATCCCAGACGATGAATCGCCACCGACCGTCAGGCCCCTCCCGCGGGCGTGCCATGATCCGATTATTGTGGGGCCAGTCCACGTTCTGTGCCCAGATGTTCAGTAGGAAGTAATCGGTGAAGTTCGCGATATCGAGCTGCTGTGCTGCCCGCTCGTACTGTGCCGTCACGCGCAAATCCGCCCCGGCCAGCCAGTCGGCAAACCGGTTCCAGCGGTGCAAGACATCGGCCGGGCTGACATACCATGCGCTGGCGTCGAAGTGCGTGGCCAGGAAAGTGTCGTCAATGCGCTCGGTGAGGTTGTACAGCCCCCAGTACGTCCCGTTCAGGTACAACGCTACCCAGCGCCCCTGCACTGCCACCTGCCCCATTGCTCCGTGCAGGTCCCGTACCAGTTGATCCCGCACGTACACCACTACTCCTCCAGAGGACCAGGCTTCCCCCGCAGACGACCAACTGTCGTTGTACCCGGCCCGCAACACTAGCCGGTCATACGTCTCGCTGGCCACAGCGCCGGCCGTGTTGGCGCGCTGGCGTGGGCCTGCGACCGCCGGAGCTGTGGCCAGCGACTGCCCCGGTTCCCCCCCAAACAGCGGATACGCCAGCTCGGTCGGCCCATACTCCCCTCGGAAGTACAATCGGAGCGACTTCTTGGCTGTCAGCCGGCTGCCGCCGCCGTGGAGGCGCAGCCCGGCTGCCATATTGAAGGCCGGCGCCCCCTCCGGCGATAGCCACTCCACTGTTACCGGCCGCTCCCAGTTCCGCCCTCGTTTCCCCGGGTTGACGTAGATGCCGGTCGCCGCGTCCCACAGGTGGGCCGGGTCCGTAACCAGCGACAGCACCGGCAGACTGGTATTCTCCCCCACCAGATACGTCGCCGTGGTCACGGTGCTTACCGGCACGCCCTCGTCCAAGGCCACGGCCCGTAGCACCGTCGTCTCTGTTACCGCCAAGGGCGCCGTGTACTCCTGCCCGACGATGGTCGGATCGGCCCCATCCAGCGTGTAGTACACGATGCTCCCCGGGACCGGCGTGTAGAGCCGCACCGTCACTGGGCCGGCGAAGCGTCCGCTATCCGGCGTGACCTCGACCGGGGGCGCGTCCGGTGGCGCTCGCCGGCGATGCCGGGTCGTATTCGCCGTGCCGGGCGTCGGGATGGGGAAGGGCACCCACTGGTCGGACAGCGTGCCCAGTCTTCCCAGTGAGATATCCGTGACCTGCGGGCCGAACGTCACCTCGTCCACGAGCTGTCCGTCCGGGCCGAACAAGCCGACATACTCCCCGCCGCGGTTCAACCGGAAGCTCGTGTGCCAGCCCTCCGGTGTCACCTGGTCGTGGCCGGAGGCCCAGAGCAGCAGAAAGGCGCCCGGTGCCAGCGTGGTGACGGGGAAGGGCCACTTGGTCGGCGCGGCAGGATCGTCGGAGAGGGTGTAGCCGAGCAGAGAGATGGAGGTGTCCGTGGGGTTGTGCAGCTCGATCCAGTCGGCGTAACCACCCTGGTCGTCGGCCACGGTGCGCGTATTCGCCGCCTGGATCTCCGTGATGAGGATGCCCGGTGTGGGGGCCTGTGCCGCTGACATGCCAGTGGTGAGCACAAGCAGGAGCAGCCCTAGCAGCAGCGCGCGACCAAGAAGGATCAACCGATGGAAGCTACTCACCGCTCTGCCCGCAGCGCGCGCATGTCATGCAGTGTATCAGGTGCTCGGACAATAGATCGGAGTGGTCAGACTTACGGTGGAGGCGCTCTGCTGACGGGGCGTGCCTCCCGCGCCGCCTGGGTTAGGTGCTACACTCCGTACCTGCTGCGTGCGCTGGAGCCTACTCCTCGGCTTGCTGCCGTAGCTGCCACCCACGCCAACGGGCCAAGTCTCCCGACTGGAGACGGTCGCTCCAGAGCGCGTCGGGGCCGGCGCGGCCGAGCAGTCGCATGCGCCGCACCCAGCCGAGGTAGCCGGGGAGCTGCCGCGCGAACGCGCGGAGCGCCGCCGGGTTAACGCGCCACCAAGGACGTTCGTGCGGCAACGACGGCGCGTAGATACCGAAAGTCTCCAGACGCCAGCGCCGATACCGGCGGTCGCGGAACCACCACAGATGGCGCAGGTGATAACGCCAGGTCTGCATCGCGTTCACTACTCCCCGCGTGCTCACTAAAACAGGAGCTGGACCATAATCAGGACGTAAATGAAGCCCAGTATACCGAAGGCTAGGCCCAGCACTATGAACAGGGCGACCTGCTTGCGAAACGACATCCGGTAGATGTGCCGACGCAGTCGATCGGTAGGCTCGTGGATACGCTCCGGCGGTTCCTCGCTCATCTGTGCCTCACGATACTCAGGGGGCGGCAGACTATGCCGGCTTAACCCCCTCGACAAGAGTGCTGACCGGCGCCGCCCTTAGATTGTAGAACGGAAAGGCCCGTGTTTGCACTGCGGCGATGAGTCGGGCGGCGGCGCTGGCCGCAAGGCCACGCGCTCCCGGTGGTTTGTCCGTGCCAATCAGGGCGCTGGCCTTGGCTCGAATGGCTGCGGGCGCCTCTAGCAATGCCAGCAGGAGTGTGGCCCAGCAGCGTGCCACGGCTATGGGGTTGTAGCCACCACCACCGACGACCACCAGCCGTCCGTCGCAGAGGCGATGCGCCAGTTGGTGGACGCTGCGGGCGATATGCGCGAAAGTACGCAACGTCAACCCCAGCCGCACCATCGCGTCTTGGTAGTGGCCATCCACCCCGAATTGCAAGATGATCGCCTGTGGACGATAGGCCTGGACGAGCGGTGGCACAAGCGCATCGAAGACGTGACAGTAAGTAGCGTCGCTCGTGCCGCGGGGGAGAGGGACGTTTACCTTGCTGCCCAATCCTGGTCCCCAGCCAAGCTCGTCGTAGTGCCCGCTGCCAGGAAAGAAACGTCCGTCGTAGCGGTGCAGTGATACCGTGAGTACGTCCTCGCTATAGAGCAGCTCTTGTGTCCCGTCCCCGTGATGACCGTCAATATCAATGATGGCAATACGGCGCCAGCCATAGCGCCGTTGGGCGTGTCGAACCGCAATCACCACATCGTTCAGCGGACAGAATCCGCTGGTACGGTCTCGGTGCGCGTGGTGCAGCCCACCGCCAGGATTGAAAGCGTGGACCGCTCCTACCGTAGCGATAGCATCTACGCATGCCAGTGATCCGCCGACGGCCACGCGCGCTCGTTGCCAGACGCCGCGCCAGGCCGGGGTGGTGGTGCCGTCCAACGTCCCGTGACCCCGGCGATCTGCCGCTTGCAACCGGTCGAGGTAGTCGGGATCGTGGACCGTGAGGAGCGTGTCGAGAAGGGCCGCCTCCGGCTGAAGCTCCAGCAAGAGCGGGTCGAAGCCGCAAGCGGTGAAGCACTGCCGGGCCGTGCCGTAGCGTTCCCAAGCACGCGGCAGTGGCGAGAAGCCGCGCCCCGTATAGGCGGGATGGTAGGTCAGGAGCACACGTCCAGGCATAGTGGGATGATGTCAATCAGGCGAGATGGTAACACGTGTCGTCCGACCCACCGGCCGGCGCCACTGCCACGCTGACTCTACCCCATGCTTAAGGGAGATGGTGCGGTGCCAGTGCCGCTCCATATGCTCTATATGATGGTAGGTGCCGGACCAACCGTGAGATCGGGAAGGACCACATGGACACCACAGCAGCGGTCAAGCTATTCCGAAATACCTGGTTCCGCCGCGACGCAGAGCATGTAGCGCTTACACCCGCCGAGGAGCAGTTCATTGCTGCGGCGATGGGTCCGGCGCCGCAGCGCCGGGCCGGCGCCCCGGACATCGAGCGGATGGAAGCGATTCTGGCCGATGCGCCGGCGGTGCTCGACCGCATTGGCGCACAGCTACTTCAGGCCGTGATCCACATGAAGGGGTGCGGGCTTGCCGTACAGCTTCTCCTCGACCGGGGCGTGTCACTCGACATCAATGAGACCGAGTACAACGTCCTCCACGAGGCGGCGTGGGGCGGTATGACCGACACCCTCCGGGCCGTGTTCGAGTCCGGCGCGGCCGACGCGACCGGTGTCTCGGTACTGAAGCCCCATACCGGATGGCCCGACAACCTCTCGCTGATGTACTGGGCTGCCTATGGTGGACACGCGGAACTGGCCAAGCTCTTGATTAAGTACGGTGTTGGCATTCACCACGAGCTGCCGATCAAAGGAAACGGGGAGCGCGGGGCTACCTCCCTGCAGGAAGCCGCCGCCCCTAGTCATTGGGGCCAGCAGGTGTGGCGGGCCGACGGCAAGCGCGAGGTTGCGCGGTTACTCATCGCAGACGGCGCGTACTACGACGTCTACTCAGCGTGTGGCCTCAAGGATTCCGGCCGGCTGCGGGAACTCATTGATGTGGGCCCTGCCGTCGTAGGCACTGCTGAAGATTACGGCATGATGCCGCTGCATTGGGCAGCGCGGGCCGGAGCAATGGAGTGCGCGGAGCTGCTGGTGGAAAAGGGGGCCGCCGTCAACGCGCTCAACAGCGCCAACCGGACGCCACTGCAACTGGCCGCCGAGAAAGGCCAGTCCGAGATGGTGCGCTTCCTCGCAAAGCACGGCGCTGACCTCAATACCCAGGACAAAAAGGGCCGCACGCCCCTCCATCGGGCAATGTACGAGGGCCGCGCCGCCGCCGCCGAGTCGCTCTTGGCGGCCGGTGCCGACCCGATGGTGCCGAACAAGCGTGGTAAGACCGCCTTCGAGATCGCCAGGAAGGACGCCAGGCACTTCAAGGACTTGGCGTGACCCGCTGTCCCGTCGCCGCCGGCTTTCGAGGCGGCGTGAGCGTCGTCAGGAGATACCCGGCGCCGCGGCCGTATGTGCCGCGCTAGAATAGGGTGCGAGTCGCTGATACAGGTGCAAGCCGGTGTTGTCGTCAGCGCCAACGTAGACCGAGGGGTGATCGTGATGCAGCGTACTAGGGTGCTGGCTGCGCCGGTAGTGCCGCCGGTGGACGCTGACGAGTTGTATACCGCCGCCGAGTTCATGGCGTTGCCGCTCGACCTGAAACGCTATGAGCTGGTGCGAGGTGTGCTCGCGGAGGTAGCTGTGACCGGCTATGAACACGCCGAGGTCGAGGCGAATATCTTCCGGCTGCTCGATCAGCACGTTTGGCCCCGACGGTTAGGGCGGGTCACGGGTGGCGGTGCGATGTTCCGTCTGCAGCAGGAGCCGGATACGCTGCGCCGTCCGGATGTCGCATTTGTGCGGACGGATCGTCTCCCGGCGCGCGATCAGCGGCGCTCCTACGCCCAGTTTATTCCTGAGCTGGCCGTAGAAATCCTCTCGCCAAGCAATACGGCCGTAGAGATGCGGGACAAGGTTGCGGAGTACCTGCGGGTAGGCGTGCGGCTGGTATGGATAGTTGATCCTGAGACGGAGACCGTGACGATCCATACACCGGAGAGAGCGCCAGTGACCCTGACCGCCGGTGCTGAGATCACCGGTGGTGTCGTGCTCCCCGATTTCCGCTGTCCCGTCGCCGCCTTCTTCGAGGCGGCGTGAGCGCGTCGTCATCAGCGCCTATGTAGGTCGAGGAGTGAGCGTGATACAGCGTAAGGGTGTGGTAGCTGCGCCGGTAGACAACGCCGGATGCATACCGCGAGGCGCGATTGATCGCGCTCCTACTGGCGCGTCCGTCGTGCCGCCGGTGGGGGTTGATGGCCGGTACAGGTACACCGCCGATGAGTTCATGGCGTTGCCGCTCGATCCGAAACGCTACGAGCTGGTGCGGGGTAAGCTGGTGGAGGTGCCGGTGACGGGCTTCAAACACGGCGTAATCGAGATCAACATCGTGCTGCTCTTGGGGCAGTATGTGCGGCAGCACCGGTTGGGCCAGTTGACGCCTGGCGATGCAAAGCATTTGTTAGCGCGTGATCCGGATACCTTGCGTCAGCCTGACGTGGCGTTTGTACGAGCAGAGCGGTTGCCACCACCTGAAGAGTGGGAGTCGTATGGCCGGGTGGTGCCCGACCTGGCCGTAGAAATCCTCTCGCCAAGTAATACGGCCGCAGAGATGCGGGACAAGGTTGCGGAGTATCTGCGGGTAGGCGTGCGGCTGGTATGGATAGTTGATCCTGAAACGGAGACCGTGACGATCCATACACCGGATGCCGCGCCGGTAATTCTGCCCGCCGGCGCCGAGATCACCGGTGGTGCCGTGCTCCCCGATTTCCGCTGTCCCGTCGCCGCCTTCTTCAACCTAGCGTGAGTCATGGCCGGATCGTGGCCGGCACAGGCGCGCGGCCGCTGCCGTCACCTCGGGGCCACCAATGATTGACATAACATAAGGCTACCAAGTGAGTGCCGAGGGTAGGGTAGTGGCCGGCGTTGGTAGGTGACAAGTGCGCCTCACCCCCCGGCCCCCGCTCCACACGTAGAGAGGGGGAGTCCGGCGGCGAGTGGGGGCGAGGGGGGAAGGGGGCGCGTGAACCTACTGTCGCTGCAATGTGTTGGAGCTGCTGGGCACGGGAGCCACCCCTACGGAGACCAGGTATGAGCGCCGTGCCGGAGTCAGCCCCTGATCCAGTTAGAGGCTGGTTGCCCGCCGTTGCCTCTACTCATGCTGCCAAGGCATATACCTGGACTGAGCGCGGCGTGACGGTGCGCCGGGTGACCGGAGGCTTCAACAACGCGCTGTACTGCGTCGAGACTGGTGGGCAGCGGTACGCCTGTAAGCTGTGTGTTGCCGATGAGCGCCGGCGGGCGGCGCGCGAGTACGGTGCCTTGCGCTTGCTGCAAGCAGCCGGCTTGGACATCGCGCCACAGCCGCTCTGGCTGGACGAGAGCTGCTCCGTCCTTCCTTACCCGGTGGTCGTCTATCGCTGGCTGCCCGGTGCGCCGCTCGATCCACCGCTCACGGCGCAGCAGCTCGCCGCGCTCATCAGCAGTATCCAACACCTGCACGCCCTCCGGCCGGGGGACTTCGAGTACGTTGAGCTATCCGACGGTTGGTTCCACTGGTTTGACTTCACGCCGTATCTCGACGAGCTTCACGGCTTCCTGGCCAAGTACGGCCCCTGGCTGGTGGCTACCCATCCGGCGGGACGCGATCTGTACGGGCGGCTCGCTCGGTTGGTGGACGGTTGCGCGGAATTCGTCGCCGCCACCGCCGCGGACCCCGGGCGGGAGAGCGTGCCGCTGTGCCTATGCCGCGTGGACCAAAACCTGGCGAACGCGGTGTGGAGCGGTGATGGCTGTCTGCGCTGGGTGGATTGGGAATATAGTGGCTGGGGCGACCCGGCCCTCGATGTGGCCGACTTGCGCTGGCACGCGGCGCTCGCCGGAGCTATGACGCCAGCGCAGCACGCCTGGCTCCGCAACAGCTACCGCCGGCCAGCGGGAGATGACGACTTTGCGGCACGCCTCATGGTGTGGGACCGTCTCTTGGCGACACGGTGGGCCTTCCTGATCCTGCGCTTGCTCTGGAGTGGGTACTACGGCCAGGATCGAGTGCGTCTGACCCGGCCTCCCACCGATGTCGTCGCGCTTCGTGCGCGCCTGATCCGGTTCATCGAACGTGCCGAGCCGGTCGTCGCCGGGGGGCGTTAGCCGCCCGTTATTCCCACCGTCTCGCCGGTCATTGCGCCGAAGAAATGCCCCCCAGTCGTCATTCCGGCGCAAGCGGGAATCGAGGTTCCCCCGCCCCACTGTAAAATCTATGGTCCATTGCTCATCAGGACCCAGGCTGGCCTTTGCTGCTGCCCTTGCGCCTACGGCTTGAGGTCGCTGAGGTGCAGCCTGACTAACAGTCGGTTGACGGGTGGTGTCCCGGCTGCCTAGAGTGAAGAGGGCCGGTGGTGGCCTCTGGTCCCTCTTCCTGCCTCCGGCGGTGCTCTCTCTCCGTCATGTGGGGAGGGCGCCAGGGGGTGATGATTTAATCGAATGACGAGACGAAAACTCTCCTGGGATGGTGAATGTGACCGATCTACGACGTACCCCGGTGCAGCTTCCCGGAATGCTGGACTTGAGCAAGGGCCAAGCCCAGCGCCTCCAGGTGCGGGCCTTGGTGCCCGGAGAGGACCTGGCGCGGCTGGTGCCCGATGTTGAGGGCCTTGCCATCAGTCTGAGGAATCTCAGCTTTTTCAGCTTTCGGCACTTGCCGGCAGAAACCACGATTGAGCTGCACTTCCTCCGGGACAGTAGCGCGGCGGACCTGGAGATCCTCGGGGATTTAGTGGCGCTCGAGACTGATGAAGTGCCTTACGAGGGTCGGATAGCGACCCGGTACCACTACACGGTGGTCTTTGACCGCGGTACCGAGCAGTCGGTGGGCTATGTGCTGGCAGCGTTGCAGGGTCAACCACTGCCTGAGTTGTCACCGAGTGATCCGACGTTCGTGGCGACCGGACTGAGGGGGTGGTTCTACCGACTGCGCCGCCGGGTGGGGCGCGAGGCCCAAGGGGGCTTGGTGGTGCAGGGAGTTCTGGTCGTAGCGGCCCTGGCCTTTTTCGGGCTGCTCGATTGGCTCGGCACTTCCTTGGGCTTGGGTTGGATCGCCGCTGCGCTCGTGGCCCTGGTCATCTCCGTGCCGGTCGTGGCCCTGGCGGTCTTCGTTTTCCTCTTCCGGGGCTAGGGAGGCGCCTCCTCACTGCCCAGTTGCGACCGGCAGTGTCGGGTCCGCGCTCCACTCGGCCCAGGAGCCGTCGTAGAGCCGGACGCGCTCGTAGCCGAGCAGCTTGAGGGCGAGGAGACCGCTGGCCGCTGCAAACCCGCGACCGCAGTAGGCGATCACCTCACGATCCGGGGTCACTCCCGCAGCAACGTAGAGCGACGCCAGGTCCTCCGTTGGCAAATATGTCAGCACCTGCTCGGTTGCCAGCAAGCGGTCGCGTTCGGCGGTAGGCGCCGCTGCCAGGGCGGGGTCCGCATTCGCCAGGTAGGGGAGGTTGACGGCACCGGGGATGTGGCCTGGGCGATCACCCCACAGGTGCCCCTCGCTGCTGTGGTACTGGTCCGGTGCCAGACAGTCCACGATGGCAACGTTGGGTTGATCGAGCGCCGCGACGACCGTGGCCTTCGTGGCGAGCCAGTCCGGCCGGGGACGCGGGGTGAACGTGGCCGGCGGGGGCACCGGTACCTCGGTAGACAAGGCACGGCCCTCCGCGCGCCAGCGGCGCAGGCCGCCGTCGAGTACCCGCACGCGCGCATGGCCATAGTAAGACAACGCCCACCACAGCCGAGCGGCCGACAAGGGGAGCACCATGTCATCGTAGGCGATGACGAGGGTGCGGTCGCCAACCCCGAGGCGTGCCATCACCTGCGCGAACGCCACCGGTGACACGAGGCGGTCGGGCACGTCGCTCTGTGGGTCGGCGAGGTCGCGCACCATGCCGACGAAGACGGCCCCGGGGATATGCCCGGCCAAGTAGCCGGCTTTGTCGTCGGCACTGATCCCGCGACCGGCCGCGTACGTAGCTCGCCAACGGACATCCACCACCCGCACGTCGGGATGGTCGAGATGGTCGGCGAGCCAGGCCGTTTGGACGAGGGGGGTGGAATCCGGTGGCTGCATCGTTGGTGCTTCCCGGCGGCCGTTCGTGCCGGTACGACACCGAGTATCATACCTACCGGAAGAGTGGGCGGATACCCGCTGCTACAACTGCTGCGCGGTTGCTGAAATTGACTGTGTTGGCTAGGATAATTCGATGCTCAAAGCGGTGCCTCGCCCGATTCCTTATCAGGGGAGCAAGCGCAAACTGGCCGCGCGTATTCTGCGTTACTTCCCGGCACGCATCGAGCGTCTGGTCGAGCCGTTTGCCGGCGCTGCGGCCGTCACGCTGGCGGCAGCAGCGCGAGGTCGCGCGGATCGTTACCTCATCAATGACAGCCTGGTGCCGTTGGCGGAGCTTTGGCGCCGCATTATCCACCAACCGCAGGAGCTGGCCGCTGCATATGAGTGCTTATGGCGCAGCCAGTTGGACGATCCGGCCGGAGCCTACGACACGATTCGGCGCGAGTTCAACGAGACGGGTGATCCGGACCGGTTCTATTATCTGTTGGCGCGTTGCGTCAAAGCTGCCGTGCGGTTCAATGCCGCCGGGGCATTCAACCAATCTCCGGACCACCGCCGGCTGGGCGCGCGGCCCCAGGTGATGCAGGCGCATATTTTGGCCGCCTCGGCGCTGCTCCGCGACCGAGTTGATGTCCAGGCGGTTTCGTACACGGAAGTATTCAGACACCTGGAGCCGGGAGACTTGCTGTATTTGGATCCTCCATACCAGGGAGTAAGCGGCTCTCGGGATCCGCGCTACTTTCAAGGCACTGATCCGGACGAATTTCTCGCCGAGCTGGCCGTGCTGAATACGCGCCGAGTGCCCTATGCGCTGAGTTTTGACGGGCGCTGTGGTGAGAAGGTGTATGGCCGGGAGCTACCGCAGAGTCTCGACCTCACGCGGCTTGAGCTTATGGTTGGCCGCTCATCGCAGGCCACCCTGCTGGGTCGCACCGATGTCACTACGGAGTCGCTCTACCTGTCGCCGGCACTGATGGCTCGGACAAAAGTAGTCGCACCGTCCACATCATCGCAGCTTAGTCGCGCCTATGGGTCCTCCTAGTGCAGGCGTAAGCATTTGGTGGGGTTTGTCACCGTAGAAGCTCAATGAGAGCCGGGAGAGCCGGGAGAGCCGGAGCGATGGAGTGGGAAGCGGTCAGCACGTTCTTGACCACACGAGGGGCCGGATCGTTGGGCATCCTGGCGGTGGCGCTGCTCCTTGCCGGGGGCGTGTGGTGGCTGCGGCGGGCCGTGCTCCGACTGCTCCGGTCGTCCGATAGCGATAGCTTGCCGCGGCAGGTAGTGACCCGTTTTCTGGATGATATCCGCGGTGCCGTGGCGTTGATCGTCGTGGTGGGTGGGATCTATCTGGCGCTTGCCAATCTTGCGCTCTGGGCGGCCGACGATCAGCGCCCGGCGAGCTGGTTTGGGGCCGTAGTCCTAGGGCTGGCGCTCGTCGCGGCGGTACGAGTGACGCGCAGTTTCGTGAGTGTGCTCACGGAGCAGCTGGAGCAACGGGTAGAGACCCCCGAGCAGCTGCGGGTGCTGCATACCATCGTGCCACAGGTGCAGCGGGTATCCGTGGGCATCATTGTGGTCGTCGGCTTGCTGATTATCCTGGAGGAAGTCGGTATCTCGGTGGCCCCGTTGCTGGCCGGCCTGGGTATCGTCGGCATTGCGGTGGCACTGGCAGCGCAGAACACGCTGGCGAACCTCCTGGCCGGTCTCAGCATCTTTATTGACGGCACCGTCCGCGTAGGCGATATGGTCGAGCTGGATAGTGGCCAGCGGGGATTTGTCGAGGATGTGGGCTGGCGGACAACCAAGCTGCGTCTGCTGGCGAACAACTTGCTCATTATCCCCAATGGCAAGCTGGCCGATAGCATCATGACGAACTACCAGCTGCCGAACGATGAGGTGGCGGTATACGTTCCCAATGGTGTCGCCTACGGCAGCGATCTGGAGCAGGTCGAGCAGGTCACACTGGAGATAGCCAACCGGCTGGTGCGCGATACGCCGGGCGCGGCAACCGACTTCGAGCCGATTATGCGCTACACCGAGTTTGCCGCTTCCAACATCAACTTCACGGTCATCATGCGGGCCAAGGATTGGCCGACGGGCCGCTTGCTGCAGCATCGCTTTATCAAAGCGGTCAAGCGGCGCTATGACGAGGTGGGTATCGAGATTTCTTTCCCCGCTCGCAATCTCTATCTACGCGACGATGCCGGGTTGGCGGTGCGGGTAGCCCCAGAGAGCACGGAGTAAGGCAGGGGGGCTACACTAGGGGGTGGCCGGCGGGAGTATACGCCCTCCTGATCGAGGGAGGTAATCGTGCCAAGGTGTTGCTCACCCCGCTCGCTACCAGCCGTTGTCGAGGTGTCACGATGAACTCCCCAAGTAGCGCTGCCCTTGCTCGCCCGGCGGTGACGCTGCGCTGTACGTCGTGCGGTGCGACCTATGCGGATACCGAGCCGCGCTGGGCGTGCGTTGCCCCGGCCGCGCTGGGCACCCCTGGTCAAGCCGGGGGCCGGCGTGCTTGTGGTGGTGTGCTCACCGTAGACTACGCATGGCCCGCCGTAGCTCTCGCGGATCGGGAGGCGGCGCTGGAGCAAGGGCGCCAGGGCGCGGGCCTCTGGCGCTACGCACCCTTCTTGCCCTCGACCGCTGCCCCGGTAACGCTTGGTGAAGGCGACACGCCACTCATCCCTTTGCCGCGCTGGGGAGCGCGCCACGGTCTGCACCGGGTCTATGCCAAGCTGGAGTACGTCTCGCCTACCGGCTCGTTCAAGGATCGCGGCGCCGCGGCGGTGGTGGCGAAAGCTGCCGAATGGGGGATCGGCCGGATAGTCGAGGATTCGTCCGGCAATGCCGGCGCGGCTATCGCCGCGTACAGCGCGCGGGCCGGTATTGCCTGCGACATATTTGTCCCGGCCGCAGCCCCGACAGCCAAAGTGCGCTCCATCGAGCGCACCGGCGCGAACGTGCGGCGTATCGAGGGCACACGTGCCGATGTCACCGCGGCCGCGCTGGCCGCGGTCGGGGATGGTGACGACGCCAGGTCTGCACCACCGCATTCCCAGGGGCTGTGCCGCCCCGGCGCGTCAGGGGCGAGCTACTACGCCGCGCACAACCTCAATCCCTACTTCACCGAAGGGATGAAGACCGCGGCATACGAGGTGCTGAGGGCTTTTGACTATCAAGCGCCGGACCATGTGATCCTGCCGGTCGGTGGTGGCTCGCTGTTCGTCGGGCTATGGCGCGGCTGCCAGGAATGGCGATCATGGGGCTGGGTGCAGTCCTCTCCGCGCATGCACGTGGCCCAGTCCACCGGCTGCGCGCCGCTCGTGACGGCCTACCAACAGGGCTGCGACGCGCCGGTGCCGGTTGACCGCCAGTCGACAGTGGCCGGGGGGATCGAGGTGGTGGCGCCGCCTCGCGGCCGTCACATCCTCGGCATCCTGCGCGCGAGCAACGGGAGTGCCGTCGCTGTGGACGACGCGGCCATCCTCGCCCATCGCACTCTGCTGGCGACGCTCGAAGGATTGGATGTCGAGCCGACGGCGGCCGTGCCGCTCGCCGGCCTCGCCGTGCTGGCCGGCGAGGGGATCGTCGGCCCCGACGAAACGGTGGTCGCGTGCCTCACCGGCAGCGGCCTCAAGGACCCCGCCTGACGACGGCGGATGTTGCCGAACAGAGGGCGCTAGCTACCCGTTGCCAGCTCCTCGACCCAACCTCTGACAATCTGCGGCAGCCGTTCGACAACCTCGTACCCGAATAGGACTTCGTCTAAGTCATAGACCTTGATCTTCTTGGTGCGCCTGGCTGTGTAGCCGAGTTTTTCGCTAATGCTGCGGACGTTTGCCCAGAATCGCTTATCAAGCTGAGTGAATCTGCGGTCTGGTTTCAAGTATCGTCTCCCGTCAAGAGCCGCTCCAAACGCTTAGTAAAGGCAGTGAGTGATACATCCATTGCCATACATACTTGGCGTAGCTCAAGCACATCCAGGCGGCGGTCTCCTATCTCATACTTGCTTACAAAGGACTGTGGCTGGCCGAGACGGATTGCGATGTCTTGCTGGCGCAGCCCTGCTTCCATGCGTAGCTGCCGCAGGAGCTTGCGAAGGACCGGCTGCTGTCTGCGGCGAGCTTTCTGATCCATCGGACTCGTTGAGTTAGTGTGGATGCGGGTGCCGAGAGCGGTGAGTGACGTCGTTGCCGCTGACCGGTCTACACAAGGACTCTACGCATACTTGCCCCATATCCCAATTTCGGATGCAATGACGTATCGTCGGTATCGGGATATTCTTAGCGCTGATGTGTTCCTTTCGGTGCGGCCCTGAAGTCGGCGGCAGGATTGCGGTAATGCATATCAATGTGATATGCTGGTCGACCGTCGGGAGTGAATCTTAGAAATATGATGCTCCTGCCCTGATCACGGATAGGGAACCGGCCCGTGAGAGGACGAGAAACCGAGGCTTGGGATGACAGTCAGACAGTTGAGCTTGCTTGATGGTAGTCCGCGCGTGCGGAGTGTCGGATATGGCAGAACTCCGCCGTTCAAGCTCCAGCTCCTCAAGTGGATTGGGAATAAGCAGCGCTTTGCTCACGAGATCATTGACTATTTTCCGGAAAATTTCGGTACCTACTATGAGCCTTTCCTGGGCAGTGGTGCAGTCCTGGGCACTCTCATGCCAGCTAACGGTATTGCAGCTGACATTCTCCCGCCACTCATGGATATTTGGCAGACACTTGCCGCCGATCCGGACATGCTCAACCGGTGGTACTCCGAGAGGTGGCAACAATTCATGGCCGGCGACCGACGAGAGGTCTACGAGCAGATCAAGGCTAGGTATAACGCTGCACCCAATGCGGCGGACTTGCTCTTTCTGTCGCGTTCCTGCTACGGCGGCGTTGTACGATTCAGACAGCGGGATGGCTATATGAGTACGCCCTGTGGAGTGCATAATCCGATCCATCCAGGAGCCTTTGCCAAGAGAGTGACAGTTTGGCACCGAAGGACGGAGCATACGGTATTTCTGAATGCTGAGTTCGAATC
Source organism: Chloroflexota bacterium (assembly GCA_965214295.1). Lineage (GTDB taxonomy): Bacteria > Chloroflexota > UBA11872 > UBA12225 > JAJDUF01 > JAJDUF01. The sequence goes on from OZ243944.1 coordinate 3,302,205, forward strand.
TGTGATGGATAGAGCCTGTGCGGGGGGCCTGATCTATTGTGACCCGCCCTATACTGAGAATCAAAGCATCTTGTATGGAGCACAGTCTTTCCGTCTTGAGCGCTTATTTGACGCCATTCGGAGATGTAAGGATCACAGTGTATCTGTCGCACTGAGCATTGACGGTACGAAGAGGTCCGGCACATATTTATGCCAAGTGCCAATACCTGACGGGTTATTTGAGCGTGAAATCTTGGTCAACTGCGGCCCGTCAATGTTACGTCGCTTCCAAATGGCTGGGGCTACTCTTGAGAAAGAGATGGTTGCCGACCGTCTCCTACTGACGTACTAATTCGATGCGAAGGAGAAGCGCTAAGTTGCGAGGCCTTCTGGCACTGAGGGGGTGTCACACTCGCTCGAAGAAGGCAGCGACCGGGCACCGGAACTCCGGGAGTACCTCATCGCCAGTGATTTCGTCATTCACCGAGAGTGTTATCGGCACCGCGTCCGGCACATGGACAGTCACCGTTTGGGTATCGAGGTCAACGACCCAGACGAGCCGCACGCCAGCTCGTAGGTAGTCGGCGACTTTTGCGGCCAGCTCCCGGTCCGTGTTGCTCGGTGAGCGGATTTCTACGGCGAGGTCGGGGACGACCGGGCTATAGGAGCGCCGCTGCGCGCGCGGTGGGAGCCGGTCCGTTCGCACGAACGCAACGTCGGGCTGGCGGAGCGTATCAGGGTGCCGCTCCAGGGGGTGATCTGTCCCAGCCGACGTGGGCGGACGTGCTGCTGCAACGCGAAGATGATGTTGGTCTCGATCTCGCCGTGCTCGTAGCCGGTCATGGGCACCTCCACCAGCACGCCGCGGACAAGCTCGTAAAGTTTCAGGTTGAGGGGAAGCGCCATGAACTCATCGGCAGACCACAGCCGATCAGGCGCCGGTGCCACTGGTGCTAGGGTGCTCGCCGCTTGCTGCATGGCGCTGGCCTTCCATGGCTTGGGTGGGGTTACTGCTTGTCTATGAGTATGGAGGAGCGGCGCACGGCGATCATCGGATACCAGGGGTAGCGGCCGGCACACCGGCACACCCGCTCTGGATTCCCGCGCCAGGGAGACTGATCGGCTACTGGCTACTGGCTACTGGCTATCGCCGGCTAAGGGAAAGGTGATCTTGGCATTGCCTTGGTGGTGGGAGCGCAGGATGCCCAGGATGATCTCCAGCGTCTGCCGGCCGGCGCTCCCCGGTGAGGCCAACGGTGCCGGTGGCTCGCGCCCGGCGTCACGGGCCGCCACGTGCTGCACAAGCTCTTCGATACCCGAGCGCTGACCGTCGAAGTTGTAGGGCGCCGTTGGCAGCGTCCGTCGGTAGGCCGCTGATTCGTCCGCGCTTGGCTCCCAGACGTCGGCCCCGTGGTCGCCGACGTGGATGCGCCCGCGGTCGCAGATGAGATCAAACCCGGAGATCGTGCCGATTTTGGTCTGTGGCATGATGATCTGGGCACGTACCCCATTGCGAAACCGCAGCAGCGCATACCCGCCCGGATCGGTCCGGGGGTCGTGTCCCCCATCGCCAGCGTAGACGGGACCGTAGCTCTCGAAGCCGTCGTCCAACTCGGCGACCACCCACTCCGGCTCGGAGCCACTCAGGAACCCCAGCATATCAATCGTATGGGTGGCATTGCGGAACAACATCGCGCGGGGATACGCCATCGTCATGACGATAGTACGCAAGCGGCCCAGCTTTTCGCTCCGCACCAAATCTCGTACCTCGTGCCACAGCCCCTTGAACCGCCGCGTGTGGTCAATGGAAAGTGCGACGCCGTGCTGCTTGCAAGCGGCAATCATTCGGTCGGCGTCGGCCAGGGTGGTCGCGATCGGTTTTTCGCAGAAAATGCCGCGTACCCCAGCGGCGGCCGCGTCAACGACCATATCCGCGTGTACGTGGTCGGAGGTGGCCACCGAGAGCAGATCGAGGTGCTCCTGCTCTAGCATCGCGCGGTAGTCCGTGTAGGCGCGGACGTTGGGCCAGATGTCGTCCCAAGTGCTGCGGAAGGTAGCGAACAGCTCCGTGCGTAGCTCACAGATGGCGACAACTTCCGTCTCGGGTACGAGGTGGTAGGCGGCGGCATGGCTGCCTACCTGTACGTTGCCCAAGGCCGGGTGCGCCTCCATTCCCTGCCGGTTCGCGGCAATCCCGCTGAGGCCGATGATACCGGCGCGATAGCGTCCCGGCTGTCCTGAAGTGTTCATAATGCGTGCTCCTTCTTCGGTTTCGACTTCCGTTGGGGACTGAGTACCTATCTTATCGTACAGGTGCCTGGCCCCCCTATGGCCCCCCTCGCCACAGCGGAGGGACGTGGATTTCCGCGTGCGCGGAAATGACGGGGCAATGTCAACGGTGCCTAGGCGTCGCCGGCTAAGGGGAAGGTGATCTTGGCGTTGCCTTCGTGGTGCGAGCGCAGGATACCCAGCATGATTTCCAGTGTCTGCCGGCCGGCGCTCCCCGGTGAAAGCAGTGGTGCCGGTGGCTCGCGCCCGGCCTCACGTGCCGCTATATGCTCCACCAACTCCTCGATGCCCGCGCGCTGTCCCGCAAAGCTGTACGCCGGCGGCGCCAGCAGCTGCCGTTCGACGGTGAGGGCATCGGCGCCCGGCGCCCAGACCTCGGCCCCCTTATCGCTGGCGAAGATGCTCCCCCGCTCGCAGATGAGATGAAAACCGAAGATCGAGCCGGCTTCCGTCTGCGGCATGGTGATCTGGGCGCGCACCCCATTGCGAAAGCGCAGCAATACATACCCGCCCGGATCGGTCCGCGGATCGCGGCCGCCATCGCCAGCGTAGACGGGGCCGTAGCTCTCGAAGCCGTCGTCCAGCTCGGCGATGACCCACTCCGGCTCGGCGTCGCTCAGGAAGCTCAACATGTCAATCATATGCGTCCCGTTGCGGAACAGCATCGAGCGGGGGTAGCCCATGGTCATGACGATGGCCCGCAGGCGACCCAGCGTTTTGCTCCGCACCATATCCCGCACCGCGTACCATTGCCCCCGGAACCGCCGCGTGTGGTCAATGGATAGCACCGCATCGTGCTGCTTGCAGGCGGCGATCATCCGGTCGGCGTCGGCCAGCGTGGTAGCGATGGGCTTCTCGCAGAAGATGCCGGGCACCCCAGCAGCGGCGGTGTCAACGACCATGTCCGCGTGTACGTGGTCGGAGGTGACCACCGAGAGCAGATCGAGGTGCTCCTGTGCCAGCATCGCGCGGTAGTCCGTGTAGGTGCGGACGTCCGGCCAGATGTCGCCCCAAGTGTTGCGGAAGGTATTGAATAGCTCCGGGCGTAGCTCGCAGATGGCGACGACTTCCGTTTCGGGTACGAGGTGGTAGGCGGCGGCATGGCTGCCGCCTTGGGTGCTTCCCAGGGCCGGATGCGTCGCTATCCCCTGCCGGTTCACGGCGATCCCGCTCAACCCGATGATGCCGGCCCGATAGCGCCTCGGTTGCGCGCCCATAGCGTAGGCTCCTTTCGCTCCGTTACGGACAATTGACTTGCAAACCGCATGTTCGGTTCAATCGGCGGGGACTGCTTCGAGAGCGGCCAGCAGCGCCTTTGCATACCCGACGGCGTAGGCGGATGCCATGCCCTGGAAGCGGTTGTCGCCGTCGTAGGCGGGCATGTGGTCGAGCTGTAAGCCGCCGTCAAAGCCGATGTCGCGGAGCGTGAGCAGCACGCGGAACATATTCATGTCGCCATCGTGCAACGCGACTTCTTCATAGCCGCCGTGCGTGGGAATGGTGCCACGCACGTTGCGGAAATGGGTGTGGAAGATCTTCCCGCGGCGGCCGAAGGAGCGGATGTTTTCGAGGATGTTGGTGCCCGACTCGTAGCGGGTGCCGATGCAGTAGAGCAGGCCGCTGTGTGTGCTCGGTACCGCATCGAGAATCTGCGACCAGCGCCGCGGCGAGAACTCTGCCTCCGGGAGTGGCGGATCGGAGGGATGCAGGATCAGCCGGATGTCGAGCGCCTCCGCAATCGGGACGAGCCGCTCATACAGACGCACACTGCGCTCGAAGTGCGCTGCCACGTCCACGACCAAATCCGGCGGCTTGGCGGCCAGGCTTTGCCGCATCACGGCCATGTCGAAGGCGTGCATGGTGTAGCCGCCGCGATGGATGCCCCGCACGGCGCCGCGATAGCCTGGATTGTCGAGATGGAGCGGCATGGACATGAAGGGCACGCCGGCTTTGCCCAGAGCTTCCAGCGTGCGGCACAGGTTGTCTACCTCCTCCGCGCCGCCAGGCCGGCCGAGCAGGTAGTTGTCGGGCGTGGGCGGGGCCACGCGATAGACGCCTAGCCCGTATCGCCGCAGCTTGTCCAGCAGCGCCCGGACGCCTAGCTCGTCGGCGTAGCCTTGCTCGGCCACACCGGGCACGTTGCCTTCCTGGTGAATGTCGAAACCGTCGCAGCCGACCTGCGCTGCAAAGCGGATGTAGTCCTCGGAGAGATCGCGTTCGCGCAGCAACACCTTCATCATCTGTGCCTCCTCTGGGATAGTCCCGCCGACAACACGCCGGGTAGCCGGTGGGTCAGAGCGCGTGGAGCAGGATGCTTGGCAGAGATAGTACCATTGCCTGTGACGAGAAGGGCAACTGAGTTGTCAGGGGAGGGAATAGACCGTCCCCCTGCGAAGGGAGGGACATAGAGGGGCCGGTATTGCAAACACGCCCTAGGATGCCTGCTCCCAATCCACTGGCCGGAGGGACAGGCCGGGGAAGAGTGGCGGCTCGTAGGTCTCAGCGCCACGATAGCTGCCGGTTTCGACATAGGCTCCAGCCGTGTCCAGGGTGAATACGCGCAGTTGCATGCTGTTGGGATCAATTATCCAGTAGTGCGTCACGCCCGCCTGGGCATACAGCGCAAACTTGCGCCCCCCGGGGAGGTCGTCCTCTTGGACTGCGGCGGAAGCCGCAGTGACGAGGTACTCTGCCTCGCCATTGGCGACCGACCGGGCGCGACGAATCGCACCCCGACACGAAAAACTAGGGCGTGTTTGCAAAGTGCCAGTCGGCCGGGGTAGAGCGGTTAGGGGGCAAGGCGTGGCCCTCCAGTGGGTCTGGATTGCGGCCTGCGCCGCAATGACGGGGGTTACGCCGGAGTGACGGGGTGTGGCCCCCAGTGGGGCTGGATTGCGGCCTGCGCCGCAATGACGAGGCTTACGCCGCAATGACGGGGCCTGCGTCGCAATGACGGGTGGGTGCCATGAATGACGCCCCTACTTAACAGCCAGTTTGCAAACACGCCCTAGCCTTCCAGCACCATGCCTTCCTTGTCGAGGCGCGCGAGCAGCGCGGCATACTCCGGCGTGCCATCGTCGTCCCAGTACACCGTGGTGATCGGCTCCGCATACCGCATGGGCAGTCGGCGGCTCAGGTCCGGACGCACCAGAAACAGAGGGTTGCGGGGATCAACCAGGCCGTAGAGTGTGGCGCCGTTCTCGAAACGGGACTTGATGATCCATCGCTGCGGCTTCCGGCGCGGCAGGCGCTTCAGCCGCTCCAGCTCCGCGCGGTCGAGCGTCAGCCCCAAGCCCGGTGCTTCCGGCACCCGTACCAGACCGTTGATCGGCTCTAGCCGCTCTTGCACTACGTCGCTCTGCCACGTCTCGGCACAGCTAATCGTGTGGAGCGTGGCGGAAGGAAAGGCCGCCATCATGTGGACGGTCATCGCCCGCGTAATGGTGCCGCCGACGTTCTGCAGCATAAACGGGATGTTGCCGGCGGCAAAGAGTCCCGCCCGGCGCATCGCGTCGCCAATCTTGGAATGGCCGAGCATATAGGCGTCGGCGGCGCCCATCAGCACCTCGTAGGTGGCGCCCAGCGGGGTATGGTGCAAGATGACGGGCAGCCGCGAGCGTTGGCGCAAGGCCATATACCCGGGAATGTCCTCGGATGGCAGAGGATCCTCGAAACAGCCGGCGATGGGAAACTCGGCCAGCTTGTCGAGCAGTGCGACCATGTGGTCGTCGGTGCCCTGCATGGTGAAGTCGTAGTGGACCTGGAACCCCGCCGGGGCGATTTGCTGCATGGCCTCGGTCTGCGCGATGACGTTCTCCCAGGGTGAGAGGTGGAACTTCAGCCAGGTGTAGCCGCGCGCCGCGTAGTACACGACGGCGGCGGCCATCCGCTCCGGGTGGGTGGAGACCGTCCAGCTCGACACTGGTACCCAAGCGCGGTAGCGCTGTCCGAACAGCTTGTAGACGGGCACGTCGGCGGCCTGGCCCATCAGGTCATACATGGCGGTACCGAGGGCCAGGGAGGTCTCGTCGCCTACCCAGTCAAAGGGGTTGGTTCCGATATATTGGTCGAGGACCTCCGGTGGCTCGGTCGTATGTCCCTCGCCTAGCCCGATCAACCCGGTATCGGTGTGGACGACGTAGACGGTGCGCTCCGAGATGTGGTAGTAGTGGCGGAACTCGTAGGCCAGCGCCTCCTGGTATTCGAGACCGATTTCGTGGACTTCGATGTCCGTGACCTTCATGGCCCTCTCCCTCCGGCGGCAACCCTCACACGACTCCACATGTGACGTGCCAGGTCCGCACCACCGATCCCCACCTGGCCGCGGTGCCCAACCAATGGCAGACGTACTACGGTTATGGTGCGGGTGGTGCGCGGCTCCAACGGTACGTGCTTTCGATCCAGCACGACCAGCACGACCAGCACGACCCGGCGGCCATCCGCGGGTATCTGCACAGCCCGGCGCTTTGGCCCTCGGCAGCGGCTGAGGCTGCCACTCCGGGCCAGCCGGCGCCAGAGCTAGGCATTCCCTGCTGGCTGCTATCGCGTCAAGATGCCAATGATAATATCGATGGTCTTTCCATTTGTCACCACTTGTCACCACTTCGACAGGCTCAGTGCCGGCTCTGAGCGGAGCGTAGGGTCGCTCGCCCGTGGCCGAGATTCTTCGCTCCGCTCAGAATGACGTTGGAAAGGCGGCTCAGAAGGGCAGGTTTGGCGGCGACTTTGGAAAGGCACTCGATAATTATGCGCCAAAAAGTATAACTCGCCGGCTGCCGGTGATAACTAGGTATCATTCGGACATCCTACAGGGAGTGCGGCGCAGGCTACGAGGAGATGACGGGGATGAAAGCGCTGACCGGCGGTTTGCTGATTGATGGTACGGGGCGGGATCCGATTCCGAACGCGAGTGTCGTGGTTGGCGGCGATGGGCGGATCAGGGAGGTCGGCTCGCTGGCGCGGCTGCCGCTCGATGCCCAGGTACACGACGTGGCGGGCCGAACGATCATGCCCGGCTTGATGGACGCTCACGTGCATTTCATGTTGGCCGGTGAGCCACATTTCGAGTCCGTGTTCTTGCAACAGCCGATTGAGTACATGGCGATCAAGGCTACCGTGTCTGCGCGACACCTCCTGGATGCCGGTTTCACCACCGTCCGCGATGTCGGTGCGCCGGGCCGCCTGGCCCTGGCGCTGCGGGACGCCGTTCAGTCCGGTCTTGTCCCAGGGCCGCGGATTCTCGCCGCCGGGCGGGTGATTACCGCCACGAGTGGCCACGTTGACCTGCTGCCGCCAGGCGTGTCGCGCATTGATGGCACCGCCGGTCGTATCGCGGACGGGCCGGCGGAAATTCTGCGGGCGGTACGGGAGCAGGTCAAGGTTGGGGCGGACTTGATCAAGTTCTGTGCGACCGGGGGGGTGATGGATCCGCAATTGGCGCCCGATGTGCCGGAATATAGCCCGGAGGAGGCCCAAACCCTGATCGCCGAGGCACACAAGATGAAAAAGCCGGTCGCGGCGCACGTTCACGGGGCAGAAGGCGCCAAGATCGCCATTCGCGCCGGGGTAGATACCATCGAGCATGGGACCATGTTGGATGAAGAGGCGGTGCAGCTCATGCGGGAAGCGGGTACCGTCCTGGTGCCCACGCTCACGCCGAGCCACCAGGTCCGGCAGCACGGTAGCACGGCCGACCTGCCGGATCATGTGGTGGAGAAGTTCGCTGTCACCAGCGCCGCGCACGCGCAGAGTTTCAAGATGGCTATCGAGGCCGGCGTCCCGTTGGCCCTGGGCACGGATGCCGGTACGCCCTTCTACCCGCACGGACTCAACGCCATCGAGCTACAGCTGATGGTGGAGGGGGGCCTTGCTCCGATGGCGGCCATTGTTGCTGCGACCAGCGGCGCGGCCAAAGCCTTGCGCGTGGACGAGAGTACCGGCTCGCTGGTACCCGGCAAGCTGGCCGATCTGCTGGTCGTGGACGGCAATCCGCTGGAGGACATGGCGATTCTACAGGATCAGTCCCGCCTGCACGTGATCTTGCAGGGTGGCCGGGTGTATAAAGACCTCGTGAGCGCCCGGTAGTCGTGGCCCCGCCCGTCCCCCCGCTGTGCGGGGGGACGGGCGCAACATGTTGCGCCCCTACGGCTTACCCCGTACCTATCCTTGTCAGACTCCTTAAAGGGAAGGGGAACGGTGGGGGGTAGGGAGGCCTTTCCACACGAAAAACCGGCCCCATGCACGGATGGCCGGAAGGGTGTTGTTATACTGACCTGTGAGCGGCGAGATGACCGGCCGGGTCTGCATCGTTGAAGGGCGATAGGATTGCGCGGGCCGGGCGGTCGCGGATCACTATCGAAAGGGAGCACCAATGGCCGTGCAAATGGATGACTTTCGCTCCGTTGCGGAACGGGTTGTCGAGAATGTCGAGCGGGTGATTGTCGGGAAGCACTACGAGGTGCAGCTGGCGCTGATTGCCTTGATTTGCCGTGGCCATCTGTTGATCGAAGATGTGCCAGGCGTGGGCAAGACCACGCTGGCGAAGTCGCTGGCGCGCTCGCTTGGCTGCACGTTCAAGCGCATGCAGTTCACGCCGGACCTGCTACCGAGCGACGTGACCGGCGTTTCCATCTACAACCAGAAGAGCGCGGAGTTCGAGTTCCGGCCCGGTCCGGTCATGGCGCAAATCGTCCTCGCCGATGAGGTGAACCGGGCAACGCCCAAAACGCAGTCGTCGCTGCTCGAAGCGATGGAGGAGAACCAGATCACGGTGGATGGGGTGACTCGTGCTTTGCCGGTGCCGTTCCTGGTGATGGCCACGCAGAATCCTATCGAGTATGAGGGCACCTTTCCGCTGCCGGAGGCGCAGCTGGACCGGTTTATGATGCGGTTGAGCTTGGGCTACCCGTCGGCGGCCGACGAGCTGGTGGTGCTTAGTGCCCAGCAACAGGTCCATCCACTGGATTCTCTGGAGCAGGTGGTATCGCTGGAAGACTTGCTTCAGCTGCAGCAGGAAGTACGCGGTGTGTACGTGGACCGCCTGGTCTCCGAGTACATCGTGGCCGTCGTGACGGCGACGCGCGAGCATCAGGAGGTCTACCTCGGTGCTAGTCCCCGCGGCTCGCTGGCGCTCTACCGGGCGGCGCAGGCGCGGGCGATGATGTATGGCCGCGACTACGTGATCCCGGATGACGTGAAGGAGCTGGGTGAGCCGACGCTGGCACATCGCCTGATCGTCAGCCCGGCGGCACGCATCCGCAACGTTGATCCACGCCAGATCATCGAGGAGATCGTCGAGGCGGTGCCGGTGCCCGGCGCCGGTGCCGGCGCCGCTGCGCGTAGCTAGGGCGCTGGTGAACGGGCGCAGCATGCTGCGCCCCTACTACTCCGGCGGTTGGAGGTGGTACCAGCCGTTGCCCTTGACGGTATCCTTGCCCACATGCACGATGCTGCCCCAGAGGAGCAACGGTAGCAGCGCCCGCAGGGTGGCCCGCTCACCTTCCCAGGTGGCCTGGCCCATGAAGCCGCTTATCGGCGTGGTGCGCCGGAGGCGGCGGCTCGGACTCCACTGCTCCACCCAGGCGGTCCGGTCCGCTTGCAGCGTTATCGCGTCGGCGTAGGCGAGGAGTGTCTGGGGGTCGTCGCCGGGCAAGCCTGGCGTGTCGCCGGCGGCGAACGCTTGGGCGAGGACACGTAGGCGCTGCGCGAGGCGGGCAACCAACACGCGCGGCTGCGGAGCGCGCACCAACTGCCCACGCGCGATGAGCCGCGTTGGGGTGTGGAAGGTCAGCCGGACACTACCGCGCGCGTCGAGCGGCCAGTTTTGTGCTGCGGTGGTGACATGTGCTGCCGTGATGGCCAGCGTCGGTGACAGGTCGGGCTGCCGGTCGGGCTGCCGGTCGGAGGTCCAGAGCGCCTGGCGCTGGGCGGTGAACGGATTCTCGGCCAGCACGCGCAGTAACCGCACGCGGCTGCGCTGCCCGCGATACCGGGTTTCCCCGGCATGACGGGGCTGGGCATGACGGGGTTGCCGAGCGCCGATGCCGCCGGTCTGCCATTGCCGGACTGCGCCGATGAGATAGGGCGCGAGGTCGCGGGCAGCAGCGAAGAGGGTCAGGCCGAAGGTGAGGTGCTGCCCGGCGGCGTACTGCCCGGAGGCGGTGAGCGGCGGCTCGATTGTGTAGGGGCGCGGTAGCTGCCCGTCGGGTTCAGCCACAGAGAGCACAGGTCCTGGGTTGGTCTCGCGGTGCTGGCGCCACAGCGACTCGAATAGGGCGCCGCGCAGTGCCGCGCCGCGTGGCTCCGGGAGCGTGAGCGGCTGCAATGTCTCCAGCGTGAAGCGCAGCCGATACGCTGTGAATGGGGACATGGTGAGTGGCGAGTGACTTGTGCCGCACCTCCCGGCTCCCGCTCCACTTCCGGGGAGGGGAGAACCGCTGGCGCCAGCGGCAATCCAGGGGGCACCGAGATACGTGAGCGGCTCTCATTCTGGCACACTTCAGCAGGTAGCGGCCGCCGATGGCCGCGTGACTGGCTAGGATTGTGTTTACTCCGCCTGCGAATCGCACCGTCGTTGCGGTCTTCCTACTGGTGGTCGTTGGCGCGTACCTCTGGCGTGGCCAGTGGCGCCGGCTGGTCGCGTGGCTCGGTATCGTGATTGTGGTGTACGGCTGCTTGCTGCTGCTGCGGGCGATCATCGCTTCGCAGGCGCTGAACCTCGTCGCGGTGGTGCTCTTTATGCTGCCGCTCTGCGATGGGGTGTGGCTGCTGCTCTCCGGCCGGCCGCTGTTCTTTCCGCGCCTGCTGCGTCCCGAAAAGCCGGTGGGTGGCGGGGATACGGCCGGCGGCCGCACACGCAAGTAGCGCTCCGACTGTCGGGAGGCCACCTTGACCGAGTGGCCTCCTCAATGGACCTCCCGCTATGAAGGGGGACGGGCGCAGCATGCTACGCCCCTACGCCGCGGCCCGTACCGACCCTTGTGTGGGATCAGGGAGGGGGTTGTGCCTAGCCGCCGGGTAGCAGCCAGCGCAGGTTCGGTGGGACGAGGATGCGTAAGTGCCACTGGACGCTGTCGTCAGTGAAGAGGGAGGCGACCATGGTATCCACCGGGGCGTAGTCGTCGGTGAGGACTAGGCTCGGTCCTTGCTGTAGCCAACGCTGCCGGTCGGCCTCCGCCATGACGAACGTGGTCCGCTCGCGGAGGAGCGCGTGGGTTTGATGGGGGCGGAACTGCGAGAAGTCTATGGGCCGGCGGGACGCGGCTACGACAAAGGTGGCGCGGGCATATCCGGACTCGCGTAGCTCGCGCTCAAGCTCGGAATGGATTTCTTCGGCGTTCCCATTAGCCGGTTCCCGCTCCTCGATGTAGTAGGGGAAGGGGATGTCGGCGTCTTGCCCCAGAATGTAGACGTGGGGGTAGATGGACTCCAATGTGTACACAAAGGCGCGCAGAAATCTACTCGGCCGGAGCTTATCAATGATGTTGGCCAGATAGATGCCGTCGTCGCTCAGGAGGTCCTGAAGCTGCCGGCTGAACTCCAGGGTGGTGAGGTGGTAAGGGACGGAATAGTCGTTGAAGGCGTCGCCGACAATGAGGTCGTACTGATCATGCCGAACGTGGTTGACGGCCATCCGCGCGTCCTCGTTGTAGGTTACGATGTTGGTGGTGGGGCTGAGTCCCAGCTCCTCCCGCACTACCGCCGTTACACCGGGGTCAATCTCGATGACCTCAACCGATGCCTGGGGATACCGGCTTTCCAGGTGGATGGGCACGGTGTAGCCGCCGCCGCCGATGAAGAGGGCGCGAAAGGCGGGGTTGCGCTGGGCTAGGTACTGAGCCGTCTCGGCGAAGATGCGGGTGTAGGGATAGGTGAGCGTATCGGGTTGGCCGATGACATTGTAGCTGTGTATGAGGTGGTCGAGTTTGAGTTCCCGCGCCGGGCTGTCGATTTCATGCAAAGGAGTGACTCGGATGCAGTAGTAGCTGCTCTCGACGAGGCAGGGACCTTCGCGGAGATGCGGTTGGAGCGTGTATCCGGCGAGTGCGAGGGTGGGGATGAGGACGATGGCCGCTGCCAGACGCTGCCGGAGCAGGCTGCCCATGGTGAGTGCCAGCGCCAGCAGCACGAATCCCACGAGTAGTACGACGTGACGGGTGCCAATCGCCGGGATCAGCACAAAGCCGGTGATGTAGACGCCGAGGATGCTGCCGGCGGTGGACACTGCGTAGAGCCGCCCCACGGTCCCGCCGGCTTGACCGAGGTCCGTCAGGGCTTGCTTGACGGCCAGCGGTGTTACCATGCCGAGGATGCAGCTGGGTAAGAAGAACAGCGCGGCATTCACCGCGAGGATGTGCGGCACCAGGGGCAGGTAGTTGAGGAGCGGCGGTAGCACCGGCAGGAGGGCGAGCACGGCAAAGCTCAACAGGCTGGCGCCGAGCAGGGTGAGGCCGAGGGTGCTGGCCGGGGGAAAACGGTCGGCGAGCCGGCCGCCGAGGTAGTTGCCGACGGAAATACCGGCGAGCACGATGCCGATGATGCTGGTCCAGGTGTAGATCGAGACACCGATTTGCGGCGCCAGCAGGCGACCGGCGACGATCTCAAGGACGAGAATGCCGGCGCTGGCGAGAAAGACGATGACGTAGAGCCGGGTGGACCGGAGGGCGGGGTTGCTCATGGCGCTGTCCGTGCTCGCCGCAGTGTCGGCGATGACCTACCAGGTCTGTGCCACCGAACCCATTTGCTTGTGTGCTGCTGGCTGGTCACTTTAGCTCCGTCGGATGGTGCCCCCTGACGCGCCGAAAGCACACCACCCCTCCCGTCATCGTCGTGCGTCATCGCGTCCGCATCCTACACCGCCCTGTCCACGCACGCCGCGTCTAGCAGCCGCTATCGTGAAGGCCAGCGTAGGAGCTGGCTCCTGCCGACGCGGCTGGCGCCGGAGGTGTCTCCCGGCCTTGACACCAGTGAGGATATCCTGGGGGATAGCTCACACGGCTAGAGGGGACATGTGGGGCGAGGGCGAGGCAGCGAGAGCGCGGCTCACCAAGTCTTGGCCTTGAGCGATACGCTGCGACCGACCGGCGTTGTCTTCGACGCCCAGCAGTAGGTCCAAGGCAGCGGCACAGCCCTGCTGCCGCACAATCGCGGCGACGGCCCGTAGCGCCGCTGCTTCCGTCTCGAAGTCCGCGACTATGCTGCGGGACGATAACGACCATAGCTCGTAGTTCATGAGCTTAGTATAGCCTTCTCACGCCGGGATCACCGCTACGACGCAGTGCAGCAAGTAGGCCGGATCGCCTCATAGCGTATGGTGGCCGCGACTGCGCCGTAGTGTGCGCTCGCTCCGTATGGGAGCCTGGTCAGGAATGTCGAGCCGAGCGATGAACTGCCCCAGGAATGGGTAATCTTGCGCCTTGTTCCGGGCTTGCCGTTCTGTAGCGTACACCGAGATGCCATCCCAGAGACGGCGATGAGTCTCACTGCGCGGCGGCCTCCCTTGGGCCGCGTCCGAAAGAAAGTCCTCCAGCAAGGGCGGGTTTGTCTGCACAATCCGATAGAACGTAGCCACCGCACCCTGCGTTTACTGACTACCGACCACTGATCCCTGGCCTCGGCGTGCGGTAGCTCATGGCGCTGTCCGCTGGTCGCTTGCCATTGACAGTTGGCCGCCGCGGATGCCCCGGCCGTGGAGCAGGTTGCCGAGCAGCGCACCCAAGAGGAACAGGACCGCCGCGACCATCACCACGATGAGGCGCGTGCCGAAGTGGGCGATGAGGACAAACCCGGTAAGGTACACGCCGACCAGGCTGCCGGCGGTGGAGACGGCATAGACGCGACCGACGAGGCCGCCAGCGTGGTCGAGGTCCGTCAGCGCCTGCTTGACCACGAGCGGTGTCACCATGCCCAAGATACAGCCGGGGAGGAAGAAGATCACCGCGGTGAGCAGGAGAATGCGTGGGACGAGCGGGAGCCAGAGGGTGAAGGGCGGCAGCACACTGACCAGCGCGAGGGTGACAAAGCTCGTCACGCTGGCGGCGACTAGCGTCAGCCCGAGCACGGAAGGCCCAGGGTAGCGGTCGGCGAGCCGGCCACCGAGGAAGTTGCCGATGCTGATGCCGGCGAGGATGACGCCGATGACGCTCGTCCAGGTGTAGAGCGAGACGCCGATATAGGGCGCCAGGAGCCGGCCGGCCACTAGCTCGATCACCAGCGTACAGCCACTCGCGATAAAGGCGATGGCGTACAGGCGGGCCATGTTCAGAACTGCATGCATGTCCGGCTGACTCCTCGGAAAATCCTTAGCACCGCGTTGCACGGAGCGCCGTCCGCATAGCGTGCGAGAGTCTACCCCGCGCAGCCAGGCGGCAGTCAGAGAATTGGGAGAGGACAAGCAGTGAGTTTAACCGGCCACTCACGACTCAGTAAAGCCGGAAACGTTAGCGCGACGTTAAATCGCGCGGTCGGTGTCAGCGACGCGCGGTGTCGTGTGCTGCACGAGCAGGGCGGCCAGGTCGGTGGCGGTGCGGGGGACGGGCGCCGATGGTGGGAGCAGCCCTTTGGCGCGTAGCTGCCGGTAGGCGCTGACCACGATGGGTTGGAGCAGCCTGGCCCCGCGGAGCAGCGGCTCATCGGCGAGGACTACATCGGGGCGGCCTGCCGCGAGCAGCCGGCCTTGGCGCAGCACTATGACGTGGTCGGCCCAGGCGAGCGCCAACTCTACGTCGTGGGTGGAGATGACAATGCTCCGGCCGGTGCGGTGGAGCGTATCGAGTAGGTCGAGGACCCGGGTGGTCATCTCGGGGTCGAGGCCGGCCGTCGGCTCGTCGGCGATGATGACGTCCGGCTCCATCACCAGCACGCCGGCGATGGCGACGCGCTTCTTCTGGCCATAGCTGAGGAGGTGCGTGGGACGGTCGGCGAGGTCCGTTAGGTCAGTGTCGCGGATGACCTGCTCCACCTTGGCGCGTACCCGCTGCTCGGACCAGCCCAGGTTCAGTGGACCAAAGGAGATGTCCTGCCGGACGTTGGCGGCGAAAAGCTGCGAATCCGGGTCCTGGAACACCAATCCGACGCAGCGGCGTAGCTCGCGGAGGGCGTGGCGGTCGTAGCCGATTGGCTGGCCGCTCAGGGTGAGAGTGCCGGCGGTGGGTTGCAGAATGCCGTTGAAGTGCAGGAAGAGGGTGGTTTTGCCGCAGCCGTTGGCGCCCAGGATAGCGACGCGGCGGCCGGCTGGCAGTGCCAGCGACAGGTCGCGCAGCGCCACGGTGCCGTCCGGGTAGGTGAAGGTGACGCCCTCGGCTGCCAGCACAGGCGGTGCGTCAATGGTCGTGGCGGCCGGCTGATGGGCGGCCGGATTGGCGCCGTTGCGGCGCTCTGCCAACGGCGGCTCTTGTGTGCGCTGCGGGTCCTCGCGGAGTGCCGGCCCCGGTGGGCAGGTCCCGACGTTGTGATCCCGGCTCATGACATTCTCCATCACCAGGTTGCGACGGTGGCCAAAAGCAGGACGCTCTCGGCGCCAGCGATGACGAGTAGGTTGCGCGGAGACCACGCCGGCTGCGCCGTGAGCACACGCAACTCCCCGGTATAGCCGCGAGCGGTCAGCGCGGTGAACAGCGCCGCGGCGCGGGCCTGCGAGCGCAGGTAGAGGTTGGCGGCGAGCATTCCCGCCGAACGGAGCGAGCGCCGCCAGTTGCTGTAGCCGAGGCGGGCGTTCTGGGCGATATACATGGCCTGCGCGGTCTCGATGAAGACGAAGATGAACCGATACATGAGTACCATCAGCTCGATGAACAACTGAGGCACACGCCACTTCCGTAGCTGGTCGGTAATGTCCACCATCGGCGTCGTGAGTGCGAGCGACAACATGCTGGCTACGCAGGCGAATGATACCGACGCGACCTGCGCGGCTCGCTCCAGGCCGCTCCAGGTTGCGCCGAGGTGCCAGGGTCCGACGGGGAGCGCGACCAGCGTGCCGGGGGCGGCCGGGTCCACGGACATGACTGCGAGCGTGAGCACGCCGAGCACGATGAAGCCGGCCGGCAGGCGGATGAAGTACCAGAAGGCCCGGAGCGGAATGCCGGCCACGCCGACAACGGCGACGGTGGCGAACGCGAGCGCCAGGAGGGCGACTACCGGCGAGCCGGCGACGAGGCAGATCAGGATGGTGAGACCGGCAAAGAGTATCTTCTCGGCCGGATGCGTGGTCCGCAGCCGATTGTGGTAGGCATAGAGATCAATGGGAAAGGGATGCATGTTTGCTGCTCACTGTTGGCAGTGCGCGGTCACTGCTCCGGACGTATCCGAGAATCGTGGGGGACTCACCCCCGGCCCCCGCTCCAACATTTGGAGCGGGGGCGTGTGCCGCCCGGCATACTCGTCGTCAAGCCCCGGCTCCGGCGCGGCGGCCGAGCGGGTAGCCGATGAAGAAGGCCAGCAGACCCAGGCCGATGCCTTGTGAGGCGGAGATCGTTGCCTGAAGCTCGCCGAACTCCGTCTCCACAAAGAGCAGCGCGATGGCCATGATGACGCCGAGGGCGGACAAGGCCCCGGCAATGGCCAGATCGGTACCGCTGCCGATACCGTTGCGGGCGCGGGAGCGACCCAGGAGCCACCCGGCAAAGCCGGCTACGAGGAGCGTGCCGAGGAGCGCTTGCAGGCCAAAGTAGTAGCGCTCCAGGTCTTCGGGCGAGTAGATCGGTTCGAACCAGGCTTGGAAATCGGGGCCGGCCAGCTCTGCCACGGCCGCGACGCCCTGCATGTCGGCGCCGCCCCATTCGGTTCCCTCGGCAATCCAGCCGCGATAAGCCAGCGGGACGAGGACCAAGAGAATGACGATGGCGGCCAGGAGCCAATTGCGCGTTTGCGGTGACATGCGATGCTCCCTCCAGATCACTTACCGGTGCGACATTGCCATCAACTGGCGGCTGCGGAAGCGCCAGGTGCGGGCGTCGGTGCTTCCGCGGGGAGAATGCCTTGCTCGACGAGCACGTCGCGGCTGTGCTGCACGAGCAGGTTGAAGATGATGACCGTAAGGATGCCCTCGGCGATGGCCAGCGGTACCTGCGTGATGGCGAAGATGCCGAGGAACTTGACGAATGACTCGACGATGCCGCCGGTCGCGGCGGGCCAGGCCAGCGCCAACTGCCCGGCGGTGACGATATAGGTCGCCCAGTCGGCGAGGGCGGCGGCGAGGAAGACGGCCCACGCCAGTCCTAGACCGCGGAAGGCGCGGAAGACGCCGTAGGCGACGAACGGCCCGACCAAGGCCATCGAGAAGACGTTGGCGCCGAGCGTCGTCAAGCCACCGTGCGCCAGGATGATTGCTTGGAACAGCAGGACGATAGTGCCGAGCACTACCATGGTCGTCGGTCCGAAAAGGATGGCGCCGAGTGCGACGCCGGTCGGGTGCGAGCAGCTCCCGGTGACGGAAGGTAGCTTCAGTCCCGATAGCACGAAGGCGTAGGCGCCCGACATGCCGAGCGTGATTTTGCTCTGTGGCGAGCGGTTGACCTGCTGGGCGACGGAGCGCAGCCCCCAGAGGAAGAACGGGATTACGGCGACGAACCAGATCGCCGCCCACATGGGCGGGAGGAAGCCCTCCGAGATGTGCATGGCGTGTGCCGACCGGACCATACCGAAGGCCAGCAGCAGCGCCGCCGCGAGGATCAAGGCCAAGCGTGGCGCGATACGATGGCGAGCGAGAATAGTTGACATAAACACCTTCCCTCCCGGAGCAACGCGACAGTTTTGCTATAGAGAATGGTTTGCAATAGGATCGCAGTAGCAATATACACCCAATTGCCGGACGAGTCAAGTCGGGTGGAGGAGGAGCGGGACTCACCCTTCGGCTCCCTCTCCGTCGCAGAGCGGTAGAGAGGGGGAGTGGATGCCCGGTTTCGCGGGAATGACGGGGCGGTGGTGGGCTACGCGGTGGCGGCGCGGCATTGGGCGCAGCGGCCGCTGATGTCAATGTCCATGCCTTCGACCTGGAACCCGGTCTGCCGGAGCAGGTCGGCTCGCAGCTGGGCGGTAAGCTCGCTGGTGAATTCCTCGACGGTGCCGCACTGGCGGCAGACTACGTGGTAGTGCTCGTTGGCACCTTTGATCTCGTAGTGATGGTGTTCTTCGGAGAGGTGCAGCTCCTCGATCAGCCCGTGCTCCTTGAGTACCAGCAAGGTGCGGTAGACGGTCGAAAGGCTAATTCGCGGGTCTTGCTGGCGTGCCAGCCGGTACAGCTCGTCGGCGTCGAGATGTCCTTCGGCCCTCTCGATCACATCGAGGAGCAGGCCGCGCTGCTGGGTCATGCGCCGACCGCCGCTCCGCATGACGGCGCGCGCGCCCTTCTGGAAATCGCTCGTCTGGCGCGTGTCGGATGAGTCTTCCATCGCTGTCGTTACCATCACTGTCGTTACCATAGGCCCACTCTCCCGATTGTAGGAAGGCGGCGCTAGGAGTGTCAATAGCGGGAGATTACGGGGCAGGGCCTTTCCACTGTCATTTGTCATTCTGAGCGGGGCGAAGAATCCCGGCCATGAGGGAGAGACCCTGCGCTTCGCTCAGGGTGACAATGTTGCTCAGGGTGGCAGTAGAAAGGCCGCTCAAGGTGACAGGTTTGGCGGCGACTTCGGAAAGGCGCTCATTTATGGAGGCACGTGGGCGGACAGCCGTCCGCGCTCCGGCGGCATCGCCGCACCGACGGGAGCGGTGTAAAATGCGGAGCGTGGTGTCCACGGGCAACGAGGGTGCGTCGGCGGCGGGGAGCATGGCCAGACAGTTAACGGGAGCAGCGGCCAAGGAGCGGGAGACGGTCCTGCTGCTCGACGGCTTTTATCTGCTCTTCCGGGCGTTCAACGCCGTGCCGGCCACGTTTGCGACCTCGGCCGGCGAGCCAACCAATGCCGTCTACGGCTTTACCTCCATTCTGCTCAAGACGATTGCCGACCTGCGGCCGGAGTACGTGATCGTCGCCTTGGATAGCCCTGGGCCGACCTTCCGGCACGAGGAATATCCCGAGTACAAGGCCCATCGTCCGCCGATGGACGAAACGCTCCGCGTGCAGATACCTCGGGTGCGGCAGCTTGTCGAGGCCTTCGGGTTCCCGATCTGCGAGGCCGAGCGGGCCGAGGCGGACGACGTGATCGGCTCGCTGGCGGTCAAGGCCACGGCGGCGGGACTCGAAACCGCTATCGTGTCGGGGGACATGGACCTCCTGCAGTTGGTGGATGAGCAGGTCTCGGTGGTCTGGCCGGGCCGGCGCATCTCCGACTACACCATCTATGACCGTGCGAAAGTGCGGGAGCGCTACGAGCTGCGCCCGGAGCAGGTGCCCGACTTCAAGGCGCTCGCCGGGGATAGCTCGGACAATATCAAAGGGCTGCGCGGGGTGGGCAAGAAGACGGCGGTGCGGTGGCTGCACGAGTGGGGCACGGTTGACGAGATCGTGGTACACGCGAACGACCTTCCGAAGCGGTTTCAGAACGCCGTCGCCGCGAACGCAGAGCAGATCAGACGGGATCGGCGCTTGGCGACGCTGCGGCGGGACGTGCCGTGTGAGCTGGACCTGGAGCGCGCGCGGGTGCGTACCTACACGCGGGATCGGGTGGTCACGCTCTTCCGCGAGCTAGAGTTTCGTTCCCTGCTGCGGCAGCTACCGGAGGATGAGTCGGCCGCGCGCCAGCCGGCGCTTCTGGGCGACGGCACGGCGGCCCCGGCGCCGGCAACACTGAGTATCGAGGTCGTCACGGTGCCGAGCGGGGTGGCGGCAGCGGCGCGGCGGCTGGCGGCGACGGGAACCCTCGTGATTCACCCGATCGCGACGCAGCGGCCGGGCGCCGATCCCGAGGTGGGGGGGCTGGCGCTGGCCGGCGCTACGCCGGAAGCCGTGCCGGTCTTCATTCCTTTGGCCGCGGCGGATACCGGGGGGACAGAGGTGGTGGTGGAGGCGCTGCGCGGGGTGAGCGAGGACGCTGCGGTGCCCAAGGTGGGCCACGACGCCAAACGGGCCATGGCGCTGCTCGCGCGGTACGGCGTGACACTCCGCGGCCTCACCGACGACACGATGATCGCGGCGTATCTGGTCAACCCGGCGAGCCGCTCGCTCTCGGTGCAAGACCTGGTGCTGGCGCAAACGGGGGAGGAGCTGACCGCCCCGGCGAGCCTGATTCCGCGCCGCAAGTCGTGGGCGGCCGTGGAGCCGGTGGCGCTGGCCCAAGCGGCCGGTGCGGAGGCGGTGCGGCTGCCGGGAATCGCGCGGTTGTTGCGCGAGCAGCTCGATGAGCGTGCGCTCCTGGACCTCTACCGCGACGTGGAGCTGCCGCTGCTGCCGGTGCTGGTGGATATCGAGGCCGCCGGCGTGGCCCTGGACACGGACTACCTCGCCGAGATGAGCCGCGAACTGGGCGCACAGATCGCGGCCGTCGAACAGAGCATCTATGGGGACGTGGGCCACGAGTTCAAGGTGAACTCGCCGCAACAGCTGAGTCAGGTGTTGGTGGACGAGCTCCGGCTGCCGCTGACCAAGCGCACAAAGACGGGTTTCTCGACTGATGCCGGCGTGCTGCAGGAGCTCGTGGGCGCGCATCCGGTCATCGAGAAGGTGCTGGAGTATCGGCAAGTCACCAAGCTCAAGTCCACCTACGTTGACGCGCTGCCAGCCCTCGTCAACCCCCGGACGGGGCGGCTGCACACCTCGTTCAATCAGGCCGTCGCCGCCACCGGCCGGCTGTCATCGGCGGACCCGAACCTGCAGAACATCCCGATCCGTACCGAGGAAGGGCGCCGGATTCGCCGCGCCTTCGTGATCGGGCGGGAGGGCTGGCTGCTGCTGGCCGCCGACTATGCCCAGATCGAGCTACGGATCGCCGCGCATCTCTCCCGCGATCCGCTGCTGATGCAGACGTTCCGGGACGGTGTGGACGTACATGCGGCGACGGCGGCGACTTTGTTCGATACGATGCCGGATGCCGTGACCGATGACCAGCGCCGGCTCGCCAAGACGATCAACTTCGCCATTCTGTACGGCATCAGTGGGTGGGGCCTGGCCCAGCGCACCGACATGAGTTTGGAGGAGGCCGATCCCTTTATCAAACGCTACCGCAGCCGCTATCCCGGCATTGACGCCTACATCAAGCGTACCGAGCAGCACGGGATGGAGTATGGCTGGGTGGAGACGCCGATGCGGCGGCGGCGCTATCTGCCGGAGCTGAAGTCGCGCAGTGGTCCGGTTCGCGCTGCCGGGAAACGCATGGCGATTAACCATCCGATCCAGGGCGGGCAGGCCGATCTCATCAAGGTGGCGATGATTAACATTCACCGCGACCTCAAAGCGGCCGGGTGGCAGAGTCGGATGATCTTGCAGGTCCACGACGAGCTGGTGTTCGAGGTGCCGGAGGCGGAGCTGTCCGGCGTGGCCCCCCTGGTCAAGGAGCGTATGGAGACGGCGATGGCGCTCGACGTGCCGATTGTCGTGGAGATGAAGGCCGGTCCCAACTGGGGTAAGCTCGCCAGTTTCTAGTTTTCAGTTTTTGGTTTCTAGTGGTCGGTGGCTCGTGTCCGATGCCTGAGCTTCCTGAAGTAGAGACGATCCGCCGTGATCTGGTGCCGGCGCTTGTCGGGCGCCGGATCGTCGGGCTGGAGCTGCGCTGGCCGCGGACCTTGGATCGGCCGCCGACCCGTGCGGAGGCCGAGGCGCTGCTGGTGGGACAGCGTATTGTCGGGCTGCGGCGGCGAGGCAAGTACCTGCTGATCGACCTGCGGAGCGGCGCGATTCTGGTCATTCATCTGCGGATGTCCGGGCGGCTGGGGTCGGTGGCGGCGGATAGCCCGGAGCCGGCGCATTTACGCGCTTGCCTGCTGCTGGATGACGGAACCGAGCTACGCTTCGTTGACATGCGGAAGTTCGGCCGGCTCTATGTGCTGGCCGGCGCTAGCGAGCTGGCCGAGGTGCTGGTCAACGTCGGGCCGGAGCCGCTGGACGACCGGCTGACGCTCGCTGCCTTCCGTGAGCGCCTGGCGCAACGGCGCACGCGCCTCAAGGCGCTGCTGCTGGATCAGCGTTTTCTGGCCGGTCTCGGCAATATTTACGTGGACGAGGCGCTCTTTCGCGCCGGCCTCCATCCGCTCCGTAGCGCCGGCGAGCTGACCGAGCGGGAAGTGGCGCGGCTGTACGAGGCCTGCCGTGGTGCGCTGACGGTGGCGATCAACAACGGGGGCACGACGTTCCGCTCCTATCGCGACGGCTGGGGGCGGCGGGGCCGCCACAAGGAATTGCTGCTCGTCTATGACCGGGAGGGCCAGCCGTGCTACGTCTGTGGGGGTGAGATCGAGAAGCTGCGGGTGGCGGGCCGTGGTACGCACCTGTGCGCGGTCTGTCAGCCGCTCGATCCGCTGGCGCCGGCGACCGCCACGGCGCGCCGGCGGCGGGTGGCCGAGCTGGATGCGCCGTACCTCACGGAGGGCGCGGCTACCGATTCGCCGTCAGATAGCTGAGGGCTGAGACCGCCTCCCCTGTGGTCCCCTGATAAGGGTAGGTTTTTCGTAGAGAGCCGCGGGGGGGGGGGGGGGGCAGACCTCACCCCCCGGCCCCCTCTCCACCATGTGGAGAGGGGGAGTAGGGCCTGGAACAGGCCCTCCGAATGGCCCTGGATTCCGGCTTTCGCGGGAATGACGGACGCCTGGGCGCGGTTCAGCGCGCCCCTACGGAAAAAACCTACCCTTGTCAGCCTATGGCCCCCCCGCTTCGCAGGGGGACATGGATTCCGGCGCAAGCCGGAATGACGGGGCGGGCGGGATCAGGGCACCCACAAGGGATGCTCTTACGACCCGGAACTCCGGGGTATGCGGGACCGACGGATGGGTGTTCTGTTCGTGCCAATGAGGGAGTGGCTAGAGCAGCGAGAGCTGTTCGGGGGGCGGCGTGGGGTCGGCGGCCGGCTCCGGCTCGGCCGGCTGCTCGGTCGCAGTTTGCCGGGCGGCGCGGACGATCTCGGGGATTTTGGCGAAATCGGCCTCGATCTCGCGGCGTAAGGAGCCGCGGTGGAGGGCGGCGGCGGGGTGGTACATCGGCATGATGGTGCGGCCACCGACCTGCCGCGGCTGGCCGTGGATGCGGCTGATGCGCTGGCCGGGGAGGAATTTATTGAGCGAGAACCGTCCGAGCGTCACGATCACCAAGGGGTTTATGGCGGCGATCTGGCGGTCGAGGTAGGTATTACAGGCGTCGATCTCGCCGGTTTCCGGGTCACGGTTGTCGGGCGGGCGACATTTGACGACGTTGGCAATGAAGACTTGCCGCCGGCTCACGCCGATGGAGCGGAGGAGGCTTTCGAGGAACTGGCCGGCGGCGCCGACGAACGGCCGACCCTGCTGGTCTTCGTGGAAGCCGGGGGCTTCACCGATGAACAGGAGGGGACTGTTGGGGTTGCCCTCACCGGGGACGGTGCGCGTGCGTCCCTGGTGCAGGGGGCATTGCACGCACGCGGCGACTTCTGCGGCGATGGCCTCTAGCTGCTCGTGTTTCTCTTCAGTTGTCATGTGCCCACCTCTGGTCGTCCTCGCTCGGAGGGTTCACCAGGTAGAACGTGGGCGGGATGGTTGAGGCCTCACCCCCCGGCCCCCTCTCCACCATGTGGAGAGGGGGCGTATGGTGGGCGTGGGGGAGGGGATGGGCGGACCTACCCCCTGGTCCCCTCCCTAAAGGGAAGGGGAATGGTGGGGGCGTACCGGCCCTCTCGCGCGGGGAGAGGGGCTGCTGGCAAGGGTAGATTTTCGGTGGGCGGGCGTGGGAGGTGGCGCGCGGGCGGGGTGGTGGAGGCGGAAGCCCGTGTCCGCGGTGGAGCAAGACCGCGGGTGGGGCGGTAACTGGGTGGCAGGATGCACTTGCTGATCTGAAGCAGGATTGTCGGGATGGAAGGATGGGCAGGATGGATTCCCGCATACGCGGGAATGACGGGACGGATGGCGGGAATGATGATGCAGTGGAGCGGGATGGTGGGCATGACGGTCGAGACGATGGGAGTGCGGAGGGGTCAGGGTGTTGGGAGTGGCAGGGACGCGGGGCAAGATTACTTGGAGCAGCCGGCTCACGCGGGCCGGCCAGGGAGCGGTGGTGATCGGCACGGAGGTGCCGGCGCGCGCCGGTGCGTGACTCGGCGGCGCCATCGGCGTGTGGTGGGACCGCTGGCGGTCCGGCACCAACTGCGCGGCGCACGGACGATCATGACCCGGTGCCCGTGCCGATACGGCGCGGGGTACGTCATGATCCGGCGCCTTCTGCGTGGGACGGGGGCGACGCTGCCCCAACGTCCTGGACGCGGCGCGCGGACGGTCATGCTCCGCCGCAGACGACGGCGCGACGGAGGGTCGGCCATGACCCGGCGCCCATTGCGCGAGGCGGGGGCGACGTTGCCCCGGCGCCCGATGCGCGGCACTCGGACGGTGATGACCCGGCGCCCTGGCCGTGGTGGCGAGGGGTACGTCATAACCCGGTGCCCTCAAGGCGGCACTCAGACGGCCATGTCCCGCTGCCGGCGGTGCGGCGGGAGGTCGGCCATGACCCGGTGCCCTCGGCGGGTGCGCGGCCGCCCCACCATAGGCGGCCGGCACGACGGCGGTGCGAGTGGGTCCCTGCCGGGCGGTGCCCGGTGCTCCAGGATAGTCTTGCATCTGCCACTTCCCAACGATAGGTCATATTGGCCGGGGGTGGGGGGATGGCAACGGCCTTGGGGCGGCGGGCCTCACCCCCCGGCCCCCTCTCCAACATTTGGAGAGGGGGGGAGGCGGCGCGGGTTGAGGGGATGAGCGGGATGGATTCCCGCGTGCGCGGGAATGACGGGCGCCCCCCTCTCTATCGCTCGGCGATAGGGAGGGGCCGGGGGTGAGGTGTGATGTGGGTGCTAGTCTTCGTCGAGGGCGTAGGTGTCGAGGAGGGTCTTGAGGGAGGCTTGGGCGTCGGGCGGTAGCTCGATGAGCGGGAGGCGGAGGCCGCCGACGTTGAAGCCGGTGAGGTTGAGGGCGGACTTGATTGCGGACGGGGACGCGACTGGCGACACGGGCGGGAAGAGGGCCTTGGCGAGGGGGAGTAGGTGGTGGTGCAGGCGGGCGCCCTCGGCGGTATCGCCGCTGGCGGTTGCTTCGATCATCTGCTTGATGAGGCGGCCGGTGACGTGGCTGGCGACCGACACGATGCCGTAGCCGCCGAGGCACATGATGCCGAAGGTGTCTTGGTCGTTGCCGCTCCAGACGCGGAAGTCGTCGGGTGTGCCGCTGATGATGCCGGCGATCTGCTCGTAGTCGCCGGAGGCTTCTTTCACGCCGACGACGTTGGGCACGTCGGAGAGCCGGACGACGGTATCCGCTTCCATGTTGCGGACGGTGCGGGTGGGGACGTTGTAGAGGATGCATGGCCGGTCGGTGGACTCGGCAATGGCGCGGAAGTGGCGGTACAGCCCTTCTTGCGGCGGGTTGTTGTAGTAGGGGACGACGAGGAGGTAGCCGTCCACGTAGGCGGCCGCTTCCTCGGTCAGCTCAATGCTCTCGCGGGTGTTGTAGTTGGTCGTGCCGCCGATGACTTTGGCTTGGCCGGCGACGGCATCGCGGACGGTGCGGAAGAGCCTGATCTTCTCTTCCGTACTGAGGGTCGGTGATTCGCCGGTGGTGCCGGAGACCACAATCGAGTCGGTGCCGTTCTTGACGAGCCGCTGTGCCAGCCGTCCGGCCTGCTGATAGTCGAGCGCTTCATGCTCGTCGAAAGGGGTCACCATGGCGGTGATGAGTCGTCCAAAATCGTCTGCCGAACCGGTCATGCTCGCTACCTCCTGCATGTGTGCGTCTGGCGTGTCATCGTGCCGTGCCCCGACGGATCGGGGGCCGTGCTGTGCTGCTACTACGCTACTCCAGACCGAGTAGCTTGTCCAATCCTACCGTTACGCCGGTGCTGGTGAGCACGTAGCGGAGGGAGGCCAGGGCGCCGGGCAGGAAGGATTCGCGGCTGGTGGAGTCGTGCCGCAAGGTGAGCGTCTGGCCGAGGCCGCCAAAGATGACCTCTTGGTGGGCTACGAAACCCGGCAGCCGGACGCTGTGGATGCCGACGCCACCTTGCTGGCCGGCGCGCACGTCGGCGAGCGTGAACTTGGCCGTCGCGGCGCGTTGGAAGTCTTGGCCGCGGGAGGCAACCATCTCGCGGGCGATGTGGAGCGAGGTACCTGAGGGGGCATCGGCTTTCTTGTCGTGGTGTAGCTCGATGATCTCGGCCCAGTCGAAGTGCTGGGCGGCGACGCGGGCGAGGTGGAGGAGCACCGCTGCGCCGAGGGCAAAGTTGGGCACGATGGCGGCGCCTAGCCCACGTTCCGCGCAGAGCCGCTCGATGGTCTCGATGGCTTCCGGCGACAGTCCGGTTGTGGCGATGACGGGGGGGACGCCGAGGGTGAGCGCGGTGCGGGCGTTCTCGGCGGCCGCTGCGGCCGTCGTCGCGTCGAGTAGCACGTGGGCCTGGGTCTCGGTCAGCAGGGGGGCGAGATCGGCCGCGAGGGGCACGCTGCGCCCCGAGGGCAGGGTGATGGTGGGGGAGTCGACGCTGCGCCGGGTCACGCCGACGACCGCGAAATCGGCATCCTGCTCGATACCGGCGGCCAACTCGCGTCCCAAGTGACCGTAGCCAGCCAATACGACACGAATCGGGTCTGCTGCCATGATTGCCTGTCCCTTCGTTATTGGCCCCCTATGGTCCCCCGACCATGCGGGGAGACCTGGATTCCCGCTTTCGGAGGCCTTTACGTAACTCCCAGGACAGCGTGCTCAGTGGCCGTGACCCCACACTCGCCAACCTGGGCGGATCGGTTTTGGATTCCCGCTTTCGCGGGAATGACGGGTTATGCAAAGGTCTCCTTACGCGGGAATGATTGGGGGCGGGTCTGATCGCTAGCGGCGGCGGCGCGCGCCGGTGGGCCGCGAGGGCTGGTCGCCGCCGTAGCGGCGGCCGCCGTAGGCGGTGGCTGGGGTCGCGGCGCCGCCACGCGGGCGCGGTCGGCCCGGCCCGCCCGGCCCACCTTGTCGGGCGCGCTGCATCTTCCGCCGCAGCACGTCCTGCGGGGTGCCGCCTTCGACGACGGCGCGGCGGGAGAGGTTGACGCGGCCCTGCGAGTCGATCTCGCTGACCATGACCATCACTTCATCGCCGATTTCTACGACTTCCTCGGGGCGGCTCACCGGATGCTCGGCCAGCTCCTCCAGCGAGATCAGGCCATCGGTACCCACCGGTAGCTCGGCGAAAGCGCCGAAGTTCATCAGGCGCACGACTTTGCCCAGGTAAATCCGGCCGACCTCGACCTCCTCGGTCATTTCGCGGATCAGTGCTTCGGCCTGCTCGGCGCCGGCGGCGGCGGGCGAGAGGATGCTGATGAGACCTTTGTCGTCTATGTTGATGTCGGCGCCGGTCTGTGCCTCGAGGCCACGGATGGTTTTGCCACCGGGGCCGATGACTGCACCGATCTTCTCGGGGTTGATGGAGACCGTAATCATGCGTGGTGCGTAGGGACTAAGCTCGGGGCGTGGCGTCGGCAGGGCTTCGTGCATCTTCTCCAGGATGAACAGGCGCCCTTCCCGCGCTTGCGCCAGCGCCTCGCGCATGATCTCGGTCGTAACGCCGGTGACCTTGATGTCCATTTGGAGGGCGGTGATACCGGTGGTGGTGCCGGCGACCTTGAAGTCCATGTCGCCGAGGAAGTCCTCCATGCCCTGAATGTCGGTCAGGACCTTGTATTGGCCGTCGTCGCCGAGCACGAGGCCCATGGCCACGCCGGCCACCGGCTGCTTGAGCGGGACGCCAGCGTCCAGCAGGGACAGGGAGCTCCCGCAGACGGAGGCCATCGAGGTAGAGCCGTTGGAGGAGAGGATTTCGGAAACGACGCGGATGGTATAGCCGAACTCTGCCTCGGAGGGGAGCATGGGGATGATGGCACGCTCGGCCAGACGACCGTGGCCGATGTCGCGGCGGCTCGGACCGCGCAGGAAACGGGCTTCGCCGGTCGAGAACGGGGGGAAGAAGTAGTGGTGCATGTAGCGCTTGACCTCGTCTTCCCAGGCCAGCCCGTCAAGGCGCTGGGCGTCGCCGGGAGAGCCGAGGGTGACTACCGAGAGCGCCTGCGTCTGGCCACGGGTGAAGACCGCCGAGCCGTGCGTCCGTGGCAGCGTACCTACCTCGATAGAGATCGGTCGAATGGTCCGGGAATCGCGCCCGTCAGGGCGGACATCCTGTTCGATGATCTGGGTTCGCACCGCTTGCTTGATGCTCTGCTCGACGCAACTCACGACCTGAGCGGCGGGATGCTGCGGTTCGAGCTTGCCGACGATCTCTTGGGAAAGCTGGTCCAGGCCGGCTTCGCGCGTGGCCTTGTCCTTTTGGTTCAGGACGGCCGCGAGACGATCCTGTAGCTCCGTCTCGACGGCTTCCTGGACCGCGGGGTCAATCGTGGATGGCTCGAACTGCTGCTTGGTCTTGCCGACCTGCTCGGCGAGCTGCTCTTGGATAGCCACAATATCTTTGATGACTTGCTGCGCCGCTTCGAGCGCTTCCAGGATGACCGCCTCGGAGACTTCGTTGGCCCCGGCCTCGACCATCATGATGGCGTCGGCCGTACCGGCCACGACGAGGTCTAGCTTGCTCTCTTCGTCCGTTGCGGTCATGAGGGGGTTGGCGACGACTTGGCCGTC
The DNA here is from genome assembly GCA_965214295.1 of Chloroflexota bacterium. Taxonomy (GTDB): domain Bacteria; phylum Chloroflexota; class UBA11872; order UBA12225; family JAJDUF01; genus JAJDUF01. The sequence goes on from OZ243944.1 coordinate 3,331,179, forward strand.
TATGTATCCCATCCGAACGGCGGCGACCGGACCGGCGAAGGGAATATCGGAGATCATGAGCGCGGTCGAGGCGCCGATGATACCGAGGACGTCGGGGGGATTTTCGAGATCGGCCGAGAGCACGTAGACGATGATCTGCACATCGTTGCGGTAGCCTTTGGGGAAGAGCGGACGGAGCGGTCGGTCGGTGAGGCGGCACATGAGGATGGCATCGTCACTGGGCCGCCCCTCGCGGCGCGGATACCCGCCCGGAATCTTGCCGGAAGCGTAGTGCCGCTGTTCGTAGTCCACCGTCAGCGGGAAAAAGTCTGTTCCTGGGCGCGGCTCTTTCGAGGCGGTGGCCGTCGCCAGGATGAGGGTGTCACCGTAATGCACGGTGACGGCGCCACCGGCTTGTTCGGCTAGTTTGCCGGTTTCAATGGTAAGGGTGCGACCGGCGACCTCACACGATACCTGTGTTTTCTGCAAAGCCATAATCGTAGCTCTCCTCCCTGGGTAGATAGGTGGGTGTGGTGGCGGCTCGCCGCGGCACCATCCGTTGCACGGGTGGGTGGTGCGAGGGAGCGCGCCGGGGAGGGGGCGGTCGCAGGTGCAGATTATTAGTTAACACTTGACTACCAGCAGCCGGCCAGGTGTGCCGGGCGATGCGCCATTGCGGCGCGTGCCACCGAGCGCGATGGGCCGGCCGGTGGCCTGGAATGATGCTCATAGTCATGTGCTAACTAACAACCCTAGAGCGACCGTCCCCAACGAATGAAGCCGTAGAGAAGGTGTGGAGGGCTGCCGATTACCGGTGTCGCGCGGTGGAGTCTCTGCGCCCGGTGGACCATCCGCCGGTAGGGCAGTACCGGGAGTAGGCCGAGCCAGTGCTTCGCCGGTCCGAGTGCTCGCACGCTGGAACGTAGCGGCACGTGCGGACTTACGGAGTGGCGCTGCCGCTGCCAGCGAGGGACCTAGGGTGTACAACCGGTCCGACCCAGGCCGCAAACCGGGGCTGCCTGCCGACGCCACGCTACCGCCGCAACCCGGTCCGCGCAATGACGCTCTCGTAGCGCTCGGGGTGCTTGCGCCGAAGGTACTTCAGGTGGCGGCGACGAAGACCGACGAGCTTCAACAGGCCGTGCTTCGAGGCGTTGTCCTTCTTGTGGACATTGAGGTGCTCGGTTAAGTAACGGATGCGCTCCGTCAACACGGCGACCTGCACTTCCGATGAGCCGGTGTCCTTCTCGTGGAGTTGATAGGGCTTGATAAGCTCCTGCTTCTCCTCAACCGTCAGCGTCACGCTGTCTGGGCCTCCTTCTGCTCTTCGCCATCTTCCTGAGGCGACTCACGCAATCAACGGATCACACTTCTTCTCTCACCGGCAAGTATACCAGGCGCAGCGCGGATCGTGTGGGCGGGTTTCGGGGTAGGGGGCTGCGGTGTGGTGGCAATGTCGGAGCCGGTGGGCTGCCGGCCGGGATTTGATTGACATAAGCGGCTACAGTGCGTTCCACAGGGGGATGGGGGCAACGTGCCGCCCCCGATGGGTTGGTCCGTGATTTCTCCTGTCGGGGTGGGGGGCCGGGAGGCGCGGCCTAGGCCGGGAGGTAGACGCCTTCCAGGGCCAGGAGCCAGCGTTTCAGGGCGATTCCCCAACGGTAGCCCGTGAGGCGACCGGTGGCGCCGACGACCCGGTGGCAGGGGATGAGCGGGGCGAGCGGATTGGCACCGATAGCCCCGCCGGCCGCGCGGGCTGCCTGGGGCCGGCCCACTCGCCGGGCCAGCCAGCCATAGGTGCGCGTCTCGCCGTGCGGAATGCGCCGGACCTCCGCCAGCGCCCGCTGTGCGAAGGGTGATAGCCCGGAGAGGTCTAGTGGGCCGCGGTAGGCCAGAGGATCGCCGGCGAAGTAGGCCGCCAGCGCGGTGGCAGCCGGCTCGGTCGCGGACTCGATAGTCGTTGGCCGGGGACCGGTGCTGAGGGCGTGCAGCCATTGGCTTGCCGTCTCGGCGGTGGCGACTAAGGGAGTGGTGAGGACGAGGCCGTGCGGGGACCAGGCTAGACCCATCCAGCCTACTCCGACGCCGGCGACTCGGCGGCGCGTGGCGGCAATTGCGGCCGTCGAGCCGGCCGGTGGTGGGCCGCAGAAGGGCAGTGGCTCGGTCATGTGATTGCCTCCGGGTGGCTCCGCCAGTGCTCTCGACAGCGCCATAACTCGCTGTCGGCGAGGGTCTGTGCAGTAGGGGAATAGGGTGGGCGACCCTGGCGGTTTGTGTGCTACGACGAAAGTAGGATGTATGGAATTGAAGGTCGCCCCACCTATCCACAACGACAGCCGATTATCCACATCGGGCTGTCAGGTCTATGATACCCGCGGCCGCGCGAGCCGTCAACAGGTGTGTCAGATGTATCATCTTGTGGCAGGCCGATGACCGTGTGATGGGGCGTTTTGTCCTGTCGGGGGTGTATAATTCACGGAATAGTGGCGGGAGACGTGCCCGGTGAGGCGCGATGAGTGGGATTCGCGGTGCCTGGAGGAGGGTGTTGAGGGATGGCCGCGGAGCAGACTGCCTCAAATTCGCAACCAGCGCGCGAATCCGAAGCGCAAGTGAGCCGGGTGGGGGTGGGCGGTGGCGGCACCTCCTAGCCCGGAGGGTCCAAACCTGGTCGAGCTTGGAGCGAGGCTGGGGAGGCTCCGCGTTGGGCGGGGGCTGACGCAGACGGCGCTGGCGGCGCGGGCCGGTATTCCGCGTCCATACGTCAATGCGCTCGAAGCCGGGCGCCACGAGCCGACGGTGCGGACGCTCACGGCGTTGGCGCGGGCGCTCGACGTGGAGCTAGCGGGGCTGGTATGGCATGTGGCCGGTCGGACCTACGCTGATCCGGGCGCTACGCTCGGCGAGCGGGTGGCGCAGCGGCGGCTGGCGCTAGGGTACGGCCGGCAAGCCGACTTTGCGAGTGCGGCCGGCGTGCCGCGGGCCACGCTGAACCAGGTGGAGCGTGGGGGCATACCTAATCCGAAGCTGAGTCTGCTGGTGCGACTGGCGGCGGCGTTGCATTGCTGTCCGAGCGAGCTGGTGCGTGGTCTCGACGAGCCAGGGGCCAGTGATCGGTAAGGCGTGGTGCGTGGCGCATGGTCTCAATGCACGCAGCGAAGGTGATGAGTGGGAAGGAGCCGAGGATGACGTGCGGGATTGCTTGGCCTACGCCCAGGTTGCCGTCGCGCGGAAGAAGCGTACACGCCATGCAGACTCTCTGGCAGCATCTGCATGAGGTTGCTCCTCGGCAACGCGGCCATGGCCATGGCCATGGTCTTCTGATCGCCGGACTGGACTACCCGCGTTCATTGCCGGATTACCAGGTGCTCGCTATCGCGCGGCAAGTGCGGTGGGGCAGCCGAGGGGGGCGAGGGGCCGGGGTCTCGCGGTTTGTGAAAGCTAATGCTGATTATAGTTCACGAAAGCGAGCCGGAGGGTCATCCAGTGTAAGGCATGATTGGGTCCCCCTCTGGTTCCCCCGCAGTTCCAGGGGTGGGCGCAACATGTTGCGCCCCTACAGTCCCTCGTTGCGCCTGTTTTTATTGCGGCTTGCGCCGCAATGACGGAGTGGTGGCACGCCGGCTCCGGCCGCGCATCGCTGCACCGCTTTGCTCCGTTCCAGGTGAGAGCAACGGTGTAACTGATGCCGGGATTCCCCGGTATAGGCAGCCGGCCGGGAGGAGCCACTACCATGTCGCGTGACCCGTTTCCACACGTCAGTTGCCAGAGGACAGTGGCCAGTGACCAGTGACCAGACCACGGACGACAGATTACTGCCAAAGGGCCACGGGCCACCGCCCACCGTCGCTGCTGCCAGCGCGGCCTTCCTCCAAACGCAGGTGGTGCGCTCGCCGCGTACCCTGACGACGTACCGCACCGGGCTGCGTCGCTGGGCCGAGTTCCTGCGCCGCGAGTTTGGCGAGGAAGAGATTTATGTCAATCAACTGCCGGCGACCATCCTGGAGCAATTCTATGCCTGGCTGCTCCAGCACCATGGCCGGGAGCGGCGGGCAACCGTGCTCACCTACCTGGCTGGGGCACGCGCCTTGATGCGCTACCTCGACCGCCGGCGGCTGCTGGCGCCGGGGCTGTCGTATGAGCAGATGCGCCAACAGCTGAGTGACGTGGTTGGTCGCTCGACGTACCGCACCCCGCGCATTGACCGGGGCATTCCGCTCATTCTGGAGTACGTGGACGGCTTGCCGTTACCGGAGGCGACGCCGCAGACCCGGCGGAAACGCTTGGAGGTGCTGCGGGACCGGGCGCTGCTGCATACGCTCTTCTCTACCGGGCTGCGTCGCGCTGAGGTGGCGGGTCTCAACCGGACCGACGTCGAGGACGGGTGGGCGCGACGGGCGCTCGTCACCGGTAAGGGTGACAAGGAGCGCATCGTCTTTTTCGGTGAGGAGGCGCTGGCTGCGATCCGTGCCTATCTGGACGAGCGAGCGGATCGCCACGTGCCGTTGTTCTTGCGCCACGACAAGGGACGGGGGCAGCCCCGGCGCGACGGCGAGAACCTGCGCCTCTCGCCCCTATCGGTCTGGCGGGTGGCCAAAGCGGCCGGCGCGGCGGTGAACGTTGCGGTCAGTACGCACCATTTTCGGCACCACAAGGCCAGCACGCTGCTCAACCGCGGTGCCAGGTTGGAGCAGGTCCAAGACCTGCTGGGCCATGCTTCGCCGGAGACGACCAAGCGCATCTACGCGCACTATGAAGTCGAGGCGCTCCAGGAGGCGTTCGACGAGTACAGCGTGTCGCCGGCGGAGCAGGCGGCGGCGCTGCGGGCGGGGAAGCGCTAGGCTCCTGTCTCGTCACGGCGGCAGCGGGGGCTTGGTCTTCCTATGGTTCCCTGACAGGGGTAGGTTTTCGTGTGGAGCGGCGGACCTACCCCCACCCCCCTCCCTAAAGGGAAGGGGCGCGAGGCCGTCGTGTGCGGACCGTCCTGCCCTAGTCCCCTAGAAGGAAGGGGGACGGGCGCAGCATGCTGCGCCCCTACGGCTTGGCCCGTAGCTGCGGGCAGAGAAGGCGAGGGTATGGAGTTCGAGCGGACGTATTCTCACGCGCCGTGGGAGAATAAGGTGGGTTATTGTCGGGCACTACGCGCGGGCGACCTCACCTTTGTGACCGGCACGGCGCCGGTTGCCGAGGATGGCGGCGTTTTCGCGCCGGGTGCTCCCTACGCGCAGGCGCGTCACTGCTTGGAGCTGATCGAGCGGGCGCTGCGGAACCTGGGCAGCGACCGGACGGCGATAGTGCGGACGCGCATGTTTGTGACCGACATCGAGCGGTGGGCGGAGTTCGGTCGCGCGCATCGAGAGTTCTTCGGTGAGGCGCACCCGGCGACAACGATGGTCGAGGTCTCGCGCCTGATGGCGCCGGGGATGCTGATCGAGATCGAGGCGGATGCCGTTGCGCCTCCGGCGTAGGCGGGTCCGGAGCGTCTCAGCCCTCCTAGTTATGTAGAGCAAATTCAGCCGCCCAGGGGCGGCAGTCCGAGGTGTTGACGCGCTCGTTCCGTACCGCGCCGCACGTTGTATGGAGTGGTAGGCGGCAGTGATTCGTCTCCCGCCAACCAGGGCGGCCCGGTTTTTGGGGTTCCTGCTTGGGCAGGAATAACGGCTCTTGCAAGGTCTCGTAAGGCTATGCGGAACGAGCGGTCGGTGGCTGATGCTATAGTGAATGGGCAGCCGCGATGCCCGGTTTCCGAGCACCATCCGGAGAGAGTGAATAGCTTGTGATGAAGGTCAGGGCCGAGTCCCCGGTAGCCGTGCCGGATGGCCCGGCGCAGCGTTGGGCGGAGGACGATGCAGCGGCAGTCAGTCGGCAGCTCGACGACTTGCTCCCGGACCCGGCCCTGTTTCGGGTCGAGGGACCGGGGCGGCTGCCGGGTCAGCGGGCACCGTGGCGGCTCTCGCCAGAGCCATTCTGGCTTTGGCCGGAGCTGGTGGAGACGCTGACGCGGCTCGGCGCGGACCTGTTGGCCTTTTACCAAGCGTGCAATCGTCTCTACCAGGCCAGCGTGCGCGGTCGTGTGCCGGCCTGGGTGGCTGGATATCTGGACGCTGGCCGCCCGGATGAGGTGGTGCGGCACGGTCGGATGAATCGCTTTCGCCGGCATACCCCGCTGGTCATCCGCCCGGACCTGTTCCTGACCGACGAGGGCTTGAAGGCGACGGAGCTGGACTCCGTGCCCGGTGGGATAGGCTTCACGGCCAGCCTGGCGCAAGCCTATGCTGCCTTGGGATATGAGCCGGTTGGTGGTGCTCACGGGATGGTCGAGCGGTTCGCCGCCATGGCGCAGTACGCGGCGACGCTGGCCCGCGACGCGCCAGCGATGCCTGGCCAAACCCGCCCCACACCTGGCCCTATCCGGGCGGGTTTGGCCAGGCAGGACGGCATACTGGCTATCGTCGTCTCCGAGGAGTCCGGGGACTATTGGCCGGAGATGCAGTGGCTGGCCGCGGCGGTGGATGATCTGGGTGTGCCGGCCGTGGCCGTGCGCCCGGAGGAGGTGGTATTCACCGAGGAGCACTTGCAGGTGCCGTATGCGGGCGGGCGGCGGCCCGTCTCGGTCGTGTATCGGTTCTTCGAGCTGTTCGATCTACCGAATATCCCCAAATACGAGCTGATTCTCTACGCCGCGAAGAAGGGGCGCGTCGCGATCACGCCGCCGTTGAAGTCGTATCTCGAAGAGAAACTGTTGTTTGCGCTGTTCCATCACCCGATCCTCGCACACTTCTGGCGCGAGCAGTTGGGCGCCGAGGTGCAGGAACGTTTGCAGCAGGTCATTCCGGAGACGTGGGTGCTGGATCCCGCGCCGTTGCCGCCGGCGGCCACGATCCCCGGCCTGCGGATTGCGGATCGGCCAGTGCAGTCCTGGGACCAACTGCGTGGTCTCACGCAGAAGTGGCGGCAGCTGGTGCTCAAGCCCTCGGGCTTTGATCCGCTCGCCTGGGGCAGCCGCGGCGTGTCCGTCGGTCACGATATGGCGGCGGAGGACTGGGAAGCGGCCGTGGATGCGGCGCTGGCGCGTTTTCCGCGCACGCGCTACGTCTTGCAGCACTTCTATCGGATGGAGCGCTCGCCCGTACCCTACTTCGACTTCACCCGCAATCAACTGCGGCTGCTGCGTGGCCGCGCGCGCCTCAACCCCTACTACCTGATCGTCGAGGATCGCGCGCATCTCGCCGGGGTGCTGGTGACGATCTGTCCGCCGGACAAGAAGGTTATTCATGGCATGGTGGATGCCGTGATGGCCCCTGGTGCGTTGGGGAGTAGCCCATAGGGGGGCGGTGATATTGCACCTAACCCCCGGCCCCTTCCCTCAAGGGAAGGGGCGTCATGGCTGCGCCTGGTGCTTTGCCGATCTGTCGTCGCGTCGGCAGTGGCAGAAGCAACGTCTATAATCGTCTATACTAAGGGTATTGGAGGCGACCGTAGGTAATGGAAGAGTGGAAACAGCTGCTCCGGGACGGAGTCAATAACTCGCAGCAGCTCTTCGAGCGCTTCGGTATTGACAAGGACCTTGGCGATAGGATTGCCGAGGATTTCGAGATCAGGGTCAATGCGTACTACCTGAGCCTCATCGAGGAGCCGGGCGATCCGATCTGGAAACAGGTCATACCCGACGAGCGCGAGCTGCTCGACGACCTGTCCAGTCCGGAGGACCCGCTGAACGAGGAAGGCGATAGCCCGGTACCGAACATTACCCATCGCTATCCCGATCGGGTTCTGTTCCTGGTCAATCACCAATGCCCGATCTACTGCCGTTTTTGCACGCGCAAGCGGAAGGTGAGCCACCCTGGCTGGTGGAGCAAGGAAACGCTCCAACTGGGCATAGACTACATTCGCCGGACCCCGCGAATCCGGGACATCATCGTGTCGGGCGGCGATCCGATGATGCTGCCCGATCACATGATTGACTGGATTCTCAAGGAGCTACGCGGGATTCCGCACGTTGAGGTCATTCGCATTGGCAGTCGCGTGCCGTGTGCGTTGCCGCAGCGCGTGACGCCGGCGATGTGCGAGATTATCCGGCAGTACCATCCCGTTTATGTCAACACGCACTTCAATCATCCGCGCGAGGTCACGCCGGAGGCAGCGTTGGCTTGCGCCCGCCTGGCCGATGCGGGGGTGCCGATTGGTTGTCAGACCGTGCTCATGGACGGTGTGAACGACGATCCGGTGGTGATGAAAGAGCTGGTGCAGAAGCTGCTGCGGATTCGGGTGCGGCCGTACTACATCTACCAGGCCGATCTCACGCGGGGCACCAACTACTTCCGGACGCGCGTGGAAAAGGGGCTGGAGATCATCAAGGCGCTGCGCGGCTGGACATCGGGACTTGCGGTGCCGCATTTCGTGATTGATGCGCCCGGCGGCGGCGGGAAAATCCCGCTTCTGCCCGAGTACGTCGTGGAGCTGAATGACGACGAGGTGGTGCTGCGTAACTACCAGGGCAAGATTTTCCGCTATCCGCAGATTCCGCCGGAGCGGCCGGTCGGCGAGGAGTCCGGTAACGGGCTGGCCGCCTCGGTGGCTGCACTGCTACCATAGCGGTCCTTCATTCAGCAATTCGTGGATGAGAGCGGCCGCTCCCAGCAATCATCTCCTCGAACATCCCTCCACCGCGAGCGGCGGCTGGCTTGTAGACCGAGGTGCGGGTGCCGGTGGTATCCCCTTGTGTCTCGCCACTCGCTCGGCAACTCCATAGTAGCTCTTTGCCGGCCGATTGTCGTATGGCCGGGCATGGCGAGGGCCTTTCCAAAGTCGTCGCCAAAGCGGTCATTCCGAGCGGAGCGCAGAATCTCGGCCACGGGAGAGCGACCCTGCGCTCCGCTCAGAGCCGGCACTGAGCCTGTCGAAGTGGTGACAATGGGAAGTCCCTGGGGTGTGGCTGCGATGTATTGCGGCCGCGGAACGGGTCACCTTGGCGATCAGCGGCAGCGGGAGTGCTGTCGCCCAGTGGCAACGCGGCGAGACGCCGCTGGCGTGGCCGGCATCGTCGTAGAGCACCGTAAACCGTCGCGGGGGAGATAGGGACAGTGAGTAATTCCGTGCGTTCGACGCCGTTGACAGTCGCTCCGGGCAACTCGCGCGCGTCTGCCCCGTTGAAACCGGTGGGAAGGGAGGAATCCGGCATGGCAGTGGTAGTGGCGAACGCTGCATTGATTGCGCGTGCTCAGGCTGGTGACGAGGCCGCCTTCGAGGTCATCTTCAACCAGTATCACGCGGCGATCTACAACTATGTCTTTCGGATGATGGGCAACCCGGAGGATGCCTCCGACCTGACCCAGGACACCTTCCTGAAGGCGTGGCGGGCGCTGTCGCGGACTTCCGATGACCTGCGCGTTGGGGCCTGGCTTTATCGGATTGCGACGAATGTCTGCTTGGACGAGCTGCGGCATCGCAAGCTGATCAAGTGGCAATCGTGGGACAATTTCGTGTCCGTCTTTCATCCGGTAGCCAAGGAGAGTCCTGAGCGCGACGTAGTAAATCGTGAGAACAGGGAGGAGGTCCAGTACATTCTGGGCCGCCTGAACCCCAAGTACCGGCTGTGTATTCTCTTACGTGAGTATCAGGGCTTGTCCTACGATGAGATCGCCGATGTACTCGGCACGACACGCGCCGCCGTCAAGTCGCTGTTGTTCCGCGCCCGTGAAGAGTTCCGGCAAGTCTTCAAGACGGTCGAACGGCAGCCTGGGCAGGTGAAGGAGTGATGACTCGCCAGGATTGCACCACTATCGTCCGAGCGGATAGTGCAGCACCGGCGCGTCACTTGGCGGTCAGAGTTCGAGGGAGAACGACCGCAAACAGGCGCAGGTGACCGAGGGCGCTGCACAACCGAAGCTCCGGCGCGGTGTGCAGAGCTTGGTGGTCGGGAGCGCAACGTGAGCCGCCACGACGCGCGAGGGCGTGATTCCTGGCGCCGGCAGATTTCGGCCTACATAGCCAACGAACTGGAGCCGGCGCTGCGCCCAGCGATCGAGCGTGAGCTACGCTCCTGCCGGGAGTGTCGGAGTTACTACGAGCAGGAAAAGGCGCTCCACGATCAGCGCCGCAGTTTGGGATCAGTGCCACCACCGCGGGCGCTGCGCCGCGATATCTTCGCGAAGATCGAGCACGAAAAGCGCACCTGGCTGCCGGCCAGTTTGCAACTGCCCAATCTCGGTGCGGTCGTCACGATAGTCACCCTCATTGCCCTGGCCTTCCTGGTGCCGCAGATCTTCCAACTGGTGCGGTCGGAACCGTCCGAGCAACCGGCCTTACCGGCGCGGCTGTCGGTGCAAAGGGGCGTTTCCCCGTTGCCAACAGTGGCCGTGCAGCCGGCGCCGCCGGACACTCGTTCCGCAACGGCCGAGGCGCCGCCGCCGCCGCTCCCGACGGCGCAAGTGCGGACGCTGGCGGTCGGAGGGCCGGGGGCCGATGCGGCGGCCGCTGCGCCGCCGGCCGTGCTGGAGATGCAGGTGAGCGGCCGGGTGACGGAAGTCCGGCGAGCGCAGCGGCTGGCGACGGTCCGCGAAGGTCCGATCACCATGGTCGTCGCCTTCTCCGCGGACACCGTCATCAACTCCGATCCCGATGGCCAAGCCTTGACCTATGAGCAGATCGGGATTGCCGACCGCGTGCGGGTGACCGGTGTGCGGGGTAACGCCCCGGATACGGTGACGGCGCTGCGCGTAAGCGTGCTCAATCCACTGTTCCAGGCCCAGGCGACGCCCGTGCAGGCGTCGGTCGCGCATCCCCGCGGCCGCGCGGCCAAGGTGCTCTATCTGCAGGACGGCATTGATGGTGCCCCGGCCAGTGGTGATGAGCAGGTGGGCACGCGCCAATGGCTCGACCGGCTCAGGGCAGAGGGGTTCAACGTTGTGCCGATTAACCCGGCCCGGGTGACGGCGCTGGCGCTGGGCGACGTGGGCTTGGTGGTGATCGGCTTCCCGGCAACGCTCAGGGGGGAGACGCTGGGGAGTATCCAAAACAGCGCCGTGCCCGTCCTCAACGCCAATCCGCTCTATGCTCCCGCGCTCGGGTTGGGGGAGCATCCCGATCCGGCCAACCCCGGTCACAGCGTCCCCGGTGTTGTGGTGCAGGTGGTGCCCGGGGTGGCGCTGGTGCAGGATTTGGCCGGGGTACAGGCAGTGGCAGTGACGCCCTTGGAGCGGGTACCGATTGTCGCTTGGGGAACGGTGCTTGCGGCGCTGGAGGAGGGCGGGCACGAGCGCGCCGTCTGGACCAGCAACGGCAGTCGCATGTACTTCGGAATTTGGCCCGCCTCGGCCGGCGGTGCCCCGACTGCCCTCTACTGGACCTTTCTGAACCGCGCCGTCACGCAGCTTCTCGGCGCGTAGCAGCGGCACTGGCCCCCCACGATGGCCGAGTCTGAGCGTTGGCGCTGGACGGAGACCGATCCATTCGGCCGACCGGTCCACTGCGGGGAGGCAGAGTGGCAGCATGTCCTGACCCGACACCGAGAGCTGGCTTCGTATGAAGCCATGGTACGTGCTGCCATCCGCAACCCCCAGGCGATTTACGATGACCTGGACGGAACGGCGCGGCTTGCCAATCCTGCTGGCATGGTCGTGGACTACATGGTGCCGGCCCCGGCAGAGGACCGCTTTATCGGCCATTGGCTAAAGGTCTCCGTCAAGTGGCTGCCGGATGGTCCTGGAGGCAACACGGTCGGCTACGTGCAGACGGCCTATTTTCTACCCGGCCCCAAATACCGGGTACACTTGCGATGGAGGCGGAGCGTATGAGTGCCGAGACCGCTATTGCCAGCCTTGCCGAGCAGATCATTGCCCAGTTGCCCCAGGCGACGTGGGATTACAACGCCGATATCGGCGAGATGAACGTGGTGCTGCCAGGTGGCGCCGGCCGCGAGGCGCAGTTGCCTTGGTTGGAGCTGGACCGTTATTGGGATATCTATCTGCGCCTGGATGCCGAGACGGGCAGGCCGCTTAGTGTCGTCATCGCTCCCTTTGACGTTTGGTTAGCAAAGCAGGAAAGCCTGCCCTACCTGCCACCGGGCGTCCCGCTTGATCTTGCGGCCGCACGCAAGCACCTCCAAGGCCTACTGCGGGCCAGCCCTGAGCTGATCGCTGGCGCGTAGCAGCGGCACTGGCACCCCCACGATGGCCGAGCCTGGGCGCTGGGGAGGCAGAGTGACAGCATGTGTTGGACCGCCACCGCATGGTAGGATACGAGATGGTGGTAAAGGCCACAATCCATCAGCCCGATGCCATCTATTTTGATCCCAGAGCTACCCGCTTCACCTGTAATTCCGATGCCTGGGTCGTTGTCCATGTCGCGGCAGACCCGACCGGCGGAGCGTATGGGGGCAACCTCATCAACGTTGGGAGCCAGACGTGGCTAGGGCGTGTTCACACTAAGCTGCCCGCTGCTCCTGTCAGCCGGTCATTGCGGGCGCAGCGCGGAATCTCAAGCGCCCGCTGACCCAAACCGGTGCTCACGACAAGGAGTTGAGCCCCTGCACTGCGTTCAGGGTGACATTATGGCGATATGGGAGCGGTTGTGTGAACACGGACATTATGGCGGTTGTGTGAACACGCCCTAGTTCGCTCATAGGTTACGTCAGCACTGCTCATCCCTCCCGGCGGGTGTCCGGTCGCGGGAGCGAGTCCCGGCAGCCGCGTCGCCGAAACGAAGGCTATTCGAGGATCTCTTTATGGCAATGAGGGCAGACCCTCGGTGTGTTTTTGCTCTCTCTCAACTCCTCCACAAAGCCGGACCCCAGGATACCTGCGGGGAGGGCAAACAGTCCGATCCCGACTATCGCTATCAGTCCGGCTAGGAGGCGTCCCACTACGGTGACCGGATAGACGTCTCCATAGCCTACGGTGGTAAGAGTTATAATACTCCACCACATAGCCTGGGGGATGTTGGCAAACTTATCGGGTTGGGCTTTATTTTCGGCAAAGAAAATCAATGATGAGGTCACCAACAGTGGTATTGACAAGACCATTATCACAGTGAGTAGCTCACTGCGCTTGGTATGTACGACCCGGCCTAAAGTACGTAAACCGGAGGAATGGCGGCTCAGTCGGGCAACTCGGGCCAAGAGACGTACTGCCCGCAAGAAGCGTAAGTCCAGCCCACGCAAATCGATGATGAGGACCACGTAAAAAGGCAAGATCGCCAGTAGGTCAATGAGCGCTATGGGTGAGACAATAAACCGCAACCGCCCCGATACGGGATGGGAGTATCTCGGATCGGCGGTACAGGACCAGACCCGTAACAGGTACTCCACCGTGAAGATGGCGACGGATACAATCTCGAAGATTCGGAAAGCCTGCGGTGAGACTTGGTAAATTCCCTCGACGGTTCCCACAATCAAGGTGACGGCGTTTAAGGCTATTAGCGAGATAATGAATATGTCGAAGATCTCACTGGCCCGGTTGCCGGGCGCAGCCGCCTCTACAATTTCGTAAACTTTCTTCTTCATAGGTAACGCCGATCCTATGTGCGGCCGCCGGTGACAGGGGGGCTAGCCGGCTGTCGGCGGCGGCTATGCGCCCGACTGCGGCGAAGATGCCGGTGCCTCGACCGGTGGGGGCTGCCAGAGGCCATAAGGCTCGATTTCGACGCCCTCGACCTGCGGGCGCAGGCCGGCGACCATGAGTCCCGGTCGTCCGTGGGCTTGGCCACTGAGCTGGCGATTGCGGGGATTGCGGTAGCCTAGGCGCACGACCCGGCGCCATTGCTTGGTACGGTTGAGGCTCGACCCGTGAATGGTGTGGATGCTGAACAGGACGACATCGCCGGTGTTGGCGGGGCATGAAACCGCATCTTCAATGCGGTACTGGTCCGTGGGCAGATGTGGTGAGCCGTTGCGGAGGTGCTCCAGCGCTCCGAGTTGGTGGCTGCCGCGCAGGAACTTCAGGCAGCCGTTCTCCTCGGTGGCCGCGTCCACATGCACGATGGCGTCAATAAACCGGCCGTCCTGATGGGGGTAGAACGGGTAGTCCTGGTGCATGGGGAACGGCGTCCCGTACTCCGGCCCCTTCGCGTGGAGCGTGACGTGATGTAGCTCGACTTCGGGGCCGATCAAGTCGGCCACGGCGTCGACAAGCCGCGGGTTGTAGATCGCGTGCCCCCAAGCAGGTGAGTAGTGCTGAAGCTCGTGGGTGGCGGAGAGCAGGGACTGCTCCTCTTCCTCCTCGGAGAGGTACTGCTTGTCTTTGCGCCATGGCCCGGTCCAGCCTTTGGTGGGTACGATGAACGTCTCCATGATGTAGCTCAGGTCGTGTTCCAGCGCGGCGACCTCGTCGGGCGCGAACACCTGCTCCAGGCGCAAGTAGCTGTGCTCATTGAAGAAGGCAACCTGTTCGGGTGTCAGCATTGGCTCGATCCTCCTCGCTGTCAAATCGCGGCGTGTGCCGCACCAGCTTACGGTACCAAATAGCGGTGGCCTTACCCCCCACCCCCCTCCCTTCAGGGAAGGGGCGAGAGGCTGTCGTGCTGGTTGCTGCCACGACTTCCCTTTCCTGGAAGGAAGGGGCCGGGGGTAGGGCCACCGACCTCCACGCTCCACGGTCTCGGCCGGCTAACGGAGCCAGAGCTTGGCCCGCAGCCACTCGTCGCCCAGCGCGCCGAGCACAACCGGTTGGGGCCGCTCGGGATGGTATTCGAGCCGACCACGTTGGAAGTATTGGACGGCGATTCCGTCTTCTTGCAGCTCGTTGGAGATCGGGTAGCCGAGAATAGTTAGCCCATCGTGGTCGTCGAAGAAGTGCTTGAAGCCGAAGAGCACGGCATAGCCGGTCTGGGGGAAGTATTGGTAGTCGGCGGTGTTCAGGTGCGGCGCGGCCTTGGGGAACACTGAGCCGCGCTCCTTGGTGAGGATGTCGCCGATCAGCGTGAGCTGCACTTCATAGGGGGTGCCGAGCTTGTCGGCGTGTAGCTCGAAGCGTACACGCTGGAAGTATTGCACGGTAAGCCCGTCTTCGTTGAACGACTCGGTACGCGGATAGCCGAAGATTTCAAGCCCACCGCGCTCGTCGAAGAAGGTGAGGAATTTGCCGGTGACGTGGTGCCCGGTCTCCGCGAAATAGCGACCACCGAGCGCCGGGTTCTCCGGGATGGGGTTGGTGCGGGCGAGATCGTAGTGCGGGGTTGGCGGTGCTGCGCCGGGCTGAACCGCTTGGACGCTCCCGCCCTGCACGGCCGGCGCATCGGTCCATTGTATTCGGAAGTTGGAGCTCCAGAGCGGACGAGCGCCATCCGGTCCGTAGTTGGCGATGGAGTTGAGGAAGGTGCTCGCGCGTACCGTGAGCGTGGCGTTGCTCCCGGTCAGGGTAACGTGCGTGAGCCGCCCGGACGGTGTGCGGCGCGAGAGGTCGAGGCTCCGGAGCTGGCCGACCCGCGTATCGGGATCGGTGTTGAGCGTGGTCTCGAGCTGGGCGATGGAAACCGGCCCTATTTCCCACGTTGCATACGGTGAGGCGGCGTCATAGGCCTGACCGAGCGCGTCAACGTCGCGGATCGCGCGCAGGTAGGACTGGGGAATGTTGCCGGCCCAGACATCTTCGTTATTCTCGGTCCAGCCCGCACAGGTAGAGGAAAAATAGCCGGCCACGACCGGCCCGTTCCGGGTGATGGCCAGTCCGGGGTTCCGGTCAACGAGGCTGCTGACGTGGGGGCGCTCGTGGGCCGTGCCACCGTACACTTGGGACCCCTGGGTGGCGTCGAAGTCAAAGGAGCGCTGGCTGCTGTGGCGGGAAGTCGCGTAGGCAAATGAGCGCGAGGTGATGAGCTGGGCACGGAGGGCTTCGATGGGCCAACCGGGGGGCATTTCGGCCGCAACCACACCGCGTAGGTAGTCTTCAATACCAACCGTGTTGATTGTACGCACGGTCGCTCCGCTCGGTACGAGACTGACGCTGCCGCGATAGGAGGTCGGGGCTGGCACCGGGTAGGCCAGTTGGAACCGCGCGTTGGGATCACCCGGATGGAGGGTGATGGGTAGCCCTAATCCCGGCCCCGCCAGCGTATGCCCCTCCGGGGTATGGACCGACACCTGGGGCGGTTGGCCGGCCCCATTCGTGCGGACCTGGAGATACCCGTTGGGGGGGAACACACTGCTCACGCCTTCGACACGCCAGGCCCCCTGGCGCGCGTAGACGCGATTGACTTGCCCCACACCCTGGGGCATCGCGTAGTGGACGAGGACGCGGACGGTCGTTTCGCGCGGGACGACCGCTGCGACGGTAGTGCCGGGGTAATAGGCGGCCAGTATCTCCTCCGCGCGCTGACCGGCGATAGCGCGGCCCCGCGCGCCCCATTGACAGAGGCCGACGCCGTGCCCGAACCCGCGGCCGACGAACACGAGGTTCCGAGTCTGGTCGGTGAGGGTGAGCACGTCATTGGTCGTTGCCGAGGCCGGCGTGTGCCACCGCCCATTTACGGTCCCGATGGACGCGAGCAGTATAAGGGCCAACAGGTACCGCCCGATCTTCCACGATAGGCCCAGGTTCCGCTGTCTCATTGCCGGCTGAACTCCCCGAATGTACTCCCCATCGAGCGGCGGGTAGGCTGCCTGCACCGAGAGGGGTGGATGGCGGCTGCCGCCTTCTCCTAGCCTTCAGGGCTAAACGGATGAAGCGGGTGGTAGGTCCGGTTCTCGGCCGATTAATGGTCAATGGGCAGCGCCGTGCGGTGGGAGTGCCGGCTGCGGTCGAAAGCGGCTCCGGGCCGGGCACGCGACGCTGCACGGTCTCGGTTGGCGGTACGGCGGTAGAGTGGTACAATGCCTCGGTAAGTGGCCTAGGAAACCGCGTCAGACAGCGCGGCTTAATGCCCTGAGCCGCGGCAGCATTGTGCCCGCGCCGGGAGTCAAGGACAATGACGGCTGCAGAGGTAACAACCGGCCCGACCCGACCAAGCATTGACGTCTCATTGGTCGAGGCAGGGAAGCCGGTACTGCGAGAATACGAAGATTTCGCCAACCTTACCTTCCAATTCCCAGCCCTCAATCGCTTGCTTGATCTTGTGGGGATATCCCCGGAGCAGGACGTTGTTGACTTGGGCTGTGGGACGGGCATGGTCACCCGCGCGCTGCTCGACCGGCGGGGAGAGGGGGCCAGCGGTCGGTTCTATGCGGTGGATCCGGAGCCGGCGATGCTGGAGCGAGCCTCGAAGTCGGTGGGGCAAGGCACGGCGGTGGCGGTTTCCTGGCTGGTCGGTCGGGCCGAAGAGCTTGACCGGTTGGTCCCCCCGGTTGATCGCGTGCTGTTCTGTAATGCTATTCACTTGGTCGAAGAAAAGGCGAACGGGTTACAGGCGATCTTCGAGTCACTCAAACCAAAAGGCCGGTTAGCCTTCAACTCGGCATACACCAAGGACCATCGTCCGCCCGAATCGGAGTATTTCTACGTCGCGTGGATGCGGCAGGCGCTGCGGGCGCTGCGGCAGGATCACCCGGACGTACAGCGCGATCCCTCGGCACCACGTCCGCTCGCCGGTACCGACCTGATGTCTCGTGAGGAATACCTTGATCTCGCGCGCCAGACGGGCTTTCGCGTAGTGGCTGACGAAGTGGCGCAGGTGGACATGCCGCTGGAAAGCTGGGTGGATATCAGCGCCTACAGTCGCTTTGTCCGCTCGGTGCTCCCTGGTGTGCCCCTGGAATGGGCGGCTGAGGCGCTGCAAGAGGGCGCCCGGCGTGCCTTCCGCCGGCTGGGGCTGAGGTCAGTGCCGCGGAACTGGCTCCAGGTCGTGTTAGAGCGGCCCTGACGGGCGCTCACTGCGCCGCGGGTGGCGTGCCTTCCACCGTAGGGTCGGCCAGGGCCGGTGTATCTACCGGCTGTGTTGGGGCTACTTCCGGCAGCTTCAGGAACTCGGCCATCACCACGTATAGTTGCTGGCGATCCGCGGGCACGGCTACTTGCAGGCCGTAATGGTTGATGAGGTTGGCCGATGTCTGGAGCCATTCGGACCAGCAAGCGGCGCAGGTGCGCTCCTGGATAACCTGACCACGTGTGCCGCCCAACGGCGGGCGTGGTAGCTGCTCACCGGTCTGCCCACAGCGCGTGCATGTCACCTGCGCCATCATATCTACTCCCTTCGTTCTCCGGATGGTCCTGCCCTGCCCCAAGTCTAGCAGGATGAAGGCCCGGGCTAAAGGGAGGCGCATAGCGCGCGCTCAAGTGCCAGCGGCCGGAGGGAGGCCGAGCGCCCAATCCACCACCCGGTCGAAGAGCCGGACTGCGTTGCCCGTGCTCCGATGGAAGGTGTCGTGACGCCAGAACAAGAAGACGGTCCTGGCCCGCGCCAGTTGCCCATTCAGCAGCTCGGCGCCCCCCTCCGCCACCAGGAGCGCAGGGTCGCCACCGAACAGATGCTTTGCGAGCACTTGTACCCCTGGACCAGTGGGTGGATAGGCGACGCTGAACGTATCGGGCCGGCGTACCACCCGCAGCCGCCCGTTAGGAGGTACCCCGGCGGTAATCGGGTGCTCCGCATCTACAATCCGGATGTCGGTTTGCTCGGGGCGAGTACCACCCCAGTGTGCCAACTGCGTTGCCTCCAGCAGCCGCGGCTCCCAGAAGATGAGTGGTGTCGCAGTCTGGGCGTAGCCTGCCGCCGTGTCGAGGCCCCGGATACTGGAACTGACCAAGAGTAGATCGTGGCTCGCGGCGACCTGCGCCGGATTAGGGGTGCTGCCAGCGGCGGTCCCGAGCACCGTGACCGTCGCGCCCCGCGCTTCCAAGTGTGCCACGACGGCGGTGTCACCTGGCGTCAGCTCTGCGGGATGATGTACCAGCAGGGCAATCCGGGTGTCCGGTGGCAGCGGCGCCAGCGGGACCAGGGCCGCTGCCGCTGCGAGCTGTGGGAGTTGTTGCTGGAGCACCACCGGGGCGCTGAGGTCGCGGAGGCGCTGGGCCTTGGTGTCCAAGGAAGCCGCGAGCCGTTGCAGCGCTGCTTCCCATTGTGCCACCGCCGCTGCCGGCTCTTGTTCGGGGAGCCAGCGGGCCGCTGCCGCTGCCATGACCGGGCGCAACTCCGCGGCGAGCGCGGTGAGGCGCTCCCGCACGGCTGCGGTGGCCAATGCACCGGCAAGGTGCCGCTCGACCGCTGCCGTGAAGTAGGCTCGATACTGGGGATTGGCTAGGAGGCTGGCGAGGATCGGGATGAGTGAGCCAGGCGCCTCACGACCGGGCCGGCCATACATGTCAGGGGGCACGGCGGCATCCCCCACGAACAGGCGCCAGCGGGTATCAGGGCCGTCACGCATCCGGGCCGCAAGCCAGCCGTGGCTGTCCCAAGTGATGTCTCCGGCCCAGAGGTGGAGGATGGTAAAGGCGGTGAAGCTCTCGATATCGAGCTGCTGCACCGCCCGCTCGTACTGCGCTGCTCGGCTCAAGTCCGCACCCCGCAGCCAGTCCACAAAGAGGTGCCAGCGGTAGGCGTTATCGGGGGCCGGCTCTCCCGCCGGGGCGCTGGTATACCAGGGGCGGGTGTCGAAGTGCGTAGTCAGGAAGGTGTTGTCGAGGTGCTCGGTGAGGTGGTACAGCCCCCAATAGGCCCCGTTCAGGTACAGCGCCACCCAGCGCCCGCGGGTCGCGACCTGCCCCATCGCGCCGTGTAGCTCCCGGACTAGCTGGCTCCGCACGTACACTGCATCCTCACCGGACAACGGCCCCCCATCATCGTGTCCTCTTCGGAGCACCAGTCGGGTATACGTCTGCCCCGGCTTTGGCCAAAATAGCGGATACGCTAACTCCTGCGATCCATACTCGGCCTGGAAGTGCAGCTCGAACGACTGCTTGGCCGCTGCCGGCCGGTTCTCCCCGCCGCGAATGCGGAGTCCCGCTGGCACACTGAAGTCCAACTCGCCTTCCGGTGATAGTCCCTGCACGGTCACCGGCCGCTCCCTGGCCCGCCCCCAGGCGGCCCACGCCGGCGCGTTGGCGTAGATGCCCGTCGCCGCGTCCCACAGGTGGGCCGGGTCCGTGACCAATGACACGACTGGCAGGTCAGTGCGCTCGTCCACCAGATAGGTCGCCGTGGTGACGGCACTCACTGGCACGCCCTCGTTCAAGGCCACGGCCCGCAGTGCCGTGGTTTCCGTCACCGCCAGGGGTGCCGTGTACGCCTGTCCGTCCACTGTCGGATCGGAACCGTCCAACGTGTAGGACACCGTAGCTCCCCCGACCGGCGTTGCCAGATGTACGGTCACTGGACTGGCAAAGCGCCCACCGCTCGGTGTAACCACTACTGGCGGGGCGTCCGCTGCCGCCCGCGGCGGAGTCGTGTTTGCCGCGCCGGGCGTGGGGTTCGGGAAGGAAACCCACCGGTCGGATCCTGGCAACTGCCCCCGCGAGACATCCGCGACCTGCGGGCCGAACGTCGCCTCGTCCACCACCTGCCCGTCCGGACCGAACAAGCCCACGTAGCCGCCCGCGCGGTTCAGCCGAAAGCTCGCGTGCCAGCTATCGCGTGTCACCAGGTCCTCACCGGATGCCCACACCACCCGAAAGGCGCCCGGTGTTAGTGTCGCAATGGGCACGGGCCACTTGGTCGGCTGAGTGGGGTCGTCGGTGAGGCTGTAGCCGAGGAGGGTGAGGGGTGTATCGGTGGGGTTGTGCAGCTCCAGCCAGCCGGGGTAGCGTCCCCGGTCATCGAACGCCGTGTGTGTGTTCGCCGCGAGAAGCTCGTTGATACGGATACCCGGCCGGGCGGCCGGCCGGGCGGCCGGTGCCGGGGTCGCGAGCTGCGGGAGCGGCCGCAGCAGCGTCTCCGGGTCGCTCAATCGGCGTAGCCGCTGGGCATCGGCGGCCAAGGTCGCCGATATCCGTCGCAGCTCCGCTTCCCATTGCTCAACCAGCGCGGCCGGCTCCTCGTCGGGCCGCCAGCGGGTGGCTTCCGCCACGATGTCCGGACGCAACTCGGCGGCGAGCGCGTCGAGGCGCTCCCGCACGGCGGCGGTGTTCAGCGCCCCGGCTAGCTGGCGCTCGGCCTGCGAGGCGAAATACGCGCGATACTGGGCATTCTGTAGTAGGCTGGCGAGTATCTGCCCGAGCTGTGTGTCGCCGGTCACTACGCGCTCGAACGTGTGCTCCTCAATCTCGAACGTCCACTCGGCGTCCCAGACGAAGAATCGCCAGCGCGTGTCCGGCCCCGTCCGCGAGCGCGCCACGATCCAATTCCTGTGCGGCCAGTCCGTGTTCCGTGCCCAGATGTTCAGCAGGACGTAGCCGGTGAAGTTCTCGATATCGAGCTGTTGCGCTGCCTGTTCGTACTGCGCCGCCGCGCGCAAGTCCGTCCTGGTCAGCCAGTCCACAAACCGGTTCCAGCGGTGCGCGCTGCCGGGGGCTTGCTCTCCTGATGCTGAGTTGATGTACCATTCGCTGGCATCGAAGTGCGTGGCTAGGAAGGTGTCGTCAATGCGCTCGGTGAGGTTGTATAGTCCCCAATAGGCCCCGTTCAGGTACAGTGCTACCCAACGTCCCTGGGGCGCCACCTGGCCCATCGCCGTGTGCAGGTCCCGTACCAACTGGTCCCGCACGTACACCCCTTCTCCCCCTGTCCACCAACTGTCGTTGTACCCGGCTCGCAACACTAGCCGGTCATACGTCTCGCTGGCCACAGCGCCGGCCGTGTTGGCGCGCTGGCGTGGGCCTGCGACCGCCGGAGCGGTGGCCAGCGACTGCCCCGGCTGCGGCCCAAACAGCGGATATGCCAGCTCCCGCGGGCCATACTCCCCCCGGAAGTACAGCCGGAACGACTGCTTGGCCTCCGCATGTCTCCGGCTGCCGCCGCCGTGGAGGCGCAGCCCGGCTGCCATATTGAAGGCCGGCTCTCCCTCCGGCGATAGCCACTCCACCGTTACCGGCCGCTCCCAACTGCGACCACGCTTTTGCGCGTTGATGTAGATGCCGCTTGCCGCATCCCACAGGTGGGCCGGGTCCGTGACCAGCGACAGCACCGGCAGACCGGCCCTCTCGCCCACCAGGTACGTCACGGTGGTCACGGCACTGACCGGCACCTCGTCGTCTAGCGCCACCGCCCGTAGCACCGTCGTCTCCGTCAACGCCAGGGGTGCCGTGTAGGCCTGCCCGTCCACCGTCGGATCGGCCCCGTCCAGCGTGTAGTACAGCAGGCTGCCGGGAACCGGCGTGTAGAGCTGCACCGTCACCGGGGCGGCATAGCGTCCGCTGCCCGGCGTGACCTCGACCAGTGGCGCGTCCGGTGGTGCTCGCCAGCGATGCCGGGTCGTATTCGCCGTGCCGGGCGTCGGGATCGGGAAGGACACCCACCGGTCGAATACTGTGCCCAGCCGCCCCAGCGAGACATCCGTGACCTGCGGGCCGAACGTCACCTCGTCCACGAGCTGTCCGTCCGGGCCGAACAAGCCGACATACTCCCCGCCGCGGTTCAGGCGGAAGCTCGTGTGCCAGCCCTCCGGTGTCACCTGGTCGTGGCCGGAGGCCCAGAGCAGCAGAAAGGCGCCCGGTGCCAGCGTGGTGACGGGGAAGGGCCACTTGGTCGGCGCGGTAGGGTCGTCGGAGAGGGTGTAGCCGGCGAGGGAGACGGGGGTGGCCGTGGGGTTGTGCAGCTCGATCCAGTCGGCGTAGCCACCCTGGTCGTCGAGCAGCGTGCGCGTATTCGCGGCCTGGACCTCGGTGATGAGGACGCCGGGGGAGGTGGCTTGCGCTGCCGGTACCCCGCTCGTCAGCGCGACCAGGAGCATTCCCAGCAGCAGGGCACGCGCTAGGCGGATCAACCGACGCATATGCACACCAGCTTGACCATAGTGTAACCGCGGCCGTGTATGAAGAAGGACTGTCCAGAGTCTAAACTGCTGGCCCCCTCACCGACTCGGCCGTTGTTGCCGGTGGCGGGCATAGGCGTAGACGACGGCTTGCTGCTCGCCGGTTTCGACCGAGCCTGGCCGCCGGGAGCGGACGTGAGCAATGGCCTCGGCCGGCGCATACCCCTGGTGGACCAGGTAGCAGGCGATGACCGTGCCGGTGCGCCCTAGCCCGGCGGCGCAGTGGACGGCGACGCCTGCTCCGGCGGCCAGCTTGCGCTCGATGAACGCGACGGCCGCCGCGATCTGGGCCAGCGATGGCGCCGCGAAGTCCTGGACCGGGTAGTGCCGGGAGGCTATGCCGAGCGCGTCGAGCTTGTCTTGGTCAATGGGCCGCTCGTGCAGCGTCACCAGGGCACGCACGCCGGCGGCGTGGAGGGCGCGTAAATGTTTATCATTGCGTGGGTAGCTGCTGGCGGCCAGCTTGCCTGCGATGATCCAATCGTAGCGGCGCGGTCCTAACCAGTCTGTCCAGCGCGTTGCCATGTGTCTCTCCTGCCGACCTTTGATGCCGCCGGCGTGCGCCACCTTTGGAGAGGGCGTTGGCTGGTGCAAGCCGGCGGTGTCATTGCTGCCATAAGTGTAACTGCGGCCGCCGTCGTGACGTTTGGCATCATCGGGGTCGGAACCGGCCAGCGTTCTCTGCCTGGAGCTGCGCGTCCTGCTGACGTGGGAACGGACGCGAGGGTACCAGTCCCCTGGTGCGACACCCTGGCCGGTTGTCGTATGTCGTGGTGGTAGGCCGGAGCCGACAGGCTTCGGAAGGGGAACCTGTCGGCTCCGGCCTGCCAGGGAGTGTCCATGCCTGACGGTATGCTCGGTGACTTGTCGGTCTTCCACCTCGTCTCACTCCCGCTGATCGGGGCCGTGGGGGGCGTTATCGCCGGGATGGTCGGCAGCGGTGGCGGTGTGCTGGTCGTACCGATGCTCGTCTACCTCGCGGGTGTAGGCTGGGAGGCGGCGACCGGTATTTCGGCAGCCCAATACTTCTTCGGTGCCATGTCGGGGGTAGTGCCGCACTGGCGCCGGCGCAACGTGTACCTCCGCGTGGGCGTGGCGATGATGGCAACGGGCGTGGTGTTTGCCCAGCTCGGCGCCTTGTTGTCGGCGCTGATGCCGGAGTGGACGCTCTCGCTGCTCTATCTGCTGTTAGCGGTGGTTGCAGCCACGTCGCTGCTCATGCCGACGCGCGAGGAGCGCGCCGGCACGGACGCCATCGAGATGCCTCGCCCGAACTGGCTCCTGATCGGGGGCATGGGCATGCTGGTCGGGTTGGTGGACGGCATCTTGGGGGTTGGTGGCGGGTTTATGCTGGTGCCGCTGATGGTGTACGTGCTGCAGATGAGGACCCGCCCGGCCATCGGCACGTCGCTTTTCGTCATTGCCGGCACGATGGTCTCGGCGCTGGCCGGCAAGCTGATCCAGGAACAGGTGCCGCTGCTCTCGTCCGCCCTCGTCACGCTCGGCGCGGTGGCCGGCGCGCAAATTGGGGCGCGACTCAGTGGCCGGCTGCGGCCATCGGTGCTGCGTCGGATGCTCAGTGTGCTGATCTACCTGGTCTGTCTCCGCATCCTGTTCGATGTCTTCACGTAGCCGCGTTTGCTTGCCTTGACGCTAGGGCCGGGGAGTGATGGTGTCGGAATCAGGATTTACCGGATGAAAGGATGGGCTGGATAGGCGGCGGGGGTGCCGCCCCCCTGATAAGGGTAGGTTTTTCGTGGAGAGCCGCGGGGGGGGGGACCTCACCCCTCCACCCCCTCTCCAACATTTGGAGAGGGGGTGGAGGGCCTGTTCCAGGTCCTCTGCATGGCCCTGGATTCCGGCCCGGTAGCGGAGTAGGGGACATGCTGGCGCCGGAATGACGGATGAGCCGGTGGGAATGACGGGGAGACGGGTGCAACATGGTGCGCCCCTACGGAAAAACCTCCCCTTGTCAGGGGGGCGGCACCCCGGCTCCGCAGGGGGGCGTGGATTCCGGCGAAAGCCGGAATGAGTGTTTTGCAGACACGCCCTTAGTGTTGGTCTGGCCAGTACTTGCTTCCTTCCTGCTGCACGCCTATTGGCAAGGGTACGGTAGCCGGTGCGGATTGCCAAAACCCCGGGGACGGGCGCAGCGTGCTGCGCCCCTACGCGCCGGGTGCCGGGCTACGCGCATCTCTGCTACACTCTCGCCGTCCGCATGGCGCCGGTACGAGAGAGTTATGGCTATTGATCCGTCGCGTGGTCTTACCGTGGGGGTACTCGGCACGGGGCGCATGGCCCGATTGCACGTTAGCGGCTTGCAGGCCCTCCGGCAGGCCGGACTGGCTATCGGAGGCCGGCGCTACCCGGTGGCTATCGCGCTGTATGGGCGCGACCCGGCAAAGGTGGCCGCGCTGGCCGCCGAGTTCGGGATCGAGCACACGAGTACGGATCTGTATGGCTTTGTCCGCGCCCCGGCGCTCGACGTGGTGGACAACTGCTTGGTCAACGCGCTGCATTATGAGCCGCTGTTGGCAGCGATTCACGCGGGTAAGCACGTGTTCAGCGATAAGCCTTTGACCATCGAGGTATCCGAGGCCGAGCACCTGCTGGCCGAGGCCGAGCGAGTCGGCGTCTGCCACGGGATCGTGCAGAATATGCGCTTTCAGGGCGGCCCGACGGTTGCGCGGGAGCTGTTGGCGGCGGGCAAGCTCGGCCGTATTTTCCACGCGCGTGTCACGTGGGGGTACATGGTACCTAAGCGTGTGACCAATCGGCCGACATGGTTCTTCAAGGAGAAGCTCGCCGGCGGCGGCATTGTCCACGATATGATGGGACACTTCTTCGATCTCTTGCGTCACCTCTTGGAGCCATCCTGCGGCGCTATTGCGCGCGTCTACTGTGCGACGGATCGGGGATTCGACGAGCGTGAGGAGCCGGACGGTACGCCATTTCCTGTTGCGGTCGAGGACACGTGCAGCGTCGTGCTGCGCTTCCGCTCCGGCGCGATTGGCGACGTGTTTGCCAGCTGGATACGGCGGAAGCATGAAGAGGTGCCGTTCGTGGAGATTGACGGCGAGGCCGGGTCGGTCGCGTTCAGCTTCAACGACCTCCGCTTCCAAAGCCAGGAGCGAACGCCTAGCTTCACCTACGATCCGACCCGCGTGCAGGCGGCGTTCGGGGAGGGGTGGGAGCGGATCGAGGTCCACCGCCGCGACCCGTTTGCGTTGCAGCTGGAGCGGTTCCTGCGCGGTGTTGTCACCGGGGAGAGCGTGGCGCCGAATTGGCACGACGCCGTACTCAACCAGCGCTTGATCGAGGCGGCCTATCACTCGGTTGCCGAGCGGCGAGAGATCGCGGTTTAGGCGGCACGTTCTTCGTCCAGACTCACTCTGGCCCCCCTATGGTCCCCCCGCGTTGCAGGGGGACGTGGATTCCCGCGTGCGCGGGAATGACGGTACCGGCAACCTCTTTACAGAGCAATGGCGGGGGAGGGGATGACGAGGGGACGGGTGCAGCATGCTGCGCCCCTACGGCTTGCGCCGCCATGACGGGTGGGGCGGGGGAATGTCAGCCGGGGGTGAGGTCGAGGGCGACGACTGCGGTAGTGGGACTGCCGACCCACAGGCCATAGAGGCCGTCAGGCTCGCGGATGACGAGGTCCACCGCGCCGTGCGTGGCGGCCTTGTCTTGCAGCCGGTCCAGGGCGTCTGGCTGCCCCAAGGCTTGCTGGTGCGGTGGGTACACGATCCAAGCACCGATGCCGTAGCGCCGGTCGGTGTAGGCGCGGACCAGCGCGGTCACGTCGGCGGTTTCGGGGAGTACGAAAGGGACTGCGACGGCATCGCGCCCGCGTTGGCGTAGCGCTCCATTGAGCCGCGCAAGCGCCGCGTCCGGTGGGAGCGACGGTGCCACGATGCCTACAGCCAGTGTCTCCGGCCCGATGGCTGATGCTTGGTAGACCGTGTGCATGGCGTCAACGGGCAGTTGTCCTGGCGCGACCGGTGGGCCAGAGCCGTAAGGGAGCCTCCGTTGCTTGCGGCCCTGGCCCACCACCTGCTCGCCCTGGCCGAGGGTGGCGTAGGTGAGGAAGCACTGCTCGTAGCGGAGGGCCATCACGCGGCTGGGAAGGCCGGCCATGCCCATGCCGATGGCGATGGTGGGGCAGCGCGCCTGGTCAAAGGTCTCCAGCACGTAGCGGTTATCTGCCGGAGTCTGGGCCATGCCGACTACCTTAACCACGTCGGCGCCCTGCTCCACTAGCCTGGCTGCGATGCGTGGCAGGGTCGGTGGTGTGGCAGAGAAGTCGTGGAAAGAGACGATGATCCGAGTGGTTCCGCGCTGCGCCGGGAGCAGCGATACGGAGTCGTGCTCAATGTCCACGTAGTCGGCGCCCAGATCAATGGCCGCTTGCAGGGGGCGCAGCCGGTCGGCCTCCGAGCCGGTGAAGCGCCCACCCTCGCGCACCGGGCGGTTGGTCACGATGACCGGACAGGGGCGGGTGGAGAGCAGCCGCGCGAGGTCGCATTCCGCCATGAAGTCGAGGCGTAGCTCGGCGATGTCGGCTACGGCGGCGACTTCCGTGAGAGCGGCGAGCGCCTCGTCCGTGGTACGCACGCCGAGCGAAACGCCTATGCCGTTGCCAGGGCTGCACCGCCGATGTCCAGTGGAATGTGCAGCCCTGGCGCGGCACATGCGTTGCCTGTTCATCGTTTTCTGACGGGGGAGCCGGAGGGGGCTGTAGCCTACTCGGACCTAACCCCTGGCCCCTTCCCCGGCCCTGCCCCGGCGGAGCGGGGGCAGGATGCACCTTCCCTCTCCTGGAACTGGGGCCGGGGCAGGGTCAGGGTGGGGGACACAACACTACCTTATCAAGTTGGCAAAGCTCATCAGGGGAGGGGTGGTGGATTCCCGCTTGCGCGGGAGTGACGGGGGATAAGGTCCCTTCCCTTGAGGGAGGGGGAGTAGGTCCGCCGCCCCACACAGAGCGTACCTCGATGTAGCTCAACTATAACGGTCGAACAGCTGCTCCAACAGCTCGTGGCGCTGGCGTTGGCTTGGTACGTCGGCGTTCATGTGATCTTCGAAGGTGGTTGCCTCGCGCTGGTGGAACACGCCGAGATAGAGCGGGTCTTGGCTGATGGCAAGCTGCATGGCGGCCGGCAAGCTGGACGGATCGTGGTCTCCGGGGAGCTGCGTGGTCTGTTCCTTGTAGAACTTGAAGGTGTTGACCTTGTTGAACACCACGCAGGGGCTGTAGACATCGATGAAGGCGAAGCCCTTGTGATTCATCCCGGCGACGATCAAGTCGGCGAGCTGCTGGGGATTGGCGGAGAAACCACGGGCGACAAAGGTCGCGCCGGAGGCCAACGCGAGCAGCAGGGGGTTCAGCGCCTGCTCCGGGTTGCCGTGAGGGGTCGAAAGGGTGACGAATCCGGTGCCACTGGTCGGCGACGTTTGGCCCTTGGTGAGGCCATAGGTGGCGTTGTCCATCACGACGTAGCAGAGATCAACGTTGCGCCGCATCGCGTGGACGAAATGCCCGGCGCCGATGGCAAAGGCGTCGCCGTCGCCGCCAAAGACGAGCGTCTTCAGGTCGGGTCGAGCCAGCCGCACTCCGGTGGCAATGGGCATGGTGCGGCCGTGGATGCCGTGAAAGCCGTAGGCGTTGATGAAATAGGGAATGCGGCTGGAGCAGCCGATCCCTGAGACGCACACGACCTGGTGCGGCGCAATGCCCTGGGTGCGGAGTGCCCGATAGACGGAGTTGAGCACGCCGAAATCGCCGCAGCCGGGACACCACGTAGGCTTCTCGTCGCTCTTGTAGATATCCGGGCTGCGTTGCCGGCGTTGCGGCCGACGGCGTGTGATTGCCCGACTAGACACGCTGTACCTCCTGTTCGGGCGCAGCATGCGGCGCCCCTACGGTGGGTGGCACGGCCGATGCGGCTGCGCCGTTATGCGCCGCTGCGATGATGGCTTTGATCTGTTCCACAAGGAAGTCCACCTGCATGGGTTGTCCGCGATAGACGTTGACGCGGTGGATTTGGCGGGGGAACTGGGCGAGTAGCAGGTTGGCAAACTGACCGCTGTAGTTCACTTCCGGCACGACGACAATCCGCTTTTCGGCCATGAAGTCCGCCAGCTGGTGGTACGGTAGCGGGTGGACCATGCGCGGCACCAGCAGATCGGCCTGAACACCGGCGCTTGCGAGCCGATCCAGCGCCTCGATGGCCGTGCCGGTGGTGGACCCCCAGGTCACAACCCCGATGTCTGCCGCCGGGTCACCGTAGCGTACCGGCGCCGGGGCGTCGGCGCCGGAATGCTCCAGCTTGCGGAAGCGTTTCTGCGTCATCAGCATGTGGGTTTGCTGGTCCCACCGGCCGCGACCCTTCTCGTTGTGCTCCAAGCCCATGGCCACGTACTGCCCGCCCGGAGTGCCCGGAAGGGACATGGGCGACACGCCGGAGTCGGTGAGCTTGTAGGGGAGATAGCCGCTGTCGTCCAGCTCCTCAAGCATCGGGGGGGGGGGCGCAGCATGCTGCGCCCCTACGCCATTGGTGCCGTTGGCCGACCACGTTTCGCGCTCGACCAGCTCAACCCGTGACAGGTCGGGGCGCTCGATGCTCTCCGTGCGGACCGCTACGACGGTATCGGTCATCAGGATGACGGGTATTTGGTACTTCTCGCTCAGGTTGAACGCCGCGATGGCCAGCCAGAAGCAGTCCTCGACCGAGGTGGCCGCCAGGACGATGCGTGGGACCTCGCCGTGTCCGCCGAGCGCGGTGAGGTTGAGGTCGGCTTGCTCGTGGCGAGTGGGCATGCCGGTCGAAGGTCCGACGCGCTGCGCGTCCACGATGACGACCGGTAGCTCGGCCATGGTGGCCAGCCCCAGCGCCTCGACCATCAGCGAGAGGCCGGGGCCGCTGGTGGTGGTCATCGCGCGCGCTCCGGCGTAGGAAGCGCCGAGCAGCATATTGACTGCGGCGATCTCGTCCTCGGCTTGAACGACGTGTCCGCCCTGCTGGGGCAGCCAGGCTGCGAGATATTCCATCACGTCGGAGGCGGGGGTGATCGGGTAGCCGGCAAAGAACTGCACGCCACCGGCAATCGCGCCGAGGCCGGTAGCTTGGTTGCCGGAGATGTGGATGGTGTTCTGCAGCTCTTCGGCCGGCGCGAGCACAAAGGGGGTCGCCCCGTTGACTTGCTCGTTCACGTAAGCGATGCCGGCGTCGAGCGCCTTGTAGTTCGTCTCGACGACCGCCTCGCCTTTCCGTAGCCACAGCTTGCGGATGACTTGCTTGAGGTGGTCCGTCGCCAGCCCGAAGAGCGTCGCCAGCCCGCCGACGGCGACCACGTTCTTGACAATGGGCATCCGCAGCTCTTTGGCCGCGATGCTGCCCATGGGGAAGGCCAGTGTTTGGAAGTGGCTGGCCTGATCCGGGTCGAGGGTCACACGGTCGGGGTCGTAGATCAGCATGCCGCCGGCGCGTAGCTCGGTGATGTAGGCGTCGTAGGCCTCTTGATTGAAGGCCAGCAGCACGTCGGGGGCGTCGCCGCGGGTATAGATCGGGTGGGTGCTGAGGCGTATCTGGAAGAACGAGACGCCACCCTTGATTTCGGCCGGTGGCGAGAAGTCGGTGATGATGCGGTACCCGGCCCTGGCGGCAGCCTGGATGATAAGCTCGCCCGGGCTTTTGATCCCTTCACCGGCCTCGCCGGCGAAGCGAATGACGAGATCGCTTCGTCGGACGGCTCCAACGTCGTCGGTCTGTGCCGCGCTCATGTTCTTGCGCTCCTCCTCAGATGAACGGCGCGCTGCGGGTCGTCAATGCGATGACGCAGCCCGCGCCGGTTGGTGTTCGGCCTTTTTGGTCCTGCCATGCGCCGGCTCAACCGCCGCGACAGTTGAGCCGACGGGTTGGTCCGCCTGCTCCCCGGTGTCCCAATGGGGAACGGTCCGGGCCTGCACGCGAGGGTGGGGGTGGGGTGCCTTGTGGCGTCTCGCCTGTCGTGGCGTATAGCCCAGCCGGGCAGAGATACGCTCGGCAGTGTCCTTAATCAGCCGCGCCGCCGCTTCCAGGCGTTCCGGGCGCAGGCGGAAGGTTGGCCCCGAAATAGTGATGCTGGCGACGATCTCCTGGCGATAGTCGTACAGCGGTGCCCCCACGGCGGTGAGTCCCGGTTCGTACTCTTCGGAGACGATGACGTAGCCGCGAGCGAGCAGCTCTTGTAGCTCGCGCCGCAGTGCGGCCGGGGCGACTATCGTTCGCTCGGTGTAGGCTGGGAGTGGTTGCTGCAGCCAGCGTTCGAGCTGCTCTGCCGGCAGCGATGCAAGCAGCGGTTTGCCGCCGGCGGAGGCATGGAGCGGCAGGCGGCGCCCAATCCAGCCGAGGTCCTTGACGGGATGCGGTCCAGGCACCTGATCGATATTGACGGCTTCGTCTCCGTCGAGTACCGAAAGGGTAGCCGTCTCCTCGGACTGTGCGGCGAGGCTGACGAGATAGGGCCGCGCGGCGGCGCTGAGGTCGAGCTGGGTGACCGCCAGGCCGGCGAGGGAGGCGAGCTGGAGGCCCAGCCGATAGCGCCGCGTTTCGGAGACCTGCTCTACGAATCCGCCACGTTCGAGCGTACCGAGCAGCCGGGACACCGTACTCTTGTGGAGGCCGAGGCGCTTGCTCGCCTCGGTAACGCCAAGCTCAGGACCACTGAGGCTGAATTCCTTGAGCAGGAGGATCGCCCGTTCGACGGACTGGATACTGCCGGAGGGGCTACGTCGAGGCCGAAGCTCGGTCTCGACGGTGCCGTCGGACGTTGTCTCGGTTTGCACCGGCTGGCTCATCTTTGTATTGGGCATGTTGTTGCGTAGAGAGCAACATCGTTTCGTATTGCAGCTACCAGAGCAGAGTTTACTGCAATGGCCCGCTGCGTGTCAAGGCGTCCGGCGCAGATACCAGGGCCTTTCCATTGTCACTCTTGTCACCCCCCGGTTCGAGCCAGGGGCCGGCTCTGAGCCTTTCGGTTCCGCTCAAGGTAAACTCCGCGCCGGGTCGCTTCCACGTGGCGAGATTCTTCGCTCCGCTCAGAATGACAGTGGGAAGGCCGCTCAGGGTGACAGTGGGAAGGCCGCTCAGGGTGACAGTGGGAAGGCCGCTCAGAATGACCGGGTTGGCGGTGCCCACACTCCCGCCACCCTGGAGGGGCCGGTTTTCGGATTCCCGCGAAAGCGGGAATGACGATGTATGCAAAGGTCTCCATGCAGGGGGATGACCGGGAAATGTCAACTCCGGCTCAACGGGATTGCGTGGTGTGGTCGCTGGGGGCCGGGGGTGGTGTGGGGTGCGTCGAATGGACGGGCGGCAAGTCCGGCGCGTCGGTGGAGACCGCCTCGCTGTGCTCCCAGTCACTGACAGCATCGTCGTCGTCCTCGCCGGGTGACCCCGCGGCCAACCACGCGGACACGGCAGCGCCGCAGATAACCAAGATGCCGATGAGGGCGAGCAGTCCGTAGTCAACGATGAGGTCCGTAGTGCCCGTGATGCCGAAGTGTGCGCTCGCGGCAGTGGGGCCGAGGGCGGCGACGTAGCCCCCGACTATAACGGCGATCCTCGATAGGTAACGGCGTGCCCGGTGATGTCCCATCTCAAGATTCTACGAGTCGGTTGCACCGCCTGTCGAGGTCGGTATCGCGCCTCACCCCCCGGCCCCCTCTCCACTTGTGGAGAGGGGGAGTCTGCCGGAGGCGCGTGCTGACCGGGGGAGGTAGTGGTTGCTGGAGGTCACCCATGCGCCCCTACACCGACGGGAGCCAGGCCGGGAGAAGGGGCCGGGGAGGGGCCGGGGAGGGGCCGGGGAGGGGCTACGCCTCACTGGGCCTCATCCCCGGCGGTCCAAGCGGTATCATAGCGAGCAGTCTTGCGCGGTCTCGCTCCATGTGGCGAGCCGGCAATGGCCTTCAAGAGAGACGACGCACGCTCGGCATCGCCGTGGTCACTGTCGGGCCGGTGAGGAGGATGCATGGCCGGTTATCGGATTGTTGCCGCTGCTGACCTGGAGTACCTCGCGCAGGCGATCTTTGTCAGCGCGGGCACTCCTGACGCCATCGGGCGCCACGTGGCGCGGCATTTGGTACGCGCCAATCTGTCCGGCCATGACTCGCATGGGGTATTGCGGATTCCCCAATACGTGCAGTTCATTGACGACGGGATGATCCGGCCGGCAGCGGAACCGGAGGTCTTGCGTGAGCATGGGGCGACGGCGTTGCTCAGTGCCGAGCGGGGCTTTGGGCAGTATTCTACGTCGGTGGCTCTGGACCTCGCTATCCGTAAGGCCGAGGAGCTCGGGGTTGGTCTGGTGACGGTGCGGCAAGGGAATCATATCGGTCGGGTCGGCGAGTATACGGAGGCAGCGGCGCGGCGCGGCTTTGCAGCTCAGGTCTTCGGCGGGACGGCCGGCGCCAGGGTGCGTCCGGCGGCGCCGTTCGGCGCGGCGGGGACGGCCTTTGGTACCAACCCGTTCTCGGTTGGCGTGCCGACGAGCGGTGCCGATCCGGTGCTCATTGATTTCGCCACGACGGTCCTGGCGGAAGGGAAGCTGCGGATCTACCGAGTGAAGGAGGAGGAGCTCCCGCCCGATGTCATCGTTGACAGCGAGGGGAACCCCAGCGTTGATGTCGAGGACTTCTACAGTCGTGGGGGGATGCTCAAGCCGATAGCGGCGCACAAAGGCTCCGGCCTCTCGCTGGCGACGGCGTTGCTCGGTGGGCTGGCGGCCATCGGTGAGGAGAACCCCTCATCCAACGGTACGGCGCCCCAGCCGCCGCCGGAAGGCGGGCGTGATCGCACCGGGGGCATTTTTCTGCTGGTCATCAATCCTGGTGCCTTTGGTGATGTGGACGCCTACCGCGAGACGGTATCGCGGACCGTCGGCGCGATTAAGGCGACACCGCCGGCACCGGGCGTTGAGGAGGTGCTGGTCCCTGGCGAACCCGAGTTCCGGGCGCGGGAGGCGCGTAGGCGGGAAGGCATTGCGCTCCCGGAGGGGACGTGGGATGAGCTAGGCGCCGTTGCCCACCGCTTTGATCTGATGCTGCCGGCGGCGCGCCCCGGTTGATAACTGCCGGGCGCCGCGCAGACTTCCTGGACCTGGAGGCAAGGGGCCGGGGGTGAGGTCTCCACCCCACCGCTTGAGGTGCTGCTTTTGGATTCCCGCTGGCGCGGGAATGACGGGCGCAGCATGCTGCGTCCCGCGGTGCCGGTATGGCGAGAGGGGACCACAACAGATGCACTTGTGCCGGTGACTGCTGACCACTAGCCACTGACCACTGCTAGGGAGGGTGGTAAGAGGGCGGACGCTAGGCTGTGGACTTGCGGCGGGGAGAGCGGGCCGGCTTCGGTGACGACGGCCGTCAGGTAGTGGAGTGGAGTGCGGTCGAAGTAGTAGTTGGCCACGGTGACGCCCGGTAGAGGCGCGGCGAGCACTTCCTCCGCCGGCTGCGCCCGGTCCGGCACAGCGAAGCCGCGGGGCTGCGTGGCCGTTCTGACGACGCCGGAAGCGCAAGGGGGCTGTTCGTTGCTGGCGCTTCCGGCGCACCAGCGGCGCGTGCCAGGGAGCCGGGGTAAGAGCTTTTCGCTGGGGCAGATGGCGTACACCGGCACGCGACAGGCGCGGGCGGCGAGGGCCAGCGCCGCTGTGCCGACCTTGTTTACCAGGCCGCCGGGTGCCACCGTATCGCCGCCGACGAATACGGCGTCCACCGTGCCGACGAGCCGGGCTGCCAGCGCATCCACGGCGAGTGTGGTCGGGAGACCGGCCGCCGCGAGACGTTGAGCGAGGGTACGGCCTTCATAGAGCGGTCGTGCCTCCAGACAGGTCACGTGGGCGAGACGACCGGCGGCGTAGGCGCGCCGCAGCGCCGCCGCGACTGCGCTGCTGGCCGAGTGGGTGAGCACGGTGGCTTGGCTGGGCAGGCACGCTGCGGCGTGGGTAGCGGCCTGGTCCTGATGTGCCTGCATCGCAGCCATGAAGGCCGTGGCGGCCGCGCGCACGGCCCCGGCGACCGTTGCGGCGTCGGCCGGGGTGGCCGGGTTACCGGCCGCGGTCAGCACGGACCAACCGAGGCGGCGGAGGGGTGCCATGACCGGCTGGGCGGCGGCTAACTCTTCGGCCGCGGCGCGCACGAGCGTGATTGGCCTGGCGGTATTTACGCCGCCACTGGGGTTGGCGAGCCAGGCGGCCAACTCGCCAAGGGCCGCGACGGCTTGTGCAGTGAGTGCCGCGGCACCGGAGGTGTGATCGTCGCGGATGGTGGCGACCTGCGTGCGCCACGCTGGCGGGAGCCGGCTCTGTGCCGGGTCATCGGTGCGGCCGGGATGGTGGTGCATAGTATGCCTGGCGAGCGAGCGCTGGCGGGTCAGGGTGACGGTATGATGATGCTATGTCTCAGCGACGGCGGCCGGCGAATGCTGCCCGCGCGCAGTTTGCAGCGTTGGTGCAGCAGCCGGAGGAGCGGTGGGCCTTGGACCGGGCCGCGCTGCTCATCGCACAGGAAGCATACCCGGAGTTGTCGGTTGCGAAGTACCTCCGGCGGCTCGACGCGCTGGCCGAGGCCGCGCGGGGATGCTTGCCGAGCACTGCCGACGGCGAAGCGCCGTCACGCGACGACGTGCTGTTGGCTGTGCGGGAAGTGCTTGTTGAGCGGGAGGGCTTTGGTGGTAATGAAGAGGATTACCACGATCCGCGGAACAGCTTCCTCAATGAGGTGCTCGACCGGCGGGTGGGGCTGCCGATCACGCTCTCGCTGGTGTACATGGAGGTCAGTCGCCGGCTCGGCGTGCCGGCGCAGGGGATCGGACTGCCGGGGCATTTCATCGTCGGCTGGCTGCCGGATCGTCCGGGTGGCGAGACGCGGTACCTGGACCCGTTCCACGGCGGCCGGGAATTGACCGTTGACGACTGCGGCGAGCTGTTCCGGCAGCTGTTCGGCACGGAGATCCCGTTTGGCAAGCACCTGCTCCAGGTGGTGAGTAAGCGCGCTCTGATCGCGCGGATACTGCGTAACCTCAAGCTGCGCTACGTTGGCGGGCGGCAGTTCCACCTCGCGCTGGACGCCGTAGAACGCATCTTGCTGGTGGAGCCGGTGGCGGCGGAAGTGCGGGATCGTGGGGTGATCCTGGCGCACATGGGCCAGCTAAACGCGGCCTGGTCCGATCTCCAGGCGTATGTCCGAGCGGCTCCCGATTACCCCGACGTGGAGCAGGTGCGCGAACTGGCCGACCGCATCTGGCGCAATCTCGGCCGCATGAACTGAGCGTGTGGGCCTCCCCCCCGGCCCCCTCCCCATCGCCAAGCGATAGAGCGGGGGTGTGCGGTGAAGGCCGGGGGGGGTACTCACCATCTCCCAAGGGAGACCTTTGCATAACTCCCAGGACGACGTGCTCCACGGCCGCCTACCTGGGAGGGCCGATGTTTGGATTCCCGCTTGCGCGGGAATGATCGGGAGATGTCAACGGCGCCTAGGCGATGAAAAGCGGGCCGAACACGAGGGCCACAATGGACATGAGCTTCAGCAGAATGTTGAGCGCCGGCCCGGAGGTGTCCTTGAACGGGTCGCCAACGGTGTCGCCGACGACGGCGGCGGCGTGCTCGTCGGACCCCTTGCCGCCGAGATGACCGGCTTCGATGTACTTCTTGGCGTTGTCCCAGGCACCGCCGGCGTTCGCCATCATAATGGCAAAGAGAAATCCGGTAGCAATAGAGCCGATCAAGAGGCCGCCGAGCGCCCCGGGACCGAGAATTGCCCCGACGGCTATCGGTACGACAATGGCGATCAGGCCCGGTAGGACCATTTCCTTCATCGCCCCGCGTGTACTTATGTCAACGGCGCGGGCATAGTCGGCCGCCGCCGTGCCTTCCAAGAGGCCCTTGATCTCTCTGAACTGCCGGCGTACTTCCTGGACCATGGCATAGGCAGCGCGCCCCACGGCCTGCATGGTGAGGGCGCTGAAGACGAAAGGCATGATGGCGCCGATGATGAGGCCGATCATGATGTTGAGGTCCATGATGTTGAATACCTCTACCCGGACAACTCTGGAGTAGGCGGCCATCAGCGCCAGGGCCGTCAGGACGGCGGAGCCGATGGCAAAGCCTTTACCGGTGGCGGCGGTGGTGTTGCCGAGCGAGTCGAGGGCGTCTGTACGCTGGCGAACCTCCGGCGCCAAACCGGCCTGCTCGGCGATGCCCCCGGCATTGTCCGCTACCGGCCCGTAAGCGTCGGTAGCGAGGGTGATCCCGAGGGTGGAAAGCATGCCTACCGCGGCCAAGGCCACCCCGTACAGGTTGGCGAGCTGGTACGAGCACCACATGGCGACGATGACCGCAAGACCGGGAATAACCGTGCTGATCATGCCCAGTCCCAGTCCACCAATGATGATCGTTGCCGGCCCGGTGGCCGATTGCTCGGCAAGCTCCCTCGTATGACGGTATTCGTAAGACGTGTAGTATTCGGAGGCCGTGCCGATGATCTGTCCGGCGACGAGGCCGACAACGACGACCCAAAAGAGGTTGAAGTCCAAGCCCAGGGCAAACACTGCCCCGGCAGTGCCGGCGAGGACCAGGACACCGGCTGAGAAGATGCCCGTCCGGAGCGACCAAAGCAGGCGTCCCATATCCGCGCCCTCACTGGTTCTGACCAGGAATGTGCCGATAATCGAAGCGACAATACCAATTGAAGCGACGAGCAGTGGGAAGAGCGTTAGCTCCTGCTGACCGGCGGCCAACGCTCCGGCGCCCACGGCGGCCAAGGCGACCGTGGCGATAATAGAGCCGACGTAGGACTCGAAAAGGTCTGCGCCCATACCGGCGACGTCGCCAACGTTGTCGCCAACATTGTCGGCGATGGTGGCCGGGTTACGGGGGTCGTCTTCCGGTATACCCTGCTCTACCTTGCCTACGAGGTCTGCGCCGACATCGGCGGCTTTCGTGTAGATTCCGCCGCCGACTCGGGCAAAGAGCGCGATCGAGGAGGCGCCAAACCCGAACCCGGCGACGATACTGGCGTCTCCAAAGGTGATAAACATCAGGGTAACGCCGAGCAGCGCGATCCCGACAACGGAAGCGCCCATGACGGCACCACTGTTGAAGGCTACGCGCAACGCGGGATTCAGCCCCTGCATGGCTTGCACGGTGGTCCGGGTGTTCGCCCTGACGGCGATACTCATGCCGATGAATCCGGCCAGCCCGGAGCCGAGTGCACCGACCAGATAGGCTATCGCCGTCCCCGGAACGGATGACGCGGAGTCGCTGCGGACTTTACCGAGAATATCGAAGTCGATGAAGACCGCAAGTATGATGGTCATAACCACGACGAAGATGGCCAACAGGCGATACTCTCGCGAAAGAAATGCCATCGCCCCTTCCTGAATAGCCTTGCCAATGAAGCGTATCTGCTCGTTTCCACCGTCCTGCTTCAGGACAGTGGAGGTCAAGAACGCCGCGAAGGCGAGCGCCGCCAGCGCGGCGGCGATAGCTGCTAGCTGTATTGTCTCCATATGATCCTCCTGCTAGTAACTTCAGGGTGAGTCTTGCCGAGGCTGCCTCGTTAATGAGGCCATCGGCAATGAGTAGTGCCGGGTGTGTGCTGAGAGGGGGCTTGCCAGCCTCCGGGTACGGCGCGTCATGCTGCCACTTCGCGTAGCGCCCCAACAAGCGCGACATGGTCGCTCTCGCTGCCAATCGAGATGCGGAGGTAGCGCTCCAAGCGTCGTTGGCGGAAATAGCGCACCAGCACGCGCCGCTCGCGGAGGGCCGAGTATACCTCGGCGGCCGATTGGGGCTGGGGCTCCACGAGCAGGAAGTTAGTGGCCGATGACCAGACGCGCCAGCCGAAGGTGGAGCGCAGGCTCGCAGCAAGCTCATCGCGCCGACGTGCCAGGCGGCGGTTGGCGGCCATCGCCAGATCGTACTGGGCCAGCGCGGCGATGCCGGCTGCTTGACTGAGGCGGTTGACGTTGTAGGAATCCTTCACTTTGTAGAGTCCACCGATTAGCTCTGTCGACCCGAACGCATAGCCGATACGCAGACCGGCCAAGCCGAAGCCCTTGGACATGGTGCGGGTAATCAGGAGGTTCGGATAGCAGCCGAGCAGGGGGAGTATGGTAGCGGCGCCGAAGTCTATGTAGGCCTCGTCGATGACGACTACGCCGCGCAGCCCCGCGCAGAGGGTCGCTACCTCGTCGTGCGAGACGGGTTTGCCGGTCGGGGCGTTGGGGTGGGCGATAAACGTGACGCGACCACCGGCACGCACCAGCTCATCTACGGGCAGCGCGAACTGGGAATCCGAGTCGATCTCCAGGATTTGAGCGCCGTGAATCTCGGCCAGCGTGCGGTACACACTGTAGGTTGGGTAGGGTGTGACCACGCGCTCACCCGGGTCAACGCACGCCCGCAGGGTCAGGGCAAGCAACTCGTCGGAGCCGTTGCCCACGATGATCTGCTCCGGCGGTACGCCGTAGCGCGCCGCTAGGCGGTCGCGTAGCTCGGAGCACGTCGGATCGGGATAGAGCCGCACCTGCTCGTCGAGTGCCGCCCGGACGGCGTCGGTGATGCCGGGGAGCACGTCGGGATGCTCGTTCGTGTTCAGCTTGACCCACCCGGCTTCGCGCGGCTGATCGCCGGGCACATACGGCGCCAACGCAGCGACATCAGCGCGGAGTAGTGAAGCAGTCATCAAGTTCTCCGGTGCTCGGCGGCCGATGTGGGCGAGCCAGTCAAGCGGGGATTGTAGAGCCTTGTGCGGGATTTCACAAGCGCGAGCGCGCCGACCGGGTTGAAACTCACCCCGCCATTGGCACGAAAATGGTTGTCAGGCGGCCGGGATTGTGGCTTGCGCCACCGCGAGGGAGGCCGAGGGTAGATAGGCAACTCCACGCGAAAGCCTACTCGGTTGTGACTCGCTATCATCGGAGTGGAGCAAGGTGATGAAAGTGATCGAGCAAGCAAGCGTCGCAGTGCTACCGCCGCCACGGCTGCTGACGGCGGAGGAGTTCTTTGCATTGCCGGAGGAGATTCGGGACCGGCACGAGCTCGTGCGTGGTCGGTTGGAGGAGCTAGACACGGTGCTACCCGGAATTCGCCATGGTCGGGTGATGCTTCAGGTTGCCCGCGTGCTTATGGACTACATCGAGCCGCGCAATCTCGGCTTGGTGGTTGGCGGTGACGCGGGCTTCATTCTGGAGCGGGCGCCGGATACGGTGCGGGGGCCGGATGTGGCCTTTATTCGGGCGGATCGTGTGCCGCCTGACGATGAGCTAGACGGGTTTGCCGACCTGTCGCCCGATCTGGCCGTAGAAATCCTCTCGCCCGGAGACCGGCCGGGCCGCGTGCAGGCCAAAGTCGCGGACTATCTGCGTGCCGGCGTGCGTCTGGTGTGGATGGTGGACCCACGCGCGCGGACGGTAGTCGTCCATGCCCCTGGTCAATCCCCGCGTGTGTGTGCGGCGGCCGACCGGCTCGACGGTGGCGCCGTGCTCCCCGGTTTTACCTGCGCTGTGCGTGAACTGCTGGAGTAGCCGACGGGTGGTTCGACTGCGGCATGGCGGCAGCGTGGCCCTCGCAGTAAGAGAGGTAGGGCGGCCGCACCATACCCGCGGCCGCCCCGACGGTGTGCAGGCCCACGCCGGCCAGGTGGTCTACGAGCCGCCCTCTAGAGTCTGCCGGAGCCGGAAGATTTCGAGTCGCAACTCCGACAATTCCCGGTCGAGGTCGCCCAACTGCCGCTGCACGTCTGCCGGTAGCTCGAGGAGCGTGCGCTGCAAGCGGTTGGCCCGGTCCTGAACGGCCTCGATGGCTGCGAGCACGGCCCCACGATCCAGGCCCGGTGTTGCTGCCGGCGTGATTGGCTGCGGCGCAGGTGCCGTTTGAGGCTGTTGGGCGGCCGGCGTCGTTTGATCTGTTCGGGAGGGAGTGGCGGGTGCCGGGGCGGTCGTAGTGCGGCTGAGGTCCATTGGCCCGCCGAAAAGCTCTGCCAACGCCTCGGAGACGGTCGACTCCATGACAATGGAGTTGCCGGTAGCCATGATGACGCGCTTCATCTCGGGGATGCTGCCTTGGTCGGCCAGGAGGTAGATCGGCTCCACGTAGAGATTGGATTGTCCAACCGGGATTACCAGCATGTTCCCGCGAATCACTCGGGAGCCGGACTGATTCCAGAGGGTGAACTGCTGGCTGATCTCCTCGTTTTGGTCAATGCGGGCCTCGATCTGCAATGGACCGAAAATGAGCTTGTCCTTCGGGTACTTGTACGCCACCAGCTCGCCGTAGTGGGCGCCGTCGGAGCGGGCGGCGAGCCAGTTGCTCATGTTGTCCTTGTTATTGGGGGTGTAGGGCAGGAGGAGCACGAACTCTTCGCGCTGCTCGCCCGGCAGGCGCATGATTACGTAGTATGGCTCCACCGTCCGCTGGGTATCACCACGGACCTCGGTGGGGATGGCGAGCAAGTCTTCGCGGTTGTAAAACGCCTGCACGTCCTTGACGTGGTAGAGGCGATACAGCAGACTTTGGATGGCGAAAATGTCTTGCGGATAGCGGATGTGGGCCCGCAGCCCTTGCGGCATGGCGCTGAACGGCTTGAATAGGTCCGGGAAGGCCCCCGCGTAAGCGCGGATCAGCGGATCGGTGTTGTCGGCAATGTAGAACTGGACGGAGCCGTCATACGCATTCGTGACGATCTTGACGCTGTTGCGGATGTAGTTCAAGCCGCCGAGTGATGGTTGGGAGTAGGGATAGAACCC
The DNA here is from genome assembly GCA_965214295.1 of Chloroflexota bacterium. Classification (GTDB taxonomy): domain Bacteria; phylum Chloroflexota; class UBA11872; order UBA12225; family JAJDUF01; genus JAJDUF01. Next base: position 3,372,774 of record OZ243944.1, read on the forward strand.
GCTGGCAGTATAGGCGTCTTGGATCCAATACAGCCCACCACCATGAGCCACGATGTAAGCGTCCCGGTCAGGCAAGAGGAAGGGCGCGATACGCAGGAGCCGTTCGAGGATGTGCCGCCGGAAGAGCAGGGTGGTATCCGGTTGCACGTGCCGGCTAATCAGCAGGTTGATGTCGCCCAGATACCAAGCAAAGAGCAAGCGGCGCCAGAACGAGCCGATGGCCACGCCGCTCTCGCCGGCATAGGTCGTCTCGACGTTGGACTCGCCGCGGGGGTAGTCGAACTCCGGTGTATCGGTCTTGGTCAGTACCCAGTCGCCGACCGAGTGGAGGGCTTCACCGTAGTAGATCTCCGGTCGGGTGATCGAGAGCTTGCCCTTGGGCGGCACATCCTGGACGTACAACTCCGGTAGCCCCTCCGGGGTGACCTCGTTCACGGGGCTGATGACCACTCCGTAGCCGTGGGTGAACTTGAGGCGGCGGTTGACGAACGTCTGCGCCGCCGCATCAAGATTGTCGGGGACCAATTCCCGCGCCGAAATGATGACCTGGCGGTATTCGTTATCGAGGAAGTAACGGTCGAAGTCGCTATCGAGGAAGTTGTAGTATAGGCGGATGCTCTGAATCTGATTGTAGGTCGCCAGCGAGGGGAGATAGTCCCAGAGGCGCACGTTACGTAACGTCACCGCGTTGGCCTCGATCTCCTCGCGTGTCACTGCATCCTGGGCAGGGTAGTCGGTCTCCTTGACCTCATCGAGGCCATAGGCCTGGCGGGTGAAGGTCATATTGCGCTCGATGTACGGTCGCTCGGTTTCCAGCTCGGCGGGCAGCACGACAAAGCGATGGACGACGGCCGGCAGCATGGTCTGGCCGATGAGCCACACCAGCACCCAGAGTCCGAGGGCGGCCGGTCCGACCCAGAGCAGCCGGACAAAGGCAAAGGCGCCGGCAACCAGACCGATAGCGCCCAGGGCGGCCACGGCGAGGCCGACCCAAAGCGCCGGGGCGAGCACGTTCACGTCGGCGAAAGTTGCGCCCAGCGTCGAGCCGCGGCCGGCGTACACGAGCTGGTCGAGGCGGAGCGCCTGATGCCAAGCCAGGAGTGCCATTAGGGCGGCTGCCAGGAGAGAAAGGTGGGCCTGAATGGGGCGGCCCACCCGCAGCACCATGCCCCTCCCCTCGTCCCGCTGTCCGCGTGTCTGGGGCATGATGAGCCAGACGAAATAGACGACTGCCGTCGTGACCAAGATAATGATCGTGGCGACTAGCAGCCACGACTTGGCAATGAGCAGCACGGGCAGCACGAACAGGTAGTACGAGACGTCGCGGCCATGGATCGGATCAGTGATGCCCATGTCGGTGCGGTGCGGTAGACGCAGGGCCGGGTCCCACTGGCCGCTGAGTGTAGCGCCAAGCCAGAGAGCAATGAGACCGCCGAGGGCGAGGATCACCACGATCACGAGGGCCGGTGGAGTGCGCCGGCCCGCAGTCTCGATGTCACCGGCGTGTCCCCAAGCGGCCCAGCGTCGCCGGGCCAGGCGGTAGGCGAGGGTGGTGGAGAAGAAGAAGGTGGCAAAAAACAGCCCGGCGCCCCCGAAGAACAGCAGTAGCCTTGTCTTGAGGATCGTGAGGAATACGTCCGGGAGACCGAGGCTGCCAAACCAGAGCAGCTCAACCGCGATATTGGCGACATTGACCAGGAGTATCAAGGATATGATGATGGCAATGGCGGCAAGACCGCCGATCAGGGCCCGCTTGGCCCAGCGGAGAGTATGCCCGCTCGGCTGGCGCTTACGAGCCTCTGCTTCTTGCTCGTCCTCTTCCGGGGCAAAGTCTCGATCCAGATTGCTAGGGGCGATGCTCACCGGTCACTCCTTGCTGGCGGCCCACTATCCGAGCCGGCCTCTTTTTCACCAAAGGCCTCGCCGTTGCACAGCAGTCGTACTTGTCTATATTGTATCACTTATCAGGAGAGGGCCGACTGCACTGGCAAGGAAGCACAGTGGTCGCGTGCCGCGGGGAGGCACGGGGACATATCTTGGCGGTAGGTGAAACTTACAGGTTGCTCCCACGTTATGGTAAGTCGAGATGTCTATACCTAGTTTGCTCGCAATCGTGGTGGGGGTCATTCTCTTTGGCGGCGGGCTGGTCATGCTCGCCCGCGTGGTGCGGCCTTGGCGCGGTGGCGACCAAGTATTGCTCGTGTTTTTGGCAGTGGTGATCAGTGTGCTCGGGATGGCTATTGGCTGGCTGGGTATCACCTTGGGCGCCGAAAGCACCGAGACAGTTGCCCCGCAGGTGGCGCCGACCGTATCTCAGCCTACTGCCATTCCGCCGCAGCCGACCAACACGCCGCCGCCGACTGCTCGCCCGGAGGTCCAAGCCCCGCAGGTGACGCCGATTCCTACGCTTGTCGTCACTGCGCCGCGCCCGACCACGCCGCCAGCGGCGCCGGCGCCGGCAGCCACCGCTACTCTCAGCCCGGTTGAGTCGCTCGTAAAAAAGGCTCGCGAACTCGAGGAGCAGGCGGTCGCCGCCACCAACCCGGCCGATAAGCTGAGGCATCTCAGAGAAGCCGAGGTGATAGCGCGGTCGCTGCTGGCCAACAACCCGTGTGAATACTCGCTCCAAGAGCTTTTTATCCGCATCTGCCGCAAGCTGAGTCTGCTTGATCCGGCGGCCGCCGCGTGTGCGAACGCGCCGGCCTGTTCCTCCGGCTAATCATCAGCTCACTTGCCGTACCCGTCCTTCCCGTGGACCGTCCGAAACCTTGCGCCGCCCTCGGCGGTCATATCCGGTAGGAGGCTGCAATGATCTTCAAGTTAGCCGGTGAAACCCGGATCGAGGGTGCCTGGGACCTCGACGATGAGACTGTCTGTGTGGGGGCGGGGGATGTCCGGCTCGATCTCTCGCAAGCGCGGATCAGCGCTCGCTATCCGCGTCTCGCGGTCTTCTGCGGTGTGGGTGATGTCCGGATCAAGCTGCCACCCGATATCCCGGTCCTGGTGAACGGCATGACCGCGCTGGGTGATCGAGAGGTGCTAGGGCGTCGTGATGAGGGCATTTTTCTGGGGGCGACTGTGCAGGATATGGCCGACACATCCCCGGACGATCCTGCGGTGCTCACGGTTACGGCCACCTGTTTGGTGGGCGATGTCGAGGTTGAGCGGCTCAGGTATGCGCCCCAGCCGACCTAAGCAGCCAGCGCGGTTGCTCTCGACTGCGGCTGGTGCTACACTCGCGGCGCTATGAGCATGACATTTGCGCCCGGTGGCATTCCGCTCAGTCTCTTCCGGCTCCGTACCGAGGTGGTGTACGGGGATGGCGCCGCCGCCCAGATTGGCGAGCATTGCGTGGCTCGCGGCCGGCGGCGGCCGCTGGTGATCTCCGACCCCGGAATCGTCGCGGCCGGTCTGCTAGAGCCGGTCACAAGCTCGTTGGCGGCTGCCGGTCTGGCGTATGAAACGTATACCGCCGTCGAGCCGGATCCGCGTGTTGCCGTGGTCGAGGCCGGTCTCCGGCAGTTCCAGGAGCAGGGCTGCGACAGCCTAATCGGCGTCGGTGGCGGTAGCTCGATGGATACGGCCAAGGCGATTGCCATTTGGTCGCGCAATCCGGGTCGGCTGCGGGACTATGAAGGGCTGGACCAGTTCGAGCAGCCCCCGGCGCCGCTGTTCTGCGCGCCCACCACGGTCGGCACGGCCAGCGAGGTGACCCAATTCCTGGTGGTTACCGATCCCGAGGCGCGGTTCAAGTTCACCATCGCGGGGCGGATGGTGCCGCCGCTGGTGGCCTTTCTGGACCCGCAGCTTGTGCTCGGCTTGCCGGCGCCGATCACGGCTGCGACGGGGATGGACGCGCTGACGCATGCTATCGAGAGCTACCTCTCGCTGCTGGCGACACCGTTGACGGAGGCGCTCGCGCTGCATGCCATCCGCCTCGTTGGCGCTAACCTCCGGCCGGCAGTGGCCAACAGCCGGAACCGGGGGGCGATGGCGAATATGCTCGTGGCGTCGTGCCTGGCCGGGATGGCGTTCAACGCCACGCGGCTCGGTAACGTCCACGCGATGTCGCATCCGGTAGGTGCCTTCTTCCACGTGCCGCACGGCGTTGCCAACGCGATCATTCTGCCGCACGTCATGGAGTTCAACGCGCTGGCGGTGCCGCGGAAGCTGATCGAAGTGGGGCAGGCGTTGGGTGAGCAGCTGGGGGGGCTGGGGGAAATGGCGGCCGCCCGCCGTGCCGTTGCCGGCGTTCAGCAGTTGGAGGCCGACATTGGCATTCCCCCGCGCCTGCGCGACGTAGGGGTGCGGCGGGAGGCCATCGCTGCGCTGGCGGTGGATGCCATGAAGAGCGGCAACATTCCCATCAACCCGCGACGCACCGTGCAATCCGACATCGAGGGGCTGTTCGAGCGGGCGCTGTAAGGCGTGGCGCACGACCTGGCAGGGTCTTTTCATTGTCACCCTTGTCACTCTGAGCGGAGCGAAGGGTCGCTCCCACGTGGCGAGATTCTTCGCTCCGCTCAGAATGACAGGTTTGGGGGGTTGGGGGTAGGTGCGCTCATCTACTTGCGGAGCAGACCGGGGATGGTCCGGGCGAACTGCTCGGCGCGTTCCAGGTGCGTATCGAAGGGGTCGGGTAGCTCCAGCACGTGGTTATGGACGGTCACGGCGCCCCAATCCACCAGATAGGGGATGAGGTGCCAGGTGCCGGTGTCGCGGACATCCTGCCAGTCTTCCACGTAGCTGTAGATGAAGAACGGCTCGTCGCCCCACAGCGCGCGCTCTCCGAGCCGGCGGGAGAGCAAGTCCCAGGGGATGGTGGCGTCGGCGCGGGCATCGGCGAGCGCCCGGATGACCCGGCCGCGGCCGACGGCGCGTGTAGTGGGTGGTGGGTCCGTCACGGCGCGTTCGATCCGCTGCTCGTCTACCAGCGTGCTTACCCGGTCGCGTTTGCGGAGCGACTCGTAGAGGCTGGTCCGTGGCTCGATGTGATGGTAGGCGAGATCAACCTTGATGAGCTGAGGGTCCGCCCAGCCCTGCGGCGATTGATCCGCAAAGGCGTTGAGCTGGTGCCACTTGGTCACCCAATCGAGATAGCCGTCGAGCCGGAGCGGATCAAGCTCCAGGCCGTTCGTTACCTGTGCCCAGTTACGGAGCACCCAATCGGTATCCGGGTCGCGGCCGAGGAAGTGGCGGGTGGCCTCGTGGAGATAGAGGCGCTGCACGTCGACGGCCGGCATCGTGCCGCGGTCGATGAAGCGGGCGGTCCATCCCCCGCGCGTGTTGCGCGAAATGTCCTTGAGTGCCTGAACCGGATTCTCCAGCTCCAGCTCGGGGGTCCAGCCCAGCTCAAGCAGCTGTGCGACGAGGGCGGTCGTCCCGATCTTCAGCGCCGTCGTGTACTCCGACCGATTGGCGTCGCCGATGATAATGTGTAGCCGCCGGTAGAGGCCGCCGGCCAGCGGCTCGTCGCGCAGATTGAGAATTGGTCGTCCGCCGAACCGGACGCGATGGCTCACGTCAACGGAGACGAAGGCGGCGCGTTGGGAGAGATGGTAGGGCGGGTCCGTTGTCTCGCTGTCGCGGTTGCGAACGGTGGGGCGGACGGGCCCGCGCCGTCGGGATGGTGGCAGGTGTGGGGCAGTAGTGTCCCGCCCGGGCACGACCATGCCGGCACCGGCGAAAATCTGCCGAGTGACGAGGAAGGGGAGCAAGCCTTCGACCATGTCCCGGCTGCGGGGGCTGACCCGCAGGCAGTAGTTCTCGTGATAGCCGAAGGTGTGACCGAAGTGGTCGGTATTGTTCTTGATGAAAAACACGGCGCCTTGCTGGTCGAGCCGGGCCACGGCGCCGCTGAGAATACGGTCGCCTGCCACCTCGGCAGCGATCAGGTCTTCGAGGGTCCGGCATTCCGGTGAGGCGTATTCGAGGTGCCCGGAGTCCAGGTACAGACGACCGCCGTTGTAGAGGAAGCCCCCATTGCCCGGGATTTCGCCCCATTCCCGCGGCGCCGGCTCAATGACGCCGTACAGGCGATTGCCGAAGACGCCGTCCTTGGTGCGGATGGCGGCTTCGGCCGGGGTCCACCGCCCGGCGCAGGCATATTCGATCTCCGTGCCGAAAAGCGCGTTTTCCATCTGCTCTGCCCTTGCACTGGCGCTCTTGCCACTGCATCACGGCTCGATGCGCGAGTGGGATAGGTCGCGGTTGCGCGCCGCTGGCCAACCAGCGGGGCACCTCTGCCTCGCGCCCGTACTATTTTATGTCAATCTATCTGGCGCCCTAGAGTCGCGCCGCGGGTGTTACTCGCCGCCCGGCTGCGGTGTCGGATCGGGGATCTCACGCACGATCCGCCTGATCTCCTCGTCCAGGTCCGTCTCGCCATCCTCGCTGCCGCCGTCGCCATCGGGATTGTCAATGCGGGTCGGCGTTTCCGTTGGCGTTTCCACCGGCTTGACGGGGGCGTCAATCTCCGCCGACGGTGGTGGCAGGATGTGGTCGAGAATTGCGGTGGCCGCTACACGTGTCATTGGTTTCCTCCCGACTTCAGGGTGGTCAGCAAGGCGTCGAGACTGTCTGCTCCGCGTGTAAGCTCTTCGAGGTGGGTCGTTGCGGCCCCCCATACTTCGTCCAAGTGTAGTACCACTTCGCGTCCATTGACGCCGAACGTAACGGAGTCCCATTCGAGGCGACGGATCTGGTCACCGAACTTGCGGAGACACAGAGCGCGCACGGCGGCGCGGGTGCCCGCGGGTGGCTGGGTGCGCGCGCGGGTTATGGCCGGCTCGTCGACGTACCGGCGCAGCGCACCCCGCTTGCTCAGGGTAGCAAAGAGACTGATTTCCGGGTTGACCAGGTGGTAGGCGAGGTCGAGACGGCGCAAGGCCGGGCTGCTCCAGTCGTGGCCTTGTGCCTGGCGAATGCCCTCGAACAGCACCCATTTCGCTACCCAATCGAGCCGGTCGCGTAGCTGCTGCGGATTGGATGCGAGCAAGTCCAGCACGGTGGCCCACTCGCGGAGCACCCAGTCCGTTTCCGGGTCGCGGCCGGCGAACTCGCGGCGGGCCGCCGCGTGAAACTCGCGCTGAACGGCCAGGGCCGTGGTCGGCGGGCCGGCACGGGTGGGCAGCGGCGCGCTGAGGGTGAGGTCGTGGGAGACGGTTCGCAGCGCCTGGACCGGCGCGGCAAGCTCTACCGACGGAATCCAGCCAAGCTCCCCCAAGTCCAGCGTGAGGGCGGTGGCGCCGACTTTGAGCGCGGTGGCGTACTCGGAGCGGTTGGCATCGCCGATGATGATGTGGAGCCGGCGATACTGCTTGCGGTCCGCGTGCGGCTCGTCGCGGGTGTTCAGGATGGGGCGCTGCGCCGTCGTATTAATGCCGACAACCTGCTCGAAGAAATCGGCCCGCTGGCTCAACTGAAAGGCCGGTGCCGGCGTCGCGGCGTTGCCGGCGCCGGCCACCACCGCACCCCACCTGGCCCTATCCGTGTGGCGGTGGCCGGCGTGCCCTTCGATGCCGACCTTCCCGGCACCGGCATATACCTGCCGCGTCACCAGGAAGGGCACCAGCAGCTGCACTAGCGCCGGGAAAGGCCAGGCGCGGGCGACGAGGTAGTTCTCGTGTGTGCCGAAGGACCGGCCGTGATAGTCGGTGTTGTTCTTGACCAGCCGGACGCGCGCGCTACCGCCGCGCTCGCGGCGTAACACCTCGTTACGGGCCTGTTCGGCTCGATGGAGCACCAGCTCGCCAGCGCGGTCCTGAGCAACGAGATCGGCGAGGGTGGCGCAGGCGTCGGTGCAGTATTCGGGGTGATTGTGGTCGTTGTAGAACCGCGCCCCGTTGGTCAGGACGGTATTTGCCAGCAACTCATCGCGAGTGAGCCGCTGGCTCAACTCGGTCGTGCTCTGGAGATCGTGGGGATCGTGGGCGAGCTGGGCGACTCGCATCCCGCGCAGGTCCAAGCGCGGGTCCTCGCGCCGGTAGTCCCAGCCGCGCAGGACGCCATCGAGGGGCGCGCCGCGGACGATTGCCGAGGCCTCGTAGGCAAAATCCACCGGCCCGGCAAAGCCTTCGCAGTTGATCCCGTACTCGGTCTCGATGCCGACAGGACGGTTCATCTGGGCGTGGTCTACCTTTCCCGGTCGTTGTCGCTCCGGAGCGCCCCCTCCAGCCTAAGCAACCAACCGGCTGCTGGCTCTGCATCCATTCTAGCACCGACCGGCGCTGTCTCGGTCAGATCTTCGCCGTGTCATTGTGCTCGTCGTACGCACCGCGCATGGTGGCCCATACACATCCGGCATGTCGCTTGCTTGACAAATGCTCGTTGAGAATCTATGATTTTGATGAGGGGATGAAGATTTCTCATATTCGAGCGGAAGATATTGAAGGAGTCGCCGATGAGTGAGATTCTCGGGCAGTGCCCGGTCTGCACCGGGGAGCTGGTCGTGATCCGCGAGGAGTGTACCCACTGTGGTACCGCGCTCGAAGGGCGGTTCACGCTGCCGCGCCTGCTGCGCCTGGCACCGGAGCAGCTGCGCTTTGTCGAGCTGTTCGTGCGGTGTCGGGGCGTCATCCGTGACATGGAGCAGGAGCTGGGTGTGTCCTATCCGACGGTGCGCTCACGACTCGACGACGTGATCAATAGTCTGGGGCTGGCTGCGGTGGATGAGAGCATCGCGGCCGAGCAGGCGGCCGAACGGCCGGTTTCGCCGGCAACACGGCGGGCGGTGCTCGATGACCTCGCAGGAGGTGGGATCAGCGTAGACGAGGCGGTGCAAAAGCTCCGTGGGCAGTGACGGGCCACAGCCGCACGGATGGGGCCAGGGGTAGTGTGGCTCTGGCCCGTCGGGGGTGTGCGGCAGGATGAGTAGCTATCGTGAATAACGGGAGAGGAGAAGGAGCACAGCATGTTCGAGCAAGAAGTACCCGCAGAGGGCAAGCTGGAGATCAACGTCTTGGGGTGTCGGGGTGATATCGAGGTGCTGGGCCACGATGCGCCGACGGTGCGCGTGGAGGCCCAAGACCCGCAGACCGAATATCACGTCCGCGAGGAAGGCCACCGTTTTATCGTGGAGGCGTCGGGGCCACTTCGCATTGACGTGCCGCGGGCAGTGCAACTGGCCGTGGTCGCCGGCCCCCACAAAGTCAGTGTCCACAACATGGAAGGCGGGTTCACCGTGAGGTCGGCCGGCGACGAGCAAGTGCTGGAGACGGCCACCGTGTTTGCGCGTGAGTTCTCGGATGTCGGCCGGCGATTGGGTGCCGACTTCGGGCGACTGGGCCGCGATATCGGCGAGCAGTTCGGACGCACGTTCGGCGCTTGGGGACGCGGTGACTTCGGGGACCAATCCGGTAGTCGTCCACGACGTCACGGGCGGCGGCGTGGTGCCAGCATAGGCGTGGAGGCCTTCATCCGCCGGGCGGAGGAGGGCGCCGAGCGGTTTGCGCGCGCTGCCGAAGAACGCGCCGAGCGGTTCGCACAGCGCACCGAGGAGCGGATGCAGCAAGCGAGGCAACGGGCCGAGGGGCACCGGCGTCGTGCTGCGGGAGAGGCGAGAGCCGACGCCGGGGAGGCGACCGCTGCGGAGGGGGCGGCTGAGGCGGCTGTGACTGCTGCCGAGGAGCGCCGGGCCGTCTTGACTATGCTGCAGGAGGGGAAGATCGGCGCCGAGCAGGCCGAGGAGCTACTCCAGGCGCTCAAGCACTAGCGTGGGGAGAGGTAGTTGGCAGCACGCCGGCGGCCGCTCATTTGGGTGCGGCCGTGGATTTGACGGAATCTTTGTCGCTGGGGGTAGCGCGGCGGGGCGGCGGCGGGGATGGTTCCTCGGACCAGCCAGCCGCGCCGATGAGAGGCACGAAGCGCACGGGGCCGAGTGCCGCCGCCTCGACCGGGCCGGCAGCGTCCTTCCGCACGACGAGCAGCCGCTGGCCGCGGCGCGTGCCGACCGGCGCTACGAGCCGCCCGCCCTCGCGGAGTTGGTCCAGTAGGAGCGGTGGTACCGTGGGTGCGGCCGCCGTGACGATGATCCGATCATAGGGCGCGGCCGGAGGCCACCCCAGCGTGCCATCACCGGTATGTGCCGAGACGTTGTGGTAGCCAAGATGGTGGAGTAGCACTCTGGCTTGGTTGGCCAGGCGTGGCAGTCGCTCGACGGTAACGACCTCGGCGCCCATGTCGGCCAGGACCGCAGCCTGATAGCCGCTGCCGGTGCCGACCTCGAGCACGCGCTGCCCCGGAGCGACTTGGAGCGCCTCCGTCATGGTCGCAACGACAATCGGCTGCGAGATAGTCTGCCCTTCCTCCAGCGGCAGCGCTTCGTCCTCGTAGGCCAGATGGCGCAGCTCCTGCGCGATAAACAGCTCGCGCGGCACGCGGATGAGGGCCCTCAGCACAGCCTCGTCGCGGATGCCCTGGCGCCGTAGATGTGCTACCAGGATTTGCGCTGGCGATTCGCCACCCATACGTGGTATCCCCCGCCTGCTGCCGCTGTGTGCCGTGCCAGTGGAGTTAGCATACCGATTCGACCCTTAAAGACCAGGTAGGGGTATGTTGGGCCACAGCCGCCCGGATGGGGCCAGGTGTCGCGGGCCAAAACTCCGGCCATGCTGGACAGACAGCGGGGGCCTGCGACCGCCGGAGTTTTGGCCCGCGAGTGGTACGGCGGTGGCTCGACGAGGCGCGTGAGAATGTATGCTAGGCTGCCGTTCTAGGTCAGAGGCCTCTCCCCTACGGGATATCCCATGTCCGTTCGTACAAGGCGGTGGCTCACTAGCTCCCCGGCAGCGCCAGGTAGGCGTCTGACGCGCCGCCGCGCCTACTTCAGAGCCGGTGGGCTGATCCTGGCTGGGTTGCTGCCGGCCTGTGCAGTGACCGCGCCGGCTCCCACCCCTCAGACTCCGGCGGGAGGCGAGACGCCGCGGCTGGAATGGTGGACTGCCGGCCCAACGCCGGCCCAACAGGGCGCGGCGGCCGCGTGGAACGAAGTCCACGGCTCGCCGCTGGTGGAAGTGCGGTCGCAAGCGGCCGCGCGGCCGGCTCACGAGCTTGCTACGGCCATCGCGGCGGCACAGCCCCCGGCGCTGCTGGCGCTGTCAGCCGCGGAACTCACCTGGCTCGCGCTTACCAACGTGGTGCAGCCGCTCGATAGTCTGGTGCGGGCGAGCCGCTACGATCTCAAGGCGTTTATGCCGCCGGCCTTGCAGCCTTGCTACGGATTGGATGACCAGCTCTACGCGCTGCCGGAGGGGCTGGCGCTGACGCTGCTCTTTTTCAATCGCCGGTTCTTGGCGGAAGCGGGTAGAGACTACCGCCGGGCCGGGCTGGACTTTACGCAGCCGCGTAGCACGTGGGAGAGTTTCCGCGAGGTAGCCGGAAACCTGGCGCGGGCAGCGGTCTCCCCGACCGGTGGCAGCCGCTGGGGCTTCGATCCCAGCGAGCGATTCTCAAAACCCCTGGTCTGGTGTTGGCAGAACGGCGGGCGCATTGTGAGTGACGATGGTCGCGTGGCCAGTCTTACGCATCCGGCGAACGTTGACGCGCTCGAATGGCTTACCTCCTGGGTACGGGAGCAGGGGGGGACGACGGAGCTGGTGAAGCAGCAGCGGACTTGGGGGTTTAACGACGAGGCGCCTCTGCTCACCGGCCAGCTCTTCGCCGCCCACCGCAGCAACCGCTTCCTGGATCGTATCTCGCGCTATGGGCCGCACCTGCCATTGAGCTTCACGGCCTTGCCGGTACGCCGCGCAGGCGAGACGCCAATCACCGAAGCGGCGGTGCAGGTAGTGGCGCTGGTGTCGGGTGAGCACATTGAGGCCGCTTGGGAGGTGGCCCGATTTTTGGTGGCGCACTCGACATTCGGCGCTCGTGACCGCGCGGCGGCGGCGGCGGCCGCGCGTCACGGCTGGCAGTGGGTACCGGCGTACAGCGGTCAGTTGCCGCTGGATCGCTACCGCCTAGCCGAGCGGCCTTCCGGCCACGCGACGCTCGACGAGTTCAACCGGCATGCGCTGGAGCAGGCGCGGTATGCTCGCTCGCCGGAGCGGAATCCGGTGCCACGGCTCGTCGCAGGTAGCTTACGCACCGCCTTTCGGCGGGCGGCGACCGGCGAGGTCACAGAGCTGCGCGCGCTGCGGGACGCGCAGCGTCGCGTGCAACGGGAGCTGGACATGGCCTGGGCGGCGCTCGATGAACGGGCGTCTCGTGCGCCTCGGTCCGCCGTTCCTGCGAGGGCAGGAATCTCCAGCTAACTTCCAGACAGTGCGGCCGCTTACCGGGTCTGCGGTGCTCGGAGGTGGTTAGAATGTGCCGGACTATGCTACGGTGATCGCCGCCTCGCTGCCGGGTGCTGCGCGTGACCTTGCCGGTCGCTCAACCCCGCGTAGCGGTGTGGAGGGTGTCTGGTGGGTAGCTGTGTGTGCAGTGGATTGTCCACTCTGCAGATGACGCGCGGATATACTATATTGATCCATGTGGAGCGGTTTCACGGCTTCGGCAGCGACGCTGAGTGCTTTCTGAGCGAGATGCGCGGAGCGGGAGTCGCAACTCATCGGCGAGGAGGTTCGCTATGACCTATGTGATCGCGCAGCCGTGCATTGGCACCAAGGATGCCTCGTGCGTGGACGTGTGCCCGGTTGATTGTATTCACACAACGGACGACGACGAGATGTACTACATTGATCCCGATGAGTGCATTGACTGTGGCGCTTGTGAGCCGGTCTGCCCGGTGAGCGCAATCTACCCCGAGGACGCGGTGCCCGAAGAGTGGGTGCATTTCATCGATATCAACGCCGACTTCTTCCTGCAGTAGCTCACCCGCCCTCCCCAGCTCGCCCCACGTTGTGGCAACAGCTTGGGCGATTAGCCTTATTCCGTTGGTGAGGTGCGACTGTGCCGTCGGCAGCTTCCGGCCGGTTGTTGGGTGGGGCGAGCGGCTGGTGGTCCAGGCCAGGGTCTTTCCATTGTCACCACTTCGACAGGCTCAGTGCAGGCTCTGAGCGGAGCGAAGAGGCTCTCCCACGTGGCGAGATTCTTCGCTCCGCTCAGAATGGCAGGTTTGGTGGCGACTTTGGAAAGGCACTCGGTCCGGGCCAGGTAATGTGTTGTTACCTGGCGCTGTGCCTCGGTTGTGATGGTGGCTGGGCGTCGTCCCGCGGCCGGCACCGGCCAGAGCCACACGGATGGGGCCAAGTGTCGCGGGTCAAAACTCCGGCCCTGCTGGACAGACAGCGGGGGCCTGCGACCGCCGGAGTTTTGACCCGCGAGTGGTGCGGCTCTGGCCGGTGTTCGCGTCCCGGCGGTGAACGAGCATCATGGACCCAGCGCGCAAGTCTCCGGCTAGGAGCCAGCCCCCGTGTCCTGATGGAGATCAGCGAGCGACAACCCCGACTGCGGCCGCCAAGACTACCCATTTGAACGCCGAAATCCAGTATTTGCACCGGGTCCAGGCGCAGTTGCGGGCACTGCTGGAGATTGGTCAGGCGAGCACCGCGAACCTCACGCTGGCCGAGCTCCTCCGCAAGATCATGGCCAGCGCGACCAACTTGCTGGGCGCCTCGGCGGCGGCGGTATGGCGCCTCGATGAGCAAGGCATGCTCCAGCGGCTTTCCTCCGAGGGCCTCTCGCGCGAATACGTAGAGTCGGTAGCCAACCTGGAAGTCGGTGCCGGCGTCACCGGCTTGGTGGCCCTTTCCGCCCATCCGCTGGCGGTCGCCGACGTTGCCAGCGACTCGCGCCTGCCGCGCCCGCTTTGGGAGCAGGAAGGCATTCGCTCCTTCTTGGCGGCGCCGCTGCTGCGCCGTGGTCAGCCGGTGGGCGTCTTGAGCATCTATCGGCGCGATGTCCACGAGTTCACGCCGGCCGAAGTGGCACTGCTGGTCAGTTTCTCGGCCCACGCCGCCACGGCCATCGAGAATGCTGTGCTGTACGCGCGGACCGGGCGGGCAGAGGCAGCGGTGAGTCGGCACCGCGAGCTGTTGCAGAACGTCATCTTCCACGCCGAGGATGGCATTCTCGCGCTGGATAGCGAGTGGCGGGTCTTGCTCTTCAGCCCCGGCTGCGAACGACTGACAGGCTGGCGGGAGGCCGAAGTCGTGGGCCGGGTGGTGTTCGAGGTCCTGCAAGCCAAGCTCTCGAACGGTAGCCCTTTCAATGCCGACACCCTCGCCCGTGCCCTCGACAACTCTGACGAAGAGGCTCCGCTGTGGGCGGATGCGCCCGGCCACCGCCGCACCACCCCTGGCCCCATCCGTGCGGCGGTGGCCGGGCGGCCGGAAGGCCCGGGGGACGTTGGTACTGACGTGCCCTATCTGGAGCTGCGTATTCGGGCGCGTCGCGGGGACGAACGGTGGGTGGGAGCCAGTCTGGCCGAGGTGGCGAGCCGACGGCGGGGCACGCCGCGGATTGTCCTGGTGCTGCGCGACATTACCGTGGCGAAAGAGATGGACGAGTTGAAGTCGTCCCTGATCGCCACCGTGTCGCATGAGCTGCGGACACCGCTCACGTCGCTACGGGCGTTGAGCGAGCTGCTGCTGGAGCACGTGCTCGCACCGGACCAGTCGCGGGAGCTGGCCGGACACATCAACGCGGAGGCGGTACGCTTGAGCCGGTTGGTGGACAATATCCTCGACGTGACGCGGATCGAGGCCGGGGGGCTGACGTCGGAGCCGCAGCGATTGGACGTGGAAGCAGTGCTGCGGGAGGCTATCGGGGTGGTGCAAGGCCAGCTGTTGGAGGGCGGCCCACAGTTCGTGCTGGAGCCGTTGCCGCCGCTACCCGCAGTCTGGGCCGACCGTGACCACTTGGGCCGGGTGCTCGATAATCTACTCGGCAATGCGCTGCGCTACGTCCCGGCTGGTGCCAGCGTCCGGGTGACGGCCCAATCCACGCCAAACCACACCAGCTGCACGGATGGGGCCAGGGGTCGCGGGCCAAAACTCCGGCGGTCGCAGGCCCCCGCTGTCTGTCCAGCAGGGCCGGAGTTTTGGCCCGCGAGTGGTGCAGCTTTGGGCCGTCAGGCGTCCCTGGTGGAGGACGCCGGTGCGGTGTCGGCATCGTCACGTGGACCGCTCGTCGAGATCAGCGTGGCTGACGAGGGTCCCGGGATCGCAGCCGAGCACCTGCCCCATATCTTCGACAAGTTCTACCAGGTCGAGGGCCAGCAGCGGCAGCGTCGCACCGGGACCGGCCTCGGTCTCTACATTGCCCGCAATCTGGTGGAGCTAATGGGCGGTACGCTGCGGGTCGAGAGCGAGCTGGGTCGGGGGGCGACGTTCCGGTTTACCGTGCCTGCCGCTCCGGACCACGTTCAGTGCCAGGATGGACCCGTGCCAGCGGCGCGTGGATCGGAAGCATGACTACGCCAAGACGACGGAATAGCGGCCGGCGTGGTGCGAATGCGGTGCCACGTATTCTCATTGTCGAGGACGAGCCGGCGGTGCGTTTCAGTCTGCGCGTGGCCTGCGAGCGCGAGGGATGGCAGACGGTCGAGGCGACGACGGGCGAGCAAGCCTTGGCGGCCATCGGTCGGCGGCGTCCGGACCTCGTGTTGCTGGACATCATGCTCCCGGACATGAGCGGTCTCGACGTGTGCCGGCAGATCAGGCTGGATGATCGCCTGGTGCCGATTATTATGGTCAGTGCCCGCGGAGATGAGGTGGATAAAATCGTCGGGCTGGAGCTCGGCGCCGACGACTACGTGACCAAGCCGTTCAGCGTGCGTGAGCTGGTGGCGCGCGTGCGTGCGGGGCTGCGCCGGGCCGCTGCCGAGTCCGAGCGCAGAACGGCACCGGGCGCCGGGAGCGGTAACACGGCCAACGCTGACGCGGCCGAGCCGGCGGACCGCCTGGTGTTCGGTGCTCTGGAGATACTGCCGGCGGAGCGCCAAGTGCTGGTCGGCGGGAAGGAAGTCGCGCTGACACGCACCGAATTCGACTTGCTCCTGGCGCTGGCAAAGTCGAATGGCCGCGTGCTGACGCGCGACGAGCTAGTGGCAACCGTTTGGGGTTACGATTCGGAGGGCGGCACCCGTCTGCTCGACAGCCATATCCTGCACCTGCGGGGCAAGATCGAACCCGATCCGCGCCGGCCGCGTTTTGTCCTCACCGTGCGCGACGTAGGCTACCGTCTCAATCGGCGGCCCCAAGACACCTGATCCATTCGCCGCCTCACCCCGGCCCCCTCTCCGTCGCCAAGCGATAGAGATGGTGAGGCTGTCGTCCGTCATTGCGGCCCGTATCGGGGAACGGGGCAGGCTTGTGCCGGAATGATGGGGTTGGGGGGATTGTCAGCATCAGGATTTACGGGATTAGGGGATGAGCGGGATAGGTGCCCCCCTGTGGTCCCCCCGCTGCGGCAGGGGGACGGGATGTTCTCTCCCCTGTTGGCGTAGCCGGCGAGCGGCGTGCTCGTTGGGTAGCATTCATGGTGTGGTGAGGTGGGGAGATGGGTGATCGGCCGGCCGAGGGGGCCGCAGTGTACACGATTGGTCATAGCCGGCTGGCCCCGGAGCGGTTCATCGAGTTGTTGCAGCAGCACCACATTACCCTGGTGGTGGATGTGCGGTCGGCGCCGTACAGCCGTATTGCGCCCTGGTTCAACAAGCAGCCGCTTCAGCAGTATCTTCAGCGGCAGGGGATCAAGTACCGTTTTGCCGGCAAGGAGCTAGGCGGGCGCCCGGCTACGGGGGAGGCGTATGACGCGGCGGGGCGCGTGGACTACGAGCGAATGACTGCGCTACCCGCCTACCGCCGAGCCATCGCACGCCTCAAGCAACTGATGCGGCAGGAGCGCACCTGCATCATGTGTAGCGAGGGTGACTATCGCCAGTGTCACCGGCACAATCTCATTGGCCGAATACTGCAAAACGATGGCCTGACGCTGCATCATATTCTGGCCAACGGGTCGTTGGAGGCGAGCGGCCCGGAGGCGTGGTACAAGCAGCCGGGCCTCGTCTGACCGTAGCCCATCGTCTTGCTGCTTTGCCCAACACCCCTCGCTCAGTGGTGGTGTGAGACATACGGGTGACGAGTGTGCGGGGATAGGTGGCCGGGGCTATGACGAGGGCAGAGGTAGTGCGGCCGCTGGCGATCTACGGTGGTCGTGTGGTGACTATGCATCCGGCACAGCCGGAGGCCGACGCGCTGTTGCTGGTCGGTGGCCGGGTCCACACCGTTGGCGCGGCGGCCGCTGTACGCGCGGCTGCGCGGGCGCTGGGTCAGCGGTCGGTGGAAGAGCTGCACGTGCCGGGCGCCTGTGTGCTGCCGGGACTGGCCGATGCCCATTTGCATCTTGGCGCTTATGGCTTGCAGCTGGAGCAGTTGGACCTGGCGGGTGTGGGGTCACTTGCCGAGGTGGTTGCACTGGTGGCGGCGCGGGCCAGTGAGCCGCCTAGTGATGCTTGGCTGCTTGGCGGTGGCTGGGACCATACGCTCTGGCCGGAACCCCACTTGCCGGATCGGCACGTGCTCGACGCCGTTGCCAGCGACCGGCCTGTTGCTCTCGTCCGCAAGGATCGGCATATCACCTGGGTCAACTCGGCGGCCCTGCGCCGCGCGGGGATTGGTCGGGGCACGGCGCAGCCGGCCGGGGGGGTGATTGACCGGGAGGCGGATGGGGAGCCGAGCGGCATTGTGCGCGAGGCGGCTCAACGGCTTGTCGAGACGGCGATTGGCGATCCGCCGCCGGCGGTGCTGCGGGGCGCGTTGCGGCGAGCACAGACGGCGCTGCTGGACCTGGGGATCACGTGCGTTCATGCGCCGGACACGCCGGCGACCTTTGCCGCGCTGCAAGAGCTTGCCGCTGCCGGGGAGCTCTTGCTGCGGGTGATCTATCTGCCACCGGCCGCTACGCTGGAGCAACTGGATTCCCGCGTGTGCGGGAATGACGGAGCCGGGGCGGCCGGTTGGGGCAAGGGGCGCCTGCGTATCGGACACCTGAAATGTTTTCTCGATGGGTCGCTTGGCTCCCACACGGCCGCAATGCTGGCGCCGTTCGAGGACGAGCCGGGTAATATCGGGGTGGTGATTACTCCGCCGGCGGCGCTGGCTGCCCTGCTGCGGCGCGCCGCTGACAGCGGATTCGGCGTGGCTATGCACGCTATCGGCGACCGGGCCAATCGGCAAGCCCTGGACACGATAGCCGGCGCGCAGTTGTCGGCAGACGATCCTTTGTGCCGCCCGCGCATCGAGCACGTCCAGGTGCTGCACCGCGACGACATCCCGCGGTTGGCCAAGCTCCGGGTCGTTGCGTCAATGCAGCCGATCCACACGACGCAGGACATGGCCAACGCCGACCGGTTCTGGGGTGCGCGCAGTCGTGGCGCCTATGCGTTCGGCAGCTTGCTGCGGGCCGGAACGGTCTTGGCCTTCGGGTCCGATGCGCCCGTGGAGACGCCGGACCCGTTGGCCGGTCTCTTTGCCGCGGTCACACGGCAGCGGCCCGATGGCACGCCAGCGGGCGGCTGGTACCCGGAGGAGCGCATCTCGCTCGCAGCGGCGGTGCGCGCTTATACGGTCGGCGCGGCTTACGCGGCCGGGCTGGAGCACGAGCAGGGGACGCTCCAGCCGCGCGCGGTGGGCGACGTAACGATTATCGAGCCGGACATCTTCGGCCAGCCGCCGCATGCGCTCTTGGAGGCACGGGTAAGCCACACGATCATCGCCGGCGAGGTTGTCTATGCAGCGGGCTAGGGTGTGGGGAGTCGCGCCGCATCCCCTGACGGACCACAGCCGCACCACACCCCTGTTCAAGCCAGGGGCCGGCTCTGGCACTATCCGTGCGGCTTTGGCCCATCACCCGGCCCCCGCTCCAGCGCCGAGCGATAGCGAGGGGGAGCCGGCCGGAGGTGGGCTGGGGCGAGGCGGGGCACGCCGTAAGGAGGGGGTGCGTCCGCAGGACGAGGGACTGCGCCTGTATGATGAGTTGGCCTGGCTGTGGCCTATCGTCAGCCCGCCGGAGGACTACCGCGAGGAATGCGCGGAATATCGCCAGCGTATCGAGCAGCGCAGCCGGCGCCTGGTCCGGTCGCTGCTCCACTTGGGCTGTGGCGGCGGGCACCACGATTACCACCTCCAGCGGCACTTTACGGTCACGGGGGTGGACCGCAGCCCGGCGATGCTGGCCTTGGCCCGCCGGCTCAATCCCGGTGTCACCTATTGCGTCGGCGACCTGCGCGAGGTGCGCCTGGGCGAGGCGTTCGACGCGGTTGTGCTCTTCGATGCCGTGGCCTATATGCTCTCGCCGTGCGACTTGCAGGCAGCGTTCGAGACGGCTTTTGCCCAGCTGCGGCCCGGCGGGGTCTTCCTCACCGTCGTCGAGGCTACGCGGGAGCGGTTCCGGCAAAACCGGACCTGGACCTCCGTACACACCTCCGCCGATACGGAGGTCGTCTTGGTCGAGAACGTCTACGATCCGGACCGCTCCGATACGACGTATGAGGTGACCTTTCTGTATCTCATTCGGCGCAACGGAAGCCTGGCAATCGAAGCCGACCGCCATAGGTGCGGTATCTTCGCGCTAGGGACCTGGCTCGATCTGCTGACTGCCGTCGGCTTTGCCGAGGTGCAGCATGAGGCACAGCCGTCGGGTACAGTGGGCGAGGGCGATGATGCGGGTATTGTGCTCACGGCGCTGCGGCCCTGACGCGCCGGCGTAGCCGGCCGGAGCCGCCTACGCCTCGGTACTATCCGGGCGGCTCCGGTGCCGTTGCAGCTAACGCTGTAACGCTACGAGTGGAGAGCTGAGAAACATGCCCTACCCAAACCACACTACGTGGGACGTGATGATCGCCGGTGGTGAGGTCGTGGACGGCACCGGCAGACCGCGATTCCGCGCCGACGTGGCCATCCGGGCCGGGCGCATTGGCGCTGTGGCGCCCGGGCTGCACCGTGAGCCGGCGCGCCGCCGGATTGACGCCGCCGGGCTGCTGGTGTGTCCCGGCTTTGTGGACATGCATACGCACTCCGATATCCAACTGCTCGCGTCCCCGGCGCACGAAGCCAAGATCATGCAGGGCGTGACGCTGGAGGTGCTGGGGCAAGACGGGCTGGGCGTCGCGCCGCTCACCGATGAGCGCGTCGAGATGGTGCGGAGCCAAGTGCGGGCGCTCACCGGCGATCCCCCCGGTGTGACCTGGCGCTGGCGGAGTCTCGGTGACTATCTCGACGAGTTCGACGGCCGGGTAGCGCCGAACGTCGCGACATTAATCGGGCAAGGCACCATCCGCATGAACGTCATGGGGTTTGCCGACCGTCCGCCTACCGACGGCGAGCTGGCAGCAATGCAAAACTTGATCCACCGGGGGATGGAAGAGGGCGCTGTCGGTCTCTCGACCGGGCTGACCTATCCCCCGGGCATGTTCGCCAGCGACGAGGAGATTGTGGCGCTCTGCGCCGCTATCGAGCCGGATGGTGGGTTCTATTGCACCCATCATCGCAGTTACGGCGCCGGGGCGCTGGCGGCGTATCGTGAGAGCATCGGGATCGGCCGGCGGGCCGGGGTGCCGGTGCATCTGGCGCACGCCCAGCTGGCCTTTCCCCGGAACGAGGGCCGCAGCGGCGCGCTCCTCGGCATGATTGACCGCGCGCGGGCCGGAGGCGTGGCGGTGAGCATGGATAGCTACCCCTATATCGCGGCGAGCACCTACCTGTGGGCCGTCTTGCCGTCGTGGGCCTACCGGGGTGGTGACGAGGCGTTGCTAGAACGGCTGCGCGACCCGGCGACGCGAGAGCGACTGCGGCACGAGGTCGAGGAGGTGGGGACGGACGGGGCGCAAGGGGTACCGGTGGATTGGTCCATCATCCAGCTCGGGGCGATGACGGTGCCGGCCAACCGGCGGTTCACCGGGAGGCGTGTCAGTGAGGTGGCGGCCGGCTTGGGCCGACCGCCGTTCGACTGGGTATGCGATCTGCTGATTCAGGAGCGGTTGGGCAGCACCATGGTGTGGCATCAGGGGAACGAGGACAATGTGCGGGCGATCATGCAGCACCCGGCGCATACGGCCGGCAGCGACGGGGTGATGGTCGGCGAGCAGCCACATCCGCGGGCCTGGGGAACCTTCGCGCGGTATCTCGGTCGCTACACGCGCGAACTGGGGCTATTCACCTGGGAGCAGATCGTCCGCAAGATGACTGCGGTTCCGGCCGGCATACTCGGCTTCCGAGATCGCGGCTCGCTTCGGCCGGGGCAGGCTGCCGACGTGATGTGCTTCGATCCGCAGCGGGTACGCGACACCGCCACCTACGAGCAGCCGCGGTCGTACCCGGAAGGCATTCCTTACGTATACGTGAACGGTGTGATCGTCAAGGACCGTGACCGCCATACGGGCAATCTGCCGGGCCGGGCGCTGCGGCACGGGCGCGATGGGTAGTTGGTCGTCCCTAATGCCAACGCTCTGCCTGGTAGGAAAGGGCTGCGGGCCCTCGCCGCGATTGCCTGTACCCCGGCCCTTTCCCGGCGGGAGAGGGCCGGCCTAACCTGCGGACGTGGGCGTGGCTGACGCGGGCGTTGGCGCGGGCGTCGGAGTGGCGGCTGCGGGCACGGATGACGTGGCCGCGGGAGCGCTGGCGGGCGGGCTTGGTGCCTGAGGCGCATCCGGGCTACGTAGATACTGGAGCAACGCGGTGTCCGATGGCAGGATCAGCAGCGTGTTGTCGTCAATCACTGCGCGGTAAGCCTCCAGAGAACGTACATAGTTGTAGAACTCCGGATCGCGCCCAAAGGCTTCGGCATAGATCGCGGCGGCGCGCGCGTCGCCCTGACCTTGCAAGTCCTGGGCCTTCTCGTAGGCCTCGGCCAGAATGATCTGCTGCTCGCGGTCGGTATCACCGCGAATCTTGCGCGATTCTTCTTCGCCCTGGGAACGATACCGCTTGGCGATGCGCTGGCGCTCGGCGACCATGCGGTTGAAGACGCTGGAGTGGACTTCCTCCGGCAGGTCGGCGCGCTTGATCCGCACGTCCACGATCTCGATGCCGAAGGGACTCAGGCGCTCCTGGGTAGCCGTGGTCACGCTTTCCATGATCGACTCGCGCCGCTCGTCAATAATCTCCTCCAACTCATGCTTGGCAAGCTCTGCCCGTAGCTGCGAGAAGATGATGTCATCGAGCCGCGACAGGGCGGCCCCTTCGGTGCGGATGCGTTCGAGGAACGCCAGCGGCTCGACGATGCGCCAACGCGAGACGTGGTTCACGATCACGCGCTTCTTGTCGAGGGTCAGGTATTCCGTCGGGGCCGGGTCGGAGCGCAGGATACGCTTCTCGAAGCGGCTGACGGCCTGGATAAACGGCGCCTTGACGTGCAGCCCTGGCGCCGTCACCGTGCGGATGGGCCGCCGAAACTGCGTGATGACCACCTGGTCGGTCTCGTTAACGAAGTAGAAGACCTGTGGCATAGCTAGTACAGCGAGAATGACTAGCACTAGCACGGCGATTCCCAGTAACTTCATCGTGTGATCCTTGTCTCTGCCTTGTCCGTATGCGCGAGCGTCTCAGCTACCAAATCCCGATGCGGCCGCTCCGCCTTGGGCCGGGGTGGTACCGTCCCTCAGCGGTAGGAAGGGCAAGATGTTGTCACTCATCGGTCCATCAGTGATGACCTTCTCCACGTTGGGCAGGACTTGGTTCATCGTTTCCAAGTAGAGTCGGGCGCGCGTCACTGCGGGAGCCTTTTCGTACTCCTCCAGCACGGCAACGAACTTGGCGACGTCGCCCTGGGCACGGATGATCCGCTCTTGCTTATAGCCCTCAGCCTCGAACACCAGCCGCTCGGCCTCACCGCGAGCCTTCGGGATAACGTCTTCCGCGTAGCCGCGGGCCTCGTTGATCAGGCGCTCGCGGTCCTCCAGGGCGCGTACTACGTCGTGGAAAGCGTCCCGGACCTGCTCCGGCGCGTCTACGACCTGGAGCTTGACGTTCTGGACGAGCAAGCCGGCTTGGTAGTCGTCGAGCTGGCGCTGCATGAAGACCAGGGTCTGCTCTTCGGCCTCCGCACGGCCGATGGTCAGGAGGTCGTCAATCGTCGTACTCCCGGCGATGCTTCGCAAGGCCACTTCCGCGGCGTCCTTCAGGACGGCCTCCGGCTCCCGGACGTGGAAGAGGTAGCGGGCGGCGTCACGCACGCGGTACTGCACGATCATCTGGGCTTCGACGATATTCTGGTCTCCGGTCAGCATCAGTGCTTCCTCGGGGACGCGCTGGGCGCGGTCACCGCCGCCGGAGCGGAAGCCAAGCTCCAGCCGCCGCACGAGGGCCATGTTCACCACGTCTACGCGCTGGATGGGCCAGGGGAGGTGATAGCGCAGGCCGGGGTCGGTCTGGTCGGCGAGCTTGCCAAACTGACGGACCACTCCCTGCTCGCCGGGCCCCACCTGGTAGAAACCGGTGGCGAACCAGCCGCCGATGACGACAACGATGATGACGACCCATAACCCGGCGCCGCGCCGCAGTAGGCCCTGCCAGCGACCACTGCGGATGATGCCCCGCACGTAGTCTTCGAAGTCTTCGCCGCCCCCGCTACCACCACTGAAGCGGCGGCGCGGTGGCTCCGGTGGCCCGCCGTACACGCGACGTTCGCGTGATTGGTCGCCGCCGTTTTCTTCAGGCGCAGGGGGGGGATCGTCTGGCCGCCGTGCCATCGTTTGCCTCCAAGGCTTCCCAAAGATGCCTCACCATCCGCACCGGCCCGTTTATCGAGGCACCGTTGTATCGAACAGGGAGATTCGGCGCATACCGTCCCCGGATCGGTGTAGGGAGGTAATCGTGTTCCATATCACACCATAGCATGCCGGCGGCTACGCTCGCAGCAGCATTCAGCCCTCACGAGCTTCTTGCAGCTCGATCTGGTTGCCAAAGGGGTCGAAGAAAAAGACCTGCTCCGCGCCGACTGCGGCCGTCTGAATGACGTAGGGAATGTCGCGCTGGTCCAGGGCGTTTTTGGCTGCTGCCAGGCTAGTGACGGCCAACGCCAGGTGGGCAACCTTGCGACTCATGGGTGCTGGCATGTCGTCCTCGTTCGCCGGGGCAGCGTTTGGTCGCCCGATGAGATGAATCTGTCTCAGGTGCGCGGGCGGGGGGCCAACCGCGCGGATGTCTTCCTTTTCAGCGGAGGGCGGGCGTAGGCCGCTCGGGACATTGTACCAGTAGCCTGGCGTCCCCGGGATGTCCGGGCGCCCTGTGTCGAGGGGCAAGCCGAGCAACTCACCGTAGAACTCCCTGGCTTTCGCCAGCGCGTCGGTATCGCCTTTCCCGATGGGTATAGCGTGGTGCATCAAGCCGACGACCTCAATCATGCTCTCGCCTCCCTCGCCGCGCAGGCTGTGAGCGACGGTACCCTTGTGCCGGATATACCGGACATAGTAGCACGACGGCAGGGGTTGCCTCTGGAGCGCCTACAGCTAGGGAGCAGGCCGGCCGCTGTCAGATCACTGTGTCGGTCCATGATGGCTACTGCGCTATGGCGGTCAACTCCAGGTCCAGCTTGAACCAGTCCTCCACCGCCAAAATCCGAATCTCGATTGGCGGGATCTCAAAGTCCGCGTACTTCAGCTCGCTCGTTCCGACCTTGCCCGTCAGCGTGTTGCCCTCCACCTTGGCCGCCCCCTGCCACGACACCGGCTTGGTGATCTCCCGCACCGTCAGGTCGCCTTCCAGCACCACCGTCACTTCAACACCCTCCTGGTACGACTGAGGCACACCGGCCACGCGCTTGAGCACGAACGTGGCCAGCGGATACTTGTCGGACTCCAGGAACCGCCCGCGGATAGCGTTGTCGCGGCGGGAGCTATCGGTCTTGAGGGTACGCAGGTCTACGGTGATGACCGATGGTGGATCGGTAGCCGGCTGCCAGGTAGTGCGGTCGAGGTAGAGGTCTCCGGTGATGGTGGCGGTGGTGCCGGTGACAAAGATGGGCGAGGGCTGGTTGAAGAACTTCTCGCGGGTGGTGTAGCTGGCCAGTGAGTTATCTCCGGCGACTTGGAAGTGTGCGATGCCAGCGGCCGTCGCCGGAGCGGTGGGAGCGGCGGGGGCCGCTGCGGTCGGTGCTGGCGCCGCGGTCGGAGGCGGTGCTACCGTTGGTGGTGCTACCGTTGGCGGTGGTACTGGGGTGTTTGCCACTGCTGCTTGCTGTGGCGCTGTGGGTGCAGCCTGGCCGTCGTCACCATCCTCCGGGCCACAGCTTACGGCTACCAACGCTACAAGCGCAGCCAATGAGCGCCGGCGATCCAGGAGCAATTTGCGTAGTTGGCCGCCGTTTGCCGCGCCGCCGCGCCCGGGCGCGCCGGCTGCTTGTGCGTCTTTTATACGGTCGTCGTAAGGATTGCTTGTCGGGGGCACTGAGGAACCTCCTCCTCGGACTGGACGTGCTTGGGGAGTGCGGAGCAACCCGACCACACGATCATGGGGCGTATTGTGTACTCGTGTCTTGGCGTATTCGCTCGGAGTGTGTGGCTACCACCGATTGGCGTGGCTACGCTCCCGGTCGCCGCGCGTTTCTCCGAATGTGCAACCCGCACCAAGCGCCGCGAGGACAATCAGCAGCCAGTGACGCCGGGTTTTGGCTGGCGTTCTCATGGTGTCCTCTCGCTGCCCTCCGCAGCATCGCTGCCGCTATGAAGGTACCATGAACGGTGCCGAGCGGCAGGTAGGGCTGCGCTCCTCCACGCCTGGGAAGCACCGGCCGGTTCCTTGCGCTTGCTTTTGCACCTATGCGCCGCAGGACTGCCTCAGGTCAAGGTGTAGCAGGCGAGTATTAACCGCAGGATAAATTCCGGTAAGGCTGTCCGCAACTCCTGTTTGCCCTGGCGCGCGGCGGTCAGGCGGCCGGTGGGTCGGGCCAGTGGATTGAGGGGGTCAGCGCCGCCAGAAGGCCAGCCACTGGAAGCGACGCTTCTGCTGTAGGACGCCGCGCACGTGATCCCACGGCTGGCGCTGCTGCGCGGCAGTGTCGCTAGTGACCGTTGCTGGGCTGTACCGCGCCCGCACAAAGGCCTCGGTCAGCGACGCGATGGAGTTGCGTTGCTGCGGCAAATGGCTTGCGAGCTGCGTGCTGGCCTCGTACGCGGTGTCGCTTTCCCGCCGCCCCCACCCCAGCTTGGCCGCCCAGGCGAGCATCGAGAGGTAGAAATAGATGAGTAGCTGGCGCGGAGCGAGGCGGCCGAGCGCGCGCCGCCCTAGCTCCGGGAAGTTGAGTTCCGCTGCCCCCTCCTGCTGCTGCTCCCGGCGCTTGGCTCGTAGCCCAGTACGTCTGCGTCGCCGAGGGGTCAGCGAGCCGGCGGCGCGCCACACCCAGGCAATGAGGATGGCGAAGGCATCGCGGAGTGAATCGATGGTCTCACTCCAGGCACTTGCCAGCAATACCCGGATGTCGCGCCGCTTGCGCCAGGCATTCCAGAGCGCATAGAGCGCGATAACCCCGGCAATGGCGCCGGGGATGCCAAAGGTGAGCAGGCGCCAGATGACGTTGAGCCAGGTGCGCTCTTGCTCCAGCGGCGCAGCTTCAATAACGTCGCCCTGCCCCTGTTCGATGGTTTCCTGCGAGGCCAGCTCCGGCTCCGGAGTGGGTAGCTGGGCATCGGGGAGGAACCACGTCAGCGGCGCGAGGAGCAGCGCCAAGAGGTTGCTGAAGAGCCATGCCAGCCCGCTGAGGACCAGCTTCAGCAAAGAAAAGATGGGCGCGAGCAGCTGGCCCAGCAGTGGCAGCGACCCTACCGCGTCCTCCGCCAGGGTTGTCGGCAGGAGCAAGGCGAGGGCCAAGCCGCACAGCACCAGCGAGGCGCCAGCGACGAGCCAGCGCGGGATCATCCCCAGCTGGACCGCCGCGCCGCTCCGAATCCAGTCGGCGCGGAGTCGGTCCAACCCGGTCTGGGCTGCGAGGACCAGACCGAGGAGAAAGTAAAACAGTAGCAGCAGCATGGGGTCTGTCCGTAGTGGGCGGTCCGGAAGGAGGAGGTTTGGTCCCAGCTCGGCAATACCCAGGATGAGCATGAGGATCACTCCGCCACCGAGGAAGCGGCCCATGAGTCCCTGCCAAGCGCCGGCGTGGTCAACGAAGCGGTAGGGGCTGTCGAGCCAGTCCTGATACTCCGATGATATCCCCCTGCCCGTGATCGGTCGACCGGCCTCCGGTGAGTGGCCTCCGGCGTCTGGCGATTGGCCACTGATCGCGCCAGCGGTCGGTGGTAGCTCGCCCGGCTGGAGCGAGAGTAGCTCCAGGTTGCGGGCGACGGCCAAGGCGTACATCCAGACGCCCAAGAGCACGAGCGCCGACCCGATGAGGCTGAAATCGAAGAAGCTGGTCGGGTTAGTGCGCCACTGGGATATGTCGGTCGCGAGCTGCTCGCCACCCAGGCCGACGTAGGGGAGGAAGCGCAGGAGGAGCATGATGGGCACGAGCAGCAGCAGCCAGTCCCGCGGCCCGAGGTTGCCGGTCGGTCGGTAGGGCTGTGAAGTGCTCCGGCCGCCCAGCAGGATGCCGGCGACAAAGGTCACGAACGAGGCCAGGCTGGTGGCGTAGGCTTGCGGTTCGCTGGCGCCAGCGCGAAGCAGCAGCTGCGCGAGTCCCGCGGCCACGCAGGCGTACATGCCGAACACGAGGCCACGCTGGAGGCCGCGGTTACCAAGCCATTGCGACCCGAGCACGGATCCTACGGACATCTTCCTCCCCCCGAATCTCCTGACAGGCAATCCCCTGCGCGCGCATCGTGCCTAGGAAGTCATCCGCCGGGCCAAAGCGCACGAGCAGGAGGACGACGTGGAAATTGGCCCGGCGTAGCGCAACGAGGGTTTCTTGCAGGCCGGGTGATCTTCCCCAGGCGATGGCAACAATGGTGCAGCCCCAGGGCAGATCCGCGGTGTAGCGGCGCAGCACCTGGGCAAACGGCTCGATGCCACGCGCCTCGGCACGGGCCAGCACCTCGAGTATCCGCATCAGGTGGGCGCGGGTCTTCCCCGGAGGTATCACGACCGGGGGTAGCTCTTCGTCGAGGAGTGGGTGGAAGTCGGTGGTGCCTGCGCGGACCTGGCCCTCTACGATGCGCTCTTCGTCGTCCGTTGCTTCGTCGTCCTCGGACGAGAACGTGAAGTCGAACGGCGTCGGCTGCGGCGCCGGGAGCGGCACGGAACGATCCCGGCCGTTGAGCACCAGCCCGACCGACTGGCGCCGATTTGCGAGGTGGTGCGCCAGCGAGGCGGCCAGGCTGATAGCTAGCTCAGAGGCCGGGTCCAGATAGTGCTCCTCGAACTCCGCGGGGTTGAGGTTAAGGAACAGCATCGTGTCGAGCGTGATGGCAGGCTCGTACTTCTTGACTTGCAAGCGCCCCAATGTTGCCGTGGCACGCCAGTTGATACGGCGCCACGAGTCCCCGCGCAAGTAGTCGCGCACGCCGGCAACGCGCGAGGGGTCCTCGTAGATGATCTCGTTGGTGCGGAATTGGCCGAACGGCGAGCGCGAGGGGAGATCCAGGTCGGCGAGCGGAATGATCTTCGGGTAGACGGTGAGGTAGTGCGGTGTCTGAGTGGACAACATGCGCTCGAAGAAGCCGAAGACATCGCCAAAGTGGAGCTGCGCCGGGCCGATGGGGAAGTAGCCGCGCGTCTTTGCGACCAGCTCATAGGTGAGGGTGCGGGAGAGGCGCGGCCCTAGCGTCACGACGGCCCGGAACGCATCGGTAGTGGTCAACGGCTGTGGCAGACGGTCCTCGACCTTGAGCCAGGGCAGTGGCAGCCGGCTGCGGTTGGAAAGCCGGAGCTTGATCGTGACCTTCTCGCCTTGAAACGCGTGACCGGCGAATTCGCGGCGGAGGGCGATGCGCCGACTGGTGTGTCGCACCCACAGCCAGGCGAGCAGCACGACAAAGCCGAGAAAGTAGGCGATGAAATAGTAGAAGGAAATACGGAACATGGAGGCGATGATGACGAGGCCGATCAGAAAGAGGAATAGTCCTTGCACAATCTACCCCCGGCCCCCTCCCTAAAGGGAAGGGGAGTCTGGTGGGATTCAACCCACTCCCGGCCCCCGACCAGTGGCTTGTGGCCCGTGGTGTGGCCCGTGGTCCGGCCGCCGGCGACTGGTGACTGGCATTGGCCTCAGCTCTCGGATAGTGTGACCGTCTCGCGCTCCAGGATGTTGCCGACAATGCTGTCCGCCGTGCGGCCGCGTAGGGCGCTCTCGGGCTTGACGATCAGGCGGTGGGCCAGTGAGGAGACGGCCAGCCGCTTCACGTCGTCCGGGATCACGTAGTCGCGGTTTTGCAGTGCCGCATACGCCTGCACGGCCTTGAACAGCCCGATGGTGCCCCGTGTACTGGCGCCGAGGACCAACTCCTCGTGCGCCCGTGTGGCTTGCACCAGGCCGATGAGGTAGTCGCGCACCGTGTCATCCACGTGGATGTCCCAGACCGTCCGCTGTAGCCGGAGGAGGCGGCGACCGTCTACGACCTGCTCCAACGAATCGATGGGATGCTCGCGTTCCAGATTGTGCAGGATTGTGCGCTCGTCGTCCGCGGAGGCATAGCCGAGCGACAACCGCATGAAGAAGCGGTCAAGCTGGGCCTCGGGGAGCGGGAAGGTCCCCTCGTACTCGATGGGATTCTGTGTGGCCATGACGAGGAAGGGACGGGGAAGTGTCCGCGATACGCCGTCCACCGAGATTTGTTGCTCACCCATGGCCTCCAACAGGGCGGATTGGGTGCGCGGGGTGGCGCGGTTGATCTCGTCGGTGAGCAGGATGTGCGAGAAGGCCGGGCCGGGGCGGAACTCGAATTCGAGCGTCTGCTGATTGAAGACCGAGACGCCGACGACATCGTTGGGTAGCAGGTCGGGCGTAAACTGAATGCGGTGAAAGTCGAGACCGAGCGAGACTGCGACGGCCCGCGCGAGCATGGTCTTGCCGGTGCCGGGCATATCCTCGAAGAGCAGATGGCCTTCGCACAGCAGCGCGACCATCACCAGCTCGATCACGTCGCGCTTGCCGACGATGACCTGCTCGATGTTGTCGGTGACGGTCGCGCTGAACTCGCGGATCTCGCGTACATCCACCATGCCTAGCGCCTCGTGCGGCGTGATCGGGCCGGATGACCAATGGTAGCAGGCGCGCCGTACCGCTGCGGCGGTAGGTGTCCGCCGCAGCGATTGATTGGTTTAAATCTATCATAACCACACGCGCCTTGGCCGGTGCGCTATGCTCTCGCCAGCATGACGGCGCCATCCTACCGCTGGACCGAAACCGACCCGTTCGGACATCCCATCCATTGCGGCGAGGCCGAATGGCAGCATATCCTTATCCAGCATGGTGAGGTGGCACCCTATGAGGCCATGATCCGCGCCACTCTCCGCCAGCCGGAACTGATCTACGACGATCTGACTGCTACTGCAAGACTCGTCAATCCTAGAGGCAGGGTCCTGGACTACATCGTCAGCGCACCACAGGGCACTCACTTTGCCGGTCTCCTGCTGAAGGTCTCCGTGAAATGGTTGCCCGATGGTCCCGGTGGCGTCGTCGTAGGATACGTGCAGACGGCGTTTTTTGTACCTCGGCTGAGGGGTCGGGTACAATTGCGATGGAGACAAAACTCATGAGCATAGATGTAGCCGTCAGCGATGTGGCGGTAGAGGTTATTGCGGCCTTGCCTATAGCTACATGGCACTACAACGCCGACATTGGTGAGATGAACGTCGTACTACCCGGAGGTGAAGGGCGTTCAGCGCATATCCCCTGGCTGCATGTGGATGCAGAATGGGACTTCTATGTGCGGATGGATGCGGCCACCGGGCGGCCCTTGAGTCTCGTTATCTACCCGTTTGACGTGTGGCTGGCCGAGCAAGAGGGACAGCCCCTGTCGCCGCCGGAGGCCCCGATTGACTACGCTGCGGCGCGGCGCCACGTCGAGCGTGCGCTCCGCACGAGCACCACCCTCGCAACGGACTGGTCTACTGCCATAGCCGACGGCCTGCCGGTGCCTCAGCAGCTTCGTTGATCTTTACAAATCGCCCATGACAGTGTATGTTGGAGTGATGAATACACGACCTCGCTCCACCACCTCCGCCGAGCGGAAAGCGCAAGCTATTGCGGATGCACGGGCGAAGTATGGGGATGACTGGCAGCCTGTCACATACCAGCGGCAGCGACGCGCCGGCAGCACGCCACGCCGAGGTTCCCCCGCACACGCAGGGATAGACCCTTACCAGCTATGGTCCGCCACCGGGCCTCATAGGTTCATGACTCTCGTTTTCTAAGACCTAACGCTTTTAGCAGGCGCGCGCTTTTCAGCGTCGCCTGGCTAAACTTGTCAATCCCTTTATAGTAGATGGCAATTCCATAAACGTAGCGACCTTGGCAGTTGCTTTGGACAAATCGTGAGTTGCAGTGAACTCGTTTGTAACCACGATGCAGTCAATACCTGCCGCTATTGCCGACTTCAACCCTCTCGCCGAGTCTTCGATAACTACCGTTTCAGCGGCAGTAGCACCAAAGCGTTGGAGTCCTCTCAGATAGGGTTCGGGGTGTGGTTTAGCTCGCTCGTAATCCTCCACAGTTAAATAGAATTCCATATAGTCTAGGATGAATCGCTTTTCGTGTATTAAGGCGAAGTCAGCTCGTTTGGATGTAGTAACTATACCCATCCTGTACGTATCTGCGAGTTCGGCTAGTGTTTGCAGGACACCCTCAATCTCGATGTCTTCGGTCATCAGGTATTCCTGGTAGTATCGGTTTCTTAGTTCTCGGCCACGTTCAATTTCAGATTCCGATATTCCTGAAACTCGTGCCGCCTCCCACGCGGAAAATCCATTGGCCATATGCACCAAATATGCATCTCGCGAGAGATCAATTCCGAGAGATGCCAGCGCTCGTTTGTTTGCTAGGTAATACCAATGTTCTGTTTCGACTAAAACCCCATCATGGTCAAAGAGAATGTATTTTCTCACTTTATTATTGTCTCAGTAGATCACTGCGCCACAGGCCCGTCTGTAGGCAAGTATAGCCTACAAGCCGAGCCGCGGCCACGTGTCACCGGCCCCGCCGTCACTCCCGCGAAATCGTCATTCCCGCGTGCGGAGACCTTTGCATAACTCCCCTGTCCGGTAGGATAAGCGGCAACGAGTGGCGTGTGGTGCGGGAAGCCGGAGGCTCCGATTGACTACGCTGCGGCGCGACGCCACGTCGAGCGCGCGCTCCGCATGAGCACCACCCTCGCAACGGACTGGTCTACTGCCGTAGCCGACGGCTTGCCGGTACCCCGCAGCTTGGTTGAACTTGGCTCCGTTGACATCTACCGGCTAACCTCGCTTGTGGAGACCTTTGCATACCCCCGGAGGGAGTACCGGGGTGGCCATGCTCACCTCCCGTGAACCTGGGTGGTGCTGCTGTTGGATGCCCGCGTGCGGAGACTTTTGCATAACCACCTGGATGGAGTACTGGGATGGCAGTGACTTGCCGCTGGTCAACCTGGGAGGGCCGGTTTTTTAGATTCCCGCTTTCGCGGGAATGACGAGTTATGTAAAGGTTTCCTTACGCGAGAATCTGGAGCAGGTGTGCTTGCTCTGCTGCTCCGGGTGCCTGGATTGCGGCTTTCGCCGCAATGACAGCCATCATTTTCATGCCCTGCGATAGCCTTGCCTTTTCCCGCGGAATTCGGAGCGTGGGCCTCTTGGCGCCTTGCTGAGGGGGAATCGCGGCAGTTATAGTTTGGC
Source organism: Chloroflexota bacterium (assembly GCA_965214295.1). Lineage (GTDB taxonomy): Bacteria > Chloroflexota > UBA11872 > UBA12225 > JAJDUF01 > JAJDUF01. Next base: position 3,405,455 of record OZ243944.1, read on the forward strand.
TACTATGACTGAAGTGAATCCTGGCGCGGTCCGGCGTTCGGACCGCGATCTGCGTATCCCTGGCCCTACCCCGCTGCCGGCGGCGGTGCGTCGTGCTCTGGCGTCGCCGATGATTAACCACCGGGGGCCGGAGTTCGCGGCGCTACTGGCGGGCCTCACGGCCGGAGTCCAGCGCATCTTGCGGACCGAGCATGACGTGCTGCTCTTCCCCGGGTCGGGGACCGGCGGACTGGAGGCGTCGCTCGTCAACACGCTCTCGCCCGGTGATCGCGTTCTGGCCATCACTATCGGCGCGTTCGGCGACCGCTATGCGGACATTGCCGAGCGGTTCGGCCTCGCAGTCGAACGGTACGCCGTCGAGTGGGGGCAGGCAGCGGACCCGGACGAGGTGCGGCGCCGGCTGGAGGTGGGACTCACGACGCGAGCGGTCTTGATTACGCACAACGAGACGAGTACCGGCGTCACGAACGACCTGCCAGCCGTCGCGGCGACGGTGCATGAGCACAGCGACGCGCTGCTGCTGGTGGATGGGGTCAGCTCGCTGGCAGCCTTGCCGTTTGCGATGGACGAGTTGGGCGTTGACGTGGTCGTGACCGGCTCGCAGAAGGCGTGGATGGTGCCGCCGAGCCTGCTGCTGGTGGGCGTCGGGCCGCGGGCCTGGGCGGCGACGCGCACCGCACGGCTGCCGCGCTATTACTGGGATTTCCAGGCGCAGCGTGAGGCGCAAGGACGAGGAGTGACGCCGTATACGCCGCCGCTGTCGCAGATGTTCGCGCTGCGGGCCGCGCTCGACATCATCGAGGGGGAGGGGCTGGCGGCGGTCTATGAGCGTCACCGGCAGGTCGGTGGCTATACCCGCCGTGGCCTCGACCGCTTGGGGTTTGCGCTGGCGGCGGACCCGGCACATGCCTCGAATACCGTCACCGCAGCGCGTCCCCCGCCGGGCGTGAAGGCTCCGGACCTGCTGCGGCGGGTCCGCGAGCGCCACGGGATCGTCCTCGCCCGTGGTCAGGGGAAGTGGGCCGACGAGATCGTCCGGGTCGGGCACTTGGGCCGTGTCAACCGGGCGGCGATCCGGCGCGTGTTGCAGGCGCTGGCCGATGAGCTGGGTGATGGCTGATACGACACCGCCGGGCCAACCCAAGCCAAACCACACCAGCCGCACGGATGGTGGGAGGGGTGGTGCGGCTTTGGCTCGGCTCTCCCGTTCCGGCTCGCACTCCCAGCCGTGCCCTACCGTGCTCGTGGCCGACGGGTTGGCGGGCGAGGGCTTGGCGCTCCTGCACGAGCAGGCCGAGGTGGTCGTTGCGAATGGCCTGACCGAGCAACAACTCATCGCCAGAATACCCCGCTTCGATGCCCTGATCGTGCGGAGCCAGGCCCGCGTGACGGCTAAGGTGCTCGCCGCCGGCCGGCGGCTCCGCATCGTCGGACGCGCCGGAACGGGCGTGGACAACATTGACCTGGCGGAGGCCACGCGCCGGGGGGTCATTGTGGTCAATGCCGCGACCGCCAACACGCACGCGGCGGTGGAGCATACGCTGGCCTTGATCCTGTCGCTGGCCCGGCACGTGCCGGCGGCGCATGCTGCCGTGCGGCAGAAGCAATGGGAGCGTGGTGAGTTTGTCGGTGTCGAGCTGCGCGGTAAGGTGCTCGGCATCATCGGTCTGGGGCGCATCGGCAGTCTGGTGGCGCGGCGGGCGCAGGCGTTCGAGATGACCGTGATCGCGCACGATCCGTTTGTCTCCGAGGATCGCGCCCGGCAGGTCGGCGTGCGGCTCTCCGGCCTGGATGATCTGTTGCGGTGCGCCGATTTCGTCTCGGTGCATGCTCCGTTGACCAGCAGCACTGCCGGCCTCTTGGATGCCGATAAGCTGGCCCTGCTCAAGCCCACCGCGCGTCTCATCAACTGTGCGCGCGGCGGGATCGTGGACGAGCACGCCTTGGCCGCGGCCCTCATGGCCGGACGGTTGGCCGGGGCCGCAGTGGACGTGTTCGAGACGGAGCCGCCAGACCGGAGTCCGCTGCTGACCGTGCCCAACGTAGTGCTCACGCCGCATCTGGGCGCCTCGACCGAGGAAGCGCAGCGAGGCGTCGCGTTGGACGTTGCCGAGCAGACGCTTGCGGCGCTACGCGGTGAGTACGTCGCTGGTGCGGTGAACGCGCCCTTCATCCTCCCGGAGGCGCTGTCCCTGCTCCAGCCGTACCTGGACCTGGCGGAACGGCTCGGCTCCTTCTTGCGGCAGGTGATTGGCGGCCGTATTGACGAGGTGGAGGTGGTCTTGGCCGGCCTACTGGCCGAGCACGATAGCGCGCTGCTCACGGCGGCGGCGCTCAAGGGCTTGATTGACCCCATCACCGATGAGCGGGTCAACATCGTGAACGCGCGGCACGTGGCACGCAGCCGTGGCTTGCGCGTGCGTGAGCGGCGAGAAAGCGCGGCCGCGTGCAGCGAACTCGCTTGCTCCGCACGGTCTACAAACATCGGTGGTGCGGACCGAGCAAGCGACTATGCCAACTTGATCGAGCTACGGGTGCATTCCGGGTCGGCGACTCGCCTCGTCGCCGGTACGATCCTCAGTAATGTGCCGCGGATTGTGCGGATTGACGATTTCGACATTGATGTCCATCCGTTCGGTCACCTGTTGATCACGACCCATCAGGATCGCCCCGGCGTGATCGGCCGCGTCGGGACCCTGCTGGGCACCGGGGACATCAACATCTCGCGGATGCAGGTAGGTCGGCACGTCCCGCGCGGCGAATCGATTATGGTGATGAACGTGGATGAGCAGGTGCCACCGGAGCTGCTTGCAGAGCTGGCGGCCCTCTCGCCGATGCAGTCCATCATTCCGGTGAGCCTGTAGTCCGCCGAGCCACCGCCGCACGGATGGTGGGAGGGGTGGTGCGGCGGTGGCTCGGCGAGCGGGCAAGCAAACGCGGAGGTATGAGGTGTTGGAGCACTCACTCCCAAACCACACCACACCACCGCCCGTAGGAGCACAACCTGATGCGCCTCGGCTCGAGCCGCCCGATCGGCGTGTAGTGCGGGCGATGGTGCGGCGGGCCTTGGCAGAGGACGTGGGGCCGGGGGACATCACGACAACTGCGGTGGTGCCCCGCTCCGCGCAGGCCACAGCGCAACTGGTGGCGCGTGAGGCCGGTGTCTTGGCCGGGGCTGAGGTAGCCGCCCTCGCCTTCGGGCTGGTGCAGCCGGAGGTGGATATCGAGCACCACCGGCAGGATGGCGCACGCCTCGCGCCCGGCCAGCAAGTGTTGACGGTACAGGGGCCGGCGCGCGGTATCTTGACTGCGGAGCGGGTGGCGCTCAACTTCGTGCAGCGTCTGTCGGGCAGCGCGACGCTGACGGCCAGGTACGTTGCTGCCGTCGAGGGCACCGGCGCGACCATCGTGGAGACTCGCAAGACGACGCCGGGCTTGCGCGTGCTGGAGAAGTACGCCGTGCGCGCCGGTGGGGGGCGGAACCATCGTCAGGCGCTCTACGATGGCATCCTCATCAAGGACAATCACCTGCTGGTGGCCGGCTCGGTCCGCACTGCTGTTGCCTGGGCTAGGGCACACGCGCCGCACACGATGCGAGTGCAGGTCGAGGTGGATACGCTGGCGCAGGTCGAGGAGGCGCTCGCTGCGGGCGCCGACGCGATCACGTTCGACAACATGTCACCGGAGGCAGCGGCAACGGCGGTCCGGCTGGTGGCCGGCCGCGCGATTACGGAGGCCTCGGGGCAAGTGACGCTGGCGACGGTACGGGCTTACGCCGAGGCCGGCGTGGACATCATCTCGGTAGGCGAGCTGACTCACTCTGCACCGGCCCTCGATTTGGGGTTAGACTTTGCGGAGCTAGGGGACCCGCCGCGAGTAAGAGACCACCTGACCGCCAAGTCTGCCCAATGTGACCACTATGAGCGATAGCGTGCGGTTCGAGCGACAGTATCGCACCGCTGCCTCGGAGGGCTATCATCTGCTCGACGGGGAGAAGCGGATCGGGCACGTTGACCTGCACTACACGCAGCGCGACGTGTATGCCTCGCTCATCCTGGAAGAGGATATGACCGAGGGGGCGCTGCTCGACCTCATCGAGCGGATTGACGATGCGCTCGTGCTCTCGGCCGAGGTGGCCCGCGATGACCTCCTGGTGACGGTGTATCGGGGCCAGGAGCTCGGCTTCTACAGCGACGACTTCCTGGCCGAGCGGGCGTCGCGCCAGGATTCCCCGGATAGCCGCCGGCCGAACTAGCCTCGGCTCGTCGAGACATGCCGGCGCCGGCTGTTGCCCCCTGGCCGGGGCCGCGTGCTAGGAGCTACAGTTGACCCAAGGAGGACGGCAGTGACTGAGAAGGCGTCCGCCGGTGTGTGGGGCCAAGCTCTGCTGCTGGACAGCGCCGATGAAGGAGGCGACGAATACGGGTCGGTAGCTGGCAATGGAGGCGCCGCAGCTGACCGACAGGCGCTGCAGCTCGGAGGTTATCTGTAGTCCATGCTTGGTGGCGGCTCATCGAAGCCGCCACCGTTCTGTTCTGCCTCGCCCCTGCGGGCATTCCATGACGACCATTGGGCAGAAGCCTGCTCATACCCTTCCCTTTGGCCTTCCGCCCGACCTTCCGCCCGACCTTCCGCCCGACCTTCCGCCCGACCTTCCGCCCGACCTTCCGCCCGACCTTCCGCCCGACCTTCCGCTCTGCCCTCTTTTCTTGCCTCTTCCTTAACCTTGGCTACTCTGGCGCGTGCCTCGTCCCTCTTGGCCAACAGCCATTCTGTAAGTGCCACTGTAACGCTCGCAGTCTCCGCCGCTCCTAGAGACAGGATCGCTGCTGCTACTCCTAGCGTCGCTACTGCCTCAAGGAACTCAAGAACGCCGTCTATGCGGACATATACGAGTACAATTATCGCTCCGACAAGAAGGGTAAATCTGAAAGACCAGAAGTAGAAACTCCTGAACCTCCTGTCGACACTCCATATGGATTCACGACGAGAATTGCGGCTGTCTTCATCGTTAGACACTGCTCACCCGTTCCGCCCGCACTATGGGCGAGCGTAACACGCGACCAATGATCTGTCGAGCTACGTCATTCCTCCCGCTATCCGAGCAGCATTGGCGAGCCAGCTTTTTCCAGGGGTACCCTCGCCAGTATCCGGCGATCCACACGGTTGAACGCGGAAGAGTCCGAGCGGCTTATCAGGTGTTCGATGTCGCGCGGTGAGTACCGCGACTTGATTCGCCGCAAGCGCGATGAGGGCCTGCTATAGACAGTCCATGGACGCTGCCGGACGCCCCCTGTCGCTGTATTCACTGCCCTGGGTAGCGGCTGCGCCTAGCCTACTCGTAAGTGTCGTCCGGCTCGTTGGGGGCCACCGTGGCGAGGATGAGCAACGGTTCGGTCGCGCTGACCGTTATCTCGTGGGGGGCACCGGGTTGAGCAAGCAAACAACTACCCGGCTGCACCTCGACCGGTGGAGCATCACCGATCTTGAACGTGCCGCTCCCCTCCAGTACCAGGAACGATTCGCTGGCGCGCGGGTGCCAGTGGGGAGTCAGCTGCTCGCCCGGTGTCCAGTACAGGAGCACTTGGCGAAAGGCGGGGGTGGCAACGAGCGGCTCCCGCCACGGCGGCGGCCCGCGCCTGGCCTTGATCGTCTCGATCATCGTGGTGATCTCGTTGTTGGCGTCTTGGGGGGCCAAGTAGGGCATGATTGACTCCTTACTGCCTGGCGTGATGTGTGGACTACTACGGAAGAAGGCACCGTAGAGGGGAACTTCGGCTAGACTACCACAAGCATGGGCGCGAGGAGCCGCCGGTGCCGCTCCCAGCAGTGCTGAGACGGCTGGCGGCATTTTGATCGCGCCATCGGGAGTGAAGCTGCATGGTAGAGGTCGAATGGTGGGTCTGGGTCGCTTTCATCGCTGTGATCTTGTCGTTACTGTGTTTTGATCTCCTGGTCCTCAACCGCAAGGCTCACGTGGTTTCGACCCGTGAGGCCGGGCTGTGGACGGCGGGCTGGGTGACGCTCGGTCTCTCCTTTGCGGTGCTGCTGTGGGTATGGCATGGGGCGGAGCCAAGTCTCGCGTATCTCACCGGCTACCTCGTCGAATACAGCCTCTCCGTGGATAACGTCTTCGTCTTCGCACTGATCTTCACGTACTTCGCCGTGGCGCCGGAGTACCAGCATCGTGTGTTGTTCTGGGGCATTCTGGGAGCGATGTTCTTCCGGGGTATCTTCATTTTCGCCGGCGTGGCGCTGCTTCAGAACTTTGAGTGGATGTTCTATATTCTGGGCGCGTTCCTCGTCTACACCGGGATCAGGCTGGCGCGGAATAGCAACATCGAGGTCGAGCCGGGCGAGAACCCGGTGCTGCGGCTGCTGCGTCGTTTGGTACCGCTCACCGATGAGTACCACGGTCAGCGCTTCTTTGTGCGTAAGGCCGGTCAACTGATGGCAACCCCGATGCTGGCGGTGCTCGTGGTCGTCGAGACGACGGACGTGGTCTTCGCCGTCGACTCCGTGCCCGCTATTTTGGGGATCACCCTTGATCCGTTCATCGTTTTCACCTCGAACGTGTTCGCCATCCTGGGCCTACGGGCACTGTACTTTCTGCTGGCCGGCATGATCCGCACGCTCGACTATCTCAGCATGGGGTTGGGTATCATCCTGGCGCTCGTCGGCCTGAAGATGCTTAGTAAGGAACCGCTGGAGGCCTTGTTCCACTACGAATTGCCAACGGCCATTTCCCTGGGGGTGATCGCGCTGGTGCTGGTCGTGTCGGTGGCGGCCTCGCTGCTCTTGCCGCCGCGGGAGCAGCCGGAAGCCGATACCGGATCGCGGTCCGACGCAGGGCCGCAGCCGTCCCAGCCGTCGGCTACGGGCGCTGACGGAGCGCCGAGCTGATGCGGCTAACCCGCCAGGACGAAGCGCCCAAAGCGCAGGCTACAGTTGGGGGCTTATTGTGACGTTCCATCTCTGGATTCTTGTCGTCTTCTTAGCCTACTTCGCGGCGCTGATCGGCATAGCGGTAGCTCGTGCCCGCGGGATGCAGGAGATGGCGGACTATGTCCTCGGCGGCCGGCGGGTAGGCAGTTTCACGTCAGCCCTGAGTGCCGGATCGTCCGCGGCGAGCGGCTGGACCATGCTGGTATTCCCTGCCCTGGCATTCCAGCACGGCCTGATCCATATGTGGACAGTGCTGGGCATTGTGATTGGTGTCTGGTCCTCCTGGACTATCCTGGCCAAGCGGCTGCGCCGCTACACCATCGCAGCCGAAGACTCCCTCACCTTGCCGGAGTTTTTCGAGCGACGCTTTCGGGATCGGACGGGAGTGCTACGGACGCTCTCCGGCGGTATCACGATCTTCTTCATCATCTTCTATGTCAGCTCGGGCTTGATCGCCGGCTCCAAGCTCCTGAATACGGTGTTCGGGCTGGACGAGACGGTGGGTGTCCTACTCACGCTCGTCGCCGTAGCTTCCTATACCTTCATCGGCGGCTTCTTGGCGGTCTCCAGGACCGATGTCTTTCAGGCCATACTGATGCTGGGCGGCTTTATTATCTTGCCGCTCACATTGATCTTCATCACGGACAACCCTTTCCAAGTCGCCGGGGCAGCCCCCGCCGGCTTCTGGAACCCGCTGACCGATGCCGATGGTGACTCCATCACCTTCTTCTTCATCCTTTCCACGGCCGGTTGGGGGCTGGGCAGTTTCGGCTCGCAGCGGGTATTGCAGCGCTTCATGGCAGTGGAAAGCGAAGAGAAGATACCGGCCAGCCGTGACATCGGTACAACGTGGGTCATCCTCATGTTTGCTTTCGGGCTGCTGCTGGGACTGGTCGCGCTTTCCGCCCTTTCGGAAGCAGGGAGGCTGACGGAAGTCATGGCGGACCCGGAGCGGGTCTATCTCGTGGCCGCGGAAGTGTTCTTCCCCCCCGTCGTGACCGGCTTGCTGCTGACGGCGGTGATTGCGGCGGTGATGAGCACCGCGGACTCGCAGCTACTCTTGGCGTCCGCAGTTGCCACCGACGACCTGCCGTTCATCAGGCGGCTCGCCTATGCGAAAAGGTACGTCTATGTGCTGGGGGCCTTTATCCGGGTTTGGCTGGGCCGCCTGCTGCTCGTGGTCGTCGGTATCATCGCCGCGCTCCTTTCGATACTCCACCCGGAATCGGTCTTCAACTTGGTCGCCTACGCCTGGGGTGGCATGGGCGCGGCGTTCGGGCCAGTTACCATTCTGGCATTGTATTGGCGCCGGTTCAATTTCTGGGGGGCGCTGGCGTCAATCGTCACCGGCACGACCGCCGCCTCCGTCTGGGGCTACTTCTCCGGTGGCCCCGGTGGGATCATGGACATTATGCCCGCCACGCCCGGCTTCCTGTTAGCCATACCGGTGGCTATCGCGGTCACGCTCTTGACGACCAAGCCATCCGAGGAGGTCGTGGAGCTGTTCGACCGGTCAATGGCACACACCGACCAAGATTGACCCGGAGGCAGGTCGGCGGGAGCAAGAGTCGGGGAGCGCACCTACCCTGTGAATCTGCGGGGGGCGGAGGACTGCCGCGGCAGCTAGGCTTCCAGTAGCTCGCGGGCAGCCGAGACGATCTTCTCGGCGCTAATCAGCGCGACCTGCTCCAGCGCCTCGGAGCAGGGGATGGGGACATCCTCGGAGGTCACGCGCATGATCGGTGCATCCAGATAGTCGAACCCTTGCTCCATGATCCGTGCCATCACCTCGGCAGCGAAGCCGCAGTTGCGGTAGCCGTCGTTGGCCACGATCACGCGATGGGTCTTGGCCACCGACTCGATGATGGTGTCCATATCGAGCGGTACCAGGGTTCGCAGGTCAATGACCTCGGCCTCGATGCCCTCAGCGGCCAGCGTTGCAGCGGCCTCGATAGCCATTTGCGCCGACAGGCCGCTGGCGACAATCGTTAGATCGTCGCCGGTCCGGCGGATGGCGGCTTGGCCAAAAGGCACGAGGTACTCTTCCCCCGGCACCGGACCGGTCGCGGCGTAGAGCAGGCGCTTCTCGAAGCAGACGACCGGATTGCCGTCGCGGATGGCGCTCTTGAGCAGGCCCTTGGCGTCGTAGGGGGTGCTGGGCATGATGACCTTGAGGCCCGGAATGTGTGCGACCCACGCTTCGAGGCTCTGCGAGTGCTGCGCGGCCAGGCCGATGCCGGTCATCACGACGCCGCGGAGCACCATCGGCACCGACGCCTGGCCGCCGGTCATGTAGCGCAGCTTGGCGGCGTGATTGGCGAGCTGATCCATCGTCAACGACAGAAAATCCATGACCTGTATCTCGACGACGGGGTGCGCGCCGGCGATGGCCGCGCCGACCCCGACGCCGGTGTAGCCCGGCTCGGCAATCGGCATCTCGCGGACGCGCTCCGCCCCGAACCGCTCCAGCAGGCCGCCAGTGACTCCAAACAGGCCGCCGATGTTGCCGATGTCCTCGCCCATGACGAACACGGTCGGGTCGCGCTCCAACTCCTCATGCAGGGCCTCGTTGAGCGCTTCGACCATGTTGAGCTGGCGGACGCCGGATTGCGGTGCCGGGTGGCCCGGTTCGCTGTAACTTTCGGTCTCGGCGGGCAGGAACACGTCGGTCAAGGCCTCCTCCGGTGCCGGATACGGGCTGGCTACGGCGAAGTCGGCCGCTGCTTGGGCCAGCGCCGCTTCCTCGACGCGCACTTCATCCAGTTCGGCAGCCGTGAATACGCCGGCGTCCAACAGCTTCGCGCCGAGGATTTCGATGGGATCGCGGCTCTTCCAGAAGGCCAGTTCATCGGCTGCGCGGGGGTCTTTGGTCGCAAAGGCGGAGTGGGTATGGAAGCGATAGGTCTTGGCCTCGATCAGGGTTGGGCCGCCGCCGGTGCGGGCGCGAGATATCGCTTCCTGGGCCGCCGCATGCACGGCGAGGGCGTCTTGGCCGTCCACAATGATGCCGGGCAACCCGAAACCTTGGGCGCGGGTAGCCACGTCCGGCACGGAGAGCGTGGCCTGGATTGCAGTGGATAAGGCCCATTGGTTGTTCTCGCAGATAAAGACGACGGGCAGCTTGGACACGGCGGCGATGTTGAGCGCTTCCAGCACGACTCCTTGACTGGCGGCGCCGTCGCCGAAAAAGCTGATACCGACGCGATCCTCGCCCTTCAGTCGCGCCGCCAGTGCAGCGCCGGTGGTGATCGGCGCGTTGGCCCCGACTACGGCATCGGCGCCCAGCATCCCCAGGGCCAGGCAGGCCACGTGCATGGAGCCGCCCTTGCCCTTGCAGTAGCCGTCGCCGCGACCGAGTAGCTCTGCCATCATCAGCTTCGGATCGAGGCCCATCGCCAGGCTATGCCCGTGACCGCGATGCGTGCTGGCCAGGAAGTCGTCGGTCCCCATCGCCGCCCGCGTGCCGGCTGCGACGGCTTCCATGCCGATGTAGAGGTGGGCGGTACCGCGAATGTGGCCCTTGTTGAAGAGGTCCAGCACCGTCTCTTCGAAATAGCGGATGCGCCACATGAGCGCGTACATCTCGCGGAGCTGGTCCGTACTCAGGTCGGTAGCCAAGCGGGTCTGCGGTGCGGTTGCGATAGCCATGATCGTGCCCTTTTCTTGCGGTGAGAACTGACGCTTTCGGCGCCGGGGGTGATGCGCGGACAGTCACTTGGCCATGTGTCCGCCGTCAACGACGAGAGTGGCGCCAGTGACCATGCTGGCGGCGTCGGAGGCCAGGAACACTACCGGGCCGACGATCTCGGGCGGCTCGCCGAGCCGGCCGAGCGGGATGTTCGACAGGTAGTAGGCCCGGACCTCGGGATTCTGCATGTTGCGCTGGATGAGCGGGGTGTTGAAGTGCGTGGGCGAGATGCAGTTGACCAGGATGTTGTGTGGCGCCCATTCGAGCGCGAGGCATTTCGACATGGCGACTAGGCCCCCTTTGGCGGCCGAGTAGTTGGCGTTGCCGCTCGTCACGCCGACGTGTGCGCCGATGGAGGCAATGTTGATGATACGCCCGCCTTGTCCCTGCGCGATCATGGCGCGCCCGACTATCTGGGCGCAGAGGAAGGCGCCGGTCAGGTCTATCGCTACCACCTCGTCCCACTCCGCGTCGGTCAGCTCCACGGCCGGCGCGCGGCGCGCGATGCCGGCCGCATTGACGAGGATATCCACGCGGCCGAAAGTGTCCAGCGTCCGGTCAACGAGCGCCTGCACTTGGTCGCGCACGCGCACGTCGCAGGCGATGGGCACGGCTTTGCGTCCGGCGCTGCGGATGGCGGCGGCGACCTCCTCCAGCCCTGGCTCATTGACATCGGCAAGCGCAACGTCGGCGCCGAACACGGCCAGCCCCCCGGCAATGGCTTCGCCTAGCCCCGAGGCTGCCCCCGTCACGATGGCGGACCGACCGGAGAGGTCGAAGAGCTTGCGTGTGATGTGCTCGTCAATCGTCCTGCCCACAAGGACTCTCCTGCTCGGCGCTCCAGATTCCCGCTTGCGCGGGAATGACTGTAGTAGAGGTATTAGCGAGCGCGGACCAGTATAGCACTGGGACTGACTAGCCCCCCGATGGTTCTCCCGCTTCGCAGGGGGGCGTGGATTCCGGGCTTCCTCGTCAGTCCAAACCTAAGCAGGCCAGCGAGTCTCGTTCTACGACCGCTTGTAGCTCATCCGTGGGCACCCGAGGGAGCGCCGTGCCGGCGAGGATGTCGTTGACGTGGGGGATGGCGTCCATCGTCTCCTGGGGAGTCGCTACCGGGAAGTCGGAGCCGAACAGTAGCTTCGGCAGGACCGCCCATTCGGTCGCCAGCCGCAGGCAGTTGTAGTAGGACCAGGGCCGGTAGTGCTGTGCCGAGATGTCGGCATAGACGTGGGGGTGCTTGCGGATCACCGCGAGGCAGTCGGTCTGCCAGGGATGGGCCAGGTGCGCGAGGACTATCCGTAGCTCGGGAAAGTGCATGGCGACGCGATCAATGTGCCGCGGGTGGGCGTAGTCGAGGTCGGCGAAGCGCACGGGTGAGGTGCCCTGGTGGAACAGGATCGGCAGCCGTAGCTCCTGAGCGCGGGCATAGAGCCGGAATGCCTCGTCGCTGAGGGGATCGAAGTTCTGGTAGTTCGGGCCGAGCTTGATGCCGCGCAGCCCGAGGTCGCCGGTCGCGCGGTCCAACTCGTCGTCTATGGCCGGGTCGCGCGGATGCACCGACAGAAAGCCGATCAACTTGTCGGGATAGGCCCGCACGAGGGCGGCGGTGTTGTCGTTCACCTCGCGGGCCGGCGCCTCGAAAACGGAACCGGTCAGTCGGGCACTCAACGGGTCCGGATCGCCGGGCGGCGGCAGTGCAATGTTGAAGACGATAGCCCGATCCACCGCGGCCATCGCGGCTAGGTAGTCATCCCAGGTCACGCCGGCGGGGTCCGGGCGATCCGGCCGCATGGGCGCGGCCGGTGGAGGAGGTGAAGCCGGCGCCGCTCGCCGGCGGGGCGCGTGGGTATGTACGTCAACGATCATCGCGCGGTCTTTCCCGTGCCGTGCCGGGGTCGGAGTAGCTCAATGTAGCTTGCTGGCGTAACCAGTGGTCGGCGAGGGTGAGTGCAGCCATGGCCTCGACCATCGGCACGGCGCGCGGCAGGACGCAAGGATCGTGCCGCCCGCGCCCGCGGAGCGTGGTGGGCCGCCCTTGCACGTCCACCGTTTCTTGCTCTTTGAGGATGGTGGCCGTCGGCTTGAAGGCCACGCGGAAGATGATCGGCTCTCCGTTCGAGATACCGCCCTGGATGCCCCCGGAGTAGTTTGTCCGGGTACGGATGGTGCCGGCGTCGCTATAGAACGGGTCGTTGTGGGTCGAGCCGGTCATGAGGACGCCGGCGAACCCGGAGCCAAGCTCGAAGCCTTTCGCTGCCGGCAGCGACAGCATCGCCTTGGCGAGATCGGCTTCGAGCTTGTCGAACACCGGCTCCCCCAAGCCGACCGGCACGTTGCGGGCGACGCACTCGACCACTCCACCGAGGGAATCGCCGTCTTTGCGGGCCGCTGCGATCCGCGCGATCATGCGTTCGGCGCAGGCGGCGTCCGGGGAGCGGACGATGTTGGCCTCAACGTCGTCGAGCGTGACGGTGCGCGGGTCCACGTTGGCAACGAGGTCGTGAACTTGCTTGACGTAGGCAACGATGTCTATGCCACCGGCGTCGCGCAGAAGCCGCTTTGCAATCGCGCCGGCGGCGACCCGGCCGACGGTCTCGCGGGCGGAGGCCCGGCCACCACCCATCCAGTCGCGGATACCGTACTTGGCTTGGTAGGTGTAGTCGGCGTGGGAGGGGCGATACTTGACGCGGACTTCCGCGTAGTCTTTCGGCCGGGCGTCCTTATTCTTCACCAGCAGTGAGATGGGCGTGCCGAGGGTGTGCCCCTCGAACACGCCGGAGAGGATTTCAACTCGGTCTGCTTCTTTCCGCTGGGTGGTGATGCGGCTCTGTCCGGGGCGGCGACGGTCAAGCTCGCGTTGAATGGTGGCACTGTCGAGCGCGATCCGGGGCGGGCAGCCGTCCACGACGACGCCGACGCCGCCGCCATGTGACTCGCCCCAGGTCGTGACCCGGAACAGCACACCGAATGTACTAGCCATCGCTGCACCATACCACACGCCAGGCTCTTACTTGCGGCCGGCCCTCGCCCCGGCCCTCACCCCCCGGCCCCCTCCTCACAGGGGTAGGTATTTACATGGATGGACAGGATGGGCGGGGAGGGGGCTGGCCGCGGGGGGCGGGCAGACCTCACCCCCCTGCCCCCCTCTCCACCATGTGGAGAGGGGGGGGTGGAGGGCCTGTTCCAGGCCCTCTGAATGGCCTTGGATTCCGGCCCGGGAGCGGAGGAGGAGGCAGGCTGGCGCCGGAATGACGGATGAGCCGGTGGGAATGACGGGGAGACGGGGGCAACGTGGTGCGCCCATACGGAAAAACCTCCCCTTGTCAGCCGGCCCCCTCTCCATCGCAGAGCGATAGAGAGGGGGTGTAGATTTCCACTTGAGCAGGAATGACGGGGGTGACAACGGAGGTTAGCCCCCCTATGGTTCCCCCGCACAGCGGGGAGAGGGGCGCAATATGTTGTGCCCCTACGGGGTTGGTGGCCACATGCGTGGATTCCCGCTGGCGCGGGAATGACGGAGCCGGGGCGGCCGGTGCAGGGTCTATACTTGACGATGGGCGGCAGCGTTTTTGTCTGCCGCGAGGAGTAACGTGGCATGTTACGTACTTTGTTTGCGCTGGCGTTGGTTTTTGTCGCATTTCTTATTATGTACGGCGCGATTATTGTCATCTTCCTGATGAGTCCGGGCGTCCTGGAGGAACTGCTGGGCGGGCGAGGCTCCGTTGTGGCGGCGTTCGTGGCCTTTGGAATTGCGGTCCTGATTACCCGGCGTGTGATGCAGTGGTCCGACCGGCTGCTCTCTGGGGAGGACGATGCTCAGGCGCTCCTCGACCGGATGACGCCGCCGCCCACCGAGGAGGACTACGTGGCGACGCAGTCCCAAGTGGCGCGGAATAAGCGCTGGGCGTATCTGCGCCGCACGCGGCAGTTCGATAAGCTGGCTGCGCTCGAAGCCGAGGAGTCGGAGCGCGCCAAGCAGCCGCCAGCCGCAGACGCGGAGGGTGAGGCCGGCGAGCCGTCAGGGGAAGGGCGGCAATAGCCCGGCGTCCGCATGCTCCCACGCCGCCGCCGTCAGCGCCCACAGACCGCCGCCGACCAGCGACTGGCCGCCGAGGGCCACGGGCACGGCTGCGGCGCGCGCCGCGGCCGTGAAGGAGCGCACCTCCGCATGACGTATGCGCTCGACGCAGCCCAAGTCGGAGTAGAAGCGGTCGGGCGTGGATAGGTCCCAGCCCAGGTGTCGGAAGATGGGGCGCGTATCCAGGAGCACCGCATCCGATCCGAGGTCCGCGAGCGCGGTGAAGAAGCGCCGGGCACCGACCTGCGCCAAGAACATGCCGAGCAGTGAGCGCACCTCCCCCCGGCGGTCGCGCCCCGAGGCCTGCATTCCGCGCTCCTCGGCATAAATGCGGAGCCGGCAGGCGAGGTCCTGGCGCAGGCTGCCAAAGATGCTATTGCTCACGCGGCCGGCCAAACAGACCTCGGCGCTGGGGCGGACCAGAGGCGGCATGAATGCCGCGAGGTGTTGGTGCGGCCAACTGTCTTGCCCCCAAGGGATCGCTTGCAGGGCAGCCCGCGTGTGTGGGTACGTGCCGTGATGCAGGTTCAGAATGGCGACGTCCGCCGGGGTGTCAATATCGAAGAGGGAGCCGACGGACGGTGGGATGTCGTCGCGTGTCAAGCCGGCCTGCCGCTGCAACAGCACGGCCAGCAGATTGTCGCGTCGGGATGGAAGGTCAATGTGTCGGATAGCAGAGGCCGGGGTCCAGCCGAGAAAGTCGGCGGACCAGAAGTTGTTGGCGCTCACGACGCCGGCGCCGGCCCCTGATCGGGTGGCCGACTGAGTGAGCAGCGTGTCGCAGAGGCGTGTCAACGTTTGCCGGGAGAGCAGGGGCGCGGCGCCGGCGCCGAAGTAGAGGGCGTGCCGGATAGAGAAACGCTCGATGACGCTGGCTAATCGCCGGCCGAAGTGAAACGGCTCGGCCGCCGCGTCCAGGTCAACATGCACCGGAGCTGCGGCCGGTGGCTGGCGGCTCAGAGCGAGCAGGTGGTCGCCGATGGTGCCGTCGGCTACCACCGCCACAATCCGTCCGATACGGTCGCAGGCTTGCGCGAGGGCTACCAAGTCGAGCGCCGCGGCCTGCCGGATGCTGGCGACGGCCTGCTCCACCGGAGAAGGGCCTGGCCGGCCGATGAAGACGATGAGGTCTGCTTGGGCGGCGGGAGCGGTCACTGGCTATCGGTCACCGATCAGCGAGTTGAGCAACGCGATGGCCTCGCGGATGTCGGCCGCTTGCTGTGGTCCGCTGATTTCGCGCTCGATGGTAATAGCGCCCTGGTACCCGAGGGCCTTGAGCTTGGCGATGAGCACCGGGAAGTTGACCCGTCCTTTGCCCAGGGGCTGCTCGTGGCCGAGTGCCCGGCCCGTCGTGGGGTAGTCGCCGTCCTTGGCGTGGACACCCTTGATGAGCGTGCCGAACTGGTCAACCGCGTCGAGCGGATTCGCCTTGCCGTACAGGAGCAGGTTGGCTGGGTCGAGGTTGATACCGAGGTTGTCAGTGCCGATGTCGTCGAACACGCGGAGCAGCGTCGTCGGTGTCTCCTGACCGGTCTCGAACCACAGCTCGACGCCGTGATCGGCGCAGGTGTGCGCGAGCCGCGTGAGCGCGTCTACGGTGCCCGGATAACGCGGATCGTTCGGGTCCTCGGGGATGAAGCCCATATGTCCGGTGAGTGAGGGGGCGCCGATCCACTCGGCAAAGGCCGCGGCCTGTCGGAGCGCGGCCAGCCGCGCCGCTCGTGTCTCCGGAGGGACCAGCCCCAGCGTCAGCGGCCCCTCGTAGAAGTTCCACACCCTCCGGCCGGGTGCGTGTGCCCAGTGGGTAGTGACTGTGACCTGGTACTGCTCGGCGGCTGCACGCACCATGTCCGCCGTTGCTGGCGTGTACAGCGCCGGGTCATCGGTGGTGAGCTGACAGGTGGGCAAGTCGAACTCGGCCACGCGCCGGAGGGCGGCATCGGCGCCGTCATGCAGGCGGGTGATGATGCCGAGTGCGAATGGTCCGGCCAAAGCCGCACGGATGGTGCCAGGTGTGGTGCGGCTTTGGCCGGACCCGTGCAGATTGCTCGTGGTACTCACGGCGGTACCTCCGGTGCGGTGTGGCGCTGCTGCCGGTCGCTCGGCATTGTACCCGATGTACCCGACGGACAGCCGGGTTACGCCAACGCGGCCAGTATTTCGCGCACGTAGGCGAGGCTGCGAGTGTCGTTGGTGAGCTGGTCGCCTTTCAGGTGGCCTTCGACGGCCAAGTATCCGTCAAAGCCGGCGTCGTGCATAGCCGTAATGGCAAAGCGGTAGTCAATGTCCCCGTCGGGAAGGGGCACGCGCAGGAAGATGCTGTGCCGCAGTGCAGGGATGTGTACGCGGACCAGATTTTTGCAGTGCCAATACATGGACCGTGGGGCGAGCGCGACGATGGCCGCCTCGGTGGTCTCCTCCGGGGTGTCGTAGGTCCAGTAGATATTGCCCAGATCGGGGTTGGCCCCGAGGTTGGGGCGGTCAACCAGGTCCAGCAGATGGAGGGCCGCCCAGCTACAGTCGGTTATCGAGTGCTGGTGGACTTCAATGGAGATGCGGAGACCCAGGTCCGCGGCGATGTCGGCGACCTCGCGGAGGCCGTCGGCGGACCGCTCGAAATCGCTGGCGCTGGCGCGGCGGCTCGACCCTTGGGAGACCGGATCGCCGACGAAGCTCCCTGGCCCGCCCGGATCGCGGGGGGGCGTCGTGACCGTGGCGTTTAGCACGTCGGCACCCATCTCGGCGGCAAAGTACACGGCGCGCTCCAACCGCTGCCGGTTCGCCGCCGCAACGCGAGGGTCGTGCATGCCGCCGCCGCCGCGCACCGCCGCGCAGGGCAGATCAAGGTCACGCAGCACGTGCCGTAGCTCGGCGAGCTGCGCCGCCGTGTAGCTCTCGGCGAGCGTCGCCGGTAGCTCGATGCCATCGAAGCCGATGGCTTTGACCGTTTCCAGGTAGGTCCGGATCAGGGCTGCCTGGCTCGCTGGCGGGAACTCCCCGCCCTGGTAGGGGTAGAAGACGCTGCGACGGTAGGCATAGCAAACCTTCATAACGCTGGGGCCTCCCTCGTGTAGCTGGCACCGGATCAAGGGGTGTCGCTGGTCCCGGCCGTCAGGGCCGCGCATACCCCGACCGCCTGAGCGGAGCGGCCGGCCAGGCGATCCGTGCTACGCTGCCCCAAGCGCCGGTCCGGCGCTAAGGATACAGTCCCCGCAGGCGGGTGGCCTCCGCAACCTGCGAGATGGCGAGCATCTGCGCCCCTTGGCGGAGGTCAACCTCGTGCTCCTGGGCCATCCGATACACTTGCTCGAAACTGCGGACCATAATCCGGTGGAGCTGTCGGTTGATCTCCGCTTCGTCCCAGAAGAAGTTCTGGAGGTCCTGAACCCACTCGAAGTACGACACTGTGACGCCGCCGGCATTGCAGAGGATGTCCGGTATCACGAACACCTGCCGGTCGTGCAGGATGGCGTCGGCCGCCGGGGTGGTTGGTCCATTCGCCGCCTCGGCGACGATCTTGGCCTTGATCCGCTCGGCAACCTCGGCCGTAATCTGGTTTTCCAGCGCCGCCGGGACGAGGATGTCGCACTCGGAGGTCAGCAACTCGGCATTGGTGATCGCGGTGGTGGCGCCAAAGCCGACGACGGACCCGGTTTCTTGCCGATGACGCAAGAGGTGGTGGGGATCGAGACCGCTCGGATCGGCGATGCCGCCCTCGGAGTCGCTCACCGCCACAATGCGGCAGCCCAGATCGTGGAGCAGTCGGGCTGCAGTGGAACCGACGTTGCCGAACCCCTGCACGGCGACCGTGCTCCCGGCGAGGTCGAGACCGAGGCGCTTGGCGGCTTGTTGGATGGTGAAGACGCACCCGCGGCCGGTAGCTTCATTGCGACCTTCCGAGCCGCCGATACTCACGGGCTTCCCCGTCACGACCGCGGTGGCGGTGTAGCCCTTGTGCATGCTGTAGGTGTCCATCATCCAGGCCATGATCTGCGGGTCCGTGTTGACATCGGGTGCCGGAATGTCACTGTGCGGACCGATCAATGGCTCGATTTCCATGGTGTAGCGCCGGGTCAGCTGCTCAAGCTCCCGCGGCGATAGCTCTCTGGGATCAACGGCCACGCCGCCCTTGGCGCCGCCGAAAGGAATGTTCACGATGGCGCACTTCCACGTCATCCACATGGCGAGGGCACGTACCTCGTCGAGATCGGCTTGGGGGTGGTAGCGGATACCGCCCTTGCCGGGACCGCGAGCCAGGTTATGCTGGACGCGGTAGCCGGTGAAGGAGCGGACCGAGCCGTCGTCCAACTGCACCGGAAAATGCACGGTGAACTCGCGTTTGCAGTTGCGGAGCACCGCGCGCTCGTCGGCGCTGAGGCCTAAGCGGTCGGCGGCGAGATCGAATTGCCGCCGGGCGATATCCCAGGCATTCAACTCCTCCCCGGAAGAGACAGTGCGTGCCGGTGGTGCTCCGCTTGGGATAGCCGAGCCGTTGGGGGCCGCGGTGGCGATATCCGGGTGGCCGGGGGAAGGGTACGGGGAAACTGCTGCGGTGCGCCGAGCGTCCGTCATTGACAGTACCTCCTCATTGAAGTACTTACGGGTGCCACGCCGCCGTGGGCCTGAACGTCAGGTCCAAGCGTGGCGCCCTACCAATGAGTGTAACGGTCAAGCTCGCTGTTTGGCAACGGTTGGCCGCTCATCCCCGGTGTGCCGGTGCCGGGGGTAGATTCCCGCGAACGCGGGAATGACAGGCATAGAGATAGGGCTGCGGCTCGACGGTCGTGCTAGCCGCTACAATGACAGGCCGAGCGGCGCAGACGGGGTACGTCGGCAAGCCACTTGAGCAAAGGAGGCCGCCCCAACGGGCAAGCGTGGATTATGAAAGGCATCGTTCTCGCCGGCGGGACCGGGTTGCGCCTGGCCCCGCTGACCAACATCACCAACAAGCACCTGCTGCCGATCTACGACCGGCCCATGATCTACTTTGCGCTGGAGGCGCTCGTTCGCGCCGGGCTGGATGAGATCATGGTCGTGACCGGCGGCAATCACGCTGGCGAGTTCCTGCGCCTGCTGGGCAGCGGTGGCCCCGTAGGGCTGCGTAGCTTGCAGTACGCCTATCAGGAGCGACCGGGGGGGATTGCCCAAGCGCTGGGTTTGGCCGAGCACTTTGCGGCCGGCGATAAGGTCGTCGTGATGCTCGGCGACAACATCGTGGAAGACGATCTGGCCCCCGCCGTCCGGCGCTTCGAGCGCCAACAGGGGGGAGCGCGGCTGCTGCTGAAGGAGATCGCGGACCCGGCGCACTTGCGGCATCTCGGTGTGGCCGTTTTCGACGGCGAACAGCCCGAGCGGCTGGTGGACATCGAGGAAAAGCCCGCTCACCCTCGCTCTGCCTATGCCGTCACAGGTGTCTACTTCTACCCGGCTGAAGTGTTCGACATTGTGCGTACCCTCAAGCCCTCGGGGCGCGGCGAGCTAGAGATTACCGATGTCAATAAGGCTTACCTCGAACGGGGTCAAGTCGAGCACGATGTTCTGTCCGGTTTCTGGGGCGATGCCGGCGAGTCCATCGAGGCGTATTACGCCTGCACGCAGTATGCCCGCGCTCGTGTCCTCTCGATGAGGTAGTGGGGTCGCGGCTCGACTGCCGGCTCGTCGTCTATAGTTAGGGGCTACAACTGCCCCAGCGCCCACTGGCTACTGACTACTGGCTACTGGTCACTGAACGACGCGGGAGGGAGAGATTCACAATGGCGGCGAGCGCACCGGCGAAACGGTTCATCCTGGTCGGTCTCGACGGCGTGGGCATGGAGAGTATGTTGCACATGGTCGAGGCCGGGTACATGCCCAACGTGGGCCGGCTCATCAAGCGGGGGGTGCATCGAGAGATGTGGGGGGTTCTGCCAACGCTGACGCCGCCGGGCTGGACTACCCTGGCCACCGGCGCCTGGCCCGGAACGCATCAGGTGATGGACTTCAACATCCGCGCGTTGGGTAAGCCGCTCGATCAGACCGAATGGGGCATCAACACCCGGCTGTGCAAGGCGGAGTACCTCTGGAACACCGTCGAGCGCGGGGGGCGCGTGCCGGTGCTGGTGAAGTACGAGATGTCCTGGCCGCCGACGATCAGTCGCGGTGTCCAAGTCGAGGGCACGGGACCGGGCATTAGCAATCACGCGCAGATCGCGGGCTATCACCTGTTCGCGGTGGGACGAGAGGTAGGGCAAACAGCAGCCTCCACGGACAGCGCGGCCGTTGATCCGAGCGCCTTGCGGGAAGCGCAACGCTTCGAGCCGATCACGCTGCACGGCGTAGCCGATACCGGATCGGGGGCCGGCACAGGCAGCGGGTGGCGCAACCTCCCTGAGAGTGCGCGTCAGCCACTCGCAGCGGAGCTGGTCATCCGCCCCCTGCATCGTAGCCACGCCTTCATGCGCCGCTCCGGTATCGGCGTCCCGAAGAGCTACTATGCGTTGATCTACGCTACCGGATCGAGGTCCGGCACAGGCACTCCCGAGGCCGGCTATGATCGAGTGCGGATTACCCGTAGCCGCGATGGAGCGGATCGCCTGTTCGAGCAGGACCTCCGGGCCGGTGAGTGGACGGCATACGCTGCCGATCGCTTCCGCATCGGTGACAGCGACATCGCCGGCCACGTGCGGATGAAGTGTGTCGAGCTGTCGCCGGACGCCGGGCGATTTGAGTTGTTTGTGCCGCAAATCTGGCCGCTGGACGGCTTCACCTATCCGAATGCCGTGGCGGCAGAGCTGCTGGAGCACGTGGGGCCGTTTCTCCAGAACCCGGGCCGCGATGCCCTGGGTGTGATTGACGACGATACCTACTTCGAGCTGGTCGAGCACCACCTCCAAACCCTCGCCGAGACAGCGATCCACCTCTGCTCGACGCGGCCCGATTGGGGCGGCCTGTTCACCCAGACGCACGTGCCCGACTATGCCAACCACTTCTACATGGCTGACGCCGATGCCGTCAGTGGTCAGCCGGCGGAGCGGGTCGAGCGGTGCTTTCAGGGGATGGCGCGCTCCTACGCGGCCTGCGACCGCTGGATCGGGCGGCTCTGCGAGGCGCTGCTCGACGAGCATACCGTCATCTGTATCGTCGCGGATCATGGTGGCACGCCGACCAGCTACCCCATGGTCGAGGTCGCCGACGTGCTGGAGCAGACCGGCTTTCTGGTCTATACGGACGACGGCAACGGTGGACGAGTCGTGGATTGGACGCGCACCACGGCGGCGCCGGTCGGGAACGTGAACATTTATGTCAATCTGAAGGGCCGTGAGCCGACCGGCAGCGTGGAGCCGGCGGACTACGAGCAGGTGCGGCGCGACATCATTCACGCGCTCAACGGCTACCGCGAGCCGGAGTCCGGCTACTGCCCGTTCGTCTTTGCGTTGCGGCGCGAGGACGCCGAGGTGGCCAACCTGTGGGGCGAGCTGGTGGGCGACGTGGTGTACGCGACGCTCCCGGAGTTCACCGGCGCTCACGGCCCGCAATTGCCGAGCGCGCGCCTCGGTTGGGGGTCGCAGCATACGTGCTTCGTCATGGCCGGGGCCGGAATCAAAGAAGGTGTTCACTTGCAGCAGCAAGTGCGCCAAGTGGACGTGGCGCCGACCTTAGCCTATGTGACGGGATTGCCGCGGCCGCGCGACGCCGAGGGTGGCGTAGTCGCAGAGGCGCTGACCGACCCCGACTGGTATCTGTGAGTAGTGGGGGGGCGGGCCTCACCCCCTGGCCCCCTCTCCACCATGCGGAGAGGGGGAGTAGTGCCCGGACCGAGGGCTACGCAGGGGACATGGATTGCGGCTTGCGCCGCAATGACGGGCTGGGCGCAACATGTTGCGCCCCTACGGCGGGACCTGGGACGTGGGTGGGGGTGGCTTGCCTACGGTGATGGTGGCGGCGATGGTGGCGGTGCCGCCGTTGGAGTAGATGTGGACCTCGCCGGCGTACTGCTCGCCGACGCGCAGCCCGGCGGCGTTGGCGATTAGCTCGAACGAGGCATCATCGCCGTCGAAGTGGCGGTGACTGGCCGAGAGCCAACGTCCCGAAACGGCGATGCTGCCGTTGAGTCGGCCGGAGCCGGCGTTGCGCGGCCGAATGGTCCGTGACTTGACCTGCCCCGGCGCGGCGGTGCCGAAATCAACGGTCTCGGGGATGCCGGCAATGACCGGCTGCACCGGCTCGGCAACGCCCACGGAGACCCGCACCACGCGGTCGCCGCCGTTGAGCGTCGAGACGACGAGGTTGCCCCAATAGTCGTTGCCGGCTTGGAGATGGGTTGTATCCACGGAGACGAGCACCAATGTAGAGCTGCTGATGAACGAATGGCGGTTGACGGTGAGCCAGGCGCGGTTGCTCGTGATCTCTCCGAACAGCGTGCGCCCGCCGGCGTTGCTAATCCGGAGCGCCAGCTGGCGCCGAGTGCCCGGCTGCACCAGTCCGAAATCGAGATAGTCCGGGGACACGACGAGTAGCGGGTCGGCGCGGCGCCCGGTGGTCGAGCCGTTGCTAGTCGTCTCGCTGCGGCCGCCCGGCGGCGGCTGGGCGGCCGGCGACGCGGCCCGCTGGCGGCTCGACCGCCGCTTGGTCGTGCCGGTACTGCGGCGCGCCCCGGAGCGCAGCGAGCGGTCGTACTCGCGGCGGCTCTCGGTATTGGAGAGCACTTCATACGCGCGTCGCAGGCGCTTGAACTCTTGGTCCGCTTCCGCTATGAGCTGGGAGCGGAGCGGCTCCTCGTAGTTCTCGTACTTGTCCGGGTGGAAGATGTGGGAGCGGAGGCGAAACGCGGCCCGCACGGTTTCTTTCGAGGCGTTGCGTTTGACGTTGAGGATGTCGTAATGCGTCGGAGCCATACTCACACCGGAAAGGAAGCCGACCAGCAACCGCGCTGCGTGTGCTACGACACGGGCACCGACGGCGGCCGAGGCGTAACCTCGCCATTGTACGGAGGCCATGAAGCTGCCGGCAACCGTTTGTCCGCATCGGGATTTTCAGGATGCACGGATGAACAGGATTGCAGGCCGGCTGATGTCGTTAGTGCCCTCACTCCGACCCTCACCCCGCACAGGGGTAGATATGTACATGGATGGACAGGATAGACAGGATGGGGGCGTCTGCCCTCACCCCAGCCCTCTCCCACGGGGAGAGGGGGTAGATTCCCGCTTGCGCGGGAATGACGGGCGCCTGGGGAATGACGGGCGCGGCGGCTTACGCCGGAGGCTGCACGACTGCGCCGCGACGAGCAGACTCCGCGGCCGCCTCGATCAGCCGGACCGAGGCCAGCACCTCCTCCGGTCGCACGGCGAGCGGGGCGCGGCCGTGCAGCGCCTCGCGGAGGTTGGCGTAGTAGGCCGGATAGTTCCCGGGGATCACCGGCGGGAACATCTCGCGCCGAGCTGCTCCATCCGTGAGGACGACGCGCGGGGCGTTGGCTGGGGCGAGGGGCTGTGGTCCGACCTCGCCGCGCAGGAGAGCTTGTTGCTGCGGATCGCGTCCGTACTGGATCAGTGCGCCGCGGCTGCCGCGGATGTACCAATGCGGCTTCTCGATGACCGAGGTTGCGCCGATCTCCAGGCTGAAGCGGACGCCGTTAGGGTAGCGCAGCCACACCTGGGCGGTGGTCTCGACATCCCACTGGGGCTGATGGTACTGGCAATCGGCGAACACGGCCTGCGGTGCGGCGCCGTAGAGCATGACGGCCTGGTCAAGTAGATGCGCGCCCCAGTCTCGCAGCGGTCCGCCGCCGTGGGCAGCGTAGCTCCGCCACGGGCGTGGCGCGGCGTAGCTCGGGGGAGGGAGCTGGCTGCCGACACTTGCTTCGACCGTGTAGATGTCTCCGAGTAGCCCGGCGGCGAGCACGGAGCGGATCGTGAGGAAGTCGCTATCCCAGCGGCGACACTGGAAGACAGTGAGCAGCGTGCCCGCGCGCTTGGCAGCGGCGATCATCGCCTCGCCTTCCGCTACCGACAGGCACATGATCTTCTCGACGACCACGTGCCGGCCGGCTTCGGCAGCGGCGATGGTCAGCGGCGCGTGGGTATCGTGCGGCGTGGCTACGACGACCAGCTCGACGGCCGGGTCGGCGAGGAGCGCGGTGGAGGTGTCGTAGGTGGCGATGCCTAGCTCACGAGCGGCTTGCGCCCGTAGCTCTCGACTGCGGGAACAGACGGCACGCAGGGCCAGGCCCGGCGTGTGGCGGATAAGGGGCGCGTGCCAGCAGCGGCCGGCGTAGCCGTAGCCGATGATGCCGACGCCGATGTCAGCCACTAGCTATACCCCCGGCGATTGAGCAGTGAGGCACATGGCGCGCCTAGCTCGCGGCGGCGGCTGGGGTTACCTCTTGGGCAGCGAACTCCTCGACCATGCGCCGCGCTTCCTCATCGCTGTGCTGGACCGGTGGGGACTTCATGAAGTAGGCGGAGGGGCCGGCGAGCGCCCCGGCCAGGCCGCGGTCCAGCCCCAGCTTGCAGCAGCGCACTGCATCAATAACCACGCCGGCCGAGTTGGGCGAGTCCCAGACTTCCAGCTTCAGCTCGATGTTGAGCGGCACGTCGCCGAACGCGCGTCCTTCCAGGCGCACGTAGGCCCATTTGCGGTCGGTGAGCCAGGGAACATAGTCGCTGGGTCCGATGTACACGTTGTCGTCGCCGATGTCGTAGTCGAGCTGGGAGGTCACGGAGTTCGTCTTGGAGATTTTCTTGGAGTCCAGCCGCGAGCGTTCCAACATGTTGTAGAAGTCCATGTTCCCGCCGACATTCAACTGCGAGGTGCGCTCCAACCGCACGCCCCGCTCGCGGAACAGCCGGGCGAGGGCGCGGTGGACGATGGTCGCGCCGACTTGGCTCTTGATGTCGTCACCGATGACCGGCAGGCCGTGTTGGCGGAAGCGCTTTTGCCAGTACTCTTCCCGCGCGATGAACTGCGGCACGCAGTTCACGAAGCCGCAGCCGGCATTGAGCACCTGATCGACGTACCATTTCGTCGCCTGTTCACTCCCGACGGGCAGGTAGCTCACTACCACGTCCGTACCGCTGTCCTTGAGGATGCCTACCACGTCGTCGGTGGGGCCGGCCGCTTTCTCGATCTTCCGGGCACCGTACCGGCCGATCCCGTCGTGGGTCATGCCGCGATGCACCTTGACACCGAGCGCGGGTACGTCGACCAGCTTGATCGTGTTATTCGGCTCCGTGTTGATCGCCGCGCTCAAGTCCAGGCCCACTTTCCGGCTATCGATGTCGAAAGCGGCGGAAAACTCGATATCGCGGACGTGGTAGCCGCCGAGATTGACGTGCATCAGGCCGGGCACGAAACTGTCGGCGGGGGCGTCGCGGTAGTAATGGACACCTTGGATGAGCGATGAGGCGCAGTTGCCGACGCCAACCAACGCCACCCGTACTTTGCCGTTTTTTTGCTTTCTGTTGCTGCGCTGGGCCATGCTGGGTTCTCCTTGTCGTCGTTCTAGCTCGTGGACACGCTGCTCAAGCTGCCGCACGCGCCGTTGCCGGGCACGCGCCGCCGCCGGGCCGCCGCGCTTGGCCGCCGCCGCGGTGCGGTGTGCGGCGCAGTAGCGCAGCGGGCGGTCGCGCCGCTGATACCGGGTCTTGAGCGGCGTCCCGCAGATGATGCAGTGCAGTTGCTCGCGGGCCATGATGGCTATAGTATAGCGCCACGATCTACGCCGTGTCCACAAACCGGTCGTACATCTCGTGTGACACGGTGCTCGCCATGGTGGAAGTGAGGGGTGTCGGCATCAGGATTTACGGGCATGGAGGGAAGCCAGGGTCCGGTGGCCGGGCCACCGCCCGGCAGGACTCGGGCACCTGGACGCGATGAATCGCGCCCCTACACGGAAAACCTCCCCTTGTGAGGGAGTCCGTGGGGGTGAGGTCTCAGGATGGTGGTGCCGGTGAGAGGCGGCCGGTGGCCGGCGGGGCGCCGAGTACGCGGCCAGCCGTCACCTGCAAGCGCCCGGCGGCAAACCAGCCGATTACGGCCGGCAGCAAGCGGTGCTCCTCGGCGAGAATGCGGGCGGCGAGGGTGTCGGTCGTGTCGTCGTCCAGCACCGGAACGGCTGCCTGGGCAATGATGGGTCCGGCGTCTATGTCATCGGTGACGACGTGGACGGTGCAGCCGGCGATCTTGACGCCGGCGGCGAGCGCGTCGGCCTGTGGCTTGGGGGCCATCCCGCCGGCGAAGGCCGGGAGCAGCGAAGGATGGATATTGATGATGCGATCGCGATAAGCCGCCACCACGGACCGGCTGAGAATCGCGCCGTAGCCGGCGTTCACTACCAGGGCTACGTTGTGTGCTTGGAGGGTGTGCAGGATGGCCTGGTCGCGGGCGCGGCGCGAGGGGAAATCCCGGCGCTCGTGGACCGTGGTCGGGATGTTACGGTGCTCGGCACGGGTGAGCGCCGGGACACCCGGCCGATTGCTGACGACGACGGCAATACGGGCCGCGAGCGTGCCGCGGTCAATCGCATCGAGGATGGCTTGCAAGTTCGAGCCGCGCCCGCTCACCAGTACACCCACCGCGAGCGGTGTGGGTTTAGGTCCGGATGTGACCGCCGGGCCAAAGCCGCACGGATGATGCCAGGTGTCGCGGGCCAAAACTCCGGCGGTCGCAGGCCCCGGCTGTCTGCCCAGCATGGCCGGAGTTTTGGCCCGCGAGTGGTGCGGCTTTGGCCCGGCGGCGTCGGATTCAGCCGGCATTGCGCTTACTCGTGCAGATGATACCACCGTCCGCGTCTACAACGCGCACCACCGCCGGACCAGCGCTGGCCTGCACCTCGCCGATGGGAACGGCAGCGGGCACCACCGCCCGTGCCGCGGCCACGTCATCCGCAGGGCATACGACCACGTAGCCCACGCCCATGTTGAAGACGTGGCACATCTCCGCCAACGATACGTCGCCGGACTGTTGGATGCGGGGGAAGATGGGTGGGACGTGCCACGAGCCGAAGCGCAGGTCCGCCCTAGTGTGCGGCGGCAGCACGCGGACGATATTGTCGCGCAGGCCGCCGCCGGTGATGTGGGCCATGCCCTTGATGGCGATGACCTGATCGAGCCGCTCGATGTCGTCGAGATAGCTGCGGTGCGGTTCGAGGAGCGCATCGCCGATGGTCCGTGGGTGAGGGCAGCCATCAGGGGGGGCCAGGGCTGGGAGGGGGTCGTTCCACCTGGCCGGCGGCAGGAGACGCCGGGCCAAGGAGTAGCCGTTGGTATGCAGGCCGGACGACGGCAGGCCCACAAGGACATCGCCGGGGGCGATAGCCGTGCCGTCAACGATGCGGTCGTGCTCGACGACGCCGACGATACAGCCGACAAGGTCGTAGTCGCCCTCGGCGTACATGCCGGGTAACTCGGCCGTTTCGCCGCCGATCAAGGAGCAGCGATTGGCGCGGCAGGCCGCAGCCAAGCCGGTGACAATCGCTTCCACTGTCGGAGGATCGAGACGGCTCGTGCCGATATAGTCGAGGAAGAAGAGCGGTCGCGCCCCCCCACAGAGGATATCGTTGACGCAGTGGTTCACGATGTCGTGGCCGACGGTCTCGTGTCGCCGGAGGCCGATCGCCACGCGAACCTTGGTGCCGACACTATCAACGCTGCTTACCAGGACCGGTCGGTCGCCGCGTGGTGCGGCGTAGAGGCCACCGAAGCTGCCAATATCACCCACGACCTGCGGGCCGAAGGTGGAGCGGACGACGCCTTTGATGCGGCTAAATGTCTCCTCCCAGGCGGTAATATCCACGCCGGCCGCCGCATAGGTGGCGGGCCGGGCTGAACCTGCCTCCTGGCCGCCTCCCTCCGGGGAAGGGGAGTCGGTGCAGCGCCCGGTAGGTGAGGGCGATGGCGTTGGGTCGCTCAAGGCGGTCATATATCTTGCCGGTAGGAGCGGGTACCTAGGTCAACTGGCCGTGAGGACTTCCACTATCTGAGCGCCCGTGAGTCGGCTGGTGAGGCGCAGCAGGCCGAGGTTCGCGTCGGCGTTGGCAGCGAGGCTGAGGACGGCGAGGTCTCGGAGCGGCTTGATGAGGATCAGTCCGTCCTCGTGCTCCAGAATGACCTCCAGGAGGCGGCTTGGCCCTTTCTCCGCAACCACGTCTTCGGCCGGTGGGATGACGCTGCAAGCGAGTGCTCCGATGGCTTCCGGGTCGAGGGCGGCGGCGGCGGCCTTGTGCTCGCTGTGCAGCAGCAGTCCATCTTGGCTCACGACCATGGCCGCCGTGACCCCGGTGACCTTGGTGGACTGCGCTAACAGCGCGGCCAGCCGGTTGCCGGGGCCGTCCGGTCCGGAGGTATCCGGTGTGGCGCGGCGCTCTCGTGTTGCCTCTGTCATCCGGACCTCCGCGACCGCTGCACGTGCCTCCGGCGCGACTGACGTACCGACCTCGATTTCCGCGAAAGGGAGAATGACGACTTTTGCACAGGTCTCCCGGCGCGGGAATGGCGGATGGGCGTTATTTTCATGGCAATGACGTGCGGGGGCTGGTGGCCTTTGGCGCGTGGCCCGGGTTAACCGGCTCGGTTACTGAGAACGGTCTAGCGCCAGGCCGGTTCTGCCGGCGCGAGCGGCCGGCGGATGAGGGTTCAGACTGCACGCTCTGTCTGTCAGGCTCCGGCCCCCCTATGGCTTCCTCGCTTCGCAGCGGGCCGTGCCCCTGCGGCTTGGCCTATATCTGGCCCAGTTAGGGGGCGTCATTGGGCGCGAGGTGGCTGAAGATACCCCAGCCCGGGTACATAGCCCGGCTGCCTAGCGCCTCCTCGATCCGCAGGAGCTGGTTGAACTTGGCTACGCGGTCGGTGCGGGCCGGCGCGCCGGTCTTGATCTGACCGGCGCCGGTGGCGACGGCGAGGTCGGCGATGGTCACGTCTTCCGTCTCGCCGCTGCGGTGCGAGATCACCGTGGTCCACGCGGCCTGCCGGGCGAGGTTGATCGTGTGCAGTGTCTCCGTGAGCGTGCCGATCTGGTTGAGCTTAATCAGAATGG
This sequence comes from Chloroflexota bacterium, assembly GCA_965214295.1. Lineage (GTDB taxonomy): Bacteria > Chloroflexota > UBA11872 > UBA12225 > JAJDUF01 > JAJDUF01. The sequence goes on from OZ243944.1 coordinate 3,435,175, forward strand.
AGTTGGCGGCTCGGTGTTCGATGGCGCGGCCCAGCCGCTCGGGGTTGGTCACCAGCAAGTCGTCGCCTACGAGCTGCACGCGGTCGCCGAGCCGCTGTTGGAGGCGCACCCACCCGTCCCAATCGTCTTCGGCAAGTCCGTCCTCGATGGACATAATGGGGTACCGGGCGGTCCAATCGGCCCAGAACTCCACCATCTCGGCGCTCGAAAGCACGCGGCCCTCGCGGGTGAGGTGATACTGACCGTCCCGGTACAGCTCGGTTGCCGCCGGGTCCAGTGCCAGCACGATGTCGCGGCCGGCGGCGAATCCGGCGCGGTGGATAGCTGTCAGGATGACCTCGATGGCCGTCTCGTTCGTGGGGAGGCTGGGCGCAAAGCCCCCCTCATCGCCGACGTTGGTGTTGTCGCCGCGATCATGCAGGACGGACCGCAGCGCGTGATAGACCTCGGCGGCCCAGCGTAGCCCCTCGCTAAAGCGGGGTGCGCCAACCGGCATGACCATGAACTCTTGGAAGTCGGTGCTGTCTGCGGCGTGCTGCCCACCGTTGAGGATGTTGCACATCGGTACGGGCAGGGTGTGGCCGGGGGTCGTCTCGCTTCTCCCCGCTGATCGCTGACCGCTGACCGCCAACCACTCGTAGAGCGGCAGCCGGCGGGAGGCGGCAGCGGCTTTGGCGATGGCCAGCGATACGGCCAAGATGGCGTTGGCGCCGAGCCGCCGCTTGTTCGGCGTGCCGTCCAGGGTGATCAGGGACTCATCAACGGCGCTCTGCGCGCACGCATCCATACCGCGGATGCGCTCGGCCAGATCGGTGTGGACGTGTGCTACGGCCCGCTGCACACCGCGGCCGCCGTAGCGCCTGGGATCACCGTCGCGCAGCTCGACGGCCTCGTGCTGGCCGGTCGAGGCCCCGGAGGGCACGGCCGCACGGCTCCGTGAGCCGTCCGCCAATGTTACCTCGGCCTCGACGGTCGGGTGGCCGCGGGAATCCAAGATTTCGCGGGCATGTACGCTCTCGATCACGGTTGCTGCGCTCACTGCTCGTTACCCCTGTCTTCCGGCCTGGTCAGCCTGGTTCGGCGCCTATACTACTATGACTATGCCGCGGCTGCCGGCCGTCACTCCTGGTTTGACCGGTGAGAGCGGCGAGGAGCGGCAAACGGGAGGCGTAGAGCAACGGTGCAGGGGCCAGCGAGAAGGCAGTTCGGCCGCACGTCGGCGGACTACGCTACGAGCACGGTGCATGCCGGTGGTATGGATCTGCACCTGTTGGTGGACGCGGCCGCGCCGGCGCCCGGCGCAACGGCGCTGGACGTGGGGACGGGTGCGGGCCACACGGCGCTGGCGTTGGCGCCACACGTCCGGCTCGTGGTGGCCCTTGACATTACGCCGGAGATGCTGGCCGAGGCGCGGCGCTTGAGCGCGACAAACGGCGTGGCCAATCTGCGGTTGGTCGAGGGGGCGGTGGAGGCGGTGCCGATGAGTCCCCACTCTTGCGACATCGTGACCTGCCGCGTCGCGGCGCACCACTTCCGCGCTCCCGACAAGGCCATCGCGGAAATGGCTCGTGCGCTGCGACCGGGCGGGCGGCTGGTGTTTGTGGATAACTACGCCCCGGATCGGCCGGAGCTGGACGAGTTCATCAACCGGCTGGAGGTGCTGCGCGATCCGTCGCATGTGCGCGAGCACACGTTGGCGCAGTGGCAGGGTTTCATGGCGGCGGCCGGTCTGCGCGTGGAGATCAGGGCGCTCGACCGTATCCACCTCGACTTTGCGGATTGGGTGCGCCGCTCACAGACGCCGCCGGACGCGGTACAACGGCTGCGGGAGATGTTGTTGGAGGCGCCGCCGGAGGCTGTGCAGACGTTCGGCATCACCGTCGAGCCGCAACTGGCGTTTTCGCTCCTGCGCTTCATTGCGGTAGGCTTTGCGGCCTAACAGGGGTGGAGCGCGGGGCCGGACAGGTTGACGACGCATGGCGGAGCTATCGCGGGAGCATGACGACGCCAGCCCAAACCAAACCACACCAGCTGCACAATCCGATGGAAATTGGTGGTGCGGCTCTGGCGCGTCGTTGGCGGAGGCGCTCGCCGAGCGGCGGCGGCAGTGGGAGTCGTTCAACGCTTGGGAGGCCGAATCGTCAGCAAAGGCCGACCTCTTGGCCAGCGTTGAGGATCGTATCGCCTGGTACGCAGCCGCGCATGAGTTTGCGGCGCGTTATGGCGACTTGGCGGCCGCGTCGGAGGCGCACCGACGCGCTCTGATCGAGTGGGTTAGGATTTCACGCAAGGCATGGCGCAATCTCAACGTCTCGATGCCGCGCTCGCCGGAGTAGCGCGGCTGCTCGACGAGCTGCGGGTGCCCTACATGGTGATCGGCGGGTTTGCCGTCACCGTCTGGGGACAGCCGCGCTATACAGCCGACCTCGACCTGACGATCCACTGCCCGGTGCCGGAGCAAGGCCTCATCGAGCGGCTGCTCTGCTCGCTCACACCGCTTGTCGCCGATCCGGTGCGATTCGTGCAAGAGCGGCGGGTGCTGCCGGCGCGAATGTCGGATGGTGTTGCGGTGGACATCGTATTCGCGGGCTTGCCCTATGAGGTGACGGCTATCGAGCGGGCGGTGCCGGTGGAGGTAGCAGGGTATAACGTGCGGATCTGCACGGCCGAGGACCTGATCGTGCATAAGATCATCTCCTCGCGCCCACGTGATCGGGAGGACATCCAGGGCATTGTGCAGCGGCAGGGTAACGGACTGGACCGTAGCTATCTCGCCCCCATCATTCGGGAGCTGGCGGCGGCGCTCGATCAGCCGGACATCTTCGACTTCTACCGCTCGCTGTGGGAGTAGCGCGGCATTGCGTCTCCTTGACGCGCCGGTGGAGCGAGCGTTAGAGTCTGGACGACTTCAGACCGACTATCCGTATACTCTCTTTGGAAGGAGCGACGACGATGGCATTCGAGGTGAAGGACCTGCTCTGGGCGAAGGATGCGCTGCGCGGCATCTCGGAGCAGACTATCGAGACCCACCATGATAAGCTGTACGCCGGCTACGTCAACAAGCGCAACGAGATCGAATCGCTGCTCCCGGGCGTAGATCGTTCGGCGGCCAACCAGGCGTACAGCGCCTACCGTGCGCTGAAGCTGGAAGAGACGTTCAGCGCCGACGGCGCTATCCTGCACGAGCTGTATTTCGACATTCTCGGTGGTCCGGGCGGCGCGCCGTCGGGATCGCTCGCCGACAAGATCAATGCGGACTTCGGCTCGTTCGAGGCCTTTGTCGAGGACCTGACGGCGTGCGGCATGGCCGCGCGGGGCTGGGCGGTCACGGCCTACGACCCCTCCGACGGCAAGCTCCACAACTTCCTGTGCGACGTACACAATCAGGGCGGCGTGTGGGGCACGGCGCCGCTGATGGCGCTGGATACCTATGAGCACGCCTACTTCATGGACTATGGCTCCGACCGGGCGGCCTACATCCAAGCCTTCTTCGATAACGTGAACTGGGACAAGGTGCAGGAGAACTTCGACGGCGTATAAGCGGCGACGCGCCACGGGTAGCGCGGTACCGGTGGGGAAAACCGGTGCAAACCTCGATCCGCATAACCTCGACCGGGTGGCTGACTCGCTACCCGGTCGTTGCTTTAAGATAGGCGGGTGAGACCTACCCCCGGCCCCTTCTCTACCAAGGAAGGAGAGGCGGCGCGGTGTCCAGTGCTACCGAGCCGTAGGCGTCATTCCGGCGAAAGCAGGAATCCAGCGTATGCTCCAGTTGGAGTGGATTGCCGCGTGCGCGGGAATGTCCACAGCGCCTAGAATACGGGCCATGACTGATCCTGCTGCACGGTACTCCGCGCTCTTTGCCCGCCGGGCCGCAAAGCCGGTCGCGGCGCTCTTTCGGGCCGGGGCGGCCTCGCCCCAAGAGGTTATTCCGCTGACCTACGGCTTCCCGGACCCCGGCTCGTTTCCGTTTGCCGACTTGGTAGCGGCGACCGGACGGGTGCTCGACGACGGGGGGGACACGGCGCTGCAATATGGGCCAATCGCCGGCGATGAGCGGTTTCGTGGCCATGTAGTCGAGCGGTTGCAGCACGATGGCCTCGATGTCGCGGCCGACAACATTATCGTGACCAGCGGTGGATCGCAGGGTATCCAGCTTGTCACCGAGCTGGTCGTTGACCCTGGCGATGCCGTCATCGTCGAGGCACCGTCATTTATCGGCGCCCTCCAGACGTTCCGCAACGCCGAGGCGGAGCTACACGAAGTGCCGCTCGACGACCATGGCATGCAGATTGACAAGCTGGCGGAGGTGCTCGCTGCACTCACTGCGGCCGGCAAGCGGCCGAAGCTGATCTACACGATCCCGACGTTCCACAACCCGGCCGGTGTCTCGATGCCACTGGAGCGTCGTCACCAGTTGATCGAGCTGGCGCGCCGGTATGGAGTGCTGGTGCTGGAGGACGATGCGTATAGCGAATTGCGCTTCGACGGAGCGCGGGCGCCGTTCCTGTACGAGCTGGAGCCGGAGGGGTTGGTTATTCAGGTGCGGACATATTCCAAGATTCTCGCGGCCGGCTTGCGGCTAGGCTATCTCGTGGTACCCGAAGCGTTGGTCCCGCGGCTCTTGCCGCTCAAGGTTGACGTGGGTACCAGTCCCTTTCTGTCGCGGTTGGCCGTCGAGTTCGCCGCTGCCGGCCGCTTGGCGGCCCACATCGAGCGGCTGCGGGGTCTCTACCACGAGCGGCGCGACGCCATGCTCGCGGCGCTGGACGAATACGCGCCACCGCCGACCACCTGGACGAGGCCGGAGGGTGGGTTCTTCGTGTGGCTGCGCTTGCCGGATGGTCTCGACGCGAGCGAGCTACTGCCGCGTGCCGAGCAGGCCGGCGTCTCGTTCATCCCCGGCGCGGCGAACTTCACACATGGCGACGGATCGCGCTACCTGCGCCTGGCCTTCAGCTTCCTGCCGCCGGCCCAGCTCACCGCCGGGATTCAGCGCCTCGGCCGGGCAATCCGGGCGGCGCTGGCCGACATCGAGACCCACCCGTGACCTCACCGGCGCGTCACCATCCTCGTCTGCCGGCAGTGGCCGCTGCCGCTGCCGCCCTGGGCAGACCGGCGGCCGGAGTGAGAATCGAGGGTTGAGCCGTGCTCGCAGCGGCAGCGGCCATTTGCGGCGGCGAGCATGTGCTGCCGGGGACGGCCGCCGCGAGCCAGTATGGCGACCGTAGGCCGCCGCTCCTGGTAGCCAGGCCGGCCAATGTCGAGGAGGTGCAGCGGCTGGTCAGGCTGGCTGCCGGTCGGCGCATACCCGTCGTCGCGTGGGGCAACGGCGCGCGGCAGGACTGGGGACCGCCGCGGCCAATGGCCCTGCGGCCCTGCGTCATTGATCTGCACCGCCTTAAGCAGCCACAGGCTGTCCATGCCGACAACCTCACGGCAACGGTCGGGGCCGGCCTGGCGCTGGCCGCTCTCGATGCGCTGTTGGCCGTAGAAGGCCTCTGTTGGCCGGTGGAGCGCTTGGACGGCAGCGATCCTACGGTCGGCGGGACGGTGGCCACCGCAGCGGCGGGACCCTCGCGGCGCGCTATCGGATCGACCGCGCGGTGGGTGCTGGGTGCCGAGGTTGTCAACGCGCAGGGTGAGATCGTGCATGCCGGCGGCCGGACGGTCAAGAACGTCGCCGGCTATGACTTGACCCGGCTGCTGGTCGGGTCGTGGGGAACGCTGGGCCTGCTCACCGCCCTCACCCTGCGTCTGGCGGCGCGCCCGGCGGTGACAAGCTCACTGCTGTTGACGTTCGCCGGGCCTTCCGCCGTCGCCGGGGCCGCAGCGGCGCTCGCGGACCATCCCCTCGGCGCTGCGGCGGTCGAGCTGCTCGACGCTGCCACGCTTGCCGAATGCGCCCCGGTGCTCTCCCACCCTAGACAGGCAGAACCGGAGGGTGATTCGCCGGCGTGGGCGCTGTTGGTGCGTGCCGAGGGCCACGAGGAGCGCGTCGCCAGGCTGGAGTGCGCGGCTGACGAGATCGCCCGGCGGCATAGCGGTAGCAGCGGTGTGCTCGATGATGACGCTGCCGCGCTGGTTTGGCGAGCGCGGACCGCGGCGTGGCGGCCGCGTGGGGCCGGCGTGATACGAGGCACGTGGACGATCCCGCGTGGCGGCCTGGCCGCGGCGCTCACCATGCTGCCGCAGGTGCTCCCGGCGGGCGATCTCGTCGAGCACCGGATTAGCGGCCACGCCGGCGACGGGGTGCTGCACGTCGTCTTCCAGCCGCGCGACGAGCACAGGCAACAGGCTTTCGTGCCGGCAGCCGGGCGCTGCCTCATCTCGCTGCGCGCCGCCGCGGCGGCGCTGGGCGGCTCGTGGCGCACGGAGCTTGCGCCGACCGCGGTGTGGTCACAGGCCGGTGCCGATCCCCCGACGGCGCGGCAACGCCTCTTCGACCGTTTCCGCGCCGCCGCCGACCCCGAGGGGGTCTTCAGCCCGACCTCCTGGTGAGCCATAGAGCACGCGGGGCGCACCGAGTAAGGGCTGCGGCACGCTGCACCCTGCTTGCCATAGCGGGAGGCCGGCCTTACTCCTGGTAGCACCAAGCAGGTCGCCGTCTTGATTTGACAGGTGTTTCCGGTCAGTGCATATTAGAACTGATGTTCGTGAGACGTACAAAGCCGGCCGGTGGGTGGCCGCTGCGCTTTCGCCGAGCCTCGACCGTTTTGAGAGTGTATGTGAGTGGCTAGGGACTTTGTGCGTCGAGTAGGTGACGCACTCCTTGACAGCGGCCTTGTAGTACCATATATTGGGCTGATCTTTCTCGCTGGCACAATATGTAGTGCCTCACGAGACACCGATTGGTCGTCTGCGGGCGCTTTCATCCGCTGAGGGGATGGAGCCGTGCGGCGGGCGGCACGTAGTCAGCCAACATCGTAGCCTACATCGCGGCACACATCATAGGAGGCAGCATCGTGGTCATTGCCGATCTGGTCGAGATGGGGCGGAAGACGAACGGAAGGAGCGCGGTGGCTCCGAGTGCGACGACGCAGCTTGAGGGGGTCCGCGAGAAGGTGTTCCTCGACCGCTATGCCCTGAAGGGCCGCGACGGTCAGCCGACTGAGACTACACCGGAGCAGATGTGGCGGCGCGTCGCCGAGGGCATTGCTGCGGTAGAGCCGACCCCGGAGAAGCAGGCGTACTGGAGCGAGCGGTTCTACGAGGCCCTGAGCGACTTCAAGTTCGTGCCGGGGGGCCGCATTCTGGCCGGCGCCGGCACGGGTACCGCCGTCACCTTCTACAATTGTTATGTCATCCCATCGCCGGAGGATAGTCGGGGCGGCATTCTCGACAACCTCAAGGTGATGGTGGACATCATGGCGCGCGGTGGTGGGGTCGGGATCAACCTCTCCTCCCTGCGGCCGCGCGGCTCCTATATCAAGACGGTCAATGGCACTTCGTCCGGGCCGATCTCGTGGGCCGAGCTGTATTCGGTGGCGACAAAGGATGTCATCCAGCAGGGCGGCTCGCGGCGCGGGGCGCTCATGCTCATGCTCAACGACGACCACCCCGATATCGAGGAGTTCATCACCGTCAAGAAGGACCTCCAGCGGATCAACGGGGCCAACCTGTCGGTCTGCGTCTCGGACGACTTCATGGAGGCAGTCAAGCAGGACCGGTCCTGGCAGTTGAAGTGGCAGGGCGAGGTCAAGAAGGAGCTCCCGGCCCGCGAGCTGTGGGAGCTTATCTGCGAGGCGGCGTGGGCCTCGGGCGAGCCGGGTATGGTGTTCATTGACCGCTACAACAAGGTCTCGAACACCTGGTACTACGAAGATATTATATGTGTAAATCCATGCGGTGAACAGGGCCTGCCGGCGTGGGGCGTGTGCAATCTCGGGGCGCTCAACGTCGCGGCCTTCGTGCGTGACGGCGAGATGGACTACGATGCGCTCGCAGAGCATGCCAAGGTTGCCATCCGCTTCCTCGATGATGTCGTGGATGCGAACGAGTACTTCATCAAGGAGAACGCCGAGGCCCAGCTTGGCACCCGGCGCACGGGACTGGGCACGATGGGGCTGGCCGACGCGCTCATCAAGATGGAGCTGCGGTATGGGCACGAGGAATCGCTGCCGGTGATCGAGCGGGTCTACCGCACCATCCGCGACGCTGCCTACGAGTGCTCGGCGGCATTGGCTGTCGAGAAGGGAGCGTTCCCCTCCTGGGACGGGGAGAAATACGCGCAAGGCGTCTTCATCAAACAGCTGCCACCACTGTTGCAGGAGCGGATTGCCGAGGCCGGCACGCGCAACGCCGTGCTGCTGACGCAGGCGCCGACGGGCAGTACCAGCCTGCTGTCCGGCGTCAGCTCCGGGATCGAGCCGGTCTACGACTTCGCGTTCGTGCGCCGGGATCGCATCGGCGAGCACGTTATCTACCATCCACTGCTTCAAGAGTGGAAGGAGGCGGATCCCGACGCGGACATTCCGCCGTGGTTCGTGAGCGCAAACGATCTGACGCCGGAGGACCATGTGCGGGTGCAGGCATTGGTGCAGCAATACACCGATTCGAGCATCAGCAAGACGGTCAATGCGCCGAACTCGCATACCATTGACGACGTGAAGACGCTCTACACGCTGGCCTACGACTTGGGCTGCAAGGGCATCACGTACTTCCGCGACGGCTGCCGCGAGGGGGTGCTTTCCCACATCGAGGAGCCGGACAAGCCGGCAGAGCAGCAGCAGACCGAAGCCGCGGCTGTGCAGCTGGGTCTGAACGGCCTAGAGTCGTCCTCGCAGGTCAAGCCGCGGCCGCGGGCGATGCATGGCGTCACCTACCGTAAGCCGACGCCGCTGGGGACAGCGTTCGTGACGGTCAATCACAATGGCGACGAACGACCTTTCGAGGTATTCACCCAGGTCGGCAAGGCCGGCTCCGATACGGCGGCGGATGCCGAGGCGATGGGCCGGCTAATCTCGATCATCCTACGCTTGCCGTCACCGCTCAGTCCCGTCGAGCGCCTCGGTCAGGTGGTGGACCAGCTTTCGGGGATTGGCGGGGGGCGCTCGATGGGCTTTGGCCCGCAGCGGGTCCGCTCGCTCCCTGACGGTATTGCCCAGGTGTTGTCCGAATACTTGGTGGAGCGCCAGCCGACCGATGGTGATGCTGTGGGAGCGACGAACGGGGCGGTGAGCGAGCCGCCAATGGCCACCAATGGCCAGCCCGAGGCCGGCGTCTTTGCCCGCCCCGGCGACCTCTGTCCGCAGTGCGGCCTCGCCGCGCTGATCCACGAAGAGGGCTGCCAGAAGTGCTATTCCTGCGGCTACTCCGAGTGCTGACAGTTACGCCTTGGTCCTCACCTCCTGACAGGCCAAAGCCGCACCACACCTGGCACCATCCGCGCGGCTTTGGCCCGTCACCCGGCCCCCTCTCCATCGCTCGGTGGTGGAGCGGGGGCGTCTGCCGCTAACGGTAGGTCGGGGTCGAGTTGTAGGGGCGCAGCACCGTTTCGTTACAATCAGTATGCAAAATGATCGAGGCGTACTCTTTGCAACCGGGAGGCGGCCATGTTAGGAAACACACTGTACTACGGCGATAACCTCGATGTCCTCCGCGAGCATATCCCCGCCGAGTCGGTAGACCTCATCTACCTCGATCCGCCCTTCAAGAGCAACCAGGACTATAAGGTGCTGTTTCGCGAGCAGGACGATTCTCGCTCGGTAGCCCAGATCAAAGCCTTCCGGGATACGTGGCAGTGGGATCGAACTGCTGCCGCAGCCTATCGGGAAGTCGTAGAAGCCGGGGGCCGAGTCTCCCTGGCTATGCAAGCGTTCCGAACCTTCCTTGGGCCTTCGGACATGCTGGCCTACTTGAGTATGATGGCGCCGTGGCTCCTGGAATTGTATCGTGTCTTGAAACCGACGGGGAGCCTCTACCTCCACTGCGACCCTACGGCAAGTCACTATCTCAAGCTGTTGCTGGATGCCATCTTTGGTCCCACCAGCTTCCGAAACGAGATTATTTGGGCCTATCGGACCGGCGGGGTGAGTAAACGCTATTGGCCACGTAAGCATGACGTACTCTTGTTCTATGTAGCGTCGGAGCACTACCGGCATCAACCACCGAAAGAACGCATCTTTTACGAGAGTGAATTTTTCACCACGCAGGTTGACGAGCAAGGTCGGCATTTTGCCGATGTGTACATCCGTGACGTGTGGGACGATATCAAGCCGATCATCAATGTGTCACGTGAGCGACTCGGCTATCCCACACAGAAACCGGAGCTACTGTTGGAGCGCATCATCCGGGCGAGCAGCAATGAGGGCGACGTGGTGCTCGACCCGTTCTGCGGCTGCGGTACCGCGATTGCGGCGGCGCAAAAACTCGGTAGGAAGTGGATCGGCATTGACATCACCCATCTCGCCGTCAACCTCATTCGCTATCGGTTACAGGATGCCTTTGGAACCGATATAGCCCAACAGTATGCGATCATCGGGGAACCTGAGGACTTGGCAGGCGCAGAAGCATTAGCGCAGGATGACCGTTTCCAGTTTCAATGGTGGGTCTTGGGGCGAGTAGGGGCGCGGCCGGTCCCGACAGAGCGTAAGCGTGGTGCCGACCAGGGGATTGACGGCCGCCTTTATTTTCACGACGAAGGGGCAAGCGGGCCAACGAAACGAGTCATTCTCTCCGTAAAATCCGGCCGGATCAGTGTGGCCGATATGCGGGACTTACGGGGAGCGGTAGAGCGCGAGGAGGCGGCTCTTGGTGGGCTTATCACCTTACGGGACCCGACACAGCCGATGATGACCGAAGCTGCCGATGCCGGCTTCTATCATTCACCCGGTTGGGATCAGGATTATCCGAAGCTGCAAATCCTGACCGTAGCCGATCTATTCGCTGGTCAGGGGATTCAGTACCCGCGTGGTACAAGCACGACCTTATGCGCGTGCTCCTCGCGCCGCACCTACTGCGAGGCGAGAGCAACTGCTATAGTGTCCGTGTAGACATGCGAACACACGACCTGACTGGGGTCATCCGGGCGATGTTTCTAGTCAGGATTGTAGTTTCTGCTATCATTTAGCACGTTTGGTAAGGAAAAAGGAGGTCGGCGAAAATGGCAACTTACGCTTACGCGGATGTGCATGGCCAGATCAAACCGCTGCTGCAAAAGATCCAGGAGACTGGCCTGCCTGACAAGGTTGACGCAGACTGGCTTGCCAGGATCGGGTTTACAAAGAGTACTGATCGTTCTCTTATTCGGGTTCTCAAGCAGATCGGCTTCACTGACAATTCCGGCGCTCCCTCGATGCGCTGGCAAGGCTATCGAAACAAGCAAGATGCTCCAGGGGTCTTGGCGGAAGGGATCCGTGATGGATATCCTGACCTATTCGGTACATATCCAGATGCACACCAGCAGAACCAGGGTGATATTAAAAACTTCTTCGCATCTAACACACAAGTAAGTGATGAGCCACTGCGGCGCATGGTTAGAACTTTCCAGACGCTGTGCTCGCTGGCTGATTTCAATGAGACTGATGATCCTTCGCAGGAGGAGGTAGACAGACCCCAGCCAGAAACACCCACGCAGGCTGCTCCCTCGGAGGATGAGAGCAGGATGTCAAGGAGCCAGCCGACGGTGCATATCAACCTGCAGATCCACATCTCGTCCGAAGCTGGGCCGGAACAGATAGACCAGATTTTCGCGAGTATGGCGAAGCACCTATATGACAAATGAGCGGAAGACGGTCTTTAGCCGCGCGTGTGCAATCCCTTGAAGCCCAACTCTTGCAGCTACCTGGGATCTCTCGCCCCTCAGAAGTTGAGGAAGATATACCATTAGAGCGGATAATTTCGGACCAGGAGCTTCTGAAGTTCGTGGTGCCGCTCTATACCAATGGTCACTATGCACAGGCTGTGCTAGAGGCATTCAAGTACGTCAATAACCTGGTCAAATTCGAGTCGAGCGAGTCGTCCCGTGATGGGGCGGATCTCATGCATAAAGTCTTTTCCAGAGATAACCCAGTCCTTGCTCTTAACGACCTGACAACTGAATCAGACAAGAATGAGCAATTAGGGTACATGCAAATCCTCGCCGGCGTTATGACCGGTATTCGTAATCCTCGGGCACATGAGTCTGGATGGACTGAATCCAAGGACGATGCGTTGCAGTTACTCTCACTTGCGGATCATCTTGTGAAGAAGATAAGGTCCGCGAGGAAGGTCTAGCTTTGAGAGGAGATCGTTGAGATGGGTACGTTGGAGGGGCGGGTGGCGCTGGTGATGGGGGCGAGCAGTGGGATGGGCCGGGCGACGGCGCGGCTGTTTGCCCAGGAGGGGCCGGCGGTCGTGCTGGCGGCGCGGCGAACTGCTCTGGTCTTGATAATCGCACCGAAAGATGCGATAGTAAGAGTGTGAACAGCCGGGAATTCGTCAGACGTGCCCGGCACTATGCCCGCAAGACGGGACAGGGATGCCACTTCGACCCGCGTCGCGGCAAAGGTAGCCATGGCATGTTCTACCTCGGTACCCGCTTTACCGTCGTCAAGCACGGTGAGCTTTCCAAGGGGATGCTGACGGCTATGCTCAAGGACCTCGGTATCGCCAGAAAGGACTTCTGAGATATGCGCTACCTCTATCCCTGTGATCTCCGCCCGGATGAAGAGGCCGGGGGCGGGTTCATCGTAACTTTCCCCGACGTGCGCGGAGCTACAACCGGCGCCAAGACTACGGAGGAATCTCTCTTCCTGGCCGAGGATGCTTTGGTTGCTGCCTTGGGCGCCCACGTGCAGTGCCGTGAAGAAATTCCCGTCCCCAGCCCGGCCACCGCTGGGCAGGCGCTCGTTGCCGTGCCCCCCATCGTCGCCGCCAAGCTGGCCCTCTACACGGCCATGCGTGCCCAGGGGATTACCAAGGTCGCCCTCGCGGCGCGCCTGGGTCTGAGCGAGTCGGCCGTCCGCAAGCTGGTCAACCCGGATCATCGCTCCCACATCAGCTCGGTCGAAAGGGCACTGCGCGCCGTCGGACGCACCTTGGTCGTGGAGGATCGGGCGGCAGCTTAGACGGTAGTGCCGGGCATTGCATGGATTATCATGGCCCCGAAAATCTACGCTCCGGTGAGAGGAGATCGTTGAGATGGGTACGTTGGAGGGGCGGGTGGCGCTGGTGACGGGGGCGAGTAGTGGGATGGGCCGGGCGACGGCGCGGCTGTTTGCCCAGGAGGGGGCGGCGGTCGTGCTGGCGGCGCGGCGCGGCGAGCCGCTCCAGGCGTTGGCCGACGAAATCGGCGCTGTCGGCGGCCGCGCACTCAGCTGGCCGACCGACCTGACCGACCGCGCGGCCGTGGACGCCTTGGTTGCTGCGACGCTCGACCGGTTCGGCGCGCTGCATATCCTCTGCAACCCGGCCGGCACCAATATCAAGCGGCGGGCGCTCACGGACCTTGATCCAGCCGCCTGGGACGGCATGGTGGACATCAACCTGACCGGCGCGTTCAACATCACTCGCGCGGTGCTGCCGGCGATGCGGGCGCAGCGCGACGGGGTCATCATCCACGTCTCGTCCGGTGCGGTGCAGGCGCCCGACGTCTCCGGCGTGGCGTATCAGGCCACGAAGCACGGCATGGTCGGTCTCACGCACGGCACGATGGCAGAGGAAAAAGCCAACGGTATTCGCTGTACGGTGCTGTTCCCTGGGCTGACCGACACACCGCTCCTGGACAAGCGGCCGGTGCCTACGCCGCCGGAGGTAGTCGCCTGCGCGTTGCAATCCGAAGACGTGGCGGCTGCGTGCCTGTTCGTGGCTTCCCTGCCGCCACGGGCCTACGTCCCCGACATGCGCCTGCTCCCGTCGGCGCTGTAGGCAGGCGCGGCCGTCCGCAAGGGGCCGTGGCTAACTCTTGTTCGCCGGCTCGGCCGAGACGTAGCGGTAGCCGTAGCGCACGGTAGCTCCGCTCGCTACCTCGGCTACCAACAAATCCACGCCGTCGCCCAAGTCCAGACGGCGCACCGCCCCCGGATTTTCGCTCGTGTTCTCGCCGAGATCGGGTAACACGACATGCGTGACGCCCGGCGGTACCGTCAGCGCGCGGCGGCGCTCCCAGTAGCGGCTGGGGTCGTAGCCCCGGCCGACGACCGGCTCGGTGAAGAGCAGCTCGATACGATGATCCGGCAGGTAGTAGCGCAGCTGGCGCGAGCGGTCATAGGCGAGGATCAGCGTGCTCTCGGCCGGAAACTGCGCCTCGATGGCCGCGACTTGCTTCCCGAGGATGCGGTCAATGGCGCGGATTTCGCGCAGCCGGCCCTCGCCGTCGGCGACGAGAAATAGCGCCGCATTGCTCAGGGCGATGAGCGCGATCAGGCTGACGGCTGCATAGAGCGGCCACTGTGGGGGGCCGGCCGGCCGTACCCCCGGCCGGGCAAGCCGCACCGCTTGGGCGGTGTCGTGGGCGAGGACGAGCGCGCCGTGTGCCGTGAGCAGGCAGAGCGCAGGCAGGAAAGAGAGCAGATAGCCGGGGTTGCCGATGTGGATGAGCAGGTAGAAGGCGAGCGGCGGCGCCAGCCACAGGCCCAGGACCTGCGCGCGCGTATCGCTCACGAGCCGTGGCGGCGCAAAGAAGCGGCCGGCGATATAGAGCAAGGGCAGCAGCGCTAGTCCCAGGCCGTTGTACGTATAGCCGACAAGCGTGCGGGTGTTCTCCAGCACGGCCAGCAGGAGCTTCCCGAAGCCGGAGGTGGCGTGCAGGAAGTAGAGAAAGTAGCCGCCGGATGCCGCCTGATAGGTCTGCCAGCCGCCGCTGAGCCAAACCATCGGCACGTACCAGGCGATTATCAGCATGGCCAGTAGTCCCAAGCCGGCCAGCCAACGCCACCGTGGTCGCTGCCAAGCGCCCCACAGCCAGAGCGGCAGGAGAAACGGGACCAGCTCCGGTCGGAAGCCGCCGGCGATAGCCAGCAGCGCGGTGCTGACGAGCGTAGTGTCGCGGTCACCGCTGCGGTTCTGGAGCGTGAGCAGCACGATCAAGGACGAGAAGAGGGCCAGGAAGGCGTAGGGGTAGGCCACCTCGCCCTGCCCCCAGAAAAGTGAGCTTGTCGTCAGGGCCAGTCCACCGAGAATGCCGGTGGGTGCGCCGAATAGGCGGCCGCCCACGAGCACCGTACACCAAACGGCGCCGCCGCTCGCCAGTACCGACAGCCAGACGTAGGCGGCGTTGACATCAGCGACGAAAACGTGTACGAGCCGGGCCGCGGCGACGTACAAGATGTAGCCGGGGGGCTGGGGCTGGTGCCAGGCGACGTTGTAGTGCTGGAGGGCGAGGGCGAAGTTGGCGGAATCCCAGGCAAAGAGCTGGGTCGAGCGCAAGGGTATCCGCGTGATGAGCGTGAGGGCGGCGAGAGCGGCGGCCCCCCACAGCAATGACCCGCTGAAGCGCTTGGCTTCCCACATCTCGCCCGGCCGGTGCGTCAGGGACGCAGTGTGAGGCGGACCCACCCAAGCGGCCCGGCCGGGCGGCTACCGCCGGACAGAATGACCTGCCGCCGGGCGCGTGCGCCGGCTGATCGCGGCCCGGCATGCCAGCGCGTACCCCAGCCGAGCCACAGCAGCGTACTCAGCTCGTCACGGGCGGCGTGGGCGCGATGGGCCTGGAGCGCGTCGTACACGGCCACGACCGACTGTGCGGCCGGCTGTTGGCGCCACCATTCGTGCTCGGTGTTCATCACCTGCTCGCTCCAGGCCTGACAGGCGGTGATGATCTCGGCAAGGCTTGCGGGGCTGGCCGGTGGCGCGGGTCCTCGGCTGGGGGGCAGCCGCTGCGAATCGAAGATCACGGTGCCGGTCAGCGTCGCTTGCGGGGGCAGACATTCCAGCCATACGCGCTCCGGTTGCTGCTGCGCGGTGCCCGGTTGTCCGGCCTGTGCCTCTGCACCGGCCAAAGCCGCACGGATGGGGCCAGGTGTGGTGCGGCTTTGGCCAGTGGCGGCCGTCGGATTGGGTCGTTCGGGCGTGTTGTCCTGGCCGCGCGTGCCCGTTTCGAGCAGGCGTAGTAGGCCGTCCGCCAAGGCGTCGGCGGAGGGATAGCAGTCGGTCATGGCGAGGGCGCGGAGCGGGTCGGCAGGCGGCCTGTGCCGGCCACGGTGCCGCCGGCCGCCGCCGGCAGACGACTGCGCCGGTGGAGCATCCTCATCGGCTGTCTCCTCCGTAGTTGACGCCGATTCGCTCTCGGGCGCAGCATGCTGCGCCCCTACGGGAGCACGAGCGTCCTGCCGCGCTTGGCCCTGCTGCCGGCGTACCGCGATGGTGAGCGCCAAGCGCAGGAGGCTACTGGGAATGTAGGGCTGCTCGAAAGCATCGCGGAGGTACGCCTGCACTTCCACGGGCATTTGCGTCCGGGGCGGTAGGGCGAGACGGTAGGCGGCGAGTCTGGCCAGCTTCTCACCGGAGCCGAGCGCCGCCAAGCGGAACGCCGGCTGATTGGCCAGGGCCTCGACGCCAAACTCTTGCTCCAGACCGCTCAAACGGAAGACCAGCAAGTGCCCCTCGTGGATGAGGTAGTCCACGTTGCGGTGAAGTAGCTCCCCTTGCCCGGCGTGCAGGGGCGTCAAGACATTGATCGTTGCCTGGAAGTGCTCCTTCTGGGACTGGTCCGTTACGCTCATGCCCTGACAGCTTTCATTCCGTTTGTAGCGGGGCGTCGGTGGTCGGCAGACGGAGGGGCCAGCCAAAGGCAAAGCCGTAGCGCCAGACGCGATGCCCGGGCGCCGGGTCCGGAGTCACGTCCACCAACTGCCCTAGCCAGCCGGCGCCGGAAGCGGCTGGCACCGGCCAGGGCCGCACGGATGGGGCCAGGTGTGGTGCGGCTCTGGCCGGTGACGCGACGACCGAGCCGGCCGCCAGCATCGTCACGCGCCGGCGTCGCTGGCCAGCGGCTTCGGGCGATCCGGCGCGACCACCCCGTTCCACGAGGGTCCAGGCAGCGTCGCGATGGGCGAGGAGGCCGGCGTTCAGCTCCGAGCGCGTAGGGCAGAGCAGGGCGAAGGTCACGAGGCCGTTGGCGCCCGGTAGCTGCGGGACCGGCCGGGTTTCTGTGCTCTCGACTGCGAAGTGCCCATGTCCGACGCCACGGTCGGCGCCCAAGCCGCTGTCACCGAGCACAGTCAGAGTCTGTTCGAGCGCCTCGCGCCAGTCGTCGCGCCGCCAGGCGATAAACAGAGACAGCCGCGTGCCGGGCGCAAAGCCGGTGGTGGATCGCGTGTAGGATCGCACGCCGCGGCCGTCGCGGCCAGTGACGGTCCGCACGCGCTGTCCGTGCTGCCAGGCGATGGCGCCGCCCGCTGGACCCTGGCGGATCAACGCTCGCGCCTCTGCCGCCTGCTGATGCTCGTCGGCGGCCAGCCGGATCGTGCCGCCTTGGGGCGCAGCCAGCGGGGTAGCGCCGTCCGGCTCCGTAGTACCGCCGACCCAGCGCTCGAATACCGACCAGGAGAGCCATTCCAGCTGGGTGAAGGTGCGATAGTCGAGCCGGCCGTTCGCTGCCGTGCCATGGGTCGCGGGTGGTGTTGACGGACGGGGTAGCAACTGGACGGGTCCCAGCCGCGGGAAAAGTCCGCTCACCAAGAATGGCGGATCACCGGCGATGAACTCGTCGAGGAGCCGCTCCAGCGCGGACCGGCCACGCAGCTCGCGTAGCTGGGTACACAGGGCCGAAAAGAGGCTATCGGAGGGGAGGAGGCCGAGCCGACGTTGTGCTCCGTATCCCCGTGCGCCGAAGTTGAAGGCACTCTTGGGCGCCAGCGTATAGACGCTCCATGCCGCGCTGCTGGGGAGAGGGTGCTCGACGGGTGCGCTGCTCACCAGGGGCTGCTCCAATACGTAGTTTGGCAATCCGGCTCGACAGTTAGCGATTATACGGCACGAGCAGCCTTGCGCGCACCGGGAATTGCCGAGCGCCGTGCCTACAGCGGTTTCGACTTACCCCCCGGCCCTCCCATGGTCCCCCTGACAGGGGTAAGTTTTTGTGTGGAGAGGGGAGTTGGACCTCACCCCCGGCCCCCTCTCCACTTATGTGGAGAGGGGGGGATGGGACTGTCAGCGGGATACCGGCCCCCTATGGTCCCCTGGCAAGGAAGGGGCCGGTGCGGCGACCGGGGGCGACGAATGGCCCTGGATTCCGGCGTGCGCGGGAATGACGGACGCCTGGGCGCGGGTCATCGCGCCCCCTACGGAAAAAACCTACCCTTGTCAGCCATGGTCCCCCCGCTCCGCAGGAGGACGGGCGCAGCATGCTGTAGCCCTCTGCTCTGTACGCTCTGTGGCTAAAGATGGGCAGCACTCCGCACAGCTCCCGGTTCCTGCTAGACTGAGAACGGGCGTCGGCCGTGCCCACTGCGGGCAGTATCAGTATGATGATAGAGGAGGTGGTCGTGATGACCAAGGGCGCCGAGTCGCCGACATCGCCAGCCGAGCGCACAGCGCCGCTCGCCACGCCGACAGGCCTCGATCACGTCAATCTGCATGTGCGCGACGCAGACGCTGCCTTACGGTTCTATACCGGGGTCCTAGGGCTGACCATTGACTGGGTAGACCGCGATGAGGCCGGCCGTGCCACGTTCGTGGTGCTGGATGCCGGGCCGCACAACGTCTTCCTCATGCGGACGCCCGACTACGCGCCGCCGGCGCAACGCCGCAGCCGGGGACTCAACCATGTCTGCATCGCGATCCGGCCGTCGGAGCCGGCTGTGCTGCTCGATGCGCTCCGCGACCGTGGAGTGGCACTGCGGAGCGAGTTGGTGTGGCGGGGCAGCGCCGCACGACGGACCTGCTCGATCTATATCGAGGACCTGGACGGGCACGGGATCGAGCTTAAGCAAGCCTTGTCGCCGGACCAAGCCGCGGCGTGGGGCGCCCCAGCCGCCGCGTGACGGCTGCCGGCCGCCGCGCAACGCTCTCGGCGCGGGCGGCTATTCGTCATCGAGGCTCGGCCAGGGATGGCCGGCGGTGAAGCCACCGTCCACGTTGAACGTCTGGCCGGTGACGTAGTTGGAGGCCGGGCTGGCGAGGTACACCGCTGCCCCGGCGAGATCGGCCGGCACCCCAAAGTGGCCCTGAGGCTTGTGGGCGTTCACCCAATCCTTGCGGGCCTGGTTCATCGTGATGGTCATAGGGGTAGTGATCCAACCAGGTGCTATGGCGTTGACTTGGATGTTGTAGCGTGCCCACTCCACGGCCATCGCCTTGGTCGTCTGGACGATGCCGGCCTTGGAAAAGCCGTACAGCGCGATGTCCGAGAAGCCGCGGAAGCTGGTCATGGAGGCGATATGGATGATCTTGCCCGCCTGCTGCGGCACCATGACGCGGGCGACCGCCTGGCACGTGAAGAAGGCGCCGCGCGCATTCACGTCCATCACGTAGTGCCAGTCGTCGGCCGTAGCCTCCAGAATGGGCTTCCGGCGCTGCACGCCGGCGGCATTGAGCAGGATGTCGAGGCGGCCATACGTTTCGACGGTGCGGGCAACCATCCGCTCGATGGCTTCCAGGTCGCGGATATCCGTCGGGAGCACGAGCGCCTGGTGGCCGAGACCGCGAATCGTAGCTGCCACCCGTTCGAGATCGGCGGTAGTGCGCGCGGCGAGGGCGACGTCGGCCCCGGCCTCGGCGAAGGCTTGGGCCAGCCCGGCGCCGATACCGTGGCTGGCGCCGGTAACTAAGGCGACCCGGCCGTCGAGCCGAAACTGATCGGTAATGCCGCCCCTGCTTTGTGCTGCTTGCGGCTCCATCTGCTCCTCGATGTTCGTTTCGATGTTTGCTGCTGCAAGACGGTAGGGTACCACACCTCCGGCGGCCTCGCCGCGCCTCACCCCCGGCCCCCTCTCCATACGCCGAGCGATAGATAGAGAGGGGGGCCGCGGGCGGCGTGGGGCGCTATTTCCCTCAGCGCCCGCCCTGACAAGGGGCGGTGTGCTCATCGGTATACCGGCCGGTTCGAGCCGACCACTGCTCCCATGAAGCGGTCGGCGCTGGTGCTGCCGGGAGGCCGGCCCGCGGGAGTGCCGGAGGGTGTCCTGGCACAGAGCGCGACGGACACGCCCACGCCCACCAACACCCCGATGCCCACCAACACCCCGACGATCACCCCCACGCCGACGGTCACGCCCACGGTCATTCCCGAGCCGACCGCGACCACCTGTGGTAGCAGCCCTCTGCAAGGGCGCACTCAGAAAGTCGTGGACGCCATCGTCGCCTTGTTCCCGGGCATCACCGCCTGCGCCGACGTTACCGCGACCCACCTAGAAGCCATCACGCACCTGGATCTCAGGAGCAAGTCGTTGACCTCCCTGCAGTCCGGAGATTTCACCGGGTTGACTGGCCTGCTATATCTGGACGACAACCAACTCACCACGCTGCCGGCCAGCCTATTCGCCGGGCTGACCAACCTGCAAGAGCTGGATCTGCACCACAACGCGCTGACCGCGCTGGCAGCCGACCAGTTCGCCGGGCTGACCAGCCTGACACGCCTGGTTCTGTCCTACAACGCGCTCACCTGTCTGCCCAGCGCCCTGTTCGCGGGGTTGACCAGCCTGCAAGAGTTGCATCTGCACCGCAATGGACTGGGCAGTGTGGAGCCTTCATACTTCGAATACACGCCGCCGGCAAACCTGGGAGCGCTCACGACACTGTATTTCGACAGGCGTCCCCCTAGTAGTGGCCGAGTTGCTAGGCCGGCCGAGCTTGCCGCGTACCAAGCCGCTGGGATGCCGGCACTGACCAACCTTTACATGACCAGCTCCGACCAAACATCCGATCCGGTGTGTGCCACGTCCACCGAGACGCCCACGCCTACTGCCGCCGCCACCGAGACCCCGACACCCGCCAACACCGCCTTCCGTCACCACCCCCTACACCCCCCAGCCCCCGCGCCCACGTCAACGTCAACACCCCCGGGGACCCCGGACCCGACGTCGGTGCCGACGGTGCGGGTGCTGCCACGGATCATTGGGGACAGTGGCGTGGCGACGGCCTATGAGTTGCCGGGGGATCGGGTGCAGCTGTGTGTCCACCGCCACGACCGGCCCGCCGCCGCGGTCGCGGTCGAGTTGGGGGTGGGCTACATATCCGCGGACAGCACCATGATGGTGCTCGTCGGGGTGCTGCGCGACGTGGCCAGTGGCGCCACCTATGCGGTGGTGCGGCGGGAGACCGATGGGCAGATCGTGCGCTGGTGGATCGCACCGGAGAACCCGCTGGTGGCGCTGCTGCCGTGGGCGCAGGTGCTCCGGGACTACAGCTTCCCGGCGGCCGTGCTGGCGGCGATCCCCTTGGATCGCCGGCCCCCGGCGCCGCATCAGCTAGTGCGGCACTTCGCTGGCGTGGACCGGCGGATCGTGGTCTACGACGCCGGGCAGCGGCAGTGGCTGCACGTGCCGGACGCGGCGACGTTCCAAGCACTGGGGTTCTACTGGTGCGACGTGACGGTGGCGGGGAGTGCGTTCTTCGAGCGGCTGCCCCAGTGGGCGCCGTATCCGGCCAGCAGTACGCCCGCCCAGGCCGACTACCCCCACTGCCGGCCGTAAGCCCGGCGCCTGATGGGGAGGCCAAGACTACCCGCTGAGGTGGGCAGCTTTCATGTACGCTGGGGCCTGGCGCGAGCAACGTCGTTGCAGCGGCATTGCCGAGGGACTGATAGATGGGGAGGTGTGGAGTGGCTGAACTCTTGGCGCGGCCGCCGGAGGGTGCTGTGGCGCTGCGTTGGCTAGGGCAAGGCGGGTTCGTCTTTCGCAGTCAGGGCGATGTGACCTGGGCGGTTGATCCTTACCTGACAAGCTACAGCGCCTCGCGCGGCCGCCTCGACCGCCTCAATCCGCCGCCCGTGGCACCGTCGGGGCTGCGCGTGGCGGCGGTGCTCAGTAGTCATAGCCACTACGACCACCACGATCCGGAGACGCTGACGGCCGTCGCCGCTCACACGCGCACCGAGTTCTATGCGGCGGCCGAGGGCACCCGTATCCTGGATGGGCTGGGCGTGGACACGCGACGAGTGCATACCGTCGCGGTTGGTGATGAGCTAACTTTGGGCGACCCGGCACGTTCGGATGTACGGACGGCGGTCGTCTTCGCCGAGCATACCGGCGACCCGGTGGGGTTTGTGTTCACGGTGGGACGCGGCGGCCGTGCGGTTCGCCTCTACGTCACCGGCGATACGCTCTTCGACGAGCGGCTGTTTTCGCCGGCAACCCAAGACATTGACGTGCTGTGCGTGTGCATCAATGGGCAGGGCGGCAATATGACCTACCAAGAAGCAGTGGAGCTGACGCGCCGGCTGGCGCCGCGGATGGTTATCCCCATGCACTTTGCCGTCATGCCGCACAACACTATTGACCCGCAGCTCTTCGTTGACGCTGCCCACGCTGCCGGATTGCCGGCGGAGGCGCGAGTTTTGGCAGTGGGCGAGGCGATGCAGGTTCCTGGCTGAAGACGCGGCACGGCCGGGACAACGGCATCGAGCAAGTAGATGACAACGTTGCCGCCCGATCCCCTGCGACAATTCCGCTACTGCCCGCGCTGCCGTGCTCGACTGACCGGCGTCGCCGCGCCGCCGTTGCGCTGCGGTTCCTGCGGGTGGACGTTCTATCCTCATCCCGAGCTGGGCGTCGATGTGGTTGTGCTTTGGGAGGGCAAGGTCGTGCTGGTGCGGCGAGGCATCGAGCCATACAAGGGGTCCTGGGCGCTGCCCGGTGGCTTTGTGACCTATGGTGAGGCACCGGCGGCAGCCGCCGTGCGTGAAGTGCGCGAGGAGACCGGACTGGATATTGCCGTCGAGTCGCTGGTCGCCGCCACGCTTGTCCGCGATGATCCCCGTGCCTTGATCCTGCTCCTGGTCTACCTCGGTCGGGTCACTGGTGGAGTGTTACAGGCCGGCGACGATGCGGCCGAGGCCCGGGCCTTCCCCGTTGGCGAGCTACCGCTGATCCGGCTGGCCTATCAGCGGTGCTCACTGGACGCTGCGCTTGGACACCGGATGCCCGAGTCCCGGACCGGAGCGGCCGGCGAATGAGCATGGATGGCGAAACCTCCGGCGGCACCTGTTATATTGAACGCCTACACACTATGACGCGAGGGAAGCAATGGTTGATCCTGGTTACTCTGACGAGCCTGAAGCACAGTCAGCAGTCCGCACACTCGGTCCGTGGCGCGGCGCTAATCTCTCCTCCACCAGTCCCCTGCGCTTGGGGATCATCGGTTGTGGGCGCATCCTCCCGGCGCATCTGCACGGCCTGAAGGCATTGGCAGAGAGCGGGGCCGCGCATATCGTGGTCACGGCGCTCAGTGCGCGCCGGCGTGAGGACGCGGAGATGTTCCGGCAGCGCGGCGAAGGTCCGCCGCCGCGACCGCCCGTGACCGACATGGCCGGGGACCCGCTGGCGGCGCCGCACCTGTACGTGTCGGACTTTCAGCCGGACCCGCTGCCGGTGATCTATACCGACTACCGCGACCTGCTGGCGGCGGACGATGTGGACGCGGTGCTCTGCCTCACCTCTCTCGATACGCACCACACCGTTGCGTTGGAAGCGGCGCAAGCAGGCAAGCACATCCTAGTGGAGAAGCCGCTGGCCATTACCATCAAGGCGGCGAATCGGATGCTGAACCTGGCCAACACGCGCGGCATCGTCCTGGCGACGGCGGAGAATGCCCGCTATAGCGAGCGTACCCGCGCGGTGGCTTGGCTGGTGGACGAGGGCTACTTGGGGCAGATTCAGCTGACTTTGGGCGGTGGCGTCGGGGCCGGCGATTGGTCGCCGAACCGGATCGTGGCCGAGACGGCCTGGCGCCACGACAAGCTGCGCGCCGGCGGCGGTCCGATCATTGACCTAGGGGTCCACCGGTTCAACGTGATCCGCTACTGGCTCGGTGACATAGATGGCGTCTCCGGCTTGGTCCGCACGCTTGAGCGCGAGCGGGTCCGCCGAGACTCGTCCGGTGAGATCGTCGAGCGGGTGCGTGCCACCGTCGAGGACACGGCGTTCGCCACGCTGCACTTCGGGAGTGGGACGGTTGGGCAGTTCGTCGTCTCGTGGGCCGGGCGCGGGGATCAGCTCCACGTGCCCGGCGGGTGGAGCATTTGGGGGTCCAGAGGGTCATACCACGACGGACGATTGAACCTGGATGATGGCACTCGTGCCGATGCCGTCGAGGTCTACCGCCATGATGCGCCGGCCGCCGAGCGCGAGCGTCACATGCCGCACGGTCTGACCGATCCGATGGCGCTGGAGCAGTACGACTTCTATCAGGCGGTCCGCCGCGGCGGCAGCACCGAGGTGAGTGGCGAGGAAGGCTTGCTCGATCTGGCGGTGGCCTACGCGGTGATCGAGTCGTCGGTGGAGGGCCGGCTGTTGAGCCTGACCGAGGTGGAGACGCGGCAGGCAGAACGCTACCAGGCCGAGATCAACCGGCACCTCGAAATCTAGGTCCCCGGCCTGGCCCCCACCCTAGCCCTCCCCCGGATCGAGCTAACAGGGGAGGGAACGCGCTGGCTCACCTGCGGAGTGGGGGGGCAAAGGGGGGCCGGGGAATGCCAATGGTGCATTGGCTTGGCACTGTGGGTAAGGAGCGCTGGTGATGGCAGCACCGGGCGAGGAAGAGGCCGCGGCGCTGAAGCTGCTGCAGGCGATGGCCGCAGAGCAGGGTGTCAGGCTCTCGGCAGAACGTTTAGCGGTCTTGGCCGCGCCGCTGGTCGCGCTCCGCGCCGGCCTCGCGCGACTGGATAGGCTGCCGGTTGGGGACGCCGAGCCGGCGGTGCATTTTCGGCCGGCTGACGGGCCATAGCCGTGCCACATCCCCGGCCGGCGCTGGCCGGGCGGCTCCGGCCCGTCAGCCGCGGCGGGCAAGGTAGCCTAGTCAAGGCCCTGGCGTTAGAGTGAGTAAGCTGCGAACGAGGTGAGGTGTCATGGTAGCAACACCCCCGGTCGACGTCAGCGAGCATTACGCCACCAAGGCCGAGCTGGGCGAGATCAAGGCGATCTTGCCCTACTTGGCCACGAAAGCCGATCTGGCTGCCTTACAGGTGTCCATGAAGGAGGACTTGGCCGCGGCCCAGGCGACCACACGGGAGGACCTGGCGGCGTTCCAGGCGACCACCCGGGAGGACCTGGCGGCGTTCCAGGCGACCACCCGGGATGACTTGGCAGCAGTCCAGACGGCGAACCAGGAGGACATCACCACGCTGCGGACAAGCCTTGAGGCGCTTCAGGCCGGCTTCATCAGGCTTGAGGCCGGCCTCGCCGCGCTCCAGGCAACCACGAGCGCGGATATGGCCAGGCTCCAGTCCAACATCGAGACCAGCATCGAGACCAGCATCGCGGCTGCCAAGTCGGATATGGAGCGTGCGCTGCGGACCACGATCTTGATGCTCGTTGGGATGATGATGGCGGGGTACGTGGCGTTGATGGTGGCCTTGATCGCGGCTGTGCGTGCTACGGCCGGGTAGCCGCCGCCTGGCTGCCGGCGGTACCGGGGTCTGGTATCATCGGCAGCGAATGAGGCTGGAGGGCTACCGTTATGCCGACCCTGGACTTCAAGGGCAAGCAGCATATCTACGCGCACCACCTCACTGTCCCGTATCGGCCGCTGGTTGCTGACCCGGCACGCTCGGTTTTCAGAACAAAGGTTCATGTAGAAAATGAAATCGCCCGGCGTCGGCAGATTAAATCTGCCGACGCCGGGCCGGCCACGCCTCCTGCCAGCACCGATGACAACCTGATCATCCACGGCGATAATCTCCACGCTCTGAAGGCGCTGCTCCCCCGCTACGCCGGCCGCGTCAAGTGCATCTACATTGATCCGCCCTACAACACTGGCAGCCAAGCCTGGGTGTATAACGATAACGTCAACAGCCCTTTGATGCAGGCATGGCTGAAGCAAGCAGTGGACCGCGAGGACTTGGAGCGTTCCGACAAGTGGCTCTGTATGATGTGGCCCCGGCTGCACCTCCTCCGAGAATTGCTATCCGATGATGGAGTTATTTTTGTTTCCATCGACGATCACGAGCAATGGCGTTTGTTGGGCATTATGGAAGAGATATTTGGGGTGGAGAATTTCGTGGACACGCTAATTCTAATCCAGAATCTTGGTGCTGTGGCAGGGAAATGGCTGCGTGAAGTGAATGAATATATTCATGTTTTCGCGAAAGATGCATCTCTTGTAAATCTAGGGACATTTATCAAAGAGACATCTGAAGATGGATGGATGCAGGATGCGGTAGGTTCTTACAGATTGGGTAGCGGTCTTATCCGCATAGGAATGAGTGGAACACCAAGAGATCGTCCCAACCTACATTTTCCAATCTATGTGCGGGATGACCAGTCAATCGGCACAGAGCGATTGTCTTCTTCTGATGTCGAAGTTTATCCGGTAGACGGTCAAGGAAACGCGGCTGTATGGCGGTGGGGGAAGGGGAAAGTGGATAGGGATTCACACAACTTGCTTGTTAAACCTCATAAGCGAATGGGGCATCAATTTACCATCAAAATCCGCCCTGACAGCAATGATGGCCGATTCACAGAAAAGCCTACGTCGCTGTGGAATAAGCCACAATATTCGGCAGCTAGCGGGACAAATGTGGTGAAATCGGTTTTTGACGGCCAGAGACTTTTCGATTTTCCTAAATCGGTTGCGCTGTTGGAAGATGTAGTGCGATTCGCCAATGTCGGTCCCGACGATATTGTCTTGGACTCCTTCGCCGGCTCTGGTACGACGGCTCATGCTGTCCTGGCGTTGAATAAGGAGGATGGTGGCAGCCGGAAGTTTATTCTTGTCGAGTGCGAGGACTATGCCGATACGATTACCGCCGAGCGAGTGCGGCGGGTCATCAATGGTGTGCCCGGCGCCCGTGACAAATCGCTGCGTGAGGGTCTGGGCGGCTCGTTCACCTACTGCACGCTGGGCGAGCCGATTGAGGCGGAAGGGATGCTGACCGGCGCGGCGCTGCCATCCTACGCGGCGCTGGCGGCCTACCTGCTGCATACGGCGTCCGGGTCGTCCGCGCCGACGGGCGCGCTACAGCGCCGGAACGAGGACGGGCTGTTCCATACCACCGATACCGCCGACTACTACCTGCTGTATCGGCCGGACGTGGATTGGCTCCGCGGCAAGGCGGCCGTGCTGGGCGAGGCGCAGGCCAAGCGGATCGCCGCTGCCAGCTGTCAGGACGGCCACCGGGCCATCGTGTTCGCGGTGGACAAATACATGGGGCAGCGGTACTTGACGGACATGAATATCACGTTCTGCCGGCTCCCGTATGAGATGTACCAGGAGCAGCAGGGAGTCGTGGCCTGGAGCTGAGGGGAGTGGGGAGTGACCTGGACTCCGGCCTGCGCCGGAGTGACGAGAGGGGCAGTGATGGGACGGGGAGCGCCGGAGTGACGGGCGGCGCGGCGGACTCTGCACTCACCACTGAACGTTGTTACCCCCACAAGGCTATCGCTGCCACGATGACACCCGTACACGCCACCAACAGGGCAGCGAGACTCAGGCCGAAGATCATGAACTGGGTATGCAAGCTCTTGGTGACCTGTGCCAGGTCGGTTTCGACCTTGGCCAGGCCAGTCGCCAGGTCGGCCTTGGTGGCGGTGTGCTGGAGTTCGGCTTCGATCCGCGCCAGGTCGGTTTTGGAGGCAGTGTGCTGGAGTTTGGCTTCGACCCGCGCCAGGTCATCTTTGGAGACGGTGTGCTGGAGTTCAGCGTCGACCTTGGCCAGGCCAGTCGCCAGGTCGGCCTTGGTGGCGGTGTGCTGGAGTTCGGCTTCGATCCGCGCCAGGTCGGTTTTGGAGGCAGTGTGCTGGAGTTCGGCTTCGATCCGCGCCAGGTCATCTTTGGAGACGGTGTGCTGGAGTTCAGCGTCGACCTTGGCCAGGCCAGTCGCCAGGTCCGCCTGGAGGCTGGCGCGAGTCTCCTGTATTTCCGCTCGCACTGTGGACTGGGCCTGCTCGACATCCGCCCTTGTAGCTGGGCGGTCGAGATCACTGGGCAACGAACTACCCGTGTCCGGTGTCGCAAGCTCTACCTCGGCCATAGTGTTCCTTCCTGCTCATTTTGCCGTGCCACAGCCTCGATAGCAGCCGTGAGGACATGTCTCAAGGGGGAGCACACCCCATACCATACCCTAAGTTGGTGCTGCGCCGTCAACTCAGTGTGGTTAAGGAGGCGGGGCGATGGAGCTGAAAGAGTACCAGGAGGCGGCGCTGGAGGCCTTTAGCCGTTGGCGGGAGGCGCTGGAAAAGGCACGGCAGGAGGCGGCGGAAGACGTTGCATACTACGCCAGCCGTGGGCGTCCCATTCCCGACGATATCCGCAACTATCCTCAGATGGCGTGGCAGCAGCTGGCCCAAGCCGGCGGCGTGGCAGGTAGCGCCGGGGAGTACGTTTCCCGCACCGACGATGCCGGGCGGCCCATCCCGCATAGCTGCTTCAAGGTGCCGACCGGCGGCGGCAAAACCTTGCTGGCCGCCGCGGCATTGGAACGGCTCAACCGGCAGACCGGCCTGACGCTGTGGATCACGCCGACGCGGGCGATCTATGAGCAAACCAAGGCCGCGCTCAAAAGTAGAGAGCATCCCTACCGGCACATGCTGGAGCGGGCCAGCGGCGGGCGGGTCAAGCTGCTGGAAAAGGACGACCTGTTTACGGCGGCGGACGTGGCCAACTATCTGTGCGTAATGCTACTCATGCTGCCGGCAGCCAATCGGCAGAAGGGCCGCGACTTTCTGCGGATGTTCCGTGATTCCGGGCGCTATCCGACCCTGTTCCCAGACAGCGACGACGCGCTCGGTGACGGCCGCCTGCTGCAGGACTACCCTGATCTGGAGCGCACCGCGGACGGCGGGCCGGTCAAGCATAGCCTGTTCAACGTGTTCAAGATGCTGCGCCCGGTCGTCGTGCTGGACGAGGCGCACAAAGCCTATGGTGCCAAGAAGCGGGCAGCCAACGAGGAATTCGTGCGCTCCGTCAACCGGCTCGATCCGCGACTGGTAATCGAGCTATCGGCGACGCCCAATCGCGGCATCAGCAATCTGCTGGTGGACATCTCCGGCGTCGAGCTGAAAACCGAGGAGATGATTAAGCTGCCGGTGCAGGTGACGTCGTTCACCAAGACCGAATGGCAGTACACGCTGGCACAGTCCCATGAAGAGTTGGAGCGCCTCGATGCCGCGGCCCAGTCGCTCCAGCTGAGCGAGGGCCGCTATATCCGCCCCATTGCGGTGGTGCGGGTAGAGCGCACCGGCCGCGACCAGCGCGACGGCGAGCGGGTCCACGCCGAGGATGTGCGCGAATATCTGCACCGGGACCTGGGCGAGCCGGCCGATGCCATCCGCGTCAAGTCCGCCGAGAACGACGAATTGGGCCGCGAGGACCTGCTCTCGGAGCTGTCGCCGGTGCGCTGGATCATCACCAAGTCGGCGCTGATGGAAGGCTGGGATTGTCCTTTCGCCTACCTCCTGGTGCTGCTGGACAATACCCGCGCCCAGCGTGCTATTACCCAGCTGGTGGGCCGGGTGATGCGACAGCCCCACGCCCGCCGGACGGGCCGCGAGCTACTTGACCAATGTTATGTCTACTGCTGGAACACCGACGTAGGCGTTGCGGTGAGCCAAGTCAAAACCGGGCTGGAGCAGGAAGGGTTGACCGGTCTCGGTGGTGAAGTGCTCGGTGCGGGGCAGCAAGTGAAGCGCCTCACGGTGGGGCGACGCCGGCAGTTTCGCGGCGCGGACATCTTTCTGCCACTGGTGCTCCACAAGGACGGCGACGACTGGACGGAGCTGGACTACCAGCGCCACATCCTGCCGGACATTGACTGGGCCATGCTATCGGCGCCCGACTATCAGGGCGCGTTGCCCGACCCGGCCCGGCGGCAGTCGGCGGCCGTTGACGTTGGCGATGCGCCACCCGTTTTCCACGCCGCCCAAGAATTGCAGTTTGCGAAGACCATCAGCATCTCCTGGTTTGCCCGCCGCCTGTCGGACATCGTGCCCAATGCGTGGCAAGCCGCCCGTATTGCCCAACAGTTGATAACCCGTCTGCGAGCCGCCGGCGAAACCGACGCTGCCATCTACGACCTGCGCGCACAGTTGGCTTCCCAGCTGCGAGAGCACAGCAAGCGCGAGGTAGGGAAAATGGCCGAGCAAGTCTTCTTGAACAAGCTGCGACAGGGCACCATCCGTTTTGACTTGCAGGCCGGTCAGCCTCATTTCAGGATGCAGGGAGCGTATGACATCGCGGTCAGTGCCAATGAGCCGACGCTCCAGTGGTACGGCCGGCCGGTGCAGCTGAGTCTGTTCGAGCCGGTCTTCGACCGGGAGTTCGACAGCGACTTGGAGCGCAGCTTTGCCCGCTATCTCGATGAGCAGCAAGCGTTGCGCTGGTGGCATCGGGTAGCCGTCCGCCAACGGGGCGATTACTACCTGCGGGGCTGGAAACAGGAGCGCATCTGGCCGGATTTCGTGGCCATGGCCGGCGAGGCTTACGGCAAACCGCAGCTGCTGGTATTCGAGACCAAAGGCGAGCACTTGCGCGATACCCCGGACACGGACTACAAGCGCCGCGTGCTCGACACCCTGGAGAACGCATTCAACTGCGGCACGATGACGGTGCGGGAGGGGCCGGTGAAAGGCGTATTTCGGCTGGTGTTCAGTGCAGACGAGTTCGCGGCGGCACTGGCCGGCTTGCGGCAGGACTAGATGTCACTGCGGCGGGCGCGGCAATGACGGGGGCTGGGAGTGCGGCCCTACCGTCCACTGGCCGCGGCGGTTAGCTGACGTGGACTCCTGTGCCCGGCTGCACGCGGCCGAGGCGCCACAAGGGCTGGTCGGCGGCGGCAAAGGTTGCCGCTACGCGCTCGGCTGTCGCGGCCGGCGCCGCAAAGAGCAGGCCGCCGGAGGTTTGCGGGTCGAACAGGAGCGCTGCCCGCAGCGGGTCCACGTCTACGCCTATTGTCACGCGGGGACCGCTGCCCGTCGATGTGGTCAGATAGTCGCGGTTGCGGTCCTGGCCACCGGGGAGAAAGTCTGCGGCGGCGTAGTCGTAGGCGCCAGCGAGCAGGGGTACCTCAGCGGCCACCATCTCGAAGCGGACGCCGGCAGCGGCGGCCATCTCGTGCGCGTGGCCGAGCAGACCGAAGCCGGTGATATCGGTGGCTGCTTGCACCGCGAGCGTGCGTAAGAGGCGCGCGGCCGCGCCGTTGAGCCGGAGCATCCAAGCAATCGCCGCGTCGAGATGCGCCGCTTGCGCGGCGTCGTTCTTGTGCGCGGTGGTGATGACGCCGGTACCGATCGGTTTGGTGAGATAGAGCGCATCGCCGGGCCGGGCGCCGTCTTTCCGCAGGAGGCTATCGGGGTGTGCGCGCCCCGTGACGACGAGGCCGTACTTCGGCTCTTCGTCCACGACCGTATGGCCGCCGGCGACGATGACGCCGGCCTCGCCGGCTTTGTCGGCGCCGCCGCGGAAGATCTGGCGGATGGTCTCGTGCGGCAACTCGCGGGGGAAGCCGGCGATGGCGAGCGCCAGAAACGGCTCGCCGCCCATCGCATAGACATCGCTCAAGGCGTTGGCGGCCGCAATCGCCCCGAAAGTGTAGGGGTCGTCAACAATGGGCGGAAAGAAGTCCACCGTCTGAATGAGCGCCGTGTCGGCGCCCAAGCGGTAGACGGCACCATCGTCGGCGGTGTCGAGACCGACAAGCAGATCGGGATGGGACGGGCGTTTGAGTGGCTGCAACACGTGCGCCAGGTCCTCCGGACCCATCTTGGACGCTCACCCCGCACAGCTGGCGAGCGCCGTCAGCTTGATTGCCGGATCGGCCATCACGCCCCCTCCTTGCCGCATGATACCAGGCGTGAGTAGCATACTCGGCTGCCGTCGTAGCGTCGACCCCATTTGGCCGGGGCACTGGTGCCTCGGTCCTGCGCTATCATGTGCGGAGTGAAACTCCCGGCACGTGCTCCGCTCCGCATACTGCCTACGCCGGCCGCTGTTCCAGCGCCATGAATGACGAACCGCTGCTCGATCTGCTGGCCGAGCCGCTGACTGCTCCGATCTGGCAGGTCAGCGAGCTGACGGCGCAGGTACGCGAAACCCTTGAAGCCAACCCGCTCTTTGCCGATCTGTGGGTGCAGGGCGAGGTATCGAGTAGTTACACGTCCGCTGCGGGTCACACGTACTTCACGTTGCAAGACGGCTCCAGCAAGCTGGCCTGCGTCCTATTCCGGCGGCCAGGGCTGCGCTTGGGCGCACCGGAGCAAGGGCGTCTGTACGTCGTCAGGGGCAGCCTCACCGTCTACGAAGCCGGGGGGCAGTATCAGCTCGTCGTAGCCGATCACCGGCCCGCCGGCCTCGGTGACCTCTTCATGCAGTTCCAGCGCCTCAAAGCGCGGCTGGAGGCCGAGGGGTTGTTTGCTGCCGAGCGCAAGCGTCCGCTGCCGGCGTGGCCCACGCGCATCGGTGTGGTGACTTCGGCGCAGGGTGCGGCGTTGCAAGACTTACGTCAAGTCATTGGTCGCCGTTATCCACTGGTGGAGCTGGTGGTGGCCCCTAGCCTCGTGCAGGGAGCGGCGGCGCCGGCAGCGGTAGTGCATGCGCTGGATAGGCTCAACGCCCAGCCCGATCTGGATTTCGTCATCGTCGCGCGGGGCGGTGGCTCGGTCGAGGACCTATGGGCCTTCAACGACGAGCGGGTAGCCCGTGCGATTGCGGCCTCTCGCCTGCCGGTCGTCAGCGCCGTTGGTCATGAGGTTGACTTCACGATCACCGATGGCGTCGCCGACCTACGGGCGCCAACACCGTCGGCTGCTGGCGAGATGGTCGTGCCGGACGGCGCAGCCCTGGCTCGACAGCTCGACGACCTGAGTAGCCGGCTGCACCGCGCCGGGCACGGGCAAGTGCAGGCGGCCTCGGCCCGGTTGGAGAGCGTCGCAGAGCGCTTGAGCGAGGTCATGGCGGCCCGGTTGGATCGCGCCAGCGCGGTGCTGCTGGCCGTCGAGGGCCGGCTGGCCGCGCTCAACCCCCGCGCCGTGCTGGGCCGTGGCTACGCCATCGTCCGCGATGCCGTCAGTGGGCGCGTGCGGGCGCGAGCGGCCGAGGTTCAGGTAGGTGATCTGCTATACATCGCGCTGACCGACGGCACAATCGTTGCCGGCGTGACCGACGTGCAGCCGGCGAGAGCGGATGACGGGTAGATGCGGGTAGATGACAGGTAGATGCATGGAGAGCAACAGCGAGGCACGGCAGGATAGTCCGCACTTTGGCGCGGCGCTCCAGGAGCTAGAGGCCATCGTGGATCGGCTGGAGGGACAGCCCGACTTGAACCTGGAAGAGGCGTTGGGACTGTACGAGCGCGGAGCCGCGCTCGCCGACCGCTGCCGTACGCTCCTCTCGGAGGCCACCCTGCGCGTCAGCCAGCTTGCCGCGGAGAGCGACGGCGAGGAGGTTGGCGACCAGGCCGGCTGAGGCAACCGCTGGCGGGCCGGACACCGCACGTGTTCCCTCCCCTGGGGGGAGGAGACACCCATCACGCACAACCTGCCCATCCCATGTCAGGATGGACGGAGCTTGTCGAGTTGCGCCCGTAGCCGGGCCAGCTCCGCGTCGGCCTCGGCCACCCGCGCCTCGGCCACCTGCCGCGCGTCGGCCTCGGCCACCATCCGCGCCTCGGCTACCTGCCGCGCGTCGGCCTCGGCGGTCATCCGGGCTTCAGCCGTTGTTGCCCGCAACTCGGCGGCACGCCGCGCCGCCGTCTCTTCCTGCGGGGTTGGTAGCCATCGCTGGCGCTCCGGGTCGAACAGCCGCAGGCGCTCGCCGCGCGGGTGCAGCGCCAGTCCCAGCACGGCGCTCCGCAAGGAGCCGTCGGCTGCGGGCGCCAGCGGCCGGTAGTGGCCGTGTGTCAGCCGGTGTCCCTGGAGCGGTGGCCGCAGATACTCGTCGAGCGGATCGAAGAGGAAATACTCGGCTACGCCCAACCGTTCGTACAGATCATGCTTGGTGCGGAGGTCTTCACCACGAGTGCTGGGTGAGGTCACCTCAAAGACGACGTCCGGGGGCTGCCCTTCTTTCCACAGCTTGTAAATACGCCGACGACCGCCGGGGACGCCCTTGACCACAAAGACATCGGGCGCAACCACCCGCCGGGGATTGCCTTCCTGGTAGTAGAGGAAGAGATTGCCGCTGATATAGACCTGCGGGTCATCGTGGAAGTACTCCCGCAGCATGGCAATCAACTCGATCATGAGGTCGCGGTGGACATCGGTCTCAGCCATGGGTTGGCCGTCCGATTCGGGATAGAAGACTTCCACCACCGCTGGCGACTGGATAGTCGTTGCCATCGTTGCACTCCTGCATCGTCGCACCCGTTGCACTACCCTCCTGCACCCTCCTGCATGGTAGCACGGGAAGCGCGGCCGGCGTGTGGCTTGACGTGTGGCTTGACAGGAGTGCTGGCTCGGGCCTATACTTCCCAATACGTCCAGTGATAACCTCGGTATTTTGCGCTCTCCGGCAGGGCCGAGCGGCCCCCGGCCGCATGGCTTTTGTCGTTTTTCCCCGCGCTATCCCGTCGAGGCGCCACCCGGTCGAGCATCTACCCCGCCATCCTGCAGCAGAGCCACTCGGATGCGCCGACGGTGAGCGTGATTTCCCAGTTGTGAGGAGCTAGCTATGACTCGGACTCTTCCTGCCGCTGAAACCAGCCTACCAGGGAATGGCGCCGCAGGCGAGTGGCGCGTCACCTCGCCGAATGGCGTCGAGCGTCGCTGGTACGGACAGGCGCCGGAAGTGTTACCCATGCCCAACCTGATTGAGGTGCAGCTGCGGTCGTTCGGCTGGTTCCGAGAGCAGGGAATTCGTGATGTCTTCGCCGAGATTTCACCTATCGAAGACTTCACCAAGAAGAACCTGTCGCTCGAGCTAACCGTTCCGGAGAATCCGTTCGAGGAGCCGAAATACACCCAGGAGCAGTGCCGCGACCGCGACATGACCTACGCGGCGCCGCTCTACGTTGATGCTCGGCTCCACAATCTGCAAACCGGCGAGATCAAGGAATCGCGCATCTTCATGGGCGACTTCCCGATCATGACGGATCGCGGGACGTTCATCATCAATGGCGCCGAGCGGGTGGTTGTCAGCCAGCTGCTGCGCTCGCCGGGCGTCTATTTCACGGCCACGGAAGACGCCACGACGGGCCGCCGGCTCTACGGTGCCAAGCTGATCCCCAATCGGGGGGCGTGGCTGGAGTTCGAGACGTCGAACCGGGACCTCATCACCGTCAAGATTGACCGGCGCCGCAAGATTCCGGTGACAACACTGCTGCGTGCGTCGCACCCTACTGAGCTTGGTAAGGATAAGGATGAAGTTCCTAAGCTCGGTACGGATGAAGAACTCTTTCGGCTGTTCGAGCACGTGGATACCGACCCGGATCATCCGTTTATAGCCTCGACCATTGGCGAGAGCACTCGGCGCGATCCGGCGCGTTCACACGAAGAAGGGCTGATGGAGCTGTACCGCCGGCTCCGCCCCGGTGACCCGGCCACCGAGGAGAACGCACGCAACCTCGTGAAGTCGACTCTCTTCGACCCGCGCCGCTATGACATCGGCGAGGTAGGGCGCTACAAGCTGAACCACCGGTTGCGTCCCTCCAGACAATTGCGTGAGCTCGGGCTGGCACGGAGGCATCTCGTCAAGATTGTCGAAGGGTTGATCGCGCTCGACCGCCCGTTGGAACCGGATGACCTCGTCAAGATTGTCGAAGAACTGAACCCGTTCAATCGCCCGTTGACCTCGGATGATCTCGTCAAGATCGCCAAAGAACTGAACCCGCTCGACCCCACGTTAACACCGGATGATCCCGTCAAGATCCTTGATGAGTTGAACCGGCGCGACCGCACGATGACACCGCAGGACCTCGTCAAGATCGTCGAAGAGCTGATTAGGCTCAACAACGATCCGCAGTCCATGCCGGACGACATTGACCATCTCGGGAACCGCCGCATCCGGCCCGTCGGTGAGCTGATCCAGAACCAGTTCCGCGTCGGCTTGTCGCGCATGGAGCGGGTCATCAAGGAGCGCATGACCATCCAGGATGCGGCCACGGCCACGCCGGCCGGCCTCGTGAATATCCGGCCGGTCGCGGCGGCGATGAAGGAGTTCTTTGGCGGGAGCCAGTTGTCGCAGTTCATGGACCAGGCCAATCCGCTGGCGGAGATCACGCACAAGCGGCGTCTGTCGGCGCTGGGGCCGGGCGGCCTCTCGCGCGAGCGTGCCGGCTTTGAGGTGCGCGACGTGCATCACTCGCACTATGGCCGCATCTGCCCTATCGAGACGCCGGAAGGGCCGAACATCGGTCTGATCGGCAACCTCGCTACCTTTGGGCGGATCAACCCGTATGGGTTCATCGAGACCCCGTATCGGCGCGTCGCGCGCACTGTGCAGGTCACGCCGGAGACCGCCCCGGCGACGTTGGCGGGGCGCGTGCTCTCGATGACCATGCAGCCGCAACTGCCGGCGCCGGGGGATGACGGGCTGGCGGGACTGTCCAGCGGCGATATGCTGACTCAGGAGCACGCCGCGGCGCTGGTGGCCGCCGCGACGGACGGTGAGAGCTTCGAGTTGGCGGTGAGACCTTACGTCACCGACGAGATTGTCTATCTGCCGGCGGACGAAGAAGAAACCTACATGATTGCCCAGGCGAACGCTGTGCTCGATGAGCATGGCCAGTTCACCGACCCGCGCGTCGCCGTGCGCTATCGCGGTGAATTCCAGGCGGTTGCGCGGCGGCGCGTAGACCTGATGGATGTGTCGCCCAAGCAGATTGTGTCCATCGGCACATCGCTGATCCCGTTCCTGGAGCACGATGACGCCAATCGCGCGTTGATGGGTGCGAATATGCAACGGCAGGCGGTGCCGCTGGTGCAGCCAGAGGCGCCCCTCGTCGCCACCGGCGTCGAGGCCCAGGTAGCGCGTGACTCCGGACAGGTCGTCGTCGCCCAGCATGATGGCGAGGTGGTGCGCGTCACCTCCAATGACATCATTGTCCTGGAGGAGGCCACCGGCGAGGAGCGGAGCTACACGCTGCAGAAGTTCGTGCGCTCGAACCAGGGTACGACGATCAACCAGCGCCCCACGGTTGAGCGCGGTGAGCGCGTGGTCCAGGGACAGGTACTCGCCGATAGCTCGGCGACGGATCAAGGCGAGCTGGCGCTCGGTCAGAATCTCTTGTGCGCGTTCATGTTCTGGGAGGGCGGGAACTACGAGGACGCCATTCTCATCAGTGAGCGCTTGGTGCAAGAGGACAAGTTCACGTCCATTCACATCGAAAAGCACGAGGTCGAGGCCCGCGACACCAAGCTCGGGCCGGAGGAGATTACGCGCGATATTCCGAACGTCGGTGACGACGCCCTGAAGGACCTCGACGAGGACGGCATCGTGTATATCGGCGCCGAGGTCGGTCAGGGTGACATCCTGGTCGGCAAGATCACGCCCAAGGGTGAGACCGAGCTGACCGCGGAGGAGCGGCTGCTGCGGGCGATCTTCGGCGAGAAGGCGCGTGAGGTGAAGGACACGTCCCTGCGCGTTCCGACCGGGGAGCAGGGCAAGGTCGTTGATGTCAAGAAGTTCTCGCGCGAGGACGGCGATGAGCTATCGCCCGGTGTCAACACGATGGTACGGGTGAGCGTGGCGATCAAGCGCAAGCTGTCGCAGGGTGACAAGATGGCCGGTCGACACGGCAACAAGGGGGTGATTGCCCAGTTGATGCCGGTCGAGGACATGCCCTATCTTGAGGACGGTCGCCCGGTGGACATCATTCTCAGCCCGCTTGGTGGGCCGTCCCGCATGAACATCGGGCAGGTGCTCGAAACCCATCTGGGCTGGGCTGCCCACGCCTTGGGCATGAAGGTGGCCTCGCCGGTGTTCGATAGCGCGAGTGAAGCGCGGATCAAGGCCGAGCTTGCACGGGCCGGCCTGCCGGCGAGCGGCAAGGTGAAGCTGTACGACGGGCGGAGCGGCGAGCAGTTCCACCAAGACGTGTGTGTCGGCCACCTCTACATGATGAAGCTCGACCATTTGGTGGAAGACAAGATTCACGCTCGCTCCACCGGACCGTACTCGCTCATCACGCAGCAACCGCTCGGTGGCAAGGCGCAGATGGGTGGGCAGCGGTTCGGTGAGATGGAGGTGTGGGCCTTGGAAGCCTATGGTGCTTCCTACACGCTTCAGGAGCTGCTGACGGTCAAGTCGGACGACGTGGTCGGTCGAGTGAAGACCTACGAGGCCATTGTGAAGGGTGATCTGAACCTAGAGCCGGGTGTACCGGAATCCTTCAAGGTGCTGGTGAAGGAGCTACAGAGCCTAGGCCTGAACGTGGACATCCTCAACGAGGATAACGAGCAGATCCAGTTTGTTGACGAATCTGGCGCAGACATGTTGCCCGAGCTAGGCATCAATCTGGAAGGCCTAGAGGATCGGGAGTAGGAGGCAAGGGACGAGCCATGTTGGAAGTTAACGACTTCAATGCCATTCGCCTCATGATCGCCTCGCCGGACCAGATTAGGCGCTGGTCTTATGGGGAAGTGGTCAAGCCGGAGACGATCAACTACCGGACGCTGAAACCGGAGAAGGACGGGTTGTTCTGCGAGCGCATCTTCGGCCCGCAGAAGGACTGGGAATGTGCTTGCGGCAAGTACAAGCGCGTGCGGTTCCGCGGCATCACCTGCGACAAGTGCGGTGTCGAGGTCGCGCGGGCGAACGTGCGCCGGGAGCGGATGGGCCACATCGAGCTGGCCTCCCCCGTCTCGCACATCTGGTACTTCAAGGGCATTCCCAGCCAGCTGGGGCTGCTCCTCGACCTGTCGCCGCGCAACCTGGAGAAGGTGCTCTATTTCGCGTCCTACATCGTGACGAGTGTGGACGAGGAAAAGCGGCGCGAGCGGTTGTTCGCGCTCGATGGGGAGGTCGTCGAGCAGGCGGTGGCCTTGGAGCGCGCCACAACCGAAGAGCAGCAGGTGATCGAGATGCGGGTGGATCAGGAGCTGGTCCGCCTGGAGACCGAGCTGCGCGACAAGCTGACGAGGCTGCAGGAGCGCCGCGGTGGTGCCCGAGAGGCTGCGGAGGCGGCCCTGCCGGCGCTGGAAGCGGCGCTCGCCGATCTGAGCGGCCAGACTGCCGACGAGACGGTGGTGTTCGAGCCGTCCGGCGCCGTGATCGTGAGCGCCGGTGATGAAGTGACCGTCGACCACGTGAGCGGGGCGCGGGAGGCAGCGCGACAGTACGTGGAGGACGTGGAGCGGCAGGCGGACCTCGAAGAGCGCCAGCTACACAACCAACTGGAGGAAGAGGCCGAGCAGCTGCGCGGTGTGGCCAACGTCGAGATTGACGAACTGGCGCGCAAGATGAACGAGGAGATCGAGGTTATCGATAGCCAGGTTCAGGCGCGCCGGCAGGAGATCGAGAAGCTCCAGCCGATGACGCTGCTCACCGACGCCCAGCACCGCGAGGTACAGGAAGCCTGTGGGCCGATCTTCGAGGCGGACATGGGCGCCGAGGCGTTGCTGGAGATCATCCGGCGTCTGGACCTGGACGCGCTGGCGGCGCACCTCCGGGAAGAGGTTCATGCCTCTTCGATCCAGCGTCGCAAGCGGGCGATCAAGCGGTTGCGCGTGGTGGAAGCCTTTCGCAAGTCCGGCGCCGAGCCGACGTGGATGATCCTCGCCGTCGTGCCCGTCCTGCCCCCGGACCTCCGGCCCATGGTGCAGCTCGATGGGGGCCGGTTTGCGACCAGCGACCTGAACGACCTCTACCGCCGGGTCATCAACCGCAACAATCGGCTCAAGCGGCTGCTCGACCTCGGTGCGCCGGAGATCATCATCCGCAACGAGAAGCGGATGCTGCAAGAGGCGGTGGACGCGCTGATTGACAACGGCCGGCGCGGCCGGGCCGTGGCCGGATCGGCCAACCACAAGCTGAAGAGCCTCTCGGACATGCTCAAGGGCAAGCAGGGCCGTTTTCGGCAGAACCTCTTGGGCAAGCGTGTTGACTACTCCGGTCGGTCGGTGATCGTGGTCGGTCCGACGCTGAAGATCAACCAGTGCGGGCTGCCGAAGCGGATGGCGCTGGAGCTGTTCAAGCCGTTCGTGATGCGAGAGCTGGTGGATCGTGGTCATGCGCCCAATATCAAGAGCGCCAAGCGGATCGTGGAGCGGGCGCGGCCAGTGGTATGGGACGTGCTCGAAGATGTCACGAAGGGACATCCGGTGCTGCTGAACCGGGCGCCCACGCTCCATAGGCTGGGGATCCAAGCCTTCGAGGTGGTCTTGGTCGAGGGCAGCGCCATTCAGATTCACCCACTCGTTTGCACGGCGTACAACGCCGACTTCGACGGCGATGCGATGGCGGTTCACGTGCCGCTCTCGGATGAAGCCCAGCGCGAGGCGCGCGAGCTGATGCTCTCTACCCACAACCTGCTGTCCCCGGCCGACGGCTCGCCGCTCGTCGCGCCGACCAAGGACATGGTGCTGGGCTGCTACTACTTGACGCTTGCAGACACGGCGACGACCAACGGTCGCGTGTTCATGGACTTCGACGAAGTTGTGCTGGCCCACGACCTGGGCGAGATCGGTCTCCAAACGCCGATCAAGGTGCAGGTCAGCGCGAGCGACTTCGATGGCGACGCAGCCATGGTCCTCAATGGGGGGCCGCCGGGGCGCGGAACGGGCAGCGAGGCTGTGCCGGTCGGCGGCATCTTCACGACGACCGTCGGCCGCGTGCTCTTCAACCGGGCGCTCCCGGCGGAGCTCCGCTACGAGAACCGCGTCATGGACAAGGGCAAGCTGAAGGAGCTCGTGGCCCGCACGTTTTTGCTCGTCGGCCGCGAGCGCACTGCCGAGATCGTCGATCGCGTGAAAGACGTCGGTTTCCACTATGCCACGCTTTCCGGGATCACCGTGGGTATTGACGACATCAAAATCCCGGTGGCGAAGCAGGGCATCCTGGAAGAAACCGAGGCGCTCATCGAGGAGATTGACGCCGAGTACAATGACGGGCTGATGACGGAGCGTGAGCAGTACGAGAAGACCGTCGAGGCGTGGACAGAGGCGACGACCCGCGTGACCGACGCGGTGCAAAAGGAGCTTGATCCGTTCGGCTCGGTGCATATGATGGCCGAGTCCGGTGCTTCCAAGGGCAGCTTCAACCAGATTCGCCAGTTGGCGGGGATGCGCGGCCTTATGGCGGCGCCGACCGGCAAGATCATTCCGATTCCCGTCCGCTCCAACCTGCGCGAGGGCCTGTCCGTGCTGGAATACTTCATCTCCACGCACGGTGCGCGCAAGGGTCTCGCGGATACGGCCCTCCGCACGGCCGACTCCGGTTACCTTACGCGGCGGCTCGTGGACGTGTCGCAGGATGTCATCGTCCGTGAGGAGGACTGCGGCACAACTTTGGGCATCCCGATCAGAGCACCGGCCGATCAGTCCGTGCAGGACGACCTCGGTGAGCAGGTGCTCGGCCGGTTTGTCGCGGAGCCGATTGCCCATCCCGAGACCGGCGAGGTGCTGGTTGCAGCGAACACGATGATTGACGAGGCGGCCATGGCGGCCATCACGGAGGCCGGAGTAACGAGCGTCACCGTGCGGTCGCCGCTGACCTGTGAAGCGCGGCACGGTCTCTGTATCAAGTGCTACGGGCGCAATCTGGCGGACGGTCAGGAAGTGACCCTCGGCTCGGCGGTCGGCATCATTGCCGCGCAGTCCGTCGGTGAGCCGGGCACCCAGCTGACCATGCGGACCTTCCACACCGGCGGCATTGCCGGCGAGGACATCACCAGCGGGTTGCCGCGCGTCGAGGAGCTTTTCGAGGCGCGGGTGCCCAAGGGGATGGCGCTCATCAGCGAGATTGACGGCAAGGCGGAGATTATCGAGGACGAGCCGCGGAAGATTCGCGTGACCAACACCCAGGTGCTCACGGAAGCGCTGGATATTCCCGAGGGCTACGAGGTCGTGGTCCAGGACGGTGATGAGGTTGATC
Organism: Chloroflexota bacterium; assembly: GCA_965214295.1. Classification (GTDB taxonomy): domain Bacteria; phylum Chloroflexota; class UBA11872; order UBA12225; family JAJDUF01; genus JAJDUF01. The sequence goes on from OZ243944.1 coordinate 3,477,211, forward strand.
CGGGGGACGTGGTGGCCCAGCGAGTCGTCCCGGCCCAGCCGGCAGCTGCCGACGGAGCCGATGGAGCGGAGCAGTTGGCCGTGGCGGACGATGCGGAGAGCCTCGTGCCGGTCGAGACGGAGCAGCTACGGGCCACCACGCAGGGGCAGATCGTGCGCGACGGCCAGCGGGTCATCGTGCGTTGGGAAGAACTGAGCGATGCCGAATACGCGGTGCCGGCAACGGCCCGTATCTGTATCGAGGAGGGCCAACTGGTGGCGGCCGGCGATCAACTGACGGAAGGGCCGGTCAGCCCGCAAGACCTGCTGGCGGTCAAGGGCGCGCGCGCGGTGCAGGAGTACCTGGCTACGGAGGTGCAGAAAGTCTACTCCGGCCAGGCGGTGTCCATCAACAACAAGCATATCGAGGTCATCGTCCGGCAGATGCTCCGCAAGGTCCGCATTGACGAAGCGGGGAACACGGACCTCTTGCCCGGCGAGCTGGTGGACCGCTTCAAGTACGAAGAGGTGAATGCAAAGACCCGCGCCGAGGGCGGCGAGCCGAGCACCGCGCAGCCGGTGCTGCTCGGCATCACGAAGGCGTCGCTGGCTACCGACAGTCTGCTGGCGGCGGCCTCCTTCCAGGAGACGACGCGCGTGTTGACCGAGGCTGCGGTCGAGGGTCGCACCGACCAACTCCTCGGCCTGAAGGAGAACGTCATCATCGGCAAGCTGATTCCGGCCGGGAGGGGGTTGCAGGTGCTCCAAGAGCGCCAGCGTCAACGGGAGCTGCTCGAAGCGGGTTTGGCGGAGAGCAGCGAGGATGGCGAAGATGCTCCCGCAGCGTTGGACGACGAGGCTGCGCCGGTGCTGTTCGGCCAGCCTAGCCCCAAAGCGGCAGCGGCAGCGCCAGCGAAGTAGGGAGGCCGCGCCGGGTGCGATTCAGCACCCCTAGACGGTGCCGGTACCCGTCTCGTCATTGCGGTGGAAGCCACAGTCCAGGCTGCCTCGGTTACTGGATTGCGGCTTTCGCCGCAATGACGGTGGCATCTGCTCCGCTGGTCAGGTTGCCGCTTCCCTGGTAGACTCAGGAGGTGTCCCCGCCGGCTGCGAGATGCAGCGGCGTGGGAGGTGTGGTCCAGCGGTTAGGACTCTGGTCTGTGGAACCAGCGGCACGGGTTCGACTCCCGTCACCTCCCCCATACGCAGACTGCAACCTGTAGCGTTCCCCTCCCTCCGGCCTGGCGCTCGTAGTATCCTCGCTGTTCACGCTGCTGCCGCAGGCGGCGGTAGCGCAAGCGCCGCGATGCGGCCAGCGTGCGACTGCGCCCAATCGGACATCCCACCGGCTGATGGTTATTGCAAGATGGAGGCGCTATGAGCGCAAAGATCAAGCCCCGTATTCTGCGCGGCACGCGCGATTTTCTGCCCCAGACGATGCTCTTGCGGCAGCACGTCACTGGGGTCATTCGGACGACCTTTGAGCGGTTTGGCTTCGAGCCGCTGGAGACGCCGGCTATCGAGCTGGCCGAGACGCTCGAAGGCAAGTATGGCCCCGAAGGCGATCAGCTCGTCTATCGGTTTCGGGATCGGGGCAGTCGGCGCGTCGGCTTGCGCTACGACCTCACCGTGCCGCTCTGCCGGGTCGTGGCGATGTATCCCACGCTGCCAAAACCCTTCAAGCGCTACCAGATGCAGCCGGTCTGGCGGGCGGACAAGCCGCGCAAAGGGCGCTACCGCGAGTTCTGGCAATGTGATTGCGACATTGTGGGCAGCGCCAGCATGCTGGCCGACGCCGAGATTATCAGCCTCATCACGACGGTGCTGCCGGCGTTGGGTCTGCGCGAGTTCACGGTGCGCCTGAACAACCGCAAGCTGCTCGCCGGGCTGGCGCAGTATGCCGGTGTGCCGGAGGCGGACGCGCCAGACATTTTTCGGGCGATAGACAAGCTCGATAAGATCGGGCGCGACGGGGTGATGCAGGAGCTGCTCACGCGGGAAGTGGACGGTTCCCGTTTTGCGACCGCGGAGGACGCCGGCGAGGCCGAGACGCCGGGCCGCGGGCGGCGGGTACCGTTCCTCTCCGAGGAGACGGCCACGCGCCTCCTCGATCTCGTCGCGCTACGGGGCCCCACTGATGAACTACTGGCCGACCTGCAGGGCACACTGGGCGAGATCCCCCTCGCGGCGACCGGCATCACCGAGCTTACGGAGATCATCGGCTATCTTGAAGCGTTGGCGGCACCGGCACACTGCTATCAAGTGGACCTATCGCTGGCTCGTGGTCTGGATTACTACACCGGGCCGATCTTCGAGACGGAGGTCGGCCAGCTCGTCAACGGCCGTCCTATCGGCAGCGTGACCGGCGGTGGGCGCTACGATGAGCTGTTGGGCATGTTCACGAGCCGGGGGCAGCCGGCCACCGGTACGTCGTTCGGAATCGAGCGCCTCGTTGACGTGCTCGAAGAGCTGGGCGGCGGGGACGGCAGCGCGACCCGCACGATAACCGACGTGCTCGTGACCGTCTTCGATAGCGACCATCTCGGGGACAGCCTCGCCCTGGCCGCTTCGCTCCGGCGAGCGGGTATCAATACCGAGCTTCCCCTGGAGACGCGGCGGCTCGGCGTGCAGCTACGCCACGCGAACCAGCGGGGCATCCCGTGGGCTGTGTTCCTCGGGCCGGATGAGGTCGCTGCTGGGCAGGCGACGATCCGCGACATGCGCTCCGGCGACCAGACCACGCTGCCGCAGACCGAGATCGCGACGTTTCTGCAAACCAAGTTGGTCGGCTCCTCAGTGGCCCCCTCCCTAGCCCTTCCTCGTGCCGGCCCTGGCCTGGACTAGGTCCGGCGCACTAGGGAGGGCACGTGCCCCCGGCTTCTGCACAGCGGGGAGACTATAGGGGGTGCGGGGAGTGCGGCCGGAGGCCGTCGGGTGTGCTAACTCCGCTTCAGCTGCTCGGTAAGAGCTTGGTAATACCGGCTGCGGTCGCCGAACGCGTAGTCGAGCCGGCTCACCGTGACATCCGTGCCGCCGGCGCGGCGGAGGTAGTCCACAAGTGGCAAGAGCGACGCCTGGCGCACGACCACGCGGACGGCGTACCAACCATGCGGCCCTGGTGTTTTGGAGAAGACCTTACTCACCGTTGGGCCCTGCAGCCCGGCCAACTCCGGGCGCCGCAGGAGATAGCGGCCGATGGACTCGGCCGACTCTGCGCTGGTGTTGGCCGTGACCGCGAAGTAGCCGGCCGCCTGCATATGCGCCTCGATCAGCTCCAGCAACGTGCGCGCTGCCACAAGGACGGCCGGGTCCGCGCGTAGCCGCCGGATGTTGCCGATGACACAGGCCTGGCAATGCAGGAGCGTGCCGTCATCAATCTGCTTGAGCCGGTTTTCGCGGAGCGTTGTCCCGGTAGTTATCAAGTCGGTGATGATGTCTGCGGCGCCCGTTGTCGGCGCTGCCTCCAGCGCGCCGTGCCCGGGGACCAGCGTGAAGTGTGTAATGCCCTTGTCGTACAGAAAGTCGCGCGTCAGGTTGGGGAACTTCGTCGCTACCCGCAGCACCCGCCCTGCGGCATGCATGGTCGCGGCGAGGTCGGCGAGGTCCCGGACCGTCACAACATCGAGCCAGTCGTCCGGTACCGCGAGGGCCAAGTCGCACTCGGCAATCCGCAGCTCGGGATGCAGCACGAGCAGATCAACGCTCTCGTCGCGCGCCTCGGCAACGAGGTCGTAGCCGGTGATGCCCAGGTCCGCCGCGCCGGCCTCGACCATGTTCACGATGTCGGGCACACGCTGGAACTGCACCGTGGTTGCGGGTAGCTCGGCGATGGTCGCGCTGTAGTGCCGAGAGCTGACGCGCCGGACGGTAAGCCCGCAGTCGGCGAGCAGCTTCAGGACCGGCTCCTCCAGCATCCCCTTGCTCGGCAGCGCCAAGCGCACCTGGCCGGTCCCCTTGCCGCTGCCGCGAAGCTGGTCGGTCATAACGCACCAGCCGCCGGTTCGCCGCCGGCTGGCCGATCAGCGTGAGCCGACTCCTCGTCCGACTGACAGTACCGTGCAGCGTCGGCGAGTGCCACGCGCTGCTCCTGGTGGGCGGCCATGTTGCGGACGGTGATGGTCCCGTTCAGACGCTCCTCTGGTCCGACAATGCCGCAGAAGGGAATACCCCGCCGGGCAGCCTGGCGGAGAGTGCCCTTGACCCCGCGACCCATCAGCTCCAGCTCGACGCGCAAGCCGGCACGACGCAGCTGCTCCGCTGCGGTCACGGCGTAGGTGCCATCGTCGTCACCGAGCGGGATGACCTGGACCTGCGTCGTAGTGTGGGCTGCCGGCCGCACGTGGCGATCCAAGGCTAGCTTGATCCGCTCGACGCCAAAGGCGAAGCCGGCCGCCGGCACGTCGGTATTTGCCCCAAGGAGGCGTAGCAGGCCGTCGTAGCGGCCACCCCCACACAACTGTTGGGCCGGACCGAGGCCATCGGCGTAGATTTCGAAGACCATCCCGGTGTAGTACGGGAGGCCGCGTCCCAATCCGAGGTTGACGGTAATGGCCTCGGGCGGCACACCGTAGGCGCCAAGCTGCGTGCTGACTGCCTCCAGCCGGTGCAGTGGCGCATGGTCGAGCTGGTAGGCGGTGAGCACGTGGCGGATTTGGCCAAAGGTCTCCGGGGGGGTGCCGCGCCCGGCGCGGAGCCGTTCCGCCAGCTCCAGCGCGCGGCGGATGCCGGGCGCTTGGTCCTGCCAGTGCAGTTTGCGGAGGAGGCCGTCAGCCACGTCTTCGGCCGACCGAGTGCGTCCGACGCTGACGTGGCTGGCTTGCAGTAGCCCCAGGATCAGCTCGCGGGCGTGCTGCTCGTCCAGCCCGGCCGCCAGGCGGCGCAGTGTGGCTAACATGTCGTCCGGCTGTCGGTGGTCCGCGGTGTTCGTCGCGTGCGGAGCGCCCGGCAATTGATCCTCGGCGCCGGAGCCGAATAGCTCGGTGAGCCGAGCATCCACCTGAGCACGTCCGTGCTCGGCTTTCCGCAGATCTTGCATGCTGGCGATAACGAAGCTGCGGGCGCGGTCGTCCAGCCCCAGCGTGCGGAGCAGGGCGGCCATCACCCCGAAGTGACCAATTTCGAGGCGGTGGTCGTCCAGACCGAGGCGGGACAGGGCCTTCCAGGCCAGGGCGGCCAGCTCGGCGTCGGCCGCCGGCCCCTGCGGACCGATCAGCTCAACGCCGGCCTGTGTGAACTGGCGGTAGCGCCCCTGACGCGGCCGTTCGTAGCGGAACACCGGTCCGGCGTAGGCAAAGCGTTGCGGCAGCGCCGCGGCTTGGCAGCGATCCACATAGTAGCGACCGACGGAGGCCGTCAGCTCTGGGCGTAAACACAGGTCGCGGCCACGGTACGGGAACGCATAGAGCTTGGTCAGGATGTCTTCACCCGACTTAAGGCGGAAGAGGTCGGTATGCTCTAAGACCGGGACTTCGATGTGCTCATAGCCGTAGCTGGCAAAGCAAGCGCCGAGTGCCGTCACGAGGTCGCGTAGCTGCCGGGTGTCTTGGGGTGACCAGTCATTCGTGCCACGTACTCGCTCAAGCTGCTGCCGCATCGTGTCCTCTCAAGGGTCCATTATTATCCTAGCAGCGGCGTGCCATCGTGGGGCTGAGATCGAGCGGAGGAGGGTACTCATGCCAGCGACTGAAGGCGTATCTGAAGCAGCGAGCGTGCGCGTGAGTGTATCGTTCCGGCAGGAAGTGCTGCCGGCGCAGCATCCCTCGCACGGGACACCGGATCCCATGGTGCGGCGCGGGGTGGAGGTCGAGGTGAACGGTAGGCGGGCCGCGCTCGAACAGACCGATTACGGCCACCCCGGACGCTTCAACCCGCCGCAGCTACGCCGGGTGTCGGCAGCACTGGCGGGCCGCGAGGCACAGTTGAAGGCGCTCGTCCCGGTGCTTGCGGCCTTGGCGAGCGAACCACCTTAGGGGCGAGGGGGGAGCGGGGGAGTTAGGTGGGGTATCGGCCTCCCTACGATCCTCCCGCTTCGCAGGGGGAGAGGGCTACGGGGTGGCCCCTACGGCTAGACCGGTACCTGTCCCGGTCAGCGCAGTCCCACGCGTTATTCCGGTCAATCGGGGTTGTCGCGCTTGCCGCCGTCCTCGGAGGGATGCTTGCTTTCATCCCACATGACGTAGGCGGTGCCGATGATGATGACGACGACCACGATGATGAAGACCGGCCAGCCGAGTGGGTTGGGAACGATAGGCATGATTAATCCTGTACCTGCCCTACGAGGGCGCCGGTGTCAACCTCGGCGCGCTCCACGTCAGGGCATTTCCATATGTCACCCTTCGCTCCGCTCAGAAGGACCGGTTTGGCGGCGACTTTGGAAAGACCCTGGCTCCACGTCTGCATAGTAGCCGCGATATTCCGGCGGCATGAGCGCCGCGAGCCGCTGCATCAGCGCCTCCGTAATCTCGGCGGCAGTGGCCCGCGGGCCGTTGGGTGTCAACGCCTCCAACTTCATCGGTGAGCCGATGGTGAGCGTGAGGCTCTGGCGAAAGAACGAGCGCAGGGTGAGCTTTTCCGTACCGGTAATCGCCACAGTCACCAGCGGGACCGCCGAGCGACGCGCAAGTAACCCCACTCCTGGAAGGCCGGCCAACAACCCGCCGTTGCGGCTGCGGGTACCCTCCGGGAAGATCAAGAGTACATCGTCATTCTCCAGCACTGCGAGGCTGTGACGGATGGCCTGGCGATCCGATTGCCCGCGCCGGAGCGAGACCGTGCCCAGTTGGCGCAGCAGCCGTCCGGCGAGCGGGATGGACGTGACCTCTTGCTTGGCGACGAAGATAGGAGGGCGGGACATGAAGGTGAGCAGGAAGGGAATGTCGAAGTAGCTGAGGTGGTTGGCGGCGACCAGCACCGGCCCGGTGCGTGGGAAGTCGGCGCCGCCGGTGACTCGCACGGCAAAGAGCAGCCGCGTCACTCGCCGCAAGACGGGGGTTATGGCGTGGTACACGAAGTGCAGGAAGCCTGGATACGACCTGGCGCGCACTGTGCTCGATGGAGTCATGCTCGTTATGGTAGGGAACGGCCGGAATACACCGGCTTGGGCGTAGCATGCTACGCCCCTACAAGCCTATCCTCGGTGCCCTCGCTGCCGGCAGTGGTGCGCTCGTCTGCGGCGCAGCGCACGGCGGCGAGCACTCTCTCGACGACCGTCGGTACCGACAGGCACGTCGTATCTAGCATCATAGCATCAGCCGCGGGCTTCAGCGGTGCCGTGCTCCGGCTACTGTCGCGCCGGTCGCGCCGTCGCAGCGCCGCCAACGCTGCCGCGTAGGTAATGTGCTCGCCGCGGTCCCGCTGCTCCCGGTAGCGTCGCTGGGCGCGTGCCGCGGCGCTGGCCGTGAGAAAGAGCTTCAGGTGCGCGTCCGGCAGGACCACGGTGCCGATGTCGCGGCCGGCCATGACTACGCCGCCCGGCGCGGCGAGCCGGCGCTGCTGCTCCAGGAGTGCAGCGCGTACTTGGGAGAGCGCGGAGACGGCCGAAACGTGCTGATTCACCGCTGGGGAGCGCAGGGCCGCTGTGACGTCCTGGCCATCGAGCAGGACCGTGGTCGTTCGGACCTCGAAGGCCATGTCCGTGGCCAGCGCGGCCAAGCGCGGCTCATCGTCGGGGCTAATCTGCTGCCGGATGGCGAGCAGTGTGACGGCGCGATACAGCAAGCCCGTGTCGAAGTACGTGTAGCCCAACCGCTGTGCCACCAGCGGGCCGACCGTACTCTTGCCGGAGGCAGCCGGTCCGTCGAGCGCGATAACCAAGCTGGTCATGGATGCAGTCTCGCCTGACGAACCAGTGGGGGGCGGCGCTGGCGTCAGCACGTGCGCTGCTCCGCCGCCGGTGCCGTCTCGACCTCAGCGGGCGTAAGGTGCCGCCAGCCGCCGGGCGCGAGCGTGCCTAGCTCCACGCTGCCTACCCGCACGCGAACGAGGCGCCGCACCGTCAAACCGACGGCCGCACACATCCGCCTGATCTGGCGCTTGCGCCCTTCGCGGAGGACGATCCGCAGGTGATGCCCGGCGGGCCTTGTCGAGGTCGTGGCCTCGCCCGGGCACTCGACCGAGGTGACTTGCGCCCCGCTCGACCGGTCGCCGTCGCCCAGGTCGAGGGCCCCCCGGAGGCGGCGGAGGGTCTGCGGGGTGAGCCGGCCGGTGACCTGGACGAGATATTCCTTCTCGCAACCGTACCGGGGATGTTGGATACGCTGACTCCAGCGCCCATCGGTGGTGGCGAGGAGCAGACCCTCACTCTCGGCGTCGAGGCGGCCGACGAAGAGCAGCCCGGGGAACGCCGGAAGTAGCTCCAACACCGTCGGTCGTCCGTGGGGATCGCTGTGCGTGGTGATGACACCAACGGGCTTGTGGAGGGCCAGGTACACTACCGCCGATTGCGCCGCCACCGGCCGGCCGTCCACCAGCACGCGGTCGTGGTTCCGGTCAACGGTGGTCCCTAGCTCGGTTGCCGGTTGGCCGTTGATCTGCACGCGACCGGCGCGGATCAGCGCTTCGGCCCGGCGGCGCGAGGCGATGCCGGCACGCGCCAGATAACGTTGCAAGCGTTCCCGTCGGGGAGCGGCGGACGCAGGCGGCTGCTCCCGGCGCCGGCTACGTTCGGTGGCCCCTAGCGCGCGTGTCATGCCTGCTCTATCCACACTGCCCTAACTGACCTACGGGCCGGTAGCGAGTGTAGCAAAGGCGTCGCGCCGCCGGCGTTGCCCTTGGGCGGAGGCTGTGCTATCGTGGCGGACCAATGGAGTGGTAGGGTCGGGCGCCAGCATCGCTACGCAGAGAGGCGGAGACACATGGCCGGAGAACGCACGGCGCCAATCCGCAAGGCGGTCATCCCGGTGGCCGGGCTGGGAACGCGACTGCTCCCGGCGACCAAGTCGCAGCCCAAGGAGATGCTGCCGGTTGGCCGGAAGCCGGCCGTGCAATATGTCGTCGAAGAGATGGTCGAGGCCGGCATTACCCAGATTCTCCTCATCACTGGGCGGCAGAAGTCCTCGATTGAGGACCACTTTGATCGTGAGACGGAGCTTGAGCGCCGCCTGGTACGCACCGGCGCTTACGATCTGGCCGAGGAGCTGAACTTCTTCGAGGAGGATGTTGCGCTTTTCTATACGCGCCAGAGCGTGCAGAGCGGGCCGGCCGATGCCATACGGCTGGCGGCCGACTTCGTTGGCGAGGAGCCGTTTCTCGTCGCGTATGGTGACACGATCATTACCAGTCAGCAGGGGCCGAGCCTGATCCAGCGGATGCTGGAAGACCATCTCGGTAGTGGTGCGCGCGCGACGCTGGCCGTGGAGACGGTGCGACGCGAGGACGTACAGCGGTACGGCATCGTGCAGCCGACCGCTGGCACGCCACCGCAGCCGACCACTGCTTTCGAGATTGATGACCTCATCGAGAAGCCGGAAGTGGCGACAGCGCCCAGCACGCTGGCTATTACGCCGCGCTATATCTTCGACCGTTCGATTTTCGACGCGATCAACCGCACGCTGCCGGGCCGGGGTGGTGAGTTATGGCTCACCGACTCAATTGCTATCCTGCTGAGGCAGGGGGGCGCGGTGCGATGCTTGCCGCTGCGAGCCGGTGAGCGGCGCTACGACATTGGCAATTTCGAGACCTACTTCAAGGCATTCATTGACTTTGCGCTCGCCGATGAGCGGTACGGCTACATGATTCGCCAATACCTCGTGGGCCTGAGCGAGCAGTTGTAGGTGCTGGTCGTTTTCCCTCCCACGGGAAGAGTGCCGGAGTGAAGGCAGCCGGGGATAGGTGCAATAGTGGGGAGAAGGATGGGGCAGTGGGGCAAGTAGTGCTCGTTGGCTCGGCGCCGGGACGCTGTGGGATCATCGGCAATCCCACCGATATGTACGGCGGGAGCGTCATCTCCTGCTCGCTCGGCGAGCGTGCCTACGTCAGCGTCGAGCCGGCAGACGAGCTATCGCTGGAGTCGGATCAGGAGCGGGTGGCTGTGCGCCATCGTGCCGATTTGCAGTTGGCCGGCGACCATTGCGACATTCTGAGAGCGGTGATTGCCCATCAGCGCTGGTACGGGCTACGGGCGAGCGTGCGGTGTTGGAGCGACGTGCCGTTTGCATCGGGACTCTCGTCCTCGACGGCGATGGTTGCCGCGGCGCTCTGGACGTTGGCCGTCTATCAGGACATCCACTACGAGCCGCACTATTTCGCGGAAGTGGCCCGCTCCATCGAGCTGAACTACCTGGGCGTGGTCTGTGGCTATCAGGATCAGTACATGGCCACGTTCGGGCACCTCAACTACCTGGACTTCCGCGACAAAGAGTTCTACCGTCCCGTTGGTACCGAGCCATACGCCACGGTAGAGCCGCTGGCCTGGAACGGCGAGGCGCTGCCCTTCATCCTGGCGAACACCGGCATTCAGCATTCCTCCCACGCGGTACACAAGCCCATTCGGGACCGCTGGCTGGAAGGGGACCGGGCCGTTGTCGAGGGCTACCTGCAGATCGCCAAGCTGGCGCGCGAGGGCAAACGCGCCTTCCTCACGTGCGACTGGGAGTGGCTAGGGCGGCTGATGAATGACAACCACGAGATACAGCGCGACCTCGGCGGCTCAGGACCGGAGAATGAGCGGCTGATTGCCGCTGCGCTGGACGCCGGCGCCTTGGGCGCCAAGCTGGCCGGGGCGGGTCAAGGAGGTACGATCATCGCGCTGCACCCCAGACCGGAAGAGCTGGCAGACGCGCTGCGAGCCGCCGGAGTGCGGCGTATTCTGTGGCCGCGCCCCGTCCCCGGCGTGCGGATCGAGTCGTCCGATATTTCCGCGGCGACAACCGCAACCGTTCGCTCGCCGGCAGTGGTGGAGCAACTCTGAGTGGGAACCGGATCAAGCAGCATGGGATTGGCGTTTCGCTATTTTCGCAGTTCGCTGGCCGAGGTATATTACGATCCTTTCCGCACGATTCTCATCAACGTGCGGTGGTTCGTGCCCACGTTGCCGGCGCTGCTCATCTTGCTCATCCTACTTTCGCCGGTGCAGACGGCCGCTACGACGGAAGCGACGCTCTCGGAGGCCTCGGAAGATGCAGCGGCACTCCTCACACCGGCGGTGTTGGCCTTCCCGATCCTGCTCGCGCTTATGATCCTTGCCGGTCCGGCCACCGCGGCCCTCTATAGCGTGACGCACGAGTTTGTCCGCGGCGAGCTACTGGAGCCGACTCGTTTCCGCGCGGCCTTCCGGCGCTATTTCTGGTCAGGAGCACGCCTCGCCGCCACCAACGTGGCCGCCGGCACGCTGCTGGTCCTCAATGCCTGGTTCTATCTGACTATCGGCATCCCGGGAGTGGGCTTACTATCCATTGTGTTCTTCTACCTGCTGGTGGTCTGGTTCGCGCTCCAGCCGTACCTGTTCCCGCTGCTTGTAGAGTTCGATCAGCCGGTACGGCGCGTCTGGCGCAATGCCTTCTTCCTCGTCATGGACAACCTCGGACTGACCCTCGGTCTGCTGATTGTGCGGGGCATCGTCCTGCTTGTGGCCGGTGTGCTCTTCATCATCGTCGTTCCGCTGTTCCTCGCCGTCCTGCTGGCTCAGATTGATAACCGCGCCGTCACCGAAGCGATTGATCGCTACCGCGAGGCCGGGCGAGTCTTCTCTTGAGCGGCGGTGTATGGCTTCCATCGAACTCGTCGGTGTCTCCAAGCGGTTCGCTAACGACCCGACGACATTGGCTGGCCCGACAGCCACACGTCCAACGCGCTCTCGCTTGCCGTGGCCCTGGAGATGGTCGCAGCCGGCGTCGGTGTCACAGGATGCCGCCGCGTCTACGGTCGCGTTGGACGACGTGCAGCTCACGCTGACGGATGGCGAGACGCTCGCGGTGCTAGGGCCGTCGGGATGCGGAAAGACAACCCTGCTGCGGGTCATTGCCGGTCTGGAGACGCCAACTTCCGGCAGCGTGCTGTTCGACGGTGAGCTTGTTGACCACCTGGAGCCGGCGCAGCGGCGTGTAGGCCTCGTCTTCCAGAACTACGCTCTCTACCCACATATGCGGGCCTATGACAACGTTGGCTTCTTCTTCAAGCTGCGCGGGCGCGAGGCCGAGGTTGACGAGCGGGTGCGGCGCGTAGCGCAGGTGCTCGGCGTGGAGTTCCGGCACCTGCTGGGACAGATGCCCCGCCATCTCTCCGGCGGCGAGCAGCAGCGCGTGGCGGTGGGGCGGTGTATTGTCCGCGATCCGACGGTCTTCCTCTTCGACGAGCCGCTCTCAAATCTGGACGCGCAGCTACGCGGGCGCTCACGCGTCGAGATCAAGCGGCTGCTGCGCCGCTTTGGGATTACCGCCGTGTACGTCACGCACGATCAGACCGAGGCGATGGCGCTCGGCGACCGTATCGCCATCATGCGTGCCGGCCGCGTGGAGCAGGTTGGTCCGACGGCGGAGATCATCGCGGCGCCAGTCAACCGCTTCGTGGCCGGCTTCTTCGGCGTGCCGCCGATGAACCTGCTCGACGGCGTGGCCGACGGTAGTGGTGTGCAGGTCGGCGGTACGCTATTCGAGTTGCCAGCGCACGGGCGGGCGCTCGCGGCTCGGGTAGGCCGGCCAGTCACAATTGGTTTACGGCCCGACGATCTTGCTTTGCTCCCGCCCGACGATCCGGGCTGCCTGGCTGCGGCGACTGTCGAGGTGGTGCAGCCACAGCACGAGGAGCGGCGGCAGCTTGTGACCGTGAGCCTGGACACGGTGGAGCTAACGGTCCGCGAGCCACTAGGTGTTGCTCGGAGGCCACGCGAGACGGTGGGACTTCAGTGCTCACCTCAGCAAGCGTTCTTGTTCGATAGCGGTGGGGAATTGTTGACCGGAGGCTGAGGTTGTGAGGCCGGACCTCATCCCCCATCCCCTCTCCACCATGTAGAGAGGGCTGTGCGGCGGCCGGCCGCGCCGCCCAACGGTGCGCGGCGCGTGCGCTATAATCGGCCTACATCCCCCGCACCCCTGAGACCCACCATGACCACCACGGCATCGGCGCCTGCGACCACCATGCGGCCCTACGACCGGCAGGGCACCATTGACTACGCCCGCCTCGACTTCGATCCCCACGAACCGGTCCTCAAGCCCGAAGCGATGGAACAAAACCTCCCGCTGCATGAAGTCCACGGCCTGCTCGCCAGTCGGTTCACCGACTTCCAACGGCGGTCCGATGTCCTCCTCGACTCCAACACGATCATCTGCTACGACCCAGCTGACCTCAATGTCCGTGTCTCCCCGGACGTGTACTTGGCCTTCGGCGTGGACGCAGAAGCCATCCGGCAGCGCAAGCTCTATCTGCCCTGGGAGGTCGGCAAGCCGCCGGATTGGGTGCTGGAGATTGGCTCGTCCAGCACCGGACGGGAGGACGTGGGCCGGAAGCGGGAGATCTATGCCCGCATCGGTATTCCGGAATACTGGCGCTTCGATCCGAGTGAGCAGGGGGCGTATCACGGGCAGCGGCTAGCGGGGGACCGGCTGGTGGGTGGGGAGTACCGGCCCATTGAGCTGACGGCGGAACCGGACGGCATCCTGAAGGGGTATAGTGAGGTCCTGGGGCTGAGTCTGTGCTGGGCTGGGGGGTGGCCACGGCTGTACGATCCGGCGACGGATAGCTACCTACCCAACTGGCGGCAGGAACGGGCGGCGCGGCAGGCAGAGCGCGACGCCTACGAAGCCCAAGTTGCTGTCGAGCAAGCCGACCGACTGGCGGAACGGGCGGCCCGGGAGGCGGCCGAAAACCGTGCGGCCATCGAGCAGGCCGCGCGCAAGGTCGCCGAGGCGCGCATCCGGCAGCTTGAGGTGGAGCTACGCCGTCGGCAAGCGGACCGCTAGGCCGGCGCCGCTAGGGCCGGGGACGAGGCCAAAGGCGGTATAATAGGGGCCGTTAGGCAACGGGTTGTTGTTGTGCTTGGGCTTGCGCCCGGTGTGCCGCCGCACTACTCTTATAAATCCTTGGCGTTAGGCATAGGGAGACGTGGTGATGGACGAGGAGCTGAGTAGCAAGATCGTGGTCATTGACGGAGACCCGGACATGCAAGATGATCTGGGCTATGAGCTGCGGATGCGTGGGTATCAGCCCATCGCGGTGCGACGTGGTGAAGGGGCATTTGATCTGGTCAAGGAAGAGAAGCCCCACATGGTCATCATGGACGTGGTGCTGCCCGATACCGACGGTGTGGAGGTGCTCCGCGAGATCGGTAACCATTGGGATACGAAGAAGACCAAGTTTATCGTAGCCTCGACCTATCCGTCGCGGATTGACCACACCGTTGAGGGGTTGATTGCTGCTATATTCCGCAAGCCGCTCGATGAGTGGGAGTTCCTGCGTATGTTGGATGTCGTGTCTATCGAAATGCTCACTCAGGCCGACCGCTGATCGTGACGATGTGGCGCGCTCATTGTCATTGCAGAGCGCGTTTCAGCCCTTGCACGAGTACATAGGGCGGCTACTTGCACGCGGTGGCGTCCGTCCTTCCAATGGCCGACCATTGGCAAAGTGGCGCGCCGCCAAGTATCCTAGTCAGGGCTACTGCGGAGAGGCTTGCCAAAGCAACAACTGGGAAGGGAGCGGCAGAAAAGACAATGCCCAGTGAAGGTACGGGAGGTTGGCACGAGGCCGGGTCCAACCGTGAGCACGAAAGGTCTGCGCGCTCTGCTACTGTTCCCCAGCCGTTGCTGGCGCTAGACCGCAGTGAGCTTGGGCAGTCCATCCTCGAATACGCGCTCGTTATTGCCGTGGTTGCGCTGGTCGTCATCGGGATTATCTGGATGATCGGGCCGCAGCTCGCGGCTGTCTTCTCGTCTGTGTACGAAAGTGTGGTCATCATTCCCACACCGCCCAGCGGCTAGACGCTGTTGGCATGCCCTGGTCATTCCCGCTTGGGTACCCCCGGTCTCTCTATACTGCCCCCCGGAGTCCGCGTGCCGGGCCGCGTGCGGTAGGTTCCGGCGTCAGTCTGGCGTGATGACCGCTAGGAGATGGTCGACCAAGGCCGCGGGACGGATCGCCACCGAGGCAGCGCCGTTCGGTGTGGCGTGGGGGTCGAAGTGGAGCCGGGTGAGGTCGTCGCCGGTGCGCGTGATGGCAAGGCGCCCGCGCCGTAGGTTGACGAACTCGTCGGTATAGCCGAGAGTCAGCGTGGCTGGGTCATACATCGAGGTGATCTGGCACCGCAGCCCGTGCAGATACAAGTCGAGCATGGCCGCTACCGCCATACACGCCGGATCGCCGGTAGCGTGCAGCGCGGCGCGCTCCGTCTCGCCAATGCGAGCCTGCCGCGTGACTTCATACGTGCCGATCTGCAATGGGCAGCCGCTCTTGATGACGACCTGGGTTGCCGCCGCGTCGCTGTTGAAGTTGTGCTCACCGAGATCGGCGTGCTCACCGAGGCGTCCACCCATGAGGATCAGCGACTGCAGGCACCGGGCCAGGCGCGGTTCGCGGCGCAGGGCGGCGGCGACGTTGGTCAGTGGGCCGATGGCCACGAGCACCGGCGGCTCCGGGGCTGAGAGCGCCGTCTTGATGAGGAAGTCCACGCCCGGCTGCGGGTGCAGCGCGGCCGCCAATCGCTCCCATTGGGTGAGGTCCAGGTAACCTTGGCCGGAGGTGAGTACGCGACCGGGGTCTCGGCCGGCGAGCGTGATTCCCTCGCCAACTGCGACCGGGACGTCGCTACGACCCGCGGTGTCGAGCAGTTTGCGCGCAATCAGGGCACGCTCCTGGACCGGACCGTACACGGTCGTGACACCCAGCAGCTCTATCGCCGGCTGGCGAGCGGCAAGCAGCAAGGCGAAGGCATCGTCTACATCGTCGCCGATGTCGGTATCGAGTAGAAGCGGAATAGCCACGTTGCCTCCCGTGTCGCGCTATGCTGACCACAGTGTACCGCTCCGTAGACTGCACCGGCGACAGCGCCGGCCGATGCGCGCAAGGGGCGGGACAGTGGTGAATGGGGGGGCGCTTGAGCTATGATGAACTTGTACCGAGGCCGGCATGGCTCCGTTCGACGTGCTTGGAGCCTTGACCCGATCCTAACGACCCGCCAGGGGGAAAGCAGTGCGTCTCTCTCGTCTTTTCGGCCGTACGCAGCGGGAAGTCCCGGCTGATACCGATACCATCAGTCACCAGCTCATGCTCCGCGCCGGTCTTATTCAGCAGCTCGCCGCCGGCGTGTACAGCTTGCTCCCGTTGGCACTCCGGGTAGAGCAGAAAATCGGGCAGATCATCCGCGAAGAGATGAATGCTGCCGGCGGGCAGGAGCTGCTGATGCCGGTGGTGCAGCCTATCGAGCTGTGGCGCGAAAGCGGTCGGGATATGGTCATGGGTGATGTTCTGTTTCGCCTGCGGGATCGCCGCGAGCGGCTGCTGTGCCTCGGACCGACGCATGAGGAGGTGATTACCGATCTGGTGCGGCGCACGGTGCGTAGCTATCGGGACTTGCCGTTGCGGCTGTACCAGATTCAGACGAAGTTCCGCGACGAGCCACGCGCCCGCGCCGGCCTGATTCGCGGGCGCGAATTCTCCATGAAGGACCTCTATTCGTTCGACGCCGACGAGGCGGCGATGGACCGCTCCTACCGCGCCATGTATCGGGCCTACCAGCGCATTTTCGCCCGCTGTGGCCTCTCCACGATCCCGGTGGAAGCCGATAGTGGCGCCATCGGGGGCAAGGAGAGCGTCGAGTTTATCATGCTCGCGGACAGCGGGGAAGACCAGATTGTTCGCTGCGCCAGTTGCGGCTATGCCGCCAACTTGGAGCGAGCGGAGTTTGTCCGCGAGGTGGTTGACGAACCGCCGGGAGGTGATCCGGCCCCGCACGATGGTGGGAGGGGTGGTGCGGGGCTGTTATCGCCAGAACCGCTTGAAGAGGTCGAGACCCCGGGCATCAAGACGATTGAGGACTTGGCTACCTTCCTGGACATTCCGGCACACCGCACGCTGAAAGCAGTGTTCTATAGCTGCACCCATGCTCGTGAAGACGGTACCGGCGCGACCGAGCCGGAGCTGGTGTTCGTGGCGATTCGCGGCGACATCCCGGTGAACGAGATCAAGCTCACTAATGCGCTCAAGTGCGTAGATCTGTGGCTGGCGACCGACGAGGAAGTGCAACAGGCGGGACTGGTGGCCGGGTCGGCGTCACCCGTCGGCCTAGAGGGCGTGCAGGTGGTGGTGGACATCTCGGTTCCCGAGGCCGGCAATCTGGTGGCGGGGGCCAACCGGCCGGACCGGCACCTCCGCAACGTGCGCTATGGCCGCGACTACACGGCCGATAGCGTGGTGGACATCGGCTCCGCGCGTCCCGGTGACCGCTGCGTACATTGCGACGGCACGTTGAGTTTGGCGCGCGGCATCGAAGTGGGGCACGTCTTCAAGCTGGGATTGGTCTACAGCGAGCAGATGGGTGCGCGCTACCTCGGAACGGACGGCGTGGAGCGGCCTATGTATATGGGCTGCTACGGCATTGGCCACACGCGGATGATCGCTGCGGCCATCGAGCAGAGCCATGACAGCAAGGGAATTGTCTGGCCGGCGCCGATTGCGCCCTATGACGTGCATTTGGTTGGCCTGAACCTGAATCGCAAGCCGGTGGCCGCCGCGGCCGAACGGCTCTATGCAGACTTGCAGACCGCCGGCCTCTCCGTGCTCTACGATGATCGCGCCGAAAGCCCGGGGGTCAAGTTCAATGACGCCGACCTGCTCGGGATGCCCCTGCGGCTGACGGTCAGTCCTCGCAATCTGAAGCAGCAGGCCGTCGAGTTCAAGCGCCGCACTGAAGACGAGACGTGGCTCGTGCCGCTCGACGAAACGCCGGCGGCAGCGAGGACGGAGCTACGGGCACAGCGCGATGCGGCGCTGGCGGCGGCGGCCGCGGCCGGGCCACCGTTGAGCGACTGATGGCCAACACCACTCGCCCCCTGCACATTGCCGTTGCCGGCGTTGGCTCGTTCACGCAGCGCGTCATCCTGCCGGGTTTGGCGGCGTGCGCGGACGCCGAGCTGGTGGCGCTCTTCGGGCCGACCCGTGACAAGACGGAGCGTATCGCCGCACAGTACGGTGTGCGCGCCGTTTGCGACGATTATGTCGAGCTATTAGCGCAGACGCCGCTCGACGCAGTGTTCGTAGCCACACCCAACGACACCCATCACCCGCTGATCATGGCGGCGCTGGAGCGTGGCCTGGCGGTGGCTTGCGAGAAGCCGCTGGCGCCGACGGTGGCCCAAGCACGTGAGATGCATGCGGCGGCCACGCGACGGGGCGTGCCGACGGTGGTCAACTTCTCGTATCGGTCGAGCACAACCTACCGCCAGGTGGAGCAGCTGCTTGCTACCGGGCAGCTCGGCTCGATCTATCACTTCAGCGTCCTGTTTCTCCAGGGTGTCAAGGCCGACCCGGCGCAGCCGCTGGCGTGGCGGATGCAGGCGGAGCGCGGCGGCGGCACGGTGCTGGACATCGGGACACACATGCTGGACCTCCTACGGTGGTGGTTCGGTGACATCGCCGCCGTGTGCGCCCATGCCGAGATCGTGGTTGGCGAGCGCGCCGGACCGCAGGGCGACCGCGCGCGAGTCACTGCTGACGACACGGCCTCCTGCCTCGTGCGCTTGCAGAATGGCGTGACCGGGCTGATGCAGCTGAGTCAGGTGGCCCACGGTCGTCAGACCTACCGGCATATTGCCCTCTACGGCAGCGCCGGGAGCGTTGTGGCGATTGACGAGCGCCAGGGTACGTCGGAGGTGTACGTCGCCAAGCCGGGCGGCAGCTTCACGTTGCTACCGCCGCCGCCGGCGCTGGAAGTCACCTTTGACGAATACCCCGCTTTCCATCTCGCGCGTATCGTGCGTACACTACGAGGAGAGCACACCGACTTTCCTACCTTTGCCGACGGCCTCTGGGCGCAGGAGGCGGCCGAGGCTGTGCAGGTTTCGTCGCGGGAACGTCGCTGGGTCCAGTTGTCACAGGATGTAGGCTGAGGTGACACGCCAGGGCCGCACGCTCCGATAGGGATATAGGGATATGATGGTGCGGCTCTGGCGTGTCAGGCGGGGAGCAGCACGCCAAACGGAGAGGACAAAGACCAATGGCCACGACCAAACTCGACGTGCCGGACGTCTCGTGCGACCATTGCGCGCGTGCCATCACGCAAGCGCTGACGCCGCAGCCGGGCATCGCCGCCGTGCAGGTGGACGTTGCCGGGAAGCACGTCACCGTGGAGTATGACGAGCGCCTGATGGCCCTGACGCGCATCGAGGCGCTGCTGGACGACGAGGGCTACCCGGTCGAGGGCGCCGCCGGTTCGGTAGCATGATGAGCGATATGGTGCCCTCCACCCAGCAGCCGGGGGCGAGTGAGGCTGGGGCGTCGGTTGCGGCGCCAGCGTGGGACTCGGCGACCAGACGTTACGGGTTTCTGGTCGGCGCCGCCGTGATCCTCTGCCTGCTGGACCAGCTAACCAAGTACATCATTACCGTTACGATTGGCCCGGCCGGTGCCGACCCCGGCCGGGAGATCGTCGTCGTACCGGGATTCGTGTTTCTCCGCTACGTGGAGAATACCGGGATGGCCTTTGGCCTGTTCCGCGAGCTTGGGGACTTTTTTATCCCGATAGCCCTCGCCATTATGACCGCCGTGGTGTTCTACTATCGGGCGCTCCGCGGTCGCGTGTTCTTGCTCCGCAGCGCGTTGGCGCTGCAGCTCGGCGGCGCTCTCGGCAACCTACTCGACCGGGTGCGGCTCGGTTACGTCGTTGACTTCATTGCGGTGCCAGGGTTCAGCGTCTTCAACCTGGCCGATAGCGCCATCACCGTGGGCGTGACCGTGCTGATCCTGCTCTTGCTGTTCCGGCCCGACGGCTGAGAGGGCACCCTGCCCTCAGCCGGCGGCCGCCGGCGCGGCGTGGGCTTCCTCATGGTGCAGCGCCTCGATGTATTTCTCGGCCGCCAGCGCGGCCGTGGTCGCGTCGCCGACGGCCGTCGTGACCTGCTTGGCGAGTTGTTCGCGGATGTCGCCGGCGGCATAGATGCCGGGAATCGAGGTCTCCATGAGGCTGTTCGTGATGAGGTAGCCGGCCTCAGTGTGCTCGATGTGATCGCGGAAGATGTTGCTATTGGGCGTGAAGCCGATGAAAATGAACACCGCGCCCACGTCGAGGCGGCGCGTAGTGCCATCCTTCACGTTACGCAAGGTGGTGTACTCGACCCGCTGGTCGCCACCGATCTCGCCCACGACCGTATCCCAGATCACCTCGGCGTTCGGCTGGGCAAAGAGGCGCTCCTGGATGATCTTCTGCGCGCGCAACTCGTCGCGCCGGTGGATGACGTACAGCTTGCGGGCGTACTTCGTCAGGTAGGTGCCTTCCTCGACGGCGGCGTCGCCACCGCCGACGACGGCGATGTCTTGGCCCTCGAAGAACGGGCCGTCGCATACGGCGCAGTACGAAACACCGCGGGCGCTCAGGCGCTCCTCGCCCGGTACGCCCAGCTTCCGGGGATTACCGCCGGCGGTCACGATCACCGCTGGCGCGCGGTAGGTGCCTTCCTCGCCGACAACGATGTGCCGGTCACCCTCCGAGTAGATTTCGAGCGCGAGGTCGGGGATGATCTCGGCCCCGAACTTGCGGGCATGCTCCTCGAACTTGGCCGCCAAGTCCGGACCGGTGATACTCAGGAAGCCGGGATAGTCCTCGACTATATCGGTGTTGAGGATTTCACCCCCCGGCACGCCCTTTTCCAAGATGCCGGTCTTCAGCTTCGCTCGTCCGCCGTACATACCGGCGCAGAGGCCGGCCGGCCCGGCGCCGACGACGAGTAGATCGTAGTCCATTGTGTTCACAGTGCGGTTCCTCCATAGGTAGGGGCGCAGCATGCTGCACCCACTCAACAGTTAAAGTATGCCACGCTCGCTCAACCGTTGGCCGTAGCCGCCGCCACGCGGCCGACCGTAGTGTCTGTGTGGATACATGACGACCTCACCAAGCCGGAACGCACCTGCCGACTGGATTCACCTGGAAGGGATGGCCTTCTACGGCTATCACGGCGTTGATCCAGCCGAGCAGCAGCTTGGTCAGCGTTTCATTGTGGACCTCTCAGTGGCCTACGACCTGCGCCGGGCCGGTGAGACCGACGATCTCCAGGATACCGTCAACTATGCCCAGCTCTATCGCCTGACGCGCGACATTGTGGAAGGACCGAGCTGCCGGCTGCTGGAGGCCGTCGCGGCGCGCATCGCCGCAGCCGTGCTTGGTCAGACGCCGGTAGCGGCGGTGCGGGTGCGCCTACGCAAGCCGGAAGTGCCGATCAAGGGCAGCATCCTCGCTGCCGCAGCCGTGGAGATCACCCGTTGGCGAGACTAAGCCTCACCTCTGCCTTCCCACGAAAGGAGTGTGGAGGACGTGCGGGAACCACATACCTGGGCCATGAGACAACCAAGCACCAGTTGCGATTCGGTACTCTTGCCGTAGTAGCTATGGCGTAGTATCGTGATGATATGCCATCGGATGCTACACAGCGGGATAGGGAAGGGCGTGAGGCGCGAGAATCCATCTGGAGTGTGGACAAGCGAGTGCAGCGTCTCTACACTCTGCTGTTCTCGCTCCTGCTCGTTGCCAGTATGGTCTATGTGCTCCTGTGGCATGGGGTCAAGAACATTGTTGAGTTCTGGCAGCTTGTCGCGCCGCTGATTCTTGTATCGGCTGGTCTTTCCCTTGTGATGGCGGATGTGGTGATAGGAGGAGCGATGGCTATAACCGACTGGGTGCTTGAGCGGCGTCGCAAGCGCCACATACAGCGAGAACAAGAACGTAGGGAGAGAGAGCGGGAGCACAGGGAGTTGGAAGAAGCGCGCAGTAACCTGGAAGAAGCGCGTAGTAATGTCAAGAAGTGGGAGGCTTGGAATGCTCGCCGAGTGGCGGCAGAGCAGAACGGGGATGAATTCGACGAGCCACCGCCATCGTCGGTAGTCCGTATCGGATAGGCGGGAGGCGCTGGCCGGCCTCACTCCCCGTCCGGCTCCGTTTTGTTGGCGATATGCGCCCAGCGTTGCCGGAGCTTGGCGAGGCGTTGCTCGACCTCGGCCGGCGGCACGCCGCTCTTGCGCCAGTTGGCGCGCACGGCAGCCGCGCGCTCGGCCCAGCCGCGCGCGGTGAACACGGTGCGCTCTTTGGCTGTGATCACGGCGGCGGCGGCGGCACTGCGCGGGCGCCAGTGCGCGACCAGCGCCGCCGCTGCTGCCGCGACCGAACCTTGTCCTTCCACCGTCAGCCAGACGCGGCACTTGCCGGGGTCCACCTGGGCTGTGACCGCCGCCACCGCGCCGGCATCGCGTGCTGTGCCCGGATTCTCCCGCTGCATCAGCGGCGCCCAGCCCGCCGGTCGCCAGGAGGTCTGCTGCCCGCCGGATGGCGCGGCGGGCGGGCCGGCCGCGCAGTCTGTCGGTGAGGCGGCGACTGTCGTCGGACCAAGTAGACCGAGCGAATGTGCATCCTGCCGCGTAATTGTCAGACCGCGCTCCGTGAAAAACGCTGCTGCCTCCCGGATGGCCGCCTCTGCCGGCAGGTCGCAGAATACTTGTAACTCGCGGATAGCCGCGGATCTCTTCATGGCGGCCCTCGTTTGCGGCGTGTCGTCGGTAACACGGAGCGTCGTCACCGCTGCCGTCTACTCATCGGGTGTTGCTTCCGGTGCCGATTCGGTCGGAGGCCCCGTTTCGCCAGTCTGCCAGACCATCAAGGGCACTTCAAGCTGCGGTTCGTCATCCACGAGCGCCACCAGCTTGTAGAGGCCGGCGCTTGGAAACGTCGTCCGCACCGTCAAGAACCATTCGTGTCCCTTGAAAGGCGTCACCTCGACGACCAGTGGATCGGTCGTGACCAACTCGGTGCCTTCCGCGTCAATCAGGCGCAACCGGACGGTCCGCGTGCCGTGTCCCTTGATATTGCACCAGACCATGAACTCGGCGGTAAGCGGGAAACTCTGCGACGAGAGACGGTCGAAAATGCCGATGAGGTGGGTGCGGCCGCGCTCGTCGCGGAACGCATCCTGGGTAATCACGACCGCCGTCAGGTAGACGCCGCGCGGCCGATTAACCTGGTCAACCGAATTCACAAGTCCTCCCAAGACTGCCGTCGTTATCCAGTCTACGCGCCGTGCGTCGGCCCTGGCTACCGACGTGTCGGAGGTATCGGGCCGTGCGGCTCCGGTACAGCAACAGCATCGGCCGGCACTCTGATGCGGCTGATCGTTGCCCCGGCATCCGCTCCCTTGCGGCGTGGTATGGTGAACATCGTCGGACGTGGACGCCGTAAGCCTATTAAGGAGCGCACAATGACCACTCTCGACCTATCCTTACGCTACTACTGGCTGCTGACGCCGGCCGACGTGCCGGGCGACGAGCACAACTATGCCCACCACGAGCAGGCCTTCTCTATTCCCACCGCGCAGGCTGCGGTCGTCGTCGTGGACGCCTGGGATTTTCACTTTCTGCAGAGTCACTTTGCGCGGACCGCGGAGATTTGCCGCAGGAAGATTGCCCCGGTGCTGGCTGCGGCGCGGCGGGCAGGAGTAACTATCGTACACGCGCCGGGTGACGACGTGGCCCGGCGCTTTCAGCAGTGGGTGCGCTACGCTGGCGAGACGGAGTTCGGCGTGCCAGCGCAAGAGGAACCGGATTGGCCGCCGCGCGAGTTCCGGCGGCGCGAGGGGCGCTACGCTGCGCTGGCGCGGCCGGACAGTCCGGCTATCGAGGCTACACACCAGCGCAGAGCCGAGCGCATGATTGACGCAACGGTAGCTCCGAAGCCTGACGATTTCGTGGTCGCCACCGGCCACCAATTGCATCGGCTCTGTCGAGATCGCCGGATCATGTACCTCTTCTATTGCGGGTTCGCGACGAATATGTGTGTCCCGAATAAGCCCTACGGCATGAAAGAGTTCGCCAGCCGCGGCTATCACCTGACACTGCTGCGCGACTGCACAACAGCAGTCGAAGGACACGACACAGTGGACACGCAGCGTGGCACCGCGCAGGCCATTCGGGAGCTAGAGTTCGGAGGCAGTTTCACCACAACGTCGGACGTGTTCATCCGGACCTGCCGCACCGCCATTGCCCAGGGGCAGGCCACAGTGGAAGAGTCGGTCGCAGCAAAAGAGCCGGCCGTAGTGTGAACTGCTGATCGCTGCGTGGAGAACTAATGCCTCAAGAATCGAAAGAAAACACCCCTTGGATTATCCTGTTGAGCGGTCCTACGTCCTCTGGGAAGACCTCCTTAGCTCGATCCTTGCAGAGTCTCCTATCCACTACTCAGAGACCTTTTCTTCATGCTGAAGCGGATAAGATCGGAATGCCCAAAACTCCTGAGGAATGGAGCGAAGATAAAGAGAGGCATAGATTCCAAAGAGCCTGGCGCCAATCTGTGATGTCCTATGCTCAACAAGGTTACGACATTATTGTTGACGGTATCCTTCCGTATAGGGGCCCAGATGGTGTGCGAGAAACACTCGATTTATACAGTGCATACAGACTTTGCTACGTTGGTGTGTATTGTGATCTAGAAACTCTCGAAAGAAGGATTACAACTCGACCGAACCGAGATCTTGAGTTCGCTCGACAGCAGTTTCGAGATCTCCATGATGGTCAAGTATATGACCTCGAGGTAGACACCACGAGCCGAACACCTGAGGCAATTGCGGAGCTAATCGCAGAGTTCCTCGAGGCCAAAGATTCATCCTTGAGAGGTAGCGCGCCGTCAAATTGAAGAATCGGCAGGGTCATTTAAGGGGGGCACCGATTCCTGCTGGTGCCGGGGGGCGCCGTCGGCAATCCCAGTGGTTCTTGCTCGTGGCCTGCACGGTGAGGCGCGAAAGGCCAACGCAGTTGCCTCCAAGGAAAGGGGGAGGTAGGTCTAGGCCTTATGGCTTGAGCAGCCGGCGTAGGGCCTCGCTCGCGTCGCGGACGGCCGCCTCCGGGGACTTTGCACCCAGAAGAATCGGCATATCCAACTCGGCAAACAGCACGCCCAATACCTCGTGGTAGCGTTCCCAGGCCGGCGCTCGCGCGTACTCCAGCGCAGACTGCATTACCGCTATGTCGCCGTCCGTCAGCCGCGGTTCGATTTGCCGTAGGCTGCCGGCGAGCGACTTCCGTGGCGGCAGCAGGCCGCGGCGTTCCAGGGAGGCCGCCAGTGCTCGGAGGGCGGTCCACGCTTCGTCCGGGTGGGCCGCTTCAGCGCCGATGGACAGGCCGGAGGTCGTCAGCGTGGTGGCCGGCTGCCGTTGGCGCGGTGGCTCAACCAGGTTCAGGTTGAGTGGCGGGGAGCGCCAAAAGATGCCGTGAGACAAGTGGAACTGGAACAGGCCCGCGCGGTTCTGTTGCAGCAACTGGCCCATCTGATCCAGGCTCAACTGACGCAGGCTCGGACTCACCCGCGCTTCTTGGATCAGGCTGGCCATGAACGCAACGGCCTCTAGCCCGGCCGGATCATCCAGCCGTACTGTGTTGTTGGGACCGAGCACCGCGCCGCCGTTCTGCCAGATGTATTGCACCGACAGCGGAGACCCCGGTAGCTGAAGGTAGCCCCACTGATCGACACGGCCATCGCCGTCGAGATCGCGGGTCAGCGCCGTCGCCGTGACCATGAGATCATCCCAGCGCCAGTCCGTGCTCGGCGGCGACAGATTGGCGGCGGCGAACAGGTCCGGTGGGTAGTACATGACGAGGGGTGAGGCGATGAAGGGCAACGCATAGAGCTGCCCCTGCCAGGAGTGCGCCGCCAATGTCGGCGAGTAGTAGTCATTCAGGCCCAGCGCCGAGTCGCGCCGTGCGCGCTTGTGGAAGCTGTCCAGGGAGAGGAGTGCTTGGCTCGACTGCAACGCCGGCACGTCGCCGAGGTGGACGGCAAGGAGGTCTACCGCCGCCGCTCCGGCGCTCCGTAGCTCATTTATCAGCTGGGACCACTTGGCCGATGCTGTGTCCAACGCCTGTATCGAGAGGCGGTAGGCCGCCGGCTCGGTGGCGTTCAACTCCTTGACGGCGGCGTCCATCCAATCGGGGAGTGGGTCTACGAGCGCGTCCTCCAGGCGCGGCACGAGCACCCGGAGCTGCACCGGCTCTCGTGGAGCGGCTGGGGCCAGGGCGGGCGGCTCGCCGGGCAGGCACGACAGGGCTGCCGCACCCGCTGTGCCCGCCAGCAACGCACCGGTACTCCGACTCAGGAACTGGCGTCGGCTCAAGCAGTTCATTGGCATATCAACATCGCTCCCCGTTCCCCACTCCCTGAAAAGGACAGTCTGCCACAGATTCCACAGCGTTCACAGCGCGGGTGCGCTTCATCGCGCCCAAGGCGGCCGGTGTAGGGCGTGGACGTTTCGGAGCGGGTGCGACCCGATTACAGCCTCGCAACTGTGATCTGCCCCGGAGAGCCGGGCTATTGCCCTACTCGTCCTGTACGCTCTGCTGTAGCTCGTGGAGCTTGGTCAAGGCTTCGAGTGGTGTCATCGCCATGACATCGAGCTGCTTGAGCTGCTCCACGACAGCGTGTGGTGGAGCGAACAGGGACAACTGCATAGCGCCAAGCTCCGGGCTGGCGGCCGGCTGCTGGGCACGCGGCGCCGGCTCAGTGGGCAGCTCGGTGCGAGCGCCGTCTTCGAGTGTGTGCAGCACTTCTTCGGCGCGCCGGATGACGGCCCGCGGCACGCCGGCCAGGCGCGCAACGTGGATTCCGTAGCTGCGGTCGGCGCTGCCAGGCACCACGCGATGCAGGAAGATGACCTGATCGCCTTCCTCGCGGACATCCATCCGTGCCGTATGCACCCGCGGAAGTGCCCGCTCCAGCTCCGTTAGCTCATGGTAGTGCGTCGCGAAGAGCGTCCTGGCCCGTGTGTCGGGGTGGTTGTGCAGGTACTCGACCACGGCTTGGGCGATAGCCAGCCCGTCGTAGGTGCTCGTTCCCCGGCCGATCTCGTCGAGGAGGACGAGGCTCTGCGGCGTGGCATGCCGGAGGATGGTCGCCGTTTCGAGCATCTCGACCATAAACGTGCTGCGCCCGGTGGCGAGGTCGTCCTGCGCGCCCACGCGCGTGAAGATGCGGTCAACGAGGCCGATCTGCGCGCGGTCTGCCGGCACGAAACAGCCGACCTGGGCCAGCAGGGCGATCAGCGCTACCATCCGCAGATAGGTGGATTTGCCGGCCATGTTCGGACCGGTCAGGAGCACGATCTGACGGTCGGCGGTATCGAGCCGGCAATCGTTGGCGACGAAGCCGGACGCGGCGGCGAGGCCGGGGCGATCCTCGGCCAATGCCTGTTCCAATGCCGCTTCCACCACCGGATGCCGGCCGGCGACAATCTCCAGCTCGCCGCGCTCGTCAAGCTCCGGTCGTGCATAGCGGCGCTGTACGGCGAGGTCGGCAAAGCCGAGGAGCACGTCGAGCTGTGCCAGGGCTTCCGCGCTGCGTTGGAGCCGCCGGTGGTAGCTGGCGATCTCTCGGAGCACGCGAGCGTAGAGATCGCGCTCCAGCTCGGCAATGCGCTCTTGGGCCGTGAGGACGCGCGTTTCGTATTCCTTAAGCTCGGGCGTGATGTATCGTTCGCCCTCCGTGAGCGTCTGGCGACGGACGTACTCCGCCGGCACCTCGCCTCGGTAGGCATTGCTGACCTGGATGTAGTAGCCAAAGACCTTGTTGTAGCCGACCTTGAGCGACTTGATGCCGGTGCGCCGCCGCTCCACACCTTCGAGCGACGCTATCCACCGGCGTGCCGTGGCGGTGCCGGTGACAAGCTCGTCCAGCTCCGCGCTAAAACCGGGCCGAATCAAGCGCCCTTCGCCGGCCGGACCAACCGCCTCGGTATCTCTCGACTCGTTGTCGGCCGCCACGAGCGCACGCTCGATCAGCGCGGCGACTTCCGGGCAGGGATCAATCGCGGTTAGCAGCTGCGCCAGCGGGCCGTCCGGCTGCGTCTCATTGCCCGCCTCCTGGCTGTCTTCGCCCCGGCCCTCTCCTAAGGGGAGAGGCCGTCGCAGGCGCTCGCTCGCCAGGAGACTCTCGCGAATGGCGACCAGCGCATTCGGTGGCGCCGATCCCTGGACGACCCGGTTGGTGAGGCGCTCCAGATCGCCGACGTGCCGCAAGTCTGCGCTCAGGTCGGCCCGCAGCGGGCCGTTGTCGACCAGTGTGGCTACGATGTCGTGGCGCCGGCCCAGCGCGACGAGATCGCGGAGCGGCAGGTTCAGCCAGCGACGCAGTAGGCGCGCGCCAAGGGGGGTCCGGGTCCCGTCAACGACGGAGACGAGGGTTGAGACGGCCTCCTGACGACGCCCGCCGGTACCACCTTTGCGAGGCGTATCGGATTGAGTCAACGGGTGCGCTACCTGGCCGCCGGCACGCTGCGCCGGCTCCAGGATTTCCAAGTTATATCGCGTGAACGTATCGAGCGTAACGTAGCGGCCCGGATTGTACGAGCGCACCTCAGCCAGCGAGGTCAACAGCCGCGCGTGCGTCTGCTCCAAGTAGGCGACGAGCGCCCCGGCAGCCGCGACGGCCGCCGGCTGGCGGTCGAGGCCAAAGCCCTCCAAGGAAGCGACTTCGTATCGGGCAAGTAGCGACTCCTCGGCTGTCGTTGGGTCGAAGCGCCAGCGCTCGTAAGGAGTCACCAGGCCGGTCAGCGGTCCGCCGCCGGTCTCGATTCGGGGCCACCAGCCAGGTAGCCCATCGCCGTCATTATCGTCCTTCGGGACCAGCACCTCGGCCGGCTGGAGTCGATCTAGCTCCTGACGCAGCTCGGTGGCCCATTGCTCGCCGCCAAACTGCGTAGCCGCAAACTCGCCGGTAGACACGTCCGCATACGCCAGCCCCGCTTGGCGTCCGTGGACGGCGACGGCACATAGGTAGTTGTTCCGGGCCGCCGTGAGCATGTCCGGTTCGGCGACAGTGCCCGGTGTGACCACGCGGACAACCTTGCGCTCCATCATGGAGGTGCTGGCGCGCCTGGCACCGCGGCGTGCGTCCGGCGTCACCACCCGACCGTTCCGTGTCGGCGCCTGCGACTCCGGCGTGACTTGCTCACAGACGGCCACCCGCTCGCCGGCGGCAATCAGACGCGCGATATACGTGTCGGCGGCGTGCGCGGGTACCCCGGCCATCGGCACGCGATTGCCGCGGCCCATTTCGCGCGACGTCAGAGTGATCTGCAGGAGCTGCGCCGCCCGTTCGGCGTCGGCATCGAAGGTCTCGTAGAAGTCGCCCAGCCGGAAGAACAGGATGGTGTCCGGGTGCTGGCGCTTGAGCCGCAGGTATTGTCGGCGTAGTGGGGTCATGGTGCTATGTAGAGTGTCCGAGCGCGACCGAGGCTGTCCAATGGCTGACGAAAGCCGGCTGGCACAATGCTATTACTCCGCTGGCGGTGGCGCAAGGGAGGCTTTACCGGTACGTGCCAAGCCTACCACCAGCACCATCGCGGCGGCCGCGAGCAGAGCTACCACGAGCCAGCCGGCATGAGCGGCCAAGTAGAGGTCGAAGCTACCCTGTTGCTGCCCGTACCGGAAGCGGAGTAGCCGCAGTTGTGCGCCGATCACCGAGAAATTGGGTGTCCACGTGATGATCCATAGCGAGGCATCCATTGCCCAGAGGTTCTGCCAGCCACGATTAAAGTCAAACAGCACGGCCAGGCCGTTCACTACGGCGCCCCATAGCCCCAGTCCGGCGAGCGCGCTCATTGCCACATAGTTGCAGGCGTTGCGGCGGATAAAGGCCGCCAAAGGCAGGCAGAGCATGGGGATCATAGTGACCAGGTAGCGTGATGCCCAGGTCGGTTCGGCCCGCCAGGCTCCAAAGCTGCCGTAAAAGAGGATGAAGCCTACTGCAAGGGCGGCAATCACTGTTGCCAGGGCTGGCCTGTCGTCAGCGTCACCATAGTAACGCTGGCGCTCACCACCTCGGCGAACAAGAGGACGCCCCAACGCCATGCATTGGGACGATGACCCGGCTGGGGGTTGCCTACTGGCAGTGCTGCTGCCGGCGCGCTAACAACCGTCGATGCGCGGTCATCCATCGCACTCTCCCCTGCTATCGCTCGGTGCTGGAGAGGGAGCCGGGGGGTGCGGTGCAGAGTGACGGTGCTGCGCGTCTATCAGCGCGCGCAGACGCCTGAGCGCTTCCGGGGCCTGGCGGCTCTTCATGCCGTGGGGAGGATACGGCTGCAAATTATCGTTCCATAGCCATACCTGGATGTTTTCCACCCCACGGAGTCGTCCTCCTGAGGGGTCGAGCCAGTTGTTGATGGTGAGGCACGACACGTCGGCCGGAGGCTGCCAGCGCAGGGTCGGTCGTAGCCCCCACCGAAATGCCGCTCCTATCACCTCACGCAGCGGATCGAGCGGCACGTCCACGAATATCGCGCCTAGCGGTCGTGTGCCGGTACCCCACGACCAATTGGCTCCGAGGAGGTATTTGATGACCGCACCGCCCTTACTGTGTCCCACGAGCACCACGTTGCGGAGCGTCTGCAAGTCCGCGCGGACTTGCAGCGCGGCGTGGCGCACATCGCCGTGCGTCGAGCCGCCGGGGGTGCGTTGCCAGTTGTAGAAATACACGCGGTATGCGGCCATGAGCGCCGACCGGGCGTGATCGGCGTCGTGTGGCACCGGTTGCTGCGTCCGCGCCCAGAGCGAGGCGAACTGTTGCCACTCCGCCTCGGACCAGCTATGAAAGGCGCATGCCCAGCTCTTCCAGGCGACCGGATTGTTCCACCAGGGGTCGGTCCAGATGCCCGCGATGCAGTAGATGATCGCTGCGTCCGGCCAAGGCGCCAAGCTACCGTCGGTCTCGGGCAGATCGAGGGCACTGCCGCGCATGTCCATAGCACCGGACTACCGAGCAGGATCGGTTGGGATACGGCTGGGCCGGCTAACCCACTAACCGGAGGATGTCATGGTACGAGATGTACACCATCAGCATGATGAGGAATACCAAGCCGATCAGGTGAATGACACCCTCGGTGGCCGGATTGATCCGCCGTCCGCCGCGTAGTCCTTCCAGACCGACGAACGCGAGCCGCGCCCCGTCGAGACCGGGAATCGGCAGGATGTTCAGGATGGCGAGGTTGAGCGACAGGAAGCCGGTGAGGTTGAGTAGCTGCGCCACACCGTCCTGTGCCGCCTCGCCAGTGAGTCGTGCGATACCCACCGGGCCGGCCACGTCGGGCGCAAGCTGCCCGGTGGCGATCATGAAGAGGCCGCGGATGAGCAGGCCCAGCAACTCGCCGGTCCGCTGAACCCCCAAGGGCAGCGCCTCCCAAGGGGGATACCTGACGAGCGGTGGCCCGAGCGCAATGCCGAGCGCTCCCTGCTGCGCCGACGTGGTGATCCGCGGGATGGCGGAGGTAGTGACCTCGGTGCCGTCGCGCATGATCGTGATGGAGAGCGGCTTACCCAGCGACCGCTGGATGGTAGTCCGCACCGTTTCCAGTTGCTCGACCGCTTCGTCATCCATACGCAGCAATATATCGCCGGGTTGCAGGCCCGCTCGTTCTGCCGGAGAGTCCGCCCGCACCTCGTGGACTTGGATTTCTCGGCAAGAGCTGCAGGGAGCGCCGATCATGTAGGCGACCGCGAAGAGCAGCGGGGCGAGCAGCAGGTTCATTCCGACCCCGGCTACGAGGACGAGCGCGCGCTGGGAGAGACTTTTGCTGGCGAAGCTGTCGCTGTTATCTTCCCCGGCCGGGGGGTTGTAAGTAGTAATGAGCGCTATCTGCCTCCGTCTGGACTCCGGTTGCGGAAGCCGCTTCGCCTGCATCCAGAGGGTGGCGAACTGTTGCCACTCGAACTCGGTCCAGGTGTCTTCCCGTGCCTGCGGTGCGCCATTCTCGCCCTTCATCTTCACAAACCCGCCCAAGGGCAAGAGGTTGATCGAGAACAGCGTATCGTTGCGCCGGATGCCGAAGAGGCGCGGCGGAATGCCGAGGCCGAATTCTTGCACGCGGATACCGGCACGCCGGGCCGCGACGAAATGGCCGATTTCGTGTGCGAGCACGAGCACACTGAGGACGACGAGAAACCAGAGGATCGTGAGGAACATACCTAGGATGTTACCGTGTCTGTGGGCCAACCGGCATACGACCGGTGCGCTGGGCTGTCCGTCGAGCGCACCGGTCGGCCTGTCGGAGCGCCCAGCGTTCGACTGCAAGCAACTGCTCGACGCTCTCGACCGCCTGCGGTGGGTGCTCGTACAGCACTGCTTCGATCACCGTGGCGATGTCGGTGAACGGCAGCCGGCCCTCGATGAACCACCGGACGGCCACCTCGTCGGCGGCGCAGAGCACGGCAGGGGCCGTACCCCCCAAGCGCCCGGCCTGGCGGGCCAACGACAGGCACGGGAACCGTACCGGATCGGGTGCCTCGAAGGTAAGCTGGCCTAGCGCGGCCAGGTCGAGTGGCCGGAAGTCGCTGGCGAGGCGCTGTGGGTACCCCAGTGCGTACTGGATCGGTAGCTCCATGTCGGGATAGCCGAGCTGGGCCTTGACCGACCCGTCGCTGAACTCGACCAGCGAGTGGACGATACTCTGGGGATGGATCACCACGTCCACGTAATCGAGCGT
This sequence comes from Chloroflexota bacterium, assembly GCA_965214295.1. Lineage (GTDB taxonomy): Bacteria > Chloroflexota > UBA11872 > UBA12225 > JAJDUF01 > JAJDUF01. The sequence continues at coordinate 3,509,831 of OZ243944.1, forward strand.
GCGACCGAATAGTATGCCGGCTTCGAGGACTTCCAGCCCCTTGTTCATCAGTGTTGCCGAATCGATAGTGATCTTTGGCCCCATCTGCCACGTTGGATGGGCGAGCGCTTGCTCCGGTGTGATCTTGGCCATCTCAGCGGCCGGTAGCGCACGGAAAGGACCGCCGGAGGCCGTCAGGATGATGCGGGTAAGGCGCGAGCGATCCTCGCCTACGAGACATTGGAAGATGGCGCTGTGCTCGCTGTCAACGGGCAGGATCGCCGCACCTTGCCGGTCCGCTGCTGCAAAGAGCAGGTCGCTGGCGGCGATAAGGGACTCCTTGTTGGCCAACGCCACGTCAATGCCGGACTCCAAGGCGGCCAGGATGGCCGACAGGCCGACCAAGCCGGTCGTCGCCGCAACCACAATGTCCGGCTTGGTGGATAGGGTGAGGTCGCTTAGGCTATCCGCGCCAGAATGTACCCGTGTCCTGCCAAGACTGCTCGATTGGAGGTCTTTCAAGGCAATACCGTGCTGGCCGTCCGTCCGCGCGGTCGGCTGCGGCGGAGCGTGGGTGATGGCAATTGCTTCCGGCCGGAACTCCCGCGCCTGATCGAGCAGGAGCGCCAGATTACGCCCTGCAGCCAGCCCGACGACCGTGAAAGATGCGGGCTGGGCGCGAATGACGTTGAGGGCCTGATGGCCAACCGAGCCGGTTGAACCGAGAATGACAACACGTTTCATAGTAGCTCTGCTGTGGGCGCTTTGAGTTGCGCCGGATTGGGCCTGAGGCGGCCAGGTGGACTCCCAGCTGCTTGTCACCCGGCCGGAGCGACCACGAGCGTCACATAGTAATATACGACAAGCACGGAGAAAAGTAGACTATCTATCCGGTCGAGCATCCCGCCGTGTCCGGGGATGAGGCCGCCGGCGTCCTTGGTGCCGGCCTGGCGCTTGATGAGAGATTCGGCGAGGTCACCGATCTGCGCCGCGGCGGCGACGCCGAGAGCGAGCGGTATGGCCTGCCAGTGCCAGAGCGGAAGCGCCTGCCAGCCCCAAAACGTCAGCGGCAAGCCACTGGCAACGGTCACGAGAGCGACGGCGACGGTGCCACCGGCGACACCCTCCCAGGTTTTGTTGGGGCTGATCTGGGGCAGGAAGCGGTGCTGTCCCAGGAATGACCCGGTGAAGTAGGCGGCCGTATCGTAAGCCCAAGTGGCCGCCAGCACGTAGAATACCCACCCGCGTCCGTCCTCAGCCGGTCCAACCAGACGCAGGGGGATGAAGTGCCCCAGCAGCCAGGCGACGTACAGGCAGCCGCTCATCGTGGCAATCGCGTTGACGCAGCCCTGGCGGCCGGGCGAGCGCCGGAACACCTCGAAACCGAGCGGCACGACAATGCAGGCGGTGACGAGCAACTGACTGGCCGGCTCGCGCCACTCGCCGAACAGCTCGAATCCGACGAGCTGGTCGCCGCCGAGTACGGCCAGGAGCAGCAGCGCCAGGGCATAACCGAGAGCCGGTCGAGGCTGCCAACCCGCGTGCTGCGCCAGCGCATAGACTTCGCGGAGCGCCAGATAGGTGATGAGTACCGCGCCCACGAGGTACAGTGGGCCACCAAAGTAGGCGGCCACGAGAATTGCGGGGGCGATGACGAGCGCCGATGCGAGGCGTCGCCGCAGGGCGAGGAACCACCGTGCCGGGAGCCGGCGGACCAGGGCCGTGGGCTGTGCCTGCTGCTTGCTCATGGTCGGGGTGGTGCATCAGGCGCCGCACCCATCGTGGGTGTCGTCAGGCCAGCCGCTGTGGGTGCCCAGTCATTCACGGCATCTAGCCAGGTCCGAGAGCGGCAGCCCCATTTGATTTGGCTGCAAGGGGAGCGTCTGGCGGTTGGTGATTACCGGTGGTCTCCGGCAAGACACGCCCGAAGCGCCGCACGCGCTGGCTATAGGCTGCCAGCGCGTGATAGTACTCGCGTACGTCGAAGGCCGGCCAGAGGACCGGCGTCACGTAAACCTCGCTATAGATTGATTGCCACGTGAGGAAGTTGGATGAGCGCATCTCGCCACCGGGCAGAATAATCAAATCCGGATCGGGCTGCCCCGCCGTGTAGAGATACTGGCTGATCGTGTCTTCCGTGACGGATTCCGCCGGTAGACCGGCGCGAATGATTCCCTGGAGTGCCCGCACGATTTCGGCCCGCCCACCGTAGTTGAACGCGACGTTCAAGATCAGGCGTTGATTGTGGCGTGTGAGTGCGAGCGCTTCTTGGATACGGTCCGCGAGATGTGTGGGCACTCCCTCCAGGGAGCCGAGATGCCGAATCTGTACGCCGTTGGCGTGTAGCTCCGGCGTCTCCCGCTTGATGGCCTCGCCGAGGATCGTGAGGATAGCGTCCACTTCGGCCTGTGGCCGGTTCCAGTTCTCGGTCGAGAAGGCATAGACGGTGACAATACGGATGCCGAACTGTACGGAGGCTTCCAAGATCGGGCGTAGATTTTTGGTCCCACGCCGATGGCCTGCTATGCGGGGGAGACTACGCGCCCGTGCCCAACGTCCGTTCCCGTCCATCTTGATGGCCACGTGCCTGGGCACGCGGGGTAGGCGCGGAAATTCGGCTGGCCAAGCGGTGCCGGCGGCCAACGCGCGTGTCCCGTTGCCGGCCTGCATTTCCGGTGTTGCCAGGCTTGCGCCACCGCTTCCTACTTGATTGTGCAGACCTGGCGTACTCTCCACGGAAGCTGTCATACGCCTCCTGTTCCCCCTGTTGTTGTCACCCTTTAACGACCGGGGACCGGATCACTCCTCCAATAGCTCCTTCACCTTGTCTGCGCCTAGCTGGCCAGCCTGCTCCACCGAGCGATCCGTCAGCTCTTGCAGTCGGTTTTCGGACCAGCGCAGATCGTCTTCGGTCATGAGTCGTTCGCGTTGCAGCTCCCGCAGGTCAGCCAGCGCCTGCCGCCGGACGTTGCGGATGGCAACCCGCCCATCCTCGACGCGCCGCTGCACCGCCCGCACCAGGTCGCGGCGGCGCTCCTCCGTGAGCGGCGGCAAGGCGATCCTGATGATGTTGCCGTCGTTCGAGGGGGTAAGTCCCAAGTCCGACTGCTGGATAGCCGTCTCGATAGCGTCGTGGGTCGTGCGGTCCCATGGTTGGATTGCAATGAGGCGCGGCTCCGGCACGCTGATCCCGGCCAGCTGTTGCAGCGGTACCGGTGAGCCGTAGTAGTCCACCGGCAGGCGCTCTACAAGCGACGGTGAAGCCCGCGAGGTTCGCATGGTCTGGAGGTCGGACCCGAGCACGGATACAGTCGTCCGCATCTTCTGGTCCGCGTCGCTCAATACTTCCGTGGCTAGCTCTTGCTCCATCACCTCACCCCCACAGACCGTTTGGACTGTACCGCATCGGACTCTAGCGGATGATGCACGCCGGGCGTGTCAACGTTGTGGGACGACTGCGCCGCGCCGTCGGTGTTCCAGTCCGGGCTGGCAATCAGCGTGCCGATCTGCTCCCCCAGGATTGCCCGCCGCAAGCTCCCCGGCTCGTCCAGCTTGAAGACCAAGATGGGCAGGTTGTGCTCCATGCAGAGGGTGATAGCGGTGCTGTCCATGACGCCGACGCGCCGATTCACGGCTTGGATATAGCTTAGGCGCTCGAAGCGGCGCGCGTCCGGGTACCTGGAAGGATCGCGGTCGTAGACACCGTCCACGTTGGTGCCCTTGAACAGCGCTTGGGCGCCAATCTCCATGGCTCGTAGCGCCCCGGCGGTGTCGGTGGTGAAGAAGGGGTTGCCACTGCCGGCGGCGAAGATCACCAGCTTGCCGTCCTCGAGGTGGTTGGCTGCCCGCCGACGGATGTACGGCTCGGCGACCGCGCGCATCTCGATGGCCGTCTGCACCCGGACGACCATGCCCTCGACGCGCTCCAGCGCTTCCTGCAAGGCGAGGGCGTTGAGCACGGTTCCTAACATGCCGATGTAGTCGGCAGTGGGCCGGTCCATCCCCTGCGCGCTGCCGGTTGCGCCGCGCCAGATGTTGCCACCGCCGAGCACGATGGCCATTTCCACGCCCGTCTCCCGGACCGTGGCGGCGATCATGCGCGCCAGCCGCTCGGCGGTGGGCGGATGAATGCCGTACTCGCCGGCCTCCGCCAGGGCTTCGCCACCCAGCTTCAGCAGAATGCGCTGGTACCTCACTCCGTTTGCTCCGAATGATCAGTTACTTGCGATAGCTCGTAGCGCATAAAGCGGCGCACTTGGATGTTCTCCCCGGTGCGCGCGCTGACCTCCGTCACCAGTTGGCCGATAGTCTTGCTGGGATCGCGGATGTAGGGCTGCTCGGTCAGGAACAAGGTGGCCCGTCGGTCCGAAGTGAGGTCGTCCCGGTCAGGAGAGGCCTCCGGCAGGTCAGCCGCGCTGACGTAGCGCGGCTGCATTGCTGCCACCTGCAGCGCTACTTCGTGCGCCAGGTCGGCAAACTCGCTTGTGCGGGCCACAAAGTCGGTCTCGCAGTTCAGCTCTACGAGCACGCCGATGCGATCTCCGGGATGCACGTAGGCGGCAATCCGTCCCTCGCTGGTGGCGCGTGCGGAGAGCTTGCTAGCGGCGGCCAATCCTTCCGCTTCCAGCAGCTTCTTGGCCCCCGCCATATCACCGTCGGTTTCGGTGAGCGCCCGCTTGCACGCCATCACGCCGGCGCCGGTTGCCTCTCGGAGCTGGCGGACCATCTCGACTGTTACTGCCATCGTTGTTTGCCTCTCGCTGTTGACTCTGCCGCGGCGGCAGGGGGCGTGGTGTTGGCCTCGCGTCGGTGCATACCATACTGAATAGAGTGCGACTGGGCGTGGAGGCGCTCCGGAAGCCGTCCCGCGAAACCCGGCCTAGCTTTCGTGGTGGATTCCGGGTTGAGCCGCTCCATACGAATTGCTTGGCCGGGACGGCTAGGCACTGCTCGTGCTGGCGACGGCGCGAGTAATCGGTGCCGGCATCGTGTCCGGTGCTACCACAGTGGCCGCCTAGAGTGCGCTGCCGTCCTCTTCATCCGCTACTGGCACGTGCTCTTCCTCCAGCGCAGACAGCCCTACGTCGGTGTCCTCTGCCTCGCCTAGCTCGTTCAGCTCGGCCGCAGCCTCATCCTCGCTCACCGCGCCGCGGACCTGGAACCCTTCCGAGCAAGCGTTGGCAATATGACTGGTAATCAGTCGGATTGCGCGGATCGCATCGTCGTTTGCGGGGATGGGCCAGTCTATTTCCGTCGGGTCGCAGTTGGAGTCGACCAGCGCCACGATGGGAATACCCAAGCGCCGAGCCTCGGCAACGGCGATATGCTCGTGCTTGGTGTCCACGATGTACACGGCACCCGGCAAGTCGCGCATCGTCTCGATGCCACCGAAGATCCGCTGGAGGCGGTTCAACTGCTCTTGCAGCTTGATTGCTTCCTTCTTCGGTAGAAGCTCGAATTCGCCGCGCTCCTTTTGGTATTTCAAGTTCTGCAAGTGCTGAATACGCAACTGGATTGTCTGCCAGTTCGTAAGCTGACCACCAAGCCAACGCTGATTGATATAGGGCTGGCCGGCGCGCTTGGCTTCCTCTGCGATGGTCTCCTGCGCCTGTTTCTTCGTGCCTACGAACAGTACTTCTTCGCCCGCGATGACGAGATCGCGCAGGAACTCGCACGCGGATTGCAAACGGTGGACCGTCTGCTGGAGATCGAGAATGTGAATACCGTTCCGTTCGGCGAAGATGAACCGCCGCATCTTGGGGTTCCAACGCCGCGTATGGTGGCCGAAATGCACTCCGGCCTCCAGGAGCGTCTTCATAGAGACTTTAGCCATGTAAACCGTGCTCCTCTGTGCAACTGTACCTAGAGTGTCCGCCGTGCCAAGCTATCGCAACCGGGCTAGGACCTTTGCCGCACGAGACGGCAATCGGAAGACGCCGAGTACCCCCTTTGCCAAGGCAAGGGGAGTGGGTGCTGCTGGGCGCCCACGCACTATGGGCCCAGCTAAGGGTGCCACATAGCGCGCCTCGACGGCGCTGCTTACGCGACAGGCGCCACAAAGTATAACGGACGGCTACCGTTAGCAGCAATCCAGTCGTGGCCTATGCTGCAAGCGTGTACCGGTAATCGTTGGTGAGCGGTCAGGGCGGAGCTACAGTGCCGTGATCGCGGCGAGCAGGGCTGGCTCGTCGTCCGGGAGGACGGTGCGGGGGTCGAGCAAGAGCGAGCTGCGCTCGATACGCCCCACGACAGGCGGCGTTGATTGCCGCAGGGCCGCCGCGATGCTCTCCACGGTGCCCTGCCGGTGCTTGAGCGCGACAACGGCCGTTGGCAACGTGGCACCCGGCAGCGAGCCGCCGCCGATGGCCGACTCTGCATCGCGCACAGCCACCTCCAGGGTACGCGACCGCCGGGCGATGGTCGTTGCCCAGCGCAGCGCGCGCTGCGCCAGCTCCTCCTTGCCGGCGCCGATCAGCTGCCACACCGGTAGCTCCCGCTCGGCCTCGCCGCGTTGGTAGTGCTGGAGAGTAGCGACCAGCCCGGCGATGGTCACTTTGTCCGGGCGCAGCGCGCGTACCAGCGGATGACGCCGCAGCGCCGCCAGCGGCTCGCGCCGCCCGACAATCAGCCCGGCCTGTGGCCCACCGAGCAGTTTGTCGCCGGAGAAACAGATCACGTCGGCACCAGCGGCGACGCTGTCTTGTGGCCGCGGCTCCCGGAGCTTGCCGCCGAGGCCAAAGCGAGCGGTGTCGAGCAGACAGCCGCTCCCGAGGTCGTCGGCCACCGCCACCGCACGCTCATGGCCCAGCCGGACGAGCGCCGGGAGTGGCACGCTCTCCGTAAAGCCGACGACGCGAAAGTTGCTGGTGTGGACGCGCAGTAGTAAGGCCGTATCGGCGGTGATCGCATCGGCATAGTCGGCGAGCCGGGTGCGGTTTGTCGTGCCCACGTCCACCAGGCGGGCGCCGCTCTGGCGCAGCACGTCGGGAATGCGGAAGCCACCACCGATCTCGACTGCTTGGCCGCGGGAGACGATCACTTCCCGTCCGGCCGCGAGCGCCGAGAGCGCCAGCAACATCGCGGCCGCGTTGTTGTTGACGACCAGCGCCGCCTCCGCGCCGGTCAGTCGGGTCAGGAGTGTCTCGACATGCACGTGCCGGCTGCCGCGCTCTCCGGCGCTGAGGTCGTATTCCAGGTTGGAGTAGCCGGTGGCCGCCGCTGCCATCGCGCGCTGCGTCGCGGCACTCAGCGGCGCGCGGCCGAGGTTGGTGTGGAGGACGATGCCGGTCGCATTAATTACTCGCCGTAGCGATGGTGCCAGGATGCGCTCGACCCGCGCGACGATGCGGCCGGCGAGGTACTCCGGTGCAGGTGGCGCGTCAGCCACCGTCCCCTGCCGCGCTGCAGCAAGCTCTGTGCGAACAACGTCCACCAGCACGTCGCGGGATACGTGCTCGGCGAGCGCAGCGACCGGTGGTGCGTTGAGGAGCCGGTCAACGCTGGGCAGCCGGCGCCGCGCATCCGGGTTGCCGCCAACACTGGATTTGCGTGCGCTGCTCATGGTGACACGCTCGGGCGGCTCCATCTTAGCTTCCATTGGGCGGCGCCAGCCAGAGCCGCACCACACCTGGCACCATCCGTGCGGCTCTGGCTGGCGATAGCTCAGGACCCGAACTTGGCGAGCTTGCCGGCGTGGGCCAGCATCAGGGGCATTGCAGCGGTTGCCGGGAAGCGGCCCAACCCACCTTGCATACAGGCACGTTCCGAGAACGTGTTTGCATGGTCGGGAAACGCGGTCTTGGCGTGGAGCAGGAACGGTACCGGATGCCAGGAGTGGGCTGCCATGACCGCCGGCGTGGAATGGTCGCCGGCGATCACGAGCACGTCCGGAGCGACGTCGAGCAGTGCTGGGACCTGTGCGTCGAACGCTTCGAGCAGCGCGACCTTGCGGTCGAAATCACCATCCTCGCCCGCGGTATCGGTCCACTTGTAGTGGACGAAGAAGAAATCATACTCGGCGTGGTGCTTTCGCAGCGTCTCGACTTCGGCTGTGAAGTCGGTGCCGGTGTCCAGCACCGTCATGCCGGCGAGTCGAGCCAACCCGTGATACACCGGGTACACGGCGATGGCCGCCGGGCGCAAGCCATATAGCTCTGTGAGGGAGGGGAGTGAGGGTCGCTCGGCGAAGCCGCGGAGCAGAATAGTATTGGCCAGCCGTTCGGCTGCGAGAATCCGATGCGCCCGTGCTATGAACCGGTTGACCAGCTCCGCCGTATGGGCAGCCGCCAGCCAGTGCCGCATGGATGGTGCCAGGTGTGGTGCGGCACTGGCTGGCGCCGCTTGTTGCGGCTGCACCGGCCGGGGCGGCTGCCCGGTGGTCTGCGGATCGCTGTCGGTCAGGGCAGCGGACAACCCTGCGCCGCGCAGCACCAGCAGAAAGCGGTAGCCCGCTTCCGGCTGCACGAAGAACTCCGCTCCCGGTATAGCAATGGGGCGCAGCCGCGCACACAACTTGGCGCTCAACTCCGTCGAGATGCGGCCGGCGCGCCGGTCGGTGATGCGCCCCTGGTCGTCCACCGATGCGAAGTTGCCGCGGGCAGCGACATCGCCCGGCTGCAATGGGAAGTTGAGTCCCAGTGCCGATAGGGCGCCGCGTCCGACCTGATGCTGCACCGGATCGTAGCCGAACAACGCCAGGTGGCCAGGCCCGCTGCCGGGGGTAATACCCGCACCTACCGGGTCGGTCAGGCCGAGCACGGAACCGGCTGCCAACTTGTCGAGGTGCGGAGTTCGGGCGGTCTCCAACTCGCTTCTTCCCGTCTCGGAGTGCGGCAGTCCTCCCAGCCCGTCAATGACCATGAGGACGATACGGGTATCCTGAGCGACAGCGAGGCCGGAGACAACCTTCGTAGCAACTGCGCTCACGACGTTGCACCCTTGATCGGTTCGGCTGCACCACCTTAACCCCAACCGATTGTGCAGCGGTGCCGGGTGACGCTCATTCGGTAGCGTGACCTTAGCATGGCCTCGTTTGCCTCGCCAAGTGCTGTCTGGGCTGCCGCTATACTGAGCCGCAGTTGACGACGCCAGGGCGGCACTACCGACTCCCATTTGCTGGTGCCGCCCTGGCACGTCACCACGCGAGCTGATCGGCCAGTAGCATGAGACCAACCGTAGCCCACGGCGAGGGTGTCGCGGGCCACATGGCCGGCCCCAGCGGCACCACACCTGGCCCCATCCGTGCCGCTGGGACCGGCCACAACTCCGGCCCGACAGGGCAGCGCGCGGCGGCCAGCGACCGCCGGAGTTGTGGCCCGCGAGTGGATCGGAATACCCCGACCAAGCCGCGGCGCGTCGTCAATCGCTTGAATGACCTCGACGGCAAACAGTGGCTGCCCTTTCAGAAGAGCTGGTTTCTCGACGGCCCGGGGGTCTACGAGGCGTTCATCCGCTTCTTCACCAAGCGGCGGCGGCCCGATGGCACTCCAGCCGTGGTGCTCACCTTGGCCGACACCGGCCCCAGCGGCACCACACCTGGCACCATTCGTGCGGCTCTGGCCGGTGCCCCTGCCGACCGGGCCGTGGCCGCTGCGGCCACGGCCGCCGGCCGCCGCGCGGTGGTGTGGGACCCCGATCAGCCCCCGCGGCGGCCTGTCGCGGGCCACATGGCCGGCCCCAGCGGCACCACACCTGGCCCCATTCGTGCCGCTGGGGCCGGCCACAACTCCGGCCCGGCTGGGCAGCCCGCGGGGGCCGGCGACCACCGGAGTTGTGGCCCGCGAGCGGACTATGTGCTTGTTGATCTGCGGGGCCGGCTCCCGACGCTGGTGGCCCTGCGGACGTTCCTGCAACGGACGGCGCCGCTTTGGTCTGCGCTGGGCCAAGCAGACGCGGGCCACATGGCCGGCCCCAGCGGCACCACACCTGGCTCCATCCGTGCCGCTGGGGCCGGCCACAACTCCGGCCCGGCTAGGCAGCCCGCGGGGGCCGGCGACCGCCGGAGTTGTGGCCCGCGAGACATGCTGCGCGAGCGTGGCTATGTGACCGTCCTCATTGACAATACGCAGCAGGACGGCAAGCTCTGTCCCGTTGCCTGGGAGCTGGCGCGGTATCTCGCTGGCCGGCTGGCCCGGAAGGACGAGAAGATCGGCTGCCAGCCGCCCGCCGCGCCGGAGCATGCGCCGCACTTCGCGACCGATGGGCGGGTCTACTACGCCTTGAACTTCCGCTGTGAAGCGATCCGGAGCCATGAAGCGGTCGCCGCTGGCCGGTGGCCGGAAGCCGGGCAGCCCGCGCCACGGACCACTGCCGCCCGTCCACGGACCGGGTCGCGCGTGTGCTCGTGGTTCGTGCCCCGGCCGCTACCGCGGGAGCCGGGGGTGCGCTTGCATCCCGCCAAATACCCCGAACCGCTCGTCGCGGAGTTCGTCGAGCGGTTGACACAGCCGGGCGAGCTGGTCCTCGATCCGATGGCCGGGACCGGGAGCACACTCCTCGCTTGCCACCGGATCGGTAGACGCGGGTTCGGGGTGGAGCTCTACTCGGAGTACGCTGCCATCGCCCGGCAGCGGCTAGCGGCGGCCGGCGGCACGCCGGAGACGGCCCGCGTGGTCGTCGGTGATGCGCGGCGGCTCACCGCCATCGAGGAGTTGCCGCCGCAGGTGGACTATTGCATCACTAGCCCGCCGTACTGGGACATGCTCAACATGCGGGGGGCGATGACGCAGCGTGGGCGCCGCCAGCGCGGCCTGCCCGTCAGCTACGGCGACGATCCGTGCGACGTGGGCAACGTCGCCGCGTATGGCCAGTTTGTGGCGGCCCTCGTGCGGGTCTACCGGCAAGTAGCGGCGCGACTGCGTCCTGGTGGCTACCTCACGGTCATCGTCAAGAACGTGAAGAAACAAGGCGTGGTCTACCCACTGGCTTGGGACCTCGCCGCCGCCCTGGCGGAGTTTCTCCAGGTGTGTCCGGAGCGCATCTGGTGCCAAGACGACGTGAAGCTGGCACCGTATGGCTACGGCAACGCCTGGGTCAGCAACACCGTCCACCACTATTGCCTGACCTTCCGCAAGACTTGCTGAATCCGCTTGGCGGGCAGGTTCGCGCCGCAACGCCGGCACCCTGCTCCCGGCCAACGCTCCGCTCGTGGGCCGAAACTCCGGCGGTGCTCGGCAGGAGGAGTGGACACTGGACGGCCGGAGTTTCGGCCCGCGACTGGCCGCCCGGCTCTGCTACCCTGGTAGCGAGGTCTTGCGACTACGATGCTCACCGTCTCCGTCGAGAACTTCGGTCCCATCCGCGAGGGCACCGTCGAGCTGCGCCCGCTGACAGTCTTCGTCGGTGCCAACAACTCCGGCAAGTCGTACATGGCAACGTTGATCTATGCGATCTCGCGCACATTGGCTCTCGATGATATCGGGGATGCACGATGGACGCGCCGATTCCTTAGTGGCGTGACCGGATTCCTTAACGCATCCGGTGATATACCCGAAAGAGCATTGGCTACACTGGAGAATACTCAAGATCGTGAACGTGAAGAGGTGCTCATGTGGCTGGTCAGCCGTTTAAACCAAGGTAGAAGGCGCTCTCCCCGCACTGAAAGGATTGATATTGACTGCTCTGATTTGCCGGTGTTACTTCGACAGACAATTGAGATTGTCATAGGAGATTATCTGGATTCTTTTGCAGAGCCACTTAGCAGCGAGATCGAGCGGTGTTTTAGCACTGAACTCAGTGATATCGCATCCAATTTCGCACCGGACAAGTCTTTCACAATCTCTATCGGTAGCACAAAGCATGGCTTTGAGTTGAAGCTGAAAGCAACCGGGCGAAAACTCGTTGTTACTGACAAGAGCGTGAACTTGACTGCTGCCAGGTATAAGGTCTACTCTCGGTACCCTCTCCGTTACTTTGATGTATATGAAGGTGGTACTTGGCCCCCATCCTCGCTAATCGAATTCCTTTCCGAAAGCGCAGTACGGTTCATACAGGGAGCTGCTTCGAGTTCCCACTACCTACCGGCCTCCCGAACAGGACTCATACAGAGCTACAAGGTCTTGGCAAGCTCTATCGTGCGCCAGTCATCACTTGCCGAGATTGTGAAACCAGGCGGTCCACGCCTAACCGGTGTTGTCGCTGATTTCATTGGCCGGGTACTCGAGCTTGACGAGAACCAAGAGACTACTGATAAAATACGGAGCATTTCCAATTTCCTCCAGTCGGAAGTGATTCATGGTAGTGTATCATTAGTAAGTGGTAAGATAGGTCAATCTGAAATCTACTATACTCGTGATGGGAAAAGATTTGAATTGCATAAAACATCGTCTATGGTATCGGAGCTTGCTCCGATCATCCTCTTTATCCGTCATCTGACACGACCCGATAGCTTGCTTATCATCGAAGAGCCGGAGTCGCATCTGCATCCGGGTGTGCAGCGGCCGCTCGCTCGCGCCTTTGCCCGGCTATTGGGGCAGGACGTTGGCCTGATCCTCACGACGCACAGCGACTATTTCCTCCAGCAGTTGAGCCACTTGATGCAGCTTGGGGCGCTTTCGCCGAAACAGCGTGTTAGGCTCGGCTACGCCGACGATGACGTGATCCCGACTTCTGCGGTTGGTGCGTACCTGTTCGACACGTCCGGCCCTGAACTGGGGAGCGTTGTCAAGGAGCTATCAGTGACCGAGGCTGAAGGCATACCGGATGACGAGTTGACCGATGTTGGGGTGGCGCTCTACAACGAGATGGTCAACTTGGAACGTGCAGCAGCAAGAAATGAATCCCGTACTGAGTAGGCTGCGTGCTCAACTTGGCGCGGCCTCTGTGGAGAACTGTAACAAGGATCGTTGTAGCCTTGGCCTTGGTCCCTTAAATAAGGATAATCGTGTCATCATGGATTGTGAACGCTACCCGCCCATGAGTAATAAGCAGTGCTGTGACTATGTGTTGTTCTACGATGATGGCCAGACCCATGTGGCCCCGGTGGAGTTCAAGAGTAAGAGTATTCATGCAAGCGACGTTCTGGGCCAGTTACAGGCTGGCGCCAATGTCGCTGCCACCCTCACCTCAAATGGCGATGTTCGGGACTGTACTCCGATTCTACTGCATCGAGGGATCAAGAGACAAGAAGTGACTGCGCTGAGGAAGGGTCATCTGAAAGTTCAATTTCGAGGAAAGAGGTTCACTGTTACAATCGGACGATGCGGCTCTCAATTCACCGAGTTGATTCGCGGTTGAACCAAACTTATTCGCTGCCCCAAAGACGGGCATGCAATGGCACTACACGGAAGGGCAGAGCAGTGATGCGCTGCACGGTCGAGCTGTTGGGGGTGGCGCGGCTGCGGGCGGAGCAGCGCGCGGTCGAGGTGCGGCTGGGCGAGCGGCGCGGTGACCGTGGGGAGCGTGGCGCGGCGTGCGCCGCGACCGTCGCGGACGCGCTGGCGGCGCTCGCCGCGGCGTGTCCGGTGCTGGTGGGGCCCGTCCTCACGCCGGATGGTCGCTCACTCTGCACCGGCTATCTGCTCAACCGCAACGGGCGCGAGTTCGTTGATCGGACCGATACGCTGCTGGCCGACGGCGACCGTCTCCTGCTGATCTCCAGTGCGGCTGGGGGCGACCGCTGGGGCCCTCCGTTGTACCATCCATCGTACCCTCCGACGGAAGCTCAAGTGCTGCCAGCACGCGCCGGCACCGCAGAACCGGCCGCCGCCGCTCCGCAAGTGGAGAGGGTGCCTGAGGGTGCCGCATGAGTGACCGTCTTTGCGGCTATCATGGTCGGATGCTCGTCGTGGACCTGACGCGGCAGGCGTGGCGGCTGGAGCCGCTGCCGACCGACATGCTGCGGTCGGTGATGGGTGGGACCGGACTGGCTACCCGGCTGCTCTACGACCTAACGCCGCCGCAGGCCGACCCGCTCGGCCCGGACAACGCCCTGCTGTTCGTTGGCAGTCCCCTCGTCGGTACGCCGCTGACTACGACGAGCAAGTTCACCGTCGCGGCGCGGTCGCCGCTGACCGGCTTCATCGGCGACTCGCTCTCGTCGAGCCACCTGGCGCTGGAACTGAAGCGCTGCGGCTGCGATGCGGTGGTGTTCCTGGGGGCGGCAGCGCGCTGGTCCATGGTCGCGATCTCGTGGCTCGGACCGCAGGAAGCACAGCCGACCGTCCGGTTCCTCGATGCGGCCGATCTTATGGGCTATGACACCGCTCCCACCGCCGCGGCCGTGCGGGCGCAGCTGGGCCGAGGCTGGCGGGTTGCTTCGATTGGTCCGGCCGGTGAGTCGCTGGTGCGCTATGCCACGATTAGCAACGACGGTCGCCACGCCGGGCGCACCGGAACCGGCGCGGTCATGGGCAGCAAGCGCCTCAAGGCATTGGCGCTGTGCGGCGGTTGGTCGGTGCCCATTGCCCACCCGGAGGCGCTGGCGGTGACAGCGGAGCGGCTGCGGGAACGCAGCTTGGGGCCGGATACGGCCAAGTACCGCGAGCTAGGCACCGTCGCCAATCTGCTGACCTTCGACCGACTAGGGACGTTGCCCACGCGCAACTTTCGGCAGGCCACGTTCGAGGGCGCCGAGCGCTTGAGCGGGGAGCGCCTGCACACTGACCGTTACGTGCGCCGCACGGCCTGCGCGAACTGCACCATCGGCTGCGAGCAGCTCTTTCGCGTGTCGAATGGGAAGCGCGCCGCTGGCGACAGGCCACTGACCCGGCGCTTGGAATATGAAACGCTCTTCGCCTTGGGGCCGCTGCTCGGGATTGACGATCCGGATTTCGTGCTCCATCTTGCAGCACGCTGCGACGAGCTGGGGATGGACACGATCTCGACCGGCGGCACGATTGCGTGGGCGATGGAGGGCGCCGAGCGAGGGGTGCTGGATCGCGGAGTGCTCGACGGTCTGGACCTCCGCTTTGGGAACAAGAAAGCGGTGGCCACGCTGGTCGAGCGCATCGGCAGCCGCGAAGGGGTTGGGCAGCTCCTAGCGGAGGGATCGCGCCGCGCAGCCGCCCACGTGGGTCACGGTTCGGCGGCCTGGGCCATGCACGTGAAGGGGCTGGAGCTGCCCGGCTATGAGCCGCGCAGTCTGAAGACGATGGCGCTGGGCCTGGCGATTGGGTCGCGTGGCGCTTGCCACAACCGCGTGCCTACCTATGAAGCCGACTTTTCCACGCAAGTGGATCGCCTCGCGGCCGACGCCTCGCGCGGGCAGCTGGCAGCGGAGGCCGAGGACCGGGAAGCGGTGATGGACTCGCTGATCCTCTGCAAGTTCATCCGCAAGTGCCTCGACGACTATTGGTCCGACGCCGCAGAGTTCTGGCGGCTCGTGACCGGCTGGGACGTGGACGCCGCCGAGGTGCGGCGGGTCGGTACACGAATTAGCACGCTGAAGAAAGTCTATAACGAGCGCGAGGGATGGCGCCGTGCGGACGACACGTTGCCGCCGCGCCTGCTGGCCGAACCGCTCCGGGACGGCCCGGCCAGCGGTACCGCGCTCACCCAAGAGGAACTCGATACGATGATCGCCGGTTACTATGATGCGCGGGGCTGGACGGTGGATGGGTGCGTACCCGCTCGCCAACGCCGGGGGCTGGGTGTATGAGTGCTCGATCAAGCGGGGTGCGCGGGGCACGCCGGCTGATCTTCACCGGCCCCGGCCGCGGAGAGATCGAGCGATTTGACCTACCGGCGCCGGCGCCGCATCAAGTGTTGGTCCGCGCGACACGCACCTTGGTCAGCGCCGGCACCGAGGTCAAAGGATTTCAGGGCATGGCCGCCGGTGGTCCGCCTCGCTATCCGGTCCGCCCCGGCTATTCGTTCGTCGGCGTCGTCGAGCAGGTCGGTACAGCGGTCACTGCGGTCCAGCCCGGCGACCGAGTGGCAACCCAGAAGGGTCATGCCAGCCACGTACTCGTTGACTTGAGCGACCAACCGGCCGGCAAGACCGGGCATCGCGCCCCGGAGTATCTGCAAGTTGTCCCCACTGGCCTGACCGATGAGCAGGCTACCTTTGCCGTGCTCGGCAGCGTGGCGCTGCACGGTGTCCGCAAGGCCGCCATCGCCCTTGATGAGTCGGTCGCGGTGATGGGGCAGGGCGTCGTCGGACAGCTGACCTTGCAGCTCGCGCGGCTCGCCGGTGGACGACCGATCATCGGCATTGATCTGGTGGCAGTGCGGCTGGCTGCTGCTCGTGCGAATGGCGCTGACGCGGTGATCAATGCGGCGACGGAAGATGTCGTCGCGGCTGTGCAGCGGATCACCGCCGGGCGCGGCGTGGACGTAGGCTACGAATGCACGAACACGCCGCGAACATTCCCCACGTTGCTGCGGATAGCCGCTGTTGGCGGTCGCATCGTGATTGTGGGAAGCCTCCCCGGCACGGTCGAAATCTCCCTGTTCGAGGACATCCAGCAAAAAGAGCTGACCATCATTGGAGCCTTTCAGCCCCGCGCTCCCCTGCTGCCACACCACACGTTCCCGTGGACGCAATCGCGCAACCGTCTGGGCATCCTCGAACTCATCGCGGCCGGTCGGCTCAAGGTGGATCACCTCATCACCGACGTTGTACCGGCTGCGGAGGCGCCGGCTGCCTTTGCGCGGCTGGCGCGAGGGCCGGCGGGGTGGCTCGGCGTCATCCTGGACTGGGAGCGGGCCGGGGTGAGGGCCACCCCCATCCATGGAGCTATCCCGCCATCTCGGACGCCAGGCGCTTGAGCCGCACAGCCGGCAGCCGCTTCAACCGCTGACTCACCGGGTCCACCTCAATGCCCACGGACTCCAGTGCCGTCACCCCCAACAGCGGCTCAACGCCAGCCTCCCCAAAAATAATCGTGCCGCCGACGATTTCGCCCATGAACTCGATCTCGGCGACGGTGACGTCTGACCTGAGTTCGCTGCCGTCCGCCAGCTCGTAGATCCGCTTACCCCTAGGCGCCAGACCGATAGCTTCCAAGTGCGGCCTGGGAACCAAGGAGTCCGTCGCCCCGGTATCGACCAGGAACAGCCCTTCCCATGTCCGCTCCGGCTCTGCCGGGTTGCGAATCATCACCGTTACATGTGTTGCCCCCATCCGCTCACCCTTTCCGGTGAATAAAGTACCTATTCGTCTCGTCATTCCCGCGCATGTCGCCATCCATATCCCTTAGCCCGTCTGCCGGAGGTCGCGGCGTTGGAAAAGCACGACCGACAGTGCGATCAAGACCGCCGCCAGGACGGCGAGTACCGCCCCGTGCCCCCAAGCCATGCCATTGTTCAGCGGATCACTGCCCAGGTAGTAGTAGAAAGGCAACCACTGGACCACGTCTGCCATGGTGTCGTTGAGTGCTGCAAACCCATTGAGGAGGTGGAGCACGAGCGCGGCGCCGATGGTCACGAAGATGGCGATCCGCGTCCGTCCCGTGCCCGCGCTTAGGGCCAGCGCCAGCGCGCCGAAGGCCAGACCGAGCAGCGTTTGCAGCAAGCAGGTGGCGGCGATATTGCCGATATTCATGCCGAGGTCCGCGAGCAGGGACCCGAGCGACACGCCAGCGAAGGTGGCGAAGCCGATCACGAAAGCGTAGAGGGCCATCGTCCAGCTCTTCTCTAGCACAATCCGCGAGCGCCTGACCGGGTTGGCGAGGAGCAGGCCCATCGTCCGACGCGATTCTTCACCGGCCAGCGCGCCGGACCCAATGGCCACAGTGAGCACCATGACCGCAATCGGGGCCATCAGGCCGAACGTCTCGATCTGGTACCAGCCCTCCGGGGTGCTGATGTTGCCGCCACCGGCCAGCGCGATCAGGGCTTCCGGGAGGCCATCGAAAGCCTGCAGAGTTTCCTCCGGGATGGCTTTGTAAAAGGGACCCATCATAATGCCCATCATGAAGAACATCACCGCCGCCGTGACCAGGAGCAGCCCCTGATACTCCGAGGCCGCCTTGAGCCAGATTGAGGAGACGCGAACCGAACCGGCGAGCCGGCCGATGACCTTCCTGGTCAGCGGATTGCCGCGGAGGCGATCTATCAGGGTAACGCCGACGGATTGGCCCTTCAGGTCACGGCGGTTGACCCCGATCACGGCGATGATGCCAAAGACCACGGCGCCGGCGAGCAGCACGCCGAGATGGCCCCAGTGGACCCCGTTGTAGACCGGCTCGCTGCCGTCGAAGTAGTACCACGGGAACGCCTTGACCAGGTCTTTCAGGTCCTCGATGAGTGGCAGCAAGCCGACGGCGAAGAACGACAGGACCAGCACCGCAGTTGTCACACCGGCTGCCGCCCCCCGGTTGCCGGTCCAGGCACTGATGGCCGTCGCCAGAAAACCGTAGAAGAGGACGTTGACGAACATGTGGAGGGAGAGTGCCCCCACGTCCAGCCCCCCGATCTCAACGTCCAGCAGCGCCGCTACGGGATACACTACCGCCCACATGATGAGCACGCTCGATGCGGCGAGCAGCACCATCGCCCCGGCTTTGGAGACGAGCACGTGGGTACGGCTCTTGGGATTGCCGAGCAGGAGGCCGATGGTCCCGTCGCGCTCCTCGCCGGCAATGGATGACGCCCCCATCGCCAGTGCCATCGCCGCCAGGGTCACGGCGCCGTAGAGGCCCTGGATCTCGCCGATGGCGAGGCCGCCTACGTCAACGTCCTCCCGGATGCCCAGCACCGAGAGGTAGGCCTCCGGTAGGGAGGTGATGAGGGACAGATCAATCTGGCGGTAGACCGCCATCCCGTAGAGGACCAGGAGGATGAGGCTGACGACGGCGATGGTCCACCCCAGCCAGCGGTCCCGGAGCGTCTTGGTGAAAACGGTGGTCAACATCAGCCTGTCACCTCCTCGTCGTGGTAGTAGGTGAGGAAGATCTCTTCGAGGTCGGCCTCGTTGGTGGTGATGTCAACGATGGTGTGTAGCTCGGTCGCGGCCTGGAGGAGCACGCCCATGTCGCCGTCAAACGACAGTCTGACGTGGTTGTGCTCGACCATAACGTCACGTGCTCCCGGCAGGGCCGCAAACGCCGCCGCTTCCGCTGGCGAGTCAAGCTCCAACTCGACTTGCCGCATCGCTTTCGACCGGAGATCGGCGACGGACTCGACGGCGACGAGACGACCGTGGCGGATGATCCCGACTCGCTCGGCGACCCGCTGCACCTCCGACAGCGTATGGCTGGAGAGGAACACGGTTCGCCCGTCGGCAGCTACCTCCCGCACCATGTTCTGGAACTCGCGTTGGATCAGGGGGTCGAGACCGGAGCTAGGCTCGTCCATGATGAGCACGTCCGGTCGGTTCATAAAGGCCTGGATCACCCCGACCTTCTGACGGTTGCCGGAGGAGAGGTTTCCCACCTTCTTGGAGAGGTCGGCGTCGAGCCGCTCGGCAAGGTCGTTGACGTATGACCAGTCCACGCCGCCGCGCAAGTTCGCAAAGTACGTGAGGGTGTCGCGCCCGGTCAGGTTGGGGTACAGCGCCAGATCGCCGGGAATGTAGCCGAGGTGCCGGCGTATCTCGACAGACTTGGCGTGGGTATCGAGACCTAGGATCGCGGCCCGGCCCGCGGTCGGCCTGATCTCATCGAGCAGCATCCTGATGGTGGTCGTCTTCCCGGCACCGTTAGGGCCGAGGAAGCCAAAGACCTCACCGCGCTGCACGGTGAACGAGAGGTCCTGCGCGCCGACCACCGACCCGTAATGTTTGGTGAGGCCGTCTACCTCGATGACCGGTTCGGCGCTGCTCGCGGAATCCATGATTGTTCTCCTCTCGTTCATTCGACCAGTCAAATCATATACCGACGGATGCCGGCTATCAAGAGGACGTTTGAATCAGGTGATACTATAGAATGTGTAGTATGATCGTGGGAGCACAACACGTTGCATCCCTACGAACGGTCCTAGGGCGGCTCTACTGGCCGCTGACCATCATGGTGCCGATGCGGAAGGTTGGCGTGGCGGTACCGCTGCGGAACCGGAGGTCGTTCGCCACCATGTCGAGGTTGGACAGCATCTCGGCGAGGTGGCCGGAGATGTTGATCTCGCTCACCGGGTAGGTCAGCCGCCCATGCTCGATCCAGATACCGCCGGCGCCGCGCGAGAAATCGCCGGTGGTGATGTTCTCGGCGAAGCCGATGAGGTCGGTGATGAAGAGACCGTGATCCACCGAGGCGATAACCTCGTCCGGGGTATGGGTGCCCGGTTCGAGATAGAAGTTGGTGGTCGTCACGCTCGTCCGCGCGCTGCCGCGCCCGGCGCTGTGGGAGCTGGCTTTGCCCAGCTTGCGGGCGCTGTACGTGTCCAGCAGAAAGTCGGTGAACCGGCCGGCATCGAAGAGCACGTTGCGCTGGGTGGGCAGGCCCTCGCCGTCGAAAGGCCGGCTGGCGGGTAGCCCGGGGCGCGTCGGGTCGTCCACAATGATCGCGCTCGCCGATCCGATGGTCTCGCCTTCGCGTCCGAGCAGGAAGGTTGACCGCCGATAGGCGGCGTGACCGTCGGCGGCGCGGGCATAAATCCCCAGCAGCGCCGGCCCCACGGTCACGTCCCAGACGACCGGGACGGGGCCGGTCGGGGCTTGGCGGGCACCCAACTGCCGGACCGTACGCTCGGCCGCCTGCCGCCCCACCGCCTCCGGCGACTCGAGCTGGCTGGCGCTCCGGTGACTTGTCCACCACCAGCCGTTGCGTTTCTTGCCGTCATCGTCGTCGGCGATAGCCTCAATACCGATGCCGCAGGAGCTGCGGCGATAGGAAGCAGCAAACCCGTGACTGTTGGCCAGGGTCACCCGCATCGTGGTGCGTCCCGCCGTGCCGCCGTCCGAGTTGGTCACGCGAGCGTGCGCGTCGAATGCGGCCTGCTCGGCACGCCCGGCCCATTCGATCAGTAGCTCCGGGGGCAGCGCGGCGGTCGCGGGATCATACGTCTCCAGGGCGGCCGGGGCGGCGGACAGGCCAAAGCCGGCTTCCGGCAGGCCGCCATGATCGTCGGGATCGCTGATCTTGGCCAGGTCCACGGCGTCGCTCGCTGCGCGGCGGATGGCGGCGGCGGCAAAGTCGCTCGTGGAGACCGAGGCGGCCCGCCCGCCGACGAATACCCGCAGCGACAACCCTTTGGAGCCGGATTCGAGCAGCTTTTCCGTTTTGCCCTGCCGGATCGTCGCCGAGAAGTCATTGCCGGCTCCGACTGCGGCCTCCGCCTCCTCGGCCCCGGCTTGGCGCGCCGCGGCCACGGCAGCTTCGGCCACGTCGAGGTAATCCCGTTCGGTGAGGTCGGCACCGTTGACAGACATCTCACGTACTCCTAGCCGGTTGGATTGCACCACAATAACAGGAAACTGGATTCCGGCCTGCGCCGGAATGACGGGGAGGGAGGTACAACCCGATCGGTCGTCTATTGCTGCGTGCCACCGATGTTAAGCTCCGAGACGAGCAGTGTTGGGCAGCCGGCGCCGACGGGGACGCCCTGGCCCTCCTTGCCGCACGTCCCGGTACGCTTCGGAATGTCGGGATCGTTGCCGATCATAGTGACGTTACGGAGGAGCGTCGGGCCGTTCCCGATCAAGCTGGTGTGTTTGAGGGGCGCCGTCTGCTTGCCGCCCTCGATGAGATACGCCTCTACGGTGCTGAACACAAAGTCGCCGTTGCTGATATTGACCTGTCCGCCGGAGTAGTTGACGCAGTACACACCCTTGTCTACGGAGCGGATGATCTCCTCCGGGTCCGCCGCGCCACCGAGCAGGTAGGTGTTGGTCATGCGTGGGACTGGGTAGTGGTGATAGTCCTGGCGTCGGCCATTACCTGTTCGGGCGGTGTTGAAGTGCCGGGCGCTGATCCAATCATGCATGTAGCCCACGAGGACGCCGTCCTCGATGATCACCGTGCGCTGTCCCGGCGTGCCCTCGTCATCCATATTCAGGGAGCCGATATAACCGGGCAGCGTGGCGTCGTCAATCAGGGACACGCCGGGGGCGGCGACCTGCTCACCGACGCGGTCGGTGTAGAGGCTCGTGCGCTTGCGGTTGAAATCGGCTTCCAAGCCGTGACCTACGGCCTCGTGTAGCAGGACGCCGGACCAACCGTGTCCCAGCACGACCGGCATCGCGCCCGCCGGCGCGTCTACGGCGTCGTGCAGCGTGGTCGCCATTCGGGCTGCCTCGCGGGCCGTGACCTCAGGGGAATACTCGTCGGTGAAGTACGCCAGTCCTTCGCGCGCCGCGCTCCCTTGAAACGCGCTTTGCCGGTCGCCGTTGCGCTCAGACACCACTTGTAAGGCGAGCGTTACTCGCGGCTGCACGTCCGCTGCCAGAACACCCTCGCTCGTGGCGACCATGGTGCGGCGCTCCTCTTCGGAAAACATCACCATGACGTGGGTAATCGTCGGCGCGTAGGCCCGCGCCGTGCTATCGGCCCGCCGGATCAGGTCCAGCTTGGCCGCGGCCGGCTCGTGGACGGCGGGATTTTCCACCGCGTAGTAGTCGGGGAGCGGCACCGTTGCGACGGCAATCGGCGCGTGCTGCCCCCCGGCCTGCGCGATATTGCCGGCGGTCTGCGCTGCCCGTTGCAGGCTGGACCAGGCGAAGTCTTCGCTATAGGCATAGCCGATGGCGTCGCCGCTGACGACCCGCACGCCCATCCCTTGCCCGGTGCCGGCACTCGCCGACTTGATCGCTTCTTCTTCGAAGTTGATGTTGCGGTGGAGCGAGTATTCCACGAAGACATCGGCATAGTCCCCGCCGCGCGCCAAGGCCAGGTCGAGCAGGCGGCCAAGCTCGGCAGTGCCGAGGCCGTACTGCTCGGCGAAGAAACGGTCGGTGGTTTGCGGTGCTTGCGCGGACATGGGGCCGTCCTTTCTCGATTATCGCGCCGCCCCGATATGCCGCCGGGCGCTGCGAGCGTCCAGCCGGCCAGTGCTCTCCGCCCGGCAGTACGAGGTGGATACGGAGATTGCTCGATCCGGCGGCGGTACCGTCCACTATAACAGGTAGCGAGCCGTCTGCTGTTCTGTAGCATTGGGCTACTGCTCGCGGCGCTTTGCTATGATGCCCGTCGATAGGGTGAGTGCTCCGCCGTCAATGCAGCCCAATCACGCCGAAAAAGGAGCTGCCACGATGAACGCAACGCTGGCCGGCCAGCCCGGCGCGGCCAAGCGTGTGCTTGTCACCGGTGCCGCGGGGACCATCGGGCGTGCGCTGCGCGACGAGCTGCACCAGCGGTATCGGCTCCGGCTCATGTACCACCGCACCGTCCTCCCGCAGCAGGGCCGGGACGAGGTGATCGTTGCCGACATCACGGACCTGGCGCAGATGGAGGCTGCCTGCGAGGGGATGGATGCCGTTGTCCACCTGGCCGCGGACCCCGGCACCGGGGCACCATGGTCGTCTATTCTGCCCAAGAATATCGTCGGTGCCTACAACATCTACGAAGCGGCCCAGCGGTGCGGAGTGGATTGCGTCGTGTTCGCCAGCACCAACCACGTCATGGGCATGTATGAGCAGGACGGGGTTCCGCAGCGGCCGGAGCTGCTGCCCGTGCGACCCGACGGGTACTACGGCGCGTCCAAGGCCTTTGGCGAGGCGCTCGGACGCTACTATTCCGACGCTTTCGGGTTGCGCGTGATCTGCCTCCGCATCGGCTCGTTCGTACCGCAGCCCACGGCGCCCCGGACCTTGGCCACCTGGTTAAGCTCGCGCGACATGGCCCAGCTCACCTGGCGGTCCATCGAATCGCGCATCCCCTTTGGGGTGTATAACGCCATCTCCGGCAACACGCGGCGCTATTGGGACATCACCAGCGCCCAGCGGGAGCTGGGATACGAGCCAGAGGACAATGCCGAGGACTACGCGGCCGCCATCCTGGCCGCGCCGGAGTAGCTACATCCTCCTGCGCTGATGGTGAGTATGACCACATCACAACGGGTCGAGGCGGAGGCGAACGCCGGCCCGGCGCGCGAGTTCACCGTGGCCGTATTCGTCGTCCATGACGGCGCGGTGCTGCTGCATCGGCACAAGAAGCTGGACATGTGGCTGCCGCCGGGCGGACACGTCGAGCCGGGTGAGCTGCCCGACGAGGCCGCGATCCGCGAAACCAAAGAAGAAGCCGGTCTCGACATCGTGCTGGTGGATACGTCCGACGATTCACGGCCTGCGCCGCCCGGCCCCCAACGGCTGTGCCGGCCGCTGGGTATCCAGCTCGAGGACATCCCACCAATACCTCACCACCAGCATATTGACCTGATTTATGCCGCCGTTCCCCACGGTCCGGTACCGCCGGACTTGGGCGGGGAGAGCGCCGGGCAAGGCCTCGGCTGGTACTCCCAAGACGCCCGTCGTCGCCTGGGTGTGAGCGACGAGGTGATGCGGTGGGCCGAGGCTGCCTGCCGTGCCGTCGAGCGCGCGCCAGTCGGGCGCCGCAGTTGCCCGGTAGCAGCCCCCGACGGCTGTTAGGTTGCTTACAAACTGTCCGACCCTACTTTGTGTATACTGGCTGAAGACTGGACAGGGATGGTTTGATGGCAGTGAGGAGGCACCGTAATGGATAGTGGTACGGGACCTGGAAACGGCGCTAACGTTTCTCAGATCAGTGCCAAGCAGGTTTGGCAGGGCTTGGCGGTCGGATTGCTGGCCATTCTCAGCGCGACGGCCGTGATGCTCTTCTTGCGCCTCGTCTTTCAGGCCTTCATGCCGATTGAGCTGATCGCGCAGTGGGTGCCGATGGTCACGCCGGTCAGTGCCCAAGCCGACGGTATCGCCACGTTCGGCGAGGCCCTCAAACCGCTCGGTTTCACGCTATTGATCGGCGGGCAGCTCTTGTTGGGCACCCTCTGGGGCCTGATGGTGACGATCCGGCGCCAGCGCCGCCGGCTCATGGCGCGGGCGCACGAGACGTGGTTCCTCGCCGGTGGTCTGCCGACCATCTTCTGGCTGGTGTTGTGGCTGCTCCTACCGGCCGTCCAGAATCGCGGGGTGGAGCTCTTCACGGGACTTGTCGGTGTCGCCACGTTCGGCATGGTGCTGGTGGCGTTGCAGACAACACTCGGCATCCCGGCGCTGACGCCCTCAACCGCGCCAGCGGCGTCGGCAGGGCAACGGCAGGCCCGCCGCCCTACGTTCGTCCAAGTCGCGTGGAGTGGCGTGCTCATTGTCGCCGGAATCGGTCTCTGGCAGTTCCTCACGCGCGCTTTCGGTGGCAACATGCTGACCATGGGTGGCGGGGGTGGCGGTCGGGATGCCCGTGCGCCGGGGATGCAGGCGGAAATCACGCCCATTGACGATCACTACACGGTCTCGAAGAACTTCAGAGACCCGGTTGTTGATGCGGCGGACTGGAAGTTGGAAGTCACCGGGTTGGTCGAGCGCCCGTACACCCTCGGGTACGACGACATCATGGCAATGACTACCCGTGAGCAAATTCATACACTCATCTGTATCAGCAATCCGGTAGGGGGTGAGTACATCGGCAATGCCCGGTGGGAAGGCCTGCCGTTGAAGACGTTTCTGGACACCGCCGGGATCGGCACGGGGGTGCAGGACGTCGTGCTGCACGGCGCCGATAACTACGCCGACAGCTTCCCTATCGAGAAGGCGCTGGACCCGGGCACAATGCTCGTCTGGAAAATGAACGGTGAACCGCTCCCCACGCAGCACGGCTTCCCCATCCGCTTGCTGCTGCCGGAGATCTACGGCATGAAGAACGTCAAGTGGATCACCAAGATCGAGCTGGTGGACCACGACTACACCGGCTTCTGGCAAAAACGAGGCTGGAGCGACATTGCCACCGTCAAGACCATGTCGCGGATTGACGTGCCGGAGAACGCCGCGCGCATCGCAGCCGACACAGAGCACGTCATCGGGGGCGTGGCCTTCGCCGGGCCGCGCGGCATCTCCAAGGTCGAAGTGAGCGCCGACGAAGCGCGGACGTGGATGCCGGCCGACATACGACCCTCGCTCTCCAAGTATGCGTGGTCGCTGTGGACGGTGCGGTGGCAGCCGAAGGCCGGATCGTACCGCCTGCTCGTGCGGGCTACCGACGGCGAGGGCAATGTGCAGCCGTCCGAGCACACGGCGCCGCTGCCCGACGGAGCGGATGGCTGGGATCAGATTTCGATCAATGTCGTCCCAAGGGCGCAAGTCCAGCCGCAGTTGCCGCCGATTGAGGGCGAGCGCCCGCCGCTGCTCCCGCAGCTGCCGCGTGAAGAGGGCGGTCGCTGACGGAATCCTGCTCCGAGGCTGGGCAGGCTGCACACTCGCACCGGCTGGCGTCGTGTGTTGACTGGCTGGCGCCGGCCGCTTACAATGGCAGCGGTATCCCGCCGGTCGGGTGGCGAGTTTTGGGGCCGGGGGAGGAGGCGTTCTCCGGATGCGCGATATTGCACGCCCTATGATCGCCTTCCTCCTCACGTTCGTCGCGCTGACCTTTGCGCCCCTGGCACTGATCGTCTGCTTCTTCCTCCTGTCACAGTTTTGGCGCTTTCAGTTCGACAACTATGCGTTTTGGGCGGCTTTGGGCGCCTTTATCATCTGTGTGCAGGCGGCACGGATGCTCTTGCGGTACGCCGATAACCTCCTCATAGCCCCGGACGATCCCAATGCTCCGGTTGCTCCGCGAGATGAATACACGCATGACTGGCGCGAGTATGCGGATCAGATTACGCGGTATAAGCGTTGGGCCTATTACCGTCGCACCCGGCAGTTCGATAAGCTCGCAGCCTTGGAGCAAGAAGAGCGCGAGCTGGCCACCAAAGCCAAGGCTCGCGAGCAAAAGGGCCCGGCGGTCGCTACCCGGCCAGTGGTGAGCCGGCGCCCTCCGGAGCGGCCGGAGTAGTGCCTCCCCGCAGATCCCCACCGATGCGCTCAAGTGACGCGCCGGAGCCGCAGCAAGGCCAAGGCGTCGTCGAGTACACGCTCGTTATCTGCCTCTTTGCCGTCACGTTGGTCGTCGTGCTGATGGTTCTGGGCGATCAGGTGGCCACGCTCCTCACGGCCGTGTATGAGCGTATCGCGTCGCTGTCGAACGGCGTGTCGGACCTCATATCCAGGTAGTGAGGCAGGGGGACGGCCGCTTCCCTCCCCTGGTAGCTCGATCCGGGGCAGGGTGTGGAGGGGGCCAGGCCGAGTGCCAACGACCCGCAAAGCCACGTATACTCCCTGCGATGGCCAAGAACGTTACCAAGGGCAATCTGTGGGGGTATATCCAGAGCCGTCCCTACGCCAGCGTGGCGGATATTCGTCGCCAGTTCAGTCTGGAGAGCGAGACGGCCATCCCGCTGCGGACGGCGCACGGCGTCGTGTACATCGGGCTACCCAGTCGCGGGGCGGAATTCCTCCGCCAACTGCTGCGCGAAGGCCGTATTGCGCTCGACTTCTTACCGGACGTGCGGGGGCGCGTTGTGACCGGGGTCTATGCGATCCAGCCTCCTAGTCGCAAGGCAGCATCAGGTGGACCGACGAAGACGAAAAGGAAGAGCACGCGCAAGCGCAACCGTCGCTCGCGGCGAGGGAGCCGGACTGTGACCGCAGCCACGCCGACTGAGCAGCCGTCGGCAACGCCAGCCGACGGCAATGCGTCCAGCTAACCCTGGGCTACACAACTTCCGCATCTCCGGGTTCGTTCAGGTGAAGAGGGCATTGAGGCGGTGAGCGTGGCGGCGGCCAGCGCCCGGCCAGGGACGGTTGATGGTAGTGGCCGGCGCGTGTTATCCTCGCAGCGACCCCTCTTTTAGGATGGAGCTTCATCCGCCCTCTCGGTTACAGCGTCTCGCACACGTATTACCCAGGTGGTAGCGCGAAGTGACCTCATCGTCTTCCCCCGAGCTACGGACCAGCGGTCGCAGTGCTCCGGTTAGGTCTTCAGGAGCAGCCGCCCCGCGCCGTCCGCCCGCCCGCTTACGCGATGGAGAAGCCACTGCGACGCCAGCGCCGGCCCCGCCGCCACAGCCACGCGAGGGATGGGTCCTGGGGCCGCGCGGACGCATCGCCGTCTTCTGGTTCCTGATCGCGGCCGCGGTGGTCTTCCTCTTTATGGTTCGCGGGATCGTCGCACCCTTCCTCTGGGCACTGATTTTGGCGTATCTACTCAATCCGGTCGTCAAGCTGGTCTGCCGGTACTTACGTGTGCCGCGCATCGTGGCCGTCACCATCATGTACGTGGCGCTTGGCTCGGGTATTGCGTGGTTGTGGGTGACAACCTCGCCCCTCTTGCTCGGTCAGATACAGGAGCTTGGTGAGGCCCTGCCGGGCTTGGTGGATCAGATAGTCGCCCTCTTGGCTGCGACCGATTCCATTGTCCTGCTCGGCTTCGAGATAGACATCGAGCCGTTGGTCGCCGACATCGGCCCGGCGGTCAATGACCTCGTGACACTGGCCACCCAACGGCTGCTGGAAACGGCAGTCGAGGTGCTCGAGCTTGTGCTGCACTTCCTCCTCACGGTGGTCGCTACCTTTTACCTGCTGATTGACCTGAACCGTCTGGGGGAGTTCGCCCGGCGCCAGATACCGGCCCGCTTTCGGACCGAGTTCGGTCCACTCGTGCAGCGGATTGATCGGATCGTCGTGCGCTTTATCTACGGCGAGCTGGCCCTGGTCGTCATTATGAGTACCGTCACCTACATTGCACTCACGATTCTCGACGTGCGCTTCGCCCTCGTGTTGGCCATTGCGACCGGCTTCCTCGAACTGATTCCCTACGTTGGCCCTATCACGGCCGGGGGGTTGGCGGTGCTGGTCTCCTTCGGGCAGACGCCGCCCTTCGGCTGGTCGCCGGTCGTATATGGGGCCGTTATCGCGTTCGTGTACTTTGTGCTGCGCCACGCCGAGGACTATTTCGTGATCCCTAATGTCCTCGGCCGGGTGGTAAAGCTGCACCCGGTGCTCACCATGTTCGCCATTTTCTCCGGCGCGGTCCTCGGCGGCATCATGGGCATGCTCCTCGCGGTACCGGTCGCTGCAATCCTGCGCCTCATCGTGCAGTTCATGTGGAGGAAAGTGGTTGAAGCCGAGCAGTTCTAAGTCGGCGTAGCGCCGCCATTTATGTCTACCGCAACTGCTGTGCCGCCCGCTTCCGAGCCGTTGCCGAGCGAGATCGGTACGGAGAGAATCTGCGACTGTCCACCCAAGCACTTGAACTGCCTGACGGCCAAGGAGTGGATGAAGCGACAGATTGGGGTCTGGCAGTTCGCGTATGAAGCGCGCGACGTTCGAGACAAGAGCATCCACCCGGCCACCTTCCCTATCGCCTTGGCCAAAGCGGTCATCGAGCTATTCACCCATCGCGGGGAGTTGGTGCTCGACCCGTTTGTCGGCAGCGGCACCACCTTGGTCGCAGCGCAAGACCTGGAGCGCAATGCCGTTGGCTACGACCTCCAGCCCGGCTACGTGGCAGCGGCTCAAGAGCGGCTGGCAACTGCGGCCGAGCGCCGTGACGGAACCCGTCAGTTGGCCCTCGTGGCCGACGCGCGAGCTATTCGTCAGCAGCTCCGGGCGGAGTCCGTGGCGCTCGTCTTCACCTCCCCGCCCTATGCCAACCTGCTCAACCGGCGGCGCAAAAACAAGAGCAGACGTAGCGACCTCCGTCGGAATGACCAATACCTGAAGGTAGAGCAATACTCCCAGGACTCCCGGGACCTCGGTACTTTATCGCTCGACCGGTATACGGAGGAAATAGGCGCGATCTTTGCTGCACTGCTCCCATTGCTGCGCCCCGGCGGCCACTGCGTTATCAACGTTCCCGACATGTGGTGGGAGAATCAGCGCATCACCATCCACTTGGCGGTGGTCGAGGCGCTGCGGCAGGTGGGCTACGAGCTACGGAACACGATCATCTGGGATCGGACCAACATCGTGAACCGAGTCGGTATCTTCGGCTGGCCGAGCAACTACATCACGATGGGTACGACGTTCGAATACCTGCTCGACTTCCGGCGACCACCGGACGGCGCGCGCTGAACAGCCTGCTGGCGCCGCCCTGACCGGTTGCTACGGTGGGAGGCCAGCGTCCGAGGGAGGGTTCCATGCCAGGAAACGAAGCCGTACAAGAGCTGGACGGTGTGTGGCGGATTACCTGCCCGTTCGCAGCGGGGAGTCAGGTCATGACCTATTTCATCGAGGCGCCGCGGCCGGCGATCATTGATACCGGCGTGCGGTCGTCGCCTAGGACAGTAATCGGTCCGGCGCTGGCGGCAGCGGGCTTGGACCTGGCCGACACGCGCTTCATCCTCAACACGCACGGTCACTGGGACCACATAGGCGGCAATGAGGAACTGCGTAGTGTGGCCAGGGACGCGCAGGTGGTGGCTCACCCGGCGGAGGAGCGCTTCTTTCACGACATCACAGCCCACACGCACAGCTACCGGGACCTGGTAGCGGAGGTCCCGGCCTTTGCCGCGCTGGCCACGGCCTACACGGGGCAGTTTGCCGACAACATTGGGCTACCGGCACAGGTTGATGTCTGGCTTGCCGCCGGGCAGGAGATTGATCTCGGCGGCGGCATTGTCTTGCAGGCCATCCGGCTGCCCGGACATGCCCGCGGCCTTGTGGGGTACTGGTGGCCGGAGCGCCGGCTGCTGTTCACTGGCGATGGGGTCCAAGGACTGGGGAGCCAAGTCGGGAGCTTCCCGCTCGTCTTTGCCGGTGCTGCCGACTACTGTGCCAGCCTCGCACGCATTATGGAGCTGGAGCCGGCGGTTCTCTGCATGGGACACGCCTTCAACGACCGCGAGGGGCGGCAGGCAGCGGTGCGACGCGGGCTGGCCGCGACGCGCTTTTTGCTGGAGAGTCTGGAGATCGCCGGGCACGTGGCCGACGTCGTGGGAGCCGAGGTCGCGGGGGCAATGGACGGGTCGTTCGAGGAGATCGCCCGCGCGTCGCTGGCGGTGCTGCGCGAGACGTACCCGCTACAGCTCGATCCCGTTACCGACCTGCACCTGCGCGCGCTCTTCCTGCTGCAAGCCATATGGCGCGAGCTACGGTCCCGGTAGCGGGCGCACCTCTTGTTGCCGGCGCTCGACGCCGTAGCGAACCTCTTCAGCTTCCGGCCATTCCCAGCGCCTTGAGGATGAAGGCGTATTCCAGGGCCACTTCTTTCAGCCGCTCGAACCGGCCGGAGGCGCCGGCGTGACCGGAGTCCATGTGCATCTTCATGAGTAAGAGGTTGTCGTCGGTTTTCAGGTCACGGAGCCGAGCGGTCCATTTGGCCGGCTCCCAATAGGTGACGCGGGGGTCGCTGAGGCCGCCGGTAATCAGCATGTGTGGGTAGTCCTGGGCCGTTACGTTGTCGTAGGGCGAGTAGGACTTGATATATTCGTAGTATTCACCGGATTGGGGATTGCCCCACTCGTTGTATTCCATGGTGGTCAGAGGCAGGGTGTCGTCCAGTATGGTGTTCAGAACGTCCACGAACGGCACGTGGGCCACTATGACTTGGAATAGGTCGGGCCGCAGGTTGGCTACGGCTCCCATGAGCATGCCGCCAGCGCTGCCCCCTACCGCCACCATCTTCTTGGGATCGGCGTAGCTCGCCCTCGCCAGGTGCTCGGCGCAGGCGATAAAGTCGGTGAAGGTATTCTTCTTGTGCAGTAGCTTGCCCTGCTCGTACCAGTCCCAGCCCAGCTCCATGCCACCACGAACGTGAGCTGAGGCGAAGATGAACCCCCGGTCCACTAGGCTGAGGCGGTTGGAGCTAAAATCCGATTCCATGACCACGCCGTAGGAGCCATAGCCGTAAAGATACAGGGGCGCCGATCCGTTCAGCGGCGTGTCCTTCCGGTAGAGGACGGAAATGGGTATGGCGGCCCCGTCGCTGGCCGTGGCCCACAGGCGGCGGGTCCGGTAGCACTCGGATTCAAACCCGCCCAGCACCTCGGTCTGCTTTTTCAGCTTCTGCGCTCGCGTCTCCATGTCGTAGTCGTACACGGTGGCGGGTGTCGTCAGCGAGGCGTAGGTGAACCGTAGCACGGTGGTCGCCCATTCTCGGCCCGCCCTTACGCGCAGGGAATAGTCCTCCTCGTCAAAGGGGACGGTGTGGGCTTCCTTACCGGGCAGCGTCATCACCTGTAATTGGGGTAGGCCGTGCCGCCTATAGATAATGGCCAAGTAGTCTTGGAACGAGAGCACACTCAGGACGGGGCGACCTGGCTCGTGGGGAATAAAGTCTTGCCAGTTGGCCTTTCCGGGTGCCGACACGGAAGTTTGTGCAACCTTGAAGTCTTTGGCGCCGTCGCCGTTGTGCCGCACGAGAAATGTGTCGCCATGGTCCACTATGTCGTATTCGAAGTCGGGCCGGCGTGGCTCGATCAACGTGAGCTGACCGTCCAAACGGTTGGCGTCGAGAAACCGCCATTCGGACATATTGTTGCCGCTGGCGACCACGTAGATGAAGCGCCCACTGAGCGACTTGCCGAGGTCAACGAAGAAGCGCTCGTCCGTCTCCCGGTACACTAGCTTGTCAGTGGAGGGGTCTTGGCCTAGTCGGTGTTGCAGTATCTTGACCGGGCGATGGTTCTCGTCGAGCACGTCGTAGAAGACGGTCCGACTATCGTTGGCCCACTGCAGGGAGTAGTACGAGTTGGGGATGGTCTCCGGCAGGAGCTCGCCGGTCATCAAGTTCTTGAAGTGGATGACGAACTTCTCCGAGCCGTCGGTGTCCAGCGAATAGGCCAGCCATTGATGGTCGGGACTGTTCTTCAGAACACCGACTTGAAGGTAGTCCCGGCCCTTGGCCAGCTCGTTTACGTCGAGGATGATCTCTTCCGGTGCGTCCAAGGTCAGGTGCTTGCGGCAGTGAATGGGGTATTGGGCACCCTCTGCGAAGCGGACGTAGTAGTAATAGTCCCCCTCCTTCTCCGGCACCGTTGAGTCATCCTCTTTGATGCGCCCCCGCATTTCCTCGTAGAGGTCGTTCTGTAGCTCATCGGTCGGCTGCATCACCGCCGCAGTGTAGGCATTCTCCGCTTCCAGGTACTCCGTTACCGCCGGGTCGTCAATATCGCGTAGCCAGAACCAGGGGTCTACGCGCACGTCCCCGTTGGTGGTCAGCTTCTTGGGCCGCTGGGGAGCGGCGGGGGGGTGAATACTCATGGACGTATCTCCGGTATGAAATCCAGGCGCCTGGGGGTACCGGACGGCGCACCCGCTATGGCTTCCCGCGCAAGCGGGAATGACGGGTTACGCAAAGGTCTCCTGGCGCGGGAAGGACAGGAAAAGTCAACACTACTTAGGCCGGGACGGCGACTTCCGTTTCGGCAGCGACCGGCACGTGCTTGTGACCACACACGGTACAGGCCAGCTTGTCCCGGCTCGCTTGCGTCTGGAGGCCGCCGCACTGCGGGCAGGGGGCGGCAACGGGCCGTTGCCAGCTCGTGAAATCGCAGTCGGGATACCCGCTGCATCCGTAGAAGGTCCTCCCCCGCCGGCTGCGGCGGACGACAAGATCGTTGCCACACTTAGGGCAGGGCACGCCCAGCTTGGTAAGCAGGGGCTGAGTATGCCGGCATTCCGGGAAGCCGGTGCAGGCCAGGAAGCGCCCGTAGCGCCCGTGCTTGATGACCAGCGGCCGGCTGCATTCCGGACACACCTCATCGGTTGGCTCGTCCTCGATCCGCACCTTTTCCAGCGTCTCTTCGGCGGCTGCGACCGCCTTTGCGAACGGCTCCCAGAACTCCCGGACCACCGGCACCCATGTTGTGGTGCCGTCCGCCACCTGGTCGAGGTCGTCCTCCATCTTGGCCGTGAAGCTGGCGTCTACCACATCCGGGAATTGCTCCACGAGCAGATCATTGACGAGTTTGCCCAAGTCGGTGGGGTGCAGGCGTCGCTCGCGTCGCTCGACGTAGCCGCGCTCCTGGATGATGGATACGGTGGGAGCGTAGGTGCTCGGCCGGCCGATACCGGCCTCTTCCATCGCCCGGATCAGGCTCGCCTCGGAGTAGCGCGGCGGCGGCTGCGTGAAGTGCTGCTCCGGCTTGAGATCGTGCAGCGTGAGCGGATCGCCGGCCGTGAGGAGGGGCAGGATTGACTGCTTGGCTGGCGTCGTCTTGGACGGCGCAGCTCGACGCCGACCTGGCGCGTCGGTAGACTTGGCCGCGCCCGCCTTGCCGTGCTCGTCCTGGCTCTCTTCGTAAAGCCGCAGGAAGCCCGGAAACCGCACGATGCTCCCGCGGGCACGCAGCAGATAGTCGTCGGAGTGGGCGCGATCAGCGCTTTGCGGCGCAGCGGGGAGTGGATAGGGCTGCCCCCCGGCCGCGGTGCCGTTCGTACCGGCCGAATCCAGCGGTGTGGCGCGAATGTCAATGCGCGTCGTATCGAGGATTGCAGCGGCCATCTGGCTGGCGACAAAGCGTTTCCAGATGAGCGTGTAGAGCCGATACTGATCTTGGGTGAGGTGGGAGCGTACCGCTTCCGGTAGGCGCGTGGCCGAGGTCGGCCGGATGGCCTCGTGGGCTTCCTGCGCGGCCTTCGCTTTGGTGCGGAAGCGCCGCGGCTTGTCCGGCACGAACTCCTTCCCGAAACGCTGCCCGATGACCTGCCGCACCTCCGCCAGCGCCTCGGCAGCAACGTTGGTCGAGTCGGTACGCATGTAGGTGATGAGTCCCACCGGCCCTTCCTGCCCCATGTCCAGCCCTTCATAGAGCTGCTGCGCCACGCGCATGGTGCGGCGGGGTGCAAAGCGGAGGCGTCGGCCGGCCTCTTGCTGCAACGTGCTGGTGGTAAAGGGGGCTGCCGGCTGGCGTCGGACCTCGCGCTTACGCACCTCCTGGACGGCAAAGCTCATCCCGCGCAAGGCCTTGACCGTGGCCTGAGCGTGCGCTTCCGTCGCAATGGACAACTTCTCGCCGCGGTGCTGGATCACTTCCGCCCAGAACATGGTTTCCGACGTGCCGTTGGAGCTGGCCGACGCCAAGAGTGCGTCAATGGTCCAGTATTCCTCGCTCACGAACTGCTCGATCTCGCGCTCTCGCTCGACCACCATCCGCAAGGCGGGCGACTGTACGCGGCCCGCCGACAGGCCGCGTCGCACCTTGGCGCCCAGCAGCGGACTCAGCTTGTAGCCGATCAGCCGGTCCATCACGCGCCGCGCCTGCTGGGCCTGGACGAGATCGTCGTCTATATCCCGCGCGTGCTGAAAAGCGTCCTGCACCGCGCTCTTGGTGACCTCGTGAAAGACGATCCGCTGCGCGTTGAGGGGCTTGGTGGCGCGGGCCTTGGCAGTGCGTCTTTTCTCGATAGCCGCCAGCAGGTGCCAGGCAATCGCTTCCCCCTCGCGGTCCGGGTCAGTGGCGAGGTAGAGGCCGGAGGCCGCACGCGCGGCCCGCGCCAGCTCGGCCACGATTTGGCTCTTGTCCTTGGGGATAACGTACTTGGGCGCAAAGTCGTGTTCGACATCCACGCCAAGCTGGCGCTTCGGCAGATCCCGGACGTGCCCCAGTGACGCCTGCACATTGTAGTGACGCTTGCCCAGGTACCGCTCTAGTGTCCGGGCCTTCGCCGGTGACTCGACAATCACCAATCGCTTTGCCGCTCGCTTTGCCGCTCGCTTGGTTGGCCGTTTTGCTGGCCGCTTGGTTGGTCGCTTTGCCGTCCCTGCCATCGTTGCCTCTGTTCCTAACCCTATCGTTTCAGTGCGTGTTCTGGGAAGGTCCCCGGCTGCTCGAGGGGCCGGTTCCCCACCTACCCCTCGGCCCCCACTCCGCAGGGGCCGGGAGCAACTTCCCCCCCTGGAGCTGGCTCCGGAGGAGGATCAGAGCACTACCTTATCAAGGTAGCAACTTTCATGAGGGAAGGGGGAGTCTTGCCCCCCTCCCTTGCTCTCTCTCGTGCGGACGCACAGGGCGCACAGGGGAGGGAACCTGTGTCTCACCACCATCACTCCGACATTCGCCTAGGTGGCTCCTCGCCGGGCGCCGGTGCGTAGCTCCGAGAAGAGACTTGGCCGCTCAGTGGTTAATGGACGTGCGTCCACGGTTGTAGTCTCTTTTTCCGGACCGTCCTCGCCTCGGCGTCCGACGGCCCGGAGCAGTTGAAGCAGTTGGAGGAGATCGGCCTGCCACTCTGCCGCCGCCGGGCGGCGGGGAATCGTAATCACCCCCCGGCGAACCTGCGCTTGGCGCCCGAAGGCCTTGTAGAGCGCCAGGCGATCCGTTACGACGAAGGGGCTGGTGCGGACGATCAGCTCGCGGTCGGTGGCCTCTACGGCCCGCAGCATCCGCGAGCGGGCCAGGGCACGGATACGCAGGCCGAAGAGCAGGTCCACGACCGGCGGTGGCAGTGGACCGAACCTATCGGCGAACTCCTGCTCCACCGCGTCAACCTCATCGAGGCGCACCACGGACGCCAAACGCCGGTATAGGCGTATCTTGAGGTTGGGATCGCCAATGTAGTCGTCCGGCAGCCGGGAGCCGAGCGGCAGGTCTAGCACCAGCTCTTGCTCCGGCAGGGTGCGCTTGCCGCGCAACTCCTCGACCGCCTCGGCCAGCAGGCGCACGTAGAGATCGAAGCCAACCGCGTTCATGAAGCCGCTCTGCTCGGCTCCGAGCAGGTTACCGGCGCCCCTAATCTCCAGGTCTTTCAACGCGATGCGGAAGCCGGCGCCCAAGTCGGTCGTCTCGTAGATCGTGCGGAGGCGGGCCTCCGCCTGCGTCGTCAAGGGCTGCTGCTGCCGGTACAGGAAATAGGCGTAGGCTTGCGCCGCGCCGCGCCCGACCCGTCCCCGCAATTGGTAGAGCTGGGCCAGCCCGAAATGCGCCGCGTCGTTGACGATGATCGTGTTCACGTTCGGGATGTCCAGACCGTTCTCGATGATCGTGCTGCAGACAAGTACGTCGTGCTGCCCGTTGGCGAACTCCACCATCACCTGTTCCAGATCATCTTCGGGCATCTGGCCGTGGCCGACCACCAGATCGGCTTCCGGCACGAGCTGCGCCAAGCGCCGCGCCGCCGTGTAGATCGTCTGAACGCGGTTATGGACGAAGTAGACTTGTCCACCCCGGTCCAGCTCCCGCAGGATAGCGTGCCGCACCACGTCGTCATTGGCCTGGGTGACGTAGGTCTTGATCGGCAGCCGCGCTGCCGGCGGCGTCTCGATGACGCTCATCGGTCGCATGCCGGCTAGGGACATGTGCAGGGTCCGCGGAATGGGCGTGGCCGTCAGGGTCAGTACGTCAACGTGGTGACGCAGGTGCTTGAGGCGCTCCTTCTGCTCGACGCCAAACCGCTGCTCCTCGTCAATGACGATCAAGCCCAGGTCCTTGAACTGCACGTCGCGTTGGATCAGGCGGTGGGTGCCGACCACCACGTCCACCGTGCCCTGCCGTAGACCGTCGAGGACCGCGGCTTGCTCCTTCGGTGTACGAAAGCGGCTCAACAACTCGACGTTGACGGGAAATGCCTGCATCCGCTCGCGAAACGTCTGGAAGTGCTGGAGGGCCAGTACCGTTGTCGAGGCCAGGACGGCCGCCTGCTTGCCGTCCATGAGGACCTTGAAGACGGCCCGCAACGCTACCTCGGTTTTGCCGAAGCCGACGTCGCCACAGATGAGCCGGTCCATCGGCTTGTCCCGTTCCAGGTCCTCCTTGACCGCTTGGATGGCTTCGATCTGATCCGGCGTTTCGATGTACGGGAACGATTCCTCCAGCTCCCGCTGCCAGACGCTGTCCGGCGGGTACGCATGGCCGGTAGCGATCTCGCGCGCCGAATACAACTCCAGCAGCCCTTTGGCGATGTCGCGCACGGAGCCACGCACCCGACTCTTGGCCCGTTCCCAGTCGGCGCCGCCGAGCCGGTGTAACGTCGGCTCTTGGTCCGCAGCGCCGACGTACTTGTCCACCCGGTCGAGCTGATCGGTCGGGACATAGAGGCGGTCGTTGCCGGCATATTGCAGCAGCAGGTACTCACGCTCGCCGCCCTGGCGAGACAGCGTAACGAGCTGGATATAGCGCCCGATGCCGTGGTCAATATGCACCACATAGTCGCCTGGCTGTAGCTCGGTGAGCAGGACCTCCCCGGTAGCCCGGCGGCGCTGAAACAGTCGACGGGGACGGATCCAGCCGAACACCTCTGCATCACTCAATACCGACAGCTTGAGCGCCGGGCAGTGCCAGCCCTCCGGTAGCGTGCCAGCGACGAGGGCGAGCGTCCCCGCGGCCGGTGTCTCGGCCAGCCGGTCCGTCGGCGACACAACCACCCCCGTCTCGTGCAGTAGCTCGGCCAGACGGGCTGCTTGCTGCGAGACGAGGACGACCCGCCCGTCGCCGCGGAGCAGGCGCCGCACCTGCCTGACGGCCTGCTGCACCTTGCCACCAAAGCTCGGCGGCGGCGCGAAGGCGTCCAGGTTGTGAACGGGGTCGTCCGATGCAGTGGCCGGTGGTTGGCGGTCGGTAGTCGGTACCGGGGCACGGTAGGCCAGCTCCACGTGCGGCCGGTCGGTCAAATCCACCCAGATCGTTTCCGGGTCAACCAGCGCCGCCTGGAACGACGGGGGCAGCGAGCCGCTGGTGGTTTGCTTCTCTTGTAGCTCCTGCGCCCGCTCTGCCAACTCTTCGACCGTCTGGATGATGGCCTCCGGCTCATCCAGGATCACCACTGCCTGCTGCAGGTAGTCGAGCAAGGTGGCGGACTGCTCCAGCAGATAGGCGGCGAAGAATGGCGCCTCGGCAAAACTTTGCCCTTGCTCCAACAGCGCCAGCTGCCGGTGCCACTCCTCCTGGATCTCCGGCCGGAGGCCCGACCAGTCGAGGGCGCGCACGGCCGCCGCGGCGCGCCGCCCGTGCATCGGCAACGCCGCCAGCTCGCTGGCCGGTGCGAGCACTACATCGTCTCGCGCGTCGGTCGAGCGCTGCGTGGCCGGGTCGAACGACCGCAGCGAATCGATCTCGTCACCGAAGTATTCGACCCGTACCGGATCGTCGGCCGACGGGGGGAAGAAATCCACAATACCGCCGCGCTGACTGTATTGGCCCGGCGCCTCGACCAGCGGGCTGCGGGTAAACCCGCCTGCTTCCAGTGCAGCCAGCAGTGCGCTCGGCGCCAACTCCTCGCCCAGCCGCAATACGACGACCCGACTGCCGAACTCGGCGGGTGGCGGCAAGAGGCTCGCCAGCGCCGTCGGGGAGGTGATGATGAGCGGCGATGGTTGGCTGCCGCCGCCGGCGCTGAGGGCGATCAGCACTTCGACGCGGCGCGTGAGTACGTCGGCCGGCACCGGCAGCTGCTCGTAGGGCAGGGCATCGAATGCCGGGAAGAGCAACACCCGCGACGACGTTGTGCTCCAGGCGAGCAGGTCTTGGTAGCGCTCCTGTGCGCGGGTAGCGTCGGCTGTGACGACCAAGACGGGCCGCCCTACGTGGCTATGCAGCCCGGCGATGACGGCGGCCTTGGCTGCCTCGCGCACGACCACACGCGACCGGTGCCCGGAATCGCCGGTCGCGAGCGCCGCAACGAGATTGCGGTAGGGGGGTAAGGCCGTCCACAGCGCAAGCAGCGGGGAGAGCGCGCCGGACCGCTGGGTTTGCATCACGTCGGATTTCATCGGATCGTTGCCCGGCTCCAAATGGCTTTTGAGGACGGTGGGTGGCTGCTAGGGCTGTGCGATCAATCCTGGTCGGCGGCATTGGGTGGAGTGGGCTGAGGTGCCGGCGCGGCGGCCGCCGCCGCGCGAGGCGCAGCATTGTACCGATCCATCGCTGCGATCAGCCCGTCGCGCAGGACGCATTCGACCGCCGCCGCCGCGCGGTCGGCAGCGTCTTCGATCAGCGGCCGCTCCTCAGCCGCGAAGTCTCCCAGGACGTAAGAGACGCGATCAATCCTGGTCGGCGGCGGCCCAATACCGACCCGTAGCCGCGGCACGTCCTGCGTACCGAGCGCGGCCAACACCGACCCAAGCCCCTTGTGCCCCCCGGCGCCGCCCCGGGGCCGCACGCGGAGTTGTCCCAGCGGAAGAGCCAACTCGTCATACACCACCAGCAAGTCACTGCCGACCAAGTGCTCAGAGGCAACCAAGGCACGGACCGCGGCGCCGCTTTCGTTCATGTAGGTCAACGGCCTGAAGAGCAGCACCGCGGCGCCATGGAAGGCGGCCGCGGCCACGGCTGCGCGGTGCCGGGCACGAGGCGGGGCGGCGTGCCAGCGCCGCGCCAGCCGCTCGATCACCCACCAGCCCACATTATGTCGCGTGCTTTGGTAGGCCGGTCCGGGATTGCCCAGGCCGATGATGACCTTCATCCGTCCACTTTCGAGGGTGCGGCCCGCGCTCGCGTTCCGTCAAGGCCGATCCAGGGCGTGCGCGCGGCCAGACTAGGGTGCAGACAGCAGCAAGTGTGTCGGAGCGTGTGCCTCGATCACCCGATGGTATCGAGGTTCCGCACGTCTTTCGCGTGTGTCAGGATAAAGCGCCGTCGCGGTGCGACATCCGGGCCGAGGAGCGTGTCAATCGTTTGGGCGGCGGCTAGGCTATCATCAACGGCCACCCGGAGCAACTGGCGGGTCTCCGGGTTCATGGTCGTGTCCCAGAGCTGCTCCGCCGTCATCTCCCCTAGCCCCTTGTACCGCTGGATTTGGCCGGTCGGCCGGCCGCGCTGGGCAATGATACTCTCGCGTTCCTCATCATTGTACGCATACACGTAGCGTTGGCGGTAGGGAATGCGGTAGAGCGGGGGTTGGGCGATGTAGAGGTGCCCCTCCTCGACAATGGGCGCCATATGCCGGAAAAAGAACGTCAGCAGCAGGGTGCGGATGTGCTGGCCGTCAATATCGGCATCCGTCATGCAAATGACGCGGTCGTAGCGGAGCTTGCTCTGGTCCAGCTGGTCGCCGATGCCGATGCCCAGTGCCGTAATCAAGGCCCGGATTTCGGCACTGGAGAGCATCCGGTCCAAGCGCGCCTTTTCCACGTTGAGTATCTTGCCCCGCAGCGGCAAGATGGCCTGGAACTGCCGATGCCGTCCCTGCTTGGCGGTGCCACCGGCGGAGTCTCCCTCGACAATGAACAGCTCACTACGTCTGGGATCGCGCTCGATGCAGTCGGCCAGCTTGCCTGGGAGCGCCATCCCCTCGAAGGCGCTCTTGCGGATGACCAGATCGCGGGCTTTCCGAGCCGCTTCCCGTGCGCGGGCCGCGGTGAGCGCTTTTTCGATGATGCGTTTCGCCTGGTCCGGATGCTCATGTAGCCAACTGCCTAGCTCGTCGTTGACGACGGTCTCGACGTGTGAGCGCACCTCAGCGTTGCCGAGCTTGCGCTTGGTCTGGCCTTCGAACTGCGGCTCACTGAGCATGACGCTGATGACGGCCGTCAACCCCTCGCGGACATCATCTCCGGTCAGGCTCGTGTCCTGAGGCTTGAGCAGCCCGCTCTTGCGCGCGTAGTCGTTGACTTGTCGGGTCAGCGCCGCGCGAAACCCGGTCAGATGCGTGCCGCCGTCAACGGTGTTCACCGTATTGGCAAACGTCAACACTTGCTCATCGAACGAATCGTTGTATTGCAGCGCAATCTCGATGCTCGTGGATTGACCATCGAGGCCGACCTCGCGGGCAATGGTAATCGGCCTCGAATGGACAGCACGCTTGTTCTTGTTCAGATAGCGTGCGAACGAGGTGATTCCGCCGTCAAAGCAGAAGCTCACTTCACGGTCGCTGCGCTCGTCCAGCAGGGTTATGGAGAGGCCCGCAGCGAGGTAGGCCAACTCGCGCAACCGCTGCACCAAGGTCCGGTATTCGTAGCCGGAGGTCTCGAAGATCGTGTCGTCCGCGAGAAAGCCGATCTTTGTGCCGTGGCCGGGGTAGCCAGGCTGCACCTGCATGTCGGACTGGGGTTCGCCGCGTACGAAGTCCTGCGAGTAGAGCTGACCGTCGCGCCGCACTTCCACGCGCAGCCAAGCGGACAGCGCGTTGACCACCGATACGCCGACGCCGTGTAGTCCTCCCGATACCTTGTAGCCGCCGCTGCCGAACTTACCGCCGGCGTGCAGCTTGGTCATCACCACTTCCAGCGCCGGACGACCGGTTTCCGGGTGTACATCCACCGGAATGCCACGCCCGTTGTCCACGACGGTCACGCTATGGTCCCGGTGGACGACAACGCGGATATGATCACATGACCCCGCCAGCGCCTCGTCCACGCTGTTGTCTACGACCTCGTAGACGAGCTGGTGCAGGCCGTGATGGTCGGTGCTGCCGATGTACATACCGGGCCGGCGGCGCACCGGCTCCAGCCCCTCCAGCACCTGGATCTGCTCGGCGCCATACGCAGCCATGGGACCATTCTCGTTTGGCGCGGGACTACTGTTGCTCATTGCTTCAGGCGATCTCTCGATGCTTGGCGAACTCGTTTCGGTGTCACTCCGATAGCTACGGGGCTGGCGGCAATGCATCCTGTGCGGCGCTGGCGGCAGTTTGGCGCGTTCGGTCGTAGTAGAACAGCAGTGTTGTCGCTGCGAGGCCGGTCATCACGTAGGCATTGACGACGATGCCGACCAGCACGCCGAGCGGTTGCCAGACCATCAGGATGCCGACACTAATGATCAGGATGATGGCGATGGTGGTCGTAAAACGGTCCAGGCCAAGGCGGGGACCAGCCCAGAACACCAGACCCAGCGTGATGGGAATGCCGAGGAGCCAGAGACAGCGATTCACCGCGGCATAACCGGCTGACAGCGTGTCAATGACCCCCAAATTACGCGCCCCCCATCTCCAACCGAACACTCTGATTCTACCAAATCGGTGACCCCTGAGGCAGGGATAGACGCTGCAGGTGAAGGCTAGGAATGACATGCATCTTCGACAACCCGAGCCAGGTCCAGTGCAGGAGAAAGACCACCTTTGCCAGGGCGACCGTGGCGAGAGATGAGGGTGCCTCGCTCCCGGTCCCCTCCCCATCGTCGGGCGATAGCGAGGGGGTGTGCGGCGGAGCGGTGCTATCCTCCTGGCGGTCGCATACCTGGAGTTGGGTGCATTCGGAGGGCATCGTGCTGGGCAGCTACGATGACCGTGTAGATAACCGTCAGGCCGGGTTCCGGAAGGGACATCCGATTCCCTGAGGCCAGGCGACTGCCGGCGCCGCCCGGCAACTACGGTGGCATCTTGGTTGCGTTGTTGGCCGGAATGCACCACAATGGTATCGGTCGCAACGCCGATCCGTTCATGGTACGATTGGTCCGTCGGAATTCCGCGAGGAGGGAATAACATGGCGATGGATGCCCCAGGCGCCCACATTCGGATCGAATACTGCGTGCCTTGAAACT
Organism: Chloroflexota bacterium; assembly: GCA_965214295.1. Taxonomy (GTDB): domain Bacteria; phylum Chloroflexota; class UBA11872; order UBA12225; family JAJDUF01; genus JAJDUF01. The sequence continues at coordinate 3,552,983 of OZ243944.1, forward strand.
ATCTTCCGCGCGCCGCGTGGACGGCGCAAGAGCTGCTCGGCACGTTCTCGCAGCAGGTCGCCAGCCTGGCACTGGTACCCGGCGGCGGCGGTGCCTTCGAGGTCTCGGTGGACGGCAACCTGGTCTACTCGAAGCATCGGGCCAGACGCTTTCCTGAGCTTAGTGAGGTGATGGAAGCGGTCAAGCCGCTGCTGCCCGACTAACCCGGACTACTCACAAGGGAAAACGTCAGCGGCGAGTGTCCTGGCGGATCACCGGTAACGAGCAACACCGTGGATCGTTGGGATCGTTAAGCTACCCATGCTCGGTTCCTGGCCCACTAACCTGATGTCGGCGAGCGCAGTGATCTGTCTGGTCCTGATCGCTGTGAACGAGCGTTGGACAGGGCTGGCGCGCATTCTGGGGGGGCGCCTACACCGCCATCGGTATCCGATGCTGGCGAGTATCGCCGTCCTCGGAGCGGCGCTCATCGCTTTCCTCGGCTCGCTCGGCCCGGTCGGATTGCGTGACTTCCTGGCTCCTTTTGCCCGACTGGCGATTGGTCTGCTGAAGTGGCCCTGGCTGCCGGGCTGGGTTGCCGTCGCGGCGCTCGCTGTCCTTGTCGTGATACTGGATGCTCGTGCCGAACGGCTGCGCGGCTGGCTCCTTGTCCGCAGCATGTTGCTGCGTCCCCGGTTGATCCGCACCGGCCGCACGGCACGTGGCCCTCTTGCCTTCGCGGTCGCGATAGCAGTCATTAGCGTGGTGGGCTGGCCGCAGGTAATCCGACCATTATTCCGCGCAGAGCCGCCCAATGCCGAAGCCTACAACTATCGTGAGCCATACTACCTGGCCCTCAATGGACCTGGAAAGGAGGTTTCGCGATTGAACTTCCGCCCAGGTAAGGCGGGGCTGACCCTGGATCCACATACTCCAGGTGAGATCGTCTATCGCCTGGAGCGTTCCCCTGAATCGCTGGTGTGGGTCAAGCTCGACTTCTACAATCAACTGTGGGAGCCGCCCGGCCAGCTCAACGCCGCTATTGCGTTCCCCAACCGGGTCGAGGTCTCGACAGACGGTGGTGAGACCTACCGGACGCTGGCAGAGAATACCTCGTTTGGAGAACTGATAGCCGACCGCCCGGGCTTCGATCTCACGCCCGTGCTTGGTGCTACCACTACATATTACATCCGCCTCTCGGCTAACAACACCACCGACCAAGCGGCCGCTGTCCTCGCCTTGGTGATGGTGAACACGGTCGTAGACCCGGCGGGACTACCACCACCGGCCTTGCCCGATCTCGCCTGGCTCATCGGCGGGGCGCTACTTGCCTACCTCATGGCTACACGGCTCCGGTGGGTCTGGTGGCAAAGCGCAGTGTTGGGCAGCGCGGTGCTGCTCTTAGGAACGCTGTTGTGGCAGATTCCCGCATTGACCGGCGGCGTGCCACAGGTTGTGTTTTGGGTGGCGCTGCTGGCAGCTACGCTGGCGAAGTGGCCGGTAGCTAATGGCCAGTGGTTAGGGATTCGGGGGACATGGGCAGTGTGGCGACGCCAGAACCGCACCACCGACTCCCATAGGATTGTGCAGTTCTGGCACGCCATCTGCGCGTGGTGGGCCGGAGACAGTTCACGGGCCACCACGCCCAGTTCACTCTTAGGGGCGGCGTTCATCCCGGCGGCGGTAGCGATTGTGCTCGTGGGCATTGATATCCGTTGGGCAGAGATGATGGAAGTACGCTTGCTGCAGTTGCCCCCGGACGCGGCTGGCTACAAGAGTTACGCTGACCTGCTGCCTGCCGATGCAGCGCGGCTCGGCCTGCCGCCCTGGCTGATGTTTTACATTCGGGCGTTCGGTGTGCGCGAGCCGCTGTGGATCTTTCTCGTCCGCTGGACCTTCGATCTGCTGGGCAGCTCCGTCTTTCACCTGCGGCTCCTGTCTGTAGTCCTCTCGGTCGGGGTAGTTGCGGCAACGATTGCCTTTGCCAGAGCGCGGCTCGGGCCGCTGACCGGTTTGCTGGCCGGTCTGTTGCTGGCAATCAACCCCGTGCATATCACCAACTCCGTGCTCGGGCTGCGCGAAGAACTAGGTACCCTGCTTTTCCTCGCCGTGATTGCCCTGCTTTGCCATCGCGCACCTGGCGCACAATGGTCCTGGCCCCTGCTGGCCGGCGTTGCTGCCGCGGCAATGGTGCTCACCCGCTCGGAGGTGCAGTTCCACCTGCTGGTGCTGCTGGCGGTCGGTGGCCGGTGGGTGGCGCAATGGTCTTGGCGTGGGATCCTCGTGTCGTGGATCGTCATGATTGTCCTGATCGTGCCCATGTACGGTGGCTTCTATTACCGCACCGGCGATCCCTTCTTCCCGGCAAACTACGGTGCCACGGTCAACCGCAACCTGGAATTCCAGGAGCGCATTGGCAAGGACCCAGGGTTCCCGACCAGAGAGGAGTACGAACGCGGGGGCTGGGCGGCAGGCCCCAAGATTACCCCGATGGAGTATTTCTTCGGCTATCATACCGTGTCGGAATTGGCGATCATCTCTTTACGAGGGTATGGATACATCTTTACACAGGTGCTCCTGGCGCACGACCAACGTCTCCTGTGGCTGTTTGTGCTTGGCATAGTACTGCTCCTGGCGAAGCGGCGATGGATCATCCCGCTCGTCATTCTCTGGGCCTTGGCGCCACCCTATTCGTTTCTTGCCGGCACCGGAGCAGCATATATCTTCCCCGGCCGCTATGCTCACCATGCCCTACCCTATGTGAACGCGGCTATCGCCTGGAGCCTCGTTGCGCCCGGCAGTTGGCTAGCGCGGAGGGCCTGGCAACGCCTGCGTCCGGAGTTGGCCTTATCGAGCACCCCTGATGTGCAGAAGGTCGTAGGTGACGGTTGAGGATACAGTGCAGGCTTCGTCGGCCAAAGCCGCACGGATGGTGCCAGGTGTGGTGCGGCTTTGGCCGTGCAGCGGTTTCACCTGGCTCGGCGTGGCCGACTACAGCACTTGACGATGTTCGTTGGCACCGCCTCGAATGTCATCGGATTGGGTAAGCGAGTGCGCCACTGGCTCCCGGTGCTTCTCTTCGCTGTGCTGGTTGGTGCCCAGGCCATCGCCCGTACCGGTAGTTTCGGCGGCTTCGTCGAAAGCACTAAGCCGGCCCGCTGGACCGCACAGACCTTTACCACGGCCGATGGTTACGTCATCTTCTGGGATGGCATCCCGGTCAACGGTGATGCCGGGGGATTCCTGGCGCTGACCCGGTTCATGCAGGGTCAGGAGGGTCCCAGAGGTACCGGCATCTACGATCGCCGCGCTGGCTACTCGTACCTAGGCGCGCTGGCCTCCCTGCTCATGGGGCACTATCGCTCGTTTGTTGCGCTCAATGCCCTCGCGTGGCTGGGGGCGGCACTGGCCATGTACTGGCTCGGTGGGCGGCTGCTGGGCAGTCGGCTGGCCGCCTGGATGGCGGGTACGTTGACGGCGACGGGGCTGGGCTTCAGCTTCATGGTCGGCACCCCGGTCTCAACGCTCTGGGGCTTTGCGAGCGTGGCGGTGATTCTCGCCTTTGTGGAGTGGGCCGGCTTGCTGCGACCGCCGTTCCGGTGGCGGGATTGGCTGCATACCGGCTGGCTCATCGCGGCCGTCTCGTTGTTCTACCCGGCCCATCTCGCGTTGCTCGTTTTCATCTGGCTATATGGATTGCGACGCGCGCCGTTCACACGCTTGCTGGGCCTTTCCGCTCTCGTGCTGGGCTTGGCCCAAGTCTGGCCGCTCATTGGCACGACGGTCGTAGGGCTGGAGTTCGACACGATGAACAGTGGCCAACTTGCGGAGGCCCTGAACTCGTGGTGGTCGGCGCTCTTACGCGGCCCGAGTGTTTTTCTCAATACAATACGATTAGTTGCGAGCGCGGGCAATACCTACGGCGCGTTCCCCGGCGTCATGCTCCTAGCTGCGGTGTATGGCTATATCGTTAGCAGACAGCCTATCCGCCATTGGTCGCTGGCGCTCGGTCTTGCTACGCTTGTCTCGGCGCTACTCTTCACCATCCGCTTCCCCATCCCTCGCGCAGCGTTCTTTGCATATCCAGTGATCTACCTGCTGGCCGCAGCGGGTCTGACCCACGTAGTACAGATAACCGCGGGTTGGCGCGCACGACGCATGCTGTCAACAGTTGTCGTCATGCTCGGTCTACTACTGCTGGTTGCGCCGAGCGTGGTTGCACTTGTAGGGCATAGCGATTTCGACGTGAGCTTCCATTTCTGGACAGCGTACTGGGACAGGGTGGGATAGGGTAGCTGCGGATAACGGGTAACAGTCGATGACGAACAGAGTTGCGGGCTGGCCGGCGCCGGCCAAAGTCGCACGGATAGGACCAGGTGTGGTGCGGCTTTGGCCGGCGGTACTGATGCGTAGTGTTGGGCCGTCCCTGGTGGCAGCCGCGGTGCTCGCGGTCGCCAGACCGCCTTGGTCCCAGTGGGCCGCCCATGCCTTCTTCTTGGTGCTGCTCGTTCCGGTAGCTATCCTGACCGTAGACCGCGTGTTTGGTGGGAGGGCAGCGCTCATTCTGGGTATAGCGATTGTGTTCCTGACCGGTTGGCTTGCCGTAGGTCCTGTCCCTACGACACACGTAAGCCCGCTCGGCAGATCGGCAGCGTGGATGTCCGACTCGGCGCTCGTGCAGCATCGCTGGCGCTTACCACTCCGGTCATCGGCTTGGCAGGCAGCATGGGAGCGGACCGAGCTTGCGATTGTCCGCGTGCGTCTAGATGCTCCAGACCCGGCACGGCCGGCCGGTGTGACGGTTGTGCTCAACGGCGTGCAGTTGCCGGCGTTGGACCGGGAGGAGAGGGAAGGTACGTGGTTTCGCACGCCGGTAACGCGCAGACAACTCGAAACCTCGCCGGTAACAACCGTTGAGTTCCAACGTGAGCCGGGGAATCTCACTGCGGGCAAAGTGGTCTGGGGCTATAGCTACCGGCCAACGGCTGGGGCCAACGCGAGCCGCTATTTTGATGGCCGGCGTTGGCACGGGATGGACCTAGCGCCGGCTGCGGCCGGTGTACAGTCCGGAAGATACATAGTAGAACTGTGGCTGTTTGACCGGTACGAGAGGGTCGTCATGACCTGGTACTGACAGTGCCCTTGCTCTGCTAGGTCCACATCCCTATTCGCTCTTGTAAGCCCCGTCCCTTGGGCTTCATCTTGGTCCGAGTTCGCTTCGCGCGGGGGTCAGTGGGCACAATCCACCGGTAGGTGGTGGCACGGCAAAATGCCGCTGGTCTCGGTCGAGCGGAGAGATTAGCCGGAGGGCGGCTGCCTTGTTCGTTCAGAGCGCCAAAATAGGGACAGAGCTGGTCGATATGTTGAAGTCCGTCGTGCGCCGATTTGATCCTGTTGGTTTCGGCCTAGCCGCCGCTATACTCTTGGCTGCCTGGGCGGAGCCATATGCTGCACCCGGCACGGCGAGTGTGGAGACCCGACTGGATGTCATCATCGGGTTGGGTCTGCCCCTGATCCTCATCCTGGTGGTGGTTGATAGTCTGTGGCATAGGTGGTGGGATTCTGCACGTCCTCCCAGGGGACATGGCACCACTGCTGCAGAGTCGCTAACGGATGACCGCAATGAGTAACAAATGAGTGATAGTGTAGAGCGACCCATGGCCGAGAGGTCGCTCTCGGTAGTAGTGCCGGCGTTCAACGAAGAGGCCGGCATTGGTCCGGTGCTCGACCGGCTCGTGACTGTGCTTGAGCAGCTCGGCGTTACGTACGAAATCATCGTCGTGGACGACGGCTCCGATGATGGAACGGGGGCGGGCGCACGGCAAAGGGGTGGAGTGCGCGTCATCCGGCACCCGCAGAACGCGGGCTACGGTGCATCCGTCTATGACGGCGTGCTCGCGGCTCGCTATGAGCGCATCGTCATTACCGATGCCGATGGCACCTACCCGATTGAAGCGCTGCCTGAACTGCTGCAATGGGCCGGAGACTACGATATGGTCGTGGGTGCGCGTACCGGGCGCGCCTACCGGGGATCGCTCTTCAAGTTTCCGGCCCGCCTGGCCTTTGGTGCCCTTTGCTCATTCGTGACGGGTACTGCGATTCCTGATGTCAACTCGGGGCTTCGGGTGATGCGACGTGACTTGGTGTTGGCTTTCTCGGATCCGCTGAGTCGGGGCATGTCGTTTACCACTACTATGACGCTGGCACTGTTGAGCAATGGCTACTTCGTCAAGTTCGTACCAATTGGCTATCATCAGCGGATCGGGCGCAGCAAAGTGCGCTATGTGCGCGATACGCTGCGCGCCTCCCAGATACTCGTGCAGGCAATTACGCGCTACAATCCCATCAAGCTCTTCCTCGCCTTGGCGGCACTCAGCGCCCTCGCGGGAATCGTCGCGGTCGGGGTGGGCTGGGTGCTCGGCGCGGCGGCGCTCTGGACAGTCGGCGCGCTTCAGCTGGCGGCCGTGCTTCCGTTGTTCGGGCTAGGACTGGTGGCGGACCTGCTCCGGCGCCAGCACGTCTCGTCTCTACCACCCACCGCGGCACAGCGAGGCTTCGTTCGCCCGGGCATGGATGATGACAACTCGTGAGCGCGGGCGTGGCCCGATGGCGTACCAAGTGGCTAGCCGGAGCCGCACGATCCTATGGGGATCGGTGATGCGGACCTGGCGTCGTCACACTCCCCCTGCCGTCCGCTGGGCTGCGAGTGGCATTCTCCCGACTGTAATCGTCTCTAGTGCCGTCGCCACGAGCTATCATCCTGTGGCGCATGGCGGCCAGCGCGCCTTTCTCGCCAGCATCATTCTGACAGCGCTGGGCACACTGATCGCTGCTGCCGTCGTCACCTGGCTGTCCGGCTCGGTAGCCTGGACGCTTACGGCGACGGGGGTGATCCTGATTGCCGGACATGCGCTGCACATAGTGCGGCTAGCGCAGGCCCCGACCGTAGGTGTGCCTATTGCGTATGCACGCGAGGAGTTCCTGAATACCGAGATCGCCCAGCGCTGGCAGTTCACGGCGGAATGTGGCGGAGCCAAAGCTGCACCACCCCTCCCACCATCCGTGCAGCTTTGCACCGCCAACGGCGCCGACGTCAGCGTACAGGGCGGTCGGCTCGCTATCCGCACACTACCCGGGGTCATAGCCCACGTCACCATGCCGCTACCGCCGCGTCCAGCCGCGCTGTTGTTGCCGCGGCCGAGATGGTGGCACTTGATGGGCTTGAGAAGACCAGCTGTGACCGAGGAACTCAACTGGACGGCACGCTTGCAATTGCAGAATCAGTTCTTTGTGGTCGCTATGATTGATGGCTTGCTCTTGCAGGGAACGCCCTACGGTATACATTTGACGGTCCCCCAGGCCGACGGCTCGGTAATAGGACATGAAGTGCGCCAAGTGTCCGTTGCCGACGGTGGGGATCACACCTGGCGCGTCACTCGTTCCGGGGACTGGGTGGCGTTGGAGGTTGACAAGCGCCAAGTGTGGCGGGGTCTTGCGCTCGGACCATTGAGGGAGGTTCGCTTCGGCGAGGTGCGTACTGATGAGCTTCACGGCGGTGAGCTAAGTATCGAGCACGTGGAGTATAGACTTGTCTGGAACGGCTGACACGGAAACGACGGTGGATGCCAGGGTGGATGCCAGCGTCTCTCCTCATTGGGCGGACGCACAGCGACGGCGGCGGGTGGTTGCCGCGGCTTACGACCGTCACGCTGGACAGCGTGCTGCCTGGAAGCGTCGCGCCGCCCATTATCACACTACGTTGAGCAAGATTTGCCGTCGGTATGTGTCGCCGCAGAGTCGTGTGCTGGAGCTTGGCTGCAATACCGGCGACCTGCTGGCGAGCCTGGAGCCATCGCTGGGTGTCGGCTTGGATATCAGTCGGCGTAGCCTCGCCGTGGCGCGCTCGCGCTATCCGCAGCTGCACTTCGTCGAGGGGGACGCTCAAGCTGTCCCATGCGATACTCCGTGGGATGCCATCATCCTTGCCGACACGCTCGGGTACGTTGACGACGTATGGCAGGCGCTGCGCTCGGCCCATGAGGCTGCTACACCCGACACGCAGGTAATTATCATCAGCCACAATTTCGTGTGGCGGCCGGCATTGGCATTCGCCGAGAACGTCGGTCTGAAGATGCCGGTAGGGCTCGAGAACTGGCTCGGTACCCCCGATATCGAGAACCTCTTGCGCCTGACACACTTCGATGTGTTGGAGCGTGGTCAAGCCATGCTATCCCCCACCCGATTACCACTGGTGGGAGCATGGTTGGATCAAGCAGCCGACCGGTCGTTGCTACGTCACCTGGCCCTGGTGCTCTATTGGGTTTTGCGACCGCGACCGCGACCGCAGCCAAGGCCGCTATCGTGCTCGGTCATCGTCCCGTGCCGCAACGAAGCCGGCAACATCGAGGCGTGTGTCGAGCGCGTGCCGGCGATGGGTACCCACACCGAGTTGGTTTTTGTGGACGGGGCATCAACCGATGGCACGCGCGAACGCATCCGCGAGCAGGTGGCCCGGCATCGCGGACGCAAGGATATTGTGCTCATCGATCAGGTTCCGCGAGACGACACCGCCCCCTCGACAGGCCGAGATTCCCGCGTGCGCGAGAATGACGGGAGGGGAGAGGACACCGCCACGTCTGAGCAGACCCCGCCCGACCTCATGCTTTCTCTGGGGAAGGGCGACGCCGTGCGGAAGGGTTTCGCGGCAGCGAAGGGCGATGTCCTGATGATCCTCGATGCAGACCTGACCGTTCCGCCCGAGGAGCTGCCCAAGTTCTATCTGGGTATATCTGAAGGCGTCGCCGAATTCATTAATGGCAGTCGCCTCGTCTATCCCTTGGAAGACGAGGCGATGCGCTTCGCCAACCTGATTGGTAATAAGGCCTTCAGTCTGATCTTCACCTGGCTCCTCGGTCAGCGCATCAAGGATACGCTCTGCGGTACCAAGGTGCTGCAGAAGGAGGCCTATGACCGGCTGGCGGCCGGACGCGCCTATTTCGGGGACTTCGATCCATTCGGTGATTTCGACCTCCTGTTCGGGGCCGCCCGTCTGGGTCTCGGCCTCATCGAGGTGCCCATCCGCTACCGCCGCCGCTCCTATGGTGCCTCCAAGGTGCGGGTGCTGTCGCATGGCCTCCTGCTGGCACGCATGAGTCTGATAGGCTTTCGGCGGCTCAAATTGGCGCGGTGGATAGAACTCCTGCGGCAGGTGCGAGATTAGTGACCAGTAGCCCGTGGCCCGTGGCGGTGGCGGACCGCAGCGGCCTTGTGTCCGGGAGGGATGATGGTAGCTTCTTCAGCGCAAACAGAGCCGGCAGAGCCGGCGTCAGCGGACGTAGACCTGGGAGCTTTCCTCGTGGGAAGTGGGGGAGTCGCGCTACTCCTGCTCTTATCCGTGGTAGCGAGGCTCATGACGTATAACGTGGTCGCCGATGGCAGCCACGATTCCTATGTGCGGTCGGTTGTAATCGCCGGAGTCAGTGCCATCATTGTCGCGGTACTCTTGGCATGGCAGTTCACACCGGCTTATGTGTGGGCCATGGCCGGCCTGATTCTTACACTGTTGCCCGGTGACGCCTGGCACTATGTCCGCCTCTGGAGCGCCGGGCAGAGCACCCAAGAGCAGGTCGTCTTCGAGGGTCCCTTCGCGGGTGCGGCGCTCGATCCGGCGCGTTGGGATCGCGAGCTTGGCTCCGGTGCTACGCTCGCAGTTGCCGATGGGGCGGTCCGGGTGGTGACACCGGCCGGCTCCATCGGCTGGATCGAGCCGCGGTTCGATCTGGAACGCCCGATAATACCGCGTCCTTGGCATCCGGCCGCATTGCGGGAGCGGCAACCCGACTACACGATTGCCTGGGAGACGCGCTTTCAGCTTGCCGGCCAGTTCTACATCCTTGTTGAAGCACTCAATCGCGATGGTCGCCTATTGCTGCTGCAGGCTCGCTCAGGGGACTGGCACCTCACGCACCCAACGGCCGATGGGCAGACTATGGGCACTGAGATCCGCGATCCGGTCCCCAGCCCCTCCGAGTGGCACCAGCTCATTCTGAAGTTCGGACCGAGCGGCACCTCGCTGGCGATAGACGGTCGTGAGGTGTGGAGCAGCATACCGCTTGAGCACTTGAAGCGAGTACGGTTTGGCGAGACTCGCTCGGACGACCTGCACGGCGGCGAGATGGAGCTACGCCGGGTACGCATTTCGCGGATCATCAATCCCGACCCGGCACTCCTCGCCGCCGAAAACTAGGCACCCAAGGGGTAGACTGGTGATACTGCTTGCTGGCAATGGCTTGGTCTGCGATAGCCTATGAGGGTGCAAGCAGGCGCATCAGGAGCAGGCAACACGCTGGGTCGGCACAATCTGGTAGAGGCTACAGTAATGCCGACCCAGCGGCCAGTAGAGCATGTAGCCGTGCTCTTCTTGGCACCCTACCTTTCCGGTGCCGAGCATCAAACGCTGGCGCTCACGCAGCATCTCAGCCGGCGCTGTCGCGTCTCCCTGCTTGTCGCGGACGAAACCGCCGCCGTCATTCGACGCGAGCGCTGGCTGCGCTGCTCTCTCGCCGCGGTGAGCATCGTTTCCCTGGGACCGGCATTTGCGCCGCTGCCATTGCACCGCCGACTACTGGCGTTTGCCCAGCTCCAGCGAGCGGCGCTCCGCTACTTGCAGGACACGAAGCCGCAAGTAGTGCATCTCCTGCTGCTCCCGACGTTCTGGCTCTACGCCCCTCTCTTCTACAACCTGCGCTTTCCAACGGTCGTCACGATGGCCGGTGAGCTACGCTACGCGCGGCTACGTTTCTACTGCCGCGTGCGGCGCGCCATCTTGCGCCACGCTGCTTGGCATGCCGACGCAATTATTGCTTGTAGTAGCGACGAACGGCTCGCCTTGCGCCGGATGGGCTGGGATCGCGGCGCGCACGTAGTGACACTCGACAACTTCACCGACCCGGAGCGTTTCCGCCCACCACTAGCAGCCGGTGACGACCGTTTGCACGATGCAATAGGTGAAGTAGGGGCGCAGCATGCTGCGCCCCTACAGGTGCCGACGGGCACGGCGGCCGGCAATGACACGCCAGGGTTGCACAATCCGATGGAAACAGGTGGTACAGCCCCGGCATCATCAGCGGTGCAAGCGGGTGCAGCAAAAGAGCCGCTTGTCACCTGGGCCGGACGCCTGCACTACGAGAAAAACCCCGAGCTGTTCGTCGAAGCGGCGGCCTTGATCCACCAATGCTGTCCTGGTGCCCGGTTTGCTCTCTTTGGGCAAGGTGAGCTGCAGGACCGAGTGCAGGCACTGATTGCCCGCCACCGGCTCGATGCGGTCCTGCGCCTCGCCCACACCGCGGACATCTCCGACCACCTCGCCCGCTCCGCGGTCTTCGTCTCGTGTCAGCGTTTCGAGAACTTGGGTAGCTCCAGCCTGTTGGAGGCGATGGCTTCCGAATGCGCCATTGTTGCGACCGATGTAGGCCATACGCGGGAAATCGTGGATGAGACTATCGGCGAGCTTGTGTCACCTACGCCCCTTGACGTTGCCCGGGGTGTTGTCAGCCTGCTCACCAATCCGCCGCGCTGCCGAGAGGCCGGACGCCGCGCCCGGGAGCGCGTCTTGGCACGCTACAGTCCGGAGGAGTACGTCCAACGCCTGCTTGAGGTCTATGCCACGGTCGCTGGGTAATGCCCGACTCATGGTGGGAGATCAGGCCGGACGACGCACGTAGACGACATCGCGCAGGTCAATCGCGCCGCCGTGCAGCGGGTCGCGGTGGGTGACACCGAAGCGCGCACGCAGAAGGGCAAAGGTGCCAGGATACGACCAGCGCACATGGCCATCGAGAAACAAATGCCAGGCCTCCGGCCGAATGCTGATCCGCCAGATGTGATACCGCCCGTCATTGGCCGGGAAGTAGGGGATGTCGTGGTTGCGGACGCCCTCCGCCAGGTGCTCTACAATCTGCACGCCCCATTCGGTGAGCTGGATGCGCCACGGTCGGTCGACCGGTGCCAGCTCGACCGTCACCGTCGTCAGGTACGGGAGCCGCCGGTGGATCAGGGCTTCCCACTGCAAGTCCTCGCGGACGGGAGCAATCTCATCAGCCGCGAGGAGCCGCGGGTCCAGGGTCGGGAGCCGCGGCCGGGCCGTCGCCGTCAGACCGTCGGTGATAGTGAGCCGCAGGGACTCGTTGGTGGCGTAGACTGCTGCGCCCGGCAGACTGTCTACAATCCACCGCTCTCGATCAATAGTGCCACCGGTGAGCGGATCGTGGAACCGCGCCTCGGCCGGATGCAGCGGCTCCAGCGACGGTCCGCGCGGCGCGCAGCGCGTGGCTATGGCGCCTAGCCCGGCAGCCCATAACAGCAGCGTGCGTCGCGTCATCGTCTGATTGGCCACGGAGAGCACCGCGTAGGGGCGCAGCACGCTGCGCCCACCTCACCCCCGCCCCCTCTCCACACGTGGAGAGTGGAGGCTGCCTCCCGCACCCCCGTCATCCCATCCGGTCGTTCCCGGGCACGCGGGAATCCACGTCCGCCGCCGCTGGATTCCGGCCTGCGCCGGAATGACGAGAGATGATAGTCGTAGCCGGCCGGTAGCGTACAGCTCTGGCGTGTGATCGGCGGCCGCTATGACCTGGCGGCTACAATCAAGGCAACCGTCGTCCTAGCATGGGAGAACGGAGTTATGACGGTATGAGTGTAGAAGAAAGCCGGCTTACTGCCACGGCAGCCCAGCGACAGAGTCAGCTTATGCGCTTGGTGCGCGAGTTGGTAGCGCTCCTACTCGGCACCGTCTTCCTGGCGCTGCTGGCCCAAATATCAATTCCGCTGCTGCCGTTCACACCGGTACCGATTACCGGGCAGACCCTCGGCGTGCTGCTGATCGGCGCCCTGTATGGGCCGTGGCGTGGCGCGCTCTGTTTGCTTGCCTATCTGGGTGAAGGGGCCGCCGGCCTGCCCGTGTTCGCCGGTGGCGCGAGCGGGGTGGCCGCACTCGCCGGCCCGACCGGCGGCTACCTCATCGGGTTCCCGGTAGCCGCCGCCATCGTGGGCTTGCTGGTCCGGCCGTTGCGCGGCGTGCTGTCCGGCTGGCGGGCGGTTCCGGGCCTGCTCATCGGCACGGTCGTCATCTACCTCGTTGGCGTACCGTGGCTGGCAGTAAGCACCGGCATGGGCCTGCCCACCGCCATCACCAAGGGCATGTTGCCCTTCATCCCCGGGGACCTGCTCAAAGTCGTGGTGGTGGCGGCGGTACTGCCTTCGGGTATGACCGCCCTGCGTTCCCTGGGCTGGCCGCTGCGCGGACCGGTGGACAACGCCGATGGCGCGGCGTGAGCGCGCGCGCCGGCGCCTCATCATGGTCGGCGCCGGTGGTATGGCGCAGTCGTGGATTCGGCGGTTTCTACCCGTCCATGCCGACCGGGTAGAGATTGTCGCCCTGGTAGACATCGCTCCTGAGCCACTCGCCGAGCAAGGCGACTTTCTGGATTTGCCGGCCGACCGCCGTTTCGCGCGGATGGAAGACGCTTTCGAGGCGGTGGACGCGGACTGCTGCGCCATCGTCATCCCGCCGGCCGCGCACCGCCGGGCCGTCGAGCTGGCGGCGGCGCGCGGCCTCGACATCTTGATCGAGAAGCCGCTGGCGGATAGCTGGGAGGACTCCGTCGCGATCTACCGCGCTGCAAAGGCGGCCGGGGTCAAGATGCAGGTGATGCAGAACTACCGTGCCAACGTCCCTATCCGCACCGTCAAGCAGGTGCTCGATTCCGGCCGGCTGGGGCGGCGCTACTATATTGTCTCGCGCTTTGGCGCCGACTATCGGCGCCGCAATGCCTGGGGTGCCTCCTTCCGCCACGAGATGCGCCATGCCCTGCTGGTCGAGGGCAGCATCCACCATTTCGACCAGATTCGCAATCTGAGCGGTGCCGATTGCGCGACGATAGCCGGTTGGGAGTGGAACCCCGGCGCGCCGAGCTTCGACGGCGAGTGTCTGGCGCTGTACGCCATGCAGCTGACCAATGGCGCCTTTGCCCAGTATGAGGGCACAGGCCTGGCCGGCGGCTGGCAGAATAGCTGGCACAATGAGTACTACCGCGTCGAGTGCGAGGGCGGCGCCGTGGTCGTGGACCGGGACCAAGTAGTCCGCATCTATGAGCATGAGCGCGGCCGGTGCCTGCGCGTCGAGGAGGTGCCGCCGGTGCCAGCCGAGCACACCGGGCATACGGCCGTGATCGGGCAGTTCCTCGACTGGCTCGCCGGCGGTCCAACGCCACCCACCCACCTCGACGACAACCTCCAAAGCACCGCTATGCTATTCGGTGCCATCGAGTCGTCGGCGCGCTCCGCAATGATCGACGTGGCCGCGCTGGTGGCTGCGGCACGGGGGTGAGGGGCCTCACCCCCCGGCCCCCTCTCCATCGCGGAGCGATAGAGAGGGGGAGTCCAGTCTCCGTCATTGCGGCGCAAGCCGCAATCCAGAGAGGCCGTCTATGGCAACGGCGCGGCCGCTCAGTTTCTCTGCTCCTATCACCCCAGCCCTCTGTGGATAAACAGCGATCCAAAGCCTCCGGCTCGGTATTTGGATATTCTTGCGAAATTCCGGGAAGCGAAGAATGTCCTAGCAGACGTTGCTCCTCAAGTGTCTGGGACTGACACGCTGGAGAACCATTCGGTTGCTGAACTGGTGGACGACGGACCGACCAAGGCGGACGACATAGACGCAGAGGTCAGACCTGGTCCAAATTTGCCCCAGCGACATACCAGACCGCATCTGACGGATAAGGATGAACGAATGGACAGCGCATACCCGTTTACCCCCTCGCTCCTGTGTAGTGCTATAGTGAAGCAGGCTGACCTAAAGAAAAAGTGCGACGGAACGAGGGGGCGGAATTGGCCATATATCTACCGTCCGGGCAAGATTGCTGAGAGAGTCGCCATTTCGGTCGTACCCACCCGTAAGCTCAAGGTGGCTCTGTGGCCGGGGGATACCGTCGAGCAGGCCCGCCGTTTCTATGCCAGGGTCAACAAGGAGGCATTCCTCTCCTTGAACGAGTGGGTGGTGGAACCACATCTTCACTTCTCCTTTGCGAGCAAGCAATTGATCTGGGCCAAAACTTCCGGGGAAGCCCGCGATTACTTTGACTATTTCCTGGACGGATCATCCTATGGGCAAAAGGACCAGGACACACTCCTAACCTTGGCCGAGCGGTGGGAGAGCAACGGCCTCATCAACTCGGGAGATCGGGCGAGAATCGAAGCCGAATTCACAAACACACAGCGGGAGACCCTCAACGTCATCCCCGGATTTGAGGTTTCTCGGGAATGGGACCTCGACGAGTGGGAGCCGCGCGGATCAAGGGCACTCCAAGCAGATATCGTCGCTGCGCTCAAGGCACCTCTCGAAGCATGGAGGGAAACGCTGTAGGTGCCAGACTCACTCCAATATCAGGTAGTTCACTACAGTAACTAGGCCAGCGCAGGATTGACACGCGCGGGCTGGCATATCATCCTAAGCACCGTCTGTCTCCAGCAGACTCCCCCTCTCTATCGCTTGGCGGTGGAGAGGGGGCCGGGGGGTGAGGCGCCGAAGAACCATACCCAATGACTATCCAAGACCCCCACGCGACCGCTGCTCCGTGGTGGGAGCGCATCTTTGCCGACGGGAGCTACCTGCGGTTGTGGTCGCCCCACTTTACGCCGGAGCGGACCGAGCGCGAGGTTGCGGGGGTGCTGGACCTCCTCCAACCGACGCCCGGCGTGGCGATCCTCGACCTGGCGTGTGGGCAAGGGCGCTTCGCCGTCCCGCTGGCCCAACGTGGCTACCAGGTCACCGGGCTGGACCTCAGTGAACAGCTGCTCGACGTGGCGCGCGGGGCTGCCGACGCGGCCGGCGTCGCCGCGGAGTGGCATCGTGCCGACATGCGCGATATCCCGGCGGAGTGGGCCGGGCGCTTCGACTACATCATCAACATCTTCACGGCGTTCGGCTACTTCGAGGCCGAGGCCGAGAACCAGCGTGTGCTGGATGGCGTGGCGCGGGCGCTCAAGCCGGGCGGGCGGTTCCTGATCGAGCTGGGTAATCGAGATGGGGTAGGGGGGCAGTTCCGAGAGCGCGGTTGGCACGAAACGGACGGGCTGCTGGTCTGTACGGAGGTGAGCTTCGATCCGATCCGAGGTGTGAGCAGCACCGTATGGCAATGGGATGAGGGGGGCGAGCGCCAGGAGTTGCGTTTCTCCCTGCGGCTGTACACGCCGACCGAGTTGACGGCAATGCTCCGGGCCGCGGGACTGGAGCCGGTCGCCGCCTATGACGGTCTCGCTGGCAGCGAGCTGACGCACGAGAGCCAGCGCATGGCGCTCGTGGCGGAGAAGCCGCGTGAGCAGCCGCGGCCGGCGGCGGCTGATCGTCCGGCCGAGTCGCCGTGGTGGCCGACATTCTTCGACGCGGCCTTTCTGCACCTCTGGCCGCCTAGCCCAACATCGGAGCGCGAGCCAGCGGAGGTCGAGTCGCTGGTGGCGCTCCTGGGGTTGCCGCCGGAGGGGCGCGTTCTGGATCTAGCCTGCGGCTACGGTCGGATTGCCGTGCCGCTGGCGCGGCGCGGCTTCCAGGTGACCGGCCTGGACTTGAGCGAGCCGCTGCTGGCCGTTGCACGCGAGCGCGCCGCCCAGGCCGGTGTGACAGTCGAATGGCGCCGCGCCGACATGCGCGATCCGCCAGCGGAGTGGTACGGACGGTTCGATGCGGTCATTAGCATCTGGAACTCCTTTGGCTACTTCGCCGACGACCGCGAGAATCAGCGCGTGCTTGCCAGCGCCGCCCGCGCGCTCAAGTCGGGCGGCCGCCTGCTCATTGACGTATCCAACCGCGACCGGGTGGTGAGTGCGTATCGCGCTCGTGACTGGGAGGAGCGTGACGGGCTGGTGCTGCTGCAAGCACGCACATTCGATCCGGTGCGCGGCCGCAATCGGACCGCCCTGACCTGGTATGAGGAGGGACAGCGGCGCCAAGTGGCCGGCCAAAGCGGCACCACCCCTCCCACTATCCGTGCCGCTTTGGCCGGCCAGATTGACTTTACAGTGCGCCTCTACACCCCGACGGAGTTGACGCGGATGGTCGCGGCCGCCGGGCTGCGGCCGGTAGCGTGTTGCGGCGATTGGACCGGCGCCGAGTTGACACGCGATGGCTGGCATATCATCTTAACCGCCGAGAAACCGTAAGGGCGAACGGCTGATTGCCTCGCCCAAGCATGCAACGGAGGTGATAGCGATGGCGGGACGACTGGCGGGCAAAGTGGCGGTGGTGGCGGGAGCGGGGCCGAACATGGGCCGGGCAGTGGCGACCCTCTTTGCCCAAGAGGGCGCCAAGGTGGTGGTTGCGGCACGGAGCGCCGAGAATACGGCCGGGGCCGTCGAGCGGATCGCGCGCTTTGGCGGCGCGGCGCGCGCGGTAGAGGCCGACGTGTGTACCGAGGCCGGGGCGCAGCGAGTAATTCAGGCGGCGGTGACATCCTTTGGGCAGCTCGACATCGTGTACCACAACGTCGGCGGCTTCTTCACGCCCAATCACGCCATCGAATCGCTCCCGGCAGACTTCTGGGAAGGGGCGCTTGCCAACAATCTGCGCTCGCTCTACTGGCTGACTCATCAAGCTGTCCCGCACCTCGTAGCCGCCGGCGGCGGCTGCATCATCACCGTATCGGCCGCCGATCTGGTCATCCAGGATGCGAATAGTGCCTACGCCGCCGCGAAAGCGGGGCTGATCGGCGCTGCCCGTAACCTGGCCCGCGAACTGTTCCCGCAGAATATCCGCGTACATGCGCTGTGCCCCGGCATCATGTGGGAGCCGCTGGCCGAGAGTCCCGACGGGCGCATCAATCCCGCTGCATGCCAGCTCGATCGGCTGGGCAACGCCGCCGACGCGGCCTATGCGGCGCTCTGGCTGGCCTCCGACGAGGCGGCCTGGGTGACCGGGCTGGTGGTCGACATAGACGGCGGGGACGCGGTGTTCGCCAACTCACCGACGCGCCGCCAAGCCGTCAAAGCACTCTTGGGGTAGAGCGGTGGGGACTGACGAGGGCCGGTAAACCGGAAAAACAGGCGGGGTGAGTGCTTGTAGGGGCGTAGCATGCTACGCCCCTACCCTGGGGCGGTGGCCGGGGGTGCGGAGCAGCTGCGCTGGTACCGGGGCCGCCGGCCCATCACGATGAACAGTGCGCTAGAGCTGAAGGGAGCACGCCACCATGAAGGTTGCCGTCCTATCCGATACGCACGATCACTTGGATCAGCTGGCCAAGGCGCTGTCTGCCGTCCGGGACAGCGACGCAGCGGCGCTGGTGTTCTGCGGCGACTTCTGTGCGCCGTTTACGCTCGCGGCCCTGGCCGAGGGCTACGCTGGCCCCATCCACGCCGTCTTTGGCAACAACGACGGCGACCGCATGATGCTCCTGGCCATCGCCAGCCAACATTCTCACGTACACCTCCATGGGGAAATCGCTCGCCTGGAGCTAGGCGGGCGCCAAGTCGCCATCGTCCACTACACGGACCTGGGCCACGAGCTGGCCGCCAGCGGCAGCTACGACGTGGTGTTCTGCGGACACACGCACGTCTACGAAACGGCGCGGGTCGGGCCACGGCCGACGCTCGTCGTCAATCCCGGTGAGGTGATGGGCCGACTCGGCGCGCCAAGCTGGGCACTCGTGGACCTCGCCGCGCTGACGGTCGAGCAGCGGCGGCTCTGAGACGCGGGAGGAGTGGGAGGCACATTTCCTCCCACCTATGGTCCTCCTGCGGAGCAGGGGGATATGGATTGCGGCGGAAGCCGCAATGACGGGGGCGAGGGAGGGAGCCTAGTGATGGTCACAGGGTACGGAAGCACAGGCCGAGCGCATCCGGCCCGGTGTAGGTGCCGATGACCGGCCCGATCTGGCTCTCGTAGACCTCGTCGACCTTAAATCTGGCTTCGACTTGCCGGCGCAGCTCGGCGGCGGCGTCCGGCGCGTTAGCGTGGTGGATGCCGGCCATTGCCAACTCGTTGCCGCCGGCACGCTCGGCGGCATACTGGAGCAGCTGGGCAACAGCCTTCCTGCGGGTGCGAGGCCGAGCGAGCGGCGCTAACTCACCAGCTTCCAGGTGGAGCACCGGGCGGAAGCGGAGCAGACTCCCGATCAGATGCTGCGCCCGGCCGAGACGCCCCCCTTTATACAGGTAATCCAGTGTGTCCAGTGTCAGCGCCACGCCGCAGTTCGGCTGTAGCTCGCGCACTCGCGCCGCTACCGCGTCGGTGTCGGCGCCGGCAGCGGCTGCGCGGGCGGCTTCAATGACCAAGGTGCCCTCGGCCAGCGCCGCTAGTTCGGTGTCTATGACCTCTACGCGCTGGCGTTCCATGGCCTGCGCCGCTGCTCGCGCCGAGTTGTTCGTGCCACTGAGCTTGGCCGAGGCCGTAATACACACGATGCCGTCGGTGTCGGCATCGTTCGCTAAGGCCTCGAATACCTGCTGGAACTCGCCCGGTGAAGGCTGTGAGGTGGTGGGCAATACGTCACCGGTACGCAGGCGCGTATAGAACTCTTCGTTCGTGATGTTCACGGTTTCCGTATAGCGCTCCTCGCCAAAGAAGATATGCAAGGGCACAACCTCGATGCGGTGCTCCTCGGCCACCTCCGGCGGCAGCCAGGACAAGCTATCGGTGACGATCCGGACCGTACCCATCAGCGCCCTCCCATTATCCGGTGGTCTTCCGGCGGCAATAGTACGCATAGCGTAGATGATGCCGGCACGCGCGTCAACTACCATGTCGGTCGGAACGGGTAGGGGCGTAGCATGCTACGCCCCTACCCCGGCGGGAAGCGGGGCGAGCAACGCTCTGGCCCTACTACCTACCCAGTGAGGGGATGAGGCGCGAACAGTGTGCTAGAATTCGAGGCACTCGCCGGAAAGAGCGTATGACTGCCTTACTCGACCGTATTGCCCACGTCAAAGTCGCGATTGCGGAGGCGTGTAAGCGCGCGAATCGGTCACCGGCCGAGGTCAAGCTGGTCGCGGTGACGAAGACCGTGCCAACCGACATCATCGAGCAGGCTTATGACGCCGGGTTGCATGTCTTCGGAGAGAACCGGGTACAGGAAGCACAGCCCAAGATCGGCGAGCTACCGACAGACATCGAGTGGCATTTCATCGGCCATCTGCAATCGAACAAAGCAAAGGTCTGTGCCAGCTTGTTCGACATGATCCATAGTGTCGATTCGGTGCGGCTAGGGAAGCGCCTCGCGGCGCGCGCTACTGCCGGCCAAGCCATACGGATACTCCTCCAGGTCAACCTGACCGGGAAGACTTCGCAATCCGGCTTTGCGCCCGAGGAGGTTGGCGCCGCTGTCGCAGTGCTGGCGGGCGAACCCGGTGTGGCGCTGGAAGGGCTGATGACCATTGCGCCGCAAGTGGCCGACAAAGAGGCCGTCCGTCCGTGGTTTCGCCAGTTGGCGGCCCTCCACCGTGAGCTTGCCGCGGCTGCCGACGGGCATCCCTGGCGCCACCTCTCGATGGGCATGACGGAGGACTATCCCATCGCTATCGAAGAGGGCGCCACGCTCGTGCGCGTCGGCCGGGCGCTGTTCGGCGAGCGGCCGGCCTGACGAGCGGCCGCTTACTCCCAATCACTCACCAAAACTGGCAGACTCGGCTCGTTAAGCAGCGCAGTCACGCTCGTCAAACGGCAGGGTGTACCAGGCTGACCGTGCGTACCGCCCACCGGCCGGAATGCAAACAGGTGCGAGAGAGGAGCAGACCCGCATGGAACTCTTGGCCAACTTCGTAAATCTCTTGACGCAAGCGCTCGTCATAGCGATTGTCCTGCGTGCCATCCTCTCCTGGTTTGTCCCCCAAGGCGATCACCCGGTCGTGCGTATTCTCCGCGATGTGACGGATCCGCTCATCGTGCCCTTGCGGCGGGTCATTCCGTCAATTGGGATGCTCGACCTCTCGCCATTTGTGGCGATCATCCTGCTGCAGGTGGTACGCAGTATTGTGGTTGCTACCCTGTCCGGGGCCGGTGGTTAGCCGGCGCGGTATCATGACCTCCGTCAGCGCCGAGCAGCTGTTGGTCGAGCAGCGCGGCGCCGTCCGGCTCGCCGTTCGCGTGCAGCCGCGCGCCAGACGCACGGAGGTCCGGGGCATGCGTGCTCTGGATTGCCGCTTGCGCGGGAATGACCGGGCAATGGTGCGGGAATGACCGGGGAATGCCAACTTAGAGGGAACAAGCGCATGGAGTTAGTGGTCGTTGACTACGATGCCGGGAATATCCGCAGTGTGGCCAAGGCTATCGAGCATGTCGGCGTGCAGCCGGTCGTCACGGCGGATCGTCGGACGATCCTCGCAGCGGACGGAGTCATTGTCCCCGGCGTCGGCGCTGCCGGAGACATCATGCGGAGCCTGACGCGGCGCGACCTCCATCGAGTGATCCGGGAGGTCGTTGACCGGGGTACACCCTTTCTCGGTGTGTGCATGGGGCTGCAAGTGCTCCTGACGAGCAGCGATGAGGACAACGGACAGGCTTGCTTGGACATTTTCCCTGGCACCGTGCGCCGCTTCGGCGGGGGCCTGAAGGTGCCGCACATGGGCTGGAATCAGGTCCGCTTTGTCCACGACCATCCGCTCTTTGCCGGCATCACGGACAACTCCCACTTCTACTTCGTCCACTCCTACTACGCCGATCCCGAGGATCGGACTATCGTAGCCGGTGAGACCGACTACGGCCACCCGTTTGCAAGCGTGTTGATCCGGGACAATGTCATGGCTACGCAGTTCCACCCGGAGAAGAGCGCCCAAGACGGCCTCCGGCTGTACCGCAACTTCAGCCGTATTGTCCGCGACGGTCTTCCGGCGGCAGTCGCCGCTCCCATTGCCGCCGCGGCGAGCGGAGCGTATCAGCAGCCGGCCACTACGTTCTCCCGGTGAACTCCGTAGCTACTAAGGAAACGCAACCGATGCTTGTCTTACCGGCGATTGATCTGAAGGGTGGCCAGGCCGTGCAGCTGCGGCAAGGTGACTTTGATCAGGCCAGGCAGTACGGCGATCCGGCGGCGGCCGCGGCGCGCTGGCTGGCGGCCGGCACGCAGTATCTCCATATCGTTGATCTCGACGCTGCGGCCGCCGGGCATCCGGTCAACGGCGCTGCCGTAGCGGCCATCGTCGGCGAGGCCTCCCAGGCCGGTGTGCCGGTACAGCTCGGCGGGGGGCTGCGGACCACTGCGGACGTGGCGGCGGCGCTGGACGCCGGGGTCAGCCGCGTGGTGGTGGGCACGGCGGCGGCACAGTCGCCGGACCTCGCCGCGGCGCTGGTGCAGCACTTTGGCGCCGAGCGGATTGTCGTATCGCTCGATGCCAAGGACGGCGTGGTAGCGACGCACGCTTGGCGGCTGCAGAGCCGCTACTCGGTGCAGGAGCTGGCCGCCGAGCTGGTAGGCCGCGGCGTCCAGCGCTTTGTATACACCGACATCACCCACGACGGTACACTGACGGCGCCCAACACCGAGGCGACCCGCGCGTTGGTGACACACCTGGGCTGCACCACCTTACTCCCCATCGGAGTGTGCAGCCCAGGTGGTCAGGTGGAAGCTACCGGGGCCGCGGTGATTGCGGCGGGCGGAGTGACGACAGCGGAGCACGTGCGCGCGCTGGCCACCGCCGGCTGCGAGGGCGCTATTATCGGGACGGCGCTCTATGAGGGTCGACTGACGCTTCGAGACGCGCAGGCGGCGGCGGAAGCCGGTTCAACGGCCGGTAAGCCCGTGGCCCAGTAACGGGCACAGACCGCCGAGCTACCGACCACTCGCTACTGACTACAGGACACTGAACGATGCTTACGAAACGGATCATCCCGTGCCTTGACGTGCATCACGGGCGCGTCACAAAGTGCGTACAGTTCATCAACCGGCGCGATGTCGGCGATCCGGCCGAGCTATCGGCTTACTACAACGAGCAGGGCGCCGACGAGCTGGTGTTCTACGACATCACCGCTTCCGCCGAAGAGCGGGACATCATGCTGGATGCCGTGCGCCGCACCGCCGAGCAGGTGTTTATCCCACTCACCGTCGGCGGTGGCCTGCGGACGGTCGAGGATATGCACCGGATGCTCCGCGCTGGCGCCGACAAAGTTTCGATCAACTCATCGGCGCTGACCAATCCGCAGCTTATCGCCGCTGGTGCCGACCGGTTCGGTAGTCAGTGCATTGTGCTTTCCATGGATGTCAAGCGGGTCGATGACATGCCGAGCGACCGGCCGGACGACCGGCAACTGCGCTGGAAATGCTATCTGCGCGGTGGTCGCGTGGCTACCGACGTGGACGCGCTGGAGTGGGCGCAGCGGGGCGTGGAGCTAGGCGCGGGTGAGATCGTGGTGAACAGCATTGACGGTGATGGCACGCTCGACGGCTACGATCTGCCGTTGCTCCGCACGATTAGCGATGCGGTCGAAGTGCCGGTGGTCGCCTCGGGCGGCGCGGGCAAGCTGGAGCACTTCTCCCAGGCGCTCCACGAGGGCCACGCGCACGCGGTCTTGGCCGCCTCGGTGTTTCACTACGGCACCTTTACCATTGGTCAAGTCAAGGAACACCTCGCGTCGAAAGGGGTGCCGGTACGCCAATGAGTGAACAGAGCCACCGGGCAAGAGCACTGCTGGACGAGCCGGGTTGGGGCCTGCATTTCGATGCCCAAGGTCTCGTGCCGGTCGTCGCGCAGGATGCCGGCACGCGCGACGTACTGATACTAGGGTCCGCCAACCGGGAGGCGGTGCAGCGTTCGCTCGACACCGGAGACGCTTGGTTCTGGAGCCGCAGTCGGCAGGAGCTGTGGCACAAAGGCGCCACCTCCGGGCACTATTTGCGGCTGCGGCGTATCCGGCGCGACTGTGAAGACAACTCGCTCATCTACGAGGTAGAACCGGTGGGGCCGGCCTGCCATACGGGGCGGCCGGGGTGCTTCTTCCGCGACCTTGACGGCACCGAGCTACCGCCGCTGTCGGCGGAGGAACACGTCCCCACGGCGGCACCCCCTACGGAGCTGCTCGACAGCGTCTTCGAGGTCATTCTGGATCGGCAGCGGACGAAGTCGGCCGGCTCCTATGTGGCGACGCTGCTCGATCAAGGCCTCGACCGAGTTGTGAAGAAGGTCGGTGAAGAGGCTGCCGAGGTCATCATCGCCGCCAAGAACCGCGACCGAGCGCAGGTAGCCCACGAAGTTGCCGACCTCTGGTTTCATACACTGGTGCTGCTGGCAGAGCAGGGCATGACTCCGGCGGAAGTGACGGCAGTGCTGGCCGCGCGGCGCGGTGGTGAGGAAGAGAGTACCAAGCGCGCGTAAGGGCGCAGCATGGCTGTGTCCCTATCCTGGCAATGAGTCGGAGCCGCTGCCATCAGGGTAGCTCTTCACGGAAGACGGGCGGAATCAAGATGGACAGAGACACCGGTCCGAACCCCCGCGAGCTGGCCCTGCGCTATGGCTGTAACCCCCACCAGAGACCGGCTCGCGCCGCTGCACTGTCAGGCCAGTTGCCGATCAAGGTGCTGGCCGGCAGTCCCGGGTACATCAATCTGCTCGACGCCTTCAATTCCTGGCAGCTCGTCCAGGAGTTGCGCGCTGCGCTGGACCTCCCGGCCGCCGCTTCGTTCAAGCACGTCAGCCCGGCCGGTGCGGCCGTGGCCATGCCCCTCAGCGCAACACTCGCACGCGCTTATTTTGTCGCGGACCTGGAGCTTTCGCCGCTGGCAACGGCCTATGCGCGGGCGCGCGGCGCCGACCGCGTGTCGTCGTATGGCGATTGGATCGCTTTGAGCGACCCGGTGGACGAGCACACCGCACGCTTGATCGGGCGCGAGGTGTCCGACGGAGTCATTGCGCCGGGCTATGCACCGGCCGCCCTCGCCAGCCTCGGCCGGAAGAAGGGCGGCAAGTACCACGTGGTCGAGGTTGATCCCGGCTACACCCCGGGGGACATAGAGACGCGGGAGGTGTTCGGCGTCACACTGGAGCAGCAACGCAACACGCATCTAGCGAGCGCCCAAGACTTGGCGAACGTCGTAACACGGCGGTGCGACCTCCCGCCAGCGGCGACGCGGGACCTGCTCGTGGCACTGATTGCATTGAAGTACACCCAATCCAACTCGGTCTGTCTGGCCGTGGACGGCCAAGTGATCGGCATGGGCGCCGGACAGCAATCGCGGATCCACTGCACACGGTTGGCGGCGACCAAGGCGGACACCTGGTACTTGCGCCAGCATCCCGCCGTCTTGGGCCTCCGCTTTCGCCGCGGCTTGAGACGCCCGGACCGCGACAATGCCATCGACCAGTATCTTCTCGATGAGCTGACGCCGGCCGAAGAGCACGTCTGGCGCAAGTCCTTTCGCCAAGTACCCCAGCGTCTGAGCCGCGAGGAAAAGCAAGCCTGGCTCAAGGGCCTCACCGGTGTGGCGCTCGGCTCGGACGGCTTCATCCCATTCCGGGACAACATTGACCGTGCGAGCGCGAGCGGCGTGCAGTACGTGGCCCAGCCGGGCGGCTCGCTGCGCGACGAGCCGGTAATCGCGGCCTGCGACGAATACGGTATGGTGATGGCGCTTACGGGAGTGCGGCTGTTCCATCACTGAGACACTGAGACACCTCTCTCTACGTGTGGAGAGGGGGACCTACCCTTGTGAGAACCTCTCCCCACTCCCCACCCTGAAGGGAAGGGGCTATAGGTTGCCCCGGTGACTCCCCTTCTCCGGAGGGAAGGGGCCGGGGGTGAGGTCCAACCCGACGCCGGAATGACGGCAGTGAGGTAGGAGGAGTATTCGCTATGGTCAGCGCGGTACGCCGGCCGCTCATCGCCGGCAACTGGAAAATGAACACCACCGTGACGGAGGCGGCGGACCTCGCTACGCAGGTTGGGGCAGCGGTGGCTCGCCACCCGGATTGCCGGACGGAGGTCGTGCTGTGTCCGCCGTTCCTCTCGCTTGCGGCGGTGGCCGCGGCGGTAGAGGGTACTACCATTGGTGTCGGCGCGCAGAACTGCTACCCGGCCGACGCCGGCGCCTATACCGGCGAGGTGTCGGCGGCAATGTTGGCGGCGCTCTGCCAGTATGTCATCGTCGGGCACTCGGAGCGTCGCGGGTATTTCGGAGAGCAGGACGACTTTGTGCGGGCGAAAGCTGCCCATGCGCTCGTCCACGGCTTGACGCCAATCGTCTGCGTGGGGGAAAGCCTGGAGCACTACGAAGCCGGCACCGGCGCGGCCTTCGTCACGGCTCAGATTACTGCCAGTCTGCACGACCTGTCCGCCGCCGCGGTTGGCTCGCTCGTGATCGCCTACGAACCGATCTGGGCGATTGGCACGGGCCACGCTGCGACGGCCGAGGACGCCACTACGATGATCCGCACAATCCGCGCCACCGTCGCCGATACCTGGGGCGCTGCGGCCGCGGAGCGAGTCCGCATTCAGTACGGTGGCAGCGTCGCGGCGGCTAACGCCGGGGTGCTGCTGGCCGAGCCGGAGATTGACGGGGCACTGGTGGGTGGTGCAAGCCTCAAGGCCGACGAGTTCGCCGCTATCGTCGCTGCTGCCGAGGCGTCGCTGCCATAGTGCTATACTTCTACCGGAGCGGTGGGCGTACAGTCGGCAAGGAATCAAGCGGAAGTGGCGCTTCAGCGGTGCGAAGGCACCTCAAGGAAGGTATAATGGCGAGTGTCTTACATATCGCAATGATCATCCTCTCGGTGACGATGGTGATAGTCGTATTGCTCCAAGTAAAGAGTGCTTCGCTCGGTAGCGCCTTCGGCTCCAGCGATGCCTCGGTTTTCTCTACGCGGCGCGGCTTCGACAAAGTGCTCTTCAACTTCACTATCGTCCTCGGCGCGCTGTTCATCCTGCTCTCACTGGTCGTCCTCATCGTCACGAGCTAGGCACCGCACCAAGGTCCAGCGGCGATGACCGCGCAGCCCGGCCTGCTGCACGCCAAGCCTCCCCCCCTCGATGCCGGAGTGATTGAGGCCGCCTGTGCGGGCCAGCTCGTCGGCCGTCGCGTCGTGTACAAGCCTCAGGTGGCCTCCACGAACAGCACCGCGCATCACCTGGCCCAGCAGGGTTATCCTTCCGGGACCGTCGTCACGACCGACGCCCAGATTGGCGGGCGCGGACGCTTCGGCCGCACCTGGCATATGCGCGAGCGAGCGAGCATCGCCTGTTCGGTGATCCTTCATCCCACTCTGGTGCCAGCCGAGCTAGCCAGACTTGGCATGGCAGCCGCTATTGCGGCGGTAGAGGCCGGCCGTGCCGCCGCCGTGCCGGCGCAGGTCAAGTGGCCGAACGACATCGTGGTCGGCGAGCAAAAACTGGGCGGTGTGCTCTGCGAGGCATCCCTACAGGGAACGGCAGTGCAGTATGCTATCGTCGGCCTCGGCCTCAACGTGAACGACGATTTCCGAGACCGACCTGAGCTGCGGGCAACGGCGACCAGCTTCCGGCTGCATACCGGCCGGCAAGCCGACCGCAGCGCCCTGCTCATCAGACTCCTGCGCGAGCTTGACGGCTGGATTGCGGAAACTCGCCCGCACCCGGCCGTCCTGAGCGCGTGGGCCGCCCGGTGTGCAACGGTAGGCCGCACCGTAACGGTCCACGATGCTCGCTCAGGCCGCCGGATCGCCTCCGGCCGCGCCCTCCGGCTAGAGGCGGACGGTGCGCTGATCGTGCGCCGGCCGTCAGGCGATATCCGCCGCTTCGACTACGCCGCCGTCTCCGTCCGGCACACCTGACCCGTGCCCGCACCCGTCCGGCCAATCCGATCTCGCTACCCTGACAAGCGTAGGTACGGGCTGCACCGTAGGGGCGCGATTGATCGTGCCCAGGGAGGATCGTGTGCCGAGCGGGCGCCATGAATGACGCACCTACCTATTCCCCTCCCCCCGTGATCTCTCGCTACCGCTCGCGCGCCGCGGCAGGTAGACTCGTAATTCAAAGAACAACCGGAGTCGAAACCATGTTCACCAAGCTACACATTCGAGGCTTCAAGCGCCTCCAAGACGTAGCGCTTGATCTCGGCAGGATCACTGTGCTGATCGGCCCGAATAACGCCGGCAAGTCCAGCGTCCTCCAGTTCCTCGCTGTCTTGAAGCAGTCGCTCGGCAGCTCCGGCTTACAACTGGATGGCCAACTCGTCCGGCTGGGCGATGCCAGCGATGTGCTGTCGCAGGAGACAAGTCCCGACGCTCGATCCCGTGTCTTTCGCGTCGAAGGCCGACTAACCCTCGCCTCCTGGTCCTCTGCTACAGCCACACCGTCAGTATGCCCGGTCGCCTACCAATGCCGTTTTGACCCTCACGGACGGCTCACTCATCATATCGCTTCGCTGCACCATCCGGGAGAGAATCTTGAGCTACGGAACCAGGGAATAGACACCGACCCGACTGCCATCGCTCTATCCCGAAACGGGCAAAATACCCAAGTGCATCTCAGGTCGGGTAAACTAATAGGTCAGGCAATTGCCTATAAACCTACGCCAGTATCTCATTATAGTGCTGTATTCGGAGCGCGGATTGCCTCCACTCCCTCACCCCCCCAGGGAGTGCTCTCCTTCATTGATGCTGTCGAAACCTTACTGAAAACGTACTACTTGGTTCCTGACAACCGTGGATTACAACAGACGAAAGTTGATATCAAGGAAGATGTGCCAAGTGAGATCGAGTCGGCCCAAGACGTTGCCACACGGCTCCTTTATTACGATTCCACAGATACAGCGGGCCGGGTGAGCCGGTGGCTGGAGGAGGTTGCCGGACAGCCACTGCGGGTACAGCCTTTACCCAGGCAAGCTGCGCGTATCGAGAGCGTTGATGAGGCCGGTCAGAGAGGCGTTGCCAACGTGGGCGGTGGCATGCAGCATCTTGTCCACCTGCTGACTCAACTGGCAATTGCTCCTGGGCAAGCCTGCATCGGCATCGAGGAGCCGGAATCGCACCTGCACCCCAAGGCACAGGCTGACCTTGCGCGTCTCCTGGCCCGGGAGGCTGAGGCGCGTGACGTGCAGCTCCTCATCACGACTCACAGCGAGCACCTGCTGACGACGTGGCTCACGGAAGTCGCCAAGGGCACACTCGCCGGTGACGACCTCGCGCTGTACTACTTTGAGCCGCAGGGAGCGGGGGTGCAGGTCACGCCGATGCCGGTCAATGCGCGCGGCCAAGTCGAGGGCGGTTTGCGCGGCTTCTTCGATGCTGACGTGGCGCAGCTCACCGACTATCTGCGCGCGGTGGGTACCCGGAAATGAAGCATACGTTCATCGTGGACCACAATGTAGTCCAATTCGCTGTCGCCGGGACGAATGACCAAGAGGACGATGACTACACCTGCGCTGCCGTCATCAGTGCTATTGCCGAGAACTGCCATCGGGTGCCCAAGACCGAGGCAATCCATCAACGTCAGATGTCGAAGCTCGCTGTAGAAGAAAAACGGGCCAGCTTCCGCTTCCCTCTGGCCGGGATGCTGGCAAATGTCTGGCGGGGCGTGCTGCAGAATGCCTTCAAGTCCCCGTGGGTGCAGGAAGCCGATCTGCCAGACCTCGATGCCGAATGTCGGCAGCGAGTCAAGGACGACGACCACGACTTCGTGCAACTCGCGATCCACCAGCAGGCCCCGCTCATCACCACCGACGGACCACTACGGGCAGCCATCGCCCAACTTGGTGTGGCGCAGGAGTGGAATTGGAATGCAATCCCTCCCGATGAGGCGCTACCCATCGCCGAAGAGCCTGGCGACGAGTGAATGCCAGG
Source organism: Chloroflexota bacterium (assembly GCA_965214295.1). Taxonomy (GTDB): domain Bacteria; phylum Chloroflexota; class UBA11872; order UBA12225; family JAJDUF01; genus JAJDUF01. Next base: position 3,582,746 of record OZ243944.1, read on the forward strand.
TCTGCGCCGTTGTCGGATCGTATATCCTGCTATGTCAAGATCATGTGGGAGGCGGCCGACCATGAATGATGAACTCGATGCCAGCGAGATCGCGGATGTGCAAGCGGCGTTGGCGGCCCGGCTCAGTCGCTCGCGCTTCGCACACGTCGAGCGGGTGGCAGCTATCGCCGGCCGCCTGGCCGAGCTATGGGACCTCGACCCTGAGCCGGTGCTGCGAGCGGCCTGGCTTCACGACTGCGCGCGTGAGCTGAGGCGCGCAGAGCAACGCGCCCTGATACTGCCGTCCCGTTGGGAGGAGGCTGCCGTCCTCGGCTGGCACGGCCCGGCCGGCGCTGTGCTATCCTGGCAGCACTTCGGAGAAACGGACCGCAGCGTACTGGAGGCGATCAAGTACCACTCGATGCCGCAGCCGGACGCCAGCGCACTCACCAAGCTCATCTTTGTGGCCGATAAGCTCGACGCTGGACCAACGCAGCTCGAGCCAACGCTGGAGGGTCTCCCTGCCCGGTGCTCCGCTCCGAACCAAGCACTCCTCTTCGCCATCGAAACTCGCCTCCGAGAACATATCGAGCGGCGGCGGCCGCTGCAGCAGCAGGACGTTGCAGCGCATGCGCTGCTCCTGAAGCGTCTTGGCTGATGTCAGGCTCACTCCTGCCACCATGCCCTATCCGTCGGCAGCTCGGCAGCCACAGCCGCACGGATGGTACCAGGGGTCGCGGGCCAAAACTCCGGCGGTCGCCGGCTCCCGCTGTCTGTCCCGCAGGGCCGGAGTTTTGGCCCGCGAGTGGTGCGGCTGTGGCTGCCGACGGATCACGGCCTACGTGGGCGCAGCTACTGGCGCCGGTGACGCTGCTGCTCCTCGCGCTGCTCGCCGGCTGCGCGGACACCGAGCCGGGGATACCGACGGTGACGATCCGTGCCCTTGACCTCCGCTACGAGCCGCAGCACGTCACCATTCCACGCGATCAGCCGGTCCGGATCGTCTTGCAGAACGACGGCATACTGGCACACGACATCAGTGTCGAGAAGCTGGAAGTCCAGGTTCAGCAGCTTCAAGGGGAGTGGGTAAGGTGCGAGGTCTACATCTACGCAGAGCGAGGGCAGCGCCTCGCTCTCACTGTGCAAGCCTCGAACCCGGGCACCTACGACTTCGTATCCACCCTACCCGGCCTCGAGGCAGCCGGCATGCGCGGCACCCTTACCGTAGAGTAGGTCCATCCCAACCAGCGGGTAGAATGTCTCTAGTTGTCCGGCCTGAGCCTCTTTGGTGCTATCCTTCATGAACATGGACATAGCAGGATTATGACACGCTATCGGTTGGGTGTGGCACTGATTATCTGGGGCGGGCTGGCCTGGGTGCCATACTTCGGATTCCTCCTGATCGGTCAGGAGCCGCTGCTGCCGTTTCCCGTCCATCTCGGCTGGCACCTATCCGGGGTGATCCCGGGCACCATGCTCACCGGCTCCTCGATGCTCTTGCACCTCTATCGCCGGCTGCGCCGGTAAGCGGCGGCGCCGGCAGCCAGGGCCGCACGGATGGCGCCAGGTGTGGTGCGGCTGTGGCTGCCGACAATCCCCGCAAGGACAGCGGACGACAGCATGGGAATTGAGGCGCTCACTCACAGGGGCGACGGCACGCACGGTCGTCCCGCGTAGCACAAGCGGCGCCCGCGGATGAATGTCGGAGTATGGCCTTCGTAGCTGACCACGACGACATGCTCGACGCGCTGCATGGCGAGATCGCCTCGTGCCGGCGCTGCGCGGAGGCCGGCTATCCCATTCAGGGGCGGCCGATCCTCAGTAGCGTTGAGGCACTGCCGGCGCGGCGAGTCATGCTCATCGGACAAGCACCGGGACGCCGTGAAGCCGCCGGCGGCCAGCCGTTCATGGGGCCGGCCGGGCGGCGGCTGTTTGCCTGGCTGGAGAGCATCGGGATAGATGAGCACGCTTTCCGGCAGCAGGTCTACATGACCGCCGTGACCAAGTGCTACCCTGGGCCGAGCGCCAGCGGACATGGCGACCGCCTCCCGTCGGCCGCCGAGCGGTCGTTATGCCGACCATTTCTGGAGCGGCAAGTGCGGCTGGTCAACCCGAGCCTGGTCATCCTCGTCGGCCGGTTAGCCATCAAGACCTTCCTGGGGAAGGTGCGGCTGGCAGACGCGGTGGGCCGTAGCTCTGAGCTAGACGGGAGACGGTGGCTACCGCTGCCACATCCATCGGGCGCAAGTACCTGGTTGAACCGGCCCCACCACCAAGCGCTGCTCGCACGGGCGCTCGTGCTGCTGCGCGACAGCGGCCTCGTCGAGGGCACGACAGCGGCTCTCGGAGCGACGGAGAGAGGGAACTGACATGAAGCTGCTGTTATACGGCGATGTACCGGCCTCATGGCCAGAGCAGCTGAGGCAGGTCGCACCGCAGGCGGATATCGCGGTAGCGAGCGACGCCGACGCTGCCGTGCGCGAGATCGCCGATGCTGAGGCGTTCTATGGGCACATCACCCCGGAGATGCTGCAAGTAGCGCGCCGGCTGCGCTGGGTTCAGACGCCGCTGGCCGGCCTGGAGAGCTACTTCTTTCCGGCGTTGATCGCCCATCCGGTCGTCGTGACCAACATGCGGGGCATCTTCTACGACACGATTCCGGACCACGTGCTGTGCTTCATTCTCTGTTTTGCGCGGGATATGCCGCGCTATTGGGCAGCACAGCAGCAACGCACCTGGCGTCACCGCGAGGGCACGACCGCGTTCCAGCTTGCCGCCCGCACTCTCGGCATCGTAGGGCTAGGCGGTATCGGCTACGGTGTGGCCAAACGCGCCGCCGGATTCGGGCTGCGGATTATCGCCGTAGACGCGCGGTGCGAGGTGTGCCCCCCGGAGGTCGCGGCGCTGTGGAAGCCCGACCGACTGGCAGACCTCCTGGAGCAGGCCGACATCGTGGCCGTCTGCGTGCCGGAAACGCCGGCGACCCGTGGACTCTTCGATGCCGAACGCTTTGCCCAGATGCGCGCTGGCGCTTACTTCATCAACATCGGGCGCGGCAAGGTGGTACGGCTCGACGCGCTCGTGGCGGCGCTGCGCTCCGGGCACCTCGCCGCCGCCGCCCTCGACGTATACGAGCAGGAGCCGTTGCCCGCGGAGCACCCGCTCTGGGGCTTCGACAACGTGTTGATGACACCACACGTCGCGGGCGTTGACGATAACGACGATGATCGCCGGATCGGCGTGCTCGCCGACAACCTACGGCGCTTTGTCACCGGGACGCCGCTACGCAACGTCGTGGATAAAGCGGCCGGGTTCTAGCCCGATATGCCCCGGCGAATACCCCGTGCGGACTCTCCGGCACGCCGCTGTGGCGATCCGAGCTAGCTGCTGCCCAGCCATTCCACATTCGAGACTGCCCGGCTCTGGGCGAGGTTATAGCAGCGACGATCAGCCGTAATGAAGGGAATATCGAGCAGTCGCGCTAGAGCCAGATAGAGAGAGTCGTATAAAGCCATCTGATACTCAGTTGAGAGGCGGAATGCAGCCTCAAATAGTTCATCGTTGGCGAAGTAGATGATAGGCAGTGCAAGAAAGGCACGCACCAATTCTAAGCCCTCGTGTAATCCGTAATGCTGGTCTCTCACTCCAAGCTGGAGCACGCGAATAACCTCTACCATCATATGTTCAGGTGCAGCAAGCCGTAAGGCCCCAGCCACCATCCGGTCGCGCAGCCGCAACGCCACATCCGTGTCGGTCTCGGGAGGTATATGCCACTTCACTACAACTGAAGCGTCCACGACATAGAAGAGTCGCGGCTCAACGCCGTTCATACCGTTCGTTATCTTCTGCACGCGCTTTATCTAGTAGGCTCTGCAGCGTACCGGGAGGCCAGTGCTTCGTAGCGTTGATCCGATCAACCGTCTCTGCCCACGCCCGGAGCCTCGCAAGCTCCGCCTCCGTGTACGGCCGGGCAGCTTTTGCCTTGAAGTCAGCTACCCATGCCAACTCGGTCTCAGTAGCCATGACATCCTCCTTGCCCCGCCTAGCGTGTGAGTTGTAGACCTCAACCTGCCGGCAGCTAGTCTCCGCTATGCTCTCGTCACCACCGTAGCGGTAGGGAGGTCCTGGATGCCGCCATATCCTGATCCTGGCCGGCCCCTGTATTGCGCGCGCTGCGCCGCCCCTTTGGGCGAGCAAGAGCGCGGGGGCGTCGTCCGACCGGCCTGTGCCGTCTGCGGCTGGGTGTATTATGCCAAGAATGCCGTCGGCGCTGCGGTATTGATCGAGTCAGCCAGCGGCGTGCTGCTCGTGCAGCGGAAACACGAGCCGTATCGAGGCTACTGGATGCTCCCGGCCGGATTCGTCGAGTACGGCGAGCGACCCGACGAGACCGCCGTCCGCGAGGCGCTGGAAGAGCTTGGTCTCACTGTGACACTTACCGGCTTGGTCGGCGCCTACTTTGGCGACGACGATCCGCGCAACGTTGCCATTCTCCTGGTCTACCGGGCAACGATTGCCGGCGGGGAGCTGCAACCCGGTGACGATGCCATGGCCGCGGCCTTCTTCCGGCGCGGTGCGTTGCCGCAACGAATCGCCTTTCAGGGGCACCGCGAGACGCTACACGACTGGGAGGCCGGGACGCTTCTTCCTGCCAAGTCGTGAGCCGTAGGGGGGCAGGCGGATGCCACTACTCGTCTCGCTGCATGGCTCGCGCCCGTGCGAGGTCCGCCGGTGTGTTGATGTTGAAGAAGGAGTGCAGCTCGGGGTCGAAGCCGCGCACGGTGGCCTCGTCGAGATAGCACACGCGCACAGCGTCAAAGAAACCGGCGATCTTGAGCCGCCGTGCTGCAATCCGCTCGCGCATAGCCGGCAGACACGCCGGCCCGTACAGGGCGTGGAGCGGCTCCGGTCGCCCGGCGATGACCGGCACCAGCGCGTCCCACTCGCGCGATAAGGAGAGCATGTAGCGCACCAGCGCCAGGTTGACGAAGGGCATATCCGCAGCGATGGCAAAGGACCAGCGGCCCGCAGCAGCCAGCCCGGAGTAGATGCCACCTAAGCTACCGGAGTCCGGGTAGACGTCGGGCACCGTCCGGTAGGGCAAGGGATGGCGCTCGGCACGGTAGCCGACGAGCACGACCGCGGTGCATACGGTCGCCAGCCGGCCAGCAGTGACGGCGAGGAGCGTGGGTGGAGTGCCGGCAGCCACAGCCGCACGGATGGTGTCAGGTGTGGTGCGGCTCTGGCTGCCGGCTGGCACGTCAGGGGCGCCCGGCGGCGGCCACGGCAGCGTCGTCTTATCGCGGCCCAGGCGGCGACTCTTGCCCCCGGCGAGGATGATGCCCGTCACCCGTCCCCCGGTCACTGCCGAATACTCCCTCGGTCCTCACCATCATCGGTGCTCATGGCGGGCTACGACCAAGAGGCGCGGGCCATCGTCTGCCGCCGGTCCCAGGTCGTAGTCGCCATAGATCGCCTCGATGTGCAGGCCAGCCCGCCGCCATAGCAGCTCGATCTCCGCGCGATGCAGATAGCGCAACCGGTACGGCGCCACGTGTCGCTTGATGGTACCATCGCTGGCCGTCTCGTCATAGTAGCTGTCCACGGTCACGAGCTGCACCGTGCGGTCGGTCCGCACCGCATGAAAGTGCAGCACGTAGGCCGACCGCTCCGGCAGGTAGTGGAGACAGTGAAGCAGCAGTGCGCCCTCGCTGTCGTCGTCGAGCATGCTTGCCGGATTGAACAGATCCACGACCAGTCGACCGTCGGGGCGCAAATGGCGCGCGATGACCCGGAGCGCCTGCTCCTGAGTACGCTGCGTAGTCAGGTGCATGAAGGAGTTGAAGGCCACCACGATGAGGCCGAACCGGGTGCGTAGCCGGAAGGTACACATGTCGCCGCGCAGCAGCCACACTGCGCCCGGTGCCGACTCGGTAGTCAGGCGGCGTTGTGCCCGTTGCAGCATCGCCTTCGAGCAGTCCAGCCCCACGACCGGCTGTCCGGCCGCCGCCAGGACCGGCAGCACGCGCCCGGTGCCGCAGGCCAACTCCAGAATCGGCCCCGGCGACGCCCGTGCGAACTCCGACAGCACCGGCAGGTCAGCGGTACTGTCGTGGTGCTCGAGGTCGTAGTAGACCGCGAGGCGGTCGAAATCGGCTGAAACGTCAGACTGGACCACCATCGTTCCATCGGAGCCTGCGGCTTGGTACTCCGGCCGGCCGCGCGCCGCCGCCGCTCAGGACTTTGCCACAGCGTTCACCGGGGGCCTGTGGTCGTCCAGTGTCGCATGCCCAGCAGGCCCCGTGGCACAACTTCAAGAGCGGTTTCGCATGAGCAACATCAACTCGAACGTCGCAAACGCGCCCAAGGTCAACAGTGCCGTCAGGAAGCTCAGGGCATGGATCAGCAGCAGGACCGCGTTGGCCACGACAAAGCCGGCAGTGAGAATGCCCTGACGGATGGACCGGCGCAGCGCGTCCTCGCGGGATCGCGATGAGGTTGCAAAGCGCAACGAGAGGCCGTAGATGATCGGGGCACAGGTCAGCGCGAGGGCCAGAAAGAGCAAGACCAAAAACGCAACGATGACGAATGTCGAGGCCGGCTGCACAGCATACATCAGGAGGCCAACAACTACCCAGGCGACGAGCGCCGCGGCAAACTGCACCCGTGGTCCGAAGTGGTCTGCAATACGGAGGGGGCGCCGCAGCCCCTCGCCCGGCACGGCGGTACTGCCACGCCGTCGCTTGGTGCGACCGTCGCGCCAGCGGGATAGCGGGCGACGACGTTGCTGCCGGCGAGCAGGTTTAACCATTGGCCCTGGCGCGGTGCGTTGCCGCTACTCCTCCGTGCGCTGCAGCAAAACGCGCTCATCGCCAACCCGCCGTGTGACCCGCCGGTGGTCCAGCTGCTCCAGCAAGGCGAGGACGTAGCGGCGGCTCGTGCCGAAGAGGTCGCGGGCCGCCGCGACCGTGATGCTGCCATGCTCTCGCAGGTGGGCAACCACCATGCCAGTCATGTCGTCAAAGGCTGCCGGCGTGAAGCAAACGTCTTGGCTCACGCGAACAACGCGCTCCTGCGCGACCAAGGCGTCGAGAAGCTCGTCGGAGAGGCCGGTCAACCTACCGCGCAACTCGGTCAGACTTGGTGGCGAGCGCGGTGCGGCGGCCAAGCACCGGAGCAGCTCCGTGGCCGTGGCTTCATCGGCTGGGGAGAGCCGCACCGCATGGTGCGCGATCCGGACCAACACTCCCTCCTCCACCAACTCGCCAGCCGTCAGCAGGCGGTCCAAGCTGGCCGCAAACTGACGTGGCCGCAGCCGGCGGCGGCTACGCAGCTCCTCGCGGGGCATCCCGCGTCGCAGCGGGTACTGGCGATGATAGCCCTGCACGGTGCTCAACAGCTGCTCGCGCACTCGCTCCCAGCCATCCGTCGTCATCAGCAGCGCACCGAGCGACGTAACCTGCCCCGCTTGCAGGAGGCGGGCCAGCGCCGCTTGCGCGACACCCGTCGCCAGGCCACTCGCGCGGGCGAGGGCGGGCGGCATGAGCGGCTCCCTGAGTGCCAGCGTCTGCAAGACAATCTCGCCCGGCTCGCCGGTAGCCAAGATTTCCAGCGCCGTCAGCACCTCCGGGCGCCCGCGCCGATGCCGCTGCGTGGGCCGCACGTCCACAATCTCGCCCCCTCCCCAGGTGACGGCGGGAGAAAGCTGGCGGATAATGAACAAGTCGCCTTTCAGCGCCGCCACCGGTGCTCGGAGGGATACTTGTACCCAGCTCTGAGCACCCGGCTCCAGCACCGGCGCGTCGAGGAGGCGGACCTTGCCCACGACCTCGGCGGTACCAATGTGCAGCGCGACGGTGGTGCCGCTTTTGAGTGGGCGCGGTGCATCGGCCACTAGCTGCAAGCGAGCGTCGAGGCGTTGGGTTGGCCGGAGCCAGCCGGGAGACGCGACGACGGCGCCGCGCTCCAGGTCGTCAACCGCTAACCCGGCGAGGTTGATCGCCACCCGCCGGCCCGGATCGGCGCGATCAACCTTCGACTGATGGGAATGCAAGCCGCGCGCGCGTGTCCGCAGACCGCCGGGCTGAATCTCCAGCGCCTGCCCGAGGTCAATGGTACCGTCCAGCAATGTACCGGTCACGACGGTGCCGAAGCCGCCCAGCGTAAAGACCCGGTCCACGGGCAAGCGCGGGTGCCCCAAGTCGCGCTTCGGCGGCGTGTCGGCGAGTAGCCGTTCCAACTGCGCTACCAGCGCGGCCAGCCCCCGGTCCTGCGTTGCCGAGACCTCGATCACCGGGGCCGCGCCGACAACCGTGTCGGCTAGAGTCTCGGCAATATCCTCGCGGACCAGCTCGCACCACTCCTCGTCCACAAGGTCGCATTTGGTCAGGGCGACGACGGCCCGGTTGATGCCGAGCAGGTCGAGAATAGCAACGTGCTCGCGGGTCTGCGGCATCACCCCCTCGTCGGCAGCGATGACGACCAGGGCAGCGTCAATGCCACCGACGCCGGCGAGCATGTTATGGACAAAGCGCTCGTGCCCGGGTACGTCAACGATGCTGACTTCGTGGCCGCTCGGCAGCCGCAACCAGGCAAAGCCGAGATCAATCGTCATGCCGCGCTCTTTTTCCTCGCGCAGGCGGTCGGGGTCAATGCCCGTGAGCGCGTTAATCAGCGTTGACTTACCGTGATCAACGTGTCCGGCGGTGCCGATGGTATACGCAGCGACTGACGATGGTGTCATGGTCGTCGAGATAGTAGTGGGTGCGGCGCGCCCTTGCCGCGGGGAGGTGTGTGTCATACCCTGAAGGGGATTATAGGGCAACTCCGATCAGCTATCGGCCGTCGGCTGTTGTCAGTTGTCAGCAGGAAGCTGTCAACCTGGAGCCGTCATTCCCGCGCAAGCCGGAACCCAGGAACTCCCTTCCCGCACGGGGAGGGGCCGGGGGTTGGGTCCACGCCATAAAGAAGGAGCGCATCATGCCGCTAGAAGATGAGTTTGGAGACGTGATCGGGAAGGCCCGCCGGGGACACGGCCTCAGCCCGTCCGCCGTCGCGTCGGCCGTGGGCGTGACTGCGGACGGGCTGGCCGCCATGGAGAGCTACGAACGGAGGCCGACCCATGATGAAGTGGGGCAATTCGCGCGACTTTTCTCGCTTCCCGCCGACCGCCTCTGGGACATCGCTACCGAGGCCTGGGATGCACCGCCAGTACCACTGACGACTCGTCCGCCCGCAAAGCACCGTATCGTGTGCGTAACGCTGCCGTATCCCGTGCATTGCTTCCTGGTGGCGGCGGCGGACGACTCGTGTCTCGTCATAGACACCGGGACGGAGGCCGGTCCGTTGCTCGCCAAGATACGTGAGACGGGCTGGCGGGTGGCAGCAATCCTCATCACGCACGGACACGGCGATCACACCGGCGGCCTGACCGAGGTGCAGCGAGCTACCGGGGCGCCGGTCTACATCGGCACAGCAGATGCGAGCGCCGCGGCGCACGTCTCGTCAGACGCGGTCCACCGCATAGCGGCCGACCGGCAGCTCGCGTGGGGATCACTGGCGGCACAGGCCATCCCTACGCCCGGTCACACGCCGGGCAGTATCTCCTATCTGATAGGCGGGGCGGCATTCGTCGGCGATACCATGTTTGCCGGCTCCGCCGGGGGCACGCGCTCACCGGCAGCCTACCAGGACATCCTCCGGTCCGTCCGAGAGCGGCTGCTGCGGCTGCCAGCGGAGACGCCGGTGTTCCCCGCACACGGCCCGGCCACGACGATAGCCAATGAGCAGGCCCGCAACCCCTTCGCCTAGTCCAGCAGGGTCTTTCCACGTGTCACCCTTGTCACCCCCGGTTCGAGCCAGGGGCCGGCTCTGAGTGGAGCAAAGGGTCGCTCCCACGTGGCGAGATGCTGCGCTCCGCTCAGAGAGCTTTGCATATTGACCAGATGGCGGCGATGGTGCGAGGATTTACCGGCAAGCGGCTGCGCTACCGGGACCTGATCGCCAGTGGGTCAGCCTATCCGCCATCGCTGCGTCAGCGGTAGTCAACGCTTTCGATAGGCGGCAGCGCAACTGGTGCATCTGAGTCACTGCCGTTGTTTTTTCGCAACTTATCAACAGCGGCAGCCTTGTAGCGTTCGGCGCCTTCCTTCCGCAAAGCCGCTGCTTCATCCTGCTTCGCTTCTTCATAGGCGCGTCGAAAGCCGAACAATGGCATGGTAAGACCTCCTTATTCTCGGCCACGCCTGTCTTGCTATGTAGATCACCAACTCCTTGCCAAAGAGAAACATCAGTGCGAGCACAGCAGCGGCCAGTCCAGCGGTTGCGATTGCCGGCACTACGTCGGTTAGACAGTGCTGCCAGAGATGTAGGCTTACGCCAATGACCCAGAAGATCGGGAATAGCCAGGAGTACCATTTGAGGTCATCTCTATAGACACTCCAGATGGACTCCTGGTCACTGGTGTCAGTCATCCCCTCCTCCGAGCGCGGCCGCCGTAATGGCGGCGTTCACCTACAGTCACGACCTGGTAGATTGCGAGCGAGGATGGTTAGTTGGAGGCGGGAGGTTGGCGTAAGTACTCCCACTCCGACTCGCGCTTGGGTGGTGTAGTGAGAAACGCCTGGGCGACGTTCTCCGGTGTGTCAGGGATCGGCTCTGGCATTGGACGCGGTGGACGGCCAACGGACCGACGGGCCGGCTGCGCTGCGGATAGCTGCCGGCGCGAGGGTTTCCGGGAAGTCCTCATCGCTGTCCTCCTTTCAGCCCCAGCGGCCAACTCCTTCCGGTTCCCCTTGACCGCTGATATCGTTAGCGTAGCAAGTGGCCTTGACAAATGCCAGCGGTTGCGGTTCCCCCAAAACGGACTGGGCCACAGTCTACCGCTGCCGCCGCTGTGTGGTGTGAGTGAGTTGCGAGGTGGTGTTACACGCCCTCTTGCGGCTCACACCACGATGGCCGGGCGACTGTGGCCCAGGACCCCACCATCTCGCCGCAAGGGGGTTCCTCATGGCCCCCCGTCTGACTGTTGTCGCCATTGGCTTGCTCACGTTGCTCCTCGCTGCCACTGTACCGGCCTCGTTGCGTGCCGCCGACTGTACGTCGGATACAGACAAGATGACGCGCGGCGTCGAAGAACCTTGGGGAAGTATGACCGCGCTTGATCCGTGCGAGTTCTATCCGACTCCCGTGCCAACGGCCACGCCGCTCCCGCCAACGCCGCGGCCAGTGCTTGGCAAATGGCGCTACAACTGGTGGACGGACTCCCTCACTGGGAAGAAGTTTGAGGTGGCTCGCCTCGCAGCCACCTCCCGGACCGGCTACGGGGATGCTACTCCCGTCCTTTTCCTCCGGTGCGTCGTCGGTGGCCGTGACTCCATGCCCGCCAACCTGGGAGGGACTGGGAGGGCCGCTGTTTGGATTCCGGCTTTCGCCGGAATGACGATGTATGCAAAAGTCTCCCGCGGGAGAAGCCGGGGTAAGGGCCGAGGGGTCCGACGGCGGCTGCAAGGTGTGCCGGCAAGAGTGTGGTGGTGTAGATTGAGCGGTCGGTAGGGACTCATGATGTATAGCGGTATTGGCCGCCGCGCCGCGCTGCGGGCTACATTGGCCGCTGCCGGCACGGCGGCGCTCGGAGCACGCACCGTCGCCGCGGCCCCGGCGGCCGAATACGCCGAGCGGTCCTGGCCGTCCTACCTACCGGCAGCCGATGCCCCAGTGGAGTACCGCACTCCCGGCGGGCACTACTTCGGTCAGACGGGATTCGCGGTGGTGGATGAGGCCGGCGGCCCACAGTTCTGGGCCGGGATGCGTCATCTCGGTGGCGTCCAGGTGCTCGGCTACCCGATTTCCCGGCCGTACCTCGCACCGGACGGCCTACAATACCAGGTCTTTCAGCGCGGGGTACTGCAATGGCGACCCGACATTGGCGAGGCCTGGCTGGCCAATGTCATGGACTGGCTGCACGCTGCCGGTCATGACGACTGGCTGCTGTCGCTCGGCGTGCCGCGGCAGCGAAACGATGACGGCTCGCTAACGGACTTCGCGCAGATCAAAGCGGCTCGGTTACGATGGTTGACCAACGCACCGATCAAGCGCTATTTCATGCAGGCTGGGGCTGTGCATCCTAGCCCCAGCGACAGCACGGAGCGCGGTATCGCCGTCTACGGATTGCCGACCTCGCTGCCGGAGAAACACGGCCCCTTTATCGCCCAACGCTTCCAACGCGGGGTGCTCCAGTATTGGACCGACGCGATCCCAGGTATGCCGCTCAAAGGCACGGTGGTCGGTGCGCTTACTGGTGATCTGGCGCACCAAGCCGGCATCTTTCCGGACTCGGCGACCGCTGGGGCGGCACCGCCGCCGCCGGCCGTGATCGGTCACGTCGCATTCTCCCGACCATCAATCGCGCAGGGCCAGACGGTCGTTGTGCGCCTGTGGGCGCCGCTGGCCCGCCGCATCGCGGGCACCATCGGCAATAATCCGCTCCTGCTGACGCAGCGTGGCAGCTGGTGGGTCAGCATTGGTGGCGTGGAGCGGCAAGAGGCAGTAGGTTCCCTGCCGCTCCGGTTGGTGGCCGAAGATCAGCACGGGGTACTCCACGCCGGCCCGGAGCTGGTCGAGTACGTCGAAGTATCCCCAGGCCACTACCCGCTGGAGCGACTCTGGATGGGCCAGGCCCAACTTGCGCTCCTGACACCGGAGACGATAGCGCGCGAGGCTGCGCTCTTAGCGGAAGTGACGACCCGGTTGACGCCGCAGCGGTTCTGGTCAGGAGCCTTCCAGCGCCCTCTGAACGCCCCCGTCACCTCACCATTCGGTGCCCGGCGCTCGATCAACGGCGGCCCACCGACGAGCGCCCATAGCGGCGTGGACTACGGCGCAGCCACCGGGACACCGGTACGGGCCTGCGCGACCGGACGGGTCGCGCTGGTGGATGGGCTGACTATCCGGGGGCAGGCGATCTATCTCGACCACGGCTTGGGGGTCTATTCCGGCTACCTCCACCTCTCGCAGCTGCACGTGCGCCTTGGCGAGCCGGTCGAGCGCGGCCAAGTCATCGGCCGGGTAGGCGCTACCGGCTTCGCCAACGGCCCGCACCTGCATTGGGAAGTGCGGGTAGGCAGTGTGAACGTCGCCCCGGCCGAGTGGATTGTGCCGGGCGCCATGCATGATCTCTGAGGCGGCACGCCGTACCTGACCGCCTCTGGTGGACTCCTCCTCTCCACACGTGGAGAGGGGACGGGGGTGAGGCCAGCAATACAATGTGTGGGATTCTCGGCTACGTTGGCGAGCGGCAACGCGACCTCACGACGTTCTTCCTCGAAGGGCTGGAGCGTCTGGAATACCGCGGCTACGACTCGGCGGGGTTCGCGGTCCTGGAGCAAGACCGCGTCCAACTATTCAAGGAGGTAGGCCCGGTCGGTCAGCTCGCTACCAAGATCGGGGATAGCCGTCTGTCCGGCAGCGTCGGGGTCGGTCACACGCGCTGGGCCACCCACGGCGGGGTGACCGTGTCCAACGCGCACCCGCACCTCGATTGCAGCGGGTCCATCGTCGTCGTCCATAACGGCATCATCGAGAACTACCAGCCACTCAAGCAGCGGCTCCTGGCTCAGGGTCATCGGTTCACCTCCGACACGGACACCGAGGTAGTCGCGCACCTCGTCGAAGAGGAGTTGGCAAGCGCCAATGGTTACTCGCCGAGCGACTTTGCCGCCGCCGTGTTTCGCGCTTTCCGGCAGCTGCACGGCCTGAACGCCATCGTCGTCGGGTCGAGGGAAGCGGCGAGCCTGGCGCTGTTTCGACTTGGCTCGCCGCTCGCGGTGGGGCTGACGCCCCCCAGTCGCACGGATGGTGCCAGGTGTGGTGCGGCTGGGGGACGCCTCAGCACTGCGGCGCTCGTGTCGTCCGATCTGCCGGCCTTAAGCGCCTACACCGACCGCGTGCTCCTCCTCGACGACGGCGAGGGTGCCCTGCTCACGCTCGATCAGCCGCCGGTCTGCCTCGACGCGCAAGGTAACACCCTCAAGCTCCGGCAGCTTGACTTCGAGCGGATGGTGCCGCTGGCGCCGTCAGGGCAGCCTGGCATGACGGCGCCGGCCACCGCAGACAAGGGCGCGTATCCCCACTTCATGCTCAAGGAGATTCACGAGCAGGCGGAAGTCCTGGCGCGGATTGCCGCCTACCCCACGGCCCCCATCGGCGTGGCAACCGAAATGATCCGGCGTGCCTTTGGCACCTACTTCACGGCCTGCGGGACCGCCTCCTACGCCGCGCTCGAAGCGACGTATCTCTTTTCACACCTGGCCCGCAAGCACGTGAACTTCGCCGTCGGCTCCGAGTTCTACTTTCTGGAGGACTTTCTGGTCGCGGACTCACTACTGGTTGCCGCCTCGCAGTCCGGCGAGACCATGGACACTATCGAGGCCGTGCGCGCGGCCAAGCGCCACAACAGTCAAGTGATGGCCCTGGTCAACGTGCCAGGATCATCGCTCACCCGGCTCGCCGACTACTCGCTGGACCTCTACGCCGGGCCGGAGAAGGCCGTCGTGAGCACCAAGGCCTATACCGCCAAGCTGGGCGTCTTCTTGCTCCTGGCGTATACGGTCGCCGGCGATCAGGCGCAGGGCCGGGCCGTCTTGCAGCAGGCCAGCGTGGCGTTGTCACGCTTGTTCTCCGATGGTTTGGAAGAGCAGATCCGCAAGCTGGCCGAGAAGCTCGCCGCCGAGGAGCACCTCTTCACCATCGGACGCGATGTCAACTATCCGACTGCGCTCGAAGCCGCGCTGAAGATCAAGGAAACCTCGTATATCCATGCAGAGGGCTTTGCCGGTGGTGAGCTGAAGCACGGAGTCATCGCGCTGATCGAGGATGGTACACCGTGTATTGTGTTTGCCGCGAATGATCGCAGCCGCGCCTCGGTGCTCTCCAACGCCATCGAGATGCGTAGCCGGGGCGCCCTGATTGTCGGCGTTGGTCCGAGCTACGAGGACATGTTCGACGAGTATGTGCAGGTCCCCGACATCGGGTACGCCTCTCCGATTATGAATGTCGTCCCGGCGCAGCTATTGGCCTATTACTTGGCGGTCAAGCGTGGGCTGGACCCGGATAAGCCCCGCAACCTCGCCAAGTCCGTCACCGTTAAGTGACGTACCCGGAAAACGTGATTGGAGGCGATGGTGAGTAACGAGATCAACTTCTATCACAAGCGGGGCTGAACGAGCTGCACGAAGGCGAAAGCGGTGCTTTCGCAAGCCGGCGTACCGTACAAGAGCCGCGAGCTATTCCGCGAGCCGCTGGCTGAAGCGGAGGTGCGAACGCTCCTCGGTGAACGGTCTCCCCGCGACGTTGTCTCCCTCCGCAGCACCAAGGCACGCGAGCTGAACTTCCGCGAGCAGCTCCCCGACGACGAGACCTTGATCCGACTGCTGGCCGAGGAACCGGGCCTGTGGCGCCGACCGATCATTACCGTTGGCGACGAGATGAGCGTCGGCTACAACGCCGCGCGCCTCCGGCAGTTCATCGAGCAAGCCGGCTAGACGTTCGTGTAGGAGAGGAGCGCGATTCATCGCGCCCCGATGCGTCATTCCCGCTTTCGCGGGAATCCAGGGCCATTCTTGGACCCCGGCGGTCCGGATTGCGGCGCAAGCCGCAATGGCGGGGGCCGGGGCCCAAGTCCAACTCACGCCTCTACGGAGCAGTCACCACAATCTCCGCCAGCTCGTAGAAGTCAGTACCGCTCTCGGTCCCGCCAGCGTCCCCTACCGTGACGGGCAGGCGCTCCAGTGTCTCAAGCCGATACAAACCCACGATCACGCGATAGCTACCCGGCCGGGCATTGGGGTCTATCGGCACTTCATAGGGGTCGGTGAAGAAGTCACCGCGCCGCCACGTCGGGGTGGGATGGTTGCCAGCGACGGGGTACTGATCCCATTGGCCGATCTTCTGCGCCGGATCGTCGGCCACGATGTGCGTGAAGACGGTATAGCTACTTACCGGCGTCGCCAGCGCCTCCCAGAACAGGGTGAACCGCACCGTGTCTCCCGCCCGGTAGGTTGTCGCTGACAGCGCGTATCCCGCCAGGGCAATGCGCTCGCCAAAGCGCGGCGGCGGATCAAGCCAGTGATCGTCTCCCGGCGGTTGCCAGGGGAGCTTATAGAGGACGAACCGGTGACTCCCCGGCTTCATGACACGCTGCACGACGCGAGCGCCGGGGTTGACCCGGCGAAACGCCCGGTCGCCGGCGCCGCTGTGGTCATCGTCGAGCAGATAGAACAGCGCAGCTCCGGTGCTGGCGGCCTGATACTCACGCCCCACACGCTGCGCGAGCCACTCGGCGACCGGCATCCCCGGCGGCACCGTGGCCAGCACTGGACTTGGCATGTTGCCCAGCAGGACACGCACACCGTCGCGCGGCATACCGGCAGCGTCCGCAGTGAAGACAACGACCTGCTGATGCTCGGCCGCTGCCCGTAACCGATCCACGATCTCACGGAGTCCGTAACCGGACTGCCGCCCCTCGATGTACCGGTCGCGGTCAGAAGCTCCGGGACCGTCGTGCCAAGCCGTGCTGGTCGGATCGGCGAGCAACGACCAGCCCCAGGCGACAGCCGGTGCGACATACACGCCCAGGACGATCCCGGCAGCCAACGCCGCACGGATAGGGCCAAGTGTCGCGGGCCAAAACTCCGGCCATACTGGGCAGGTAGGGGGGGCCTGCGACCGCCGGAGTTTTGGCCCGCGAGTGGTGCGGCTTTGGCTGCCGGCTCCCAGACTCCGCACCGGCCCGCCGGCCGGGACCTGGGTGAGCTTGACCAGCGCGGACACTAGCTCCGGCAAGCGTTGGGACGCAGCGGTCAGCCGGGCGAGTCCCCACCCTACGAGTGGGAAGGTGGGAACCATGACGAACACGAGATCGGCAGTGGTCGGAGCGGGCTGGCTACTGAGCACGCCAACGGCGGAGCCGATAGACCAGAGCAGGCATACCCCTACCCCGCGCCACGTGGGGCCGTTGCGAGTCCCGGCCACATGCTGCTCCGCAGTTGACCGCTCGGAGTGCTCTGTAGTTAGGCCACGCTGCTGGCCCATCACCCCGGCCCACAGAGCTGCCCCGCCTAACAGCACGACAAACGGCCAGGTCAGGTAGGTCCATGCAGCCGCGGCCAGGTAACCGACGCTCGTGGCCCAGTCGGCAGCGACTGCCGCGGCCGCCGCCGGTGCCGAAAGGGGGGCGGCAATACTGCCGGCAAGCGAATCCGTGAAGACGACGGAAAACAGCAGGCCCGCTACCAAGCAGGCGTTTGCCAATGACCACCAGCGCCGCAGCGACCTCGGTCGCCAGAGCGCTACGGCGCCAGGGATCACAAAGAGCAGCGCCAGCGCCTCCGAGGAGGTAAGCAGCGCCAGTCCCAGGACGATGCCGAGCACCCCTGAGCGCCAGGGCACCGGCCGGAGCCGCACCACGGATTTCCAGAGGCTCGTGCGGCTCCGGCCGGTCACATCAGGCTGCTCACACCAGGACAAGAGGCACCACAGTACCAGGACCGACGCTGCCGTCAGCAGCGCTGCCGGCAGCGCCAGCCGGTCGTGCAGGAGCGTCAGGGGGGTACACACGTACACCAGCGCCGCGGCGCACGCCGCCGCTCGGCCGAAGAGCCGCGTCGTCAGCGCAAAAACGAGGGTCAGCGTAACTGCACCGCTGGCCACGGAAAGCAATCTCGCTGCCAGCACGCGATCCGGGTGACACGCCTGGTCCGCACAATTCGATGCCAAGCTGATGACGGGGACCAGGAGCCAGCTATGTAGGGGCTGGGCTGCTGCACGCACCGCCGCGAACCAATCGCTCCAGTCGCGCAGCTGTTGTGCCTGGAGCGCCCAGGTAATCGGCGTGGCCTCGCCTCCCGACAACGGGAGCAGGGTGAGGTGGTACAGCCGGGTCACGAGGAAGAGGACCACGATGGATAGGACCGCTGACCGCCAGGACCACACCACCTTGGCGTTCATCGGACCGTGCGGACCAAGTGGTCGGTGGAGTCGGCTGTCCGGGCGGCTGACCACAGCGCCCGGCTGGCCGGAATCAGCGCAACCAGCAACCACCAAGCCACCAGCGCACTCACGAACTCGACCCACTCCGGGCGGTCGTCCGGGCCGGCAAACCAGAGGTCCAGCTTGACGGCATATTCGGGATGAGGCGGCACACGGTCGGGGAATACCTCGGCCCAGGGATAAGCGTGCAAGAAGGGGTTGGTCAGCGGATCGCTGTCGTCATCGCCGAGCGCGTCGTACAGCGCGGCGCGGAGCAGCCACCAGTGCCCGGCCAGTGGGGAAAACGCCGGCTCGGTGCGGGCATCGGCAACATCTGCCCCCTGCCCCAGCTGATGGCCGACGACCCGATAGTAAGCACTGAAGTCTATGATGATGCCGAGGACATTCACTCCGACGCCGGTCGCTACACCCACCACCACGAGCACCGCCAAGTAGGAGCGCGGCTTGCGGAGCAGCTGTTGCCAGAGCGGTAGCCAACCCCACATGAGGAACGGGATCATCGCCACGAGATAGCGTGGCCCCCACGACCAGTCGCCGTGCCAAGCCCACCAGCGGCCGAAAAAGGCCAGCTGAGACACGAAGAGCAATGCTGCGAGGACCGCCTGCGGTGGATAAGCACGTGCAAAGGAGCGCCATCCCCACAGTCCTACCACCGCCGCCGGACAGAACCACAGCAGCCCCTTCCCGGAGCTTGCCAAGAGCAGCGCAATCCCGGTCAGCAGCGGCGTCGTAAAGCCGGTCGTCGGCTCGTCACCATACCCGGAGTCCAGCACGGAGCCGAAACGGTAGTAGTTGAAGGCCAAGACAAAACTGCCCGCGACGACGATCGGGCCGAGACTCGAGGCAAGCGACCGGAAGCCGATGACCCATGAGTGGCCACCGGAGCGCAGGAGCCAGAGCGCATAGAGCGCAAACGCCGGGAACAGGATGGCCGCCGTGGGCTTGGTCACGAATGCGAAACCGCCCCAGCCGCCTGCCGCCAGCGCCCAGACCCACGAGCGCCGCGGAGCGCGGTGCCAGCGATACAGGCACCATGCCGCCGAGAGCAGCGCCAGGGCGAGCAGCGGCTCGCTGAAGTCGGTGCGCGCATAGGGCCACAAGAGCGAGGCACCTGCCAACGTCACCGCCCCGGCCGTCGCAACCGGCCGGGCATAGCCCAAGTCGCGGGCAAAGCGCCACCAGACGAGGACGATCCCTACGGAGACAAACGTGTTGGTCAGGCTAACCCAGAACCGGGTCAGGCGGTCGTCGGGCCGGTTGGTCAGAGTCGTCAGGGTGTGACCGAGCAGCACCAGCGGCAGCTCCACAAGGCTCTGGCCCAGCCCGTACTTGGCATAGTGGCGCCCGTCGCGCCCGGCCGGTGCCTCGGGCGATGGCGGCACCGCCACCTGGCCGGCGACCACGAGCTGCTGGGCCGTCCGGTACATGGCCGCGCCGTCGGCTGAAGTGAGGCGGCCGGCCGCAGTGAGCAGGTAGAGCACGATCAAGACGACGGCGAGGCGCCACTGACATGCTCGGTCTGCCCGCTCCGCCGCGTGGTTGGTGGCCGCTGCCCGGTCGTCGGTCGTTGGAGTCACCTCCCTCGGTATCGGGCTGGCGGTCACGGGCCACTGGCCGCTGCGCCAGCGGTGCGTGTCCGGCGGCGGCGACGAACCAGCACCCATGTCCACAACAATCCGCCGTTGAGGAGTATCGTCACACTACTGATAACGAGGCCGGCTTTCCACGTCCAGGGGTCATACCGGATTCGCACTCGTGACGCCGTGACAGGCAACGCGACCGTCAGTGTAAGTCCGTCAGCATCTACACCCGGAGCTGCCGGGCGGTCGTCAATGTTGACGCGCCAGCCGGGGTAGGGCGTCTGGCGAAGAATCAGAGTAGCAGCGCCGTACCCCGACACGTCAACTTCTATGTGCTCAGGGCTGAAACGGATGACTCGCGCCGACCGTTCCGCCTCGCCGGCTGCCTGCACGCCGATGCGCGGCGCCGGTGCCGGGTGTCGGTACAGCGCCACCGCCTCGCCGGTGCCCGGGACGTGCTCCCAGCCGCCCGGCGGCCGGACACCCTGCTCCATGATGACGTAACCGATACCGTACCGTCCCAGCACGGCGAGAGCATCGCCATTCCGCGTCGGCACCGCGTCGGGGCTGCATAGTCCGGGTGGAGTTAAGATGGTGCAGCCGCGCCGCGCCAGGGCAGCGAGGGTATGGTGCGTCGTCAGCGGGCCGGCTGCTGCGGCAAGTGCCCGCTGCAAGGGGGCGTAGGAGCGGAGCGGGAGCAAGCCGCCGTCGTAGCCGTCGGCACTGCTCAAGCCTGAGATCAGATGCAGGTTGGGCCGTAGCTGCTCATGGTAGCGGGTGTATACCGCTGCCTCCGCAGCGACGCCGGCCCGGGCCAGCTCCGGCCGGTGGAGCTCAAGCACCCGATCATCGTCGGTGGCGGACAAGAGCCGCGGCGCGAGGCTGAATTCTCGCGCCAGCGGGAATGACCGGTTCGCCGCTGTGGTAGCGGCTGTTGATCCACCGGGGCCGCTCCGGTCAGCCACCAGCTGCTGCGCTACTGCCGGATTCCAAGCATAGACTTCAACCGGTCGGCTGCGCTGATACTCCATCGGCCGCGCCGCGAACACCAATTCCCCGGCTACTAGGCCGAGCAGCAGCACACGATGCCACCAACGCGGCCCGGTGGTGATAGCGTGGAGCACGAGGCCCACGGTGAGCAGCGCCACCAGGCTCCAAAGCACGACCACCCGGCCATGCGGCAGCCAGGGAATAGCAACGACGACCAGTGATCGCCAGGCGTAGAGCGCCAGCCCGCCGACCACCACCACGAGTGCCAGCGTAAACAGGGACGCCCGGTGAAGGCCAGCGGTCGGTGGGCCGTGGGCCGTAGCCTGGCCTGCACTTACCGACCCCTGCCCCCTGCCCTCTGACCACCGGCGGAGTACGGCGTCGGCTCCCAGCCCAGCCAGCCCGGCCAGTGCAACGGTCGTGATGAAGAGCCAGCGGCCGGGCGCCCGAAAGGAGTCGAAAGCGGGCAGCCAGTCGTAGAGGAGCAGATACAGGGAGGTGTAGCGGCCCAGCGCGAGTGTGACCGCGAGCGCCGCGATACCGGCCAGCACGACGGCCCGGCCCAGGCGCCGGGGGTGGGTCAACCCGGCCAGCACGACAACCAGGGCCGCCACGCCCACGTAGCCGATGACTTCCTGACTAGGAAGCTCCCAGAAAGTGGGGAGCAGCGATTCGAGGATGTGCGTCCGATCTACGGAAAGCGCGGTAGCCTCGTCGAGCGTCAGGCCACCGGCACGGTGGGAGAGTCCACTCAGCTCAATGGTGGGAAGCAGTTGGGCCGCAGCCAGACCGGCGGCGTTGACCACCACCAGCACCAGCACGATGAGCGGTGCAAGCCTCGTGCCAATCCTGGGCAGTCGTAGTGCCAGTACGCGCGCCCCGTCGCGCCGCCGCAGCACAACCAGCGCGCCGGCCCAGATACCCACGGTGAGCAGCGAGTAGTACACCTCTTGCGTGTGGCCAGCCAAGAGCTGGAGCGCGAGCAGCCAGCCACCGAGGACGAGCCACCCAACCGAGCCGGCAGTCGCGCGCTCCAGTGCCAGCAGCAGCCAGGGCAGCCACACTGCCGCCTGCACCTGATTGAGGTGCCCCACGTGCGCGCCGAGAAACCCGCTGCCGGCGAAGACGCCGCCGGCGAGCAGCGCGGCAACTCGTGAGCAACCCCAGCCCAGCCGCACGAGCAGGTACATGCCCAGCGCCCCCCACCAGAAGTGACCGGCGGTGTTCGCAAGCAGAGCATCGGGAAAGTTCAGCCACGAGAAGAGTAGGTTTGGTGGATAGAGCACGCCGTTCTGGATATTGGCCAGGAAGGGGCTGCCAAAGAAGAGGTCGGGATTCCAGAGCGGGATATCTCCGGCGGCGAGGCGCCGCGCGGCGTAGGTCTTCAGCGGATAGAAGTAGTTGACGAGATCGAATCCGGCGAGGACGCCAGGGCCAAAGAGCGTGTGTCGAAAGAGGAGCGCGACAAAGCCACCCAAGCAGAGCAAGGCCAGTGCATCAGGCAGCCACCGAATCGTCCTGGCTACATTTCTCATGCGTCGCAGGGAGGTCCCCTCCGCAGAGCGGCGCGGTCGGCAGTGAACGTGGCAGACACACCATCAACGGACAGGCGGTGGTGCCGGTTATACCAGCTTACCCGGATGGTGCCGTTCCGATGACCCGCGCGGGTCAACCGCGAATGCGGATCAGCCAGGGAGCCACCGTGAGCGCCTGGCCGGTGCCGGTGACCGGTGCAGCGAGCGCCATCAGCCACGCCACCACCTCCGACCGCTCGGTCGGCATAATCCACCCGAGTCCGAGGCGGTGCAGCGCGCTCGCCGCCTCGGCCGTCTCCGGGAGTAGCTCCGGGGCACGGGGGCGGATATCCACCACTTCGGGATCGCGGTCGTCCGGCAAGCGGGCCAAGGTACGCGCGTACTCGACAGCCGTCGTGAGGTCGCCCAGGCAATCTGCCAAGCCCTGCGCGACGGCCTGCCGACCCGTCCACACCCGGCCTTGCGCGACGTCATCGAGCTGCGCGCTGTCGAAGCGCCGGCCGGTGCTGACGACCTGCTTAAAGCGGTCATAAGCCGTACTCAACAGGCGCCCGACCTGCTGGCGCTGGCGCTCGTTCCACGGCTGCACCGTCTGGTAGAGGCTCGCACTTTGACCGCGGCTCAACTCGACGGTCGCAGCGCCGAGCCGGTCGTACACGCCGCCGAGTACCGCCCGCACTAGCAGCACCCCGATAGAGCCGGTGATCGTCGTCGCCTGGGTAACGGTGGCGTTGCACGGCGCAGCCACGTAGTACCCGCCCGAGGCGGCGGTTGCGCCGAGGTAGGCCACGACCGGTTTCAGCGCCCGCACGCGCTGCACCTCATGGGCAATCGCGGCACAGGCGCGCTCGGCCCCGCCCGGCGAATCTATCGCCAGCACGATAGCGGCGACTCGCTTGTCGGTGGCCGCCTGACGCAGCGCCTGCACGACCGAGCGGCTGCCGGCGAGGGCCGGCGCCGGCAGCGGCAGCGGTGGTGGGCGGCGGCCGGGGCCTTCGACAATCATCCCCGTGACGGTGACGACGGCAATCACACGCTCCGGGCGCGGCCGAAAGGGGACGAGCAGCCGCGAGACGGCGCTCTCCCACGTGACGACCGCAGCCGGCGCACTATCACTGCCCAGATAGGCGCCTAGCTCATCCTCAAAAAGGGTTGCATTGATGAGTCCCACCTCGACGGCATGCTGCAAGTCGAACGGCGCACTGTTCAGCAACGCACGCAGCTGCTCCGGCGTCAGGCCCCGGTCCGCGGCGAGCGTCCCGACCACGTGCGCGTAGAGATCGTCGAGGAGCCAATCCAGGTTCCGGCGGTGCTCTGGCGACATGTCGCGGCGGGTCAACGAGTCACCGGCGGCCTTGTACGGCGAGACGGCGACCACCTCGAAGCGGAGGCCCGCGCGGGCCAACGTGTCGCGCAGAAAGGTGGCGGAGAGATGGAGTCCCAAGGCGTTGAACTCGCCCGCCGGCACCGCCACCACCCGGTCACAGGCAGTGGCCGCGAAATAGCTGGCCAAGCTGACCTCGGTGAGGTAGGCGACGGTCTCCAGACCCCGCCGCTTGGCACGCGCAAAGATACCGCGCAGCGCCTCCGCGCCGGCCAGTCCGGGCGGCGGCTGCCGTAGGTGGAACACGACGCCCCGCACGCGCGGATCGGCGGCGAGCGTATCCACCCGGCGGCGTAGCTCGGCCAAGCTCACCGGCCGCCGGGCCAAGAACGGCAGCCGATTGAGCGGAAACGGCCGCGGTCGCGCGTCGCGCTCCGCCAGCGGCCCGTCAATCGGCACCACCACGTAATCGAGCCGCGCCTTGCGCCGCTGCCGTGCGGCATTGCGCGCGGCCAAACCATAGCGGCGCGCCGCCGTCCCAACCGCCACCGTGCCCTTGCGTACCGTCGCAGCAGCCTGGCCGCCTCCGGCATCACCGGCTTCTGCCGCCGCGGCCGGCGCCGGCGGCGCGGCCAGTGTCACATTGCCGCGCCCAACAAGTCTCACACTCTGCCTCCCCTGCCCCCATACTTATACCAGGCGCCGGGACTATCTTGCCGAAGTGCCTATTTACCTTCACAATAACAACCGCCTGGGGACACAAAGAGCGGCAAGTCGCCTTGCCTCAAAGATAGAGCGGTCCTTGGGCAAGTGGAGGCACGCGGCCGATGGCAACCTTGAAGTACGGTGTAAATTTTCTCAACTACCTGTCCCAGCAGCTTGCCGACCTTGATGGCATCACGACGCTGGCGCATGAGCTTATCCAGAACGCGGACGATGCCAAAGATGACGCCGGGAGGCGCGCTGCCACGCGGATCACCTTTGATGTCACAGACGATGCCCTGGTCGTTAGCAACGATGCTGTCTTCAGGGAGGATGATTTTGAGCGGCTGCGGGAGGTTGCCAGCGCCTCGAAGCGCAGTGAAGCCGGGGATCGCACCACGGGGGCATTCGGAGTCGGCTTCATCTCCGTGTACCAGATCACCGACCGGCCGGAGATACGCTCGGCAGGCCGCCATTGGACCCTGCGCCCTGAAGAGCAAGAGATAGATGAAGGCCGCTCGGAAAATAAGGACACCATTTTGCGGCTACCCTGGGCCTTTGATGAATCGCCGGTACGTAAAGGGCTACGAAAGCCGCCGGTTGATAAGAGTAGTATTGATTCATTTGCCGAGGATCTTAAGAAGAAACTGCCTAGAGCTATTCTTTTCTTGAAGAAGCTGGACACTATTGAGGTGCTTCGCAATGGAGAACATATCACACATGTAAAAAGAGTTACTGGTGGGAACACTACCAAGGTCTACTGTGATGGTGTAATCCAGACTTGGCAGTTCATAAAAGGTGATTTCTGTAGTAAAGCGTCTCAACTTAAAGGTGAATTCTCGCCTACTTATATCGAGGATAATCGCTCAGACTGCGTTCGGGTCGCGATTCCTGATTCGCCTCTTGACGACGGTTTACTATTCGCGACGTTGCCGACCAGGGAGGAGACCGAGCTACCGTTTCACATAAATGCGGATTTCTTTCCTAACACAGACAGGAAATCCATCGTATTCGGAGACACGCATAGGCGTGAGCATAGGTCCGAGTGGAACCGTGCGGCAATGGAAGCAGCTGCCGTTGCACTTTCTGATTGCCCTGCAGGTTGTCGCCTTGCCCTGCAGGATATGTTCAAGGACGACGCGCCAACATTCTGGGGCATCTTGGAGCGGCTGCAACGTAAATACAAGGATCGTGGAGACAACCCACAGATTCCGTTAGGAGCGTTCTGGGAGAGATTGTCTCCTGCTCTGCCAAACTCTCCGGTCGTGTACACGGAGCCGGGGAAATGGGTCACACCTGCCCAGGCCCGCATTCCAACGGGTGATAAGGAAAAAGAGGCTGTGCCCGCGTTCGGTGCTCTAGGCATCAAGATGGTCCATCGCGACCTGCTGCAATACCGCAATATCCTCACAAGTATTGGTGTAGGCACGCTGCAAATCGAGCATATCCACCGAGCACTCCAGAATAAGGGAATGGTTGGATGTATACCCAGTGACAATCCTCTCCCGGCCGGCACCTTGGAACTGCTGTGGCAGGGAATTCACGGGGTACTGGAAAACACTCAAGGACGTACCAACCGGTTAGAAGCTGAGAGGTTACTGAAACAATGCGCGTTAGCGCCAGGAGTGGATGGGCGGCTCTGGCCATGTGGTCTCGTTTACCGATCCGATGGGCCTACCCGCAAACTTTTCGCTCCGCTGATGGGCCACAATGCCGCCTCGTTCTTGGCCGTAGAGGGCATACCCTTACTGCAAAGGCTCTGCCCACGGTTTACACCGGGCAGTGCTATCAGAGAGTTAGAGCGCCCGGAGGCACCGTGGTGCAATGACCGCTTCGATCCCGCCGCCTTGCTCCGCTGGTTCGATACCCGCAAGTCCAGGTTAGGAAAGAGTCTACGTGAACGGCTCGCACAACTGCCGATATTCCCATCCGAGGATGGACGACTCCGGCCAGGTAAGCATGTTTACTGGACTGATGATGATGATACCCGTAAACTCTTTGCTCCATTGATGGGCCACGACATCGCCCTATTCCTAGCTGAAAAGGTGATAGACATACCCTTGCTGAGGGAGCTTTGCCCACAGTTTACGCCGGGCAGCGCCATTGCAAAGTTAGAGTGTCTGGAGGCACCGTGGCGCAATGGACGCTTTGACCCCGTAGACCTACTCCGTTGGTTCGACGGCCGCAAGTCCAGGTTAGGAAAGAGTCTACGTGAACGGCTCACACAACTGCGGATATTCCCCTCCGAGAGTGGGCATCTCCGACCGGGTAAGCATGTTTACCGGGCTGATGAGCGTACCCGCAAACTCTTTGCTCCGCTGATGGGCCACGACGCCGCCCCGTTTCTAGCTGAAAGGGTGATGGACATACCCTTGCTAGAAGAGCTTTGTCCACGGTTTACGCCTGGCAGCGCCATTACAGAGTTAGAGCGTCTGGATTATGATGATTTTCAGGCGCAGTGGCGCGCTGGAAGTCTTGACCCCGCCGCCCTACTTCATTGGTTCGATGATCACAAGTTGGAGTTAGGCCAGAGCTTACGTGAACGGCTCGCACAACTACCGATATTCCCATCAGCAAAGCGTCTGCATCCCTTGAAAGACTTGTGGCTGCCGGGCGGCTTTCCCGATCCGACAGGAGCGGCCGAACTCTTGGATATAGAGAGTCTGGGCGATCTTACAGACTTCCTGGTGTCTCTTGGTGCCCAAAAACTAACCTTTAGAGATTATGCCGTGCGCTACATTCCGGCTGCATTCGCTGCTGACAGTGATACGAGTCCAGAGATCAAGCGCGAACTCTTGGGTGTTCTGGCGAAACATATCGGTCTTATTACAGATAGCCATGAGGTGAGGGATCGACTCGCCACGATGCATATCGTTGAATGTACCGATGGTGAGTTCAGACAACCGGGGACAGTTTACTTCCCCAACACAGAAGTAAAAGCGATTTTGGGTGATCATGTCAGCTACGCACACGTTCCAGGAAATTCAGGGAGTAGAGCCGACCTTTACCGCTGGTTGGGCATCCAAGAGTCGCCGCGTGCTGAGGACATAGTGCGAGCTATCGACAAACTGATTGCTCGAATCCCGAACCAAGAGGCTAGAAAGGGAATAGCGAGAGTTCTGGATGCTGTAGGGAAGGCGTGGGCACAGCTTGATAACGTGAGCTTGTTGCGAGAAAGCCTTCCCACACGGAGGATCATTGAATGCACTGATAGCGTGTTCAGACGACCAGCGGAGGTTTACTTCCGGAATAAGAAGGTAGAAGCGATTCTAGGAGATCGCGTCAGCTACGCCCTCCTCGCTAATTCTCACCGCCGGATACTAACCATTTTGGGCGTCAAAGACAGACCTCAGGCTGAGGATATACTACGAGCTATCAATAAACTAGCAACCCAACTACCGGATCAAGAGAACAGAAAGAAAATGCTTAATATTCTGGAGATTATAGGGAAGGGCAAGGAACGCTATAGTTCCTTGAAGAGCAAAGCCTGGCTACCGGCCGAGGGCGATCCGAAGCAGTGGTACAGACCTGACGAACTGTACGCTGCATATAATAAAAACCTTTTCGCGTCTCGGGCGCAATTCCTGGATTTACCCGTCAGGGACCAAGGAGAAATCAGCGAATTTCTGAGATACCTGGGAGTGAATCTCAGCCCACATCCGTCCCAGGTAGTTAGCCATCTACTCTGGTGGTCCTGCTCCAAGCGTAATCAACCGCCTCCGAAAGGTATCTACAGATGGTTGAACAACCCCAGAAATACACAACCTGGCGACTTGAAACGGTTACGGCGCACTGCATGCCTCCACATTGGAGGCAAATACCTGCGTCCGGACCAGGTTTTCTGGGGGCAACACCCCTTCGGCAGGTTCCGCTTCACGCTAGGGGATGGCTTCCGGCAATATCCGAAGCTGCTCTCAGCACTTGGTATCAGGGAGGCACCGGATTACCGGGATGCCATCGAAGTGTTGAAGGAGATTCCGGGGGAGGTAGGGAATAACACATTAGGTCAAGAGGATAAAAATGTCGTGATTCAATGTTGGGATATTTTGGCTGATGCTTTCCAAAATGGGGTCCTTGATGCCGAAAGTATAAGGGAGGAATTGTGCAACGTCAAATGTGTACTGAATAGTCAGGACGTGCTGCAATCTCCATCCCAGATGTTCTTCGAGGACCGTCCTGGTCTTGCAGATAAGATCCCTGAGCAATTAGGCGATAAATCGATTCCGCGACCGGAACGTGTTTGGAGAGCAATGGAGGCTGCCGGAGTCAGGCCAATCTCGGATGTAGTACGAGGCACTGTAGAAAAACCTATAAAACACCGAGAAGACGATAAGCTGAAGAAGCGAGTCGCGAAGCGTGCGCCTCTCATCAAGACTATATCGGATGGAATGACCGACGACGGAGGTATCCCGCTTGACAACATTCGCTTCTTTCATGCTGAAGATCTTAAGGTGAAGTGGCATACTGACATCTCTAACGGCAATCACCTGTCTCTGTACGAAGCGGTTTCGGCGCACTTGGATGGTGAAGAAGGGATCATCTACTTCACTTTAAGAAATGATAATGATTATCCGTGGCCTGACATTGCACGGGAGTTGGCTCAGGCAATCGCTCCAGACGAGGAGATTGGCCGCGTTTCTCCTGGCCTCAAGACTATTCTGGAGGCTGACACTTACGAGACTGCCTTGGCGGATTCTAGAGCTTTGGGCATAGTTCCTACTGAAGAGTTGGAGAAGCTGGAGAGCATTGGAGCCGTCGCAGAAGCACTTGACGAGGCACCTCCATCTGACGTAGAACAGGAGCCGCCAACTTCTCCGCAGGATGAGCCAATAGCTGGTGATGTCACTGAAAAGACTCCCCAGGTCGAAAGGCCAAAACCGGCTTTACCGTTGAGCGGCGGCGCACCTGGCCTAACGGTGCCTACAGTACCGGGTCCCAGCCGAGACCTCCCGGATCAAGAGGGTGAGCCGCCAGAAAGCCTTCCTGTGCTCAACGACACACCCGCAGGGCCGAGCGGCGGCGATGGAACCGCCACAACGACAGGTAGCCGCAGCACCTCTACCCAGCGCGGGCAGGGAGGCCGGGGCAGAACACAGTTCCATTCCTATGTTGCCGTGCAGCCGGACAGGGAAGGGCCATCCCCGGAGGGAGCGGAGGAAGCAGACCGGAGGTTAGAGCTTGAGGAAAGCGCCATCGATTTCATCTTGGAGTGCGAACCCGAATGGAAGCCTACGCCCCAGGGCAACAAGGGTTACGACCTATACAAGGCTGACCAAGACGGCAAAGTGATACGCTGGTGCGAAGTCAAGGCGATGACCGGGCCTTGGGATGATCGTCCGGTCGGGCTAACCCACACGCAGTTCAAGAAGGCGCAGGAGTGCGGCGATGACTACTGGCTTTACGTGGTGGAGCACGCTGGTACTGCCGACGCTCGTATCGTCAGAATCCAGGACCCGGCCGGCAAAGCACGGACCTTCACGTTCGACCATGGCTGGCGTGAGGTCGCGGATGTTGATGATGGTGATACGGGGCCATCTTTTTAGGCGGCCGGGTGTCTGGATTGCGGCTTCCGCCGCAATGACGGGGGAGGGTACTGGCCGGTGGATTGCGCCGCGGGCGGGGGCACGGTAGAATTGGTGAGGTTGCTGCCGAGCGGGCGTGGTGTAGTGGTAACGCATCGGTCTCCAAAACCGAAAACGGGGGTTCGATTCCCTCCGCCCGTGCCCTCTCTTCCCACCTCAAGCTAAGGCCGCTGGAGCGTGCATGGAGCTTCGCTGGCTCGGAGACTCCTGCGTCTACATACGTAGTACCCAGGCGACCGTGGTCTGTGACCCTTATCTGGGCTTGGCGGGAGCGTCCCCGCTCCAGGCGAATATCGCTACCGTGAGCGGCGGCCGCTGGCCGGCCGTCCCCTTGCATCCGCTGGCGCCCGCCTGTCGGCTGGTGCGCGGGCCGGGCGAGTTCGAGCTGCGCGGGGTATACATCACCGGACATGCGGTGCCGCCGGCCGACCGCCCCGTTCGCAATACCGTGTACCTCATTGAAGCGGACGGTCTCGCTATCTGTCATCTGGGCAGTCTGGGGACGCGGCCGCCGGAACGGGTGCTGCGGCCGGTCGCGGCCGTGGATGTGCTGGTGGTGCCGGTCGCCGGTGCCGGCTCCTGCTCCGATGGTGGCGCTGATGCGCTGTGTGTGACGGAAGCTGCCGAGCTGGTGAGCGAGCTGGAGCCGCGCCTGGTGGTGCCCGTGTTCTGCGCTCCCACCACGGAGCATGAAGCGCTCCTCGCGCGTCTCTGCCGCGAGCTGGGTATTGCTGCGGTGCAGCCGCAGTCGGCGCTGACGCTGGGGAGCACCCCGCTGCCTGATGGGCCGGCCGTCGCGGCGCTGACGGTAGCCGCGCCGCGCGCGGAGCCGTGAGCGAGGCGCGACGGTAGAACGCTCGTTCTCATAACAGAGCCGCTGCTCAGGCGGTGGCAGCCGCTCGCGCGCCAAAGCTGCACCTTCCCGACTGTGCGCGGGACCGTGAGGGCGTGCAGCTTTAGCCCGCGACACACCGCCGGTAGCGAGAGGAGACGGGATGACAACCAAGTACATCTTCGTGACGGGGGGGGTGGTGTCCTCCCTGGGCAAGGGTATTACGGTCGCCTCCATCGGGCGGCTGCTGAAGTCGCGGGGGGTGTCCGTTTCGATCCAGAAGCTGGACCCGTACATCAATGTCGATCCGGGCACGATGAGTCCGTATCAACACGGCGAGGTGTTCGTGACCCACGACGGCGCGGAGACGGACCTCGATCTGGGTCACTACGAGCGCTTCACGAATGAGGCGCTCGGCAAACTGAACAATGTGACGACCGGGCAGATTTATTGGGCCGTTATCGAGCGCGAGCGCCGCGGCGATTATCTGGGCGGCACCATCCAAGTAATTCCCCACATCACCGACGAGCTGAAGGCCCGCATTCGGTCGGTCGGCGAGCAGACCGGCGCCGAGGTGGTCATCGTCGAGGTAGGCGGTACGGTGGGTGACATGGAAGGCTTGCCCTTCCTGGAAGCAATTCGCCAGATGCGGAACGATCTCGGCCGCCAGCACGTGCTCTACGTGCATCTGACCCTCGTCCCGCACCTCTCCGCGACGGACGAATTGAAGACCAAGCCGACGCAGCACTCCGTCCAAGAGCTGCGCCGGATCGGCATTACCCCCGACATCATCGTCTGTCGGTCGGATCACGAGCTACCGGATGATATCCGCGAGAAGATAGCGCTCTATAGTGGTGTGCCGGCCGCCGCGATCATCCCCTTGCCCACCGTGAGCGAGATTTATGAAGTACCGCTCATCTTGGAGCGCGCCGGCCTCGGACGCCTGCTCGTCGACGAATTGGGCTTACCATCGTCCCCGCCGAATCTCGCCGGTTGGGAAGGGATCGTAGAGCGCCTGAAGAGCGCACACCGGCCGGTGCGTATTGCCTTGGTCGGCAAGTACGTGCAGCTGCATGACGCCTACCTCAGCGTGACGGAGGCGCTACGCCACGCCTGTGCTGCCCAGCAACTCGACCTCGATCTCAAGTGGATAGACTCGGAAGACCTCGAAAGTGCGCGGCCGGCACAGCTGCTGGGCGACGTGCAGGGCTTGGTAGTGCCTGGCGGCTTTGGGCCGCGCGGCGTGCGTGGCAAATGCATAGCGGCCCAGTTTGCCCGCACCAACCGCCTCCCGTACTTGGGTCTCTGTTTGGGCCTTCAGTGCGCGGTCATCGAGTTCGCCCGCAACGTGCTCGGCTTGGCCCAGGCCGATAGCACCGAGTTCGACCCCGATACGCCCGATCCCGTCATAGACTACCTGCCGGGGCAGGAGGCCAATGGGGCAAAAGGCGGGACCATGCGTCTGGGGAGCTATCCCTGCGAGCTGACGCCCGGCACCCGCGCTGCCGCTGCCTACGGGCAAGCGTTAGTGCATGAACGCCACCGGCACCGCTTCGAGGTGAAGAACCGCTACCGGGAGCGACTCGCAGCACACGGCCTGATCGGCAGTGGCCTCTCACCGGACGGCGAGCTGGTCGAGATGATCGAGTTACGCGACCATCCGTGGTTCGTCGCAACCCAGTTCCACCCGGAGTTTGCCTCCCGCCCGAATCATCCGCATCCACTCTTCCGCGAATTCGTGCGGGCCTGCCGGCAGCAGCCGCTCGATGGCACCCAGCAAGAACTACCCTTGGGTCAGACGCTGGAGCTGGCGGGAACGCCGCACGATGGCCCCAGCGGTATCTAGCCCGTACTCGCCGGCGGCCAGTCTGCGGTGCTGGTCACCGGATAATCCGTCGTGTGCTGCAAGGGCCTTGCAATCCTGCGTCGGTGGGGGGTAGAATATAGACACAATCTTCCCTGGCGTTCCCCTGCCCGTTGCAGGATCGGGATATCAGGTATTAATGATGGTAATGATGGCGAAAAGGGTGAGTTACACTTGTAGCTCACCCTTTCTCTTTCTATAGGGCATCCCCAAATCAGCCCTCAAGGCACACCGGTTCCGAAGGGTCGTGCGCGCAGAAGGTCCAGGCGGCGCCGCCGAACAGTTCATCGTACCCTGGCCGAGGTCCGGCCGTCGTGTAGCCGAGGGCAGCGGCGGCGGCCGGCAGATTACCTTCGTGGACGACCACCGGCATACCGATCTCGGCGAAGTCGTAGACCTCCCAGGCATACATGTTGCGGATGCAGCCGGCGGATATCGGCCCGGTCCGGGCGTCCGTGACGCGGCCCCGGCTATCTTTGAGCAGCGAGTGGAAGCCGTTGAAGCGGACCGGATCAAAGGCTACCCAGGCTTCGAAATAAGTATCGAACCAAGCGCTGTAGGTGAGTGGACCGCGCTTGGTGTAGACCCGATAGATACCGGGGGCGGTAGCGTAGAAATCGCTGTCGCTGCCGGGGATGCCGCGGCCCCAGGCGCTCTGCATCTCGGCCACAATCCACGCGCCAAACATGAGCTGGGTCGTACCGGACCGCCGGTCGAACGCGATCCAGCGTTGCTTGCTGAGGTCGGCTGCCGCTGATGCAGTTGCCGGCGCACCGGCGCGTGGTGACGCGGCCGGTCGGCACGAACCGATGGGCGTCAAGATGGTGCAGCCCGGCCCGTCGGGCGGGGGCGCAGCAGCAACCGATACGGTGGTCCCGACTACTGCCGAAAGCGCGAGCAAGCCCGCGGCACAAGCCAGCCGGACCGCTAGTGCGCCGCAATTCCCTCGCCGAGTGGGTGCGCTTCCCCAACGCGACATGCCGAACCCCTGGTAACGGAGTGCCCGCAGTTTGGCTCCACCGCCGTCTCTTCAGCATACCGCTGGACCGGACCGCCCGTTACTCCGGGCAGCCGGCGGCCGAGGAGAGTCACCACCCGGCCGGAGCTACAGGTGCTCGCGTAGCGCCGCGACCGCCCGTTTCGTCATGCCGCCGACTGCCAGAAGCTCGGCGTCGCTGGCTTCTCGAATGTGCGGTACAGAGCCAAACTGCCGCAGCAGGGAACGCTTGCGCTTGGGGCCAATGCCGGGAACGCGATCCAGTGCTGAGACGATGGTTCGTCGCCGGCGCACGCTGCGGTGATAGGTGATGGCAAAGCGATGCGCTTCATCGCGGATGCGCTGGATCAAGTAGAGCGCCTGCGAGGTACGCGGCAGCACCAACGAGGCGGCCTGGTCGGGCCGAAAGATTTCCTCCTGCTCTTTCGCCAGCCCGATGATCGGTAGCGCCGGTGCGCCGGCGGCGCGCATCGCGGCGAGAGCCGCGTTCAGCTGGCCCTTGCCACCGTCCACGATGACCAGCTCCGGCAGTTCCCAGCCCTCGGCGGCCGCCGGGCCGATCTCGGCCGCCGGACCGTCTTCAGGCGTGCCGATAGCAAACTCGGGCGGCTCGTTGTCGTGCGATGACGGTGATGCCGACGGGCGCGGCGCCTCCAGCGTCACGGCGGTCTCCTTGGCCTGCTCCTGTCCGGCGGAGCCTGGGGCGGTCGCCGCGCGGCGGAAGCGTCGTCCGATCACCTCGGCCATCATCGCAAAGTCGTCCGGTTGGTGGACCGTCTTGATGCGGAAGCGGCGGTAGGCATCGGGCCGCGGCCGGCCCTGCTCGAAGACAACCATCGAGCCAACGGCCGCAGTCCCTTGAATGTTGGAGATGTCGTAGCCCTCGATCCGCCGCGGTGGCTCCGGCAGATCGAGGGCCGTTGCCAGCTCGCGGACCGCGCCCCACGTCCGGCGCTCGTCCGCCAGCCACTTGACCTTCAGCTCTTCGAGCGCCGCCGCCGCATTCTCGGCGACGAGCGTAACGAGCTGACGCTTGCCGCCGCGCTGGGGTACCTCCAACCGGACTCGCTTCCCGCGGCGGTCACTGAGCCACGCCGCGACGGCCTCCTGGTCAGCGCACCGGAGCGGTAGCAAGATCACTGGCGGGACGGTTGTGGCGCGGAGGTAGTACTGCTGGAGGAAATGCGTGAGCAGTGCCGCTTGGGCCGTATCTTCGACGCGCTGGAGGACGAAGTTCTCCCGGCTGATGACCTTATCGCCGCGCACTTGGAACACCTGCACACAGGCATCCGGCGCATCCAGCGCGAAGGCGATAGCGTCGAGATCGCCGCGGCCCGGCGCCGTAATCCGCTGCCGCTCCAGCACGCGCTCGGCGGCGCTGAGGCGGTCGCGGATGGCCGCGGCCCGCTCGAAGGCCAGCGCCTGCGCCGCCGCGGCCATGGCCGCCCGGAGTTGGCGCATGACGTCGTCCTGCTTGCCGTCCAGAAAGAGCACCAGCTCGTCGAGTGCTTGATCGTACTCCTCGGGAGTGGTGGCGCCAATACAGGGGGCGAGGCAGCGCTTGATGTGATAGAGCAGACAGGGCCGGTCCAGCCCTTTCTCCATGTCAATGTCGCAGGTGCGGAACTGGAAGACCCGCTGGAGATGCGCCATCGTGGCGCGTAGCCCTTTGGCGTCGGTGTATGGCCCGAAGTAGCGCGCTCCGTCGTCGCGCACCTGGCGCACGGTGTAGATCCGTGGGTACGGCTCGCCGAGCGCGATCTTGAGATACAGGTAGCTCTTGTCGTCGCGCAGCGCGATGTTGTAGCGCGGCCGATACTCCTTGATGAGGCTCGCTTCGAGCAAGAGTGCCTCTTTATCGGAAGCGGTGATGACGAACTCGAAGTCGGTCGTGCGAGCAACTAGCTGGCGCTGGCGCAGATCTAGCCCCCCTTGGTGCCCGAAATACGAGGCCAGCCGGCTACGGAGCACGGCTGCCTTGCCGACGTAGATGACCTGTCCGGACCGATCCTTGAACAGGTATACGCCAATGCGGCGCGGGACAAACGGTACCCGCGCTGCCAGGGGATGCTCCGGCGGCGCTGTTGGCGCGGCTTGGGGGCTGATAGCGGCGGCGCACTCAACAGTCATGGGTACCCAACCGGCGTGGGTGGCACTCAAGACGATTGTAGTGCCTGGTGGGAAGGGCACGCAGCGCGAGAGCGATGCCGTAGGGGCACAGCATGCTGTGCCCCTACCATTCATGTGCCGGTACGACGCACGACGGCCGGTGTGCCGCTCGCGCCGCTACCGGCGAAGGGCCGGCAGCGGCTACAGGTCGTCCTCGGAATCGTCGAGGTAGTCGAGTACGGCCTCGCCTAGCTCGGCTTGGTCGGGTGCGCCGTGAATGATTTGGTACAAACGCAAGGCAGCGACCACGGAGGACAGGCTCACCGTGTCCGTCTCGTCGTCCTCTAGCCGAATGGCCTGGGCAATGTCGTTGGCGATCCAGGCCAGCGGATCGGCGACGAACATCATATCGAGGTTGTCTTCCAGGGTGCCGTCCAGCCCGAGTAACCGCCGCGCTTCCTCGTCGCTGGCCAGGCTGAGGAGGTGCTGCACGATACGACCGACACGCACCTCCTCCGACTCGTCGGCAGCTTCGTTCGGATCGGTCCAGTCTTCCGCCATTTCCTCGCGCATGGTTCCTCTTGCACCCTCGCCGCTCAACGGATCGGAGGCCACACCCGGCCTCTACACCAGGGAATCTTACCAGGTAGCAGGGGGTTGCGCCTGGTGTGGCAAGCGGCTAGCCGCCGGCGGCCGGTGCGAGGGACGGTGGCGCACCTCCTGCCGCTTCTTCTTGATGGGCAAACTGGATGTCATACAGCGTGCGGTAGGTGCCATTGCGGGACAGCAGCTCCTCGTGTCGACCGCGCTCCACGATCTCGCCCTTATCCAGCACGATGATTTGATCCGCGCTACGAATGGTCGAGAGGCGGTGAGCAATCACAAAAGTGGTGCGCCCCTGCATGACGCGCGACAAGGCCTCTTGAATGAGTGCCTCCGTCTCGGTGTCAACGTCCGAGGTGGCCTCGTCGAGGATGAGAATGGCCGGGTCCTTGATGATCGCGCGGGCGAGGGCAATGCGCTGCCGCTGACCGCGCGAGAGCATCACGCCCCCCTCACCCACGGGCGAATCGTAGCCTTGCGGTAGTTTCGCGATGAACTCGTGGGCATGCGCCTGCGCGGCGGCGGCCTCGATTTCCGCTTGGGTGGCGTCGAGCTTGCCGTAGCGGATATTCTCGCGGACGGTCGTGCCGAAGAGGAAGGTCTCCTGGATGACTATAGCCAATGACCGGCGCACGCTGTCGAGTGTGAGGTCGCGGACATCCTGTCCATCGAGCGCGACCCGCCCCTGCTGCGGGTCGAAGAAGCGCGGGATCAGGTTGGCAATCGTCGTTTTGCCCGACCCGGTCTGCCCCACGAGCGCGACGGTCTCGCCGGGCTGCGCCGCGATAGTGATGTCCTTGAGCACGGGCACCCCGGGGTTGTAGGCAAAGCCCACGTGCTCGAACGTGACCGCGCCTTGCACCGCGTGCAGGTCGTGGGCGTCAGGCTTCTCCAGCACCTCGGTTGGCTCGTCGATGAACTGGAAGATGCGCTCACTGGCTGCGAGCGCCTGCTGGATGCTCCGGTTGACCATACTGAGCTGCTCGATGGGCTGGTAGAACGCAATCAGGTACGTGACGAACGTAGCCAGTGTACCGAGCGTCATCGTTCCGCCGATGACAAACCAGGAGCCGGCCAGCAGGACAATGCCCATGCCGAGCATGGCGATCAACTGAATGGCCGGCGTGGCGACGGCCTGGACCTGCGCCGTGCTCATGTTGGCCTGCAAGTTTTCGCGGTTCTCGCTCTGGAAGCGCCGCCGTTGGGCATCCTCACGCGCGAATGCCTTGCTGACCCGCACCCCGGAGATGTCCTCGGCCAGGGCCGAGTTGACATCGGCGATCTTCTCTTGCACCAGCCGGTAGCGCGAGCGGAGCATGTTAGCCGATACCAGTCCGGTCAGCAGGAGCAGTGGTACCGTAGCGTACACGATGAGTGCCAGCTGCCAGTGGAGCAACAGCATCAGTACGGCGTAGGCCAGCATGGTAAACAGGCGGATGGCTGATGCGACAGTGCCCCCGCTAATGGATTGCTGCAAGACGCCAACGTCGTTGGTGGCCCGCGAGATAATCTCGCCCGTCCCTTGCCGCTCGTAGAAACGCAGCGACAGCCGCTGCACGTGCTCGAAGAGCCGCTTCGCCATCTCGAAGACCAGCTGCTGCGCGGCTATCGCCAGCGCGACACGCTGCATGTAGCCGAGGAAGTAGCGGAGTACCTCCAGCACGAGCAGTCCGCCGCCGATGATCCAGAGCATGGTCAGGTTGCCACTGGGGATGATCTCGTCAATCGTGTACTTGAAGCTCAACGGCACGAGCATTTGCAGGCTCGACGCCGCGAAAACCGAGACCAGGGCGATAATGACCTGGCGACGATACCCGGCCACAATCGGAGCGAGCCGCTTGAGCACCTGCCAGGGGCTAGTCTGAAACTCCGGCTTCTCCATCATGGACGTGCGGCGGCGACCCGATATGGAGCCGGCGCCCATGCCGCCACCAAAGCCACGCATCATCATCGTGGCACCTCCTCGTTCGCGTCCCGGCCCGCGCGGCGCCCGTTGGTGGCCTCGCCGCCGTTCGACCGCGCCCCGGCCCGCGCCGGTTGGTCACCGTTCGCGCTCCCGGCCCCCTCGTATTGGAGGCGGAACTGCAAGTCGTGGATGCGGCGGTATTGCGGGCTACTTTCCAGTAGCTCGCGATGGGTTCCGCGACCCACAATGCGACCGTCATCCAGCACCAAGATCATGTCGGCACGCTGTACCGTCGAGAGCCGGTGTGCAATGACGATGGTCGTGCGGCCCTCCATCAAGTCGTCGAGGGCACGCTGAATCATGAAGTCCGTTTGCGTGTCCACGCTGGAGGTGGCCTCGTCGAGGATCAGGATACGGGGGTCCACAAGCAGCGCACGGGCGATAGCGAGCCGCTGGCGCTGTCCGCCCGATAGGCGGACCCCGTGCTCGCCGACCAGCGTGTCGTAGCCGTCGGGCTGCTCCATGATGAATTCGTGCGCGTTGGCAGCGCGGGCAGCCTGCTCCATTTCCTCGGAAGTGGCAGCCTCGCGGCCGTAGCAGATGTTCTCGCGGATCGTCGCGTTGAACAGGAACGTCTCCTGCATCACCATCCCCACCTGCGAGCGTAGGCTCTGGAGCTGCACGTCGCGCACGTCATGGCCGTCGGCCAGCACGGCGCCCTCGGTAACGTCGTAGAACCGCGGGATCAGGTTAATCAGCGTTGACTTACCGGAGCCGCTGGCGCCGACCAGTGCCAACGTCCGGCCGGGTTCGATGGTGAAGCCGATGTCGCGCAGGAGCGGCGGATTCTTGCCGTAAGCGAAGGAGACAGCGCGAAACTCGACGCGACCGGCGAATTGCGTCAACTCGATGGCGTCCGGCTGCTCGGTGACTTCCAACTGCGTATCCAGGATTTCGAACACGCGCTCGCCGGAGGCAATAGCCTGCTGCGCCATCTGGTTGATGAAGCCGATGAACCGCATCGGCATCCACATCATCAGCAAGAGGCTGTTGAAAGCAACCAGATCACCAATAGTCATGCTCCCGGACATCACCCGGCTCGCGCCGACGACCAGGACGATGATCGTACTGAGCTGACCCGCAAACTCCTGGCCCGGCATGACAAACGCCATCATCCGCGAGATAGTGAGTCGACGATCCCTGATTTCCCGATTGATGGCGTTGAAGCGCTCCGCCTCATACGGCTCTCTGGTGTAGGCCTTGACCAGCTTGATGCCGGAGACATTCTCCTGGATCACGACGTTCAGATCGGCCATCCGCTCCATCATGGCGCGGAACATCGGCATCAACCCGTGCATGCGCCGCTGGTAGTAGAAGACCACGGGGGTGACGAGGAGGGCCACAATGGTCAGCAGCAGGTCAATAGCGGCCAGCGCCAGAAGGTGAAACGCGACCATCACCCCGGTCGTCGTCAGCCGCGACAGACCTTGCGTGAGGAAGAACTGGACTTGGTTGACGTCGTTCGTCACGCGCGACATGAGCTGACCGCTCTGGTTGGAATCGAAGAAGCTCATGCTCTGCGACTGCACGTGCGTATACAAGGCGTTCCGCAGATCGTAGATTACCCGCTGTCCGACAAACTGCTCCAGGTAGGTCTGCACCGCGGTAACACCGTTGGTGAGGACGGAAGCCGCGACGAGGAGCAGGACGTACCACAACACGAGGCCCATATCGCCCTGACCAATGCCGTCGTCAATGACGAGCTTGGTCAGCCACGCCGGGGCCATGCGTAAGACGGTCATTGCGAGGATCAGCACGATGACGATAACGGTCGCCAGCCAGTACGGCCGTACAAAGCGCAAGAGACGAACCAGTGTGTTCACGTCTGATCCTCCGTGGCGGCTCCCGGCACAGCCGCCAGCGCCGGCGCCGGTGCTGCGCCGGGCAATCCCATGGCAAGCGGCGATCCTGCGTCGGCTGATGGTGCCGGCGTGGATTGCAGCGGGCGGTGCTCTCGGTCCTGCTGGGGAGCGGTGGCTGCCCTGCTCCTACCGGCCACACTTTCGTCGAGCGCGTCGCGCAAGAGCAGGAATGCCGCCTCGACCTGACCGAGGACGGCCGGGTCGAGGCGGCGTAGCGCCGCCTCTAGCCGCGCCCGCCGCCCTTGCTGGAGCTGATCGAGCAGGCCTTGCCCGGCCGGCGCGAGTCGGTGGAGCGACACACGCCGGTCGGAAGGGTGTCTGAAGCACTCGACTAGCTCCTGGCGCACGAGCCGGTCGAGCGTGCGCGTCGCACTCGGCTGGGCGACACCGAGCCGCTCGGCAATCTGTCCCACCGCCGCCTCTCCTTCACGCCCCAGGAGATAAAGAATACGCATTTGTGCCACGGTCAGGTCCAGCCGACTCAGCGGCTCAGGCGTCGCGCCGTGCAGGGCGCGACTGATCTGCCGCTTGAGATCAACGATCCGGCCGATTTGATCGTCCCGTCTCATATCGTCTAGCTATCCTATAGCCTGATGCTATTATATAGCCTCCGACAATCTATTGCAAGGGGGCCGAGGGTAGACCCAGGGCCTTGCCATTGTCACCCCTTCGACAGGCTCAGTGCCGGCTCTCAGCGGAGCGCAGGGTTGCTCTCCCGTGGCCGAGATTCTGCGCTCCCCTCAGGGTGACATTGCTCAGGGTGACATATGGAAAGGCCCGGCAGGTATACCGGTCGTCATTGCGGCGCAAGCCGCAATCCAGTGGCCGGGGAGTGGACTGCGGCTTCCGCCGCAGTGACGAGACGACGTGCATGACGGACGAGACGACGTGCATAACGGACGACAGACTCCCCCTCTCCACATGTGGAGAGGGGGCCGGGGGGTGAGGCCCGTCCCGCACCCCCGCGCTTGTATTTCCGTCCGCTAGGAGCGTATGCTGGCCGGGCTATGAGCGGTGAACGTCCGTCGCCGGCGGCCGCTGCGGCAGCAGCCGGGGTTTCGGCCACTCCGGACCGTGGCCTGCCGCAGTGGCGCCGACTGCTGTACGCCAACGGCAGCCTAGGTGCGACCGTCAACTTTCAGACCCTCGCGCTGTGGCTGGTCTTCTTCTATGCGCCGTCGCCGGAGGCCGGGCTACCGACGCGGCTGCCCACGACCACCCTGCCCTGGCTGGGAACGCTGGCGCCGGTGGCGCTCGCCGGCTTGATATTGGGCATCGGGCGGCTGGTAGAAATCTTCGACGACCCCCTCATTGGGCACTGGAGCGATACGTTCCGCTCCCGCTGGGGGCGCCGCGCTCCTTTCATTCTGGCCGGCACTCCGGTTATGTCAATTGCCTTCGTGCTGATCTGGCTGCCCCCCGATGCCGGGGCTTCCTACCTGAACGCGGTACTGCTGTTCATTGTCCTACAAGTGCTGTTTTTCTCCACCACCGTTGCCAACGCACCCTACGAGGCTTGGCTCCCGGAGGTGGCCGTCACGTCGGACGACCGCATCAGTCTCTCGGCGTGGAAATCGCTGTTCGGGGTGATCGGAGCGGCCCTGGCGCTGGTGGCCAGTCCTCAGTTGAAAGAGTGGCTAGGCTTTGCCGGCATGGCGCTCGTCCTCGGCGCCGTGACTATGCTGAGTTACTACCTGGCAGTGCTGGGAGCGGCGGGCCGCCGCACACGCGGCGAGCACTCGAAATTGGACTTGTGGATTGCGATACGGGCAACGTTGGCCAATCGGCCGTTCCTTATCTTTGCCGCCAGTCTCGTTCTGTTCAACCTCGCCCTCAACATGCTGACGCAGATGATGCCGTACTTTGTCGTCGCCATCATGGGACAAGGCACCGAGCAGGTCAGCCTGTATGTTGGCCTCTTCCTGCTCGTCATGTTGGCCAGCCTGCCGGGGACGGTCGCGCTGGGGCAACGGTGGACGAAGCGCCGGGCCTATATCGCGTGCATGGGGGTGCTGGCACTGTACTTCCCGTTGCAGTTCTTCGCTGGCTACGTCCCTGGCATTCCGACCGTGGCACAGGGGCTGGTGTATATTGCCCTGGCCGGCGTGCCCATCGCCGGCCTGTTCGTCTTCCCGAATGCGCTGCTGGCCGACGTGATTGACTATGACGCCCAGCTGACGGGTCAGCGCCGTGAAGGGATGTATTTCGGTGTGTTAGCAACGATCAATAAGCTCGCCCTCGCCCTCTCTTCCCTCATCTTTGGCGTCATGCTGGGAGTGTTCGGGAATACGGCCGCCAATCCGCTCGGCATCCGGCTCATCGGTCCCGTCGCCGGAGTGGCCGTCGCGCTCGGCTTGCTTATCTTCGCGCGTGGATACGCGCTCCCCGACCAGTTGAAAACGGCGCCGATTCGGGCCACTTCTGCTGCAGATGATGTCGGTTGAGCCTGCTGCCCCACGAAAAAGGCTGGATTCGACCGCAGGGCCTTTCCATTAGTCACCACTTCGACAGGCTCAGAGCCTGCACTGAGCGGAGCGCAGGGGCGCTCCCCCTGTGGCCGAGATTCTTCGCTCCGCTCAGAATGACAGTGGACAGGCTGTTTGGAATGACAGTGGACAGGCCGCTCAGAATGACCGGTTTGGCGGCGACTTTGGAAAGGCCCTGATTCGACCGATTCACCTATTGACTTCCGGTGCAAAGCCGCGTATACTAGCCAAAGATAGGTTGTTTCGGTGCTTATGACCTGCGTAGCGAAGAGTGTTCCCTATCTGCAGCGTCGCTGATCCGATCAAGTCTTGAGACTGTGCCAACTGAGCTATACTCCCCTTGGATGATCGGCCGAGCGGCAGTCACAAGACAGACGCAGGTAGTGCCTCTCCGATACCGACAAGAGACGTAGCGATTGTCCTGTGACCTCACATGGTAGCGGCTGGGGGATGCCTGCCGCTCACCACCGCAAGTAGCCTAAGCCGTTCCAATGAACGTTGGTAGCAGGGTGAATCTGTGCCTTGGCGGATGCCTGCCGGATGCGAGCAAGGACAGCGACGGAGAGACCTAATGGAAGTTTCCGCCAAGGCAGAAAGGACGAGACGGTCGAATGGCAAACGCACTAGAGGAGCTTGAGATTCGAGACGGGGGCGCCCCGGCCGACTTGACGGCTGATCGGCTTATCGGCACGGGGCTAACTGAAGAAACCCTCGCGCGGCTCGCCCGGCCCAGCACCTCCGAGGAGGAGTTGCTGCAGGACCCGGCCAGCGCGGCGCTGGGCAGATCGAGAAAACGGTGGGCCTGGGGAGAGGGGGCGCCGAGTACCCCGGCCTCAGAGGATATGCCCGAGACCACCGAGGCGTTGTACCTGCGGGACATCCGTCGGTATCCGCTGCTCACGCCCCAAGAGGAGATAGACTTGGCGCTCGCCCGCGACGCGGGCCTTGAGGCGGAGCGCCAGCTAGAGGAAAGCACCTTCGAGCCGCAGCTGCGGCTCGAGATCGAGCAAGTCGTCTTGGCCGGCCGGGCGGCTCGGCAGCGCATGGTGAAGTCCAACCTCCG
The DNA here is from genome assembly GCA_965214295.1 of Chloroflexota bacterium. Classification (GTDB taxonomy): domain Bacteria; phylum Chloroflexota; class UBA11872; order UBA12225; family JAJDUF01; genus JAJDUF01. The sequence goes on from OZ243944.1 coordinate 3,626,265, forward strand.
CCTCGTCGTCACCGTGGCCCGCAAGTACACGGGCCGGGGCTTGCCGCTCCTCGATCTGATCCAGGAAGGCAACCTGGGCCTCGAACGGGCCGTGACAAAATACAACCCCCACACCGGCTACCGCTTCTCGACCTACGCCTACTGGTGGATCCGTCAGGCCGTGAGCCGTGCCCTGGCCGATCAGGGTCGGGTGATCCGCCTACCGGTCCACGTGGTCGAGCGATTGAGTGCCATCGGCAAGGCGCAGCGGGAGCTAGAGCAGCAACTTGGGCGACCGGCGACCGCGCCGGAGATCGCCGCGCGCCTGAAGCTGCCGGAGCTACAGGTGCGGGAAGCGTTGCGGGCCTCGCGCGCCACGCTCTCACTGGAGCGTCCGCTCGGCATCGCCGACGATGGTGAGCTGGGCTTGGGCGATCTCATCGCCGACGATGCCAGCCCACCACCGGACTCGGCGGCCATGCGCTCATTGCTCGTGGATGAGCTGGAGCGTGCCCTCCAGTCGCTCACGCCACGCGAGCAGGTGGTCCTGAAGCTGCGCTTCGGGTTGGGCAGCAACACCGCCGACCGTGAGCTTGGCCCGGCAGCGACATTGGCCGAGATCGGCGAGGAGCTGGGCATGAGCCGCGAGCGGGTGCGCCAGATCGAGGCGGAGGCCCTCGCCAAGCTGCGCTCCAATCCGCTGGTCCGTAAGCTCGAAACGTATATTGACTAGCGGGCTTTCCCGATGGTCCTTGTCCTCACCGCCCGGCCCCTTCTCCAGATCGTGGAGAGGGGGCATTTGCCGCTTCCACCACAGTCCAACGCCCGTCATTGCGGCGCAAGCCAGGGGCATGGAATCCGTGTGCCTCCCGGCCGAGTTACCGCTGCCAGCGTATCCGAAAGGTGCCGGAGCGCAGCGTCGTCACCTGCACCGCGCCACTCTCCCGCACGGACTTCCACACCGCGCTCATAGGTGCCGAGGCTGGCACCGTGAGCACCACCGCCGCTGCCGCTTCATCCACGATGTCCTTGGAGAGCACCTCCACGGTGCAGCCCGCTCGCTCCAGACTGAGGAACAGGCGCGAAGCCGCGGCGGAGTCCAGTCCGGATAGCCGTTTGTTGCGACGATTAGGCCCGTACAGCCAGTCCATCGCCTCCTGCCGCTCCCAGGCCATCGTCGCCCCTCCTCCTACGAACCGCCGCGCAGGCTGGCGCCAAGCTGCCGCTTCAGCGTGCCGATGATGCGCTGGCGCGTCGGCTCGACCTCGGCGTCGGTCAACGTGCGATCCGGCGCTTGGAAGGTCAAGGTGAACGCGAGGCTGCGCTGGCCGGCCGGGACCTGCTCACCTTGATAGACATCGAAGAGCCGCACGTGCGTCAGTAGCTGACGGCTCGCGCGGCGCATGAGCGCCTCGACCTGCTCGGCGGGCACGGCCTCATCAAGAACCACCGCGAGGTCCTGCATGACCGCCGGATACCGCGCTACACCATCGAACTGCCGGTGATCGCCGGCCAGCGCAATGATCCGGTCGAAGTCGAGCGCCAAGACCACGCACTGTCCGCCGAGATCAAAGGCGCGCGCAACGTCGCGGTGCAGCGCGCCCAGCGCGCCCAACACTTGACCCTCACGGACGGGACGCTTGCCCATCGACTCCGGGTGATGATCGCTGATGATCGCCGCTGCCGGCCCAACCGCGAACGCGGGGTGAGTGAGCGGGATGAAACCGGGGCGCCTCACGCCCAGGCGTGCGAGGGCCTCCTCGGCAGCGCCCTTCAAGTGGAAGAAGCCGGCCCCGGCCTGGCTGCCCCAACCGGCTGCGGACGACCAATTGCTATTCGGGTGCTGCGTCACGACTGCCGTCAGTACCCGCCGCTCCTCCGGCAGGCCGGCGCCAGTGGGCAGGTACAGCCGGCCAAGCTCGAAGAGGCACACGTCGCCATCGGCCTGCCGCAGGTTCCGCTGGGCAGTTTCCAGGAGATCGGGAATAGCCGAGGTGCGAAGCACGTCGCGGTCGCTGCTCAACGGGTTGGCAAGCATGACCGGCGCGCCAACGGCCGGGCAGACTCGCTCCTGTACCCACCTGGCGAGGTCATCACCGGCAGCTTCCGACCGCCGAGACCGTCGGGAGCGCCGGGGGCTTTGCTCCCGCTGGGCTGGCGATTCGTCCAGCGTCGGGAGGCGAGCAAGGCGCTCCCGGTTGGTCAAGGTGTAGGCGATGATCTCGTCGTAGCCGGCCGCAGTGAGCACCTGCCGCACCGCTGTCTCCCAGTAGAGCGGTGCATCTAGCTCCGGGCGCGGGGTGCCGCCGGTGAGCAGCGTGCTGGGAATCGCATCGTAGCCGATGATCCGCGCCACTTCCTCCACCAAGTCCTCAGGAATGGCCACGTCGGTCCGGTGGATGGGCGGCGTCACCAGCCAGCCGTCTTCCCCATCAGGCAGCACCGCCACCTCGAAGCCGAGCGCTTGCAGCGTTCGCGTCACCTGCTCCGGCGGATAGGTCATGCCGAGCAGGCGCTCCAGATCGTAGGGGCGTAGCTCGACGGCCGTGCGTCGGCGCGGCCGGGGAAAAGCGTCAACCGGCTCACCCACCATCGTGCCACCGGCCAGCTCGACCATCAGCGCCGCGGCCCGCAGCGCCGCCGGCAAGGGCAGCTCCGGCGGTAGTCCCTTCTCGAAGCGCCGCGAGGCCTCGGTAGGCAGGGTGAGCGCGCGACGGGTGCGGCGGATGCTCACCGGGTCGAAGCTCGCGCTCTCGATCAGCACCGCCGTCGTACCCACGCCCACCTCGGTGGACGCTCCACCCATGACACCGGCCAGTGCCACCGGCCGCGCGGCATCGGCGATGACGAGCATCTCCGGCGTGAGGATGCGACCTTCTCCGTCGAGCGTAATCAGCTGCTCGCCGGCCGCGGCGCGCCGCACAATGATCGCCTGCCCGCGTAGGGTGTCCAGATCGAAAGCATGGAGCGGCTGCCCCCATTCGAGCATGACGTAGTTGGTGATGTCTACGATGTTGTTGATGGGCCGTAGCCCCGCAGCATTCAGGCGCTCCTGCATCCAGCCGGGCGACTCGCCGACTGTGACGCCGCGCACCACAATGGCCACGTAGCGACTACACAAGTCCGGGTCGGCGATCTGCACGGTGGCCGGTGGCTGCGTGGCGTCTTCCCGCCGGGCGATCTCCGCTGGCGGCACCTGCAAGCCTGTGCCGGACGCCGATCCGGTAGCGGCGCCCGTGTGACGTGCCAGGTCTGCACCACCGATTCCCATAGGATTGTGCAGACCTGGCATCGTCATGGCGGCCAGCTCGCGTGCGACACCGAGCATCGAGAGGCAGTCGGCGCGTGGCCCTTTGATGTCCAGCTCCAGCACCAAGTCGCCCAGCACTTCCTCCAGCGAGAGGCCCACGGGGGTATCGGGCGGGAGGATCAGGATGCCGGTGGCGTCATCGCCAATCCCCAGCTCGCGTGCCGAGCACACCATCCCCTCGGACCGGATGCCGCGGATGCGCGAGGCCTTGAGCCGAAACTGCTTCGGTGGATCGGCATAGTTGTCCCAGAGCTGTGCCCCCACGAGCGCGAGCGGCACCTTGGCGCCCTCGCGCAGATTGGGTGCTCCCGTCACGATTTGGAGCGAGCGCCCCTCGCCATAGTCCACCGTGGCGAGCAGCAAGCGATCCGCATTGGGATGCTGCTCCAGCCGGCGTACCTCACTGGTGTAGATGTCCTCCCAAGCCTCGCCGACAGCGTGCTGCGCCGTCACCTCCAGGCCGGCCATCGTGAGCCGGTGCGCCACATCGCTCGCCGGCAGGTCAGTCGCTACGTATGCTCGTAACCACTTCAGCGACACTAACATGCTGTTTCCTCCTGATAGACGCTGCTAACTTTTCCCGTTCATTCCCCCGCCAGCGGCAACTCGTCTCACTCCCCGTCATTCCCGCTTGCGGAGACCTTTGCATAACTCGTCATTCCCGCGAAAGCGGGAATCTAAAAACCGGCCCTCCCAGATTGGCGAGGTAGAGTCACCACCACCACTGCACGCTGTCTTGGATGGTATGCAAAGGTCTCCTGGCGCGGAAATTCACAGCGAGAGTGCTGGCCGTAGTCCCAGGTACCTGGATTCCGGCGGAAGCCGGAATGACGTAACGGAACTGATGAAAGCACCTCATTGACGAGACGCGGCCTAGCGGAACTGGCGCAGGAACCGCAGATCGTTTTCGTAGAACAAGCGCAGGTCGTCAATGCCGTAGAGCAGCATGGCGATACGGTCGAGACCCATGCCAAAGGCAAAGCCGCTATATTCTTCCGGGTCGTAACCGACGTTGCGAAGCACCTGCGGATGGATCATCCCGGCGCCCAGAATCTCGATCCAGCCCGTATTGCTGCACACGCCACACTGGCGGGACCCAAGCTTCCTGCCCCGAGCAAGCTCGGAGGGAGCTTTGTCCCGCCACCCGCTCCCATCGCAGACGTGGCACTCCATCGCCATGTCCACGCCCGGCTCCACGAAAGGGAAATAGTCGCAGCGGAACCGAGTACGCCGTTCCCGGCCGAAGATAAGCTGGATAGCCTGGGTCAGGGTGCCCTTCAGATCGGCCATCGTAACCCGGCGATCCACGGCAAAGCCTTCTACCTGATACAGCATCCAGCCGTGCGTGGCATCCGTTGCCTCGTAGCGATACACCTTGCCGGGCACAATGACCCGCACCGGCGGCTCGGTCTGCTCCATCACGCGGATCTGCATCGGCGAGGTGTGGGTGCGGAGCAGCACTTCGCCCGGCTTCCCCACGTTCTCGACGTAGAAGGTGTCCCACATATCGCGGGCCGGGTGGTCTTCGGGCAGGTTGAGCAACGTGAAGTTGTTGCGGTCCCACTCCACCTCCGGCCCGTCAGTGGCGCGGAAGCCGAGCTGACCGAAAGCGTCTATGACCTTGGCCTTGACCTGGTTGATGACATGCACCTGGCCCAGGCGCGGCCGAATGCCGGGCAGCGTCACGTCGAAGGTGGCCGCCGCCTCAACCGGCGCCGGCTCTGCGTCGGCGAGGGCCTGCTTGCGGGCGTCATACGCGGCGGTCAGGGCAGTCTTGACCGCGTTGCCCGCTGCCCCGGCGGCCGGACGCACCTCCGGCGGGAGTTGCCCCAGACCGTGCATGGCTTGGGCCAGGCGTCCGCGCCGTCCCAAATACTCGATACGCCAGGCTTCCAGCGCCGGCGCGTCAGCGGCGGCGGCCAGCTCGCGCTCGGCCGCTTGTCGCAACGCTTCCCACGTATCCTGCATCGTCCACTCCTTCACGCCTCATCCGCGGCGCGCCTCACAAGGGTAGGTAAACCGGAAAAAATCGGTGCAATGGGTGCTCGTAGGGGCACGGCATGCCGTGCCCCTACCCTTGTCAGCCCTAGCCCTCCCTCGGAGCAAGCTCCAGGGGGGCATGTACCGTCCCCCTTGCAGAGCGGGGGACTATAGAGGGACCGAGGGTGAGGCCACCACACCCAAAAGCGAAGCCGTCGCCTCGTCCGGGACGAAGCGACGGCCGTAACCTGTCATCTCCGCGGTACCACCCGCGTTGGCTTGCTGGCCGTGCCTACACAACGGCTACGGCGCAAGCCCACTCTCGCCGGCTCCGGGGCACAAGTGCCCTGAAGCCGTTGCCCCGCTATCGGTGGGCCTCCGGGTCGGCATTACTCGACCACCGCGCCGGGCCACCCAGGTTCCTAGATGGCAGCAAGCACGCCGGCCTTTCCTCCGCCGGCTCAGAAGGGAATTTCGGAGCGACCGTTGCCGCCGAGGCTCGCAGCCGCTGACCCCGGCTCTCTGCGGACAGATAGGTCGTCCTACTCGCTTCGTCCTCGCCGTTGACTATTCACTTCCGCTCGTCTGTTCGCACGCCGGCCGGCGATGCCTCTGCTTCATCGCTCGCCGTGCGCTGGCGTAACGCCTCGAATAAGATGATACCGGCTGCGACCCCGACGTTCAACGAGTCCAGCAGCCGGCCACTCGCCATCGGCACCGTGACCGCTTGCCCGCCCGTGAGCTGCACGGCCGCGGCGCTGGCGCCCTGTGCCTCGCTAGAGACGACGAGCACCGCCGGCTGCCTCCAGTCCGGCGCCCAATAGGCAATGCCGCCGCGGGGGTTAGCAAGCCATCGGGCCGGTACCGCAACAAGCCTCTCACCGAGCGCCGGCCACTCCTCGCCCTGCCGGACGGGTACCTGGAAATGCGCCCCGGCTGCTGCCCGCACGACCTTGGGACTCCACAGGTCGACACAGCCGCGCGCGGCCAGGACTTCGGTCGTCCCACTGGCCGCCGCCACCCGCAGGAGCGCCCCGGCATTGCCAGGGTCGCTGATGCCGTCGAGGAGTAGCACGAGCGGTACGGCGTGCTCGTCGGGCTGGAGCCGCACCTCCGGCACAACCGCGACGATACCCGGTGGTGTGACCGTCGCGCTGACGGCCCTCAGCACGGCCGGCGACACCTCGCGGACTTCCGTTCCGGCGCGGCGGAGGGTATCGAGCAAGTGGCGGTGGCGGCGCTGTCGGGAGGCAAAATCGGGGCGATGGAGCACAAGCTGTGGCGTGGTAGCGCGTAGCGCCTCGGTGACGAGCCGAGTACCTTCGGCCAAGAAGGCGCCGGCACGCGCGCGCCCGCGGCGCGTGTGGAGGCTGAGGGCGAGGCGGATGCGTGGATTGGCGAGACTGGTAATCAAGCCGGATTAGGCCCGGATTAGGCGGCTGCCGCCTGGGCTGCAATCTGTCCGAACGCCGCGGCGTCGCGCACGGCAAGGTCGGCAAGCATCTTGCGGTCCATGGTGATGCCGGCTTTGCGGAGGCCGTGCATGAAGGTGCTGTAAGTCAGGCCGTGCTGTCTCGACGCGGCGTTGATCCGCAGAATCCACAACCGGCGCAGGTCGCGCTTACGCTGCCGGCGGCCGCGATAGGCGTAGTCGAGGCTGTGGATCATGGCCTCGTGCGCCACCTTATAGCGACGGCTACGCGCCCCGTACTGCCCTTTTGTCCGCTTGAGCACCTTCTTATGCCGGCGATGATTGGTGACGCCGCGCTTGACCCGTACCATGTCCGTATCCTGCTCTGCCGCTACCGGCCCGGCGGCTAACTGCCGGCCAGTATTCTCTTGATCCGCCGGGCATCACTCGGCGCTGCCGCGCGCGTCTCGCTAATCAGGCGCTTGGTCCGCCCGCGCTTCTTCATGCGATGATGGCTGACTGACCCTTTCGAGCGCATCACCTTGCCATTGCGAGTGATCCGAAACCGTTTGGCCGAGGCCTTGTGCGTTTTCATCTTGGGCATACGGGCCATCCTCAGGAGAAATCATCCGGCCGGAGCTGCTCCCAAGCCGGCAAAGTAACGAGCGTAACTATAGCACTTTTCTCCGGCATCAGGCCAGGGCATGGCCTCACGGTGCAGTGGTAGAGGACAGACAACAGGCTGGGAGCCACTTGGTCCGACACCCCTCGGCCAGCGACCTCGACTGATATAGTGCTTGAAATCAACGCTGGTTCGAAACATTATAAGCGGCGGTTGCCAGGGCTGTGCGGCATATGGTGCTCCCAACCATCCTCAAGCCCAGTGAAACACTCACGGACGAGGCGCGCCAGCGTGGCCTGAAGACGTTGACCTTCCAGACCATCGCGGCGTCCGGCGCCGATGGCCTGGCGTCCGGGGGCTTCCTGGCTGCGTTCGCGCTGATCCTAGGTGCCTCCAACTTCCACATCGGGATCATGGTGGCGATCCCTTCCATCATGCAGCCGGTTCAGATCGCGGCCGTCGTCCTCGTCGAGCGTCTCCGGATGCGGAAGATCATCGCTGTACCGTCCTATTTCGTGGCCTACGCTACCTGGGTGCCCATCGGCTTGATTCCCTTCGTCATTGAGGTGCCTCATGCCGGCGCCGTGACCCTCCTTCTGTTCTTTACTGCAATCCGGGGCGTGGCCAACGCTTTTGTGAGCACGAGCTGGACCAGCTGGCTGCGTGACCTGGTGCCGGCGAACGCGATGGGCGGGTTCTTTGCCCAGCGCATGCGAGTGGCAACGACCGCGGCGGCCGTGGTCGGGCTGGTAGCCGCGTTCTACATAGACTGGTGGAAGGGCATCGTGCCTGAGGGGGATGTAATCTTCGGGTACTCCTACGCCATTCTGCTGGGCAGCATCCTGCTCGGTTTCAGCGCCGCCGGCATGATGGGCCGGATTCCCGAACCGCGTATGGCAATACCGGAGGGCACCGGACCATCCATATTCCGGGCGCTCACCGCACCGTTGCGGGACGAGAATTTCAGGCGGCTCATCAGCTTCCTATTCCTGCGAAACTTTGTTGCCAATCTCGCTTTGCCCTTCTTTGCTGTGTATATGCTGACCAAACTGGAGCTGTCCCTATCCGTGGTAGTTGTGCTGGGCGTGTTGAGCCAAGCTGCGAATGTATTGTTCCTGCGGGTGTGGGGTTCCTTTGTGGACCCGTATGGGAGCAAGGCTATCTTGTCGCTCTGTTCTTCGCTGCACTTCCTGGTTATCCTGGGTTGGACCTTTACCACACTGCCGGACAGACATGCCCTGACGATGCCACTGCTCATCTTCCTCCACATCCTGATCGGCATTGCCAGTGCCGGCATCAACGTCGCCTCCACGACCATCAGGATGAAGATGGCACCACAAGCGCAAGCAACGGCCTACCTGACCGGCGCCTCGCTCGCGGCTAGTCTTGGCGCCGGAGTCAGCCCGCTGCTGGGAGGCGCCTTCGTTGACTTCTTTAGCGTGCGGCACCTCGCCATCGCCGTCGAGTGGGTTGATCCGGTTCGCGCCATTGACTTTCCGGCGATATTCCTGACCGGGTACGATTTTCTGTTCGCCTCCGCCTTCGTTCTCGGGCTGTTCACCCTCGGTGTCCTCGGGAAAATCCGAGAGGAAGGTGAGGTGGAGGGCGAGGTGGTTATGGATCAATTGATGACCCAGACGCGCGAGAACCTCCGCGCCCTGAACTCTGTGCCCGGCTTAGGCGCGGTCACCCAGTTCCCCCTCGCTGGCCTCCGCTACGTCCCGGACATCCCGGGCCTCGACGTAGCTGCCGGTGTCACCGCCTATCAGCTGGCATCGTCGGCCCGGTATACGGTTGAAACGCTTGCTCAGGCGCCCGCTACGGCGAGACAGGTGCAGACGCGCGTCGGCCAGACGGTCACTCGGGCGATCCGCGATTCTCGTGACGTGACTCGACACGGAACCGAGATATCTTTCGGCGCCGTACAAGGTGCCATCCACGCTGCCGCCCACGCAGGGAGCGGCACGGGTAGATTGATCCGGGCGTCGGTGGGGGGCACCCTCGAAGCCCTAGGCGCGGCCGGTGTCAATCCTCTCGATGCCGTCCGGGGAGCCATCTACGGTGCCGTCCATGGGGCCAGCACCAGCAGTCTGCGGGCAGGCACAGTCGTCAGACACTCCCTAGCCGCAGCACGACGGACCGCCTCACAGTTGGAACTCTCCGAACAAGAAGTCGTCAGATATGCGGCGCAGGTAGCGGTCGAGGCCGCCGAGGACCTGCCCGGGGAATCTCAGGCGCAGGTCAAGGAGGCCATCCTCCAGGAGCTTATGCAGGAAGGGCCGTCAACCGGGAAAGAGCATTAGCACTTCCGGCCCGCACCGGTCTTGTCACGGGTCATCCGTAACTGACCTAGTGTGGAGAGACAACCGGACGCGCACGGATGGTGAGAGGGCAGCGCCAGCGTCGTTACAGGTAGCCCTGCGCCTTCATCAGCTCGGCGTTGAGGATGGCGGCCCCGGCAGCGCCGCGGATGGTGTTGTGGCCTACCACGAGCAGCTTCCAGTCGAGGATGGGGCAGGGCCGGATGCGGCCCACCGCCGTCGCCATGCCGCCGGCAGCGTCGCGGTCGAGGCGCGGCTGCGGGCGGTTCTCCGCCGCCGGCACCTCTAGGGGACGCTCGGGCGCACTCGGCAAGCCCAGCTCTTGGGGCAGGCCCCGGAAATCGTGGAGGACCTGCCGTAGCTCGTCGGCCGTTGCCGGGCGGCCGAGCTTGACCGAGACGGCCTCCGTGTGCCCATCCCACACTGCTACGCGATGGCAATGGGCGCTGATCGGCAATTCCGCCAGCGTGATCTCCGCCCCGTTCAGCGCGCCGAGCAGCTTCAGCGGCTCCCATTCCATTTTCGGCTCCTCGCCGTCGGTGTGCGGGAGCACGTTGTCAATCACGTCGAGCGACGGCACGCCCGGATAGCCGGCACCGGAAGCCGCTTGCATCGTGGTAACGATGACCTGCTCGACTCCAAAGGCGTCAACCAGCGGCTTGAGCGCCATCACGAGCGTAATGGTCGAGCAGTTGGGGTTTGTTACGAGGCAGCCATGATCCCAGCCGCGGCTCTTCTGCTGCGACGGCAGCAAGCCGAGGTGCTCAGGGTTGACCTCCGGGATCAGTAGCGGCACGTCCGGTTCCCGGCGGTAGGCGCTGGCGTTGCTACTGACGACGTAGCCGGCCTCGGCAAAGGCCGGCTCGACTTCCCGCGCCACGTCCGAGGGCAGCGCGGAGAATACGAGCGCGCAGTCGAGCGGCGGTCGGCTCTCGACCACGGTCATCTCAGCCACCCGCTCCGGGATAGCTGTCGGCAGCAGCCAACGCACCGCGTCGCCATAGCGTTTACCGGCGCTGCGCTCCGAGGCAGCGACCGCCGAGACCTCGAACCAGGGATGATCGGCGAGCAACTGGATGAACCGCTGCCCTACAATGCCCGTAGCAGCCAAAACGCCTACCGGTATCTTTTCCACAAGCCGTCTCCTCGGGTTTGCTGTTGCCCGCGCCCCTCACGCCCCGGCTGCCCTTACCCCGACCCTCTCCCAGGAGAGAGCGGAGTCACTCACCGTCATTCCCGCGCAAGCGGGAATCCAGGCGTGTGAGCGCAGCCGACGGTTCGGCGCGAACGAATCCACTGACAATTTTACTACAGTAGCGGCTCGCTCGCTTTCGCCTCGACTTCACGTGTCATGCCGGCAATGACCTCCGGCAACGCTACCGTCCCGCGATCCTCCCCGCTCCGCCGGCGCACCGCCACCTGCTGCGCCGCTGCCTCCCGGTCGCCGACGACGAGCATGTACGGAATCTTCCGGAGCTGCGCTTCGCGTATTTTCGCGCCGATGCGCTGCGAGCGGCTATTCACGCGCGGGCGGAGACCGGCTTGCTCCAGCGCCGCAGCCACTTCCGACGCATAGGCATTGTGGCGGTCGGCGATAGGCAGCACGATGGCCTGAGTCGGCGCCAACCACAGCGGGAACGCGCCGCCGTAGTGCTCGATCAGCGTGCCCAAGAACCGCTCCAGCGAGCCGAGCAGGGCGCGGTGGACCATGAAAGGCCGGTGCTCGGCGCCGTCCTCGCCGACGTAGCCCAGATCGAAGCGCTCCGGGAGGTTGAAGTCCACCTGGATGGTCGTACATTGCCACGAGCGACCGAGCGAGTCCAGCAACCGAATGTCAATCTTCGGCGCGTAGAAGACGGCCTCACCCTCGGCAACGTGGAAGTCGAGATCGTGGCCTTCGAGGGCCCGCCGCAGCGCGCCCTCGGCCTGCTCCCACTCCTCGTCGCTGCCCATGTACTGGTCCAAGTTGTTCGGATCGCGCACGGACAGATCAATCTCGTACTCGTGGAAGCCGAATGACCGCAGCAGGTGCAGGCCGAGATCGAGCACGCCGTTGAGCTCGTCTTCGAGCTGATCGGACCGGCAGAAAATGTGCGAGTCGTCCTGTGTAAAGCCGCGCACGCGCAAGAGGCCGTGCAGCACGCCGGCCCGCTCGTACCGATAGACCGTGCCAAGCTCGCAGTACCGGACCGGCAGCTCGCGATACGAGCGCCGCCGCCGCCGGTAGACCTGCACGTGGAAGGGGCAGTTCATCGGCTTGAGGAGAAACTGCTGCTGATCAATATCAATCGGTGCGTACATAGCGTCCCGGAAAAACTCCAGGTGGCCGGAGCTGGACCACAAGTCCGCCGTGCCGATGTGGGGTGAGTAGACGTACTCGTAGCCCCACTTGCGATGCTCTTCCTTCCAGAAGTCCTCCGACACACTCCGCAGGATCGCGCCGTCCGGTTCCCACAGCGGCAGGCCGCCGCCGACCTGCTCATCGAAGAAGAACAGCTCCAAGTCGGTGCCGAGGCGCCGGTGATCGCGCCGGCGGGCCTCTTCGAGCTTCCAGAGGTAGTCGTCAAGCTCTTGCTGCGTGTGCCAAGCCGTCCCGTAGATGCGCTGGAGCTGCGGGCGGTTTTCGTCGCCACGCCAATAGGCCCCGGCGACGCGCAGCAGCTTGAATGGCCCGATCTGCCCCGTGCGCGCAACGTGCGGGCCACCGCACAGGTCCAGAAACGCACCCTGTCGGTAGAGCCGCACACTGCCGCCGCTGATGCCGGCGGCATCCGGCGAGTCGGCCACCTCTCCACTCGCATCACCGGCCGTCAAGGCCTCGATCAGCTCCAGCTTGTAAGGCTGTCCACGCTCTCGAAAGAGCTGCTTGGCCGCCGCGCCCTCGACCTCTTGGGTCGTAAAGGGCAGGTTGGCCTTGATGATCCGCCGCATCCGCCGCTCGATTTGGGCCAGATCGTCGGGCGTCAGCGGCCGAGGCAAGTCGAAGTCGTAGTAGAAGCCGTCGGCAATCGGTGGGCCGATGCCGAACTTCACGCCAGGCCAGATTTGCTGCACCGCCTCCGCCATGACGTGTGCGGCCGAATGCCGCAGCGTATCCAGTGGGATCGGGCCGCCGCCCGCCGCCGCGCTCTCGGCAGCGTCGTTCTTGCTCATCGAATACTCCTCTCTCGGATTTCAGGATATGGGGTGTCCTGCCCTCACCTCCGTCCCCCTCCATGCTGTGGAGAGGGAGAATCTGCTAACCGTCATTCCCGCGAAAGCGGGAATCCAAGCTCCCTCTCCCCCTGGGAGAGGGCCCTGACAAGGGGAGGTTTTTCCGTAGGGGCGCACTATGTTGCACCCGTCTCCCCGTCATTCCCCCCGGCTCATCCGGCATTCCGGCGCCAGCCGGCCCCCTCCTCCGCTCCCGGGCCGGAATCCAGGGCCATTCCTAGTCCCTGTTCCAGGCCCTCCACCCCCTCTCCACATGGTGGAGAGGGGGCCGGGGGGTGAGGGCCGCCCCCCGCGGCCAGCCCCCGCCCCGCCCATCCTGCCCATCCATGTACATACCTACCCCTGTGAGGGGAGAGGGCCGGGGTGAGGGCAGCCGGGGATGCGGCTCAATGCCGGCCCACGGTGGTCATCCCGCTCTTGCGGGCGCCACCGGGCAACGTCACCAGCGCCTAGCTCGCGGTTGCGCCCCGGCCGCGGTGAACGGCCGGGGAAGCTCCCTCCAGTACACATTGCTCGGTGATCGCTGCGATCATTGCACTGACCTGTCGTATGACTCGTCCCGGCTGCGGTTGGGCCAGCGGCCAAACAAAACGCCCCCCGCCCTTTCGGGACGGGAGGCATCGCCTCGCGCGGTTCCACCCGAATTCGCCGCGCCGCCCGATGGGGCAAGCGTGGCGCACTCGACGGCTACTATCCGGAGCTACCGGGGTCGGCTTACACAGCAATGCCCTGCCGCTCTGGCGCAGATTGCATGCCTTCAGCCGACCGGCTCGGAGGTGGTATCCCGGCCTCACGCCCGAGGGAGGCTTGCAGCCGGTGGCCTCCCCTCTCTGCCGCGCCACCGGACCAGGACGTGTCCTCGTCAACGCCTATCGTATTCGCTTCACTTCCCAGTGTAGCATACGCTCCCCAGGGACCAACCACTCACCGGAGACGATCCGTTCCCGGAGCGTTGCAAAACTGTTGCTGGCGACGAAGTCTGCCAGCACCCGACTGTCCGACACCTGGAATGCCTTGGGGACGTACATGGTTTCGTATTCCCCTGCCGATCAGACTATCGGATGGAGGTCCAGTGCCAGCGAGCGGAAATCGCGGACGCGGTGAATGGTCACCAGATCGTTGTCGTGCTGATTAGGCGCATGCTTCGCGGTGCGCGACGAGACCAGCAGGTCATCGCCGTCAACCAAGAGCGCGTTATATTGAAAACCCTGTCCCGGACTGGGCCACATAGCAACACAGCCCGCCGGAAACCAGTTCAGCGCGTCCAGGCTGTACATGAGCATCAGAAATCGACGCTCGTTGCCGGCCCGTCCCTTGAGCAATCCCCGCGCTGCCATCTCCCGCCCCCACTCCAGGTCCTGCGTCCGCGTCGGCAGGCTGGTCGCTGCCCAGAAGTAGCCGTCCTGACACCCCAACGCCGCGCCACGCCCGGCACCATCCGTGCGGCTTGGGGCTGCCAGCGGCTCGTCGTGGATGATGTGAAAGTAGCAGTTGCCGGGCAGCGGATGAAACTGCGTAAACCGCAGCTCGATCTCGTCGCCATCGTCGACCACGTCGCAGACGGCGCAGAGATGCGCGTTCGTCTGCCGCTCGATGCGTAGCCGGACGAAAACGCGGATGCGGCCGTTGACGTTGACGACATTCGGCTCCAGCCAATGATCGCCGTGATCCGGTGGCCGGCCCGGAAACGACGCCAGCAGGTCGTCGCCATCGGCCGGATACACTTCGCCCTGCGCCACCTCATCGCGTAGCTCGGCGCTGAGGCCGGCCGGCGTGCCGGGGTACGTGAGATACGGCGAAATGCGCCAGCGGGACCGGTCCAGCAAGTCAGCAGCAGCCAAATCACCGGCCACGACGACGATCCGTGACCCGGTGCGATTGAAGTTGCCGCCGGCGTTAGGAGCGCCCAACGCCCAATACAAGGTGTCGTCGCAGACAGCGTGGGGCGTATAGGTGTTCCAGAAGCGCCCCCTGAACAGCGTCACCGGCTCCTGCCAGTTGGCCCCCTCATCGTCGCTGGCCGTCAACACGATGTCCCCCCGACCGGGCCGGTTGCACAGCAGGTACAGCCGGTCGCGGTGAACGAACACCAGCCCGTCGTCGAGGTCCACCGACCCGCTCTCGTCCCACGTCCGGCCGCCGTCGTCGCTCGTGTAGAACACCGTCCCCAGCGCCCGCTCCGGGTGGCCCGGCGCCCGACCGATCCGAGTGACCAAGGAGAAGCTGCAGAGCAGCCGTCCGCTGGCCAGCCGGAGTAGCGCCGGCGTTGCCGTGAACACGTCGGGATCGGCAATGTGCCGCACCACCGTATAGTCTTGCGCCAGCGGCGCGGCGTGGGGCGTGTACGCGGCGCGGCTCTTGGCGCTGTCAGTCATTGCTTGCTCCGTAGCGTCGAGTTGCTACGCCGATTCTACAGCGGACACGGCCCTTTCGCTGTGTGCCGGGCACCGATTCCAGTAGAATATCCAACGGCAGCCGGTCGGCTGTGGCGCCACACCCGCGCGGCGCCGGTGTGAATGCTGGGCAGGGGAGTGCGTCCATGACTGATAGCAACGTGCGCGTCGTCCATTATCTGAACCAGTTCTTTGCCGGGATCGGCGGTGAAGAGCAGGCTGGGCATCCGGTCGAGGCGCGACCGGGCGCGGCTGGTCCCGGTCGCGCGCTCCAGGCGCAGCTCGCTGGCCACGGCGACATCGTGGCCACGCTGATCGGTGGCGATAGTTACGTCAACGAGCAGCCCGCGGCCGCGCAAGCGGCCCTCCGGGCGGCGCTGACCGAGTGGCAGCCGGACGTGCTCGTCGCCGGACCGGCCTTCAATGCCGGGCGCTACGGCCTCGCGTGCAGCCTGGTGTGCCGGATCGCGCACGAGTTGGGCGTACCCGCCGTGACCGGCATGTACCCGGAAAACCCCGGGTTGACCGGCGAGCGCCTACACCTGGTCGCCGTGCCTACCAGCGATAGACCGCTGGACATGCAAGCGGCGCTCGCGGCCATGGCCCGCCTCGCGCTGAAGCTCGGTCGCGGCGAGGCTCTGGGGCCGGCCGAGGCGGAGGGCTACCTGCCGCGCGGATTGCGCGTGTTCGGTCAGCGGGAGGCGCCCGGCTACCGGCGCGCCCTCGACATGCTCGTGGCCAAGCTGAACGGGCAGCCCTTTCGGACCGAAGTGCCGATCCAAGTGCCGGAGCGCGTGGAGCCGGCGGCGCCCATCACCGACCTGGGGAGCGCGCAGATCGCCCTGGTGAGCACCGGCGGGTTGATCCCCAAGGGCAACCCCGAACGGCAGCTCAACGGCAACCCGCACCGCTACTACCGCTACTCCGTCGTGGACCGGTCCACGTTGACGCCCCACGATTGGGAAGCCTTCCACGGTGGCTACTTCAACGGGACCGCCAGCGAGAACCCGAACTACATCTGTCCCCTCCGCCATCTCCGCTACCTTGAAGCGGAGGGCGTCATCGGCGGGGTCTTCCCCGACATTTTCACCATGCCCGGCGTGGCGACGCCCGTTGACAAGTCCAAGGCGTTCGGGGCCCGGCTCGGCCGGGAGCTACGCGAAGGCGGTGCCGACGGATGCTTCTTGGTTGCCACCTGAGGGACCTGTAATCGTTGCGGTGCAACGATGGCCAAGGAAATCGAACGGTACGGTATCCCGGTGGCGATGATCTCCGCCATTCACGGCCTCCCACTCACGACCGGCGCCAACCGGGTCATCCGGGGCGCCCGCATCGAGCACGTCTGCGGTAATCCCAACCTCGGTCCGGAGAAGGACTTCGCCTACGGGCTACGCATCGTGCAGACGGCCCTCCGTGCGTTGCAGACGGAGGTGAGCGGTCCGACGCTGTTCGACCCGGCCGACCTGGATGAAGTCGCAGCGGAGGCAGAGGTGAGCCATGCGTCTTGAGCTAGGCACCTTCCCGGTACGCGACATCGTGTTCGGTGCCCACACGCGCTGGACCGATGGCTTGCTGGAAATAAGCCGCGATGAGCTGCTCGCCGCAGTACGCGCCGATCCACGCATCGCCACAGTGGACCTGGAGCTGGCGCGGCCGGGCAAATCAGTCCGCATCTGGCCGCTGCGCGACGTCGTCGAGCCGCGCGTCAAGGTGGCGGGCGCCGGCGTCGCCTATCCTGGGGTCTGTGGCCGGCCCATCGAGACCGTCGGCGCGGGACGCACGCATCGGCTCTCCGGTATGGGCGTTGCCGAAGTGTCGGAAGTGAACTGGCACGAGGCCGGCGGCGATTTCGTCGAGGTCTTCATAGACATGTCCGGCCCCTGGGCCGAGCGCCTCCCGCTCGCCTCGCTGCTGAACCTCTGCGTTGTCGTCGAGCCGGACCCGGCGCTCGGCAACGACGCGAAAAACGAAGCGGTACATGCGGCGGTGCTGACCGTCGCGGATCGGCTGGCGGCGACCACCAAGGCCCTGGCACCACCGGAGCAAGCAGTCTATGAGCTACCGCCGGTGGACCCGGCACTGCCCCGCGTGGTCTACATCTGGTGCTTGCACTCACCGCAGGCGATGTCCGGCTCGCCCACGACCTGGTGTACCGCCACCTACGGCCTGACGCACCTGACGCCCCCCTGGCTACTGCATCCGAACGAAGTGCTCGACGGGGCAATTACCGGCCCCTATCGGTCGCCATTCGCCATGTCCTGGACCGTCATGAACAATCCCGCGCTCCGCGAGCTATACCGGCGACACGGGGTAGACCTCAACTTCCTCGGCGTGATCGCCTTCCGTACCGAGTGGACGACCCAACACGAGAAGCAGCTGATGGCCAACCAGGCTGCAAAGATGACCCGTATGCTGGGCGCGCAGGGCGCTCTAGTCACCTGGGACGCCGGCGGCAACGAGTTCATCGAAGTGATTCGCACCGTGCAGGCGTGCGAGCGGCTGGGGATCAAGACGGTGTTCATGACCGGCGAAGACTCCGCCGCCGGCGGCGTGCCGACCTTGCTGGAGCCACTCCCGGAGGCCGATGCCATCGTCAGCACCGGCTTCATCTACAACGACCTCACCGACCTCAAATCCCTGCCGCCCGTAGAGCGCGTCATCGGCTCGGACCAACGGATTATCGGCCGCCTGCGCGATCAGCAGGTCCCCACCGCCGGTCCATTGGAGCCGCCCCGCCGCTACGACGACCATTATGGCTTCAATCGCTACAGTGGCCTGGAGGCGTAAGCAGCGCATGGTGCTCCAGTGCCGGCAGCCAAAGCCGCACCACTCGCGGGCCAAAACTCCGGCGGTCGCAGGCCCCCGCTGTCTGTCCAGCAGGGCCGGAGTTTTGGCCCGCGACACCTGGCACCATCCGTGCGGCTTTGGCTGCCGGGAAACCCCACCCCCTTCCTAACCATTGACTGACCACGATGTCACAGCTGACCCCGCACCGAGTAGTCGTCAAGGACGTGCGCTATCTGCTGGCGCACGTGCCCGGCCTGGTGGAGCACGGCTCCAAGCCCGTGCGTGAGCTACTACGAGACGCGGCGCTGCGCGAGCAGCTGGGGGCACGGCTCCGCTCGTTCGACGACGCCGTAGCCTATCCACCGCATCGAGTGTTTGTCGGTGCCCGCCCCCCCGAGGACCTGTGGGCGCTGGAGCGGCCGTGGTGGCACTCGCCAGCCGACGCGCCGCCCGTCGCTCCCGACGGCTCCTGCCGCGGACCGTTCGGCGAGCTGCTGTCGGAAACGCCGTTTTACGGCTTCCTCAAGATCGCCGACAACTTCGACCTCGTGACGCTCTCCGAGGAGTTCACGGAGGATGCCCGGGCCGTCCTCGCCCACCACCCGCTCATCACGCCGGACGATCTCACCCGACTCGGCACGGGGCAGCCGTTGGCACGTATCGAGCAGTCCGAGGCGGCGCTACCGCTGGTGTTGGGCGACGGGCGCTTGGTGGGCTGCATTCGGAGCGACCACGAGCAGGACACCTCGCTGGCAGCGGATGTGCTGCTGGAGAACCTTACTTGCAAGGCAACGGCCGTGCTGGCCCTGCGCGCGCTCTTGCACGCCGGCCCGGTACCGGCCGACCAGGTGGAATACCTCATCAACTGCGGCGAGGAGGCGGTCGGCGACCGCTATCAGCGCGGCGGCGGCAACTTGGCCAAGGCCGTCGGCGAGCTATCCGGCTGTGTGCAGGCGACCGGCGCCGATGTCAAGGCGTTCTGCTGCGGCCCGGTGCATGCGCTCGTTATCGCGGCCGGGTTGGTCGCGTCCGGCCTGTTCCGCGAGGTAGCGGTCGTCGGCGGTTGCTCGCTGGCGAAGCTGGGTATGAAGTTCTTGGGGCATCTGAAGCACGATCAGCCGATTTTGGAAGACGTGCTCGCCGGGGTTGCTATCCTGGTCGGCGCCGACGATGGGCACAGCCCGGTCTTACGGCTCGATAGCGTCGGTAAGCATCCGGTGAGTGCCGGCGCGTCCCAGCAAGCCATCTTCCAAGCACTGGTCGCCGAACCGTTGCAGCGGCTGGGCTGGCGCTTCGATGCGATTGACCGCTACGCGACCGAGCTACACGACCCGGAGATCACCGAGCCGGCGGGCAGCGGAGACGTGCCCCTGCTCAACTATCGGCTGATCGGCGCCTTGGCGACGCTCAACGGCGAGCTGAAACGGGAGGCGATCCCCGACTTTGTGGCGGCCCACGGGCTGCCGGGCTTCGCGCCGACCCAGGGGCACATCGCCTCGGCCGTGCCGTATCTTGGTCACGCCATTGCCGGCTTGACCGCAGGGACATTACAGCGGGTGATGTTCCTGGCCAAGGGCAGTCTGTTCCTCGGCCGCATGACCCAGCTAGCCGACGGTCTCTCCTTTGTACTTGAGCGTAGAACGTAGTCCGCTGCACAATACGACGCAGGAGTACGGTGCTGTGACGGCAAACAAGGTTGCGTTGACGGGGAAGAAGGTAGTGGCGCTCGGCGAGCGCGACGGGGTGCCCGGCCCGGCCATCGCCGCGTGCGCTCGCGGTGCCGGGGCGGACGTGATACTGGAGGATACCTACTGTTTCGTCTGAACGTCCGCCGGAGCGCTTGACCTGGATGGTCAACAGAACATCAAGCGGGTAGTTGACGACCTCGGCCGCGACGAGGTGGTGGTACTCCTCGGTACTCCGAACGCGGAAAGCAGTCAGGTCTACGGCCTGACGGTAACGGAGGGCGACCCGGCATGGGCCGGCGCACTGGCCGGCACGGCCCTGGGGCTGCCGGTGTATCACATCACCGAGCCGGAGATCGCCGCGCAGGTGCCGCCGGAGGTGTATGCCCAGGAGGTCGGCATCTCCGAGATGGTGCTCGATACGGAAGGAATCGCCACCGCCCTCCGCGCGGTTCGTGACGGTGACGCTGCGCCATCCTGATCCGCGAACACAGCGGCCAGGCCGGGTGCAGCCTGCTGCATTCCTACGTGGATACCGTAATCCGAGCAGATGAATCCTGAACAACAAGCGCGGGTACACATAGATCGGCTGCTGGAGCAGGCCAGGAATCCAGTCGAGGCGTGATCGGGTACGGCTGTTCCCATTGGTTGCCTTAGTACCTAACAGACGCTATCCGGGGTAAGAGCTTATGATTCATTTTGACCCATCCGAAATCGCCAACTGGGCAGATAAGCCGGAGGCCCATTCGGAGGCCCATTATAGGCTGCCTGAACTTCTACGACGGTTGATACTGGCTACTGTTCCTCCGCCTACTCTCCTCAGTATGCCAAGTGGCAGTTCAGTGCGGATGCCTGGCTGGGACGGGCTGCTTGATGTTGCCTGCGGTAACACGTGGACCCCTAAGGGTGCTTCAGCTTGGGAATTCAGTTGCGAGAGAGATCCCAAACAGAAGGCGAACAGGGACTACCGGAAGCGGACGGAAGACTCGCAGCACGTAAATACTTCCCAAACGATGTTCGTGTTCGTGACTCCTCGGAGATGGCAAGGCAAATCAGATTGGGTAAGGGACCGTGTGCAGGAAGCCCCCTGGGCTGATGTTCGCGCCTTGGACGCTGACGACTTGTCAGCCTGGCTTGAACAGGCGCCAGCAGTTGCACACTGGTTTTCTCGTCTCATCGGCAAACTCCCTGATACTGGGATTATTCCGCTAGACGAATGGTGGGAGACTTGGTCTTCTTCGACACAGCCCAAAATCACCCTCGACCTGGTACTCGCGGGTCGCAGTAAGCAGGTCAAAACTCTCGGAGAGTGGTTCAAGGCAGCAGCCGGCCACTGGTACCTGCAGGGTGATACTCGGGACGAGGCCATTGCGTTCCTGGGGGCAAGCGCCCAAACTTCTGCCGCCCAATGGGGATCGGCATTCCTTGCGAGAACCGTTGTAGTGCAAACTGCTGAGGCTTGGAGGAGCTTGGAACACCATCCTTATCCCTTGGTGCTGGTCCGGGATTTTGATGGCATCGTATCGTCTCAGATTGCAGTAGGTAACGGCCACCACATTCTGACGCCGCTGGATGGCTCCCAAGATCCACGTGGAAACGGGCAGACCATCCCACGACTTGGCAGGGACGAGACCGTCAAAGCCCTAACAGCAATGGGGCTTTCCAATCACGAGGCGGGCTCGCTGGCCCGCAAAACTGCGAGACGGTTATCCATCTTACGCCGCTTTCTCCTAGATGATGCAGGACATCCAGTTCCAGACTGGGCAACAAGTCCTTCTGAGTCACTGATTGGATTAATCCTAATCGGCCAGTGGGAAGAGAGCAGTGAGGGCGATAAGGACGTCATTGAGAGGCTTGTCGGAAAGCCTCTCACCGAAATCGAGGATGATATTACTGCCTTGGCAGTGACTCCTGATCCGCCCATCGTGAAAGTCGGACAGCGTTGGCGGCTCACCTCCCACGAAGAAGCTTGGCACTTTCTGGCGTCGAGGTTAACGCCCACCCTTGTCGCACGATTCAAAGAGCTGGTCAGCGAGGTTCTAGGAAAGGCGTCGCCGGAATTCGAACTGCCGATAGAAGAGCGCTACTTAGCAGTTACTAGAGGGATGGTACTCCCTCACAGTAGCACTCTGCGCCACGGTATTGCCCGCAGTCTGGCATTAATGGGAGTGCATCCTGAACGTGCGAGGTCCGTAGAAACAGCGTCGTACATTCCATCGCACACAGTAACACGTCTATTGGCTGAAGGGCAGGGATGGCAGATTTGGGCCACTCTCGGTAATGACCTGGCAACCTTGGCGGAAGCTGCGCCGGATGCTTTGCTGGACGCGGTGGAACGAGACCTTTCCATCATCCCGAGCCCCTTCAAGGACCTCTTCGATCAGGAAGGCGACTCGTTTGTTTCGGGAGCACCGCACATAGGTCTAGTGTGGGCATTAGAGCAATTGGCGTGGTCGACGGATCACTTCGCTAGAGTTGCAATGATATTGGCCCGCCTCGCCGAGATTGACCCCGGAGGCAGGGTGAACAACAGGCCAGCGGAGAGTCTCCGCAATCTGTTCCTGCCTTGGATCAGATTTTCGGAAACACCCGACAAACAACGATTAGAGACACTTCAGACTCTGTTAGACAGACACAAGCAAGCTGGCTGGAGGCTGATCGTCCAAGCCTATCCGTCAGTTCGTGATTTCGTACTTGAGCGCCGGCCGCCGGATTGGCGGCCATGGGGCCATGATGCTTCTCTTCGCCCAACCCACCAGGAATGTCGGGAATTCACTGATGCAATTGGACAAAGCCTAATCAGTCACGCCCAAGAAGATGCCGAGAGATGGGCAGACTTGGTAGATATAATCTCAAACCTTTCGCTCGAAACACGTAAGCAGGCTTTGGACCAGCTGTTGCAGCAGGCTGAGGTCCTGAGGCAACGACCGGCTGCATTAGACCTCTGGGCCAAGATTCGATCTCAGTTGTACCGCCACCGGAGCCACCCGGACGCAGATTGGGCCATGGCTGCTGATGATGTGACAAAGCTTGCTGCCGCCTATGAGAAACTCACACCCCCCGATCCAGTGCTGGCCACCGCGTGGCTATTCGATGGTCGGCCGTGCTTGTCAAATCCCGTATCAGTTGACCAAGAACATCCCAATGCCTGGGAGAACAAACAGAAGCAAGTGGAAAAGGCCCAGCAGGATGCAATTCAAGCCGTTTATGAGCATGGGGGACACGCCTCGATAGTAGGCCTGGTGGAAGTAGCTAACGCTCCAAACCTGGTGGGTATTGCGGTTTCCCTTACTTTGGATTCAAGTTTGGCAACATCTTTGGCATTGCCGCACATCGGCGTAACCAACCCTAAACTGAGAGAATTCGCGCATGGGATAATGGCTGCACTGTTCGGCCGGTTGGGTTGGGATCACCTCGAACTGGTGCTCAATCAGCTTAAAGCCAATGAAGCCGATCCGAGCCAAATAGCGGCCCTCTTTCTATCTGCCCATGCAAACAAGGAAACGTGGCAGCGCCTCGAGTCCGAATCCCAAGTGACACAAGATTCCTACTGGAGGACAATCCCGGTGTTTCAAATACTTCCTCGGAACTCCGAGGAAGTATCCTTTGGGGTACAGCGACTCATTGATGTCCAACGATCCCCAGACGTTGTAGAATTGATTTCACATGCGGACATAGCCGATGAACTAGTGATACAGGTTCTCGAGCAAGCCCCGATTGACCTGTCCAGGCAAATAGCGGCAGGGCATCGTCCACAAGTTGACGCTTACGACATTGCCCGCCTCTTTGAAAAACTTGACCGTTCTGATGACATTCCCGACGACGTTATCGCCAGACTCGAGGTTCCTTATCTCCAAGCACTGCACTCTGAACGCCCCAACTTGGCTCTACACCGCGAAGTCCTCAAGAATCCCTCAATCTTCGCCGACCTCATCTCTTGGGCATTCAAGCGCTCTGATGGTCAAGTTGACGAGGTTATTGGTGAAGAGACCCTGCATCACCGAACCAAGATTACCTTTCACATTCTCTGGAGTTTGCACGGACTCCCCGGCATGAACGAAAGTGGTGTGTTGGATCCCGGGAACCTGGCAGCCTGGGCCAACGAGGCTCGCCGCTTGTGTAAGGAACGGGGACGCGAGGCAATAGGGGAGGAAAAGATTGGGCGAGTCCTGGCCAATGCGCCCGCTGGCACGGATGGCATATGGCCTTGCGAACCTGTGCGAGAATTGCTGGATGCGCTTGGATCGCAGGATATTGGTCGTGGATTCACTGTCGGCAAGTCCAATCTTCGTGGGGTAACAAGCAGGAGTCCTTATGACGGGGGCAACCAGGAACGTTCGCTGGCCAGTGAATACCGCGCCAATGCAGAGAGGATTGCGACCAAGTGGCCCTTTACCGCCCAACTCTTGCGGAAGATGGCTATTGACTATGAGTCGGATGCCCAAGTGTTCGATCAACGGTCCGATTGGCTCGACCAGTTCCAGGCTTAGGCCCGTGTCGCAGGGTATGACGACAACTCCCTCTGTGAGGAGGCCGGTGTTGAGACCGGCCACGACCTACGGCGTCGCCGGCTCTTCCGCGCGCGGTATGAACGGATTGTCGGCCGGCTCCTTGCCACCGTAGAACCAGGTGAGCGGGAGCACCTTGAGCTTCTGGCTGAAGCCGCCCGGCTTGGACTTGCTGTCAACCAGCTCTGCACGGGTGGGGTGCTCGTCCATGGTAGTGTAGCTGTGCGCGATGAGCACCCGGTCACGGCCGACGAACACCGAGGGGTAGGACCAGCGGCCGTAGGTGGCGTCTTGGGTGATGTATTCGGCCTCCCGCTCCGGGGCCGCCACGCCCGGCAGGAAGTAGTATTCGGCCGGCCGCACCGGGCGGACAGGCCCCGGCTCGACGCGCGTCGTCTCGTGGATGGACTCGACGTTCTGGAAGAACTCCCACACACTGCCCCCGTTGCGACTGATCGCCGACGAGATGCGCGTCCGGTTGTAGCCGCGCTTGACTTCCTCCTCCGTCTCTTGGTTCCAGACAATGAGCAGGTGCCCGGTCGCGGGAATGGAGCGAATCTGCGCTGGCGTGGTCGTTGCGGCGAGCGCGGTCGGCGCGGGGCGTGACCAGGTCTCCCCGTTGTCCTCCGACCAGGACTGGAACAGCCGCCCCAGCCCGGTCCGCATCACCATGAGCAAGCGGCCAGGGCTGACTTCGGCCACGCTCGGCTCGTTGACGTAGCTGTAGGTCGCATTCCAGTCGTGGAGGATGACCAGCTCGCCGTCCCGGTTGCGCTGCCACGTGCGGCCGTCATCGTCGGAGTAGCAGACGTAGACGAACGAGAACCGTGGATCGAAGAAGTGCGCCGCGGTGGAAACCCACTGCCCACCGATCAGCTTGCCGGAAAAGGGCGGCCGCACGTCGCCCGGCCCGGCCTGCTGGCCCAACATGCCGTACACGGGTACGATGATGCGGCCCGACGACGTGCGGAGTAGCACGTCCTGGTAGGTGTGTGCCGGGAGGCCGGGCGGGGTCACTTGTACCGGACGCTCCCAGGTTTCGCCGCCGTCCGGCGAGCGCCAGAAGACCAGGCGGTGAATGCCGCGCCGGGACTCCTCCGCGTTCTGCCGCAGCGACAACAGCCCAACGCCGCGGTCCGCCAGCCGCACGAGCGAGGTGCCGCTGCCGCCGACGGGCGCGCCGTCGGCATCGTGGTGCTCGAACGGCTCCGACCAGGTGATGCCGCCATTGTCCGACGTGGTGAACGTGGTGCCCGCTGCGTGGAGCAGGCGACCGTCGGCAAGCTCGGTGAAGGTCGAGGAATGAAAATACGGCGTCTCGTGGAGGGCCAATAGCTCCTCCGGCCGGGTCATCGGCACGTTGCTCATCTGCTCTCGCTCCTCGTGTTGACCGCGTGCTGCCGTTCCAGTTTGCCGATCAGGGGCAGCAGGCGGGCCGCCTCGTCCGGGAAGCTCATGCTGAGGCGGGCTACGGCGATAGGCAGCTGCCAGGCCGCAAGCTGTTCCCGATCAGCCCCCGTAATAGTGACATACCGGTGCAGGTAGCGCGACCGGGCAATCCGGCGGGCGAGCCGCACGGGGAGGCTACTAATTCGGCCGGCCGGGGGGCTACCGACCTGCAGGATCAGGGCCGTCAGGGCAACGTCGGCGAGAGGAT
The DNA here is from genome assembly GCA_965214295.1 of Chloroflexota bacterium. GTDB lineage: Bacteria > Chloroflexota > UBA11872 > UBA12225 > JAJDUF01 > JAJDUF01. The sequence goes on from OZ243944.1 coordinate 3,652,131, forward strand.
TGCCGCGGCACGCCGTCAGCCAGTCGATAATCACCGGCCCCTGGGGAGTCAGGATAATCTGGTCCGGGTGGAAATCGCCGTGGCACAACTGCGTACCGTCGGGCAGCGATTCGAGCGCTGCTAAGGCCGCCGCCCGCGTCGTCGCCGGTACGGCCTTTGCCGGCCGGATCAGCGCGGCGAAACGCTCGCGCTGGGAGGGGAGGTCCGCGACCGAGTGTTGATGGATAGCGCCGTGCAGCGCGGCGAACAGGCGGGTCAAACCGAACAGCCGCCACGGCGTCGCGCCGAACTGCTGCAGGATCGTCGGTCCGGCCACGCGCCGATAGATGATGCCGTGCCGCCCGGCTACCTGGCGCCGACCCAGGACGGGCGGCGTGGGCAGCCCAAGGGCCTGAACCCGGCGGGCGCTGTGCCATTCCCGGTCCACCTCCTCGGCCGACCGGTGCGCCTGGTAGAGCTTCAAGACCTCGGTGTCGGACCAGCGATAGACGTCGGCCGTGCGGCCATAGCCGATGAGCGGCCGCTGCGCCTCTCCTGCCATAGCGCACCCGGAGCCTAGTCTACCCACGGTCAGCCGCTAGGTTACCGCGACCGCGACGCCAACCCTCTCCCATATCGCCATAATGTCACCCTGAACGCAGTGAAGGGTCTCAACTCCTTGTCGTGAGCACCGGTTTGGGTCAGCGGGCGCTTGAGATTCCGCGCTGCGCCCGCAATGACCGGCTAACAGGAGCAGCTGGCAGCTTAGTGTGAACACGCCCTAGGTTGCATATTGCCCCATCCTCCAATCCCGATGCTGACAATCTCCCTGCCTGTGACTTTGGTTGGTGCCCGTCTTACGGCAAGGACACCGGCCCGCCGCGGCGATGGGACTCCTTGACGGCATCGAGGATCGCCGAGACGGCGACCGCTGCCTCGCCAGGGATCGCGGCCGGTCGGCCGGCCCGGGCGGCAGCGACGAACTCCTGCACCTCGGCGACGTACATGGGGCCGAACGGGTCGGCGGTGTGGGCGATGGTCGTCGGCTCCCGGTAGGCGGCGACCACGTCCGACTGCACGGCCAAGGTGCTCCACGGCCAATCGGCGCGTACATGACCGCGGCTGCCGTACACCTCCACGAAGTCATACGGCTGACTCACCTCGTGGGAGCACGTCACCTGGGCGGTCACGCCGTTGGCAAAGGTGAGCAGGAAGGCCGTTGTCGTGTCCACGTCCGTCCCCGGCCGGTAGCGCATCGTGCTATACACCTGCGTCGCCGGCTGCCCGACGAGCCACAGCAGTTGATCGCTCACGTGGCTGCCCAGAAAGAGCAACTGGCCGCCCCCGGCTTGCGGGTCGGCCAGCCAGCCGCTCAGAGGCGCGCCACCTTTCCCGGCGCTGATGAACACGATGTCGCCGATAGCACCGTCGTCAATCAGCTCCTTCATCAGCAGCCGCACCGGTGTGTAGCGCAAGCAGTACCCGGCCATCAAGGTCACGCCGGCAGCCTCAGCAGCGGCCACGACCGCCCGGACCTCGCCGGCGTTGACGCCGACCGGCTTTTCGATAAAGACGTGCCGCCCGGCCGCGATCACCGCGTGCGACACCGACGCCAGCAGGTTGTGCGGCGTAGCGACGAGCACCCCGTCTACCGCTTCTTCCGCGAGGAGCGTCTCATGGTCTCGATAGGTGCGCCGGTAGCCGAAGTCGCGCTGCGTTTGGCCGGCAACGGCGGTATCCGGGTCCGCGCAGGCCACCAACTCGCAGTCGCCGAGGGCACGGGCCGCTGCGGACAGGTGGCGTCCCTGTCGGCCGGCGCCGATGAGTCCTAGTCGGAATGGTGCTCCCATGACGGTCGTCTCCTGCCTCTCTGCCCGGCCACTTCCGCACAATCGGCTGCCGGTCTGGGCGATGCAAACGAATGCGTCACCACCGCGACTATCCCTCGGCCATCAATGTGCGGTAGTTCGCGGGGATGTCCTGCGGATTGGCCATCGAGCCAATCTCATACATGAAGACTCCGGGGTAGCCGGTCGCCCGCAGCGCCGCGACGACCGCCGCCCAGTTGATCGTGCCGTCCAGCGGCATGATGTGCTCGTCCCGCTGTCCATGATTGTCGTGGATATGTAGGGTAATCAGCCGCGAGCCGAGGGTCCGAATCGCCGTCGGATTGTCACCTCCGAGGTGGCAGTGGCCGGTGTCTAGGCACACGCCTATGGCCGGGAAAGCCGCGGCAGCCTCGATGAGCGCCATCAAGTGCCGCACGTCGGCGCGCCACCCGGCGCCGCCGTTCTCGATGGCCAGCCGCACGCCCAGGTCCGTAGCGGCCGCTGCCAGCTCGCCCAGACTGGCGACAAAGGCGTCGCGGCGCCGCGCATATGCTTCCGGTTGACGATCCGGCGGTGGGATGGCGATGTGATGGGTCACGAGGATGTCGCCGCCCAGGCGCGCCAGTGCCCCCAACCCGGTGCGGTACAGGGCTACCGATTCCTGCCGTTGCACCTCGTCCGGGGCGGCCAAGTCGCTGCCGGGCTGGCGCTGCTCGAAGTGGGCATGGATGGAGTTGAGTGCCAAACCGCGGTGCTCCATCCAGCCCCGTATCCGGTCGAGCAGCTCACCATCGTTGTAGTCGAAATTGGGGTGGTAGTCCGCAATCTCGATAGCCACCAACCCCAACTGTTGCATGAGGTCGAGCAGCGCCGGGGTGAGCGGCTGGCCGTGCGCGGCAAAGAGCGTCGAAGCGCCCGGCCGGAGCGGCGTCCGATCTCGATGAGCCGGTCTGTTGGTCATGTTCGTTGCCCGTACAATGGCGCCCAATGCCGCGCGCGGCAGCTACCTGGTGCGGCCGCCGTGCCGGCAAGCGTAGCGTACCCACAAGCGAGCAGGTGCCGCACCACCTTAGCAGGCAGCGGGTGGTGCGAACCTGTCATGTCGAGAGAACGACCCACGGGCCGCCCGGCACGGGACAGTAGGGCCCGCTTGCTCGGCCGCGGTCGCGGAAGACGGGAGTAAACCATGATAGACGTGCTGATTCAGGGCGGGAAGGTGATTGACGGGACGGGCGCCCCCTGGTTTCGGGCCGATGTCGCCATCCAAGAGGGCAAGATCGTTGCCGTCGAACGTCGGCCGACGACCGACCGGAACGGTCAGCCGGAGGGAGTCGCAGCCGCCACCGTGCTCGACGCCACCGGCTGCTTCGTCACTCCGGGGTTCATTGACCCCCATACCCACTCCGACCTGCCGCTCTTGGTCAACCCACCGGCGGAGAGTCAGATACGGCAAGGTGTGACCACGGTCGTCATCGGCAACTGCGGCAGTGCCCCGGCGCCGGTCGGACCGCTCGATGGCGCCTTCCTCAAGCGCAGGATCGGCGAGCGGGCCGCCGGCCAAGGTCTGCGGCGCGACTGGCGGACCTTCGGCGAATACTGCGACCGGCTGCGCCGGCAAGGTGTGGCCGTCAACGTGGCGCCCCTGGCCGGCCACGCCACCCTGCGAGGTGAAGTCATGGGGATGGAGCGCCGTCCGCCCACTGCCGACGAGCTGGCAGCGATGTGTCGCCTCCTGGAGGAGGCCCTAGACGACGGAGTCTTCGGCGTCTCCACCGGACTGATCTACCCGCCTAGCTCGTATGCGGACACGGACGAGATTGTCGCCTTGGCCGAGGTCGCGGCGCGGCGTGGGGGACTGTATTTCAGCCATATCCGCGGTGAGGGCGACACGCTCCTCGACGCCGTAGACGAGGCAATCGAGGTCGGTCGCCGCGCGGAGCTGCCGGTGCAGATCGCCCACCATAAGGCGGCGCGCCCGCCCAACTGGGGCAAGACGGTCCAAACGCTGGAGATGATGGAGGCCGCCCGGTCCGGCGGTGTGGACGTGGCCTATGACGCCTATCCCTACATCGCCAGCAGCTCGGGGCTTGGCTCGCTCCTGCCCGACTGGGCACACGAAGGCGGCGCACCGGCCAAAGCCGCACGGATGGTGCCAGGTGTGGTGCGGCCTTGGCCGGTGCCAGGGCTCCTCGCCCGCCTGCGTAGCCCGTCCGAGCGCCAGCGCGTCGTCGCCGGCATCCGCGAGCGCGCCGCCGGCATGGAGGGCTGGCACACGGTCATCGTCTCGTGGGTACCAACGGCGGTACACAAGCATTGGGAGGGGCAGACCATCGAGCAGATCGGCGCATCGCTGGGCCTCAACGGGGAGGAGACAGTGGCCCATGTGCTGGACACGCTAGGCGGTGCGGCGCATATGGTCTACTTCCAGCTCGACGAGGCGGACGTGCGCCGGGTGCTCGCGCACCCCTTGGGCATGATCGGCTCCGACGGCAGCGTCGCGGCGCCCTACGGGCCACTGTCCGCGGGCAAGCCCCATCCCCGCTGCTATGGGACGCATCCTCGCGTCTTGGGCCGGTACGTGCGCGAGACTCGGCTGCTCACCTGGGAGGAGGCGATCCGCAAGATGACCAGCGCCCCGGCGCAGCGTCTCGGCCTCGCCGCCAAGGGGATCGTCCGGGCCGGACTGGACGCCGATCTGGTCGTGTTCGATCCGGCGACGGTCAGCGACCGCGCCACTTTCGACGAGCCACACCAATACCCGGAGGGCATCGAGCACGTGCTGGTGAACGGCGAGCTTGTCGTGAGCAGCGGCAACCACCTCGGCACACTGCCGGGCCAAGTCCTCACCCGGCCATAGTGGCTAGTGGTCAGTGGTCTCCATCCCCTGCAGGGGCGTCCCTTGTGAGCGCCCTAGCTCTCTCACCCCAGCCTCGCCCAACGGAGACTTTTGCATAACTCCCAGGACAGCGTGCTCAGTGGCCATGACTCCATGCCCGCTAACCTGGGAGGGCCGATGTTTGCATTCCGGCGAAAGCCGGAATGACGATTTATGCAAAGGTCTCCTTTCGCGGGAAGCCATACCCCCCTGCCCAGCGGAGGACCCTAGGGGGCCGGTGCTGATGTTCGTGCAGTTCAGGTGGATGGCTTAGGCTTCTGCGATGGCGGCAACTTCCCCCCTGGGGGTTTACTCGAGTCCCAGCGTTTGGGCGGCCTCACCTTCGGCGCCATCGTTGACCTACCACCCTTATTGCGAGCATCGTTGGCTGGCATATCTCCTCCTTGGATCGTTGCGTCAGCCACGATCCATTATATCGTAGACCGTGGTTGCACTCCAGCCTTCAGGAGTTGAAGACGATTGTGAGAACTGCGAGTTGTGGAAGTATGTGTAGATCATAACCGACTCGATATCCGCTAATATCACGAATTCGCAAGTTTCTTGATGTGATTCACTAGGCTCTACGATTAACACATCCTTTTCCCAAGTGCGTGGAGCTTCGTCGAGGGTCGGCCATTGGAGATTATCATACTCCCTGTCTCTGAACACCTGAGCATACAAGGCTTCGACTTCATCCTCTGATACGGGGGATATTTTCTGCAAAAGAAAGAATGCTTCGCGAAACTCCATCTTGACCTTTGAGCTGTTATGCAAGACTGCGGTTACGGCGATGTGAACGTAGCTGTCACCGACGGGCCGGTGTGAGACCTCGTTGGTGATCGTGAGATGCGGCTCGGATTCTCTGAATACCTGCCATTTGTAGGCGGCAAAGATGCCGCCGGCTATGATTGCAAAAGCGGTGACGACCGACTGGATCACGCCGGCCAAGTCCTTGAGCTTGCCCGTGCCAGTCAAGGTGAGATTCAGCGCGACAAGGGTGCCGATCAGCAAGACCAGGACGACCCCTACGATCATCGCTCCCCGCCCCGCCTGACCTTGCGGCAGACGGATTTTGCTCAACCGTCCCATGCTCAGTTGCCCACGCTCCAACTGCCTTGCCGTCTTATCCTGTCCATCCTGTGGATACCCGCCCTCTCCCCGTGCCGCCGCTACACGGGCACGAGCGTCATGGCCTGGTCCTTGAGGAAAGGGCGTTGCAGGCCAATGGCACGGAGCCGCTCGATTGTGTCCACCGGGAGGCGCGGCAGCGTTGCCACCGTCAAGTTGGCCTCCAGCTCGGCGACGTTCGCCGATCCCGGGATGACGCACGTGACCCGCGGATCGTCCAAGAGATACCGCAGCGCCAGCTGCGGCAGCGAGTAGCCCGTCTCGGCCAGCACCTCCCGTAGGACGGCCGCTGCCGGGGCGGAGTCCCCGGGATACCGCACGCCTTGGGCGGCCAGGGCTGCCAACGAAACCAGGCGTCCGGCGTACAGGGGGGTGGCCACGACCACCGCGGTGTTGGTCCGCTCGGCCACCGGCAGGACCGTGTGCCGAGCAGCGTTCATCAGCAGGTTGTAGTGGCTGGCGATCTCCACGCTGTCGAGCGGGGCATGCTCCAGGCACCGCTGGAGATGCGGCGACCAATGGCTCGTCACGCCAATGTACTTGCACCCGCCCTGTTCGCGGATTTTGAGCAGCGCCTCGTAGGCCATACCCTTCCCGAATACGTCGTGCCATTCTCGGCGCCGGTCCGCTGCCAGGTCGCGCCAGCCGGGGATGCCGTGGATTTGCAGCACATGCACCGAGTCGCGCCGTAGATGCCGCAAGGTCTCGTCGAAGCCACGCATGCAGTTGTCGTAGGAATAGTCCCGGAGGTTGTCCGTGGGACCACTGAGCTTGGCGCCGATCATGATCTCGTCGTCGGGGACGTGGGCAAAGGCTGCACCCAACAGCGCGTCGGCCTCGCCGGCGCCATAGAGCGGCGCGGTGTCGAAGAAGCGCACCCCTAGCTCATATGCTCGTTGCAGCGTTGCTAGGGCCGTCGGGCGATCTACGCCCATGTCGCTGGTGATGCGGTAGCAGCCCATCCCGATCTCGGGAACCGGCTGGCGATCATAGCCGAAGGGCCGTGTGCGGATCATCGCTCTTCTCCCATAGTGCCTCCCCGCTCGCCGGCGACGCCGCGCCCGGCCGCCGGACTGCGGCTTGCGCCGCAGTGACGCGGTGAGGGCCAGTCCCGTCATGGCGGCACACGCTGCCATCCAGACCGCCTGACAACCGGCTCCCGACGGTTGGTCGTCACGGTATCATAACGGCATCAAGACGATGAGGTGGAGCGATGGCGAGCAATTCGGGTGAGCAGCCGATCCGGTTTGGCTTCTTCGGCTATGGATTCATCGCGGGGGCGCACGCGCAGGCATTAGCCGACGTACCCGGTGCCGAGGTGACGGCCGTGTGTGGGCCACGCCAGGCGCCCGCGCAGGAGTTCGCCGAGCGATTCGGCGTTGAGCTAGTCACGCCGGACCCGCAGGAGATGCTCGCCGCGGACATTGACGCCGTGGTGATCTGCACCCCCGACGACGCCCACCACGAACAGGTGCTGGCCGCGGCGGCGGCGGGCAAGCACCTCTTCTGTGAGAAGCCGGTCGCCATGAACCTCGCGGAGGCCAGCGAGATGGTCGCGGCGTGCGAGCGGGCGAACGTGCGGACGATGACCGGCTTCCTGCTCCCCTACGCGCCCATCGCGCAGGAATTGGTGCGGCGGGTCCGGGGCGGCGAGTTCGGCGAGCTGATTAGCATTCACACCCAACGCTACAACCCACGACTGCTCGGAGCGGCGCTGACGGCCCAGTGGCGCTACGACGCCGCGCGTAGCTCGGCCGGCGTGTTGAGCGATCTCGGCTCGCACATGCTCAACTTCTCGGTGCTCATCGGCGGTCCGATCACCCATATCGCCGCCAGCCTGCGGACGGTGGTCAAGGAGGTGCCCGACCCGGCCAGCGGGGGCATGATGCCGCTGACACTGGACGACGACGTGGTGCTGGCCCTGCGCTTTGCTTCCGGCGTCCACGGGACGATTGCGACCAGCCGCGTCGGCCACGTGGACTCGGACAAGCCGTTGGGCCGCTCGATGATCCAGATCAACGGGACGAAAGCAGCCGTCGTCACCGATGGACTAGAGCATGCCGAGGTCTACCGCTACGGCCACCCGACCGAGGCCATCGAACCGGACCTCGGCCCCGGCGTAGACGAGCACGCCGGACTGCTGGCCGCAATGGGCCGGCGCGTGTTCGGTGAGTTTGTCGCGGCGATCCGCTCTGGCCGCGACTGCCATCCGACCATCCGCGACGGCTGGCGGGTCCAGGCGCTCGTCGAGACGGCGCGGCGGGCCGCCACGTCCGGCCGCTGGGAAGAGGTGCCGCCGGCACTCTAAGCTACGCTACTCAGGCGGAGTCACGTCCTGACCAGCTAACAGTAAGTTGGATTCAGGTGCCCGTAACGATGGCTGGCCGTTGAGAAAACTGCTCTGATCGTCCTGGGGATATTCGTCTCCCCACTGTACCCAGCCCGGTCGGTACGAGCGGGCGAAAAGCTCCAGATGTGGAGTGGGGCTACAAGCCTCGATAATCTCGTAAAGCTGGTCGGGCTTCCTGGAGTGCTCGCGCTTCCGGCTGACCATGATATTGACCTGTCGCCGGCCGGGCGAGAGCGTTCGCATGGATCCTCTAACCCCAAAGAGCACCAACTCGGTGACGTTGCGGAAGTAGAATCCCACACCTCGGCCATCGGGGCCGCCATCCTTCCGCACCTTGTACCAGACAAGGTTGGTCTTATACGTAAAACCCCACCGCTCCATTACCCGTAGCCCTTCAAGAATCAGCGCGTTGGGCACCCAGAGGTAGAGGTGACTCTGCGGCTGCGTAATCTCACGTACCGGCAGTCCCATGATCTCGTCCATGCTCATGGTCTGATAGCGCGCTAATCGGCGATGCTCCGGCGCTACCTTCCCGGTGCGATTGGTAAAGCGCCACGGCGGATCGGCCAGCACCGTCGCAAACCGGCCATTCGCGGCCAGTGAGGTGATCTCCTGGGCCGTCCCTGCCGGCTCTCCTAGTCCTCGACGTACAGCCGCCTCGTGATCCCGAACACTAAAATTGGACATCCGCCACCTCCTCCGCCCTCGATCCGCGGGAGCAGTCGACTCATGTGGGTCGTCGAAGCGCCGTAGCTCGTCGCCCGGCCAAGTTCTTTGAAGATCTGCTGTAGCTCATCTGATCTTGTTATGATTACACCAACATCTACCGCACGTAGGTCATAGAGCAACCTGAAGTTATTCAAATCCCGGTCATAGAACGGGTCCTTATTATTCCACTCGACTTCTACTGCAACATTGTTCTTATAGCAATCAATGCTATGGGTCGGGCTTTCGTACGTCCGCTCGTCAACTGTGATCGTGGTAGCGAATCGCTTCTCTTCCCATTCCAGGTCATAGAATTTGCTGTCGAGTCTCCGAGCTATCGCAGATTTTGCACCGCCAGGACGAACTATCTCACTGCGAAGCAGCATGAAGTCATCAAGCACGCCAAGGATCTCGGCCCACTCTTTCGGATGGGCTCCTTTGAGCACAGCAATGGCATTGCGCCATTCGTGAATCTCGTACACGTCAAGGACATTGCGTGGTATCCGCGGCTCGGTGTTCACTGCGTCACTCCCGTGGGAAGCGCTCTGCGTCCAGTCGGATTGTATCAGCAAGTAGAGCGGCGGCTTGAGTTGACAGCAAGCTCGCGCTACGCACGTGGCTACGCGGTGCCTCCAAAAATGCATGTGACTATTGCATAATATATGCCACTGCCCGACGAGTCAAGCTCGGCCGGTGAGGACGGCGCCGATGGCGTCGAGGATGGGGTCTTCGACCAAGCCGTAGTTGTAGATGAAGAACAGCGGCACGTCGGCCTCGACGTAGTGCCGGGTCACGTCCGCCCAGTAGCCGGGGGTGCGCCCGCTCGTCGACTCGGGCCGCAGCATCGCACAAGGCAGCAAGTCGGGGTGCGCCGCGTGCAGTGCTGCCACTTCGGAGCTTACTGCTGCGGTAGAGGGCGGGTTCTGCCCCAACATGCCTGCCACGTCCGGGAAACACCGCGCCCCATGCCGGGCGGCGATGGCGGTCACTTCCTGATGGAGCGCCGCGACCTGCGCGTCACGGGCAGCGACGTAGGCCGCCACGTCGGGCCAGTCGGCGAGGCGCGCAGCGACCGGCGCAGCGGACGGCTCCGGCGCCCGCAAGAACCGGTCGAACGTCTCCCGTGTGGTGACCCGCACGCCCTCACCATCCACACCGGCGTGCGCCGCGACCGCGAGACAGGCCGGGCAGAAGCAGAGCGAGGCGAGCTGTCGTTGCAGCGAATCGAGGTCGGCTGTGATCTTTACGATTGACTCGGACCCGCAGTAGTCGAATTCTCGGTAGTCCAGCGACTCCAGCCAGAGCGAGCGGGCGCCCGTTGCACGGCAGACGTCCTCGGTCAAGGCCCGCGCATAGGCCCGCACCGCTGCCTGCGCGGGACACAGCCCGAACGTGTACCGGCTACCCCAAGCGTTCTCGACGGCGTACTCGGGATGCGCGGTGCCCAAACGCTCGTTGTAAAAGTAGACGGTCCAGCTCTGTAGCTCCAGCCCGGCGCGATCCAGGGCGGCTTTGGTCTGCGCGAAAGCGTTGTCCGGCCCGTCGCCTAACTCGGACCATTGGGTGGGCTTGAGCGGCGTGTCGGTGTAGAGCGACAGGTCGTTGGGGAAATAGGTGACGTGTGGCTCCAGCACGTACATCCGCCGCCGCGAGTGATGTGGCAGCAGAAACCGGCCGTCGTGGTACGCGACGGCGAGCGCGACGCCGGTCACGCCAAGCTCCTCCACCAGTCGTTGAGCAAAGCGCTCCGGCTCCGCGTCGACAATGTCCCACAGGTAACTGAACAGAAATATCTCGCGTGGGCGATCCGCTGATGCGCCGGTCATGGCTCCAATTCCCTCCCGACTCGGCTTCAAGAAGCGGTCTCCTCGGCAGAGTCATAGATACGAATACGACCTAGAATACAGGGCTTGCCGTGACAGCTGCGTGGATCAATGGAGATGCGCTCCAGTAACTCGCTATTAATTCATGGTATGGCTCCGTAGGTACGCCTCTCGCCGCTGGCTTGGCCTCCCAGTAGTCACGGACTAGGCGACCAAGCATACTGTACCATCAAGCCACGAGGACATGGGCGTAGCTATGTGGCGCGTCACCTTCCTCTGTGAGGAGGCTACGATGGGGCTGAACGTCTTGCTGGTCAACGCCAACCGTATGAAGCCGGCGGTGGCGCCTATCGGCCTCGATTATGTCGCGCAGGCCCTCGATACAGCCGGCCACCACGTCGAGCTGCTGGACCTGTGCTTCGTGCCCGACGCGGCGAGCGCGATTGGAGCGCGATTTGCCGCCGGGCGCCCCAACCCCGATCTCGTCGGCGTGACTGTCCGCAATACCGACGACTGCTACTTTGCGAGCCAGGAGTCCTTTCTGCCTCTCTACCGCGGAATTATCGGTGCCCTCCGCCGGCACACCACAGCGCCACTGGTGCTCGGCGGGGTGGGCTTCTCGGTCATGCCCGAGGGGGTGATGCGACGCTTGGGGGTGCGGCTAGGCATCGCCGGTGACGGCGAGACGGCAGCGGTCGCCCTGGCCGACGCCTTGGCACAGGGGCAGCCACCGGATGAGGTACCCGGCCTGATCTACGCCGTTGACGAGCGCGGCCGGGCGCTGCCGTGGCCCGAGCTGGCGGCCGACGGTACCCGACAGACTATGCGGTTGCAGCGCAATGCTCCGGCCTTTGCGCCGCTCGACGATCTGCCGGTGATGGAGCGGCGCTGGATAGACCATGCGCGCTACTTCCGTGAAGGTGGGCAGGCCGGTATCGAGACCAAGCGGGGCTGCGCGATGCGCTGCACCTACTGCGTGGACCCGATTGCCAAGGGCCGGCGCTACCGCCTCCGGCCGGTAGATGCCTTGATGGTGGAGATCGAAGCACTGTTGTCTAGTGGTGTTGATACCTTCCACCTCTGCGACGCCGAGTTCAACTTGCCGCGGCGCCATGCGCGCGCCGTGTGTGAAGCGCTCATCGCACACGGGCTGCACGAGCGCGTGCGTTGGTACACCTATGCGTCACCAATTCCTTTCGACGACGATCTGGCCATCCTGCTCCGCCGGGCCGGATGCGTGGGGATCAACTTCGGTGGTGACGCGGGCAATCCGACGATGCTGCAATCGCTGGGGCGCATCTTCGGCGTAGAAACGCTCGTCGCGACGGCCGCGGCTTGTCGCCGCGCCGGCCTCACCTTCATGTACGATCTCCTGCTCGGCGGCCCCGGAGAGACGCGCGCGACGTTACGGGAAAGCATCGAGCTGATGAAGCGCCTGGAGCCGGATTGTGTTGGCGCGGCAATGGGGGTGCGTCTCTATCCCGGTACCGCCATCAGCCAGGCCACGCTCGCTGCCGGACAAGGCCGGCTGGACCCGGCCAATCCGCAGCTGCACGGTGTATTAGCCGCTAACGACGACCTCGTTGAGCCGGTGTTCTATCTCTCGGCGGCGCTCGGCAACCGGACGGTCGGCTCGAATGGCGCCCCGGAGTCGCAAGCTCGGGAAGGCCAATCTGCGGCTTTGGCGTCGTCGGAACGGCGCGCGGCGAGCGACGCTGAAGGGCGCCGTCTGGCCGGGGAGACGGCCGCGGCTGCGGTGGACTACTTGCGAGAGCTAGTGGCTGGGGATACGCGCTTCTTCGTGGGTGGTCGCAAGGGAGAAACGGGCGCCAACTACAACTACAACGACAATAGCGAGTTGGTACAGGAGATCAGGCAAGGCGCACGGGGCGCCTACTGGGACATCCTGCGGAAGCTCCGCGAGGGGGCGGCCGGTGACGAGCCTCTAGGGCCAGAGGCCGCAAACCGGGCGGCAGGCAAGGAAGCCGAGCGGCCGGCACTCACTTGACCAGGGGAGCGCCTTGGCCCCAGCGACCGGCATAGACGAATGCGGTGAGCGGTTGGCGTTCACGCGGTTGGCGTTCGCGTTGCTGCAAGTCGTCGGGTAGCGCGCGAGGGTCGCCAGGATAGCCCAGTGCGATCACGGTCACCGGCGCGTATCCTTCCGGGATGGCAAACGCCTCGGCCCCAGCGACCGGCATAGACGAATGCGGTGAGCGGTTGGCGTTCACGCGGTTGGCGTTCGCGTTGCTGCAAGTCGTCGGGTAGCGCGCGAGGGTCGCCAGGATAGCCCAGTGCGATCACGGTCACCGGCGCGTATCCTTCCGGGATGGCAAACGCCTCGCGGGCCTGGTCACGATAGAAGCCGGCCATCTGATGCACCATCAAGCCCAGCGCCGTCGCCTGCGCGAGCAGATTACCGACCGCCAGACCTAGGTCGTGCCAGGCGTGCGAGTTCGGGTCGTTGTCAGCCTCGAAAAACAGCCGGGCGACTGCCAGTAGCAGTACCGGTGCCCGTGGCGCCCAGCGCCGGTTGCCGCGGCGTAGACAACCGGCGAGTCGCCCAAACGTCTCGTGGTCATCTCGCGTGGCGATGATAAAGTGCCACGGTTGCTCATTGCTCGACGATGGTGCCCAGCGCGCAGCTTCCAGGAGGCTGAGGAGCTGCTCCGGCTCAACCGGACGCGGATCGAAGGCGCGCGGACTCCAGCGCCGCCGGAGCAGGTCGTGTATAGGGTGGTCTGTTGAGGCCGGCTTCTCCATCGGTCAATTTCCTCTCTCGGCTTGGCTCGACAGAACAATGATAGACATGATTCCGAGTAGCGGCTTCCACAGCGAGGTGTGCTCCGAGCAGACCGGCGTCATCATCGCACTGCACAATTATGGGCGTGGATATTCATGCTCCAACGGATCAACGAATTCTGCTCCACTCAGGGTGAACACGCAATGATATTGCCGGGTGAAGGTGAGGCCCCCTTCATCCATGCATTACTAAAGAGGATGCGCCGATTCCACGAAGTGCCAGGACGTTGGGGTGGTAGATTAAACGTACCCGTGCAATTGATTATCGAAGACCCGCAAATGAAGCACTCTAAAGAACACCTTTCCTCGGAGTATGCACGTTGAAGATTGCCGTGACGGAGGCGCTATGGCTGAGGCGCGCCGGCTGCCAGCGCCTAGGGCCAGAGCTTCTGGACGGCAACCGCAACGGTGATCGCGGCGACGATCAAGCCGCCGAGGCGGAGCAGCAGCCACATCTGGGCGTCTTTGATCTGACCCTGTAGCTCCACCTGGAGTTCCTGGAGCTTGGCTTGGAGCCGCAATTCGGCGTCTTTAAGGTTGGCCTGGAGCCGTAGCTCGGTTTCCTTGAGATCGGCCTGGAGCCGTAGCTCGGTATCCTTGAGATCAGCCTGGAGCCGTAGCTCGGTGTCCTTGAGATCAGCCTGGAGCCGTAGCTCGGTTTCCTTGAGGTCGGCCTTCGTTGCATAGTGTTCCAGCTGGTGGTGTAACCGGGCCTCCGACTCCCGGATATCATGACGCAATCGGCCCTCCGACTCCTGGATGTCGGCTCTGGTGGCCGTGTGCTGCTCGGCGGCGATGGTTTCTGCCGTCATAGAAGACCTTGCTCACGCCTCGGCGGACCGCACCCATAGTATACTGGAAGCCTGATGAGCGAAAGGGGACCGTATCGCTTGGGAGCCATCGCTGGCGGTATCGGCACGGCCCTTCTCGCGCAGCTACGCAAACAACTGCAATCGTTCTAACCGCAGCTGGCCACCTCTGCTCCGCAGGGGGACGTGGATTTCCGCTTTCGCGGGAATGACAGACGCGGCGGGAATGACAGGCGGCGGACTCTCCCTCTCCACGTGTGGAGAGGGGGCCGGGGGGTGAGGCCCACAATTGAGGAAGAGCGATGATCAGCACAACCGGTAATGCGCCACCGCCGGCAGCACCGACCGGCCCGGCAACCGACCTGATGCTCACCGTCAACGAGGCGCGGGAGCGTATTCTGGCCGAGTTCTCGTCGCTCCCGTCGGAGCAGGTGCCGATCCTGGACGCCTTGGGCCGGGTGCTCGCCGAGGACGTGGTGGCGCCTAACGACGTGCCTCCTTTCGACAATTCGGCGATGGACGGTTACGCGGTGCGGGCGGCCGACGTGGCAGCGGCGCGTAATGATCGTCCGGTGCTGCTGGCCGTGCTGGGGGAGCTGCCGGCCGGCGCTACCACCGCGCAGCCGGTCGCGCCGAACACGTGCTACCGCATCTTGACCGGTGCGCCGTTACCGCCCGGCGCCGATAGCATCGTGCCCTACGAGCTGACCGATGGCGTGGCGTTTGGCGGCTGGCACGGCGCAGCGGAGGCAGCCACCGCCGTTGCCGCGCAGCGCGCGGTGCATGTCTTCAGGGCGGTCGAGTACGACGACAACGTGCGGCACGCCGGCGAGGACCAGCGGCAAGGCGACACGATCCTCGCACGAGGCACGGTGATCCGCCCGGCTGAGGTAGGGGTGCTGGGTTCTCTGGGCAGGACCAGCATCGGCGTGGTGCAGCGACCGCGGGTGGCGATTCTCTCCACCGGTGATGAAGTGGTCGAGATTGACCGGCCGCTCGCCCCCGGCCTCATTCGCAATGCCAACAGCTATTCGCTGGCGGCCCTCGTGTGTTGGTACGGCGGCGAGCCACTCATGCTCGGCATCGCCGCCGATACGGTCGAGTCCTTGCGGGAGCACCTGTGGCGCGGCCAGCGAGCGGACGTGATCGTGACCACCGGCGGCGTCTCGATGGGGGACTACGACGTGGTCAAGAACATCCTCGCGCACGAGGGCGATGTCTCGTTCTGGTCCATTGACATGCGTCCCGGCAAGCCGGTCGCTTTCGGGACGCTGCTCGACGTGCCGTTCATCGGGCTACCGGGCAACCCGGTCTCGACGATGGTCGGCTTTGAGATTTTGGTGCGCCCGGCCCTCCTCAAGCTGGCCGGTCACACGCGCTTGGCCAAGACGGCCATTCGCGCCCGGGCAGCGCAGCGCATCTCCAACCGCAGCGGCCGCGAAAACTACATGCGTGCCATCGTGACCCGTGACGGCGATGAGTGGGTAGCGTACCTGACGGGTGAGCAAGGATCGGGCATTCTCACCTCCATGCACCGCGCCAACGGCCTCGTCGTCGTGCCCCGGCAGACGACTCGCATCGAACCGGGCGAGGCGGTGCAGGTCCTCATGCTCGACTGGCCCTCGATGGAATGAGCCGCCACTCGGCCTGCACACCTACCGCCTCTCCTACTGAGTGTCGGGGATAGCCCCGCAAGACTGCACGCGAGGCAAGTATGAAGCTGGTTATCATCTATGGGCCGCCTGGAGTTGGCAAGCTGACCGTGGGCCGCGAGTTGGCTATGCTGACCGGGTTCAAGCTGTTTCATAACCACCTGACGGTTGATCTGGTTGCTGCGGTATTCGACTTCAAGACCTGCCCCTTTATTGACCTGCGAGAGCGCATTTGGCTCCTGGTATTCGACCGCGCTATCGAAGAAGGCGTTGAGGGCGTGATCTTCACGTTCGCCCCTGACCGAACGGTACGAGCCGACTTTATCCAGGATGTCATCAATCGCGTCGAGCGCGCTGGCGGCGCGGCCCATCCGGTCCATCTCGGTTGCGATCTCGAAGAGCTATTCAGGCGGGTCCAGGAGCCATCCCGCTCCAACAAGCTGCAATCAGCAGAACATCTACGCGAGTCGCTGAAGACCTATGCGGCCAAGCTCCCGCCGCTCGACAGAGACCCGCTGACGATTGACAACACGCACCTGCCACCGGCGGCGGCAGCAGCCAAGATTGCCTGGCGACTTGGCCTCACTTTGTCCCCCCTCCGCATGTGTGGAGAGGGGGCCGGGCGGTGAGGTCCGCCACCACACACCCCCATCCCGCAAATCCTGATGCAGACAAAAACCTCCCCTTGTCAGGGCAGACCCCCGCAGCGGAGGGACGGTTAGTTCCCTCCCCCGTCCCGACGGCTGACAAGGGGAGGTTTTTCCGTATGGGCGCACCATGTTGCCCCCGTCTCCCCGTCATTCCCACCGTCTCATCCGTCATTCCGGCGCCAGCCGGCCCCCTCCTCCGCTCCCGGGCCGGAATCCAGGGCCATGCAGAGGGCCTGGAACAGGCCCTCCACCCCCTCTCCAAATGTTGGAGAGGGGGCCGGGGGGTGAGGTCTGCCCGCCCCCGCGGCTCTCCACGAAAAACCTCCCCTTATCAGGAGGGGGCCGGGGGGTGAGGGCCGCCCATCCCGCCCATCCATGTAAATACCTACCCCTGTGAGCGTCCCGACGGGGAGGGTCAGGGTGGCGGCTGACACGCTACCTAGAGCGTGTTCACACAACCGCTCCCATACCGTCATAATGTCACCCTGAACGCAGTGAAGGGTCTCAACTCCTTGTCGTGAGCACCGGTTTGGGTCAGCGGGCGCTTGAGATTCCGCGCTGCGCCCGCAATGACAGGCTAACAGGAGCAGCTGGCAGCTTAGTGTGAACACGCCCTAATCAAGTTGGCAACCTTTATGAGGGAAGGGGCCGGGTGACAGGCCAAAGCCGCACCACTCGCGGGCCAAAACTCCGGCCGTGCTGGACAGACAGCGGGGGCCTGCGACCGCCGGAGTTTTGGCCCGCGACACCTGGCACTATCCGTGCGGCTTTGGCCTGTCATAGAGTTAGGTCCGCCCCCCAGGCCATTGTCTTCTCCCACCCCCGCCCAACATATCCCCCTTGAACGGAGGTCTGGCGGATGCCTGACGACACGGGCGCACACCACGCCCCGGATGGGAGTAGTTACCGCATCCTGCCGGCCGTAACCGGTGGCCATGCCACCTTGCCGAGGGCGCCGGGTCCTGACCAACCCCCCGTGACCACGGGGCAGGACCGTCCGTGCGCCGCGCCTCGGGTGCCGGGACAACCGCGTCCCCGCCCAGCGCAGAAGGCGCCGGATCAGCACGAAGTCCCGGCCGACCGGGCCGGGGTGGCGGGTGTTGATCGTCTGTGCGCCGCACGTACTGCCGCGTCCAACCCCGACTGCTCCCCCGTCAGGCCCCGTGGCCGGATCGCGCCCCCACCGGGCACGCGCCGGCCGCCGGGTCGCCGCCAGCCTCCGTCACCCAGCCCACCCCGTCGGCGTTGCTGCCGTTACTTGCTGCAGCGGCCGTGCCCCCCGGATGCCCCATCCCATCCGGCCGACCTGGCCGCGTCCAGCATCTACCCACCGCTCCCGGCCGACCCCGCCGGAGAGCACGCCGGCAAGGAGAACGACCTATGGACCATCCCTAGCTGAACGCGCCGCCTGACATGCCCCCACCCGCCCGCCGGCCCCTGACCGGGATAGGTAGCGGTTAAGCCGTAGGGGCGCAACATGCTGCGCCCGTCCCCCTGTGCAGCAAGACGTACCATGCCCCCGTCCCCCCGCTCGCGGGGGGACCATAGGGGGGCTGGAGCCGCCCGGTCAGAGACCCAGCCGCAATCCAGCCCCTCTTCCCCCTCTGACTGGGGTAGGTACAGGCCAAGCCGTAGGGGCACAACATGTTGCGCCCGTCCCCGCGTCATTCCCACCGGCTCATCCGTCATTCCGGCGCCAGCATGTCCCACCCCCCGATACGGGGTCGGAATCCAGGGCCATTCAGAGGGCCTGTTCCAGACCATCCACCCCCTCTCCAAATGTTGGAGAGGGGGCCGGGGGGTGAGGTCTGCCCCCCCCCCCCGCGGCTCTCCACGAAAAACCTCCCCTTATCAGGAGGGGGTCAGGGGGTGAGGGCCGCCCATCCTGTCTATCCTGTCCATCCATGTAAATACCTACCCTTGTCAGCTCTCCCCCTGGGCGCGGGCCGGGGTGAGGGCGCAGGGTGAGGCTCAAGGAAGCTCACCAGCGGAACTCGCCCGGCCGAGGGCCGGCGGCGATCAGCGCCGCGCGGTAGCGGGCGAACTGCGGCGCGTCCGGGCGTTCGAGCAAGCCGAACATGAAGTTCTTGTAGGCCTCGACGCCCGGCTGGTCGAGCGGGTTGACGCCGAGCAGCCAGCCCTCGACCACGGTCGTCAGCTCCAGCAGGTAGATCAGCTGGCCCACGGTGAACGGGCGCACGGTGGGTAGCGTAATGTCCAGTGTTGGACGACCGGCACAGCGATAAGCAAAGGCGGTCGCCGCGACGGCTGCCTGCTGCCCGCTGTGCAACGTCCGACCGGCCAAGTAGTTCAGACCGTCCGCATCCCCGGGCACTTCCGGCAGCACTATATGCTCCTGACTCGGCTCCGCTACGACCACGTTGGTAATCAGCTTGTCGTGGGCGCCCTCCTGGTGCTGCTGCCCGCGCGAGTGTAGCTCCCGCGAATTCACCACCGTCAGTGGCGTCGGGCCGATGCCGTCCTTCCCCAGGCTCTCGGCCAGCAGCTGGTCGTACCATAGTCCCACAGCCTCCAGACGGGGACTCCACGCCGCGAATACCGAGATCGTGCGCCCCTTCTGCCGGTACATGAGCGTATGAAGCATGGCGAGCAGGTAGGCCGGATTGAGGAAGGGATCGCTCGCCGCGCATAGACCGGCCATGTAGCGCGCGCCGGCCAGCAACTCGGCTCCGTCAATGCCCACGACCGCCGCCGGGAGCAACCCCACGGCGGTCAGCACCGAGTAGCGCCCCCCAACGTTGTCGGGTATCTCGAAGGCCTCATAGCCGGCAGCCGTCGCCAAGTCGCGCAGCCGGCCCCGAGCGGCATCCGTCGTTGCGACGATAGCCTGTCGTGCGTCAGCGTCCCAGACTCGCTCTGCCCGCTGTCGCAGGAGCCGAAACGCGAGCGCCGTTTCCAGCGTCTCTCCCGATTTGGAGATGACGTTGAGCGTAAAGCGACCACGTGGATCGACGCTGGGCCGGGCCGGCAGGCGGTTGAGCAGTCCCCGTAGCGCATCGGTGTCCATCCCGTGGCCGGCAAAGTAGAGGCGGGGACGACCCTGGCGCTCCTCGCGCGACAACTCGTTATGGTAGGGATGCCCCAGCGCCTCGAAGAGCGCCCGCGCGCCCAAATACGAGCCACCGATCCCCAGGACTACGTGCGCGTCACCGGCAGCCGCCAGCCGGTCCGCTGTCTCGACGAGGCGCGGCACCTCGGCCGCCATAGCGGTGGGGAGGTCCATGAAGCCGAGGACTCCGGCCTGGTGCTCGGCGTGCAATCGCGCGTCAACGGCCGCCAGCCGCGTGGCTGCGTCGGCAAGCTCGCGCCGGCTCACGCCGGCCGGCGTGCCAATCGTCTCCTCCATCACGTAGCTGTAATCAATACGCAGGCGGTGCTGCTCACGCCAGTCCGGGTCTTCGTAGAGCGCAGCCATCAATGTACCTCCCGCATCGCCCATAGCTCATATCGGGAACACTCTATCTACATCATACCCAGGTGCAGTCAGGGTATACTGCCAGGCTGTCGCCGGACGGACGTGATAGATAACGGCGCGTTGGAGATGTCACTGCGGAGAATGGGCATGTTCGAGCTGGATGGCAAAGTTGCGCTCGTGACCGGCGCGAGTCGAGGTATCGGCAAGGCGCTGGCGCTGGGCTTTGCCGCGGCGGGCGCGGACGTGGTGCTGGCCAGCCGCACGGCTCACGCCCTGGCAGACGTGGCGGCAAGCGCCGAGGCGCAAGGCCGGCGGGCGCTCGCTATCCCGACGGACGTTGCCGACTCAACTGCTGTCGAAAGGCTGGTAGACCGGGCCGTGCAGGAGCTTGGCCGGCTCGACATTGTGGCGAACGTCGCCGGTATGAATATCCGCGAGCCAACGGTAGACGTGCCCACCACGCATTTCGCGCGGATCGTCAACGTCAATCTGCGCGGCACGCTGGTCGCCTGTCAGGCCGCCGGTCGCGCGATGCTTGCAGCCGGACACGGCGGCTCGATCATCAACATTGCCTCACTGACCACCCGTCAAGGGATGCCGCAGCGGGCCGTGTACGGTGCGACGAAGGGCGCCGTCGGTCAACTGACGCTGGCGCTGGCGGTAGAGTGGGGCCAATACGCCATTCGGGTCAACGCCATTGCGCCCGGCTGGATCGAGACGCCGCTCACGGCGCCGCTGTTCGAGGACCCGGCATTCAAGGAGTGGGTCATCAGCCGCACACCGCTCGGGCGACCGGGGCAACCGGAGGACCTCGTCGGCATGGCCATCTTCCTGGCCTCGGAAGCGAGCGCGTTCGTCACGGGCCAGGTGCTCTATGTAGACGGCGGCTGGACCGCAGCGTAGAGGCACACGGCTCTGCGCTGCCCCAGAAGCCGCCGCCGGTCGCAGCTACCGGCCCAGGGCAGTGGCCGGCACCCCGGAAGAGGGAGGTAACTACCATAAGGAGACGGGCTGCGGCGGCCTCAGCCCGAGGACGGCTTGGTGGTCGAGGGGAGTGGCTCATCGAACGGCTCACCTTGCGCTTCCGCTGCGAGGCGCCGCCGGTTCCACTCTTCCACTTCCGCCAACACCTCCACGCGACCCTCCACGCGACCCTCCACGCGACCCTCTGCGCGCGCCTTCGCTCGGCCTCGCTCGTATCGCTTGGTGAGATACTGTTCGAACACCGTTGAGAGCATCGTAAAAACCTCCGTCACAACGAGAGCAAGCGCCGCCGAAAAAATCGCTGCCGTCGCGCCGCCCTGAATTATATCCAACAGCGACTTGACCACTCCGTCCGATGAGCGCTCCAAGCAGCACTCATGCGAGACCGCCAGAACTGTGCCGGCGCTGAAACAGACGCTGAACAGGGTGAAGTAGATCGTTTGCCATCTCGCCGGTACACTCCAGATGGACTCTCTATACCATCAGGGAATTATATGCGAGAGTAAACACGAAGCGCCTATTTCACACAGCGCTCCGTGAGTCGCTGGATGGCCATCGTAGCCGCGGTAGACTGTGGCCCAGTCCGCTCTGAGGTAGCCGCAACCACTGGCATTTGTCAAGGCCACTTGCTACGCTAACGGTACCAGCGGTCAAGGGGAACCGGAAGGAGTGGGCCGCTGGGGCAGATAAGGGGCAAGCGATGAGGACTTCCCGGAGACCCGCGCACCGGCAGCTACCCGCAGCGCAGCCGGCCCGCCGGTCCGCTGGCCGTCCACCGCGGCCAATGCCAGAGCCGATCCCGGATACGCCGGAGCACGTCACCCAGGCGTTACTCACTACACCACCCAAGCACGAGTCGGAGTGGGAGCACCTCCGCCAACCTCCCGCCTCCGACTAACCATCCTCGCTCGCAATCTACTCGGTCGTGACTGTAGGTGGATGCTGCCATTACAGCGGCCGCGTTCGGAGGGTTTGGAGTGTCTCAGCGCGAAGAACGGGAGTCTATTTGGAGTGTAGATCAACGGGTGAAGCGACTCTACTTTCTCTTTTTCTCCATCGCGTTAGTTGTTCTTTCTGTGCTCACTATAGTGAAAGGTGAGCGAACATTGTTCGCATTCCTAGACACTATGGGAATGTTTGCTATCGGGACAGCAATAGTCTGTCTGTTGATAGCAGAAGGGATTGGCACACTCATGGTCTGGATAGAGAAAGCGAAAGCGGCACGTGATGAAGCGCGGCAGCGAGCGCGTGAAGCTGAGGCCAGAGCAATAGAAGCTGAAGCTCGTGCCCGTGAAGCGGTGGCGCGCGCTAACCGGGAAGAAGAACTTACGAAGCAGATTCTGGCAAGGGCCGCGCAACATCGCAACCGCTAGGGATACCCCTTCCCGCCGGCAATGAGGTCCTGGTAGCGTAGCCGCTGGCCGGTAAATCCTCGCGCCATCGCCGCCAGTTGGTCAATTTCATTACATGATCCCGTTGCCGGCGGCACTGCCACGCTCTGGTTTCTTGGCTGGTGTTCTGATGATAGGGTCAGTTATGTTCTCCGGCGCCAGCCGTGCATTCGGCTTGCTACGGCAGGTCCGGCCCCACGGAGCGGATCATCGCGATCTCGTCGCAGTTGGCGAACTTCGGGCACTTATAGCACTCGTACCATACCTTGATGTGCAACGAGTCGCGGTCGGCGCGCTCGAAACCGAGCCGGTCGAAGAATTCGGGGACGAGTGTGAGCGTGTAGACTTGGCGCAATCCCAGCTCGACGGCCTCGGCCAAGCACGCGCGGACCAACTCGGTACCGACGCCGCGCCCGGCTGCGGCCGGCGCTACCGCCAGACCTCTGATCTCGGCTAGGTCTTCCCAAGTGACGTGCAGCCCGCTGGCCCCGACGACCCGCGCAACACCGGTAGCATCCTCGTAAACGGCCACATGGTATTCGCGGATCGTCTCGTACAGCTCCGCCTGGGCACGGAAGAGCATCCGATCCTGTGCGGCATAGAAATCAATCAAGGCCTTGATCTGCGGCACGTCGCCGAGCCGCGCGCGCCGCACGGTGATGGCGGCAGTCGCCGGCAGCGTCTCCACCACCGCGCCATTGTGTTCCGGCGCTAGGCCGGGCGGCGCGTTGGGCGTAGGAGACCCTGCCGGCCGCCGCACAGTCTGAATGGGGATGAAATGTGGTATGGCCACAGTTGTCTACCTTCACTGCTTCGGTCGGACGTTTCGGTGCCCCACAAGACGAGGTGGAAGCCGGGTGCTCCCAGGTTAAACGACCATAGCATAGGGTTGGAGGCGCCGTCACTATGCCTGGCCCTTGGTCTATCCATCCGCGCAGTAACCGGGTGCGATACACTGTGCGGCGAGCACCGCTGGCCGTGCTGCCGGAGCCGCCGCGCCTGCCAGCCCTACACTGCCCGGAACCCACAACGCTCTCTGCGTTTGGCCTTGGTAGGGGTTGCTTGGGATGACACAGAGCACCGACGCGAAAGAGCTGCCCAGCCGGGACCGGCTCGCGGCCGAGGTCGGGGTCTTGCGTAGTCGGCAAGCACGGCTTGAGCGGGTGCTGGATATCACTCGTCTGCTCGCCGCCGAAGTGAAGCTGGACGTACTGCTGCCGCTGATTGCTACGAAGACCACCGAGGCGCTGGCCGCCGACCGGGCCACAATCTACCTCGTAGATCATGACCGCGGAGAGCTATGGACTCGCGCCGTATCCAAGCTGGAGCTTCAGGAAATCCGCTTGCCGCTCGGTACCGGCCTGGCTGGTCACGTCGCAAAAACCGGTGTCACCCTGCTGATCCCCGATTGCTACCAGGACCATCGGTTCGACAAGACATGGGACCAGAAAACCGGCTACCGGACGCGGTCCATGCTGCTGATGCCCATGGACAACAGCCAAGGTGATCGGTTGGGGGTGTTCCAGGTCATCAACAAGGACAACGGTGCGGCTTTCGACTACGAGGACTTGACCTATCTCAAAGCGATTGCAGCCTCGGCGGCGATTGCCTTGGAGAATGCCCAGTTGTACGAGGCCCAGCGCGACTCGTTCGTGAGCCTAGTGACCGCTCTCGCCAGTACCGTGGACGCGCGCGACCGGGAAACGAGCGGACATTCGCAGCGCGTTGCCGTTTCGTCGGAAATCCTCGCGCGGAAACTGGGCCTGGAGGGTGATGATGTCGAACGCATCCGCTTGGCCGGCCTGCTGCACGACTACGGCAAGATCGGCGTCCCCGATGCCGTGCTTACCAAGGGCGGACGGCCCACGGAGGCAGAGTGGGCGCAGTTGAAGGCACATCCGCGCTTCACGCGCGACATCCTGACCAACATCAAGTTTCTGCGCGGTTTTGAGGACATACCGCTCATCGCCGGGCAGCATCATGAGCGCCTGGATGGGAAGGGGTACCCCGATGGCCTCCAAGATGCGGACCTGACGCTAGGAGGCCGCATTTTGGCCGTAGCCGACGTGTACGATGCCCTACGCATGAAGCGTTACTACAAGCCGTCCTGCTCTATCGAGCGCTCGCTCGCTATCATCAAGGAAGACGCCGGTCAGGCGCTCGACTTCGATGTCGTCCGGGCGCTGGAGGCCAGCATCCCGGAGATCGAGGCCGCAGTGGGACACCTCCGTCCGGGCACCGCGGATGAAACCGAGCGGAGCCGAGACAGGCGGGCACAGGCAGAACAGCTGCCGACAACGGCGACCAACGGCGCGACGACCGAACCGGTCGCCACCGACAAGGCTGATTCAGGCTCACACCAGTGACACGTGTGCTGCTCCTGACGGCAGCCCGTACAGGAGCCGGGCATGTCGTAGTAGGCGAGGCCCTCGCCGAGGCTGCCAAAGCCAGGCCGAGCCGGTTCGTTGTGGCCGTGCTCGACGTACTCGCACCCACCAAGCCCCGGTGGTCCGACCATCTCGCTCATCTCTACGAGCCGACCATCGTCCACGTCCCGTGGCTGTGGTCGGCCATCTATGCCGCCACCGACAGTCGGCTGGGCCTATTGGTCTACCGCGCTTTGGCCGGCCAATCTTTGGTCCGCCGGGTCGTGGCCGCCGCCGAAGCACAGCCGCCGGACGCGGTAGTTTCGGTCCACCCGCTGATGGGCCGCGCGGCGGTTGCGGCCCGGCGGCAGTCGTCGTTCCTCGCCGACAAGCCTATCGTGACCGTCGTGACGGACCTCGTTGACGTGCATCGCGTCTGGGTAGTCGGTGGTGTGGATTACTACGTCGCTGGCTCGGAGGCGGCCGCGGAAACACTCATGGGCTATGGCGTTGCACCGCAGCGGATCGCCCGGCTCGGTATCCCCCTGCGCCCCCAATACGGCCGCCGGCAGGAGCCGACGACGCCACCGGCCCCACCCGATGCGGCAGTAAGCGGTGCTACCGACTTGGTCAGTCAGACGGAAATGCGCCGGCGGCTCGACCTCGACCCCGAGCTACCGCTCGTTCTGTTCATGGGCGGCGGCGCCGGGGCCGGTAGCTTGGTCAAGCGGGTGCAGGCGGTGGCCGCACTGGCGCAACAAGGGCAGCACGCCGGACGTGAGTTTCAGATCGTGGTTATCACCGGCAGCAATGTGCGCGCTCGCAACGCACTGGAAGGAATCGCCTGGCCGCTTCCGGTGCGGATCTACGGATATGTGGCGTCTACAGCCGACCTGATGACTGCCGCCGACATCATCGCCACAAAACCCGGCTCGGTCACGGTCAGTGAAGCCCTCGCCGTGGGGCGCCCCTTGGTCCTGAGCCGGCCGGCCGGGGGGCAAGAAGGCGGCAATATCCCCTACGTGGTGCAGGGGCAAGCCGGGTTCTATGCCCCCAGCCCGCAGGAGGCGGCCGATGCCGTAGACCTCCTGCTCCAACAGCCGGACCTCTGTTGGGAAATGGGGCAACGCGCAGCCCGTCTGGGAGCGCCGGATGCCACGCGGCGGACCCTGGACCTAATCCAAAGCCTAACGCTGCGGCCGGCGCCACCATAGTCCCACCGGATGGCACGGAAGGCTGGCGGGGACGTTGGCGGACGCCCGGACCTGCTCCCTCTGCACCATCCTATAGAATCCGATGTCGTGCAGAACAAGCCGTCAAAGGAGACCCCGGCGCAATGGGAAGCAGCAACAGGCCGCTGTTGGCGTGTACGATGGGCGATCCGGCCGGCATTGGGCCGGAGGTGCTGGTCAAGGCGTTCTTGTCCGCGCCGCTCCACGAGTGGTGCCGTCCACTGGTGGTCGGCGATGCCCACTGCCTAAAGCAGATTATCAATAGTCTGGATGCCACCACGGCGCTGGCGGTGCGCTCAGTGGATGAGTCGAGCAATGGCGGCTACGGTCCCGGTGTCCTCGACGTGCTCGATCTGGCCAACGTCACCTCGAACGTCCGCGCGGGTGAGCTATCCGCCGAGGCCGGTGCAGCGGCGATGGCCTACATCCTGCGGGCACTGGACCTGGCACGCGCCGGTGAGGTGGCGGGAATTGTGACGGCGCCGATCAACAAGACGGCCACCCAGCTCGCCGGCTACAAGGATATGGGCCATATGGAACTGTTCGGCCGCGTGCTCGACGCCCCGGACCAGGCCACCATGCTGGTCAGTGGCAAGCTACGCACCGTCCATCTCTCTACGCACTACTCCCTACGCGAGGCCCTCGACCGCATCACGCGCGAGCGCGTCCTAAGCCGCATCCGACTGACCGATCACCACTTCCGCTCCTGGGGCCTGGCGCAGCCGCGCATCGCCGTCGCGGCCATCAACCCCCATGGCGGCGAGGGCGGCCACCTAGGACGCGAGGAGATCGAGGAGATTGGGCCGGCGGTCGCAGCGGCCCGCGCCGCCGGGATCGCGGCAACGGGGCCACTCCCGGCCGATTCGGTATTCGTGCGGGCCATGCGGGGTGAGTTCGACGCGGTAGTGGCGATGTTCCACGACCAAGGACATATCCCAGTAAAGGTCCACGGCTTCGAGGAGAGTGTTAGCGTGGCTTTGGGCCTCCCGATTGTCCGCACGTCGGTAGATCACGGCACCGCCTTCGACATCGCCGGCCAGGGGATTGCCGACCCGACGAGTACCATCGAAGCCATCCGCACGGCTGCCCAAATCTGCGCCGGCACGTGGCTCGCCGAAAGCGAATAGTTACAGTTCAACGGAGATCATGCCGCTGAAGCCAGGTACGAAATGTGGAATGCAGCGTGTGCAATTCTCCTGCTACAACGAAGGTAATGGTGGCTTGATTCTCAGTGGACTATTCTTCCCGGCGCCGGCGAATCTCCGAGTATCCTATCCCGGCTCCGATGCCGCCAATAAATCCAATCCCATACTGCATCAGGTCCCCTACAAGAGAAGGCTGGTTTGTGAGTGTGAGAAAGACGACCAAGCTCAAGACTACTGCCGCTGCCAGGATGAGCCATCCAGTGCTGAATTGGCGCCGATGCTTGCGGTCACCATAACCCAGTTCAACTTCCCGGTTGCGAGCCTTGATGATCTCGGAGACATGCTCCGACGTGATCTTGGATGCTATTGGGTTGGGCAGAGGACCAATGGACATTGCCATTTGAGTAAACTGCTCAAAAGACTCACGAACATTGGAGGGCAGTTTCTTCATGAATTCTGCAGGAAGCTGTTGATGGCTGCTATCCTCCGCAGCATCATCCGCTGCAGAATCGCTGTCCGGTGTTTTTTCTACGTCACTCATAGTCTAGCGTCCACAGAACGCACGGCGTCTGACAGCCGGCACCCAAGCCTGATACGGCCAACCTTGATGAGAGCGCGTTCGGTGTCTATAGGGGGTGATAGCATCCAGCACCATGCTATTGACATACACGTTGACCCAAGCACCGAGCAGTTGGCGAAGGAGCACATCAGCGTCCTGCTCGGTGATCGCTCCTCCACCTGCTGCTTCCAGTACGTCCCGCAAGCTATCGGCTAACGCCTCGTCAAGCGATGTTGCCGTCCTTCCCATGATGTCTCGGAACTGCTCCACGAGCATATCGGAGCTATCAGCATTCCGTGTGCTTACAGTTGCGGGTGGTGTTGCCATTTTCACGCGGTCCCCTTTGTCTACACAACGGACAGCCACAAGCCTAGGACTGCATCCCCTAAATAGTCCAGGGGACAACCGGTCCTTTCCCAAGCCTGCGCTCGTGCGGGCAGTATAGCAAAGCTGCTACCCCCTCCGCATTGATGATAGTACAGCAAGGAAATCTACCTGATGGGTACTGCCGCACCGCCGGGTGGTCGGGCGCCCCGACCACGCTCACCGCTCCTGCCCCCCGATCACCCGCAGCACTTGCAGAAACAGCACCACCGTACCCACGATGACGAGGCCCAAGACCAGGAACATGATCCCGATGAGCGGGTTGCCGGTGCCGCGCACCAGCCAAGCCACTCCGCCGCCGAGCAGCACGAGCACTGCCAGCAGCGCGAGCAGCCGCGTGCCGAGCGCCTGCCACCGCAGCATCGTTCGGAGCCGGCGCCGGCGGCGGCTGGGCGAGCGCGGCACGGCGCGCGCATCATCCTTCATGGCAGAATCTAGGGTAGCGGCAATACCGTGTCGGTAAGTAGGTGGGCTATGGTGAAGACAACCGCGCTACTCCAGGTTCGTGATCTGCACTGCGACGGCTGCGCCAAGACGGTCACGCGCACGCTGTATCAACAGCCTGGCGTCCTCGCGGTGCAACCTGACGTTGCGGAGCGGACAATCCTGATTGAGTATGAGCCGAGCGACGTCACCACGGCAACGTTGCGCGGGACAGTCGAAGCCGTGGGCTTCACCGTTGCCCCGGTACATTAGCCACTGGTAGCGACGGCAACCGGCGGGTGAGGCGCGTCCTCCAACGCCGCCGCTAGTAGTTGTAGCGCGCCATCCTTGCCTTGCGGGCCGATTTCGGCGTGCGGTCCGGTGCAGGAAGGACAGCCATCCTCGCAGCCGCAGTCCTGCGCCAGCTGCCGGGCCGCCTGGAAGACGGGCCGGTGGGTTTGGAAGAGCTGGTGTGCAAAGCCCACGCCACCGGGGTAGTTATCGGCCAGAAAGATCGTCGCCCGGCCGGTAAACGGGTTCTTGATCTGGGGTACGGCGATCAAGTCGCGCGGATCGCACATCAGGAACAGCGGCGCGACGTTCACCAGCAGATTGCAGAGGCCGAGCACGCCACCTTGGAGGCGCTGGCTACCGAGCTGTGCAGCAAGCTCCTCCGGTACGGCCGTCCAGTAGGCGGTGGTATGCATCTCTTGGGCGGGCAGATCAATCTTGCCCCAGCCAACGTTCTCGCCGGTCAGCATCCTGATCTTCTTGTAGATAGTGGAGGTGAACGCCAGCCGCACCTCGCCGTAGCCCTGCTCCAGCGCCGCACCGCGGTCGCGTCCCTCGTCCTGGAGCACGGCCACGTTGAAGCTCAGGTCGGCATCGGTGTAGTAGTCCACGTTCACCCGCTTGGCGTAGGCACGCTTCTGGTCCCAGTCGAACTCGACAATGTGATATTGCTGCCCTTCATGGATGTACACCGCGTCATCATGCACGAGCATCGGCGCGTTGAAGGGATCGCATTCGCCGAGCACCTGCGGCTGCGGCGCAGTGACATCCACGATGACGACATTCTCGCGTTGGGCCGAACGCAGGCTGACCGCTTCAGCCGGATAGTCTGCGCCGGTCCAGTACCAGCTAGCGCCCTCATGCTGGAGTACGCCGGCGTTTTCCAGCTGCGCGAGCGCCTGCCCGGTCCCCTCGGCGCCGAACTGCTCGTCGTCCTCGAACGGCAGCTCAAAGGCGGCGCAGGCGAGGTGGCTCATGCGGAGGTAGAGGTTATCGGCATTGATTAGTCCGTGCTCCGGCGAGCGCGCGAAGAAGTAGTCGGGGTGCGTGACGACGAACTGCGCCAGCGGCGAGGACGTAGCAACGAAGATGGCGACGCTGGTCGTCGCACGCCGTCCCGCGCGGCCGGATTGCTGCCAGGTGCTCGCAATCGTGCCTGGATACCCGCACAGGATGGCCGCGTCGAGATGCCCGATGTCAATGCCTAGCTCCAGCGCACTGGTCGCCACGACGCCGCGCACCGCCCCGGAGCGCAAGCCGCGCTCGATCTCGCGGCGCTGCAAGGGCCGATAGCCGCCGCGGTAGCCCCGCACCTGGTCGTTGGGCAGCTTGGAGCGACGCCGGATAGCCGTCAGCAGGACCTCGGTGCGAACACGCGAGCGGGCAAAGACGATGGTCTGCACCTCGTTGCGTAGCAGTTGGCTGGCCAAGCTCGCCGCCTCAGTGACGGCGCCCTTGCGAATACCTAGCTGTCGGTTGACGACCGGAGGATTGTAGAAGATGAAATGGCGGCCACCGCGCGGCGCGCCGTCGTTGTCAACGGTCTCGAACGGGCGGCCGGTCAGCGCCTCAGCCAGTTCCGCCGGATTGGCGATGGTCGCCGAGCAGCAGATGATCCGGGGCGTGGACTCGTAGAAGGCGCACACCCGCAGCAGCCGGCGGAGGACATTGGCAACGTGGCTGCCGAAGATGCCGCGATAGTGGTGCAGCTCGTCGATGACAATGTAGCGCAGGTTTTCGAAGAGGCGCTGCCATTTCGTGTGGTGCGGCAGGATACCGGTGTGGAGCATGTCCGGGTTGCTGATGACGATGTGCCCGGCCAGCCGGACCGCGCGCCGGGCGCTGCTGGGCGTATCCCCATCGTAGGTGTATGTCTTGATGTCCTGCCCCAGCGTCTCGATAAGCCCGTGTAGCTCGCTGTATTGGTCCTGACTCAGCGCCTTGGTCGGGAAGAGGTAGAGCGACCGGCTGGCGTCATCGTCGAGGATGGACTGGAGCACCGGCACGTTGTAGCAGAGCGTCTTCC
Source organism: Chloroflexota bacterium (assembly GCA_965214295.1). Taxonomy (GTDB): domain Bacteria; phylum Chloroflexota; class UBA11872; order UBA12225; family JAJDUF01; genus JAJDUF01. Next base: position 3,682,970 of record OZ243944.1, read on the forward strand.
CGGACGCCGTCGCCGTCACCACGACGATATCGCGGCCGTCCAGGATCGCCTCGATAGCCGACGCCTGATGGGTATATGGACGGCTGATGCCACGGCTCGTCAGTGCCGTCGTCAGCCGTGGATCGAGGCCGGCCGGCCACGCAGCATATGCCGCCTCCCGCGGCGGCGCCAAGCGCCAGGCCGTCAGGTTAGCGCGAAAGGAGGGCGTCTCCCGTAATCGGTCAAGTAGCTGATCGAGGTTCATCGGCTGCTTTTGACCCGCCTCACTCCCAGCCAGCCCTCGCCTCTTACATGGAGAGAGGGAGTCCGGCAAGGGGGTGCTAATTGAACAGATGTTCGTCTCCGCTCGCATTGTAGCAGAGGCGCGTTCCGGTGGCTAGACCGGCCGTGTTACTCCCCAGGGCCTTTCCGTTGTCACCACTTCGACAGGCTCAGTGCCGGCTCTGAGCGGAGCGCAGGGTCGCTCTCCCGGGGCCGAGATTCTGCACTCCGCTCAGAATGACAATGGACAGGCCGCTCAGGGTGACAATGGAAAGGCTACTCAGAAGGGCCGGTTTGGCGGCGACTTTGGAAAGGCCCTTGTTGCTCCCGCTTCCGGCAGGAGAGGCTCGTGGTGAGGGGAACAGCGCCTCGCTACGGTCTCGACGGTAAGAGGCGCATCCGGGCCACAAGCACGGGCGGAATCTCCGGGTAATTTTCCCAGCTACCGGGGCGCTCCGGTCGCGGCGGAAGCTCGAAGACCGGCTCGACGAGGCCGTCGAGGACAAAGCCAGCCCGAAAGCAGGTATCGAACAGCAGACTGATGGGCCGCTCGAAGTAGTATTGGGCTGCCGGCTGGCCGCGCATGGCCACGCCTTTCGCCACGGTCGGTCGGATGTAGGCCGAGACCTTGATCGCATACTCCGTGACGATCTCTCCGTCCCGCTCCTCGATCTCCACCGCCTTCTTCATGCGGGGGGCGACGGCATTGAAGCAGGGATGGGGCACCGAGAACACGAACCGCCCACCGACCTTAAGCAGCCGGCTCAACCCTGCCAGCAGTGGCTCGATAGCCGCCATATCCATCAGTGCCATCGTACACACCGCAGCGTCGAAGCGCCGCTCTCCCAGAGCGAGCAGTTGCTCGCGGCTCGTCGCGTCGAGCACGCGATACTCGATGCGGTCGGCGTACACGGTCGTGCGTGCCCGCGCATGCTCGATCATCTGCGGGGCCACGTCGGAGGCGACAATCCGCGCACCCAGGCGAGCCATGTGACGTGCGAACTGCCCGTTACCACAGGCGATGTCCAGCACAAGCTCGTCGCGTTGCAGCGCCAGCAGGCGCTCCTGAGCGGGTGCGATCAGGAGCCGGTGCCAGTCGTTGCCCTCGCCCATCCGCTCATCCCAGAACGCAGCATTGCGGTCCCAGATGTCGCGGTTCTCTTGGTTGAGGTCAGCGAACTCTCCCATGGCAACTCCCTAGTGCGTCTGCAGAGGACTTCGTGGGCTATTCCCCGTAGAGGCGCGATTGATCGCGCGCCCTGTCAGGCCCAGGGCCGACCGGCGCTGCGAGGCCTGGCCGCCGCGTGGCGCACGCCCCCCCAGTCAGGCCAGGGGCCGGCTCTGGGGGTCGTGAGTGACGCCCCTACTTGCGGCGCGAGAGGGCCGCGGCGCGGATGTGGTTGGCGCGGCGATAGTAGAGGGTCCGCACCTCCAAGTCGAACTCGCGGATGACATCTGCACAGGTCACGTCGGGCAGGTGCGAGTACAGGCAGAAGATCGCCTCCGGCCGCGTCACGTCCAGCTCGATCCCCGGACCGTACTTCTGCTTGATCGCCTCGAACTGATCGCAGTTTTCCGAGAGATGCAGGACCGCGTAGTCCAGGTTCAGCCGCTTGGACAGGATCGGGTTGTACGTCGCATCCGACTCGGTCAGAACGCGCCCCAGCGGGTCTACGATTCGCGCCCGGTCGCCGGGTGTGGCCGAGGCCACGAAAACCCCGAAGTCGTGCGCCCAGATCTGCAGTTGTAGTCCCCCGGGGTACATCGAGGAGAAAAACACCAGCTCCGCGCCATCCGCCGCGTTCCCTTCCGCCACGTCCCGGAAGTTGAGGTCGAAGCAAATCGCGAATCCCACCCGGCCCCGGTCGGTCTCCGCGACCACCGTCTCGGCCCCCGGCGTGACGCCCATCTCGATCTCGCCAATCGTCGGGTGAATCTTGTGATAGACGGCGGCGATCTCCCCGCGCCGGTCGAGCAGGACCTGCGCGTTGAAGATATCACCGCCTTCTTGGGTGTAGATGGGGACCACGACGTAGCAAGCGTGCCGCTGCGCCACTGCCGCGAAGGTCCGGATCGTCGGCCCGTCGAGCGGCTCGGCGATGCGCGGCAGGTGCTCGCGGCCCAGTCCGTACCAGGTGATGACCTCGGTCATACAGACGAAATCGGGCCGGTCGAGACAGGCCCGCTCGACCAAGCGTAGCTGGCCGGCGCGATTGGCCGCGATCTTCTCCTCCGGTGTCTCGCCGGTGGTCCCGCCGCGCCACGAGACCGTTGCCACCTGCGTATATCGTGCCATGCGCTCCCTCCTCGCTCCGCTACCAACCACATCGTCGCCTACTGAACTGCAAATGGCGGCCTAAAGCCGTCGCTTGCCGCACTCCTGCAGGGTCGTTGCCCATCACGTCAGCGCCAGCCGGAGGCCCGGCGTCCATGTGCTCGGAGTGCAGCACTCGGCATGGTCGCACGGCCCTCGCACCACGGAGCTTATTGCGCTCGCAGCCGGCGAAGCTGGTCTCGGAGCTGCCGCAGCTCCGCTTCTGCCGACAGACGGGCAGCACGCTCGGCAGCGGCGCGAGCTTCAGCGGCGGCGTGCTGTGCTTGTAGCTCCGCGGGAGAAAGCAGGTACACCGCGGCTACCGGGTCATAGAACTGCAGGTTCCCTTCGTCCCAGCACAGGTCCAGCCCCAACACCGGACTGTGCCCCCACCGCACCCCGTCAGGTTCCTCATTGATCCTGATGGGTTCGTACACGCCGTTGACTAGCCGATCCCCGGCTAGCGCCGCATCGTGATACCGGCCGCCGGTGTGGTCGAACCGCCAATACTCACCCACGCCATAGCCAGCGTACCCCGCACGTTTGACGGTATAGTCCCGCCGCCCGGTGCTCCGCGAGGCCACTTCCAGCACAAAGTCCGGTGGTTTGCCTACTTCGCTAATCACATAGCCGTTGCGCGCCACAATGGCCTCGGGATTGACGCCGAACGCGACCACGCAATCCGGTGCCAGCCGCTCCTCACGATTGCCGGCCTCGTGGCGGAGGTAGCCCCCGCCACAGACCAGCACGTCGGTACGCTGCGCGAAGTAGGCACGCAAGAAACTGTCAAAGGCCGCGATCCTGATGTGTTGCTGCATATCGGGCGTCCGGGTCGGATCGGGGAGCGGCTCAAGGTGAGCATACTCGCCAGGCGGCGGGGGACGGAGGGCGGTTCTCGTGGTCATAGCAGACCTCATGGAGGGCAACTGGCCGGCACAGTAGCTATGAGAGCCAACCCGGCAACGGCATTATAGCCGACCGGCGGATATCGAGAACCCGATTGCGTTCCTGTGGTGCGCCGCGTATCCTCACTGAACGACGAAAGGACAAGCGCACCATGGCAGATATACCACGGCGCCCCAATATCTTGCTGGTCACGACCGATCAGCAGCGTTACGACACCTTGGGCGTCACCGGCAATCCACACGTGCGTACCCCGCACCTGGATCAGCTGGCCGCGCGGGGCACCCTCTTTCGGCACGGCTACATTCAGAACCCGGTGTGCATGCCCAGCCGCGCCTGTATGCAGACGGGCCGCTACGCGCATCAGCACGGCATGGAGCACATGGAGTCGGTCATCGGCAGCACGCCGGGTCTCCCGCCCTGGGAGACGACGTTCATGGAGCGCTTGCAGGCGGCCGGGTACGCGACGGCGGCCTTCGGCAAAATCCACATGCTGCCGCCCAAGGGCTTCGACGAAACGGCCTTGACGATGGGGAAAGGCGCCCGCTGGACGGTCGCCGAGGGGTCGCCGCTCGGCCCCGCGCAGCTTGGCCCCGTCTATGCAGAGTGGCTCGAACGGAAGCGTCCCGGCGCCTACGAGTCCATCTACGCGCAACGTCGTCGGCCCGAATACCGCGCGCAGTCCACGGCCATCGTGAACACGCTCGCCGCCGATGAATACGTGGACTATTGGATCGGAGAGAACACCTGGCGCTACCTGGAGCGGCCGGATATCGGCGCCCCGGAACAGCCCTTCTTCCTCTGGTGCGGCTTCTGCGGCCCGCATGGACCGTTCGATCCGCCGGAGCCATACGCCAGCATGTACGAGCAGGACGCCATTCCGATCCCACCACTGCTCCGCACCTGCCAACGGAACGTCCCCAGCAGTGGCCGGCCGGGCCGCTTCGACCGAGCGGGCGGTGAAGACCTGATCCGCAAGATCATCGCCTACTACTGGGGGATGGTGTCCTTTATTGACACCATGATGGGACGCATCGTGGACACCCTCGCGCGTCGGGGACTGTTGGACAACACACTCATCATCTTCACCACCGACCACGGCGAAATGCTGGGTGACTTCGGTTTGCTGGGGAAGGGCAACTTCACCGAGCAGGTCATCCGCGCACCCTATATCGTCGTGCCGCCGGGCAGCCCGGCCGGAGCCGGCCCGCGCCTGGTGGATAGCTTGGTGGAGCATATTGATCTCGCTCCGACGATCCTCGACTACGCGGGTCTCCCGCAGCCGGGCGAGCTACCCGGCCTCAGCCTGCGCTCTATCCTGGAGACGACCACTCCCACCACCCGACCGGCGACCAAAGACGCCATCTTGTGCGAGTACGTGAGCAACGACCGCCGCCTGCGGAGCAAGTGCTTGCGTACCGCGCGCTATAAGTACGTCTACGCCGGCCGCGACCGGCCCGTGGAGTTCTACGACCTGGAGCGGGACCCACAGGAGTTGGTCAACGTGGCCGGCGACCCGGCCTATCGGGACGAGTTACAGCGGCACGCCGAGCTATTGCTGGATCGGCTGCTGACCACCGAGCAGACCGTCTGGAACCACGGTGGCATGATCCCCCCCGACCGCGACGGCTTCGACCGGCCCGCCACACCCTGACCCGCGCCTCACCCCCCGGCCCCCTCTCCACCATGTAGAGAGGGGGTGCGGTGGTCGGCATCACGCGGGGGCACCGTCATTGCGGCGAAAGCCGCAATCCACCCCTTGCCCGGATTGCCGAAACCGCTTGCTAATGTGCATACTACGGATAGCAGCTTGCCGCTGCCGTGACTATTTTGAGGTGTTCCATGAGTGAGACGGTAACTCCCCAGCATATCGGGTTCCTAACATTGGCGCAGACCAAGCAGAAGGATGGCTACATCGGGGCCATCCTCATCACCGACAATCGCGGTGTGCCGGTAGACTTCCGCGCCACACATCCGGTAAAGCCAAGTGCCGTTCAGAAAACCCTGTATGGTGATGCCTTGGAACCATACGTCGCCGTGGAGCTGTGTGGGAAGCGGCTGCTCCGAGGAGTCCGTACGCAGCCCAAGCTACTGATCGTCAACCGCTCTGATCTGCTCGACGTTCACCGCAGCGCGGAGTGTCCGGTGGCCTTGCTACGCCGCGCCGGTGAGACTTTCGGGTTCCAGGCCGACGGTCGGCCGGCGGGAAGTCGGATCGACTCACCTTCCGGGCGCTTCCAGCCGCTCGCTATGGACCTGCCGCCAGGAAAGGCAGCCGACGAGGAACGTACACAGCAGCTTGTTGAGGCCGCGTTCAACTATGTTGACTTGCTGGAACCTTTCGAGCGTATTACGAAGGCCCTGGAAGTTCTAGCTACACAAGACGCTGCCTTTCGATAAGAGCCAATGCCAGTACTCAAAGCGTCGCCCGAACGGCGTACATTCTGGCGCCGTACCTTGCGTGCTGTTGGTGGGTTGGCCGCCCCTCTTCACCCGCCGGATATACCGACACCGAATGGTGCTTCTGCCTTTCTGGTCTGCGACCCTCTCCATGCACCGGATATACCCCTCAGCAAAGGCCCCCTCGGCAGCCTCAACACTGCTCCGCTCCGGGTACCGAGTATAACCTGGTCGTTTCAGCTACAAGCGGTCAGGAAGAGTGCTCCGCTCCGGGTACCGGATATACCCGTGCTGGTTGGGCAGGATGATCTGGTACTTGCTCCAGCAAAACCCCACGAGGTGCTAGCTGACCCACTTGCTGTTCCCACGTGCAGCCCCAACCTTGGTCTTGATCAGACAACAATTATCCACTTGACCTCTGTCTGGCCCGAAACGACGCACTATGAGGTGCTAGTTGATCCTCCTGGTACTCCCACTTGTAGCCCAAACCTTGGTCTCATCCAGACAGCCATCATTGAGCTTACCTACCAGATAGCTCCAGATACCAGACGCCCTTACGTGCCGCGTTGGGCCAAGCCGCCGCCAATCGTTGAGCTTACTCACCTCATACAGTCTGAACCTCTCACGATCCCTAAAATTGTGGCCCCCTTCATACCGCTGGGAAAAACCCGTGCGGATGGCAAGGCCTACCGGGACTCACAAGAGACACAGCCTGAACGGCCCATCAGCAAGCCTCAACTCGCTTATGACCCTAGCGACCGCTGTATCCACGGTCTACCCCGCGCCGGCTGCGCGCAGTGCCAGCAGAAACGGGCGCCAAGGCCGTCCTCGCGAAAGGACAAGCTACCGCCACCACTTGATCCGTTCGAGATCATCTTGCCCATCCTGCAGCCGCCCCCCACTAGCATTGACACACCCTATTTCGTACCGTTAGGTAAGGAGCTATACGGCTATCAGTCCGAGGGTGTCCGGTTCCTAATGGAGCGGCGCGGCGCGCTCTTAGCCGACGAGATGGGCTTGGGTAAGACCGTGCAGGCTATCGTCGCGGCGGCGGTGTTGTTCCGGCAGGGCAAGATGTCACAAGCACTGGTGCTCTGTCCTCGCTCGGTACTCGGCCACTGGCGAAAGCTTTTCCGGGAGTGGGCGCCAAGACTCCGTACCCTGATCGTCCGAGGACCAAAGACTGATCGCTGGAAACAGTGGGGGTCCCGCTATCATGTGCTCATCAGCACCTATGACACGCTGCGCGAGGATGTTCTGGCACCGGATGTTGTCTCGACAGTGCCTCGCCGGCTCGATTTGGTCGTTCTCGATGAAGTGCAGTACGTGAAAAATCCATCGGCGAAAAGGTCGCAGGCGGTACAGAAAATTGCAGCCGCATGGCGCTGGGGTCTCTCCGGCACGCCGCTAGAGAACCGAGTTGAGGAGTTGCAGGCCATATTCGCCCATCTACAGCCTGCGGCGCTGAAAGAAGCGAGTGCGAATACCACGTGGCTGGAACTATCACCTCATGCGCTGCCGGAAGCCCTCCGGCCGTACCTACTCCGCAGACGAGCCGCCGATGTCCTCAATGACCTACCGGAAAAACATCGCAATGAGCACTGGTTAGAGTTGACTCCGAAACAAAGAAAGAGCTATCTTGATGCTGAGAGGGAAGGAATAATCTATCTGCGAAAACTGCAAGAAGAAGCCACCGTTCAGCACGTCTTGGCACTCATCACCAAGCTCAAGCAAATCTGCAACTTTGATCCAAGAACCGGCAGTAGCTGCAAGACGGAGTATCTACTCGAAGAACTGGAGAAAGTGCATGATAAAGGCGAGAAGACATTGGTCTTTTCACAATATGTAGAAGAAAGCGGATTAGCGGCCCTGGAAAGGCATCTGCGGAAATTTCATCCTGCCCGCTTTCATGGCCAGCTCTCGGATCGGCAGCGGGAAGAAGTCGTGCAACAATTTCAAGAGGGCGACCGGAATCAGGTGTTGCTCATGTCGGTCAAAGCCGGAGGCCTTGGCCTGACGCTCACACGGGCGAACCATGTCTTCCACTTCGATCAGTGGTGGACTCCGGCTGCCGCCTTACAAGCGGAGCATCGAGCATACCGTATCGGGCAAGAAAAGCCGGTCCACGTGACAGAGCTTTTCGTCCACGACACTATTGAAGAGCGCATTCACGCGAAGCTCGCCGAGAAACAGCATCTATTCGACACAGTGATTGACGAGCTGACTACGGAGGGCATTTCACAAGCGCTGAACCGCGAAGAACTGTTCGCGCTGTTTGACCTACCTGATCCTGGTCAGCACCGGGAACAACGGCCGCAACCCCCTTCTGCCGAGATACCGGCAGCTGGGTTGCGGCCTGTGCCGCAATGACGGACGGAGGCACTGCCCCACTCCGCACTCTTCACTCGCCACGCACCACTTACCCCTGGTCAGCGGCCGCGCTGGCTGGGTGAGCCGACGGGATGGTGTGTGTCGGCGAGGGAGCCGTAGACGTGGGGGCGGCGCATGGACGAGAGCACTGCCTGGATCGAGGCGCCGAGCGGGTGTGCGCGCAACCGGTCCAAGCTCACGTCGGCCCAGATGAGGTCGCGGTCGCCGTCGTTGTAGGCGATGATCTCGCCCCACGGCGCGGTGATGGCGCTCCCGAAGTTGGCGTTGCGACAGGCGACGACGTAGAGGTGGTTGTCGAAAGCGTGGGCGCGCTGAACCAGCTTCCAGCGCTCGGTATCGAACTCGCGGCCGTGCTGCACCCAACGGGTAGCGCGAAAGTCGCCCATGATCGGCATGAGCATGATCTCGGCGCCGCGTTGGGCGAGGATCCGAGCGGTCTCGGCGGCCGACGAATCCATGCAGATGCCCATGCCCACGGTCGCGCCGTCGAACGCATAGACCGGCAGCTCGTGGCCCGCCGTCACGCCCTGGCGCGCCTCTCCGAGGGCCAAGTGTACCTTGCGATAGGTGCCGATCAGCTCCCCGTCTCGGCCGAGGAGCAGGGCCGTATTGTAGACCAGTTCATCGTGTGCGCCGGCGCGTTCGTACACGGAGAAGCAGATGCCCATACGATACGCGCGCGCTACCTCTCGAAACGCCTCCAGCCACGGCCCCGGCACCGAGACGGCCTGCGCGTGGACACCCTCGGGACTGCGGTCCGGGCTGCCGTAGCTCAGAATGGTCTCCGGCAGGCAGACGAGATCAACGCCCGCCGCGCCGGCCTGGCGACACTGCGCGACGTAATGGGCCAGGTTGGTTGCCGCGCTCACCCACTTGTCCGGCCGGCCCGAGGCGACACCCAAGCGCAGCGTCCGCGGCGGTCGCGGCGCCATCCGCTGCAAGCGCCAGCCGTGCCAGCGCACCCGACCGCGCGGCGACCAGCGCAAGCCGCAGCGTACCGCGAGCCGCGTGGCGCCGGCCGGATACCGGAGCGCCTTGGCGTAGTACACCACCAAGCGCCCGGCCGCGTCCGTGGTGGCGCGATCCAGCAGCACCGGGTCCCAGTTTACTTCAGTGCCGGTGTCGTCGTACCAGAACGCCTCGACCACTAGCTCGTCGGCTCCACGCTCTAGCCCGGTCGCCTCTGCCGCCAACTCCAGTAGCAACATGTTGCCCGGCTGGGCAGCGACCGGGAAGTGTAGCTCCCAGCCGCCATAACAACCCGCGCTGCCGTTGGACTCCGTCCACAGCGCCGCCCGGTTGTCCTCCCACCGGACGCGCGGCGCGATACTCTCTCGGCAGACCCACGGTGTAGCTCGACCGAGGGGCCAGGCGTCCGCGACTGCCGGGGCGGTGGCCGGGGCGTCCGGTGGACGGGCGACGGTTGTCATCGGCATGGTGTCCCCTTCAGCGCAGCTAGGCCGCCGGCAGGCCAAGCGTATCCAGCAACGCGAGCACCCGCTGGTTGAGCCGGTCGGCGTACTGGAGCACCTGCGGTCGCGGCGTGTAGGAGGGCGGCCGGACAGTGGCATGGTCGAGCACACCACGCGCCACCAGCAGGCGCTTCTCTAGCTGGTGAGACAACTCGAGGTTCTGGAGGCTCAGGACCACGAGTGGCAATATGACCTCGTAGATGTCCTGTGCTCGATCCAACCGGCCGGTCTGTGCAAGCCGCCAGATTCGCGCCTGGAGGTCGGCTTTGGCGAGGCCGGGCATGAGGCCGCAAATCCCCTCGGCCAGCAGCTCCATGAGGTACATACCACCCCAGCCGATCAGCACGCCCAGCTGGTCCTGAGTCGCCTCCCGAATAGCGGCGATCTTGTGCCCCAGCAGAGGCTCTTCGAGCTTCACATAGTGGAAGTTCTGATGCGCCGCGTGCAGCCGCGCGCAGAGCGCAGGACTCAGGCTCGGCCCCCCCGGATTGAAGTCCTGGATCAGCACCGGCACTGACACGGCGCCCATGATGGTACTGCAATAGTCGCAGAGATCGTCGTCGGTGAGCGCAAACTGGCGTGGAATGGCAAACGAGATCAGGTCTGCGCCGCCGTCGGCGTTGCGCCGGGCTACGTCCGCAGCGACGCGGGCAGACGGGTGGTTGGACTGGGCAATGACCGGCACGCGCCCGGCGGCGACCGCGATAGCCGTCTCTACGACCCGGCAGCGCTCGTCTTCGTCCAGCTTGTAGAACTCGCTGGCATACGCCGGCAGACAGATCGCCCCGAAGTCTCGGCCGGCCGCGAATTCGACGAGGCGACCGAGCGCGGCGTAGTCCACCGCTGCGGTCTGCGGGTCGAACGGCGTGGGGATGATCGGCACAATCCCCTCGATCTCCCGCGCCGGGGGCCTCTGCATGGCGGAACCGGATGCAGTCACAATGAATCTCTTTGGCTCAAGTTTGGAACCCGAGGGTAGTAGCGACGGTGCGCTGGCGGCTGTCGAGCGTCACGAACGCGATCTCGCCCGGAAAGACCCACTCGATGCCGGAGATGAATCTGGCCTCGAATTGCCGCCTCTCCCTGGCGAGAGTTGCACGCAGCTCTGCTTCGAGCAAGTTTGAGGAGAGGAGCTGTGAAAAACCTTCCAGTCGCCGGGCGTGGTTGTTGCTGCCCACCTCGTTAAGGGCAATGGCGACTATCATGGACGAGTCGACGTAGGCGCGGCTCACGCTCACTAGCCCCGCTCGGCGAGGAAGCGTTCGAGCGCACCCGGACTAGGCTCCACGCCCTCGGGCGGCTGCCATTTCCCTCTGGATCCGCTCACTATCCCGCGCTGCCGCAGGTAATCGAACCACTCTTCAGTGGTCAGATTTTCCCACAGGTCCCGCTCGACTGGATGAATCTCGGCCACGGCTTTTCCGTCGCAGATAATGGTGACCCTATGGCCTGCACGCACATGCCGGAGGATTTTCGGGAACCGCGCCTTGGCTTCGTCCGTAGAGTAAATTACGCTCATGCCCTGATTATAGCCGGTGGACCGCTTACAGCGAATGTACCGGATTGCCCCCTGCAACGGCCTGTCCGCAGTGGACCGTGCCGCTGCCATGACGTATCGCTCTCCTAGTAGCTATGGCCGGCGTACACGCGCTCGCCGCGGACCAATAGACGCTGCGAATCCTCGCCGGAGGCCAGCTCGTCGGCGCTGTGGTAGCCCAGGGTGATGCTCGTGCGGGTGCCCGTCGTGCGGTTGAGGCCGACGGTGTGGAACACGAGGCTGTGCGTGGCGAGCACACCACCGGTGGGCATCTCCACCCGCACCACTTGATCGCGCAGGCCCATTTGCTGCGCGGCCGCTTCGACATTCGGTACCCCGGGCAACAGGTGGGTGCCGGGTACGATTTGCGTCGCGCCGTTCTCGCAGCGCGATTCTTCGAGGAAGACGATGACCGAGACAATGGGCCGGCTCCACTGCGATACATCGCGGTGCAGCGGCAAGTCCCGACGCTCGGCCAGCCGGATCGTGGCATGATTGTGGCGGTTCCGCAGCACCTCGATGTTGGGGCCGAGCAGCTGCTCCAGCGGATCGAGAATGAACGGATGGGCGGCCAGGTCTCGAAAGATCGGGCTACGGTCGAGGATGTTCGAGATGCGGACGATCTTGCCGTCGTGGTTGCGTACCACCGGCTCGACCACGTGGTCAATGTCGTGCCGTATGGCGGCTCGCAGGTCGGCCACCAGATCGGCCGGCAAGGTGCCCGGTAGCTTGACGTAGCCGGTGATTCTGAAGAGCCACGCTTGCTCGGGTGTCAGTGTCATCGGGCCTCTTTCTGTGTTGACATTTCCGGTCATTGCTCTGAAAATAGCCCCCCTCCGTCATTCCGGCACAGCCTCCGTCATTGCGGCGCAGGCCGCAATCCAGGCCCCCGGCTCCGGCCTGCGCCGCAATGACGGGTAGCAAGGATGTAAGACGCCGGGCAAACCCTGGGCAAGACGAATGCTGCCCCTACACCCTGTCTACGACTCGTTAAGTGCCCTGGTTATCCGGCAGCCGGCAAGCTGCGCGTTTGCGGCTGATGGTGCGAGACCGTTGACCCGGCCTCCGTCACCCGGATGTCCAGCTGATGCTGCTGCTCGTAACGAGCGCCACCGACCGGTTCGGCGACGACCATTGCGCCGACGCGAAAGGTGCCCTCCTGGGGAAAGCCGAGCACCAGCTCGAAAGCCTTGCTCTCCTCTTCCTCCAGGCAGGTCTCCACGTACCGCTCACCGTGGATCAGGTTGACCCCGGGCGGCAACTCGTCAACGGCAACCATCACCATGGACGGACCAAACGTCGAATACACAGAAACCTGCAGCGGCACTTGCCGCCCCAACCCCGGCTTTTCTACGAACGACAGCGCCACACTGAGCGGCGAGCTGATCGTGTCGGCGGCCGGCACGGACTCCGACACCTGGCCCGGTTGTGCGCCGGTGGTCTGCTCTTGGACGGTGATTGCGGCGGCGGGAGACGAGGGCGCCGCCGCGGTCTGACCGTTGCCGGCACGGCAGGCGGTCGTGAGCAGCGCGATGAGCACGACCGCCGCAATCGCGCCCGGGGCCGGCCGCCAGTGTGTCTCCGACATCGGGATTCTCCTTACCGCTCCGCAGGGGCCGGTAGGGGCGCTACGTGCTGTGGCCCTCTACGAGCGCCCGTCCCCGGCCGCACTCCGTACATTGCTCTGAGAATAGGACATCCGGCGGCCTGGATTGCGGCCTAGGCCGCAATGACGGTGCTGCTCCCCGTCTCGTCACTGCGGCGAAAGCCGCAGTCTAGTCCCCAACCACTGGATGGCGACCTGCGCCGCAATGACGAGCAGTTAGGCGCCCCGCTCGCCTACAGGCCGCGCTCTTCGGCCTGGCGGCGGAACTTGGCCAGCACCTCGTTGGTCAGGCGCACGCCCTCGTCGAGCGCGTCCTTGACGGACGCCTCGCCCTTGATGACCGGCGTGCTGACGTTCTGATGCTTCAGCGCCTCGCGACCGCCCGGCGCGGCGATCACGAACCGGCGCTTGGTCATCTCCTGCGCCTGGAGCTTCTTGGCCGCGTCACCCTGGATGTACGCCTCGGAGTTCGTGCTGCTGACGCGAACGGGCACGCGGTCGAAGCGGTTGGCGAACTTGATGTTGTTGTCCTCGCGCGTCACCCACTCGATGAACGTCCAGGCTTCGTCCGGATGTTCACTGAGCGTGGCAATGGGGAGCGAGTGGCAGCCACCGTAGTTCGCCACCACGCCGCCTGCGTCGGGCAACGGGTACGAGTTGACGTGGAACTCCAAGTTCGGATCGGCGGGCCGGATCGTCTCGCCGCGCTCCGACAGCGTGGCGTGCAGATAGGTCTGATCACCCTGGACCAGGATCTCCCAGCCACGCCGCCCTGCACGGTATTCATCCAGCGCCGCAAAGCCGCCCTGACCGTCCACGATCTTCTTCAGCCAGGTCAGCGCGGTGATCGCCTCATCATTGTTGAAGATGGCCTCGGTCTGCTCCTGGTTCAGCAGCTCGCCGCCGAGCTGCCAGTACGGCACCATCCACAGGTACGGGCCGCCACTGCCCCAGAAGGGATACCAGCCGACGTGCTCGATGGTGTCGCCCGACTTCTTGAACGCCTTGAAGGCGTTCTCCTCCAGCTCCGACCAGTTCTTCGGGTGGCTGTCCGGGTCGATGCCGGCCTTACGCGCGTTGTCGTCGTGCGTGTACATGATGCGCGTATCCGGCGCGTAGAGCATGGCCGTCATGGCACCCTTGAACTCCACGTCGAGGCGTAAGGATTCCCACACGTCGGACTTATCGAGGACCTTGCTGGTCTTGATGTAGTCCTCCAGCAAGATGGTCAGGCCGAGCACGTAGTCCTCCTGTGCCCAGTAACTGCCGCTGGAGTAAACGTCGGGCGGCGCGCCGCCGGCCGCCTCGGTGCGGAACTTGTTGAGGTTGTAGGCCGGAATGAGGTCGAAGCTCAACCAGGGATTGGCTTCCAGCAGCGGGGTAGTGATCTCCTTCCCAACGTCCTCGCCCCAGTGGAAGCGGGCGTTCATCCCGATGCGGAGTTGAACCGGCGCTTTGCCGGTGGCGCCCGCCGCGCCCTGTGCGCCTTGGGCGCCCGTTGCACCCTTGGGCCCCTGTGGCCCGGCTGGTCCGGCCGGCCCGGCCTCCAGCTTCCCGACGTAGCGCACCGTCGGCTCACCGCACGCGGCGGCCAAGAGACCACCCAATGTCGCCGCGGCGCCACCGAGATACTTTCTGCGGATTACACCTGCCATCTGGCTCCTCCTCCTTCTTATGGAAACTGCTGACGAGGGTGCTGTCCATGCCCTCAACTACTGGTCCATCGCGCACAACCACTGTCGCTCTACGCTCGCTCAGGCGCCTCCTTCTGGGCAGTATCCCTGACACCACCTAACCCCCGGCCCCTTCTCTTCAGGGAGGGACTTGGGGGTAGGTGCGTTCATCCTCGCAGGGAAATGCTGTGCCAAAGGTAGCCTACCGCAGGGCATGCTGTCAACCGGGAGAGTAAGAGGCGGCCAGAGACGATGCAGGCTCCCCCTACGCCACTGGATTCGGGTCTGTGCCGGAACGACGGGAGGCGAGGTGGTCGGGTTGCTGGGACGGTGTACCTACTGCTCTCCCGGTGAGCTTGCGGCGGATCCGCCGCCAAAATGCCCATTAGTATTGGTTTTGAACGGCTGGCGCCATGGGTGCTCGGCGCTGTCGGGAGGAGTGGGGCGGAACGTAAGCAGCACATACGTGCGCTCAGGGTCCGCACCCGCCCACCGCTTGAGGGAAATCCGATGCTTTTGACCAAGCATGGGATCTGTCATTTCTCCTTCATCGCCGCCGAGAGCCATCCGCAAATCAGCGAGCGTAGGGAGTGCCGCCTTGGCTTTGTCGTACTTAGGATGACCCGGCTCAAAGACCGCAAGAAAAGGCTTCACCACATCCTGAGGAATAATACTATGATCCGCTCGTCCTTCTTGATCTATCATGCGTCAGCCCTCCCTGTTCTGCTTATGTTAGAGCGGCTCCCTATAGTAACAGCAGAAGTGGCCCGGAAAGAAGTGATCGTAGCACTTATACAGGTTCCCAAAATGCCCCTGGTATTCAACGACCCCCATATGATGACAGTCCACTTCGCTACACAACTCATAACTACCATTGGCTTCCACAACCGGAACACCAGAGCCCGTAATACCAGGGACCGCAATGCCAGAGAGCGGCAAAATCACAACTGAGACAAAGAGTATCAAAACCGCGGTAAGAGCACTAGCATAGCAAGTACGCCAGAGAGGCAGCAATGAGTCAAGCACGCACATTGCCTCAATTAAGCACAGTGGCCGGCTGCTCCGAGAACAGCCGGCCACCAGGGACGCCCCTACGCCACTGGATTCCCGCTCGCGCGGGAATGACGGGGATACGGCGCGAGCGTCTCACCCTGACCGTGGTAACAAGGAGCGCCAGTCCCTACGGGCGGCCGATGTTGGGCACTGCTAGGTTGCGACAGATCTTACGGGCTAGACGGTTTGGGATCTCACTATGCCGAGGAATGGTCTCCACCGCGCCGGTCGTCGGGTTCCACCACAATGAATGGGTGCGCCCTTCACGCTTGAGATAGCAGCCGTGGCGCCGCAGGTGGCGCAATAAGGTGCTCCGCTTCACGTAACCATGACCGTCTCGCGCTGCGCCTCGGGCGGCACGCCGCGTAGCCCATCCTCCCGCCGGTCTGCGAGGATCAGCGCAATTGCCGCGGCGAGACTGTCACGAGCCTCATCCTTGGTGACACCTTGACCGTTGGCGCCGGGAATCTCCGGACAGTAGGCGATGTACCAGGCGCCATCCCGCTCGATGATGGCGGTGAATTCGTTCCGCATCTTGACTTCCCCTAATCCTCTGCCTGATGAAGGCTGCCAACTTCAGCAAGTTGTCTTGGCCTCCTTCCTAGCCCTACCACTTGCTACCTCCACAGCCGGTCTTCAGCCGCACTAGAAGCGCTCAGTAAAGCATACCTCGTGCTTGAACACCAGACCAAGGCGGCAGAAGATACGCTGCCAGCGGGCTGCCATGCTGTCCCGGTATCTGATCTGATGTAGGGGTGTGCCGGCTGGCCAGGGAGTGGACGAGGAGAGGACATAAGTCAGCACTCCTCAACACTCCACTAAGTAAACAGATCGGCCGGCTGCTCCCGGAGCAGCCGGCCACTGCAGAGCGGTGGACAGGGCTATGCGCTTGCTCAGGTCAGGTCGCTGCTGGGGCGTCGGCTGTCGTGTCGACCGGGTAGGCTTCGGTGCCGTGCTCCGGTACGTCGAGGCCGGCAAGCTCTTCGGCCTCTGAGGCCCGCAGCCCCATCGTGACCTTGAGGAGGCCGAACAGGATAAAGCCGGTGCCCAAGCCCCAGACGAGCACCACGCCGACGTCCACGAGCTGGGCGAGCAGCTGCCCGACCTCGCCGACGATCAAACCCTTCACGTCACCGTAGCTGCCATCGGCGAAGATGCCGACCGCCAGCAATCCCCACAGTCCGTTGGCGCCATGCACGGAGACGGCTCCGACCGGATCGTCCACCTTCAGCACGCACTCGACGAACCACAAGCTCACGATAAGCACCACGGCCGCAATCGCGCCGATCACGACCGCTGCCCACGGCGCGACGTAGGCACACGGCGCCGTGATGCCGACCAGCCCGGCCAGGGCGCCATTGCAGGACATCTCCAGGTCCACCTTGCCGCCGGTCCGGACCATCGTGATGTACATGGCCGCGACGGCTCCGACGGCGCCGGCCAGGAAGGTGTTCGTGGCGATCACGGCGATCCGCAGGTCCCCGGCGGCGAGCGTGCTCCCGGGGTTGAAGCCGAACCAGCCGAAGAACAGGATGAACGTACCGATCAAGACGTACATCATGTTGTGGCCGCGAATCTTGTTGGGAGTACCGTCCGCGTTGAACTTGCCGATCCGCGGGCCGACCATCCAGGCACCGGCCAGTCCGACCAGTCCACCGACGGCATGCACGACGCCGCTGCCGGCAAAGTCCTTCACGCCGCTCCCTAGCTCCAAGCTGCCGAGCCAGCCGCCGCCCCAGACCCAGTGGCCGTAGATCGGGTAGATGAGCGCGCCGACAATGAAGCTGTAGGCGAGGTAGGCGTTGACCTTGGTGCGCTCGGCGACGGCACCGGCGACGATGGTCGCGGCCGTCGCGGCGAAGACCATTTGGAAGAACCAGCTCAGGATGGTGTCTACATCGTAGGCATCGCCGGTCAGGAAGAACCCGGAGTAGCCGATGATCGCGTTACCCGCGTCGAGGCCGGAGGCCGCCTTGGAGCCACCCCACATGAGGGCAAAGCCGAATGCCCAGTACGAGAGCGAGGCCATGCAGAAATCGAGGAAGCTCTTGGTCAGGTAGTTGACGGTGTTCTTGGCGCGAATAAAGCCGGCACCCAGGAAGGCAAAACCGGCCTGCATGAAGAACACGAGGAACGCCGCCACGAGCACCCACGAGAAGTTTGCCGCCCGTAGTGCGTCCTGACTGCCGGGATCGCCGCCGGTAGGATCGCCGGCCGCAAGTGCAGCGGTCGGAGCCAAGGCGAGTCCGAGCGTGCCCAGAAGCAGACCCGCCCGCGACCAGCGTCGCGCTGCCGGGCGATCCTGGCTCCGGGTGTGCCGATAGTTCCTGTGGTCGTGCATCCCTTTTCTCCCTCCTTGTCCCAGCGCGAGCGGAACCAAACTACGAGTGCAAGGGAACCGTCCCTGTATTCGGCGCCTGCAAGCTACCCCCTAAAAAGTGGTACCCGTATCGACGACCTGGCCTGCGGCAAGGCCACGGCTTCGCACTGCTCGCCACCGCGAAGGGCAAGCAGCGGCATAGGACCAATGGTTTATCGGGTGAGAGCGCCGCTGAGGTTGTGGCTGACGGGAACCTGTGGCAGCGAATACGACGTGGGCCGCTACTGCGCTTACTACTTACCGCGCTTGCGAATAATGGTCGGCGCGATAGTCCAGAGGGTGAAGAGTCCGGCGAACGCTGCAACTCCGACGATGACTTCTGCTGGCATCCCTCTTCCCTCCGGTTGGCTAGGATTGCCGTTCCTCGCGGTGAGCAACGGCGTGTAACGTTTCTAGGCTATACGATACGCGAGCGGCTGTGGCCGGACGATGTGTGATGTATCCGAACCTACTGACCGTCGTTTGTGCAAGTTGCACAAGGGCTACGGCGACACGCCGGAGGCGCCGTTGGCCCCTCTGTCCCTGTGGAGCGGGAGCAGGGGCGGCTAGGAGCTAAGGTGACGCGGTAGGTGCGCGTCCGGCGGTCGGGAAGGCCGGCTTGCCCAGGCGCCCGGAGCGGGCTTGCGGTGAGGCGATGGCGGGGTTACATGCGTAGCTCGATGGTGTCGCCGTCTTCGAGCACGTAGGTTCGACTGACGTGCTGGCCGTCGAATTTGTCATTGCCCCACACCTGCGCGTACTTCACGGTGCCCATCCACTCGATGTGTAGGGCCGCGGCCAGCGCTTCGAGCGTGGCGCCGCGACGCAGCACGACCGGCCGGTTGTAGTCGGGTTTCCGGCCCTTAGCCCGCGTGTAGACGCGCACCATGTCCAGGGCTGCGAAGAGCCAGCGGCCCAGCGCGTCCAGCCCGTCGCCGGTGGCTGCGCTGACCGCCAGCGTGGGGAACTGGTGGCCATAGTGCGCCTGCAAGGCGGCGCTGGACTCCCCGGCACCGGGGAGGTCCAGGTGCGTACCGACGACGCGCACCCGCTGGGCTGCGGCCGGCTGCGCCGCCACATCATCACTGCCGGCTGGTAGCCGAGCAACCGGCTCCAGGCCGATGTTTGTCAGCTCCTCCAGTACCAGCTCCAGCGACTCTACCGGGTCGGACGCAAGATCGAGGACGACAAGGAGCACGTCAGCCTGTCGCACCAGCGAACGTATCCAACCGTTGGTGTGGTGCATGTCAATGGGCGGCAGGTCTACCAGTTGGATATGGACGTTCTCGTAGCGGAGCATCGCCGGCTGAGGTTCCAGGGTGGTATACGGATAGTCGGCGACGCGCGGGTTTGCCTCCGTCAACGCGGCCATGAGGTGCGACTTCCCGGCGTTGGCCAGCCCAACGAGGGCGACCTGTCCCGCGCCCTCCTTGCGGACCGTATAGGGGTTCCAGCGGCTCCCGGAGCGGGATTGCGTCTCGGCCTGGTCCCGGAGCTTGGCCATCCGCGTGCGGAGGTCGGCCCGCAGATGGTCGGTGCCCTTGTGCTTGGGCATGACCGCCAGCATGCGGCGCAGCGCCTTCTGCTTCTCGGCGATGGTACCGGCCTGGCGATACGCCGCCTCGGCCTCGTAATAGGCCGGCGTCAGATTGGCAGGCATTCCTCAATCCCTACACGGCTGGCACCGTTCCATCAGTAAGAACCGGCCAGTCGGGATTCTAGCGTCTCTGTCCATCGGCTGCATCACTAGGCCGTGCTATCACCCTCACCGACAAGATTCAGAGCGTCCTGCTCGATCCTCTCGCTCAAGTAAATCCCAGCCTCAGAAGGCTCATTGATCCTGTCTCGGATCGGGGGAATGAGGCCGTACTCCTTAGCTCGCAGCAGTATGCCGAGGGTGCCGACGGGGGCCAGCGTCCGCAACGACTGATCCAGACTCAGTCAACGGTCTCGTCTAACTTGCGGAGCGATTCTAGCTCGCGTGCCAACTCGCCGGGTGCGTACCGGCAGTAGGGGATTCCGGCAGCGGCCGTCTGCTGCAGAAAGTCCCACTGGTCGTCGTCGTCCAGAAATCGGTGCAATTCATCCGGTATTGTCACTTGCATCAGTGACCTTCTCGCGGCCATTGGCGAATGGCGCTCGTCAGCAGTCGGCCAGGGCCGCGACGCCGGGGAGGGTACGCCCGCTCAAGAACTCCAGCAAGGCCCCCCCGCCGGTCGAGACGTGGGTCACCCGGCTACTCAGACCGGCTTGCTCGATGGCCGCAATGGAGTCCCCGCCGCCCACAATCGTCGTGCCGAGACAGTGGCCGACGGCGGCGGCCAGCGCGCGGGTGCCGGCGGCGAACGGCTCGACCTCGAACAGCCCCAGCGGCCCATTCCAGATGACGGTGTGTGCCGACTCTACGGCTTGCACGTAGTGCTGCGTCGTCTGCGGGCCGACGTCCAGGATCATCCCGTTGGCTGGCGCCCGGTCCACGGCAACGACCTGATGGGGCGCATCATCCGCCGCAGCCGGCGCCACCACCACGTCGGTCGGCAGCAGTAGCTCACAATCGCTTTGCCCGGCCCGCGCCAATAGCGCTGCGGCGAGCGCAACCTTGTCCGGCTCGTGCCGCGAGCGACCAATCTCGTAGCCTTGAGCGCGGAGAAACGTGTTGGCAACGCCACCGCCGATCAGCAGCTCGTCCACCCGCGTCAGCAGGTGGTCGATGACCGCTATTTTGTCCGAGACCTTGGCGCCGCCGATGATGGCCGCGAACGGCCGCTCCGGCTGCTCCAAGGCCCTGCCCAGCATCTCTAGCTCGCGCTCCAGCAGGAGTCCCGCAACCGCCGGGAGCACGTGAGCGATACCCTCCGTCGAGGCATGAGCACGGTGCGCCGCGCCAAAGGCGTCATTGACGTAGATGTCACCCAGCTCGGCAAGCGCACGCGCGAAGGCCGGGTCGTTGCGCTCTTCCTCGGGATGGAAGCGCACGTTCTCGAGTAGCGCCACCTCGCCCGGCCGTAAGCCGGCGACGACGGCCGCGGCTTCCGGACCGACGCAAGCGCCACTCGTGGCGACCGCAGTGCCCAGGAGCGCACTCAGGCGGGCGGCGACGGGCGCCAAACGCAGCGTAGCGACGACGGTGCCCTGGGGCCGGCCGAGATGGGACAGCAACACGACGCGCGCACCGGCAGCGCGGAGGGCATTGATCGTCGGCAGCGCAGCGCGAATGCGGGTGTCGTCCGTGATCCGGGTACCGTCGAGGTGACCGGTCTCATCTCCAGCCGTGCTACGCAGGACCGGGGCGGGCCCGTGACGGCCGGAGGTGGGGCCGGTCAGTGGCACATTGAGGTCCACGCGCACCAGCACCCGCTTTCCGGCCACGGCAACGTCGCGGATGGTTTGCTTGTTCACCATGCGTCTCCGACCGGCCAAACTTCCAGCGGTCACGAGCCGCCGGCATTCCGCCTCGTCATGGCGGCGCCGGCCGCCATCCAGGGTTTCGCCGGTCATCGTGTGCCGTTAGCCGGCGGCTGCGGCCACCGGGACGCGGGTGGCGATCAGATTGGCGACATCGGCCACCCGGCAGGCATAGCCCCACTCGTTGTCGTACCAGGCCGCGACCTTGACGAGATCACCGCCCAGCACCATCGTCAGCTGCGCGTCTACGATAGACGAGTGGGTGTTGCCCTTGAGGTCCATCGAAACGAGCGGCGCGTCGGTCACGTCGAGCACGCCGGCCATCCGGCCGGCGGCGGCGGCGCGTAGGGCGTCGTTGACCTCATCCACCGCCGTCGTCCGCTGCACAGCGGCAATGAACTCGACGATGCTCACCGTCGGCGTCGGCACCCGGTAGGCCAGGCCGTCCACGATGCCCTTCACCTCGGGGAGGACGAGGGCCACGGCGCGAGCGGCGCCGGTACTCGTCGGGATGATGTTCATAGCGCCGGCGCGTAGCTCGCGGTCCGCCGCGCCTTTCGGCCCGGCCACGTCGAGGATCTGCTGGGAGTTCGTGTAGGCGTGGATGGTAGTCATCATGCCTTTGCTGATCCCGAACCTGTCCCAGATGACCTTCACGACCGGCGCCAGCCCGTTCGTCGTGCAGGACGCATTCGAGATGATGCGGTGCTGCGCGGGGTCGTACTGCTCGTCGTTCACGCCGAGTACCACCGTGAGGTCCTCGTCCGTCGCCGGAGCGGAGATGAGCACCTGCCCGGCGCCCGCCGTCAGGTGCTTTTCGGCCATCGCCCGCGCCGTACCCACCCCGGACGACTCGATCACGAGGTCAATGCCGAGCGCGCCCCATGGCAGGGCGGTCCACTCGCGCTCGGCGCAGACCCGTATCTCGCGCCCGTTCACGCTCAGGGCCGTATCGGTCGCTTCAATCGTGCCGCCGAACATCCCGTAGTTGCTGTCGTATTTGAGGAGATGGGCATTGGTGGCACTGTCGAAGAGGTCGTTGATGGCAACGATATCCAGGGCGGGATGTCGCTCGTCCAGCGCCTTGAAGGCTTGACGACCGATGCGGCCGAATCCGTTGATGGCAATACGCATCTGCTACTCCTTCGCGATGGTGCGCCGCCGGTGCTGCCTGCTCTGATGGTAGCGGCCGGCTGCTCCTAGAGCAACGAGGTTTGCGCCGCGAGACAGCGGCGACTAGGATGGTGACATGCCCGGCCAGCTCTTCACTCACTACTTCCTGAACGACGGTATCAAGGCGACCGCTGAGTGGCGGTCGTCGGACACCGCTTTTGCCGCCTTCCGGAGCGAGGTTGCCCAAGCCTACACGCGCTTCAAGGAACACCGGCAGCCCAACGAGGCCGTCACCGAGCAGGAGCTGATTCGCCCAGTCCTGAAGCTGCTAGGCTGGACCGATTACTTGCCGCAGCAAGGCGCCACCCGTAACGAGGATATCCCGGACTATCTCCTCTTCACCGACGCCGCGGCCAGGGCGCGGGCCACCGCCAGACCTAGCGCAGAAGAGCGGTACCAAGATGCTGCGGTCGTTGCGGAGAGCAAACGTTTCGGGCTGGCCTTGGATACCCGCGACCAGGACACCAGGGGCCGAGCCGGTACGCCCCACGGCCAACTGTTGCGCTACCTGGCGCCGTTCGCCCGCGACCTCGGCTATGCCGGCCCGCCGTTTCGCTGGGACGCGGAGCGGCGCCGCCACCTGCGCGCCCGCCTCGACGCCCTCTACTTCCACCTCTACGGCCTCTCCCGCGAGGACGCCGATTACATCCTGGGCACCTTCCCCATCGTCCGCCGGCAAGACAAGGCCCAATTCGGCCGCTACCGCACCCGCGACCTGATCCTCGCCTACATGAACGCCCTCGCCGCCGGCGACACGGAGTCGGCGGTGGCGGTGTAGGGGTGATATTCACATGGATGCACAGGATGGACAGGATTCGGGGGGACAGGAATGTATCCAACCTCCATACCACCTCACTCCTGCGACGGGGAGTCTAGCGCCGCTCTTGTGCCCATCGGATGGCTGCCGCTGATATAATAGTATTGAGGATTAACGACATGCGCGGAGTCGCTCTGAACTTCTTCTCCCTCGAAATACACGATTTTACGATCACAGTGTACCGTCTCCCCTATGTCGAGGGCAAGCGGCCCACAGCCGGATGGGAGCAAGCTACCCGTCGAAATCTTGAAGTAGACGGCATGCGTGATTACTACTGGACGCTGTTTCAATGGGCCGAAGATGGCACGGAGACGATGTGTAAGCCATTTGATAACAATTACGTTACTATAGATGCTCTTAGGACAGCCCTGATTCAGAGTTGCAAGAAGAATCTAGGTTCTGACGAATTCGACGTGATTCCCGGCTTCCGCCGACGAGTCGAAATCATAATTGCAAAGTATCCAGAAGGATCACAGGTCATATCACTGGAGCCTTACCTGCTGCGCTCGCGTCGTCAATTCGGCTTCCTCGCCGACTTTCGATTCCACCCTACAGAGGAATATCGTGGAACCCAACGCTCGCAACAACTGAGCCTCTCACTTGACAGGCACGGGCGGCCAAACGCAAACTACTATGCAGATCGCTACTCGCACCTCGCAGACTTTGTGACGAAGTTTCACGGCCGTATTTTTCCTCTCCAACTGCCGGGGGGTCAAACGGTTGCTGTCACCAGGCGGCTCACAGAACTCAATGAGGAACGACTCGCCGTCAAGAAATATGTAGTAGGCTCTGGCGTCGAATCACGCTCGCAGTTTATGGGCGTCCGGCAGGCAGGCCCACTCGAATCGTGCATGCAAGATACACACCTATATTTTCTTTACAGGCAAGAGGATCGACTTCTCTCGCATGATCTGTTTCGGGCGCTGCGTGGTGATACCTTCAGTACCTTCCCCGGTATGAAACCCATGTTTCACCTCCCGGTCTCAAACGAGCACGTGAGCGGTGCCCCTCTATCGGATTTCAGCAGCCATGAGATACAGCGAATCCGGGATCGCGTAGTTAAAGATGCTGATGGACGGAAGGTCATCCCTGTAGTGTTGACGCCTTTCAGCCGACATGATGCCCCAGAAGAGAATGCGGCCTACTGGAACTTGAAGCATGCGTTTCTATCGAAAGGTCTACCCATTCAAGTTGTCTCAACCGATACGGTAGCAGACAGGACCAAGCTCAAATGGTCTGCAGCGGGAATCGGTTTGCAAGTTTTTGCGAAAGCAGGGGGAACACCATGGAAAGTGCGCCCTGAGACGGAGAATTGCTTGATCGTAGGTATTGGACAGGCCCACCGTATGATCGAAAGGCATATCGCCCGATACTTCGCTTATTCCGTGCTTACTGATTCGAGTGGTGTCTTCAGAGAAATTAGAGTCCTAGGTGAAAGCCAGGATGAAGAGGACTACATCCAGAATTTCACTACCAACCTCCGGAAGATTTTCGCAGAGTATGCCTCTCAATTCTCCAGTTTTGTAGTTCATGCTACCTTTTCGGTTAGGCGGCGTGAACTTGACAGCATCGCCGAGGTGCTCTCGGAGCAAAAAGAGCAAGCAGGCAGAGGAGAGTTTATTTCACTCAGATTCAACGATAGGAACCGGTTTTTTGGATTTGCGATAGGTCACAACAGTCGAGTTCCATATGAAAGTACCATGCTGTCTCTTTCGAGAAATGAATTTCTTATCTGGTTCGAGGGACGGCAGTATGGACAATCTACCGTTCGCGGTAGAATTGGCTGCCCTCTGCATGTGAAATTTACCTATCCAACCGAGGGGCTAACTCAGGATCAGCAACGGTCCTACTTACAAGATGCCATAAATCTATCTGGCGCTAACTGGCGTGGTTTCAACGCTAAGTCATTGCCGATATCCGTTTATTACGCCCAACTTGTCGCCAGGTATCTGAAGGAATTCGAAAAACATCAGCTCCCGTCGGTTAACGTCGACATCGTACCACCTTGGTTTTTATAATGGCGGCAACTGTCAAACGCGACGATATTATCCTGTTGTTGGGCGCCGGTGCCAGCGTGGAGGCGGATATACCTGATTCCAACAAGATGATTCGAGAGATTGAGAAACTTATCTTGGAAGATTCTGACTGGAAATCTTACAAGAATCTGTATTACTACATCCGCAGTTCAGTATACTATGTGGATGGTTTGCATGGGATCTTTGGAGATAATGTTCCATTTAACATAGAACGACTTGTGAATGTGCTGGAAGAACTTGCTGAGAAAGAACGCCATACACTCTACCCGTTTGTAGGAACATGGAATCTCAAGCTACTGGAGGTGGCCGGCAATGAATTCAAGAACATTCTCGAATTCCGTGATGATATAATAAAAATTCTCCGGGACAAATGGGTTGCCCTGCCGGAGAGAGAAAGCGCAGATTACTACTCAGGGCTGTTGAGATTCCAACAAGAATATGGGTATCCACTCCGTATTTTCTCCTTGAACTATGATCTGTGTGTCGAGGAAAACTGTGGTCGAGAAAACGTACAGAGAGGATTCCCGATGGGAGAGAGAAAATGGGATTGGCGATCATTCGATGAGACATCTGAAGATCCGGCACCTCTGATGCTCTATAAGCTCCATGGTTCATTGGATTGGTCTATGGAGAATGGCGAAGTAAGGTTTTTGGATGCCACATCAGGAATCTCGGCTGAAAAGGGCGCTCTCATTTTTGGAATATCCTACAAGCTACAGTACGTTGACCCGTTCCTATATCTAGCATATGAATTACGACGCTGGACTCTAGATTCGGCACGTGTCATAGTTTGCGTGGGTTACGGATTCAATGACGACCACATAAATGGTATCCTCCAGCAGTCCCTTCGACAGGATCAGACACGCAAGCTCCTTGCTGTCGTAGGACCCGGTGATGATACGACTGCCAGCAACGAAAAAAACCGTGTCTCGCAGCAATTGGAAGCCAGCAAAGATCAGATTGAAGTCAAGGCAATTGGCGCCAAGGAATTCTTGGAAAGCTACCTAACGATTGATTCCCTCTCGGACCTGTTCCCGGATGAGGAGGAGCTTTTTCCAGAATTGGAGGATTCTCCGTAGGTTCGGGGTAAAGAGCGGGCGGTGTGGGCTGGAGAAGAGCAATCCTAGGGAAAACAAAACAGCGCGGGGATGCACTGGCCTCTCACCCGTTGAACGGGATCGGGGACCCCCAGACAATCCGTTCTTGCCATCCCCGCATCCCGTAGATCCTGCTGCTGACAATCCCCACGCCACGGCAAGCCGGTCCTGGCGCTGTCTGCGGCGGCACACGTGCTGGCAGTGCCGTCGTGGTACGATGGAGTGACTGAGCAGACGGAGGGGGTTGCATGGCGAGTATCACGATCCGTGACCTCGACGCAGGGCTACAGCGGCGACTCTGCCGCCGGGCGGCCCAGCATGGCCGCTCGCCGGAGGAGGAAGTCCGAGACATCTTGCGGGCGGCGCTAGGGCCGGAGGAGGCGCTGGAGCAAGAAGCGGTCCCGGCAAAAAACCTCGGAACGGCGATCCACGAGCGCTTTAAGGCCCTCGGTGGTGTGGAACTGGAACTCCCTCCGCGGGAGCCGATGCGCGAACCGCCACGTTTCGACTGAGCTTCCGGCGATGGTCGTCCTGGACACCAACGTCGTCTCGGAGTTGATGCGGGACCACCCACAGCCGGAGGTCCTTGCTTGCTGGATAGACAGCTTGTGAGCGCCTTGTTCATTACCGCCATCACCGAGGCCGAGTTGCGTTACAGTGCTGCGATTTTGCCAGCCGGTCGCCGTCGCGAGCGGCTAGCCGCTGAGGCTGAGATTGAGAGCACACTCCGGGAAGACTTCGCTGGACGCATTCTCCCCTTCGATAGTGCAGCCGCCAACGCATACGCCACGATCATGGCGGGCCGCCGCGCCGCCGGCCGGCCGATCAGTCAGGCCGACTGCCAAATCGCGGCGATTGCCCGCGCCCGTGGGGCACCGGTTGCAACCAGAGATGTAGCCGACTTTGCCGACTGTGGGATCAAGGTAGTGAATCCCTGGAGAACATAAAACAGCGCCGCAATGACGGGGCCGGCCGACGGCTGATAGCTGGACATTCCTCCTCACCTGTCCGTGCAGTAGACTAGGAGCGCAGATAATCGGCAGAGCACCGCATTGCTAGGGAGAAAGCGTCATGCTCGATGTGCTGTTGCGCGGTGGCCGGCTGGTGGACGGCTCCGGGGCGCCCTGGGTACCCGGCGATGTCGCGATCCAGGACGACCGCATCGTCGCCGTGGGCAATCTGCCCGGCGCCACTGCCGGGCGCATCATTGACGTGCCGGGGCAGGTCATCGCCCCCGGCTTTATTGACTGCCACACGCATAGCGACTGGAGCATCCTGGCGAACCGCGCGTGTGATAGCACTGTCCGGCTGGGCGTGACCACCGAAATCCTGGGCAACTGCGGTTTCAGCCACGCCCCGCTCACGTCCCACAATCGCGAGAGCATCAGTACTGACCTCGCCCGCTCCTCGCCGGGCGCCACCGTCACCTGGAGCACGTTCGGTGAGTATCTGGACACGCTGGCGGCCGGCGGCTTGGGCGGCAACGTCTCCGTGCTGGTCGGTCATGGGGCCGTCCGCAGCGCCGTGATGGGCTACGATGAAAAGCCGGCGACTCCCGACGCCATCGGCCACATGGAACACCTGGTCGCGCAGGCCCTCGACGAGGGCGCGCTCGGACTTTCGACCGGTCTGGAGTACGTGCCGGGCCGGGCGGCCTCGGCCGCAGAGCTGACGGCGATGAGCCGCGTGGTGGCGCGCACGGGACGGGTGCATGCTTGCCATCAGCGCACGCGCAACGAGGAGTTCGAGCAGTCCGTCGCCGAGATTATCGGCAGCTGCGAGCAGGCTGGCGCCCGCCTCCAGCTCTCCCATAACTTCGCGCGCCGCGGCGCACCGCCGGGCGCGTGGGGCCGCGTGATGGACCAGATTGACGCCGCGCGGCGGCGCGGTCTCGACGTATCGTGCGACACGACCAGCTATGCGACCGGCATCGGGGTGATGGCGGCGGTCCTGCCGCCCTGGCTATTCGACGAGGGTCCGGCGGTCGCTGCCGAGCGGCTCGCCGTCCCGACAATCCGAGAGCGCGTGAAGCGCGATTGCAGCCGCTACTGGCTGCTGATCGCCGAGCGCCAGTGGGACAAGCTCTGGCTGGCGCGCACTGCCAATAGCACGCATCTTTTCGGCAAGTCGTTCGTCGAGATCGGCGATCTCCTCCGCCAAGACCCCATGGACTCCTATCTGGATATCCTGCACGGCGAGGGCGCGGCTATTAGCGACGCCATCATCGTCGGCGAGGAAAACAGCGACCCCCACTTGCAGGAGATGATGACCCATCCACTCTATGCCTTCGAGGCCGACTCGTGGACGGCCAGCGCCACGGGGCCGCTGGCGCCGCTCGTCAATCATCCCGCCAACTTCGGCTGGACGGCGCGTATTCTGGGCGACTATGTGCGGGAGCGAGGCTGGATGCCCTTGGAAGCAGCCGTCCACAAGATGACTGCCGTCCCCGCCGCCAAGTTCGGCTTCACCGACCGCGGCCTGCTGCGTCCGGGGTTGGCCGCCGACATCGTGGTCTTCGACCCGGCCACGATCCAGGACAACGGGACCCTCCAACGGCCGGCGCAGTATCCATCCGGTATCTCTTATGTGTTCGTCAACGGCGCGCTGACCGTCGCGCAGGGCGAGCATACCGGGGCGCGTAGCGGGCAGGTGCTACGCCCGGCCCACTAGCCGTAGCGATTACGCGACTCGGCGCAGCCGCTGGGGCCGCGCGCCGGGTACGCGCTCGATCAGACCGCGCGCCTCCAGGTCGAGCTTGACCGTAGTCACGTACCAGCTTACGGAGGCGTTGGCAAACACCTCGGCCGGCAAGTGTGGTCGCACTGCGCCCGCGAGGTCCTGGAACGGGATGCCATCGCCGGCGGCTGGCACGACCGCCAGCAAAGCGGCCTTCATCGCCTCGTACTTGGCGACATCCACCCTGGTGCCCTGCTTGCCCGCTTCCGGGTGAATAGTCTGAAACTTCCGCGCGGCTGCTCCCATACCTGCTCACCTTCTGCCCGACCACTGCCGGGCAGGCCTGCTTCACGCCTGTCCCCGCCTACTCAGAGGGGGCGGGGGCGGTGAGGCCACCCCGCTGGTCAAGCTACATGCCGATAGCGGCGCGGGCGCGGGCCGGCTGCTCTAGTGCCTCGAACGGCAGTACCTGCGCGCGGCCCGTCTCGGCAGTGCGGAAGATGGCCTCGGTCAGCTCCATATATTTCAGGCCATCCCAGAAGCTCGGCGATCCCCACTGCCCGGCGCGGATCGCCTCGATCCAGTCCGCCTCGGCCGTCCACTCGCGCGTCTCGGATTGGTCAATCGGGATCGTGCTCCAGGCGGTCTCGTCGCCGCGCATACCCGAGAGGTGGTCTGCGCCGAAGTTGTAGCGCAGGGCGCCGTCGGCGCCATAGATCTCGATGCTGTTGCGGTCAGCGCCTCCCCGTGCGATGCTGCTGAAGAGGAACGTCGCCACACCGCCATTCTCCAGTTCGGCTACCGCCGTCAGCGCGTCGGGCCGATCCACGACGCTACGACCGGCGCCGGCGGCCGCCGGCCGCTCCGGGATGGCAGTCAACGTCTGAGCGGTCACTCGCTTGGCGTAGCCGAGCCAGCGGTGGAGCACCTCCGCAAGCATCCCTACCTCCAGCGTATTGAAGCCGGAGATGTGGCCAATCTGGCGCCAGTGGATAGGCGCGTCCGGGTCGAGATAGTTGTCGTTGTAGGAGCGCAGGTTGACGGTGTAGACCGGGCCAACGTAGCCTTGGCGCAGCAGCCGGCGAATCGTCGTGTCCCCCTCCATGTAGTGCGGCGGCGGACAGAGCATGGTCGTGCGGTCGGAGGCCAGGGAACGGTCGTACATCACTTTCGCATCCTGGTAGTCCATGGCCATACGCGCCTGACAGAATACGTGCTTGCCGGCATCGAGCGCGGCGACCGTAATCTCGCGGTGCAAATACGGCTGGGTGCCGATCACGATGGCGTCGGTGTCGTCGGCCGCGACGAGGTCCTGCCAGTTGCCATAGGCCGTCGGAATACCGAACTCGGCCGCCGCCCGTTGCGTGCTCTCCGGCGTACTGTTGGCCACCGACACCAACTCGACGCCAGCGATCTTGCTCAGACCGGGATAGTGACGCTGCCGTACAATCCCCCCGGCTCCGACAATCCCCACGCGGATGGCGCCATCTGCCATGCTCATGTGCCTTGCTCCTCTCGCTAGTCGGTCTCTTGCAGGATAGTCAGCCGATTATACCGCCCCGCCTGCTCCCGGCGGCCCGGTCCGCCGCGCGGTTCCACGAGTTTGAGGGAGGAAGACCGGGCATCCGGCTGACTGGGGGACCGGACGCCCGGCTCAGTAAGGAGGATGGGCGTCAGTCGGGAGGCCGACTGACGAGGCACCCTTGAGTCTAGGATGGAGATGTGACAGGGCGGCTGCATGACGGTGACAAGTGCGTGACATTCGGCAGGCGCCGTTGGCTCCGCACAGGCACCATGGTCAGTACCCAAGCAACGCGGGCCAAGCTGTAAACTACCGCCTGTGATCTACCTCCTCCTACACATCCTGGGCAACACGGCCTTCCTCCTGTCCGTCCGCCTCGCCCGCCAGCGCCAGCGCCAGTACCTACTGATCGGCGCCACCAACTACGCCACCGCCTGCGTGATCGCGACGATAGTGCTGGCGCAATCCGGCATCGTGCCGACCTGGCCGGCGCTCGCGTTCGGCGCCATGCAAGGCTTCCAGTACCAGACGATGTTCCTGCTGCTCTTCCTAATGTTGAGCCGCAGCGGCATAGCCGTCGTGGTGGCGCTGCTCCGCCTGTCGGTAGCCATCCCGACGGTAGCATCCATCGTGATCTGGCAGGAATATCCCAGTATTTGGCAGACGCTGGGGCTGATCCTGGCCGCCGTAGCTGTGCCCTTACTCGGCAGCGCGCGCCGGCCACGCGAGGTCGGTGTGCGGGAGGAGCCGCATTACCCACAAAACGCGCCGCGGCATCCGCTCATCAGGCGTGCCAAGACAGTCGGGTTTCTCGCTCTCGTGCTGCTGCTGGGAGGTATGGGGCTACTCGCCGCCAAGTCCTTCGCGGAGCTGAGGCACGAGGAGCAGCGGCCGGCCTACAACTTCGGCACGTTTGCGATGGCGACGGCGCTCTCTGCACTCAGCTGGCCGCTGCGACACCGCTTCACCCAGCCGCTGAGTCAGCGCGGCCGATACCAGGGTCAACGGCCGCACACTGCCAGGTCTGCCCTCGCGCTCGGCATAGCAATCGGCATCACGAACATTGCCCAGATCGAGCTGCTCTTACGGGCACTCGTGGAGGTCAGCGGGACCATCGCGTTCCCACTCACGGGGGCGGCTACGCAAATACTCACGGCCGGCGCCGGGTGGCTGATCTGGAAAGAGCCGCTGCATGGCCGCGCAGCCGTTGGCGTCGTCTGCGGCCTCCTCGCCGCCACGCTGATGAACGTGCCATGAGCGGTCCGCCTCCGTATGTCGGGGTGTCCCCCCGTGGCCCTCTCCCGGACTGAGCTACAAGGGAGGAGGCCAGGGGCGGGGCAATCGCATCTAAAGCCAAACCGACAGAAAAACCTTTCACTCACTCCCGACATGTCATTCCGAACGCAGTGAGGAATCTAAAGTCTATGTTCGCAAAGCCAGACCGCCAATATTATGTGTATATCCTCACCAACAGCGTCAGAACGCTCTACGTTGGCCTCACCAACGACCTTGTGAGAAGGGTGTACGAACACAAACACAAACTCGTGCGAGGCTTTACCGCAAAATACAACATCACCTGGCTCGCCTACTACGAGCAGACCCCGGACATCGCATCGGCAATCGCGCGGGAGAAGCAAATCAAAGGCTGGCGTCGTAGCAAGAAGGTGGCGCTCATCGAGACGTTCAATCCACGATGGAAGGATCTGTCGCTGGAATGGTACGATGACTCTGAAGAAACGCTTTAGATTCCTCACTGCGTTCGGAATGACAGCTAAGGGTCGGAATGACAGCTAAGGGTCGGGATGACAGCTAAGGGTCGGGATGACAGCTAAAGGGACGCTTAACCATACACATTATCTGTGAGATGTGATTGCCCTATGACCAGGGGTGAGGCGGGAAGGTGGCAATGCCCCCGAGGGCCGATATCCGTTGGCCTACGGCTCGTCCAGGGCGCGTCTGCCGAACGTACTCAGCCACTGCGCCCAGCCCTGGGCCTGCGCTACCGGTCCAACAATACCACGCTGTATACCGTGATGGGTTGCTTCCTCGGCAGTCGCCGCCTTGAGCCGCACGATATGGGCGCCGGCCACCGCCTTGTTGCCCCAGCGATGGATGACCAAGGCGAGGCCGCCGAAGATGACGGCCACGATGAGCCAGATAATCAGTGCCATGAGCGCCAAAACGATGACCGCTATTTCATACGCGACGCGCAGGATATCCATGACCTGTTCCCTTGCCCTACTCACTCGGCGGGGGTGGGGCTACAATCGCCTCGTAACGCTGCAAGACTTCCCGCTCGGCCGCAGCACGGGCCGCCGTGGCCTCGCGCCGCGCATTGGCGAGGTGGGCGCGGACCGCTGCCCTGGTCGCCTCACCATGTCGGGGTGCCAGCAACAAACCGAGTGCCGCACCGAGCAGGGCGCCCAGCAACAAGCCACGCCAGAAGGACCCGCTACCGTACACGATCCGCTCCCCGGCCCTGACCGCCCCGACCAATGGTGGTCAGCGCCCGCACGAGCGTCAGAAAGCCGTTGGCCAGCCCTGCCGCCCGCGCCAGCGGCCCGATCACAAGCTCACCGATGAGCGACGTCGTTTCTCGCACCGTGTCGGAGGTGTGTGTCAGCGAGCCGAGGACGGGGCTAACCTCTTCCCGCAGTGCCTTCACCATGCCCCACAGCTTGAGAACAAGCACGATTAGAGCGATGTTCGCCGCCAAGGCAGCGAGCGCTACCAGGATGACGACTACGTCGCGGATGGCTTCTAATACTCCCACCTTCGCTCCTCCCCGACTTCGCGCCGGTACATACATCCTGAAACGATACCAGTTGGGCGCCAGCGTCGTAATTTGCGTTGGTGCGCGGCGGACCTTGCTGGCCCAGCCTGGACCTGGATTCAGCACCAAGCCGGTGCTCTGCACGATTGCAGGTGTACTAGCGACTGAACAAGAAATGCACCACGTCGCCGTCGTTGACACCATATGTGCGCCCTTCCTGTCGGAGTAGCCCTTGCCGGCGGGCCGCGGCCATATCACCCGCTGCGGCCAGCGCCGCGAAGGAAATTACTTCCGCCCGAATAAAGCCCCGTTCCATGTCCGAATGCACCAGTCCGGCAGCTTGTGGCGCCAGCGTCCCGGCCGGCACGCTCCAGGCCCGCACCTCATCGTCGCCGATAGTGAAGAAGGTGTGCAAGCCACAGACCTGATAACTCGCCCGGATCACGCGCCCGGCAGCAAGCTCGGTGAGGCCGAGGTCTTCTATGAAGGGCTGCCGGTCAGGCTCGGCCAGGGCCGCCAGCTCCAGCTCCATTTGCGCGCAAAGCGCCAAGCCGGCGGTGCCTGGCCCGGCAACGCTCCGAGCGAACTCCGCTTCGAGGCACTCGTGCTTGCCCAGTTGCTGCTCGCCGATATTGAGGACATAGAGGAGCGGCTTCGCGCTGAGAAACTGGAACCCGCGTAGCCGTTGCCAACTGTCATCGTCCAGGCCCAACGCCCGCAGCGGCACCTCGGCTTCGAGCTGCGTCTGGAGCCGTAGCAGCGTGCGCTGCTCTTGTGTCAAGCTGCGGCGCTCTGCCGGTGTAGCACGGCCCAGGTCCTTTTTCAGCCGTTCCAGCCGGCGCTCCACGAGGGGTAGGTCGGCGAGCACCAACTCCAACTGGAGATCAGCGACATGGGCCAGCGGATCGGCAAGGCGGTCAGTGGACCGGTCATCGAATGCCCGCAAAACCGCTACCAGCGCGTCAACGGTGCGGAGGCTACCGATCCAGGCAGCCTCGGCGCTCCGGTCGCGCTGACCGAGGCTGGCATAGGGAAAATCCACATACTCTACCTCGGCGTAGACCCGCTTGCGGTCGGGATACAGCGTACCGAGGTGGTCGAGCCGCGAGTCCGGTACCTTGACGACGGCAGCATGCATCGCCACGCCACTCCCGCCTAAGAGCGCCGGTTGCCGGCCCTCGATGAGGCCCGCGAGGAGCGTAGACTTACCACTCTGTGGGAACCCCACAATGCCCAGTTGGAGCATGATGACTCTCGCCT
Organism: Chloroflexota bacterium; assembly: GCA_965214295.1. Taxonomy (GTDB): domain Bacteria; phylum Chloroflexota; class UBA11872; order UBA12225; family JAJDUF01; genus JAJDUF01. Next base: position 3,717,698 of record OZ243944.1, read on the forward strand.
CCGGTGCGACCGCGTAGCAGTGTACGAGCCGGACGTGTACCGGCAGCCGGTCGGCTTGGCACGCGCTCGCCGCAAGTATACCGACCGTTTCGAGAGCTACCTGGGAGCTCGCCGGGTAGAGTAGGCCGGTTGTGGGGCACTAGCGGCTTCAGTATACCTGGCGGACAGAGGCCATTCTTTTCCAGCAAGGACGACCACAGGTGTTGCAGCGCACCTTGGGCAGCTCGTCGGTAATTGCGAGCGGCTTCCCCTTGGCTAACTGCTGAATGCCGCGGGTTACCTCGGCGAGCTTGGGAGCTAGGGGTTTGGGATACTCCGCGAGAGGCAAAGCCAATTCTCGTGGTGTTTGTGGTATATTGAGCCACCGCACGGCCGTTCTGGGCCTATAGCTCAGTTGGAAGGGCATCGCGTTCGCATCGCAGGGGACGCCGGTTCGAGTCCGACCAGGTCCACCAAACTACACGAAATCAAGAACCTTCGTGCTGCGGTTCAGGTTGGCGTTAAGCCGGAAGGTAGTGGAGTGACAATTGTCAAATTTAAATTACCCCCCCCCCCCGCGAGAGATATCCAAGTTCGTATTCGCCGCGCTGCTCATCGCGCTGGCCTTCGCCGTTACCTATACCTCGTCCGCGGCGGCCTTTTCCGAGCTCGACTTCAGGAACATCCTGATATTCGGCGGGGCGGTCAACATCGTCCTCCTGCTCGGTGCGCTGTTCCTCCTCCGTTCTAAGGCCATAGCCAACGCCAGCCTGTCGCTGGTCGTGCTGGCCGGCATCGCGACGGCGTACATCATTCATACCGACCTCTACCTCACCGAAAACCGGGCCGTCTTCATCCTGCTGTGCGCGGCGTGCGGAGCAGGGCTGTTCGTCGCCTTCCAGGTTATCGACGAGCTGCGATGGGGCGGCGCCGTGCTCTCGGCAGCGGCATTGCTGGGGCTGGGGATTGTCGTCGGCCCTCACCTGGCGGGCGGTGCTGACCCTATAGAAGGAGACACGACCAACATCCGGCATGTCTCCTTCCGGGAGACGCCGAACCTGTACTTCGTCTCGTTCGATGCCATAACGCCACGGTCGCTGCTCAGTAAATACCTTGGTGTGGAAACCACCGAGTTTCACGACTTATTTGAGGCCAATTTCCGCCGCTTCCCGAACTTCTTCGCCAACTCCGTCAGGACCATCCATTCTCTCAGCTCACTTTTGGCGCTGGACGTAGAGGTGTACTCCTCGCAGCGAAGGGAGCTAAAGGAAAGGGGCGACAACCCCAATCCGTTCCTCTTCTCGGGTCAGAATCCGAGTCCGCTGCTTGGCATCCTCCACGAAAACGGCTACGAGACCTCCTCGATCTACGTTGACAGCTACTTCGGGAGATACAGAGGTCCTTATATTGACCACTACATCACGTTCGAGGAAAACACCATCTGCAATCTGCTGGATGCCGGCATACGAGACTTGGCTTTCTGGGGCTATTGTCGCTTTTTTGACAGAAGCCGTAAAGGGGGAAACATGCTTACCGCCGAGCAGATTACGAAGGTGAGTGCCAATGACGGGCCTCAATTCGTGATTGCCCACTTATCTGTGCCCAATCACGTCCACACGAGACTATTCCAGTACGATAACGCGGCGCATCTCGAAGAATATAAAGCCAACTACATTAAGCGTAGCAAAATAGCGGCCGGCTACTTGGAACGGATTATCCGGCATCTTGAAGAAGATGACCCGAACGCCATCCTGTTCGTGTACGGCGACCATGGGCCCCTCATGTCCAATAGACATAAGTTCGAGGAAAATCCTGAATTCGTCTTCCAGGACCATTACGGCATTCTGGGTGGCGTCTATCCTAGTGACACGTGCGCCGCCGAGCTCGACGAAGCATCGGCTCAAGGCTACATGACTATCTTGGATGCCGTTCACGCCATACTTCGCTGCCTGTCCGGCGATGAAAGCGCCCTCATCCAGCCGCGAAAGTATACGCAGCCCGGGCATGGTCCGATTCCATCGAACCCTAAACCTGAATACAAGGAGTTTCTGTATGAATAGACTATTGCGAAGTATGCTGCTTGTGGCGGTGATTGGCGCGGGCATCCGGGCCTACATAGACCCGGGCTCGGCGGGCTTCATCATCGTAACGGTGCTGGGGTTCTTGGCGGCGATCGGGTACACGGTGCGGGCCTATCTCAGCCGGCTCAGGCGGCTGGTCTTCCGGGGTGGTCAGACGGCGCCGGAGGGTGAAGCGCCGGACCAACCGGACGCATAGGACCGCGTGGGGAGCAGTGAATCGGATGCTGATTGCGGACGGTGGGTCTTTCAAGGACCCGGTGGGGCGGGTGTACCGGATTCCAAAGGAAGCGGGCGAGGGTCGCGTCGTGCGCGGGCTGAACGGCGTGGCGGCGGCGGTGATGGAGAAGCTGTTATCCGAACGGTTTTTCCGGCGGCTGGTCGCAGACGGGGACATAGTGAAGACGGTGCTGCTGGACGGTGAGAATCCCGTTGCCCGTCGTGTGGCGGAAGAGGGCTGGAGCGCCGCCGCGGCGCACGAGGCCGTGGATTTCGTCACTTGGCCGTATGAGTGGCCGTTTTCTATGCTCAAAGACGCGGCGCTGCTGCAACTGCGCCTGCTGGAAACGAGCGTGCGGAACGGCTGGATACTCAAGGACGCGACGCCGTTCAATGTGCAGTGGCTGGGGGCGCGGCCGGTGTTCATAGACGTGCCCTCCTTCGTTCCGTGGGAGGCCGGCGAATACTGGCAAGGCTATCGGCAGTTCTGTGCGACGTTTCTGACTCCGCTGCTGCTGACGGCGCACCTGGGCATCCCGTTTCAGCCGCTACTCCGCTCACGGCTGGAGGGCATCCCGCCGGAGGAGGCGGTGAAGTACTTCTACGGGCTGCGGCGATTCAAGCGGGGAGTGCTGTCGCACGTATGGTTTCCGGCGCGGGCGGAGCACCGGCTGCGGCGCCGCCGGGAGGGAGCGCGACACCCCGCGCGGTCGCGGCGCCGGCAGCCGAAGACGCTGCTGCTGGCCCTGCTGGACAGCCTGAAGCGGCTCGTGGTCCGACTGTCGTATGGGCCGGCAAGCTCGGACTGGGCGCAGTACGCGGAGACACACTCCTATGAAGAGGATTTCGAGCGGAAGCAGGACTTCGTCGAAAGGCACACCGCGGCGCGGCGTCCGGGTCTGACGTGGGACTTGGGCGCGAATACGGGAACATTCTCCCGCATCGCAGCGCAGCACTCGCGGCTGGTCGTCGCGGTGGACGCCGACCAGGACGCAGTGGAGCTACTCTACCGCGAGGCGCGTGGAGGAGGACCGCGGAACATTATCCCCCTCGTTATGGACATGTCAAACCTGTCGCCCGGTCAGGGATGGGCGGGGCACGAGCGCGCGGCATTTGATCAGAGGGCAAGTCCTGACCTGGTGCTCTGCCTGGCCCTGGTCCATCACCTGCGGGTTTCGGCGAATATCCCGCTGGCTCTCTTTATCGGGTGGCTGCGAAGTTTGGACGCGACAGTCATCATCGAGTTCGTTGGTCGAGACGACGAACTGTTCCGGAAGCTGATCGAGAACAAGCGGGAGGAATATGCGGACTATACCATGCAGAACTTCGAGGCGGAAGCCGGTAGACACTTTTCAATCGGCGATCGGTTGAAGTTGAAGGGCGGTAAGCGGGTGATGTTCCTGCTGGAGCCGGTGTAGCCGTACCCGGCTTGGGCCGTTGGCGCTGCGGTGCAGCGGGTGGTAAGCTGTCTTTATCGTGCCGGTAGGGCTGCTGTGTGGCTCGACGGTATGACTTCTACCCTGGTGGACAGGCATGACACGCGCGAGTCGCTCGTCTGACTCCCCCCGCAACCGCGCCGAATCACCCGCACCAACCCCGGCACAGCCACCCGGAGCCGCGGCGCAGCAGCCGTGGCCGTCGCTTGCCGGCAAGCGCGCAGCCGGCGCTACCGACCGGGCACTCACGATTACGTGGTCGCGGCTCAACGAAATCGGAGCCAATGACGACCTCCGTGAGATGCTGGAGCACGTGCTGAACCCGGCGTGGGAGGGCGTGGGACCGGCGGAGGTGGGGGAGGTCATGGCCCAAGCGGCGATGCAAGCCGCCGTGCTGGACTATCTCGACTGGTACTTTGCCGAGCCGGCGCCCCCCGGCCCCGAGGCCCTGCCGGCGGTCTACCGGGCGTTGGCAGCCGCCGGCACGGCGGTCGCCAAGGCGCCGACCCCGGCCCTTGATGCGCTTGGCCCCGACATCTTGCTGCTGCTGGAGCAAGTGTTGGGAGATATACAGCAAGATCATCCGGTAGCGACCGCCGTGCTCCACGCGCATCTGCTGTTGGCCACCTGGATGCAGGCGACGCAGCCGGTACCAGCCGACGGATCGGACGACCTACTCAGCTCACGCCACCTCCCCGCCCAGCAGCTCGGGCTGACCGAACGGTCGGAGGTCGCTACCGCCGGCCCGGAGGAGAGCCGCACCAACCTGCTCTATGCGGAGGCACGACAGCTGCTGCGGAAGAACGCGCCCGACGATGCCCTCAACCGCTTGCTCGCCGGCACGCTGGCTGCTCTGCAAGGCGCACCCGTGTGGTTTGGCTGGAGCCACGAATTCGCCGGCACGCTGCTAGAGCGGCCCTTGCAAGAAGGGCTGGCGCTAGTCGCCTTGCTGCGCCGGGTGCCCTCTTGCCCCTTCCCCTTGCTGGCCCGCTTTGCCGACGAACAGCGGCGCTGGCGCGACGTCGTCTTGACGGGTCGCTACGTGGATTTCGAGAGCCTGGTGCAGCCCCACCCGGACCGCGTAATGCGCGGCCCGGCCGTGACCTCGTTCATGCACGGGCTGGCAAATGAGGGACGCGAATTCGAGCCGGAGGACTTGGCGCAAGGTCTCAGCCAACTGGAGCCGCCAGCGCGGGAGCAAGTCTGGCTCTATCTCTACTTCAATGCCGGCTTTGTCGGCCCGAACCTGCTCGGTCAAGGGGGAGCGGCGGTGCAGTTGGCGCTATTGGAGCTGGCCGGCAACGGCGAGTGCTGGTCGCGCGAGATTGCCGAGGCACTGATGGACGATCTGACCTATCATCCGCCGGCCACCGGGGGTATGCCCGACGACGGTGAGGACGAGCTTGAGACCGCCGATTCCGACCGGCGGCAGCAGACACCGGCCGCCCCCGACGCTGGCGAGCCGCGCGTCCCCCTGGCAATCCGGTCGCAGGCGGCCACGCTGCTGGCCAAGCGCCTGCTGGACGACCCCTCCCTGTCCAACCTCCTCACCGACACCATCCGCTACGCCGGAGACACCGCCGTCGCGCGCTGGCTAACCAACCGCGTTGCCGCCCGCCCGGTATCCTAGCCGCCTGCTCCCGTAGCCGAGATCGTCACCTCGGGCGTTAAGTTCGCCTCAGCAGCCGGTCATACTCGTGGTGTGGACCAATCCAGAACCAAACAATGTCACCGTCGTCGATCACGCCCAAGGCACGGTAGTCTCCGGTCACTCGCACCGAGTACACTGGCCGCCGCCGCCCCACGCGTTTGAAATCTAGGCTGGGGCGACTAGGATCTACTGCGAAGAACCGATAGGCTCTGCGCGCCTGCCGCTGCACGCGCTCCGGGAGTCGCCGATAGGCCTCCCAAAAGCTCGGCCGCGTGTATGAACGCACGCCTACAATTCTTCCGGGTCCAAAGGCTGTGTCCGTCCCGCTCGGTGCGCCGCCAGCGCCTCGTCAGCCAACTGCTCCAGCAAATCCTCCGACTCGGGACGGTTGAGCAGCTCGGCCCAGCGTTGCTCCGAATCCAACTCTGCAAGCAGGAAACGCGCAAACGTATCCTGCTGCCTTTGTGGGAGTTTGGCGGCTCGCTCAAACGCTTGCTGAAGAAGCTCGGTCATCAGCGTCGCTCCTTGTCCGAGGGGGGACATCCTAGTTCCGAGCAGCTGCTCCAGCACACGTTACCACGTTCTCGACCAACGCTACAATCCTAGACAGGATCGATAAGGCGCGCGCGGGGCGCGGGCCCGTGAATCCGGCGCCCCGCGCGTCTCCCGGCGCCTGCGCTTACGCCGTGGTGATAAACGTCACGCTGGAGAGCTTGGCCGCGTGTATGAACGCACGTCTCCAATAGCCGGGTGGTCGTGTCCGCCTGCCGGCTATACCAACACCGGGTAGGCCGGTTGGAGGGAGTGGGAGACTTGCAGTATACTTGCTGGTGTACCATCGTGAGCCACTGTACGGCGGCTCCGGGCCTGTAGCTCAGTTGGGAGAGCATCGCGTTCGCATCGCGGGGGTCGCCGGTTCGAGTCCGGCCAGGTCCACCAAGTCCATTTTCGGCTCTGTTTCACCCGATCAACCCTCTGCCGGCGCAGCATGTCCGGCCTCCCGGCCGCTCCTTGCGCTACGATCATCCGGATCATGTCCAGGGGAAGACGATGAAACGGCTCCTTGGTGCGCTCCTCGGCGGTGCCGCAGTCGCTGGCTCGGCCTGGTATTGGCTGCGGCGGTCGCTGCCCCGCTACCGGGGCACGGTGCAGCTGGACGGTATCGACGGCGAGATCGAGATTATCCGTGATCGCTGGTCCATCCCCCACATCTTCGCCGCCAGCACTAGCGATCTTTTCTTCGGTCAGGGTTACGCCACCGCACAGGATCGCCTCTGGCAGATGGAGGTCGGTCGGCGAGTAGCCTCCGGTACGCTGGCGGAGCTGGTGGGGTCGCCGGTGCTCGATGCCGACCGTCTGCTGCGGAGGCTGGGTTTTCGCCGCGCGGCACGAGCCGAGTGGCACGACCTAGAGTCGGAGGGACAGCAACCGCTCGAGGCCTATTGCGCTGGTGTCAACGCCTGGATTGCGGAATGTGGCAGCTCCGCCGGGCGGTGGCCGCCGGAGTTCACGATGTTGCGTACTCGCCCGGCCCCGTGGACGCCCATTGATTGCCTGGCTTTTGCAAAGTACATGGCGTTCGGGCAAGCAGCGGACTGGCAGGGTAAATGGCTCCGCGGTCAGGCGGTGGCGCGGGTCGGAGCGGAACGGGCGTTGGCCGCCGAGCCGTTCGCCGGCGAGAACCCGCCGCAGTCCATCCATGTCCCGGCCGGTCTCGACTATGGCGCCATTGACTATAGCCTTGGGGGGCCGCAGCAACCGCCAACGGCACGAGCAGCACCGCCGGCGGCCAGTAACGGGTGGGCCGTCAGTGCGGAGCGAGCGGCCGGGCGCGGTGCGTTGCTGGCGAACGACCCGCACTTGGCTCCCCACCTGCCGGTATCGTGGTACGAGGTCCACTTATGCGGTGCCGGCTATGACGTAATCGGCGGCTCGCTGCCTCCGGCGCCAGGCGTGCTCATCGGGCGGAACCGCCGCATCGCCTGGGGGATGACGGCGGCAATGCTGGATGCCAATGACCTCTACGTCGAGTGTTGCGATCTCGGCGCCCCGGCCACCTATCTGGCCGGCGCTGGCCGGCGCCAGCAGGCGGAGACCATAGATGAGCCAATCACCGTCAAGGGCTGGTCGGAGCCGGTCGTCGAGACGATCCGGGTGACACGACACGGGCCAATCATCAACCCGCCACCGGCCGGCCCTGGCCAGGGGGGGCCGGCCTATCACCTCCAGCTCGCCTTGCGGAGCACGGTACTGGAACAGAGCGGCCTGGTAACAAGTCTGCTGGCCCTCAACCGGGCCGGTTCGTGGGATGAGTTCCGCGCGGCGCTCGCACAGTGGCCGGCGCCACCGCTGACCTTCATCTACGCCGATCTAGACGGACACATCGGTCGCCAAGTGGCCGGCCACATCCCGGTGCGTGCGCGGGGCGACGGCTTGTTGCCACTGCCAGGGTGGGATGATTCCTATGCGTGGAGCGGATTGGTGCCGTTCGATGATCTCCCGGTGGAGTTCGATCCGCCACGCGGCTTCACAGTGGCCGCGAATCAGGATGTGTCTCGTCGGCCCACACAATCCGATGCCGCCGCTGGTGGTACCAGCGGGCATCGTCAGGCGTACAACCTGGGACACGAGTGGTTGGACCCCTATCGGGCACGCCGCATCACCCAGCTCCTCGCGGACAGTGAGATGCTGGACCGCGAATACTGCCGCACCATGCAGGCGGATACCGTCTCGCTGGCCGGTCGCGCTTGGGTAAGCGCCGCGCTCGCCTTGCGCGACCGTGGCTGGCTGGCGCCACAGGGCCGGCACGAGGTCCTGGCTCTGGACCTGTTGGCGCAGTGGGATGGCGTGATGGTCCCGGAGAGCGGTGGCGCAGCAGTCTACATGCTCTGGCGGCGCGCCCTCCTGCGGGAGTTGTACGCGGCACAGGTGGGCGAGTTAGCGACTGGCTATCTAGGGCGCGGGCCGCACTCTGTTGTAGCCAGCGCCAACACCTTTGCCTTCCGCCATTCCCGCCGCCTCATCGAGCGCCTAGAGCAGGCCGTAGCCCAGGAACGGTCGGCCGGTGACACCGGTGACACATTGGGGCGGCACCGTCAGGCGAACATAGGTGGTGCAGCACAACCGGCGGCCATGGATCCGGAGCTACGCCCGGCCTTGAAACGGAGTTTCTCCGCAGCCGTGACCGAGCTGCGGCAGCGCGCGGGCGAGGAACCCCGCCGCTGGCGGTTGGCGGCGGTTCACCGGGTCACTTTCTCGCACCCATTCGGAGGCCAGCGGATCATCGGTCGGCTGTTCAACCGCGGCCCGCTGCCGGTCCCTGGTGACAACGACACCGTGTTTGCCGCGCCACCGGAGCCGGCCGAACTGTACGACCGGGCCGCAGCGATTCCCTCCTACCGGCTCATCGTAGATTTCGCCCCCGGTGGTGAGACTACCGCCGCGCTCGCCGGCGGTCAGTCGGGCCATCCCCTCAGCCGGAGCTACGCCAACCAGATCGGCACGTGGCGGCGCGTTGACCCCGGTCATCCGCTGCTGCTAGAGCGCGCAACCATCAAGCGCGAGGCCCGCGCCACGCTGCGGCTCCTACCGGAGCACCCAGAGGCGAGTTAGCAGGTCATAGCCTACTTGCCCCCGGTGCGAGGCGGCCCGGCAGGCTCTCTTTCCGTGCCCGGCAGGGTGGCGGTGGTAGCGACGGTGGCGGCGATTCAGGCTGAGGTTCCGTCTCTTTGGGCACGCTCTCGTAGCTCCCGTATCAACTGAAGTAGTGGTTTACCGCTCTCGACCAGGTCCGACCGCAGTCTGGGATTCGGCTGTATCGGTGGTACCGGTGGCATCTCCTGGGCCTTCCCATCGGACGGCGCCGGTGTCTTGCTCGGCTGTGTATCCGTCATTCTGGTGCTCCGATGGCGCAGTTTCGACTCGTTTCGCTCGAAGGCCTCAATGCACGAATCGATGAGGTCCAGTCCGGTGCGTGCTTCCGTGCGAGCTAGGTATTCGACACGCAGGGCACGAGATTCGGGCGGTCGCTCCATGCTCGCGCCGGGCTACCAAGCGCCATCCTCTTCGCGGCTCAACCCGACACGCCGCGCTATCGCGCGGGCGCTCAGGGCGGCCAGCACGACTTGCCCGGTGTCCAGGACGAGCACACACCTGGTTCGGTGGCCGAAGGTCACGTCAATCACTTGGCTGCGCTCACGCGCCGTCTGCACGAGCCGCTTGATGGGGGAGGAGTCGCTCGCTGCCACAACGACGATGCGGTCCGCGGCGACGGAGTTGCCGAACCCGACATGCACGAGGCGGTGCGCCGCCGTATCGCTATCAGGCATATGTCCGCTCGCCTTCCCGCTCAACGCTCCACGTCATGCCGCGGCCTTCTTTCGTGGTGTGGTGCGAGGCCGGTACGCTACCAGGGCACTCGTGCGGCCTTGTCCGCCGGGCAGCAGCACCGCGGTCTACAGGTCGAGTCAAGCACCGCTGCCGGTGGCGGGCGGCAAGGGCAACGAGACTTTCCGCCCGGTGCGAATCGCCTGGAAGCCGGCTTCCACCACCTCCTGGATATTGCGTCCCCGGAGCGGGCTGGACGGCCCGGTGATCGGCTCGTCGCGTATGATGGCGCCGAGGAAGGCCTCGGGACCGGAGCGGGCACCTTCAGGCAACGGCGGCGCGGCAATCGGCTCCGGCTCGTGCGTGCCGCGGCGATACAACGTCAGATCACCGCCGTATTCGACCACGAGGTTGCCTGTGGTCCCGCAAATGGCAGCGGCCCCGGGCAGTGGTCGGGCCTGGGTCCACGATCCTTCTACCAGCGCCAGCGCCCGCTGGTATTCCAGCAGGAGGCGGGCGTTATCGTCCACGGTGATGTAATCCTGGACCAATCGTCCGGCCAGTCCTACCACCGCCGACGGCATGCCCAAAACGTCGTAGACGAAGCCGGTGCCATAGCCGAGGTAGTCTGCCGAGGCACCGCCACCGTTTAGCTCTGCATCGTAGAGCCAGGAGTAGAAATAGGGCGAGCACCCAAGATCGCGGGGGCCGGTGTGTCCACCCCGGTAACGCGCTTCATAGACCTGTCCGATGAAGCCTTCGCGGGCCAGCTTAATCGCGTGCTGGAGCGGCGGCTGCCAGCTCGATGGCCAGTTGAGGAAGAGTTTGACCCCCGCAAAGCTGGCCGCGGCTACCATCCGCTCCGCCTGGGTGAGGCTGGCAGCCATCGGTTTCTCGACGAGGACGTGCAGACCACGCGCCGCTGCCGCTTCGACGACCTCGGCGTGGCGGGCATTCTCGGTAGTACAGCTCACGATGTCGAGATCTTCCCGCTCAAACATCTCAGCATAGGATTCGTAGAGTGCCGCCACGCCGTATTCGGCCTCGATCCGAGCGCGTAGCGCCTCATGAGGATCGGCAGCAGCAGCGATGGTCACGTGAGGCAACTGCTCCCAGGACCGGAGCAGCCCCCAGACGTGATCATGCACCATGCCGACCACCCCCACACGGTAGGTTCGTGCCATCACTCTCGCTCCTCGCGCGTTATTACCGTTGCCACCTGCGGCCAGAGTAGGAAGTCCCGCGGTGGGATGCACCGGGTTGGCGGTAGCCTCATGGGCCGCTGGCGTGTCGCCGCCTCCCTCTCCGTCGTTAACCGGGATGAAAAGCCGGCGAGATTGCCTCCAGGGAGAGCGCTAATGGGGCACTCTAGCGCGGTCGCGCCACCATGTCAATGCTATGCTCTCGATAGAGGGGCATCACATGCTTGCCGCTGGCTAACGGAGATTGGCACAGCAGCCTTCCCAACAAGAATGAAGGGAGGAGTTTAGATGCAGAGAGTACGATCCCCTACCGGGTCCATACAACCCAATGGGACTATCGGTAGTACGGACGCAGCGGGGTATTCGCGCCGGAGAGCACTCCAAGTAGCCGGTGCCGCCCTCGCGTCGGGTACCGCGATGGCCGTGGGGCCGCGGCTGGTGGGGGCCGCCGCCGCCGGACAACCGGGGGTCCACTTTCCGGAGACCGGGCAGACGGTCGCGCTGGACTTTGCACAGTTCTGGCTTGACAGCGGGGGACAAAACCTGTTCGGGCTGCCAATCACACCGGAATACGATGAGGACGGCGTCGGCATCCAGTGGTTCGAGCGGGCACGGTTCGAGCGGTGGCCAGGTCGCTCCGGTATCATGCTGCCGCTGCTTGCCGACGAGTACCTGGCCATGACAGGCTTGTCGCCGACCACGCAGCCGAGCGCTGGCGTGACCGACCCTGACATCACTGGCCCGGCCGTCACCGACCCTAGGCAGCACTTTCCCGAAACCGGCTTTACGGTGCATGAGCCGTTTCTGAGCTTTTTCCGTCAGCATGGTGGCACAGTCATCTTCGGCTATCCAACTAGCGAGCGGCACCTCGTCGGTAGTGTCCCAGCGCAGTATTTTCAGCGTGCTCGCCTGGAGCTACACCAGGATGGAATCCATATCGCGCGACTCGGTGTCGCAGTAGCACAACTGCGGGGGTGGCAGCTGGGGCCGTCGCCACGACCGCCTAGCGCAGTGAGTTGGCGGCAGGTCGTGGCCACTGCCCAATGGCCCAGGCCCAACTTGGATACCGTCTTGTCCGCACACAACGATGCGATCTACGACATGGAGCTCCACTCCGCAGACTACCAGGCGACTAGCGCTTGGGAACGGCTGCGGTGGCTGGCGGTGAGCATTAGCCACCAGCGAGCCACCGCGTTCGTAGGGGACCGGCCGATCTTCACCGATCTGGTGTCTACCGGCCTGGGGAGCAAGGGTCTCACGCCGCTCGGTCGCTATACGATCAACTATCGTGTCTACAACGAGGTGATGAACAGCGCCAGCGTTGGCCTGCCCCGAGGCCACCCATCATACTATTACCTGGAGAATGTGCTGTACACTCAGTATTTCACCAACCAGGGTCATGCCATCCACTATGCTTGGTGGCACGACAACTTCGGTGCGCCAATGAGCTTTGGCTGCGTCAACATGCGCTTGTCAACGTCACGGTTCTGCTGGCAGTGGGCCGGGATCGGTACTCCCATCCTGATCCACGAGTAGCCGACCGAGCGGATCGCCGCCCGGAGGACTCGGGTGGTCCGGACCTGGCGCGTCACCGCGCATCGCGGACCGTGATGACGTAGCTCCGTTGGCGCTATATCCGCTTGATCCGCACAAGCCTCTTCTTGTGGAGCGTAGGTGGTGCAACCAGGCGGGGTATCCTGAACGGCGTATGACCGCGCGAACGAGCGTCGCCAGAGTCGCGTGGCAGTGGCGCCGGTTAGTGCTGGTCGTCGCGGTTTTCGCTCTGGGGAGCAATTTGACGCTCGCGCTGCGGCAGCCCCGCTACGGCACTGAGGTGCGGGCGCTCGTACAGCCGATCCTGCCGACCGAAGATTTGATCTTGCGCTCCCGCTATCCCCAGGAATACTGGCGGATGCAGTTTGTGCAGCGGGTGTTACTGGACCTCGGCGATTATGTCGAGAGTCGCGATTTCGCGGCCGGCGTAGCCGCAAGTCACGAGGAGCAGCTCGGTATACGGCCACCGCTGGAGGACATCGCGGGTGCGCTTTCGGCGCAGAAGGTGCATCGCACGTTGCGGATCGGTGTCGTGACCGGCGGCGCCGAGAGCACGTATCGCCTTGCCGTGGCAACGGCCGCGGCGCTGGAGCTACATGGCGCGGCCTTTGTGGCCGGCGAGGCGGGATTGCCCCGGGTCGAGGTCGCCATCATCACCGATCCGGCCCCGCCGCAGCGCCTGATCCCATGGCGCGGACTATTGGTGGCCGTTCTGCGGGCGCTCGCCATCGTCGCCGCACTCATCGTGCTGCTCAGGGTCGCGGCGGGGCTGCGACGCACGCTCGACATGCCGGGTGAGGCTACTGCCCTATTGAACGTGCCGGTGCTCGGCACGGTGCCTGCGTCGAACCCGACCTCCAGCACCACCGCCACGCGCTGGATGGGCCGGCTGAGACGCGCATTGCGCTAAAATTGCCCCAAAGCAGAGGGGCACATAATCACCGTGGATACGACTCCAGCGTCAGCGCAGACCGGCACCGCACCGCGACCACCATACCCGCGGCTCGCCGAGGCAGTTTGGCTCACCGTCTTTATCCCAGTCGTACAGGTTGCCGTCGGTAGCCTCATGGCCATTCCCCTGTTCGTCTGGACTATTCTCGTTTTGCTGACCGACACGTGGAAGCGGATCGACGAGGCCACATCCGCGCTGATGAGCCATCCGGCGACCTTTGCGGCGCTAACGATCATCGGCTACTGGGCAATCATGCTGTACATACGTGAAAAGGCCGGCGTCCCTTTCCGGGAGTTGTTCCCCCTGCACCCGGCGCGCCTCGCGCTCTGGCCGCCGGTCGTCCTGACGCTGCTCGGCGCGATCATCGTAGTGGCCCAGTTGAACAGCCTCATGAGCTTGGTGCTCCCACCCCCCACTTGGTTCCAGGAGCTTATCGAGGATTTCGTAGGGGGACCACTCTGGGGTGCCTTGTTAGCTGCCGTCATCGTCGCGCCGCTCACGGAGGAGTTACTGTTCCGCGGCGTGATCTTGCGCGGCCTGCTGCTGCACTACTCGGCGCCGAAGGCAATCATTGCTTCATCATTGCTGTTCGGCCTGGTACACCTCAACCCCTGGCAGGCCGTCGGTGCAGTGGCGCTCGGCGCGCTGTTCGGTTGGTGGTATGTCCGCACGCGCTCGCTGACTCTCTGCATCTTCGGTCATGCCTTCAATAACCTGATCGCCGTGCTCGCATTCAATTTCGGCGATTGGGAACCGGTGAGTGACATCGTCGGTCCGCTGGAATCGCCGGAGCTACTCCCGCTGTGGGTCGTCGGCATGGGCCTACTGTTGGCTGGCGGCGGCCTGTGGCTCACACACCGGATACGTGACCAGCGATTGACGACGCCAGGTCTGCACAATCAGATGTAAATAGGGGGTGCAGACCCGGTGCGTCACGGCCCCCAGCCCGCAGCCAGCGGCCCAGCACGCGACTGGCTGGCAATGGAGCGATAGGCGCTCGTTCTGGTGTAGCGGTGGACCAGGGTGCAACCTCGTCAGCGCCTAGGGCATAGCCCACAGATCGCATAGAGCATGTTGACGGCTTGTCATGTGTAGTGTAGAATCAGCGTATGCGAGATCGTCTCTCGGACAGCGACCCAGAGAAATGGGACTATCGGTCCCATACTAGGGCCAAGCACCGCCTGCTCGAAGAGTATCTCAAAGGCTGGCTCTCTATCCTGACACGCGGCGGCCAGCGCCGTGAGCCCCTTGTTCGACTTCTGCTGGTTGACGGATTCGCAGGCAGAGGCCGCTATGTCGGGGGCGAGGCTGGTTCGCCGCTCATTTTGGTACGTGTGGCGAACGAGTTCGTAAAGTGGGGGATCAAGCAGCATAATCCGCTCCGTGCTGAAATACATATCGCCTTCATTGAGCACAATCCACACAACTACAAGGCTCTCGTTAGTGAGATTAATGCTGCACAATCCGATCCGGACAAACGTCCGGAAGTGATTCTGCACCCTCCAATTCAGGGAGAGTTCGCCAACGCGATTCATTCCATGCTGAATGAAGCTCGCATAAAAAAGACGCCAATGTTCGTGTTTGCGGATCCATTTGGATTCGCAGGCATTCCACTGAGCGCGTTTAGGGCTATCCTAGCGGTACAGCGCACTGAGGTCTTCATCACGTTCATGGTGCGTGACGCTAACCGCTTCCTCACAACTACCGACCGAGATCAGGCCTATACCGACCTGTTCGGCTTAGAGAGCAAGGAACTGGCGGCCTTCCGCAAGCAGATCACAAATGCTTCAGATCGTGAGTCCCAACTGCGCGACCTGTACATCAAACAACTGAAGGATCGTGCCGGCGGGCAGTTCGTCTGGCAGTTCCGAGTGCTTCCCGATGATGGAGGGACGACCATCTACTATATGATCCATATGTCACAACATATTCGTGCCTTCAGGCTCATGAAGGACATAACCAAAAGGCAGGGAGTAAACGGTGAGTTCACCTTCTACGGCAAGGACGACTTCGCTCGACATGCACAGCTTCCACTCTTCGGTCCTGACACAGGTGAACTAAAGCACCACATGCTAGAGAGATTCGCCGGGCAAGAGATCACGTTCAGCAATCTTTGTGACGCACTATATCCCGATCCGGCCTGCTACTACTTCACTGAGTCTGACTTCCGCCAGGCCTGCAAGGAGTTGCGTAGGAAAGGTCGCGTTAGGATCGTCCCCGTGACCTCGAAGACCGAGCGCGGACTAACGGGTAAAGACCGGCTAGTCCTTCCTGCTGCCGTCCCGCAATCACTCTTCTAAATAGCGGCGAGGCGGCGAGCCAGCGGAGGTGCTTCCGAGGCTGCGCGTCGCATCGGCGGTAGCGGCATAGGGAGCTCATCCCAGGTGCGCCCGTCCAGCAGCCGACCGCCAGCCTTGGGCGTGCGGCCACCCCACTGCTTATGGAAGTAGGCCACGCCTGCCTGGACACAGCGGTCCCGTAAGGCGCGGACCCAGTCGGGGTGCGGGGGACGATGGCGCGGGCCGCTCTCGCCGCCGGTGATCAGCCAGTGGATATCGCTCAGATCGAGCGTGTCCAGCGGGCCGAGCAGCGGCTCGGCGCTGATAAAGCGGATGTGCGCCGGGACATGCCGGAGATCGTCTGCACGCCCGATCCAGCGCCGGTTCTCGATCGAGACCCCGGCCCAGACGTGGTTCGGCCAGGGGAGCCGGGGTGCCAGGGCTGCGAGGCGGCAACTGCGCTTCGTGAGTACCTGGAAAATGTGCCAGTCCGCCTGCTCCATCGTCTGGAAGACGTGCCGGATAAACGCCTCCGGCACCGCCTCGTGAAAGAGGTCGGACATCGAGTTGACAAAGATGCGCCGCGGCCGCTGCCAACGCAGCGGGAGGGCGAGCCGCTCCGGCCATAGGCGCAAGTCGAACCCCTGCTCATAGTGATGGCCGGGGATGCCGCGCCAGCGTTCGGCAAAGCGCTCCGCGTAGCAGTGGGCACAGCCCGGCGAGACCTTGCTACAGCCCGTGACCGGGTTCCAGGTTGCATCCGTCCACTCGATAGCGGATTGGTCGGCCATAACTCACCCGAACATAGTATAGAATATTAGTTCTATTCGGTCAATCTGTTCTGGGCATGGCTGGCGCGTCATAGCTCAAAGTGCTCGTGCAGGTACTCGCGGCTCGTTTCGGCGCTCTCGACCGGCGCTCGCTCGGGACCCTGGGGATCAACGACGAGCCAGCCGCCCCCCATCAGCCTGCTCATCATGGGGAGCAAGACCTGCGTCAGGTCGAGGTGTCCCTGGCCGAGCGGCACGATGCCGCCGCGGTGCAGGAACTCGTCGTAGTCGTAAAGCTCGTCGCGCGTCTCCTTGAGGATGGTCAGATCAACGTCCTTGCAGAGCAGCAAGGCTACACGCGAGGCGTACTGCCGTACCAGGACCTCGGGGCGCGTGCCCGCCACCAGCGCTTGGCCAACGTCCAGCGTGAGTGAGATCAGCTCCGGCTCCGTGGCCTCCATCAGGATGTGTAGCTCTTCAGCCGTCTCCAGCTGCGTACCGAGACGATTGCGGATGGAGGGGATGAGACCAAAATCCAACAGCACCTCGGCAACGATGTTGAGCGCTTCACCGAGGTATTGCAGCTTGCCCTCGGTCAAGGCAAAGGGCTGGCGGAGGTTTTGGTAGCCCGCGACAAGCACCAACTCGCGCCGGATCGGCAGCGACAGCACCACGTGCTCGCACTCCAACTCGGCGAGCAACTCCGCTGTGCGCCGGAGGCGCTCAAGCTCGTCTTGCAACTGCGTTGGCTCTTGCCACAGCCCCGGAATGTGACAGGCGGCAATCCGGACCTCGCGCTCCTCCCACCAGTCCCGATAGCGGCCCAGCTCGTCCGTCCAGGGCAGCACGTGGCTCTCTTCGACGAGTGCGCCGTCGTACCCCGCGCCAGCAACGACATCGAGTACCAGCGGCAAAAGCTCAGTGCCCCAAGGAGCGAGAGTCAACGCGACGCGAGCCGTCATACTATTGTGTCAAGGTTGCACCGGCACTCGCCAGGTTACGATGGTCGCCGGTGCGTCGTAACTCACAGGATAGCGGCAGCGCCAGGATTATCTCGGCGGCGACTTGCCGCAGCACGGCACCGAGGGACGATGACCAGGCGCGAGCTAGGCTTGGCCGATACCTTTGTAGGCCAGCAAATCGGTGAATTCCTGCTCGGACAGGCCCAGGTGCCAGGCCGCGCGTCCGGCAGTCATCCGGCCTTCACGGAACAGGCCCAGCACGATCAACTCACGGGCACGCTCCTCAGGCGAGATGTCCATGCCCTGCAACGCCTCGTATAGTGCCGGCTCCAGCGCGACGGACACCGCGTCCTCCTCTGCGACTGCAATCGTAGCTGATGAGGCTGCGCTGCGGACCGCCTCATCAGCTGCGATCAAGCCACTCATTGGAGCGGCGGCTTGTGGAACCTCCGGCGGTAGACCATCCGGGGCACTCGCGGTAGTCCCGGAATCGGCCACTCCATCCGATGGCGAGCGGCCCAGCGCGTTGCCGGATGCCGTGGGCGTCGTCGGGAGCGCTACCTCGGTGTATAGTGGTACGTCCGTGTCGGTGGTCGTCGCAGCGACCACGCCGTCGGCGTGAGCCGTCAGAGCGGCCTTGGGGGCTGCCGGTGTCTCGGTGATCTTGCTCCCGGTATCAGGCGCCGCGACCATGCCGGTGTCCGCTGCGGCCGGCTCCTCTTGATCGGAAGCAGCCGCAGTGGGCATATCATTGTCTCCACTCATGGAGTCCCCGCCCGGTAGATCTAACTCTTCGCCAGGACCCACAGACATGTCTGCGTCGGCAGTGTCCGGAGAAAGATCGCCAACCTTACTCGCCAAAGTGTCTAGCACGGGATCATAGAGGTCATCGTCGGCCGTCTCGTCGCTGTCGGCGGTGTCGTCGCTCGCTTCCTCCGCCCCCGCTTCCGGCTCGACAGGTGCGTAGTCCTCATTCGCTTCGATAGCTGCGATGGCCTGCTGCACCGGGTCAAGCTCGTCACCGGCGGCGGTGTCAGGCTGGGCAACGGCATCCGTGAGGTCATCTTCCGTGGAGTCGTCGTCGGGCGGGGCAATGTCGGCGCTGCTCGCGGCCATGACCGCGGCCGCTTCCTGCGCGGTATCCCGCAATGCAGCAGTCCCAGGGTTCGGTGCCGGTGCTACGGCGCTTGTCGCCGCGGCCGGCTGCCCGGCTACCGCCGGGTCGTTTGCTAAGTCGGCAGCCGACCGGAAGTCCTCGTGTGCAGCCTCAACATCGGCCTGAATCTGGTGCGCCAACGCCTCGCCCTCTTGAATCCCCTCGTGCAGCGCTGTTCGCACTTCCTGGATGGGATCGCCAATGTCGCCGCCGAGCTGGCGCAACTGGCCGATGAACCGCCCGAGTGTCCGTGCGACCTCCGGAATACGCTCCGGGCCAATGACTAACAGGGCCACGACTATGATGACGGCAAACTCCATGGGGCCGACGTCGAACACAGTGGCACTCCCCTTGTGACGGTTTCTCGATATTTTGCGAGCACAGCCAACCGGCCAGGTGGGCCTCTATGGAGTATACGGGAAAACGGGCCGCTTGTAGGTGCGCCCTGTGTCTCGCCGCACCTGTGAATGGGGTGTGAGGGACGAGGGGGGACCGAGGAGAGTACCGGCCCCCTGATGCTACTCCCGCTTCCCAGAGGGATAGGCGCAACATGCTCATGCTGCGCCACTAGGGCTTGGTGCTACCGCTAGGATTGCCGGCCGGTGGCGACGGTAATGCCGCGGAAGTCGGCGGCGCGAGCGCGTACTTGGCGCTCCAGCTCGGTAGCCACTTCCTCGTGTTCCTTGAGGTAGTTCTTCGCGTTCTGGCGCCCCATCCCCAGGCGGGTCTCGCCAAAGGAATAGTGCGCGCCGGCCTTCCGCACGATCTCCATATCTACTCCAACGTCGAGCAGACCACCGAAACGCGACACGCCCTCCGAGAACATAATGTCGAACTCGCAGACGCGGAACGGTGGAGCCAGCTTGTTTTTGCGGACCGTGACCTTGGCTCGCATGCCGATGCTGTCCGCCCCGGACTTCAACGTTTCGGCGCGGCGAATTTCCAGCCGCATGCTGGAATAGAACTTCAGCGCGCGGCCACCCGGCGTGGTCTCCGGATTACCGAAGAGCACCCCGATCTTCTCCCTGATCTGGTTGATGAAGATGACGACCGCATGGCCCTTGGAGATCGCAGCCGTGAGCTTACGCAAGGCCTGGGACATAAGACGGGCTTGCATACCCGGCAGGGAGTCGCCCATGTCCCCTTCGATCTCTGCCCGCGGCACGAGCGCCGCTACGGAGTCGACGACGACCAGGTCCACGGCACCACTACGCACCAGCATCTCGGTGATTTCCAGCGCCTGCTCTCCGGTATCCGGCTGCGAGACCAACAGGTGCTCGACATCCACTCCACAGGTATTGGCCCACACCGGGTCGAGCGCGTGCTCCGCATCGACGAAAGCGGCGACCCCGCCGATCTGTTGCGCCGAGGCGACTGCGTTCAACGCCAGGGTCGTCTTCCCGCCACCCTCCGGGCCATAAATCTCGACTACCCGACCGCGGGGCAGACCGCCAATCCCCAAGGCGATATCGAGCGAAATAACGCCCGTCGGGATGACACTGGTGTTCAACCGGGTACCAGCATCTCCCAGCCACATGATCGAGCCTTTGCCGAACTGGCGTTCGATCTGGTTGATCGCCTGGTCCACGGCCTGATCCCGTTCACTCCGTTTTTTTTCCGAACGCTTCCCGTTCAATTGACCGGGGCGCAGCTTGGCCGTCGCACTCTTTGCCATCGCCATCGTCCTTTCTTCCTCGTCACCGGCGGCCGCCAACTGATATTCTATTCTATAGAACATTTGGTCAATTTGCAAGTCCCGGTGGTCACAGTCGCCACGGCCCGCGCTGCCGTATGAGGCGCACAGTCCGGCGCCCAGGATTTGCGGCAGCCCGTCGAGGAGAACGAACCGGGCTGGGAGACGGTTGCGGCACAGCGGAGGCCGGAATCCAGGCAGCTAGGACAGTAGACGGCGCGGCGGCGCAGGAATGGCGGGGCCACGACACGGGGAGGGCCGGGCGATGGCGCCGGGAGTCTAGTGCGCCGCCGGATCCGCAGCAGACATGAGCGCGGCGTCCGGCTGATATGGCGGCGCAGCATGGGCAGCGGCGCTCAACAGGTCAGCTGCCAGGTCGGCACTCACTCGCTCGGTGTTGATAACGTAGTCGTACAACGTCGGGTCGAGCCAACTCACGCCTCCCATCTGCCGGTGAAACGCCTTGCGGTCACGGTCATAGCGCCTCACCCGCGCTGCGGCGCTGCGCGAGTCTGCGCCGGTAGCCCGGCACACGCGAGCAACGCGGAGATCGAACGGTGCCACGATGAGCGCGTGGACTGTACCGGCAGCCGGACCGAGCGCGCATTGACCACCTCGTCCGACAATGACCACGTGGCCTCGGCCCGCCTGGTCGGCTACCGTTCTGATCGTCTCGCCGATCAACTGCTGGTAGTGCTCCGTGGCCCAATAAGCGGTCGGGCGAACATCAAGCGCATGCGTGGCTACCGGCCCCGTCGGTGGATAGCGCGTCTCCGACTCCCCGTGATGCTCCGCATGCTCGACATCCGGCAAGTGACCAGCCTGAGCCGCATGGATGGCGCCAGGTGTGGTGCGGCTCAGGCTGGTCAGCGGTACCGGCACCGTACGCCAGAGGTCCGACGGATGCCGCCACAGGCTCCGTCCCCGCTCATCCATTGCCGCGAGCACCTCAACGGGAACACCGGAATGCGCCGCAGCAAGTTCGAGGAGCTGCTGATCCACGAGCTGCGCCGAGAGACGGACGGCCAGTTTCGCCGCCACCTCTGCACCCCAAGCACCTTCCTGACGAGCAATCGTTACTACAGCCATCCTGCTATCCTCTCGCGCCAGCGGCAAACACCTGTATTTACCAACGTGCCCACCATCGGCTGCCGACGCGCACCGATTATACCGACCTAGCCCCGCCAACGAGCACGGTGGCAGGGCCACGTAGGCTGCGGTTGCCGCCGGAGTGACGAGGCGGGGGCCGGGACCATTATTACGGCCCCCGCCGCAATCCAGATCACCTGACAAGCTATATTTCATGCCAATGACGGGCGGCGGATGCCCCCTCTCCGCATGGTGGAGAGGGGGGTGAGGCGCCAGTTACACTCTCTGGTCACGCTGCCGCCGCCGCATGAGGCACCACCCCGATCTCGATGGAACCGCCCACGGACCTCAAGTCCAAGTCGGCCGCTCCCCCGCCCAACGTGCCGCGATAGCGTCGGTTTGGGCCTCGCTTCATGGTCTCACCCTCAGCAGTCGGCAAGTCCACGTGGATGCCGCCGCCCAAGGCGCCGGCCCGGATGCGTACCGACGAATCCTCAGTCAGCAAGACCTTGATCCGCCCGCCGGCAGCTCGTGCGCGGTGGGTGCCTTCGATGAGGCGTGCGCCTTCGATAGCAATGTTCCCGCCGGCCGTGCGGGCGTTGAAGCGTTCGATCTGTCCTGTGAGCCGCAGATTGCCGCCCGCCGTCTTCCCGTCCACTTCCCGCGCGTTGCCGGCGAAGTGGCCGTTCCCACCGCTGGTGCGGAGCTTCACCTGCACGGGGTTTCCGCCGGCCGCGATGTTGCCGCCCACCGTGCGGGCGACGACGGGCTGGTGGCCGTGTGCATTGATTTCGATGTTGCCGCCGCGAGTCTGTGCATCGAGCGGACTATCCAAGCGCTCGGTCTCGATGTCGCCACCGACGGTCCGCGCGGCGATCTCCACCAACCGGGCCGGCACCGTTACCTTCAACGTCGGCACGTGGCGGTCCTCCGCCTCGGTCGGATAGGCCGCAATGATGGCGTCGCTGCCGCGGCGCAAGGCATACCAGGTCCAATTGCGCCCTTCGGAGAGCGGCTCGACCGTCGCGATGGCTTCCGGCTGTCCACCGGCCTCGCTGCTCGATTGCTCCGCGGTAGCAGCGGCCCAGGCGCTCGCCTCCGGGGCCGGCTCCCCGGCCTCTGCCCAGGCCGCGGCCTCGGGAGTTTCGACTGCTGGCGCAGCCGGCTCGTCGGACTCGCCGGTATTGCCGTCTGCTGTGGGAGCTTCGGCAGCCGATTGCGCCACAATGACCAGACCGCCACCGGTGCTCTCCACCAGCAGCCGTCCGGCCAGCGAGACGGGTACCTGTCCATCCTCAGCAGCTAGCGGCTGCCAACCCGCCGCCAGGCGCTCCTCACGACGACGACGGCCCCACGCCGCATCCCGCCTGACGCGCGGACCGACCGTCTTGGTTACAGCGGACACGACCTTACTGACCGTCTTGTTGAGGTCTTCCACCGTGTCCTCGGAGATGACCCGGCCAACGTTGGCCTTGATCTCTTGCACGAAGTCTTCTCCGAACGGTCGCTCCCGCGCCGGCGCTGGCTCCCGTTCGTCTCCGAGCGCCTCGAGTAAGCGCACACCCTCGTCTACGGAGACCTTCCCCTCCCGAATCAACTCCAACACCCGCATCCGCTCAGTGGCCATCGTTCAACTCCTTCGTTGCCGGCTCGCCGCTCGTCACCCAAGAACATTGAATGAACTTTGTTATACCTTAATTCCAAACTGAAGATTTGTCAAGGGACACAGCGAGACTTTGATAATAGCGCCATCTCACCCTCCTTCGCCACACAGGGGGGGCGGCAGCAGTTAGCATCACGAGGGCGGCCGCGCCCTCGCCGCGCGGGAGAGTACCGTGGTGACGGCAGCTGGGGAGGAGGCGCAACGCCACCGCTCGTTCGGTGTCCCGTTTCGCAGAGAGGCAGGGCTACACCAGGCTGCCCCCCGACACGCGAGAGCCGTATGAGGCGGGGGTGGCGCTACTGCGACGGGTCCATAGCGGACAGCACGCGGCCAAGCGCCTCAAGCTGTTTGCCGAACTCGGCCCACTGAGCGTCGCGTAAGGCTTGCTGTGCCTGCTCGTAATGCTGCCGCGCCTGGGCGGCTAACTCGGAGACGGCGGTACCCTCCAGGGCTTGGCCGGCAGCCACGCCGGCTGCCGCCCCGACACTCGGACGCAGTCCCGCCACGACCGCCTCACCGAAGATGCTGGTGAGTGCGGCATCGAGCGTCGGCTCCATCACGAGCCGATTGCCGGTGGCGACGACGACGCGCTTGAGCTCGGGGAGGCGGCCTTGCTCGGCTTGCAAGTAGACCGGCTCGACGTAGAGCGTGGAGTTGCCCACCGGAATGACCAGTAGGTTGCCACGAATGACCCTGGAGCCGCCCTGGTTCCAAAGGGTGAGCTGCGCCGAGATCTCCGGGTTCTGGTCAATCCGCGCCTCGATCTGCATGGGACCGAAAATCAGGCGCTCCTTGGGGAACTTGTAGAGTAGCAGGGTGCCGTAGTTTTCGCCGTCGGATCGCGCCGCCAGCCAGGCGATCATGTTGTCTTTCCTTGCCGGCGTGAAGGGCAACATCAGCAGGAACTCCTCTTCCGGCTCGTCGGGCAGCCGCATGATGACGTAGTACGGCTCGACGAGGACCCGCTGGTCAGAGAAGGACTCCGTTGCCACCTGCCACTGATCCTCGCGGTTGTAGAAGACTTGCGGATCGCGCATGTGGTAGGTCAGGAACACTTCGGCCTGCACCCGGAAGAGGTCCTCGGGATAACGGATGTGCTGGCGTAGCGATTCGGGCATCTCCGTGAGCGGGCGCACGAGGCCCGGATAGATGCGCTGCTGCGTCCGCAGGAGCGGCTCGTCCGGCTCGGCGGCGTAGAGCGTGACCGTCCCGTCGTAGGCGTCAACCACGACCTTGACGCTATTGCGAATGTAGTTGAACGATCTGACCCTTCTCGGCACTGGAACGCCCGGAGGAGCCGTGGACTGTGCCTCCTGAGACTCCCCGGTAGCCTGGAGATCGGTGGGTTGCAAAGCCATGTGTTCGGCGATGATCTCGGTTACCGGTTGGGCATATGGGATTCGGTCGGTGGTGGTATAGGCATCTACGATCCAGACCAAGCGCCCGTCGGCAACGACGAGGTACGGATCGCGGTCTAGCTGGAGGAACGGTGCGATGCGACGCACGCGCTCCGGCACGCTGCGACGCATGAGCAACAGGCTGTCATTCCGCAGATGCGGGCTGGTGAGCATATTCAACTCGCGTAAGTACCAGGCGAGCAGGAAGCGGCGGAATACCGAGCCGATCCGTATCCCGCTTTCCCCTTCATAGGTCGTGTATACGTTCTCGTCGCCGCGCGGATAGTCGAATTCTTGCTCGCCGGTCCGCACTGCGACGTACCAGTGGGTCTGCATCCCATAGTAGATCTCGGGGCGGCTCAGGGGGAGGACCCCCTCCGGCGGGATGTCCTTGAGCAGCAGCTGCGGCAGCCCCTCCGGCGATACCTCGTTCACCGGACTCATCACGGCGCCGAAACCGTGCGTGAATTGCAGGTGACGGTTCTGCCACGTGGCGGCCTGCGCCGGCAGCCGGTCGGGATCAAGCTCCCTGGCGCCGATCATGACCTGCCGGACCTTGCCATCAATCTCGTAGCGGTCCACGTCCACGTCGTCGAAGCTGTAATACAGGCGGATGGACTGTATCTGGTTGTAGGTGTCGCGCAACGGGCGGGGGTCCCAGAGCCGGACGTTTGCCACCGTCTGCTGGGCCGCCCCAATCTCACTGGATTGCACCATCTCGTTCGCCGTAAACGTGTGCTCCTCGATCCGGTCCAGCGCAAACCCCAGCCGCGTCAACCGGATCGAGTTGGCGATAAAGGGCGCCTCCCGCGCCAACTCGGCGGGATCAACCCGTATCCGCTGGATAACGGCCGGCAGCACCACCAGCCCGATAACGAGCACCAGCGCCGTAATGACCAGCCCTCCTAGCGGCAGCACGTAGTCCACGCGGGGAATCGAAGCGAGGATCAGCACCGCCAGGAGCACGAAAGAACCGGCCATGACACGCAAGGCGGGCAGCCGGAAGAACACGTCGGTGTAGCCGGCGCCGAAGAACTGATCGCGGGTCCGATAGAGCACGTCATAGCCCTGAAACCACACGATGGACGCCACGATGAGCGCCAGGATGGCGAGCAGGATCAAAACGTGGGTACGAGCCGGCCGGCCACGTCCCAGGAGTATAAAGCGGAGGTGCTGCAAGCTAGGGTCGGCCAGATAGAAGGCGCTGGCGTAGATGGCGAGCACCCCGGCTCCGACCAAGGCTACGGCGGCAAGGAGCCAGCTCAACGCCGAGCGGATCACCGGCAGCTCGAAGACGTAGAAGCCCAAGTCCTGGCCAAAGACCGGGTCGGCCGTCCCGAACGAGGTCGCATTGAGGAAGCGCAGGACTGCCGGCCACTGCGCCGCCGCGGCAAGCCCGAGCACAATCCCGACGACCAGACCGCCGAGAAACACCACCTGTCCGGCCAGCCGCACCAGGGGCTGTACCTGTGCTGGGCCACCCAGCAACTGCTCGATGGCTTCGTTTTGCAGCACGCGGATCGGGAGACGCTCGACGGCTCGGAGCGCAAAGCGCAGCGCAATCAGGACGTTGGGAGCCAGAATGATCCAGAAGAGCAGCGTGGCGGCGGTGAAGAGCAGCACCCGCGCGGTGAGCATCGTTTGGAAGACAAAGAGATAACCCACGCTGTCGAACCACAGCCAGTCTACGTACAGTCCGATGAGCGTCCCGGCTCCGCCAATGAGCAGGGCTACCAGGGCCGCGACGGCGAATATGACGGCTCTTCTACTCATGCCCCTGCGCCTCTCTGTAGCAGCAATTCCAGGACCGGACGGCTCTCACCCGCGACCCTCCAGCCGTGCTAGCTGGTTGTCGTCCAACCCGAGGTGATGGCCCACTTCATGCAGCAGTGTGTACCAGACTTCCTCGGCCAGCTGACGTTGAGAACGACAGTGCGCGAGGAGCGGACGCCGAAAGATGGCGATCTGATCGGGCACGGCGAGGTGATAAATACCGCCGCGCGTCGCCAACGGCCACCCTCGATAGACTCCGAAGACCTTGGTCCGCTGGTCGTGACGCTCGGCGTCAATGTCATTGGGCCGCGGCAACTCCTCAATGGAGATTGTCACGTTGTCGAGATGCTGCCGGATCGCCGGCGGCAACCGATCCATCGCGCGGTGAGCGAGACGTGCCAAACGACCGCGGGAAGCTCGTATTCGCCGCCCCACACTCGCCTCCCCCCGCCGCACGGATGGTGCCAGGTGTGGTGCAGCGGGGGCCGACGACTCCCCCTCGGCACCTGCTTGCCTGGACTGCGACCCGGTACGGAGAAAACTGCCGGTCGGTGGGCTATGCCGGCCTACGGACTTGGTATCCACTGGTCGGGGCGAGAGGATTTGAACCTCCGACCTCAGCGTCCCGAACGCTGCGCGCTACCAGGCTGCGCTACGCCCCGTCGTCAGATATGCATTCTAGCGAAGGCTGGGAGGTCACGTCAATCAAGGGTGAGCTGTGCTGGCACCGGGCCTCTCCCTACCGGCACTTGTGTCGGCTGTGGCGGCGTGGTGCTGCCGGTATCGAGTGACGGCTGCGGTTGCCAGTGGTGGACCCGCACCGGATGGTTCCCCAACCCTAGCGAGCGGCGCGCTCGAACAACGCTTCGCGGAGGCCGTCTAGCAGCCCTTCCAGCCGCGCTTGGCGCTGCTCGAGGTCGGACATACGGGACTCCAGGCGGTCAAAGCGTGCTTCCAAGCGCTCGAACCGTTTATCGGTGCGTTGCATGGACACCACCAAGGCGGCCACGATTGCGACGCCGACACTCAAGATGCCCACCAGCTCCGGTGTCATCCGGTAGTCCCTCCTTCCGTATGGACGATATGTATACAGTCGGCTTCTCAATGGTGCGGGGACCGTCATGCGGTAGACTGTGCTAGGGCCACTATGGGCCGAGCGTTGTCGGCCGGCTCGTGCAGGATACTCCTGAAGCGGCAGCAGGGAGGAGACGGATGCAACTAGGACGAGACGTTGAGATTACCTGGCTGGGGCACAGCACCTTTAGGCTCGTCAGCCCGAAAGGCAAGGTCCTGCTCATTGATCCGTGGACGGAAGGCAATCCCGCTTGTCCCGACGAATACAAGCAGATTGACAACGTGGACGTGCTGCTCATTACCCACGCCCACGACGACCACATGGGCGATGCGGTAGCCATTGCCCGCGCAGCCCAGCCGGCGCTGGTCGTGGCAATGCACGAGATTTGCCTCTATCTGGAAGGGCAAGGCGTTGACGGATGCAGCGGCATGAACAAAGGAGGGACACAGACCTTTGAGGGCATACGTATCACGCAGGTCCACGCCGACCATTCCAGCGGCCTGAACCGCGACGGTACGGTTGTGTCCGGCGGTGAGCCTTGCGGCTACGTCATCGAGTTCGAGAACGGCTTCACCCTGTACCACGCCGGAGACACCAATGTCTTCGGCGACATGCGGCTCATCGGCCAGCTCTATCGGCCGGATGTCGCCTGTCTGCCGATTGGCGACCATTTCACGATGGGGCCACGCGAAGCCGCCCTCGCGTGTCGCTTGCTGGAAGCACCACGAGTGATCCCCATGCACTTTGGTACGTTTCCGATACTGACCGGCACCCCGGCGGCCCTCCGCGAGCAGCTCGGCGACCAATCGAGTGTAGAGGTCCTGGAGCTAACACCGGGAGCGATGCTGCGTTGAGCCCGTGTCTCCGATCACCACGGCTGACGTGGTACCGATACGAGCCTAACCGCATGGCTACTTCACGGAAGGCCGGGAGCGCCCCGGCGGACGACCGGCCCACCGGGGCCGAATCCGCCCCGGCCGCGCGCTCCGAGCACGTGCCGGAGAGCACGGTTCGTCGTCTCTCCACTTATTACCGCCTCTTGCAGACGCTCGCCGCTCAGAGCGAGGGCGAGCAGGTGTCTTCCGGGAAGATCGCTGCGCTTACCGGGTTCACGGCCGCGCAAGTGCGCCGCGACCTCGCCTACTTCGGCACCTTCGGCCGCCGCGGGGTCGGCTACGAGAACCAGGAATTGCAGCGCAGCCTGGCAACGATCATCGGCATTGACCACGGTTGGCGCATTGCCCTGGTCGGCGTCGGGAACTTGGGCCAAGCCCTGTTGAGTTACCGCGGCTTCCCCCGCCAAGGCTTTCACGTCGTGGCCGCCTTTGACCGGGACCCGCGCAAGATCGGTCAGAAAGTGCGGCGGATACACATTCGTCCAATGAGCGCCCTGCCGGCTGCGGTCCGCTCCTTGAACTTGCAGATGGCCGTGATCGCCGTACCGGCCAACTCGGCCCAGGAAGTCGCCGCTGCTATCGTGGCCGCCGGTATCACCGGCATTCTCAATTTCGCTCCGACGAAGCTGGAGGTCCCGGAGCACGTCCACCTGCAAAACGTTGATCTCTCCATCGAGATCGAGTATCTCTCGTACCTGCTGACGCATGAGGCGCCGGCTGAAGCCTAGGTGTGAGGAAACTGAGCACCGCGGCGGCAATTCGATCTTTCGGCGCGAAAGCGTGTACCCCTACCCAGTGATCCACGCGCAGCGACAAGGAGTGGCAAGATCAGATGAGTGACAACCGGAGCACCCGGCCCCTGCGAACCCGCATTGCCCCCTCACCGACCGGGAACTGCCACGTCGGCACGGCACGGTCGGCACTGTTCAACGTGCTCTACACGCGGCAGCAAGAAGGCACGTTCGTGCTGCGGATCGAAGACACGGACGCGCAGCGCTCGACCGCCGAGTCGGAGCGGGGCGTGCTGGCCGGCCTGCATTGGCTTGGCCTGACCTGGGACGAAGGGCCCGACTGCGGCGGTCCGTATGGCCCGTATCGGTCGAGTGAACGCCTGTCCTTGTATCAGGAAGTAGCGGACAGTCTGCTGGAGCGGGGATTGGCCTACCACTGCTACTGCACGCCCGAGGAGCTGAAAGCCGAGCAACGCGCTGCCCAGCAGGCACGGCGCCCACCCAAGTACAGCGGCCGCTGCCGCAACCTGACTGCGGCCGCGCGCCGCGCGCGGGAAGCCGCCGGGCAAGCAGCACGAATCATGTTCAAGGTGCGCGGCGGACCGGTAGCCTACGACGATCTGGTGCTGGGGCACATCGCGGAGGATAGCGACCTCTACGGTGACATCCCCATCATGCGCTCGACCGGCTGGCCGCTCTTCAACTTCGCCGTGGTCGTAGACGACCATCACATGGCGATCAGCCACATCCTGCGCGGCCCGGAGCACGTGCCCAACACACCCAAGCAGGTGCTCCTCTACCAAGCCCTCGGTTGGGAGCCGCCGGCCTTCGGTCACGTGCCGCTCTTGCTCAACCCCGACCGCTCCAAGATCAGCAAGCGCAAGGGAGCCGTCTATATCGGGGAGTTCCGAGATCAGGGCTACCTGCCGGAAGCGATGGTGAACTTCCTCGCGCTCCTCGGCTGGCACCCGGCCAACGACAAGGAAGTGTTCACGCTTGCCGAGCTGCAAGAGTCCTTTTCGCTCGACCGCGTGAGCAAGTCCCCGGCGGTCTTCGACGAGAAAAAACTGGAGTGGCTCAACGGCGTCTGGATGCGGTCGCTCGCGCTGGACGACCTCGTGCAGCGCGCCGTGCCGTTCCTCCGCAGGGCCGGACTGCCCATCGAGTCCGTACCGGCGGAGCGGGTCAAGGCGGCCGTGGGCCTGGAGCAGGAGCGCGTGCGGCGCCTGAGCGAGCTGCCCGATGCAACCTCGTTCTTCCTGTGCGACGAGCTGGAAGACTACGATGCGAAGATTCTGCTCGCCCGGCGCCGCACTGCCGCCGAGTCGCGCGACGCGCTCGCCAGCGCCAGAGTAGTAATCGCCGCGGCGGCGTGGGACGAGGCAGCCCTGGAAGAAACCATCCGCGCTGCCGCCGACGACCTGGGCTGGCGGCACGGCCACCTCTTCATGATTATCCGCGGCGCCATCACTGGGCGGACCAGGACCCCACCGCTCTTCGACACGATGCTGGTGATCGGCCGCGACCGGGTGCTGTCTCGGCTGGACGACGCGCTTGCTCGCCTCGACCAACTCGTGGCGGATCCGTAAGACAGACTCTTGGCAGCCCAGGGACCCGAGCGGACCGTCGAACGCTACGTGACTTCAAGCTCGGCGCGGGTGTGGTCGGCCGCGAGTGGCTGCGGCATGCCGCTGCTCATGTTCAATGGCGGCCCCGTCGGCCAAAGCCGCACCACACCTGGCACCATCCGTGCGGCTTTGGCCGACGGCTGCGACGATTACTTGTGCCCGGTCGCCGCCATGATCGCGGACCTGTGCTGCGTGATCCGCTACGAGCCGAGCTGCGGCAAGCAATCCGCCAAATCACCGGCCCCGGCGGCTTATGAGCAGCGTATGCAGCTTATGCTTATGTATGATGGAACGTTGGAGGCCCGCGTCCCCACGATACGTTTAAGGGTCCAGCGGCCGAGCACGAGCCGCAGCGCCGTAACCGTCCTTCAGAGAATCACGCAATGCCCAGCCGTCATCCACCTCAGCGCTGGTTACAACTCCTCGGCGTGCCGGTCCTGTTGCTGGCCGTATTCGGCGGGGCACAGCGTTGCCAAGCGCAACCAACGCCGTCGCTAGAGGTGCTCAAGACACCGGCCGCTCTCGCCGTAGTGCGTGCCGTCCACTTGTCGGGCGACTACAAACAGGCCATCCGGCTCTACCAACAGCTACAGAGCCAGGCGCCGCAATCGGAGGCGGCCGTCGAGGCTCTGTACCGGCAGGCTCAAGCCGCTTTCGCTGCGGGCGATACCGCTACCGCCATCCGCAGCGGCCTCCGGCTCGTCATTCACCCGCGCGCGGGCCGCTGGCAAGCGCCGGCCTTGCTGCTCCTGGGACACGCTTTCGAGCGCAGCGGCGCCGCGGACGCTGCGCTGGCGGTTTACGATCAGTATGAAGCGCTCGAAGACGGCCTCGCCGACTTCATGGCCGTGCGTAAGGCAACCCTGCTTTTCGGACTAGGCCGAGACGACGCCGGCTGGGAGCTTCTAACGGAGGCGTATGCGGCGCTCGACGCCATTCCCTCTCGCGCCGGGCGCAGGCGCGTGGCGCAGGCGTTCGGCCACCGCGCCGAGCAAGCGGGCCGCACGCGGGATGCGGCCACCGCTTTCCGGACGGTCCTCGCGGACTTGCCCCTGCTGGGCCTGCATGTCGCCACGCACGTCCAGGCACTCTGGCGTCAGGTCGAACGGGAGGAGGCCGCCGGGCGTCGTGACCTGGCGGACGAAGTGCGTCAAGAGCTGATTCGCGAATATCCGCGTTCTTTTCAAGCGTTGCAGGCGTTACGCACGTCGGGCAACCGTTTCCCCGTCAGTGACGATGATCGCACGGCGATTTATTACGCCAACGGGCTGTGGCAGGACGCCATTGCCGCGGCGGACGACTTCATCGCCGGCAATCCTGCACCGGAGCGGGCGGCGCGCGCCGCCTACTACCG
The DNA here is from genome assembly GCA_965214295.1 of Chloroflexota bacterium. Taxonomy (GTDB): domain Bacteria; phylum Chloroflexota; class UBA11872; order UBA12225; family JAJDUF01; genus JAJDUF01. The sequence goes on from OZ243944.1 coordinate 3,749,561, forward strand.
GGCGCTCGCCTTGCTGCGGTCCGGCCAGCCGGCGGCCGGTATCGGGGCGCTGGATGAGATCGCCGCCCGCTCGCTGGACAGTTTCTGGGCCGACCGGTCGCTATGGGCCGCCGCGACGACCTTGCTGTGGAATGCGCCGGACGAGGGGATAGCGCGGCTGGAGCGGCTGGTCGCCGAACATCCCCAGTCGCAGTACCGTCCCGAAGCCCTCTACCGCCTCGGCCGCATCCTAACCGCGCGTGATCAGGAGAGTAGAGGCCGCTGGCACTTGGCCGCGGCCGCCGATACCGCCCCGGAGAGCTTCTACTCGCTCCGGGCGCGTGAGCTGACCGGCCACCCTCAGACCACGCCGCTCGGCCCTTTCGAGACGCAGCGAGTCATCACCCCGGACGAGCAAAAGCAGTGGCAAGCGTGGCTGGTCGAGCAACAGGGGCTGGATTTGGCCGCACAGGAGCGCCAGCGGGCCAAGGTTGCCGCCGATCCACGGTTCCGGCGTGCGTTTGCGTTGCTGGCCGCCGGCTTCACGTCCGCCAGCGAGGAGGAGCTGCGCGACTTGGCCACTGCGGTTGCCGACGAGCCGGCCGCGCTCGTACATGTGGCCACCGCAGCCCACACCGAGGGCCATATTCGTATCGCCATGCGGCTCGGCGAGCAAGCGTTCCGAGACATGGATGGTGTCCAACTCCTGGAGGCGCCGCGCGTGCTCCAGAAGCTCATCTATCCGCTCGGATTCATCGGTCTAGTCGAGCCGGAGAGCCGACAACGAGCACTCGATCCGCTCCTGCTGACGGCGTTGATTCGCCAGGAGAGCGCCTTCCACCCCGGTGCGACATCCTTCGCAGACGCACGCGGCCTGACGCAGTTTATTCCCGGCACGGCGCGGGACGTGGCGGCAGCACTGGGACTGACGACATTCCAGCCGGACGACCTCTATCACCCCGACGTGGCCGTCAAATTCGGCGCTCACTACCTCGCCGGCTTGCTTGCACGCTTCGATAACAACGCCTACCTGTCGCTCGCCGGCTACAACGGCGGCCCCGGCAACGTCGCACGCTGGGCCAGGAACGGAGCCGCAGACGACGTGGATCGGTTCGTGGACCAGATAGACTTCTCCGAGACGAGCGGGTTTGTGAAGGCCGTCATAACGAACTACACGCTCTATCGGGCGATCTACCAATAGCCGGAGAACGGGCGTGCCGCGCTGCCGTCGGCACCGGCCAGAGCCGCACCACACCTGGCCCCATCCGTGCGGCTCTGGCCGGTGCGGCACACCCGCCAGCCGCTCGGTCCTAGCGCGAGACACGCTGACTCCCGAACCCTCCCGCTGTGGTACTATTCACGTGTCGGTACTACCGCGCCGGTTGGGCGTGCCGCCAGACCTCACAGATACACGAGGAGAGCATGAGCCAGACGTCTCTCGCCGCCGGTCAGGATAGTGGTGCTGCTCGAAACGATCCGTACCGTCCGCGATTCCTCGGCTTCTGGATTGGAATCGTCCTGGCCTTTGTGCTAGGTGGTGGAGCAGCCGGCGTCATCGCCGACATCATCTACCGCGACCTTGTACGCGCCGGTATCCTGCCCCCGATCCCCTTCAGCTAAACCGGACCAGTCCCCATAGCTCTCCGCGGCGTAGCCCCGGCTCGCCCGCCGCCGCGGCACCCCCACTGCGCTCCGGGCAACACAGAGGGGCCACTGCGCCCTGACGCGGCACCTACCCGGCCGAATCGCTTCCCTCCGGTCGTGACGGCACGGCTCCGGCCGGCTTTCCGTAACGTCACTTGACGGATTAGAACTGAGGTTCTATACTGGGTTCCAGTAGCCGCAGTTGACAGTGGGAGGAAGCTGATGGAAGTAAGGGGAACGGGGTCCCTCGGTGTGCCCACCTACCACGAGATCGAGGCGAAGAGTGCCCTCAACCGCTCCCGGGGCGGGCCATTCGCCTGGAGCCTCAACCCTTACCGGGGTTGCCGCCACGCTTGCCACTACTGTTACGCCCGGACGACGCATGCCTTTTTCGACCTGCACCCGGGCAAGGACTTCGCCCGCCACATCTTTGTGAAGACCAACTTGGCCGACGTACTGCGTCGCGAGCTATCACGACGGTCATGGCGCCGCGAAAACGTCGCCATCGGAACCGCCACGGACCCCTACCAGCCGGCGGAGGGGCGCTATAAAGTGACCCAAGCGTGCCTGGCAGCTCTGGCCGAGGCGCGCACGCCGGCCCGCATCACAACCAAGGGCAGCCTCATCGTGCGCGACGTTGACCTGCTCCAGGAGGTCCGCGACCGCGCCGGCTCGTGCAGCGTCAACATGAGTCTGACGAGCCTCGACGCGGCATTGCTACGGAAGCTGGAGCCGGGCGTGGCGTCACCGCGACAACGGCTGCGTGCGATACGGCGATTGGCAGACCATGGCATTCGCGTGGGCCTGGCGCTCGCGCCGATTTTGCCTGGCATCACCGACTCGCCGGCGTCGCTGACCGATCTTGTCCGGGCGGCGGCCGACCACGGCGCCGCATTTGTGTGGGCCGGGACGGTACATCTGGAGCCGGCGGTGCGCGACTGGCTCCTGGAGACCCTCTCGCCGACCTTCCCGGAGGTGATGGTGAGCTACCGCCGTTGGTTCGGTGCGCCCGGCAAGCCGGCACGCGCCCGCTATTCGCCCCGCTCCATGGACGAACGCATCGAGCGGCTGGTCAGCGCCGTGGGTGCCGACTGCGGCCTGCCGCGCCCGGAGACCCGACCGCGCATAGCGGTTCTACCCCCAGCACCGCAGCAGCTCGCACTGAATATCTAGCCGTTGACACTCCCCGGCTCCCGTGACAAGGGAGGTTTGCGACGGGGGCAGGGTGGACCTAACCCCTAGCCCCCCTTCAGTGAGGCGGTAGGGGTAGGTCATCCCTGTAAAACGTCAGCAGAGAGCTAGTTGCGCGGCCGCTATCGGTCAACTCAGGCGGCGTGCGCCCGCTCGAAGCGGCGCTCCAGCCGGCGCTGGCAGTCAATGCAGTGGGTGGCCTGCGGAACGGCTCGCAGCCGCCGTGCCGGAATCTCCTCACCGCAAAGCTGGCAGACGCCGTAACGGCCCTGTTCCAAGCGGCGTCGCGCATCGTCCAGCTCGACTAGCCGCTGCTCGACAAGGTGCCGCAACTCGACGCGGGTACCGCGCTCCGTGGCCTCCTGGGCGGCAGCTATCAGCCCTTCGAAGTCACCGCGGTCTACGATCGGAGCTTCCGAGGCGTCATCGCCGCGCAGACGGCTGACCAGGGAGATCAACTCCGCCTTCCGCGTGTCCAGCGACTCTGCTGGCTTGAACGTGGGTGCCATGGGATTACCCTCCTTGTTGAAATCTGCGACAATGCCGGTCCCATCCGCGCGCGGTGCCAACCGTTGGCTCCGCACTCCGGCATCACACCACCAGCGTTGGTTGACCGCAGCGGCAGCACCAACGCTGCCGCACGATCCTCCACGGCTACTCACCCTCGGTTGTGCTACGCGCTTGACCTCATTGCCGGCGCGCAGCCAACCTACAGGTGTATTGGAGTGTAGCGACGACTCTCACCGCCGTCTGCGATGGTGATCACATTCGCAGTCACGTCAGGATTGCCGCCGCTCACCCCGTATCGAGATATACGACCAACACGATCCTGCGGATGTTTCATGCGCTACCGTCACGCGGCAACACTCCAGTAGGGAACTACTATATGGGACGGTTGTTAACTCCCGATTACAAGGACGTTACAACCGTGTTACGGATAGCGCGGAGCACAGAGGAACGAAACCAGCACACCGTCCCGAGGGCTGTCCAGGAGAAGCCGGGGACTGCGTTTGCTGGTGGAGAGGCTTACTCTTCTTCTTCGGAGTTGGACCGACCGCGTTGCCCAAACTGGTACAGGACCATCGAGATGTAGGCAAGCGCCACCAATATCCCGGCCAGCGTAGGGTTCGTCGTCAGCCAGCCCGTCTCCGGCTGGCCAAAGTCGTGTATCAACCCTGCGAGCAGGAGTGCGGCGAAAATCGCGGCGGCGGCTAAGAACCACCCGGCATAACGTCGTAACACAGCGGTAAATATTAGCGGCTCCGACGAGACGAGGCAATAGCGGCCGTCGGCCAGGACCGCTGCGCTACAATTACGGAGGTCCCGGTGGGGGTGAAGTGCCTAGGGCTGACGCTCAAGGTAGCCAGTCGCTCCCGTCGCCGGGCTACGTGCGTCCCGCGTCGCGGCTTTCGGAGCATCATGTATGACCCTTCCGGCAGGAGACCTCCCCATTGTCGCGCTCGTCGGCCGGCCGAATGTCGGCAAGTCGAGCCTCTTCAACCGGCTCACCGAGGCGCCGCAGGCAGTAGTGGAGGCGGCACCGGGTACCACCCGCGACCGGCTGTATGCGGAAGCCGACTGGGGCGGCCGCCGGTTTCTGGTTGTAGATACCGGCGGCCTGGCCTTCGGCAGCCAAAGCCGCACCACACCTGGCACCATCCGTGCGGCTTTGGCTGCCGAGCCTCACGACACGCTGCAAGAGCAGACCGCAAAGCAGGCCCAGGTCGCCATCGCCGAAGCGGATGCCATCATCTTCGTCGTTGATGTCGTCACCGGCTCTACGCCGCTCGACATGGATGTCGCCGCACTCCTGCGCCGGACCGGAAAACCGATCATCCTCGCGGCGAACAAGGCGGATAGTGTCAGGCGGAGCGCAGGGGCCAGCGAGTTCTATGCCCTGGGCATGGGCGAGCCGCACCCCGTATCCGCCTATCACGGAATGGGAACCGGCAACCTGCTCGATGCGGTCCTCAAGGCGCTCCCGGCGGTCGAGCCACCCACCGAGGATGAAGACACACGCCTGCGCGTCGCCATCGTCGGCCGGCCGAACGTCGGCAAATCGCTGCTGCTCAACCGATTGCTGGGGGAAGAGCGCACGGTCGTCAGCGTCGTCCCGGGCACCACGCGCGATAGCATTGACAGCATCGTCCGCTACAAAGACACGGAGCTGGTCCTCGTGGATACGGCCGGGATCAGGAGACGAGCGCAAGTCGTGCCCGGCGTCGAGCACTACAGCGTGCTGCGCTCGCTGCGGGCCATCCGGCGCGCCGACGTGGCCCTGCTGCTCACGGATGCCACCGAACCGTTCACGTCTCAGGACACGCATATCGGCGGCATCATCGCCGACGAAACGAAAGGCGCGGTGCTCATCGTCAACAAGTGGGACCTCATTGCCAAAGACCCGCACGTAATGCGCCGCTTCCAGCCAGAGGCGCAGCGGGCCTTTCGCTTCATGCCCTGGATGCCCACCCTGTTCGTCTCCGCTCTCACCGGCCAGCGAATGAACCGCATCCTCGACACGGTCTTGGCAGTGGCCCGTGAGCGGGAGCGCCGCATCCCGACGGGTCGACTCAATGAGCTGATTGGCAGAGCCACGGCAGCACACGCCCCTCCCTCCATGCGCGGTCAGCGCCTGAAGATCTACTACGCTACCCAAGTAGGAACACGGCCTCCCCGGTTTGTCTTCTTCGTCAACGACCCCAGCCTGATGCATTACGGCTATCGGCGGTACCTGGAGAACTCCATCCGCCGCGAGTACGCTTTTCATGGCACAGCTATCCGCCTGACGGCCCGCCAGCACGACCGGTGACCAGTGCTCGGCGGCTCGTGGCCAGTGACCGGCGGCTCGTAGGGACATCCATCAGGTGTGCCCGTAGGAGCGGCCGCCGGTCGCCGCGCTGATTCCCCGGCCCTGGAGGAAGGGGGCAGGGTGACGCGCCAAGTCTGCACAATCCAATGATCGTATAGGTGGTGCAGACCTGGCGTCGTCAGGGGGGCGTCAGGGGTAGGTGCAATGCCAGCCCCGCCCCGGAGAGACTCGGACTACCCCGGCGGATTGCTATACTCGCGGCATGACTCCCGTCGGCCAAGCCTACTTCCTGTCTCAACTCCAGCAGATCGATTCGCAAGGCGATAATGCGCTCCAGCGCATACAGGAGCTGGATACGAGGCTGGCGGACCGCGCCGCAGAGGCAGCCGCCGACCGCGACGCGCAGGCGCACCAGGAATCCCTGCACGACCAGCAGAGCGAGCTGCGCGAGCTGGAGTTGCAACTGGGGACCGTGCAGGACAAGCTCACCACCGAAGAACGACGTCTTTACGATAGTCGGGGCGCTCCGCGTAGTCAGCTTCAGTCGCTCTTCCAGGAGGTGGAGAGTCTCCGGAGCCGCGTCACCGAGCTGGAGGATGCGGTCTTGGTGGCGATGGAGGCAGTGGAGAAGGCTGAGGCCGCGGCGGCCGCGGCGGCGCAACACGCGGCCGCCGCCCAGGCGACCGGGGCACAGAAGCGCGCGGCGCTGGGGCGCGAGAAGGTGGAAGTCGAGGCGCAGCTCCGACAGCTCCAGCGTGACCGCTCCGCCATCACGGCACAACTAGCCTCGTCCTCAACCGCGCTCTACGATCGCCTCCGTCAGCAAGCCGGTGGAATCGCCGTGGCACAGGTCGCCCAGGGACGCTGCCAGGGTTGTCGGCTCACACTCCCGTCGTACACCGTCCAGCAGGCTCGGCAAGCCGACCGTCTCCAGCAGTGCCCCACATGCCGGCGCGTTCTGTACGTTGCGCTGTAAACATCGCTACCATAGAATTGCACGCACCGAATGATGGGCCACAGCCGCACGGAGAGTGCCAGGTGTGGTGCGGCTGTGGCCCGTCAATCCTTGCCGTAGCCGGCGCTGCGCCACGTATAATCTCGACAGGTAGCTGGCGGGCGAATGTGACTCTGCCTCCACGGCAGCCCCGCCACACCTCCTCATACAACGAACTCAGGCGACCGTGGAGCTGTCCGCGCCATTTTCACAAGGCGCGCTCGGCGCCGCTATCCTCATGCTCGGATGAGTGGACGATTAATGATGCGACCACGCGCGCGCGCCGGCACTACCCAGTCGCCCGTCGAGGCCGCTGACCCGCCGGCGGTGCAGGAGCACGTGCCGGTGTTGTGGGCCGAGGTCGTTGACCTGCTCACAACCGGGGGCAAGCGCTTCATAGATGGAACCGTGGGCAGCGGTGGGCACGCGGCGGCGCTCTTGGACGCCACACCGGACGCCCAGCTGCTCGGCCTCGATGCCGATCCGCAAGCCTTGGCCGCAGCCAGGCAGCGGCTAGGGGCCTATGGGCAGCGCGTCCGCTTGGTGCAAGGGAACTTCTCGGACCTGAAGACCATTGCTCACGCCCATGGTTGGAAGCAGGCCGACGGTATCCTCCTGGACTTGGGATTGTCCTCCCGGCAACTGGCCGACGACACGCGCGGGTTTTCGTTCTCCAGCAGCGGACCACTTGACCTACGTTTCGACCCTACGGGCGACCGTCCCACGGCAACAGAGCTTGTCCATGAGTGGGACACCGACAAGCTAGCGCGGGTCATCTGGGAGTACGGCGAAGAGCGCTGGTCGCGCCGCATTGCCCGTGCGATCAGCGCCGCCCGCCCGCCCAATGGCGCTTGGAGCGCCCGGGACTTCGCGCGGGTGGCCGCGACGGCGGTGCCGCGGCCGGCCGGCCGGCGGCGGCGCCATCCGGCCACTCGCACGTTTCAAGCATTAAGGATTGCCGTTAATGGCGAGTTGGACGCGCTGAAGGCGGTGTTGCCGCAAGCGATCCGGTTGCTCGCTACCGGTGGCCGGCTGGCTCTCATCAGCTATCACTCGCTTGAGGACCGGCTGGTGAAGCAAGCCTTCCGGGTCGCCGCAGGCGTCTGCCAGTGCCCCCCGGAGGTCCCGGTGTGTAGCTGTGGGGCATCGGCTGGGGTACGACTCGTAACCCGCCGCGTTGTGCGGCCTACGACAGCTGAGATTCAGGAGAATCTGCGGAGCCGTTCCGCTCGTCTGCGCGTGGTGGAGCGGTTACCCCTCACGCCCGCAGCTAAGGGCCCTGTGGAGCCAGTGGCGCATCAAGGGCCGGCAGGTAGTAGGTAGTCACCGTGGCAGCAGTGAGCAAGCTACTCCCGATCGGTGGGCAGGCGGCAGTGCGTCTGCCTTGGCCGCTCGACCTCCCACCAATCGGACTGGTCTTCACCTCCGTCGTATGCATTGCGGTCGCGGCGCTCCTGTACCTGACACAAGTGAGTCGGGTCGCTACCTCAGGATACGAGCTTGCTAACCTCGAACACCGCCGGGAGGAGTTGAAGCGGGAGCAGCAGCAGCTCCTTGTCGAGCTGGCGAGTCTCCGGAGCATCGGCCAAGTTGACCGGACCGCGGCCAGTGAGCTGGGGATGGTCCAGGCCCACACGGAGACCTTCTTGCCCGCCGCGCCGCTGCCGGCAGCGCTCGACATCGATGCCGCGATCCAAGCCGCGGAGCAGGACACTGCCCCCCCCCCCTCCGCGTGGCGTCAACGACTCGGCGCCCTCCTCACCCGTGTGCAGAGTAAGCTCGACAGAACCGACAGCGCCGGGCCGGCGGCCGGCCCCGCGCGCGCACCGAGTTAGCGCATGGTCACGGTTGCTCCACTTCCGTCACGCGCCCTGGAACGATCCGCTCAGAGCCTGCCGGCCCCCATGGAGCCGGCTGCAGGGCAGCCGGGTGCGGAATCCCCCACAACGGAGGTGCTGCCGCCCGCCGACTCGCCTATTCGGCTCGCCGTGCTGCTGGCCTTTGTCTTGATCTGTGTGGCGCTGCTTGCTTGGCGGCTCTTCTATTGGCAGGTCTTGCAGCACGAATGGCTCCAAGAGAAGGCCGTCAATGAGCAAGTCCGCGAGCAGATTCTCCCTCCGCGAGCGGGCATGATCTATGACGCACAGGGGAACGTCCTCGCCGTTAGCGTGGCCGCCGACTTCGTGTCGGCTGACCTGTCCGCAGTTGCCGATCCGGTGCTGACGGCCGAGCGTCTCAGCCCGATCCTCGGCATATCCGCGGCCGAATTGCGGGCAAAGTTGACGGAAGCCGCCGGGTCCTATGTGCGCCTCTCCGGCAAGATTGGCGACCACGTGCGCCGCCAAGTGCTCGCTTTGCAGCTCCCCGGCATTCAACTGGAGGCGACCGGCCAGCGGGTGTATCCCGAGGGAACCCTCGCTGCACACCTCCTGGGATTTGCCGACGGCGAAGGGCAAGCCTGGTATGGTCTGGAGGACTATTATCGCAGCACGATCACCGGGCGTCCCGGCCGTATCCGCGCCGAGACCGACAACACCGGTACCGAAATAGTCTTCGGCTCCCGCGAAAGCGCCGCGCCGCAGGACGGCTATGACCTTATCCTGACGATTGATCGAACGATTCAGCACTTTGCCGAGCGCGAGTTACGGCAGACCCTTGAGCGGCACGAGGCCGAGCGCGGCACCATCATCGTGATGGAGGTTGCCACGGGCGCCATCCTCGCTATGGCGAGTTACCCCACCTTCGACCCCAATCATTACGACCGTTTCGAGCCGGGGTTATTCCGCAATCCGGCGATCTCCGAGCCGTTCGAGCCTGGCTCTACGCTCAAGCTGGTGACGGTCGCCGCTGCGATTGACTTAGGACTCGTCAATCCCCACACGACATACAACGACACCGGGGAGGTAGTCATCGGGCCACATCGGATCCGCAATTGGGATGGCCGCGCCTACGGCCGCACCACGGTCACGGGGCTGCTGCAAAAGTCGCTGAACACGGGCGCGATTTGGGTGGTGCAGACACTGGGGCCGCAGCGATTTTATCGCTATGTCAAAGCCTTCGGTTTCGGCCAGCGTACCGGCGTAGACCTGCAAGGCGAAGCGACCGGTCGGTTGCGAAGCTTCACCGAGCCGCTCTGGAGTCAGGCCGATCTCGCGGCGAACTCGTTCGGTCAAGGCATTACTGTCACGCCGTTGCAACTCGTCTCCGCCATCGCCGCGCTGGCGAACCAGGGGCAGCGCATGCGCCCGTATGTGGTGCAGGCACGAGTGGACGCCAAGACCGGTGAGGTCACCGACACGACCACGCCGGTTGTCCTCCAGCAGGTCATCAACCCCAGCACAAGCAGAACCATGCTCCAGATGATGGAGGTGGTCGCCAATCAAGGTGAGACCAATTATGCGATCCTTCCCGGGTACCGCGTAGGCGGCAAGACAGGCACCGCGTCCATCCCTACCGACGCCGGCTACGACCCGGAGTTCACAATCGCCTCGTATGTGGGAGTGGTGCCGATTGACGCACCCCGGTTCGCCATCTTCGTGAAGGTTGACCGGCCCCAGGGGACTCCTTGGGGATCCGTCGTGGCTGCGCCGGCCTTCCGCAACATCGCCGAGGCGCTGATGGTGTACTATCGCATCGCACCGAGCGACCCGGCCGGCCGCCAAGCCGCGCAGCTGGCCGGGCCCCTGCCACTCCCCCTCGGCCGCGCCGGACACACGCGCGAGCAACGGCGGATAACGGAACAACCCCGATGAACCAAGAGTTGCATCCGGACCAACCGCCAGCCCATCGCCCCGACTACGTTCTGCTAGGGGTTGTTATCGCGCTCCTCGCGTTCGGCCTCGTCATGGTGCTCTCGAGCAGCATGGTGACCGCCTACAACGACTACGGCACCCAGTTCTACTATCTGGGTCGCCAGATATTCTGGACCGTACTCGGACTGTCCGCAATGGGAGTTGCATGGCGCATAAACTACCGCCGTCTCGGCCCGCTGGCGCTGTGGCTGCTGCTAGGATGCATCATCGCGCTTATCAGCGTCTTGCTCTTCGCCGAGCCTATCAACGGCGCCCAGCGGTGGTTAACCATCGGCTCCATCAGTATCCAGCCCTCCGAGCTGACCAAGCTGGGAATTATCATCTATATGGCCTACTGGCTGGCGACCAAAGAAGCGCAGGTGAAGAGTCTCGCGTACCAATTCGTGCCATTCGTCATCATCATTGCCACCATTGTTATGCTGCTGCTCAAGCAGCCGGACCTCGGCTCTGCATTCGTGATTGTCGCCACGGCCGTCGCGATATTCTTTGCTGCCGGGATGCACTTGGGGCAGCTCCTGCTCTTCTTTACCTCCGGCGTTGTTGGCCTGTACGCTGTCATCACTGTGTCTCCCTACCGGATGGAGCGCTTCGTGACCTTTCTGGACCCGTGGGGTGATCCGAGCGACTCGAGCTACCACATCGGCCAGGTCCTCACGGCCCTCGGCGCTGGCGGTGTTACGGGCACCGGTCTGGGCGTTGGACGGGGGAAGTTCAACTACTTGCCGTTCCCTCATACCGACAGCATTTTTGCCGTCATTGGTGAGGAGCTAGGGCTGATCGGCACGTGCGCCGTGCTCCTGGCGTTTGCCCTTCTGGCCTACCGCGGCCTGCAAGTGGCCTGGGAGTCGCCCGACACCTTCAGCCGGCTCTTGGCCACCGGTATTACTTGCGGCATCGTCTTTCAGGCGCTCGTCAGCATCGGTGTGACCACTAGCTCGCTCCCGTATACCGGGCTTACGCTCCCCTATATCTCATCCGGCGGCTCATCCTTGCTCGTCACGCTAGTGAGCACGGGCCTGCTACTCAACATCTCACGGTATACAGTCTCGCATGAACACTACTCGGTCATGGGCCAAAACTCCGGCAGTCGAAGGCACGCCCCGTTTGCCTAGCATGGCCGGAGTTTTGGCCCGTGAGCTTGCGCGTGGCGATGTGTGGCGGAGGCAGCGGGGGACACCTGTATCCGGTGCTGGCGGTAGCGACGGCCCTCTCCCACGCTCAACCTGAGGTTCCGCCGCCCGGGCCTCGCCGCTCTACTCCCTCCTCCCAGGATGGAGACTCTGCTCACGGCCCGGGTGCCAAAGCCGCACCACACCTGGCCCCATCCGTGCGGCTTTGGCACCCGGGCCGGCGGAACCCGACCGCTCCCGACGAAACACCGGCCGTGCTCGTCTTCGCCGGCCGGACGCCCATCGACCGCGCTGTGATGACCGGGACCCACTGGCCGGTTGTATGGCTTGACGTCGGGCCGCTGCGCGGTGCCAAGCCGGGCCGCCTGGTGCGGAACGCCCTGCGTATGCTGCGTGCAGTCATCACGTGCTACCGCCGGCTCCGCACGTTCCGGGCGCACGCCGCGCTGGTCACGGGCGGCTACGCCAGCGTGCCCGTAGTGCTTGCAGCGCGACTCGCGGGCATCCCCGTTGTGCTGCATCTGCCCGATAGGACACCAGGCTGGGCGGCGCGTTGGATCGCACTGCTGGCCGCGCACGTCACGCTGGCCTTTGATCTCGGTGGGCGGCTGCACACCGGAGCACCCACAACGGTCACCGGCTATCCGCTCCGCCCAGAGTTCGAGCAGCCGTCTGCCGAGCGGGGATGCACCCAGTTTGACCTGGCGCTGCATGAGCCGCTAGTGCTCGTGATGGGCGGCAGCCAAGGTGCCCAGCGCCTCAATCGGGCCGTGTGCGGCACGCTGGAGGCGCTCCTGGCCCGCACGCAGATCGTCCATCTCTGCGGTCTGCTGGATGAGGCCGAGATGCGGGAGCTTCGCGCAGCACTCCCGCCGCAGCTCCGGTGCCGCTACATCGTCAGAGCACATCTCCACACCGGCATCGCGGATAGCATCGCCGCCGCGGACCTTGTCGTCTGCCGCGCCGGCGCCGCCACGCTGGCCGAGCTACCGGCTACCGGCACACCGGCCGTGCTGGTACCGGCCGATTACGCCGGGGGACACCAGCAGCCGAACGCAGCCTTTCTGGCCCACCACGGCGCGGCGGTCGTTGTCGCGGACACCGAGCTTACCGGCCAGCGGCTGTTGGCAGAGGTGACCGCCCTGCTCGATGATCCGGACCGCAGGCGCCGGATGGCGGCGGCCATGCGGGGCCTTGCCAAACCGGCCGCGGCCGCGCGGATCGCCGTCGTGCTACGCGCGGTTGCCCGGCGCGATAGAACAAGCTGATAGTGTTACCCTGGAGGCCAGCGAAGGTCTGAGACATGGTTCAACGTCAACCGCCTCGGCAGCCCGGCACGGATAAGCACCTCCCGTCTCGCGTGCATCTCATTGGCATCGGCGGCACCGGACTGGCCGGGCTGGCCGGGCTGCTCCTGGAGCTTGGCTGTGAGGTCACGGGGTCCGACCTGGAAGAGAGCGCAGCGTTAGGGGACCTCCGCCAGCGCGGCGTGTCCATCGGCGTACCACACGACGCGCGGCATCTCGGCGATCCTGAGTTGGTCGTATATTCCTCCGCAATCCCGGATGACAATGTCGAGCGCCGGCAGGCCAAGGCCAGGGGCATTCCCGAGATCAAGCGAGCGGCCATGTTGGGACGGCTCAGTCGCCGGAAAGACACTATCGCGGTGGCCGGCACGCACGGCAAAACCACGACGACGGCAATGCTGGCCTGGATTCTGAAACAGGCCGGACACCAGCCCAGCTGGGCCGTCGGCGGCGAGGTGCCTGACCTCGGCGGTAGTGCCCACTGGGGAGTTGGGCCGTGGTTCGCTGTCGAAGCGGACGAATTCGACCGCTCGTTTTTGACGCTGCATCCGCAGGTGGCGGTCATCAACAATATCGAAACCGATCATCTCGACTATTACCACCATCCCGTCGCCATCTATCAAGCCTTTGCCGCATTCGCGAACCGGGTCCCGGCCGACGGTCTGCTGGTCATTGGCGAGGACGCCGCGGCGCAGCGGATAGCGGGGCGGGTGCCCTGCACAGTGCAAGTCGTCGGCTTTGCCCGCGAGTGTAGCTGGCGGGTCACACAGCTGGCGCTCGGACAGCATGGGACGGAATGCAGAATCCACGCCCCGGACGGGGAGGTAGCACAGTGCCGGCTCCGTGTGCCCGGCAGTCATAACGTCCGCAACGCGCTGGCAGCGTTGGCGTGTGCCGCCTACGCTGGAGTACCACTCGCCGCCGCCACACCGGCGCTGGCGACGTTCAATGGCGCGGCACGCCGCTTTCAGCGCGTAGGCGCGGCCAGTGGCGTCACCGTGTACGAAGACTATGCCCATCATCCCAGCGAGATACGGGCCATCCTGGCGGCGGCGCGGCAGGTCCACCCGGCCAACCTGGGCCGGCTATGGGCAATCTTCGAGCCGCACACCTACAGCCGGACCGAAGCGCTCTTCGATGCGTTCGCGCAGGCCTTTGGGGGTGCCGACCACGTAGTGCTCACCGACGTATATTCGCCATCGGGCCGCGAGCAGGCCAGTGGCGAGCGCGATTCCGCGGCGCTCGCCGCGGCGGCGGGCCATCCGGCCGTGCAGCACGCCGCCACCCACGATGACGCTCTGGCCTACTTGCTAGACCACCTGGCACCCGGCGATTGCGTCGTCGTGATGGGTGCCGGCCCCATCTATCGTCTCGCCTATCAACTCGTGGATCGTCTCCATTGAAGCTGGGTGGCGAAGCCCTGGCGGAGGCCGGCGAGTACGGCATTCATCCGCCGAGACACCACCCACGGCGCGTTGGCAAATACATGACACCACCACCGACCACCGACCACCGACCACCGGCCACGAGCGGCCTAGCCTTCGAGCGCGACCGCCCCCTCGCCCGCTGCAGCACCTTGCGCGTAGGCGGACCGGCCGAGTGGTCGGTGCAAGTGCGGAGCAGCGCCGAGTTGGTGCGAGTGGTGATGGTCGCTACCGAGCGTAGCCTACCGTGGCGCATCCTCGGCGGTGGCAGCAACGTCTTGGTGAGCGATACCGGTGTCAGCGGCGGCGTGATCCTTAACGCCGCGCGTGGCGTGCTGGAAGAGACGGTATGCGGCGAGGAGTTGCGGGTGCGCGTGGAAAGTGGAGCGCCGCTGGCCGGGCTGGCCCGGCGGCTGGCTCGCGCAGGATGGTCCGGGCTGGAGTGGGGCTGCGGTATTCCGGGTACCGTCGGCGGTGCCGTCGTCGGCAATGCGGGCGCGCACGGCAGCGAGATCAAGGACACGCTGGTGAGTATCACCCTGCTGGACAACGGGACCGAGCGCGCAGTCGACGTCACCGCGCTAGGGTACGGTTACCGTACCAGCGCGCTTGCCCGGTCCCCGGTGCCGCCGCCGGTGCTAACGGCGGAGTTTCGGCTGCACCGGGCGGCAGTGGACGAGTGCCTCGGCAAGATCGCCGAGTACGAGCGCTGGCGGCGTGCCCATCAGCCGCGCGAGCATTCCGCCGGCTCGATGTTCAAGAACCCACCGGGCGATGCCGCGGGCCGGCTCATCGACGCCGCCGGCTTGAAGGGAGCACAGCGCGGCGGCGCCCAAATCTCGACGCGCCATGCCAACTTCTTCGTGACGCAGCCGAACGCTACGGCCACCGACATCGTGGCCCTGATCCGACTCGCCCGCCGGACGGTCCAGGCGCGGTTTGGGATCGAACTCGAGCTTGAAATCATACCGCTGGGCACGTGGGAGCACGATCCACACCATGTGGGAGGCTCCTGCTAATGGGACCAGTGAGCGACTCAGGATGGCGTCTGTTTGCCCGTTGGCTCGGCTGGAGTTGGCTGTCGGTAGCCAATCTGCTGGCCCTCTGCGGGGTCATCGCGCTGCTGCTGACCTCGCCGCAGTTCCAGGTTATGCAGGTCATCATTCCCCAGGAACGGGAATCCAGGGCCACCCTGGCCCAGGCGCACGAGCTATCGAACGTCGTCGGGAGGAGCATTTTCCTACTGCACACCGGGCGGCTGGTGCAGGATATCGAGGCGCTGCCCAGCGTTCGCTCGGCGCAGGTACGGGCGCGGCTGCCTGACCGGATTATCGTAGAGATCGCCAAGCGCGAGCCGGTCGCCGTGTGGCAAGCAGTCAACGGCGCCTTCCTCGTTGACCTCGAAGGCCAGATCATCGGCCCTGTGACGGACGACGCGCCAGGTCCGGCCATGGTTATTCAGGAGACCAACGGTGTCGAACGGGTACCGGGGCAGCGTGTCGAGCGCCGGATACTGCTGACGGCACGCGAGCTGCGGCGCGTGCTACCGCAGCTAGGGATTGCCCCCCTGGCTATCGAGTACGGTACGCTCGGACTGACAGTGGTGGGGAGTAACGGCTGGCGGATCATCTTCGGCGAGCTGGAACAGCTCAACGCCAAGCTGGAGAACCTGGTAGCCATCCTCGATCTACAGCACCGGCAGCCGGAGCCGGTGGCGGTGCTTGACCTACGGCCGGTGGAGCGGCCCTACTACCGTCTCATTTCCACGCCAACGACCCCCGGCGCCGTGCCCACTACCCAGCCCCGATAGTAAGGGAGCGGGGACCAGAATCGCCATTGCAGCGCAAGGCGCAAGCCGCAACCCACCTCCCGCCACCGGATTCCCGCGTGCGCGGGAATGACGGAGGCCGCGGTGACGCGCCAGATCTGCACAATCCAATGATCGTCTCGGTGGTGCAGACCTGGCGTCGTCAGGGGCGGGTGGTATACTCCGGGATTAGCTCGACAAGCGCTCAGGCAAAGAGACATGGCGACCGAGGTCGGCAGCGCAGGCGTAGCTCAGGCCTATCAAGGCGAGGTGGCTGCTGCCGCGCTGGCCGGTTTGCTCCACGATATTGGCACGTTCTGGTATCGCACTGGCGAACACGTCCCGCCCGAGGTCGTGTCGGCCGGACGCAGCAGCACTCCGGCTACTATCCACGCGCACTGGTCCGCAGCTTTTGTGTCCCGCCACGTGCTCGTGGGATGCCAGGACGAGGTTGTGACGGCCGTCCGCGACCATCACCAGCCCCAAGACCGCCTCGGCAACCTCGTGCATTTAGCCGCGCTCCTGGCGGCGGGCGGCGTAAGACCAGCGCCGGACGGCGGAAACGTCCAGCTTCAGTCGGTGCTGGCCGTCCTCCACCGCGCCGACGAAACCAATGACGCGAGCGAGGCAGCCGCAACGCGAGACCGCACGCGACGCTTCTACGTGCCGCTGCATCCGCTCGCGCCGAACCGGGCGGCGCTCTTCCCGACCAACGTGCGCCTCTCCGCACGCGACGCGACGGCGGCGTATACGCGCTTGTGGCATGGACTACTGGAAGAGCACGCGCTCATTCCGATGACCAACGACCTGGCCTACGCCGACTCCCTCTGGTGGCTGCTGCGAAAGTACACCTGGTGTATGCCGAGCAGCGCAGCGGGTCCGAGCCGCGATACCGCGCTGTTCGACCATTTGCGCCTGACGGCGGCCCTCGCCGTCGGCCTGGTCCTGAACGGTACGTCCGACGACGAGATCACCCGTCTATTGACCGCGCTGACCGGGAACCGCTCCGAGGAAGCGCCGCAGGCGGTGACGGCGGCGGACACGCCCGGATTCACCCTTGTCGCGCTCCAGGTGTCCGAGCGAGGTTGGCCGACTGGTCAGCCGCACAACACGAGCGTTGATATTGCACGCGCTACATCATTTTCGCGCACCGTGCTCCGCCGCGGTGTCGTGGCTTGGCTGCGCGAGCGGTGGTCGCTGCCCCAGACGAACGTCCTTTTCGATGGCGGCGGGTCCGCGTATCTGCTTGCACCGGCCCACGTATCGGCCGACGTGGACGGCGCCCAGGCGGAACTGACACAGCGCCTGTGGCAGGAAGGCCATTGGCGTGGCCAGGTCACACTCGCCGCCCAGCCCTTGACCGTCTCTGACCTCTGCCCTATGGTCGTGGGTTCCCGCCTTCGCGGGAATGACGGGCAAGAACAACGCGGTGATGACGCGGAAGAGCGGACGGGCCACCTCGGGACGATCTGGCGAGACGTGAGTGAAGCGCTCACCTGGCGTAGCTCGCGGCTCGGCGCAGTAGTCGAGACGGAGCGCCTCGCCGCAGAGCTTTTCACGGCGCAAGGACGTGGCGGCAGCGCGACGACGTGCCGACTGTGCTCCACCGAGCTTGTCCCGTCCGACCGGGGGGCCGGAGCGGAGGAGAACTGCGGCCGTTGCCGCAGTCTCCGCGAGCTTGGGCGCTTGCTGCGGAAGCCGGGCTTCCTGGTGTTGTCGCACTCTCAGCCGTCGGTAGACCTGTCCTCGCCGGCCCCTTCACCGGGGCTAGTGGCGCCACCGCCGCCGGATACGGAATCGGTCGCGGCGGTGCCCGCTGCTCCGGCACCCAACGATACCGAGCAACCCAGCGATACCGGCTGGCAAGCGGCGCTGGGCACGCTGGGCCTGCGGGGAGCATTGCTGCCGGCCACCGATGCTCCTCCCGACCACCAGGCGGAACGGCTGCTCCACGCCCTCCCACCGCGCGGCTTGGCGACCGTCCTGCGCCTGAACGATATTGCCGGCGGCTGGGCCGAGTTACAGCAGTTGGCGCGCACCGACCGGCCGCTGATTATCGGCTGGCAACTGCTCACCGACGGTCACGAGCTACCCGCTGGTCGGGTTGACCTCCGTTCCCTGGGCCGGCGAGCACGGGGCGTGCGGACCGCTGCCTTCTTACGCAGTGATGTGGACGACGTGCTGAATCACCTCGCTGCGGGCCTGGGCCGGGCACCGGGACCGGGACGAGTGCTGACCGTCAGCACGTTGTTGCAGGTCTTCACCGAGCTATGGGTGCCGGCCGTCCTGACCGGCGCGGGTGTGAGCGATAGCGTCGCCGAGCGCCGCCGCTCGCGGGTCTGTGGGATCATGGCCGACAGTGGTGGCCTCGGTGCGGTGGGCGCCTGGAATACCGTTGTCGAGCTGGCACAGCAGCTTGCACGCGATCTCGTTCAGTACGCTTGCCGCAATGCGGCCTTGCACCTTTCGGCCGGCATCGTGACTGCCCAGCCGCGCATGTCCGTGTTGATGGGCGATGAGGCCGCCCTGGCCGCGTTAAGCCAAGCCAAGGGCCGGCAGCCACCGACTTTGGCCGACGCCGGCGTCCCGGCCAAAGACGGCATCTGCTTCTTGGGGCAGACGCTAGGATGGCCGGCCTTCAACGTCGCCGCGCGCTATCGCCGCACGCTGATGCAGTCCAGGCGCGGCAACGGCGCGGCCCTCGTACCGGCCTTGCTGACGGCGTTCACGCAGCTGCGGGCCGCCGCAACGGACTGGCCGGTCGGTGTCGAGGCGACCGGCAGCCAAAGCCGCACCACACCTGGCACCATCCGTGCGGCTTTGGCTGCCGGCAGCAACGGTGCCGGGGGGCAGGGCGATCCCCCGCAGCAGAGCCGGTTGCCCATCGGTCCCTGGACGTGGTATGCAGCCGAGGAGCTTGCCACCGCCGCGCGCGCGCTGCCTGCCGACGAGGCCCGGCGGATGCTGGTGCTCGCGGAGCTGCTGCGTAACCCTCAAGAGGTGGGCCTGCCGGCGCTGATGGTGGCCACGGCGTGGGTGGCGCTGCTCTCCGGGACAGACGCCCGGTTGCAGGAGGTGTCATGGTAGCGCAATTATCGGATCGCGGTCCGGCACAAGCCGGTGATAGTGCGGCTCCGACCGCCACACAACCCCAGCGCCGATCGGGGCGTGGCTCGCGGCCCGGACGAGGGCCACGGCCGCCCGCGCCGCCGCTTGCGACGCCGCGCGACATCGAGGCGATCATCGTGGACGGTGATACGCAGAGAATGGTGCGGAAGGCGGAGGAAATCGGGCGCCGGCTGCGGGAGCCGTTGCGGGCCGCGCAACTGCGCTCGATCTACGCCGCGCTGCGCTTGGTCGAGGCCGAAGCGCAGGGCGCCGCAGCAGAGAACCTGGACGTGAGCCAGCGCCTCACGCACCTCCGGCCCAAGATCGCCTATCTGGCAGCCAAGCATCGAACCAGCATCGGACCGCTGCGCCCGGTACTGGAGATGGGCATCGGCCGCGTCGAAAGCGACGGCGCGCGGCTCGTCCGCTTGGTGGACTTTGTCACCGCCATTCTGGCGTATCACCGGGCGGCCGGCGGCGAGGTGAAGATGGCACCCTCCTAGGAGCGCAACATGCTGCGCCCCTACCGGAGAAAATCGGGACCGAGCAGAATGCAACGCTCTAGCGAGGATACGCGGTAATGGCAACAGACACTAGGCGACCAGCCGGACAACTGACGACACCCGACGCGCAGGATGGTGAGAGGGGGCACCCGCCAGAACTGCACAATCAAATGGAAATCGGTGGTGCAGTTCTGGCGAGTGGTGGTGCGCGTCCGGGGTGTCAGCTCTACGGTCGTGTATTGCTACGCGGCAGTATTCGCTGCCTGACGGGGCTGCACATCGGCGCCAGAACTGACGATCCGGCCGTCGGGGGCATTGACGAAGCGGTGGTGCGCGATCCGCTGACGCTGCGCCCCTACATACCCGGCTCCGCATTGCGCGGGAAGCTACGCAGCCTCAGCGAGCAGGCCGAAGGGCGGGAGCCGAACTGGGAGACCGGCGGCGTCCACATCCACCTCTGCACGCGGCCGCCGGCCTGCGCGGTATGCCGCCTCTTCGGGGTGCCGAGCCAACTGGAGACGGCGCGCCCGGCGCGCCTGATCGTGCGCGACGTATACCTGAGCGAAGACAGCGCGGAACGTCTGGCGGCGCTGCGTACCGATCTCCCTTTCACGGAAGTGCGCGTCGAGGCCACCCTTGACCGCCGCTCGGCCGCCGTCACGCCCCGCGAAATCGAGCTGGTACCGGCCAGCGCCGTGTTCTCCGACATGGAGCTGGTGCTGAACGTCTATGAGGACCTGGACCTAACGGACTTCGGCACGCTGGTTCGTGCGCTGGCGCTGCTCGAAGATGACTACCTGGGCGGCGGCGGGTCGCGTGGCACCGGGAGCGTGCGGTGCGAGCAACTGGCAGTGATCCCGCGTAGTGTGGCCAGCTACGGACAGCCGTCACCCGCCAGTCCCCCGCAGCTTGAGGCAGCAAGCGTGCGCGACTTGCTTGCGCGCAGCGATGAGGTACTGACATTCCTACGCGAGCAGATTCCTGTTCCTGAGGCCGATACGACCACCGATGCAGCGCCCTCGGAGCCGGCCGCGGGTGACGAGGCGCAGCCGTCTCCATAAGTCCGCCCGGCAACCGTTGGCTCCTGCCCCGCAGGGGGAGGGGCTAGGCGTAGGCTCTCTGCTGCTCTAGGAGATGAAGCTCGCCCTACTCCCGACGTTTCCGGTAACGATGACCAAGGCCGAGCACCTTGGTAGGCAAGGCCGCGATCAGAAGACTGAGCACAGCCATAACCAAATGAAGGTAGATAAAGAACTCCCAGTTTTCCAACAGAAACATGTACACCAGACAGATTAGAACGTTCCCACCCGCATAGATCAGGTTGCGCTCTCTCGTTCTGTAACCGTACTCCTTCTCCTCCTCGCTCATAGCTGCCCCCTTCACACCCGCAGCGGGAATCAAACCCGCAACCCACAATTTGGAAGGCCGTCACCCATCCAAGTGAGTAGTCATACCCAGTGAGAACCGGCTAATCTTTATATTCATTACTTCA
Organism: Chloroflexota bacterium; assembly: GCA_965214295.1. GTDB lineage: Bacteria > Chloroflexota > UBA11872 > UBA12225 > JAJDUF01 > JAJDUF01. Next base: position 3,770,761 of record OZ243944.1, read on the forward strand.
TCATCCGTTTTTCCCTCGGCCACTGTGATGGTTGGCTGAATCTCGATCTTCATACACGATTCGCCCATTTCTACTAGCCCATCTTATCGAAAAACCTATGTGAGAGATCACGTTTCTGCTTCTGTCCAGTTGACGTTCCGCTTCAGCAAGCGCGATATTCGGATCGATTTCGTAGATAACCTTGCACCTGACCTGGTTCGACGCATAGAACACAGCGAAGTATATTTTGGAATTCCTCGTGATCCGGTTCAAGGACTCCGCTCGCTTGTCAAGCGGCTCCTTGAACATCCTATCGAACTGACCACTACCACCTTCCTTGCAGGAAAGATACTCGTATTTCTCTTCCGGATTGCCTGGAGCATGGGCATCCGCATCGCGTTTGGAATGGATCAATTCGTGCCCAAGGATGTCGGCAATAATCATCTCCTTGACCAATCCGGGCTGAAGTATATTGCTGATGCCAATTGATCGGGCCAGATCGGCAGCCCTCAGTACTAACTCGATGATTCCACGATAAACTGCGCGCGTCATATCACAATAGTCTTTCCGTCAGTTCATGCTCCACTGCTCTCAGTCTTGCATTTGCCGCTGCAACGAAGCCCTGCTCCTTCTCAATCCCGATGAAGCGCCGACCGAGCCTGTGACATACTACGGGACATGTGCCAACCCCGGCAAATGGATCGAGCACTAGATCGTTCTTGGCGGAGCTTGCTTTGACCAACCTTTCTATCAGCTTCTCCGGCTTCTGGATTGTGTTAAGCGCTTCCCGGCTAACCAACTCCCTCGATCTGTAAGTCAGCTGCTTAATGTCACCCCATACATCTCCGGGATTCTTTCCTTTGCCGTTGAATTTGGTCTTGCCGAACTTTCCGTTCGTGACGGAAGGCACTCGCTCGCAGCGCAGCCTGTGCTCCAACTCGACGAGCTGGGCGACTCGTATCTCATCCAGGTTGAACGTCTTGGGGCGATCCCCCTTAATGAAGTAGCAGATAATGTCGTAGTTGTTCGTATAACTGATCCTCCCTTGCGCCAAGCGACTCGGCTGGAACCACACGATCCTGGATCGAAGCGTGAGGTACGGTCGGTAGTCAATGAAATCAAGACAGTTCGGCTTTCCGAATAGATACAGGGCGCCTCCGTCTTTCAGTTTGGTGGAGAGGATTCTGATCAAATCAAGGTTGAACTCCTGAATGTTGCCGATCCTGTCCCATTTGTTGTTGGTGACTCCATAAGGCCCGTCGCAAATGACCAGATCGACAGACTCGTCGTCGATCTGCGGGAGCAAGTCGAAGGCGTCTGCGTGGTAGATGCGGTCAACATCGAGCATCTGCGCTGTCACCTCCTACACCAACTCGGTAGTGCCTCGACAGTGGAGAGCTACGGCGTGTGGTCAGGCCGCCTCCCCCTGCGCTTCAGTATACTGCCAGTGAGTAGTCATGCCTAGCGGTAACTGGTCCGTCCCTACGTCACCGCGCAATCCGGCCAAGATACGGGAGGAACTGCGCCTGCTGGCGGCGCTGCTGCCGAGTTGGCGGCTGCGCGGCATGGCCTGGGGACCGAGCACCGGCACCCAGCTGGAGTTCGGACGGGCGCTACGGCAGATGCCCAGCCGGGTCGAGTCACAGGACGGTGCCCTCATAGAACGCGACCACCTGGGCCAGGTACGCCCATCCGCGATCAGAGAGGCGCCAAGTCTTCCCTTCCAGCGGCAAGCCGAGCAGTTGACCGACGACAACCTACGATGGACGGCCCGCGCCCGGTTCGGCACCTATAAGTTCTTCGGATTCGTGGCGCTGGATGCGGGCCGCATCGCCCGTTTCACCCCCGCCGGTGAGCGGTTGATCCACGGTCCGCGTCCGCACGAAGTTTTCCTGCGCCAACTGCTGAAGTGGCAGTACCCCGATCACCAGCATCGCGGCCAGCGCTATCCGCCCGACCGGTTCGCGCTGTTTCCCTTTCGTGCCGTCGCGGCGCTTATCCGCGACCTGGACGGCCTGACCAAGGAAGAGATGGGCCTCTTCTGCTTCACCATGCGCCGCATGGAGGAGGTCCCGGCCGTCGCGGAAGCCATCGCTCGCTTTCGGCAAACCTGGGGCCGGGTGCGCGGCCGCGTGAAGCGTCGGCAGCTCGCGCAACAGCTTTTGTCGGCGCAGCGCCAGGATCACGCCGCCGCCGGCTTGCGCGTCGCGGCGAGCATGGACGACTACGCCGACGCTCTGGCCCGTTACCTGCGCTACACGCGGCTCTACTCCGTCCGCGGCGCCCGCCTCGTCGTTGCCAGTGGGCGTGAGGACGACGTAGACGCGCTTCTCGCCAACCCCCAAGTACCGTTCGCCGACTACAACGACCGCGAGGCTTTCTACACCCACTACGGCGCCGCGGGTACCCCGCGGCTGCCCTGGGAACACCCGCAGCAGCTGCAACGGACCATCCACCGCTTGGAGGAGCGAGTCGCCACGCTGCAACGGCGCGAGTTCTTGCTCCGCACCGGCCAAGCGCCACGCTTCGGCGAACCGACCGGCAGTCAGGATAACCCACCGGAGCCGGTGTTGCCGCTGCAACCGCAGCTCATTGATTTTGGCGACCCAGCGCCGGAGACGGAGCTGGATGCATTTTGGCGCAAGATTGACGCACTCCAAGGCGAGGCAGCACGCCTCGAAGTGGCGATTGACGCGGTGGAAGCACGCACGCCGGAGCGCCTCGCGGCCGCGCTGCGACAGTACGAACCGATTGTGGCGCGCCGCGTGATTGACCCACCGACCTTCCTGGAGTGGAATACGTGGCGGGTATTCGTCTCGCTCAACCACGCCCGCGAGATCAGGCCCTATTTGCAGCTCGACAGCGACTTACAGCCGCTCGGTCCCGCCCCCGGCAATGGCCCCGATCTGGTCGTCACGTTCGACGATTACCTGCTGGTCGTGGAGGTGACCCTGCGGCGCGGCGCAGACCAGCGTCAGCACGAGAGCCGCCCGGTGACGCGGCACGTGCTGGATATCCAGCGGCGAGCGCAGCCGCGGCCCGTCCTCGCGCTCTTCCTCGCGCCCAGCATCCACAGTGATACCGCTACCGACTTCTTCGTCGCCCTCAAGTATCGTGTTATCGAGCGCCAGCAGATTGCCGTCATCCCGTTGCGGATCGCTCAGTTCATTCGGATCATGCAGCCGTTTGCGTCCGCTGATTCATCGGAGCCACTTGACCCTGCTCCGTCCCTGCGTGCGCTCTGCGAGGAGTTCGTTACGGCCAGTCTCACCGCGGAGACCGGCGATGAATGGCTAGCGCGCATAGATGAGGTGGTGGCCAACTGGCGCTCGTCTCTCCGGGGCGAAGATGCCACCGACGCCGTGCCGCCACCGACGCTGCGACCGCTGCCGCTGTTCGACGCTACGGCCGCGCTCCGGCGCCAGGGAGCGGCGCCGTGACCGGCGGGATAGCCCGGCCGGCCAGCCTCTAGGCGCCGCATCGGCGCTTCACGTTATGATGCAGGGGAGGCCGCAACTCCGGCCGGTCATTGGCCGTTGGTACCAGTAGAGGCAATTATAGGTCATGTGTTCTATAATAGGGGGCAGGATTCGTGCCGCAGCGAGCTACTGGCCGCGCGGCGAGCGCATCCGGTAGTCGGTTTGGGGAGTAGATAACCGTGGCCGTGTCGACTGCAACCCGGAAGTCGAGCCGAAACGGTGTCGCGCGCACGGCGCGGCGGCGCGCCGGGGAGCTGACGTACACGGCGGCCGACATCCAGGTGCTCGAAGGCGTGCAGGCCATTCGCCGGCGTCCCGGCATGTACATCGGCTCCACCTCCACCTCCGGTCTCCTGCACCTGCTCTGGGAGGCGATAGATAACGCCTGCGACGAGTACAGCGCCGGTTTCGGCAAGCGGGTCAGCGTCACGATTGACCGCGACGAGTGCATCACGGTGCGGGACAACGCCCGCGGTATGCCGTTCGACCCGATGACCGTGAACGGGAAGCAGGTGCCGGCAGCGACGGTGCTCTTCACGGTGCCGCACTCCGGGGGCAAGTTCGAGGAGGGCGTCTACAAGGCCGCCGGTGGGCTACACGGCGTCGGTGCCACGGTCATCAGCGCGCTCTCCGGCGAATTGGACGTGACGATCTGGCGCGACGGCAAAGAATTCAAGCAGCGCTTTCTCCAAGGTATCCCGCAGCGGCACCACATTATCAAAGCGCCGGCCCGCAAGACCGGCACCCAGCTCACCTGGCGGCACGACCCGGAAATCTTCGACTCTGACGTGTCCTACCCGCGCGAGCTGATCGCCAGCCGCCTCCAGGCGGCAGCCTACCTGAACCGGGGGCTGGTGATCGAGTTCGAGAGCTGGGATTCGGACCGCGTCGTGATGGTCAAGGAGGTCTTCCAGTCGAAGGAGGGCCTTGCCGATTATGTCAAGGAGTTGCTCCCGGCCGGCACGACGCCGCTCTTCCCCAAGCCGATCTCCATTCGCAAAGAGCGTGACGGCGTGCAGGTCGAGGCTGCCCTCCAGCCCAATACCGGCTACACAACCTCGATCCTCTCCTTTGCCAACAGCGTGCGTACCCGCGACGGTGGCGTACACGAGACCGGCTTCAAGGCCGCCCTCACGCGGGTGATGAATAACTTCGCTCTCAAGTCCGGGGTGATTAAGCGCCGCGAGAAGGAGAGTTTCAAGGCCGAGGTGATCCAGCAGGGGTTGGTTGCCATCGTCTCGGTCAAACTGGAGGACCCACAGTTTCAAGGGCAGACCAAGGATCGCCTGAACAATGCGCCCGTCGAGGGCCTAGCCCGCTCCATCGTGGACGAGGGCTTGAAGGAGTGGATTGATGCGTCATCCGACCGGGCGCGGGAGTGGGCACGCCGCATCCAGGTGATGCAGAAGGCTCGTAATGAAGCGGTGCTGGCCGAGGAGTTGGCCCGCACCGGCATGCGCCGCAACGGCGAACTGGTAGATACGAGCATCTCCAAGAAATTCCTCCGTTGTAATACGAACGATCCCGAACGCGCCGAGCTATTCATCGTCGAAGGCGACTCGGCCGGCGGGTCGGCTTCGCAGGGGCGGTTCTCCGACTTTCAGGCTGTGCTCAAGCTGAAAGGCCGGCCGCTCAACGTTGCCAAAGCCGACCTCAAGCGGATCGTTGCCAACGAGGAAATCCGCACGATCATCAACGTGCTCGGCTGCGGCCCGCGCCAAGCATTCGACATCTCGAAGCTGAAGTTCCATCGTATCGTGATCCTCACCGATGCCGACGTGGATGGCCTACATATCCAATGCCTGCTGATGACGCTCTTCTTCCGCGAGTTCCCGGGGCTGATCGAGCGCGGTCACGTCTTCATCGGCTGCCCCCCACTCTACTCGGTGCAGTACCGCGGACGAACTCGCTGGCTCCTCGATGACGAAGCGCGGCGCCGGTTTCTGCGGAACAACCGAAAAGCGGAAGGCCTTGAGTTTCGCCGCTACAAGGGCCTGGGTGAGATGACCGCCAAGCAGCTACGCGCGACGACCCTGGACCCGGAACGCCGGATGCTCAAGCGCGTCACGATGGACGATGCCGCCGTTGCCGCCAAGCTCGTCCACGTCCTGATGGAAGAGAGCAACGCCGAGGGCCGCCGGGAATTCCTGGCCCAGAACTCGCACAAGCTGGCCGACCTCGACGTATGAGGCGCGCCTCACCCCCTGGCCCCCTCTCCATCGCCAAGCGATGGAGAGGGGGGACATACATCGGCATGAGCAGCGTCGTGCGGAGGACCACAGCGGTGAGACGCGCAGTGACGCCGCGACAGGTAGCGATGGCCCGTCTCCTGCGCCAACGAGCGACACCGGCCGAAGCCGCACTATGGGAGGCGCTACGCAACCGCCGCCTCGCTGGACTGCGCTTCCGGCGGCAGCACAAGATTATCGGCTTCATCGTAGACTTCTGCTGTCCGAAGAAGAACCTCGTTGTAGAGGTGGATGGGCCGATCCACGCGGCGCAGCGGGAGTCCGACGCAGCCCGTGATGCTTTGTTGCGAGCTACCGGCTATCAGGTGCTGCACGTCACGAATGACGCGGTGCTGGAAAACCTCGCCGCAGTCCTCACGACCATCCGTACCGCCGCCTGCACCCCCTCTCCATCGCCGAGCGATGGAGAGGGGGCCGGGGGGTGAGGAGACCCGACCGATGGACCTAGTAAATCGCACCGGAGCGCAACGGCGCGCCGCAATCCCCCCAGCCGTGCTGGCCGGCCTGAACGCTGGGGTCCTGGAGAGCGTCAACCTGGTCGAATGGTTGGCGATTGACATGCCCACCTTGTTACGCAACGTGGCGCCGCAGGTCGGCCTCGCCGCCGAGGCGGCATCGCTCGGCGCCGCGGCCGACGCCCTAGCGGGACTAGGCATTGTGAAACGCGAGAAGGGTATCGGTGCTGCACTGTGCCGCGCGCTCGACGGGCATCCGGACCGCGCGGCGATCTTCGAGGCGCTCGCTACGCACACGTCCGACATGGTGCGAGCCTGGGCCGCTTTCGTGCTCCTGGCGGACGAGCGCCTGACCTTGCCGGAGCGGCTGGTAGCGACCCGACGCTTCGCGGCCGACCCGGCCGTCGGCGTGCGTGAGTGCGCCTGGGACTCGTTCCGGCCCTACCTGGTGCAAGACCTGAGCGCCGGCCTCGCTCTGCTGGAGGCCTGGGTACATGACCCCGATCCGAATATCCGTCGTTTTGCCAGCGAGGTCACGCGGCCGCGCGGTGTCTGGACGCCGCACATCCCGGCGCTGAAAGACAACCCGCAGCAGGCACTCGACCTCCTGGAGCCGCTGAAGTCGGACCCCAGCCGCTACGTCCGGAACGCGGTCGCCAACTGGCTCAACGACGCCAGCAAGTCGCAGCCCGACTGGGTGCAAGCGGTCTGCGCGCGCTGGCTCGACGGATCACCCACCAAAGAGACACGGTACATCGTCAAGCGTGCCCTGCGGACGCTGCGGAAACAGGGCATCGTCGCGGCCTAGCGGGGGGGAGAGAAACCATGACACAGCAGATCGGACATCTGGAGACGGTCGAGCCTCGCAAGCTCTTTCCCAACGAGGCCGGCGACTTCACCACCTGGCTGGAGGAGCACATCGAGGTGCTTGGCGACCGCTTGGGATTGACTCTGAGCAACGCCGAGCGGGAGCAAGCGGTCGGGACGTTCAGCGTAGACCTGCGCGCGGAAGACGGAGACGGTCGCCTCGTCGTGATCGAAAACCAGTTGGAGCGGACGGATCATACCCATCTGGGGCAAGTGCTCACCTATCTGGTCAACCTGGAGGCCAAGATCGCCATCTGGGTCTCACCCGATCCCCGACCGGAGCATGTGCGCGTGGTGCAGTGGCTGAACGAGATCACTCCGGCCGACGTGACGTTCTATCTGGTGCGAGTAGAGGCTGTCCGCATCGGGGACTCGCTACCAGCACCGCTGTTCATCCCCTTGGTTGCCCCCAGCGAGGAATCCAGATCAGTCGGCAGCAGAAAAAAGGAACTCACTCAACAGCCAGTCCTTTGGCACGAGTTCTGGGCACAGCTATTGGACCGCAGTCGCGGCCGTACCGATCTGTTGAAGAAGGTGTCCCCAACGTCCGTCACCCAATCGGATTGGATCAGCTTCAGTACGGTTTGGCCGGGTCTGCGATACAGCATGACTTCCCGCCGTCAGTGTGTGGTAGGCCTCGAAATATATCGTGGTCCAGGGAAGAAGAACGAGAACGATTCCATCTTCGACCAGTTGTATGCACAGCGACAGGACATTCAGCGCAAGTTCGGAGACGAGCTACATTGGGACAAGTAGGGAGGATAGACAAACCTGTCGGGTAGAGCAGCGGCTTGGTGAGGGCGTGGTATTGGCCGACCGCGCCGCGTGGCCGGCTATCCAGGACCAGATGATTGATGCGATGATCCGGCTGGACGGAGCACTGCGGCCGCATATCGAGCAGTTGGAGTTGTCGTAGCATGCCGCACGCTCTGCAGAGCAGCGACCGTCGTAATCCGGGCCGCAGCGGTTCGTGCTATAGTGTCCTGCCGGGCATCCCGATGTTGCTCCCGTGCCCACTTGTCCCGCGCGAGGCCTCCGATGACTGCTAGAGCCACCCTCACCCCGCCGCCCGTAGCGCCCGCCCGCCTGGCGCCGCTACCCGATCCACCCAAGGCCCCCGATGCCATGCAACAATTCCCCTCCATCACCACGGCATACTCAATCCTCGACACCTACTTCCAGCGGCGGCCCGACGTGTTCGTCGGTGGCGACGGCTACCTCTGCTATGACACCCGCGACAGCTCCCGCTGGGTTACGCCCGATTGCCTGGTCGCGTTCGGCGTGGACCCCGCGGCCATTTTCGAACGCAACGGCTACGTGATGAGCGAGGTCGGGAAGCCGCCGGACTTCGTACTGGAAGTGGCCTCGGCGAGCACGGGACGGCGGGATTACACCGCCAAGCGCGGCATCTATGCCGAGTACGGCGTGGCCGAATACTGGCGGTTCGACCGCACTGGGGGCCGCTACCACGACCGGCCGCTGTCCGGCGACCAACTGGTCAATGACCGATACGTGCCTCTCCCACTGGACACTGGTGCGGACGGGGTGATCCGGGGCTACAGCCCGATGCTGGGGCTGGAGCTGCACTGGGATACCGGCCAGTTGCGGTTCTACGACCCGGTGGTGGGTGACTACCTCCCCGATCTACGACAAGCTGAAGCCCAGCGCGAGGCCGCCGAGGCACAGCGGGATGCCGAGGCAGCGGCTCGCGTCGCCGCTGAAGCCCAACGGGATGCCGAGGTAGCGGCTCGCGTCGCCGCTGAAGCCCAACGGGATGTCGCCGAGTCCCTGGTGGAGCGTCTGCGCGCGCAACTGCGCCGGCTGCGAGGCTCCCGATGACGGCCACAACCACCATCACACCCCCGACACCCGGCCAGTACGGGCGCCTGGCGCCGCTACCCGATCCACCCAAGGCCCCCGATGCCATGCAACAATTCCCCTCCATCACCACGGCATACTCAATCCTCGACACCTACTTCCAGCGGCGGCCCGACGTGTTCGTCGGTGGCGACGGCTACCTCTGCTATGACACCCGCGACAGCTCCCGCTGGGTTACGCCCGATTGCCTGGTCGCGTTCGGCGTGGACCCCGCGGCCATTTTCGAACGCAACGGCTACGTGATGAGCGAGGTCGGGAAGCCGCCGGACTTCGTACTGGAAGTGGCCTCGGCGAGCACGGGACGGCGGGATTACACCGCCAAGCGCGGCATCTATGCCGAGTACGGCGTGGCCGAATACTGGCGGTTCGACCGCACTGGGGGCCGCTACCACGACCGGCCGCTGTCCGGCGACCAACTGGTCAATGACCGATACGTGCCTCTCCCACTGGACACTGGTGCGGACGGGGTGATCCGGGGCTACAGCCCGATGCTGGGGCTGGAGCTGCACTGGGATACCGGCCAGTTGCGGTTCTACGACCCGGTGGTGGGTGACTACCTCCCCGATCTACGACAAGCTGAAGCCCAGCGCGAGGCCGCCGAGGCACAGCGGGATGCCGAGGCAGCGGCTCGCGTCGCCGCTGAAGCCCAACGGGATGCTGCCGAAACTCTGGTACAGCGGCTCCGCGCACAGCTCCGCCGGCTGCAATCCGACTAATCAAGCCCGCAACGGTCTCTGTTCGGAGCAAGTACCCTGGCTTTGACCGGGCCGCCAAAAGGCGATGAACAGGGCGGCGGCCTACGTATCGTCACTCCAGCCGCCACCGGGCACCGCCGCTCACTCCCCCTCTCCACATGTAGAGAGGGGCCAGGGGTGAGGCACAAAGAGGTCAGCGATCATGGCCGCAACGACAGAGCCACGGGAGAACATCCGCCAAGAGGAGTTCGGGGCGCTCCTGAGCCACGCCTTTGCCCTGTACGGCCTCTCGGTCGTCACCGACCGGGCACTGCCCGATGCCCGCGACGGTCTCAAGCCGGTGCAGCGGCGCATCCTCTACGGCATGTACGCTCGGCGCTATCTGTCCACCCGCCCGACGGTGAAGTCCGCCGAGGTCGTCGGGAATATCCTCGGCGACTACCATCCCCATGGTGATAGCTCGGTCTACGACGCCGCCGTGCGGATGGCGCAGGACTTCACCATGCGCTACCCGCTCATCGAGGGGCAGGGCAACTTCGGCTCGATTGACGGCGACGCGGCCGCGGCGTACCGCTACACCGAAATGCGCCTCACCCCCCTCGCCGAGGTGCTCCTGCGCGACATCGAGAAGGAAACGGTCCCGCTACACCCGACCTACAAGCAGGACCCGCGCGTGCTGGAGCCGGACTACCTGCCGGGTCGGGTACCCCCTGTCATCAATCCCACTGCTGGCATTGCCGTCGGCCTCTCGACCAACATCCCGCCGCACAATCTGCGCGAGGTGCTGACCGCCTGTATCGCGCTGCTCGACGACCCGGAGATGAGCGCCCACCAACTCATGCGCTACATCAAAGGCCCCGATTATCCGAGCGGTGGGACCGCCCTGGGGGAAGAGGGTATCCGCGAGTACCTTGCTACGGGCAAGGGGCGCGTCATCGTGCGCGGGACCGTGCGCCTGGAGGACTCGCCGCGGCAGCGGTCCCTGGTCATCACTGAGCTACCCCCCATCGGGAAGGATCGGCTGAAGACCACCATTGTCAAGGCGATCAACGCTCGCAAGCTGGAAGGACTCGTGCCCGACGTGCGCGATGAGTCGGACACGGAGAAAGGCATTCGGATCGTCCTGGACTTGCGGCGGGATGCCGACCCGGCCCAAGTGGTCAACGAACTCTACAAGCGCACCGACCTCCAGATCAGCCAAACGCTCCAGATGGTGTTCCTGCTGGGAGAGTCGTGGCAGGCGGCCCGCCAGCCCAAGCAGATCGGCATGGTGGAGCTGCTGAACTACTGGAACGCCCATCAGCGCGACGTGCTCACGCGGCGTACACAGCACGACCTCGCACAAGCTCAGGAGCGGCTGCATGTCGTCGAAGGACTGATTATCGGCGCGGCTCAGGCGCGAGAGATCGTGGACATCTTCCAACGAGCGCGGGATCGTGCAGCGGCCAAAGTGCGAATCCGGCGCCGCTTCAAACTCTCTGAGGTGCAGGTCAACGTCATCGCCGACATGACCCTCTCCCAGGTGACACGCCTCGACGCAGCCAAATACAAAGACGAACGGCGTCAGCTCCGTGAACGCATCGCAGAGCTAGAGGCGCTGCTGGCCGACGAGTCCAAACTGATCGCGCTGCTCAAGGAGGAGATGGGTGCGATCATTGCGGAGCATGGCGACGACCGGCGGACGGCGATTGACGCCGCCGGGCCGGTCGAGGTGGCCGAGGTGGCTCCCGTCGTGGAATCCGAGCCGCGCCATCTCGCCCTCACCCACGACGGCCGGCTGAAGGCACTTGCGCCAACGACCTACCGCGTGCCGGTGCGCGGCCGGACCCCAGCGGCGGCCCGCGGCGACGAAGCCATCGCTGCCTTGGTGCCGTCCACAACGACCGACGACGTGCTCCTTATATCGAGTCTGGGCAAGGTCTATGGGCTGCGGGCACATCAGATTCCAGCCGGGACTCGCGTGACCAAGGGCGAGCCTGGCCGGCGACTGGTCCAGTTGGAGCCGGGCGAGCAGTTGGTTGGGATCGTCTCGCTGGGCGCACATGACCTCTACCCATCCCGTCATTCCCGCGAAAATGGGAATCCGCCACCCCGTTTCCTGGTGCTGTTCAGCCGCCAAGGCAAGGTGAAGCGCTCGCTACTGACGGAATATCAGAACGCTGACAGTCGTGGCGCCGTAGACTTCCGACTTGCACCGGGCGATGCGGTCATTGCCGCCACCCTGGCCGGCGAGGACGACGACTGCGTGCTGCTATCGTCCGTCGGTAAGGTGCTCCGCTTCCCGTTGGCGGCGGTTCGCGCAACGGGCCGCGGCACACGCGGCGTCGCGGGCATGGCACTGCCGCCGGACACCCGGCTCGCCAGCGCAACCACGGCCGCAGTACGCGCCAACAGCGCCGTCGTGCTACTCACCAGTGCTGGCAGTGCGAAAAAGGTGTCGCTACGCAGCTTCCCGCGGAAGGGCCGCGCTACTGTTGGTATCTTGGGGGTGAAACTTCCACCCGGCCAAGCAGCGGCGGGGCTGGCGGTCGCAGCGCCGGGATCGCACGTCATCATCAACGCCGCCAAGCAAGTAGTCCGTCTCGCTACGGACGATCTAGCGGCGCAAAGCTGCTCCGCCATAGGGACCCAAGTCTTGCCCGCCTCCGACCCGGAGGCTGCGTCCGGTACGGCAATCCTAATCCTCTTGTAGCGATGCCCATCGCTCCGCACCGACCGCTCGCCGCTCGCGCCGGCCGGTGCCCACGTGTCCAATGATGACCTGGAGACGTTCTGTAGCTCGCCAGCGGGTACAATGCTGCCGAGGATGAAACACTTGACGACGCCAGGTCTGCACCACCTCTACTATCATTGGATTGTGCAGACCTGGCGCGTCACTCTTGCTGCGGTAGGGTAGAGAACTACCGAAACGACAACATCATGATCTCACTCCGAGGAGGAAGCAGAGCCACATGACGTCAGAAGAACTGTCGCCGCTCGACGAGATTGTCGAGCTTGTCGAAGACCTGGCCTTCGAAATCGCGCACAAACTGGACTGGGTGGACCTCGTGCGACGTAACCTGCCTCCGCTTACGCCGGCCCAAGAACGGACCCTCCGCGACATGGCCGATGCGTTCGCAGCCGGGCAAATCCTGGAGCGCGAGCTGGATGGGCAGGCCCTCAGTACCACGGACCGCCGGTTTGTCCGCGAGGTCGTCCTGCGGCTGGCCGGTCAGTACACGGGCGGGATCGAAGCGTCCCAGCAGCAATACCTCAACCAGTGGGGTGCCGGCGGCGGCTAGTGCGTGCTTGCAATGCGCCAGTCAGCGTGCCTACTGTCGGCACTTCGATATCAATCCCATCACCACACCGCTACCGCCATCGAAGGGCAAATGATAGCGACCTGCCCGGCCATTGCAGCGCGGCGACGACCTTATCCCCCGGCCGCCGCACGCATCTCGGCAGCATAGGTACGGAGTGCGGCGGCCTGCCGCCGCGGCGGCGTGCGATCAAGCAAGTCGATCAGGGCACTGCCGATGATCGCCCCGTCGGCGAGCCGGGCGACCGCAGCGACGTGCTCTGGCCGGGAAATGCCGAAGCCCACCGCCAAGGGCAGAGTGGTGAGCGCCCGCACGCGCCCGATGAACTCCGGTAGCTCATCCGAGAGACGGCTGCGGGCGCCGGTCACGCCGAGCAGCGACACGCAGTAGATAAAGCCACGCGCGGCCGCGGCAATCATCGCCAACCGCTCCGGCGTACTCGTCGCCGCAGCCAAATACGCCACGTCGAGATCGTGTGGCTGGCAGGCTTGACTCATCACCGGACCCTCTTCCGGCGGCAGGTCCGGCACGATAAAGCCGTCCACTCCCACGTCTGCCGACGCAGCGGCGAGACGTTCCAGGCCGTAGGCCAGGAAGGGGTTGTAATAGCCCATCAGGAGCAGCGGCGCCTGCACACCGGCTTCCTGGCGCAGACGACGTGTTATGTCGAGGCAGGTGGTGAGCGTGACGCCGCGCTCCAACGCCCATTGCGACGAGCGCTGAATCGTCGGCCCCTCCCCGATGGGATCGGAGAAGGGAACGCCCAGCTCCACCGCATCGAATCCACCTTCCAAGAGCGCCGGCACCAACTCCGTAGTTGCCGAGAGCGTCGGATAGCCCACGGTGAGATAGCCCAGAAGCGAGACACGACCCTCCCGGCGACTCCGCTCGAATACTGGCGCAATACGGCTCATGCACTTACCTACAAAGGGGGGATGAAGGCCGCTGCCCCCGGCTCGACACGGGCCGGTACTAGCGGCTGGCAATAGGGTAGACTACTATTCTAATCCATCACGTCGGTACGAGGGCACAAGTGCTTATGACAGGTTCACTCGGACACCTGACGACTCCAGAGCCGGCCCCTGGCCCGAACAGGGGTCTGCACCACCTATACTATCATTGGATTGTGCAGACCTGGCGCGTCACCGGGAGACTACCACCGTGCTATACCTGATTGTCTTCGTCGCCGGCATGACGGTGCTGGGCACCGAGCTAGCCGGCTCGCGTTTGATTGCGCCCTACTTCGGGACGTCGCTCTTTATCTGGGCCAACCTGATCGGGTTTGTCCTGCTCTACCTCGCCGTAGGATACTGGCTGGGTGGGCGCCTCGCCGACCGCTATCCGCGCCGCACGGTGCTCTACCAGATTACCGCCTGGGCCGCCTTCTTCTGCGGCCTCATCCCGCTGCTATCGCGCCCCATCCTGAGCCTCTCCGCCGAGGGTTTCGCGAGCTATTCGCTCGGCGTCTTCTGGGGATCGCTGGTCGGAGTCGTGCTGTTGTTCTTGGTGCCGATTACCCTGCTGGGCTGCGTCGCGCCCTTCGCCATTCGCGTGCGGGTCGAAGGTGTCCAGTCGAGCGGAAGCACGGCCGGCACTCTCTACGCCCTCTCGACTATCGGCAGCCTGGCCGGAGCGTTTTTGCCCGTGCTGGTGCTGATCCCGAACATCGGCACCACGCGCACCTTCATGCTTTTCGCCCTGACCCTGTTCGTCTGCTCCCTCATCGGTCTGATCGGCGAGTGGCGAGCCGAGGGGGCCCGGCCGAGTTGGCTACCATCGCGGCTGTGGCTCTACATCCTGATGCTCATTGTGCTGGTGGCCTTGACCGTCTGGCGACCCTCGGTCATCCGGGCAGCAGCGTATGGGGAGCTACTCTACGAGACGGAATCGGCCTACAATTACATCCAGGTGGTCCAGCTCGGGGATCGTGTAGATCTGGCCTTGAACGAGGGGCACGCAGTCCACTCGATCTACCATCCTGAGCACCTGCTCACCGGCGGGCCGTGGGACTATTTCCTCGTCGCACCCTACTTCATCCCAGACAAGCAGCCCTCCGACGTCCGGAGCATGCTCATGCTCGGCTCGGCCGCCGGCACGACACTGCGCCAATACACCGCCGTCTATGGACCGATCGCGCTGGACGGCGTCGAGATTGACCCGCGCATCATTGACGTCGGACGGCGCTTCTTCCACATGACGATGCCGAACGCGCGGATCACCGCCCAAGACGGACGCTACTACCTACGTACCGCCGACAAGACCTACGACGTAGTCGGGATTGACGCTTATCGGCAGCCCTATATCCCGTTCCACATGACGACCCGCGAGTTCTTCATCGAAATCCGCGACCTGCTCAACCCCGGCGGCGTGACCGCCATCAACGTCGGCCGCACGAAAACGGACCTCCGACTGGTGGATGCACTCGCCTCGACGATGAAGCTTGTGTATCCGCACGTCTTTGTCATTGACATCCCTTCCGCGATCAACAGCATCGTGGTCGGCACCGATGAGCGCGGTAGCTTGCAGGCCTTCCAGGACAATCTGGCCCGGATCGAGCATCCGCTATTGAGTCAAGTCGCTGCCGTCGCGCGTGCGAACGTGCGCGAGTACAACGAGCGCCCCGAGGGAACGCCGGTCTTTACGGACGATCTCGCGCCCGTGGAGCAGGTGATTGACCAGATACTCCTCGGCTACATCGGCCAGCAATCCGACTGACCGGTCGGTCCGTAGCATCTTCACCGGCATAAGATCGTGGCGGCCCAGCGGTCAGTGGGTGGCACTGGGGCTGATCTTGGCCTTCGTAGCTACGCGCGGTCTGCTCGGCGCACTCGTCAATCCCCCGTTCAATGGTCCGGACGAACGGGGCCACTTCCTCGAAGTAGCCACGCTCCTAGACCTCGACGTGCCCAATGATGATCGCGCCTCCCAACATCAACCACGTCCCTACTACCTTGCAGCGGCGCTTGCTATCTACCTCCTCGGCATCCCTGTAGGTCCGGAGCACCTCGACTGGCCGGCGCTGCTCCCGCTGCGCCTGGCCTCGGTCTTGCTGGGCACACTGACCACGGCCGTCACTTACGTCACGGCCCGCTATGCCTTGCGCGGCGGCGCGACCGCAGCACCGACACTCCCGCTGGCGGCCGCGCTCGTCGCCGGGCTGGTGCCAATCCACCAATTCACGATGGCCAGCGCGGCCAATGACCCTCTGGCGATTGCGCTGGCGTCAGCAAGCACGGCGGCAGCCGTCGCCACCGTCACGCACGGCTGGTCACGCAACCGTGCCCTCGTGCTGATTGGCGCTGCGCTGGCCGCCGTCGCAACCAAGGCAACCGGCTGGGGTGCGGTTGTCGTCGCCGGCTCGATAATGGTCGCGGCCCTCCGGCGACCGCGACAAGCGACCCGCCAGAGCGGCGCTCCCGGCGCCTCCGACGGGATCGGCCCGCGCAAACCTGGCCTTCGGTGGTCCATCTCCGACCGTTGGCTGGTCGGTGCCGGTGCAGCAAGCGTGCTGGTTGGACTCGCCGGCCTCCTGCTGGTCGTCCGCCTGGCCCCGAAGAGCTTTTTCGTCACACACCAGCTGCCGTTCCTGTTACCGGCTGCCTGGCGCTTGCCGGAGAATTACCTGCTCGCACCGGGCGGTCTGAGCGAGACATTTCGCACGTTTTGGGTACAGCCGGACTATGCGGTCCCGGCGCTCCTGGCTGCGACCATCGCCGCCGCACTGTTTGTATTTGCAGCCGTCCTAGGCGGGCTGCGGCTGACAATCGCACGCGGAATAAGCCCCTTGCGGCGCACGCCGGCCCTGGTGTTGATCGGATCCGTGCTGATCCAACTGCTGCTCATCGGCTATCGCTACAGCTTGGGAGTGGAGAAAGAAATCCTGCTCGGCGGCGCGGCGCAAGCCAAGTTCATGCTCCCGGCGCTCCCGGCCATTGCAATCCTGCTGGTCGTCGGCTGGGCCGGCCTGTTGCCCGTCGCCCAGCGACGCTGGTTGCCAGTGCTGGTCCTCGTGGCTATGCTGGCAGTGGACGCCGCCACGCTGCTGCCGTTCCTCTGGCAGCACTACCAGTGGCTTGAGCTGCGCCCGGTGTAGCAACCTGGCACACCCAGTAGGGAGGGCCTTTCCAAAGTCGCCGCTAAACCTGTCATTCTGAGCGGAGCGAAGAATCTTGGCCACCAGGGAGAGACCCTGCGCTCCGCTCAGAGCCGGCACTGAGCCTGTCGAAGTGGTGACATGGAAAGGCCCTGCCCAGTAGGGACACAACATGCTGCCCCGAAGAAAACGGCTATGTCCCTACATACGAAAGGAGACCGAGCAGACTATGAGTACGGCGAACACGTCAGCGGAGACCATCGGCTTTGGGATTATCGGTCTGGGGGTCGGCGGCAGTCGCGCCAGGATGACCCTGGAAACGGAAGGCGCTGCGCTGCGGGCGATCTGTGATCTGCGAGCGGAGACGGCGCAAGCGCGCGGCGCGGAGTGGGGCTGCGCCTGGACGACCTCGCCCGCGGAGTTGATCGCCCGCGACGACGTAGACGTGGTGGGCGTCTTCACGCCCAGCGGCACCCACGGCGACTTGGCCATCGCCGCTGCGGAGGCCGGCAAGCACGTCATCACCACCAAGCCCCCGGAGGTCACAGTGGCGCGCGTCAACGCGATGGCCGCCGCCGCCCGCAAGGCCGGTGTGCTCCTCGCCGTAGACTTTCAGTCACGCTACGAGGACGACGTGCGGCGGGTCAAGCAGGCGCTCGATGCCGGGCGGCTCGGCCGCCCGCTGCTGGCACAGCTACGGGTCAAAGCGTACCGCACCGCGACCTACTTCACCGGCGGCTCGCCACCCGGCTGGCGCGGTACCTGGCGTTACGATGGCGGCGGCTCACTGGCCAACCAGAGCATCCACGAGCTGGACCTGCTCCAGTGGTTCATGGGGCCGGTGGTCTCCGTGCAGGCACGCACGCACATCTTCGAGCAGCCTATCGAGACCGAGGACACGTGCCAGGCCTGGTTGAGCTTCCGGTCGGGGGCCTGGGGCACTATCGAAACGACGACGGTCTCCTACGGGCAGGGCGAGCGGACGATTGAGGCCCAGGGCACCAACGGATCAATCCGTCTGACCGACTGGCGCGTGCGGGAATGGCACTTTCAAGACGAGGCGGACGACGAAGGGCCAGCATGGGAGCCGGACTTGCCCACCGACCAGCCCATGAACATCATCGAGGACGTGGTGCGGGCACTGCGCGACGGTGCCCCGCTCGCTTGCCCCATCGAGGAAGGGCGCAAGTCGGTAGCAATCCTGGAGGCCATCTACGCCTCGGCGCGCGCCGACGGCCGCGCTGTGCGCGTCTGGCAATAACCGGCTGTGCCGCACCCGCGTCATTCCCGCGCAAGCGGGAATCCACGTTCGCTATTGGAGCGGCAGGCCGGGAGAGGCTGGGAGGGAGATAGATATGGCAACGACCATGACAAAGCTGCTGACGGCCAACGACCTTCTGCGCCTGTCCGGCCAGGGTGTGCGCGGCGAGCTAATCCGGGGGGTGCTACACGAGACCATGCCAACAGGATATGCACACGGCAAGATCGTGATGAATCTGGGAATTATGCTGGGCGTCTTCATCAAGCCGCGGCGGCTGGGGAGCTTGACCGGATCGGACTCAGGTGTCTGGCTGGAGCGCGACCCGGACACGGTGCGCGAGCCGGACATTGCCTACTTCTCGGCGGCGAAAATTCCACTGGATGCAATGGACACCGGCTACGCCGAGGTGCCTCCCGACCTAGTGGTGGAAATCGTCTCCCCCAGCGACAGCCGACGCGTGGTCGGTGACAAGGCGCGGATGTGGCTGCGCTACGGCGTGGACCTGGTATGGGTCGTGCAGCCGGACACGCGCACCGTGGACGTGTACGAGCCGGACCAGGCGGTGGTATCGCTTACCGAGCAGGACACGCTCGATGGTTCGGAGGTGCTCCCCGGCTTCACCTGCACGATCAGCAACATCTTCGACACGTAGCACCAACGCAGGTAGCTCCCGTCATGCGGGTCTGCGCCGGAACGCGGCGCAGGCGGGGAGGGACCACTGTCCCTCCCCTAGGACAACAGTCAACATTGGAAAAGTATCGGCACGTGCTGTAGAGTTTGTGGACAGCGGAGGGTAGCCATGCTGAGGCAAGCCCACGACTGGTCCCGGCCACCGCCGAGCTTCCACTGAGAGATCGAGCGGTGATGCATGGTGTTCGCCGCGCCAGGTCATGCGGGCGAGCGGGTCGCGGCAAATCTCGCTCGGCTGGAGTTTGCAGTTGGAGTTGAGCTTGAGGACGAACGGGAGAGCGACGGATGATCCCGATGATCGAGGAGCGGAGCGCTGCGCTGGAGGAACTGTGCCGCCGCTATCCGGTCGCGCGGTTGGACCTGTTCGGCTCGGCGGCGGTGGGCGGCCATTCCGAGGCCAGCGACATTGACTTCATCGTCGAGTTTCAGCCGGGAGCTTTCGACGCCTACGCCGACGTGTACTTCGGACTGCTGGAAGACCTGGAGCGGCTCTTTGGCTGCTTCGTGGACCTCGTGGTCCATTCGGCCATCAAGAACCCCTACTTCTTGCAGTCGGTTGAGCAGACCAGAACGCCCGTCTATGAGGCTTGAGGCCAGGAAGTACTTGTACGACACTCAGAAGGCCGCCGGGTTCTGGAATGTGATGGAGACAAATCTCCCAGTGCTTCGTAGCGAGGTTAGAGCACTGTTGGAGGAAGGGTGACGTCGTAACGTTTGTGGACGATGGAGGGCGGCTATGCTGGAGCAAGACGTAAGCGATATCCGCGAGAACCTGCGAATGGAGCGCTATCCGAACGAATCTGCCGTTCGGCAAGGTATCGTCCAGCGTTTGCTTCGCTCGCTGGGATGGCCGGTCTACGATCCTCAAGTTGTCTACCCCGAGTACACCCTTGAGCGCCGCCATGTGGATTATGCGCTCTGCCATCCGGCGAGCAAACCGCGCATCTTCATCGAGGTCAAGCAAGTGGGCCAGAGCGATGGGGCAGAACGCCAGCTTTTCGAATACGCTTTCCACCAGGGCGTTCCGCTGGCGATCCTCACCGACGGGCGCGAATGGAGCTTTTTCCTACCCGCCGGGGCCGGCAGCTACCACGAACGGCAACTATGCAAGCTAGACCTCTCCGAGAGCGATGGCGCCGAGTCTATCCGGAGATTTGAGCGCTATCTGAGTTATGAGTCCGTATGCTCCGAAGCGGCTTTCAAGGCTGCCCAAGAAGACTACCGGGATATCGCGCGTGAGCGCGAAATTCAGGAGGCGCTCCCAAGGGCCTGGGCCAAGCTGGTGGCAGAAGAGGATGAGATTCTGCTTGAGGTGGTCGCCGAATGTGTTGAGGATCTGTGCGGACACAAGCCTGCCTCGGACACCGTGGCACGTTTCCTCCGAGGAACGATCCAATCCAGTCCCAGACCACTGCATACCCCCTCACAGACCCCGGCTTCTGTTACCCCACCGACTGCTCCGGAAAACACGGGAGCTACCGACGTCACGCCACCCCCGCCGCTTAATTCTCCTCCAGAGAAAGTGCCTAATGATAAACCTGCCGACGTTGGCTTCACTCTTTTCGGCGAGTTCTACCACTGCCGGACAGGAAAAGAAATCCTAGTCAGCGTTTTCGAAGCCCTAGCCGAACGCGACCCGACATTCATCGAGAGGTTTGTAGCACTCCCCAAGCATGGCAGCAAGCGCCGTTATATCGCTCAGGATTCCAATGACCTCTATCCTGAGAGTCCACACCTCGTACAAGATTCGAACAATTTACACCGACTCAAGTCTGGCTACTGGCTTGGTACCAATGTCAGTCACCGGAGCATCGAAAGCATCATTAAGCTGGCATGTGATGTGGCCGGGATTAGCTATGGTACCGACCTGAAGATCAATCTGAAGTAGGGGCGTAATAGGGCCGCTGGCGTGTCATCGCTCCCCCTCATTCCCGCTCGCGCGGGAATCCATCACCCGGCCGCTGGACTCCGGCTTTCGCCGGAGTGACGAATGGGGCGGCTTGCGCCGGCTCAACGCTGCTCGCCGGTCAGGGCGAGGATCCAGCCAACCGCCAGCGGCACGGCGGCGAGGGCCAGCAGCCGAAAGTGCCAGGTGAGCGCGACGCGCTGATCGGTGCGGGAGCCGCGGCGATCAATGAGTATCGCGCTGGCGAGGAGTGCGGCCGACGATACGGCGCCCGCGCGGGCGGCTGTGGCCGGGGCGGTGGCGCCCGGTGTCCGCGCGAGGACGAGCACTTGGGCGACGAGGTACCCTCCCCAGCAGACGAGGCGCGACCACCGGGGGCCGAGCCGGTGTGCGAGTCCCTGGACGCCGCTGCGCCGATCCGCGGTGAGGTCGGGCAGGGTATTGGCCAAGTGGATGCCGAGCACCAGCGGCGCGCCGACCGGGTAGACCCAGCGCAGGCGGCGGTCCCAGCCCCGCACGGCCGTCCAGCTCCAGATCGGCAGCAGCGGAAAGGCCACGACAAACGGCACCCAACTCCAGCGGGTGGACTTCAGTCCCAGATCGTAGGCGACGCCGGTGGTCGCATAGACAACGGCGCTCACCCGCGCCGGCCACGGCAGCCAGCGCGTCGCCGCCAAGCCGGTAGCGAGCGCAGCGATGCCGACTACGAGCGCCTGCCAGGGCTGTACCAGCCCTTGTACCAGCGGTTTCGATGGCTTGCTCCGCGCATCGAGGTCACGGTCACAGTAGTCGTTGAGCGCGCCGATCCCGGCGTTGACGAGGCCGACACCGACCAGCAAGGCCGCCAACTGCGTGGGCGTCGGTATGCCCGGCGCCGCAATGGTAGCGAAAGCGGCGCAGGCAACGACCTTGAGCACTACGGGGAACGGGTGGATTAGCCGCCCCCAAGCCAACAGCCGGGCGGTGCGGCTAGCCGATGCCATGTGCCCGCAGCGCCGCCAAGACATCGGGCGGTCGCCCCTCGCCCGGCCACAGCCACTCCGGTCGCAAGCGCAGGCCCGGTATCACCTGCGACACCACCGCACCATCCCGGTCCGGCGCCAGGGGTGCGAACGTGCCGGCCGGCTGCCGGTCGTAGACCTCGATCCGCTCGGCCTCCGGGTCGAGCAGCCAGTATTCCTGCACCCCGGCCGCCGCGTAGTCGCGCCGCTTGACCCCACGGTCGCGCACCACACTGTCCGGCGACAGCACCTCGACTACGAGGTCGGCCGGCCCCTCGATGCGGGTGGGCAGCACGCGATCCAGGTGCGCGGTGCGGACGAAAGAAGCATCCGGCACGAACCGCTGCCGCCCCAGCCGCATCTCGAACTGGTCAGCAAACACCCGGCCGAGACCCTGCTTCACCACATAGAGCGAAAGAACAGTCTGAATGAACAACTGGACTGCATTGTGGCGTTCGTTCACCGGCATGATGTAGACCAGCTCACCGTCTATCAACTCGGCTTTGGTGTCGTCCGGGAGCGCGTCGAACTGCGCCCAGGATGAGAGTGTCGCTTCAGCCGGTGGCGGGGGGGACGTTGCAACTGTCGCCATGGGGTCATGGGCCTCTCAGCAGGTAAGTATACTGACCCGTGCGCGCGCCGGAGCGGCGAAAGGGTTGCCTCTCATCATTCCCGCGCAAGCAGGAATCCACTATCTCGCCGCTGGACTCCGGGTTTGGCCGCAGTGACCAAGGAGTTGTCGGCCGTTGTTCCGGCGTGGACCAGCGGTCGGGCAACGCGACTAGCCGATGCCATGTGCCCGCAGCGCCGCCAGCACATCGGGCGGACGGCCCCCACCCGGCCACAGCCACTCCGACCGCAAGTGCAGACCCGGTAGCACTTGCGACACCAACACGCCGTTCTCATCCGGCGCCAGGGGTGCGAACGTGCCGGCCGGCTGCCGGCCGTAGACCTCGATCCGCTCGGCCTCCGGGTCGAGCAGCCAGTATTCCTGCACCCCGGCCGCCGCGTAGTCGCGCCGCTTGACCCCACGGTCGCGCACCACACTGTCCGGCGACAGCACCTCGACTACGAGGTCGGCCGGCCCCTCGATGCGGGTGGGCAGCACGCGATCCAGGTGCGCGGTGCGGACGAAAGAAGCATCCGGCACGAACCGCTGCCGCCCCAGCCGCATCTCGAACTGGTCGGCAAAGACCTCCCCGCTCCCCTGCTTGGCCACCACTGCCAGCAACAAGGTGTGTATCAGTCCAACCACACGATTATGCGCTCTACTAGCAGGCATGATGTAGACCAACTCACCATCTATCAGTTCGGCTTTGGTGTCGTCCGGGAGCGCGTCGAACCGCGCCCACGCAGAGCGGGTCGCTTCCGCCGGCGGCGAGCGGGTTGTTGCCACGGTTGTCATCGGATCAGGTTCCTCTCGCCGGGTAAGTATACTGACCTACGCGCGCCGGAGCGCCGCCAGACTCAACGATTCGCCGTGCAGGTGAAGGGGAGCGTCAAGTGAGCGAGGATCACGCACCACAGGCCATCTATCTCACCGCAGAGGAGGTCGCCCAACTCCTGCCGATGGCTGACGCTATCGAGGCGGTGGAGTTGGCGTTTCGCCATCTGGGAGCCGGTGGCGCGGTCAACCGGCCTCGTGACCGGATTGCGTTCGGCGGCGGCAGCTTCAACTTCATGGCCGGAGCGGACCAGGCGCAAGGGTATCTAGGTTACAAAGCCTACGGCGGCTTCCGGGGGCACCGTGCCGGCATGATGGTCACGCTCTACAGCACCGAGAACGGGCGCGTGTTGGCGATGATGGCAGCCAACCGGCTGGGCCAAATCCGCACTGGCGCCGCCAGCGGGGTGGCTACCCGGCTGTTGGCGCGCACCGGGCCGGCTGTGCTCGGCCAACTGGGGACCGGCTTTCAGGGTGTTACCCAGCTGGCTGCCGTCGCCGCGGTCCGGGAGCTGCAAGAAGTGCGCGTCTTCAGCCGTACCGCCGAGCGCCGCGAACTGTTTGCCGCAGAGATGCGGGCACAGTTGGGACTAAAGGTACAGGCAGTGGCAACTGCCGAGGCCGCCGTGAGTGGTGCGGACATCGTCAACGTCATTACCAACAGCGCCAAGCCGGTACTCCGCGGCGCGTGGCTGGCGCCGGGCACACACATCAACGCCGCCGGCTGCAACGTGCTCTCCCACCGCGAGATTGATGTCGAGACGGTACGGCGCGCCGACTTGGTAGTAGCCGATTCCGCCGAGCAAGCGCGCCGCGAGGCCGGCGATCTCCTCCCGGCGGTGGACCGGGGAGTCATCTCGTGGCAGCAGGTCCGCGAGCTTGCCGACATAGTGGCCGGCAACGTCGTCGGCCGTACCACCCCCGATGAGATTACGCTGTTCGAGTCGCAGGGTGTGGCGCTCGAAGACGTGACCGCCGCCGCCGTGGTGTATCGCCGCGCCAGCGAGCGCGGTCTCGGCACGCCGCTGCCCTTCTGACGACGCCAGGACCGCCCAATCCGCTGGGCGCCAATGAGGGACGCATGACCACTGCACAGGAGACGAAACCGCGTTGGCTGCGGGAGCTTGCACGGCGGCTGCGCGAGCCGCCGTCGGAGGAGGAGTTGGCGTGCCGCCGAGCATATACAGCCCGCATCCGCGCAAAACGCGATCAACTGCCGAGCATTGCCCCGGATACCACCAGCCAATACATCCGCGCCATCCGCGACGAGGCCAGCTAGTGGGCCGGCTCTCTAGTGACCAGCGGTTGCTGGTGGTCAACGCATCCGTTGCGGTGAAGTGGTATCTCCGAGATGAGGAGCATCTGCTGCGTGAAGCTACGCGATTGTGGCTCCGCTATGGCTGTACATTGTTTGATGGACTGTATATTGCCTGCGCCGCTCAGACTCAGGCGCCCCTCGTGACCGACGAGCGTCTGCTGCGTACCATCGGCAACCGACCTAACCTGCTTCTCTCTGGCAAGCTACCCTACCTTGCCGACGGTGTGACCGACACGATCCAGCCTGCCACCGCGCACGCCTCACGCCCACCGGGCCTATCTTGGGCCACAGAGCGCGCAGAGTTCACTGGGAGGAGGGAGTACCAGGCCGCTCACTCTCTGAATTCTCCGTGCTCTCTGTGGCTGAAAACGTTCCTGGAATCTACGAATGCCTAGTGTGGAAGATGGGGCGATCAATCTCGTCTACCCGATAGCCGAAGCCGGTATCGCCGAGCGTGTCGGTCTTGAGCACACCGTCACGGCGCTGGAAGATACGCGGATGCACGGCCTCTTCCGGCACGGAGAGCGCCGGAAAGAATTGATGCACGTTCGCCTCGACACCGTTCAGCGCGTTGCAGCGCGCCGCGAAGCCGACCGCGTGGATCAGTGACAAACCCGGGTTCGTCAGGTCTTGGATGGTGTACGGCACCCCCTCGGCGATAGCCCGACAGAGCACGAGCAGCGCACCGCTCTGCCCCTTACACGTCTTCAGGCCAACGCCGCTCCAGCCTAGCTCCCGCGCGAGATCATAGTCGGCCGGGCCGGTCAAGCTCTCGTCTATGATGACCGGCTTGAGCGCCGCCACCGCGCGCATGTCCCAGCGGTGCGCCTGCAGATCGCGCTCCGTCGGCTGCTCGACGTACAATAGCGCCCGATAGGCTGCCGGTGCCCGCTCCCGCAGCGTGTGCAGATAGTCCAGGACATACTGCGGATCGGGGCATTGCTCATTGGTGTCCATCGAGACCTGCAGCGCATCGGCTTTCCCCATGCCGAGCCGGCGGTGAACCTCTTGCGCCACGCATACCACCTCGATAGTGCGCTCGATGTCCCAGGCCAAGTCGGTCCCCAAGAGCTTGATCTTGAGGCACGTCAAGCCGTCGCGCTCCACCCAGTCGTCGAGCGACACGGGAATACCGTCCTGGGGATCGCTGGCGTCTACCTCGCTGCGGCGCAGCTTATCCAAGCCGCCGACGAGGTGAAACACGGGTACTGCCGGCCGGTAACGCGGCTGCAAGAAGTCGGCGGGGTAGTGCCCGGCAAACGCCGGCCCGAGATGGACACCCAGGTCGTAGGGCATGAACTCGGCGTCATAGCCATCGTAGACGCCGATCCCGTTGGCGATAGCAAACGCATCGTGGATGGCTGCGTCAATGGACGACACCGCATTGAGGCCACAAAGACGTGGCATTCCCTCGGCCAAGCTCATCCGTTCGCCGACCGCGCGGATTGTGCGGTGCAAGTCGTCTTCTAGGATCATCCACAGGTCAATCGGATGGTGGTAGCCCGGCGTATCGGCAACCAGCGCGCAGAAGTCGGTGGCGACCGCCCGCATCGCCTGATCGCGCTGCTCGTGCGGCTCGACCTTGCTGGGCCAGCTCCACATATCCGAGAGGAAGATGGCGCCCCAGCCGTCGGCTATCCGACCGCTGCGGGTCTCCACCCGCGCCCGCACGTGGAGAAAGGTGCTCTCCTCGACGATCACGCTCCCAAACTTGAGGGGTGTTCTGGCCTTGCCGGCCAAGAAGTACGGCTCGACTTCCAGCATCCGCACGTCCGATTGCAGCATCACTCATTCCTTTTGCTCGGCGCCCGCTTGCTAGGCTGTGCTGCGGCCTGGATTGCGCCGCAAACCGCAGTCCAGGGAGATGCCTGTTCCGCTGGCGATCATGTTTATCGCTTGTTGTGTGGAGAGCAACCCGCAGGGATGCTTCCGGCGGCCGCCGGAAGCCCGGCACCTGGGGCCACAGCGCTACCCTTCCGCCAAGTAGTCATGGACGATCTTGGCATAGCTCTCGGCGAAGCTCGTCTCCAGGTAGTACGCGCTCACGTAGGCGCGTGGCGCGAGTGGGGTCAGGTCGCACGACGGATTCGGCCCAAATTCGACCGTCCCGGTGCCCCGGAAGGAGGCGTGTCCCTGCACGTCCTGCTTGGCTGCGGCGCCGTCAATTAGCTGCTTGAGGGCTGGCCCCGGCCCGTCGGCCCGGGGAATGAGCTTCAGTCGCCAGGACGGCGCAAGATCATCCATCTCTTCCGGGCTACACGGCGCCTCCATCGTGGACGCTATCGTCAGCACGGGCCGGCCGGCTATGCATGCGGTGGTACACATCACGCGCTCGGTCTGCTCGACAGTGATGCCGGCAAAGACCTTGGGCGTGCCGTAGACTTCACGACCGGCTGCGATCCCCGCTGGCCCGGTGTGGAGCACGTGCGAGCAGTACCAGCCTCGCTCGCCACGGAAGGAGCACCGCTGCTGCACAAAGGCTTCCTCGAAGGGGCCGTAATGGGTGCAAAACGGCACCATGAGGCCGCCGGCCACGCATAGCCCGTCCGGGTCCGGCTCCAGCGGCGCTGGTAGGAAGGCTGTGACCGCAGCGGGGTCCGCCCGGAAGAACACGAGCTGAAACCGCACCTGACGATAGTACGCCGGCAGCGGCGGGTAGAAGGGAGCATCCGCTGGGATTGTCCAGCCGTCCTTATGGCCCAATGGCACCAGCGGCTCCTTTCTCAAGATGCCCCCTCCTCCCTGGACTGACAGGGGTAAGTATTGGTTGTTGCCTGTGCTCCACGCGCCTTATGCCCGGAGCATTACGCCTTGTCCGCCGGCTCGGACGACGTTACTTCCTCGGGCGGCCCGGCCTGTTCACCGCTCTCGTCGAGCGGCACCCGCATCAGGCGCCAGTCGCCGGTTGGGTAGTGCATGTGCGCTCGCCCTAAGAACTGCTCGGCCTCCGCACGCGCATAGTGGTAGGGCCGGTCGCCACCGGGGTTGAACCACTCCGCGAGCACGGGACTCCACACCCCCCAGCCCTCCGTCGGCGGCATGAGGAACGCCCGCACGCGCTCCATCACGACCTGCAGCTGGGCCTTCGGCCCACCCGGCGGCAATAATCGTGTCACCATACCCGCTATCCCTTCTCCTCGACCGCCACACTGACGGGTCCCGTACTACGCAAGCTCCGAACGCACGACCTGACCGCCTTGAATCACCGCGACCGGCTCTAGTTGGCGCGGAGCCGCGCGCGTGTGTCCCAGAGAATCCATGAAAGTCACGGCCTCGTCGCGTAGCTCCCAGAGCACCACATCGGCCGGCGTACCCGGGCCGAGCGTGCCCAGCCCGTCGGCCAAAGCGACCGCTTGCGTCGGCGCCAGCGTTGCCCGCGCGAATACCTGCTCCAAGCTCAGACCGAGGAACAAGAACTTGGAGAGCACGTTTGCCAGGTCATAGACCGGCCCTGGTAGGGAATAGTGGTGGAGATCGCTGGAAATCGTATCCGGCAGGAAGCCTTGCGCCAGCAGCCGCTCGGCCGAAGCGAAGGAAAAGCTGCCGCTGCCGTGCCCAATATCGAACTTGACCCCCCGTTCGCGTGCCTCCAATACCCCTGGCCGCACGCGCCCGTCCGGGCCGAGCAACCCATCACGAACCGCCCCCCGGAACGAGTGCGTCACAATGTCGCCGGGCCGCAGCAGCGCCAACAGGTTTTCCAGCGGCACCGGCGTGTTCCCGATGTGGAGCATGACCGGCAAATCGGTCGCCGCGGCCACGCGAATAGCGTCGCGCAGCGGGCGGGCACCGAGCGAGCCAACGAGGCGGTCGGTCTGGCGGATTTTCACGCCGACAATGACATCCCGATTGGCCTCGACAGTCTCGATAGCCCGGTCAACGTCGAGCAGCCGCTCGTCGGCAGACTCGCCAACCTCCTGCGCGAACATGCCGGCCAAGGCGACGTGGAGGAAGGCGTAGATCCGGGTCCGCTGCCGCTCGATGACGTAGCGGCGCAGGCCGGGGAACGTGCCGGCGCCGGCGGACCCGGCGTCTACGGCGGTCGTGACACCGCGCGGCAGACACGTCTCGTCGGCGACAATGCCGTAATGGGAGACGCCCCAGTACACGTGGGTATGGAGGTCAACGAGACCCGGCGTGACGAAACGCCCCGTCGCGTCGAGCGTCTGCCGCGCCTCGCCGGGCAGGTCGGCGCCAACCGCCGCGACCCGCCCATCTCGCACTAGCACGTCGGCCGGAGCCGCGAGGTCCTGGCTGGCATCGAACACGGTCCCACCGGTGATCCGCAAGTCGTACACGCTACTCATCCTCTCGGCGGAGTACGGGGAGAAATCAGCGCATTATACCGACTGCGCGACCAGGCTTCCGGCCCCACGCGCATCTGTTAGTATGAGAATTGTCCGATAGAGGGATCAGCAGGACAAATAATCTCCACATCCTGGAAATTCCGATCCTGAAGAGCCAGGAGTGCCGCGTTTAGGTGCCGAGGCGATGACTATACGTGATTTTGCATCGCTCGATGAGCTTGTGGCCGTCCAGAATCGGCTGGCGGAGATGTACGGCTGGGCGGCGCCCCATGCGAAGCAGCATCTCGATGAGTACATCAGCCAGCTCGGCAGCAACCCGGAGTGGCTGTTCCTGTCCGAGGAAGCCGGCGACGTACAGGGCGCATTGCTGGCATCGGACCGGGGAAGAGACGGGAGCCTCGTGATTAGCAGTTTCGGAGTGTTTCCCGAGTACCAGGGCCAGGGTATCGGCACCGCACTGCTGGCCGAGGTCGAGCGGCGGGCACGGCAGCGCGGCAAGGTCCGGCTGCTCTTGGGCGCCGCAGACGATTCGGAGTCGTTCTATCTGAAGTGCGGCTTCACGCCACGGCTCTACGTCGAGATTACCGGCGAGAAGAGCGTCGTTACGTTGCAATCCCTGCTCGCGGATCGCTTGGCAGCGTATAACATCCTGTGGTCAGACAGTGGCAAAACGCTCAACGGCGAAGCACTCAACAAGGTGATTCTCGATGTGCCCGGGCTGATGCCCGAACTCAGAGAGTCACTGGCATAAGACATCCCCGGATGTCATACCCAGCATCTCTTCACGAAAGAGTGCT
Organism: Chloroflexota bacterium; assembly: GCA_965214295.1. Classification (GTDB taxonomy): domain Bacteria; phylum Chloroflexota; class UBA11872; order UBA12225; family JAJDUF01; genus JAJDUF01. Next base: position 3,800,479 of record OZ243944.1, read on the forward strand.
AAACAAAGCGGCGCCGGCTCGCTCTACACCGCCCCATTACGCCCCTGATCGCGGATGTAGGCCAGCAGACCACCGGCCAATATGATCTGCCGCTCCCGCTCGGAGAAGTCCGCGCGCACGGTGAACGTGCGGCCCGTGTCCTTGACCCGGACCTGCACCTCGTCCCGCCCGTCGCGAAGCGCCGCGTGCAGGTCGGGTAGCTCCCAAGTCTCACCTTGGGCCGCGCGGTCGTAGTCACCCTCGTCGGCGAAAGTGAACGGCGGAATACCCTGCGAGATCAAGTTGCGGCGGTGGATACGCGCGAACGACTTGGCAAACACGGCCCGCATGCCGAGCGCCTTCGGCGCGAGCACGGCATGCTCACGCGACGACCCTTGACCATAGGTGTATCCTCCCACAACGAATCCACCACCGGCTTGCCGTGCCCGCTTGGGGAACGTGGGGTCGAGCCGCCGGAAGACAAACGCGCTCATCGCCTCGACGTTCGACCGCAGCGCCATCACGATGGCACCGTCCGGCGCCATGTCGCCGGTCGAGATTTCATCGCCGACCTTGATGAGCACCTCGCCGGAGAGGGGATCGAACAGAGGCGTCTGCAGCGGCGCGGCCTTGATATTCGGCCCCCGCACCAACTCCACCTCGACGGCTTCCTCCGGCGGCAGCGGCGGGATGATCTGCCGGTCGTCCGCGGCCGGATTGCCGTCGGTCAGCGTGATCGGCGGTTCTGCGCCCAGGTCGCGGGGGTCCGCAATAACGCCGCGCAGGGCCGTAGCGGCCGCGGTGGCGGGGCTGCATAGGTAGACCTGGTCGTCTTGGGTGCCGCTGCGGCCGGGAAAGTTACGGACAAAGCTCCGCACCGACACGGCCCCGGATGGCGGCGCCTGCCCCATGCCCACGCAGGGGCCGCACGCCGGCTCCAACATCCGCGCCCCGGCCAAGACCAAGTCCCGATACACGCCGCTGCGGGAGATCGTGTCGAGGATCTGGCGCGATCCCGGCGTGACGGTCATTACCAAGTCCGGGGACACCACCTCGTCGTGCAGGACTGCTGCCGCGATGGCCAGGTCCTCGTAGCCGGAGTTCACCGAGCTACCAATGCAGACTTGCGCCGCGGGGGTCCCGGCAACCTCGCGCACCGGCACGACGTTGCCCGGACTGGACGGCTTGGCAATCAGCGGCTCCAGCTCGCCTAGCGCGATGACTTCCGTCTCGTCGTAGCTGGCGCCGGGGTCGGCAGCCAGCGGCAGCCAGTGCTCCTCCCGTCCCTGGTAGACCAGCCACTCGCGGGTCCGCTCGTCGGACGGGAAGATCCCCCCGGTCGCCCCCAACTCGGCGATCATGTTGCAGATGGTGCCGCGCTGGGTGACGTTGAGCGTCTGCACACCGTCACCGTAGAACTCGCAGATGAAGCCCAGGCCGCCGCTCACCCCGCGGCGGCGGAGCAGTTCAAGGATGATGTCCTTGGCCTGGACCCAGGGAGCCAGCGCACCGCGCAACTCCACGCCCAGCACCTTGGGCGACGGAATCTCGAAGGGGTATCCGGCCATACAGACGGCTACTTCCAGCCCCCCGGCACCAATGGCGATCATACCGAGCGCCCCGGACATCGTCGTGTGCGAGTCGGCGCCGACAAGCACTTGCCCCGGTCGCGCAAACCGCTCGACGTGCAGGTAGTGGCAGATGCCGTTACCGGGCCGCGAGAGGTACATGCCGTAGCGGGCGGCAAAACGTTGCAAGAAGCGGTGATCGTCCGGGTTCTTGTAGTCCAGCTGAATCAGGTTGTGGTCCACGTACTGCACGACCAGCGGCACCTGCACGCGGTCGAGGCCCAGCTCCTCGAACTGCAAGCAGGCCATCGTCCCCGTCGCATCTTGCAGCAGCACTTGGTCCACCCGCAGCGCCAGTTCCTTACCCGGCGTGTATTCGCCACTCACCATATGGTCCCGCAGGATTTTCGCGGCCATCGTAGCGGCCATTCTGCAACTCCTTATGTCAAGAAATGGTGTCTGTCCAGGTCCCGTCAGCGGCTCTTTCACGTCGTACCGTGCGCGGCGGCCCCGCTGCATTGCGACCGTGCAACGTCAGGCAGGAGCCGGAAACGGCCGTGTTCCAGGCACTGCCGAGGAACAGCAGCACGCGCACCAGATCGGCCGCCGCCACACCATCGGCGCACTGTACGGCATTGACCAGCACACGGTCGGCGGACACCGCCGCGGCCAGGCTCCGTATCCAAGCGGCGCTCGGCTCCAGCGACACACCACGGTGCGACTGCGAGTCCGCGGCGGGGGGCAAGAGCACGATGATTCGCCCGCCACCCGCACCACGCATCCGCGTGATCGCCTCTGCAGTCAGGCACCCCACCTCCGGCGGCGCGGACGAGCCGCCGGCAGCGGCCTGGCCTCCTTGCGTGACGAGACCGGCCACGTCGTAGACCAGCACGTCCAGCTGCGCCCATTCGGCCACGATCCGCTCGATCAAGGCCCACGCCGACGCAGCATCGTCGGTTACGCCGATGGCGGGCATGGCTCGGCCGCCGTCGGAGCGGACACGATCCACAATGCGCTTCGTGCCTTCGAGTTCCTGGCAACTATGGACCACAACCCAGGCGCCGGAGTCAGCGAATGCCTGCACGATGGCCTCGCCGGCACTGCCCTCCATACCGGCCAGCAACACAACCTGTTGCTCCAGCCCTAGTGCGACGGACCCCGAATCCATGCCTGCTCTGCCCCGCGACCACGACTCTCCTGCCGCGAACGCGCCAAGCATAAATCATATCAGTCGGACGAGCGGACCGCGGCGCTTTTGACAGCCCCGGTGTCCTGCGGTACTATCGGGAGGTAATACCCCGGTAGCTCAGTGGATAGAGCGTTGGCCTCCGGAGCCAAAAGTCGCGCGTTCGAATCGCGCCCGGGGTACCCATAGCCAGTTGGAGCGCCTCTGCCGAGTCGCGGGGGCGCTCTTTCTTTGACGCGCCAGAGCCGCACACGCAAATGGACATCGGTGGTGCGGCCCTGACAAGCCAAAGCTGCACGGACGGTGCCAGGTGTCGCGGGCCAAAACTCCGGCGGTCGCAGGCCCCCACTGTCTGCCCAGCATGGCCGGAGTTTTGGCCCGCGAGTGGTGCAGCTTTGGCCCGTCGCCTGGCGTCGTCCTTTGCCCTACCACCCAGGATAGGCGGCAAAGCGCATGGCAAACGCCCGCAGTGCTCCTCTCCACCTTGATGCTATGCGCCGCGCGGTCGCTACCCGGTTCCTGCCGGCGCTCGGCTACCGCGACTACCGCATCCTCTGGTTCGCCAGCCTCCTCGGCGGGGCCGCCGCGTCCGGGCTGATCGTCGCGCGCGGCTGGATGGTATTCACGCTCTCGGACTCCTCAATGCTGGTCGGTGTGACCACCTTCGCCGCGATGATTCCGCTGCTGGTCGTCCCGCCGTTTGTCGGCTTGCTGGCAGACAAGCTCGACCGGCGCACACTGCTGGCCGGCACGTTTGCGCTGAACCTCGGTCACAACCTGCTCTTGGCCATCCTGGCCTTCACCGGTGCCATGCAGGTCTGGCATCTCGTCGCCCTGTCCCTGGTCAACGGAATCGCTCGCGCAGCGCTCATGCCCACAATGCAGGCCCTAGTGCCCAATCTAGTGCCGCGAGGGCTGATCCTCAATGCGGTTGCGCTGAATTCCGCTACAATCCACGGCTCGAAGCTGGTCGGTCCCGGGATCGTAGCGCTCTTGCTCACCATCGCTGGGCCGGGGAGTGCGTTCCTCGCCTGCACCGGCTTCTACGCACTCGGCCTCGTGCAAGTCCTCCGTATCCGGACCGCGTCCACGGGCCGCCTCGACCCGACGAAGAGCGCCATACACAATCTGCTCGCCGGGTTGATCCACGTCTACAACGACCGGGTGCTGCTTGCGCTGCTGGTTTTGGTCGCGCTGCACTGCGCCCTCACCATGTCCTTCGAGGCCGTCCTGCCGGTCCTCTCCCGCCAGCAGCTCGCGGCCGGAGGGTCCGTCTTCGGATCGTTGATGATGGCAGTCGGCGGTGGCGCGCTCGTGAGCGTGCTCGCCTTGGCCGGGGTAGCAAATCAGCGAGCACGCGGACAGTTGCTGCTGTTGACCGGCTTTGGCAGCAGCCTCACCCTCCTCGCGTTAGCGGTCGCCCCCACGCTTGAACTGGCGCTGCTCGCGGCCACCGGCATCGGGGCCTCGCAGGCAGCGTTCATGGCGATCACGATGGCGATGATCCAGGCATTGGTGCCGGATGCCATCCGGGGCCGCGTGACGAGCATCTATGCCTTCCACGCCGGCGGGGTGATGGCCCTCGCCAATCTTCTCAACGGCGCCTTGGCCGACGTAGTGAGTAGCACGCTGGTGCTGACCATCAGCGCCGCCGCCTTCCTACTCGTGATGCTGGTCAGCTTCTCCAACACGATCCTGCGCGATACCTACGTCCACGGTCCCACCGCACCGGTCCCGGCCGCCTAACCACGGCGGAATACCGTATCGCGTCCCGGCGCCGCAGCCGCCAGATCGGCAATCGTGCGCCCGGCAACGGGATGCACCAGGTCCGGCGCCATGTCGGCGAGGGGAATGAGCACGAAAGCGCGCTCTGCCAGCCGGGGATGCGGGACAATCAGGTCCGGCTCCGACACCACCGCCGAGCCATCGAGGAGGATGTCCAAGTCTATTGTCCGCGGCGCCCAACGGACTCCCCGACGCCGGCCAAGCGCGTACTCGATTCCTTGCAAGGCCGTGAGCAGATCGCGGCGATCACGATCCGTCCGCAACGCTACCACTTGGTTGTAATAGCGTGGTTGCGGCTCCGCGCTCACCGCCTCCGTATCGTAGATGGGCGAGACCGCTACGACCTCTCCAACGGCCTGTAGCCGGTCGCGAGCAGCCGCCAGAAAGGAAGCACGATCCCCCAGGTTGCTGCCCAGCGCAATGTAGACCACCCGCGGACGCACCGGCGCCGCAGCAGCACTGATGTCCGATTGATTGGGCTTCTCCGGTGTTGTCATCGCTCGTATCATATGAAGGAGTTGGGGCCTAGATTCCTGCTTTCGCGGGAATGACGGGGCAGATTCCTCCTTCCCACCCGAGGGGAGAGGGGCCGGATGACGGGCCAAAGCCGCCCCACTCGCGGGCCAAAACTCCGGCGGTCGCAGGCCCCCACTGTCTGCCCAGCATGGCCGGAGTTTTGGCCCGCGACACCTGGCACCATCCGTGCGGCTTTGGCCCGTCAGGGGTGGGTCTGGTTGTAGGGGCGCTCTTCCGTCTCTATACCACCTACCTGGTATACTGCACCCACAAGAGAACCGTCTATGCCAGAGTACGAGTATCGGTGCATGCAGTGTGGGCGGCGGTCCAGCCACCTCTTCCTGACCTTCTCCTCCGTCAAGGAGCCTAACTGCCCCCACTGCGACTCATCCGACATGCGCCGCCTGGTGTCGCGCTTCGCCGTGATGAAGAGCGAAGAGTCCCGCCTGGAATCCCTTAGCGACCCCAGCATGTTCGCCGGCGTTGACGAGAACGACCCGCGCAGTGTGGCGCAGTGGGCACGCAAGCTCGGCAGCCAGCTCGGTGACGATCTCCCTCCCGACTACGACGAGATGGTGGATCAGATCGAAAGCGGTGAGATGCCGGACGACCTGGCCGGGGGGCCAGCGGACACTGACTCCGGTCTCGATGCCAGCCTCGACGATTGACCCCCGAGCCACCACGTCACGCCGGGCCAGTATAACAGGGGCGTCCAGGTACTCCTGGCCCCTTGCGTCTGTTGGCGCCGGCGACCTTCTCGGCTACACAGGCAACGGGACTGGTATACTTTCTGCGGTGCTCGACGGCTGTTCGTTGAGCGCGGCGTGTGCGGACTGCCGGCAGCCTCGTAGCGCAGTCCGATACGCACCAGCAGGCGCAGAGCGTATGAGGTAAGGATGGTGACTGTGGCCGCAAGCCCTTATGAGGGGACCTTTATCTTGGTCCCCACCCTCGCAGAAGACGAATTAGACACCGCGATTGAGCAGGTGAAAACGTATATCACGAGCCGTGGCGGCGAGATCACCAACACGGATACGTGGGGACGACGGCGCATGTATCACGCCATCAAGGGACACCGTGATGGCAACTACGTGCTGATAGACTTCACCGCCGACCCGGCCTCGGTACACGATGTGGAGAGCAGCCTGCGGCTCGACGATGCGGTAATTCGGTCGCTCATCGTCCGCGCCGACAAGTAGGAGAGCAAGGGAGGACACGATGGCCGGCTACCTCAACAAGGCGATGATTATCGGCAACCTGGGCCGCGACCCGGAGATGCGCTACACCCAGGGTGGTCAAGCGGTCACGAACTTCTCAGTGGCGACGAGCCGCCGTTGGGCCGGGCAGGACGGTGAGCAGCGCGAAGATACAGAATGGCACCGCATCGTCGCCTGGGGCAAGCTGGCCGAGATATGCAACGAATACCTGAGCAAAGGCAGCTCGGTCTACATCGAGGGCCGTATCCAGACGCGAGAGTACGATGATCGTGAGGGTATCACGAGGCGCACGACGGAAATTGTTGCGCGGGAGATGCAGATGCTCGACCGCCGCCCGCGATCTGATGGTGGTGGTGGCGGTGGTGGCGATGATCTCGGCGGCGAGCCGATTGACGTGGACGATATGCCCTTCTAGGCTAGGGTGAGGCGAGGCTATGACTGCCGAGACGACACCGGCATCGGAAACGCTGGCAATAGACGCCGCGACGTCGGCCGGCATCCATGACCGGCTCGGGCATATCGAGGGCCGGCTACCGCACTTCGCCACCAGGTCCGAGTTCGCCGAGTTGCGTGGCGAGTTCGTGGAGTTGCGGGCCGAGATGGACACGCGCTTTGCGGAGGTGCGGGCCGAGTTTGTAGAGTTGCGGGCCGAGATGGACACGCGCTTTGCGGAGGTGCGGGCCGAGATGCAAACCGGCTTTGCGGAGGTGCGGGCCGAGATGCAAACCGGCTTTGCCGAGATGCGGGCCGAGATGGCACAGCAACGGGCCGACTTCGAGCGGCAGCTCCGGCTGATGACATGGACCATTGCCGGCGTGATGCTGGCCGGCTTCACGGCCCTCGCCGCGTTTCTCAAGCTGTTCGGCTGACCTGCTCCATGCGGCAGCGAGGAGCGGTATGCAGCAGCATTGACAGTTCCGGTGATGGAATGGATTTGGGAAGCGGTGCTCGCTAGTGCGGAGCGCCGGCTACGGAGATAGGAGAACAGCGTGAGCCAAGAGGGAGATACGACTGCACAAGCAACCGAGTCAACCCCGGCGCCGGCTAGACCGGCCGGTGGCCCACCGCCACGCGGCGCCCCACGAGGCATGCGGCCGCGACCCTCGATGCGTGCCGGCGGCGCTCGCCCCCGCCCCCGCCGGTTTGGGCGGCAGAGTCGCAAGGTCTGTTCCTTTTGCGTGGACAAGGTGGGCAAGATCAACTGCCGAGACATCGGCCGCTTGCGTAACTACCTCACGGATCGCGCGACGATCCAGGCCCGACGCAAGACCGGCACGTGCTCGAAGCACCAACGACGCCTGTCAACAGCCATCAAGCGGGCCAGGTTTCTCGCCTTGCTCCCGGCCACGAGCGAGCACATCCGGGTGGCCATGCAGTACGGTCTTCGGGACGTGCCTACCCGCTGAGGATCTGAGCTTCTTGGCGCACCATTCCCTTCCTACCCTAGCGGCAGCAGATCCGGCGCCGCCGGATTGCACGCACCCCGAAGCCTATGCCCACCCTGGCCCAAGTCCAGGGAGCGAGTTGACCTCGGATCGGCAGGAGTAATGCGGTCGTGGTCTCCTCTTCACCTCGTCGGTCATCCGAGAGGCACCGTAGCCCAGTCGGGAGAGCCGAGAGGCAAGGCCGCCGGCGCCGGGGACGCCAGACGGCCATCGGCTGGTCCGCCCACCGCGACGGCCGTCCGCTCATTCTAGGCTGGGGTGCTCATCTCACGCGGGCACAGAAGGACCGGTTCCGGTCCCGCGCCGCGCTCGTCCTGCTTACAATGGCCATCGTGGCCGTCATCGGGATGCTGTCCGGCGGCATCCTCTACGAAAACGTGTACTTGCCGCGCCTATCGGTCGTCCGCGTCGGCGCCGACGCGGTCCCTCTCACGGACTACGCCGAACGGCTCGCGTTCGAGCGCAATAGGCTGCTCCTTCAAGCCCAGAATGTGCGTGCTCAAATCGAGAGCCAGCGAGCCAGGGCGGCCGGGGAAGGGCAAGAGGCCATCATCAATCTGCTCCAACAGCAATACAACTTCTTGCTGGAGCGGGTGATCGACCTCCCGGAGCAGTTGCAGGACGACCTCGTGGCGGAACTGCTGATTGACGCGGAGGCCCGGCGCCGCGGCCTAGTGACGACCGAGACGGAAATAGATACCCAGATCAAGCGAATGATCGGCTATCCGCTCCCTACGCCGACGCCAGGGCCAACTTCGACACCGAACGTTACCGCGACGGCAGATGCGCGCGCAACAAGCACGGCCGCCACCGGCAGTCCGAGCGAGGCAACACCGACCGTTGTGCAGACGCCGACTGCGGCTAGCACACCGGCCGCCACGGCACCATCCGAGGCCACGGCCGCCGCTGCCGCTGCTACCGATGCGGCGACGACGGCCCCCGGCACGACGGAGGTCCCCAGCCCCACGGCCACACCCTCCGGGCCTACGCCCACGCCCGCACCGACTGCGACTCCGCTCCCGTTCCCCACCTACTTCGCTCGCTATCAGGAGGTCGTAGGGCCCGATACTGCGCTTATTCGGTCGGTCGCCAAGTCCCAGGTGCTGCGCCAAAAGCTCAACGAGGCCCTCGGCGAGGTGCCGACCGCGCAGGAGCAGGTGCGTGCTCGCCACATTCTCGTGGCTGACGCAGCGACGGCGCAGACGGTCGTGGAGCGGCTGGAGGCCGGCGAGGACTTTGCCGCCCTCGCCACCGAGCTATCCACCGACAACAGTACGAAGGAGGCGGGCGGCGATCTCGGCTTTTTCCCGCGCGGCGTTATGGTGCCGGAATTCGAGGCGATGGCGTTCTCGTTGACCGTCGGGGCCACCAGCCCGCCCGTCCAGACGCAGTTCGGCTACCATGTCATCCGCGTCGAGGAACGCGAGGAGCAGCGCGAAATACCCGATCACCAGCTACAACAGATCAAAGCCAACGCCATCAATCGCTGGCTCGACGACCAGCTCACCACCGCGCAGATCGAGCGCCGCTTGGATGACCGCCTCATCGAATGGGCCGAGCGCCAGAGCACCCAGTAGCGAGGCTGCCGATGCCGGCCACCGCCGCACCATACCTGGCACCATCCGTGCGGCTTTGGCCGGCCTACGCTCGTTCGGAGCGCGGCGGCTCAGGCTCGTAGGCCACCAGCCGCGAGCGTGCTTCAGTGACACCCAACGCCAGCAGCAGCCGCGGCACGAGCTGGTCTACCACGTCGGCCACGGTTACCGGCTGCAGATAGAAGGCCGGCATGGGCGGGATGATCCGCACGCCGAGCCGCGCCAGCTTGAGCATGTTCTCCAGATGGATAGCCGAGAGGGGACTCTCGCGCGGTACCAGCACGAGCGGGCGCCACTCCTTCAGCGTCACTCCGGCAGCGCGCAGGACGAGGTTATCCTCGACGCCGGCCGCGATGCCGGCAATCGTGCCCATGCTGGCCGGGACCACGATCATCCCCTGCGCCTCGACGCTCCCGCTTGCTATCGGCGCGCCCACGTCGTTGATGCTGTACCACGTCAGGCCGGTCTGGCCTGACGCCGACGCTTCCCACTGGCGGATAGTGCCCGACAGATCGGAGCCAAGCTCCTCGACCCAGACGCGCCGGCCGGCCTTGGTTGCCGTGCCGATGACCGGGTAGCCCAGCTCCAGCAGTAACGCGATCACTCGGCGGGCGATCAGCGCGCCGCTGCCGCCGGTGACGCCGACGACGACCGGCAGCTTATCCCCGTTCATGAGCTACCCCACCACGCGCGGACGACCAGATCGGCCCCGGTGGCTACGAACAAGAGCACGGCAATGTAGCCATTGACGTTGAAGAAGGCCAGATCGAGACGGCTCAGATCGTTGGGTCGCAGCAAGGAGTGCTCGTAGATCAGCAGTCCGGCGGCGCCCAGCACGCCCAGCCAATACGGCAGCCCTAGGCCGATCACAACCCCCACGAGCACCAGCAGTGCAACGGTCGTGACGTGCAAGACGCCGGAAGTCCAGAGCGTCGCGCGTACACCGAACCGGGCCGGGAAGGAATACAGGCCCGCCGACCGGTCGAATGCGATGTCCTGACACGCATACAGCAGGTCGAACCCGGCAATCCAGACCGCAACGGCCAAGCCGAGCACCAGCGGCGGCCACGACAGCTCGCCGGTCACCCCTACCCACGCGCCGATAGGTGCCAGCCCGTCTGCTACGCCGAGGACGGCGTGCGAGAGCCAGGTGAAGCGCTTGGTATACGAGTAGACGCCGAGGACGACAACCGCCCCAGGGAGCAGCACCAGACAGAGCGGATTGAGTTGCCAGGCAGCGATAGTGAGTATGATGAATGAGACGCCGCTTGCCAGCCACATATCGTGTGCCTGGAGCAGGCCGCGTGGCACCGCACGGGCGGCCGTGCGCGGATTGGCCGCGTCAAGCTCGCGGTCAATCACCCGATTGAGTGCCATGGCCATGGTGCGCGCGGCGCCCATCGCCACAGTGATCCAGATGAACTGGGGCCAGGTCGGCCAGCCCTGCGCCGCCAGCAGCATGCCGAGATAGGCAAAGGGCAGGGCAAAGATCGTGTGCTCAAACTTGATCGCCTCCAAGAAGACGCGCAGCTTGCTCACAGCGGACTCCTACAGCACGCGCTTTTCACTGCACCCCCTACACTACATGCTGAAGATATCGCCGACCGCACAGGTGAAACCGGGCAGCACGTCGAGGCCGTCGATGGTGTTATTTTCGGTGAGCGTCGCGACCGCGCGGTCCGACCGATGGACGTCCACGGTGCGGGTGTCCGGCTGCACGACCCACACCAGGCGCACGCCGTACCGGAGCCACATCCGCGCCTTGTCGTGGACCTCCCGCCGGCTGTTGCTGGGGGAGACGATCTCCACTACCAAGTCAGGGGGCACCTCGGCGTAGCCGGTATCCAGCGCGTCCAGCGGGATTTTCGCCGCCGAGAAGTAGGCGATGTCCGGCTCGCGCACCGTATCCGGGTCGCGCTCCAGCCAGACACCCGAGTCCGAGGCCGTCAAGCTCCCCAGCTTCCGAGGTATGATGAAGGCGTTCAACAAAAAGACCAGCTTCGTTACGATCTTGCCGTGTGCATATCCTGCCGGCATGGTCTCGTGTAGTACCCCCTGAATCAGTTCGCCGCGGATGCCTTGACCATACAGCCGGAGCAGGTCATCGGCCGTGAGCAACTTGGTCATTGTCGTTGCCATATTCGGCTCCTTTTTGTCCGGCCCCTGCGCCGGTCCACCTCCGGCGGTCTCCTCCTCTTCACAAGTGGCGAGGGGGCCGGGGGTGCGGCACGTTTTCCCTCTTCCGCGAGAGGCCCTGGCTACCTGGCGCCGCCTGTGCCGGCCCCCGATCCGGTAAGCAGGCCGTCGGGGAAAAGTTCATCCCACCGCCGCTCGACGCGCTCGTGGACTTCCGGTGACATGACGATGTCATCGGGCCAGGGGCGCGTGAACCCGTCGGCCGGACCCTTGCGCGTCGCGTCAATGCCCATCTTACTGCCAAAATGTGGCAGTGGCGCTGCGTGATCGAGCGCGTCAAGTGGTCCATCCACTAGGAAAGTATCGCGGCGCGGGTCAATGTTGTTCGTCACCCGCCACGTCACTTCCGAGAGGTCCTGCACGTTCACGTCGGCGTCCACCACGATGATGTGCTTGGCCAGCATCATCTGACCCATACCCCACAGCGCGTAGCACACCTTCTGCGCGTGACCGGGATAGCGTTTCTCGATAGAAACGATGACCAGATTGTGGAAGACACCCTCGAACGGCATATTGATGTCCACGACTTCCGGGACGACCATCTTAATCAGCGGCAGGAACAGACGCTCGGTCGCCTTGCCCAGATAATCGTCTTCCATCGGTGGGCGCCCCACGATGATTGAGGGGTAGATGGGATCGCGCCGATGCGTCATGCGTGTCAGGTGCAGCACCGGATACTCGTCCGCCAGCGAGTAGTAGCCGGTGTGGTCACCGAACGGGCCTTCCACGCGCCGCTCGGCCGGATCAACGTAGCCCTCCAGCACGATCTCGGCGTGCGCCGGCACGCTATGATCCACCGTCTTGCACTGCACCACATCAACGGGCTTGCCGCGCAGAAAGCCCGCGAACACCAGCTCGTCTATGCCCGGCGGTAAGGGCGCCGTCGCCGCATAGATCGCCGCCGGCGCTGCGCCGAGCACTACCGCCACCTCCAGCCGCTGCTGCTCGCCCTCGGCGTGCCGATAGTGCTCGGCGCCGCCCTTGTGGAGGTGCCAGTGCATACCGAGCGTCTTATCGTCGAAGACCTGGAGCCGATACATGCCGACGTTGCGCTTGCCGGTGTTCGGATCGTGCGTGAACACCAGCGGCAAGGTGATGTAGCGGCCGCCATCGTCGGGCCAGCACTTCAGGATGGGCAGCTCCGAGAGCTTGAAGTCCTCACCGCGATCCACCTCCTGACATAGCGCGGCCGTAACGAGCCGCGGCCCGGCTCCGGCAACGCTCCGCAGCTTGTTCAACGCCTGGAGCTTGCCGCGGAACCCCTGCGGCGGCCCGGCCAGCGCCAAAGCCAGCAGGTCCTCGATCTGAGTACCCAGGTCTTCCCAGCGGTCAACGCCCAAGGCCCACGCCGTCCGCTGATAGGAGCCAAAGGTATTCATCACCACCGGCAGGGAGCTACCCTGCACGTTGCTGAACAGCAGGGCCGGGCCGTGCAGCTTGCATACCCGGTCGGTGATCTCGGTGATCTCTAAGATCGGGTCAACCGGTGCGGTAATCCGCTGCAGTTCGCCATGGTCGTCGAGGAAGTCGAGGAAGGAGCGCAGATCATCGAATCTCACGGAGCAGATGCTAACACATGGGCTGACGTGCCTCGACGCTACGGTCGGTCGGAGCGATTGCTATAATCGCCGGCCGGCTCCGAACGCTACAGGCCCGAGGCGCCGCCCCGATCCAGCAGTAAGGAGGCCCTGCCCATGCCTGCTGACACCGTGCAATGCTACTTCCGCGGCAAGTTTATACCCTTTGCGGAGGCGAAAGTTGGCGTTATGACGCACGCGCTCAACTACGGCACCGGTGTCTTCGAGGGCATCCGCGCGTACTGGAACGCGGACCGGGAGCAACTCTACCTGCTCAAGATGCGAGAGCACTATGATCGGCTGCACCGCTCCTGCCGCATGATGCGTATCAAGCTCCCGCATGACGTGGACGAGTTGTGCGAGATCACCCGGCAGCTTGTGGAGATGAACGGCTACCGCGAAGATGTCTATATCCGCCCGCTGGCCTTTCAAGACGAGGAGACCATCACCCCGCGCCTGCACGACGTCTCGGATGCCCTTACCATCTACACCTCCCCGATGGGTGCCTACATTGATGTCGAGGCCGGCGTGCGGGTAGCGGTGTCGTCATGGCGGCGCATGGACGACAACATGATCCCGCCGCGCGCGAAGGTCACCGGTCTGTACGTCAACTCAGCGCTTGCCAAGACCGAGGCCCTGGAGAACGGCTTCGATGAAGCCATCATGCTGACCCAAGCCGGCTACGTCTCCGAGGGCAGCGCGGAGAACATCTTCCTGCTCATCAATGGTGAGTGGGTGACGCCAGCGCCATCGGAGAACATCCTCATGGGCATTACCCGCGACGCGGTGATGGAGCTAGCCCGCAAAGAGCTAGGGATCGAGACAGTCGAGCGCCAGGTTGGCCGCAGCGAGCTATACGTCGCGGACGAAGTGATCTTGGTCGGCACCGGCGCCCAAATCTCGCCGGTGATCGAGATTGACCGCCGGCCCGTCGGCAGCGGCGGCATCGGACCCGTCACGGCGCGGCTCCAACGGATCTATTTCGACGCCGTGCGGGGCAATAACCCGAAGTATGCCTCCTGGTCCGTCCCCGTGTACCAAAACGGCGTTTCGCCGGCCTAGGCGGCTGCAACGGTTGACATAGACCGACCATGCCACTCTGGAGAGACCCCTGGGCATTGTGGCTCGCGCTGCTCGGCCTCACGATCAACCTGGCGCTGGTACTCGGCTTGCTCGCCCGGCTGCCGCAGCTACCCGATCTGCTGCCCGTCCACTTCAACGCTTTCGGCGAACCGGACCTGATCGAGGCCAAGCATACTATCCTCCGCCTACCAATCATCGGCACGCTGGTATGGGCAGGCAACCTGATCTTGGCCATCCCGGCAGCCCGACTCGACCGCGTCCTAGCCCGGCTGTTGGTCGGAGCCGGCGTGCTGGTGCCGGTGCTCTTTGTGGTGACTGCCTTTCGCCTCATCGCCTGACGACTCGCGGAACGTCGCCTCGGTCTGTTCGAGCTGGGGCAGCAGCCGGCGCAGCCGACGCGCAAGGTAGGACCGGAGGTCCGCGGCGACGGGCGAGCCAGTCTCCGCCATGGCGATGGCTTCGAGATAGCCATTCAGCTCGTCCAGCTCCCGGTGCAGCGTGACTACCCTAGGCTGAAGTGCCGCTTGCCGACCAACCGGGCTGGACCGGTCTTGGGAGAAATGGTGAAAGGTCGCAGTGCGAAAGCGGCGCTGGGGCAGGTGGCCGCACCTCTCAATCGCCGCAGCGACCTCGGCAGCGACTTGCCGGTTGAAGGCCGCGTCCTCCCGGACGGCGCGTAGCGACCAACGCCGTGCCTGGATGTGCTCCTGGCGGTGCCTGACCGTCTGACCCAGCGCGACGACCAGATGGCCAAAGGGAAGTACGCGGACCGTGCGATACACCCGACGCACGACGGACCAGGCAAGCCGCCGCAGCCAGCCGGCGATCCGGGTGGACAACGCCTGATCAGCGCCCGCGCGTGACATCATCCACTGCCGGTCGTGCGTATGACTCGGAGCAAAATCGCCAGCAAGAACGTCAGACCGCCTAGGATGAGTACTAGCTCAGGAGCGCGGCGGAGGCCGCCGCCGGCCAGCCGCCCCGCCCCGCCCCGGCGTAGCAGCCCCACCAGCCAGATCATCACCATCGCCGCGCTCACCTTGAGTCCCAGCACAACGCCATAGAGCAAGCTCGCCTCCGCGCCGGCCAGGCGGTCGAACGTCAACACGCCGCCGGTCAGCGCGAGGGCACCGACGGCGATCTTCACGACATCGCGGAACTCGCGCCGCACCGCTGCCTCGAACGAGCGCCGCGATGCCTCGTTCGCCTTCGACGGTGGTCCCGGTTGCTCTGCGGCGTTGCGGGCCGCCGGTCGCCACACCAGCCAAAAGAACAAGCTGCCGCCAACCCAGGCCACGGCCGCGAGCAGATGCACCCACTGGAGGAGGATGCGCCACAGATCGCTGCTGTCCACGCCTATGCCCACGCTCGGCCCACGCGATAGTCTACCGCTTGCCTTGACGAAAGCCACGACCATGGCGGCGCCACGCCCCCCGGCCCTCTCCCCTCACAGGGACTCACAGGGGCCTGGACTCATCCGACCAGGCTATATCCGGGGTCAGCTCCAGCAGTCGAGCCTTGAGGTCGCGGCGCTCTAGCTGCGCGGCCGGGTCTTGCTTGCCGTCCAGTGCCCGAATGCCGGCTACCAGGCGCTCCACCTCCGCTGGCGCTGGCGCCGGGGGCTGCCGGCTGCCAGGATCGGCCCAGGCCAGCGCGCCAAGCGTCGCCAGGACCGCCGCCGCGGCCACCGCAACACCTACTTGCAGCGGCCGCCGGTCGCCCCACAATGCCGGCTGCTCAACGTGCGGCAGTCCCCGCAACGTGAACCGTACCGGCGTGCCGGGTAGCAGGTCGGTCGCGCCGACCGCGGTAAAGCTGTTGCCACCCAGCGCGGTCACACCGAACGGGCGCAAATCGTCACTTTCCACCTGCACCCCCTGCCCCGGTACGAGGACGCGGAGCTGACCGATGGGTTGCAGGATGGGAAGGGTGACGGCGAGCCGTGGTCCGGCATAGGCAAGCGTGTAGCCCATCGTCAGCGGCGTCTCGCCCGGTGGGAACGGTGTCGCCGGCACCAAGCCGCCATCACCCGTCACCACGAGATCCTCGCGTCGCACCCCGGTCAGTGGCGCTACACCGACTGCGCCGAGGGGCGGAGCAATCCGCACGGGACTCGCCGTCACGGGTTGAGCAACGTAGGTCTGCGGCCCCTCATTGCTCACGATGACGGTCTGGATCAGCGACACCTCGCCCGCAGCCACGTTGACCTGGGCCAGGATGAGATTGCTACGGATCAGCCGCACATGCGCTGGGTCATGGGTCACGTCGAAGACTTGTATGTCGGCAGCGCCAACGGGTATCTGACCGACTGCCGCCGCGTTGGCGTTCCCGGCGGCAAGCAGCACCGGCCCGACGTAATCAACCCCGCCGAACGTCACCGCCGGCTGGTAGAGGTCGGCAGGAGCAACACCCAGCCCTGCAAACTCGAAGCGCCCCGTAGAGTCGGTCACGACGGTCTGTTCGAGACGACGGCTCCGGGTCGTTTCGTCGAGGTACCACAACTGCACCTCGATGGCATCCTGGGCGGCGCCGCTGCTGCCATGCGTCACGCGACCGCGGATGGTCCCGCGCGCTGTCTCGGACTGTGCGACGGCCACGCGCCAGCCGCTCAAAGCGTGTAGGGCAGTCGCGGCCACACCGGAGCCGGCACCCCGCAGGACCCAGCGCCGCGTCTTCATCGCTTCCGGCCACCAGGATTGCACTATCCGCTACTCGTCCCGCGTATCTGGCGATGCCAGCCCGTCCACGCGATGGCCGGCCAAGGCGGCATCGGCGCGTGCTTCCCACCGATCGAGCGCCTTGAGCAAGGCGAGGGCACGACGTTCGTAACGCCGCAGTTGGCGCTGATAGGTCGGAGCATCAAGGTCCCCCGATTGGTAATCCAGAGTCAGCTCGCGCAGCGCCGCATAGGTCTCCTGTTGGCGGGTCAGCAGGTCGGCCAACTGGGCAGTCGTCTCCGGCTCCTCCGGAGGCGACGGGTCAATCCAGTGCTGGCCGGTTCGGAGCAGCGGGTAGACCACGTAGAGCAGCGCCACAATCCCAACGATGAGCGCGAGGGCGAGGATCATGTCTCGTCCTGATGATGCCAGTCTGCACCATAGATTTCCATAGGACTGTGCAGACCTGGCACGTCACTGGTCCGGGAGGTCGAGGCGCCAGCCGCTCAAGGGTATCCACTGCGCCGCGATGGCAACCAGGTGGGAGCCGGCAGCCGGCGCGAGGCCGTAGCCAGCGCGGGAGCGGTCGCTTCCGGCCACCAGGAGAGGAGAGTACCGGCGAGGAAGACCGGCCAAGACAGCCACAGGACGGCCACCAATGGATTGACGAAAATGTGGAAAGTAGCCGCCAGCGGCTCCCCCGTCGGCAAGGCAAACTGGCCAACGGTCATGGCCGCCAACTTTGGCTCATCCCAGCCGGCCAGCACCACGTAGAGATCGTCGAGCCACGGGAAGACTGTGTGAATGGCAACCTGTGTCGCCGGCTGGGACTCCCACCCTTGGTAGAACCGGCGCACGGCGGCCAACTCGGCCAGCGTCCGGCCGTCCTGTGTTGCGGCGCCCATGACGGCGATGACGGTCCGCACGCCGGGGGCGGGCTGAGTCGCAATACCGCGATACGTCAGCACGTACCGGCCGATGGTCACGGATTCACCGGGCTGGAGTGTCACCTGCCGCTCCAGGTTGAAGAACGTCGAGCCGATCACCCCGACCGCCAGGCCGGCGATAGCCACATGCACCAGATAGCCACCGTAGCGCCGCCGGTGCCGCCTCAACACCGTCACCAGCGCAGCCGGCAAGCCGCTGCGCGCTGCCCGCTGCTGACCGCGGGTAGCACGCCAACACTCTTGCACCACGCCGCCGATGATGAAGCCGACGACGCCAAACGCACCGGTCGCCACGCTCGGCGTCTGCCCGGCGATGAGGCCGGCCACGATGGCGGCCACCACGCCGACGAGCAGCGGGAGACGGAAGTTGCGCCACACCGTCGCCCGACCGGCGCCGCGCCACGGCACGAGCGGGCCAATGCCCATCAACACCAGGAGTCCCAAGAGCAGCGGTCCGTTGACCTGATCGAAGAACGGGGCGCCCACCGCTACGCGAACGTTGCGAACCGCTTCCGAAATGAGCGGGAAGATGGTGCCCCAGAATGTGGCGAACGCGATACCGATGAGCAGCCAGTTGTTGGCCAGGAAGGTTGCCTCCCGCGAGTAGACCGTTTCTACCGTGGCCGACGACGCCAGTCGCGGTAACCGCACGAACAGCAGCGCCAGGCTGGCAACCAGCACCAGCCCCAGAAATGCAAAGAAGAAGGGGCCGATGGCAGATTGGGCGAAGGAGTGAACGGAGCTTAGGACGCCACTCCGCACGACGAACGTCCCGAAGATCGAAAGCGCAAAGGTGGCAACGACGAGCGAGAAGTTCCAGACCTTCAGCAGCCCCCGACGCTCCTGCACCGCCAGCGAGTGCAGCAGGGCGGTCGCCGTCAGCCAGGGCAGCAGCGCGACGTTCTCCACCGGGTCCCAGCCCCAGTAGCCGCCCCAGCCCAGCACGTGGTAGGCCCACCACCCGCCGAGCAATAGCCCCGACCCGAGGATGGCCCACCCACCGAGCACCCAGCGTCGGGCCGCCAGCACCCACTCGTTGCCAAGCCGGCCGCTGGCCAGCGCCGCGATGGCGAACGCAAATGGGATCGCCGCGCTCACGTACCCGGCCAGCAGCACCGGCGGGTGGATCAGCATGCCGTCGTCATAGAGCAGTGGGTTCAGTCCCCGCCCATTGGCCGGCACAAATGGTAGGCGCTCGAACGGGGAGGCCACGAACGCCAGGACCAACAGGAAAAAGGCTTCAACCGCCAGCAGCGTGGCAGCCACGTAAGGCATGAGCGCGGGATGCGCGTGACGGCTCCGCATGGCGAGGACGGCCAGGACGCAGAGGACGAGCAGCCAGTAGAGGAGCGATCCCGCTTGACCACCGTAGAAGGCGGCCAGGATCAGGCGCAGCGGCATCTCGCGGCTGGACTGCTCGGCGACATAGCGCACGCCAAAGTCGTGGCTGGCAAACGCCGCGAGGAGCATGACCGCGGCCATCAACACCAGCGCCGCGACCGCCAGCACCGACCGCCGGCCACTCTCCACGAGGGAGGGGATCGCGCGCCGCGCGCCGACGACAGAGGCCGCTGCACCGAAGAGCGCGATGGGAAAGGCAATCAGCAGGGCGATTTGGCCTAGATCGCTCGTATGCATCGCCGATGTGCGGGCGCAGCAGGCTGCGCCCCTCCTCGAGACGGCCGGTCATCGGTCCCCCCCGCACGGATGCCCGGCCAGAGCCGCACAATCCTTTGGGAATTGGTGGTGCGGCGGTGGCCGATGTCGGTCGGGAAGCGGCGTTCGCTCTTCATCACGGCGCCGTCGCGGCGGCTTCGAACTTCGATGGACACTTGGCGAGCAGCATCGTCGCCTCGAATTGCTCGCCCGTATACTGTCCCTGGACGACGACCTCGATGTTGTCGTTGAACACGTCGGGGACCAGCCCCTCGTAGACGACCGGAAGAGGCGCAACACGCTGCATCCCCGCGGCCTGATCGGTAATCGCAAAGCGGATCGGCCCGCCGCCGCTCGGACGCACAATAGTCCCCGGGGCCACGTGCCCGGCGACCCGCACCGGCTCGCCGCGCCGGCTCTCCGGCAGCGCGCGCAACTCGGCGACGGTCAGATAGTAGACGGTACTACCGCCCAGCGCCGTATTGACGAGGTAGCCTACACCCGCAAAGACGGCCAAGCCGCCGATCCACATCTTGCGGCGAGTGAGCACATGGCCGACGCCCTCACTCTCACCCCATCGCGTATCATGGGCTTCAACAGTGCCCGCGAGCGGTTCCGTTCGTTGCATAGTCGTCAGTAGTCGGCGGCAAGCGACATCCAAGCGGTCTTGCCGCCTCCAGGGATTATACGCGACGCCGTCCCGACGGGTCAGTAATCGGCGCTACCGCGTCTACCGGGATAGCCCCCGTCTAGCCTGTTGCGGGCAACGCCTCCGTCAGCGCGACACCTGCACCTCGGTCGGCCGTAGTGCCGTGCTCCTGCCTGGCCAACAGCGGCCGGAGGAACGCTCCCGTATGCGAGGCTGTCGTAGCGACAATCACGTCCGGCGGCCCGGCAGCGACTACCTCACCGCCGGCGTCGCCGCCCTCCGGCCCCAAGTCAATGATCCAATCGGCGCTTTTGAGCACGTCGAGATGGTGCTCGATCACCAGCACCGTATTACCGGCGTCAACGAGGCGCTGCAACACGTCGAGCAGGCGCTCGATGTCGGCGAAGTGCAAGCCGGTGGTCGGCTCGTCGAGAATATAGAGCGTCTTCCCCGTTGCTCGCCGACTCAACTCGGTGGCGAGCTTGACCCGCTGCGCCTCGCCACCGGAGAGCGTCGTCGCGGCCTGGCCAAGGTGAATGTACCCCATCCCAACGTCGCACAAGGTTTCGAGGCGCTTGCGGACGCGCGGCACGTTGGCGAAGAAGCCCAGTGCCTCGGCAACCGTCAAGTCCAGGACTTCTGCGATTGTCTTGCCGCGGTAGCGGATCTCCAGCGCCTCGCGGTTATAGCGCGACCCCTGGCACACCTCGCAAGGCACGTACACGTCGGGAAGAAATTGCATCTCGATCCTGATGGTGCCCTGGCCCTGGCACGCCTCGCAGCGGCCGCCCTTCACATTGAAGGAGAACCGGCCCGGCTTATAGCCACGGATACGGGCCTCGCGCGTCGCGGCGAACAACTCCCGTATCGGCGTGAACAAGCCGGTATAGGTCGCCGGGTTGGACCGCGGCGTCCGCCCGATAGGAGCTTGATCTATGTTGATGACCTTGTCCAAGTGCTCCACACCTTCGATGATCTCGTGGCTCCCGGGGCGAGCGTGCGCCCGGTGCAGCTTTTGCGCCAGTGCGCGGTAGAGCACGTCGTTGACGAGCGTGCTCTTGCCGGACCCGGATACGCCGGCCACGACCACCAAGCAGCCCAGCGGAACACGCACGTCAATACTCTTCAAATTGTGCTGCCGGGCGCCGCGAATGGTGAGCGCGGCACCCGTCGGCTCGCGATGCTGCACCGGCGGCGAGATGCGCCGCCGCCCGGCCAGAAAGTCGCCCGTGACCGACCGCGTAGCCGCGACGATGGCCGAGAGCGACCCCGTAGCCACGATCTCGCCACCTTGCTCGCCAGCGCCGGGACCGATGTCCACCAGATAGTCGGCCGCTCGCATAGTTGCTTCATCGTGCTCGACCACGAGCACCGTGTTGCCCAGATCGCGCAGTGCCAGCAGCGTGGTGACGAGGCGTTGCTGATCGCGGGCATGCAAGCCGATACTCGGCTCGTCCAGCACGTAGATGACTCCCTTCAACTGGGAGCCGATCTGCGTGGCCAGCCGGATGCGCTGCGCCTCGCCGCCGGAAAGCGAGGCCGCCGCGCGATCCAAGGTCAGATAGCCCAGCCCCACGTTGGCGAGAAAGCCCAGGCGTGCCCGTAGCTCGCGCAAGATCGGCTGGGCAATCAGCGCCTGCGACTCCAGTGCTGCCAGCGCAACGCCGTCCAGGAACGGCCGGATGTCCTCGACCGTCAAGGCCGTCACCTCTGCAATGGAATAGTCTTTTACCGATCTGCCGGAGCGGCGCGATCCGTTAGGAGGTGAGGTGACGTGCCCGGCCTGCACCACCGTATGCTCCGCAGGAATTGGATTGTGCAGGCCGAGCGCGTCAGTGCTGCGCTGGCTGGCTACGGTCACTGCCAGCGCCACCGGCTTCAGCCGCGCTCCCCGACAGGTCGGACACGGACGACTGAACATGAACTGCTCGATCTCGCTCTTGACCTGCTCGGACTCGGTGTCCTGATACCGGCGCTCCAGCTCGCGCACGATGCCGGGGAACCGCACACGATACGTCCGCCCACTCGCGCCACTGCCGTAGACGGACTGGACCGGAATACGCTCCTTCCCGGAGCCGTAGAACAGGACCTCGCGTTGCGTTGCGTCCAACATGGAAACGGGCGCATCGAGCGAGAAGCCGTAGTGTGCAGCGAGAGCGGGGAGGTACCCTCGGAAGGTCAGCGATGTGGCGATAGCACCGTCGTTGAGCGACAGGTCGGGATTGGGCACGAGTACGTCGGGGTCAACCTCCTGCGTGGTGCCGAGGCCAGTGCAGTCCGGGCAAGCGCCGTGCGGGCTATTGAACGAAAAGGTGCGCGGCTCGATCTCATCCAGCGAAATGCGGCAGTGGACGCAAGCAAAGTGCTCCGAAAAGAGCAGCTCATCGGCCGTTCCCTGGGCGGAGACTGGAGCAACGATGACCACTCCACCGCCGAGATCGAGCGCCGTTTCGAGCGAATCGGCCAGCCGTGATCCTTGATCGCCCCGCACTACCAGGCGATCCACGACGACCTCCAGCGTGTGACGCTTGAACTTGGCCAGGGAAGGTGGCTCTTCGTCCAGCCGATACACCGTGCCGTCAATCCGCACCCGCGCATAGCCGCTGCGGCGGGCGTCATCAAGCACCTGCCGATGCTCACCGCGCTGGTCACGCACGACCGGGGCCAAGAGCAAGAAGCGGGTGCCCTCCGGCAGTGCCAGCACGGCATCCACCATCTGCTGGACCGTCTGACGGGTGACGACGCGACCGCAACTGGGGCAGTGGGGCGTTCCTATCCGCGCGAAGAGCAGGCGTAAGTAGTCATAAATCTCCGTCACCGTGCCGACGGTAGAGCGGGGATTCCGGGTGATCCCCTTCTGGTCAATGGCGATGGCCGGCGACAGGCCCTCGATGTGGTCAACGTCGGGCTTCTCCAACTGACCGATGAACTGCCGCGCGTAGGCCGACAGCGACTCGACATAGCGCCGTTGTCCTTCGGCAAAGATGGTGTCGAACGCGAGGCTGGACTTACCGGAGCCGGAAAGCCCGGTGAACACAATGAGCCGATTGCGTGGCAAGTCCACGTCAATGCTTTGCAGGTTGTGCTCACGCGCCCCCCGCACGATGATGGCGTCCGCTGACATCTTCGCCTCTTGAACTGCCGTCCCAGGGCCAGGCGAGGTGAACAGGAAATAAGGGCTGTACGCCCCTCGCTCAGAGCAAGCGGGGACAAAGGTGAGACGGAACCCCCTACCTATCCGGCGGCGCACAGCGAGCGCCGGATTTTACTGCACAACCCCGCATAATCGAGGGTAGCAAAGTCGGTGGTGTTCACAGTGATACAGGGGACAGCGAGCCGCAGCGGCCGCCAAGCTGCCGCGCGCAACCCGGCGCGCAGCTCCGGGAGGACGGCCACGCCGAGGTGTCCCGGATGCCGGTCGCTTGTGGCGGCCCGCTCTCGATAGCGAGTGACAACGACGGGAGCCTCGGCGGTGCAGTGGATCTGCACCACCCGGACGGCGTGCCGCGCCAGCACCGACTCAAAGCGTGGCGTGTCGTACCGGTCGTAGAAGTTGCTCTCGACCACTAGGCCCTGGCCCGCTTCCACGAGATGTTCGAGGAAATGGAACAACAGGCGAACGCTGGCAACACCGAGCTTCCGAGACCGGTCGCGGTCGCCGGCGCCAAGCGTGTCGTAGAGCGATTCCTTGATCCCGTCCCGGCTCAGGAACGGCAGTGCAAACTCGCTGGCAATCCGCTTGCCGAGCGTCGTCTTGCCCGTTGCCGGCGCTCCCGACACGATGAGCAGCGATGCCGGAGCGGTTGCTGTCATAGCAAGATCGCCGAACGGGGTGGTTGGCGCGCCGCACGCTACGAGATGTAGCGGTCGAGCGCTTCCTTGAGCCGATCCCATTCCTCGTCCGAGGTACCGTTGCTCGCCGCCTCGCGCAAGCAGTGCGCGATATGGTCCTCCAACACGAGGCGGGCCACCTTATCCACGCCCGCCCGCACCGCTGCGAGCTGGATCAGGACATCGGAGCAGTTGCGGCCGGCGGCAATCATCCGCCGCACCCCTCCGACATGGCCCTCCAAGCGCGCCAGCCGGTTCAGCAGGGCACGAGTCTGCTCCGGCGACCCGACGTGCTCGTGCTCATGCTTGAGCGCAGCCTTAGACGGACTCACTACTCCCGAATACCTCGCTCTTGCTACTTCCCGCCAGGCAACTGACTCGTAAGGCCACCCCTCGGGCCGGCCTTACGAGTCGGCACTACAACAGTATAGACAACGAGCGCCGGCCGAAAAACGCCGGCTATCCCCCACTGCACTCGCCACATGACCGCTCCCGGTGACGGCTTTTGCAATCCGACGGCTCGTGCGGTACTATCACCTTAGCGGATATGCCCCCAGGGGGGATAGGGATATGACGGCTCAAGTAGGCATTGGCGCCACGTCGGAGGCGGCCGCCGGCTGGTTCGGCCGGCTGGCCCAATACCGGGCCGTCTGGAGTAGCCCGGACTTCATCACCGCCGCCGCAACGCTCTTGCTCATCATCGCCTCCTGGTTGACTGGCCTGGCCGGCAGTGGGCCGGAGTGGCTGGCGCCGGCACTCGGACTGGCCGGCGTCGCCATCGGCGGGGCGAAGATCGCCGTTGGCGCTGTCCGCGGCCTGTTGGCCCGGGAGCTGAACGTAGACGAGCTGGTGACAATTGCCATCGTCGCCGCCGTGATCCTGAACGAATACCTCTCGGCCGGGTTGGTGGCCTTTATGATGCTCTTCGGCAAGGTGCTCGAAGACTTCACGGCCGAGCGCGCCGAGCTGGCGCTGGCGGGACTCGGCGCTTTGCTCCCAGCCACGGCGCGGCGCAAGAGCGGTCAGGATGCCGAAGAAGAGGTGCCTATAGCGGCGCTGCGGCGAGGCGATATCGTCATCGTCCGACCGGGCGAGCGCATTCCGATAGACGGAGAGGTTGTAGTCGGTCAAGCGGCGGTGGATCAGGCTGCCCTGACCGGAGAGCCGGTGCCCCAGCCGCGCGGCCCCGGCGATGAAGTGCTGGCTGGTGGTCTCGCCCACCAAGGGGCCTTGGAAGTACGCACGACCCGCGTCGCCGCCGCGACCGCCATCGGCCGCATCCGGCAGCTCGTCGTCGCCGCCGAAGAGGAGCGGGCGCCGGTCGTCCGGCGGGCCGACTACTACGCGAAGTTCTTCACCCCCGCGGTGCTGATACTGGCTGCCGCCGTTCTGCTGTTCACCTATCTCATCACGGGCGTCTTGGGCTGGCTGCCGGCGGTCACGGTGCTGGTGGTCGCGTGCCCCTGCGCGCTGGTGCTCGCCACACCGACCGCCATAATCGCCGGCGTAGTCAACGCGGCCCGGCACGGTCTGCTCATCAAGAGCGGGGCCAGGCTGGAGGCCGCGGGCCGCGTCACCGCCGTTGCCTTCGACAAGACCGGCACCCTCACTCGTGGTCAGCCGACGGTGGTATGCACCATCCCGCGCGGCGACAACATCGAGCATGATTTGCTGGCACTCGCCGCCGCTGTCGAATGGCGCTCCGAGCACCCGTTGGCACGCGCCATCCTCGCGGCGGCCGGCGCTGTTGGCGTGGAAGATCGGTTCAGGCCCGACCCCGGTTCATTCCGGGCCGTACCGGGGCGCGGCGCGGAGGCGACGGTTGACGGACAGCACGTGGTCGTCGGCTCACTGGCTTGGCTCGCCGACTTGGGCATCATCGGCACCGCTGCCGATGAAGCAGCCTGGGCCGAGCACGTGGCACAGGGACAGACGGTGCTCGGCATCGGCGTTGACGGCCGGTTGGCCGGCGCGCTGGCCGTGGCGGACACGCCGCGCGCTGAAGCGGCCGGCATGATCGCCTCCCTCCGCGAAGCCGGCATCAGCGCGATCAAGCTATTGACCGGAGACTCGCCCGCAACGGCCCGAGCGCTCGCCGAGCAAGTCGGCATCACGCCGGAGGACGTGCATGCCGGCCTCTTGCCCGAGGACAAGGTGACGGCGATCAAGTCGCTCCAAGCGCGCGGTGAGGTCGTCGCAATGATCGGCGATGGCGTCAACGACGCACCGGCGCTCGCCACGGCCGACGTGGCCATTGCCGTCGGCGTCGGCGGCACCGATGTCGCACTGGAAGTCTCCGACGTGGCGCTGCTTACCGATGATCTCAGCCAGATAGCATCGGCCCTCACCCTCAGCCGCCACACGCTCTCCACCATTCGCCAGAACCTTGGTCTCGCGCTGGTCTGGAACGTCGCGGCGCTGGCCGCCGCGGCCCTGAGCTTTGTGGGGCCGGTAGCCGGCGCGCTCATCCACAACGTCGGCTCGGTCGCCGTCGTGGTCAACGCCGCTCGCCTCGCTACCGCTCGCGTCACACGCCCCTCCAGCAGTAGTCGGCCCCCTCCCTAGCCTGACGTACAGAGGGAGGGAAGCGGCCATCCCCCGGCGTCGTGGGGGGACCGCAGGGGGGCCGGCGCCGCACCCCCGGCCAACACTATTCCGGCGGCCGGCGGTCATAGCGGGCTATACTGCATAGCGTGTCGCGCACACCAGGGTGCAGCCTCGCAAAGCACGAGGCACAGCGCAGTGGAACGGCTCACCGCCATGCACCGGGAGACGGGCATGTCACCAAGATTCAGGACTTTGCACCTCAACCGCCGGGCAATTGTCTATGGCTGCCTGACGAATTTCGGCGCAAACATTGCCGGGGGTATTCTCGTCGGCTTGCTTGCAGCCGCGGCAAGCGGCGACCCGGCCAGCCTGCAAGTCGCTCGCCAGTCGGCAGCCTTAGTGGCACTCCGCTTTATCTTGCTCCTCGCGGCGACGGGCCTCGGTGGTTACGTGGCGGCTCGCCGGGCGGCGCGGGCCGAGCTGACGAACGCCCTCGCCGTCGGCGTCGTGGTAACGATCTTGGCCATATTCGGCTCGGTAATCGTCGGCAGCCGGCCTGACCTCTTGGGACTCCTCGGCATCGTCCTCACGATCCCGGCCGGGCTGACAGGCGGCCTCGTGCGGTTGTCCCAGTTGGAGCGGTCCACCGCACCCGGCTAAGGGGCGCAGCACGCCGCAACGACCCAGGAGCTAGACGTGGTTAGATCGTTCAGGACCCTGCGGCTTAATCGCCGCGCCATCGTCTTCGGTTACTTCACGGACCTAGGGGTGTCTTGGGCGTGGGGGATCATCCTCGGATTGTTCACAATAGCTAGCAATCCCGACCCTGCCAGCCTGCAAAGGATCCGTGAGTCGCTGGGGCAGTCTGCGGATCTTGTGGTGCTTGCCTTCATTCTCGGATTAGCGGCGACAGCCCTAGGGGGGTACGTGGCCGCTCGCAGAGCACCGCGGGCCGAGTTGGCGAACGCCCTCGCCGTCGGCGTCCTAGTGACCGTAGTGGCCATACTGCGGGTGGCGCTCTTCGGTAGCCGGCTTGAGCTCCCGATAAGCATCCTCGGCATGGCACTGACGCCCCCGGTCGCCCTAGTTGGGGGCCTCCTGCGGCTACTTCAGTTAGGGCGTTCCACCGCGACGGGCGTGGCCGCCACAAGCTCCGAATATGGCACGTTGCCGGAGTTTCGGGCCAGCGTGGCCGAGCTGCTGAAAACCACCCTCGTATTGACCGATGGTCGACGTGTAAAAGTACTGTATCTGGCATGGGCACAACTGCCTGAAGCGTACCGTCAGGCGGGCCTGGCCATCGTGCGGGAAGCGGCAATGGCGGAAGTCGCGGCGCACCCGGAGGCACTCATCCACTTCGAATTCAGCGAGTTGCCGGCCAACCTGGAAGCCCTGATGGACGGATTGCAGCGGCAACATGCCCAACTCAGCTATGCTCAAGTGGATATGGACACTGAGAGCTAAACGGCCGGCGCAACCCGCCACTACAGACTTAGGCTTGTGCAATGCCGCCGCCGCGCAGGGAAAACGGCATGTCATCGCGTATGAGGACGTTACGGCTAAGACGCCGGGCAATTGTCTATGGTTGCCTGGCGGATTTGGGCGCAACCATAGCGGGCCGCGTTCCTCTACTCTACTATGCCGTATCGAGGAACTCCGATCTTGAGAGCTTGTTAAATACCACCCAATCGGCGGGTTACGTGGGCGCTAGTCTCATGGTGGGACTTGCCGCAACGTGTCTTGGTGGTTATGTGGCGGCCCGCAAGTCGCCGAGGGCCGAGCTAACGAATGCCCTCGCCGTCGGCGTCGTCATGGCTGTCTTGTCCATACTCTTCCAAGTGCTCATCCGCGTCCCGCTCGATCCATGGGAGATACCCGGCATCGTGCTAACTATCCCAGTTGGACTGACGGGCGGCCTCGTGCGGTTGTCCCAACTGGAGCGGTCCACCGCACCCGGCTAAGGGGCGCAGCACGCCGCCGCATCGCAGGGAGACAGGCATGTCGTCACGAAGTAGTACCTTGCACCTCAAGCCCCGGGCAATCATCTACGGTTGCTTGACGGACATCGGCGTGTCCATGGCCGCGGGAATTCCCCTCCTGATGTTGGCACTGTCGAGAAGCTCTGATCTTGCCAGCCTGGAAAGCACCACCCAGTCGCCGGGCTTTGAGGCGGCCGGTCTCGTCTTGGGCTTGGCGGCGACAGTCCTCGGGGGTTACGTGGCGGCTCGCAAGTCGCCGGGTGCCGAGCTGACGAACGCCCTCGCCGTCGGCGTCGTGATGACCCTCTTGTCCATACTCCTCCAGGTGCTCTTCCGCATTCCGCTCGACATCTGGGGCGGCCTCGGCATCGTAACCATCACCCCGGCAGCCGTGGCCGGGGGCCTTGTGCGGTTGTCTCAGCTGGAGCAGTCCGCAGCTACCGACTAGAGGTCGTAGCCGGCCGCCGCGCCTTGAGAGACGGATATGCTGCAGAGGTTCAGAACCTTGCGCCTGAAATACCGGGCAATTGTCTATGGCTGCCTGCTGAACTACGGCGTGTTCTTTGGCGGGACCATTTTCGTCAACATGGTTGCAGCCGCGGCCAGCGGTGACCCGGCCAGCCTGCAAATCGCTCGCCAGTCGGCAGCCTTCAGGGCCTCCCTCTTCATCCTGAGCCTATTGGCGCCGGCCGCCGGCGGTTACGTGGCGGCTCGGATGTCACCACGCGCCGAGCTAACGCACGCTCTCGCCGTTGGCCTAGTGCTAATAATCTTGGCCCTATTCAACCCGGCACTCTTCAGCAGCTCGCCCGACATCCTTAGCATTCTTGGCATCGTGCTTACGCTCCCGGCAGCCTTTGGTGGTGGCCGCCTGCGGTTGTCCCGGGCGGAGCGGTCCGCCGCAACCGGCTAGTTTGCTGGCCGCAGCGAGCCGCAGCCATCCCTATCGCGTACACTCACTCCAGAGAGCGGCTCAATCGCGAGTCGGTCAATAGTGACCACCCACGGAGCGGAGCAATGCAGACTCGCTCTGGCGCCGGGCAGAACCTGGGCACCCCACCACCGCGGCGCCGCTGCCCCTGGCAAGTCGCCGTAGCCCTCCTGCTCGCCACCGTGCTGTTTGTCCCACCGGTCCAGCCTGGATGGGCGGATGATGGGCCAACCGGCCAGGTCGAGCAACCTTCCCCGGCGAGCGGCCTGAGTACCCTACGCTCGACCATCCAGGAGCGCCTGAGCGCCGCCGGTGGACAATGGTCGGTGTCCGTGGGCGTGCCCGGCGCACCCGAGGGCGCAATTGCGATTAATGCCGACCGTCCTGTGCTCTCGGCGAGCCTGTTCAAGCTGGTCTTGCTGGTGGAGGCGCTCCGTCTGCGCCGGGCCGGAGAGTTTGACTTCAACGAGCGGCTGGTAATGACCCCGGCGGCGCTGGCCCTGCTCCAGCCGCTACCGAGCGCCCTCCGGCCCGGCGAGACGATGATCGCCGCCGAGGCGGTAGAGACGATGATTACGGTCAGCAGCAACACCGGCGCCATCCTCATCGGTCAGCGCGTTGGCTGGATACGCTCCCAAGAAACCGTCGCACAGCTCGGACTGGGCACGACCTCGATGGCCAGCCAGCCCACGACGACCGCCACGGACATGCAGCGCCTCCTGCGGCTCATCGCCGGGGAACCGGCGGACCCGCAGCTGTTGCATCCCGATGACGCGGCCACCATGCGTCACTTGCTGTCGCAGCAACGTATCAACGACCGCGTACCACCCGAATTGCACCAGGCCGGTCTCATTGCCCACAAGACGGGCGATCTCCCCCGGCTGCTGCACGATGCCGGCCTCATCACCGGGCCGGGCGGCCCCATCGCGGTGGTGCTCATGGTGACGGAGTTCCCCGCTCGTGATCGCGCCGTGGCCGCGATGCGCGATGTCTATCGGGCGATCTACCAGGCAGCTGTAGCGGGGATACTCCCGGCTGTGGTCATACCGAGCAGCGCCCCTCCCGCCCCGGCACCCCCCTTATCGCCGGCACAGCCGACAGGTCAGCCTCCGCCCCCAGCCGTTACAGCAACCCCGGCGCCCGCACCGGTAACACCACTGGCCATAGGAGACCCCAACGCCGCCTGCGGGGGGCCATTGGAGGCCTAGTCCGTGACCGCAGGCAGGGCACGGAAGTAGGTGCGGAGGAAGGGCCGAAAGCCGAGCCGCTCATAGAAGCGCACGGCGCCAGCGTTCGACGCGCTGACGTGCAAGCCTACCTCCGCAGCCCCGTGCGCCACGCACCACGCCAACGCCTGCGCCATCAGGACGTGACCAACACCCTGACTACGGTAGTCGTCCCGGACGTAGAGCGATTCGACTTGCCCCGGACACACCCACGAGTCCATCAGCGCGACGCGGATAAATCCCACCAGCTCTTGGCCGGTGTCGCACACGAAGATCACCTTCCGCCCAGCATCACTCCAGTACGCTTGTAGCTCTTGGGCCAGCCGGCTCAGGATGTCCGGTGGGGGATTGGCCCACTGCCGCGGCCAGTGCGGCTCCAGCTCACGATGAAATCGCCGCACGGCATCCCACATCGGGAGGACGGCTGCCTCGTCCGCCGCCCCGGCCCGGCGGACCGTGCCCGGTGCGGACGGTAGCTCCGTCACGGGTGGCCGCCCCACCGCCCCGCCGGTATCTGCCGGTCTGAAGTAGGCGGTCAGCGCCCGATGAAAGCCCTGCTGCTCGTAGAGCCGCACGGCGGCAGCGTCGGCCGCAATCACGTCCAGTACCACCTCGTCCGCTGCCCCCGCCACACACCAGTCCAGGGCAGCCGTCATCAAGGCTTGCCCCACGGCCGTACCGCGCTCGGATGCGGCGAGCACAAGCGTTTCGATGCGGGCTGGGCTGGGGTCCGCCTCCACGAGCGCGGTATGCACAAATCCGACGGGCTGCGATCCATCCTCGGCAATGAAGACCACTTGCTGCGGATCATCCCACACCGGTGCCAGCAACCGTGCATAGGTGCGCCCGAACGGCTCGGTGACCGCCCAGCGCCGGGGCCACACGCGCTCCAACGAGCGCTGATACGCAGCGTGCTCGCTCCATAGACGGATGACTGCCGGCTCGTCACGAACGTCGGCGCGGCGGATTTGCACCATCACTAGACCATACTCCCCGGCAACCCGGTCGCCGGTTGGGCCGGACGCGCATCTCGCCGCCGAGTGTAGACCACGCACAACGGCGAGGCAACACCCGGCCGCCTCTGGCCACCAGCCCATTCGTCAGGCGAGGGCCTTTCCAAAGTCGCCGCCAAACCGGTCCTTCTGAGCGGCCTTTCCATTGTCACCCTGAGCGGCCTTTCCATTGTCACCCTGAGCGGCCTTTCCACTGTCCTTCTGAGCGGCCTTTCCATTGTCATTCTGAGCGGAGCGAAGAATCTCGGCCACAGGAGAGCGACCCGGCGCGGAGTGTACCTTGAGCGGAGCCGACAGGCTCAGAGCCGGCACTGAGCCTGTCGAAGTGGTGACATTGGCAAGGCCCTGTCGTCAGGCCTGTCGAGGTTGCGCGGCAGCGCGGCTCACAGGCTATAGTGGGCTGGCACGAAGGTCAAACGGCGACTACTCCGGCCCGGTCGAGCAAGGAGGCCCAAAGCGATGGCATTGCCGGCACGGATGAAGTTCGGGATTTTCCTCGGACCGTTCCACTGGCTAGGGGAAAACCCGACCCTGGCCCTGGAGCGCGACCTGGAGCTTATCGGGTGGCTCGACGACCTCGGGTTCGACGAAGCCTGGATTGGCGAGCACCATAGCGCCGGTTGGGAGACGATCTCCTCGCCCGAGGTGTTCATCGCCACGGCCGCCGAGCGCACGCGGCACATCAAGCTCGGCACCGGCGTCCTCAGCCTGCCCTACCACCATCCACTGATGGCCGCGAATCGCATGGTGCTCCTGGACCACCTCACCCGCGGTCGGGTGATGATGGGCGTCGGCCCCGGGGCGCTCGTCACCGATGCCCGGATGATGGGCATTAACCCGCTCACCCAGCGCCGCCGGATGGATGAAGCGCTGGGAATCATCATGCGCCTGCTCACTACGACCGAGCCGATCACCTACGAGAGCGAGTGGTTCACGCTCCGAGACGCGCTGCTGCACCTGCGACCGTATACACAGCCGCACTTCCCGATTGCGGTCGCTGCTGCCCAGTCACCCTCGGGCATGATGCTCGCCGGCAAGCATGGCTGCGCCGTGCTCTCGGTGACGATCATCAGAGGTGGTGCGTTCACCACCAAGTTGAGCGAATTCTGGGACGTCGCCGAGGAGACGGCCGCCGAACATGGGCAGACCATGAACCGCGACGAGTGGCGGCTTGTGCTGCATGTGCATCTGGCCGAGAGCCGCCAGGAGGCCCTGGAGCAGGCGCGGGCCGGTGCCGGACGCTACCAGCGCGAATACTTCGAGCAGACGCTCGGCCACGATCCGGTGATTGCCGGCCCGGCGGACAAGATTATTGACACGATGGTGGAGCGCGGCGCCTGGTGCGTGGGCACCCCCGATGATCTTGTCGCTGCGATCAAGCGCCTGGACGAGGCCAGCGGCGGCTACGGCGGTCTGCTCATCCAAACGACCGAGTGGTCCACACGCGAGCAGCAGCTACACAGCTATGAGCTGGTGGCCCGCTACGTGATGCCGCAGTTCCAAGGCTCGCTCGCCAACTTGCAGCAGTCGCAGGCCCTCTCTGCCCGGACCCGGACCGCCCTGAAAGATGTGCGGTCCGGTGCGCTCGCGCGAGCGCACCGGGACTACCTGGACCAACGAACCCGTCAATAAGCCCCGGCCCTCCACAAAGCAATAGCTGCGAGCACGGCGGCGGGGCAGTGGATCCCTCCCCTGTTGGGACGAGGGAAAGTTGAGGGTGGGGGCCTCTTCAACCGTTTAACCCGACGTTAACAGATACAACCGGCATTCCGCCCGCTCTACTGTATACTGGTGCAACACCTATGGTTGCCGTGACTGGCGCCCCCGACAGCCCCCAAGCCCCGGTAGAAGCGCTTGGCCTGCAGCCGGATCTCGCCGATACCAGCGCGCCGCTCGCCACCGCCGAGATCCGCTTGCAGCGCCCGCTGGTGCCCTTACTGGCAATGCTCCTGCTGGTGCTCTCGCTTGTGGCCGGCATCTCTATCATCTACTACCTGTTCTATAGCACGCTCGGCCTCCTGGCAATCACCTTCTTCTGGACCCGTAGTCTCGCCCAAAACATCACCGTCCAACGCCGCCTGCGTACCAAATGGGCCGTCGTCGGTGACTTGATCGAAGAGGATTTCGTCATCGCCAACGAAGGCCGGTTGCCGGCACTGTGGGTCGAGGTCCGCGACGACTCGACGATTCCGGACTTCAACCCCGGGGTCGTGGAGAGCATCGGGCCGGGGGAAGAGCGGCAGTTCCACGCGCGTACCGTCTGTCGCCGGCGCGGCCTGTATACCGTCGGACCGGTACGCATCCTGACGGGCGATCCCTTTGGCATTTTCCGCGGGTCCATCGTCTACTATCAGGTCAACAGCTTTATCGTGTATCCGTCGATCATGGAAGGGCCGGGCATTCCGCTGCCGTATGGCACCGTGGGCGGTAGCTCGCGCTCCAGCCTCAAGACGTACCACGTGACGACCGACGCCGCCGGTATCCGTGACTTTGCGCCCGGCGACAGCCTGAACCGCATCCACTGGCTCTCTACCGCCCGGCGGGGGCAGCTGCAAGTCAAGGAGTTCGATCTTGAGCCATCCGGGAACCTCTGGGTCATCCTCGACATGGACGGCGCCGTCCACATCGGTGAAGGCGATGAGTCCACCGAAGAGTACGCCGTCAAGCTCGCCGGCGCGATTGCCTACCAGGCTATCCGCGAAAACAAGGCCGTCGGTCTCATCGCGTCGAGCAACAACCCGACCGAAGTGGAGCCGAGCAAGGGTGCGCGCCAGCTGTGGCGCATCATGGAGGACTTGGCCACGGTGACTGCCGACGGCTGCGAGCCGCTCGGCTCGATTTTGCAGCAGGTGAGCCGGGCACTGGAGCGCGGACTGAGCGTCGTGATTATTACGCCAAGCACCGACCTGGCTTGGTTACGCGAGTTGGCATCGCTACGTCAACGCGCCTCCACTCCGGCCGTGATCTTGCTGGACCAGGTGTCTTTCGGCGGCACCGAACCGGCGCAGCCTATCGCCGACCAACTGATGTCCGTGGGGATTGTCGCCAACGTGGTGATGCAGGGGCAGCCGTTCCGCACCGTGTCCGTCGACAAGGGACAGTATGCCGAGCATCGGCGCGCGCAAGCGCAGGACGCGCGGGCGCGCGGGTTCGGAGGCGCCCCCGTACAATAAGCACCAGGCACAGAGCGACACAGCATGTCAACACTGCACAATCCGATTGGCCCAGGGTGGAGGACACCTGGCACCGCGCCGGGTATGTCCGCGCGCGGCGGGCGGAGGTGATTCGGAGGCACAACCATGCTTCGAGCCGCAGCGGCCCCTACTGAGCGCGCTTTGGGCCAGACCAACGCCAGCGGTACGGTGCTGCCGCCACAAAGCGGTTGGCGGATCAACGAGGGCTGGTTTTCCGCCATTCTGCTCATCGTGATGGTGTTGAGCACCATCTGGTCCATCCACTCGGCCGGCTGGGTGGAGGGAACGCAGGTGCTCTTCGCCATGGCCTTCGCCGGCATCGTCATGGGCTTGGTCGTTGCGCGCCAAGCGTGGGGGGCTTGGCAAGCACTGCTCGCCGGGGTCCTAGTCGGTAGTCTGCTCGCCTACACCGTTATCGGCGCCATCTTCCCTACCCCTCAGGAGTGGCCGAGCGGCCTCGGCACACTTATCACCGACACCGGCTCCTGGGTCCGCGCCGGCGAGACCCGCGAAGGGCTACCTCCGCCGCTAGTCTCGCTCCAGGGAGTCGCAACGGAGATTGGCGACTTCGCCCTGCGGATCGCTACCTGGTCGGAGTCGGCCTGGTACGGAAGACCGAGTTCCGATAACGGCATCTTCCTGCTGCTCATGTCGCTCCTGGCGTGGGGCCTGGGCTACATCGGTGCCTGGGGCCTATTCCGGCTGCACGACGTAGTGATCGCGTCGCTACCCACCGGCATCGCTCTCGTCACCAACGCCTCCTACACCGGTCAAGCGCAGGCGCCGTTTGCCATATTCCTCATCAGCCTGCTCCTCTTGGCGGTCTCCATCAACCTGTACGCCCTCCGCAGTCGTTGGGAGAAGTTCTCCGTTGACTACCCCGGCGAATTGCTCTTCGATGTTGTCGTGACCAGCTTTGCGGTCATTGTCGTCCTGGCCCTGCTCTCCATGCTCGGCCCGCGCGTTGTCAACAACCCGCTCTCCATTGCCTTCTGGCGCTACATCGGCGAGCAGTGGACCGAGTTGGAGAACGTCACTAACCGCCTGTTTGCCGGCATATCAAGCCCTGGTACCAGATTTGCTGCGGAAGGGGCACGCGGCTCGCTGGTACTCAGCGGCCCGATCAACCTCACCCAGCGCAAGATCATGTCCGTCTTGTCGCAGGAGCCGCACTACTGGCGCGGCAGTACGTATGACACCTACACCGGCCGCGCCTGGCGCAACAGCGATGCCGTCGTCTTGAACCGCACGCCGGAGCAGCCTGTCACCGAGGTGCCGAGCATCACCGGCAAGCGCGTGCAAGCCGTCTTCGACATCGAGCCATCGTTGAGCACGGTGATTTACGTCCCGGTCGAACCGGTGGAGTTGAGCATTCGCTATCAGAAGCTGGCGCCGTCCGGGAAGGCCGACGTGAACGACTTCTCCGCGCTCTACTCACGTCGCCCGGCCATGCCCTCGCTCCGCTATGCCGTCGAGTCGCTGGTGCCGGAGCCAAGCATGGCCGAGCTACGGCAGGCCAGTACGGAATACCCCGACTGGATCAAGGACCGCTATCTCCAGCTACCCGACGTGACCGACCGCGTACTCTCACTCTCCGAATCGCTGACCCGCGACCGCGCGACGGTCTACGACAAGGCGATCTCCATCGAGCAGTTCATTCGTCGCTACCAGTACACGCTGGCCACTCCCATCGTGCCGGAAGGCTGGGATGCCGTGGACTTCTTCCTGTTCGAGTCCAAGGTCGGCTACTGCGATTACTTCTCCTCCGCAATGGTCCTCTTGCTCCGGTTGCAAGGTATCCCGGCCCGGATAGCGACCGGCTTCGTGGCCGGCTCGTTCAACAACGACACGGGCCGCTATGAGGTCACGGAGGAGGACCTCCATTCATGGCCGGAGGTCTATTTCCCCGCATATGGCTGGATTGCTTTCGAGCCTTCGGGCTACCGCCCGGAAATCAATCGCGCCGAAAGCGTGGCAGACGCCTCCGCGGCGGATCCGGATATTGACGAGGCGCTGGACGAAGAGCTGGAGGAGTTGGCGCTGTTATTGGGGCTGGAAGACGCGGCAGTTGGCGGGTCGAACCTCGTTTCCGCCGCCGCATCTTGGCGACCCAGCCTGCCCAACGTGCTGCCGGCCATCGTGCTGATCGTGGCCGTATTTGGGCTATATCGGCTCATCCGCCTCTTGCGGGAGCGACGCATGCCCTCGCGGGAGATGGTCCGCCGGCTCTATCGGCGGATGGTGTTCCTCGGCGGGCTGTTGGGGCGCAAGCGTCGCCCGGCAGAGACACCACTGGAGTACGCCGCGGCGCTGACCCACGAGATGCAGCGCAGTCTTGAGCAGGAGCGCAACGGCTGGCTCAAGAGTGTCATGGAGGTGCCCGACGACGCCGCGCAGCGGATCGCAGCCTCGTATGTGCGCGCGCAATACGGGCAGCGATCACCGTCCGATACCGAGCGCACCGAAGTCGAGGCAGCGTGGCGCAACCTGTGGTGGCACCTCCCCCTCCTCCTCGTCCGCGAGCGTGTACGCACGGCTCCGGGTGCTGGCCGTCGCGTCCCAACCGGCACCACGGCCGACATGGCAACAAACGGCCGCGCAAATGGGGCCGCCACGAACGGCACGCCGCCGAGCTAGCTACGGCAGGACCTCAGCCCCGGCCGACCGTCAGCGCAGGCGCCGCTCGACTGCGGCGGCATGTGCCGTCAACCCTTCGGCGCGGGCCAGTCGCGCCGCCACCGGGCCAAGCTCCGCCAGCTGACGGGCCGAGAGGGCAATCACGCTCGTGATCTTGAGGAAGTCGTCCACGGAAAGCGGCGAGGAGAAACGCGCAGTGGCGGCCGTCGGCATGATGTGTGAGGGGCCGGCCACGTAATCTCCCGCGGCTTCCGGCGAGTGACGCCCCAGGAAGACCCCGCCGGCATGCTTGATCGCCGGCAGGTAGGACCAGGCATCGGCAACAAGCAGACAGAGGTGCTCCGGGGCGTACTCGTTAGCCAGCACTAGCGCACGCTCCACACTGGCGACGACGACGATGCCGCCCCGCTGTTCGAGTGACTCGCGGGCGATCACGGCGCGCTCCAGCCGGTCAAGCTGTGCCTCCAGCACGGGCGGCACCGCCGCCGCAAGCCGTTCGCTCGACGTGATCAGGATCGCACTGGCAAGCGGATCGTGCTCCGCTTGCGCCAGCAGATCGGCCGCCACCTCATCAGCCGGCGCAGTGTCATCGGCTACCACCAGGGTCTCCGTGGGGCCGGGTAGCTGATCTATGTCCACGTCCCCGAAGACGCGCTTCTTGGCCAACACCACGAAGATATTGCCAGGACCGAGAATCTTATCCACCTTGGGCACCGACTCGGTCCCGTAGGCCAGCGCTGCGATGGCCTGGGCACCACCTATCTTGAAGAGACGATCCACCCTCGCAATGTCCGCGGCGACGACCATCTCGGGCTGGTGGCGACCGTCGGGCCGCGGCGGCATACAGAGCACCACCTCATCTACTCCAGCCACACGGGCCGGAACCGCGGCCATCAGCACCGATGACGGGTAAGCTGCGGTACTGAGCGGCGCATAGATACCGACGCGCTCCAGCGGCCGAATGATCTGCCCGAGGCCTTCGTCAACGTCGAGCCAAGAGGGGCGCTGCTGGTGCTCATGGAAGCGTCGAATCCGATCAGCCGCGAGCCGGAGGTCCGCCACGAATCGCTCGTCTACCTGTTGATAGGCAGCAGCGATCTCTGCTGCTGTCGTCTCCAGGTCGGCGGGAGCAGCGCCGTCCAGGCGCTCGGAGATCACGCGGAGGGCGGTATCGCCAGTGGCGCGGACAAGGCGGACCACTCGTTCGACGAACAGCTCCGGCGACAGCGCCTCTTCCGCCGACGCCGGCGCCAGCCCCGCGGATGACAAGAGGTCGCGTAGCTCCGGCGTCGCAAAGACCGCTGCCGACCGCGCAGCAACCGCCGGATCAACTTCCAGATCGCTCAGGCGGGTGCGCTTGAGGACAGTGGTAGCGGCTTCCGGCCCGTCCTGGACCACCCGCAGCCGCAGTGGTGGCGGTGAAGTACCGGCAGTCATGCGCCTGGACGCTCCGGCGTGTCCACCAGCACCGTCACCGGGCCATCATTCGTCAGCGATACCTGCATCATTGCTCCGAACTCGCCTGTCTCCACCACCAGCCCACGGTTACGCAGTTCCTCGGCCAGCATGGCCAGCAAGGGCGCCGCAACACCCGGCGGCGCCGCCGCGGTGAAGGTGGGCCGGCGCCCCTTACGGCAGTCGCCATAGACCGTGAACTGACTGATGAGCAGGATACTACCGCCAACGTCGAGCACCGACCGATTGAACTTGCTCGCCTCGTCGGCGAAGATACGCAAATGGGCCACCTTCTCGGCCAGCCAGCGCATAGCCGCCGGGCTGTCGCCGTGACGCACTCCGACGAGCAGCACCAGTCCCGGTCCGATCCGGCCCACTTGCTTGCCGGCGACCGTTACCGACGCCGCGGTAACCCGTTGAACGACAGCACGCATCAGGAGCCACTCTGCACGGCGGGGATCGCCGCCCGTGACGCGAGCCAGCCATGAGCGGACACCAGCCACCGCGACCGACCGCGAGGGACGGGCCAGGAACCGGCCACCGTCCAGCGCCTACTTTCCACCGCCGGCCGCCGCCGCCTTGGCCGCGCTCTTGGTCCCGGATTTGCTCTCGCCGTTAGCTTTGGTCTTCTCCGGCGTACTCTTGGCGTCCGTGTCGCTCTTCTCGGTCGGCGTAGACGTGGCGGTGTTGGACGACCGGCTATCGGTGACGTACCAGCCTGAGCCTTTGAAAACGATCCCGACGGGATGCAAGACGCGACGCACGGCACTGCCACATTGAGGACAGGTATCTACGGGTGGGTCGGAGAA
Organism: Chloroflexota bacterium; assembly: GCA_965214295.1. Classification (GTDB taxonomy): domain Bacteria; phylum Chloroflexota; class UBA11872; order UBA12225; family JAJDUF01; genus JAJDUF01. The sequence goes on from OZ243944.1 coordinate 3,840,157, forward strand.
GCGCTGCAACCGCTCAAAGCGATGGTCGCATTCGAGGCATTCATACTCATAGTTTGGCAAGTCTTCCCTCCTGAGTTCACCGGAGCCAAGCGGGGATTATGGCCGGTCACGCTGCGACCAATACACTCTTTGCCAACGCAAAACGGCCCGCCGTGTGGCGTCCCAGCGATTTTACCATGCAGCGCACACTGCCTGAAAATGCGTCACGCCGCCGCCTTGACGTAAGGCATATCCAGGGCCAGCACCTCGAAAGCGAGTCGGACGTTGGCGTTCCGTTCGATCTGGTCGCGCGTCTCATCGATCCGGCGCAGGAAGGCGGCGATCTCGCTCGGCTGGAGTCGCGCGGCGAGATTGGCGAGCACCGCACGCTGATCCCAATGCGTGATCCCCTCCCCGCTACCACTGCGGAGCAGGAGCAGGTCCCGCCACCAGGTAAGCCAATGGTCGAGGAGCGGTGCGGCAGCAGACCGGGTCGTCATACTGGCCACTGAAGCCAGGCGCTGATGCCGGTCGGCAGAGACCAAGCCGCTCACCTGATCAAGCCAGTGCTGACGCTCGGTGAGATAGTCGGGCTGCTGAGTCGCGAGCACGGCAGCACCGGGGCACCCCCCGGACAGACGCGCATAGAGCTGGGCGTTTTCCGTGTTGCGGTCAGGCCAGTCCTCCCATGCTGCCAGGGCCGCTGCCAGGACGCGGATAGGCACCGGCCGCAGCGTCACCGTCTGGCAGCGCGAGACGATGGTGGGCAGCAGCCTCGCTTGATCGGCAGCGGTGAGCACGAAGATCGTGTCGGCCGGCGGCTCCTCCAAGGTCTTCAAGAAAGCGTTCGCTGCCGCCGGCGTCATCGTATCGGCACCGCGAATAACGAAGACTTTGGTACGACCTTCGTAGGGCCGCAAAGGCGCTCGCCGCTCGACGACCTCCCGAATCTGCTCGATCAGCACGCCCCGTTTGACTTCACCGAACTCGTCTACCTCCGGCTCCACGACCATGACATCGGGATAGTTGCCATGCATGATCCGCCGACATGCCGAGCAATGGTCGCACGGTCCCGCAGCAGTCGGCGCACTGTTGACCGGCTCAAGCCGCCCCTCCGACTCCGTGTGACTGTGCGGCTTGGGCTGGTCACAGTTCACAAGCCGGGCCAGCCAAAGTGCCAGCGTCCGGCGACCGACGAGCCGCGGCCCGACAAAGAGGTAGGCGTGCGCGAGACGTCCCGCCCGCCAGCTACCGAGCAGGAACCGCCGCGCGGCTTCGTTGCCGATGTAGGGCAATGCAGCAGGCCGGAGACTCATCCCGCCGTCCGCGTCCGAGGCCATTCGCGTTTCCTACATATGGTGAGAGTGAGATGCAAGCAACCGCTGTCGGCTGGGTGAGACGCGAGGGCTGGCCTCATCGCCAAACCCTAGGCACCCGAATACGGGCACTCAACGTCTAGGGGCCTCGGCAGGAGCAACAAATCACCACTCCCAACCGCGTCCGCACCTCAAACGGAGGAGCAGCAGAAAAGACACGGCCAGGATACGACCACGACCCACAGGGCTTGCCGGGGACACTAGCCCGGCAACGACCTGCGCGCCGCTGGATCACGGTGCTCGTCTAGGGGCTAACCCCAGCTACTTTCCCGATGCCGACTGAAGCAGTCACGGCAATAGACCGGTCGGTCGCCACGCGGCTGAAACGGCACCTCTGCCTCGACACCACACTCGTCGCAGATGATGGGAAACATCTGCCTGGGAGGCCGGGGCGACGATTCGTAGCCGCCACCACCACCGCCACCACCATAACCGGCGTCGCCACCTCCGTAACCGGAGCTGGAACGCTGCTGGCGGCGCTGCGACCGACAGGGGATACACCGCTTGGGGTCGTTCGTAAAACCTCTCTCCGCAAAAAACGCCTGTTCACCCGCCGAAAACACAAACTCGTTTCCACAGTCGGAACACACCAGGGTACGATCGGTAAAGCTCACCTACAGGCCTCCTTGAAGGGTAGAACGGGACACAGCGCCTACACTGGATTGGTCATTGGAGGTCGGTGCTGCGGCGCTCCACCAGCGGCGAGAGGGGAACCGTAGCGCACAGAACTTCACTGACCCGCTGCCGCCGCACAGTATAGCGGCCGCGGCCGCAGGCAACAAGCGCCTTTTCCCAGGTTGTGTTGACTTTCCCCGTCATTCCGGCTTTCGCCGGAATCCAGGCTCCAGTCCGGCGCCGCTGGCCGGCATGCGCCCTGGATATGGTTATAATAGGATAGCAACCTCAAGACAGAGCATTAAGCACAGCGAGGTCAGGCCAATTCGCGCTCCAAGCCGGAACTGCGTGGTCTCATCATTGGGATTCACTGAACAGGATGTCGAATGCAGGAGGCAACCATGACTACCCGCAAGACGTTGCTGGCGCATCTCTCCCCGCGGTTCACTGAACGGGCGGAAGATGTTGCCGTCGAGGCGCTCGGGTATATCCTGTCCAGGTCCAAGGCGGCCAGAGACACTTTGGAGGACGCGCTGCGGAACGGCGGCGCGAAAGTCGGCCCCATCAGCCGCGTTACGACACAAGTCAGCGAGGCAGGAACACGGCCGGATATCGTTTGTTACGACGGTAGCGGCGCGGAACGAGTCTTGGTTGAGGCGAAGTTCTGGGCCGGCCTCACCGACAATCAGCCTGTCGCTTATCTGAAGCGCCTGCCGGACGACAGGCCGTCCGCGCTCTTGGTCATCGCGCCGGCTGCTAGGTTCGAGTCGCTGTGGCCAGAATTGCAGCGGCGGATAGCAGGGGAAAAGACCGTCACCCTTGGTGAGCCAATCAAAGAGTCAGGGCTATTTGCTACCACCGCCGGCGACCGGCATCGCCTGTTGATGACCAGTTGGACGGCTTTGCTTGATCGTATGGCCTCCCGCGCGACTGACGCCGGGGACATGCTTGCGGAGAACGATATTCGGCAACTGCGGGGCCTCGCGGAACGGGCCGATCAAGAAATCCTCCTGCCACTGCGGGAAGAGCAGCTTGGCCCGGAGTTCCCGCGGCTTGTGCTCCACCTGAATCAACTGGTTGGCGACGCCGTTGACCGTGGGAGAAATGATGGTTGGATTGACACTACGGGCCTGCGTGCGACACCCTTGGCAACCGGCTACGGACGGTATATGAGGCTCGCCGGAGTAGGGACGTGGTTTGGCGTCGACTTTGGGCGGTGGGGCCGACTTCGTGATACACCTCTGTGGGTTGATTTCTCTTACTGGTCCTCGCGCCGCCTCCAAGAGGAAGCGCACCGGAAATTGGATGTGATGCTACAGGAGGACCCGCCGGACTACATAGCAGAGGACCATGCCGTCTGTATCAACCTACCAGTGGGTGTTGAGTACGAGGCGGTGCTCGACAGCGTGGTCCGACAACTCAAACGCATCGCAGATCTGCTGGCCGCAGACGAGTAACGCCGCCGCGCCGCTAGTCCTACCACGCGCAGTCGCGGGCATCACCACGAGGGAGCCTCAGCCTGCCCTCGCTGCACGGAGCGCTTCCGGTGGGCGGGTGTTGAGCACGTCCTGGGGACGGACCCAGCCGCGCTGCGCCGTTGCAATGCCGTATTCGAGAAATGCCAGGTGCTCTACCGCGTGGGCATCGGTGTTGATCGCCAGCCGCGCGCCGGCCTCGGCCGCCTGCCGCGCATACTCGTCGTTGAGGTCGAGCCGGTCCGGATTGGCGTTGATCTCCAGGGCCGTACCGGTCTCGGCTGCCGCCGCGATCACGGCGTCCATGTCCAGGGCCAGCGGCTCGCGGCGCGAGATCAAGCGGCCGGTAGGATGGCCGATAGCGTCTACGTGCGGGCTGCGGATGGCCGCCAATACGCGCTCCGTGATGCGCTCGGCGCGTTGTCCAAAGCCGCTGTGTACCGATGCCGTCACGAAATCGAAGGTGGCGAGTACCTCGTCGTCATAGTCGAGCGATCCATCTTGCTTTATGTCAAGCTCGATCCCGGCCAGGACGCGAAAGCCGTCGAGTCTGGCATTGACCGCGGCAATCTCCTCCCGCTGCGCCGCCACCGCCGCGACCGATAGGCCGCCGGCAATCACGGACGAGCGGGAATGATCGGCCATGACCATGTAGCTCAGGCCACGCTCCTGCGCCGCCCGCGCCATCGCCTCGATGGAGTGCCGGCCATCGCTCCAGCGCGAATGGACGTGCAGATCACCGCGTATGTCGGCAATGGCAATCACATCCGGCAGGGCACCCGTCTGCGCGGCCTCGATCTCACCGCGGTCCTCGCGGAGGACGGGCGGAATCTCCGGCAAGCCGAGCAAACGGTAGAAGGCAGCTTCCGTGGGCGCCGCGACCGGCTGACCTTGCTCATCAACAATAAGATCATTGTCAAGCTGCCAGCCCGCGGCGCCCGGCAGCGCCAGCAAGCGCTGGCGGTGCGCGTGCGATCCGGTCGTCGCCACAAGGGCCGCGCCCCAGCTCGACGGCGGGGTCACAATGACGTGACACGACGGACCGCTGCGCGTCGCGCCGACCGCCGTGGTCGCGCCACGCTCCTGGATGGCGGTGATGTCCGCAAGGGCAGCAAACGCGTCCAAGGCCGTCGCCGCCGCTGGCGCTCCGACGAGCAGATCAATGTCGCCCACGCGCTCGGCCATCCGACGCACGCTGCCGACGACGGCGACGGGCCAGCCCGGCAGCGCCGCGGCCAGCTCCGCCCGCAGCGTTTCGGCCAGCGGCCGCGCCAGCAGCCGCGGCACCCGCCGCCGGCGCTCCTTGACTACCGCGATCCCCCGCAGGATAGACTGTTCGAGCCGCGGGCCGATGGCGCGGAGGGTGCGGAGACGGCCCGCGGCGGCCGCCGCGGCTAGCTCATCGAGTGTCGTCACACCTAGCTCCCGATGGACAGCCGCGACCCGCCGTGGGCCGAGCAGCGGTAACTCCAGGAGATCGAGCAGCGTAGCGGGCGTGTCGCGTTGGAGGTCGGCAAGAAAGGACGACTCGCCGGTCTCGATGAATTCTTGCATGCGGGCGGCGAGCGTGGCCCCAACGCGCGGGATGGTGGTCAGCCGACGCTCCGCTGCGACCGCTGCCACGTCCTCTTCGAGCATGTCCACCTGCCGCGCCGCTGCACGATACGCGCGGATGCGATAGAGCCGCTCGCCCTTGATCTCCAGGGTGTTGGCAATCGTCTCCAGAAACCGCACTACGTCATCGTTCGTCATGGCCAACGATTATACTTTGGGTAGCGGGGTAGTGAAGGTACAGCCTTATGAGTGCTGAACGGCTGATGTGGGTGGTGCTGGCAGTTGCCGCAATCGCCTTCCTGGCGATGGTCACACCCTCCTGCGGCGCCGACACCGGAGACATCGAGGGCCAGGTTCTAGGGATGCCCAGCGCCTCCGAGCCGCCGGTACGCCTCGCCGGCGTCACCGTGCTTATCGCCGGCAGCGGGCTGGACTGCGGGCGACGGAGCGACAACTGCGTCACGCGCACCGGCTCCTCCGGGCAGTATCGCTTCGACGACGTGCCAGCCGGCGACTACGGCCTCTCCTTCATCCACGACGACCCGACGTTCGCAAATGGCACTGCCCTCGGCAGCCAAGGGCGCGAGGTGAACGTCTCCCAGGGCAACGTGGAAACGGTCAGCGTGGTGCTGCTGCCCGAAGGCGTGCAACCACCGCCTATACCCGCCGATCTGGAGCAGCGCGTGCGCGACAGCGGTGGGTTCGACACGGGCTACGGCGGGATTATGAACAACCCGTTTTTCTGGCTCTGGATGTTCGACCGGCCGTGGGTCTTTGGCTACCCCCGACCGCCCGTGGTGACGACCAGACCGGCCGGCGGCCCAGCGACCATTGACCCGAATCAAGCGTCGGTGCCGGCCCGCGCCGGTCGCCGCTACACGACCTATGCGCCGGATGGACAACCGGGCACCAAGCCGCCGCCGGCGAAAGGGATCGCGCGACCCGGCGCCGCGGCCACCGGGCGTACCACGAGCTCGTCTGTCGGCGGCGGCGGCGTGTCCACCGCCGGGAGTAGCGCCGTCAGCAGAGGACAAACCCGCCCCGGTCAGGGAGCGGCCACGGCTGGTCAGCCCGGTACCGCGCCGCCCCGTGTGTCTTCTCCCCGCACTGCACAGCCGCCGCGCGTCCAAGCACCCCGTCGCGTGAGCGTACCGCGGGTGCGAGTACCCACCCGTGGCTTTGGTGGCTTCCGCCGGTGTTGCACCTTGGGTTGCTGCGTCGGCGAGTACATTCTTACCCCGCGGCCGGAGACACCGCAGATCGGTGTACCCGTGCCTCTCGCGCCGGTGCCCGCCGGGGCAGCGGGGAAATGGTAGGTAGCTATGAGTAATGGCGGGTTGTTACGCCGCGCTTGGCGCTTGGTGGCCGGGAGTAAGCCGGCGCAGGAATCACGACTGCAGCGCCGGGAGATCATCCGGGAACGCTACGACCATGATCGTACAGACGAAGCGTCCCAACTCATCGCAGCCATCGGCGGCGACTTTCACAGCGGCGACGTCGCGGAGGTGGAGACCGCCGACCCGGCTTTCTGGGAAGCCAACGAGTTCACGCTGAACTATGAGGTCGGGGCGGTTGGCCGCGCTGAAATCCCGGATGCCGCCGGACAGTTCTCGTTCACCCTGGCCCTGCTCGCGCCCGACCAAAGTGCCAGCATCATCTTCATCGAGGGGGACCAGCCCCAGTCGGCGCTGGCCTATCTCGGTATCCAGGGCAGCGACGGCCTCGTAGGAGAGTTGTCTCGCTATCGCGACGACTACCTCCAACACACCGCGGCAGAGGTCAGCTATGATGTACAAACGGACGGCCTCGGCACGTGGACGGCCTTCTCCGCCCGGCCCGAGGGGACGTTCTGGCTCGTCGAAGGCGAATCCACGCTCGTAGCCCGCGCCGCCCTGACCCCGGTCGGCACCTCGTATAGCGACTGCTCCTTCTACTACGGTCCGTCGCTGGCCGAAGCCCCATGGATGCTACGCTTGGTGGAAATCGGCGGCTACCGGTTAGCGTTTCAGTGCGAAATACTCCCCATTGACAAAGTGAAGTTCTGGCGCCACTCTGATACGAGGTAGCGCTGTAGGGGCACAGCATGCTGCGCCTCTACGGGCCGCGCCGGCCTCGGTGGGTCAGGTCGGCAACATCGAGTTTCCCCGGTGCGGCGGAAAAAGGAGAAGCGCTGTGAGTAAGACGGTTTTACTCTGGGGGCTGGTACTGATTGTCGTCTATAACGTCGTGGCCGTGGCCGTTGATCTGGTGACGGGCCTTGGTGAGTACACCAAGCACCTCTCGGCGCTGCCACTGGTCATCGCTAGCTCCGCTCCCTACGTCTCGTTGGCCGCGATCATCACGCTCGTTAGCTGGGAGCTGGGTGACTGGTTCTTCAGCCACCACAATGAGGACTTGGTGTGCAAGGTCGGCGGCGCAGGATGCCGGCGCGGGCTGGCCCACGAGTTGGTCCACGACAACAACCTCGCCGCGGCCAGTTTCGTCATCGCGCCACCGGTCCTGTGGACCGGCATCCTCATCTTCTATGCCATCATCACCCGTGCGACGTAAGGCCGGCAGTCATGGCCGATCCGCGCATCGTGCGTATCGAATGGGGACAGCTGGAGGGCCGGCGGCCGCGCAGGGCCGGCTGTAACGCGCGGCTAGGTGAGCATGGCATAGTCGTCCGGCCGGCCATCGCCCGGATCACCACCGACGACGGCACAACCGGCTGGGGTGCCAGCCGGATTACTCGTGAGCAAGCGACGAGTCTCGTCGGTTCCCGGCTGTCCGACGCTTTCGTCGCAGGAAAGGGAGCCAGCCGAGCCGGGCTACCGCTGGAGTTCCCACTCTGGGACCTGGTGGGCAAGCGCGCCGGTGTGCCGGTCTATGCGCTGGCCGCAGCAACGGTCGGAGCCAAGCCCGAGACACCGTTCCGCGTCCGGTGCTACGACACGTCGCTCTACTTCGATGACCTACACCTCGAGTCCGAGCAAGAAGCTGCTGCGCTGATCGCGGCCGAAGCACGCGAAGGATATACGCGGGGGCATCGTGCTTTCAAGATCAAGGTAGGGCGCGGCGCCCGCCACATGGAGCTGGCGGCGGGGCTGCGGCGGGACATCGCCGTGGTGCGAGCCGTGCGCGAGGCGGTGGGCACACAGGCACCACTGATGCTGGACGCGAACAACGGCTACAATCTCAATCTGGCCAAGCAACTCCTGCAAGCAACTGCGGAGGCCGGCGTCTTCTGGCTCGAAGAGGCCTTCCATGAAGACGACGTGCTCTACCGCGACCTCCAAGCATGGCTCCGGGCCGAGGGATTGTCCACGCTTATCGCCGACGGCGAGGGTCTCGCCTCACCTCGCCTGCTGGAGATGGCCCGCCAACGGCTCGTCAACGTCGTCCAATATGACATCTTCAGCTATGGCTTCACGCGCTGGCTGGAGCTAGGACCCCAGCTCGACCGCTGGGGCGCCCGCACGGCGCCGCACCACTATGGAGGGCATTACGGGAACTACGTGTCCGGCCACTTGGCAGCCGCCATCAGCGGATTCGCGTTTATCGAATGGGATGAAGCAAGCACACCGGGCCTCGACGGCTCCGCCTATATCGTCAGCGACGGCTGGGTGACGATGCCGCACGAGCCAGGCTTTGGTGTCGCGTTAGAGGAAGACCCCTTCCGTGAGGCCGTGGCCACAAACGGCTTCACTGTCTCCACAGCACCGCCTCCCACCATTCCGGCGTAGGCCGATATTGCACCTACCTCCCGTCCTTGGATGGATGGGGAGTCAGCGGAGCCATCAAGAGGTCGAGGGGAGACCCTGGTCACGGCCCTATCGGCGCAGGGCTACCGATCCGTTTCCCGACGGCGGAGTTGTTCCCGGAGCTGCTCCAACTCGGCCTCGGCGGCGCGCCGCCTGGCTGTTTCGGCGGCGGCGCGGGTTTCGGCCTCGGTAGCTCGCAGCTCGGCAACCTCGCGCGCCGCCCACACCTCCGGCCAACTCTCCAGGTAGGTGGCCGCGGCCGGATCGTAGAGCCGCGGCCACCCCTCGTCCCAGCACAGACTCACCCCCAGCACCGGGCTGTACCCCTTCAGCACGCCGTCCGGCTCGGTGGTCAGCGGCAATGGTTGGTATGCTCCGCCAACCAGCCGCTCCCCGGCCAACCGCTGCCCGTGATACTCCCCCTGCTCAGTCGGATCGAAGCGCCAGTATTCCGGGACGCCGATGCGGGCATAGATCTCCCGCTTCCGACCTACGTCCTCCCGCCCCGTGCTGGATGAGCCGATCTCCAGCACCCAGTCCGGGGGCTTGCCCACTTCCCACGGCAGGTAGAGCTTGCGCGGGCGGATGGCCTGGGCATCCACGCCAAAGGCCAGGTACACGTCCGGGGAGACGCGCACATTGAGGTCACTGGGGTCGTAGCAGAGGATCGTGTTGGTGTCGAGAAAGACATCGGGCCGGCGGTGGAAGTCGGTAAAGTGCGCGGCGAGGAGGAGGTAGAAGGCCAGGAGCGGGAGGTTCTGTTGCATCGCGTCAGGCTTCTGGACCGGTTTGTTGGGATCGAAGTCGAGGCGGGCGTAGTCAATGACACCCTGCTCTTGGTAGGGCAGCATGGTGGAAGCAGGCGCCGATGCCGTGGTGATCATAGTGGGTTTCCGGGTAGGGTATGTTTACAAGGTGATTATACCCCTGACGCGCCAGAGCCGCACCACCAAAGCGCATCGGATTGTGCGGCTCTGGCGTCGTCACCCCCGCGCGCCGCCGGGAGGCGCGGCCGGCCCCACCCCCGGCTGACTAGGGAGCCGAGGATACGCCGGGGGACTCCTCGGCGATCCGCGCCATCAGCGCAAAGGCCAACTGGCGTGGTAAACGCTCCCGCGCCGTCAGCATGAGGCAGCCGCGGTAGGCCAGCGACGCCTCGTCGAGGCGTCCCAGCTCCTCCAAGGCCTGGCCCAGGCGGAGATAGGCCCAGGGCATGTGCCAGTCATCCGGGGAGCCGTTGATGACATACCGGCGCAGGTGTGCGACGACACCGGCCCAGTCGAGTGCCGCGAAGTGCGCCATACCGCTCAGGTACGTGGCGGCTAGCTCCGGCAGCGCCACCGGCGGCTGCGATTGCAGTTGCTCCAGCCGCGCGATGGCTTGCGCCCCCTCACCGCTCGCCAACGCGCTCAACACACGGACGTACCCTTCCGGCTCCGACTGCGCCTCGGCAGTGCCCTGCTGCTCCTGACCGGCAGCAGGCGTACCCTCCGCTGGCCCGGTCGAGGGGACATGGCTGCCGCCGGCCACTTCGGCCGGTGCCGAATCAGTCATAGCCTGTGACCCCTGACGGCCGTCTCGGCGGCGCAACACGCTCCAGGCGGCGCTCTAGGCGACTGAGACGGTGCAGCAACGCCGCCCCGAGTGGTCGCTGACCGGACTCGACCGACGCGAGCAGGTGTGTGCCGGGGCCGTCCGGCGCCTGTTGCCAGAGCCGGTAAGCCTGGGTAGCCAGCGCTTTCGCCCGCGCCAGATCGGGCCGCCGATGCTCGTAGAGCTTGGCCAGCTCGACCAACGCTGGCAAGCGCAGTTCCGGCTCCTCGTTCAACATGTGGTGCCACACCTCGGCTGCTGCCGGCCAAGCCCGTTGGCGCTTGCGTACCATGCCCAGACGCCACAGCGTCTTCACCCGCAGTTCGCCGGGGAGGCGCTGCCGGAGGGCTGCCGCATAGAGATGCCCGCTGCGGTCTGCGTTTCCGCGGCGCTCGTGGAGGCGCGCTATCGCCGCGATCTCGGCCCCCTGGCGCGGTTGCCCGGGGCGTCGCTCCAGCGGTTCGGCCAGCATGCGCGCGGCGTAACTGCCCAACGCGACCATCGTGAGGATGTCATAGCGGTTGTGCTCGAACACGGGGCGCAGCCGGCGGGCATCCCGTGTACGCATGTAGTCGAGATAGATGCTCGGAATGAGCCAACTCGGCATGTCCTCGTGGCGTCGCACACCCAGCACGGCCGCCTCCAGCGAGGCCAGCTTGCAGTTCGGCAGTGCCTCGCGCCACAGGTGACGGGCCGCTGGGAGCAGATCGAGATGGGTCCACGCCTCAAGCCGTGCCGCCGCCCGGCGCTGGCGGCTCATGATGAAGCGCGTCTGGAGCAGCGGCAGGTCAAAAGCCCGGCCGTTGAAAGTGACTACGCCGGGAAACTCGGCGATGCGCTCGGCAATGTGCGCCATCATCGCCCGCTCTTCGCCAAATGAGCGCATGAAGTATTGATCGATGACGAACCGTTCACCATGAAAGAAGCCCAGCCCGACGAGAAAGGCATAGGTGCCGGTGCCACCGGCCAGCCCGGTCGTCTCGGTGTCCAGGAACACTGCGCGGTGCGGCTCAAAGGAGGCCAGCGTCGCATCAGCGGTCAGGAACGCCAGGCTGGACGGACGCACCTCTGTGAAGGCCCGCAGCACCTCGCCACCGTACTTGCCGCGCGCTGGCCGGATGTCGCGGGTACGGAAGAAGTGTCCCTGCGCCGTGCTCACCTCTTCCCCGGCTACGGCCTCAGCGAGAGGCAGCGGCGGGCGACGAGACGGTGCGGCGGGAGTCTCATGGCGCGTCCACGGTGCGCGTAGTCGCTGTACGATGCCCGTCGCCGCCATAGTTTCAGTCTACCTGTCGGCATGGCAGCCCTGCATCCTGCGCCCATCAGGCTCCGGCCCCCCTATGGTCCCCCCACCCTACAGCGGGACGGTCTCTTCCCTCTCTGGAGCTTGCTCCGCAGGAGGGCGAGGGTGGGACCAGGGGATGATTCCGTGTGCCGCGGCATACCTGCCCCAGTCAAGAGGGGGACGGGGGTGAGGCCCATACCACTAGCCACGAATTCTCGCTATCATATAGCTGCCAACACGCGAGCGCTGGCCAGTCAGCGAGGATCAACACATGAGACTCATCTTTCTCGGAACCGGGAGTGGCACGGAGCCGGTCCCCGGCTATCGGCACGTCTCTTTCGCCATCGAGTGGGCGGGAGGTGTCTACTGGTTCGATGCCGGGGAAGGCTGCGCGTATACCGCCCATACGTCAGGTGTGGACCTGCTGTCCGTGCGGGCAATCTTCATCAGCCACACGCACACCGATCATATCGGGGGGTTAGCCAACCTCATCTGGACCATCGGCAAGCTCGGCCGCGGTGATCCTGATAGTGCCGCCAGCTTGGCCGGCAAGACCGTCTCGCTCTACATCCCCGATCTCGATGTCTGGGAAGGGGTGCAGGCCGTTGTCAGCGGGCCGGTCAAAGACCTCGACTTGGGATTCGATCTCCAGGCCCGGCGGTACGAGGACGGAGTAATCTACGGCGATGGCGACCTGAGAGTCATCGCACTCCACAACCGCCACCTCGGAGAGCCGGACGCCGGTCAGCCGTGGCAATCCTTCTCATTTCGCATCGAGGCCGGCGGCAAGGCCGTCGTGTTTTCGGGTGATGCTGCTGCGACGAGTGAGCTTGGTCCGTTGCTCGACGACTGTGACCTCTTGCTCATGGAGACCGGCCATCATACCGTCGAGGACATCTGCACCTACCTGTGCAGCAGTGGCAAGTCCTACGGACGCCTCGCGTTCATCCACCACGGACGAGCCATCTTGGCCGATCCCGAGGGTGAGGCAGAGAAGGCCCGCCGCCTCCTCGGCGCAGAGGTCCTGGTTACTCGCGACGGTATGACTCTCGACCTGTAGGCGGCCGGAGATCGTCTAGGAGCGCAGAGGAGGTACCCACGCGCTACGGTGGACGGTAGAATGCCTGCACCAGTGCGGAAGGAGTACCTCATGCCCGCATTCGAGCTTACCAAAGTCAACCACATCGGCTACCCCATCAGCGACCGGCGCCGCTCCCTGGCCTTCTACCGAGACCTGCTCGGACTGGAGCTGATCCCCTCGATGGTGGATGGCCAGCGGGTCATCTGGACCCGGATGGCCGACGGCTCCATGCTGCACCTCATCGAGCCAGCGGACGGGGAGCCGGCTGGCTATCACGCCGCCTTCGAGGTGGACGATTTCGAGGCGGCGCTGGAGACGCTACAAGCGCACGGGTACGAGCCGGAGAGCAGCGGCGAGCGGCACGACGGGCAGCGGTATGTGTTTGTGCGCGATCCCGACGGCAACCGCGTGGAGCTGACGACACCCTCCAACCTCCGGCCGAGCAACCGGGTGGTGGACGAGTGGGGCTACACCAGCGAAGGCGGATAACGCCGTAGCCACTCGGACGGTCAACCTGCCCCGCCGACTGACCCCGACACGGTGAGGAGGACGCGATAAGCCGCGCTCATACTTGGCTGACACGCGGATTTGACCAGTTCCGGCGCGGTAGAGGGGGCTGCATTCGCCGGCCAATGGGTGCAATATCGCCTGTCCCTCGGCGCAGTGAACAGCGGTCGCACCCCGCGAGTGACGGAGGTGGCCGTCACCTATACCGAGTGACCGGCCGGGGGTAAAAAAGAGAAACGCCCCTTGCGGGGCGTCGGCCCAACGATACTATTCGCTGGGGGGGTATTAGGATTATGTAAATCTTGGTACTATTTGTCAACCCGCATGTTACCCCAGGCATGAAGGAATGCTTGATGCAGCGTGTGACAGTGTACGTGGACGGATTCAATCTCTATTACGGCCTCGGATCCAAGGGCTGGCGGCGCTACTACTGGCTCGACGTGCGCCGTCTTGCCGAGAGCCTGCTGCACCCCGGTCAGCGCTTAACGGCGGTCAGGTATTTTACTGCCCGGCTCTCGTCGCAGGCCGACGACCCCGATAAGCCGGTGCGGCGCTCACCGTGCGCTGCGTTCCAGTCGATCTAGCACTTGGTATGATCCGAGTATCGCGCGGCCGGAAGTCAGCGGCTCACGGCCTTCCGCGACGGCGTTGACGAACTCCTCGTTCTGCCGCGGCACGGCGTCCTCATTCGTCTCCTCCGACAGCACGTTGCCGTCGCGGTCGGTGAAACGGCCGGCGTCATAGACCAGCAACTCCTCCTCGGCAATCACGGTGAAGCGCTGTGTGGCCGCGGGCACTATCGCGTTGTAGCTGAGGGCAAAGGTCGCCAGACCGCCGCTCGGAAATCGTAGCTGCGCCGAGACGTCGAGGGGAATACCTAACCGGTTGTCCGTCGAACCAAAGAACGCTCGCGCCGCCACCGGCAGCTCACCGAACAGCCAGATCGCCTGGTCAACGGCATGACCACCATGATGCCACAAGAGATTATCCGTCCAACTGCGCCGTCGCCCCATCCAGTTGATGTTCTCCCGCCGGAAAAAGTGCCATTCGACATGGATATGGGAGGGCGTTAGCTCACCGGCAACGATCCTCTGCTTCAGCTCCCTCGTTGACGCCCAATACCGCTCCGTATGGCAGATCATCAGGGTCTTTCCCCGCGCGTCGGCCAGGGCGCACAGCGCCGCGGCCTCGCTATAGGAGAGGGCCATCGGGATTTCGAGCAGCACGTGCCTGTCCGCCTCCAACGCGGCCCGGGCCTGCTCGTAGTGAACCTGGCTCGGCGAGGTAATGAGCACGGCGTCCACCCCAGGCCGCGCCAGCGCCTCGCCGAGGTCCAGCGTGGCGAGCGGCGCCCCGCAGCTGGCGGCAAACTCGCGCGTCGGCTCGATCAGCCGCCCGACGACGGAGTCGATCTCGACGCCTGCGAGCTGCAGCAGCGCATCCCGATGAACGGCGGCGATGCTCCCGTACCCTGTGATGCAGAACCTCATCCTCTCGCCTCCATGAGCGTGCATACCCCTGGTATGCTTGCGCCTGGCCCCCCATCCTTGGTGCGTGCCGTGATCCGGGGGCGGCGGCGCCCGCCGCTGCGCGGCTAGGCCGCTCCTGGCGCACGGACAGTGTGCGCCATCGCGCACCGCTCATCAACGTCATCGGTAGTCAGTGACCAGGAGCCGGTAGCCAAGGGCCGGCGCGCCAGCGCACTGAGCGCGGGCCGGTAGGCCCGGTCAGAGGAGGTAGCAATGCGGCTAGCGGACAAAGTAGCCTTCGTGACGGGTGCCGCGCGGGGTATCGGTCGTGGTATTGCGCTGCGCTTCGCGGACGAAGGCGCCCACGTCGTCGTCGGGGAGATTGACGTAGACACGGCACAGGTGACGGTAAGGGAGGTCCGGGCGAAGGGCAGTCACGCCTTGGCCGTGGCGTGCAACGTCACACAGGCGACCTCCGTGCAGGCGGCGGTGGGCCGGGCACTCGACGAGTTCGGCCGCATTGACATTCTGGTCAACAACGCCGGGACCGGACAGCGCGTGGTCGAGACCGTGGACCTCGACGAGGCCGAATGGGAGCGCGTCCTGGCCGTGAACCTTACCGGGGTATTCCTTTGCAGCAAGTACGTCGGACGCCAGCTGATGCGGCAGGACAGCGGCAAGATCATCAACCTCTCGTCCATCAACGGCATCTCCGGCCCACCGCTGGTCGCCGCCTACAACGCCGCGAAGTGGGCCGTGATCGGCTTCACCAAGACCCTCGCCGTCGAACTGGCACCGTACCACGTCAACGTGAACGCGATCTGCCCCGGCCCGGTGGACACCGACTTCCAGAAAGCCAACATGGCCGAGCGGGCAGCGGCGATGGGTATTCCGGAAGCCGACTTGCGCGAGCGGCTGCGGCAGTCCATACCGCTGGGGCGCTGGACAACACCGGAGGACATCGCCGCCGCCGCCACATTCCTAGCCTCCGACGACTCGGTCCACATGACCGGCGAGCACCTCGTCGTCTCCGGCGGCTTGAGCGGCGTCTCCGGCGTCGCGCCAAGGCGCCGCTGACGCTACCTCCACTGCGTCGTCGTGTGTCATCGGTAATTACGCGGCCTGGATTGCGGTGCAAGCCGCAATGGTGAGCGGGATTCCGCCGGTTGCATACCACTATCTCCAGGTTATAAAATGTGGATGGTGGGCACATGGATATGGCAACCGATGCGATTATCTCGAAGATCGAGGCTTCCAGAAAAGAGCTTCTGGACCTGGGACTCCGCAATCCGCTACTGAACTATCGTGCCCTCAAATCCAGGGGGGTAGATGTTGTCGACGATATCCCGGCATCCGTCTTCGATATTCTAGTGCGTAAGGAGCGAAGAATGTCGTTCCTGCCTCGCCCGGATGACGACGAGGACTACGAGCTAGGCCAATCGGAGTACGACGACGACAATCCTGATGTCCTCGCTCGACGGCACACGGATAATCGCTTGCAGACCAATGAGCCATCCGACCGACTGCAATCTCGCCTACTCAACACTTACTACACTGCCAATACGGTGATCCAGGAGCAGGGCGTGAACACCCTGTTCATTGCACTTGGAATGGTCGAGTGGTACGAATCGGATACCAGCGATAGTGTACGTCGGGCACCGCTGGTACTGATCCCGGTCAGCCTGGAACGATCCAGCGTCGGTGCCCCCTTCCACGTAAAATATACCGGCGAGGAGCTGGGAGCAAACATCTCGTTCCGTGAAAAGGCACGAACGGAGTTCGGCGTTGATGTTCCTGATCTGCACGATAATGACGAGGAGGGCGAGGAAGATGTAGATCTGCCAGCCTATTTCTACAAAGTCGAGCGCAATATAAAGGGGCTGAACCGCTGGTCCGTTGACAAAGCGAGCATCGTGCTCGGCTTCTTCTCGTTTAGCAAGCTCCTCATGTACCGGGATTTGGATAGCGAAAACTGGCCGGCCGGGACCGGACCGCTGGAAAGCAAAACCGTGCATGCCCTATTTGAGGCAGGATTTACGGAACCTGAAGCGGAAATCGGCGAGGAAGACCATCTCGATGACCACTTGCGCCCGGAAGACACGCATCATGTTGTTGATGCCGATTCGTCGCAGGCGTTGGCTATATCCGACGTGGCTACCGGCCGGAATCTGGTTATCCAGGGACCGCCGGGTACCGGCAAGTCCCAGACCATCACGAACATCATTGCCGCGGCCATGAGCCAGAATAAGAAGGTGCTGTTCGTTTCCGAGAAAATGGCCGCCCTGGAGGTTGTCAAGCGCCGGCTCGATGGCCTCCAGCTAGGTGATGCCTGCCTGGAGCTACACAGCCACAAGACCACCAAAAGAGCCGTGCTTGATGAGCTGAGAAGAGCCTGGGAGCTAGGCCGCCCGGATGTTACCGGGATGGAAGACGATTTTGCCACCCTGGCCCGCGTTCAGAGTAGTCTGAACGAATATGCCGAGGCGGTGAATACTCCGGTCGGAAACACAGGAGTCACTCCTTTCAGAGCCTACGGCGAGCTGCTGCACCTTCAGAGCTTGGGGGCGGGCAATGACTCACTGCCCCGACCGGAGATCGCCGGCATTGACTCCTGGTCACGGGCGGACTTCCAGGAAAAGCATACTGTTGTCGCCAACCTTCAGCACAGCCTGGGGCGCGTCGGGAGCCTGAAACAGCACCCTTTCAGGGGTTGTAGAATCCAGGTAGTGCTGCCGCCCGACGTGGATTCATTACGAGAGAAAATTAACGCCGCTCGCCAGTCGTTGGACGCCCTTCTTCTTGCCGTTCGGTCCACGCTCTCGAAATACAAGACGAAACGCCTGCGATTCTTCTTGCCCCCATATCGCCGCGCCAAAAAGCAACTGTCCACGCTATGCAGTGGCAAACTGCCGGATGATATCGAACAGCAGATCGCGCTCATCAATGCAATCCGTGAGAAATCCCAGCTCCGGGAAACAAGTGACATCCCCGACTTGTCGAAACGGGTCACAGACGCGCAGAAATCACATATCGGTTGTTTGGAAAGTGTCCAGGATGCCCTCGATATGGATTTCAGGAAGAGATTCGGGCATCCCAAGGGATTGGCCGGATTGCCGCTGGAAGAACAGCAAGGAACGCTAGTGAACTGGTCGAGTCGGATACATGAAATCCAGGATATTGCGGTCGTCAATAACGCCCTGCGCGATGCCGAAAAGGAAGGTCTCCAGGCCATCACAAAGCTAGTGGAGGAATGGCCGGAAGCATCCGACCACCTGATCGCCTGTTTAGAACAGGCTTGGTATGAACGCATTGTCTCCCATGCTTTTGGTGAACGGCCGGCTCTTACCGGTTTCGACGGCAGTAGCTATGAAGCGCACAGAGAGCAGTTCCGTGAGATGGATACCCTCGTGTTGGGTCACAACCGAGCCAGGGTTGCCTACGCACACTGGGAGGGTCTTCCGAAGCATAACGGAGCCGGTCAACTGCGAGTTTTACGCCGAGAGTTCGAGAAAAAGCGCCGCCATCTGCCCATCCGGCAGTTGATGGAACGGGCCGGAAATGCGATCCAGGCAATCAAGCCGGTGTTTATGATGAGTCCGCTGTCCATCGCGACCTATCTGGTGCCGGGTAGCGTGAGCTTTGACCTGGTAGTGTTTGACGAGGCCAGCCAGGTAAGGCCGGTAGATGCCTTGGGGGCGTTGCTCCGCGCCGACCAAACGGTGGTGGTAGGAGACGACCGGCAGCTATCGCCGACCAGTTTCTTCGATGTCGTCACGCACGCCGAGGGTGACGACATCGATATGCATAGGTGGCGGAAGTACCACGGTCTTCACGATACCCCGACGAGGCACTTACGCAAGCATATCATCGAGATTGTGCGTGTTGAGGGACCGGTGCATGGCGATGTGGTCGCTCGCAGAATTGCAGCCGCCGCCGGTGTTTCAAGAATGAGCGCCAAGATCAGAGCAAATCTTGAACGAGTGATAAAAGGTGTCGTAGGCTACAAAGGAAACGGCATAGTCAGAAAAGGTGAATTTCTGTGGCCGGCAGACATGAAGCGTCCTGCTGTTCGTGACCGGAGTGCTGTGCCGCAAGCTAAGAAGATCGAGTTGATCTCACCGGAAGAGATTGCCGAAGCCGTCAAAATGATTGTAGAGCGTTCCTATGGGATTGACAGGGCAGATGCAGCGCCGGAGGCGGGACGAATCCTGGGATTCAGGCGCGTGTCCAGGGACACCAGAGCAAAGATAGATTCCGTTATTGAGGACTTGATTGGCGACGGTGCTCTGAATGACGATGCGGGACACCTGACCCTGCCTTAGCCAGACAAAATTAGGGAGCACACATGCCGATCAAGACCGCTGTCGAGCTTGCTGCCCTCACTCGCGCCATCCTCCTGGCGGCGGGGACGAGCGAGGGCAATGCCGAGCGCATGGCCGAGGCGCTGGTCGCGTCCAACCTCTGCGGGGTGGACACGCACGGCGTCTTCCATCTCCCGGGCTATGTGGCGCACATCCAGGCCGGCTACCTCTGGCCGGCCGCGCGGCCGGCCATCGTCCGCGAGACGCCGACGAGCGCCCTCGTCACCGGCAACTGGACGTTCGGCCACGTCGCCGCGAAGTATGCGGCCGAGGTGGCCATCGCGAAGGCGCGCACCCAGAACGTCGCCGTGGTGGGGATCGTCCAAGCACACCACATCGGGCGGCTGGGAGAGTATGTGGAGCTAGCGGCGGCGCACGGGATGATCGGGATGGTCTGGGCCGGCGGGCAATCGGAGGAAACACCCCACGCCGTCCCCTACGGCGGGCGCCAGCGCGTCCTGCACACCAACCCCTTGGCCATCGGTTTTCCCGCCGGTGGGAATGCGCCAATCATGTTCGACTTCTCCACCACGGCGCTCTCCGGGGTCAAGGTCATCTTCGCGCACGAGCACAACGAGCCGCTGCCTCCAGGCAGTATCGTGGATAAAGAGGGGCGGCCGACGACAGACCCGGCCGACTTCTTTGCCGGCGGCGGACACCTCCCATTCGGCGGCCATAAGGGCTATGCCTTGATGGTGGCGGTGGAGCTTCTGAGCCGCGTGATGACCGGCGCGGACGCCCTCGCCGACCCGGCGCGCGGCGGCCCGTTCATGCGGCACCAGGGCGTGACCATGCTGATGCTGCGGGCCGATCTCTTCCAGCCCTTGGCCGATTTCACGGCCCGCGCCAGCGAGCTGGCGGGCCGGCTGCGGGCCGTGCCCCCCGCGCCGGGGTTCGACGAGGTGCTGGCGCCGGGCGACCCGGAGCAGCGCATCCGCGCTGCCCGCCAGCGGGACGGCGTTCCGGTCGCAGCGGACATTTGGCAATCGCTCGTAGATGTGGCCACGTCGCTGGGCGTACCGGTGCCGTGATCCGCGCTACTCCGCCTCCAACTGGGCGATGTAGGCCGCCCCGGCCTGGGCCTGCGCGACGATATCCAGACCGACAAGCTCATTGAAGGCCGTCATGAGGCGCTGCGTGATCGGGCCGGGTATGCCATCACCGAGCGTCTGACCCTCAAAGCGCGTCATTGGCATGATACAGGTGGTCGTGGAGGTGAAGAAGGCTTCATCGGCATTGAGCAGGTCATATGGCTCCAGATTGCGCTCCAGCACGGGAATACCCAAGTCGGACGCAAGCTCCAGGACGCAGTTGCGCGTGACACCGCGCAAGATGTTGCGCCCTTCGGGCGAGTACAGCGTCCCGTCATGCACGAGGAACACGTTGCTCCCCACGCCTTCCGCGATGTACCCGTCGCCATCGAGCAGCACCGCCCAGCCCTCCGGGTCAATCCGATGCGCCTGGTGTTCGGCGCGGATGTAGTAGATGCGGCTGCGGCTCTTCACTTTGGGATCAACGAACTGCGCCGGTACTGCACGCTGCGACGGAATGACGCCATGGACACCGGTCCTATATTGCGGGCCGAGCTTCACCATCCGCCAGGCCAACGAGAAACAGTTAATCACGATTGTCGGGCGCAGACCGTCCGGAAAGACGCTGCGGTAGATGCCCAGGGGGCCCGGCGAGACGTTGTGCGTAATCTGGAAGTCCAGCCCATCGCTGAATTGACCGCGGTTCGCCGCGATGGTCTCATGGGTGGCCGCCTCCATCTCGTCTATGGTCAAGCCACAATCTATCTCGGCGAGGCGCATGGAAGCGTACAGCCGGTTCAAGTGCTCCCGCAGCCGGAACGGTTTCCCGCGAAACGTGCGCGTTACCTCGAAGACGACATCGCCATACACGAGCGCCGAGTCGAAGACCGATATCCGCGCTTCGGACTCCGGGACCAGTTCACCGTTGAAATAGGCTAGCCGCTCGCTACTCATCAGTTCATTCCTCTTCCTATACCTAGAATCTCCGCTCCACCCACCATGCAGCCACGCCGATACGTCCCTCTTGGCAGCCGAGCGGTGTGAGGTAGGCATTCATTCTACCGAAACCTCCCCACATCCGCTTGGCGCGACTAGCCCAGCTCCCTGTGTCCACGAACCGGACGGTGCGGCCGCTGCGCGACCGCTTGACATCGGCGCCGGTCGAGCGTACAATGATAACTGACTGACTATTCAGTCAGTTATGTGAGGGAACGATGGCACCTCGTCCCGACGTCAGCGCCGAGCGCACCGCGCAGATCGTCGAAGCCGCGATAGCGGTATTCAGCCGGCTGGGCTTTCACAAAGCCCGCATGGACGACATCGCGCGCGAGGCCGGCGTCAGCAAGGGCACGCTGTATTGGTATTTCGAGAGCAAGGACGCCATTACCAAGGCGCTGCTCCAGCACCTCTTTGAGCAGGAAGTGCAGGAGGTGACGACCATGCTCGCTGCCGAGGGATCGGTCAGTGAGCGGCTCCTCGCGCTCACGCAGCAGCTCGCCGGCAGGTTGCAGCAGCGGGAGAAGCTGATTCCAATCATCCACGAGTTCTACGCGACGGCAACTCGCGACCCGACAGTGCAGCGCACGCTGGCCAACTACATCCAAGCCTACCGCGAGCTGCTCGCCGCGCACATTCAGCAGGGCATCGAGCGCGGCGAGTTCCACCTGCCCGATGCGGAAGCCGCAGCCACCATTATCGGGGCCATCGTCGAAGGGTTGGCCTTGCTCTGGATGATTGACCCACAGACGGTCCGCTGGCGCGATACGTTTCCCCTGGCCATGCAGCTCTTGCTGGCCGGCATGCGCGCCGACCGAAAGGAGTAGGCAATGACTACGGTAGCTCCCGACGCACCATCGGCACCTCCTGCCGCACCTGGGCCAGCCATAGCGGCTCGCCTAGTCGAGGTCCACAAGCGCTTCCCGCTGGGCCAGGTAGAGGTCGCTGCCCTACGAGGAGTCAGCCTCGACATCAGGGCCGGCGAATTCCTGGTCATCCTCGGGCCGAGCGGCTCCGGCAAAACCACGCTACTCAACCTGCTCGGTGGCCTCGACGCCCCCTCAGCCGGGCAAGTGGTGGTTGACGGCCAAGACCTTAGCGGCCTCGCCGACCGCGAGCTGACCCGCTACCGGCGTGAGCGGGTGGGGTTCGTCTTCCAGTTCTTCAACCTCATTCCGACCCTCACCGCCGCCGAGAACATCGAGTTTGCCCTGGAGCTGGTCGAGCGCGACGCCAAGCGCGTCGCCGCGCGGACCGCAGAGCTGCTCGACCAGGTGGGCTTGGCGGAACGCGCCGATCATTTTCCCAGTCGGCTGTCAGGTGGCGAGCAGCAGCGCGTCGCCATTGCCCGCGCGCTGGCCAAGAATCCTTCCCTGCTCTTGTGCGACGAGCCGACGGGTAACCTGGATTTCCGTACCGGCATCCGGGTCCTCGCGCTCCTGCGCCAGGTGACGGCGGCGCAAGGGCGCTCCTGCGCGCTCGTCACGCACAACAGCGTCATCGGCGAAATGGCAGACCGCGTCGTCCGGCTGCGCGACGGAATGATCGAAGAAGAGCTGGTCCACGAACGGCCCAAAGACCCGGCGGAGATTAGGTGGTAGACCATGAAGAAACGGCATCGCCTCATCATCCGTGGTCTGCTGGCCCACAAACTCCAGTTCCTAGCGCTCACCACCATCATCATGCTCGGCGCAGCCCTGTTTGTGGCGATGGTGTCTGCCTTCGATAACCTGGGCGGGTCGTTTCAGCGGACTTATGACGAATTGCGCTTTGCCGATTACACGGTCGGCGTGCGGAGCGCACCCCAGGAAGCTGCCGCGGAGGTGCGTCAGCTTGATAACGTTGCCGCGGCCGAGGGCCGGCTCGTGCTCGACACCGGCCTGCATAGCGACGGCGGCCACCCCATCCACGCCCGGCTTATCGGCCTGCCCCTGGAGCGCCGCCCAGCGGTCAATGACGTGCTGGTGCAACAAGGCGCCTATTGGACACCACAGGATCGCAATGTCGTTCTGGTGGAGAGCCACTTTGCCGAATACCATCAGCTCGAACCGGGCGACCGCTTGACGTTCATCACGCCGCAGGGGCAGCAGGAGGTACGCATCATAGGCATCGCGGCCAGCCCAGAGTATCTCATCAACGCTGCGAGTACGCTGGACATTCTGCCTTCGGCCCGGCGCTTTGGGGTGTTCTTCGTGCCGCTGCCCCAGCTCCAGCGTCTTTTCGGCCTTGACGGGCAGATCAACGACGTTGCGGTGACGGTCCGCAATCCCTCGGAGCGCGAAGCGACGATTGCCACCACGGAAGCGCTACTCCGGCCCTCTACCCTCACTCAGACGGTGCGGCAAGAGGATCAGCCGAGTAATGCCGCGTTGCAGCTCGACCTGCAAGGGGCGGAAGAGATGGCCAACCTCCTCCCAACCCTCATTCTCATCGTCGCCGCCCTCAGCATCTTCATTGCTCTCAGCCGAATGGTCCAGGCGCAACGGGAGCAGATTGGCCTCTTCATGGCCCTGGGCTACAGCCGGGGGACTGTCTTGCGCCACTACCTCGCGTATGCGGTGCTCATCGCCCTCGTCGGCTCACTGGCGGGGGGCGCGTTAGGGCTGTGGCTGGGGACCGGACTGACCACTGTCTATGCCGACACGCTCGGTATCCCCCTCGTCGAGCACGAGTTTCAGCCTCAGCCCCCGATCACCGCGATGGTTGTGAGCATAGTGATGGCGCTCGTCGCCGGTCTCGTCCCGGCCTGGCGTTCCGCCCGCATGCAGCCGGCCGCTGCGATGCGCCGCGATCCCCAGATTGCCCTCGTGAAGGGCGGTATCCCCTGGATAGAGCGGGCGCTACGGCTCGTGCTTACTCCGCCCTTGACGCTCCGCATCCCCCTCCGCGCCATCTTCCGCACGCGCGTGCGGTCGCTGTACACCGTGGCCGGGGTGAGCTTTGCGATGGTGCTCCTCCTGACCAGCGCCGGCATATTCGACACCATGACCAACATGCTCGACCGCCAGTACGAGCGGGCGGAGCGGTGGGACCTCGATGTCAGCCTCCGCGCAACGACCGACGCTGCCGTCTGGCAGACCGTCGCAGCCTGGCCCGAAGTGCGGTCGGTCGAGCCGACGCTGGAAGGCTTCGGCCAGCTGGACCGCGCTGGGCAGAGCGTAGACATGCTGGTCATGGCGCTTCCGAACGACACGCGGCTGCACCGTTTTCAACTCCCGGATAGCCCGAGCGCCCGCTTGGGCAACGGCCGTGCGATCTTGTCTCTCTACGCGAGCCGGGAGCTTGATGCCGTAGCCGGCGACCGCGTGACGCTGCACACGCCAACACAGACAACGACGCTGACGGTGGCCGGTGTGACCCACGAGTCGCTGGGGACCAGCGGTGTCTTCTTGGGGCTGACGGACGCCCAGCAATTAGCGGGTACCGAGGGCCTCTACAACGGCATGTTGATCGCCACCGCAGCCGGCCAAGCGGAGACCGTCACTGCACGCCTCTACGACCTGCCGGGTATCGAGCGCGTCAATGTGAAGGCCCACACCGTAGAAGACTGGAACGAGTTCCTACGTCTGCCCTACACCATGACCCGGATACTACTCGTTGGGGCACTCGTCATGGCCGGGGCAATTGTCTTCAACACGGTCACGGTCAACGTGCTGGAGCGGCAGCGCGAGCTGGCGACCATGCGGACCTTGGGCCAAACCCGCGGCCGCCTCGCGCTGATGATGGTGTTGGAGAACGTGCTGGTCGGCGCCGGCGCCTTGGTGCCTGGCTTTCTGCTCGGAACAGCCGTCGCTTACTACGTCATGACCAGCTTTAGCTCGGATTTGCTGACGATGACCCTTTGGATTGCCCCAAGCTCCTATGCGACCGTGGGCGTCAGCGTGCTGCTCGTCGTCGCCCTCTCGGTGCTGCCGGCCATTCGCCGCGTCAACCGGATGGACCTTGCCGAGGTCACCAAGGTCTTGACCTAGGCTTCGATCACTCGATCACCACGTCGAGCACCGCCGGCTTGCCGGAAGCCAGAGCACGCTCCAGCTCCGGGCCGATCTCCGCCGGGTCCTCGATGCGCCGGCCATGGACACCGAACGCCTGTGCCAGGGCGGCAAAGTCGAAGGGCTGGGCGAAGTCCGTGCCCAGGTAGGCGGGCTGATAGTCCGGCTCTGGCGAGAACAACTGCACGTAGAGGTCCAAGTTGACCTTGAGGACATTGTAGGAGCGGTTGTTGCAGATGCAGTAGACGACGGGGATATTCTCCACCGCCGCAGTCCACAGCGCTTGCACGGTCATCATCGCGCTCCCGTCTCCTACGATGGCCACAACCGGCCGGCCGGGCTGCGCCAACTGGATTCCCAGCGCCATCCCCATCCCCCAACCGATGGCACCACCGCGCGCCGCGTAGAAGCTGCCGGGCGTATTGAACTTCCTGGCGGCATAGACCATCCCCGCGGAGCTTACGGAATCGTTGCAGACCACCGCGTCATCAGGGAGCGCCGCAGCGACGGCGCTCATCATGGTCGCCACCCCCATCGGCTGCCGGCCACGCTCACTGGCAACTTGCTGCCGGAACTCCTCCGCCTGCGCGGCCGTCTCCTCCGCGAGGGTGTTGCATCTGGTAGCGGCAGCTTGGCGCTCGGCGCGGCTCATACACGCCCCCAGGGCCGCGCCAAGCTCGGCCAGCCCCATCTTGGGCGAGGAGAGGATGGCCAGGTGCGTCGGCTCGGAGCGACCGAGCGCAGCAGCATCGCTGTCCAGATGAATGAGCGTGGCCGCGGCCGGCAGCGTCGCCCCCGGCTGGTAAAAGAGATCGCTGAACACGTGTGTTCCGACGGCCAACACGACATCGGCCGCCCGGACCGCCCGGCGACTAGCCTGATTCCTGGGAGCGAACACGCCCATAAACTGTGGATGGCCCGTCGGGAAATTGACTTGCGATCCCAGGTGCGAGTACACGCGCGCCCCTGTCAACTCGGCCACGCGCACCGCTTCCGCTGCCCCGTCGTCTTCACCAACGCGGTCGCCGACGATGAGCACCGGCCGGTCTGCGCTGGCGAGGTGCGCCGCCGCTTCCCCGATGGCCTCGCGGTCCGGCCGGGCCGCACTCCGAGCTGCCCGTGAAGGCACCAGCTCCATCTCCGCCGCCGCCTCGAGGGCGTTGCCTGAGAAGCCCACGAAGACCGGGCCGGTGGGCGGCGTGCGGGCGGCGGTAAAGGCGCGGCGCAGCACTGCTGGGAACTGCTCGGCGTGGGTAATCTCGACGCTCCACTTCGTGAACGGCTCGCACATCCGGGCGAGGTCGGCGCGCCCTTCCGCCAGCTTCCGCACGTCCTTGTTGGCCGCCGTGACGACCAGTGGGGTGCCGCTGAAGTTGGAGTCGTTGAGCAAACTCAAGCCGTTCGCCAAGCCGCTGTCAATGTGTAGGCTCACGAAACCGACTTTGCCGCTGGCACGAGCGTAGCCCTCCGCCATCCCCACTGCCACACCTTCCTGCACACACAGGACGTACTTCATGTCCGGGCACTCCGCCAGCGCCTCCAGGAAAGGCCCCTCGCTGGTGCCGGGGTTTCCGAAGACGTACTGCACACCCTCGGCTTGCAGCATCCCCGTAAGCGCGTATTTTCCCTTCATCACTGGCATGTCGTTTTCTCCTCGTGCGTCCCTGACGAATATGCGCCGTACCCGATTGCAAGCACCAAACCAACTCTGCACGAGGTACAGCACTGGCCGCTCAGTCCCCTTGATTGTAGCGCCGGTTCCCTACTCGGCCCTCTCCCTCGCCCTCCCCCGGAGCAAACTCCCGGGGCAGGAATGTGCCGTCCCCCCACCGCAGCGCGGGGACCACAGGGAGGCTGTCTGCTTTACGGCACGCTCGCCGCCCGCCATAATCCCGCTGAGTGAACACCACCATGCACTCCTACCGCCGCGGCACATGCTCGAACGGATCCCGGTGCAGTATGCCGGCCAACCGGTGCTACCCCGCCGGCGGCCTCAGCGTCATCGTCGGGCTGCTGGCGCTGTTGGGCATCAGCCTGGTGCCCGCATCGGTCGCGTGGGCCGATGTAGCCCACCAGCCGATACTCACGACCGGCGCGGTCGTCTCCCTCCAAGGCACGCCGCACCTCTGGATCGCCGACGATGAGGAGACCCTCCACTGGGTCGGAGATACCCGCGCCCTGGCCGAGCGACAGGTCAACTGGACGCACCGGACGGAAGTCACCCTATCCGAGCTTCAAGACTTGCGGCGCGGCGATCCTTGGCTCTCGGCCGGGCTGCTGAAGGACGGCGCCTTGCTCTACCTCGTGCATTGGCCCAGCCATGATGCCGTACCCCGGCTGCTGCACATCCAGTCGGTCGCCGACCTTGAGCTGTTCGGCGTCGGCTGGCGCAACTACGGCACCCTGGTCTTTGAGCCGGCCGCTTGGGAGCGAGAATTCGGGCTGCAGGTGGCGAGCCTAAACCGCGCTGCGCTCCCGCTGGTGACCGGCCCGACCCTGGCTTGGGGCGAGTTCGGCGACACACCGGGCGAGTTCGACAACCCGCGGGGAATCGCGGTAGACCCAGCCGGACACATCTACGTCGCGGACTATCAAAATGACCGTATCCAAAAGCTCTCGGCCGCCGGCCAGCCGCTCGCCCAATGGGGAACGAGCGGCGATGGGCCGGGACAATTCCGCGGCCCCAGAAGTGTCGCCTTGGATATCCAAGGCAACATCTACGTCGCCGACCATTGGGGTCACCGAGTCCAAAAGCTCTCGCCAACCGGGCAGCCGCTAGCGCAATGGGGCATCTATGGGCAAGCACCGGGGCAGTTCGATCATCCGACGGCAGTGGCGGTGGATACGCACGGCAACGTCTACGTCGCCGAGTACTGGGCACACCGGGTCCAGAAACTATCTCCCACCGGGCAACCGCTCGCAGTGTGGGGCAGCCAAGGCTCCGCCCCCGGACAGCTACTCTGGCCCCGGGACCTCGCGCTCGACTCCGCCGGCAACGTCTACGTCGCGGATAGCGGCAACAATCGCATCCAGAAGTTCTCGCCGAGCGGCCAGCCGCTCCTACAATGGGAAATCAACGCCGACCCGCTCGACCCGCGGACCGAGCCGGTTGCTCCGACCGCCGTCGCCACCGATGCCGCGGGCAACGTCTACGTCGCCAGCGAAAAGTGGCTTGCGAAATACTCGCCGGAGGGCCGGCTGCTCGCCCAACGCCAGCCGGCCCGCTACGGGCCTGGACAGTTCTACCGCCTCACCGGCTTGGTCGTAGACGCGCAGGGCACGCTCTTCGTGCTCGACCGGGGGGCCAGTAGTGTCGTGCAGGTACCCGCCAGCGCCCTGCAGCCGATCACAGGCGCCTAGCTCCCCGTCCCTACTCCCTTGCCAGTCTCACCAGTTGGTGAAGGAGCCGTCCTCCCGGTGGAGGTGGGCACGCGGGACGGGACGGCAGGGCAAGCGCGCGGCCGCCTCGCGGTCGAACACCACGCCCAGCCCCGGCCGCTCCGGCGGGAGCAGATAGCCGTCTTCCCAGGTCATCTGCACCGGCACCACGTTGGTCAGCGCCGTATTCGGCTTCTGAGGCTGCTCCATCACCCCGACGTTGTTGCACGCCAGATTGAGCGCCAGGCAGGCGGCGGACGACACCGGCCCCAGCGGATTGTGCGTGGCCAGCTTGATGTAGTGGGTCTCGGCCCAGCCGGCAACCTTCTTGGCTTCCGTAATCCCGCCGACGATGCAGAGATCGGTGCGCGCATAGTCAATCAGGTCGTGCTCGATCAGCTCGCGGAACTCCCACTTGCTGGCATATTGCTCCCCCGCGGCGAGCGGCACCGACACATGCCGGCGCAAGTGGTGGAACGAAGCCGCGTTCTCACTGCGAATGGGATCCTCGATAAAAAAGGGATGGTACGGCTCGACCGCGCGGCAGAACCGGATTGTATCGGCCGGGTCCAGCCGGGTATGCACATCGAAGCAAATTTCGATTTCTTCACCGACGGCGTTGCGTACCGCTTCGACCATGGCAATCGACTCGCGCACCGCCCGCGCCGGCTCGAACAGATTGCCCACCGTATTCGGGCTGAAGCGAACGAACTTCCAGCCCTGCTCCTTCGTGCGGAGACAGCTCTCGACCAGCGCCTCGATGGTGCCACCACCGTTGTGCGGATAGCACACCACCCGGTCGCGGGCGCGGCCCCCCAGTAGCTCATACACGGGCACCCCCAGCGCCTGACCCTTGATGTCCCACAGCGCGATGTCTATGGCCGACACGGCGCTCGACACCACAATTCCACCGGGGAAGAAGCCGCCACGGAACATCCGCTGCCACAGATGCTCCGTGCGAAACGGGTCTTCACCGAGCAAGAACGGCTTGAGGTGGCCTTCGACGTAGGCGGCGATAGCGAGCATCTGCGGCGTCGCTCCGGCCTCACCCACGCCACTGAGTCCGGCGTCCGTGTCCACAACCACGAAGAGCGCGTCCCGTCCATCGTGTACCGGGTAAGCGGTAACGTCCGTTATCTTCATTGCCGCTCCATTCTTCAGGGCTTGCTCCAGGCTTCCCGACCGCCCAGGTATACATCACCATACCATCGAGCAGACGGTAGGAGCGCGCCGCATCGCGTCCAGGGTGGACCAGCAGTCGTCATTCCGGCCTCCGCCGGAATCCAGGGCGTGTCTCACCCCCGGCCCCCTCCTCACAAGGGTAGGTAAACGGGCGGAACATGCCATAACCAGCGCCGTAGGGGCACGGCATGCCGTGCCCCTACCCCCGCCCGCCTCCGACAGACTCCCCCTCTCTATCGCTCGGCGATGGAGAGGGGGCTGGGGGGTGAGGCGCCGACGCCGGGCAGCCGGCCCCCGGCACGTTGACGCTCCCGCCACACCTTGTTAAGGTAGGCTGGCTTGTGACGCTGCTTTCGGTGTGGATGGCCCCAGACGAGCACTGCAACGGCACCGACTTGGGCCCCGGAGATAGGAGTTGACGTGTTGGCAATAGCTCTGCGGATCTTGACCGTCGCGACCTTCTTTGTCGGGCTGGGTCTCTGGACCCAGACCATCGGCGGTGAGTTGTGGCGTGGACTGCACCTGCTATTCGGAGTGGGCATTGTCGTGCTGGCCATTCTCGTGCTCGGTCCGTGGGCGCGGGGGGCCGCAGCCGCCGGCGTCATGGGCCGCATCGCGTGGTGGTCCCCGCTGGTCGCTATTGCGCTCGGCCTCCTCCTGTCCCGGTTCTTCCGACTGTGGACGGTCGTAGATATCAACTCGGAAGCAATACGCATTGCCCATGTCATCGCCGGTATCGCCGTCGTTGGCCTCATCGAAATAGCGTTGGGCCAGTTGAGAAGGGCCGCGAACGCAGCCGAGCAAAAAGAGGCCGATCCCTCCGACACGCCAGCGTGACCACGTCCGACTGGGAATAGGATTGTGCTACCCTAGCGGGCTAGAGTGGATTTGGTACAGTGGCAACCATGAATGTGAATGAGCACGACCCTACGTCGCCCCAAGCTCTCCTCCCATCAATGCCCGAGTCCATCGAGCAGGTGCAGGACGTACTCGCCGGCCAGCGATACGTGACCGACCGCGCGCTCGCCACGGCGATCTTCCTGGCCATGCGGCTGCCCAAGCCGCTGCTCTTGGAAGGGGAAGCCGGCGTCGGCAAGACCGAGGTGGCCAAAGTGCTGGCTACCGCGACCGGAGGGCGGCTGATTCGGCTGCAATGCTACGAGGGCGTGGATATCAACCAGGCCGTCTACGAGTGGAACTACAGCCGGCAAATGCTCCACATCCGGCTCCTGGAGGCGCAAGGCAGCGCGCGAGAAAGCCGGTTGGAGGACCTCTTCAGCCCCGAGTTCCTGGTGCGGCGACCGCTCTTGCAAGCCCTGGAGACGGGTGCCGACGCCGCGCCCCCGGTGCTCCTGGTAGACGAGATAGACCGGGCGGACGACGAGTTGGACGCCTTCTTGCTAGAGCTGCTCGCGGACTACCAAGTCACCGTGCCGGAGATCGGCACCATCCACGCCGATAAGCCGCCGCGGGTCGTCATCACGTCGAACCGCACGCGCGAGCTGCACGACGCGCTGAAGCGCCGGTGTCTCTACCACTGGATCGAGTACCCCACGTTCGAGAAAGAGCTACGCATCGTCGAAACGCGCGTACCCGACATCGCCACGACCTTGGCCCGACAGGTGACGGCGTTCGTACAAGCCCTACGCGAGGAAGAGCTGTACAAAGTCCCGGGGATCGCCGAAACGCTCGACTGGGCCGGCGCCTTGGTGGAGCTAGGCGTGCGGCAGGTCGGCTACGACGACACCGCCTCAACCCTCGGCGCCCTGGTGAAGCACCAAGAAGACATGGCCCACATTCGAGACCAGCGGCTCAAGAGCCTGGTCAACGCCGTCACGGGAAGCTGACATGCCAGAAACGCACAACGTCAGCGGCCCATTGCCCATTGCCGACGGCCCGCAGAAACCGCTGACCACGAGCCACCGATCACTGACCACGAGCATTCAGCTACACCCCTGCCTCCCGCCGGAGCTATCGAGCGATGTCCTGGCACTGGAAGCGGGCAGCGCGGCGGCCGGCAGTGCGCTGGTGAAGCATCTGGTGCGCTTTGCCCGTGCGCTCCACCGGGCGGGCGTGGCGGTTGCGCCGGGGCAAGTCACGAGCTTGCTGCAAGCCGTCGAGCACACCGGCTTGCGGCGCCGGGACGACCTCTATCACACGGCGCAAGTGACCCTGCTGACTCAGCACCAGGACCAAGCGCGGTTCGACTTGGTGTTTGCCCAGTTCTTCGGTCCCCGGTTACCCGAGGGCTACGGCACCGATCCGGCGACACTGCCGGATTCCACCAATGGCGAAGGGGCTTCTGCGCTGAAGCAGGCCGGCGGGGACATTCGCCACCCCGATCCCGACGGCACGCCGACCGACGGCACGCAGCAAGAGCAGCTGCGCCGTTTGGCGGTGGAGGCGGCTGCTCAAAGTGAAGACGGCGTCAGCGAGGACGGGTCGCAGGAAGCCGCCGATGAAGTTGACGGCGTGGATCGCAGCGGGACTTATAGCGCCGCGGAGGTCTTGCGACGACGCGACTTCAGCGACCTCGACCGGAACGAGCAGCGCATTGTCCAGCAGCTGATGACGAAATTAGGGATGCGCTTGGCGCCGCGCTTGACGCGCCGTCTGCGCCCCTCGGTGCGCGGACGCCTCGACCTCCGGCGGAGTATCCGGCGCAGTCTCCGCACGAGCGGAGAGCTTGTCACCTGGAGAAAACGCGCTCGTGCGGAGAAGCCGCGTCCGCTGGTCCTCCTCTGCGACGTCAGCGGCTCCATGAGCATCTATTCGAGCATGTTGCTGCAATTCCTCCACGCTGCACGCCAGCAGCTACCGCGAGTGGAAGCCTTTGTGTTCAGCACCCGCCTCACCAATATCACGCACCAGCTCCACCAGCGCCGCCCCCACGATGCGCTGGCGGCGGTATCGGACGTGGTCCACGACTGGTCCGGCGGGACCCGCATCGGCGATTCGCTCGGCCACTTCAATCGCCACTGGGCGCGGCGCGTGCTCGGCCGGAGCGCGCTCGTACTGCTCATCAGCGATGGCTGGGATCGCGGCGACGTGGAGCAGCTACGCCAAGAGGTGGCCTACCTCCAGCGGGCCAGTTACCGGCTCTTCTGGCTCAATCCGCTCCTCGGGATGCCGGGCTACCGGCCCTTGACCCGTGGGCTACAGGCAGCCCTGCCCCACGTTGACGAGTTCCTGCCGGCACACAATCTGGAAAGCCTCGACCAGCTCTGCGAGGTGATGGCTACCATACGCGGGCGCCGCTCACCACTGCCGCTCAGGCCCGTATCATCCCCCTGAAGGTCAATGGTGCGGACCCGGCCGGCGTCAAGCGGTATAGCCCTACACAGCCCGCTGCGGGGCAACCTATCCCGTAGTCGGGCGGCACACTCATAAGGAGGACCGATGCGTGACCTACTGCCCGACATCGAGCGCTGGCGTGCAGCCGGACACGCCATCGCCGTGGCAACCGTCGTCAACACCCAAGGGTCTGCCCCGCGCCCCACCGGGAGCAAGCTCGCTGTCGCCTCGCACGGCGAGTTTGCCGGATCGGTGAGCGGCGGCTGCGTCGAGCCGGCCGTCATTGACGTGTCACTCGACGTACTACGGACCGGCCAGCCGCAGCTACTCCGGTTCGGCATCACGCGCGACATGGTGTGGGACATCGGCTTGGCGTGCGGCGGCACGATTGAGGTCTTCGTCGAACCGCTCGCCGCCCCGGACGACCGCTGATGCCGTAAGTCGGCCACAGTAGCGGCCGCACTTCCCGTTTGTTGCCATTGTGGCGCCCGCCGCAGTGACAAGCTCCTGAGTGCGAGGTGCTCTCCCAATACTCCATAGTCCATGCCATCGCGCCACCGGATGTCTATACGGCAGCAAATCCATCGCGAGAACCACGTACCCAGGAGGGACTATGCGGCTCGGCAGGAACGCGACCCACACGACGGTCACTCACCGGCCAGAGCCGCACGGATGAGGCCAGGTGTGGTGCGGCTCTGGCCGGTGGCCCACCGGTGGCCGGTGGATCGCCCTCTTCTGCGCGGCGGTCGGAGCACTGCTGACGGCGCTGTTGCTCGCCGCGGCGCCCGCGGCCGCGCAGCCTGCCGTTGACGACTTCCCGCTGGCCGACGGTCACTTCTACACCCAGACCCGCGGCGACCATCCCGCCGGTTTCGGCTTTGCCATCCGCGATACCGCCAGCTGCCCTTGCTTCAGCCGGTTCACCGCCCTCGGCGGGGTCGCGGCCCTGGGCTATCCCGCTTCCCAGCCCTACCAGGACGGCCCCTTCACCTATCAGGCCACCCAGCAGGCGCTACTGCAATGGAATCGCGTCACCGGCACCATGCACTTTGCCAACGTCTTCGACCTGCTCCACGCCGCCGGCCAGGACGAGTGGTTGGAGACCTTCAAGCAGATTCCACCCAGCTTCAACTGGTCCAGTGACCAGGGCCGCCCCTTCAGTGGCCCCGGCAGTATCACCGAGCATCACTTGACGACGATCTTCACGCCCCGCCTCAGCGATACCACGGCGATGCGCGTCGCCCGGCAGGCGTTGCAAGCACGCTTCCTGGCCAACCCGCAGTGGCTGGACCACTACGGCTTCCCCATGGCGATCAAGGATTACGGCGCCGTGGTCGTCGTGCGTGGGCAGCGGGCCGCCTTCCAGTATTGGCGACAGGACGTACCATGGGCGGCGGCCGGCACGGTGACGATTGTGCTCGGCGGGGACCTAGCCAAGGAGGCCGGCCTCGTTCCCCAGTGGGCGGCCTCCCCGCACCAACCGCCGGCAGCGTCCGGCGACGAGATCGCGCCAGCACCGGCTCCGGCTCCGACGGCCGTACCGGTCGCGCGGCCGCAGGCAGCGGAGCCGCACGCGCCCCCGGCAGCGCAGGTACGAGCCGCTTGGCTGGGCGTCAACGATGGTTATGCTGCCACCGGCTTTCTGGCCCAGAGCGGCGCAGGCTGGACTCGGTCCGTCATCTTCTGGTCCGGCGCCGAACGGAGCGACGGCGACCTCAGCGGTGTTCGGGGCTGTCCGTGGATCAACGCCGGACTGCGAGCCGCGAACGTCAACATACTGGGTCTGCTGATCGGCACGCCCGACTTCGCAGCCACCAATCCGGCAGACGCCCAGCATAGTGTGCCCGATATGGCGAAATGGGCACGGTTTGTCGAGGCCATTGCCCGCGAGTGCGCCGGTACGATTGACCATTGGGCGATCTGGAACGAGGTGGAAATCCCCCCGACCGGCCCCAATGCGACCTACTCGACGTTTGCCGGCACGGCCGCGCAGTACTACCAACTGCTGAAGACGGCCTACGTCGCGGCCAAGCGGGGCAATCCCAACGCGCAGGTGATCGCCGCGCCGTATAGCTACCACCGCGACATCCAGGAAGGCGGCGAGCAACGCCTGCCCTGGTTCGAGGCGTTCATGGCGCAGGTCAGGGCCGACCCGGCCGCGCCGGCGAACGGCGGCTTCTTCGACGCCCTCGCGCTCAACATCTACCGCAATCCGCACGATCTGTGGGACCGGGTCCATGGCGGCGGCGAGGTGGCGCTGTTACCACCCAACCGCACCGGCTTTGCCCAGCGCCTCGCCGACCTGGGCCTCGCCGGTAAGCCTATTTGGCTGGCCGAGTTCAACTCCATGCCGTTCGACGACCCCAACGTGCCGGGCTGGGACCCGGAGCTTGCCGACGACGGCTTCCGCATCACAATGGACGAGCAGGCCTCTTTCGTGATC
The DNA here is from genome assembly GCA_965214295.1 of Chloroflexota bacterium. GTDB lineage: Bacteria > Chloroflexota > UBA11872 > UBA12225 > JAJDUF01 > JAJDUF01. The sequence continues at coordinate 3,875,511 of OZ243944.1, forward strand.
CAGGCGCTTACACTGGGCCGCTTGGCCGGCTACGAACGCATGTTCTTCCACTCGCTCCAGGATGATCGGTACCCGGCCCTCGGTGGCCGGCCGTTCGACGAGCTTTGGGGGCTGGTGCGCTTCCACGACGATCCGAGCAACGCCGCCGCGTGGCGGCAACGGCCGGCGTTCGCCGCCTTCCAGACGGCCGCCCGCTTCCTCGGCCACGCCACGCCACGCGGCTTGCAGGTGTTGGAGCGCACCGACGACCCGGTAGCGCGGTGGTCCCAGTACACGCCGCGCTACACCTGGCACGTTCATGCCGGCATTTTCGAGCGTGACACCCCCGGCGGCATCCAACGCTCGACCGTGCTCTGGAACGGCGCCGGTACCCCGATCACGGTGCTGCTACCCAAGGTGGGTGTCCACGGCTGGCTCGTAAGCAAGGAAGGCACGGCGAAGATCATCCGGCCGGTCACGGTTGGTGGCCAAGAGTTCTGGTCCGTCGAGCTGGCAGCCGCTTCACGTCACTTCGACCTGTTCGGCGGCGATCCGCCCGGCTACTACTACGTCGGCGGCTCGCCCCGCATCCTGGTAGAAGAGGGCGTGCCGGCCGGTTCGCCATTGACTGCCCCACGCGCAGCAGGCTAGCCTAACGGGCAACGTGAGCGATCTCATCCCGCACGCGCTGATAGGCCAAAGCCGCACCACACCCCTGTTCAAGCCAGGGGCAAGCTCTGGCACTATCCGTGCGGCTTTGGCTCATCACCTGGCTCGGTGGCAGCCGGCGCTCCTGCTGGGACTGGCCTTGCTGGTCGGTGGACTACTGCGGTTCGCCGGCCTATACGACCGCCTAGAGCCGATTCACCGCGAATCCGAGCTGGTCATCCTGGCCTATACCCGTGCCCCGGACGACTGGCTCTGCACCGCCTTCGCGGCCATCGGACCGTGCCGCGCCAGCATGTCTCCTACCGCACCGCAAGCGGTGGAGTCCTACGGCCCCGGCGAGCGGCGCGCCGGCCCGGCGGTCGTGTGGCGTCGCCTGCTCGGCGTCGGGCCGGGGGCCATCGAGCGCGGACGACTGGCCAGCGCCATCGCCGGACTGGCAACCATCGTCGCCTGCTGGTGGGCCGCACGGGTGCTCGCCGGCCCCATTGCGGCCAGTGTCGCAGCTCATGCCTACGCCATCGCGCCGCTCGCCGTCATCCCCAACCGTCTGGCCTTGCCGGTCTCGACCGCCACCCTCTGTCTCGTGCTCGCCGTCGGCTGCGTCGCGCTCGCCTACCAGCGGCAACGCAGCCGGGCGCTCGCGCTGCCGGGGCTGGCACTGCTCGCGCTCGCCGGCCTGCTGGACGGCGCCGTCGCGGCGGCGATCCCGCCGCTCCTCCTCGCCGCGGTGGTATGGCACGGCCGGGCCGGGACACTTGGGCGGATGCTGGCCAGCTACATGCGCTCGCGACGCGGGCTGTTGGGGTTGCTCGCGGGTATCGTAGTGGTGGCCGCGATGGTCGGTGTGGGCTACTCGCGCCTCTTCCAGGCGGTGCTCGTCGCACGGAACCTCGCCTGGACGCTGGTCTTCGATCTGCCGGTCGGCGGCTGGGTCGCCCTCGTGATCGGAGCCTATTTCGTTGCGCGATTGCCGAGCCAGAGCCGCACGATCCGAGGCTCCGCAGGATATGGTGGTGCGGCTCTGGTTCGGCAACACGGCACGCCGGCGGCGCAGGCCTGTGCAGCAGCGGCCATGCTCCTCACCGTAACGGCCGGCCTCATGGACCTACTCGGCGGGCGCGGGTCGGCGCCGGACGTGCTGCCGGCACTCGCGCTGTGGGTTATCGCAGCAGCGACGCTTGCCCCCCGGCTCGTTGACCGTTGGAACCGTCTGCGCGCCAATGCCGCACCACAGCCGGCGTTGGCCGTCGCCGCGGCGCTGGTAACCGTCAGTCTCGTGATCATCCCGGCACTGCTCCTGTCCACGCGATGGAGCCTGGACCCGGCCAACGCCGAAGTCAGCCCCAACGAGCAGTGGGAATATCAAGCCGGTCAGGAGAGCGGCGTCGGTTGCGCCGCCCTTGTAGATACACTCCGGACGCTATCCGCCGCCCAACCGCTCACAGCGGTCGGTCTCGGCAGCCGCCATAGCTGCCTCCGCATGCGGATCGTCACGGAATCCTTGCCCATTACCTGGCAAGATAACCTGCCACCCTCGGCAGCCCCACCCTTCCCTGCCCCACCCACGGGCTTACTCCTCGCTCAGGCAGAATACCTTGGCGGTCAGCGCGTTCGCTCCCTCGACTCTCGCGCCCTGGCCCCCAGCGGCTGGGACCTGCTTCTGCGTATCAGGCGTCCGCAAGGTGTGTACGGCTACGCCCTCTACCGGCCGAGCAATCCTCAGCGATGAGCGGTCGTCTACCCATCACGGCGACGACACGCTCGTATTGCCGCCGGAGCCGCTCCAATGTGGTAATGAGCTACGGGAGCTTGCTACAATGTGGCACGGGCGCCGAGTACCGTCGGATGAGGCCTCGTCTTCTGCCGCCGTCTCGGTCTAATGCGAGGAGGAAAGCCCGGATGCAGAAAGATCGGCTGCTGAAACTGTATCGCCAGATGTACCTCATCCGGCGATTTGAAGAAGCCAGCGCCGAGGCATACTTCCAAGCCCAGATTCGCGGCTTTTGCCATCTCTACGTTGGCGAGGAAGCCGTAGCCGTAGGCGCCATCGCCGCCCTTCGGGACACCGACCACATCATTACCCACTACCGCGACCACGGTCACGCCTTGGCGCGCGGCATGGATCCGAACGCCGTGATGGCGGAGTTGTACGGCAAGGCCACCGGCTCGAGTCTCGGGCACGGCGGCTCGATGCATCTCGCCGACACGCGGCGTAATGTCTGGGGTGGCTGGGCCATCGTCGGCGCACACCAGTTGTTGGCCACGGGCATGGCCTGGGCCGCCAAACAGCTGCAAGAAGATCGTGTCGTCTGCTGCTTCTTTGGCGACGGCTCGACCAATCAGGGTGAGTTCTTCGAAGCGCTCAATATGTCCGCCTTGTGGAAGCTCCCGGTGGTATTCGTCTGCGAGAACAACGAATACGGCATGGGCACGCACCTGCGGAAGGCCTCGGCGGTGACCGACCTCTACCGCAAGGCCGAGCCGTACATGCCGAGCAAGCCGGTGGACGGGATGGACGTGCTGGCGATGCACGATACGGTCGCAGAAGCCGCCGAGCATGCCCGCTCCGGTGGCGGCCCCGTTTTCCTGGAAGCGCTCTGTTACCGGTATCGCGGGCACTCCACTGCCGACCCGGAGATCTACCGCACGGAAGAAGATGTCAAGCCGTGGCGAGAGCGCGACCCCATCGAGGCGTTCGGCCAGCGGCTGATCGCGGGTAATGGCATCAACCACAAGGACCTGGCGCTGATCCGCAAGCACGTAGACCGCCAGGTGGATGCGGCTGTCAAGTTTGCCGCCGAGAGTCCGCAGCCGCCGATAGAATCCGCCTACCGATACGTCTATTCCACACCGGTACCGGGCTACGACCCGGCCGACCGGCCGACCGGGAGCGGGTGATGGCGGAGATTACCGTGCGGGAAGCGCTCCACGACGCGCTCCAGGAAGAGATGGAGCGGGACCACAAGGTCTGTATCCTCGGTGAAGACATCTCCGATGACGCCTACGGCGGCACCTACTCGATCACCAGCGGCCTCTCTAAGCAATTCGGCCTCGCCCGCGTGCTGGACACGCCCATCGCCGAGGCCGGCATTGTGGGTATGGCCGTTGGCGGCGCCATGGGCGGCCTCCGCCCCATCGCCGAGTTGATGACGGTCAACTTCAGCCTGCTGGCCTTGGACCAGATCGTCAACCACGCCGCCAAGATTTACAGCATGTTCGGCGGCCAGATCAAAGTACCCCTCGTTATCCGCACGCCGAACGGCTTCGGTAGCCTCTCGGCCACGCACTCCCAGAACTTCGATGCTTACTTTGCCTATGTGCCCGGCCTGAAGGTCGTCGCGCCAGGGACGCCCTATGACGCCAAGGGATTGCTCAAGAACGCCATCCGCGACGACGATCCGGTGATCTTCCTGGAGCACACTGCCGTTTACCGCGAGCGCGGGGAGGTGCCGGAGAGCGAGTTCCTCGTGCCGTTCGGTCAGGCCGAGGTCAAGCGCGAGGGCAGTGACGTGACGATTGTGGCTTGGTCGCGGATGCTGGCGGAAGCCCACAAGGCGGCCGACACGCTGGCAGCAGAGGGCGTTTCGGCTGAGATTGTGGACCTCCGCACGCTGCGACCGCTGGATACCGCAACCATCTGTAACTCTGTCGAGAAGACCACGCGGGCCGTCGTCGCTGGCGAGGATTGGCGGTCGTGCGGGATGACCGCCGAAATCGCCGCGACCATTGCCGAGGGCGCGTTCGACTTCCTTGATGCGCCGGTGCGCCGGGTAGCGATGGCCGAAGTCCCGATGCCCTATGCATTCAATCTCGAAGCAGCCATCATCCCCACCGCCGCCCACATCGTCGAGGCCGTGCGTGAGGTGTTACGTTAGCGCACCGTTGACCGTGAGCCGTGCCGTGTACCGGCAACTTCCCCTACGGGTTGAGAGCGAACTATGGCCAAAACCCTGATGATGCCCAAAATGGGCTTTGACATGGAGCAGGGCAAAATTGTCCGCTGGCTCAAGCAGGAGGGCGACGCAGTCAAGCGCGGCGAGAAGGTCGCGGAAATCGAGACGGAGAAGGTCACCATCGAAGTCGAGAACTTCGATGACGGTATCCTGCACACAATCGTCGCCCAGGAGGGCGAGGAAGTCCCGGTAGGACAACCCATCGCCGTCGTCGCCCAGGAGGGCGAGGCCGTAGACCTGGCAGCACTGAACATCACGGTCAGCGCGGCACCCGCCACAGCGACAACCGCCCCTGCCGAGGCCGCCGCGAGCGATGGCGCGGCAGTCGAGGCACCGGCCCCGGCAGCGCCGGCCGGTCGCGTCCGCGCTTCACCGTTGGCGCGACGGCTCGCAGCCGAATACGGCCTTGATCTGGCGAGTATCACCGGTAGCGGGCCGCTAGGTCGGATCGAGCGCCGCGACGTCGAGGCCGCGCGCGCAGCACCGCCGGTCCCGGCCGTGACGGCCGCTGCCGGGCCTGAGTACGAGGACCTCGAGCCGACCCGGATGCGGGCCGCGATTGCCCGCGCCATGACACTCAGCAAGCCGGGGGCGCCGCACTTCTACGTGACGGTACCGCTTGACATGGGTGCCGCCCTGGCCTTGCGGAAGCAGTTAGTGGCGCTGGCGCCGGACGAGGCCGCCCAGCCCTCGCTCAACGACCTGGTGATCGCCGGGGTCGCCCGCACGCTCCGCAACGTCCCCGACCTGAATGCCTGGTTCATAGACGGCAAAGTGCGCCGGTTCCGGCGCGTGCATGTAGGGGTAGCTGTGTCGCTCGACGATGGGTTGGTGGTACCCGTCGTGCCTGACACCGACACCAAGTCGGTCTACCAGCTTGCCACCGAGACGAAGGCGCTGATCGAGCGCACGCGCAGCGGCCGTAATCGGCCCCAGGACTTCGAGGGCAGCACCTTCACCATCAGCAACATGGGCGCCTTGACCCGGGACGTCGAGGAGTTCTCCGCGATCATCAACCCGCCCCAGGCGGCCATCCTGGCGGTCGCCGCGTCCATCCGTCAGCCGGTGGTCCGCGATGACCGGATCGCCACTGCCGACATCATGCGTGTCACGTTGTCGGTTGACCACCGTGTCGGCGACGGTGCGAAAGCCGTAGCGTTCCTGGTCGAGCTGAAACGGATCATGGAGAATCCACTGCTCCTGCTCGACTTGGACCTCGCCCGGACTCCGTCCTGACCAGGGCCGGCATACGCAGGGCACGGCCTTTCATGTACCCTCCCCTGGTGAGCAGACTATCGGCGGCCCTGGTGACCACACCCGGCACTAGCATGCAGTTCCGGCGCGTCAAGTGAGAAAGGAAGCGTAAGCACAGTGGCTAATACCGATCCCTACGATGTGGTTATTCTCGGCTCCGGTCCCGGCGGCTATGTCGCCGCGCTCCGGGCCGCGCAGCTGGGCCTACGCACCGCAATTGTCGAGCGCGAATACGTCGGCGGCGTCTGCCTGAATGTGGGCTGTATCCCGTCGAAGGCCCTGTTGCGCGGCGCCGACCTCCTCACCACGCTGAAACACGCGGACGACTTCGGCATTGTCGTGGACAACCTGCACACCGACTACGCGCGGGCAGTCGCCCGCAGCCGTCAGGTCGTCGGGCGCCTCACCAAGGGCGTCGAATTCCTCCTGCGGCGGGCCAAGGTGGACCTCGTGCGCGGCGCTGGACGTCTCGCGGCCCGCGACCGCGTTGTTGTGGCTACCGACGACGGCGAGCAAGAGCTAGCCGCCCGCAACGTGGTCATTGCGACCGGCGCACGGCCGCTGGTCTTCCCAGGGATGGAGATTGACGGCGAGGTGGTAATGACCTACAAGGAGGCCATCGTGGCCGAGACCTTGCCCGAATCCGTGGTGATGATCGGCGGCGGGATCATCGGCTGCGAGCTTGGCTACCTCTCCTGCGCCTATGGTGCCGCGGTGACCATCCTGGAGATGCAACCGCACCTGCTCCCCGAAATGGAGCCGACGCTCGCGGAGGCCTTGCAGCGCTCCTTCCGCCGGCAGGGCATCAAGGTCGAGACCGGCTCGCGCGTCGAGTCCGTCACGGCGGTTGAGGGCCGCGCGCGTGTCGTATTCACTCAGAACGACGAACGCCGCGAACTGATCGCCGACCGCGCGATTGTGGCGCTCAGTGTCCGCCCCAACACGGAGCGCATCGGCCTCGAAGCAGTTGGCGTGCAGCTCGACCGCGGCTGGATCACGGTTGACGACCGGATGGCCACGAACGTCCCCGGCATCTACGCCATCGGCGACGTGACCGGGAAGCTACCGCTGGCCCACGTGGCCATGGCCATGGGCGAAGTCGCCGTCGAGGTGATTGCCGGCGAAGCACCCGAGTCGCTCAATTACGTCAACATGCCCAAGCCGGTCTATACCCATCCGCAAATCGCCAGCCTCGGCCTCACCGCGGCGCAAGCACGCGAGCAGGGCTACCAGGTGCAGGTCGGCACGTTTCCCCTCCAGGCTTCAGGCAAGGCGCTGGCGCTTGGCGACCACAACGGCTTTGCCCAGATCGTCGCCGACGCGCAGTATGGCGAAATCCTGGGAGCACATCTCATCGGTCCCGAGGCGACGGAGCTTCTGGCCGAGGTCGGCGCGGTCCAGCTCCTCGAAGGCACGACGAACGAGCTAGGTCGCCTGGTCCACGCACACCCGACATTGAGCGAGGTCGTCAAGGAAGCCGCCCTGGCGACCGAGGGACGCGCCATCCACATGTAGCGGGCCACAGCACGCCGCGCCCGACGAGGAAGGAGGGACGATTATGCCGGCCAGAACGTTCGATTGGCGCGATGATCCGATGGGCACGGCCGTAGCCGTCCCGGAGGTACGGGCGCGGTTCATTCGCGCCGAACCGGGTGAGCAGCTAGGCAACTTCCACAGCCACGAAGAATCGGGTGGTATCGAGGTGTGGATCGTCTTGGAAGGTGCAGTACGTTTCGAGATCGAGGAGGAGACGGTGATCGCCACGGCCGGTCAGGCCGTCGTTGCCTGGCCCCACGAAAAGCATCGCGTCAGCTGCGCTGGCGACGAGCCGGCGGTGTATTACCTGACCGTGACGCCCCACCGCTCGCCCACCCACACGCACTACGACGCCGCGAGCCGCCGGCTGCCCCCAACCCCCGGCGTCGTCGCGCCGACCTGGCAGGGCAAACCGGCCCTCGGCGTCAAGTAGGCGCGCGGCACGCTGCATCGAGCCGCATCAGCCGGTGGAGAGGCGCGCACCGACAAAGGCACGCTGCCCACGGAGGAAGTCGGCTGCGGCCATCCGCCGCCGGCCGGCGAGCTGTACCTGATTCAGCGCCAAGAGTCCCTCGCCACACACCACAACTGGCCCGTCGCCGTGCTCGACGACCGTGCCGGGCACCGGCGGCGGGGCACCACCGGCATCCGCAGCGAGAGCCGTGGCCGCCCACACCTTGAGCTGCTGTCCCGCCCAATAGGTATAGGCGCCGGGCCAGGGGATCATTGCTCGCACCTGACGGGCCAAGTACACGGCCGACTCATCCCACAGCAGCCGTCCATCGTCGCGCCGCAGGGGGCGGCAGTAGGTCGCTTGGCCGCTGTCCTGCGGCTGTGCCGTCACCGTGCCGGCGAGCCACTGCGGGAGGGTGTTAACGAGTAGCGTAGCACCCAATGATGACAACCGGGTCGTCAGCGTCTCGGTGGTATCGTCGGGAGCAACCGGCTCCGCAGCCGTAGCCAGGACCGGACCGGCGTCCATCGCCTCGTTCATCAGCATGAGCGAGACGCCGGTAATGGTATCGCCGGCGAGCAGGGCAGCGCTCACCGGCGAGGCGCCGCGATGGCGGGGCAAGAGTGACGCATGCACGTTGAGCGCGCCGCGTGGCGGTACGGCCAGGACCGCCGGCGGCAGTATCTTTCCATACGCGGCCACCAGCAGCAGGTCCGGGGCCAAGCGTTGGAGCCACGCTGCAAACCGCGGGCGGCGGACACTCACGGGCTGGACCACCTCGACGCCGGCGCGCGCCGCCTCCTGCTTCACCGGCGACTGCTCCAGCCGCCGGCCTCGCCCGGCCGGCCGATCCGGTTGCGTCACCACTGCTGCTACCGTCACCAGGTCCGGCTGTTGCAGCACCCGGCGCAAGATGACGGCGGCGAAGTCGGGCGTGCCCATGAAGACGGCCCGTGCCGGGCGGCTGGTCGGCGGTGCCGGTGTCGCCGTAATCAACAAGGTCCTTTCGCCTCCGGGAACGGCTCGTCCGGGAACGGCTCGGACGCATCGTCACCACCCCACCCGTCATTCCCGGGCAAGCGGGAATGACCGAGACCGGGGATGCGGCAGGGCGCGCTACGACGCGGCCGCTTGCTGATCCGGCTTGCCCGAGAGCGCCGGGCCGTCTGCGTCAGCGGTGCGCTCCTGGGCCAAAGCCGCACCACCCCTGGCACCATCCGTGCGGCTTTGGCCCAGCGGCTGCTCGGAAGCGCGAGTGGGCGGCTGGGCGGCGGCTGCGGATTGTGGACCGGTGTCCTGCGCCGGGTCTACATAGCGGAGTTGGGCACGGTCCTCGACCCGATCCACGAACAACGTGCCGTCGAGGTGGTCCACCTCGTGCTGGATCGCACGCGCCAGGAGACCCTCCAGCTTGAGGCGGACGGCTTTGCCCGTGTGGTCGCGGCCCTTGACGGTCACCTGCTCGCTGCGGGCGACCGGACCGAACCACCGCGGCATGCTCAGACAGCCTTCATCTTCAGTGACCGTGCCACGTTGCCGGGTAATCTCCGGGTTGAACAGGACGTAGCGCGCGCCTTCATGATCGATCACGATCAGCCGCAAGGGCACGCCGACCTGCGGCGCGGCCAAACCGAGACCATCGGCGTCATGCATCGTCTCCAGCATATCGTCCACCAGGCGCCGCAGCGAGGCGTCAATGCGACGCACTTTTTTCGCCTTTTGGCGCAGCATGGGGTGACCTTCGGTCAGGATCGGTCGGGTTGCCATCACGTTTGCCCTGGAGGAGCCGATTGGAAATCGAGTACGAAACGATGGGCCACAGCCGCACGGAGAGTGCTAGGTGTGGTGCGGCTGTGGCCCATCCGCTGACCTTGCCCGGTTACCTGAGCAACGCGGAAGATCATAGCAGGGTGGTGGGATCAGTGTCTATCGTCCACCCGCGCGGAACGTGAGACACCAGCGCGGCCAGCCGGTGTTGCGGGCCGCGCAATAGCACGTGCCAGCGTGCCCGGTCGCGCAGCCGGCGAATGTACGCCGGCGCCGGACCGATGACCTCCACCTCGTCCGCGGCGGTGGGAGCAGACTGCTCCCCGACGGCGTTTCGCAGGGTGATCGCGCAGCGCGTCGCCTCCCGCTCGGCCGTACTGTCCAACCGATGCAGAAACAGCAGTCGCCACAAGGCCCGGTAGGGCGGATACCCCAGTTCCCGCCGATCAACGCCGTCGGCCGCCATGAAGCGGGCATAGGCGGCGCGGAGGTCGGCGGGGTTCAGAGCCGCGCCGGGGCCGGACGGCGCTCGCCGCGGGAGCAAGAAGGCGCGAAAGCAGTAATGCTGCGGCTCGCGCGTCTGCACGAGCACACGGGCCGGCCGAGTGCTCGTGCCTTCAGCTAGGGCAGCAGCCCCCAGCAGGCTGCGGAAGACTTGCTCGGCCGCGCGGAAATCAGGCAGATGTAGCCCGGTATCTGCGTCAACGATCCCCACCAGCGGTGCGGCAACGCGGCCCGGCATCCGCAGTAGCCGCTGGGTGCCGACCAACACGTCAATGTCACCACAGGCAAAGGCCGCCAACACCTGTGCCGGCCCCCCCGGCGGCCAGACCGTATCGGCATCCCAGCGAAAGACCGTCGTGCGCGAAAACAGCGTCTGCAGCTCAGTCTCCAGCCCTTGCGTGCCCGGACCCTGCGCCCGTAGTCGCGGCCCACCGCACTGAGGACAGCGAGCCGGGATGTGCAGCGCCGAGCCGCAGTAGTGACACAGCAGGCTCGCCGGTGACGCGCCAGAGGCACACGATGGTGCCAGGTGTGGTGTGCCTCTGACGCCGTCCCGCTGCCCGTCGCGGGCTAAGTTGCCGGCCATGCTCGGCTCACGGTGATGGCGAACGACCGCCGGAGCTTTGGCCCGCGAGTGAACCGCCGCCGGCGTCGTGCAGCGCGGGCAACGTAGGACGTAGGCACAATCGCGGCAGCGCAGCGAATGGGCAGCGCCGCGGCGCGTCAGGAGGAGAATGGCACGCTCGCCGGACGACAGCGTTGCGCCGAGTGCTCGGTGCAACGGGCGGCTCACCAGCTCGCGCCGGCCCACCGTGCGCTCGCGGCGCAGGTCAACAATCTCGACGGACCGCGGTGTGGCCCTTTCCGGCGGCTGGTCGAGCGTCCACACCCCCCGGCGCCCCTGCAAGTAGGTGGCGGCATCCGGTGTGGCGCTGCCCAGAACGACCTGGGCTACGGTTAGCCGGCCTAGCTCGACGGCGACCGTCGAAGCGCGGTACCGTGGCGTCGCGTCGTTCTTGTAGGCGTCGTCGTGCTCCTGCTCGACGATGATGAGGCCGCGCCGCGACAGCGGCGCGAACAGCGCCGACCGCACGCCGGCAACGAGGTCAAGCCTCCCCGCTTGGGCACGCGCCCAATGCTCCAAGCGCTCCCGCTGCCCTTGCTGGGCATGCCAGGTTGCCACCCGGAGATCGTCGAGCTGAAGCCGGTCGAGCGCCGGGCCGATCTGCCGGCGGTCCGGAACGAGCAAGAGCGCCTGCCGCCCAGCCTCGACACAGCCTCGAATCAGCATCCGGTAGTGCTCGAACCGAGTCTGCGGCAGTGCGGCATGGAGCACGCTGACCTTGTGGCCATCGTCTTGCGTTGCTGCGGCCGGGGAGGGAAGACACTCCTCACCCCCTGTCCCCCTCTCCACTTGTGGAGAGGGGGAGTCCGCCCCGTGGAATTCCTGGAAAGTGAGCGTGATCCAGCCGCGGTCAAGCCAGCGGCGCAGAAAAAGTCGCGCTTCAGTCTCACCGACCGCCTCGCAGGCATGGGGCCAAGGGACAGGGCCACTAGCACCGCTCAGTAGCTCATACCAGCGGCGATACGCCTCGCTCCAACGGCCATTCGGCTTCGTTGGGATATCGGCGATTGGTGTGAGAAGGAGTCTAGGAAGTGCCGACGCGAGCGCGAGAATCCGCTGATGCTCGGACGTGCCAGGTTTGGGGTTGAGTGCTCCCTTCAGCCACGTTTCCAGGTCGGGCGGCAACACCAGCCGGATGGCGCTGAACACGGGCGCCAGGTAGGTATCCGCCAGCCAAACGGCCATGTCCAGGTGGGTAGAGGAAACGAGCGGCGCCGGGTGCAGCCGGCGCTCAATGGCGTGAAGTTCGAAGTCGGGCCGCTCCGTCACGGGCGCGGTGATGAGGCCGTAGGTGGTGCGCTTCCCAAACGGCACCGTCACGAGATGGCCCGGCCGGAGGCGCCCGTGCAGGTGCTCAGGCACCGTGTAGGTGAAGCGCCGCGGGTCATGTGCCCGGTAAGCGGCCACGGCCACCGCGACCGCCTCGAATTCGGGTACGGCACCCGGCGGCGTTCCCTGGTCGTTCGTGGCTGTCATCGGCCTCGTGCCGTGTCGGGTCAGTTGCTCCCCATCCCCACTGGCCTCCGCTGCACTCCCCATCGCTATTGCTTGGCGATGGATGAGGAGGCTGGGGGTGAGGCACAGTAGGGGCGCAGCATGCACATCTGCTCCAACTAATTCTACACGCCTGGGAGCGGAGCAGCGTCCGGCTGGCGCAGCTCTTTCACCAGATCAGCGTGGTCTTGGCCCTCCGCTTGGCCCCCTTTGCCCCCGAGATGCTGGTCGTGGACGAGACCACCCTGGATCGGGGGGCGCGCCTGCTGCCGACCTGACGCCCCGTGCCCGCGGGGGATGTCCGGCTGTTGCCCGGCAAGCTCGCCGGGCGCTTCGCCGGGCGTCGCCCGCAGTGGCAACACCGGCAGGACCAGCCCACGGTACGCCAAACTGAGCAGGTGGTGGCGCGGGAGTTGCGGGTGGGCGTGCCTCAGTATGCCTACACCGGACAGGCCCCGGTCACAGTCTTTGTGCCGCCGGGCCAAGCCCTGGGGTGCATTCGTCCTTCCCGGCGCACCCGGATCCGCGCCCCACCCTGCGACCGGAGCACCTCCTACCCTGCCCACCGGGCCTAGGGTTGATCCGCCCCGCGGGCACGGCCCGCCACCAGTGTGGTCCCCGTCCCCGGAGACGCAATTAGTTGGAGCAGATGCCACAAAGGACGCCTCTACGCTGGTTTCCGGCCGGCGCCGGAATGACGGGAAGGGAGGCAGCCTCACCCCCCCACACGTGGAGCGGAGGTCGGAGGGTGAGGCCGGGCGGCGCCCGCCGGGGCTACAGTGCCTCGCAAACGAGGTCGCCGACGGTATCGGTGCCGTAGCCCATTCGGCCGGCCGATTGGGAGTCCATCCGGGGGCAGGTAGCGGCGATGGCGCGTTCGATGCGGGCACCAGCGGCGGCTACGTCCGCCCAGCCGCGCTGCTCGCCGGTCACGGCCAGCAACATGCCCATCGCCCCAATGGCCGCGATGGGATTGATGACGTTCTGGCCGGTGTAGCGGGGGGCCGAGCCGCCCATCGGCTCGAACATGCTCACGCTGTCGGGGTCGGGACTGATGTTGCCACCGGCGGCCACGCCTAAACCGCCCTGGATCATGGCCCCGAGGTCGGTGATGATATCGCCGAACATGTTCGGCACGACAACCGTGTCGTAGAAGTCGGGATTCTTCACAAACCACATGCAGGCGGCGTCAATGTGGTTGTAGTCGCGGGTCACGTCGGGGAACTCGCTGTCTCCCAGCTCGTTGAATGCTCGCCACCAGAGGTCGCTGGCGTAGGTGAGGACGTTCGTCTTGCCGATCAGGGTGAGTTGTCCCGGCTCGCCGGCCGCGCGGCGCCGGCGGGTCAGCTCGAAGGCGTAGCGCAGGCAGCGATCCGCACCGAAGCGCGTGGCGATCATCTCCTGTGTGGCTACCTCCTGGGGAGTGCCCTTGCGGAGGAAGCCGCCGCCACCGGAGTAGAGGTCTTCGGTGTTCTCGCGCACGACAATGAAGTCTATGTCCGCAGGGCCTTTGTCTTTCAGCGGGCACTCGACGCCGGGATACAGCTTGACGGGCCGCAGGTTGATGTATTGGTCGAGGTCAAAGCGCAGCTTGAGCAGTAGCCCCTTCTCCAAGATACCGGGTGCTACGTCGGGATGCCCCACGGCGCCGAGATAGATGGCGTCGAAGGCCCGTAAGCCTTGCACTTCCTCGTCGCTGATAACCTTGCCGGTCTGCAGGTAGCGCTCGCCACCGTAGTCGAACTCAGTCGTCTCGTAGGGAAAGTCTTCTTGCGCCGCGACCGCTGCCAGCACCTTCAGCCCCTCGCGCACAACTTCGGGGCCGGTGCCATCGCCGGGTATGACCGCAATCTTCACCATCGCGTTCTCCTAGAGCCGCATATTGTCGGTTGTGGTATGGACCAATCAGACGATAGCGGCTCCCAGTCAGCCGTTCAAGTCGCGGTGAGTCTTCAGCCATTGGCTATCATCAGCCCGTAGTCGGTTGTTGCTATCGTGTCAAGCTGACGGTCAGGGCCCTTTCCATTGTCACCACTTCGACAGGCTCAGTGCCGGCTCGGAGCGGAGCGCAGGGTCGCTCTCCCGTGGCCGAGATTCTTCGCTCCGCTCAGAATGACATTGGAAAGGCCGCAATGACATCGAAAAGGCCGCTCAGAATGACAGGTTTGGCGGCGACTTTGGAAAGGCCCTCGCTGACGGTTACGGCTGACGGCTGATAGCTGAAGGCTAACAGGTAGAATGGGCCGAGCCGTGAAGTGCGGCGGCTGGCCGTAGTATCGGTTGGTAGCGGCCGACGGTGTGAGGGGAGTATCGCCGTCCGGGGACCGCTGGAGGAGTAGACGATGCGCGTATACGTGATGACCGATCTGGAAGGCGTGAGCGGGGTCTGGAGCATCGAGGACCAGTGTGTGCCGTCGGGACGCGAATACGATCTGGCTCGGCGTCTGCTGACGGCCGAGGTGAATGCCTGTGTGGAGGGGCTGCTGGCCGGTGGCGCGACGGAGATCATCGTTGCCGATGGACACGGCGCCGGTGGCCTCTACTTTCCCGATCTGCACCCCGAGGCCGTTGCCTTGATGGGGCGTCCGGTGCCGCCGGCCTGGGCGCTGGACGAGGATTTCGATGCCTTCCTGATGATCGGGCAGCACGCGATGGCGGGCACCGAGCGCGGCATCCTCGACCACACGCTCTCCAGCCAGAGCATTGTGCATGTCTGGCTCAATGGGGAGCGCATTGGTGAGCTGGGACTGAATGCGGCGGTCGCCGGCTCCTTTGGCGTGCCGACTATTCTGTTGAGTGGCGACGACGTGGCGTGTGAGGAAGCGCAAACCTTGCTCGGCCCACTCGGTCCTATCGAGGCGGTTGCCGTTAAGCAGTCGCTCACCCGTGGCTGCGGGCTGTGTTTGGCGCCGACGCGCGCGCAGGAATTGATCCGTGAAGCGGCGACCCGTGCCCTGCGGCGTGTCTCGGAGTTCCAGCCCTACCGACCCGAGCCACCGCTGGAGCTGAAGTTCGAGTACCTGCTGAACACGCCGGCCGAGCAGGCCGCCCGCCGGCCGGGCGTTGAGCGAGTGGACGAGCGTACCGTCGTGTATCGCGGCGACGATTTTGTGCAGCTCTACTGCTATCGGTAGCGATGAGATAGCAGTGAGGACGTATCACTCGCTGCCGGCCTCGGCTATACTCTCCGGCGGTGAGCGTGGCCGGTTGTTCGGCCGATAGCAAGCACAAGCAGGAGTGGGGATACGGGCATGGCAGTCGCAGAACATCCACCGTCGGCCGGCCATGGTGAAGCGGGTGAAGCGGACCCCTTGGCGGCGCTCCAGGGGTTCCTCACCCCGACGGACTACGATGCGCTGACCAAGTGCGTACACTGCGGTCTGTGCTTGAACGTGTGCCCCACCTACCGGCAGAACGGGCTGGAGGCCGACTCGCCGCGCGGTCGCCTGTATCTGATGCGGGCGGTCGCCGAGGGCGATCTGAGCTTCTCCGCAGCGGTCAACGACCATCTCCAGCTCTGCCTGCAATGCCGAGCCTGCGAAACGGCCTGTCCCTCCAACGTCCACTTCGGGCAGGTCATGGAGGGCGCTCGCGCGACCATTCTCAAGGAGGAGAGCACCCGCCTACGCCGCGTGCTTACCTGGGCCGTCTTTAGCCAACTCTTTGCCTATCCGGCCCGATTGGTGCTGCTTGGGATGCTCCTGCGTTTCTATCAGCGCAGTGGCTTGCAGACCATCGTCCGCTGGGTCATGGGGCAAGAGTGGGTTCCGTCACGGCTGCGGCTGATGGAGCAGATGTTGCCGCAGCTATCGCGGCGCTTCTTCAGCACCCCTCCCGGTGAAATCGTCGCGGCCCAAGGTGAGCGGCGCTATCGTGTTGGCATGATCGGCGGCTGCATCATGCCGCTGGCGTTCGCCGAGACGAACGAGGCTACCGTGCGCGTGCTGACGGCCAACGGCTGCGAGGTGGTCATCCCGGCGGCGCAACGCTGCTGTGGCGCCCTCCAGGCCCATGCCGGCGCCCAGGAAGAAGCGCGGCGGGTCGCCCGCATGAACATTGCCGCTTTCGAGCCGTGGAACTTGGATGCCATTATCATCAACGCCGCCGGCTGTGGCGCCGCTCTCAAGGAGTACGACCGGCTCTTGGCCGATGATCCGGCCTATGCCGAGCGCGCCAAGCGGTTCGCGGAAAAGGTCGAGGACGTCAGCGAGTTCTTGGCGAGGGCCGGCCTCACGGCGCCGCTGGGCACCATCAAGCGCAAGATCACCTACGACGATCCCTGCCACCTCGTCCACGGCCAGAAGGTTAGCTTGCAACCACGGGCGCTGCTCTCGATGATTCCCGGCCTGGAGTACGTCGAGCTACGCGACGCGGATCGGTGCTGTGGCAGCGCCGGGATCTACAACGTCCTGCAACCGGACATGTCCATGCGCGTGCTGGACGACAAGACCGAGGCGATCCTCGAATCCGGCGCCGAGACGATAGTGACAGCCAACCCCGGCTGTCTGATCCAGATCAACGCCGGTCTCCGGCAAGCGGGGCAGACGGCCTCCGCCCAGCACATCGTAGACTTGCTCGACGAGGCCATCCGAGCCGGCCAGCACGAGCAAGCCGCAGCCCGGTAGGCGCTCGTCGTCTTCGAGCACACTCGATACAGGGAGCTTGTGGTCCGCCATTGGCTCGACGGGACTCAGAGGATCGCTACTATCTACTCCGGATAGTCAACGACTCTGTACCTGGGGGTAGTTGGTTGCAGGGGTTTAGCCGCGGTGTTTGACAGTACAGCGGCAGTGCAGCATACTGTCGGCATGGATCCGACCTTCTACGAAACACCGCGCGGGAGCATTGTTCAGGGTGACAGCCTGGCAGTTATGTCCGAGCGAATCCAGGCGGACAGCGTAGACCTGGTAATGACCAGCCCACCGTTTGGCCTTGTTCGTAAGAAGGAATACGGCAATGTAGCCGCGCATGATTACCTCGATTGGTTTCGGTCTTTTGGTGCGGAGCTTCACCGTATCTTGAAAGACACCGGTTCCCTGGTGATTGACATCGGTGGAGCGTGGATACGAGGGCAGCCGACCCGCAGCCTCTATCACTTCGAGCTGCTGATTATGCTCTGCCGCGAGTTTGGCTTCCACTTGGCTCAGGAGTTCTACTGGTGGAATCCGTCTAAGTTGCCATCTCCAGCAGAGTGGGTAACGGTGCGTCGCATACGTGCGAAGGACGCCGTGAACTGCATCTGGTGGCTGAGTAAGTCGCCTTGGCCAAAGGCCAGCAATCGGCGTGTCCTCACGCCCTATAGCGATGCAATGAACGACCTATTCCGCAATGGTTATCACGCGGCACTGCGTCCGAGTGGTCACGATATTAGTAGTAAATTCGGCAAGAACAATGGTGCGGCAATCCCTCCCAACTTGCTTGCTATTCCCAACACAGAGAGTAATTCCGCCTATCTGAAACACTGCAAGCAGCACGGTATAAAACCTCATCCGGCACGTTATCCGTCTGCATTACCAGAGTTCTTTGTGCGGATGCTGACAGATATCGGAGATATGGTAGTAGACCCGTTCGCGGGCAGCTGTGTTACAGGTGAGGTGGCAGAGAAGTTACAGCGCCGATGGCTCTGTATCGAACTTGACGCAGAGTACCTAAAGGGCGCGCTGGGACGCTTCCCCGTGACTACGCCGAATCGAAAAGAAGGTGAGCCAATCACCTACAAGATTAGCCACCCCGCGTCCTTGTGGGGTGGCATAGATGATGAGCCGCTGCCAGCTGATGGAGGACGCGAGCGCAGGTTGATGGGCAGTAGCCGAATCAAAGCGAGCAGGGTGCGGGATGCCCGGACTAAGCCCTAGAGCACTAACCCTAGCACTTTTCTCCGCATTCGAGGCAGGCGGGGTGCAGCCATACCTATTGCCGCAGGAAAAATCTAATCCGCGTATTATCAGGTTCCGGCATGGTGGACAATTCCTCACGGTCAAAGTCTACATCTGGACGATGACATTTGGAGGCAGGCAAGCACTTCCCAACGAGTGGCGCATCCAAGTCACCGGTATTGGATCCTCACTTGATGTCGGTGGCGCGGATTTCACCGTGCTAATGGGCTATGATCCTGATTTGCAGGTATTTGCCGGTTGGAATACCGAACTGCACATGGATTTCGGGCACTCACCATCGCTGCAGATCGACCGAACGGTGCTATTCGAGGCATTGCAACATGGTTTAGCATTTCACCGCAAGGATAACGATGAACTCAGTATAGCGGTCAGGCCGGATATGCTCATCCCGTACGTTGTTAACAGCCGCCTGCTACACACCGCCGGGAACTCAGCAAGGATGGCAGAAGCCTTGAGCGCAGCTACGGTTGAGCCTACGGTGCCGGAACTGCAGGACATGCAGCCACAGCGAAGGCGGGTTGTTACAGTGGTGAACCAACTGACTCGGGATAGTCGATTCCGGCAGATCGTCCTGCAGGCATACGACTATCGCTGCGCTGTCAGCCGCACACAACTTGGCCTGGTGCAGGCTGCACACATCGTACCGGTGGAGAATCCTGAAAGTGTAGATAGCATACAAAATGGCATTGCTCTCTCTCCAAACTATCATATTGCTTACGACACTGGGTTGATTTTTCTGGATGAAGACTATTCCATGCGTCTAAATGATCGGAAAGCTAGGGAGTTAGAAGAGCATGGCTGGACTGCGGGCATGGAGAGTTTTGCTGCCCCGTTGGGACGGATTCATCTACCGCCGCAAGAGGACTGGTATCCCAGCGTGGAGAACATTAGGCTGGCTAGACAATGGCGTAACGTGTAGCGAGCGTTCACAATCTGGCGCCGTTGCTCCAGGAGTGCTCTGAGGTGGGTATCGTAAAGCTCCCGGCCGCGGCGTGCTATCTCCTCGGCAGCTCGTCCCTTGACAGGCATGGATGGTCTCCTCCGACCGATTATACGCGGGTGAGAAGCGCAGCGGTAGGGTCATGGCGCCGCGGGAGGTGTCGTCCTTGTGCTCCGGGATGCAGTGTCAGGCTGAATCCTGGCGAGGTATCAGCGGGAGGACATGGTATGCTAAATGAGTGGGAGGTGTGCTGGCGCCGTTGGTAGTCGGTAGCCGATACACTGGGGGCGAGGTAGGTGGATCATGGGTGCGCTGGTTGGTCGTTTGTTGAAGGCCGGGCTGGTGGTAGCCCCCAGCATGGTGATCGGTGTCCTCATCGGCATCGCAGCGCAGGCCGGCTGGCTGGGCGTGGGGGTTATCCCGCTGAGGGACGGGGAGGCAATCTCCGGCCGTTGGATTACGCCGTTCGATAGTGGCACGGCATACAATCGGAGTGCGCTGTTCGATGAGGAGCAGCTGCGGCGCCTCTACGAGGAAGTGGCGCCAGCCATCGTGAGCGTGACCGGTCCGTCTAGGAGGGGAGGCGGGCAAGGCAACTCCTCCGCTTCCGGCATCGTCATTGATACCGCTGGCCACGTACTCACGAACAATCACGTTGTCGAGGGTCTGCGGGACCCCATCGAGGTGGTGCTTGCCGATGGCCAGCGTGTGCCGGCGGAGGTACTGGGGCGCGATCCTGGCAATGATCTGGCCGTGCTCAAGGTGGAGGTGCCCGGAGGCCGGCTCCCGGTGGCGCCGTTGGGTGACTCGGCGCTGGTCCGACCGGGGGACCTCGCCATCGCGATCGGGAATCCGGCCAGGATGGAGCGGGCTATCACGGTCGGGGTTATCAGCGGGCTGGACCGGACCCTCGGTCGGAGCGGCTCCCGGCGTGCGCTGCGGCAGCTGCTGCAGACCGATGCTGCGATCAATTCTGGCAACTCTGGCGGGGCGCTGCTCAACTCGCGCGGCGAGGTTGTCGGCATTAACACGGCCATTGATGCCTCACAGGGTCTCTTGCCCAGCTTTGGCGGCATCGGGTATGCCGTCCCGATCAACACCGCGCTACGCTATCTGGAGCGCATGAAGAACGGCGAGATCATCGAGCATCCCTTCTTGGGGTTGAGCGGGAACGTGATTACCGCGGCGCGGGCCAACGAGCTGGAGTTGCCGGTGACGCACGGTATCATCATCGCAGGGGTTCGGGTAGATGGTCCGGTAGCCAAGGCCGGCCTGTGCGCCCGCGATATCGTCACCCGCATTGACGGCCGGCCCCTGCGGACTATGGACGGTTTGGGTGGCTATCTCGATGCCGAGCGGGCCGTGGGGGACATCGTAGAGTTGACGGTGCTCCGCGGTGAGCGGGAGCTGACGTTGCAGGTCACGCTTGGCCCATGGCCGGAGCAGTTCGGGCCGAGTGATACCCAGCCCTGCTCGTAGGGAGCCAATGCAGTGACTACCTCCGCCAGGATTATCCAGCTCAACATCTCGCCGGGCGGTGTGCCCAAGCTGCCGGTCGCTGGCGCGAGCGTCGGGCTGCTCGGCCTCGACGGCGACGGCCATCACTTTCCCTCGCACGGTGGCCGGAGCCGCGCCGTCGTGCTGTTTGGTATGGAGCAGATCGAGCAGCTGCAAGCGGACGGCCACCCCATCACGCCGGGGGCCGTTGGGGAGAACGTGACCACCGCCGGGCTGGACTACCGCACGCTGCGCGTCGGTGATCGTCTGCGGTTGGGTGCGAGTGTGGTGCTCAGGATCACCGGCCATGCCGATCCATGCCGGACGATTGCCGGCGCGTTTGCCGACGGGGACGTGAGCCGGGTGCTGGAGGCCAAGCACCGCGGCATGAGCCGCGTGACGGCATGTGTGCTGACGACCGGTGAGGTTGCGCCCGGCGATCCTATCGAGGTGCTGCCGCGGCAGAGTGGGCGTTAGCGGCGGCGCCACCGATCCGCCCCTGTCATGTTCATCGCTTGTTGTGCGGGTGCCACCCGCAGCACGTCATTCCCGTGCAAGCGGGAATCCAGGCCGACCGGGGTGCCGTGCAGCGCGTCCGTTCTGCGTTCTCTGTGGCTAAAAAAACCTTCCGGGACGCTATGAATGACCCTGGATTGCGGCTTCCGCCGCAATGACGGATAGACTGCTCACGCCTCCTTCAATGTCGGTGGCAGTCGGCGCACTCTTTCTTGAGGAAGGCGGGGGTGTGGTGCGAGGGCGGCAGCGACGGGCGTGAGTGGCACTTGAGACACCAGCCGTCGGGGACGTGGGCGCGAATTGGCTCGGTAAAGTTTCCGGTGAAGTGGGCAACAAGCTCGCGGCTACCCTGGACCTGCGCTCCGATGATGCCGGCGATCCCTGGTCCGCTGTGACATTCGATACAGGTCGGGTGGTGCTCGGCAAAACCCGACCGTAGCCATGTCTCGTAGGCCGGCTTGATCTCATGGCATGAGGCGCAAAACTCCGGAGATTGCTCCAGTGTATACGCCGCCGTGCCGGCGGCGATGCCCAGAACCAGCGCGGCCAAGGCGGCCAAGGCGAGACGTTTGCCAATGCTCATGTCTAGGGCCTACCTGATGGTCATGCCGACCGACCGGCGCCGCGCACGCATACGCTATCCTACAGAGCGCACGGAGTAACGGATTGGTAGCGGTGCGAGCACCAACGCCTCGATCCGGTATGGCGCCGAGTTGCAGCCTCGCGGTCCGTAGCGTCAACTATACTGCCGGCGCGATCATCCTGTGCCGCGCCTTGGAGTGGCCGATTTGACTATACCGCGCCAGGTGGCGGGCAGAGCTTCCCTCCGAGCGTGCTCGGTACCGGGAAGCTCAGGCCCGCCGGACGACCTACGTATCTTCGGGATTGGCGGCCTACCCGAGGTTACGCCCGGTGACGATCTCGCTGCGCTGATCCTGACTGCGCTCCGGCACCGGCACGAGAGCCTTGACCCACGCGATGTCGTCGTGGTGACCCAGAAAGTAGTCTCGAAAGCGGAGGGGCGGATAGTAGACCTCACGACCGTCACGCCGTCTCCCTTTGCGCGACGCTATGCCGCCGAGCACGACAAGGACCCGCGGCAGATCGAGGTGGTGCTGCGAGAAGCGGCGCGTATCGTGCGGATGGATCGCGGTGTGCTCATCTGCCAGACGCGACACGGGCTGATCTGCGCCAATGCCGGCGTAGATCGCTCCAATGTGCCCGGCGAGGCGACCGTCACGCTGCTACCGTGCGATCCCGACGCTTCGGCCCGCCGGCTACGGGCCACCTTTCGCGCCGCGGGCGTGGAGGTGGCCGTGATTATCTCCGACACCTTTGGGCGACCCTGGCGGGTGGGCCAGACCAATATCGCCATCGGCGCTGCCGGCATCGCCCCCCTCCGCGACTACCACGACCAGCCGGATGTGTACGGCCGTAGCCTACGTGCGACCTCCTTGGCCATCATTGACGAGTTGGCCGCCACGGCCGAGCTCGTGATGGGGAAGGTGGCGCAGGTGCCCGTAGCGGTGATTCGCGGGTACGACTATCCGCGCGCTGAGGAGGCGCCGGGCGCGGCCGCGCTCGTGCGCGAAGCTGAACGGGACTTATTCCGCTAGGCGAGTACTGGCGAGGCGTGGCTACTTGCTGGCCCCATCCGCACGCAAGCGGCGGACGAGGTGCTCCACGATGCGCCCCAAGCGCGCTACCAACTGCTCGCGATACCACGTAGGCGCTTTCACCGCCAGGAGCTGATCGGGAGTGCCGCGGGCCAGATTGGTCGCTAGGCGGCCGGTGTGCTCCCGGTCGGCGTGAAGGTAGACGGTGCCCTCGGGGTAGGTGACGGCGTTAGGCCCGGCGCCGCAGAGGCCGAGACAGCCGGAGCGCACGACGGCGACGTTGGTGGTGCCTTGCGCGCGCAGCGCCGCGACAAGCGCGGCCCGCGATTCGGCCGCGCCGCTGAACCGACACGAGCTGGCCTCACACCAGAAAACCCAGCGGTCATAGGGTATGTCCGCCGCCGCGCGGGCGCGCTGCGTATGCTGTACGGGCTGGTTCTTCATCGGCCTCCGTGCCGCAGCCGGCAGCTGTGCTGCCGCACTGCCCCTCTCAACGGATAGTGTAGCAGCATTGGCCGGGCGCTCTTTCCGCGCCGCTCCCGTGGCGGTGCCGGCTGAACGGTATTGCGAGTAATGGCTTTGCCAAACGGGTGTATTGCTTGGCTAATTGGCCTGCTCCGTCTATTATTGCCGCAGTGCAGGACGGAGAGGTGATGAGTGCCCGGAAGTGAGGCAATGCGGCGGCGACGGGAATTCCACGAACGCCTGACCGAGGACGAGCCGGTCGCGGGCAGCTCCGAGCGGAGCTTCGGCCTCGTGTTCGCCATCGTGTTCACCGTTATCGGCCTGTTGCCGTTAATCGGCGGCGTGCCGCCTCGCTGGTGGGCGCTGGGCGTCGCCGGGGTCTTGCTGCTGCTGGCAATCGTCAAGCCGGAATTGCTGGCTCCGCTCAACAAGGTCTGGTTCAAGCTCAGGCTAGTGCTGCACCGCATCGTCACCCCGGTCCTTATGGCGCTCCTGTTCTACGGTGTGGTCACGCCGACGGGGCTTATAATGCGCTGGTTGGGCCAAGACCTGCTGCACCAGCGTTACGACCGGAACGCCAGGAGCTACTGGATACACCGGGAACCGCCGGGGCCGGCGCCGGAATCGATGAAAAACCAGTTCTGAGGCTTGAATGTCCTTTCTGCTCGAACTGTTCGCTTTCATGCGAGCACGCAAGAAATACTGGCTGCTGCCGGTCATCGTGATGGCGCTCGTGTTGGGAGGGCTGGTCGTGTTGAGCCAGAGCAGCGCCGTCGCGCCGTTCATCTACACCCTCTTCTGACCGATGCGCGTCCTCGGCATTTCGGCGTTCTATCACGACAGCGCGGCGGCCCTGGTGGACGGCGGGCGGATTACCGCTGCCGCCCAGGAGGAGCGCTTCACCCGCCGGAAACATGACGCCGGCTATCCGCGCCACGCCATCGCCTACTGCCTGGAGCAGGCCGGCTGCACGCTCGACGCGGTTGACCGGGTGGCTTTTTACGACAAGCCTTTTCTCAAGTTCGAGCGGCTGCTGGAAACTTATGTCGCCTTTGCGCCGCGGGGCTTTCGCTCCTTCGCGATGGCCCTCCCACTCTGGGTCAAGGAGAAGTTGTTCCAAAAAGACCTGCTGCGCCGCAAGCTGAGAACCGTGGCCCCGGAAGTGGACTGGAACGACCGGCTACTGTTTGCGGAGCACCATCAGGCCCACGCTGCCAGCGCTTTCTACCCTTCCCCCTTCCGCGACGCGGTGGTGCTCACGATGGACGGCGTTGGCGAGTGGGCCACTACCTCGGTGAGTATCGGCCACGGCAACGACCTGGAGCTGACGCGGGAGATTCATTTTCCTCATTCCCTGGGCTTGCTCTACTCGGCGTTCACCTCCTACACCGGCTTCAAGGTCAATTCCGGCGAGTACAAGCTGATGGGCCTGGCACCCTACGGCGAGCCGAAATATGCCCCGACCATTCTCGATAACCTCATTGACCTGAAAGAGGACGGCACGTTCCGCCTCAATCTCGACTATTTTGACTATTGCGTCGGGCTGAAAATGACCAACGGTCGGTTCGACGCGCTGTTCGGCGGCCCGCCGCGCTCCCCGGAGCAACCCCTCACGCAGCGAGATATGGACCTGGCTGCGTCGGCACAGGCCGTGCTGGAGGAGGTGATCCTCCGGCTGACCCGCTCGCTGCGGGTGGAGACCGGCATACCCTATCTCTGTCTGGCCGGCGGCGTCGCGCTGAACTGCGTCGCTAACGGCAAAGTGCTGCGGGAAGGGCGGTTCGACGACATCTGGGTGCAGCCGGCGGCGGGCGACGCCGGTGGCGCGCTGGGCGCGGCCCTGGTGGCGAGTCATCGTCTGTTCGGCGCGCCGCGCCACTCCATACTCCCTGATGTTGCCGGTGGAAAGGATGCCATGAACGGCGCCTACCTCGGCCCCGAATTCACCCCGGAGGAGATTCGCCGCGCCCTCGACGCCGCCGGCGCACGCTACGCCGTACTCTCGGACGACGCGCTGCTTGACGCCACCGCGGCGGCGCTGGCGGACGGCCGGGCAGTGGGCTGGTTCCAGGGTCGCATGGAGTTCGGGCCGCGCGCCCTCGGCAACCGCTCCATTCTGGCCGATGCCCGCTCGCCCACGATGCAGCGGACGCTCAATCTGCGGGTCAAAAGCCGCGAATCGTTCCGGCCCTTTGCGCCCAGTGTGCTGCGCGCCGACGCCGCGGACTGGTTCGACCTCGACCGCGACAGCCCCTATATGCTGCTCGTAGCCGACGTGAAACCGGAGCGGCGCAACGGTACGGGCGCAGCGGAGCAAGGGCTATGCGGTATTGACCTGCTCAACGTGCCGCGCTCGGACATCCCGGCCGTGACTCACGTGGACTACTCCGCCCGCGTGCATACCGTCTGCCCGGAGACCAACCCACGCTACCACGCGCTGCTGGCCGCCTTCAAGTCGCGGACGGGCTGCCCGGTGCTCGTGAACACCAGCTTCAACGTCCGTGGCGAACCCATCGTCTGCACGCCCGCGGATGCCTTCCGCTGCTTTATGGGCACGGAGATCGAATGTCTGGCCATCGGCAGTTACTTCCTACGCAAAGAGGAGCAAGCCCCGTCGCTCAGGATCGAGAGCTATGAGAGCCTATTCGAGCCGGACTAATGCATAGTCTATTACCCCCCCCCGAATTTACCATGTCACAAAGATCATCGGCTGGAATGTGGCGTTCATCGTTATCGGTTTGGCCGCGATCGGGATTGCTGGGGAAGTCTATCTCCGGCTGACCACGCCGTTCATGGGCACAAGCAGGCCCTTGCACTTCGTTCCTAAACTGGGTTTCGTCGGGAAACCCAATGCGGAAGTTCGTTGGACGAACGGCCTCGATTTCTGGACCGTCTCGCGCACCAACAGCCTGGGCTTTCTCGACCGCGAACCCATCAGCCCCGAACGCGCCGCGGCCAGTTGCCACGTCACCATGATCGGCGATTCCTTCGTCGCGGCGCTGGAGGTCCCTGTCTCCGAGAAGTTTCACGTCCAACTCGAAGATATCGCCGCTCGGGAATTGCCCCATCTGGACATCACCACCTCGGCTTTCGGGCGCCGCGCCACCGGCCAACTCAACCAGCTACCGTTCTACGACGAACTCGCGC
The DNA here is from genome assembly GCA_965214295.1 of Chloroflexota bacterium. GTDB lineage: Bacteria > Chloroflexota > UBA11872 > UBA12225 > JAJDUF01 > JAJDUF01. Next base: position 3,901,824 of record OZ243944.1, read on the forward strand.
GACATCTGCGCCCCCAACTGCTGGTGCTCGTCTTCGTCCACAACGACTTCATGGACAATTCTCCGGTCCTGGACGCGTTGGAAGCAGGACGGGACCCGAACCGGATTCCATGGGTCTCCGCGAAACGAAGCGCGGACGGAACCATGACGCTGCGTCCACCCCATCCCGATTGGCAGTACAGATTGCCGCTGCCACCTCTCCCTCTGGCGAAACCCTGGTATAGACGCGTCCTGGGGCGCATGACTCGGTTCTCCTACTTCGCCAACTGGTTGGTCGCCAAGAACGACGCATTGTTTCCACCGGACACCGATCCCAGACTGAGCGCGCGGGCGGAACTGTTGAGCCGCCGCCCCGGCTACGAATCGTTGCTCGACGGCTGGCAGCCGACCACGCGGGAGGGAATTGTCGAGACGTTTGACGAAGAAGACTTGCCACCCGTCTTCGAGGAAGCCCTGGACTTCACGGCTTTCGCTCTGGACCAGTTCAAGGAACGCACGGACCGCGACGGTGTCTCGTTGGTCATCCTGTCAACACCCAGGATGGGCACCGGAGGCGATCCTGCTTTCGACTGCCTGCACGCCATGGCCGAGGCGCGAGGCATTCCCGTCATCAACCAGTACGACTACATCCTCCGCCAAGGCGCCGAGCCAGAGGATGCACAGTGGACTCACGACGGCCACTGGAACCCCGCCGGCCACCGGTGGGCCGCGGAAGCGCTGCTCGAATACCTGAAGCAGAACCAGGAAATTTGCGCCGGGCGAGCGGCCGGCAATCCGTCATGATCCAATCATTCCCCTGCTCCCTCGAAAGGGGAGGATAAAGCGCCCGCCGCCCGATGATTCGCCCGGCGCGCTTCTTGTGCGGTGCTTGGCCTCCCCACTGATACACCCGCCAGCGGCGAGGACTGCACGCGGCACTTCCGTTGAAACACCAGAACCACTGACGCTCCTACTCCTCGCGGCGACTGCCTTACGCAGGCCTAGTACTGGAACTATCGACCACGGTGTTGCTGCGTGCTGGCGACATCGCAGAGCGTGGCAGAGCGTGTGGGGGCTGCGGTGAGACCGAAGAAGTGAGGTAGCCGTGCAAGAAAGCGCTGTGCTGGATGCGACAAGGACACAGCAGGGTGTGCCGGGCGTGCAGTCGAATGGCTGGTCGGTCCGGAAGGAAGCGGTCAATCTGGTCGAGCCGCGCTCCGGGACCAGCGGTGGGCATAATTCAGCGGCCGCCCAGACAAGCACAGGCCTGCGCCGCCTCGTGACCTGTGTCGTGGAGCCGCGCCAGATGCGGTGGCTGCGGAGGCTCGCCGGTAACAACGAAGGCAAGCTCGGAGACGCCCTTGCGAGCGCGATTGGTCAGGGCTTGAAAAAGCTGCGTGTGCAAGCGCCGCCGGATGTCGTGAGCGCAGCGATGAAGCCGCGGGGCCGCGTACTGGGATCGCGGACGGTTGCCAGCACACTCAGTCCCGAGGTGGTGAAGGAGCTGGAAGACATCGCCGCCGCCGCGGGCGATGGTGCGGCGACCGTGCGGGTGCTGGCGGTCCATGCGCTCCGGGTGGCGTACCTCGCCAAGCACCCGAAACAGCCGGAGGAGGCGCCACCGCTACCACCGTCGCCACTGGCCGCGATCTTCCGGCCGGCGCCGCTGCCGCCGTCATCCCCGGCACAGCCGGGGCGGGACGGTGTGGCCAAGAAGCTGGGCGGCACGGGTAGCCTGCTGCCACCAGGCACGGTTCCGGCGCAGCTCCGGGCAGCGTTGGCCAATGGCGCGCAGAGCGACCGTCCCGGCTTCGCCCGTGTGCCGGCACGGCAACGTATGCGTACTGCCGGCCCCCCGCCACTCACTCCCGAGGACAAGGCCGAGCTGGTGAAGGGGCCGCTCTTTACCGTCAAGGAAATCCGGGCCAAGCGCGAAGAGCTGGGACTCAGCCAGGCCCGCCTCGCCCGGGCCTTGGGTGTTTCCCGTGGCCTGGTGGCCGAAGCCGAGCGCGGGCGCCGCGCCGGTGAGCGCACGCGCCAGCGGCTGACGGCCGGGCTGCGGCGGCTGCTGCGGGAAGGGGTGGACGAGACCCGGAACCAGCACAATGGCGCGGCGGAGTCGAGTGAGACACCGCCTCAGTCGCCGGTTGCGTTGGCCTCCTGAGGTGGTGGCCCTCCCCCTCCCGGCAGGGAAGGGGCCAACTTCCGTGGCTAGTGGTTAGGCTTAGGCACTGCCGGCAGACACGACTTGTACGTCTTCTCGGTTGAGCACCGATGACATGGTGGGACTACACCGCCTTCCGTCCGGCGGGTCGTGCGGCTCCAACCGGTCATACGGCGGTCACAAAGGTATGGCTTGCTGTGCCCCAAACCGTTGCGTTGCCCACGGACGTGCTCGGATTGGATGAGGTCGGTCGCGGTGCCTTTGCGGGGCCGCTGGTCGCGGCCGCGGTGATACTGCCGGCCGACGTGCAGCGCCAGCTAGGGGAGCAGGCGCTCCTCCTGCGGGACTCCAAGACCCTCAACCGCCTGGAGCGCGAGTTGATGGCGGAGCGCATTGCGGAGCTGTCCCAAACGGTCCGCATGGTGACGGTCTCGACAGCCGAGATCAATGAGCACGGTGTCGGTTGGGCTAATCGCGAGGCCTTCCGCCGGCTGATCGAAGCTATCGAGGCACCGGCCTACGTTGTTGATGGCCGCGTCGCCCCGCCGGTCTCCGCCGCGCGAGCGTCGCGCATGTTGGTGCTTCCACGAGCGGATGCCACCGTGCGCGCGGTGGCGGCGGCCTCCATCGTTGCTAAGGTCTCCCGCGACCGGCTGATGCGCGAGCTACACGAACGGTGGCCGGAGTATGGCTGGTCGCGGAACGTCGGATACGGCACGCCGCAGCATATCGCCGCTATCGAGCAGTACGGCACCACCCTGGAGCACCGGACAGCCTTCGTCCGCACGGCCCTGCTGCGCCGGGCAATACAGCGCCGGCAGTCTGCCGGCGGATGCTACCAGCAGGCATCCCTGGCACCGGAGCGGTCCGCCGCTCGTCGTGAGCTAGGGTGCGATGAATAAGCGTCCCCCCAAGAGGGCGGATCATCGTCGCGGTCTTGGGCGCCGCGGTGAGGCGCTGGCCGAGGCGTATTTCCGCACCCAGGAATACAACATCATCGCGCGGAATTACCGCTGTCGCGCCGGTGAGATGGATCTCATCGTGGAGCAGGACGGTACCCTGGTCTTTGTCGAGGTACGCACGCGGCGCGGGACCGCTGCCGGCACACCTGAGGAGAGCATCACCCCGATCAAGGCGCAGCGGCTCATCACCGTTGCCGAGACGTATCGCCAGGAGCGGCCGGGCGCGCCGGAGTCGTGGCGCATTGACGTGGTTGCCATCGAGGTCGGCGAGCGAGGACGCCTCGTGCGTCTCGACCACATCCCCCACGCGGTCGAGGGGTAGTCTGACCAGGGGAGGCTTTCGATTGGAGTGGTCAGGTGGCTCGAATGAACTCTAGGCCGGGGATGTCGGAGAAGTCACGGTCATGCGAGGCTAACGGACAATCCAACAGGATGGCAGTTGCGGCAATCCACGCATCCGCCGTGTTCAGCCGGCGCCCGGCCTTTTCTTGTTCGCTCCGCAGGTCTGCGGAGATTCGCACCATGTCACGATTGGGCCAAATGGCCTCAAACTGGTCGAGGTGACGCCTGAGTGTGTTCTTGCGCCTATCGCTCCAGCCGTTCTTGATCGCTCCGAACCATGATTCCTCCAACGTCTGGAACGAAATGAGCAGCCGGCTCCCACGAATCCGCTCCTGGTAATAGGCAACGGGTTCATTGCTCCGAAAAAGTAACGATACGACGGATGTATCCAGGACGATGGGTATGGGATTCGTAACCATCAAGCCTCTCGGCTTTCCCGGAGGGCGCGATTGTAAGACTCCCATTCTTCATCCGTCAGATCAATCGTGACTGCCTCATCGGGATCGAAGACTTTCGGGTTGGGGTTGTTACGGAAGGCTTCCAAATCGAAAGGCTCGTCCCAGGAGCGTGTTGCGCTGATCTGCTGGACCTGAACGGTCGCCCAGTTATCATCCTGGTCGAGTTGTCCGTGCCCCCTGACCTCGACGTGCCGGGTCGCTAAACGGAGCATCTTGTCATCAAGTGCAGCGCCGAACCGCAACTGCACGATTTCACCGGCGTGTCCATGGAGCCGCGCGGTGCGCCGGCTCCAATCAACTTCCATCAACCGGCCCTGCACATGAGCGTCAATCGTGTTGGTAGCGGGCTTGGCGGCTGTCGTCATGGGGCACCCTCCGCTGCGAATTTGACGGCGGCCTGCATTACGTTGAGTGTACACCTCACTCCGCCGCCCGGCATCCCGCGTGCGCGGCAATCCCCGTCCTCCTGTAGAGCGGGGGACCAGAGAGGCTAGGAGTGAGGTGTGGACATGCCCTAGGTCATCACCATGCCGCCGGTGACGTTGTACGCCTGGCCGGTGATGTAAGCGGCGTCGTCGCTGGCGAGAAAGGCGACCAGTCCCGCCACGTCCTCCGGTACTTGGACCCGGTGGAGCGGGACTCCCTCCAGCCGCCGCCGAATCGTCTCGCCTACGGGCAGTCCTTCCAGCGTGCTGATGACTTTGTCGATGTGCTCCCACATCGCCGTAGCGACGATGCCGGGGCAGACGGAATTCACCGTGATGTTGTGGGGCGCAAGAGCGAGGGCCGATGCCTGCACCAGGTTGACGACGGCCCCCTTGCTGGCGGAATAGTGGGCAAAGTAGGGATTGGGGCGGCGGGCCGCCGCGGACGCGGTGCAGATAATCCGGCCCCCGGTGCCTTGGGCGATCAACTGGCGAGCCGCCGCCTGGATACCGAAGAGCGTTCCTTTCAAGTTGACGGCCTGGACACGATCCCAGTCCGCTTCGGTGAGGTCCAGGAGCGCCTTGACCTGGATAATGCCGGCGTTGTTGTGGAGTACGTCGATCCGGCCAAACGCCTGCACGGTCTCTGTCACCATCGCGTCCACTTGGGTCTTGTCGGTGACATCGGTTTGGAGCGCCATTGCTCGCCCGCCCGCCGCCTCGATAGCCGCAGCAACGGCCTCTGCCCCGGCGCGGTTATAGTCGGCAACGACGACGGACGCGCCTTCCTGTCCGAATCGTTCGCAAACCGCCTTGCCGATACCGGCCGCGCCGCCCGTGATGATGCTGACCTTGCCGGCCAATCGTTGTGCTGCGCTCATCCCCTCGCCTCTCTGCTCGATGGCTCGCCTTGCGCCCTACCTGGTATCCACACCAAACGTCCGATTCTCTAACGGGAAGGACACTCGCGCGCCGCCTTGCTGATGCGAGAGGTGCAGCCCCAGTACCATTTCCAGTGCCCGTGCTGCCCGTACCTCGTCGCAGCTGGGTGTGCCGCCCGCGTCGAGCACTTGCACTAGCTCGGACATTTGGGCGACGGCAAAGCTCTGCTCGGTGGGCGGCGCGAGCAGCGGCCCCGGCTCCAGCACCCGGCTGCTCCGGGCGGCCCGACGCCAGAGCTGAATGTGGTGCAGGTCGTTCCAAATCTGGATTTTGCCCTCGCTACCCGAAATCTGATACGTCCGCGGACCGGGTGACGCGCCCTCCATCAGCAGGTGGACACCGTTCCGCATCAGGATGTAGCCACCGCCGACCGGGTCCATCGTCGGCCACTGCTCCTGCGGCAAGTCCGCGGGCACGTCCACGATACCGGATGCCCACTCGGGATCGCCGTCGCCCGCGAACCCGGCCAAGGCGTCCGTCTGATGGGTGCCGAGGTGCAGGAGCGTCCCCATGGCGCTACAGGTGATCGCCTGCACCTCGCCGATAGCCCCCTCTTGAATCCAGGTTAGCGCCTGGCGATAGCGCACGTTCCACCGCGCGACGTGGCTGCACGAGTACGTGACGCCATGCGTGCGGCAGGCCGCGATGATCCGGTCCGCCTCGGCCATCGAGGTAGCGATGGGCTTCTCACAGTAGACGCCCTTGACCAGCCCCGTCTCGGCAACGCCGGCGGCGAGGGCGGCGTGCGTGCTGCCGTAAGAGGTCACGATGGCCACAATGTCAGGACGCTCTTGGTCGATCATCTCCAGATAGTCGGTGTAGGCGGCCGGGATATCCCAGCGTTGCTGCATCCGCTCGGCTAGCTCGCGGTCCAGGTCGCAGCAGGCCACCAACTCTACGCGGTCAATGGTTTGGCACACCGGAGCCATCGCGCCGGGTACCCACTCCGTGCTCCAGGGATCGTTGTCGTCCCGCTGGCGCTGTAGGTCGTCAAACCAACTGCCCATCCGCGAGCAGCCGATACAGGCCACACGATACGTCTTCGACATCCGCTTCCTCCTCTGCGAGCGCGCAGACCGGCGCGAAATCGGGCAACGTGGCGCTCGGTTCAGACCCGCTCGAACGCGACCTGGCGCATTCCCCACTCGGTAGTGGACGCGGCGCCGGAAGCGCTTGCCTCGGCTTCAAGATCGTCCGCAAGCCGGCGGATGGCATCGGCGCCATACGTGTCGGCGACGAACGGATGGTCCTGCCACGTCTCTAGGTTTAGCCGAAACATTGTCGCGGCGCGTGAGTCCGGCACCCGCAGCCGCCGGATGGTATCTATCTTACTCCTAAGCAGGCCCGGCGCGGAGAAATTGCTCAAAGTCGGACCGACGTAGAGGGCACTGCCTTGGTGGTCGAGCAATGCGGTCAGGACGGTCAGGTAGCGCGACAGCACGCGGTTGGCAGTGCTAATCGAATCCACTTCGTCCAGCAGGAGCCGGCCACCTGGTACGAGCTGCGTGGCCCAGCCGCGGACAGTAGGCGACGGGTCGCGCAGGTGGGTGGCGACGAACCGCGTGTAGATGAGGTCGGCCGGTCCGACGGGAAAAGGGACGGCGGCCGCGTCATGGACCAGGTAGGACACGTTGCTGTCGCCGGCACCGGCGCGGCGCGCCTCCGCGATGAACGCCTCCGAGTTGTCAATACCCACCGTCCGCAGCGGCCGTAGTACGTTGGCAATGAGGCAGGTGGTGTATCCCGGTCCGCAGCCGACATCTATGGCGAGACCGGGTTTATCGGGCGCCGTTGCACACAGGAAGCGCCGCGACGACTCGGCAAACACCTCGGACAGCACCCGCAGCCGGTGCGAGGCCACGTCGCTGTCGCCGAACAGATACCGAGGCGGTCGTGAGCCGGCTCCTTGCCGTGCAGCCACTCGCTCACCTCCCTGGGGCGGGCCCTCGTCAGGCAGTACTGCTGCCGGATACCCCCGGAGCGCCGCCGAGTATAGCAGCGTGCCGGCTGTCCGCTGCTGGCACGCCGTCGGAGCAGCCGGTAACGTTGCAGTGGCCGGTGGCCGGGCACTCGCCACCCACCGGGCCGGGGAGGGAACGACGATGAAGCTGGTGCGATTTCGTGAGCCGGTGGCGGGCAACCGCGTAGGTGTGCTCGAAAGGGATCAGGTTGTGCCGCTCGTCGGCTGGGGTACGATGACCGACTTGATCGAGGGTGCTATCAGCCGTGGTGTATCCGTCGCGGAGCTGGCCGCGGCGGAGCGGGCTGAATCCAAGGCGTGGCCACGGTCGTATGCCGACCTCGACGTGCCACCGGCGGCCGACCGTGCCTATCTGATCAGCCCGGTTGCGGCGCCGGAGATCTGGGCTTGCGGCGTGACCTATCGGCGCAGTGCCGAATTCCGCGAGGGGGATATGCAGACCGGCAAGGGCATCTACGATATGGTCTACGATGCGGCGCGGCCCGAAATCTTCTCCAAGGGCGGTGACTCGCGCTGCGTCGGCCCCAACGCCGCTGCATCCATCCGCGCCGACTCGGCGATTACGGTGCCGGAAGCGGAGTTGGCCTACGTGCTCGGTGCGAACGGCGAGATCGTCGGCTACACGATCTGCGACGACGTCTCGGCGTGGGACATCGAGCGGGAAAATCCGCTCTACCTGCCGCAGTCGAAGATTTTCTATGGCTGTACCGTGCTGGGGCCGGTGCTCGTGACGAGCGACGAGTTGACCGACCCGTACAGCTTGGACGTGCGGTGTGTGATCGAGCGGGGGGAGCAGGTCATCTTCGACGAGTCGGTCGGGACGGACCGGATCAAGCGGCGGTTCGATGAGCTAACCGAGTATCTGATGCTCAACAATCCCATCCCGGTCGGCACGGTCGTCTCGACGGGTACCGGTATCATCGTCCCGCCTGAGCTGGGCCTGCACGCCGGCGACATGGTAGAAATCACGATTACCGGTATCGGCACCCTCCGCCACACGATGGCCAAGCTCCCCCGCGATTGGGCGGCCGGTTGGTGAGTCGTGAGTGGTCAGCTGCAAGGGGATTGGTGAGTGATCGGGTGTGCCGGCTATAGCGGTTGTTTCGTGCCTGCGGCTGCCCGGAGGCGCCTGCTACACTGGCTGCCGAACGTCGGGGGAGGTCGCTGGCCATGCAGCTTATTGACTCGCACCTACATATCTGGTCGTCGGACGAGGACCGGTTTCCGTCCGGCGCTGAGGGTGCCGGTGGGCAGACGTGGGACGCCGCGGTCGAGACGCTGCTCGGCTATATGGATCGTCATGGCGTGGAGTGGGTGGTGGCGATCAACCCGCGGCGCTATCTACAAGATCAGAGCTACCTGCTCGATGCCGTCAGCCGTTTTCCCGACCGCGTGATCCCGGCAGCGCGGGTCCATGCGGACGATCCGGCGGCCGTAAGCCGGCTCCATGAACTGGCCAACGTACACGGCGTCCGCGGCATTCGGCTGGTCTGGTATGGCCAGCGGACGAGTGCGTGGCCGGCCGCTGCGGCCGTCGAGGCAGTGTGGCGAGCGTGCGCCGACCTGGGAATCACCATCGGCTTTCTCACCAACCCGGACGAGCTCCCGGCGATAGGTGAGGCCGCAGGCCGGCATCCGCAGGTCAAGGTGGTCATTGACCATTGGGGTGGTATCCGAGCTGCGGAGGGGCCGGCGTTTAACCGCTTTGCCAGCGTGACCGCGCTGGCGAGCCGGCCGAACATCTATCTGAAGGCCACTTGCTTCCGACGCACGTCGCTGGCCCACTTCCCCTTCACGGACGTGCATCCGCTGCTGCGGCGGGCGCTCGATGCGTACGGCCGCGAGCGCGTCATGTGGGGCACCGATTTCGGGGGTGGTGTTCGTGGCGGGGAGGAATATGGTGAGGAGGTGGCCGCGGTTACCGACCATCTGGATTGGCTGGCGCCGTCGGACAAGGAGTGGCTGCTGCGGCGGTCGGCGCTGCAAGCCTGGCGGGGCGTGGCCGGCTAGGGCGGCGACAGGCGGTCACGACGAGGATTGAGCGATGGAAGAGCAGTTGGTCCGCCTGACGAGCGACCTGGTAGCGATTGAAAGCGTCAATCCCGGCTATCCCAGCGGCAGCCGCGGCGAGGGAGCGGTGGCGGCGTTCGTCGAGCGCTACTGTCGGCGGCTGGGATTGGATGTGCAGCGGCAGCCGGTACACCGGGGGCGTGACAACGTGATGGCGCGTCTCGCGGTGCCTGGTGCCCGACAGACCTTGCTTTTCGAGGCGCACATGGACACGGTGGCCGGGGACTCGATGGGTGAGCGGGCATGGCGCCCCGAAGTGCGCGACGGGCGGCTGTACGGCCGCGGCTCGTGCGATACCAAAGGCTCGTTGGCCGCCATGCTCGTGGCGTTAGAGCTGCTGCTGGCGCGGCGCGGCGCGCTGAACATGCACGTGGCGCTGTTGGCCACGGTAGACGAGGAGCTCCAGTTCACCGGGATCAGGCACTTTGTGGATAGTGACGAGCGCGTGGAAGCTGCGGTCGTCGGTGAGCCGACCGACTTGCGCGTGGTAATTGCCCACAAGGGCTGTCTGCGGGTGCAGGTTTCGACATTGGGCCGCGCCGCGCATAGCGCCCGCCCGGAGGTCGGAGTCAACGCCATTGACCACATGGCCGACGTGCTGTACGCGCTGCGGGGACTCCAGGAGCGTTTGCCCGAACGCCGGCATCCGCTCGTCGGCTCACCCACCCTCAGCGTGGGGATCATCGAAGGTGGCACGGGGGTCAACGTCGTGCCGGACCGCTGCACCATTGACATTGATCGGCGCACTATCCCCGGTGAGGGCATGGAGAGCGCCCTCGCCGAGATTGAGGCGCTCCTCACCGACATGCGACGTGCGCGTCCCGATGTGCGGCTGGAAATCAGTCCGCCCACCACGGAAGATTGGCCGCTCGATACACCGGTTGATGCCGTTGTCGTACAGGCTGCCCAAGCGGCCTGCCGCGCGCTCGGACGCCCGGACGCGCTCTTGGGAGTGCCGTATAGTACGGACGCAAGCAAGCTCTGGGCACTGCGGGAGGTGCCGAGTATTGTGCTCGGTCCAGGCTCCATCACGCAGGCGCACACGGCCGACGAGTTCGTGCCGGTGGCACACCTGAGCGCCGCCGCCGAGATATACGCGCGCACGGCGCTGGAGTTGAGTGAGCGGTTGTCGGGGCGTAGTTAGGGGACTACCCACTCGTCGTTTGGGTGAGGGCCTTTCCAAAGTCGCCGCCAAATCTGTCATTCTGAGCGGAGCGAAGAATCTTGGGTGCGAGGGAGAGACCCTACGCTCTGCTCCGGGTGACATATGGAAAGGCCCTGCGTTTGTGTCAGGGCTGCTTCCGGGAGCAATGGCAATGAGGATTACTGATTGGCTGTACCTCGTCGGGAGTGGACAGGTGGGCTTTCGCTTGACCGACGACTACGACTGCCACGTCTATCTGCTCGACGGTGGCGATGAATATGCGCTCATTGACTCCGGTGGGGGGCGTTCGACGGACGAGATTGTCGCGCAGATCGTGCGGGAAGGTCTCGATCCTCAGCGGGTAACGGCCCTCTTCATCACTCATGCCCACGTGGACCACGCCGGCGGCGCCGCCGGGCTGCGCGAGCGGCTGGGGATACGGGTAGCCGCGTCATCCGAAGTGGCGCAATATCTGCGCTCCGCTGATGAGCGGGGGAGCAGCCTCGATGTGGCCCGTGAGGGCGGCGTGTATCCGCTCGACTTCGTTTTTACGCCGTGTCCGGTGGAGCGGGAGCTTGCCGACGGAGATACGGTACAGGTTGGCAATCTGGTCATTGAGGCGCTCGAAACCCCCGGCCACTCCGCCGGTCACCTCTCCTATGTCGTGCGGCGGGACGGTGAAGTCTCCGCGTTCACCGGCGATGCCCTGTTCGCCGGGGGCGCGATCCTGCTCCAGAACATCTGGGACTGCTCGCTCCACGACTCGATTCGGAGCGTCGAGCGCCTAGCAGCACTGTCGCTGGACGGTCTGTATCCAGGCCATGCCACCTTTGCCGTGCGCGATGGGCGCCGCGAGGTAGACAAGGCCATGGATTCGATACGCCAGCGCCTGCCACCGCGCCAGCTTCACTAGCAGCCGGACGGCCGGGGTGGATTCCCGCGCCTGCGGGGCTGACGAGGCCGGGACGCGGGGTGAGGGCTGCGGGGCGACTCGACGGGCACGGGTAGGCGGGGGTTTGATAGCATAGCGAGTTGGAGCCGCAGTGCAGTCTGTCGGGTTCCGTGTTGTCTGGCCGCCGCCGGGGCGCCGCTCGGTGCCGTGTAGCGCCGACCAATGCGCTGCCGACAGTCCCGGCGTGTTGCGGCGCATATTGAGCGAACGGAGAAGGGGATCAGCCAGGAGTCATATGTTTGTCACACTACGTGAAGGCGAAAGTCAGGAAGCCCTGCTGAAACGCTTTGGCAAGGGAGTGCAGAATAGTGGACTCTTGCGCCAGGTCAAGGCCAAGCGTTTCTTCGTATCCCGCAGCGAGCGCAATCGGATTGCGGAGCGGAAGGCGCTGGCAAGGCACCGGCGGCGGTTACGCAAGGAAGCATCCGCCGAGGCCCGCCGCATGACTCGCGGCCGTAGTCGCTAACTGTTGCCCGGCCCGACGCCTCCTCATACACGACGACTCGCTGACAAATGCGGCGGGAATTGTCGCCTGCGTATTGCTCGACCGGTGCCGTTTTGCCGGCTTCCAGTCGGCGCTCCTCAGGGCGGCCGGTCGTTGAGCCGAGATTATCCCGGCCGGAGTTAGGTGGCAGCCGCGAGCCTCGTTCCGCCGCTCGTTTGACTGCCGTCCCGGTAGGGTTGCACGCGCGGTAGCGTCCATAGCAGCCGCAACGCGACGGTATCTCCGTCGCTACGCGCCCACGGATGCGGTTTCACCGCTATAATCTGCTGTAAGCTGCGCGCCGGCCCGCTGCTGCCGCAGTGCGCGGCTCGCTACCGACCACACAGGCGCTACCGTGCTGCGCTGTTGCTTGCGATGTGACGGGGCCGCGCGTTGGCGCCGCAGGGAGCAGGACTGATGATGGATGCGCTCGGTCGGCTGTCGGAGATGAGCCGACAGGTGTTGGCGCTGGCGAAGAAAGAGGCAGCTTTTTTCCAGCACGATCAGATCGGGACCGAGCATATCCTGCTGGCGATGACCGCGGTCCCCGAAGCGCTTGCCACGCGCTTGCTCCGGCGGCAGGGCATTGATCCGCAGGTCGTCGTGCGAGAGATAGTCTCCAACTTGACGATTGGCCAGGCCGCCGACAGTCAGAACATAGTCCTCTCCATGGCTGCCCGCCGCACGATTGAAATATCGAGCCGCGAGGCCCAGCGGATGAATGCCGAGTACATCGGCACCGAGCACCTGCTCCTCGGCATCCTGCATGATCGCGATAGCCTCGCTACGCGCATCCTGGTCAAGCTCGGCTTGGACATTGCCGCGCTCCATCGCCAGGCGGGTGGCCTTACCGAGCGCGTGCGGACGGGTGGGGGCACCCGGCGGCGCCAGCGGTCGCGGCGAGAGGGCAAGGCGTCGCTACTGAGCACCTACGGCCGTGACTTGACACAGTTGGCGCGCGTGGGCCGCACGGACCCACTGGTCGGAAGGGAGCAGGAGCTCCGGCGGCTGGCACAAGTGCTGCTGCGCCGTACCAAGAATAACCCGGTGCTCGTGGGAGACGCCGGCGTCGGCAAAACGGCCATTGTCGAAGGGCTGGCCCGCAGCATCACCGCCAAGAAAGCGCCCGCTGCCCTCCATGGGAGGCGGATTGTGCAGCTCGACTTGGCCGGCGCTGTCGCCGGAACGAAGTATCGGGGCGATTTCGAGGAGCGGCTGAAGGGCCTGCTGGCCGAGATTGTCAAGGCCGGAAACGTCATTGTCTTCATTGACGAGCTACACATGCTGCTGGGGGCCGGCGGGGCGGTGGGAGCGTTGGATGCGGCCAGCTTGCTCAAGCCGGCCCTCGCGCGTGGCCTGATCCGCTGCATCGGCGCTACTACTTGGCGCGAATACCGGCGCTACATCGAGAGTAACGGGGCGCTGGCGCGTCGCTTCCAGCCGGTCGAGGTAGTCCCACCGTCAATGGATGAAACTGCGGCCATCTTGCGCGGCCTGCGGGAGGTCTACGAGACGTTCCACGGTGTCGTCATCGGCGATGACGCGCTGGTCAGCGCGGCGCAGCTATCCCACCGCTACATCATGGACCGGGCCTTGCCGGACAAAGCGATTGACGTTGTAGACGAGGCGGCGGCAAAGGCGAAGGTGAAGCGGCTGACCCCGCCGCACGAGCTACGCCGCAAGCAGCGGATGCTGGAGCAATTGCAGACCGAGCGCGATATCGCGATTGATTGGCACGAGTACGAGCGGGCGAACCGCCTCGCCCAGGAGGAGCGCGACCTGCGCTCCCAGATCGAACAACTGCGCGGGGAGTGGCGCCAGGAGGCGCGGTCCAGTGCCACGCCGATTGGCCCGGACGACGTGGCGGAAGTCATTGCCGGCTGGACCGGTGTGCCAGTGGCCAGTGTCTCACAGGCCGAGGCCGAGCGTCTGCTCCACGCCGAGGAAGCGCTGTCGCAGCAGATCGTCGGGCAGAACGACGCGGTCCAGGCCATCGCCCGCTCGCTGCGCCGCGCCGCGGCGCACCTGAGCGACCCCAACCGGCCCATCGGCTCATTCCTCTTGGTCGGGCCCCCGGGCGTGGGCAAGACCGAGCTGGCGAAGGTGTTGGCACAATATCTGTTCGATTCGGAGGATACGCTCGTCCGCTTGGATATGTCCGAGTTCTCGGAATACCACACGACCTCGCGGCTGATCGGTGCCCCGCCGGGCTATGTCGGCTACGACGAAGCGGGGAGATTGACCGAGGCGGTGCGGCGGCGGCCGTATTCGATTGTCCTGTTCGACGACATTGACAAAGCGCATCCGCTGGTGCTGACGGTGCTGTTGCAGATCCTCGATACCGGCCACCTGACCGACGCTCACGGTACGAAGGTGAATTTCAAGAACACGGTTGTCTTGCTCACCGCGAACTTCGGCAGTGAGGAGCTTAATCGCAATCCCCTGGGCTTTGGCCCGGGCAGTGAGGGGCCGAGTGCCGAGGAGCTCCGCCGGAACGCCGAGGCGGCGGTAAAGCGGCGGCTGCCACCTGAGTTCCTCAACCGTCTCGATCAGGTGATCCCCTTCAGTCCGCTGACGCGCGGGGCGATGCAGCGCATCGCTGCCATCCAACTGCGGCGCGAGGCGAGTGTGGCGGAGGAAAAGGGCTATACGCTGCGATGGAACGAGGAGGTTATCCGGTTCCTCGCGGAGCACGGCTATGGTCCGCTGGACGGGGCGCGACCGTTGCGTGGTCTGCTGCAGAAGTACGTCGAGGATGCGCTCACGCAGGCGGTGCTCGATGGTGACTTCGTGCCCGGTGACACGATTGAGCTGACCGTCGAGGGCGACGACCTCAAGCTCGTCAAGCAAGAGCTGGTCCCGGCCTAGGTCGGTGGTCAGTAGCTAGTGGCCTGGTGCTGCCGACCCGGTAGGGACATTCCTGGTGGGCGCCCTGGCAGCGGCTACCACGCTGACCTGATGATCGCACGGGCGCTTGTATCTGAAGGGTGTAAGGAGAGCTACGTGAAGCTGCTGCCGCAGCGCGACGTGGTGCTCTACAGCAAGGCCGACTGCCACCTTTGCCAGGAGGCGAGGGCGCAGATCGAGCGCGTGCGGCGGCGCGTCGGCTTTCGGTTTCGAGAGGTGGACATCGCGGCGGACCCGGACTTGCTGGCGCGGTACGAGCTGACAGTGCCCGTAGTGGCGATTGATGGTCGCGAGGCGCTCGTGTCGCGCGTCAGCGCGTTGCGGCTGCTCTGGGCGCTGGTGCAATGAGACGTCCGCCGCTCCACCCGGGCGAGTAAGCCTATGGATCCGGTGAACCTGTCACTGATCGTGGCGTTCGGAGCGGGGGCGCTTTCCTTTGCGTCGCCCTGTGTGCTGCCGCTCGTGCCGGCCTACGTCGGGCATCTGACGGGGCGGTCGCTCGGGAAGGAGCCGGATTCCGGGCCGCGGAGCGCGACGCTGGCCCATGCGCTGGCGTTCGTGCTGGGTTTCTCGGCCATCTTTATCGTGCTGGGAGCGTCGGTCGGACTGGTCGGCTTCATCGTTCGCGATCAGCTCCCCTGGCTGCGTTGGGTTGGTGGTGCCATCCTGGTCGTGATGGGCCTCCACGTAGCCGGTGTGCTGCGTATCCCCGCGCTGTATCGTGAGCTGCGGCTCTCGTTCCGGCCGAGCAGACGGTGGGGGTCGCTAGGCCAAGCTCCGGCCTTCGCATATCTGACCGGGGGCAAGGGAGCTTATCCCCGGCCAGGCACCCAGAGCGCAGCATCGCCGGAGCTTGGCCTGGCGAGTGTGGCCGCGTCCTTCCTGGTCGGCGGCATCTTTGGCGCCGGGTGGACGCCGTGTATCGGGCCGATTCTCGGCGCTATCCTGCTCTACGCCTCGACCACTCAGACGGCGTGGATGGGCGCATTGCTGCTGACTGCCTACTCGCTGGGCCTCGGCGTGCCGTTCCTCATCACAGCGTTTGCGCTCGATAGCGCGATGGGCTTCTTGCGCCGCCTCAATCGGCAGGGGCAAGTGGTGGAGTGGAGCAGCGGCGCCTTACTCGTCGGGATGGGGTTTGTCGTGATGTTCAACCTCATCGGGCGCCTCGCGTCCCTCTTCCCCACGTGGATTGTCTAGGAGCTGCGCGGCGCGGCGAATTGTGCCCCTGCACAAGAAACCTATCCCTGTCAGCCGGCCCTCTCTACTGGTGGAGAAGGGGAGTCCGGTGCAACCGGACGGGGTGAGGCAGACGGACTCGTTGCTACTCCCAGGGCATGAGGGAGCGGCGGATGGCTGCCGCAATCTCCTCGACCGGCTCCCCCCGCGCCAGCGCATTCTCCAATTTCTCCACGCCGCCACCGAGTAGATGATCCGCGGCCTGTTCCCAGGAAATGTTGAAGACGTCGGCGTGGAGTTGGATTACTTCTTCCGATCCGAGGGTGGTTAGTGATTCCAAAGACGCTCAAATCACTGCTTAATGGGAGCGGTAAGCGGCTGCATAGGTGCGGATGGTACTGCTTGCCGTTTCTGGTCGGCGGCAGTGGGCATCTCGCCACGATCGTAAGCGGCCAAGATGTCCAGCGCTTCCCGGTCTTCAGCGACGATCCGACGGGAGAGCGCGGCGATTTCCGGGCGCACATTCGCCTTTTCTACTACCGGCTGTTGCTTGGCGTGCCGAATTCCGGCCATTGGACCTTCCCAGGCTTAGGGTGCCATAACGTCAGTGTAGCATGTAGCAGTTATGAGCCGGGGGTGAGGCACCGGGGAGTGAGGCGCAACTTCCCTCCCCCTGGGCCGAGGGCCTTTCCAAAGTTGTCCCCAAACCTATCATCCCCCAAACCTGTCATTCTGAGCGGATCGAAGAATCTCAGCCACGGCGGAGAGACCCTTCGCTCCGCTCAGGATGACAATGGACAGGGCCTGCCCTGAGCCGGCTGGCCCTGTCGGCTACAGGCGGAATGCGGTACTATCCGGCTTGATATCGCAGGGGAAGGGAGCGCGTTCATGCCCTCCGCAGGTTGTCCGACACGCATCATGCGCGCCGCGCGGCTGCTCGACGGGAGTGGGGCGCCGCCGGTCAACGACGGGGTGGTCGTCATCGAAGGAGAACGGATTGGCTGGGCCGGGCCTGCCGCTGCGGTGCCCGAGGTATACCGGCAAGTTGTGGCGGGAGCAGCAGCGCCGCCCGGCATCGAACTGGTCTCCTACGCCGACGGCACGGTGCTCCCCGGTCTGATTGATACCCACACTCACTTCTCGCTGCCGGCCGATGGCCGGCCCTACGAGCCGGTCATGGCTGAACCCGATGGGCTGCACCTCCTCTATGGGGTACGCAACGCGCGGCTCCACTTGGAGGGCGGTGTGACGACGGCCCGGGACCTCGGCGCCCGGCGGCGGGTGGCCTTCGATCTGCGGGCCGGTCAGCAGCAGGGCTTCTTCCCGGCGCCGCGTCTGCTCGTAGCCGGTCGCTCCATCGCCTGCACCGGCGGTCACTTCTGGTTCTGCGGCGAGGAAGCGGACGGCCCGGATGCCGTGCGGCGCTCGGTGCGCCGCCTGGTTCACGAGGGCGCCGATGTCATCAAGGTGATGACCACCGGGGGCGGGACGGCTGGCACGCTGCCGGAGCATGCCTCATACAGCACCGTAGAGCTACAGGCACTCGTAGACGAAGCCCATAACCTCGGTCGCTTGGTCGTGGCCCACTGCCGCGGGCTTGAGGGGATGAAGCGGGCTGTCACTGCGGGCGTTGACGTGATGGAGCACTTGCAGTTTCTGTGCCCCGGGAACGGTGGTCAGCCACCGCAGGCGGCCTTCGATCAACAGGTGGCGGACTTGCTCGGCGAATCCGATGTGTTCCTGAGTCCGACCATCCAAGCCCTCGGCTATAACATTGTCTGCCGGCTACGAGCGCGCCGCGACGCGGAGGGGCCGGAGGCGCTCGCGGGCGCGGAGCGGCAAGAACTGGCTGAGGTCGAAGCGCGGGTGCAGGCGCACTTCGACATCCTCCGCCAGCTGCTTGACCTGGGTTTGGCCGACCGGTTTATCGCCGGGTCGGACTCGGGGCCGGGAACCGTCTCCTTTGGCAACTTGCAGTTGGATTTGGAAGCCCTGGTGCTGGCCGGTCTCAGCCCGTTGCAAACTATCGCGGCCGCCACTTCGGTTGCCGCGCGCGCCGTCGGCCTGGCCCATGAGATCGGTCGCCTGGAGCCTGGTCTGGCCGCCGACATCCTCGTCGTGGATGGAGACCCAACTGCCGACATTACGGCCTTGCGTCAAGTGCGAGCGGTGTACCAGGGCGGACGGCTCGTGCATAAGCGGTGCTAATGCTATCCGGCGCCGTGAGGAACGGTGCGTTTAGCCATTGGTCGCGAGGCCAGTGCCTCAGGCGTTGCGTTCGTCGTCGCGCTTGCCGATGTGCCGGATGTCGCTGCCCTTGACGAGGAAGACGACTTGCTCCGCGAGGTTGGTTGCGTGGTCGGCAATGCGTTCGAGCGTCTTGTTCACCGACTGCACGCGCGTACCGGCCTCGATGAGGCCGGGGTTTTCGCGCATCAGCGGCAGGAGGTCATCGTAGACACAGTCGTAGAGGTCGTCTACCTCTTCATCCCGGGCGACGACTTGCTCCGCCTTGGCCACGTCGCGGGTGACAAAGGCATCAATCGCATCCCGCACCATCTCCTGGGCAATGCTCGCCATCTGGGGAATGTCCACGTAGGGCTTCGGTTGGGGCAGGGCGCTCAAGTTGATGGCGCGCTTGCAGATGGTGACGGCGAGGTCCCCGATCCGCTCCAGGTCGGGGACCATCTTCAGGGCAAAGGTGATGAACCGCAGGTCGGAGGCCACCGGTTGCCGCCGGGCCAGGATGTGGATGCACAACTCGTCAATCTCTAGCTCGGCACTGTTGACCTTGTAGTCGTTTTCGATGGTCGCTCTGGCCAGTTGAACATCATGCTCGACGAGTGACCGAACCGCATCCGCGATCATCTGCTCAACCTGACCGGCCATGAGCAGTAGCCGATGCCGTAGCTCGCGCAGCTCGCGCTCGTATTCGCGGTCGGTATGCTCCCGTACTGCCGTGGCAGTTGCCATATCCTCCCTGCCTTTCCTCTGTCTGGGGGACAGGTCAGCCGAATTTGCCGGTGATGTAGTCCTCGGTGCGGTCGTCCGTTGGCGCCGTGAAGAGCTGATTCGTCGGTCCGTACTCGATCAGATCGCCGAGCAGGAAGAAGGCCGTCCGGTCGGAGACGCGCGCGGCCTGCTGCATGTTGTGGGTCACGATGACGACTGTGTACTCCTCGCGCAACGCATGAATAAGGTCCTCGATCCGTGCAGTAGCAATCGGATCAAGCGCCGAGCACGGCTCATCCATGAGGAGCACGTCCGGGTTCACCGCCAACGAGCGGGCAATGCAGAGGCGCTGCTGCTGCCCACCGGAGAGGCTCCCACCGGGTTTATCGAGTTGGTCCTGCACTTCGTCCCAGAGCGCCGCCTGCTTCAGGGCCCGTTCGGCAACGTCACTAGCATCGCCGCGGCGCAACGTGTGGGTGAGACGCAGGCCGGCCAGCACGTTGTCACGGACGGACATGGTGGGGAAGGGGTTCG
Source organism: Chloroflexota bacterium (assembly GCA_965214295.1). Lineage (GTDB taxonomy): Bacteria > Chloroflexota > UBA11872 > UBA12225 > JAJDUF01 > JAJDUF01. The sequence continues at coordinate 3,921,298 of OZ243944.1, forward strand.
GCTTCTGGAAGACCATCCCGATATGGCGTCGCACGCGCACCGGGTCTACCTGCGGTCCGTAGATGTCCTCTCCATCGAGGAGTACCTCGCCGCGCGCCCGGGCGCTGGGCACAAGCTCGTGCATGCGGTTGAGGCAGCGGATATAGGTGGACTTCCCGCAGCCCGAGGGGCCGATTATGGCCGTGACTTGGCGCTCCGGTATCTCCATCGAAACCGAGTGGATAACCTCCTGATTGCCGTACCAGGCAGAGAGGCTCTTCACGGCGAACTTCACTCCCGATGCGCCATTAGCGGAAGTGAGGCTACCGCTCGCCGGCTGCGGTCGTGGTGGTGCTGGGTGTGTTGTTGCCACGTGGAAACCTCGTTGGGCTTAGTAGATGCGCCGCTGCAAGCGGTTGCGAAGGTAGATGGCCAGCGCGTTCAACAGGAGCAACGTCACCAGCAAGACCATAATACCGGCCGCCGCGTCGGCGATAAAGCCGTGCTGTGGCCGGGAGACCCAGTTGAAGATCTGAATGGGTAGCACGGTGAAGGGCGAGTCTAGCCCGGTCGGCAGGAAGGCGATATAGGTCAGCGCCCCCATCATAATCAGTGGCGCCGTTTCGCCAATCGCCCGCGACATTGCCAGGATCGAGCCGGTCAGGATACCGGGGAAAGCCATGGGCAGAACTACCTGCCAGATGGTCTGCCAGCGTGATGCGCCCAACGCCAGCGCCCCCTCGCGCAAGGAGAAGGGGACGGTACGCAGTGCCTCGCGCGAGGCGATGATGATGATAGGGAGGATCAAGAGCGCCATCGTACAGGCGCCGGCGATGACGCTACGCCCCATGCCGGAGGCGCGCACAAACAGCTCCAGGCCCAACAGTCCGTAGATGATCGAGGGTACCCCGGCCAGGTTGGCGATGTTGACCTCGATGATTTGGGCCAGCCAGCTGTCGGTGCCGTACTCTTCGAGATAGATGGCTGCGCCTACCCCCAGGGGCAGCGCGATGATGCCTGTCAGCCCGATGACGTACACGCTTCCTACGAGCGCGGGCAGGATGCCGGCAAGCTCCGGCTTGCGCGATGGATAGCTGGTCAGGAAGTCCCAGCCGATACGCTCCGCGCCGTCAACGACAACGTTGCCGATCAGGACGAGGAGGACGAGTAGGGGAATGGCGATGGCCCCTAGGCAGAGGCTCACGAAGATGTGCTCGCGCGTCTTGCTGAGGGGGCGCTTGGTTTGCTGCATTTCAGAGTATCCTGCGCGCCCGTCGGGCGAGCCGCTGACTGAAGATGTTCATCGTGAAGGTCATTACGAAGAGCATGGCGCCGACGACAAAGATGGTGGAGAACTCCAGTGTCCCGTGCGGGGTGTCACCCAAGCTCACTTGCACGATATAGGCGGTCATGGTCTCGACGGCAAGCCGCGGATCGAAGGTGAGCCGCGGTTGCTGGCCCGCTGCGATGGTCACGATCATCGTCTCGCCAATGGCCCGTGAGGTGGCCAGCGTCACCGCTGCCGCGATGCCGGAGCGCGCCGTGGGGAGGACGACTTGGAAGATGGCTGGGAGCTTCTGTGCGCCGAGGGCGTAGGCACCCTCACGCAGGCTAATCGGTACGGCGTACAGGGCATCCTCACTGAGCGAGGAGATCATTGGGATAATCATGATCCCCATGACGATGCCGGGGCTGAGGGCGTTGAACCCGGCCAAGCCGGGGATGAAGCTCTGGAGCAGCGGGGTAACGAAGATCAGCGCGAAGAAGCCGTAGACAATCGTGGGGATGCCGGCCAGGACTTCCAGCGCCGGTTTGACGACTCGCCGCACGCGCTCGGCGGCGAACTCGCTGAGGTAGATCGCAGCCAGCAGCCCAAAGGGGAGTGCCACCACAATCGCGATGGCCGAGGTAAGCACTGTGCCCGAGATCAGGGGCCAAATACCGAAGTGCTTGTCTAGGAAGAGCGGAGTCCACTGGGTATCCAGGAAGAACTGGGCGAACGTCACAATGCGGAAGAAGCCGATGGTCTCGAAAATGAGGACGGCAACGATCCCCGCGGTGGTGAGGATCGAGACAAATCCGCAGGCACGTAGTACCAGCTCGATGAGATGCTCACCAGGCGACTTGCGGCCGTGCAGTCGCTTCTGCACGGCCTTCCGCCGCCTGGCTCTGTCCTGGGCTGCGACGATGCTTCCCATGTCAATGCAATGCTGCTGCGTTACCGGCGGCTGAGGAGCTCCTCAATGGTGACCCCGACTTCGGCGCCACCGGAGAAGACAGAGCCGGTCACGCGCTGGTTGAAGCGCTCCAAGGCCAGATCGTAGGCTTTATCGGGCAAGCGGATGTAGCCCACTTCCTCCACCAGGGGCCGCCCTTGGGTCAGGTAGAACTCCACAAAGGACTGCACTTCGGGCCGGTCGGCGTCGGTCTTGCTGACGTAGATGAAGATCGGGCGGGCGAGGGGCTGGTAGGTGCCATTGCCCACGGTCTCCAGGGACGGTGCAATTGCTCCTTTGCCGTTGTCCTCGTTGCCGTCGTCAATCGGCACGATCTTGAGCTTGTCGGTGTTCTCCACGTAGTAGGCAAACCCGAAGTAACCCAGTGCGTTCTCGTCTCTGGTGATCCCCTGGACGAGCACGTTGTCGTCTTCGCTGGGAGTGAAGTCACCGCGGCTGGCCTGGGACTCACCGTTGATGGCTTCGGTGAAGTAGTCGAAGGTGCCGGAGTCTACGCCGGGGGCAAAGAGGGTCAGCGGCTTGTCGGGAAAGCCGGGGCGGATGTCGCTCCACTTCATTACCTTGCCCTGGGCTGCCGGTTCCCACATCTTCTTCAACTCGGCGGTGGTGAGGTGGCCGACCCAGGTGTTCTTGGGGTTGACCACGACGGCGAGGCCGTCGAAGGCGACGGGAAGCTCGATGAACTCGATGCTCTGCTCCCCGCAGAGGGCGACCTCCGTGGCCTTGATGGGCCGGGAGGCGTCGGAGATGACGGTTTCGTTGGCGCAGAACTTCTTGAAGCCGCCGCCGGTGCCGGAGACGCCGACGGTGATGCGGGCGCGGTTGACCTTCTGGAACTCTTCGGCGACGGCTTCGGTGATGGGGAAGACGGTGCTGGAGCCGTCAATGGCGATGATGGGAGCCGGTCCCGAGGTAGCTCCTCCAGTCGTTTCGGTCTCGCCACACGCAGCGAGTGCCAGCGCAGTGGCACTCAGGATTCCGACTCGTCCGATGTCTCGTCTCTTCACCTCATGTCCTCCGTCCGTATTGGGTTGGATCCACTTCCTTCAGTGAATGAGTCTAGGACGGCATTGTGACAGGATAGTGACAAGACAGTAGCGCGAATGTGGCAGGCACCGGCCGGCAAGGCCCGCAGGCTGCGCCGAGTGCGTGCTAGGTTGAGCGGATACGGAGCGCCTGCCCGACGAGGATGCGGTCGGGGTTGCTGAGGTCGTTGTCATTGGCGATGATGGCTACCGTCAGCCCAAAACGGCGGGCGAGGGCACTCAGAGTATCGCCGGGCTGCACGATGTACGTTCCTGCCGAAGCCGGTTCAGCGGCCGGCGGCGGCTCGTCCGGGCCGGTGGGTACACCGTTGGCAATCGCCACGGCGATCTCCCGGCGTTTGTCAGGGCACGATAGGAACCGGCGTAGGTGGTCCGGATTGGTCAGGAACTCGCATTCGACGAGCACCGCCGGCATGGTGGTGAGGCGCAGCACCGCGAAGTCGGCCGGCTTGACGCCGCGGTTGACGTGACCGGGGAACGCTGCCGCGAGGTGCTGCATGACGTGCTCGGCGGCTGATTTCCCGGCCACCGAGCCGGGGAAGTAGAAGACCTCGATGCCCTCGGCTGCCGGATTCATGGCGGCGTTGGCGTGGATGCTGATGAAGAGGTCCGCTGCGTGGCGATTGGCGTGCGCGGCGCGGGCGTTGAGCTTCAGCGGCCGGTCGCGGCGGCGGGTCAGGAGTACGGAGTGGCCGCGGTGTGCCAGCTCTGCCTCCAGCCGCAGTGCCACGTCCAGCGTGAAGTCGCATTCCTTCAGGGTGATAGCCGGCGCGCTAGCGGCGGCGGGAGCGGTACCGATAGCTCCAGGATCGGTCCCGCCATGGCCGGGGTCAATGCAGATTTTCACCGTCTTGGCCTCCTGTCCGGGTGACGCACTATGCGCGTGTGCTGCTCGTCACTCCGTAGGGGCCATATTGACCGGACTGTCTCCTTTGCTACGCTCGGTCTCACCCACCCCGTCATTCCGGCGCCGGCGGGAAGCCAGGGCGCTCGCAAGGGATGCCTCGACAAGGTTGGCGTTACTAGGGCAGTGCCGGGTGGCTGTCGTGGGGGCAACCCTGGCGAGGAGGCGTAGGGGCTGGGGGGTAGGTCGGGAGGGGGAGCGTGACCCAGAAGATCGAGCCGCGCGGTGTGGCCGCTTCCATGCCTACCTCGCCGTCCATGGCGAGCGCGAGGTGCTTGACGATGGCCAGGCCGAGGCCGGTGCCGCCTTGCTCCCGCGAGCGGCCGGTGTCCACACGGTAGAAGCGCTCGAAAATACGGTCCCGGTGATGGGGAGCGACGCCGGGGCCGTCGTCGGCCACCTCGATACGGACGTGGTCCGGTTGAGCACTCCCACGAATGGAGAGGTGTCCACCGGCGAGTGCGTACTTCACCGCGTTGTCCAGGAGGTTGATGATGATCTGATCGAGCGCGTCGGCATCCGCCTGGGCGCTGAGGTCCGGTGCTACGGCGAGGCCCAGGGAGAGGCCTTTCGCTTTCCGGTCCTGGTCAACGACCTCTAGCGCCCGCTGCACTGCCGGCGCGATCAGCACCGGTTCGAGGTGCAACTGATATTGGTCGGCCTCGATCTGGGCCAGCTCAAGCAGGTCGGCGACGATGCGGGCGAGGCGATCCGCTTGCCGGAGCAGCGCCGCAAGAAACTCCCGTGTCTCGGCCTCGTTCTCAAGGGGGCTGAGGAGCAAGGTTTCGGCAGTGGCGCGGATTACGCTTACCGGGGTGCGAAGCTCGTGCGAGACGTTGGTTACGAAGTCGCGGCGGACGGTTTCGAGGCGACGTAGCTCGGTCACGTCGTGCAGCACGATGATGCTGCCGCCGGTCAGCTGCTGGGGGGTGACGCTGGCGAGCACGCGCTGCGGTGTCGGTGTTGGCAGGTCGAATTCGGTTGTTGACGGCGTGCCATCCTGTGCCTGTGCGACCAGGTCTTGCAGGACCGGCACCCGGATGGTCTCCAGCAGCGTCCGGTCCAGGGGTGGCTCGGTCAGGTCCAGTAGGGTAAGCGCGGCGCGATTGACGAGGATGATGCGCTGCTCCGCGTCCAGGGCCAGGATCGCGTCGGCAAGCCCTTCGAGCACCGCCGCGAAGCGGTCGCGCTCGGTCGCAAGCGTGGTCACGGCTTGCTCCAAGTCTTCGGCCATACGGTTGAGTGAGCCGGCCAGGCCGCCGATCTCATCGGAGGTTGCGACGGCAATCCGCTGTTGGCGTGCGCCTCCGGCCATGGCGCGCGCGCGCTGCACGAGCGACCGCAGCGTGCGAGAGAGAAAGTGCGAGGCGAGGCCGCTCATGAAGACGGCAATCGCCAGGCCCAGCAGACCGGCCACGCCGAGCAGCACGCGGAGCTGGTTGACGACCGGCTCGATTTCATCGAGCGGCGTAGCCGTGCGTACTACCGCAAGCCCATCCGCTTGTGCTAAGGGCACTGCTACGTAGAGCATGTCGGTGCGTAGGGTGGCGCTGAAGCGGCGGGCTACGCCGCGCCCGTTGGCAAGTGCGGCCACGACCTCCGGACGGCAGCCGTGGTTATCGAGCTGCCGGACCTGCTCGACGGTCAGCGCGGAATCGCCGAGCACGGTGCCGTCTTGGGCGATCACCGTCACCCGTGCGCTGGCTGCCAGTCCCAGCCGGTCGGCCAGCGGATCAACCGCCGCCGGTGTGGGCGAATCGGGGAGCGACCGAAACAGCTCACGCCCGGTCAGCGCGTGACGGTGTAGCTCCGCTTCAATTCTGGCCACGAGCAGCCGACGCAGCTGGTTTTCGAGGTAGGCGCCACTGGTCAGGCCGACAACGAGGATGAGGGCGACGGAGACTACGAACAAGCGTCCTCGGACGCCTAGGCTCAAGACTCTGCTCCCTCCGGCCGGGATCGAAAGCGGTAGCCCACGCCACGGATTGTCTCGATGTACCGGCTGGCCGGTCCGAGCTTCTCGCGCAGGCGCTTGACGTGGGTGTCTACCGTGCGCGTCGTGACGGCGGTGTCAATACCCCAGACATCGGCGAGGAGCGCGTCCCGGGTCTGGGCGCGTCCGCGGCGAGCGACAAATGTGGACAGCAGCTTGAACTCCAGCGCGGTCAACTGCAACTCCTCGTCGTTGAGCCAAGCCCGGTGCCCAGCATTATCTACCCGCAGGCGGTCGAACACCATCTCGCTCGATGGCGGCGTTGGCGCTGTGCGGGTGCGGCGCAAGATGGCGCGGATACGCAGCAGCAGCTCGCGGATGCTGAACGGTTTGACCACGTAGTCGTCGGCACCGATCTCGAACCCCACAATCCGGTCGGTTTCTTGCGACTTGGCGGTCAGCATCACGATGAGCACGGAGCGTGTCCGCTCCTCCATCCGCAGTTGCCGGCAAACCTCGGTACCCGGCATATCCGGGAGCATCAGGTCGAGGAGGATCAGGTCCGGGACCGGCCCCCTGGCGACAAGCTCCAGCGCGGCCTGCCCGGAGTAGGCGCTACGGGTCTGATAGCCCTCGCGCCGGAGGTTGTGTTCCAGCATCCTGACCAGGTCCGGCTCGTCCTCGACGATCAGGATTTGTTGCACTATGCCGTCCTCTCACCTTGCTTGCAACGAGTGCGTTGTAACGCCGCACGCCGCCCCATCTTATACCCCATCGGACGGTGCGGACTCAGCGGCCCGCTCCACGCCGCCAGCCATGATATTGACCAGCTGGCGTAGATACTCCTCACGAGTGGGATCGTTCCGTTCCTCTCTCCGAATGACTTCCTCGTGGAGCACAAAGGACAGCAGCGCGCCGATGAATTGCTTGGCCAGCCAGAGCGGTTGGACGTGTGGTCGGGCCGAATCCGGCAGTACGCGCTCGATGGCCGCCGCCAGTCCTTCCTGCGCCGGGTCGGACAGTTGGGCGAGATACCGCTGACCCCAGTCCGAACGCTGGTGAGCGGCCAGAAACAGGACCTCCAGCAGCCGCTTCGCCCGGAGATCGGCGACTCCCGCCAGAAACCCCTGCCCGGCCGTGGTTAGCACCCCGCGCAGCGTGGCGCTGTGACGCAGCTCGCCGACGCCGCGCCGGGGGCCGGCGGCGGCCGCCGCAAAGAGGGCCTCGAGGATGGCCTCCTTGCTCGGGAAGTAGTGGTAGAGGGAGGCCGGGCGGAGGCCCACCGCCTCGGCTATGGCCCTCATGCCGGTTGCCTCGTAGCCGTGCGTGGCAAAGAGACGCACGGCTACCTCCAAGACGCGCTGCTGCTGCTCTTGGTGGCGCTCGGTTAGCCGGCGCGGGCTTCCTGCCATCTGGCACCTCCGGTTCCCTCACGCGGCGACGACGGCCGGTGCTAACCATCGCGCAGTGCTGCCCCGGTGCTAATGACTGACCCCCTGCCGCGCCACTCTTCAGTGTCCGAGCTTATCTATCAGCAGGGTGGTGGTCAGTCTGGTCACTCTGGCGGTAGTATACTATACTGTCTACCGAACGTTCGTTAGAAAGGCCATGTAGCTATGTTCTCGCTCCTCGCCGCTGGCGTCGCCTCGAAAAAGGGTATCACCGGCATCATCCTGTTCTGGCTGGTCGTCGTCTTCGCTATTCAGGCGGTGGCTCCGCCGTTGAGCGAGGTGACGACTAACGAGCAAGAGGATTTCCTGCCGTCCGGTGCTGAGTCCCTGCGCGCCATCCAGGTTGTGGCCGACAAGTTTCCGGCCACAGAGGGGATTCCGGCCATCCTCGTGGTCCACGGCCCGCAGCCCTTCACGCCGCAAGAGCTGGCGGCCATCGAGCGGCTGGACGGTGTGCTGCGCTCTGCTACCGCACCGGCCCCCATCGCGTCCGTGCGCTCGGTCTTCTCGGCACCTCAGGCCAGGGAGGCGTTCGTCGCTCCCGACGATCGGACGATGATGCTCTTCGTGACGGTCGCTGGCGACCCGGCCGATGAGTCGTTCGGTGCGGCCGTGGACTGGATACGGGAAAAGGCGGCGGCAGCCATCGCTGGCACCGCCTTGGACGCCGCCGTGACCGGGCCGGCCGGCATCTCGACCGACGCGGTGCGCGTGTTCACGGGGATTGACTTTCGGATCACGCTGACGACCGTTTGCTTGGTGCTCGTAATTCTCCTGGTCGTCTATCGGTCGCCACTGCTCGCCATCCTGCCTATCGTCTGCGTGAGCTGGGCACTGCTCATCGCTCAGTCGGTGGCGGCACTACTGGCGGATCAGTTTGGCCTCCCGCTCAACGGTCAGACGACGGGGGTGATGTCCGTATTGATGTTCGGCGCCGGCACGGACTTCACGCTGTTCATTGTGGCGCGGTACCGTGAAGAATGGGGCCGGCAGCCGACCCGTTGGGCGGCCATGCGGGTGGCTATGAGCCACGTCGGCCCGGCTATCGCCTCCAGCGCAGGGACCACGACGGTAGCGATGGTGGCGCTCGTGCTGGCAACGTACGGATCGTTCAAGGCGCTTGGCCCCATGCTGGCGGCTGCCATCTTCATCATGCTGGCGGTGGGACTGACGCTGATCCCAGCACTCGCCGTGCTGCTCGGCCGGGCGGCGTTCTGGCCCATGAATCCACAGCAGGTTTCGGGCCAAGCCAGCACCTTCTGGAGCCGCGTGGCGGCGCTCGTTGTCCGGCGCCCCGGTATGGTGCTCGGTAGCACGGTCATGCTCTTGATCGTGGCGACGCTGGGGGTGCCAACGATCAGGCCGAGCTTCAACTTCCTGGAAGGATTTCCGGCCGATACGGACTCGCGTCGCGGTTTCGAGATGCTGCAACGGAGCTTCCCGGCTGGTGAGCTGGCGCCGACTCAGGTGGTGGTCACGACCGATGATGGTGACGTGTATCAGCATCTCGCAGCCCTAGATGCCCTGGCAACGGCCCTGGATAGTGAGCCGGCGGTGCTGCGCGTGAGTGGTACGACGCGGCCGTTCGGCGAGGCGCTCCCGATGAGCGCCGCGGCGCTCCAAACGGCCATCAACAGCCTGCCCCAGGAGGTCTGGCAAGGCGGCCCACCGCCACGCAACCTGCCCCCGGAGCAACAGGCTGTCCTCGGTGTCCTCTTTGCCGGACAGCGCTTTGTCTCGCCGGATCGGACCACGGCGCAGCTTGAGGTTGTGCTCGACAACGATCCCTACAGCGTGCCGGCGCTCGACCAAATCGCCCGCCTCCGCGATATAGCCCGAAATGCAATCGCGACGACCGATCTGGCCGGCTCGGAGGTCCTCGTCGGTGGCCAGACGGCAACGCAGGCCGATACACGCGCCTCCGTCAATCGAGACGCCCAGGTGGTCGGCCCCATCGTCATCGTCGCCATCTGGGTGATCCTGGCCTTGCTGCTCCGTAGTCTGGTGGCGCCGACGTATCTCGTCGCCAGCGTGTTGTTGAGCTTTCTGGCGGCGCTGGGACTGTCCAGCGTGATCTTCCAGAACGTCCTCGGCCACGAAGGAGTAGGGTATCAGAACGGGGTCTGGATGTTCATCTTCCTCGTGGCGTTGGGCGTGGACTACAACATCTACATCATGTCGCGGGTGCGCGAGGAGGTCGGCCGCTCCGGCTTGGTGGCCGGAACCCGCCGCGCTATCAGCCGGACCGGCGGGGTCATCACCTCGGCGGGCATCATCCTGGCCGGTACCTTCTCGGTCTTGGCGACCCTGCCGCTGCGTGACTTGATGCAGCTGGGCTTTGCGGTGATGCTGGGAGTGCTGCTCGATACGTTCGTCGTCCGGGCCCTGCTCGTACCGAGCATCGTGCTGTTGCTCGGCCGCTGGAACTGGTGGCCCTCGCGGCGCTTGGCGGCCGCTTCTTCCACCGCTACCCCGCGGGCCGACTCGCCGACCGGCGTACCGGCCACGTGACGCTGACACGATGGGGGGGGGATCGTGCCTCACCCCGGCCCTCTCCCGATGGAGATGGTGGTAAGGTGGTGTGGACTCAGCGGACAGGAGAGCGGTTATGCCTACGCTGCGTGGCCACATTTACGATGCCCGGACCGGGGACACACTGCAAGCCAGAGTCCATGTCCTCGAGAGTGCCGGTGACGACGCCAGGTCTGCACAATCCGATGGGGGGTTTAGGTGGTGCAGACCTGGCACGTCAAAATTTCGGGCGCCACCGGAGGCGCTCCTGAAGGTCGGTGGCGGGCCACCGTTCTTCTATAGCGACGGATCCTTCTCGCTCGATCTGCTCTGCGGGCCGGCCGACGTGGTGGTCGAGCGGGGGACCGAGTACCGGCCCTTGCTGCGGACGGTCGAGCTACCACGCACCGGCATGCTGGAGGTGGAACTGCCGCTCGAACGCTGGATTGATCTGCCGGCCGCAGGCTGGCACGCCGGCAACACTCATATCCACTACAACGAACACGAGACCCGGCCCGACGAGCGGCGCCGGCTCGATCCCCAGATCGCCGACCTCTCGGTCGCGGTTATCAGCGTCCTCGTCCGGCGGGAGCTTCCCTACGCCAGCAACAAGTACGCCGTGGGCCGCCCCACCGGCGCGGCCGCTACCTTGGCCGCCGGCCCCATCCTCGACATCGGCGAGGAAACGCGCCACAACCGCCCGGCGAACCGCTCGGCGGATGGTGGGATTGGCTACGGCCATCTCATGCTCATCAACCTAGAGAAGCTGGTGGAGCCGTTGAGCCGCGGCTCGGTGCTGGTCGCCGAGGGCGAGCCGGACTATCCGCCGCTCATTGACGCCGCCGACGAAGCGCATCGGCAAGGCGGTGTGGCGATCTGGTGCCACAACGGTCAGGGCATGGAGGCGCCGGTCGCCGCGTCGTTGGGCAAGCTCGACGCCTTCAATCTCTTCGATCCGTTCTGGATGGACCCGGAGTGGGACGTCTGGTATGACCTGCTGACCTGCGGCTTGCGGCTGCCGGCCAGTACCGGCTCGGATTGGTTCATCTGCTCCAGCAATCGGGTCTACGCCTTTACCGGCGATGGCAGCACCGCCGATCTCGCGCTCGCTGCCGGTCCATCGCACGCCGGGCACGACGGCAGCGAGGGTGGCCACGACCACGAACCGAGCGCCGGGCGGCTCGTGCGGGCCACATTCGGCTACGATGCTTGGCTGGCGGCGCTCCAGGCCGGTCGCACCTTCATCACCAACGGCCCGGCGCTCTTCTGTGCGGTCGAGGGCGTCCATGGTCCCGGCGCAACACTGCAACCCCGGCAGCGTGCGGTGGACGTGGTGGTACGCTGGCAGTCCGCGCAGCCGATCCAGCGCGTCGAGATCGTCGCGGATGGCGAGGTGGTGGCGCGCGCTGTCGGGGAGGCCGGCCGCACCGAGGGCACCCTGCGCCGCAAGGTGGACGTGCGCGATAAGCTGTGGCTCGCGGCGCGCTGCTTCGGCACTGGCCGCGACTCGTTCGGCCACTTCGCCTGGGCACACACCAGCCCGATCTACTTCCGCCGCGGCGCCGGTAGCGCGCACTCCCCGCAGACGCGCCGCGCGGCGGCCCGTTTCGTGCAGAGCCTCGACGCAGCTATCGAGTGGGTGCGGACGCAAGGCCACTTCCGCGAGAGCTACCACCGCGACCGCATGGTGGCCCTCTTCCAAGGCGGCCGCGACTATTTCGCCGCCCGCGCCGCGCCTTGACTGATCCCGGCAGTCAGCGTCACCGCCACGAAAACAACACCCATCCGTCATTGTCGCCCCCCGTCATTCCTCACCTCCGTCATTCCCGCGCCAGCGGGAATCCAGGGCTAGGCGTGGCCGCCCGGTCGGTCCGGATGGTGGCTGGCGCCCCTGGCCTGCGTGGCCCGCGCCGGCGCCATGACGGAGACCGAGGGGCGGTACGTAGCTCCACACGAAAAAACCTACTCCTGTCAGGGGGATCATAGGAGGGCCAGCAACCGGAGTCGCTGGGCTGCCGCACTGCACCTATGCTTGCTTGTCGAGCGCCAGGAGACGCGGTTACACAGCGCCGCTGCTGGCAACGGCTGAAGAGGCCACCAACCCGGAGGGCGTCGCGGAGCTACGCGCAGCGCGGGAGAGTCTGAAGCGCGATGACGGCGTGCCCTGGGACCAGGCACGGACAGAGTTACCAAGTACGGGTATGGACATTGTCGCTATTGGGCCGCGGCAGGGTCTCGACAGCGGCTCATAGCTCCTGGCGCCGGAAGATGGCCCAAGCGCTGGCGAGGGCAGCGGCGATGACCCCGATACTGACCCCGAGCGCCGGCCAGTAGGTTGCACTGCTGCCAGCCATCAGTTCAACGCCCCAGCCGATCAACTGACCCGGCAGATACTCACCAATGCCGGGCACAGCACTCATACTGGCCAGAACGATCATCGCACCGAAGGCCATACCGCCAGCGGCCACCTGCGACTTGGTCAGTGTGCTGCACAGCAGCGTCAAGGCAATATAGATGAGCACGAATAGGAACATCAGCCCATTGAGGGCCACCCACGCCGCAATGTCCATGGCCTCGAAGAGCATCAGCGTGTAGTAATAGCACACTGCTCCGGCCAGAGTGAAGCTGACGGCGAATGTGAGCGCAATAGCGACGAGCTTGGCCAGCAGGAAGATGCCACGCGGCAGCGGTTTAGCCAGCATCAGCGCGGCCGTGCCCTTGTCCTTTTCCTGAGCTACTGTGCCCATCGTCACGAGCAGCGCAATCACGACCCCGAACTGACTGAGATTCCCAAGATACTGCTTCACCGCCTCGTTCACGCTTGGTAGCGGCAGGAGGGCAGCAACCTCCTCACCATTCGGCAGCGCAAGCTTAATGGCCTCCAGCGTATATTTCGCAGTCACTGGCGAGAGCAGACCGAAGAAGAGCAACACTGCCGCCACGATGAGCAGGCGATACGAGGACCATTGTTCGAGCAGCTCTTTGCGGAGGGCTGTGAAGAAGATCATCCTCTGTGCTCTGCTCTCACCAGCCGCAGGAATACGTCCTCGAGCGACGGTCTGACCATCTCGTAGCGTGCGATCACCAGGCCGGCTTGCACAGCCGAGGCAAGCAACTCGCGTTGAGCGGCCTGCACGTCGCTGACGACGATCCGCGCGCGCTGCCCCTGCACCGTGGTCGACTCAATCCATGGCCTTGCGTCTAACGCTCTGGTCCAGCGGTACAAGGGTATGTCTGCACCGTTGGCGGTTTCGACCTCAAACACCGGCTCGGCGTAACGGGAGAGGAGGTCTTCACGCTTCTCCTGAGTGACCATCCGCCCCCCGGAGATGATGCCGACAGTGTCACACACCCGCTCTACGTCATCCAAGATGTGCGTGGACATCAGTACCGTGCATTGGCCTTGCAGCGCCTCGATCAAGCCGAGCATTTCCTTGCGTCCTGCCGGATCGAGAGAGCTTACCGGCTCGTCGAGCAGCAGCACTTTGGGGCGATTGACCAGCGCCTGTGCCAGGCCGAGCCGCTGGCGCATACCCCCGGAATACTCACCGATTTTGCGCTTGGCGGCCGCGGTCAAGCCAACGGTGCCCAGTAGCTCCTTGGTGCGCGCATCGCGCTCCATCGCTGAGAGGCCAAAGACCCGCCCTATGTAGTTGAGGAAGCCTTGCCCGGTCATCCAAGGGTAGAAGGCCAGGTCTTGAGGCATGTAGCCGATGCTGCGTGTGGTCTCGCTGTTGCCCCGACCGACCTCGACACCTGCGACCCACGCCCGGCCGCTGGTGGGCTTGGCAAGGCCGGCGAGAATGCGGATCGCAGTCGTTTTGCCCGCACCATTCGGCCCGAGGAAGCCGTAGATAGAGCCAGGCTCGACAGCGAGGTCCAGCCCATCGAGTGCGCGCACTTCGCCGTAGTGCTTGTGCAGGGACTCGGTGCGAACGGCGCTCATTCTTCGCGGCCTATCGTCAGGTAAACAATCGGTCCAATGAGGTTGACGAAGAGGATGATGACCGCCCAGACCCACTTGGGGCCGCGCGTTCTCTTCCGCCGCACCAAGTCCCTCGCGGCGACAATGATCAGGACGAACTGAAGCGCGATGAGCGGGATCAGCAGCGGGAGTAGGGAAGTAATCTCGTCCATTAGCTTATTCTGCCCCCTGTGGCCCCCCCTGTGGCGTCCCGCCGCACCATGCCCTTGTCCGGGAGGCGAATGGCACCGCGCCGGCTATTCTACGATGACCGCTGTGCCGTAAGCCAGTATCTCGGCAGCGCCGCCTTGGATGGCTGACGTGCCGAGCCGGACGTTCACCACGGCGTTGGCGCCTAGCGCTTCGGCCTCGCGGATCATCCGCCGCATTGCTTCTTCTCGCGCTTCCGCCAGCAGGGCAGAATACTCCTCCACCTCACCGCCGAATATGGTCCGCAGGCTCGCGACTATGTCGTGGCCAACGTGACGAGCACGCACGGTGTTCCCCTTCACGACACTGAGTACGCGGACGATGTCCTTGCCGGGGACTGTTGCGGTCGTTACGATCATCATGGGTCTCGTCTCCTGTCCGATCTCTATAGCCTACGGCTCAGTGCCAGCTTGAGGTTAGAAATGGAACCGGCTCGCAAGCCACGCGACGCGAGGGCCAGCAAGCAAGAGGGCGAGAATGAGCACGCTAATCACAGTACCGGGGGAGGCTTCTGGCCAGCTCGCCACGCTAATGATGAGCGAAAGAGCAACAGTAGCTACGGCTAACGCATACCACCAGGGTTGCCCCATCGCGAGACCCAGGGCCGCTGCCACAAAGCCAATGGTAGCGGCAAGCCACAGAATGCCCAGCAAGCGTATACCCGCATCGCCAATGTCCAGCCGTCCGGCCAAGAGGGTAGTTTTGTAGGGCAACTCCTCAATGTGGGCAAGTTGCCAAGGAACGACAAAGCCGAGCAGGTGGATCACCCCATGAACGGCAAGCACGATGGTCAGTAGGATATTCCACATCGGCGCCTCCCGCCGGCGCTCAGTGCGCGCCGCCGGCGGTGTCGTCTGTGCTAGGGGCGTCGGGCGCGTCGTCCTGCCCCGGCAGTCCCAGGTAGGCAAAGGCCGCGAGGATGACGGCCGCAACCCCAAAGAGGGCTGCTACAAACCACCAGTCCGATACGTCCGGCCAGGTCGGCAGCGCGATCAAGGCACAGACCAGCGCTACGAAGAGACTCACTACTGCGAACGGGCTGGGGGGGTCGCCACCGACAATCTCGGCGTACCGATCGCTGTTCGTCGGCGTGGGCGGCGCATCGCTATCAACTGCCATGGGCAATACCTCTCGTCCGGTAATCCGTCCCCAGGCGCAGGATTGCCTGTGTAGGGGTGTCCCTAGTGGGCACCCAGGCTTGATCCGAACTCTACTCGCCGGGCACCGGGGACGGGCCGGCCGTCCCGGTATCGAGACCTTCCAGCTTGATGCCCAGGAACCCCACCACGTCATAGCCGTAGAGATAGACGCGCCCCGGCGGTACCGCGGCGTGCTGCGCTTGGTCTACGACCGCGCCCGTGGCGGCGTCAACGTACTTCATGTCCCGGCGCAGCGCCGCCCCTGGAAAGTACTTCCCCAACTGGTACCACTGCTCCAGTGGCACATGCTCCTGCGCCCAGGGAAAATTGTCGCGCTCCAAGAGCCAGCGCTCCATGTTCTGTGCCATACAGCGGTGTCTTTCTCCCGGTTTCTACCGGCCGGATTCGCCACGCCATGATACCAAATTTGCCGCGCTGCCGCCATCCATATGGGGCAGCCGGTTGCTGCGCGGCCCCCCTTCCCTCCAGGGAAGAGGCCGAGGGAAGAGGCCGGGGGAAGAGGCCGGGGGAAGAGGCCGAGGGAAGAGGCCGGGGGTGAGGTCTACGCCTCCAGGATCACCGCAGCGTTCGGAGCATCCACAGCACGTTCAGTCCCGCGATTCCCCCCGCCACTACCCAGAGCAACATACCCAGGGGCGGGAAGATTTGCAGGCCCACTCCTAATCCGGAGATTATCTACTGAAATAACCAACGGATTGTCGGCTCGGTGGTCTAGCCCACATGTAGACCACCGAGCCTTCCCCAACCCAAAAGGAGTAGTGCAGCGGCGTCCGTAACACCCGCCGCTGCGCTCTCATTCTACCAAGAAGGCATTTAGCAATCTGGCTGATTCACTTGACACATGCCGCCCATTAGTGTATACTGTATAGTATGAAGAAACGCATGAGTTTGCTCGACTTCCTTCGGAAGTTCCCTGATGACGCTTCAGCCGAACAATGGTTCATTGAGAAGCGTTGGCCGAACGGCATCACATGTCCGCATTGTGAAAGCCGCAACGTTCAGGAGCGGACTACGCACCCCACTATGCCGCACCGCTGCCGAACTTGCCGTAAGTTCTTCAGTGTCAAGACGGGTAGCGTTATGCGCGATAGTCGGTTGGGCTATCAGAAATGGCTACTTGCCATGTACCTTCTTACTGAGGCCAAGAAGGGTATTTCAAGCGTTGACCTGTCTGAGAAGCTAGGCGTCACTCAGAAAACGGCTTGGTACTTGGCTCACCGACTGCGTACTACTTGGAAGTTAGACGGCTCGCTGTTTTCGGAGACGGTTGAAGCTGACGAAACGTATGTCGGTGGCTCTGACAAGTGGCGTCACCTTAACAAGCGCAAGCAGCGCCAGAAGACGCCGGTTATCGGCCTGAAGGAACGCGAGAGCGGTAAGGTGCGGACTGGCATCATGTATGATGTTGACCGTCGCACAATGCACAGTTGGCTTGCGGGCAAGGTTAGCGATATGGCTGCCCTGTTTACCGATCAGGCATCCTGCTACGTCGGGGCGGACGTTGCGCTTCACTGTAGCGTCAACCATTCTAAGAAGCAGTACGTAGACGGCGATGTTCACACGAACGGCATCGAAAGCTACTGGACTGGCCTGAAGCGCAGCTATCACGGTGTCTACCACTGGTGGTCAGACAAGCACTTACACCGCTACCTGAGCGAGCTTGAAGGGCGCTTCAATAGTCGTGACCTGAAAACGCTTGACCGTCTGGCCGTCGTTGCGGACGGCATGTGTGGCGAGCATCTGCCGTATGCGAGCTTGACGGCTTGACATTCCAGTGACACGGGTGTACCATACAGATGTAGGTACACCCGCACTCATTGAGAGGAATCATGCCAAACGACACAGACAAAAAGCGCGAGCTACCGAAACGCGACGCGAGACGCCACATTGAGCCTATCCGCGCCAGTATGGACGACCTTGCACGCGCTATGTTCCGAGTACCACCTGAGAAGGTGGACGCGGTGGAACGGCAGAGAGGATAATCCGACCGCCAGGAATCGAACCTGAATCTCACGCCTCTAACAGCGGCGCTCTACCATTGAGCTACAGCCGGTATCCCCAGAGTACCTTGTAGCGGTAGAGTGTGTCAAGGAACCGGAGCCTAGTGCTCCGGTTCCTCTTTTTCTTGACACGGAATCCTGGCCGTGTTACCATTGCCCTACTTCCTACCAGAAGCGCGTATCACGCCAGAGCATAAAGCTGGTTCATTCTCTATGGCGTCTTAGCTGGGATAGATTGCGTCTCCCTGCGGATGCTAAGGGAATGTGCCGCTTTTGGTAGGAAGCCACTATCCCGCGTCGCAGGGAGGCTTCCTATGCTCAGTAAGCGCGATCTTCTCAAGGCTGGTGTAGCAGCTACAGCGAGTGTGTTTCTTCCTAAGCAAGTTACGGCAGTTACCTACGCTGACTACATGCTCAACATGATAAACTTGGAGCGCCGCAAAGCAGGCGTTTCAGAAGTAACGCTGGGTACGAACGTAGCAGCACAACGCCATGCAGAAAACATGGTCAAGTTCTGTCACTACGGGCATTGGGGAGTAGACGGTACACTGCCATATATGCGCTACAGTCTAGCTGGCGGGTATCAGCGCAATGCGGAAAATGCTTCAGGCCGTAGCTACTGCTACATAGAAAGAAGACTAATATCACCCCCGCTAGGCCCTCCGCTAATGTTGCTGTATGATCTGATGAGAGGCTTGATGGACAGTCCAGGACACAAGAAGACTATTCTTGATGCTCTACACGCTAAGGTGAACATTGGCGTAGCCTGGGATGATTACAACTTCAAGATTGTTCAGCAGTTCGAGTCTGATCTTGTAAGCATGTCTACTCTACCCACTATTGAGAATGGCAAGTTGGCAATGAGTGGTGTTCTGAACCACACTGAACAGCTACCAATCACGCTACCTTTCTTTACCGTCTCATATGATCCCCCGCCTAGCTTACTTGCTGTGGGTCAGGTCATTAGGTCATATAGCTACCCCAGCAATGAAAGTGCTGGTCGTCCTGTCGCTATAATATCTTCACTGCATCCGCGCTCCGAAGATAAGACTGTTGAGCTAACCATCTCTAAATGCCTTGATCCTAGTAGCGCACCGTCGTACTCGCAACCACCGCAAAATGCTGAGGAATCCGATCTTATCTTTGAGCGAAGCAAGGCATCTAGTTGTCGCTCGGAGAAGCACATGTCCTCTCCCATAAAGCCCGACGTATGGGATTACACTGCGGGAGAGCGGTCTTTCTCCATTGAGGCTGATATTGCCGACGTTCTTAGAGAGAATGGCCCTGGCGTGTACACTGTTTCCATGTTGGCTGTTACACTAGGTATCGTTGTCTGGCAGCACAGCATCTTTCACGATGTTGAATTGCCGACTGGTTATTCAGGTAAGTAATCTCCCCTAATCCCAGAAGGAACACCACAACCGCGACCGCGAACACCAACAGATGCACCACGATCATCGGCGCCAGCCGCACGAACCGCATAGCGCCCTCTCTTTGGGTAGGTGTGTTCATCACTGCACCCTCCTTTCCCCACCTAATGAGGTAGCCTACACTATTTCGACTACCCTGTGAGGGAAAAAGTTTCGGAGTCATAGCGTGACCAGCGCCTCACCGATGAGAAAGTCAACCAGTTGGCGGGCCGCCCGACCCGAACGTCCGTTGTGCTGGGCCGCCCACGCTAGAGCACGCTGGCGCAACGTCTCCGGGGGGATGGTCAGCCCGGCGCGCGCCGCCAGCGTCTCGACGATATCCAGGTACTCGGCTTGGCGGGGTGTGGCATAGGTGAGCGCCAGCCCGAACCGGTCGCTCAGAGAGAGCTTTTCTTGCAGCGTGTCCTGGGCATGGACCTCGTCGTCGGCGCCGTCGCCGCCGAATAGCCCCGGCCCGCCGGCACTCACCATTGCGCGCGGTGAGCCGCGATCCGAGAATCGTTCCTTGACCAGGTGGCGCCGGTTCGACGTGGCATAGAGTGCTACGTTCGGTGGTCGGGCCTCCAGGCTTCCTTCCAACAATACCTTGAGGTCTTTGTAGTGCGTTTCGTGGTGCTCGAAGGACAGATCATCCACAAAGATGATAAAGCGTTCCCGGCGCGGCCGTAGCACCGCCAGCAAGTGCGGCAGATCGACGAGGTCGGTCTTGGCGATTTCTATGAGGCGTAGCCCGCGCTCACTGTGCTCGTTGAGCAATGCCTTGACGCTGGCCGACTTGCCCGTGCCGCGGTCGCCGTAGAGTAACACGTTGTTGGCTGGCGCGCCGGCGAGGAAATGCGCGGTATTTTGCAGCAGGAGACGGCGCTGCGGCTCATAGCCAACGAGGTCGTCGAAGCGGATGGGATCGGGGTATGGGACGACCCACAGCGCGCCGAAGCGCAACGGCAGACAGAGCGGCGAGCGGGTGTCGTGCGCGCCGTGAACCCAGCGGAAAGCATGGTACTGACCCAGCAGGCCGCTGCCGGCGCGCGCGACGTGCTCCGCGATGGCGCGGAAAACCTGCGGGGCGTCCCAACCGGTCGTGTGGTCGAGGAGCGTAGCGATGGGCGGCGGCTCCGTGTCTGGGGCCGGCCCTAGCTCGCGCCACGTCGGGAGGCCGGCGAGCACGTCCGCGCTGGCGTCGCCGTCGAGCCGCCCGATGGCCGCGCAGACCGTTGCCGGGTCGGTGCGATAGAGGGCTTCCAGACCGCGTAGGTCGGACGCTGCTGTGCGCGCCAACCCGGCGGGTAGGTCGGCGGTACCGCGCTGCGCGATGGCTTGGGTGAAGGGATTCTCGTCCGCAAGCATGTGCTCAAGGACGTAGGATTGCCAGGCGTCGCCGCTCGGCGACGGAATGCGCTGGCCGGAAGGCTGGACGCTCTCCTGCGCGAGTGCCCCGGTCAAGGCGGCGTAGCTACGGAGCGCCTGGCGCTGCTGCCCGCCGGCGAGGGCGGTGATGAGCCGGAGAAAGGCCGCGCCGACGGGTGCCTTCAGTACCGACTGCCACAGCATCAGGGTTGCGGCGCGGTCGTGCAGGTGCGCCCAGCGGCGCTCGTCCAAGATGGCTCTCTCCTTGTGTCGCGTCCCTGGCGTGAGGATAGCGCCCGCTCACGGACCGAGGCAACGGGGCGGCGACGGGCGTAGACGGAGCTACTTGTAGGCGACGACCCCGAAGGTGTCGGGCCGCGGCCGCACGTGCCGAAAGCCGGCGGCCGCGAGGCGGCTGCGGACACCCTTGGTCACGCGCTGCCCCATACCACTCCGGGGATTGCCGACGTAGTGGAAGAGACGCCCGCCGGGTCGCAGCACGCGATAGAGGTGCCGGTAGAAAGTCGCGGCATACAGCTCGCCGGCCAGGCTCAACGCCGGGGGGTCGTGGATGATCCGCGTGAAGGATCGGTCCGCGCACTCTTCGATCAGGGCGGTGACATCGCCAAGCCGCCGCGTGATGTTCGAGGACTCGAAGAGTCGGCGTGACCAGGGGTTAGAGCAGGCCAGCCGGAGCACGGCCGGGTCGCGCTCGACCGTCACGACTGTCTCGGCCGTGTGGGCCGCGGCGATGGCCGTGTAGCCGAGGCCGGTGGTGGTATCGAGGACGCGGCCCACGACCGGGGCAATGCTGCGGAGCTTGGCCTGCGTGTCCCGCTGCGGATCGGTGCCCTTGATGCGGTGCATGGTGAAGCCGGCGAGCAGCAGCGTAGGGGCGCCGCGCGTCGCTATTAGGCTCAACGGCCGCTGCGTGGTCTCGGAGAACGTGTGTAGCTGATGCGGTATCCCCTGCCGGAGGAGAAAGCAAGGCGCGGCCAGCGCATCCTGTCGGCTACCGTCGATACGCTCGATGCTCTCCCACGTGAGGAGGGCGCCGTCTGGCAACAGGACGCCGGCCGCGGTGATCACCAGGTCAAGCGTGGTGAGACCAAGGTCGAGGGAGGCGGTGGCAACGTCCTCCTGGCTGCGCCGCGCCGCCAAGAGCGGCCGCGTCTGCACCGCCGAGAGGACATACGCGGCGGCTGCGCCCATGTTCCCGGCATCGCTGACCATGCGGAGATTCTGCCGCAGGTGACGTGCCCGCCGCGCACGATGGTGGGAGGGGTGGTGCGCGGCGGGCGTCGTCAGCTCAGTCCGGCGGTTGGGCCGGGTCGGGTGGCCGGAGCACGGCCGACAGGAATAGCCCGATGAGCGCGAGGCCGGCGGCGAGGAAGAAGGTGGCGCGAAAACCGGCCGTCATCGCGGCAGTTGAGGCCTCGGCCGCCGAGACCCCGCTGCCGGCGCCGACCACCGTCACGGTCCACAGCGCGCCGGCGATGCCCTGTCCTAGCACCCAGCCCAGATTCCGCGTCAGCGCCCGCAAGCCTCCCAGCAGCCCATAGTGCCGGCGTGGCGCGGCCTTGTACAAGGCGTTACTGTTGGGGGCGTTGAACAGCCCGGTGCCAAAGCCGAGGAGCACGAGCGTGGCGACCACCTGCCACACCGCGGTCTCGGCGGACACGTAGGTCAGCGCCAGCATCCCGATGACCTGGAGGGCCATGCCGGCGGAAGCGAGCCAGCGCGAGCCGAGGTGATCCGACAGCCAGCCGGTCAGCGGCGACAGGAACATGACCGTTGCCGGCTGGGCCACCAGGATGAGGCCGACCTGACTGGCGGGCCGGCCGAGGAGCCGCTGGAGCAGGAAGGGGAGGAGCAGCCGCAGGTGTGCTTGCGAGAGGAAGCCCAACCAGGCCGCCCCGACCGCGGCCGTCACTCCCCGGCTCCGAAACAGGGCCAGCTGTACCGTCGGGTGCGCTACGCGGTGCTGCACCAGCAGAAACGCGCCGCCGGCGATTCCGGCCACTACCAGCAGCCCCCCAGCGGAGGCGGTGGCCCAGCCGGCCAGCAACCCGCGATTGAGGCCCAGCACGAGACTCACGATGGTGACGATCAGGAGCGCAGCGCCGAGGGGATCGGGTCGTTGACCCGGCTGTGTAGGCGTCTGCGGCAGCAGCCGGCGGCCCGCCAGCGCCGTTGCGAGGCCGAGCGGCACGGTCATCCCAAAGACCCATCGCCAGCCCAGCAACTGGGTCACGGCCCCGCCCAGCGCCGGGCCACTCAGCAGCCCGATTGATACGACGGTGCCGATCATGCCGAGGGCACGCCCGCGCTCGCTCGTCGGGAATGCCGTGACGACCAGCGGATCGATGTTGGCCTGCAACAGCGCCGCGGCGACTCCTTGCACGACACGTGCCACCACGAGCGACCAGAGGTTCGGGGCGAGGCCGCAGAGCGCCGAGCTGGTGGCAAAGAGCGCGAGTCCGATCAGGAAGACGCGGCGGCGTCCCATGAGGTCGGCGAGCCGGCCGGCCGGCAGGAGCAACGCGGTAATGCACACGAGGTAGCCCAGCACGACCCACTGCACCGAGGCCAGCGGCGCGGCAAAGTCCGCGGCGATGGACGGCAGCGCGACGTTCACGGCGCCGGAATCGAGCGTCACCATGTAGATCGCGCCGCCGACGATCAGCAGGGAGGCCCATTTGCGCGTGCTGGCCGGCGCTGTGGGGCTGGCGTCGGCGTGCGACGGAGACGATGGCCTGCTATCCATGCGTTGCCCTCGCAGTATAGCGGGGCACTACTCGGCCGGTGCGCCTTGAATCCACGTTAGGAGTAGGGGCTTACCGACACAGGGCCTTTCCAAAGTCGCCGCCAAACCGGTCATCCTGAGCGGAGCGCAGAATCTCGGCCACGGGAGAGTGACCCCTCGCTCCGCTCAGAGCCGGCACTGAGCCTGTCGAAGTGGTGACAATGGAAAGGCCCTGCTTACCGACATGATTTACTTGACGCCCCAGGCAGCAGCGGGATAAGATGGAAAGGCGTTGCGGTGAGGCGCGCGCGTGGGGGGTACACCGGTCTGTGCTGGTGTCTCTCGACGCTGAGATCACCAAGGGCGCCCAGCAATCCGGCCGTCCGGTCGCTACAGACCGATCCATGCCGGTGAGGAATCAATGCCGATTCGCATCGTTCTCGCGGATGACGAGTCGATCATCCGCATGGACCTCAAGGAAATGCTCTCTTCACTCGGCTACGTCGTGGTCGGTGAGGCGAGCGACGGCCAAAGCGCAGTCAATCTGGCCCGCGAATTGCGTCCCGACCTCGTCATCATGGACATCAGGATGCCCGGGACGGACGGCATTGACGCCGCGCGTGTCTTGACCAACGAGCACATCGCTCCAGTGCTGCTGCTCACCGCCTACAGCGACAGAGACCTTGTGGAGCGTGCCAAGGATGCGGGTGTAGTCGGCTACGTCGTCAAACCGTTTCAGGAGTCGGACCTCGCGCCGGCTATCGAGGTGGCGATGGCCCGCTACCGCGAGTTCGAGACGATGGAGCGAGAGCTGCGGGATATCCGCGATACGCTGGAGACGCGCAAGCTGGTAGAGCGGGCCAAGGGCCTGCTGATGGATACCCAAGGTCTCAAAGAGGCGGAGGCGTTCCGCAAAATTCAGCGTTTGAGTATGAATACCCGCAAGACTATGCGTGAAGTGGCGGAAGCAATCCTGTTGGCCAACGAACTGTAGACTGGTGGATAGCGTTGACTCCCCGCCCCGCGTCCGGCGCAGCGCGGTTCCCTGGCTCTCGCTGGCGAGTCGCGGCGACCTCGCGGCACGCTGGGTACGGGCAGCTTGGGGTTTGCTACCTCTCCCTCCGTCGGTTTGGGCTGCGCTTGCGCCCGGGCTGCTCCTCGCGGCCATTACGGCGGCACTCTGTTGGCGCCTCCTGAGTGGGCAGTTTGTCGTCACCGGCTACGATACGCTCACCTACTTCTATCCCTATCGCGCGTATGCCGGTGAGGTAATTCGGAGTGGTCAACTGCCGCACTGGAATCCTTATCTATTTTACGGTGTGCCGTTCCTGGCGAACATTCAGGCGGCAGTGTTCTACCCGCTGAGTGCGCTGTTCTACTTCCTGGTGCCGACCACTGCCCTGAACTGGTCGGTGATTTTCCACCTCTTCCTCGCCAGCTTCTTTGCCTATCTGTGGCTGCGCCATAGCCTCGCGGTCGTGCGTCCGGCTGCTGTTGTAGGCGGCGCACTGTTCGGCTTTGGCGGGTTTGTCGGCGCGCAGGTCGGGCATCTCAATCAACTCAACGCCGTCGTCTGGCTGCCGCTGGCGCTCCTTACCTTCCACCGTGCGGTCAGCCGCGGCTCCGGCCGCTGGACGATGGCGACCGGGGTGATCCTGGCGACCCAGCTGCTGGCCGGCCACAGCCAAGAATCCTATATGACGGTCGTGTCGCTGGCGGCCTATGGTGCCTGGCTCGGTCTCAGCGGCCGCGGCCGGCCATTGCCGCCCGTGGCCCGCGCGCTGGGCGCGATCAATCGCGCCCCTACGCTGGCGGGGCTTGTACGTAGACTGGCCTCGACGGCTACCGCGCTGCTCGCCTGGGGGGGGGGCGTGACCCTCGCTGGGGCCCTGGCCAGCGTGCAACTCTTCCCAACCGGCGAGCTTACCGGCCTCTCCACGCGCGGCGGTGGCCTCCTCTTTGGTGAAGCCGTTTCCTTTTCGCTGCCACCGCCGGAGCTGCTGGTCGGACTGTTGCCGACCTATGGGCTAACCGGTCCGACGAGCACCGAGTACATTGGCTACGTCGGGGTGGTTGGTCTACTGCTGGCCGGTATCGGGTTACTGTTCCGGTTCGGGGAGGGTGGTACGCGCTGGTGGGGCGCGGTGGCCCTCGTCGCCTTGGTCTTGGCGCTCGGCAAATATACGCCGGTCTACGGCCTGCTCTATCCATACCTGCCCGGCTTCGACCTATTTCGCGTCCCGGCGCGGTGGCTGATGGTGTGGTCGCTGGCGCTCGCGGGGCTGGCGAGCCTCGGCCTGGATTGGTTGTGGGGCGCGGCACCGGAGAGGCGCGGCGCAGTGCTGGTCCGGTTGGCTGCTTTGGCTGCCGTCGGCACCGCCGTCGTGCTGGTGTTGCTCCCGCTGCAACAGTTGGGTGGCGCCACCGTTCCCGGTGCCCTCACCTGGCGCTGGGTGCTGCTGACCGGCGTGGCTCTGGTCCTGGTCGTCGCGGCCGCCGTTTCGAACAGCGGCGGATTGGGCGGACGACGTGTGCTGGCGGTCTTGCTCGGTGCCATCGCGGTCGGTGAACTGGCCGTTGCCAGTCGCGGTTTGGAGTACAGCCGGCCGAACCCGGTGGAGGTCTACGCCGGCGACCGCCCGGTCTTGCAGCACCTACAGGCCCTGCCACGGCCGCAGCGTCTCTTGAGCATCGCCAGCACGGCTTACGAGCCATACGATACGCACGTGCTGCTGGAACCGTATCGTGACCGCCTACCGGCCATTGAGCTGCGGTCCATCCTAGTCCATACGAAGTACCAAGATATTCTGACGCCCAACTTACCGCTCGCCCACGGTATCGCTACGATTGACGGCTACGACGGTGGTGTGTTGCCGCTGCGCCGTTATGTCGACTTCAAGTCCCTCGCGGTGCCGGGCGGGCCACTGGCTCCCGATGGCCTTTTGCGCGATCAGGTTGACGAGATGCCGTCGCAGCGGCTCCTGCAAGTCCTCGGTGTCACGGCGGTCGTCACCGACCGCCTCGCCGACCTCGACGTGAACACCGTGCCGTTCAATGTCGGGCAGGTGATGGAGCTATCGAGGCGGCAGCCGCGTTATTGGTTCTCGCCGGGGCAGCCGCGGCAGATCACGCAGGTCAGTTTTGTCACCACCATGAGTGCCGGGCTAAACGTGCCGGCGAGTCAGCCTGTGCTGCGCTTTCGGGTACATGCTGCCGATGGAACCATAGCCGTGGCCTCGGCGGTGGCGGGTGAGCAGGTTGCGGATGCCCAAGTGCTCGCCGGCGCGGGGGGCGCCCATGGGCGCCCTCCGCTCGTGCGTCAGCTGCCGGGGGAGGGAGCGCCGCTGGCCGTTGTGGCGATCATGGATCTCCACTTTCCCGGCGATCTCCGTCCAGTCAACCGGCCGATCACCGTGAGCCGCGTCGAAGTGGAGCTGTTGGCCGATGCGCCGGTTGTGCAATTGCACGGCCTGACTCTGATCGGGCCATCGCCAGCGGGGATCAATCGGCCGCTGTTCCAGCCCGTCGCACTCAGCGACGACGACTACCTGGAGTTGACCATGCTGCCTAACCAGAACGTGTATACCCACCGCACAGCCCTGCCGCGGGCTTACCTCGTGCATACGGTTTGGCTGGCTCCCGACGGTGCGCCGACCTTGCAGCTGCTGCAGGATGAAGCGTTCACGCCGGGCCGGGAGGCCGTGCTGTCAACAGCGCCGGGCCAACTGCCTTGGCCCAATGCGCCCCGGCGTACCGGCCTGAAAATTGCTTACAGAGCGGCGTCCGAGACGCTCCAGCAGTTCGTGCGTGGGCTGCTGGGCCTCAGCCCGCACGGCGCGGACCGGGCCGGATTTGTCAGCCAGGAGCAGGTCGTTGCGTGGGGCGCCGCTCCTCACCCCGTGCCACTTGGGGAGCGTGGCAAGCCGTCGGACGGCGGCGCAGTCGCCGTCTCTCGCTGGGAGATCGCCGGCCGGGGCGACAACGCCGCTGCGAGCGGGACCGCGACGTTGGTCGTGGACGAGCCGGAGCGCATCATTGTCGAAACCGATGCCGTGCGACCGGGCATCCTGGTGTTCGCCGACACGTTCTATCCGGGCTGGCGTGTCGCCGTAGACGGCGTACCGGCAGACTTGCTGCGAGCAAACTACCTCTTTCGGGGGGTCTATGTGGCGGCCGGCGCCCATCGGGTCGAGTTCACGTATCATCCGGCTCCGTTTCAGCGCGGCCTGCTAGTTAGCAGTCTTGGCCTCGCCGTAGTGCTCGGCACGCTGTTGTGGCCGCCGGTCCGGCATGCTTGGCGTAGAAACCGTGCCGTGCCTGGCAGCACCACGTTGGCAAAAGGTGTCGTGTAGGGGCGCCGCCTGCCGTGACTTGGCCGCACAGACGCTGGCACTACGGGTTAGTATCACGACATGCGAACGTGGCGTATCGTCTTTGTGGCGCCGTTCGGAACGCAACCGAAAGGCACGACGCGCGCGCGCATTCTGCCGCTGGCACGCGCATTGGCGGCCCGTGGACACGTCGTTACTGTGTTGATCCCACCCTATGACTATCCGCCGGAGGCCGGCCGGCGGTGGCGTACCGGCCAAGTCGCCGTCCACTGCCTCTCCTTGCCGCTGGGTGCTGCCACTCCCGGCATGCGGGCTGGGCCGGGGCTGGCGCTGCTCAGTCTGCGCTTGGCCGGCGCTGCGCTCGCCTGTCGGCCGGACATCATCCACCTGTCGAAGCCCAAGGGAGTATCCGGCCTGACACACTGGCTGCTCCGGTGCCGTCGTGCTGCGCTCCGGCGCCGGTCCCCGGCGTTGGTCGTAGACGCTGACGATTGGGAAGGTCACGAAGGCTGGAATGAGTATGAGGAAGCCTATCCTGGCTGGCAGAAGGAGGTGTTCGACCGGCAGGAACGCTGGGGACTCCGACATGCTGACGCCGTGACGGTCGTGAGCCGAAGTCTGCGGAACCGGACGGTTGCGCTAGGCTTGCCGGCGGATCGGGTGGTCTATCTGCCCAACGGCCTATCGCCAACGGATTACCCGGATTGGCAGCAGGCCGCCGGTCGAGCCGTCCGTGCCCGGCTAGGGCTGGGTCGGCGGCCGACGATCCTGCTCTATACCCGCTTCTTCGAGTTCGCGCCGGAGCGCCCGGCGCGCGTGTTGGCGGCGATACAGGCACACCTCCCGGACGCGGCGCTGTTGGTGGTTGGCGCCGGCAAGTACGGTCAGGAGCGGTGGCTGCGGGAGGAGACCCGACGGCTGGGACTTGACGACTCGGTCCATTTTGCGGGCTGGCTGGATCGAGCGTCGTTACCCGGTGCGCTACGCGCGGCCGACGTCGCGCTGGTCCCGGCCGACGATACCGTCGCCAACCGCGCCAAATGCTCTATGAAGCTGGCAGAGCTGCTGTGGCTGGGGTTACCGGTCGTGGCCGAACGGGTAGGTGAGCACAGCAGCTACATTGACCACCCCACCACTGGACTCCTTGTGCCGTCGGGCGACGATCAGGCCCTCGTCGCTGCCCTGGTGTCACTCCTGCGCGATCCAGGTCGGGCGGCCGGCCTCGGTGCTGCCGGCCGCCGACGTATCGCGCGGCAGTTTGCGTGGGAGCGGCTTGCACCGCGCGCCGAGGCGGCGTATACGGCGGCGCTGGAGCTTGGTGCGAAATCAAGCCACGTCTGACCTCCGAGGGCTTTTCCATTGTCGCCACTTCTTGTCACCACTTCGACAGGCTCTGAGCGGAGCGAAGGGTCGCTCCTCTGTGGCCGAGATTCTTCGCTCCGCTCAGAATGACCGGTTTGGCGGCGACTTTGGAAAGGCCCTCGACCTCCCACCTCTGTCCTAGACAGACCTCACTCCCGCACACCTAGGAGCTGCTTGCCGTCGGCGTCGGTGTTGCGGGTGCTGGGCTACCGGCCGGGGTGGTAGCCGGCTGCGGCGTCGCTGTGGGAAGCGGACCGGACGGTGATGGGGTGGATGTCGGCGGCGTCCCCGTGACCGTCGGCGTGGGTGTTGACGTGTTGGTGGGAGTGGGTGTGGCGGTTGCCGTCGGTGTGCTGGTCGGTGTGCTGGTTGGTGTCGAAGTCGGTACCGGGGTGGGGGTGAAGGTCGCCGTGGGCGGTAGTGGGGTGGCCGTGGGTAGCGGCGTCGCCGTTGGTATGCGCCAAATGGTCAACGTCGCCGTCTGGGGCTGGAGCCGGTTTATCGATACTCCCTCGGGGATGGCCAGGAGTACCGGTACCGTGTAGATGCCGGGGCCAAGACCGGCCGCATTCACGGTCGCGGCCAGATCGGCGCCGGTCAGTCCGAGTAACTGGGGTTGGGGGCCGCTGAGGGTGACCTCCACCGTGGCTGGGTGGATGCTGATCAGCAGGCGGGGACCAAGGTTGATCCAGGCTAAGGCTGCCGTGACCGCGGTCTGGCTCTGGACCGGTGTGATGCGGACGGTGGCGACGATGCGCTGCTCGTAGGAGAGCGAGATACCGGTGGGCAGTGACAAGGCGATCTCGACAGCGAAGTCCTCAGTGGTCCCGCTGACATCCAAGCCGGTGGTGGCAATAACCGAGACCCCGGCAAGTAGCTCCGGAGCACCGACGACCTCGACGGCGAGCGGCGTCAGCTCGATCCCTTGCAGCAGATAGCCGGGCGCCGGCTGACCGCTTACTTGCGCCACAATCGGGACGGTCTTGAAGCCGGATAGCTGATGAATGGGCACCCGAATCGCGACCGTTTCCGGATCCAGAGTCACGCCGCCGACGACACCCGACGGACCGAGCGGCTCCGGTCGGATGATGCGATCAATCGTCGCCGTCTCACGCCCCAGCTGCACCGAGGCCAACACTTCGGTGACGCGCTCGACGAGGCTCCGTGGCCCTCTGATCGCGATGCCGTTTTCGCGAACCTCCTGCGGTTCCAGGATCGGGTCTTCATAGCGGTAGCCGAAGGGCGGCGTGTCCAGAATCCGCATCTGCACCGGCAGTCGCTTCAGCACCAGCTCTTCCAGGCGCACGTCCACGTGGCTGGGCAGTGTTTCGATGATCGTTACCTGGGGATCGGAGACCTCGACTTGCACCGGAAGCTGGTGTAGGCCGGGCGCAACGCCACGGAGATCAACCGTGGCACGAAAGCTGGCGGCCTGCAAGCGTTGGTAGCTTTCCGCCGGAGCGCTCACCCGTACCCTGACCGGGGGGGCCTCGTTGACGATTACCAGGTTAGCTGGCAGGCCGGTAGTCTCGACGGTCAGCTCGCTCGGAAAGACCTCCCGACGCTGGGGGTTGCTTTCCAAGGTGAGGCCGGCCCAGATGGCGACTGAGAGGACGAGCGCAAGCAACAAGCGCCAGCCGAGGGCCTCGCGTGCCTGCCGCCGCGCGTAGTACCCAATCGCGCGGAGGGTCTGCCAGGTAGCAGAGTCTTGAAACTGTTGCACTGCTCACTGCCCTGTGAGCGGGGTTGCCGCCGCGGAGTAGCTAGGATGCTCGTTACGCAGCGCGAACAGGCCGCCAGGGAGCCGGAAATCGCTGTGAGGCGAGCTGCGTTTGCAGCAGACTACGTAGGCGCTCGGTGGTCAGCTTGCGTAGCAGACGCCCATTTACTGCTACCGAGATTGCACCGCTCTCCTCCGAGACGACAACGGACAGCCCATCGCTCTGCTCCGTGATACCGACCGCTGCCCGATGGCGGGTACCGATGTCAGAATCGAGCCGCCCGCTATCGGATAGGGGCAGCAAGACTCGCGCAGCGACGAGGCGTGACCCGCGGATAATTACCGCGCCATCGTGCAGCGGCGTGCGTGGATAGAAGACTTGAGACAAGAGATCGGACGTCAGCTCGGCATCTAGCTCCGCGCCCGTCTGCACGTACTCCTCCAGTCCAGTCGAGCGCTCGATCACCATGAGCGCACCGTGTCGGCGCTCGGACAAGCGAATGCAGGCCTCGATGATGGTGTTGATGACTTTGTCCGCCGAGCTATCGTCGCTGGGCTGGAAGCTGCTAAAGGGATGGGTCACCAGACTGCCCGTGCGTCCCAGCTGCTCCAGAGCACGCCTAATCTCGGGCTGGAAGATCACCGGAATGGCGAAGAGCAGCGCCGGTAAGCTATTGACCAGCAGCCAGTTGAAGATCGTGAGGTGGAAGAAGTAGCCGATGACTACCCCGGCGAGGAGCAGGATCAGGACGCCGCGCACGAGCTGATCGGCCTGCGTATCTCGAATAAGGGCGAGGAGGGCATACAGGACAATCGTCACCAGAAGAATATCGAGAATAGCGAGGGGAGTTAGCCTTGACAGGAGGTAGAGTATGTCTTGCACGGTGTCTTCCTCTCGCTCTTGGTGGCTCTACCGTCGTCCTGACTCCGGCGCGCTCCAACTGGGAGCGAGGCCTACGGACCGTACACGCGCTACGGACCTCCGCTGCCCCTAGGCCGTCGCTGCCGCAGCGACTCCGACGAGCGAGACTAGGATCGCCTTCTGTGCGTGGAGGCGATTCTCGGCCTGATCGAACACGACCGACTGTGGCCCGTCCAGCACTTCATCGGTCACTTCCTGGCCCCGGTGGGCGGGTAAGCAGTGCATTACCAGCGCATCGGGTGCCGCCAAAGCCAACAGGTCGGTATTCACCTGAAAGGGTGGGAAGACATGGAGCCGCCGCGCCACATCTTCTTCTTGCCCCATACTCACCCACGCATCGGTGTAGAGCACGTCGGCGTGCGCTGCCGCTGCGCGGGGGTCGTGACCGAGCGTGATTTCCGCGCCGGTCTGTGCGCCAAGTGCATGCGCCCGCTCCACGACCTCGGGTTGCGGCTCGTACCCGGCAGGCGTCGCCACGAAAAGCTGGAGGCCCAGCGTCCCGGCGGCGAAGAGTAGCGAGTGTGCTACGTTGAACCCGTCGCCGACAAAGGCCAATTGGAGGCCGCGCAAGTGCCCCCGGTGCTCGTAAATGGTCATCAGGTCACCGATGGCCTGGCACGGATGGGTCAGGTCGGATAGCCCGTTGATGACGGGAATGCTGGCGTACTCGGCGAGCGCGGTGACCGTATCGTGGCTGTGGACGCGCGCCATGATGACATCCACCCAGCGTTCCAGGTTGCGTGCGATGTCCGGGACGGTCTCTCGCACGCCCAGCCGCTCGTGCTCACTTGCCAGGTCAATTGCATGGCCGCCGAGCTGCGTCATGCCCACCTCGAAGGTGCAGCGTGTCCGCAGGCTGGCCTTTTCGAAGATCATCGCCAGCGAGCGACCGGCCATGAGGCGGTGCGGCTGGGCCGCCCGCTGGGCGGCCTTGAACCAGCGGGCTAGGGTCAAGACGTTGAACAACTGCCGTTCGGTGAAATCGGCGACCGTGAGTAGGTCCAGCCCCTGGAGGGAGGCATCAATAGGGGGTGGTCCGTCTAGCGGGGGCAGGTCGGTGGATGCAGTCACAATATAGATGCCTTCTCGGACAAAATGCGGGGGGCTTTGCCTCGGCAAGCAGGCCGAGAGAACACTACCGCCGGTATCCATGCTCACCGCGAAATTCAAGGAGAAAGCACCCTCGTGTAGTCTACCACACGGCTACTCAAGCCTCGCTAGCGGGCAGCTTGCAAGGCGCTAGACGGCCCAGGCTGCTTGGCGATTTCCCCGGCCTCAAGGCTCGACAATGACCCGCTGGCCGTGGTCCAGACCAACGTAGTAGCGGCTAATGGCTCTAAGGCCAATCATTGGCTCGTTGCCTAGGGCAAGGGCATCAATGGCAAACGGCTCAAGCTGCCCAACCTGGAGTATACCGGCGTAGGTTGGGGCTAGCCGAGTAGAACCGTCTGCCAGCGTGACGTGAAGCTGGTCAACAGGCGCAGCACCGTTGGACAACAGCATTGCTGGGAGCACGATACCCCCATCGTAGCCTGTATCCAGGAGCGCCCCGGACGGGTGGCGTCAGAGGATCAGCGTACCCAGAGAGGCGCGGGCCAGGTCCAGCAGAATGCTGGGCACGAGGCCCAGGAGGAGCACCGCGGCTGCGGACACCACGACGGCCGTCGCTGCGAGCGCCGAGTGCCCGAGGGGCGCCGGCTCGGCGGTCGGCCCCTGCATGTACATGACATACACGACGCGGAGGTAGTAGTAGGCGGATACGACGCTCGTCAGCAGGCCGACGATAGCGAGCCAAGCGTGGCCGGCATCAATCGCAGCGCCAAAGAGATAGAACTTGCCCACAAAGCCGACGGTTGGCGGGACGCCGGCTAAGGAGAGCATGAACAGAGCCATCATCGCGGCCAGCCAGGGCCGCCGTCGGGCCAGGCCGGCGTAGTCGGTGACGGCGGCAAATTCGTCGCCGCGCCGACCCAGAAAGGTGACGACGCCGAACGCGCCCAGGTTCATGAACGTGTACGCGACGGAATAGAACAGGAGACTCTGGATAGCGAGGCCGCGCGTCTCTCCGGTGGCGATGCTGGCGGCCACTAGGCCCACGAGCAGGTAGCCGGCATGGGCGATGGAGGAGTACCCAAGCAGGCGCTTGATGTTGTTCTGCACGAGCGCCGCGACGTTGCCCACAATCATCGTTGCCGCTGCCACTCCACCGAGCACCCAGGCCGTTTCGACGGGTGCTTCCGGTACTGCCCCGACAAACACGCGCGCTAGCGCCGCGAAGGTGGCGGTCTTGGCTGCCACCGACATATAGGCCGTTACCGGGGTCGGCGCGCCCTCGTAGACATCGGGCGTCCACATGTGGAACGGCACGAGCGCAGCCTTGAAGCCCAATCCGACGATGAGCAAGCCCATGCCGATCAAGAGCAGCGTGGTGAAGCCGTCCTGGCCGACGGCCGTGGCGATCCCGGCGAGGTTGGTCGTTTCGGTTGCTCCGTACATGAGGGCGATGCCGTACAGGAGGAAGCCCGACGCGAATGCGCCCAGGAGCACGTACTTGACGGCCGACTCGTCCGACTGGAGGCGCAAGCGAGAAAACCCGGCCAGCATATAGAGTGGCAGAGACAGTAGCTCCAAGCCGAGGAAGACCATAATCAAGTCGCCGGCGCTGGCCATCAGCATCAATCCGGCTACCGAAAAGAGGATCAGTACGTAGTATTCACTGTTCTCCAGGTCTTCGCGCTCCATATACGTGAAGGAGATCAGCACGGTCATCACGGCGACGAGCACAAAGACGAGGTTGAAGAACAGCGCGAAGTTGTCCAGGATGAGCATGCAGCCGAAGGGGGCACGCTCGGCTGTTGCTTCGATGGTGCAAAACGCGGAGCGGTCGGCGTCCCAGAGGTAGACCGAGAGCACGGCCGTCAGGACCAGGCCGACCAGGCTGAGAGCGGCCGCTGTGCCCCGCCTGGTCATCCGCGGCCAGAGGTCGGCGAGCATGACCCCACAGGCGGTCAGTGTGATGGCCAGCACGGGCGCAATGGCCCACCAGTCCACGCCGGGCAGCTTGAGCAGTTCGTTCATGGCACGTACTTGACGGTGGTCAGTAGGTAGCTCGCCGGGCTAGCGGCCGTCCGGTGCCGCTTGTGCTTGCGCGACCGGGATATTGCGAGTTACCGCTTCCAGCGACGGTCCCGCCCGGTCCAGGAACGGCTTGGGATAGAGACCAATCCAGAAGATCACGAGCACGATGGGCACGAGCACGGCGATCTCTCGCCGGGTGATGTCGGACAGCTGCACGCCGGCGGGCTGTCGCGTCGGCCCCTGCATCATCCGCTGATACATCCAGAGCATGTATACGGCTGCTAGGACCACCCCGGAGGCCGCAATGATGGCGAGCGGCTGCAAGAACAGCTCCTCGGCGCGGAAGGTGCCGACCAAGATCAGGAACTCGCCGACAAAGCCGTTCGTGCCGGGCAGGCCGATTGAGGAGAAGAGGACGATGAGGAAGAACGCCGCGAAGACCGGCATGAGCCGCGCCACGCCGCCGAACTGCTGGATGAGGCGCGTGTGTGCCCGTTCGTACAGCATCCCGACGAGCAGGAAAAGGGCGCCCGTGCTGAGGCCGTGGTTCACCATCTGGAGTAGCGAGCCTTGCAGTGCCTCCGGGGTCAGCGCAAACATGCCGAGCATGATGAAACCGAGGTGGCTGACCGAGGAGTAGGCGACCAGCTTCTTGACATCGCGCTGCATCGTGGCAACGAGCGCACCGTACACAATCCCGATCACGGCCAAGAATGCCATCAGGGGCACGGCTGTCTCGACGGCCTCCGGGAAGAGGGGGAGACAGAATCGCAGGAAGCCATACGTGCCCATCTTTAGCAGGACGGCCGCCAGGATGGCACTGCCGGCGGTAGGTGCCTCGACGTGCGCGTCGGGCAGCCACGTGTGCAGTGGGAACATCGGGACCTTGATGGCAAAGGCGAGCGCGAACGCTGCAAAGAGCCACAGCTGGAGGCCGCTTTCTACTCGCACGGTAGCGATCAGCGTTGCCAAATCGAAGGTGCGCGGTCCACTGTCGCCGCTGATGAAGTAGATAGTCAGGATGGCGACCAGCATCAGGACGCTGCCGGCCATCGTATAGAGGAAGAACTTGATCGCCGCATAGATGCGCCGTTCTCCTCCCCAGACGCCAATCAGGAAGTACATGGGGATGAGCACGGCTTCCCAGAAGACATAGAAGAGGAACAGATCAAGTGCGAGGAACGTGCCGAGCACCGCCGTTTCCAGCATCAGCAGGAGTACGACGAACTCTTTGACCCGTGTATCTATGGCACGGTAGGTAGAGAGAATCGTCAACGGCGTCAGGAAGGTCGTGAGCATAACGAGGAGCAGTGAGATGCCGTCGATCCCCACCTTGTACTTGATGCCTAGTGTCGGCACCCAGTCGCCGCTCTGGATGAACTGGAACTGCGCCGCTCCGGGACTGAAGTCGTACTGGAACCACAGCGGCACCGACACGACAAAGACGACGAGGCTCACCCCTAGCGCCACGTTCCGTAGGAGAGCGTGCGCTGTCCCCGGAGCGAAGAGCAGGATGATTGCTCCCACCAGCGGCAGAAAAATGAGAATAGTGAGATACCACTCGCTCACGGCTGTGTCCTCAGCAGGGAAACCGACATGGGCGCGCAGCTTGCTGCTGCGTTCCGGTAGCGGTGTTGGCTCTGTATGCGCTGCGTTCTCTGTGGCATGTTGTCCTACCGGAAGGCCCAGACGGCCAGGATGGCGATGACGCCCAGGAGGAACGCTACGGCATAGGCCCGCACGTACCCGGCTTGGGCAATCCGCAGCACCATGGCGCTGCCACGCAGGAGACGCCCGGTGCCATTGACGGTGCCGTCTATTACGGCCAGATCGAACGACGCTAGGAAAGCGGCGAGCCGGGCGCCTGGGTGCGCCAGGGTAGCCTCGTAGAGCTGGTCAACCCAATACTTGTTGAACGAGAGGCGATACAACGGCGCGAGCAACTGGCCCAGAGCTTCGGCCGAGGGCAGCTGCCGTAGGTAGATGGCACTAGCGGCCACAACGCCGCCAACGGCTACTACCACCGCGATAGTCGCCAAGGCCAACTCCGAGAGCGGGAACGGCAGCTCGCCGTGCTCCGGCCCGTGCCCGCCGAGCACCGGCTGCAAGTAACGCTCGAAGGCCGTCCCATCGGTGCCCGGGATGCCCACGAGGCCGCCGATGATGGCCAGCAGGGCCAGCGCCACCAAGGCGAGCAGCATCACCATCGGCGACTCGTGCGGTGCTGTGTCCCCACCGTTTCCGGCTCGTCGGGGCCCGAAAAAGGTAAGGAAGATGAGACGCGACATGTAGAAGGCGGTCAGGCCGGCCGTGACCACTCCGACGAGCCACAGCCACAGGTGGCCGCCCTCGAAGGTGCGGGCGAGGATCAGGTCCTTACTCCAGAAGCCGGCCAGGCCGGGGAAGCCGATGATCGCCAGCCACGCCACAATCATCGTCACACCCGTCACTGGCAGATAGCGGAGCAAGCCGCCCATGCGGCGCATATCCTGCTCTTCGTGCAGGGCGTGGATGACGCTCCCGGCGCCGAGGAACAGGAGCGCCTTGAAGAAGGCGTGGGTCATCAGGTGGAAGATGGCCGCGCCGAAAGCTCCGACTCCGGCCGCCAGGAACATGTAGCCCAACTGGCTGACCGTGGAGTAGGCCAGCACGCGCTTGATGTCGGTCTGCGTGAGCGCGATGGTGGCGGCGAACAGCGCGGTCAGCGCGCCGATGATAGCGACCACCGTCAGGCTGACCGGTGCCAGGGCATATAGCGCCGAGGCCCGCACCACCATATAGACCCCCGCAGTGACCATGGTGGCGGCGTGGATGAGCGCGCTCACCGGTGTGGGGCCTTCCATCGCGTCGGGTAGCCACACGTAGAGCGGCACTTGGGCCGACTTTCCGGTGGCGCCGATGAAGAGGAGCAGCGTTATTGCCGTGACAAGCTCGCCGCCTTCATCAAGTATCCGCTCCGGGTGGTCGAGCACCGTGGCGAAGTCGAAGCTACCGAAGGTGGTGAAGATGAGGAAGAGGCCGACCATGAACGCGAAGTCGCCGATGCGGTTGGTGATAAAGGCCTTCTTGCCGGCCGAGGCTGCTGCGGGGCGGTCGAACCAGTATCCGATCAATAGGAAGGAGCAGACTCCGACTAGCTCCCACCCGACGAACATGACTAGGAAGTTATCGGCCATGACGAGTAGCAGCATCGAGAAGGTGAAGAGGTTGAGGTAGGTGAAGAAGCGTGGGTAGCCGGGGTCGTGCCCCATATAGCCGACCGAATAGAGGTGGATGAGTAGCCCGACTCCCGATACGACCAGGACCATCACCGTGGAGAGGGGGTCGAGCAGGAGGGCTACCGACGTGTCGAGGCTGCCGGCCACAATCCAGGGGAACAACTCTTGTCGCAGTGCCGGGGACTCGCCGGCAGTGACCGGCACGGCCGCAAAGAGCGTGATGAACAGGGCGACGACAAAGGCTGCCGCCACAACGCCGACGCCGACGATGGATACGACGATCTTGGGGAGCCGTTGCCCAAGCAGGAGATTAATCAGCGTCCCGGCGAGGGGAAAGGCCGGGATCAGCCAGAGAGCATCAGAAATGGTCGTCTCCTGACCGCTTAGTCGGTAGCAGCTTCACTTTCATCGGATTGTGCGGATCAAGCATGTCACCATGAGCAGCGCAGGCCATGCCGTCTACCCCTTCAACAGGTTGATGGTGTCAATATCCACGCTCTGGCGAGTGCGGAAGAGATCCACGATGATCGCGAGGCCCACCGCAACTTCGGCCGCAGCCACGGCCATGACGAAGAAGACGAAGACCTGCCCATCGAAGTGCCCAAACTGCCGGGAGAACGCCACGAACGAGAGATTGACCGCGTTCAGCATCAGCTCGATGGACATGAAGATCGTCAGCGTGTTCTTGCGTAGCAGCACGCCGAACACGCCGAGCGAGAACAGGATCGCGCTGACGATGAGATAGTAGCTTGTTGGCACCATCAGGTTGTAGGCCTCATATTGCCGGGTGCTTCGACCGGCGACGGTGACGACGCCAGAGCCGCAGGTTTGCGTTCCAAAGTCTGCGGCTCTGGCGTGTCAGTTGTTGCAGCGGTCGCCTCCGCGGCGGCCGAAGCGCCGTTTTGTTGGCCGCCAGATGGTACCACGTTTGTCTGTTGCCTGGAGAGGCTGACTTCACCACGCTTCCGCGCGATGACGACCGCGCCGAGGATCGCCGCCAAGAGCAGGATCGAAGTCACCTCGAAGGGGAACAGGAAACGGGTGAACAGGATGGCGGCCAGCACCTGTGTATGGGAGCCGGCAAGCGGTTGCACGTTCACCGCCGCGATCCCCGGCGTAGCGGCCAGGTCGGTAACTGCTTGGCCAGGTTCCTCCGCACGCAGCGCCAGTACCCGCACGGTGTCGCCCACGCGGTCCGCCGCAATCTCCGGGCGTGGGGGGCTACTGCGGAACACCCGGAAGCCCTGCGCCTCCAGTGCGTCCATGACCTGCACCGCGGCCGCCGCGACGGCCGTCCCGGCCCCGTCCAGTGTGAGCGTAATGGTCCAGGCCGTTTCATCCGGCCCGGTCGCTTGCGCCAAGAGCTTTTGGTCCGCTACGGAGAGTGGATAGGTAAGCTCGGCGGTGCCGGGTGGTGGTGGCTCCGGCAGCACGTCGCCGCTGCGAACGGCGACCAGCGCTATCTGCGCCAGCAGGATGAACGCGACGACGCCCCCGAAGAGCTTTAGCCCGGCGAGGCGGGTGCCGGTTGGCTCCGGTCGCGCCACGTTGAGCAGCATGATGACAAAGAGCATCAGCACCATGATGGCGCCGGCATAGACGGCGATCTGCACGACGGCGAGGAAATACGCGCCCAGCAAGAGATACATGACGGCCAGGCAGAAGAAGTTCGCCACGAGGAACAGCGCGCTGTACATCGCGTTGCGCTGGAACACGACCATGATGGCCGCCGCGATGGCTACGGCCGCCGTGGCGATGAAGATGAGCAGCTCAATGGTGGGCAGCTCGAACGGCAAGCTCTCGGTCAACTCGGTCATCGTAGCTCCGGCTCTTCTACGCTCGTACACTAGCGAGGAGTGTAGTCCACCTCAGGCGGACACTCCTACAATGGTCAGGTGCTGCTCACCCGGGCAGCCAGGAGTCGCTCGGATCAACGACCGGCTCTGTGTCCAGCAACGTCTCCTTGGTGTAAATCATCGACTCGCGCGTGTAATCGGCTAGCTCGAAGATTGCCTTGAGCTGGATTGCCTCCGTCGGACAGGCCTCGGTACAGAACCCGCAGAAGATGCAGCGGATCATGTTGACGGTGTAGGTCTTGGCGTAACGTTCACCAATCGAGACCGGGTTGTCCGGCGGATTCTCGGCACCCTCGACGAAGATCGCTTTCGCCGGGCATACCAGCGCGCACAACTCGCAGCCGACACACTTCTCCAGGCCATTCTCGTGCCGGCGCAGCACGTGACGCCCCCGATGCCGGGCCGGTAGGGCCGGCTGCTGCTCCGGGTATTGCAGCGTCACCGGCTTGTCCGCCAGATTGCGGAGCGTGACTCCCAGGCCGCGTGCTATCGCAGCAAAGTCTTTCGCTGCCTCGACGAAGGGGTTTCGGCGTGCTGGGCGCGGTGATGCTTGCATCATGTCCTCCGTGGCTGCGCTGCTAACTTGGCCACACCGCCACGATCACTGCCGTCAGCATGACGTTCGCCAGCCCAATGGGAAACATCACTTTCCAGCCGAGATTCATCAGGCGGTCGTAGCGAAGGCGGGGCAGCGTCGCCCGCAGCCAGATGAAGAAGAAGATGAAGAGGGCGAGCTTGAGCAAAAACCAGAGCGGTGCCAAGAGTGGGCCGAGCACCGGGCCGAGAAAGCCGAAGCCCGGCCACCAGCCGCCGAGGAAGAGCACGGCGGCAACGGCACTGACGTTGATGATGTTAACGTACTCGGCCATGAAGAACATGGACCACTTGAAGCCGCTGTACTCGGTGTGGTAGCCGGCGCCAAGCTCGCCCTCGGCCTCCGGCAGATCGAAGGGCAAGCGATTCGTTTCGGCAATACCGGCGACGATGTAGACTACGAAGGCGATGAACCCGACCGGGAACCACAGGGCTATCGGCCAGGGAAAGCTCCCTTCGGTCTGCAAGCGCACGATATCGAGCAGGTTCAGGGAGCCGGCTAGGATCACCACCGAGAGCACCGCTAACCCCTGCGGTAGCTCATAGCTGACCATCTGCGCTGAGGCGCGTAGCCCGCCGAGGAGCGAGTATTTGTTGTTGGCGGCCCAGCCGCCAAGCACTAGTCCGTATACCCCCAAAGAGGCGATAGCGGTGATGTAGAGGTAGGCGACGTTGACGTTCGCGCCGATGTGCCAGTCGAAAGGGAAGCCGAAAATCTCGAACGACGGGCCAATGGGGATGACGGCAAAGATAATCAGCGCCGGCAGCAGGACTCCGAGCGGTGCCAGGAGATGCACCCACCGGCTGGCTTGATCCGGGACGATGTCTTCTTTCATCGCCAGCTTGATGCCGTCGGCGATGGGCTGCAAGAGGCCGAACGGCCCGACCCGATTCGGGCCAATCCGCCGCTGAAACCGGCCAAGCACTTTCCGCTCCAGCCAGGTGAGGTATGCAAAGGCAGCCAAGAGCAGGTTGATGACGATGAAGCTCTTGATGGCGGCGGCGATGATGGCCGCGAGGATATCCGGGATCATGCTCCGCCTCCAGCAGCAGCGTCGCCGGTCGCGGCCGTCACGGCAACCGGCTCAAGCTGTACGGTGGTCGCTTCGTGCTGCCAGTCAAGCAGGGCATTGATCCGCGGCGAATCGAGATTATCGGGCGTGTAGACCACCCCGGCGGGCACGCGACCGCTCACCTGCGCTTGCCGGGTGACGGCACCGCGCTCGGTCCGCAGCCTGACGGTCTGCCCCTGGCCGATGCCGAGACGGGCGGCGTCGGTACGGTTGATGTCTACGAGTGGCTCCGGCGAGGTGGCCAGTAGCTGTGGGGTGATCTCGATCAATGTCTC
Source organism: Chloroflexota bacterium (assembly GCA_965214295.1). Lineage (GTDB taxonomy): Bacteria > Chloroflexota > UBA11872 > UBA12225 > JAJDUF01 > JAJDUF01. The sequence goes on from OZ243944.1 coordinate 3,962,645, forward strand.
GTGGCCGATTAGCTCGGAATCGGTCAGCAAACGTAGCCCCTCGCCCGGTGCTGCCGGCTCCGCGGCGGCAGCGCACGCCGCAAAGCGTAGCTCGCCATCAGCCTCCGGCGCCGGCAGCAGCACGCCCTCTTTCGGGAAGGCGGCGCGGCGCATCATCGCCGGCGTGATGACGTCCTCGAAGGCTTCGAGCGTGATTTCGGCGGCGGAGCTATAGCCGAGTGGTGTGTCGAAGTGGCCGGACAGGTCGGTGAGGATCCGCCAGTCGGCCGAGCCGTTGCCCTCCGGCGCGACCGCGACGCCCAGCCGCTGGATACGACCTTCCACGTTCGTCAGGGTGCCGTCGCGCTCGGCGAAGCTCAAGCCGGGTAGTACCATGTCGGCAGCTTTTGCCGTCGCGGTCGCGAACAACTCGTGTACGACAACCAGCTCGGCGTTGGCCAGGGCTTGCGCGGCCTGGGCGCGGTCGGGGTGTGTCTCCAGGATATTCTCGCCGACCAGATAGAGGCACTTGATCGTCCCGGCGGCCGCCGCCGCGATTATCTCCCCGGCCGGCAGCCCGTCCGGGCCGGGCACGACACCGAGATGCTCGGCGCCACGACCGTTCGCCCCCTCCGGGATGAAGGTCACGCCGCCACCTGGCCGGCCAATGTTGCCCGTCGCCAGCGCGAGGTTGTAGGCGGCCGCGGCCACGGCATCCTGATCCGACCGACGGTTGAAGCGCGGACCGACATACACCAGCGCGCTGCCGGCAGCCGTCAGCGTTGCTGCGGCCGCCCGGATCGTCTCGGCCGTGATGCCGGTAAGCGCGGCGGCCCGATCCGGGGAGAGACTAGCTGCTTTGGCGGCATCAGCCGCCTCGCCGGTGAGTGGTCCGTCGTCGCTCTGCCCTTGCTCGAGGATGGCGCCCAATAGTCCCTGCAACAGGGCGGCTTCGGAGCCGGGCCGGTGCCGCAGGCGGTGATACGCAATCCGGTCCGGCTCGGTAGCACGCGGATTGGCGACGATCAGCTTGGTGCCACGCTTGGTCACCGCCGCCCGCAGTCGCAGCCACTGCACCGGCAGGTCGTTGGTCAGGTCGGTGCCGATCAGCAGCACGGCCCCGGCCCGGTCTACATCTGCAAGCGTAGGAATGGGTGCCGGCGTAGCGGCGAGCGGCAGCCCGGCGACACGGGCGCCGATCCGATGATCGAGGTGCGGGGTGCCGATGACCGTGCGGACGAATTCGCGCAGGGCAAAGGCGTCTTCGTTGGGGATATTGCGTCCGCCAATGACACCGATGGCCGCCGCGCCATGCTCGTCGCGGATGCGCTTGATCTTCGCGGCGACCTCGGTTAGCGCCTCATCCCACTCCACCGCGGCCAACTCGCCATCCCGCTTGACCAGCGGGGTCCGGAGCCGGCGGTCGGTCGAGACGAACTCGAACGTGAACTCGCCCTTGTTACACAGCCAGATGTCGTTGATGTCCGCATTCTCTTCAGCGCGCACGCGCACCAACTCGTTGCGGCGCGCGTCGAGCTTCAGATTGCAGCCTACCGGACACTGCGCGCAGACGCTGCGCGTAGTCTGGAGGTCGCCCGGCCTGGCCCGGAACCGATACGTGTCGCTGGTGAGGGCGCCACAGGGACAGAGATCAATGATGTTGCCGTGGAACTTCGATTGGAGCGGGCGGTCGTCGAGCGTGCCGAGCACGGAGTTATAGCCGCGGTCGAAGAAGTCAAGCTCGTGCTCGCCGGCGACGTCGTCCATGAAGCGCGTGCAGCGGTAGCAGACGATGCAACGCTCCTGATCCAGGACGACCAGCGGGCTGAGGTCGTGAACCTTGCGGAGCAGGCGCTTCTGCTCGACAAACCGGCTCTCTTTCGGCCCCCAGTCGTGGCTGTTGTCCTGGAGCGGGCATTCACCGCCCGCGTCGCAGACCGGACAGTCGAGGGGATGGTTAATCAGGAGGAACTCGACGATCCCTTCCCGATATTTCAGGACGGCATCAGTGTCGGTCCACACCTTCATGCCGGGCATGACCGTGGTGGTGCAGCCGGTCATGATGCTCGGCGGCGGTGCCGGTGCGTCGGGTGGCGTACCCGGGCGCGGTGGTAGCTCGACAGCCACCAAGCACATTCGGCAGGCGCCGATGACGGGCAGCCGCGAGTGGTAGCAGAAGACCGGTACCTCGGTGCCGAGCACCTTGGCCGTCTCGACCAAGTTCGTGCCCGGCGGCACGGACACCTCCTGGTCATCAACCGTCAGCGTGATCAACTCTTGCTCGGTGGCAACCATGCCATTTTCCTCACCAGGACTGAAGCTCTCCGTAGGTTAGACCGGCCTCCGGTGGGCCGGTGGCAGTCCAGCCTTAACCCAATCCAAACACCCCTCGCGTTCCTGCGGCTAGGACACGCTCATGCCGCCATCACCGGCGGCGACGCGGCGAAACAACGCTTCTCGGCAACGTGTCGGTCGTAGTCCTCGCGGAACTTCTGAATGCCGCTGGATAGGCCCCACGTGGCTACGTCGCCTAACAGGCAGAAGGATTTTCCATTGATCTTGTCGCACACGTCGAGTAGCAATTCTACGTCCTCCGCTTGCCCTCGCCCGCCTTCGATCCGTGCCAGGACATCCACCATCCAGCGGGTGCCTTCCCGGCAGGGCGTACACTTCCCGCAGCTTTCGTTGGCAAAGAAGCGGACGGTGTTGAGGTTGGCTCGCACGATGCACGCCGTCTCGTCCATCACCATCACGCCACCCGTCCCGAGGATGGAGCCTTTGGCGGTGACGGCGCTTGGGTCAAGCGTCACGTCGAGGTCATCGGCCGAGAGTAGCTGCGCCGAGGCGCCGCCGGGGATGACGGCCTTGACCGCCCGGTCTTCGCGCATCCCCTGACCGTACACATAGATCAACTCGCGCAGCGGTGTGCCCATCGGCAACTCATAGAGGCCGGGGCGGTTGACGTGGCCCGAGAGGCAGTAGAGCTTGGGGCCGGGAGCGTCCGGCGTGCCAATCCCGGCGAACCACTCGGCGCCATAGTTCACGATGTGGGTCACGCACGAGAGGGTTTCCACGTTGTTGATGACCGTAGGCAGACCGAATACCCCCTTGACGGCCGGGAACGGCGGCCGTAGTCGGGGCTGCGGGCGGTTGCCTTCCAGGGATTCCAGCAGCGCCGTTTCCTCTCCACAGATGTAGGCCCCGGCGCCCCGATGCACCCATACCTCGCAATCGAACCCCGAGCCGAGGATATTCCGACCGATGTAGCCCCGCGCGCGGGCCTCGGCCAACGCTTGCTCCAGCCGACGATAGCTGTAGGAGAACTCGCCGCGGATGTAGATATAGACGGTGTTGATTTGGCAAGCATAGGCGGAGATGAGGCAGCCCTCGATGAGCTGGTGGGGATCGTTGTCCATGATCGCCCGATTGGCGAACGTACCCGGCTCGCTCTCGTCGGCGTTGGCGCAGAGAAAGCGCGGGTTGCCGTCGTCGGGCAGGAAGCCCCACTTCACGCCGGTGGGGAAGTAGGCGCCGCCGCGGCCCCGCAAGCTGGCGCTCTTGACCATGCCGACGATATCGTCCGGCGTATGTCCCTTGATCGCTTTCTCTAGTGCCTGGTAGCCGCCGTGCCGGAGATAGGTGTCAATCCGGTGTTGGTCCGGGTCGTCGGCGTACTTGAGCAGCACTGGCTCAAACGTTGCCATGCTCGGCCTGCTCCTCTCCGCCGTTATTCCCCGCCGGCGGGGCCTTGGCTGCGTGCGCTGCGCTGTCCGGTCCATGCACCACCCCGTCGAGGGCGGGGCGACCGGCCCGCAGGTCGGTGAGGATGCGATTGACCCGCTCCGGGGTCAGGTTTCCGTAGGTTTCCGTGTTGATCTGCATGACGGGTGCAAACTCGCAATAGCAAGGACATTCCTGATGGCGCAGGGTGAACTGTCCGTCCTCGGTTGTCTGCCCTTCTTGGATGCCAAGCTCCTGCCGGAGATGCGCCAGCACCTCCGAGGCGCCTTGCAACTCGCACGATAGGTTATTGCACACCTCGATGACGTATGTGCCCATCGGCCGCTTGTGGAACATATAGTAGAAGCTGGCGATGGCTGCGACATCGGTCGGGTGCATATCGAGCAACTCGCCAACTTCTTCATACGCCGCTGTATTCAGCCAGCCGACCTCATCCTGGGCCGCCCACAGCGCCGGCAGGATGGCGGCGCGCTTCGTCCGGTAGCGCGGCAGGTAGCCAAGGATGCGCTGGCGCGTTTCTTCGGACAGCATGTTCTCCGTTCGCCTATCCCTAGCGGTCAATCTCGCCCAGCACGATGTCAATGCTGCCGATAGCCGCCACAACGTCGGCGACCAGGCGGTTCTCGACCATCTTCTGCAGTGCCTGGGCATGCAGAAACGACGGGGTGCGAAAACGTACCCGCTGCGGCTTGCTCGTTCCGTCGGACACAACATAACAGCCAAGCTCGCCGCGCGGGGACTCGATCACGTTGTAGGCCTCACCCGGCGGACACTTCGGCCCTTCCGTCACCAGCTTGAAATGGTGGATCAGCGACTCCATGCTCACGTACATCTTTTCGCGCGGGGGCAAGGTGATGCGCGGGTTGTCCAGCCGAATCTCGCCGTCGGGCAGCCGGTCGAGTGCCTGCTCGATGATCCGCAACGACTGCCGCATCTCCTCTACGCGCACCAGGTAGCGATCATACACGTCGCCGTTGTGTCGTACCGGCACGTCGAAGTCGAACTCATCATAAGCGGAGTAGGGAAACGCCTTGCGGATATCGTAGGCGACCCCGCTGGCGCGCAGGGTCGGGCCGGTCACGCCCCAGGCGATGGCATCTTCCCGGCTGAGGGGGGCCATGTCTACGGTCCGGTCGCGGAAGATCGGATTGTTCGTCAGCAGGGTCTCGTAGTCATCAATGCGATCCGGGAAGGTGTCGAGCACGTGCTGCACCCGCTCCTCGAAACCGTCGGGAACGTCGGCGCATAGCCCCCCGATACGCCAGTAGCTCGTCATCATCCGCACGCCGGAGATGAACTCGTAGATCGAGGTGATCGTCTCCCGCTCGCGGAAGCAGTAGAGGAAGACTGTCGTCGCCCCGAGGTCCATCCCGTGTGTGCCAAGCCAGATCAGATGGCTACTGATCCGGGTCAGCTCGGTCAGCAGGACGCGCAAGTATTGTGCGCGCTTGGGCACCTGGTCGGTGACGCCGAACAGTTTCTCGACGGCGAGGATATAGGCGAGATTGTTCGACAGGGGAGCCAGGTAGTCGGTGCGATCAGTGGCGGTGATGGCCTGATGCCAGGTGAGGCCCTCGCACGTTTTCTCGATGCCGGTGTGGAGGAAGCCGATGTCCGGATCGGCCCGCACGACGGTTTCGCCATCAAGCTCCAGCAACATGCGGAGGACGCCGTGGGTGGCCGGGTGCTGCGGCCCCATGTTCAGTACCATGGTGCCGCGGTCGGTCGCCGTCTCTCTGAGCATGACCATCGTTGTAGCTCTTGTCTGTCGCTAGGCATACCTCAGTAGGAGCGCAACGTGCTGCGCCCCTACGAGGTCAACTGGTCCGATGCAATACTGGGCCGCCGCGTTCGCGGCCGGCCTCCTCCTCGGTGAACGAGACCGGTTCTTCTCCTTGGGACTCGTCTCGTCGCAGCGGATGACCTTCCCAGTCCTCGGGCAGGAAGAGCCGCCGCAGGTCCGGGTGGCCGGTGAACTGCACGCCGAACAGGTCGAAGATTTCGCGCTCGTGCCAGGCGGCCGACGGCCACAGCGATACGACTGAGGGCACCATCGGCTCCTCACCGCCGACGCGGACCTTCAGGCGCAGACGGGAGCTGTGGTCGAATGAGTGGAGGATATAGGTAAGGTCGAAGCGGTCCTCACGCTCCAAGTAGTCCACGGCATTAAGCTCGGCCAGAAAGGCGTAGTGCATAGCGGGATCGTCGCGGAGAAACCGGCACACGGCAAGCAGCCGGTCGGGCGGTACGACGGTCGTCGGAATGCCGTCGGCCAAGCGTACATCCGGGGGCTGGCAGTCGCCGAACTGCTCCATCAGCCGAGCCATGTGACCGACGGCCGGGTCTGCCGCCGCGGTCGGCATCTCAGTTGCCATCGATAGCCACTGTTCCTAACAATTCGGGACACGGTGCCCGGCGGGCACTGCCCCGTAGGGGCGCCATTCATGGCCCCCAGGGCGCGATCAATCACGCCCCTACGCCGTAGCCAACTCGTGCGCGTGCTTGCCGAACTGCTTCTGGCGCTCCACCTTGCGCTGGAGCTTGATAATCCCGTCAATGACCATTTCCGGCCGCGGCGGGCAGCCGGGCACGTACACGTCGACCGGAATGATGCGATCCACGCCTTGGACGAGCGCGTAATTGTTGTAGATCCCGCCGCAAGAAGCGCAAGCGCCCATCGAGAGCACCCATTTCGGTTCCGGCATCTGGTCGTAGAGCTGGCGCACGACTGGCGCCATCTTCTTGCTGACCCGGCCGGCCACGATCATGAAGTCGGCCTGGCGCGGTGAGGCGCGAAAGACTTCCGCACCGAATCGTGAGACATCGAAGCGCGAGGCGCTCATCGCCATCATCTCGATGGCGCAACAGGCCAAGCCGAAGAGCAGCGGCCAGAGGGAGTTCGCCCGTGCCCACGCGACGGCCTTGTCCAGGGTCGTCAGGGCTACGCCCATCTCGCCCGTGAACTGGCCACCAATCGGCAGTTGTCCGAGACCCCCGTACTTGACCGGCGCGTTCGACACGTCGGTCAGGCCCGGTGGTGGGAGGGGCGATGCTTGTCCGGTGTCGTTATTTAGTCCCACTGTAGTGCCCCTTTCCGGAGGACATACAGGTACCCCAACAACAAGAAGGCGGCGAAAACACCCATCTCCACGAGCGCAAACACTGCCAGGCCGGCGCCCTTCATTTCGCGGAGGACGACGGCCCAAGGATAGAAGAAGATCACCTCGACGTCGAAGATGACGAAGAGCATCGCCGTGACGTAGAACTTGATGGGGAACCGGCGCCACGCCATCCCTACCGGGGTCATGCCGGATTCATACGGCGCCAGCTTCGTCGCGGACGGACGCCGGGTGCCCAGCACCTGGGCAATCACAATCACGCCGAGCGACACTACGGTCGCCACAATGATCATGATGAGGATGGGCAGGTAATCGATCAGCACCGCTCCCTACCTCGCTCGGCGAGCTGAGTCACGGTCATTCGCTCCGGCTGCTCCCGGCCGCGCGGCAGTCCGGCGGCAAGAGCTTGTGTATTGTATCACAATGTCCGCTGCGTGCGAGGCCACCTCGCGCAAAGGCAGATACCGGCGCGGCAGTCCGGACTCGACGGCAGCGATCCGGTGCCGATCACCGCTGGCGGATGAACTTTTGCAGGCGGTCGTGGGTCGTGACCTCGCCAACGTAGATATCGCCGCGGGAGTCTACCCACAAGCTATGCGGCGAGGCGGCGAATTGGCCCGGCGTGTCGCCCCGCTCGCCCCACCGGGCGAGGATATCTCCATCAGGGTTCATGATGGTCACGCCCGGCCCACGTGCCGTCCGTATAGGACCGCGGCTCGTTATTGCCGGCCCCCCCTCGGCGATGTAGACCGTCCCGGCGGCATCGAGGCAAACGTCGTTGGGCGCACCCAAGTCCCCCCACTCCCCCAGATACTCACCGTCGAGGGTGAAGTGCTGCACGCGGTTGTTCCCGCGGTCGGCGACGAGCAGCCGGCCACGAGGATCCACCCAGACGCTATGGACGGGCCAACCGAACTCGCCCGGCCCCGTCCCTTTCGTTCCCCAGGAGCGCCGGAGCGTCCCGTCGGCGCTGAAGCGATGTACGCGGTATTGCCCGTAGCCGTCGGCGATGAAAACATCACCTTGCGGTGACCGCGCCGCGCGGGCCGGCTCGTTGAATGGTTGGCCCGGTGGGCCGGGTTGGTCTGCCATGCCCCAGGTGGCCAGCAGCGTGCCGTCGAGACTCCAGTGCGTCACCGTATGGTTGCGGTCGGTGCAATAGATCGCGTCGTCGGGGCCGATCCAAACGCCGTGCGCGAGGCTGAAGGCGTCCTCACCCCAGGAGCGCAGGAGCCGCCCCGCCGGCGAGAACACCAGCATGGCCGCTTGCGGCTCCCGCTGCAAGACGTAGACCCGGTCCTGGGAGTCGCAGGCGACCCCGGATACGAGGCCCAGCGCCGGAAGCTGCGAGCTGCGCCCCCATTGCGCGTCTACGCGATAGGTATAGCTGCCGCCGCCGAATAGCGTACTCATGCTGACCCCCTCCCAATCCCCGGTCGGCGGCCACCATACGCGGTTCATCGTTGGCCGTCAACTTCCGCCCCCGTCCCCCCGCAGCGCGGGGGGACATGGATTCCCGCTTGCGCGGGAATGACGAGTAGCAGACGCCCGCTCTCTATCGCTCGGCGATGGAGCGCGGGCCGGGGGTGATGATCGCGGCAGGAGTTACGACTCGCGCACCGTGACCCGCAACTCGGCATCCGGGTATAGGTCGAAGAACAGCACTAGGTGGAACTCCTCATCCGTGTTCCTGGCGAGCACGAAGTCTTTCGCGTTGGTCTCGATCCGCGAGCGGTCCGGGCTGTAGGCGGCCGGTATCCCCCAGAGCGCAATCGCATAGTCCGGGAAGGAGGCTTCCGTCTGCATGGAGAGCGTGATGGACACCTGGCCGTCTTGTCGCCGCCACCGCGACCGCACAATGTTCACGTCCGGCGTCTCGGTGTAGCTGATCGTACTGCCGAGCGGTCCGCGCTCCTGCACTGTGTAGTCGAAGTACCAAATGGGGTGGGGGCATTCGCGCTCGAAGCGGAGCTGCCGCTGCCGGTCTTCGACGAGGATGTATTCCTGGGAGAGGGGGTCTTTGTAGTACGGTCGGCGTCGGCGATCCGCGAAGACGCTGGACATCCGCGTGTACCAGGGGATACGCGCTCGCGGCACGAGCATGCGGTCGTCTCCCCACGTGCATAACCAGCTCTTGTCGTAGTCCAGGTGGTCCGTCTTGCTGACAAAGACGGTGCGGGGCGTCACCGCATAGTGCCGGCGATAATAGTCGGCGATGTCGAGTGAGCGAGCGTAGACCATCCGGTACTGCTTGGGGTACTCGAAGGCCATTTGCCGTTGATAGCGCTCCATGTACGCGAACACGCGCTCGGGGGAATCCTCGGCGCGGAACTCGGGACTATACAGCTCCATTTTCTGCCGGTGCCGCGCGGCATCGAACTCATTGGCGGGCATGCCCATGTAGAGCGGCATGAACACTGCCGGATGACCACTGAGCACCGTCAGGTTCTGTGCCTCCTTCATGCACTGATCCAGACAGCGTAGGGTCGTCGCAAAGTCCCCCTCCGATACCTGGTAGTGCGTCTCGGCCGGTCCGAGGAAGTGGAAGCCACCGCAGAAGTCCCACTGGTGGACCACAACATCGCCACCAGCGTCCTGATGCGGCTTGCGGCAGTCGAGCGGCGAGCCGAAGTAGGGAAACTCGGGCATCCCCAGCCAATAGTCGGCGTTTGCCTCGCGTAACCCGAAGTGATTGCTCACACCGAGGCGGGCGAGTGCCTCGATATAGCCGGGGTCGTGGTCGTGATACATCTCGATGCGGACGGACCGCGCGTCGTTCTCGTCGGGAAGTAGGGACCGCACCCGCGCGAGCATCTCACCGTAGAACCGCACCCGGTCGGCAGTACACATTCGAGCCTCGCTGCCGGTGGGCGGTGTGTCCGGCAGGACGGGCGCCACCAAGTCGCCAAAGTGGCGGTGATGAGCGTGTAGTCGCCGGAAGAGCGGATCGGCCCGGTCGAAATGCTCGATGGGCAGGCGGTGGTCGAGCGGAATACCGGTCGCGTGCAGCGTCGGCGTGATCTCGAACCCGCGATAGGCGCTGAGGCGGAGGACGATCCAGTCGTCCTCGATGACCGAGAAGTAGCGGTAGAACAGCTCGTCGCCGGCTTGCCAGCGGGCGAGGTAGCTGCCGGGCGCGGGCGGGCGATAGGTCAGCGCCGCCTGCCCATCGGCAAAGGACAGGGCACGCTGCTCGGACTCCAGCGCATCGAGCCAGGCTAGATCACCGCCGGCGACAAAGGCAGCGCCCGGATTGGCGCGTTCCAGGTATTGCGGAAAGATCGTCAGGTCCGACGCTGCCACCCCGGCCGGCAGAAAGAACCGGAAGTCTATCGCCTCGCCCAGCCGGAGCAACCGGGCGCCGGTCGTCCACTGGGGCATTGCCAGCAACCGCTCGTTCATGGCGCTACGCCTCCTGTCTCGCTGGGGGCACCGGCCTCACCCCCCGGCCCCCTCTCCACCATGTGGAGAGGGGGCGGCTGCCGGAGATAGGCGGCAGTGGGACTAGACCATTCTACCTCTACCGGAGGGATACGGGGCGAGGTGGATTGGACGGACCTAACCATCGGCCCCTTCCCTGGCAGGGAAAGGAAGTCACAGCAGCGGCCAGCCGGTGGCCGGGGGGAGGGGCAGTTGTGGGTAGGTGGGGTCGTGTCTCAGTTTGAAATGCGCCGCTTGCGATACGGTCAATTCGGCTGGGTACAGCGTCTCGCTAGTCAGGGTGCTCTTCGTCGCCTATCGGCAGCGCGATCACGATGGCTGCTATCGTAATCACCGTGCCCATAATGCCACCGACTATGAGTCCCCAATTCTGGCGCTTCGCAGCCTGTCGGACTTCGAAGTCTTGGAGACGACGGATATGTACCCCATCCGCTTGCTCCTCACTGCGACGATGTTGAGCCTCCTCCTCGACTAGCCGCAGAATGCGATCACCCGCCCCGGACACGGTCTGCTCATAGGAGGCAAAGGCTTTGGGCGAGGGCAACGGACCTTGGCACCTTTGTTCCAAGTGCCGTATAAGTTGAGCCTGCGGCTGGGACTGTCCTAATTCATCCGGAGCACGTTCAAGATCATCAGGATTGTCAGTATTCCATGGCCCGGCTCCATCTCTCTCGTCCGGTGATGGAGCCTCAAGTTCTGGTGGCATCTTGGAATACTCCTACGGCCGCTGACTCACATCCTGCGATCAGCGTCGTCTGAGGCCATGACAATCTTCTCCCAGTCGGAGGCCAGTGCTGCTCCGTCTACAACGTGCGGAGGGAGGCTGTGCCATATCCTGCGCTTCGGGATAAAAGGTCGGTGCAACGTGTTGCCAAAGTCGAAGAGGTGTGCTGCTCCCATACAGAATGCCTGCAATGCATTCGGCATGGAGCGAGCCGGCCGGAAGATAGGCCGGCGCAGCGCAGTGGACGGCCGGTGTAGCACAGTTGGCATGCAGTCTCCCCGCTGTGGTGCTCTGATTATAAGTATACGCTGGTAGCTGTCAAAGATGGTCTCCCGGTAGCCGCCGTCAATCGGAGAGGCGCTGGCTGCGCGGGCAGGGTAGCCGGTGTGTCCCCATTCACGCTTGCACCATCGTCCAAGCCTTTTGCTCTAGGTGCTGAATGAGCGATCCGTCTGGGTACGACGTAGAGAGCACGTTCGTTAAATGGAATCAAACACTGCTGTATCAGCATATGTGGGAGCGATGGCATTGAGCGACGCCTGCGATACGATGTCGCCTCCCAACTCTCCGTCGCGCAGGGTGTCAAATCTCCTCAGTTCGTCGAGAAGATCGTCCATCGAATCACTCTCATCCGCTTACACTCGAACTGCGGCATCATCGTTTTACGTGCCTACAACTGCGCCTGGATTGCGGCTTGCGCCGCAATGACGGGGGGCGGTTGCCCTATCCGTCCATCTACCGGGGCCAGGGCGCCCACAAGGGACGCCCCTACCGGGATGGGAGGAGGTGGGGTTAGCGTTTGGTGTATTGGGGTGCTTTGCGGGCACGCTTGAGGCCGTACTTCTTGCGCTCTTTGACCCGCGCGTCACGGGTCAGTAGCCCGGCCTGGCGGAGCGGGCGGCGGTGCTCGGGGTCCGCGACGAGCAGTGCGCGGGCGATGCCGTGCCGCACGGCACCGGCCTGGCCGCTCATGCCGCCACCGAGGACTTTGGCTACGACGTCGAAGCGGCCTTCCAGCTCCACTTGTCGGAGCGGCTGCAAGACGTGCTGCATCAAGGAGTCACGGCCGAGGTACTCGCGGGCGGGGCGGCCATTGATCACCACGCTGCCCTGCTCCTCCTCGGCGGCGTACAGCCGCACGCGCGCGACGGCCGACTTGCGACGACCGAGTCCGTAGAAATACTGCCGCTGGTCACCCGCTTGCTCTACCATGCTGCTCCTATCAGTGCGCTTCGTTCAACGGTTGTGAGCCAAGCTCGCTGCGACCGGCTCACGTTCGGACTCGGTTGTGTTGACATTGCTCGATCATTTGGATTCCGGCGAAAGCCGGAATGACACCAGGGGGTTGGTGACACCACCTTCTAACTGAAATGGCCTCAAATGTCAACACCACCTGGTTGCCTACCTACTCCCAAGACATCGGTTCGGGCCGTTGGGCCGTGTGGGGATGGTCCGGACCGGCATACACGCGCAGCTTGCGGAAGAGCTTCCGGCCTAGCGCATTCTTGGGTAGCATGCCCCGGACGGCAAACTCGATCACCCGCTCGGGATGCTTGGCGAGCATATCCTTGAAGGGGGTGACCTTCAGCCCGCCAGGGTACCCGGAATGGCGATAGTACAGCTTGTCCGTCAGCTTTCTGCCGGTGACCTGAATCTTCTCGGCGTTGACGACGATCACATAGTCGCCGGTATCGGCGTGGGGGCTATAGATCGGCTTATCCTTGCCGCGCAGCTTGACGGCAATGCGCGTCGCCAGCCGGCCCAAGATTCTGTCCTCGGCATCTACGACCCACCAGCGCTCGTCTGCGTCCTCCGGGCGGGGGGTAAAGCTCCGAAAGCTCATCAGTAGCTCACTTTCATCAAGCACAGACCGGCCGCCGGTGCGGTCGGCCCGGCCAGCCCGCGCTGCTTGGCAGCAATGATCTCGCGCAACGCCTCCGGTTGCAACTGCCCGCTCCCGACCCGCACCAGCGAGCCGACCAGCCGGCGTACCATGTGGCGCAAGAACGCATTGGCGGTGACTTCCACGACGACAATATCGGCGAACCGGCGGCACGAGAGCTGCACAATGCGCCGCACGGTCGAAGGATAGTCTTCTTGGGCTGCAAAGGCCTGAAAGTCATGCTCACCGCGACCCCAGCTTGCTGCTGCGTTCATCCTTTCCACGTCGAGCGGTGTGGGCACCTGCCAGGTCCAGCGGGCTACGAACGGCGACCGCACCGGTAGATTGTAAACGGCGTACCGATACGCTCTATTGCGCGCCGCATAGCGCGCGTGGAACGTCGGCGCTGCCATCTGCACCGACCGGAGCACCACGTCCGGCGGCAAACGGGCGTTCAACGCCGCTTGCCAGACAGCCGGCTCCCAAGCACGGTCACTGTCAAAGTGTATGACCTGGCCGACCGCATGGACTCCGGCGTCAGTACGACCGGCCCCGACCACGCGGCTGGGAAGGGTGGTCGCAGCGAGTACCGCTGCTTCCAGCGTACCCTGGACCGTCCGCACTTGCGGCTGACCAGGCTGAATCTGAAACCCGGCAAAATCGGTTCCGTCGTACTCGACGACACAGCGCAGCCGTACCATCGCTTTCGTCCTGGGGCTTGGTGCTCGACGCTCCCAGGACCACGCTGACCCTGCCTACTCTACGAACTCGATCTGCACAATGTGGGCGTTATCGCCGAGGCGCCGATAGAGGGGGGTAATGCGCGTATAGCCCCCCGGCCGGTCAGCAAACCAGCCCGGCTCGTCCTCGTCCTCGGGCATGAGCTTGGCAAAGAGCTTGTCCACCGCCACTCGATCCGGCAGCCGCGCCATGCAGCGGCGCCGGGCGTGGACCAGACGCGCCTGGTCGTCGCTTTCCACCCCCCGCCGGGCCGTAGTAATCAGCTTCTCGATGTGTCGCCGCAACTCTTTGGCGCGCGCATCGGTCGTCTTGATCCGCTCGTGGCGCACCAGGGCACCCATCAAACTGCGGAGTAGCGCCTTGCGCTGGTCCGCCGGTCTATTGAGCTGCTTCCCTTTCCGTCCGTGACGCATAGCTCTACTCGTATCCTCTGCCATTCCCTGATCGGCGGATCGCCAGCGCGCTATGGCGCAGCGACCTCCGGCTCGGCCGTGGGCGCAGCGACCTCCGGCTCGGCTGCCTCAGCAGCTTCCGGCGCCGGCTGCTCGACGCTCCCCCACATCACCCCACGCGCGGTGAGGCACTCGCGCAACTCTTGTAGCGACCGCTCGCCGAAATTGCGGAGCTTGAGTAGCTCCGCTTCGGTCATGTTGGCAATCTGTCCCACTTGGGAGATGTTGTTGCGCTTCAGGCAGTTGAGGGTCCGGTTGGTCAGCCCAAGGTCGTCTACCGACAACTCGGCCAACTCCGGCGGGACCACCACCGCTACAGCGGCAGGTGCCGAGGCGGGAGCGGGCGCCGGGAGCGGCTCCGGCTCGGCGACGGGGAGGACGCTCTGCTCAAAGCGGAGAAACTCTTCGGCGAGCAGGCGCGCACTGCGGGCCAGTGCCTCCTCCGGCGTCAGCGTCCCATCCGTCCAGAGCTGGAGATCAAGCTGGTCCAGGCTGGTATCCTGACCCACGCGGGCACCGCCGACGCTGTATTGCACGCGGCGGACGGGGGAGTAGATCGCGTCAACGGGAATCTCGCCGATAGGCACGTCCTCGCGTGTGTCGGCCGGTGTGTACCCGGTGCCACGATCAATCGTCAACTCCATACTCAGGTGGGACTGGTCATTGTCGAGCGTGGCGACTACCTGGTCGGGGTTGACGACCTCCACCTGCTCCGGCCAACGAATATCGCTGGCCTTGACGACACCCGGCCCCGGCACGTCGAGGTAGGCCTTCACGGGTTCCTGTTCCTTGGTGGCCGACCGCAGCCGAATCCGCTTCAGGTTGAGCACCACTTGCACTACATCTTCCTTGACGTTGGGGATGGTGGAGAACTCATGCTGCACCCCTTCAATTCGCACAGCGGTCACCGCTGCGCCGGGCAGCGACGACAGGAGGACCCGCCGTAGCGCGTTACCGAGGGTGTGCCCGTAGCCGCGAGGCAACGGCTCGGCGCGGAAGGCCCCGTAGGAGGGGTCTACGCCCTCGTCCGTGCGCTGTATGTTCGTTTGGGGAGCTGCCTCAGTGATCACGTGGTCCATGCCTCCTCAGCAACCGGCTGACATGGGACTTCAGAAAATACCTATAGGCGCGTCGAATGGCTGCGTGTAGTGCCAGCAGCAGGTGCTACCGTGAGTAGAACTCCACGATAAGCTGCTCGGAGATCTGGACATCAATCTCGCCACGCACTGGCAGCGTTTCGATGCGTGCTTCCAGCGTCGCCGCGTCGAACGCAAGCCACTCCGGTGGCTGCCGCGGCGGGGCGCCGGTGACGACAGCCTCGAATAGGCCCAGCGAGCGCGACTTCGGTCGGACCGCCACCACGTCGTTGGGACGGAGCAGGCGCGAGGGAATATCACAGCGGCGACCGTTGACTAGGATATGGCCATGGTTGACAATCTGCCGGGCCTCCGGACGCGACGCTGCCAGGCCGAGGCGATAGACTACGTTGTCCAGGCGCGACTCCAACACTTGGAGGAGATTTTCGCCGGTATTGCCGGTGCGCCGATTGGCTTCGGCAAAATGCCGGCGGAACTGCCGTTCCAAGACACCGTAGGTTCGCCGGGCCTTCTGCTTCTCGCGCAACTGTGTACCGTACTCGCTCGGGCGCGGCGGCCGCCGCTGCGGTCGCGGTCCCGGCGGGCTATTACGGCGACTGATCGCGCATTTCGGGGTGAGACAGCGATCGCCTTTGAGGAAGAGCTTCATGCCTTCACGTCGGCAGAGCTTACATACCGGTCCTGTATACCGTGCCATGTGTGTTCTTCGCCTCGCTCCTCTCGTCGTCCTGGTGGGAGCTAGACCCTCCGGCGCTTGCGTGGCCGCGGCCCATTGTGCGGCATCGGGGTGATGTCTACGATACTGGTGACGGCCAAGCCGGCCGCCTGGAGTGAACGGATGGCCGATTCTCGGCCCGCCCCGGGACCTTTGATCCGCACGTCTATCTGCCGCATCCCGTTTTCCATCGCCCGACGCGCGGCCTGCTCGGCCGTCAAGCCGGCGGCAAACGGCGTGCTCTTCCGCGATCCGGGAAAGCCCAAGGAGCCACCGGAGGCCCAAGCGATGGTCGTACCGTCGGGGTCGGTGATGGTCACGATGGTATTGTTGAACGTGCTCTGAATGTGTGCGATCCCCCGCGGCACGTTCCGACGCTCGCGCCGCCGTCCCCGGCCGGAGCGTCTGGAGCGTCTGCTTTCAACCATCGCGGCGTTTTCCTTACCTCTCCCCCAGCGGCCGCCGAGGGCAGCGATCCCACTTTCCGGCAGTGCGGCTCATTGGGTGTGCAGCGCGCCTGATTCCATACGACAGTGTGAGTGGCACAAAACGCAAGCTAGAAGTATAGCAGGAAGACGGTGGAACGACAAATCAGCCGCGGTGGCTGCGCCGGAGGCTGCTGCCGGTCAATGGACCGGTCGCTCCGACCAGGATGGATTGACGGGTGCGGCGGCAAGGGGGTCGGCCGGTCAATACGCCGGACTAGAGCCGGCGCAGGGATAACACACCTAGGAGCAGACTGCCCAGTCCCCACCCAAGCAGGAACAACTGGTCGGTGATGAACCACAGACTGACGGCGACGACGGTAATCAAGCTACAAGCGATCAACGCCATCCACGCGCGGGCGCGCCCGGACGGAGCATCGCCCGAAAGCGGCCCGCGTGGCGGGGGTGTCGGCGGTTGCACCGTCACATGTACCTCACTTCCAGCCTAGGAGTAGCAGGGCGCGGGTCGCTCCGTATAGTGAATACTCTCCGCTGGCACCTGGTACATTACAGTATACCCTTAGAGGTACTGGATGGCAGTTGGAGTATGTACAGGATCGAGGAACCATCGTGGACATCATGCGTATAGACCAGCGTCCGGAGCTACGGCAGCCGGTCCTCATCACCGCCTTCTCCGGGTGGAACGATGCGGCAGAGGGGGCAACCTACGCCGCGAGGATTATTCGGCGTCAGCGGCGCGCAGCCCGCTTCGCGCGCATCGAGGCGGAGGAATTCTTCGTGTTTACGGAGACCCGCCCCACAGTGCGCTTGCGGGCCGGGATGACGCGCGAGATCCGCTGGCCGGGGAACCGCTTCTACGCCAGTGCAACGTCGGACGAGAGCGCTGACCTGATCCTGCTGATCGGGGCCGAGCCACAGCTGCGCTGGCAGACCTTCTGCAACGCCATCATTGACCTGGCACGAGATCTCAGCGTAGACAAGATCATCACCTTGGGCGCACTGCTGGAAGCGACGCCGCACACCCGCCCCACGCCGGTCAGTGGCAGCTCGCCCGATCCCGAGCTGGCCAGTCGGCTCGCTGCGCGCGGCTTGGGTGGCTCACGCTATGAAGGTCCGACCGGAATCGTCGGTGTGCTGAACTCAAGCTGCCACAGCAACGGTCTGCCGGTCGCTAGTCTGTGGGCCAGCCAACCGCACTACTTGCAGGGTCACCGGAACCCGGCGGTGGCGCTGGCCTTGCTGGAGCATTTGAGCGCGCTCGTGGACTTGGAGCTGGATTTGACGATTGTCGAGCATCAGGCCAGGGCGTACCGGCGCCAGGTGGACGAGGCCCTTGAGGAGCACCCCAAGATTCGCGCCTACATCGAGGAGCTGGAGCGGAAAGCCGACAGCGACGTGGGCCGGACCGAGGCGGATGGCGGCCAGGAGGCGTTGCCCAGCGGCGAGGATATGGTGCAGGAGCTGGAGCAGTGGCTGCGCCAGCAACGGGGGCCGGCTGCAGAGGACGAGTAGTAGGCACGGACCTCACCCCCCGGCCCCCTCTCCACTTGTGGAGAGGGGGAGTCCACCGGCGCTAGTAATCCCGGCGGCCCTCCAGCGCACGACTCAGTGTGTAGTCGTCGGCGTACTCCAGATCGGAGCCGATGGGTAGCCCTTGGGCCAAGCGAGTGACCTGCACGCCGCTGGGCTGGAGCCGGCTCCGCAGCAGATTTGCGGTGGCCTCGCCTTCTACCGTGGCATTCGTCGCGACAATGACCTCCTCAGGCTGCTCGCCGGCCACGCGCCGGACCAGCTCGCGGATCCGCAGATCGTCCTCCAGCACCCCATCCATCGGTGAGAACGAGCCGTGCAGGACGTGATATTGCCCCCGGTAGACCCCGGTGCGCTCCAGCGCCAGGACATCCAGCGGCTCCTCGACCACGCAGATGCGCTGGCGGTCGCGGGTAGGGTCGGTACAGATGTGGCAAGGATCGTGCGTGCCGAGATTGAAGCAAGTGTTGCAGGTGAGGATTTTTTCCTTGAGGTCCAGAATGGCGGCGGCCAAGGAGTGGGCTTCCTCCGCGGACTGACGCAGCAAAAAGTACGTCAGCCGCTGGGCCGTCTTGGGGCCGATGGTAGGGAGCTTGCCGAACTCGGCAATCAGCCGGGCAATAGGCTCCGCGAGCGTTTGCGCTGTCATGAGGTTGCCGTGCTGCCCTTGCGGGCCGTTGCTGCGGCTAGAAACCGAGG
The DNA here is from genome assembly GCA_965214295.1 of Chloroflexota bacterium. Taxonomy (GTDB): domain Bacteria; phylum Chloroflexota; class UBA11872; order UBA12225; family JAJDUF01; genus JAJDUF01. The sequence continues at coordinate 3,981,211 of OZ243944.1, forward strand.
TTGCCGAGGCCCAAGCCGCCGGTCAGGGCGCCGAGCCGCTTGCCGGCCAACTCCTGGGACTTCGTCAACGCTTCGCTGAACGCGGCGAGGATCAAGTCCTCCAAGAGTGAGACGTCTGCCGGGTCTACGACATCGGGATCAATCTCGACGGCCTGGACCTGCTGCTGCCCGGTCATCGTCACGACGACTGCCCCACCCCCGGCGGTACCCTCGATAGTCTCTTGGGCAAGCTCCTCCTGGATCTTCACCATCTTGTTCTGCATCCTACGCAGCATTTTCATGTTCATTCGCGTTCTCCTTATCCGGCGGTTGGTGTCGGCTAGGCTCCGTCGGCTGCCTCATCAATGATAGTCGCTCCGGGGAAAACCGTCCGCAGAGCATGGCGGACGACCGGGTCCTCTCGCTCCGGGTTGGCTGGGGCCGCATTGCGCTCCGCGGCGCCTTTGACCGCGATGCGCGCGTGGAGCGGCCGGCCAAACACCCGTTGCAGCGCCTTCTCCGTAATCAAACGGTTCTCCGGCTTCTCGACTTGCTCGGCGTGAAAAGCGTAGTCGAACTCCAGCGTGATATGGTCGGCTTGGACCGCGGCGACCCGTGCATCGCGGAGCAATGCGGTGACCTTGCGCCGCCGGCCCAGCAACTCAAGCACCGCCGGCCAGCGCGACTCGATAGCAGCCACCGACAGCGGCCCGGTGGCGGCCGGAACGGCTCGCTCTGCGGGCTGTGGCGTGGCGGGAGCGGGGGATGGGGCCGCCACTTGCGGCGCCGGTGCGGCTTGGTCGCTCTGCGGCGCTGCCGGCTCGCGCGGCGCCGCGGCGGCGGACGGGGGGGCCGTCTCTGCCGGTGTCGGTTCAGGTTCAGCGGCCCGGCGGGCGTCCGGGGCCGGAGCCGGGGCCGGCTGCGCTGCGGGCGAGGCGGGAGCGGCAGCGGCGACCGCCGGTGTGACCGTCGGCGCCGGGTCGCTGCCGGCGACTAGCGCCTGCACCGCCGCAAGCTCCAGCGGCAGCTGCGGCTGGAGCGTGGTGCTCCGCAAGCCTTGATCGGCTTCCGTAAAGAGCCGGAGCCAACGGACCAGCGCCGGGAGGTCGGCACGTCGGCTGCGTGCCCGCACCGCCTCCTGCTCTTCTTGGCTCAACGACAGCCCGGCGGGTGTGGTCACACCGCTATGGGCCAGCAGCAGGGCACGCAAGAAGCCGACAAGCTGGCGGCCGAACTCGCGCAAGTCCGCTCCCCGGTCGCTGACCGTCTGAAGCGTCGTCAGGGCAGCTGCCAAGTCACCGTCGAAGAGCGCATCGGCCATCGCTAGGACCAAGGCTTGATCCGAGAGGCCGAGCATGTCTTGCAGATGCCCGACATTGATCGTCTGTCCGGCGAACGAGGCGGCCTGATCGAGGAGGCTCAAGGCGTCGCGCACACTGCCCGTCGCCAAGCGAGCGACGAACTCTAGCGCCGCATCGTCAACGGCAAGCTCTTCTCGCTGGCTGACCGTCCGCAGGTGTCGCACCAAGTCGGTCGTCGCCACGGGCTTGAAGTCGAACCGCTGACAGCGCGATAGCACCGTAGCCGGCACCCGCTGCGGGTCGGTCGTGGCGAGCACGAAGATGACGTGCGGCGGTGGCTCCTCCAGCGTTTTCAGCAGTGCATTGAATGCGCTGGTCGAGAGCATGTGGACTTCATCAATGATATAGACCTTGTAGCGTCCCTCGGCCGGCCGACGGGCAACTTTCTCGCGCAGGTCACGAATATCGTCCACGCCGGTATTGGAGGCGCCATCAATCTCGATCATCAGGTCGAGCTGTGCGCCGCGCTTGATCGCCGCGCAGTGGTTACACTGATCGCACGGCTCCGGCTGCATCCCCTGTTGGCAGTTGACCGCCTTTGCCAGCAGGCGTGCCGTGGTTGTCTTGCCGGTGCCGCGCGGACCGGTGAAGAGGTAGGCATGCGCCAACTGGTCGGGCCGTGCCAACGCATTGCGGAGCGTGCGGACGATATGCTCCTGCCCGACGACGTCGGTGAAGGTCTGGGGGCGCCACGTGTTATAGAGGGAGGCCACCTGGTGCTACTCCGTCCTCGCTCCGACTGTGGACTACACGTACCTTAACGCCGGCCGGCAATGGAGGCTGCCGGTGTGGTCACGAGCGGCCGCCGGCAGGTTCATGAGGCGGCTGCCGGTGCCAGCCTACCAGCGCAGCGACCGGCCGGTCTCGACTCAATGAACACTCCGGAGGAATGGTCGCGCACCCCCTTTTGATCCTGCCACCCGACGTACGCAGCGCGGTTGGCTCAGGCCAGGCTGCCCTGCGGCACCCAGGACGGTCTCCTTACCGCTGCTTCCTTCCGGACCTGACGGGGTTCGGAGTGCCCTGCCGCGCAGGACCCAGCCATCAGCACCAAACGATCAACGCCGTCTCGGGTGGCGCCAGACCGGGAGGGGGGATTCAACCCCGCTGTAGCGGATTGCGGGTGCAGGGTACCGCTAGCACCCCGTCTAGCACGACCACCGGAAATCGTATCGTGAGGTCGGATGCTTGTCAACAGGGGCCGTGCCTCACCCCCCGGCCCCCTCTCCATCACCGAGCGATGGAGAGGGGGGGCTGTCGGAGCCAGGCGAGGGGAGTGCGGCGATAGGCCGCTATAAGGAGGACCGATGGCGCTGAATGGTGGACAACGGCCACGGTCAACCGTAAAAGGTGGGCGGAGAGGGTGGGATTCGAACCCACGGTACCTTGCGGTACACGCGCTCTCCAGGCGCGCCGGATAGGCCACTCTCGCACCTCTCCGCGTGGCCGGTCTGCTATCGAGTATAGCAAGCCGCGCCACCTACCCCCGGCCCCCTCCCTAAAAGGGAAAGGGAGTCCTGGCCCTCTCAGCCGCCATGACGAGCGCCAAGGCGCGCTTCATCGCGCCCCGGGGGGCAGCGGGCCAGTGTTGTACCACTTCATCCGTGAGTGACCAGAGCGCCGTGACCGCCGCCTCAACATGCTTACGGCTATGCGCCAGATCTTCCCGTAGATCCGTCACCAGGTCGAGCAAGCGGTCGTAATCTCCGGGCGACAGGGCCGCGATCCGGGGGAGCAATTCCGTCGCGAGACGCTGGGCTAGGAGATAAGTGTTTTCAACCGCCAGGTCAATGGCGGCCAATGCATCGTCGTCGAGCCGCGCCAGCAACTCCGGGTATTTCGACCCTAACGACCGGCCGACTTGGAAGATGTCTACGTTCGTGGCTTCCATGGCTCCTCACCCTCTAGCGATCCTCGGCCTCCTCCAGGAATAGGAATCACTCAGCCACGATTACTGAGTGGGTATACCTAGCTGTTGTTGCAGATAGGGAAGAATAACTTGGAACATTATGGCGCTAATAATTAATACTATAAGTCCCCACAATACTACTCGCCATGCCGAGAATGGTGTTCCAAGGGGCAAATCATCTCTGACGCTGAAGCCGGCACTCCAGCCACTTTCGTCCCGCTGAAAACGAAAGCTGCTTGCCTTTAGAATGAAGGATAGCACCGTGTTTAGTATATTTCCTGCTGCTCCTAGAAGCACTGCCGCTATGATGAGCAACTCACCGACAACCCAATACGGTAAGTCTCGACTGACGGCATCATCCACCGCCATCCTAAGCAGATTGTCCACGGCTAGACCAGTAAGATCAACACTGCCGACTCAATCACAAATCCGATAGCCACCACGAAGCCAACGATAAGGTGCCGTGGATTCACGAACGGATTCATCGCGTTCGCCCAGTAGATGCCCAGGAAAAGTGATGCCACTCCTAAGATTGCTACGGGCAATGCGAACTTCGGAGACAGGAGCACTATGAAGCCAGCAAAGAACCAGAGGAAAAAGGACCAGTGAAAGTAACGCCGAGCCAAGAGACGATATCTTTCTCGACGGAGACCAGATCTCTCCGCAGGCTTGACGCTCCTTTTCACTTCAGTCGTAGAGAGGGCACTACGAATGTCAGACACCCTCGGATAGTAGGGATTAGGCTTTGACCATTGCCTGTCAACTCTGACCACATCCCCCGTATACAATTGCCTAGCTACCATGTTCCTCACACTCCTCCTCAAACTCAGCTAGACTATCACTGAGTCTCCGCAGGGTGCGAACCAGAAACTCAACATCGTCGCGGGTGAGGTTAATCTGAACAGCATCAAACACGTCTGGCCCTAGAACGAATGTGCTGTCTTCCGAAAACTGCTTTTGGTATTCCACACGTATTGTCGTATACGGAACTCTTCCCGCACTAAACTCTTTGTCGGCATCATCGAGTACCTTGACTTTCACATCCCAGGAGATGCCAGAGAAGGATGGCGCCTTGCTTGCCACCTTGAGCCGGAAACGATTCCTTAAGTGCTTGTCGACTACCACTTCAGCAATACTCTTCATTCTGGTGCGGAAAAGCTTTGCTTTGGCCTCACTCTCTTGGCGTTGTTCAGGAGGCCGCTCGACACTTACCACATCCCGATCATGCACACGTGAGACCAGATAGGAAGCCATAGAATCCTGCTGCTCCATCAGCACGCCGAGTATCATCAGAGAGACTTCCTGAACTTGCTGCTGAAGAATTTTCTCGTCTACCTCCAGCTTGGCCGCCATCTCGGCTAAGACTGCTTCGTCTATTACAAGACGAGCGGCGAACGGCGGCGTCAGTGCGAGATAGGCTTCATTACGGTCAAGCAGCAGCCTGACCTCGGAGAGTAGAGTTGCAAACTGCTTCTGGTCGAGGCTAGGCAGCGTCACCCGCTTCTCATCAGCCATCTGTGCCCCTCCCACAGGATTATGTACCAGGTCGAATCTTTTGACAAGCCAGTACGCCACACTGGCGGCATGGCGAAAGGCAGTGGCTTAGATCATGAGGTCGCCGCCGTTGATGTCGAGGGATGCGCCGGTGATGTAGGCGGCGCGGTCGGAGGCGAGGAAGGCGACCAGCTCGGCGACCTCTTCCGGGCGACCCAAGCGGGCGATGGGGAAGCTCGCGGCATAGGCGCTCGTCTGCTCGTCGCTGATCGTCGCCCGGACCATCTCGGTATCAATCAAGCCGGGGCACACGGCATTCACCGTAATCCCATGCGGCGCAGCTTCTTTGGCCAGGTGGCGGGTGAAGCCCAACACGCCGGCCTTGGCCGCCGTGTAATGTGCGCCGCCGACGGTGCTGACGTTTTTGCCGGCCGTCGAGGAGAAGTTCACGATCCGACCCCAGCCCGCTGCCTGCATCGCCGGGAGCACCGCGCGCGCGCAGAGGTACGTGCCCTTCAGATTGACGTTGACGACGAGGTCCCACTCGGCCTCTTCGATGTCAATGACCGCGGTGGGGCGGAGGACGCCCGCGTTGTTGATGAGAATGTGGATGCTGCCGTAGCGGTCCAGGGCAGCCGCGACGATGCCGCGCACGTCTTGGCTCGACGCCACGTCGCCCGGCATCGCCCACGCCGCGTGGCCAGCGGCCCGGAGCGCGGCGGCCGTTTGCGCGGCGGCCGCCGCGTTCACGTCGTTGACCACGAGGCTCGCGCCGGCGGCGGCCAGTCTGTGGGCCACTGCATGGCCCATGCCTTGGCCGGCGCCGGTCACGATGGCGACCTTGCCGGCCAACTCCGTTGTATCGGGTATCACCTCAAATGACTCCTACCGCCCGGCCCACCGCGGCAAACACGGACACGGCGCGGTCCAGCTGCTCACGGGTATGGGCAGCCGAGAGCTGGACCCTGATCCGCGCCGCGCCCCGCGGCACCACCGGATAGCTAAATCCGACCACAAAGATGCCACGCTCGTTGACCGCTTGGGCCAGCTTGACGGTTTGCAGCTCGTCTCTGAGCATAATCGGCACAATTGGATGCTTGCCGGGCACGATGTCGAAGCCGAGGTCCGTCATGCGCTCGCGGAAATAGCGGGTGTTCGCCCACAGCTGCTTGCGTAGCTCAGGCTGCTGCCGGATCATGTCGAGCGCCTTCAGCGACCCGACGACTACCGGCGGTGCAATCGTATTGGAGAACAGGTAGTTGCGGGAGCGTTGCCGCAGGAGGTCAATAATTGCCTGGCGGCCGGTCGTGAAGCCGCCGGAAGCGCCGCCGAGCGCCTTCCCCAAGGTGCTCGTCAAGATGTCCACCCGGTCTGCTACGCCCTGCTCGGCGGGTGTGCCGCGACCGTCGGGACCAAGAAAGCCGGTGGCGTGGGAGTCGTCCACCATGACGAGCGCATCATGGCGGTCGGCCAACTCGCAGATGTCGCCGAGCGGAGCGCGATCTCCCTCCATGCTGAACACGCCGTCGGTGGCGATGAGGCGGAACCGCGCCCCGGCGACCGCGGCGAGATTGGCGGCCAAATCGGCCATGTCGTTATGGCGGTAAATCCGCCGCTGCGCCCGGCACAGGCGCACGCCGTCCACAATACTGGCGTGATTGAGGCTATCGCTGATGATCGCATCTTCCGGGCCGAGCAGGGTTGCGAACAAGCCGGCGTTGGCATCGAAGCAGGAGTTGTAGAGAATCGTATCTGCGGTGCCCAAGAACGCGGAAAGCCGCCGCTCCAGGGTCTTGTGGATGTCGTGGGTGCCACAGATGAAGCGCACGGACGCCATCCCAAAGCCGTACTGCTGCATCCCGGCCGCCACCGCCTGCAAGACGTCGGGGTGGTTGGCCAGCCCCAGATAGTTGTTGGCGCAGAAGTTAATCATGGGACCGGCCGGCGTCTCGACTGCCGGGCCTTGCGGGGTGCTGATGACCTGCTCGTCTTTGTAGAGGCCGCTGGCCCGGATGTCTTGCAGCTCTTGTTCCAGCCAGGGCCGCATCTTTGCGTAGGTCATGGGGATTTGCTCCTTTAGCTGGGCAGGCCGGGCCTCACCCCCCGTCCCCCTCTCCATCGCGGAGCGATAGAGAGGGGGAGTGCGGCGGTGGCGGACCGAGGCGCGGCTAGCCGCGGCCCAGGCGCCGATCCTCGGCGATATACCACTCTTGCAGATCACGGGGCAGCGGCGTGGGCGGCCCCGCGCCCCGTTCGCGTCGCCAGTACACTAGGGGATGGTCGCGCTGCGGCTGCGGCAGGTCTACGCGCTGTCCGTAAGCGGCCGACTCGAATACCCCTAGCATGATCTCCATGATGTGCCGGCCCTCGATTCCGCTGCACTCGTGATCCCGGCCTTCATCGAGGGCGCGGACATACTCCTCGACAAACCAATAGTCCGCCGGGTCGGCCGGGCTGCGCGGATCGTAATGGTCGGGATAGAGCGGTTCGAGGGGTTGCCAATTGCCGTACTCGCTACCGGGTAGATGATGCGGTTGGGGCAGCCACCACGCGCCGCCGACTCTCTTGCTGGCATTCATCATCAACCGCCCCTCCGTGCCGTACACCTCCAGGGTGTAGGCGGCCGAGGCCGCGCCGAGGCCGGCGAAACGGTGCTGCAAGAGCGTCCCCGTGACGTTGTGGTCGAACTCTAGCGTAGCGGTCACGTGCTCGCCGGCCACCACACCGGCGCCGCGCGGGGCCTCCAGCACGTCCTCCGGCGTAATCCGGTGCCCGTCCGTCGTCGCAATACCGGACACGCTGCGGGCGTGCCCGCCGAAGCGCAGCATGTTGTTCAGCATGTGGGTGCCGATGTCGAGCAGGCCGTAGCCGCCATAGTAGCCCTTGCCGCTACCGTAGATGTAGCGCACTTGGCCGATACGCCCGGCGGCATAAGCTCGGGTAATGGCCTGCATGTACGGACTCACGCGGCCCTGCTGATGCACGGCGACCCGCACGCCCTTTTCCTCGGCTTTGGCGATAATCCCATCCGCTTGCCCGAGGTCTTGGCAGAGCGGTTTTTCCACCTCGATATTGACGCCGTACTCCAGCACACGCAGCGCCAGGGGGTAGTGAAACTCGATGCCGACCGGGATAGCCACAATGTCAGTCTGCACCGTCCGCATCATCGCGTCGAGATCGCGGTAGCGCGCAGACGGCGGCACACCGACCTCGGCACCGAGGACGTCGAGGCGCTCCTGGACCAGATCGCAGAGGGCCACGATCTCCGTGCGCGGGTGGGCATGGTAGGCCCGCGCCTCTGCCGTGCCGCGATTGCGGCAGCCCAGGATCGCCACGCGGTAGGTTTTCATCGTCAATGTTTCCTCGGCCCTAGCCCTAGGTACCTCACCCCCCGGCCCCCTCTCCACTTGTGGAGAGGGGGGGAGGGGCGCAGCATGCTGCGCCCCTCCGCGGCCTCCGTTGACCCCTGGGCCCCGATCAGACCTCAGCCGCGGCCCAGCCGCCAGTCCTCCGCGGCGAGCCACTCGCTATAGGCGCGGGACACCGCCGGTGGCGGATCATCCAGCCCATGCTCGCGCCGCCACCGGAGCAGCGGATGGTCGCGGCCGGGCTGCGGCAGCTTGACCCGCCGGCCGTAGGCCGCGGACTCGAACATGCCCATCATGATCTCTACGATATGCCGGCCTTCATCCCCACTGCACGCATGATCGCGGTCTTCGTCCAGCGCACGCACATACTCGTCGGCAAAGCCGAAATCATCGGGCGAGGCGCTACTGGCCGGATCATATTGCGCCGGGAAGATCGGCTCCAGCCGTTCCCAGCGGTTGTTCGTGCCATCGGGGAGGTGATGCGGCGTCGGCATCCACCAAGCGCCACCCGTCTCTCGTCCGGAGGCGTTAAAGAGCAGCCGTCCCTCCGTGCCATATAGCTCCAGCGAGTAGGCTTCGAGCTGCACCACGGGGAAGCGGTGCTGTAAGAGCGTGCCGGTCACGTTGTCGCCGAACTGGAGGGTCGCCGTGATGCTCTCTCCGGCGATGGTGCCCATGCCGGAGGGCGAGGTGTGAACATCCTCGGGTGTGATGAGCCGCCCGTCCGTCAGCGCCACCGCGCTCACGCTGCGACAACGCTCCCCGAACTGGAGCATATTGTTCAGCATGTGGGTGCCGATGTTCATCAGACCGTAGCCGCCGTAGTAGCCTTTGCCGCTCCCGGTAATGTAGCGCAACCGGCCAATTCGTCCCTCTTGGAAAGCCCGGAAGGTGGCCTGCATGTTCGGTCCGGCCCGGCTCTGTTGGTGGACAGCTACCTTCACACCCTTTTCCTGGGCTTTGGCGATCACGGCGTCGGCCTGGTCGAGGTCAATACACATCGGCTTTTCGACCTCGATATTGACGCCGTGCTCCAAGACGCGCATGGACAACTCGTAGTGCAGCTCGGTAGCGGTAGGGATGGCTACGATGTCCGGCTGTGTTTCCTCGATCATCCGGTCGAGGTCGGTGTAGCGGGCGGAGGGCGGGACCCCGAACTCATCACCCAGCTTATCGAAGCGCTCGGGAATCAGATCGCAGAGGCCCACGAGGTCGGTGCGCGGATGGGCGTGGTAGGCCCGGCCGGCCGCGGTACCGCGCCCACGACAGCCCAAGAGTGCCACGCGATAGGTTTTCATCGTTGCTATCTCCTTTGTGCCTCACCCCCCGGCCCCCTCCCTCGCCCCTCACAAGGGTAGGTTTTTCGCGCGGGGAGGCGGACCTACCCCCAACCCCCTCCCTAAAGGGAAGGGGCTGCCGGCCGCCGCCCGGACTCCCTGGCCCTGAAGGGAAGGGGGGTAGCCAGTCGGGGGTGCGGTGGTTAGCCGGCGGCGGCCGGAGTGGTGGTACGACGGCGGTCCTCGGCCGTAAGTAGCTCCTGGTACTGGATGGGCGACTGGGTTGTGTCCGGCAGTCCGTGCTCCCGCCGCAGGCGGACCAGCGGGTGCTCGCGATTCTGCTGCGGAATCTCGACGCGCCGGCCGTAGCCGGCCGACTCATAGATGGCCATGATGATCTCTACGACGTGGTGGCCGTTAGCGCCACTGCACGCATGGTCGCGCCCCTCGTCCAGGGCACGCACGTACTCGTCGGCGTACCCGTAGTCGTCCACGGAGGCGATCATACTTTCGTCGTAGCCTTCCGGGTAGATGGGGTCCAAGGGCTGCCATTGATCGTTGGTGCCGTCAGGGTAGTACTGCGGCTGCTGCAGCAGGCACGGCGCTCCCTGCCGGGTAGAGTGGTTGACGATGATCCGGCCTTCCGTGCCATATAGCTCGGTGACGTGCGCCGTCGTATCGTTCCGGGGGAAGCGGTGACAGAAGTGCGTGCCGGTGACACCGTTCTCCCACTCCATCGCCGCTGTGATGTGCTCACCGATGATGGTGCCTGCGCCCCAGACCCGGTGCGCGTCGGCGGGTGTCACGCTGCGGCCCCCGGAGACCGCAGCGGCGCTGACGGCCTTGCAGCGGCCGGCAAAGAGGATATCGTTATTCAAGATGTGGGTATCCTGGTGGATCAGCTCGAACCCGCCGTAGTAGCCCTTGCCGGCGCTATGGATGTACCGCAGCTCGCCGATCCGGCCTTCCCAGTAGGCTTTCAACGCAGCTTTGATATTGATCCCGACCCCACCCTGATGGTGGACGGCCACGCGGGCACCCTTTTCCTGAGCCTTGGCGATCAGCGCATCGGCCTGGATGAGGTCGAGGGTCATCGGCTTCTCAACGTCAATATGGACGCCGTGCTCCAAGACGCGCATGGACAGTGGATAGTGCAGCTCCGTGGCCGTGGGGATGGCCACAATGTCCGGCTGTGTTTCCTCGATCATCTTGTCGAGGTCGGTGTAGCGCGCGGAGGTCGGTACACCCAACTCGTCGCCGAGCGTATTGAAGCGCTCGGGAATCAGATCGCAGAGGCCTACGACCTCGGTCCGGGCATGGGAGTGGTAGCCGCGCGCCGCGGCGGTGCCGCGCCCACGACAGCCTAGGATTGCCACGCGGTAAGTCTTCACGCTCACTTCCTCCAGTTGGGCTATGGGGGCGCGGCGGCCGGGCCGCGCTGGTTGTGCCAGGGAGCATAGCATTGGCGGGTAGCGGCGTGTACGGTACGGGCTAACCCTGGCACTCGGACGGCGCCAGGTCGTATAATCGTTACGTGATGCTCCGATTTCTAGTGCATATCTGCGTAGGCGCAGGGGGGGTAGCTCCGGGCAAGTAGCGTTGCAACTGTAGAAGTGCGCCAACCGCGGCTCGGAACTCGCCTCAGTATCCGACTCGCGGTTTTTTGTTGCCCTGAATACAAGCCGGAAATGGGAGGAACCAGGTGCTCACACTCAAGGATATTCACTACTTCTGGGGGCCACAGCCGGTGCTCGCCGGCGTCTCGCTGTTCGTCGGCCGTGGCGAAAAGGCCGGTCTGGTGGGGGCAAACGGCGCCGGGAAGACGACGCTGCTACGGATCGCTGCCGGAGACATCACGCCCGACGGCGGCAGCGTGGGGCGACCGAACCGGACCGGGTATCTGCCACAGGAGCCGGACGTTTCACCAACCTTTCCGGCAACTGCATCGGTGCGCGACGTGCTGGTCTCGGCCAGCTCGACGGCGGTGCTCGCGCAGCAATTGGCCGCAGCCGAGCGGCGGCTCACCACGGCGACCGGGCCGGCGCTGGAGGCAGCGGTGGAGGAGTACAGCCGTTTGGAGGAAGCGTACCGCGTAGCCGACGGCTACCAAGTCGAGGCCGAGGCCGCGATTGTGCTGCGGGGCCTGGGCTTGGGCTATATCGAGCTGGAGCGGCAGATCGGCCGGTTGTCCTCCGGCGAGCGGACCCGCCTGGAAATGGCGCGGATATTGGCGAGCGGTGCCAGCCTGCTGATGCTCGACGAGCCGACCAACCATCTGGACGTGGACGGGACGCGCTGGCTGATGGAGTTCTTGGCTCGGACCGAGGCGGCCGTGCTGCTGGTCTCGCACGACCTGCGCCTGCTCGATCAGGCCATCTCGCGCGTGTTCGACCTCGACGTGCAAACCCGCCGGATCGAGGCGTTCAAGGGCACGTATAGCAGCTACTTGGCCTGGAGCGCCGAGCGCAAGGCCGTGATGGCCAAGACCCGTACTCGCCAGCTCAAGCAGATTGACCGCCTGCAAACCCTCGCGGACAAGTGGCGAGTGAAGACCGAGACGATGGCGCGGCGCGCCAAGGTCTTCGACCGGCGTATTGCCAGAATGAAGGAGGAGGTTGTAGATGTCCCGACCGAGGTCCGCTCGCTGGGTCTGCACTTCCCGACGGCGCCGCGCAGTGGCCGGGTGACGCTGCGGGCCGTTGGCCTCCGCAAGCGGTATGGCCACAACACCGTCCTGAGCGGGACCAGCTTCACGCTGGAGCGCGGCCAGCGGCTCGCCGTGATCGGGGTCAACGGGGCGGGTAAGTCCACGCTACTGAACATTCTCGCGGGGCGCTTGCGGGCCGATGCCGGGGCGGTCACGTGGGGGCATCAGGTCAAGCTGGGGCATTTCGCGCACGGCTTGGAGCGGGACACGGCCGACCGCACGCCCTATGAGTATCTCCAGCCACTCGTAGCCGGCGGGGAGCGGGAAATCCGGTCGACGCTTGCAGGGCTGCTGCTGGGTGAGGATCATGCCTTCCGTCCGGTAGCAACGCTGTCGGCCGGGGAGCGAGCGCGGCTGGGGATTGCCAAGCTGATGCTCGAACGGCACAACCTGCTGCTGCTCGACGAGCCGAATAGTAACCTCGACATCCGCACGCGCGAGTGGCTGCTGGGTGCGCTCGACGAATACCGTCCGACGCTCGTCGTCGTGTCCCATGATCGGGACTTTGTGGCGGGGCTGCGCCCGGATCGGGTACTGCTGCTGCCGGGCGAGCGGCACGAGTCGTTCCGGCCGGACCATCTGCGGCTCGTGGAGCTGGAGTAATACTGTGTGCTTCCCCCCCGGCCCCTCTCCACAGCATGGAGAGAGGGTGGCCCTCACCCCCGGCCCCTTCCCTCCAGGGCAGGGGAGTCCGGGCGGCGACCGGGAGGCTAGACTGCGGCGCAAGCCGCAGTGACGAGACGGGAACGGGTGCCATCACTCCGTCCCCCTATGGTCCCCCCGCTCCGCAGGGGGACGTAGATTCCCGCGTTCGCGGGAATGACGGGAGGGGGGGCGGAATGTGGGAGGGGGGCTGCAATGAAGGGGGTGAGGCGGCGCCATGCGTCTGTGGTATGTTGCCTCCTCGTCCACAGCGAGGCGTATACTATTCCGTCAGAAAGGCGCCAGGTAGGGGTATCGTCTGCCAGCGGCGGGTGTCCTACCATTCGGGCAAGAGTTGAGGGAGACGATGAGGATAGGAGTGGTGGGGCTGATGCCCCGGACCGCCGCGGAGGTCACGCCGGCTACGGCGGCGCGACTGCGTGAGCACGGATTCAGCGGCGCGCGCTGGGACCAGGCCGAGCCGTTGGCCGGCAACGACGACGAGCTACGCCACGTCCGCACGGTGCTGGAGGACGGTGGGGTGCGGATTGCTCAGACGGCGACGCGCAATCGCGACTTGGTAGCGGCCGATGAGGGACAGCGGCAGCAAGGGATCCGGGAGATGCAAGCCGCCTGCCGCGGTGCCAAGCTGCTCAACGCGGTGAACCTCTACGTGCGGCCGGGCAGCCTCAATCCCGCCGGCTCGTGGACGCCCCACCCGGAGAACACGCGGGTCGCGACCATCGAGCGGCTGGTGGATTCCTTGCGGGAGATCAGCAAGGCGGCCGAGGACGAAGGGGTGCTTTTGGCGCTGGAGGGGGCCGCCGTGTCCCCGCTGCCGACTTCGGAAGCGATGCGTGACGTGATCGAGGCGGTCGGATCGCCGGCGCTGCGCTTCAACACGGACCCGGTGAACTTCGTGGGTAGTGTGGAAGACCTTTGGAATACCTCGACGCTCGTGAATCGCATGTTCGACCTCTGCGCCCCCTATGTGTTGGCGGGTCACGCCAAGGACATTCGGTACGAGAACACGGTGACGGTGCGGTTTCACGAGTGCATCATCGGCGAGGGGCTGATGGATCAGGTGACCTACCTGCGCCGCTTCCAGGAATGCTGTCCCGATGGCTACATGCTCATCGAGCACTTGGCGGACAAGGACGTGCCCCAGGCCAAGCGGGCGCTCGACGCGGCGCTGGCAGAGGCCGGTTTGGAGTGGGACGAGTAGCTCGCAAGGGTAGGTATTTACTAGGTATTTACATGGATGGACAGGATGGGCGGCCCTCACCCCCCGGCCCCCTCTCCACCATGTGGAGAGGGGGTGGAGGGACTGGAACAGGCCCTCTGAATGGTTCTGGATTCCGGCCCGGGAGCGGAGGAGGGGGCCGGCTGGCGCCGGAATGACGGATGAGACGGTGGGAATGACGCGGGGACGGGCGCAACATGTTGCGCCCCTACGGCTTGGCGCGTACCTACCCTAGTCAGCGGTTCGAGCCAGGGGCCGGCTCTGAGCCTGCCGGCTCCGCTCAAGGTAAACTCCGCGCAGGGTCGCTCCCCTGTGGCCGAGATTCTTCGCTCCGCTCAGAATGACATTGGGAAGGCCGCTCAGGGTGACGGTGGGAAGGCCGCTCAGAAGGGCAGGTTTGGCGGCGACGTTGGAAAGGCCCTCGGGGCGAGTAGATAGTTAGGGAGGTGAGTGGTCATGGAGCAATCCGGGGGAGGCGGGGGCGAGGGTCGTCTCGGCGGCAAAGTGGTGGTTGTCACCGGGGGCGCGCGGGGGATCGGTGGTGCCACGGCGCGTATCGCCGCGGAGCAAGGCGCCAGCGTGGTGATCGGCGACGTGCTGGCGGCCGAGGGTGAGGAAACAGCGGCCGCCATTACGGCCGCTGACGGGCGCTGCCTGTTCGTTCAGACGGACGTAAGTCAGGAGCAGGAGTGCGCGGGCCTGATGGCTGCGGCCGTCGAGCACTACGGTCGGCTGGATGCGCTGATTGCCTGTGCCGGAATCTTGTGGGGCGCGTATCAGGAGGTAGACGAGCTGGACCTGGATACCTTCGGGCACGTGATGGACGCGAACGTCCAGGGCATGTTCCTGTCGGTGAAACATGCGGTGCCGCACATCGGGGCCGGCGGCGGGGGGGTGATCCTCTGTCTGTCGTCCGGCGCCGGCGTGCGGGGTGGCAGCTCCTCGGTGGCCTACGGCACGAGTAAGGCCGCGGTGCATGGTCTGACGCTGGTGCTCCAGCCGCGGCTGGCCCCCCACAACATCCGGGTCCACGCCATCTGCCCCGGCGGCATTGCGACGCCGCTGAAGCTGCAAAACGTGGCGGATGGCGCCCGCAGCCAGGGGCGCTCGCCGGAGGAAGCGGTCGCCAGTGTCCGGCTGGGCGACCCGGCCGGGATCGGGAAAATCCTGACGTGGCTGATTTCCGACGAGGCCGACTACGTCCGGGGCACGGTCTTCACGCGGTGAGGTGGGCCTAGAGCCGGACCTCACCCCCGGCCCCTCTCCAACATTTGGAGAGGGGGGGAGGGGCCGGGAGCAAGCCGATCTGCAGATGGTGCCTAGAGCCGGACCTACCCCCCGGTCCCTTCCCTGATGAAAGTTGCGAACTTAATTGGGTAGTGGGGCACCGCCCCCTTCCTCAGCCCTCCCCCCGCTCCGCAGGGGCAGGGAGCAGGTTTCCTCCCCTGGTAGCTCAGTCCGGGGGAGGGCCAGGGTGGAGGCCAAAACACTCCCTTATCAAGTTGGCAACTTTCATTAGGGAGGGGGAGTCTGGGGGCGCTCTGGATTGCGGCGTAAGCCGCAATGACGGCACTGCCCCCCCTATGGTCCCCCCGCTACGCCGGGGGGCGTGGATTCCCGCGTGCGCGGGAATGACGGAGGCAGGGAATGACGAGGGCGGGGGGGTGATGGCTATGGGGAGGGGGCGTTACGCCGCGTCTGTCCGGCGGAGAACAGTGTTCCGGGTAGGTTGCGCTCCTGCGCGCCGATGATGCCGATACCCTGAAGCTCCTCGGGAACGTCCTCGGTGATCGCACCATCGGCCATGATATGGGTGTGGTCGGCGATCTCGCTGATGGTCGGATCGTGGGTGGCCATCATAATGGTCACGCCCTCGTCGTTCACAATGCGGCGGAACAGCAGCATGATCTGGAGACCGGTCACGCTATCAAGCTCGCCGGTCGGCTCATCGGCTACGATCAGCGAGGGGCGGTTGACGAGGGCACGGGCAATGGCCACGCGCTCCTGCTCGCCGCCGGATAGCTCGAACGGGCGGTGTCCCATGCGCTTCGACAGGCCGACCAAGCCCAGCACCTCGACGGTCCGCTCGTGGCGCACGCTGGATTTGACGCCGGCAATCCGCAGGGGCAGCTCCACGTTCTCATAGGCCGACAGCACCGGCAGCAGGGCAAACGTCTGAAACACAAACCCGATCTCGTGGCGCCGCAGCTTGGTCAGGGCGCCGTCGGAGAGCTTGTTCGTGTCCTGCCCCTTGATCGTGGTGGTGCCACTGGTCGGCCGGTCGAGGCCACTGAGCAGATTGAGGAGGGTCGTCTTGCCGGACCCGGAGCGCCCCCGCAAGGCGACGAGCTGGCCGGGCATAATGTCGAGCGTGACATCGCGGACAGCGACGACTTCCTCACCGCCCAGGCGATACACCCGGTTCACGTCCGCACACGCGACAATCGGCGGCTCCGGCGCCGCTCCGTCCGGCTTCGCGCCAAAGGTCTCTTCCAGGTCTGCGGCACTCATAATGATTCCTCTGAGCGCTAGGCTACCGGTGCGCGGATACCGCCAAAGCTGGGAGCGCGTTGCTCGACGGGCCGCACCACAATCCGCCCGTCCTCCAATTCCACCCGGACGCGGTCGCTCATCCCCAACTGCTCCAGGAACTCACGGGGTATCTGGATACGGCCGGCGGCGTCCATGACCACGAACTCGTCGTGCGTCTGGTCGGCGTCCGTGCTGCCGGCGCGCCGGACAGTCTCGGTACTGGTCCGGCCGTCGCGGATGGCCACCACGCGGTCTACGCGGAAGGCAATGGCCGGGTCGTGGCTGACAATCACGATGGTCGTCCCGTACTGATCGCGCAAGCGGCGGAAAATCTGATAGATGCTCTTCGCCGTGGCGGTATCCACTTCGCCGGTCGGCTCGTCGGCCAAGAGGAGCGGGGGTTTGTTGGCCAGGGCGATAGCGATGGCGACGCGCTGCTGCTCACCGCCGGAAAGCTGCGAGAGGCGATGGCGCATCCGCTGGCCCAAGCCGACGGCATCGAGTATCTCTTGGGACCAGTCGCGCTGCTCGCGGAAGGACTTCCCAGCGATAGTCATGGGTAGGCGGACGTTTTCCAGGGCCGACAGGTAGGGGATGAGGTTGCGTGAGCTTTGCTGCCAGACGAAGCCTACGGTCTCGCGCTTGTAGCGCATGAGGCCGTGATCGTTCAGCTTCAGCAAGTCCAGGTCGTTGACGCTCACGCGCCCGGCGGAGGGGCGGTCGAGGCCGCCGAGGATATTGAGCAAGGTGCTCTTGCCACTGCCGCTATTGCCGATAATGGCCATCATCTCGCTGCGCTTGACAATCAGGTCCAATCCCTGCAAGGCCACGACTTCGAGATCGGCGACCTTATAGATCTTCACGAGGTTGTCACAGGCGATCATCGTGTCGCGGGGCACGACCAGCGCCCGCCGGTCTTCTTCGCTGAGAATTGACTGCCCATCGCCGGCGCGGCGGCCCCCGGGCCGCTCTGCGGGCAGCGTGGCGCGGCGCGGCCGCCGTCGAGTACCAAAGATCGTTGGCATCTTCATCCAGTTTCTTCTCCGAACTTGATGGCCTCGTGAATCTTGAGCCGCGTCAGCATCCAGATGAAGGCCGGGACGGCCACCGCCAGGACGGCGCCGAAGAGGATATAGATCTTCGCGATGTCGTCCCAGGCGGTCATGGTGATGAACTCCGGGATACCATCGTGTCTAGCTACCTTGAGCTGGAGGAAGGGAATGAAAATCTTGCCGGTAATGACGCCGAGGGCCGTGCCGGTCAGCACGCCAATCACGATCAAGAAGCCCTGCTCGAACACGAACAGGTTAATCAGCTGGCCAATGGAAAGCCCAATGGCGCGCAGAATACCGATCTGCTGGAAACGACGCTGGAAGGACAAATAGGAATAGAGCATGAATCCGACGATGGTGAGCAGCGCCGCAATGAGGAACCCGGCCGTCAGAATGCCGAAGATGCCCGTGCGCCCCGGATCGTCGCGTAACCGCACGGTCAGCTCGCGAGCATCGAAGAACCGATGGATCAG
Source organism: Chloroflexota bacterium (assembly GCA_965214295.1). GTDB lineage: Bacteria > Chloroflexota > UBA11872 > UBA12225 > JAJDUF01 > JAJDUF01. The sequence continues at coordinate 3,999,248 of OZ243944.1, forward strand.
GAAGCCCGCTTCCGACAGGTCGTTGACAATGGCCTGGGGATGGACACCCGGTATCGTTCGCGCCCACACGTCGTAGGGTAGCCGCCCCGTCTGATCGAACAGGTAGTCGAGGTTGACAATCACGAAATTGTCCGTGTCCGGCCACAGGCGCGGCCAATAATAGGTCACACCGACGAGCGTAAGCTCTAGCTGCTTGTTCTTGACCTGCAAGCGGATGGGTTCGCCAAACTTGAGCTGGAAGTCCCAGAACAACCGGCTGTCCACAATCACACCGCGGTCGTCGGCGCCCAACCGATTGAGCAAGGCGACAAAGTTCTCCGGGGCAAAGTCGTCGCGCCACCAGGAAACGCGGGCAAAGTCGGAGGTGTCAATGCCCATGACTATGACGTCGCGGTGCGCGCGGGACTGTCCGGTGATTTGCACGCGCCCCTTCTCCTCGTAGACCCGTGTTGCGTCTATGACGCCGGCAACGTGTTTATGCTCCTCGACCGGAATGAAGTTCCACTCTTCGCTAATCTCGTCGAAGCGCCCCGACTCGGAGAGGAATAGATCCGAGCCGTTGGTGTAGTACACGCGGTCGTTGAAGTTGCGGTCCAGGGTTTGGGCGACGGAGGCGCTATAGGTGCCAAGTGACAGGGTGAGGATGAGCAACATGACCAGCCGCGTATACTGCCCGGGCATCCGGCCGATCTGGCGGAGGCCGAGCAAGACCGAAACGCCCCACACGCGGCCACCGACGCGGGCCAGAATCTCGATGAACACCGGGAGGATGCGGAGGAAGAGCAGCGATGCCGCGAAGACGAAGAGCGCTGGCACGATCAAAAGCAGGGGATCGGAGAAGACGCCGCCTTCTTCACCAAGCGTCACCAGCGAGCGCCGCTCTCGCAGCAGGTAATAGCCGTAGCCGGCAGCACCGGCCACGATGAAGTCGAAGAAGAAGCGCTGCAAGACGGCGCGACGCGACGTCCGGGCCACGTCTTGCTTGTAGGTGACGATGCTGAAGCGGGCGGCGGAAATCGCCGGGAGCAGCATGGCCAAGATAGAGAGGCCTACGGCCAGGGCTGCAAACTGATAGGTCTGCGTGGTCAAGCTGATCGGCAGCAGCTCGCGGTCCGCAAATACCAAGAAGGTGTAGGTGCGGCCGATGAATTGGGCAAGCACCACCCCTAAGATTGGCCCCACGACGACGGCGAGAAGGCCCAGGAGGCTCCCTTCGGAGAGGTAAATCCCCAGGACTTGCAGGTTGCTGCCGCCGCGGCTCTTGATAATGGCGATCTCACTGCGCTGGCGGTCTACGATCATGCTGGCCGAGATGACGATGTAGTACAGGACAATGCCGACAATCGGGGCCGCGAGCACAAAGAGCAAGATTTTCAGGAAGAAGAGGCTCCGCTGGAAGTCCAGCAGAATGTCCTCCGGCGAAAACTCCATGCGAACGTCACCCAACAGGTTGGTCATGCGGGTACGCATGTTCACCAGCCCGCTGAGGATGGTGCCAACGTTGTCGGAGCGGATCGCATCGACGTCGAAGAGCTGGAACCAGGTTAGCTCTTCGACCGCATCCGGGTACTCCCCCATCATGTGCTGGATATAGGCTTCCTTGGGGAGCAGGACCACGGCGTTGAAGTAGTCGAGCTGGTAGAACCAATAGACATCGTCGGGGTCCTTCGGCCACCAGCGTCCGACGATCTTGACGTTGATGGGGATGCGCTCCCGATTGCGCTCGAAGACGTAGACGATGGTTTCGCCAACGTCAATGCCCAACTCGTCCATCCCCTTGGTGGTTATCATCCCTTCGATGGCGCCCTCGGGGGTCTTGGCTATCTGCGGGAAGCGACCGTCAATGATAGTAGAGTGGTTGCGGACATCCTCCATGAAGGCGATGTAGCCGTACCCGGCAAAGTCGCGGCCCTGGAGGCTCTCTTCGTCGAGGCGCAGCAGAATGGGCAAGGAGTCGGTCTGGGCATAGCTGGCGTAGATTTGCCGGGGGATGCCGAGCATCTGCTCGGATTCATCTCGCAGCAGGGCATCGGTCTCACGGTACAACTCGGGGCTGACGCCCTCCGGCTCGTCCGGCACGACCGGGGGCGTGGGCAAGGGTGTTGCCCCGCCGGCGGCGCCGCCGCCCCCACCGCCCGGTGCGCCGCCACCGCCACCGCCCTGCGCCGCCTGTGCTGCTTGTTGCGCCAGATTGATTGGCGGATCCGGGGCAAACCAGCGGAGCATGATGCTCGACTTGGGCTGCGCGCGCTCCTCCGGCTCTTCGAGCTGGCGATGGAGGAGGGCAGCGCTCATCCCCTCGGCGTACAGGGGGATACTGGTAATCAGCGTGACCGTAATTACCTGACCGGCAATGATCGCCAGCATCAGGTTGAAGTTGTTGAGAATCCGCTTGAGGATCATCCACAGCGTGGAGTAGGCCCTCAGTAGCGGCAGGAAGAGCACCATTGTCACTCTCTCTAGCGGCCCACCGACCGGCACCGGCGGCCTGGTCGAGACGGTCGGCTAGGACCCGGCCAAGATAACCATACCCTCTTCCACACCATCTTTAATCTCGGTCTGGCCGCCACTGGACAACCCCGGCACGACGTTACGCGAGCGTTTGACCGGCACGCCGTTAATCTCGTCGTTGTACTCGACGAACTGACGCTTCCCAACCGTCCGCACGGCGGCTTGCGGGACCAGCAGCACGTTCTCTAGCTTCTGCAAGATGATCCTGACGCGGGCCAGCATACCGATCTCGACACCCGGTCCCGGCCAGGGCACGTCAATCTTCGTCGAGCGGTCGGGAATCAGGCCTGTCTGGGTGCGGACCTGCCCCGGAATGAGCGTGATCTTGCCGAGGATGACTTGATCCGGGAACTGGTCCTGCATGCGGATCTCGACTTGCTGGCCTACGGCGAGCCGGTGCAGATCGCCTTCGCCGATATCGGAGCTGATAGTGAGCTTGGTCGGATCGGAGATGAAGATGACCGGCCGGTAGGCGGCAATCGTGTCGCCGGGGAAGATGTCTACGCGGGTAATCAGCCCATCGAAAGGCGCGATGAGCTTGGATTCGAAGTCCCGACCTTCAAGCTGCTCAAGGTCCAGCCGGGCCTGCTCCAGGCTCTTCTGCAGGGCCTGCACGTCGAAGGCATGACTCTGTAGGGTTCGCTCGTGGCTGGCCTGCCGGTCGGCGAGCCGGTCCTTGGCGCGTTGGAGGCTGATCTTGGCCAACTCGATGCGGCGCTCCTGGTCCTTGATCGCCACCTGAGACGGCCCGACAAAGAGATCATCAAGCCTGGCTTGCGCCGCTGCGAGATTGGCTTCGGCACTGGGGATAGCCGCCTCCGCGCTGGCGATGGAAAGCTGCAAGGTGCGGATCTGATTGCGGAGCGGCGCCAAGTCCTGAGCCGTAGGCGGCGCGAGCAAGCTATCGAGCCGCGCTTGGGCGGTGCGGATATTCAGCTCGGCCTGTTGGATGTCGAACTGATCGAGGGTCCCAAGCCCCTGCAAGGCCAACTCGGCAGCTTCGACGGCGTGCTCGGCCTGACGTAGTGCCCAAGGGGACGGTCCAAGCGACTGGAGCTTGGCGTAGGTGTTCTGGGCACGCTCAAGTGTAATGTGGGCTGACCGAATGGCCGCCTCCGACTGTGGCGTGCCCGTGGCGTCGAGCACGGCGTTCTCGTAGCCGATTTTTGCCTTCTCAACGTCCAGGCGAGCGTTCTCCAAGTCCTGGGGCAACACCCGCGGAGCATCGCGTAACTGGGCCAGTTGTGTATGCGTCCGATCTACGGCGATCTGTGCGGCTCGGACATCTTCCTGGCTGGGACCTTGGAGCAGCTTCTCCAGTCGCAACTGGGCGCCTTCCAAAGCTGCTTGGGCGTTGAGCACCGTCAACTCCGACGGTGGCACAAGCGCCGCCGCGAGGTCGGCCTGTTTGGCTGCGAGGTCGGCCCGCTTGCCCTCAATGTCCGCATGGGCCTGATCGAGCGCCGCTTGTGCCGAGACGACGGATGCTTCGGCGCCCTTGATCGCGCTCGCCGTCGGACCGACACTCAGCAACTGCTCCAGAGCTAACTCGGCCTGCTGGACGCCTAGATCGGCCTGGAGCACGGCCTCTTCTTCGACTCTCGTGTCGAGCTGCGGCTCCTGGGCCAGTCGAGCTTGCAACCGCACCTCCGCCTGCTCAAAGTTGACGCGAGCTTTGGCAATGCGGAGCTGGAGATCGCCGGTTTCCAGCTCGGCGAGCACGTCGCCCTGTTTGACCGTCCGCCCGGACTTGACATTCACGCTGCGTAGGCGGCCATCATTCTTGAAGAAGAGCTGCGACTCCCGGGCCGCCGTGACTCGTCCCAAGTTCGTGATCGCCTCGACCAGCGTACCGCGCGTGACTTCGGCCGTCGGGCGAGTTTCCTGCACGCGGGTCCGCTTGAGTGGCGTGGGGGTGGGCGGCAGTGGCGTGAATACCGTTGGCGCATCGCAAGCAGTGAGGAGGGCCAGCCCCCCTAGGATCAATGCCAGCGTCGTGCGTCTCCACGCCATGATGCCCTCTTTACCTATGGTAGCAGCAACGCGATCCACCGATGCTCCTCCACACAATACCGGCTCGTCGCGGCTGTCTTTCCGAAGTAAGCGTCTTATGACCGGAACAAACAGTCCAAACGGCACGCGAGCATCGTCATCAAGCTGCCGGCGCACACGATTCCTAGATTGTACCGTATGATCGTCACCTGTGGCACCCCATTGCCCAGGGAGCGAAGGGTCTCCCCGCCGTGGCCGAGATTCTTCGCTCCGCTCAGAATGACACTGGGAAGGCCGCTCCGGGTGGCATTGGGAAGGCCGCTCAGGATGACAGGTTTGGCGGCGACGTTGGAAAGGCCCTCGGAGGCAGCAGCGACCGCGAGGCGGATTCGGAGCGCGGCTACCTGGCCGCCGAACGTGCGGATCGGAGCAGCGGCAACAGGCTGAGGAGGGCTGCCAATAGCACAAGGGCAGCTACGATCAGGATGACCGGGCTGATGCCGATGATGTCGGCCAATGCAGCGGCGAAGAGGATGGGAATAACCGACCAAACACTATTCAGCACAAAGAGGATGGCAAAGATTCTCCCGCGCAGGTGGGGAGCGGTTGCCTCCACCAAGACCGTCTGCGCGGGGACCATCACCAGGGCAAACGCACCACCGATCAGCAGTGCTACCAGGCCAACCAGCCCGGCATAGACCGCGACCTGCCAAGGCAGCAGGGCTAAAGGACCACCAGTGGCCAGTGCCGGTGTTAGCTCTTCGAAGAGTGGCCGGACGACGGTGAGCGCCGGTAGCGTGACGGCCATGGCAATCAGGCCGGCGAACACCAGCCGTGTGCGGTTCCACTGCTGCCCCCAGTGGCCAATGGCAGCACTGGAGAGGAGAATGCCCAGCCCTGCCGGGCCGAGCACGTAGCCGGCGTCCTCGGGGCTAAAGCCGAGCACCCGCGAGACGTAGCCTGGCCCCAGGGTGGCCAGCAAGTAGACGATCGCAATGGTCACGCTCAAGAGGACCAGCATCGTCCGCACGGCACGGTTGGTACGCAAGAACTCGAACCCGATGCCCAAGTCGCGCCAGAGGACACCGCCCCGCAAGGCTTCGAGCAGTGCTAGATGCGGCGGTGGGAGGTGCTGCTCCAGGCGGGGCATGAGCGCGACGGCGAGGCCGGCGAGCGCGTAGGCGGCCGTGATGACGGCAAAAAGGCCGAGCGGCCCGGCCAGCTTGAGCACTGTCGGCCCCAAGAGCACGAATCCCAGCACTTGGGTCAACGTGAACGACATGTTGAAGAGCGAATTGGCGGCCAGGAGGTGGCGTCGGGGCATGACAAGGGGGATGGTCGCGATCTCCGCCGGGGCGAAGAACTGGCTGACGGCCGAGTTGAGCATGGTCAGCGCGTAGATCGCCAAGACCGAACGGTCGGTGGCGAGAAAGGCCAGCACCAGGAGGGCACGGGCCAGATTGGTGAGGAGCAGTACCCAGCGCTTGCTGAGACGGTCAACGAGTGCTCCGGCCGGTGGGCCGAGGAGCAAGGCGGGGATCGTGAAGCTGGCGACGACCAGACTGACGCTCGTACTGGAGTTGGTCAGGCGCTCGACTTCGACGATCAAGCCGTAGTTGAGCGCGTTTTGGGCGGTCTGCGAGCAGATTTGCGCCACCCAGAGCAAGAGGAACGGCCGTTGGCGCAGCACCGGTCCGTAGCCGCGGCCCTCTCGCCGCTCCGGTTGCGGTGGCTGGGGAGGCTGGCCGTCCAGCGGCGGTTCCGAACGCCCGGTCCGTACAACCTTGCCTGGGCTGCCGTCGGCCGCGGGCGTTGACGTGCTCACTGGCGGTCAACTCCTACTCGCTGTGGGCCAGGGCCTTTCCATTGCCACCACTTCGACAGGCTCAGTGCCGGCTCTGAGCCTGTCGAAGGGTCGCTCTCCCGGGGCCGAGATTCTGCGCTCTGCTCAGAATGACCGGTTTGGTGGCGATTTTGGAAAGGCCTTCGCTGTGGACCACTACGGGAGACGAAGCGTTTGATGCGGCGCTCCAGCCGGGAACGTGGCAGGAGGACGCGACGCTCGCAGGTCTGGCAGCGTAGCCCAATGTCCGCGCCGAGGCGCACGATGCGCCATGTATCTCCTCCGCAAGGATGCGCCTTGCGGAGCTGCACTACATCGTCGAGCGCAAGCTCAAGTACCATACGAACGAGTGGTGCTCCTCCACACCCTCGGCTGCCGAGAGAGTACGCTACGCTCTAGCGCGTCCTGGCCCGATTGCAGAGATCGTGCAGCCGCAGCGCGGCGGCGCGCGCGGCGGTGGCGAAATCCGGCCCGGAAGACGCATACAACACCTGTCGCGCCACGTTGATCAGCGCCGAGGCGCCGCCCGCGGTGGCTGCGGCGGCAGCGGTCGCAGCAGTTCCTCCCTGTGCTCCGACACCAGGTACTAGGATCGGTGTTTCAGGGCACAGGTTCCGGATATGGGTCAACTCCCGCGGCCGCGTCGCACCGACTACCAGCCCGGTATTTCGGTGGGTGTCCCACGATTCTACGCGGCGAGCGACCATCTCGTATAAGGGCACCTCGTTAACCGGGAGGTCCTGTATCTCGGCAGCCCCCGGGTTCGAGGTGCGGCAGAGGACAAAGGTGCCGCGGTCCGGTCGGGCCAAAAACGGCTCCAGCGCGTCGCGACCGAGGAAGGGATTGACGGTCGCTGCGTCGAATGCATACACGTCGAAGAGCGCTTGGGCGTAGCGGTGCATGGTGTTGCTGATGTCACCCCGTTTGGCATCGCCAATCACGAGCACGTCGTCCGGGACGTGCCGGACCGTCTCGCTCAGGGCGGCCATTCCGGGTGGCCCTAGGGCCTCGTAGAAGGCCAGATTGGGCTTATAGGCACAGACGAGGTCCGCGGTGGCATCAATAATGGCCCGGTTGAAGGCCACGGCCGCTGCGGCTGCACCGCTGGCCCCGGCGCGCACGCTTGCCGGGGCCAACTGCGGATCGTAATCCAGACCGATGCATAAGATCGAGTCGCGGCGGGCGATAGTCGCGGCAAGACGAGCGCGGAAGCTCTTCATCTAGGCAACCTGCTGCGGGCTGTTCACCGGCGCAGCTCGCATGCTACGCCTAGTTGCACGGTCAACGTCCGAGAACTCCACGATAGTAGTCACCGCCTGACCAAGGGCACCCGGAGTATCCGCTGGTACCAGAGCGGGACGCTGCGGCCGCTCGACGGTTGCTTGCATGGCCTGATACACCGACCAATCGGCAGCGGAGTCATACGCTGGCGCTCCTTGTCCGCGGCGCATCAGCCAATCCCGGACGACCGGCGGCGCTGCCTCAACCCAAACGAGGAAATACGGCACGCCGGTAGCACGAGCAATACAACGCAGTGCGCGGCGTCCGGCCACAGTGAGATTGGTTGCGTCGAACAGCGTAGGATAGCCCTTGGCCAGCAGTATACGGAGCACCACATGACAGGTCCGGTACACACGACCACTCTCGACCGGCGAGTACGTGGGCTGGGGAACGAGCGCCTTCCGCACCGTATCCGTGCGTACGACGGCCACTGCGCGCTGGGCAGCAACGGCGGCGGCGAGGTGCGATTTCCCGGTGCCGGGTAGCCCCGCGAACACCACCAAGGCCGCCGGATCAACAGGCCGCGGCGGCAACTGCAAGACATCCCACACCCGGCGCGGCACCGGGGGGACTTTCACGGCCATCGTCCTACGATGCTGGCCCAGCGCCCGTAGGACAGCAGCAAGCTCATCGCGCGTCTGCTCTACGGGTGCCGGGCCGCCAAGCTCACCGCCGGGAGTGGCAAGATCAGGTCACTCGCTCATGGGCCGCTGCGGCTCACGACGGCGGCAGGGGGGCGCCCAAGCGGACCGTATTGAGCGCCTCATCGCTCAACACCACCAAGTTCTCCCACCGATAGTCGCGGACAAAGAATGTCGTGAGCGTCGGGATCCACCGTCGCAGGCCATTTTCGATCACGTACACCTTGTCACCGGTACTGCCCTTGACGATGCTGCCTTCGCCAATTCCGAAGGGTAAGCCCTCCGGAATACTATGGAGGAAGCTCCCAGCGGCCTCGGTCACCTGATCCCACTGGAAGCCGCGGGACACGAAAAGCTCCAACGTCGAAATCCAGTGACGGTTGCCGTCTTCGATCACATAGATCTTCGACCCGCCGGTCTCCTTCACCAGCGTGCCCTCCGGCAATACCGCCGGAATGCGGGCGGCCACGAAAGCCAGCACGTCAATCACGGCACCCCATTGATAGCCACCGGCTGCGAACGCTGCCGGCGAGGGGATCCACTCCCGCCGGCCATTGCGAATGACGTAGATCGGCCCGCTCGGCTCACGGATCAAGCTGCCCTCGCGCAAAGCCGGAATCGCCGGTCCTTCCGGAATGGGGGCGAGCTGCTCCGGTCGGACATCGGTCCAAGTCCCCGGACCGATGTCCAGAATGGCCGCTGTCGTCGGGTCGGGTACCCAATGGCGCCGACCTGCTCCTACCAGGTAGACCCGTCCGGAGGTGAAGTCACGCTGAACAGTGACCCCACCGGCCAGCGCGGTCGCGGCGTCCGCCGCCGCTGCCGCGACTGCCGGATCGCCCTCTTCCAGCGCGTAAAGCCCGCGGTCTCGCGAGCCAACATACAGGGTGCCGTCAGCGCCTAGGGCCATGGCAGCCACGATTTCGTCTTTGGTCTCGAAGGTGCTGTACAACTCACCGGTCGGAGAAAGCACGTAGACTTTGCCGTCCAGCGAAGCAACGTACACGTTGTCACGGCCATCTACGAGGGCCGGGGCCTCAATGGCCTTGTTCGTGACAAATTCCCACTTGATAGTGCCCGTAAGGCCATCAACCGCGTAGAAGATGCCGTTCTCCGAGCCGATATACACTGTGCCGTTGACCCCGAGCGAGGGAGCAGCACGCAACTTCTTGCCAGCGCCCACACCCAGGACCGTCTTCCATCGGAGCGCACCCTCGGCATCAATAGCGTACAAGGTCCCATTGTCAGTACCGATGTAGGCCGTGCCGTCAGGACCGATGGCAGGACCGGCATACGCCGCATCGTCAAGCACGTACCGCCAGCGATCACCGGCACCAGCCTCGGCGTTGAAAAGCTCCTTCGCGTGGGAGGCCCAGAAGACCGTGCCGTTCGGGCTGAGTGCAGGTGCAGCCGTCACAGCACCCTTGGCCCCACGCACACCAAGCGCCCGGCCACTACTGCTCACTTGATAGACATACTCGTCATCGGCACCAAGCGCGATGCAGCAATATACGCTATCCAAGAGTGCGGGGCCACGGACCGGGCTGTCGTCGTCTGCGTAGGGTGAAGATGATATGAAGAAGGTCCACTCCAGGTCGCCATCATCGGCCTCGATGGCAAGAATTCGACCATCCTCAACGCCGACGATGACATTGTTGTGCTTGTCAATCGCCGGCGCTGTGATGTCACCACCGTCAGCGTCCTTACCACTGACCTTGAACTCGCGGACATCCTCCCGCCACAGCTTGGTGCCATCGGGGCGCACAGCCGTGAGGTAGTCGTCCGATGGTGCGTAGATGGTCCCGTCCTCCGCAATCGCCAGCCCACCAATAATCGGTTCCCCAGTGTAATAGACCCATTTCTGGCGCAGTGTTACCGGTCCGTTCACTGTGGTGCGACCGGTGCGCTGCGGATCGTGTTGGAACTGTGGCCAGGGCGATCCCTCTTGGGGGCCGGCCGCAGCAGCCGTCGGTAAGGTCACACCGATAGCGAACAGCGCAGCGAAGATCGCGACAACGATACGGCGCATCTCTGTGACCATGATGCTCTCCTTTAGCTTGCCCCGGTGGACTTACGATATGGGTATCATCGGCCAGCCTCAAACACTAGAACGCACGCTGCACCGGCAATGGCCTCACCAAACGGGGCCGGCTGCACGCTATCCATAGCGTAGCAGGCGGCCGCCGGCCTCATCACTGCTTTACGGACTCTGGATGCTCAGTAGCTCGACGTGAAACACCAACGTCGCCCCGGGAGGGATCGAAACCGTTCCATCCGCCTCGACCCGGCCGCGGTCGCCGTAGCCCAGCGCGGCCGGGATGACCAGCTTGCGATGGCCACCGACCTGCATGGTAGATACCCCTTCGTCCCAGCCGGCAATCACCTTGCCCTGGCCCAGCGGAAACTTGAAAGGTCTCCGGCCCTCGGTCCGGGAGCTGTCGAACTGCTTTCCGTCGGTCAGCCAACCCGTGTAGTGGACTTCCACCGTGTCGCTCGCTTTCGGAGTAGGGCCATCGCCGACACGTAAGTCGCGGTAGCGCAGGCCGGACGCGGTGGTGGTGAGCTGCTCGTCGTCGGTCAGCACCGGCCCGTCCAGTGCATCGGGGTTCACGGCCTCGCTGGCAGCATCTTCTTCATCATCCCCGCAGGCGCCAAGCGCGACGGCGGCGATAAGCAAAAGCAGTACCGGCCAGAGACGTAAGCGCATCGTCACTCCTCCTCAACGCCCTCACCCCCGGCCCCTCTCCACTTGTGGAGAGGGGGAGGCAGCCGGAGGCCGGCCACCCCGAAGCGAGGAGCGCACGGGCAAAGTATACCTGCCGCGGCGGGGGAGGGGGAGTGGTCTGGCCCCCTCCCCCGGAGCAAGCTCCAGGGGAGGGAACCGGGTCCCGGCCGCGGCGGGGCGGGGGGCTAGGGCTGAGGAGGTAGGAAAAGGCCAGGGCACCCACAAGGGACGCCTCTACCAGGTGGATAGCTGCTCGCGTGGATGGCCGTGGGCACGGGAATGACGAGGGGACGGGCACAACATGTTGCGCCCCTACAAAAACCCACCCCTGTCAGCCGGCCCTTCCCTGGCAAGGAAGGGGAGTCCGCGCGGAGAGCGGGGGTGGGAATGGTTCTGGATTGCGGCCCCGTATCGGAGTACGGGGCATGCTCCTGCCGGAATGGCAAGTGCTGGGGTGCGATTCGCCGCGTCCCTATGTATAGCGGTCGGCTTGCAGGGCATAGAGCTTGGCGTAGGTGCCACCGCGCGCATACAGCTCGTTATGGGCGCCGTGCTCGGTGATGCGGCCGTTTTCGAGCACGGCGATGACGTCGGCCATCCGCACGGTGCTGAAACGATGCGAGATCAGGAGCGTCGTCCGGCCGGCCATCAACTCGGCAAAACTGCGGTAGGTCTCGTACTCCGCTGCGGCGTCCAGGGCGGCCGTCGGCTCATCGAGCACGAGGAAATCGGCTTGGTGGCGCATGAACACGCGCGCGAGGGCGATCTTCTGCCACTCACCCCCGGACAGGTCGGCCCCGACGCCTGCGCCCATCAGCCAGCGGCTCAACAGCGTCTCGTACCCCTGCGGCAGCGCGGCCAGCGCCTCGTGGATGCCGGCGCTCATCGCGGCCTGGCGCACCCGGCCCCGATCAGCGAGCCGGCACACGTCACCAATGCCGATGTTCTCCCGCGCGGTCAAGCCGTACTGGGCGTAGTCCTGGAAGATGGCGCCGATGCGTACACGCAGCGCCGCCGGCGCGATATCGCGCAGGTCGGTGCCATCCCAGAGAATGTGTCCCTCCGTCGGATCGTAGAGGCGCGTCAGCAGCTTGACCAGAGTGGTCTTGCCGGCGCCATTGCTGCCGACCAAGGCCATGCACTTGTTTGCCGGGATGGTCAGGTTGACGTGGCGCAAGACCCACGGATGCTCCTCCGAATACCGGAACGAGACATCGCGTAGCTCGATGCCCCCGGTCAGCCGCCCGATGGGCCGGCCAGGGGACGCGACGGGCATTGGCTCCGGCAGCGCAGCCAGGTCGGTGAAGCGCCGGAAGAACAGCAGGCTCTCGTTGAGGCCGGCGAAAGCCCAGACGAGGCCGGTCAGGCCGCCTTGCACACTACCGACGGCGCTGGTGTAGAGCGTGACATCGCCGAGGCTGATGCGCCCGGCGAAGGCTTGGAGCACGACCACGACAAAGGCCGCGCTGGCGACGAGGCTACTCAGCAGCCCCAAACCCGACTGCCAGCGCAGCTCGCGGGCCTGCTGCCGGCGCTGTGCCCGATGGATGGTCTGATAGCCGCGCCGAAACCGAGCGAGGAAGTAGTCGGCGAGGCCGAACAGCCGCAGCTCCTTGACAAAGGGTAAGCCGGAGAGGATCGAGCCGTAGTACGCGGCTTGCCGCTCCTGGGGGCTGTTCTCCTCCGCCAGCAGCAGGCGGTACCGCCCGAGCTTCAGCTCCACGACGAGCTGGACGGCCGCTGCGACAGCACACAAGGCGGCGAGCAGCGGACTGAAGGCCAGCAGCACGACCAGAAAGCCGCTCAGGGTGACCGTGCTCTGCAGCACGGTACTGAAGATGTGGACCGTTTGCTCCGGCCCCAGCATGGCGCCTTGGGTGGCCAGTTGGATGCGGTCGTAGAAGCGCGGGTCCTCGAAATAGCGCAGCCCGATGAAGCCGTTGACCTTTCGATAGACGGCGAGCTGGGCCTGGAGGGCGACGCGCCGGCTTAACTCCGCAGTAAGGAAGGTGCTGCCGTGCGACATGGTGGTGCTTAGGGCCGCGAGGAGGACTTGCGCGGTCAACAGGGGCAGCACGCTGGCGACCAGGTTGCTCGGCGTACTGCCCTGGAGGGCTTGGGCGAGCAGGTCGAAGAGGAGCTTGGTGACCCAGGCGGTCGCCACCGGGACCAGCCCCTGTGTGACATTGAGCACCAGCAGGCCACTGAAGCTGGCTGGCTGCGCCTGCCACGCCAGCGCCACCAACTGCCACACGGCCCCGGCGTAGCGGGACACGGCCTGGAGCCACTGCATCGCGTGCCTACGGCGTCCCTTGCTGTTTCTGCCGCCACTCTGCCAGGATCGCATTCTGCTCGCTGGCAATCGCGGCCGTCGCCGCAGCCACCGTCTCCTCTCCCTTCCACACCGGCAGAAGTCCCTGATCGTAGGCTTTCAACAGGTCGTACCACTTCGGGTGCAAGGGCAGCGGCCGCGCATCGGCCAGTGCAGCAATGGCGATGGTGCCATATCGGTCGCGGTCTGCGAATTCGCCCGCCAAGGATCGCCGTGCCGGGGGGGATTCGAACCCGTTCTGCTGCTCGGCTCGGAACCGGCGTTGTGTTGCCTCACTCGTCCACCAGCGGAGGAAGTGCCAGGCATCGTCGGGCACCCGGGCGGTCCTGCTCAGGTGGTAGGCACCAAGGCCTTGATCCAAGAAGCTGGCAGACCGTGGCGGCTCCACCATGGCAAGGCCGAACTGCGGCGAGTTACCGGGAGGAGCTTGGGTGACAGCTCTCTCGCTAACCCAATAGGTATAGAGCATTGCCACCCCACCATCAACAAATGGGCCCACGACATCAAGGGCACTGAGGTCCCCGAAACCAACCTTACGGAGGTCCGCTTCCCGCGGGGCGACCTCGTGGGTCAGGGCCAGATCACGGAGCCATTGCAGTGCTTCCTGCGCCGCCGGCTGGGCCACCAGGCTCATGCTGCGATCCGCACTGAGCATGGCCCCCCCGTTGGCCCAGACCCACGGCAGCGTAAAGAAGAGCGTCTGCACATCGAGCACGAAACCGAAGACGGGCTGTGGTTGCTGGCGGTCGGTCAGCTGCTTGGCGGCGGCGAGGAGTTGCGGCCAGGTCCAGGCGGTCGTGGGGACGCCGAGACCCGCTTGAGCAAAGAGTCCCTCATTGCAATGGATCACAGTGGGCCGCACTTCAGTGTGCAGGCCATACAACTGCTGCTGCCACTGCATGGCTTCAATCGCCCCCGGCCAGTAGTCAGCGATATCGTACTTGTCACTACGGATGAACGGATGAAGGTCAACGGCGGCGTCGCCAATGAAGAGGTGGGTGACTAAGTCCAGCGACAACTGCATAATGTCGATGAGGAGGCCCGCGCTGTGCAACTGCTCGATCTGCTGCCCGAGACCGGGAGAGCCAAGGTCGCGGGTCAGCGGAAAGGGCTGCCAGTCTACCGTGAGCGGCGGATGCCGGCCGGTGAACTCTTCAGCCAGCGGGGCAAGCACGTCGCTATGCACCTCCAGCCATGTGGCCTCAGTCAGCACTTGGACCGTCCGCGGTTGGGTGGCTCGCGCGGGCACGCCCCCCGGTGGACGCGATGGCCCTGCTGTGGCTACCTCTGGTGCGTCCTGCTGTGGCGTGCTTGTCGGCCGCAGGTCACACGCCGCCGCTAAGAGGCCGCCCAGCACGGTGGCCGATCTGCCCACAAAGCGCCGGCGGCTCATCCTCATCACTGTATCCTCCTTTCATGCCATCACGCCGTTCCTTTGGGTAGCTTCCTGATGACAATCCCTCGCAGGCATCGGAACGACAAAGGCCCCCAATGGCGGGAGTCGGTACTCCTATCCTGGTTGTCACCACAGACAAAGAAGTGGCCGCATGGGATCGGTAAGACCCGCCTAGTGTGGCTATCGTCTGCTACTGAATCACGCAGACGGTAGCCATCATTGAGCTTGTTGATATCCCTAATGACCCGGAAGCCTTCCCGAGGGGACACAACCAATGTATCACCGGGCAGGCCAACAACGCGCTTGATATAGAGCGACTGGTCAATCGCTGGAGACTCAGAGTGGACGAGCACGATGCGGTCTTTACGTAGAAATCGGGCTGGCCAGCGGCGCCATACCACCACCCGATCACCGTGCTGAAGCGCTGGCGACATACTATCGTGCTCTACACGCACAACCACCAGGGTTATCCGGAGGAGGAAGAAACCGATGAGGATGATCAGCAGCCAACCCCCAACTCCAAGCCAGAGCAGTTCCATAAACAATCCTCTTCCGAGCAGTAGTAGGCTAAACCAACGATAGCACCTCAGACCTACAGTCCTCGCATCCTGCAGGTAGGACCGAGCACTGTAGATCTGAGATTAGCCATCAGTGCGTACAGAGTCAGTGACTACGACGGGTCGAACTGATGACAGTGGCAACCCTTGTAGCACTTCCTCTTATTACTGTTGCAAGTGGGCATATCATCGTAGTAAATGTACTGCTTCACATGCAGGCCCCAATTGCAACCGCCCTTGCAAGTGTACCCGCAGTAAAACCTACCGGTTGGGGGGCAACTTCCAGCGCTGGCCGTGGTCTGGGGCAGCATCCGGTCAGCGATTCGGTCAATGACGTGGCTCACACGCCCCGTTCGACGACTGGTGTGGTCAACGACTTCAAGCAGCGTAGCAGTGAGATCAATCATCTCCTCGTTCCTTTCTCACACGATATTCCTCTCCACGAACTAGCAACCTACGGCTGGGCTGGATTACCGTGTATCACCTCCTCTGCCTGCGAAGTGGCTACCGACTGGACCGCTTGTTTCCAGGACGCCGTGAGCATTCCCCACTCACCCTTGTCCGGAAACGGCAACCCACTCGATTGGACCGCGCCTTGGGCATCGATGGCGCAGAAGGTGGGAGTCTCGGCGAACTTGTAGTCTTTCATAAAGGAACTCTCTTCTTGCGGCGCCACGATCACGGGTAACGTGATCGCGAATTCGTCAACAAACTCACGGGTCTCTGTCCGGCTCGCAACGCTGACCAGTACAAGCTCTCGCTCCGCTTGACGAGCGACTGGGCCTACAGCGTTGTAGGAAGGCAGGTATTCACGACAGGAGCCACACGCCGGCGAGACGAACAGGAAGACGACTGCTCGCCCGGCGTAGGTGGCCAGGGTGACTGGCTTGCCGTCCAACGTCTCCGCCGTGAAGTCGGGGGCCGGTTCGCCGGGCTGGAGCCAATCTGGCTGCGGCGGCCGGGACTGCGTGGCGCTGCTGGTGCGACGCACGAGCGCCAGCGTCAGCAATAGGTTGAAGAGCACCACCACCCACAGGACGACCACGCTGATAATCAGGACCGTCTCGTTCATCATCCTTCCCTCCTGTACGCCGTCATGCCTGGGTCCGCGGGGCCACGCCCGGCTTGAACACCTGGGCAATCTCGCCCAGCTGGACCCAGATCAGGACAAAGATCACCGCCCCTATGGCCACGAGTCCCCACTCGGCGAGGGGCAACGGGCGTAGCGCAGTAGTTGGCCCCACTGCGCTCCAGGAGCCGGCACCGGCGCAGAGCAGCAGGCCACCGTTGCGGACCACGTCCCAGCCCGACACCGGCTTGGTGGTGGCGCCAAAGCAGGCGCACGCGGTCGCGAGCCGGCGGGCGAGGGCGGAGAGCAGGACCGCGCTGAACAACGCCAGCAAGCCGAGCGCCAGGAGGAAGCCGGCCCGCAGCAACGCGGTGCCCGGCACGAGGCCGCCGAGGACGATCAGGGCGACGACGGCGATCTCGGCGGCCAGGACCGCCAGGGCAACCGGTTGGGTCACGCTCTTGGGCACCAGCCGGAGGTCACTGATGGCACGCTCGAAAGCCGCGAGGCTGGTGGCCTTGCCCGCGGACGACACGGCAAAGGCGAGGACCGTGGTCAGCGCGGAGAACAGGAGCAAGTGCGACACCTTCAAGCCCTCCTCATGGAATGCGCGTGGAGCGGGCCATCCGCCGGGACCGCCACGCCCATCGGCACTGCACCTATCTTACGCCGTCGGCGTGGCCAAGACACTGTGGAAAACCACAGTCTTGCCCTGTGGAAAACCACAGTCTTTGGCCAGTACGGGGGGTGATCGGGATAGGTCAACCGGAAAACGGGCGAACTGCGTGCTGGGCGGGGCGGGGCTGGGCCCCCTCTGCCCCCCGGGTACGCGGGAATGACGGATGGGGCGGGCGTGGCCGCTGGGGGGTATGTTCGGAGCAACAGCGAGCGCCGGGCTTAGAGCAGGCCCTGCTCCTCGGCCTTGAGCACTACCTCGACGCGCGTGTGGACGTCCAGCTTCAGGAACAGGTTGTGGACGTGGTACTCCACCGTTCGCTGCTCGATGTTGAGGGCCGCGGCGATATCAGCGTTGTGCTGCCCCGCGCCGAGCAGGGCGAGCACTTCCGTTTGCCGGTCCGTGAGCACGACCGCGGACCGCTCCCGGCGGGGCGGCCAGACATCATACCCGCTGACTACCGCGCGGATGGCCGCGACGATCTGCGTGCTGGTCGTCCGTTTAGCAATGCAGCCGGACAGGCCCAACCGTTGCAGACGCTGCACCGTGGCCGGGTCATCGTGCCTGGTGAAGGCGACAATCTTCACTGCCGGCTGGGTTTCGAGCACCTGTTGGGCGACTTCTAGGCCGCTCACATCGGGCAGCGTCAAGCCCAGCAACACAATGTCGGGCCGTAGGTCGGCGATGACATCGAGCGCCGCGGCACCGGAGCCGGCGACACCAACGACGGCAATGTCGTCCGCCAGCGTCGCCATGAATGGCGGGAAGCACTCCAGCACGACCGCATAATCATCTACGAGCACGACGCGGATCGGGGTATCGCGTGGTGGCAAGGTGGCCTCCCATACCTGCATGCACGTAACCACTGGCCAATACACCGCCTATCTAACAAGCTCGCGTGTATTGCTGTCAACTGCGCCCGGCGCAGCACCACGAAGTCGCCAAGGAGGAGCAGCCCAGCCCCTACACCGAGCGCAAGCCAATTGAGCGCCATGAACAACCCTGCTCGTGGAGTACAAGCGGGACAGGACCGCTCATCGGCGAGTCGTGCCGGTGTAGGGGGGCGTGATGGTCCGCGCGATCTTCTCTAACTCATCGACCAGCTTCCGCGCACCATCACCCGGCGCCTGCTGCTTGCTCACCACCACGGCCTGGAACGTTTCTTCGATAGCCTGGCCGACCGCAGCGTAGCGTGGGGGATTGAACGGCGGCCGGCCGTAGCGCAGCCAGAGCGCAACCAGCTGCTGGGTGTTCGCGCTCTGCAGATAGCCCCGGTCGAGGATGGACTTGCGGGGCGGCACTGCCCAACGCAGCTGCGTATAGGAGTAGAGCGGCTCCGGCTCCAGGAGCATCGTCAGCAACTCCCAGGCCTTATCGGGAGCGGCCGATTGCGTGCTCACGTGCAGGACGGCGGTATGGGCATGGACCAGCGGCTGCGCGGCCCGTCCCCCCGGGAGCGCGTAGCGGGTGCTGCCCGGCACCGGGGGCACGCCGATCAGCGTGGATTCCGGGGTGGGCCGGCCGGCCGCTGCCGGCGGTGGGCCGGAAAGCGCCGCTCGGCGCTGCTCCACTTCCGCCGTCGCCATGGCTATGCGGAAGTCAGCGGATAGCGTTGCTTGTTGCTGCGGGGCTGCCCCCTGCGGTGGCAGCGAGGAGGGTTTCCAACGGTGCCGTTGCAGGAACTCCTCACTCTGCGGCGGCAAGATCGGCACCCATGCATGGGCCACCTTCCCTTTGTCAAAGTCACGGTGGTCAACAAAGAAAGAAAACGGCTTCTGGGTCGACTGTCGTTCGAGCGACACCACGCCGGCCGGCTGCACGGCGGCGTCGAGGTCCCGGAGCCAGTCCAGCACCACCTCCGCCTCGTGCTCCAGTGCCGCGACCTGCCCACCGTCGTAGAGCGTGACCCCCGTGAGCTGCAGCAGCCACCAGAACCAGCGACTATGCGGCAGAGACAGACCCGCCCGGACCAGCTCGCCATCCTTCACCAAGGTGGACCGATAGGCCGTATCGAGCAGCGCGCTCCAGGTCGGCGGCGGCTGGCTCATCCCCGTAGCCCGCAAGATGTGCCGGTTGAAGTAGAGCGTGTAGACCAGCGAGAAAAGGGGCAGCCCCCACTGCACGCCCGCCGTCTGCCCGGCGAGCAAAGCCGGCTGGACAAAATCATCGGCGTGGGGCAGTTGCCTGTGCTTGACCCACCCGTCGAGGCGGTGGGCCAGCCGCCGCCGGATCAAGTCGGTATTACGCAGATCGTCGGTCTGGAAGATGTCCGGGGCCGTGCCGGCCTGGTGCAACTCTAAGGCCCGGTTGAGCGGATCGTGATGGGACTCGAAGCTGACCGTGCTCTCCGGGTAGCGCTCCCTGAAGGCGGGGGCAACGGTCGTGCGGAACCACTCCCGGTCAGGTGTATATGGTCGTCCATCGGGACCCGTATAAACCACGGGGCCTGCAGTGTACATGGCCCCCCTGATCCACGGCCCGTACAGCACGCGGAGAGTGGCCGGGGCCGCTCGGGGCGGCGGCGGCCCGGTACCCGGCCAGAGTGAGCAGGCTGCGCCGAACACGCTGCCTAGGGCAACGACGGAGCGGGTCAGGTACTGCCGGCGGGCAAAACGCATCATGTACCCTCCTCTCTAATAACACAACGTACTCAGCGCGTGGCTATGGTGTCCCTTGCTGTTTCCGCTGCCACTCCGCCAGGATCGCATTCTGCTCGCTGGCAATCGTGGCCGTTGCCTCTGCTACCGACTGCTCCCCTTTCCACATCGGCACCAGGCCCTGTTCGTAAGCTTTCTCCAGGTCGTACCACTTCGGGTGCAAGGGCAGCGGCCGGGCATAGGCCAGCGCAGCGAGCGTGGCGGCGCCGTAGCGATCTACGAATTCGTCCGCTAGGGACCGCCGCGCCGGGGGCAACACGAACTCGCGCTGCCCGGCGGTTTGGAACCGGCGTTGCGTCGCCTCACTCGTCCACCAACTGAGGAAGCGCCAGGCATCGTCCGGTATACGCGCGCTCTTGCTCAGGTGATAGGCATCAAGGAATGGTCCCAAAAGGCTGGCCGACTGGCGCGGCCCCCGCGGTGGCTCTGCTGTGATAATGCTGAACTGCGGGGCGCGACCGAGCGCTTGGGTGAGGACTGGCTCACTGATCCATAGGGTATAGAGCAGCGCCACTCGGCCATCAAGAAAGAGCTCCCAAGTATCAACGTCATTGGTCCGACTGAAGTCTGCTTCCCATAGGGTGAATGCTTGGGTCAGGGTAAGATCAAGGAGCCATTGCAGTGCTGCTTGGGACTCCGGCCGCGCCACCAGGCTCTCGTTGCGATCCGCACTGAGCATGGCGCCCCCGTTCGCCCAAACCCACGGCAGCGTAAAAACCGCATGCACATAGAACCCGAAACCAAAGATCGGCTTGGGCTGCTGGCGGTCAGTCAGCTGCTTGGTAGCGGCGAGGAACTGGGGCCAGGTCCAAGCGGTCGTGGGGACGCCCAGACCCGCTTGAGCAAAGAGCACCTCATTGCAGTGGAGCACCGTGGGTCGTACCCCGGTATACAGGCCATACAGCTGCCGCTCCCACTGCATGGCCTCGATGGCTCCCGGCCAGTAGTCGGAGAGATCGTACTTGTCACTGCGGAGCAGCGGGTGGAGGTCAACGGCAACGTCGCCAATGAAGAGGTGTCTGAGCAATGGTGGGAACAGCTGCATGATGTCGAAGAGGAGGCCCGCGCTGTGCAGCTGCGCGATCTGCTGCGCTTCACTGGGAGCGTCAAGGCCGTAGGTCAGTGGAAAGGGCTGCCAGTCCACCGTGAGCGGCGGATGCCGACCGGTGAACTCTTCAGCCAGCAAGTCAAGCACGTCGCTATGCAGCTCCGACCAATCGGACCAGATCAGCACCTGGACCGTCCGCGGCGGGGTGGCTCGCGCGGGCACGCCTCCTTGTGGACGTGGTGGCCTCGCCTTGACTGCACTTGGCACCTCCTCTGGTGTCGTGCTGGGCGGCTGCAGATTACACGCGGCCGCCAGGAGGCCGCCCAGCACAACGGCCGATTTACCCAGGAAGTACCGGCGGCTCATCCGTACCACTACAGCCCCCTTTCACTCTCCAGTGTGACCATAAACCCGCAGTCGTCGGCCGGGGAATGGGCCGCGCGGCTGACCTGCCGGCCCCACGTGCCGTCCGGCAGCCGCGTGCGGACGACTATTCTCTTGCCCGGCAGCTTGGTCAGGACAATCCCGCGCAGACTGCGGAGTGGCAGCGGCCCCCAGTGGCGGGAGTCGCGGCTGCCCGGCCGATTGTCGCCGCACACGAACAGGTGGCGCGGTGGCACGGCCAAGCGCTGTGTTTCGTCGTTGCCGCTATGCACGGTATCACCAGACAGGCCCACCACGCGCTTGATGTATAGCGCCGGCTCCTGCGGGCTGGCCCAACGGGACCGCGCGCGGTCGGCTTCATGCTCGACAACAACGATGCGGCCGCGGCGCAGCCAGCAGGCTGGCCAGAGCCGCCAGACCAGCACGCGATCCCCATAGTGGAGCGTTGGCACCATGCTCGCCCCCTCCACGACCACGACTAACAGCACTCGCCGCAGTAGGACGTATCCCCCGGTGCAGAGCAGCAGCAAGCCGCTGACCTTGGACCACCGGAGCACCGTTCCCAGGAGCATCTTGCTGCCAACTCGGTGCAGTACCAGGAGTGGTGTTACCTGCGGGTCGTGCCGGTGTAGGGGGGTGTGGCCTCCCGCGCAATCTTGCTCAGGGCCTTGGCCAGCTCTGCTGCCCCGCCGGCAGGACTCTGTTGCTGTCTGACTACCACTGCTCGGAACGTCGCGTTGATGGCGGCACTGGTCGCGTCGTACTGTGGCGGATTGAAGGGTGGACGCCCATAACGCAGCCAGAGCTCCACGACCTTCTGAGCGTTCGCGTGCGCCAGGTAGCCCTGCTTCAGCAGCAGCAGCGACTGCCGCGGTGGCAAGGCCCGCCGTCGCTGCGTGTACTCGTAGAGGACATCAGGCTCCATGATGAAAGTCAGCAGCTCCCAGGCCTGATCCGGGTGGGAGGTCTGCGCGCTCAGATGTAACAACGCCGTGTGCGTGTGGACCAACGGCGTCTGATCCCGGCCACCTGGAGTCGGTGGCGCACCAACAACGACCGGTGTTTGCTGTTCGGCCGGCTGTGGAGGTAAGAGCGGCAGCCACCCATGGGCGATCTGCCCGTGCTGCCAGCGCAGTGCTTCTGCACCTCCCAGTATTCCGCTGTCTGACTCCAAGGGTGGCGGCGCGGCATTCTTCGGGGCTGGCTCTGGCCCGACATAGACCTCAATCACTCCGGCTGGCGGCGGCCGCGTGACGCCAGCGGGCCGCACCGTGACATACAGGGTCCTGAGGAAGTCGAGCACCGCTTCGGCTTCGCCGCCGGTGAAGCCGGCTTCCCCAGCCTCGTAGAGGGTGGCACCCAGCGTCTGCAGCAGCCACCAGAACCACTGGGTATCCGGGGTGTTGAGTCCCTGGCGTACCAACTGGGTTCCGTTCCGCACCGTGGAGCGGGCGGCAACCTCCCGCAAGTCTTCCCACGTGACCGGTAACTGGGGGATGCCGGCCTCGCGCAAGACCGCGGAGTTGAAGTAGAGGGTATAGGCAAAGGTGAACAGCGGGAGACCCCACTGCTGGCTCCTACTACGTCCGGCAGTCCACGCCGGGCGCACAAAATCACTCGCGGCCGGCCAGCTCCGCACGTGGCTCTCGACCGATTGCATTGCACCCGCCCGGAGCAAGTCCGCGCTACGCATGTCGTCGGCTTCGAAGAGGTCCGGGAGTGTACCGGCCGCCTGCCGGCGTTGAAGCACTGGCACAGTATCGCCAGTGGTCTCGAAGGTGAGCGTACTGTCGGGATAGCGGCTCTGGAAGGCCGCAAACGCAGTGGTACGTAGCAGCTCCTCATGCGGATAGAATGAGCGGCCGTCTCGCGCTTGATAGAGAAGGCTCTCCCGCTCATACATCGCCCCGATCCAAGGCCCAAAGAGCACCTGGATCGCCGTTGGCCCTCGGTGCTGTGTGGGCACGTTGAGGGCCGCCGTAGGCTGGCGCAGAGGTGGCCCGGCGCTCGGTGGCGACGACTCACCGAGCGCGCAAGCCGCCGCCAGCAGGCCACTGCATGTCGCCACGCCCTTGGCTACAAACTGCCTTCGGCTTACCAATGAACTCATGTCCCGGAACCATCTGAGGGGTCACGAACATCCCACTAAGCATACCCTCCGCACCATTTCCGACGGCATCGGCGTAGTATCGGGAGCAGTCTTACTTGCGGGTCGTGCCCGTGAAAGGTGGGTTGGACTCGGCGGCGATCTTGTCGAGCTGGGTGATGAGGTCATCCACCCCCTTGCCGAGGTTTTGCTGCCAGACCACCGTGTTCTTGAAGGTTTCCCCTATCGCGCGGCTCACTTGGGCGTACTCCGGGGGATCGAACGGTGGCCGGCCGTAGCGCAGCCACAGGTCAATGACCTGCTGGGTCTTGGGGTTGTCCAGGTACCCCAGGCCCAGGAGGGACTGGCGGGGCGGAATAGCGCGGCGGATGTTGGTGTACTCATGGAGCGTGACCGGTTCGAGGAACAGCGTGAGCAGCTCCCACGCCACATCCGGCTGCTCCGACTGCGCGCTGAGATGCAACACGCCCGAGTGGCTATGGGTCAGGGGTTTCACCTGGCGACTACTCGGCAGCGCATACTCTTTGCCCGGCGCTGGCAGCCGCCCCACCATGATGTCCGCCGGGGCGGGCGCCTGGTCATACAAGGCCCGGACGGTGGCAGCCTCGCCCGCGTTGACTCTCAGCGTCGGGGGAAGGGGGGTGGCCTGCGGGTCGGGGGGAGCATTAAAACTTTCCCACACCTGCGAGTAGTGCTGCCTTGCCTCCTCGGGTGTCAGCTGCGGCAGCGCCGGCAGCCAAGCGTGGGCCAACTGGCCAGTCTCCCAGAGGTACTCGGCGTACCTGGTGAACACGTCCTCCGGCCCACTTTGGAGCGGCTCCACGCCCCAGGGATGCACCGCGTGGTACAGGTGCCGCAAGAACAGCAGGATCTCCTCCGCTTCACCGCCAAACCCGGCCTGACCAGCTTCATACAGCGTGGCGCCGGTGCTCTGCAGCAGCCACATGAACCACTGGCGGTCGGGGCCGTTCACGCCCTGGCGCACGACGTGGTGGCCTTTCACTTTGGTGGACTGCTCGGCGGCAGCCAGCAAGTCTTCCCAGGTGGTCGGTAGATGCAGGAGGCCCAGGGAGCGGAGCAGGACCTGGTTGTAGTAGAGCGTATAGACCTGCGTAAAGAGTGGCAGGCCCCACTGCTGGCGGTCAGACTGGCCAGCGGCCAGGGCCGGGCGCACGAAATCGGCGCGGTCCGGCCACTGGCGCACGCGGCCGTCCAGCCGCTCGGCCAGGCCCTGGCGCACGACGGCTCGGCCGCGCCGGTCATCGGCGAGGAAGAGGTCGGGCGCCTGGCCGGCGGCGTGGGCCGCCTGCACGACCGGGAACGGATCGTGCGTAGTGTCGAAGGTGACGTGGTGATCGGGATAGCGGTCCCGGAACGTGAGGAATGCCGTTGTGCGGTACAGCTCTTGCTGGGGGGCGATTACCTTCCAGTCAGACGTATGGTGGGTGAAGGGAACTTCCTCATACACCAGCCCCTCATATGGCCCGTAGAGCACGTGGAT
Source organism: Chloroflexota bacterium (assembly GCA_965214295.1). GTDB lineage: Bacteria > Chloroflexota > UBA11872 > UBA12225 > JAJDUF01 > JAJDUF01. Next base: position 4,023,968 of record OZ243944.1, read on the forward strand.
GGCGACCGAGCCCGGGCGGGGTGTCGGGAGGGTGATGACTGGTGCCGGGCGGCGCGGCGGCGGTGGCTCGGCCTCGGGCGGAGGCGCTGTCTCGCGGTCACAGGCCGCGGCGACCACGCTGCCCAGTGTGGCAATGGAACCGATCAGATACTGCCGGCGGACAAGACGTACCATGGAACCATCCTTCCCTGCCAAAGAGACACAACTCTTACAACTCACCTTGTTCGGAATAGCTCCTCCGGCGAAACTGAAGGGGCAGCTGGGACGAGTGTGCTGTAAGCTGAACCAGTGGCTTACAGCACACTCGTCCCGCCGCGTAGGTAATGGACTCACCCGCAGGGACTAGAGGTACATAAGCAAGACCACTCGCAGACCTCCCCTGTACCATGTTCGCAGTACCTGGCACAAGACCACCAACCGGCACAGTATTGGTCGCATTCGAGCCACTTTTTACATAGGTAAGGGCACTCGCAGCCAGCCTTGGCGACGGATTGGGGCAGCACGCGGTCGGTCAGCCGGTCGGCGAGGGACCCCAGCGGCCCCAGGTGGTCGGTCGCACGGCTGGCCGCAGCCAACGTGCCGGTGTAGAGGGCATCCAGACTGAGCATTGGTACTCCTCCCTCGGTGCTTGTGTGTGGGCCGTCGCAAAGACGACAGCGGCACACTCATCGGCTACTTCGCCATCGCGCTTACTTGCACCTCCTTTCTTTCCCCAGCTACTCGGCCAGTGCGCGGCTGCACGGCCGCCCAGCGCTCGGTGAGTCCCCGCCACGCGAGATCGACTTCCGGTGACGGGTAGCCGGAGGCCTGGACTCGGCCCTGGGCGTCCACCGCACAGAACCGTGGGGTGCTGGTGATCTGGTAATCATCATAAAACGAGCTGCCATCAGGGGGCGCGACCACGACGGGGAGCGTGATGGTGTGCTCCTCCACATGGGCCTGCGTCTCCTCCACACTCGCGTTGCTGACGTAGACCAGCTCCGTCCCCGCTTCATACGCGCTCGGAGCCAACGCCTCAATGCTTGGCAGCTTCTCGCGGCAGGGGCCGCAGAAGGGCGACATGAAGAGGAAGATCACGCCTCGCCCGGCGTAGGTGGCGCGGGTGACTGGCTCGCCGTCCAACGTCTCGGCCGTAAAGTCCGGCGCCGGTTCGCCGGCGTTCAGCCCTTCTTCATCCATCGGCTGGGGGCCAGCATTGGCGTTAGCGCGACGCACCAGCCCCAGTGTCAGCAGGAGGTTGAAGAGCACCAGTACCCACAGGATGGCCACACTGCCGATCAGAACCGTCTCGTTCGCAAGCTCGTTCATCGTCCTTCCCCCTTGTGCTCCGTCAGACCTGCGTTCGCGGAGCTACTCCCGGCTTGAACACCTGGGCAATCTCTGCCAACTGCACCCAGATCAGGACAAAGATCACGGCCATGACCGCTACGAGGCTCCATTCGGCGAGGGGCAGCGCAACCAGCGGCGCTCCGGCGCTCCAGTAGCCGGCACCGGCGCAGAGCAGCAGGCCACCGTTGCGGACCATGTCCCAGCCCGACACCGGCTTGGTCGTGGCGCCAAAGCAGGCGCACGCGGTCGCGAGTCGGCGTGCGAGGGCGGAGAGCAGGACCGCGCTGAACAACGCCAGCAAGCCGAGCGCCAGGAGGAAGCCGGTACGTAGCAGCGCGGTGCCCGGTACGATCCCGCCGAGGACGATGAGGGCGACGACGGAAATCTCGGCGGCCAGGACTGCCAGCGCGGTGGGCCGGGTCATGCTCCGGGGCAGTAGTCGCAGATCACCGATGGCTTGCTCGAAAGCCGCGCGGTTGGTGGCCTTGCCCGCGGACGACACGGCAAAGGCGAGGACCGTGGTCAGCGCGGAGAACAGGAGCAAGTGCGACACCTTCAAGCCCTCCTCATGGAATGCTCGTGGAGCGGGCCATCCGCCGGAACAGCCACTGCCATCCATCCTACACTGGAATCGGCGCCAAGGTACTAAGGAAAACCTTAGTTTTTGACCTAAGGAAAACCCTAGTTTTTCGCCCGGTGAGCGTCGTGGGGGGCACCTTGGGGCGCCGGGAAGAGGCCGGACACGGGGAGGTGGGGGGGGGGCAGGGCGCGATTCAGCGCGCCGCGGCGCTGGTCATGGCGGCCCCAGCCGCCCGCCAGCGGCCGCGCGGGTGGCGGGCCCGCCCAGCGTCGCTCCGGCGCAAGCCGAGGTCTGGATTGCGGCTTCCGCCGCAATGACGGGTGGAGGGGCATGACGGGTGGCGCGGGCATGGCGGCTGGGGAGTATGTGCGGAGCAAGGACGGGGAGGCCGGCTTAGAGTAGCCCCCGCTCCTGCGCTTTGAGCACGACTTCGGTGCGCGAGTAGACACCCAGCTTGCAGAACAGGTTGTGGACGTGGAACTCCACGGTGGTCGGGGCGATGCGGAGGGTCGCGGCGATCTCGGCGTTGTGCTGGCCGGTGCCGAGCTGGTGGAGCACTTCCTTTTCCCGACCCGTGAGCGTAATGCCGTCCCTGGCGCGCGGCGGCGGCGTGCCTAGTGGCCAGACGGTCTGTCCGGCGGCTACCGCTCGAATGGCCGCGACGACCTGCTCCATGGGCTGCTGCTTGGTGAGGCAGCCGCACACATCCATTCGGGGCAGCCGCTGCAAGGTGGCCTCATCGTCGTGCCCGGTGAAGACGACGACCTTCGCCTCCGGCTGGGTCTCATGCATGCGCCGCGCGACTTCCGAGCCGCTCAGGTCGGGGAGCGTCAGGCCCAGCAACACGATGTCGGGCCGGAGGTCGGGTAGAGCATCGAGGGCCTCAGCCCCGGAGCCGGCGACACCAACAACGGTGATGTCGTCCACTAGCGTGTCCAAGAATAGCGGGAGGCACTGGCGCACGACCGCGTAGTCGTCCACGACCATGACGCGAACCCGAGTATCGGGCTGTGGCACGGTGCCCCCTTCCGGACCTGCACGCACGTAACCGTTGCCTGATTCGCCTCCTAATATACATGCCGCGCGTGGCCCTATCAACACAGGAGGCCCCTCGTTCTTGAGCCACGGAGAATGCCGCTGCTCACTGGCGGCGCTGGCCGGAGAACAGCGGGCCGCCGCCAACAGCATAGGCGATTGACGGCCCGGAAAGCGACCACCTAGAATGCATGGTCGTGGCCGTCACGTAGCATTGGGCCTTATTTAATTGAGAGCAGAGTTGGCCAGCGCGTCCGACGGCTACGCTGTTGACCGGTGTGCTCACCTGGCGTAGTGGGACGCCGCCTGGAGCCAGTGCCGTAGAGAGGCCAGCAGCACATGACTACGGCGACCCGCGTTGTTTTTGCCACCACCGATCCAGGAGCGCATTCTGCTGCTGGGCCACCGCGGCCATCGCTGCGGCCACGTCCTGCTGGCCCGCCCAAAGCGGCGCCAGCCCGGCATCGAAAACCCGCACCAGCTCGCGCCAAGTCGGATGGAGCGGTGCGGCCCGCGCGCTGGCCAGGGCCGCTACCGTCCCCGCGCTGTAGCGCGCCGGCTGCTCCCTCACCAGTGACTGCCGGGCCGGCACCGCCTCGTCCGCGTATGCCGTGACACTCGATCTGGCATGAAACTCCCGCTGCACGTCCCGGCTCGTCCACCAACGGAGGAAGCTCCAACCGGCATCAGTATCGCCAGAATCCCTGATGAGGGAGAAAACCGCGGGGGACTCGTATGCCCCTCCGCCCAAGCTCGTAGCGGCCTGCTGCGGGCCGGTCGGTGGCTCCGCCACCGCATAGCGTCTCCGGCTATACCAACTGGTGTAGTACATCCCCAGCTGCCCCAACTTCAGGAGTTCCCAGGCACGCTCAACGCCTGCCCGCTGCAAGTCCGCCGCCTGGGGCGAGACTCGATGGGCAAAGGTGAGGTCGAGCAGCCACTGGAGCGCCGCCAGTGCTGCCGGGCGCGCTATCATGCTCTCCCGGAAGTCCGCACGCACCAGGCGGCCACCGTAGCTCCACAGCCACGGTAAGATATCTGCCGCCCGAGGCTCGCTGAAGGCAAAGCCAAACACTGGTCGCGCGGTCACCTGCTGGGCTACCGCTAGGAACTGTGCCCACGTCCACGGCGGGGTGGGGACCGTCACCCCGGCGGCGGCGACCACGGCCGGGTGGTAGTACAGGACGGTAGGGACCACTGCGGTCGGCAAGCCGAAGAGGTCTCCCTGCCACTGGAGCGCCTGCGCGGCGCCGGGCCAGTAATCGGTAAGCGGGTACCGGTCGCGAGCGATCAGGCGGTTCAGCCCGAGTACCGCCCGCGCCGCGACCAGTACGGCGATGATGGCGGCTCCCTCCCCTAGGACGCCCTCCAACCGGCCGGCAGCGGCTGTGCGTAGGGCCGTATCGCTATGTCGCGAGGTGGGCCAGAGCCGTTGCTGCCACGAGATCCGCAGGTGCGGATGCTGGTCGGTGAACCGGATGGCGAGGTCGCGGAGGACCGCCTTGTGTTCATGCATCCACTCCAGTTGGACGAGGACGGGCAGCGTGCTGGCCCCTTTGGCTGGCACCGGGGATATGGGACGCCCTGGTACGTAACGCCAAGCGCTCCGAGCGCGGTCACCTTCGGCTGGCGCCGGGACTACCGGTGGTGGCGGAGTGCTACTGCCGGCGACCGTCTCCGGCCGGTGGCGCACCCCGGAGAAGTCACACGCGGCCGCCAGGATACCTCCCAGCAACACCGCACTACCGGTGAGATACGACCTCCTGGCTACCCGAGACATCACGAGCACCCCCCTTCCTATAGAGAGTGGCTGCACGGCTCAACGAGCCACGCTCCCATGGCTAGTCGTCCCTAATCCATGAGCATTTCACACCAGTGCAGCCGCCGTAGCATGGTGGGAAGTAGCGACCATCGTGTTCGCGCTCGTAGCACTCGCAGCAGTCAACGTTCCGTCCGTCTACCGTAGCCCGCCAACACCAAGTACATGCACAACCACTGCAGCTGCCCTGTTCGGACTTGCACAGATTACAGCCGCTCCCCCCAGCGGAAGCAAGCTGAACAAGCCCCATAAGTCCCGCCAGCGCAGCAAGGGTGCTGGCTCCCAGCTTGCCCAGTCTCCTACGGTCCAGCTGCTCGGCCAAACTGCCAACTAGCCGTTCTGTAGACATCTTAGGCCTCCTGTCGTCTGAACTGCCATCAAGTAATCAAGCACCACTGAGGACTGTCCTCACCTCCTTTCTGACCTTCCATACGCAGGCACTCGGCCTCACGCCAGCGTGCCCTGGGCGAGCCACACGAGGAGCACGGTGATGCCCCAGGCCAACCCCACTGCATGAAGCCGCTGGAACATCCAACGGTGCGCTCTAATGCTGTCCATGAGCTGCGGAGTGGCACGGGTGTCCTGCAACAGCAAGGGAGCGATCCACACCGAGAGGGCCCGGCCGAGCCAATACGCACTGAACAGGACTGCTCCATATGCAGGCTCTCTCGTGATGATTGCGACGATGACGAGCAGCCAGTCACCGGCAAACGTAAACCAGGTTGTGAAGAACAAACCAAGGTCAAGGCCCCAGAGGATTGCTGTCACCGTGCTAGGGAAACGCATGGCCCAGGTCCGTTGCGTCTGCCTCTTGAGTTGCGGCAACGGTACGGCGATCCACCCTAGCTCCCGCGCTATAGCAATAATTCCAATCGCCATGGCAACCAGTAAGCCGATCCGGCTGATCGGTTCCGGCAAGAGCGTGTGTCCCAGCCAGCCGAGTAGGGCGCCCACGGCGAGGCTCGTCACGCCGCCAGCGACGGAGTACGCCGCAACGTTGACTAGCCATTCTCTTGGTACCCCTGGCCTCTGCACGAGAGGCGTCAACGCTCCAACGAGCGATGCCCCTCACAAGCCGACGAGCTGGGTCCACCCCAGGATGAGCGCCATCCCCAAAAGGCCGAGCCGATAGTCGGCAGTCATCGCAGCCATGCTCGCCAGCAGCGCGACAGCGGGCACGACCAGCGCAATGCCCCGCAGTCGGCGCGACAAGGTGGCTGGGCTGCTATCCGCCTGCTCAGGTGTCACAATGCCTAGCTTGACCATACTGAGCTACCTCCTCGCTTGGTAATCGGCGCTCACGCCGGACTCCTTCAGGAGCAGCTCCTCCATCTCTTCAGTGCGGTGAGGATATCCATACGACTCAATGCGGCCGTGCTCATCCATAAGCACTGCCGTCGGATTGTTAGAGACACCGAAGACCTTGCTGATCGCATCATCAGCGTCGGCCACCGTGCGGAACTTGTATCCGTGCCGCTCGGCGAGCGCGGCGCACTCGTCGCGCGCTGCGCGGCAGACGACGATCACGCGCCCTTGGGTCTTCTGGCTGATGGCCTCCAGCTCGTAGAGGGTCACAATGCAGGATGGGCAGTTAGGGGATACAAACAACAGCGCCGCCGGATGGCCAGCCAGGTGAGCACTACTCACCGGGGTATCGTCAAGGTCAACGGCACTGAATTGCGGCGCCGCATCACCGGTACCCAAGTGCCCATTCCTGCTGGCTGTTCGTGACTCCGTGCTCCCACGAGATTGCGGTAACTGGTGGATCATCCGCACAACGCCCAACAAGAGCAGGCTGTGGAAGATCACCAGGACCCACAGTGCGGCGTAGGATAGATAGAACGGGAACGCTACATCAGGCATCATCTGCTCTCTCCTTCTTGTCCTCGCTGTCTTCGCGCAAGGTACACAGCGGCTTTAGCGCCGCATGAAGGGAACCAACTCGGGTAGCCTCAGGATCCAGACCCCCAGCAGGATGAGGAACGTCGCCAGCATTGCCGCGTGTAGCAGATAGGAGAACGTGGCCAGATTAGTCAGCGACGCGAGATCGAGAGTGAGCGGTACTATACTCTTCCGTTGCTCTGAGAGCGACGAGCAGCAGGACCACTGTCAGCAGCAGGAACAGGCGGGCAACACTGCGGATCGAGATTGGCTCACTCCCTTCGCCAAAGCAGCCACAGTCCACCAGATGTCCGCGCCGCAGGTTGATCCCCACCGCGACGGTAAAGACCACCAAGAGCAGGGTGGCGAGCGCCAAAGCCACACTCATCAGCCAGCCGGTGAGAAACGTGGCGGCGAGGAAAAGCTCCAGTGGAATGAGCGCGAAGGCAAACCCGTAGGCCACCTTTTCCGGCAATATGTCGTAGGCGACCACGCTCCAGGCAAAGAACCGCGGCCGGCGCAGCTTGGGCACGGCCGAGAGCAGAAAGACCATTCCCAGGCCGAACTGGGCCGCGAGTGCAATGTGGCTCAACGTGCTGAACACTGTCTCGCCAGACATATCCCATCCACTCCAAGTTAGGTGCTCATACGCACGATCAATTCGCGCAGATCCAGCCCCTCCCAGTTGAGGTTGTTGCTGACGGAGGTAAGCTGCCATCTCGTGGACCAAATCTCTGGCCCACCGTCTTCAGCAAAAGCTAGCCGGCCAAATACTGCGTTGCCGGCATCAACATGCGAGATTACGTTGGTACCGAAATGAGGGATGGCATCCTCGCCTGCCCAGATAGAGAGACTGAAGCACGTTCGGGGAGGCTCGATGAGGAAGGCGGAACGCAGCAGCCCCGGTGTCCGAGTCTGGGCCACCTCCCGCATGATGCGACGATATTCGAGGTACGTAGGTATGAGGTGGCGCGCGCTACGCAGGCCGAACCTGGTCATTACGCAGATGATCGGCACAGCTACCGGATGGTGGCCCGGCTGCTGAAGGCGCTCGCGCAGAGAAGGCAAGTCCTTCTCAGCGACAGTGCTCGAGTCGCCGCGATCAATAACCATGTCTCGCGCTCCAACTGGGTGCTAGATAGACTCTAGCTACCCGGCACCGGCGAGACACTGGGGAAAACCCTAGTTTTTGACCTGTGGAAAACCCTAGTTTTTCGTCCGTTATGCCGTGTGGAGCCTGTTTGGAGCGCCGGCCGGCGGCGCAATCTGCCGGAGGCAAGCGCAGCGGCACGGGGGTGGGTGAGAGCCATCCCGCCGCCGCACTAGCCGCTGACAGTGGTGGTGGTCGTCCCGTAGGATTGGACCAAGAGCAGAACTGGCCAGCGCGGCCGCCGGAGGTGGATATGAACAGTGCTATGGTCTGGACGGTGGGGAGCTTTCTGGGGGGACGTGTCCTGGAGCGGGTGGTCGCTGCGGCGCTCGGCTCGGCCGGCGGCCGGCGGTTGATGCAGCGCTGGGACAAGCGGGAGCTCACCCCGTTCGAGCATCGTATGCTGGCGCAACAATGGGCCGGCGGGATTGCCAAGACGGTGATCGCCGCCGGCCCGGTCGTAGCGGCGGTGATGAGCTTGCGGAGCAGCGCTGACTCCGGCGGCGCGGCCACTCCTGAGGACAAGCCGTTCGATTGGGCACGGGCGATCTCCCGGACGGCCGAGGTGCTGCTGGCCTTGGGGGCCATTCTCAAGGTGATCGGCGAGTACCTGGAGAAGCGCGAGGCGGTGGTGGCGGAGCACGAGGATTGAGGGGATTTGGACCTCACCCCCCGGCCCCCTCTCCATCGCCAAGCGATAGAGAGGGGGATGTAGATTCCCGCGTGCGCGGGAATGACAGGGTGAGGGGCGGGAATGACGGGGTGAGGGGCGTGGTCGAGATGGCCGTTTTACGCCAATAGCTTGCCGGGATTTAGCAGCCCTTTCGGGTCTACGGCGCGCTTGAACGCGCGCATCAGCTCCATTGTGGCCGGGTTCACGTTCAGGGGCAGGAACTTCCGCTTCATAATTCCGACGCCGTGCTCGCCGGAGATCACGCCTCCTAGCTCGGTCGCGGCCGCGATAATGGCGTCCGCCGCCGCTTCGCCGCGCCGCCGCTCGTCGGGAGCGCGGCTGTCGAACAGGACGTTGGGGTGCAAGTTGCCGTCGCCAGCGTGACCGAACAGCACTACCGGCACGCCGTATTGCTGCCCGATCTCCTTGACTCGCCGCGCCAGCGTCGGGATCGCCGGGCGCGGCACACAGATGTCCTCGCCGATCTTATCGGGCCGCACCCGGCCGAGGGCGCCCGTGATCGAGCGCCGCGCCGTCCAGAGGGCAGCCGCCTCGGCCGCCGTGGCGGCCAGGCGCACCTCGCGGGCACCGGCGGCCAGGCAGAGGTCGCTGACCCGTGCTGCGTCGCGGTCGGCCTGGCGCTCGTCACCGTCGGTTTCGATGAGCAGGATGGCCTCCACGTCGAGCGGCAGCCCCAGGCCGCGGTAGGCCTCTACGCAGCGAATGGCGATGTCGTCCATCAACTCGATCAGCGCCGGTGTTATTCCCGCGCGCAGGATGATGGAGACGGTGCGGGTGGCGGCTGCAAGCTCTGGGAACACGGCCAGGAGCGCGCGCCGTGCCGGGGGGCTGGGAATCAGCCGGACTTCGACCAGCGTGATCGCGCCGAGGGTGCCTTCGGAGCCGATAAACAGGGCCAGCACGTCCCAGTCTTCCTCGCGGCGCAGCGAGAACACCTCGCCATCGAGGAGCACGACTTCCAGCGCCTGCACGTAGTCCTGGGTGACGCCGTATTTCAGTCCCCGGGGGCCACCTGCGTTCTCGGCCACGTTGCCACCGAGCGACGAGACCTTGAAGCTCGACGGATCGGGAGGATAGAACAGCCCGGCCGGCTCCATCGCCGTGAGGAGGTCGCCCGTGAGCACCCCCGGCTCGGCAATGGCCCGGCGGCGGGTGGTCTCGACGGCGCGCAGCCGGTTGATGCGGCTGAGGTCGAGCACCAACTCATGAGCAAGGGGCACGCAACCGCCGGACAGGCCGGTGCCGCTACCGCGCGGAATGATGGGCAGGTCATGGGTATTGGCATAGGTCAAAAGAGCCGCCACTTGGCGCGTATCCGCCGGCTGCAGGACGGCCAGGGGCGGGGTGCCCCGCAAGACAGTCGTGCTGTCGTAGGAGTAGCCGAACAGCGCCGCCGGCTCGGTAATCACCCGTTCCGAACCGACGAGCCGGCCGAGGTCGCGCCGGACGGCGGCAGTGGTACTCGGAGACGGCGCGGTGGTCATGGGACGGCTCCGGGGATGCCCCCCCTATGGCCTCCCCGCTCCGTAGGGGGACATGGATTGCGGCTTGCGCCGCAATGACGGATAGGTGTCATTTTCGTGCTCGTGACGATTGCCTGGGTGCAACGGATGCTGCCTGAATCATTAAACCAGTAAACGAGGCCGGCGCTTTCCGTCCACAACGGCGCAGCCGTTCGTTATAATCAGTGGTAGGAATCACAGCAATACGGCCCGATCGCCGATCCTCACAGCTCCAGTGGCCTGTTTTCCTCGCTGCTTTGGTCAGCTCCCTCCCCAGGCTGTTGCTACGGCGATCCGGCCGGGAAGGATGGCGCGTCGCGCCCGAATCGTATGAATGCTCAGTATCGTCGCCCCGAGTCCATGCCCAACCTGCCCGTACATGCAGCCTCCTACGGATCCGTCGCCGTCTTCATTGACTGGGACAACTTTGCCATCGGCCTGCGGGAAGAGATGCCGGACCGGCCGCCGGACCTTGGTCCGGTCTTGCGCTGGGTGCGCCAACTAGGGCCGGTTGCCGTCTGTCGTGCGTATGGCGAATGGCGCGACGCCGCGGAGCGGCTGGCGGTCTATAGCGCCGGCGTCGAGGTGGTCTACGCTCCGGTGCTGCCGTTAGCTAGCGCCCCGACGCGCGCCAACGGTGGCAAGAGCCTGGCCGATACGGAAATGGCGGTGGACTGTGTGGATTTTCTGCACCTCATTCCCGAAATCGCCACCCTCGTCATCGTCTCCAGTGATAAGGACCTCATCCCGATCCTGCGTTTTGCCCAGCGTCGTGGCCTGCGCGTCTACGTCGTCGGCTCGGACCGAACGGCCGGCGCCCTGCGCGATCAGTCCGACGACTACGTGACGTACCGCACGCTGCTGGAGCAGGAAGGTGAGGCGATCACGACCCCGCCGGTGCGGCCGATGGAGGTGCCACCGGGCCGCTTTGCGCGGGCGCCCCGGCTGACGCCGGCACGTTCGATGCTGGCGACGCCCGCGGTCGAAAGCGCCGAACGTAGCACTACCGATGCCGGTACCGATACCGGCCCGTCGCGGGCCACGCTACGCCGGCGCCGCGGCCGCCGGCGGCGGAGCGGGAGCGGCGCGGCCCCAGCAGCCAGCGCCGCTCCCGCGGCGCCGAAAGCAGCCAGCGTGGAGTCGCCGGCCCCGGCGGCGGCCGACAGCGAACCGGACCCGGCGATGGTTGCGCCGCTGCCGGACGAGGCCGACGCGCCCGTGCCCGATAAGCCCGAACCGCCTAGTGCAGACGCTCCGGCGGCCGCGGCGGCACCCGTGGCCGAAGTATCCGGCAAGCCGAAACCGGAATCGGCCGCAGCGGCCGAGGAGAGCCGGCCGGCGCTGAAAGTGCTCCCCGGTGAATCGCTCTCGCGCCTGAAGGGGTCGGCCCCGAAAACGCCGGCCGAGGATGCCGCTCCGGTGGCAGCGGTGGGTGGGGAGGCTGTGCCGGCACCGGCCGAGAAGCGTGCGGAGGCTCCGGCCGAACCGGCGGCCGTTGAGGTAGTCGTGTCGCCCGCAGCCGACGGGACGCCACCGGGCAGCAACGGGACGGCCACTGAGGACGACACCCCGGCCGCGGCTCAGGCCGCTGGCACCGCCGACGCGCCGCCAGCAGAGGAGAAGAAGGCCAAGACCACCACTCGCCGGCGCTCTCCTCGCCGGCGCTCCAGTACGCGCGGCAGGACAAGCACGGCCAAGGCCAGGACAGCGAAGTCGGCAAAGACCGCGAAAGCCACTCCTACCGGTAAGACAAAGGCCGAGGCGCCGGCGGCAGCGGAAGCATAGTGCTCGGCTACGGCTGATTTGGCGCGTGAGCATGTCGGGAGTAGGGTGAGGGCGGGGGCGCCGATGTCCGCGACCGACCAGCGCCCGCCGCCGACCGTCCCCACCATCGAGGCGGCGATGCCCGCGGACGTCCCGGCCATCGCCGAGGTGTTCGCGCGTGCCTTTGTCGAGTATCGCCTGGCCCTCGGCTGCGATACCCCCACCTTGGCCCGGCTCTGGGTGCCGCTCGTCGCGGCGCGCCTATCCAGCTGGCACGTTGCGCGGATATCCCGGCCTTGCTCCCCGGAGACCCGGCCGGTTGTCGGGATTCTGGCCGTAGAAGCACACGGAGAAGCGTATGAGTCGGCCGGGCAGGGGATGGGGACGCTGGCAGTCTGGCGGCGGGCGCTAGGCATCAGGGGACTGCTGCGGGCCGGCTATGCCCTGCTCCCCTTGGCCATGGTGTACGTGCGTCGGCCGCCGCGCCGCGATGAGCTGTACGTGGCGAACCTGGCCGTAGACCCTGAGTATCAGAACCGGGGTGTTGGCCGCCGGCTCCTGGCCGCCGCCGCACAGCGGGCGCAAGTGCGCGGGTACGGGCGGCTCTCACTCCATGTGGCTGCTTCCAATGCCCCGGCGCTGCACCTCTACGAGAGCGCCGGCTTCTCCCGCGAAGTGACCATCCAGCCACCGTATCGGGGGCCACTGGGCATTCCGGCCTTCATCGCCATGCAGCGCCGGCTGCCGTAACCGTTGGCCGGCTCCCCTGATTACCTACCTCCACCCTGATGAAAGCTGCCGAATTAATCGGGTAGTGGAGCGCCGCCCCCTTCCCCGGCCCGGCCCCCGCTCTGCAAGGGGACATGGATTCCGGCCCCGTATCGGGGTACGTGACATGCTTGCGCCGGAATGGCGGGAGGGGCGCCAGGAATAGCACCTGGCCGAATGCTCAGTAGCCCTTCGTCTTGTCCACGACGTTGATGAGGGGCCGGCCTTGGGCGAACCGGCGGGCGTTCTCGCGGAGAATCTCCACCGCGCGGCGCTCCTTGCGGAAGGAATGACCGGAGGAATGGGGCGTAATCAGGCAGTTGGGCAGGCCCCACAGCGGGCTGTCGGCGGGCAGCGGCTCGGTCGGGGTGGCATCCAGCCCGGCGTAGGCCGGCCCGCACCGGTCGTCCTGCAAGGCCGCCACGAGCGCGTCGTGGTCCACCAGCCCGCCGCGGGAGACGACGATGAGGCCCGCATCCGGCTTCATGGTGGCAAACTGTGCAGTCGAGAGCATCCCGCGGGCCTGGGGGGTGTACGGTGCGGTCACCACGACCACGTCCGCTGCGGCCAGGAGAGCGTCGAGCCGGTCCAGCGGCCAGACTTCCGAGAGGGCATCGTCCGGCGCGACCGGCTCGCGGTCCACGGCGATAACTTCCATCTCGAAACCGCGCGCCCGTGCGCCAACCGCCCGCCCAATGCGGCCGTAGCCGATAATCCCCAGGGTGCCGCCGGCCAGCTCCCAGGACACCGCCCGGACGCCCGCAGCCTCCCAGCGGCGCGCGGCCTGCGCCTCGCGGGCAACGAGCAGCCCGCGACTAAAGGCCAGGAGCAGCGCAAAGGCGTGCTCGGCGATGTTGGGGGCGTGCGCGCCACGGGTGTTCGTGATGATGATGTCACGCTCACGTAACTCCGGACTTGACCACAACTGATCCACGCCAGCGCTCGACGTTTGTAGCCAGCGGAGCCGACGCGCGTGCGGCAGTACCGACGCCGGCGGCCAGCCGTAGATGGCTTCCGCGTCGGCGATCTCCGCACGTAGCGTCTTATCGTCGAATGCCTCGACAACCGAGACGCCCTCAGCCGGCAGATCGTCCAGCAAGTGGAAGAACCGGCCGTTCGCCGTTGTTGCGAGTACGAGCTTCATCATCGCCTCCTCTATAATCTATATCTATATCGGCACCGGCATGGCGCCCCGCCCTTGGGCTGGGTGGCAGGGAGTATGCGGGCCGGGAAAAGGATGGGTACCGTCAGGAAACCGAGGACCAAGCTCGACGCTGCCAGGTAGCCGTCGGGATCGGTGCTGACACTAGGCCAAGCTGCACGTTATAGTATAGTTGAGGTACGCCAGGGCCTTTCCCTTGTCACCGCTTCGACGCTCAGTGCAGGCTCTGAGCGGAGCGCAGGGTCTCTCCCTCGTAGCTGAGATTCTTCGCTCTGCTCAGAATGACATTGAAAAGGCTGCTCAGAATGGCAGGTTTGGCGGCGACTTTGGAAAGGCCCTGGAGGTACGCAGGCAGGGCTTGACGGTGCATGAGATACTGCCACCGATGCGGCGAGCCGCTGCCATTGTTAACGCTTCGAGCACAGACCACAAGGGAGGCAGACGCTCATGTTTCGTTTTATATTCGGTACGTGGATAGGGCGGATATTGATGTTCTTGGCGGCGGTCGGCGCCGCAGTGTGGGGAGTGCGGCGTTTCCTCGGCCTCGATCAAGCGGAGTCCGACGACTGGGCCCCCTCCCCGGAGGAGTCACCGGTGGAAACGAACACCGGCTCCACTGACGTGGATGCGAGCTTGCTCGAAATCTTGGCCTGCCCAGATGACAAGCAGCCGATCGTGAAGATTGACGACAAAATCGTCTGCACGCACTGCGGCAAGCGTTATCCGATCCGCGATGGCATTCCGGTCATGCTGCTGGACGAGGCCGAGGACGGCCCGGTGCCGACCGAGGCCGAGGTCGCGGCAGCACGAGCGGCGCTGAAGGGTGAGCAAACGACGGCAAGCACGGCCACCGAGGAGACCACCCCGGCTACCGCCACCGAGGAGGCTGCCGGTGAAGCGATGGATGTGAGCGCAGACGGTGGCAGTGCCGACCAAGCGGCCGAGGGTGCGGAGAAGAAAGACGGGTAGGGATGCAGACCTACCCCCAACCCTCTCTCTAAAGGAAAGGGCCACCAGAACTTCCTTCCCCTGGAGGGAGGGAGGCCAGGGGTTCAGCAAAGTCAGTTTGCAGACACGCCCTAGCGCGGGAGCACGACGATGGCTGTGGAGACGGCAGAAGTGGGAACTCCGCCCGCGGCGACATCCCGGCCGGAGCGCGGGGAGCGCAAGCAGCGCGGGCGGACTGCGCGGGCACGCTACGGCACGATCGTTGTGGGGAGCGCGGTATTCCTCATGGGCGGCTATTGGGACGTGTCGTGGCATATCATCCTCGGCCGTGACACGTTCTGGAGCCCGCCGCATCTGCTGCTCTACGCTGGCATCATCACCATCCTGGCGGCGTGCGGCGCGGCAGTGGCCCAAGCGGTTGCGGCGGCGCGGGGCCGTGGGCCAGTGTGGCCGGGGCCGCTGGTGACGCTGCCGCTGGGGCTACGCCTCCCGCCGGGCATCTTGGTCACGCTGGTCGGGGCCGGTATGGCTTTGGCGTCGGCCCCGATTGACGATACCTGGCACCGGCTGTATGGCCTGGACGTGACCGTCTGGAGTCCGCCCCACATCATGCTCATTATCGGCATGGTCATCGCCACCTTTGGGGCACTCGTCGGCCTCGGTTTGGAGACAAACCGCCGGCTACCGACCCGTCTCCGGCGCCGGTGGCACGACACGGCCCAGCTGTGGCGGATGCCCAGCAGCGAGTTGGTGGCCGTGGTGGCCGGCGGGCTGATGCTGGCGACGGTCCTGGGTTTGTTGATCGAGTATGACTATAACTTCCCGCGCTTTCGGATGGTTTATCACCCAATCCTCTTGTCTGCCTTGGGCGCGTTCGTCCTGGTCACTGCGGCGCGGGCCAGCGGGCGTATCGGCGCCGCCACACTGGCCGCGCTGGCCTATACGGTGATGCTGCTCGGCGTCCATATCGTGCTTGTGCTCCTCGATGGCGTGCGTCCACAGATTCCGCTCGTGCTGGCGGCCGCGCCGATCATCGACCTCGGGCTGGTGGCGCTGCCGGTACGCCCGCTGTGGGTACGGGCGGCGCTGACCGGCGTGGGCTTCGCGCTGATCCTGACGGTGATCCAGGTGCCGTACCTCCAGTTCTATGGCGGGGTGCAATGGGGGCCGGCGATGCTCGTCGTCGCTGCGCCGTGGCTGGTGATCCTTTCGGCGGCAAGTGCCGTCTTGGGTTGGGTGGTCGGGAGCGCCCTGCGGCCCGTGCGTGAGGGGTGAGTAAGCCATGCGTACTCTGGCGGTTGCCACGCTCCTCGCGCTGGCTTTGACGTTGGTCGCCGGCTGGGCGCCGCGCCGGCCGTTCAGCGAGGAAGACCGTCCCGTGGCGGGACGGCTGTGGCTGGATCCGCTGGTGCCGCGGGTCGGCGAGCCGGTGCGGATACGCACCGTGCTGTTCAACCTGGAGGGCTTGCCGCGTCTGCCGCTGCCCTACGAAAGCCTACGTGCCGGTGATGCGGTTATCGGCCTGCTCCAGCCGACCGGCCGTGCGGACGAGTACACCGGGAGCCTGACGTACACGCAGCCAGGACGCCGGCGGTTCAACATCTACATAGAAGGCCCGGAAGGACGCCTGGCGCTGGAGACTGCATTCTGGGTCTTCACGGCCGACGAGGTGCCGGAAGGGCCGGCGCCGGAATCGCTGGCGGTCACTATTCGCCCGGAACCCGGGCGGGAAACCGGGCTACCTCCCTGGCTGGAGCCAGTTACCTATAGCGCCATCGGCGCGGTCATCGGCGCCGAGCTGGTGCTCATTGTCTGGTCGCTCGCCGTCGTGCGCCGCCAGCAGCGGCTCGCCGCCTAGGGGACGACCACACGACCGGCCGGAGGCCAATGGCCCGGTCATTGGCATACCATCCAATTTGCGGCGCAGGCTGCAATGATGGTCCTGGGCCGCTTTGTCACTGCGGCAGCAGCCGCAGGCCGAGTACCGCACGTTCCGCTGGCGGTCAACGGTCCATCATCCACGTGCATCCGGGGCACACGCTGGCTTCCCGCGTGCGCGGGAATGACGGGTCCGGGCGACCATCACGCCGGTAGGCCGGCGCTCTACGTAGGCGGCTGCCGCGCGGCCGGCGATGCGTCCGAACGCGAGGCCGAGCGCCAAGCCCCCGGTGTAGCCGCGCGTGTAGACGCCGCCCACGTCGGCGCCGGCCGCGTAGAGGCCGGGGATGGGCTGCCCGCTCGTATCGAGCACCTGCGCGTGCGCGTTCACGCGGGCGCCGCCATAGGTGAACGTGATGCCGGGTAGGCAGCGTAGCGCATAGAACGGCGGCGTCTCAAGGGGCAGCAAGCCGCCCGATTTCGCGACGGGCAAGGCGGCGCCGTCACCGGCGCGGGCGGCGGCGTTGTAGCCCTCCAGGGTGGCGAGCAGCCGGTCGCGGGCCACGCCCCAGCGCGCCGCCATCTCGTGCGTCAGCGCGGCCAACGAGGGCGCTTGGAGAATCTCACCACCGGCGTCGCGGATGCTTTGGAGGCGGTCCGCCCGCGCGTTACGGCCGTCGTCCCGCGGCCCGGCATAGGTGGCGCGAATTGCCTCGTCGTACAGCAGGAATACCAGCGCCTGCTCCTGCCGCGCGGCCGCGTGAACCGTTACCTCGTCGCCCAGGAACTCGTCGTCGAAACGCTCACCACGCAGATTGACGAAGACAGCGTACTCGCTGAAGTCGGGCTTTACGGCGGCGAAGTTGTGCAGGCCCACTTGGGCCGGGGGCGCGGGTACCATATGACCGTAGAAGCGGCTGAACGGTCCGGCGGTGGCGGCGCCGGCGCGCAGTGCGGCCTGGAAGCCGTCCCCGGTGCTGAAGGCGTTGGCTCGCAGCACTAGCCGGTCGGCCCAGCGTCCCAGGTAGCGTACACGCAGCTCCGGGTTGCCTTGGAAGCCGCCGGTCGCCAAGACCACGGCGCGGGCTGCCACGTCCACACTGCCCGCTGGTCCTAGCGTCCGGACACCGCTGACGGCGCCTTGGTCATCGAGCAGCAGATCGCGCAGCCCGGTCCCGACGATGATCTTGCCGCCGCTGGCCGTGAAACGATCCGCGAGCGCCGCCATGGCGGTTGCGGCGTCGGGTTGGCAGGCGTAGATGACGCGGCGGAAGCGGTAGGGGGTATCCGGGGATTGCGCCTCTAGGTCAACGCCTTGACTGCGGAGCCAGGGTATGCCCGCGAAGAAGCTGGCGATGAGCGCCCGGCCCAGTATCGGATCGCCGCCCGGTTGGACCGAGAGCCAGCCCTTCAGGTCGGTCGCGCACCAGATCGTGCCGCCGGAGGCGGCTGCGGAGCCGCCAATGCGCGGCGCTTTTTCGAGCAGCACGGTGCGGGCGCCGGCCTCCTGCACGCTGCACGCAGCGGTCAGCCCGCCCATCCCGCCGCCGGCCACGACGACATCGGTCTTGATGGCGGCCATCGCCTAGACCGTTAGCTCGTAGCGGTAGGCATGGGAGGTGTAGGTTTCCTTGGTCACGTAGCCTCCGGTATTAGGACTCCGGTACGTCGTGGAGGCACAGGCGGCGGTCATCGTGAGGATGAGCTTGCCGTTCCGCGCAGAGCCGGATGCTGTAGCGACCATTCCGGCCATCCTTATGGCGCCGTGCCGGATAGAGTGTACTTGCTGTCGTTCGGGTTACCTAGTACAGCTTCAGATGGCCTGGTGGACGCGCCCTTGATGCCTCACCCCCCGGCCCCCTCTCCACCATGTGGAGAGGGGGAGTGCGGCGGCTGGCAGAGGTAGGTTTTTGTGTGGAGAGGCGAGTTGGGCCTCACCCCCGGCCCCTTCCCTGCCAGGGAAGGGGGCAGTGCGGCGACCGGGTGCTACGAATGGCCCTGGATTCCCGCGTGTGCGGGAATGACGAGCGCCAGGGCGGGGTGAATCGCGCCCCGACGCGAAAAACCTACCCTTGTGCGAGAGGCGGGGGGGGCGGCGCAGCGGCCTCTCCAGCGCGGTAGCGGCCGGTCGGCTATGCTTGTCCTGGGAGTATGAAGTATGGATGAGCAAAGGCCGCTGCGCCTGGCCGTCGTTGGTAGGGGTACCAGCGTGCGGCAGGTAGCGCGGCGGAGCGGTGAATTCGCCAGCTTTCGAGTGACGGCAGAGTTTCCGGCCGCTGACGGCGCCCCGTCGGCGATGGCCAACTGGCTCGCCGGCGATCCGACCGCCGCGGCAGATGCCGTGTGCATCCTTGACGAGCCGGCGTGCTCGGTAGCGTTGGCCGAGGAGAGTATCGCTCGTGGCCTGCACGTGTGGTGTGCCGGCCCCCTGACTGCGGAGGCCGACGTGCTGGAGGCGGTCGCGGCGCAGGCGGCGGCGGCCAACGTGACGCTGGTCTGCGGTGGCGTAGCCCGTTACACCGGCGGCGCTCGGATGGCGGCCGACGCGCTGGCCAGCGGCGACTTGGGCCGGCTGGTCTGCCTACGCTCCTTGCAGCTTGGCGCCGCTCCGACCGACCGCTGGCCGTTGGCCGAGCTACTGGCGCTGTCCAATACCCTGGCCGCGGACATGGTCGCTACCGTCTACGGCCAGAGGGTCGACAAGTGCCATCTGAGCGTGAGCGTGTCCTATGCCGGCGGCGCGACCGCGCTGCTGGCGCTCGGAGCGGCGCCGGGCACGCCGCCGGTACACGAGCTGATGGTGCTGGGCAACCGCGGCGCCTTCTATGACACGATGGCCGCCACGGCGCTGCTCATGCTGCCGGCCGGAGCGGGAGACGCTGGCGCTTATGGGGAGGAAGACGCCGGCCCGGCGCTTGCCGGCTGGGTGGACCAGTGTGCCCAAGCCGCCGTGGGCCGGGCCGCGCCGCCGATTACGGTGGAGCAGGCCCGCGAGGTCGTGGAACTGATGAAGCATATCGAGCAAGCGGTAGAGAGCAGTGAACCGGTGATCGTGCGCGACGTGGGAAAGGACGCGGACGATGAATAGTGATCACGTCTACGGCGTCGCGCTGTTGAGCAACGCCATGCATCAGAGCGGCTATGCGCCTGCTCTGGCACGACATCCGCGGCTGCGGGTACTGGTGCTGGCCGACGATCCGGGCCAAGAGCCGCTCGTTGTGCAGCGCAACCGGGAGCTGGCCGACGAGCTAGGAGTGCCCTATATCGAAGACGTGGACGCGGCTCTGAATTGGCCGGGTGTGGAGGTGGCCAGCGTATGTCCCCAAATCGAGCGGCGCGGTGCGCTGGTGCGCCGTGCGGCGGCGGCGGGTAAGCACCTCTGGCTGGATAAGCCGCTGGCGCCGACCCTCGATGATTGCACGGCGATTGTGGATATGCTGCGCCGCACCGGGCAGAAGGCTTCGATTGTCAGTCACCTCGGCTACGACCATATCCAGCAGGGGCAGCGGTGGATCGCCCAGGGCAGAATTGGCGACCTGCTGGCGATCCACGCCGACGTACACTTTGCCAAAGGCCAGCCGGATCGCACCGATACCCCGGCAGCGTCGTCAGCGCCGCTCGGCCACTGGACGTACCGGACGCCGGATGGCGTGAGCGACCCGACCGAGTCGGGCCACAGCGTCATCGCCAAGCGCGAGCTGTTCGAGATCGGGTATTACGCTGTCGTGTATATCCGCTATTTGTCGGGGCTGCCGGTCGAGGGTGTCTTTGCCCGCATGGGATCGCATTTCTTCGAGGCGCACGCGGAGCGAGGTGTCGAGGACTTTGCCACCATTGAGCTGACGCTCGCCGGGGGCGCCGTCGCCACCATCACGACCGGGCGCATCGGGCGGGCGAGTCATCCGCTGAATGGAGCCAACCATCTGACGGTTATCGGTACACAGGGGACGCTGCTGCTCGATGGCCGACGCCAGACGGCGGAGCTGTGCAGTGGGGTGTCTGCGGATCGAGGCCCCAACTCTATCCCCCGCGATGACAGCAGCGAGGCGCTGGTGAGCCATTTCGTGCGGGTGCTGGATGGCGACGAGCCGGCTTGGGCAGGCGTCGAGGCGGGCCGTACCCACGTTGCGACGCTGCTGGCTGCATACGAGTCCGTAGCCACCGGTGCTGTCGTGTGCCCCCAGTTCGGCTGAGGCGGCAGACGATACGACACGCTGGCAGCAAGCCCTCTATGGTCCCCTGCATAGCGGGGGAACGGTATGACCTCTGATAGGTAGGGGTAGGTCAATGGTGCTAGAGCATTGCTCGCTACCAGGGTAGGAGCATAACCACCAGGGTTGGTAGGGGTGCAGCATGCTGCGCCCCTACGAGCGCTCGTTGCGCCTGTTTTTCCAGTTTACCTGCTCTTGTGAGGAGGGGCTGAAATGAACGTTTTCAAGCGGACTATCCGGGTGATGCTCGTCATCGCTGGCACCCTCACCCTCGCCGCGTGCGAGCTTGGCGGCGAGAGCGGCGACGCGGCCGCGCTGCGAGAGCAGTTGGCCCACAAGAATGCCCAGATCGCGTCACTGCAGGCGCAGGTCGCCGCCCAAGGGCAGCCGGCGGCCGCGAGTCGGCTGGCGACCGTCAAGGCCCGCGGGCGGCTCGTTTGCGCCGGCCGCACCGATCTGCCCGGCTTCGGCTACCTGGACTCCTCCGGGCAGAACGTGGGGTTCGACATTGACCTGTGTCGCGCGGTGGCCGCAGCCATCTTCGGCACCGGCGAGGCCGTCGAGGTTATTCACCTCACGTCGGCGGAGCGGGGACCTACCATCCAGTCGGGTGAGGTCGACATCCTCTCGCGCAATGTCACTTGGACCAGTACGCGCGATGCCCAGTGGGGCAACTACACCGTCATCACGTTCTATGACGGCCAGGGCTTCATGGTGCCGAAGGATAAGGGCATTGACAGTGCCCTGAAGCTAGGTGGCACGACCGTCTGCGTGACCAGTGGCACGACCACCGAGTTGAACCTGGCCGACTTCTTCCGGCAGCACAACCTGAAGCTGGAGACGGTCATCTTCGAAGACACGGCCTCCGTCTACAGTGCCTACCAGCAAGGCCGGTGCGATGCCACCACCAGCGACAAGTCGGGGCTGGCGGCCATCAGGAGCGGATTCGCCAATCCTGAGCTGCACGTCATCCTGCCGGAGACGATCTCCAAGGAGCCGCTGACGCCGGTGGTGCCGCACGGCGATGACCAGTGGCTGGACCTGGTGAAGACGGTGCTGTACGTGCTGATCAATGCTGAGGAGCTGGGGGTGACGCAGGCCAACGTGGAGGCGATGCGGACCAGCGAGAATATCCTGATCCGGCGGATGTTGGGGACGGAAGGGGAGTTCGGGCAGGCGGACTTGGGTCTCAGCCCGACGTTTGCGGTGGACGTGCTGAAGGCGGTGGGGAACTACGGGGAGATCTACGACCGCTACATGGGGCCGGAGGGCGACTCCTTCACGCTGTCGCGGCAACAGAACGAGCTGTGGACCAACGGTGGACTGATCTACGCTCCGCCGCTCCGCTAGGCGCGGCACAGCGCCGGGGACGGTGGGCGAACGCGGCTGCTCAATCCGCCAGTCTCGGCCGGTACAGATACGGTGACGGTGATGATGGTAACTATATGGAAGAGCGGTAATGATCATGTTCCAGCATGTTGTCCGGGTGATGCTTGTCGTTGCCTTTACTCTCGTCTTGGCTGCGTGCGAGCTTGGCGGCGAGAGCGGCGACGCGGCCGCGCTGCGTGAGCAGTTGGCCAACCGGGACGCTCGGATCGCTGCGCTGCAAGCGCAAGTCGCCGCCCAAAGGCAGCAGCCGGCCACGCCGGAGACTCGTAGTCGGCTGGAGACCGTCAAGGCCAGAGGCCGGCTGATCTGCGCCAGCCAAACCGGCTTGGCCGGTTTTGGCTACCTTGATGCCGCGGGGCGCAACGCCGGGTTTGACATCGACCTGTGCCGTGCGGTGGCTGCGGCTATCTTCGGCAGTGGCGAGGCTGTAGAGATCGTGAACATCACCGCGGCCCAGATGGGGCCGACCGTGCAGTCGGGCGAGGTGGACATCATCGCGCGCACGATTACGTGGAGCAGCACGCGGGAGATACAGTGGGGCAACTTTGCGATTACAATGTTCTACGACGGTCAAGGCTTCATGGTGCCGAAGGCCAGCGGCATCACCGGCGCCCGGCAGTTGAACGGCGCCAGTGTCTGTGTGACCGGCGGGACGACGACCGAGCTGAACTTGGCCGATTTCTTCCGCCAGAACAATCTGGAGCTGGAGCCGGCTGTATTCGAGGACAAGGCATCGGTGTATGGTGCCTACGAGCAGGGTCGGTGCGACGCCGCCACCAGCGACACGTCCCAGCTGGCGGCTATCAGAAGCGGCTTTGCCGATCCTGACGCGCACATCATCCTGCCCGAGGTCATTTCCAAGGAGCCGCTGGCACCGGTCGTCCCGCATGGCGACGACCAGTGGTCGGACCTGGTGAAGACAGTGCTGTACGTGCTGATCAACGCGGAGGAGCTGGGCGTGACGCAGGCCAACGTGAAGGCGATGCGGACCAGCGAGAACGTCCAGGTGCGGCGGATGCTGGGGACGGAAGGCGAGTTCGGGCAGGCGGACTTGGGTCTCAGCGCGACGTTTGCGGTAGACGTGCTCCAGGCGGTGGGGAACTACGGGGAGATCTACGACCGCTACATGGGACCGGAGGGGATATCCTTCACCTTACCGCGCGAGCTTAATGAACTGTGGACCAACGGTGGGCTGATCTACGCGCCCCCGCTCCGCTAGGTTGTGTAACCTCACGGCATCATCGCTATAAAAATAACACCTGTCCGCTACGCTCGCCCGCCATCATTCCCATATTCCCACGAACGCGGGAGTCCGCCTGCCGCGGCACCCTAAGGCGTGTTTGCAAAGTACCAGTCGGCCGGGGGCAGGGCCAGTGGCGAGCGGTCAGGGGGCGAGGCGTGGCTCCCCGGTGGGTCTGGATTGTGGCCTGCGCCGCAATGACGGGGCCTGGGATTCAGCAAGGCCATTTTGCAGACACGCCCTAGACTCCGGCGAAAGCCGGAGTGACGAGGGAGGGGGCGTCCCGCACCTTCAGCGAGTCTCTGCCCGTTAACTATCCCGTATGGAAAGGGGGGGTGTATGAACGTCACCATTCGCTTAGGCACCGCGGCCGATACGGAGCAGGTAGCGCGCGTCCTGCTCGCTGCCTATAACATGGTCGATATGGCTGAGGCGCGCGCGGCCTATCGGCGCGAAATCGAGGTGGGCCATCGGTACCTCGTGGCCGAGGCAGAGGGCACGATTGTCGGTATTAGCTCCTGGTACCTGCACGGTGTCCCGCATCATGGGCTGGCGGAGCTGGATCGGATTGCCGTGCTTCCCGCGTACCGGATGAACGGCGCTGGCAGCAGGCTCTTTCACAGCCTGGTCGAGGATGCCCAGCACTTCTACGCCCAGCGCGGCGAGCGACTGCGGAAGCTCTTCCTGATGACGCACGACGACAATCATGCCGCCCACGCGCTCTATCGCAAGGTGGGTATGGAGAAGGAGGTCGTGCTCAAGGACCACTACTACGACGGGCGGGCGGAAGCGGTCTTCTCCATTTTCTTTCTCCGCTCCGAGGCGTAGGGGCTGTTGATATGCCCGGTCATTGCTCTGAACATAGCCCCTGGGGGCGTGGATTCCCGCGTGCGCGGGAATGACGGGCCGGGTGGGCCGCCGGAAACCAGTGGCCATGACCCCATGCCCCCCACCTGGGAGGGCCGCTGTTTGGATTCCGGTTTTCGCCGGAATGACGAGAGAGGAGTCGGTGGAACCTAGTGTATGTCCGCGCATTGCTGTGGTGCAGGTTCTTCTCAGGTAGGATAGGAGGGCTGCTACTCCGGCCGAGCAGGACCGCAGAGGCGCTGTAGACCTCTGTAGGCGAGGGAGGTATCGAGATGCGCCCACTACGCATAGCCGTCATCGGCGCTGGCGCGCAGCCCGGCTCACGGGCACGGCAGTACCTCGCCACCATTGCCCGCCTGGCGGACCACTATAGCCTCGCGGCGGTGTGCGACCGTAATGGGGAGGTCAGTCGACAGGCGGCCGCCACCTATGGCGCCCAGGCACACTACAGCAACGTGCGGGAGGTATTCGCGGCCGAGCGGCCCGACGTGGTGCTCAGTCTGGCGCCGAAAGACTCGCACATCGTGATCGCCCTGACGGCGGCGCGACTCGGCATCCATGTCCTGACGGAAATTCCGGTGGCGCATACGCGGCGGTACGCTGCGGCCATCGCGCAGGCATGCCGCGACAACGGCGTCCTGTGGGAGGTGGCCGAGCAAGTCTGGGTCTGGCCGCAGGAACAACTCAAGCAGCGCCTAGTGGCAACGGGACGGATCGGCCACGTGACGCACGCGCGGCTGTGGTATCAGACGGGGCAGTATCACGGCTTCAGCGGCGTGCGCCAACTGATCGGTGCGGAGGCGACGCGCGTGCTGGGCCACAGCGGCACCGTAGTGACCGTGCCGTACACGGCCTATGGCGGCGAACGGGAAACGACGGTGCGGTGGGACAGCGCCGTCATCGAGTTTGCCAACGGCGTGACGTGCCTCTTCGAGAAGGCGCCCCGCCCCTTTCCGCTCCGCACCTATCCCCAGGGGTGGCAGATCGAAGGGACCGAGGGGGTGCTGGAACAGACCCGCTGCGTGCTGTGGCAAGGGGCGGAAGAGCGGCCCTATGAGATCGAGGAAGTGTATGACGAGATGGGGGGTGAGCGGGTGCTCCGGCACGTCCGGGTGGATACCGAGCCGTCGGTCGTCTGGGAGAATCCCTTCCGGGCGTACCGGATCGGGAGTGCGGACGACGTTGCCAAAGCCGCCATCCTGACCAGCTTCCACGAGGCGATCACCGGCGGCGGTGCCCCGGCCTACGGAGCGGAGAATGCGCTGCAGGACTGGGAGCTTTGCCTGGCGATACGCGAGAGCGCCGACCGGGGCAACACCTGGGTGGAGCTACCTCTCCAGGAGCCGACGGCGCTAGAGCGCCAACTCGAAACCGCATACGTGCGGCGCTATGGGTACGACCCCATCGAGGAGACGGAGCGGCTGCTGGACACGACCTTCACGCGGTCGGCAGTGATGTGGCCGCTGGCACACTGGCTGTAGGGTGCGCCATAGAGAGGGCGTAGTGAAGCGCACACCGGGCGGCCGGGTGCTCGGACTGCGGCGTGCGCCGCAGGGGCGAGAAGGGGGCAGGTTGGACCTAATCCCCGGCCCCTTCCCTGAAGGGAAGGGGAGTCCGTGCAGCGGTGTGAACACGGTGCCCAAGGAGGGGCGGACGGGATGAGCGCGACGCAAGAGCCGAGCGGGCCGGGCGCGGCGGAGCAACCACTGCTGCTCATTACCGGCGCCGCCGGGCGGATTGGTAGGTACTACCGGGGACATTTGACTACGCACAGGGCGCCGTGGCGGTTGCGCCTCCAGGACCTGCGGGCGATTGACGATCCGGGCACCGCCGAGGTGCAAACCAGCGACTTGGCGGACATGGACGCGGCTCGGCGCGCGGTGGCCGGCGCACACACCGTCCTCCACTTGGCGGCCGATCCGGACCCCGCGGCCGACTTCTACGCGACGCTGCTGGATCGCAACATCAAGGCCACCTACAACATCTACGCCGCCGCCGCCGAGGGCGGCGCGCGCCGGGTGATCTTCGCTAGTAGTGTCAATGCGGTGATCGGTTATCCGCGCGGCGTGCAGCCGCATACCCATATGGTCGCGCGGCCGGGCAACGTCTACGGCGCCACCAAAGCCTGGGGAGAAGCGTTGGCCGCCTCGTTTTCGATCCAGCATGGCCTCTCCTGCATCGCCGTGCGGATTGGCGGCTTCACACCCCCGGAGCGGCTGCGCGAGCGGCTCGACCCGCACGGCCCGGATGCGGACCGGACGCTCTCGTGGGTGGTGACGGCGGCGGACCTCAGCCGGCTGTTCGATTGCTGCTTGGCGGCGCCCGACGACCTCGACTTCGCAGTGGTGCACGGCCTCTCGGCCAACCGCTATCCGGCGATGGAGCTGGACTCCACGCGGCGCCTGCTCGGCTACGAGCCACAGGACGACGCCTTTGCGCTCGCTGAGGCGCTCGCCGAGAGCTAAAGGATCGAGAACGATGACTGCGACTACCGGAGCGGGGGCCGGCACAGGCGTTGCCCCGGAGCCGTTCGAGACCACTGTCGGCGGGGGCCACAGTAGCCTCGTCGAGGTGAACACAGGAGTGACCGCCAGGCCAGAGTTGCTGCTCTTGGGTGCCCACTTGCAGCTCCGCCGCTCGGCCGACGGTGGCCGGACCTGGAGCGACTTTGTGCCAATGGTGGACGATCAAGGGGCGGCGCTGCACGGCGGCCCCCACTCGACGGGCATCCTGCGGCTGCAATCGGGGGCGCTCGCCATTACCTATGGCCGGGTCAAAACGACGACCGGTCCGCACGAGGATTTCGGCCTGTTCATCCGTCTGTCCCGTGACGAGGGACAAACCTGGTTGCCAGAAGTCCGTATCAACCTCCCCGGCGTCTACGCGCCCAGCTACCATAACGCGATGATCCAACTGGGCAGCGGGCGGCTGGTGTTGCCGGTGCGCTGGGTCTTTGCCGGTAGTCACGCCGACCGGGGCGCCCGTAGCCACGCTTGGGGACGGCTGGGTGGGTGGCGCTTCCCGGTCGAGGGTCATGCCCATAAGCCAGAAATGGACATTACCTTCGTCTACTACTCCGATGATGAGGGCCAAACCTGGCACCGCAGCGCCGGCGAGCTGGTGGGCTGGTTCAACGATGGCTACGATGGCGTCACGCCGGTAGACGAGCCGGTCGCGGCCGAGCTGCGCGACGGGCGCGTGCTGCTGTTCGCCCGTTCGACGGTGGGTCGGATTGTCGAGTCCTACAGTCGAGACGGCGGCGCAAACTGGAACTCCGTCGAGCCGACGGCGCTGGCAAGCTCCTATTCGCCATGTCGTCTGGTCCGGATACCCGGCACTGAAGACTTGCTGCTGATCTGGAACCAAGTATCCGGCGAGGAGATTCGGCGGGGCTATCGGCGGGGACGGTTGTCTACGGCCATTTCCGAGGACGATGGCCGCACCTGGAAGCACCACCGCACGCTGGCACTCAGCCCGGGGCTGGCGGACGTGGCCCAGGTCGGGCCGGAGCCGGCGGTACGCATGGTCCGGGCGCGCGACGACGTGGGCGACGTACCCGACGGGTATACCATCTACCATTATCCCGACGTCGCGTTCGCTCGCGCAACGGACACGGTCTACCTGCTCTACAATGTGGGCCGCTATGCTCCTACCGCCGACGGTGTAATACAGCGGCAGGAGCGCCGGCTGCGCGTGGTGCCGACGAACTGGTTGTATGGAGCGTGATGGCTGCCGGGTGACTAGGGCGTATTTGCAAAGTACCGGTCGGCAGGGAGCAAGGCCAGTGGGGAGCGGTCAGGGGGCGATGTGTGGCTCCCCGGTGGGCCTGGATTGCGGCCTACGCCGCAATGACGGGGTGGCAATCCAGTGCGCCCACAAGGGACGCTCCTACAGGGGGGTGGCGGCTGGGGGGTATGTTCAGAGCAATGACGGGGCCGGGGTTCGGCAAAGCCGGTTTGCAGACACGTCCTAGAGCCGCACAATTCGCTGGAAATCGGTGATACAGCTCCCTGTTCGAGCTAGGGACAAGCCCTGGCGTGTCAATGGGGGTGCGAGGAGGAAACGCCATGACGAGGTATCGTGCCGGGGTGATCGGGCTGGGCCGGATGGGGTGGCTCTACGACGCTTCGCTACCGTATCCGCCCGCGGTGCATGATGAGGATGGTACTCCGACCGACCTGCCACCTCTGCGCGAGCACCCCGACCGGCCGCCGACGGAGCACCCGGGGAAAGAAGGCTTGCCCACGAGCTATGCCGGGGCGTTGCGCTTGCACCCGCAGACGGAGCTGGTGGCCGGCTGCGATCCGAGCGAGGAGCGCCTGGCGGCTTTCGGCGAGCACTACGGGGTGAGGGCGCTCTATACCGACTACCGGGAGCTGCTGACCACGGAGCGGCTCGACCTGGTGGCTATCGCCGCTCATGCTGCCATCCGCCCGGACGCCACGGCGCTGGCAGTCGAATGTGGCGCCAAGGCCGTCATGACCGAGAAGCCGATGGCCCTCACGTTGGCGGACGCTGATCGTATGGTCGAGGTGTGCGCGCAAGCCGACGTGCCGCTGGCGTGTGGGGCGATTAGTGTCAACCATCCGGCCTTTGTGCAGGCGAAAAAGCTGCTCACCGACGGCACACTCGGCACGATCTTGAGCATGGAGACCTCCCGTGCGATGGCGCAGCACAACGCTTGGATATACCTGATGGACAGTCCTGGGGAATGGGTCATCGGCGTGACCGACGACGAGGAGGCCGTGCGGCGGAACGGGGAGTTCGAGGGCACCGGGATCATTCAGTTTGCCAATGGCGTGCCGGGGTTCCTGCGACCGGGCGCGCCGCAGGTACGAATCACCGGCGAGCGGGGGGAGCTGATCTTCGATTGGAAGCACTTTCGGCTGTGGCTGGACGTGGACGGCCCGGCGGGTACGACGCGCGTCGAGATGCCGTTTCCAGAGCCGCAGGTGTTGGGGGAGTGGTCAATCCTGTACGGCGTCGAAGACGTGATCCGCTGCCGCGAACGGGGTGGCGAGCCACGGGTGAGCGGACGGCGCGTCCGGGATGCAATGGAGATCGAGATCGGTCTGCGCGAATCGCAGCGGGCCGGCAACATGAAAGTGGCACTCCCCTTGGCGGACCGCTCGCTCGGTATGGTATACGACTGGTTCCGGTAGGGGCCTCACCCCCTGACGGGTCAAAGCCGCACGGATAGGGCCAGGTGCGGTGTGGCTTTGACCCATCACCCGGCCCCCTCTCCATCGCCGAGCGGTAGAGAAGGGGTGTGCGGCGGCGGCCGGGAGTTAAGTGATATGCCGGCCTCCTATGGTCCTCCCGCTACGCAGGGGGACGTGGATTCCCGCTGGCGCGGGAATGACGGGTTACGCAAAGGTCTCCTGGCGTGGGAATGATCGGCCGGGGGCGAGGCGGGAAGGGAGTGCGGCGATGGTGACGATGGCCGGTGAGCTGGCGCTGCTCGGTGGTGCGCCGGAGGTGACTGCCCCGATTCCGCTGTGGCCAGCGGTCGGCGATGGAGAGATTGACGCCGTGGCGGCGGCGCTGCACCGCTCGCGCAGCGACGTGCAGTATCTCAACTCGATGCCGGGTGGTGGGCCGGTCGCGGCGCTGGAAGAGGACTTCGCCGAGTATTTCGGTGTCCGATACGCGCTTGCGTCCGCCTCCGGCGCGGCCGCGCTGCACATGGCGCTCTACGCCGTCGGTGTCGAGGCCGGCGACGAGGTGATTGTCTCGCCGTATACGTGGGGACAGACGGTATCGCCCATTCTCAATCAGGGCGCGATCCCGGTATTTGCAGACATCGAGCGGGCGACCTATACGCTCGATCCGCAGGCGGTCGAGGCGCGGATCACGCCCTACACGCGGGCTATCTTGGTCGTCCACATCTTTGGTCAGCCGGCCGAGATGGATGGTCTGCTCGCCGTTGCCCGGCGGCACGGACTACCGGTGATCGAAGATTGCGCTCAGGCGACGGGCGGGCGCTATCGGGGGCAGTACGTGGGCACGCTTGCCGACGTGGGCTGCTTCAGCTTCGGCGACGGCAAGCAGATCATTGGCGGCGACGGCGGAATGGTGCTCACCAACGATCCACAGATCTACCAGCGTGCGTGCGCGATTAGCTCCCACCCGGTACGCCAGGAGCGGGATATTCAGGACCCGGCGCTCATGCCCTACATTGACAGTCTGACGTACACCTACCGCATTCACCCGCTGGCGGCCGTCATCATCCGGGAGCAACTCCAGCACATGGACGCTTGGAATGGCGAGCGGCGGACCAATCACGCGCGGCTGTCGCAAGGGTTGGCCAGCGTGCCCGGGCTGCGGCCGGTGGCGGAGACGCCCGGCGGCGAGCACGTCTACCATCGCCACAGCCCCACCTTGGTTCCGGACGAGCTAGACGGGCTAGAGCGCGCGACCATCGTGGCGGCGTTGGAGGCGGAAGGCGTGCCGGCCAACCTGGGCTACGTGCGCCAGCCGATCCACCTCCGTGCGCGGTTCCAGGATCGAGTGTACTTCTTCGGACAGCAGTATCCCTGGACGGCGCATCGCAGTGGTGAT
The DNA here is from genome assembly GCA_965214295.1 of Chloroflexota bacterium. Taxonomy (GTDB): domain Bacteria; phylum Chloroflexota; class UBA11872; order UBA12225; family JAJDUF01; genus JAJDUF01. The sequence goes on from OZ243944.1 coordinate 4,054,746, forward strand.
GGTGTGGAGGCGGTAGTCTACCGGGCCGGGGACTGCCCGGTTGCAGAACAACGGTGCGCCGCCGAAGAGCTAGACCTGCTCGGCATGACGGCGCCGGCCTGGCGCGGCGACCGGCACGATCTGGTGGACCAGCACGTGCGCGCTGTGCAGAAGGTCTTCGAGCCGGCCAATCTCGCGGCGCTGCGGGACTGGGAGCGCTCGCACGCTGGCGCCGATGACTAGGCAGTGTTGACAGTTGCGTTCTATGTCATTCTGAGGAGCGAGGCGACGAAAGAATCTAAAGTCTATGCCTACAAAAATCCACCACTTTAGATTCTTCACTCCGCTTCGCTGCGTTCAGAATGACAGATTGGGCTGATTATCTGGTGATGAAATGCCTAGTACGTCAAATGTCAACACAACCTAGCCTCGGTTCGATACGGGCAAGGAGGAGATCGTGGGAATGCAACCACCCCACCTGGAGCACAGCGTCCTCCGCAAGCAGGCCGGCACGTATGCCGCCTTTCCGGTGCTGGAACTGCTGGCCGATGGCCGCTTGGCCGTTGCTTATCTATCCAATGACGCCAACAGCAGGGATCACTACGGCTTCGGCGACTGGACGGTGGTGACCTCCGCCGACGGCGGCGCTACCTTTACCCCCGCCGCACCGGAGGACATGAGCATCCCGTTCAACTGGCCGGGTACCTCCCCGCGCGAACGCTATGACCGCTTTGCTGCCCGGATGCCGGATGGCACGCTGGTCGCAGCGGGGGGTGTCGGGTTCGAGGAGTGGCCGGCCGACCGGGTGCGGGAGGCGGAAGCGGCCGGCCGGCTCGTCTCGGCACACCCGTTGCGCGACGACGCGACCGTGCTGGTCGGTGGCAACCGCGTGTTCGTGCAGCGGTCGCACGATGGCGGCCGGACTTGGGAGCGCCAGGAGTGGGCGGTGCCGGGCGCGCATCGGCTGAACGGCTTTCCCCGCTGCACCGTCCTGGGGGACGGGACCATGCTGGCACCGCTCTATGATGGGGGGGACATTGCGGCTGACCGCGCGCGGGTGTTGGTACACCGTTCGACGGACAACGGCGCAAGCTGGCAGCTGCGGCTGGTGGGCAGCGGGGCCGGCGGGGGCTACGGTGACGAATCGGCGCTGGTGGAAACGGAGCCGGGGCGTGTGCTCTGCTTGATTCGTAAGGCACCGCAGCGATTGGCCGAGGCGTGGTCGGACGATGGGGGACGCACCTGGTCGGAGGCGACCTACACCAACATTTGGGGTTATCCGCCGCAGCTACTGAAGCTGCGCGATGGACGGATTCTGTGCTCCTACGGTCACCGACGCGACCCGTTGGGCGTCCAAGTGGTCATCAGCGCCGACGGTGGGCGGACCTGGGACCTCGATCAGCGGGCGATCCTGCGCGGTGACGGTGAGACGACCGACCTGGGCTATCCGATCTCGGTGCAGCTACCGGACGATACGATCTTCACGGTTTATTACATGACCATCGGCGGGATCACGCACGTCGCCGCCTCACGCTGGGAGCTGCCTTGGTAGGGGCGCTGCTGGTGCAAGGTGCCGGGGTTGCCGGTTGAGCATACTGGGCAAGTAGTCTGTGCCGGTGGGGATGTTGGGAGGTGCATTGTGATGACTAGCGAGCCGGCTACGTTGAACACCCCGCGGGCCGCGGGGCCGGCGGGGCGGGTGACGGTGGCGGAACTGGAAGCGGAGTATGCCGCCCGGAACCCGCGGTCGCGGCGGCAGTATGAGCGGGGGCGGACCGTGATGCCGGGTGGGGTGGCGAAGGGGGCGTACTTCAGTAAACCGTATCCGCTCTTCTTGGTCTCGGGCGAGGGGTGCTACGTCACGACGCTGGACGGCCAGCGGCTACTGGACTGCGCCAACCATCACACGGCGGGCGTGCTCGGACATCGGCATCCGGCGGTGCTGGAGGCGGTGCGGGAGCAACTGGCGCGGGGGGTCGCGTTGGGTGGGCCGACGACGGTGGAGTACGAGCTGGCGCGGGAGATGACGCAGCGGGTGCCGGCGCTGGAGCGGGTGCGGTTCACCGGCTCCGGGGGCGAGGCGGCGCAGAACGTGCTGCGGTTGGTGCGGGGGTGGACGGGGCGGCCGAAGATCGCCAAGTTCGAGGGGGCATTTCACGGGCGGGTAGACGCGCTGGAAATCAGTGTCAGCCCGCCGCTGGACCAGGCCGGTGCTCAAGCCGCGCCGCAGGCGGTGCCGCAGGGGCGGGGGTTCGTGCGGGGGGCGGCGGCGGATACGGTGATCTTGCCGTACAACCGGCGGGAGGCGGTGGCGCGGCTGTTGGAGCGGCACCGTGACGAGCTGGCGGCGGTGTGGCTCGATCCGCGCGCCGGCATCCTGACGGGTGATCGGGAGTTCATCCGGTACATGCGGCGGGTGACAACCGACCTCGACCTGCTGCTGGTGATGGACGAGGTGGTGTCGTTCCGCGTGGGGCCGGGTGGGCTACAAGCGCAATGCGGTATCCACCCCGATCTGACCACGTTCGGCAAGATCATCGGGGGCGGCTTTCCGATTGGTGCGTTCGGGGGGCGGGCCGACCTGATGGATCTGCTGGACGACGCGCGCGGCGGCACGGGCTATATGCATAGCGGCACGTTCCACGGCCATCCGGTCTCGCTGGCGGCGGGGCTGGCGACGCTGCGGACGTTGACGCCGGCGGCCTATGACCACCTGACGGCGCTGGGCGATGAGCTACGGGCGGAAGCCAACGCGCTGTTCGCGCGGCGTGGCGTGGCGGCGCAGGCCGTGGGCGACGGATCGCTGTTCGGCTTCCACTTTACGGTGGAGCCGTTGCGCGATTACCGCTCGCTGGTGACGGCGGACGGGGAGCGGGCATACCGCGTACACTTGGCGCTCTTGGCGCAGGACATCATGCTGTCGTCGGGCCTGAGTATGTGTGCGCTCTCGTTGCCGATGGACCGCGCGCACGTGGCGGCGGTGCTGGCGGCGCTGGAGCGGGCGGTGGGTTAGTGGGGAAGGGTGATGGTGGGGGCCGATGATTGTCAGCATCAGGATTTACGGGATTAGAGGATGGGCAGGATGGGTTGGCGAGCGTGACGGTGAGACGCATTGTCGCCCCCAATGGTCCCCCGCGGTGCGGGGGACGTGGATTCCCGCTTTCGCGGGAATGACGGGACGGGAGGCTGGGTTGCGGCTTGGGCCGCAATGGCGAGGCCGGGAGGCGAGCGTGACAGAGGAGTGGTGATGGGGGAGCGGCGGGGTGGGTGAGGCGGCGTATGACGAGCTGGCGGGTGAGATTTTGCGGCGGCATGAGAATGCCGAGCCGGAAGCGAACATTACCAGCGCGGTGCGAGACTTCCTGATCGGTGCGGGGTTGGCACGGGCGGGCCTCACCCCCCGGCCCCCTCTCCAACATTTGGAGAGGGGGTGGAGGCGAGCCGGTGGGCTAGTTGGCAGGAGCTTGGGTGGTGAACTCCAGTGAATGCAGGGTCACACCATTTACGCGAACCGAGATCATATGGCGGCCGACTATACGGATAGGAACTTCCAAATCAAAGATGACGCTGGCATATGACGGCTGGCCTGGGGCCGACTTTCTAAACTCTATCTCTTGACCAGGGCCTAACGTCAGATACCCCTTCGTATCTTCCACCGTTAGCGTGAGCAGGTACTTGCCTGCCTCTATATGCTCGGCTTTCAACAATACCACCATATTCATCTCTACATTGCACACGTTGCTCTCCGACACCGCAGAAGGAACTGACAGATACCTTCTGGTGCCAATACCCGAAGCGTCTATGGATTCGCTATTGATACGCTTGGCTTTCCGGCAGAGAAAAGCGAATTCTACTTTCATGCGTGCTCCATAACTATCGCGTGCTACGTCTCCAGTTGTCTCTGCGACGTGTTATCCTGAGTATGGTAATGCTGTCAGGTGTGCGTGTGAACTCCATGCGAAACTCCCCAAACTCTTCTTGCCAGTTGCAGTTTGCCTTGGCTTGGAGATGCTTCCTACGCTTGTTCGGGAATTCCTGTAACTGCGCTGTGTGCCGCTCTATGTTTCTGCGTGTCTTCGCATCGGCTCTTTCGATGAATCTTCTGACTCGAGATTCTAGGTACAGCTTCTGAGCAGACACTTACAACTCCAATTCCTTCTTTACATCCTCCCATGAAGTCACGTTGCCGGCCTCCGCGCTTCTTCTGGCGTCCAAGAGATCGTTCAGAGAGTTCGGATCGGAATATAGCTCGGCCGTAGCGAGCCAGTCTCTCAGGGCCTGCCAAGCAGCTGTATCCTCTATCACATCCCAAGATAGGGCTACGGCTTGAGCTAGACTACGGAGACACGCTCTTACCTCGGAGTCGTCGAACTGAGAAATCATGTCTTCTATTTGTTCGTTTGTGGGCGCAGGCTCCTTTTCTTCATGCCAGTTGTCGCGGGTGGCTCTGACATCAAAAGGCTGTACTTCAGGCTTTGCAGAAGCCAAGACCGTCTCTACCATCGCTCCCTCTCCTGGCAGTGGCTCCACACACAGTCTACTTTATCTGATGTTCAACGGCCAATGCGGGGGCGCGGCGCGGGGGGTACACGGCCGCATGCTAGATTCCCGCTGGCGGGGGAACGGGGGATGGGTGGTAAGGTTGGGCGATGAGTGAAGAGGGATTGCGGTTTCGGCCGCGGGTGGCGGTGGTGGATGCGAACGTGGCGCTGGGGCATGGGCACGATCAGCCGTCGCCGGCGGCGGATGCGCCGGCACTGTTGGCGACGCTGGACCGGCACGGGGTACAGCGGGCGGTGGTGCATTCCGTCTACGCGCAGACCAAGAGCGCCATCGAGGGCAATGCGCTGCTGTTCGAGGCGATTGCGGGGCACGAGGCGCGGCTGATTCCGCAGTGCGTGGTGTCGCCGACGGATGCATCGCTGGCGCAGCTACGCGACTTCCACGGGCGGGGGCTGGTCCGCAGTGTGCGGCTGCACGATCTGAGTGGGCAGAGCGTGCCGTTTGCCGATTGGGTATATGGGGAGGCGCTGTCCTGGTTGCAGGAGCAGGGGATTGCGCTGTGCGTGCCGCTGCCGGAGGTGGACGCGCACCAACTGGCGATGACGCTGCGGGGCTACCCGGCGCTGTCGGTGGTGCTGGCGGGGGTGCATTACAAACACGTGCTGCTGGTCCGGCCGCTGATGCGCCTGCTGCCGCAGCTGCACCTGGAGCTGAGTCGCTACGAGACGCTGGGCGACGTGGAGGCGCTGTGTGCGGAGTTCGGTGCCGAGCGGCTGCTGTACGGCTCGTGGTATCCGCGCTATGAGATGGGACCGATCCTGTACTACTTGCACCACACGACGCTGCCGGAGGTGGAGCTGGCGGCGGTGTGTGCGGGGAACGCGGCGCGGCTGTTGGTCGGGGAGGGGGCAGCGTGATCGGTGGGATCGAGGTGATTGACTTTCACGGGCACGCGGGGCTGTGGGACGGGACCGGGATGGTGGACGACGTGGACCGGATGGTTGCGGCGATGGACGCGGTGGGGGTAGACCGCTCGTGCATCTTCGGCATCTTCCACTTGGACGGGCGCAGGGGCAACGACCGGACGGCGGCGATGATCGCGGCGCGGCCGGAGCGGTTCATCGGCTTTGCCTACGTGTCGCCGCTGGTCTCTGACACGCTTGGTCTGCACGATCCAATGGAAGCTAAGGTGGTGCAGACCAAGCGGTCAACGGAGACGATGCTGGACGAGCTGACGCGGGCGGTTGACGGGCTGGGGTTCCGGGCGCTGAAGCTGTACGCGCCGTACACGCCGTATCGGATCAGCGACCCGCAGTGGGACCCGATCTACGCTTTTGCGGACGCGCGGCGGCTGGCGGTGCTGCACCATACGGACGAGCGGTGCTCGCCAGCGCACCTGGCGGAAGCGGCACGGCGGTTTCCGAACGCGCGGTTCGTGGCAGCGCATAGCGGGAACACGGCGCCGGCGCGGAAGCTGGCTATCGCGGCGGCGCGTGAGCTGCCGAACTACTATCTGGAGACGGCCTCGACGTTCCGCACGCCGGGGGTGACGGAGGAGTTGGTTGCGGGGGCGGGGGCGGAGCGGGTGGTGTTCGGGTCGGATACGCCGCTGATGGATCCGCGGCCGCAGCTGGGCAAGATTATTACGGCAGATATCTCGGATGCGGCGAAGCGGCTGATCTTGGGCGAGAACGCGCGGCGGCTGCTGGACTTGTAGGGCGGGGGGGTACCAGGGTGAGGGCCGGCGGGCGCCGGAGGCCGGTGGCGGCCGGTGCTGCGATGCCGATTGGTGCTGCTATCATTGCCCGGCATGGCGTCACCGGAGGCTGCTCGTCGGGCAGCCGGCCGCCTCGGCGCACGGAGGAGGAGGTATGCCGCTACGATGGGGCATTGCCGGCTGTAGCGATATTACGAGCAAGCGGGTTGCTCCGGCCATCCGGGACCATCCGCTGGCGGCGCTCACGGCGTTCTATAGCACCGACGCGGAGCGTGGCCGGCGCTTTGCGGAGGAGTTCGGGGCGCAACGTGCCTATACCGACCTCGACGCTTTCGTCGCGGACCCGGATATTGATGCCGTCTACGTGGCCAGCCCGGTGGATCGACACCTGCCCGAAACGCTCGCGGCAGCCGGCGCCGGCAAGCATGCGCTCTGCGAAAAGCCGATGGCGCTCGATGCCGCTGAAGGTGCCCGGATGGTCGCCGCGTGCCGGGCGGGCGGCGTGCAGTTCGCCGTGGCCTACTATCGCCGGTATCTCCCGCAGATACGGCGTATCAAACAGTGGATAGACGAGGCGGCCATTGGGCAGGTCGTTCTGGCTCGCGTGACGATGGCTGCGTGGATAGACCTCCAGGTCACTGACACGAAGTATTGGCGGACGGTCAAGGCGCGGTCGGGGGGCGGCCCGCTGATGGACCTCGGCAGCCACTACCTCGACTTGCTCTGTTATTTTCTCGGCCGCCCCAGCGCCGTCAGCGCCATGACCGACACGCTGGCACGGACCTGGGACGTCGAAGACTCGGCCTCGCTGCTGGTGCGCTTTGCCGAGCCGACGGGCGTCGGTGGCGCGTGCCACGCGGTGCTCACCAGTAACTGGAACGTGCATGCCGACCGGCGGCACGACGACATCGAGATCGAGATACACGGCACCGCCGGGAGCATCGTCGCCGGCCCGCTCGCCGTCGGACACCTGCTGCTCAAGACGGAGCGACGCGAAGAGCGGCTGGTCCTCACCCCGCCCGATAACGTCCACATGCCCTTAGTTGACGACGTGACGCGCCGGGTCCTCGCCGGCCAACCGCCGACGTATCCTGGCGAGATCGGCTTGCTGGCGACGCAGATCATCTCCGGGGCCTACGAATCTGCACGGACCGGCCGGACGGTGGCCCTCTGACGGGCCAGATGCCAGGCCAAAATTGCACCGCATTTGGAACGATAAGATCGTGCAGTTTTGGCTTGGCAGGGCCGCACGGATGGTGTCAGGTGTCGCGGGCCAAAACTCCGGCCATGCTGGGCAGACAGCGGGGCCTTCGACCGCCGGAGTTTTGGCCCGCGAGTGGTGCGGCTCTGGCCCGTCATCACTGCGGATGGATGAGGCGGGTGGGTAGGCGATGACCGGGCGCAGGGCCAAGGAGGAACGACGATGAAGGTCCTCTTCTTCTGGGGTGGTCCCGGCAATATGGACCGTCAGTTCGGGAACCCCTATGCTCGGCTGCTCGCCGCGGCGCTGAAGCGGCACGGCGTCACGCTGGCAGTGGCCCAGACGCTGAACCTCTGGGACCATGTATTTCGGAGCGACATCCAGGCGCTGCACTTCAATTGGATCGCGCCGCACTACGCGGCCGAAGTCGATACCTTACGCGCGGCGCTGCGGGAATTCGTCAGCTTCGTCGCGGCGCTGATTGTCGCGCGTCTGCGGGGCTATCGGATCGTGTGGACGATGCACAACCTGTATCCCCACGAGATGGACTACCCCTGGATTGACCGCGCCATCCGCTTGCTCATGTGCCGGTTGGCTCATGCGGTGATCGTGCATTGTCGGCATGCGGCGACGCTGCTGGACCAACACTTCGGGCGCACACACGGGGTCCATATCATCCCCCATGGGGAGTTCATCACCCCATACCGCAACACGATCAGCCCGGAGGCAGCCCGCGATTCCCTGGGGCTGGCCGCGGACGATTTCGTTTACCTTTTCGTCGGCAATATCCGCGCCTACAAAGGGGTGGCCCCGCTCATCGACACGTTCACGACTCTCGACGCGGCAGACGCGCGTCTGCTGATTGCCGGGCGGATCCACCGGACCTACCACGAGGGACTCCCGGCCAGTGCCACCGAGGACAGCCGGGTGGTGCTGCGGGTGAGGTCGTATGATGACCCCATCCCGGCTGATGACATGCAGATTTACCTCAACGCCAGCGACGTGGTAGTCCTGCCGTTCCTCGACACGCTCACCTCCGGCTCCGCGATCCTGGCGCTGGGCTTCGGCCGGCCGGTGATTGCGCCGGCAGTGGGCTGCCTGCCGGAGCTGCTGCGCGGTCACGGCTGCGGCATCGTCTACGAACCGCACGGTGAACATGGCTTGTTGCACGCGCTTCGGCTGGCGCGCACGCTCGACCTGCGCCGTGCCAGGGAACACGCGCGACGGCGCGCGGAAGACTTGGGTTGGGACGGCATCGCCCGCCTGACTCTCGCTGCCTACGGCATTGCCTAATGAGCTTACAAGACCTACCCGCTGGGAGATGGTCGGGGTGAGGGCAGCCGGGGTGGAGATGCAGACCTACCCCACCCCCCTCCTTGATAGGGAAGGGGGCTACGGGCCGCTCCAATGACTCCCTTTCCCTGGAGGGAAGGGGCCGGGGGTTAGGGCGAAAAACCTGCCCTGTGTCAGGGGACAGGGTGGGGGTGAGGTGAGAAGGCTCCGGCCGCCGAACATGCCGTCTGAGGGGATACGGGAATGGAGTATGTGAATCTAGGAACGGCTGGGGTCAAGGTGTCGCGGCTCTGCTTGGGCTGTGCCTACTTCGGCGCCTTGCTCGACGCCGACGAGGCGCAACGGCTGGTCGGCACAGCCCTTGAGGTGGGGATCAACTTCTTCGACGCCGCCAACGCCTACAGTCTCGGCCGCTGCGAGGAGCTCCTCGGGCGGGCGGTGACCGGGCAGCGCGATCAGGTGGTGCTGGCGACCAAAGTCGGGCGGCAGATGGACTACGGTCCCAATGACTGGGGTCACAGCCGCTATCATATCATGTCCGCGGTCGAGGCGAGCTTGCGCCGGCTGGGCACCGACTACATTGACCTCTACCAGCTCCATCTCCACGACCCGACTACGCCGCTGGAGGAGACGCTGCGTGCGCTCGACGACCTGCGGCGGCAGGGCAAAGTGCGCTATTTCGGCACCTCCAACTTCCCGGCCTGGCGGTTGTGCCAGGGCCTCTGGACGAGCGACCGACAGGGGTTTGCCGCGTTTGTCTCGGAGGCGCCGGCCTACAGCCTGTTCAACCGCGAGGTCGAGGGGGAGGTGCTCCCGTTCTGCCGGGCCTATGGCTTGGGGGTGGTATGCTACAGCCCGATCGGTGGTGGCTGGCTCAGTGGCAAGTATCGCCGCGGCCAGCTCATGCCCCCCGACTCGCGGTTTGCCCGGCGCGGCACCCTCGTAGACCCGGCGGAGCACGCGCGCGCGTTCGATGTGTTGGAAGGGCTGGAAGCGCTGGCTCAGGCCAAGCAGCTTTCCTTGAGCCAGCTGGCCCTCGGGTGGCTGCTGGCCCAGCCCGGAGTCACGGCTGCCAACTTCGGCCCACGCACACCCGACCAGCTACACGAGGACTTGGGTGCGGTGTCGGTGGAGCTGACCGACGAGGATCTCGCCGCCATTGATGAGATCGTGCCCCCGGGCAGTCAGGTGCTCTCGCGCGTGCCGGCCCCGGGCGGCATTGTCATTGCCGACCCGATCCCGCCCAGCGGCATGACGAGCACGCCGCGGTAACGACGGGGAGGGCGGCGGTGCGGCGGGAGGCGCAGCATGGCCCGCCGCCGGAGGCAAGCATGGTTGAGGCAACCGGGAGACTCGCGCCGCCGTGTGTGCTGGTCATCTTTGGCGCCGCCGGGGACCTCACGAAACGCCTGCTCTTGCCGACGGTCGTGAACCTCGTCAAGCACGGCCTGGTCGGCCGGCGCTTGGCCATCGTCGGTGTGACGCGCCGGCCGTGGACGCACGACGACTTTCGGGAGGTGATGGCCGAGGCGGTGCGGACCTTCAACGTCGGTGATTTCGACCCGGCGGTTCCGGAAGCCCTGCTGCCACGCCTCTATCACGTGCGCGGCGACGTCAACGATCCTGCCACGTACACCGGCCTCCGCACGCTGCTGGCGGAGATTGACGCCGAATGGGAGACGGCGGGCAACTACATCTACTACTTGGCCGTCCCGCCGGCCGCGTTCGAGACCATCGTGGACCACCTGGGTCAAGCGGAGCTGGCCGCAGCCGCGCCGGGGGCCGCCGGCTGGCGTCGGATCATCGTGGAGAAGCCGTTCGGTCACGATTTGGACTCCGCGCAGGCGCTCGTCACCCGGATGGGCCAGGTCTTCGACGAAGAGCAGATTTACCGGATTGACCACTACCTCGGCAAGGAGACGGTCCAGAACATCCTGGTCTTCCGCCTTGGCAACGGCATTTTCGAGCCGGTGTGGAACCGGCGCTACATAGACAACGTGGAGATCACGGTTGCCGAAAGTCTCGGGGTCGAGGGCCGGGGCGGCTACTACGAGACGGCCGGGGCGCTCCGCGACATGGTTCAGAACCATCTCTTCCAGCTACTGACGCTCATTGCCATGGAGCCGCCGGCCGCGTTCGATCCGTCCTCGGTTCGCAACGAGAAGGTCAAGGTGCTGAAAGCCGTCCGGCCCATGACCCCGGAGCAGGTGCTCCAACAGACCGTGCGGGGGCAGTACGGAGTTGGCACGATTGACGGCGCGGTCGTACCCGGCTATCAACAAGAGCCTGATGTGTCCCCGACCTCGTGGACCGAGACCTATGCGGCGCTGGAGCTTTCGATTGACAACTGGCGCTGGGCCGGCGTGCCCTTTTACCTCCGTTCGGGGAAGCGACTGACCAAGCGCGATACGCAGATTGTCATTACCTTCCGGCGCGCGCCGCTGCGTCTCTTCGCCGATACGGCGGTGCATGATCTGGAGCCGAACGTTTTGGTCATCCACGTCCAGCCCGACGAGAAGATCACGCTGCGTATTCAGGCCAAGCGGCCGGGGACGACGGTGACGGTGGTGCCGGTGCAGATGGAGTTTCGGTATGAGACCTTGGGGGAGGCCTCACCCAGCACGGGCTACGAGACGCTGCTGTACGACTGTATGAACGGTGACTCGACGCTCTACAACCGCGCCGATATGGTGGAGGCGTCGTGGGCGGTGGTGGCGCCGATTCTCGACGTGTGGAAGGCCCTGCCCCCGCGCGACTTTCCCAACTATACGGCCGGCTCGTGGGGGCCGGCCGCCGCCGACATGCTGCTGCAGCGCAGCAACCGGGCTTGGCATTCCGTCGGATAGCGGCCGGGAGAAAGAGCGATGCTCACGCGCATCGAGATTAGCGGGTTCAAGTCCTTCGAAGACTTCGGCATGGACGTTGGCCCCCTGACCGTGATCCTGGGCAGCTATCGTCGGCAAGGATTGTGAAAGCGGGTTGCGCCATGCTACAGTCCCGTCTAACCGAAATTTCGCCGGGATACGTTCTCCATACGGCACGAGAATCACGATGCAAGACGTACAAGCACAGCCCGACGCGCGACAAGTCGCCGTTCAACGTGTTGGAATCAAGGACCTCCACCTACCGATCCGGGTGCTCCAGCGGGACGGGCATACCCAGCCGGTCACCGCCACGGTTGCCCTGAGTGTGGACCTGTCGCCGCACGACAAGGGGACCCACATGAGTCGTTTTGTCGAGCTGCTGGAGGAGTGGCGGGGGCAGGCGTGGTCGGCACCGGCTATCGAGCGCTTGCTGGCCGACGCGCGCCGCCGACTGGAGGCCCACAGCGCCTATGTAGACGTGCGTTTTCAGCTCTTCCTGGACAAGGAGTCGCCCGTGACCGGACAGCGCAGTGCCATGCCTTATGCCTGCCGGTTCACGGGCAGTCTGACGACGGCGGGTTTCGATATTATCATCGGGGTTGAGGTGCCGATGACGACGCTCTGCCCGTGCAGCAAAGAAATCTCCGCAGTCGGCGCCCATAGCCAGCGGTCTTGGCTGCGGATCAAGGCACGGCCGGTACCGGGCGCGCCGCTCTGGCCGGAGGACCTCATCAGCGACTTGGAGAGGCATGGGAGTTGTGAGGTGTACCCGTTGCTCAAGCGGCCGGACGAAAAGTACGTGACCGAGCGCGCGTACCACAACCCCAAGTTCGTCGAGGACGTACTACGCGACGCCGTCGTCGCGTTGCGGCAGGCGCCGGACATCGCCTGGTTTGCGGCGGAATGCGAGGCCGCCGAGTCGATTCACGCCCACAATGCCTTCGCCTACCAGCAAGAGACGCTCCGCAGCAGCACCGAGACGGCCGCCTTCCATCGCAACGGCACAGTGGTCTCTGCGGCGACCGACACCGTGGCCGTGCCCTGACGGAGCTACCACGCCGCTCCGCTGCCGGTCGCTATCAGCCGCCGCCCTGCTCCGAGCCGCTGCCGTGCTCGCCAGATGCCGTCGAGGCACCGACTTCGGGGTGAGCGCTCCAGGAGGCGAAGGATTGGCCGGTCGCCTGGAGGGTGATGTCAGCGACCTGACCGGGCGCCAAGTCAACCGGAGCTGTCGGGCCTAACTCGACCCCGTTCGAGAGATGCACCTCCACTCGCACCCGGTTGAGCGTGGCGCCGGTGGTGTTCTCCACCCGGCCCGTGAAGGCGTTGGCGGCCGCGTCATACGACAGGACTAGCCGGGCGCCGGCCCGCACCTGGTCAAACGTCTCGTTCAGCGTGAGCCGAGTCCCGGACTCTTCACTGCCCTCTCCCACCGCCGAGCCGCTGCCAAGGCAACCGGTGAGGGCGAGGACCAAGAGGACGCCGATCACCGCGGGGATTGTCGAGAGAGGCCGCACTAAGTGCTCCTTTCAAGCCACGCTGCATATGGTACCAGGCTTAAGCCGGGATTCCCCGTTTCGACTATCCCGCGCCGCTGGCGGGATGCCACCAGCTCAGGCGCATTCCCGGAAGCTGAGGGCCTCAGCGAGGGGTGTATCATAGTGCGCGGGGACCGCTGAGTCGGCAACGCCGGCAGCCATCTACGGTGCCGTGTGGAGGGCTGCCGAACGTGCGGCCCACGTGCCTGGGAAATCGAGTCTGAGGGGAGCGATTGCATGGTGAAGCACTACGGCTGGGGCATCATTGGCTGTGGAGTGATTGCCCCCAGCCACATCAGCGGCGTGCGCGAGAATGCTGCTCGTGCGGAGGTCGTCGGGCTTTATGACCTGATCCTGGACCGGGCCAAGGAGCGCCAGGCGGAGCTGGACATCCCGTTTGCCACGGATGATATTGACGCCTTTCTGGCGCGGGACGACATAGACGTGGTGAGCATCTGCACGCCTAGCGGTGCTCACAGCGACGGGGTGATTGCGGCAGTGCAGGCCGGCAAGCATGTCCTCTGCGAGAAGCCGCTCGGCATCACGCACGAGCAGCTCGACGCTGCCATCGCGGCGGCGGCGCAGGCCGGAGTAAAGCTCGGCTGCGTGTTTCAGCGCCGTACCGAGCCGGTCAACCGGCAGCTCCGGCAGCTGCTCCAGGATGGCAAGCTCGGCAAGATCGTGTTTGCCGACCTCGTCGGCAAGGACTATCGCGCCCCGGAGTATTACCGGAGCGCCGGCTGGCGGGGAACGATCCGCTTCGACCGGGGCTGTCTGATGAATCAGGGGGTCCACTACCTGGACCTGCTGCTCTGGCTAATGGGAGAGCCGGTCGTCGAGGTCGCCGGGTTCTGGGATACGCTCCGACACGACATCGAGGCCGAGGATACGCTCGCGGCTACCCTGCGCTTTGCCAGCGGCGCGCTCGCAACGGTGTCGTACACAACGTCGCTCTCGCGTCGCGGCGTGCCCTCGCACATCGGCATTCACGGGACGAACGGCAACATTATCCTCGGCGGCCAGCGCGAGGCGCCGCTGGTCGAGATCGGCGGCGAGCCGGTGCCGCTGGCGGACGGGGCGGGGCAGCCGGTTGGCCACGCGGTACACGTCGCCGACCTGATCCAGGCCATTGACGAGGAGCGCGAGCCGGGGATCACGGGCGAATCGGGACGCCGGGCCGTAGACGTGGCGCTCGCCATCTATGAGGCCTCGGACACCCGCTCCGTGGTGCGGCTCCCGGCGCGTTGACGACCGGGCCGCCGCCCGGTCGGCCGGCGCCGGGAAGGCGGTGGCTCAGGGCAGCGGGTAGCCTTCCGGAACGATGGAAAGCTGCCACCCGCTGACTTGTCGGACGTCTGCCCACCGGAAGCCACGACTCGTGAAGGTGGCCACGTCGCGTATCCAGCGCCGGTGGCGACCGTCATAGACGTAGATTTGGCCGAACGGATCGCGCACGAGATCGCCGGGGGCGAGCACGAGCGGCTCGAATGGTGGCGGCTGCACTTCCCACAGGGTCAGCGTGTCCCCGGCGGCGACCTGTCTCAGGAGGGGAGAGGCATGCGGCGGCTTGCCGCGGCCCGGACGGTACAGGACAAACCGGACACCAAGCCCTTCGAGCAGCTCGCTTTGGCGTTGCTGTGTCGCCGGCTCGACAAAGAACTGCCGACGCAGCAGCTTCGCGTGGCCCCGCAGCTCGGTCAGCCAGCCAGCGACGATACGCTTGTTTGTCGCCGTCAGGATGATGTGATCGAGCCGCTCGTCGTTGCCGAACGCGAGATCGGCGGGCGAGCCGCGCCGGTGAAGCTCGGCAATGACGGCAGCATCCGCCCCGGATAGCCCCGGGCCGCTCGCGTTCACGTCGTGGTGTACGGCTGCGGCGTAAGCGCCGATGGTGGGCACACCGGCGAGCAGCGCCAGACTCACGACGACCAGGTGGCTGCGGCGGGACAGGAGGCCGGCCAAGCCTACGGAAAGCAGATCGGCGGTGAGCAAGGCCAGCGGCAGGACGGCGAGCGTCGCCATATCGAGGGGACGCACGGCGGAGTAGCCCAGTGGGACGGCGAGGAGGAAGACGCCGCAGAGCGCCCAGCAGTAGAGTAGCGCTGCGGTGTGTGGATGCAGCCGTGTGGGGGCACCGGCGAGACGCGCGACAGCCCACGCCAGACCACCGGCAGCCGCAGTGCCCGAGGTCAGCAGCACAAACCCTGGCGGCACCAAGAAATCCTGGGGATTTCCCCCGAGGGGATGCCCCCAGAGGTACGCCCACGCCGGCTCGGTTTGCGGCAGGTCCAGGTACCAGCGGTACACCGGCCAGGCCAAGCCGAGTACCAGGGGGATGCCAACGATGAGCCGGAGTCGCCGTCTTCCCGTCGTCGCGCCGGAGCCAGCCGCCACGAGCACGGCCAGGATGGTGGCCGGCGCTGCGACGTGGAAGGTGGCCGGGGCAAGCGGCTGGGCGGCGGCGAGCGCGACGCCAGCGCCCAGCCAGTTGATGACGGCAGCGCGCCACGAGCCGGCACGCAAAGCTCTAGTGGTACACGCGAGCAGCACGGCCTGAGTGGCCATAACTGCGAGCCGCTCCGGCGCAACCCAGGTGTCCACGACGGGACTGCCGAAAGCGGTACCCTGCTTCAGCGCGTCGAGCGGCGCACTCCAGAACTGTCGATAGAACCACGGGCGGTCAACGAAGTCGAGCGCGACGCCGGCAAAATGCAGCCAGCGCCAGCCGCCACCGAGCACAATCAAGACGGCAGCGATGGCGCGCGTGCGACCGTCCGGCAGAGTCGCCCGCAGTAAAACTCTCAGCCCCAGGATCAGTACGGCTGCCAACAGGATGGTAACGGTGGCCCAGACGAGGTGCGGTGCAGCGGGTTCGAGACCGCGCCGCACCTGCGCTAAGACCCACCACCAGGGGTGAAAGAGCGTGGGATGTTGGGGCAGGGGTGAGGCGCGGTTGGTGGCAAGGGGTGAGCGGGAGAGATCGTAGCTCCACGCCAGCCGGATGGCGCCGGCTTCACCGATGAGGCTCGGAAGACGGGTGAGGGGGGGCTGGTCCGGCGAGGCGAGACGATCCGCGACGACCGGGAACAGGGCCGCCGTGGCGAGCACCAGCCAGAGCGCGAGGTACAGCGACCAGTGGTCACTGATACGGGGCGGGAGGCGGTCGAGACGGGCAGCCCCGGCGCCACCGGGCGGCTCACCTGGTGGCATCGCCGCGGACCTCGTAGATGCCGATATTCCCGTGCCTGAAGACGAGCGGCCAGTCCTCGGCCAGTATCCGACGCAAGATGGGCCGCTCCGCCGTCACGACGACGTGCGTCATGCCTAGATGCGCGGCGCTGGCCCGGCGCTCTTCTTGGGACGTAGCCGGGTCGAAAAAGCGTCTGACCGCACCGTCCTTCTCGCGCACGCGCACGGTCATCGCGTTGTGGCCGCGGACCGGACGCGCACCCGTGTACGGCGCGATGTAGCCATTGAAGGCCGGGTTGTCCGCCAGCACGACCGTCGGATCAGGTGCAGCCCCGATGGTCTCCAGCCACGACAGCGCAACTCGCTCGTCGTGGGTCAGGTAGAAGTTTGATGGGCGCAACCGGATGTCGCCGATCAGCTGCTCTAGGTAGAGCGCCGAGGCCGGGACCGACAGCAGGAGTAGCAGTGCCGGGGCGACCAGACCGAGCCACCGAGGGGTGCGGGCAGCGGCCCAGGCGTCAACGAGCAGCCAGGCAACGAGGATAGCGCACACCAAATGGAGTCCCACCCGGAAATGCGAGGGCATGGGCACCACCGGGAACACCTCCAGCAGCAGCACGATCAGCACCCACCCGATGAGCGTCGCGCGGGCGATGCGCGGCCCGCCGCCATCCTGGGCATTGTGCAAACCCGGCGCCAGCAAGGGGAGCAGGATGGTCAGGGGCAGCAGCGGACCGTAATACACCAGCAGGAACAGGACCTCGGTGGGGCCGCCGCTCATCTGGGTGCTGACGTTCTGGAGGATGGGGCTGGTCCGTGACGCGATGGCAAAGAAGGCCAGCACCGGCAGGGGCAAGAGCAGGAGCCAGCAGAGGCCTTCCAGGAGGCGCGGCGCGCTGGCGGCGAGGCCCGGCCGTGCTCCGGCTACGCCGCCACCCGCGGCCGCGGCAGCCGGCATTCTCGTGCCCAACGCCAGCAGTACGGTCAGGATGCCCAATGTCAGCCACAGCGGCAGGAACTCGAACGGGTGAAAGCTGCTCAAGTAGGCCAACGCTGCGCCGGCCGCGATATAGGAGCGCCGCGAGCCGGTTTGGCAGCCCCGCAAAAAGAAGTGCAGGACCGCGCAGACCAAGGCGCTCGCCAAGGCCAAGTGGGGAAGCGTCATGGCTTGCTGGAGCGTGCTCCCCTCGTGAATCTTGCGCCAGTATGGTAGACCGTCGAGCAATGAGCCGGATGGCGCCACCCAGATGAGCCAGCGCCACCCGCTGGCAAACAGCGCCAGCAGCAGCGCGACTATGCGCGCGCGCCGCGTGAGACCGGCGGTTGCTCCCAGCGCCAGGACCGCCAACGCTATGGCCACTAAGGCGCCGACGCGGGCGATGTGCAGGTACCAGAATTGCGGTGGCGTCCCCGTCCAGCGGGCCAGCCAGCCCAGTGGTCCGAATAGCCCGTTGAACAGGACCGGGGCGTGGACTTCAGGCGTGACCGGATTGGCAATGAGCAGCGCCGTGCCGAATTGGCGCATTTGGGCCAGGTAGTAGAACACGTCGCCGTGCCAGGCGACAACGCCGGTGAAGAGGTGGGTGGCGTCCGCATACAGGGCACCGTAGACGTAGGGAATGCTTGTCAGGACCGTCGCGAGCGCGACGGCGCCAATGGCCCAGACTCTCGGGGAAGTCAGCGCTCGGTGCGTCATACGGCTCCCAGCGGGATGTCAGTATGAGCGGGGCGTGTATCCCTGGTCCATACCCCCCCTGCTACCGACGATGCGAGACGGGCGAGGGCGTCGGAGGGCAGGATAGACCGGCAAGGACAGGTGAACGAGGGGATATGCCGGAGCCGGCACAACTGCACTGCTCCTGCGGGCGGCACGGCCGGTCCCTGGAGACGCACGCGGCGGGAGCGTGGCCCTACACTTCTTCGGGTTTGCGACCGAGCAGTCGGGCGATCAACTCCACCACCCTATCGTGCAGGACGAAGAAGTAGATGCCGCCGATGAGGGCCCAGACTACGAGCTTTTGGACCGGACCAACCATATACAGCGTCGGATAGAAAACGGCGAGCAATCCAATCCAGACGAAGATGGCAATGACGCGCACGACCGTCCCAAAGGTGCCCCAGACTTGCTGCTCGCGTTCTTCTGCAGCAACCTGCTGCACGCCCTCGTCAGCCGGTACGTCACTGAAGGTCGTGCCGCCGCAGCGCGAGCACAGCGCCGCGGCGCGTGGATTGACTTGTCCGCAGTTCCGACAGTATTTCGCAGCCGGGCCGCCCGCGCCTTCACTAGCCATATCACCCTCGCTTTGCAGGCAGACTACTATACTTCCCGGCTTCTTGCAAGCGGCTGCGGCGGATGACCAGGGCCTTTCCAATGTCACCACTTCGACAGGCTCTGAGTGGAGCGCAGGGGCTTTCCCCCGTGGCCGAGATTCTTCGCTCCGCTCAGAATGACAGGTTTGGCGGTGATGAATGACCGGGTTGGTGGTGACGTTGGAAAGGCCCTCGCGGATGACACGCTGCAAGGCCGATTGGTACGGTGTAGAGAGGGCAGGTGGATTCTCGCGTTCGCGGGAATGACGGGAGAATAAAGGAGAGGATCATGGTTGTCGTTGCGTCGCCGGCCGTTGACACCGCTGCCAGGATCGCCGCCGGCACCGTTGCGGAACTGCAGGCGGCCGGGGTGCTCACCGTCTCCGGTACGGCCATCGGCGCTCGACACGGCATTGCCGTGTTCTGGCATGAAGATCAGGCCTACGCGGTGGATAACCGCTGTCCGCACATGGGCTTTCCCCTTGCCCGCGGCACTTGCAAAGACGGTGTGCTCACTTGCAACTGGCATTATGCCCGGTTCGATCTCCAGAGCGGCGGGACGTTCGATCTGTTCGCCGATAACGTGCGGGCCTACCCGGTAGAGATCGAGGCGGGCCAGGTGTGGGTCTATCCCAACAGCGCCGACGAGGACGAGGAGCGCGCGCGCTGGTTAGGACGGCTCGACGAGGGGTTGGAGCAGAATATCTCCTTGGTGCAGGCGAAAGCGGTGCTGGGACTGCACGACTTGGACACGCCGCCGGCCGAGATCGTGGGCCGTGCGGCTCGCCACGGTCTCCGTTTCGGCTCCAGTCGCAATGCCAACGGCTGGGGCGATGGCCTGACGATCCTCACTGCCATGGCGCATGTGCTCGATGACCTGGAGCGGGAGGATCGGTGCCTGGCCCTCTATCATGGCGTCCGCCGCGTCGGTGCGGACGCGAGCGGCCAGCGCGCCACCTTCGACCTAGAGCCGCTGGCGGTGCGCCAGGCGTCCATCGAGCGCTTGCAGGCGTGGTTCCGCGAGTTTATCGAGGTGCGGAGTACGGATGCGGCCGAGCGCACGCTCCGCACGGCCATCGCCGAGGGCGCGACGCCGCCGCAGGTGGCGACGATGCTGTGTGCTGCCGGCACCGACCACTACTACCGTGACTTCAGCCACGTGCTGGACACGATTGCGAAAGCCTTCGAACTGCTCGATCTCGTTGGCTGGGAGCAGGCTACGGAGGTGCTGCCCAATATCGTCCCGCAGATCGCCACCTCCACGCGCGAGGAGGAGCGCAACTCCTGGCAGCATCCGGTCAATCTGCTCGATATCGTGGAGCCGGCCAGCGCACAGCTCCCGGCGGTGCTCGATCTCGACGCTCTCCCGACCGGGCAGTGGGAAACCGCCCTGGTAGACACCCTGCTGGAGGATGACCCGGCAGCGTCCATTGACGCGCTCATGGCCGCCTTCCGCCGGGGTCTGGCATTGGCCGCCGCGGCGCAAGCCGTCGCCTACGCCGCGGCGTTGCGGGTGACGCGCTTCCCGACCAGCAATGAGTTCGGCGATTGGGACACGGTGCTACACCATTTCACCTACTGCCAATCCGTGGCCCAGATGGCCAAGCGGGCGCCGTCGCCGGAGCTGGCGCGCGGCGTGCTGCATGGCGCGATGGTGGTCTACCTCGGCCGCTTCCTCAACATCCCGCCGGCCTACCTGCCGAGCGAGCGCGCCTTAGCCGCCGAGCCGACCGACCCGGAGGAGCTGACCACGAAGCTGCTCGCGCTCTGTGACCGGCAATCGCAGGTGGAGGAGGCCGGCACCGTGGTGTACCGCTATCTCACGCTCGGCCACGAGCCGCGGCCGTTGGTGGCAGCCCTCGGCCGGTCGGTGCTGCGGGAGGATGCCAATTTCCACGACTTCCAAATGCTGGAGGAGGGCTTGCGGCTCTACCACGACTTGGTTGCGGTCGGGCGCCGCGAGGAAAGCTGGCAGGTGCTCGTGGCGATTGCGCGCTGGCAGGCGGCCCATAGCCCCACGCGGCGCGCCATCACGCAGACCTACGATATTGCGCTCCGGCTGCACCGGGGCGAGGACATCTACGCGCCCAGCCGCTACTAGGGGCCGGACCGCCAGCTACATACCCGTCGCGTGGTAGCCGGAGTCGACGTGGATCACTTCGCCGGTCACGCTGCGGGCGAGGTCGCTACAGAGGTAGAGGACCGTATTGCCCACGTCGGCCCCTTCGATGTGGCGGCGCAGGGGTGCCCGCGCCGGGAACGCCCGGTACATATCCATGAAGCCGGGGATACCGCGGGCGGAGATGGTGCGGTGTGGTCCGGGGGAGACGGCATTGACACGGACGCTGTCCGGCCCTAGCTCGGCAGCCAGGTAGCGCACGGTGGCCTCCAGCGCCGCCTTGGCAACCCCCATCACCTTGTAGCCGAGCACGGCTTTCTCCGCGCCGTAGTAGGTGAGGGTTACGATACTGCCGCCGCCGCGCTGCGCGAACAGCGGCTCGGCCGCGCGGGCCAGTGCGATGAGTGAGTAGGTGCTGATGTCCAGCGCAATACGGAACGCTTCTCGTTCCGTAGCTATAAAGCGGCCCAAGAGCGCTTGGGGTGGCGCAAAGGCGACCGCGTGGACCAGAAAGTCCAGCCCACCGTGCTCCGCGCCGATCTGCTCGAAGGCCGTGGTAATCCCGGCGTCGTCAGTCACGTCGAGCTGTACCGTGGTCGCGCTCGTCGGGAGGGCGGCAGCCAACTCCGGCGCGCGGCGGGCATGACGGGGTTCGTGGCTCAACACCAGCGCGGCACCGGCGCCGGCGAGGGCCTGCGCGATGGACCAGGCGAAGCCGTGCCTATCCGACAGCCCGACAATCAGCCCGGTGCGACTTTCGAGTAACATCACTCCCTCCCATTCATTGCTCTGAAAATGCCAGGTCCCCACCCGCACCCTCCGCTGCTGCGACAGGGGAGGGAACATATCGTCCCCCGGCGGCGGCGGGGGGCCTTAGGGGGCTATGTAGCCGGAGCCTGGCACGGCGGGGATTATTCCGCTTGCAGCCGCCGGAGCCGCTCCCGGAGCCGCCGCAACTCTGATTCGGCGGCTGCGGCCCGGTCTTCCGCCACCTGGCGGGCCGCGCGCTCGGCAGCGTGCTGTGCTTGCAGCTCCGGCGCGGTCGGCAGATATCCCCCGGCTACCGGGTCGTACACCCGTAACTCACCTTCGTCCCAGCACAGGTCCAAGCCCAACACCGGGCTATGGCCCCATTTCAGCTCCCCCGGCGCCTCATGGATCCGCAACGGCTCGTACTGCCCAGCCACCAGCCGGTCCCCGGCCAGCGCCGCCTCGTGGTACCGGCCGCCGGTGTGGTCGAACCGCCAGTATTCCTGCACCCCGTAGCCGGCGTACCCGGCCCGCTTGACCGTATCATCGCGTCGCCCCGTACTCCGCGAGGCTACTTCCAGCACCAAGTCCGGTGGCTTCCCCACTTCACTGATGACGTAGCCGTTGCGGGCCACGATGGCGGCGGGATTGACGCCGAACGCGACCACGCAGTCGGGCGCCAGCCGCTCCGCGTCGTTGCCGGCCTCGTGGCGGAGGTAGCCTTGGCCGGAGATCAATACGTCGGAGCGCTGGGCAAAGTGGGCGCGCAAGATGCTGTCGAACGCCACGAGCCGGTTGTATTGCTGCATGTCGCGTATCCGCGGGGGATCGGGCAGCGGCTCCAGGTGAGCATACGGACCGGGCGGGGGGGGGCGGAGGGCGGTTCTGGTTGCCATCGGAGATCTCGTGCCGGACAGCCGGTTGGCGCGGTATCGAGGTGAAATGACCCGGCAGCAGTAGTATAGCCGACCGGGAGCCGGCGCCGCGACGCCCGTCATTGCGGCCAAATCTGCAATCCACGTTCCCCGGCCACCGGATTCCGGCACCAGCCGCCGTGAGGATGGGTGGGGCACCAGGCCCTTACGTAGCTACCTCAGCGGCGCGGCGGCCGGCGCCGGCCACGACGCAGCGGGCTTTGCTCTTTGGTCGTGTCGTCCGGGTGAATGAAGCGATACAGCTCTACCAGTGCATAGGGACGCCGGCCCCGCACCTCGCGTAGCACCGTGTCCGTCGGCAGCACCTTCCCTTTCTTGGTCCGATACTGGCCCTTCACGGTCAGCATCCACATCTGGTGCTCCGGAATAGCGACGATCTCTCCGGCCTTGGGGCGGATCACCAGCCCATGCACTTCTTCGAGATGCTGCTCGTAGCGCGGTGGGTCAACGTAGGGATGCAGGCGCTGCGGTGGTGGTGGCGGTGCCGGCGAATCGCCGGTTGCACCACCCGTAGCCGGCGGACCCTCGGTATTGGCCATGCTGTGTACTCCCTCGCACGTGCTCCCCTAGGCATCACAGGCGCTGCTCCCAGGGGGAGGACATCCTACTCCTCGTCGGCTTATCGCAAGTTAACAGCGCTCATTGTACCGCAGTATGGCTGCTAGGCGCACCCGTCATTGGGCCGAAACCGCGTGAGGGTTGTGACCGGCGGCGCGGGTGAGAGGCCAGGGCGCCCACAAGGGATGCCCCTACAGGGGTAGCAGCCACACGCCTGGATTCCGGCGAAAGCCGGAATGACGGGTTTGCAAGGGTTGCCCCCTACTGCCGGGAGGGGGTGAGGCACTTTCCAACCCGGCTAGCTCCCCCGGTGGGGCGGGGGCCGCGGGGGGCCGAGCGGCGCGGTGAGCCGCGCGCGCATCAACTCCACGTAGTCCGGCTCGCGCTCGATCATTAGCCACCGCCGGTGCAGGCGGGCGGCGACGGCAGCGGTGGTGCCGGTGCCGGCGAAGGGGTCCAGGATCAACTGTCCGGGCCGGGTGCTCGCCGCAATCACGCGCGCCAGTATGCCTTCCGGCTTCTGGGTCGGATGCGCCTTCCGACCGTGCTCGTCGCGCAGTCGTTCCTTGCCGGTGCAGATGGGAAGCACCCAATCGCTCCGCATCTGCTTGCCCCCGTTGGCAGCCTTCATGTCCTGATAGTTGAAGGTGTAGCCTTTGGCCGTCTCCGATTTCTTGGCCCAGATGAGCGTTTCGTGGGCGTTCGTAAAGCGCGAGCCGCGGAAGTTGGGCATCGGGTTGGTCTTGATCCAGCAGACCTCGTTGAGGATCCAAAACCCGAGGTCCTGCAAGAGGCGCCCGATGCGGTAGATGTTGTGGTAGGTGCCCATCACCCAGATCGCGCCCGTGGGCTTCAGCACGCGATGGCACGCCTGGAGCCACTGATAGGTAAAGCGGTCGTAATCTTGAAAGGTATTGAACTGATCCCACTCCGCGTCCACCGACTCGACCAGCGTTCGGTTCGGGCGGAGCAGCGCCTTCTTGAGCTGGAGGTTGTACGGCGGATCGGCGAAGATCGTGTCCACCGATTCGGACCGCACCATCGGTAGCAAATCGCGGCAGTCGCCGAGGGTGACGATATTCCACGGTGGCGCGGCCGGGCCGGCGGGGCGCTGCTCACCGGCCGGCGGCGACGGTCGGCCGCGCTGGGCCGGCGGTGGCTCGGCGGCGGCCCACTCCAACTGACAGGTGGCGAACTCTTCGGCCGTGAGCACTGCCCATGGCGGTGGCTGTCCCGCCGGGTCGTTGCTGGTTTGGTCCTGGCGCGTCATACAACCCCAATGGAGCGTTGGCATGACCGGTCCGCGCGATCCGATGAAGCTCTGGTGATGCAGACCGGGTAGTTGGTGCGGATCAAGCGTGCCGCCGCGCGGCCGGCCATAGGTGCGGCCGCGAGCTTGCGGATAGTGGAGCCGATTGTACCCTGCGCTGAGGTGTGTATCGGCGCATCAAGGTTCCGGTGACCGCACGAAGGCCAGGAAATCCAGTACCACGATCCCGAACCAGAGCACCGCCGCCACGAGAAACAGGACGGCGACCGCACGCAGCCGGCGTTGCCACCGCGAGCGGCGCTGCGCCCGGCGTACACGCCAGCCCACAATTTCACCGCATACCGCGGCGCCGGCAGCAGCCCACAGGAGTACCAGGAGCGGCAAGAAAGGATCCATGGCTCTCAGCCTACCGCCGCTGCCTGGTCAGTGCTACCGTCGGTGTCCGGAACGCTACGCGATGGTTTTTGCGCCGGCCGGCCATCAATCGCCTATACTTCCGCCAGCGTAGGCTTTTGGATGGGGAGAGACTGTTCGCGCCTCACCCCCCGGAGGATAGAGACGATGGCGTGTATCGGCGCCGTACCCGAACGCCAACTCGTCAGCGAAATCCTGCGTGCCCTGCCGGACAGCACGATGCCTGCTGAGACTCCATAGACCCTAATGACCATCTCAGCGGCCTTGGACAAGCGGCGCTTGACTTCGCTAGGAGTTGAAACGCCCATGATTTCTTACGTAGGCAATGGGTCATACTGCTATGCCAACTCCGCGCTCCCTTGGTAAGAGGGATTCTTTCTAGGCGACCGTCCCTACGACCGCCGCCCAAGATTGCAAAAGGCTTGGAATCCACGATCTGATGTTATTGATCCTCGGAGGCCTTCCCGCGGTGGGCAAAACAGCAATTGCCACTGGACTGGCACGGGGCGTTAAGGCCGTTCATCTACGCATCGATTCCATAGAGCAGGCGTTGCGTAACTCCTATGTGACGATATCGGGGCCAGAGGGGTACGTGGTCGCTTATGCGATTGCTGAGGATAATCTGAGACTGGGCCACATCGTAATAGCCGATTCTGTGAACCCAGTGGAGGCAACGCGAGCCGCTTGGCGGAAAGTCGCCCAGCGGGCAGGCAAGCGTTGCATCGAGATTGAGATCGTCTGTTCCGACCAGGCGGAGCACCGGCGCAGGGTCGATTCACGGATAGCTGACATCGTCGGGCACCGATTACCTACGTGGCAGCAGGTGTGCGTCCGCGAGTATGAACCCTGGCAGGCCAGTATCGTCATAGATACAGCGGGGCAGCATATCCAGGCGAGCGTCTCAGCACTGCGAGAAAGACTGGAAGGCTTTGAGCAGACGCTCCGGGCAACCGGCGATGCGAGCAAGTGAGGGGGCCTCCTAAAGTTCGCAGTACGGTACGCTTAGTCTCACCGCGGACGATGGGCCGGCCGCCGGTGATCCGACGGCGCTCTAGGATAGGATAGGAGCGCCAGGGTACCGGCAGTGGAGTTGTGTGGGCGCAGCATGTTGCGCCCCTACCGAGGGAGGGCGTAGTGGCGCAACCGACCGTAATGACCGTGCAGGGGGCGGTACCCGCCGCCGAGCTGGGGATCACGCTGGCGCACGAGCATCTCTTCTTTCGCCTGGATTGCTACTACTCCCAATCCGAGGACGACCCGGACGGCACGCTCGCCACGGCGCCGATCACCCCGGACCGCCTGTGGTGGCTGCGCTCGCATCCCTTCAACAGCCGGGTCAACCTGGCGCAAGAGGACCTGGCGACCGCCGTCTGGGAGGTGGAGCAGTTCAAGGCCGCCGGCGGGACCACCATCATTGACGTGACGACCGTGGGCATCAGCCCGAACCCGGCCGGGCTGGTCGCGGTCTCCGAGCGGACCGGTCTGCACATCGTCGCCGGGACCGGGTACTACTTGGCGGCCTCCTACGCTGACCACGCGGCTGCGGATCAATCCACGGAGGCGCTGGCCGACGAGATGCGCCGCGGGCTGCTGGAAGGCATGCATGGGACTAAAGTGCGTGCCGGTCTGATGGGCGAGCTTGGCGTGGGCAACCCGCCGGCGCCCGTGGAGCTGCGGGTACTGGCCGCAGCCGCGCGGGTACAGCGCGAGCTAGGCTGTGCCATCAATATCCATCCGGCATGGTATCGAGCGGGGGCCGAGGTAGCCGTCCGGGCGGTTGAGGCCGCCGGCATCGAGCCGCGCCGGACGATGATTAGCCACCTCGACGTGCGTTTTCTCGATGACCTGCCCGCGTACAAGGAGCTTGCGCGGCGCGGCTACTGGCTCTCGCTCGATACCTTCGGCCGCGAGATGTACTACCCGCACGCCAACATCCAGTTCCCGTCCGATGCCCAGCGCATTCGGGTCGTGCGCGGTCTTCTGGAGGCCGGGTTTGGCGACCGCCTGCTCTTGGCCCAGGACATCTGCTTCAGGTCGGACCTGGTGCGTTACGGGGGTCACGGCTACGCCCACCTGCTCCGCACGCTGCGCTCGCGTTTTCTCAAGGCGGGCGTGCCGGCGGCGACGTTCGACAGCATCCTCACGGACAATCCACGTCGGTTCCTGTGCGGCGAGTGAGCGGTGGGCGGTGGCGGATCAGGCCGCCCGGAGGTCCGCCAGAACACGATGCACCGCGGCCTCGGGCACGTCTTGCCGGATGACCGGGCGACCAATCGCCTCCAGCAGTATCCAGCGCAAGGTGGACTTGCTGACCTTCTTATCCGACTGCGCGGCCTGCCAGACCGCCGCCGGTGTGACCGCTGCGTATCGCACGGGGAGCTGCGAGCGTTGCAGGGCCGCCTCAATGCGGTCGGCCTCGGTCGAGGGTAGCCCGCCCACCTTGGTGCTCAACCAAGCCGCCCCGACGAGGCCGATAGCGACCGCCTCGCCGTGGGCGTACCGCGTGTAGCCGGTCGCGGCCTCCAGGGCGTGGCCGATGGTGTGTCCCAGGTTCAGGAGCATGCGTGGGCCGCGCTCCTGGGGGTCTTCGCGCACAAGCTGCTGCTTCCAGGTGGCGCAGCGCGAGACGACTTCGCGGCGGAGATCGGGCGGCACTGCCACCGCATCGTAGGCCTCCAGCCGCTCGAACAGCGGCGGGTCGAAGAGCAGCGTCGTCTTCAACACTTCGGCCCACCCGGCGCGCAGGTCGCGGGCCGGCAGGGTGTCGAGCGTCCGGGTGTCAATCAGGGTGATTCGCGCTTCGTGGAAGGCGCCGACAAGGTTCTTGCCGGCCGGGAGGTCTACGGCCGTCTTCCCGCCGATGGCGCTATCCACCTGCGCGAGGACGGTCGTGGGCACCTGCACCAAGGCGACGCCGCGCAGGTAGGTGGCGGCGACAAAGCCCGCGAGGTCGCCGACCACGCCGCCACCGAGTGCCACGATGGTATCGCGCCGTTCGGCTCGCTCCGCCGCCAGCCAGGTATAGAGCGCCTCGGCCTCCCGCAGCGTTTTGGTGTGCTCGCCGCCGGCGATGGTCATGGTGTGGACGGCGAAGCCCCGCTCGGTCAAGCCGGCCGCCAGCGTTGGGCCGACGTGCGACCAGACCTGCCGATCCGAGATGACGTACACCTTGCCGTCGAGACCGGCACTGCGGAGGTGATCGCCGAGGGTATGGAGAATTCCGTCGCCGGCCACGATCTGCACTGCTTCAGTCATCATCACGTTGTTTCCACTACGTTAGGATAGTGCCGCGGATGCTACCGGTAAGAGGCGGAGGCGCGCCTATTGCAGCATCGTCTCCGCGAGGGCGAACACGCACGAGCTACGCGCCGTGCCCAATAGCGGCGCCCAGTGCGGCGAGAGGTAGGGTAGTCCGTCCGCCGGCTGCCCGTCGAACGTGATCGCGGCCGTGTCGGTAAAGAACAGCACCGAGTGCAGGTCTAGGTCCGCGTCCTGGGCCGGCCCTGCTCTGGTCATCACCAGCGGCGGCTGCGTGACTACCCAGCGCGCGACAATCTCGTGCCCCGCCACCGTAATGATCCAGCAGGGGTCGTGCCGGATGTCGCCGCCCCGTCTGAAGGTCGCATCGAGGACGGGCACGTCCCGGCCGTCAAAGGGCGGAATGCGCCCGCGAGGCCAGTGCTCCTGGATAAACGGCACCAACGTCCGATTATCGGTGCAGATGGCCGTGAACGGCTGTGGACTATCCACGTGGACCAACGTCACAATGCCGGCGCCGGCCGCGCTGTATTGGGTGTGGTACAGGCTGACCATGCCGCTATGCGCTTCCTCGCCGGGTCGCCGTAGGAAGTTGATCCAGTGCTCGCCGGTCCAGAAGAGCGTTTTTCGATTGATGACCGCCGGTTGCATGGCTGCACTCCTTCCTATTCCCGTCCATCTAATTGCCCTCACCCCCGGCCCCCTCTCCATCGCTTGGCGACAGGGAGAGGGCGGCTGTCGGAGAGAGGCCAGGGGCACAGTATACTGTGCCCCTACAAGCACACACTCTGCCTGCTTTCCCGGTTTACCTACCCTTGTGAGAGGGGGCAAGCGGGAATCTAGCGCCGGCAAGCACCGTAGTTGCCCCTAATTTGCCCAATTTACGGTCTCTGGACTCCGGCTTTTACCGGAGTGACGAGGGGTGATTTTAGAATGCGATTGCCCTGGGGTGAGGCCCGACAACAGCCTGCGCTTCCGCTATCCTTCAGGCGAGGAGAGCATCATGCAACGTCTGGACCCGGCCGCGCAGTCGACACCGAATAGTACCCCCTGGCAGGCACCAGGACAGTGGTACCGTGGCGCGCTCCACTGCCACACCACCGAGTCCGATGGCCAACCCACACCCCAGCAGACCGTGGATTGGCACGCTGCCCACGACTACGATTTCCTCGCCATCACCGACCACAACCGGGTCACGGACCCCGCCGGTCTCGATCCCAAAGGGTTGTGTCTGATCCCGGCGACGGAGCTGACCGCTGCCGGTGGGGAGCTGGGGGCAGCGTATCATCTCCTGGGAATCAACGTGCCGCCGCAGACGACGCTGCCGTCCGAGCATACCTTGGCCACCGAGGCAGTGTCCTTCCTGCGCTCGGTTGGTGCTACGGTGTTCGTGGCCCACCCCTATTGGTCGGGCCTCACGGCAGCTGACTTGCTGGCCTTGTGGAGCGACGACCCGCAGGACGGCGCACTGGGCATAGAGGTCTACAACGGGGCCGCGCACCTGGAAACCCAGAAGGGTGACTCGCTGGCGACGTGGGATGAGACGCTGGCGCGTGGCGCCCGGTGGTGGGGCATTGCCACCGACGATACCCACTGGGGCACGCTTGATCGCGGTCTCGGCTGGGTGGTGGTGCGGGCGCCAACGGCCACGCCGGTGGCCATCGCTACGGCGCTGGCTCAGGGGCAGTTCTACGCCTCCAGCGGCCCGGAGCTGCGACAGGTCCAGGTACTCGGCGAGGAGGATGGCGCGCTCCGCATCCACGTCGAGACGTCGCCCTGCGCGGCGATCTATCTGCTGGCCTATGGCGAGCACGACAGCGCGTACAACGTGGACGCCATCGCCCGCGGCCAGCTTGGTGCCACGATCACCGAGGCCACGCTCTCGGTGTCGCCGCCCCCGGGGCCGACCGGTGGCAACGGACGCGCGTGGTATGTGCGGGTACAGGCGACCGACTGGCAGCGTCGCTCGGCGTGGAGCAACCCCATTTTCGCCTCATGAGTGCTACTCAAGCTGAGGCGGCCGGGCCGGCGGAGGCAGCGGCGCCGAGTAGCGGGCAGGCCAGCGCCGCCGCCGCGGGTGGTCTGCACTGGCTGCAAGCACTGGGGCTGCACCGACGGGAGCTGCGGGCCTGGGCGCTGTACGACTGGGCCAACTCAGCCTTTGCCACCGTGATCGGGGCCGCCGTGTTCCCCATCTTCTACGCCACCGTGGCGGCCGTGGGCCTGCCGGCGAACGAGGCGACGGCGCGCTATGCCTTCACGGCGTCCGCCGCCCTGGCGCTGATCGCGCTGCTGATGCCGGTGCTGGGGGCAGTCGCCGACTACTTGGGCGCCAAGAAGCGGCTGCTCGGCATGTTCCTAGCCTTAGGCGCTGTGGCCACGGCCACGATGTTCTTCATCGGCCAGGGCGCGTGGCTGTTTGCCTCGCTGTTATTCATGCTCGGCAATGTCGGTTTGTCCGGCGCGAATGTCTTCTACAACTCCCTGCTGCCCCACATTGCCCGCGAGGGCGAGGTGGATCGTGTCTCCTCGGCTGGCTATGCCCTGGGCTATCTCGGCGGGGGATTGCTGCTCACGATTAACCTGATGTGGGTCCTGTTCCCTGGCACGTTCGGGCTGGCCGACGCGGAGGTGGCGACCCGCCTGAGCTTTGTCAGCGTGGCCGTCTGGTGGGTCGGATTTTCGCTTCCACTCTTCCGGCGTGTACCCGAACCGCCGCGGCGGCTGGAAGCGGATGAAGTCGCCGGCTTGAATCCCGTGCGGGTAGCCGTGACGCGGCTGGTCGAGACGTTCCACGAGATTCGTGGCTACCGGCACGCCTTCCTGTTCCTGCTGGCCTTCCTGGCCTATAACGACGGGATTGGTACGATCAACGGGATGGCAGCCGCCTATGGCACGGAGATCGGTCTGGCGCGATCCCATCTCATCGGGGCTATTCTGGTGGTACAGTTTGTCGGGATGCCCTGCACTTTTCTCGCCGGCATCCTGGCCGGGCGATTGGGCACCAAGCGGACCCTCTATCTGACCCTGGCGGTGTACGTCGTGATCAGCGTGCTGGCCTATTTCATGAGCACGGCCCTGCACTTCTACGCGCTCGCTGTCCTCGTTGGTGCCGTGATCGGCGGCAGTCAGGCACTCAGCCGCTCGCTGTATGCCAGCCTCATCCCGCGACACAAGTCCGCGGAGTTCTTCTCTTTTCTTACCGTGGGTAGCAAATTTGCCGGTATTCTGGGGCCGGCGATCTTCGGGTGGGTCTCGGTGCTGGCCGGCTCCAGCCGTCTCAGCATCCTCGCCATCATGGCCTTTTTCGTCGTCGGGATGGCGCTCCTGAAACGCGTGGATGTGCCTAGCGGTCAACGCGCCGCGCGGCAAGCCGACCGGGGGTTGCACGCGGCCTGAAGCCGGTGACAGTACCCGTATGGGGAGGGGAAGCGATCATGTCAGCGGCTGCAAGGGTGCCCAGCGACGATCCGGCCGGCACAACTGAGGCGAGCGGTCCCCACTGGCTCCAGGCCCTTGGGTTACACCGCCGCGAGTTGCGCGCCTGGGCGCTGTACGACTGGGCCAACTCGGCCTTTGTCACCACGATTGTCGCCGCCGTGTTTCCCATCTTCTACGCCACCGTGGCGGCTGCCGACCTACCGGATCATGAGGCGACGCAGCGGTATGCTTTCACGACGGCGATAGCCCTGGCGCTGGTGGCACTGCTGACACCGGTGCTGGGGGCCGTGGCCGACTACCTCGGCGCCAAGAAGCGGCTGCTCGGCACGTTCCTGGCGTTAGGCGTCGTGGCCACGGCCACGATGTTCTTCATCAGTCAAGGCGCATGGCTGTTTGCCTCGCTGATGTTCGTGCTCGGCAACGTCGGCTTCTCCGGCGCGAACGTCTTCTACAACTCTCTGCTGCCCCACATTGCGCGTGAGAGGGAGATAGATCGCGTCTCCACGGCCGGCTACGCCTTGGGGTATCTCGGCGGGGGGCTGCTGCTGGCGATCAACCTGGCGTGGATCCTGCGCCCCGGCACGTTCGGGCTGGCCGACGCGGAGGTGGCGACCCGCCTGAGCTTTGTCAGCGTGGCCGTCTGGTGGGTCGGATTTTCGCTCCCACTCTTCCGGCGCGTGTCCGAACCACCGCGGCAACTAGAGCTGGATGAAGCCGCTGGCCTGAATCCCGTGCGGGTAGCCGTGACGCGGCTGGTCGAGACGTTCCACGAAATTCGCAGCTACCGGCACGCCTTCCTGTTCCTGCTGGCGTTCCTGGCCTACAACGACGGGATCAGCACGATTATCAGGATGGCAGCCGTCTATGGCACGGAGATCGGTTTGGGGCAAACGCACCTCATCGGGGCTATTCTGGTGGTGCAGTTTGTCGGGATACCCTGCACCTTCCTCTTCGGCCTTCTGGCCGGGCGGGTGGGTGCCAAGCGGGCGCTCTATCTCGGCCTGGCGGTGTACGTCGTGGTCAGCGTGCTGGGCTACTTTATGACCGTGCCCTGGCACTTCTACACGCTGGCGATCCTGGTGGGCATGGTGCAAGGTGGCAGTCAAGGCCTCAGCCGCTCGCTGTATGCCAGCCTCATCCCGCGACACAAGTCCGCGGAGTTCTTCTCTTTCTTCGCCGTGGGCGACAAGTTTGCCGGTATTCTAGGGCCGGTGATCTTCGGGTGGGTCTCGGTGCTGGCCGGCTCCAGCCGCCTCAGCATCCTCGCCGTGATCGCCTTTTTCGTCATCGGGATGGCGCTCCTGACGCGCGTGGACGTGCGTAGCGGCCAACGCTACGCGCGGCAAGTCGACCGCGAGGTGCAGTCGCTCTCGGACGCGGCTACGCCCTGAGGTCCCACACAGCGCATAGCTCCGCGCTCCTCGAAAGCGGTGTGCTGCGCTAGTCACGTCTGCGGTGACGGCCCGGATTGACGTGCGGGAGGCGGCCAAGTGATGCGGAGAGACCAGCGGCTCACGCTCTTGCCAAGCTAATGCCGCCTCGTTCAGGATGTCGGCGCGTGTACGGGAGAAGCAGCCCATGATAGAATAAGCCTGGTTATTTTAACCGGTTGATGTTGGCAATTATGCGCCAAGTACAAGCGACCGAGGCCAAGGCGCACATGGCCGAGTTGCTGCGGACAGTCGAGCACGGCGAGACCGTTGTGATCACGCGCCACGGCAAGGCGATTGCCCATTTGGTTCCGGCCGAGGACCAGGAACGTGCCCAGCGTGAGGCAGCGATAGCGCGTTTCCGAGAACGCCGTCGCCGGTGGAGGCGGATCGACATGTCCACCGCGGAGATTCTCGCCGCGCGCCACGAAGGTCATCGGTTTTGAGTGCCTTTGTTCTCGATGCGTCAGTTACCGCGGCCTTGCTCTTCGATGACGAGGCGGACCCGCGAGCGGACGCGGCCTTGACTCAACTCGAAGCTGGTAGAGCACTTGTCCCACCACACTGGCAGTTAGAGGTGCGTAACGCCCTGCTTGTCGCAGAGCGGCGGGGCCGCATTACTGTGGACGAGGTGAATGAGCGCCTGCTCAACTTGCGAGAGCTACCCGTAAGCACGGACACCACCCCCGATCTCGATGTCGCTTTCGCCTTGGCCCGAACACACGGCTTGACCTTCTACGACGCCCTCTATCTGGAGTTGGCACAAAGACGCCAAGCGGCGCTCGCCACCCTGGATACTGCTCTCGGCCGGGCCGCCGTTGCCGCCGGGCTAGTGCTGGTCCCTTGACACTCCGGCTGCCCTTGGTGCTATCTTATTTGCGTATCGGAGCTATATCGAAAAGAAAATAGCAGGCTCTGTCGTGTTCATTTCCGATAATTAAGAGACGGTCGTGCTACCTGCCTCCGAACGGAAACGGCGCCCTCACGGTCGCCTGGTCACCTAGTCAACTGTCCGGGTGGCTACCAGGTCTCCGTCACGCACGTGGACATGTCCGGCGGTCAACGCGCTGCGCGACAAGCCGACCGCGAGGTGCAGTCGCTCCCGGACGCGGCTACGCCCTGGGGCCCCACACAGCGCGTCCCACTCATGCCGCGTAGTGGGCCAGCGTGTGCCCACCGTAGCCGGTGCTGGACCGGGCCGGGTCGCCGGCTACCGCCGCTGTTGCCGGCGCAGACGCCGGACGATCGCTACGTGGGCGTTGATCACCGGACTAACCGGTTGGTGAGTGCTCTATTATTAAACCGGCGATACAGTATGGATCAGCAACTTCCAGGCTCCGTCCCCGAGATCGCTCCAGCGCTGCCAGCGTCAGACGCCGCCGTTGCTCGTCTGCTGGGCGAGGTCCTGGTGCCGCAGCTGGAAACCGGCAGTATGCAGCTCCTGCTCGTGGATACGGCCCAAGCGGAAACAGACGCGCGGTTGTCCCAGATTCCACCCGGGCCCCACCGCGGGCATGATGGCTCAACCGGCGGCCATACCCACGAGACCCCGGAGGTCTGCTGGGTCGTGGAGGGCCGCTGCCTGCTGTGGGTGGGTGGCCATACCGTGACCCTCGATCCGCATAGCGCATGTATTGTGCGGCCCGGCCAAGCGCACCAGCTCTGCCCCACGCCGCAACTGACGCCGTTCCGAACACTGTGGTGGTTGGCGACTCCCGGCGGGGTCATCATGTACGATAGCTCGTATGCCCAGCAGCGCTGGGGGGTCGTGTCGCGGTTTGTGAATCTCGATTTCCCCCTGGCTTTCCAGCTTGACCTCGTGGTGCGCGAGCTCCAAGTGCAGCGCCCGTACTGCAACCTGTTCGTTCGTGTTACCTTGCTGGCGCTCACCGCACGCATCCTGCGGGCGCTGGCGGAGACCGGGGCAAATGACCGAATTCCCGACTCGCGAACCCAGCAGGTAAGCTGGTACATTCAACATCTGACCGACTATATCCAGGTTCATCACGGTGCCGAGCTGACGCTGGGGCGGCTGGCTGCGGTTGTGGACTTGTCGCCGAGCTATCTTGCCACGCTGTTCCGCCGCCAGATGGGCCGCACGGTCATGGCTTATGTCAACGATGTCCGCCTCCGGGAAGCACGCTCGCTGCTACGGAACACCGACCTGCGAGTGGCTGCGGTAGCCCGCCTGGTGGGCTATCGGGACCCCTACTATTTCAGCCGAGTCTTCAAGGCCAGAGAAGGCTACGCACCCCGCCAGTACCGCACCCTGTTTCGCAGTGCCGCCACGCCCCGCCTAAAGTGATGCCACCCGCTGCCGGGCGGTGAGGTGCGTCTCAGGCGGTCGGTGGGCGTATTCTGTCTCCAATTTCGCAACTCAGTCCATTGTCACCACCGCACCGAGGCGGTAACGTGAATCTTGCTTCGGGTGGGATACCGGCATACAAACATAATATCCTGCCCCTCCTGTGCGTACTGTACGCCCGGGAGTGAGAGTGCCGCGGTTGCCGATTTGGCACCGTATCTGAGGAGGGAGGAGCACATGTCTGTACCGGTTGATCTGACACGTCGCAGGTTTGTCCTCGGTCTGACGACCGCCGCAGTCGGCCTCTATGCGGCTGCCTGCGGTCCTGAGGAAGGAGAGACGCAGGCCCCGGCCGCCCCGGCCGCGGAGCCAATGAAGGCGAAAGAGCAGGTCCCCGTGACCATCCTGGCCCCGGCGAATTATCTCGTGGATCATCCCGAGAAGCTCCTGCCGATCTTCCACGAGAAGAACCCGGACATCAAGGTAGAAATCCACCATACGGCAAAGATGACCGAGCATGTCATCACTCGCTTTATTGCCGGCGACCTGGAGGATATCTATACCTGGTGGATGGGTGGTCAGGATCCGCAGGTTTGGTTTGTGCATGGGATCACCAGGGCAATTGACGACCTGGTCAAGACACACAAGGTCGATCCGAAGGAGTACTACGAGGCCACCTGGAATGCCCACTTCGTCGATGGCAAGCAGTTCTCCATGCCCTGGCAAGGCCAGGTGTTCGGCTTCATCCTCTACTACAACGAGAACCACTTCGACGAGGTGGGGCTGAGTCATCCCACCAACGACTGGACGGTCGAAGACATGCTCGCAGCCGCCGAGAAGCTGAAAATCGTGCAGGGCGACCAGGTGGAGCGGTGGGGTATGCGTTTCGGTGAGGACCACTTCGCCGGCGAACGGTTTCCGGGCTACGTGCGAGCTTTCGACTCCGAGCTGTTCAACGAAGACCAGCGGGAGTTCCTGGTCGCCAAGGATGCCAAGTTTCAGGAGGCCCTCGATTGGTACTCCGATGCGATCTGGAAGCGGATCGGGGAGGTCTACACCCCCGGCGCGCTGAAGAAGCTCGGCGGCGACCCGACCACCTTCGGGAACGCCTACGACACGCTTGGGCGCGGTACCGTATCCATGGTGGCTCGCGGCTGGTTAGGGGCGACGGGGCGGATGGCCACGTTCGTCAAAGAAGACCCGAGCTTCAAGTATGGTGCGATCTTGCAACCCAAGGGGCCGACGGGCCGGCGCGGCGGCTGGATGACCTCAGCGTCCACCAACCTCAACAAGAATAGCCAGCATCCCGATGAGGCCTTCCGGTTCATGATCGAGTTCACCGGCCGCGAGTGGAGCGTGGCCCGCGGCTTGCAAGAACGTGGCTCGACGACATTGAACGGGCGGCGCGATGTCTACCACGACGAGCGCCTGCAGCAAAGCCCGTACATCCCTAAGTCGGTGGCCCTGACGAAAGCCCAAGCGATGGACGAAACGGAAAACGAGAACTGCTCCTACGAGGGCGGTGGGCCGTGGAACTTCCGGGTACGCGACCTCTGGAGGATCGAGAATACGACTACGCGGAAGATCACCGAGGGCATTGCCCCGTCGAGTAAGGACATCGTGGAGGAGCTCAACCGGCTGATGGAGCCGGTCATGGAGCAACCGCGCCCCGGCCTCGGTATCGCACGCTAATCCGCGCCGCGCGTGGCCGCAACTTGTCGCCATTGCGTGGGAGCCAAGGCTTGCCCCGGGAAATATCCGGGGGTAAGCCTTACTCTTTGCGCTGGGTGCGAGTGGCCATTTGCGTGCGGCGTGCATATTGTGAAGGCATGCCTATTGACTGCGCCGCAGTGTCCTCTCGGAGCAGAATCGAGGTCAGCCCCCCGGCAAGGACGTTCGCTGCTTTGGACGGTCTTTGTTGACGCCAGCGCCGCTGACCCACTGCGCGCCATATTCGTGAGCCGGTCCGAAGAGCGGATCGAGTGCCGGCGAGAGCGACGCACCGCCATCATCGCCGCCGCTACAGGTAAGATTGACGTGCGGGAGGCAGGAGCATGAACCGGGTCGCGGTTGATCTGGCGCATACTGAGCACTGACCATGCCGACGCCCGACGAGCCGAAGATCTACCACATCGTCCATGTCGACCGGCTGCCTTCGATTATCACGGACGGGCGCTTGTGGTGTGATGCAGAGATGGCACGCCGTCGCTGCCTGGCTAACCCTCCTCCCTTGACACCCCAGCAGCCCTTGGTGGTATCTTATTTGCGTATCGGGGCTATATCGAAAATAGCAGGCTCCGTTGTTTTCACTTCCGCTAATACGAGATGGTCGTGAAGCCTCCCTCCGAACACAAACGGCGTCCCCACGGTCGCCTGGTCAACTGCCTGGGTAGTTACCGGGCCTATGTCCCGGCGCCGCTGCCGCCACGCCTCGCGTGGGACGGAGCGCTGGCCGCCGCACTCTCAGCCGCAGACCGAGCGGTCGGCAGACTAGCGGGTGAAGGACGACGCTTGCCCAATCCGCACCTCCTCATCCGGCCGTTCGTTCGCCGGGAAGCCGTGCTGTCCAGCCGCATCGAGGGCACCCAAGCGACGCTCGGTGAGCTGCTCGCCGCCGAGGCCGGCGGGGTGGTCGCGCAGAGCCATGCCGACCTCCGCGAGGTTGGCAACTACGTCGTTGCCCTCGAATACGGCCTGGAGCGCCTGAGCACGTTGCCGCTGTCGCTGCGCCTCGTGCGTGAGCTGCACGAACGATTGATGCGGGACGTGCGAGGCGATATAGCAACGCCTGGGGAGTTCCGGCACAGCCAGAACTGGATCGGCCCGCCCGGCTGTACCCTGAACGACGCTACCTATGTGCCACCACCGCCCTCCGAGTTGATGGGCTGCCTGGACGCCTGGGAGCGATTTCTCCATAACGATGCCCTCCCCCCTCTGGTGCATGCCGCGCTCGTCCATTCGCAGTTCGAGGCGATTCACCCCTTTCTGGATGGCAACGGCCGCGTCGGCCGCCTCCTCATCACGTTCCTGCTCGTCGAGCGCGACATCATCCCATCGCCACTCCTGTACCTGAGTGCCTATTTCGAGTCCACCCGCGAGGAGTATTACGCGCGGCTGCTCGCAGTGACCCAAAAAGGGGCGTGGGAGGAGTGGTTGACCTACTTCTTGCGGGGTGTTGCGCTCCAAGCCACAGATGCCATAGATCGCATCCAGCGGATTGATGATCTATTCGCGCGCTGGAGAGCACAGCTGGAGGGCGGCCAGTCCAGACAGCCGGAAAGGGCGCTTGAACTGTTTGCCGAGAACCCGTTCTGGAGCGTAGGCAGACTCGCCGCGCGGCTAGACGTGGCCTATACCACAGCGCGGCGCGCCATCGAACGGCTTGAGGTGGCCGGCATCGTCACGCTCGCCTGGTCAGCCAGTCGAGGCCGTGTGTATTGCGCGCGTGACCTGCTCAAGGTACTGGAGGAACCAACTGCCCATGCTATCTTGAATGAAGGAACAGAAGCGCCATGAAGTCCGACGGACCTAACGCAGCGATGGCAGCCGGCTTGTCGCCTCCGCCAGAATTTGGCTTTTGGATTTTCCCCGACCAATTCAGGCGCGCGAAGCGTGGATTGGAGTGAACGCATGGCCAACAAGACGTCCAAGAAGTCAACGAAGGTCGCAAAGAAGGCCGTCACCAAGCGCGCCGGTGCGAAGCCGGTCCTCCTCTCCGGCGGTAACCCTCAGATCTCGAAGGCCGACGGCGACGCTCCCGTGCAGACCTACATCGCGGCCATGCCAGGCTGGAAACGCGACATGGGACGCCGCCTCGACGCGCTCATCGTGCGTAACGTGCCCAACGTTCGCAAGGCCGTGAGGTGGAACTCGCCCTGGTATGGCATCGAGGGCCAGGGCTGGTTCCTGAGTTACCACGTCTTCACCCGTTATGTAAAGGTGACCTTCCTCAATGGCGCGTCGCTGCGTCCCGTCCCACCCGGCTCAGGCAAAGACAAGGACTCGCGCTGGATCGACATCTACGAAGGTGAACTCGACGAGGCTCAACTGGCAACGTGGACCCGGCAGGCGGCCGCCCTGCCCGGCTGGCGGGGGTTTGACCGGCTGTGAACTCCGCCTACGGCAGGGGCCAGATTGTAAAATCAAGAACATTCGTCCCGGCCTTTCTGCTGACGCCGTGGCCATGGATCTCGCCTCGTGCGGGGTGCTATCGTCCTTGAGGGGGATCCGTCGTCTCCCCTTCGACACCCTGTAGCTGACGCGCGGCTCGGTCACGCTTACCCGATATAATCGCAATCAAACCAATCACATTGAACATGGCTTGGGCGCAAAGGGCAGCATCACGATAGACAGATGTCCTCCTATGCGTCACCTTGTTGGCAAGGTCTACGGCACTGTTCACACATTTGCGAACTTCCCGGCTTGACGCCCCAGGACACTCCGATGCTACATATCGAGCAATCATCCGCTTTACATCACTGGCACTCACGTCGGTATTGTCATCGGGGAGTGGATGATGCTGCCTCTCGTCAAATACAGCTTGAGCTACTGAAATGAGTCCTTCTCTGCACAAGAACCCTACTTCCTGAAATTGCTCCTCAGCCGAGGCGGTCGTCAATAACTCCCGGATTCTGTCCATCGTCCGGTCAACACGTTGCCAACCTACGGGATTCGTAAAAAGGTTCGTAAGTCCATCCCTGAGCGAATCCTTGTTGATATTGTACCAGACACTTTGTATGTACATGCTGCCCACTTCACTGGCGGGCCATGCCTCTCGCAATGCATCGAGTATCACACCTTTGTCTTCCTTGGAAAGTTCCCTCAATGCTTTACAGGCGGATATCGAGGCATAAATGATCGCATTGACCAGCTCAAAGTGTGCTTCTGAAGTAAGAGAGAATGCCATATCTACATACTCAAAGTCTACGTGAGCATCGGTTAGCAACGCCGCCAAGTCTTGGCGATCCTCATAGCGAAGAATGGCTACAACATCTTCAAGCGAGTCCATGCTCTGTGTGTCTCCTTGATCTGAATCCATGAAGATCCCCAAGTCCTGGACAGAGTCCTGTTTTACAGGGTGGCGGCCCGCCCTGACGTTCGCTCGGACCTCCCCGGTCTTCTCTACGCTCCGGAATTGACGGCAGTACCGCAGCCGCTGCAGAACCGGGAGCCCGGTTGCAACTGCGTCCCGCACTGGGAGCAGAACCGTCTCCCTCCGGGTTCCGCATGCCCCGGAGAAACCTGGTGGGGCTGCATGGCAGGAGATGCGCCGTAAACCCCCGCGCCCTCATGCGCCTGCAGGGGATCAGGTCCGTATTGGTTGGGACCACGGGTTCCGGGCATGGCGCACAGAATGTAGACCAGTATAGCCCCAAAAGGAACTAGATTTAGCAGTTGGAACCAGCCAGACTTTCCGGTGACGTGCAGCCGTCGGCACGTCACCGCCAGGGAGGGCAGTACCAGCGCGAGCCCAAGAATTAGTTGCAGGAAAAGGACCAACAATACCCACAATCCCTCACCAACGGCCACAGGGACCGCAAAGAGGGCATACGTCCCGAAAATCAACACGATCGAGACCAACCAAAACCACCAGAATTCCGAACGTTGTGCCCGGCCGTTGAAATTGCCGTCACCTCAATTCCGCAACACTGAGGTGATCGACTCAATGGGGCCCATAGAATGCGCTGCCTCCCTGGCATTTATGACGACGGGGGCCTCCACCGCGCACCGATCAATGTCTGATCAGGCCCAGCCGTCTCAGTTTCAACTGCTGCCATGTTGCTACTGGGAAGCCCCGTTGCAGGCGGTCGGCACGTCCCCTGCGAAAGGCAAAGGAAACCGACTCCACTCTGTGCAAGAAGCACCGCAACACCAAGTCACCACCGCGATACTACCCGAAAGTCCGCTCTTTGCCAATACGCCCGGCTTAGGGCCGAACTGAGTTACAGGCCCCCCTACGGTACTCTCACAAGGGTGGGTTTTTCGGCGGGGAGCCGCGGGCGGGGCAGACCTCACCCCCCGGCCCCCTCGCCACCAAGTGGAGAGGGGGTGTAGATTCCCGCTTGCGCGGGAATGACGGGGCGGCGGGGAGCGGTAAATCGCGACCCTACGGCTTAACCCGTACCTACCCCGGTCAGTGGGAAAGGTGGAGAGCCATGCGGAAGGCAACGTGGATTGTCGGGCACGGGTTCGAGATCAGCACGGAGCCGGTGCCGCAGCCGGGGCCGGGGGAGGTCCGGGTGCAGATCCGGGCTTGCGGCGTCTGTCAGACCGAGGTGCATGCCATTGACGGCCTGCTGGTTCGGACGGACATTGCCAGCATGATGGGACATGAGTTTAGCGGCGAGGTCGTCGCGCTGGGCGCTGACGTGACCGGGCTGGAGGTCGGGATGCCGGTCGCCTGTCTGTCGCGCGGGGGCTATAGCGAGCAAGTCGTGGTTCCGGTAGACCGGCTCTTTCCACTGCCCGCCGGTGTGCCCGTGCAGCACGGCGCGTTTGTCGAGCCGTTGGCGTGCATTGTCGCTGCCGTCGAGAATGCCGAACTGCCGATGGGCGCTACGGTCCTGCTCACCGGTGCCGGGCCGATGGGATTGTTGACGCTCCAGCTCGCCCACCGCAGCCGGGCGGCGCGAGTCATCGTCTCCGAGCCGAACCCCGACCGACGGGCGTTGGCGCTGCGATTGGGCGCGGAGCAGGCCGTTGATCCGCATGATGAGCAGGTCGCGGCCGCGGTGGCCGCGGCTACCGGAGGCGTCGGCGCCGAGGTCGCTTTCGATAGCTCCGGCCAGCCGGCCGCGCTGGCCGATTGCCTCCGGTCGGTCGCCAACGGAGGCCGAGTGGTGATGATCGGCGTGCATCCTACCGCGGCGCGCCTCCCGTTGCAACTCGACGACTTTCATGCCCGCAATCTGCGCCTCATTGGCGTCTATGGCGGCCGGGGCCGCTTCCATGCAGCGGTGCAATGGCTCGGCCATTTGGATATAGAGCCACTCATTGGGAGGCGGTTCGAGCTGGCGGACATCAACACGGCCTTTGACGTTGCCCGGAGCGGGCGGAGCCTCAAGGTGCTGGTCGGCCCCGGGCTAGACCGGGGCATATGAGCACACCCCACCCCAACCCACCTCCTAATCCCGCCCTGGATATACTGGACGCATGGCGTATGAGTTGTGGTCGCTATCTACGGGCAATGCCATCGCGGAGTTCTCCACGGAGATGGAGGCACTCCGCTTCATTGCGGCGACTGTCCGGCAGTATGGCCAAGCCTATGGTGAGGATCTCTTGCTGGGTAGAGAAGACGACGACGGAGAGTTGCATCTTCTAGCGCAAAGCACGGACCTTGTGGAGCACGCGCTTAGTACACCCGATCTTCCGCGCGTACCGGCGTAGCTTCAGATCCGGCCCGATGACGGCTACCGCAGCGCGTGGAGAGCGCCACGGGCGGCGGACAGAAACCGGTCCAGGTCGGCATCGCTATGGGCCAGTGAGAGGTAGAGCTTCTCGCCAGGATTGACCAGGATGCCCCGGCGCAGTAGCTCGTTGCCGAACTGCATGCGCCGCGCCTGATCGGTGGCGAGGGTGTCGCGATAGCTGTGCAGTGGCCCGGCACCGAAGAACACCTGCGACACCGGGCCGTCGCCGATGGCCTGCACCGGAAGCCCCACTTCGTGCCCAAGGGCGTTCAACTCCGCGCGGAGAGTGCTCCCGATTTGGTGTAGCCGGTGGTACGCTCCGTCGGCAGTCAGGGCATCGAGGGCGGCGAGTCCCGCCGCCGCCCCGATGGGATTGCCGTTGAACGTGCCACCGACCCACGCATAGGCCGCTTGCCCGCGCCGGCTGGCATGGGTCAGGTCGAGCACGTCGCGGCGCCCGCAGATGGCGGCGACCGGAAAGCCACCGGCGAACGCTTTCCCCAGTTTGCAGAGATCGGGGATCACGCCATAACGCTCTTGCGCGCCGCCCCAGGCTATCCGAAAGCCGGTCACGATATCGTCGAAGATCAGCAGCGCACCGCACGACTCTGCGAGCGCCCGCAGGCCGGCCAGGAAGCCGGGCTGCGGGCGCAGGGCACGCTGGAGCGGCTCGACGATGATGGCTGCCAGATCGTCACCGTAGCGCGCCACGAGCCGCTGTGCGCCGGCGAGGTCGTTGAACTCGGCGATCAGCACGCTCTCGCTCGCTCCGGTCGGGATACCGTCCGAGTCGGGCACGCCGCGCGGATACGGACTCAATGTCGGTGGCGCGGTGCTCTGGACTGCGTAGTCGTGACCGCCGTGCAGGGCACCCTCGAACTTCAGGACCAGCCGCCGGCCGGTGGCCACCCGCGCCAGCCGCAGGGCATAAAACGTTGCCTCCGTGCCGCTCGACGTGAACTTGATCGCCTCGGCGCACGGCACCGCCGCCACAACCCGCTCCGCGAACTCCACGGCCTGCTCGTTATTCAGATGGAACTGGCTGCCACGGACTAGCTGCGCCTGCACGGCGGCGACGATCCCGGGGTGGCAGTGGCCGAGGAGCAGGGGGCCTGATCCCAGGTGGTAGTCCACAAACTCGCGCCCATCCACGTCCCAGACGTGCGCCCCTTGACCGCGCGATAGGGTGATCGGCATGTCGTCGGGCAGGGTCCAGATGGACAGCGTGCCACCGCCGAACGTCTTGGCGGCGCGTTCCTGAAAAGTGCGACTGCGCGTTGTCGTCGTGGTGCTCGTCACTCTCGTTTTCCTCCCGCTCGCTGCCCACGCCCCCGTTCCGCCGCCTCACCGCCGGCGACTCTCACCCCGGCCCTCTCTCGCTGGGAGAGGGCGCCTGGATTCCCGCACAAGCAGGAATGACGGGGAGGGGCGGCCGGGACGCCCGGCGGCCCCGGCCCGGCTCTGCGCTGGGTTGCGAGTGTTGATGCAGCTACGCCACCATGTCCAGAACCGCAGCATCGTCTGGCCGGCAAAACCGGCGGTGAGCGCGACGACGAGCAGGGGTACGACATGCTGCCAATCGGTGCGCGATAGTGGTGATGGACTTGACTTGCTCGCCACCACTCAAGCACTCCCTCGCAGTTGCTGAAGCGACCGCCAGTAGAGGCACCGGTTAACCTGCGGTAAACCTGGTTTTAACATCCCCCTTCGTCACCTAACGTACAATGAAGGATATTGGGTGCCGACAAGGTAGGCGCCGGCCTACTCTGGCTAACGTGCTCCGCATAGGCGTCATGAGGTCTCCTGGCAGCGAGGGGCCGCATAGCTCATGCGATAATCTGGAGTAGATGCCGTGTTGGGTAGCAGCGGCGCTCGGTATGATCGCTGCCCGTTTCGGCGTAGAGCGCGGGCGTGCTAATCTTCTACCAAGATTCAGGTGTGGCATTCAAGATGCTCACCGCCCCGT
This sequence comes from Chloroflexota bacterium, assembly GCA_965214295.1. Taxonomy (GTDB): domain Bacteria; phylum Chloroflexota; class UBA11872; order UBA12225; family JAJDUF01; genus JAJDUF01. The sequence goes on from OZ243944.1 coordinate 4,099,195, forward strand.
GCGCTCGCGGTCGGAGCGCGCTCCGGCTGCGGTGCGTGCTGCGTCACGCGTTTTCCGAGGAATAGCGGCAGGCTATGAAAAGGCAGCCATTCACGAGGGAGGGAGCACTGAGCCGGCTCGCGCGGGCGGCGTGGGGTTGGCAGCGCGAAGCTCGTGCGGCCGTGCGTGCCGGCTGGGGGTACCTCGGCGCGCCGGCGGCGCCGTCCGGGCCTGGCGCGCGCCGCTTTCGTCCCGCTGGCGAAGCGTCGGCAATCGAAACGGCGCTCGTCCCGTTCGCCTCCCGGCTGCGGCTCACCCGCGGAGCTGCCAGCTTCCCCCGGGCGCTCGCGTGGGCCACCGGGCTGACATTGGGACCGGCGTTGCTGGCACGACTGATCGCCGGTCCGCTGCCGGCAATGGCCGTACTCATGCTCTTGGCGGTGTCGCTCTTTGCAGTACTATGGCTGCGTCTCGTGCTGCGACCGATCACCGTCCTGGAGGCGGCGCGGGCGTGCGATCTGCGCCTGCGGCTACGGGAGCGCCTTGCCACGGCCGTCGAACTGCTGGAGGTGGGAGCTACCGGTCCCGTGGCGACGTTGCAGCTTGCCGACGCCCAGAGTGCCATGGTCGGTCTCCGGCCGGCCCAAGCGTTTCCTTGGCACGTGGAACAACGCCATCTGATGGTCATCGGTGTCTTCGCCTTGATCGCGGCGCTGCTGATCGTGTGGCCGTCCGTATCGTCTCCCGCTTTCGAGAGCGACGTTTTGTCGCTTACCGACCCGCTGAATACCGACGAGGAAACGGCTGACCAGCAGAGCGACGCGATTCCGGGCGATAGTCTGGGCGGCTTGACGGCGCCACCGCAGGAGGCGGGGCAGATCGAGCAAGGCCTGGAGACCGGGGGCGAGGAAGGCGCCCTGAGCGTGCCGGAGCAAACGGTCGACCGGGAGGCGCTGGCGCAAGCGCAGGAGGCGGCACAAGAGGCGGCCGATACGATGTCCGAGCGCGTCAACGCACGCCGCCAAGCCCTGCAAACCCTCGGTCAGGCCTTGCGCCGCTCGTCGGCCGGGCGCTCCGCCGGCGCCATGTTGCTGCGCGAGGACTATGAGGCAGCGGCCGTGGAGATGGTCGGGCTGGCCAACACGGTAAGCGATCTCAACGATTCCGACCGTGACAGTCTCTCCGAACAACTGGCCGCGGCTGCCCAGCAGATGGCCGACGACGATCCCAACCTGGCCAATACGACCCAACGCGCTGCCGATGCGCTGCGCCAATATCAAGACCTAACCGCCAGCGACGCGCTGAGGGAAATGGCCCAACAGACGGCGCAAACCGGGCGGCTGGCGCAGGAACAGGAGCAGCTCGCGCAGCGGGCAGAGCAGTTGCGCGAGGATCAGGCGGTAGGATTGCCGGGCGAAAGCGTGCAGGCACCGGGCAACCAACGAGGCGAGCGCCGTGCAATGCCGGAGGTGGGTGATCCGGCGGACGGGATGGCCAGTGGCCAGGAGGCCGGTGCAGCGAACGCCGGCGACCAGCTGTTCACCAGCGGTCCGCCTGGTGGGCCGGGCGATGCGGAGGGGAAGGACGCGACGGAGGGCAGTACGCCGGGGCAGACGGTCGGCCGGCGTGACCAGTCGCGGCCGCATCGCCTCAACGTGACCGGCGTGCGCGTGCAGGTGGAGGCGCAGGTAGGCGAAGGGCGCACCACCTGGCGGCCGCCGCAACCGGATAGTCCGCAAGGCCAGCGGGGACCGGAGGCTCCGCTGCCGTTCCGGGGCTTGGAAGAGGCCGTCACCCGTGCGTGGGATCCGAATATCGCCAGCACTGTGTCGGGTACGCTTGAGGATGTCCTACGCCGCTACTTCAGTCCGGCGCCGCTGCCGGATCAGAGCGGCGTCATCACGCCGGCCGTGAACCGTTAGAACAGCATACTCATCGGAGTCACTGGGCCATGACTGCTTCCCGTACCGATGCACGATCCGATGCAGCCGTCGGGCGCTTTCAGCAAATTGCCGCTTCTATTGCCAGCGAAGTTGCCGCCGTCATCGTGGGGCAGCACGAGGTGCTGCGCGGGGTGCTGATAGCCCTGTTCGCCGGCGGTCACGTGCTCCTCGAAGGAGTGCCGGGGGTGGGCAAGACGCGCCTGGTCCGCACGTTGGCCGGGACGCTGGCGCTGCGCTATCAGCGCATCCAGTTCACCCCCGACTTGATGCCGGCCGACATTACCGGGACGAACATCATCGCGGAGGACGAAAGCGGCGGGCGGCAGTTTCGCTTCGAGCCGGGGCCGCTTTTCGCCAACGTGGTGTTGGCGGACGAAATCAATCGCGCGACGCCGAAAACGCAATCGGCATTGCTTGAAGCGATGCAGGAGCACCAGGTGACGATTGCAACCCAGGCCCATCGGCTCTCGGCGCCGTTCATGGTGCTGGCGACCCAGAATCCGATTGAAATGGAGGGCACGTACCCCTTGCCCGAGGCGCAGCTGGACCGCTTCCTCTTCAAGCTGCGGGTGACGGTGCCCAGTGAGCAGGAGCTGGTGACCATTCTGGCGCGCACGACTTCGGAGCAGGAGCATGAGGTGCGGCGCGTCGCCACGGGCGATCAAGTGCTGCGGCTCCAGGAGCTGGTGCGCGAGGTGCCGATTGCCCAACACGTCTTGCAGTACGTCGCCCGGCTGGTGCAGGCCACCGATCCGCAGCAGCCCAATGCGCCACGGATTACGCAGGAATACGTGCGCTACGGGGCCAGCCCGCGTGGGGCACAGGCGCTGGTGCTGGCCGGGAAGGTCAACGCGCTGATCGAAGGCGGCTACAACGTCTCCTTCGACGACGTGCGGGCGGTGGCACATCAGGCGCTCCGCCACCGCATCATTCTGAACTTCGAGGCGGAAGCGGAGGGGGTGACGGCCGACGACGTGATTGACCAGCTGGTTATAGCGGTGATTCCGGACGAGCTGGCGGTATGAGCAGGATCGCAGTGGCAGGAGCCGGCGAGCGTGAGGCGCCAAGCGCGCGGCGCCCCTATCTCGACGAGGCGCTACTCCGCAAGCTCGATAGGCTACGGCTGATGTCGCACCGCCTGCACGCCTCCGGCAGTCACGGGGGGCGGCGGAGCCGTAAGCGGGGTACTTCCGTCGAGTTCGCCGACTATCGGGAATACACGCCGGGCGACGACCTACGGCAGATCGACTGGAATATCTACGGCCGTTCCGAGCGGCTGTACGTGAAGCTGCGCGAAGACGAGGAGAGCCTAGCGATCTATCTGCTGCTCGATTGCAGCCGCTCAATGGACTGGGGACAGGCCAACAAGCTGGCCTTTGCCCGCCGGGTGGTGGCGGCGCTGGGCTACATAGGGCTGAACTCGCTCGACCGCGTGGGCGTCTACGCTTTCAGTGACCGGCTGCACAGCCCGTTTCCGCTGACGAGCGGCCGCGCGCAGGCCCGGCGCCTCTTCGACTACGTAGCGGGGATCGGCCCGGCCGGGGAGACCAATATCCGGCAGGCGCTCTACTCCTTCGCGGCGCTGCACCGCCGCAGCGGGCTGGCGATTGTGCTGTCGGACCTGATGAGCGCCGGTAGCCAAGAAGGGCTGACGGCACTCCTCGACCGCGGCTTCGAGGCGATTATCCTGCATGTGCTCGATCCGCAAGAGACCGATCCCGAGGTCGAGGGTGAGGTGGAGCTGGTTGACCGTGAGACCGGTCGGACCACTACCGTCACCGTTGATCCGGTTACGCTGGAGAATTACAAGATACACCTGGCGGCTTGGCTCCAAGAAACGGAGTCGTTCTGCCGGCGGCGCCAGGTGAAGTACATACCGATAAGCTCGGCAACACCGCTCGACGACGTGCTCTTTCGACAGCTGCGCTTGCATCGGGTGTTGGTCTGAGGGGCGGGGCGAGGGCCGAGCCGGGGCGAGGACGGGAACGACGTGAGTGTGCTCTGGCCGTGGGGACTGGCGTGGCTGGGGGTAGCGGGCGCCATCGGCGTGCTGTACCTGTTCAAGCCGCGGCAGCTCCGCGTGGAGTTCTCCAGCCTCTGGCTCTGGGAACGGTCGGGGGAGGAAGAACGCATCCGGAGCCTCTGGCAGTGGCTGCGGCGCCACCTGCTGCTGATCCTGCAACTGCTGGCGGCCCTCCTGGGCGCGCTGGCGCTGGCGCGGCCGGCGGTCGCGGCGCTGCTGCCGACGACGGGCCATGCGGTGCTGCTGGTGGATGCCTCCGCCAGCATGCTCGCCGGCGACGGGACACCGACCCGGTTTGCCGAAGCGCAACGCCAAGCTATTGACCTCATGGCTGCGCTGCCGGGGAGTCATCAGGTGTCGGTGGTCCAGCTCACCAATCGGGCCGAGGTGCTGCTGCCAGGGAGCCGCGACCGGGCAGCGGCGCGGGACGCTGTGCGTCGGTTGCAGCCGGCGCCGACCACGACCAACTTGGCGGAAGGGCTAGCGGTAGCGGAGGGGTTGATCGGGCGGGCACGACGCGGCGACATCTACCTGTTTACCGACGCCGCTTTTGCAGTGGGCACGCTCCGGCCGCCAGCGGGGCTGGGGCTGCACATTGTCCCCAGCGGTGCCGGGAGCACGAACAATCAGGCGGTCGAGACCGTGCATGCCCGCCGGGACGCTGGCGGGACCGTGGAGGCCTTCATTCGGGTACGCAACTACGGCGATAGTCCGGTCACCCAAGAAGTGCTCGTGTACGGTAACGACGAACTGCTGGAAGGGCAGACGCTGCAACTCGATCCCGGTACTGCTTGGGAGACGGTGATGACGGGGTTTCCGGCCGAAACCGAGCGGATCGAAGTGCGCCTGGATCGGCCCGATCTGTTGGCCCTCGACGACGTAGGCGTGGCGCTCGTCGAAGCGGCGCGTCCCGTCCGGCGGCTCTTGCTCGTGGGTTCCCAGAGCGATGCGCTGGAGCGGGTGCTGCGCTCGCTCCCGCAGGTAGAGGTGACGAGTGTCGCAGTCGAGGCATATGACCCAACGGCGGTATTCGATCTGTACGTCTTCGACGGTTGGATGCCCGCGGAGCCACCGCCGGGAGACTGGCTGCTCATTGACCCTCCGACCGGCCAGGAGCTTGTGCCGGTCGTCGGCGCCCTGGGGTCCGGTAGCGCGCTCGGTAACAACCTCCAGGCACCCCGCATCGTCTACACCCAACCAAGCCCGCTGCTGCGGTTTGTCGAGCTGAGTGGGGTCCAGGTCTACATCGCGCGGCGCCTGAGCGTGCCGGAGTGGGCGGAGGCGGTTGTCGGCGCTCGTGAGGGGCCGCTGATTCTTGCCGGCTACCCCGGCAGCGAGGGACAGCGGGCGGTGGTGTTCGCGTTCGAGCTGAACCCGATCAGCACCAACCTGGTCAATCGCTCCGTGTTTCCCGTGCTGATGGCCAACGTACTGGACTGGTTGAGTGGCACCAGCGGCACGCGCACCACCGGCATCAGCGGTGGGGAGGCGCTCCTGATAGACCCCTTACCACGCGCCACCAGGGTACACATTGTCACGCCGCGCGAGCGGAGCTACGAGTTTGACGGTCACGAGCGCTTTCGTTTCGTGGACACCTTTGCGCCGGGTGGCTATCTCGTATCGCAGTTCGCCGACGGCGAGCTGATTGCCCAGGAGCGCTATCTGGTCGGGCAGATTCCCACTGCGGAATCCGATCTGCACCCCCGGCAGGCGGTGATCGAACTGGCGGCTGCGTCAACAACGGTGGTGACACCTCAGGCCGCCGAACCGGTCGAGCGCGAATGGTGGCGCTGGCTGGCGTTAGCGGTGCTAGGGCTGCTTGCCGTGGAATGGTGGTGGTACCATCGTGTCTGACCTCTTCACGCACCCCCAGTGGCTCGGACTGGTGGCGGTGGTGCCGCTGTTCGTCTGGCTGCTGCGCCGCCGGCCGGCGCGCCGCAGCGGACACGCCATCGGGCGGGTGGAACGTTGGACGCCGCTGGTGCCCCGGCTGCTAGTGGTCCTGCTGCTGATTCTCGCCGTCGCCGGCCTCAAGCTCCCCGCACCGCCCCAGAGCGCGGCGACGGTGTTCGTGGTAGACCAGTCGGCCAGCATTCCCAGCGACATCCAAGCGGCGACGCGGAGTTGGGTAGAAGGGGCGCTCGGTACCGCGGGGCCGGACGATTTGGCCGCCATCGTCACCTTCGACAAGGCGGCGCGGGTGGAGCTACCGCTGGGCAAGCACCGCGAGCATAGGGAGTGGCGGGCACCCAACGGTAGCGAAGGGACGGACCTGGAGGCCGCGCTCCGCTTGGCCGCGGCGCTGCTGCCGCCGGCGGAGAGCGGCCAGGTACGGCGCATGGTGCTCTTGACCGACGGGAACGAGACGCAAGGCTCGGCCGAGGCCGCGCTGCTGCGCCCGGAGCTACGCGGTATCGAGATCGCCGTATGGTCGCTGCCACCTCCTCTACTCGACCCGGCGCTGACGGCGCTGACGGCGCCGCCGGCGGCGCGCGAGGGCGAGCCGCTGGAAGTGCGTATCGGCACTTCGACCGTGCAAGAGGTAACGGGGCGGTTGCGCCTGTGGGCCAACGACCAACTGATCGCGGACGACACCGTGACCCTGGAGCCGGGACCGCGTGAGTACGTTGTTACTCGTGAGGGGCTGCCGGCCGGCTTCTACGGACTACGCGCCACGTTGGAGGTCGGGGAGGACCGCCGGGAGGAGAATAATGAGGTCGCCGGCTTCACTGTGGTCGCGCCGGCAGCCCAAGTGCTGTTGGTCGAGGGTCAGCCGGGCGAGGGCGCGGCGGTGCAGCAAGCCTTGACCGCAGCCCAGATCACTACACAGCTCACGCAGCCGAGTGAGCTACCCACGAGCACGGCGCAGCTGGAGCAGTACGATGGCGTGGTGCTCGTCAACGTCGCTGCGGGGGCGATGAGCGTGAGCGAGATGGAGACGTTGCGAAGCTATGTCGAAGACCTCGGCAAGGGGCTGGTCAATATCGGTGGCAAGGCCAGCTACCAGCGCGATGATTTCGCCAACAGTCCGTTGGAGGAGGCGCTGCCGGTCTCGATCTCGACTCCCGATGATGATGAAGTCGCTACGCTGGCGCTCCTGCTGGTGCTGGATCGGTCGGGAAGCATGACGATGGCGGACCCCCGCACGGACCTATCGCGCATTGATCTCGCCAAGGAAGGCGCTATCCAGGCGCTACGGACGGTGGAGTTGGGAGAGTACGTGGGGGTCATGGCGTTCGACTTCACGCCGTATTGGGCGGTGCCCCTGCGGCAACTCCGGACCGCGGAGGACGTTCAGGATGCCGTGATCCGCATCAGCCTGATTAGCGCCGACGGCGGGACGAACATCTACCAAGCACTACGGAACGCGCGGCTGGCGATTGCGCGGACTCAGGCGCGGGTGAAGCACATCGTGCTGCTTTCGGACGGGGAATCGAGCGAGGACCGCTTCAGCGCGTTGCTCTCGCGCATCCGGCAGGACGGGACCACGGTGTCCACGGTGGCGGTGGGCAGCGATGCCGGGACCGAGCTGCTGGAGAGTATCGCGAAAGCCGGGCTGGGACGCTACTACTTCACCTCGACGCCCGACAACATCCCGCAGATCATGACGAAAGAAGCCCGCCTGGCGGCGCGGTCGCAGGAGCAAGAACGCACCTTCACACCGCGGGTGGTGGCCGCGGCCCCGGCCGTCAAGGGGCTGGACCCGCTGGATGGGCCGGAGCTGACCGGGTACATGCGGGTCAATGCCAAGCCCAGCGCAGAAATCCTGATGCAATCCGATCTCGGCGATACCATTCTGGCGCAATGGCAGCTGGGGCTGGGGCGCTCGGTGGCCTGGATGGCTGATGCCGGCGAGGACTGGGCGGCGGCGTGGCGGAACGACCCGGCGTTTGCGCGGCTGTGGCCGCAGGCGGTGCGTTGGGCGATAGCGCCTCCGGCCCCGTCGGATCTCCACGTTGCCATCGAGACCGACGGGGACCTGGCGACCGTCCGGGTGGAGGCGCTCGATGAGGACGGGAGCTTTCGGAACCTGGTGACAACGCGCCTCGACGTGGTTGGGCCGGACGGCGAGGGGCGGCAGCTGGCCGTGCCGCAGGTAGCGCCGGGGAGCTACGCGGTCACGTTCACGGCTGCGGAGCGCGGCCCCTATGCGGTGCAGGTGACGCAAGCGCAGGCCGACGGCACGGTGGTAGCGCAGACGACCACCGGCTTTGCCCTACCGTATGCTCGTGAGTATGCTGCCGCGCGGGCCAATCGCGTGCTCCTGGAGCGGCTCGCGGCCGAGACGGGGGGACTGCGCTTGGATAGTCCGGCGGCAAGTTTTTCGCGCGATACCGTGCATGAATGGCAGCCTCAACCGCTATGGTCCTATCTCTTCGGCGCGGCCCTGGTACTGTTTATCGCGGACGTGGCGGTGCGGCGCTTCCGGCTGACACCGACCGATCTGCCCGCTGCAATGGGTGCGGTGGCGCGGCGCTTGTGGGGATGGCGACCGACGGGATGGCGGGCGGCGCTGCGGGGGCTATCGCCGCTGCGGACCTCGCGCTCCGGTCCCCGGCTCTGATGACTAAGGACTGATGTTAGGACAACGACCAGCCGACGCCTACCGGGCCTACCGGTCCCGATCCTCAGGGTCGCGCCGGACCCCACCGCCGCGTAAGCGCCGCGGCCGGGTGGCCGAGGTGGCCATCATTGGGCTGATGGTGCTCGCGGGCCTGTTTGTGGCCGTGGTTGGCTTCTGGGCCGTCACCCTCGATGGAGGGCGAGAGGCGGAACCGGAGGTGCAGCCGACGCCAACGCTGGGCGAGCGACCGGAAAATAGGCTGCGGGTGCTGGTGCAGAGCGAGGCCGGCGAGCCGTTTGCCGCCGCCTTGGTGGAGTTCCGCGACCGGCTGGATCAGGTCGTGACCACGCAGCTTACCGATCAGGACGGACGCGCCGAGGCGCTGGTGACGGTGGGGTCCGACTACTCGGTGGCGGTACGCGTACCGGGCTATGAGGTGGCGCGGTTGCCCGATCTGGTGGTCACGGAGCAGGACACGCCGCGCCATACAGTGATCGTGCAGCGCGCGGCCAGCGCCGCCCCGCCGGCGGCCATTGCCGCTCCTGCCGCCGTTAGCGGGGCGACGACGCCAGCGCCTACGCCCAGCGCGGGCGGCTCGGAGGTGGCCAGCGCCGCGCCAACGGTGAGCAGCGGAGCGCAGACCGTGCCCAGCGCGAGCACACCGACTGCCACGGCGGCCGACAGCGCGGCGGCGCCAACGGCAGTACCGGCGCCGGTGCCGCAGCTGATCGTGGCGCATCCCGACGCGCGGTTCACGACCATTGATCCGGCGAGCAACCTCGCGCTACGCACCAGTGAGTCGCTGGGGTGGCAGCGCTTCCCCTTACTGGCGCAAGGGCGCAATCCGGGGCGGCTCTGGATCGGGCCGCGGGGCAGTAACCAAGTCATCGCGTTCGATCTGGCCGAGATGGCGGTGGCCGACGAGATTACCTTGGAGGAGGGAATTATCATCACCGGGCTGGCCGTGCCGCCCGCGGGAGATCGGCTCTGGGTGGGCGGGGTGCAAGCGGGTGAGGATTCCCAGTTCTCGGGCCGGGTCGTCGAAGTGTCAACCGCCGCCGACTCGTTCGGCGAGGTGCTGCGCCAGATCAACGTTCCGGTCACGGTGAGTACGATGATGGCGCGAGCGGACGGCGAGATGCTGTATTTGCTCCAGCGGCGCGCCGGCCGGGTGTTGTTCTTGCAGCCCCAGGACGGCCAGATGGTGCTGGAGGTCAGTATCCCGGATAACACTCCACCGCAATCCGTTGATCCCACGCAGCAGACTTTCGCGCGCTTCATCAGGTCCACCTTCATGTTCACCCTCGATCAGCGCGAGCTGTTTTTCGTGAATCCCACTCAGGAGCGCATTGTCGCCATCAGTGCCGAAACGGGCGAGCCGACGCGAGTCTTCGAGGTGGGAGCGGGTGTGGCGGCCATCCGGGTACACCCGGATGGCCGGCATCTCTACGTCGCCAATCGGACGCTCGGCATGATCCAACTGGTGGACCTGGAAAGCGCGCAGGTGGCGGATGCGATCCCGGTGGGGCTGGCACCGCGGGCATTGGCCTTCAGCACCGACGGATCGCGCGCCTACGTGGCGAACCAAGGCTCCGATTCCGTCTCGGTGATTGACGTGGCGGAGCGGCGGGTTAGCGACACCATTGCGCTGGAATACACGCCCCTCAACCTGATCTACGCCCCGTAGCGCACTGCACCGCAGGGAGCGAGACGGAGGATAGACCTGACGATGGACTTGGAGCTGCGGGGCAAGGTCGGCTTGGTGACCGGGGGCAGTCGTGGGATCGGACGCGCCGCCGCGCTGCGGCTGGCCGCCGAGGGGTGCGCGGTCGGTATCTGTGGCCGGACGGCCGAAACGCTGGAGCGCACGGTCGCCGAGCTACGGGCGTTTCAGGTGCCGGCGCATGGCGTAGTGGCCGACGTGACCGTGGCGGGGAAAGTGGAGCGGTTTGTTGACGAGGGCGCTGCGGCCCTCGGTGGTGTTGACGTGCTGGTAGCGAACGTGGGCGGCTCATCGGGCGGCACGCTGCTGGAATCGACCCTAGACGACTGGCAGTACACGTTTGACCTGAACCTGTTTCACGCCGTCCGGGCTATCCGCGCCGCCGTGCCCCACATGGCGGCGCGTGGCGGGGGGAGCGTGGTCAACGTGGCGTCCATCTCCGGGTGGAAGCCGGCGCCGCGGGCGCAGTATGGGGCGACCAAAGCCGGGGAGATATTCTTGGCCAGCGCCTTGGCTTGGGAGCTGGGGCCGCAGCGGATTCGGGTGAATACCCTCAGCCCCGGCTCGACGCTCTTCCCCGGTGGCGGCTGGGCCGGCCGGCAGACGGATGATCCGGAGGGCTTTGCCGCGTTCGAACGCCAGGAGTTCCCCTGGGGCCGACTAGGTACGGCAGAAGAGATCGCCGACGTGATCGTCTTCCTGCTGTCTCCGCGGGCCAACTGGATTAATGGCGCGCACATCCCGGTGGACGGTGCCCAGGGCCGCCCCTCGATGTTCTAGCGGCTGCTCCGGCCGCAGGCTGACGGGGCCGCTAAGGACAAAGCAAAAGCGCGAGGTCCGGGTTTCCGGACCCCGCGCTCGCCGGTGGGGTGTTTCCTCATCCCCCAATGCCCGCTCTACCAATGTGGAGCGGAGGAGGCGTAACACCTAGCCCTGCATCATCTTCACGTCTTCATCGAGGGCGATCTGGGACTCGTGCTGGGCCTTCTCCAGACCGGCCTTCGGGCTGACCTTCTCCAGCATGATCTCCGGTAGGGCCTGGTGGACCGGCCCGGTGATCTTGCTCAGAGACGGTAGGCTGGGCCAGCGATACCCGTAAGGCGCGAGGGCGACGAACCCGGCCAGCTCGGGGTCGGTCTTGAGGTAGTCGTTCAGCTCGGCGGAGTCCATCGTCGCGCCGCTGACGGGGATGGAGGTGGCGTTGATAATCATCTGGATTTGCGCCTTCGGCGCATTCATCCACATGGCCGCCCGCGCGGCTGCACTCCGCTCCTCCGCGGTGATGTCCTTGAACACAATCAGGTTGTGCCCGCCGTTGTTGGCGAACACGTTCTTCCCCGTGGGATGTACCGGGTTGTGGATCACGCCGAAGGGTGGCGCGTTGTTCTTACGCATCGTGGGGATGCGGTAGGGACCCTGAATCTCGAAGATGACATCGTTGCGGGCCTGGCGATACTGCTCACCTAGCCCGTTCTTGCCGTCTTCGCGGACGCGGATGATCTTGTTCTTGAGCAGATCGAGCCAGAACTCCATCACGTCCAGGGACTGCTGCGTATCCACCTGCATCTTCCAGGTGCTCTGGTCAATCGGCAGCATCCCGGTGGTGCCGAGATAGCTGGTCCACCAGACATAGTGCCAGTGCAGCGAGTAGGGGAGGATGTTCTCGTCACTGGTGAACTTCGTGGCCTTCTCTACAAAGTCGTTCCAGGTCCAGTCCCATTGCGGCTCTTCGATGCCAGCTTGCTGGAGCCGGCCCTTGTTCCAGATCGTGCCATTGTTGTTGGTGTAGCCGGGCATACCGACCAGCTTGCCGGCCCACATGCTGCTGACCAGGATCGGCTCGAAGATGTCGGCCCGCTGCTCGGCCCAGCCCTTCTCGGTCTTCAGCTCGGCATCCAGGTCAATGGTCGCACCAGAGGCGTAGTACTCGGCAACGCCGGTGTAGCCGGTGTAGTACATATCCGGCGGTGTGCCACCGGCGACCAGGGTCATGATCTTCTCTTTGTTGCTACCACCGGTGCCGCCACCGGCGCCCGCCTCGGCATTGCTGATGTCCACCAGGATGCCTAGCTCCTTGCCGAGGGTCTCGTTGAACTCCGTGAAGTTCTTGGCCCGCGCAATGCTCTCCGGGTGCGTGGCCCCCAGATTGGACCAGTAGTGGAGCACCACGGCTGCCTTGCCGGCTGCACCCTGGGCACCCTGGGCGCCCTGGGCACCGGTAGCACCCTTCGGCCCCTGTGGGCCAGCCGGGCCGGCCGGGCCGGCCTGTGGCTGGCCTACGTAGCGCACGGTCGGCTCACCGCACGCGGCGGCTACCAGGCCGCCCAGCGTGGCGACGGCGCCACCGAGATATTTCCGACGGATCACACTAGCCATATCGTTCACCCTTTCTTGGTTGCTGGGCCGAGAAGGCCCAGCGGAATCGCTCGAACTGCCGCTGAGTACGCAAGACTACGCAAGACCTTGATCCTCGTCTCTGCACCCCTCCCTTTCGCAATTACTGGCCTATGGTTCCCCACTCAACCAACCGGTGCGGACAGCAGCCGGGTCGGGCCAGTCTTGTCTATGGATGGACAATACGAAAATGTAGCCTAACTCGCGGCTAGTGTCAACCGCACGACCTCGGCTGCGCCCGCCGCGACGCCGCTCGGAGTGCTCGGCACAGCCGATGGCGCTACTGCCGCTAGTCCAAGTGGAAGGCCTCTTCCAGCCGGATCAGCCCTTCGTCGGCGTGGCCACCACCGAGGTTCTCGAAGAACGGGGCCATCTCCTCCTGCCAGCGAGTATTGACCTCGCGCTCGGCCATTCCGGCGAGCGCCTGCTCAAAATCCGGCGTTTCCAGATAGCCGAACAGAAGGCCGTCCTCGCTCAGGAAGATCGAGTAGTTGTGCCAGCCCGTCTCGCGCAACGCTTGGAGCAGCTCCGGCCACACTTCCCGATGCCGTGCTTTGTACTCCTCCAGCCGCTCCGGTCGCACTTTCAGCAGAAATCCCACGCGCTCCATCGCTTTCCTCCTCAAGCAACGCTCCTGCCCTTGCGCCTCACCCCCCGGCCCCCCTCTCCACCAAGTGGAGAGGGGGAGTCCAGCACTGGCCGGTAGGCTACGCGAAGGGGAAGACATCGAGCGCCGTCTTGCCCATGATCCACTCGCGGTCGGATTGGTCGCGTAGCGCCGGGTGGTCCATGACGCCGTGCAGGGCGTTCCGATAGCCTTCCCGCTCGCTGACCGGCGGATAGTCGCTTCCCCACATCATGCGCCGTGGCCCGAAAGCGTCATAGGCCAGCTCCAGCAACGGCGGTATATGGTCGAACCCGAAATCCGGGCCGAGCATGGCCGGTCGCTCGCTAATTTCTCCTAAGCCGCCGACCTTGAGGTAGGTATTCGGGTAGCGAGCCACGGCGAGGGCGGCCCGGTAGGTTGCGTAGGGTGGCTCGGCGCCGATGCCGACGCCCGCGAGGTGCTCGACAATGATCGGTAGCTGCGGAAACTCGGCGACGGCCAGCGCGAACTCCTGGCTGGCAAAGCCGTCCGGCTGTCCGAGCGAGCTGACGATGAGGCCCAGCTCCGCCGCCTGGCGCCAGATCGCCAGCGGATCGGCGCCGGGGGAGCGCACCGTCGGGCCGAGCCGCACGCCGGCAGCCCCGGCGGCGGCCCAGCGCTCCAAGGTCGCCAGCGCGTCGGGGGCGTCGGTATCTATGACGACGACGACCGCAAACCGACCGGGAAAGCGCTGCATGCATTCCAACAGGTAGGTGTTGTCGAACGAGCCGCCATGCCCGATGAGCACGGCCTTGGCGACGTTGTTGAGGCTCAACTGATACAGCAGTAGCTCTACCGGCTCGAACCAGTTCCGTGCGGCGTGGCAATGGCTATCAACGAGGATCATTGGCGGCCTCCGCGTACCCTCAGCCCGGTATCCGGCGCGACCATAGTGCCGGCCTCATCGTAGCCGGCAAGCGGCCCCCTTGTCACCTGGCCGGGGCTGGCTGCGCGGTGGACTGGAGGCGCAGCAGTCCGGGATACCACCAGGCAACCAGCGTGACGAGCACCGCGCAGAGCAGCGCGCTGCTGCCGATAGCCACCGGCGCGCCCCATCGCTCGGCGACTAACCCTTGTTCGAGGTTACCTAACGGGGAGCTACCAATGGCGAGCGTCACCAGGCCCATGGCGCGACCGCGCATGGCCGGCGTCGCCTGGCTGAGGACGAGCGTCGCCTGCATGACGGAAAAGCCGGCATGCCCGAACCCGGATAGGAGGAGGAGCACCAGCGATAGCCAGAGGACGGTAGAGGCCGCAAAGAGACTGAGCGCTGCCGCTGCGACGAACGAGCCGCCGACAAATACCCAGCCCCAGCCGCGGGCGCGAGACATCTGGGGCAGGAGGAGTAAGCCGAGCGCCGCGCCCAGCCCGCTGGCCGCGGCTAGCCAGCCTAGCTGCACCGGGCCAACGTGCAGAACGCGCTCGGCCATCACGGAGAAGAGCTGCTGGGCCGGAAAGGTAAAGAAGTTCATTGCTACGGTGATGAGGATGACGGCCCAAATGATCTGCTCTTGTCGGACGTAGGCGACCCCCTCGCGCAGCTGCCGCCACACCGAGGTGCTCTGGGCCGGTGGTGCCACCGGACGGGGTACAAGCCCACTCACGGCGACTAGGGCAAGCACGGGCAATACCATCAGCACCCCAAACGCGCTACTGCCCCAGGCGGCGAGGATTGGCCCGGCGAGCAGCGGACCGAGCACCCGCGTTCCGGACATTGTGGCGCTGTCGAGGACGGCGGCGCGGAGCAGCAGCTCCGGGGGCGCGAGATCGCCGAGTAGCGAGCGGCGCGAGGGCCACTCCAGCGACCAGCTCACGCCGAAGCACACCGACACGACCAAGAGCTGCCAGTAGGCGCCGTGGCCGGCCAGGAAGGTGCCCGTCAGCAGCGCCAGCGGGACCAACTGACCCCACAGGCCGAGGCGGACCAGAAAGACGCGGTTGTACCGGTCGGCGAGCATGCCGCTGAACGGTCCGACCAGCGGCAAGGGAGCAGCGCGGCAGACACCGGCGAGAGCGACCAGCCACGGTGAACCGGTCAGCTGCAAAGCGATCCAACTGGTGATGGTCAACTCCATCCACCGGAAGAGGTTGGAGGCACAGGAGGAGAGCCACAACCGCCGGAACTGAGGAACGGCCAACGGTGCCGCGACATTGCCTACCCACGGGCCGAGCGGCCCCGCGAGGCGCAGGCGGCGGCCGGTGTGCAGCGGCGTCGAGCGCGACATGGGCGTGGAACTCTACCGCACCGTCGCGGCTCCGTTGACCGCTCCGAGCATGTTGGCCGGCCCCCTCCCTGGTCCCTGGCTGGGGTGGGTAAACCGGGAAAACAGGCGGAATGCGTGCTTGGAGGGCGGAGTGGGAGGTGCCCTGGCAACCGGTACTTTGTGGACGCAACCCCGCGTGACAAATCGTGGTGGCAGCGTCATTATTAATCGGCCATCGATTCGTACAGGAAGCAGTCATAGAGAGGGGTAGTGATGACCGCAACAGGCCGACCGGACGTCGCCATTATCGGTGGCGGTGTCATGGGGGGTGCGCTGGCGTATTACTTGGCACGGGCCGGCGAGCGCGTGATGCTGCTGGAGCAGAGTCGGATCGGTAGCACACCGTCCGCGTCGGGCGCCTCGGCAGCCATCGTGGGTCTGCTGGTGACGGCGCCGGGTGACCCACCCGCTGCACACGATGGTGGGAGGGGCGGTGTGCAGCGGGCGCGGTCAGACGCGCTGCTACAACAGTCGCTGCTGACACACCAACTGCTCCCGGAGCTGGCCGCAGAGCTGCCGCAGCGGACGGGAATTGACATCGGCCTCACCCGGCCCGGTAGTCTGCGGCTGGGGTTCGCCGAGCGGGAGCGCCCCGGGCTGGAAAGCCTCATCGAGCGGTACACCGCCCTGGGCTACGACGCAGAATGGCTGGACGCGCAGGAGGTCGGTGCCATCGAGCCGGGCGTCTCACCGCGCGTCTGCGGCGGGGTCTACGTGCCAGGTACCTACAGCCTGTACGCCCCGCACTACGTGCGCGCACTGGCCGCCGGGGCCGCCGCGCACGGGGCAGTGATTCGCCAGGGCATCCCGGTGACCGGACTACAGCGCAGCGGGGACCGCGTCGCGGCGATCATGACGGTGGAGGGGCAGATCGAAGCGGGACACGTGGTCCTGGCCACCGGCGCGTGGACCGGGATGGTGGGCGCGTGGCTAGGGCTTGACGTACCTATCGGACCGCAGCGGGGTCAAATCATGGCCGTCCAGACGCGGCCACCGCTGCCACACGTCCGGCAGGTCCTCTCGCACGGGGACGGCTACATCGTCCCCAAGCCCAACGGTACGGCGGTGGTCGGCGCTACGCGCGAGCCGGTTGGCTGGGACGGTCGGCTGACGCCGGGCGGTCTGGGCTTTCTGGCTGGTTTGGCCCACCAGCTCGTGCCTACGCTGGCCGAGAGCACGGTCAAGCATGTCTGGTACGGCTTCCGGCCGCTGCGCTTGGACGATGGCCCGCCGCTGGTCGGGCCGCTGCCAGGCCTGAGCAACGTCAGCGTCGTAGCCGGGCACGGGCCTATCGGGATCACGCTGTCGGCAGCCGCCGGCTATCTCCTCGCGCAGTCGCTCCGCGGCGAGACGCCGCAACTCTCGCTCGCCCCGTTCGCCCCGGCCCGCAGCGGCATCAATGCGGCCTGACGCGCCGCGGCCGTCTGTAGCCGAGCTTTCGACAAGGCTCGGCTGGGGCACCGCGTTCCAGCCAGAGGATTGGCTTCTCGTCCGTAGTTTTTGTCGGATTGACCCAGACGATCTCGCGCAAGCTATCAACCATCCGGGCAACGCGACGATACAGCCGCCGCACGGTCTCATCGCAGGAAACCACCCGGCGGTCCGTATCTACGGCGGCCTCGATGAGGTGTGCATCCTTGAGCATCTCCTGTCGTTCACTCACGCCTTTCACGGAACGTCCGATCTTTGCTCGCAGCTCGCCGTCCGCCCCTGCCCTCGAAAAGTGGACTCTCCCAATTGAGACCATGGTACTACGCCATCTGGTAGCAAAGTCGGCATCGCTCGCATCCCACTCGCGCTCGATGTCCTGGGTCATAACAAGAAGATGCTCCGATTGCCGGACAGCATCAAGAAATGCGGCACAACTGCGCGACGGATCAGGTTGGTCTGCCCGAGGCGGACCGGCCGTATTTGCTACCGAGACATCAATCACGAGACGTCGCGATGCAGTGTCACCCATTTACTTGTCCCAACGCCGTTTGCTGACTGCACCAAGGTAGCCCTGGTGCGTGCCCAGCTCGACATCGGCAAAGTCTTGAGGCCAATCGCCATACGCGCCAAACTCGTCTAGCTCGTGTGACTTGACTTGTGTCGCGCCGTCGTCGCCGCGCTCGAACCAGTGGAGGGCTACGTGGTCAGGGGGTAATTTGGCTTCGGCGACGAGCGTCTGCACGCCGAGTAGCAGTAGCGAGCTGTGCGTCTCGACGACAACCCGCACGCCGCGCTTTGCGGCGTCGGCCAGCAGCTTTGCGAGCGCGACTTGGGCGCGGGGGTGCAGGTCGCGCTCCGGGTGCTCCAGATAGACCAACTGCCCCGGTATTGCCGTCAGCAGCGCCACGAGCGCCGGTAGCACCTGCGGCACACCAACGCCCATGTCGGCGATATTCACCAGGTCATACGCACTCCACTCCTGACCCTTTGGCAGTCGGGCAGCGCGTAGCTCGATCTCTACGTCGCTGAGCCGCACTGCCGCGACTTTCCATGTGAGGCCAAGTGATTCGAGCGCCTGTCCTAGCTTTTCGAGGCGGCTGTCGTGCGTGTTCTGCCAGGATTCGATGATGCTGGCGACGTAGTGCTCGAACGTGCCCTCGTACTGAAGGCGATGCTGAAGGTCAAAACCCGCCGACTTGTAGGCACGGGGACTGTCTCTCAGCCCCGGTACGTGAATAAATAGCTCTCTGACGCATTCATCAAAAGGCGTGTACGGGTCACTGTCTGTAGAAGATGCATTCTCGAAGTGCTCATTTAGTCCAAGGAAGCAACGGTTACGGAATGTCGTGATTTTGGTAAGATCCACTACCCTAAACATTTTCGGCACTCTGCTACGTACTTCCTCGCCAATGTCATCACCGACACGCTCCGTATCGGGACGAAGTGGGAAGTACGGCCATCTCGAAGTGCGTATCTCGAAGATGTCAACTCCTCTTCCCTGCCGATACTGAAAAGTGTTGGCTGTCCATTCTCCACCTTGCACTGTCAGCTTGACGGTGAACTTTGCTCCGTCGAGACGTATGGGTAATCTCACGCTCCGCTGCCACGACAGGAACTGCTCGGCGGAAGTGAAGTAGACGTTGGGGCCGTCGAGCTTCAAGGGGCCGGGGTCGTAGGTGGCTTCGAGGGTCTGCTTCAGCATGAGGAGGGGCTGCATGATGCTCGACTTGCCGGAATTGTTCGCGCCGGCCAGGATCGTCAGTGGGCGCACCTCGATACGCTGCTCGTCGTAGAGCGACTTGAAGCCTTGGACGGCGATCTCGGTGATGCCCTTGGCAGCATCGTCATCCTGCCGCTTGTCTGTGGACTCGGTTGCGCTCATCGGGTGATCCTCTCGTACACGCCGCGGCGATAGATGCTCACGATACATTCTAGGGGATGGTCTGGTGGCCGGGGCGGCGGTATGATGCTTGTACTACTGCACAGCGGAGGCGCCGCATGTTGCGGCCGGTCTCGGCTCAAGGCGCTGCACTGCCGGGGGAGGAGAAGCGATGGGAAGCACATATCGCGCCGCCGTGATCGGATTGGGGCGCATCGCCAGCACGTTCGACGACGAGCAGGGGCCGTGGAGTGTATGGCGCGGGCCGCACGCCCATACGCCCAGCTATCTCGCCGCGGGTGTGCCGGTGGTCGCCGGCGCCGACCCGCACGACGGACAACGCGCGGCCTATCGCCGGAAGTGGGGCATCGAGAATCTCTACGCCGACTACCGCGAGATGCTGGAACGGGAGCGACCGGACATTCTGAGTATCTGCACGACGGCCAAGCCGCGAGCGCGCATTCTGCTGGACGCGGTGGAGATTGGCGCTTCCCGTGGCCTGAAGGTGATCTGGGCCGAGAAGCCGATGGCCCTCTCCTTGGAGGAGGCTGACCGCATGATTGCGGTCTGCCGGGCGGCCGGGATCGTGTTGGCGATTGGCTGTGCGCGTTCCTGGAAAGCCAGCTTCAATCGCATGCGGGAGCTGATCGAAGTCGGTGAACTGGGCAACCTGTTGCAGGTGATCGGCCTCGGACAGTGCGGATTGTCGCACAATGGCAGCCACCTGCTGGCCACCGTCAACTACCTGGCCGGGGCGCGGGCGGAGTGGGTGTTCGGCCACATCACGAGCGATGCGGCGGCCGCCAGCGACGACGACCCGCAGGGCAACGGGTATCTGCACTACGCGAACGGGGTGCAGGGCTTTGTGCGGACGATGCCGTGCGGCGCGGCCGATTGGGATATCGAGGTGATCGGTACCAAGGGCCGGTTGCGTTCGCTCAACAATGCCGAACAGGTGGAGTTCTGGAAGCTGGTTCCATCCAGCTTGGCGGGGCGCGGGATGGAGCCGGCGCAGCACGTCTTTCCGCTGCCTGGCGCGACCGAGAACGCCAACGTGCGGTGCGTGCGTGACCTTATCGTGTGTATCGAGACCGGCAAAGAGCCGAGCTGTAGCGGTGAAGACGGACGCCATGCCCTGGAGATCGCCCTGGCCCTGCGCGAGTCGCACCGCCGCGGCGGGACGCGGGTAGCGCTGCCGCTGGCGGACCGCTCGCTGCACATTCGCTCGCTGGAGACGCTCCAAGGCGACGAGCCGGCCATCGTGCGCCGCGGCCGCGCCGCAGCCGCGGCCCAGGCTGCCACCACCGGCTAGGCAGCCCCGGCGCCGCCGCCCTATGGTATCGTGGGGGCGCTGCCGGCCGGCAGCGCCTTGGGCCGGCACTAGGGGCACGACAACGTGAGGAGTAGAAGGCAATGAGCGCGGAGGTGGCGGCAGAGCAGGAGCTAACGGCCGCGGGGGTGGTGGCCACCTTGAAACGCTGTGGCCTCTCGCACCTCGTCTGGCTCCCGGATAGCGAGGCCGGCTTCCTCCACGCTGCCCTCACGGCAGACCCGGACCTCACCCTGGTACCGGTCTGCCGCGAGGGTGAGGCGATGGCGGTCGCGCTGGGCCTGATGGTGGCGGGGCAGCGGCCGGCGGTGGTGATCCAGAATACCGGCCTCCTCGAATCGGGCGACTCGGTGCGTGGGGCCATGCTCGACACGGGCTTTCCCTTCTTCCTGATGATCGGCTACCGGGGGTGGCACGCCGGCGAGCCGATGACCGATTCGGCCGGGATTTACACCGAGCCGGTGCTGCAAGCCTGGGGCATTCCGTACTACCTGGTCGAGGACGACCGCGACTTGCACCGCATCGAGCAGGCCTGCCGCGAGGCGCAGGAGGGCAGCAAGCCGGTGGCGGTGCTGATCGGGCGCGAGTACCGCTGAGAGGGGCTTGCCTCACTCCCTGGCCCCCTCCCCACTTGGTGGAGAGGGGGAGTCTGCTAGGGGTAGGTGGGCATGACGGACGGATGGAACGTGTGGCGAGAGGACAAGAAGCGATGGCTGACAGTAGGCGGATACCGTATCTGGAGGCGCTGGCGGTGCTAGAGCGCCGGCGGCGGAATGAGGTCGTCGTCACGACCATGACTTGCTCGCGCGTGTGGGCATACCTCTCGGAGCACCCGGAGCTTGATGTGTCGTTTGGCGGATGCATGGGCAAGGCCTCGTCGCTGGGGCTGGGGCTGGCGCTCGGCCGCCCGGAGCGGCGGGTGTGGGTGCTCGACGGTGATGGGTCGTTGGTGATGAATCTGGGGAGCCTGGTGACGATTGCCCAACAGGCGCCGGCCAACCTGCTGCATGTGCTGCTGGAAAACGGTGTCTACGAGGTCACGGGCGGCCAGCCTGTGCCGGGCGCCGGGCTGGCCGACTTCGCAACGATGGCCCGCGCCGCCGGCTACCGGTCGGCCTACCGCTTCGATACACTGGCGGCGCTGGAGGCGAGCGTGGACGAGGTGCTGGCGGCGCCCGGCCCGACGTTCGTGACGCTGATCGTCGAGCCGGCAGGCGCGGCACCGCGCAAAGCCTATCCGCCGACGCGCCAGGCGCTGGCCGCGCTCCGGGACCAGCTCGCGGCGGCCTAGCGGGCGATACGCCGCCCTTTGAGATAAGGGTGGCTCCTTGCCCACCTCGCGTCATTCCGGCTCCCGCCGGAATCCAGGTCACCGGGGCATAGAAAGCGCATCTGGCTCGGATTCCCGCTTGCGCGGGAATGTACGGATAGGTGTTATTTTTCCTGCCAACGCCTACCTCTGGCCGCCGCGCTGCCGGTCCGAGGGCAGATGGAACGATGGCTGACAACAAGCTCTACTACGGCGACAACCTTGCTATTCTGCGCGAGTCCGTTGACCTGATCTACCTCGACCCGCCCTTCAATTCCAACCGCAACTACAACATCATCTTCAAGGATGAGTCGGGGCAGTCGAGCGACGCGCAGGTCGTTGCGTTCGAGGACACGTGACATTGGGGACCGTCCGCCGCGTCCGCCGAGAGCGCCTACGGCTATCTCAACACAGCGGGCGGGTTGCAGATAACGTCAGCACCTTGCTGGATTCATTGGTAGCCGGGCTGGGCAAGAACCAGATGACCGCGTATCTGGTCGAGATGGGCGTGCGTCTGATCGAGCTACACCGCGTCATCAAACCGACCGGCAGCCTGTACCTGCACTGCGATCCGAGCGCCAGCCACTATCTCAAGATATTGATGGATGCGATCCTGGGGCCGGAGAACTTTCGTAACGAGATCATCTATCCAGCAGTGCGAGAGGAGCGGATGGCATGAGTCGGCCCAGGGCGCTCTTGGTCATGGGCGGCGATCCGATCCACGATACGCCGGAGCACTACGAGCTGCTGGCGGGGCTGCTGGCCGGGCCGGCCGGTCTGAACCTCCACATCATTGACGATCTGGAGCCGCTTACCCGGCTGACGCGGCCCGACTACGACCTCATCGCCATGTATCGCGCCGACCGTTGGCCGCCAGCGGCGCCGCTGGCGGCGCTGTGGGACGCGGTGCGGGCCGGCACGCCGTATCTCGGCCTGCACGGCGCGGCGTTTACGGTCCAGCAGGTACCCGGTGGTGCGGCGGCTATCGGCGCGCGGTACGAGGAGCCGCATCTACGGCGGCAGCCCTTGACCGTGCGGATTGCGGATAGCGGGCATCCGGTTACCGCTGGCGTGGAGTCCTTTGCTATCGAGGACGAGCCGTATCGCCTGACGCCGCTCGCGCCGGCCGCGCTGCGGGTGCTGGCGTCGTACTCCGACTGCGCTCTCAACCGTCAGACGCGCCACGGTATGGTCGCCGCGCAGGGAGACTGGCCGTTGCTCTATACCAAGCGGCTCGGCGCCGGGTGGATCCACACCAACGTCCTCGGCCACGACCGGCAAGCGTTGAATCACCCCGCCTACCGCCGGCTCGTCGTGCAGGCCGTGGTCTGGCTGTTGGCTACCGCCGGCCGATAAGCGCCGCGGCTGTGCGGTCCAGAAGGGAGGGAAACTCCTCCTGCTACAATTGATTTCACTGACCGCTAACCGCTAAGGACGCACCCATGATAATCGTGCTCACCCCTGATATCGAGCGCCGGCTGGCCGAGCAGGCCCGTAAGCTGGAAACTACTCCCGAACAGCTCACCCTCGCCGGCCTACGGGAGCGTTTCGGGCCAGCCGCAACTCACGACATACCGGGGGAGACACCAGGAACGTTAGCGGACTTCCTCCAGGGGCATATCGGTATCCTACACAGCAGCGAACACGTGCCTGGCGGCGCGCACATGTCAGAAGACAGCAGCAAGCAATACGCTGCCGGCTTGCTCCGAGCTTACCCTAGCGCGAGGGTAAGCTCGGAGTGGCGAGAAGTGGATATATGTTTTGGGAATGAAGATCGTTTCCTGGAACATCGCCCACCGCATTGAACCGTGGTCGCGGCTGCTCGACATGGATGCGGATGTTGCCCTCTTGGGGGAGGACGGCAGCGCCTACTGGGCCGGCCGGTACGCAACGGTGTTCACGAGGCTGGCCGCGCTGGGGTTGTCGTTCGTCGGTCCGCAGGCACCACAGGGGCGACAGGCGGATCCGTGGCCGGCCGAGCTGCCATCCGACAGCCGGAATGTCCCCACCTTTCACTCCTCCTATCAGACTCCGGCCACGGCGACGCGCCAGCTGGACTATGTGTTTACCTCCGAGAGTATGGCCGATGCGGTACGAGTCCGCGCCCGCAACGAGGTCGAGCAGTGGGGGACCAGCGATCATTGCCGGCTGGAGATCGAGGTGCCGTAGCTGCATACCGATGCCCGCTAGGCCTGGAGGCGGTGTGGCGCGAGGGGCCGGCGCCTACTCAGGAGGGGCCACGTCCGCGGTTCGCGTGCCATTGATAGTCTTCCTCCCAAACGCTAGTGGTTGAGCCACGATCCTTTGTCCGGCTTCCCCTGCTCCATGCGCGGAGCGGGACCGGGGGGCGGACCGTGCTCTCACCCGCGTCATATCTTGTAGAACTCTCTGGTGACAACGGGCTGGCCCTCCCGCAGCCGGGCAGGATTTAACCAACTCTTTACGCGCGGGCAGCGGTGTCTCGGTATGCTTTGACAGAGGGTTTGAAGGACCGGCAATTATGGTGCGCTTGGCGGCACGGCGGCAGAACGATCAGCTATGGGCCTCTGGCCGGTCAGTCATGCTGCTGGCGGCGATGCTCGTGGCGATCCTGCTGGTCGGCCTCAGTGCCACCGCGGCGGCGGCCCAGTCTCGCACCACAGCATTAGCGGACTACCAGGTCGTCAATGGTCACTACTTCACGCAGGCCGGCGGCGACCCCGACGGCGACGCGGGCTTCCGCATCACGGACGAGGACGGCGTCAACTTCGCCAGCGAGTTCGAGCGGCTCGGTGGAGTCGAGGCGCTCGGCTACCCGATCTCGCGCCGGTTCGAGTGGGACGGCTTTACCACCCAAGCGACGCAGAAGGCCGTGCTGCAATGGCAGCCGCAGGCCAACCGCGCTGCGCTGGTCAATCTGCTCGATGCCTTCTCCGATGCCGGCCTGGACTCCTGGCTGGAAGAGCAGGCACAGGTTCCCCGCCGGCAGGTGCTCCACGATGAGGCCGGGCTGATCTTCGAGGAGGTCGTCGCCGCGCGGCTGTCCTACCTCGATGGTTATCCAGCCTTGCGGAGGGCGTACTTCGCCAGGCCCGACCATTTGGAGCGCTACGGTCTCCCAACCGCCCCTATTGCCGACTTCGGAGCGGTGCGGGTGCTCCGCACGCAGAGGGCCGTGCTCCAGGAGGGGCGGGTGTGGACGAGCAGCACGCGCCCCGGCCAGGTGACGGTGCTCGACATGGGCGCCCTCGCCGTGGAGGCCGGCCTCCTCCCGGCCGAGGCGACGGTGGCGCTGCCAGCAAGCCGGACGCTGGCAAGGCTGCCGGGCAGTCCGCCGGTGCGTGTCGAAGATACGCTGCTGGCGACGCTGCGCGCGGTGGCCGAACGCGCCCGCAGCGCCGTGGTGAAGATTACCGACGGTCGGATAGGCACCGGCTCGGGGGTGTTGTACGGCTCCTCCGGGCTGATCTACACCAACTATCACGTGGTCCACCAGCTGGATCGGAGCCGGCTGCGAGCCGAGCTGGCGGACGGTCGGACCTTTCCGGCGCGTGTGCTCGCTGGCGATGATTGGACCGATATCGCCGTGCTGAAGATCGAAGGTAATAATCTGCCAACCATCCCGCTCGGAGATTCGCGGTCGGTGCAGACCGGCGACTGGATGCTGGGGATTGGCTATGCGCCGTTACTGCCCGGGGTGCCCAGCGTGAAGGTCGGGCGAGTGTCCTCGACCGAGGGCAGCCTCCAGGTCGAAGATGGCTACCCCCACACCGGTTTGATCCGGACCGACCTCTTCCTCTCGCCGGGTGACAGCGGTGGGCCACTCCTCAACCTGCACGGCGAGCTGATCGGTCTGAACGCAGCTATCCACGTGACGCGCCGAGGACGGTCACTGACCAGCCTTTCGATACCGTTGGCGCGAGTGCAGCAGGTCACGGCGCGGCTGCTCTCACCGGAGGGTCTCCCGCGGCCGCAGTTCGGTATTCAGGTCAGAACGATGAGCCGCGCGCTGGCGCTGGAAACCGGGCACCCGCTCAACTACGGTGTGTATATCGATCGTGTGCTGCCGGACTCGCCCGCCCAAACTGCCGGGCTGCAAGCGGGAAGTGTGATTATCTCGATGGATGGCCAAGCGGTAGAGGACCTCAGCACGCTCCGCCAGTTGATGATCCGGCACGAGATTGGCGATGAGGTCGCGGTCGTGGTGGTCCTCCCCACGGGTGAGCGCCAGTCGTTGACGGTCCGGCTCGGCGGACGCGCGGCGCTGACTTAGCCACCGGGACTCGCTTTCTGGCCTGATAGCCCTCACCCCGGCCCTCTGCCGCGGGGAGAGGGAGCGCTGCCCACTGGTCTCTCGACGAGCAACCGACCACGATCAGCAGAGAGCATTCCGTTTGATGAAGGCTACGATCTCGTCGAATGAGGGCTTGTAGCCGTCGATGGCGTCCAGGTGTAGCGTGGGCACCGCCAATTTCAGCGGATCCGATTGGCGCCAGTCTATGCGTAGTGCGCCGGACCGGACACGCGCGATACGCTCGTGGTCGAAGTGGGCCGGATGGCGCTCGCCGCACTCGAACCGAGCCACGTAACGGCGGACGTTTTCCTCCGGCGGGACGACACAGTGGACCATCACAGCCTGACACTCAGCGAGCAAAGGGCGCAACTGCTCCTCGGCCTGACCGCGCCGGTACGCTTGATCCAGCACCATCCCTACCCCCGCCCGGGCGAACTGGTCGGCAAGCGTGTAGAACACCTCAACCGCAGCGCGAGTGAGCGCATCGCTTTGCGCGAGGTCCGTCACCTCGAGATGGTCCGCGAGCACCTCCTTCAGGCCGTCCCGCTCTAGGAGGGGCAGCCGCAGCGTGTCCGCTAGTCGCCGCGCTAACGTCGTCTTCCCGCTGGCCGGCGCACCGTTCACGATGACCAGCAGCGGCAAGGTCTGTCCGTCCGTCGGCTGCTCGGCAGATGACGCTGGCATCCTGTCTCCTCTCCGTGCTCCCTGCGGCGATAGCGGCCTCGGCATCGTAGTGCTCCCACTGGTAGCTCTAACGACTAACGCGGTCGGCTTCCTACAGCATCTCTCCTGCTACAAGGGACGGGGCAGATCACGGTACCACCCGCGGCCTGTGGCGCGTGGCCCGGCGTGCGAGCAACTAGATCGGCGCTATCTCGTTGTCAACGTTGGATGGTCCGGGTGGTCGTGCGGGCAAGAGTGCAGGCGATGGCGCGAGCAGCCGATCCTCGCTAGCGAACGCTGCCACATGGGCCGAGATCGAAGCTCAACGGGAGTACCGCGATGACAGGACAGCCGCACTTTACTCCGGTATTATTCACGTTCTTGCGCGAGCTACGCGAAAACAATAATCGGGAGTGGTTCCAGGTCAATAAAGGGCGTTATGAGGCCGATGTGCGCGATCCGCTGCTGCGGTTCATCGCCGACTTTGCGCTGCCGCTGCACGAGTTGAGCGCGCATTTTGTCGCCGATCCCCGGCCCGTCGGCGGGTCGCTCTTTCGGATTTACCGCGACGTGCGGTTCTCGAAGGACAAAAGCCCGTACAAGACGCAGGCCGCGGCGCATTTCCGGCACGAGCGCGGCAAGGATGTCTACGCGCCCGGCTTCTACCTGCACCTGGAGCCGGACGATGTGTTTGCCGGGGCCGGTATCTGGCATCCCGATATGAAGTCCTTGACGAAGATTCGGGACGCCATTGTGGCCAATCCGGCCGGCTGGCGGCGGCTCACATCCGACGAGTTTCGGCAGCGATGGCAGTTAGAGGGAGACTCGCTCAAGCGTGCGCCCAAGGGCTTCGACCCCAACCACCCGCTCATCGAGGACCTGAGGCGCAAGGACTTCGTGGCGGTGACTTCCTTCACCGAGAAGGATGCTTGTGCGCCCGACTTCATGGACCAGCTCGCACAGGCGTACCGCGCGGCTGCCCCGGTAGTCGAGTTCCTGACCACCGCTCTGAGGCTGCCCTACTAGCGGCGGTCAGCAAGCACTGGTAGCCGCGTCTCACTCCCGGCGTCAGCGCAGGACTACCGGTCGGCTTGCCGACGGCGTAGCTCCGCCTCAAGCTGCCGGATGCGCGCCTCGGCGGCCTCGCGCACGGCCCGTTCGATAGCAGCCTGCACTTCAACTCCCTCACGGGCGGCCTGTTCGATGGCAGCACGGTTTTCGGCCGCCCGGCGGGCCGCCCGTTCGGCCAGCCGGGCGGCTTGCTCAATGGCGGCCTGCGCTTCGGCCGCATCTCGTTCGACCTCAGCAGCTTCGCGGGCAACCCGCTCCGCTTGACGCGCCGCCACCACCTCCGGCCAACTCTCCAGGTAGGTGTCCGTGGCCGGATCATAGAACCGCGGCCACCCGTCGTCCCAGCACAGACTCAGCCCCAGGACCGCACTGTACCCCTTCAGGAGGCCGTCCGGTGCCGTCGTCAGCTCAATTGGCTCGTACCCCCTACCCACCAGCCGGTCCCCGGCCAGCCGCTGCCCGTGATACGCTCCCTGCTCCGTCGGATCGAAGCGCCAGTATTCCGGCACGCTGATGCGGGCATAAATCGCCCGCTTCCGGCCCACGTCCTCCCGCCCGGTGCTGGACGAGGCGATCTCCAGCACCCAATCCGGCGGCTTGCCGACCTCCCAGGGCAGGTAGAGCTTGCGCTGCCGGATCGCCTGCGTGTCCACGCCGAACGCCAGGTACACGTCCGGGGAGACACGGACGTTGAGGTCAGCGGGGTCGTAGCAAATGATCGTGTTGGAGTCGAGGAAGACGTCGGGCCGGCGGTTGAAATCGGTGAAATGGGCGCGGAGCAGGACCAGGATGGCTTCCAGCTGGAGGTTTTGTTGCATCGCGTCAGGCTTCTGGACCGGTTCATTGGGGTCGAAGGCGAGGCGGGCGTAGTCAATCTGGCCCTGCTCGCGGTAGGGCAGCATGGTGGTTGCGGGCGCAGGTACCGTAGGGGTCATGGTGGATCTCAGAGCAGTGTGCGGATGCAAGGCGATTATAGTGCATGCGCCGCCGGGCGGCGCGGCTGGTTGCCGTGCGGACTCCCCTCACCTTCCTTGGCCGGGAAGGGGCCAGGAGTGAGGGTTAGGGAGAGCCTACATCCTAGGGCGTGTTCACACTAAGCTGCCAGCTGCTCCTGTCAGCCGGTCATTGCGGGCGCAGCGCGGAATCTCAAGCGCCCGCTGACCCAAAACGGTGCTCACGACAAGGAGTTGAGCCCCTTCACTGCGTTCAGGGTGACATTATGGCGATATGGGAGCGGTTGTGTGAACACGCCCTAGTTGAAAAGCCTAACCCCTGTCAGGAGGCATACCCCCCGCGCTCGATCAGCGGATGGGCCAGGTAATCTCGCAGACGGGTGCGTGGGGCGCGGCCTGCTTTGCGTCGGCCACGTAGACCTCCCGAGGTGGACCGGCCGTTTCGTGACCATGCTCGCCAATCCAATCATAGACCGCCTCGTAGGCCGACAGGATTTCGGGGAAGCTCAGGAAATCCCTGGTGATCGCCGTGTAGGCGACACGTCCACCAGCTAACTCCCGTAGTTGAATTCGGCCTTCAGCGACCACCGGCTGCACTACCGGGAGGCAGGCCTCGACGGGGCCATCCTGCTCTGCGCTGACCTCGCCGTGATAGATGGCCATACGCGGTCCGGACGGACGGATGCTGTATTGGCCCAGGTGGTCCTCTAGCTGGCTGAAGGCCGCCAACAGAAATGGATCGAGCCGATCAACGAAGACGACCTCCTTGATGCTCACAACCGGCTGGGTGGGTACCTCTTTCACCTTGATCTCGAACTGCATGTGCTCCTCCTGTCCTTTGAGTAATTGGTGGAGACGGATGACAGTCTGGCGGCCGGCGGCTACGCGCGCTTCTACACCCGACCAGTACGCATCCAGCAGGGCTGCCCGTTCGTGCGGGTCTGAGATGCCCAACACCTGCCGAATGGCACTGAGTGGCATATCGAGGCGTCGCAGCAGCCGAATGAGCTGCGCCACACGAGCCTGGGACAGGCTGTAGTAGCGGTACCCGGACTCGGGATCAACGTAGGCCGGTCGCAGCAGTCCTATGCGGTCGTAGAGACGCAGCGCCTTGAGCGAGAGGCGGCTGAGCTGCGAGAAGCGCCCGATGGGTAAGAAGTCCGTCCTCGCCACCGCTCCGTTCCCCATGAGGCCAAGTGTAAGGCCTCCCCAAAGGGCAGAGTCAAGCCCCTTCCCCGCAGGTGGAGAGAGGTCGTCCGCCGGAGGCGACGAGAGAGGCGCGCCCCAAAGAAGAGCGGCCCCTCCGAGTGCAATAACCCGGAGGGGCCGCCGGTTATGGGCGCGGGGACGCGGCTTAGATGTCGGAGTAGAGGTGGAACTCGTAGGGGTGGGGACGCAGGTTCACCGCGTCCACCTCCGCCTCGCGCTTGTAGGCGATCCAGGTGTCAATCACGTCCGGGGTGAAGACACCGCCACGCAGCAAGAAATCCTGGTCCGCTTCGAGGGCATTCAACGCCTCTTCCAGGCTGCCCGGTGTGGACCTGATGTTCGCGGCCGCTTCGGCCTCCAACTCATAGATGTCCACGTCCATCGGCTCGCCGGGATCGATCTTGTTGATGACCCCGTCCAGTCCGGCCATGAGCATGGCCGCAAAGGCGAGGTAGGGGTTGCACGACGGATCGGGGCAGCGGAACTCCACGCGCTTGGCCGCCGGGCTTTCGGAAATGACCGGGATGCGGGCGCAGGCCGAGCGATTGCGCTGGGAGTAGACGAGGTTGACCGGCGCTTCGTAGCCGGGTACTAGCCGGCGGTAGGAGTTGGTCGTCGGAGCGGCGAACGCCAAGATGGCCGGCGCGTGCTTCAGCAGCCCACCGATGTAGTGGCGGCACGTCTCGCTGGTCAGCGCGTAGCCGTCCTTATCGAAGAACCGATTGACCCCGTCCAACCAGAGTGACTGGTGGACATGCATGCCGGAGCCATTGTCCTCGAACAGCGGCTTCGGCATGAAGGTCACGGTGTATCCGTTTTGATAGGCGACGTTCTTGATGACGTACTTGTAGAGCATCACCTGGTCGGCCATCCGCACCAGGGTCGAGTAGCGCATGTCAATCTCGGCCTGGCCGGCCGTGGCGACCTCGTGGTGCTGCACCTCGACCTCGATACCGGCCTCGATGAGCTTCAGCACCATATCGGTGCGGAGGTCCTGGAGCTTATCCATCGGTGGGACGGGGAAGTAGCCACCCTTGTAGCGGGGGCGGAAAGCGAGGTTGGGGGTGCTGTCGCCACCGGGGGAGCCGTGCATCCCTTCCGCGCCGCTATTCCAGATGCCCTCTTCCGAATCGATGTAGTAGAACCCGCTGTTGGCAGTCTGGCCAAAGCGCAGGGACTTGAAGATAAAGAACTCCGCTTCCGGCCCCCAGTAGCTTGTGTCGGCAAGTCCGGTGGTCAGGAGGTACTGCTCTGCCTTCTGGGCCACGTAGCGGGGATCGCGCGAATACAGCTCACGAGTAATCGGGTCCACGACATTGCAGACCAGGCTCAACGTCGGCGCCTTGTAGATCGGGTCCACAATCGCGGTGGCCGGATCCGGCATGAGTAGCATGTCGCTCTCGTGAATCTGCTGGAAGCCGCGGATCGAGGAGCCGTCAAACCCGACACCCTCCGTAAACAAGGCTTCCGTCAACTCACTGATCGGCATCGAGAAGTGCTGCCAGAGGCCGGGTAGGTCAATGAACTTCAGATCTACCATGGCCAGACCCTTTGCTTTGGACCAAGCGATCAGGTCCTTGGGATCGGCAGAGGGGGCTACGTTACCGTTTCCTTGGGCATCAGCCATGTGGTACTCCTTCCGTACTCCGTGCATTAGCCGGCAGCCGCGCACCGTCGCTCGGCGGCGTGCCGATACAAGGTAATATTGCCGAGCGGCGGGGGGGCAGGCTACGTACAGGCCGCCTAGTGTGCCGCGCCTGGCACTTGTGCATAATGCACAAGTAGGAGAGCTGCTGCTACCTGCTAGTATCCCTTGTTATGGCCCGTCCGGTCTACCACGTTCTGAGCACCCTGCCGGTAGCCTGGTGGGCCGGCCGGCGCTGGGGACCACTCGCAGTGTTCGCCGCGCTGGTCGGCGGGGTGGGGATTGATATAGACCATCTCGTGGACTACGCCCTCGTTCGACACACCCGCCAAGCCAACCACCTAGTCGTGCCGCTGCACGGGTGGGAATATCCTCTGGTGCTGCTAGGTTTGCTCGCCTCCGGCACCGTCGCGCGCTGGCCGCAGCCGGCAATAGCGGGGGCGCCGGCACGTCGTGCATCCTGGCCGCGATGGGAGATGCTGGCAGTGGTGCTCATGGTGGCTTGGGCCATGCATCTGGCCATGGATTCGGCCACGAATGGACCACGGCAAGCGAAGTTCTATTCCCTGCTCTATCGCTTGCGCTGGGCCTTCAGGGTGCGTCACCGGGGCTGGCACGAGGAGTTCGATCTCCACGGCTGGGCGGAGGGAGAACGCCAGCCGTGGTGGCAGTATCTCTACTAGAATGATGTCCCCCTCACCTCGTCACTGCGGCGAAAGCAGGGGGCCAGCAGCGAGGGGACGTAGATTCCCGCTAGCGCGGGAATGACGGCGGGGGCGGGAACGACGGAAGGGCGGAAATGGTGGGGGGCGCGTTATTTTCGTGCCAATGACGCCAGCGCCCAGAACAGCGGGGAGCCAGCGGTTGATATACTTGTAGCGGTGCCGGGGGAAAACGACCACTCCTTACCCCCGGGAGCGGGTGCCCCCGGAGCAAGGGGTGCTGCTGCTCACTGTGCCGAGTGAATACTCACCATGCGGAACCGCAGCCTATTGCTGACTCTGGCCCTCGTGCTGGTCATTGCCGCCTTTGCGGCGTGGGTGGTGTGGCCGGGTAATCCGGGGATCAATCTCCGGCTTGGCGCAACGGTTATCGAGCGTGACGTGCGCGTGGTCCAGGGACTCGACCTGCAAGGCGGCATTCAGGTGTTGCTGGAAGCCGATCCTCCGGAGGGCCAGCCGGTGACGCCGGAGGCGATGGAGGCGGCAAAAGCCATCATTGACCAGCGCGTCAATGCCCTCGGCGTGGCCGAGCCGGTCATTCAGCTACAGGGCGAGCGGCGGATCGTGGTGGAGCTGCCGGGGCTGGAAGACGAAGCGGCGGCCATCCAGTTGTTTGGCGAGACGGGATTGCTGGAGTTCATTGACGTCGGCGATACGCCGCCGGTGGAGGGCACGCAGCTCGCCGAGGGCCAATACCCCACGATCCTGACGGGCAAGAACCTCCGGTCGTCGGATGTTGGCTTCGACGAGTTCCGTAGCCCTCAAATCAATTTCCAGTGGGACTCCGAGGGAGCGGGCATTTTCTCCGAGCATACCAAGAACAACATCGGCCGGTTTCTGGCCATAACGATGGATAAGGTCGTGCTCTCCACACCGGTCATCAACAGTCAGATTTCCGATAGTGGCCGCATCACCGGCAACTTCTCCTTGGAAGAGGCCCGTCGCATCGTGATCCAGCTGAAGTACGGATCCCTGCCGATACCGATGAAGATTGTGCAGCAGCGCAGCGTGGGCGCCATCCTGGGCCAGGACTCGGTGGAGAAGAGCATCGTCGCCGGCTCGGTCGGGTTGGCACTCGTGGCCGCGTTCATGTTGATCTACTACCGCTTGCCGGGCCTCTTGGCCGTGATGGCGCTCGCCATGTATGCAGTGGTGGTGTTTGCGCTGTTCAAGCTCATCCCCGTCGTGTTAACCTTGGCCGGGATCGCCGGCTTTGTGCTTTCTATCGGGATGGCGGTTGACGCCAATATCCTGATCTTCGAGCGGCTCAAGGAGGAGCTGCGAGCCGGTCACTCGCTGCGCTCGGCGCTGGAGGCCGGCTTCTCGCGGGCGTGGACCTCGATCCGCGACTCCAATCTGGCCACGCTGATCACATGCGCCATTCTCTTCTGGTTCGGTACGGGTATCATCAAGGGCTTTGCTCTCACGCTGGCGATCGGGGTGCTGGTCAGCATGTTCACGGCGATCACGGCTACGCGGACGTTCTTGCGGCTCTTGGTACGGGCGCGGGGGGACTGGCCGGCTTGGGTCTTCGGGATCAGAGCGCCGCCGGCGCCGCCGACCGAGCGTCCACCGGTGCCGGCCGAGGTGCATTCCTAAGGAAACGAGGGCTAGGATATTGAGCACGGCCCGTAATGCCGCACCAGATTCCCGCTGGCGCGGGGATGGAAGATGGGCGTTGTGCTCACAACAGTGACCGGGGGATGTCAACGGAGTCTCGGATATTGAGCGCGAGCGATGTTTGACTTCATGGGCCGGCGGAACTGGTTTTTCCTGCTCTCGGCAGTGATTATCGGCGCGGGGCTGCTGGTGCTCGCCGTGTTCGGCCTGCGCCTCGGCATTGACTTCACCGGTGGCTCCATGCTGGAGGTGCGCCTGAGTGAGCGGGCGCAGCCGGCCGAGATCAAGTCCGTCTATGCAGCCGCCGGATTTCCCGAGGCGCGGGTGCAGACCGCCGGCGATGACACCTTCATTATCCGTACCCGCGATATGACCTCGCCGGAGAAGGAAGCGATCAAGGCGGCACTGGGGGAGCGGTTCGGCGACGTCACCGAGCTACGTTTCGAGCTGGTCGGCCCAGTGGTGGGCGCCGAACTGACGAGCAAGGCCGTAATCGCCGTCGCCGCTGCATGCGTGATGATCTTGCTCTATCTCTGGTGGGCCTTTCGGCAGGTCGACCAAGCCTATCGGTACGGAGCGTGCGCGATCGTTGCGCTGGCCCACGACGTATTGGTCGTCCTAGGCGTGTGGGCGATTCTGGGCCAGGTGCTGGGCTTCGAGATAGATGCCCTGTTCGTCACCGCCATTCTGACGGTCGTCGGCTACTCGGTCCACGATACGATTGTGGTGTTCGACCGCATCCGCGAGAACTTCGGCCGGTTCCCCGGCGAGTCGTTCGAGCGCGTGGTGAACTTCAGCGTCAACCAGACTCTTGACCGGTCGCTCAACACGTCGCTGACCGTGATCTTTACGCTGGCAGCGCTGCTGCTACTCGGCGGCGTGACCATCCGCGAGTTCGTGCTGGTGCTGCTGATCGGCACCGCAACCGGTACCTACTCCTCGGTATTCACTGCCAGCACTACGCTCGTGGTCTGGGAAAACGGCCAACTCGGCCGCCTCTTCCGACGCCTCACGTTCCGCTCCGCCGCTTCCCAGGAAGCCGGCACTTAGCGAGCAGCCGCTGCTATGTTTCCCTCCTGCCGAGCGGGGGTGAGTTCCAGGAGACGCTAGCGTGGGATGGCCGCGTGGGCGGGGAAGCCGTGCTGATCGCGGTGATATTGGGAGTCGAAGAAGGTGGTGCTCTTGAACCATTCGTGCCGGCCATCGGTCGCCTCGCGGCGCACTCGCTCGCGGAGGGCGGCCTGCTCGGCCGTGCTCATCGGCACAAAGCTCCGCGCAATGGCAAGGTCTTGCGCGAGGTTGTCGAGGGTCTGCATGCCACAAATCAGCGTGGTGATGGGCAGGGAGAGCGCATAGCGGCGACACACCTCCGGCGAGAGGCCGGCGTCGGTAATGAACTGACCGTCTCCGCCCAAGGACTTCATGCCCAAGGCGGCGATGCCACGACGGTTCAACTCCGGGAGCACCTCGTGCTGGAAACTGCGATACAGGCTATCGAAGACGTTGGTCGGTAGCTGACAGGAGTCCCAGGGGTAATCAATGTCGAGCATTGCCCGGAGGATATGCGGGCTTTTGTGGCCCGTGAACCCCAAGTAGCGCGTCCGGCCCGTCTCCTTGGCGATGATCCCCGCTTCCAGAGCACCGCCTGAGGCAGCGATCCACTCCGGATCGTTATCGTAGTTACACTCGTGGAACTGCCAGAGGTCTAAGTAATCGGTGCGGAGGCGTCGCAGGCTCTCCTCCAACTGCGCCAGCGCCGTCCGGCGGTCGCGCGCACAGACCTTGGTCATCAGAAAGACGGAGTCGCGCCGCCCCGCGAGGGCCTTCCCGAAGCGGCGCTCGCTGGCGCCGTCGCCATAGTCCCAGGCGGTATCGAGAAACGTAATCCCCTCGTCAATTGCCGTGCGGATGAGGTACACGGCGTCGGCCTCGCGCAGGGAGGGGCGCACCAGATGGCCACCGCCCAAACCGATCATGCTGACCGGCTCGGGGTGGCGGCCAAACGGGCGCGTGGGGATGCGGGCATTCCTATCTACGGTCATAGGCCCCCCTTTCAAGGCACTGCTCACAGGGCAACCACCGCACCTGCCGAGAGCACTCGGTCAGGCGCGGCGGGCGGGCATGGGACGTTGCAGCTCGACCGCGTCGCTGCCGGAGACCGAGGTGACGCGGGAGGCGGCTGTCTCCGTCTCGACTTGCGCCGGCCGCGGCACTACCTTCCAGAAGCGCTGGGCCATCTCCGGCCAGCGGGCTAGCACTGCCTCGGCGCGGCGACTCTCGGTCCGCCGGTAGTGACGCGAGATGAGGGTGCGGAGCGCCGCTGCATCGTCTTCGGATTCCACGCGCTCCAGGTCCACCATCTCGCGGTTGACTTGGGAAGGGAGGCGGCCCGTCTCGTCAAGCACGTAGGCGACGCCGTGCGACATGCCGGCGGCGAAGTTGCGCCCGGTCTTGCCGAGTACGACCACCGTGCCACCGGTCATGTACTCGCAGCAGTGGTCGCCGACCCCCTCGACTACGGCCGACGCGCCGCTGTTCCGCACGGCAAAGCGCTCTCCGGCTTGGCCGGCGACGAATAACGCGCCGCTGGTGGCGCCATAGAGGACCGTGTTGCCGACGATGGTGTTCTCGCCGGCCGCGAAGCTGGCCGGCGCCGCCGGGCGGATGACGATCTCACCACCGCCCATGCCCTTGCCGACGTAATCGTTGGCTTCACCAGCCAGGGTGAGATGCACGCCGGGCGCGAGAAAGGCGCCGAAGCTCTGTCCAGCGGTGCCGGCGAAGTGGAGACGCACCGTCCCCGGCGGCAGTCCGATGTCGCCGTAGCGGGCGGCGATGGCGCCGCTGAGGCGCGCGCCCACGGTGCGGTGGTGGTTGCGGATGGGGTAGCGGCGCTCAATCGGCTGCCCGGTCTCGATAGCCGGCGCCGCATCGCGCAACAGGCGGTCGTCCAAGGGCGTGTCGCCGCGGTCGTTGCGCGCCTGGAGACAGCGCCGCGGGCGGGTGCCCTCGGGATCGAGCTGTTGCAGGACGTCGCTGAGGTCCAGCGTGGGGGGCTGCCGGTGGTCCGCCAAGCGGCGCTGGCGCAGGAGATCGCTCCGGCCGACAATCTCCGCCACCGAACGGTAGCCGAGCGAGGCCAGGATTTCGCGCACCTCTGCGGCCATCAGCATGAAGTAGTTGATGACCATGTCCGGCGTCCCCTGGAACTTGGCGCGCAAGTCTTCACGCTGGGTAGCTATCCCGGTGGGACAGGTGTTCAGATGGCACTGCCGCGCCATATCGCAGCCAATCGCCACCACCGCAGCGGTGCCAAAGCCGTATTCCTCGGCGCCGAGCAAGGCCGCGACGATCAGATCGCGCCCGGTTTTCAGCCCGCCGTCGGTTCGCACGCGGATACGTCCCCGCAGGTCGTTCATCACGAGCACCTGCTGGGTTTCGGAGAGGCCGATCTCCCACGGCACGCCGGCGTGCTTGATCGAGCTGAGGGGTGACGCGCCCGTCCCGCCGTCGTGGCCACTGATGAGCACGTAGTCGGCATAGGCTTTCGCAACGCCGGCTGCAATCGTGCCGACCCCGGTCTCGGCAACGAGCTTGACGCCGACCCGCGCCCGTGGGTTGGCCACCTTCAAGTCGTAGATGAGCTGCGCCAGGTCCTCGATGGAGTAGATGTCGTGATGTGGCGGCGGCGAGAAGAGCGGAATGCCGGGGATGGCATGGCGCAGGCGGGCAATCAGCCTCGTGACCTTATGGGCCGGAATCTGCCCCCCTTCGCCCGGCTTGGAGCCTTGGGCCATCTTGATCTCTAGCTCTTCGGCGAGCGAGAGATACTGCGGCGTCACGCCAAAGCGCGCCGAGGCAACCTGCTTGATTTTGCTGTTCGCCCAGTCGCCATTGGGGAGCGGCCGCCACCAGTCCGGGTCCTCGCCGCCCTCGCCGGTGTTGGAGCGGGTACCGAGCCGGTTCATGGCTACCGCGAGCGTGCGGTGCGCTTCGGGGGAGAGCGAGCCGAGCGACATCGCCGTGGTGTTTAACCGCTTGACAATGGCGCTCGCCGGCTCGACCTGATCCACGGGGATCGCTGGCCGGTCGGAGCGGAACTCCAACAGGTCGCGCAACGCCGCCGGCGGACGGTCGTAGACGAGGCCGGTGTAGCGGCGATAGTCGTCCGGGTCGCCCGTCCGGGCCGCCTGCTGGAGTAACTGGACGACCAGGCGGTTGTAGCCGTGGTACTCGCCCTCGCGGCGGAAGCGGACAAAGCCGCGGTTGGGTAGCCGCCACCGCGCGCGCTCGTTCGGCGGCTTGGCCGGCGCCGCGGTTGGTGGCGGCCAGGCCTCGGCGTGGCGCCGCAGCGCCATGTCCGCAATCTCGGCCAGCCCGATGCCGCCTATCGGCGA
The DNA here is from genome assembly GCA_965214295.1 of Chloroflexota bacterium. GTDB lineage: Bacteria > Chloroflexota > UBA11872 > UBA12225 > JAJDUF01 > JAJDUF01. The sequence continues at coordinate 4,137,233 of OZ243944.1, forward strand.
CGGTGTGCCGGTAAAGCAGGTATCAACCAGGTCTTGGGCGATGCCGACCGCCTCGAAGATCTGCGCGCCACGATAGCTGCTGAGGGTCGAAATGCCCATCTTGGACATGATCTTGAGGAGGCCTTGGTCCACCGCCTTGCGGAAGTGCTCCAGCAGCTCGGCGGGAATGGCCGCGGTGTAGCGACGGTCGCGGACCAGCCGGCGCACCGACGCGAGCGCCAGATAGGGGTAGATGGCCGCCGCGCCGTAGCCGAGCAGGCTGGCAAAGTGGTGGATGTCCCAGGCGTCGCCCGTTTCCACCACGAGGTCGCACCGCATCCGCAGCTCTTCGCGGATGAGGTGGTGGTGGACCGCGCCCAAAGCGAGCAGTCCGGGGATAGGGGCGTGGCGGTCGTCTACCGCCTTGTCGCTCAGGATGAGTAGCTCTACACCGTCCTCGACCGCCGCCACCGCCGCGGCGCGCAGCCGGTCGAGCGCCGCCGGCAAGCCGGCAGCGCCCTCTGCCAGCGGGAACACGGTCGAGAGCACCCGCGCCGGCAGAGCGCCGGCACGCAAGCGGGCCGCCTCGTGATCGAGGAGGATCGGGCTGCGGAGGTGGACGAGCCGGGCATGGGCCGCGGTCTCGTCGAACAGATTGCGTCGCCGCCCGACATAGGTATCGAGGGACATGACCAACGACTCGCGCAGGGGGTCAATCGGGGGGTTGGTGACTTGGGCAAAGCGCTGGCGGAAGTAGTTGTAGAGCGGACGCGACCACTGGGAGAGCACGGCCAGGGGGGTATCATCACCCATGGACCAGACGGCGTCTTTGCCGTCGGCGCCCATGGCCTCGATGCAAAATTGCAAGTCCTCCGCGGTGTAGCCGAAAGCGCGCCACAGCTGCGGGAGTGCAGCCTCGGCGACGCTGGCTTGGTCGCCCGGTTCGTGTCCGTTGCCGGCCGGGGCCGCACCATCCGCTGGGGCTAACGTGGCGGCGGCCGGGCCGGATAGCTGCTCGCCGTTCGGCGCAGTGGTGGTCTCCAATCGCATCACGTTCCGCGCTACCCATTCGCCGTAGGGCCGGTGGCGCGCAAGGCGATCCTTGATCTGATCGTTGCGGAGCAACTCCTGCCGCGCGGTATCCACCGCGATCATCTCGCCGGGACCGAGGCGGCCCTTTTCCACCACTTCGGCATCGTCCACGGCAATGACGCCAACCTCGGAGGCCATCACGACCAAGCCGTCACGCAGCACCTGATAGCGTGCGGGGCGGAGGCCATTGCGGTCGAGGGTGGCCGCGATGGTGGTGCCATCGGTGAACGCTAGGGCTGCCGGTCCGTCCCAAGGCTCCGTCAGCGCGGCGTGATATTCGTAGAAGGCCCGGCGCGTGGGGTCCAGGTTGGGCATGTTTTCCCAGGCTTCGGGCACTAGCAGCAGCATAGCGTGGAGGATGTCGCGCCCCGAAAGCTCGATGGCTTCGAGGGCGTTGTCGAGACTGGCCGAGTCGCTGCCTCCAGGGACGCAGATCGGCTTGAGCCACTCCACCTGCTCGCGCCAGATCGGCGAGGCCAGCTCCGCTTCGCGGGCGGCCATCCAATTGCGGTTTCCTGACAGCGTGTTGATCTCGCCGTTGTGCGCCAACTGGCGGAAGGGCTGGGCCAAGGGCCAGGTCGGGAAGGTGTTGGTGCTATAGCGCTGGTGGAAGAGCGCCAACGCCGTCTCGAAAGCGGGGTCGCGGAAGTCGAGGTAGAAGTCTCGGAGCTGCGGCGCGACGAACAGCCCCTTGTAGACAATCGTGCGATGCGACATGGAGGGGATGTAGAAGCTGCCGATCCCCTCGTTGGCGACGCGGCGCTCGATCTCCTTGCGGGCGAGATACAGCGTGCGCTCAAATCCGAGGTTCGAAGCGCCGAGGGGCCGGCCGAGGAGGAGCTGTCGAATGTCCGGCTGGGTGGCCGCAGCCTTCTCTCCCAGCACCTCGCTCTGCACCGGGACCGTGCGCCAACCGATCCAGCGGAGGCCGTGGCGTTCGACGACCCGCTCGATGATGCTGCGACAGCGTGCCGTCACGTCCGCTCCATTATGGGGCAAGAACACCATCGCCACGCCGATGTCTTCGGGCTGCACATCACCGTGTCCGAGGCGAGCCGCTTCACGTGCAAAGAGCCGGCATGGGAGTTGCGTCAGTACGCCAGCACCGTCACCGGTCTTGGCGTCGGCATCCACGGCGCCGCGATGGGTGAGATTGATCACACTTTCCAGAGCCAGGTCCAGGACACGCTGCGACGGCCGACCGCTGAGGTCGGCAATGAAGCCGACACCGCACGAGTCATGCTCCACTTGCGGGTCGTACAGCCCGCGACGGGGCGGCAGCCCGGCGTCGAGCACCGGTTGGCGGCGGGACAGTATGCCCGCGGGGCGCCGTTTCTCTTGCGAATTCATCGGTGTTTTCAGCACTCCATCTCGCGCATACTACTCGGCCCGAGGGAACAGAAAAGCGGCCCAACACCCCCGACTCCCTCGCCGAGTCTTGATCCTGGGTGTGTGGACCGCGTTGTCTCTCGGTACGAACGTAGGTGCTTCCGTCGGGAGGCTGCTCGAGCGGACCGCTGTCGCTGCTCGGCAGCCCTTACCTGCGTTCCGGCCACCATGGCCAGGGTTCCCGACAAGATGCCCTACTCTCGGCACACAGTATAGCCGATTGGCCGCCGCTTTGGTTGTCCTTCAGGGTAGCTCCAGGGGAGAGCAGCCGCGCCGCGCCCTCCGGCCCCGCCACACGCGGGGAGGGGAGGAGGCCGGAAGGTGTGTTCCCACGCCTACTCGGTGCGTTCGGCGCCGGAGAGGGCAACGAAATGCCGTTCTACCCGGCCGGTGAACAGCATGCTACCGATCACCAGCAGCCAAATGAGGAAGGCGGCCCCACTGACCATGTGCAGCATGATTACGGCATCGATCCAGATGAACTGCAGCGCAATGCCGATGATCGCCGTTACCGGCGCGATGCGGCGCAGGGTCCCGCCAACCTTCCACTGGTACCGGGCGGCAACGATCAATGCTAATCCGGCCAGTGTGAACCCGATCTTGCCGGTAAGCTCGCGGAGCATGGCGACCGTTTCTAGGAAAGTACCGCCGTTGATTGCGCCGGGGCTGTCCGGTGCAACGGGCACTGCTGCCAATACGACCGCGCCGGCGCCGGATATGGCCGTGGAAAGGCCCGCGGCAATGAAGAGGATCGGCACCAGCGGCGTGCCCAGCCGCTGACGAATGATCCACGTCCGGAGTAGAAACCAGCCCCCGGCGACCAACGTGATCCCGGAGATGAATCGCGCTGCGCCGCCGATTCCGTAGAGGCCCTTGTTTGCCGCGATGGCGGCGAGCGATTCCGTGAGCGTGGGGTGGTCGGCATCAGCGGCAACGCGGCCAACGACTGCGACGACAGTCATGGCCGCGGTGAGGATAAGTAGTAGCCCCGCCTTGCGGGCAGCGGGGTCCGGTGGTGCGGAGAGTACACTTGCCATGATCTACTTTGCGCTGCTCCTCTCTATTGGTGACTGTCGGGGGTAAAGGGCGGCTAGGCTGCAAACCGCCGGTCCGCGGCGACAATGACCTGATCGCGCACCGGGCCAACGGCAACGATGTCCACAGGCACACCCACAAACTCAGCGATACGGGCGAGATAGGCGCGGGCAGCGGCGGGGAGCCGCTCGAAATGGCGGATATCCGACGTCGGCTCTTGCCAGCCCGGCAAGTCTTCATAGACCGGCTCTACGCGCTCCACAATATGGGTGGGGGGGAGTGTGTCATAGGTTCGGCCGGTCCGCGGGTCGCGGTAGCCGGTGCAGATGCGGAGCATGGGGAACGTGTCGAGCACGTCGAGCTTGGTCACGGCGAGACGGCTATAGCCGTTCAGCAAGGCGCCGTACCGCACGGCCACGAGGTCCAGCCAGCCGCAGCGGCGCGGGCGCCCGGTCGTGGCGCCAAACTCCCAGCCTGCTTCCGGACCGCCGCCACGCAGCTCATCGGCCAGCTCCCCCTCCAGCTCGGTCGGAAAGGGGCCAGCGCCGACGCAGGTGCTGAACGCCTTGACCACACCGACTACGTCGGTGATGGCCCAGGGAGGAATACCGGCCCCGGTAGCGCCGCCGCCGGCCAGGGGGTTCGAGGAGGTGACCCAGGGGTAGAGACCCCAGTCGAGGTCGCGCATCACGCCCAACTGGCCCTCCAGGACAATGCGCGCCTTGCGCTCCAGGGCCGCGTGGACGAGCGGCACCGGGTCCACGATGCGGTCGGCAAGCCGCTGCGCGAGCACACCGTATTGGGCGGCGATCTGCTCGGCATCGGGTACCGGCGCATGGTAGACGTGCTCGAACAGTGGCGCGCGCGCGGCAATCGCCTGCGCCAGGCGCGCCCGGAAGTAGGGCGGATCGAGCAGGTCGCCAACCTGCAACCCGCTGCGGCCGACTTTGTCGGTGTAGGCCGGGCCAACGCCGCGATGCGTGGTGCCGATAGCGCGGTCGCCGCGCGCAGCCTCGTCGAGCTTGTCCAGGTCTATGTGATAGGGCAGCACGAGCTGGGCACGCTCGGAAATCCGCAGGCCGTCCAAGGAGATGCCGCGCGCGGTCAGCTCGTCCAGCTCGTCCAAGAGCGCCTGCGGATCAACGACGGTACCGCTGCCGATGAGGCACGTCACGCCAGGCTGGAAGATGCCGGCTGGGACGAGGTGGAGCTTGAAGACCCCGTGCTCGTTGACAATGGTATGGCCGGCATTGTTACCGCCTTGAAAGCGGATCACAAGGTCGGCCTGCTGGGCAAGGAGATCAACAATGCGCCCCTTGCCTTCGTCTCCCCATTGGGCACCGACAACCGCCGTGACCGACATGTTCACTCCTTCTCCCGAGTTTGGCTCCCGTTTTGGCCCCAGAGAATGTAGCAGTGTCAGCCGCAGACAACAAGCCGGAGTCCGCGTCGGCGGGAGGCGAGGGGTTAGGGGGTAAGGGCAAAACCTTGGTGGAGCGCTTGCTCGGCGAGCGTGAAGCCTTGGTCGAGGGCGAGGAACCACAGCAACGCCAGCGCCACCCCATGGGCCGGTACCTCCGGCTGCTGGGTGAGGAAGCGACGCTCGAACGGGTTGGTGAGATAGCCCATTTCGAGGATGACCGCCGGGGTGTCTTGACTGACGGCGTGGTCGTAGCGCCGGCTGTTGAAGGCGTAGTAGCCGGTCATGTTGTAGCTGACGTGGGGACTCTGGGGCAGTCCCGTAACCACGCCGTAACTGTCGCGCACGCGCTGGAGCAGGGCCTCGTCCAGCGGATTGCGGTCAATGACTGGGGCTTGCCGCCAGCGATCACGCCAGCGATCACGGCTGAAGCGTGCATTGGGATTCTCGCGCCGCCAGCGGAACAACCAGGAACGGTCCCGCCACTCGGCACGGGCGGCCTTGAAACCGGCCACCTGACTACTGGCGGCCCCGTCGGCGTGAAGACTGACAAAGGCATCGGCGAGATACCCGGGGGGGACGGTCGCCGGAAGCAGATCAACGGCGATGCCGAGGGGGGCGAGCTGCGCTCGCACCTGCTCGGCGACCAGAAGATTGACTTCCACCTCGCTTACTCCCGCGGCGTAGGCTCCCGTCTGCCCGCGCAGACGCCGCAATTCGTCGGGCGCCTCGGCCGCCTGCCAATGCCCTACTTGCAGACCGACGCGCGGCACACCGGAACGTCCGAGCGTGGTTGGCGCCGGCAACAGCGACGCCGCGGACGCCGGCACCGGTCCCGTCAGCCACTGCGCGATGCCGAGCGCCCCGCCCGCCGCGACGAGCGAACGCCGGCGCAGTCTCGCCCGCGCGGGACCAGCGGTACCGTTGACGCTCTGCGATACGCGGGCTATCCTCTCTGGCCGGAGGTGAGCATAGTGCGGTTCGGCTTTAATCCGCGGTTCCGGCCCACGTCGCGGGCGGCGATGGTCCATCAGTTGCGGGAGGCACTGCTCGTGGCCGAGCGGCTGGAGTTCGATGTCATCGAGCTTTCCGTCAACACGATGATCTTCGACTATACGTTGGGCACGGTCTTCGGCGGCGAGTTCCTGGACCTGCTGCAACGGGCAAAGACTCGCTTTCACGTGAATATCTTTCCCTTCGACCCCCGGGAGGGCGAACTGGGAATGAGCGATCCCAGCCCCTATCCGCGCAGTCTTGCTCTCCGCCGCCTGATCCACGTCATCGAATTCTTCGAGGCCCAGCACCCCATGGGGCTGTACGTCGTCCACGCCGGGGCGACGCGGTACGCCGGGGAGACGCACCTTGCGAGCTTGCGCCAAGCACTGGCTGCGCTCGACGTACTCTACCCGGGATTGCCACTGGCGATCATCAACGACGGGCAAGGGTCGGTGCTCGGACGCCCGCGGGTCTTTCTGGAGCTACTCGACGCTACACCGAACCTACGCTTTGTGTTCAATACCGGTTTGGCCTGGCGCGCGGTAGACTACGACCGCGACGGTTATGGGTGGCTGCTCCGCAGTCTGAAGCGGTTCGATGACCGTTTGGCGGAAATCCACTGGAGCAGCGGCGCTCCCGGCGCCGGCCCCAACCGGCCGTTGCACGTGATCTCCGACGACGGACCGGACATTGTCAGGACCCTGGGCATGGTCGGCCGCAATCCGGCGCTCGTCCACCTCTTCGAGACCGTCGGTTCGCACCAGCACGCCTTAGCGCGCGAGCGCCGCTGCCTCTACAACGCGCGCATGGTGTATTGACACCGGCCAGTGGCGCTGCAAGCCACCCGGTAACTATGCCCGGCGCACGCCAAGGTGCCGTCACCCTCATGTAAAGAGCTGGTTAAATCTTGCCGGGGGGCGCTGCTCCCCGTTCTTCGAGACAACGTAAGCACACAACCCGGGCAACGACACAGCCGAGTACTGCGTCCAGATAGGACCGGCGATCCCCAGGGAGCCACAACACCACGCCGGCCGACGAGTCCCGAGGATAAGCGCAATTCGCTAGCCGGCCCAGAGGCCTGCTAACTCTGCGCGGGGAAACAACCCCGGTTACTCGCCAGCACTGCGGGGACTGCGCCGCTGCGATGGGGGATGGAACAAGCGGTGACCGGATAAGGTGATGATCGCGCCGTGCTTACCCGACCAACTCCACGTTCACTGCCCGCTGTCCACGCCCTCGGACGTCGTCAGCAATCTCAAAGCTGACGGCAAGTCCTTCTTCCAGGCTGTCAAAGGGGAAGGTGCTCATGCCCGTAGCATGGAAGAAGATCTCTTCGCCATTTTCCATCCGGATAAAGCCAAAGCCGCGGTCTCGAATGAGCCGCACGATTGTGCCGGTATTCACGCTCGGTGTCCTCCTACATCTTGCCGGGGTAGCGGCGACATGGCGATGAGGTGCGTCGGCCCCACCTGCTTGCTGCCGGCGATCCAGTGTTGACTGCACTACCGAGGCGGAGTGTTCACCGCTCTGCCGGGCCATCCAACTCCTGCGCGAGCAGGATGAATGGCGCTACGGGGTGTGCTCGTAGCGAACGCTCTACCACCGAATTCTGCCGTCGCCCCAGGCTGTCTTGCCCCATAGGGTAGCCTAGCCGGGCCAGAAAAGCAAGAAATCGGCCGGATTCAAGCGCCCGGCAGCCGAATGACGCCAACGGCCCACAGGATACCCACGATAACGATGACGACAACCGCCACCCCGATGATGATGTCGAGGCGGTCCGCCGGCGGCTCGTCGGCGTCGGTAGGCGGCTGATAGTCGGTCACGGCACTGGTAGTCGAGTGAGCGCTTACACCCCTAACAGGCGCACAAGCGCCGCGGCAAGTTTGTCGGGATCGTGGCGGATCACGATCAGGCGCTGGGCCCCGGCCACCGGTCTACTCAAGCCGGGCGCCACCGCCACTTGCTCGGCCATCTTCGTCACCAAGTCGGCGCCGACGACGACGGCGCCTTCGGTCATGGCCAGCCGGCGTAGCTGACTGCCGGCCGACAGGACCGGCCCGTTGGACCGCGGCGCGGCCTCGTGGAGCACCGGCTCGGCTAACACGGCTGCATATTGCTCCTGAACATTGCGGTCGGCCGTCGCGGTGTTGACGAGCACGTAGTCGAGCGTAAAGCCACCGTACAGGTGGATAGCGCGAACGAAGTCGGTGACGGTGAAGCCGTCGGTTTGCCCCGGCTCGGTCATCAGGTTGGCAATGAGAATCTTCTTGGCCCGACTGAGCTGCAACGCTTCGACAACGGGCTGCAAGAGCAAGTTGGGAATGACCGTGAGGTAGAAGCTGCCCGGCCCGAAGAGCAGGATGTCGGCCTCGCGGATCGCGGACAAGACCTCGGGGTTGACCGGAATAGGCAGCTGACGCACGAACGGGCCGGGAGAGGCCAGTATCTGCTGCTTGTCTTGGTTCTCCGGCACGAGGAATACGCGCTTGATCGGGACGCCACTGCGCCGCGCCCGGATAGCGTCCGCGCTCTCCAGGAGAGTGCCGTGCTGTAGCTCGGCACACAGCTCGACGGAGTCCCGAACGGGCACGAGCATCGTCCCGCCATTCTGGGGCGGTAGCTGACCGGGAACGACCAGCCCCGACTGCTCCGTGACACTGGAGATGGCGATCAGCCGATGAGCAAAGGCAAAACTACGGGCCTGGAGGGCCACGAACCCGCGGTGCCCCGCAAAGGCGACGACCGTCGGGAGGCGCTGCGGGAGACGGTAGTTGTAGACCAGATCAACGAGACGCTCATCGCTGTAGGGCGCCTGCACCGCGCTGACGAGCGAGCGATTGAGCTGGAAGACGGCAAAGCCGCTGAGGCCGAGACCGAAGAAGAGGAACAGGGCACCGCGCCACGTCCGGTCAATGAATTGCAGCGTGAGGTAGAAGACGAACTCGGGGAACGGCTGGGTGCGGTACACGTCAACGAGGAAGAAGGCGATGCCGAGAGCGGTGGCGGTGAGGGCGATGAGCAGCAGGAGCAACCAGCGCTTGACGTGCAAACCGGGCCGCGACCAGCGGATGAGGTCATTGACCCACGCATCGAGCGCGGCCAATCGTTGGGATATTTGCAGGCGCAATTCGTAGAACACGGCCTACCAGCTCCCTACACCAGGTCACCCCCACGGCACTGTGTACCATCGTAGCATAACTCTAGCCCGGCGCCGAGCGAGGGCCGTTTTCGTGCCTCACCGCCGGACCTAAACAACACGGCCGAGGGGACGGGGCCGGATACCCACCGGTGCTACACTGAAGCGGGACCGCGCGACCGGTGCGACGATGCAGGAGAGCAACCATGGTGACGACGACGCCGACACCTACACCGACGCCAGCCGGTGCGGAGGTCTGCTATCCCGAAGCGGATGGCCAACCCGTGGCTGAAACCGATGTCCACCGCACCCTGATGTTCGAGCTGATTGGCATGCTCCAGGCGTTCTTCCGCGAGGATCCGCACGTCTACATCAGTGGCAATCTGTTCGTGTACTACCGGGAAGGTGCTCCGCAACGGGCGGTTGCGCCCGACGTGTTTGTGGTCCAAGGCGTTCGCAACCACGCGCGGCGCGTCTACAAGCTGTGGGAGGAAGGCATGCCGCCGGCGGTGGTGTTCGAGCTGACCTCGCGCAGCACGCGGCGGGAAGACCTCCGCAGCAAGTACGACCTGTACGAGCGGCTCGGGGTGCGGGAGTATTTCCTGTTCGATCCGCTGGGCGAATACCTGCGGCCGCCGTGCCGCGGCTACCGCTTGCGCCAGGGCCGTTACCGGCCGCTGGCGGTGAAGGCGGATGGATCACTGTGGAGTGCCGCGCTGGGGTTGGCGCTGCATGTACGCGGCATGCAGTTGCGGCTGTACGACCCGGCGGGCCAGCGGTGGCTCCCGACGCTGCAGGAAGAGGAGGCAAAGCGGCGCGCGGCGGAAGAGCGGGCTAGTGTCGAGGCCGCTGCCCGGCAAGCGGCGGAGCGGCGGGCCACTGTCGAGGCTGACGCGCGGCGGGTGGCGGAGTCGCAGATGGCCGCCGCCGAGGCAGAGCTGGCCCGACTGCGAGCGCTGCTCAGTAGCCGCGGCCAGTCCTCGTGAGCGGCCCCCCGGCCGCCCTCTGGACTTGGGCGAGGGCAGGATTTTTCCGTAGGGGTGCGATGCATCGCGCCCAGTCTCCCGTCATTTCCGCTTGCGGAGACTTTTGCCTGAGTCGTCATTCCGGCTTTCGCCGCAATCCAGCACCATGCGTTGCCCCCCGGTCGCCACGCTGACACCCCTTCCTTGAAGGGAACCGCCTATTCGGAGGTGAGTAATGGATTTTCAATATCCTTGCTCCGACATTCTACCTCTGGTAAGATAGGGCGTCATCTGCAATCTATGGTGTGCTGGCGTTCAAGTGCCCAGCCCGCGCCACACTTTACCCAAAGTTGTCCCCTTCGTGAGGTGGAAGGATGGCCATTGCTTCTGATTCCGAGCTTCTCTCGCCAGCTGACGCTGCGAGGTTGATCGGGGTCAGTGCAAAAGTCGTACGTCGCCTGATTAAGGATGGAGAGTTACAAGCTCGTCAGTCCGGTCGCAGGCAATACATCTCGCGGCCAAGTGTGCTTACTTACCTCAGCAAGGATACTGATACTGATGGCCCTGAACCATCGTATGAGGCCGACGACGACGAGTCTCTAGACATTAGCAAACTCCAGAAGGCTGGAATCAACTACGAGCAACAGAACGGCAGTATTCGCTTTCTCTACGATCAGCACATTAATGATGAGCTAGATATTGCTCCTGAATTTCAGCGTTTCTATGTGTTTTCTCCAGAGATCGCGAGCGCCCTAATCGAGTCAATATATCTCGGTGTGCCTGTTCCTGCAATGTATTTCGCGGAAGAAGGAGGCAAGTTGATAGTTATAGATGGCCATCAGCGTCTACGCACATATTTCAATTTCCTCGAAGGGAAATTGGAATTGCGTAATCTCGAATTTCTGACCGATCTTAACGGTAAGAGATGGTCGGATTTAACTGATACTCAGCAACGGGATTTCACAAATCGCGGAGTACAGTATTTCCTGATAAAGGGAGACAACGATCCTTCACTGATGTTTAGTGTCTTTCGGCGCCTCAATAGTGGTGCCGTCAAACTCACTGAGCAAGAGTTACGGAATTGCATATACCAAGGAGAATTCACACGCATGATTGCAAAACTGTCAACAGAAGATACGTGGCTCCGACTGATGAGGTACCGGGAGCCTCATAAGAGGATGAAGGATCGTGAGCTAATTCTGAGATTCTTTGCCGTTTTCACTGCCCAAAATGAATACCAGTCGCCATTGAAGACTTTTCTTAGTAACCAGATGAAAGCTCTTAATGAGCGCTCTTCCGAATACCTGGACGACTTGAGGGAGCTATTCCTCAACGCAGTTAAGTTGGCAAATCTGGTCTTCCCTGACCATGCGTTTCAGAGATTTGCGCCGGGCGACGCATCTAATCCGAATGGAGGATGGCAGAAGGTAGTCAATCTCGCCCTATTCGAGGTAGTGATGGTATCACTAGCAAAGCTATCATATAGAGAGGTCTTCCCCAGGAAAGAAGCTATTCAGGAGAGAATGTTGCAATTGATGACTGGTAGTATTGAGTTTTCAGATACAGTTACAATAAATGCATATCGCCCGCTCAAGTTCAGACGAAGGCATGAGATTTGGGCAAATGCGTTGAGGGCGCACGACAGCCTCAGTAGGTTATGACCTTGCCACCTCGTACCGTGTAGAAGTACTGCCGCCGTAGATGATCGTTCTGGATTCCGGCTTTCGCCGGAATGACGGGGGCTGCACTCACCGTACAGGCACCAGGAAGTCCGCTCTTGTCAGTGCTCCCGGCGCGCTTCGAGTGCTCTGACGATCAACTCGTTGGCGGTGCGGGGATTGGCCTTGCCGCGCGTGGCGCGCATCACCTGGCCGACCAGGAACTTCGCGGCCGCCTTTTTCCCGCCGAGGTAGTCGGCAACGCTCTTGGGGTTGGCGTCGAGGGCCGCGGCGACAATCGCCGTCAATTCGGCGGTGTCGCTCACCTGGGCCAAGCCACGCTGCTCGACGATCTGCGCCGGTGGCTGCCCCGATTCGAACGACGCCGCGAGCACTTCGGGCACGCTGCGGACGGAGATCGTGCCGGCCGCCACGAGTTTGACCACCGCGGCGAGATGGGAGGGCGTGAGCTTGCTCTCGGCGACGGTAGCGGCGCCGCCGGCGAGCCGCACAACGTCACGGAGTAGCCAGTTGGCCACCGGCCGCGCCTGCTCCGGGCCGGCGGCCGCGACGGCCTGCTCGTAGTAGTCGGCGAGCGACCGGCTGGCCAGCAGCAGGCCGGCGTCGGCTACGGAGAGCGCGTACTGCTCGACGAACCGCCGCCGCCGTGCCGCCGGTAGCTCCGGGAGCCGGGCGCGGACCTGCTCCACCCACTCGCGGCTCAACACGAGCGGCGGGAGGTCCGGCTCCGGGAAGTAGCGGTAGTCGTGCGCCTGCTCTTTGCTCCGCTGGCTGACGGTTACACCGCGCTCCTCCACCCAACCGCGGGTCTCCTGGGTGATCCGCTCGCCGGCGGCGAGGGCGGCAGCTTGGCGCGCGGCTTCGTAGGCCAGTGCCCGCTGCACGGCACGGAACGAGTTCATGTTCTTCACTTCGACCTTGGCGCCGAACTCTGCGGACCCGCGCGGACGGAGGCTGATGTTCGCGTCGCAGCGGAACGCGCCATCTTCCATGTTGGCCGTCGAGACGCCGAGATGCCGCAACAGCAAGCGCAAGGTCTGGAGGAAGGAGCCGGCGTCCTCGGGCGAGCGCAGGTCCGGCTCGCCGACAATCTCCATCAACGGTACACCCGACCGGTTGACATCCATTAGCGAGTAGGTTTCGCCGAGGTCGTCGCGGCGGTGGTACAGCTTGGCGACATCCTCTTCGAGGTGGACACGGGTAATGCCGATGCGCTTGGCGCCGGAATCCGTCTCGATGTCCAGCCAGCCGTGCTGCGAGAGGGGGAGATCGTATTGCGAAATCTGGTAGCCCTTCATCAGGTCGGGATAGTTGTAGTTCTTGCGGTCGAACTTGGTGAACTCCGGTATCTCGCAATGCAGCGCGAGGGCCGTCCGCACGGTGAACTCGACGGCTTGCTCGTTGATGACCGGCAGCGTGCCCGGCAACCCGAGGCACACCGGGCAGACCAGGGTATTGGGCGGCGCGGAGGAGTACTGCGCGTTACACGTACAGAACATCTTGCTCGCCGTGAGCAGCTGCGCGTGGACTTCCAAGCCAATCACCACCTCGTAATCGGTGAGCGGCGCGGTACTCGCCGGGACTGCCGTTGTTGTCATCATCTTGTCTTGCCACCTCGAACCGGGATGCGGATGACCCGCCAGGCCCACGCCACCTTAGCATCCATCGGATTGTGCGGGCCTGGTGGGTCAGTGCTTATGTTTGTGCGCTGTCCTATTGTCGGAAAGTCCACGTGTCGGCGCAACACGCCGGTACGAGCGCAGCGCCGCTGCCAGTCATTCCCACGCCAGCGGGAATCCGGACCACCACCCGCTGGCGAGATTCCCGCCGGGGCGGGAATGACCAATCCGGGATGTGAGGTCCATGCCACTGCCTCAGGATCGCCGGTATTGATACTCTTCGACCCAGGCGCGCAGCGTGGCCTCGTCGTGGGGGTAGCGCCGCGCGATGATGTGCCAGGGGAGGCCCAGCCGTTGCAGGCGGATAATCCCCTCGACTAGCCCGCGCCAGGTGGTGAGGTCGTAGCCGGCATGGCTGCCCAGCGGCGGTGCGAGTGGTAGCTGCTTGAGTAGCTCGACACAGCCGCGGGCAACCTGGAGTGCTTGGTCGGCAGCGTCCAGCCCGTCGGAGGTATCCAGCCCGTCGGTGCTGACGCGCGTGCCGCTGAGCGGCCGCCAGCGTAGCTCCACGGCGACCCCCGCCGCCGGGCAGGCGCTGCGCTGCCGCCACGCCTGGAGCACGGCCACCACCTGCTCATTCCCAAGCGGGCGCATGAAGCGGCAGCCAGGCCACGTCAGACGCTCGGGGAGGTGCGTGGCACTGCGCCCGGCCCAGTGCGGACCGATGGCCTCCAACTGGTACTGGCCCCATTGGGCGCCAAACTCCCGCCCGCTGCACCGGACAGTGGCGGGCAGGGCCTCCGGGGGCCAGTCGGCATCGGCTTGCAACTCCTGAGCTTGCGTCTTGAGCCATCCGTCGGGAAGGTCGGCGAGAAGCGCGTCCAGGCTGGACGCCCAGTGCAGTTGTAGCTGGGGCGGCGCGGCGCCGGTAGAGCTGCTCATCGCTGCCTCCTCATGTATGAGACAGGCGAACGCACGTCAGCCCCTATGATACGCCACCGTTGCCAGCGGATGCATCTCCTGGCTTCTTACCCCCGGCTCTTCCTGAAAAGGGCAGGCATTCTAGCCACAGAGCGGATGCGCTGCCGCCAGCCCGGTCATGGCAGGAAGCACCGGGCAATGTACTCCCCATGTGGTACCTTCATATCTATGGCCACCCCCGCTCCAGGGCTAACGCTACCAACGCCGTGCCTTGCAGCGAGAGTAGATCATCAGGCCCTAGCCGGGACGCCCCCCGCGCTTCGCGGAACTGCTCGTGCAGCACCAATTGGAGCGCGGATGACAAGGTGTCCGCATCCCCATCCACGATGGCCCGGCAGGCCGCGATCCCCTGCACGTATATGGCCCATGTCTCCCCCACGCGGCCTAGCTGGCTCGCTTGCTCCGCCCAGTGGCGACACCCGGCGTTGTCTCCAGCCACCAAGTCACGCAACGTGCAGATGTACAGCCGTTCGACGGGGTGGCGGTCGGACTGCGGCTCGTTGAACTGTTGCATCGCGGTCGAGCAGTCCTGACGCTGCGCGGAGGAGCCGGCAAGGGCCAAGCAGTGCAGGGCATCCTGCGGATCAAATTCTCCAGTAACCCTTCGGGCCTTGGCGCGGACCTCGGGATCGTCCGCCCGCAGGGGGAGGGTGTAAAATTCGTGATAGTGCGTGCAAGTGTGGGTGAGATGCGCGCGGGCCGCTGCTGCCTCGCCGAGCCAAGCCTGGCACAAGCCCACGCTCAGGGCACCCCCGGCAGCCAACTTGATCCCCAGAGGAACAGCCGGAGGTGCAGGCGGGGGTTCCAGGCACTCCTGCAATCTCATGCGGTACCATTTGAGTTGGTCGTCCCGCAGCGCCTCGACCTGCGCTCGCTTGGGGCGTGGCTTACGTGGTGGCATCTCGCTCGTGCCACCGCCCAACTGGATTTTTTCCCGCTCAATGCCTATTCTCCACAGAGAACGCCACCACCGGCTACTATTCCAGTCGATCTCGTCGATCTTGGCGCCTGAGGATTCGAATTCACGCCACGTATGCCGCACCCCGTCCACGTAGGCCTGCCCACCTTCTGGAGCGGCGCGGATGGCTGGGAGCCGTTCGTCGGGTGCGGGCGCCCAACCAAACGCTTCTGCGGCCTCTTTGGGCGAGACCTGCACCAGTACCGGCCACCCTCCACCATGATACTCGGGGTGAACTCGATACTCTTTCCACAATTTCCCCGTCTCCGGACACCCGTAGAGGGTTTCCCATGTATCGCTGTCGTCAGCCAATTCGTGCAAATGACTGTGTTTGTACACCTCGACATCAGAGTCGATGTGCTCTATCTCGGCACAACGGCAGGTAATTGCCCGGCTCCCTCCTAGCACCTCAGTACCTCAACCATGCTCCGGTGTTGTATCACCTAGCAGCGATGCTGCCGTAGATGAGCTTACCGAATTCAGGTGGGCATCGGAAATGACGGGCGGCGTGGTGATTTGCCCCTCGGGAGAGGGACACGCCCTACGCTGGCGTGGAGTGCCCCGTGCCTCGCAGCCGCTCCCTGATCCACAGGCGGGCCAGCGTGGTTGGCCCGATGCCTTTTTCCTTCGCGACGGCGCGGAGCGCAACGAGCGTCTCCGGATCGAGACGAATAGTGATCCCTTCAGAGAGGCTGTTGACTACGCGCATGCGTACCGTCTTGAATTCGCCCTGATAGTCGGCCATGTCGTGAGTATCGAACTATGCGGCTGCCTCTTCTCGACTGGCAAACTCAGGGATGCGGCTCTTTCGGCGCTTCTTACTCTGTGCCATTCTGTATTAACGCTTTCTCTCGGGCGTAGATGGCGCGTTCTCTCCGGCTCGCCGGGCGGGCCGTGACGGGATAGTACATCCCTGCTCCTTCAGGGTCGATCACAACGGTCAGCATCCGGCCGGCCAAGGTCGGGCCAATGACGAGCATGCGCCCATCATAGCCAGCCTGAAATAAGGGAGCACCGTAACAAACTTCGATAGCCTCCCAGGAAGAACATTATGTCGAGCAATATGGGAAACATTCCAAGGATCCCACCTCAAGCATCGGATCGTGCCCATGTCCCGAGGTCAGTGTAACGCAATGCGTTACAAGGAGTGACTGCTGCGAGCGGCCGGCGCGCTCAGAGCGCGGGGCGGGCGCGGGAGTGGGGCTGGCTCTGCTCGTAGGCGTGGGCAACGCGCAGGAGGGTCGCTTCGTCGAAAGGGCGGCCGATGAGTTGCACGCCGACGGGTAGCCCGGCCGCGTCGAAGCCGCACGGCACGCTGAGGCCGGGCAGTCCGGCGATGTTCGTGGGGATGGTAAAGATGTCCGAGAGGTACATCGCGAGCGGATCGGCGGTCTTCTCGCCGAGCCGGAACGCCGTCGTCGGGGTCGTCGGACCGACCACCACGTCGCACTGCTCGAAGGCCGTATCGAAGTCCTGCTTGATGAGGGTCCGCGCTTGCTGGGCCTTGCGATAGTAGGCATCGTAGTACCCGGCCGAGAGGGCGTAGGTGCCGAGCATGATGCGGCGCTTGACTTCGGCGCCAAAGCCACGCTCGCGAGCGAGGTCCATGGCCCGCCACATGTCGGCCTCGTCGGTCGCGGCCAGCCCGTATTTCACGCCGTTGTAGCGGGCGAGGTTGGCGCTGCACTCGGCCGGTGCGATGATGTAATAGGTCGCCAGCGCATATTCGGTGTGGGGCAGAGTCACGTCAACGACCTCGGCGCCGAGTGCGGCGAGGTCGGCAATGGCCTGCTGTACGAGGCGAGCTACGTCCGGCTCCATTCCTGGCCCGCCACCGGCAATGAAATACTCCTGGGGCACACCGATACGCACGCCGCGCACGTCGCCGGTGAGGGCAGCGCGGAAGTCGGGCACTACTGCGGTGCTCGCCGTGGCGTCGCGCGGGTCGTGACCGGCGATGGCCTGCAAGAGCACGGCGCAGTCCTCGACATCGCGGCCGAACGGCCCGATCTGATCGAGCGAGGAGGCAAAGGCGACCA
This sequence comes from Chloroflexota bacterium, assembly GCA_965214295.1. Classification (GTDB taxonomy): domain Bacteria; phylum Chloroflexota; class UBA11872; order UBA12225; family JAJDUF01; genus JAJDUF01. Next base: position 4,154,521 of record OZ243944.1, read on the forward strand.
AGCCGTAGCGCGACACGCGGCCGTAGGTGGGCTTGAGGCCAACCACACCGCATAGCGCCGCCGGCTGGCGGATCGAGCCGCCGGTGTCCGTGCCCAAGGAGACGAGGCCTTCACCGGCGGCGACGGCCGCCGCCGACCCGCCGCTGGATCCGCCGGGCACGCGGTCGAGGTCCCACGGATTGTGGGTAGGGAAGAAGCCGGAGTTCTCGGTTGACGAGCCCATGGCGAACTCGTCCATGTTGGTCTTCCCGACGATGACGGCGCCGGCAGCCTGTAAGCGGGCCACCGCTGTCGCGTCGTAAGGGGGAACGAAATCTGCGAGGATGCGCGAGGCGCAGGTGGTGAGGATGTCGCGGGTACAGAGTACGTCCTTGACGGCTACCGGGATGCCGGTCAGCGCCGGCGTCGTGGCCGGATCATCGGTGGCAAGGGCAGCATCGGCCATGCGGGCCTGCTCCAGCGCGCGCTCCGCTGTGACCGTGAGGTAGGCGCGGACCCGCGGCTCGACGCTTTCAATGCGGTCGAGTACCGCTTGGGTTAGCTCGGTAGACGAGATGTCGCGGCGGAGCAGGCGCTCGCGCGCGGCATGGGCGGTGAGGTCCCAGAGCGCGGTCACGGTGGGTCTCCGACAAGCATGGGCTTTTGGGCAGGAGGCGGGTTGGATCTAACCCCCGGCCCCCTCCCTGGAGGGAAGGGGCGACCGCGCGGCGACCGTTTGCTAACCACCGGTTACTCCTCCAGCACAGCCTGGACCTTGAAGTAGTCGCCGTCGCGCCGCGGCGCGTTGCGGAGCACGTCCGGCGCCGGCAGCGAAGGCCGCGCCGTATCGGCACGCATGACGTTCGTGCCGCCGATGACCTGGGCAGTCGGGGGAATGTGGGTGGTATCAAGCTGCTGGAGGCTGCGGAAGTGCTCGAGGATGCGCGATAACTCCGCCGCCAGCCGCTCCTTCTCTTCGGCACTGAGGCCCAGGCGAGCCAACTCCGCGACGTGCTCTACCTCTGCTTGGCTAATCACTGCCCTGCTCCTCGTGGGCTATGCACTCCCAGGCCCCCTATGGTAGCCACAGCCCCGTCTTGCTCGCTTGCGCGGGAATGACGGGCCGGGCCGGTCTGGATTGCGGCCCCGTATCGGGGTACAGGACGTGCTTGCGCCGCAATGACGTTCCTGGACCGGTGGCGCGTCAGAGTATAGCAGCATAGGGTCGGGATTCCCTATAATACATATGTATGTACGGTATCCATTTCCTAACTCGTTGCGGTCTGCCGCTGACGGAGGGCCGGGGTTGGCTTGCATGCCGTCTCTCCACGTGGCGGGAGGCGCTGGAGCAACACCGGCGAGTGTCCACTCCGTTGCTGGTGGCGCTGTCCTTCTTGGCCGGCGTGGGGGGCGCGGCTCAGGGGAACGTCGTTGCCGGTGTGCTCATCCTGAGCGGGATCGTGGGAATCGTCGTGGCGGTGAGGTTGGGGCGCCGGCCATGGTGGTTCGTGGGAGGGCTGTGTCTGCTGGCGGTAGCGTGTGGGGCCGCGCGCTGGCTGCACCACACGCCAGCACCCACCCCGGCCGACCTCGCGTTTCACGTCGAGGAGGCGCGGGCGGTGCGCGGGATCGTCACGGCGGCTCCTATCCAGCGGCAGCGCAGCCAGCAAGTCACCGTCGGAGCGACGGAGGTGGAAACGGAGCGCGGACAGCAGGCCGTTGACGGCCGGGTGGTGGTCTGGGCACGGCCGTACCCGGCCCTGCACGTCGGAGACACCGTGACACTGGTGGGCACCTCGCAGCGGCCGGCGGCGGCACTGCCGGCCGGATACGCCGCCTACTTGCAACGCAACGGCGTGCAGGCGGTGATGTCGTTTCCGCGCGTCTACGTGCAGCGTCCGGGGACACCGCGCGGCTGGGACACGCGCATGAGCCACCTGCGGCTGCACCTGCGCCGGGTCATTGACAGGCATCTCCCGGAGCCGCACGCCGCCCTCGCCGCCGGCATCCTGCTGGGGCAACGCGCCGACATTCCCCGCAGCCTGAACGAGCAGCTGCATCTCACCGGGACGTCGCATATCATCGCCATCTCGGGCGCCAATCTCACCATCATTGCCGGGCTGTTGAGCTTGGCTCTGCGGCGTAGTGGCCAAGCGCTCGCCGGACTGGCCGGGCGGCTGGGTAACTCACCGGCACTGCCGCTGACCTGGCAGGCAACGGTCGTCGCGCTGCTGGCCTTGAGCGCCATCTGGACCTACGCCTGGCTCGTCGGCTGGGGGGCTTCGGTCGTGCGCGCGGCGGTTATGAGCTCGTTGGTGGTGGCCGCGCCGGTGGTCCAGCGGCGGTCCTTCGCCTCGACCTCGCTGACCTGGGCAGCCGTGGCGATGGTTGCCGTCCGGCCAACGACCCTGTGGGACGTTGGCTTTCAGCTTTCCGTTCTGGCCACGGCCGGCATTCTGTTCCTGGCACCGGCGCTACAGACCCGACTGAACCGGCTGCCGAGCTGGATCAGCGAGCCGCTGGCGCTCACCCTCGCCGCGCAAATTGCCGTGCTGCCGGTGCTGATGGTGACGTTCGGGCGCGTGTCCTTGATTGCGCCCGTGCCCAACGTCGTGCTCGCCCCGCTGTTCGCGCCGCTCATGGTCAGCGGTCTCGTGCTGCTGGCGCTCGGAGGGCTGGCGCCGCTACTGGGACACGCGCTGACCGTCGCTACCGACATGCTCGGCTGGGTGCTGTGGGCACAACTGACGGTACTGATCGAAACGGCTCGCCTGTTCTCCGGCGTGCCCGGCGCGGCGCTGACGCTGCCGCCGTTGCCGCCCCTGGTGACGCTGCCCGCTTACCTCGGGCTGGCGGGGCTGGCCTGGCGGCTGCGGCGCCGCCCGGGGTCGCTGGCACCGCCCTCAGCCGGGGGGAGTGGCGGCTGGGCGCTGCTGGCACTCGTGGGGGGACTGGTTGCCGGGGTGGTCGGCTGGAACCTGATCGCGACGCGGCCGCCGGCAGCGCCGGAGCTGTGGGTACCGCCTGTAGCAGACGGACGGCTGGCGCTCCTGCGGCTCCCGACCGGCGCCACGATCCTCATTGACGGCGGTGGGACCCATACGGCGGCCGTGCAACTGCTCGGCCGGGCGTTGCCGTTCTGGCAGCGCCGCGTGGACATCGTGATCGCGTCCGATCCGCGGGCCACGACCCTGACCGGCCTGCTCCCGGTGCTGGAGCGGTACCGGGTCGGCCAGATACTCGACTCGGGTGGCCGCTACCCATCGGCACGCTACCGACGGTACGAGCAGACTATCGGCGAGCGGCGGTTGCGCCGCCAGTCGGTGGGACCCGGTGACCGTATCCGGCTGACCGATGACATTGCGCTGGAGATTACGGTGGCGGCGCCGCTGCCCATCTCCGGCCGGTGGCACACTACCGACAGCCCGGCTACCGCGCTAGGCCTCGCTATCCATACGCCCGCCGGCACGCTGCAACTCCCCGGCGACATGCACCAACCGGACGCCGGGCGCGACCCGACGGCGCAGCGAGAGGGTCCCGCGGTCATGGTGCGCTCGCTGGGCGCCGCCGCCGCCGACTCAGCGGCGCTGACCGTCGTGCAAGGGCAACGGCTGGGACTGCTGCACGCCGGGCGTCCGGTGATCTCCGCTGGCGGTGGCGTGCGCCTGCTCGTCGGCCCGCGGAGCGTGGCCGTCCGGCCTTTTGCAACGGGGTAAGCGCGGCAGGCGGCACAGCACGAGCCATTCGTCTCTTCATGCCGGCTTTCGCCGGCATCCAGGTTGTGCTACCGACCGGGGGACTATTTTGTTATCAATGAAACGCCCTTCAACCTCAATGCCAGTCGCCGGCCGAGCTTCAGTAGCGGATACCCCATCCATGCGGTGCCAGGTAAGCTGAATAGGAGACGGTTCACAATGCTAAAAACACCGCGTTTTCCAGACAGCAGCGCCAAAACATGCAGCGCGTCGCTGCCAAAATAATAACGTCCGTGCAGCTTCAACACCATGCCATCGTTCAAGTCGTAGGGCAGGTTTCTTATCTCCTCGACCGGCGGGCCACCTTCGCGAGCATTGACGAGAACGAATTCACCGATGGCATTTCGCACGTCGAGGTAGTGCGCGTAATTCTTACAGAAAGGACACTCGCCGTCATATACTAGCCAAGCCCGCTCCGCGCCTCGCTGCGGGCGCTTGGCAGCGGCCCATAAGCGGAAGGGAATGCCCAATATCGGCAGCGACTGCATCATGCCGAGCAATGAGAAATGCGCTGGCGCCAACGGTGAGAGTACCAGGAACAAGCCTACGAATACGACATTCACGGGGGAAGGAACATTGATTAACCAGTCGGTTCCGAAGTGGAAGAGAATCAACACGATTCCAAACGGCCGATGCAGATGCGGCCGGAACAAAGCGAAAATCGCGAAAAGTTGAGTATATACCACTCCCAACAGCAGGAATTGTGCCAGATATTCCTGTTGTGCTATAAAGGGAAGCAGCGGAGGCACCGGTATCGTATCGGACATAGTGCGAGACAACAAAACCCTGATCATGCCGTCCGGTGCGAAAAGCTCTAGCCGGCTATACAGCACTTTCCAAAAGCCGGCCAGGGAGTAAGAGAGCAGCAGAACACTCTGGGTGAACCAGAAGACCATGATGCAGGCCATGGCATCCTTCCGGGACATCCGCTCCGGATGACCGACCGCAGGAGGAAGAAACAGCAGCGTAAAGCTGATATACAGGTGGAGATGGATACCGTGATTTATGGCGCCGTAGGAATTTTGCAATGCAGTAAAGAGGAAGAGATACAGAAAAACCCCGAGACGCCAGATCAGCACGCCCGGAAAAATCACCGCCAGCAGCGCGATAAGAGCGGCCAGGATGGATATAGCGGACACATTTTCCAGCCAGCCGACGCCGACCAGGCTTCGCAGCAGCACGAGCGACCACAGCGGGTCCGTCTGCGGGTTCCCCCGGAAAGCACGCGAGAAGTCCAAAGTGGTGATTATCGAATAAGTTGCGAACAGATAAAAGAACCGGGTCAGCCAGGCGACTCCAACGGCTGCCCGCGAAAAGTCGGACGGGGTACGACGGTCGCCGGTATCGAATTGCAGAAAGGTGCGCCGCAAGTGTCTCACCAGACGAGATACGCGCGTTATCATTTTTCTGTGGCCTTGTATCCTGCCACTGGTGTTCACGGTTCGGCTTATCTGTCATCACCCGGCCCGGCGAGCTTAAAACTGCCTTCCCAGATGCGACCTTTCCCGCTTATGTATTGGCCGGTTCGGATACGGGCGATGTCATACCCGGGGAGCTCACGCGCCACCATACATTTCTCGCCACCCTTATGGCGGTAAGCTCCAAAGGAAAAGTCAAGGTTGTCAAAACCGAATTGCTTGCGCTGATCGGGAAGATCATTCTTGTCAATCGGAAATACGTGCAAAAAGAAGCGTGCATACGTGTCGGGATGTTTGCAGGAATATTTGACGTAAATCAACCGGTTTCCGCTAAGATATACGTCATAGTCGGAGCTGATTACAGGTTCGGACTCACTGAGCTGCACTTCTATCGTTTTCCACCAGTCATCCCCCGGCTCGGCGAATTCAGAATTGTCTACCCAGATAGCTCCCCCAATTGTTGTCCAGTGGCCTAGCACTCTATGGGGACGGTAAAAATCGGTGCGTTTGGCTTCACCTCTGACCAGACTCGCGATGTCTCTTCGCACGTCGCGCAGGTCGATACGGACCTTGACGATACTGAATTCTACTTCATTCGCTCTTGTAAGACGTCTCACAACTGGATAAAGATACTGTTTTACTGCTCTGTCACAGTCCTCAGGGCGGGAGCAGGAACTGATGCTTCTACGTAGATTTTTCATGTCACTGATGCTGTTGTTAGGAATCAAGTAGCGTGTACCGGCAACCGGCGTGCCATCTATCGAATGGACAATAACGGCGTTTTCCGTTCTTTCCCATCCAGGTGTGTTCGAGAACAGCTGCCACGAAAAGAACGGGAAGATTTCATCCTGTGTCACTCCGATAACCGGTCTCAACCACACCATAAACAGGTAAAAGACCGAGAAGAGGGGAATTAGGTATTTCACTAACCGATAGCGACTGATAGAAAAAGGCATTAGAGCGTCCTGGAGGCCGATTCTGCCGGTACTACTGTGAATATCGTTGGGTTCCCAGGGCAAATCTCTGCCGGAGCTGCCTGCTTCCGCGGACCGCCAGGCGAGTACGAGCCTCCACCTGCCCCCACGTGCTTTGCGTTTCGATACCTGGCGTGGCGGGCTAGGATAGTATCAGGCTGACACCACTCTACTATAAAGTAAATTGTCTTCCTCGCCTAGCTCCCTCCGGATATCCGTCCCCGCATACCTGCGGATACCGGCCTCGCCGGCCACCGCCGCACACCCGCTCTCCACACGTGGAGAGCGGGCCGGATGTGAGTCCCGCATCCCCGCTTGTCCTCCTCCCTATCAAGTCAGCCCTCAGAGAGTATCTCCTTGACGAGAATACTGCACAAATGTATAGTATCACTGAGGACGAGCGGGCGCGTCCGTAGGACAGTGAGGCACATGGAGTGGGAAAGACAAGCGGAAAGCACCCTGAACGCATGGGCGGCAGCCGCGCAGGCGGGCGACGAGGCAGCCCGGCTGGCATTGCTCCGGCAGTTCGAGCCGTTGATTCGGAGCACCGCGGCGTGGCTCTGGCGCGGCGTGCTTCGGTCGCAGCTGACCAACATCTACGAGCGGGCCGATCTTATACAGGAGACCCAGCGCCTCTTTCTGGAGCTGGTCCAGGAGCACACGCTGCGGCGCGGGCGCTCCTTCACTCCCTTTATCGTGACGATGCTCCGCTGGCGTGCCCGAAATTTCCTGTCCCAAGCCCAGCGGCGCCGGATGGCAGGGCGGCGCCAACGTATTGACGATGAGGAGACGTTGGAGAAAGTGGCGCAACTGGGCCACGCGCTGTTCCCTGATCCGGCGGCGGTAGCCATAGAACGGACAGTGCTGCTCGATGCCATGCGGCAGCTCACGCTGCGCCAGCGGCGGTTGCTGTATCTGCACTACTGGCACGACGTGCCGGTCGTGCAGCTGGCCTCGGCCTGGGGTGTCAGCCAGCAAGCGATCCGGCAAGCGTTGCAACGCGCCCACCGCTCGCTGCGCCGCCACTTGGTAGCCGACACCGCGCCGCAAGCGTCACCGGCGCCGGCTGGGTTGGTGCTGGACATCATCGAGGACAAACCGGCTCACCTAGACACTGGCATCAACGACGTACATGCTACAGCTCCCGCCGTTGCTCCTGCACAACCTCCGCCGCGGTCACCCCAGCCGGCCAATGGGCACTGATCTCTGCGGCCGGCGCCTCCACCTCTGCCCAGACCTGAGCCGACTTGGCCGGCTGCCGGCCGTCTCGTGTCGGTGCGGGACGTAGCGCGACCGGCCTTTCTTCGGGGTAGCTCCGAGGCTCCGGTGCTACAGCATCGGGTGTGGGTGCCGTCATAGTCATCCCCAAGGCCACGTTGCCACCGCCGCGGCGCGGTGTCAGTAGAGCGTCGTGATCCCCAGGAACGCGGCCGGGACGAGAAAGAACACGCCGACGACGTAGGCGAACGCCAGCGATTTGCGTTCGCTGGCTAGCGCCGCGAGCTTTTCGGCCCCCAGCAGGGGTATGCGGGCCAGCCACGGAATGCCGTAAATCACGATGACGCCGAACAGGTTGTATGTGAGGTGAACGAGCGCAATCTGGAGCGCCGGCAACGCTTCCGCGCCGGAGACCGCGGTGGCGGCGAGCAGGGCGGTGACCGTGGTGCCGATATTGGCGCCCAGGGTAAACGGATACACCTGCGCCAACCGGAATACACCCGCGCCGGCCAAGGGTACGATCAGGCTCGTGGTGGTGGAAGACGACTGGACAAGCACAGTAATTCCCGTGCCGGCGGCAATGCCGGCCAGCGGTCCGCGCCCAATCGCGAAATGCATGATCTTCCTGGCGCGGCCGACCATCAGCGCCTTGAGCAGCTTGCTGATGAGAGAGATCGAGATGAAGATCAGGATGACTCCGACGATAATGGTCAGCAGGCCGTCAAAAGGGTGTGGCAGGATGTGCGTCCACTCTGCAAACAGTTTGATCAGCGGCTTCGTGGCGCCGCTGACGACGTTCAAATGGATCTGCCCATAAGAACCGCCGCCGACCAGGAGATTGCCAATGAATAATCCCAATCGTTCGAGCGGGTGGAACAGGATTTCCAACGGTAGAAAGATGACGATATTGAGGAGATTGAAGAGGTCGTGAATGGTGGCGGCGGCAAAGGCGCGCCGGAACTCCTGCTTCTCGGCCACGTGGCCGAGACTGACCAGCGTATTGGTAATCGTCGTGCCGACGTTGGCACCCATGACCATGGGCACGGCGATCACCACGGGCAGGCCGCCGGCCACCAGCCCGACGATGATGGAAGTGACGGTACTGGACGATTGAATGAGGGCGGTGGCAATGATGCCCACGAGCAAGCCCAGGAAAGGGTTCGTGGCAAACGCAAAAAGCTCTTGCGCCCGCTCGCCGGCCACGGCCTTAAAGCCCGCGCCGATAAACCCGACGGCGAGAATCAACAGGTACACGAGTACCAGCACGGCCACCCATTGCAGGAGCGGGCTGCGTTGCCACCAGAGCTGCGTTGCCGCGATCCGCTGGGTGTGAGATTCACTCAATGCCAAGGGACTCCTATGCAGGACGTGCCGTGCGCTGAACGCAGATTGAGGGGTCTCTCGCCTACGGGTCCACGCCTGAGCGCAGGTAGGGAGCACTACAGCAGCCGCAGGTAGGAGCGCTACAGCAATGGATAGCACCGGGAGCAGTGCCGGAGGCCGGTATACAGGCCGGCCGATCAGTACCCGGCGGCGGCCGGATTGCCCGGCAAATTTGGCGGCGTACCTACCTATTCATGTGTCTTGTCGGCTACACTACTAGCGTGAGCATCCCCTGACTAGTTCACTTATGATACCATATGGTGATCGAAACAGCGCCGGCCGAGCCGTGGATTAGCCCCAGCGCACCGCAGGAGTTGCGTGCTCAAATGCGGCGTCCGATGCCGCTGGAAGGCCCCTTGGAGGATGCGTTCGGACGCCGTATCCGTAATTTGCGGGTCTCGCTCATTGATCGCTGTAACTTCCGCTGTACGTACTGCATGCCGGCCGAGGGCTTGGAGTGGCTGCCGCGCGACGAAATCCTGACCTTTGACGAAATCGAACGGCTGGTGCGCTTGGCCGTAGCCCTGGGGATCGAGGAGATCCGCCTCACGGGCGGCGAGCCAACCTTGCGGCCTAAGCTACCGGAGCTGATCGCGCGCCTCGCGGCCGTCCCCGGGCTGAAGAGCCTGGCGCTGACCACTAATGGCTTCTTGCTGCGTAAGCTGGTCCCGGACCTGGCCGCAGCCGGTCTCACGCGCATCAACGTCAGTCTGGACACACTAGACGCGCACAAGTTCGCGGCGATCACGCGGCGGAACGCCATCAAGGCGGTGCTCGACGGGCTGGCGGCCCTGGAGGAAGTGCCGAGCATCCACCCCATCAAGGTCAACGCCGTAGCCGTGCGCGGCTTCACGGCTGCCGATGACATTCTCGCTTTTGCCGAGCTGGCCCGGCGCAAGCCCTACGTCATCCGCTTTATCGAGTTCATGCCGCTCGACGCTGATGGCCATTGGGATCGGTTGCAGGTCCTGAGTGGTGAGGAAATCAAGCGCATTATCGAGCAAGTCTATCCGCTCGTGCCGGCGCGGGTTGCTGCGAGTAGCACGGCCCGCGTGTACCGCTTTGCCGATGGTCGCGGCGAGATGGGCTTTATCAATCCGGTGAGCCAGCCGTTTTGCGCCTCCTGCGACCGCATTCGCCTCACTGCCGACGGACAGCTCCGAACCTGCCTGTTCTCCATTGACGAGACTAATATGCGCGACCCCATGCGGATTGGCGCTCCCGACAGTGAGCTGGAGCTGCTCCTGCGCCACGCCATCTGGCGCAAAGAGCTGAAGCACCACATCAATGAAGGCCCGTCCTTCAAGCGCGCCTCGCGCTCGATGTCGCAGATCGGTGGCTAACGCGAGTTCAGATATCAGCCGTCAGCCAGCGGTGCGGCTGCCACCCGGAAGCCCGGGGCGCCCCCCAGAACGCGGCGGTGAGCAACGCCGGCCCGGCCCGGGAAATCAATAGGGGCACCACCCTGCCGAACACTGCCCCCCTACTTGGTCCCTTCTCCGGGACTGAGTCCCCGGCCAAGCGGGGACGGCTAGGCGCTGCGCGCTGCGGCGCGATAGACGTAGACCCCTCCAGCCAAGAGGACTACGCCGGCGACGGTCCCGACGATCTGTTTCCAGCCGAAGCCGGCGACGGAGAAAGGCAGCAAGTCCGCGCTAATCGCGACGATCAGCACGATTGCCCCGACCACCATCAACTCGATACCAATGGACTTACGCACCGTCTCAACTCCTTCCCCACACCGGGCACACTGCCACCGTCAACCGCTGCGCTCTCCGCAGGACCAACAGGCGCTTGGCAGCATGACGTACAATTAACAGGTGCTCCGGCGTGCAGGTCTCCATACGGATAGAAGCACCTACCTGCCGGAGGTGAGGACCCCGATCCGCTAGTAGGATACTACCTTCCGCGCGACTTTATCTACCCCCGGCAGTCACCGGTCACGGGGGCGAGCAACAGCGGTAGTTTCTCCGGACAAGGATAGCGACCCGTACCAGGTAGGCTGGCATGAACAAGAAGACGATGCGAGGGCCGGCACGGCCACCGTTTGAGCTTATCGAGCATCCGGCCGACGTGGGTATCCGGGTCTATGGTCGCGACCTCGCCGAGCTGTTCGCGCATGCGGCCTTGGGTCTCTGCTCGCTCATCACCGATACCGCTACTGTCCTGGAGCGGGAGACACGGAGCATCGAGGTCGTAGCACCGGACCGGGAGAGCCTGCTCGTTGGGTGGTTGAGCGAGGTGCTGTGGTTCATCGAGACCGAAGACCTGTTCTTCGCGCGCTTTACGATTGAGTCCCTCTCCGATACGGCGCTCGCGGCCGTTGCTCATGGCGAGCCGGTGGACCCTCAGCGGCACCCCTATCGAGGCACGATCAAAGCAGTGACCTACCACCAGCTCGCGCTGCATCGGCAAGCCGGCACGTGGCGCACGAATATCATCTTTGACGTCTGAGGCCAGCGCCAGCGTCGCAGAGTGAGGAAGGAGTACGACGATGAGCCGACGTCCCTCGCGACGCCGCGGTCGCCGGCGGCAGCGCGGACGCGATCAGCAGCCCACCATGGACATCCCGACCAAGTTCCCCCCAGTAGCCGGTTTTCCGCCGCCACCAGCGCCCCAGGGGAGCGTGCCGGCCGACAAGTGGCCGGTCGTGGTGGACGACTGGCGCTGGGACATTCCGTTGGGCGCCCAGGACGGGATGCGCGTGCCGGGGCGGGTCTATGCCAACGAAACGCTGCGCGATCTCCTCCGGGGCGACGGCTCGGTACGACAGCTGGCCAACATGGCGACGCTGCCGGGGATTCTCGGCCGCGCCCTGGCAATGCCCGACGTCCACCAGGGCTACGGAGCACCGGTCGGCGGGGTCTTTGCCACCCATGCAGCGACCGGCGTCGTCTCCCCCGGCGCTTGTGGATACGACATCAACTGCGGCGTGCGACTGCTCCGCGCCGATCTGAGCGAGGACGACCTGCGGAGCCGGCAAGACCGGCTGGCTGACGAGCTGTTCAGGCAGCTACCGAGTGGGTTGGGGAAGGGCAGCGGCCTCGGCAAAGGTCAAGGCAAGCGTGAGCAGGCGCTGACCCACGGCGCCCGATGGGCCGTCCAGACCGGGCTGGGCTGGCAAGAGGACCTGGAGTATTGCGAGGCCGGGGGACAACTGCCGGGCGCCAATCCGGACGACGTGAGCCGCCGCGCTTTCGAGCGTGGATTGGGCCGCATCCAATCCTTGAATCCTGGCAGCGGACAACTCGGCTCGCTCGGGGCCGGCAATCACTTTGTCGAGGTTGGGGTCGTTGACAGCGTGGAAGACGATGCGGCAGCCGCGGCCTTCGGACTGTCGTTGGGGCAAGTGGTCGTCTGGATTCACACCGGCTCGCGTGGCTTGGGGCACCAGATATGCACCGACTACTTGCAGACGGCGCAGGTCGCCGGAGCCGCCTATGGGATCGAGCTACCGGATCGCCAGCTTGCCTGCCTGCCGATCCGGTCAGAGGCCGGACGAGCGTATCTCAGTGCGATGACCTGCGCGGCCAATTTCGCCTGGGCCAACCGGCAAGTGCTGGCGCATTTGATCCGCGAGAGCTTTGCGGCGGTGTTCGAGCAAGCGGCGGAGGCGCTGGGCCTGCACCCGGTCTACGACGTGGCACACAACATCGCCAAGCTCGAGTCGCACCGCATCCCCGGAGATGATGGGCCGACGCGGGCGGTGCTCGTCCACCGCAAAGGTGCCACCCGCGCCTTCCCGGCCGAGCACGCCGAGCTACCGGCCGGCTACCGGCCCGTCGGCCAACCGGTGCTGGTGCCCGGCGACATGGGTCGCTATTCGTATGTGCTCGTAGGCACGCCGCAGACGATGACCGAGACGTTCGGATCGCTCTGCCACGGGGCCGGCCGCCGCATGTCCCGTGCAGCGGCCAAGCGGGCCGTCTCCGGCCAAGAGCTGGTCGCAGCCCTGCGGGAGCAGGGTATTGTCGTCCGTGCCGGCTCCGTCCGCGGCGTCGCCGAAGAGGCCCCGGACGCCTACAAGGATGCCTCCGAGGTGGTGGGCACGGCAGTCGGCGCCGGCCTCGCCCGGACGGTGGTCCGGACGCGGCCGGTCATTGTGGTCAAGGGGTGAGGTCAGAGAGGGGAGGGCCAAGGAGGGTACCAGGCCCTCCCTACAGTCCCCCGCTCCGTAGGGGGACGTGCCAACCTGGGCACGCGGGAATGCGGGAGCGCAGTCAGCCGGCGCCACCTTGTCGCTTTTTTATACGTCAGCGTATACTTAAGATGGCTGGTAGCGACGTGCTTGACACGGCGGCCGAGCGGGAGGAGCGATAGAGATGGCGGGAAATGGCGCTGCGTGGCCAACCTTGGTGATCGAGGATTTGCACGCGGCTATTAATGGTCAGGAAATCTTGCACGGGATCAACCTGACGCTGAATAAAGGCGAAGTTCACGCCGTCATGGGACCGAACGGCTCCGGCAAGAGCACGCTGGCCTACGCTTTGATGGGCCATCCGACCTATGAGGTCACGCAAGGCTGCGTGCGGTTCAAGGGTGAAGACCTGCTGGAAATGGAGCCGGACGAGCGGGCCAAGGCCGGTCTCTTCCTGGCGTTTCAGTACCCGACCTCCATTCCGGGTATCAATATGGGCAACTTTCTCCGCCTGGCGGTGAAGGCGCGGTTTGGCGAGGAGCGCGCGCGGCAGTTCCGCAAGCTGCTCACGGAGAAGCTCCAGCTCCTGAAGATGGATCGCTCCTTCATGCGTCGGTATCTCAACGACGGCTTTTCCGGGGGTGAGAAGAAGCGCTCGGAAATCTTGCAGATGGCGCTGCTGGAGCCGGAGTTTGCCATTCTCGACGAGACCGATTCGGGGCTGGACATTGACGCGCTGCGGGTCGTCGCCGATGGGGTGAATGCCCAAATGAGTCCCAATCTCGGCGTGCTGGTTATCACCCACTATCAGCGGCTGTTGAACTACATCGAGCCAGACTTCGTGCATGTGCTGCTGGGAGGACATTTAGTACGGTCCGGCGGGCCGGAGCTGGCCTTGTATTTGGAGGAGCACGGCTACGATCCACTCATCAAGGAGTTGCGCGCGACGGGCCAGGCGGCCGTGTCGGAGGCCGCCGACGGAGCCGATATCGAAAGCGCAAGGGAGATGCGCGAGCATAGCGTGGTCGGTGGAGATGAGCACGATCCCTTCCGGTCACATGGCCGGACTGCTCTCTAGGCAGGTGAGCGTTCAAGGAGTAAGAGCATGGCAGCGGAGGCAGCAGTAGCGGCACGCGACCCGGAAAAGCTGCGCTTGATGCAGGAAGCGGCAGCGCAGCTGCCGACCGAATACTCGGCCGGCTGGCACGACGACGTGGAGTACACCTATCGCTCGGAGCGGGGCCTCCACCGGCGGGTCGTCGAGGAAATCTCAGCCATGAAGGGTGAGCCGGATTGGATGCGTCAGTTCCGCTTGGACGCGCTGGAGCATTTCGAGGCTCGTCCGATGCCGCAGTGGGGCGCAGACCTCAGTGGTGTGGACTTCGACAACATCCACTACTACATCCGTCCCACCGAGAAGCAGGGGCGCACGTGGGAAGAGGTACCCGACGACATCAAGAATACGTTCGACAAGCTCGGCATCCCGGAAGCGGAGCGCAAGTTCCTTGCCGGCGTGACCGCCCAATACGATTCGGAGGCGGTCTACCACAGCGTCCGCGAAGAGCTGGCCCAGCAAGGCGTCATCTTCACCGATATGGATAGTGGCCTGCGCGAGCACCCGGACCTCGTGAAGGAGTATTGGGCCACGGTCATCCCCTACAAGGACAACAAGATTGCCGCCTTGAACTCGGCGGTGTGGTCGGGAGGGTCGTTCGTCTACATCCCGGCCGGGGTCCACGTCACCATTCCGTTGCAGGCGTACTTCCGCATCAACTCGGAGGCGGCCGGGCAGTTCGAGCGCACCCTGATCATCGCCGAGGAAGGCAGCTACGTCCACTACATCGAGGGCTGCACAGCGCCGATCTATACCGAGGACAGCCTCCACTGCGCGGTCGTCGAGTTGATGGCCAAACCGGGGGCGACGATCCGCTATACGACCATTCAGAACTGGTCGAACAACGTCTACAACCTCGTCACGAAGCGTGCGGTGGCCCAAGAGGAAGCGACCGTCGCCTGGATTGACGGCAACTTGGGCAGCAAGGTGACGATGAAGTATCCGGGCGTCTATCTTACCGGGCCAAAGGCCAAGGCGGAGATCGTCTCGGTGGCCATGGCCAACTCCGGGCAGGTGCAGGACGCCGGCGGCAAGATTTACCACGCGGCGCCGGAAACCTCTTCGACCATCAACTCGAAGTCGGTGACGCTCGGAACCGGCCAGGCCTCGTTCCGTGGCCTGCTGAAGATTTACAAGGGCGCCGAGAAGTCGGCCTCGCAGATGCGCTGCGATGCCTTGCTGCTGACGCCGGAATGCCGTTCGGACACCTACCCAACCATCGAGATTGACGAGGAAGACGTGTCCATCGGACATGAAGCGACGGTTTCGAAGGTCGGCGAGGAGCAGCTGTTCTACTTGCAGAGCCGGGGCCTGTCGGAGGCGGAAGCGGTCACGCAGGTAGTGAACGGGTTCATGGAGCCGTTCAGCAAGGAGCTACCGATGGAATACGCGGTGGAGTTGAACCGCCTCATCCAGCTCCAGATGGACGCTGCCGTCGGCTGAGGCACCCGTCATTCCCACCACCGCCCTGCCATTGCGATGAAATAACGCCGATTCGTCATTCCCGCGCAAGCGGGAATCCACCCCCTCTTCCCAGTGGGAGAGGGTCGGGGTGAGGGTAGCCGGAGGGGGTGGATGTGTCCATTTCCTGAGGAGAGTACGTGTGAGTGTAATCTCACCTGCGCGTGTAGTCGTGCGGCGCCGCCGCCGCACATCCGTTGCGCGTGAGCCAACCATCACGGCGGCGGCGGTCGCCGCGCTGAATGCGTCGCGGGGCGACCCGGACTGGGTACAAGACTTGCGCCGCGCCAGTTTTGCAGCGTGGGAACGCTTACCCATGCCCACCCCAACCACGGAAGGGTGGCGTCGCACCGACCTGCGGCCGATCACGTCACGGCTGCACACCGTCAAGCCGGCAGCGCCCCGCAGCGACTTTCACGACGCGGAGCTAGGCGATCTCGACGCCGGCCTGCAAGAGGCGCTCGACGTGTACTTCCCGGTAGGAGGACTGGTCATCCAGCAGAACTCCACGACCGTCCAGGAGACTCTGGCCGACGAGCTGGCGCGCCAGGGGGTGCTGTTTATGGACATCCATGCGGCCGTGCGCGAGCACCCCGATCTGGTGCGGCCCTATCTGATGAACGTCGTGCCGGTGGGCTGGCAGCCGGGCGAGCCGTCCAATGCCGGGAAGTTCGAGGCGCTACACGGCGCCTTGTGGTCGGGGGGCACGTTTATCTACGTCCCGCCCAACACCGAGGTCGAGTTGCCGCTGCGGATGCTCCAGTGGACCGGCACGCCGGGCGTGGGCAGCTTTCCGCATACCGTCGTCGTCGTTGATCGCAATAGCAGCGTGACGTGCGTGGAGGAGTTCCACTCCCCAACCTTGCCGGCCGCGGCCCCGCCCCTCTTTACCAGCGGCGTCACGGAGCTGTACGTGCAGGACAATGCGCGGCTCAACTTCCTATCACTCCACGAACAGGCAACCGACGCGCACACTTTCGTCACGCAGCGCTGTCGGCTGGGGCGGGATGCGTATGTCAACTGGGTCGTGGTCGGGATGGGGAGCGCCTATACGCGGGCTACGGCCGACGTGGTGCTGGCCGGCCGCGGCGCCACGGCCGAGATGCTGGGGTTGGCATTCGGTACGGGCACCCAGGTCTTCGACTTCCACACGCTGCAAGACCACGTGGCGCCGCACACCGACAGCGACCAGCTCTATAAGACGGCGATGCAAGACCGGGCGCGGCTGGTCTACGAGGGGTTGGTGGTGATCCAGCCCACCGCCGGCGAGTCGAACGGCTACCAGGCTAACCGCAACCTGTTACTCAGCAAGACGGCGAAGGCCGACTCGATCCCGATGCTCGAAATCAAGAACAACGAAGTGAAGTG
Source organism: Chloroflexota bacterium (assembly GCA_965214295.1). GTDB lineage: Bacteria > Chloroflexota > UBA11872 > UBA12225 > JAJDUF01 > JAJDUF01. Next base: position 4,171,329 of record OZ243944.1, read on the forward strand.
TACGCACGGCTCGGCTACCGGTCCGGTAGAGCCGGAGCACCTGTACTACCTGCGGACACGCGGTCTGCCGCGCCCGGTGGCCGAGCGCCTGATTATCCAAGGATTCTTCGAGCCGATTGTCGAGCGCATGGGTGTCGCGGCCCTGCAAGACCAGCTGCGCCAGGCCATAGATCGCAAAATCGGCGGCCTGGACCGCGACGCGGGGTAACGGGCGCTCACAAGGGTAGGTAAACCGGGAAGACAGGTGGAATGAGCTTGTAGGGGCGTAGCAGGCAACGTCCCTTCCTACCCCTACGAAGGAGGGGGAGGGCTGGGGTGAGGCCCCACAGGGGGTCTCTATAACCCAGTAACGTGCGGAGCGGAAAGATCGATGGTTATGGAATACGTTGTCGTGGGCGAGGTAGGCGACCTGGAATCCGGGCACGTGCTGGTCGTCGAGATTGACGACTATCGCATTGCGGTGTGCAACCTGGACGGTACGTTCTACGCGATTGACGACGTCTGTACGCACGACGGCGGGCCGCTCGATCAAGGGCGGCTAGAAGGCGACGAGATCGAGTGCCCGCGTCACGGCGCGCGGTTCAACGTGCGGACCGGTGCAGCGACCATGATGCCGGCGGTCGTGCCGGTCGCCACGTATCCGGTGGTCATCGAGGACGGCGAGGTGCTAGTCGGACTGCCGGCGTAGGGGATACGATGGTGCTGGCCCGGTTGTAAGGGCGCAGCATATTGCGCCCTTACCGGGTGAGTGCTACGGCGGCAAGGAAAGTGGATGAGGAAGACGGTGGCGGTAGAGACACCCTCGGCGCCGACGCACGATCTCGCTGCACTGCGGGAGGACTTCCCCATCCTCCGACGCCGGATCAACGGCCGGCCCTTGGTCTACCTGGACAACGCCGCAACGTCGCAAAAACCTCGGCAGGTCCTCGACACCCTCGTCCACTTTTACGAGCACTCCAACGCCAACATCCATCGCGGCGTGCATACGCTAGGCGCGGAGGCCACCGGCGCCTACGAGGGGGCGCGCACGCTGGCCGCCGACCTCATCGGGGCAGCGAGTAGCGAGGAAATCATCTTCACGCGCAATACGACGGAGGCGATCAACCTCGTCGCCTACACGTGGGCGCGGGAGGTAGTGCGGCCGGGCGACGAGATCGTGGTGACGCGGCTGGAGCACCACAGCAATCTCGTCCCGTGGCTCCGTCTCACGCAGGAGCGCGAGGCGGTGCTGCGCGTGATCGAGCTGACCCCGGACGGCCGGCTCGACCTCGACCCGCTCGACGACCTGCTGACCGAGCGAACGAAGCTGGTGGCGGTGGGCCACGCCTCCAACGTGCTGGGCACCATTGCTCCGGTGGAGGAGCTAGCTCGGCGGGTACATGCTGTAGGCGCACATCTCTTGGTGGATGCCGCGCAAAGCGTACCGCACCAGCCAGTCAACGTGCGGGAGCTTGGCTGCGACTTCCTGGCCTTCTCGGCGCACAAGATGCTCGGCCCGACGGGAGTGGGGGTGCTGTGGGCACGACAGGAGTTGCTAGAGGCCATGCCGCCCTTCCTGGGCGGCGGCAGCATGATCGGCCGCGTGACCCTGGACCGCGTGACCTGGAACGTGCTCCCGTACAAGCTAGAGGCCGGTACGCCCAACATCGCCGACGTGGTGGCCTTCGGAGCCGCCATCGAGTACTTGCAGCGGGTGGGAATGGCGGCGGTACGCGCCCACGAGCGCGACCTGCTGGCCTACGCGCTGGAGCGGCTGGCGGACCGGCCGGAGCTGGAGCTGTATGGCCCGACGGACCTCGATCAACGCGGTGGAGTGATCTCCTTCAACGTGCGTGGTGTGCATTCGCACGATGTCAGTACGATCCTCGACGAGCAGGCCATTGCCGTGCGAGCCGGTCATCACTGTACGCAGCCGCTCCACGAGTGGCTCGACGTGGCCGGCTCGACGCGCGCCAGTTTCTATCTTTACAATACGCCGGCGGACGTGGATGCATTGGTGAGCGGGCTGGACCGCGTCAAGGAGGTGTTCCACCGTGCCATTGGACGAGCTTTATAAGGATATCATCCTCGATCACTACGAATATCCCCGCAATAAGGGCCAGATCGAGAGTGCGACCTGCACGTGCGCCGGTGGCGACAACCCGATCTGTGGCGACAGCGTTGACGTGTGCCTCTCCTTGGAGGACAACCATGTCGCGGCCGTGGCCTTCGAGGGCCGGGGCTGCGCCATCAGCCAGGCCTCGGCGTCCATGATGACCGAGGCGGTCGAAGGGAAGGCGGTGGCGGACGTGCAGCGCTGGTACCGGACCGTCCACGGGCTGCTGACGAATCACCCGGACGAGATGGACTCGGCGCTGGACTTAGGCGATCTGGAAGCGCTCGAAGGCGTGCGGCAGTATCCGGTGCGGATCAAGTGTGCGCTGCTGGCATGGGAGGCCCTGCGAGTGGCGCTACGGCAGGCGCTCGCCGGCGGCGCGGCCGCACAGCAGCACGCCGTCGTCACGACGGAGTAGGTCCACCAGCGACGGCGGGCGGGGGATGAGGTCAAATAGCCCAGGTAGCCACGCCAGGATGCAAGGAGCAACGCCGATGATGGAGAAGACCGCGCTGACCGAAACCAGCGTGCGCGAGGCACTGAAGCAGGTTGACGACCCGGAGCTAGGGATCAACATTGTTGATCTGGGCTTGGTCTACGAAATCGCCATCGAGGGCACCGAGGTCAACGTCCTGATGACGCTCACGACACCGTTCTGTCCGGTCGGTCCGCAGATCAAGGCGCAGATTGACCAAATCCTCAAGAGCAACATTGCGGACGTGACGAAAGGGAGCGTCGAGTTCACCTTCAATCCGCCTTGGGACAAGGATATGATGTCGGAGGAGGCCAAAGAGGAGCTGGGCATCTGGTAGGCCGGGGTGCCATCCGCTCCTCCGTACACAGCAGGGGGAGGCCTAGAGAGGGGGGGCCAATGCAGTGTCCGGTCCCCTGTGGTCCCCTCGCTCCGCAGAGGGGTAGGCGCGGCATGCTGCCTCTCGGTTATGCTCCAGTGCGTATGCTACCCTGTCTTGGCTGATGACAGTGTCTCCGCATCGGTAGCTCGGCATGGCGTATGAAGTATTCCGATCTCGTCCGTGACCATTTCGGCTCGCCGCGGAATCTCGGCGAGATCGTCGACCCTGACGGGATGGGCGACGTGGAGAATCCCGTCTGCGGTGACCGTACCGTGCTGACGATCCGAGTACGCGACGACCGCATTGCCGCGGCGCGCTTTCGAGCCGTGGGTTGCCCGGCCGCCATCGCCGCCAGCTCGATCACAACCGAGCTGCTCGTCGGGCGCACCTTGGCAGAAGCGTTACGCCTAACGAACGAGGACGTGTCCGCAGCACTCGGTGGTCTACCGGCCAACAAGCTGCACTGCTCAGTACTCGCCGAGGACGTCGTGCGGGCAGCCCTCGCAGACTACCGACAGCGCGCCGACGCCGCGGCGGAGGTGGGCCAATGATCGTTCCCCTCGCATATGGCCGTTCCGGAATGGACTTGGCGGTTCCCGACGAGTTTGCCGACCGGGTGACTGTGGTCGAGCCACGCTACGTGCCCGGTCTACCGGACGAGGCGGCGGCGCTGCGGGCGGCGCTCCGCGAGCCGATGGGGACGCCTTCCCTGCGCGATCTACTCTCGCCAACGGATACGGTGGCCGTCGTCTTCTGCGACATCACGCGGCCGATGCCGAGCGACCGGGTGCTGCCGGTGCTGTTGGAGGAAGTCGAGACGGTCGTGGGGCGCGACCGCATTGTGCTCGTCAACGGGACCGGCACCCACCGCGCCAACACGCCGGACGAGTTACGCGAGATGCTCGGCCCGGAGTTGGTCGCGCAGTATCGCATTGTGCAGCACGATGCCCGCAACGAGGACGAGCTGGTCCACGTCGGCACCACGCCGCACGGGACGCCGGTGTGGATCAACAAGCACTTCCTGAACGCCTCGGTGCGTCTGCTCACCGGCTTCATCGAGCCGCACTTGTTCGCCGGGTTCAGCGGTGGTCCGAAGATGGTGGTGCCGGCGGTGGCAGGACTGGCCACCGTCATGGCCAACCACGGCGCTCGTTTCATCGCCGAGCCGCAGGCGATCTGGGGTATCCGCGAGGGCAACCCGTTGTGGGAAGACCTGCGCGCGGCGGCTATGATGGGGCAACCGACCTTCAGCCTCAACGTGGCGCTGAACAAGGAGCGCGAGATCACGGCCGTGTTCGCTGGCGACACGCTGACCGCGCATCGCGTCGGCTGCGAGTGGGTCGGCGAGCACGCGATGCAGCCGGTCCCGGAGCCGTTCGACGTGGTTGTTACCACCAACAGCGGGTATCCGCTCGATCTCAACGTGTACCAGGCGATCAAAGGGGTTTCGGCCGCAAACCGCGTCGTGCGCGAGGGCGGGGCGATCATCTTAGCCGCGGAATGCTGGGACGGTATTCCCAGCCACGGTCAGTACGGCGAGCTGCTGGAGAGCAGCACGAGTCTCGACGAGGTGCTGCAGAAGATTTGCACGCCCGGCTTTGTGGTGCCGGATCAGTGGCAGGCGCAGATCCAAGCCCAAATACAGTTGCGCGCTGCGGTCTACCTCTACTCGTCGCTCGACGACGACACGGTGCGCCGGACGCATTTGGAGCCGTGTGGGCCGCTCTCCGATCGGTTTGCCGCACTGATGCGCGCGGCGGGACCGGAAGCGACCGCCTGTATCCTACCGCAAGGGCCGCAAACCGTTCCCTACCTGGTGCCTGACGCTGGCCAAGGCGCGTGGGCACGGCAGTTAGCCGTCGCCGGAAAGGCAGCCTGATCTGTGGAAGGCCCGATGGTGCAATCCGACATCACGATCAAGTCTGCGGCCGAGTTCGAGAAGATGCGCGCGGCCGGGGCGCTGGTCGCGCAGGTCCACCGGCGGCTGACGGCCGAGGCGCGACCCGGCGTGAGCACCGCCGACCTCGACCAGATCGCCGAGACTATGACTCGTGAGGCCGGGGCCATACCGTCGTTCAAGGGGTATCACGGCTTCCCGGCGTGCATTTGCGCCAGCATCAACGAGGAGATCGTACACGGCATTCCCAGCCGGCGGCGCGTGTTGCAATCGGGTGATCTGCTCAGTATTGACTTTGGCGCGATCATTGACGGTTGGCACGGCGACGCGGCCATCACCATCCCCATCGGCGACGTGGGTCCGGCGGCACTACGTTTGCTGGAGATCACGCGCGAGGCGCTGTATCTCTCGATAGCGCTCGCCCGCGCCGGCAATACGCTTGGCGACGTTGGCGCGGTGGTCGAGCGTCACGCCCGCGCTCACGGCTATAAGGTGGTACGCGAGTACTGCGGGCACGGCATTGGCCGCGAGATGCACGAGGAGCCGGCCGTCCTGAACCATGGCCGGCCCGGGCGCGGCGACATGCTGCGGCCAGGCATGGCTATCGCTATCGAGCCGATGCTGCTGGTGGGTGACGACACGACCTCGGTAGACCCGGACGGCTGGACGGTGCGGACCGCGGACCGCAAGTTATCGGCGCACTGGGAGCATACGGTGGCGATTACCGAGAACGGCCCCGACATCCTGACCCGCCTGCCGGACGACGACGCGCCGGATCGCTTGCTGGCGGCAGCGGTGGCCAAGCTCAACCGGCAGTCCACGCGCCGCAAGCCCAAGCGCCCCCGCCAGCGGCAGCGCGCGCGACGATAAGCGACAAGGAAGACGTATGGCTACTGACGAAACGACGCTCGATCTGGGTATTGGCCCCGAAATGGAAGAGGGGCTGGAGATGCTCAGTAAGCTGGAGAGCATTACGGACATCACGGCGATGGACGGACCGCTGCTGACGTTCAGCGGGCGTCTCGTCACGACACTGGATAGCTTTGACGACATTGTGCGCGTAGACGTGTTCATGTGCGCGCGGGGATGGTATCTCTTTTTCGTGCCGCAGGCGGGGGAGAACTGGGCCGCTGCCGGCGCCGATCTCAGAGACGCTGTTGCGGATATTCCCGATCCCGCCCGTGTCGCCGCGGTGCGCGCCGCACTCGGGCGGGTTGTACTGGTCCCGGACGACGCCGGGACTACTTGACGCGGAGCCGCGCCGACCTTGATGAGGCGCTGTTGACATTGCCCGGTCATTCCCGCGCAAGCGGGAATCCAGCACGGATACGCCGTCTGCTTCCCGAGATACCTGGATTCCGGCTTCCGCCGGAATGACGAAATGGGTTGGTGGAACCGCCTTCTATCTCGAATGTCAAACAACCTAGGTAGGAGCAAAGGGCCTGTGCCCCCGCGATTGGAATTGGATGGGATGACTGAGCAGATGCGTGATACTTCGCCGCAGACAAGTACCTCCGACAGCGTACTCGACGCGATTGGCCACACGCCGCTGATCGCCTTGGACCGGCTCGGCGCCGGCTTGCCGAGCCGGGTACTGGCCAAGCTGGAGTTCTATAGCCCCGGGGGCAGCATCAAGGACCGGGCCGCTTTGCGGATGATCGAGGTCGCCGAGCGTGACGGTCGTCTGCGGCCCGGCGGGACGGTGATCGAGCTGACCAGCGGCAACATGGGCACGGGGCTGGCGATTGTCTGTGCCGTCAAGGGCTATCGGATGATCGCCGTCATGTCGGAGGGCAACAGCCTGGAGCGTCGCCGCATGTTGGCCGCCTATGGTGCCCGGGTCGAGCTGGTACCGCAAGCGGACGGGGCGCGGCCAGGGCAAGTCTCGAAGGAAGACCTGGAGTTGGTCGAGCAGCGCACGAGGGAGCTAGTCGAGGAGCTGGGCGCCTTTTGGCCGGACCAGTTCGAGAACCTCGACAACGCCGCCGCGCATGAGCTAACCACCGGCGCCGAAATCTGGGAGCAGACCGGCGGCGCCGTGACGCACTTCACGGCGATGGCGGGCACCGGCGGCACGCTGGTCGGCGTGGCACGGGCGCTCAAGCAGCGGAACCCGGCGGTGCGCTGCTACGGCGGTGAGCCGGCGACGGCGCCCTATCTGGCCGGCCAGCCGGTCACGGACACCAGCCACCAAATCCAGGGCACCGGCTATGCCCACGATCTCAGCTTGTGGGACGAGGGCCTCGTAGACGGCTACCTCACGGCAACCGATGAGGACGCAATTGAAATGGCGCGGCTGCTGGCGACCCGCGAGGGCATTTTCGGCGGCTTCTCCGGTGGCGCCAACGTCTCCTGCGCTTTCCGGCTGGCCCGCGAGGCGCCGCCCGGCGCGGTGATCGTCACGGTGGTTCCCGACACCGGCCTCAAATACCTCAGCACCAACCTCTACCCCGATTGATTTGCCCCGGCGCCTATGCCGCCGGGAACGCTCTGCCTTACCGCACGCGATCCGGTTTGGCGCAGTCATCGGTGAGCGCCAACGGTCATAGTGCGCCCCATCGGAGTGCGCGCACTACCGCCGGAACATCCCCCCAGCGGGGCAGCTACCTATCCGTTGACTGTCGCCGGAGCCGTGCCCGCAGTTGCTGCAGCTCGGTCTCGGCGGCGCGCCGCGCCAACCGTTCCGCCAGCCGGCCGGCCTGCTCGACGGCGGCCTGCGCTTCAGCCGCATCTCGTTCGGCCTCAGCCGCCTCGCGCGCCGCCCGCTCCGCCTCGCGCGCCGCCGCTACATCTTGCCAGCTCTCCAGGTAGCTCTCGGTCGCCGGATCGTAGAGCCGCGGCCACCCGTCATCCCAGCACAGACTCACCCCCAGCACCGGGCTGTACCCCTTCAGCACGCCGTCCGGCGCCGTCGTCAGCTCAATTGGCTCATACTCCCCGGCCACCAGCCGCCCCCCGGCCAACCGCTGCCCGTGATACTCCCCCTGCTCAGTCGGATCGAAGCGCCAGTATTCCGGCACGCCGATGCGGGCATAGATGTCCCGCTTCCGGCCCACGTCCTCCCGTCCGGTGCTGGACGAAGCGATCTCCAGCACCCAGTCCGGTGGCTTGCCCACTTCCCACGGTAGGTAGAGCTTGCGTGGCCGAATGGCCTGGGCGTCCACCCCAAAGGCCAGGTACACGTCCGGGGACACGCGGACGTTGAGGTCACGCCGGTCATAGCAGAGGATCGTGTTGGCGTCGAGAAAGACGTCGGGCCGGCGATTGAAGTCGGTGAAATGAGCCGAGAGGAGACCGAAGATTTCCAGCAGTTGGAGGTTTTGTTCCATCGCATCAGGCTTCAGGACCGACTCGTCAGGATCGTAGTCGAGCCGGTCGTAGTCGACCGGGCCCAACCGGCGATAGGGCAGCATGGTGGTCGTGGTGGTTGTGGCCATGGTTGCCATCGCAGATCTCCAAGTAAGCACCACCGGCCCCAGCCTGCGCTTGGGTGATGTCACAGACGGCGCCGGTCGCTCCCAACCCCTCACCAGCATAACTCAAGAGGTGCCAAGTTGCTACGATATCGGCCGCAAGACGGTGGCTCCGCAGTTAATCACAACACCCCGCCGCAAAGACACACCTCGTCGGCTACTGCACCAACAATCCTCTCGGTAAGCGGGTCTCCCATCTTTGCCCAGCACTTCTTCTCTGTGCTCTCTGCGCTCTCTGTGGCTAAACGTGCTCCGGGTGGGCACGGCGGGACTCGTCCAGCGGGATGGTGGTTGTGTCGAGAGTGGCGAGGTCCACCACGCGCAGCGCATGGTTGTTGGTATCGGCGACGAAGAGCTTGCCACGGGCCAGCGCCAGCCCGCCTGGCTCCGAGAACCGGGCCGCCGTGCCGACGCCATCGGTATGGGTGCCGGCCCCCGGCGCACCGAGCAGCGTCTTGGACTCGCGTGTGCGGGGATCGAGTCGCTTGATCTTGTGGTTGTAGGTATCGGCCACCAGGAGCGCCGGCCCGTCGGGTGCAGTAGGCCAGAGGCAGACAGCGAGCGGATGCTGGAGCCGAACGCGCTCGGCGGTGGCGTCGGTATCGCCGAAATCGAACAGCCCGGTGCCGACTAACGTCGTTACTTGGCCGCTGTCCAGGTGGATCGCGCGGATGGCGCTCGTCTCGCTGTCCGCGGCGTAGAGCATGTCCCCCAGCGGATCGAGTGCCAGCCCACTCGGCTGCGCGAAGCAAGCCTCTTGTCGCGGGCCGTCGAGGATATCTTCCCGCCCGCTCCCGGCGAACGGTACGATGGCGCCGGTGGCCAGGTCGAACGCCCAGATTTGGTGCAACCCGGCCATCGCAATGAACAGCAGGCCACGATCCGGGTAGTCCTGCTTCTCGCTATTGGCACCACCCCCGGCGGTGGCCGTCCGGGCCGGGTCGGGCAGCAGCGCCAGGTCCCACGGCGAAGAGAGGTCCGTTTGGCCGGCAGGACCGCCACCGCCGAACGAGCGCGCCTGCCGCCCCGTCCCGGCGATTGTCGTGACCGCGCCGGTGGCCGGGCTGACGCGACGGATGGCGTGGTTTTCGGTGTCGGCAACGTAGACCGTGCCGGTGACGGGATCAACGGCCATCCCCTGCGGCCAGTGCAACTGCGCTTCCCGCGCCGGCCCATCACGCAGCCCCGGCTCGCCCGACCCGATGAGATGGTGGACGCTGCCGTCGAGCGTCGCCAGCCCGGTGACGACGATGCGATGGTGATTGGAGTCGGCGACATAGACGTGTCCGTTGCCGCGCTCGTCTACCGCCACCTTGCCGGGGAAGGCCAGTGTCTCCGTGGCCGGCCCGGTCTGCGCGGCCGGGCCGGTGGCGCCGAAGTCGAGTACGCGGCGGTCCAGCCAGCCGTGGGCGCCGAACTCGTCCAGCATGCGGTCAATGATCGGCGCCAGCTGACCGGCTGCGAACTCACCCTCATGCTTGCCGATGACCTTCCCCAAGGGGTCAACGAACATCAGCGTCGGCCAGGCGCGCACGCCGTACTGCTGCCAGATGGCGAAGTCGTGGTCGTTGACGACGGGGTGATGGATGGCGTGGCGGCGCACGGCCTGCGCGACGGCTTCGGTCTCCTGCTCTTGGGGAAACTTGGCCGAGTGGACACCGACGACGGTGAGTGTCTCGGCATAGCGCTGCTCCAGTTCCCGCAACTGCGGGAGGATATGTAAGCAGTTAATTCAGCAGAAGGTCCAGAAATCGAGGATCACCAGCCGGCCGGCGAGGTCGGCCAGCCGCAAGGGCCTCTCGGTATTGATCCAAGCCCGCCCGTCCGGAAACTCCGGCGCCCGCACTCGCCCGGCATATGCTGTCGTCATCAAGACACCCTCCCTCCACCCAGAGCATAGCGCAAGGTCAAGGTGAACGGAGCCGCCGAGGATTCAGTGGCAACCGCAAGCAGGAGTGGACGGCCTGAGCTGCCACTTATCGGGCGTTGAGAATCCGGCTATTGAGCCATAGCATGTTCCCGGTGAGCCGCAGCATACAAGTGCAGTTTGGGCAGTCTGAGATGCCTTTGGGCACGGATAGAACATCCATGGCGCAATTCCTTCCACCTTATGGAAGCTCATGCACTTACGATATTCTAGCATCACCTGAGCTTGGCGCGGCGCAGGCGGAGGGAGTTGGTGACGACGGAGATGCTGGAGAAGGCCATCGCCGCGGCTGCAAGCATCGGACCGCCGAGGGCAGCGAGCAAGCCGAGCGCAGCCAGCGGAATCATCGCAGTGTTGTAGCCGAAGGCCCAGAAGAGGTTCTGCTGGATCGTCCGCATGGTCCGGCGCGAGAGGCGGATAGCTGCCGGCACACTCCGCAGATCGCCACGCATCAGCGTGATCGCGGCCGTTTCCATCGCTACGTCGGTGCCGGTCCCCAGCGCGAAACCGACGTCGGCTGCGGCCAGCGCGGGCGCATCGTTGATACCGTCGCCGACCATGCCGACGACATGCCCCGCCGCGCGCAGCTTGGCGACCTCTGCCGCCTTGGCTTCCGGCCGGACCTCGGCGCGGACATGGTCGGAGGCGATGCCGACCGCGCGGCCGATAGACTCGGCGGCGCGGCGATTGTCGCCGGTGAGCAGGTAGACCTCCAGCCCTAGCCGGCGGAGTGCGGCGACGGCCGCAGCCGACGTCGGCTTGACCGTATCGGCAATCCCAATGGCCCCGGCCGGCTTACCGTCAACGGCGACCAAAGCCACGGTACGGCCCTCCGCTTCCAGGTCGTCGGCCACCTGCACCCAGGGGGCACGAGACTCCCGCGTGCGCGGGAATGACGGGGCGGCGAAACCGCTGACGCCGTGCGCTGCCAGCAGCCGGGCAGTGCCGACCAGCACCTCGCTCCCCGCGACCTGGGCCGCGACGCCCTGGCCTGGCGTGACGACAAAGGCCGCCGGCTCAGGCAACGTCAGCCCGACCGTGCGGGCGTGGGCGACGACGGCCGCCGCGAGCGGATGCTCGGACCGCGACTCGGCCGCCGCGGCGAGCCGCAGTACGTCGGTAACGTCATGTCCATTCAGCGGTACCACGTCCGTCACTTGCGGTTGGCCTTCCGTGACCGTGCCGGTCTTGTCGAGGACGATGGCGGTGAGGGCATGTGCTCGCTCTAGGCTGGCCGCGTCCTTGACTAGGATGCCCTGCTCGGCGCCGCGCCCTGTCCCGACCATAATCGCGGTCGGGGTAGCCAGCCCAAGGGCGCAGGGGCAGGCGATCACCAGCACCGTCACGGCCGTAAGCAGCGGTCCGGCTATCCCGCTGCCGCTCGATCCCAGCCAGAGCCACGCCATGAAGGTGAGTGCCGCCAGCGCCAGTACGACCGGGACAAAGACCGCCGACACCCGGTCGGCCAGGCGCTCGATGGGCGCTTTCGATCCCTGCGCCTGCTCGACCAGCCGGACAATCTGTGCCAGCGCAGTGTCGGCACCGACGCGCGTGGCCCGCACTGTGAGGGCGCCGTGCCGGTTGAGCGTCGCGCCGGTCACGTCGTCGCCCACCTGCTTGGTGACGGGCAAGCTCTCGCCGGTCAGCATGGCCTCGTCCACACTCGACTCCCCGTCGACCACCACGCCGTCTACGGGGACTTTCTCGCCTGGACGCACGAGCACGACATCTCCCACGCGCACCGACTCGACCGGGACAGCGACCGTCTCGCCGGCACGGAGGAGCTGTGCCGTCTTTGCCTGTAGCCCGATCAACGCTCTGATTGCGGCACCGGCCCGGCCTTTCGCGCGCGCTTCCAGCCAGCGACCGAGCAAAATCAGTGTCACGATGACCGCCGCGGTCTCGAAATACAGCGGGGGATGCGCGGCGAGCGGTCCCTGCTCCGGGATAGCCACCGCCAGTGTATAGACGCTGTAGCCGTAGGCGGCAGCCGAGCCGAGCGCAATCAGTGTATCCATATTGGCGGCAAGGTGGCGTGCCATCCGCCCGGCCGTAGCGAAGAACTGCCATCCGCAGATGAAGACTACGATGGTCGTCAGGAGCAGCTCCAGCAGTGCGCTGCCGGGGAACCGCAGCATGAGCATACTCAGCGCCAGCACCGGCGCGGAGAGCAGCGCGGCCACGATGAAGAGACGTTGCTGGGACTGCGCGTAGGTCTCCGACCGCCAGAGCTGAACTATCCGCCGGGGATCAAGGTGGTGCCGTTCCGGCGGGTCGTCCTTGCGCTCCGGTCGGCCGGCCGCCGCGCCCAACGTCTCTGCGCGACGCTCCGCGGCGCCATACCCGGCCGTCTCCACCGCGCCGACGACCGCCTGGGGAGGCGCGCTGCCTTGCACGGTGGCCGATTCGGTGGCGAGGTTGACTGCCACCGCCTGCACACCGGCAACCTTGCCGATGGCCCGCTCGACCCGGCGGGCGCAGGACGCACAGGTCATGCCGGTGATGGCAAGCTCCAGGGGCACCGCCGGTTGGGGGGGACGGGCTTTGTAACCGGCGGCTGCGACGGCAGCGACCAGATCGTCTCGACCGGTTTGGTCGGGGGCATAGCGCACGGTCGCCTGCTCGGTGGCGAGGTTAACCGTAGCCTCGGCCACGCCCTCGACTTTGTTGAGCGCCTGTTGGACACGGTTGGCGCAGGAGGCACAGGTCATCCCCTCAATGGGGAACGTCTCGGTGACGAGCGCAGTCGGCACTGGCGTTTCACTCACAGCCGTCTCTGGTGCTACAGCCATCGCAGTCTCCTTGGGCAGCCTCGCGCCGCACCATCGGCCCCCGTAATTGCGCCGCACCCTCCCGTCATTGCGGCGCAGGCCGCAATCCAGGCCGCCCGGAGGCCCACGCATGGCCCTGGATTCCCGCTTGCGCGGGAATGACGGCCGGCGGGCTGGGGGAGGCCGGCAACCCCACCACCTGAATAAGGTGGCAACGTTCATCAGGCAGCCCTACCGCGTACTGGCGAACACGTCCATCAACTCTCGCAGCTTTTCCTCACGCTCACGCTCGTCACCGCTGCGGATGGCCTCGGTGACACAGGACCGGACATGCTCCGCGAGCACCTGCTCCTCGACTTTCTCCAGCGCACGGCGGATGGCACGCATTTGGGTGAGCACGTCCATGCAGTAGCGGCCGTCCTCGATCATCCGCTGCACGCCGCGGACCTGCCCTTCGATCTTGCGGAGACGTCCCAACTGGCTCCGGTGCTGCTCATCCACCATTGACCGCTCCTACCAGTGGGTACTGTACCCCCCTATGGTATTAACTGCCAAGGTTGGGCCGGCGTCTCTTTCCCGGCTCCCTCCCTGGCGCGTGCTCCGGGGGGCGAGGGAGGGAGCCAGGGAGGAGATTCCGTGTGGCGCGGCATACCTACCCCCGTAAGCTGCTCCTGCCGGCTTAAGGGCGTCTATACTAAAGCGTGCAGTCCTCCTCGCCCGCTATTGCTATGACCGGCGCTCCGGATCGCAACCGCTTCGATGCCGACGTGATTATCGCCGGGGCCAGCTTTGCCGGTCTCGCGGTAGCCCGCAAGCTGCGCGGCGCCGGCCGGGTGCTGTTGCTCGACCACCAGGACATCGGCGCCGGTCAAACGTCGGCCTGCGGGACCACCGTGGACGTACTGCGGCAGCTCGACCTGATGATCGCGCACCAGCAGACGGCGGGCCGGCTGGTGCTGCACATCGGCAAGCACACCCTGTCCTATCCCCTGCCCTACCCATATTGCACCTTCGACTACCGCCAATTCTGCGCGGCGCTCTTGGCGCAATCGGGTGCCACGTTCGAGCGGACGCGGGTGCTTGGCGTCGCCGACGGCAGTGCGGTGTCCCAACGTCCACCGGGACATCCCGCCGGCGTGACGGTGCTGACGCGCGCCGGACCGCTGCGGGCGCGCTACGTCGTGGACGCGACCGGCTGGCGGAGCACCATCGCCGAGGCCGTGCAGCCGGGCTTTCTGGTGCGATCCACGTTGAGCGGGGGTATTGAAGCGGAGCTACCCTACCGCGAGGACGGGCTGCATTTCTGGGTCGGCTCCGACATCATTCGCGGCGGCTACGCTTGGGTATTTCCCTGCGGCGAGACGGCGCGCATCGGGGTGCTGGCCTTCGGTCGCACCGGCGGCCTGCGACCGGCGATGCGGCGCTTCTTCACTCGTCTAGGTCTGCCCCCGGACCCGCAGGCGCCCTATCACGGCGGCCAGCTACCGTTCGTCGCGCGGTCGGTCATGGCGGGTCCGGTCTTTGTTGCCGGCGACGCGGCGGGGATGTGCTTCGGTCTGACGGGCGAGGGCATCCGCTCGGCGGTGACGTTCGCCATGCGCTGCGGACGGCTGCTGCGCGAGGTGCTGACGGGTCAACGGACGGGGATCAGCGCAGCGCGGACCTATACGCGCTACTTTCGGCTGCGCCGGCCGTATTTCCGGCTAATGACGTGGCTGCAATCGTGGGTAGGACGCTTACCCGATCCGGCGCTGTTCACGTATGCACGCCTGGCACAGCCGTGGCCGATCTTCCCACTCCTGATGGGCGAATACCTCCGTGCCTCGCGGCCCGCCTCGGCGCTATGACTCTATAGCCGTTCGATCAAGTTCAGCAGAATAGCAGTGCTGATGCCAGCTATGACCGCGCTGGATTCCGGCCTACGCCGGAATGACGGGGCGGTAGTGCCGGTGCTTGGATACTCCCCGCTTGATAGACTGGGGGCGCGAGGTAGTAGCAGGCCAAGCATGAGCGAGGAGACTCAAGCGCCCTCCGCGCAACGTCGAACGGCGCTGATCTATAGCCCGGCGCTGGTCCGGGCGGCACTCCCGGCCCGGCACCCGCTCAAACTGGATCGTCCCGCGCAGGTGCGGGCGCTCATCGAGTCCTACGGCCTGTTGGCCGCGCCCGGCGTCCGCGAGATCGCGCCCACCCGGGCAACTGTCGCGGCAGCGGGCACCGTGCATGCGCCGAGCTACGTGGAGACGGTCCGGCGCTTGAGTGCCGGGGAGCAGGTGCCCGAAATGGTGGCGCAGCGCCATGGGTTCAGCGCGTTCGGCGACAACCCCCCGTACCCGGGCATGTTCGAGTTTCAGCTGCTCGTATCCGGTGCCTCGCTCACGGCCGCGCAGTTGGTGAGCGAGGGGGAGATTGATGCGGCGTTCAATCCGGCCGGTGGCGTCAATCACCACGCGCTGCCCGACCAAGCGAGCGGTTTCGGCATCTTCAACGACGCCGCGATTGCGCTGGCCTGGCTGCGGGATCAGGGTCTCCGGGTAGCATACGTGGACCTTGACGTGCATCAGGGCGATGGAGTGGAGGCGGCCTTTGTCGGAAGCGACGACGTGCTGACCATTTCGCTGCACGAATCGACTCTCTTCCTCTTCCCGGGACCGCAGGGCGGCTTTGCGGAGCATATCGGCACCGGGGCGGGCCGCGGCTATGCGGTCAACGTGCCATTTGCACCGTATACCGACGACGCGCTATGGCTGTGGGCCTTTGATGAGATCGTGCCGCCGCTATTGGCCGCCTTTCGGCCCGATATTGTCGTGACCCAGCTCGGCGCCGACGGCTACTACGACGACCCGCTGGCCCACCTCCGGCTGACCACGCACGCCTACGAGACGGCTATTGGCCGCCTCCGCGACCTCGCCCCCCGCTGGGTAGCCGTGGGTGGTGGCGGCTACGATATTGACGCGACCGCGCGGGTGTGGGCGCTGGCGTTCGGGATTATGGCCGGGGTGGAGCTACCCGATGACCTCCCGCCAGGCTACGTGGCGGCCTACGGCGGCACGAAGCTGCGCGACCCGCCGGACGTGGCGCAGCTTGCCGACACACAGCCGGCGGTCCGCGAGTTTGCCGAGGCCAGCGTCCGCACCATCCGGCGACTCGTCTTCCCCATCCACGGCCTGAGCGCGGCCTCGCCGTCAGCGGCTAGTGGTCAGTGACCAGTGGAGCGGGGGGGCCACTGGAGGCAGGCCTGTCCCGTCACTCCGGCTTCCGCCGGAGTCCAGGCCGCAACCATCCGGAATGACGGGATACAGTCAAGGGGGGTGAGGGAGGAAGACGACTGCGGTGAAAAAACTCAAGCTCTACAGCGCCATGACCCTCGATGGCTACATCGCCGGCCCCAACGGTGAGCTTGATTGGCTGGCGGCTGGCGGCGGTCTCGACTACGGCTACCGCGACTTCTATGCGTCCATAGACACGATCCTGATGGGCAACGCCACCTATCAGGTGACCCTCACCGTTGCTACGTTCCCGTACCCGGAGAAGACCAACTACGTCTTCACGCGCGCCGCGTCGCCGCCGGACGCCCCGCACGTATGCTTCATCTCCGGCAACATTGCCGCCTTTGTGAGCGCACTGAAGGATAAGCCGGGCCAAGACATCTGGCTGGTCGGCGGTGGCCAAATCAATACGGTGATGCTCGACGCCGGCCTCATTGACGAGCTGATTCTGACGGTCTTTCCACTCGTGCTCGGCCGTGGCATCCCCCTGTTTGCACCGGGCGCCACGCGCGCCGGCTTCAAGACCGTGGGCTGCAAGACCTACGAGACCGGGCTTATCCAGTGGCACCTGGTGCAGGAGTAGGAGCGCACGGGCTACTGACCACTGGCAGATCGTCCCGTGTTCGACCGGCGGAATGGTGCTACAGTGGCCCTGCGGAGAGCAGCACATAAGGAGGAGGCATGCGCGAGAACAAGCTACTGCGCCAGCTACGGAACGGGGAGACGACCTATGGGATGGGCCTTGGCCTGCCGTCCTATCCCGTTGCCGAGGCGCTCGCGCGTCTGGGCTATGACTGGTTTTACGTAGACGGCCAGCACTATCCGCTGACTTACGAGCAGATGGCGCTCCTGTGCGCCGCCGTCTCGGCCAACGGCGCCACGCCGATTGTGCGCGTGCCCTGGTTCGGCCTCGACCACATTCAGCGGGCACTCGATGCCGGCGCCAGTGGCGTGATGGTACCGGTGGTCAACACGCCCGAGGAAGCCGCGGCGGTCGTGCAGGCGGCTAAGTTCCCACCCCGCGGCATCCGGAGCAAAGGCGGGATGCTCCACGCCGCCGCCTTCAACACCGTCCCCGCCACCTACTACGAACACGCCAACGATGAGACGGTAGTGAGCGTGCAGCTCGAAACGCGCGAGGCCATCGTCCGGGCGGAAGAGCTACTGAGTGTGGACGGCGTGGACGTGGTTTCCATCGGGCCGAACGACCTGGCCGCATCCTTCGGCTATACCGAAGCCGAAGCGTGGCAACAAGACGATTTCGTCAACGCCATTCACAGCGCGGTCGCCGCCGCGGAGCGCACCGGCAAGGCGGCCGGCATCGCTGCCCGCACGGTCGAGCAGGCCCGCGAGTTGGCTGCCGCCGGCTTTCGGATGGTCACGCTCGGTACCGATCTGGGCATACTCGCGGGTGCAGCCGGCAATATCGCACGGGAGCTAGGGTTAGGATGAGCGTAGACGAGCGGGCAGCTGGCCAGCCCGCCATGCTCGACCATCTGGTGCTGGACTTTCGCCAGATGGCGGCTTTCGCCGCCGAGCCGTGGGTGTTCGTGCGCGGCGAGGGCGTGCGGCTGCAAGATCAGGAGGGACGCTGGTATCTCGACGGCCTTTCGGGCGTCTTTGTCACCGGTCTAGGCTACGGCAACGAGCGCATCATCCAGGCAGCGAACAACCAGCTCCACGCTTTGCATTTTGCACCACCCCTCCACGGCACCACTCCCCCGGCCATCGAGCTGGCGACGCGGCTGCGCGAGATCGCCCCGGTGGGGATGCGCGGCGAGCATGGAGTGGCTGTCAAGCTCCTCTCCGGTGGCTCCGAGGCGACCGAGACGGCGCTGAAGCTGGCGCGCCAGTATCACAAGCAGTCGGGGCATCCCCGCAAGTACAAGCTCATCGCGCGGTACGGCGGCTATCACGGGGGCACAATGGGGGCGCTCGCGGCGAGCGGTGGCTGGGAGCGGCGCAGCGTCTTCGAGCCGCTGGTCGCCGGCGTGCTGCACACCCATCCGCCGGCCTGCCACCGTTGCCCCTTCGACAAGACCTACGACCACGGCGCTTGCGGGATCACCTGCGCGCGTTTGGTCGAGCGCACCATCGAGGCCGAAGACCCGGAGACGGTGGCGGCCGTCATCATGGAGCCAATGTCCATCTCCTCGGCCGGTTTCGTGGTGCCGCCGCCGGAGTATTTCTCGATCCTGCGTGCAGCCTGTGACAAACACAACGTCTTGCTCATCTTCGACGAGATCATCACCGGGTTCGGCCGGCTGGGCGCGTGGTTTGGCGCCGACTACTACGGCGTGGCGCCCGACCTGCTGGCCTGCGGCAAGGGGATGAGCGGTGGCTATGCCCCCCTCGCTGGCGTACTCATTGCCGACCGGGTTTGGCAGGCGTTCCTCGGTGATCCGGACTCGCGGCGCGAGTTCCACCACGGCCACACGTTCGCCGGCAATCCGGTGGCCTGCGCGGCCGGGCTGGCCGCGCTCGCTGAGTACGAGGAGCGCGACTTGATCGCGCACGCTGCTCAAATGGGTGTCCACCTCCGCACGCGCCTGGAGGGGTTGGCGGAGACCTATCCGTTCGTCCGAGACGTGCGTGGCGCCGGCCTCTTGCAGGGCTTTGATCTTGCTGCGGACGCCTGGCCGGAAGCAGCCACACCGCCGGGCAAACGGTTCGAGGCGCTGGCCCGCGAGCGGGGTCTCATTGCGCGCTGTGGCAACGACTTCGTTGGCTTCGCGCCGCCACTGGTCACGCAGACGGCAGAGCTTGACGAACTGTGCGACATCGCCGCCGCCTGCTTGGCGGCCATGGCACCGTAAGCAGCCCCGCTGCCGACGCATCGGCACGATTCCCGGCGCTCAAGCGCCGATCACCCGACCATAACAGGGATACGGGGCGTGCGGTTGTGCCTGATGCTGCTTATGCGGCCTTGCCGCGCGCCCGGATTTCCTGCCCCAGGCGCTCCAAAACCCATCTGCGGGCCAGTGCCGTTGCGTTCAACTCCTCTTCACGAGCGAGGTCGTCCAGCTGCGCCAGCGTGTCGGCGTCAATCGGGATAGTAACGCGGTCGAAGAGCTTGTCCGCAACCTGGGACTGGACTGGCTTGAACTCGTCCCGATAGTCGGTCAGATCATGGGTATCCCAGAACTCGGCCTCCTCCTCGATGGTCTTGAACTCTGGGATGCGGCTTTTCCTGTACTCTTTCTGCACAGTCATCGTACCTCGCCTCGTTCATCCCGGCAGCGGCGGCGTTCTTGACGACTTGCCAGCCGCGCTGTCACCGGGTATCACCGGGTAGTAGACGCCCCCATCTTGGGGGGCAAGGATGGCCGTGAGCATCCGACCAGCGCGAGTTAATCCCACGGCACGGATGCGCTCCTTATAGGTCGCACTGATCATTGGATCATTCTCACAGACCTCTTCGACCTCAGCAGGACTAACCTCGTGGCGGGCAGTGTGAGCGATATTCCAATCATCCCAGATGAGCCGACGAATAGGTGTCATACTGTCATCACCAGTGTAAGGCATCCTGATCGCCTGGAGCGCATCGTCACTCAGCAGTGCATCATCCGGGCTAGTTATCGGCCGATCCTGGCACGTATACTGGTACTGAGGGCGGGCACTCCATACTCAACCGCCCCAGGAGGTACGGGCCGTGGACTCAGCCCTGCAGTCGCCGCGTTTTTACATCACCACCGCCATTGACTACCCGAATGCCGCGCCGCATATCGGGACTGCCCTCGAGAAGGTCGGGGCAGACGTGATGGCGCGGTTCCGGCGAATGCAGGGGATGGACATACTCTTCTCGATGGGCCTCGACGAGAACAGCCAACACGTGCTGCGCGCCGCCGAGGAGGCAAACGTGACGGCGCGGGCCTGGGTGGACCGGATGGACAGGGTCTTTCAGCGGGCCTGGAAGTCTTTGAACATCTCCTATGATCGTTGGATCCGCACCACCGAGCAGGTTCACACTGCGGCCTCGGTAGAGCTGTTTCGTCGCTCGCTGGAGCGTGGCGACATCTACAAGGGCACCTATTCGGGCTGGTATTGTCCGAACTGCAACACCTTCTACGACGACGATGACTTGGTGGACCGGCGCTGTCCCAATCATCCGACGCTCACGCCGGAATGGTTGGACGAGGAAAACTACTTCTTCGCCTTGGGCCGCTATCAGGAGCCGTTGGCGCGCCACATCGAGGCTCACCCGGACTTCATCGTGCCCACGACGCGGCGCAACGAGGTGCTGGGCTGGCTACGGGACGGGCTACGGGACTTCTCCACGTCGCGGCTGGTACGTAATCTCGCCGGCGAGCGCTGGGGTATCAGCGTACCCGGGGACGCCGACCACGTCATGTACGTGTGGTATGACGCGCTCACGAACTACCTCACGTCCGCCGGCTTCCCGCATGATGACGCCCGTTACACGCGCTACTGGCCCGCCGACGTACACGTGATCGGCAAAGACATTACCCGCTTTCACTGTCTGTACTGGCCGGCTATGCTGATGAGCGCGGGTGTCGCGCTACCGCGGCAGATCGTGGTACACGGCTGGTGGAACCTGGAAGGCAAACCACTCTCGAAAACCACCGGCAACGTGCTCGACCCGCGAGACGCCGTAGCGGAGTTCGGCACCGACCCGGTGCGCTACTATCTCATGCGCGAGGGGTCTTGGTTCCAAGACGGCAACTTTGTGCGGGCCAATCTCATCCAGCGCTATCATGCCGAGCTGGCCAACGACTTGGGCAACCTGCTCAATCGGACGGTGACGATGATCGGCCGCTACTGCAACGGTATCCTGCCCGCCCCGCGCACCGCCGCCGCCGGCGAGCGGGAAACAGCCGTACAGCGCGCGGCGGAGACGGCGCAGCGGGACGCCACTGCGGCGCTCGACGGCTGGGAGTTCGGTCGGGCACTCGACGCAATCTGGCAGCTGGTGCGCCGAGGCAATCAGTACCTCGACGAGGCGCAGCCATGGCACCTGGCCCGCGATCCGGCGCAGCGCGCCGCGCTGGAGACCGTCCTGGCAACCACCGCCGAAAGTCTGCGTTTTCAGGCAACTCTGCTCGGCCCGTTCATGCCGGCGACGGCGGATCGGATGCTCGCCCAGCTTGGTCTCGACGGTGTAGCGCCGGGCGCGTGGAGCGACCTACGCTGGCAGCCGGACGGCTCGGGCCGGCCGGTGCCCGGCGGCGCGCCCTTGTTCCCGCGGCTGTCGGCATAGAGGCCGCTGGGCACTTGTAGCCACCTCCCTACATTCCTGCGAAAGCAGGCGCAACGATGGAGTAGCGTCCGAGGTTGGCCGTGCGTTGGTGGCGGCGCGTGCGGTTATGGTAGACTAGGTGGCAGGTGAAAAGGAGGTGATGCCTATGGATAGTAGCAGCGCTAGTCGGCACGCCCTGTCCATGTGCATTCGCCTCGTACCCGTCGCCTAAATCAACACCAACGGCGAGCCGGAAGGTACGGGCGAATACCGGCGCTGGGTAGGGACGTGCTGCCTAGTGCGTAGCAAAGCCGCCCGAGACTGGTCCTCAACGGCCAAGCTCGGGCGGCTTTTTCGTTGGTCCGGAGGGCTGAACTGGTTGCTGGCACCAGCGTAGGGGCACAGCATGCTGTGCCCCTACAACGTCTTACCGGGAAATACGGTCATGTCGCGGTTGCGTGGGAGACTTCCAGACATGAAACGTCGCAGTGTGGCGCTCGGCGTCCTCATCGCGTTTGCCTTGACCGCGTGCAGTGTGGCGGGCCTCGGGGGGGTACGCGGCTCCGGGAGCATCAGCTACGAGACCAGAGATGTCGGGAGCTTCGACCAGGTTGCCGTCGCTGGCAGCGCGCGGGTATTCATCACCCAGGGAGCAGCACCATCGCTGGTGGTCGAGGTTGACGACAACCTCATGGAGTACGTGCGGACCGAGGTAGACGGCTTCACCCTCCACCTCGGATTCGGGGGTGCCGTCGGTGGCTATGCCCCCACGCAGACGCTGACCTTTCGCCTCACGGTCCGCCGGCTCAGGGGCCTGGAGCTAGATGGCGCCGGCTCTATCGAGGCGACCGATATCGACGCCGCGCGGCTTGAGGTGGACCTCAATGGATCGGGCCGGATTCGACTGACCGGACAGGTCCAGGAGCAGGACGTCACCATCAACGGCGCCGGCATCTATGACGCCACCGGGACCGAGTCCGAGACCGCCCGAGTGCGGGTCAACGGATCGGGCACTGCCACCGTCTGGACCAGCGACACGCTCGATGCCCGCCTCAGCGGCAGCGGCCGGATCGGCTACTACGGACAGCCGCAGGTGAGCCTCGACATCGCCGGCTCCGGCCAAGTCAAGAGCCTCGGTGCGCGGTAGGCGCTGTTGTCATCCCTCGGTCATTTCCGTAGGCATTAGCAGCGAAAAACTGCAATACTCGCGGCCGAGGCTACGGACAGGGATGGTAGCAGCATGAGACATAGCCTTGTTGCACTCATCGCCGCCGGATTGCTGCTCTTGTTTGTGGTGCCGACGGCTACGGCGGCCGGCTGCAAGCTGGCCGCCGGCTTTGCCATGCTCACGGCCTTGATTGATGAGACGGAGGGGCCGGACAAAGTCGGCGTCTGCCTGGAAAACCGGCACGTCAATCCTGAGAACGGCGATATCCTGCAGCAAACCACCGGCGGTCTGCTCGTGCGGCGTGCGGCCGATAACCGGGCGGCCTTCACTGATGGCCACCGCACCTGGATCAGCGGGCCGCATGGACTGCAAGCGCGCCTCAATACGGAGCAACTCGACTGGGAAGGCCAACCGGAGCTTGGGGCCGTGACGGTCGCTCCCGGCGACGCGATCCAAATACGTTCGGTGAACGCACTGACCGGTGTCGCCGCGTTGGGCCTTCCGAACCAGCGCGGCGTAGCCCTCGCCATCGCGGATTACGGCCCTATCGCGGGGCACGTTGTCTCGATGGGCGCCGGCCTCGACTCCCTCTGCACCGCCGAGGGAGGTCGCGCCGCTGCCCGCTCTGTGACCGCCGATCCACAGGTCCTCGGTGTCATCGGCACGTCCTGCTCCGTCGCTGCCGCCGCCGCGGCGCCCATCATCAGCGCGGCCGGCCTGGCGATGATCGCTCCTTCCACTACCTCTCCCTCGCTCACCTCGGACCTCCGCGGCAACGCGAACGCCAACTATCACCCCGGCTATTACCGGACCGCCTCCAACGACCTATACCAGGCACGGGCAGTCGCGCAGTTTGCCTATAACGAGCTTGGCCTACGCAAGATGGCTGCCATCCACGACGGCGACCCGTACACCACCGGACTCACCGGCGCCTTTGCCACCGCGTTCCGTGAGCTAGGCGGATCAACCGTCCTTACCTCCGTCAAACGGGGCGATACCAATATGACCCCCGTACTCACCCGCATCGCGGCCGGCAGCCCCGACGGCCTCTTCTTCCCGCTCTTCCCGGCCGAGGGCGCCCACGTCGTCCGGCAGATCGGTGCGGTCGCCGGGCTTGAGGGAGTGACGCTGATCGGCGGCGCGGCCCTGCTCGTATCCGAGTTCCTCGCCGTCCCGGAGTCGGAGGGCGTCTACTTCCCCGGCCCGGACCTACGTTTCGACGAGAACGCCAACCAGGCGACCGGCAAGAGCGGTGCGACCCTCACCGCCGACTATCTGGAACGGCACAGCGAGCCGCCCTCGTCCGCCTACCTGGCCCACGCCTACGATGCAACCACCCTGCTCCTCCGTGCTATCGAGACGGTCGCAGTCGCCGACGGAGACATCCTCTCCATCGACCGGGCCAAGCTGCGTGCGGCACTGACCGCCACGGCCGGTTTTCAGGGCATCATCGGCGCCATATCCTGCGACGAGTTCGGCGACTGCGGCACCGGGCGCATCCACATCACGCACCACACCGACTCCAGCATTACCGACGTTGCCCAACTGCCGGTCGTCTACCGCTTCACGCCTTGATGACTGCCACTGGGCGTTGCGGGCAAACCACGCCCGCCTCGGCGCCGCTGTGCGGACTTAGGCGTACAATTGCAGGCTTATGTCGAGAGCATAGTGTCAGCAATGCAGTTCCCCCCGGCCCTTTCCCTCCACGGCTAGGGAGTCAGCAAGACGCCCGGCAGCCCCTTCCCTTTAGGGAGGGGGTTGGGGGTAGGTAAGCGGGAGGGTCACGGCAATGCAGCAAGACCCGGCAACGATTGACCGCCTGACGCCAACGCGCCGTCCGGGTGGGCCGATCCTGGCACGGCAGCAATGGCGGCAGCTGCTCTTCCTCCACTGGCCCGTGCCGATAGCGGCGCTCCAGGCTCGGCTCCCCGCGCCGTTGGTCGTGGATACCTTCCGAGATCGCGCGTATGTCGGCCTGATCGCGCTCACGATGCCCACAATACGCTTACGTTGGCTACCCTCCACACCGGCGCTCACCCGCCTGCACACGCTGAATCTCCGGACCTACGTGCAGCGGGACGGACGCGAGCCGGGCGTCTGGTTTTTCAGTCTCGATACCTCGCACCCGCTGGTCGTGCTCGCCGGCCGCCTCGGCTGGCGGCTTCCCTACCACGTTGCCGCCATTCAGCGCCAGCGGGAGGGACGCACCCTCGCTTTCCGCAGCGCGCGACGCTGGCCCGGCCCATTTCCGGCGCAGTTTGCGGCGCGCTGTCGCGTCGGCGCCCCCCTCGGCGCAGCGCGGCCCGGCAGCCTAGAGCACTTTCTGGTCGAGCGCTACCTACTCTACACGGACGGTGGCCGCCGGGGGCTGCGCGTCGGCCAGGTGTACCACCCTCCCTTTGCGCTGTACCACGCCACCGTCGAGTCCCTGGACGAGACGATGCTACGCGCCGCCGGGCTGGCTCTACCGCGGACAGAACCGCTGGCCCACTACTGTCCCGGCGTTGATACCGAACTGTTTGGCTTGCGCTCTTGAAGGACGACCGGGGATGAGGCTCGTCATTCCCGCGCACGCGGGAATCCATGTCCTCCTGCGGATGCGGGGGGACCATAGGGGGCCGGAGGTGCGTAGCTGCCCCTACCTTGCCCCGCGCTCGTATTGGCTGATACCGTCACCTGGTAGGCGCCAGCGCACCGGCAGGCGGTGTCTTGCCGCGTCCATAGAGCGTTAAGCGCATGGAGGGGGCTTCAGGAATGAGCAAGAGTCGGATCGGACTGGTGGGCTTGGCCGTGATGGGCCAGAACTTGGCCCGTAATATCGCGCGCTTTGCCACGGTCACGGTCTACAACCGCACCACCGCACGCACGCAAGAGTTCCTGGCCGGGCCGGCGCAGGGCGCCGCTATTCGCGGCTCCGCCACACTGGAGGAGTTTGTCGGCTCGCTCGAACGACCGCGGACGATCATCCTCATGGTGCAGGCGGGGCGGCCGGTGGATGCCGTGCTCGCCCAGCTCCGTCCGCTCCTCACCGCCGGCGATATTGTGGTTGACGGTGGCAACTCGCTGTACCAGGACACCATCCGCCGCGGCGCGGAGGTAGCGCCGGCCGGCCTGCACTACGTCGGCATGGGCGTGAGTGGCGGCGAGGAGGGCGCCCTCAACGGCCCGTCGCTGATGCCGGGCGGGCCGCGCGCGGCCTACGATCATCTAGCACCCATCTTGACCAAGATCGCCGCCCAGACCGACGACGATGGCGCTTGCGTGACCTACATCGGCGAGGGTGGCGGTGGTCATTATGTCAAGATGGTCCACAACGGCATCGAGTACGGCGACATGCAGCTAATTGCCGAAGTGTATGAACTGCTGCGTCGGCTAGAGCGCCGGACGGCGCCGGAGATCGGCGCCGTGTTCGCGCAGTGGAACGAGACCGAACTGCAATCGTATCTCGTCGAGATTACGGCGACGGTCCTGGGCTACACCGACCCGGAGACGCAGCAGCCGCTCGTTGATCTCATCCTCGACACGTCCGGGCAGAAAGGCACCGGGCGCTGGACCTCGCAGGACGCGCTCGACCTCGGCGTACCCATCCCCACGATTGACGCCGCCGTCTGGTCGCGGAACATCTCCGCCCGCAAGGACGAGCGGGTGCGGGCCGCGCAGGTGCTCGGCGAGGCACCAGCTGAGGGAGCGGTGGCGGCTGACACCGCCTTTACGGAGCAGGTCCGGGCGGCGCTCTACGCGGCGAAGATCATCACCTACGCGCAGGGAATGGCGCTCTTGCGCGCGGCGTCCCGAGAATACGGCTTTGGCTTGAACCTGGCGGAAGTAGCCCGCATCTGGAAGGGCGGGTGCATCATCCGGGCGGCCTTGCTCGACCAGATCAAGGCCGCTTTCCTCGATACGCCCGACCTGACCAACCTGCTCCTGCATCCTCCGCTGACCGCGCAAGTGACGGCGCGGATCGGGGCATTGCGCCAGGTCGTCGCCCTGGCCCGCAAGCAGGGAATCGCCTGTCCGGCCCTGAGCGCGTCACTCGACTACTACGAGAGCTATCGCCAGGAGCGCCTCCCCGCCAACCTGATCCAGGCGCAGCGCGATTATTTCGGCGCACACACCTACCAACGCACCGACAAACCCGGCACCTTCCATACCGAGTGGCAGGCAGCGGAGTAGGCGCCCCCCCCCGGCCCCCTCGCCTCACCCCCGCCTAGACAAGGGTAGGTTTCTTGTGTAGGGGCGCGATTCATCGCGCCCAAGCACTCGTCATTGCGGGGCCAGCCGCCATCCAGGGCCATACGTGGCCCCCCCACCCATCATTGCGGCGGAAGCCGCAATCCACGTCCCCCTGCGGCGCGGTGAACTGGGGAGCGTGCCCCTGCTCCGGTCTACCGGTGGCCGCTCCCTCTCCCAGGGGGAGAGGGTTCTGACTAGGGTAGGTATGGGACCAGGGCAATGCTCGCCACGCTTGTCACCAGGTAGGGGCGCGATTGATCGCGCCCTGGGCGTCATGAATGACGCCCCTACCAGCCTGTTTTCCGTTTTACCTATTTACCTACCCCTGTGAGGGGAGAGGGTTGGGGTGAGGGCAGCCGGGGGGTGAGGCCCGGATGCCCCACCCTGCTACCATGCACTTGAGCCACGGATACCTCACGCATGAACGTGTCGCTGCGGCAGTACCATGACCTGTTGGCGAGCTACCTCTGGCCCCAGCGCGGCCACGTCGCGCTCCTGGCGGTCTTCATCCTCGGCAACACCGGCCTGCTGCTCGTCACGCCGCAGCTGCTCCGCAGCTTCATTGACACCGCTCAGGCCGGCCAGGCTTTCACTGCGCTCGTGACGTTGGCACTCCTCTTCAGCGGGGTAGCACTGGGTCAGCAGGTCGTTTCGGTGCTCGCCACCTACTTCAGCGAGCGCGTCGCCTGGACCGCCACCAACACCCTCCGCTCGGACCTGGCCCGGCACTGCCTGGGGTTGGACATGTCGTTCCATCACGAGCACCCGCCGGGCGAAATGATCGAGCGCGTGGACGGTGACGTGAATAACCTGGGGGCCTTCTTCTCCACGTTCACGATCCAGATCGTGGGGAGCTGCCTGCTTCTCATCGGCATTCTGGCGCTGCTCTTTCGGGAGGAGTGGCGGGCCGGCCTGGGCTTCACGCTGTTTGTGCTGTTCAGCGTGACCATCTTGCTGCGGCTGCGGAACATCTCGGTTCCCTATTGGCGGGCACGGAGCGAGGCCCGCGCCAATATGTTCGGCTTTCTCGAAGAACGGCTGGCAGGTACGGAAGACATCCGCTCCGCCAAGGCGCAGCCCTACGTCTTGCGCCGGTTCTATGAGCTGACGCGCACGTGGTTGAGCAAAGAGATGCGGGCCGGCCTGGCTATCGGCGTCTTCTGGAACACGAACGAGACCCTCTGGGCAGTCGGGAGCGCGGCGGCCTTGGCGCTGGGCGCCTATCTCTTCCTGGAGCAGGCAATCACGCTCGGCACGGTGTACCTGCTCTTTCACTACGCTACGATGCTTGTCCAGCCCATCAGCCGGCTGACCCAGGAGCTGGAGAGCTTGCAGCACGCCTCCGCGAGCATCCTGCGGCTGGGCGAGCTACTCCGCACCCGCAGCACCATCCTCGACGGCGCGGGCGTGGCCTTCCCGGCCGGGGCACTGTCGGTCGAGTTCGACAGTGTGACGTTCGGCTACCACCGCGAGCAGGCGGTGTTGCACAACATCTCTTTTCGGCTGCTGCCGGGGAGGACCTTGGGCCTGCTGGGACGCACGGGGAGTGGCAAAACCAGTCTCACGCGCCTCGTGTGCCGCCTCTACGACCCGCACAGCGGCACGATCCGGCTGGGCGGGCAGGACATTCGGCAGTGTACCCTCCCGGACCTGCGCGAGCGCATTGGGATGGTCACGCAAAACGTGCAGCTGTTCCACGGCACGGTGCGGGACAATCTGACCCTTTTCGATCCTGATATTTCGGACGAACGCCTGCATGCGGTCATTGCCGAGCTTGGTCTCGCGTCGTGGTATGCGGCGCTGCCCGATGGTCTGGACACCATGCTCGCGCACGACGGGGGCCTCTCCGCCGGCGAAGCGCAGCTGCTGGCCTTTGCCCGCGTCTTCCTGCGACCGGCCGGCTTGGTGATCCTCGACGAAGCCTCCTCGCGTCTGGACCGGGACACGGAGCGGCTGATCGAACGGGCGCTGGACAGGCTGGCAGCGGACCGGACCGTGATCGTCATTGCCCACCGCTTGGCTACCGTGCAGCGCGTGGACGAGATCATGATTTTGGAGGACGGACTCATCCTGGAGCATGGCGAGCGGCGGCGCCTAGCCAGCGATCCGCACGCTCGCTTCCACGGACTGCTCCGGACCGGGCTGGAGGAGGTCCTGGCGTGAAGACCTGGCAGCACCTCTGGGGGCTGATCCGCTTCCTGCCGGGGCACTACGGCAGCATGCTCGTCCTCCGCACGCTGTCCTTCGCGGTCGTGCCGAATGCGGTAGCACTGGCGAACCGAGAGTTCTTCGACAGCCTGACCGGCGAGGCCCAGTTCGACTGGGGGCCGTATACGATCATCGCGCTGCTGGTAGCGATTGCGCTGGCACGGATGGTCGCCATCTTTGTCGAAATCATCATCTTCTTCCTGTCCAGATTCACGATGGAAACACTGCTGCGCCGCAACCTGCTGGCGCACATCCTCGACCAACCCGGCTCGCAAGCACTGCCAGCCTCGCCCGGCGAGGCGGTCAGCCGCTTCCGCGGTGACGTGGAGGCCATCACGGAGTACATGGTGCTGTCCCCTTTCAAGGTGGCGCACCTCCTCTATGTCCCAGCGGCGCTCTTTGTGATGCTCCAGGTCAACGCGCTCATCACGACCGTCGTGTTTCTGCCCCTGCTGTTCATCATCGTCACGGCCAGCATTGCGACGCGGCGGATTCGGCGGTACCGCCAGGCCAACCGCGAGGCGACCGGCAACGTGACGGGGTTCATCGGCGAGCTATTCCGGATGGTCGAAGCGGTCAAGCTCGCCACAGCCGAGGCGCGCGTCATGGGCCGCTTCGATCAGCTCAACAAGATACGGCTACAGACCACCATCAAGGACCGGATGTTGAGCGCCATCCTGAACTCGATGTTCGATAACTCCGCCAATCTAGGCACGGCCATCATCCTGATCCTGGTCGGCCAATCCATGCAGGCGGGGAGCTTCACTGTCGGCGATTTTGTGCTCTTCGTCTACTATCTCCAGCAGCTGACGTGGGTCAACCGCAACATCGGCTCGGCCTGGACCGAATACAAGCAGATCGGTGTCTCCATCGAGCGCCTCGTGACCTTGCTGGGAGACGCGCCACCGCAAAAGCTGGTGGCACACAGCCCGGTCTACCTCCGCGGCGCGCTGCCGGAGGTGCCGTTCACTCCCAAGACGGCTGCCGACCGCCTGGTCAGTCTGGAGGCCTCGGGACTGACCTATCGCTATCCCGATTCGGGACGCGGTATCGCAGGCATTGATCTACGGCTAACGCGCGGGTCGTTCACGGTCATCACCGGCCGAATCGGCGCCGGCAAGACCACACTGTTGCGCGTCTTGCTGGGTCTCGTCCCGAAAGACGCGGGCGAGGTGCAGTGGAACGGCAGGCCGGTGGAGGCGCCGGCCACGTTCTTTGTGCCCCCGCGCTGTGCATACACGGCCCAAGTGCCCCGCCTATTCAGCGAGACGCTGAAGGACAACATCCTGCTGGGCTTGCCGGAAGACCGGGTGAACATCCCGGCGGCCCTGCGGTCGGCCGTGCTGGAGCCGGACATGGAACAGTTGGAGCACGGTCTCGACACGCTCGTTGGCTCTCGCGGGGTCAAGCTCTCCGGCGGCCAAGCCCAACGCGCGGCGGCGGCGCGGATGTTCGTCCGCGATCCCGAGCTGCTGGTCTTCGACGATCTCTCCAGCGCCCTCGACGTGGAAACGGAACGACAACTCTGGGAGCGCGTCTTCGCCCGTCCCGACGCAACCTGCTTGGTGGTTTCGCACCGGCGGGTAGCGTTGCATCGAGCCGATCACATCATCGTGCTGAAGGACGGCCAGGTGGACGCGGCCGGCAGCCTCGACGAGTTGCTGGCGACCTCCGCAGAGCTGCAAAAGCTCTGGCAAGACGACCGCGGGACGGGAGCGGTGGATGGCGCGGCGCACCTATCCCTAACCTCCTCCCTGAAGGGAAGGGGCTAAAGGTCACCGCCATGACTTCTCTTGCCTAGTGGGCCGGTCTGCATTACCTAGCAGGCTGCTGAATGTCCGCTCTTTGCGGCTGTACGGTAGGCGAAGAACTCGCCGACTGCAATGCCGGCCACTGTGCCAACGATTGTCCACAATGGCCCTGCTGCGTACCCCAATACAACGCCGCCGATGAGCGCCCCACCGAAGACGACTGCCGGGGGAGCGGCAAGTGGAGTTGATGGGTTTGCTTCCACACTCTCCCCTCCTTAGTCAAATATGAAATCGCCTTGCTCACACAATTTCCTCACGGTGGTTCCCTTCTCGCTGGTCTCCTCTATTGGTTGATAGGATATTCGTGATGCGGCGTCTTCTCAGTAGAGCGGTCATCTGTCTTCTCCAAACGAGTGGAACGGCATCGGCACGCCCTGGCGCTGTATTTCGTGTATTACAACTTCTGCCGGATGCATCAGACATTGGGCGAGACACCAGCAATGGCGAGTGGCTTAACGAGCAAGCCGTATGATCTGGAGTAGATTGTCAGCCTCGTGGAAGCACGGGAACCACCAACCACGCAAACGACGGCGGCCAAAATGAAACTTTATCGCCACCTGTCGCCACGGGGTAGGGATAGCAGATAGCGCCGGGGCACCCCTCTCGGCTTGGGACTAGCCTCTCATCCCACACGTCGAAGCGTCCACGCCAGGTTTGTCTGTAGCTGGCGCCATCGGTTCACACTGCCGGTTGAGCGCCAACGGCGGTATGCTGAGGACTAATGACAGAGCGCGGCCGCCAGCGCGTCGTCGTAACCGGCATCGGCGCCGTGACTCCCATCGGTACCGGCCGCGCAGGTCTCTGGGCGGGGGTCAAGCGGGGGCGGTCGGCCGTCGGGCCGGTGACGCGCTTCGACGCAACCCCCTTCCGCGCCCGCCTGGCCGCCGAGATCGGCGACTTCGATCCACTGGCTCACCTGGAATCCCGTCAGGCGCGCCGCCTGGATCGCTATGCCCAATTGGCCCTCGTCGCCGCGCGGCTGGCAGTGGACGATGCTCGCCTCCACGTACCGGAAGGACGCCCCCGCAACCGCGCCGGGGTGTATCTGGGCAGCGCCCTTGGTGGCGTAGCCTACGCCGAGGAGCAGCACGCCGCCTTCCTGGCGCGAGGTGTGCGCGCCGTATCACCAACGCTGGCGCTGGCCGTCTTCGGTGGTGCCAGTGCCACCAATGTCGCGATTGACCTGGGCTGGCGCGGCCCCAACCTCACGAATGCCAATAGCTGCGCGTCCGGGGCAGTCGCGATTGGCGAGGCGTTTCGGCTAATCCGTGCCGGTGGCGCCAACGTCATGCTCGCGGGCGGGGTCGAAGCGCCGCTAGCTCCCTTGACCTTTGGCGCTTTTGCGCTCATCAAGGCGATGTCTACGCGCAACGACTACCCCGGCCGGGCGAGCCGGCCGTTCGACGCGGCCCGCGACGGGTTTGTCATGGGCGAAGGGGCCTGTATGGTGGTGCTGGAATCCCTTCCCCACGCGCAACGTCGCGGTGCCGACGTGCTCGGCGAGGTCGTCGGCTATGCCCTGACCAACGACGCGCACCACATGACGGCGCCGCGCCCGGACGGCCGCCAAGCGGCCCGCACCATCCGCCTGGCCCTGGCCGACGCCCGCCTCAAGGCCCACCGCATCGGTTATGTCAACGCGCACGGCAGCAGCACGGTGCTGGGGGATGCGGCGGAAGCGCGGGCGATCAGGACCGGCTTTGGCCGCTACCTCACCCCGAACGCGCTGGTCAGCGCCACCAAGGGCCTCTACGGGCATCCACTCGGCGCGAGCGGCGCTATCGAGGCGGCCCTCACGGTCGAGGCGCTACGCACCGGCTGGCTACCCCCCACCACCAACCTGGCACAGCCCGACCCGGCGTGTACCTTGCCCCTGGTACCGGCCGGCGGACTACACCGGCCGACGGACTATGCTCTGTGCAACACCTTCGGCTTCGGCGGCATCAACGCCGGCCTCGTCCTCGCCCGCCCCGGCGCCGGGGATGAGGGCAGCGCCTGAGCGGTATCCACACGGATACGCAGGATGGACAGGATGGGTGAGGTATTGGCTCCCCGTCATTGCGGCGGAAGCCGCAATCCACGTCTCCCTGCGTTGCGGGGGGACCGTAGGGGTGCCGGCATCCCTCCCGTCATTGCGACGGAAGCCGCCATCCAGACCGACCGGGAGGCCACGAATAGCCTCGGAATGACGGGAGGCGATTGCTACTCGGCGGCGGACGGGCGCTCATCACCTGGCGCGGGGACCCGCTCGCCGTCGATGATGACGGTGGTGGCGCGGGAGCGCAATTCGAGCGGGTGGCCGTCGAAGAGCACGATATCGGCATCTTTGCCCGGCGTCAGGCTGCCTACGCGGTCGGCGACGCCCATGATCTCGGCCGGGGTCAACGTGATCGCGCGCAGCGCGTCCGGCTCTGTCATTCCTTCGGCGACGGCCAAGCCGGCGTAGAGACGCAGGTACTTGCTCGGCAGGACGGGGTGATCGGAGCAGATCGCCACCGGGACACCGGCGCGCGCCAGAATGCCGAGCGCGGCAAACGTCTTCTCCCGCAGCTCGACCTTCATCCGCGCCCCAAAGGTCGGGCCAACCACGCAGGGCACCCGCCGCGCGGCGATCTCCTCCACAATGCGATGCGCTTCCGTCGCATGCTCCAAGATCACGTCCACCTCGAACTCCGCGGCGATCCGCAGCACCGTCAGAATGTCGTCGGCGCGGTGACAGTGCGCCAGCAGCGGGATTTCCCGTTGCAGTACCCGTCCGACCGTCTCCAAGCGCAGGTCACGGTCCGGGCGCTTGTCCGGGTCACGTGACCTATCTGCCAACTTACGCAGATAGTCTTGCGCTTGCACCAGCGTCTCGCGCAGCACCGCCGCGACACCCATGCGGGTCGAGGGTAGCTGCTTGCGGTCGCCGTAGACCCGCTTGGGATTTTCGCCAAAGGCCACCTTCAGGCCACACTCGGCCTTGACGACCATCCGGTCAACGATCCGGCCGGAGGTCTTGATAATGGCGCCGAGACCGCCAACGACGTTCCCGCTCCCAGGCAGCACGACGGCCGTCGTGACGCCGTGGGTCGCAGTGTCGTGCAGCCCCAGCTCCTCCGGGTTGATCCCGTCGAGCGCGCGCACGTGCGGCGTCACCGGGTCAGTGCTCTCGTTGGTGTCACTCCCTTCCCAGCCGACACCTTCCTCGTGGACACCGAGGTGTGTATGGGCGTCGAGCATCCCCGGCAGGGCCAGCTGACCGGACGCATCTATGACCTCGGCGTCGCTGGGGATGGCAACGCCGGCACCGACGGCGGCGATGGTCGAGCCGTCTATCAGGATCGTGCCATTCGCGGTCTCCGGGCCATCAATCGGCACAATATGGGCGTTGGTGATCGCCAACATCGGCATACGGTACCTCGCTCAGGTTCGGGCGGCCGGTGCTGCCGGCGCGCCCGGTGCTGCCCACGCCAAGCACAGGTTACGGCATTTTCTCCACGATCTGCTCGAACTCCTCCAGCGAGAATGCGCGCAAGGTTTGCGAACGCACATTGCCCTGGGCGCCGAGAGCGAGCAGCAAGGCCGCCGCCGTCTCTTCATCGGGCACCTCGGCAATAGCTACAACGTCATACGTGCCCATCGTCAGGTACCACGCCTCTACCTTGACGCCAAGGGCCTCAATCTCGCTGAGGTACTCGCGCACGCGCTGTGGGGAATCCTTGACGGTGCGGATACCCTGGTCGGTGTAGTTGAAAAGGATCACGTATTTCGGCATGTTTCCCTCCTCTTATCCTGTCGGTCTTGGAGCCGCTGTCTGTAAGCCAGCGTGACGGTAGGCAGTGTGGCAGCGAGGAAGGATGGCTGTCAACCAGGACTGTTACACTGCCCGGTCGGGATAGTCGGCCGTTCACTGCGATACCACGTGCCCGCACGGTTGTGTCTACTGATATGCTGTGCAAAATAGAGAGATGGCGCGGCGGCGCTATGCCGCACACGACCCCGAGGGCGAACCCCCTGTTCAGCCCCCGGCACACCGCGCCCTAGGAGTAGTCCAGTGCGTGAGCGACGTGTTGTCATCGTCGTGTGGGATGGCCTGCGGCCCGATCTGGCTGTCCCGGAGGTGACCCCTACTCTCACTGCAATGGCCGAGTGCGGCACCTGGGTACGCAACAGCTACTGTGCCTATCCCAGTGAGACGCGAGTCAACGCAACATCTTTGGCAACCGGCTGCCAGCCGGGGCGGCACGGCATCGTCGGGAACAAACTGTACGTACCTGAAGTTGATCCGCATGGCGCCGTCGTGACCGGCGACGCCGCGACGCTCACGGCCATTGCCGAGCGTGATCCGCCGCTCGTCGCTGTGCCCTGTCTGGGCGACTACCTCGCCGAGGCCGGCAAATCCGTTATTGTCGTGAGCAGTGGTTCTCCCGGTTCAGCTTGGTTGAGCAATCCCCGTCCCCAGGACCACCTCTACAACCAAGCGCTGGTGCGACCGGCGGCGGCCCAGGCTGCCGTGGCGCAGCGCTGGAAAGTGCCACCGGACCGGCTTGAATGGCAAGCGCGCGTCTGCACCGAGCACGTCTGGCCAGCCTTGCAACCCGATGTGACGGTCTGCTGGCTGACCGACCCGGATCATACACAGCATCGCTTCGGTTTGGGCGCTCCACAATCGCGCAATGCTCTCCGGGGCTGCGATGCCATCCTCAGCCGACTGCTGGTGTCGCTGGACCGGCTCGGCTGGCAGGACAACACCAATGTCATCGTCACATCCGACCACGGCTTCACCACACGCCGGCCGCAGTACGAGATAGACCCCATAGCGGCGCTCGCATCCGATGATGTGATCGTCAGCGGCGGGGCCATCTATCTGACGAGCGAGTCCGCTGACCGAGCAGCAGCTATCGTCCAGACCTTGCAAGACCACCCTGCGGTCGGCGCCATCTTTGCTGCCGATGATGGCCCGGCAGCCCGGCGGCCCGGCACGCTGCCCCTTTCGGTGGCCTGGGGAGGCCGCCTGCACCGTCGTCGTCCTGACATACAGTGCTCACCGGTATGGTGGGACGACACGAATGAGCATGGTGTGCCCGGCTACGCTGCCGGGCCGGCCGGAGCCGGGCACGGCTCGACCTCTCCCCGCGACTTGCGTAATGCCCTCATCCTGGCCGGCCCAGACGTGCGTAGCGGGACGACGAGCGATATTCCGGCCGGGCTGATTGACGTTGCGCCAACGGTCCTCGCCATGCTGGGCCTGCCAGTGCCGGCTACGATGGATGGTCGGGTCTTGACCGAGGCGCTGCGACCCGGAGTAGTCGGAGGGGCGGCCACGCCACCACCGGCGCCGCAGTCCGAGACCGCCAGCGCGTCAGTCTCGATGACCACCGGTGGCAGCTATCGGCAGTGGGTTCGTCGCGTGCGCGTTGGCCCGACCTGGTACCTCGCAGCCGCCGGCGCCGAGCGCGACCGAGCGCCGGCTAGACGTAGCTGACCGCTGAAGGCTACACCGCTCGCCTCGACGTAATCCCTCCGGCTGGCCCCGACGTGGTATGGTGAATCTACCGGTACGTTGCCTCGCCTCGGAGGACTGCACCATGGTTGCAACCCATGCCGCACCGCCAGCGCCCGCAGCACAGGCTCCGCTCACCCCGGACGACCTGCTCGCACTCGAAGCCGAGCACGACGCCCGCTACGAGCTGGTCAACGGCGAATTGAAGGACCGGGACATGACTAGCCCAGAACATGGAGTCATCGCGCTTAACTTCGGGAGTGAGCTCCGCGCTTTTGTACGTAACAGGAACCTGGGCGTAGTAATGACGGGGGCGCGCTTTCTACTCAGAGATGAGCCGTCACTACTGCGAATTCCCGATGCTGCCTTTATATCGAGAGCAAATCTACCCACCGGTAGGCTGAGAGGTGGCCACTTTCGCGGTGCCCCCGATCTGGCCGTCGAGGTCGTGTCGCCCACCGACAAGGCCGGCGAGTTGGCGGTGAAGATCGCCGACTACCTCATGGCCGGCACGCAGCAAGTGTGGATTGTGGAGCCGACTACGCGCACCGTGACCGTCTACCGACCGGGCGGCGCGGCCCGCGTCTACGGTGCCGACGATACGCTCGACGGCGGCGACCTCCTGCCCGGCCTCGCGCTCCCCGTCGGGGACCTGTTCGACTATGGCGTAGTGGCTGCGTCCCGGGCAGAGTAGTAGCGAATCCGCAGCAGGAGGACTGCACCATGGCTGTGACTCTCGCCGCGCCGCCACTGCCCGCAGCACAGGCTCCGCTCACCCCGGACGACCTGCTCGCACTCGAAGCCGAGCACGACGCCCGCTACGAGCTGGTCAACGGCAAATTGCAGGATCGGAGTGAGCTGCAGGAGGAAGGAATGCCGAATGCAGAGCATGGAGCGACAAGCGCCCGAATCGTCAGTGAGTTGGATACACACGTGCGCGCCGGCAGGTTGGGCATAGTGCTGGTCGAGTGCGGCTTTGTCCTATCGGACGACCCGCCTACAGTGCGTATTCCCGACGTCTCACTCATGGCTACGGAACATGTACCTGCGGACGGTCTTCCCAGAGGCTACTTCCCAGGGGCCCCCGATCTGGCCGTCGAGGTCGTGTCACCCACCGACAAGGCCGGTGCGCTGATGCTCAAGATCGCCGACTACCTCACGGCCGGCACGCAGCAGATATGGATTGTGGAGCCGACTACGCGCACCGTGACCGTCTACCGACCGGGCGGCGCGGCCCGCGTCTACGGTGCCGACGATATGCTCGACGGCGGCGACCTCCTGCCCGGCCTCGCCCTCCCCGTCGGCGCGCTCTTCGAGTATGGCGTGACGGCTACGTCCCGGGCAGAATAGCGCCTATTCACCACCGGCGGCCATCGACGGAGCGGGGTGCCTGGCGGTATCGCTGCGTCGGAGTGAACGGACCGTGGGGAGAACGACCACCGATGCTCGACCGCGCTATCACGTACAACTTCGAGTACGACCGCAAGGTGCGGGCCGGCTTCATCGGGTGCGGTGGCCACACCTACCGCAACATCTTCCCCACGTTCCAGTACGCGCCGATTGACCTCATTGCCGTCTGCGATTTGCAGCCGGAGCGCGCCGCCGCTTTCGCACGGCAATTCGGCGCCCGCCGAGCCTACACGAACCACCGGGAGATGCTGGCCCGCGAGCAGCTCGACGCCGTATTCGTCGTCACCGGCTACGACGAGTACCATCGGCCACGCTACCCCCAACTAGCAATGGAAGCGCTGCGCGCGGGTACCCACGTGTGGATCGAGAAGCCGCCGGCCGCAACGCTCGCAGAGGTCGAGGCGATGCAGACCGTCAGCCGGGCTACCGGCCGGTTTGTGTCGGTCGGTTACAAGAAGATGTTCTTCCCGGCTATCGCCAAGGCCCGCGAGATCAGCCAACGACGCGAGTTCGGGCAACCCACGTCGCTGGCCCTCCGGTATCCCCAGGAGCTACCACCAGCGGAGTCCCGCTCGGATGACCGCGCCATGCAGGGCTTTCTCGATCACTTCTTTCATCCGGCCTCGATTGTGCATACGATCATGGGGCCGGTGACGACCGTCAGCTATCAGTGGGAACCCCGTACCGGCGGCAGCGTAAGCACGATGACCTTCGCCAGCGGCGCGGTGGCGGCGATGCACCTCGCCGGCAGCCACTCGTGGGCGGGGCCACTGGAGCGATTGGAGATCGTCGGTGAGGGCGCGTTTGTCGTCGTAGAGAACGGCGTCAACCTACGGTACTACCGGCCCGGCGCCCGGCGCGGCCAGGGTGGGTACGGGCGAGCGGCGAGCTACATCGGGGCGGACGAGCAGACGCCGGTGGTCTGGGAGCCGGAGTTCTCGCTCGGCCAGCTCTACAACAAAAACCTCTTTCTGCTGGGCTACGTACCGGAAGTGCTTTACTTCTGCGAGTGCGTGCTGGACAACCACCCACCCCAGATCGCAAATCTTGACGACACGCTGGCGATGATGCGCTGGTACGAGTGTTATCGGCAGCCGGCCGGACGCTGCATCGCTATCCCAGAGCACCGGGTCGGGGGGATGAGGCCGCCTGGATTCCCGCTTGCACGGGAATGACAGGCGGACGGGCACGATTGATTGCGCCCAAGGCGCAGCATGCTGCGCTCCTACACCCCCTCTCTATCGCTCGGCGATGGAGAGGGGGGCCGGGGGTGAGGACCCACTATCGCTGGCGGTCGAGGGTCCTGGCCTGGTCCTTTGGGGCATTGAGGCGGCGACCGGTCTGCCGGCCGTCCCGACCGGCTTGCTTGGCCAGCGGACCGTTGTGCCCGTTGCGCGACCAGCTCCCGTCCAAGAAGACGGCGTCAACCTTGCGGGCGATCCGGCGGGCAGCGGACCGACCCCGCGCCCAGGTATACCACATGCCGTGCCAGAGCAAGCGCCAGCCGCGGCGGCGAACCGGTGCCGGAACACCCCACTGCACGACCGCTGCCCCCCACGCCAAGCCACCGCCGAACCCGACAAGGACGAGGCGATCATCGGTCTTGACCAGCCCCGCGTCAACCGCCTCGCACAGTGCAATGGGAATGGAGGCGGCGCTCGTATTGCCGTAGTTTTCGACGTTGACGAACACGCGCTCGGCCGGCAAACCAAGCGCGCTCGCCGCCGACTCGATGATCCGGAGATTGGCCTGATGCGGGATGAAGAGGTCTACGTCGCTGGCCGACAGGCCCGCCCGCTCCAGGGCTTCCTGCGCCACTTTGCCCATCATCTTGACGGCGAACTTGTAGACCTCGCGCCCGTTCATGCGGATGTAGTGCTGGCGATCCACGATGGTCTGCGGTGATGTAGGCAGACGGCTCCCACCGGCGGGAATGGTGAGTAGCTCGGCGCCGGAGCCGTCCGAGCCAAGCACGCTACTCAAGATGCCGGTGCGCTCCTCGGTAGCCTGCAAGACCATTGCGCCCGCGCCGTCACCGAAGAGGATGCAGGTACTGCGGTCCGACCAATCGAGCAACCGGGACAGCGTTTCCGATCCGATCAGCAGCACGGTGTCGCATTGGCCGGAAACGATCATGCTCTGCGCGACCGCCAGCCCATACATGAACCCGGCGCAGGCCGCGTTGATGTCGAACGCACCGGCGCGCTCGGCCCCAATGGCGTCCTGTACGAGGCTGGCGACACTCGGCATACCGCCGAATTCCGGGCTGAACGTGCAGACGATCACGAGGTCAATGTGCGCGGGGTGAATGTCGGCAGTCTCGATTGCTGCCTGCGCCGCCTGCTCGGCCAGCGATGCGGTCGTCTCGCGGGGGCCGGCAATGCGCCGGGCGCCAATGCCGGTGCGAGTGCGAATCCACTCGTCGGAGGTGGAGACGATCTGACTCAGCTCGCCATTGGTCATCACGCGACTGGGTAGCGCCTTCCCCCAGCCGACGATCTGTGCGTAACGAGGCATCCCTGTCGTACTCCGCCTCTCTCTGGCGCTACCAAGATTATACGCTGCAGTCGCTTGGTGGGACCAGACACCGGCGCTGCGTCAGCACCCCTGGCGCGTCACTCATGCGTCAGCAACGCAGGCACCGTATACCGTAGCACACACGGAGCGAGACGACCCCCTACCGGATGACCCGCCATGCGCGGTAGAATCTTTCAAGAGTACAAGCGGTGAAGTAGCCATCGCTGACGCCGGGCATGCAGCGGACGGAGAGAATAGAACCCATGAGTCGGGTACGCTCCATCGGTCAATCAGTCGCCAAAGCCATGCGGAAAACGAGGCCGTCGCGTGCGCCTCGGGCGCATCCGGCCACCCCGCGAGCAAAGCGCCCGTGGCCGCAGGCGTCCGGGTTGCCCCTTCTTGGCAATGCCATCAGCATGACCGGAGATGTGCGTTCCTATCTCACAGAACAATACCTCCAGCTAGGACCCGTGTTCCAGGTACGGGCATTCCAGCACACCTTCACCGTCCTGGCTGGCCCAGAGGCCAATCTGTTCTTGCTGCGTGAGGGCAAACCGCATCTGCGCTCCCTGGAATCGTGGAATGAGTTCAGCTCGGAACTGGGTGCCGCGTGCTCGATAGTCAACATGGACGGTCAAGAGCATTTCCGTCTCCGCAGAGCGCGAATACCTGGACGACCTCATCGTCCTGATCGAGACATTGCTGCTCACTACCTTCACTCGCCAACGGCCCGGCCTGCTACTCCACGCGCCGCGTGTTCGGCGTGCCCGCCAGCGGATTGTGGCACTGTACGAGCAAGTCATGGCAGCGCATGAGGCCGGAAGTCACGAGGGGCGCGAGCCGAACCTGATAGACGACATACTCGAGCTCCATCACGATGATCGCGGTGCTGAGGCCGTACATTGCCGGTCTCGATACTTCAGCAAGCACCAGTGCATTCATGCCCTACGCCTTGCTCAAACAGCCCGACTTACTGCCACCGGTACCGGCGGAGGCAGACCTGCTCTTTGCCGACGGGACGCCAACGGCGCCGGGCTTGCGTAAGCTGGACTTCACCCATCGTGTAGTGCTGGAAACACTACGGATGTATCCGATTGCTCCGGCAATGATTCGCACGGTAGCCAACTCGTTCGAGTTTGCCGGCTATACGATCCCGGCGGGCACACAGGTCATTATGGCCACGACGGTTCCACGCTATCTACCGGTGTATTTCCCCTATCCGGAGCGTTTCGACATTGACCGTTACCTGCCGGATCGCGCCGAGCATCGGCAGCCGGGGGCGTTTGCCTCCTTTGGCTTGGGGCCGCACCGGGGCCTAGGCAGCGGCTTTGCCGAAGTGCAAATCGCCGTGACACTGGCGACCATCGTCCATCACGCCGAGCTTGTACTCGATCCTCCCGATTACGAATTGCAGATCAATCCGGCACCTACTCCCAGGCTGGACAAGTCGTTCAAGTTCAAGGTGGTCCGGCGGCGCCAACGCCAGCGGAAATAGGCTGGGGATCAAGACTAGCGGCATGTTCCCATCTGCGGACCTTGACACGGCCGATCAACTCTGCCATTATATGGATACGATACTGTATCGTAGTGATATTAGGAGGGCATAGCTGATGAACGCAAGCGCGGCTGCAACCCAGTCAATCACCTACCGACGGCGGTGGTGGACCCTCGCCATTCTCTCGTTGAGCCTCCTCATTATCGGGCTGGACAACACCATCCTCAATGTCGCCATCCCCACGCTACAGCAAGAGTTCAACGCGACGGCTACCTCCCTTCAGTGGATGGTCGACGCCTACATTCTCGTCTTCGCCGGTCTGCTGCTGCCGATGGGTTCGCTCGGCGACCGTTTCGGGCGCAAACGTGCGCTGCAGATCGGGCTGCTCGTATTTGGCCTGGCAAGCCTCTTTGCGGCGTATGCCGCATCAAGCGGACAGCTCATCGCCGCTCGGGCCCTGATGGGTATCGGTGGGGCGCTCATCATGCCGTCCACCCTGTCGATCCTCACGCACGTGTTCCCGAGGGAAGAGCGTGGAAAGGCCATCAGCATATGGGCGGGGGTCTCCGGACTGGGCATCGGTCTCGGTCCTCTGACCGGAGGGCTGCTCCTGGAGCATTTCTGGTGGGGGGTGGTGTTCCTCATCAACATTCCGATAGTCGGATTCGCCCTTGTGGCCGGACTCGTTCTCGTCCCCGAAAGTCGGGACCCGCATCCGCAGTCGCTGGATATTCCAGGCGCTCTCCTATCCATTGCAGCTATTGCGACCCTGGTGTACGCCATCATCGAGGTCCCGGTCCGTGGTTGGACCGACGGCCTGATCATAGCGGGCTTCATTGGTGGCGCAGTCCTTGTCGCGGCGTTCATCTATTGGGAGATCAGGACGGATCATCCGATGCTCCACCTCGCGTTCTTCAAGAACCCGCGCTTCTCC
Organism: Chloroflexota bacterium; assembly: GCA_965214295.1. Classification (GTDB taxonomy): domain Bacteria; phylum Chloroflexota; class UBA11872; order UBA12225; family JAJDUF01; genus JAJDUF01. The sequence continues at coordinate 4,214,073 of OZ243944.1, forward strand.
GCCGGGGCGGGCGCGATTGCAATCGGGTTCTTCTCGCTCTTTGGAATGGTGTTCGGGCTTACGCAGTACCTCCAGTTCGTTCAAGGCTACACGCCGCTGGAGGCCGGCCTGAGGATGGTGCCGGTCGCCTTGGGCGTCGCATTCGGGGCGGGCATCAGCCATCGGTTGGTCGGTAGGTTGGGCACCAACAAAGTCGTGGCGATGGGCCTCGTAGTTCTGTCTGGAGTACTTGTTACCATCACGCTCTGGCAACCGGATACCGACTATTGGGTTATCGGCCTGACCTTCTTCGTGCTCGCGTTCGGCATAGGCAACCTGATGGCGCCGTCTACCGACGCGGTGATGGGCGCGGTCCCGGAGGCCAACGCTGGCATCGCCTCCGCGATGAACGACGTCACACGTCAGGTGGCGGGAGCTTTCGGCGTGGCCGTCATCGGCTCCGTCATCAACACCGCGTACAGTGGTAGGATGAATGAGGCGGTGGCCGGTTTGCCACCCGAAGCTGCTACGGCTGCGAGCGACTCAGTTGGCGCGGCGCTTAGAGTGGCGTCAAGGCTGCCTGCCGAGGTTGCTGGCGGATTGGCGGCTGCGGCAAAGGTAGCCTTTACCGACGCCTTCGGCATAGCGGTGCTCGTATCGGCGGGGACAGCCTTGGTGGGCGCCATGCTCATCGCCAGATACATGCCGGCGCGCCACCTTCCTGCCGGGGAGAGCGTGGAACCCGGTGGCGGCCCCACAGCTTCCGACCTCGCAAGGCCTGGCCAGGAACGGCGCGATGGCAAAGTCCAGGGGGACATCGAAACCAGAAAGCCTCAGGCCCGGCCGACCTCGCGACCCGGCGGCTGATCGGGCCATTCTCCAGGCCACTCTGCGAGTCCTGACGGACCAGGGTTACGCCGGAATGTCGGTCGAGCGGGTCGCGTCCGAGGCCGGAGTGGGAAAGACCACCATCTACCGGCGATACGCTTCCAAGGAGGAGTTGGCTGCCGCCGCTGTAAACGCCTTGAGAGAGGATTGGGGTCCACCGCCGGACACCGGCAGCGCGCGCACCGATATTGTCGAGATGCTCGTTCAGCACCAAGTTGCTCTGGAGCGAGGCCCCGGTTTCGCCATGATCGGCGCCCTACTGGTCGAGGAGCGGCGGAATCCTGCGCTGATCGAGTTTTTCCGTGATCGATTCACACGCCCTCGCCGAAACGAGGCGCTCATGGTCCTGCAGCGTGGTGTGGAACGCGGCGAGATACGCGCGGACGCCGACCTGGATATCGCAGTTCAGGCAATGGTCGGGGCGATGTTTATACGGCACATTTGGGGGGACCACGAGTCAAGAGAGCGGATCGAGCAGACCGTCGAATTCATCTGGAGTGGTTTGGCAGCCAACCCACGCACGCTTACGCACAGCGCTCGGAATCATAAACCGGATGAGTGACCGGGTTGAGCAGCAGTCACTACTCCGTCCCCCGGCAGCGGCTACATTACAGCGCCCGTAACAAGGACCGGCGAGTGACCACGGCTGAAGAGGCGTGGGGGATGCTGCGGAGGCCAGCGCGGCCCAGTGCTGGGACGGCAAAGGGGTGGGCGCGCAGGGACTCGAACCCCGGACCTCGCGGATGTGAACCGCGCGCTCTAACCAACTGAGCTACGCGCCCCTCGATACGCTCCATTATACGTCTTGCCGGAAACGGGGGACAAGGCGGACACACTCGCCTTGCGCCTCACGTGTAGGCCATGCCGGCGATAGTGACCCAGGAGGCGCCGGCCTCGTCGGCCGGGCATTGGTCGTAGCCGAGCGTTTCACCCACTGCGCCAGCGAGCGCGTGCAGCGCCCAGTAAATCGGTGGTAGGCCACAGACGCGGTGTGCGTCCCGGTCGGCCCGGAGCGTAGCCAGGAAGTCTGCCGGATCGCCGGTCGCGGCGACTGCCAGCAGCCGTTCATCGCTCGCTTTGAGGCTGGCGCGCGCGAACACATCTAAGCCGCGCTCATCACCGAATGCCGGCCCCACGTGGGCCAAGTCGGCCGACGCCACGACCAGCACCCGCCGCCCGGCGCTGGCCGCACGCAGTGCCGCAAGGGCCTGCACTCGCGCCTGGTCGGCCAGCGGATCGGCCGGGCCGTGCGTAAAGGGGGCAAAGGAGCCACAGAGGATCGGGACAAGCGGTGGGAGGTCGTCGGCGCGACCGGCGTCGCGGAGGAGCCAGTGGAGCCATACGGTCGCCAGCTCGATGGAGTGCTCGGTACGATGATGCAGCTCTTCGGCAAACGCCGCCTCCGCACCGAGGGCAGCGACCAAGCGCTCGACGACCGTATGGTCCTGCGGGAACGGCCCCCAGGGTGTAGCGTACCGCTGACGGGTGAGGGTCAACGCGCCGGCGCTGCCGGCGTGGTCGGTACCGAAGATGATGACCAGCTCCGCCGCGGCGACGGCCGCACGGGCCGGCAGCCAGGTGCGCGCGTAGGCGTCGCCGCCGCGGGTGTAATCGATGTGGGGCGTAATCAGTCCCCGCAGCCGACCGTTTGCACGGGCCGCAGTGTTTAGGCGGGACTCGGCCGCATAGCGCGCCAGTAGTTGGTACAAGGCCGCCGGGTCGGCCGGATAGCCGTTGCCGGCGAGCGCCGGCCGGCGGAATGGGGCCGCGCGGTAGTCGGCGAGCGCCCGTTGCCACGCCGCCTCATAGGCTGGGCCGAACAGCAGCGCCGCCTCCTGTAAGGCCGCCAGGAAGTGCTCGACAAACCCTGGCGGCAGCCGGGTCCCGTAGCGCACCTCGAAGGCTGCCTTGATCCCGCTTGGGGTCCGCTCCCCATCGAGGAGCGCGACCAATGGCGCAACGACGGCGGGCAGCAGAACCATGCGCTCGCTCAAGGCGAGGGGATCGCGCAGCCAGAGGCGCTGCTCGCCTTGGTACGTGATCCAGCGCGGCTCTACCGGGCGCAAGACCGGCCGTTCCGCCTGGTGGACATGGTCACTGCTCGTCTCTGCCATCCGTCTCCCCGTCAACGCCTGGGCTGGGCACAATCCTAGCAGCCGCAGCGTCGCCGGCACAGCCCCCGGCGGCTTGCTCTATACTGGCAGGTAGGCGGACCCGGCGCAGCAGGCACGTAGGCGGACGAGAACGCGGCGAGTAGGCGGCGCGGTGATGGCCAGCTCCAGTAACGGTACGGCGCACATACGGTCAGCTTCGGCGGTGGCTCCGGGGAGCCGCCGTGCGGTGCTGCAACGGGCCGCGGCGACCCTAGCCACCTCCCTCTTGCTTGCGGCGTGTGATCTGGGCGAGGACCTCACGGACGTACCGATGACCGCCGAAGACCCGGCGGAAGTGATTTACACGACGTGGGGGACACCGGAGCGAGTGCAGCAGGAAGACTGGACCCTCCTCAGCTTCCAACGGAACTATCCAGCTATCACGGTCAACGTCATCGCTGCGCCTACTGCTGCCGAGCACGTTGCGAGCCTGTACAGCTTGTTTGCGAGTGGCAGCCTGCCGGACCTGGTCCACCTGCCCTCTTGGTCGGCGCCGACGTTTTATGCGGAAGATGCCGTCCTGCCGCTCGGCGACTATATGCGGCGCGACGGGTTTCGCCCTGACGACCTCACGGCGCCGTTCGATGTCTGCACCTACCAGCGCGAGTGGGTTGCCTTGCCGCGAGGCAACAACGGCCTCTACGTCGTGTTCTACAACCGTAGCCACTTTAGCGCCGCCGCCGTATCCTCGCCGCCCCTGAGCTGGACCTGGCAAGACTTCCTCACTGCGGCGCAACAGCTGACCATGGCGGCGAACGGTGTTGCGCCAGCACGTTGGGGCACCACCTTGCACGGCATTGACGAGGCGTATCACGCCTGGCTGTGGGGCAATGGCGGAGACGAGCTGCTGAACCGAAACGGCGCACCGGCGATCCACGAGCCGCTGGCTATCGGAGCGTTGCAGTGGCTAGCCGACCTACACTTGCAGCACGGTGTCGCGCCAGCGCCCAACATCTTTGCCGGCAACGGGTTTGCCGCCTTCGCGCGTGGTGACGTGGCGATGTGGTATGCGCCAGCGGAGGCCGAGCTGGCCCTGGCGCAGCAGGAAGTATCGTTCGACTGGAGTATGGCCCCCCAACCACGGGGCAATCTGGGGGTTCAAGGACACTATCGGCCGGACGTTGCTGCCATCCTCAAGGGCAGTCGTCAGCCCGAAGAGGCCTGGGAGCTATTACAGTTCTTGGTTGCCCCCGACGTGCAGCAAGCGGAATGGGAAAATCGGCTGTGGCACCCGCAAGCGCCGTCCTTGCTTGCCGAAGAGACCTACCTCCAACCCCCGGAGCCGCCCTACGACCGGCGGCCGGCCGTGCCCGGTGCGCTCGTCCGTCCTCGCACGCCTTATCTGATCTCGCGGATTGACGAGGTCCGGGCGGTAGCGCGGGCGGAGTTCCGCAAGCTCTGGTTCGGCACCAGCACCGCCGAAGAGATCACGGCAGTCATCGCCGCCAAGATCACCGACGTGCAGTAATCAGCGGCCGGTAGCCAGTAGGCAGTGGCGCCGAACATCATTCCCGGTCCTCGTCCGTCATTCCCGCGCAGGCAGGAATCCAGTAGAATCATATCCGGCCACCGTAGGCCGCGCGCCACCGGTCGTCACCGAGGAGGTGACAAATGGCAGCCGTGAAGGCACCGAAGCCGGAAGAATCCGATATGCTCTACGAGCAGTACGGCAAGCCCTTGGAGGCGCAACATCGCGGAGAGTATCTTGCCGTCTCCCCCCAAGGCGATACGCTCATTGGCCCTGACTTGGATCAGCTTATAGATGAAGCGATAGAGAAGCTAGGATCGGGCAACTTCATTTTCCAGATAGGAGATGTTTCCGTAGGAAAATGGCTGTAAATCGGCGGGTCATTAGCACGCATTTCCCCTATATCCCGCTGCTGCTTGAACTAGGTCACCACGTAGTCAGGCTTGAAGCTCTCGTTGATACTGGGTTTGACGGAGCTATCGTTGTGCCGCCGGACCTGGTGGCCGACGTAGAGCTACCATTGACGTACCTCCGCTGGACACTCGCCGATGGCTCACAGGTGACTGCGCCAGCCTACCGGGGCACGCTGCAAATTGGCGACATGACACCATTCCGCGTGACGGTCACGGTGCTTGGCGACGAGACCATTATCGGTCGTGCGGCCACCAACCGCTTCAAGGTTACTTTTGACCACGGCCGGCAAGTGATCGTCGAGCCCTAGCATCCCTGCATCGCCGAGGAGATCGCGGCAGCCATCGCCGCCAAGATCACCGACGTTCAATAGTCAGTGGCCGATAGCCAGTGTTCAGTGGCCCCGAACGTCATTCCCGGCCCTCGTCCGTCATTCCCGCGCAGGCGGGAATCTAGTAGAATCATATCCGATGTATGCCGCATACCACGAGTTACCACCGCGAGAACGGAGCCGGGAGAGGCGAAGATGATGGCAACCCGAACGGTCAAGCGGTACGAGCACAAGGATGGGCAACAGGTATTGCCCGTTACTCCCCAATGCGCCCGACTGCATCGTGAAGCTGTGCCAGCGCCGGACGACGTGCCTACCAGTCGGCGGCGGCGCGAGGAGCTTCTGGCCTTTGCCGGCATCTGGAGCGACTTGGATGGTGACCGCATGATCGAGGAACTGTACGCCGCGCGCCACGAGTCGCCACCGAGTCCACCCGTATCCCCAGCCTGAACCGCTACCAGCAAGGCTAATTGGTAGTTATCCCCGCCCGGCTCATGCTCTTTGACGCTGTAGGTACGCCGGCCAAGCCCTCTAGGAGCGCGATGCGGGGGTGGGTGGCTGACAGGGGTAGGTTTTTTGTCAGGGCGTGATTCATTGCGCCTCGCCCCTCGTCATTCCCAGTATCTCATCCGTCATTCCGGCGCAAGCCGGAATCCAGGGCCATTCGGAGGGCCTGTTCCAGTCCCTACTCCCCCTCTCCACATGGTGGAGAGGGGGCCGGGGGTGAGGTCTGCCCCACCCCCGCGGCTCTCTACGAAAAACCTACCCTTGTCAGGGGGTGGGTGGTGAGAGGGCGGCTGGCGGGATGGCTTGGCCGGTGCTATACAGGTCGCGGATGATGGCCTCGATCTCCGGCTCCTCAATCGTCAGGTCCCGCAGCTCGTAGCGCGTGGCGAGCGCGGCGATCAGGGCTGCGGCGGTGGTCTCCTGCCGACGAAATCGCAGCCATTGCCGCGGGCCGTCCACGCGCACAACCGTCGCGTGCGGCACCTGCACGGGGCCGCCGGCACTCACGAAATCCACGACGAGCGTCCGTTCCTGCCCGTACCGCTCCCGGATCGTCTCCAATGCCCCGTCGTACAGCAGTCGTCCGCGGTCAATAATCAGCAGGCGCTCGCAAAGCTGGCTGATGTCGGCCATATCGTGGGTCGTGAGCAGCACCGTGACGGCGCGCTCGCGGTTGAGCCGCCGGAGAAACTCGCGAATACGGTGCTTGGCTACCACGTCGAGGCCGATGGTCGGCTCATCAAGGTAGAGAATCTCGGGGTCGTGCAGCAAGGCCGCCGTCAGATCGCCACGCATCCGCTGACCCAGCGAAAGCTGACGTACCGGCGTGTCCAGGAACGGCCCCAGCTCCAGCAACTCCGTGCAAAATTCCAGGTTGGCCCGGTGCCGCGCGGCTGGCACACGGTAGATGAAGCGCAGCAGCTCCAGCGACTCGATGAGCGGCAGGTCCCACCACAATTGCGTGCGTTGCCCGAACACCACGCCGATCCGCCGGGCGAGTGCTTTCCGGCGCTGGTGGGGCACTAGCCCGGCCACCTCGATTCGGCCGCTACTTGGCACGAGGATGCCGGTGAGCATCTTGATCGTGGTGGATTTACCGGCCCCGTTCGGCCCGATGCAGCCCACCATCTCGCCCCGCTCGATGCGGAAGGTGATCCTGTCCACCGCGGGGACGATGCGGCCGCGTCGCTCGACCAGGTTACGCAGTGCCCCAAGCGCGCCACGGTGATGGTGCGCCACACGAAAGGTCTTGCGTAAGTCCTCGACTTCAATGAGCGCGGTCATCTGACGGGCCAAAGCTGCACCGCAGTTGGAACGATTATATCGTGCAGCTTTGGCTCGTCATCGTCACTAGGATCCGTTCGCATTTCCCGGTCATTGCTCTGAAAATAATTCCCAGCCGCCACGCCCGCCCCGTTCGTCATTCCCGCGCAAGCATGTCCCGTACCCTCGATACAGGGCGGGAATCCAGCGCGGGTGTGCTGTCTGCTACCCAAGTCGCCTGGATTCCGGCGGAAGCCGGAATGACGAACGGGAGAATCTAGCTCCCGGTGCTCTGGTAGTGGCGTACCCCGATGCTCCAGACCAGGCCGGCCGCCGCCAGCGCGATTCCCGCTGCGACCGGCGTCAGTGCCGGCAGCCACGTCGGCAACCCACTGCGGTCGGCGCGGTCGAGTAGGTAGAGCGCCGGGACGTAGCTGACCCAGGCCAGCGGCAGGACAAATAAGGCGAATTGCCGCGCCCAGCGGTCGAATACGTCCAGCGGGTAGCTGGCGAGGGTCGTGCCACCATAGGTGAAGACGTTGACCGCCTCGGTGGCCCGGACCGTCCAGAAGCAGTAGGCCGCACCGAGCAGCCAGATGGCGATGAAGATAGCTGTACCCGACATTAAGGTCACCGCCAGGAACATGACTTTCCCGACACTCCAGACCCCGGGCAGCATTCCACCGGCGATGACCAGCACGCCTACGCCCTGCGCGATCCGTCCCAGACGCCGGAGGGAGAACTCGCCGGCGACGACCTGCAACAGGGCGCTCACGGGACGGGTGAGGATGCGGTCGAAGTCGCCGCGGACGATCACCTCGGCAAAGAGGCCGGTATTCAATGCACCACACAGCAGCTCGGAGAGGCCGAACGCCGTTGAGGAGATACCGTAGAGCAGCGCGACCTCGGCGAGCGACCAGCCGGCCAGATGGGGAAAGCGCTGAAACAGCACCACAATGACGGCGAACTCCAAGAGCAAGAACCCGAAGCTCCCGGCAGTCTGCATGAGAAAGGAAGCCTTGTACTGCATGGTGGAACGTACTTGAATACCGATGAGCCGGACGTAGAGGTTGCCGAGGAAGCGGGCCTCATCGAGCCAGCCGGACCAGGCCATCAACCGGGCAGTGGCGCTGTGCCGCGGGAGCGACCATCGCTGTGGCACCTTACCCTCCCTGCACCACCAGGCGGCGCTCGCCCACCGCCAGTACCAGACGACCGGCGACAATCAGGATGGCGGCCCACACTGCCAGGCGACCTAGTTCCACCAACAAGGCCAGGCCGGTCATCTTGCCGAGATAGACCTCGACAGGCAGCATCACGATGGCGGTGAAGGGCAGCCAGCCCACGACCGTCTGGAGCCAGCCGGGGAAGAAGGCCACCGGGACCATAAACCCGGAGAAGAAGAGCATCCCGACACCGAGCACAGCAGCGACGCCGCGGACGTCAAGCAGCCAGAAGGCCGTGACGTTGATGATGAACCGGAACGCAAAGCTCATCACCACCGCGAGGGTCAGCGTGACGGCGAGCAGCGGCCAGATGAGCGGCGTGGGCGGGAGCAGCAGGTCATAGAACAGGAAGCCGATCAGGAGCGTAGGCAGTCCCCGCGCCAGCAGATGGTAGACGGCGCGGCCGAGGTCGCGGGCCAGCCAGAAAGCATAATAGTCGAAAGGCTTGGCGAGGTCGGAGGCCACGTCGCCGGTCTTGATATTGTCGGCGACCTCCCACCAGCCCCAGACCTGCACGATCATAAGCAGCGCCTGGGTCAGCCAGATATAGGTCAAGGCATCGCGGACACCCCAACCGGCGACCTCCGGCCGCGTGGCAAACAGGGCCATAAACACGGCGCCCCGCAGGTAGCCGAAGAAGGAGTTGGTCACGAGACCGGCGAGCGTGGCGGCACGATACGCCAACTGGCGCTGAAAGGAGCACTGGGCTACTTCCCAATACAGTCGCATGACCACCTCGCACGGCGGGAATCGAGATTATACCCGAACGCGACCGCTCCACCGACACTGCGAGATGGGGTGGACAGGAGCAGAGGGAAGTATTATAGTAGCCGAGCACTCACCACACGCTGGACTGGGTATGCAAGAGGTGAGTCGGAGCCTCTCTCGCCGGAGGGAGTGTGGTCGCAAGGAGGTAGCCGGATGGAACGCATGATACGCCGACGCTACTTGGGTGGCAGCGCAACCTTGCTCGGTGGGCTGTTGGCAGCAGCCTGCGGGGAGCCAACGGTGCGTTATGTGGGCCAGCCCCAGGCCGGACCGCCGGGGCCGGCGGGACCGCAAGGTGCGAAGGGTGCGACCGGGGCGCAGGGTGTGCAGGGCGCTCCGGGTGCGGCCGGGAAGGACGCCGTGGTCGTCAGCTACGTGTCCAACCTCAACTTCACCCACCCCGAAAGCATCGCTCGCTATGCCTTGCTGGACAGGTTCAACAAGGAGACCGACCTGGGAATCACCGTCAACTTCGACGATCAGAGCAAAAACGTCAGCCACGAGCAGATCAGATTGTTGGCTGCCGCCGGCACGCCGCCCGATATGGGGCACTACAGCCATATCCAAGTGGGTGGCCTGTTCGTGGATGGCGTCACCATTGACCTGGAACCGATCTTGAAGGTCGAGCCGGACTGGGCAGCGCAGCGCGCGGACTTCTACGAGAAGATGCTCAGTAGCTCCATGTGGGCCGGGAAACTGGTGAGCATCCCAGCCTATGCCAACAACGACGCCTTCATCTACAACAAGGGCCGGCTGGACCAGAAGGGAATTTCCCACCCGGAGATGGGCTGGACCTGGGACGATCTTATTGACATGGCCACCAAGGTCTCCGTTCCCGGCGAGATTTGGGGCGTTTCCTGGTACTGGACCCGCTGGTACCGGTTCGTGGGTACCAATGGTGGGCGGGTCATTAATGACGACGGGAGCAAGATGCTCCTCGATAGCCCGGAAAACGTGGAGGTGCTGGAGTTCTTGCTGCACCTGGTCGAGAGTGGCCTCAGTCCCCCTGATGGGAAGGCCAACTTCTACCGGGCCGCCCTGAACGACGTAGCCTTCGAGCAGCAGGGGCCGTACCGCATACCCACGCTGCGGAAGAACAACGCGCCGGACTTCGGGGTGACCCATACGCCCATCAAGACGGAGATCTTCGCCAACAGTGGTGGGCACAACCTCATCGTGACGAAGGGCATCCCACCGGAACGGCAGCATGCTGCGGCGCTGGTAGCCAAGTGGATTACCGCGACGCCCCAGCAGACCGAGATGGTCATCAAGTCCACGGGCACACCGGTCAGCGCGTCGGTGCTCACGGACCCGGTGCTGGTCGAATACCTCAAGACCGATCCGCAACTCAAGGGCTTCATTGATCTCTCGCCCTACAGCTGGCGCTGGCCACCGATCCCCTCCATGGCGCAGACGTACCCGAAGGTGCGCGACTGCGGCCCGGTGATGCGGAAAGAGATCGGAGTCAAAGACTGGCTGGCGGAACAGCATCGCGTAGCCCAGCTACTCCTGGACAAGCACCCACCGGTGTAGCGCAGCCGCGCCGGCGGTCATCGGGGGGAAGGGCCAACCCATCTGCCCCCGGCAAAGAGGAGATAGAGCGAGTGAGCAGAACCTATCGTGCCGCTGTCGTGGGCTGTAGCCGGATGGGTGCGTTCATTGACAACGAGTTCGTCGGCTTGCCCGGCCGCTTTGCCCCCCACTCGCACGCCGCGGGCTACGAAGCCTGTGACCGCACGGAACTGATGGCTGGTGTGGACATGCGGCCCGACGTACTGGCGCAGTTCGGGCAACGCTACGGCGTGGCGGAGTCCCACCTCTACACCGACTACCGCGAAATGTTGGCCAAGGAGCAGCCGGATATCCTCAGCGTCGCTACACAGCCGGAGCAGCGCGCCGAGGTCGCCATCTACGCCGCCGAGCACGGCGTGAAGGCGCTCTATTGCGAGAAGGCGCTGTGTGCCTCGCTCCAGGAGGCCGACGCAATGGTGGCGGCCGTCGAGCGTCACGGGGTCGTCTTCAACATGGGCACCAACCGACGCTGGCATCCTGGCTACGCCAAGATGCGCGATTTGATCGCCTCCGGCGACTTGGGCGCCCTCGAACTGCTCCTGATCTACAACAATAGTGCCCTGTTCAACTCCTCCAGCCACAACTTCGACCTGATGCAGTACCTCAACGGCGACGAGCCGGTGACCTGGGCGCAGGGCTGGGTGGCTGACGGCGATGAGATCATCGTCGGTGACGAGGTGCGCGAGGACCCCTTGGCGGAGGGTATGTTCGGGTTTGCCAACGGAGTGACGGTCAGCGTCATGCGCGGGCCGCGGGGCCAGGACTATGAGGCCGTCTGCGAGGATGGCATCGTCACCGCGAGCAACCAAGACGTTGACTTTCTGGTGCGACGCCGCAAGGATGTGGGGCCGGCTCCCGCTGGCGCCTCGGACTTGGAGCGCAAACGGCACAATGCCAGCGCCACGTTGGTAGACGCGCCGGCTTTGGCGTACACGCCGGCCAGTAACACGCTGGGCCTGATCGGGGACCTCGTGCAGGCGCTGGATACCGGCGCGCCGACGCGCGGGGGAGTACGGGTCGCCCGCGCCAACACGGAGATCATCTTCGGGTTCATCGAATCGTACCGGCGCGGCGGGGCGCGGGTATCCCTGCCCCTCGATGATTGCCGACTGCGCTTGATCCGGCATGGCCGCGCGCCACGGGCGCCGCAGTTCGCGCCCGCCGGAGGCTGAGGGGTGAGGCCGAGGCATATGTAGGGGCGCAGCATGCTGCGCCCGTGCCCCTGACTACTGGCGACCGAGCTTCACCGACAGGTTAGCGAGCATGTCGTCCACCATGGCGTCGAGATCGTAGGTCGGACGCCACCCCCACTCGGCACGCGCGACAGAGTCATCCAGCGAGTCGGGCCAGGAGTCCGCGATGCCCTGGCGCAGCGTGTCTATGGCATAGGCGATGCGGAAGTGGGGCATCCGGCGCCGGATCGCGGCGGCAAGCTCGGCCGGCGTAAAGCTGACGCCGGCCACATTGAAATCGGCATGGTGCGTCAGCTTCTCCATGTCGGCCTCGGCAAGCTCGATGAGCGCCTTGATGCAGTCCGGCATGTACATCATCGGCAGCCTGGTGTCCGGTCGTAGGTAGCAGGTGTAGCGACCGTCGCGGAGCGCACCGTAGAAGATGGCGACGGCGTAGTCGGTGGTGCCCGCCGTCGGCTCCGTCTTCCAGCTGATGATGCCTGGGAGCCGCAGACCGCGAACATCCAGCCCCAGCTTGCCGGCATAGTAGTTGCCCAGTAGCTCGCCGAACACCTTCGAGATACCGTAGAGCGTGTTGGGACGCTGGAGCGTCTCGTTGGGCGTAGCTACGGGTGGCGTGTCCGGGCCGAATGCAGCAATCGAGCTGGGGACGACGACCTGCCGGACGCCGCCCCCTATCGCCGCCTCCAGCACGTTGTACAGGCCGTTGACATTGACCGCGTGCGCGTTCTGCCGGTTGGCCTCCGCCAGCGCCGACAAGATGGAAGCCAGGTGGTAGATGACTTCGATGTCGTGGTCCCGTATCGCTGCCTCTACGTCGGCCCGATTGGTGACATCGAGGGTGATGTGCGGTCCACCAGTGCGTACATCGTCCGGGAGCGGCGTCCGATGCCCGGCGGCGATGACATGCTCAACGCCGTACCGCTCCCGCAACGTCGGGACCAGCTCGGAGCCGATCTGTCCCGCGGCTCCCGTGACCAGTATGTTCTTCTTCATCGTTCAGGCGGCACTCCCAGTGGGTTTATCGGCGGCGCTATTGTAGCCTCAATAGGCGGCAGAAACCAGCGCAGCTATAATTGCCGGACCGTGTACGCCCTGACGACACCATCATCTACGTGTCCGGCGCCCACGCGATGGTGGCCAAAGGGGAAGGTGGTCCAATGAGCAATTCCCGCTTCAAGTTGAGCCTGTTCCTGCACGAGCTACAGCTGCCTTTCGACCACGCGCTGGCTACCGCCAAGGAGATCGGCGCCGAGTACGTGTGGTTCGACCGGGTGGATGACGAAACCCCGATTGCCGAGATGAGCGACCGCGAGGCGGAGCGCATGGCGGCCCGCGTCGCCAAGCACGGCCTGAAGCTCCACCTGCTGCGCGCCGGTAGCCCCTTCAAGCAGCTCCACCTCACCGACCTCGACCTGGCGACGATGGAAGACCAGCCGGCCTTCCGCCGGGATCTCGCCGCCGTCACGCGCTCGATACAGCTTGCAGCGCGCCTGGGCGTGGGCGCAGTCTGTACCTTTACTTTCGCCTGGCCGGGCGAATACACGGCCGGCAAACCCACCTGGCCGATGCGCTGGCTCACCCGCGGCGGGGTGATTTCCGACGTGGACATGGAGAAGCTAGTCAAGGCGTTCTCGCTCGTGCTGGAGCAGGCCGAGCGTTACGCCGTGGATATAGCGGTCTCCATGATGCCGTGGAACTATACGAACACGACGCACAATTTCCGTCGTCTCGCCGAGCGCCTCGGCTCGCCACGGCTCAAGGCGCTGTGGGGACCGGCGGACAACTTCAACTCCGGGGAAGCGGACGTGGCTACCGCCGGCTATCAGAACATACGACCCTATCTGCACGGGCTGCACCTGAAGGACCTCCGCGTCATTGACGGGCAGCAGTTGCATTTCCGGTACTGCCCGCTCGGAACCGGCGACGTGGACTACGTGACCATCTTGCGCCAGCTCCGCGTCCACCACTCCGAGACGATCCTGGCCATGGCGACGCATTTCCGACCGGCCAGCGGCTCGCCGGTCGAGGCGATGCGTACCAACTTTGCCCAACTCGCCCGGCTCATCAGCCAATCGGAGGACAGAGAGTAATCCAGGCACCCACTGGCGCTTTGCGACCGTTCGTAGCGTCGCTGCCGGACAGGGCTATTCGGGGATCCGCTCGATCTTGCCACCGAGCAGCACCTTGTACAGTTCGCCCTCCGGCCCCCCAATCCGCACCAGCCGCCCCGGGGGGACGTTGTGAACCCCATCCGGATCGGCGATGAGACCCCACACCGCGACTCCGTGCTCGTCGTAGACCACCCCGCGCTCATCGGTGGTGTTCCGCGGCGGTGGCTCATCGGTCGGTGCCAGGGTCGGGCGGGCCGCCGGGGCCTCGGCCGGTGATGCCTGAGCCGGCTGGGGCGGCAGACGTGTCCTGGCCGCCGGGGCCGGCGACCTGGCGGACATCACGGCTGGCTGTGACGGTTGGCCAACCCTGGACTCCGGGACCTTCTCGATCTTGCCACCGAGCAGCACCTCGTACAGCTCGCCCTCTGGCCCCCCAATCCGCACCAGCCGGCCCGGCGGGACATTGTGAACCCCCGCCGGATCGGCGATGAGGCCCCATATCGCGACTCCGTGCTCATCGTAGACGACCCCGCGCTCGTCGGTAGTGTTCCGCGGGGGTGGCTCATTGGTCGGCGCCAGGGTCGGGCGGGCCGCCGGTGCTGGTGCTGGGGCCGGCGCCGGCGCTCCGGCCAGCAGTGGCCCCGGGCGAGTAACGGGCCTGGAGACCGGCGCCGGTGCGGCGCTGCCGACCTCGCGTGGCGGCACGATCTGGAGCGCCACGGCCCAATGGCCGGCGTACACCCGGACAACGAAGAGGAGGAAGAGGGCGAACAGGGCGCTGATGAGCGCGAATTCGCGGCTGGTGAGCACCGCATCGCGCGGCGCCGTTGGCGCTGCCGCACTCTTATGCAGTGCTCAGAGCTACAATTTTGTACCCTACCATGATACCGTGCATCCAGCGGCGGGCGGCATCGGCAGACGGGTTCACACAGCGCTGGTTGATCCTCGGTAAGACAAGAGGAGGCAGCAGGCAATGGCAAATCCAATGGTAGCACCGGCCGGTACAGCCCCGGCTACTACGGATCGAAACGGAGAGCGCATGAGCCAGGATTGGCAAGATTGGGCGGACATCTCGCAAGCGCCGGAGGCCCTCCCCACGGTCGGGCAGCCCGCGAGCGAGGTGGAAACGCCAGCCCTGATCGTTGACCTGGACCGCATGGAGCGGAGCATTCGGTTCGTCCAGGAGTATTGCGACCGTATCGGGGTACGCAATCGGCCGCACATCAAGACGCACAAAATCCCGGCGATTGGCGCGCAACAGGTCGCTGCCGGCGCGCAGGGGATCACCGTCCAGAAGCTAGGCGAAGCGGAAATCTTCGCCGCGGCCGGTTTTGACGATATCTACCTGCCGTACAATCTGCTCGGCCCGGCAAAACTGCGCCGCTTACGGACCTTCCTCGACCGCTTCGGCGATACTGTCAAACTCAGCTTGACCTGCGATAGCGGTCTGGTCGCCGAGGGGGTGAGCAAGGTCGCCGTCGAGGCCGGCCGCACGCTGGAAGTGGGGGTGGAGTGCGAGACGGGCATGGGCCGCGTCGGTGTTCAGACGCCGCAGCAAGCGTTCGATCTCGCGCTGTACATTGACCGCCTGCCCAACCTTACGTTCGGCGGCTTGATGACCTATCCGGCGCCGTTGGATGAAGCGACCCCGGTGGCCTTTATGGGCGAGGCGCTCCAGGTCTTCAAGCGTGCCGGACACCCGGCACCCGAGATTAGCATGGGCGGGACGCCCCAGCTGCACTGGACCCAGAATGTGCCCGGCATCACCGAGCACCGCCCCGGCACCTACATCTTCCACGACCGCCATACCGTCGAGCGTGGCCAACTGTGGACCTTGGACGACGTGGCGCTCACCATCCACGGCACGGTGGTCAGCCGGCCGACGCCCGACCGCGCTATTCTCGACGCCGGCTCGAAGGCCATCACGCCGGAGACGTTGGGACTGGACCTGCTGGGGCATGT